>NZ_CP011052.1:0-4649248 GCF_000734975.2 Halomonas sp. KO116
CAATACTCCGGTTCTATATCCTGAAAGACCTGCGCGTAACAGGCCCGTCCCATAGGGTGGTTAACTGGTCAACAGGCGCAGCAGATTCTTGTAATCCTCACGAATATCCGCGCTCTCTTCCTGCAATGATTTCACTTTTCGGCAAGCGTGTAACACCGTTGTGTGGTCACGCCCACCAAAGGCATCACCAATCTCCGGCAAACTATGATTGGTTAGCTCCTTAGCAAGCGCCATCGCCACCTGACGAGGGCGGGCAACCGAACGTGAACGGCGCTTGGAGAGCAAGTCCGCTACCTTGATCTTGTAATACTCCGCGACTGTGCGCTGAATATTATCGACGCCCACCTGCTTGTCTTGAAGGGCCAACAAATCCTTCAGCGATTCGCGAATAAAGTCTTGGGTAATTGTTTTGCCCATGAAGTGCGAATCAGCGATGACCTTTTTCAATGCACCTTCCAATTCGCGCACGTTGGAACGAATTTTCTGAGCAATAAAGAAAGCTGCATCGTGAGGTAAATCGACCTTAGCTTGGTCGGCCTTTTTCATCAAGATGGCTACGCGGGTTTCAAGTTCCGGCGGTTCAATCGCGACCGTGAGCCCCCAACCAAAGCGTGATTTAAGGCGCTCCTCTACCCCACTGATCTCTTTAGGATAGCGGTCAGAGGTCAGGATCATTTGCTGACCACCTTCTAATAACGCATTGAAGGTATGAAAAAACTCTTCCTGGGAACGCTCTTTGCCAGCGAAAAACTGAATATCATCAATAAGTAATGCATCAACACTGCGATAAAAGCGCTTGAAATCGTTAATCGCATTGAGCTGTAACGCCTTGACCATATCGGCGACAAAACGCTCTGAGTGCAGATAGACCACGCGGGCATTTTCGCGCCGCGTTGCCAGCGCATTACCCACGGCGTGCATCAAGTGAGTTTTACCAAGACCCACGCCGCCGTATAAAAACAGCGGGTTATAAGCGCCGCCGGGGTTTTCAGACACCTGGCGGGAGGCAGCGCGAGCCAGTTGGTTTGATTTACCTTCAACAAAAGTATCGAAAGTAAAATTCGGGTTTAGTCCGCTACCATGTTTCAGGCTGCCCTCTACCTGTACCTGGCGCTCATTATTACGCCGACTGGGAGCTTCATCACGCAGCCTGCCTATTTCACGCTCATCGGCAATATCGCCGCGCGGAGGCGTATGAACAGCCGGTGCCGAAGGACGCGATGGAGAAGCCGATACGGGGTTGCCCAAGTCGCGATGCTGAGGTGCCTGCGTGGCCGGACGGCGACTACCTACCGTCAAACTCACTTTCGGCGGCTTGGCCGGCGCGAGCTCACGCATTAGTTCACTAATCCGCTTGGCATACTTATCGCTCACCCAATCGCGCACAAAGCGATTCGGCGCCAATAAGCGCAGCTCGTTGGACTCTCCTTCTTCTGCCTGCAGCGGGCGTATCCAGGTATTGAACTGCTGTGAATTCAGCTCATCCTGCAGGTTGTCCAGGCACTGTTGCCAAAGCGTCAGTGACACTCATCTCACCATCGGTTGAAAACGGCCGACCATTGTAGCGCCCAAAGCCTCGGTTATCCACACGGGTTTAAGCTTGAATATTGCCCTGTGGACAACTTGCAGTGAGCCTACGGGAAAACCATGTGGAGGAACGGGGATAATTAACAAAAAAGCGACTTACGTTTAGGTTAAACACATCTACTTAACATCTTGTAGACTGTTTATACGGAACTTACACACAGATTTTTTATGTCTATAGGCAATTGATAAATAATAATTAAAACCACTTATCCACAAATAGTATCCCCACTATTAATAACAACAGGTTTAGAACTACTTATTAGTAATAATAGCCAGAACATAGATTGCTATAATTCTCACTGCCAGCATGGCCGCAATGACGCCACAACGCTTTTTATGCAAGGAAAAATTGCACCCAGCAAAGGAAGTCTCTACAATTTCCGGTCTTGAATTGAATCTCCCCGGCTAGTTCCTCACTGGACCGGGCTTTTTGGAATTCACTTTCCGTCCTAAACCACGTGGGAATAACGAGTTATGAAACGCACTTTTCAACCTAGCGTTCTCAAGCGCAAGCGCGCGCATGGCTTCCGTGCTCGTATGGCAACCAAAAACGGTCGCGCCGTCCTCGCACGTCGCCGTGCCAAGGGCCGCAAGCGTCTGAGCGCCTGATCTCGGATTGCGTGTGCCACAGAAAGGCTTTCCCCGGCAGTTACGGTTACTAAATGCTGGGGATTTCAGTCACGTGTTTGAGCAAGCCGACCTGAAAGTGCATGGCAAAGGTATGATGGCGTTAGTTCGCTTAAGTACTCGGGGATACCCCCGCCTTGGACTGGTAGTCAGCAAAAAAAATGTCAAACGCGCCGTAGATCGCAACCGTTTCAAGCGTCTCGTTCGAGAATCTGTCCGTCTTCGTCAAGATCACTTACCCTCTGTGGATATCGTGGTGCTTGCCCGACGCGGCGTTCAGGATATCGACAACGACACCTTGCATCGCCAGTTACACGGCATGTGGAAGCGACTTCAGCGTGACGCACAGGCGGTGATCGCAGCACCAACGCCAGAGCGTGACACGTGACCTTTGGTGCACACCTCGCCGCTCGACCTCGGCCTGCCGTCTGGCAGGCTTTCGTGTGTCAAGGGTCGAGTAAATGACACTGCGCCATTAGCATGTTCACCACCCAGCGGGCAGAACCCTCATGGACGTAAAACGACTTTTATTACTGATTCCACTAGCCGTACTGGCGTACTTGCTAGTCGTCCAGTGGAATCAGGATTACGGGCAGCCGAATTACGATTCAGTGCCTGAAACGACTCAACGCAGTAATTCAGTACCATCTAGCAATTCAGTACCATCCCGCAATGTTGACGATGGCGAGGGCGGCTTAGCCGTTCCGAGTACCACATCGCAGCCAAATGCGGTTGGTGAAGGTATTCCTGGCGATACTGAAAGCGAAACGTCTAGCCGTGATTTCATTGCCGTAACGACCGATGTTCTTGATGTACGTATTGATCCACACGGTGGCGATATTGTTTACGCCGCGTTACCTCAGCACAAACTTTCCCTCGAGTCAGAGCGGAACTACGTGCTGTTGTCGGATAACAGCAGCCGCAGCTACGTGGCTCGCTCAGGCCTTCAGCTTGATGGTCAAGCAAGCCGCATCGCGTTCACGCCTGAAAATACCGACTATCGTTTAGGCGATAACGATGAAGAGCTGAGCATCGACCTAACCGCCGACGTTAACGGCGTCGAGGTTATTAAGCGCCTCACATTTGAGCGCGGCAGTTATGCGGTTAACGTCAATTACTACCTAGCCAATAACACCGATGCACCGGTTAGTGCGCGCTTTATTGGTCAGTTGGCACGCGATAATAGCCCCGATCCTTCAAGCGGCGTTTCAATGGGTATGAACTCCTATCTGGGGGCTGCCTACTCAACGCCGGATGCACGATACGAAAAGATCGACTTTGAAGATATTCAAGCCAGTAACTTTGAAAACCGCGAAGCACAGGGCGGCTGGATTGCAATTATTCAGCACTACTTTGTCTCGGCATGGGCACCTCAGCAGGATCAGCAAAACCTCTACTACGTTACCACCGACTCAAGTAATCGTAACGTCGTAGCCTTTGCTGGCCCCACTAGCAGCATTGCCGCAGAAGGCGAAGCCACGTTAGGTGCTACCCTTTATATGGGTCCGAAGATTCAGGACTACCTAGAGCAGGTGGCACCAAACCTTCGCTTAACCGTGGATTACGGTTGGCTATGGTTTATCGCTAACCCCCTCTTCTGGTTGCTGGATAAGATCCACGACATCGTCGGTAACTGGGGCTGGTCGATTGTATTGCTAACGGTGCTGGTTAAGACCGTGCTGTTCCCGCTTTCCGCCAAAGCCTACAAATCCATGGGCCGCATGCGTAAGCTCGGTCCTGAAATGCAGCGCCTGAAAGAGATGTATGGCGACGATCGTCAGAAGATGTCGCAAGAAATGATGAAGTTCTACCAGAAGGAGAAGATCAATCCGCTGGGGGGCTGTCTACCTATTGTGATTCAGATGCCGGTCTTCATCGCGCTTTACTGGATGTTGCTGGAATCGGTCGAACTGCGACACGCACCGTTTATCTTCTGGATTCAGGATCTATCGGTGAAGGATCCGTACTTCATTCTGCCGATCCTGATGGGTATTTCGATGTTCGTTCAGCAAATGTTGAACCCGACGCCCCCGGATCCGATGCAGGCGAAGATCATGAAGATGCTACCCATCATCTTTACCTTCTTCTTCCTGTGGTTCCCGGCGGGTCTGGTCATCTACTGGGTGGTCAACAACATCATTTCGGTGGCGCAACAGTACTACATTACGCGCAAAATCGAGAATGACCCGACCATCGGCAAAGGCATGAAGACCAAATAGCCTGCCGTGGTAGTTGAAGCCTTCAGACCCCCGCCCAGTGCGGGGGTCTGGCGTTTTAAAGATGACAAACTCACACTGTACGCATCCATTAAAGAGGCTCGCCATGGTTGAACGACTTTATACTCAAGATACGATTACCGCATTGGCTACCCCTCCTGGACGCGGTGGTGTTGGTATCATTCGCGTCTCAGGGCCTGCCTGCCGCGCTATCGCCGAGGCCATACTAGGTCACTGCCCCTCTCCTCGTTACGCCCATTACGGCCCCTTCCAGGGCGCTGAAAGCATTATTGATGAAGGCATCGCCCTGCTCTTCAACGGTCCCCACTCGTTTACCGGTGAGGACGTCCTTGAATTACAGGGCCACGGCGGTCCCATTATTATGGATATGCTGTTGGAGCGCTGTGTGGCTCTCGGCGCACGTCTAGCGCGCCCTGGCGAGTTTTCTGAACGGGCTTTTCTCAATGACAAGCTCGATCTGGCCCAGGCAGAAGCTATCGCCGATCTGATTGATGCCACTTCCCGCTCAGCGGCCGAAAATGCCGTGCGCTCGCTCCAGGGGGAATTCTCGAAGCGCGTGTCAGCGTTGGTGCAGCGGCTGATCGAGCTACGTGTTTACGTTGAGGCGGCGATTGATTTCCCAGAAGAGGAGATCGACTTTCTTGCCGACGGCCATGTGGCTGAGCACTTGAACAGCGTTCAGCAAACGTTAATCGACGTGCGCCAAGCAGCAGGCCAGGGCGCTCTGATGCGTGAAGGTATGAGCGTGGTAATCGCAGGGCGGCCCAATGCAGGCAAATCGAGCCTGCTGAATGCCCTCACGGAGCAAGACACCGCCATTGTAACGGATATTGCCGGTACGACCCGGGATGTGCTGCGCGAACATATTCATATCGACGGTATGCCGCTGCATATCATCGACACCGCCGGACTGCGCGATACACCTGATGCCGTTGAGAAGATCGGTGTCGCTCGCGCCTGGGCCGAGATAGAGAAAGCCGATCGCGTACTGCTGTTAGTGGATGCCAGCACGACCGCCTCAACCGACCCCATGGCCATCTGGCCCGAGTTTGTCGCCCGCCTGCCCGATCAGCAGCGCTTGACGTTAGTGCGCAATAAGATTGATACCAGTGCGGAACCGCCTGGATTAGATTTATCCACAACGCCCCCCACCGTACGTTTATCCGCTAAAACGGGCGAGGGTGTGGATAACTTAAAAGCACATTTAAAAGATATCATGGGCTTTGCCGCCACCACCGAGGGTCGCTTCTCTGCCCGCCGACGGCATTTAGATGCCTTAGATCGTGCTATGGCAGCCCTTGATACAGGCCGTGCTCAGCTTGATGGCTACGGCGCAGGAGAGCTGCTAGCGGAAGATCTGCGCGATGCTCAGCAGGCATTGGGCGAAATCACCGGTGAATTCAGCGCCGATGATTTACTAGGCGAGATTTTCGGCAGCTTCTGCATCGGTAAGTAAGAGAGCTACTCGTTACCCTCGTTACCAACACTACTCTCCCACCCACCAATCCGCCTGATAGCGACTAGAAGAACCTAATAACGGCGTAATTTCCGCCATTGCAGCGGCTAGTCGCTCATCCAAGCCCCAGGGCGGATTAATCACCACCATGCCGCTGCCAAACATGCCGTGAACCTGCTCACCGGATTCACGCAGCAGCAGCTCGCTGCGCCATATTTTGCGCTGCCCGCTCTCTTTCAAGGCATCTAATAGCGTGTGATGGTGGCCAGCGGGTAGCAGCGGATACCAGATCAATACCACGGCATGGCGCGCTTTCTCCAGTGTATAAGCGACGGTATCGGCCACTTCCTGATATTCCACTTTGCGCTCATAACTGGGGTCGATGAGTACACATAGCCGTGGTGTTATCGCGGGCAACATGGCCTCCAGCCCCGCCAGTCCATCGCCAAACACACGCTGGGCGTTAGCTGGCAACTCCTGAGTAGAAAGTTGCTCGTGCTCGCCGGGATGCAGCTCAAACAGCCGCAGTTGATCCTGCTCACGCAACGAATGACTCAGCCACCAGGGAGAGCCTGGGTAGTGCGTCAGGGTTGCTGAGGAGGCTTGAGCAGTGGCTACCGCTGCTTGCCACGCGATCAGCAACGGATCGTTTAGCTCATTGCGGGTTTGCCACAGCGGCCCTATGCCTTCGCGATACTCTTGCAAACGTTGCGTCTCTTGCGCATTAAGGGGATAAAGCCCTCGTCCTGCATGAGTGTCGACATATGTAATAGCCGTTTTTTTACGTAATAAATGATTAATCACCGCGTAAAGTGTCAGATGTTTATGCACATCCGCAAAATTACCGGCATGGTAGGCATGTTGGTAGGACAGCATGAAGACTCATCAGCAAGTGAATAAAAAAGCCCGCTATGGGAGCATAGCGGGCTTTAGTCGGCAACAGCCAGGTTAATTCAAGAACGTATCAACCTTGACCATTACCGGTAGGGGTTAGGGTAATTTCAACGCGACGGTTCTGGGCTCGACCCTGCTCATTGTCATTACTGGCCACTGGCTGAGTAGCACCATAGCCCGAGGTATTAAGACGCGTGGACGAAACGCCATTCTGGGTGAGGTAGCTCGATACGGCTTGAGCGCGACGCTCGGAGAGACGCTGATTGTAGCTAGCATCGCCGGTGCTATCGGTGTGGCCGGCGATACTAACGCGGGTGTCTTGGTACTGAGTGAGAACATTAGCGACTTCATTAAGAGAGCCGCGCGCTTCGCTGGTCAGTTCAGCTGAGTCAAAACCAAAGGTGACACCGCTAGGCATATTGAGCACGATATCGTCGCCACGGCGATCAATCTCAATGCGCGATCCTTGCAAGTTTTCACGCAGTTGCTGCTCTTGGCGATCCATATAGACACCAATGCCAGCACCGGCTGCCGCACCTACGGCCGCACCAATCAGTGCACGATCACGGCGGCTAGTACTACCGTCGCCAGACAGCGCACCGGCAGCGGCACCCACAGCGGCACCAATACCAGAGCCCATCGCGGTGCTAGAGCGCTGCGTTTGGCCACCGTAAGGATCCGATGTGGCGCAACCTGCTAATAAAATAGCGGCTGCCAGCGGTGTCAGTAGTCGAGAAATACGCATCACTCACTCCTTGTTTATGTTCAGGACATCTTTTTATTCACTGGTCAATCTTCATTAATTAAAGCCAGCAACTCGTTCAAGAATAATAGACCTTGAGGCGATGCACGCAGTTTTTCAGGCATTTGCATCAAAAGTCCTTTTTTCTCGGCGGTTTGTAAACGCGTAAGTAACATATCAGAAGAGAGCCCAGTATTGGCCTTCCATGCCTCGAGCGACACCCCATCAGTGAGCCGTAGAGCATTCATGGCAAACTCCAAAGGTAGCTCGTCCGCTGATATAACCTGCTTACCCGCTATAAAGCCACGCAGGTCATCCATGCGCTTTAAATAAGCATCCGGCTGGCGGGTTTTCCAACGCCGCTCAATACGCCACTCACCGTCTGGATCAATATGGCTTAGCTTGCCATGGGCCCCGGCGCCAATCCCAAGGTAGTCGCCAAACTGCCAGTAATTAAGGTTATGCAGACTCTGACGACCATCGGTTGCATAGGCCGAAATTTCGTAGCGCTTAAACCCGGCCTGCTCCAAAAGCTGATGACCGCTGTCCTGGATATCCCAGAGTGCTTCTTCCTCAGGCAACGTCGGTGGATGGGAGTGAAAGGCCGTATTCGGCTCAAGGGTAAGCTGGTACCAGGAGAGATGCTCCGGCGCTAACGACAGCGCTTGGGCAATATCATCCATCGCCAGTTGAGGCGTCTGACCAGGCAAGCCATGCATAAGATCAATGTTAATATTTGTAAAACCCGCCTGGCGAGCCTGCGTAACCGCAGTGACCGCTTCGTCACCGCTATGAATTCGCCCCAGCGCATGCAGTTGATCGGGCTGAAAGCTTTGAATACCTAGCGATAAACGATTAATGCCTGCCTTTCGATAACCGATAAATCGCGCCTGTTCCGTGGTGCCGGGATTTGCCTCCAAGGTAATCTCGATGCCATCAGCAAACGGCAAACGGACTTCAATCTCGCTCAATAAACGGTCATAAAACCAAGGCGACAGCAGGCTGGGTGTCCCGCCACCGATAAAGATTGTCTGTATTTCTCGCCCAGCCGCTAAGGCGAGATCGCTATCCAGGTCTTGTAACAATGCGTCGAGATAAGCGGCTTCAGGCAAATCGCGAGGCGTAAAACCGTGTGTACCCGGCTCATGGGAGTTGAAATCACAATACGGGCATTTACGGACACACCAGGGGGTATGGATATATAGAGATAGTGGCGGCAACGTATCAACCATGCGCCACCTGCAGTAACTCCACCAAGCCTTGCAGCGCGCGCCCACGGTGACTAAGGCGATTTTTACTTTCACTCGGCAACTCGGCAACGCTCATACCCTGGTCGGGTAGCCAGAAAAGCGGATCATAGCCGAACCCCTCTTTCCCCCGTGGATGGGCAAGAATCTCGCCTTCCCAACTGCGTTGCACAATCACCGGCACTGGGTCTTTCGGGTGACGTAAATAAACAAGTACACACCAGTAACGGCCACTACGCTGTCCTTCTGCACAATCGCTGAGTGCGGCTAACAACGTTTCATTATTTTTCTCATCGCTCTTTGGTTCACCACCGTAACGGGCCGAGTAAATACCCGGTGCGCCTTGTAGGGCGTCTACCTCAAGCCCTGAATCGTCTGCTAATGCAGGTAATCCACTAATAAGACTCGCTTCTCGAGCCTTTAATAACGCATTTTCAACGAATGTTAACCCTGTTTCTTCAACCTCAGTAACACCAAAGTCTGCCTGAGGACGCACATCGAAGCCTAGCGGAGATAGTAATTGATTGAATTCTCGTAACTTTCCAGCATTACCGCTGGCTAGGACAAGTGTATTAACTGATGCCATGACACGCACTCCAAACAGTAGAGCACCAGTTTACGCGCTCATTGAACGTATCAAAAGCCAGCAAAATATTGCTCAACGTATCTGAAATGAAGCCACGTTGAAAATTATATGTCTGTAATTAAGATCCTGATAAATATATATTTCACCAAAATTCTAAAAACATAGGTGGTTATTCAATTTATTTTTACCTCTTATCTAATAACAAAACTTTACGAAACTTATCTTATAAGCAACACTTCAGGGGTTACCTGCTCACTCTTTCTTTCCATGAGGGCGACCCAATGTCGCAGGAAAAGTCTACTGGCTAGGTCTATATCGTTACCGATAAAAGTCCCCAAGCTCAGCTGTTCGCTGAATACTTGAATAAACATACCGGGTGCCCAACTAAGCTAGCACAGCCCCTGTGTCGATTATTAACTAATCATGAGCATCAAGGTACCTCCCGCCCCATGAGTAGACGAACGCGACCGATTGCTGCCTTTTTGAATATCTACCTCTAGCCGTTCATCATCACTTAACAGCTTTACTGTGCCTTCCAATTCTGTACCCGTAAAGGTGTACTCAGCAGGTACTGTCCCGCTCTCTTCAACGTGCTCGGTGGTTTCGCCTTCGTGGGTAATCCGCCAATGGGCGGAAAACTCTGCGCCCGGCGAACCGCTCATGGTGATATGGATCTGGGTCATGTTTTGCTCCTGAGGCGTCTGTGCAGCGAGCGGGAAACAGGCTAGCAGCCCCGCCGCGCAGGTCACGTATCGCCAAGCCGCTGGTCGTATCATGAGTGTAACTCTCATCTAAGCAATAGCCGCTCACCTTGAGCGGCTATTGCAGTATAGCGGGCTTTTAGTTACTTGCCGTTACATAACGGCAAAGGCTTTTTCTGCTGCATCCAGGGTGAACTGGATGTCTTCCGGTGTGTGTGCGCTGGACATAAAGCCTGCTTCGTAAGCAGAAGGCGCCAAATAAACACCGTGATCAAGCATCGCGCCAAAGAAACGGCGGAAGGCATCCGGGTTACAGGCGGTGGCTTGGGCAAAGTTATCGACACGACTTTGAGAGGTAAAGAAGAGCCCAAACATACCGCCCGCCGACTGCGTCATCATCGGCACCCGTGCGGCATTGGCACGCTCCTGAAGGCCAGTGCAAAGCGTGTTAACCCGCTGGGTAAGCGCATTGTGAAAGCCTGGTACCTGTAGCTTGGTAAGTAGTGCAACGCCTGCGGCCATGGCCAGCGGGTTACCCGACAACGTGCCCGCTTGGTAAATCGGCCCCAGAGGGGAGATGTTTTGCATTATCTCGCGCTTGCCACCAAAGGCGCCCACCGGCATGCCACCACCGACAATTTTTCCCAAGCAGGTTAGATCGGGCACTATACCGTAGTGGGCTTGGGCACCGCCCAATGCCACTCGAAAACCGGTCATCACTTCGTCAAAAATCAGCACGCTACCGTACTCGTTACATACCCGGCGCAGGGTTTCCAAAAAGCCCGGTTGCGGCGGAATGCAATTCATATTGCCAGCAACGGGTTCAACGATAATGCAGGCAATCTGATCACCGATTTCGTTGAAACACGCCTCAACCCCTTCAGGGTCGTTAAACGAGAGCGTAATGGTGTGTTCAGCCAGCGACGCAGGCACGCCCGGCGAGCTGGGTTCGCCGTGGGTAAGCGCACCTGAGCCCGCTTTAACCAGCAACGAATCAGAATGGCCGTGGTAATTACCTTCAAACTTAACGATCTTATCGCGGCCGGTGGTACCTCGCGCCAGGCGTATCGCCGACATAGTCGCTTCGGTGCCCGAGCTGGTCATGCGCACCATATCCATGGAGGGAATCATTTCGCAGATCAAATCCGCCATGGTGGTTTCGACGGCGGTCGGGGTACCAAAGGACAGACCGTTGTCTAATCGCGCTCGCACGGCAGCCAATACGTCTTGGTCGGCATGCCCAGTGATCATGGGTCCCCAGGAGCCGACATAGTCCACGTAGCGATTGCCTTCAACGTCAAACAGAAAGGCACCTTGAGCACGCTCCATAAAGACTGGCGGGCGGTGTAACCCTTTAAACGCCCGAACGGGTGAGTTTACGCCGCCCGGTATATGACGACTGGCAAGTTCAAACAGTTCAGCTGATGTAGTCATGGCATCCTCTCGGTCAATGGCGTACAGAAGATAGGATCAAAAACGGACAGCCCGTGAAAAACGATGCGGCAAACATTGGCCGCTGGGCGGTTGAAAGCCTTGAGACAAACTTTGCCAGGTAAAGCGCTGGGCCTGCTCACAAGCAGTTGGTAAGCGCTCACCAACAGCAATACGTGCGGCAATGGCCGATGCCAGCGTGCAGCCAGAGCCATGGAAGAGTTCGGGCAAACGCGGCCACTGCCACTGGCGAGTGGTATCGGGCGAGTGCAGTGTGTGCACTACCTGCTGGTCATTGCCGGGCAACGGTTCATCCGTAGCCGTGACCAGGATGGCTTGGCACCCCTGTGACATCAGTGCCACCGCGCGGGCCGTATCATCGAAAGGGGTGATGATGTCGGGCGTAAGCTGGGCCAACTCAGCGCGATTCGGCGTTAAGATATCCACAAGCGGTAGCAAGCGATCAATAAACAATTGACGCAAAGCAGGTGTGGATAACTCAGTTCCGCCACCGGCTTTAAAGACCGGATCGGCCACCACGGGAATGCCTGGAAAACGGCGAATAATTTGCTCTGCGGCGCGCAGGGTGTCTTCGTCGGCGAGTAGGCCAAGCTTAATCGCCGCGACCTGCATCTCACTAATTGCCTCGGCCATTTGGCGCATCGCGGTCGGATCAGCAGGGATCACGCGTGTCACATTATGACAATTTTGTACCGTCAGCGCAGTGGGGATCGTTACCGCCCAACCACCACAGGCAGCAATAGATTCGCTATCAGCGATTAACCCTGCCCCACCAGTCGGATCATGCCCGGCGAGTACCAACACCACGGGAGGAAGTGGTTGACGCATCAAAAGGGCTTCACAACGGCGAGAATAATAATCGCCACCAGCGCAATCACCGGTGCTTCGTTAAACCAGCGGAAAAACACATGTCCTTTGGTACAACGATCCTGGGCAAACTGCTTTAAATAGATCAAACAAACGTGATGATAGGCAATAAGCAGAACCACTAGCGCCAGCTTGGCGTGCATCCAGCCCTGGCTAAACCATTCGGGCACCAGGTAGAGCATCCAGCCACCAAAAATGAGCACCGCAATCATCGAGGGTGTCATGATGCCACGGTAGAGCTTACGCTCCATGGTTTTGAAATAACTGATAGCCAGTTCGTCGCCATTATCCCGCGCAGTGGCGTGATACACATACAGGCGGGGTAAATAGAACAGCGCAGCGAACCACGTCACTACGGCCATTAAGTGAATAGCCTTCACCCATAGGTACATTGTCGCTCCTTAAAGTGATGAATCCTTCTCGCGTTTATCAGTGCCAAGGTCATCGGCGCCGCGTGGGTCAGTGTAGTGATAATAACGCTCGATGGCGCCACGGGTGATAATACCTGAAATACGCCGCTGCTTTGGCCGATAGCCGTGCACAACGTAGAGCGCCCCTAGGGCATTATCCTGCAGTTTTAGAAACGCTTCAGAAAGCGTCGCCTGTAAACCAATCGGCGCCAGCTCCAAACGCTGCCCAGGGATTTCGAGTAGATCAATCAACTCATCCGCAGGCGGCTCTTCACCCTGCAGCGCCTCATCGTGTTCAAGTAGCCAGCGTGCCAATTCAGCTGCTTTTAGCGCCAGCACTGGTTTTTCCTCTGTTGAGCGCTCAATAACTAACCACACCGGGTTGGTTTCTAATAAAAGTCGCGCTTGATCAGGCGTGATCATGCGATCGGTGCGCACCAGTTGACGCTCCATCACCGCAGGCACCGAAACCCGTGAGAGTGCTTGCATCAACGGTTGCTGAAGCGGGTGCAGTCCGTAGCGCACCGTGCTGATAAAAAAGCCTTCACAGCCAGTCAATTGACGCGAGGTTAAACACGCCACCACCACCGCCAACATGCCGGGAAGCATAATACTCGGCGTGTGGGTTAACTCCAAAAGCGCCATTAGCGCAGCCAGGGGCGCTTGTAACACCGCCCCCATCATTGCAGCCATACCAAGCATCGCGTAAATGCCAGGATCCGCGGCTTTATCGGACCAAAGCCAGCCCCCCAGTAAACCAAACAGCGCGCCTGTGGCAGCGCCTATGACCAACACCGGGCCGATAATACCGATGGGAACACCGCCAGCGACGGTTAGCGCCGTAAGCAGCAGTTTGACGATCATTAGCGCCAGCAGCACTTTAACTTCCAGCTGGTTATTGAGCGCCGCCGCCACGCTGTCATAGCCGATGCCCTGAACCTGGGGGAACCACCAGGCCACCGCGCCAGTTGCCACCCCTACCAAGCCAAGACGCAACCAAAGCGGCCACTGCATAATCCGCTGACTGCGTGAAATATGAATAAACAGCCCGGCAAGCAGACCAATCACCAGTCCGGTAACCACTATCCACGGCAAGTTGATCAGTGAGCCCAGTGCTATCTCGGGGATACGGAAAGCGGGTTCGTTGCCATACGCCAACTGCGCCACCAGCGCGCCCATGGTAGAGGCCAAAATCACGGGCATAAAGCTCATTAAAGTGTACTCCATCATCACCACTTCCATGGCAAAGATGACACCCGCGATAGGGGTGTTAAAAGAGGCGGAAATAGCAGCTGCGGTGCCGCACGCCACGAGTACTCTAAGGCTATTATTAGGCAAACGTATCTGCTGACCAAGCCCGCTAGCCGCCGCTGCCCCCAAGTGAATAGCCGGGCCCTCACGACCCGCAGACAAACCACCTAGCACCACGACAACGCCCACCCACCACTGATTGAGCCAGTTGCGTAACGGAAAACGGCCTTGATGATAGGTAAGCCGCTCAATCACGTGGCCAACGCCCAGCTTGCGCGCTGCCGGTTTTTGCCGGTACAGCAGCACACCCACAAGGGTAACCGCCAGCATGGGTAGCAGCGCACGTAGCCAGGGTGCCATGCTTTCAAACGCTTCTGGATCGCCATCGGTCATGTAAAGCGCGGCGCCCGCTTCCAATAGCAGTCGAAACGCCACCATCACAGCGCCGGTAATAACCCCCGAGACAAGGCCCAGCAAACAGAGTTGCGGAAGGGCGTCGACGTTGGCCAACTGGCGACGAAAACTCTCTAAGGTAAAATCCGATCGGGAAAAACGCGCCACAGCGACCTTCCTTGCTCTTGTATCTTTACACTCTTGTGTATCATAGCTGGATACGCTTAAACAGCTTGGTGTCCTATGCTTAAGCTAATAGCGAATTTGGTTTTCTACTCAGCGGCATCCGTAAGGAGTGATTTGTGATTAAGGTCGGCATTGTTGGCGGTACCGGTTACACCGGCGTTGAACTACTGCGGCTACTCGCCCAGCACCCCCACGTCAACGTAGCCATGATTACCTCGCGCTCGGAAACCGGCGTCAAGGTGTGCGATATGTACCCCAACCTGCGCGGCCATTACGACACGCTGGCGTTTAGCGAGCCGGACGCCAAACAGCTGGGCGCCATGGATGCGGTATTTTTTGCCACACCTCACGGCGTTGCTCACGCCCTGGCGGGTGAGCTACTCGAAAACGGCACTCGGGTGATCGATCTATCGGCCGACTTCCGGCTGCGCGATGCCGACGAGTGGAGCCGTTGGTACGACCAGGCCCACGGCGCCCCGGAACTGTTGCAAGAGGCGGTCTACGGGCTGCCGGAAATGCACCGTGAGAAAATCAAAGAAGCACGTTTAATCGCCGTACCCGGCTGCTACCCCACTGCCGTTCAATTGGGCTACCTGCCGCTTCTGGAAGCGGGTTTGATCGACCCAGGTCAACTGATTGCCGACTGCAAATCCGGCGTTACCGGCGCAGGTCGTGGCGCTAAAGTAGGTTCACTGCTCGCTGAAGCCAGCGAGTCGATGAAAGCCTATGGCGCCTCGGGCCACCGCCACCTGCCGGAAATTAGCCAAGGACTTAGGGATATCCAGCAGTCCACGGTGGGTTTAACCTTTGTGCCCCACTTAACGCCGATGATCCGCGGCATTCACGCCACCCTTTACGGCCAGCTCACCACTGAGCCCGGCGATCTGCAGGCTCTATTTGAGCAGCGCTACGCTAACGAACCCTTTGTCGATGTGATGCCTGCTGGCAGTCACCCAGAGACGCGCAGCGTCAAAGGCATCAATACCTGCCGCCTAGCGGTCCATCGCCCCAGCAATGGCAATACGGTCGTGGTGCTATCGGTGATTGATAATTTGGTCAAAGGCGCCTCGGGCCAAGCGATCCAAAACCTCAACCTGATGTTCGGCTTTGACGAGAATACTGGACTTACCACCCCAGCAGTGATGCCTTAAACACCTCCAAAACCAGCAGGCTGTGACAACTCATTCCCAGCAATAGTTGACCAATTTGCTGGGAATTACCCATAATCACCCCCCAATGCCGATTTATTCGTTCTTTAAGCTCGCGGGAGGTACCCATGAGCGGTGCAGAAGCCTTTGTTCCGACCCCACTACTGCTCTCTGATAGTGCACGCAAACGTATTAACGCACTGATTGCAGAAGAAAATAACCCATCACTCAAACTGCGGGTCTACGTGACCGGTGGCGGCTGTTCGGGTTTTCAGTACGGCTTCGACTTTGCTGACAATGTCGCCGACGATGACACTGTGATTGAGTTCGGTGAGGCCGCACTGGTCGTCGACCCCCTCTCTTACCAGTATCTGGTGGGCTCCACGGTCGACTACGAAGAAGGCTTAGCGGGCGCACGTTTTCGCGTTCAAAACCCCAATGCCACCACCACCTGCGGCTGCGGCGCTTCCTTTATGGTCTAAACAGCGTTGGCCCACGACGCTCCCCGTGACTTGACGCCCTGACGGTTTCTCGCCAAGGTTGATAGGTCAATAACGGCTAAAAAGGATATTCGAGCGCCATACCTTGCTCGGAAACCCGCTACTAGCCACATAAAGCACGGGGAAACTTATGAAAGTTGCACTACCACTCAGCCTGACCAAAACAACGCTTGCACTCGCACTGGGATTGGGCAGCGCCACTGCCGCCATGGCTCAAACGCCATCGGTGAACGTGGCCACTGACCCAAGCTTTGTGCCATTTGAAATGATGGATCAAGAGACCGGCGAAATGGTCGGCTTCGATATGGATATCATCAACGAAGTCGCCGAACGTGCAGGCTTTGAAGTCAACCTGACGACCATGGAATTCTCCGGCATCATTCCCGCCGTGCAAACGGGTAGTCAAGAGATCGCCATCGCCGGTACCACCATCACTGACGAGCGCTCTGAAGTCGTTGACTTCTCCGACCCCTACTACGATTCAGGTTTACGCATCATTGTCCGCGCCGATAACGACAGCGTCGAGACACTAGAAGACCTCCAAGACCTCGCCGTCGGTACCAAAATTGGTTCCACCAGTTATGACTACCTTCAGCAAGAACTCGGCGAAGATGCTGAAATCACCCCCTTCCCAGGGACTGCCGACATGTACATGGCGCTGCTAGGCCGCAACGTCGACGCCGTGCTCTATGATGCCCCTAACGTCTCTTACTTCTCGCAAACTCGCGGTGAAGGCCGTACCAAGGTTGTTGGCCCTCTGTATGAAGGTCAGCAGTACGGCATCGTGTTCCACAAAGGCAGTGAGTGGGTAGAGCCGACTAACGAAGCGTTGGCCGCCATGCGCGAAGATGGCACCTACGATGAGATCTACACCAAGTGGTTTGGTGAAGCGCCTAGCGAAGAGTGAGTATAAAAGCTCTCTATTAGCGTAACGCTGTTACAGGGCCGGGTGGCCACAACCCCCGGCCCTGCTGCATTTCTCATGTGTTTTTTGTCATCTGCTTTTGTTTCAGGAGTCTACGCGTGGACGTCAATTTTCAGTTTGATTGGTCGGCAGCGTTTGGGTCTATCCCTTACCTGCTGCCGGGTATTCCCTGGACGCTGCTTATCTCGTTTGGCGGTCTCGCCATCGGATTCTTTATCGGAATATTCTTTGGCCTATTACGTATTAGCCGCCTGCGTTGGCTACGCTGGCCAGCCATCGTTTACGTCGAAGTATTTCGCGGCACGCCTATCCTGGTACAAGTACTGTTTATTTTTTACGGCTTGCCGCAACTATTAGGCAGCCCAATTAACGCGCTGGTCGCCGGTATTGCTGCGATCGCGGTTAATTCCGGTGCTTACATTTCAGAAATTGTGCGTGGCGGTGTGCAATCAATTGAACGCGGCCAGGGTGAAGCATCACTCTCCCTAGGGCTCTCCCGCACTCAAGCATTTCGCTACGTTATCTGGCCCCAGGCGTTTCGGCGCATGATTCCTCCCCTCGGTAACCAGGGCATCATCAGCATCAAAGACACCTCACTGTTTTCAGTGATAGGCGTCGGTGAGCTAGTGCGTCAGGGGCAGATCTATATCGCCACCACCTTTACGGCGCTTGAGGTCTACTTCATGGTCGCCCTGATGTACCTGGCAATCACCTGGACCCTCTCCATCATCCTGCGTCAACTCGAGCGCAGAGGCCTGGCCGGACAATAAGGATACGCGCAATGAGCGAGACAATGAGCAACACAACGCAACCAATTGTGCGTATGCAGCAGCTCAATAAACACTTTGGCAGTCTGCACGTACTCAACGATATTGATCTGACGATTGTGCCTGGTGAAGTAGTGGTGATTATCGGTGCCAGTGGCTCAGGCAAATCCACACTAATTCGCTGTATTAACGGTTTGGAAGAGTTCCAATCGGGCAGCCTGGTGGTCGACAGCAACGAACTACTGCCCCATGGAAAGAGTACCCAAGCGCTGCAAACCATCCGTACCGAAGTGGGTATGGTGTTTCAGCAGTTCAATCTTTTTCCCCATCTCAGCGTGATCGATAACGTCACCCTGGCACCGATGAAAGTACGTGGTTTAAGCCGTGACGACGCGGTCAGCAACGCCAAACGCTTGCTTGACCGGGTAGGTATCGCTGATCAGGCTGACAAGTACCCCAGCCAGCTCTCAGGCGGCCAACAGCAGCGTGTGGCACTCGCCAGAGCCCTGGCGATGGAACCCCGCCTGATGCTGTTTGACGAGCCCACATCGGCGCTGGATCCGGAAATGATCGGTGAAGTGCTGGATGCCATGCGCGAGCTGGCCAAAGAGGGCATGACCATGGTGATTGTTACCCATGAAATGGGCTTTGCCCGCGAGGTCGCCGACCGGGTGATTTTTATCCATAAAGGCGAGATTACCGAGCAGGGCCACCCTGAAAAACTGTTCGATTCTCCTCAACACGAACGTACTCAATCCTTCCTTGCTCGCGTGCTCAAACATTAAATTGAGCCCCTTCTACGCGTTAAAATAACCGCCAATTCACGCTGAATAACGCTTTTTTACTGGCCTGTCGACACGACAGGCCATTTTTTTGCCTGTGGATAAACTTTTTTTACATTGATCGGTTTTATCTCCGTAAGGCCCACCATGTACATCGCTTAGCGTTAGCTCCACACCAATCGTTGATTGTTCACAGGTGCGGTAACAACCCAGGTACTGGACGGTGGATAAGCCGTGGCTAATTACAGCTGTGGATAAAGCACTATTCCATCCACAGGCTTAACACCCTTTCTGCCCAGGAACTCCCGCCTTCAAACATGTAGAAGTCAACAATATAAGCGCATGAAATTATTAAGAATAAATCGCTTACACACAGAAATTGTCCACACTAGTAATTACAACATTTACAGAACTTCTCTTATTTTATATTTATGTTGTTATTAATAGAGACTGTTTAACAATTTGGGGTGTGGAAAAACCTGACGGTTACCCACAGGGGGTTTATACTTGCCGCCTCATTGATCTAAGGTGGCTGCGTCTAGAATCGACTGCACTGGCCACATCATCCGTGCCGATAGGCACAAGACGAGGTGTCTCTTGAATTACCCCGACCGCTTTGACGTGATTGTCATCGGCGGTGGCCATGCGGGAACTGAAGCCGCACTGGCCTCTGCTCGCATGGGCTGTCAGACCCTGCTGCTCACCCATAACATCGAAACTCTGGGCCAAATGTCGTGTAATCCCGCCATCGGTGGCATCGGCAAAAGTCACTTGGTCAAGGAAATTGATGCACTGGGCGGTGCCATGGGGCTTGCCACGGACTTGGGTGGCATCCAGTTTCGCGTGCTCAATGCCAGCAAAGGGCCCGCCGTTCGGGCCACTCGTGCCCAGGCTGACCGCATCCGTTACAAGGCAGCGATCCGCGGAATGCTGGAAAACCAGCCCAACTTAACGATCTTCCAGCAAGCCGCTGGCGATCTGATTGTGGATAACGACACCGTACGAGGCGTCGTCACGGAAACCGGCATCCGCTTTCATGCCGACAGCGTCGTGCTGTGTACCGGGACATTTTTGGGTGGCGTGATTCACATTGGTTTGGATCAAAGCAAAGGTGGCCGAGCAGGCGATCCGCCCTCCAACGCGCTGGCCGAACGTCTGCGCGCACTGCCATTTCGCGTTGATCGCCTAAAAACCGGCACACCGCCGCGTATTGATGCCAAAAGCGTGGATTTTTCCCAGTTGGAAGAGCAGCCCGGCGATAGCCCAACGCCGGTTATGTCCTACCTGGGATCACGGGAAATGCATCCTCAGCAGGTGAGTTGCCATATTGCTCACACCAATCAGCAGACTCACGATCTGATTCTGGCCAACCTTGATCGCTCGCCGATGTATTCCGGTGTGATCGAAGGCATCGGGCCGCGTTACTGCCCATCGATTGAAGACAAGGTTCATCGCTTTGCCGATAAATCGAGCCATCAGGTGTTTATCGAGCCCGAAGGTTTGGATACCCATGAGCTCTACCCCAACGGCATCTCGACCTCGCTGCCGTTTGACGTTCAGATTCAAGTCGTGCGTTCTATCAAAGGCCTGGAAAACGCCCATATCACCCGGCCTGGCTACGCCATTGAGTACGACTTTTTTGATCCGCGGGATTTAAAACACTCGCTGGAAACAAAATTTATCCACAACCTGTTTTTTGCCGGCCAGATTAACGGCACTACCGGTTACGAAGAAGCCGGTGCTCAAGGTTTGCTCGCAGGCCTGAATGCCGCCCGTCGCGCTCAAGAGCTGGATGCCTGGTATCCCCGCCGCGATGAAGCCTATCTCGGTGTGCTGGTCGATGATCTAATCACCATGGGCACCAAAGAGCCCTACCGGATGTTTACCTCCCGGGCGGAGTACCGCCTGCTGCTACGCGAAGACAACGCGGATCTGCGTTTAACTGAAGCGGGCCGAAAATTGGGGCTTGTCGACGACACGCGCTGGTCAGCGTTTAGCCAGAAACGTGAGGCTATCGAACAAGAGCGCGCGCGGTTAACCACCCTGTGGATACAACCGGGAAGTCCAGCGGCTGAACAAGTGGCCGAAAAAACCGGCGCACCGCTCACTCGCGAGTATTGCCTGAGTGATCTGCTTAAACGCCCTGAATTAAATTACAGCGATTTGGCCAATCTGCCCGGTATCGAGGGCACCCTGGTCACTGACCCGGCAGTCGCCGAGCAGGTACAAATTCAGGCTAAGTATCAAGGCTATATTGATCGCCAGCAGCATGAGATCGATAAGCTCAAGCGCCACGAAGCCACGCCACTGCCTGCGGAACTGGATTATTTGAAAGTGGAAGGCTTGTCTAACGAAATTCGCCAAAAACTGGCTGAAGCGCGGCCAGAAACGCTTGCCCATGCGGCGCGGATTTCAGGCGTCACCCCGGCGGCCGTCTCTATTTTGCTGGTGCATCTGAAAAAGCGCCGATTGGTGGCAGCGGCTGAGGTAGTTAACGGATGAGTTCGTTGAACCCACTGTTGAAAACTCTGCCTGCAAGCGTTGCACTACGGCTTGATCAAGGGCTTAGCCAGTTAGGCATCGCCGTTGACGAACATCAACGCGAACAGCTGTTAGGCTTATTGGCACTGTTGCACAAGTGGAACCGGGCTTATAACCTCACAGCGGTACGCGAGGTGGATGACATGGTGTCGCGCCACGTGTTGGATAGCGCCGCTGTGTTGCCCTATGTGCAGGGGCCGCGGCTACTGGACGTGGGCGCGGGCCCTGGACTTCCTGGCATCGTATTAGCGATATTAGCCCCCCAGCTTGATGTGACACTGCTGGATAGCAATGGCAAAAAGGTGCGCTTTCAGCGACAGGCGGTAATGGAGCTAGGGCTTGAAAACGTCACTCCCGTACAGGCGCGGGTGGAACAGTTTGAAGCCGCCGCTTTTGATCAGGTGATTTCCCGGGCATTTGCCAGCTTGGTCGATTTTGTCACCTTGACCCGCCAGCTACCCAGCGCCGACGGCCAGTGGTTAGCCATGAAAGGCCCTGGGGCGGATGATGAACTGCGCGACCTGCCCGCCGGTATACGTTTACACCAGCGTCATTTGTTAGAAGTACCCTTTGAAGCAGCCCAGCGGCAGTTGCTGATCTTGAATTTTGAGAGCTGAATATTTAAAGCTGAACGTTGATTCTGACCCCCAGAAGGAGTTGAGCAAGTGAGCCAGATCATTGCCCTGACCAACCAAAAAGGCGGCGTGGGCAAGACCACCTCGGCCGTTAACCTGGCGGCCAGTCTCGCTGCGCTCGACCGTCGCGTACTGCTGGTGGATCTTGACCCCCAAGGCCATGCCAGCATGGGCAGTGGCATCGATAAATACGAGCTCGATAAAAGCGTTCTTGACGTTCTACTGGGCGAAGCAACGGCTGCTGAAACGATTGTCAAAAAGCTGGCGGTCAAGTACGACGTACTGCCGGGTAACGGTGATCTCACCGCCGCCGAAGTCGAGCTGCTGGATCGCGATAAAAGCGAGAGCTGCTTAACCAACGCACTGGCTTCGGTCTCGGATGCCTATGACGTAGTGCTGATCGACTGCCCGCCCTCTTTGAACATGCTAACCGTGAATGCATTAACGGCTTCCGATAGCGTGCTGATCCCTCTTCAGTGCGAATTTTACGCCCTGGAGGGGCTGTCAGCCCTGCTCGATACCGTTGAGCAGATTAAGCAAAATGTGAATCCAGATCTGGCCATTGCGGGCATTTTGCGCACCATGTACGACAAGCGCACCAGCCTAACGCGGGAAGTGGATAAGCAGTTGCGTGACTATTTTGGCGATATGCTATTGAAAACGACCATCCCGCGTAACGTGAAAGTTGCCGAAGCACCAAGCCATGGGCTGCCCGTTACGCAATATGCACGGTTCTCCCGGGGCAGCCAGGCCTACCGCGTGCTGGCGAAAGAGATGATTCGTCGCCTAGCGTTATAAAATGAGGAAAAGCGAATGACGCGTAAACCCGCGCTGGGACGTGGCCTGGATGCCCTGATTGGTGCCGGTGCCCGTCGCCGTGACAGCTTAGAACTTGCCGGTAGCGGCACCCCGTTGGAGCTTTCTGACGCCGCGCGCAGCGCTGTGGCCAGCGACGTTGCCGAGGATCGCCTTGAGCGCTTGCCGTTAGGGCAATTAACGCGGGGTAAATATCAGCCGCGCCGGGATATTCAGCCCGAAGCGTTAGAAGAGCTGGCGGACTCCATTCGCGCCCAGGGCGTGATGCAGCCCATTGTTGTGCGCCCCATCGGCGTGGATCGCTACGAAATTATTGCCGGTGAGCGCCGCTGGCGGGCAGCCCAACTTGCCGAGCTGGACGTCATTCCGGCAGTCATCCGGGAAGTCAGCGATGAAGTTGCCCTGGCGCTGGCGCTGATTGAAAACATTCAGCGTGAAAACCTCAACGCCATCGAAGAAGCCATGGCGCTCAAGCGACTGGGGGAAGAGTTTGAGCTTACCCAGCAGCAGATTGCCGACGCGGTGGGGAAATCACGCACCCAGGTGGCCAATCTGTTGCGTCTGCTGGCGCTAGATCCGGAAGTGCAAACCCTGCTCGAACGGGGTGACCTGGATATGGGACACGCAAGAGCGTTGCTGACGCTGAACAGTACCCAGCAGCGGCAGGTGGCTCATGAGGTGGTCAATAACGATATGACGGTGAGGGCCACCGAAGCGCTGGTGAAAAAAGTCCAAACCAGCCAAACGCCAATCAAAACGTCTAGCCGGCAAAGCAAACAGCCCGATGTGGCCAAGCTTGAAACCCACCTTGGCGAACTGCTTGGCGCGCCAGTTTCCATTGATCATGGCCAAAAAGGAAAAGGTAAGTTAACGATACGCTATACCAGCCTCGAAGAATTAGACGGTATCTTAAATCATATTAAATAGCAGGCTATTCAATATCCCGTAAGAAGCGCACACGTTTTCCCCCTTTGGTCGCAAATCAGCCCTTAAGCGGGCAAAATCGGTGCGACTTCGGTTGAAGGTGTGATAGCGCTTCCCTATAATCGCGCAAGATTTGTGCAGGTTGCCTTGGTTTGTCTAGCTATTAGCTTGTCGAGGTATTGGTTTTTATCAGTGAGGCTGGGCCGGTATGCAGCGATACGAAACCCAGCGTCGAAAAGCCTATGTCGTTCGACTCACGATCGCGCAACTGATGATCACCTTCGTTGGTATGCTAGCTGCCTATCTAGTCGCCGATTTAGAAGGTGTGTCATCGGTGTTTAAAGGGGCGCTGGTAGCCTTATTACCGCATGCCTTTTTTATCAAGCGAATGGGGGTTTTGCGCGGGACTAGCCCTTCAAAGGCTGCGATGCGCCTGTTTCGTGCCGAGGCTGGCAAGTTTGGTTTGACGGTGGCACTGTTTATTGCAGTGTTCGTGATAGCGCCCCCGTCAAACCCTACTTTCTTTTTTTATGCTTATGTTGCGGTTGTTCTAACGCATTGGCTTACGCCTTGGTTAATGCCAAAAAACGCCAATGCTTAGAAAATTGCACAATTAAATTGAGGTGACACATCCATGGCCGCAGGAAACGAAGTCTCAACGACTTACTATATCCAGCACCACTTGCAGAATTTGACCTTTGGCAATCACCCTGAAAACGGTTGGTCGCTGGCGCATTCGGCAGAAGAAGCAAGTGAAATGGGTTTTTGGGCCATCCACCTGGATACCATGGGCTGGTCGATTGCCATGGGGCTGCTGTTTATCTGGATTTTCCGCAAAGCGGGAAAAATGGCCACCACCGGTGTCCCCGGCGGTCTGCAAAACGCAGTAGAAATGGTGTTTGAATTTATCGAGAACATGATTCAAGGAACGTTCAAAGGACGTAACCCGATTATTGCCCCATTGGCATTAACGCTGTTCGTGTGGATATTCCTGATGAACTCGCTAAAAATAATTCCGGTGGATTTCTTCCCGGTCTTATTTGCCAAGCTCGGCGTGGATTACATGAAAATCGTCCCTACTACGGACGTCAATGCTACCCTGGGTATGGCGTTGGGCGTTTTCTGCCTGATTCTCTACTACAGCTTTAAGGTTAAAGGTGTAGGCGGTTTTGCCAAAGAGTTGTCTTTCACGCCTTTCAATCATTGGGCATTGATTCCCTTCAACCTTGTATTGGAAATCGTCGCTTTGTTGGTTAAGCCATTCAGTTTGGCAATGCGTCTATTTGGTAACATGTTCGCCGGCGAAGTCATCTTTATTTTAATCGCAATGTTGCCTTTCTGGGCAATCTGGGTGCTGGATGTGCCTTGGGCCATTTTCCATATATTAATCGTTACGTTACAGGCATTTATCTTTACCGTGCTGTCCGTTGTTTACCTGAGCGCAGCGCACGAACATCACTGAAGTAAACACTGTTTGTAAGACAATACCCTTAACCCTCAACCTTAGACTTTAACTTGAAAAACTAGGAGCATTACCATGGAACTTATCTACATTGCCGCTTCCATCATGATCGGTCTTGGCGCGCTAGGTACCGGCATTGGCTTCGCTATTTTGGGTGGCAAGCTGTTGGAATCTACAGCGCGTCAGCCGGAGCTAGGCGACCAACTGCAAACCAAAACCTTCCTTATGGCGGGTCTGTTGGATGCGGTTCCGATGATCGGTGTTGGTATCGCAATGTACCTGATCTTTGTTGTTGCCGGTTAATGACTGCTGAGCCGAGCGTTAAACGCTCGGTTTTGTTTCACTCCGGTCGCCACGAACTTGTCAGAGGTACATTCCTGTGAATATCAACATGACGCTAATCGGGCAGACGATCGCCTTCGCGATCTTTGTCTGGTTTTGCATAAAGTATGTGTGGCCTCCGATCAGCAACGCGCTTCATGAGCGTCAAAAGAAAATTGCTGATGGCTTGGATGCAGCCAGCCGTGCTAACCGTGATCTTGAGCTTGCTCAAGAACGGGCAGAACAGACGCTGCGCGAAAGCAAGGAGCAAGCTTCGCAAATTCTTGAGCAGGCTAACAAACGCTCTGCCCAGATAGTTGAAGAAGCCCGCGAACAGGCCCGCGCCGAAGGCGAACGCCTAGTAGCGAGTGCACGTTCCGAGATTGAGCAAGAAGTGAATCGCGCTAAGGATGAGCTTCGTGCCCAGGTCTCTTATCTCGCCGTTATGGGTGCCGAGCGTGTTCTTGAAGCGTCGGTCGACGAACAAGCCCATCGCAAGTTACTCGATGAGCTTGCTGCTGAACTGTAAGGAGGTGAACCATGGCGGAATTACTGACCGTCGCTCGTCCTTACGCTAAGGCAGCGTTTGAATACGCGCGTGATCATGAGGCGCTTGATAGCTGGTCACAAGCGCTGAGTTTTTTAAGTGTTGCGGTAGCAGATGACGTCGTGCGCCATCGGCTGAACAGTCCCAAATTAGACAGCGAACAAAAAGTGTCGCTGCTTGTCGAGCTTATTCCTGAGCAACAGGATGAGGCTTTACAGCGATTTTTGACTGTTTTGGCTGACCAGGGCCGCCTGATGGCGTTGGCATCCATTGCTGATCAGTTTGAGCACCTGCGTGCTGAACATGAGCAGCGGGTTGAAGTGAACGTCACCTCTGCTTACGAGCTCGATAGTCAGCAAGAAACGAAGCTAGCGAACGCGCTTAAGAAACGTCTGAATCGCGAAATCTCTATTACTACTCAGGTGGACAAGTCGCTTATTGGCGGTGTCATCCTGCGTGCTGGTGATACCGTTATTGACGGCTCCGTACGTGGTCGATTGAACCGCCTTTTTGACGCGCTAACCGCTTGAGTCTGAGGGACATGGCATGCAGCAACTGAATCCTTCCGAGATCAGCGACATCATCAAGCAGCGAATTGAAAAGCTTGACGTCGCATCCGAAGCCCATAATCAGGGCACCATCGTCACCGTTTCCGACGGTATCGTGAAAATTCACGGCCTCGAAGACGCGATGTTTGGTGAAATGATCGAATTCCCCAACAGCATCTTTGGCATGGTACTCAATCTGGAGCGTGACTCCGTGGGTGCCGTAGTGCTGGGTGACTACCTGCAGCTCGAAGAGGGCATGACCGCCAAGTGTACCGGTCGTATCCTCGAAGTGCCGGTGGGCCCTGAGCTGATTGGTCGCGTGGTCGATGCGCTGGGTAACCCCATTGATGGTAAAGGTGACATTAACACCACCATGACCGATGCCGTTGAGAAAGTGGCACCGGGCGTTATCACCCGTCAATCCGTCGATGAGCCGATTCAAACCGGTCTTAAGTCTATCGACGCCATGGTGCCGATCGGCCGTGGTCAGCGGGAGCTGATCATCGGTGACCGTCAGATTGGTAAGTCCGCCATTGCCATCGATGCGATCATCAACCAGAAAGGCAAGGGCGTGACCTGTGTCTACGTTGCCATTGGTCAGAAGCAGTCGACCATTGCCAACGTGGTGCGCAAACTCGAACAGCACGGCGCGATGGAACACACCATTGTCGTGGCTGCTGGCGCTGCCGACCCGGCACCGATGCAGTTCCTGGCACCTTACTCTGGCTGCACCATGGGCGAGTACTTCCGCGACCGCGGCGAAAACTCCCTCATCGTGTATGACGACCTTTCCAAGCAGGCCGTTGCGTACCGTCAGGTATCGCTGCTGCTGCGTCGTCCGCCGGGCCGTGAAGCTTATCCTGGTGACGTTTTCTATCTCCACTCACGTCTTCTTGAGCGTGCTGCGCGCGTTAACGTCGACTACGTTGAGAAGTTCACCAACGGTGAAGTGAAAGGCAAGACCGGTTCCTTAACCGCGCTGCCGATCATCGAAACCCAGGGTGGCGATGTTTCTGCGTTCGTTCCGACCAACGTGATCTCGATCACCGATGGTCAGATCTTCCTGGAAACCAACCTGTTTAACTCCGGTATTCGTCCGGCGATTAACGCAGGTCTCTCGGTTTCTCGTGTGGGTGGTTCGGCGCAGACCAAAATCATCAAAAAGCTCGGCGGTAGTGTACGTCTGGCACTGGCTCAGTACCGTGAACTGGCGGCCTTCTCGCAGTTTGCGTCTGATCTTGATGAAGCCACGCGTAAGCAGCTCGAACACGGTCAACGTGTTACCGAACTGATGAAGCAGAACCAGTACTCGCCAATGTCGGTTGCTGAAATGGCGCTCTCGCTGTATGCCGCCAACGAAGGTTATCTGGATGATGTCGAAGTAAACAAAGTGTTGGACTTTGAACGTGCTCTGCACGACTACATGAAGTCTGAACACGGCGATTTGCTCGATAAGATCAACCAGAGCGGCGACTACAACGGTGAGATTCAAGACAGCTTGAAGTCGGGTCTCGAGAAGTTCAAGGCGACTCAGAGCTGGTAATGTCTGGCCCGCCTGCGGGCGGGTTTGCATGCTTTCTGAGAGCCACGAACGAAGGGTAGATCGCTATGGCAGCTGCAAAAGAGATACGCACCCAGATCGGGAGCATTAAAAATACGCAGAAGATCACCAGCGCCATGGAAATGGTGGCTGCATCGAAAATGCGTAAAGCGCAAGATCTGATGAGAGCCAGTCAGCCTTACGCTAAGCAGATCCGCAATGTGGTCGGCCACATTGCCGACGCGAACCCCGAGTACAGACACGACTATATGGTCGAGCGTAGCGAGGTTAAGCGCGTTGGTTACATTGTGGTCTCTACAGACCGTGGTCTGTGCGGTGGCTTGAACCACAACCTCTTCAAAGCCTTACTCAAACAGGCCAGCGAGTGGAAAAAGCAGGGCGCAGAGCAGGATTTCTGTGCTCTAGGCGCTAAGGCCAGTACCTTTTTCCGCAACTACGGTGGCAATTTGGTGGCGGCGAAGAGCGGTTTAGGCGAAGCCCCGACCGTTGAAGGTTTGATTGGCAGTATTAAGGTCATGCTCGAAGCGTACGATGAAGGACGTCTCGACCGGCTGTACGTGGTGCACAACGAGTTTGTGAACACCATGACGCAAAAGCCAGTGGTTCGTCAGCTTCTTCCCCTGTCGCCCGATATGGGCGCAGACGCTGAGCAAGACGACGAAAACGCCCGTCCCGGAAGCTGGGACTACCTGTATGAACCGGATGCCAAGGCGTTGCTCGATAGCCTGTTGGTTCGTTTCATCGAATCGCAGGTGTATCAGGCGGTAGTGGAAAACGGCGCTTGTGAACAAGCTGCTCGAATGATCGCTATGAAAAGTGCCACTGACAACGCAGGCGGCCTGATCGACGATCTGGAGATGGTCTACAACAAGGCCCGTCAGGCCGCCATCACCCAGGAAATTTCTGAGATCGTCGGCGGCGCTGCTGCCGTATAACGCCTAGGGAGCCGACGCTTTTAGCGGCTCCCGGCAGACAGGTTTCATTTGCAGGTTTTAGAGAGGAACCAAGATGAGCGGACGTATCGTACAAATCATCGGCGCGGTGATTGACGTAGAGTTTCCGCGGGACTCTGTGCCCAAGGTCTACGACGCGCTGAAGGTCTCCGATGTTGAGACCATCCTCGAAGTCCAGCAGCAGCTGGGCGACGGCGTGGTGCGCACCATCGCCATGGGCTCCACCGAGGGCTTGAAGCGTGGCATGGAAACGACCAGCACAGGTGCTGCTATTTCCGTACCGGTAGGTAAGGAAACGCTGGGCCGTATTATGAACGTACTCGGCGAGCCGATCGACGAAGCAGGACCAATCGGCGAGCAAGAGCGTATGCCGATTCACCGTAAAGCACCGAGCTATGCCGACCAAGCAGCCTCTAACGAGCTGCTGGAAACTGGCATCAAGGTTATCGACTTGGTCTGCCCGTTTGCCAAGGGTGGTAAAGTTGGCCTGTTCGGCGGCGCCGGTGTGGGTAAAACCGTTAACATGATGGAGCTTATCCGCAACATCGCTACCGAGCACAGCGGCTACTCTGTATTCGCCGGTGTTGGTGAGCGTACGCGTGAGGGTAACGACTTCTATCACGAAATGACTGAATCCAACGTTATCGATAAGGTATCGCTGGTTTACGGTCAGATGAACGAGCCTCCGGGTAACCGTTTGCGCGTAGCGCTGACTGGCCTGACCATCGCTGAGAAATTCCGTGATGAAGGCCGCGACGTTCTACTGTTCGTCGATAACATCTACCGCTACACCCTGGCAGGTACCGAAGTATCGGCACTGTTGGGCCGTATGCCGTCAGCGGTAGGTTATCAGCCGACGCTGGCTGAAGAGATGGGCGTTCTGCAGGAGCGTATTACCTCGACGAAAACCGGTTCAATCACTTCCGTACAGGCCGTTTACGTGCCCGCGGATGACTTGACCGACCCGTCGCCGGCGACCACCTTCTCGCACCTGGATGCTACCGTGGTATTGGCGCGTTCTATCGCCGAACTGGGTATCTATCCGGCGATCGACCCGCTGGACTCCACCTCACGTCAGTTGGATCCGCTGGTCGTCGGTGAAGAGCACTATGCTACCGCTCGCGGTGTGCAGAACGTTCTTCAGCGCTACAAAGAGCTTAAGGATATTATCGCCATTCTGGGTATGGACGAGCTGTCTGATGAAGACAAGCTGGCCGTTTCCCGGGCGCGTAAAATCCAGCGCTTCTTGTCGCAGCCGTTCTTCGTGGCCGAAGTATTTACCGGTTCACCAGGTAAGTATGTCTCACTGAAAGACACCATCAGTGGCTTCCAGGGCATTCTTGCTGGCGAATACGACGATATGCCGGAACAGGCCTTCTACATGGTCGGCTCCATCGACGAAGCCGTCGAGAAAGCCAACCAGATGAAGAAGTAATCCCGTCCATTAGGGGGATTCGCTATGGCGAATAGCTTTACTTGCAATATCGTCAGCGCTGAAGCATCCATCTTCTCAGGTACTGTTGAGCAGGTGATTGCTTCCGGAATGATGGGTGATCTGGGCATTTTGCCAGGTCACGCTCCGCTGCTGACTGAGCTTCAGCCGGGTCCGGTTCGCGTGATCTATGATGGTGGCACAGAAGAGAACTTCTACGTCACTGGTGGTTTCATGGAAGTCCAACCGGATGTCGTGACGATTCTGGCCGACTCTGCGTCGCGTGCCAGCGACCTCAACGAGGCCGCTGCCGAAGAAGCGCGTCAGCAGGCGCTGAAAGCCTTTAATGAGAAGTCATCGGAGCTTGATTACACTCGAGCTGCTGCTGAACTTGCCGAAGCCGTTGCTCAGTTGCGAACGATTCAGCAGCTGCGTAAAAAGGCGGGTAAAGGCTAACACCCACGCACTTGGCGTGTGTCCAACGCCCCTTAAACCCGCTACCAGGGTTTAAGGGGCGTTTTTTGTTTGGCAGACAGATAAGTAAGTATGATGAGCTTGGTCAGTAGGATGGGCTGGGCGATGGATGTGTTCGGCAGCACGACGCTTGTAAGCGCGAGGGGTGAGAGCTATGGCACTGAATGATGAAAGTCTACAGGCATTAAAAGCCGAACTGCTCGACGAGTTGGCCAAGGAAGTGCCCAGTAAATCGGTACTCTCTTTGCGTTTGGCCGAAACCCGCTCCGCGGATATCGGTGAAGTGCTTGAGGAGATGATTGAAGACGACGAAGAGCTGCCCGCAGCGCTCGCATTGCTGGATATTCTGTCTGCCGAGCGTGCTGCGAACGTACTGGGTTATTTGCCCGGTGAGAGCCAGCTTGAGGTGGTCGGGGAACTGGATGACAGCCAGGTACTCAAGCTGCTGGAGGAGATGGGTTCGGACGAACGCGCCGACCTGTTTAATCTACTCAGTGAAGACCGCCGTGAAGCACTGCTGCGTCGTATGGCCCACCGCGAGCGGGAAGATCTCAAACGGCTTGCCAGCTACGAAGAGGGTACCGCCGGCGCCATCATGACCTCTGACTATGTCTCCATAGCCAGTGGCATGACGGTGTCGCAGGCCATGATGAGGGTACGTCAGACCGCTCCCGACGCGGAAACGGTCTATCAGCTGTATATTCTGGATAGCGACGGGCAATTGATTGGTACCATGTCGCTGCGCCAACTGATGGTGGCACGCCCCGGCGCCATTGTTGATGACATCATGATCAAAGATGTCATCAGTACGCGGGTTGATAATGCTCAGGAAGATGTTGCCCGTATTGTGGCGAAGTACGACCTGTTAGCGCTGCCGGTGATTGATGCGGATGATCGTATGGTCGGTATTGTGACCCACGATGACGCCATGGACGTAGCCGAATCCGAGGCCACCGAAGATTTCCACAAAGGTATGTCCATCGGCCAACTGGAAGATGGCGTAAGCCGCGTGAAGCTCTGGAGTCTCTACCGTAAGCGGGTGTTTTGGCTGGTACTGCTGGTCTTTGCCAACCTTTTCTCGGGTGCCGGGATTGCCTATTTTGAAGAGACCATTGCCGCCCAGGTAGCGCTGGTGTTCTTTTTACCGCTGTTGATCGGTAGTGGCGGTAATGCTGGGGCCCAGGCCGCCACGCTAATGGTGCGCGGTATGGCGACTGGCGACGTAGGTGTCAAAGATTGGGGAAAATTACTCGGCCGAGAGCTTCTCGTTGCAGGGGCGTTAGGTATCACCATGGCCATTGCGGTGACACCAATAGGTATCATGCGTGGCGGTGAAGCTCTAGCGATGGTCGTCGCGCTAAGTATGGTCACCATTGTTCTGTTCGGAAGTCTGCTGGGGATGTGCCTGCCGTTCGTACTCGAGCGCTTTAAGGTCGACCCAGCGACGGCCTCGGCTCCGCTGGTGACCACGCTTATTGACGCCTCTGGGGTAGTGATTTACTTCAGTATAGCCACGCTGCTGCTTTCGTGACGAGTAAGTCATTGAGGGCTTAGCGCATTGAGCTACTGGCGGCGCGGGTGATAAACAGCACCTCAACGTGACCCAGCCACTCAATATCGCTAGCCAGCGCTTTTAGCTGGCTGGCGAGACACTGGGGTGGCTGCTGCACCGCGTCATCAATGATCAGCGATACCGAGACCTTATCGTCCAAATAGTGCAGCTGAAGCTCGTTGAGCGTGCGCCATACCGGATGCTTATACCAGCGCGCATCCAGCGCGGCCTCTACTTCAGGGCGCAGCGGAAGGCCGGGAAGGCGGCTAGGATCACCCGCCCCGGCGTCGTCTTCGGGGTCAACGTGGAAGATCACATCGGTGAGCGCGGGGAATTCATGGCGTAGACGGCGGCTTACTTCGTTACCTATTTCGTGGGCTTCCGAAACGGTAATCTTAGGCCCGACCACCACGTGTAGATCGACCATTACCCAGCCCGCCGACTGTCGGGTGCGCAGGTCGTGGACGCTATCCACCCCCGGTACGCTGCAAGCCACATCGTGCATCTGATCCTGAACATCCACCGGCAGCGCGGTATCGACCAACTCGCGAGCCGACTCCCACAGCAAGTCCAAACCTACTTTGCCGACCAATAAACCCACAATGATGGCGGCCACGGCATCCAGCCAACCCAAGCCAAATTGAGCGCCTACCAGTGCTACCAGCACCACAGCGGTGGATAATGCATCGCTACGTGAGTGCCAGGCGTTGGCTTCAAGCAATTTTGACTTTACCCGCTTGGCGACCCGCATGGTGTAGCGAAAAATCCACTCTTTGCTAAACAGCGCAATCACCGTCATTACGATTGCCAGTGCGCCAGGGGCATTTACGGCAGCGCCGCTAAACAGTCGATCCAGGCTCGACCAGGCAATACCGCCAGCCACGAAGATCAGCACACTTCCCAGCAATAGGGTAGTCAGGGTTTCGATTCGGCCATGGCCGTAGTGGTGGTCTTTATCGGGCTCCTGGCGGCCGTAATGAATGGCTGCCAGGACAAAACCATCGGTGACTAAATCCGATAGGGAGTGAATGCCGTCGGCGATCAACGCCGCTGAGCCGACCATAAAACCAATGGTCACTTTAACGATACTCAACAGGGCATCCAGCCACGCACCTATGTAGGTGACACGCTTGGCTTCTTGGCTAAGTCGCGCTTGGTCGTGAACCACTGGCGTTTCGATGGTCTGAGTCATGGGTACCTTGCAAGGAAGCACGCATACAATAGATGTCCATTGTAGCGCACTCCTTATATCCTCTATAGCGTCCACTGCTTTCAAGCCGTGAAACGGCACCTTTGCGTGTCAGTGGAGGCTAATGTCAGCAAAGGCAATGGCGGACAAAGAATAGGTGGATGTGTATCCTTAAACGCCATTGCAAACCATTAAATTGTTTCTATACATAGGATTTTTTATGGATTGGCTCCAGGTGGTGGTGTTAGCGGTTGTTCAGGGAATTTCTGAATTTTTACCCGTTTCAAGCTCTGCCCACCTGATTTTGGTGCCTGTGCTGACAGAATGGGAAGATCAAGGCTTAGCCTTTGATGTAGCGCTGCATTTGGGCAGCCTTTCCGCGGTAATACTCTATTTTCGCCACGAAATTTGGCAGATGATTACCAGCAGCCTAGCTGCTATGCGCGGCAAAGGCGTCAACGAAGATGCACGTCTCGCCTTTTGGGTGACATTAGCCACCATTCCCGTGGGTATTATTGGGTTACTGCTGCACGATGTTATTTCTCACTATATGCGCTCTACGCTGATTATCGGCATCAGTTTAATTAGTTTCGGGCTATTGTTGGGGTATGCCGATTGGCGAAAAGGGGGAACGCGCAGCGAATATCAACTGTGTTTGAAGGATGTGCTAATTATTGGCGGTGCCCAGGCGCTGGCGCTAATTCCGGGCACTTCGCGCTCGGGCATTACTATTACGGCGGCGTTAATGGTGGGAATGAGCCGGGAAGGTGCCTCGCGGTTCTCTTTTTTGCTGTCGATTCCGGTGATTGTGTTGGCCGGTGGTTTGGAAGCCATAGGCCTTTTTAACACATCGCAGTCGATTGATTGGGTCGCGATGCTAGTGGGTACGTTACTATCTGGGGTCAGCGCGTACCTGTGTATTCACTATTTCCTAGTCATCATCAAAAAACTGGGAATGCAGCCGTTTGTTATTTACCGCGTATTGTTTGGTGCTTGGCTGCTGTGGTTCTTTTATTTTTAACAGCTTGTTTTCAAAACTTGATTTTAAAAGCTTAATTTTTAAAGTTTTATTTCCAGGGCAAGGCAGCTATGAACAGGTCTGATAAGAAAAAGTCTGGCAAAACTGAGTGGGTAGAAAGGTCGGGTAGGTGGGGAAGGGAATTAGGAGGGTTAGGCGTATTGCTGGGCGCTCTGCTGATATTGCCCGGCTGTTCCGAGAGTGATCGTCCGCTGGAGCCCCCCGTCCGTTTTGACGGCAATATTTTTGGCACCTTTTATCAAGTCACCATTATGGATCCGCTCACTCAAGGCGAGTCTCTTGAACTGGAAGAGGGTTTCAAAGCAGAGCTGGAGAGCGTTGATCAGGCGATGTCCACCTACCGTGACGATTCCGAACTGATCGCCTTCAACGAAGCGCCTTTAGATGAGTGGCAGCCGCTCTCCAATGAGCTCATTGAAGTATTGGCGATTAGCCAATCCGTCGCTGAAGCCAGCCACGGCGCTTTTGATATTACTGTAGGCGACCTGGTCAATTTATGGAGCTTTGGCCCCGGAGCACGGCCTGAAACCGTGCCTTCCGACGATGCCCTGTCCGAGGAGCTTGCCCAGATAGGCATTGATGCGCTAGAAATCGACACCCAAAACATGCAAGCGCGGCGTACCCGCGATGTGTTTGTCGACCTTTCCGGCGTTGCCAAAGGCCATGCGACCGATCGGGTAGCTGCTTATCTGGATCAGCAGGGCATGGAACACTACTTGGTCAATTTAGGCGGGGAACTGATTGCCCGCGGACTGCGTGATGAGCAAGAACAAACGCCCTGGCAGATTGGCATTGAAGTGCCTGAAGATGGCCAGCAGCGTGCACAGCATATTATTCCGCTAGAAAGCATGTCAGTCGCTACCTCAGGTGACTATCGCAACTATTTTGAAGTAGAGGGTGAGCGCTTCTCCCATACCATTGACCCGCGCACAGGCCGACCCGTCACTCACCAATTAGCGTCGGTGTCAGTCTTCCATCCCTCTAACGCTTGGGCGGATGCTTGGGCGACGGCACTATTAGTCGTCGGCGAGCAAGACGCTATGCAAATGGCCATCGAGAATAACCTCAAAGTACTTCTGCTCGTTCGCGAGGGGGAGCAGTGGCGCAGCATTGCTACGCCTGAATTTGTTAACTATTTCGGTGAATCTCTGGTTGATGAGCTGGGTATTGAACAACTCCCTACTCCGGCGCCCACCAACCAACCCGTAACAGGTGAATAACATGCATGAACTGGATATCGTCATTCTCGCCGCGGGTAAAGGTACGCGTATGCGTTCGCAAACCCCTAAAGTACTGCATACCTTGGCAGGTAAGCCAATGGTGCAACATGTACTGGAGACAGCATCAGGGCTGCAGCCTGATCGTACCCATGTCGTCATCGGCCATGGTGCGGAACAGCTGCGCGAGGCGCTGGCCGACACCAAGGTGCAGTTTGCGGTGCAGGCCGAACAGAAAGGCACCGGTCACGCGGTGGCTCAAGCGCTTGAGCAGCTCGGTAACGGCAAGGTGCTTATCCTCTATGGCGATGTCCCCCTGTTACAGCGTGATTCACTGAGGGAGCTGTTGGCCCAAGTGGATGAACAGCACATCGGGCTATTGACGGTGACGCTGGATGACCCAATGGGCTATGGCCGGATTGTACGCAACGACGCGGGCCATGCAGTGGCGATTGTTGAACAAAAAGATGCCAGCAGCTCACAGCTTGCGATCAGTGAATGCAATACCGGCATTATGGCCATGACCAGCGCCCAGCTAAAACGCTGGTTACCGCAGCTTTCCGCAGAAAATGCCCAGGGTGAGTACTACCTGACCGATGTAATCGCCATGGCCGCCGATGAAGGCATCAAGGTATGCACGGCCCAGCCAGCCACTGCGGTTGAAGTGGAAGGGGTTAATAATCGCGCGCAAATGGCCCGCTTGGAGCGCGTTTATCAACGCCAGTTGGCCGATAAGTTAATGGCGCAGGGCGTGGCGCTTGCCGACCCCGCACGCTTGGATGTGCGCGGGCGTTTAACCTGCGGTCATGATGTCTTTATTGATGTGGGCTGTGTTTTTGAAGGTGACGTTGAACTGGGTGAAGGCGTGCGTATTGGTCCTTACTGCGTGATTAAAAATAGCACTATTGGAGCCGAAAGCGTGGTAGACACCCATAGTGTGATAGAGGGCTCCGTGGCAGCGGGCTTGAACCAGATCGGCCCCTTTGCGCGGTTACGCCCGGGGACGCGGTTGGCGGTAAAAGCCAAGGTGGGCAATTTTGTTGAAACCAAAAATGCCGATGTCGGTGAGGGTAGTAAGATAAATCACCTAAGTTATGTAGGTGACGCACGCTTAGGCCGGGATGTGAACGTTGGTGCGGGCACGATTACCTGCAACTACGACGGCGCTAACAAACACCACACAGAAATAGGTGATAATGCTTTTATTGGCTCGAACACAGCCTTGGTCGCGCCTGTCTCGGTAGGCAAAGGCGCTACCGTAGGGGCAGGGTCGACAATTGCTAAAGACGTTACCGATTATGCCTTAGCCGTCACGCGTGGCCGCCAGCTAGAAAAAAACGACTGGCTGCGCCCCAGCAAGCGCACAGAGCCATAGTTCTTAAAATGGTGCTAAGGATCATTAAAAAGCCGTATTCATAATCAGTGGCTGTCGTTTTACCGTTCTGTGGATTGGTTGAGTAGTATTTGTGAAGTGCTCTGGTTAATGACCTAGGAGAGTGATTATGTGTGGCATTGTTGCCGCCGTTGCCCAGCGCAACGTCCAAGAAATTCTATTAGAAGGTCTAAAACGCCTGGAGTATCGTGGCTATGACTCGGCCGGTATGACGGTGTTTAGCGATGGCGTGCTGACCCGCCGCCGGGCGCTCGGAAAAGTAGCGGCGCTCGCCGCGCAATTGGAAGCTTCCGCGCTACCGGGTTTTTCAGGCATTGCACACACCCGTTGGGCAACCCACGGCAAACCCTCTGAAGCCAATGCCCACCCGCATCATAGCGGCTCTCACATTGATGAAAACCAAGTGGCGGTGGTGCATAACGGGATTATTGAAAACTACGAGCATATAAAAGATAACTTGCAGCGCAGCGGCTACGCGTTTAACTCCGAAACCGATACCGAAGTGATTGCCCACTTACTCTCCGAAAAGCTGAACGATGGCCTCACCCTGTTTGACGCGACGCAACAGATCGTTAACGGCTTAGGTGGCGCTTATGCCTTGGGCGTGATGAGCGCTAAAGAACCAGGTGTGGTGGTCGGTGCCCGCCAGGGCAGCCCGCTGGTAGTTGGCGTGGGGATTAATGAAGCCTTTTTAGCCTCTGACCCGCTGGCACTACTGCCAGTGACGGATCGCTTTATTTATCTTGAAGAGGGTGACCTGGTTGAGCTACGCGAGCAGGGTGTTATTCGCATTGTGGATCGTCATGGTAACCACGTTGAGCGTCCTATTCAGACCTTTGAGCACGGTGACGGTGCTGCCAGCAAAGGCGAATACCGTCATTACATGCTCAAGGAAATATTTGAACAGCCGAAGGTGATCGAGGCAGCATTAGAAGGGCGGTTGAGTGCTCAAAGCGTGTTAGTGGAGAGCTTTGGCCCCGATGCTCTGGCGCTTTTCCAGCGTACCCGCCAAGTGCATATTATCGCCTGCGGCACAAGCTACCACGCCGGGCTGGTGGCGCGTTACTGGCTAGAGCGTTACGCCGGTGTACCGGTTCAGGTTGAAGTGGCCTCTGAGTACCGTTATCGCCACCCCGTCGTGCCCGAAGGTACGTTGTTTGTCAGCCTCTCCCAGTCGGGTGAAACTGCAGATACGCTGGCGGCGCTGCGTTTTGCAAAAACGCTGAACTATGTCGGGTCGTTGGCGATTTGCAACGTGCCCGGTAGCTCATTGGTGCGTGAGTCGGATATTACGCTGATGACACGCGCAGGTCCTGAAATTGGTGTGGCCTCCACCAAAGCCTTTACGACTCAGCTTGTGGCGTTAATGCTACTCACGCTTTCCGTGAGCAAAGCAAAAGGGCAGGCCGAATACCCAGATATCATCGCCGCACTGCGCACACTGCCCGAGGTGTGCCAACGGGTGCTGGCGCTGGACAGTCAGATCGAAGCGCTTTCCCAAGCATTTGCTGAAAAACATCATGCGCTATTTCTGGGGCGCGGTGCCCATTACCCAATTGCGCTGGAAGGGGCACTTAAGCTCAAAGAGATCTCCTATATTCATGCCGAAGCGTACCCCGCCGGGGAGTTAAAACACGGCCCGCTGGCGCTGGTGGACAGCGAAATGCCGGTGATTTCGGTCGCCCCCAATGACGACCTGCTGGAAAAGCTTAAATCCAACCTTCAGGAAGTCCGCGCCCGTGGTGGCCAGTTGTTCGTGTTTGCCGACGAAAGTGTGGGTATGGATCCCCAGGAAGATATCCGTGTACTCACACTTCCCCACGTGCATGAAGCGCTGGCGCCGCTGCTGTACACCCTGCCGCTACAGCTATTGAGTTACCACGTGGCCGTGCTCAAAGGTACGGATGTTGACCAGCCTCGCAATCTGGCTAAAAGTGTGACGGTGGAATGATTTAGGTGTCAGACTTTAGATTTAGTTAAGCCAATAAAAACGCTTTACAAGATGCGACAATTAGCCGCATCTTATGCACAGCCGTTGCGTTGCAGCATGTGGTTAGGGTGCTTATTATCGTGGCGGTCTTTCTCCCCCCTGATTGGATAACATCGCCATGAAACCACCAAACGTCCTCGCAACTCGGCATTACGCTAGCCGGGCCGCTTGGTTGTTGCTCGCCTGTACGCTTTTTGTCTTTCCTTCGCTCTCTTATGCCGCCGCTGGGCCCCTCGATCTTACTCTTTCGCTAACCGGTATCTCTTCTGTCGTGATCTTCGTGCTCGCCTATGCATTGGTGATGACTGAAGAGTTACTGCATATGCGTAAGTCGAAGCCTGTCTTGGTCGCTGCAGGCCTTATTTGGGCGCTCGTAGCCTGGGTTTATGTGCAAGCGGGCATGCCGGAAGAGGCGCAAACCGCCTTCCGTGAAACGCTGCTTGAATACGCCGAGCTGCTGCTATTTTTGCTGGTCGCGATGACCTATATCAACGCCATGGAAGAGCGCCGAGTATTCGATGCACTGCGCTCTTGGCTGGTGCGCAAAGGCTTTAGTTATCGCAGCCTATTCTGGATTACCGGCGTCATGGCGTTTGGTATTTCAGCGATCGCCAACAATATGACCACCGCCATGTTGATGTGTGCCGTGGTACTCAAAGTGGCTGAAGGTGATAAGAAATTTATCGGCCTTTGCTGCGTTAACGTGGTGGTGGCGTCTAACGCAGGCGGTGCCTTTAGCCCGTTTGGCGATATCACTACGTTGATGGTGTGGCAGGCGGGCCAAGTACCGTTTGAAGGCTTCTTCGCATTGTTGGTGCCGGCCGTGGTCAATTTCATGGTGCCTGCAGTGATCATGAATTTCTTTATTGTTAATCGTCAGCCTGCCTCGCTTAAAGAGAACGTTTGGCTCAAGCGCGGCGCACGGCGGATTATCGTGCTGTTTTTGATTACTGTGGCCATCTCCGTGCTGTGCCACTCGATCCTCTACTTACCACCTGCTATGGGCATGATGTTTGGTTTAGGCCTACTGCAGTTCTTTGGTTACTACTTGCGTCGCAGTCTGCCGCGTTCCTTGGAACGCAAGCGCGAGCGCTACTCTCGCCGCGGCGATTGGAAGAAGCTTGAACAGTTGGGTAGCGTGGTGCCGTTTGATATTTTCAGCCGTATTGCGCGCTCCGAGTGGGACACGCTGCTGTTCTTCTACGGGGTCGTGATGTGTGTCGGTGGCCTTGGCTTTATGGGCTACCTAAGCCTGCTTTCCGAAACGCTTTACGGTAGCTGGAACCCAGTGTGGGCTAACGTGGTGCTGGGGCTTATCTCGGCGGTTGTGGATAACATCCCGGTGATGTTCGCGGTACTTTCCATGGCCCCGGACATGACCGAGGGTAACTGGCTGTTGATTACGCTAACCGCAGGCGTGGGGGGCAGTTTGCTTTCGATGGGATCTGCTGCGGGCGTCGCCTTGATGGGGCAGGCGCGGGGGATCTATACCTTTGCCGTTCACCTTCGCTGGATGCCAGCCATTTTATTAGGCTATGCTGCTAGCATCGTTACCCACTTGTGGATTAACGCCTCAATGTTCTAGATAGAAAGCGCTCCTCAAATGCGAACACCCTTCACCGAGAAATCGGTGAAGGGCGTTTCTATTTAACCTAAAGGCTAGCCATGCTGAAGCGTTATAGATCGTGACCGGTTACGACATGGCAGATGTCGGCAAAGCTTTTCGCCATCGGCACCGGATTGATCTCTTTGCCTACCGCCGTCTGTATATCGCTTGCTGAGATAATGCCGCGAATTCTAAGTTCGTGATTATCATTTTGCTCGGTGATCAACAGATGCTGGTCGGTAACGGCTTCCATTGATAGTACCAGGTCTTCGATGGTCAGCGATGCCAGTTGCGCGACAGGCATAGCGCTCAGCTTGTGCCATGGCGTCATGATCATTTCAGCGGTGACTTCTGCACGGGTCAGGTTACGCTGCTGCATGGCCAGGTTGATGCGCCGGGTACCGATTACTTCTTTCGACGTAATAACGCCGATACAGTGCGCTTGTTTATCCATGACGAACAACAGTCGTACACCGCCATGCCGCATCTTAAGGTGTGCCTCGTCGATAGGCGTGTCGGCTTCAACCGACTGCGGCATTACCTGGGAAAAGTCGGTAAGCACCGTCATGGCAGGACTGGTGGGCAACAGCCGCCGTGGGGCAGGCATCGCCAAAAGAGGGGTTGAGCCTAGTTGAACTAATGGCTTAGGTGAAAAGGTTACTTGGTTCATCGGGGGACCTCCATGTGGAGAAAAGAGCGAGCCGTGGGTATCTGGCTCGCAGTGTGCCTCCACAGTTGCATGCAATTCTTATCAGAACCTTAAGAGATCCATAAAACTCAGCTTAGGAAGCAAAGAAAAATTTATTGCTTTTCTGGACGTTGTAGAACAATACGTACGCGTAGCCCCCCGCTGGACGCATCATCAAGTTGAAGAGTGCCGCCATGGCGAGTGACCAAACGCTCAACGATGGAAAGCCCTAACCCCGAACCCGCGCTGGGGCCTGAGCGCTGAAAGCGCTCGACCACTTTTTTGCGTTCATTGACCGGGATGCCGGGTCCCTGATCATCCACCATGAGCTGAAAGCCGTGTGGTGTCGTCGCCAGCGTGATGTTGATGGCGCTCTGGTTAGGCGAGTGCTGGATGGCATTACCGACCAGATTTTGTACCAAGGTTTCAATCGCGCCGGGCTCTTCTGTGATGGACCACTCCCCCTGCTCATCGGCGTTTAGCAGCAGTTGCTGCTGGCGTTCAGCGGCCAGTGGCGAAAGCTTGGCCAGGGTTTCCCGCACTTCACTGAGTAGGTTGGTGGCGCGGTACTCAGGTTGTGAATCTTCTTCAGGGTCCAGGCGCGCCAGCGTTAACAACTGGGTAACCAAGCGCGTGGCCCGGGCAACGCCGCCGCGCAGGTGGCTGAGCGCCTCCTGGCGATCTTCAAGATTATCGGCGGTCAGTGCGTTCTGGGCGTGTAGGTCAAGCACTGCTAAGGGGGTGCGTAACTCATGGGCGGCATCGGCAATAAAGCGCTTTTCGCGTACGCGCATGATGCGGATGCGCTCTAACAGCCGGTTAAGCGCGCCGGCGATGGTGTCCAACTCGTGGGGCAAGGGGCTAAGCGTCAAGGGCTGCAAATTGTGCGGGTCACGACTGCGAATCTGCTCGGCCATGCGGGATAACGGTGCCAGCCCCCAGCCAATCGACCACCATAGCAGCGCGGAGAGGAGCGGCAGGCCGATCAGGTCGGGCAGCAGCGTTCGGAGCGCTACCGCCCTGATTAGTTCCCCGCGGACGTCTTCGCGCTCGCTCACTACCACACGGTTTGATGAGTCCGGCACTTCAAGTACATATACCCGCCAATCGTGCTCGTCCACGGTCAGCGTCGAGTAGCCGATAGGCTGTTGGGCAAGGGGGGCTTCAGGGGCCGTGGCAGAGCGCAGCAGCAGTTGCTCGTTTTCCCACAACTGAAAGGCCAGTTTGCTTTCATAACGGTGGCCCGCAAAGCGCTTGTCGGACTGACGAGCGCGCTGCAAGGCGCTTTCCAGACTGTTTAGTAGCACATTGCGGTCAGTATCCGGCAGTGGTGCCTGTAACAACCCTTCCAGCAAGCGTGCATTCTGCGCCAGGCTGGCATCGTAAAGTTCTTCTATTTCATGGGCGGCATAACGGTAGCTGACAAAGCCGATTACCAGCATGCTTAGGCCAAATACCAGTAGCGCCAGCCCTAGGGTACGTTGGCGAATAGACGTCATATGTCATCCTTTGGCTTATCCATCACATAGCCAATGCCGCGCACCGTGCGGATAACGTCGGTGAATAGCTTGCGTCGTAAATGGTGGATATGGACCTCAATGGCATTGCTCTCGACATCCTCATCCCAGCCGTAGACCAAGCGGGTCAAGGTATCGCGGGTAAACACCCGGCCCGGGTGGCTCATAAACTCTTGCAGTAGCGTCAACTCGCGCCGCGACAAGCTCACATCTTGGCCCTGATAGCTGACGTTAAAGGTGTGCGGGTCCAGGCGGATACCACGAAAGCTCAATATGCTGCTGATCTGGCCTTGGCTGCGGCGTAGCAAGGCGCGTAGTCGGGCTTTCAGCTCAGCCACTTCAAACGGTTTGGTTAAATAATCATCGGCGCCAGCATCCAGCCCCGCGATGCGGTCATCCACCGCGTCGCGGGCCGTCAGTACCAAAATGGGCACCTGACTGCCGTGGCGCCTGACAGCGTTTAATACCGCCATGCCATCCATGCGCGGCAGCCCCAAATCGAGAATCACCGCATCAAAGGGTTCCCCCTCTGTTAGCGCGTTTAGCGCGGTAGTGCCGTCGCTCAGATGATCCACCGTGTAGTGCTCGGGCTTTAAAGCCAAACGGATGCCTGAAGCTAGGCTTGGGTCATCCTCTACCAGCAAAATGCGCATAGGGCTCCTTCCTATTGAAGTTCTGACATCAACTGATGGATGTCGTCACGGCGGCCACTGTCAGCCAGTTCGCGACCAGGCCGAGGCGCTGCCATCAAGGCGCGCTCCAACGCTTGGCGTGCTTCTGCATCACGACCCTGCTCATGTAAATAGTCTCCCCAGAAGTAGAGACTGTCGATCCCTTCGGGGTTAATCGCAAGGGCCCGCTGCAAATGCCATTCAGCTTTTTCTTCATCGCCAAAGCCGATCGGCCAGCTAGGTACCTGATAATAGAGCGCGCCTAAGCTGGTATAAGCCGATCCATCCAGCGTTAATGGATCTAATGTCAGGGCGGTTTCAAACTCTGTTTTGGCCTGTTTAACAAGCCCTAACGCGCCTAAGCCGCCGCTAACGCCTGCCTCAGTAGAGCGAATAATGCCGGCCCAGATATGCAGTTCGGCGGCGTCCGGGTAGCGTTCGACGAGCTGTTCAGCCTGTTCGCCCAAGCGGCTGAAGGCTGCCGCCTGTTCATTTGGCGGCAGCGTATAGTTAATTTCCGCCCAACGCTGCTGTAGTTCGGCAAGCGATGCGGCGACAGCCGCGCTATCCCCCTCACTGGCGATCCCCTGAAGGCTTATCAAGCCAATGGCGCTAGCCAATAGCGTGGTACGCAGCGTTTTGAAAGATAGCATGATCATAAGGAAGACTCCTTGGTGGCAACGAACCGGCGAATGACGGGCAGTTGACGTAACAGGGCCCGGTCAACAGCGCCTGGCCATAGCGTATTGAGGCGGGTAAAAAAACGTTCTGGCAGGCCAATTTGTAGTTCCTCACGCTGCTGTTCCACGGCATTGATAATGGCCAGGGCAACGGCGTCAGGAGTGTCGACGGTATTGCCCAGGGCCGCATTGAGTGCCTCGGTTTGGGGCGAGTTCATCGCGGTGCGGGTGGCCCGTGGGGCGATATACATCACCCGCACACGGGTATCAGCCAACTCTCGGCGCAGCGCTTGGCTAAACCCGCGCAGGGCGAATTTGGTCGCGCAGTAAGTGACTTGGCCTGGGTAGCCCAGCCGCCCGAGCGTCGAACCAATGGTGATAATCGTCGCTTGGGGGCCAGCCATTAGCTGCGGAAGCAGCGCGCGGGTCAGTTGCAGGGTGGCGGTCAGATTAATCGCCACCAGCTGTTCGATATCGCTGTCACTGGCGGTATCAAAAAATCCCTGCTGATTGCTGCCAGCGGCATTAATCAACATATTGCAGCCTGCCCCATGCGCAGCGTTGACTAAGCGGCTGCGATCACTGGCGTTGGTTAAATCAGCGCTAACGGCGGTGATGTGATTGGGAAAACGGTCGACTAACGAAGCCAGCGCGTCTTGTTGACGACCACTTACCAGTAGGCGCGCTCCTCGCTGCGCCAGCGATTCGGCCAGGGCCATACCAATACCGCCGCTGGCGCCGGTGATTAAAATCCGCTGGCCCGGCCATCCGCCAGGCAGCCTATTTTTTCTAGGCCAACGCAGGCTAGGCAAGCGCATGACTAAGTTCCTCCACCGCGCTGCCGCTCTGACAGCGGGCTTCGATGCCTCTAAACATGGCCCCGTACAGGCGGTAGAACATATTGGCGCTATCAATCACCACGGCCAGATCGTCGGCACCTAGCTGATTGATCTGCTCTTCAAAAAAGGCCAAATGACCAATATCCAAGCTGCCGTGGGAGGTGAGGTAGCGCACGGCATTGTTAGGAAGCGAAAGACTCGCCTGTAAGCGCTCGGCGGCCTGGGTGGCAAGCGCGGTACTGGTGCCTTCCAGCACCTGCACCATGCCGAAAAATGCCACCGGGTTGCCGTGTTCTACGGCATCACGAATCCAGGCCACCATTAACCGGGTGGCGGGGTCTGGCAGGGCGGCAGCGGCGGTATCTGCATCCCCGCCCGCGGCGCGGATATCGTCCAGTATCCATTTTTCATGGCCGTGCTCCTCTTCGATGTACTCCACTAGCGCCGTGCGTAACCAGTCGAGCCGGTCGGGCAGCCGTGCGCCGCAGGCCATCATTAGCGGCACGGTGAAACGAACGTGGTGATATGCCTGACCTAAAAAGGCGAGATACTCCTCTAGGGAGACATTGCCCGCCAGGGCGCGGTTGACGATAGGGGTGGTCAGTAGCCAGGTGCGTGCTTCCTGGGTAGCGTCTTGCAACTGTTGGTAAGCGGTCATGGTGTTACTCCTTTGGGTGTGTCAGTCACGACGGCCCTTAGCCAGTGGCCATAGGCGGATAGCAGGGTGTCGCGGCGTAGGCGGCCGTTGGTCGTGAGTTGTTGGTTATGGGGCGTAAAGGGGGCGGCGCGCTGCCACTCATGCACTTGGGCGTAATCGGGTAGCGCGCGATTGACTGCATTGAGGGCCGTGTCTATTTGGGCGTTGGTAATATGGGGCGCGGCGGGGACGATTAACGCGCGGTTAGCGGGCAGGGCCTCGCCATACACCATGGCTTGGGCAATGGCAGGCTGCGTGCAGAGTTCGCCCTCTACCCATTGCGGGTTGACGTTACGGCCATAGGCGGTAATAAAGACTTCCCGCTGGCGGCCATTGAGCGCGATGGTGCCGTCTTGCCACTGGCCGGTATCCCCTGTGGCGTACCAATCGCCGCAAGGTGCTTCACCGATATAACCCAGCATCAAGGCACCGCGAATATGCAGCTGGCCTTCGCGATCAATGCGGATCTGGGCATGGCGCAGTGGGCGTCCAACGCCGCAGCTTGGCTCGCCTGGGCGATTCAGACAGACCACCGAGGTGCCTTCGGATAAACCATAGCCTTCATAGACTGGCCATCCGCCACGCCGGGCGTGAGAGAGCAGTGTATTGGCCACCTGCGCGCCACCCACCGCCACAAAGCGCAGGCTATCTGGCGCCGTTGAGGACTCGCCGACCAACGCTTGAAGCAGTTGAGGCACCAAAATCATGCTGTGGGGTTGATAGCGCTCAATGGCATCAAGGGCGAGCCGAGCGTTAAAACCGCTGGCTCCCTGCCAGCCTAACGTGGCCATACCCGGTAAAATGCTGCAGGCACCCACCCATAGCGGCAGATAAAGCCCGCCGATATTTTCGAGCAGCGTTGAGAGGGGCAATATGGCTAAGTGGCGGCGTATATCAAGCGGCGCCACTACCTTCGCCAGGCTTTCAGTAACGGTTAATAGCGCCGTATTATCCAAACACACGCCCTTGGGGGTGCCGCTAGTGCCCGAGGTAAAGGTGATGCGCGTGGTGCCTGCGTGTAACGCAGGGGAATGATCAACCCGGCGCTGGGCAATGGCTGCGTCGTGGGTGGCTTTGAAGCCGAAGGCCTCGCCGCCATGCCCAATCCAGCTATCCAGGCCCGCCTGCTGAACCACGTGGCGGCGCTGCTGTTCACTGAAAAAACCGGGAATAGGCACTGCCACACACGCTTCGGCCATCAGGGCTAAATCCCATAACGCCCACTCCAGCCCATTATCCAGCGCTAGTGCGACGCGCCGGGCATTAACGTCACGTAAGCGCTGGCGCCGTTGGGCGACATGGTGAATGACGTCCGCATACGACAAATTCTGCTCGCCATCGGTAAGTGCGGTACGCTGTGGACTGTGCTGGGCATGATGGGCAAGTCGCACCATCAGCGCATTAGGCAAGGCGTGCATGCAGCACCTCTTCCCTGGCGATTTCAGTGAAGGCTGAGTGAGCCTGAAGCGTGTGCATGGCGCTGCGCAGATCACCGGCCATCACCCACGGGCGATGCTGGTAATAGCGCCCCCAGAGATGCGACGCTTCGCCCAGGCGGGTAGGATCGGCAGGGGTAATCGGTTGCGGTTCAAGCCCTAGGCGGCGCAGGCCGTTGGCGACTTCAGGCGTGGCCGTAAATAGCAGCCAAGCGATGCCTTCCGCCGCCAGTTGATGAGCCAGATAGATGAATAGCTGGCGCTGCAAGCCAGGGCGTAAACTGGCCAGGTTGCCAATTTCGGCAATATCCCGACGGGCAAGTGACTGCTGAAACCCATGGTTAATAACCTGTTCAGCCTTGCCATCCAGGTAGCGCTCCAGAAAGAGTGGCCCGCTGCTGGCAAGGCGCAGCCCCACCGCCGCTTGCGGTAGTCCCGCCTGCCACAGCCCAAACAGGCGGGGCAGAAAATGCTGAATATAAGCACTGTGTTGCTGGGCGAAGCGTTGCTGAATCAGTTGCTGAAGCATCGCTTTTTCCTGCCAATTGAGGGCTTCGTGCCAATCCAGTGTTGCCAGCGGAGTGGGGAGTGAACGTAGGCGAGCCATCGGGTGATCTCCATCGTGTTTTCCGACACTCTGGGCGGGTTTACTTAACGAAAACTTAAGCAGGGATAAATATTTATCGCTGTTTTGACCGAGCAATGGAGAGGTAACGCCCCTTGAGACCGTGCAGTGCCCCCTCGCTACGTCGCGAGGCACTGCTGCAGTTGGCTGCTGCTCATGATTCTGAGCAGCAAACCGCCCTGAGAGGGGCGGTAAAGGCAATGTACGATCAGCCAGACGAACAGTGGGGCGGGTTATGGATAAGCCTTGACGCGGGACAGCTAACGGGCGCTATCTGGGTGCAACCCTTGCCGATGAACATGGCCCAGCTGTGGTTACCCAAGGCCGAAGGAGTCCATGCCCGCGCGCTATTGAATAGCGCCCTTGAACTTGCCCAGCAGGCGGGTTTTAAGCAATATGCGCAACAGCGTTTATTAGCGTGGAAAGGGGGTGGCGAAAGGAGTGAAGCCCCCCACTAATGCCTAAATAGTCGTGATTGGTGGCATAGGCGCGCTTAGTAGCATTTTCTTGCGCTTTGCGTTGCCGTTATACTAGCTCTATACACGCGTCTTGGCGTCTCAGCGGTGCTTTTCACAGATTGGCGCTGCCGCGCGCAGGGGTTAAGGCAGAAGTTAAGAACAAACGGTTGATGACAATACTCAAGAGGTGGTGAGAGTGAAAGCAAAGCTGATCATGAGCGGGCTGGCGGCCCTCGGCTTCATGGCGGGCACTTCAGGTGCTTACGCTCAAGACGCCGCACGTGATGCGATTGCCGAGCGTTTAGCGCCGGTAGGGCAACTCTGTTTACAAGGCCAAGACTGTGGAACGGCGGCCGCGCCTGCAGGCGACAGCGCTAGCAGTGGCGGTGATATCGACGGGGAAGGTATTTACGGCAACGTCTGTAGCGCGTGTCACGCATCCGGCGCGGCGGGTGCGCCCATCCGTGGCGAGGAAGACGCCTGGGCGGCACGTACCGAACAAGGTTTTGCGACACTCGTAGATCATGCCATTAATGGTATTGGCGCGATGCCAGCGAAAGGCGGTAACGCCAGCCTTTCCGATGAAGAAGTAGAAGCGGCGGTAGCCTATATGGTTGAGCCGGTGATGGAAGTGCCTGAGTTAGGCGGTGGCGATGAAGCCGCCTCTGAAGAGGCTGGCTCAGAAGAAGCAGCCACCGAAGAGACCGCCGCTGCGGAAGGTGATGCTGCCGCTGAAGAAGAGATGGCTGCTAACGACGACGCGGCGAGTGAAGAAGACGCCTCAGCAAACGAAGAAGAAGCGGCGAGTGGCGGTAGCGACCTGGATGGCGCTGCGCTTTACGCAAGCGTTGGCTGTGCGGCGTGTCACGATAGCGGCGTTGCCGGTGCACCGACCAAAGGTGACTCAGAAGCCTGGGCGGCGCGTTTAGAAAAGGGTGCTGACGAGCTTTACGCCAGCGCGATCAACGGCATTGGCGCCATGCCTGCCAAAGGCGGTAACCCCAATCTGTCTGATGAAGAAGTGATGGCCGTCGTTGATTACTTAATGGCAGAAGCGCAATAAGGCGTCGCCAACCACTAGCGTTTAAGTAATTTATCCACAGGGCGTTTTAAACATTGTCCTGTGGATTATTTTTTGTCTGCCTAATGATCGATCACCCCAGCAGCGAGCGCAGCCCAGCAATCGCATCTTTGCCGCGGGCCTGTTTTTTCTCTGGGTCTTCTTTATCTGCACGACCTTCCCACTCCAGATCCTCGGCGGGCAGCTCTTCTAAAAAGCGGCTCGGCTGGCAGTCCATCAGCTCGCCGTAGGCTTTCCGCTGGCGGGCAAGTGTCAACGTCAGCGTACGCCGCGCCCGGGTAATCCCCACATAGGCCAAGCGCCGCTCCTCTTCCACGGTGCCTACTTCAATGGCGTTGCGGTGGGGCAACAGGTCTTCCTCAAGCCCCATCAAATACACATGCGGGAACTCCAGGCCCTTCGAGGCATGCATGGTGAGTAGTTGCACTCGGTCAGAGTCATCCTCTTCTGCCTGCTGCTCCAGAATATCGCGCAGTACCAAGCGTGAAATAGCCGCTTGAACGCCATCGGTTTCGGTATCAGAGGAGTCGGTACTCTCTTCCGGGTCGCGGTTAAGCGACTTCTCTAGCTGGTCGATCAAAATCCACACGTTGGCCATGCGCCGCTCGGCCACGGTAGGCGCGCTGGCGTTTTGATACAGCCAGGCTTCGTAATCCATATCTCGCAGCATATCGCGGATGGCGGCAATGGCGTCGCCTTGGTCCATGCGCTTACGCACGCCATCAATAAAGTGGGTAAAGCGGCTTAAGCGCTCTGTCGCTCGGGTTGGCAGTACTTGTTCCAGGCCAAGCTCGTGGCAGGCGGCAAACAGCGAAATTGAGCGCTCAGTGGCGTAGTTGGCGAGTTTCTCTACCGTTCCAGGGCCCACTTCACGGCGCGGTACGTTCACGATGCGTAAAAAGGCGTTATCGTCGGCGGGGTTAATTAACAGGCGCAGGTAAGCCATGGTGTCTTTAATCTCGTTGCGAGAGAAAAACGACGTGCCGCCGGAGAGTTTGTAAGGAATTTGGTAGTGCTGCAGCTTAAGCTCTAATAAGCGGGCCTGGAAATTACCGCGATAAAGCACCGCAAAGTCGCGCCACTCGGCCTTTTCCTTGATACGCCGGGTGAGCATTTCGCTGGCGACCCGCTCGGACTCTGCCTCTTCATGCCGATTCACGATTACCCGAATGGGCGCGCCGTCGCCCATATCGGACCACAGCGTTTTCTCATAAACGTGGGGGTTATTGGCGATCAGCGTATTGGCGGCGCGCAGTATCGTGGCGGTAGAGCGGTAGTTTTGTTCCAGCTTGATGACTTTTAGGCGCGGGAAATCTTCCCCCAGGGTAATCAGGTTTTCAGGCCGAGCGCCGCGCCAAGCGTAGATCGATTGGTCATCGTCGCCCACCACGGTAAAGGTGGAACGCTCCGCCATTAACAGTTTCACCAGCAGGTACTGGGAAACGTTGGTGTCCTGATACTCATCCACCAGCATGTAGTGGATTTTGCGCCGCCAGCGCTCGAGCGCTTCCGGATCGTTCTTGAGCAGTACCACCGGCAGCAGAATCAGGTCGTCGAAATCCACCGCGTTGTAGGCTTTTAAATGGCGAACGTAGGCTTCATACACCCGGGCGGCAAAGTGCTCATCGTCGTCGGCGGCAAACGAGAGCGCATCGCTGGGCAGTACCAAGTCATTCTTCCAGGTGGAAATTTTGCTCTGCACGGCGTTGATCTGCTCGGCATCCACCTGAGCGTCTTTGTTCATCAAATCGCGCAACAGCGCCTTGGCGTCTTCTGGGTCAAAGAGCGAAAAGCCCGGCTTGTAGCCCAGCGTTTTAAGCTCGCCGCGAATAATATTCAGCCCCAGGGTATGAAAGGTGGAAACCGTTAGCCCGTGTCCCTCTTTGCCGTGGAGCATCTGGCCGACGCGCTCTTTCATTTCCCGGGCGGCTTTATTGGTAAAGGTCACCGCCGCGATTTTGCGCGCGCTCATCCCACACTCTTGCACCAAATAGGCAATTTTAGTGGTGATAACGCTGGTTTTACCGGAACCTGCACCCGCCAACACCAGGCAAGGGCCATCAATGTAGCGCACGGCTTCCTGTTGGCGCGGGTTTAGCCCTTTAATGCGGCTAAGAATGCTTTTGGGCGTGGCAGGCGTCATGGCGTCGGTCGTCCTCTACGAGAGTTGCAGGCGGTTTCAATTACGATTTCAAGTACGGTTTCAAGTACAATCAGCCACTTGGCGAAGGCATAATAAATAGGCAGGTGGAGATGTTTGAAGTAGCGCTGTTTGAACCGCGTATGGCGCCCAATACGGGCAATATCATGCGCTTGGTGGCCAACAATGGCTGCCGGTTACACCTGATTGAGCCGCTTGGCTTTGACCTGGAAGAGAAAAAGCTGCGCCGCGCCGGGCTGGATTACCGTGATCTCGACAATGTCACTCGCCATGCGGATTTTAACGCCTTTCAGCAGGCGATGCAGGGGCGGCGCATCTGGGCGATCACCACCAAAGGCACGCGCACCTACAGCGATGCCGACTTTGCCCCGGGCGATGTGCTGCTATTTGGTTCTGAAACCGCTGGGCTCTCGCCCCAGGTACACGAAGCGCTAACCGCTGAGCATAAACTGCGCCTGCCTATGCAGCCCAACAACCGTAGCCTGAACCTTTCCAACGCCGTGGCTATTGTGAGCTACGAAGCGTGGCGCCAGCAAGGTTTCACTGGCGCGCTACCGGTTTAATCAGCGCGTAATCCCATAGCGGTCACGATAAGCCCTGATCGCTTCGGCGTAGGCGAGCATTTCGCCACCGGCGTGCTCTTCAAGGTAAGTAAGCACTTGCTCAAGGGTGACGATGCTGATCACCGGCATACCGTATTGAGCCTGTACTTCCTGAATCGCGCTCTGCTCGCCTTGGCCGCGCTCCTGCCGATCAAGGGCAATGATCACCCCGCCAGCGTGGGCACCGCTCTGATCAATCAACGTCATCACTTCGCGAATCGCGGTGCCCGCGGTAATCACGTCATCAATAATTAAAATATCGCCGGAAAGCGGTGCGCCAACGATATTGCCACCTTCACCGTGGGTTTTAGCCTCTTTGCGGTTGAAGGCGTAGGGCATATCAATATCATGATGGTCGGCCAGGGCTGCCGCGGTGACCGCTGCCAGCGGAATGCCCTTGTACGCTGGGCCAAACAACACATCGGCATTGATGCCGCTATCGACAATCGCTTGAGCGTAAAAACGCCCCAGCTTGGCCAACGCGCGCCCGGTTTGAAATAGCCCAGCGTTGAAAAAGTAAGGACTGACACGGCCAGATTTAAGCGTAAACTCGCCAAACTTAAGCACGCCTTGCTCAATGGCAAAGGCAATGAAATCGCGCTGGTAGGGTTGTAGAGTGGTAGCCACGGCGTTCCTCACTAGGCGGTAGGTTTAAATCGGCACGAAAGCAACAATAAAAGTAGGGTAAATGGCAAGTTTTAGTCGCTGCCTTTACCCAAACGTCTAAACGTCGGGTATCATACAGCAGCGACGCAAAAGGGACGATTTATGAAAATTGCCAGCATCAATGTCAATGGTATTCGTGATGCCGTCGATCGTGGCTTCCTGGACTGGCTGGCTCAGCAGGATGTCGACGTAGTCTGCGTGCAGAACATCAAGGCAAAAAGTTTTGAACTGGGTGACCACATTCTGTATCCGGAAGGCTATGAAGGCTACTTCCTGGATGCCGAAGAGGATGGTTTCTCCGGTGTGGCACTCTATTGCCGTAAAATTCCCAAGGCGATTATGTATGGCCTTGGGTTTCCTCAGTGCGATCATGAAGGACGTTTTCTGCAGGCGGATTATGAACGCTTCAGTATTGTCTCTTTCCTGATGCCTGATGGAAGTGACCAAAAAGCCAAACAGGCGTTTATGGAGCAGTACCAAGAGTACCTGACGAAGATGTCGCGCAAACGCCGCGAATACATCCTCTGCGGCACTTGGCATATTGCCCATAAAACCGTTGATTTGGCTAACTGGTCTGATAACCAGCTCACGTCGGGTTTTCGCCCGGAAGAGCGCGCCTGGATGGATCAGGTGCTTGGCCCCACCGGGTTTATCGACACCTTCCGCGAAATTAACCGCGATGCAGGCGAGTACACCTGGTGGCCGAAGCTTGACCAAGACGTGCCCCGTGAACGCCAGGAAGGCTGGCGGATCGACTACCAGTTAGTCGGCCCCAACTTCCGTCGCCACGTGGTCGACGCGTGGATTGATTACGATGCGACCTTCTCCGAGTTCGCACCGCTAATTGTTGAGTACGACCTAGCGCTCTAAGCGCTAGGCAACGAACTTTTCCCGCGTCGCCTCTCGTTCTTAGCAACAGCTCGTTCTTAGAAACAGTCAGTGGTAATAAGCAACAAGCCGACCCTTGAGTCGGCTTGTTGTGTTGTGCTTAGGAAAGAAGACAAATAACCATTAGGTTACTGATCTTTAAAGTAATCGTTATAAATGTTGTCAAATGTTCCGTCTTCTTTAATTTCTTTCATCGCCTTATCAAAAGATTCTATTAGCGCTTCATCTCGTGGGCGAAAAGCAGCACCGATACCGGGGCCATAAATTGACTCAGGGCCGGTAATTAAGCCCCCTGTTTGTATAAAACGCTCGTCCTGGAGCATCGTTTCTTGAGCAAGAGAATAGGCGGTGAAAACCAGATCAAGGCGCTCAGCATGCATGTCGGTAACTACAGAGCCTGAATCACCATATCGATGAATATCCGCATCAGGATAGTAGGTAGTAACATATTCATCTTGAATAGTGGCCTGCTGCACGCCGATTGCTACATCTGCCAAGTCACCTTCTAGATCGTACTCATTATTTATGTTTTTAACCCAAACGGATGGTACTTGGTAGTAGGGAGCCGAGAAGCTAACTTGCCGCGAACGCTCTTCAGTGATGTTCATTGCTGACGCTATAAGGTCGTATTTACGCGCCATTAACCCAGGAATAATTCCATCCCAACCTTGTTCTACCCATTCGCACTCGCGCTGCATGCGTTCACAAGCAGCATTGACTAATTCAACTTCAAACCCTGTGATGGTGCCATCAGGCTCTTTATATTGATAAGGTGCATAGGGCACATCGACCCCAATACGTAGTGGTTTACTATCGGCCTGGGCTATACCGCCGATTAATACTGTCGTGAAAAGTAAGCAGCAGGTAACTTGACGCATTTCGCATTCCTCTTGGTTTTATCAATGGTTTTTGTGAGGCGTCGTACTCTCGATATAAAGTTTTTTGTTAGTTAATCTTGCTAAAACGGGCACTGGAAAATTCGCTAAATTCATAGCTCAGTCGGTCATGCAGCAAGGCTTGAGCCAGCTCTTCGGCGTGGAAAGCAGCTAAACTAATTCCGCTATGACAATTTATGTTATAGGCACCTGGGTAGACTTTGGACGATTCATAAAGAGGAAACCCATCAGGTGTCATTACTCTTAACGCACCCCAGGCACGCACTATTTTGGCGTTATTCAGGTGCGGATAAATACGCACCCCTCGAGCAGCTAATTGCGCCATGATGCTGGTAGTCACATCCCGATTTAGACCTGCATGCTCATGGGTGTCACCGATCAAGTAGCTACCGTTATCGGTTTGCCTTATCTGTGGTGTAGGAAGTTGCGATATTAGAGGCATTTTTTCCGTTACGAGGATCTGCCCTCGCACTGGGGATACTTCTCCACTCATACCCAGCATAGGGGAGAGGTGTTTCGCTCCTAGGCCTGCAGCTACGATAATACGCTCGGCTGAAAAGGTACCGCCTAGAGTATTGGCTTTGAAGCCCACACTATTTGATTCGAGGCGCTGAACTGAGCAACCTGGATGATAGCTAAGACCCATCTTAAGGTTAGCTGTTAAAAGTGCACGTAGGAGCAATAGCGGATTGCAATGACCATCATGGGGAGACCAAGTGCCTCCGTGAATGCTTTCACCCAAGCCAGGGAGATGGGTTAACAGCGCCTGCCTATCTAAGTATTCCCATTGAAAATAGCGCGCGAGATAGGGTGATGAAGCCTGAAGTTTACGATAACTGTCCACACGTGCCTCAGCTTCCTGAACGTCAAAGCAAATATCAATGCCACCCCGGCGAGAGTACTCAAGTGGTACACCACTGCGCTCGCTAAGCTCACTAACAAAGAAAGGCCATGCATCGCTTGACTGTAGACTCAGCTCTGCATAGCGAGGCATGCCCACCCCTTTTCCTTGTACCCACGTTAGTCCTGCGTTACCTCGTGATGCGCGTAAAACATCATCTCCTTCGTCCAGCATGATAACTTTTTGACCTCTGCGCAGTAGGCCATAGGCAACAGCCATGCCTACTACGCCACCACCAATAATCAAGAAGTCAAATTGCATGCCGCTTGCTCAATCAAGTTTAAAGTAAGCTCGACTATAGGTAGGTATAGGCTATACGATCCAATACCAATAATTATCCACCTTATGTGTAAAAGTTATGACTACTCCCTCTCTTCATCTGCGTGACCGTCAAGTCCTTGCATTTAAGCATGTCATGGAAATTGGCACTGTATCCGGTGCAGCACGACGTATGTTGATCGCCCAACCAGGTGTTACGCGTTTGTTAAAGCAACTGGAGCATGATGTCGGTTTTACGTTATTTGAACGTGTACGAGGGCGCTTGGTGCCGACACCTGAAGCACGCCTATTTCATCGTGAGGTGCAGCGAATGTGGAATGGAATGGAACATCTCCGCGAGACCGCACGGCGTATTAGCGGAAGAGAAGTGGGTGGATTGCGTATTAGTGCTATGCCTTTGTTGGGGATTACTTTTTTACCTGATGTGTTGGCGGCTTTTGCCCCTTATCACCTTGATGCTCGACTTGAACTGGCTACTTTTCGTTCGGAGCAAGTTGTTGAGGATGTGATTACACAGCGGTGTGATATGGGCTTTGCTATTGTTGCTGAAGCCGATGATCGAGTGGATAGCGAGGTATTCAGCCTTGGTAGCCTATGCGCTTTACCTCGTCACCACCCTTTGGCAGGCCATGAAACAATAGAAGTAGATGATTTAGATAACCAGACGCTAATCAGTTTTGAACCTCAGGATCCTTTGCGACTTGATCTTGAAAAACTTATGGAAACTCGCGGCATCAAACCCAAAAATTACTTGGAGGTTTCTCTCGCTCTTCAAGCTGTTCGATTGGTTCGACAAGGCGTTGGAATTGCGATTGTTGATCCAATCAGCGCAAAAGTTTTCGAAGGAGAAGAGCTAATTTTACGTCCCTTCAAGCCCGCACTGAGTGAAAATTTTGCGCTGTTAACAACACGAGACCAGCCAATATCTAAGCTTGCAAAGGATTTTATTATTCTGTTTAGAGAGCATTTTAAACAAGCCTCCGTATTTTCAAATTGGACTGATAACGCATGATTAATCTTAGGCAGATAGAAGCCTTTCGTGCGGTGATGATACATAAAACCGTTACTAGGGCGGCACAGACTCTGCATGTTTCACAACCTGCAGTAAGCCGTTTGATAAATGACTTGGAGTATTACGTAGGGTTTTCATTATTTCAGCGGAGCAAGGGGCGCTTAATTCCAACACCTGAAGCCTTAGCGCTATATGAGGATGTTGATAGAGCATTTGTAGGGCTTGATAAAATTACCGATACTGCTAAAGAAATTAGAGAATTTCGGACGGGTAGACTTTTCTTAAGTTGCATGCCAGCTCTCGCGCTTAGTGCATTACCTCCTATTATTCACTCCTTCACATCACGTCATCCGGGAATAACGGTCTCATTACAAGCACATAGCTCGCAACGAGTATTAGAGTGGGTGGCGACTCAGCAGTGTGATGCAGGTTTAATAGGCATGCATTTGGAGGATCCCTCTGTCACCGTACTTCCTATTGCTAGCGGTGAGTTGTGCTTAGTAATGTTGCCTGAGCATAGATTGGCCCAGCAGGCAGCTATTATTGCAGAAGATTTAGAAGGCGAGCCGTTTGTTTCACTGGGTCAGACACAGGATGTCAGACCTCTTATTGACCATGTTTTCCAGCAAGCCGGTGTTGCGCGGCGTATGCGCATCGAAACTCAATTATCAAGTGTTGCTTGTGAGCTCGTTTTGTCGGGTGCAGGCGTTTCATTAATAGATCCTATTACAGCAGGTAGCTATGCCTCGCGTGGTCTAGTTATACGTCCTTTTTCACCCAAAATACCTTTTCATTACAGTGCCGTTCTTCCTGCATTTCGACCTCCATCACGTCTAGTTTTGGAATTTCTGGATGAAGTAAAAGTTTATCTGGCTAATCAGCTTGATAATCCCTTTTTTGGCTAACCCATAACATTAGCGAATAAGGTGCCTAACAAAAGGCATTAGTCCTGATGCCTGAAGCAGTGCTAGCTTCATTGAAGGTCGCACTGCCCACGCCTTCTGACCGTTTTCTAGCAATACCAGAAGCGGTGGCGGCCATTGATAACAACAAGCAAAACACCAACATCAATGACAGGACACTGCAAATATGAAAAGACTGAATAAGCAAACGACCGCAATGGCAGGACTGGTATTTCTTGGCATGAATAGCGCTCTTGCTGAACCGCTATACGTAGGCTCCTATGGTGGTTCTACCGAACAAGCTATGCGTGATGAAATCATTCCAGCTTTCCTTGAAGAGCATGAGGCTGAAATCATCTATGTAGCAGGAAACTCAACCGATACCTTAGCTAAGCTGCAAGCCCAGCGTGGAAACCAAGAGCTTGATGTAGTGCTGATGGATGATGGCCCGATGTACCAAGCTATTAATCTGGGCTTCTGCTCACCGATGCAAAATACCGCTATGTTGGACGATGTCTACGACATCGCTCGCTTCCCTGATGACAAGGCTGTTGGGGTTGGTTTAGTCGCTTCGGGTTTTGCATACAATGCCGAAATGTTTGAGCGCAATGGATGGGAGCCACCTTCATCGTGGAATGATCTGGCCGATGAAAAATTTGCCGACAAGCTAGTCGTTCCTTCCATTAGCAATACGTATGGTGTGCATGCCTTGGTGATGGCGGCGCGACTCAACGGTGGGAGTGAAAGCAATATCGATCCTGGCTTCATCTTTATGCAAGAGGAGGCCGCGCCCAATATTCTCTCTTTTGAGCCTTCTGCAGGGAAAATGTCAGAACTTTTCCAAAACGAGGAAATTGCCTTATCAGTTTGGGGTAGCGGACGTTTACGGGCGCTTGCTAATACCGGTTTTCCTGGCGCCTTTGCATATCCTGAAGAAGGCGCCGTTGCTTTGATGGTTGCCGCTTGTGTAATAGAAGGTAGCGAAGAACGCGAGTTAGCCGAAGCATTTGTTGAACATTTGCTGACCCCTGAGTCTCAAGAACTGTTGGCTGATACGCAAGGCTGGGGGCCTGCGCAGCGCAATGCAGAATTATCCGATGATTTAGCGGAAATCCTTCCTTATGGGGAAAAGGTTGACCAGCTAGTGACTGTGGATTGGGATGTTATTAATCCCAATCGTCTTGAGTGGACTAATCGATGGAACCGTCAGGTTGAGCGCTAATCCAGCGCGTAATCTCTTTCTTTATTGATAACACTTAAGACAGCACACCCTTGCCTTCAATATGATAGGTAAGGGTGTGTGGGAGCCCTAACCCATGAGTTTTCTGCATTTAGAATCATTGACTAAGCGTTATGGCAATAACGTAGCTGTGCAAGATATGTCGCTTGATATTGCCCAAGGTGAGTTTGTCTCCCTGCTTGGCCCATCAGGGTGTGGTAAGACAACTACATTGCAAATGATTGCTGGTTTTGTTGAACCTACCCGCGGGCGCATCTGGATGAACGGCGATGACATTACGTCCTGTAAACCCAATCAGCGGGGAATAGGAATTGTGTTTCAAAGCTACGCCCTTTTCCCCCATATGACCGTCGCAGAAAATGTTCGATTTGGTCTGGAAATGCGCAAAGTTCCGATCAGTGAAAGTCGCCAACAAGTACGGGAAGCGTTAGAGCTGGTTCGTCTTGACCATCTGGAAGATCGATATCCTCGCGAACTATCTGGCGGGCAACGCCAACGCGTCGCCTTAGCTCGTGCCCTCGTAATTCGTCCGCCATTGTTGTTACTTGATGAGCCTCTTTCAAATCTTGATGCACAATTAAGAGAAAACATGCAGATTGAGCTGCGGAATATTCAGCAGCAGGTTGGCACTACAACCCTGATGGTTACACATGATCAATCGGAAGCACTTTCACTTAGTGATCGTGTTGTGGTTATGAATGAGGGCAAGGTGGTACAAGTTGATGAGCCATTTTCAGCCTATGAAAATCCTAAAAATAACTTTGTTTCATCTTTTGTTGGAAAGACCAATTTATTTGCTTGCCACATAGATCAGCAAGTCGGTAGCCAAGCTCAGGTCAAACTAGGTGATTATCAGCTTGAAATCTCTGTGCCTAACGATATGCAAGGTGATCAGGTTCAACTATCAATCCGCCCAGAAAAATTAGAGCTAACACAACAAGGTGCTGGCCAACTAAACGGACGTGTTCGTACACGGCTATTTCTAGGGAATCACTGGTTATACCAAGTGGATAGTAGTGTCGGCGAGCTATTAATTACTCAACCTAATTTAGGCGTGCAGGGGGCCGCAGTTGGCGATGATGTAGGAATTAGCTGGCAGGAAGGAGCTGTACGTATTCTGGGGGATCAAGCGCATGACTGAGCTCACCTCTAGCCTATCTCCTTCTGTGTCGCGTACTCGCTCAATTAACCCGGTGCCGTGGTTACTGAGTGCGCCAGGAGCTATTTTTTTTCTTGCCCTATTGGGCATGCCACTAATAATGACGCTGATACTTAGTTTTAATAGCTTTGATTATTCGATTGGTATTGTTTCTTCATTTGGCCTTGAAAACTATTATGAAGTTCTTCGAGATAGTTACTTCCACGAAATATTTCTGCGTACCTATGGTATTAGTATAGCAGTAGTAATTCTCTGTATTCTTATCGGCGTACCAGAAGCTTATATCCTCTCAAGAATGCGTAATCCATGGCGTTCGTTATTTCTAGTCGTTACTTTGGCACCATTATTAATCTCAGTAGTAGTGCGAACACTTGGTTGGGTATTGCTGATTGGGGGTAATGGCTTACTGGGTAAATTTTTGGAAGGTATTGGTATTGCTGAGTCTAGTGCAGGTAACTTGATGTACACCCACACCGGCGTAATTCTTGCGCTGGTACATGTTTTAGTTCCATTGATGGTGATCTCGGTTTGGGCCGCTCTTCAGAAGCTTGATCCTGCGGTAGAACATGCTGGTTTGTCGTTAGGTGCTAGTCACGGGACTGTTTTTCGACGCGTAGTCATTCCTCAAATATTGCCCGGTATCCTCTCCGGCAGCTTGATTGTATTTGCCTTGTCAGCCAGTGCTTTTGCCACTCCGGCCATTATTGGTGGGCGCCGTCTAAAGGTAGCGGCTACTGCTGCTTACGATGAGTATCTCAACACTATGAATTGGCCTATGGGGGCTGCAATAGCCATTGTGCTGCTGGTGGCCAATGTTGTCGTGGTGATGAGTTATAACCGCATGATGGAGCGACGTTTTCGTCGCACCCTGGGCTAGGAGACTCCCGAATGCTACATAACAGTAAACTCGCCCTTACGTTTCACTCGTTATTTGTTGTTTTTCTACTTGCACCCTTAGTAGTGGTAATGCTGGTAGCTTTTACACCGAATGGCTATATCTCTTACCCGACGAATGGATTCTCTCTTCGCTGGTTCGCGGCAATATTTGAACACCATGCTTTTATCCGTGCTTTCTGGAATAGTCTTTATCTTGGCGTTGCTGCTGCCAGTATTTCGGCCCTGTTGGCGGTGCCGGCAGCACTAGCTATTGTCCGATATAGTTTCCGTGGTCGTGATGCATTAGTGGGTTTATTTTTATCTCCATTAATGATCCCTCATGTTGTACTTGGGGTAGCATTTCTTAGTTTCTTCTCCCAAATAGGCATTTACGGTAGCTTTTGGGCGCTCATTGCAGCTCATGTGATTATCGTTATGCCCTATACCATGCGTTTGGTGATGGCATCTGTATTTGGCATGGATCGTAGTGCGGAAAAGGCTGCTTTATCACTAGGCGCTTCCCAGTGGACGATGTTTCGGCGCATCACCATGCCGATGATTCTCCCAGGAGTCGCCGGTGGCTGGATCTTAGCGTTTACTACCAGCTTTGATGAGTTGTCGATGACCATTTTCGTGGCCTCTCCCAGCACAACAACGCTGCCTGTTCAGATGTACAACCATATTGCTCATACCGTGGACCCATTAATTGCCTCTGTTTCTACGGTGTTAATCGTTCTGACGGTGCTATTTATGGTGCTGCTCGACCGGCTCTATGGAATTGACAAAGTTCTTATCGGTAAAGGTTAAGGAGCCAACTATGCAGCAGTGTGATTTCGCCGTCATTGGTGGGGGGTTAGTAGGTAGTGCAATTGCTTATGGACTGGCCAGCCAAGGTCACCAAGTTAGCGTGCTAGATGAAGGTGATGTGGCCTATCGTGCATCGCGAGGTAATTTTGGATTGGTTTGGGTTCAAGGAAAAGGGCAAGAAATACCGCGTTATTCCCAATGGAGTATGTGTTCTGCATCCAAGTGGTCGGCACTGTCTCAAGAGCTCTTTGAATTGACTGGGGTCGCAACTCAGCACCACAACCCGGGGGGAGTTCATCTTTGCTATAGCGAAGCGGAATTGGCGAGTCGCGAAGTAGATCTTGATGCACTGTCTCAAGCAACGGATCGCCAGTTTTCGTTCAAAATGCTGAACCATAGCCAGTTACGTGACTTGATTCCTGAAATTGGCGAAAGCGTAACGGGCGCTTCATGGTCAAGCTGGGATGGGCACGCTAATCCTCTTTATCTGCTTCGAGCGCTACATGCTGGCATTCGTTGCCATGGAGGCCGCTTCCTTGCTGTTGGCAAGGTAAAGGGGATTCGGCGTAATGGGGAGAGTTATGTGATTGAGAGCAATCATCAAACCATTACGGCGGGCCGTGTCATTTTAGCTGCAGGGCTTGGCAACCGAGAACTAGCTCCGCAGGTAGGGCTAGATGCGCCGTTAAACCCTAATCGGGGTGAAATCCTGGTTACTGAGCGAATGCGACCACTGCTTAACTTACCAACGACCTATCTACGTCAGACCGGAGAGGGCTCAATTCTGATGGGCGACTCTCATGAAGACGTCGGTTTCAATGATGGTACTGAAACCCCCGTGCTTGCTCAAATTGCTAAGCGCGCCGTAAGAGCGCTACCGGCACTTGCAAATACTCGAGTGGTTCGCAGTTGGGGGGCCTTAAGAGTTATGACACCTGATGGCTACCCGCTTTATCAAGCATCTGAAAGTCATCCCGGGGCTTTTATCGCTTGTTGCCATAGCGGTGTGACCTTAGCCGCAGCTCATGCAAAGTGTTTGGCGCCCTGGTTTGCGGGCGCTGAAGCACCTTCTGAAATTACCCCTTTTACTGCGGAGAGATTCCATGTTCAAACGTCTATCCCCGCCTGAAGCCACTAACGAAGCGGTAGTAACTTTCCGCTTTGATGAGCAGACCGTGACGGCTCGCCCTGGCGATACTGTCGCTGCGGCATTACTCACTTCGGGTATTAGTATCTGCCGGAGTACGCCGGTCAGTAATGCCCCTCGTGCCCCTTACTGCATGATGGGTGTGTGCTTTGAATGTTTGGTGGAAGTTGATGGCAATCCCAATGTTCAGGCTTGCCAAGTGGAGGTTCGCGATGGGATGCATGTCCATACACAGCAGGGTGCCAGGAGATTAATTTCATGATTACGCATGACCTAGTCATTCTCGGTACAGGCCCAGCAGGTATGGCCGCAGCAACTACTGCCCTCGAACATGGCATTACGCCGGTGGTAATAGATGAGCAGCCTGCCGCGGGCGGTCAAATTTATCGTGCATTGGAACGTACCCCTGTGCGTGATCGGCGGATTCTTGGCGAGGATTACTGGTCTGGCGAGTCTCTAATCAAGGGGCTTAAAGACCCTCAAATTGACTATCGTCCTGCAACCACCGTGTGGCAATTGACCCGACAGCGCGAAATTGGGCTATTGCATGATGACAAGGCAGAAATGATTTGTGCGCGACATATTATCCTTGCCACAGGAGCTATGGAGCGGCCTATGCCAATACCTGGTTGGACATTGCCAGGGGTCATGACAGCAGGAAGTGGTCAAATATTGCTCAAGAGTGCCGGGGCCGTGCCTCAGGCACCAGTCGTACTAGCCGGCTGTGGCCCCTTATTATTGCTGCTGGCCACTCAGTATCTTCGCGCAGGTGTCGAGATAGCGGCCATTCTTGATACTACGCCACGGGATCGCTATCGCGCCGCTCTTAAGCACGTTCCCGGTGCGTTACGTAATGCCAGCACCCTATTAAAGGGGGTGGGACTATTACGTGAACTACGTCGTGCAGGTGTTCGCCACATTAAAGGCGTAAGCGCTCTGCGCGCCGAAGGTGGTGGTCAGTTGGAGCGCGTTTTATGGAAGCAACAGGGCGATGATAATTGGCAGACACTTGAAACGCCTACCTTGCTGCTTCATCAAGGCGTTATCCCCAATACCCAAATCACTCGGGCGGTGGATTGCCATCATGCGTGGGATGAGCAGCAATTAGCTTGGAGACCACGTCTGGATGAGTGGCTGGGCACCGATATTCCAGGTATTGCCGTAGCGGGTGATGGCGGCGGTATCGTAGGAGCCAAGGGCGCGGCCATGCAAGGTCAATTAGCGGGGCTGGGGGCTGCCCTGGCGCTAGGTAAATTAACCTTGGAGAACAGTACTCAACGCGCCCAACCAATTCGTAAAGCACTAGCGCGTGAAACCGCGATTAGGCCTTTTCTCGATGTATTGTATGGACCTGCAAAACAATGGCGTTTACCCGATGACGATACGCTAGCCTGCCGATGCGAAGAGGTAACCGGCGGAGAAATCCGGCGTATGGCCGAAATGGGCTGCCGAGGGCCTAATCAAACCAAGTCATTCACTCGCTGTGGCATGGGGCCGTGTCAAGGCCGTATGTGCGGTATTACCGTGAGCGAACTGTTGGCAGACGCCAATCAGCAGAGTGTTGAAGAAACCGGCTATTACAGGCTGCGACCACCTTTCAAACCGATCACCCTCGGACAGCTTGCAAAGGCAGCGGAGGAAGGCTGATGTCTCGTCGTGTAGTGGTTGTGGGCGCGGGATTTCATGGTTGTAGTGCTGCGTTGCGATTAAGCAATCAAGGGTATGAGGTCACTGTCATTGATAAGGCCTATGCCGGTCGCCATGCCTCGGGCGTCAATGCCGGTGGTGTACGTCGGCTCGGCAGGCACCCGGCAGAGATACCGTTAGCGATAGCTGCTTGGGAGCGCTGGCAGAACATGGCGAATATTGTCGGTGACGATTGTGGGTTTCGTCCTGTTGGGCAAATCAAGGTGGCTGAAAACGATAATGATATGGTCATCCTCAACGAACGTGAGCACCAATTGCAAAACCTGGGGTACCACCATGAAAAGCTTATCAACCGTGATGAGCTACGCAAGCGGCTACCAGCGTTGGCTGGCCATTGTCCAGGAGGGCTTACGTGTGATGGCGATGGCTTTGCCAATCCTTATCGCACTGTTACTGCCTGGCGTCGCGAAGCTGAACGCCAGGGCGCCTGCTTCCGTGAAGGTATTGAGATAACGGGTATAGAGCCTAAGGGAAATGGCTGGCGTCTGAGTGGAGGCGAAGAGCATTTTGATGCCGATTTGCTTGTCAATTGTGCTGGCGCTTGGGCAGGAGAGCTTTGTAAATGGCTTGGAGAGCCGGTTCCCATCACTGCTGAGGCTCCCATGTTAATGATCACTGAGCGACTATCGCCATTTTTAGGGACAGTAGTGGGCGCCACGTCACGGCCATTATCTTTTAAGCAGTTTGAGAACGGTACGGTTTTGATTGGAGGAGGGGTGCGCGGTGTTGTGGATACTGTTCGCCATGTGGCCGAAACCCGCTTGGATGGGTTGGCGGAGAATGCCGATACCGTCGTCAGCCTGTTTCCGTTCATGAAAGAGGCACGCATCATGCGAACCTGGGCAGGCGTCGAAGCAGTGATGCAGGATCACATTCCTGTAATAGGTCTCAGCAGTCAACACGACAATGTTATTCACGCTTTTGGGTTCTCAGCTCACGGCTATCAGTTAGGCCCCATTACTGGAGAAATAGTCGCCGACCTTGCCATGGAGCGAGAGCCCAAGCTCCCCATCACTCCTTTTTCTATTCAAAGGTTTCAAACACCTTGTCCTGAATAGGACGAGTTAACGTACGCCAATTAAGGCAAACTGGAGATTATTATGATTAAACGACATATCCAAACACCTATTATGCACCGCGCTGTAGAAGCGAATGGCTTTGTTTTCTTCGGTGGAATTATTGCCGATGATCTTACGCTTGATATGGCAGGCCAAACACGTCAAGTGCTTGATAAACTGGAAAACTATCTAGCCGAAGCAGGTACAGATAATAAGCGAATCGTTACCGCAACTGCCTATGTCTCTGACTTGAATCTCAAGAAAGGTATGAACGATGTGTGGACTCAATGGTTTGATGCTGACCATTTGCCAGCCCGAGCTACGTTAGGTGTTGCTGACCTTGGAGAGAACGTCCTTTTAGAGTTAGTAGTGACTGCGGTTAAGTAATGGCATAACACTATTGCTGGCGATCTTTTCCGTCAGCAATAGTGCTTGATTGCTCTATCTACCCACGAATACCCAGCGCTTCGCGCTGATGGTCGCGAAGCGCATCGCCTGCCTTCTCGGCCAAATCGAGCATGGCGTTTAGCTCTGCACGGGTGAATGCACCCGCCTCGGCAGTGCCCTGCACTTCGATCAGCTCGCCGCTTTCGGTCATCACCACGTTCAGGTCAGTATCGGCTTTGCTGTCTTCCGGGTAGTCCAGATCCAGCACCGGCACGCCTTTATAGATGCCCACGGAAATGGCGCTCACCAACTGCTTGAAAGGGTCGGCTTTGATCTTTTTCTCGCGCTGCAGGTAACGGATCGCATCGATCAGCGCCACGCAGCCCCCGGTAATTGCTGCGGTACGGGTACCGCCATCCGCCTGAATGACATCGCAATCCACGGTAATGGTGAACTCACCCAGCTTCTTCAAGTTCACGGCTGCGCGCAGGCTGCGGCCAATCAAACGCTGAATTTCCAGGGTGCGGCCGCCTTGCTTGCCGCGAGTCGCTTCACGGCCACTACGGGTGTGGGTCGCGCGGGGCAGCATGCCGTACTCAGCGGTAACCCAACCCTGATTCTTACCGCGCAGCCAGCGCGGTACACCGGCTTCTACGCTGGCATTACACAGCACTTTAGTGTCGCCAAACTCCACCAGCACAGAGCCTTCCGCATGACGGGTGTAATCGCGGGTCAGGCGAATATCGCGGAGCTGGTCGGCTTCGCGACCGCTGGGACGCACAACATCAGGACGCTTAGCGCTGCTCACAAATAGTACCTCTCAATAAACGCGTAACTAGTAAAAGCCCTCCATTGTACACGTCTGGGAGTGCGCTGATTGGCCTATCGGGTAGACTGTTGGCAATGCTTTATACACCGTTGTTCTCTATTAGGATGAAACATGGCCACTTCCAGCCGCGTACACAGCATGACCGCTTTCGCACGCACCGAGCAGGCAGCTCCTTTCGGCACCCTGCAGGTGGAAATTCGCTCGGTGAATCAGCGTTACTTAGAGCCCCATTTCCGCCTGCCCGAAAGCCTGCGTGATTTAGAGCCGGTACTGCGCGAAGCGCTGCGCACCCGTTTAGCCCGTGGCAAAGTCGAGTGCAGTGTCCGGTTTGAGAGCGCCGAAACCGCTCAAGCCCCCGCCGTTAACAGCGCCCGCTTAGCCGCCATTGCTGATGCGCTAACCGCCATACAGCAGCAGGTACCCAGCGCCGTGCCGCCCACTACACTTGCGCTCCTCAACCAGCCTGGTGTGATGGAAACCCAGCACCTTGACCAAGAGGCCATCAAACTCGCCGCCAAAACCCTGTTCGACCAAGCGCTGGATGAACTGATCGACGCCCGCGCCCGTGAAGGCGAAAAGCTTGCCGAGATGATCACCACCCGCTTGGCGGCAGTAAGCGAGCAGGTCGCTACCGTGCGCAGCCTGCTGCCGCAGATTCTGGAGCGCCAACGCGCCCAACTGCTGGAACGCCTGGAAGTCGCTAAAACCGAACTCGACCCGCAGCGCCTGGAAGCCGAACTGGTGCTGGTAGCGCAAAAAGCCGATGTGGATGAAGAGTTAGACCGCCTAACTGCGCATATCGAAGAAGTGAGCCACCAGCTCGCTCAGAAAGGCCCCAAAGGCCGCCGCTTGGATTTCCTGATGCAGGAACTCAACCGCGAAGCCAATACGCTCTCATCAAAATCGGTGGTGGCAGAGACGACCCGCTGCGCAGTGGAGTTAAAGGTGTTGATTGAGCAGATGCGGGAGCAGATTCAAAATATTGAGTAATGTCTATGGCGGTCTGTAATATTCCATAAATTAATGTTTTTGAATGATTTATTCTTAATGGTTGTCTACGCTGGTCTACCAAAATCCAGCTTAAACCACCGTAAAGTGGGTAGTGAAATGTCATTCTAACCACCAGTGAGGCAGTATTTCTTGAAAATACTACCCATTTTTGGCGCAAGTAATTGAAATTACTTTGGAACGTGGCAAAAATATTGAAGCTTTAGCGGAGGGGGAAAATGGGAAGCTTTACTGCCAAGAAAGTACAGTCATTGATCAGAGAAGCCAATCCAGGGCGCTATGGTGATGGCAACGGCTTGTACTTGATGATTCCTAAGGCAGGAGCTGCCTACTGGATGTGCCGCTATACCTTCGCGGGTAAACGCCGTGGTATGCCGCTGGGTAAGTACTCCCAGTTCTCTGGCTGAAGCCCGTGAACAAGTTGTCGAGACCCAGAAGGCTATCCGTAGCGGTATCGATCCCCTTGCAGAGCGCAGGCGTGATGAGCAAAAAACGATCAACACGGTGCAGAACCTATTCGACGATTGGTACCAAGATTTAGAAAAGCGCCTCAAGCATCCCAATATCCCGAAACGCGTATTTAAAAGAGATATTGCTTCCACCATCGGTTCGCTAACGCTGGATAGCGTTACGCCAATGGATGTACGTGCCATCGTCAGAAGAGTGACCAGCAGCGGTCGGCCCACCATTGCAAATGATGCCTTAGTGTACTTAAAGCAACTTTTTAATCACGGTATCAAGCTGGGGCTGCTTACCTATAACCCTGCCTCAGCTTTCAACGTTAACGATGCGGGTGGGGTTGGGAAAAGCCGTGATAGGTCATTAAGTCCTGATGAGCTCAGTGAAGCCTTTACAGTGTTCAGAGAGAACCGTACTAGCTTCACCCGTGATAACTCTATCGCTTGTGCGCTTCTGATCGTTTTAGGAGTGCGTAAAACAGAGCTTACTCAGGCCAAGTGGTCAGAGTTCGACTTAAGCGATGCTAAATGGGATTTACCGGGCGAGCGCAGCAAGTCGGGGGTTGGGATTATGATTCCTTTACCTCCAAAACTATAGCGTGGCTAGAGGAACTGCAGGTACGTGCTTGTGGTTCGCCGTATGTGTTTCCCAGCCGCCGCAGTAGCAAGCAGCCTCATATGGGCAAGGACACACTGAATCGAGCCATTGCTAAGCTATTTGGTAAGGAACCGGTTAAGAAGCATCAGCCTGAGAATAGAATGGGTGATCTCTCAGAGCTTACGGTGCATGACCTTCGGCGTACCTGCCGCAGCTTGTTAGCTGCTGCAGGTGTACCGGGACATGTTGCTGAGCGCTGTCTAAATCACAAGCTCAAGGGCGTGGAAGGTATCTATGACCGCTAAGACTATTACGAAGAGCGCAAACAGGCGCTAACTAAGGTGTCAGAACTGATTGCTCCCATCATTAATTTAGATAGGTAAAAATCGCCTCCCGCAGTGATCGCTAAAACCCACTCACGTCTCAGGGCATCAGATTCCCACAAGGCTCTCTCGGATATCGCGGGCTAAAAGGTGACGGGCCCGTGCGGCAGTCGTGCCTCGAGCTCTGCAGCCTTCTCTATCAATGTCTGGCGGTGACGTTCCAGGGACTCGGTGAAACGCTCACGAGGGCCTGACAACGCCAGGGCCCCAAGCAACTCGCCCCCAGGACGGAAAATGCCGATGGCCGCCGCTGCCACTGAAGGTTCTCGCTCGCCCATCGAAACCTGGATCTCGCCCGCCTTGCTAGCGCCGCGCAGGATTCTTCCCGCAGCGCCCCGGTCGAGTGATAGACGCGCCCCCTGCTCCAGGTGATGACGAACCTCATGGCGTCCATTCTCCCGATACAGGCACACCCGCTCATCGCCATCGCGAATATAGAACGAGGCGGTTTCGCCACTAGCATCGCGGACGGCCTCCAGCACCGGACGGACCAAGCCTTCCAGTCGCACACCCTCCCCGGCCAGAGGGGACAGGCGTGCGCAAGCTGGACCAATGCGATAGATCCCACGCTCATCCCTGACGACGAAGCCAAACACTTCAAGGGACGCCATGAGGCGCAGAATGGTGCTCTTGTAAAAGCCTGTGGCCTGGGAAAGTTCCGTCAGAGAAAGCTCGCGGTGATCCTCATTGAAGGCCTCCAATAGAGTAAGCGCTCGCTCCACCGCCTCTACACGTCGTTGGGCCACTGAAGCCTCCTAAATTATACGACTAAAGCACAATGTTGCTATAGGCACTACAAGGTTGCAAGACGACAAATGGATCACTATTCTCTCTAGTGAAACTTGTTCTCTCAAAGGAAACTGCATGTCGGCTCCTCTCAAAGGCTACCGGATTCTCGACCTAACCAATGTCCTGGCGGGTCCGTTCTGCTGTCACCAGCTCGCCCACCTGGGAGCCGAAGTGATTAAGGTGGAACGCCCTGGTGGTGGCGACCTAGCCAGGCAACTGGGCGCTGATGCAGACCTAAACCGTGAACATATGGGGGTCTCCTTCCTGGCTCAGAACGCAGGCAAGGGCTCAGTCACACTTGATCTGAAGAGTGCCGAGGATCAAGACAAGTTCATCGCCCTGGTCAAGGAGGCAGACGTCCTGGTGGAGAACTTCCGCCCCGGTGTCATGGCGCGCCTAGGATTGGACTTCGACTCCCTTAAGCAGGTCAATAAACAGCTGATTTATTGCGCCATATCAGGCTTCGGCCAGGATGGACCGCTCTCCACGTTTCCCGCCTATGACCAGATCATACAGGGTATGTCCGGAGTGATGAGCATCACAGGAGATGCCGAGCATTCACCCTACCGGGTCGGCTATCCGCTGGCCGACACCATCGGTGGACTGACCGCAGCTATGGCGATCAATGCAGCTCTTGCTGAACCTGAGCGCCGCGCTCATTTCATCGATGTGTCTATGCTCGATTCAGTGCTGGCGACAATGGGCTGGGCTGTCTCGAATCTTTTGGTAGCAGGCCATGCCCCGACTCCGCTGGGCAATGACAACGTGACGGCTAGTCCCTCTGGCACCTTTCGGACAGGGGATGGTTTGTTGAATATCGCCGCCAACAAGCAGGAGCAGTTTGAGGCACTCAGTCACCTGCTAAAACATTCAGAGTGGATCACTGATACACGCTTCGCGAATCGTCAGGCAAGACTCGAGCATCGTAAGGAACTGAAAAGTCTGATTGAGACTGCCTTGAGTGAAAACACCACTGAACATTGGTGGCATGCCATGGTAGGCGTCGGGGTGCCTGCAGGTCCTGTTTACAGTGTCGAAGAAGCCCTCAATCATCCCCAGGTACGTGAGAGAGGATTGATTGAGCGCTTTGATGATGCCGGCATTGGTCGTCCCCTCAAGGTCGTCAGTGGGGGCTATCGGATCGATGGTCAGGCTCCGCGAGTGACAACGCCTCCTCCCTTGCTCGGTGCCGATAATGCTCGCTGGTTCGGAACCCAGCCCACAAAACCCCGTCAGGAGTCAGGCGCATGACACAAGAATCTCTAGACACTCAAGCTGCTCAGTGGTGGCGAACCAAAATTATTGATATGAAACCGGGTGAAATTCGCTATCACGGTTACCCCATCGAAGAATTGATCGGTCGTGTCGGCTTCGCTGATATGGTGTGGCTGATGACTCGTGGCGAGCTGCCCTCCCAGGCGCAGTCGGCGCTGCTGGAGGCGGCCCTGATGAGTGCTGTGGATCACGGCCCCCAGGCGCCCAGTATTGCCATAGCACGCATGGCGATGACATGTGGCAGCAGTCTCAACAACGCCATGGCCTCTGCAGTCAATGTCCTTGACGACGTGCACGGCGGCGCAGGCGAGCAGGCAGTGGAACTCTATAACATCATTGATGAACGACTCCAGTGTGGCCTGACGTTGGCTGAGGCCACTCGGGAGGGGCTCTCCGTCTGGCGTGAGCATAAAGGCAAGATAATTCCAGGCTTCGGTCATCGCTTTCATCCTGTCGACCCAAGAGCACCGCGCCTGTTGCAGTTAATCGACGAAGCCGCAGAACGTGGCGAGATTAACGGTCGTTATGCCGCTATCGCCCGGGAGATCGAACGTCAGTTGGCTGAGACCAAAGGCAAACCGATCCCACTTAACATTGATGGTGCCACGGCGGCCATCTACGCCGAACTGGCATTTCCCGCCCCACTCGCGCGTGGCCTGTTCTGCCTGTCCCGATCGGTGGGTATTCTCGCCCATGCGTGGGAACAGAAATGCCAAGGGGGGCGTAACAAAGGACCCATTCCTAAGGGATGGTTGTGGCACTACGACGGCCCTCCTCCCCGTTGCGTCGACGACGCGACTTCCAAAACGTCAAACTAAACCACTGACAAATACAGCACGCAATCCCTGAAACGGAGATAAGGTCATGACTAACAATTCTTTCAAATACCTAGCTGCCTTCACTGCTCTCTCCTCCTGCCTAGCCAGTGCCAGTGTCTTTGCCGAAGATCTGGTCGTCAGCGCAACATCGCAGACCTCCGACGACTACGCACTAGCCGTGGCCTGGTCGAACCAGTTGGCCGACGCCGACGGTGAACTGCGGTTGACCGTGGTGGATAATGGCAGCGTCAAGGGACTCCGCCAACTGGCCGCCTCCCGCGTCGATGTTGCTGTGATCGGGGCGCCTCACTATCTCGATGCCATCGAGGGAAAGGGCAATTTCAGTGAGGATCCCGAGCGTTATACCGAGGCTTACAAGGGGTTCAAGAGCCTGTTCGCCATTAGCACCAGTGCTGGCCAATACGTGGTGCGCAAGGACGCCGACATTGATAGCTTCGATGACTTGGCCGGCCACAGCATTGCCATCGGCCGTCCAGGCGGCAATGCCGGACGTGTCTCAAGCGCCTTCCTCGAAGCCTATGGTCTGACCCCGGGGGAGGATGTCGACACCCAGTTCATCGACTACAGCGATGCCTTCAATCAAATGGCCAATAACCGTCTCGACGGCACCTTCGTGTGGGGTGGTCTGCCCCAGGCGGCGATCGACAATGCTTCACGCAGTATGGAGTTGGCCTTCATTTCACCGGAAGAAGACAAGATGGAGGCTTTCCGTGAACACATCACGGCTGGCGAGCACTATCAACTGAAAACGGTTACCGCCGAGGATATCGAGGATGCCTATCAAGGGCGTGCTACCGCCGAGGGGGACATACACTTCTGGAGCTTCCCTTATATGTTCGTGGTCGATGCCGAGATGGACGACGCTACCGCCTATGATCTGACTAAATCCCTCTGGGCCAATCTGGATGAGATCAAGAAGACCAGCAGCGCCTTGAATCTGCTGCGCCTGGACGAGGCCGCTTCCGGCCTGACCGCCGAGTTGCATCCCGGTGCAGCGCGCTACTTCCGCGAGATTGGCCTGATCCAATAATACTGGCCTCTCGGCCAAGAGGTATCCATGTCGGTATCCCACTCCCATACGCCAGGACCCGCGCTGCGGGTTCTAGGCTTGACTGCCTGCGCGGCGTTGACGGCCTTCATCGTCTGGACGACCGTTGGTGTGCGCTACCCCGGTCAGATCATGTACGGCATCAGTCTCATGCTTGGTCTGATTGCAACCTTCGCCCTTAAGCCCGGTCCACTCTTCTCGCGTTTACCCGTTGCCGACCAGGCCTTGTCGTGGCTCCTGATCGGCCTGACGCTGGTCAGCAGCGGCTACTACCTGATCGAGTACCAAGACATTGCCGCCTTCCGCGAGGGACTGCCTAATCACCAAGACATGCTGTGCTACGCCGTTGGCACATTGCTAGTCCTTGAGGGGGCTCGCCGGGTCGAGGGCTGGACCCTGGTCGCTATCACTGGTGGCGCGATTCTGTACTTGCTCTACGGCCATTGGCTGCCAGGTGTCCTGGGACATAGAGAGTTTTGGCTCGACGAGGTTCTGGAGGTCAGCTACAGCTATCAGGGCATCTACGGTATAGCCCTGGCGGCGGTGGTCGATGTGGTACTGATGTTCGTAGTTCTCGGTGCCACGCTTCGGCATACCGGGGCAGGGGACTTCTTCAACTTCTTGGCCCTTCGCTTGGCAAAGGGCAAGCGCTCTGGTGCAGCTCAGGCGGCCATCATCGGTTCGGCCATGTTCGGCTCTATCAATGGTTCGGCCCCAGCGAATGTCATGTCGACTGGCGTGTTGACCATTCCAATGATGAAGCGCGCCGGTTACCAAAGTCGTTTTGCCGGCGCCGTCGAGGCTGTGGCCTCCTGCTCGGGCCAACTAATGCCTCCCATTATGGGGGTAGGCGCCTTTATCATGGCCGAGATCACAGGCATTCCCTATCCAAGTATAGTGTTGGCGGCGGTGATTCCCGCCTTCCTGTATCTATTGGCCCTGTCCGGTGCGGTCGCTTTCGAAGCCGGCCGGCTGAACCTGACCCCCGAGCAAGAGGGGGACGAACCCTTCGATGCTCGGCGAGGTGCGCAAGGCTTGGTGCTGATGGCCGGTTTCACGACGCTTATAGGCCTTCTGCTGGCTGGCTACTCACCCACCTGGTGCGGCATGAGCGCCGCCGCTGTGGTGCTCGTCGTCGCTATGTTGCTACCCGGCACACGCCTCAGTCTGAGCGGACTGCGCGATGTTGTGGTCGATGGTGGTAAAGATGGCCTCGCGGTTCTGGTTTCCTGTGCCGCCATCGGCATCGTCATCGGCGCCGTCAGCGTGACCGGCCTAGGTGTCACCCTCAACCAGGCCATCGTCAGCCTCGGCCAGGACAACTTGGTGCTAGCCCTGATTCTCGCAGCCTGCTGCTCGATCCTTCTCGGTATGGGGCTTCCTACAGCGGCCTCTTATCTGATGGTCATCTTCGTCGCTGGCCCCGCGATCCTGGATCTCGGTGTCGGTCTGCTCCAGGCGCATCTCTTCGTGTTCTACTACGCCGTGCTCTCGGCCATCACACCGCCGGTGGCGCTGGCGGTATTTGCCGCCGCGGCCATAACAGGGGATCGCTCAATCAGTATCGCTCTGAGCGCCCTGCGCCTATCGGTAGTTGCCTTCCTATTGCCCTTCGCCTGGGTCTTTCACCCTGAAATCAATCTTGAGACATTGTCAGGTGGCGACCTTCCCATCCTTGTACTCACCGTTGCAATGATGGCATTGGCCACCCTGGCGATCAGTGCCGCCAACGTTGGCTTCTTTAAGCGCTCGCTCAAGGGATGGGAGCGCTTTGTACTGGCGGTAGCCGGCATTGCGGCATTAACACAGGGGCTGGTGATCTCCTTGGCCGCCACGTTGATCATGGTACTCATCGCCGTCAAGGTACGACACTCGGTGGCTATTGTGAAAACCAACTCGGAGATATCGTCATGAGCCTGTACGCTCCCCCCGAAACTCGCTATTGCGAAGTCTTCAGTCAGGTACCGGAAGAACTGAAACTCTCCGATACGCCTTCCGCCTGGATCGACGCCAACAAGCCGGGGCAGCAGGTGCCGAGCTTCCTGGAAGGACCAGTGTTCGATGACCAGGGACAACTTTACCTCACTGACATCCCCCATGGTCGCATCTTCTGCGTCTCCCCCGAGGGCAACTGGCGGGTCATCGCTCAGTATGATGGCTGGCCGAATGGCATGGCCTTCGGCCCGGATGGCCGATTGTGGATTGCCGACTACCGTCATGGCATCCTGACGCTTTCGCCAGAGGGCGGCACGCCGGAGCCCATCCTCACCCATTGCGGCAGCGAGAGCTTCAAGGGCGTCAATGATTTGTTCTTCGACCGACGCGGCTTGCTGTACTTCACCGATCAGGGACAGACTGGCCTGCAGGATCCCAGCGGGAGGGTCTACCGCTTCGATCCCAATACGGGCCATATTGATCGACTACTGAGCAACGGGATCAGCCCCAACGGGCTGGTCTGCGACCTGGAAGAAAAAGCGTTGTTTGTGGCCATGACTCGTGGCAACGGCGTTTGGCGACTCCCGCTGCGCGAAGACGGACCCCCCGGCAAGGTGGGAATGTTCGTCTCACTCGCTGGTGGTGTGTCCGGCGCTGACGGTCTGGCGATTGACGAAGCAGGCAACCTCTTTGTATGTGATGCTGGCAACGGCTGTGTATGGGTGTTTGATCCTCATGGTGTGCCGTTATGGCGGCTGCGTTCTCCTACCCAGGGGAAAACGCTCACCAATCTAGCTTTCGGTGGCGCTGACCGACGCATCTTGTATATGACGGAGTCCGCTACTGGCTCTGTGTTGAAAATACGAATGGAAACTCCGGGAAAGGCCTGCACATATCCTCTATCCAAACCCAGATAGCTAAGTCCGTGAGGTCTTTAGAGCACTGTGGCCCTGGATTGATAGAATTCCCACAGCGAGATTGGTGTCAATCAAGGAACACCCGGAAGTTGCGCGCGTCATTATTGAACTGATCCCCCGAAAACAGCTGCAACTTAGGGTCAATCTGCACCGCAAGCGGAGAGTCGAGCCATGTCTTTGCGTAGGCGAAGCGGTAGACTTCGCTGCCCCGAACAAGGTCGACTTCTAGCCTCCCAACTAGCTCAGGTGGCTTCGTAGCAAGCCAATCAGCATAGACCCATATCGATTTACTCATGATCAACGCCTGCCTTCGGTGGTAGGGCGATAAACCACAGAGCTAGCGTGTTTCGACTTAATAGTGGCCTTATTAGACGTTTTTAGCAGCTCGATATCTTGCAGCTTGCGCCCAAACTCATCGTCTAATGCTACGTTCGCTAAATCGTTAGCAAGGCCAAGCGACGATAACACCACCAGGTAATGGCCCATTGAGACGCTAGGCTCGCCACGCAGAATATTGCGCAGCGTCGGCATAGAGAGCCCCGTGCGCTCTGATAGCTGGGTTTGGGTTATTTTACGGCGCTTCATGGCAAGCAAGATGTTCTCGCCCAGCGTTTTTAACACCTTGAGATCCTTAGGGAACACAACCGCTGAACGAGATGGCATAGAGCTATACCTTCATTAATACGTAAATTTTGAAATTATAGTTTCAAATTTTTTGGGTGTCACGGTTATTTATGGCGCAATGGTGCAACGAACATTGTTGTAACTGACAATGTTTTTTTGGTTATGGCTCTACCCAATGCTTATGGTTACATGGATAACAGGAAAATATGGGTCTATAATCCGCTTTACCGGATCGCTTTCCTGCCCAGGAGTCGCTCGTGAATCAAGCAGAACTGAACAAAGAAGAGTTGTGCCGCTTTATTTGCCAGGAATTACCTAGTCACCGTTTACAGCAAATGCTCGAAAGCATAGAGGCGGCTTTTCAGAAAAGCGATAGTCACCTCAAAGAGACTTATAAGCATGTACCGCTGGCTGGGCCAGGGCCCCAGTCACATCATTTCACCGTGCAGGAAGCATTGCTGAGCCTGCCAAAAGATGAAAAATTCGAAGCGAGTAACCAAGCGACTAAGCCTGCGGGCGGCTATTACGCACTTATTCGTGCCCCTACCATGCAAATCACTACTAGCGTTATTACGATGGGTAGGACACCCCCTATTCGAGATGCTAAATTCCGGCGCGATCTTAGTAGGGAAAATGAAAGGCTGGAGAAACAACATCCTGATCTTTTTAAGGCATCCGGCTCACCTTTAGGGCCTAGCCAAGAGGCTCTTCATGCGTTATTGCTGCCGCATACAACAAAGTGGTCAGAAAGTGATCACAGTAGTCCAATCGGCGTGACGATAGCAGTTCCCTACAGTGATCCTCGGGCAGGGTTTCATTTGTATATGGATGTAGGTCAATTGTGGCAGTACTACAGCGAAGCAGGCGATGAGGTAGAAGATATTGCCTATCCGACCCTGCGTGATAGGATGCGTCGCGCAGAGAACCGAGATCAAATCGAAGGTGGAAACGAGTGACATGAGAACAGGGGTTGATGGCTTTCAAGGCCAGCGGTTGAACCAACTGCGCATGGCCCAAAATCTGACCCTCGCGGAACTGGGAGAGCAGCTAGGCCGCTCTTCCAGTACGGTTTCGGCCTGGGAAAAAGGCACCCAGCTACCTGAAGTCGAGTCATTTGATCGTCTTTGCCATGTGTTTCAAGTCTCTCGCATGTGGTTTTTGAAGCCTGTTCCTCCTGTCGTTCAGGAAAGCCAGCGACCTTACTTTTTCCGCTCTCAAGCCTCTGTTCATAAGCAGGCGCGTGAACGATCACAGCTGTATTTGGCGTGGCTCCAAGAGATTTCTGACTTCTTTCAAGATGCGATGGATTGGCCAGAAGTCAATGTGCCGATGCTGGACGCGGACGATTGCCGATTGATCAGCGATGAAGAAATAGAAGACATCGCCAGAGAGTGCCGTGAGGCTTGGAAGTTAGGTTCTGCCCCTATCCCAAATGTGATCCAAATAATGGAAAATGCGGGGATTATTTGCACTCGCGCCACCCTGGGGCACGTCAAAATGGACGGTGTTTCCCATGTCTCCGTTTTAGATGGCCGACCCTATGTGCTTATCGCTGAAGACAAAGCGAATGCAATTCGTAGCCGCTTTGATGCCGCGCATGAACTTGGGCATGTAGTGCTGCACGCCAAAATACCGGCTGCGCAATACGCTAAAAAAGAGCTGTATGACCTGTTAGAAGGGCAAGCGCATCGCTTTGCCAGTGCTTTTTTAATGCCGCCCGAGAGCTTTGCGCAAGAGGTCGTATGGCCGACGCTGGATAACCTGCTTTCGCTCAAGTCGCGCTGGAAAGTCTCGGTGGCGTCGATGATTGTGCGCTGCCGTGATTTATCGCTGCTGAGAGAACAATTAGAGCTAAGGCTGTGGAAAGGGCGTTCGGCGCGTAAATGGACGAAAGGCGAGCCAGGTGATGATGCCCTGGCTTTCGAGCAGCCCAAGCTGATGATGCGTGGCGCGCACCTTCTGTTAGATAACGGCATCTTTGAGCGAACTGAACTGGTTCACCAGATTGGTTTACCGCCAGCAACGATAGAGATGCTATGTAATTTACGCCCAGGTTACCTAAGTGTTCAGTCTGATGCTGGGGATAACGTGGTGCCTCTCAAGCTTAAGCATAATACCGGGAGGGCTGGCCGGTCGAAGCAAGCGGATGTGTTGCCGTTTCAAAAATAGAGTGATTGCTTATACTTGGCGGCTCAAACTCGACGCTATAGGGCTCTCAAATATACGGCGGTAAGCTTGCCCTTTTAAACCGCTCTTGTACTGCTAATCATTGACCAAGAACAAACCGAGCTTCTAATTCCCGCAGAAACCGGAAAGTGTTGAGGCAGGGGACTTCGAATTGCTGACAGATATTAGGGACTTTAACTTTTCGCGTATTAACGGCAGCGACAGCTTCATGCGTTACCACACTGGCACCGATAGCTTTTGCTTTGGCAATAATCCATGGATCGGCTTTTGCCAGGAAGTTATCGCGATTGCCGGGGTTATAGTCGCCTTCCATAACGAACTGCACGATATCAGCAAACAGTGTTTGTGTAAGCTCATCATCATTACTGATGAAGTGACCTGGCCGCTCGCGAACCCAGATAGCCAGTTCATCGTTACCTTCTTTTAGCTCTCGGCCAATCATGTCGACACTGGCAATGGTACCTAGCGCAAACTGCCTATCCAGCCAGTCCCAGTAAGCGGGGCAAATATCCATTCCGTAGTACTGGTTTTTTGCTTCGATATAGGTATTTGCGTCCAGTAAATATCTCAAATGCCCAGCTCCTTAGCGAAGCGCTCTATTTTATTCGGTTTGACTCCACCCAGCAGGTCGCTCGCTTCGCGTAACATCAACTGACCACTCAGTGCTTCACTGACCACCGCTCTAGAAAAAGATTGGCTGATTTGGGATTTCTTAGTCTGGTAGTAGGTTGGCCCGCCACTGCTCTCATTTGCTTTGTGTTGTGCCTGCTGTTCAGCAATATAATGGCCGTATTGCGCTTGAGAGATAAAATTGAGCGTCAGCGCACGGCGTGCCAATGCCCAAGTGCTGACGTGAAAGTGGGCTTCCAACGCAGGTAAGTTATCTTGCCAGTGCGCTAAATCGTGTTGCCAAAGAGAGCTGAATTCTAGTTCTGGTACTAAAAACTCTGCCGCGACGGCATTACAAAGCACTTCTTGTTGGCGGTGCGTATTAGCGTTTCCATCGGAAATGCCAGATTGCCCAATCCAAATATGACAAAGCTCATGGATCAGAGTAAATAAGCGCGCACCTAGCGCATCGCCATGATTGACGAAAATGATAGGCGCATAGTCATCTACAATGGCAAACCCGCGAAATTCTTCAACGCGCAAAGGGCGTGTGTAGTGGCCCATATCGCCTTGACGCATTACCAGGATGCCTAGTGCTTCGATTCGCTGGGTTAAATCGCGGTAATAGTCATCCCATTTGCCACGCTTTGGATGATCGCCAACGCCTAACTGAACGCGCATATCGGCGACGAGGTCAGCGACAGAGTGATTGGCAGAAAAGCGGCCAACATTTGGATTGGGCTCGGTAAAGTGCTGCTTTAAATAGTCCCGGTACCACTCCTGGCGTTGAAGCATCAGTTTGATCAGATCTAAAAGCTCAGCACTCGGGCGAGTGACACTTTGGCCTTCCAGCGTTCTAAGATCAGGAATGGGCAGCACTTCTTCGGGTGGCTCTGTGAGAAACAGGTAGCCAAAAGGAACATAGGCCTTTTCGGCAAACTGCATCGCCTGGCGGAAAGTAAGGGACTGTTCACCCGCTTCCCAGGCCAGCAGTTTTGCTTCATTCACCCCGCACTTATGTGCAAATTCAGGCACCTGAATGCCGGAGCGCTCGCGCGCCCAGGTCAGCATCTGGGTGTTGATATTTGCCTTGGTCATACGGGGGCTTTCCTAGTAACGATTTGCGTAGATCAAGTGAGTCTAGCAGCACCGTGCACAGCACCCAATATGTTATAGGCCTATAGGATCGGGTTGCTTGCTAAACTGAACGGTGGGTAAAACCACTCGCGGTAAGCGCAAGCGTTCGCATTGTGAGCTCAAGAATTCGCGCCAATAGGGCCAAACGTGATAACTGGCGTTTTTAAGCGCGTACTCATCTATTGCTTCTTGCTCTATTGAGTCGGTTACTAGGTACTCTGCAATAAACTGCCCTTCTATAAGCGCTTTAATATCAGGCTCTTCATCCTCTTCTTGTTGTGAAACCCAACGAGCCCCAAGGCGAATATGGATGCGTACCAGTTGGCCGTCGCCATCTACTTGTATCACTTCGCTTTTAAGCACAATGTGCATTTGCTGCACCGACAGCACTTCTAAACTATCGGCTGACTTGGGATCAAAATCGTCTTCGCACTCAGCTTGCGCGGACTTGAGATAAACGTCGTTGATGACCAAGCTATCAATCGCTTGTTGCAGCTTTTTGCTGACTTTAGCTTTAGCCATAACAGACCTCACGCCCGATCTCATGAGACTGGATCACCTTAGTATTTACCTTGCGTGGGAGTGAGCGTAGCCCGACGATAGAGGTCGTTTTCCAAAGGCGAGTTTCTCTGGTTGTCACTCCCGCATCGGCTTTCAGCTTCTCCAGCGCAGCTGGTACCTGATCGGCGACGCGTAACAGCTTATCCATTGCATCAGACTGCATGACATCATCTGATTCGTACTTAGAAAACGCCACAGGGCCGCCACCAAAGATGCGGGCAGCGTCTTGCTGGCTTAACTGCCAACGGTTACGCAATGCGAGCACTTCTGCGCCAGTGAGTAACCCCTGCGCTTGTTTCTTGAAAGCAGTCATTGCGCGCTTATTATCACGTGCTTCCTTTGTTCCTGCCTGCTCGCTACCACAGCCATCACAAGCCAAAAAGTGGCTTTCAATGCGGCCATGTTCGCCCATGTGCTCAACGTCTATCCATTCGCTACGGGCATGAAGCTGCCCAGATTCGCAGATCGGACAAATGTGATTAGCCATGACACTCCTCGGTACTAGGTATGGCAAGAAACCAGCAGCAGTAGCTTGCCCGTTTTGCCAATCGCAAATTTTACATAATATTCTATGTGCATTTCTTTGTGTGCATGCTCTATCCACTCGATTCGCTGCAAGCGGTAGCTATCGCATGCAGCCCATGGGCCTGTTGGCTTCTGCACACACCATTCAGACTTTAAATACCGACCACCGGTAAGCGCTTGTTTTAGCAATGCGCGGACGTCTGATATGTCATAAGCAAGCTGTTGAACATCTGCTATGCACTTGCGCGTCCATAGCACAGTCTGCTTGTCACCTGCATCCAGCAGCGCCAGTACGTCAGTTACGGCGTACAGCGGCCCGCCTTCAATATGAATTCGTTTGCTACCGGCTTCGCTAGGCGGTTGCCCTGAATAGGCGCTAACGTTGGTTGTATTGTTTACCATAATGGTAACTTTTTCCAATCAATTTGATGTATCCACCGCTTAAAAGTTCATGTTTCGCTTTCTTGCCTAACCTTTGTTGCGCCGAATTGCCAATGTCTTCAGCTGCTTATGCACTATGTTTGCGGCGTTTTGCTGGCGCTTTAGCCACCCGCTCTGCCTTGATCCTTTCTAGCAGCGCCTCGGCGCTGTTCTCGCCGCTAATCAGCTCGGGGTTATCCTTGCGCCACTGCTCGGTGAGTTCGCCGCGAAACGCTTTGGCGAGGATCGATTGGGTGAGGTTGTTTACTCGCGCTCGCGCTTGATTGACCTGTTGCTCGATACGGTCGGCGTAAACGAAGAGTTGATCCACGCGGCGGACGATTTCGGTTTGTTCTTTGAGTGGTGGAACCGGAACTGCGTAGTCACGACATATTTCCAAGGTTAAATTAAATTGGCCAGCGGTGGCCTTTGCCTTTGCCTTAGTTTTCTCAAGCAATTCAGTATCTCTCAAGCAGAGAGCTAAATAGTTTGGTATTACACCGCAAACAGGCCTAAAAATGCTTATAGCTTGGTTTAGATTCCATTCAGGAAAAGTATCTGGGACTACTGATACTTTTCCTAGTGGTGGGCCAACGATATTCATCAAAACATCGCCTGGATATGCCTTTGATCGCTTGAGAACGGTTTCATGTATGTGTTGTGGAATGTATGTTGGTTCGATAGAGAAATTGAGTATTCCATCAAATGTTAGATTATAGACTTTGATAAAAGGAACATTACCATCGCTGGACATGTCTGTTTTTTTGGGTGTGGTGCCTTTAGTAATAAGGTCGCAGAGCTCCTCTGCTCTAAACCACTCCCATGTTTCAGGAAGTTGGTATGCGATATTATTTTTTTTGAAACGGATAGGTTCCAAATATTTTTTTGTCTTAGCGATTAAATAGTTGCGATGACTTTGTTTGATGTCCGTTATAGAAACGCGCTCAAAAGCCTCTGCTTCCCGCCACTCCTCCGTCAACCTCCCACTCACCGCTGCCGCCAGCACAGATTGGCGGAAGCGTTTGAGGATTTGTGGGATACGTTCAAGGCGAGCTTTGGTGTTTTCCACTTGGGACAGTAGGGTGTCGAGTTTATCGGCGATGACTTTTTGTTCTGCTGTAGGGGGGAGCGTAACCGAAAAAGTTGCCACTTTTTTTGGTTGTGCCCTAGTCAGAGAGCCGCCGACTCCAGTTACGTCGGCGCAGAGTTTTGAACGGAATTGGTTGGATTGGAAAAAGCGTAAAAAGAACCTGGGTTCAATCAGCGGTTGACGAACTACGATCCACTCTGAAGAAGCGATTTGCCGATAGCCGTCCTTTTCACCTACTTCCCATACACGATTAATGCGTGGGTTAATTTTACATATTAATACATCATGGGGCGCAACTGCTTGTTTGCTTGAGCCAATCTCACTGCCACTTACCGTTTCTGGCTTTCCTGTTGGGAAAGTCGGTACGCTCCATAGTTCGAAAGTTTCATCTGGTGAATCTTTCGGCTGGGAGTTTTGAGATTGATATTGGTTCATCTCGCCTAGTGGAATTTCAACCCAAGATTTAGGGAAAGAGGCCTGACTCATCTCTTCACCTCACCCATCATTTCCTTCAAAAGCACACTTTGCCCATCGGCTTCCTCCTCAGCGCCGAGTTCCCGCATCAGGCTATCCAGTTCACCCATCGCTTGCACCAGTTCGCTCATAGCTTCACCCGCCAATACGCTGGGTTCCGGCAGGTTGGCGGCATCCACGCTGTCGCTGTCTTTTAGCCAGCTGATATCTAGCGAGTCGCCTTTGTGCTCGGCAATCCACGTGCGGCTAAAGCAGCGCCAGCGGCTGTGAATCATGCGCTCATCAACGCCCTGGTTTTCGTCAGTGGCTTTGGTGGCTTCCGGCAGTTCGATCTTATCGGAGTGGAAGCTCCATTCGCCTTCCTGGCGTTCACTCTGGCCGTTAGAGTTATCGCCAAAAACCGCCTCGAATGGCTGTAAATGCTGCTCGCCAAAAGGCGTGCGTTTGCCAAAGCTGGGCATATTGGTGCGCAGGTCATACACCCAGACGTTCTCGGTGCAACCCTCTTCCTGATACTTGTCTGCCGCGCTGCCCTTGGTAAAGAACAGCACATTGGTTTTCACGCCCTGAGCGTAAAAAATACCGGTGGGCAAACGCAAAATGGTGTGCAGGTTGCACTTATCCATCAGGTCGCGGCGTACATCAGTGCCCACACCGGCTTCAAACAGCACGTTATCCGGCAGTACCACAGCGGCGCGGCCACCGGGTTTTAGGTTGCGGTAAATATGCTGCAGAAACGCCAGTTGCTTGTTGCTGGTCTTAAACGTTAGGTCGTCGCGGGTAATGCTGGCGTCACCCCCTTTGCTGGTACCGAAGGGCGGGTTGGCTAGTATCACGTCGGCTTTGGCGAGGCTTGCGCCCGCTTGGCCTAGGGCGTTGCCTAGGTGCACCACGCCTTCGTCGTCGCCTTCCATACCGTGTAGCAGGCAGTTCATCAGCGCTAGGCGGCGGGTGCCGGGCACCAGCTCAATACCGACAAAGGCTTTGTTTTGCTGAAACCGCTGCTGTTGAGCGTCCAAGTCGGCGAGGTCGTCGGTGTGCTCTTTAATGTATTGGTCGGCAGCGGTTAAAAAGCCTGCGGTGCCCGCCGCTGGGTCTTGAATAAGCTCGCCGGGCTGGGGCTTTAGGCAGTGCACCATGCTGTTGATCAGCGCGCGGGGCGTGAAGTACTGGCCTGCGCCGGATTTGGTTTCGCTGGCGTTTTTCTCCAGCAGGCCTTCGTATAAATCGCCCAGGCCATCTTGTTGGGCGCTAAACCAGTCGATCTGATCAAGGGTTTTGATCATTTGCTCTAAGTGGCGAGGCTCCCGCAGGCGGGTTTGCGCATCGGCGTACACGGCACTGATTAGCGGGTCGGTATGAATCAAGCGCCCTGTACCATCGCGGCCACTGGAGAGGCTGAGCAGAATGCGCTTGTAGTCGTCCAGCAGGTTAATACCGGATTTATTGTTAAGGTCGGTCCAGCGGCAGCCTTCCGGCAGCGGGTGTTTTTTCAGAGTGCCCGCTTCGGTATTCTCATGCACCATCTTGATAAACAGCAGTAGCACCAGTTCGGTGACGTAATCGGAGTAGTTGATGCCGTCATCGCGCAATACGTCACACAGATTCCAGAGTTTTTGAACGATGTCGTTGTGGGTCATGAGGTTCCTAGGGCGATAAAAAGCGATTGAAGCGCTGACATGGTTAGAAAAGACCGAAATCTTTGCACGTTACTGAGCACATGTTAAGAAAAGCCGGTTTTCTATATATGTGGCGGCTCATCATAAAAGCGCTATGACGAAAAAATACTCAAACTATATAGCGCGGTCACGCACTTTTGGGCGGCCACATGGCCTCATTCAGCTCTTCCAACACGCTGTCCAACTGCTCGCCCAGCACTTTATCCAGCTGCTTCGCGCCGCCTTGGAAGGCGGGGAGTTGGTTGACGGTGTCCCGGTCGAGAATCACTTCTTTGGTGAGCTGCTTGGCCAGCTTTCCTAGCCACTTACGTTGGTTGGGCGTCCAGTCGTGCTGGGTGTAGAGACGATCCATGGCATCGGCCACGCGCTGTTCAAACGGTTTTAACGGCTCGCCGAGGGCTGCGCGGCGAATGTGGCCGATGATGCTGGCGGCAATATCCTGGTTGGTGTGGTTGCGTACGGCGCTTTGCAGGTTAGCTTCCGAGTAGCCGTGGTTATCCAGCAGCACTTTGACGTCTTTCAACTGCTGACGGGTTAGATCACGAGGTTGGTTAACCACCACGGCCAGGGCGGCAGATTGGTTGATCTGCTCTTTGATAAACGCATTGAAGCTATCCAGGTAATCTTCCGGGCGTTTATGAACGCCGTAGCTCTGGCTGCGCTCGCGAATCTCATCATCGTGGTCGGAAATCACCGGCATACGTTCGCTGCCCACCAGGTGCTTCACCTCGGCTAGCTGATGTAGCAAGCCGCTGTGCTGGCGAAGAAACACGGATGCCTCCCTTGGCCCCAGCTTATGTAAATGCTCATGGAGCTTATTCGGCTCCACGCCCCATAGGTTGTGCAGGTCATTGAGCTTTTGTTTAAGCGCAGGTTTATTTTCTGCTTTGGTCTCGGCTTTGCGTAGTACACGCATTACTTTTTGACTGAGCTGGCTTAACACGACATCAGCTTGGCTTTCGCCCTGCTGTTCGCCGGGGCTATTTAGCGCATTTTCCAGCTGGTGCTCATCGGTCAATTCATCTACCAACTGCTCAAGGCTGATATTGGGGTCTCTCACCAGCGGCTTCATGGTGTTGACCTCCGCCAGGGCGGCGTAGATATCCACCGGGTCGTAGATGGTGAACACCGTTTTGCCAATCTCGTCACAGCGGCGGGTGGCACGGCCAATCATCTGTTCAAAAAGAATCCGCGAACGCACCTGGCGCATAAACACTAGATGGCAAATTTTGGGCACGTCGATACCGGTAGTTAGCAGGTCGACGGTAATCGCAATATTGGGGTAACGCTCGTTTTTATAGCGGCGGATCAGTTGGTCGACCTTGTCGCTTTTGCCGGTGATTTTAGCCACCGCTGCTTGATTGTAGCTACCGTTGTAAAGCGCTTTAAAGGCGTCATCCAGCAGCCGTTTGACCATGTCAGCGTGAAGGTCGGTGGCGCAGAAAATCAGCGTTTTTTCATCGCCAAACGGGTCTAGCTCTTCGGCTAGCTGCTCGCAGATTACGCGGTTGAAGTTTTCGTTGATGACCTGGCGATTGAAGGCATCGACGTCAAAGCGCAGCTCGTCCTCAAGTTCAGTGGTATCGACTTCGCCGGTTTGGGTGTTAATTACCTCGATGGGCTTACCTTTCTCAAACAGGATGCCCTCTTGGGTCAGCAGGGTTTCATAGCGGATGGGTGGCTCGTGGTCGATCAACCAGTCGTCCGCCACCGCTTCCCGGTAGGAGTAGGTGTACACCGGTTTGCCGAAAATCTCGCTGGTGTGCTTGGCCGGGGTAGCGGTGAGTGCAATTTTGATCGCATCGAAGTAATCAAGCACCCGGCGATAGCTGGAGAGGTACTGGCTAGCATCGCGGGTGGCTAGCTCGCCTTCGGTCATTTCCTGGTCTAGCGTGTAGCCACGGTGGGCTTCGTCGATGATGATGCAGTCGAATTGATCAATCGGCGGTGGCTGGTCGCTTATAAAAATGCGCTTCACCATGGCCTGCACGGTGGCGACCTGAACGCGGGTTTCCGCTTCTGCCGCCATATCGCCCAGTTCTGCCACGTTGTAGATTTTGCTTAGGGTTTGGTTCTGCTCCAGCGGCGCTTCGTTGAAGGCATCAATCGCTTGGTCGCCAAGGGCGGTGCGGTCGACTAGAAACAGAATGCGGTGAAAACGCTCGGTTTTTAAAAACCGGTACATCAGGCCGATAATGGTGCGAGTTTTACCAGTACCGGTGGCCATGGCTAGCAGCGCATAGCGGGTGCCGTGGGCCAATGCATGTTCAGTCGCCAGAATCGCCTTTTGCTGGTACTCCCTGAGCCGCAGGTAACCGAAAGGCTCTTGTTTGAGTAGCTTGTCAGCGTTTTCCCTATCGCGTTCCAGCAGGTTTAGCAGGCCGCCGGGGGTATGAAAGCGAGGTAAGGCGCGTCGAGTGTTGCTGGGTTCCCTTGTATCTCGAAACCAAGTGCCCGACTGCTCAGCAAGCTGTGGCAGATAGGGACGGCCGTTGCAGGAGTACACAAAGGGTACTTTAAAGTGGCCCTCTTCATCCGCGGGCCATGCAACAGTTCGCCCGGCAAGCTCCCAGGCGCCGACCAGCGGTGGCTCAACGTTTAGGCCTTTGCTGTAACGCTCGGATTGGTCAATCTTGCCCGCCACATTGGTGTTCTCTTTTTTGGCTTCGACCACGGCAATCGGCGTTAAGCCGCAAAACAGCACATAGTCTGCTCGTTCCTTTTGGCCATTGGTTTGATGCGCTGGCTGAGTGGGCCATTCAGCAATAGCGCGGTAGGTACCTTTCTCGGGGCGAGCGCCTTTTTGATAGGTAATCTCTTGGCTGTCGGCTTCCCATCCCGCTTCATTGAGCTGCTGGTCAATCAGTATGCGTGTTAACTCTTCACTCAGTATTAGAGTGTTGCTGGCGGCTTGGGTTTTGCTGGCTACCTGTTGGCGCTGCTGATTAACGCTGCTTTCGCCCTGGGCGGTGATTTGTGTTTGCAGGGCGCGGATTTTGGCTTCGTAAGCCTGTTGTTGCTGGTCTAGTGCGTGTTCGTGGCTTTGTGCCTGTTTTGCCAGGGCGCGTGACTCTTCGTCCATGGCCAAGGCCAGTGCCTCGTATTCCCGCTTTTCTTGCTCGACCAGTTGGTTAAGCTGCTGGCTACTGTCCAGTGCCTTGTTGGCGTGTTGAAGCTCGTGGCGGAGCTTTTCAATATTGGCCTGAAGCTGGCGCGACTGCGCGCTGGGGTCAGCGGGGGGTACAAAGGGGCCAGGCTTGAAGGCAGTGCCTGCCTTGCCAAACGAACGTTGGAACCAGATGGCCAGTTCGCGGGCAAGCTTCAGGCCATCCATTGCTTCTTTGTGGCGGGTGCGAAACTGGTGGGTGGCTTTGTTGCCCTCGATACGCAGAGTGTGGAATAGCTCTTTTACTTGAGGTTCGAGGCGCAGCTCGCGATTTAAACGGTAGAGTAAGTCGGCTTGGCTGGTTTGGTCATCAAAATCTACCCCGGACATCGCTGCCATATGCTGGGCGAGCGCTTCCCCCAATTGGCGTAGCTTGATCAAGGTGGTGTTGGGGTCGCCAGAAAAGGCGCGTTCGGCGGAGGCCGTTAGTTCGACAAATAGCGCGTCATGCTCTGCTAAAAAGCCAAAGTTGCTGGGTGGATAGGATGTTGTCATTAGATTTACTCTCCACGTTTTGCAAATTGGCTTTGTTGCGAACGCTTCATCAAACCCCATACTAATGAAATAGGGTGTGCTTAGCTAAGTCTACTTTTGAAGGTTGGCGACAGTGGTGTTCGGTTTACGTTTTCTAATGCTAACGATCACTCATTGCCCAGTTCCCTCTGCTGAAGCTGTTCCACTGCTTGAGCCCGCTCACGCTCTAGCTCGCGCTTGAGTTCATCCTCTGAGGGCAAATAAGGCAGATACTTCGCCGCAAACAGCTGCTTTTGTTCGGCCAGTACCGAGTACTTCACTACGGCCTCGCTTTTTTCACTGCACAGAACCAAGCCGATGGTGGGGTTATCGTCGCTGCCTTTGCGCTGTTCATCGTATAAGCGCACGTAGGTATCCATCTGACCGATATCCTGATGCCTGAGCTTGCCGAGTTTTAGATCCACCAGCAAAAAGCACTTCAGTTTGAAGTTGTAGAACACCAAGTCGATGTAGAAATCTTCATCGTCAAAGCGAATACGCTGCTGGCGCTCAACGAAGGCAAAGCCTTTGCCCAGTTCTAGCAGAAACTGCTGCAGGTTGCTGATAATGGCCTGTTCTAACTGGCTTTCCTGGTAGGTTTTATCTTGCAGGTTAAGGAAGTCCAAAATGTAAGGATCGCGCAGGTAGTCTTTGGCGCTTTCCGCCAACGGCTGGGTGTTTTGTTGAGCTTCGGCTTCTACCAGGGATTTGTCTTGGCTGGCCAGCAGGCGCTCGTAATAAAGGGTGCTTATCTGGCGTTCTAGAGCTCTGGCGCTCCAGCTTTGGTTGATCGCTTCTTGCAAATACCAGTCGCGGGCTTGGGCGTTTTCCACCCGCAGCAAAGTGCGGTAGTGAGTCCAGCTCAATTCGGTACGCACTGCGTTCCGTTTTGGAAAGCTTTGATAAAACTGGCGCATATTGCGTAGGTTGCGGACATCGAAGCCTTTGCCTAGTCGCTCGGTAAGCTGTTGTGAGAGCTGCTGTAGTTGTTGCTTACCATACTCGGCACGGCTATTGCCTTGCTGTTCGTGCTCGACAATTAAACGGCCTATTTCCCAGTAACTTTGTACCATGGCCGTATTCACGGCTTGGCGAACCTGCCCGCGTGCCTGCTCTATCTGTTGGGTAATCGCGCTAACAAGGCTGCTAAAGGCGATTGGGTTCTGCTCCGTCATCGGCTTAACCCCTGGTGTCATAGAGTAGTAATGGCAGTTGGTTTAGGCCTAACGATAGCAAATTTTGCCGATTTAAGGACGCCTCCTCATGCCCACCCTACGCCACATCACCTTAACCCTACTGCTCGCTGTGTTGAGCATCCTACCCATCAGCACCCAGGCTAACGAAACAACCTGGCAAGCACTGCAAGAAGGCAGCTTGGTAATTCTAATGCGCCACTCCCTAGCCCCAGGCATTGGCGACCCGCCGGGCTTTGAACGTGGCCACTGCGAGACTCAGCGCAATCTTTCTGCGGCTGGCCGCTCTCAGGCGCAAGCCGCTGGCCGTGCATTGCGTGAGCGGGATATCCCCATTGCGGCAGTGTATTCATCGCGCTGGTGCCGGGCGCTAGATACCGCTGAGTTAATGGCCGTGGGGCCTGTAGAGCCTACACCCTGGTTAGACTCCTTCTTTCGCGGGCGCGGTGATCAAGCGCAAATCACCCAAACCGCCCAAGAGCAGATTACCGCATGGCAGGGGCCGGGCAATTTGCTGCTAGTCACCCACCAGGTAAATATCACGGCATTGGTAGGTAGCGGTGTGGGCCCGGGAGAAATGATTGTGGTGCGCCCAGCGGGTGATGAGATGCAGATCGTGGGGCGGTTAAGCGTTAGTGGCCAATAATTTGCTTCTTATCCGCATAAGACTTTATAAAGTAAAAAGCGATATAGTTTAGGAATCCTTTATGAAAGCCGTTGTTTTTGAGCAATTTTCCGCTCCTCCCCGCATCCAGCAATTACCTGACCCTACGCCTGAGGCGCATGGGGTCGTTGTGAAGGTGATGGCAAACGGGGTTTGCCGAAGCGACTGGCATGGCTGGGTGGGGCATGATACCGATATCCAGCTTCCCCATGTCCCGGGACATGAGCTTTCGGGCGTGGTCGAAGTCGTGGGTAAAGACGTAAAAAAATGGCGTATTGGCGACCGCGTCACGGTTCCATTTGTGGGTGGGTGCGGCACTTGCCCTGAGTGCCACTCCGGCAACCATCAGGTGTGCGATAGCCAGTTTCAGCCCGGTTTTACCCACTGGGGCTCTTTTGCTGAGTACGTGAGTATTCACTACGCCGATGTGAATTTGGTCGCGCTGCCAGAAACACTGGATTTTGCGACGGCGGCGAGCTTGGGCTGCCGTTTTGTCACTTCATTTCGGGCAGTGGTTGATCAGGGTAAAACATCGGCAGGGCAGTGGGTGGCGGTTCACGGCTGTGGCGGTGTTGGGCTTTCTGCTGTGATGATTGCCAATGCGATTGGCGCCAACGTTGTCGCTATCGATATTTCAGAAGAGGCGCTTAATCTGGCCCGTCAATTGGGCGCTACTGCCACCGTGAATGCCGCTAAGGTGCCCAATGTGGTGGAAGCGGTGGCGGAGATAACCCGAGGAGGCGCTCATGTATCGCTGGATGCGCTGGGCCACCCAACGACCTGCTTTAACTCCATCAGTAACCTACGTAAACGTGGCAAGCATGTTCAGGTCGGGTTGATGTTGGCCGAGAACAGCACGCCCGCCATTCCCATGAGCAAGGTGATCGCCAATGAGCTTGAGATACTGGGCAGTCATGGCATGCAGGCGCATCGCTATGACGCCATGCTGGCGATGATAGAGTCAGGAAAGCTGGCGCCTGAAAAGCTTATCGGCAAACGCATCAATCTTGAGCAGTCCATTGATGCGCTGATGAACATGGATAAGTTCGAAGGGGCGGGTGTAACGGTGGTGACCGAGTTTTGAGGAAACCGCTGAGGCGTCTCATAACAATTTCCTTCAATGAAACGGGGCAAATTATTCGCTCCTCATATGCTGGTTGAGGTTTTACGCTGGGCGTATTGATAAGGAGTCAGCTATGCCATTAGATACTAACCAAACAGCACGCCGCGTGATCGCCCAGCACCCGGCCAAGCGCGATGATATCGGTGATTTAGTCACCCGGCGGCCATTGCCGGGACCGCAGCTTGAGCAGCTCGATCCGTTTCTTTTTCTAAACCATCACGGCCTGCAGACCTATCCGGCCAATAACCGTGGCCTGCCGTTTGGCCCGCACCCGCATCGCGGGTTTGAAACAGTCACTTTTATTTTAGAGGGCTCGCTGGCCCACGCGGATAGCGCCAAGCATCAAAGCGTAATCAACGCGGGCGGCGTGCAGTGGATGACCGCGGGTAGCGGCATTGTGCATGCGGAAATTTCACCGCCGGAGTTTCTGCGCGAGGGCGGCCCGCTGGAAATTCTGCAGCTATGGGTTAACCTGCCGTCGCGCTTGAAAATGAGTGAACCGCGCTATGTGGGGCTGCAGCAGGAATCAATCCCCGCTATTGCGCTGCCGGGTGGCGGTGAGCTGAACCTGATCGCCGGTGAGTGGCAGGGTAGCGTTGGCCCTATCGACTCGCTGACGGGGGTATTTATGTCGACGCTACGGTTGCCTGCCGGTAGCCAGGAACAGTTGCCCGTGGCGCTAGGGCGGCAGGTGTTTCTCTACGTGGTGAATGGGGAGGTTGAGGTGGGCGGTGAGCCAGTTCAGGCCCACCATTTAATTGAAGTCGATCGCGATGGCACCAGCCTCGAAATCGAAGCCAGCAGCGACGCACGCTTGCTGTTTGGCCACGGCGAGGTGATCGAGGAGCCCGTCTACTCCCATGGCCCGTTCGTGATGACTACCCGCGAAGAGATTGTCCAAGCGGTCGAGGACTATCAGAACGGCAAATTTGGCGGGCTCGACGCATGATATGAGCGTCAGCAGCATCGACTGCGTTTGGCGTTCCAATCCTCTTCGGGCGGGCGCAAGCCATGGTTGCCGCGATAGTTAGGTGATGTCGGCGGCGACCAGCCCTCTAGCAGTGCGTCATCAAGCGCGTAGATTTCGATGCCGATAGGGTGGCAAGTGGCCAACAGGTCGTCATCGGTGGCGTCGCTGCCCCATAGATCAACCGATAGATCGCCGCCTGGGCAGCAGGAGAGGGCACAAAGTAAGTCAATCTCGGCAAATAGCTCCAGGTAGTCGCCTTCTTTTGCTGGGCAAGCCTTCATGAAGTACTGATCCTGTTCATTAAGGCCGGTGCATTGGAAGACGTTGAGCACATCGTGGACATCAAATTCGGTGAGTCCGAAGGGCGCCACGGCTCGGGTTAAGTTGGAGTGACAGTGGAAGTCGAAATCCTCACCGGTCAGCAAGTGATTCACATAGGGATCACAGCGCGTACCTAATAAATCGTGAACACGACCGCCATCCTCGTCGACACCGTAGTTCTCCAAGGTATCGGCGGTGATGGTCGCCATTGGCCGAAGATAGGGCAGTGAAGACCATAGCCGGTCGTGAACGCTGACATGCGCGCGCTGAAGCTGGCGCGTGCGTGATGCCCAGAAGCGTTCTCGTGGGTTGTGCAAAGACCACAGATTGAAATCTCCCACCTGAGGGCCTTGACGCGTACACAGGCGCATCACGTGACCGGCGGGTACTTTCCAGGCGCGGGCGTCGCGAATTGGCACCTCTAGCGTTTCTATCAGCCTCCGCTGATCGGTTGCTTTGGCAATCCGGTTGTAAAAAGCCGGGTCAACGAATAGAGGCGAGCCTGGTTTGGCGCGGTAGGCTGGAGCTCGGTTGGCCATTGTTAGTGACTCCTTGTAGATAACGGTAGGGATCAGGTGAGCCACTCACTACAACGGCTCGCCGCGATAGTAATGCCACAAAAACAGCGAACCCACGCTGCGCCAGGGTGCCCAGTGCTCCACCATTTGGCGGGCCTGTTTAGGCGTGGGTTTGTCGTCCATGCCTTTTAAGCGCCCTAATGCCACTCTCAGAGCAAGATCATCAGCGGGGAAGATATCCGGGCGTTTCAGCGAGAACATTAGGTAGATCTCCGCGCTCCAACGGCCAAAGCCGCGTAGCTCGGTAATCGCAGCAATCGCTTCATCATCACTTAGATGCGCTAACCCGTCGGCGCTAAAAGTGCCTGCTAACTCCGCTTCCGCCAGCCCCTTGGCATACTCGATCTTACGCCAGGAGAGCCCCGCATCGCGCAGTGCTTGGCCCTCCACGTCCATTACTGCCTTGGCGTGCAGCTCGGGCAGCAGCGTATTAACACGTCCCATGATGGCGCGGGCTGCTTCAGTGGATAGCTGTTGGCTGACGATAGTACTGAAAAACGTTGCAAAGCCTTGGTCGCGCTGGCGTGGGCCAGGAGGCCCGACCAATGGGTAGGCGCGGGCAATATCTGGGTCGGCCTGAGCTAACGCTTGCATGGCTTGTTCAATGGTGTCGGGCGTCATCATTGCCTCACGCGTCTAGTAAAAGCTTCACACTAGCAAAGCGAGCGTAGAAGGGGGAACCTTGGCGGCTATCTACTCGATTATCTTCTTCGCCCGCTAACTTTTTGAACGCAGTATGTTTCTACTTTCGTCTAATCCTGCGATCATTTGCGCCATCGTGATACCAACTGTGCGGTATCCCAAGGAGATAAGCATGCAGGACTCGACAGCATCGTCGTCTCAAGGGCTGGCGCGCAACCCGCGCTTGGCCGAATTTGTGTTGGCGCTAGGTGGCTTTGGGATTGGCACCAGCGAGTTCGTTATTATGGGGTTGATGAACCGCGTAGCGGGTGATTTAGAGGTTACCGTGCCTCAAGTGGGGTATGCCATCAGCAGCTATGCGCTGGGCGTGGTGGTCGGCGCGCCGCTGATTTCTGCGCTGGCCGCGCGGGTGCCGAGGCGGCCACTGTTGATTATTCTGATGCTGGTATTTGCGGTGGGCAATATTGCCAGCGCCATGGCACCAGGGTTCTGGTCATTCGTGGGGCTGCGTTTTCTGGCTGGCCTACCGCATGGGGCCTATTTTGGCATCGCGGCGCTGGTGGCCGCGGGAGCGGTGCCAGTAGACCAACGAGCACGGGCGATTTCCCGGGTAATGATGGGCTTAACCGTGGCGATTTTGATTGGTGCGCCGCTGGGTACTTGGGCGGGTAACCTGTTGGGTTGGCAGATCGCCTTTGCGGGTGTCGGCGGCATTGCGCTGCTCACCGCCCTGTTGATTCGGCTTTATGTGCCGGTGCAGCCCGTTGATACCCTAGCCAGCCCGGTGCGTGAACTGTCTGCGCTGCTTAAACAGCGGGTGTTGGTGACGCTGGCGCTTGCCTGCATCGGCTGCGGCGGCATGTTCGCCATTTTTAGCTATGTGATGCCGACGTTAACCCAGCAGGCGGGGATGAGCGAAGCGCTGGGGCCGTTGGTGCTGGTCATTTTTGGCCTGGGCTCCATTGCCGGCAACTTAATCGGCGGTCGCATGGCGGATAAAAACCTGATGCGTGCCATCCCGACTATTCTGCTCTGGTGTGGCGTGATCCAGGGGCTGTTTTACTTTGCGGCGAATAACGTTTGGACGGGGCTACTGTTTGTTGGTCTGGTGGGTACCAGCATGGCGCTGGCGCCTTCGCTACAAACCCGCTTAATGGATGTGGCAGAGGATGCCCAAACCATGGCGGCCTCCTTGAACCATGCGGCCTTTAACGGTGCTAATGCCTTAGGGGCGTGGCTTGCAGGCCTGGCGATCAGCGCTGGCTTTAGCTGGTCGAGCACGGGCTTGGTCGGCGCGGGATTGGCGCTCTGTGGCTTGGTGATTTTTGCCGCTGGGCGCTGGTTGGAAAAGCGCACCTACGGCGCCGTGGCTCAGCGAGCCTAGCGCTGCATCGCTATTGATCAGTTGCCTAGTTATCGAACAGTGATAATTAACATGGCTAAAAAATCGAATTCTCTCTACTGTGTAAGGGTAGTAACCCATAAGGAGATGACCATGCACGTTCAGGTATTGAATTCGACACGTATATTGACCCTCGGCGCGGTGGTGGCGTTAACCATTGGCTTGGCGGGCTGCGGTACCTCCACTGGCGAGCGCGCTACTAGCGGCGCGGGTGTCGGGGCTGCCATTGGCGCGGGTGCCGCAGCCGTCACCGGTGGTAGCGTCGTTCAAGGCGCCGTTATCGGCGGTGGCGTGGGTGCTGCCACCGGTGCCGCCACGGATGCAGATGACATCAATCTCGAATAAGTAATGGTTGATCTCTTAGCGACACAGCCTAAATCCGCGCATGCCCATATGAAAGTGATCCGCATGCGCGGCGTTGTAATCGGGCCCCAATACATTACCGAAGGTATGGCAGGCGCCATCCCGCGCAGCGCGTAAAAACTCACCTACCTCGCCTTCATCATCCCAGTCATTGAGCAGCGTAATACGCTGGCCGTTGTCAAACTGAAATCCCACTACATCCAGCGCTTCGGCGGTGGCGTGTTCGCTGCGTCTGCCGGTTTCGCGGCCGTAAACGTTACGGCAGGCAAAGCTTCCCACATGGTTAACCTGGCTCACCCGGCTGCCTATAATCTCCTCGGCGGCAGGCTGTAACGCGTGGCGTTCATACATGACCCACGCCAGCGCCATCGGGCAGGACGCCACGAAGCTCCGATTAAACGTCACATCGCTTGACTGCATGCGCACGACGTTGGAAAGCGGGCAGCTTGCCGTGGGGGTGTAATCGGCCAGCGGTGTATAGTGCAGCTCGCCCTCGGGAGCGGTTTTCAGCGCCGCTAAACAGCCGGTACGGTCATCGGCCAAGCGGCTTAGCTTCAGTTGAGTGACCGGCGTAATGGGGTCGTCAATATGCAGCGGTGCCCAAGGCGCCCAGTGGCGGGGAATCTCAATAATGCCTTTTTGCAGGGCTACGCCCAGCGCAATCAGGCCTAAAATAAATAACGTACTGCGCATGCTTACCTCCCTGTATGTCACTACCAACGCTACAGTCGCAGCGATGGGTGTGCGATACTGCGCAGCCTTGCTGCTCTGCTGCAGTCACTTTACTAGCGTTTACTACGTTTTCCGCTGCTTATTTTCGCTAACTGAAGGGAAAGTACTTCATGTCCCAAGGTACGCTGTTTATCGTTTCTGCCCCGTCGGGTGCTGGCAAAACTAGCTTGGTGCGTGAGCTAATCGAAAGCCTGGATGGGATTCAAGTGTCGGTGTCGCACACTACGCGTGCCAAGCGCGAGGGTGAGGTGGATGGCGTGAATTACCATTTCACCAATGTGGCCGAGTTTGAAGCGATGATCGCGCGCGGCGAGTTCTTTGAGTATGCCAACGTCTTTGATAATTACTACGGTACTTCGCGGAAGGCGGTCGAGGTATTACTGGCAGCTGGGCAGGACGTTATTCTGGAGATCGATTGGCAGGGCGCCCAGCAAGTGCGTGAGCAAATGCCTGATGCGGTGTCGATTTTTATACTTCCCCCTTCACGCGAAGAGTTAGAGCGGCGCCTTGCTAGCCGCGGCACCGATGAGCATGCCGTGATTGCCCGGCGTATGCGCGATGCAATAAGCGAAATGTCCCATTACCATGAATATGATTACTTAGTAGTGAATGATGACTTCACGACGGCGCTGCAAGAGTTACAATCATTAGTCATCAGCCGACGTTTAAGCCGTCCGGTAATGTGTGAGCGCCATGCGCCACTGTTAGCTGCGCTCTTGTCACAGACGCCTGCGGTCGAGTAATCTAACAGGTTCTACTACTTTCTATTGCGTTGCACTATTTTTGGTCGCACCATTTTTTCACTGGGTCGGCGCCGTTCTCTACGGTGTCGGCCCGGTTCCGTCATAACAGGAAGGCTCCCATGGCTCGCGTAACCGTTGAAGATTGTCTTGAAAATGTTGAAAACCGTTTCAAGCTGGTGATGATTTCCACCCAGCGCGCTCGCCAGCTGGCGCGTGGCTCCCGCGATGCGCTGCTGCCATGGGAAAATGACAAGCCCACGGTCATGGCGCTGCGTGAAATTGCCGCAGGCCTGGTTGATCACACAGTACTGGACGAACCCGTTGAAGCGGCTGTGCGTCCGCGCCCAGCTATGGCGCCTACTCATATCGACGACTAACGTTACAACGAACCGATAGAGGCGCGGTAGATGTTCACCATTGATGACCTGGCCGATCGACTCGGCGGCTATTTACCCTCGGATGAAATCCAGCAGGTCAAACGTGCCTTTTATTATGCTGAACAGGCCCACGATGGCCAGCGGCGGCGTTCCGGCGAGCCTTACGTTACCCACCCGCTTGCGGTAGCGAATATTCTTGCCAATATGCACATGGATCATCAAAGCCTGATGGCCGCCATGCTGCATGACGTTATCGAAGATACCGGCGTTTCCAAAAAGGCCTTGGAGGCTCAGTTTGGCAAACCGGTAGCAGAACTGGTCGATGGGGTATCCAAACTTACCCAAATCACCTTTGAAGACAAAGCCGTCGCCCAGGCGGAAAATTTCCAGAAGATGGTGCTGGCGATGTCGCGGGATATCCGCGTCATCATCGTGAAGCTGGCCGACCGGCTGCACAATATGCGTACCCTGGGCGCCCTACGCCCGGATAAGAAGCGCCGCATTGCCCGTGAAACGCTGGAAATTTATGCCCGCATTGCCGGGCGGCTGGGCATCAACACTATTCGTGTTGAGCTTGAGGATCTCTCTTTTCAAGCGATTCACCCGATGCGCGCCGAACGCATCAAGCGTGCGGTGGCCAAAGCGCGCGGGCATCGGCGCAGCGCGATGCGTGAAATCCAGTCCTCGCTGCAAAAAAGCCTGGATGAAGATGGCCTGAACGGCACAGTGATTGGGCGGCAAAAACATCTACTGTCGATCTACAAGAAGATGCGCGACCAGCGTAAGCCCTTCGCCGAAATTATGGATGTGTTTGGATTTCGCATCATTACCGAAGATGTGGCCAGCTGTTACCGAATTTTAGGTGTGGTGCATAACCTCTATAAGCCGGTACCGGGGCGCTTTAAAGACTATATTGCGATTCCCAAGGCCAACGGCTACCAGAGCCTGCATACCACCCTGTTTGGCTCCCGCGGTATGCCCATTGAGGTGCAGATACGCACCCGTGAAATGGAAGCCATGGCCAATAACGGCATCGCCGCTCACTGGCTTTACAAGGCGGGTCAGACCTCGCATCCGATTGCCGAAGGCAGCCATGCCCGCGCCCGTGCCTGGGTGAAGGGGCTGCTGGAAATGCAGCGCCACGCAGGCGACTCACTTGAGTTTATCGAACACGTTAAAAACGATCTTTTCCCCGACGATATCTACGTGTTTACCCCCAAAGGCGACATCATGGAGCTGCCACAAGGCGCGACCGTGATTGACTTCGCCTATACCGTACACACGGATATCGGTAATAACTGTATTGCTTGCCGGATTGACCGCCATTTGGCACCGCTCTCGACGCGCTTAGAGAGCGGCCAGACGTTGGAAATTATCACTGCCCCTGGTGCGCGCCCGAATCTTGCCTGGCTTAACTTTGTGACCACCGCCAAGGCGCGCTCGGCGATTCGCCATGCGCTGAAATACCAGCAGCAGACCGAAGCCGTTATGCTGGGTCGGCGCTTGCTCAATAAAGCCCTGGCGCCGTTCGATACCAGCCTGGAAGAGCTGGATGAAAGCGCCATTAAACGCGCCTTTAAAGAGTTGGACGTCACTTCTGAAGAGTCTCTGTTGGAATCGTTGGGGTTAGGCAATCGCATGACTCACGTGGTAGCACGCCGCCTAGTGGATACCGCCCACGGTGATGATACTTATGAGCATCCCGCGGGTATTGAAGGCAGCAAAGCCGTCGTGATCAGCGGTAGTGAAGGCATGGTGACCAACTTTGCGCGCTGCTGCCACCCGCTCCCGGGCGACCCAGTGGTGGGCCACCTTTCTACCGGCAAAGGCTTGGTCGTTCACCGCGCCGAATGTAAAAACGTTGCGGATAAAAACGATCCCGATAAGCTCTTCGCGCTGGAATGGTCGGATACGATTGATGAGGACTTCCCGGTCGCACTGCGTATTGAAATTGAGAGCCGCCGCGGGTTAGTCGCAGAACTGGCCGGACTGGTCACCGATGCCGATGCCAATATCGAGCGTATCGGCATTGAAGAGCGTGATGCCAGGCTTTCCACCGTCAATTTGACACTGTCGGTAAAAGGACGCGTGCATCTGGCAAGCATTATTAAACGCATCCGAAATCTACCCAACGTTAGCAAAATTACCCGACTCGCCAACTAATATGTCTATAACGGCATGCTGATGGTATATCGGTAGTGTTCACTATTGGCTGAGTCGGTAGGGCCTAATTCGAACTACTTATTACCCACTGAAGGAGCGAGACATCGCATGAGCAATAAGGCTGTTATCAACACCAGCAAAGCCCCCGCTGCTATTGGCCCTTACTCCCAGGCTATTAAAGCGGGGAACACGGTATATCTCTCGGGCCAGATTCCGCTGGACCCTACCACCATGACGATTGTCTCTGAGGATTTTGAAGCTCAGGCACGTCAGGTCTTCACCAACCTGCAGGCGGTGTGTGAAGAAGCGGCGGGCTCGTTGAGCGATATCGTTAAACTGAATCTGTATTTAGTCGACTTGGATAACTTTGCGATTGTTAACCAAGTCATGGAAGAGTTTTTCTCCGCTCCTTTCCCCGCCCGCGCCGCCGTCGGCGTGAAAGCGCTGCCCAAAGGCAGCCAGGTGGAAGCCGAAGCGGTCATGGTAATCGGCGATTAACCGGATCGAGTTAGACGCTGTTGACCTCTAGAAAGCCGCCTTCTTTCAGCACCTGTGCATAACCTTCGCGGTAGCTGGGGAAGCGGAACTGATAGCCAGTGCTAACAATGCGCTGGTTATCGCACCGTTTGCTGGCCCGGCGGCGTAACGGTGACTGCATGGTTTCGCTGGCTTCAACTTTTAACTGAGTCGCCAGCCACATCATCACGTTATGCATCGTAACCGGCTCGCAGTCGCTGCCCAGATAGATATCAGCCAGCGTTTCACCGCTCTCCTGATAGCGAATCAGGTGGGCGATAATACCGGTGCAGTCGTCGCGGTGAATGCGATTGGAATAGATCACCGGGGTGATCGCCGCCACGCGGCCTTCAGCGACCTGATGAATTAGCCGGTCGCGGCCTGGGCCGTAAATGCCTGAGAAGCGAATGACCGTGCCGGGCAGCGGATGATTGATCAGCGCCTGCTCGGCTTCGCACATCAGTGTGCCCGAGAAGCTGCTGGGGTCAGTGGGGCTCTCTTCATTGACTACTTCGCCTTCCTGCTGGCCATGTACGCTGGTTGAAGAGACGAAAAACACCCGGCGCGGCGGCGTCTTGTGCTGCTCCATCACACGCAACACGCGCTTTAACCCTTCTGGGTAGGCGGTTTGATAGGCACTCTCTTCGAAACGGTCAGCGCTGACCGTATAAACCACATAGTCGGCGTGGGGAAGGCTTTTGGCATCGGCGTCTTCGAGGTCGTTTAAATCCAGCTTCAGCGGCTTAATACCGGTGCCTTTTAAGGCCTCGACGTTGCGCCGCATCCCAATCACTTGGTGCCCTTCCTCAAGCAACTCGCGCCCAAGGTTGATCCCAATATCGCCACAGCCGATAATCAGTACGGTTAGCTTCACCGTGCTCACTCCTCTTGATTAATATTCCCTATTAGATGCAAAGTCTTTACCAACGTTGACATTGAACTGTGTCATTGTCGGGTGAGAAAACCGTCGGCAGAGCTTGCTTGTCCTTTACCATCCCGCTGACTGCTATGATGCTAGGTTTTTCGTACAACGCTGTTTTCGCACAAACACTGTTTTCGTACATACCCTAGTCACAAGCTGCTACGAGAGGATGCCACTGGCACCGCTATGACTTTAACAGAACTTCGCTACATCGTAACCCTCGCCCAGGAGCGCCACTTTGGACGCGCGGCAGAACGCTGCCACGTTTCACAGCCCACACTCTCCGTGGCGGTGAAAAAGCTGGAGGAGGAGCTTGAAACGCCGCTGTTTGAGCGCTCTAAGTCCACCGTACAAGTGACCCCGCTGGGTGAAAAGATCGTTGCTCAGGCGCAGCGTGTGCTGGAACAGAGTACGCTGATTTTTGAGCTGGCCAGTAGCGGCAAAGATCAGTTGGCCAACCCGCTGCGCATTGGCGCGATTTATACGATCGGACCCTACCTGTTTCCTCATCTGGTCCCTGCGCTGGCCAACGCGGCCCCGCAGATGCCGCTGTATATTGAAGAAGGCATGACCGGCACGCTGCGCGCCAAGCTCAGAAGTGGCGAGCTGGATGTGATTATTGTGGCGCTGCCGTTTACTGAAACCGATGTAGTGACAAAGGCCATCTATGAGGAAGACTTTGAGGTACTGATGCCCGCCAATCACCCTTGGGCGTCGCGCGAAGCGATCAATAAAGAGGACTTACTCGAAGAGCGCCTGCTGCTGCTTGGCGAAGGTCACTGCTTCCGGGACCAGATTCTGGAAGCCTGCCCGGCGATTACCCAAAAGCTCAACAGCCCCAACAATACGCTGATTGCCGAAGGCGGGTCGCTGGAAACCATTCGCCATATGGTGGCCTCTCGATTGGGCATCACCGTGCTGCCGCAGTCCGCGCTGGGCACCGACCAGTATGAAAATGCCATGCTGGCGAGCCGTCCCTTTGTTGACCCAGCGCCCTCGCGCACCGTGGCGATCGCCTGGCGGGCGAGCTTTCCCCGGCCCAAAGCCATCGAGGCGCTGATTCAGGCGATCAGCCACTGCCGTCAACCTGCCCAAGCCGTGAAAAGCGCCCCATGAGCGATCTTTCCGCGCCGATTACCGCGCTGAAGGGCGTAGGCGAAGCGCTGGCGCTAAAGCTTGGCCGGCTGGGGATTGAGCGCGTTAGCGACCTACTGTTTCACCTGCCCTTGCGCTATCAGGATCGCACGCGGCTGACGCCGATTAGCCTGCTGCGGGCAGGGCAGGAGGCGGTGATAGAAGGCGAAGTGACCGCCTGCGATGTGGTTAAAGGTCGTCGCCGCAGCCTGTTGGTACGACTGCGCGATGCCAGCGGTATTCTGAGCCTGCGCTTTTTTCACTTTTCGCCCGCCCAGCAGCAACAGCTACGCCCTGGTGCGACGGTCCGCGCCTTCGGCGAAGCGCGAGCCGGGGCAACCGGTTTAGAGATCTACCACCCCGAATACCGCCTCAGTGGTGGCAGTGAAACGCCGGTCGATGAGTATTTCACACCCATTTACCCCACCACGGAAGGCTTGAACCAACCGCGGCTGCGCGCGCTGGCTCAACAGGCGCTCGGGCTTCTCGACAACGCACCCGAAGCGTTGCCCGATGTGATTCCCGAGACGCTGCTTCAGCGCTTTCAGCTGCCGGGCTTGCACGCCAGCCTGCACCTGCTACATCAGCCACCGCCCGATGTGAACATCGAGCAACTCACCAGCGGCCAACACCCGGCCACGCGGCGTTTAGCGCTGGAAGAGCTGCTTGCTCACCAGCTTAGCCTGCGCGAGGTTCGCTTGCGCATACAGGCGGATGGCGCTCCTTCGCTGCCCTCCGGGCGCAGCCTACAGGCGCGCTTTCTGGCCCAATTGCCGTTTGCCTTAACCGGTGCTCAACGCCGGGTACTCGAAGAGATCGGCCACGACTTGAGCCGCCCCGCGCCGATGCTGCGCTTGATTCAGGGGGATGTGGGATCGGGTAAAACCGTGGTCGCCGCCATGGCCGCGCTGAGCGCTTTGGCGGGCAATTGTCAGGCGGCGATTATGGCGCCCACTGAAATCCTCGCCGAGCAGCACTACCGCTCGTTCAAAGCCTGGTTTGAGCCGCTGGGCATCGAAGTAGCGTGGCTGGCGGGCAAGCTCAAAGGCAAAGCGCGGCTGGATGCCAAAGCGGCGATTGCCGATGGCCGCGCGCGTATGGTGGTGGGTACCCACGCGCTGTTTCAGGACGACGTGCACTTCCAGTGCCTGGGGTTGGCGATTATTGATGAGCAGCACCGCTTTGGCGTGCATCAGCGCCTGGCGCTACGCGAGAAAGGCGAAGCGGGCGGGCTTACTCCACACCAGCTGATCATGACCGCCACACCGATTCCCCGCACCTTAGCCATGAGTGCCTATGCAGATCTGGATGTTTCGGTGATCGACGAGCTACCTCCCGGCCGTACGCCGGTGAAAACCGTGGTGGTGCCCGATGAGCGTCGCCCTGAAGTGGTTGAGCGTATTCGACTGGCCTGTAGCGAAGGCCGTCAGGCCTATTGGGTCTGTACGCTGATTGACGAATCCGAAGTGCTGCAGTGTCAGGCTGCCGAAGTCACCCGGGATGAGCTAACCGTAGCGCTTCCTGAATTGGCGGTAGGGTTGGTGCACGGGCGCATGAAGTCGAGCGAGAAAGCCGAAGTAATGACCGCCTTTAAAGCGGGGGAGCTGGACCTGCTGGTAGCGACGACGGTAATCGAAGTGGGGGTGGATGTGCCCAACGCCAGCCTGATGATTATCGAAAACCCTGAACGCCTGGGGCTTTCTCAGCTTCACCAACTACGGGGCCGGGTAGGACGGGGCAGCACGGAAAGCTTCTGCGTACTGCTCTACCATCCGCCGCTGTCGAAAAGCTCCCGCCAGCGCTTGGCGGTGATGCGCGAAACCACTGACGGTTTCCGCATCGCCGAGAAAGACCTGGAAATTCGTGGCCCCGGCGAAGTGCTCGGCACTCGCCAAACTGGCTTGGCACAGATGAAAATCGCCGATTTGGAGCGCGATGCCGATTTGTTAGAGCGAGTCACAGCGCTCGCTCAAACGCTACAGGGCAACGCAGACATCACCGCTGTGTTGGTGCGTCGTTGGCTGGGCGAAGCGGCAGGGCGTTATGGGCAGGTTTAGGCGTTAGCGGTGGCTGTGATCTTCATTGCCGCTTCCCACCAATCGATTAGCGGCTTCGCCCAGCGGGGCCAATTGCTCGGTAATAAAACGTAGCTGGCTCTGGATAGGTCGGTAGAGGGTGACCGCTTGTTTGTCTGCTGCTACCGCATTCTGCTCTTCTAACTGGGCTAACAGTTCAGCGGCTTGATCCGTTAGCGCCTCAACCGGCTGGCGCTGGTGTAATCGTTCCGCAATCTGACCCAACAGCTCACCGATACGTTTTGCTACCGGCACCAGTGTGGCGTCGTCTTCATCGTCTGCTAACTGGTGGCGGTGGGCGCCTAGCGCTGAAAGGTGGCTGAGCAGGGTATTGGAGAGTACTAAAAAGCGTAGGCCGTTGTCCGCGTCCAATTTCCGGTAGTGCCCCGGTTCATGGAGCATATTGGTGAGCAGGGTGGAGAGCGCTGCATCGGCGTTGTGGGCATTGCGCCGGGCTAGGCGATAGGCCAAGTCATCTTGCTTGCCCTCCTCGTACTGGTGGATGATCTCGTCCAGATAGCGGCGGTGATTGGTTAGCGCGTTGGCGGCCTCCCGGTAAAGCCTCCGGCCCTGCCAGTCGGGCAGGATAAAAAACACCGCCAAGCCCGCAATCAGCGAGCCCAGCAGGGTATCGAGTAGGCGCGGCAGGATTAGGTTATAGCCGTCGCCCACTTGGTTGAAGCTGCACAGCACCAGCAGGGTGATGGACGCCGTGGCGATCACGTAGTGTTTTTCGCGGTTGGCGAAAAACGAAACCCCGGCGGCCACGGCGATTATGCTTTGCACTAGCGGATGCGGAAAGAGGCTGATCGACGCCCAGCCCACCACCAGGCCTAATACCGTGCCAATAATCCGCTGTGACAAAAATCGTCGCGTGGTAGCAAAGTTGGGCCGACAGACAAACAGAGTGGTGAGCAGAATCCAAAAGCCCTGTTCGGGGTCGATCCACTGCATCAGCCCATAGCCGGTCGTGAGGGCAATGGAGAGCCGCACTGCATGGCGAAAAGTGGGGGAGCCGAGAGTAAAGTTTAGGCGCACCCGCTTCCACGCTTCCAATACGCTGGAGGGCGAGCGGTCATACAGTGAGCTATCGCGACGATCATCGCTGACACCAGGGTTATGGGCACTGGCGAGCTGATTTTCCAGGGTGGCCAGATTCTCTGCTAGCGCACTTAATGGATAGAGCAGCGGGCGCCACTCGGGCTTACCTCGGTCGCGTAAGTTCTCAATGGAAGCGTGTAAATCGGCCAGCGCCTCTTCGCTCTGCTGGTGGTCGAACGGCCTATTGAGTAGCAGCGATTTGGCCAACTGACGGCATGAGCGCCCCTGTTGATCCAGCAGCCGCTGACAGCGAAACAGTACATCGTGGTGGAAGAATGCTTTGCTGAGCGCGCTGTAGGGGTAGTGGGTGGAGCTGGCGCGTTCGTGAATATCCTGGGCGATAAAGTAGATGCGCAGGTAGCGGTTGAGTTTTTGGTCGCCACGCTGGCCCTCTAAGCGTCTGAAAATCATCTCTTTAGCTTGGTTGAGCGCATCGACGACTTTGCCGTTCTGGCGTGCCAGGGCCACCCGGCGGGCTTCCACATCCACACCGCGTACCGGTTCAAACAGCGCTGATTTGAGTATCAGAAACTCGCCCAGCGCTTTGTACACCCGCGCCATGCTCTGCTTGACCGGCTGGCGGGAGAACAGCGCGCACCACACCACCGAAATTAACCCGTACCACACCGCACCCGCCAATAGCAGCAGTTGGCGTGCCGCCACGTCTTCATCGACCCCGCCGTGCTGCTCGATATTGATCATCGAGTAGATCGACAGTATTAGCGTGCCGGAAGCGATGGTGGCATACCGTTGACCGATAGCGCCGAGCATAATCAGGGTAAAGGTCGAAAGCCCTAGCCCCACAACAAACAGCCACGGCCAGGGAAACAGCCACTGCACGATAAATGACGCCGAGGTAAAACACACCAGCGTTACCAGCAGCGCTTGAAAACGGCCTTGCCAACTATCGTCAGTTTCAGACAGCGCGCAGGCGATAATGCCCAGAAAAAGCGGAATGACTAGCGCCACATCGCCCATTAAGCCGCTAAATAGCAACGCACCGCTGAACGCTATAAAAACGCGCAGGCTGTAGGCGAATTTATCCAGGGTCCAAAGGCGCCGTAGCGGCAAAGTTATGGGCATAAAGGCTCTTATAGATGGTTATTAGACTTTAGTATAAATGCGTAGGCGTTGGATGTCGCTACTCTGCACTCAACGTTTGGGTGTTCTAAAAAATAGCGCACTAAAGCCCTATGATTGAAACAGTAACCTTTCGATACTCGGAGTGACTCTAAAAAAAACAGGGACACTCCTATGGATCTCAAGCTACTGCTGGACTGGCGTCTACATCTTACGGTGATAGTGACGTCGATGTTTGCCGAGTGGGTCGGCATCGTACGCATCCCCCTCGGGCCTGGAACACTGCTGTTACTACCGCTGCTCTATGCTTTTATCATTGGCGTACTGTTCAATCCTCATCTTTTCTCGGCAATGGGCAAGGTCATTCCCAAGCCAGTTAGCAATGCGGCTGGCCCGATTATTCTCATCGCCATCCTGCCATTTATCGCCAAGTTCGGTTCTACCATTGGCCCTGCGATCGAGCAGATTATCGCTGCCGGCCCCGCGCTGATTCTCCAGGAACTGGGTAATCTCGGTACCATGCTGATAGCGCTACCCTTTGCCGTATTAGTTCTCAAGATGGGCCGTGAAGCAATCGGTGCCACCTACTCTATCGCCCGTGAGCCCAATATTGCCATTATTTCAGACCGTTACGGGCTGAGAAGCCCTGAAGGTATCGGTATTATGGGCGTTTACGTAGTAGGCACCATGTTCGGTACGCTCTACTTCGCCTTAATGGCAGGCTACATCGCCTCGCTGGATATTCTCGATATTCGTGCTTTGGCCATGGCCTGCGGGGTGGGCAGTGGCAGTATGGTGGCGGCGTGTTCGGCCGCATTAGCTGAAGCGGTACCCGCATCCAAAGACGAACTACTCGCCTTTGCCGGGGCAAGCAACCTGCTTACTTACGCCACCGGTCTGTATATATCGCTATTTATCGCGCTACCGATCACCGAGTGGATGTACAAGCGCTTAAAAGGCTCGCGCCAGGAGGTTAGCCATGAAAACTCATGAGAGCCCAATCGATCAGTTCGATGCTGAGGCGTTAAAAGAGCTACGTCCCGAAAACCAGCTAGGCAAAACCGCGTTGGTACTGGCAGCCGTGTGTGTGGCGGCATGGTTTAGCAATATCGTCAACGGTTCGCCTTTATTAGATGCGCTGCCCGGCATGTTGATTCTGTATGTCATGGTCATTATCGGCTTGGTCATCGGGCGCATATGCCCCTTTTACCTGCCTAGTGTGGCCTGGGTATCGCTGATCAGTATTATCGCGACGCTGCCATTCTTCCCGGGTAATGGCTGGATTATCGCACGGCTGGCCGAGGTGGATTTCCTGGCTGTGGTCACGCCGGTATTGGCCTACGCAGGGCTGGCGCTTACCGGGCGTGAGTTTGCCATGTTCAAGCAAACCGGCTGGAAGCTGGTGATTGTGGCCCTGCTGGTATTCACCGGCACCTTTATCGGCTCTGCCGTTGTCGCTCACGTGATGCTTTAAGGATAGACGATGACTGCTTCAGTAGACTTACCGGATAGCGCAGAACTAAAAGCGTGGCGCCATGATTTTCACCAGCACCCGGAAACGGCGTTTGAGGAGCACCGCACCAGTGCGCGTATTGCCGAGCTGCTGACTGAGTGGGGCTTTGAGGTAACCTCCGGGATTGCCGGAACGGGTGTGGTAGCCGCTCTGGATGGTCAACAGGGTGAAGGCAAAACCATCGGCCTACGGGCCGATATCGACGCTTTAGATATACGAGAAGAGACTGCGCTTGCCTACGCGTCGCAAACGCCGGGCAAGATGCACGCCTGCGGCCACGATGGCCACACGACCATGCTATTGGGCGCCGCCTGGGCGCTAAAGCAGCAGCCGGATTTCAAAGGCCGGGTGGTGTTTATCTTTCAGCCCGCCGAAGAGAGCGCAGGCGGTGGACGCGTCATGGTCGAAGAGGGGTTGTTTGAGCGCTTCCCTATGGATGCCGTGTACGGCCTGCACAACTGGCCGGGTCTGCCCGTAGGCGTCGCAGCGGTGCACGATACCGACGTCATGGCTGCCTTCGACATCTTTAGCCTGATGCTGACTGGCAAGGGCTGCCATGCGGCGATGCCCCATTTAGGTACTGATACGGTTTTGGCGAGCTGCCAACTGATCAGCCAACTGCAAGGGCTGGTGAGTCGTGAAACGCCGCCGGACAAATCTGCCGTGCTGAGTATTACCAGCATTAACGCGGGGGATACCTTCAATGTGATTCCCGAACAGGTGGCGCTTCGTGGCACGCTGCGCTGTTTTGATATGGCGCTTAAAGAGCACCTGGAGGCACGCTTTAAGCAGGCGATTGCCAGCTTGGCGGAGTTCCACGGCTTAACCGTTGAGCTGGATTACCAGCGCTGCTATCCCGCCACGATCAATACCCCTGAACACGCCCAGCACTGCGCCTCGGTGCTGGAAAACTTACTTGGCAGCGACAATGTGATTCGCAACCCGCCGCCAAGCATGGCCTCTGAGGATTTCTCGTTCCTGTTGGCCGAGCGCCCAGGGGCCTATATCTGGATGGGCAATGGCGAGGATTCCGCTTCGCTGCATAACCCACGCTATGACTTTAACGACGCCTTGCTGCCGATGGGTGTGCGCTACTGGGTGGAGCTGGTAAGGGCGCTTCTCGTCTAAACCCAGGGTTAAGTCTCTTTAAGAACTAACGTTACACGCTCTCTGATGCCCACTGGGCAGGGGAGCGTCTACGCCAAATATCCATACCAAGCATAGCGTCTCGTTATCAAAAGGGCGCTTAGGGAGTTTTAGGATGTCTTTAATAGCTGAGCCTTTAACCATTACCGTCATTGGGCTGGGTCAGATGGGTGGCAATATGGCGCTCACCCTCAAAGCAGCAGGGTTTGAAGTAACGGGTAGCGATGTATTTGAGCAAGCGCGGTCGCGCCTTGCTGCTCAAGGGTTAACCGTTGTGGTTCCCGAAGAACTACCCGCAAGCGACGTTTACCTGCTGTCGCTGCCCACCTCTGCCCATGTGCGTGAAGTGATCGAGCAATCTCCAGGCCTGCTTAACCTTGCGCCGAAAGGTAGCGTGATTGTTGATACCTCCACCAGCGACCCCGCCGTGACGCGTGAATTGGCTGAAAAAGTAACCGCAGCGGGCCTTCTATGGTTGGATGCTCCGGTTAGCGGCGGCCCGAAAGGCGCTGCCAGCGGCAAGTTGGGGATGTTGTTGGGAGGCGATGAACGCACTATCGAACGGGTATTGCCGATGCTGGAAGCGATGTCGTCCAAGCGCACCCATGTGGGCGGCCCGGGCAGCGGCCATGTGGTCAAACTTGCCAATAATTACCTGTGTGCCGCGCACTTGTTAACCACCGCCGAAGCCGTGGCGATGGCAGCCAAAGCGGGCGTTGATCCCGCCGCCTGCTTGGCGGGCCTTAATAGCGGCTCAGGGCGCAGCGCGGTTAGCGAGGTGAACTTCCCGGATTGGGTGCTGAGCGAGCGCTTCGATTCTGGCTTTACCTCCGGTTTGATGCGTAAAGACCTGCGTCTGGCGCGGGATGCCGCTGAGCAACTCGGTATCCCCTTGCCGTTGCTACAAGCTGTTGTTGATGCTTGGCATGCGAACCCCGAACAGCCAGCTGATAGCGACGACTTTAACCATATCACCACGCCGATATTAGCGCGTGGCAGCCAAGCGGAGGGCAACCAGTGAACTCACTTAGCCAATATGCCTGTGACCATCTTGCTGAACTGCTTAAAGGTTTCGGCTTAGCCGCTGCCACGCCGCTAAGCAACTGGATTGATGGGGCATTAGTCGCAGGGGAGGGTGAGGAAATCACCCTGATCAATTCGGCCACCGGCGAAGCCCTGGTGAGCTATTGTGATGCGGGCACGGCGTTGATTGAGCGTGCTACTCAAGCGGCTACGCGTGGGCAACGTGAATGGATGGCGCTCACCGCCAGCGAGCGTGGACGGCGCATGAATGCTGCAATACGCGGGCTGGAGGGCCATGAAGAGGCGCTGGCGCAGCTAGAAAGCGTCGTTGCCGGTAAGCCGATTCGCGACTGCCGCGCTGAAGTAGGCAAAGTGCGGGAAATGTTTGAGTACTACGCGGGCTGGTGCGACAAGCAGCACGGCGAAGTGATTCCAGTGCCTACCTCGCACCTTAACTATGTACGCCACGTGCCTTACGGCGTGGTGGGGCAAATTACCCCCTGGAACGCGCCGATGTTCACCTGCGCCTGGCAACTGGCCCCGGCGATTGCAGCGGGCAACGGCGTAGTACTGAAGCCTTCCGAACTGACGCCCTTCTCATCGGTGGTAATTGCCAAGCTGCTTGAATGCTCTGGAAAGTTCGGTCAGGGGCTCCCTAAAGGGTTGATCAATATCGTCAATGGGCTGGGCAAGTCGACCGGTGCAGCGCTGACCGATCATCCCACTATCAGCAAGCTGGTATTCGTGGGCTCTCCCCAGAGTGGCCGCATGATTGCTGAAGCCGGCGCACGCCGATTGGTGCCCAGCGTGTTAGAACTGGGGGGCAAATCTGCCAATATCGTCTTTGCCGATGCCAAGCTGGACGAAGCCGTCGCCGGTGCCCAAGCGGCGATTTTTGCCGCCGCAGGGCAGAGCTGTGTGGCGGGCTCACGGCTGTTGATTGAGCGTTCGGTGTTTGAGCAGGTCACCAGCCGTTTGGCCCGGGCCGCGGAACAGATTGCGGTCGGCCTTCCCAGCGATGAAGCGACGCGCATGGGGCCTTTGCAGAATCGCCGACAATTTGAGCAGGTCACCCGGATGATTGAGGCCGCCGAAGCGGCAGGCGCGAGAGTGTTAACGGGTGGCAAGCGTCCCGAAGGACTGCCAGACGAGGCCCACGGCTATTTTATCGCCCCTACCGTGCTGGTCGAGGTCACGCCGGATATGGAGATCGCTCAGCAAGAGGTTTTCGGCCCGGTGCTGATCGCCATGGCCTTTAATGACGAAGCCGAAGCCATTCAGCTCGCCAACGAAACCCGTTTTGGACTGGCCGGCGCCGTTTGGAGCCAGGATGTGGCGCGGGCACATCGTGTCGCTGGCCAGTTACGGGCGGGAACGGTGTGGATCAATAGCTATAAGGCGATCAGCGTGATGTCACCGTTTGGTGGCTTTGGCGATAGCGGCTTTGGCCGCTCTAGCGGTTTGGACGGCCTGCGCGAATACACGGTGCCGCAAAGCGTCTGGGTGGAAACGGCACCGGAAGCCAGCGTGGCATTTGGCTACGGCAGCGGCGTTGGTTGATTGTCCCATGGGACCTGAGGATATTGTTCTAACTTGCTGGGGCGCTTCGCTCCAGCAGCGTGAGGAGTTACTGCAATGAGCTTTGGCATTGATCACCCCTTAGTCGCGGTAGCCGATTTAGATGTGGCCGCCGAGCGCGCGGCCGCATTGGGTTTTACCCTCAATCCGCGCCACAGCCACCCCTGGGGTACCGATAATCACCTGCTGTTTTTACACAATAATTTCATTGAATTGATTGGCATTGCACATCCAGAGCTAACGGATTATCGGGATAGCAATGGCTTTCAATTTGCCAAATTGGTGGAAGATCGCTTAGCCATTGGCGAGGGGATCGCCATGGTGGCATTAGAAAGTGAAGCAATGTCGACGGATCATGCGCTGTTGACTGCGCGTGGTTTTGAAGGCCATTTGCCTATTGAGTTTCGCCGACTGGCACATCTTGCCAGTGGTGATGTAGAAGTGGGCGTAGCGTTAAATATCCTCCATGACCCTCAGCAGCCTTTCCTTACCCAGTTCTTGTGCCAGCAATTGCGTCCTGAGCTGTTTCGCACAGACCCGACCCTTGAGCGGCACGCTAATACGGCGACGTCTATTACCGATATTTGGTATGTGTCAGATAGCCCTGCTCGAGACTTGGAGCAGTTTCGTCGTATCCATGGCGATGAAGCGATTCAAACGCAAACAGGAGGCTTTAAAATCCACACCGATAAAGGGGTTTGCCACTTATTAAGCGACTGGGCAATAGGCGAGCGCTTTGAAATGTTGGCAGGGCTCCCGTCAGTGCCCGCCAGAGCGGTGGCGTTAACACTGGCCTGTGATGATATTGCCGTGGCGATTAATCACTGGCAGAAGCGCTCGCTACCTTTTGTACCACTGAACGTCCATCAGGCCGATATACCGCCTGAAGTGTTAGGCGGAACGGTGCTGCGTTTTTCTCAAATCACTGTGTGAGAATACTTTTCTGGGTGCAAACGCCGTTGTGCTCGGCAATATTGAAATTGGTGAGGGCTCGCGAATCGGTGCTGGCGCCATTGTCACAAAAAGCGTAACCGCTGGAGCGACTGGTGGGACTGCCTGCGACTGCGCGCTAATTCACATCGCGAAACGCTTGCATCCAGCGCTGCAGGTGGCGTAGGAGCAGAATGCTGGCCTTGGGCTGTTGCCTTCCTACCCGCGTGACCATGTGGGCCTGGGAGCGCTGAAACAGCGGATTATCTACCGGACGCGCCACTAGCGTGCCAGCTTCCAAATCGTGCGCAACAGCAAAGTCAGGCAGCAGGGTGATACCCATGCCGCTGCGCACATATTGTGCTAATACCACCATTGAATTGGTATTCATTGCCATGCGCGGGACTATGCGTGACTGCTGAAATGCTTGGTCGACCATTTGACGTACCCCATGGGTGGTGTCCCACATGGCCATCGGTTGATCGCTAAGCTGGGTCAGTGTGATCGGTGACGTCTGTCTGGTCAAAGGGTGGTTGGGCGGCAGAATAGCCATGAGTGGCTGAGGGGTAGATGACCAAAAACGCAGCTGGGGATGGGTACGCTCATGGAACATCAAGCCGATATGGCTATGATCGCCGACAATGGCATCAATAATGCCCGAGGTGCCTGCCGTATGGATATCGAGTTGGATACCCGCATAAAGCTGGATAAATTCGTGCAGCGGGGAAGCGACTAAGTCACTGACAAAACCTTCACCTACCGTAAGGGATATCCTGCCGGTTTCCATGCGTTGGTAGGCTTCAAGTGACGCGATAAAGCCTTCGTCGAGTGCGCCGCGACGTTCGCAGTACTCAAGCAGCATTTCTCCTACGGGGGTGGGTGAAATGCCGTCGCGCTGACGCTCCATGAGGGTGGCTCCCAAGGCTTCCTCCAGCAGCGAAATTTGCCTGCTGACCGCCGAGGGAGCAATGTCCAGACGCGCCGCAGCACGGCGCACTGAACCAGACTCCAGGGTAACGCGGAAGTACACTAAGCGTTGATGAGGTATGTCCATCGATAGCTGTTATACCTCTGCCTGGTTTACCCTTTGCTGATCGCTCAATACTGCAAATACTGGGCTACAAATATTTGAGCAGCTTCTGCAGCTTGTTCATATCGGCGGAGTCGCCCACTAAACGCACGTTGCCACTCATCATGCCGTCAAGAAAGGCCTGCTGAGTTGGCTTTTTGAGCACTTTTAACGCAGTGGCTTGGTCTCGGAAACGCAGTTCAAGGTCTAAGTCGACGGGCAGCCCTTTACCGGTGCTGATGCCTTTCGGCGTCATCCGGTAGTGGCGGGCGATGCTTAGATCTTCCGTGGCGATTCCCCAGTCCAGGCCGCGCATGCGTTCTAACTGTTCACGAAAGCGCGGCTTGCGGCGCAGGGCACGTTTGAGCAATATGCCCAGCAGCCACAGCGTCAGCTTGAGCTTCATTAGGAAACGGCGTCCTTAAGTCCTTTGCCTGGCTTAAAGGCAACATTTTTGCTGGCCGGAATTTGTAGTGGGGCACCGGTTTGTGGATTTTTACCGGTACGTGCTGCGCGCTCACGTACCGTAAAGGTACCGAAGCCGATCAGAGCGACATCTTCGCCCTTAGCAACGCTGTTAGTGATCTCATCCAAAATAACGTTCAGTACTTGGCCTGCTTTGTCTTTTGACAGGTCGGCACTTTCAGCGATGGCAGCAGCGAGTTCAGGTTTGCGCATAAGAAATCTCCCTTTAGTAAACAATCGAACTTTTGTTAAAGAATCGAGCGTAAAGCAAATGCAGGTTGTTGGGCGCGTCATTAGCACTAGGTAGCTTCTCTAGCCTAGTCGTGAACGCGACGAAAATCAGCCTAGCAGCGTAGGTGCTGCTCTGGAAAGCTCCACTTTCCTTCTCACGCAGCCCCCTGTCAACGCAAAACCAATCAAACGTCCGTCTTTATTTTCGGCTAACGCACTGATATCGCCACCTTCGCCTTCAATTCGCCAGCGTTCAGGTGGGGTGGTTGGCGGGTAGGCGACCACTGGCAGCAGGGGTGTTTTAACGACTATTGGCCAAGCGCCAAAGCTGACCAACGTGGGAGTGTCCGCAAGCGTTGCCGCCAATGCCTTGGCGCTCGCTTGCAGCGGCTGCACGTACATGGCGTTAACGCCATCGACGCAGGCGACATCGCCCAGGGCGTAAATATCGGGGTGTGAAGTACGCAGTTGGCGGTCAACTTGTATGCCGCTCGGCGATACGCTAAGACCCGCGGCTTCGGCAAGCGCCGTACGCGGCGTTAGGCCAGTTGCCATTAGTACGAGATCGGCGCTGATAGCCTCGCCGTTATCCAATCGTAATACGATGTCATCACCACTGCTGGGTGTTAGTGAATCTATCGTGCGGCCTAAGCAGAGTCGGATGCCTGCCTCATTGAAGGCATCGCCCAGGGCGTTGCCCAGCGGTATGGGCAGCAGGCGGGGCAGTAGCGTAGCTTCAGGCGCTATGACGCTGACGTGATGACCTCCGGCGTACAGGTCATTAGCAAATTCACAGCCGACCAGCCCGGCGCCAACAATCGCCACCCTTGCTGGGCCTTGGCCTAACGCCTGATAAAAGCGTCGGTAGTCGTCTAAGTCATTAATGGTGAAACAGCGTGGGGCTACGCTGGGGTCGATGCTGAATGGCACCCTGGGCGCAGCGCCAGTGGCTAATACCAGTGTTTCGTAGCTTAGTTTTTCAGAGCTTAGTTTTTCAGAGCTTAGTTTTTCATAGTTGGGCGCTTGTCCAACGTCGAGAAGAAGTGTCCGGTTATCCACATCCAGTGCCGCCACGGGGGTGTGGGTAATGATGCGGACGTTTAACTCATCGCCCAGCTCGGCAGCGTTTCGCTGGGCCAGTTTGTCGGGCGCTAGGCCTTTAGCGAAGCCGGTGGAGAGTAACGGTTTGCTGTAATCGTCACCGCTGTCAGCACTAATCAACGTGATTGAACGCTGGTCACCGAGACGGCGTAGTGCCCGGGCTAAGCCAATCCCGGCCATTCCCGTGCCAATAATGACCAGCGCAGCGTGGGATGAAGAGAGCTCTGGTTGTGAGGTGGGCATGCAGACACCAAAAAAGTCGCTGAAACAAAAGCCTGTTAGTGCTGCATGTTACACTAGTCGATCCGTTTATTGCCCTGGAGAACTTGGTGACGCCTGCAGCTTTTCGGCAAACTTCTCACTTTTCGAGCTGGCGTCCCGTTGCTGCGGCGCGGCCTGTCATGAGCCCTTCCTGGTGGCAGTGGGTTGCTTCTACCGACTCGTTAACCGCCCGCTTAATAACCGCTGGTGGTGAGAAACAGTTTCGGGTGCGGCTGCTACGCCAGGGCGTAGGCTGGCCGCGAGAGGATGAGGCACGGGCGTTGGGCATTGCTCCCAAGCGCTACGCATGGCTGCGTGAAGTCGCGCTGTGCTTGGATGAAACACCGTGGGTGGTAGCGCGCTCCGTCGCCCCGCTTACGCAGTTAAAGGGCCAGCGTTTGGAAGGGTTAGGTGAGCGCTCGCTAGGCAGTTGGTTATTTCGTCAGCCAGGTTTAATTCGCGGGCCGCTTGAAGCCACTACCCAATCCCCCTTATTTGCTCGTATGAACGGTATCGAGAGCGACTGTACCTGGGGCCGACGCTCAGTGTTTTATCACGGCGGTAAGCACGGTGGACTGTCGTTGTTGGTGCAGGAGTATTTTTTGCGTGCGATGGCGGATGACCTTGACCTGCCATCGCGCTAGGCTAGCGCCTGCATCTTATTTTTCGTGAGGTAAGCATGGATCGTTCACTGTTGCGGCCGAAGGGATGGGCTCGCGTGGCAGATTTTATACAGCTGATGCGTTTGGATCGACCCATTGGCACTTGGTTGTTGATGTGGCCGACGCTTTGGGCGCTGTGGATTGCCGCTAAAGGGGTACCCGGCCGTGATGTACTGCTGATTTTTGTGGCCGGTGTTTACGTCATGCGCGCGGCTGGCTGTGTGGTGAACGATTATGCAGATCGCCATTTCGATGGCCATGTGAAACGCACTAAGCATCGCCCGCTCGCCACCGGTCGAATCAGCGAAACCGAGGCTCAATTGTTGTTTATTGGTTTGGTGGCCACAGCGTTTATTTTGGTGCTACTGACTAATTGGTTTACGGTGCTGCTCTCGCTGGGCGGAGTATTTCTGGCGGTTATTTACCCGTTCATGAAGCGTTATACGCACTTTCCCCAGGTGGTGCTGGGGGCGGCATTCTCATGGGCAATTCCAATGGCCTTTGGCGCCGTGCTGGGCCATGTGCCGTTGGAAGCGTGGCTGCTTTTCGGTGCAAACGTGCTATGGACGGTGGCGTACGACACGCAATACGCCATGGTCGATCGCGACGATGATTTAAAAATTGGTATTAAATCGACAGCTGTGCTGTTTGGCGACGCGGATCGCCTAATAATCGGCCTACTCCAGGTAGCCACCCTGGGGTTGCTGGCATGGGTAGGCTGGCGGGTTGGGTTAGGTGGGTTCTTTTGGCTAGGGCTCGCTGCAATGGCGGCAACTTTCCTGCATCAGCAGCGCTTAATTCGTTATCAGGAGCGGGATCTCTGTTTCCAGGCGTTTCTGAATAATCACTGGTCGGGGCTGCTGATTTTTGCGGGTATTGCGCTAAGTTGGTGGCCTGCGGCGGGTCAGTAACTGCCATTGTCATGTAACTGTCATCAAGTCATGGTGTTATCGTCACTGACATGTCATTGAACTGTTTTTCTTTGAACTGGCTTTTTTGCACACCGTGAGGCTCTGGTATGACCGCCAAAACCGTTCTGATTGTCGATGATGAATCGTCGATTCGCGAGATGATCGCGGTAGCGCTGGAAATGGCTGACTACCGTGTGCTCGAAGCAGATAACGCCCAGGATGCTCATGCCATGGTGGTTGACCACCAACCTGATTTATTGCTGCTTGACTGGATGATGCCTGGCACCAGCGGTATTGAGCTGGCTAGGCGCTTGAAGCGCGAAGAAGCTACCGCCGAGATCCCGATTATTATGCTCACCGCTAAAGGCGAAGAGGATAATAAGATCCAAGGGCTTGAAGCTGGCGCCGATGACTATATCACCAAGCCCTTTTCGCCCCGCGAATTGGTGGCACGGTTAAAAGCAGTGCTGCGCCGCGCGACGCCCCGTGGCGTTGAGGACCCAATTGAGATTAATGGCCTGTTGCTTGACCCGGTAAGTCACCGGGTAAGCGCTCACGGCAAAGCGTTGGAAATGGGTCCGACCGAGTATCGTCTTCTGCAGTTTTTTATGACTCACCAAGAGCGCGCTTACACACGCAGCCAGCTGCTTGACCAAGTGTGGGGCGGCAATGTTTACGTTGAAGAGCGCACGGTCGATGTGCATATTCGCCGCTTACGAAAAGCGCTGGGCGATGTGCATCAAAACCTGATTCAAACGGTTCGGGGTACCGGATACCGTTTCTCTGCACGGGTGTAAATGTGCGCCTATGGAGCCGTGAACTGTGGCGTCTAGCGTGGCTGGCCACACTGGGTACTTGCTTAGGCTGGTTATTGGGCTCAGCAGGGCTAGGGCTTGCGGCAGGGCTTGCAGTATGTCTGTTCTATCACTTGCGGCAGCTACGCGAACTTTATTTATGGCTAACCCTACATCCTCACGATGAGCCGCCTGCCGCTCACGGTATGTGGGGTGAATTGTTTGATCGTTTATACCGCTATCAGAAAAGCCAGCGTATAACGCAAAGTCGGCTGCGCGCTACCTTGGCCCGTATTCAAGAGTCGTCTGAAGCGATGCGCGACAGTGTGGTCATGCTCGACCGCCACGGTGATCTGGAATGGTGGAACAGTGCTGCAACGAACATGCTGGGGCTACAAACCGCCCATGATCGTGGTCAACACATTACCAACCTACTGCGCGAGCCAAGTTTCATCCGCTATTTCAATGCGCGGGAGTATGGCGAGCCGCTAACGCTGACGTCGCCGATTGACGAGCGTCGAATCCTGCAGTATCAAATTACCCTGTACGGCGACGATGAACGGCTGGTAATGGCCCGGGATATCACGCGCTTGCACCGCCTGGAACAGATGCGGCGCGACTTTGTTGCCAACGTCTCTCACGAGCTGCGCACGCCGCTAACCGTCCTTTCCGGCTATCTGGAAACCTACAGCGATATTGCTGACCAGTTGCCGCCGCGTTTGGGCAAAAGCATCAACCAGATGCAGGAACAGACGCAGCGAATGCAAAACCTGGTCAATGATCTATTGCTGCTCTCCCGGTTGGAAATCGACCAGGGGGGGGAAGATCACCATCCGCTGTCGTTAGGGCCTTTGCTACAAAGCATTTGTGATGATGCGCTGGCGCTGTCGAATCAGCGTCATACCATTACAGTCGCGCTTGAAAGCGATGCACGCCTGCTGGGTAGTGAACAGGAAATTCGTAGCGCCATCTCTAACCTCGCTTTCAATGCCGTTCGCTATACGCCAGCAGGTAGCCACATCACATTACGCTGGAAAGCTAGCGCGACTGGTGGCGGCTATATCGATGTGGAAGACAATGGTGAAGGGATTGATCCTGTCCATATTCCCCGACTAACCGAACGTTTTTACCGTGTCGACAAAGGCCGCAGCACCGCAACTGGCGGCACTGGCTTAGGCTTGGCAATCGTCAAGCACGTACTATTACGCCACGATGCGCAATTACAGATTGAATCCCACCCGGGTAAAGGGGCGCTTTTTCGCTGCTCATTTCCCGCTTCACGTCTTGTATAGGTCTCAGTAAGCGACCTTTCGCACCATACCTGTAAAGGTGTGCAATATTGGCATGTGAGGTTGGTAAGAGTTTACTCATGTGCCATTTTTATACAGTTTTTAGGCTTGGTATTTCGATGTTAACAGAGTGATATAGCTTAACTTGTTTTAATTAAGTCATTGATTTTTATTTGTTTAATTTTATTTTTTTGTTTTTGGCATGCCCGCTGCATTGTTAAAAAAAAGGAAGACGACCGCAGGAAATGCTGGCTTGTATATAAGCCCTTCTTTCTTAACCAAGCGGTAATAAACAGCGATCGGAGGTGGAATATGATGTCCAAGGATTTACTCAAGAAAGCTGGCATTTTAGGTGTATCTTTTGGTTTGATGGCAAGCCCGTTAGCCTTTGCTCAAACAGATGAAAATTCAGCTATTGATGAAAATCAGGGAATTACAGCTGAAGAGCAACCAATGGATCCCCAAGGTACTGATAGTTCAGACGGTCATGATACTAAAGACATGACTAACGATTTAACCCATGACGAAGGTGATGGAGCCAGCGACATGGATCCTCAGTCAAGCGATCACTCAGATGACGCTGAGTATGACGACGATGAGCTTGTAGAAGAAAACAGCGGTAGTTAATTGTTAATTATCATTTAGATATCAAAGAACGTCTTTTCAACGGATGAAAAGGTAATTGATAGGATGTTATAAAGGCAAGGATGCTTTTCAGGTTCAAGGATGAATCACTAGGAAATCAAACGTTAGTCAGGGTTAATTCCAAGGCTGGAGTCCGCTACAAGGAGTGGAAGCTAACGTTAGTTATTACCTATAGCCTATTCTGATATCGGACCCCGCCAGTCGGGGTCTGATTTTTTGCTGCCTGCTTTTTGTGGGCTTCTTCTACTGCATTTCCCTATTTTTACCTACCTACCTACCTACCTACCTACCTTTTTGAGTGCATATCGTGAGCTACTCTCGCCCCTTTCATCCATGAGTAGTCTAGTTCATCCATGAGTAGTCTAGGTTTTGTACGAAAAGTCGGCGTGCGAAGACTAGACAAGGCAAAATTAACGAGAAAGCGGAGTTTACGAGGTGTAAATGAGCATTTCGAGGCGATTTTTAACGCCGTATTGTCGAGCGCAGGCAGTTTTCGTACAAAGCCTAAGTCTACTACTCGATAACGTAGCACAGGCGCGATGAGGTTAGCTTTAAAAGTAATTCTTAATATTAGCGTTTGAGGATGAGTGTGCCATAAAGGCACAGACAATTTTGCGCATGTGTCATTTGTGCACATGTATTTTGCGTGCTTTTGTTTTTAGTGGCTTAATATTGTGCGCAATTGATAATTAATAAGTGATTGTTTTTATTTAATTTTATTAAATATAGTGGAGGTTGGCACGGTAACTGCTTTATCAGGGCAGTGAAGTCACCGCAGAGAGAAGCAAGCCAGCAGGCCCTTCTTTCTTCACTTCAGCGGTATTAAGCAGTCATTTGGAGTAATACTATGTTTAACGTTCTTTTTAAAAAATCAGCTGTTGTAGGACTTGCATTCGGTTTGCTGGCGAGCCCAGTTGCATTCGCAAATTTTTCCATCAAAGCTAATCAAGATCTGTCTGTTAATGATGAACCAATTCAGGCTCAATCACAGCGCACACATGAACAAGCAGTTTTTACCTCATCTGATTTGATGTACGACGTAGGTGATCGCCCTAATGTTATTAAGGCAGAATCCCATCGTACTAGTGTTCAAGCAGAATATACCGCTAAAGATTTGACGCATGACGTAGGCGATGGCAACGCTTGGTAACAAAAGTTTGCAATTAAGCGGAATGTATTACGTTTGAGGTGTGAGTTAATCACGCAGATGCGTGTCACACCGATAGGGATGCAGGTCGATTCAAGGAGTGAATCAATCGACAATCAGAGCGCTGGTCAGGGTTAAATTCCAAGGTTGGAGCAGTCCCGCAAAAGGAAAGGAAGCTAGCGCTAGTCATTGTCAAAGTATTGTGTCCTTAGACCCCGCTGATGCGGGGTCTGATTTTTTGTGACATCCCACACTCTCTCAAACCATTTTTCTCTCGTTTAAGGTGCTGCTTTCTAGGGGAGCCTAATTTCATTGCGTCGCTATGTATAGATAGCAGCCATATGAGTAATTAATGCACAATCATTTTGGGTACAAAAGGGTTGGTTAATTATTTTTAAGCGATATTTTGGTGTAAGTGTTTAATTATTAAATAATAATTTATATGTCTTTTTTGTCGCCTAATGTGCAACGTAAAGCGTAACAGCCGTTCTAATCATCATCGAACGGAATCCATGAATAATGAGGAGAACACCATGCTGCTAAAAGAAATGAGCAAAAATGTCGCCCTGGTAGGTATTGCTTTTGGTCTGGTCGCGAGCCCTCTGGCGATGGCGCACTCATCTATTGAGCTGAACCAAGACCGTACCGCTGGTCAGGGTGTCATCGACAAACCTGAGTCACATGCCGCTTCAAAACAATCTCATGTCTCGGCGGGCGACTTGAACCGTGATGAAAGCGAGAGCTTGGACTTTTCGCCCTCCAGTAGCCGTCCTTCTACGGCTGAAGAAGGGTCTACTTCTCGCCAAGAGGGTTACACTTCAGGGGAACTCAACCGGGGTGAAGGCGATAGTACCGACTGGTAAATAATGGAATAAGTGTAACTGCTAATGTAATCGTTGCTCGCTAAAAACCCCGCCGAAGCGGGGTTTTTGCTATATGTTAACTGCAGCCCACATCAGTGGTGATGCCCATCAGCAGCTTCGCTGCCTTCCTGGGCGCTCTGTATCCAGACTTCAATATCCACATCGTCTTGTTCTGCAAAGGTGAGCGTGAGAGGGAACCGCTCACCCTCCTTTAACGGCTCGCTTAGGCCAATCAGCATTAAGTGAAAGCCGCCACCCGGCCGCATGGTATAAGTCTCCCCTGCCTCGACACGAATCTCATCCACATGCCGCATCTGCATCATATCGCCGTCCATTTGCATATCATGCAGCTCAACGTTGCTGCTCACAGGGCTGCTCGCGCCGATAAGAGTAATAGGGTCTGAAAAGGCGGTGATATCGATGTAGGCTGCGCCGTTTACCGCCCCCGGTGGGGTAGGGGTAGCGAAGGGATGCGCAATGCGCAGAGCCTTAGTTTTTACGTCGTGGGCTACGGCCATAGATGCCATCGAAATAGACATAGCGCTAATCAAGAGTATGCCACCCAGCCAAGCCGTCGGTTTTAGCATGCGGTAATTCCTTTGTTGTTAATTGAGTCCAGGATAGACGAACAAACCATAAAGGTAGCAAAGTGGTGTCGCCTGGGTAATAAGCGCCTACTGCGGTGTGATGCCGCGTGTATCACCATGTACATTTCGGTAATGATCATCCCAGAGTAGTACGGCACCCGCGACAGCGCCGGGAATCAGAAATAGATTGGCCAGCGGAATCCAGGTGATTAGCGTGACTAATCCTCCAAAACTGAGGCTTTGCCACCAGCGTTTCGAGAGCCGTTGGCGCATATCGGCAAACGTCACCTTATTGTTATCCATTGGGTAGTCTAGATAAGTAATGGCCATGATCCAGGCGGAGAATAGCGCCCACAGCAGGGGGGATACTAAGTTCAGCCCTGGGATCCAGCTAAGCACAAACAGACCGGCGGCACGGGGCAAAATATAGGCGAGCTTAACAAATTCGCGGCCAATGGCATCAATGGCTGTTTTAGTAAGGTTGCGGTCATCAATCGGTTCACGGCCAGTCACTTGGGTTTCGACTTTAGCGGCCAAAAAACCGTAAAAAGGCGCGGCGATCAGGCTGGTCACCAGCGTGAAGGTAAAAAACACTACTACTAACAGGCTAATCACGAAAAGAGGCCAGATAAGCCAGGAGAGCCAATCAAGCCATGTTGGCACCATGTTCATCCAATGATCTAGCCAACCACCGAAGCGGTTGAGCACGAAGCTGAACATGCTGACGTAAACAATCAGGTTGACTAAAATAGGCAGAAAAACATAGCGTCGCATACCTGACTGATACACGCAGCGTGTACCTCGGCTAAGCGCAGTGACAGCATCCAGCATGGTGGGGGAGACTCCTTGTGATTCAAACGTCCAGGCCGCTTAACAGCCTGGACGTATTGCAGGAGGAAACCCCTTTCAGGTCAAGACTTTTTTAGTACCTGCGGGTCAAGGTTGTCGGGGTCGCTATGGCGAATATCCAACCCTTTGACAAGATAAACCACGTACTCGGCAAGGTTATCGGCATGGTCACCGACACGCTCGAGGGCGCGCAGAACCCACATGATGCTGAGTACAGAGGTAATGGAGCGAGAATCTTCCATCATAAACGTCATGAGTGAGCGCATCGCGCTGCTGTACTCGTCGTCCACCAGCTCGTCTTCACGTACTACCTGCATGGCTAAGTCGGTGTCAAAGCGGGCAAAGGCGGTGAGCGCATCGCGCAGCATTTTGCGCACATGCTCGCTGATGTGCCGTACTTCCACCAAACCACGAATGGTGCTGGTACTTTCACTCAGCAGCAGGGCGTTACGGGCGATTTTGCTGGCCTCATCGCCGATGCGCTCAAGATCAGACGTGGCACGAATAACGGCCAGCACTAGGCGTAGATCAGACGCCGCAGGCTGTCGCCGCGCCAGTACCCGGGTGCATTCGTCGTCGATTTGCAGCTGCAGATCGTTGACCTGACGATCATTGTCGCGCACTTGTTCGGCTAGGCGGGTGTCGCCTTCCAGAAGCGCAAAGACGGCATCCTGCACTTGCTTCTCTACCAGACCGCCCATGGCCATCAGATGGGTTTTTAGCTCTTCCAGCTCCTGGTTGAACTGGCGAGAGATATGCTGGCTGTGAGAGTCGCTAGTAATATCCATGGAGCACTCCTGACGTTTCAGTCGCTAAGGCCTAGGTAATGCGGCCGGTGATGTAATTTTCGGTGTGTTGCAAACGGGGGTTGGTGAAGACCTGATCGGTAGGCCCGTACTCAACCAGCTCACCTTGATGCAAAAAGGCGGTGTAATCCGATACACGCGCCGCTTGCTGCATATTGTGAGTAACCAGTACCAGCGTTAGCTCCGACTTGAGATTACGGATTAACTCCTCAATTTTGAGCGTTGAAATCGGGTCTAGCGCTGACGCGGGTTCATCAAGCAGCAGCACATCGGGCTGTACTGCTAAGGTGCGGGCGATGACTAGGCGCTGCTGCTGTCCACCGGAAAGCTGCCAGGCGGAGCGGTGCAGGCGGTCTTTCACTTCATCCCATAGCGCGGCGGAGGTTAATGCCCACTCAATAATATCGTCCCTTTTGCGCTTGGGAAGGCGCTGCTGTAAACGCAGGCCAAAGGCCACGTTTTCATAGATCGACATAGGGAAGGGATTGGGGGTTTGAAACACCATTCCTACTCGCCGCCGCAGCTCGGTCACGTTCGTTTGCGGGTCGTGAATGTCCTGCCCTTCCAACGTGATTTTGCCGCTATGGGTCACTGTCTCATTGAGATCGTGCAGCCGATTAATTGCCCGTAACAGCGTTGACTTACCGCATCCCGACGGACCAATGAAGGCCGTCACACGATGTCGCGGAACACTGAGGGTTAAGTTGCGCAACGCCGCTTTCCCCGCATAGGCGAGGCTTAAGTGATCAATGCTCAGGCAGCTGTGCTCGGACGAAAAGTGCGCCACTGGTACCTGAGCGGTATTGGCTGAATGTAAAGGCGCTAGCATTCGTTTCCCCGTTGACGCCTAAGATAATGACGCAGAAATATGGCAGTTAGATTAAGCACTAGCACAATCAACACTAAAAGTAGCGCCGTGGCGTAAACCAGTGGGATCGCGGCCTGCACATCTTCGCCGTGAAAGGCGGTATCAAATAAATGATAGCCAAGGTGCATGAACTTGCGCTCTAAATGTAGGTAAGGAAATTCGCCATCAATGGGCATTTGTGGCGCTAGCTTGGCAACGCCGACAAGCATCAGTGGCGCCACTTCGCCTGCCGCGCGGGCGACCGCTAAAATAACGCCTGTCAGCATGGCCGGTGCCGCCATGGGCAGTACGATGCGGGTAAGCATCTCCAGGCGAGTAGCCCCGAGCGCCACGGCGCCTTCGCGCTGGGCCTCAGGAATACGCGCGAGCCCCTCCTCGGTTGCCACGATCACGACGGGCAGGGTTAGCAGGGCGAGAGTTAACGAGGCCCACAGCAGCCCGCCGGTGCCAAACGTGGGCGAGGGCAGCGTATCGCTGAAAAACCACTCATCCAGCGAGCCGCCAATGCCGTAAACAAACACTCCCAAGCCGAAAACGCCATACACAATGGACGGCACCCCCGCTAGATTACGCACGCCAATGCGCACCAGGCGCGTCAGCCGCCCCTGGTGAGCAATTTCATTAAGATAAATAGCGGCCAGCACGCCAAATGGCGTGACCATGACGGACATTAAAATCACCATTAGCACGGTGCCAAATATCGCCGGCCACACGCCCCCGTCGGTATTGGCTGCTCGAGGCCCTTCGCTGAGAAACCGCCATACCCCATCGCCCCAGACATGGGTTTTCTGCCACCAGCTCATCGCATTTGGGGCTTGAGCGCTGACGACACTGGCCAACGGCTGGCGCAAGGTTTGGCCATCCACGGTGGTGAGCAGTAGCTGGCTCTCTTGGCGTTGGCTGGCGGGGAGCGCCAATAAAGTCGCTAACCGGTGCCAGGCAGCGTCACCCTCCCAGCGCTGGCCGTCTTGCTCAATGGCCGACAAGCGGCCAATAAAATCCCCCCAAGGGCTTCGCTCCAGGCGAATCAAGTCGGTTGGCTGTGCGCGTTCGGCAATCTCCTCAATCGTCACCCAGCGCCAGCGAGCGCCCTCTATGTCCTGATTGCCGGTAAAGTACAGCCGTTCATCTCCCGCTTGCTGGGGGAGCTCGACCTCGCGCACGGCATGGCCAGCAAAGGTGTCACCCGAACGCAGAGTGACCTCTTCAAGCGTTGCGGGCCAGAAGTGTCCAAGCCCACGCACTAATAGTAGCGCCAGTAGAGCACCCAGCATCAGCAAGGAGAGCGCTACGCTGGCCGCGCATAGCCAGGGCCATAAATCATTTAACCAATTAAAACGAGGGCGGCGAGAGGCGGTGTTGACCTTGCCAGCTTTCATGAAGTGCCTCCCATCTGGCGATAACGGCGGCGCAGGCGCTGGCGGACAACCTCGGCTAGGGTGTTAACCAGGAACGTGAAGATAAACAGCACCAGCGCGGCAAAAATCAGCAGATGATAGGTCTGGCCGCCAGGTGACGCTTCAGGAAGCTCGATGGCAATAGCCGCTGCCATGGAGCGCATCCCTTCGAAAGGGCTGGCGCTAAACAGAGCGGTGTTGCCACTGGCCATCAGTACAATCATGGTTTCGCCCACTGCACGGCCCGCGCCGATCATCACCGCCGAGAAAATACCTGGGCCCGCCGCCGCCAGTGCCACCTTCCACAGCGCCTGCCAACGGCTGGCACCCAGCGCCTGGGCGCCCTCTATCAGGGTCGAAGGCACATCGGCAAGGGCATCTTCTGCCAATGAGTAGATGCTGGGGATAACGGCAAACCCCATCGCCAGGCCGACAATCAGGGCATTGCGGGTGGCGTAATCCATCCCAAAGCGCTGGTCGAGCAACTGACGCAGATCCCCGCCCAGCCACAGCTGTTCCATCCACGGCGCAAGCCATAGCGCTATCACCACCATCAGAGCAAGCCACGGTATTAGCCAGAGACCTGCCCAGGAGAGCGACAAACGGCGCTGGAGGCGGGCTTTGGCCAGTTGCCAGAGCAAGCCCGCAAGCCCGGCACTGAGCGGCAGCCAGACCATCAGCACTAAAGCGCTGGCCAAGTGTCGCTCTACCCACGGTGCCAAAATGAGCCCGGCAATAAAGCCCACCACCACGCCCGGAATGGCCTCCATCATTTCGAGTGCGGGTTTGATGCGCGTGCGCAAGCGCGCTGACATAAACAGCGCAGAGTAGATCGCCGCCCCTAAGGCGACGGGAATCGCAAACAGCAGCGCAGCCAGCGCAGCTTTAAGGGTGCCCCACGCCAGAGGAGAGAGCTTGGCCAGGGCCAAGCTCTCTCCAATCGCCAGTAGTGGCAGCGTTTCCCATATCAGAAAAACGCCGATAGCGAGAATCGCCAGCAGCACCCCGACACCACCAGCGGTGATTAACCCGGTGGCCACACGATCCTGAAGCAAGCGCAATGGCTGCCGAGAAGAGGTTAACCGAGGTGGGGTCATGTCGCTATCATGACAAAACTAGGCATGGCAAAACCGGGGTGATCACAGTACTGACCAGCATGTATTGAAAGAGTGGGTCGTGAAGAGAGCTTATAGTGAAAACGGTGCATAGAATGACTTCCTACTCTAAGACGATTATGTGTCAATTAGATGACAGCGGCTTACCACCTTTGCTGTGCGTCAAGGACGCTTGGGGTTAAGGGGACAAAACCGGATGCGCGTGCAATTTGCTGGCCTTCATCGGACATGATCAACGCCAGTAGAGCCTGCTCGGCGGGCGGCAAGGATGCCCCGGGCGGCAGGTTCACGTATAGGTACAGGTAGCGCGACAGCGGATAATCACCGTTCTGTATCGCTGCTTCATCGGGTGTTATGGCGATGCCGTCATCGTCATAAAGGCTTACTGCGCGCACGGCTGGCGTCAGGTGGTTAAACCCGGCATACCCCATTGCATTGGCAGACTCGCCCACCGCAGCGACGACGGCCGATGAGCCTGGGTGTTCGCTAATATCGTTGCGAAAGAGGCCACCGCACAGCGCCCGTTGTTGAAATAGGCCATGGGTGCCGGAGGCAAGGTTACGCCCATGGAGCGCAATACTGCCAAATGACCAGTCACGCGTTGCCGAGAGCTGATCCCAGCGCCGTATCGACGCCTCGGCGCCACAGGCACGCGAAGTCGAGAAAATCGCATCGACCTGCTGGCGGGTGAGCGCGCGCAGCGGATTATGGCGGTGGACGACCACAATCAGCGCATCACGGGCGACCTTTAACTCCAGCGGCGGGTAGCCGTAGCGCTCAATGAAGTTATCACGCTCTTCAGTGCTCATCGGGCGGGACATCGGCCCCAGCCGGGTGGTACCTGCCATTAGCGCGGTTGGCGCGCTGGCCGAGCCGCTGGCTTGAAATTGCAGCTTTACCTCTGGGTAGCGGGAAGTCAGTGTTTCGCCCCAGCGCAGCATGAGCCCAGCCATGGTGTCAGAACCGACGGCACCTAACGTGCCGGTTATCGGCAGTGATTGCCCCCAAGTAGGCGGCGTTACCAGCAGTAGGGCCATCATCACCCAGCAACCTACGGTGTGCCGTAGCGATAAAAGGTAGCTTCTATGAGATGAAAGAGTATTCAAACAAGCGTCCTCTTATGGTTAACTGAATCCATTCACTTGTGTTGCGACGCAGCAACGCCCCTTGGCAATGTGCCTTACTGCAACCTTTACAACAATAAACTGACTAAGCGACGAACCCATGACTCTTCTGGAAACCGATTTGGATGACGTACCGGCCCCTCAAGGGCAGCTTACTTTAAAATTACTGGCTTCCCGCCAAGATACCAATCTTTATGGTGATATACCCGGTGGTTGGCTAGTCAATCAAATGGATCAGGCAGCTGAGCTTGCAGCCTGCCGCGAAGCAGGAGGGCGAACGGCCACCGTGGCGATTGAAGCCATGGACTTTTTGAGCCCTGTGCGCGTCGGCTCAATGGTCAGTGTCTACACCCAGGTACAAGAGATCGGTCATAGCTCAATCAAAATTGATGTAGAAGTATGGGTACGCCCGCCCCATGGGCAGCGGATTGAAGAGCGTCAAAAGGTGACAGAGGCGCGTTTTGTAATGGTCGCATTAGACGATAATGGGCGGATCCGAGCGGTACACAGCGAGTAGCTCTTTCTTATCAACTCTTTCAATGTTCCCGCCTAAAATAGCAAAAGGGCGCTCAGTGCGCCCTTTGCCGTAATTGCTGCTTACCTGCCTGGATAATCAGGCACCTACGTTGTCGCGGTTCTTGAGATAGGCGTATTCACCCACGTCGCTAAACGGACGCAGTAATTTCTGGAACGCCAAGTAAGACTCATACACGCGGCGGGACTCTTCATCGTCCTCGATTTGGCGCTGAATGGCCTCCTGTGAGGAGGTGTAAAGCGCTGCCATCACGTCTTCAGGGAAGGTGCGCAGCTGAACGCCATGCTCATCGACCAGCGCTTCCAGGGCCTGGGCGTTGCGGAAGGCGAATTCACTGATCATGGCCAGGTTAGAAGCCCGTGCCGCTTCACGGACTACGTTCTGCAGGTCTTCCGGCAGAGAGTTCCAGGCATCCAGGTTAATCGTGCCTTCCAGTACGGCAGAGGGCTCGTTCCACGCCGAGGTGTAGTAATAGTCAGCCACTTGGTGCAAACCAAATGCCAAGTCGTTATACGGCCCTACCCAGTCAGCGGCATCCAGTGCGCCGGTTTGCAGAGAGGTGAAGATTTCCGAACCCGGCATATTAACGGTACTGACGCCAATGCCGTTCATCGCTTCACCTGCGAGGCCAGGAAGACGAAGTTTCAACCCCTGCATATCGTCTAACGAGTTGATCTCTTTCTTGAACCAGCCCGCCATCTGCGTACCGGTGTTACCGACGGCAAAGGGTTTCAGGTTGTGATTAGCGTAGATCTCATCCCACAGTTCCTGACCGCCGCCATGGTACAACCAGGCGTTCATCTCGGTGGTGGTCATGCCGAACGGTACAGCGGTGAAAAACTGCGAGGCAGCGACTTTGCCGCGCCAGTAATACGACGCAGAGTGACCCATCTCAGCGGTCCCCGCCGCCACAGCGTCGAATACTTCAAGCGCAGGTACCAGCTCACCTGCGCCATGGACGCGAATTTGCATGCGGCCGTTAGAAAGCTGCTCGACCCGACGGGCGAAGTCATTCGCACCGGTGCCTAGGGCGGGAAAGTTTTTCGGCCACGAGGTGACCATGTCCCAGGTAAAGGTCTCTTGAGCGCGTGCGCTAGAGGTGGTTACAAAGGGGGCAGCAGCGACACCGGCGGCACCTAGGCCAACGGTTTTGAGAAAGTTACGGCGTTGCATGTGAGCAAAACTCCAAAAGTAATCATACTGTTGTTATAAGGCGCTGAGTGCGCCATGTTCGCTGGTTAGTATGCTTTATAGCGAATTTAGCTCGCAAGCCTTCTGATCAATCATCCGCCGCGTCTTTCATACTGTTGCCGTGGCGCACCAGCCAATAGCAGCCGCCTAACGCTAAGACTGCCATCGAAAGCGCACCAATTTGCCAAGGGTCGATAACTTCCATATCCAGCACCATAAACTTGCGTACCAGCGCCATAATGGCAATTAACACCACTATTTCGACGTGGATAAAGCCTTTGCCACTGGTCATTGTGCGGATGATGGAGTTATTGAACTCCATGGCAATCAAGACGGTAAGGATCATGTCGAATAGCGCTTGAAATACGCGGTAGTCAAAGGGGTCACGGCTTTGAATAAACAGCAGCTGGATCACGTGAATGACCAAATAATACATGGCCACTAGCACGGCTCCACCGATGGCGAGGGTGAGCACCAGTGAAATTAAACGTTCAAAGCGCTGATAGCCACTCAATGTTTGCCAGCCATTACTCACTTCGGGAAATAGGCGTTTAAAGCGTTGTTTCATGATCGTCTACCTGTTGAGTGACAGCGTTGGGCTTAAAGCGGCGTCAACTTGGCAAAGCCGAGGACTAACCATTTGACGCCTTCGCCTTCAAAGCTGACCTGAACCCGGGCACGCGCGCCTTCGCCTTCCGCGTTAAGGATAATCCCTTCGCCGAATACCGGGTGCTCAACCCCCTGGCCGACGTGCAGGCTGGGTATGTCGCCGTCGCTTTCGACGCTTTGCTGAGCAAAGGAAGTGCGCGATGCCGTCACCGGGCGGGAAATATGCCCGCGCAGGCGGACTTCTTCCAGTAGGTGCGGGGGCAGCTCGCGCAGAAAGCGCGAGGGGCGTGGAAACACCTCTTTGCCGTGTAGGCGGCGGGTTTCGGCGTGGGTCAGGTAGAGCTTCTGCATGGCGCGGGTGACACCGACGTAACACAGCCGGCGCTCCTCTTCGAGCCTACCCGGCTCTTCCAGGGACATCTTGTGCGGGAAGAGTCCCTCTTCGACCCCAGCAATAAACACCACGGGAAACTCCAGGCCTTTGGCGGAGTGCAGCGTCATCAGCTGTACGCTGTCCTCAAACTCTTCGGCTTCATGGTCGCCAGCATTAAGGGCGGCTTCTGAAAGAAACGCTTCCAGTGCGGCCATGCCTTCGCCCGCTTCAGGGGCTTCAAAAACATCGCCTTGGGTAAAGGCGCGGGCAGCGTTAACCAGCTCTTCCAGGTTCTCGACCCGTGCCTGGCCTTTCTCGCCGCGTTCACTTTTGTGATGCTCTATCAAACCGGTATGAACGGTAACGTGATCGATGATCTCGTGCAGCGCCATACCCGAGGCATCGTTATCAAGCTGTTCAATCAGGTTGGCGAAGGTTTGTACGGCATTGGCCGAGCGGCCTTTCAAGGTACCGTCGTTAATCGCATCGTGGAGTGCCTGCCACAGCTGAATGCCTTGTTCACGAGCGCGCAGGCGGACAATCTCGACCGTGCGCGTGCCGATGCCGCGGGTGGGTACGTTAATCACCCGCTCTAGCGAGGCGTCGTCATCGCGGTTGAGCATCAGGCGCAGGTAGGCCAGGGCATTCTTGATTTCCAGGCGCTCGTAGAAGCGGTGACCGCCATAAATACGGTAGGGCATGCCTTGGCGAATCAGCGTCTCTTCCATCAGCCGCGACTGGGCGTTTGAGCGGTAGAGAATGGCGATATCGCGGCGGTTAAAGCCTTCGTCGACCTTTTCTTTGATGGTGTCAACGATATAGCGCGCTTCTTCCAGGTCGTTAAACCCGGCGTAGATCGAGATCGGCTCGCCTTCGATGCCGTCGGTCCAGAGGTTTTTACCCATCCGCTCGCTGTTATGGCTGATCAGCGTATTGGCGGCTTCCAGAATCGCGCTGGTGGAGCGATAGTTCTGCTCTAGACGCACGGTATGGGTTTGCGGGAATTCCTGCTCAAAGCGGCTGATATTCTCCACCTTGGCGCCGCGCCAGCCGTAGATCGACTGGTCGTCATCACCGACGGCGGTCATTGGCGTTTTCATGCCGGTGAGCAGTTTTAGCCAGGCGTATTGCAGGGTATTGGTATCCTGAAACTCATCAACCAGCACGTGGCCAAAGCGCTCCTGGTAGTGATTTAACAGCGCCGGGTTATCGCGCAGTAGCTCCAGGCTGCGCAGCAGCAACTCGCCGAAATCGACCAGACCGCCGCGCTCACAGGTGAGCTGGTAGCGCTCGTAGAGCTCAACCATCTGGCCCATGTAGGCATCGCCATCCACATTGACCTGGTGCGGGCGCAGTCCCTCCTCTTTGCAGCCGGAGATAAAGTGCTGCACTTGGCGGGGCGGGTAGCGTTCGTCGTCGATGGCGTAATCTTTCAGCAGCCGTTTGACCAGGCGTAACTGATCGTCGGAGTCGATGATTTGAAAGTGTTGCGGCAGCTTGGCGTCCTGCCAGTGGGTGCGCAGCAGGCGGTGGGCGATGGAGTGAAAGGTGCCTACCCATACATGGCGCATCGAGATGCTCAGCAGCGCCTCGAGGCGGGTGCGCATCTCCTTGGCGGCTTTATTGGTAAAGGTGACCGCCAGCAGCGCGTAGGGTGAAAGCCCTTCGGCCTGCATCAGCCAGGCAATGCGATGAACCAGCACGCGGGTTTTGCCCGAGCCTGCGCCTGCGAGCACCAACAGATTACCTTGGGGGGCGCTCACTGCTTCGCGCTGGGCGGAGTTGAGCTGATCGAGAATCGCCGTGACGTCGTCCATAGTAGCCGCTGCCGGATCAAAAAATAGGCGGCTAGTCTAGCACAGCCAGCAAACTGGCTGTGTATACAGGTTAACGATTAGGACTCTTCAGGAAAGCGCAGCGTGTTGAGGCTCTTTTTAACGGCTTTAAGCTGTTCGGCGAGTTTTGGGCCGCGGGTTTTAGCGACCCCGACCGCGAGCACATCAATCAGCACCAGATGCGCTATACGCGAGCTAAGGGGGGTATAGATTTCGGTGTCTTCATGAACATCGATATACAGTGGCAGGCTGACCTCTTCAGCGAGCGGTGAACCGCTGGGGCATAGCCCTATCACTGTGGCACCAGCTTCACGGGCGAGCCGCACACTGGCAACCAGCGCTTTGGTGCGACCCGTTTGCGAAATGGCCACCACCACGTCGCCATCGTTTAAGGTTACTGCCGACATATTCTGCATATGCGGGTCGGCGTAAGCCGAAGTGGAGATCTGCAGCCGGAAAAACTTGTGCTGGGCATCAAAGGCCACGGCTCCGGAAGCCCCAAAGCCATAGAACTCGACCCGGTTGGCCATCGCTAGCGCATTAACCGCTCGGCCCAGGGCGTCGTTATCCAGCCGGTCACGCACAGAGAGCAGCGTACCCACGGTCGAGTCGAAGATGCTGTGGGAAAATTCAGCGACCGAGTCGCTATCGTTCATGGAGAACTGGGCAAACTGACTGCCGCTGGCGAGCATTTGCGCCAGCTGTAGCTTGAAGTCCTGAAAGCCATTGCACCCCAGCGCACGGCAAAAGCGCACCACGGTGGGTTCGCTAACGGTGGCTTCGGTGGCCAGATCCACAATTCGCATGTGGATGACCTCTTCGGGGTTGCGCAGTACAAACCGCGCCACTTTTTGCTCGGAGCGTCGAAAGTGCTCCATGCGGCGTCTCATTTCATCGAACAGGGCGCGACTCACGTTCAGCTCCTTGGGTGCTCAACCAACAGATATTCAACAGTACGTCAGTATACGGTCGTTTGAAACGGCCGTTTCTGTCTGTCTGTTCATTGTTATGCTTTGCGTACATTCAATGCTGATGTTCACAGTATGCCTCAATGAGTGGATAGGGCCACTAACTATCGGGCCGTGTTTCGTCAGCGTTTAAAGGTCGTTAGCCAGTTTTTTTAAGATTGGTCATCATTTTGTCAAGTAGGTTATAGTAATAATTGAAGTGCCGCACTGCATCATAACAGTCGTCACGGATGCAGGTGGACGAAGGCATATTCATCTGGAGGAACGTCGATTATGAGAAACGTCGAACGAATCACCTCGGTTAAAAGCGAATTGCTCGACATTTTTATGAGTTTGCAAGTGGATGAGCATGCTCAGCGCCAGCGAAGTGCTGCCCAGCGTAGCTTGAGAGCGCGCCGTGGTATTGAGCTGCACAGGGAGTTCCAAAAATTATCGCGGGATATCGCCCCCTTGCCCGACGAAGATCGGCAAGAGAGCGAATTGCACTGAGGTTAGCAAACAGCAGGGAAGTGACGGCTTACCTTAAATAAGCCCTGTCACGAACACCGCAATAACGCCAGCGGGCGCTACATAGCGCGCGATGATGTTCCATACGCTTTTACCGGTCGCTGAAAGTTCAAGCTCAGCTTCGACACTTTTGCGATCCAGGCACCAAGCGGCGAAGAGAATCGCGCCTAGCCCGGTTAGCGGCAGCATTATTTTGCTGGTCAGCGTGTCCAGCAGGTCGAACACGCCCAGCCCAAACATGAGCGGTTCGCTCCATACGTTGAACGATAGCAGCGCCGCAATGCCGAGCAACCAAGCCCCCACGCCGGCCACAACAGTTGCCATGACACGGCTGAGCGGCGTGCGCTCTTCAATAAACTCAACTACGGGCTCAAGCAGTGAAATCGCCGAAGTCAGCGCCGCAAACGTAAGCAGCAAGAAGAACATCAAGCCTAGGATCAAGCCACCATCCATATTGCCAAATGCTAGCGGCAGAGTGACGAAAATCAGCCCAGGGCCTGAGGCAAGATCCAGGTTGTTGGCAAACACAATCGGGAAAATGGCTAAACCGGCGCCTAGGGCAATGACGGTGTCCATGATGATGACCGTGCGGGCGGTTTGCAGCAGGTTGATCTCTTTGCCCAAGTAAGAGCCGTAAGCCATCATGATGCCCATACCCAGTGAGAGGGTGAAGAAGGCGTGACCTAAGGCGGCCAGCACGGTTTCTGCGCTGAGCTTGCTCCAGTCCGGGTTGAACATATACGTCAACGCCTCACCAAAGTGGCCGGTCGACATGCCGTAACCGATCAGCACAACGAGCAGCAGCGCGAGTACCGGCATCAGAATGCGTACAGCCCCTTCAAGCCCTTTGGTAACACCGCGGGCGACAATGCCAATCACCAGTAGCATAAAGATCGAATGGCCCAGCAGCAGTAAGCCTGGGTTACTCAGCATGCCATTAAAGAGGGCGCCAATCCCGTCGGCGTCTTGGCCGCTAAAGGCACCGCTCACGGAGTTAACGGTGTAGTAGAGCGACCAGCCACCAATCACGCTGTAAAACGACAAAATCAAAAAGGCCCCAACAATGCCGCTAATGCCGACAATGGCCCATGCTTTTGGCTTGTTCGCGGTGCGGGCCAGTTCTGACATCGTGCTGGCAGGGTTCTTCTGGCCACGCCGCCCCAGTAGCCATTCGGAGACGAGAATGGGCAAGCCAATCAGCGCGATACAAAGTAAATACACAAAGACGAAAGCAGCGCCGCCGCTTTCACCCACCATATACGGAAATTTCCAGATATTCCCTAGACCCACCGCTGAACCAGCGGCGGCCAGCACAAAGGTCATTCGCGATGACCACTGCGCATGCGCAAGCTTCGCCATACATCACCCATTAAGTCGATTGTTGTGTAAGTCACTGCGTGTTGAGCACGCTAGTTTTCGGAAAATGGAGTCATTGCTGACGTTCTTTTCCAAAAGTAAGCGCAATTTATCTGATCAATTGCTTGCATGCCAGTTAGCTAACCTAAAAATACGCGCTAAAACAGCTGGCTTTGCTTTTCACCTGCGAAAGGCGCTAACGGAGGTAATGGCGTCACTTCTCCCAGCGCGTTGTAAAGTAGGCGAGCCATGTAGGGAGACTCACGGTTATCTGCAGTATGCACAAATAAGAAAGGGGTTTTCCCCTGATTTATCCACAGCTCTAGACGAGCCTTCCAAGCGGTGAAGTAGTCACTATTTATTGTTTTGTCAATATGGCCAATAAAGCGAATCACCGGATAATTTGCCGTGGAAAGCACGTGTAGCGGGAGTTTCGGCTTTTCTTGCTGGGCGTGGGCCAGGCCCATATGACTATTGGCCGGGGTTGAGAAGAGCGGGCGCACGTCGAGCATTACGCGGTTAGCCGAATAAGTTATCAACAGGCGGTTAAGGGCTGTTTCGGCGGCTCCTTTGTGGAAAAACTCAGGGTGACGAACCTCGACTGCACAAGGTAGATGGGCAGGCCAAGCCGCGAGCAGCGCTTCCAGCTGAGGAAGCTCTTGGGGGCCGAAATCCCGCGGTAGTTGCACCATGGTGGGCCCCAGGCGATCGTGCAGCGGCTCAAGGGCGGCTAAAAATGCCCATGCGTCTTCTAAATGGGTAAGCCGTTGATCGTGAGTGACGGTTGCCGGTAATTTAAAACAAAAACGAAAGTGGGGTGGCGCCTGGCGTGCCCAAGCGGCGACTGTTTCCGGTTTTGGAATACCGCTATAAAACGTAGTGTTACCTTCAACGCTCGAAAACACCGCGGCATAATCGCTTAATAGCTCGGTTTTGGCATGGCGCGGATAAAGACTGCCGAGCCAGTCTTGATTGGCCCACATGGGCAAACCTAAATAAAGCGGAAGCGTCATTGATGGCGTGCCTAGGTTCATAAGGTCAAGCGCTAATGTAACAGTTTAAAATACCTACTCGTTAAGGTGAGGGGGCTTTTAGGTGTAGCAAGGTGCGGAAAAAGTGAAATTGTTAAGGCACCGATAGCGCTACTATGTAGGTATAGCCTTTTATGGGCAGATATAGCCGTTTATAAATAGGACAATTCCATGAGTTCAGCGTACGTTAGCAGTGATGAAATCCGCGACCAATTTTCCAGCGCGATGTCAGCGATGTATCGGCAGGAAGTGCCACAATACGGCACTTTGCTCTCACTGGTTGAGACCGTCAATCAAGAGGTGTTAGCTGCTAATCCTGCGCTTAACAGTACGCTGCAGAAGAGCGATGAGCTGGCCCGCATCAACGTTGAACGCCACGGCGCGATTCGCGTGGGCAGTGCGAGCGAGCTTGCCATGCTAAGGCGCATGTTCGCGGTAATTGGGATGGAGCCGGTTGGCTATTACGATCTGGCGGCGGCGGGCGTGCCGGTGCACTCCACGGCGTTTCGGCCGGTCGCTGATCGTGCACTCAAACGGAATCCTTTTCGTGTCTTTACCTCGCTACTGCGCCTTGAGCTGATCGAAAAAACCGAACTTCAGGAGCAGGCGAGCGCTATTTTAAGTGATCGCGATATCTTCACCGCTAACGTGAAAATATTGATTGAGCGTTTCGAACAGCAGGGCGGACTCAACGCAGAGGATGCCGAGCAGTTTGTGCAGGAAGCGTTGGAAACGTTCCGCTGGCATGACAAAGCAACCGTCGATTGGACGACCTACGAGCGTTTGCATGATGAGCATCGCCTGATTGCCGATGTGGTCTGTTTCCGCGGCCCCCACATTAATCACCTAACGCCGCGGACGTTAGATATTGATGAAGTGCAGCGGCTTATGCCCAGTGTCGGCATTGACCCTAAAGCGACTATCGAAGGACCTCCTCGTCGCAATTGCCCGATACTGTTGCGTCAAACCAGCTTTAAAGCGCTGGAGGAGACGATCGCCTTCGCAGACGCAGCCGAAGGTAAGCACACTGCCCGCTTCGGTGAAATCGAACAGCGCGGTATCGCCTTAACCCATAAGGGGCGTGCACTCTATGATCGCCTGCTAGCGGCTGCCCGAGAAAATGCACCGACGGCTGCGGATAACGACGCCCATCAGGCGCATCTAGCCGAAGTGTTTAAGGCCTTCCCTGATGATTACGCTACGCTACATCGTGACGGGCTAGCGTTTTTTCATTATCAGGCGGCCCAGGGTGCATCTGTAGCAGGATCAGTGACGTTAGAGCAGGTGGAAAGCCTGATCGAACAAGGCGCTCTCAAGATAACACCCATGATTTATGAAGACTTTTTACCCGTTAGCGCGGCCGGTATTTTCCAGTCCAACTTGGGTGGAAGTAGCCATGAAAATTACGCTAGCAGTGCAAGTCAACAGCAATTTGAGCAGGCTTTAGGGGCTAAAGTAATCGATGAGATTGAGCTGTATGCCCAGCGCCAGCAAGCATCGCTTGAACAGGCGCTGGCGCAGTTGGCGGGTTAAGTGATAGAACAGCTGATCGATTAATGCAGTTATTCAATTTAGCTAACTAGCCAATTTAGATAGCAAGACACAGAGCGGAGAAGTCATGAGTCAAGGCAAGGTATTGGTATTACATGGGCCCAATCTAAATTTGCTGGGGACTCGCCAGCCGGAGATATACGGCTACGAGACATTAGAGGATGTAAATAACATTCTGCGAGAGAAAGCGGTGATGGCCGACTGGGATATACATTGCTTTCAGAGCAACCACGAAGGTGAGTTAATCGACGCCATTCACGCCGCGCGTCTTGATGGCACCCAAGCAATCATTATCAATCCCGCTGCTTACACCCATACTTCAGTGGCAATCCTGGATGCACTCAATGCTTTTGATGGCAAAGTGATTGAAGTGCATCTATCCAATGTGCACAAACGTGAAGCCTTCCGGCACCATTCCTACGTTTCACTGCGTGCTGATGGTGTGATTGCCGGCTTAGGTGTGCAAGGTTATCGTGCGGCATTAGACGCGGTAATGGTCAATTAATATGCGAACGTATTTGCGCGACTTTGTTTTGTAGCACTGGTAAGTAAATATTAACCAACGTGTCGAGGTCGACCCGAGCCGCGTTGGTACTGATATTGATCGCCCCCATTAAATGCTGCTTGGCATCAAAAACTGGAACAGCGATAGAGCGTAACCCAGAGTCCAACTCCTGATCAGAAATCGCATAGCCTTGTTGCCGTGCGTTAACTATTTGTCTGCGCAATTCATTGACATCAGTGACTGTTTTATCGGTGTAGGGCTCTAAAGTAATCGACGATAGAAAATGATCAAGAGCCTGATCGTTGAGCTGAGCAAGAAGTATGCGCCCCATAGAAGTATGAGCTGCTGGCAGTCGGGTGCCCACTGAAAGTGTGATGGCCATTAAGCGATGTTTGGCTGCCGAGCGGGCAACATAGATAACATCATTACCATCTAGCACGCCAAGCGACGATGACTCCCCCGTTTCAGCGGTAATATCTTCTAAATAGTGTTGAATAACGTCTCTGTAATTATTAGCTGATAAAAAAGCATAACCTAGTTGAAGGACGCGGGGCGCCAATTCAAAATGGCGCTGCTGCTTACGGACATACCCTAGGGAATGTAGAGTGAGTAAGAAACGCCTAGCCTTTGCTCTGTTCATACCTGTTCGTGCAGCAACTTCGCTTAATGTCATACGCGGGTGTTCGTGATCGAATGCCTGTATAACCTCTAAACCGCTAGCTAACGCTGTTACAAAATCACGGCTATCTTCACTCAACTTCTCTTCCTGCATTGTTATCATCCATTACCTTGACGTCTGATAGAAAAGATTAACGCAAAAATGTTCGCATTGCGAACTTCTGCGACATGAAAGCGCTGGCAACGACAGGTTGTTGTCATCCCGTAAAATGGAGTTTGTAACTCCCTGCTACTAAAGTTGTGTTTTTTAATAGGTTGGCAACCAAGTAATCTCAGCTATCAAATTGCGAATATCTGTACGTATTACGAACAATAATTAAGCATGATAATAACTTAACCACGCACAGGAAGAAAAATGAACAAACTCCTTAGCTCTGCCTACTTGGCTGCCTGCACCAGCGCTCTGGCGCTTGGGCTCACTGTTTCCTCTGCCAGCGCTGATGAATGGCCGACTAACGATGTGCGCTTAGTCGTGCCTTATGCCCCCGGTGGCACTACCGATGTGTTGTCGCGTCGCGTTGCCGATCTGCTTCAGCAAGAACTTGACGCCAACGTCATTGTGGAAAATCGCCCCGGCGCTGGTTCTACGGTAGGCACCGGTCGTCTCTCCCGTGGTGGGCGTGATGCTGATCACACGATTTTAATGGCCTCTCCGGGCCACACCATCGGGGCCGCGATCTATCCTGATCTCACTTATGACCCGGTAGAAGATTTCGTTTTTCTACAAAACATGATCGATATTCCTAATGTCATGGTGGTACCGGCAGACAGTCCTTACGAAAATGTCATTGATTTCGTCGAAGCAGCGAAAGAAGAGAACATGACCTTTAGCCACAGTGGCGTGGGCAGCTCCATCCACATGTCTGGTGAACTGTTCAAGACCTTGACTGATACCAACCTGACGGCGGTGCCTTTTGCCGGCAGTGGCGCGGCGCTTCCGGCGTTGCTGGGCGGCGATGTTGATGTGGCATTCGAGAACATGCCAACGGTACTTTCACATATACGTTCCGGCGATCTCCGCGCGCTCGCGGTCACTTCTGCCGAACGCTCTGAATATCTTCCCGATGTACCGACACTGTCAGAAATTGGTGAATACAACCTAGACCAGTTCATCACGACTGCTTGGTTTGGCCTGATTGCTCATAGCTCTTTCCCTGAAGAAGCACAGAGTAAAATGCGAGAAGCACTCGCCAACGTGATGGAGCGTGAAGAGTTTCTGGATTTCGCCGAGCAGTTAGGCGCTGAGCCAGGCCAGGTTGCTGGAGAAGAGTTCAAGCAGTTCATTGTTGAAGACTTGAAGCGTTGGGAAGACGTAGCTGAGCAGGCGGGTATTAGCCAGTAAGCAAGGCAGCCTTTGATCCAACGGAGAGGCGAGGGCAAGCGTCCTCGCCTCTCTTGTTTGCTCTATATCACTTGGTTCTTTGGAGAAGGCAGTGATGACTACCTCGGATTTTAAGCGCAGGGTTAAAGACCCGGGTGACGTAGTGGCGGGAATTATTCTGCTTTGCTTTTCCATTGTGCTGGTCTTTTATCTGGTGCCGAACTACATCAATGAACCGCCCATCCTGCAAAACCCCATGATGTCGCCTCGTTGGCTGCCGGAAATTGTTGGCTGGTTGATACTGCTGTTTTCTATCCTGCTCATCCTGCAAGGCTTCTTGTTAGACAGAAGCAGTGAGGAGGACGAGCGAAATATTGAGAAGGGTTCGACACGGCGCTTTGTTTTGATGGTGGTCGCCCTGTTGATATATGTCGCTTTGTTTGAGTCCATGGGTGCGGTGTTTACCGGCATTCTCGCGACGCTGGTGCTTTTTGTGGCGCACCCCGTTCGCACTTGGTGGGTCTATAGCATGGCATTTGTGTTTCCTATCGCTGTGACATTCATATTTGTAGAAGTCATGAATGTGCCGCTTCCGATAGCGCCAATCGGTTTCTGATTGGCTACTTATTCTTCTGGGTGATCTATGGAAAATTTTTCGGAAGTCATAGAGATATTCTTTAGTTTAGATAACTTCCTGGCCATCGCTATTGGAGTCGTCATCGGTGTGGTCGTGGGGTCGATTCCCGGATTGACTGCTACGATGGCGGTGGCGCTGGCGCTGCCCTTCACCTTCTCTATGCAGCCGGTCGCCGCTATCTTGCTGCTTGTGGGTATCTATAAAGGCGGAATGTATGGCGGGTCAATTACGGCCATTTTAATCAGAACCCCCGGCTCACCTGCCTCTGCCTGTACCTTGTTGGACGGCTATCCCATGGCGCAACAGGGGCATGCGAAGAAGGCACTCAAGGCAGCGCTTTATTCCTCGGTGATTGCCGATTTTATTTCTAATATTGCCCTCATCTTTTTTGCCGCCTATTTAGCAAAAATCGCTCTGAACTTTGGCGCGCCAGAGTTTTTCTGGCTGATCTGTTTTTCGCTTACTATCATTATTTCTTTGGCCAGCGGCTCTATGATCAAGGGGTTGATGGCTGCGCTATTGGGTATTCTGCTTTCCCTGGTGGGGCTGGATGAAGTTTTCGGTTCTCAACGGTTTACCTTTGGCAACTACAACTTGATGGACAGCATCTCCTTTATCCCGCTGTTGATTGGTCTGTTTGCCATCCCTGAGATTATCGAGTTCTACCGCAAAAAAGCGCTTCCTCATATTAAGGCGAAGGCCAGCGGTGCAGGGCTTAGCTTTTCCGAACTGAAGCGCTGCCTGACCACCATTGTGCGGGGCAGTTTGATTGGCGTGATTATTGGGGCAATCCCAGGTACTGGCGCTACTGCGGCTGCCTTTATTTCCTATAGCGATGCACGCAGGCGTTCTCCCAACAGAGCTAACTTTGGTAAAGGCGAGGTAGAGGGTGTTGCTGCCGCCGAGGCTGGTAATAACGGTGTCGCCGGGGCGACGATGATTCCCTTGTTATCGCTGGGTATTCCAGGAGATGTCATCACGGCCATTATCCTTGGTGCCTTTATGGTTCATGGGCTTACGCCTGGACCCCTTATGTTCCAAGAGAATCTATCCCTGATCTATGCCCTGTTTATGGGCATTATGTTTAGCTCGGTGGTATTGCTGCTGGTGGGTAATGTGGCCATCAAGTATTTCTCTTTGATTGCTGATATCCCTAAATCAGTCCTCTTTCCCATCGTATTGATGTTCTGCGTTTATGGCGCTTACGCCGTTAATAACGACACCTTTGACATATGGGTGATGATGGCCTTTGGCGTCATGGGCTATATCTTCAATCGCGCCGCGATACCGGCTGCGCCCTTTTTGATCGGGTTTATCCTTGGGCCAATGTTCGAAGATAATCTGCGCCGCTCTTTATTGATCGGACATAACGATCTGTCGATCTTCGTGCGCGGCCCCATTACCTGGGCTTTCATTGCATTGACGGTGGGCTCCATTTCCCTGGCACTCTACCGCTTTATTTCCGCGCGCCGTGAAGCGCGCAATGCTGCCGCCAAATCACAAGAAGTTTGATGTTCTTCCGAGAAGTGCAATGGCGGGACCACTGACAGGGCTGCGGGTACTGGATTTAAGCCGTGTAATGGCTGGCCCCTGGTGTACGCAGATACTGGCCGATATGGGCGCCGAAGTGATTAAAATTGAGCACCCGCTGCTGGGTGACGATACGCGCCATTGGGTGCCTTTCTGGTTAAAAGATAAAGAGGGCAACGATGGTCAGTTCAAGCGTTTCTGTGAAGCAGTGGGGCGGCCCGAGCTAGCCGTTGATCCCCGTTTCAGCACCAACCCCGAGCGGGTCAAACATCGACTCGAGTTGATTCCGCTTATGGTGCAGATTACCCAGAGTCGTACCAGCCATGAATGGATAGAGATGCTGGGCGCCATTAGTGTGCCCTGCGGGCCGATCCAGAATATTGCCCAGGTCTTTGATGACCCCAGGTTCAAGCGCGAAACATGCAAATTGAGCTGGAAACCAACACTGGCGCAGTGCCTGGCGTGGCCAATCCGATCAAATACTCCAGAACTCCGCTGGAGTATCACAAACCACCACCGCGACTGGGTGAAGATACCGATAGCGTGTTGGAGCGCTTATTGCACAAAGGCGCTGGGGAAATTAGTAACTTACGCCAAAAGGGCGTAGTGAAATAAGCTGTTGGTTTGCCTAGCCGACCGTTACACCGCCGCACACGAAAAGGGTCTGACCAGTGATAAAGCCGCTGCGTTCGTCGCAGAAGAAACTGACGGCTTGGGCCACGTCTTCAGGCTGACCCATGCGCTGTAGCGGGATATTATCGATGATGCGCCGAGCGCGTTCGGAATCGGGCTGATTGTTCTGCCAGAAGGCGCTGGTGGCGATAGGCCCAGGGGCAACGCAGTTGACCGTGATGCCGTGCTCAGCCAACTCCAGTGCCCACGTTCGGGCCATGGATTGCAGCGCGCCTTTAGTAGCGCTATAGATGGTGCGTGCCTCTTTGCCCAGCACCACACGGCTAGTATTCAGTACGATGCGGCCCATGCCATTTGCCTTCATAGCAGGTAGCAGCGCCTGGGTGCAGACCAATGCCGAACGTACGTTCAAATGCATTAACTTGTCGAAGTCCTCAAGCCGCGCTTCTTCAATCAGCGCAGGGGCAACAATGCCTACGTTATTGACCAACCGGGTCACCGTATAGTGCTCGGCGATTTCCGTCATTACCCGCTGGGTGGCGTCGGCATCGGCAAGATCGACCTGGCGCGCATCTGCTTGCAAAGATTTCGCTTCGGGCTCGACGATATCCACCACAATGACTTGATAGCCATCCTGCTGAAGACGTAAGGCGATCGCTTGACCGATGTTCCTAGCTCCGCCGGTAACAACAGCAACATGTTTTTGAGTATTAGGGCGTTGAGCAGCGTCTTGACTCATTCAGATATCCTTAGCGTGTTTAGGTCGAGTAGGCATTCCCTTTGGTAGGGCAACTCTGCACCAATCAAGCACCGTGAAGTGCTAGCAAGGCCTTCTATTAAGCGTCATTCTCGCGTATTGAAGAAGGGTGACGGCATAGAGGCTTTACCTGGATATCCATGTAAGGAAATAGGGGTAAGCCGCTAATAAGGTCTTGAAGCTCGGCGTTATCAGTGACATCGAATATGCTGACATTGGCGTAACTGCCAGCGACTCGCCATAGGTGGCGCCATTTGCCCTGCCGCTGTAATTCCTGAGCGTAGACTTTCTCCTTCGCCTTGATGTCAGCTGCCTGCTCGGCCGGCATGTCTGGTGGCAGTTTCACTACCATTTCCACTTGAAACAGCATTGCATTGCTCCTATCTGATGACGTTATAAAGTGTTTTGCCGATTTAGGTAGGCCTGCCGCCAGCGCACAATGTGAACCTCGGCGAATAGCTTTGCCTGATGAAATGGGTCGGCTTGAATAAAGCGTTCGGCCTCTTCGCGGCTCTCCAGGTCGACCAAGTAAATGCCGCCTGACGCTGTGGCGCCGTCGTCGGAAAGTTTGGCGCCACAAGCCAATAAGAGATTCGCGTTGGCGTCCAGGTAATCCAGGTGAGCGGGGCGTACCTCCAGGCGCAGGGCCTGGCGGTCGGGCTTGTCGAACGTTTCGATCAGAAAAGGCATGTAAACATCCTGTGTTGATATGCGTGGTTAGGCACCGATGTAGCCCCAGATCAGCATGGCACTGCCGTAGATAATTCCCAGATATATCAGGATGAGGACCATGTAGCCCATCACATCGCGCAGCTTCAGGCCGGAGATGGCCAGTACCGGGAGTATCCAGAACGGCTGAACCATGTTGGTCCACTGGTCACCAATCTGCACTGCTAACGCCGTGGCTGCCTGAGAGGCGCCCAGCTCTGCGGCAGCTTGCACCATGACTGGGCCTTGAACTGCCCACTGGCCGCCACCGGAGGGGGCTAACAGGTTGATGATGCCACCGCTAATGAACGACCAGATGGGTAGCGTTTGCGCGCTGGATATATCAACAAAGACATTGGCGAATGACACTACCAAGCCTGAACTCACCAGAATTCCCATGATCCCTGCGTAGAAGGGATATTGCACGACGATACCGGAGACAATACGAATTCCATCTGCCAAGGCGGCCAAGTAATGGGAGGGCGAGGCAAATAGCAAGATACCCAGGAACAGGAAGGCGAAATTGACGGTATTAAGGTTCAGTGAGCCACCGTCCAACGCGTATAGCGCGATGTACAGCATGCCGAGCAAGCCAATAGCGATGCCCACGAACCGGCTACGATTCAAACGCTCGGCAATGGTGATTTTTTCGCCGCTGGAAAGGGGAGCTTCAGTAGGCACCGCTACCGAGGCCGGATCGATTTCGACTATATCCTCGGCTTTCTTAGGGTGAAGCCAAGCATTGAAAAGTGGCAAGGTGAGAAGAATGAGGGCACTGGTGATCAAAAGAATAGGGGAAAAAATGGTGTCGCTTAGCGGTATTAGCCCAATCGCATCTTGCAGGAAGTGCCCTTCGGTAGCGATCAATAGCGGCACACTGCCCGATAGGCCAATACCGTAAAGAGCAAACCCTGAATACGCAGCGGCGATCACTAAAGGGTAATGCAATCCTTTCACGTTGAGCGCCAGCTTCTGTGCAACGATCCCACCGATGACGAGGCCAAAGCCCCAATTTAACCAGCTGCCAATCCCCCCCACCAGGGTAGCAACCACAATAGCGACGAAGGGCGTCTTGACACGTGCAGCGATACGGTTGAGAGCACCATCTACCAAGGGGGTCTTCGCCAGGATGTAGCCCGCCAGAAGGATGATCGTCATCTGCATGCTGAACGCCAGCAAGTTCCAGAATCCGTCGCCCCAATAACGTACCGCATTCAGCGGGCTAGTACCCTGCATGAGCACCGCTAACATCATGGTGAGAATGGTCAGAAAGATGGCAATGACCAATGGGTCGGGCATATAGCGATTGACGAGCCGGGTGAAGAAATTTGCCAGCGCATTCATTAGAAGCAGCCTCGTATTGTCGGCGTGGTTGTCATTGTCTACTATGTGCGCATAGCGCACACAAGTTCGTTTATTGCCGTGATAGTTAACCCGCGAATGATTTTATTCAATGCGACATTTGTCTAGGGGCGGTGTAAATACGGCGCGAGGCAAGTGAAATAGGAAGGAAAACTGATGCAGGACGATGCACTACACGCCGTAGTGGTGGGCGCTGGTACCATGGGCACCACCTTGGCTAAGTTGATAGCGGCGCAGGGTGTCAACGTTATCGTGGTCGATACCAACCCGCACGTGTTGGAAACCAGTCGCCTGAGTATGGGAGAGAGCGCTGCAGCTGTTGGCTTTGCCTCAGAATTAACGGCGGGTCAGTGTCCCGATTTTGTGATCGAGAGCGTGACTGAAGACGTCGCGGTCAAGCAGAAGGTCATCGCCCAAATCGAGGTCAGCGTGGCCGATAGCACCATCATCATGACGAATACCTCGGGAATCCTGATCGATGAGATCGCCTCCAACATGCGTTTACCTCAACGGTTTTTAGGCTCTCATTTCTTCAACCCAGCAGACATCGTTCCCGCAGTTGAGGTGGTTCCAGGTAGCCATACCAAGGCGTCGGTAGTAGAAACGGCGTGCCGTTGGCTGAAGCAGTTGGGAAAACGTCCTGCGATTCTAAATACCTGTGTGCCCGGTTTCGTCGCCAACCGAATCCAGCATGCGGTGATGCGTGAGTGTCTCGCCCTGCTAGAGAGAGGCGTTGTAGAGCCCGAGGCACTGGATGACATCGTGCAGTATTCCATCGGTGTACGCATGGCGTTAAACGGCCCCTTGTGCCAGCGCGATCTCAACGGGCTAGATACCCACCTCAATATCGCTCGTTACCTCTACCCGGATCTTGATGCGCGCGATAAACCAGCGGCACTTCTTGAAGACTACGTTGCTCAAGGGCGCTTAGGTGCCAAGTCAGGACGAGGTTTCTACCGCTGGAGCGACGAGTCGCGTGAGCAACACCAAGCCCAGGAACGGGAAAGTCTGCAGCGCATTATCGATATTGCCACCCAGCATGCTAAGGGAAACGCGTCATGAATCAGCCACGTTGGAAGAAGCGTCCCGAAGGGAGCAACTGGGGAGATTTCGGCGCCGACGATCAGTTGGGGCGGGTCAATCTTATCGGACCTGAGCAGGTACTCAAAGGCGTCAAGGAAGTCCACGAAGGCATTACGTTCTGCTTATCACTGCCATTGGATATCCCAGGTGGCAAGGTACTGAATCCTCGCCGTTCGCCACCGAAGCTGTCGCCAACGGCACTCGGTGATGACCAATACATCAATTTTCCTTTGGCCACTCATACGCCCACACTGCGTGACGTTATCAGTGATGATCAGGTTCATATCTCGTTGCAGTACTCCACCCAGTGGGACTCTCTTGCCCACGTCGGCGCTTTGTTTGATGGTGATGACGACGGTAAGCCAGAATGTCGCTATTACAACGGCTTTTTGGCCGGGCAGGATGTCCTCAACTTGAGCCACAAACCCAACCAGCAGCATGACTCTTATGCTCAGCGACTGGGTATCGAGACACTGGCGGTCCACGGTATGCAGGGTCGGGCCGTGCTGGTGGATCTGGTAAGGGTGTTCGGCGCGGGAAGAACGCTGGTAGGGTATGCTGCGCTGATGGATGCGCTTGAGCATCTGAATGTGGTGATTGAACGTGGAGATATGCTGGTATTACGCACGGGCTTCGCTGAAGCGTTGCTGGATATGCAGGGTTGTCCGCAGCCAGATGTGCTGAAAAATACCGGCGCTGTGCTCGACGGTAGCGACCAGGCTTTATTGGAATGGATTACCGAGAGCGGCATAGCGGCAATCTGTGCGGATAATTACGCCGTAGAGAACCTGGATCGTGAATTGGAACCAGGCTGTTGCTCCAAGCTTCCCTTGCACCATCACTGTCTTTTTAAACTTGGCCTGCCACTGGCAGAGCTGTGGTATCTGAAAGACGTCGCTGAGTGGTTGCATAGCCGTGGACGCACGCGGTTCCTACTAACGGCTCCGCCACTGCGTTTACCAGGCGCTATCGGCTCACCCGTTACCCCGGTAGCCACTGTATAGCTTTATAGTTATACACCATTGCTGCTTGTTTTTCTTACTGTCTGGCAAGACGAAAGCTCTGGTGGTTTCGTGCATATCTGAAAAGCAAAGCGTTTTTAGAAGGACAGCAAACCCGACAATGTCATCAGCCAGATAAACAGGCTGAGGGTAAAAAATGAGGATATAGTGGCCACCAGCATAGCGGCAGCACTCACGCCGCCTAACCCATAACGCTGGCCAAACAGAGGGTAAATGCTGATCATTGGCGCAGCAGCAAACAGCAGTGCACCGGCCATATAGAGCGGATCAATGCCGGGAACAAAATAGAAGGCAATGAAAATGGCTAGCGGGTGAATAAGTAGTTTGCCGATTACAATTTGACCGACGTCGCTCGCCATGCCTTTAACCTGCAAGCCAAACAGTGCGCCGCCGATCACAAATAGCGCCGCTGGGCCCGCTGCTTCAGCCAGCATATCAATGGCTTTAAACAGCGGCGCGGGAATTTTAATGCCAGAAACGGCCAGGCAAATACCGATCAGCAAGCCTACCAGCACCGGGTTTTTGATGAGGCTAAGCGCCGTCTTTTTTACCGTTATCCATACGCTGGAACCTTGATGGCTACCCATTTCGGCCAGAATCAGCGCTGCGGGAATAATAATCAGTGTCTCAATCACCATATTGAGTGCCATAAGCACCGCCGCAGGTGAGCCGATGACCATAGCCGCCACGGGGTACCCGACAAAACCGCTGTTTGAAGCGGCCATGCCTAATGCCTGCATAGCACTGGCGTTAAGTGGTTGGCGCTGTCGTTTTAAGCAGAGCAGCAACCCCCCACTGAACACGGCGATAGAGCCCAGGCCGTAAGCCACCAGGTAGTTGAGCTTGAAAATCTCTTCCAGTGGTTGCTGGTTTAACGCACGAATCACTAGCGCAGGTAGTGCGCAGTAGAGCACGAATACGCCGACTCCCTGCATCTGCTCGCGCTGGATAATGCCGCTCCATCTCGCTATATACCCTAAACCAATCAGTAGGAATATGGGGGTGGTAATGCTAAGAATAGCGAGCATCTGTGCCTCTTCAGCGCATGAAGACAAATAGTTATGTTCGAATGGCGAATAACTGTACGTTATTTTGCCAGAACTTTACGATAAGAGCTTCACGATCAGAACTTCACGACAAGCGCTTCGAGGCCCGAACGTTATGATACGGAGCGAGCAGAAGGCGTGACGAGCTGTTCTATGTAGTGTGTACGTAGCGGTATCACATGCGGGTCGATCTGTTCAGGGGCGATACAATCCGCGGTGAAAAAGCGAAATGCATCCACGCCCTGAAACACAAAAAGATCAACACCCGAAAGCGTTTTGGCGCCCGCCTGGTAGGCGGCGTTTAACAGCTCGGTGTGAGCGGGGATGTAAACCGCATCAAAGACCCAGTGCTGATCGCTAAGCCCTCTGGTATCAATGGGGCAGCCAGGGTGGTTGATGTGGCCAATGGGTGAGCAGTTGACCACGCCCTGCCAATGCGGCAGTTCTCGCTGTGCCTGTTCAGCCGTTACGCATGCCGCGTTAATACCCATGGCGTTAAGATCATGGCAAAGGCTTTCTGCCCGCGAGGCATCGTGTTCGAGAATGTGGATGTGACTCACGGCAAGCTCCCCCAGCGCACACGCCACTGCGCGGCCCACGCCCCCGGCGCCGATCAACAGCACATCGCCTGCGGACTGACTGCCGAAGGAGTGACGGTAGGCGCTGATGAAACCGGTGTAATCGGTGTTTTCAGCGCGCAGACCGTCAGCGTCAAACAGCAGTGTGTTGGCGGTGCCTACCCGTCGTACGCCTTCGCCGCGAATATCAGCCAACTGCGCGGCTTGTTCCTTGAAGGGAAACGTAACGTTGGTTCCCCGGTAGCCCTCGGTACGCAGCTTTTGTATGGCGTTGGGAAAGTCAAAATCTGCTACCCCCAGGCTATCAACTAAATCGTAGCGTACTGGCTCGCCCAACGAGGCTCCCAGGCGTTCGTGCAAATCCGGGGATTGCGATTTGGCAATGCCTTCCCCTACCAGTCCGAGTTTGATCATGCTTGGCTCTCTCCTGTGTCATGGTTTGGCGTTTTTTGAGCAATGCCATCAATTTCTGCTTCTAGACGCTGCTGCGCGGTGACACGCACAAAGGCATTTGGCGCGCCAAGCCCTTGGTAGCCATCACGCTGCACTAGCTCAAAGAAGAACGCCTGGCGGCCGGGCTGGGTATATAACTGATAGAAGTCGCCGTTGCTGTCTTGATCAAAGAGTATGTGGTGCTCCTGCATCCACGCTTGGGTTTGCGCAGGAAGGTCAACGCGTGCGGCCAGGTCACGGTAGTAGTTACCGGGAATCGGCAGCACCGGTGTGCCCGCCTGCTGAAGCGCTGCACTGGTGTCGCGCATGGAGTTGGTGCGCAGGGCGACATGGTGAATTCCCGAGCCGCCGTACTGGCGCACGAAACGGTTACTGGCAGTATCCGGCGAGGCACTGGCGTTAAGTGCCAAGCGAAAGCGGCCATTGTAGTTTTGCAGCACCTGGCTCTGGATCAACCCGCGGGGGTCGGTGACATCGAAGGAGGGCGTTGGCGCCAGCTGAAAAATAGCGCGGTACTGCAGCATCAGCGAGAGGTAGTCGTGGTAAGAGAGCGCTACGCTGATATGGTCGATATCCACCAACGCCCCCTGGGGGACGGGCTGAACATCGACAGTGAACTCACGATCCCAGGTACGGCTTATTTGTGAGTCGTCAATAATATAGGAGAGGCTGCCATCCACATTGCGCAGTGCACTCATACGGTGGCTGGCACCCACCTCTTCGGGCTCGACAATATCGTAGCCCAGCTTGTCTGCCCGCTTAAACGCTTCATAGGCGTTGCCCACACGCAGGCCAATGGCGGTGATGGCAGTGGCATCGCGACCCGGTACTCGGCCAGTGAAGTTCGCCTCGGTGTTGAGCACCAGATTAACGTCGCCCGCGGCCCAACGCTCGGCGTTGAGCGTATGGTGGCGCCCCACGCAGGCCATACCCAGTGCGCTGAGCAACTCGCGCAGCGGTGCTAAATCGGCAGGCTCAACGGCGATTTCCAGAAAGGCGACCGACTCAATCGGCTGGGGCGCGGGAATGCCGCTTTCACTCTGCATGCTGCGCAGCAAATTGTACGAGCGCAGACCGTCGCGGGCGGTCTGGTCGCTGTGGCCCATGCGGAAGACATCGTTAAAGATTTCGTGGGAGAGCGGGCCGTCGTAACGGGTCTCCTCCAGCATGGTCATAAACTTATCCATCTGCAGCTCGCCCTGGCCGGGGAAGCAGCGGTAATGGCGGCTCCACGACAGGTGATCCATAGAGAGACGCGGCGCATCAGCGGTCTGAACCAGAAAGATGCGATCCCCGGGGATGCGGCCAATGGTGCCCAGCTCCGTCTGGCGGGAGAAAATATGGAAAGTATCCAGTACCAGCCCCACATTGGGGTGGGCAGCGCGGCGCACCACTTCCCAGCTGTCGCGGTAGTCGTGAATGTGGCGGCCCCAGGCCAGCGCCTCATAGGCCACACGAAGGTTACGCCGCGCGGCACGCTCGCCGAGCTCATAGTAGTCATCGGCGGCGCGGCTTAAACCCGGGAGTGAATCAGGGTGGACGGTACTGCATGCCATCAGCAGATCCGTGCCGAGCTCCTCCATCAGGTCAAACTTATGCTCGGCTCGGTCGAGCGCCCGCTCCCGAGCGCGCCCCTGCAGGCCTTCGAAGTCGCGAAACGGCTGTAGGGTGACCAGCTTAAGGCCGCGGGAGCGAATCAGCTCGCCGGCCTCCCGTGGAGTGCCAGTAAATGCCGTTAGGTCGTTTTCAAATAGCTCAAGCCCCTCAAAACCAGCCTGGGCGATGGCGTCTACCTTCTCTTCCAGCGAGCCGCTTAGGCAAACCGTAGCAATGGATGAGTACATGGCATCACGCTCCTTGCATTGAGGAATATCAGTAACCCGCCAGACGCGGCAGGAAGGTGACCAGCGCGGGGACGAAGGTAATCAGCAGCAGGATCAAAAACTGCACGCCCAGCATCGGCAGAATGCGGCGGATAATCGGCCCCATACCCACGCCGGAGACGGAGTCGGCGACAAATAGGCAGAGTCCCATGGGCGGCGTGATCAGCCCCATCATCAGATTGAAGATCACCACGATGCCGAAGTGCAGCGGGTCGATACCCAGCGCCATGGCAATGGGGTGGAGGATCGGCACGAGCACCAAGATGGCCGCTATACCCTCTAAAAACAGTCCCACCACCAGCAGGAGCAGAATCACGGCGATCAGGAAGGTCCACTGGGTATCGATGCTCATCAGCGCCCACTCGGTGAGCATGTTGGGCACGCGCTCGAACGTTAACACCCAGTTGGCCGCAGCGACCGCGCCCATGATGACCATAATCACCGCGCTATCGCGCATGGCGCGGGCGAAGATAGCGGGCAGATTAACCAGTTTGATATTGCGGTAGAGCACCACACCCAGAAGCAGCGCGTAGACCACGGCAAAGGCCGCCGCTTCAGTAGGCGTGACAATACCGGCAAGAATCGCCCCGACCACAAATACCGGCATGAGGGCGGGCAGCAAACCATGCAAAAGGGCATGGCGGCGTGACTGTTTCTTGGTTTGTGCAGCGCCCAGGTCACCGGCAAAAAAGTAGACGTAGATGGAAAGCCCCAATGCCAGCAAAAAGCCCGGCACGATACCAGCCAAAAACAGCCCCGGTACCGACACCCCCGACACCGTCAGCGCGTAGATAATCACCGGAATACTGGGTGGAATAATCGGGCCAATGACCGAAGAGGCCGCGGTGAGCGCAGCGGCAAAATCCCGGGGATAGCCCTCTTTCTCCATTGACGGTATAAACACCCGCCCAAGCGCGGAGGTATCGGCAATCGCCGAGCCGGAAAGGCCAGCAAAAATCACCGAGGCCCAGATATTGACGTGTGCCAACCCGGCTTTCAGACGGCCGACAATGGCGGTGGCGAGATTAATAATCCGGTGGGTGATACCCGCTTCGTTCATCAGCTCGCCGGCCAGAATGAACAGCGGTATCGCCAGCAGTGGAAAGGACTCCATGCCGCCAAAAAACTGCTGAGAGACGATACGGATGTGGTAGGGCAAATCGCCGGTGCTCATCAGCACCGTTAGCGAACCGAGGATGGCAAAGGCAAACGGCACACCGAGCAGAATAAGGGCTAGAAGCAGTATAAAGATCATGCGGATGTCTCCTCGTCCTGTTGATTGCTCAGACGCAGGCCCGCCATCACCAGTGCAGAGAGGCTGAGCAGCCCACCTCCAATCAGCATGGAGGCTTGAAAAAGCCACATCGGCATACCCGTGCTTGATGAGGTGCGCCCACCGCGCGCGGCGATAAATTCAACGGCTGACCACATCAAGCCAATGCCCACCACAAGCACCACTAGGTCAACGGCCACGGCCTGCCAGCGCACCCAGCGCGGCGGCAGTAGACGACGAATAAGGTCAAAGCCGATATGTTTGTCCTGCAAGTACGCCCAGGACATGCCAAACATTAGGCCGTAAATCATCAAATAGATGGCGGTATCTTCTCCCCAGGTAATGGAGCCGCCATAGGTGTAGCGCGCAAAGGCATTGCCCGCGACCAGCAGGAAAATAAGCACCATGGCAAGCCCTGCCAAGCTGCCATTGAACAGGATCAGGCCGCGGTGTAGCCGGGCGAGAAGATGAGACATAAGAGCACCTTCGATCGATAGTCAGGCACGCAGGGTCGCGAGTGGGCCACCTAAGGCCCACTCGCAACGCGCTTTGTTTAGGCAGGGGTTAGAAACGCGCGGACGCCTCTTCCACAGCGGAAGAGAGACGCTCGATCCACTCTGCATCATCGCCAAGCTCTTCGGTCAGGTACGCCTGAACCGGCGGCTGGGCGGCTTCGCGGAAGGCCTCCATCTGCTCAGCGGTGGGCTGGGTGATCTCTATGCCCTCTGCTTCCAGTTTGGTGATCCCCTCAGCTGAGTTGAACTGCTGAATGGCACGGCCGGTGGTACCCGCGACTACAGCGGCGCGCTTCACCGCAGCTTGCTCCTCTTCGCTAAGCGACTGGAATATCTCATCGTTGATCAGCAGGTGATCGACGCCGTAAACGTGGCGATCCAGGGTCAAATAATCCTGAAACTCATAGAAATTATTGCCGTAGATCACGGAGATCGGGTTCTCCTGGCCATCGACTACGCCGGTAGCCAGCGCTGTGGGTACTTCACCCCAGGCAATACCCTGGGGCTCGCCACCCAAAGCGCTAACCATTTCCAGGTAGAGCGGAATGGTTTGAACGCGGAACTTCAGGCCTTCCATATCCTCAGGCGAGTTGATCGGGCGCACGGAGTTGGTGAAGTGGCGGAAGCCCGTTTCGCCGTAAGCCAGCGTGCGTAGGCCGGTTTCCTGCAAGCAGTGCTCGGCCAACGCTGTACCAAACTCGCCATCCATCACTTGCCACGCCACTGGCGCAGACGGGAAGGTGTACGGGATATCCGTGACAGCGACCGCCGGGCAGAAGTTGGCATAGGCGCCGGAGACCATCGCAATGCTGATAGTGCCATCCTGAGCGCCTTCAATCAGCTCGGTTTCGCCACCTAGTGCTCCGGCGGGGTAGAGCTCTACGGTGAGATCTGTTTCGGCTTCTACCAGATTTTTAAACACCTGACCCGCCGCGCCTTTTTTGGAGGTGGTCCAGTCATCGGGGTCGACGTGGGCAAAGCGTAGCGTTTGGGCAGAAGCATTCGCTGCGGCAACCAGCGTTGCCGTCGCGAGGGCCGCCGTCAGCGCGCGTTTCAAAGGCAGTTGCTTCAATGTAAACCTTGGGGCCATAAACTTGGGGTTGGTAAACATAGGGCTTGTAAACATAGGGCTTGTAAACATAGGGCTTGTAAACATAGGGGTCAGAGACATTGTTGTTGTCCTCTTGTCGGGCCGTTGTTATAAGGTCTGGAAAAGCCTAAAGCAGTGGCGTGTTTAGCCGTTCCATCCTGTCACAATCAACAATGTACGAAATGGTACGTTCAGTCAAGCTATGGCATACTAGACCAAAGACGACCACGACAATAAAAGGCATGCTCTATGACAGCTCCTTCTACCAAGGCCAGTCCCCCTGCCGCGGGGCGACGGCGTAAAAATGACCCCGAATCCGTACGCGCCGATATTCTTGCGGTGGCCACTCGAGAGTTTTCCGAAAAAGGCCTCTCAGGGGCCCGGATTGATGAGATCGCCGAAAAAACCCGCGCCTCCAAGCGCATGATTTACTACTACTTTAATGATAAAGAGACGCTCTACCTGCACACCCTGGAAGCCGCCTATCAGAAAGTGCGCCTTCAGGAAGCCGAGCTTGATCTTGACCACTTAGCCCCCCTTGAGGCGCTTAGCCGACTAGTGCGGTTTACCTTCTGCCATCACGCCAAAAACCCCGATTTTATTCGCCTAGTAATGATCGAAAATATTCATCATGGCCGCTTTTTGGCGCAGTCAGAGTTGATTCAATCACTCAACGCCGGGGTGATTGATGCGCTCACCAACGTCTATGCTCGCGGTTTAGAGGTGGGCTGTTTTCGCGAAGGCTTGGATCCACGGGAACTGCACTGGCTGATTAGCGCGCTGTCGTTTTTCAATGTCTCAAACCAGCACACCTTTTCGCGGATTTTTGATTGGCAACAAGCCGCGCCTGAGAACCAGCGCAAACTAGAAGATCACGTTACCGAGATGGTACTGCGCTACGTGGGCACTGACGCCACGCTGTCGCAATCGTAAGTACCGGCCTATTTAGCGTATGGTTCGAATGACGAACATATGTACAATTCTGTTCTAAGTCGTGCCTTTATGAACTGTTTTGCTGGTTCTGAACAACGTTAATAGGAGGCGTAACGCCCATGCCTGCTGGATTTTTAAAGCATCCTTTTATGAGCCAGCGCGCCGTCGCTGAGTGTGACGATGACGCCATGGTGAATGCCATGCTGGCCTTTGAATTAGCCCTGGCCGAGGTACAGGAAACCAGCGGCGCGGTACCTGCTGGGGTTAGCCAGCAAATGCACGAACAGTTGGAAAATGCGGCTTTCAATAGCGAAGAGATCGCAGCGGGCATCGCCAGCGGTGGCAATGTGGCGATTCCGTTTGTAAAGCAGAGCCGCTCGCTGCTTTCCGATGACATCAAGCGTTACTGGCATCAAGGGGCGACCAGCCAGGATGTCGTCGACTCCGCGCTGATGCTCCTACTTAAACCACGCTTGGCAGCGCTGGATGAACTGTTGGTGCGCTGTCGTTCAGCGGCGCTCACGTTGATGAACGCTCACGCTGATACGCCCATGGTGGGTCGAACGTTAATGCAGCAGGCACTCCCCGTTACTTTTGGGGTGAAGGTGGCTCACTGGGCAATTGGCCTGGAGCAGGCGCGCCGCCGTTTAAGCGCTGTTGAGCTACCCGTTCAGTTTGGTGGCGCGGTGGGCGTGCACTCGGGTTGGGATAACCTTGGGCTTGAGTGGATGGACGCATTGGCCGAGCGGTTAGGCTTGGCGGTGCCGGTGCTGCCTTGGCATACCGACCGCTACCCCATTCATGCCATCGGTACGGGGTTAGACGCGGTCGCCGGTGCCGCTGAAAAAATCGCCCTGGATGTGGCGCTACTCACCCAGACCGAGGTCGGCGAAGTCGCGGAACCCTCGGCACCCGGGATGGGGGAGTCCTCCTCCATGCCCCATAAGCGTAATCCAGTACGCAGCGCGCTGATTCGCGGCGCGGCGCGGCAAGTGCATGGCCACACCAGCGTGTTGATCAACGCTGCCGCCCAACCCCTTGAGCGCGGTTTAGGTGAGTGGCATGCGGAGTGGGCACCGCTAATGGAGAGTGCTTTGCTGGTGGAGGGTGCCTTGGAGCAAGTGGCCGTGCTGCTCGAAGGGCTTGAGGTCTATCCCGGAAAAATGCAGCGCAACTTAGCCGCTACCGGCGGTGGCATTATGGCCGAGCCTGTCGCACGTTTGCTGGCGCCTAAACTAGGCGTTGAGAGAGCCAAAGCGATTAGCGCGGAAGCGGCAGAGACCGCACGCCGGGAAGCACGCACCTATTCTGATGTGCTCGCCCATCATCCTGATGTGAAAGGGGCCGTAGACCCCGAGGCGCTGCGTAATGCCTGCGACCCCGCTTTATACCTTGGTAGCAGCGCGGTCCAGGTCATGCGCGCCAGAAAATGGCTAGAAATCCAATAAGCGTATTTAAAAACAAAACGTTAAGTTCGATTGTGAAAGGGGTGATGGATTCGGTAGGCCGTTAGGTGGACGCCGTTGGGTTTGACCCAATGAATGTTCAGCGGTAGATTGTTCGTATAGAGGATCTATGTTCGCTCAACGAACAATATGCTGTAGTTCACTAACAAATACGCCAACGACCCGCTAAGAGGCACCCATCATGGCCGAGTTTCTCAGCTTGCATGACGCGGTAGCGCGCTACGTCCAAGACGGCGCCACCGTGGCCATGGAAGGCTTTACCCACCTGATTCCGTTTGCTGCCGGTCACGAAGTGATCCGTCAGAAAAAACGTGACCTGACGCTGATCCGCATGACCCCCGATATCATCTATGATCAGATGATTGGCGCGGGTTGTGCTAAAAAAGTGATCTTCTCATGGGGTGGTAACCCTGGTGTGGGATCGCTACACCGCCTGCGTGATGCGGTTGAGAAAGGCTGGCCGTGCAAGATCGAGATTCTTGAGCATAGCCATGCCGCCATGGCCTGCGCCTTTGAGGCAGGTGCGGCGGGATTACCGATGGCGGTATTTCGCGGCTACATCGGTAGCGAGCTACCCAGCGTCAACGACCAAATCAAATTCATCGAGTGCCCGTTTACCGGCGAGCGCCTGGCGGCTGTACCTTCGGTGCGTCCGGACGTCTCAATTATCCACGCCCAACGGGCGGATCGTCAGGGAAACGTGCTGGTAGAGGGTATCGTTGGCGTACAGAAAGAAGCCGTACTCGCCGCCAAGCACAGTATTGTCACGGTGGAAGAGATTGTTGATGACCTGGGGGCTACCCCCAACGCCTGCGTGATCCCCAGCTGGGCCATCAGCGCCGTTGCGGTAGCGGAGAAAGGCGCGCTGCCTTCCTACACCCACGGCTACTACGGCCGCAGCAACCGCTTTTATAAAGAGTGGGATGCGATTGCTCGCGACCGCGACACCTTCACCCAGTGGCTCGATGACAACGTCTATAACGTTGCCCAACATCATGCAGGGGAGAAAGCCTAATGAGTCTGGAATATACCTCTTCTGAAATGATGTCGGTGACCGCTGCGCGGGCACTTGAAAATGGCATGACCTGCTTTGTGGGCATCGGCCTGCCCTCGGAAGCCGCCAACCTGGCGCGGCTGACTCACGCCCCTGATGTGGTGCTGATTTATGAGTCCGGCACGCTGCAAACCAAGCCCGATACGCTGCCGCTCTCCATCGGCGATGGCGAACTGTGTGAGTCAGCGCTGACCACCGTGGCAGTGCCCGAAATGTTCCGCTACTGGCTACAGGGCGGCAAAGTGAGCGTGGGCTTTTTAGGCACCGCGCAAATCGACCGCTTTGCTAACCTTAACACCACGCTGATCGGCGATTACAAAGCGCCTAAGGTACGCCTGCCGGGCGGCGGTGGCGCACCAGAAATCGCCACCAATGCCGGTGAAGTGTTTATCACCTTGAAGCACTCCAAGCGGGCCTTTGTGAAAGACGTCGATTTCGTCACCACGCTAGGCTTTGGCCGCGACGGCAAAGGGCGCGATAACGTGCCCAATATCGGCAAGGGTCCTACTCGGGTCATCACTGACCTGTGCGTGATGAAGCCCGACCCGGACAGCAAAGAGCTGGTCGTGGTGTCGCTGCACCCCGGCGTGAGTCGCGAAGACGTCATTGAAGCCACCGGTTGGGAAGTGCGCTTTGCTGGGCAGCTTGAGTGTACCCCTGAGCCCAGCGAAAAAGAGCTGACGATTTTGCGTGAATTGAAAGCACGCACCGAGCGGGCCCACGCCGGCGAATAAGGAGTCTGTTATGAGCAATGTTATTATGCAAGACGTCTTTCTATGTCATCCCCGCCGCACCGCCGTGGGACGTTTTGGTGGCACCCTGGCCAGCGTACGCCCGGATGATTTTGCCTCGACGATTTTTAAAGCCGTACTGGCAGAAGCGCCGGATCTCGACCCTGCCGCCATTGAAGAAGTCTTCATGGGCTGTGCTAATCAGGCCGGGGAAGATAACCGTAACGTGGCGCGCATGTCGTCGCTGCTGGCGGGCATTCCCACTTCGGTACCCGGCACGACCATGAACCGCCTGTGCGGCTCGGGTATGGACGCGGTGGGCACCGCGTTTCGCGCCATTAAAGCCGGTGAGATGGAGCTGGCGCTGGCCGGCGGCGTGGAGTCCATGTCTCGCGCGCCCTACGTGATGGGCAAGGCCGATAGCGCTTTCGCCCGCAGTCAAAAACTCGAAGACACCACCATTGGCTGGCGCCTGATCAACCCGCTGATGAAGAAAACCTACGGCATTGATTCCATGCCGGAGACCGCAGAGAACGTCGCCGAGCAGTTCAATATCTCTCGCGAAGACCAGGATGCCTTTGCCCTGCGCTCCCAGCAGAAGGCCGCTGCCGCTCAAAAAGCCGGGCGCTTTGCCCTGGAGATCACCGCCATCGAGATCCCGCGCCGCAAGCAGGAGCCGCTGATCTTTGACCAGGATGAGCATCTGCGGGAAACCACGTTGGAAAAACTGGCAGGTTTGCCCACGCCTTTCCGTGAAGGCGGCAGCGTTACCGCGGGCAACGCTTCTGGCGTCAACGACGGTGCGGCGGCGATGCTGGTGGCCAGCGAAGCGGCGGTCAAACAGCATGGTCTTAAGCCGATGGCGAAAATCATCGGCATGGCCACGGCAGGCGTTGAGCCGCGGATTATGGGCTATGGCCCGGTACCGGCAGTGCAGAAACTACTCAAGCGCACGGGTATCTCGATGGATGAGATCGATGTGTTTGAGTTTAACGAAGCGTTCGCCGCCCAGGCGTTAGCCTGTATGCGCGACCTGGGTCTTAAAGACGACGACCCTCGCGTCAACCCGAACGGTGGCGCGATTGCGCTGGGGCACCCGTTGGGTATGTCCGGAGCCCGCCTGTTGTTGACCGCCGCCCATGAGTTGCAAAACAGCGGCAAGCGCTACGCACTGTGTACCATGTGTGTAGGTGTGGGGCAGGGTATCGCCACGCTGATTGAACGCGTTTAACGGAGACCATCATGGCATTTCATAGCATCAATGGCCGCAGCGTCGCTTACCGATTGCTCGGCTTGGAAGTGAATCCACTTATCGTGCTGGCGCATCCGCTGGGCATGAGCCAAGCGGTATGGGACGACGTGATCCCCGCGCTGCTGCCCCGCTACCGAGTGCTGACCTGGGATCTACCCGGCCACGGCGCAAGCCAAGCGGTCAGCGGTGAGCAGATTACGCCCGCTGACCTGGCCACTGAAGCGTTGGCGCTGGCAGATATTGCTGGCGCTGAGCGCTTTCACTTCGCCGGTACCTCAATTGGTGGCGTGGTCGGCCAGCAGTTGATTGCGGCGCACCCTGACCGCCTGCTTACTGCGACGCTGACCAACACCGGCGCAGTGATCGGCAACCCGGACTTATGGAATACCCGCGCAGGCCGCGTGCGGCAGGAAGGCTTGGCGGCGATGTCTGAAGAGATCGTGCCGCGCTGGTTTGCACCAAAGGCCTTTGAGGCAAGCCCGGCGCTGCAAGCGGGATGGTGCGTACAAATGGGCCGTGGCGACGATGAGTCCTACGCTCAGCTGTGCGAAATGCTTGGCCGCGATACGTTTGCCGGTAAGTTGGCGTCGAAGCACGTAGAAGTGCAGCTATTTGGCGGCAGCGAAGATATGGCCACCCCGCCCGCGACGCTGGAAGCGCTGTCTGAGGAACTCGGCGGCGTCCCACTGGAGATTTTTGACGGCGTGGGCCACGTGCCCTCGGTAGAAGCCCCGGCGCACTTCGCACAAAAGTTACTCACGGTGCTCGCCGCCGATTTGGGCGACGTGGCGAACCACGGCGTGGCTTACGCCACAGGCCTGGAGACCCGCAAGCAGGTACTGGGAGACGAGCATGTAGCGCGCTCTACCGCCAACGCCAACAGCCTGGACGCCCCCTTCCAGCAGATGATTACCCGCCTGGCCTGGGGCGAGCTTTGGACCAATGACGACCTAACCCGCCGCGAGCGCAGCATGATTACCACCGGTATTCTCGCCGCGCTTGGCCGTGAAGAGTTAACGCTGCACCTAAAAACGGCTAAGCGGATTGGGCTGACAGAAGCTGAACTGCGCCAGGTACTGATGCACGTGGCGATTTACGGTGGCGTTCCGGCCGCCAATCACGCCTTTGCCCTCGCTAAGGAGTTGGGCTGGGGTGAGTAGATTAGTGGCTCCATGAACGGTTGTTTTTTTTAAGAACAATGCATTTGCAAAGTGAGTGAGCCATTGCTGATCGAAGTACCAATACCCCCGGCATAGCCAAAAGCAGTGTGACGGTGCTGTACCCCTCAACAAAGACAACAAGAGGGTTAAGTGATGAAATGCCCCATCGCAAAAGAGCTACTCTTTGCTTGCAGCTTGGTTATATCCAGCTGCGTGCAGGCTGACACACGGCTTACCGTACTCGCGTCAATTTAGCGTTTTCATTGTTTGCGCTAATCGGCGAAAGTAGGGCATCTTTTTTCGCTGATATAGAACGCCATGCTGAACGCTCGAATCAAACTACGTCACTTGATGGCGTTTCTCGAAGTGGCCAAGCGGCGCAGCTTTGCGCGTGCTGCCGAGGCGCTGGCGATTACTCAACCGGGCATTTCCAAGGCAATACGCGAGCTTGAGGAGATTCTTGAAGCGCCGCTTTTCGAACGCACGTCGCAAGGCGTGTCGCTTACCCAAGCGGGGTTGACGCTGCTCCGACATGCTGGCCCTGCCATACGGGCGCTGGATGAAGGCGTCAGCGCTATTGGCGATGCCCACCGGGGCGGACGTTGGCTGCGCGTCGGGGCGCTTTCCACTGTTGAGAGCCGCCTGCTGCCAGTGGCGATACAGCGCTGGCATACCGCCGCGCCGCCGGGCCAGGGCGATACCAGTGTATCGGTGGTGACCGGGGCCAGCGCCTATTTACTGTCGCGCCTGCGCCTGGGCGAGCTGGATATGGTGGTTGGGCGGATGACCGAGGCGCGAGAGATTGGCGATCTCTACTTTGAACACCTCTATTATGAGCCTTTGGTTATCGTCGCGCGAAAAGAGCACCCGCTTGCCCACGTCACGCCGGTCACGGCGGATCAACTGGTTGCCTATCCCTGGGCGCTACCGCCGCCGCAGACCACGCTGCGACAGCAGGTGGACAGTTTCTGCGTGCGCCATGCCATTAAGCTGCCGCCGCGGCTGCTGGAAACTCTCTCGCTGCCCGTTAGCTATCGCTACACTCTGGAGAGTGATGCGCTCTGGATAGCCCCTCGGGAAGCGGTGGCCGAAGAATTGGAAAAAGGTCAGCTGGTGAAGGTCGCGCTGCCGTTTGAAGCCCATGGTGGCTCGGTGGGCATTTGTACGAATGCGAGCATGGAAACGTCGCTGCCCCGTGAAGCGTTTTGCGAAACCCTACGCCAGGTGGCAGCTGAGCGCATTCAACTAAGGTCGTAAAAGCCATAACCTATGAGTTATGGGCGAAGATGACTCTTCAATTGGCAAGGGCTGAGCCGCAGGTCACACTTTGCGAGTAAAAGTGTAAAGGGGCAATGCCCCTCTGCCCCTGTAGCCATAAAGAGCATTTTGCCATGCAAAATAATCATAACCGCTTTGTGACCCGTGACCGCAACTGGCACCCGCCTGCCTACGCGCCGGGCTACAAAACTTCGGTGGCACGCTCGCCGCAGCAAGCGCTAGTGAGCATGCAGCAGCCGACCGTATCTGAGTTGACTGGTCCCAATTTTAGTCATCTGCGCATGGGGCCGCATGACAACGACCTACTGATGAATTTCAGCCAAGGTCAGGGGTTGCCGCAAGGTGAACGGATCATCATGTTTGGCCGAGTTGTCGACCAGTTCAGTAAGCCAGTACCGCACACGCTGGTGGAAATGTGGCAGGCCAATGCCGGTGGTCGCTACCGCCACAAAAACGATAAGTATCTGGCACCGCTGGATCCTAACTTTGGCGGTGTAGGTCGCTGTTTGACCGATGACCAAGGCTTTTACCGTTTCCGTACCATCAAGCCTGGTCCTTACCCATGGCCCAACGACATGAATAGCTGGCGACCCGCGCATATCCACGTATCAGTCACCGGCCCTTCAATCTCTACTCGGTTGATTACCCAGATGTATTTTGAGGGTGATCCGCTGATTCCTCTCTGCCCGATTGTGCATACGCTGAAGGACCCTGACGCCGTTGAAACTATGATCGGACGGTTGGATATGGCCCACAGCAAGCCAATGGATTGCCTAGCCTATCGCTTTGACATTGTGGTGCGCGGCGAGCTGCAAACCTACTTTGAAAACCAATAAGGGCGAGGATACATCATGAAACAGCCTTCTATTCAGCCCAACAGCCAGCCGACCAGCGCGCTGATGCTACGTGAAACTGCCTCGCAAACCGCCGGCCCCTACGTGCATATTGGTCTTGCACTCGCAGCGGCAGGCAACCCCGTCCGTGAGGAAGAGATCTGGAACGAGATGGCCAAACCCAATGCTGAGGGTGAGCATATCGAAGTGGTCGGTACCGTCATCGACGGCAACGGTGATCTGGTGCGCGATACGTTTGTCGAGGCGTGGCAAGCTGATGCCAACGGCCACTATCAAGCCGATTACGACCTTAGCAAACCTTTCAATAGCTTTGGCCGCACCGCCACCACCTTTGATCATGGTAGCGAGTGGTCGTTAACCACCATCAAGCCCGGCGCGGTGGAGCACCCTAGCGGGCAGTTAATGGCACCGCATATTAACCTGACGCTGTTTGCCCGTGGAGTGAACATTCACCTGCAAACGCGGCTCTACTTTGAAGACGAGACAGAAGCGAACGCCCAATGCCCGGTGCTATCGCGCATTGAGTCACCGGCGCGCCGCCAAACGCTGATCGCCAAGCGTGAAGAAGTGGATGGCAAGGTGCGTTATCGTTTAGATATCCGCCTGCAAGGTGAAGGTGAGACGGTGTTTTTCGATTTCTAGTCCCTTAGTCTGCAAGTTTGTGAATAAAAACCAAAAGGCGTTGCTTATCCTTAAGCAGCGCTTTTTTTGTTTGGGTTCGACCTTGGTCGGGCATTGATCTTGTAAAAATCCAACTTTTACCTGTCATTGTACCTTTTGGAGACAGCGTGAAAGCAGCAACACTGGTGATGCGGGGCAGGAAGCTGAAAAGACCGGGCGACATAGCCTGAACATAGACGAATGTCGATTAGCCCTACGCCCCATAGTGAATTAATGTGAATACTTAAAGCGAACTACTATTCGCTATACGAACTTACAATAATCCAAAAAGTCCTGGAGGCTCCAATGAAAATGTCCCTATCCCGTTGTGTGTTGGCGGCAGCGATTGCTGGCCTTGCTGTTAGCTCTGCCCAGGCAGAGACGACGCTGCGTATGGCGCACTTTTGGCCTGGCCCTTCAGGCGTTAACCAAGATGTTTTGCAGGCGTGGGCCGATACCATTGAAGAAGAATCCAATGGTGATCTCACCATTCAAATGTTCCCCGCCGGCACCTTGGCCAAACCGGATTCCATTTATGAAGCCGCTGCCAACGGCATCGCCGATATTGGTGCCACGGCACAGGGCTACACCGCTGGCCGTTTCCCGCTGTCGCAAATTGTCGAGCTTCCAGGTGTCGCCTCAACGGCAACCCAAGGGGCGTGTGTGTTGCAAACGCTCTATGACGACGGCCATTTGGATAGCGAATACGAAGATACCCGCCCGCTGTTTATGTTTACCACGGGCCCCGGTGGTATTCACACCATCGACACCGATGTGCAAACCCCTGCCGATCTGGAAGGCCTGCGCATTCGTCGCCCCACCGCCGTCGCGGGTGAGATGCTAGAAAATATGGGTGCAAGCCCGGTGGGCATGCCAGCGCCCGATATTTACACCTCCATGCAGCGCGGCGTGATTGATGGCTTAAGCTTTCCTTGGGAAGGTTTAAAAGGTTTCCGCGTTAATGAGCTAGTCAGTTATCACACCGAAGTGCCGTTCTATACGCTGATCTTTGTCGCCACCATGAACCAGCGTGCCTATGACGGCCTGACCCCAGAGCAGCAAGCGGTGATTGATAATAACTCAGGCATGAAATGGGCTGAAAACGCCGGTGCCGTGTTCGACCGCTTAGATGTTGAAGGCAAGCAAGAAGCGGTTGATGCGGGCCATACCATTCGTGAAATCGAAAACCCGCTTCAACACCCTGACTGGCAAGAGCCGCTCGAAACCGGTATCGAAAACTACCTAACGCAGTTGGAAGAGCGTGGTTTGAGCCAAGCCCGCGAGGTGTATGAGGCTGCACTGGCCGCTAGCGAGTCTTGTGGTACCCAAGAGGGGTAAGTTTTCATGCAGTCTAGTCTCTCTTTTCAACAACTCCTCTATCGGGCCAGCCATTGGCTGGCCCTTGTTTGTCGCCTGGTGGCGGGGGTCGCACTGATCGGGCTGTTGGCGGTGACCATTGCCGATGTCAGTACTCGCTATCTTTCCCGGCTAACGGAAGGTGCCATTGCGTTGCGTGTTTCCGGCAGTGTTGAGTTGGTTAGCTATTTGATGCTGTTCGCGCTATTGGCGGCAATGGCCGCTAATGTCGAGAAAAGCCAAGTGGTGGTGGAAGCGTTCTCACACCGCTTACCCCAGTCGATAAAAAATCGTATCCAAGGGCTATTTTTGCTGGGCTTTACGGCGCTGGGGCTAATCCTGTTTGTGGGGTTACTGGACTCTGCTGCTGCCGCCACGCAGTACGGAGAAGTCACTCAAGATCTGCGCTTGCCTATGGGGCCCATTTTCCAATTGGCAGCGGTGCTCAGCTTACTGCTGGGGTTGCGAAGTTTTATGCATGCGCTGCTGGGCATGATCTATGCCACAGGTGAGGAGGCGGCTCATGGGGAGTGAAGCGATTGGCGCCATCGGGCTAGGGCTTTTATTGGTATTGATGATTCTGCGTGTGCCCGTTGCCCTCACGATGCTGATCGTGGGCGTGGTGGGCTTTGCGCAAATCATTAGTTGGGACGCAGCCGTTGCGCAGTTAAAAACAGTGCCGGTAGAAGTGCTCTCTAACTACAGCTTCAGCGCCGTACCCATGTTTATCTTAATGGGCGTGCTGGCGGCCCATTCGGGCATGGCCGGTAAGCTGTTTGATTCAACGCGGGTTATTTGCGGTGGCTGGAAGGGCGGCCTGGCGATTGCGGCCGTGGGCTCTTGCGGTATCTTCTCCGCTATCTCCGGCTCTTCGTTAGCCACGGCGAGCACCATGACTCGGGTGGCGCTGCCGGAGATGGAGCGCTATGGCTATAACCGTGGCTTAGCGACCGGCGCGCTGGCTGCAGGCGGCACGCTGGGTATTATGATACCGCCCAGTATCGCGCTGCTTATCTATGCCATTCTTACCGAACAGTCCGTTGGCGATATGTTCATGGCGGGGCTGATTCCCGGTCTGCTGGGGCTGGTGATGTATTCACTGACCATTACGGTAGTCATGTATCTGCGTCCTTCCCTTGCCGTGGCGGGTGAACCCACTGCTTGGAAAGAGAAGCTGCTCTCGCTGACCGGCTTAGTGCCCTTCTTTGGCGTTTTCCTGGTGATGATTTTAGGTATCTATTTTGGTGCCTTTACACCCACCGAGGGGGCAAGTGTCGGGGCGTTCGCCACCCTGATTTACGCCCTGGTAAAAGGCATGCGTGGTGCCCAGCTATGGCACAGCGTACAGGAGACGTTGGCGCTTTCCGCGGTAGTCTTCTTTATGCTGGTAGGGGCAGAAACGCTGGGGTATTTCATCTCGGTGTCGCGTATTTCATTTTCGATTACTGATCTGCTCTACGGCATGGATCTAACCCCTATCGTCGTGGTGCTGTGCATTCTGGCGCTCTACTTTGTGCTGGGTATGTTTATGGACTCCATCGCCATGCTAGTAATCACCGTACCGGTGGTTTATCCGATTATTCAGGCGATGGGTATCGACCCGGTATGGTTCGGTATTTTGACCGTACTGACCGTTGAACTGGGGCTGATGACCCCGCCGGTGGGGATGAACGTGTTCGTGATTAAAGCGATGGCACCGCACGTGGGGCTGGGGGAGATATTTAAAGGGGTGGCGCCTTTTGTCGTCTCCGACCTGATACGGCTGGCGTTATTAATTGCTTTCCCCATTTTAAGCACGCTGTTTCTACTCTAGCGGCAAGTACGCTTGCCACTATTCAAGCCAGCGCGATCACAACCACAACTACAGGAGCTTATGACATGTTCACCACTCAGCTAATGTTAGCGGGCCAATCTACCCCTGCCGAGCATACAGCCACCTTTACCCGTGCGAATCCGTTAAGCGGTGAAGTGGTGACCACTGCTGCGGCGGCAAGTGTCGGTGACGCTAACGCGGCCGCCGACGCCGCAGGCCAGGCGTTTGAGGCATGGTCACAAACGGGCCCTGGGGAGCGGCGCGCCAAGCTGCTGAAAGCCGCCGAACTAATGGAGCAGCGCCAAGCGGATTTCATTGATCGGATGGTAGAAGAGACTGGCGCTACCCTTGGCTGGGCAGGTTTTAACGTTAAAGTGGCGGCTGATGTGCTGCGTGAGGCGGCGGCGTTAACCACCCAGATCCAGGGCGATATCATCCCCTCTAACGTGCCTGACAGCATGGCCATGGGCGTGCGCATCCCGTGTGGCGTCGTCGTGGGTGTTGCGCCCTGGAATGCGCCGATTATTCTGGGTACGCGAGCCATTGCTACGCCCTTAGCGTGTGGTAATAGCGTGATCTTGAAGGCTTCTGAGCAGTGCCCAGCGACACACCATTTAATTGGTGAAGTGCTACAAGCAGCGGGGTTGGGCGAGGGCATCGTCAACGTGATTACCAACGCGCCTGAAGATGCCGCTGACGTGGTAAGCGCGTTAATTGCCCATCCTGCTGTGCGGCGGATTAACTTCACTGGCTCCACGGGCGTTGGAAAAATCATTGCCGAGCAAGCGGCCAAGTATTTAAAGCCCGTGCTGCTTGAGCTGGGTGGCAAGGCACCGTTTTTGGTATTGGATGATGCCGACATAGACGCTGCCGTGGACGCGGCAATCTTTGGCGCGTTCTTTAACCAAGGCCAGATCTGCATGTCCACCGAGCGGGTTATTGTTGATAACCAAGTGGCGGATACTTTTGTGGAGAAGTTTGCCGCGCGGGCTCAGGCGCTAAAAGCAGGCGACCCACGTGATGAAAGCAACAGCCTGGGCACTTTAATCAACGCGCAGTCAGGTGAAAAACTAAATAGCCTCATCGATGACGCAGTCACTCAAGGCGCGCACTTAGCCGCGGGTGGTAAAGCCGAGGGCGTGGTGATGCAGGCCACGGTCATCGATGGTGTGACCAGTGCTATGCGGCTATATAGCGAAGAGTCGTTTGGCCCGGTCGTCGCAGTGATCCGTGTTGATGGTGAAGAAGAGGCAGTGCGCATCGCTAACGATAGCGAGTACGGCCTCTCATCAGCGGTGTTCAGCCGCGATAGCGCACGCGCCATGAAAGTGGCAGGGCGCTTACAAACGGGTATCTGCCATATCAATGCGCCCACGGTACACGATGAACCGCAAATGCCCTTCGGCGGAGTGAAATCCAGCGGCTACGGACGCTTTGGCGGTAAGGCAGGCATCGAAGAGTTCACAGAGTTACGCTGGATGACGATGCAGCTAGGGCCAAGGCATTATCCTATTTAGTGATCTCGTTAACCGCCACCGTTTGACGCAGCCGAAATTCACGCGGCGAAAGCGCTGTATTGCGTTTAAAAAAGCGCGTGAAGTAAGCCGGTTCAGAGAAGCCTAAGCTGTCGGAGACCTGACCAATGGTCATATTGGTATAGGTGAGCTGGCGCTTGGCTTCTAGCAGCAGACGTTCATGCAGCAACTGCAGGGCACTGCGACCCGCGAGTTGGCGGCAGAGCAGGTTTAAGTGTGCGCTACTCACGCCTATCTGCACGGCTAACTGTTCAATACTCGGCTGCTCGCGATAGTGCGCTTCGACCAGCGCTTGATAGTGCTCTAAATGCTGCCGACCTTTGTCACTCTGGCGGGGGCCGTAGCGCTTTGCCGTGCTGCCGGTATAAGCACAAAGGCGCGATAGCTCGACCACCAAGGCTTGAATAAGTGCTTCGAGTAGGCTGTTCCGGCCGGGGGCCGGTTGGCGGTACTCCTGGTCGATCTGAGACACCAGTGTGGCAATTCGCTCAGCCCGGTTGGCCTGTAGCAGTGGGTAAAAGTCGGCTTTTTTTAGCGTACTGCTCTCACCCATGAGTCCATGTAAGTGGTCTGCCAGCGGTTTGGCCAGGGTGATAATGTGTCCTTCCACATCCGGTGAAAAGAGAAAGCCGTGAATAGCCATTGCGGGCACAACGATAGCGCTAGCGCTTTGCAGCCGGTGGCTTGTTCCCTCCAGCTCTAACTCAACGCTACCGTGAGAAATAAACAGAATATGCACGAGGTCGGCATGGCGGTGCGGCCGGATACGCCAGTCGTGCAGACGACTGCGCTCGGGGATGGACTCACAGTGGAGCAAGTCGGGCGTGGGCCAGTGCTGTGTCTCGCCATAGAGCTTAAATACCGGAACGGAGGTTGCCGACGAGGCTGTCATCACCTATATCTCCTCTACGACTAAGGTTGGGTAATAAAACGCTAAATGTCCAATAATTGATCTAGATCATGCCTTATTATGCGGCGTGTTTCATTGAAAAATACAAGTCATAAGTTTTAGATAATGACAATGATGAGGCATCCCCTATGAAGACACAGGTCGCGATTATTGGCGCAGGGCCTTCTGGTCTACTGCTGGGTCAGTTACTGCATCGCCAAGGCATTGATAATGTGATTGTTGAACGGCGTAGCGGTGAGTATGTATTAAGCCGTATCCGCGCCGGTGTCCTTGAGCAGGGCATGGTAGACCTGCTGCGCGAGGTGGGTGTTGACCAGCGTATGGATAAAGAAGGCTTACCCCATGACGGTTTTGAGCTTGTGTTCGACAACCGCCGCGTGCGGGTCGCACTGGATGAACTGACCGGCGGCAGCAAAGTGATGGTATACGGCCAAACCGAAGTGACGCGGGATCTGATGGAGGCCCGCGCCGCCGCTGGTGCAACCACGCTTTATGAAGCAGAAAACGTCCAGCCCCACGATCTGGAGAGTGACAGCCCTTATCTCACCTTTGAACACAACGGCGAAACGATCCGGCTGGAGTGCGACTATATCGCTGGTTGTGACGGCTACCATGGCGTCTCCCGCCAGGCGATCCCTCAAGAGCGCATCAAAGAGTTCGAAAAAGTCTACCCGTTTGGCTGGCTGGGCATGCTCTCGGATACGCCGCCGGTCTCTGATGAGCTGATCTACGCACGCCATGAGCGCGGCTTCAGTCTTTGTAGCATGCGCTCTGCCACCCGCAGCCGTTACTACCTTCAAGTACCGCTGGATGAAAAGGTAGAAAATTGGTCTGACGAGCGTTTTTGGGAAGAGCTCAAGCGCCGCCTGCCTGACGAGGTGGCCGCCAAGCTTGTCACTGGACCTTCGATCGAGAAAAGCATCGCGCCGCTGCGGAGCTACGTGGTCGAACCCATGCAGTACGGGCGGTTGTTTCTGGTCGGCGATGCGGCGCATATTGTGCCCCCCACCGGCGCGAAAGGGCTTAATTTGGCCGCCAGCGACGTCAATACGCTCTATCGGCTAATGGTGAAGGTCTACCAGGAAGGCCGCACGGATTTGATCGAGCGCTACTCGCAAACCTGCCTGAAGCGCATCTGGAAGGCGGAGCGCTTCTCCTGGTGGATGACCTCCATGCTGCACAATTTCTCTGATGAGGAAGATTTCAACAGTCGCATGCAGTTGGCCGAGTTGGACTACGTCACTAGCTTCAAAGCAGGCATGACCACCATCGCCGAAAATTATGTCGGTTTGCCCTATGAGTCGCTTGAGTAGCCGTTAATACTTAACGTTTTACTCTCATTCTGTTCTCATTGCCCAAGTGATCGCTTGGGCTTTTTTGCTTAAATACCATGAAACTTCGTGAAGTTGTTGACAGTGCTATCTTTCGTTTAAGCGCACGGGCACACGGCTTAAATGATTATTATCGTTAGCGATCTTTTGCAGTAGAGAAAGCAGCATCTGTTGCTCCTCGGCGTTAAGCGGCGCCAGGATATCACTTTGAACCTCTTCAACAGCAGGCTCTACGGCTTCTCGTAACGCCTCTCCTTCCTTGGTTAGCTTCACCACCATCGAACGACGATCTTCAGGGTTGCGGTGCCGGGTAATGAGCCCGCGCTCCTCTAATTTTCGTACTACGACAGCGATGGTATTGCGATCCAATGCCGTATAGCCACCTAAGGAGATTTGGTCACTTGCTCCCATCTCTTCAAGTGCAGAAAGGATTATATATTGCAGTTGGGTAAGGTTGAACGCTTCGCACTTACGCAGAAAAATAGCCACGCTAATTTGGTGGCAGCGTCTTAAAAGATTGCCAGGTAAGTCAAAAGCTTCAGATAGCGGTGATCGAGTCATGTGGAGTCTTATAAAGGGGAAAATACGCTGTGACCATAGCAGAAGTTTCTGTAATAGGCACTGGATGGGAGCACTGGCCAGCATGATACTAGCCAGTGCCCCACATCGATAAAGAGTAAGCCGGCGGTAGCGGCTAGAGTTAACGGAAAACGTTAACGAGCCAGGGATTAAAGATGACCGCCAAAATGACGAGGCAAGCCGCTAGTATGAAAGGCAAGATCCACTTCGTAATGCGGGGCAAGCTAACGTTGCTGATAGCAGAGGCAACATAGAGCCCTGCACCCACCGGGGGCGTTAATAGTCCCAGGCTTAGTGTCATACAGGTGACGATGCCAAAGTGGACGGGATCAATCCCATAACTTTGCTGCGCCACCGGGAGCAAAATTGGCACTAGAATGATCAGCGCAGCGATGCCATCAAGTACCATGCCCACTACCATCAGCATCACGAACACCAGAAGCATAAATACCAGCGGGCTTTCGGTGGTGCCTTGCATTAGCCCGGCTACCTGTTGAGGTATCTGGTTGTACACCAGTACCCAACCAAAGGCTTTTGCAGCGACAATAAGAAATAGCACAATGGCGGTATTGCGCGCTGTTCGGCTCAAAACGCCAGGTAATTGCCCCCACTTAAGCTCTTGAAAGAAGAGGGCGCCTATCACCACCGCCATTAGCGTCGCAGCCGCCGCAGATTCAGTAGGCGTCACTATGCCAAATGCGATACCGCCCACAATGACGATGGGAATGCTAAGTGTGAGCAGTGCGCCACGAGTCGCACGCCATAGAGGCGTGCGTTCCTGATCAACGCTTCCTTTCTTACGCGCGCGCCGCGCCATGATCGCGATTAAGCCGCTGATCAGTATAAACAGCAATAGCCCAGGAAGAATGCCCCCCATGAACATGGCACCAATCGACACTTGAGCAATGACGCCATAGATAATAAACACCATTGACGGTGGAATAATCGGCCCCAGCAGGCCAGCACCTGCCGTCAATGCAGCGGCGAACCCCTTGTCGTAACCATCACGCTCCAATTCGGGGGTCATTACCCGACTCATAATAGCGATCTGTGCCGTCGCTGAACCCATAATAGAGGCGAGCATCAAGTTCGAGGTGAGGGATACGTAGGCAATGCTGTGAGGAATCCACGCAAACCAGGCACGTGTGGCGGTAATAATGCGACGTGTAATACCACCCTCATTCATGATTTCGCCCAACAGGATAAATAAGGGAATCGCCAGCAGATCAAATACTTCTAGCGAGCCAAAAATAACCTGGGGTAGGTTTTCAAATAGACGGTAGTTACCGGAAGTGATCACGAAGGTAAGTGTTGAAGCCAGGAGGACAAAGGCAATTGGCATTCCAAGCAGCATCAACACAATAAAAGCCGCAAGCGTCATAGGGTCACTCCTCGTCGTTGGCTAGGACGAAACTCGCTCGCGAGCGATCAAAAAGCCTAGCGATGAGGTGAAAAATCGATGTGACACAGAAAAGCGGCACGATGAGATAGAAGTGCCACTTGGGCCAATCGAGCGTAATAGCGATATCGTAGTGGATCGAAGGTGACCGCAGCCAAGCGATGGTGTACCACAGAACAGTAGTAAGTATCGCCAGACAGACCAACTCAGTAAGCCAATAGCAAGCGCGCTGAGCCGTTTTAGGCAGCATCGCAATCAGCATGGTCAAACGTACGTGCTGGTCATTATGTATGGCGATAGAGATGGCGAGAAACGCCATCCAAATCAGAATATATACGGCTAGCTCATTGGCAAAAAAGAGCGGGCTGTTAAGTACGTATCGTGCGAAAACATTAGTAATAAGCAACGCGCTAAAAGCTATTATCAGTACGTTGCAGAGCAGCTGTTCAACCTTGGCTAGCTGGCGACTCGCCTTGGTTAGCCAGGTATTTTGGGGAAAATGCATCTTGGGCACGCCTCTTTGGTTCGGGGCGCAGAAGCGCCCCGACGCATTTTATTCAGCGTTAAGGAGTTCGGTAGACTGTTGCTGGAATGCTTGGACAAGCGAGTGTTCGCCAAAGCGCTCAGCGAACGCTTGGTTCGCCGTGCTGAAAGCGTCTTCAGCGCTTTCTAGCGTATACACATTAATGCGGTCTTCGAGCATGGTGAGATTACGCTCTTCCGCTTCTATTTGTGCCTCGATCCCCCAAGCCAGCGCATCTTCCATGGCCGCGTCTATCAATTGGCGCTCTTCATTAGAGAGCGAGGCTCGCGTTGCTTGGCTCATTACCGACACGGCAGGGAAGGCCATGTGATTGGTCAGCGTGAGGTATTCGGCCACTTCGTAAAAGCCTGACCCCACTAAAGCATCAAGATCGATATCCACGCCATCTAGCATACCGTTCTGTAAGCCTTGATAAACATCCGGCAAACTGATTGGCATTGGTCGAGCGTCGACCGCTCGCCACCAAGCGTTCATCGCTGAAAAGGGAATAATGCGCATATTTTTGCCAGCAACATCCGCTGCACTTTCTATCTGAGCGTCACGCATCAAAATATGGCGCATGCCAGCAAATGTGTAGCCAAAGGCATGAAGACCTTTGTCTTCTAAATTCTTAAGCATCTGCTGGGCTGCGTCGGTATCGGCCACCTCGGCCGCTTGGGCCACGCTATTAAATAGAAACGGCGTAAACCAACCGACTACCGATGGTTCGCGTTGGCTAGTTAACGCGGCCGTCATAATACCCATGTCGAGTAAGCCTGTTTCCATTTGCGAAAACATCGCCGACTCATCACCCATTTGGCCAGAAGGAAATAACGCTACGGCCATTTCACCGTCGCTGCGCTCGGCAACCTCGTCGGCAAATCGCTCAGCGGTTTGCGTCCAGATGTGCTGTGGAGGAGTGATCAAACCTAAGCGAAGTTCCTTGGCCATGAGCGGTGTGCTAACGACGAGCAAAGTGGCTGAAAGCAGCGTTATGCTCAGGGTATGGCGGCACGAAACGTGTGAGGTAATTATCATTGTTAACTCTCTTGTCATTTGTCGCTGGGGGAGGGCACTTGCCTGACCATGTATTGACCAAAGTCGAGAAGGTCGATACATGCGGATGATTGATTTTTGATATACGTCATTATTGTGATGATCACAATAATGATCAATTATCCGAAAGTCGATACCTAGACAGAGTAACGGGTCACCAGAGTCTGCCGCACAGAACGCTTGGCCTTGGAGGAAAGTCTAATTGCCCCCTTTTTTATTAATCACAATACTGATTAATATTGGTGGTGATCAATTGTCACTTCAGATACGAACCAAATTCATGATGAAAATTAAACAACGAATGCCCGAAACAAACGGGATGGAGCGAGCAGATGCAGTACTTTCTCGACGGTTACCGCAGTGGCGACCCGCGAATTCACCCGCTGGCCGAAGGGCGCAGCGCCGAACAGGGTCCGCTTCCAGAGGAGGTGGATGTCCTGATCGTAGGTACCGGCCCAGCCGGGCTGCTGCTGGCAGCCCAGTTATCGACAACTCCCGAGATTGTCACCCGCGTCGTGGAGAAGGCTGAGGGGCCGCTGGAGGTGGGGCGTGCCGATGGTATCGCTTGTCGTACAGTCGAGATGTTTGAGGCCTTCGGTCTGGCCGGAAGGTTGACCACAGAGGCCTACTGGATAAACGAGACTCACTTCTGGGGCCCTGATGCCGATGACAAGGCCCGGATCACCCGTCTTGGTCGTGTGCAGGACGTTCGCGACGGACTTTCCGAGTTCCCGCACGTGATCGTTAACCAGGCCAGGCTGCTCGACTTCCTGCTGGAGTACATGGAGAACTCTCCTAGCCGCCTGCGGGTCGACTACAGCCACGAGACGGTCAAAGTGGAGGTGCCTGAGGCCGCCGACGAGCGAGTCACCGTGACCGTCAACACGCCAGACGGCGAGGTCACCGTCCGGGCGAAGCATGTGGTCGGCTGCGACGGCGCCCACAGCGTGGTGCGCGACTCGATCGGCCGGGTGCCCCAGGGCCACGGCGAGGACAAGGCGTGGGGGTGATGGACGTGCTGGCGGTGACCGACTTCCCCGATATCCGCTTCAAGTGCACCATCCAGTCCGCCGACGCAGGCAACATCCTGCTGATCCCCCGCGAGGGCGGCTACATGGTCCGACTCTACGTCGACATGGGCAATATTGCCCCTGACGCTTGGCTGACCAAGGAAGATGTGCTGGAGAAGGCACAGTCAGTACTGGCGCCATACACCTTCGAGGTAAAGGAGACCGCCTGGTTCTCCGTCTATCGTGTCGGCCACCGGGTCACCGACAAGTTCGACGATGTCGATGACGACCAGATGGAGAGTAGCACGCCGCGGGTCTTCATCGCCGGTGATGCCTGTCATACCCACACCGCCAAGGCCGGCCAGGGCATGAACGTGTCGATGCAGGACACCTTCAATCTGGGCTGGAAGCTGATCTCGGTGCTGCAGGGGCGCAGCCCAGCCAGCTTACTGCACACCTACAATGCCGAGCGCCACGTCATCGCCGAAAATCTGATTGAGATGGATACCCGCTGGTCAAGGGCGATCGGTGCTGCGCAAGACTCCGACGACCCGCAGGCCGCCATGAAAGGCCTAGCCGAGGTGCAGCGCCAGTTCGTCACTAACAGTGAGTTCACCGCCGGGTTTGCCACCCACTACGCACCGGACCTGCTCACCGGTGACGATACTCACCTGCACTTGGCCACCGGCTTCCCGCCCGGGCGGCGGTTCCATTCGGCCGAGGTGATCCGGCTCGGCGATTCCAGGCAGGCTCATCTCGGGCATGTCCATCGCGCAGATGGCCGCTGGCGGCTCTACGCCTTCGCCGACATGGTCGACCCAAGAAGCCTAGGATCGCGCTTTAACCAACTGATGGATTTCTTGGCTAGCGAGGCGTCGCCGATCCGACGCTTTACCCCACAAGGGACTGACCTGGATGCGATCTTCGATATTCATGGCATCATCCAGCAATCGCATCTTGAGGTGGATTGGGCCGATATGCATCCTGTCCTCAAGCCGCACAAAGGGGCTCTCGGCCTTCAGGACTACCAGAAAGCCCATGCGCCGGTGCTGGGTACCGACCAGGATATCTTCGATCTGCGTGGTATTGATCGTGGCGCCGGTGCGTTGGTGGTGGTGCGCCCGGATCAATACGTTTCGCTTGTGCTTCCGCTCGATGGCTTTGATGAACTTACCGAGTTTTTCACGCGCTTCATGCTAGAGCCTGCTTGATCGTTGTTTAGTACTTAACCTCAGAAATGGGTAGGCCAATATACACAGATTGGCCGACTTCATTTAAGGTTATCTGTAACTATTCAGCTCACTCAGTCTGACGCGTCAGGCGACCTCGTCGGAATCATCGACGGACGCCAATATCATGTCTTCATACCTTATCTGGCCGCCGGGCTTGCGCTCACCGGCGGGCCCGTTCCAGAATCTCTTCAACATTGATATCGCTGATGGTCATGTTACTTGATGGCAAGATTGCCGAATGGCGTTACTATGTCTAAAGAAACAAAAGGTTGGCTAGCCTGAGACCTGTTGAATAGTTACTTGGCTATTTTCTAGCGAAGGGCAACGTTGGAGCTGCCCAGTCAGTCCTAACAATTAATCGCTTTCAACGCCCATGGCGTTACGTTTATTGATTAAGGGTTGGCTGACGTCAAGGAGCTCCTGAAAACAGTGGCTTACTGTGCGATCCGTCGTTTCAATTAGATAGTCCGCTTGACGGTAGTCGGCATCACGCTCGGTCAGAATGCGAGTAAGATCTTCCAAAGCATGATCATAATTGTTTCCCTCGAGAGGGCGCACATCTCCTGCCGCCATCAGGCGACGCATAAGCTCATTCGGAGCAGCCTTAAGCCACACTGTGTAGAAATTGCTAAGTAATCGCTGAAATGTCTCAGCCTCGGTAACTAAGCCTCCACCAACTTCTAGTACTGACAAGGGGTACTCTTTAATGACCCACTCAAGGGCTTCACGCTCTAGACGTCGGTAGGTGCGTTGACCCCCAAGTTCTAAAACTTCGCCAACTTTCATGCCACCCTGCGCTTCAATGACCTGACTCAGGCGAATAAAAGGAAGGTCAAGCTCTGTTGATAATAATTCCCCAAGTGTTGTTTTCCCGCCAAAACGGATCCCAATCAGTGCTATACCTGAGTGACACTCGCGTGCGGGTTTGAAGTGCTCAACAAGTAGGTGGTGCGCTTCCTCTAGCTGGGAGGGCGAAAGGCGTTGCAAATAATCGTTGAGGGAGGTCGGAAGAGCTGGCTGTCCATTGGTCGGTAATAGCCCATGGACGGGAACAACCATCGCTTGAGCCAGCCGCATGAGAAGATCGAGAGAGATATTGGCCTTACCGGTTTCAATCTGAGCCAAGTACCGCTCTGAGATGCCTGATTGGTCAGAAAGGTGTTTCCGTGTAATACCACGGCGAGCGCGGTAAGCACGCACGCGTTCGCCGATAGATGCAGCATAATTAGGCTGTACCTTGTCATTTTCAACATCACTTGCGGTCTTTTCTGGTTTCATCAAAGGGCTCATTTTACTTTGTAAAAGTTGCATAGAGCTTGGTAGGAAGAGTTCAGCAACTGCGAACCAAGCTAAGCATATAGTTAGCATTATAATGCATGCTTTTTTTTGATCAATATCGGGAAAAGTTATGGCGAGGCACTTAATTAAATAAATGTTTAATAAACAGCAGTTTAAGTAATTTTATGTGTATTTTAATCGAAAATATACGTTATTTTATTAGGTGTCGAGACTAAAGTCGGGTTCATAAATGCGCTCAAGTGGAATTATAGTGCATAAAAATAAGAGCTTCTTACCTTTCATGCATTAAATGTCCGGTGCGAAAGAAGCGTGGAGCTTCTCCGCGAGGCGTAGGTCGTTGAGGCTGCATTTCACACTAATAAGACCAATGAAGTGAGTATCAATATGAAAATGAAATCGTTAGTAAAAAGCATAGCAATGATGGCTCTAGCTGGCAGCATGCTGGCACAAGCTGTACAAGCTCGTGATCTACGCTTGGCACCCGGTGTTCCTCCCGCTCACCCTGCTCATACACCTCTCTATACAGAGTTTTTAAATACATTAGCAGAAGAGTCTGATGGCCGACTTGGTGGTCAGATCATGGGGACCGAAATTGCCTCCTTGGGCAATATGCGAACGGCGATTCGTAGCGGTCTAGTGGAGGCTGGTCTTTTGCTGCCTGCCTATTTTCCTGCAGACCTACCCAACTTCAACCTAGTCGGTGACCAAGGCTTGATTGGTACCAACTCCTTGGCCATGAACGGGGCGGTTACCGAATACATTGCTACGTGTGGTGATTGTCAGGAAGAGTTTTCTGAGCTGGGTATTGTTTATACCAGCACCCACACAACAGATGTTTACCATCTGATGACGAATAAGCCGGTGACCACCGTTGAGGATTTACGCGGCATGCGCATGCGTGTGGGCGGCCCTCAGTGGTCGCGCTGGCTTGAGCATATGGAGGGCACACCTGTCAGCACCCCTGTAGGAGAGACCTTTGAGGCGCTATCTCAGGGTGTGATTGAGGGCTCCATTGGCTCTTCAGCGGATATCATCTCTTTCCGTCTTGAAGATGCCATTGACTATCTAACTTACATCGGGCTTGGCACTTTCCATAGTACGACCTCTCACGCGATTGGCCAAACAGTGTGGAGCTCTTTGTCTCCCGAGGACCGTAAAGCCGTCGCGCGGGCCTCCACCCGAGCGAGTGCACTCGCCACTAAGCGCTGGGCCTATGAAATGCCTGCGGAAGCTGATCAGGTCGCACGTGATAACGGTATTGAAATTCTTGAAGCTAGTGAAGAGTTGGTGGAAGAAACGCAGCGTTTTGCTGAAGAGGACCTCGTCTATGCCGCTGAACAGGCTGAGAGCCGCTATGGAGTCAGCGATGCAACCGCCAAGCTAGAGCGTTTTCAGGGGTTGGTTGAAAAATGGAACGTTATCGTCGAAGAGCTGGATGAAGATCCAGAAGCTATCGCTGATGCTATCAATCAGGAAGTTTGGGAGAAGGTAGATTTCACTACCTATGGCACCTGAGTTGGTATTTCCCCAAGGCCTCTTTTAGCTGTCTTGGGGCTCTTCCTCAAGTATAGGAGGCTATTGCATGGCCTGTATATATCGACTGGTGAATCGCGCTTCTATGGGACTTGGGCTGCTGGGTGCTGTTGCAATTATGTTAATGATGCTTCATGTCACCCTGGACATTATTCTTCGCTCCACGATATCGACGTCGATGCCTGCGACGCTTGAGATGGTAACGCGTTATTACTTAATTACTCTGGCTTTACTTCCCCTTGCCTGGGTCGAATGGCGTAAGCAGATGATCACTGTCGAAGCTTTAGAAAGCCTAATGCACCCAATGCTGATCCGCATATCGGACGTCCTGGTATCACTGCTGTCAGCAGGCGTCTATCTCGTATTGATGGTCGCCACCTGGGGAAAAGCTATGGAGCAATTCCAGATCGGTTCCTATGTTATGTCGTTGAATTTCCCGATGCCTGTTTGGCCTACCTATTTTGTATTACCGCTATCGTTCTGCCTTGCTGCTTTGGTTTGCCTTATGCGTATTCCGTTGCTAGCTAGCGGGACGTCTTACTCCGTCGATTCGCAAGAAGGGTAATTCCATGTCTGTTGAGATTGGCTTCTACGGGATCGCGGCACTGCTTGTCTTATTGGCGTTACGCGTCCCAGTTGCGTTGTCGATGATTATTGTGTCGTTGGTGGGTATCACAGTGATGTTTGGTTGGAACACGGCTATCGGCATGCTGTCTTCTACGCCGTATGAATTCATCGCTAAGTGGACGCTTAGTGCGGTGCCAATGTTTCTTTTGATGGGGTTCGTATGCTTCCACACGGGGCTTACCAGTGGCCTATTCAATGCAGCTAAAGTGGTTTTCCGCTGGTTACCTGGTGGGGTGGCTATCTCAAGCATCTTTGCCAGTTCCGGCTTTGCAGCCGTCAGTGGGTCAAGCGTGGCATGTGCTGCTGCTATGGGCCGCATCGCCATTCCTGAAATGGTCAAAGGCGGCTACAAACCGAGCTTTGCCTGCGGCACGATTGCTGCTGGTGGCACTATCGGCGCGTTAATTCCGCCGAGCATTCTGATGATCGTGTATGGGGTCTTTGCCCAGGTATCTATCACTCAGGTGTTTCTGGGGGGGATCTCGATTGGGCTGCTGACAGCCATTAGTTACAGCATTGTTATCCTGTTAGTCAGCTGGTTACGTCCCGACATTGTGCCGCGTCAAGCCGCTGACGCACGGAATATCAGTGCCAAGCAGGCTTTGATAGAAATTTGGCCTGTTATGGCGTTAGGGCTGCTCGTGTTTGGTGGACTTTTTTCGGGCTTCTTTACGGCGACAGAAGCTGGAGCTGTGGGAGCAGCTGGCGCGATACTCATTGGGCTAATTCTTCGTCGGTTGGATAGGAAGGCGATGAAGACTGCTCTACTTGAGACGCTCTCGACCACGTCGGCACTTTTGATCATTGGGGTAGGGGCAAGCATGTTCACCCTATTTCTTAGCCTGAGTGGCCTAGCGGGATATATCACCGGCGCTGTTACAGGTTGGGAGCCATCGTATCTTCAACTGATGCTGGTCGTGGTGCTGATCTATCTGTTCCTCGGATTATTTATGGAGCCCTTCGGCGCTATGCTGGTGACCTTGCCAGTGCTGTTGCCTGTTTTCGAGCTCTACGATGTGAGCCTCATTTGGTTTGGTGTGTTGCTGGTCAAGCTGCTCGAAATTGGCATGATCACTCCACCGGTCGGTATGAACATCTTTGTTATCAAAGGAGTAGCGGGGCAGTACGCCTCTTTGGTCGATATTTTCAAGGGCGTCACGACGTTTTTAATCGCAGATATTGTTGTGGTTGCCTTGGTGATCTTCTTTCCGGAGATCGTGCTGTTTCTGACCGGAAGCTAATCAATAGGGGGTGGTTGTGAGCAAGGTAGTTGATGTTCATACGGCAGTGGGCATGATCAAGCATGACGATACGCTGGTGTGGACCACGGCGGGGCTCAGTGGCTTTGCGGAAGAGGTGGCAGCCGCACTTGAAACCCGATTTTTAGAAACGGGCGCACCTCGCAATCTGACGGTAGCTCATAGCTGTGGCTGTGGTGATGGCAAGAATAAAGGCATGAGCCACCTGGGCTATGAAGGGTTGGTCAAGCGGCTGATCAGTGGCCACACCGGTATGGCACCGCGCATGGTAGAGCTAGTGCTTGAAAATAAGATAGAGGCTTATTTGCTACCGCAGGGCGTAATGGCCCATCTATGGCGACATATTGCCGGTAAAAAACCGGGAGTGATTTCGAAAGTAGGCCTGGGGACCTTTATCGATCCCCGGCTTGAGGGCGCCAAGGCCAATAGCGTCACTACCGAAGACCTTGTAAAACTTATTGAGCTAGAAGGTGAGGAGTGGTTGATGTACCGCACCTTCCCAGTTGATGTCGCTGTGATTCGTGCCACCACTGCGGATGAGCGAGGCAATTTAACTCTTGAGCGGGAAGCGCTCTTTCTTGAACAGCTCTCGATGGCTCAGGCGGCTAAAAATAGCGGTGGCATTGTTATCGCTCAGGTGGAGTATCTGGCGCAGGCTGGCACCTTACACCCCCAGAAAGTCAAAATTCCGGCCGATTTGGTCGATTACGTGGTAGTGGCTAAGCCAGAAAATCATACGCAGACGATGGCAACCTCTTTCAACCCGGCGCTTTCGGGCGATCTCAAGATGCCGTTGGGGGGTATCAGGCCGATGCCGCTTGACCCGCGCAAGATCATTGCTCGGCGCGCTGCCATGGAGCTGGTGCCGGGGGCCATCGTCAATCTAGGCATCGGAATGCCCGAGGGTGTCGCCAGTGTGGCAGCTGAGGAAGGCGTCAGTGACCTGATGACCTTAACCACTGAGCTCGGCACCTATGGCGGCGTGCCTGCTAGTGGTGGGGACTTCGCCACTGCCTATAACGCTGAAGCGATTATCGATCATGGTTACCAGTTCGATTTCTATGACGGTGGTGGCTTAGACGTATGTTTTTTGGGACTCGCCCAGACCGACCATGAGGGCAACCTCAACGTCAGCAAGTTCGGCAAGAAGGTTGTAGGCCCCGGTGGGTTCATCAATATCAGTCAAAACGCTCGCAAGGTTGTTTTCTGCGGCACTTTCACCAATGGCAGTAAGGTTGAGATCGTCGAAGAACGCGTCGTTATCCGTGAGGAAGGCAGCCGCCAGAAGTTTGTGGATCGCGTTGATCAGATCACATTCAGCGGCCGCTATGCCCAAGAAGTGGGTAAGCCGGTGCTATATATCACCGAACGCTGCGTCTTCGAACTCATTGATGGCGAGATTACGCTGACGGAAATAGCACCGGGCATCGATATCCAGCGCGATATTTTCAGCGCAATGGAGTTTACCCCGAAGGTCTCACCCGATCTGAAAGAAATGCCCACCGAACTGTTCAAAGAGCAGTGGGGCGGGCTGCGCGAAAACCTGCTGGGTAGATAAACCACAAATTATCGTTTGCCTCCACCGAAGGCGAGCGGTACTCGGTCGTTACGATAGGAGACCTCGATGTTCAAGAATGCATTTATTCCCTACGGTGGCTATTACAGCAGCCCTTTTTGCAAGTGGCAGGGTAGTTTGGCCAACAGCAATTCGATCGAATTGGGTGCCGCGACCAGCAAACGCTGGCTAGCTGAGAGGGGAATCGACCCAACAATCTTTGACTACCTTTATCTAGGTGCTTCGGTAGGCCAGAAAGCCATTTTCTACGGTGCGCCCTGGGCGGCAGCCATGATGGGGGCTCCCCAGATACCGGGGCAGAATATCACCCAGGCATGTGCCACCGCGACCACGGCAGTATTCAACGCTGCTGCAGCGGTGGAGACGGGCAGTCTGCAAAGCACTTACTGCCTACTCACTGATCGTACCTCGAATGCGCCACATACCATTTGGCCTAACCCCTCCGGGCCGGGCGGCGAGGTGATCGCCGAAAACTGGAACATGGACAATATTAATGCCGACCCAGCCACTGGGAAGGACATGTTGACCACGGCGGAGAACGTCGCGCGCGAGCATGGTTTCACTCGAGAGCAGGGCGATGATTTGACGCTGTGCCGCTATGAGCAGTATGCCGAAGCGCTAGCCAATGACCGTGCTTTCCAAAAGCGCTATATGTTCCCGGTTGAGGTGCCTGTATCGCGTAAAGAGACCAAGTTAGTTGAGGAAGATGAGGGGGTAATGACGACCAGCGCTGAAGGTTTGGCAAAGCTGCGTACCGTACAACCTGAGGGAATCCACACGTTTGGCTCCCAGACCCATCCAGGAGACGGCAATGCCGGGATCATCGTCACCACACGCGAGCGAGCGGCAGAGCTGAGTACGGATTCAATGCTGGCGGTGCAGATCCTCTCTTACGGTTATGCTCGTACCAAAGCGGCTCACATGCCAATGGCTCCTGCTTCGGCGGCTCAAAAAGCACTTGACCTGGCGGGGCTGACCATCGATCAGATCACCACGATCAAGAATCACAGCCCGTTTATTGTTAATGACCTGCACTTAGCCAAGGCACTTGGCTTGGATGCCATGCAGTTCAACAACTACGGTACCTCGTTGGTATTTGGTCACCCTCAGGGCCCGACGCTGGCACGGCTATTGATTGAGGCAATCGAGGAAACCGTGCTCAAAGGCGGTGGCTACGCCTTGGTGACCGGCTGTGCTGCCGGTGACTCGGCCGCGGCGCTGATCGTCAAAGTTGGATGAGTACTCGCAGGAGGTAGGGGATAGGAACACGCAAGCAATGTATTGGGAACGGAGTGCTTAGTGAAAGCTAACACAGCTAGCACTTTTCTGGGGGCTACCCCATTTTTGGCTCATTAAAATATTGAGTCTTTTAACATCATAAAAACAATCTGGAGTATGGACAGTATGACAATTAAAAACAGGCTCGCATTAGCCGTAGCAGTTGCTTCAATGTCTTCTCAAGCTTACGCCCTTGAAATTGGTGAAGTTGACGGAACAACGTTTAGCATTGGCGGTTATGTTAAAGCTGAAGGGATTTTCAACACCCCTGATGGGGGAGATAACTCTTTTGATGGATCTGCTCGTCAGTCACGACTTAATTTCGAGATCGACAGTGAGGTCCAGGGCCATGATGTGACGGCCTTCGTGGAGGGGGACTTCTGGGACAATGCCACAGATACGGCTGACACCAGTTACGCCATGCGTCTGCGTCATGCTTTTATCCAGGTCGACAATCTGACGCTTGGCCAGACGTGGAATGGCCAGTTTTTCGCTACTGCGCCATTTGATGTCGAGATTTTGGATTTCTACGGTACAGGAATCGGTAGCATTGCTGGTAGTGGGGCCGTCGTTCGGCCGGATCTCGTTTTGCACTACACGACTGGTGGTTTGCGCTTCAGTTTCCAGGATCCGCTCTACAGTGATGCCGACATGCCGGACATGGTGGCATCCTATACGTACCGAACCGAGGCCGGGCATGGGTTTAATCTTGCCGTCACCGGTCGGGAGGTTGAGACGGGTGTCAATGATTCAGAGTTTGGCGCTGCGATCTCCCTGGCGGGTAAGCTCAACTTTGGTGACACCTCTCTTGCCCTGAGTGGATATACAGGGGAGGGTAATAATGTGTCCTCTGGATGGGGGTTTAACGGCGCTGCTGCTCCGGGACCCACCATTGCGTCTAAAGGTGAAGTCAACGCGTCCGGTGATCTGGTTAGCACGACAGGATTTTCTGCTGGTGTCAGTCACCGGTTCACCGATAGTCTCCGTGGCAATATTCGCTATGGGCAGGTGACCGCTGATGAGGTAGCGCCAACTGTAGATGACGATACGCTTCAGGTAACTAACGTTAATCTAATTTATACCTATTTGCCTAATTTGGACATTGGGGTCGAGTGGCGTGATCGTAACGCACTTACGATGCCTCTTCGTCCAGGCGGGCAGCAAGTAGAGCTTATGGCAATGTATAAGTTCTAATAACGTGACGTCTAGATAAATCCTTTTCTCGTTTTGATCTTTTGAACGGCGAGTCATTAGGCGGTATAGCGCTTTATGATTCGCCTTTTTTATATGTATGTATTTTGTCTGGTGAAGTTTTTACGAATTCCTACATTGGATGGGTTCTTGTTCGCATAGAACCCTGCATCTGGAGGGCTTTCCTTTTGGAGATGAGTTTATGAGATTGCACGAAAAAGTAGCAGTCGTCACTGGCGCTGGGCGCGGCCTTGGTGCCGCTATGGCTGAGCGGCTGGCCGACGAGGGCGCTAGAGTCGTGGTAGTAGACATCGACGGCGAGGCTGCTCAGCAAGTGTCTGAATCGCTTACTAAGCAGGGCCACGATAACCTAGCGATAGCTTGCAACGTAGCTGATCGTACCCAGGTTGTGGCACTTTTTCGACAAGTGAAAGATCACTTTGGGCGTTTGGATGTGCTGGTCAACAACGCTGGTATCACCCGCGATGCCGCTTTCCTCAAAATGACTGACGATCAGTGGAATCAGGTGATAGATGTTAACCTGACTTCAATGTTTATCTGCACTCAGGAGGCGGCTCGTTATATGGTGGAGCAGCAGTCGGGGCGCATTGTCTGCATTAGCTCGCTTTCAGGTAACGAGGGGAACTTCGGTCAAGCCAATTACTCGGCGGCCAAGGCCGGAGTGATCGGCTTCGTTAAGAGTCTGAGTAAGGAGCTTGCTCGCAAGGGAGTGCTGATCAATGCCGTCTCACCGGGCTTCATCGAGTCCGAGATGACCGCTCAGATCCCCGAAAAGGTTCGCGACAAGTTGATCGCGAGGGTTCCACAGGGGCGTGGAGGTCTGCCGGAGGAGGTGGCCAGTGTAGTGGCTTTCCTGGCCTCCGATGATGCCGCCTACGTCAATGGCCAGACGTTAAACGTTAATGGCGGGATGTACGTTTAATAACTTAGACTGTCAGATAGGCTTATGGCGGTAGCTATAGGCTTTCATTATGACCGCTTATGTAAACCTTGGGCAACTCCTATGAGAATGGGAGGAGCGCCCATGTTGTTCTCAGCGCGAAGAAGCGCTTTACAGCTTGTGCTCAAGCTCGGGCAGAATCTCAAACAGATCCCCCACTAAGCCGTAGTCAGCGACCTGGAAGATCGGCGCTTCGTCGTCTTTGTTGATCGCGACAATCACCTTGGAGTCTTTCATGCCCGCTAGGTGCTGAATGGCACCGCTGATGCCCACGGCGATATACAGATTTGGAGCAACGATCTTACCGGTCTGGCCGACCTGCATATCGTTGGGGACAAAGCCTGCGTCTACCGCTGCACGCGAAGCACCAATGGCTGCACCCAGCTTGTCAGCAATGCCGTCGAGCAGTTTGAAGTTTTCGCCATTGCCCATACCGCGTCCGCCAGAGATTACTACTTTGGCGCCGCCCAGCTCGGGACGATCCGATGCTGCCAGCTCTTCTTTGACAAAGCTGGACTGGCTGTTTTCAACCACCACATCGACCGCTTCGATCGGCGCGCTATTACCGTCGCTGACCGCATCAAAGCCGGTAGTGCGGATAGTGATGACTTTTAATGCGTCGTCGCTTTTCACCGTGGCAATGGCGTTACCGGCGTAGATCGGGCGCAGGAAGGTGTCGGCGCTTTCCACCCCGAGTACATCCGACAGTTGGCTAACGTCTTTTAGCGCGGCTAGCCGCGGCAGCACGTTTTTGCCGGTGGTGGAGGCGCTGGCGAGGACGTGGGTGTAGCCATCGGCCAGTTCGACCAGCAGCGCGCCCATGGGCTCGGCGAGCTGGTGGGCGTAAACGGCATTATCGGCGACGCGCACTTTACTCACGCCGTCGAGCTTGGCAGCGGCGTCTGCCGCCGCCTGAACGCCTTCGCCGGCGACCAGAATATCAATCTCACCACCGATGGCCTGAGCGGCCGCGACTACGTGGGCGGTGGCGCCCGCCAGTTGGCCTTCATGCAGGTCGGCAAGTACCAGAATGCTCATGAGATTCGCTCCTATTAAAGCGCCTTGGCTTCGTTTTTCAGTTTGTCGATCAGCTCGTCTACCGAGGCCACTTTGATACCGCCTTTGCGCTCAGCGGGCGACTCTACCTTGGGCAGCGTGACCTTGGAGGCCACTTCCACGCCGTAATCGGCGGGGGTTTTGACATCCAGCGGCTTTTTCTTGGCTTTCATGATGTCCGGCAGCTTGGCGTAGCGCGGCTCATTCAAACGCAGGTCGGTGGTGACAATTGCGGGCAGCGTCAGGGCGATGGTTTGCAGGCCGCCGTCAATTTCACGGGTAACGTTAACCTTGTCCCCGTCCACCGCCACTTCTGAGGCGAAAGTGCCTTGCGGCAGACCCGTCAACGCGGCGAGCATCTGGCCGGTCTGGTTGTTGTCGGTGTCGATGGCTTGCTTACCGAGAATCACTAGACCGGGCTGCTCTTCATCTACCACTTTGGCCAGCAGTTTGGCGACCGCGAGGGATTCGGCGCGCTCGTCGGTTTCGATATGAATAGCGCGATCTGTGCCCAGCGCCAGCGCGGTGCGCAGTTGCTCTTGGGCGGCTTTGGGGCCAACGGAGACCGCCACTACTTCCGTGGCGATGCCTTTTTCTTTCAGGCGCACGGCTTCTTCCACGGCAATTTCGCAGAAGGGGTTCATAGCCATTTTTACGTTGGTGAGATCAACGTCCGAATGATCCGCTTTAACGCGGATTTTGACGTTGTAGTCGATGACGCGTTTCACCGCGACGAGTACTTTCATCATGCCTCCTAAAGGTTGTGTCCGTGTTAAAGGGCTGATTCGGGGAAATTTGTCAGTACCTGCCCGCCATAACGAACCGCTCGGGCATGGGCGTAGGCTTGGGGGGCGAAAGTGGCCATATAAAAGCGTGCTAATGAAATGAGGCCTGCCAGGTAATCAGGGTCTTCACCAGCGGCATTCTGCTTGGCGTGTGCTGCCAGGGCCATCCGCGTCAGCTGCCAACCACCGCAAACAGTACCCATTAAGTGTAAGAGGGGAGTCGCGCCACCGTAGAGGTCGGCAATCCGTGCTTGGTCCTGTTCAAGCACCCAGTCGGTAGTGATGTGGAGCTGAGTGGTTAACTCGTCGAGGTCAGTAGCTAAATCGCGAAGCTCATCCACCTGTTCCAACGCCTTGCCAGTGGTACGAATATCGAAGAGTAGCTCACGCAGGGTGGTACCATTTTCACGCAGAATTTTGCGACCTAGGAGGTCGTTTGCCTGAATGCCTGTGGTGCCTTCGTAGATGGTCATAATACGTGCATCACGAAACAGTTGTGCTACTCCCGTCTCTTCGACGAAGCCCATGCCACCGAACACTTGTATGGCCTCATCACAGATATCGTTACCGACCTCGGTGCACCACCCTTTAGCCACTGGCATCAAAAGGTCGACATAGCGGCTGTGCTTATCGGCAACCTGAGTGTCACCATGATGATTAGCAATATCAAACCAGCTAGCTGCCGTATAAAGTAGGCCACGCATAGCCATCAATCGGGCGCGCATCGATACCAGCATGCGCTTGACGTCAGGGTGGGAAATTATCGGCTGGTTACTGGCCCCATTGATGATGTTACGACCTTGTATGCGTTGCTGGGCATAGTCCAATGCGGCCTGATAGGCTCGCTCACCCATAGCAACACCCTGTACGCCCACATTGAAACGTGCATCGTTCATCATGATGAACATGGTTTTCAAACCCTGGTGCGGCTCACCAACCAAGTAGCCAGAGGCTCCTTCTTTGTCGCCGTAACTAAGCGTACAGGTAGGGCTACCATGGATGCCCATCTTGTGTTCGATGGAAATACAGCGGATATCATTTTTCTCGGCTGGCTGGCCATCGTCGTCAAGCAAGAACTTGGGCACTATTAACAACGACAACCCCTTGACGCCCTCGGGGGCATTGGGGAGTCTTGCTAACACAAGGTGCACAATGTTAGAGGTGAGCTCGTGCTCACCGTATGAGATATAAATCTTCTGGCCGAACAGACGGTAACTGCCATCTTCGGTAGGCTCGGCGCGCATCCGTGTGGCGCCTAAGTCCGAGCCAGCTTGAGGCTCGGTGAGGTTCATGGTGGCCGCCCACTCTCCGCTGACCACCTTATGTAGCCAAGTGGACTTCTGTTCATCGTTGGCGGCAATCATCAGCGCTTCAGTTTGCCCCACATTAAGCTGGGGAAGCATCGCGAACGCCATGTTGGTGGAGAACCACATTTCCCAAACGGGCGTAGAAACAAGCTTTGGCAAGCCTTGGCCGCCGAACTCCTGCGGTAGAGAGAGGCCTATCCATCCCGCTTCACGAAACTGATCATAGGCCTCCTGCCAGCCGTCGGGTGTTATTACTTGCTCGCCTTCCAATCGGCAGCCCTGCAAGTCGCCTTGACGGTTTATGGGGGCTAGGACGCCGGATGCAAACTTGCTGGCTTCTTCCAGCACAGCTGCTACCAAATCGGGAGAGGCATCCTCACAGCGCGGAAGGTCGGTAATCTGGCCGAGACCTGCGAGCTCATCGAGTATGAACTGCATGTCCCGTAGCGGCGCTTGATAGTCGATCATGGTCGTGGCTTCCTCTTGAAGATGGTAGCCGATTCATCAATGGGAGAGGGTGGGCTATTCAGTAACCCACCGTGGTCAGTGTGGTGAAATAAACGTTTAGCGTGGGGCCATGCGGATAGCGCCATCGAGTCGAATGGTTTCACCGTTGAGCATGGTATTGCCGACAATATGGCAAGCCAGCCGGGCAAACTCATCTGGCTCGCCAAGGCGGTTGGGAAAGGGGATTGAGGCAGCTAGTGATTGCTGAACCTCTTCGGGCAGCGTTTTCATTAGTGGGGTCATAAACAGGCCAGGCGCAATGGTCATCACGCGGATACCGTGACGAGCCAGTTCGCGCGCGATTGGTAGTGTCATCGAAACGACGCCCCCTTTGGACGCGGCATAGCCAGCCTGACCGATTTGGCCGTCATAGGCTGCCACCGAGGCGGTATTGATGATAACCCCACGCTCGCCGTCGGCCTGGGGCTCACTTTTAGCGATGGCTGCGGCAGCCAAGCGCAGCATGTTGAAAGTACCTAGCAGATTGATCTGCACGACACGAGAAAAAACTTCCAGTGGCTGCGGCCCCTCACGGCCCACTACTTTGGCAGGGTCACCAATTCCAGCGCAGTTAATCAGTCCTTGCAGGCTGCCGAATGTGTTTAGCGCTTTATCCACGGCTGCTTGTGCGTCAGCTTCACTGGTGACATCGGTACGCTGGAATACTGCATTATCACCGAGCGTGGCAGCAAGTGATTCGCCGCGTTCGCTATTGAGATCGGCGATGACCACACGAGCGCCAGCTGTGTGTAGTGCACGGACAGTGGCTTCACCTAAGCCAGAGGCACCACCGGTAATCAGAAACGTATTATCTTTACAGTTCATGGCAAAACTCCTGTCTTAATTAAATCTAATTTTAGCTTCTAGGGCCTTGATTCTTGCGCTCAAGAAATTCGCCGATACGCGCAACAACTTCTGGGCTGGTTTGCGTTAGAGCGGCGGTCAGTGACTCAACAAATAGGCCGTCGTCGCTACTCATATCGGCGATGCGGGAGATGGCTGACACCATGGCCCAGTTGGCCATTGGGGCATTTTCGGCAATTCGTTGGGCCAACTGATGGGCCTTATTAAGACTCTCGCCCTCGTTGACTACATAATGAGATAGTCCCAAGCGCTGCCCTTCATCGGCTTCCATGATGCGTCCGGTAAGCATCATCTCGCACATACGACCTGGACCGATGATATTGGCCACGCGAACCGAAGCACCGCCGCCCACAAAGATGCCGTGACGCCCTTCGGGCATCTGATAAATCGTGGTGGGTTCAGCAATGCGTACATGGGTGGCGGTCGCCAACTCCAGGCCACCGCCAATCACTGCGCCTTGCAAGGCGGCGACCACTGGGATGCCGCCATTCTGCAGGCGGTCAAAGATGCGATGCCAGCCACGCGAGTGCTTCATTACACCGAACGGTTCGCGATGCTGATGCTCTGAGAGGTCCAAACCAGCGCAAAAGTGCTTACCTTCGGCGGCAAGAATGATTACTCGGGTGCCCTCTGGGGTAGCGGCTATCGCCTCTTTCAGGGCGGCCAGCAAGCGGTCGCTGACGGCGTTGCGCTTTTCGGGGCGCGCCAGGGTAATGGTGTAGATAGTGGCATCCAGTGATGTCTTGACCAGTGTCTCGCTCATGGTGTCCTCGCGTTTCAAGACTGGGTATTCAGGGTGATGACACGCTCATCCGGCACATCGGCATAGAGTGCTTTCACCAGTTCTGCTCGACGTGTCAGCACCATGCGCTGATTGATGTAGCCTTTGTCGGTGATTTCGCCGGCCTCTGCAGACGGTGGCTCGCTTAGCAACAGGGCACGGGTCGGGTAGGTCGATGTTCCGCCTCCATCGGCCTTCAAGGCCTGAAGGCCCTGATGCACGCGCTCGATGATCTCAGGGCGCTTCACCAGCGTCTCCAGGGAAGCATTCTCCGGCAGGTCCGGGCACAGACGGAGGCACTCCTCAGGATGCGGGAAGATAAAAAAGCCGATCTCGTCACGATCATGGCCGGCGACCACGATATCCTGGCCGACCGGCGCGATGGCCTCGAGGCCGGCCATGCGCAGGGCCCCGACATGCACCCAGGTGCCAGTCAACAATTTGAAGTCTTCACCGACGCGACCGTCGAACAGCAGTCCCATCTCGGGACGCTCGGGGTCTACGAACTCCACGGCATCACCGATCATGTAGTAGCCCTCTTCATCGAAGGCCTTGGCCGACAGCTCGGGTTGCTTCCAGTAGCCACTGAAGATGTTGGGCCCTTTGACACGCACCTCCAGCTTATCGGCAGAGGGAACCAATTTTAGGGAGGTACCCGGAATCGGCACGCCGATGACGCCGGAGCGGGTCGCATTGAAATGGCAGTCGGTACAGATGGGAGCCGTCTCGGTGGAACCCCAGGAAGAAACGACCATGATCTCCTGGCCTGTGGTCTCGCGAGCCATCTCCTCCAGAGCGGTCCATAGATGGTGGGGTAGAGCCGCCGCCGCGTAGAAAACCAGTTTGAGGCGGCGGAAAAAAACCTCTCGCAGGGACGCATCTTTGCGCAGTAGTGGTACTAGCATGTCGTAGGCGCGAGGTACGCTGAAATAGAGTGTCGGGGAGATCTCCCTGAGGTTACGAGCAGTCTTCTCGATCAGCGCGGGCGTCGGCTTGCCATCATCCAGGTAGAGAGTGCCACCCCAGCGCAGGACCAGATTGAAGTTGTGGTTGCCGCCGAAGGTATGGCTCCAGGGCAGCCAGTCGAGCAGCACCGGCGGCTCTTCGGCGAGCATCGGCCAGACCAGTTCCTTGGCCTTCTGGTTGGAGCACATCATGCGATGGGTGTTGGGTACGGCCTTGGGGGTGTTCACCGAACCGGAGGTAAACAGGAATTTGGCGATGGTCTCGGGGGTGATGGCCGCGAAGGCCGCCATCACGGCATTCTCGTCGCTGTGTGCTTCGATGTCGGCGAATGGCAGGGTACCTGATGACGAGGCACTGCTGCTGCCAGCGACCAGAGTGGCGTCATGCAGGTCGGCGATGGCCTTGAGCGCGGGCTGGAACTTCTCGATGGGATCGGCGTAGATGACCCCCGGGCGCAACAGCTCGATGTTGCCCTTGAGCTTGGCGTGATCCTTCGACATTAGCGAGTTGCCGGGAGAGATCGAGCTTGATGGCACGCCGATGTGCATTGTGGCGAGCATCAGCAGGGCATGTTCGATGGAGTTGTCGGAGAGGATCACTACCGGGCGCTCGGACGACAGGTCCTGTGTCAACAGCCAGGTGGCGATGGCTATTACCCGTCGGTGAGCCTCACCGTAGGAGATGCGTTGCCACTGGTCGTCAGCATCTCGTTGGGCAAGCCAGGTGCGCTCTGGGGCCTCCCGGGCCCAGTGCTCGAGCCATTCGCCGACGCAACACGAGTAATCATCCTGCAGGGGAATCTCGGAGCTCAGAAGGATGCTACCGTCTCTTCGCTTTTCCATGTTGATACGAGGTTCGGCAAATGGCTTCTTGTCTGAGGTGGCTTCGGGGTGAATCATGGTGACTCCTTATAATGAGATTATTATTGGCATCAGGCGTCGGCATTAGCGGTGGCAAAAAGTGTCACTCGGTAATGAGCTTGGATGATTGTTGTTGGTAATAAGTGATTCGTTGACGTATATCATCGGGAATGGGGATCGACCTGAGATTTTCGAGGTCGCTAAAACAGCAAGTGAAATGACCTGTGAACGCAGAATCACCTCCTGCTTCCCGGTTACCGTAGAGAATCAGGCTGAGCGAACTATTTCCCTGACGTTCGATATCCACTCGAATATTCAGAACATCACGAGGAGTTAGGGGGGTGTGGAAATCAACTTCAGCATGTACGAAGGGGGTGCCGGTGCTCTGTTCGCAGGTCATAGCGAACCAATCGAGCTCAAGTATCTCGTGAAAGAAACTCTCGATGGCTTCCATGCATATGTCAAAATAGTGCGCGGTGAAAACTATCCGAGCCGCGTCTGTGTCACCCCATCGGATAGGGCGGCGATAAATGAATGGAGTTTTCACCGAGGTCTCCGAGCAATTAGAGCTAATAAACCGATAAATTTTGAAATAGCGAAACATTAGCTATTCAATTGAAAGCCAAGTTCGATTGGCATCTTCAAGATGTTGTCGTGGAGATGTGTATTATAGTGCATATTCTGGCTCTGGCTGATAAACCTCAATTCGTCTTTGGTCGAATGCATTTCTTAGTTGTATTGTTTTTTATTAAAAATTATTTATAAACATTGGTTTGTGATGTGCATTATAGTTCTTATTGAGCCTGCTGCATCGGCATTTCTTACTCCATAGGGTCTGGATCAGGTTCAATTCTGGCGACTGCCAGGCATTCAAACGCCTCATGCCTATGCCTGGGCGCGCTGTCGAAGCCGAAATTCACGCGGCGAAAGCGCTGTATTGCGTTTAAAAAAGCGCGTGAAGTAAGCCGGTTCAGAGAAGCCTAAGCTGTCGGAGACCTGACCAATGGTCATATTGGTATAGGTGAGCTGGCGCTTGGCTTCTAGCAGCAGACGTTCATGCAGCAACTGCAGGGCACTGCGACCCGCGAGTTGGCGGCAGAGCAGGTTTAAGTGTGCGCTACTCACGCCTATCTGCACGGCTAACTGTTCAATACTCGGCTGCTCGCGATAGTGCGCTTCGACCAGCGCTTGATAGTGCTCTAAATGCTGCCGACCTTTGTCACTCTGGCGGGGGCCGTAGCGCTTTGCCGTGCTGCCGGTATAAGCACAAAGGCGCGATAGCTCGACCACCAAGGCTTGAATAAGTGCTTCGAGTAGGCTGTTCCGGCCGGGGGCCGGTTGGCGGTACTCCTGGTCGATCTGAGACACCAGTGTGGCAATTCGCTCAGCCCGGTTGGCCTGTAGCAGTGGGTAAAAGTCGGCTTTTTTTAGCGTACTGCTCTCACCCATGAGTCCATGTAAGTGGTCTGCCAGCGGTTTGGCCAGGGTGATAATGTGTCCTTCCACATCCGGTGAAAAGAGAAAGCCGTGAATAGCCATTGCGGGCACAACGATAGCGCTAGCGCTTTGCAGCCGGTGGCTTGTTCCCTCCAGCTCTAACTCAACGCTACCGTGAGAAATAAACAGAATATGCACGAGGTCGGCATGGCGGTGCGGCCGGATACGCCAGTCGTGCAGACGACTGCGCTCGGGGATGGACTCACAGTGGAGCAAGTCGGGCGTGGGCCAGTGCTGTGTCTCGCCATAGAGCTTAAATACCGGAACGGAGGTTGCCGACGAGGCTGTCATCACCTATATCTCCTCTACGACTAAGGTTGGGTAATAAAACGCTAAATGTCCAATAATTGATCTAGATCATGCCTTATTATGCGGCGTGTTTCATTGAAAAATACAAGTCATAAGTTTTAGATAATGACAATGATGAGGCATCCCCTATGAAGACACAGGTCGCGATTATTGGCGCAGGGCCTTCTGGTCTACTGCTGGGTCAGTTACTGCATCGCCAAGGCATTGATAATGTGATTGTTGAACGGCGTAGCGGTGAGTATGTATTAAGCCGTATCCGCGCCGGTGTCCTTGAGCAGGGCATGGTAGACCTGCTGCGCGAGGTGGGTGTTGACCAGCGTATGGATAAAGAAGGCTTACCCCATGACGGTTTTGAGCTTGTGTTCGACAACCGCCGCGTGCGGGTCGCACTGGATGAACTGACCGGCGGCAGCAAAGTGATGGTATACGGCCAAACCGAAGTGACGCGGGATCTGATGGAGGCCCGCGCCGCCGCTGGTGCAACCACGCTTTATGAAGCAGAAAACGTCCAGCCCCACGATCTGGAGAGTGACAGCCCTTATCTCACCTTTGAACACAACGGCGAAACGATCCGGCTGGAGTGCGACTATATCGCTGGTTGTGACGGCTACCATGGCGTCTCCCGCCAGGCGATCCCTCAAGAGCGCATCAAAGAGTTCGAAAAAGTCTACCCGTTTGGCTGGCTGGGCATGCTCTCGGATACGCCGCCGGTCTCTGATGAGCTGATCTACGCACGCCATGAGCGCGGCTTCAGTCTTTGTAGCATGCGCTCTGCCACCCGCAGCCGTTACTACCTTCAAGTACCGCTGGATGAAAAGGTAGAAAATTGGTCTGACGAGCGTTTTTGGGAAGAGCTCAAGCGCCGCCTGCCTGACGAGGTGGCCGCCAAGCTTGTCACTGGACCTTCGATCGAGAAAAGCATCGCGCCGCTGCGGAGCTACGTGGTCGAACCCATGCAGCACGGGCGATTGTTCCTGGTCGGCGATGCGGCGCATATTGTACCGCCCACCGGTGCTAAAGGGCTTAACCTGGCCGCCAGCGACGTCAATACGCTCTATCGGCTAATGGTGAAGGTCTACCACGAAGGCCGCACGGATTTGATCGAGCGCTATTCGCAAACGTGCTTGAAGCGTATCTGGAAGGCGGAGCGCTTCTCCTGGTGGATGACCTCCATGCTGCACAATTTCTCTGATGAGGAAGATTTTAACAGTCGCATGCAGTTGGCCGAGTTGGACTACGTCACTAGCTCCAAAGCAGGCATGACCACCATCGCCGAAAATTATGTCGGTTTGCCCTATGAGTCGCTTGAGTAGCGCTTAGCCCTTTCCCGTTGTCCTCATTGCCCAAGCGTCTGTTTGGGCTTTTTTGTGCCTTCTGGCTCAGTTTAAACAGTGTTTTCGGGCAACTATTTTGGGGGGACTCAATGAGAAGTAGCGGTGGAGGCTTTCGCTTGAGCATGCCGAATTAAAAGCGAGCAGATGCCCTTTATTGTGCACAGTATTGGTGCATTGTGGCATTGACTAAGCCATCTGACTACTTAGTTAGGCAACTAGCTATTTTCATAAATTAACTTATATTTATGATATTTATTGTTTTAGTTTTAATCGGCGAATTTTTTGCATAGATTTTTCTCAAAAGGAAATAGATTTATGTCTGGGTATTTACTTTACTTTTCATGTGATGTTGAATGTTTCTGCTAGGCTTACCTGACATTCAACACAAAAACAAATAGGGCTAATGACCAATGACCAGCCAAAAACAGCTGTGGCTCGAAACTTCTCGCCGACTGACACGCTTGAGCGGCGTATGCGCTGGGGTGTTACTCAGCACCAGCGCGTTAGCGGATAACATCAACCTCAGCTATGCCTTCTTTGCGCCTTCCCAAACCTTTCCTGCCATACAGATGGAACACTGGGCGAAAGAGCTGAACGAAAGAACCGATGGCCAGGTAAACGTCAACACCTTCCCAGGCGGAACGTTACTGACGGCTGCCAACATGTTCGATGGCGTCTTAAACGGTGTTGCCGATATCGGTCTCTCTGCCACCTCATACGAGCCGGGACGTTTTCCGTTACTCAATTTGGCCGGAAATCTAACGGGTATCGACGTGAACTCGCAGATAGCCAGCCAGGCAGTGTACGAACTTATCAAAGAGTTCCCTGCAGAGACGCTGGGCTTAGAAGAGTTCAAAGTCATTACGGCGTTCACCTCCGAGCCAGGCTACCTACATACGCAAGAACCCGTGACTTCGCTGGAGAATCTTGAGGGCCAAGAGATCAGGGTGCCAGGCGACAGCACTGCCGTTGTTCAAGCCCTTGGCGGCGTGCCTGTGGGTCTCTCCCAGTCAGAAACGGGAGAAGCCCTTCAGGCCGGTATCGTTAGTGGCTATGTAGGTTCTCGTGAGACGCTGATGGATCTGCAGTATGCCCGCAATGTGAGCTATATCACTGACTACCCTCTGACCAACGTTGTCTTCGTTGCGGTGATGAATCAGCAGCGGTGGGACGCCTTGCCCGAAAACGTTCAGCAGGAGATCGATGCATTGGGTGCCGAAATGGCCTCCTACGCAGGTAAGTATCTCGATGAACACATCCAGGAATCCCTGGCGTGGGCAACGGAGAACCATGACCTTGAGCAGCTCTCCTTGTCCGAGGAAGAGGCGGAGCGCTGGTCGAGCTTGCTGGAGCCCATCAATGCGCAACGGCTGGAAGAGGTGGCTGCTCAAGGATTTCCTGCCTTTGAGTTGCGCGATCGATTTATTGAGCTGATCGAACAAAACCAATAGTTGCCTACGCTTTTTGTCTGAGCGCATTTATTTGCGCCCAGTAAGCGCCATGTTGATAGACCTAGGTAGTTACCATGAATAAATTTAATTGGGTAATTAGCCGTCTCTTACTCTATGTAGCCGGCTCGGCATTACTGATGATGGTGTTTCTGGTGGTCGGTAACATCGTAATGCGCCAAGTTAGCTCTTCATTTGGTGGCACCACCGAAATGGTCGGCTGGCTAACAGCGGTGGTAGTGGCGCTATCGCTCGCTTACTCCCAGCTTACCAAAGCCCATATTGAGCTGGATTTGCTGGTCGAACATTTTCCCGTCCGTTTGCAAAGTGGCCTCTACGTTCTGGTCTCAGGTGCAAGTTTTTTATTCTTCTCCATGGTGGCTTGGAAACTCTGGGAGTATGGCTTTAGCGCTATGCAACGAGGCTCTTTATCGCAAACATTGCGTATTGCGTTTTATCCCGTTGTTTATCTAGTGGCATTAGGGTTTTCTGCTTTTTGCTTGGTTCTTTTAGCAGACTTTTTGAGTAGTTTAAAAAAGGTGGTAACACAATGAGTATGACGCTGGTAGCTTTGTTAGGCGTGCTCTGTTTGTTTCTTCTTATTTTGTTAAAAATGCCGATTAGCTTCGCTATGTTCATGGTGGGTTTTTTTGGCATGCTTTACATGACAAGCCCTATTGCCGCGTATAACGTTATTAGCTCAGGAATCTGGGAGCAGTTATCGGGTTACTCTCTGAGTGTCATACCCCTATTTATTTTTATGGGGGAATTACTGTTTCGCTCGGGGATAACGGAAAAGATATTTGCAGCTGCCTATGCTTGGATAGGCCATTTCCGTGGCTCCATGGCCACCACGACGATCCTTAGCAGCGCAGGTTTTGCCGCGGTGAGCGGCTCGAACACCGCCACAGCAGCCACAGTCGGCACCATTGCTCTCCCCGAAATGAAGAAATTTGGCTATAACCGCGCGCTCAGTGCTGGCAGTGTCGCAGCGGGGGGCACACTGGGGGTCATCATCCCACCAAGCTCTGTGCTGATTGTTATTGCGCTGCAAGCCGAGCTGGCCATTCGCGATCTGTTTCTAGCCAGTATTGTCCCTGGACTTATCCTGGTCGTGCTGTTCATCGCGACGATTGGACTGCTCTGTCGCCGTCGCCCCGATATGGGGCCCGCAGGTGTGCGTTCGAGCTGGTCCGTAAGGTGGCGTTCGCTTAAGGGTATTATCGAAATTGGTGCGCTCTTTACACTGGTACTAGGGGGGTTATTTGCGGGCTGGTTTACCTCCACAGAAGCTGCTGCGGTAGGCTGCATTGGCGCCATGGTCATTACCCTGATACAAGGAAAGCTCTCCTGGAACGTCTTAAATGAGGCCATCGCTAATGCTCTCAAGTCATCGGCCATGATCTTGATGTTGGTTGCTGGAGCCGTCATCTTCGGGCGCTTTCTTACCATTACGAGACTGCCTTACATGGTGGGCGAGTGGGCGGCGGCACTGCCCTTGCCAGCCATAATGGTAATGGCCTGTATCCTGTTGATCTATGTGATTGGCGGAGCGCTAATGGATGCGATGGGATTTTTAATTATCTCCATCCCGATTTTCTTTCCCGTAGCGCTTGCCTTAGGTTACGACCCAATTTGGTTCGGCGTGGTGGTCTGTATCGTTACCAGTATGGGGGCGATTACACCGCCGGTGGGAGTGAACGCTTTCATTGTAAAGAGCCTGGATGCAGAGTTACGAATGGGTGAGACATTCCGTGGAGTGGGTTACTTCATACCCCCTTATCTGCTGTGCATTGCCTTGCTGTTAGTACTCCCTCAGATCGTATTGTTCGTCCTTTAACGCTCACTCGATTAGATGAATGGCTATAAATTCTATGTCTATTTACTTGAAATTTCATGTGATAAGTCTAGCGAGGTGGCTGAGGTGACTATATTGACATCGAGGTTAAGCCTGGGGCAGGGGCCGTGCAAAGTGGTCGTCAAGGATACGATCGATATCGCCGATTTCCCCACCTGTGCAGGGTCCGCAGCCCTTGCTGACGCACCGCCTGCCGTGGCTCATGCAGAGGTCGTCGAGCAGACGCTCAAAGCGGGCTACCACATCGTGGGGAAGGCTAATCTGCATGAGCTGGCATTCGGTATGACGGGTATCAATGCCTGGGCTGGCACGCCAGAGAATCCGCGCTACCCCAACCTTATCCCTGGCGGTTCTTCCAGTGGGTCGGCCGCCGCGGTGGCTGCTGGCCTTGCCGATATTGGCATTGGTACAGATACCGGTGGCTCTATTCGTGTCCCCGCTGCCTGCTGCGGGGTCTACGGCCTTAAGCCCACCTTCGGGCGATTGAGTCGCCGCGGCGTTATGCCCGCGGAAAGTAGCCTTGACTGTGTAGGCCCCTTGGCTTGCGACCTTCAGATGCTGATGGCGTTCATGGCGGCGATTGACCCTGGTTTTCAGTTACCAAAGGACACTCCTAGGCCTGTACTGGGGTGTGTCGGCGTAAATGCCGAGTCGGCCATTTGGGCAAGTATCGAAGGCCAGCTCAGTCGGTCTGGCCTGGCGCGTGGGGATGTCACCTTGCCGCTTATGGCCGAGGCGTTCGAGGCTGCCATGGTGATTATCAATCGCGAAACTTTCCGTGCCTGCGAGGCGTTACTTGCCACAGGCAAGGTGGGCGCGGATGTCGAACAGCGTTTGAAAGCCGCTGCCGCGACGACCGATGCCGAGCTAAAGGAGGCGGAGCGGGTACGTCGTGCCTTTACCGCCGAAGTAGATGCACTGCTAGAGCAGCATGATGTGTTGGTGCTGCCGACGTTGCCGCATTTCCCGATGACCGTTCAGGATGCGTTTGCGGGCCACCAGGATCTGAAAATATCGTCCCTTGCGCGCCCCTTCAATCTTTCAGGGCATCCCGCCTTATCGATCCCTCTTGAGTCTCAGCAAGCACTCCCTGTCTCCGTGCAATTGATCGGACGTCGTGGCGATGACGCAGGCGTTTGCCGGGCGGCTTCGCAACTCATGGGTCAGGTTTCGTCAGCGGGAGAGGAACAACAAACAGGAGTGAATCATGCAACAGCACATTGATAAATCACAGTGGGGAGGCGAGGAGCGCTTTGATGCGTTGCTCAAGTCAATCAGATCCCGGCGCAAAGAGTTTGAGGAGCTGCGCCATATCCCCATGGACATCATTGACGAGTTCAAAGCCATTGGCGTCTATCGCGCCATGGTGCCCGCCACCTACGGCGGGGATGAGAAGTCGCCCGCCGAGTTCCTGAAAATGGTCGAAGCGATCTCGGCGGCGGATGGCTCCTCTGGCTGGGTAGCGAGTTTTGGCATGAACCCCGCCTACTTGGCCGCGTTACCCGAGGAGACCCTAAAGGAAGTGTGGGGGGATTCCCCTGACATCGTCTTCGCTGGCGGGATTTTTCCGCCCCAACCCGCTGAGCGGGTCGATAACGGTTTCCGTATCAAAGGGAGATGGAAATTTGCCAGCGGTTGTATGGGGGCATCGCTATGTGGCGTGGGCATTCTCCCCGCCGAAGAGGGTGCTCTGCCGCGCATGGCCGTGCTGCCCCGCGACCAAGTGAAGATCGACCCGACCTGGGATATGTTGGGCATGGTAGCCACTGGCAGCCACGACCTTGTGGTCGAGGACGCCTATGTTCCAGAGGCCTGGACCTTCGTGCGCGGCGGTAAGCCCAACGTCGATACCGCCTTCTTCCGCTACCCATCACTCTCCTTCGCAGCTCAGGTGCTGGCGGTGACTACCCTGGGCTTGGCCCGGGAGGCATTGGATATCGTCCGCGCCATGGCCGGTGGGCGTAAATCAGTCACCGGTGCCCCCAACTTGGGTGAGCGTGAGTATGCTCAGATTGCCCTCGGCAAGGCCGAGGCCAAAGTTCGCGCCGCCCGAGCCTTCTTCTATGAGAGTACCGACGCCGCCTGGGCAAGCATTCAGGCCGGTGGCGAGCCAAGCCGTGAGCAGGTCAACCTGCTGCGACTCTCCACCACTCATTTGACCCAGGAGTGCGCTGAGTCGATTCGCAGCGTGTATCAGATCAGTGGCATGACCGGTGCCGACAACGGCCACCCCCTATCGCGAATACTGCGCGACTCGCAGCTGTGCACCCAACACGCCTTTATGGGCGAGATCACCTGGAAGAACGCCGGCGCCATATTCTTCGGCCACAATCCTTTACCGGGCTACCTATAACCGCCCTACGTAGTTTAACCAACGGAGATCAACACTATGCATCGCGTACTTTTCTGCATCGGTATCAACCAAAATTTCATGAACGCTACGGCCGAGGAAGGCAAACAAGTCTGGCAAGCCTTCAGCCAGATGATGCAAGGCATCGATGAACTCCCCGGTGTGACCATTCTTGGGATCATGGATGACGACCGCATCATGGTCGGCCCCTCCGCCACTGCCCCCTGGACCGCCTACATCATGGCCGATGTCCCTGATTACGAGGCCGTTGTCACCGCCTGCAACTTCTTCCGCACCATCCCAGTGGGGGATGGCACCTATAAGCTCTGGAAATACGCCCGTGTCGAAGCGCGTATCGGCCGTGAGCTGGTGGTACCTGAATAAAAAGGCAACAACCGCTGGCTAAGGCATGAGGAGAACAAAATGAACCACTTAATCGACGTCAAAAACATCGCGCTCGAACCAGATCAACTGGTCCATAACGATAAGATTACGACCCCGATGTACACCAGCTCAGCGCTATTTGAGCAAGAGCAAGAGAAGATTTTCCACAAGACCTGGGTGTGGGTAGCCCATGCAAGCGAGATCCCCGATAAGGGGTCTTTCAAGCTGTCCAAAGTAGGTCGTGAACCGGTCATCGTTGCCCGTGACCGCAAGGGCAATATTCATGTAATGGTCAATCGCTGTCGCCACCGCGCGGCAACGGTATGCGAAATCCATAAGGGCAAAACCTCCTCCTTTCAGTGCCCCTATCATGGCTGGGGTTATGGTCTCGATGGCAGCCTGCGCGCCTTGCCGCATCCCGAGCAGTACGGCGATAACTTTGACAAATCCCTGCATGGGCTGCTCAAGCTGCGTACGGAAAGCTATCAGGGCATGATCTTCGCTACTTTCAACGATGACATCGAGCCACTGGAAGACTTCCTGGGTGCTGCCAAGAAGTGGATCGATCTGTTTATGAAACAGGGCGGTGGATACCCCGTAAAAACCCTTGGCGAACATCAGTTTTCAGTGCCAATGAACTGGAAGGTTCAGCTCGAGAACACCACCGACGCCTATCACTTTCCGATCGTACATAAGTCCTTCCTGCAATCCCTCGATGAGGAAGCCGAAAAGACGTTCACCTTCCTTGATGGCGAAGGCTTCGTTGAAGACCTGGGTAACGGTCACTCCGTCATGGTCATGATTCCCGAGCTCGTCGACCTAGAGGAGGATCTTGATCGCAAGATTCCAGAGCGTTTTGCAGAGCTGGCGCAGGCGCTGCGCGACGAAGGCTATCCGGAAGATCAAGTCCGCCGCATTGCGCGCGCGGTAGGTGGCTCCGGGTTCAACCTTAATCTGTTCCCCAACGTGGCGTGCTCAATGGCCTTCTTCCGGGTGTTGACGCCCGTTGCTGTTGATAAAACTGATATTCGCCACATTGCCCTTGGTATGGAGGGAGGTCCCGATATCGCCAATCGCGTACGCCTGCGCTTGCATGAACACTTTCAGGGCCCCATGGGCTTTGGTTCTCCCGACGATGCCGAGGTCTGGGAGCGAATCCAGCGGGGGGTCGAGGGCGGTGCCGAACTGCCGATTCTGGTCAATCGCGGCATCAATAAGGAAGTGCCGGGCGAGGCAGGGTCACGTGGTCATGTATCGGATGAAACGGGCATGCGTGCCGCCTATGCGATGTGGAAACGGATGATGCAGGAGTAAACGAAATGAACACAATCGACAATGAAAACCTGCTCTGGCAGGTCACGCAGTTTATCTGGCACGAAGCGGCGATTCTGGACGCAAAAGAGTACGACGCTTGGCTCGATCTGTGGCAGCCAGAGGGCTTGTACATCATTCCTATCGAGGACGCCGACGATTACGCGGCAGTGCTAAACCTCTGTTACGACGATGACAAGATGCGCCGGGATCGTATTAAACGCTTCCAGGATGGTTTCTCGATCTCTTCGGCACCCCCTGCCGTCACCGTACGCACCGTGTCTCGTTTTGTGATCGATGCCGTCGATGGCAATACGGTTGTCGTTTCATGCGCTGAGCACCTGGTTGAAGACAAGTTTGGGCGTCAGCGCATTTGGGCCGCCAATGTGCGCTACACCCTCACGTCCACCGATACCGGCTTCCGTCTTCAGGAAAAGGTGGTGCGTCTACTCAACGCTGATGGAGTGCTGAATTCGTTCAGCTATTTGTTCTGATGAGCGTACCACTACCCGACAAAATTCAGACCGCGGTGGTAACCGGCGGCGCACGTGGACTCGGGGTTCACATCGTACGCGCACTGCATAAGGCGGGGTTTCGTGTCGTTATCACCGATATCGACACCGGGCCCGCCGAAGCGTTGGCATCCGAACTAGACCTGGCCGGGGAAACCGCGGTGACTGCGACACTCGATGTCACCAAACCAGAGGATTTCCAGGGCGTGCTGGACAAGATTGTCGCGCGCTGGGGCAGTTGCGAAGTGCTGGTCAATAACGCAGCCCGAACCGCTGTACAGGGAGTGTTTGATATTGACCCAGCCCACTTTAACGAAGTGATGACCACCAACGCTGGCAGTGTCTTTGCCGGTTGCCAGATCTTTGGTCGCCACTTCAGAGAGCGTGGCTATGGGCGCATCGTCAACCTGGCGTCGCTGGCAGGGCAGAACGGCGGTACCGCCACTGGCGCTCATTATGCAGCCTCCAAGGGCGCCATTCTCACCTTGACCAAGATTTTCGCCCGCGAACTGGCGGCGGACGGGGCGACCTGCAACGCCATTGCGCCGGGGCCACTGGATACCCCGATGGTGCGTGAGGTACTCGGTGACAATCTGGATAAGGCGCTTGCCAATATTCCCGTAGGCCAACTGGGCTCCCCTGAGCTGGTCGCACAAATGGTGAGCTTTCTGGCCAGCCCTCAAGCGGCGTTCGTAAACGGTGCCTGCTGGGACGTCAATGGCGGCATTTACATGCGCTGAGCATCTGGAGATGACCATGCAAGATGACATCATGACCCTGCACGTTGTGCGCCGCGACATTCATACCAATGAGATCGCGGTGATCGATCTGGCTGCTGAGAGTGGCGCTGATCTGCCTGCCTTTGAAGCAGGCGCCCACATTGATATTCACCTTGATGAAGGGCTGGTGCGCCAATACTCGCTGAGTAACCCCCCAGGGGAGCGCCACCGTTATCGGCTCGGGGTACTCCTCGATCCCGCTTCGAGGGGAGGATCAAAGGCAGTACACGAACGCCTACATGAAGGTGTCCAGGTGAAGGTTGGCGTGCCACGCAATCTATTCCCACTGGATGGATCGGCACCGCATAGCTTGTTGGTGGGCGGTGGCATCGGTATTACGCCAATGATTGCCATGGCGTACGAGCTGCGCGATGCCGGACGTTCCTTCGAGTTGCATTACTGCTGCCGTGGGCGGGAAAAGGCAGCTTTTATTGACGAGCTTGAATCCGCCTTTGGCGAAGCGTTAGTGATGCACTTTGATGATGGGGAGGCCTCCCAGCGGCTGGAAATAGAGACGTTGCTGGCGTCACAACCCGCCCATACCCACCTCTATGTCTGTGGCCCCACCGGTTTTATGGACTGGGTGATTAATGCTGCCCGTCAGGCGGAGTGGCCACAGAGCCGTGTGCATTCAGAGTACTTCTCTGCAGAAGTGGATACCAGCGGTGGCGCATTTGAAGTTGAGGCGGTTGCCAGCGGCGTCACCGTTCAGGTGGAAGAAGGCATGTCCATCGCCCAGGCGCTCAAGGCGGCGGGCGTCAAGGTCAATGTTTCCTGCGAAGAGGGGGTTTGCGGCACCTGTATCTGCGAGGTGCTGGAGGGTACTCCCGATCACCGTGACCACTTTCTCAGCGAAGAAGAAAAGGAAGATAACGACCAGATTGCCGTGTGCTGCTCCAGGGCCAAAAGCGCACGTCTCGTCATCGATCTTTGATCCGCCAGCGTAAAGGGAAACCGCATGCACACCGTCAAAACAAGGCTCTGTAAGTCGATTCTAAACCTGTGTGGCCTGTGCCTGTTACTGATCGCCTTTGTCATCGGTGCGGGGGTGTTGATGCACCTGTTTGGAGTGTCGCAACTCATTGCGTTTGAAACACCCCATTGGCTGGTGGGGGGAGCCATTACGTTCAACTCTCTGATGGGGTTACAGGTGCTGCTGTTTACAGTGGCCATCATGATGGCTATCGCCCCGGTCATGCTGCTGGATCGGCACGTTAGGGTTGATGTGTTTCACTCCCGTCTATCGACACGCTATCGGCATGGGATCGATATTGCCGGGCATGCACTGTTCGGTATCCCTTTCTTTGCGTTGCTACTTCTTCCCGCTTATCGATTTGTCGAGCGCGCCTACCTGACCAGTGAGCGCTCGACAGATGGGGGGCTGACGGACATATACGTTATCAAGGCCACCCTGCCTATCGGTATCACCCTGTTTTTGGCGGTGCTGGTGTATCTGTTAGTGAAACGAACTTGGTTATTGATGTCAGGGAGCTCGGATCATGCTTGAACATTGGCTGCCTCTATCTATGGTGCTGCTGCTATTTGCAGGTATTTTGTCAGGCTATCCGGTGGCGCTGGTGTTGGGTGGGGTGTCGGCTATTTTTCTGCTGTTTTCAGATCTCCCCTTGGCCTTCTCCAGTCTCATGTTGACGCGCGTGTATGCGAACGCGCTGAGCAACTGGCTCTACGTTGCCATCCCGATGTTCATCATGATGGGGTTGCTGTTGGAGCGAACCGGATTGGCCCGCGATGCTTTCCGCGTCAGCGAGCGCTTGCTGCGCAGGCTTCCTGGCCATCTCGCGCTGACGGTGCTGTTCATCGGCGGGTTGATGGCCGCAACCACAGGTGTTGTTGGCGCATCCGTTGTCCTGCTGGCGGTACTGGCGTTGCCCCGAATGCTCGATGCTGGCTACTCAGCATCGGCGTCGGCGGGGCTAATATCGGCCTCGGGCACGCTCGCCATTCTGATGCCGCCTTCCGTTATGCTGATCATTCTATCCAGCCTGGTGTCGGTACCCGTCGGCCATCTGTTTAAGGCTGCCTTGATCCCGAGTGCTTTGTTGCTACTGCTCTACACCCTCTATTCGCTTGCCCTTGCATGGGGGCAGCGGCGTTCGCCTTTAACGGATATCAAATGCCCAGATGAGCAGCAAGGTGGCGGCGTTGGGCGCAACCTGCTCGCTTTGTTCCCTTTCCTCGTATTGATTCCCATCGTGCTTGGCACCATCGTCTATGGGGTGGCGACGCCTACGGAGGCTAGCGGTGTTGGCGTGCTGGCGGTGTTGGGGTTTGCCGGTGTCATGCAGAAAATCGATGTGGAATCGGTAATGACAGCGGCGAGAGAGACCGTGGTATCGACTGCCATGATTATGATGTTGGTCATTACGGCGACCTGCTTCTCGCTAATTTTTAAAGGGGTCGGCGGTGATGGCCTAATTCGCAGTAGCTTGGGGCTGATGGGGGGAGGCAGCTGGAGCGTGTTAATCCTCATCCTATTGCTGGTCTTCGTGCTGGGGTTCTTTCTGGACTGGCTGGAAATATCCTTGATTCTGATGCCTATCTTTGTGCCTATCATCACCCAGCTGGAACTGTCGAATGGGCTTACCGGTGGAGCGCTGCTGGTGTGGTTTGCCATTCTGTTTGCTATCAATTTGCAGACTTCCTTTCTCACTCCCCCGTTCGGCGTATCGCTCTTCTATTTGAAAGGGGTCGTGGGTGATCGCGTTGCCACCCTGGATATTTATCGAGGCGTACTGCCCTTCATCGCCATCCAACTGTTCGTCTTGCTACTGATCCTGCTGTTTCCGGGGCTACTCATGCTGTAAGCCGTTACAACAACCGCCGCATATAACCTAAGACATAGAGTTTAAGACATAGAGTTTAAGGCATAGAACTTAAGACATAGAACTTAAGAAATAGAACTTACGAAACAAATAGAACAGGAGTTAACACCATGAAGTTATCTTTGAAGAGCACCCTTATCGGTACGGGAGCGTCGCTACTCGCCTCCACCGCGATGGCCCAGAATTTGACCCTGCAATCCGCTTTTCCCTTCAGTCTTGAGGTCATCGATACCTCAATACATCGCTTTGTCGAGGATGTCGCCACGGCGACCAACGGGGAACTGACCTTCACTCCTTATGATGCCGGATCCTTTTCACCCCCCTTCGAAATTCTGGAGAATGTCGGTAACGGCAGCCTGGACGCAGGTTGGTCGGCCGCCAGCTACTGGGCAGGTCAGATTCCGGCCGCCGCGCTGTTTCAAAGCATTCCCTTCGGCCCCGATGTGCCGAAGTACCTGTCCTGGCTATATGGCGGCGGCGGTCTCGAACTGTGGGAGGCGCTGTACGCACCCCATAATGTCGTACCGATTCCCTGCGGCAGCATGATCTCTGAAGCGGGCGGATGGTTCACCGAGGAAATCACCAGTGTTGAAGACCTCAATGGCATGAGCATGCGCATTAGTGGTCTGGGTGGAGAGGTGATTAGTCGCTTGGGAGTGTCGCCGGTTTCCATTCCTGCTGGCGAGACGTTTCTCGGGCTTGATACGGGGCGCATTGGTGCCGCTGAACTCAGCTTTCCCACCATTGATACCAGTGCGGGCTTCTTTGAAGTTGCCAAGCACTACTACTTCCCTGGCTGGCATCAGCCCGGAAGCCTCAATGAACTGCTGGTTAACGCTGACGTATGGGCCGGATTGGCAGAAAGCCAGCGCTTGGCCGTGCGAAATGCCTGCAGTGATTTGAGCATTCGTATGTTTGCCCACGATATGCAGGCTCAATCCGCCGCCCTGGAAGAGTTTCGCAGCGCTGGAGTAACCGTTGAACGCTTCCCTGAAGAGGTGTTGGCTGCCTTGCAGTTGGCCACAGAGGAGGTGCTGGAAGAAGCGGCTCAGCGGGATAACGACTTTGCCGATGTCATTGAGTCGTATCAAAACTTTAGCGAGCGCTATGACGAGTACCGCGAACTGACTGCTTTTTAACAGCCGCCAGCACATCAATCGAGTGCAGATGATGAGGATAGCTATGCCTACCGTTCACGTTTACATGATGTCAGGAAGAACCTCGCAGCAAAAAGAAGCGCTGATCAGCGAGGTAACCGATGCCGTAGTGTCATCGATAAGCGCACCTAAAGAGAACGTTCGGGTGATTATCAGCGAGGTGCCCAAAAGTGAGTATGGAATAGGTGGCGTCACCGGTGAAAAACTAGGCCGCTGATACTCCTCTGTATAAATAGTACAAGAGAGACAGTTTATGAGTATTGATACCCGAGACTTCAGAAACGCCCTGGGAAAGTTCGCCACTGGCGTAACAGTGATAACCACCCGTGATACGGAAGGTGAGCACTATGGCGTAACGGCAAGTAGCTTCAATGCCGTCTCCATGACACCGCCGCTGATTCTATGGAGCATTGATAAAAACGCCTATAGCCTGGATGCCTACTGTCAGGCAGAGCACTTTGTAGTCAATGTGCTGGGCAGTGATCAGGTGCCCATCTCTAACCGTTTCGCCCAGCGGGGTGAGAACAAGTTCCAGGGGATCGACCTTGAAGAGGGAGTTGGGGGCGGCGCACGAATAGTGGGCGCTGTGGCCCATTTTGAGTGCCGCACTTGGCAGGTATACGAAGGCGGAGACCACTTCATCATCGTCGGGGAGGTGCTGAAGTATGACTACCAAGATGGTCGGGGGGCTTTAGTCTTCCACAATGGGCGCTATGCGCTGCCTGAGCCCCATCCGATGACGATTCCTCAAGAGGAGGTCGAGACGGGAGAAGGGCTTCTGGGGCATCACTTTCTTTATCTGTTGCGCCAGTCTCTGTCTGCCTATCGTAAGGATTTCTACCCTCGCCTCGAGCACATGGGGGTGGACGAGAAGGAGTGGCGAGTGCTGACCCTGCTGCTTGATCGAGGAGCGCTGCCCCTTGAAACCATTGCCCAACGCGTTGCTCAGCCCATCGAAGACCTGAAGGACACTTTAAGCGGTCTTACCCGCCGGGGGATGGTAAGTGACCGTGATGATAACGCCTCTACCGTTGCCTTGACGAATGAGGGAGGCGAGTTGGCGCGCAAGCTGCTGCGAATGGCGCGGGAGTATGAGCAGAAGGTATTTGAAGGCGTGAGCGAGGAGGAGGTGAGCGCTCTGAAAGGAGGGCTTGAGCGTGTTATTGAGCAGCTAGGAACCCCCTGACGAGTCACGGCTAAGAGTAGAAAATAGCGCCTACCACCGGAGGAAAATGAGATGACAGAAGTGTCTGCAGCAGCGTTTCAACGACTTATGGATCGTGTCGATACCCTAGAGGCCGAGTCCGAAATTCGTCGGATTCAAACCCGATATATGTTTCTTTGTGACACCCCTATGCCGGAGTACGGTATCGAGAACGACGAGCAGCGCATTAATCACATCATGGCGCTCTATACTGAGGATGCAGTGTGGGAGGGGGTCGGTGAGTATTACGACGGTCAGTTTGGACGTCTAGAGGGCGCTACGGCTATTCGACACCACTTCGAGAATTTCTGGGGGCAGAAAAAAGATCCTCAATTACTTCTGAATGTGCACTACCTGACCTCTGAACAGATTCACGTCAAGGGCAATACAGCGACTGGGCAGTGGGTGCACTGCCAGCCGTGGATTTTTTCTGATGGTAGCTCGCTTCTGCGTTCATCACGTCTTAATAACGCTTTTAGAAAGCAGGATGACGGACGCTGGTTAATTACCCGTACACGGACGGAAAATGTGTTTGTAGCCCCCTTGAAAGAGGGCTGGGCAACGGACTTTCCTGCTGCATCGGTGTTAATGAAACCCTAAGGAGGAACCTAATGCTAGCCTCCATTGCTTCCCCAAGAATAGCTATCGTGGGTGCTGGCGCCATCGGTACTACCCTGGCGGCGCGCCTTGCAGTGGCAGGGTATACCGTCAGCGTGTTGGCTCGGGGTGATTCACTGGCGGCCATCAAGCGAAAGGGTGTCTGCCTCATCGATCAGCAGGGGCAATACACCGCCAACGTCATTGCTGCGGATAATGGTGGTGAGCTCGGTGAGCAAGACATCGTCTTTCTGTGTACTAAAGCTCACTCTATACCCTCCCTGTTGCCACAACTACAACCGCTGTTCGGCCAACATACATGCTTGGTGCCCATGGTGAACGGTACGCCGTGGTGGTTACTCATGGATGCCGTGGAGCCTTGTACCGCCAACACAGCCCCTATAGAAACCGTCCATATAAAAGCGGTAGACCCGGAAGGTGAGCTGGTTCGCTGCCTTCCTGCCAGCGCCATCATCGGATGCGTCGTCTATATTTCGGCACATCTGCAGGCACCGGGCGTCGCGATCTCAAATACCCCGCCGCGACTGATTGTTGGCGATATAGTCGCCATGCCCGACGCCGCGAATGGTCGTATGGAAACGCTTGTTAAGGTATTGGAAAACAGTGGCATCACGACGCGCTATACAGAGCGTATTAGAGATGCCGTATGGAGCAAAATCGCTGCGAACCTGACATCCAACCCCCTCTCGGTGATGACAGGTACCACGCTGGCACAGCTATATAGCCACCCCTCCCTGCAAAAGATCGTAAGCCAACTTTTTGAAGAAGCGCGTCTTACAGCCCACGCCTATGGCGGTCGCCTTGAGATGACGTTGCAGGAGCTTCTTGATCTTGGCGAGCGCATGGGTGCTGTCAGAACCTCTATGCTGCAGGACTATCAACAGGGGCGAGCCCTTGAACTCGCGGCGATCGTCGAGGGAGTGATCGAATTGGCGGATCGGAGAAGTATTCCCGTCCCCACTATCAAGTCCATTCTTCACCTTACGCGATACTTTGAAGACAGCGCTCTTCGTCAGTCACATGCCCACGGTGGCAAGGAGAATTCTTAGATGACTATCAAGCCGTTACTCATGCCGAATAATGTTTTCAAACCCGATCACTGCAGCGAAGAGGAGTGGCAGCAGCGCCTCAAACTCGCCTACTGTTATCATCTCGTCGATTTCTTCGGCTGGACGGAAACCATTTTCAACCATATCTCTGCTCGAGTGCCGGGCTCAGATAATCATTATCTGGTGAATCCCTTCGGCCTTAACTACACGGAAGTGACACCGCTTAATCTGTTGAAGGTCGACCTGGACGGTAACAAGGTCGAGGCCTCTGAGTACAATGCCAATCCCGCTGGCTTTGCTCTGCATAGCGCTGTGCATGGGGCGCGGGAGGATATCCACTGTCTGCTGCATACCCATACCGTTCCCATCTCGGCCATCGTGCAGAAGAAAAAGGGCTTTACCCACCACGATTTCTACGGTGCCCAGCTCTATGGCCGCGTGGGGTACCATGACTTTGAAGGCATCACGCTCTTCGCCGACGAGAAAGCGCGCATGCTAGAGAGCCTGGGTAACAACAAGCACGTGCTGGTACTACGTAACCATGGGATAGCCGTGGGCGAGTCCTCGATTGAGAAGGCGCTGTTCCTACTGTGGACCGTCCAGCGGGCGGCGGAAAACCAGTGCGCAGCAGGGGCTTTGGGTGGCGAGGATGTGGAAATCGACACCTCAATTAGTCAGAAGTGTGCCGACCTTACCGCCGAACTGATTCGCGAAAGCGGTTTCGCCAATGAGTTCTTTGCTGCCATGGTGCGCAAGCTTAAGTCCGAGCGTCCACTCCCTTTCTAATCCACGCCCTTTCCAATTCACGCCCTTTCTAAAAGAGACATGAAGATGGGCTGCCTATTTGCCTCATGACTGACGATGGGCGGCCCACCGATCTATTCACGTTACTGCTGGTATTGCTCGATTAACGCTAACATGCGGTCGTATAGTGCCGCTGCTGGTAGGCCCTGCGCCGCAACCTGCTCGATACGTTGCTCATTGAGCGGTTCAATACGCCCCGCCCAGCGCTTCTGCTCTTCTTCACTCAGGGTGACAACCTCCAAGTCGTGGTTATCCTGCGCCCAGGTGATGGCTTCGCGAACATGATTATCAAGATAGTGCCCGGCGTACTGAGAGGCTTCAGCGCCGAGCTCATCAATGACCTGTTGGACATCTTCCGGCAGCGACTCCCAGCGTTGACGGCTCATTACTGCCAACATCACAACATTGGAGAGAGGGTAGTCCACGATATAGTCGAGATAGCGTGCGTACTGAAGATCCATCAGGGTTTCGCGGGAGGAAGCTACCCCTTGAACAATGCCGGCCTGGAGCGCTTCGCCGGTTTCAGCTTGAGACATGCCAATCGGCACGGCCCCGAGTGTGCGCAGAGTGTCGGACTCGCCTGGCACACGAATTTCCAGGCCGGATAGATCCTCAAGCGTGCTCACCTGTTCTCGCGTCTGGAGATACCCCGGTTCGGAGGTAAACACAGTAATCACTTTGAAATCCTCAAGACCGAACTGCTCCTGGGGAAACTCGCGTACCAATTGGTAGGCAACTTGGCTTGCCACTTCAGAGTTAACATCGATACCGCTGAAATCACCGATCAGGTTCAGTAGCGGAAAGCGAGCAGGCTCGTAGGAGGTTGTCGTAAGGCCAATATCGGCGACGCCATTAAGTACGCCATCCAGCATGTTGCTGGCGGTGAGTAGAGTGCCACCTGGAAAGGTGTTGACGGCGACCTTCCCCTCAGTGCGTTTTTCAAGCTCATCGGCCCAGAACTGCATCTGCACACCGGGAAACGTCTGAGCGGGAGCAAAGAAAGCGTAATTGAGACTGATATCACTAGCCAGGGTCGCTGAACTTAGCATCACACCCGCCAAGAGACTGCTTAAACGCAGCAGCGAGGGTCGGTGCTGCAAAAGCGCGTGTTTTTTGTGCATGTTGATCGCCATGGGGAACGCCTCTCTATTTGTTGTTTGTTGAATGCCGGTCATGAAACAGCGTATAAACATTCAACATCACATGAAAAGTAAAGTAAATTGTTAAGTTAACAGCCGTCATTTGAAAACGGTGCAAGTTGAGTTCCAGTTGTTTAAAAACACCTAAATTATTATTTACTTAACCCGAGTCGAAGGTTGCTCTGTTGAGTCACAGTAACCACGCATTGCGTCACTTCTTACTGGCAAAGCACCACTCAAGCGCACCTTGGTGAATAAAGTGCATACCTTGGTGCAATCACACTCACTACCCCATAAGTTCGACGCCTCGAATAGTGGCTAGCAACGCTTATTTCCATAAAAGGGCTGTGATGGGTTGGCTTTATCGAGAGACGACCTGTTTTAGCGAGCCGTTATTAGTTGCGTTTTTTGAATATCGGTTGCGTATTGTGGATATCCGTCAGTAACCCGATGGCTATACCGTTTAACGACCTTGAAGGCGTTAACAAGAAACGGAGATAAGCATGAAAGTCAGCGTTATTGGCGGTGGACATGGCTGCTATGCGGCAGCCATTGAAATGGTGGAGAAAGGTTTCGACGTGACATTGTGGCGGCGGGATGGCAAGGCTCTGCAAGAGTTGCGTCAATTGGGCTATTTGGACGTCAAGGATGCTCAAGGTGAACGGCGTATTCAGATTGGTACTCACAAGGATCAACTATCGCTAACAGATAGCCTGGAGGAGGCGACGCGGCAGGCGGAGCTGCTGATTGTGCCGTTACCCGCCACCTCCCATGACACGCTAGCCGACCAACTGGGGCCGTTACTACGCAATGATCAGGTGGTCTTTCTACCGCCGGGTACTTTCGGCAGCTACCTGTTCCACCGAGCGATGCGAAAAGCGGGCAACGACAGCCAAGTGGCCTTCTGTGAAACGGGAACGCTTCCTTATTTGGCGCGAAAGCACGGTGCTAATAAGGTAGTTATTAGCGTTTATGCAACCCGGCTCCCTACCGGCGTATTCCCCAGCGAACTGTCAGCACACGCCTTCTCTGTATTGCGGGAGGCCTACCCCAGCGTTGAACCCATCGAGGATGGACTCAGTGGCGCCTTAATGAACGCTGGCCCTATTATCCACCCGCCTTTAATTATGATGAATGCGGGGCCACTAGAGCATTTTGATGCCTGGGATATTCACAATGAAGGAACCCAGCCCTCTATCCGCAGCGTGACCACCGCGCTAGACAATGAGCGTATCGCGGTGCGCGAAAAGTTGGGTTACCAGCCCTCCCATTTTCCTCTTGCTAACCACTATGCCTCCGAAGGAGAGGAGTGGATGTATGGCCGGGGCGCTCACGGCAAACTGACCGATAGTGGTGACTGGCGAGAGAACATCGACCTGCATAGCCATCGTTACATGCTGGAGGACACCCGAATGGGGCTCTCCTTCATCGTGTCGGTTGGCCGCTGGGCGGGGCAGCCCACACCAGTGGCGGAGGGGCTTTTGAGCATTGCTTCGGCGATCACCGGCCAAGATCTTTATGCCCAAGGCCGAACGCTGGAAATGCTGGGACTGGATTCGCTCTCCCAGGCGCAGATGCGCTCTTTATTGACGTATGGCATCCAGGCCTGAGCTACCGATAGAGGAGAGCGCATCATGCAGGACAACATCATCGTCTTGGGAGCAGGCAGAATGGGAGAGGGTATTGCCCTCTCATTCATTCTGGCTGGGAAGGAGGTCGTGCTGATCGACTTCAAGTCACGTAGCCCTGAAGAGCGTCTGCACTATTATGAGCAGGCTCGCAGTCGGCTAGTGACCGAGCTCAAATATCTTCAGGAGAAGCGGCTCATTCAGGAAGAGCAGATCGCTTCAATGGTGAAGCAACTGCGTATCGTGGATGACCAGCAGGTGCAGATGGTGGCGGGAAGCCGTCTGGTTTTCGAGGCGCTGCCTGAAGTCAGCGAGATTAAGCAGCAAGGGCTGGCCTGGGCAAGCCGCCATTTGGATAAAGAGGCTGTTATCGCCTCAACGACGTCCACTTTTCTGGTCACCGAACTCGCTTGCATGGTTAGCCATCCAGCCCGTTTCATGAACGCCCACTGGCTTAATCCGGCCCATTTGATGCCCTTAGTGGAGGTAAGTCGGGGCAAGGATACCGAGCAGCGCTATGTCGATGCGCTGTTCACGGTGCTTAAAGGGATAGGCAAAGTGCCGGTGCTATGCGAGGCGGCGCCGGGCTACATCATTCCCCGCCTGCAGGTGCTGCTCATGAATGAAGCCGCGCGTATGGTCGAGGAGGGCGTTGCTAGCGCCGAGGATATCGATGTGGCCATCCGGGTTGGGCTAGGGTTGCGCTATTCGGTGCTGGGAGTGCTGGAGTTCATCGATTGGGGCGGTGGCGATACGCTTTTCTACGCCTCCAACTACCTGTGCGACAAGCTGGATAACCGCTTCAAGTCACCTGAGGTTATTACCCGGAATATGCAAGAGAAGCGTCGAGGCTTCCAAGATGGCGTGGGCTTCTTCGACTACTCAGGGGTCGATCTGTCGAACTACCGAAGGCAGCGCTCCGACGCTTTTCTAAAGCGTCTTGAGCTACTTGACCTGATGCCGACAGTCACTACCCGTTATTAATCCTTCACAGCCTATAAAGCGCCTATTGGAAACACATGCTGTTCCTGTAGGCCTTCGCCGAGGATAGTCATAATGAAAACGAGTACACAGGTGGGAACGTTAGCGCTACTAATCGCTGCAATGGCGTTGGTAGGGTGTAGCGATGCGCAGGAGGAGGTAGTCGATGAGCCTAGCGACGACGCCCAAGTGATTACCCTCAGCTACGCTTTCTTTGCCCCTGCGCAGAGCTTTCCGGCCATTCAGATGGAGCATTGGGCGAAAGAGCTCAATGAACGTACCGATGGTCGTGTCGAGGTCGACCTCTTTCCCGGGGGCTCCTTGCTCACGGCCAGCAATATGTACGATGGGGTGCTAAATGGTGTTGCGGATATAGGGCTTTCAGCCACCTCTTACGAGCCGGGCCGTTTTCCCCTGATCAACTTGGCCGGAAGCCTGACCGGTCAGGACGTCAATTCAGACGTCGCCAGTCGCATGACTTACCAACTGATTCAAGAGTTTGGTGACCAGATGTCCGAACTCGAAGAGTTCAAGGTCATCACGGCCTTTACCTCGGAGCCTGCCTATTTCCAGACCATTGAACCGATTCGTCAACTGGAAGACCTGGATGGGTTGGAAATCAGAATTTCCGGCGATAACTCCAGGGCGCTGGATGCACTGGGGGTAACAGCAGTAGGCATGTCGCAGGCCGATGCCGGCGAGGCCCTTCAATCTGGCATTATCGATGGGTATGCGGCTTCCCGGGAAGTGCTAATGGATATGCAGTTCGCGCGTTTGGCTAAGTACGTGACCGATTATCCCTTAACTAACACCATTTTTGCAGCGCTGATGTCGAGAGAGAAGTGGGAGGCGCTCCCTGCTGATATACAGGCGGTTATCGAGGAGTTGGCGCCGGAGATGGCAGCCTTCACCGGTCAATATCTCGATGAGCATATACAGCGTTCACTTGAGTGGGCGCAAAAGGAAGAGGGGGTTGAGGTGATAGCGCTTGACGATGATGAGGCTAGCCGTTGGGATGATCAGCTCGCTCCGGTCAATGAAACTATCCTGTCGGATGCAGAGCAGCAGGGCCTACCGGCGTACGCCTTTGCAGAACGAATGCGTGAGCTGATCGAGGAGTATCGTACCGAGGCTGAATAAAAAGAGCAGAGGCGACAGTAGGCTCAGAGCAAGACGTTGGCCAATTCGTTACCAGTAGTATGTGCGCGGTTTGACTGCAGTGTTTGCACGAGGGTCACCCCATAGACCTCCTTGTACTGTGCGGAGAAATGGCCAGGGCTGTTGATTCCATGCTGCATGATGACATCGGTGACACGGTGACCGCGAGGGGCATCAAGCAGCGCCTGGTGCACACTCTTCATACGTTGCTGAGTAAAATAGGCTTTGGGTGAGAGCCCGACAAATTGCTGGAAGCCGTACTGCAGCGTGCGCTTTGACACCCCCACCATCGAGGCTAGAGTATCGAGCTCGATCCCCTGCTTGAGGTTCTGGTCAATACGCGTTTTGGCGCTTTTTACATAGTGTGGAAGAGGAGAGGGCTTACCACTCAAGCGATGACTATAGTTGTTCATGAACAACCCCAGCAGGCTGTCATATAAGTACTCTTCCATCAGCTTGATCTGCTGGCGCGGGGCACTTTGTTGGTGAAGAGACTCGGTGAGACGGGCAAAATACTTGATGGTATCCAGAAGAAAAACTGTGCCGGGGTAGTGCTCGGGAAAGTAGTGGTCAAAGATGATTGGAAGATCAATGCGTTGATCGAGCCGACACGACAAGCGTTGCTCCAACTGATGGCGCGGCACTCGAACGATAATGTTATGGCAGTTCGGAGAGGTTTGAATGAGGGCGCGTTGACAGGGGGAGGTGACGGTAATACCTCCCTGAACCATACTCACCTGACGGTCAGCGTATACGATGGTTCCCTGGCCTTCGAGAGTGATACGAAACAGGTAAACGTTTGACTCTTCGACAGGATCAATTTCGACATTGGCACCATATTGCAATTCGATAATGGCCAATTGGTCAAAGCTGACGGCACTCAAACGTGAGGCAAGTCGCGGGCCGTCAAATAAACGCATGCGATGTGGGCAGAGGAAGTGGGTGACATGCTCACGAATGACCTCTTGTGAATCGGTGCGCAGAATAGCGTGCTTCTGCAGCAGAAACGATGTTGTACCCATGGTTCACCTCAACAATGCACCAAGCAGGTGATGGTTTTGGGGTGTGAAGCCGAGGCAATATCGGCTGGGCCAGTAGATGGCACGCTCTATCCCTAGAGGCTCCAGACACTTACACTTGAATGGATATATGCTAGAATAATCCACTATTTTTTTGGATGGCGTGCTTCTTATGGTCGACAAGGATGAATTATCGTCTTCCTTTTTTCCTCTTGCCGATGAATTTCGCTCGCGTGATTTTCCTTTTTATTGGGTCGCGAGGCTGAATGCTAAATACAGCGCTGATGTCGATACACTGCTGAAACCACACGGACTCAGTTCGTCTAAGTGGCGCATTCTCATGATCCTACATGAACATGGGCGCCTTAGCATGTCGGATATATCAGTACACGCTGTTGCAAAATTGTCAACTACCACCAAAATTGTATACCGAATGCAAGAGTCGGGTTTGCTTAAAACAGAAGCCAGCCCGCAAGATGGTCGTGTCACAGAAGTAGAGCTTACCGATGCGGGTGAGGCAAAGCTGGATATTGCTCGGCAAGTTACTAGCCGTCTGGTGGAAAAAGCCTTTGCCGATTTCAGTAAACAGGACATTGTTTATATCAATCAGTGCTTGAGTAGAATGTTCCATAACTTAAACGCGCTTTAATGTCTAGAGGGGCGCTGGAACTACAATCATTACGGCAAAGTACTTACATTTGCCTTATGGGCTATCTAATAGCCCTGCCCTTTCCTGAACTACTCCTTTTTGTTCAAACTTCCGCTTAGCGCTTCCTGAATTCAAACATTAAGCGCAGCACCCGCGGTTTTCAGCGCCCCTGAATACTCTCCCAGGAACACTTGTGCCGGTGTCCGATACCCCAAGCGTTTTCTGGGGCGGTTGTTCAACTTGGCAACGACTCTCCTCAGTGCTGAGTCGCTCACCTTCCGGAAGTCCGTCCCTTTCGGGAAATATTGGCGAATCAGGCCGTTGGTGTTTTCATTAGTGCCACGCTGGCATGAGCGGTACGGGTCGCAAAAATAGGTCTTGGCCGAGACAGCCTTGGCAACCTGTCGGTGCTCGGCGAATTCCGACCCGTTATCCAAGGTGATGGTCTGCACTGCGCCTCGGCGTGGTTTTAATAAACGGGTCATCGCTTTGGCCGTTCCAGGGGCCGTGATCGTCGACAGGCGCGCTGCCAAGAGGTAGCCGCTGCGTCTCTCGACCAGGGTCACCAGGCCAGATTCTTTATGGCCTTTGAGCACCGTATCGCCTTCCCAATGGCCGATATGGCGCCTTTCTTCCGCTTCGGCGGGACGCTGTTCAATGCCTACCCGGTGTGGAATTTTGCCCAATCCCGCATGCTTGGCCAATCGGCGCTGATAGCGCCGCTGGCGTGGTAGCCGGAGTCGCTTCCATAATTCGCCGCCGCGTTTCTGGTCGTCCCAGATTAACGCATAGATCCACTGATGGCTTACGCAAACCCCGTTGGCATTCGCCATGAAGCCACTAATTTGCTGGGGGCTCCATTCGTCCATCAGTTGATCAGTGACCCATCGAATCAGGCTGGGCAGGCGCTTCGTCACTTTCCAGGCGGTGCGTCGGCGTTGATCACTTCTCGATTGCGCCTGCTCAGGCGCATAGCCAGTCTTAAGCCCATTACGCTTTATCTCCCGGCTAATGGTGCTGCTATGAACCCCAATAGCCTTGGCTATTTGTCGCTGGCTGATGCCCGTCTCAAGATAAGCAAAAATTTGGTATCGTTGGGACTGGGTCAGCTGTCGGTATCCCATGCTCTGCTTCACTTTGGTCGGTAAAGTCGAGAGGGTACCGGCGCTGGCCCTCCTTCCTCTACTGTGTGATCCAAAGTGCTGCGGTTATTCTATGAATCCAGGCTTTTGCTTAAACGTCACGCGGGTAGTGAAATTGCCACGCTTTTTACAGTAGTCCATCCATTAGTCGTAAACTATACGCCGTAATTAAGCAGGATATTCCCTAACCCTTGTGAAAGTCACGAATAGGTTAACTACGAAAATAGCAGCTATTTTATAGTTAAATAACTGATCTTATTAGCTCTATAGAGTTTTCTGTCTTCATGCCAATTTACTCAATTAGGTATGCCTATCAACCTGAGAGGTATTGGCGACTTGGCCCATCAGTCGTAACACTCACCTGCACTGTTATTGCTATGCGGGTAAAAAGATCATGTCGCAAACCACAGGGGCAGTTGAACAAGCGCCCTACACTGAATCCTCTGCTTTCAAGCCAATCTCACTTGTAATGGGAATCGTCATTGGCTTGGGCGCTTTCTTCTTTCTGCCTGAAACGCTGGCCTTCGATGCACGACTTGTTGCTGGCATTGCTATGCTGATGGCCTCCTGGTGGATGACAGAGGCGATACCCATTCCTGCCACGTCGCTGTTGCCGCTTGTACTGTTCCCGTTTTTCGATATTGCCTCAGTCGGTGAGACCGCCTCGCCTTATGCTCACAGCATTGTCTTTCTAGTATTGGGTGGCGTACTGCTGGGCTTGGCAACGCAGCGCTGGAATTTACATCGCCGCTTCGCGCTACTGACGGTACTCACCGTGGGCACCAAGCCCGCTCAAATCGTCTTCGGTCTGATGTTCGCTAGCTGGTTTATTACCATGTGGGTCAGCAATACCGCCACCGCTGTCATTATGGTGCCGATCGGAGGCTCGATCATCGCGCTAGTGAAGTCACTGGGTAACGGTGACGACACGCCCAAGTTTTCTGCCGCTGTTCTACTGGGCATTGCCTATGCCATCACCATCGGCTCGATGGCTACGCTGATCGGCCAGCCGCCGATGGCGCTAATGCGCGCCTATATGGAAGACACCCACGGGCTTAGTATCGGCTTTGGTCACTGGATGCTGGTGGGTGTACCGTTCTCATTCACCATGCTGATATTGGCTTGGTTGGTTCTCAACAAGCTGGTATTCCGCTCGGAAGTTGAGAACATCCAGGGTGGCCGGGCGATGATCGAGACAGAGCTCAAGGGGATGGGTCGACTGTCACCTGAAGAGTCGCGTGTGTTAATGGTCTTTGCCGGGGCGGTATTCTGCTGGGTCTTCGTGCCGTTAATCGCGAGAATTCCTGTAGTACAGAGTGGGCTGCCTTGGTTGGGTAACATCAACGATACTAGTGTGGCGATTCTCGCGGCGATTCTGATGTTTGTAATACCGGCTTCTAGAGGAAAAGGGGCGTTGCTGGAGTGGTCGGCCACGCGTGATGTGCCTTGGGGGGTACTGGTTTTGTTTGGCGGTGGCCTAACACTCTCAGCTCAGTTTACCGCTACTGGCTTGAGTGCCTGGGTTGGCGAGAGCGTCTCGGGTTTGTCGGGACTGCCGCCCATTGTGATTTTGGCTATCACTGCTCTCGTGATTATCCTATTGACCGAGCTCACCAGCAACACGGCGACGGCGGCTGCCTTCTTCCCTATTATGGGGTCTATTGCCGTGGGGCTGGGTATTGAACCTTTTCTAATGACCATCGTGGTTACCTTTGCCGTGAGCTGCGCCTTTATGTTGCCGGTGGCGACCCCTTCTAATGCGGTGGCTTTTGCAACGGGAGATCTTCCGATTAAGAGCATGATCCGTGCAGGTATCTGGCTCAACGTTATCGGCTTACTGGTGATTATGGTCGCGCTCTACACCATCGTCCCTCTGGTATTCGATGTCTCTTTCTAAATCGGGCCTGCAAACGTCACTGGCAACGATTCGGATTTGACGCTGATAAATATCCGCTCTATTTTATTCGCAATAAAAACTTATGTTCGCAATAAGAACAAAAGGGGTTTTCCATGTCTCAGCCTTGCATAATCTGCGTCGCCATTACCGGCAGCCTGCCACGCAAAGAGAATAATCCTGCCGTGCCCATCACGGTTGAAGAGCAGATTGAAAGCACCCAGGCGGCGTTCGAAGCGGGGGCCACCATTGCTCATTGCCACGTGCGTAACGATGACCAAACACCCTCTTCCGACCCAGAGAAGTTTGGTCGGCTGATGGAGGGGCTTAAGAAGCACTGCCCCGGCATGATTATTCAGCTCTCAACCGGCGGGCGCTCGGGTGCAGGAGAAGCCCGGGGCGGGATGCTGCCGCTGAAACCCGATATGGCCAGCCTCTCGGTGGGTTCCAACAACTTCCCCAACCGCGTTTACGAGAATCCGCCGCAACTGGTGGAGTGGCTGGCTGATGAGATGCTCAAGTACGATGTAAAACCTGAAATCGAAGCGTTTGATTTGTCACATATCCACCAAGCGGTGAGCCTTTCCAAGCAAGGCAAGCTAAAGACGCCGCTCTACGTGCAGTTTGTGATGGGGGTTAAAAACGCTATGCCAGCGGACAAGCCGACTTTTGATTTTTATATTGAGACGCTCAAGCGTTTAGCGCCTGATGCGCAGTGGTGTGGCGCTGGCATCGGCGCCAATCAATACCTGCTTAATGAGTGGTCAATTGCTGCAGGTGGTCACACTCGGACGGGGCTTGAGGATAACGTGCGCCTGGACAGCGATACATTGGCACCATCCAACGCGGCACTGGTCGAGCGCACGGTAGCGTTGTGCGAAAAGTACCAGCGCCCGGTGGCTACTTGGCAACAGGCGCGTGAAATACTTGGCTTATAAAATAAATAAAACCAACAATTAATAAGCAGGAGATAAGTAATGACGGATATCACTGTCGTGGGTGATGCGCCTGAGATTGACGAGATTAAGCGTGTAGTGCAGCTATATGTCGATGGCTTTCAAGGCGGTCAAGAAAAGCTGGAGGAGGCGTTTCATAAGGACGCGTGGATTTTTGCTGTGGATGCTGATGGCAAGTTGGCGACTGACTTGATCAGCGACCGTTTCGAGCGCTGGGCGGCTAGCCACCGTAAAGTGAAGAGCCGCTTTATTGCCGTCACCCAGGCGGGAGAGATCGCCAGCGTACTGCTAGGCTTTGATAATAGCGACAATCTGGCGGATTCCTGGGTCGATGTGGTTACCTTGGTGAAGGTCGACGGCATCTGGAAAATTACCAATAAAACGGCAGCCCATAGCACCCGCGCCGCGTGGGCGAAGCCGAACGACCCCTATTCAGAGAACAGAGAAAACATCAGCCCACGCAGCCAGCGGTTGCCTGGGTCTTGATGAAAGCGACGGTGCCAGAAAAGATTAATCGGGATTTCTGGGAACGTTAGGGGATGCTCACGAATGGCTAACCCGAAACGTGTTCGCGTTGCCTCGGCTAATTTATCGGTAACCGTCACCACTAGATCGCTGCTGCTGACGATATAGGGAACAGCTGCGAAATGCGGCAGTGTTAACCGAACTGGGCGCACAACCCCAGCGTGCGCAAGCTGCTCTTCGATAATGCCATGCCCGGTTCCCCGGGCAACCACCACAGCGTGATGCGCTGTGCGAAACGCCTCAAGGCTAAACTCCTCCGCAGCGAGCGGGTGATGCTCGCGCATTAAGCAAACGTAGCGTTGTACAAACAGTCGCTGCTGGTAGAAGCCTGCTCCTAGTTGCGGGATCAGGCCAACGGCCAAATCTATCTCCCCCTCCTCCATCTCGTTTTTTAGGTCATTATGGTGGCTGCGCACGGTGTTGAGTGAAACCCCCGGTGCGTGGTGTGAGAGATGTTGCAGCAGACGCGGGAGAAACACTATTTCACCGATATCGGTCATGTTGATATGGAAAGTGCGCTCACTCTTAGCGGGGTTAAAATCGTCGCATAGGTTCAGCGTGTCGTTCATTCGTGCCAGCGCATCCGCAATGCCGGGGTGAAGTCGACTGGCACGGGGCGTTGGTTGCAGACCTTGCGACGTGCGCTCGAAAAGTTCGTCCTCCAGCAAGTGGCGTAAACGTTTCAGTGCATGGCTCACCGCCGGCTGGGTGATACCCAAGCGCAGCGCCACCCGTTGTGTATTTTGTTCTTGGTACAACAAGTCAAAAACAACCAGCAAATTCAGGTCAATGTTGGCAAGTTTCTCCATCACCTTGCGCCTCGCAACATATTCCACAATAGTCGAATGTAGCCGTCAGAGAGGTTTTTAACTGGTTGATTCATCTTGTTATTAGCGCCGTTTATAGTCTGAATGAAGGAAGCTGTGTGGTGGCAGTTGACGCTTCCGAATAGCGTTAGGGGGAGAGCATAGCGCTCAACATATAACGATAAGCCCCTGAGCAGAGTTAAATCATGGTAGCTAACAGCACAGTAGCAAATACACAGCCAAAACGTCTTTCGATTGGCATCATCGGTGGTGGTATCGGAGGAGTCGCCTTCGCCGTTGCATTATCCCGTGATAGCCAGCTTGATGTTCAGCTTTTCGAAGCGGCTCCTCAGTTCTCCGAGATTGGTGCGGGTGTCTCCTTTGGCCCCAATGCGGTAAAAGCCATTCAGCTATTGGGGTTGGAAAACGCTTATCAATGTATTGCCGACTCCTCGCCCGCGCCCTTTGAGGATGTTTGGTTCGAGTGGCGCCGAGGCAGTGATGATACCTACTTAACTGCCAGCCTGGCGCCAGGCGTTGGCCAATCCTCGGTGCATCGTGCCGATTTTCTTGATGCGATTGTCGCCAATCTGCCTGAGGGCATCGCCCACTTCGGCAAACGCTGTATAGGCGTTAAGCAAGACGCCGACAGCGCCACCGCCAGCTTCGACGATGGCACTCACTTTACGGGTGATGTGATCATCGGCTTTGACGGCATTAAGTCGGCGGTGCGCCCCCATGTGTTACCCCCGGAGCAGTACGGCGAAATTACGCCGTTCTGGAGTGGCACTTACGCTTATCGCGGCATGATTCCCACCAGGGACCTAGAGATTGCTCTAGAGGCTAAAGGCAGCGAGAAGCGCCTAGCATTGGTGCCTCAGATGTATCTTGGCAAAGATCGCCATATTCTGACCTTCCCGGTTAAGCAGTCTCAACTCGTTAACGTCGTGGCCTTCATTACGGATCGTTCGAAACCGAACCCTAAACTGCCCGAAGGCGAAGAGTGGGTTCAAGCCGTCAGCCAGGCGGAAATGCTAGACGTATTTGCAGGTTGGAGCCCGGCTTGCCAAGCCATTCTTGAATGCATTCCTGAGCCAACGCGCTGGGCGCTGCATGAGTTACCTGAGCTTGCCCGCTACCAGCGCGACCGCGTACTGATCGTGGGCGACGCTGCCCATGCGTTAGTGCCTCACCAGGGGGCGGGAGCCGGTCAGGCGCTGGAGGATGCCTATGTGCTGGCGACTCTGCTGGCGGATGCCAGTTGCCGTAGCCACAACGTAAGCACTGTGTTGTCTGCCTTCGAACAAGTACGCCATAGCCGTAGCTGCAAAGTGCAGCGTACCTCCCATGAGGCGGGCGATGTCTACGAATATGCAGGAGAGGGCATCGGCGACGATGAAGCCGAGCTAATTAACAATCTGGAGAGCCGCTTCGAGTGGCTGTGGATTCATGACCCACACGAGGATGTGATTGCCGCTAAAAATAGCTTGAAGTTTGAAACAAGCGAGAACTGGGGGTGAACCAAAAGCTACCCATTTAAAGCAAGAACTTCTTTTATAAAGACGAACTACAACAAAGAGTGCAACGATGAAAACAAATAATACAACACTGACGTCGTTACTTGGGGCAGGCTTTTTGCTGGCAGGCCAGCTTGCAATGGCTGAAGATGGCGAACCTGTAAAGCTAGGTTTAATGTTGCCCTATACGGGTACCTACACGGCACTGGGCGAGGCTATTACCAATGGTTTGAAACTCGCTATTGAGCAGAATAGTGGACAGCTTGGAGGACGTGAAGTCGAGTATGTCCAGCTTGATTCCGAGGCCAATCCCTCCAAGGCCCCCCAGAATATGAGCCGATTAGTGAACAGTGACGAGGTCGACGTTGTTATTGGCCCTGTCCACTCAGGTGTGGCCATGGGGATGCTCCGCGTGGCCAAGCAAACCGGCGTTATTACCATTATTCCCAATGCTGGTTTGGGGGCAGCAACTAATGAACTTTGCATGCCCAATGTCTTTCGTACTTCACATAACATGTGGCAGGACAGTTACCCCATGGGGAAAGTAGCTTATGATCGCGGCCACCGTGAGATGGTAACGATTACCTGGGATTATGCCGGTGGTAAAGAGGATATTGCTGCTTTTGAGGAGGCGTTTACGGAAGCCGGTGGTGAGATTATTGAGCAAATTCTGGTTCCTTTTCCCAGCACTGAGTTTCAAAGTTATTTGACGCAAATAGCAAGCCTCAATCCCGACGCGGTTTATACGTTCTTCGCGGGTGGAGGGGGTGTCAGCTTTGTGCGTGACTACGCTGCAGCCGGACTTAAGGAAAATATTCCCCTGTTGGGCTCTGGCTTTATGACCGAAGGTAATTTGGCAGCATTAGGAGGCGCGGGCGAGGGGGTGTTAACGACGCTACACTACGCTGAAACGCTGGAGAGTGAAGAAAATCAGAGCTTCGTAGCTGCTTATCAAGAGGCTTACGGTGAGATGCCTGATGCTTATGCCGTGCATGGTTATGACACGGGTGCCATGCTCATACAAGCGCTTGATGCAGTCGAAGGTGATTCCACTGACCGCGATGCACTCATTGACGCACTCGCTGCCGTTGAGCTGCAGAGCCCACGTGGACCATTACGCTTCTCCAAGTCCCACCACCCGATACAAAATATCTACCTACGTGAGATCCGCGATGGTCAGCACGAAGTATTATCGGTAGCGCATGAGCTACTCGAGTCACCCGATGCTGATTGCCAGATGTAAGTGAGTTTTTAGAGAGTTAGCGCTTATTATTGTTGGCAGTACGACTAAATCGTGTGATTAGCGTCGTGCTGCCTTCCTGTGCTTTACGCCTCATGTCTCAATGATGTGTCTTATTCTTTTGTCGTAAAAGAAACACCACCCAGCTGGCTTTGGCGTATGGAAAGTGTGCCATCACGTTAATAGTTAGTCGCAGATATTATCTACTCACCGTGTTGCTATGCCTTACCCATCATTACGTGTCTCATTTATGGATAAACCGCCGTTAAAACGCCACCATATTTATCAATCTATTGATTAATAAAGAAAATTAAAGAAGATGGGTAGGACTGAAGAAGCGGAGCAGAGGGCGAGTTGGTTAAATAAAAATAGTTGCCCGTTAAAAAACAGGCAGTCATCTCCCTATGTTGATACCTCCTCGGTATGGCTAAGCACCTAAACAATATTGGTTCCCTCTTCCTCACGCAATCAAACTGACATCAAGTCAACGATTGCCAGACGCTGGAGCCTGCATGTCAACCGTCATACAACATATTGAGACGCTGCTGGTCGACCTACCGACCATCCGTCCTCACAAACTCTCCATGACCACCATGGCCTGCCAAACCATGGTCATTGTGCGCATGCGCCACTCTGACGGTATCGAAGGGATCGGCGAAGGCACCACCATTGGCGGCCTGGCCTACGGCCCCGAAAGCCCGGAGAGCATTAAACGCAATATTGATACTTATCTAGCTCCCCTGCTGGTCGGCCAGCCCTCCAACAATGTCCACCAGTTGCGTGCTCGGCTTAACCGCCATGCTCGCGGCAATATGATTGCCAAATCTGCATTAGAAACGGCGCTGTTGGATGCTCAGGGCAAACGCTTGGGATTGAGCGTCGCCGAGTTGCTGGGCGGCGTACGTCAGGATCACTTGCCCGTGCTGTGGACGCTAGCCAGCGGTGATACCGCCAAAGATATTGATGAGGCCATGCTGCGTTTAGAACAGCGTCGGCACTGCGACTTCAAGTTAAAAATTGGTGCTAACCCGGTGGATCAGGACGTGCGCCATGTGGCGGCGATCAAGGAAGCGCTGGGCGATCGAGCCAGCGTGCGAGTTGATGTTAATCAGGCGTGGGATGAATCCACCGCCGTTCGCGGTATTCAGGTGCTACAGGATGCTGGCATCGAGTTAATTGAGCAGCCCATTGGCGCGCGTGAACATGCCGGCCTAGTTCGCTTGGCTAACCGCTTCAATGTGCCGATGCTCGCCGATGAGGCGGTGCAAGATGCCCGCGACGGGCTTGATCTAGTATGTGGCGGCTTCAGTGGTGCCTTTGCACTAAAGATCGCCAAATCCGGCGGTATTTACGGGGTACTTGAGCTGGCTCACGTCGCCCAAGCAGCTGGCATTGGCTTATATGGCGGCACCCTGCTGGAAGGCACTATCGGTACGGCTGCCTCTCTACACGCCTGGGCAACGCTGCCAGCAATGGCTTGGGGCACGGAAATGTTCGGCCCGCTGCTGTTGCAAGACGACATCGTCGTTACCCCTCTCAACTACACCGAGTTTGGAGTGGAGTTACCGCAAGGGGCTGGCCTCGGCATCACCCTGGATGAAGATAAGTTGGCGCACTACTCACGTAAGTAACAGTCACGTAAGTGAACGTCTCGTAAGTAAACGCCACGGCAAAGAAAAGCCATCGTTTGCGTTCGCCCGTAAAGAAAGAGGAGAGCCATATGCTGTTTCAAGTTGAGATGACCGTTAAGTTGCCGCCTGACATGCCAGCCGAGCAGGCAGCCAAGATCAAGGCAACGGAAAAGGCGTATTCCCAAGACCTACAGCGTCAGGGTAAATGGCGCCATTTGTGGCGGGTAGCGGGTAGCTACTCAAACGTCAGTATTTTTGACGTGGAAGACAACGCTGAGCTGCAGGAACTCGTCAGTAACCTGCCGCTATTCCCCTATATGGAGATCAGCGTCAAACCGCTGTGCCGTCACCCCTCTTCAGTGCGCGACGACGACAGCTAATTATCGATAGACACGCCAGTTCTTTTTATAAAACAAAAGCCTATAAAAATAGAGGTTTTCATCATGACCGTAAAGATATTCGACACCCCCGAAGTTCAAGAGTTTGTCAAAACCGTTGCTGGCTTTGATCAGTCAGGCGGCAATGACCGCGCCAAGCAGATCGTTCATCGCCTGGTGGGCGACCTGTTCAAACTGATCGATGACTTCGATGTCACCGAGGAAGAGTACTGGGCGGCGGTTAACCTGCTCAATGCCCTGGGTAGCCAGACCCAGTTCGGCCTGTTGTCGCCAGGGCTCGGCTTTGACCACTTCCTCGATATGCGCCAGGACGCCATTGATGCCGAAGCCCAGCGCACCGGGGGTACGCCGCGCACCATCGAAGGCCCGCTCTACGTGGCCGGCGCCCCGGAAGCCGACGGCTTTGCCCGCCTGGACGATGACACGACCGAGGGCGAGACCATGTGGCTGACCGGCCAGGTGCGTGACGTCGACGGCACCCCGATCCCCGGCGCCAAGGTCGAGATCTGGCACGCCAACTCCCTGGGCGGCTACTCCTTCTTCGACCCCTCGCAATCCGAGTACAACCTGCGCCGCACGATCTATGCGGACAGCGAAGGTCGTTACACCGCGCGCAGCATCATTCCCTCCGGCTACGGCGTGCCCGCAGGCGCCCCCACCGACGTGGTGCTCAAGTCCCTCGGTCGTCACGGCGAGCGCCCGGCGCATATCCACTACTTTGTCTCCGCCCCGGGCCACCAGCACCTGACCACCCAGATCAACCTGGCAGGCGACCCCTACACCTATGACGACTTCGCCTTTGCCACCCGCGAAGAGCTCGTCGTGCCCGCCGAGCGGATTGAAGACCCCGCCGAGATCGCCAAGCGCGACCTGGACGGCCCCTTCTCCCACGTGGTGTTCGATGTGGCGCTGGCCCCCGTCGAGGCCCCCGAGCTGCAGGTGCGTCACGCCCGCCCGCGGGCCAAAGAAGACGACCAGGATCTGGCCAGCCAGCTCGCCGGTACCGCCAAGGTATAACCCTCATGCCTTGAGCAAGGCGGGCCTTCCCCTTGGCCCGCCTGAGCAAGACATAACAGCGCGACATAATAAATACGAGGAGAGAGATCATGACCACGCAGCTTGATCAGCTCGAAGCCCGCGTGCGCGGCGCCGTCCAAGACGACCCCGCGCAAGGCATCTTCCGCTGCCACCGCAGCATGTTTACCGACCCCGCCTTCTTTGAGCTTGAGCTCAAACACATCTTCGAAGGCAACTGGCTGTTCCTGGCCCACGAGAGCCAGATCAGTGAACCGGGTGACTACATGACCGTCACCATGGGCCGCCAGCCGGTGATTATCACCCGCGATAAGCAAGGCGAGCTGCACGGCCTGATTAACGCCTGCGCCCACCGCGGCGCCACGCTATGCCGCCGTAAGCGCGGCAACAAAGGCACCTTCACCTGCCCGTTCCACGGCTGGACGTTCAAAAACGACGGCCAACTGCTCAAAGCCAAAAATGAGAAGAACGGCGCCTACCCTGAGCAGTTCAAACAGGATGGCTCCCACAACCTTAAGCGCCTACCGCGCTTTGAAAACTACAAAGGCTTCCTGTTTGGCAGCCTGAGCGATGATGTTCAACCGCTTGAGCAGCACCTGGGCGAAACCACCAAGATCATCGACAACATCGTCGACCAAGCCCCCGAAGGCCTGGAAATTCTGCGCGGCACCTCCTCCTACACCTACACCGGCAACTGGAAGCTGCAGGCCGAAAACGGTGCCGATGGCTACCACGTCAGCTCCGTGCACTGGAACTACGCCTCCACCATGGAACGCCGCAACTACGACGCCGGTGGCACCAAAGCGGTGGATGCCGACGGTTGGTCGAAGAGCAAAGGCGGCTTCTACTCCTACGAAAACGGCCACATGATGCTGTGGACCCGACTGCTTAACCCGGAAGTGCGCCCGGTCTATCAGCATAAGGACTGGATCCAGGAGCAGCTGGGCGACGCGCGCGCCGACTCCATCGTCAACCAGACGCGCAATCTCTGCCTCTACCCCAACGTCTACCTGATGGATCAGTTCTCCACCCAAATCCGTGTGATTCGTCCCATCGCCGTGGACAAAACCGAAGTCACCATCTACTGCTTCGCGCCCAAAGGCGAAGCCGCCGAAGATCGGCGTGTGCGCATCCGTCAGTACGAAGACTTCTTCAACGTCTCCGGCATGGGCACCCCCGACGACCTCGAAGAGTTCCGCGCCTGCCAAGAAGGCTATAACGGCGCCCTGGCCGAATGGAACGACCTCTCCCGCGGGGCCCAACAGTGGATTGAAGGCGCCGATGAAACGGCCCAAGCGATCGACATGAAGCCCCTGCTCAGCGGCGCCTCCCCGGAAGACGAAGGGCTCTACGTGCTGCACCACAAGCACTGGGTCAGCGAAATGCTGCGCGCCATCGACAAAGAGCGCAGCCAATTTATCGCCACCGCGTCCGCCTAAGCGCCCAGCGCCAGAAGAGAGGAGAGAAGTGCCATGAGCATTAGCTATCACGACATCCAAGCGTTTTTGTACCGCGAAGCACGGCTGCTGGACGACCGGGAGTGGGACGAGTGGCTCACGCTGTACCGCAAGGACGCCGAGTTCTGGATGCCCGCCTGGGATGACGACGACCAGTTGACCCGCGATCCGCACAGCGAGATCTCGCTGATCTACTACCCCAACCGCGACGGGCTGGAAGACCGGGTCTACCGGATCAAGACCGAGCGCAGCGGGGCGAGTACACCGGAGCCGCGCACCACCCACCAGGTTAACAACCTGGAGATCCTGTCGCACGAGGGCGACACGGTAGAGCTGCGGTTTAACTGGCACACGCTCAACCACCGCTACAAGAAGACCGACAGCTTCTTCGGCACGTGCTTCTACACCCTGGATGTGTCGGGCGAGACCCCACTGATCACAAGAAAAGTCGTGCAGTTAAATAACGACTATATCCATCAAGTCATCGACGTATATCACGTGTGACCTGAGGGGAGAGGAGAATTAACCATGAGTTATACCATTGCCCTCAACTTTGAGGACGGCGTTACCCGCTTTATTGGCTGTAAAGAGGGGGAGACTGTTCTCGACGCCGCTTACCGGCAAAAAGTTAACCTACCGATGGACTGCTCTGACGGTGTATGTGGCACCTGCAAAGGCCACTGCGAACAGGGCGAATTCGACATGGGTGACGAGTATCTGGAAGATGCGCTTTCCGATGAGGAAGCGGCTGAAGGCCAGGTGCTCACGTGCCAGATGGTGCCTTCTTCGGATTGCGTTATTCAAGTGCCAGTGGCATCCACGCTGTGTAAAACACAGGTGGGCAAGGTTGAGAGCACGGTAGCAGCAGTTGAGCAACTTTCCGAAGATAGTATTGAGCTAGTCGTTGATTTGGATGATGCCGAGGGCCTCGCCTTTCTGCCGGGGCAGTACATTCATATTGATGTGCCCGGCACGGGAGTGCACCGCTCCTACTCTTTCAGCTCCTTGCCGGGGGATAAGCGCGCCACCTTCTTAATTCGCAACATCCCCAACGGGGCAATGAGCGGCTATTTAACCGAGCGCGCGGCGGTGGGAGACAAGCTTACGCTGACTGGCCCGCTGGGCAGCTTCTACCTGCGAGAAGTGAAGCGCCCGGTGCTTATGCTTGCTGGCGGCACGGGTCTGGCTCCGTTTCTCTCCATGTTAGCGCAATTGGTCGAAAAGGGCTGTGATGCACCGATTCATATGATTTACGGCGTCAATAAAGATGACCACCTGGTCAAAACGGATGCGCTAGATGCCTTCGTAGAAAAAATTCCTAGCTTTACCTACGCCACCGTAGTGGTCGACGAGGCTAGCGAGCATTCGCGTAAAGGTTACGTGACGCACCACATGGACGCCGAGGTAATGCATGACGGCGATGTGGACGTTTACCTGTGTGGCCCACCCCCGATGGTAGATGCCGTGCTGAAGTACTTCGACGCTGAAGGCATCGAGCCTCAGAGCTTCCACTATGAGAAGTTCACCCCCAATGAAGCAGGGAGCGCATCATGACACACCGCTTTCAAGACAAAGTAATGGTGATTACCGGCGCTGCGCAAGGAATTGGGCAGCGGGTGGCTGAGCGTGCCGCCGCTGAAGGCGCCCGCTTGGTATTGGTAGATCGCGCTGACCAAATCCATGAGGTTGTCGCTGAAATAAGCAAGCAAGGAAGTGACGTGATTGCGGTACAAGCCGACCTGGAAACATGGGAAGGCGCTGAGCAAGCGATTCAGGTGGCGCTCGCTCACTTTGGCCGTATCGATATTCTGGTTAACAACGTAGGCGGCGCGATTAATTTCAAGCCGTTTACCGAGTTTACCGAGTCGCAAATTGCGGCAGAGATCAACCGTTCTCTAATGCCTACGCTTTGGTGCTGCCGTGCGGTACTGCCGACCATGGTAGCGCAGGGTAGCGGCGTGATCGTCAATGTCTCTTCAGTGGCGGCGCGGGGCATCCACCGGATCCCTTACTCGGCGGCCAAGGGGGGGGTCAATGCGCTGACCGAGTCGCTGGCCTTCGAATACGCTGATGCTGGGATCCGCGTGGCGGCTGCTGCCATCGGGGGCACGGAAGCACCGCCGCGCCGGATTTCCCGCGGCACGCCCGAGCCCCGCAACGATACCGAACGGGCCTGGTTCCAGGCGCATATCGACCAAACCAAGCAGAGCTGCCTGATGAAACGCTACGGCACGCTCGACGAGATGGCCGCGCCGATTCTGTTCCTGGCCTCTGATGAGGCGAGCTACATCACCGGCAGCGTGCTGCCAGTGGGCGGAGGCGACCAGGGCTATTAGTAAATTATCTAAGGCAACGCTAAAGAAGTATCAACGATAACTCTAAGTACAGTAATTCCCTGGAGCAAACCGTGAAACATATTGAGAAAGGCGTCAGCCTAAGGTATGCGCCCCGCGACTTCCTGCGTGACCTCAATGCCGACAATGCCAGTACTGGGCTAGTGGCTGGAATTTTAGGGCTCAGCGTTGGAGTCGTTCACATTAGTGCCGGCACCTCTGCAGGCCTGGACTCCTCCTTCATCATGATTTGGGTGATCAGCTACCTGATGATCAACGGCCTGTTTGGACTATTCATGCCAGCCTATTACCGATTGCCGTTGCCAATGGCTAACTCCATCCCCGGTGCATTAATGTTCGCAGCGGTTATCCCTGTAATCGGCTTAGAGGCTGCATTAGGTGCAAGTTTGATTGCGGGGGCTATTACGCTAGTTGCTGGCGTGACCGGGGTGATGGGTATCGTTATGCGTTTGATACCGATGCCAATAGTGATGGGCATGGTGGGCGGTATGCTACTTAGCTTTGGCCTCAACATGGTTAAGCCGTTGGAGAGCGCTATCGTGCCAGCCTCTATCATGATCCTGGCTTTTTTCCTCTCTGCTCGCCTCTTACGTAAGGTTCCGCCTCTGGTTGTGGCGATGCTGGCGGGCATTTTGTACCTGATAGCGACTGGCGTGGATCTGTCCGGTATAGAAGCAACCGTTCGTTTCCCTGAGTTCATCATGCCTGAGTTTACTCTTGGAGCTTTTCTGACCTACGGCCTGCCACTCGCTATTATTCTAGTCGGAATGGAAACACCGGCGGGTGTCGGCCTAGTGAAGGGAATGGGTTACAAAGAAGTGCCCGCTAATGGAATCACTGCGGTGGGCGGCGTCGGCACCATGGTGTCGGCTTTTTTCAACCTGCACAGTACTTGTATAGCCGCACCCATGACCGGTGTCTGCGCCTCCCCGGAAGCTGGCGTTCATGACAAACGTTGGGTGGCGGCGGTGATTGCTGGGGCTATCTTTGTGCTTGCCGCGCCTTTCTACGGCTATGTAGTCAGCCTACTGGAGGCTACGCCGCGCTACTTTATCGCCATTATCGCCGGGCTGGCACTTATGCGGGTCATTACCTCCTCGATGGCTATCGCCTTTGCAGGCAAGAAACATGAAATAGGCGCGTTGTTTGCTTTTTTAATTGCTGCATCCGGCATTCAGATTCTCGGCATCGGCGCCACGTTTTGGGCGTTGGTATTAGGCGTGGTCGTTTCAGCAATCTTCGAAACCAAGGACTTCGAGTTTATTTTCACCCGTGAGGTAGCTAAAAAGAGCGGCTGATCTCATACAACTCCTGCAACTTTATAGTGGTTATCCTCCTTGGCCCGTGTCTGCTTTTGCAGTGCGGGTCTTTTTTGTCCCATTTGACGTTTGACAGTCCCTTTATCCTTTTGTCGCAAGTTGAAATTAATTGTTACTCCTTTTGAGTGGGTCAGATGAGAGCTATGTCTCACAAACGCCACTATATCGGTTTAAAGCTTAAGTGAATGAGGAGTCAAACTGAATGTTATTAGCAGGCTTAGCAGTATTGTTTGATAGTTTTTCTTTTAAAATAAAAGGTTAGCTATTTTTTGCTGATTCGAATTAGGTTGTGAATATTCTACATAACTTTCATCTGAGATACCTATCAAGTATGGAAGGGAACTCAAACGATATTGGTCGGGAAGTCACGGCATGATCGATATTAGTGGCGAACATAACAACAACTGTCGTCTTTAGGCCCTTGATAGGCGTACTTGCTCTCCAAAACGTACTACTACTATCGCCGGGCTCCAAGACAACAAGAAAACCAACGATAGGGTTTCATCATGACCGTGAAGATATTCGATACGCCCGAAGTTCAAGAGTTTGTCAAAACCGTTGCTGGCTTTGATCAGTCAGGCGGCAATGACCGCGCCAAGCAGATCGTTCATCGCCTGGTGGGCGACCTGTTCAAACTGATCGATGACTTCGATGTCACCGAGGAAGAGTACTGGGCGGCGGTTAACCTGCTCAATGCCCTGGGTAGCCAGACCCAGTTCGGCCTGTTGTCGCCAGGGCTCGGCTTTGACCACTTCCTCGATATGCGCCAGGACGCCATTGATGCCGAAGCCCAGCGCACCGGGGGTACGCCGCGCACCATCGAAGGCCCGCTCTACGTGGCCGGCGCCCCGGAAGCCGACGGCTTTGCCCGCCTGGACGATGACACGACCGAGGGCGAGACCATGTGGCTGACCGGCCAGGTGCGTGACGTCGACGGCACCCCGATCCCCGGCGCCAAGGTCGAGATCTGGCACGCCAACTCCCTGGGCGGCTACTCCTTCTTCGACCCCTCGCAATCCGAGTACAACCTGCGCCGCACGATCTATGCGGACAGCGAAGGTCGTTACACCGCGCGCAGCATCATTCCCTCCGGCTACGGCGTGCCCGCAGGCGCCCCACCGACGTGGTGCTCAAGTCCCTCGGTCGTCACGGCGAGCGCCCGGCGCATATCCACTACTTTGTCTCCGCCCCGGGCCACCAGCACCTGACCACCCAGATCAACCTGGCAGGCGACCCCTACACCTATGACGACTTCGCCTTTGCCACCCGCGAAGAGCTCGTCGTGCCCGCCGAGCGGATTGAAGACCCCGCCGAGATCGCCAAGCGCGACCTGGACGGCCCCTTCTCCCACGTGGTGTTCGATGTGGCGCTGGCCCCCGTCGAGGCCCCGAGCTGCAGGTGCGTCACGCCCGCCCGCGGGCCAAAGAAGACGACCAGGATCTGGCCAGCCAGCTCGCCGGTACCGCCAAGGTATAACCCTCATGCCTTGAGCAAGGCGGGCCTTCCCCTTGGCCCGCCTGAGCAAGACATAACAGCGCGACATAATAAATACGAGGAGAGAGATCATGACCACGCAGCTTGATCAGCTCGAAGCCCGCGTGCGCGGCGCCGTCCAAGACGACCCCGCGCAAGGCATCTTCCGCTGCCACCGCAGCATGTTTACCGACCCCGCCTTCTTTGAGCTTGAGCTCAAACACATCTTCGAAGGCAACTGGCTGTTCCTGGCCCACGAGAGCCAGATCAGTGAACCGGGTGACTACATGACCGTCACCATGGGCCGCCAGCCGGTGATTATCACCCGCGATAAGCAAGGCGAGCTGCACGGCCTGATTAACGCCTGCGCCCACCGCGGCGCCACGCTATGCCGCCGTAAGCGCGGCAACAAAGGCACCTTCACCTGCCCGTTCCACGGCTGGACGTTCAAAAACGACGGCCAACTGCTCAAAGCCAAAAATGAGAAGAACGGCGCCTACCCTGAGCAGTTCAAACAGGATGGCTCCCACAACCTTAAGCGCCTACCGCGCTTTGAAAACTACAAAGGCTTCCTGTTTGGCAGCCTGAGCGATGATGTTCAACCGCTTGAGCAGCACCTGGGCGAAACCACCAAGATCATCGACAACATCGTCGACCAAGCCCCGAAGGCCTGGAAATTCTGCGCGGCACCTCCTCCTACACCTACACCGGCAACTGGAAGCTGCAGGCCGAAAACGGTGCCGATGGCTACCACGTCAGCTCCGTGCACTGGAACTACGCCTCCACCATGGAACGCCGCAACTACGACGCCGGTGGCACCAAAGCGGTGGATGCCGACGGTTGGTCGAAGAGCAAAGGCGGCTTCTACTCCTACGAAAACGGCCACATGATGCTGTGGACCCGACTGCTTAACCCGGAAGTGCGCCCGGTCTATCAGCATAAGGACTGGATCCAGGAGCAGCTGGGCGACGCGCGCGCCGACTCCATCGTCAACCAGACGCGCAATCTCTGCCTCTACCCCAACGTCTACCTGATGGATCAGTTCTCCACCCAAATCCGTGTGATTCGTCCCATCGCCGTGGACAAAACCGAAGTCACCATCTACTGCTTCGCGCCCAAAGGCGAAGCCGCCGAAGATCGGCGTGTGCGCATCCGTCAGTACGAAGACTTCTTCAACGTCTCCGGCATGGGCACCCCCGACGACCTCGAAGAGTTCCGCGCCTGCCAAGAAGGCTATAACGGCGCCCTGGCCGAATGGAACGACCTCTCCCGCGGGGCCCAACAGTGGATTGAAGGCGCCGATGAAACGGCCCAAGCGATCGACATGAAGCCCCTGCTCAGCGGCGCCTCCCCGGAAGACGAAGGGCTCTACGTGCTGCACCACAAGCACTGGGTCAGCGAAATGCTGCGCGCCATCGACAAAGAGCGCAGCCAATTTATCGCCACCGCGTCCGCCTAAGCGCCCAGCGCCAGAAGAGAGGAGAGAAGTGCCATGAGCATTAGCTATCACGACATCCAAGCGTTTTTGTACCGCGAAGCACGGCTGCTGGACGACCGGGAGTGGGACGAGTGGCTCACGCTGTACCGCAAGGACGCCGAGTTCTGGATGCCCGCCTGGGATGACGACGACCAGTTGACCCGCGATCCGCACAGCGAGATCTCGCTGATCTACTACCCCAACCGCGACGGGCTGGAAGACCGGGTCTACCGGATCAAGACCGAGCGCAGCGGGGCGAGTACACCGGAGCCGCGCACCACCCACCAGGTTAACAACCTGGAGATCCTGTCGCACGAGGGCGACACGGTAGAGCTGCGGTTTAACTGGCACACGCTCAACCACCGCTACAAGAAGACCGACAGCTTCTTCGGCACGTGCTTCTACACCCTGGATGTGTCGGGCGAGACCCCACTGATCACAAGAAAAGTCGTGCAGCTGAATAACGACTATATCCATCAGGTCATTGATGTTTACCACGTGTAATTGGTGCTGATGAAAACAGGGATGTCGCTTGTCTTGCTATCGCGTGAAGCGATAGCAATTTGAAAATGAAAATTTAAAAACAACTTAACCCTGGTGAAAATATAATGAAAACATTTAAAAAGACCTCCCTCGCCACTCTGCTAAGCGCTACCGCGATGTTTTCAGCTATGAACGTCGCTGCTAACGAAGACCCGGTGAAGCTCGGCTTGATGCTTCCTTATTCAGGTACTTATACCGCTCTTGGTGAAGCCATTACGAACGGTTTAAAGCTGGCCATTGAACAAGAGGGTGGTCAGTTGGGTGGCCGTGATGTGGAGTATGTCGAGCTTGATTCAGAAGCTGACCCCTCGAAGGCGCCTCAAAACATGAGCCGTCTCGTCAATGGGGACGACGTTGACTTCGTGATCGGGCCGGTACATTCCGGCGTTGCTATGGGGATGCTGCGGGTCGCCAAACAGACCGGCGCTATCACCATTATTCCCAATGCAGGGTTGGGTGCTGCCACTAATGAACTGTGCATGCCAAACGTCTTCCGCACCTCATTTAGCATGTGGCAGGACAGCTATCCCATGGGTAAAGTGGCTTACGATCAAGGGCATCGTAAGATTGTTACCATTACTTGGGATTACGCTGGTGGTAAGGAAGACCTCACTGGTTTTGAGGAGGCATTTACCGCTGAAGGCGGCGAGATCGTCGAGCAAATTTTAGTGCCGTTCCCGAGCACCGAGTTTCAGAGTTATTTGACACAAATAGCCAGCCTTGAGCCTGATGCTGTCTATACCTTCTTCGCAGGCGGTGGCGGTGTCAGCTTTGTTCGGGATTATGCCGCAGCAGGTTTGAAAGAGAGCATACCACTGCTAGGGTCGGGCTTTCTTACCGAAGGTAATTTAGCTGCATTAGGCGATGCAGGGGAAGGCGTAATGACCACGCTGCACTACGCTGAAACTCTCGAAAATGAGGCCAATCAATCCTTCGTTTCAGCCTACGAAAATGCCTACGGTGAAATGCCGGATACCTATGCCGTACAAGGTTACGATACGGGCATGATGCTTGTGCAAGCGCTCAATGTATTAGGAGGCGACACCTCTGATCAAGAGCGCCTGATCGATGTATTAGCCAATGTTCAATTGGCAAGTCCACGCGGGCCTTTAAGCTTCTCTGACTCCCACCATCCCATCCAAAATGTTTACCTTCGCGAGATCCGTGATGGCAAGCACGAAGTCGTTAGTATCGCTTCCGAGAATCTCGAAGTACCCGACGAAGCCTGCCAGATGTAACGGTAGCTGTATGCACTCTGGGGCGGGCATGGCCCGCCCCTCACTCTGATTCTCGGAGGGATCTTATGGATCTCGCATTTTTCAGCGTACAGCTCCTTAACGGTCTGCAGTACGGTCTGCTGCTCTTTTTGATTGCCAGCGGTTTGACGTTGATTTTCGGCATTATGGGCATCATCAACCTGGCCCACGGCGCCATGTATATGATTGGTGCCTATCTGGTTTACGACCTCACTCTGCGGTTGGGCAATTTTTGGTTGGCCATTCTGGCGGCTATTCCTATCGCTATTGTGTTGGGACTCATCATTGAGCGGCTGTTTCTCGATACGCTCTATAAGCGCGATCACCTCTATCAAGTATTGCTAACCTTCGGGCTGATTTTAGTGCTCAACGAAGCGCAGCGGATCATTTGGGGGGGCGATGTGCATCGCGTAGCAGTGCCCGCACCGTTCGATGCCAGTATTCAGTTGACTGATAACCTGCAGTACTCGGTCTACCGCCTCTTTGTAATGGGCGTCTGCCTGGCCTTGGCAGGGGTGATCTATTGGGTGATGCGACATACGCGGCTGGGCATCATCATCCGTGCCGGTGCCGTCAATCGAGACATGGTGGAAGGGCTGGGAATCAACGTGCGTACCCTTTTTACGCTCATCTTTAGCGTCGGTGTGGCGCTTACCGCCTTCGCCGGCATGATTGCTGCACCGCTCACCTCCATCGCGCCAGGCATGGGCGATAGCATCCTGATCACCTGCTTTGTGGTCGTCGTCATCGGCGGCATTGGTTCCATTAAGGGGGCGTTTTGGGGGGCCATCATCATTGGTATGGCCACTACCTTTGGAGCGGTACTCATTCCGAGCCTTGCCAGCATGGTGATCTACCTGATTATGGCCGCGGTACTGCTGGTGAAACCGCGCGGCCTGTTCGCGTGAGGAGAGTAAGCAATGTTACATAGATATCCCAAGCGCGTTGCGTTGATTATGTTGGTATTAACGGCGTTGGTAGCCGCGTTTCCTCTCTGGGGAGAGGCCGTATTCGGTAATCAGGCCAACTTTATGTTGGAGAAACTGACGCTGATGTTAATCCTGGCGCTGTTTGCCATGAGCCTGGATCTGCTGGTAGGCATCGTGGGCTTGGTTAGCCTTGGGCATGCGCTCTTCTTTGGCTTGGGGGCGTATACCCTGGCATTAGCCAGCCCAGACTTTAGTCCAGCGTCAATGTGGTGGATGCTACCTCTTGTGATGGGCGTCTCTGCCTGTGTGGGGTTAGTGATAGGTATCTTAGTGATCCGCACTAAAGGCATCTTCTTCATCATGACCACCCTGGCGTTTGGCCAGATGCTTTACTACTTCATTAGTACGTCTCAGTTCGCGGGAGGAACCGACGGCGTTTTTATTATGTTCCGACCGAGCTTGGCGTTAGGCGAGCGTACGCTGATAGATCTCGATAACCCTTACAGCTTCTTTTACTTCTGCCTGGGGATGTTGCTCCTTGGCTACTTCTTTCTACGCTGGCTCACGCGCTCCTACTTTGGCCAGGTGCTCGACGGTATTCATGACAATGAGCACCGTATGCAGGCGTTAGGCTATGCCACTAACGGCTACAAGCTGGTGGCCTTTGTTATCGCAGGAGTGATGGCAGCGATCGCGGGCATGTTAGCGGCGATGCAGTACGGCTTCGCTAATCCGGCTCAGCTGGGCTGGCACACCTCGGGTGAAGTGCTAATGATGCTCATTTTAGGCGGCATGGGTACCATCTTCGGTCCCATCTTAGGCGCCTTCGCTTACGAAATTCTGCTCTATGTTTACGAGCATGCCACGACGCACTGGCCCATCCTGATGGGGCTGACCATTATCGTTGCGGTACTGGTGCTTCCTCGCGGGATTGCCGGTTTGATTATCGCGCCCCCCTGGCAGCGTAAGCCTCAAGCAGCCTCTAAAACTGTGTCTGAACAAGAGAAGGCAGCAGTGGCTCTCTCCGCTCAACCCGTTACCCCGCGTAAGGAGAACTAAGCCATGAGCGACGACATTGTCTTAGCCACCCACGGTTTGACCCGGCGTTTTGGTGGTTTAGTGGCGGTTAACGAGGTGGATTTTGACGTTAAGGCCCATGAGATACACGCCATTTTGGGGCCCAATGGCGCGGGTAAAAGCACGCTGATCAATCTGCTTTCTGGTGAGTTCCCCCCTTCTGGAGGTCAGGTGCTCTATCGCGGTCAGCCGATTCAAGGCAAAAGTGCGCGTCAGATTGCACGCCTGGGGATCGGCCGTAGCCACCAGAAGACCAATATTTTCCCCCGCCTGAATTGCCTGCAGAACTGCGAGTTGGCGGCGCGTATCCATATGGGCGGTGTATTTGGCAGTTGGCGTTCTCGCCAAACTGCACGGCAGGTGAGCGAGCGGGCTCAGGAAGTCCTGGAGACCTGTCAATTGAACCACCGCGCTTATACCACCGCATCAGCAATGAGCTATGGCGAACAGCGCCAGTTGCAGATCGCGATGGTGTTGGCGACGGCGCCGACGCTGATGCTACTTGATGAGCCGATGGCGGGCATGGGGCGAGAAGAGACTGCTCAAGTCACCGAATTGCTCGCCAGCCTAACGGATCGCTACACCCTGGTACTAATTGAACACGATATGGACTCTGTCTTTCGCTTGGCTGACCGCATTACCGTCATGGTCGATGGCTGTGTGTTGGAGAGCGGTCCGACCGAGCAGATACGTACTAGCGAAAAGGTACGAGATGTCTATCTGGGGCGTCATGAAGAGGGAGCAGCCGCATGAGCGCAGAACAAACTAATACGCCATTGATCGATGCTCAGGGGCTGCATACTTACTACGGTGAGAGTCATATTCTGCATGGGGTGGATTTGACCCTCATGCCTGGTGAGACGCTGAGTCTGCTGGGCCGTAACGGTATGGGTAAAACCACGACACTGAAGTCGATACTGGGCTTTGTTCCACCGCGGCATGGCGAGGTCTTTATCAAGGGAGTCTCTGCGGCCAAACGGCGACCCTGGCAACTGATTCGCCAAGGCATCGGCTACGTGCCAGAGGGGCGGGGTATTTTCCCCGGTATCAGTGTGCGTGAACACCTTATTATGGCGGCGCGTCCCAATGATCGAGGGGAGTCACCCTGGACGCTGGAGCGCGTCTTGGATACGTTTCCGCGCTTGGGCCAACGCATCAATCATGACGGCTCTTTCCTTTCGGGCGGTGAGCAGCAGATGCTTTCCATTGGCAGAGCACTAACGACTAACCCTGATCTGATGATTCTTGACGAGGCCACCGAAGGGCTCGCCCCGCTGATCCGCGATGAAATCTGGAAGATCATCGGTGAGATAAAGGCGACCGGTATTTCTACCATTATTGTTGATAAAAATATCGATAACCTGCTGAAGGTAGCGGAAAAACATCTGCTGCTGGTCAAGGGGGAAGTGGTTTATAGCGGTGATTCCCAGGGGTTAAAAGATAACCCCGCCATTCTTGAAACCCACCTCGGCGTTGCTTGATACGGACCCGGCAAGTAGCTGCTTGCCGGAGCCGTCGGCTACTCGTTAAATACTGACACGGAGAAGTGTGTTGCATGCAATTTCATAAGCAATTGCACAAGGATCTGTCGATTCCAGCCATCACGGCTGGCTTTGTAGCGGTACTGGTCTCTTACTCCGGGCCCCTGGCCATTTTTTTCCAGGCGGCTCAGAGCGCCGAAATATCCAGCACCATGATGACGTCATGGGTCTGGGCCATTTCTATCGGCGCAGCCGTCTCGGGTATCTTTTTAAGCCTGTGGTTAAAAGTGCCGGTGGTGACCGCTTGGTCGGCGCCGGGGACTGCGCTGTTGGTAACACTGTTCCCCGGATTGACGCTCAATGAAGCGGTGGGCGCCTACCTAACGGCCGCCGTGATCATTTTTCTGATCGGCGTTACGGGCTCTTTTGACCGTATTATCCGGATGATACCGCCAGGCATTGCCAGCGCGATGATGGCAGGCATTCTGTTCCAGTTCGGGGTGGGCGTCTTCGTCTCATTGGAGAGCGTGCCAGCGCTGGCCATTGGTATGATTATCGCCTACCTACTCTTTAAGCGGCTTACCCCTCGCTATAGCTTGGTGCTGCTGTTAATAGCCGGTATCACGTTAGCAGTCTTATTGGAGGGCGCGAGTCTGGAGGGAGTATCACTTCAGCTTGCCGAGCCCCAGTTTATCCATCCCGAGTGGTCTTGGAATGCGACCCTAAGCCTGGCCATTCCCCTGGTACTGGTGAGCTTGACAGGTCAGTTCTTACCCGGCATGGCGATTCTGCGCACTTCTGGCTACTCAACTCCGGCCAAGCCAATCGTTATCGTGGCAAGCGTCACGTCCTTTTTTACCGCTTTTTTTGGCGGTATCACCACGGTAATCGCAGCGATTACCGCGGCAATCTGTACCAGTAAGGAGGCCCACGAAAATCCTGCTAAGCGTTATGTTGCCGGGGTGGCAAACGGGGTTTTCTACCTACTTGGTGCTATTTTTGCAGGCACTATCGTCGCACTATTTACCTCGTTGCCAGGAGAGTTTGTGGCAGTACTTGCAGGTCTTGCGCTGCTGGGTGCCATCACTAGCAATATCAGTGCGTTCGCAGCCGAAAAGAGCCATCTGGAAGCTTCTGTCATTACGTTCATTGCCACCGCTTCAGGCATTAGCTTTCTAGGCTTAGGCTCCGCCTTCTGGGGAGTTGTCGTTGGGGCGCTTGCCTATAACCTGTTGCATCGACGTTTTGACTCGCTTAACCATAAAACCTAATAACAGTGATACTACTTAAGCGGTAGTGGGAGTGGCACCATGAAAAAGATCGTTGTGGCGGTTGATGATAGTGAAAGTGCTTTGCATGCCCTGGCGTTTGGGCAAATATTTGCGGCCCAGCTGGGAGTAGAGGTAAGCGCTATCTCGGTGGTGTTGAGGCAAGATGAGATCGCCCCCCAGCGGGCTAAACTGCAGGGGCGCCTGGCGGCCCACCGCTTTGAAGCAGTGGCCATTGATGTTGTTGCTCATGACAGCGCCAAGGAGTATTTGGGTGAACTTGCCAGTCGCGAGGATACCGGGCTATGTATGATGGCTTACGGTCGACGCCCAGTGCCGGAGATGCTGATAGGCAGCGTAACCGCAGGGGTGGTGAGAAGATCGCAGCGCCCGGTTTACCTGTGTGGCCCTCGCTACGACAGCCGGGCTCACCAGCGAATTGAAGTGTTAGCGGTTTGTGTCGATGGGTCTAAGCTATCCGAGCAAATCTTGCCCTATGCTTCAGCCTTGGTGAAGCGATTGGGTGCTCGGTTGCAGCTACTGCAGGTGATTGAGGCCAGCAGCAGTAGAAAACCCACGACGCTAGGCCATACCGATGTCATGGAGTCAGCCTATCTGAACGCGCTGGCTCGCCGTGTCGAGAGTGAGCAGGCGTTAGAAGTTGATTGGGAGGTACTGCATGGCGACCCCGCCGACGCTATCGTCAGCTATTTAGCGGAAAGCCATAATACGATGCTGGCCATGACCACCCATGGGCGTAGTGGCCTCTCGCAAGTAGTGGCCGGCAGCGTTAGCCATGAAGTGCTACACGAGACGACTTGCCCCGTGGCCGTGCTGCGTCCTTAAAAGGGGGCTTCATGGATAACGACCAGAGCGGCGATTTTCTACGAGCACTTCTAGGATGGCGTTGGCTTCTTGCATTAGAGGCGAGGGTTTTTCTCCTCGTCGACGGCTGCAGATAACGGGGGAGGTAATCGTCTTGTCAGCCAACGCGACGTAGGCAATGCCATCCCGCTGAACCCGCTTAACCTGTTCAGGCACCAGGGTAATACCGATGCCTGAGGCGACAAGGCTTAGCGCCGTCTGTACCTCGTTTGCCTCCTGTACTACCTCGACTTTCAAGCCTTGGCGGCGGAAAATGCCGAGCACCATGTCTGCCAGGCTAGGGCGCGGCTTGGCGGGAAAGAGAATGAGTGGATAGCGGGCAAGCTCCTCGCAGGTAGGGGTAGTGCCCTCTAGCGGATGACCGCTCGACAGGGCGGCAATCAGTGGTTCATCAAAGAGAATCTCCTGTTCGACGTCGGAGTCATCAATACGTAAACGCCCGAAACCCATGTCGATACGACCTGCTTTGAGCGCCTGAATCTGTTGTACCGTCGTAAGCTCTGCCAGCGAGAGCTCAATATTATCCATGCGGCGCAAATCACGCACGAGCATAGGGAGCTGCCCGTAAAAAACGGACGGTACAAAGCCAATGCCGAACAGTGCACGCTTGCTACGCGCCATGTGCCGGGTGGCGTCGATGGTAACTTCTACTTTCTCTAAAATCTGCAGAGCATGCTGCTGAAAAAACACGCCTGGTGGCGTCAAGCGCAATCCTCTTGAGCTTCGTTCAAACAGTTCAGCTCCCACCTCTTGTTCTAATTGTTTGATCTGGCGGGAAAGAGGCGGTTGAGACATATGCAACCGTTCAGCCGCACAGGTAAAGTTAAGCTCTTCGGCAACAACGCAGAAGTACCTCAGGTGGCGTAGTTCCATGATACCTCCAAGGTATGAGCGGCTACTTAAACAATATTGGCTTTGTCATTCGCTTGTTAGCATGCTGGCGATGCTTTTCACGTATTGAGGCAACTTTAAAACCAGCCTAACCAAGCGCCATAACGCTACCAGCATTTAAACGTTTAAAAGCGAAATATCGACTACGACTTTAGTAATGAACGCTAGAATAAGAGGGGGTGGACCTGCCATGTATGCGCATATTTTAGTTCCTGTCGACGGCTCTGAGAGCGCTAAACAAGCTTTGAAGGTGGCTTGTAAGCTGCTGGATAGAGAAGGCTCAACGCTCTACTTACTACATGTACCTGAAACGCTTGCCTATGCGACTACACTGGTATGGGGCATTGGTGCGATTGATGCTGGCACTACGCTTGCTGAACGCGAGAAGGTGGGTGAACAACTCCTTGCCCAGGCGGTGAGTTCCGCGCAGGCAGAGGGCGCTAAGCACATTGAAGAGTTGCTGACGCAAGGTGACCCAGCCCGCGCCATTATAGAGGCCGCCAATGCCAATAATGTCGATACCATTGTGATGGGCAGCCGAGGGCTAAGCGACTTGGCGGGGGTGGTGATCGGCAGCGTATCGCACAAAGTGGGCCATTCAGCCAAGTGTCCTGTGATTACGGTGAGCCAATAAACAGCAACGGTGATATCTGCCCGCACCCCTCCCGATACAGTTTTCAATCTGCAGAAATTTACTTGTCGCCTAACACTCCTTAGCCCATGCTTTTAGCAAGACGCTATAACCTAGGGTATTGGCTAACAACGAAACGTTAGGATGTTTGAAGATGGCAAAATTTTTCCAGGAATTCCGAGAATTCGCGGTAAAAGGCAATGTGGTCGATATGGCGGTGGGCATCATCATCGGCGGGGCGTTTACGCTGATTGTGCAGAGCCTGGTGGCTGATGTAATGAACCCGCTGATTGGGTTGCTGGTAGGTGGCGTCGATTTTTCGAACCTGTTTGTGGTGCTACGCCAAGGAGTGGTCGCTGGGCCTTATGCAACGCTTGGGGATGCGCAAGCCGCTGGGGCGGTGACATTGAACGTGGGGCTTTTTATCAATGCGGTCGTCAGCTTTACGATTGTCGCTTTCGTGGTGTTCCTGTTGGTGCGCACCATCAACCGGTTAAAGCGCGAAGAGGCGGTGGCGCCCGCGAGCCCTACCGAGCAGCCGTGCCCTTACTGCTTGATGGTGGTGCCAATCAAAGCCACGCGCTGTGGCCACTGCACAGCGACGCTGTCTCAGCCAGTGGAGGCTGAAGCGCCGGTTGAAGCTGCATCTGCTCCACCACCAATGCCACCTGCCAAACCTTAGCCACTAAAAAGGGCGCCTATGAAGGCGCCCTTGAGCGGTATAGCAGAAGCGCCACTACGCGCTTTTTTTAATGGTTTTGCTCTCTTTTTGCTTACTTTCGGGTTTTTTACTGTCATTAGCATCGCTGGGTTGGGGTAGTGATGGCAGCGATTTGGCCAACATCTCAACACTGTGGCGGTAGTAAAGCTGGCTCTTGTTATGCTCGCCCAGGCTTGCATAGAGGCGCGCAAGCTCAGCGCAGACTTCGCCATTGGGGCGCTGGCGTTGGCTGGCTTCAAAGTACTCGAGTGCTTTTTGCCACTGGCCGATACGCAGCGAGAGGCGACCACAAGCGAGCAGCAGCTCAGGATCGTTGGGGCGCTCCTGCAGCCATTTCTCCGCTTTCGCCAGTTGGCGACCTGCGTCCACGTTTAGCAGGCCATAGCGTTTTACTAAGCGCGCATCCCAGTGGTGATCAAGTGAGTGGTTGAGCAAACGTTCGGCAATCGGCTCTTCGTTGGCTTGGATCAACGCTTCGGAATAAAGCACGATCAGCTCAGTATTGCCGCGCAGGTAGTCAGGCATGTCGGCCCACAATCCACGCACCCGCTCAATGTTGGTGGGGTTTTGGGCTTCAAATACGATCAGCTCACGGTAGGCTTTGAATTCCAACTGCTCACGCTCTTGCTGAGTAATGAGCTTTTGCGCGGCTAGCCGGGGAATCAAGCGCCGTAGTCCTTCCCAGTCGTTAACACTCAAATGCACCTGTTTCAGCAGTTTGAGTACCTGGGGGTGGTTTGAGAGTTTTTTATCCAACCGGTTTAGGATCGCCAGCGCCTCTTCTGGCTGCTGGCGCTCAATCATCATTTGCGCCTGCATCAAGCCCACCGCGGTATCGGCGCCGTCGGTGGTTAGCTGCGCTTGGTTGAGGTGCTCTTGGGATTTCGCGTGGTGGCCCTGGTAGTGGGCCGCCAGGGCTGCCGAAAGGTAGTTAACCAACGGTGTGCTGGAGTCGTCGGCGGCATTCACCAGGGTTTTTTCGGCTTTTTTCCAGCGGCCTTCGGTCAGCGCTACCAGGCCACGCTGAGTGCGCTGCATGGCACGACGGTTACGGGCACGGCTGTTCCAGCTGCGAAAGCGACCCATAGGACGAATAATACCGCTGAGTAGACGCAACACAAAGTGCAGCACGATAAACGCAGCGAACAGGAGTACCAAGCCAAACCAGAACGAGGTTTGGATGGAGGAGTCGCCCACGCGGATCAGCCAGTAGCCGGGCACCGACATCATCAGGTGCCCAAACAGGGCCCCGACGGCAAGCCCGGCGACAATGAGGAGAACGAGCTTTCTCATGCATCACCTCCGCTTTGGCCACGCGTCTCATAACGGTTGTCGATAAAGCGTGCCAGCTCCTGCTGTGAGGCGCTGATATCGGGCAACTCGGGTTTTACTTCAGCTTCCTTAAGCTCTTCAAGGCGCGTAATAACGCTTTGTGTCTCTTCGCGAGAGGTGTCGTAGTAATCGTTCAGCAGCTGTAGCGCTTTGTCGATACTCGCGTCATAAAGCTCTTTCTCTTCGTTGAGCAGGGCCAACTGTGTCTGCTCAAGTACTAAGCGCAGGCTCTGGCGCAGATAAGACTCTTGCTCTGGAGTAATCAGCGCTTCCAGGGCTTCATCGTGATGGCGAACCACCACCAGGTCTTTAAGCTCTTCGCCGAAGCGCGCCAGCTGGCGCTGGAAAGTGCCGGTCGGCGGCTGTTCGATGCTGGAAGTGACCGCTTGCTCCTCAATTTCTTGAGAGAGTCGCAGAGTTGAGATGCGTTCCTGCTGGGCATTGAGCGCTAAGTAGAGGCCGGTACGGTCAACTTGGGGCACGGCGTCAAGGGCGGCTAGCTCATTAGCAATCGCTTCACGTACGGGCGTTAACGCCGGGTTATCAGCATCAACCAGACGGGCATCAGCGGTACGCAGTAGCGCTGCAGCGCCGTCAACGTCACCTTCCAGCTGTAAGCGCTGATTGGCCAGACGCAGCAAGTAGGCGGCTTCGGCATGCAGCCACTCGCGCTCGTCGGTGTCCTGCTCTTGAGAGAGCTGATCCAGCACTTGGCCCAGGGTCTCATCGACGTCGCTGCGGTAGCTGTCAAATTCGTCGCGCAGATCACCCAGTGTGCTCTGCAGCGCTTCGTCGCGCTCGGCTTCGTCGTTCTCTAGGCGAGACTCAAGGTCGCTAACCGCCTGCTGTGAGGCGCTGCCTTCAGCCTGTTGCGCCAGTTCGTCGAGGCGCTGCTGCTGACTATCCAGGCGTTGCCAACCTTGCCAAGCGACGAACGCTAGGGCAATCGCCAGGATAATCACCAGGGCAATCGCGAGACCGCCACTTTTACCGCCTCCGCTTTTGCCACCACCGCTCTGGCTGCTGCCTTTGTGGCCAGTGGGCGGTGTGGTCGCCGCCGATGGCTTGTCGCTGGTCGGCTTTGACGAGGTGGCGCTTGAGGATGGCGAGCTAGAGGCTGACCCACTTGAAGAAGAGGGGCTTGGTTGAGCTGCACCCGGTGAAGATGAGGTCGCGCTGCTGGCGCTCTCTTTAGGCGCGCTAGGGGCGCTCGTGCTACTGGACGTGGTATCTGCCGGTTTAGCCGTGCTGCTGGCAGCGGTTGAACTCGCAGTGGACGAGCCCTTTCCACGCCGCCGCGACCGACTATTTTTAGCCCCACTTTGCGCAGGTGATGTTGAGCTCGGCGGTGTGTTTGGCGTGCTGGGCTCAGTCGCGTCGGTCGTGGAAGCTGCTTTGTCGGTCGTTTTAGGGACGCCTTGAGAGGCATCGGCGGACGTCGGTTGTACATCGTCCTGATCGTTTACTTGTTTGCTCATGTGTCGCTAGCCCTTAGTAAGTTCCTTGATCGACATCGGCACCCTGTGGGTCGCAGGTCTCCAACGCCGCTATCAACGCAGCTGGCGTAGCTCCAGACGCCACCTTAAGGTCACAAAAACCCAGTATGCCAGCCAGTGTAGCCAAACGGCGACTGGAAACGATTAGCGGTTGGTTCAAGGCCGCCTGATTGCACCATTTTGCCAGATGTTCCAGCAGTTCGCTGCTGGTGACGATCAACGCCCGGTAATTACCTGAAGAAAGACGCGTTTGCAGAGCGGGTGCAAGAGGGTGATAGGTGCGGCGATACACCGCCACGCGAGTCACCTTTGCTCCCCGCTTGGCAAGCGATTCCGCGAGCAGTGAACGGCCACCCTCGCCTGCCACCAGTAGAATACGCTGGTGCGCTAACTGCTGGAGCGAGGCAAGCGCCAGCAGTGCTTCGCTGGTATCTTCGCCGGCACTTGGCGCAGGCACATGCACGCGGACACCCAACTGATCATAAAGTGTCGCTGCGGTGGCGCTGCCAACGCTGTAGTAGTCAATGCCAATAGGCAACTGCGGCCAGAAGCGATCCAGCGCTTCGCTTAAGCAAGTGGCCGCAAAGGGGCTGATAACGATTATCTTATGGTACTGATCAATATCCAGCCAGATACGCCGCATTGCGGGGGTTTCTGGCAAGGCTTCCAATTGCATCACATTGAGTGATTCAACGCTCTCGCCCCGCTCGCTTAGCGCAGCGGCCAGCGCTTCACCGCGCTCGCCAGGGCGACAGATCAGTACTGGTTGGCTCATATGGCGCGGCCGTAAACCTCGGCCAGAATATCGCCAGCGCCCTGGTCAAGCAGCTCTTCGGCAATGCGAATGCCCAGCGCTTCGGGCTCATGCATCGAACCACGGCCTTCGGCGCGCAGCACTTCGGTGCCCTCTGGGTTGCCGACTAAGCCGCGTAGCCACAGGGTTTCATTGTCAACATCCAGCACTGCGTGGCCGGCAATGGGTACTTGGCAGCCGCCCTCTAAGCGCGTGTTCATGGCCCGTTCGGCGCGTACGCGGGTCGCGGTATCCGCGTCATCAAGCGGGGCTAGCAAGGCAATCAGCTCGGGATCATGCAGGCGGCACTCAATGCCTAGGGCACCTTGGCCGCAGGCGGGCAGGCACACTTCCGGCGGTAGTGCCTGGGCAATCCGCTCATCCAAGCCCAACCGCTTGAGGCCGGAGGTCGCCAGAATGATGGCGTCAAATTCGCCCGCGTCTAATTTACCCAGCCGAGTTTGCACGTTGCCGCGCAGATTAAGAATTTGCAGGTCGGGGCGAGCTTCACGCATCTGCAGGCCGCGGCGTAGGCTGGCGGTGCCAATACGCGCCCCTTCGGGAAGCTCATCAATGCTAGAGTAATGGTTGGATACAAACGCATCGGTAGGGTCGGCGCCCTCTAGGATGACCGACAGGCCCAGCCCTTCGGGGAAGTGCATGGGTACATCTTTCATCGAGTGGACGGCAATATCGGCACGACCGTCCAGCATGGCGTCTTCCAGCTCTTTGACGAACAGCCCTTTACCGCCAATTTTTGAAAGCGGCGTATCGAGAATTTTGTCGCCCTTGGTAGACAGTGCCACAAGCTCGACCTCAAGGCCGTCGTGGGCCGCCATTAAGCGGTCGCGAACGTACTCAGCCTGCCACATGGCCAGTTGGCTTTTACGTGTGGCAATGCGCAGTTTGGTGATTGATAGCACGTTATTCTCCCTATACCGCAGACACGGCGAGTCAAGCTATGATAAGTGTCATCATAAAGCACCTAGCGCCACAGTAAAAATAACGGCGTTAATGTTGGCCCTGCAAAGTACCCATTAGTTCCCTAGGAAGCCTTATGTCCATAGTGTTACCGCATGGCCAGCTCGATCAGTTTTTCCTGCTGTCGCAGGATCTGTTCTGCTGCCTTGATTTTGAGGGTAGGTTGCTTCAGGTCAACCCAGCCTTTGAGTCGCTATTGGGATACTCAGCAGATGCGTTATTAGGTCGTCGCTGCGGTGTCGTGGTGGACCCGCAGGATCATCCTGTGATTGAAGCGGCGCTGGTACGCATGCAGCGGGGGGAAATTGTTGCCGCCTTTGAAGTGCGAGCATTATCAATATTAGGCCAAACGCACTGGATTGAGATTACCCCCAGTGCCGGTGGCGATATTATTTATATTATTGCCCGCGAGGTGACGCAGCAGAAGTTTGCTCAGGCGCAGTTATTGAGCAATCAGCGGCTGTTTCAAATTGCCGGTGAAACCGCGCTTATTGGTGGTTGGTACGTGGATATGGACGCTGGGCAGCCAAATTGGTCAGATGAGGTTTGCCGTATCCATGGTCTGCTTCCCGGTTTCCAGCCCACCGTTACTCAAGCGATTGAATTTTACACACCTTCTTCTCAATCACGTATCCACGAAGTGTTCGCCGCCTGCTGCGAAAAAGGGACGAGTTTTGACGAAGAGCTTGAGGTGATCACTTACCAAGGTAAGCATATCTGGGTGCGTGTTATTGGTAAGGCCGTGCGCGATGAGCGTGGGGAAATCAGTCAGGTGGAGGGCTCGACGCAGGATATTACCGAGCAAAAACAGCTGCGTGAAAACATCACCCAACTTGCACAACGGCTTACCATTATCCTTGATAGTATCACCGATGGCTTTTTTACCTTAGATACTCGCTGGCACTTCACCTACGTTAATAGCGAGGCGGAGCGAATATTGAAGCGCCGTGAAGGTGAGTTATTGGGCCAGCATATTTGGCAGAGCTTTCCCGATGCAAAAGGCAGCCGCTTTGACGAGGAGTATCAACGCGCTGCGAGTCAACAGCAGGCAGGTCATTTTGAGGCCTTTAACCCGCGGCTAGGCATATGGGTTGAGGTACATGTCTATCCTTCCGTTGAAGGGCTTACGGTCTATTTCCGTGATATTAGCGATCGCAAAGCGAGTGAGCATCAGCTGAAGCTGCTAGAGCGTAGTGTGGAATCAAGCACCAATGGGGTGATTATTGTCGATGCCCAAAGCAGCGATCTCCCCATGGTCTACGTCAATGCCGCCTTTGAGCGCATCACCGGCTATGCGCGCAGTGAAGCGCTGGGGCGTAATTGCCGGTTCTTACAGGGCGAAGATACCGACCCCGCTACCGTCAAACTGCTGCGGGAAGGTGTTACTGAGCAGCGCGAAGTGCTCGTAGTGATCCGTAACTATCGGCGTGATGGTTCGATTTTTTGGAATGACTTGTATATTTCGCCAGTGCGCGACGAAACAGGTGACGTGACTCACTATCTGGGTGTTCAAAACGATGTATCTGAGCAGCGCGAGTATCAGGCCCAGCTCACTTATAACGCCAATCACGATGCCCTGACCGGGCTGCCTAATCGGGTAATGCTTGGCCAACGCTTGGAGCAGGGGTGCGTCCTGGCGCGTCGTTACCAGCGTTTTATCGCCGTTCTGTTTATCGACTTGGATGATTTCAAACCGATTAACGATACCCTGGGTCATGAGGTAGGCGACTTTATCTTGATTGAAGTCGCCAAGCGTCTTGAAGACGAGCTGCGCCCCTGGGACACCGTGTCGCGATTTGGGAGTGACGAGTTCGTTGTGCTGCTGCCCGATTTAGCCTATGAAAACGATGTGATACAGGTGGTTGAACGCGTACTGCAGAGGCTTTCGCCGCCCTATTGGTATCGCGGTAGCGAACTGCGCATTACCGCCAGCATCGGCATTGCTATCAACGATGGCAATATGAAAAACCCTCGCCAGCTTATTCAACAAGCCGATTTGGCCATGTACAAGGCCAAACGCCGAGGGCGCAATACCTACCATTGGTATACCGAAGATTTAAACCGCAAAGTGAGTGAACGGGTAAGTTTGCGCAGCGCGCTTCAGCAGGCCATTGAGCAACAGCAGTTTACGCTGTATTACCAACCGCAAATCCATGCCCCGAGTGGGCGCGTAGTGGGCGTGGAAGCATTAATCCGCTGGCAACACCCGGAGCGCGGTAATATTCCACCGTCTGATTTCATCAGCTTGGCAGAAGATACCGGGCAGATCATACCGATCAGTGATTGGGTGCTAGCGACCGCTTGCCGGGATGCCCAGCAGCTTAATGCCATGGGTGTTGGCCCGATCACCATGGCGGTCAATATCTCTCCGATGCAGTTTCAACGCCCCGGTTTTCTGGCCTCTATTGAACAGGTGTTGGCCCAGAGTAGCTTAGCGCCAGTGCTGCTAGAGCTTGAGATTACCGAGGGAGTTTTAATGGACAGCGCCGAACAAGCAATCCAGGCATTAGAGGATTTGTCTGCGTTGGGCGTTCATATTGCCTTAGACGATTTTGGCACCGGCTTCTCTAGCTTGAGCTACCTTAAGCGCCTGCCGATTAATAAAATCAAAATTGACCGTTCGTTTGTGCGCGATGTGATTACCGATCACAACGATGCGGCCATTATCGATGGTATTGTCGCCATGGCGGGAAAAATGGGGCTAGGGGTGCTAGTGGAGGGGGTAGAGACGCTGGAGCAGTTTACCTACCTTGAAAAGTGCCACTGCCACTACTTTCAAGGCTACTACTTCGCTCGTCCTATGCCCTTAGACGCACTCCGCGCATTTTTGGCATCTCCCCCTGTGTTTGCTGCTCGCTGACCGGCGACTCTGGTACACTTTCCCCAACGACTCCCACTTTCCATAACGACTTTTACGCTTTGTCAGCAGGATATACCTTCGATGAGCCAAGCTACGAATCAGTCTTGGGGCGGTCGCTTTAGCGAGCCCACCGATGCCTTTGTCGCACGTTTCACCGCGTCTGTTAATTTCGACCAGCGCCTGGCCCCCCAGGACATCCAGGGCTCTATCGCCCACGCCACTATGCTGGCTAGGGTCGGCGTGCTTACCGATGACGAGCGCGATGCGATTATTAACGGCCTGAACGAGATTCAGGGCGAAATCGAGCGCGGCGAGTTTAACTGGTCGGTGCCGTTAGAAGACGTGCACATGAATATCGAGGCGCGGCTGACCGAAAAGATCGGCATTACCGGCAAAAAACTCCACACCGGGCGCTCGCGTAACGACCAGGTCGCCACCGATATTCGCCTGTTTATGCGCGATGAGATCGATGTTATCGAAGTGGAACTCAAGCGCCTGCGCGAAGGCATGATCGAACTGGCTGATCGTGAAGCCGAGACGATTATGCCCGGTTTTACCCACTTGCAAACCGCCCAGCCGGTCACCTTTGGCCACCATATATTGGCTTGGCAAGAGATGCTGGCCCGGGATCACGAGCGCCTGCTGGATTGTCGCAAACGCGTTAACGTGATGCCGCTAGGCGCGGCTGCCCTGGCCGGTACCACTTACCCCATTGACCGCCATGTGACCGCAGAGCTACTGGGCTTTGACCGCCCGTCAGAGAATTCTCTGGATGCCGTGTCAGACCGCGACTTCGCGATTGAATTTACCAGCTTTGCCAGCATTCTACTGATGCATCTGTCGCGCATGAGTGAGGAACTGGTGCTGTGGACCAGCGCCCAGTTCAACTTTATCGATTTGCCTGACCGTTTCTGCACCGGCTCTTCGATCATGCCGCAGAAGAAGAACCCTGACGTGCCCGAGCTGGTGCGTGGCAAAACCGGCCGGGTATATGGTCACCTGATGTCGCTACTCACGCTGATGAAGTCCCAGCCGTTGGCTTACAACAAAGACAACCAGGAAGATAAAGAGCCGCTGTTCGATGCGGTGGATACCGTACGCGACTGCTTAAAAGCCTTCGCCGATATGGTGCCCGCGATTGAACCCAAAAAAGCCAGCATGTATGAAGCGGCGCGGCGCGGCTTCTCCACCGCGACGGATTTGGCTGACTACCTGGTACGCAAAGGTGTGGCCTTCCGCGACGCTCATGAAATCGTCGGTCAGTCGGTGGCCTACGGCCTAAAAACCGAAAAAGATCTGTCTGAAATGAGCCTTGATGAGCTCCAGCAGTTCTCCGCTACCATCGAGCAGGATGTGTTCGAGGTACTTACCCTGGAAGGTTCGGTAGCTGCCCGCAACCACATTGGCGGCACGGCGCCAAACCAAGTGCGGGCTGCCGCCCAACGAGCGCGTGAGGCACTCAGCGCACTCAAGGCGGGCGCATGAAAACATTGGCAATTTTGACCCTTACCACACTGCTGTTAACCGGGTTGGCAGGCTGTGGGCAAAAAGGGCCGCTTTATTTGCCGGACGATGCACCTGCTGATGAGCAGTCTAGTCAGGCGTCTGAATAGATAGCTGCAGGCCCAGGAGAAGGGGAGAGCACCATGGATCATTTTAATTACCGCGATGGCGTGCTGTATGCCGAAGACGTGCCGCTATCACGCATTGCCGACGAACACGGCACGCCCTGCTACGTCTACTCAAAAGCCACTTTTGAGCGTCACTTTCGCGCCTATACCGAAGCACTGGGTGGCCATCCGCACCTGATTTGTTACGCGGTGAAGGCCAACTCCAACCTGGCGGTGCTGGGGCTGTTGGCCAAGCTGGGTGCCGGGTTCGATATTGTTTCTATCGGTGAGCTTGAGCGGGTGCTTAAAGCCGGTGGTGACCCGGCGAAGGTGGTGTTTTCAGGCGTTGCCAAGCAGCCCCATGAAATGACCCGTGCGCTGGAAGTGGGCATTAAGTGCTTTAACGTTGAGTCACGCCCGGAGCTTGAGCGCTTGAATCGCGTTGCGGGGGAGCTGGGTAAAATCGCCCCTGTCTCGTTGCGGGTCAATCCAGATGTCGACGCGGGAACCCACCCGTATATCTCCACCGGTTTGAAGGACAATAAGTTCGGTATTCCAGTGGATGAAGCGCTGGATGTTTACGAACTAGCAGCGAGTCTGCCTAATCTGAAGGTGAAAGGGCTCGATTGCCACATTGGTTCTCAGCTTACCGAAACGGCCCCCTTTCTGGATGCCCTTGATCGCTTGCTGATGCTCATGGAGCGCCTGCGTGAACGCGATATCGAAATCGAACATCTCGATTTAGGCGGCGGTTTGGGTGTGCCTTACCGCGATGAAAAGCCGCCCCAACCGTTTGATTACGCCAGCCAGCTGTTGGCGCGGCTTTCACGTTGGGAAGGTGGTGAAGCGCTGACGCTGCTGTTTGAGCCCGGCCGTTCCATCGCCGCCAATGCCGGTGTCATGCTCACTCGGGTAGAGTTTCTCAAGCCCGGCGAAACCAAAAACTTCGCCATTGTCGATGCGGCCATGAACGACCTTATTCGCCCGGCGCTGTACCAAGCCTGGCAGGCGATTGTACCGGTGGATACTCGCCAAACGCGCGAAAGCGCCCTTTATGACGTAGTGGGCCCCGTGTGCGAAACCGGTGACTTCCTGGGTAAAGAGCGCGAGCTGGCAATTGCCGAAGGCGATCTGCTGGCGGTGCGCTCGGCGGGGGCCTACGGGTTTGTCATGGCGTCGAACTACAACAGTCGCCCTCGTGCCGCCGAGTTGATGGTCGATGGCGATAGCTGCCATGTGGTGCGCGCACGGGAAACCGTTGCCAGCCTGTGGACGGGTGAAGCGCTGCTGCCCGAAGGGGGGCGCTGATGCTTTTACACTTCACCAAAATGCATGGCCTGGGCAATGACTTTGTCATGGTGGATCTGGTCACTCAGCGCGCCCGGCTGGACGAAGCCCAGATCCGCGCGCTGGCTGACCGGCGTTTCGGCATTGGCTTTGACCAGCTGTTGGTCGTCGAGCCACCCCGCGATCCCGAGATGGATTTTCGCTACCGCATTTACAATGCCGACGGCAGTGAAGTGGAGAACTGTGGCAACGGGGCGCGCTGCTTTGCCCGCTTCGTTCGCGATCAGCGGCTGACTCACAAGCATGAAATCCACGTAGAAACCGCCGGTGGCCCGTTGGTGCTGACCGTACAGCTTGATGGCATGGTGCGAGTGGATATGGGCCGCCCGCGGTTTAGCCCGCTGGCGCTGCCGTTCGATGCCCCAGGGGATCAGCCCTTACATCAGCTACAAGTGGGTGATGAAACGCTGCAGATCGGTGTGGTCTCCATGGGCAACCCCCACGCGGTGATGCAGGTTGAGAACGTTGATAGCGCCCCGGTGGAACGCCTCGGGCCGTTGGTAGAGGCGCATCCCCGTTTTCCCAAGCGTGTTAACGTGGGCTTTATGCAGGTACTCTCACCCAGCGAAATACGCCTGCGCGTATACGAGCGCGGCAGCGGCGAAACGCTCGCTTGCGGCACGGGCGCTTGTGCGGCAGTGGCCAGCGGTATTCGCCAGGGGCTGTTAAAAAGCCCCGTAAAAGTCCATTTACCCGGTGGAGAGCTCAGCATTGAGTGGCCTGACCCTGAAGGGGCGCTGACGATGGTGGGACCGGCTACACGCGTCTTCGATGGTCGCGTAGCACTCAATTAATTCGAGGAGAACGGCGATGTCTCAAGCCCCCGAACCCCGCAAAACGCTCGATCCTGATCAAGTGGCGTTCTGGCTGGCGCGTCATCCCGATTTTTTCGTCGGTCGCGAAGGACTTCTGCAACAGCTGCAGGTTCCCCACCCGAACATCGACGGGGCGGTATCGCTGTTGGAGCGCTTGGTCTTTGATCTGCGTAAGCGTGCGGAAACCGCGGAAGGCCGCCTGGAACACTTGCTGGAAACCGCCCGCCATAACGAGTCCCAGTACCGTCGGCTGCGGGAAACGCTAATCGCGCTGGTGGAAGCGCCGGATCGCGATGCGTTGGCGCAGGCGTTGGCCACTCAGCTTAGCGAGCGCTTTGAAACCCCGGCCATGGCGCTATGGTGTCCGGCCTCTTTAAGCGATAGTGAGCCAACGCCACCCCAGCCGCCGCGTCACGTACTGGATCAGCACGCGAGTGCGCGCCTAGCGGCGCTGTTGGATGGCCGCACCAGCCGCTGCGTGAAGCTCAGCGTCAGTGACTGGAAGTGCCTGCTGCCCCACGTGAAAGCACCCCGTAAAGCGGGTTCCTGCGCTATTTCACGCCTTTCAGCCGGTGATCCGTTGGGCTATCTGCTGCTGGCCAGCCCCAGCCCTGACGCCTATCGCGCCAGCATGGACACGCTGTTCACCGAGTACTTGGGTGATATCGTCGCGCGTCTTTTGGTGCGTCTCGGCGATCATGGTTGAAACGCCGCTGGTGGAAACCATGATCGCCAAGCGCGTGGAGGCCTTTCTGGCCGCGCTGGCGTCCCATGCTAGCCCTGCCACCGTAGAGGCTTATCGGCATGATTTAGCCGCGCTATGCGTATTTACTGATCGCCGTGAGGTGACGGATCCTGCGGCGTTAGATACCGCACTGCTGCGGGCGTTTTTGGGCGCAGAACGCAGCCGGGGCTTGGCGCCTCGAAGCCTTGCCCGGCGAAGGGCGGCGCTTTCCAGGTTCGCGGATTACCTGGTCAAGCAGGGTGTGTTGAACGATAACCCGGTCGGGCTATTGCGCACGCCCAAACAGCCTAGCCACTTGCCACGCCCCGTGGATGTCGACGCCCTGGCGCGTTTTCTCGATACCCCCCACGATGGTTCGCCGCTGGGTGCCCGGGATCAGGCCATTCTTGAGCTGTTTTACTCCAGCGGCCTACGTTTAGCGGAGCTTGCCGCGCTTGATTTGGGCGATTTGCAAAATAGCCGGGTAAGGGTCATTGGCAAAGGGGGAAAGCCGCGCCAGGTGCCCGTCGGGCGTCGCGCTCAACAGGCACTGGCTGAGTGGTTGGGTTGCCGCTCAGCGCTAGCCCCCATTAATGAGCAGGCGCTATTTGTGGGCCAGCGCGGGCAACGATTAGGCCATCGCGCCATCCAAAAGCGCTTAGCGCAGCTGTCGCTTGCCCGTGGCCTACCCGAACATCTTCACCCCCACCGTTTACGCCACTCCTTTGCCAGCCATCTACTGGAGTCGAGCCAGGATCTGCGCGCCGTGCAAGAATTGCTGGGGCACGCCAATCTTTCGACCACGCAAATCTATACCCGACTTGATTGGCAGCATCTTGCAACCAGTTACGATGCCGCCCACCCCCGCGCCAAACGAGGCCCCAGCGACCGCAAAAATAGCCCCAGGAGCAAACCATGACGATGCTGAAGGCGATTACCTTCGATTTGGATGACACGCTTTGGGATAACCACGGGGTGATGGCGCGCACCGAAGAGGGGCACTATCGCTGGCTGCTGGAAGCCCTTGAGGCTTGGCGTGCGGCGCGTCAGGAGCCTGCCTTGGTGCTAACCCACGAAGGCGGCGGGCGAGATTACCTTCAGCGCCGTCAACAGTTAGCCAAACAGGTGTCTGAACGGCGCGGTGACTTTACCTGGCTACGTTTGCGCGCCCTGGAGGCCCAGTTAGAAGACGCAGGTCTGCACCGCAGTGCTGCGTTGATGTGGGCATCAGCGGCGATGAATGAGTTTCACCGCTTACGCGTGCAGGTCACGCCACACCCAGAAGCGGCCGGGCTGCTGGCTGCCCTGGCGGAGCGCTATCAGTTGGCGGCGATTACCAATGGCAATATACATCTTAAACGTCAGCCGCTGGCTGGCTATTTTCCGGTCGCCATTGCGGCGGGCGAGTTACTGGCGCCCAAGCCCGACCCGAAGCCTTTCCTCACCGCACTGTCGCGTTTAAAAGTCGCCCCTGAGTGCGCCATGCACGTGGGCGATTCGTGGCAGGAGGACGTGCTCCCTGCCCAGCAGCTGGGAATGCACGCGGTATGGATTTCTGAAGCGGAGGATCAACCGCTTCCCCCGCGGGTACACCGTATTGCCCATGTGAAAGAGCTGCCCCGCGTGCTTGAGATGTTAGAAAAGGCGGGCTTGGAAACGCATCATTCAGGCGGTGTATACAGCCACTGATTGAGTTTCTGGGATAGTGTATCGACGCCGTCGCGCTTAAGCGAAGAGAACAGCTGTACAGAGACCAAGTCTTCCCACTCCTTCAAGCGCGAGCGTACTTTCTGCAACGAAGCGCTGGCGGGCCCTTTTTTAAGCTTGTCCGCTTTAGTCAGCAGAATATGCACCGGCATTTCGCGCTGGTCGGCATAATTGAGCATCATCTGATCGAACTCAGTGAGCGGGTGGCGCACGTCCATTAGCAGTACTAAGCCGCGTAGACTAAAGCGGTTGCGTAGGTATTCTGCTAAGTGCTTTTGCCATTCTAGCTTGACCGATTCTGGCACCTTGGCGTAGCCGTAGCCGGGCAGGTCAACCAAACGCAGCGACTCATCGTTCATGACACTGAAGAAGTTAATTAACTGAGTGCGCCCCGGTGTGCGCGACGTGCGCGCTAACGCATTTTGTTGCGTTAAGGCGTTGATAGCGCTTGATTTTCCCGCGTTAGAGCGCCCGGCAAAGGCGACTTCTGCGCCGGTATCATCTGGGCACAAAGCCAAGGTAGGCGCGCTGATAATAAAACTTGCCGTCGGGTAGTTCAGCCGAGGGACTGGGCTATCGTGGGGGGTAGTCATGGACTTAATCCTGAAAAACGAACATAAAAGCGGCCTACTCAACGCACTATCATCAATGTTCTCATCAATGCGCTATCATCAACGTACTATCAACCCAGCATGGCTTCTTCAGCGCGTAAAGTAGAACGCTTGGTAGTGACGCATAATAGAGAAATGAGAGCAGGACTGCGACGAATTACCCCTAAAGCAGACCAGGACTTGCATTCCCGCCGCTGGGGTGATTCGTTATAATGCAAGCGGTTTATATCTGCGACCTGGGGCGCTAGTGTACCATCGCCCTCTAGCCGACAGCGACCAATGCGATACGTTGTTCGTTTTGGCGGAGCTAACCCTGGTAATTTGTGGAGCCTGGGAAGCGCCCAGGGTGCGTACCAGTCAAACATAAAACGGCATAGTGGAATAGCAATGAGAAAGTTACTGGCAAGCCTGGCAATTACCATGGGCGCCGTTGGCATCGCCCACGCTCAAACGGACTACCAAGCCGATGCTGACGCATCCGCTGGCCAGGAAATGGCCCAAACCTGCGCCGCCTGTCATGGTCAACAGGGCATTAGCCCATCGGGCGCTTTCCCTAACCTGGCGGGGCAGCAAATGTCTTACTTGGCCAAGCAGATTATGGATATCCGCGACGGTGAACGCGTGGTGCCTCAAATGGCGGGCATCGTGGATGACTACTCTGACCAAGATGCTTGGGATGCCGCGGCCTACTTTGCGGAACAAGACGCTAACTTGGGTCAAACCAACGACGAAGACGCTGAACTATTGGCGCGCGGCGAAGAGATTTACCGTGCTGGCGATATGGCCAAGGGTATCCCTGCCTGTTCAGCCTGTCACACGCCAACCGGCGTAGGCATTGGCAGTGCCGTTTATCCTGGCCTTTCCGGGCAGCATGCTCAATATACGGTTTCTACGCTGCAGGCATTTGCGTCCGGCGATCGCACCAATGACCCCAATAATATTATGGGCGATATTGCTTCCAAAATGAGTGACAGGGATATGGAAGCTGTGGCGAACTACGTTTTAGGACTGAATTAAGGCTGCAAAATTTTATACCTCCTTGTGCCGTTTGGTTCCCTCATTTGCCGATGTGCTTGAAATGAGGGAACCCGCTAATATAACCACGGTCTTAGTCCTCGCTTACCCATGGAGAAATTTATACGATGTTTAAAACGACAATGTTTAAAACAACAGTGTTTAAAACGCTAATGGTTACGCTAGCCGGTCTAGGTTTTTCTGCGCTAGTGAGTGCTCAGGATGTCGTTGAAGGCCAGCACTATGAAGTGCTTGAGTCCCCGGTAGAAACCCACGCTGAAGACGGGCAAATTGCAGTTACTGAAGTGTTCTGGTTTGGCTGCCCGCACTGTTACCGCCTACAAACACCGGTTAATGAGTGGTACGAGACGCTGGAAGACGACGTTAGCGTAGAACATATGCCTGCTACCATGGGCAGCGACTGGAATACCCACGCTACCGCTTTCTACGCGGCTGAGTCGCTGGGTATTGAAGAGGAGCTACACGCCGATTTTTTTAATGCTATCCATCAGGAAAATCAGTCGCTCACCGAGGCCGATGAGATTGCCGCTTTCTTCGCTAACTACGGTGTCAGCGAAGAAGAGGCCAAAAAAGCGCTGACCGACTTTAGTGTTCGTAGCGATGTCAATGAAGCCAACAACCGTATGCGTGAGATGAAGTTGATGGGTGTGCCCGCGCTGGTGATTGATGGTCGCTACGTTGTTTCGCCGAGTTCAGCCGGTAGCCTGGAAAATATGCCTAAAATCGCTGATGCGCTGGTCGAGCAGGTGCGTGCAGAGCGCGCAGAATAACCGTGTTGCGTGAAGCGAGAGAGCGTGATAACTCGCAGGTAAGCAGCCCACGCTCGACGCTGCTGGAAGATGGCCATCTGCGTTTGCTGACGTTTAACCTGCAGGTGGGCATCCAGACGTCAGCGTATCATCACTATCTCACGCGCAGCTGGCAGCACTTATTGCCGCATCCCCGTCGCCAGCAGCGGCTGGACATGATGGGCGAAGTACTGAGTAAGTTCGACATAGTTGGGCTACAAGAAGTTGATGGCGGCAGCTTTCGCTCCAGCCGCGTTAACCAAGTGGAGTATCTCGCTACCAAAGCGGGATTTCCGCACCATGTTCAGCAGTTAAACCGCAACCTGGGACGTATTGCCCAGCACAGCAATGGGTTACTGTCGCGCTTGGTACCTAGTCAGATTGTTGAGCACCGCTTGCCGGGCGCAATGCCTGGCCGAGGCGCTATTCATGCCCGCTTTGGCGAAGGCCCGGATGCCCTGCATATTTTTGTTGCTCACTTGGCGCTTAGCCACCGCGGTCGTGTGCGCCAACTCAACTATCTAAGCGATATTATTCAGCCGCTGCGCCACGTAGTGGTGATGGGCGATCTCAATTGTACGCCTGACCAACTACACGCTCACGAGCGCTTTAGTTTGTCGCTGCCCCTGCACCCGGTTAAACCCCTTTTCAGCTATCCTTCCTGGCAACCGCGCCATGCGCTGGATCATATTCTGTTGTCGCAATCGCTAGAGGCCGCGGAAGTGCACGTGCTGGATCATCTGTTCTCTGATCATCTGCCGATAGCCGTCAATCTTCCGCTGCCTGAGGCTTGTTTAGCGGCTATTCGCTCAAGCGCTTAGGCTAAGTGTTTAGGCTAACAAGCTTGTCTTTGTCGTCTGTGAGCGCTGCATTGTCCGCGTATATGCGCTATTGTCTGGGGCGCTGACTCCCCTTAGTCGTTTTACGCGAGACACTTCCATGTCGGACACAACACAACTACCTGCATTTATTGGTGCGCTGGACCGCGCTTCAGAGTGGTTCGGGCGTACCCTTGCGTGGCTGATCATCATTATGATGTTGATTCAGTTCGCGATTGTACTGCTTCGTTATATGTTCAGTATCAACAGCATTTTCATGCAAGAACTAGTGATGTACATGCACGCTAGTGTCTTTATGCTTGCCGCTGCCTATACCTTTCGCCACGACGGCCACGTGCGAGTGGATATCTTCTATCGAGGTATGACCCCGCGCCGTCAGGCGTTAATCAATGTTGTAGGTATTATCACGCTTTTGATTCCCGTGATGGTCTTTATCATCGCTTCCAGCCTGGGCTACGTGGCCAACTCCTGGCGCATTCTGGAAACCTCCCCTGATTACGGTGGCATTCCGGCTGTCTATGCACTGAAAACCTTAATTCCACTGTTTGCCGTGCTGATGATCGTGCAAGGCGTGGTTGAGATCGTGCGTAATGGCTATGTGATGGCTGGACGGATAGTGCCGGCTGCTGCTGGCGGCAACCATCTTGAGGAGCGTGTTTGATGCTGGAATTCATGCCGATTATTTTATTTGCCGTCATTTGCATTGTGTTGATGTTCGGCTTTCCCGTAGCGCTTTCGTTGGCGGGAACGGCGCTGCTGTTTGCCGGTATGGGGCTGGGTCTGGAAGCCATTGGTATCGACGCCAATTTTGATAGCGGCTATCTCGCCGCCTTGCCCAACCGGCTCTACGGCATTATGACCAACCAAACGCTGTTGGCGGTGCCGCTATTTGTGTTGATGGGCGTCTTGCTGGAAAAATCCAAAGTGGCGGAAACGCTGCTGGATGCCATGGCCCTGCTATTTGGTGCCATGCGCGGTGGGTTGGGTATTTCGGTGACGCTGGTAGGCATGTTGATGGCTGCCTCTACCGGCATTGTAGGGGCCACAGTGGTCACCATGGGGCTGATGTCGCTACCCACCATGCTCAAGCGTGGCTACAGCACATCGTTGGCCACCGGCACCATTTGCGCTACCGGCACCCTGGGCCAAATCATTCCCCCCTCCATCGCCCTGGTATTGCTGGGTGACGTTCTGTCATCGGCGTATCAGCAAGCGCAGCTGGATATGGGCATTTTTAGCCCTAAAACGGTCTCTGTGGGCGACCTGTTTATGGGCGCGCTGGTGCCTGGGCTACTGCTGGTCGTGATGTACATGATCTATGTGGCGCTGGTGGCGTGGTTGCGCCCGCATATGGCGCCTGCTGCTGACCGCGAAGAGTTAATGGCTGAGCTTGGCCACACCTCAGGCATTGGCATGCTGCTGCTCAAAGGTCTGGTGCCTCCCGTGGTGCTGATTGTGGCGGTGCTAGGCTCGATCCTAAGCGGCTTTGCCACACCGACTGAAGCCTCCGCGGTAGGCGCCTTTGGCGCTCTGGTGCTGGCACTGGCTTATCGTCAGCTCGATTGGGCGACCCTGAAAGACGTGCTGCGTTCGACCACTCACGTCACTACCATGGTGTTTCTGATCCTGATCGGTGCAGCGCTGTTTTCGCTGGTGTTTCGTGCCTACGGCGGCGAACACATGGTGACCGAGCTGTTCGAGGGAATGCCTGGCGGCGTGGTGGGCGCAACGATTATCGTCATGCTGGTGATCTTCCTGCTCGGCTTTATTCTCGACTTTATCGAAATCACTTTCGTGGTGGTGCCGATTGTCGGGCCAATTCTGCTTGCCATGGGGCTTGACCCGATTTGGCTGGGCATCATGATTGCTATCAATCTGCAGACATCGTTCTTAACGCCGCCGTTTGGTTTCGCGCTGTTTTACTTGCGCGGTGTCGCGCCGCCGTCGGTGTCGACGTCGGCTATTTACCGTGGCGTTATCCCATTTATTCTGATGCAGTTGGGTATGCTGCTCATGCTTAGCTTCTTCCCGCAGTTGGCAACCTGGCTTCCCTCGCAGTTCTAGTCAACAAGAGGTAAGTTGAAAAGCATTGCTGTGATCAACGCAGTTATCAACGAATATATGTGGCAACCTAACTAAAAAGCAGCAACGAGCCATTAGTGTCTTATAGCAAATAATGGACTGTAGCAAACCGCCTAGCGTTCTACGCTAGGCGGGGTATTCCCTACTCATAATAGTAATAATAGAAAGTAAGAGGGTTATTGTATGAAAGCCAAAACACTCCCAGTCGCCATCGCGATGACGACCGCTCTCTCCGCCAGTTTGCTGGTGGTTTCTAGCTTCGATAATCACGCCCAGGCGCAAGAGGACGAGTTCCGCTGGAAAATGGTCACCTCCTGGCCAAAGAATTTCCCAGGTGTTGGCCAGGGTCCAGAGCGTCTATCGCAGCTGGTCGACGAAATGTCGGATGGCCGGCTGACCATTGAAGTCTTCGGTGCTGGCCAGTTGGTGCCGGGGTTTGAGGTGTTTGACGCTGTTTCTGACGGTACCGCTGAGCTAGGCCACTCCGCTTCCTACTACTGGAAGGGCAAAGCGCCTGCCGCACAGTTCTTCGCCGCCGTGCCGTTTGGGATGAATGCTCAAGAGATGAACGCCTGGCTAAGCTATGGCGGCGGTATGGAGCTGTGGAACGAGCTCTACGATGACTTCGGCGTTGACGTCATGGTGGCGGGTGCCTCAGGCGTGCAGATGGGCGGCTGGTACAACAAAGAGATCAACTCGGTTGACGATCTCGACGGCCTGAAAATGCGCATGCCGGGCCTGGGCGGCGAAGTAATGAGCCGTATGGGTGTCGCGATTGTGAACATGCCGGGCGGCGAGATCTTTACTTCGTTGCAATCTGGTGCGATTGACGCAACCGAGTGGATTGGCCCTTACAACGACCTGGCATTCGGCCTGCACCAAGCCGCCGATTATTACTACTATCCAGGCTGGCACGAGCCCACGGTCATGTTCGAGGCAATCGTTAACGAAGAAGCTTTCGCGGAGCTGCCAGCGGATCTACAGGCGATCCTGCGAACCGCTATTAGCGACATTAACCAAAGCGTACTGGATGAGTACACCGCACGTAACAACGATGCGCTGGAAACCCTGGTGAATGAGCACGATGTTGAGCTACGCCGCATTCCCGACGACGTACTGGCCCAGGCGCGTGAGCACTCGCAAGATGTGGTTGCCGAGTTAGCGGAATCGAGCGAATTAGCTACGCGTATCTATGACTCTTATCAGGCGTTCCAAGAGAAGGTCGAGGATTACCACGCCATCTCCGAGCAGGCGTACTACAACGCCCGCAACCCGGAAGGTGATACCGCGCAATAGTTTGCCGGTGCTTGACGCACATTAACGAGCCGCCTTCGGGCGGCTTTTGTGTGTTTGGCATTTACGTTTTCGGCAGCATAAGGCGCGCAGCTTGGGTATCCTAGGAGCATAGTGACGTTTTTGCTGCCGGTTTTGACGAAAAGGAGCCCCATGTCTACCCATTCCCGTCTTCGCAATGTGCTTACCATCGCCGGCTCCGATCCTTCGGGGGGCGCCGGGCTGCAAGGGGATCTGAAAACCTTTTCAGCCCTTGGCGTTTACGGCACCAACGTGATTACTGCAGTGATCGCTCAGAACACCTGTGGTGTGGCCTCGGTGTACCCCGTCTCGCCCCAGGCTATTCGCGAGCAGTTGGAACACCTGCTGGATGATGTCTCGCTAGACGCGGTCAAAATTGGCATGGTGGCCAGCCGCGAGGTCGCCGAGGTGATAGCCGATGTGCTGCGTCAGCGGCGCCCACGCTGGATCGTGCTCGACCCGGTGATGGTCGCCAAGAGCGGCGATATTCTGGTCGATGACGCCGGCATTCGAGCCGTACGCGATATTCTCGTGCCATTGGCCGATGTGATTACCCCCAACCTGCCGGAAGCAGCGGTACTGCTCGATACATCGTCGCCCACCAGTTTAGACGCCATGGAAACGATGTTGCCGGGGTTAACGCAGCTGGGTGCACCCTATGTGGTGCTGAAAGGCGGCCATCTGCGTGGAGCGACCTGTCCGGATCTGCTGGCAACCCCCAACGGCCATGAGTGGTTGCCCGCCTCGCGCATCGATACCGACAATTTGCACGGTACCGGTTGCGCGCTCTCTTCGGCGATTGCCGCCTGTCTGGCGAAGCTCCCCGTGGATGCCGATGCGGATGCCCCGGTAACTGCCATCAGCGATGCCAAGCAGTGGCTGCATGCGGCCTTGGAGGCGAGCGTACGCTTGAATGTGGGGAAAGGGCGCGGCCCGGTGCACCATTTTCACGCTTGGTGGTGATTTAGTGTACTGCTTTGAAGCATTTGGGCAGCAGTTAGCTTGCGAGAATGGATATTGCGCACCATGATAAAGAGTGTTTGCTTAACGGCTTGTAAGGCTGAGCTGCTCAGCCGAGGAGCGTTTCGCCATGCCTCGCACTATTCTGTTTGCCACCGATCTTTCCGCTGATAATCGCGCCGCTTTTGCGCGGGCGCTACGGTTGGCCTATGCCCAGGGCGTTCAGCTCGACGTGCTGCACGTGCTGGACCCTTACCTACCCAGGCGAGTACTACTGGATGTCGAGAGCGCGGTAGTGGAAGACATCACCACTATGTTGACGGATCTACGCGAAGACTACGCCCTAGAGGCGCCGAAAACGTTGATCCAAACCGTGACCGGCTCGCCTCACGTTGAAATCGTCCGCGAAGCCCATGAGCGTAACGCCGAGCTGATTGTGCTGGGCATGCATCGCAAGCGTGGGCAAAAAGACCTGCTGGCGGGTACCACCACCATACGCGTGCTGCGCAGTGCGCCATGTCCTGTGGTGGTCTCTTCTCACCAGCCGACCCAGCCCTGGCAACATATCCTGGTGCCTATCGATTTTTCGCTAACGGCGCGACATACCTTGAAAGAGGCGCTAATCCGCTTTCCTGAAGCGGCGCTCACCCTGCTGCACGCCTGGACACTGCCCGGCGAACGTGAACTGGGTTCGCAGGCCTATTACGCCCATTGGCGTGAACATGAAGTGCAGCGACTGCGCGAGCAGTTGAGTAACGAAGTCGATAGCCTGATGCGCGAGTTAGACGGGGTGCCCGATGTTGAGTTGGTGCTAGAGCAAGGCACACCCTGCGATGTGCTGCAGGCATATATGAAACGCCACTCGCCCGATCTCGTGATGATCGGCAGCCGTGGACAGCCCCATCACACCAGCTTGCTAACCGAGATGCTGCTAAGTGAACCGCACTGCGATTTAATGCTCTGCCGCGCTTGGTAAGCGGGCACTATTTATTCAACAGAATACGGGTATTTCAAGAGAGTACGGGTAATTCAATAGTGTACGGGCAGTAATGAATATTGTACGGAACCTTTATTTGGCGCAAAGGTATGTATAGTTATGCTGCCAGGAGGAGGTTCTATGCCCACATGCTTATTAGGTGCTAGGCGCACCGTACAATTATCATTGCTGTTAACTGGCCTATTGCTAATGCCTTGGGCGATGGCCAGCAGTGTGACTGAGAAAGGCGAAGCGTTTGAGCGCACGGTAGAGGAGCACGGCCAGCGCTATAGTCTTATCGGTAGCGGTGTGTTTCGTTACATGATTTGGACTGCCTACGCGGGCGCCTATTACCAAGCGGCAGGTGAAACGCAGCCGCAGCCGTTGGATGACCTGCCACGGCGCCTGGAACTTGCCTATTTTCACGCCATCGACGCCCCGGACTTCGCCGAGGCCACCACAGAAAGCCTTAAGAAGAGCCTCACTGCCTATGAGTATTCGCAGCTAGAAGCCGATATTAACGCTTTTAATCGAAGCTATCAGGACGTCGAGCCGCAAGATCGTTATGTGTTGAGTTGGGACGGCGCTGCTTTGCGCCTGGCGCTTAATGGCGAAACGCTATTTGAGGGCGGTAACGCAGAATTGGCCAGTGCCATGTTCAGTATATGGCTGGGCGAGCGCCCCCTGGATGACGACTTTCGCGATGAGCTGCTAGGGAAAAACTAACAAGCGGTCGTTATAATGGCCGTTTGTCAGTTCGGAGAAGCTTTGTGAAGGCACTCATCCAGCGCGTTAAGCGCGCCAGCGTGGAAGTGGAAGGCAATATCGTCGGGAGTATCGACCACGGGTTGTTGGCGCTGGTAGGTGTGGAAAAACACGATGACGCGGCCAACGTGGAAAAGCTGCTGCATAAACTCCTTCACTACCGGGTATTTAGCGATGCGGACGGCAAGATGAATCACAACCTGCAGCAGGTGAACGGTGGTTTGCTGCTTGTCTCCCAGTTCACCCTGGCGGCGGATACCCATAAAGGGCTACGGCCCAGCTTCTCCAGCGCCGCTCCGCCAGCCCACGGTGAAGCGCTGTTCAATTTGCTGGTTACCCAGACCCGCGTTGCCTGGCCGCACGTGGCGACCGGTGAATTTGGCGCCGATATGCAGGTGGCGCTAATCAATGATGGCCCGGTGACGTTTTTGTTGGAAAGCTAGCCCGGTTTTAGAGACTTCGCTTTTTGCTAGCTAGCCGTCTCTTCGCTGGCAAGGAGCTCTGCTTCCATTGTCTCCAGCGCCTCCTCGGCGCTCAGCCACTGCCTTTCTGACGCATCCAGGCGTGCTTTAATCTCCGCTTGCTGACTCAGTGTCTTGGTCAGTTCGGCTTTGCGGCCGCTGTTGGTGTATAGCTCTGGATCTGCCAGCACTTGCTCTACCTTATCGAGTTCCTGCTGGGCCTTCTCCATCGCCTTTTCCGCCTGGTCACGCTGTTTTTTCAGTGGGCGCAGCTTCTCCCGCAGCTCGGCGGCCGCTTTACGGGACGCTTTGCGCGCTTCACGGCTGTCGCCGCTGGGCTGCTGGTTCTGGCGTTCAGCTTTTTCACCGCGTGAATCCCGACGACTCTCTTCCAGGCGCGCTTTGAGCCAAACCCGGTAATCTTCCAAATCGCCATCGAAGGGCTCGACGCGGTTATCCGCCACCTTCCAAAACTCATCGACCGTGGCGCGCAGCAGGTGACGGTCGTGGGAGACCAGAATAACCGTGCCTTCGAAGCTTGCCAGCGCTTGGGTCAGCGCTTCGCGCATCTCTAAGTCCAGATGGTTGGTGGGCTCATCGAGCAGTAGTAGGTTGGGTTTTTGCCAAGCGACCAGCGCCAGCGCCAGGCGAGCTTTTTCACCGCCTGAGTAGTTGGCGACTGTGCCGAAGGCGTCGTCGCCCTTAAAGCCAAAGCCGCCCAGAAAGTTGCGGATCTCCTGGTCGCTGGCGGTAGGCGAGAGACGCTGCACGTGCACAAAGGGCGTCGATGATACGTCCAGGCTCTCAAGCTGATGCTGAGCAAAATAGCCAATCGCCAAATGCTCGCCGGGCACGCGCTTGCCGTTAAGTAACTCGAGTTCGCCGGTGAGTGATTTAATGAGTGTCGATTTACCTGCACCGTTGGGGCCTAACAGGCCAATGCGACTGCCGGGCAGCAGGGTAACGTTGACCTTGTCCAACTGGATGTTGTCGTCGCTTCCGTCGCCCTTTTTACCGCGATAACCTAGCTGCGCCTGATCAAGCACCAGTAGCGGACGCGATGTTTTATCGGCAGCAGGCAAGGTGAAGTGGAAGGGAGAATCCACATGGGCTACAGCGATATCTTCCATCCGCTCCAGCATCTTAACCCGGCTTTGTGCCTGCTTCGCCTTTGTTGCCTGGGCTTTAAAGCGGGCGATAAAGCGCTCGATCTCTTCCCTGCGGGCCTGCTGTTTGGCGGCTTCAGCCTGTTGCAGAGCGAGCTTTTCAGCGCGCGTGCGCTCAAACTGGGAGTAGTTGCCGCGGTAAAGCTCCAGGGTTTGGTGGTGCATATGCACGATGTGGTCACACACGGCATCTAAAAAGTCGCGGTCGTGTGAAATCAGCAGCAGCGTGCCCGGATAGCGGGTCAGCCACTGCTCCAGCCATAGCAGGGCGTCCAGATCCAGGTGGTTGGTGGGCTCATCCAGCAATAGTAGGTCAGAAGGCATAAACAGCGTACGGGCGAGGTTGACCCGCATCCGCCAACCGCCGGAAAACGCCGAGAGTGGGCGGGTGAGATCGGTCTGAAGGAAGCCCAGCCCCACCAGCAGCTGCGCCGCTCGCGACTCGGCACGGTAGCCATCCAGGGTTTCAATCAAGCCGTGCAGTTCGGCTTCGCGGTGGGCTTCCCCGGCTTCTCGGGCGGCCAGTAAGTCAGCTTCTGCTTGGCGTAGCGCCAAGTCGCCATCGAGTACATACTCGATAATCGGGCGGTCGAGGGCGTCAACTTCCTGAGCCATATGCGCGATGCGCTGGCCGCCGCTCATCTCTACCTCGCCCTGGTCGGGCGCAAGCTCGCCGAGCAGGAGTTTGAATAGGCTCGATTTACCGGCGCCGTTTGCCCCGATAATCCCGGCCTTTACCCCGTTATTAAGGGTAACGTCCGCGTTGTCGAGTAGCGTTTGCGTGCCGCGTTGCAGGGCGACTTGGCGCAGTGCGATCATGCCTTCTCCCGAAGAAAGTGGGTCATTTGATGCGAGATTCTAATACGCTTGATTCTACCCGATTGCAGCGCCTACAGCAGACACCGTTATGGGAATTTGCGCTGGCACTTTACGCCAAACCTGGTGTTGAGACTGCTTGCCTGACGCTCCAGGAGGAGGCTGAGCTGGATGTTTGCGAGCTACTATTCCATTGCTGGCTCTACTCATATGGTTTAGAAGCGATCCCGCGTGCGGCTGCTCGCCAGCGCAAGCAGCGTCGCCAATGGCAGAGCAGTGTAACAGCAGTTTTGCGTGGTTTACGCCGCGATTTAAAAGCCTCGGCAGCGTCTAGTGACTCTGTGGCTGCGCTGCGGGAAACCATTAAGCAGGCGGAACTAATGGCCGAGCGTGAGAACCTTCAACGTTGGCAAGAATGGGTTTTAGAAGCGCATAGTGATGAGCAACGTGTAATTAATATCGTCGAAATGCCGCAAGATTCGGCTAAATGGCTGCGAAATCAGCTGCTTTTTAGCCAACCTAATATCCACTCGGAGAGTAGCTTAAATACCGCGTCGGCACTGTGTCAGGCGCTACAAACGCTTACTTGTCAGCTTGACCCTCATCAAGGAGCGCGCTAGCCTGAATTTAAGCTGATTTTAAAATACCTAGCGTTATTCGTTGGCTAACACAATAAAAGCAGCGCCATTGTCTGTTAGCGAACGCTGAATAGCGGATAACAGTGTCGTGTTGAGATACGCGTGGATTATCTAGGTTCTTGCGCACTTATATAGCGCGCTTACCACTGAAAGGGGAACACCGTATGAAGGCAAACAAACCCGTATTTAATCGTTCTTTCACCACCAAATTAGTCACATCGGCAAGCGTGGGTGCACTGTTGATGGGCATGACGGCTGTCGCGCAGGCAGACAACTGGCGTTACGCTCATGAAGAGTATGAAGGCGACGTACAGGATGTCTTTGCCTATGCTTTTAAAGAGCATATCGAAGAGAATTCCGATCACACGGTTCAGGTTTACCGCTTTGGTGAGCTGGGCGAGTCTGACGACATAATGGAGCAGACTCAGAACGGTATTCTGCAGTTTGTAAACCAGTCGCCCGGCTTTACCGGTGCACTGATTCCTGAAGCACAAATCTTCTTCATTCCTTATCTGCTGCCGACCGATGAAGAGACCGTACTGACGTTCTTCGAAGAAAGCGAAGCAATTAATGAGATGTTCCCAGAGCTTTATGCCGAACAAGGCCTTGAGCTGCTGAAGATGTACCCAGAGGGTGAAATGGTCATCACTACCGACGAGCCGATCAGCTCGCCGGAAGATATGGATAATAAGAAAATCCGTACCATGACCAACCCGCTACTGTCAGAAACCTATGACGCCTTTGGTGCTACCCCAACGCCGCTACCATGGGGTGAAGTATACGGTGGTCTCCAGACTGGCATCATCGACGGTCAAGAGAACCCGATTTTCTGGATCGAGTCAGGTGGTTTGTATGAGGTGTCTCCGCACCTAACGTTTACTGGCCATGGCTGGTTCACTACCGCGATGATGGCCAACCAGGACTTCTATTCAGGCTTGTCTGAAGAAGATCAAACCCTGGTTCAAGAAGCTTCGCAAGCGGCTTACGACCACACCATTGAACATATCCAAGGTTTGGCTGAAGAGTCGCTAGCGAAGATTCAGGAAGCCTCTGACGAAGTGACCGTAACGCGCCTGGATGAAGAGCAAATCCAAGCGTTCCGTGATCGCGCGCCGCAGGTTGAAGAAGCGTTCTTGGAAATGACCGGCGACAAGGGCCAAGAACTGCTTGATCAGTTTAAAGCCGATCTTGAAGCTGTAAGCAACGAGTAATCATCCTCAAACCGCATCGGTTAGATGGGCGATTAACCCGAAGGGGCAGCAAATGCTGCCCCTTTTTTATGTTGCAGGGCTAAGGTACAAATTATTTAGCTGGGTTTTACCAACATTACCGTTGGTTACGTACATCTAGCGTTGAATCACCCACGGCGGCATGCCGTTACGCTAGTTACGCTAGAGTTAATTCCTCGCTAAATAGGCAGGGTGGGTCTGGAATAACGCTGTATTAATGGTGCCAACGGCACTGAACTGATTCCGTTAAAGCCGTTAGAAAGGAGTCCGGCCATGACCGACGAAGAGATGGAAAATAGTTACCACTCCGGTTTGCCGGGGATATTAGGTGTGATCGACACTGTAATTAGCAAAATGGAAGCCGTGATCCTCGCGATGGGCGTTTTGCTAATGGCGCTGAATACGGTCACCAACGTCGTTGCCCGTTTTGTATTTGGCAACAGCATCATGTTTTCCGGTGAGTTAAACCGGATTTTGATTATCATGATTACCTTTGCGGGTATTGGCTATGCCGCTCGTCATGGTCGCCATATTCGCATGTCGGCGATCTACGATGCATTGCCGGTAGGTGGGCGCAGAGTGCTAATGATCTGCATTGCGCTTTTCACAGCGCTAGTGATGTTTTTCCTGCTCTACTATTCGGTTGTTTATATTCTGGATTTGTATAGCAAAGGTCGCGTACTGCCTTCCATGGGCTTGCCGATCTGGATTATCTACCTATGGGTGCCAATAGGCTTTTTGATTACCGGTATTCAATACCTGCTGACCGCCGTTAAAAACTTCACCTCTCACGATGTGTATCTCTCGACGGGTGTGGTGGATGGTTACAAAGACACCGAAACTGAAGTCTGATGCAGAGCACTGCACTCTAGGGGAATAGCTATGACGACAATAATGGTCTCCACTATGATTGCCCTGCTGCTGCTGGGCTTTCCTATGATGATCCCGTTGATTACCGCTGCGGTAATCGGCTTCTATATGATGTTTAACGGCTTCGGTCAGATGGATACGTTAATCCAGCAAATGATGGCAGGGATTCGGCCTGCTTCGCTGATTGCCGTGCCGATGTTTATTCTTGCTGCTGACATCATGACCCGCGGGCAGTCCGCGAATCGCTTAATTGATATGGTGATGTCGTTTATCGGTCATATCAAAGGTGGGTTGGCGGTGAGCACCGCAGCTTCATGTACGCTATTCGGCGCCGTCTCAGGCTCTACTCAGGCCACGGTAGTGGCCGTGGGCTCACCATTGCGACCCAAAATGCTCAAAGCGGGCTACTCTGACTCGTTTACGCTGGCGCTGATCATTAATGCCAGCGATATTGCCTTTCTGATCCCACCTAGTATCGGCATGATTATCTACGGGGTTATCTCGGGTACATCAATTGGCGAGTTGTTTATTGCCGGGATTGGGCCAGGCTTAATGATCCTGCTGATGTTTTCGGCCTACAGCATTATTTATGCCATCGTAAAAGACGTACCTACCGAACCAAAGTCAAGCTGGAAACAGCGTGCCGTGGCCGTGCAGCAAGCGCTGTGGCCGCTCGGTTTCCCGGTGATTATCGTTGGCGGTATTTACGGCGGCATCTTCAGCCCAACGGAAGCCGCTGCCGCCTGCGTGCTGTATGCCGTTTTGCTAGAGTTTGTGGTCTTCCGCTCGCTCAAAATGCATGACATTTATGCCATCGCAAAATCAACCGGCTTGATCACCGCGGTGGTGTTTATTCTGGTGGCCGTGGGCAATGGTTTCTCGTGGATTATTTCGTTTGCTCAGATTCCACAGATGATCTTAGAGTCCGTGGGTGTTAATGACGCCGGGCCGACGGGCGTGCTGATTGCCATCTGTATCTCCTTCTTTGTGGCGTGCATGTTCGTTGACCCGATTGTGGTCATCCTAGTGCTAACACCGATTTTCGCACCGGCTATTGCCGCAACAGGCTTAGACCCTGTGCTGGTGGGTATTTTGATAACACTGCAGGTGGCGATAGGTTCGGCAACGCCGCCCTTCGGCTGCGATATTTTCACTGCGATTGCGATTTTCAAACGTCCTTACTGGGATGTGATAAAAGGCACACCGCCGTTTATTTTCATGCTGATTTTAGCGGCCGCCTTGTTGATTATGTTCCCGCAAATTGCGCTGTTCCTGCGCGATGTTGCCTTCCGCTAAACAGCCACAAGGAGTACGCGAATGTTTAATCGCATATTAGTCCCGGTGGATGGCTCAAAAGGTGCCTTAAGGGCACTGGAGAAGGCGGTAGGCTTGCAGATGCTAACGGGCGCCGAGCTTTATCTGCTGTGCGTGTTTAAACACCACAGCCTGTTGGAAGCCTCGCTTTCCATGGTGCGGCCCAATCAGTTGGATATTCCTGACGATGCGTTAAAAGAGTACGCCACCGAGATCGCTATACATGCGAAAGCGCATGCTATTGAGCTGGGCGCTGATGACTCCCGCGTGCGTGCCTTTGTAAAAGGCGGGCGCCCCTCGCGAATTATTGTGCGTTTCGCCCGTAAACGAGAGTGCGATCTGATCGTGATTGGCGCCCAGGGCACCAACGGCGAAAAGAATCCGCTGCTGGGCAGTGTCTCTCAGCGGGTTGCTGGCGCCGCTCACTGTCCTACATTGGTCGTCTAAATCCGTTAAACCTCTTGCTTGCTTTATGGTCTTATTAACACCCACCGCCCTAAAGATGCAGCTTGGGGCGGTGGGTGTTAATCTTTAAGTGACCCAGATAGGCGTTCGGCGCCGCCATATAAAAGATAAAAGGATCTTTCATGAAACTACTGCTCTCTACCACGGCTTTGACAGGTTTGCTTTTGGTCGCCCCTTTTGCAGCGGCAGCGCCCGAAACCGATGAACAGCGTTTGGCTTACAGCCTGGGTGTCACTCTGGGTGAAAGCATGCAGGCCGATATCAAAGACCTCGACTTGGATGCGTTTCACGGCGGTATGAGTGACGTGTTTGAAGGTAATGATTTAGCGCTTAGTGAAGAAGAGATGACTGAAGCGTTGATGGCGTTCCAAGAGCAATCAATGCAAGCACGTGAAGCCGAAGCTGAAGAGATGGCGCAGAACAATCTCGAAGAGGGCGAAGCTTTCCTGGCTGAAAACGCCGAACGTGAAGAAGTGACAGTGACGGACTCTGGCCTTCAGTATGAAGTGCTTGAATCTGGTGATGGTGCCACGCCTGGCCCTGAAGATACCGTCGAAGTGAACTATGAAGGCATGCTGCTGGATGGCACCGTTTTCGATAGCTCTTTTGAGCGCGGTGAATCAGTCAGTTTCCAAACCAACCAAGTGATCGAAGGTTGGCAGGAAGCGCTGCAGATGATGAGCGTTGGCGATAGCTGGATGCTATACATCCCTGCGAATATTGCTTATGGCGAGAATGGCCAAGGGCCGATTGGACCCAATGAAGTACTGACCTTTCGCGTTGAACTGTTAGGCGTCGAATAAGCGATGACTTCAACCCCCTCTTCCAGCCTGTATTCTTTTGCTCGGGCAGTAGCTTGCTTAGGTCTATGCACACCGCTACTAGCACAAGCCGAGACGGCCAGTGAGCCCGAAGATTTGCCTGCATTGAGTGCTGCGAGTGAGCAGGCCAGCGTGGTGGGGGTGTCGTCGGGCGGTTATATGGCGACCCAGCTGGCGGTGGCTTGGCCAGAACGGTTTAGTGGCCTGGGCGTACTGGCGGCGGGGCCTTGGAGTTGTGCACAAGGCTCGCTGAGTTTGGCGCTTAACCAGTGCATGATGACGCGCCGCGGCGCGCCTTCATTAGATGAGCTTGAGTCTCGCCACCAGCGCTATCTCGGGCTTGAACAGGTAGGTAGCGCCGAGGCGCTTAGCCAGCTCAGAGCCTATTTGTGGCACGGCGAAGAGGACGAAGTGGTTGAGCCACTGCTCGGCGACCTGCTGGCTGAGCAGTGGCAGCAGTGGCTTGACTCGCCTGACCAGCTACGCGTTGCGCGCAGCGAAAATGCGGGGCATGGTTGGCCGGTACGGTTACCCAGTGAAGCCGCCCCTGGGCCCCAGGAGTGGGGAGATTGTCGTCAGGGGGGCGGTAGTTTCTTATTATCTTGCGATGAAGATATTGCCGGAGAAATGCTGGATTGGCTCTACCCCGAACGTGAGGCCTCGGACGCTGGCGAGCCTAGTAGTCAGCCAGAGGGCGAGCAGGGTGGCGAACTAGTTGCCTTTGATCAGTCAGAATTTGCGGTAAAAGGCTTAGCCGACACTGGCTATGTGTTTATACCTGAAGGCTGCGAAGCGGGCGAGTGCCCGGTAACGCTGGCACTGCACGGCTGCCAAATGAATGAAGAAGCGATTGGCGATACGTTCATACGCTATACCGGGCTAAATGCCTGGGCGGCAGCGCATCAGCAAATTGTGCTTTATCCCCAGGCGGAGAGCAGTATGGCGAACCCGCAGGGCTGCTGGGACTGGTGGGGGTTTGCTGAAAGTACGTGGCAACTAAGCCCGCAGCACGATACCCGTAGCGGTACCCAAATTGGCGCGCTGCTGGCGATGCTGGATCGCTTGCAAACTGCTCCCGAAAGCGCATCAGAGTGAGTGGACTAACTGCCCAGTTCGCTCTCTAATGCCGAGACTAACCCATGGGGAGTTGGCGAATAGAGCACTCGCTGCAAAATATCGCCCTCACGGTTAACTAAAAAGAGCGAGGCGCTGTGATCAATGGTATATGCCATTGCAGAATCCGGCGCTTCGACTTTTCGCCATATCACGCCATAGCGCGACGCAACATCCTCAAGCTGCTCCTGACTGCCTACCGCACCAATGAATTCCTCGCCGAAAAAGCCCATGTACTCCTGCATGCGCTCAATGGTGTCGCGTTCGGGGTCAACGGTAATCATCACCGGCACCACCCGCTCGCGCTGTTCCTCAGAGAGTTGAGCCAAGGCTTGGCGTTTGACCGACTGGGTCATCGGGCATATATCAGGGCAGAACGTGTAACCAAACGACAAAATGGCTAGCTGATCGTCATCCAGCTGGGTCAGCGAAAAATCACCCTGGGTAGAGGGTAGTTCAACCGGGCCGCCCACGGGCTCCCCATCTTTGGGGGCGAAAGCATAATGATAGAGGCCTATGCCGCTGGTCACCAGCAAGACTGCGATCACCCCCGCGCCTAGCCATAACGGTTTCCTTGCCATATACGTTAACTCCGAATCACGTCAAAATCGAACCAACTACCCACTTTGCCTTCTGCAGTGTCCAGTATGACACGCGCTCGCCAGGGCATAACGGTTTGGGTGCAAATCCCCACTTGGCCTTGTCCTTGAAAATGGCCGGGCGCACCTGCACTGAGGGCAAAACGGTGCAGCCCTAAGTCCATATCACGGCCAACAAAATAAACGTCAACCTGCGTGGCCGTAACGCCATCAACCTCAACTTCCAGTGGTAATACCTCTAATGCATCAATCCGCCCGCTCGCTTGAACATGGAGGGTGATGCTGCCTTTATCGCCCAACGTGGCGGAACAAGGCGCTGTATGCAAGTTGCAGCTTGCAGCGGGGGGAAACCAAGTCACATCGCTATCGCGGTGCAACCAATGGGCAAAGGCATACCAGGCACAGGCAGCCAGCGCTATACCAGTGACCAGTATCAGTACCCTTAAAGCAGGAAAGCCTGCCGGGTGTGCAGGTTTTGATATCATCTTCATGGCAGAATAATCGCTACGCAAGCCGTGAGGCGGGTGTTTCGCCATGGTAACAGTAATCGAGCCGATATCGCTGTGCTGGGATGTCGCAGGCAAAAGGGACGCAAATGGAGAGTATCACTGGCGCTTTAGGCCCCCTGTTTTTATTGATTTTACTGGGCACCGTGCTCGGCTATTGGCGTTGGCCTAGCGATACTTTCTGGCCGCAGATGGAGCGGCTTATTTATTTTGTACTGTTCCCCGCCATGCTGGTGGGAACGTTGGCGACTGCCGATGTGAGCCAAGTGCCGGTAGGCCGCCTAGCACTGGTATTACTGGGCGCGATGGTGCTGTTTGGCATACTGCTTTGGCGTTTACGGGGCTGGTTACGGCTTACGCCCGCTGCGTTTACCTCGGTGTTTCAAGGGGCGGTACGCTTTAATACTTATGTGGGCGTTGCTGGTGCCGCTGCGCTACACGGCAGCTTGGGAGCGACCACTGCAGCAGTCGCTGTGGCACTAATGGTACCGGTGGTTAACGTGATGTGTGTGGCTAGCTTTGTGGCCGCTGGCACTCTGGGCGGCGCTAGCGTGGGTAAAAGCGCAATGGCGCTGATTAAAAATCCGCTAATTCTGGCCTGCTTGGCGGGCATTGGCCTGAACCTTTCCGGTGTCGGTCTACCTGGTTGGAGTCAGGACACGGTCGAGTTATTGGGGCGTGCGGCGTTGCCACTGGGGCTGGTAGCGGTGGGGGTAGCGCTGCGCCCGGCGGCGTTGATGCGTATTGACCGCGGCGTGCTGGCTACCAATAGCGTTAAGCTGCTGCTGCTGCCCGCGTTTGTCTTGGCATTAACCTGGGTGCTGCAACTAGATCCGGTCAGTCGTGACGTGGCGCTCCTGTTTGCAGCGCTGCCCACCGCTACGTCTGCCTATATTTTAGCCCGCCAACTGGGCGGCGATGCTGAACTGATGGCGGCCATTATCACCGGACAAACCCTATTGGCCATGGCGACGCTACCGTTTTGGCTGCGATTGGTAAGCTGATGGATAGGCAGACTCAGGCTTTAAATAAAAAATATTCGTATTTGTATTGACGAGGTAAATGAGAACTATTACAGTGTGTTTATCAGCGTTTGATGAGACGCTGGCAACCACGACAGCTGCTCGGCAAAATTATCGCCAGTTTCCTGTCATGGTTTCTCCCTCTCATTGCTAGTCACGGTCTTTTGCCGCTCCATTGGAGCGGCTTTCTTTTTTTGTGGATCTCTCTTTTTATCATCTTGTGTCAATCGAAATGAAGATCCGGGCAAATGCTCATTAAGTGTTTGTCTGCCTCGCGTGTCAGTTAAACCATCTAAACTATCGCTGTTCGCTGAGAAACAATGCAGATAGAGGCGCGCGGTTGCTACGATAAAAAGTAAATAAAAAATATTCGTATTTGTATTGACGAGGTAAATGAGAATGATTATAGTGTGATTGTCAGCGTTTGATGAGACGTTGGCAACCACGACAGAAACCGCCAGTTTACTGTCATGGTTTCTCCCTCTCATTGCTAGTCACGGTCTTTTTGCCGCTCCCTTGGAGCGGCTTTCTTTTTTCTACCCCCTTTATCATTGATCAACCTCTGCCAGCGCCCAGCGCGAAAAGGTGCTGCTCGTGTCACTCACGTCGCCTATGCTGTCCCTATAACCAACCTTTACGTTGCTTTGGGAGAACAAAGACATGCGCATTGCCGTATTTAGCGCTAAGCCCTACGATCGCACCTTTATCACTCGCGCCAACGCGGCAGAGCGTCACTCGTTGAGCTTCTTAGAGGCGCGCCTGACGTTCGATACGGCCCCTTTGTCCAACGGTTTTGACGCGATTTGCGCCTTCGTGAATGACTGCCTTGATGCCGCCGTGTTAGAGCAACTGCATAACGGTGGCACAAGATTAGTGGCGCTGCGTTCGGCGGGCTTCAACCATGTTGATTTGGCTGCCGCCGAACGGTTAGGCATCACAGTGGTACGGGGGCCTGCCTACTCCCCCCACGCAGTGGCAGAACATGCGGTCGCCCTAGTGCTGAGCCTTAATCGCATGACTTATCGCGCTTACAACCGTGTGCGGGAGGGCAATTTTGCCCTGGATGGCCTGCTGGGGTTCGACCTGCACGGTAAAACGGTAGGCATTATTGGAACTGGGCATATTGGGCTGATTTTTGCCGATATTATGCACGGCTTTGGTTGCCGGGTAGTGGCCAGCGACCCGTTTCCCAGCCCGGATGCTAAATCCTTTGTTGAGTACGTGCCGCTAGCAACGCTGTTTGCCAGCGCCGACATTATCTCGCTGCACTGCCCGTTGACGCCTGAGACTCACCATTTGATTGATGCCGATGCCATCGCGCAAATGAAGGAAGGCGTCATGCTGATCAATACCGGCCGCGGAAGGGTGGTCGATACCCAAGCCGTTATAGCAGGCCTGAAAAGCGGCAAAATCGGCCGCTTAGGGCTGGATGTCTATGAAGAGGAAGAGCAGCTGTTCTTCGAAGACCTCTCTCAAAGCGTGATTGACGATGACCAATTTATGCGCCTGACGACCTTCCATAAGGTACTGATCACCGGACACCAAGCCTTCTTCACCGCCGAAGCGCTAACCAATATCGCTGAGACGACGTTGGCTAATATTGACGCTTTTGAACGCGGTAGCGGAACCCTTCATCGAGTGACTACCCCATAATTCACCTTCACTCATGGGGGCGTTAGCGTTTCATCCAAGCATTTAATTCATCTAAGAATGCTAGGCACTGGCTAAGTTGATCAATTTCTATGAACTCATCGGGCTTGTGGGCTTGGCGAATAGAGCCGGGCCCAACAATCACTGAGGGTATGCCGCCATCGATCTCGAACACGCCGCCTTCTGAGCCATAAGATACCTTGCCGCCACGCTCGGGAAGAATGGGTTCAAGCTTTTTGAACATATCGCTGTCGGTGGCGTCCCCCATGGCGGGGTAGGCAAATAGCTCTTGCCACTCAATGGCGGAATCGGCTGATTGGCGCTGCATTTCGGGGAGTAGGGCAGTCTCTATATCGCTGATCAGCGTTTGAATATCAGTGGCGGCCGCTTCCTGATCAATGCTGCGTAGCTCAAAGATGAAACTACAGATATCGGGGGTAACGTTGGTCGCCACACCGCCTTCTATTATGGTGGTCAGCGTTGTGGCGTGGGGGACGGTAAAGTCGTGGTCGAAGGGGCCATCTTGCTCATATCGTCGTGATCGCTCGGCGATCATGGTGATGATACGCGAGGCATACTCCACCGCATTGACGTGTTGAGGGGAGAACGATGAGTGGCCCCCTTCTCCGCGCACCGTCACCCGCATGGCGATTTTGCCCTTTTGGCCGTTGATCAGTTTCATTTCGCTGGGTTCACCGATAATCGCCAGAGCTGGTGGCACTTTGAGTTCGGCTAAGTAGCGTGCGATGGCGGGCGCTCCCAGGCAGCCCACCTCTTCATCGTGAGAGAAGCAGAAATAGAAAGGGCGCTGCAGTTCGCCATTGGCAAAAGCGGGTGCTGCTGCCATCACACAGGCGGCAAAGCCTTTCATATCGCAGGTGCCCCGACCAAATAAGCGACTGCCGCGCTGCTCCATTTTGAAAGGGTCGCTTTGCCAATTTTTTGGGTTGGCGGGCACCACATCCGTATGACCAGAGAGGACGATGCCTGCTACGTCGGCTGGGCCCAGGCGGGCGACTAAATTGGCCTTTTCGCCGCTCTCATCGGGCAGCACCGTCACATCCGCGCCAAGACTGGCGAAGAACCTCTCGATGTGATGAATAAGCTCGAGGTTGGAGTAAGCACTCGTTGTGTCGTAAGCGATAAGGTCGGTGAGGTGTGATATCGCGGCTTCCAACTGCGGGTGAGCGTTAGGCGTAGCACTAGCTTGCATAGCGTTAAATCCTTGGCAATAAGGGAATCTTTGGCTCAGGCCTTGGCTTTTTTAAGCTGCTGACGAATTGTCACTACCACCACGAATATCGCCAGCGAAGCGAATAACCAGGTGATAGGTGACGACACCAGGATGCTTGGATCACCGCGAGAGAGCGCAAGGGCACGACGCAGGTTCTCTTCCAGCATCGGGCCAAGAATGAAGGCGATTAAAAAGGGGGCGGCGGGAATGGCGAACAGGAACATGAAAAATCCAAATATGCCCATCGCTAGCAGTACGATGACGTCATACATACTGTTGGAGATCGAAAAAATACCGAATACGCACAGAGCAAGTACGATCGGCGCCATTAAGCCGGGGGGAATCCGCGAGATATGCGAGAAAAAGCGCATCGTTGCTTTACCAGCACCAAACAGCAAAACAGAAGAGAACAACATGCCAATAAACAGCATATAAACCTCATGAAGGTTGTTCTCAAATAGCATAGGGCCTGGGGTCATGCCGTGAATCATAAAGGCGCCCAGCATCACGCCCGTAATCACATCGCCCGGCACGCCCAGTGCTAACAAAGGGATCATGGTGGAGCCACAGCAACCATTATTAGCGGACTCTGATGCTGCGATCCCTTCTAACTCGCCCTTACCAAAGTTCTCGCGATTCTTTGAGCTACGCTGTGCTTCCCCGTAGGAGGAGAAAGCCGCCGCCGAAGGCCCTATGCCGGGAATTGCCCCCATCACGACACCAATCATGCTGCCTTTGAGCATTGCCTTTAAGGATTGGCGCAGCTCATCTCGCGTTACGCGGTTATCGCCCAGCTGCATGGGCTTATGGCTTTGGTTGTTACGAAAGACAATAATCTTAAGCAGCTCTGGGATCGCAAACAGTCCGATGAGCACGGGTGCAACGGCAAGACCGCTCTGCATATCCACGGTTAGATCAAAGCGGAACGAGCCGTACATATCTTCGCCCACGGTGGCTAACAGTAGCCCTAAGCAAGCCGACACAAGGCCAAGCAGCAGCGAACGCCCTGACACCCCAGCGACGGTGGTAAGTGCGAAAATCATCAACATAAAGTATTCGGGTGGCCCAATACGCAGCGCAAGTAGCGCCAGTGGCGCGGCAATAAAAATCAGCGAGAGATTGGAAATAAAATCCCCGGTACAGGAGGAATAGAGCGCCATGTTGAGGGCTTTGCCTGCCTTGCCCTGCTGAGCCAATGGGTAGCCATCAAGGGTGGTGCAGGCAGCCGAAGCAGTGCCTGGCGTTTTGATCAATATCGCGGATACCGAACCGCCGTAGGTCGAGCCTTTGTACAGTGCGACGAGTAACAAAATGCTCGGAATCGGCTGCATATAAAAAGTAAAGGGCAGCGCCAGCGTCACCGCCATGGTGCCGGTCATGCCTGGAATAGCGCCGATAATCACGCCGCCCCAAATACCGGCGGCCATGATCAGAAAGTTCTCAATGGTGGCAACCGCCTGGAAGGCAACCAGCAGGTCGTTGAGCATAGTGGTCAGTCCTATACGCGGTAAGTTAAATACCGATAGCCTTGAAAAGGCTGCCGACAGGGAAACGCGTATTGAGTGCGCTGGAGAAAAACAGGTAGAGGACCAGTGGGAGTGCAACGGCAACGATGGCCGCCACCACTTTGTGGCGCCAATAACCCGTCAATATCAGCATCGCCATTAACAGCAGAATGCTCGATAGCAAAAAACCGAGCAGCATCACTGAACCGATAAAGAGCGCAAAGGCGAGTACCGTCCAGCCGAAGCGGGTGAGCAGCGTGACAAGTGGCGTGTCACCGCGGATGGTGCTGGCATCTTCAGGGTCAGCGATTGCTTCGGTTTTGCGTGAAAAAGAAAGCCCGACGAGCAGTATGCCCAGTGCCATGCCGAGCATGGATACCGTGCGTGGCCACATATCAGGCGGTGGCGCGAACCCTGGAATAAAGCGCGGGCGGGGCACATAGGCGGGTATCAGTAAAAACAGCACGATACCGAACAGCACCGTAATAACTAAACCGCGTGTTATACCCATGACCCCTCCAGTGATGAAATGATGTATGCAGTGACGACAACGTGGTGCCTAACGCTGACTCACTCTAGATAGCCAAACTGTTCCGCTAAGGTGCGATAAAACTCATACTGCTCTTTTGCGTAGGTCTCCATATCGACGCTGCCAATAGTGGAAATTGAGCCACGATCGTCAGCACGACTGAGCCACATTTCATCTTCAGCCACCTGCTCCATTACCTCTGCCCAGGTATTCATGACCTCTTCAGGTAAATCTGGCGGGCCATACAGCGCGCTCCACCCCATCACCTGGCCAGCCAACTCATAACCCAACTCTTCAGCCGTCGGCACGTCCGGTAGTGCTTCCATGCGCTCTGGTGAGAACACCATTAACGGACGCATGTCACCGCTCTCGATATGCGGCATCAGAGAGGCTGCCGCGATGGCGAGAAAATCAACATGCCCACCCAGTAATGCTGTTGCGAGTTCGCCGCCCCCACGGTAGGGAATCAACGTAGCCGCCGTCAGCGGATCCATTTTCGCGTCAGCCAGTAGCGACTGCACCGTAAAGCCATCAATGGCGGTGGCGCCGGAAGCGGCGTAGCTCATCGCACCAGGGTCGTTTTCGATGCCTTCCAGTAAATCCTCAACGCTTTCATAGGGAGAGTCTTCAGCCACGGCAAGAATCATCGGTGTGGCTTCAAGCGGGCTGATGAAGGTGTACTCATCCCAATCAACACTGCTGTTTTCGTTGACCGCCGGTGATAGAGCCATGCCGACGCGGGCTAACAGCAGGGTGTAACCATCGGCGTCAGCTTGTGTCACATCGCGAGCGCCGGTCATTCCACCTGCGCCGGCTTGATTGACGACCGTGACAGGCTGTCCTAAATATTCGCGAGCCGACTCCGCTAGCGCCCGACCGGCCAGATCGGAGGCGCCGCCTGGGCCATAAGGGACTACCAGTGTGACGGGTTCGGAAGGGTAGCTCTGAGCATAGGCGGTGGAGGCAGCGAGCAGTGTTGCTGCCGCTAAGCTTAAGGTGAGTTTCATACTTATCTCCGCAATCGTTGTTGCATAGCTTTCATAGAGTGGATTTATTAATAGCATTTTTGAACCCAGCGCTTTTAACATAGACAGGTATGAAATTTGTTGCAACAATTCGATTTAGTATTCGATTTTGTTCTAGTGGTGAGTCAAAGTTGCAAGCTTATTGTTTATAAACGTTGTTTTTATTCGCTGTTTATTGAGTAAAAGACTTCTTGAGTGGGATTAACACCATGAAAATAAAAGAAATTGAAGCGTTTGATGCATTCATGAAGCATGGCACCACGAAAGCGGCTGCAGAAACGTTAGGAATCAGCCAATCAATGGTAAGTCGTTTGCTCATCGGGCTAGAGGACGAGCTGGGTTTTGCGTTGTTCAAACGTGCTCGCAATCAGCTTTTGCCAACTTCAGAAGCGTTTTTATACCACGCGTCCGTTTTACGGCTAATGGCGAGTATTCGAGATACTCAAAAAGATGCGGATGCTATTGTTAATAACCAATTGGGCAGTGTCGTAGTCGCTGCACAACCCATTTTTTGCGATACCTTTTTACTCGATGTCATTAAGCGCTTTAAACAAAATCACCCTAATGTAGGCGTTCGGGTCATCGATGCCGGGTTGCAAGAGTTGCTTAAAATGATCGACAACAATACCTGTGATGTGGCGCTGGGAATAACGCTTGAAGCAGACACTTATGGAGCAACGGTTAGTAGTCTTGCACGCTGTTCTGCCAGGTGCATCATGCATCGTACGCACCCTCTTGCTAAGCAAGATGTGGTGGCGCTTACTAGCTTACAAAACCAGACATTCGTAGAGCTGATGGCGGATAGTCCTCTGCGTGCCCGCGTGGATTACATTATGCAGACAGTAGATATAAAGCGGCATATTGCCGTTGAAATGCGCCATATGCGGGGGGTGTGCGCATTAGTTGATCGCGGACTTGGGGTCGCAGTGATTGATCCCATTGCAGAACTACTGCTTCAGGGAACAGCCGTTGTATCAAAGCCTATGGAGCCAACCATTGAGTGGGAAATTGCCTTACTTAAATCTAAACACAAGCCATTAAGTAACGTGGCTGAATCTTTCTGCGAAGAGATATACGCTGAAATCGATAGCTTGCATCAAATGGGTATTTTAATATCGCTTAATAATTAAAAGAAGATGTTTAAACCTAATAGTCATCTGGATGCAGCTATTCTCGGTTAATACGAAAGACGCCCGTTCAGAATTGATGCTGACCGTAGCGTCTAACACTGCAATACCCCCTCTCTGTCAATCTAGTTGGCAGAACGTTTACTCTTCCCGCTGATAAATCAAATCCCAAACCCCATGGCCGAGTTTCTCGCCGCGGGCTTCAAACTTGGTTAGCGGGCGGAACGCCGGGCGTGGCACATACGGGGCGGTTTCTGCGCTGGCGGTGTTGGCATAACCAGGGGCCGCTTCCATTACCTCGGCCATCCACTCCGCATAGGCTTCCCAGTCGGTAGCTAAGTGGAAAGTTCCGCCCGGCATTAAGCGAGTACGAATGAGCTCAACAAATGCAGGCTGCACGATGCGCCGCTTATGGTGCTTCTTCTTCGGCCACGGGTCAGGGAAGAACAGCTGCAGCGTGGTCAGAGAGCCTTCGGGCAGGCACTGCTCCAGCACCGCCAGGGCATCCTCGCGGTAAACGCGCAGGTTAGTCAGGCCGCGCTTATCTACTTCATCGAGCAGTTTGCCAACGCCAGGGGCGTGGACTTCAATGCCGATAAAGTCGGTGTCTGGATGGGTTTCAGCCTGTTCTATCAGCGAGTTGCCCATGCCAAAGCCGATTTCTACTACCCGCGGTGCCTGACGGCCAAACAGGACGTTCAGGTCTTGGCGGCCGTCGGCGATGGTCAGGCCAAAACGCGGCCAGATATCTTCTAAGCCACGGTTTTGCGCCTGGGTCATACGGCCCGCGCGGATCACATAGCTTTTAATGCCGCGGCGATGCAGCGGTGCATCCGTACCTTCCGGCCCTGTGGTGGCGTTGCTTTCGGGCGCGGCGTGACTTTCGGGTACGCTATCGTTGGTGTCAGTCATGGGGTCTCGAATCAATTAACCGTTAATACGGCCAGCGAAAGGTGAAGAGGGATCGGCAGATTGGCGGCGCGGCATGCGGCCGGCTAGAAACGCATCGCGTCCGGCTTCCACGGCCAGCTTCATGGCGTTGGCCATGCGAAGCGGCTCGCGAGCGTGGGCAATAGCGGTATTCAGCAGCACGCCGTCACAGCCTAGCTCCATCGCCATGGCAGCATCTGACGCCGTACCAATGCCCGCATCCACTAGTACCGGTACCTTGCTCTGTTCAACAATCAAGCGCACGTTGTGTGGGTTTTGAATGCCGTGGCCCGAGCCAATCAGTGAGCCTAGCGGCATGATGGCGCAGCAGCCCATGGCTTCTAGTTCGCGTGCCACAATAGGATCGTCGCTGGTGTACACCATGACGTCAAAGCCATCAGCAAGCAGCGTTTCAGCGGCTTTTAGCGTTTCGACCACGTTGGGATAAAGCGTGTGATCGTCGCCGAGCACTTCCAGCTTGACCAAGTTGTGGCCGTCGAGCAGTTCGCGGGCCAACCGGCAGGTGCGCACAGCATCTTTAGCGTTATAGCAGCCGGCGGTATTGGGCAGCAGGGTGTAGCGCTCCGGCGAGATAACGTCCAGCAGGTTGGGCGCTCCAGCGTCCTGGCCTAAGTTGGTACGGCGCACAGCAAAGGTCACAATCTCTGCGCCGCTCTGGGCAATGGCGGCACCGGTTTCGGTAAAGTCTTTGTACTTGCCAGTGCCCACCAGCAGGCGCGAATGAAAATCGCGCCCGGCAATGGTGAGCGGCGTATCCGCTAGTGGTTCATGCGTTAATTGCGTCATAGTTTTTCCTTTAGCCACCGCCAATCGCGTGAACCACTTCCACGTGGTCGCCATCGGCCAAGTGGGTGTCGGCGTGTTGGCTGCGGGGGACAATCTCTTCGTTAATTTCCACGGCAATACGACGGCCACTAAGACCCAGTTGTTCCACTAGGTCGGCGGCGGTTAGGCCGGTGGACAGCGTATGGGGTTCACCGTTTAGACGTATCTGGATAGACATAAATAGGCGCGTCTCATTCGTCGTGGCAGTTCGTGCTCTATTGTAGCGGTTTAGCGCCGCGCAAGGTACGCCGTGGGTATAATCAGCACGATGGACCAAGTGAAAGTGAGAGATGAAATTGAAGCAGGAGAGCAGTGTGCAACAAACAGATAAAGTGTGGTGGTGTATAGCGGCGCTATCAGGCGCCATGATGGTAATACTGGGCGCCTATGCGGCACACGGCTTGGCGGCGCGCACGACCGAGGCCATGGTGAGTGCCGTCGAGACCGGCGTGCTTTACCAGGCGTGGCACACCCTAGCCATTATGATCGTACTGGTGTGGCGTCGAGTACATCCGCTGGCAGGTCAGCGTTGGGTGCTGGCGCTGTGGGCATTGGGGGTTGTGTGCTTTTCCGGCTCGCTCTACTTAATGGCCTTGGCGGGGCTAAGCCTCGGCATTGTGACGCCCATTGGCGGCGTTTTGTTAATGGCCGGGTGGCTGGCGGTTGCGGTCGTCGCACTGATGGCCAAGCAGTAGGCACCTTTGTAGGCCAAATATTCGCGTGGCTGTGCGCCGCGCTTCTTCCCATTCATGAGCATCTCTATGTTTCATTTTGTCGTCGCCATACCCTGCCTGATTGTTATTCTTCGCTATTTAGTGCCACTCAAATGGCCGCTCTGGTTTAAAGCTCTCCTCAGCGTTGCGCTGTTGCTGGTGGCTCAGCATCATTGGCTTACCTTGATGGCTTTTGGCTCCATGTTCTCTCCTGAGGTGCCAAGAGCTATTGTGCTGGTCGTCAATTGGATTTTCGGCACGATGCTGTTTCTAGCAGTGTTTCAGCTAGTGGTTGATGCGATAGCGCTGATGCTAATGGCAGTAAAAAGAAGGCGTGTCGCCATTCCCTCTTCGCTGCGTTACAGCATGGGAGCGTTGGCGTTAGGCGTGGCTGCTTTTGCCGTCAGCCAAGCAGCTAGAATTCCTGCGGTTAAGGATATCGAGGTGGCCATTCAAGGGCTTTCAGCGGAGTTTGATGGGTATGAGATTGTGCAGTTAACTGATCTGCATATCAGCCGGCTGTTTGAAGCCCCTTGGGTTGAAGCGGTGGTGTCAAAGGCCAATGCGCTTGAGCCAAATCTAATCGTCATCACCGGGGATTTGATCGATGGCGACCTGGATGTGCGTCGTGCAGATGTGGCCCCTTTACAAGCGCTTTCAGCGCCCGACGGCGTCTATACCATTCCGGGTAATCATGAGTACTATTTTGGTTACCCGCAGTGGATGGAGTATTACCAGTCGCTCGGCATGCAGGTATTGGCAAATCAACACATTGTGATCAACAACGAGGGGGCGAACTTAGTCCTTGCGGGAGTGACGGATTTTACGGCCGCCAGGCACGCTTTTGCTGCGCCGAATGTCGAGGAAGCGATAGCAGGGGCACCGAGCGACTCGCCGATTATTATGCTGGATCACCAGCCCCGCAATGCGGTGGCTGCGGCCGCGGCTGGTGTAGATCTGCAGCTCTCCGGACATACTCATGGTGGGATGATACTAGGCTTCGATCAACTGGTTGCCAGCGCTAACAATGGTTTCGTCTCAGGCTTTTATAATGTTCAAGACATGACGCTTTACGTCAATAACGGTACAGGCTTATGGCCAGGGTTTGCTTTACGTCTCGGCAAGCCCTCCGAGCTAACCCGCATTACGCTCCGCCAGGGGTAGCGTGTGTTGATAACGCTAAGTGAGCGGGCTCGTCGATATCCATCAGCGTACCCACATCCTCCACCTGATACTCACGGTAGTGCGCGGCGTTGTGGCGAATAATCTCTTTGGCCCCCGTATGGCCGCTTAGCGCTTCAAGCGCGGGCCAAAGCATACGCCCAAAGATAACCGGATGCCCCGGCTTGCCTTCATGGCAGGGCCGCACGATGGTGTCGCGAGTGGCTTGCCGCTGTAACGACAGCAGCGTCTTCTGGTGAATCCAGGGCATATCGCCCAATAAAATCGCGACCGCCTCGACGCTTTTCAGGCGGGCGTCGTGGCTAAGCGCGGCCATCGCATCGGCGAGGCTTGCCCCTAACCCAAGATGTGCCTGATGAAGTCGCACCAGAGGCGTGCTTTCTGCAAGGCCTAGCAGGGTCGCATCATCCTCTTCACGGATTGCCACGCGCAGTATAGGAAAGGCTTGCTCGGCATTCGCGACAGAGGCTGCCAACAGCGAGCGTCCGTCGGTTAAAGTTGCGCAGCGCTTGTCATCCTCACCAAATCGGCGCGAGTAGCCAGCTGCCATCACCAGGGCGACGACATTGCTAGAGCTCATTGGTAGCTTTTCCGTATTGGACCCTGACGATATCCCCCATGATTGCGAGGGCAATTTCCGCCGGGGTCATGCTGCCAAGCGCTAGGCCAATCGGCATATGCAGTCGCTCGACTTGCTCTTCGGTCAGCCCTCCTGAGCGAATCAGCCGCTCGGCGCGCGCAGTTGATGTGCGCTTTGAGCCCATCACGCCGATATAAAACGCAGGTGTGCGCACCGCTTCCATCATCGCCAGGTCATCTATACGTGGATCATGGGTGAGCGCCACAATGGCCGTGGAGCCGTGGCAGCCGTTGGCGGCAATGTACTGGGAAGGCAGTTGCGCCTTGACCGTGACCCCTGGAACATCAAACGCCTGGCAGGCGGCTTCGTCGGGGTCGCAGACAATCACCTCAAACCCTAATGTGGCGGCAAACGAAGCGCAGGCGTGGGAAACGGGCGAAATGCCGGCAATGATCAACCGCCGTGCGGGCGCGAGTCGCATTTTTAGCCGGTGCGGCGCGCTCACTTCACTGGGCCAGACCACCCGCGGCCCTAATGTGGTGTCGTCGGAAAAGTAGCGCGTACCAGCGTGAATATCGACATGGCGCATCAACTGGCGGTGGCCTTCAAGCGTCGCCTTCAACGTGCCAAGGTGCTCGCGTATATCCGGCGTGGCAGGTAGGCGCTCCACCAATACCTCTAGAATGCCACCGCAGGGCAGTGCGATATGCCCGCCCTGAGCGTCGTCTGCATCGCCGTAGCGTATAACGGTCGCCGATTTTTCAAACTGCCCCTCGGCTAGGCGCTTGATGAAATCATCCTCCACGCAGCCGCCGGAGAGCGACCCCAGGTGCCTGCCGTCTCTGGTCACCGCCATCCAGGCGCCGGGGGCGCGGGGCGATGAGCCAAACGTGGCGAGCACGGTGCACAGCCAGACCGTTTCGCCCTCCTGGGACCAGGTCAGCGCTTGATCGATAACCTGCAAGTCCAAATGCTGCATTTCAAACGTTTCCAATAGTGAGCAAGCGGCATCCATTGCCTATCTTGCGTGGATAGACGTGTCATAGCGTAGCGCAACTGACGTAGATAGAGGTTTTGTTTTACAAGGTTTGGACACAGAGTTGGGCTGCCTGGCGTAATCGTGTCTATGCTAAAGGCCTTATGGCACTAAATAAGCGAAAGCAACGCGCAAGGAAGGCATATAGCAATGAACTCCTCTAATAACGTCGAAAGACACCCCAAGACCGTGAACCCCGATAGCAGCACCTTTTCACTAACCGTTAATGGTGAACGGCATACGTTAACCCTGGATAATCGCACAACGCTGCTGGATGCCCTGCGTGAGCAGCTTAAGCTAACGGGCACCAAGAAAGGCTGTGACCACGGCCAGTGTGGCGCCTGCACGGTGTCGGTGAACGGCGAACGTATCAACGCCTGCTTGTCCCTTGCGGTCATGCATGAAGGCGATGATATTTCGACCATCGAAGGGGCAGCTGAGGTCGGTCATCTTGATCCTATGCAGCAAGCCTTTGTCGATCATGACGCCTTCCAGTGCGGCTACTGCACGCCGGGGCAGATCTGCTCGGCCAAGGCGGTGCTTGAAGAGATTCAAGCGGGGCTGCCAAGCCATGTTACCAAAGATCTGAATGCGCCTATTGAGATCAGCGATGCGGAAATTCGTGAGCGGATGTCGGGCAATCTTTGCCGCTGCGGCGCCTACGCCAACATTCTCAAAGCCATCAACCAGGTGGCGGAGGCGCGCTCATGAAAGCCTTTTCCTACGAACGTGTCAGCGACCCGGCCCAGGCGGCGGCCCGTGCGGTGGAAGTGCCGGGCGCCAAGTTTATTGCCGGCGGTACGAACCTGCTGGACCTGATGAAACATGAGATCGAAATCCCCAAGCACCTGATCGACGTAGGGGGCACGGGTCTTGACGAGATTACCCCGACGGATGAGGGCGGCCTGCGCATTGGTGCCCTGGTCAGCAACGCCGCGCTCTCGGCGGATACCCGGGTCCGTAAGGACTACGCGGTATTGAGCCGGGCGCTGGTGTCGGGTGCCTCCGGCCAGTTGCGTAACAAGGCGACCACCGGCGGCAACCTGCTCCAGCGCACGCGCTGTGGCTACTTTTATGACACTGGCATGCCCTGCAACAAGCGCTCGCCCGGGGCGGGCTGCGCAGCGTTGAGCAAAGGCGCCGCCACGCGCCAACTGGGTATTATCGGCACGTCCGATGCGTGTATTGCCACGCACCCTTCTGATATGGCCGTTGCCCTTTGCGTGCTGGATGCCGAAGTAGAAACCGTGACGTCAACCGGTGAAATACGTCGACTGACGCTGGATGAGTTTTATCAACTACCCGGCGATACGCCGGAGGTGGAGACTGCTCTGCAAGCAGGCGAAATGATCACCGCCGTGCTGCTGCCGCCTCCTGTTGAGGGCCGCCACGCCTATTACAAAGTGCGCGACCGGGCCTCTTACGCCTTTGCGCTGGTGTCCGTTGCGCTGATTCAAGCCCCCGACGGAACGGGGCGCGTTGCCCTAGGCGGTGTGGCACCCAAGCCTTGGCGCCGTGATGACGCCGATGCGGCGTTACCGCAGGGCGCATCGGCTGTCATGGCCCGCTTACTGGACGGCGCCCGCCCAACGCAAGAGAACGCCTACAAGCTTACCCTAGCAGAACGAACGCTCGCCGCGCTGCTGGCTCAGGAGTGACCCATGGATTTTAATCAATCAACGGAAGATAATCTGTTCGATCATGCTCGCGTTATCGGCAAGCCTCACGCGCGAATCGACGGTCTGCTCAAGGTAACCGGTCGCGCACCCTATGCCTACGAGCGGCATGACGTGGCAGCCAACCAACTGGTGGGTTACCCCGTGTGCGCAACGATTGCCCGGGGAAAAATCACTCATATGGACGCCTCGGCTGCCCGCGCTGCACCCGGCGTGGCGGCCGTTATTACCACCCTGGAGCTTGAGTCGCTGGCGCGTGCCGACAGCAATGTGGCCCACCTGTTCGGCGGCGCCACCGTTGAGCACTACCATCAGGCCATCGCGGTGGTGGTCGCCGATACCTTGGAGCAGGCGCGTGGGGCGGCGTCATTGATCGAGGTGCGCTACGAAGAGGCGAAAGGCGTGTTTGATCTTGAAGACGCCTGGACGCGCCTTCAGAGCACCGGCGAGCCGGTGGCTAACGTCGGCGATGTAGATGCGGCGTTTGATGCCGCGCCGGTCACGCTGGATGAAACCTACCGCACCGCCTCGCAAAGCCACGCCATGATGGAGCCCCACGCGTCTATCGTGGATTGGTCGGATGGCGGCCAGATGACGGTATGGACGTCGAATCAGATGATCCAGTGGACGCGCCAGGCGCTCGCTACCACCTTCGATATCGACGCCGAGAGGATCCGCCTGGAAAGCCCTTACGTGGGCGGTGGCTTTGGCGGCAAGCTGTGGCTACGCGCCGATGCGGTGCTGGCGGCACTTGGCTCGCGCGAGACCGGGCGGCCGGTCAAAGTCGCCTTGCCGCGCCCGATGATCTTCAACAACGCCACGCACCGTTCCGGCACCATTCAGCGTCTGCGCATCGCGGCCGGGTCAGATGGCAAGATTACCGCTTTCGACCATGCTGCCGTTTCCCATACGCTGCCCGGCGGCAGTGGTGAAGACGCGGTCAACCAGACCCGCTGCTTCTACGCTGGCGAAAATCGTCGCGTGGCGCACCATCCTATCGATATGGGCCTGCCCGAATCGGCGGACATGCGTGCCCCTGGTGAAGCCTCGGGGCTGGCGGTGCTGGAGATCGCTATGGACGAGATGGCGGAGAAGCTCGGCATGGATCCGGTGGAGTTCAGGATTCTCAACGATACCCAGGTCAACCCCGAGGAGCCCTCTAAGCCGTTCACCGAACGCCACTTTGTGGAGTGCCTGCGTAAGGGCGCCGATACCTTCGGCTGGGCAGAGCGTAACCTTCAACCGGGCGGTCGGCGCGAAGGCCAGTGGCTGATTGGCCACGGCATGGCTGGTGCCTATCGCGGCGCGCCCACCATGACTTCGGGCGCACGGGTACGCTTGCAGAACGGTCGCCTGATCGTGGAAACCGATATGACCGATATCGGTACCGGCTCCTACACCATCCTGACCCAGACGGCGGCAGAAACCATGGGAATGGAGATGCAGGACGTAGAAGTGCGTCTTGGCAATAGCGCCTACCCAACCTCCTCCGGATCAGGCGGGCAGTTTGGTGCGACTAGCGCCACCGCTGGCGTATATGCTGCCTGTGTGGCGCTTCAGCAGCAGATCGCCAAGCGCCTGAACGTTGACGAGGCGCGCTTTGAAAAGGGCCGCGTGGTCGCCGGACAGACAGATCTAGCGCTGGCCGACATAGCCGATGGCGAAGAGATAGTGGCTGAGGATTCGATCAACTTTGGCGACTTCAAGGACGAGCTGGAGATCGGCACCTTCGGCGCGCACTTTGTCGAGGTGGCCGTGAATGCCTTTACCGGGGAAACCCGTGTGCGGCGCATGCTGGCCGTGTGCGATGCAGGCCGCATCCTCAACCCCATCACGGCGCGCAGCCAGGTGATTGGCGGCATGACCATGGGCGTTGGCGCTGCCTTGACCGAGGGCATGAGCGTGGATACCGAGCGCGGTTTCTTCGTCAATCACGACCTGGCAGGCTACGAAGTGGCGGTACATGCGGATATTCCCGAACAGGAGGTCATCTTTTTAGATACCACCGATGCTGCTTCATCGCCCCTAAAAGCAAAAGGGGTGGGTGAGCTGGGTATTTGCGGCGTAGCGGCTGCGATTGGCAACGCGATTTACAATGCCACCGGTGTCCGGATCCGTGAGTACCCGATGACGCTGGATCGCATGATCGATCAACTCCCTAGCACTGAGCGTTGAGCTAGCTTGACCTTGGGGCGACACATAGGTTGTAAGCTTTCAATTGGATGCTGCGTCGCTTACCAACGTTTCTTTATTCGCTCTTAATCAGGAGGGTATTTATGAGCCGCTTAACCACCTCAATATTACTATCTAGCGCTCTAGTTCTCGGGGCGACCTCGGCGCACGCGGCACTGCCTGCCGAGGCGACCTTGTACAAAAACCCTCAGTGCGGTTGCTGCGATGCCTATGCACGCCATCTTGAAGAGCTGGGCATTGATGTCACTATCGTGGATGACGCTGAACTGAGTGATATCAAGCAACAGGCGGGTGTTCCCTATGGTTTAGGGTCGTGCCATACCATCGAAATAGGCGAGTACTGGATTGAGGGCCATGTGCCGATGGACGCGGTGCAGGCACTGTTTGAAACGCAACCTGATATCGACGGCATTGGTTTGGCCGGGATGCCCATTGGTACGCCGGGTATGCCGGGGCCGCAAGAGGCCCCTTACAATGTGTATGCGTTTACCGACCAGGAAGATACCCCGTTTATGACCCTAGCGCCTTAACCAGCGGTTGCATTAAGCGTTGTCTAGCGGTGCGTCTGGCAGAGCGTAACTGGCGGTGACATGCACCACGGGGCGCGTGTCATCGCTGGCTGAAAAAATCTGTACTTCGCCCACCGCTAGGCGGCGGCCGAGTTTGATCAGCTTGGCGTGGGCGATAATGTCGTGATCACCGGAAGCCGCGCGCAGAAAGTGGCAGTTAAGGTCGCTGGTGACCGCCATCGCTTCGGGGCCAATCTGGGCCAAAATAGCGACATACATGGCCACATCCGCAAAACCCATCATCGTGGGCCCGGAAACCCGCGGCCCAGGGCGAAGATGTTCATTGCCGATCGCTAAGCGCATCGTAGCGCGCATCTCGCCCACATTCTCTATCTTGCCCATTCGCTGGGGAAAGACCTCATCCAGGAAGTGCTCAATCTGCTCAGCCGTCATTACGGTCATTGTTATTATTCCTCACGTTTTATTTAACGTTAACGTCAATCAGCCTAAATAAAAAGCCCCAAGGCGCGAGCCTTGGGGCTATGTGAGTAAGCGAGCGGGCTTACTTAATCTTATGCACGTTTAGCTTTGTGCACCTGGCGCCACTCGTGGAGTAGTGGCTCGGTGTAGCCGGAGGGCTGTACGCGACCTTTGAAGATCAGGTCTGAGGCAGCTTTGAACGCGGTAGAGCCTTCAAAGTCGGCGCTCATAGCGGTGTAGGTCGGGTCGCCTGCGTTCTGCTCGTCGACTACCTTGGCCATGCGCTTAAGGGTTTCTTCCACTCGCGGTGCATCGACAATGCCGTGGTGTAGCCAGTTGGCAATGTGCTGACTGGAGATACGCAGCGTGGCGCGGTCTTCCATTAGGCCCACGTTGTGGATATCCGGCACTTTTGAACAGCCCACGCCGTGCTCTACCCAGCGTACTACGTAGCCGAGAATACCCTGGCAGTTGTTGTCCAGCTCCTGCTGCTTCTCTTCATCCGACCAGTTGGCGTTTTCCGCTACCGGCACGGTGAGTAAGTCGTCCAGATAGTCGGGCTCGCCCAACGCTTCCAGCTCGCGCTGAACGTCGGTGACGTTGACCTGATGGTAGTGCAGCGCGTGGAGCGCAGCGGCCGTAGGAGATGGCACCCAAGCCGTGTTGGCACCGGCTTTAGGATGGCCGATTTTCTGCTCCAGCATGTTGTGCATCAGGTCAGGCATGGCCCACATGCCTTTACCGATCTGGGCACGACCGCGCAGACCGCAGGCAAGACCCACTTGCACGTTGCTCTTCTCGTAGGCCTGAATCCAAGCGGCGCTTTTCATATCGCCCTTGCGCACCATCGGGCCCGCTTCCATGGCAGTGTGCATCTCGTCGCCGGTACGGTCGAGGAAGCCGGTGTTGATAAACGCCACCCGTGAAGCCGCTTCAGCGATACACGCCTTGAGGTTAACGGTGGTGCGACGCTCTTCGTCCATGATACCCATTTTCAGGGTGTCGCGGTGCATGCCCAAAATGTCTTCAACGCGGCTAAACAGCTCATTGGCGAAGGCAACTTCTTTAGGGCCGTGCATCTTCGGCTTGACGATATAAACCGAGCCAGTGCGCGAGTTGCGCGGCTGGTCAGCGTCTTTCTTCAGGTCGTGCAGCGCGAGCAGCGAGGTAACCACCGCATCAAGAATACCTTCCGGTAGCTCGTTGCCGTTCTCATCCAGAATCGCTGGTGTGGTCATTAGGTGACCCACATTACGCACGAACATCAGCGAGCGGCCAGGTAGCGTGACGCTGCTGCCATCGGTGGTTTGCCAGGTGCGGTCGGCGTTCAGCTTGCGGGTAAACGTCTTGCCGCCTTTTTCGATCTTCTCTTCCAGATCGCCCTTCATCAGGCCCAGCCAGTTGCTGTAAACACCGACCTTGTCTTCTGAATCCACAGCCGCTACGGAGTCTTCGCAATCCATGATGGCGGTCAGTGCAGCTTCCACCACGACATCTTTAACGCCTGCCGGGTCGGTTTTGCCGATGGAGTCGTTGGGATCGATCTGGATTTCCAGGTGCAGGCCGTTGTTACCCAACAGAATCGCGTCGGGTTTAGCCGCTTGACCGGTAAAACCGATCAGCTTCCCGGAATCCTTAAGGCCCGTCTCACGACCACCCTCCAACGACACCACCAGGTGCTCATCACGAATGGTGTATTTCACCGCATCACGGTGAGAACCTGTGGCCAACGGTGCCGCGCGGTCAAGCACGCCACGGGCGTAGGCAATCACTTTGGCGCCACGTTTCGGGTTGAAGCTGGTGCCTTTTTCCGCGCCATCCTCTTCGGAAATCGCATCGGTGCCGTACAGGGCGTCGTAAAGGCTGCCCCAGCGCGCGTTAGCCGCATTCAACGCATAGCGTGCATTGCTCACCGGCACCACCAGCTGCGGGCCTGCCTGAACGGCGACTTCCCGGTCAACGTTGGCGGTGGTCGCTTTGACGTTAGCCGGCGCTTCTGCCAAGTAGTTAACCTCTTTTAAGAAGCGGCGGTATCCCGGCATATCGGTCACCGGGCCGGGATTTTCTCGGTGCCATACGTCGAGTTTCTCTTGCAGCGTGTCGCGCTCTTCCAGTAATTGACGGTTTTTCGGGGTCAAATCATGAAACAGGGCATCCACACCGGCCCAAAAGGCATTTTCATCAACGCCTGTTCCCGGTAGCGCCTGCTCATTGATAAAACGATCTAAATCGGCTGCCACCTGTAAACGGTGGCGCGTGATACGCTCGCTCATGGGGTTTCTCCTGTGAGGATGCCCGTGGGGGGAATGTGTTGGCCACGGTCAGAGTAAAATGTATTTATGGAAAATAATTCCACACCTGCTCGGGCATGTAAACAGCGTAGACCCTAATGCGCTAAAATGCTCGACCAAATGACTAGGTATTAGGGTTTGGGAACGCGGCTCATCAGCCGCGTCTAGGCCAACGGAAAATGGCGTTATGGAGAAACAACGATGCGTGATTTCCAACATCTGGAAGGCTTGTTTCGCCACGCCTCGGGCGATACCGCCCTCAGCCGCCTGTTGCCAGGGGAAGTATTGGCAGACGCCATGCAAGGCTATTTCCACCACTATGGCTTAGAAGCACTGCTGTTAGATACCAGTGAAGTGCATGCAGGCTTTATCGATACGGGGCGCTTTGCGCTGTGGTGCCAAGTGTGGAGCCCCCCGCGGCCAGTGGGTACTGCCTTTGTGGTACATGGCTATTTCGATCATATGGGGTTATATCGCCATTTGCTTGAACGCCTGCTGGCTAAAGGCTGGCGAGTCGTGCTGTGGGATCTTCCCGGCCACGGCCTTTCCAGCGGTGCGCGGGCGGCAATAGAAGATTTCGATGATTATCAGCACTGCCTGGCCCATTTGCAGACGACCCTAAAGAGCCAAGGCATGGCGCCTGCGCCGTGGTTAGGCGTGGGCCAGAGTACCGGTGGGGCGATTTTAGCTACCGATGCACTCACCCGCCGTGAGGCTTCCGGTTGGTCGGGTTTGGTGCTGCTGGCGCCCCTGGTGCGGCCTTGGGGATGGAGCCAAACCAGCTGGCTGCACTTGATTGCCAGCCCGTTTGTAAAAGAGTTGCCGCGTAAATATCGCCCCAACTCTACCGACGAGCAGTTCACCGAGTTTCTACGCGAGGGTGACCCGCTGCAGCCAGAGCGCTTGAGCGTTGCCTGGGTGAGCGCTATGCGCCGCTGGATGCCCCGCCTACTGGCCCAGGAGCCCAATCCGCTGCCTACCCTGATACTCCAGGGCGAGCAGGATCTGACCGTCGATTGGGAGTGGAATTTAGCGATTCTGGCGAAGAAGTTTCCCAATGCCGAAATTCACCGCCACCCGGAAGCTCGCCACCACTTGGTAAATGAAGCCGATCCCATCCGGGAGGTGCTGTTTGAAGCGCTGGATGGGTTTGTAGACCAGCTTAGCGAGAATCAATCCTAGTGCCGCTTTTCGTTAAGCTCCCTTCAACATCCGATCCAACTGCCGGTAGCCAATCGCTTCAATAAAGTGCGGTTGAGTGGGTTTGGGCTCACCCTGCAGGTCGGCTAGGGTAAGTGCCACCCGCAAAACGCGGTGGTAGGCGCGGGCAGAAAGCTTGAGCTTTTCGAGCACGCCCGCCAGCCAGGCGCGTTCTTCATCATTCAGGTCGCAGGCGGCTTCCAGGGCTTTACCACTTAACTGGCTGTTCAGCGCGCCGCGGGCCATTTGTCGCTCCCGGGCGGCTATTACTCGCTCACGCACCGCTGCTGATGATTCGCCTTGGGTTTGCGCAGTAAGCTGTTCGGGTGGCAGCGCGGGCACTTCCACTTGAAGGTCGATACGGTCCAGCAGCGGCCCAGAAAGCCGCGCTTGATAACGCTGGATTTGGCTGGCGGTACACTGACAGCGCTGGCGCGGATCGCCTAAGTGGCCGCAGGGGCAAGGGTTCATGGCGGCTACCAATTGAAACCGAGCTGGATAACGGCGTTCATGGCTGGCGCGGGCTAAATGGATCGTACCGGTTTCTAGTGGCTGCCGAAGCACTTCTAATACATGGCGGGAAAACTCGGGGAGTTCGTCTAAAAACAGCACGCCGTGGTGGGCGAGTGAAATCTCGCCGGGTTTGGGTTTTGAGCCGCCGCCGACCAGGGCGGCGGCGCTGGCACTGTGATGGGGTTGGCGGAATGGCCTTTTGCCCCAATCAGCTTCCAGTGGCAGGCCGCAGACCGAGCGCACGGCGGCGACTTCCAGCGCATCCTCTTCGGAAAGCGGCGGCAGAATGCCTGGCAGGCGGCTGGCCAGCATGGTTTTACCGGTGCCTGGTGGGCCTGCGAATAGGAGATTATGACCACCAGCAGCGGCGACTTCGAGCGCACGCCGCGCCTGCTGCTGGCCGCGCACATCGGCGAGGTCATCCACCGGCGTAGAGGCCTTAACCGAGGCACTGAGCTTGTGCGGGAGGATCTTCTCTTGGTCGAGTAGGTGGGCGACGACTTGCCATAGCGTGTCGGCAGGCAGTACCGGTAAGTCGCCTGCCAGGGCCGCTTCATCGGCGCAGTCGCGGGGAATAATCAGCGCTTTTTTTGCCCGCCGCGTAGCCAGGGCAAAGGGCAGTATTCCCGGCACTGCGCGCAGTTTGCCATCTAGGGCCAACTCACCAGCGCATTCCATGCCTTCCAATGCCTCAACCGGCATTTGCCCAGAAGCGGCGAGAATGCCCAGGGCAATGGGCAAATCAAAACGGCCGCCCTCTTTGGGGAGATCAGCAGGAGCAAGGTTAAGGGTAATACGCCGGGTGTTGGGGAAGTCAAAGCCTGCGTTAACCAACGCACTGCGTACCCGTTCGCGGCTCTCTTTCACAGCGGTTTCCGGTAGGCCCACCAGCGTTAGGCCTGGCAAACCGTTAGCTAAATGCACCTCTACATGCACCGCTGGTGCGTCTAAACCTACGCCTGCGCGCGTGGCTACAATGGCTAACGTCATCGCCGTCCCTCGCTGGTTTTTGGTAAAAGCTCTGACCCTAATGTGAGCACAATCTACTTTAATTTAAGTCTTAAACTACCTTAGTTAATAACGCTTTGGTAGCGTCCTGCTGTGTGATTATTGTGCAGGCGCTGCTTCCAGCGCTGCGGTCAGTTCCTTGGCAAAGCGTTGAGCCGAAGGTAATGCGCCGAAGCTCCATACCGGCGGCAGGCGCAGCAATCGATTGTTTTTAACACTGGGAAGGTGCTGCCACAGGCCGCTTTTTGCAAGTTGCTCTTCTACCCCGGCGGGGAGCGGGTCGATGATAACCAGCATTGCCTCAGGGTAGCGTGCCAGCGCTTCAACCCCCGCCAGCGCAAATCCCCAGGCGTTGGTGGGCTGATCCCAGGCATTAGGGAGTTCGAGCTGCTCAAGAACGGCGTTGTAGAGGCTGTTATCGCCAAAGACACGCACATGGCGGGCATCCATAAACTGCACCATAAGTAACGGCGCGATTTCTGACTGTGAGAGGGGCCGGGATTCGCGCAGCGTGGCCATCAAGGTTTGGGTTTCTTTGATCAGTTGCTCGGCCTGGGGCTGACGCTCGGTTAACTCGCCCAACTGGCGGGTCAGGGTTTGCATCTCTTGCCAAGTATCGGTGCCGGGCGAATAAAGCGCGAACGAGGTGACCGGGGCGATTCGCTCCAGGCGCGGTGTTAAGCCAGCGAACATGGGAGAGATCAGTGTCTGTTCGGGCGGTATTTGGGCCAGTAGCTCTAAATTAGGTTGGGTGCGCAGACCCATATCGCTGACGCTCTCGGGGATGCGGGGCTCGCCCACCCAGTCGTGATACGCGTCCTGCTGGGCAACGCTGCTAACAGGGGCATCAATGGCCATGAGTGTTTCGGCGATGGTCCAATCGACCGTCGCCCACTGCGCCTGGGCAGTGGAGAAGGCCAGGAGGCAAACGGCGAACAGCCCGCAGCGTGCGAGAAAAGATAGCGGGGTGGCGTGGCGCATGGTGGAGAAAGGCTATCCAGAAAAATAAGTGATGTATTTAAACGATAATATTTATTGTTTGCAAACCTGTTTTCAGAAAGCAAACTGCCCAGGCGTCGTTGCCTGGGCAGATGTGCTAAGGATTACTTAGCAGTGCTTAAAACGAAAGTTTAGAAACGATAGTGGACACTGGCCGTCACGCTCCGCTCGGCGCCAAAGTAGCAGTACTCCAGGGAGTTGCAGGAAGCCACGTACTCTTTATCCAGCAGGTTGCTCACATTCAAACGTGTCTCAACACCCTCAACACCGAGTTGGCTGAGATCGTAACCAAGGGTGGCATCCACCAGCGTGTAGTCGGGTACGCTTTCGGTGTTAGCCCGGTCAGCGGCAATATCCGCATAGTGGCGTACACCAATCCCCATATCCACACCGTTTAGCCAACCTTTGTTGCCCTCGTAGTGGCCCCATAGCTGAACCTGGTGTCGGGGTGAGTAAATGGCGTTATTGCCCTGGTTGCCGTCATCGCTTTTTGCGTAAGTGATATCGGTGAAGCTGTAGCCTGCCTGCAGCGAGAGGGTATCGGTCAACCGTGTTTGCGCTTCCAGCTCCAGCCCTTGGGATTCGATCTCCCCCACGGCGCGGTATGGGTCGGTGGGCTGCTCTTTGGTGGCGACGTTCTCCTGGCTGATATGGAATAGCGCCGCACTGTACTGGCTTTGGCTACCGTTAGGCTGGTATTTAACGCCGGTTTCCCACTGTTCGCCTTCCATGGGCTGGAGCAGATCGCCACTCTCATCCACGAAACTGGTGGGGGTGAACGCGGTGGAGTAGCTCAGGTAGGGAGCCACGCCGTTATCGAACAGGTAGACCACCCCGGCGCGGCCACTGAACTGGGTGTCGCTGAGGGAGCTGGTATCACCGCTATCGCGGTTGGTATTGTCGATATTGACCCAGTCGTAGCGGCCACCCAAGGTGAAGCGCCAGTTATTGAGGGCTATCTGGTCTTGCAGGTAAACCCCAGTCTGGTCGATCTCATGGCGCTCGCGTACCGGGGCGTAAAACTCGATGGGGTCGCTGCCATAAACCGGGTCAAAGGCATTGAGCGGTGGGAAATACCCAGAGGGCCACGATACGTCGTTTGTTCGCTGCTGGTAATCAACCCCGACAAGCAGTGTGTGATCCATAAAGCCGCTGCTGAGGGTGGCTTCTAACTGGTTGTCGAGTGTCCAGGCTTCCAGGGATTCATTGCTGCCGGAGTAGTAGCGGGTGAGCTCGTCAGACGAAGGGGATGTCCAGCCATAGCCATAGACCTGATTGAGCACCACGTCGGAATTGAGATAGCGCATCAATTGGCGGCCGGTCACCTGTTCGTTGAAGCGGTGTTCCAGGGCGTATCCGACCATGCGCTGGGTGCGCTCGTAGGCGTCGTAATCCTCTTCACCATCATAAAAGTTATTGCTGATTTTGCGGCCATTATGGGCGACCACGGTCCCCTCATAGGGTACGCCGGAGTGGTAGCCGCCTTCGGGTTCATCCTGTAGGTAGGCTTCTACGGTGAGGCTGGTGTCATCGGTGATATCCCAGGTGAGCCGGGGAGCAATGGCATAGCGCTCCTCTTCCGCCGGGCCAAACTGGGTATCCGCGGCGCTGGCAATCCCGGTTAGGCGAAAGGCCACCCGTTGTTCTTCGCCAATCGGCCCGGTGAGGTCAAAAGCGGCGCTGCGCTGGTTATTATTACCCACTCGAAAACGTAGCTCACCGCTCTGTTCAAACTCTGGCTGCTTGCTGTTCAGGGCGACCACGCCGCCAGGGGAGGCGCGGCCATAGAGCACCGAGGCGGGCCCGCGGACAACTTCTATGCTGTCTAGAAACCACGGATCGATGCGCATACTGCTATGGGAGTTGGCATCACCCATCACCTTTAACCCATCTAAAAACGTATTGCTCAAGCTGCCGTCAGAAAACCCGCGGAGTACCAGGTAATCAAAACGGTTGGAGGCGCCAATCTGGTTGCTGTAAACACCGGGCGTGTAGTCGGTGGCGCGCTGTACGGTACTTACCCCGCGGTTGTCCATCTGTTCGCGGGTAATGGTGGAAACGCTCTGGGGTATTTCGATCGTGGGCGTTTCCACTTTGGTAGCCGCCTGCTGGGCAGTGACCGTGACGGTGGCTAACTCGTTGTTTTCTTGAGCGTATACCGGGGAAGCAGCCAGTGCTGAGAGAACGGCGACGCTAAGCGGAGCGCGTAGAAAACGGTGATGGGGGATAAACATGGGAGGCACCTGCAGTAAGCATCAATTAACCAATGTGTTAATGAGAATTATTGCGCTTAATGACGGCTGAAAGGTATGCGCAATGACAAAGGGCGTATGCGTGCTGCCAAAAAACGCCCAACAAAGGAACTTAGCGCTCCCAAAACAACCCTGCGGCCTTTAATGGCGATGGAACACTTCATGAGGCGCAATGCCAAAAGCGCGTTTAAAGGCGGTGGCAAAATTGGTGGCGTGGCGGTAGCCGCAGGCGTGAGCGGTTTGCTGCACGCTATAACCTTTGCGTAAGTACGCTTGAGCTTGGGTCAGGCGACAACGTCGTAGGTAGTCGAATATTGAGCAGCCGTAACAGCGGTGAAACTTGGTGCGTAGGCTGCTCGGGCTCATCGCGGCATTGCGGGCCAACTGCTCAAGCCGATAATCCTGGTTGGGGGAGTGTTCGAGCTGCTGACGCAAGCACTCCAGGCGTTGGTGATCGCGTTGGGTTAGACCCGACGGCAGGCTAACTGCTTTTCCTGCGTCGTTGGACTCAAGGGAGGCGGCAGGCAACCCATGAGCTAATAACTGGAGCGCGAGACCTTGCCATAGCAGGCGCTGTCGCTCTACTGGCCAGTTCGAAGCCAGCGCTGCCTCCAGGCTATGAATAAGGAACTGCGGCACCTGCCAGGTATGCAGTACGGGCGTTGCCGGAGGGGCAACATCGATAGGCGAAGGGTTAATGGACGAGAAAGAGGGCAGCTCTTTACAAGCCAGAAGCGATACGTTGAGGATGCGCAAACGCTGTGGCGCGGGCTGGAAGACCTCAAGCCCCGTCTGCTCGTTGAAATGCGCACTGAAGGCGTCGCCAGCCTGCAACTGAAACGACTGGTGCCCGAGACCGACTTGGATATGGCCCTCGAGTATCACGCTGAGAAACCACGGCGCGGTACGCCGGGAAGTGGAGGCGTAAGCGTGCAGGACGTCAAGATCCGAGTGTGTCACGCGCAGTGTGGGGTCTATCTCGACGTCCATCACCCGCCCACGGGCAACACAAGGGGCTGGCTGGGAGCGTTCGGGCGCTTCGGGAAAGCGGTAGTCGATCCCGAAGCGCTGACCAATAGCCAGCAGGTCATGGGTGGTCAGTGGTACGCAAGATGGCGTTATTGGGCCGAGTGTAGCCATCCTCGTTACCTCACCCTTGAGCGGTTGTCAGCGAGTAGCGAACCACCTCTCAGTACTCCATCGACCAGTTCAGGGTGTAAGTACGCCCGCGGCCCTGGTAGTCATAGAGGTACTCTGGGCCGTAGTAGGGCGAATAGAACATGGCGGCTCGCTGCCCCCAGACGGTGGAGTACTGATCATCCAGCAGGTTCTGCACTCCTAGGCTTAAGGTGCCAAGATCGGTTTCCTGGCTGAGCGATAAGTCGAGGGTGGTATTGCCATCGATCTCCCGGTCGGCATCGTCTTTCAGGTCGAAGTTGTGGTTGGCCTGTAAGCGAGCCGAACGTACATAGTCCGTCCAGCTAATAAAGGCGGTGGCGGAAGAGAGGGATGCATAGCGGGCGTCACGCTTCTCCCACTCCCCTTGGTCGTTCTCCTGCTCGGAACGCACCAAGTGCAGAGTGCCCCCTGCCTCCAGGCCATTATCGAAATAACGAGTCACGGCGCTTTCCAGGCCGAAGTCGCGCTTCTTCTCATCCACAACGCTGACGCTTAAATCCTCGGCGTTCTCTACCGCCTTGTCCGACCAGGCGTAGTAAAGCGCTGTCTGGGCCGTCCAATTGCCCCCCTGATAGCGCCAGCCTAGCTCTACTTGATCCGTCTCGATGGCAGATAACGGGTTGTTATCGACACTGACGTCGGGGCTCTTGCCGTAATATTTGGCAGGATCTGGCAGTTCGAAGCCCTGGCTAAACTGCAGCCAGTTCTGGTGACCGTTGCCGTAGTCGTAGAGGGCGCTGGCATTGAAGAGCGTTGCTTCATAGTCATTCTCGCCGCCAGGAATCCCCTGGAATTCATCCACTTCGACGTCCATATGCTGCTGCCGCAACCCTGCGGAGAGCTTGAGCGCCTGGGTGGCCTGCCAATCGCCCTGGAGGAAGCCTGAAAGCCCGTCCACTTGATAACCGGGGTAGCGGGGTTCAACCCCTGATGCCTGTTGCACCAGGCCGCCGGAGGCGTCCGAGATGTTGGTATCGAACAGCATCTGGCTGGCATCGAAAGTTTCACGATCCAGATCGAGGCCGTAGGTTAGCGAAACGTCATCACCCAGGCGCGATTCAAACAGCGCTTTGATGCCGCTTAAATCGGTGTTTTGTTGCGAGGCGCGAAATTGCAGGCCGTCGGAAATTGGGTAGGGAAATGCCTGGAAGCTGGACTCCTCCTCCCGGTGGAACGCCTGCAGGTAGAAGTTTTGCCCCCACAGGTTGGCGTGGTGATAGTTGACGTTGACGAGCTTACGGTCGGTTTCCGGATCGCGCTGTGAACGGTAGCCATCGCGAATTTCGGCATCGTTCAAGTTGGGCGTGGCAGCGTCGAGGTTGGGAAAGTAAACACCCCGGTCACCTTCATAGCCTGAACGGTACAGCTGGGCACCCAGTTCCAGACTCTGTTCATCGGTCAAGCGGAAAGAGAGGTTGCCCAATACATCAATGCTGCGATTATCCTGTAGGTCGGTCTGGGCGATATCGGGAAAGATTTCCTGGCCGCTGCCGTCATAGTGGCGGCCGTTGTCGCCAATGGCGGTACCCAGATAGCCTTGAACCCGCTCGTTACCACCGCTGATGGATTGTGCGAGGCGTCGATCTATGTCATCGCTGTTGTTGAAGCCGGTGGTGATGCCTGCTTCAGTACGCCAGTTCAGGCCTTCTTCACCTTTGCGGGTAATGATATTGATTAAGCCCCCCGTAGCACCGCCGCCATACAGGCTGCTGGCGCCGGAAAGCACTTCCACGCGCTCAATATTGAAGGGATCGATGGCATCGAACTGTCGGGAAAGCCCACGGGAACTGTTCAGCGATACGCCGTCGATGAGCACCTGCACGCCCCGGCCTCGCATGTTTTGCCCATAATTGGTGCGCCCTTGAGGCGCCAGATCCAACCCCGGTACCAGATGCCCCAATGCTGTCTTTAGGTCTGCACCATTGCGGGTCTGCTGTTGCAGCATCTCTTTGTCAATTACCCATACAGCACCGGGAATTTGACTGATCTGACTAGGAGTGCGCGATCCAACGACCACCATGGTCTCGTCGGCGCTAGACGCAGTATTTTGGGCGAAAACGCCATTGGAGAAGCTCAGTAACAGGCTGGTGCCAACAAGCCCAGATATTGAAACAGACGACGGCGAAAAGAAAGGCTTTGCAAAAGGCAGCTTTGCAACAGATAGGTTTGATAGTGACAGGGCGTGCATAGTGAACAATCCGCAGACGGTAAGAAAATCAAAGGCGGAGAGTATCACCACGAAAAACAAAGTCAACGATAGTGATTCGTATTTATTTTGCGGTGCGCGCAGCAATAGGCCATTCCCCTATTGCTGCTAATGAAGCTTAAACGTTAAGCGGGTTTATTCTTCTCGTCTTCTGCATCTGATTCCGGCGCATGCTGCTCTGGAACTGGTGGGGCTTCAGCTTCGAGCGGCGTGGACGTCGTTGGCGCGGAGGCATCAACGGCTGCTTCAAGGTTAGCGACTTGGCGCTCTAACGCCTCTACCCGCGAACGGGTGCGCTGCAGTACATCCATTAAAATGTCGAAATCTTCCCGTGAGACAAGCTCCAGGCGGTCGAAGGCGCCACGCACGACTTGCTGCACGCCCTTTTGAATATCTTCTGGCGCCTGGGAGGCGTTTTGTAAACGGTCACCAATCTGCTGGGCCAAGCGGCTAATACGGTCTTGAGGCGCCATCGTTCTCTCCTAGATAAACCTGCTTTAAATATTGCTTACCGGTAAGGATACGCAACAGTTGGCGAATTCGCATGTATCGCGTGCTTTTACTGCTTAACCCAGGGTGTGCATCGAAATAGAGCAGGCTACTTTTGCTTACGCTCTTTTTTGGTGCAATAGCGGTGGTGTGAGAATGGATTTGCTCAGATTTAGCGCTGAGCTGCACTTTTGATGACGGCTAATTGGCTGACTTATAAGCAAAAAAAGTCAGCTGGCACAGTATGCGCATTATCGGTTCAGGTGCTTATTCTGGCGGCTGTGCCGCTACCAATCTAGCAGGACTTATCCAGCAGGGGAGATCCGGGATGAAACTCATCACCGCTATCATCAAGCCATTTAAGCTCGACGACGTTCGTGAGGCATTGGCCGACAACGGCGTTCAGGGCATTACGGTCACTGAAGTTAAAGGTTTTGGCCGTCAGAAAGGGCATACCGAGTTGTATCGTGGCGCGGAGTACGTCGTCGACTTTCTACCCAAGGTAAAAGTGGAAGTGGCCGTAGACGACGCCCGTTTGGAGAGCGTATTGGATGCAATCTGTAGTGCGGCTAACAGCGGCAAGATCGGTGACGGCAAGGTGTTTGTTACGCCACTGGAAGACGTGATCCGTATTCGTACCGGCGAACGCGGCGCTGACGCCGTCTAATCATGGCTTAACCAGACATTAAACGGGGAACATACAATGAATGAGTTTACAGAGTTGAGCTACGCGCTCGATACGTTCTACTTTCTAATTTGTGGCGTGCTCGTGATGTGGATGGCCGCTGGCTTCTCCATGTTAGAAGCAGGCCTGGTACGCTCCAAAAACACCGCCGAAATTCTAACCAAAAACGTTGCGCTGTTTGCCATTGCCTGCACCATGTACCTGTTGGTCGGCTACTACATCATGTACTCCAGCAGCGCGGGCGGCTTTCTGCCTAACCTGGGCTTCTTGATTGGCGCTGAGAATAGCGCTGATGCGGTGACCGCAGGCGGCGATGATGCTCCCTATTACTCTATGCGCTCTGACTTCTTCTTCCAGGTAGTCTTTGTGGCAACCGCCATGTCGATTGTATCGGGTGCCGTGGCCGAGCGCATGAAACTGTGGGCCTTCCTGGCCTTTGCAGTGGTAATGACCGCGTTTATCTATCCGGTGTCTGGCTACTGGACCTGGGGCGGCGGCTGGTTGTCTGAAGTAGGCTACTCTGACTATGCGGGTTCAGGCATTGTGCACCTTGCCGGTGCATCTGCAGCACTCGCTGGTGTCATCGTGCTCGGGCCACGTAAAGGCAAATATGGCAAAGATGGCTCTATCCACGCGATTCCGGGTGCCAACATGCCGCTGGCAACGCTGGGTACCTTCATTCTGTGGATGGGCTGGTTCGGTTTCAATGGCGGTTCCGAGCTTAAACTTGCGGCTGTCGATTCTGCTAACAACGTGGCACAGGTGTTTGTAAACACGAATGCAGCAGCGGCAGGTGGTGTGATTGCGGCACTGATCCTGGCCAAACTGTGGTTCCGCAAAGCTGACCTGACCATGGCATTGAACGGTGCCCTGGCTGGCCTGGTGGCCATCACCGCCGATCCGCTCTCTCCGACCGCACTGAGCGCTACCATTATCGGCGCGATTGGCGGCATCATCGTGGTCGCAGCCATCGTCACCCTCGATAAAGTGAAGCTGGATGATCCGGTCGGCGCGATCTCGGTTCACGGTGTTGTCGGTATCTGGGGCGTGCTGGCAGTGCCGCTGAACAATGACGGCGCATCATTCGGTGCCCAGATCATCGGTATCGTAGGTATCTTCGCTTGGGTATTCCTGGCCAGCCTGGTGGTATGGCTCATCCTGAAAGCCATCATGGGCATCCGGGTTAGCGAAGAAGAAGAGTATGAAGGCGTTGATATCGCTGAGTGCGGTCTCGAAGCCTATCCCGAATTTGGCATTAAGAAATAAACAGCGGCATTAAGAAATAATTTAATGCTGACCTAGTGAGCAGGCGTGCTCCTTCTGGCCTCCCCTTAGTGGGAGGCTTTTTTATTCTCTGCCGATAGCGGTGTATGCTGGTAGTTAGCGGTTAACGGCTGCAACATTCGCAGCCGTTCAACCCGACCCCATCATGGCCACCCAGTTAGAGGATATGGTAATGAAATTGATCACAGCGATTATCAAGCCGTTTAAGCTCGACGATGTACGCGAGTCGCTCTCCGATATCGGCGTTCAGGGTATTACGGTGACGGAAGTGAAGGGCTTTGGGCGCCAGAAAGGGCATACCGAGCTGTATCGTGGTGCTGAGTATGTGGTGGATTTCCTGCCCAAGGTGAAGCTGGAAGTCGCCGTGGACGACGACATGGTCGAGCAGGTGATTGATGCCATCACCCAGGTGGCGAACACAGGTAAAATCGGCGACGGCAAAATCTTTGTGATGCCGCTGGAGCAGGTGATTCGTATCCGTACTGGCGAAACGGGCAAAGACGCGGTTTAACGGTGAAGGGTAAGGTGTGAATGGTAAGTAGTGCCGAGTAGACAAAGCCCCTGTGGATGCTCTCCCCAGGGGCTTTGTATGAGTGATGCGATCATTCTGGCGGCTATAAACTTTTTTCTATTCACCACTCACTCATTACGATTCACTATTTACGTCTCACTTCTCGACAAACGCACGCTCGATGACGTAGTCGCCCGGCTCGCCCATGCGCGGCGAGATATTCAGACCCAGCTCGTCAAGTAGCGCGCTGGTATCGTCCAGCATGGCGGGGCTGCCGCAGATCATCGCGCGATCTTGGCGCGGATCAATGGGCGGCAGGCCGGTGTCTTCAAACAGCTTGCCCGTACGGATATGGTCGGTTAGGCGCCCCATGGTGTGGAACTCCTCCCGAGTAACGGTGGGGTAGTAGACCAGCTTTTCAGCGATGTCTTCACCCAGGTATTCATGGGCTGGAAGCTCTTTGGTGATAAAGTCGGCGTAGGCTAATTCAGAAACTTCCCGCACACCGTGAACCAGCACTACCTTCTCGAAGCGCTCGTACACTTCAGGATCCTGGATCAGGCTCATAAACGGCGCCAAGCCGGTACCGGTGGAGAGCATGTAGAGGTTGCGGCCCGGCAGTAGGTCATCGCATACCAGTGTGCCGGTGGGCTTGCGGCTAACCATGATCTGATCGCCTACTTTCAGGTGCTGAAGGCGTGAAGTGAGCGGGCCGTCGGGTACTTTAATGCTGAAGAACTCAAGGTGGTCTTCGTAGTTGGGGCTGGCAATGGAGTAAGCGCGCATCAGCGGCTTGCCGTTCACTTCCAAACCAATCATCACGAACTGACCGGTTTTGAAACGCAGGCTGCGCTCGCGGGTGGTGCGGAAGCTGAACAGGGTATCGTTCCAGTGATGGACGCTAAGCACTTCTTCCAGAGCAAACTTACTCATGCCGTTTTCTCCATTAGTCGATGCTGGCGCTAGTCCGCATCGGTCATATTCTTAAAAAGAATAAAAATGATTAAATATGTTGCCAGCAAGTCTAAGCAAAGGGTGGTATATCTGTTAAGCGAATTATATTGATAACGGTTATCTGAAAAATAGATATAGATCAAATAAAGGTCAGACTCTATGCACTACACCCTGCGGCAGTTGGAAGTCTTTGTGGCGGTTGCTCAGCATGAGAGCGTCTCCCATGCGGCGCGGGCGCTGGCCATGTCTCAGTCGGCAACCAGCACGGCGCTTGCGGAGCTTGAGCGGCAGTTCGACTGCCAACTGCTGGATCGGATTGGTAAACGCTTAAAACTTAACGCACTGGGTTTTCAGCTGTTGCCCAAAGCGGTGGCGCTGCTGGATCGCGGCGAAGAGATTGAAGAGCTTCTACGTGGCCAGAAAGGGGTTGGGTCGCTGGATGTAGGGGCTACGCTGACCATTGGCAACTACCTGGCCACGCTGCTGATCAGCGATTTTATGCAGCGCCACCCCGGTAGCCGGGTGCGCTTGGCAGTGCGCAATACGCGCCATATTATCGAAGGCGTGCGCCAGCACTCGCTGGATTTAGGCTTGATCGAGGGGCAGTGCGACGATGACATGATCATCAGCCAACCCTGGGTGGAAGATGAGCTGTGCGTGTTTTGCTCGCCGCGACACCCACTGGCAGGCCGCGAGCACCTTGAACTTGAACAGCTGCTGCGTGAGGACTGGATTATGCGCGAAGAGGGCTCTGGCACCCGCATGACTCTGGAGCATGCCGCGCGCCACCGCCGCAGCCGGTTTAACACCCTGCTAGAGCTAGAGCATACGGAAGGTATTAAGCGTGCCGTGGAGTCAGGGCTGGGGATTGGCTGTGTCTCGCGCCTGGCACTGCGAGATGCCTTCCGGCGCGGCAGCTTGGTGCCGCTGCCTACGCCGGAGTTGGATCTAAAGCGTCAGTTTACGTTTATCTGGCACCGGCACAAATATCTCACCACCGGCGTGCGCGAGTTCCTGCGCTTGTGCCGTGAAATGACCGCCGGGGCCAAGCGCAGTGACGATATTGCACTGCCGCCGATTCCTTAATGAACGTGATAAGCAATGTGGTTACCGATACATCTAGCGTAAGTCGCTTACGGCAGTTTGTATATCTGCTAGCGAGGCTTTGCTTAAGTCTTTCGACAGGGAGTGAATCACCAGTTTCTGCGTGGGGCCATCAAGCTTATCCCGTAATAGGCCTAAAAATTTGGGCGGTGCGACCATAATCAGCTTCTCTAAGCTGTTATCCACACGGGCGCTATACAGGCGGTTGGCGACCTCTTTAGCAAACAGCTCGTTTTCATGTTTGGAGGCCGCTCCCTCTTCGCCGGAAGAGCGCGCCGTGCTAGACATCGACTCGTGCACATCACCGCGACGGTCGGTGATCAAATCACCTTCATGCAGCCGTCCTTCTGCGTGAACCAAGCTCTCCTGTTCCGCCAGCGTCAAGGCATCACGAGTAAAGATACGTGCGCGGGCGGTGTCGGCTACCACGATATAGGTTGTCATCGCTGTGCATACTCCATGTCGTTGATGGTCATCTAACCATGGCAAGCGTTTGGCGTTAGGTCAAACGCTTGCCAGGGCTTAAGCAACGCGGGTTACAGCACCTTGCTGCGCAGCAGGCTGGTTAAGGCTTCCCCAATCAGTACCAGCACAATGATGGCCATCAAGATGGTCGCCACGGTTGGCCAGGCAAAGGTATCAATCGCACCCTGTAGGATGACCCCAATACCGCCCGCGCCCACTAAGCCAAGCACCGTCGATTCGCGGATATTGATATCCCAGCGCAGGATCACAATGGCAAAAAATGCTGGCATGACCTGGGGCACAATCGCGTAGGCGACCACTTTGGCCTTGGAGGCTCCGGTGGCTTCCATCGCCTCTACGGGGCGCCGATCAATTTCCTCGATTGCTTCACCCATCAGCTTGCCAATAAAACCAATGGAGCGAAATACGATGGCGAGGATGCCGGCTAACACGCCGGGGCCGAAAATGGCCACGAACAGAAGTGCCCAGATAATGGTATTTACCGAACGGCTGGAGACCAGAATAAAACGCCCCAGCCACAGACAGGCCCGGTTAGGCGTGGTGTTCTGGGCGGCAATGTAGGCCACCGGTAGCGCTAAAAAGATGGTCAAGAAAGTGGCTAGCGTGGCGATATGCACGGTCTCAATCAGCGCCGCGATAATGCCGTTTAACCCATCGGCACTGGGCGGCCACATACGACCCCCTAGTGCAGAAATTTGATTGGGTGCATCCCACACCCAAGGCCAGAAAATATCAATATCGCGCACCGCCCAAACCACTACCATCAAGGTCGCTAGCAGAACGGCGTATCGAATAAGGCGCTGTTTGCGGTCATAGCGTTGCCAAATACGATCGGCAAGCTGCTGTGCGTGATCTACCATATTTTTTTCCTTACCCAGCCGCTGACACCTTCACTGAGCAAAATGACCGCGATGATAATGAGCAGAATCGCAAAGGCGAAATCGTAGTCGTAGCGTCCAAAGGCGTTCATTAGCGTACCGCCAATGCCGCCTGCGCCCACGATTCCGACCACCGCTGATGCGCGCAAGTTGCTGTCCAGTTGGTACATGGAAAGCCCCACTTGGCGTGGCAGTATCTGCGGAAAAACGGCATAGAACAGAATCGCCACATACCCAGCGCCAGCGGCTTTCATGGCCTCTACTTGGCCCCAGTTAATCTCCTCTATCTCTTCGGCCAGCAGTTTGCCTACGAAGCCAATGGAGTAGAGGGTTAGGGTCAAAATCCCCGCGAGCGGCCCAAACCCAACCGCAGCAACAAATAGAATCGCCACGATCACGGGGTGAAAGCTGCGCGATACAATAATCACTGCACGGCCAATAACATAGATAGGCATGGGTGCGATATTACGCGCCGCCATCACGGCAAAGGGAATAGAGAGCAAAACCCCCATCAGCGTTGCCAAAATGGCGATTTGAAAGCTCTCTTTAAAGCCGGTAATCAGCAGCTCGTAGCGCTCTAAGTTGGGGGGGAAGCCGCCGCTAAAAATACGCGCTGCGCGGGGCAACCCTTCAGAGATACGCGCCCAGTTAAACGGTAGCGAGCCGAAGGCCCACACTAAGTAGACCATTGCCACCAGGATCAACCCGTAGCGCAGCAGCGGATTGGCAATAAACGGCGGCTTTTTCCAGGTACGGGGCGCTGTTGAAGGGGCGTCAGGCGGAGTCATGGGAGCGCTCCTCCACAGGCGTATCGGTAATCGCATCGTCTGGCGCTTCAATGCCGCCGTAGATAGCGTCTAACGCGTCTTTGTTGAAGTCGGCTGGTAAGCCATCAAAGATCATCTTGCCGTGGCGCAGGCCCACGATGCGCTCGGTATAGGTTTTGGCCTGAGCAACGTTATGGATATTGATCAGCACCGGCAGCGACAGCTCGCTGGCCAAACTCTGCAACAGAACCATAATCTGTTCAGAAGTACGCGGGTCTAGTGAGGCGGTAGGCTCATCGGCCAACAGCACTTCAGGTTCCTGCATCAGTGCGCGCACCACGCCGACCCGCTGGCGCTCGCCACCGGAGAGCTCATCGGCACGTTTGTTGGCGTAGTGAGCAATGCCCACCCGCTCCATCAGTACAAAGGCACGCTCAATATCGGCCTGAGGATAGCGGCGTGAAATCGCCTGGTAGAGATTGACGTAGCCCAGCCGCCCGGCCAGCACGTTCTCCATCACGGTTAAGCGATCCAGCAGGTTAAAGCCCTGGAACACCATGCCGATTTTGCGGCGGGCGCGGCGCAGTTCAGCGCCCTTCAGGTTCACTAGCTCATTGCCGTTGAGTTTGATGGAGCCCGAAGTCGGTTCGACCAAGCGATTAATACATCTTAGCATGGTGCTTTTACCCGCCCCCGAGGCACCTACGATAGAAACAACGCTGTTTCCCTCTACCTTGAGGTCAAGCCCTTTCAGCACGGCTTCATCGTGGCCATAACGTTTGACCAGATTGGTAATTTCCAGCATGTGTCCGCTTCCATCGTCGAGACAATAACCGCACCGCCGGCGGCGGTGCGCTACGTTTACTCTTCCAAGTTTTCTGGCGTATAGCTCACGTTATTGGCTGCTTGGATGGTACGAATCACCTTCCAGTTGTCTTGGTAGTTGATGGGGATGAATTTCTCGACGCCCTCAAACTCTTCACCTAACTCGGTGCCGATAAAATCAAAGCTGAAGAAGGCTTCTTCAATTTTTTCGACCAAATCTGGGTGCAGGTTGTGCGCGTAGTTGTACGAGGTGGTGGGGAAGCGGTCGGACTCAAATATCAGCCGCACATCCTCTTCATCGTAGAGGCCTCGGGCGGCCATTCGCTCGACTACTTCAGAAGCCACCGGGGCGGCGTCATAGTCTTGGGCCACAACGCCGAGCATGGATTGATCGTGACTACCCGAGTAGACCACTTCGTAATCCTCATCGGGAGTGATGCCGAGCTCAGGCAGCAGTGCGCGAGGGGCTAGGTTACCCGAGTTGGACGTTGGAGAAGTGTGGGCAACGCGTTTGCCTTTGAGATCCTCGACCTCATGGATATCGGAGTCAACATGGGTAAACAGCTGCAGGGTATAGCCAAATTGGCCGTCATCAGAGCCCATTAACGCAAACGGCACGGCTCCGGCCAAGTTCACCGCAAACGGCGTAGGGCCAGTGGAGAAACCGGCGATGTGTAAGCGTCCGCTGCGCATGGCTTCCACTTGAGCAGCGTTGGACTGTACCGCAAAGAAGCGCACATCCCGCTCGGTGACCTCAGCCAAGTGATCGATAAACGGTTGCCAAATGTCCGAGTAAATAGCCGGGTCTTCTACGGGGGTGTAAGCAAAAATCAGCGTATCTGGATTCGCCCACTCAGCCTCATCGGCAGGGCGATCGGCGACCATATCGCCATTTTCATCACAGTAAATAGTATCTAAGTCGCCGCGTTCGCACTCTGCGAAAGCGGGCGTAGTGAGTAGGGCGAGCGGTAAGAGTGATGCGGCGGTAAGCATCGCAAGCGGGCGCTTGCGGAAGAGCGAAGTTGCCATGGTAAGCCTCATTTGTGCGTTATTGTTGTGTTCTTGCTATGGATCAAACTGTGTTTCCTTTGCTGCGTTTTGCCACTAATGAAACGGAAAATGTTTCATAAGTGGACATTCCGCGCCAAGGATGGTTATTTTCGAAAGCAGACACCTTCAATCTAGGGTTTGTGACAAACTTATGTCAAATACTTTACAGCCACTCTCCGACCATTGGCGCAATCGCTATTTATTAATGCGCCACGGTCATAGCCAGGCCAATCAACAGGGCGTGATTGTCAGCTCGCCAGAGCGAGGAATAGAAAACTTTGGCCTTTCGATGCATGGCGAGCAACAACTTACCCAGCTCGTTGCTGATTGGCACTGGCCTGCGCCGACCCGCGTAGTGCATTCAGACTTTTTGCGTACCACGCAAACCGCCGCCCGAGTAGCCGCTAAGTTCGGGTTAGCACCCTGCGTGGATAAACGCTTGCGGGAGCGAAATTTTGGTGACTTAGAAGGTCAGGGAGACGAGCACTACCCTAGCGTGTGGGCGTTAGATGCCGAGGATGCCGAGCATCGTCATCATCAGGTGGAAGCCTTAAGCGCGGTGTCACAACGTATGCAAGCAGTCATCGCGGATTGGGAACAGCAGGTAAGCGGCGAAACCATCCTGCTCGTCAGTCACGGTGATCCGCTGCAAATCCTGCTGACTGCCCTGGCAGGGAAACCGCTGACGACTCACCGTGAGCAAACTCCGCTAGCTCCCGCTAGCATCACTCTTTATGGGGATGGCGTGTAATCCATTGTAAGCTGTGTGGTAGTCTCTAAGAAAAGTAAAGAGAACCTGTTATGCCTGCTCCTTTTTCGCCGGATGCGACGCGCCTGCTGAACGCCCTTGCCGTGGGCAGCCATGCGTTAATCGACGCGCACTTTTGGAGTGAGGGTGTTGATCAGCTATTAGCGGCGCTAGGGGAAGCGTCGGGTGTCAATCGGGTGTGGATATTTCAAACCATAGAGCGTAACCCAGAGGGTATCCTGCAGGATTTTGTTTTTGAATGGGCATCTGCATCGCACTACCGTGAGCGAACGCAAAAACGCTTTCGCTTTTTTACCACGCTGATCGACGATCCCGAGTATGAGGAAATGGTCAATCGTCGGGAGCGTGGTGACTCCCACACCTGTATTACCTCTACAGTGGATCTGGGATCGCTGCGCGACAATTTGGAAAGCCAGTCGATTCAATCGATGGTGACCGTTCCGATTATGGTAGGTGGCCAGTGGTGGGGCACTTTGGGCTTTGATGACTGTGAGCGCGAAGTTGACTGGGAGGGAGCGGGGTTGCAGGCGCTAGTGATCGGCGCTGAACTAATCGCCTCGGCTATTTATCGTCAGCAGCTTACCCGTAGGCAGCGTCAGGTCGATCTACTACAGCAGGTCGCCGCCTGTGGCACCTGGGAGATCAACACGCGCAGCGGCGCCACCTGGTGCTCTTCGGCGTTGCTGATTTCGCTGGGTTATCCTGGCGATTACGCTAGGCTTCCGCTGCGTCGCTTACTAGCCCATGCCATGCCCGCCGACCGCTTACGGGTGTTTGGTGTGATTCGCGAATGCCATCAGCGGCTGCAAACCCAATGCCGTATTGATGTCCAGCTCAGGGTCGCATCCGGGCAGTGGCGCTGGCACGAGCTGGTGATGGAAAGCTACTACTCCGACGATGGCTACTTGGCGCGTATTGGCGGTCTAGTCATCGACATTAGCCAACGCAAAAAAAGCGAAGAGCAGGCCTGGGCAGCGGCGGAGTTCGATGCCTTGACCGGTACGCGCAATCGGCGTGGCTTAGCTAATCACTTAGCACAGCTCAATGAGCGGCCTGAAGCGGCAACCTATTATTTGCTGATGATTGATATTGATTACTTCAAAAATATCAATGATCGCTACGGTCATCCCGCGGGTGATGCGCTGCTAGTGGAGATGGCAAAGCGCGTCCATGATGCCCTGCGGCCCGAGGATTGTCTGGCAAGGCTCGGCGGTGAAGAGTTTGCCGTTACGGCGGGTGATTTATCGCATCAACAGGTAGTCCAGCTGGGTGAGCGTATTCGCCATCGAATAGCCCAGCAGCCGTTTTATCTGACGGCGGGTGATTCGCAAACGCCGCTGATGGTGACACTCACCGTCAGCGTGGGGATTGCCCCTCTGGCGCTCACCAGTGATTTAGACCACTGTCAGGCAGTCGCTGTTGCCCAGGCCGACCAAGCGCTCTATGCCGCCAAAGAGGCGGGGCGCAATCGCGTTGTGGCGCACTGGCAGCGGTGATAACGGCTACTGATAAGGTTTATTGCTGCGACGGTGGAATCCAGGCAATCATATCGACTTCCACATCGGCACCGCCGGCTAAGCCGGTCACTCCAATGCAGGTGCGGGTAGGTAGCGGCTGCGGAAAGTAGCTCGCGTAGACCTTATTCACTTCGTCGAAATGACCCATATTGGTAATAAATACCCGTGATTGCACCACATACTCGAAGGCACTGCCGACTTCTTCCAGCACAATCGCCAAGTTTTGCATTACCCGGTGGGTCTGTTCGGTGAAAGTGCCCAGCAGCATTTCGTTGGTTTCGGGCACCGTCGGCATTTGCCCCGTGATAAACACCAGATCGCCGACGCGGCAGGCGTGGGAAAACGGTGCGATAGGCTGTGGCGCGCGGTCAATAAACAGCTTTTCAATCATGTGCTTATCCTTTTTGGAATGATGCCATTGCGAGGAACGGAGCGATGAAGCAATCTGGTTTGTAGCGGTAGAATAACCTCAAGATCGCCGCGCTACGCTCGCAATGACATGCTGTTTTTTTTAACGTTTTTAAAACATCATGGGCCTCAAATGAGGCCCATGATGACGTACTTATCAACAGCTGCTTTGTTTCGCGGGCTGTGGATTAATGCCCCAGAATCTGGCTTAAGAACAGCTGGGTGCGCTCAGACTGTGGGTTATTGAAGAATGGCTCAGGTGCGTTCTCCTCAATGATCTGCCCTTGGTCCATAAAGATCACCCGGTCGGCCACGGTTTTGGCGAAGCCCATTTCGTGGGTCACACAGATCATGGTCATGCCCTCTTCCGCTAGCTCCACCATAACGTCGAGGACTTCTTTGATCATCTCGGGGTCGAGGGCGGAGGTGGGCTCGTCAAACAGCATCACGTCTGGGTGCATACACAGCGAGCGGGCAATTGCGACACGCTGCTGTTGTCCGCCCGAGAGCTGCCCAGGGTACTTAGTCGCCTGCTCGGCAATGCGCACCCGCTCCAGGTACTCCATCGCCAACGCTTCGGCCTCTTTGCGGGGCTTCTTTTGTACCCACATTGGCGCGATACAGCAGTTTTCCAGCACTGATAAATGCGGGAATAGATTGAAGTGCTGAAACACCATGCCCACGCTGCGACGAATCTGCTCGATACGCTTAACGTCTTGGGTCAGCGGTACGCCGCCCACCACAATTTCACCTTTTTGGTGCTCTTCGAGGTGGTTAATGCAGCGAATCAGCGTTGATTTACCCGAACCCGAAGGGCCGCAAACCACGATACGTTCGCCGCGTTTTACTTCGAGGTAGATATCACGTAGTACGTGAAAATCGCCGTACCACTTATTGACGTTGCGCATCTCGACCATCAGGTCAGAAGTACTGGTGTCAGAGGTGTTGGTGGCTGCTTGTGTCATGTTGAAATCCTACTCAAAACGTAAATAGAGATGCGGCGTCAGTGCTTATGGCCGGTATTTAGCTTGCGTTCCAGGTACTGGCTGTAGCGCGACATGCTGAAACAGAAGATCCAGAACACGAACGCGGCAAATACATACCCCTCGATTGAGAAGCCCAGCCAGCGCGAGTCGGAAAGCGCCGCTTGCACAATGCCCAACAGGTCAAACAGCCCGATGATCATCACCAGGGTGGTGTCTTTAAACAGTGAGATAAACGTATTAACGATACCCGGAATCATCATTTTTAGCGCCTGGGGCATCACAATTAGCCCCATGCGCTTCCAATACGTCATCCCCAGCGCCGCGGCGGCCTCATCCTGACCTTTGGGAATCGCCTGCAAACCACCGCGAATAACTTCGGCCATATAGGCACTTTGGAACAGCGTTAGGCCGATCAGCGCCCGCACTAGCCGATCCACACTGAGCTCCGACGGCAGGAATAGCGGTAGCATTACCGAGGCCATAAACAGAATGGTGATAAGCGGCACACCACGCCAGAACTCAATAAAAATCACGCAGAAGGTTTTGACGATAGGCATGTTCGAGCGTCGCCCAAGGGCGAGTACGATGCCAATCGGCAGTGCCCCAACCATACCCACTGTGGCCAGTAGCAGGGTCAGCATTAAGCCGCCCCAGCGGTGGGTGGAAACACGCGGTAGATCAAAGTAGCCGCCGTGCAGCAACACATACGCGATGACCGGGAAGATCAGCAGCGCAAACAGCGCCATCCAGCGCTTAAACGGCAGGCGCGGGACCACCATCCAGGCAATAATGCCCGCGAACATGGCAAACACAATGTTGGCGCGCCAGTACTCTTCGCTTGGGTAGAGGCCATACATGAACTGGGAGAAACGCGCGTTGACGAATACCCAGCAGGCGCCTGCCCGTGTACAGTCTTCGCGGCTGTCGCCTACCCAGTTGGCATCGATAAACGCCCACTGAACCGTTGGCACCACGAGCAGGTAAAGCACATACAGGCCTAACAGCGTGAAAACAGTATTGATCGGACCGTTAAACAGGTTGCCACGTAGCCAGGCAATTGGCCCGATGGTGCCTTTGGGGGCCGGGCGCTGAGGTATGGTTTCTTTATTGTGAATCATGGGGTCGCCTCCGGCCTAGCGTTCGACCAGCGCAACGCGAGCGTTGAACCAGTTCATGAACATGGACACCAGCAAGCTGATGATTAGATAAACCGCCATGGTCATGGCTATCACTTCGATGGCTTGACCGGTCTGGTTGAGCGTGGTGCCAGCAAAAACCGACACCAGGTCGGGGTAGCCAATGGCGGTGGCCAGAGAAGAGTTTTTAATCAGGTTGAGGTATTGGCTGGTAAGTGGCGGAATAATGACGCGTAAGGCTTGAGGAATCACCACTAGGCGCAGAACGAGCTTGCGCGGCAAGCTAAGTGCTTGGGCCGCTTCGGTTTGGCCATGGGGAATCGCTTGAATGCCCGAGCGCACAATCTCCGCAATAAACGATGCGGTATAAATGGAAAGCGCTAGCCATAGCGCCAGAAACTCCGGAATGATGGTTATCCCGCCACCGAAATTAAAGCCACGCAGTACCGGCATTTCCCAGGTCACCGGAACGCCGGTGGCCACCAGTATTAGCAGTGGCAGGCCAAAAATAATCACCAGAGACATCCAGAAAACCGGCAAGCGTTTGCCGGTGGCTTCATGGCGGCGCTTATTCCAAATGACCAGAACGATGCTGGCAATGATCGCCACTACGAAAGTAGCGGGGATGAGCCCAAAGCCTGATTCAAACAGTGGCTGGGGCAAATAGAGCCCGCGTACATTGAGGAAAATGGCTTCTCCAAATGCCATGCTCTCTCTAGCGCTGGGTAGCGTCCGCAGCACCGCGAAGTACCAGAAAAAAATCTGCAGCAGCAGCGGGATATTACGAAAGGTCTCGATATAGGCGTTGGCTAACTTGGCGATCAACCAGTTGGGCGATAGTCGCGCAATACCGACGATAAACCCAATGATCGAAGCAGCCACTACCCCCAGCCCTCCGACCAGCAGCGTGTTGAGCAAGCCGATCACGAAGGTGCGGCCGTAGGTACTTTGGGAGGAGTACTCGATTAAGGTTTGACCAATACCAAAGCCGGCTGTATTGCCCAGGAAGCCGAAGCCGGTGGTGATGCCGCGGGCATTCAGGTTGGCTTGGGTATTGCCGATAATATAGATCAGAAAAGCCGCCACTACGGCGACAAGAATGAGCTGAAAAATAAGTGCGCGCTTAGCGCGATCTCGCCAAAACGGCGGCTTATGGCCAGCGGGGCGAACGTTGGGTCTTACAGACATGGTGGCGTCTCCGCGACACGGAAAGGGTCAATCAAATGGCCCGCCTATACTCTCGTAATAAGTACTTGAGAGATGACGGGCCGGGGTCAAGCGAGACGCTTAGCGAATCGGGGGAGCGTACTGGAAGCCACCGTCGTTCCACAGGGCGTTAACACCGCGCTCGATTTCAAGCGGCGAATCCATACCCACGTTACGTTCAAAACTTTCAGCGTAGTTGCCGACTTGGCTAATGATGTTGTAAGCCCAGTCAGCTTCTAGGTTCATGCCTTCGCCGTAGTTGCCGTCTTGGCCCAGCAGGCGAGCAACATCAGGATTGTTAGAGTCACGCATCTCTTCAGCGTTTTCGCTGGTAACGCCGTACTCTTCAGCATTGATCATGGCAAACAGCGACCATTTCACGATGTTGAACCAAAGGTCGTCGCCCTGACGAACCACAGGCCCCAGCGGCTCTTTGGAGATAACGTCAGACAGAATCATCGACGCTTCAGGATCATCAAGCTGGATACGTAGTGCCGCTAGCTGAGAGGTGTCAGACGTTAGAACGTCGCAGCGGCCAGCTTGATAGCCACCCACAGTTTGCTCAGAAGTATCAAAAACGATCGGGTTGAATTCCATGTCGTTAGCACGGAAGTAGTCGGCTAAGTTCAGCTCGGTCGTGGTGCCCGATTGAATACAGATAGAAGCACCGTCGAGCTCATCGGCACCGGTAATGCCCAGGTCGCGTGAAACCATGAAGCCTTGGCCGTCGTAAAAGTTAACGCCAGTGAAGTTAAGGCCCAGCGTGGTGTCACGGGTAGTGGTCCAGGTGGTATTACGTGAAAGTAAGTCAACCTCACCAGACTGCAGTGCGGTGAAGCGCTCAACGGCATTTAGAGAAATATAGTTAACCGCATCCGCATCGCCGAGTACCGCTGCTGCGACTGCACGGCAAACATCAACGTCCAGACCCTGCCAATTACCATCGTCGTCTGGCGCTGAGAAGCCCGGCAAACCATCGCTCACACCACACTGAACGGCGCCACGCTCAATGGTATCTTCTAAGGTATCGGCTTGAGCAGTCGCCATTCCCGCTAGGCTTAATGAGCCTGCGGACGCCAGAAGCGCTAGGTGTTTTTTATTGAACATTTAGTTTCCCTCGAAGTTCTTGAAATTGGTTATTGAAATCTGTCATTGAAATAGCCATGCATGCCGTAGCATGTAACTAAACCTAGCAAGGAAGATGCCAACAAGGGTACAGGCGCACATTCAGCGCTTTTCAACGCTACTCAACGAATTCGAGACGAACGTCTAGGTGCAAAAATGTTACCACCCACCTTGCTTTGCACTTTTATAGGGCAAGCTGGGGTGGGCGGTGGCAGAAAGGCAGCAGTGAAGGGTGTTTATTCAGCCGTGAATGCCTTGCGCATAAACGGCGGCAGGGCGAGCGCACCGCGATGGGCATCAACGCTATAGTACTCAAGCGGCAGTTCGTGGCTGGCGGCTGCCTGTTCACGGAACGTATTCACATCAGTGGCTTTACCCGCCAATGTGACGCTCCACCAGCCTGAGGGGTAAACCGGCTGTGGGAAGGGCAGGGTCGCGACGCTGTCGAAACCCGCTTTCAGCATATCGTGGCGTAACTCACGAATGATCGAACCCGTGTGGTAAAGCGGTGACTCGCTCTGCTGCACCATCACGCCGCCGCTTTTCAAAATGCGGTGGCAGCGCTTGAGAAAATCGGTTTTAAACAACCCTTCAGCGGGGCCGACGGGGTCGGTAGAGTCGATAATCAGCACATCGATGCTCTCATCCGGTGCATCGTCCACCCACTTGACGCCATCGGCGAACAGTAGCTCGGCGCGCGGATCATTATTTGATTCTACCAATGATGGAAAGAAGCGCTCAGAGGCTTTCGTCACTTCTTCATCGATATCAATCTGGGTAACTTTCTCAACGCCTGAGTGGCGCAGCACCTCTTTTAACGTGCCGCAGTCGCCACCACCGATAATCACCACCCGCTTAGGGTCTTGGTGGGTAAACAGGGCTGGATGCGCGATCATCTCGTGATAGAGGAAGTTATCGCGATCAGTCAGCATCACACAGCCGTCCAGCACCAGGAGGTTGCCGTAAGTCTCGGTAGCATAGACTTCCAGATGCTGGTACTGGCTCTGTACATCCAGCAGCTTTTCAGAAATTTTCAGCGAGAAGGCGCTGCCGTGGCTATCAAAGACTTCGGTAAACCACTGGTCGTCGCGTAAATCGCTCATGAATTGGCTCCTGATTGCGCTGTCTTGGGTTGCGTCGGGATATCCCGGTGGTATTGCGGGCTGAGCTCGTGCAGTGCCTCCATAAAGGCGGTGACGTGATCCGGGTTGGTAAATTGGCTGATACCGTGGCCCAGGTTAAACACATGGCCAGGGCCGTGGCCGTAGCTTTCCAGCACGCGAGCCACTTCAGCGCGGATAGCCGAGGGGCGCGCAAATAGTACGTTAGGGTCCAGATTGCCCTGCAGGGCGACCTTATGGCCAACGCGGGCGCGGGCATCGGAAAGCTCGGTAGACCAGTCGATACCCAGGGCATCGGCACCGGCGCAGGCGATATGCTCAAGCCACTGCCCGCCATTCTTGGTAAACAAAATCACCGGCACGCGACGGCCATCGTGTTCACGGATCAGTCCGGAAACGATCTGCTCCATGTAGCGCAGCGAGAACTCCAGATACGCAGGGGTCGAAAGCGCGCCGCCCCAGGTATCAAAAATCTGCACCGCCTGGGCACCGGCGCGAATCTGTGCATTTAAGTAGTCGGTGACCGCATGCGCTAGCGTATCCAGCAGCTGGTGCATGGTATCTGGCGTATCGTAAAGCATGGTTTTCAGGTGACGGAAGTCCTTGCTGGAGCTGCCTTCGACCATATAAGTCGCCAGTGTCCAGGGGCTGCCGGAGAAACCAATCAGCGGCATACGGCCATTCAACTCCCGGCGGATGGTCGACACCGCACGCATCACGTAATCCAAGTCACGCTCGGCGTCGGGTACGCTGAGCGCTGCAACTTCTTCCGGGGTGCGCACGGTTTTACGGAATTTAGGGCCTTCGCCGGTTTCAAAATAGAGCCCCAGACCCATGGCATCCGGAATGGTTAAAATATCCGAAAACAGAATGGCGGCATCCAGCGGATAGCGCTCTAAAGGCTGCATAGTGACTTCGCAGGCCAGGTCATGATTACGGCACAGATCCATAAAGCTGCCTGCATCGGCCCGGCTGGCACGGTATTCCGGCAGGTAGCGGCCCGCTTGACGCATCATCCACACCGGGGTGCGGTCGACGGGCTGGCGCGCTAGTGCACGAAGGAATCGATCATTTTGTAAAGGTGTAGTGGTCATAGACACTTGCTCTTAGGAAATTTGCCCGCATCGTATTCGAAACCGTATCGGGGATCATATGCGAGCAATTGTACTTGAAGATAAGCGCGAGGGCGGCGTACTCGGTGGCAAAAATCGTCGCATCCGGCCAATTTTTCTCCACTAATGAGCCGATTTTAGTCGCGTTGCCACCGTGAGGCGGGCGCCGCTTCCTGTTAGAATGCTTGCCCATTTTGCCAACACTGGTGTGGTTAACTGGTTTGGTCAATCAGCGAGGTAACCTGTGACCATTCGCTTTATTGCCGCTTCCCAACTGCCCACGCCCTGGGCAACCTTTACGATGCATGGCTTCGAAGATGAGGCCACCGGCAAGGATCATATTGCCTTGACGTTGGGTGATGTGACCGGCGACGCACCGGTGCTGGGGCGGGTACATTCTGAATGTTTGACCGGCGATGCGCTCTTTTCCATGCGCTGTGACTGTGGTTTTCAGTTGCAGGAAGCGCTTAAGCGCATTGCTGAAGAGGGCCGCGGCGTGCTGTTTTACCTGCGCCAAGAGGGGCGTGGTATTGGGTTGCTAAACAAAATTCGCGCTTATCATCTTCAGGATCAAGGTGCAGATACCGTCGAAGCCAACGAGCAGCTCGGCTTTGGTGCTGATATGCGCCGCTATGATCTATGCGTACCGATGCTCAATCACTTGGGGATCACCTCGCTAAGGTTGATGACCAATAACCCGCGCAAAGTGGATGCCCTCACCCGCGATGGAGTGAACGTGGTGGAGCGCTTACCGATCACCACCGGTCTGAACCCGCATAACGAGCAGTACCTTGCCACCAAAGCGGGCAAACTTGGTCATATAATGGCGCTGGATGACTTCACTCACGCCAGCGATGTGGATATTGAGCGTAAGGGATGATAATAGTGAGGTATAGGTTTTAGGAGCCACCCGAATGAAAGCCGCACGTAATGAGCAGGGTGAAGTCTTTTCTGAAGAGCAGGGTGAATTCAGTGCTGCCGAAGAGTGGCTGCACAGTATCACTCACGGTATCGGAGCCGTGCTCAGCCTTGTGGGAATGGTGGTTCTGCTGATCGCTGCGAGCGTCGCTGCCCATGTCGACCCATGGAAGGTGGTTAGCCTGAGCCTCTACGGCACTACATTGGTTCTGCTATACACCGCCTCGACCCTTTATCACGGCATTCCGCATCGGCGCTGGAAGCTGCGTTTTCAACTGCTTGACCACTGTGCGATTTATCTCCTCATCGCGGGTACTTACACGCCTTTTTTATTGGTGAACATGCGCGGCCCCACCGGGTGGATGCTATTTACTGCTGTATGGTCGCTCGCGTTGGCGGGCATTGTCTGCAAACTATGTTGGCCGCATCGCTTTGCGGTATTGCGCGTCACGATTTATTTGCTGATGGGCTGGATGATTTTACTCGCAGCAGAGGAGATGGCGGCTAATTTATCGTCAACCGGTATTACCCTGCTGGCCGCGGGAGGAATCATCTACACGCTCGGGGTTATCTTCTACGCCGTGCGTGCGATCCCCTATAACCACGCTATTTGGCATCTGTTTGTAATAGGGGGAAGCGTCTGCCACTACTTTGCTATTTATAGCGCGGTTCTCCCCGTTAGGCCTGCTTAACCCTCAGCGGCGGCTTTCTCACGCGCGACGGCTTTAGCCATGGCGGGGCGCTTGATATGACGCTCGCGGTAAGCAAAGAGCGGCTCGGGTAAGCGATGCTTCATGCTGGCCGCCCAGGAAAGGGTATGGGTCAGAAACAGATCCGCTAGGGTAAAGGTGTTACCTACTAGATATTTCTGACCGTTATAACGGCGCTCCAAGGCACCGACTGCACGCTGAAACTCCCAGGCACAAACCGGCAAAATAGCAGGAACACGTTTGTCTGCTGGCAAGGCAAACTTATGCTTGGCCTGATTCCACAGCGGCTGCTCAATTTCCGTCACGATAAAGCTGAGCCATTGATCAACTTGGGCGCGGGCCGCGGGGTCGCTGGGCAGCAGCGTGCCATCGCCATAGGTCTCGGCCAGATAGCGGCAAATAGGCGCCGACTCAAACAGGTGTACATCGCCATCTTCAATGACCGGTACCTTGCCATCCGGGTGACGTGCCAAATGCGCGGCCGTTTGGCCCTCGCCTTTATCCAAGGCCACGTGCTGGCACTGGTACTCAAGGCCTAGCTCTTCAAGCGTCCACGCCACTCTTAACGAGCGCGACTGGGGGAAGCTATATAGCGTGATCATGGCGTGCTCCTGACGAAAACAGTCGATGCTTCAATCTAGTGGGCGTTAGTAACGTTGTCGATTCACTTATTGATAAGGCTGCCTTTAGGCGCTGCCCCTCGCCGTACGGATTCGCTCGTAGGCATTGCCGATTTCGCTGGTACGCGCTTGGGCGATGTCGCGCATGCTTTCGGGCAGGCCTTTACCGGCCAGTTTATCCGGGTGGTTTTGACTCATTAGGCGGCGATAAGCTTTCTTGATCTCGGCATCGCTGGCGTCATCAGAAACTCCTAATACACGGTAAGCGTCTTTCAGTGCTTCTTCGCTGGCGCCTTGGGAGTTAGCCGCGGCGCCGTGGAGCATCGCTTCGATCTGTTGAACTTCAGCGTCGCTGCAGCCGACGCCGCGGGCGACACGCAGAATCATCTCGTGTTCGGCGGGGTGAAGCACGCCATCGGCAGCAATCGCCGAGAGCTGAACCTGGATAAATACTTGGCGCAGCACCGGCTGGCGCTGGGTGAGGCGGTTAACGTTGGCCAGTTCGGCGTCCAAATTGAAATCATCGGCGCGGCCACGCTCGAAGGCGGCGCGGGCTTTGGCGCGCTGCTCGCCCTGGAGGTGCATCTGGTCAAACAGTTTCTCGGCAACGTCCAACTCGCCGTCGGTCACTTTACCGTCGGCTTGGCACAGACAGCCCATCACGGAGAAGATCGACTCCAGAAAGCCTTCCTGGATGCGCATGCGGGCGATATTAAGACGACGGCTAAGGCGCTTGCCTAGCCACCAGCCCAGGCCACCGCCAATCAGGAGACCCACCGGGCCACCAAACGCAAGGCCAATCAAAGCGAAGATAATAATTAGAAATAGCATATGGGTCTCAAAAGTAATTTAAAAAATAATGGCTTATGGCAGTCGAGCGCGAATAGCCCGCTCTATGCCATCGTTATCCAGTCGGCAGTCGGCAAGCAGCTGCGCGGGCGTGCCATGCTCCACAAAAGCGTCCGGCAGGCCGAGATTGAGCACTTCCACCTGGACGCCTTCAGCGTGGAGTAGCTCATTCACGGCACTACCCGCGCCACCGGCAATCACGTTCTCTTCCAGGGTCACCAGCAGCTCGTGCTCGTCAGCGGCGTGCAGCAGCGCATCGCGATCCAGCGGTTTGATGGAGCGCATATTGATGTGAGTCGCATTGAGCCGTTCGGCGACTTCCGCTGCGGCGCTGTTGAGACTGCCAAACGCGAGCAGCGCAATGCGCACACCGTCGTTGGCGGCCTGGCGGCGCACCTCGGCTTTGCCGATGGTCAGCGGCTCAAGGTGTGTAGGTATTGCTACGCCTGGACCGGTGCCACGGGGGTAGCGCACCGCGGCAGGGCCAGGGTGGTGATAGGCCGCACTCAGCATAGCCCGGCACTCGGCTTCATCCGCCGGGGCCAGAATCACCATGCCGGGCACACAGCGCAGAAAGGAGAGATCCATGCTGCCGTGGTGCGTGGGGCCGTCTTCGCCGACTAAGCCTGCACGGTCAATGGCAAAGGTGACGTCCAGGTTCTGCACCGCCACATCATGAATCAACTGGTCGTAACCGCGTTGTAGAAAGGTGGAATAAATTGCCACCACTGGCTTCATGCCTTCGCAGGCCATACCTGCTGCGAGCGTTACCGCGTGCTGCTCGGCAATCGCTACATCGAAATAGCGTTGTGGGTACTCTTTAGAGAAGCGAATCAGGTCGGAGCCCTCGCGCATCGCGGGGGTAATGCCCATTAAGCGCGAATCGGCGGCGGCCATATCGCAAAGCCAATCACCGAAAACATTGCAGTATTTTTTCTTGGCGACGGCTTGTTTAATGATGGGTTTCTTGGCGGCGCCGTTACTGGCAGCAGTGCTGGGCTTTTCCAGCTTGGTAATGGCGTGATAGCCAATCTGGTCGGCCTCGGCAGGCAAGAAACCTTTACCTTTTACCGTTTTGATATGCAGGAACTGCGGGCCGTCGAGGTCGCGCAGGTTTTCCAGCGTATCGGTTAGCGCGCTGAGGTCGTGACCATCAATGGGGCCAACGTAGTTAAAACCCATCTCCTCAAACAGCGTGGCGGGGCTGACCATGCCTTTCATATGCTCTTCGGTGCGTCGGGCAAGTTCCAGTGCGCCGGGCAGGTGCGAAAGCACTTTTTTGCTCTCTTCGCGTATTTTCAGGTAAGGCTTGCTGGAGAGCACCCGGGCTAGGTAGGTCGCCATGCCGCCGACATTCTCGGAAATCGACATTTCGTTGTCGTTTAGCACCACCAGCAGGTTGGCATCCACGTGGCCCGCGTGGGCCAGAGCTTCGAAGGCCATGCCCGCGGTAAGCGCACCGTCGCCAATAATCGCACATACGTGTCGCTTATCGCCCTGTGCTTTGGCTGCCAGCGCCATGCCCAGCGCCGCTGAAATCGATGTGCTGGAGTGGCCCACACCGAAAGTGTCGTACTCGGACTCGGCGCGGCGAGGAAACGCCGCCAGCCCACCGTGCTGGCGAATACTGAGCATCGTCTCGCGGCGGCCGGTGAGGATTTTATGCGGATAAGCCTGGTGGCCAACGTCCCAGACTAAGCGGTCATGGGGGGTATTAAAGGCGTGGTGCAGGGCAACGCTCAACTCGACCACACCAAGGCCCGCGCCAAAGTGGCCGCCGGAAACGCCCACGCTATAGAGCAGGTAGGCGCGTAGCTCGTCGGCCAGTTGGGCGAGCTGGGAGGCATTCATGGCCCGCAGCGCGGCGGGATGATCAAAGGAGTCGAGCAGCGGCGTCGTGGGGCGCTCGCGGGGGATTTCGTCGAACAGCTTCATGGGCATCTTTAGTGGTCGCGCTCGATCATATAGTGGGCTAAGTCGGCCAGCGGTGCGGCACGTTCGCCCAGTGGGGCGAGCGCGGCAATGGCCTCGTCAATCAGGCTGTGCGCTTTGCGTTGAGCGCCCTCTAATCCCAGCAGGCTGGGGTAGGTAGGCTTCGCGCGTGCGGCATCGGCGCCTGACGTTTTGCCTAGGGTAACGGTATCGCCGGTCACATCCAGGATGTCGTCGTGAATCTGAAAGGCTAGTCCAATGGCGCGAGCGTAGCGAGTAAGCGCATTTAAACGGGGGTCATCATCCGCCACGGCTACCAGGCCGCCCATACGTACTGCAGCGACAATCAGGGCGCCGGTTTTATGAGCGTGCATATGGGCCAGAGCGTCGACATCCGGGTGGCCGCCGACGGCGTCTAAATCCAGCGCCTGCCCGGCCACCATGCCATCCCGGCCAGAGGCCGCAGCCAAGGTGTGCACCAAATGGCCCAGCCGTGGATGAGCGTTGCTGGCCAGCACTTCAAACGCCAGCGACTGCAGGGCATCGCCGGCGAGAATCGCGCTCGCTTCATCAAAGGCTTTATGCACCGTGGGCTGACCGCGGCGCAAGTCGTCGTCATCCATGGCCGGTAGGTCATCGTGGATCAATGAGTAAGCGTGGATTAACTCAATCGCGGCAGCGGGCGCGTCTAGCGCTTTGTCTTCTGCACCCAGTGCGTGGCCAGCCATATACACCAACAGGGGGCGCAGGCGTTTGCCTCCTGCCAGCAATCCGTGGCGCATGGCGGCCTCAAGCCTTGGTGCTACCGCCGGGCGACTATCAAACAGTGCCGCGAGGGTAGCGTCTACGCGGGCATTACTGGTGTGGCGCAGGGTGGCAAGCGGGCTAGGCTTCGTGGCTACCATGGGGGCGTCTCCTTGCTTTCATCCTCGGCCACATCCTTGGGGTCGTCGGGGCCAGCGAAGGGCGCTACATTTAAGCGCCCTTCGCTGTCTTCACTTAGCGCCCGCACTTTAAGTTCGGCGCTATCCAGGCGCTGCTGGGCATCGCGGGTTAGCCGCACGCCCTGTTCAAACGCGGTCAGCGCATCTTCCAATGAGAGCTCGCCTGACTCAAGACGTTCAACGATGGTTTCGAGTTGTTCAACCGTCGCGGCGAAATCCTGCGGAGGTGATGTGGTGTCGCTCATTGGGGTATGCCTGCCAACCGGTATGTTTTTAAAATAAGCTGAAATAAGCCCACAGTATACACCGACGCCAGGGGGTGGCGTCTGCCTTTCCACCTACGCTGTTGGTAACGACTTGCGGTTCATTCATTGTCAGCACGCAGACTTTTCATCATCTTGACCCGGCGTGAATGGGGCTGTCTGTGCTACGATATGCGCCTCCCGTGAACCGATACACGGCGCATGCCGCCGACCATAGAGGTTGATTCAGCCATGGCCAAAACGTCCCTGGACAAGAGCAAGATCAAGATCCTGCTACTCGAGGGCGTCCACCAGAGTGCGGTGGACAATTTTCACAACGCCGGTTATGAAAATATCGAGCATCTGCCCACATCGCTTGATGAAGAAGCGCTGATCGAAAAGATTCGCGACGTTCACTTTATCGGCATCCGTTCCCGCACACAGCTGACTGAGCGCGTGTTCGAGGCGGCGGAGAAGCTGGTCGGCGTTGGCTGTTTCTGTATCGGCACCAATCAGGTCGATTTAACCGCTGCCCTTACCCGTGGTATCGCGGTGTTCAATGCGCCGTACTCCAATACCCGTTCGGTGGCTGAGCTAGTGCTGGCGGAAGCGATTATGCTGCTGCGCGGTATTCCTGAGAAAAACGCCCGTGCCCACCAGGGCGGTTGGTTGAAATCAGCCAAGAACTCCCACGAAGCGCGCGGTAAAACGTTAGGCATAGTGGGCTACGGCAGCATCGGTGCGCAGCTTTCTGTGTTAGCCGAGTCGCTAGGCTTTAACGTTATTTTTTACGATGTGATTGCCAAGCTGGGCATGGGTAATGCCAGCCAGGTATCGAGCCTTGAAGAGTTGTTGGGGCGCGCCGATGTGGTCAGCCTGCACGTGCCTGACCTGGCCTCTACCCGCTGGATGATCGGTGAGAAAGAGATCGCAGCCATGAAACAAGGCGCGATCTTGATTAATGCCGCGCGCGGCAGTGTGGTAGAAATCGAGCCGCTGGCGGATGCGATTAAAGCGGGCAAGCTAAACGGTGCCGCTATCGACGTATTCCCCGTTGAGCCAAAAGGCAACAACGAAGAGTTTCAGAGCCCACTACGCGGCTTGGAAAACGTGATTCTGACCCCGCACGTCGGTGGTTCTACTCTGGAAGCGCAGGAGAACATTGGGATCGAAGTGTCGGAAAAACTGATCACTTACTCCGACAACGGCACCACCGTGACGTCGGTTAACTTCCCCGAAGTGGCACTGCCCGCTCACCCGGACAAGCACCGTTTGCTGCATATTCACGACAACGTGCCGGGCGTGCTGTCGCAAATTAACCGGGTACTGTCTGAAAACGGCATCAACATCTCGGGCCAGTATCTGCAGACCAACGAGAAAGTGGGTTATGTGGTTATCGATGTCGATAAAGCTTACGGCCCTCAGGCGCTGGAAGCGTTGCGTGAGGTAGACCACACGCTGAAAATTCGTGCGCTCTACTCATCGCAAAATAGCTAATCCTGTTAGCTAAAACGTTGATTCAGAAACTAAACGGCCCCTTAATTGGGGCCGTTTTGGTTAGCGTCGAATAACAACTAATCAAGCTAGATCAAACAGCAGTACTTCGCCTGCCTGCTTACCGGTGAGATTGATCGTCTCATCCGGTTGGAATGCGGCAGCGTCGCCTGCGCTTAATGTCTCCCCGTTTACCTCCATTTCACCATTGACCACATGCAGCCAAGCGTGGCGCGAAGGTGGTGCGGTTGGTTGTTCGCCAGCGCTAAACAAGCCGGCGTAAAGATTGAGGTCCTGATTAATACTCACTGAGCCTTCGCGACCCTGTTCAGAAGCGACTAACCGCCACTGGCCCTGACGTTCGGCGGTAGGAAACGCCTTCTGCTCATAGCTGGGTTTAATGCCGAGCTGTTTTGGCTCAATCCAGATTTGTAGGAAGTGGAGCCCGTTCTCCTTGGAGTGGTTGAACTCGCTATGCAGCACGCCGGTGCCCGCTGACATGCGCTGCACATCGCCTGGGCGCATTACCTCACCGTTGCCCATGTTGTCTTTGTGCTCCATCTCACCTTCCAGCACGTAGGAAATAATCTCCATATCCCGGTGAGGGTGGGCGCCAAAACCATGGCCGCCGGTTACGCGATCTTCATTGATCACGCGCAAAGCGCGAAACCCCATATGGTTGCGGTCAACGTAGTTGGCAAACGAAAAGGTATGGAATGAGCGTAACCAGCCGTGGTCGGCGTAGCCGCGCTCGTTTGAACGACGAATAATCATGCTGTGCTCCGCAGGTTGCGTGAGGGAATAGTGACAATATACGCCTCGTTGAAGTCGCGTGGGGTGAAGGTTTCAGTACGTTTCTGTCGAATAAATCGATGTATTAAATGTGATTGCCAGCGCTAAACTTTTGGTTAGCTTTCGAGTAAAATCCTCGCCTCTTCTAACCCGGTCCGCCCTTTGCGAGGGTGACTACCTGGAGTTTTACATGTCAGTATCCATTGCTATGCCTAACCCAGTGCCGCCCATTGTGGTCGCAGCGCTGTACAAATTTGTCACCCTGAATGACTTTGAAGCGCTGCGCGAGCCGCTGCGCCAAACCATGCTCGATAACGATGTAAAGGGCACCCTGCTACTCGCTAAAGAGGGTATTAACGGCACGGTGGCGGGCAGCCGCGAGGGCATTGATGGATTGCTGGCTTGGCTGACTGCTGACCCACGCTTAGCTGATATTGATCACAAAGAGTCCTATTGCGACGAAACGCCGTTCTACCGCACCAAGGTGAAGCTCAAAAAAGAGATCGTCACCCTCGGCGTACCGGATATCGACCCCAACGACACCGTGGGCACTTACGTCGAGCCGGAAAACTGGAACGACATCATCGCCGACCCCGAAGTGCTGGTGATCGATACCCGCAACGATTACGAAGTAGCCATTGGCAGCTTCGAGCGGGCGATAGACCCGAAAACCACCACCTTCCGCGAATTTCCCGAGTACGTGCGCGAGCACTACGACCCGGAAAAGCACAAGAAAGTGGCGATGTTCTGCACCGGCGGCATCCGCTGTGAAAAAGCCTCCAGCTTTATGCTTAAAGAGGGTTTTGAAGAGGTCTACCACCTGAAAGGCGGCGTGCTGAACTACCTGGAAAAAGTCCCGCAAGAGCAGTCGCTATGGAAAGGTGAGTGTTTTGTGTTCGATAACCGCGTGACGGTTCGCCACGATTTGAGCAAGGGTGAGTTTGAGCAGTGCCACGCCTGCCGCATGCCGATTTCCGCCGAGGATATGCAGTCTTCCGCTTATGAGCCGGGGATTAGTTGCCCTCACTGCATCGATTCGCTGCCAGAAAAGACCCGCGCCGCCGCCCGTGAACGCCAGCGCCAGATTGACTTAGCCAAACAACGCGGCGAGCCGCACCCCTTAGGCCGTGATACCCGCCTAATGAAAAAAGCCTGATAAAAAAGAGTGTGCGCTAGACTGATGGGCAAAGTGTTACTCAACCCCAGGAGTTCACCATGCCCATCACCTCTGACGGTCTATCGTCAACGGCTTCCCCTCTACAGCGCCTTGACCAGCAGGGCGTAACAACGCTGACAATGAGCACACCGGAGCGCTTTAACGCGCTCTCGGAAGCCATGCTACAAGCCCTTAACGATGCGCTAACCGAGATTGCCAACGATAGCAGCGTTCGCTGCGTGGTACTTGCCGCCGAAGGCAAAGCCTTCTGTGCTGGTCATGATCTCAAGCAGATGCGCGCTAACCCCGATAAAGCTTACTACCAGGCGCTATTTGCCCGCTGTGGCGAGGTCATGCAGGCCATTGTGAATCTCCCCGTGCCGGTAATTGCTAAAGTCCAGGGCATCGCCACTGCCGCGGGCTGCCAACTGGTGGCGAGCTGTGACTTGGCGGTGGCGGCGCGCAGTGCCCGCTTTGCCGTTTCCGGTATCAACGTTGGGCTTTTTTGCTCTACCCCGGCGGTAGCGCTGTCGCGAAACGTTGCCCGTAAGCGCGCCATGGAGATGCTGCTTACCGGGGAGTTTATCAGCGCCGAGCAGGCGGCCGAGTGGGGCTTGATTAACCGCGTGGCAGAGGACGATGCGCTGGATGAGGCAACTAAACAGATGACGGACAGTATCTGCGCTAAAAGCGCCGTTGCGGTGCGTACCGGAAAAGCCATGTTTGCCCGCCAGCTTGCCATGCCGCTCGATGAAGCCTACGCCTTCGCCGGAGAAACCATGGCCTGCAATATGTTGGCCGAGGATGTGGGCGAAGGGATCGATGCGTTTATCGCCAAACGGCCACCGCAGTGGCGGCACCGCTAAGATGACGTCATTGAATGAATGGAATTCGTTTCCGTAAACGCGACAATCGCCATGTTGACACGTTATCCTGACGCCCTTTGTGTTTTCAGGTAATGCGCCGTCAGCAAGGGCGCTTTTAGTCAGTAGTAGGGGCGCTTTTGGGAGCGTCTTTTTAGGAGCGCCTTTTAGGAGAAAGCCAGGTGAGTGAAGCCAAACGCAGGACGGTCGGTCGTCCGGCGAGTACCGCCAAAGCCAGCGGAGGCCATAGCCAGTCGCTGGTACGTGGCTTAACGCTGCTGGAGTACCTTGCGGCCAGCCCGCTTGGGTTGGCCCTTTCAGAAGTGGCGGAGATGGCCGAATTGGCGCCCTCTACCACCCACCGCTTGCTACAAGCCTTGCAGAGCCAGGGGTTTGTGACCCAGGAGAACGAGCAGGGCCTATGGCGAATAGATGTTAAAACCTTCCGTATCGGCAATAGCTTTCTTGAAGCCCGCGATGTAGTGGCCACAAGTCGCCCCTTTCTGCGCCGCTTAACCGCTGAAACCGGCGAGACCGCTAATTTGGGGATTCGCGATGGGGCCACGGCGGTATTTCTAGCTCAGCACGAATCTCCCCAGATGATGCGCATGATCACCCGCCTAGGTTCCCGCGCGCCGTTGCACGCCTCCGGTGTCGGTAAAGCGTTGCTGGCGCGGATGCCTGATGATGAGCGCGCTCAATTGCTGGATGGCCGTGAGCTAGCCAGAGTGACCGCTAATACGCTTTATCAGCCCGAGACCCTGCAAGAGGAAACCCAGCAAATTCGCGCTCAGGGTTTTGCCTGTGACCGTGAGGAGCACGCGATCGGCCTGCACTGCGTCGCTGCCTGCATCTTTGACGAACACAGTACCCCGCTGGCGGCGATTTCCGTTTCAGGCCCCATGGCGCGTATCCCTGAAGCGCGGCTGTTAACGCTGGGCGCACTGGTACGCCAAACGGCCGATGAAATCACCCAACAGTTGGGTGGGCAGGTGCCACGCTAACGCGGGCCGCTGAGTTATGTTAAGCCTGTTTTTTGTCGCTTTGGTCAGCGCCACACTGCTACCCGGCGGGTCGGAAGTGTGGCTGGCGCGGCTGTGGTGTATGGGCGAACCACCGCTGGCGCTGTGGCTACTCGCCACTACCGGCAATACCCTGGGCAGCATGATCAACGTTGCATTAGGCCGCTATGCCCGCCAGTTTCAAGATCGCCGCTGGTTTCCCGCCTCGCCACGAAGCCTGGCGCGTGCAGAGGGTTGGTATCACCGCTTTGGGGAGCTAAGCCTACTGATTTCATGGGCGCCGATTATTGGCGACCCCCTTACCGTGTTGGCCGGCGTGTTCCGGCTGCCCTGGTGGCGGGCACTGGCGTGGATTGTGATCGCTAAGGGCGCCCGCTACGCTGTGGTATTACTGCTTGCGCACTACTGGCTAGCACCGCTATGCCTGTGAAACGTGTTGTTAATTAAGGCATGTTACCCTGTACAACTTTTTAACAAGCTGCACAGGCAGTGTAGAGTGTAAGCAGCCGTTAGATTGAAAAGAATACTCACCCGAAAGGAGATTAAGGTGTGAAGCCACTTCGTTTATTACCCTGGCTAGGTGTCTGGCTGTTGGCAATGATTGCCTTCATGGCCACACCAGCAATGGCACAAAGCACGCCGAGTGAAGCGGCCAGCGCCGAAGGCACTGCATCATCAGAAGCCCCGGCACCGACGTCTTATGAGGCGCTGGCCGATTTATTGGAAGATGAGCAGTCGCGACAAGAGTTGATTGAGATGTTGCGCCATCAAGCCTCAGCGCTGCCCGAGGGGATTGCCACCGAACTCTCGCCAGAAGCTGCTGCACAAGGCAGTGAGATAGCGCCGGAGGATGTCTCGTTGCCGCGCCAACTAGCCGAACTCACCAGTCGTGTGGTTAGTGACGTGGGTGGGCAGTTTGAGCAAGTGGTTAGCATTGTAGGTGGGCTATTAGCCGGTCAAGAGGCTGATAGTGTCTTTGACATGGCCGCGTTCACCAGTGCGGCGATTAATCTGGGCCTTGTGATTGTCGCGACATTTGCGATGTTTATGATTTTCAGGCGCTTGGCGAAGCCGCTGTTTACCAAAATCAGCGGCTGGTCGCTAAATGGCAAAAATTTAACCCCCGTTTTACGCTTGGTTTTCTGCGTGGCGATTGCGGCGGTCATCGATGTGCTGCTTGTGGGCTTGGCCTATGTGGGTGGTAATCTGCTGGCTACCTTTGCGATTGGTGAAGCCGGAGAGCTTTCGACCCGCGCCTCCCTATTCTTAAATGCCTTCCTGGTCATCGAGCTGCTCAAAGCCGGTGTGCGGATGCTGTTTTCGTCGCGCTACGAAGGGCTGCGGCTACTGCCAATTTCAGCCCAGGAGGCGTCCTATTGGAACCGCTGGTTAGCCCGTTTGATCGGCATGGTCGGTTACGGCCTGATGGTGGTAGTGCCGCTGGTTAACTTTTACGTGGCAGCCTCGCTGGGTCAGGCCGTCGGCACGCTGATAATGGTGCTGGCGTTTATCTATGCAGTGGTCGTGGTAGTACGTAACCGCACCCGCCTGCGCGATAATCTCAATGAGATGGCGGCAAAATCAACCTTAACCGCCAGCCGCGTCTCGCTGCAGCTATTTGCGCGCACTTGGCACCTGTTCGCGCTGCTGTATTTCTTGATTGTGTTTGTATTGACGCTGACGCGCCCCGGTGATGCGCTTCCGTTTGTGATGTACGCCACCCTGAAGTCATTGGCCGCGATTGTCGTTGGGCTGTTGGTGTCGTCCTTTCTTACTCAGACCATTGGCCGCCGTATCACGCTGTCAGACGACCTGCGGCGCAAACTGCCGTTGCTTGAAAAGCGCCTGAATAGCTACGTTCCCAATGCGTTGCGTGTGCTGCGTACCGTCATTCTGATCGTGGTCATCATGATGGTGTTGAACGCCTGGGGCGCGTTTGATTTAGCCGCTTGGTATGCCTCTGAACGCGGTGCCAATCTGGTCGGCAATCTGGTCGGTGTCGCGGTGATTTTGATTGTCGCGCTAGCGGTTTGGCTGGGGCTGGCGAGCCTGATTGAGCATAAGCTCAACCCGGAAACCGGCTACGGCGAACCTTCAGCACGGGCTAAAACGCTGCTTAGTCTGTTCCGCAATGCGCTGGCAATCGCCATGGTAACGATTACCGGCATGATCGTGCTGTCGGAAATCGGTATCAATATCGGTCCGCTGATTGCCGGTGCTGGTGTACTCGGTCTGGCCATTGGTTTTGGCGCGCAGAAGCTGGTGCAAGACGTTATTACCGGGGTGTTTATCCAGGTTGAAAATGCCATGAACACTGGCGATGTCGTAACGGTAGGTGGCGTGACAGGTACCGCCGAACGGCTAAGCATCCGCTCGGTCGGCATCCGCGACTTGTCTGGTACTTATCACATCGTGCCGTTCTCAAGCGTGGACACCGTTTCCAACTACATGCGTGAGTACGGCAACCATGTGGGCGAATACGGTATTGGCTATAACGAGAGCATCGACGAAGCTATTGAGCAGCTCCAATTGGCCTTTGAAGATCTTAAAGCCAGCGAAGAGCACGGGAATAAGCTGCTCGCTGACCTCACCGTGGCGGGTGTGGTGGCCCTGGCGGATAGCTCCGTGAACATTCGTGTGGTGATCAAAACCACGCCGGGCGACCAGTGGGGTGTTGGCCGCGCTTATAATCGCTTGGTGAAGTTGCGCTTCGATGAGGCGGGTATTGAAATTCCCTTCCCGCATACCACGCTCTACTTTGGTGAGACCAAAAATGGGAAGACACCACCTGCCAATGTGCGGGTCTTGGAGTCAACCGCTAAAGAGAAGGAAGTGGAAGAGAAGCCCATCGTGCAGGAAGAGAGCCAGGCGAGTGTTCAGCAAACCCGCGAACCTGATCACCTCAAGCCTGACCACGATGACGTCGATGAAAGGTAGTGTGTGATTGACGACACCGTAAGCATAAGTGAGGCCGCCTTTGGGCGGCCTCACTGCGTTTTAACGATGCTCGTTGTTAGCTGCTGCCGCTTCTTAAAGAAGCATCGGCTTATAATGCATGTTTATAAAGTATAGTTTTCCGAGTGGCGCCCCTCAATATTGATGGACTCACCGCCATCGACAAACAGGATTTGACCGGCCACAAAAGCGTTATTCAATAAATAGTGCAAAGCCTGTACAAGATGGGCAGGATCACCCTGTCGCTTAAGCGGAATACCTTCAATACGCCACTGGACATAGTCACTGGTGCGCTGGGAGGCAGGTAGTACCACGCCAGGGGCAAGGCCATTAATGCGAATACGCGGGGCGAACTCCAGCGCCGCCATGTGAGTCATCTCCGCTAAACTCTTTTTCGACAGTAAATACGCCGCATAGGGGTATTGGTGATAGGCCACTTTGTTATCAATGATATTGATCACCTGGCCCTCTTGAACCACCTCGGCAAAGTGGCGCGTCAGCAGTAGCGGGGTAAACATATTGACTCGGAACTGAGCTTCCAGCATCGCCAGATCCGTCCCGGCTATCGGTGCTGGCTCATAGGCGGAAGCGCTATTCAGCAGCAAACTAAGCCCTGGGAAGCGCTGCTTTGCCGACTGCAGTAAGACGTGTAGATCGTCGTTTAAAAAATCGCAGTGAAATATTTCACACTCTCGTCCTTTGGCGCGAATGCCGCTGGCGACCTCTTCAGCCTCCTCGCGGGAGCGATTGACGTGCAGTGCAATATCATATCCCGCATCGGCCAATGCTTCAGAAAAGTATCGGCCCAAGCGAGTGGCACCGCCGGTGACCAAAGCAGCTTGTTGGTGCATAAAGCGTTCCCTATCGTTTTATGGATATGCAAAACTCTCTGCGTGAGTGCAGCGTTTGTCAATAACTTATACAGAGCTTAAAACATGGCAGGGGCCTGGAGGTATTTATAATGCTGGCTCACAATAGGGTAGTTCCATGTTTCTTAGAAAACGCCACTAACACAGGATGTCGCCATGCTACCCACGACGTTGCCTAGCGAGCAGGCTGCCGCCCTCCATGAGTGTTTGATCTCCCTGGGGTCCAATATCGATCCTGAACATTATTTTGATCAGGCGCTGACGATTCTTAGCCAGGAATGCAAGCTCTTGGCGTGCTCAAAAGCGATACGCACAACACCGGTAGGTTATCAGCAGCAGCCTGATTTCTTAAATGCAGCACTATTAGTCAGCACGTCACTTGAGCAAGAAGCGTTTCGCGCCTACCTCAAAGAAGTGGAAGACCGGTTAGGTCGAGTACGCGGCGCGATTAAGTCAGGGCCACGCACGATGGATCTCGATATGGTGGCGTGGAATGGGGAAGTTGTGGATGAGGGTTACTACCAGCATGACTATGTAAAAGTACCGGTCGACGAAGTGCTCGCCAGCAGTGGCCGCACCCTTGAACCAGTAAAACGCTCATGATTTTTATGGCTAGGCCGATAGTAACGTTATAGCCGCCCAGCGTCTGGGTCGGTTAGCTTCCTCCGGAGGCGTGCGCCTCTCATCTGGTTACGTATCAATAGCGCTAAAGATGACCCGGCAGGGCAGGCGATTGCTAAACGTATGGCGGCGAAAATCAATGGTATGACCCAGGCCAACCAGCAGCCGCAGATGATTCTGCGCCTGCTGGAAGGGATATAAGGTAGCCAGGGCCAGAGCGGCTTACCTATTCAATGATGCCCTGTTCGCGGGCCATGGCGTAGGCTGCCTGTGGACCATTCCAGAGCGATGGCAACAGTATCAACGACACCGGAATCGCGGTGATAACAATGAACTGCTGCAACGCGCCAATCTGACCAGCACCCATATACAGCAGTACCGCCGCCATTAGCGCCATGGCAATCCCCCAAAACGCCCGCATGACCGGGCTCGGGTTATCGTGCCCCGCGCCGACCACCGCAATGGCGTAACTCATTGAGTCACCGGTGGTCGCTACGAAAATCGTCGTCAGCAGTAAAATGGCTAGCGCCATCCAGGTGCCGCCGGGCAATGCCTGGGCAACGGTTAACGTGGCGACATCAAACTGAAAGTTATTAAGTGCTTCGGTTAAATCGATCACGCCATTAAGCTGGTAGTAGATGCCCGAGCCCCCAAGCAGGGTAAACCAAACGGTAGTGGCGATAGGCGCGAGAATCGCCACTGCCACAATCATTTCGCGAATGCTGCGCCCGCGGGAAATCCGCGCCACAAAAATCGCCATCACGGGGGCATAGCCGATAAACCAGGCAAAGAAAAACACCGTCCACCACTGCATCCACCACGCTGGGGCGGTTTCTGCGGTCATGGTCGCCATGGTAAAGAATTCGCTGACATAAGCGCCCATGCCGGAAACATAGCTATTGACCAAAAACAGCGTTGGGCCAAAGACAATAATCACCGCCCCAATACCTAGCGCCAGCAGCACGTTAAAACGGCTAAGTATTTGAATGCCTTTGTGTACACCGCTCATGGAGGAGAGCACGTAGATGCTGGCAAGTATGCCCAGAATAATCAGTTGGCCGGTGTAGCCTTCCGGCAGCCCAAACAGCTCATGAAGACCAAAACTAACCTGAGTGGCCAGAAAGCCAATGGGTCCAACCGTGCCCGCAACTAACGCAATCACACAGCAGGCGTCGACTAAACCGCCCAGTGGGCCACGCATTAAGCGTTCACCGAGTATCGGGTAGAGTAGCGTACGTGGTTGCAGCGGCTGGCCTTTTACGTAATGTGCATGGGCGAGAACCACCGCTGTTAATGACCCCAGTACCGCCCAGGCCATAAAGCCCCAATGCATAAAGGACTGACCTAAAGCGCCAGAAACGGCTGCAGCGGTGCCCGCTTCGCTATTAAAGGCAGGGGGCGTCACTACAAAGTGGTAAACCGGCTCGCCGGCGGCAAAAAATACGCCACCCCCCGCCAACAGGGTGCACAAAATGATCGATAGCCATTTAAACGTGCTCATTTCTGGTGCAGCTAAGTTGCCGATTTTAGCTTTTGCAGCCGGCGTCATCGCTAAGCCAATGGCAATAAAGAACGTCATCAGCAGTAGTAACTGGAAATAGCTACCTAACACTAACGCCGTCCACGCGAAACCTGCGCTGATACTATCCGCCACTAGGGCTACGTCGTAAAACGACAGCGCCAGAAAAGCGACAATAAAGCCGATACTCAAGATCAGCACAATGGGATCGCCAAGTGAGAAACGCTGGGAACCCTCAGCGTTGGGGCTGGGTTGGTTCATGTTTAATACCTTATGGGGGAGCAAGGGGAAGGTGGAAAAAAAGCTTATCAAAGCACGTCGTTAGGTGGTTTAACGCCGTGTCTCAATGAATGTAAATAGTCATTAATATCAGCAGGCATTAATGGAAGTAGCGGTCTACCAAGTGAAGTTTTAGGTAAAAAAAAGCGCCATTCAATGAATGGCGCAAGGACAGGAAACTGCGCGTAGTATACCGCCGATATAGACCAACGTCTAATATGTTTTATTTTGGTGCGTTTTAGGAGCACGCATGCACGCTATTGGCGTGCGGGCAAAGCGTTCTTCGTTAGGATCTTTTCGTAATTGTCTGATAATTATAAGAAATACTAAATTTGGCAGTATTGCTGCTAATACTTAAGCATGTTTTGTATACAAGGTATGCCGCCATGTCGCCCGTATTGACGCTTCTCCGTTCTACTTTCAACACTGCTGCCTTACGCCATTCGCCTACACGTTTGTGTGTGGGCGGTGCTGCTGCACTGGTGTTAATGCCGTCTCTCAGCCATGCCGACGACACCCAGATACGCTTTCAGTTGGATTGGCGCTTTGAAGGACCCTCCGCCCCCTTTTTGATGGCTGCCGAGAAAGGCTACTTCGCTGAAGAGGGGCTGGACGTTCAAATCGACTCCGGCAGTGGCTCAGCAGGGGCGATTAACCGCGTGGCGTCCGGTGCTTACGAGATGGGCTTTGGCGACCTTAATGCGCTGGTCGAATTCCTCGCTGAGAACCCTGATGGTCCCGGCATTCAGGGCGTCTATATTGTCTACGATGGCACGCCCGCTGCGGTATTTGCTCGTAAAGAGAGCGGTATTGAAAGTCCGGCTGACTTAGCCGGTAAAACCATCGCCGCCCCGGCCTTTGACACCGGTTACCGTGCCTGGGGCGTGTTTGCCGCCGCTAATGGCCTGGAAGCTGACGCAGTTGAGTGGCAGAACGTCGACCCCACGCTGCGTGAAACGCTGCTCACTCGTGGCGATGTGGACGCGATCACCGGCTTTTACTTTACTAGCCTGCTCAATCTTGAAGAGCGCGGTATGAGTGAAGACGAACTGACCATCATGCCGTTCCCCGAATACGGCGTGCCGCTTTATGGAAATGCGATCATCGCCAGCGAATCCTTCGCCGAAGCGAATCCGGAAGCTGTGCAAGGCTTTCTACGCGCCTTCAACCGCGCACTCGGCGAAACCATTGCCGATCCTGAAGCCGCTATTGAGTACGTCAAAAACCGCGATGGTTTGATTGATGTAGAAATGGAAACACGGCGCTTAAAACTGGCCCTAGAGAGCGTGGTGGATACCCCCGATGCTCGTGAACATGGTGTGGGCGGGGTGGATGACGAGCGTCTGGCTCAGGCGATTCAACTGGTCGCCGATGCCTACGACCTCACGTCAATCCCCTCTCCCGATCAGGTATTTAATTCAAACTACTTACCTGCCCAAGAAGAACGTATGCTGTTTTCGGCAGAGGGCGAATAAGCATGTCGGCAGCGTTCGTCACCTTTGATGACGTTAGCCTGGCCTACGATACGTCGGGTAACGCTATTGAAGATATCAACCTGAGCATCCACGAAGGCGAGTTCGTCGCCTTCGTGGGCCCCTCCGGCTGCGGTAAATCGACCTTTATGAAGCTTTGCACCGGTCTGCATGCGCCTACCACCGGTGCCGTGCGAGTGGATGGAGCAACGGTTGCCGGGCCGTTGAAGATCTCCGGTATGGCGTTTCAAAACGCCAATCTGCTGCCCTGGCGCACCACCTTGGATAACGTCTTGCTGCCGCTGGAGATCGTCAAACCTTACCGCCATCAATTCCGCAAGCGGCGCGAAGAGTTTGTCGGCTGGGCGCGCAAGCTGCTAAAGACAGTGGGGCTGGAAGGCTACGAAGATCAATACCCCTGGCAGCTTTCTGGCGGTATGCAGCAGCGGGCGTCGATCTGCCGGGCGCTGATTCACCAGCCGCGTCTACTCATGCTGGATGAGCCCTTTGGCGCACTGGATGCGTTTACCCGCGAAGAGCTGTGGTGCGTGTTGCGCGACCTGTGGGAGGCGCAACGCTTTACGGTAGTGCTGGTGACACACGACCTCCGCGAAGCGGCGTTTCTGGCCGATACCGTCTACATCATGAGCCGCCGTCCCGGCCGGGTAATCGAGCGCCGTAAAATAGAGTTGCCGCGACCCCGTGCACTGGAAACCACCTACCAAAAACCCTTTATTGATCTAGTTCAGGAACTGCGGGCGCAAATTGGCGAAGTACGTAGCACTTGATAAACGCACGCAGTACGTGATGAAAGGCGCGCTTATGACGAAAAATAACCCGCTCATTGAACGACTAGCACCATGGATCGCGGTGGTGGCATTGGTGATCATCTGGGAGGTGACAGTGCGCGTGTTTGACGTGCCCAGCTTTATCTTTCCGAGCGCCATGGAAACCGCCCGGGCGCTGGTGACCTATGCTGGCCCTATCGCCATGCACTCCTGGCAAACCTTCTGGACCACGCTCATCGGCTTTGGTCTAGGCGTTGCGGTGGGGCTGGTACTAGGCTTTATTATCGGTTCGTCGCGCTTTTTGTATAACGCCTGCTATCCGCTATTGGTGGGCTTTAATGCCATTCCCAAAGTGGCGTTCGTGCCCATCTTGGTGGTCTGGTTTGGGATTGGCTCGGTACCTGCCATTCTTACCGCGTTTTTGATCTGCTTCTTCCCCATTGTGGTCAACGTGGCCACCGGCTTGGCGACGCTGGAACCCGAAATGGAAGATGTACTGCGAGTGCTGGGCGCGCGGCGTATGGACGTATTGCTAAAAGTAGGCCTGCCGCGCTCGCTGCCGTATTTTTTTGCCTCGCTAAAAGTGGCGATTACGTTGGCCTTCGTAGGCACGGTGGTATCGGAAACGGTCGCTTCCAATCAAGGCATTGGCTACCTGATGATGAGCGCGGGCTCGCAAATGCGCATGGGATTGGTCTTCGCCGGGTTACTGGTCATCAGCGCCATGGCGATGGTGATGTATGAGCTATTTGCACAGTTGGAAAAACGCATGACCGGCTGGGCGCATCGTGGTCAGAACCGCTAGTCTCTATGTAAAGGCTCACCAACGATAAAGCAGCGACGCACTGGTAGTGCTGTCGGTGCGTTCGTTGGTGTCGTCAGGCGGCTGGGAGTTGTGCTTGATTTCGTGGGATAGGCGCAGCGACAGCTTTGAGTTGAGCCGGGCAGTAAGGGCCGTTAGCGAACGGGAAGTGATGTTCTGGCTGGTATACTCAAGCGACATTTCCTGTTCGATATCCGCGTAGTCAGAAAATTCCCAGCGGTAATCCAGTGCGGTGTAGGTCACCATCAAGCGCTCATCGTCGTAGTCGCGCAGCCGATCATGGCGGTAACCAGGTCCCGCTTCCAGGGAGAGCGTATGGGTTTCGTTCTCCAAAATCTGCCGTCCGTAGCCGCCAATCGCTGACAACTGCTGGTCGTAACCGGCAAAGCGATCTTTCTCCCAGCGGGCAAAGCCAAACAGATAGTGGGGGCCATCGAGCTCGTAACGCTCGCGCCCTGCGATTAAGTACTGCTCAGCGCTGGTTTCATCATCCTTACTAACGGTGCGTACTTCACCGCGCAGAGAGTAGGTGAATTTACCGGTTAACCACGTTAGCCGTGTTTTGCCGATCAAGGTTTGGCTGTTGGTGTTGCCTGACAGGTGGGTAAAACCAAGCTCAGCATCGCCACTGAATACGGGTGCATCTTCCTGGGGCGGCGGAGGGGCATAAAACGGATTGGCATAAGCCACACTTAGCCACAGTGGCCAGCAGGCCAGCAAAAGCATCCATCGAACGATTCTCGCAACAATAGCCACTATCTCCCTCCTTGGTTTCGGCAATCGAGCATTATATCAGCGAATGATGACATGACGTGTTGGCGTTTAACGTCGTTTGCTGGCGCGTGCCATAATGGTGCGGTCATGTATTTTGAGTCTATCTATGAGCGCTTCTCGCCCCCGAACACTCGCCGAGCTGCAGCGCTGGCGCCGTACCCGCGTTAGGCGCAGTTGGTATAAACGCAGCTTTCGCCTGCAGGTAATGCTGTTGGTGGGGCTATTGCTGGCGGGCATGCTACTGGCACAGGGCACGTATCTCAATCTCCGCAAGGCGGAAATTATTAGCCAGCAGATGGGCGAACGGGCGCTGGCGGTGGCCAAAACAGTGGCGTCAATGCCGCAAATTATCAACGCATTTGATATCCCTAATCCCGCTTTTATTATCCAGCCGCTGGCAGAACGGGTACGCCAAGAAACAGGGGCGCGCTATGTCGTGGTCGGCAATGCCCAAAGCATTCGCTACTCACACCCCGTGCCGGAACGAATCGGGCAACCGATGGTGGGTGGGGATAACGATCAGGCGCTGATCCATGGCCAGTTCTATGTCTCCGAGGCAACCGGTTCACTGGGCACCGCCATGCGTGGCAAAGCACCTATCTGGGATGAAGAGGGCAATATTATTGGCCTGGTTTCCGTCGGCTTTATGATGGATCGCGTCGAAATGGACGTGGCGCGCTACAACAGCTTTGGCTGGGTACTGGTGGCGCTGATGATCTGCCTGGGGTTCGCCGGTGCTTATTGGCTATCGCAGCACCTTAAAAAGGTCATTCTAGGCTTGGAGCCTTATGAGATTGCGCGACTGGCGATGGAGAAAGAGGCCATTTTGCAGTCGATCCACGAAGGCATCCTAGCGGTTAACCGAGAAGGGCATATCACGCTGGTCAACCAGCAGGCGCGGCGTTTTCTTAACTTGGATGACGAGCATGTGCTGTTGGGACAGCCTATCCGTGAAATTGTGCCCAACTCACGGTTATTGGAAGTGCTCCGGCGCGGCGAGCAGGAGTTCGATCAGGAGATGTGGCTGGGCGATCATCCCGTGGTGGTCAACCGGGTGCCGATTCTGCACGAGGGTGAGATCGAAGGGGCGGTGGCCACCTTCCGTAGCCGTCGGGAGATAGTCGACCTCTCCCAGGCGCTAACCCAGGCTAGCCGTGACGTGGATATGCTGCGTGCCCAGGCTCACGAGTTTTCCAACAAGCTCTACACCATCTCCGGGTTACTGCAGTTACAGCGCATCGAGGAAGCCTTGTCGCTGATCCATCAGGAAACCGAGCGTGCCCAGGCGCAAATGAGCTTTTTAATGCGCAACGTGGCTGACGCCGTGCTTAGCGGTACGCTACTGGGTAAACTCACCCGCGCGCGGGAGCTTGGCGTAGCGCTGGAAATTGACGAACAAAGCTCGCTCTCCTGCCCGCTAACGCCTACCGGTCAAGAGGTGATGATGAGCGTGGTGGGTAACTTGCTGGATAATGGCTGCCATGCCGCCCTTCATGGACCAAATAAAACGCCCAAAGTACGCCTGTTTTTCACCGACCTGGGTGAGCAGCTACTGATCGAGGTGGAGGATAACGGGCCGGGGGTGCCCGCTGAACTCGCCGAGTCGATTTTCCAAGAAGGCTTTTCGACCAAAGCGGGCAAACACCAGGGCATTGGCTTAGCGTTGGTGGCTAGGCTCTGCCGTCAGTATGGCGGCGCTGTTACTTTGGAAGAGAGTGAGCTGGGCGGGGCATGCTTTATCGCCGTGCTTGACCGCTCGCTATGCCAAAATAGGCCTGACAGTGATCTAAACCATCATTTCAAAGGCGATCTCATCGACGATCTCAACAACAAGTCCAAAAACAGTGGCCATAGCGGCGAGGGGAAACGCGATGTCTGATAGGCAGTACGGCATTTTGGTCGTTGAAGACGATTTTCGCATCGCCGATATCCACAGAGCCTTCATTGAAAAGAGCGAAGGCTTTTATGTAGTGGGTATGGCGCGCAACGGCAGCGAAGCCAAGGCGCTGATGGCGGAACACGCCGCTAACATCCAATTGATTTTGTTAGATGCCTACCTCCCCGATGTCGAGGGCTTGGAGCTGCTGTGGGCGATTCGCCGCGACTACGTGCATGTGGATATCGTCATGGTTACCGCTGCACGCGAAGTGGAAACCATTAGTGAAGCGCTGCGCGGTGGGGTATTTGACTACCTGATCAAGCCCATTGAAGCTGCGCGAATGACGCAAATGCTGACTCGCTTCCGTCGCGAGCGTGAAGCGTTGGCCAACCGCGCTGAGATGAATCAGGATGAACTGGACTCCGTGCTGGCGCGCCTTAAGCCCGGCGAGCCGTTGCGGGCAAAAAGTCAGTCACTATCTCAAGCCCTACCTAAAGGCATTGACCGGCTGACACTACGCCGGGTGATCGATGCCCTGGCCGATGCCCCCGACTCCCTTACCGCCATGCAAATGGCGCGCATCATGGGAGCTAGCCGCTCCACCGCGCGCCGCTATTTAGAATTTCTAGTTGCCGAGCAGGCGGTAAGTGCTGAGCTGGGCTATGGTGACGTAGGGCGGCCCGAACGTCGTTATCGACTGTTGAAGACGGCACATGACTGGCTAGATTCTCTATAAGAAAGTGCTGTGAGCTAGCAGGCGTGAACAAAATGAACAAAATGCGCGTAAAGAACTTTTTGTCTTTTATGCGCACAAGCTTGTCGGTCAGGGTGGCGGTCTTCTAACGTTCGCGGCGTGCAGTCTCACAATAAGACGCCCCATACAACAACACTGACACGTGGAGAACGCCATGATCATTAAGCCTTCCTTTAAGTATTTAACGTTGCTGGTCCTTCCGCTAGCGACGCTTACCACTTTTGCTAGCACCGCTTCAGCCTTCGAGCCAAAAGGTAAGGTGGAGTGTATAGCGCCCTCTGACCCAGGCGGCGGTTGGGACTTTACTTGCCGTAGCGTAGGGAATGTCATGCAGGAACTTGATATAGTTCCTGCGAATGTACAAACCATCAATATGGCTGGTGCTGGTGGCGGTGTGGCGTTTGCCCATACCGTCAGTAAGCGCGCTGGCGATGACCACCTACTGGTTGCAGCCTCTACTGCCACGACCACTCGTCTGGCCCAAGGGCAATTCCCAGGGTTGACTGCCGATCAGGTCAATTGGATCGGAGCGCTAGGGGCGGATTACGGAATTATCGCCGTGGCCGCTGATTCCGAGATTGATGACCTCAATGAACTCATGGAATCGCTCAAGGAAGATCCGCGCAGCGTTAAGTTCGCTGGCGGTAGCGCTAAAGGCGGATGGGATCATCTCAAAGTGCTGATCGCCGCTCAGGCAGCGGATGTCGAAAATCTTCCGCGCATTGCCTACCTCTCCTACAACAACGGTGGCGAAGCGCTAACCCAGGTAATCGGTGGCCACGTGGACGCCTTTACCGGGGATATCACCGAAGCCCAAGGGTTTATGGAATCTGGCGACTTACGCGTCCTGGCGGTTCTTTCTGAAGAGCGTCTGCCTGGTGACTTGGCTGACATCCCCACCGCCCGTGAGCAAGGCATTGATGCCATTGGCCCCAACTGGCGCGGCTTTTATATGCCGGCGGATGTCTCCGAAGAAGCTGAAGCGTATTGGACCGATGCCATGGACACTATTTATGAGAGTGAAGAGTGGCAGGATGTCATGGCTCAGAACGGCTTGATGCCATTTCACATGACCGCTGGCGAGTTCGAAGCGTTCGTACTCAACCAGATCAATGAGATTGAACAGCTTTCTAAAGATATTGGGCTAATTCAGTAATGACTTTCAACGACCGCATCTTTGGGGTCCTGATGATCGTCCTGGCCGTCGCGTACGGCTGGGCCGCGACTCAGTTCCCGGAACCGTTTGGTGGGGCCGAAGCCGTTGGCCCGGACACTTTTCCGAAGTTGCTCGCCATAGTGTTGGCAATTTCCAGCCTTTATCTGATTGTACGCCCTGATCCCGATAATGCATGGCCTTGGAGCCGTACCGGTATCGAGCTAATCATCGCCGTAGTGGTGCTGATCTTTTACGCCATGCTGCTTCAGCCGCTGGGCTTTATTATTAGCACTACGCTTGCTGTGGGAACGCTTTGCTGGCGCATGGGGGCTCGGCCGCTCAATGCTTACATGACCGGGGCAGTCTCGGCAGTGGTCGTGTACTTCCTGTTTAGTTTTGCACTCGATCTCGCCTTGCCGCTGGGTCTGTTGTCATTCCTGGAGATGAACTAATGGAAACTCTAGGTTATCTGATGGATGGTTTTGGCGTTGCTCTGCAGCCCCATAACCTAATGTTCGCCTTGCTGGGTGCTTTTCTTGGCACCTTGATCGGCGCCTTGCCGGGATTAGGCCCAGCTAATGGTGTGGCCATCCTGATTCCGCTGGCGTTCAGTTTGGGACTCGCACCAGAAACCGCCCTGATCATGCTGACCTCCGTGTATGCGGGCGCCATGTACGGTGGGCGTATTTCATCGATTCTGTTGAATATTCCCGGCGATGAACCGGCCATGATGACCTGTCTTGACGGGTATCCTATGGCCCAGAAAGGCAAGGCTTCTGAGGCGCTGGCGATCTCAGCCGTGGCCTCTTTTATCGGTAGCCTTATCGCCACTATTGGTTTGATCTTGCTGGCGCCACTGTTGGCTAATTTTGCCTTAACGTTCGGCCCTGCAGAATATTTTGCGCTCTTCCTGCTGGCTTTCGCTACCTTAGGCGGCATCACTGGCAAAAACCCTATGAAAACGGTAGTCGCCGCCAGTATTGGCCTAATGATCGCCACGGTGGGTATCGACAATACTGGCGTGCAGCGCTACACCTTCGGGGTGCTCGAACTTTTTGAAGGCGTGGACTTCATCATTGCTATCGTCGGTCTGTTTGCCATTTCCGAACTGCTGTTCTTTATTGAGGAGCGCGCAGGCGGTGGTAAGGAGAAGATGAAGGTCAACAAGCTTTCGCTCTCCTGGAAAGATATCCGCGATATTCTACCCACCAGTTTCCGTGGCGGGGTGCTGGGGTTTGTTGCCGGTGTGCTACCCGGCGCCGGTGCTTCGTTGGGTAGCTTCATCAGCTATACCCTTGAAAAACGTGTGTTGGGTAAGAAAGGCTATTTTGGACAAGGCGACCCGCGTGGTGTGGCTGCTCCCGAAGCTGGCAATAACGCCGCTTCGAGCGGTGCTCTGGTCCCCATGCTAACCCTGGGTGTGCCGGGCAGTGGTACTACCGCAGTACTCTTAGCGTTGTTGATTTCGCTCAATATCACCCCGGGGCCGTTGATGTTCACCCAGAATGCTGACATCGTCTGGGGCGTGATCGCAGCGCTATTGATCGGTAACTTTTTGCTGCTGATCCTTAACATTCCGTTGGTGGGCATCTTCGTCAAGCTGCTGTCCGTGCCGCCGATGTACTTGCTGCCGATCGTCACGATGATTGCCTTCGTGGGTATCTACTCGATCAGTAACACCATCTTTGACCTCTACTTCATGGTGGCCTTTGGGGTGGGCGGTTACGTCCTGCGCAAGCTTGAGATTCCGCTGGTGCCAGTGATTCTTGGCTTGTTGCTGGGGCCTGAGATGGAGAAGAACCTGCGCCATGCCATGGATATCTCCGATGGCGACTGGATGATTCTTTGGGATAGCGGTCTGGCTATCGGCCTTTGGGTCTTTGCTGGATTGGGCTTGATCTTGCCTTATATTGTGGGTCCTCTCCTGCGTCGTGGGATGAAGGGAGCAACGCCTACGTCAGGCTCGCCTGAAAGCGATTAATACTTAAAAAGTCATCTTGAGCAACGGGGTGTCGACGAAAGTCGACGCCCCGTTTTTATAAGTAGTACCTCTGAAAGATGGTCAGGCTCTTTTCTACAGTTTTTGTAACTGAAGAGTAAGTATAAAGTTTCTAAATTGTATATGACTAATGTAAGTGCCGAGTTGGTGCAGTGTTTTCTTATTGGTGCATTGTTAAGGTGCTTTAATAACAGCTTTGCGCTTTATATTGGTGCATTTGACGATAATGAGGAATATTTTAAGATAACTAAGTAGCTGATTCATTAACTATAAGTGATCGTTGTGCCAATCTGGCGCATCCCTTGCAGGTGTTAATGGCTAGTGGACGTATTGGGGGAGCTAACACAACAACCCCAAGTGCGAAGCCAACCATCAAGCCCCAATCATAAGGGGTGCAAGGAGATTAACAATGAACACTCTCAAACGCTCGACACACCCGCAACGATTCCTTTCAAGTGGCCGTTTCGCCACCGCGCTACTCACCGCCGCGGTCATGGGGGCCAGCGCCCCGGCCTTCGCGCAAGACGATGACCCGATCAAAGTCGGTATCCTGCACTCGCTTTCCGGCACTATGGCGATTAGTGAGACCGTCCTCAAAGACACCGTCGAAATGTTGATCGAACAGCAGAACGAAGCCGGTGGTTTGCTGGGTCGCCAGCTGGAAGCCGTTGTCGTTGACCCCGCCTCTAACTGGCCGCTGTTTGCTGAACGTGCTCGTGAGCTATTGGCGCAAGAAGAAGTCGACGTCATATTCGGCAACTGGACCTCGGTTTCTCGTAAAGCAGTGCTGCCAGTCGTCGAAGAGCTTAACGGTCTACTGTTCTACCCGGTGCAGTATGAGGGCGAAGAGTCCTCTGAAAACGTCTTCTACACCGGCGCCGCGCCTAACCAACAGGCCATTCCTGCGGTTGAATATTTGATCAACGAAGTGGGTATCGAGCGCTTTGCGCTAGTCGGTACTGACTATGTCTATCCGCGCACCACCAACCGTATCCTCGAAGCGTTCCTCAAGGATGAACACGGCATCGCGGAAGAGGACATCATGGTTAACTACACGCCGTTCGGTCACTCCGATTGGCAGAACATCGTGGCAGAAATTCGTCGCTTCGGTGAAGAGGGTAAACCAACCGCCGTGATCTCAACGGTTAACGGCGACGCCAACGTGCCGTTCTATACTGAGCTTTCCAACCAGGGTATCGACGCGGCCGATATTCCGGTCATCGCCTTCTCTGTGGGCGAGCAGGAGCTTACCGGTATTGATACCGGCCCATTGGTCGGTCACCTGGCCGCCTGGAACTACTTCATGAGCGTCGATAACGATGACAACTACGACTTTATCGATGCCTGGATTGAGTACACCGGCGACGATATGGCAGTGACCAACGACCCGATGGAAGCGCACTACATCGGCTTCAACATGTGGGCCGAAGCGGTTCGCAAAGCGGGCACGACAGATGTCGATACGGTGAAAGACGCCATTATCGGTGTGACCGTACCTAACCTCTCCGGCGGCTATGCGGCGATGATGCCCAACCACCACATCACCAAGCCGGTGCTGATTGGTGAAATTCAGGATAACGGCCAGTTCGACATCGTGTGGCAGACGCCCTCTACTGTGGCGGGCGACGCCTGGTCTGACTACCTGCCTGGCTCGCGTGACCTGATTGCCGATTGGCGCAAGCCGATGGAATGCGGCAACTTTAACGTCGTGAACGGCTCCTGTGGTGGCAGCACCGCAGCAGAAGAAGCCGAAGCGGCACTCGCTGAGTAAAGCCTAAAACCCCTTGCCGCGTCGTGGTTCGATGGTTGGCGCGGCAAGGAGCACGCTATCTTTCCCTCTTAGATAACCAAAGGAAGAACCCCATGAGGCGTTTCCTTTCCTTGGCGCTGCTCTGTTTCCTGCTGGTGGGGGCGACCCTCACCGCGCAGGCGCAATCAACAGACGCCGCCAGCAATCCCACAAATGATGCGGCCGCGCTCGAACTGTTAGAGGCGCTGGACGTTGAATCCTATACCGCCAAAGGCGAAGCCATTACGGCTATTCTGCAAAGCGACGACGAGCGCGCCCGTGATTGGCTGCAGGCGCTGCTGGATGGCCGCTTACAGCGCACCGACGATGGCCGCTTTGTACTAGTGCTTGAGAACCGCGGCCGTGACTGGCCGGTGGCTGATGTGCTGACCGGTGAGGCGCTGGGCGAGATGTCCCGCCGCGACCTGGAGCGTGTGGGCATTAACAACAATCTGCGCAATCAGCTGCGCAGCGCCATTGCGGTGGTTGACCTCTACTCGCCCAACGTGGAGCGCCGCCGTATCTCGGCTGAGCGGCTGTTAGGTGAAGTGGATGGTGAGCTGGTGCCCACCCTCAATGATTTGATCGAACAGGAAGAAGACGATCAAGTGCGCTATCGTCTGGCCCAGGCCGTGGCGATTTATCAAGCTGAAGCAGGCGAAATGGCGGGGGTCGAAGCGCTGGATGGCAGCCTTCACCCGCGCTCTCGCGTAGCGTTAAGCCGAGCGGTGAATGGTGACGACCCTGTGGTCGCCAACGCCGCTGCCGCCTCGCTGGCAAGCATCGAGCAGCAGCTCAAAATCAACCGCGGTTTGGAAACGCTCTATTTTGGTTTGAGCCTGGGTTCGGTGCTGGTGCTGGCGGCCATTGGCCTTGCGATCACCTTTGGGGTCATGGGCGTGATCAACATGGCCCACGGCGAGCTGATGATGCTGGGCGCCTATACCACCTGGGCGATGCAGCAACTGCTACCTGGCCAACCAGGGCTGGCGCTGATTCTATCGATTCCCGCAGGCTTTATGGTCGCGGCCCTAGCCGGTGTGGCGATCGAGCGCGGCGTGATTCAGTTCCTCAAGGGTCGCCCGCTGGAAACTCTGCTGGCGACCTTCGGTATCAGTTTGATTCTCCAGCAGCTGGTGCGCACGGTGATTTCACCGCTTAACCGTACCGTGATTACTCCGGAGTGGATGAGCGGTTCGCTGGTGGTTAACGATGCGCTGTCGCTAACGCTCAACCGCATGTACGTGCTCGGCTTTGCGTTGGTGGTGTTTGCCGGCCTGATGCTGATCATGCGCCGCACGCGGCTGGGGCTTGAGGTCCGAGCCGTCACTCAGAATCGCGCCATGGCCCGCTCCATGGGCATTCGTGCCACTCGTGTGGATATCATGACCTTTGCACTAGGTTCGGGTGTGGCCGGGCTTGCCGGTGTGGCGCTCTCCCAGCTCACCAATGTAGGCCCCAACCTGGGGCAGAACTACATCATCGACTCCTTCATGGTGGTGGTGTTCGGCGGCGTGGGTAACCTGTGGGGCACGCTGGTGGCCGGGCTATCGCTGGGTGTCATTAACCAAGTGCTGGAACCTTGGGCTGGCGCGGTATTGGCCAAGATCATCGTGTTGGTCTTTATCATCCTATTCATTCAAAAACGCCCGCGTGGACTCTTCCCGCAGAAGGGCCGGGCTGCGGAGGGCTAAGCGATGTCACTAACGACCGAATCATCGACGAATTTTTGGCTAACACGACCCTTCAGCGAACGCTCTACGCAGATATTTCTTGGCGTGCTACTGGCCGCCCTGGCGCTGGTCACTATCCTGCATGTGGCGGTGCCGCCGGAGAATCCGCTGCATGTGGGCGCCTATACGGTCAATCTGTTCGGTAAGTACTTAAGCTACGCGTTGCTCGCCGTGGCGGTGGATCTGGTGTGGGGCTATCTGGGCATTTTGAGCCTGGGACACGGCGCCTTTTTCGCCATTGGCGGCTACGCCATGGGCATGTACCTGATGCGCCAAATTGGCGATCGAGGCACTTACGGCAATCCCGTGTTGCCCGACTTTATGGTGTTCCTGAACTGGGACAGCCTGCCGTGGTTCTGGCACGGCTTCGATATGGCCTGGTTCGCCTTTGCCATGGTGCTGCTGGCCCCCGGCCTACTGGCACTGGTATTCGGCTTCTTGGCCTTCCGCTCGCGGGTTACCGGAGTGTATCTGTCGATCATTACCCAGGCGCTGACCTTTGCCTTGATGCTGGCCTTCTTCCGTAATGAGATGGGCTTTGGTGGCAATAACGGCCTCACCGATTTCCGCGAAATCGTCGGCTTCGATTTACGCAGCGACGCCACACGCTTAGGGCTGTTTCTGGCCACCGGGGTGGCGTTGGCGCTGGGCTTTATTCTCTGCCGCGCAATTGTCACCAGCAAGCTGGGCCGTGTGAGCGTGGCCACTCGCGACGCCGAAGCGCGTACGCGCTTTCTCGGCTACCGCGTCGAACGCTTTCAGCTGTTTGTGTTTGTGGTCTCGGCGATGCTCGCAGGCCTGGCGGGGGCGCTTTACGTGCCGCAAGTGGGGATTATCAACCCCAGCGAATTCTCGCCGATTTTCTCCATTGAGATTGTGCTGTGGGTAGCGCTAGGCGGTCGCGCCACGCTGTATGGCGCGGTGATTGGTGCCATTCTGGTCAACTACGCCAAAACTATCTTTACCGGCGTCATGCCCGATGCCTGGCTGTTTGCGTTAGGGGCGATGTTTGTACTGGTCACGGTGTTTCTGCCCAAGGGCGTGGCGGGACTGTTTCGCTACCTTAAGCGCCGTAAACGCGAGGATCAAACGACTGATCCGGATCATAAACCCACGCCCGAGGAGGCCTCCGCATGAGTTTGCTGCAATCGCTGACCCAGCGTGACCGGGTGTTCGATTTTATGGCGCCCCAAGCCTCTCCGGTGGACGTTCGCCACGGGCCGATACTCTATATGGAAGATGTCACCGTGAGCTTCGATGGTTTTAAAGCCATCAATAACCTCAACCTGACCATCAACGACGGTGAGCTGCGCTGCATTATCGGCCCCAACGGGGCGGGCAAGACCACCATGATGGATATCATCACCGGCAAGACCCGACCCACCAGCGGCAGCGTGTGGTTCGGCAGTCGCCATAATTTGCTGCACATGAACGAGCCCGATATCGCCAGCCTGGGCATTGGCCGCAAGTTTCAAAAGCCCACCGTGTTCGAAGCGCTATCGGTGTTTGAAAACCTGGAATTGGCCATGGCTGCCGACAAGCGGATCTTTCCCACCCTGACCGCACGCATGACCGGCGAGATCAAAGACCGCATCGATGAAGTGCTGGAAACCATTGGCCTGACGGTATTGCGCCATCAGCCTGCGGGCATTCTTTCCCACGGCCAGAAACAGTGGCTGGAGATCGGCATGCTGTTAATGCAGCGCCCGCGCCTGCTGCTGGTGGATGAACCGGTGGCGGGCATGACCGAGCAGGAGATGGAGCGCACCGCCGAACTGCTCACCGGGCTGGCCGGTAAGCAGTCCGTGGTGGTGGTGGAGCACGATATGGGTTTCGTGCGTTCGATTGCCCGCCAAGTCACCGTACTGCACCAGGGCAGCGTGCTGGCGGAAGGCACCATGGATCAAGTCTCCAGCGACCCCAAAGTCATTGAGGTCTATCTGGGTGCCGATGACGAGGAGGCCGCCTGATGCTAGCCATTGAAAAGCTCAACCAGTTCTACGGCGAAAGCCACACCCTCTGGGATCTGGATCTTGAGGTGCCCGCCGGGCAATGCACCTGCGTGATGGGCCGCAACGGCGTGGGCAAAACCACGCTGCTAAAAGCCGTAATGGGTGAAGTCGCGGTGAAAAGCGGTGCGCTGCGCTACACAAGCGCTGCTTCAAGCGGTGGCGGTGAGATCGAGTTGACCAAAAAAGCGGTGGAAGCGCGTTCGCGGTTGGGAATTGGCTACGTGCCTCAAGGGCGGCAGATATTTCCGCTGCTGACTGTAGAGGAGAATTTGCGCACCGGCCTTGCCGCCCGCAGCGACGGGCTGAAAAAGATTCCCGAGCGGGTCTACGAGCTGTTCCCCGTGCTCAAGGAGATGAAAAACCGCCGTGGCGGTGATTTATCCGGTGGTCAACAGCAGCAGCTGGCGATTGGCCGTGCGCTGGTCATCGAACCCAAACTGCTGATTCTGGACGAGCCAGGTGAGGGCATTCAGCCCAATATCGTCGCTCAAATCGGCCAAGTGATTCGTCAGTTGATCAACGAGGATGGCCTTACGGTGCTACTGGTGGAGCAGAAGCTGCCCTTTGCCCGTAAGTACGCCGACCGCTTTGTGATCATGGATCGCGGCCGGCCGGTGGCCAAAGGGGAGATCAGCGAGCTCTCTAATGAGCTGATCAAGCAGCATCTGACGGTTTAAGTTATCCACACCCGGTTACCGCCTGCCCGGCCAAGCGGTTGTCGAAAGGCGGTCGCTTTTTTGCGCTCGGATGAGCGGTGTTTCCAAAAGCTGGGCTTCAAACGCTGGGCGGCGGCTCCACCGGCGCCTGGCGTGCCCGTTGGCGTTTGACCCGTTGGGTAATCACGCCGTAGCGTGGCCCTGCCAGAAAGGCGAGCATCAGGAATACGCCGGTCATGACGGCCATCATGCCGCCAATGGAGACGTTGAGATACACGGCGAGGTAGTAGCCAGAAATACTCGAGGCGATAGAAATTAGCGCACCGATGATAAACATCATCCACAGCCGGTCGGTCAGCAAATAGGCGGCGGAGGCGGGAACAATGGCAAAGGCGATAAACAGCACCGCGCCTACCGCATCAAAGGCCGCCACCGCGGTGGAGCTTGTTAGCATCAGCAGCACATAGAAAAGAATCGAGGGCATAAAGCCGAACGTTTTGGCCAGCGCCGGATCGAAGGTGGCCAGCTTCAGCTCCTTATAAAAGAGTCCGATAAATAAGTAGTTGAGCACCGTCATTACGCTCATCGATACCAGCGCCTGGGGGATGGGCAGGCCGAAGATGTCGAGTGTATCCAGCCAGACAAAACCGATCTCACCGAGCAGCACGGTATGCGTGTCGATATGCACATCATTGGCATAAATATTCAACAGCAGCACGCCGATAGAGAACAGCGCCGGGAAGACCAGGCCGATAGCGGTATCCTGCTTGACCCGTTTGGTGCTTGCTAAGGCTTCGGTGAGCAGGACGGTTAACAGCCCGGTGAGGGCGGCCCCGATCAGTTGTACCGGCCCGCTCTGTTGCTTGGTCAGCAGCCAGACGATGACAATGCCAAACACAATCGAATGGCTGATTGCGTCGGATAACATGCTGTTGCCGCGCAGCACTAAAAAGGTGCCCACCGCCGAGGAGGCGATGCCTACCATCGCGCCCACTAGCATAATGGGCAGGGCAGTGGTGGTCAGTAGCTCTGCCATCATGATGCTAACTCCTCAAAGGCCGCGACCACTCTTCTAGCCTCCGCCTGGCCCTGTGCCGTTAGCCCCCAGCCGCCGTCGCTTGGGGTGGCACCGCGTGGAGAGCGGGTTAGGTAGCCTTGCTGCTTAAGCTTGTTGAGCATCCTGCGTGAACCGAGTGTTGAAGGGGCGCATGAGGGGTCACCCGAGTGTTTATATAGCGTATAAAGTAGCTGCTGTTTCTGCAGCGCTGACTTCTGGCGATAGTGCTTTATCACACCCCACAGCAGCCCACGGCCGGGCGCCAATGCCAACGATATAAGCACAATGACGGTTGCGGTAAGGACAATCAGCGGGCCGGTTGCCAGGCCGCGCGATAGGGTGCTGATGGTCGCTCCTGACACGCCACTGACAATACCGACGCCTGCGGCGATGGTGAGCATGCCGCCTAGGTGGCGGCTCCACTGTCGCGCGGCGGCCGCGGGTGCCACGATCATGGCGGCCATCAAAATCACACCGACCATCTGCAGGCCGACGACGACCGCTAGCGCAACCATAGCGGTGAGCGATGCTTCAATCACAGTGATAGGCATGCCGAGCGTGCGGGCGTACTCCGCATCAAAGGTGACCAGCTTGGCCTGTTTCCAGAAGACGGCAAGCAGCAGCAGCGTGACCAGCGTAATGCTGCCCATCACCCATAAATCGGAGCGCAGCGTCGCGGCGGCCTGGCCGAAAAGAAAGGCCTCAAGACCGCCCTGGGAGGCGTTATTGGTACTCTGGATATAGGTGAGCAGAACGATACCCACGGCAAAAAAGATACTCAGGCAGGCGCCCAGGGCTGCGTCCGTTTTCAGGCGGCTTAAGCGCGTTAGCATCAGCATAATCAGCGCGGCGGCGGAGCCGGTGATCAGTGAACCAATAATAATCCCGCCAATATCCCGGCTGCCGGTGATGATAAAGCTTAAACAGATGCCGGGAAGGGCGGCGTGGGAAATCGCGTCTCCCAGCAGGCTTTGGCGACGCAGCACCGCAAAACAGCCCAGCGGGCCGCTGATCAGCCCCAGCAGCGAGGCGCCAATGACGACATTCTGAAAGGTGTAGTCAGATAAAAGCTCAAGCCACACCATGGGTTACTTCACCTTTGAGGCGGCAAACATTAACGATTCATTGTCGTTAAGTAGCGCGATTTGACCGCCGTAAGCCTGGCGCAGGTGATCGATCTTGAACACCTCCTCGGCCTTGCCGCTGGCGATGACTCGCACGTTGAGTAGCAGTAGCCAGTCAAAGTAGGTGCGAACCGTTTGCAGATCGTGGTGTACCACAATCAGCGTCTTACCCGCGTCGCGCAGGCGGCGCAGGATATCGATAATGGCCCGCTCGGTGGTGGCATCGACGCCAGCCATGGGTTCATCAAGAAAATACACATCGGCTTGCTGCACCAGCGCACGGGCCAAAAATACGCGCTGCTGCTGGCCACCTGAGAGCTGGCTAATCTGGCGCTCAGCCAAGGCACTCATACCGACCATTTCAAGTGCTTCCTGCGCCTCGTGGCGCTCTTTTCGCCCCGGTCTTTTGAGCCAACCTAAACGCCCGTAAAGCCCCATGGTGACCACATCCAGTGCAGTGGTGGGAAAATCCCAGTCAACGCTTGAGCGCTGGGGCACGTAGCCCACCCGTTTACGCTGCGTGGCGTAAGGTCGCCCATGCACCATCACCTCGCCTGACAGCGACGGCACCAGCCCCAGTAGGCTTTTGATCAACGTGCTCTTGCCCGCCCCGTTAGGGCCGACAATGCCCGCCATGACACCGGCGGGGATATCCAGATCGATATCCCAAAGCACGGGCTGGTTATGGTAGCTCACCGTCAGGTTTTTAATACTCAGTGCGGTGTCTGTAAGGTCGGATGTCGCCATGGATCACTGCCTTATCGAATGCTTATTGAGCGAGTTGCCACTCGCTGGCCCAGTCATCCAGTGCCTTTGGCAGCGGGGCCAAGGAACCGCCTAGCGCCTCGACAATGTGCTGGGTGTTACGGTAGATCATGCCCATATAGGTACCATCTACCGTGCCTTCATCGCCCATGGCGTCGGAATAAAGCTGGCCGCCGATGGTCACATCATGGCCGCGCTGCCTTGCAGCATCGATCACTGCCTGAATGGTGCGTGGATTGATGGTGCTCTCGACAAATATGGCGGGCACGTTACGGGCAACAACGCTATCCGCCATGCTGCGAATATCGGCGATCCCAGTTTCGGTTTCGGTACTAATGCCCTGAATCCCTTCCACCTCAATGTCATAGGCACGGCCAAAGTAGCTGAACGCGTCGTGGGCGGTGACGAGAATACGCTGCTCTTCGGGGATGCTGGCAATGCTCTCTTTAACCCACTCATGCAAGGCTAGCAACTGAGCCTGATAACGCTCGGTATTGGTTTCAATCGTCGTGGCGCACTCAGGGCGTGCTTCGCTCAATGCATCGCTCAGGGTGGGCAGTGTTTGGGCCCATAAAGAGACAACCATCCACAGGTGAGGGTCGACCCCGTAGACATCCTGAGCGGTGATCAACGACGCCGGGTCAATGGAAGCGGGTGCCACGGCAAGCGTGGGTGTTCGTGCCGAGAAATTCTCCAGCACACTCCCCAGCTGTCCTTCCAATGAGTAGCCTGAATAGAGAATGTGTTCGGCGCCCCGCAGCAAGGCCACGTCGCTAGCGCTTGCCTGATACAGATGGGGGTCTACGCCGGGGCCCATCATGGCTTCCACATTAACGCATTCGCCGCCTACTTCTTGCGCTACATCGGCAATCATCCCAATCGTTGCCACCACGTTTAAGGGCGTTTCATCGGCAGTTGCCAACGCACTAAAAGGCAGCGCTCCCAATAGAATCACGGCATATTTTGTTGCCATTATTTAGCTCCAGACTCGTCATGAGGTAGATGGGTTGAAGTTGCTTTGTGTAAACTGGTTGTCCTAGGGAAAGAAGTATAGCCTTGGCTAAGTTTGTGACGCTATTGATGAAATGTCAAGCGGATAAAAGACGCTGAGGTGGGCTGAAAAAGGCATTTGAGTATTGCGGGAATAAACGTAAGACGGGCTACTAACGCGCCTTTGAAGTCTGCTAAGAACGGTTTAAGTTATCCACACCCGGTTCAAAGTCTTGGATCGGGCTGGAAGGGCAGTGCCTCGGCCGTCGCGATGATTTGATCGAATAAGGGGTGCGCCGTATTGAGCATGTAGTTGAGCTCTCTCGGCACGACCACGCTCGGCACTGCCAGTGCCAGACTTTGGTTGGATGCCAGCCAGCCATCGCCAAGTTCAGCAGTCTCTGCGGGCGCTGGGGCTTCCTGCCAGTTTTCCGGTAGATCTTCTTCGCCAACGCTTAGAATGGTGTCTGCTGGCAGCGTTAGGCGCAGCAGCGCATACGCATTGAGCAGCCGATAGCTTTCCAGATTCACCATAGTTTCCAGTAGCGCCAGCGACTCGGAGCTTGCCACATACACACAGGCATTCCCCGGGCTGTTCCAGCGCCCACCGTAAAGCCGTGCGCCCTCGCCATCAAACGCTGTTTCCTGAAACTTACGCTTAACCAGCCGATAGGCGGTGACCTCGTTCATACCGAGACCCCGTGCTCCAGCCGCCCGATGAGGTTCAACACCGTTTGATACTCCGCCGATGTGGCGCTCATTTCGACAGGGCGACGACCGCCTAGCCCGGCATTGGGTTTGAGCAGCCAGGCGCGGGCGCCCTCCGCGTCCCCCTCGAATAGATCCAGTGTCGCCTTGAAAAGCTCAGCAAAGCGATACAGCCGGTCACTCTCCTCCATTTTGAAGCGGCCCGATTTGGCGCGACGGCTGAGCGTGGCAGAGGGAATATCCACATAGCGCGCCAGGGCCTTCTGCTCGATACCTGATACCTTGGCAAGTTGGGGATAGACACGATATTCCACGCCTGCATGTAGCAGCTCATGCAGCTTACGGCCGCGAGCAGGCAGACCAACTTGCTGCCAGAATCCGGGCGCCAAAGCTTTGGGAGGCTGATATTGAGTGAAATGGATATCCATGGTGTTTTCCATTTGATAGTTTTATGATCTATCAAATGATATACAGGGTGATGGTGCATTCGTCAAGGGCAAGAGTAGTAGCGCCCTTGTATGGTGCTTTTTAGTTCTATTTAGCACTTTTTTGGTGCGTTTTTGATTTATGTAGCTAACAAAACGCAGTATTAGTCCGATGAATGGCCCTGTCCTCTGCTTTTCACCATTTTGGCGCATTAATTGCACTAGTTAGCTAATGGCTTACTGACAGGAAGCGATAGCTAATTATGATGCTATGCGATATCGCAAAATCTCCCCTTGCCTCCGGCCACCGCTTTGACCACGGCCGCCACTGGGCGGCATCGCTAGATCTGCGGTTTGCCCAGCGCGATGGCGTTACCCGCATGGTGCAGGCGCGCCACCAGGGGCCGCTGCGGGTGCAGCGGTCGTTCTACCCGGAAGGGCGCGGTGAGGCGTGCCATGTGTACGTGCTGCACCCACCGGGCGGTTTGGTCAGCGGCGATGCGCTCACTATTAACGCGCATGTCGAGCGCGGTGCCCATGCGCTCCTCACAACGCCTGCCGCCAATAAACTCTATAAAGCCGACAGCCAGGGCGTGGCGTGGGCTCAGCACACCCGGTTAAGCGTTGAAGATGGCGCCACTCTGGAATGGCTGCCACAGGAAACCATCGCCTTCGATGGCTCGAAAGGCGAGCAGCGCACCCATATCGAGCTGCACGGCAGTGCCCGCTGCCTGGGCTGGGAAGTGATGGCGCTGGGCCGCCCGGCCAGCGACTTACCCTACATTTCAGGCCGCATTGAGCAGCACTTCCGCTTAACCCTGGACGGCAAGCCGCTGTGGTTAGAGCGCCAACCGTTAGACCCACTTCACCCACGCTTTGTTGGGCGCTGGGGGCAGGGCGGTGCCACGGTGCAGGCCACGCTCTGGGCGGTTGGGATTAGCGACGCGCCTGCGACCATCGAAGCCTTGCGTGAAGCGCTGCCGGATAACCCGCGCTGGGCGGTTACCGTCCGCCACGGTGTTCTGCTACTGCGCTATTTGGGCAACTCGCGCAACGAAGCCTGGGCATTATGCGAAAAGGCCTGGCAACTGCTGCGCCCCCGGTGGATAGACCGCGCCGCGCATACCCCACGAATTTGGCTAACCTAATAGGCATCACTGCGATGCACTGCTGGAGAAATGCCCCATGGAATTAACCCCGAGAGACAAAGACAAGCTGCTGCTGTTCTCCGCCGCCCAACTGGCGGAGCGCCGTAAGGCACGTGGCTTAAAGCTCAACTACCCGGAAGCGGTGGCGCTGATCAGCTTCGAGATTATGGAAGGCGCCCGGGATGGCCGCAGCGTGGCGGACTTGATGAGCTATGGTCGCGAGATCCTTAGCCGTGAGGATGTGATGGACGGCGTCGCCGAGATGGTCGACGAAGTGCAGGTGGAAGCCACTTTCCCCGACGGCACCAAGCTGGTCACTGTCCATACGCCTATTGTTTGAGGGGCGATTGAAAGGAGCAACCAAATGATTCCCGGTGAGTACAAGTTAAAAGAAGGTGAAATCGAGCTGTGCGCGGGGCGTGAGCGGATTAGTGTCGAGGTGGCCAATACCGGCGATCGGCCGATCCAGATTGGCTCCCACTACCACTTTGCCGAAGCCAATCCTGCGCTGGTGTTTGATCGCGACAAAACCCGAGGCTTTCGCCTGGATGTGGCCGCAGGCACGGCGATTCGCTTTGAGCCCGGCCAGACCCGCGAAGTCACGTTGATTCCATTTGTTGGCAAGCGCGAAATTTACGGCTTCCGCGGTGATGTGATGGGCGCGCTAGAGGGGGATAAACAATGAAGCCGACCAACAAGATCAGCCGACAAGCCTATGCCGATATGTACGGCCCCACGGTGGGCGACCGCGTTCGCCTGGGCGATACCGAGCTGTGGATCGAAGTCGAACAAGACGCCACCCATTACGGCGATGAAGTGAAGTTCGGCGGTGGCAAGGTCATTCGCGACGGCATGGGCCAAAGCCAGCGCGCCGACGACACGGTGATGGATACGGTGATTACCAACGCACTGATTCTCGATTGGTGGGGTATCGTTAAAGCCGACGTGGGCATTCAGAACGGTCGCATCGCCGTGATTGGCAAGGCGGGCAACCCAGACGTACAGCCCGATGTGGAGATCGTGATTGGCCCCGGCACCGAAATCATCTCCGGCGAAGGTAAGATCCTCACTGCCGGCGGCATCGACTCTCATATCCACTTTATTTGCCCCCAGCAGGTCGAAGAAGCGCTGATGAGCGGCGTGACCACCATGCTCGGCGGCGGCACCGGCCCAGCCACCGGCACCAACGCCACCACCTGCACGCCAGGCCCCTGGCATATCGGCAAAATGCTCCAGGCGGTGGACGATATGCCGATGAATATCGGCTTTCTGGGCAAGGGCAACGCCAGCCTGCCCGAATCCCTGGAGCTCCAGCTCAAAGCGGGCGCCATGGGTCTCAAGTTGCACGAAGACTGGGGCACCACGCCCGCCTCGAACAATAATTGCCTCAACGTAGCCGATGCCTACGATGTGCAGGTGGCGATCCATACCGACACGCTAAATGAATCAGGCTTTGTGGAAGACACCCTGGCCGCGTTCAAAGAGCGCTGCATTCACACCTACCACACCGAAGGTGCGGGCGGCGGCCACGCGCCGGATATCCTCACTGCCTGCTCGAAAGCCTACGTATTGCCGTCGTCCACCAATCCGACACGGCCTTACACGGTCAATACTATCGACGAACACCTCGATATGCTGATGGTGTGTCACCACCTCGACCCCAATATTCCCGAAGACGTGGCCTTCGCCGACTCGCGCATTCGCCGCGAAACCATCGCCGCAGAAGATATTCTGCATGACCTGGGCGTGATCTCGATGATCGCTTCAGACTCCCAAGCCATGGGGCGGGTAGGTGAAGTGGTCTGCCGTACTTGGCAAACCGCGCATAAAATGAAGGTGCAGCGCGGCCTGTTGCCGGAAGACGAAGCGATGGGTGCCGATAACTTTCGCGCTAAGCGCTATATCGCCAAGTACACCATTAACCCGGCAATCACCCACGGGATCGCTCATGAAGTGGGTTCGATAGAAGTTGGTAAGCTGGCGGATCTAGTGCTGTGGAAACCGGCCTTCTTCGGCGTAAAACCGGCGATGATGATCAAAGGTGGCATGATTGCGGCCGCGCCTATGGGCGACCCCAATGCTTCGATTCCCACGCCCCAGCCGGTGCACTACCGCTATATGTTTGGTGCTTTCGGCCGTGCGGCGAGCCAAACCCGGCTCAGCTTTGTCAGCCAGGCCGCGCTGGATGCGGGCATCAAAGAGAAACTGGGGCTAAATAGCGAACTGGCGGCGTGCAAAAACGTGCGCCAAGTGCGCAAAAAGGATATGAAGCTAAACGATGCCTGCCCAGAATTAACCGTCGACCCGCAAACCTACGAAGTGCGCTGCGATGGCGAAATTTTAACCTGCGAGCCCGCCACCGAACTGCCGCTGGCTCAGCGTTATCATTTATTTTGAATAGCGCACTATGACCGCCAGCAAGTGCAGTGCCGGGGGTAGGTCTACGTGAGGGCGCTGTAAATACATCCCTGTACGCTACTTTTGCCATCCATGGCAAAAGACCCTCACTACGACCTACCCCCGGCTCGGCTACTGGGTGCTTAACTGCAGGTTCTGAACAGGATGATACCAATGCTTAAACTCATAGAACGCTTAGGGCCGATAGAGGAAAGCGCAGCGAGCGATACGCTCACGCTACCCTTTGAGCTACGTATTCGCGGGCGCTTAAAAGCCCAAAGCGATAGCGGCCGCGAACTGGGTCTGTTTCTGGATCGCGGCCCGGTGCTGCGCAGCGGCGAAGGTCTAAAAGCCGAAAGCGGCGAAGTGGTGCGTGTCTGCGCAGCGGTAGAACCGGTGGTTACCGCGCGAGTGAGTGCTGGCTTACCGCTGGCACGGCTGGCCTACCATCTTGGCAATCGCCACGTACAGCTGGCGCTGGGTGAAGATGAAAAGGGCGGCTGGGTGCGCTTTCCGCCGGATCACGTGTTGGAAGAGCTCGCCGAGCTGTTAGGTGCCGAACTAGAGCACCACAACGCAACGTTCGACCCGGAGCCGGGTGCTTATAACCAAGTAGGTGGCGGACATTCACATGGTCATTCACACGACCACGATCATGACCACTCGCATGAGCACCACCATGCCCACTGAACTCACTACGCTAGAAAGCCAAAGTGATGAGCTAGCGCTGCTAGGGCTGATGCAGTTGGTGAGCCCAGCGTTGCCCATCGGCGCCTTTGCCTTTTCCCAAGGTCTGGAAAGCGCCTTTGAGCTGGACTGGGTGCGCGATGAAGCCAGCCTCGCCGAGTGGCTAAACGGTGTGCTGGAAGATGGCTTAACCCGCTGCGAACTGCCAGTGCTGGCGCGGTTGCATGATGCGTTTGGTCAGGCGTTTGGCCAGGCGGACATGGCAGAAGGTCGTAAATCAATTGCCGCGTGGGATGAGTGGCTGGCTGCTACCCGGGAAACCGCCGAGCTCGCCGCCGAAGATAGCAGGCTGGGCGCCTCGCTAAAACGCCTACTGGGCAGCTTGAACTTGTTGCCGAGAGAGCAGCAGTTGCAAAGTGAGGGATTGCTCCCACCCTTGCTTCCGCCCCAAGCAGGTTATGTAACGCTGTTTGCCTACACGGCCCACGTCCGTGGCGTGTCTGTTCGCCAAACGCTGCTGGGGTTTGCCTGGGCGTGGATGGAGAACCAACTGGCGGTGGCCTGTAAAGCCTTGCCACTTGGCCACACCGCTGCCCAGCGAGTAATTGAACAACTGCGCCCCGCGCTAGTTAATGCCGTTAATCAGGCGCTTACGCTGGATGATGAAGAGCTGGGCCCGGTGCTGCCCGGCCTGGCACTGGCTAGCGCCTTGCACGAAACCCAATATTCGCGCCTGTTTCGAAGTTAGATGACCTAGAAGTTAACGAGGAGAGAACAATGACTCACTGTTTACGCGTTGGTGTGGGTGGCCCGGTTGGTTCCGGCAAAACTGCACTGCTCAAGCAACTCTGTTTAGCGCTGCGTGATTACTACGATATCGCCGTAGTCACTAACGATATCTACACCCGCGAAGACGCCGACTTTTTGCTCAAGCACGATGCCCTACCGGCGGATCGTATTCTAGGGGTTGAGACCGGGGGGTGCCCGCATACCGCGATTCGTGAAGATGCCTCGATGAACCTGGCCGCCATCGATGAGCTGCAGGCGCGTCACCCGAAGCTGGAGCTGGTGATGGTCGAGTCGGGCGGTGACAACCTCTCGGCCACCTTCAGCCCCGAGCTTTCCGACCTGACGCTCTATGTGATCGACGTATCCGCAGGCGACAAGATTCCCCGCAAGGGCGGGCCGGGCATTACCAAGTCAGACCTGCTGATCATTAATAAAATCGATATCGCCGAGTATGTTCACGCTTCGCTAGAAGTGATGGAACGCGACTCGAAGAAAATGCGCGGCGAACGCCCCTTCGTGTTTACCAATCTTTATGACGGGGTAGGGCTTGAGGAGATCATCCGCTTTATTCTCGACAAAGGGATGCTGGATGAGCGGCGCCCGCAGGCTGATAAAGCGGCTGCCGTGAGTACAGGGGCAATTTAGTAAGTCCGCGATGCACAAAGGCCGCCAAATGTATGGCGGCCTTTGTGGTTTAGCGGCTTATTATTCCAATAGGTTCCACAGGCCAATGGTGAGTGCGGGGAACATGCACAGGAGCAGGACGATCACCATGGTCGCAGCGATGAAAGGTACCGCCGCACGGAACACGGCGGAAGGCGATACCTTGGCGATCTGCGATGTGATAAATACCAACAACCCCACGGGTGGGGATATCCCCCCTAGCTGTAAGGTAATAATCATCACGATCCCCAATTGCACCGGGTCGACGCCGGCATTGGTCATCATCGGTAAAAACAGGGGAGCGATGATCAGCATCGCAGGCGTCAGGTCGAGAAACATGCCGGCAACGGCAAGCACTACTAAAAGGATGATGAACAAGCCGAACTGACTGTCGGCCGCCGTGCCTGCCCAGCCGACTATTTCCTGGGGTACCTGCTCAGCAATCAATATCCATGCGAACGGTACCGAGGCCGCGATCAAAAAACCGACCAGCGCGGCGTCGGTGCCGCACTCAACGAAGGAGCGGTAAAACTGCTTCCAGTCGTACGCTTTGAATACCAGTTTGCCAAGCACGAACGTCCAGAGCAACGCCACAACGCCCGCTTCGGTGGCGGTAATAACCCCGAAGCGGATCCCGCCCAGTACTCCAACGGTGATCACCAACACCGGTAGTGCCCGCACGAAGGTATGCCAGATTGTGGCCATTGGCGCACGCGCGGTAGCTGTCTGGTACTGACGTCGCACGGAGATCCAATAAGCCACCAGCATCAACGCACCGGCGGCCATCAGTGCAGGCACGATACCGGCCATAAACAAACGGGCGATAGAAACGTTGGCGACCGAGGCGTAGACCAGCATAGCGATGGCTGGAGGTACCACGTTGGGCAGAATAGCTGATGAGGCGGTGACTGCGCAGGAGAACGCTGGCGAGTAGCCGCGTTTGACCATCTCAGGCACCAGGATTTTGGTGCTGCTGGCCGCATCGGCACTCGAAGAGCCTGAGATACCACCAACCATCAGGCTGTTGAGGATGTTGACGTGGGCCAAGCCGCCGCGCAGGTGGCCGACCAGGCTTGTGGCGAAATCAATTAAGCGAGTCGAAAGCCCACCCAGGTTAAGTAGGTAACCGGTAGATAGAAAGAAGGGAATCGCTAGCAGGATGAACTTAGTCGAGCCGGTGACCATGTTCTGAACCACCGCTGGCGCCGGTAGAATAAACGAGGCCGAACTGGCCAGAAATACCCCGAACATCAACGAAAAAGATACCGGTACCCCAACCCCGAGTGCCAGAAAGAAAACCACCAGCATGATCAGGCTTGGTGAGACGCCCTGTAAGGGCCCCAATAGGCCTTGATCCAGCCCTGCATAGATCAAGCCAGCGATGACAATCGCCGCCAAGTTGCGGATCAGAATACCTGTATTGTCAGCGTCGCGGGCGAGCAGGAAAACCAGCGCGATGACACCGGAAATGGGAATGACGGCGTACTTGATAGCCGTAGGCCATTGTAAGCTGGCGCTGGTGCCACCCACCATGTCGGCTAGTTGGTAGCCGCCGAACAGCATCATGATCAGTGTCAGCGAAAGGATAAGATTCTGGGTGAAGCCCAGTACACCGGTGAGCCAGGCTGGCAGATCCTTAGGCAGGAAGTCACCAGCAACATGGCGCTGTTGGCGTACCCCTAATGCCGCGCCGAGAAAGATTAACCAGGTAAAGCACCATATCGCGAACTCTTCGGTCCACGAAAAAGAGTCGTTGAAAACATAGCGAGAAACGACACCGGCGAGCACCGCCAGGGTCATGGCCAGCAAAATACCAAAGACGAGGAAACGCACCAGGCTTTCCAGCCCGGTGGCGGCGCGGCCGATGCCCAATGATGAGGTTGCAAGGGAAAAACGGTAGGCAGACATCCGATACGCTCCAGAAGGGCGGCGCCAGTGAAGACGCAACAAACACTCGGCCCCACCATAGCGGTGGGGCCGACAGGGTTGTTATTCCGCGTTTTCGATCAGCGAAACAAGTGCTTCGCCATTCGGGATTTTTTCAACATATTCGTCGCGGATCGGCTTCATAGCTTCTTGCCATGGCCCTTTGTCTTCGATTTCGATGATCGTCGCACCGTCGGCAACGGTTTCATCCAATGCCGCCTGGTCGTCACTCTTACGCATTGCGGGTAGCTCTGCCTGAACCTCCAGTGCTGCTTCAGTGATCACCTCCTGGTAGTCGTCAGGCAGACGCTCCCACCAGTTCTGTGACACTACCCAGGTACCCATGGCGAAGATGTGATCGGTTTTCACATAGTATGGAGCCACTTCATAGAAGCGGTTGGTCAGATAGTTAGTCGCAGTGTTATCAAAGAAGTCGATAACCCCTGTCTGCATGGAGTTATAGATTTCAGGTGCGGGAACTGGCGTTGGGTTGGCGCCAGCTGCTTGCCAGGCGTCGACGTGCAACGGGCTCTGAATGACGCGCATCTTCTTGCCCTGGATGTCGTCAATCGAATCAATCGGGAAACTGCTCATCAACTGACGGATACCATTGACGGAGAAGCCGAGCAGATGGAACCCCTGCTCTTCAAAGTTGGCTGAGAGTTCTTCGGTCAATGGTTCGCTGAGCGCTGTCGCCTGCTCCTCGCCATCGATCAAATAAGGTAAATCGAGCACTTGAACCTCGGGAATCCAAGAGGTCAGTACAGAGCTGGTGATGATGCCCATCTGAACCGAGCCCAACCGGATACCTTCGGCAGATTCGCTTTCTCCGCCCAGCACGCTGTTAGCGAACAGCTGGATATCAACATTGTTGTCTGTGCGTTCACGCACCAGATCGGCAAACTGCTGCGCCGCTACATACTTGGTATTGCCTTCCGGCACATCTAGCGAGAGCTTGGCATTGTAATCTGCTGCTAGAACGGACGTGCTGCTGATGGCGAGCGCCAATGCCGTCAGCACAGCGGGTGTTGTGGTTAAAGCGTGTTTGATTTGCATGAGCCTAGTCCTTGTATGTTGTTATATAGGTCGTTCATCCGGTCATACCGGTGTGGTTATCTTTCTCGGGTTTTAAATTGCCGTTAAAGAACGGCCAGCATGCCGCCATCGACGTAAATGATCTGACCATTTACGTAGCTCGACGCCGGGGATGCCAGGTAGACCACCGTCCCAACAAGATCTTCGGGAACTCCCCAGCGTTTGGAAGGGGTGCGGCCAACGATCCAGTCATTGAATTTCGGATCATCGACCAATGGCTGGGTCATTTCCGTGATCATGTAGCCAGGGCCGATGGCGTTGGTCTGGATGTTATGTTCAGCCCACTCCGCTGCCATGGATTGGGTCAACAGACGCACGCCGCCCTTGGAGGCCGTATAAGCACCCACGGTTGGTCGTGCGACTGAGCTCATCAGAGAGCCGATATTGATGATTTTGCCGCCCTTGCCGCGCGCAATCATTTGACGGGCAACGTTGCGACCCAGCAGGAAGGTGCTGGTCAGATTCGTGTTGATCACGGTGTCCCACTGGTCGCGTTCGAGCTCGACCAACGGGCGGCGAAGCTGCATGCCAGCGTTATTGACCAGGATGTCGATAGTAACGCCATCGGCATCAAGCGCTGCCAGCGCCTGCTCAATGGCAGCTTCGTCGGTAATATCGAACGATGTGGTCAATACGCTATGCCCTTCCTCGGAAAGGGCATCACGCGCTGCTTCGAGTTTGTCGCGATTACGACCATGAATAATGATTTGAGCGCCCGACTGAGCCAATCCGCGGGCCATTGCGAGCCCCAGCCCACCCGATGATCCGGTAATAAGTGCCGTGCGGCCTGTTAGATCGAACAAGGTCATCTTTCTCACCTCTTGTATCATTGTTGTGTGAAAAGAATTTTAGGGTTTAGCTACTTTCTAGAGTGAATTAAGCGTTTTTTGAAGGTTATTAACGTTGCGGTGAAAGCTAAAAGTAAGCCGCGTTAAAGATATGTTAGTCACAAGAGTCTGCTTCCACCGTTATTGAAAACTTATTTTTTAAGAAAACATTAAATAAAGAATCAAGTGATGCGCTACTTAAGCGTTATTGACGTATCCATCACATGTGTTCTGATTAGAAATATATTGGTATATACCTTGATATACCATGATACTTATGTCTAATAAGGCACTAATTTATCGGGATTACAAAATAATGGTCACTAAAACATCGTCTTACGGGATGTCCCAAGGAGAACAGGCTTACGAGAGAATTGAGTCATTAATCGCTCACATGGAGCTCAAACCCGGTGAGACCATGACAATGGCCGACTTGCAGGAGCGGGTATCGCTGGGCCGCACCCCGGTGCTTGAAGCGATTCGCAAGCTTTCGGACGACACCCTTTTGGAAGTACGCGCTGGGCGCGGGGTCAAGATTACGCCCATTGACTTGCATCGCGAACGCCGGTTGTTAAGAATTCGGCGCGATATTGAGAGTTTTGTCGTTGAACTGGCCATTGATAACGCCAGTGGTTTGGTAAGAAGTCAGCTGAACCAACTAGCCCGCATGCTTCGAGAATTAAAGTCAGGCAGTGATATTCGCCCCTTCAATGAGCTCGACAAGCGAATGGATCAATTACTGTTGGAGGCTGCCGACGAACCCTTTGTAGAACGGACATTGCGGCCACTTCACACGACGTTTCGGCGGCTGGGGTATCTTTATCAGAGCCACCTGGGTAGTGAGCGCACCGTGCAGGAAAATATCCAGATGCATGTGGATATGCTCGATGCGATCATTGAGCGTGACACTCCTAAGGCATTAAAGGCGACGCATTTGCTGATGGATTTTATGGAAGAGATGTTCGTGCCGCTTGAGCGGGATCTTGCCCCTTCTTATCTTGATGTTAATATCAAGCCCTTTTGATTTTAGGGCTTTTTGCCACGTCGTTTGGCTTGTATTTTTACCATAGCGCCAAGCAAGCGCAGAGAGCCTCAGCCACGCCCAGGTTGCTCATTCAACCCGTGTAATAGGCTGTCGGCTAGGGTCGAGATGCCAAGCCAGACCAAGGCGCGAGTTGCGTTCCAATTCGGCGATCACCTGGGCGCCCAGCAGTAAAATAATGGCGCCTACTTCCAAACTAATCAGCACGATCACCAGTGTTGCCAGCGAGCCGTAAACAGCGTTTACGAACGATAGATTGGCAAAATAGTAGACCAGTAACAGCCGTACGCCTTCCCAGAGTAGCGCTGCCACAAAACCACCCACTACCGCACGGCGTAAGGCGATACGTACCACCGGCAGCACTTTATAAATAGCGCTAAAGAGCAGGAAAACCCCAATGAAACTGGCTAGGTTCAGCACGGGTTCTGAAAAGCTCGCCAACGGCAGCTCGCGCTCGAATAATAAAAAGACCAACGTATTGAGTGAACTGGCCAGGGTGACCACTAGTGTCAGCACCATCAAGCCCGCCCCCAGCACCACCATAAAGGCATAAGGCAACATCACTGACACCCAGACACGGCGCTTGATGTGCGGGCTCTCCGGCGCATCAAAAATGATCGCCAAGGCGTCTTCCAGCATGCGAAAGGCAAAGGAGCTGAACAGTAATAGAACGGGAAAACTCAGAATGCCGATGACATCGCGCGAATCGAGCAGGCTACGCACAGCCTCAAGCAATACCTCGGCATGGGCAGGCGCCATATGCCGGGCCTGGATAGCGAGCACATTGAGAAGATGCTGCTGATCAACGACTTGAGTTAACAGCACCACCAGTACAGCAAATAACGGCACGATGGAGAGCAAAATATTGTAGCCCACCCCGCCTGCCAGCAGAATGCCGTGGTTTTTCAGAAAATTACGAAGTACGCGCCAGGAAAAATGAGCCAACTGAGGAAGCAGGAGCAAGGCCGCGTTAAACAGAGAGGAATTACGAATCATGGCTTGCCATACTCCTTGTGTACTAGCGCCATGATACGCTGCTGGCGATAGCAAGTAACAAGCGCAAATCACAAGGACGTCAGGAAATGTCAGATCGAGAGTCGATAACGAGGTTATTAAGAGAAGGGAAAAAAGACATTAGCAATAAAAAGGTCGCCCTGATCAGGCGGTAGAAAGATCAAGGCAACCGAAGAACATGTGTTAGCGTCTTGCTAAAACGGGCCATCCCTGGCCACCACTCCCCCACCATGAATGGATTAGTGTGTTTTTACCTTAACCTAGGTTATGTATCGTTAGTTATTTAGCTAAATAGCTGCCTATAAAGCAAAAACAACCCAAAAGTGGTTAAAGTTGACACACTTTAAGTCGACATATACTTAGTCTATACGCTAAACCCTTCTGCATGGCCGTGGCTTTGCCGTGGTGGCACAAGAAGTTAGGATTCTGGCCAGTCGTTCGAGCGAAGCTTCCAAAGAGATTCGTGCGCTTATCGATACGTCCGTTCAGCACACTGAATCGGGCGCGAAGCTGGTGCGCAGCGCCGGTGATCTCACTGCCAATTCTTTTGGTAGCAGCACCTTTAACAGGTGTGAAATGAAACGGGGTTTGCCAATGGCAAGCCCCGTTTCGTTCTAATGAGCGATGCTTAGACAGTGTGGTTAATTGCCAGACCAGCCCAACATAATCGGCACGTAAACCACTAACAGCAGCACCCCGATCAGCCCCAGCAGGTAAGGAATGATCGCGCGGGTAATACGCTCCAGCGGTAGCTGGGTGATTGAGGAGGCCACATAGAGGTTGATCGCCACCGGCGGGGTAATCATGCCAATAGAGAGCCCCACGACGATAATCAAACCAAAGTGGATCGGATCAATCCCTAGTTGCAACACCAGCGGGAGCAATACCGGGGTGAGGATAATCAGCGCACTGGCGGTTTCGATAAACACCCCAGTGAGCAGAATAATCCCCACGATCAGCAGCATAATCACGTAAGGGTTGGTAGAGAGCGACAGCACGGCCTGGGCAATCGCCCCCGGCACCTGCCAGCTGGAGAGCGTCCAGCTCAGCACCGCCGACATGGCAATCACCAGCATAATCACCGCGGTGGTCATCGCCGAACGGATCAGCAGCTTATAAATCTGGGGCAGATTAAGGTCGCGATACACAAACAGCGACACCAGCATGGCGTAGTTCACCGCCACTACCGCCGCCTCTGAAGGGGTGAAGATGCCAGAGAAGATCCCCCCCAAAATAATCACCGGCGTCATTAATCCCCAGCTGGCGTCTTTAAAGGTCGTCCAGATGGTTACCAACGACAGCGGCGTGCCTTTGGGGTACTGGCGCTTATACGCCTGCGCAATGGCAATGGCCATTAACCCCAGCCCCATCGCCAAACCCGGTAAAAAGCCGTTTAAAAACAGCTTGGAAACGGACTGCTGGGCGATCACCGCGTAGATGATCATCGGCACCGAGGGCGGAATCACCACCCCGATGGTGCCACTGGCGGCAATCAAGCTGGCTGCTGAGGCCGGGTCATAACCTTTGCGCTTAAGCTCCGGCACCAGGCTCGAACCCACTGCCGCGGTAGTCGCCGCGCCTGAGCCAGAGATTGCCGCAAAGAACATGCCCGCCATCACCGAGACCACCGATAGCCCGCCGCGCATAAAGCCGACCAACGAATCGGCAAAGCTAACCAGCTTTTCGCTCACCTTGCCTTGGGCCATCAAGTCCCCGGCGAGGATAAACATCGGGATAGCGACCAGAGCAAAGGAGTTGATGCCCTGGAACATCTGCTGAGTGACCACCATCAGCGGCACACCGGATTGATAGAGCGCATAGAGCGTGCTGGCGCCAATCGCAAAGGCGATCGGCACGCCCAACAGCATAAACAGGAAGAACAGCCCAAACAGCAGCAGCGTCATAGCGACTCCTCCTGGGGTTGGGAGGTTTCACCGTTAATCAGCAGCTCGATGATATCGACCAGCGCGTACCAGGCCATAATCGCTGCACAGATCGGCATCACCGCGTAGACGTAAGTCATCGAAAGCCGCAGCGAGGCGGATTTCTGAAAGCTCTGTACCTGCATATAGCGGTAGCCGATCACGATCAGCGTGATCATAAACGCCAAAACAATCAGCAGGGCGGCAAGCCGGGCGATTTGGCGCAGGCGGCCGGGCAGGGCATCCACCACAAAGGTCACGGCAATGTGTCGCCCGCGCTGAAACGCCAAGGTGCCGGCTAAGAAGGTGATCCACACCAGTAGAAAGCGGGCGACCTCTTCAGTCCAGCCCACGGCGGTAAACAGCACCCGCGAAACAATCTGCAGGGTAATCACCCCAATCAGCGCCGCCATGGCCGCAAAGACCACGGGCTGTAGAATGGCGTCCAGAAAGCGTTCAGTACGCTGTAGCAACATTACCAATGGATGCGTGTGAGTGGGCACTTACTTCACTTCCTCCTGGATGCGTTGCAGATAGTCGCCGAACTGATCACCGTACTTCTCATACACCGGGGTAACGGCTTCCTGAAAGGCGGCGATATCGGGCGACTCATTAATTTCCATGCCGGCCTCAGCCAGTTCGGCTAACTGCTCGGCTTCCATGATGGCATTTTGTTCTCTGGCATAGCTAGAAGCTTCGCTGGCGGCATCGAGTACGATCTCCTGAACCTCCTCTTGAAGGCCGTTCCAGGCGGGTAAGCTCATAATGAAAATCGCTGGCGCGTAGATGTGCCGAGTCATGGTGAGGTAGTCCTGGGTTTCCGCCAGGTTAAAGGCATGGATGGCGTTAACCGGGTTTTCCTGACCATCAATCGTGCCTTGCTGTAGGGCGGTCAGCGCTTCTGTCCACGCCATGGGCACGGCATTGGCGCCGAGTTCCCGGAACGTATCTACATAGACCTCGTTCTCGATGACGCGCAGTGTCAAGCCTTCGAGATCTTCTGGCGCATTGATCGCGTTCTGACTATTGGTGATATTGCGAAAGCCGCGCTCAGCAAATGCCAGCCCTTTAAGGTTCACATCCTCTAACTTGCCCAGTATTTCCTGGCCGATCTCACCATCCAGCACGGCGTAAGCGGATTCGGCGCTTGGAAAGAGGAACGGCAGTTCAAACACCGAGAACTCATCAACGAAGTTGGCCACCGGCCCGTTGGTGATCACGCCCATATCGACAGTGCCGATCTGCATACCTTCCAGAATGGTGCGCTCGTCCCCTAGAGAGGCGTTGGGGAAGATCTCAACGGAGACCGCGCCGTCGGTCTGTTCGCTGACTAACTGCTGAAAGCGCTCGGCGGCGATATGGTAAGTATCTTCTGTATTTACCACGGTCGCTAAGCGCAGGTTGGTAGGGGTTATTTCCTCTGCGTGAACCATGAGCGGTAAACCAAGCAGGCCAGCGCATAGTAATGTCAAGTTTAACTGTTTGAATTTACTTGTATTACAGGATGCGGCGTGAGCGGTGAAGCGGGCGTTGTGATTCACATTATCTCCTAGTGGTGGCTGTTCTTATTATCTTATTGGGCTTCATCTATATCACATCGAACTAACAGGGCAAATTACTTATTTTCATTCCACTATTCGCGATAATAATCCAAAAAATCTTTATAGATCTAGGGCTTGAGAGTGGTGATGGTTAGCGCTAGCCTGCAAACATTACGATTGATTAAATGCCTTGGAAGGTAATTGTAAGGCCTAGTCGGTGGCTAAGTCTTGCTACCCATGGCAACGCCAGCTAAAACAGGAATAACCAATGGATAAGTTGCTTAACGACCTAGTAGCGGTAGTCGGCCCAGAAGGCGTGCTGCTCGGTGAAGATGTCTCGCAGCGTAGCGTCGACTGGTTTACCGGGGCGCCCTGTCGTGCCAAGGCTATTGTAAGGCCCCGCAATACCGAACAGCTCAGCCGGGTGATGGCCTTATGCTACCAGGCCGACCAGCTCGTGGTGACCCATGGCGGCATGACCGGCATTGTGCACGGTGGGGAAGCCAGCCCCGAGGAGCTGGTGGTTTCTCTTGAACTGATGAACCAGATCGAAGAGGTTGACCTGGTAGGCTCTACGATTCAGGTTCAGGCCGGGGTGACGCTCCAGCGTGTGCAGGAAGCCGCGGCGGAGATCGATATGCAGTTTCCGCTCGATCTTGGCGCCCGGGGCTCGTGCACCATAGGCGGCAATATCGCCACCAATGCGGGTGGCATACGGGTCATTCGCTACGGCATGATGCGCCAGCAAGTGCTGGGGCTGGAAGCCGTACTCAGCGACGGCACCGTGGTCAGCTCGCTGAACAAAATGCTCAAAAACAACGCTGGCTACGACCTCAAACAGCTATTTATCGGTAGCGAAGGCACGCTGGGTATCGTCACCCGCGCAGTACTCCGGCTGCAGCCACATATGCCCAGCGAACAAACCGCGCTGGTCGCGGTGCCCTCCTTCGATGCCCTGACTCAGCTATTACGCAGGCTCTCCCAAGAGCTCGCCAATAGCCTTAGCGCCTTCGAGGCGTTGTGGAATAGCCACTACAAGCTGGTCACTACCGAGAGCGGCAAGCACGCGCCCCCGTTGGCCGACGACTCGCCTTTCTACGCGATCATCGAAACCCTGGGGCTAGATGACGCCCAGGATGCGGAGCATTTCTCTGAGATTCTGCAAAAGGCGATGGAAGACGGCTTGATCACCGATGCCGTGCTAGCCAGTTCCGGTGCCCAGCGCCAGGGCATCTGGGCGATCCGAGAGGATATCGAAGTGCTGGTGCACCAACTGAAGCCGATGTTCTCCTATGATATCAGCCTGCCGATTCCCCATATGGATGCGTACGTTGATACCCTGGAACAAGACCTCAAGGCGCAGTTTCCGCAAACAGGTAAAATGATCGTGTTCGGCCATCTTGGCGATGGCAACCTGCACATCATGATCACGGTGCGCGACGATAGCTCGCAAAGCCGCCGCCAAGTTGAGCAGTTGGTTTACTCGCCCCTGAAAGAGTACGGCGGCTCGATCTCTGCCGAACACGGCATTGGTCTCGAAAAGCGCGACTACCTAAGTATTTCCCGCTCCAGCGAGGAGATCGCGTTAATGAAGCGCATGAAAGTCGCTCTGGATCCCAAGCTGTTGTTGAATCGTGGCAAAGTCGTGGCGGTGGAGTGAGTTTGGCGGTTTGATTAAGGGTCGCCCAGTGCGGAGGGGGCTGGTGTCATCAGCTCCCGGGTTAGTTGCCGCAACCAGTGTATGCCAGGATCGTGATCCTTTCTTTCATCCCAGCACAGGCAGACTTTGAACGCCGGTACGACCAGGGGCAGAGCGTAGAACTTCAAGCTATTGTTGCGGCAAATGACCCTGGCCGCGCTCTCTGTCACCACGCAAAGCAGTGCTGTGGACACCAATATTTCCTGCAGCGGATTGATGTAGGGCGTCTTGGCGACGATTTTCCGCTCTAACCCCAACTCCCGCAGTTTTTCATTAATTAACAGCGGGCTGTCTTCACGATGCGACAAAGCGACCTGGGGGGAGTTTAAAAAAGCCTCAAGGGTAATGGCGCTACTCTCACCATGAAAGGTCGCATCACCCACACAGCCAATCACATCGTCAAACAGGTACTCATGATGAGAGGTGGGCGGCAAGGTTTCGAACTGCACCACCGCCAGGTCAATATCGTGCTCTTGAAGGACTTGTTGGGCGCCCTCTACGCTTGCGATGCGCGTGGAGAGCATGTTGAAACACAAGTCTGGTGCGTGTTCCAAGCAGTGCTGGATAAGCTTGGGTTGCAGCTGTTGGCTGACATAGTCCACCAAACTGACCCGAAACTCCCGCTTTGATGTGGCAGGCGAAAACTCGTTATTACTGTGAACAGCCTGATCAAGGTAGAACAGCCCCTTGGCTACGGCGGCATCCATCTGCCGGGCAAGCGGGGTCGGCTGCATGCCGTCCAACGTCTTGATGAACAGCGGGTCGTCCATTAACAGGCGCAGCTTTTTCAGCGAGTGGCTGACGGCCGGCTGCGTCAGACAAAGCGCTTGTGCGGTGAGCGTCAAACTCCTTTTCCAATACAGCGTGTGAAAAACCAATAGTAAATTGAGATTGATCTTATTGAGCCTGTTCGCCAGCTTTGTATGGGTGGTGTCAGCCATCAGGCGTGTCTCTTGGTTGGAAGGGCCGTTCCGGAGTGGGAACAGCCCTCAGCCATTGCTGTAAAAGCACTTTATCTAATGTCGGGCTTGCCTCGATGGGAAGCGAATTACTTGAGCGCTTCCTGGATGCGCGGCAGGTAATCACCGAACTGCTCGCCGTACTTCTCATACACCGGCGCGACGGCGGTTTGGAAGGCCTCCATGTCGGGCGAGTCGTTGACCTCCATGCCCGCATCGCGCAGGGCCTGCAGCTGTTCGGCTTCCATCTCTGCGTTCACTTGGCGCTCATGCTCCGCTGCTTCCTGTGCCGCCGCTAGCAACACTTCCTGGGCATTTTCAGGCAGTTGGTTCCAGGCGGGCATACCCATGACAAAAATTGCCGGGGCGTAGGTGTGGCGGGAGAGGGTCATGTAGTTCTGGGTTTCATCCAGATTGAACGAGTGAATCACGTTCACCGGATTCTCCTGACCATCGATAGTGCCCTGCTGCATGGCGGTAAGCGCTTCAGTCCACGCCATGGGAATCGCGTTGGCGCCCAGCTCGCGGAAGGTGTCGGTGTAGACCGGGTTTTCCATCACGCGGATGCGCAGGCCGTCCAGGTCTTCCGGCGAATTAACCACCCGCTCGCTGTTGGTTAGGTTGCGGAAACCGCGCTCGGCGTAGGCCATGCCTTTCAGGTTCACCTCAGAAAGCTTGTCGAGCAGCTCCTGGCCAATCGGGCCATCTAGCACTTCATAAGCGGCTTCCGGGGAGGGGAACAGGAACGGCAGCTCAAATACCGCCATCTCCTCGACAAAATTGGCCACCGGCCCGTTGGTGATCACCCCCATATCCACGGTGCCGATCTGCATGCCTTCCAGCAGCGTGCGTTCGTCACCCAAGGTGGCGTTGGGGTAGATCTCGATATCTACCTTGCCGTCGGTGCGCTCTTCTACCAGCTCTTCAAATTTGGTGGCGGCAATGTGGAAACCATCCTGTTCATTGACCACGTGGGCCAGGCGCAGAGTGACCGGATCCATATCAGCAAAATCAGCAGCGTTCGCGGCGCTTACCAGCGCCAGTGAGATGCCTAGTGCCAGCGTGCTACGTACAAATGTTTTCATATTATTGTGTTCCCAAGGGACAAAGGTTCAAAAGTGCTCCCAAAGCATGCACCACACCAGGGAAAACGGTCAATTGACCAAAGGTATTCAAGCACCATACGGCTGGACACAGCCCCCCTGCACAGTTACGATACGCACCCACAAGCGCCCGTAGCTCAGTTGGATAGAGTATCGGCCTCCGAAGCCGAGGGTCGCAGGTTCAAATCCTGCCGGGCGCGCCATAATTTCAAGGGCTTACGTTAACGCGTAGGCCCTTTTTTTTGCGTGTGTCAAATCTGTGTCATCAGTGTGCCAAGCTCGTCAACATTTGAGCTAATACCTGTTACCCATCTAATGACCTTTAGCTGTTACCTGACACAAAGTGTGGCACAGGCTTGTCAGCGCACTCCCATCCATTCCGCAAGTTGCTGATTCGCCTTTAATCGTTGGCGTTGAAGTAATGCGCTGTTAAAAATTCCATCCAGAGAAGACGTTGGCGTGGCAAGCGGCAGTGCTACGGCAGCTTCATCACGAAATTGCTGACAGATCGTACTGGCATCGAGATATTGCCACCAGTGCAAAATGTCCTGTTTAGCCTTTTGTATTACCTGAGCGGCAGGCAGTTGATCCGATTTGGATTGATTGGCTTTTTCAGTGGCAGGTATGTCTGGCGCTGACTCACCAGTTGGCGAACCAGCTGTTTATCACGATGACTTTCCTGTCACTGCATGGCAAGATGCAATGTACAGGTATCAGGAGTACGCCGTCGCAGTTGGAAATTGAGCAGCCGTTATGCCAAAGCTTTGGTAAGCAATAATCAGCCAATATTTACACCTTACCAGTTTCCTGCACGTTTGGTGTTGGGTAGATCTGAAAACTTCAGCTATCGGCCAAAAGCTGCCTTTTAGGCGTCTCTGATATAATGCCGCAATCACGCGCTTGTCGCGTGCATTGTCTTGTTATTTGGCCCTGTCTGGGAAGGACAAAGAAATTGCTGCATATACGTCTTTTCTCTTTCGCAAGAAACTTTCGGCTTCAGAAACAACCTCATTTGAAAACCTTCCATATATTTCTCTCAACGACTCGAACTCAAAATCTTCAGAAGCTAACGTCCTATCCCGAATACATTTCCCTTCATTAGAATATAAGAGCTCCCAAGCACCATAATGTAGACTGAAATTGTCTTTACCTCCAGAAATGCGGATATCTTGGTGGCCAGAAATATAGAGCGATGCCAAGAGTAGATCTAACAGCTTAAGCCTTTCGTTTTCTTTTAATTTAGCGTCGTTGATAAACGACTCAAATGCAAAACAGTCCGCTAAAAACAAGTTTGCCCGCAATGGTAAGTAGCCGAACACAAATTTTCCGCTATGCTTATAATTCTGACAATTGAACCAGGACGATGAGCATGACATTCCGCTTTGTACTACCTCTGTCCGACACCGACCTTCAGGCGCTCATGACCACCCATACGTATGGAAAAAAGCCTGCCTTGCGTCGCCGTGCCCATGCCATCGTGTTGAGCCATCAAGGACACACTATCAACCAGATTTGCAACATCCTGTCTGTCACACGAGAGACGGTCTCGCTCTGGTTCGATGCTTGGGAAGCACAGGGACTCGAAGGACTCAGTGATAAGCCTCGTACTGGTCGTCCTTCTATCTACAGCGACGAGGAGAGAGAACGGTTACGGGCGCTTATAGAAGAACAGCCTCACCAGCTGAAAGCGATCCAGGCACAACTCCAGCAGGAAACGGGAAAATGTTCGAGCACCATGACGATCAAGCGAGCATTAAAAAAAACTGGGGTATAGCTTCAAACGCGCTCGGCGATCTCTTAAGGATCGGCGTGACGAGACGGACTTTCGTAATACCCAAGGCCTACTGGCCGAGCTTCAGCGCTGGGAAGCGCGAGGCGAAGCTGACCTGTACTACTTCGATGAGTCTGGCTTTTCCCAGTCGTCGGTCTTGCCTTACGCTTGGAGTCCCGTCGGATCTCCTCGAAAGATGCCCGCTTACTCACGCAGTCAGCGTTTGAATGTACTGGGCTTCCTGAGTCGCCAAGGCAAGCTGATTTACCATTCGACAACAGACACCGTCACCACCGAGGTTGTTATCGAAGCCTTTGATCACTTTATTACCTGCAAATCGCCGGATACCTTTGCCATTGTGGTGATGGACAACGCCAGTGTTCATCGCTCGGCCCTGTTTCAACGCAAGCGACAGGAGTGGCTGAATCAGCGGGTTTATGTGATCTACCTTTCCTCCTATTCGCCAGAATTGAACCTAATCGAGATTCTCTGGCGCAAGGTAAAGTATGAGTGGTTGCCACTAACGGCTTATGAAAGCTTTCAGTCCCTGAGACAACATGTGCAGAAGGTGTTGTCAGGCTATGGCAGAGAATATCGGATTTCTTTTGTATAGGTACTTAGAGGGGCCATTACACATCCAGAGTTTTCATATAAGAGAAAGAAAGACATATCTTCTCTCATTAAAGATATTGGTAAGTCAATTAAGATGCGCGATGAGAGCATGACATTTAGTGAACAAGAAGGTCTTAGGTTGTCGCTTATTAAGTTTGTTGATTTGGATGAGCTTGTAGATAAAATTAAAGACTACGATGAGAGTCTGTTAGAATACTATAGAACCAACTCAGTTTCATTTTCTGGTGGTATAACAGTGAATTTTGAGTCTGATGAAAAAGAGCTATGTTTCAAACATTTAGCTGGCAGGATATATAAAACTAGAAATGCCATCGTGCATAGGAAAGAGTCCGAAAAAACTAAGTATACTCCGTTTAGAGATGATCAAAAGCTAGTTAAAGAAGTTCCACTGATTCGCTTTGTGGCGGAGCAAATTATATTTTCAACTTCACAATTAGCTTAGCAGTCAATAAGTGAATGTAGTTGGCTGGTTGTCCGTTGTACCTCAAGCTGATCACACTCGGGCTTAATCAGTACTGTCTGAAAGACAGCTTCTGAAGACAAGCAGCTCATATGCGCCACAAACAGAATTACCAGTGATTGATGTTTTCAGCATGCGCTATTCGCAGGTTGAAGGTGGGGGTGCTGGTATACTTAGTGGTATATTGTATTTTTCTTATTTATATTTATTTTTTTAAAATCAATTATTTATATGGGTTTTTATGCTCCTGCCAGGCCGCGCCATAATTTCAAGGGCTTACGTTAACGCGTAGGCCCTTATTTTTGCGTGTGTCAAATCTGTGTCATCAGTGTGCCAAGCTCGCCAACATTTGAGCTAATACCTGTTATCAATCTAATGACCTTTAGCTGTTACCTGACACAAGGTGTGGCACAGGCTTGTCAGCGCACTCCCATCCATTCCGCAAGTTACTGATTCGCCTTCAATCGTTGGCGTTGCAAGCGGCAGTGCAACTGCAGCTTCATCACGAAATTGCTGACAGACCGTACTGGCATCGAGATACTGCCACCAGTGCAAAATGTCCTGTTTAGCCTTTTGCATCACCTAAGCTGCAGGCAGTCTATTCGATTTGCGGATCCCCACAGTCCTTGGCAGCGAACCATTAACGAGAACACCAATGGCCTGCTGCGACAGTACATGCCCAAGGGAACCGACCTATCGGTGTTCAGTCAGGAGGAGTTGGACTCTATCGCCTTCCAGCTCAACACGCGGCCTCGAAAGCGGTTAGGCTTTAGGCCACCCTTGGAAGTATTTATGGATCTGATCAAACGTACTCAGGAAGCGCCACTAGGCATTCATTAAACCGAGTGTTGCACTTGAAGTTGGAGACCGCCCTGTATGAGTGATCCTCGGATCGTATATGGACTCCCCGTTTGCCAGCATGAGGCACGATAGGCGGTAGGTACGACTGCACACGTATATCCGGTCTTATGAAAGATGCCAACGGCATCGGATCCTAATGGGCTATTCGCACGTCAGCTCCCATTCGCTTACACGAGCTCTATGGCTCAGCGATCCACAGGGGTTTTCTGACGTCGGTTCGACCTGTTCGCCATCTAGCAGCATGCTCAGCAATCGTTGATGGTGGGGTGCCTCAGGTTTCCGGTGCTACGCCGCCTGCGATGCCAGGTCGGGGTCATAGGCCTTGTCGTGGCGTGTGATCGCCCAGGCGAGGCGAGCCGTCTTGTTGGCCAGCGTGATGACCACGACATTGGCGTGCTTGCGTTGGGCCAGTGCCTGACCCAGTGGCTGAGGTTGTCCTCCCGGCCTTCGCTCCATCGCAGTGCCGTGCGAGCCCCATGAACCAGCAAGGTGCGCAGATAACAGTCGCCGCGCTTGCTGATGCCCAGCTGGCGGTCGCGCCCGCCGGTACTGTGTTGTCGCGGTGTCAGCCCCAGCGAGGCGGCAAAATCGCGGCCGCGTTTGAAGGCTTGAGCATCGCCCAGGGCGCCGGTCAATGCACTGGCGGTCAATATGCCGACGCCGCGTAGGGTCATCAGGCGCCTGGCGACGGGGTCAGTCTGGGCGTGGCGCTCAATGCGTTCTGTCACCGTGACGATGCGGTCATCAAGGTGGCGAAGATCCTCGGCGAGACTCGGCAACAAGACACGAAAGTCGTCGGTCAAGCCGTTCTCGGCATCCTCCAGCCAGCGTGGCAAGGCCGCGCGCAGCTGGCCAATGCCGGTGGGCGCCACCAGCCCGTACTCGCCGATCAGGCCACGAATCTGGTTGGCCTTGGCGGTACGCTGCTGAACCAGTTCACTGCGTGCCGCCTGAACATCCTGCTGGGCGACCGTCTTGACGGCGACGAAGCGCATGTGAGGCCGGTTCATGGCCTCGCAGATCGCTTCGGCATCCACGCGATCGTTCTTGTTACTCTTGACGTAGGGCTTCACGAACTGGGCGGCGATCAGCTTGACGTGGTAACCGCGCGCCTGCAGCACGCGTGCCCAATGATGGGCGGAGGCACACGCTTCCATGCCGATCTCGGCGCCCGCGGGGACGCGCTTGACGATGGCATCCAGCCACTTGTCACGCTGGTACTTGCCGCGCCATTGAACCTGATCATGGCGATCGACGCCGTGGACATGAAAGACGGACTTGGCAATATCGACACCAACGCGTGAAATGCTCATGGGATGCGCTCCTCAGCCGGTGACCTCACCCTCTCAGTATGGCGCACCGGCGCCGGTAGAGGGTGGGGAGGAATCCATCCCATTGTTTACGGATGAACTCCTGGCGCTTGTCATCGCACATCTGCCCGGTGCGGGTCAGGAACTCGATGGCAACCTCCCACTCCGCCTGGGTGAGCTCGACCTCCCTGATGAAACCGTGCAGGTGCTTGACCAGTGAGGCCATCACCTCACGCAGGCGGGGAGTCACCTCATCGCCCATGCGGGCGTTGACCGCCTCGACGGAGCGCTCTTCGGTGAAGTAATCAATCTGTGACATTTGGCGTTCCTCTCCTTGGGCCCGCCTTGGCAGGCTCCTATACTTTATTCAGGGTTGGCACCGCTCCAGGCTCGCTGCAGCAGTTCACGAACGGCGTCACGCTCAACAGGCTGGGGGTTCCAGTAGGGGGTCTTCACGGCTAGGTCGGCGGCACGATCCAGGTCGGATTCGGCCAACCCCAGCTCCTTGAGCGCCAGAGGCGCCCCGAGTGACCTGGCGAAGTCATGCAGGCCAGTGCCCAGCTCACCGCCGAACAGCTCGGGGGCCGGTGCCAGCACATCCGCCGCGGCGCGGGCGTTGTAGGCGACGGTATGCGGCAGCATGATGGCGTGGGTCTCGGCATGGGGCAGGTCGAAGCTGCCGCCGAGGGTGTGACACAGCTTGTGGTGCAGTGCCATGCCTACCGTGCCCAGCACGGTGCCACACAGCCATGAGCCGTAGAGAGCGTTGCTGCGGGCCTCTACATCACCGGGGCGTTCGACGATGACCGGGAGGGCCTCCTTAAGGCCGCGGATCCCCTCCAGCGCAATCAGTGCCGTGATGGGATTGCGGTCCTTGGCATAGAGGCCTTCGACGGCATGGGCCATGGCATTTAGCCCGCTAGTCACGCTCATACCCACCGGCAACCCCAGGGTCAGGTTAGCGTCATAGATCACCACCTCGGGCAGGATCGAGGCGTCCTTGACGGTAGTCTTCACGCCCTCCTCGGTCTGGCCCAGGATCGGCGTAGCCTCGGAGCCGGCATAGGTGGTGGCCACCACCACCTGAGGAGCGCCATTGCGGTAGGCAATCGCCTTGCCCAGGCCGATGGTCGAGCCGCCACCCAGGGCGACCACGCAGTCGGCCCCCACCTCGGCGTAGGCCGCCACGGCCTGCACGGTGACCGCCACCGGCGTGTGCATGGCGGCTTCACTGAAGACGCCAGCGCCCAGCTCACCCAGTTCATGGTTGAGCCGCTCGGCATCCTCGCGCTGGAAAGGGGTAGAGAGCACCAAGGCTCGGGAGCCACCAAGCTGGCGAATCTCGTCAGTTACCTTGGCCAAGCTGCCAGGGCCGAACACGATGCGAGCCGGGTTGGCGGTATAGATGAAGTCGTGTGACATCATAATCTCCAGGGGAAAATTATTATCGATCGTGGCTCAGGCGCAGCGACTGGTCTGATGGTTCGGTGCCTGCATGTGTAGCTGCAGCATGACTTCATCGCACTGCCGGCGCAGCGCTTCTGGTGAACTAGAGGCGGCTAAGTAGTAGTCGGGGCGAACCATCACGTAGGTGACATCGATCTCGTTGAACCAGCGCGCATAGGTGCCATCCGAGTCCTCGGCGTCACATGGAGTGCTAGGAGCTCCCAGGGTCACGGCGCGCCCTCTCAGCAGGCTTAGCTGTTCAAGCCGAGCCGCATTTAGCGCCGCTTCCGGCGATGCCCCGAGGCCGATCACCATCCACCACCCCACAGCCTCATCGAAATTGATCGTTCCCTGAAGCGCACGATGGGCTTACTTACGCCAAAGCGAGCACTCCTGAAATATTACTTGTAAAAGTTAGTAAAGACCGAAGCAGTAATGACTCCGGCCTTCACTGGACAGGTGCATTGATTCCAATGCCAGGACGCGTCTTCTACGAGTGGACTGGGGGGAATACGCCATTGAGGAAAGACGCCAGTTCCTCCGTGCTATCCAGCGGAAAAATGCCGGCCACGTACTGATCCGGGCGTACGACCACTACTGCGCCACCCCGAGAGATAGCACGTTCTTCGAATATATCGTGGTCCTCGAGTGTACCGAACACATGCTCCATATCGGTCAGCTCGAAACACCCCGCTTTAGGCTTAAAAACCTGGGCAACATCTGACATATCGAAGTCAGTGTAGGCCTGTTGGTGGATCAATTTGATGTCGAACAGCAGGGGAGGCAAAGCCTCTTCCGCCCAGTAGGTCCAGGATCCCAGCACCTCAGACTCGTTGGGGGCTGGTGCGTCTGCAAATACATACACGCGCCAGCGACCATCAGCAGTGTGCTGGTGGCCAATGTGCAGAGGCACCAGATCACATACCCGACCCACCTGTGCGGATTTGAAACGTCGGCCTATTGGGTAGCCGGCCGCGAGTTGCTGATGACGTACGGATGTGGTGATTATGGATGGCTCGTACTCGGTGAGGTAACCGGCATTGAACTCCGCTGTCTGGGTATAGAACGTTTCCAGTTCCTGTGGATCCTTTAGTCGGTCGTTCGACTCAGCCATGAGAGAAGACCACTGTTTGTCGAACTCGATAAGCCGGTGAGCAATGTCTCTGCGTTCGTCGGCATAGGTACATAGAAGTTGCTTGGGGCTGTTACCGGTGAGCACATGGCCCAATTTCCAAGCAAGGTTGAAGCCATCCTGCATGGAAACGTTCATTCCTTGGCCTGCTTGCGCTGAGTGTGTATGGCAGGCGTCGCCAGTGATAAAAACGCGCGGGTACTCACTGTTTGTTTTTTCGGAGCTCCTGTCATCGAAATCGTCAGTGATACGGTGGCTTACCTCATAGACTGAGTGCCACACCACATTTCTCACATCAAGCTTATATGGATTCATGATTGCCTGAGCTTGAGCGACTATCTTCTCGAGAGGGGTTTCCCGGACACTACGTTCGTTGCCTTCCGGAACTTCTCCAAGGTTTACATAAAGGCGGAACAGGAACCCACCCTCGCGCGGGATGAGTAGGATGGAACGACCATTGTTGGCTTTAATGGTGCACTTCTTTCGAACATCCGGAAAGTCAGTATCTGCAAGAACATCCATGACACCCCAAGCCTGGTTCGCTTGGTTACCGCTAAGCCGGTACCCCAGCGACTTTCGAACATTACTCCGTGCGCCGTCTGCTCCAATTAGATACTTTGTCCGGATCTGAAACTCTTCACCTTGATCGTCACCAGCGGAGCGGCGTAATGTGACTTTGATCGGATAGTCGCTGTCTTCCAATACATCAAAATCAACGAATTCATAACCGTAGTCCGGCTCCATGCGAGTGGGCGCGTTTTTCATGTAACGGTTAAAATGATCAATGATTCGCGTTTGAGTAATGAGCATCATGGGCCATTCACTGAACTTTGTGGGGAGCTCCCGGACACTGCTTTCCCGCGCGACATGCTCTGGTTCGTTCGGATCCGGCTTCCAGAACGTCATGTCTGTAATAGTGTGGGCCTCCGCATAGATCTCGTGCGCGAATCCAAATGCCTGAAATGTCTCCATGGTTCGCGAATGAACACCATCTGCATTGGCCAGTTCCAGACGGTGGCCACGCTTTTCAATCATGCGTGTATTTATGTTCGGAAATTGTGAGAGCTGCGCAGCTGCGATTGATCCGGCCGGCCCACAGCCGACGATGAGAACATCCATAGTCTCTGGCAGATCTTTGGGTCGATCGACTCCAACCCCTTGAGCCGGCAAGGTCATAGGGTCACCGGTTTGATAGCCTGATACGTGAAACTGCATATCAATACTCCAACTTATTATATATTGAAAATATGTGTTGATGGTTTTCTGCATTTAAGAGCCCTAACAAGGCTCTCCGAACGCCAGCTGGTCTTTCAGTTTCGATCGTCAGACCTTAGCGCTGGCGGCCAGCTGGCTGGCCTGGTTCTGCTCGTCTTCCTTGGCCTTGGCGCGCGGACGCGCGTGGCGGTGCTGCAGCTCGGGCTGCTCGGTCTTGGCCAGCTCGATGTCGAACACCACCTCGGAGAAGGAACCGTCCAGCTCGCGCTTGGCGATCTCGTCCTTGTCCTCGATGCGCTTGGCCGTCACCACCAGCTCCTCGCGGGTCGCGAAGGCGAAGTCGTCGAAGGTGTAGGGGTCGCCCGCCAGGTTGATCTGGGTGGTCAGGTGCTGGTGACCCGGCGCGGAGATGAAGTAGTGGATATGCGCCGGGCGCTCGCCGTGACGGCCCAGGGACTTGAGCACCACGTCGGTGGGGGCGCCTTCCGGCACGCCGTAACCGGAGGGGATGATGCTGCGCGCGGTATAACGCCCTTCGCTGTCGGCGTAGATGGTGCGGCGCATGTTGTACTCGTCCTGGGTCGGATCGAAGAACGAGTAGCAGCCCTTGGAGTTGCAGTGCCAGATCTCGACCTTGGCGCCGGGGATCGGGGTGCCGTCCACGTCACGCACCTGGCCGGTCAGCCACATCACCTCGGCATCCGGGTCGCTGCCGTCGTCCATGCGCGCGAAGCCCTCGGCTTCCGGGGCGCCGGCCACGTAGAGCGGGCCCTCGATGGTGCGCGGGGTGCCGCCGGTGCGCTTGGCCTCGGCGTCGGTCGCGTCCTGGCGCATGTCCAGGAAGTGATCGAAGCCCAGGCCCGGGGAGAGCAGGCCGAACTGGGTATCATGGCCCAGGGCATTGAGCAGGCTGACGGCGAACCAGTACTCCTCCTCGCTGACGTCGAAGTCGTCGATCAGCTTGTAGAGGTCGGAGATCAGGCGGTGCATGATCTGCTTGGCGCGCTCGTTGCCGCCCTCCTGGTCGAAGCCGGCGACGGTCTTCAGGAAATCCTGCACTTCGGGGGTGCCGAATATCTTCACGGTCATGGTGTTGTTCCTATTGTGTTATTCCGTGCGGGTCGGCGCCGATCGACGACCCGCTGTCGGTCAGATGCGCTTGAAGAGGGCCGAGCGTTGGGTCGTCTCGGCACCATCGGCGGCGGTGAGGAAGCGCTCCATATCAATGTCGCGCTCGAACAGCCGGCCCTTCATCAGGCCCCGAGGTGGTATCGATCATCGGCGACGGCCGCACAGGTAGGCCTTGTGCTCGCTGAAGCGGCCATTTAAGTAGGTATTGGCCGTATCCTGAACGAAGCCCACGAAACCATCCCAGGCGTCATCATCTAGGGGTGAATTAAGGGCCGGCACGTAGGTGAAACTCTCGTGCTCGGCGGCAAGCTGTTCGAAACGTTCGCTTCTCTCCTTTACGCGCACAAAGCGCTTGAGGTTCCTGGGAATGGATGACTGGGACATCTAGCACCTCCGAGTGAGTCGTCACCCAGGTGTTACAAGAGCCGTGCCAAGTTCCGAAAAAAAGGCATAGATCATTGCGAAACAATGACCTGCGTCATGGGAAGTGAGAGCTCACAGGAGAGCTGGCATGAGAGAGATCAAGGAAATGGTGAAATGCTGCGGCGCAGCTTCACAAAAACATGAAATCCTGGAAAAGCCGGGGCTGGGCCAGGCGGATGTTGGTGGAAAACGCATTGGGGACTTATGCTGTGGCCTTCGCCGGCGACAAGACCGGCCGGCCGGCTGAGTTAGACTAAAGAACAACCCAGCCAATAATAGAACAACACGCGACCGCCTGACGCCACGAGGAACCCCATGCCCGCACTCCTGACGACCCCGCACTACCCCGACAGCCAGGACATTCTCGACAAGTTGCGTTTCCTGCCTGACGAGGGCCAGATCTGGCTCGGCGAGCAGCGAATGCTGCTGCTGCAAGTACAAACCATGGCCACCTTCCGCAAGGAGATCGTCAATACCATGGGCCTGCAGCGCGCGCGCAGCTTCTTCATGCGACTGGGTTACCATGCCGGCATCCAGGATGCCGAGCTGGCCCGGGCAGTACGCGGCCAGGACATGTCGGTGGAGGATGGCTTTTTGACCGGCCCTCAGCTCCACGCCCTGCGCGGGCTGGTGAAGGTGGCGCCCATCGCCCTGGAGATCGACACCCAGAGCGGGCACTTTTATAGCGAGTTCGAGTGGCAGGACTCCTACGAGGTGGCCATCAGCCAAAGCGCTTTCGGCCTGCTCAAGGAGCCGGTGTGCTGGCTGCAGCTGGGCTATGCCTGCGCCTACTCCAGCCAGTTCCTGGGCCACGAGATCCAGTATCGCGAGGTGGAGTGCCGGGGCCGTGGCGACGAGCGCTGTCACATCGTCGGCAAGCCGGCCCATGAATGGGAAGATCACGAGGCCTTCGCCGAACTCTTCCGCGAGGATCCACTGATCGACGAGCTCTATGAGTTGCAGTCACGCATCGCCTATCTCGAAGACGACATCGTCCGACACCAGGGCGAGGAGCGTCATCGCCCCATTGGCCAGGCCCCGGCCTTCCTGGGTGCGCTCGACCTGATCGACCGCGCCGCGCGCTCCGAGGTATCGATCCTGCTGCTCGGCGAGACCGGTACCGGCAAGGAGATCTTCGCCCACCGCGCCCACCAGCAGAGTGAGCGCTCTACCGGTCCCTTCGTGGCGGTCAATTGCGCCGCCATCCCGCCCGAGCTGATCGAGTCGGAGCTGTTCGGCGTCGAGAAGGGGGCCTATACCGGCGCGGTGCAGTCCCGCGCCGGGCGCTTCGAGCGTGCCCACGGCGGCACCCTGTTCCTCGATGAACTCGCCGAGCTCTCGCCGCGCGCCCAGGCGGCGCTGCTGCGGGTACTGCAGGAGAAGCAGATCGAGCGCGTCGGCGGCCAGGCCAGCTACCACGTCGACGTCCGCATCATCGCCGCCACCCATGGCGACCTGACGGAGCGCGTCCAGGACGGTCGCTTCCGCGCCGATCTCTTCTACCGGCTCAATGCCTATCCGGTGATGATCCCGCCGCTGCGTGAGCGTCGCGACGACATCCCCCCGCTCGCCGAGCACTTTCTTGCCCGCTTCGAGCAGCACTATCGCATCAAGACCCTGGGCTTCACCGACCAGGCCCTGGCGGCCATGCACCGTCATGCCTGGCCGGGCAATATCCGCGAGATGCAGAACACCATCGAGCGTGGTGTGATCCTCACCGGCGACCGTCAGTCTATTAGTGAGCAGGCGCTGTTCGGCCAACGGCCTGATCCTGTTGGTCAGGTACTTGGCGACAGCGGGCACCTCACCTCAGACACCTCAGACACCTCAGCAACGAGCGATACCGGCGATGCTCTGGAAACGCTGTGTACCAGCATTCTGGAAGGCGGCATCGCGCTCGAGACGTTGGAGGAAGCACTACTGGAGCAAGCCTATCGCGAGGCCAAGGGCAATATCTCAGCCGCCGCCCGGCGCCTGGGGCTAAGCCGGGCGGCCCTGGACTATCGGCTGAAGAAGCCGGGAAAGGTGTAGCGAATGAATCGACGGCCTACATGGCGGGCAACGACAGTAGAGCCGTGGGGGCAGGACAGACCGCACATCACCCAGTGAGCCGCTGCACGGTCACCGTGCGATGTGCGAGATCAAGACAGAGCAGGCCGCCTTGCCGATGCGCTTGTGCAGGGGGAGGCACGGATTTATCCTTGCTCAGTTCAATGAGAATAGCTTCAGTCTGGATAATTGCACATGTCCGCTCGTAAGGTAGCGTCACTATACTTCTTTCCTTGTTCTAGCAGCCCTTGGTTTGAGTATATATCTCCATACCCCCTGATCTGAGTACGGCTCCAAAGGTGGTCAAATGATACGCGATAATCGCCGTTTTTTTTACGGCGTGATTCCTTGGAGACATGGAGAATATTATTCGTGCGGGCACACAATAGTTAGAGTCGATGCTTTTTAAGACGGTAGGCATAGGCTGCACGCGTCATTCCTAGACGCTGCGCTGCTGCAGATATATTTCCGCCACTATCACTATTGGCGGCTTGAATTAGTGCTCTTTCTATCTCTTCTAATGTCATGCCAGCGTCTAGTAGTGGCTGAATACACTGTCGTGGAGTTAGGCTGCTGGAGTTGTCGTCGAGTGTTGGCATGAGCATGCCCGTATCATCCAGGCCTTGGGCTTTCTCGCGCTCCAGTGTCGGGACGCGGTAATCACCAAACAATGCTTTTTCAGTAATGTGTTTATTGTCAGCAGTGAGAATCACACCTCGTTCGACGCAGTTCTTGAGTTCGCGAACGTTTCCTGGCCAGCGGTACTGGTGCATGGCTGAGCGAGCCTGGTCGGAAAAGCCAAGTGTGCGGCGTTGGTAGTGATGCTCGAAGTGGGTGAGAAAGTGCTCCGCCAATGGCACGATGTCGTCAAGGCGTTGGTACAACGGTGGTACGCTCAACGTAAAAGCGTTAAGGCGGTAAAATAGATCCTGGCGAAAATTACCCTGTTCAACACGTGTTAGTAGGTCAGTATGGGTAGCGGCAACGATACGCACGTTGACCTCTGTAACACTCTCGCCGCCGACACGTTCGATCTGACCTTCCTGAAGCGCGCGCAAAAGCGCTGCCTGGGCACGCGGTGAAAGTTCCGCAAGCTCATCCAGAAATAGGGTGCCTCCATCGGCGCGTTCAAAACGGCCCATACGTGACTGCACCGCACCCGTGTAGGCGCCCTTTTCGACACCAAAGAGCTCTGACTCAATGAGTTCAGGCGGTATAGCAGCGCAGTTTATTGCAATAAATGGCCCGCTGGCACGGAGGCTATGATCATGCAGACGTCTCGCAAGAATCTCTTTTCCCGTACCGGTTTCGCCCAGTAGCAACACGGGAACCTCCGAGGGAGCAGCACTGTCGAGCATGGTGAGCATCTCTCGAAAGGCTGGTGTTGAGCCAATTGGCCCCCAGGTTTCCTGGTCTCGTGTGCGAGCCAGATCGCTTTCCAGTGTGGCAATACGAGCCTGAAGTTCGTAAAGCTCGTCAATTAGAGGAGCTTCACGCAGTAATTCAGCAAAGGCGACATGATCAGGCCACTCTTCGGCCAGCTTGCCAATGATGCGGCAGTTGTCGTCGCCACAGGCGCGGCAACTCACTTCTCTGTATTGTACCTCGCGCCCCAAAAGCTGGGTGGCGTAGCCTGACGCGTAACCCAGCAGCGTCCAGCAAGCCGGTTCGCGCTGCTGGCCGCGGGAACGCCATACGTCGACTTCAAACGAACCTTTCCATATGAATTCGCTATAAAAAAGATCCTGCTCGAGATTCATCTCCAGGCTGATCGGCACAGCCTGCACATGCCCCTGCAACGCATGTAGCTGTGGCCCTGCGAGAAAGCTCTCCTCCAACCCTAAACGCTCCCCCCTCAACGACTCGCCAAGCTCGGCATCCATCAGTCCTGAGTAGTAGCCGAGGCGCATAAAGATCCCCCGGGCGCGCTCCATGCCCAACGTCGTAATTAACTCGTTACGAAAGAATGTCGACGCGGCAAGTGGCATCAGCAGCATGCGCTGCTCGCCTAGCCAAATTTGGCCCTCTTCAGGCAGAAAGCGTAGCGCGTCCATTAAGTCGCGAGCATTCGGGTAGTCAGAAGATGAAATTAACATGCCGACTCACGTTGAGGTTGGTAGCAAAGGGGGTAGAAACAAAAGAGTACCACTTGGTTTGCAGCCTTGGAAAAGCACAACAGCTACAAAGAAATGAAAGCTGGTTGATTATTTGATGAAGGGTTAATCAAATGATTAAACGTTATTTGCGAACGGATGTTCGCCAACCGGATTTAAAAGTCATGTAGATCAGTTAATTCCTTGATAGCCGTCCTATTTCTTATATCGGCACGCTTTTTGAAAGGTAGTTGCTAAAGGATCAGCGATAAGTCATTGATTTATACTAAAGTATTAGATTTTCAATGGTCGTGCTGGGTACCTTGGTTATGACATGCCCCTGTCGAAATAACGGAAGATGCTGATATGTACAACATAACAACCGATAGGAACACCGTGGATAGCAACGGCCCAACCCGCCGCCTGCCGTTTAGGCCCCTTTCATGTCCTGCTATTAAGCGCCTAGCACTTGTAAGTGGCCTGCTGTTGCCACTAACAACCGCTAGCTTGGCAACAGCTGCCGAGGAGCGAGAACCTGCCGAGGTGTATCGGCAGGTTTGCTCTCATTGTCACAACCTAGATAAAGCAGTTGGGCCCATGATTACCATGCCTTTTCCTGAAGGGGCCTGGGAGGTGAGGGGGAATCATATACGTAACACGGTTAGACAAGGCCGGGCTGCGATGCCTTCATTCCGTGAAGCCAAAATCAGCGATGCCGAGCTTGAGGGACTGATTGACGCTTTATTACGCGGTGAACTGGCAAATGCCGCCACAGGTGAGGAGTAATGCCATGAAGCTAACACGCCGAGCATTGCTCAAAAATAGCTTATTACTGGGCGCATCCGCACCGTTATCGATAGGTAGTGCCTTCGCCGCGAACCAGGCAAATATGTCGCAGCAAGGCCAGATCAATCTTTATGGCAGTAATGAGTCGACTACCGAGCTAGGGCTTGGGCTCCGTCAGCAAGGTTTGGAACCACGCTATGAAGGACGCCTTAACCCGCTAGCGCTGAGTGCCTTACCCAGCGGCACGCTGGCAGCCGGCTTTACCGATGAGTCGGGCATCGTACTGCTTACGAGCCTGCTTGCCGGGCGTGGTCGGATTCTTGCACTGGGGCGCCATGAGTCAAACCAGCACCATTTGTTAAGTCACCGCGGACCTGTTGTCGAGCCAACGACTATTGAAACGGGAAGTTGGCAAGCTTCTTTAGGACGTGAATATGCCCGCTTAGCGTTGACCTCAGCTCGCGATCGTCATGCGCGACATTTTTTGAGTACGGCAACTTCGACGAGTGTCAGCGAGCAGAGCTTCCTGGTTCAACTCTAAATCTATATCACAATAATCGAGAGACACGTTTATGAGCACGACAAAGCGTATTCTGCCTAAAGACATTGCAGAGGCCGATTTCGATGCCGCGTTAAATCAATTTCGCGAAACGATTGGAAGCGAGAGCGTTCTGACCGAGAGCGAACAGCTAGCGCCCTATACAAAAATAATGATGGCTGGAGATGCTTCCGATTATATCCCCTCGGCTGCGTTGCTGCCCAATGACGCTGAGCAGGTGCAGGAACTTGTACGCATCTGCAACGAGTATAAAGTACCGATCTGGACCATTTCTACAGGTAAAAACCTCGGATACGGGTCAGCTGCACCCGGCGAAACCGGACAAGTCATTCTCGATCTGCACCGCATGAATCGTATTCTCAGCGTGGATCCAGAGGTCTGTACAGCGCTGATCGAACCCGGCGTCACGTACCAGCAACTCTATGACTATATCCAAGAGAAAGGCTACAAGCTTTGGTTAGATCCGCCCGCACCGTCGGCGATTGCTGGGCCAGTTGGTAATACTCTTGATCGTGGTGTGGGCTACACCCCTTACGGCGAGCACTTCATGTTTCAGTGCGGCATGGAAGTGGTGCTGGCCAATGGTGAGATGATTCGCACCGGCATGGGCGGAATTAAGAATTCCAGTTCATGGCAGGTATTCAAGTGGGGCTATGGTCCCTATATCGATGGTCTCTTCACCCAATCCAACTATGGTGTCGTGACTAAGATGGGATTGTGGCTGATGCCCGAACCACCGGCGTATCGACCTTTCTTGATCCAGTATCAGGATCCCGAAGATATCGCCGAGATCGTTGATGTGCTGCGACCACTGCGCATCTCTCAAATCATTCCTAACGCAGTAGTGATTGTGCACACCCTGTGGGACGCAGGTACCCATGTGGTACGCAAGCATTATTACGATGGTAAAGAATCCATACCAAGAGAAGCCATAGAGCGGATCAAGCAAGATGAAGGCATTGGCGAGTGGAACGTCTACGCGGCGCTCTACGGCACACCCGAGCAGATCGAGGTCAACTGGAATATCGTTGAGCAGGCATTTGGGGCCAGCGGCAAAGCTAAAATCATGTACGGCGATGAAGCTGAACAGCGTGGCGGTGGTTTCGAATACCGCTCGGCATTGATGAAGGGCGACATGAATCTGCAAGAGTTCGGGCTGTATAACTGGCGCGGTGGCGGCGGTTCTATGTGGTTTGCCCCAGTGTCGCAGGCAAAGGGTAGTGAGACCAAAGATCAGACCGAGTTAGCACAGCAAATTCTTGGCAAGTATGGCTTTGACTACGTAGCCGAATACATTGTCGGCTGGCGCGATATGCACCACGTCATCGATTTGCTCTACAACCGTGAAGATCCAGAAGAGACTCAACGCGCTCATGACTGTTTTGCAGAGTTGATCGATGAGTTCGCCAAGCGGGGCTATGGCCTCTACCGCACTAACACAGAGTTCATGGAGCAAGTAGCGGGAACGTTCGGCGAGCCGCTGCGCAATGTGCATACCGCTCTGAAGAATGCACTGGATCCCAATGGCATTTTATCGCCAGGCAAGTCGGGTATTCGTCAGTAGACTTGAGTTCGCGGAAGCCATTTATGTTTCAAGTTCCATCAACTTCCGCTGCTTGAATTGAGTCTTTCTCAATTATAGGTACGAACCATAGAAAATAACGATACAAGAAGGTGGTAACAGATGAAACCCAATTTCAAGTTTAAGCCAATGATGACCATAACCTTGACAGGCTTACTGGTTATCCAAGCACCGAGTGGCGCGCTAGCCAATAATGGGGATAAAAGTCATCTAAACGCAAATGCCCCTGGTGATAAAAGCAATACGACAGTGGTGATGCTCGGTACAGGAACCCCGGTTTTAAAACATGAGCGGGCAGGCCAGTCGATACTCATTGTGGTGGATAAGGAGATGTATCTGTTTGATGCCGGTCCAGGTTTCGTGAGGAATTTTGATGCCCTTTCCGGTGAGGACTTCATGCCTGAGGATATCTACTTTGACAATAATTCGGTTTACGGAGCGATGAACAAGGTGTTTCTCACCCACCTCGACTCTGACCATGTGATGGGTATGCCCGAGCTGATGCTTCGTCCATGGATTATGGGCCGTAGCGAACCGCTGAAGGTAGTTGGTCCCCAGGGTACGAAGGCGATGACCACAAATATTCTTGAAGCGTATGTGGACGATATCGATCATCGGCTGAACGGTACCCAACCTGCTAGCGAAGATGGTTTCACAGTTGAAGTGAGTGAGATCAGCGACACTCAGGTCGTGCACCAAGATGACAAGGTGACCATTACCGCCTTTAACGTTCATCACGGAAGTTGGGCAGATGGTATGGCCTTTGGCTATCGCGTGGAAACACCCGAAAAAACGGTGGTGATCAGTGGAGATACTCGGCATGAAGAGGAGCTTTACCAGTACTTCGATGGTGCCGATATTTTGATTCATGAAGTGATGAGTGAGCAAGGCGTAAGTCAGCTCCCGCAAAATTGGCAAAACTATCTGTACCACGCTCATACCAGTACGCAACAGCTAGCCGAGATAGGTCGCCATATAGCCCCCGAGTTACTAGTAATGAATCACCCATTATTTTTTGGCCAGAGCGACGAACAGCTGACCAATGAAATGGCCAATTATTACGATGGGGAATTCGTGCTTTCCGAAGATCTCGATATCTATAAATGAGGTTGGTTGCGACCAGTAGTAACGACTCTGAGCATTCAAAGGAGCAACAAAATGAGCGGCACTTATAGCGATTTTTATCTTCAGCTAATCGGTGGTAAATGGCGCGAGGGCAGTAGCGAGCGTACCACCGAAGTTCTCAACCCTTACGATAACCGCGTACTGCTGACGACGCGCTTAGCCAATCGCGATGATTTGGATGCCGCATTCACGACGGCAGAACAAGCCCAAACCGAGTGGGCGGCGACGCCACCTGCTGAGCGAGCTGAGTTATTGCAGCGTGTGGTAGCGATCTTCGATGCGCGTAAAGAAGAAATTATTGACTGGTTGATTCGTGAATCAGGCAGCACACGTCTAAAAGCAAACATTGAGTGGGGGGCGGCTCGCGGTATCTCCCGAGAAGCTGCCAGTATGCCGGGGCGTGTCCACGGTATGACGATGTCCTCCAACGTGCCAGGTAAGGAAAACCGTATCTACCGCAAGCCTCTTGGCGTGGTGGGGGTTATCAGCCCATGGAATTTTCCGTTACATCTTTCTCAGCGTTCCATCGCCCCCGCGCTGGCGCTGGGCAATGCGGTAGTGGTTAAGCCAGCTAGCGATACGCCGGTTACTGGCGGACTACTGCTAGCGAAGATCTTCGAGGAGGCTGGTCTGCCCGCCGGCCTACTCAGTGTGGTGGTCGGTGCTGGCAGCGAAATCGGGGATGCTTTCGTCGAACACCGCGTACCCCGTATGATCTCTTTCACGGGCTCGACCCAGGTAGGCCGCGGTATCGGGCGAATCGCCAGCGGCGGTGAACATATTAAGAAGGTGGCGCTGGAGCTTGGTGGCAATAGCCCCTTCGTAGTGTTGGATGACGCAGACCTTGATCAGGCAGTTAACGCCGCGGCGATGGGTAAATTTCTCCACCAAGGACAAATCTGCATGGCGGTCAACCGCATCATCGTTGATGAAAGCGTCTATGACGACTTTGTCGAGCGCTTTGTCACCAAGGTGAAAGGACTGCAAGTGGGTGATCCCAACGATATGGCTACGGTCGTTGGGCCTGTTATCAACGTCAAGCAGCGTGAAGGGCTGGAAGAGAAGATTGCTACTGCCAAGCGTGAAGGCGCTACCGTTTTGGTAGAGGGCGAGATTAATGGCCAGTTGATCCCACCGCATGTATTCAGTGATGTCACCCCGGATATGGAAATCAGTCGTGAGGAGATCTTCGGTCCGTTGGTCGGTATTCAGAAAGCCCGGGACGAGGCTCACGCACTAGAACTGGCTAATGGCACTGAGTACGGCCTCTCCAGCAGCGTTTTCAGTGGTGATATCGAGCGCGGAATGCGCTTTGCCCAGGGCATCAAGGCAGGCATGACTCATATCAACGATATGCCAGTTAACGATGAGGCTCATGTGCCCTTCGGTGGTGAGAAGAACTCGGGCCTTGGTCGTTTCAATGGTGATTGGGCAATCGAGGAGTTTACTACCGACCACTGGATCAGCGTGCAGCAAACGCCGCGCCGTTATCCTTTTTAACTCCCCAGAAGACACCCCTTTTACCCTTATAACAACGCTTGTCACCCGACTCGGGAGGGTGACTCGTTGGCTGATAAAAGAGACAACAAGCCATGAAAAAAACGACCTCCATCTTCCTGGCGGCACTCAGTGCTAGTGCCGCAGCGTCTTCGGCACTAGCCGTTAACGGCCACTACTCACTCGGCATCGAGGGCTTGGGCGCAGCGGCGGCACCGCCCCAAGGACTCTATTATCGAGGCTACCTGGTTCATTATGAGGTCGACAGCTTCAATGACGGTTCCGGCTCATCCGTGCCGGGGAACAATAGCGGCACGGTCAGCGCACTAGCCCACCGATTTATATGGATGACAGATAAGACGGTTCTAGGTGCCGATTACGGCATGGAGACGATTATTCCCATGCTGGATATCGAGTTTGATCTGGATGTTGCCGGGGGGAGCCGCTTCGACGATGACGGCATCGGTGATCTATTTGTCGGCCCAATAATTCTCGGTTGGCACGGTTCCCAATGGGATATTACCTTCGCTGGCGGCCACTGGTTCGACACTGCTGACTTTGATGCCGATAACCCAGCTTCGGTGGGCAAAGGATACGGCACTACCATGCTTACCTTGGGCGGCATGTGGCACTTTGACGAGGAGAAACGTTGGAACATCTCGGCCCTGTCGCGATATGAGATCAAGACCAAACAAGACGATACCGGCGTCACTCCCGGAGACAGTTGGCTGGTGGAGTGGGGGCTCGGCCATCGTTTGAACAACGGTCTTGAGCTGGGCTTGGTCGGCTATAACGCCTGGCAACTAGAAGCCGATGAGGAGGCGCCAACCACAGACAAGGCGGAGCGCCATGCAATTGGGGCTGAAGCAGGCTATCTGTGGGCCACCGCCGGTGTGATACTCAAAGGGGCCTATTATCATGAGTACGACACGCAGGCCGGTGGTCTAAAAGGTTTGGAGAGCGATGGGAATACTCTCCGCCTACAGTTGACTAAGTTTTTTTGATTTGAGCTGCTCCCGTTCATTTCGGGCGGGAGCATGAATGGAGAAGAGTCATGCAAATTAAAGCAGCGGTTACGGTAAAGCAGGGTGACGATTTTCAGTGGCAAAACGTGGACTTGACTGACCCGGCTAACGGCGAGATCCGCGTACGTATCGTTGCGACTGGCGTGTGTCACACTGATGCGGTGGCCCGTGACTTGGGGATTGCGCCGTTTCCTATTGTGCTGGGGCACGAAGGAGCTGGCGTCGTCGAGGCGCTCGGTGCAGGTGTGACGGGTCTGGAAATTGGCGACCATGTGGTGCTGTCGTTTGCACACTGTGGAGAGTGTGATCACTGTTTGACCGGGCATCCAACCGTTTGCGGTACATTCAACGAACTCAATTTCGGGGGTGCCATGGACGATGGCAGCCATCGGCTGCAGCGGGATAACGAGGCACTGGCAACTTTCTTCGGCCAATCTTCGTTTGCTACCCACGCCGTGGTAAGCGCGCGTAACGCAGTGAAGGTCGATCGGGAGGTCGAGTTAGCGATGCTCGGCCCATTGGGTTGCGGTATTCAGACGGGGGCGGGGACGGTGCTCAACCGTCTTAAACCTGAATTTGGTAGCTCAATTGTGGTGTACGGCTGTGGTGCGGTGGGCCTTTCCGCTGTCATGGCAGCTAAGATCACTGGCTGTCAGCACATCATTGCGGTGGACGTAAACGAAAGTCGCTTAGCGATCGCTCGCGAACTGGGCGCAACTCACACCGTTAATGGCAAGCAGGAGCAAACTATTGAGCGCGTGCGGGAGATTACCGGCAACGGCAGTGAGTACGCTGTGGAAACAACCGGTGTACCACTTGTGGTACGTCAGTCACTGCAGGCGCTGCGCCCCTTAGGTGTCTCGGCAATTGTCGGTGTCACCCCTGAGGTTACGTTAGATGTTCACCACGACTTGATGGCGGAAGGAAAGTCCCTGATTGGTGTGATTGAGGGCGATTCGGTACCACGGGTGTTCATCCCTCAGTTGGTGGCCTACTACAAAGAAGGTCGCTTTCCTTTCGATAAGCTGGTCACGTTCTACCCAGCGGATCAGATTAACCAAGCCTTCGAAGACTCCAAAAATGGCACTACCGTCAAGCCGGTACTAAAAATCGGCTAAATATGTAGATACTAATGGGTGAATTCGACACCGATAATTTTATAAATATTTGAAAGAGAAGAGTAACGCTAGCAGCTACAGTCGGAGGCCGTGTATTCGAGGTCAAGGGCTTGGCTCTGCTATACGGGTGACGATGAGGGCGTGGCATTATTGCATCAGGATATATGGTTTTTGATCAATATGCGGATTAGTCGCTGGCGACTAATCTGCTCAGACTCTATGTATTGCATTGGGTTAGAAGCCCCCCTATAGCACGACATCTGTGCAGTCGTGCTATATGCATCCACCTTCTGCTCGGAAAACTGTAGTCAGATCACAACTCTTCGAGTTCACCCATTTCTGAGTATAGCATTAGAATTAAATACGTATTTCCATAGCTTTTACTTTTGCTAATATTTAAAAGCGTGAGGTGGCTTTGTTGGTAGTCCCAGTTAAGCATGATTTTAATTATTTTTTTAACATTTGTTTATCTGAGGAGTTTGGAGTATTTAGTGATGAAGAGGGAGGAAGTCTACTTAGTAATAGAGAGCATTAAATTTACGCTGTATAAAATTAAATATGATCAGAGTGAAGTAATTACTGCTATTAAGGCCTGAGTTCAAGCATTGGTTGAATTCAGGAGCACAGCGTCTTTGGTTTTCAGCACGCCTGACTAATATCACAGGAACTCGTCGATTAGGGTTTTATAGCCTCAACCTTTTCTGAGTAGCGGTTTAGCTTGCCAACGACTTTATGTTGGCTAAGTTCGTGACCTATCTGAGATCTTTTCCCTTGGTAAATATTGGCAGTGTCAGATCTATGGTTTTCCTCTTAAATAATACGTAAGATTTTGAATTAAGACAGCATTTTATCCGCTAATAGTCGCATTTGCACTAGTTATTGGTACTAGGTGTTGATGCTGGTCATATTCATGCCTACTAGCAGAAAAGAGCGCGTTTTAATGAACCTGATAAGAAAGGCGCTGTGGCACGGATAATTCAGATACCGTCCAAGCTGGTAAAGCGATTCCCATGAATTAAGAGTGGAGATAACAATATGCAACTGCCGTCACTAATCGAAATCCCCAATGGTGAAAAGGTGATACCGACCTTCTCGGATAGCGAAATGAAGGATCGGTTGGCGCGTCTGCGCGACTACATGGCGAAGGAAAATATCGAAGCGGTGGTATTGACGTCATACCATAACATTAACTACTTCAGCGACTTTGTTTACTGTAAGTTTGGTCGTGACTATGGCCTGGTCGTCACTCAAGATCGCTTTACTACCGTGACCGCCAATATTGACGGCGGCCAGCCCTTCCGCCGCAATCACTTGGGCGACAATATCGTCTATACGGACTGGCAGAAAGATAACTTCTTTAAGGCCGTAAAGCAGCTCTGCGCAGGCAACCGTCGCGTTGGTGTTGAGTTCGACCATATGACGCTGCAGAACCAGCAGAAGCTGTTGGCCGTTCTAGGTGACGTGAAGTTAGTCGATATCGGCGTCCCCACCATGAAAATGCGCATGATCAAGTCCGCTGAAGAGATCGCGCTGATTCGTCAGGGTGCCCGCATCGCCGACGTGGGCGGTGTGGCCGTTCGTGATGCCATTTCGGCCGGGGTTCCGGAGTATGAGGTTGCGCTGGCCGGACAGGCTGCCATGGTACGCGAAATCGCCAAGACCTACCCGCATAGTGAGCTGATGGATACCTGGGTTTGGTTCCAATCGGGTATCAACACTGACGGTGCACATAACCCCGTGACCAGCCGCCGCGTACAACCGGGTGATATCCTTAGCCTGAACACCTTCCCAATGATATCAGGCTATTATACCGCACTAGAGCGAACACTGTTCTCCGAGTATGCCTCCGATGATCATCTGCGTCTCTGGCAAGCTAACTGCGAAGTTCACCGCCGTGGTCAAGAGCTGATCAAACCCGGTGTACGTTGCTGTGATATTGCTCATGAGCTCAATGAAATCTTCGCCAAGCACGATCTACTTCAATACCGTACTTTCGGCTACGGCCACTCCTTCGGCACCCTCAGCCACTACTATGGCCGAGAAGCAGGCCTCGAACTACGAGAAGATATCGAGACGGTGCTCGAACCCAACATGGTGGTTTCCATGGAGCCGATGATCACGGTACCAGAAGGGCGTCCGGGAGCTGGCGGATACCGTGAACACGATATCTTAGTGGTCAACGAGCATGGGGCCGAGAACATTACCGGCTTCCCTTATGGCCCGGAGCACAACTGAACCGCCCCGGTTATTCCGGAGACCGGTTTGTTTGAGTCAAGCAGCTTCACCCGACTCTTCCAGTTGACGATAATACGTCCTTTCTCGTTCTGCTGGTGGAACGTTTCCGATGGGTTCCAGCAGTCGGCGGTTGTTGAACCAGTCAACCCACTCCAGCGTGGCATACTCAACGGCATCCAGTCCCCTCCATGGGCCACGATGATGGATCACCTCCGTTTTGAACAAGCCGATGATGGTTTCAGCCAGCGCATTGTCGTAGGAGTCGCCGGTGGTGCCGACTGAGGCATTGATACCCTCGTCAGCCATACGCTCGGTGTAGCGGATCGAGAGATATTGGCTTCCCCTATCACTATGATGGATCAACCCTTGTCTGTGTTTTCGTGCCCACAGAGCTTGCTCCAGAGCGTCCAGCACCAGTGCCGTTCTCATCGACGTCGCTACACGCCAACCCACGATACAGCGTGCATAAACATCGATAACGAACGCAACGTAAACGAAGCCAGACCAGGTAGCGAGTAGAGTAAGAAACAGGGCGTAGTCGTACTATTTCCCTGCTTCTCCTCTCCGAACCGTACGTGCACCTTTCAGCGCATACGGCTCTCCATTCAAGCGTGGCTCAAAGCCAAGGCAACATCGCGGTAGCGAGAGGTGACGGTATTGCGTGTTTCTTCCCTGGGCAGATACGGATTTACCTCGGGAAGCCGCCACCGGAACGGTATTTTCCGGCTTGATACCAATCGACGCAGGCTTACCACACAGAATTTGCCAGCGTGGTTGGGGCCGAAGAATTGCCATGTCTTGGCCTCTTTCCCTTGAGGTCGGCAGAAGTGCTTTCGCATCAAGGGCTTGATCGATGCTCGGTACTTTCGTGCCAACCAGTGGGCGAGTCGCCAGAAAACAATGCCATCAATCTTCTTGTACGTCATCGCGGTATAGTCGGTGAATTGGTAGAACGTGGCCCAGCCCGCCAGGCGGCGGTTTAGGCGATCTACCATATCGATCCGATTCTCGCTGTGATTGCCGGCCAGTTCCTTCACCAAGGTGGCGGCGAAGTTTCTGGCCTTATCGCGGGGGATGGATGTGACGGGGCGCATAGTGCCACTAGGCCCCCGTTTCCGAATGATCCGGTGGCCAAGGAAGATGAAGCCATCATTGACGTGTGTGATATGGGTCTTTTCCATATTCAGGGTCAGTGACAGGTCATCTTCCAAGAACCGGCGACATTCTTCACGGATGGCATCGGCTTGCGCCTTATTTCCTTTAACGGTTAAGACGAAATCATCCGCATAGCGGCAATAGGCTACCGCCGGTTTCCACTGGCGGTCTTCACGCAGGGCAACAGGACGTTGCAGCTGAATACTGGAGTTCCAGTACCAACGATCCTTGCGGGCTTTCTTGCTCAAGTAGCGCTGGTCAAGCCACTGATCGAACTCATTGAGCATGATGTTCGAGAGTAGCGGTGACAGCACGCCCCCTTGTGGCACGCCGTCATGAGCCGCATGAAACAGCCCCTTGTCGACATGCCCTGCCTTGATGAATCGCCATAGTAGCGCCAGGAAACGTCCGTCCCGAATCCGTTTGCGGACACACCTCATAAGCTTTCTGTGATGAACCGTGTCGAAGTAGCTAGCGAGGTCACCTTCGATGACCCAGCGACCCCTCGGCACTCCACTGTCCGTCAACTGAAGTTTCACGGTGCGGATAGCATGGTGCACGCTGCGTTCTGGCCGGAACCCATAGGAGAGACGATGGAAATCGCTTTCCCAAATAGGCTCCATGGCCATTAGCATCGCACGTTGTACAATCCTGTCGCGCAAGGTCGGTATCCCCAGCGGGCGCTGTTTGCCGCTGGATTTTGGAATGTAGACGCGACGTGCTGGCTGCGGCTGATAGGTGCCGTCCAGCAGTTCAATCCGAATTTCTTCCAGATGCTGGCTGAAATTCTGCTCAAACGCTCGCCGATCTACTCTGTCGATACCAGCGGTTTTAGCCCCTGACGACGCCAGTGTTCTGAACGCCGCTTCCTGGAGCCAGTCACGCCTTGTAATCAGTCTCAACAGCCGATCGAACCGTCGGTTCGAATCCGCTGTTGACCACATTGCCAGCTTGCTTTGCATTTCCCCGATTATCAAAGGTCTTCACCTCTCTGGGTCAGGTAATCCGTAGAGCAAGCCACTTGAACTGCCTCCCTTCGCCATGTGGTGGGCTTTCCCCACCTCGGACTACTACGGAGGCTCCGCCAGCTTGCCGGGCATCGGGGTCGCACTCCCTTGGCATCCCGTGCAAGCCTTCCCTCGTTCACATGCTGGACTCAAGCATACGGAGGAGGTTGCCGATCGCAGTCTTTACCCTTGCATGCTGCAAGTTGTCGCACCTGCCACGAGTTAGCTGCGCACTGCTCGTGACTCCACCGGTGGCGGGCTACTAATACACCACCGGCAGCAGCAATGGGCCCTATGTGTTCCCACTGCCGAAAATGCGCACCTCCTATTAAGCCGTGTAGGAGGTGGCGACATGTTCAGCCCACAGACGCGGATGAGTCGGTTCGTGTTCCTCAACCTTTCCGTACTCAGCCTAGAGATGCATCTTGGCGTAACGGCTTCGCCTCACACCCCGTTTCCCACGGGTTACGTCACCCTGCCAGTACACAGCAGGTCACCGCCGCTTCGGCTCATGCTCTCTCACAGCAGAGAGCAGCCCTTCGCTATGAACATCCTGTCCGACACGAAGGTATTCCAGTCATGCTTGTGCCCGTTCAACTGCTTCCCGCAGTCGTCAGGGTCGAGGCACACCATAGGTAAAATCGGCCACCCAAAGCTGATTAGGACGCATAGCCGTAAAGTCACGTTTCACTAAATCAGGTGCCCGTTTCTGGCCGGGATCACTGAGGGTCGTGAAGGGGCGTTGGCCTCGCACCACGCCGCGAATTCCTAGGCGGCGCATGAGCCGTTCTACAGTGCAACGAGCAACATTAACGCCTTCACGGCGGAGTTGCCGCCAGACCTTACGGGCACCGTAGACGCAGAAGTTTTCTTCCCACACGCGCTGAATCTCAGCGGTAAGAAACGCATCCTGTCGATACCGGTCTGCCCGCCGTTCAGGATCAGCTTCAAGTGCCTTGTGGTGGTAATACGTCGATGGGGCGATTGGCAGTTGACTACAAATCGACTCGACCCCGAACTGAGCACGATGCTCGTCGATAAATGACACCATCAATTGGGTTTGCGGTCGAGCTCCGCCTGGGCGAAAAAAGCAGCCGCCTTACGGAGAATTTCATTAGCGCGCTTCAATTCGACGTTTTCACGCTCTAGCTGCTTGAGTCGTTCATTTTCAGGCAGGTTAACCGAGCTGTTTTCCTGCGTGAGTTCTGTGCGTTTGCACCAGGCTCTCAAAGTCTCTGGTGTACAGCCGAACTTGCTGGCAATGGAGCAGATCGCCGCCCACTTGGACGGGTATTCGCCTTGCTGTTCAAGGACTAATCGAACAGCTCGCTCCCGGACTTCTGGGGAATATCGTTTTGGTGAGTTCATAACTCCATCCTCTCAAGATATGGAGTCTCCGGTAAAGCCGGGGCGGTTCAGTCGACTTCCACGATGATGTTGGGATAGACACGAGAAAGTTTTCTCAGTGCCTTGGGAAGAAAAGCCAGCTCAAAATCGTTGGGTATTCCTAGTCGAACTTTCCCAGATACATTATCCCCCTTAACTTTAGCGATAATCTGGTCGTTTATTTCCAGCATATTTCTTGCGGATTCATAGAGATATTCCCCATCTTCGGTTAATTCAAGACTAGAGCCTCTCAAGAATATCTTGGTATTCAATATTTCCTCAAGTTTTTTTACTTGTAGGCTGATCGCTGGTTGCGATCGACCAAGTAGTTCCCCAGCACTGGTAAAGCCTCCTAAATCCTTGATCGTAACAAATGTCCTTAATAGGTCAGTGGGTATATTAGTCATCATCCTGCCATTTAAATGTCTGAGGTGGTCATTGAGTAAACAAATTGGCAGGTATATTGACCGAAAATACCTTTTTGATGCCGAACGCAGCCACTTGTAATGTCAACCCAATAACAAAAGGGTAGAAAGTTATAAATCCTGAGTGCTTGGCCGCAAATTCTGAGTGCAACACCTGACCAAACCGGTAAGGTGTTGACCCCATGTCATATTCTGAACTTTGCATAGAAGAGCGTGCGACGATCCAAGTCAGCCTCGCACAAGGCTTGAGCATCAGGAAGATAGCAGCCCTGCTTGAGCGGTCCCCGGCGACGATCAGTCGAGAGATACGGCGCAATGGATCGTCCGATGGCCATTACCGCCCGTCACACGCGCAACAGCGCCGTCATGACCGCCGAGACAATTGTCGACCAAGGCGAAAACTGTTTCCGGGCAGCCCTCGGTTCGCACTGATTCAGTACATGCTGCGTCGGCGCTTGTCACCCGAGCAGGTTAGCGGCAAGCTCAGGAATATGAATATCCCTGACCTCCGAGACGCCTACGTCTGCCGTGAAACGATCTACAGTGCTATCTACGCGTTGCCCGTCGGTGAGCTGCGAAAGGAACTGATTCACTGCTTGCGGCAAGGAAAATCCACCCGTAAGCCCCGACGTGGGCAAGTTGATCGACGCAACCAGATTCCTGATATGGTCAGCATCCACCTCCGCCCTCCCGAGGTAGAGAAACGTGAATTTCCCGGGCACTGGGAAGGCGACCTGATCAAAGGCAAGGGCAACGCATCGGCTGTCGGAACCCTGGTAGAACTGAAAAGCGGTTACCTGATCCTGGCGAAGATGAACGATGCGACCGCCACCTCGGCCGTGGAAGGCTTTAGCGCTGCGCTGAACCGGATGCCATTGGCTGCGCGGAAGAGCATGACGTATGACCAGGGGCGCGAGATGACGCAGCACGCCAAGATTACCCAGAATACCGGTATTGCCATTTATTTTTGCGACCCACATAGTCCGTGGCAGAGAGGCGCCAACGAAAATATCAATGGTCTCATACGGCAGTACTTGCCCAAGGGAACGGATCTATCGGTCTATACCCAGCAAGAACTGGATGAGATCGCACTTGAGTTGAACATGCGCCCCCGAAAGCGCTTCGACTTCAAGTGCCCTATTGAGGTGATGAGCGAGCAGATGGCGAAGTACCATGAGGCCCTGTCATCTATACATTGACGGTGTTGCACTCAGTGTCTGCATCCGCCGTGTTTACCAATTTTGTGATACTCACCTGCTAAATTCAGGCACCACCTACCTTCCAAAGGGAGCAGAAAAAATGACTCCCTCTCTCCAAAATACCTGAACAAGATCGATATGGGTGGCTTTTTATTGTCAGGGTGCTCACTGACAGGAATGAAAGGGCTGGGCCAGTGGGCGTCATTCCTACCACTTCGTTGCTTACGCCATTAGACCCTTAATATGATATTTGCGCCCATCTACCAATAGCATCAGCGACGCGGATGGCAAAGAGAGTATCTATCTGCCGGTTCAGCACCTCATCCTTGGACTAGGCGCTTGAGTGGAGGCGCGCCTGGCTTATTACGTAAGGGCCATGCTATCGATTATGCGCCATTCATCGCCGGAAAATGAAATAGGTTAAGCCTAGACGGCGTACTAACTCTCATTGCTGAGATCCGCGTAGATGTTGCGGCACCACTTGTAGCTTGAACTGATCGTCGTACTTATTCCACATAGAAACTCCCCTTAGATTGGATTAGAAATCCAGCTTTAAAGGAGGAAATTCACTTACCAAGTAGTGTGACCTTTTCGTAGTTAGAAAGTCGTTTGGCTACAACGCTACGTCGTTTAGTCACTACTTATCGCGTCATTTGTCTTTTTAATTGGTTCTTGGGCACTATCGAAAATAGATTGCGGGTATGGGCATTTGTCAGGATCCAACAATAAAGGAGTTTCCCATGAACCATTCTTCCCTTTCAGCCTTTGATTCCCAAATCGCCGCGGCCATCGCTGATGAGGTTGCTCGTCAGGAGGCACATATTGAACTGATAGCCTCAGAAAATTATGCCAGTAGTGCTGTTATTGAAGCCCAAGGGACGGTGCTTACGAATAAATACGCAGAGGGCTATCCCGGTAAGCGCTACTACGGTGGCTGTGAGCATGTTGATGTGGTCGAACAGTTAGCGATAAGTCGTGCTTGCGATTTGTTTGGTGCTGAGTATGCCAATGTACAGCCCCATTCGGGTGCGCAGGCTAACGCAGCGGTTTTCATGGCTCTCATAAATCCTGGCGATACTGTCTTAGGAATGAGCCTGGCACATGGGGGGCATTTGACCCACGGCGCCGCGCCTAATTTTTCAGGTAAACACTACCATGCCGTGCAGTACGGGCTGAACCTGGAAACTGGCGAAATCGACTACGAAGAGGTCGAACGGTTAGCGCGTAGCCACAAACCGAAGATGATCATTGCCGGTTTCTCTGCCTACGCTCGAGTGGTCGATTGGCGCCGCTTCCGCTACATCGCTGACGAAGTCGGCGCATGGTTGATGGTTGATATGGCCCACGTTGCTGGGTTAGTTGCTGCTGGCCATTACCCGAGCCCTATCCCCCATGCTCACGTGGTGACCACCACTACCCATAAGACCTTGCGTGGCCCGCGGGGTGGGCTGATCTTATCTGACCATGGGGATGCCGCTCTCTATAAAAAGCTAAATGGCGCGGTTTTTCCTGGTCAGCAAGGTGGCCCGTTAATGCATGTTATTGCCGCTAAAGCAGTCGCGTTTAAAGAGGCTATGAGTCAGGATTTTGTGCAATATCAGCGGCGTGTGATCGACAACGCTCGGGCTATGGCCAAGGTATTCATGGATCGCGGCTATGACGTTGTCTCCAAAGGCACCGATGATCATCTCTTCCTAGTGTCTCTGATCAAACAGGGCATCACTGGCAAGGATGCTGATTTGGCACTCGGGCGGGCTCATATTACGGTCAATAAAAATGCTGTGCCCAACGACCCTGAGAGCCCCTTTATCACTTCTGGCCTGCGTATCGGCACACCTGCAGCTACGACACGTGGGTTTGATGAAAGCGAATGCGCCGAATTGGCCAGTTGGATCTGCGACATCCTGGATATCCTTGCGGAGCGTGGCAGCACTGAGGCAATTGAAAGCGAGGTCCGTGAGAAGGTCGCTGAAATTTGCGAGCGCCATCCGGTTTATACCGCACATGCAGCCGATGAGCTCGAGGCCAAGGAGATGGCCTCTCCCGAGCTGTAATCGCCTTCACGCATCAGGAGAGTTACATGCAACGATATTCAGGCTTCGGACTGGCCAAGCACGCGCTCAGTCATCATGAAAATTGGGAACGCCAATGGCGTAACCCCATCCCCAAGAAACAGTACGACGTGATCATCGTTGGCGGCGGCGGCCATGGCCTAGCCACCGCCTACTACTTGGCCAAAGAGCACGGCATCACCAACGTGGCCGTGGTCGAAAAGGGCTGGCTCGGCGGGGGTAATACCGCGCGGAACACCACTATCGTGCGCTCCAACTATCTGTGGGATGAATCCGCGGCGCTCTATGAACATGCGATGAAACTGTGGGAAGGGCTTTCCCAAGACCTCAACTACAACGTCATGTTCTCCCAGCGGGGCGTGCTCAACCTGGGCCACACCCTACAGGACATGCGCGATATTCAGCGCCGGGTCAACGCCAACCGCCTGAATGGCATCGACGGCGAAGTGCTGGACGCCAAAGGCGTGCAGGATCTGGTGCCGATCATGGATTGCTCGAAGAACGCCCGCTACCCGGTGCTGGGTGCCTCCTGGCAGCCGCGGGCCGGGGTGGCGCGCCACGATGCCGTGGCCTGGGGCTTCGCCCGGGCCGCCGATGCGCTGGGTGTCGACCTGCTGCAGAACACCGAGGTCACCGGTTTCAAGATCCGTGACGGCCGCGTCTACGGGGTGCATACCAACCGCGGCGACATTGAGGCGAAGACCGTTGGCTGCGTGGCCGCGGGCAACTCCGGCGTGCTGGCCGGGATGGCCGGTTTCCGGCTGCCTTTAGAGTCTCACCCTCTGCAGGCCTTAGTCTCCGAACCGCTCAAGCCGATTCTCGATACTGTCGTGATGTCCAATCATGTCCACGGCTACATCAGCCAGACCGACAAGGGCGACCTGGTGATCGGCGCCGGTATCGACAGCTATAACGGCTATGGCCAGCGTGGCAGCTATCCCACCGTTGAGCATACACTGCAGGCTATTGTGGAAATGTTCCCAATATTTTCCCGTGTGCGCATGAACCGCCAGTGGGGCGGCATCGTCGACACCTGCCCGGACGCCTGTCCTATCCTCTCCGCAACTCCCGTGAAAGGGCTATTTTTCAACTGCGGCTGGGGCACTGGCGGCTTCAAGGCCACCCCAGGCTCGGGTCACGTCTTTGCCTGGACCCTGGCCAAGAACCAAACCCATCCCCTCGCTGCCCCGTTCTCCATCGACCGTTTCCACACCGGTGCTCTCGTCGACGAGCACGGTGCGGCCGGCGTTGCTCACTAAGGAGGCATACCCATGTTTCTCATCTACTGCCCCTACTGCGAGGAGCACCGCGAGGAAGAGGAGTTTCATCCCAAGGGCCAGGCGCATATTGCCCGCCCGGCGGACCCTGAGGCCTGCTCTGACGAGCAGTGGGGCGATTACCTCTTCTTCCGTGACAACCCCCGAGGGATCCACCACGAGCTGTGGGTGCATGCCGTCGGCTGTCGCAAGTTCTTCAACATCACGCGCAACACCGTAACCTACGAGATTCTCGAGACCTACCGGATCGGTGAGCAGCCCCGCTTCACCGCCGAGCATCCCGAGGGCAAGCCTGCCGATAAAGTTGCCGCCGAATCGGAAGCGGTCTCGCGTCAGGAAGGAGTCCAGGCATGAACCAGTCGTTGCAACAGCCGAATCGTCTTCGTGAGGGCGGGCGCATTGATCGTGCTCGTACCCTGAGCTTCACCTTCAACGGCAAGCGCTACCAGGGTCATGCTGGCGACACCCTTGCCTCGGCGCTGATGGCCAACGGGGTGGACATCGTCAACCGCAGCTTTAAGTATTCCCGCCCCCGCGGCATCGTTGCCGCTGGCGCCGAGGAGCCCAATGCGCTGATCCAGCTTGGCAGCACCGAGGCGGCCCAGGTGCCCAACGTGCGCGCCACCCAGCAGGCCCTGTTCGACGGCCTGGTTGCACGCAGCACTAACGGCTGGCCCAACGTCCAGCGCGATGCAATGGGCTTGGTTGGCAAGCTGGGCGGACGCTTCATGCCGCCGGGGTTCTACTACAAGACCTTCATGGCCCCGGCCTCTATGTGGATGACCTACGAGAAGTTCATCCGCAAGGGTGCCGGCCTGGGCCGCAGCCCCATGGAGCGTGATCCGGACAGTTATGACCACTTCAACCAGCACTGCGACCTGCTGGTGATTGGTGCTGGCCCCGCCGGCCTGGCCGCGGCGCTGGTTGCGGCACGCGGGGGCGTCCGGGTGATCCTCTGCGACGAGCAGGAGGAGTTGGGCGGCTCGCTGCTCGACAGCCGTGAGCTGTTAGATCACCAGCCGGCCACCCAGTGGGTTGCACAGGTGCTGGAAGAACTCGCCAGTCTCGACAATGTCATCCTGTTGCCGCGCACCACCGCCCACGGCTACCACGACCACCACTTCGTGACCCTGCACGAGCGGCGCACCGAGCATCTCGGCGAGACCGCGCCGGTGGTCGACGGAGTCTGCTCTTCCCGATCGCGGCTGCATCGGTTGCGCGCTGGCCAGGTGCTGCTGGCCACTGGTGCCCACGAGCGCCCGCTGGTCTACGCCGGCAACGACGTGCCAGGCAACCTGGTTGCCGGGGCCGTCTCCACCTATATCCGCCGCTACGGCGTGGCGCCGGGCAACAAGCTGGTGCTCTCCACCAGCAATGACCACGCCTATCGCGCCGCCCTGGACTGGGATGAGGCCGGCCGCGAGGTGGTGGCCATTGTCGACGCCCGCCAGGCGCCGGACGGCGAACTGGTGGAGCAGGCCCGCGCCCGCGGCATCCGCATCATTGAAGGTTCGGCCGTGCTCGAAGCCAAGGGAAGTGCGCGCGTGAACGGTGCCCGGGTGGCCACCATCGATGCCGCTGCCTTCAAAGTCACTGGCAAGGCCGAGACGCTGGCCTGCGACACCATCGCCACCTCCGGCGGCTACAGCCCGGTGATCCACTTGGCCTCCCATACCGGTGCCCGGCCGACCTGGAACGACGAGCTCCTCGGTTTCGTTCCCACCCTGGTGAAGGGCGTGCATGCCGCCGGCAGCGCCCGTGGTGTCCACGACTTGGCCGAGGGGTTGGCCGATGGCGTTTCTGCGGCGACGAAGGCGCTGGACGCGCTTGGTCAGTCGGCCGGCAGCGTCGAGCTGCCCCAGGTCGACGCCCGCCGCGAAGGCAAGGCCTGTGCGCTCTACCAGGTGCCCCACGAGAAGCCGACCCTGCGAGCGCCTAAGCAATTCGTCGACCTGCAGAACGACGTCACTGCGGCAGCCATCGAACTGGCCACCCGCGAGGGCTTCGAATCCATCGAGCACGTCAAGCGCTACACCGCCATGGGCTTCGGCACCGACCAGGGAAAGCTGGGCAACATCAACGGTATGGCTATCGCCGCGCGCTGCCTGGCCAAGTCGATCCCCGAGGTCGGCACCACAGTATTCCGGCCCAACTACACGCCGGTGACCTTCGGTGCCATTGCTGGCCGCCACTGCCGCGAGCTCTTCGACCCCGAACGCTATACCGCCCTGCATCAGTGGCATGTGGAGCATGGCGCCGAGTTCGAGGACGTGGGCCAGTGGAAGCGCCCCTGGTACTTCCCGAAGAGCGCCAATGATAAGCAGGAGAGCATGGACGAGGCCGTGGCCCGCGAGTGCCTGGCGGTACGCGAGAAGGTCGGTATCCTCGACGCCTCCACGCTTGGCAAAATCGACATTCAGGGGCCGGGCGCCCGGGAATTCCTGAACCGTATCTACACCAACAAGTGGGCCAAGCTCGAGGTCGGCCGCGCCCGCTACGGACTGATGTGCAGGGACGATGGCATGCTGATGGACGATGGCACCACCAGCTGCCTGGGCGAGAACCACTTCCTGATGACCACCACTACCGGCGGTGCCGCTGGGGTTATGGAGTGGCTAGAACTCTGGCACCAGACGGAGTGGCCCGAGCTCGACGTCACCTTCACCTCGGTGACCGACCACTGGGCGACCATGACGGTGACCGGTCCCGAGGCTCGCCATCTGCTCGCCGAGATCACCGATATCGATCTTGATCGTGACACCTTCAAGTTCATGGACTGGCGCGAGGGCAAGGTGGCCGAGGTGCCGGCGAGGGTCTTCCGTATCTCCTTCACCGGCGAGCTCGCCTACGAGATCAACGTCCAGGCCAACTACGCGATGCACGTCTGGAAGACCCTTTTCGAGCACGGCGAGAAGTACGGCCTCACACCCTATGGCACCGAGACTATGCACGTGCTACGGGCCGAAAAGGGCTTCATCATCGCCGGCCAGGAGACCGACGGTTCGGTGACCCCGGAGGACCTGGGGATGCAGTGGGCCATCGGCTACGACAAGCCCTATTCCTGGGTGGGAAAGCGGGGCCTGTCGCGCTCTGATACGCGGCGCACAAACCGCAAGCAGTTGGTGGGCCTCAAACCGAGGGACCCGTCGGTTGTGCTGGAGGAGGGTGCCCAGATCGTCTTTGATCCCGACCACGCTATCCCCATGCCCATGGTGGGCCACGTGACCTCGAGCTACTACAGCCCAACGCTCAAGAGCGGCTTCGCCCTCGCCGTGGTCAAGGGTGGCCAGTCGCGCATGGGCGAGACCGTCTACCTGCCCATGGCCGACGGCAAGACCCACGCCGCTGAAATAGTCGGCCCGATCTTCTACGACCCCAAGGGAGCGCGCCAGCATGTCTGAGCAAACTACGACCTGGTTCAACCTCTATGAGACGTGTCCCGAGGCCGAGGTGCCGGCCGAGTCGCCGCTGGCCTGGGCCTACCACAAGACCGGCCGGCCGAGCGTCAACCAGAAGAGCCGGGTGGTGCTGCGAGAGCGCGCGATGCTCGGTCATTTGATCCTGCGCGGCGGCGCCATCGTCCTCGACGAGGCGGTGCGCTGGGTGCTCGGCTTCGGCCTGCCGGGCCGTCCCAACTGCCTGACCCGGGATGAGAGTGGTGAGCGCTCGATCCAGTGGCTGTCGCCTGACGAGTGGCTGCTAATCGTCCCCGGCGGCGAGGAGTTCACTCTGGAGGCCAAACTGCGCGAGGCCCTGGGTAATGCCCACTACGCCATCGTCAACGTCAGCGGCGGCCAGACCCTGATCGAGCTCGAGGGTGAGATGGCCCGGGAGCTCCTGATGAAGTCAACGCCCTATGACGTCCACCTGGAAGCTTTCCCGGTAGGCAAGGGGGTTACTACGGTGTTTGCCAAGGCGAACCTGATCCTGCGCCGCCCCACTGAAGAATGTTGGGAACTGGTGCTGCGGCGCAGCTTCGCCGACTACTGCTACCGCTGGATCCTGGACGCCGGCAGTGAATACGGCATCGGTGTAGAGCACTGAGCAAGGCCGCTCTTCTGCTCGTTACTTGCTACACGAGTAGGAGAGCGGCAACGCCATCGTGTTGGGAATATTCGATCCGATAAACAAGACTTTTCAAGGGAAGCATAATGACTGACAAGATTAGGTTACTGCGTAACGCACAGCCGGAAGTGCTGCTGGATGCCAGCTCCTGGGTAAAGATTTCTGGTGACCCCCATACCGTCAATCTCAATGCTTACGCATCAGCAGATGGGATCAAGACAATGGGCACTTGGATCTGCACGCCAGGCAAGTGGGCGGTAGATTACAAGAAATGGGAATACTGCGATTTTCGTGAAGGGTACTGCGTTTTGACACCGGAAGATGGCGAGCCTATCCACCTGAAAGCCGGTGATATTTTCATCGTTGAGCCTGGTTTTAAAGGCACTTGGGAGGTCGTGGAAACCGTTCGCAAGTATTTTGTTTTTGCCTGACCGTGTGGCGATGCTTTTTTAATAAATAATAGAGCCGATACCTAGATTCTGATTGTCTGATGAAAAATCCACGTGGAATTTTAGGCTAACTATAACAAAGGAGATAGCGTGATGGGCCCCAAAAAAAGTAGTTGGATCCTCGCGGCCCAATGCCCAAGCCGGCTCGGTACCGTGGACGTGGTAACGCGTTTCCTTAAAGAGAGCCGCTGCTACATCACTGAGCAGCACTCCTTCGATGACCGGCAGAGCGGCGGCTTCTTTATCCGCACCGAGTTTCGGCCCATGGAGGAGGACTTCGACGCTGGGGCCTTCGAGGCCGGCTTCGCCGAGCGCGCCGCCGAGTTCGAGATGACCTTCGAACTGACAGCCCCGGGCACTCGGATGCCGGTGGTGATCCTGGTCTCTAAGGCCGATCACTGCCTCAACGATCTGCTCTATCGCTACCGCATCGGCCAGCTGCCCATCGAGATCCGTGCCATCGTCTCCAACCACCCGGACCTGGCGAATCTGGCGGAGTGGCACGACATCCCCTATCACCACTTCCCGATCACGGCTCAGACCAAGACAAAGCAGGAGGCCAAGATATGGGAGGTGGTCGAGGCGACCGACGCCGAGCTGGTGATCCTTGCCCGCTACATGCAGGTGCTCTCGAGCGAGATGTGCGAGCGGCTCAGCGGCCGCGCCATCAATATCCATCATTCGCTGCTGCCAGGCTTTAAAGGCGCACGGCCTTACCATCAGGCCTATGAGAAGGGCGTCAAGCTAGTTGGCGCAACGGCCCACTACATAAACGACGACCTGGACGAAGGGCCGATCATCACCCAAGGGGTGGAATCGGTAACTCACGCCGATTATGCGGAAGACCTTGTCGCGAAGGGGCGCGACGTCGAATGCTTGACCCTGGCCAGGGCGGTGGCTCTGCATGTGGAGCGGCGCGTCTTTCTGCACGCCAGTCGCACCGTGGTCTTCAATCAATAACAACAAGGTGACATAACATGCCAATCAGTGTCTTCGATCTATTCAAGATCGGCATCGGGCCATCGAGTTCGCATACCGTGGGTCCCATGCGGGCCGCCTTCGACTTCGTCGGCGAACTCAATGACCGGTCTTTGCTAGAGCGCGTGACGCGCCTCGAGATCCAGCTATTCGGTTCGCTTTCTGCCACTGGCATCGGCCATGGCACCGACCGTGCGGTGATCATGGGGTTGATGGGTGAGCGGCCGGACCGCATCGATCCAGCCTTGATCGACTCCTACATCGAGGAGGTGCAGGTGTCCGAGACGTTGCGCATGGATAGCCGCCACAGTGTGCCTTTTCTGTGGCGGCGCGACATGCAGTTTCACACCGACAGCCTGCCCTACCATCCCAATGCCATGCGTTTGATTGCCCACGACCACGGCATCGAGCTCTACCGCAATACCTACTACTCGGTGGGCGGCGGCTTCGTCATCGACGAGGCCCAAGTGGCCGAGGGTGACTTTGATGCTGATGCGGCCCAACTGCCCTACAACTTCCAGACCGGCGACGACTTGATGCGCATGTGCCGGGAGAGCGGCCTGCGCATCAGCGAGCTGATGCTAGAGAATGAGAAGGTGTGGCGCAGCGAGGCGGAAGTACGAGCCGAACTCTGCAGGATCTGGCGGGCCATGCAGGAGTGCGTCAAGAAGGGCATGGAAGCCGAGGGCGTACTGCCCGGCGGGCTCAACGTTCGCCGTCGTGCTAAGTCCCTGTACCACCGCATGCTGGCTAGTGAGGACGACCACTCGCTGATCGCCTCAACCATGTCAGCCATGGACTGGGTCAACCTGTATGCCCTGGCGGTCAACGAGGAGAACGCCGCCGGTGGGCGCATGGTCACCGCCCCCACCAACGGTGCGGCAGGCATCATTCCCGCGGTGCTGCACTACTACATGCAGTTCCGCCAGGGGGCCAGCGAGCGCGACGTGGTGAACTACCTGCTCACCGCCGGGGCGGTGGGGATTCTATGCCAGAAGAACGCCTCCATCTCCGGCGCCGAGGTAGGCTGCCAGGGCGAGGTGGGGTCCGCCTGCGCCATGGCCGCCGCCGGCCTCGCCGAATTGATGGGAGGTAGCGTAGCTCAGGTGGAAAACGCCGCTGAGATTGGGCTGGAGCACAACTTGGGGCTGACCTGCGACCCCGTGGGTGGATTAGTGCAGGTACCCTGCATCGAGCGAAATGCCATCGCCTCGGTAAAAGCGATTAATGCTGCACAGATGGCATTAAGGGGTGATGGGGAGCACTTCATTTCTCTGGATAAAGTCATTCGCACCATGCGTGATACAGGCGCAGATATGCAGGAAAAATATAAAGAAACTTCGATGGGAGGGCTGGCCGTGAATGCGATTGAATGTTGAAAACATAAGAGGAAGGTCCTGGATTCATAGAATAAGCGCAGCACTTTGGATCACAAGGTAGATGCAGGAGGGCCAGCGCCGGTACCCTCTCTGCCTTACCTACCAAAGTGAAGCAGAGCATGGGATACCGACAACTGACCCAAGTCCAACGATACCAAATTTTTGCCTATCTTGAGACCGGGATCAGCCAGCGACAGATCGCCAAGGCCATTGGTGTCCACAGCAGCACCATTAGCCGCGGGATAAAACGTAACGGTCTGACCCGTGGTTATGCGCCTGAACAGGCCCAATTGGCAAGTGATCAGCGCCGACGCACCGCCTGGAAAGTGACGAAGCGGCTGCCCAGCCTGATTCGCTGGGTCACTGGCCAATTGATGGACGAATGGAGCCCTCAGCAAATCAGTGGTTTTATGGCCAATGCCAACGGAGTCTGCGTAAGCCATCAGTGGATCTATGCGTTAATCTGGGACGACAAGAAGCACGGTGGAACCTTATGGAAACGGCTCCGGCTGCCACGCCAGCGGCGCTATCAGCGTCAATTGGCTAAGTGGGCGGGGTTAGGCAAAATCCCGCACCGAGTAGGCATCGAGCAGCGCCCTGCCAAGGTGGAAGAACGGCGCCATATCGGACATTGGGAAGGCGACACGGTGCTTAAGGGCCACAAAGAATCCGGACTGGTGCCCCTGGTCGAAAGACGCAGTGGCTACCTCTTGGCAGCGCGGCTGCCATCAATCACCTCCACTAGAACGGCACAGGCGATGACGCGGTTATTGGCACCACGCCGAGGGGCAGTGCACACCATCACTTTGGATAATGGGTCGGAATTCGCCGAGCATCGGAAGGTTGCCAAGTCCGTCTCGGCCAAGACCTATTTTTGCGACCCGTACCGCTCATGCCAGCGTGGTACTAATGAAAACACCAATGGTCTGATTAGGCAGTATTTTCCTAAAGGAACTGACTTCCGCAAAGTGACCAATGCCGAGCTACGAAGAGTCGTCAATAAGCTAAATGATAGACCAAGAAAGCGGCTGGGATACCGAACCCCAGCCCAGGTGTTCTTAGGTGAATACTCAGGAGCACTAGAAACCGCAGGTGCTGCACTTATTAGTTGAATTCAGGGTAGAAGGTTTTTAAATGTGGTATAGCGGTAAAGTAATAGCGTTCAATAACATTATAGTTTATTTGCAAAACTAGAGGCTGTTGACGTTTCACATCGGCAACCAGAGGAAGCCACAGGCTAAAGCGACCATTCGTTCGTAATTTCGTTTGAGTTTTTCGTAGCGTGTCGCGCTTGCTCGGTAATGTTTTACTCGTGCATACGCATCCTCGATCAGGTGCCGATGGCCTCAACATCGTTACTGGCAACACCTGAGCTGTGCTGGTATGCCTTGGTGCAGGTGCCATCGATGAAGAGTCATTCAATCGGGATCTTCCACTAACGCTTTGAAGGTGGTCGTCAACTTGTCGGCGGCCGACCAGGCATTGAAGCGTTTATAGACCGCGTTCTAACGGCCAAAAAACTCGGGTAAGTCACGCCATGGATAGCCGGAGCGCATTCGATAAAGAATGCCTTCCACCGTCACTGGTAGATCGGGCTTGTGAGAAATGCCATGTTGAAGCCGAGTAGTTTTCAGCTTCGACCAATGTTCATAATTGAGCATCAGTCTGGACATTGCAGACTCGCAGGGTGATGGCTTCGGAACTTCTACTCTGCGAGTTGGCTTTTATCCTGCCAATATCCCTGCCATGAAATGCAGGTTCGGTATGGATAAATATGATGGAAAATTTAGACTAAAGTATATTGCTGATTAACTTTATGCGTTAGATTTAAAATAGCTATTAATCGATTAATAAACGAACGGCAATATTTTATTTATTACATTAAATATAAGCGTTAATTTTAGACTAGCGATATCTGAAGTTATATAAATATAAATTATAAAAACGATCGCAATATAAGTGACTCTGCATAAGTTATGGCGTATAAAATCGAAGCTTATAAAAAGGAAGATGCACCATGTCTCGTCGCTTGCGCTTCAATGCTTTGACCCCGGACCAGAAGTCTATCGTGAATGACACCTACCAGCATGGTGAAAAGAGAGCGCTACGCCGCAGGGCTCACGCCATCTTGCTTAGTCACAAAGGCCATACGATTAACCAGATTCACGGCATCCTTGGGGTTAAACGCGAGACGGTGTCTACTTGATTATCCCAATGGGAAAAAGACGGCATTGAAGGCCTTCTAGATAAACCTCATGAAGGACGGCCTAGCCTTCTCAACGAAAGAGAGCTTGCGGTGTTACAGCAGCTTGTTGAAGAGCACCTGCATCAATTACCCATCCTCCATGCCACGTTTCAAGATAAGACAGGTAAAGTCGTCAACCAGGACACGTTGCGTCGCGCATTAATAAAACGGCAACAGTTGTAAGCGGGTACGCCGCTCATTGACGGCACTGCGTGACGAAGCGGATTTCCGTAACACACAAGGCTTGATTGATGCGTTGAAGGAATGGAAAGACAACGGCGAGTGTGAACTTTACTTCTTTGACCAGGAAAGGTAGCTTTTTTCATCGTATGACAACCGATTCAGTGAAGACGGAGACCGTTATAGAAGCGTTCGATCAGTTCGCGGCACAGAAACGTTCTGACGCCTTCGCCGTCATTGTACTAGACAATGCCAAAATGCACCGTTCTAAAGCTATCCAGCGCAAAATCATCGATTGGATGGCACATCGCATTCATCTGGTATACCTGTCGCCTTATTCGCCGGAGCTGAACCTGATCGAAATTCTTTGGCGTGAAATCAAGTACCGGTGGATACCGCTGACAGCCTACCGTTCGTTCGATAAGCTCTGTGAAGCGGTCAAAAACGTTTGTGATGAGTACGGAACAAATAACTCGATAACTTTTGCATAACCACTTATCTCTCATCAATTATTTTCGATTGTAGTGCTATTGTTATTTGTTACTTTCCATGTGTGCGCCGCACTCATTTAGCTACAGGCAATCATGTTTTTCAGATCTGTAATTCACTCTGCAGGAGGTCTCTGAGTAGCCTAAAGCTGGGGCTGATAAACGCAGTGTTCCAAGCTGCGATAGTCTCGATCGAAAGTTCTTCCTCAATAGGAATGACCTCAATATCTTCCCTCCTGAACTTCTCAATGCACTCCGAGTACAAGGATATCCCCATATTAGCCGCTACCAGACCAAAAATGCCGTTGCTAGTACTGGCTTCCTGAATGATCTTGGGTGTAAAACCCGCCTTCATACAGGCTCGGAAAATATATTCGCGAAACTCCCGCCATCCGCTCTCGGTACCTAGTATGAACTTTTCCTCCGCTAACTCTTCCATTTTTAGAGATTTTCTTCCAGCCAGCGGATGACGTTTAGGGAGTATGGCAACGACGCGTTCAAGCGCGGAGCGATGGGTTTCGATACCCTTGAGCTTAAGAGGACCAATAAGAAATCCAACGTCTATATCGTGATCCTGAATGGCCTTGTGCTGTTCGTGAGAGGGCATATATATCAGTTCTATGGATATGTCAGGATACTTCTCTTTGAATAAATCTAGAATTAGAGGTAACACCCCGTTGATAGAAAAATCATTGTAAGCCACAGAAATATGGCCTATGTCACCTGTGTTGGCACGTTGTGCCAGTTGAACACCTCGTTCTAGGTGAATGAATGCTTGCTGACATTCCTCTAGAAACAGTATGCCGGCCGCGGTCAGTTCGACTTGACGGGTGGTACGAGCGAAAAGCGCCGCACCAATATTCTCTTCTAACCCTTTAATTAATCGGCTTAGAGCTGGCTGAGTGATGCATAGCACCTCAGCTGCCTGCTTGAAATGTAGGGTCTGGGCTACGGCAAAAAAGGCTCGAATTTGGCGTAAGTCAAAGCGGATATTTATGCTATTCAAGTTATCAATCCAAGAAAAAATGGCATTGGACGGCAATTCATTCGAAGCATAGGCTGAAGTCCGTCTACTTACAAGAAGTAGACTTTTGTATAAAAAAAAGAAGCGACAATTAGTGGCACGCCATTCACAAATAATATCCACGATAATATTGACAGTAGGTGAATAGGATGTTGAATCGATCTTACCAAGCAGGCTTGATAGTGCCCGCTATAGTCGCGTTAACTGTTGTATTGCCACAGCTTGTCCATGCCTCCACTACATTGCGCTTTCACAGTGGCTATGCCGAGTCACGTCCAGAGGCCCAGCACTTAAATGATTTTGCTGATTATGTTGATGAGCTTTCGGAGGGTGAACTGAAGATAGATATCTTTCATGCTGGTTCATTGGGCTTGAGCGAACCAGATATTTTGCGTGTATTACAACGCGGAAACGTCGATATGGCGTTGCTCTACGGCGAATATTATACGCGTGATGCACCCGCACTAGCTGCCGTTTACGCTCAGGGGGCTATTACTGATCCCAAGCAGCATCTGGAGGTTCTTCCAACCATTCGCGAGATTTATGAGGAGGGTTACGGTGAATGGGGCATCCAAACTATTGGTGGAATCGTCTCGCCTGTCTTCAGCGTTGGTCTTCATTGTAAAGAGCCGATCAACTCACTTGAGCAGTTGGAAACCCGTGCTGTACGCGTTTGGTCTTCACAACTGGTAGATGCTTTCGGCAGACTGGGCATCTCCGCTGAAGTGATTCCCCAGAACGATATGTACATGGCGCTGCAAACTGGCGTTGTGGATTGCGCTTACTACTTATCAACTGTCGCCGAGACAGTATCACTGCATGAGGTGACTGAGTATGAAGCTTATTTGCATCCGTGGGCGGCTGTACCAGCAATGTTTGGTGTTAGTCAGCAGACTTGGGAACAGCTAAGCGATGAACATCGTCAAGTGTTGAACAAAGCTGGCGAGTACATATGGGAAAAAACTCGTGATACTGCTGTTGACCCTGAGCGGGAACAGGTTGCTAGAGCGCGCCGTGAATCGTTGGGCGTGACAATGCTGGATGATTTTTCAGATAAGGATGTGGAACGCTTTCAGGAGGCTGCCATGGACGCGTGGCAGCGGATAGCCGAAAGAGCGGGCGAGGATGGTATTAGAATCTATACCACTGTCACCCAACATCTCCAAGAAATCCATGACTGATACGAAAGGGCTGGCGATCAGTCAGCCTAATCTTCCTTGGAGGTAGGTTCATGCATATTTTCAGAAAATCAATAGATAAAGCAGCTTATGGTTTGTTCTTACTGGGCGTAGCATGCGGGATATTAATGACATTATTGGTTTTCGTCAGTACCTTGCTTCGCTACGTGATTGGAAAGCCTATCTATTTTTCCAATGAGTTGGCCGGACTGCTCTTCCTGTCGCTGACTTTCTTGACCATTCCTCATGTATTGAATATAGGACGTCATATACGTATTGACTTAGTAGTCGACTCTTTTTCATCACCGATGAAGCGATTAGCGCATTTCTTTTCAAGCCTCGTATTGATTGTATTTTCTGCAGTTTTTATCTATGAATCTTGGGGTTTCATGCAGTTCTCACAAGTGATAGATGCGCGCTCAGATATCAGCGGTATTCTTCTCTGGCCGTGGATGTTACTGATGCCGTTATCCTTCGCGCTTTGCATATTAGTGGAGATTCAACATTGGCTAACATCACCTGAACTTAGCAAAAGCAATTCAGAGCCTGCGGAGGTGATTTCATGACCTGGGTCATCTTAAGCGCAGGACTTATGACGTTGCTAGGCAGTGGTGCTTTACTGGGGGCAGCATTAGGTCTTGTAGGGTTTATTCTTCTTCACTTTCAGGCATCTGGATCCACAGCGTTAGCTATCAATTCAGCTTGGAATCTGATGACGGGTTTCTCTTTGACGGCCGTACCACTCTTCATCTTTTTAGGTGATATCCTGCTTTCTAGTGGGGTCTCCACTAAAGTGTATAATGGGCTTACACCGTTATTTCGCCGCATCCCTGGTAGACTTCTGCATACCAATATCGCTGTTTGCACCCTTTTCAGTGCGGTCAGCGGCTCCAGCTCAGCCACGGCGGCAGCCATTGGATCGATCGGTTATCCTGAGTTGAAAAATCGAGGTTATTCTCCCAGCATGGTTGTTGGCACCCTGGCAGCAGGGGGCACCCTGGGATTACTTATACCCCCTAGTCTAGCGCTGATCATCTATGGAGCGACCCAGAATGTGTCCATTGGGCAGTTATTTCTGGCGGGTATTGTTCCTGGACTGATGATTTCTTGTGCTTTTTCCATTTGGATCATTATTCGTGCGAAGTTTGGCAGTGCCGTAGTGCCAGATGAGGAGGACGTTTCCTCTTGGTCGGAGATTTTCAAAGGTCTTTCACAGGTCTGGCCGCTGCCGATACTTATCTTCTTCGTGCTGGGTACCATCTATTTGGGAATTGCAACACCAACTGAAGCCGCATCCCTTGGCGTAATAGCAAGTATTATACTTGGCTTTACGTGGGGTGAACTAACAATATCAAAGCTCTGGATGGGCTTTATTAATGCTACTATTATGTTCAGTGCAATTGCTTTTATCATGCTGGGAACGGCTATTCTTTCCCAGGCTGTGAGTCTACTAGCGTTACCCCGAGAAGCTGTAGCCTTTATCGCTGAACTGGGTTTCAATCGCTACGGAATCCTGTTCATGATCATCCTGGTCTACATCATTCTCGGATGCTTCTTTGATGGTATCTCGCTTTTATTGATGACCTTGCCGATTACTTTTCCCATGATGATGTCTTTGGGTTTTGATCCTATTTGGTTTGGAATAATTGTCACTTTGCTAATGGAGATCGGAATGATCACTCCCCCAGTGGGGCTCAACCTCTTTGTGTTAACATCTATAACCAAAAATGAGGTGAGTCTGGCTTCAGCGGCATGGGCATCCTTGCCTTATTGGCTGATACTACTGAGTGCGGTGGGGCTATACACACTATTTCCAAGTATTGTTCTTTGGCTCCCTAACTTTTGGTAGTAATGGATAGGCTGGTTCTACTGTGTCATATAATTAAGTCGTCGCTTACTTAAAAGCGATATTATCCCTTGGGGAGGATGCCATCATGGAATCACTCACATGCCGCTGAGCGCGGTGCGTGACCTAGTGGCTGATAGCTTTCGAGTAAGGCAGGTGCCGGGAATAGTGAGATTTTTTTGTTTTCGGCACCGTAGCCGTTCAGCGATAAGGAAGCCATATGCCACAATGCTGAGGCTGGCAGGATGATGATAGCCTCGCCAGTTACGCCTCTAATAATGATCCAGACCAACTCCCGCTTGCGTTTCTGATACTCACATTCGATTCGCCAACGTGCCTTGGCAGTGTTCACCAGGGGGTTAAGTAACTTTTTTCTCCGGCTGGTTGCTCAGCCAGTAATGGCTGGACTCATCAGCACCTTAGGGCCATTCAATCAACAGCCATTTCGGTTCACGGTACTTCCGATTTTGTGTCACGCTCACATGCATAGCGGCAAAGTAAGACGTACCTTAAGTAACGGGCACCCAAATTGGGGCATGCCGACCGTGTCTCTAATTTCAAAGACTACTGCTATGGCTTGATACTGTCTCTGTCTCTGTCTCTGTCTCTGTCTCTGTCTCTGTCTCTGTCTCTGTCTCTGCCTCGCCCCTCTGTCACCAGTTGTCCGGTTGGCGATATCGCCTAAATCTAATCCAGAGGGAGCGGCATGGAGTCCTTGTGCCACGTGATTCTGCAGAGCGTAAAACAGGCGCCCTGAAAAGTTGTTGCCACCCCACAGCCGTAATGTGGTATCAGTCGCGACGGAAGAAAATATCTCTGACGCGACACTGTATAGCTGGTTAAAACAGTGTCGAGAAAAAGGAGTGCTTGTGCCGTGTTACACCTAAAGCGACAACGAATGCTCGCCTGACGCTAAGCTCGCAGTGGTCATTGAAACCGCCACCATGCCAGAGGCAGAGCTTGGCAGTTACTGTCGCAAAAAGGCCTTGATCCGGAGCAAATTCAGCAGTGGAAAGCGGCTTACCTTGAAGACGCTGGTCAGCAAGAATATCAGGCCAGGCAAAGTTGCGAAAAAACAGCGTCAAGAAGGCCGTAAGACTATCTAGCTAAAAATATGCAAATTCCTTGTAAGGCCTTGCACGTCGAATAGAAACTAAAAGTTATAAACATCGCTTAGATAGCTTAAAAGAGCAAACCTATCATGCACGTTTCAGTAGCTTAAAAGATCAAATTTATGAAAGTGCCTTTTTTTGCGTAATGGTAGTCAGCGGAATTGACTGGATTTATTGGCAGAATATTTTATATGAAATAAGCCTTTTTCCTAATATAAGATAATAAAATATCTTAAGCAGCAATGGTTTATTTTTCAAATGGTTTAAATATCCTTGCTGTACTTGGGCTTGAGACCACCTGCCTACATGATTCTCCTTTTAAAATATACAATTATAGAAAATTCTATTAATCGAGAAATAATTAACGGAATTAGATCCGTTTGATTTATCGCAGTACCTCAGCTGCCTACTTTAAAGCAAAATGTAGGCTAAGAACGCTTGAGAAGAGTATGGCAAAAACTAGCATTCATGCTCTTCTTGTTATCAATTATAAAAAAATTGGCATTAGACGGCATTATCTATAAAGGCTAGTCTTGAAATTGTCTAGTATTTGAACGTTATACTTTGCTTATAAATTAGATGGGAGTAAGAAAAGCTATTAATGTAACTATATCGAAAACGATGAAAAAGCCAGGTTGATTTCAGGAATAGTTAGCCTTTCTTTTTATTATAACTTAACAATGTGTTGTGAGGTTTATTATGGCTCGGATAGGAGTGGATGTAGGTGGCACTAACACAGATATTATTTTAGAGACTTTTGCTGGTGATTCTGTGGGTGCCGGAATATATCGCCATAAAGTACCCAGTACAACCCAAGACCAATCTATTGGAGTGCTGCAAGGTCTGCTTGAGGTATGTGATAAGGCCGGAATTGAAAGAAATGAAGTGAGCACCATTGTGCATGGAACAACTGTCGCTACAAATATTTCGATTGAACATAATGGTGCTGAAGTTGGAATGCTTACTACAAAAGGCTTCCGTGATATCCTTCATATAGGGAGACACAAAAGACCTCATAATTTTTCTCTTCATTTTGATGTCCCATGGCAATCCAAACCTTTGGTTAAAAGAAGACACCGCATACCCATCTCTGAGCGTATTCTTCCTCCCTTTGGTGAAGTGGAGGTTTCTCTTAATGAGGAAGAAGTCAGACAGGCAGCTAATAAGCTAAAAGAGTCAGGGATCAAATCAGTTATTGTAGGATTTCTATTTTCCTTTCTTAATAAAGATCATGAGCTTCGAGCTAAAGAGATTGTTCTGGAAGAAATTCCAGACGCATATGTATGTTGCTCATGCGAAGTTGTAGATGCTATGCGAGAATATGAGCGTTTTTCTACGACTGCCATGAATGCTTATATTGGTCCAAAGACATCATTGTACCTTAATAACCTTGAACACCAGCTCAAAGAGAATGGAATAGACGCCGACTTGAGAATCATTCAGTCCAATGGAGGTCTTGCAACAGTTGATAGTTGTTGTGAAAAACCAGTGAATATTCTTATGTCTGGACCTGCTGGTGGAGTTATTGGTGGCAGTTACTTTGCCAATCTAGATGATGAAAAAAATATTATTACCGTAGATATTGGTGGAACATCAGCAGATATTTCAACCCTGGTAGGGGGTGACATGAAGATCATGAACCCTCGAGATTCATATGTAGGTGGGCATCCTGTGATGGTTCCCATGATTGACTTGATCACTATCGGTGCTGGGGGGGGGTCTATCGCTTACATTGATGAGGCTGGTGGGTTCCAGGTAGGTCCACGTTCAGCGGGTTCAATGCCTGGACCAGCATGTTATGACCGTGGTGGGGAAGAGCCTACTGTAACAGATGCTAATATACTTCTTGGTCGACTCGACCCTGACCAAATGCTGGGTGGGAATTTGAAAATCGATCCTGACCTTTCATATAAAGCCATTAAGGAAAAGATTGCAGATCCTCTTGGGCTGAGTGTGAAGGATGCGGCACTTGGAATTATTAGGATAGTAAATAATAACATGGCGCTGGCAATTCGCTCCAACTCTGTTGCTAAGGGAGTGGATCCCCGAGAGTACATGTTAATGCCATTTGGTGGTGCTGGTCCTGTTCATGGTCCTGCTCTAGCAGAGGAGGTCAATGCAAAAGGTGTTATAGCTCCACCTGCACCCGGGATTACTTCAGCAGCTGGTCTACTGACTACAAATCTTAAGTACGAGGTGACAAGGTCATACCTATGTGAACTTACCTCTATTAGCGGCAATCATTCTGAAGTTCTTCAATCTCTTCTTGAAGAGCTAGATGAAGAAGCAAGTAATAAGCTGATAAAAGATGGTGTCGAATATTCCCAAATAAAACTGACCAGATTTGCCGAGTGTCGTTATCATGGCCAAGGCTTTGAGCTTCGAGCAGAAATACCTGAAGGTAAACTAACCATCGACGCTATTCAACAGGTGATTGAGAACTTCCATTTGCAGCATGATATCGATTATGGCTATAGATACGATGAAGCCGAAGTCGAGCTTGTGACACTAAGAGTGGTCGGAGAGTCTCCCTCAAAAATATTACAATGGAACAAGCTTGAACCTGCTAGCAGTAATAGCCTTGAAGAAGCCTTCATGTATGAGAGAGAAACTACATTTGATGCTGGGCAAACCCTCATGACTCCCCGCTATGATCGTAGCTATCTCTTGAGTGGTCACACTATTGATGGTCCTGCGCTGGTGATGCAGCACGATTCTACCTGTCTAGTTCCGCCGGGGTGGAACGCATCTGTATCAAACTTTGGAAACCTTATGATTTCAAAATCCAGTTAAGTTACAGGAGGGTAAGAAGATGGGAAATGAAAAAGTTGATCCAATTACCATGCAAGTTATCAGTGGTGCCTTGGATACCATCGCGGAGGAAATGGGGCATGTGCTCTATAGAATGTCCTTTTCATCAATTATTCGAGAGTCACAGGATCTAGGTGCGGGCTTGTTTGATAAAAGTTATCAGACGATTTGTGAGTCTGAGTCAACGCCAATGCATATAGGATCAATCCCTGCTTATCTGAGAGGTGTTGAGAAAACTCTTCAGGATGGCGAATGGTATGAAGGAGATGTTGTTGTTCACAATCATCCTTACTATGGATCAAGTCACACCCCCGACTTGGCAATAATTATCCCAATATTTTATAAGGGTGAACTGGTCGGGTTTTCGGCAAACACGGCTCACCATATTGATATTGGTGCTGCAACACCAGGCCTTATTATAGATGTAGGAGATGTCTATGCTGAAGGGATGCTATTCGCAGGCCTAAAATTATATGAAAAAGGCAAAAAGAATGAAGGCCTTGCAAAAATGATCACTGCTAACAGCCGTGCATCTGTGCAACTTATGAGAGACATTGAAGCCCAAATAGCCTCAGCTCAGCTGGGAGTCAGAAGGTTTCAGCAGCTCCTTGATAAATATGGTAAAGATCTTACTTTCTCATCCATTTATCAACTCATGGACTACTCAGAGATAATGCTGAGAAACAAGATTGCTGAGATACCCGATGGGGAATATCGGGCTGAGGGGCTTCTTGATGATGATGGTAGGAACCGTGATGTACAGCTACCGGTTGTGGTTACTGTAAAAGTCAAAGGTAATTCAGTTACTGTTGATCTGACTGGTTCAGCCGACCAGACCCCAACAGCATATAATGTCCCTTTTGAAGGTTCATGCAAGGTGGCTGCATTTGCCGCATTTAGAAAACTACTGCTCGATTCCAGTAAATTGGAAGTCCCAATTCCTTCGAACGAAGGGTCTTTCCGGCCAATTGATGTAGTGGCACCCGAAGGTAGTATTTTCAACCCCATTTTCCCAGCTGCAGCTGAAGCACGTTTTACGCAGTGTAATATGATGATTGATCTGATCATCAAGGCTTTGGCGCCTGTTCTTCCTGACCAAACTATTGCTGGTAGCTCAGCCGCAATTTCCTTTGCTTCCTATGCAGGTTTAAAAGATGACGGGGATTATTGGGTCTTTTTGGAAGTAAATGAGGGAGCATATGGTGGGCGACCGCAATCTGACGGACCAGATGCAATTGATAACCTTATGGCGAATACCAGGAATAATCCCATCGAAGATTTGGGTATGCATTTACCAATGATCTGTGATCGATATGAGTTGCGAGATGACGCTATGCCTGGCGCTGGCAAATATAGAGGCGGTATCGGCGTTGTTAAGGCTCAGCGTGTCTTAACTCCAGGCTTTATTACGCATGAAAGTGAGAGGCATACTCATGTTCCATGGGGAGCATTTGGAGGTTCGGAAGGTGCTGTTGGTAAATGTGAGATCTACAACTATCTCTTAAAAGATGCCATTAACAATATGCCTTCAAAATTTTCTGGTTATGTAACAAAAGCCAATGATGTCATGGCATTTTATGCTCCCTGTGGTGGCGGTTATGGTAACCCCTTGGAGCGCACCCCAGAACAAGTCAGGGAAGATGTGCTTGATGATTTCTGCACTATTGCACATGCATACGATGCCTATGGCGTAGTGCTAAATGAAGACATCAGTGTTGATCACCTAGCAACTGCCGCAAGACGAAGTGAGATGGGGGCTTAACCCAGTTTCCAGGAGGGGGTAATTACTGCCCCCATTCTTAAATTTCCTAGGTTCTGATTCTTATTGACAGTTTTAAATAACTAAAGGTAAAAATATGACTACATCAGACTCTGGTGTTGGCGGGAAAGTCACGCCTATAGACTTCGACAAAAACCATTTGTTAGAGAAATCCATACTTCCCATTATTAATACCCAAAGACCTATTACCGCTTTGGGCTTTGTTTGGATATGGATTGGTATAGCTGTAATGATAGCGACTTTTCAGCTTGGTGCCAATGGTATAACGGGTGTTCCTCTTTTGCATGTAGTGCTAGTAATATTCTTTGCCAATGTTGTGTTGGCTTTGTTGATGCTGTTGACAGCCGATATTGGTACTGAACATGGACTTTCATTCTCAGTTTATCTCAGGGCGCCTTTTGGAGTGTATGGAACCCATTTTCCATCTGTATTTCGAGGCATCATTGCAGCTGTATGGTTCGGCATTCAAACATACCTTGGTGCACTAGCACTAAACGGTATCTTTGAGTATTTGACAGGATTTTCAAATTGGACTATCTGGTATGCCGTTTTTGCTATCGTGCAAGTGGCTAATACAGCAATGGGAATTAAGGCTGTTGAGAGGCTGGCTGCTATTGCTGCACCTGCCATTCTGGCAATCTCAATCTGGATGTATTTTACCTTGGACGTTCTTGCACAAACCCAAGGAATCAATATCTGGAGATTTGTTGGTGAACAGGATGTGACAGTGCTTACTCTTTTCCTTGCCAACGTAGCATTCTGGTCGACGCTTGCTATTGATATTCCAAATATTACACGATTTGTTAAGGCGCCTTCAGGTGAAAAGCGATTTTTCCATCGCAACAAAAATGTACTGTTGGCTCAGCTTTTAGCCCTCCCTGCTACTCAAGCCTGGATAGCGCTGATTGGTGCTGTATCCTTTATTGCTGCAGGAGAATGGAATCCAGTTACGGTCATACAGGGACAGGGCGAGGGATTAAGCTTAATTATTCTACTTGTTCTCGTCATTCTTGCTCAGTGGTCAACCAACAATGCGGCAAATCTGATTCCTGCCGCACTTGCTTTTGTAAATGCGGGAGCTCCAAAAATTTCTTATCCTGTCGCCGTGCTTATTTCAGCAGTCGTAGGAACGTTATTTATGCCATGGGCTATCCTTGACAACTTGTTCTCATTTCTCTTTTCTTATGGTGCATTTCTTTCGGCAATTGGTGGGATCATGATTGCTGATTATTACTTTATTAGAGGTAGGCGGCTAAATGTTCCCGACTTGTATCTTACAAGTGGGCAATTTTACTATTTTAAAGGTTTTAATCCAGCAGGTATTATTGCTTGGTTAGTAGCTGGTACGGTGGCATTTTATTCTGAACAGTGGGCTTTTGTTTTAGGTTTCTTGCTGGGCGCACTGATTTATTTCGTCATCATGCGACTGTTTGTGATGAAACGGTTTCCTCAGAAGGAATGTGACGAGCCTATACCGGACAAATACCTGGGAACTAGTGTTGGTTATGACTGGGTTTATAGTAGAGAAAATCAGAACTTCAAACGTGTGCATTTTAGTGAGCTGGACAATAATATTACGCGAGATTATCAATAAAATATCTTTTTGTTATCTGAAAAAAATATTATTGCTAATTATGGCATTAATAATTACAGAAATGTAATTGGACGACATTAAAAATGAGAGTTAATCTTTAAATTGCCTAAGGGCACATAATTACTTTGTTTAATCAATTGGATAATAAATCTCTTTAATTTGGAGTAAATAATATGTCTCAAGATCTAATGGCAATGCTGGAACAGGCTTTCGAAGAATCTACCAAGCTTTACAAGGAGCGTGGCTTTCAGCGGCGGGTCGGCTTCGGAAAAAAACCTGCGCTTATAAGCGTTGACCTCGCCAATGCCTGGACGCGTCCGGGCAATCCCTTCACTTGCGACCAGGAGAAGATGGATAACGAAATTATTCCGGGTATGCAGAAGCTACTCAAAGCGTTCCGTGCTGCGAATCTGCCTGTTATCCACGTTACGACGGCCTATGAGATCAATGACCGCAATGCCCCTTTCACCGATATGGGCCTATGGCACAACAAAATCCCCATTGAAGTTGTCGATCTTGCCAACAAGGATCTCTGGGCCATCGATTCACGCATAGCCCCAATTGAGGGTGAGTACACACTACTTAAGAAGCGAGCCTCTGCATTCCACGGTACCGAACTCGCTGGCATTCTGCGCGCCAATGATGTTGACACGATCTTCGTGACTGGTGTGACGGCCTGTGCTTGTGTGCGCCAGACGATTTGTGATGGTATCGCTGACGGGTTCCGTCCCATCGCAGTCAAGGAGTGCATCGGTGATCGGGTACCAGGGGCGGTGGCCTGGAACCTATTTGATATCGATGCCAAGTTCGGGGATGTCGAGTCCTTGGATCGCTGTATCGATTATTTGAACACCATCGGTCAATCCTGATCTTGACTCTATCGCCAGCTAACAGCTTAGGAAGCGAGCCAGCAATGGCTCGCTTCTGAGTTTAGTGGACAGGGACGGTGACAAGTTAGGCTATGATCTTCACTGTACTTAGATCTTGAGGATATCTTGCCATGATGACTGGAATGTCCTTGAATCCCTCCACCCAGGGCGAGAATCTATCGGTGGGCTTTGTCCTGCTTCATCGTTTCACCCTCCTGCCCTTCGCCGCTTTTATCGATTGCCTGCGTCTGGCCGCTGACGAGGGAGATCGCAGCCGTCAACTGCGTTGTCATTGGAACTTCATGAGCAGTGATGGCGAGGCGGCGCTCTCTAGCTGCGGCGCGACCATCTCACCTTGCGAGCCTTTTCACAATCCCAAAGAGTTTGACTATATCGTGATTATTGGCGGCGTTCAGGATGAAAGGGATGGGGTTGATACCACCGCCCTGGCCTATATGCGCCAAGCGGGGGAAGCCGGGGTGCCGTTGGTGGGCCTCTGCACCGGCGTCTTTGCAATGATTCAGGCGGGATTGATGAGTGGACGGCGTTGCTGTGTCAGTTGGTATCATCATCGAGACATGGTGCAGCGCTTTCCTGCTATTCAACCAGTGGCCGATCAACTGTTCATCGACGATGGCGACCGTCTCACCTGCGCTGGCGGGGTAGCCTCTGCTGATTTGGCGGCCTACCTAATTGAACGTCATTTGGGTAAAGCCTGGGCCATGAAAAGTTTGCATATTATGCTACTTGATGAGGCGCGTGCGGGCACATATCCGCAACCGCAGCCGGTGGTTTTCGGTAAGATCGAGGATCGTTTGGTGCGTCGAGCCATTACTCTTCTTGAGCAGCATTTGGGAGAGGCGATTTCGATGGATTTATTGGCGGAGCGTGTTGGAACCTCGCGACGAAATTTGGAACGTCGGTTTCGTGAGACTCTTGGCGTGGGACCGCAGAAATTCGCACGTGATCTTCGTCTACGCTATGGGGCTTGGTTATTGCATTACACAGGGAAAAGTATTACCGAAATAGGTGAGCGATGTGGCTTCGCCGATACCGCTCATTTTTCACGTCATTTTCGTAGTACTTTCAGTATGACTCCATCGGAAATGCGCAAACGTGCTAGCGTTCCGGATAGCGATCAGGTTGACCCATTCTTCCTCCATATTGATGGACTTTCCACTATCTAATTTCAACTTAACCCCCTAGAAGTAAACCCTAAATCCCTCTGTAAAAAACTATTAAAAACACGATTCGATAAGTAAAACTCTCTTTAACGTTCCCTGCGTTCATAAATCTTGTCGCATTTGTTCAATCTTTCTCTGCTCGCTTTGAGTATTAATAGTGAGTAAAGAAAACACTGGTATACCCATGGATTGGTTAAAAATTGCATCGTTATTCAGCGGCAAACCCAATTAGTTTTCCATCAAAAACAGTCCATAACACTGCTGTCGATAACAACAGGAGATTTTTATGAATTATTCCACCCTTTCAGCCTTCGACACCCAAATCGCTGCAGCCATTGCTGACGAAGCTGCGCGTCAGGAAGCGCATATTGAATTAATTGCCTCTGAAAATTATGCCAGTCGGGCTGTAATAGAGGCGCAAGGCACGGTGCTAACGAATAAATACGCCGAAGGCTACCCGGGTAAGCGCTACTACGGTGGCTGTGAACATGTCGATGTGGTCGAGCAATTGGCGATAAGCCGTGCCTGCGATTTGTTCGGGGCTGAGTATGCCAATGTTCAGCCACATTCAGGGGCTCAGGCTAATGCAGCCGTTTTCATGGCACTTATTAACCCCGGCGATACTGTTTTAGGAATGAGTCTGGCACACGGGGGGCATTTGACCCACGGCGCCGCGCCTAATTTTTCCGGCAAGCATTACCATGCTGTGCAATACGGTTTAAATCCGGAAACCGGCGAAATTGACTACGAGGAGGTCGAGCGTCTAGCGCGCGAGCACAAGCCGAAAATGATCATTGCAGGCTTCTCGGCGTATTCCTGCGTTGTCGATTGGCGCCGCTTTCGATATATCGCGGATGAAGTGGGCGCTTGGTTGATGGTCGACATGGCACATGTTGCTGGGTTGGTTGCCGCCGGACACTACCCAAGCCCGATTCCTCACGCTCATGTCGTCACGACAACTACCCATAAGACCTTACGTGGCCCGCGGGGTGGGTTAATTCTTTCTGATCATGGTGATGCCGCACTGTATAAAAAGCTAAATGGTGCGGTTTTTCCTGGCCAGCAAGGTGGGCCTTTGATGCATGTGATCGCCGCGAAAGCAGTCGCGTTCAAAGAGGCCATGAGCCAGGACTTTGTAAAATACCAGCAGCGAGTAATCGACAACGCCCGCGTCATGGCAAAAGTGTTCATAGATCGCGGCTTTGATGTGGTGTCCGGCGGTACCGATGACCACCTGTTCCTGGTTTCACTGATCAAGCATGGAGTAACAGGAAAGGATGCGGATGCGGCACTGGGACGGGCACATATCACCGTTAATAAAAATGCGGTGCCCAATGACCCAGAAAGCCCCTTTGTCACCTCTGGACTGCGCATTGGCACCCCCGCAGCAACTACGCGTGGCTTCATTGAAGCCGAATGCGCTGAATTGGCCAACTGGATCTGCGACATACTCGATGTCCTAGCCGAGCGTGGAAGTACGGAGGCGGTGGAGAGTGAAGTGCGTGAAAAAGTTACTGAGCTATGCGAACGCCACCCGGTTTATTGCACCACTGAAACCGATAAATCGAGCATAAGAGTGGAACAGACGGCCTCGTCCACTCTTTAACTGCCTTCACAAACTGGGAGAGTTTCATGCAACGCTATTCAGGATTCGGGCTGGCAAAGCACGCGCTCAGCCATCATGAAAACTGGGAGCGCCAATGGCGTAACCCCACGCCCAAGAAACAATACGAAGTCGTCATTATTGGTGGTGGTGGCCATGGCTTAGCCACCGCCTATTACCTGGCCAAAGAGCATGGGATTACCAATGTCGCTGTGGTCGAAAAAGGTTGGCTAGGCGGTGGCAACACTGCCCGTAATACCACCATCGTACGCTCCAACTATTTGTGGGACGAGGCGGCGGCGCTCTACGAGCACTCCATGAAGTTGTGGGAAGGACTTTCTCAAGACCTTAACTACAACGTGATGTTCTCCCAGCGTGGCGTGATGAATCTGGCCCACACGCTGCAGGACATGCGTGATGTACAGCGCCGGGTTAACGCTAACCGTTTGAATGGTATTGATAGCGAAGTGCTCACCCCAGAGCAGATCCAGGGAATCGTGCCGATTATGGACTGTTCGAAAAATGCGCGTTATCCCATTCTTGGTGCCTCATGGCAACCAAGGGCTGGCGTGGCACGTCATGACGCCGTGGCCTGGGGGTTTGCTCGTGCGGCGGATGCACTTGGCGTGGATATCCTACAGAACACCGAGGTCACCGGCTTCAAGATCCGCGACGGCCGCGTCTATGGCGTGCATACCAACCGTGGTGATATTGAAGCGAAAACGGTGGGGTGTGTGGCAGCGGGCAATTCAGGCGTATTGGCCAAAATGGCGGGCTTCAATCTGCCGTTGGAGTCTCACCCGTTGCAGGCGCTGGTGTCTGAACCCCTTAAGCCGGTGTTGGATACTGTGGTGATGTCCAACCATGTTCACGGCTATATCAGCCAGACTGACAAGGGCGACTTGGTCATCGGCGCTGGCATCGATGGCTATAACGGCTACGGCCAGCGTGGCAGTTATCCCACTGTTGAGCACACCTTGCAGGCTGTTGTGGAAATGTTCCCCATCTTTTCGCGGGTGCGTATGAACCGCCAATGGGGGGGCATTGTGGATACTTGCCCCGATGCTTGCCCGATCCTTTCCGCCACACCGGTTAAGGGGCTTTTCTTTAACTGTGGCTGGGGTACCGGTGGCTTCAAGGCCACACCCGGTTCAGGCCATGTATTTGCCTGGACATTGGCCAAGAATCAAACACATCCGATTGCAGCTCCGTTTTCTATCAACCGTTTTCATACCGGCGCTCTTGTTGATGAGCACGGTGCTGCAGGCGTGGCCCACTAAAAGGAGTCAGTACTATGTTTCATATCTACTGTCCTTATTGCGAAGAGCTCCGCGAAGAAGAGGAGTTTCATCCCAAGGGCCAGGCGCATATCACTCGGCCAGCCGACCCTGAAGCCTGTAGTGACAAAGAGTGGGGCGACTATCTGTTTTTCCGCGATAACCCGCGCGGTATCCACCATGAGCTTTGGGTACATGCCATTGGTTGTCGCAAATTCTTTAATGTCACGCGTAACACCGTGAGCTACGAAATTCTCGAAACCTACCTGATAGGTGAGCAGCCTTCACTCACTGCTGAGAGTCTGGCGAGTAAGGAAAAGTCAGAGGGCGTGCAGGTTGCCGAAGCTGGCCAGCAAACGGTGGGCGCAAGTACAAGCGCGGTGAACGTCTCCGAGGGGGCCAAGGTATGACACGTAATACACATCAGACCCATCGCCTGCAGCAGGGCGGACGTATAGACCGCTCCCGCACGTTGAGCTTCACCTTCAACGGCAAGCAGTATCAGGGCCATGCCGGTGATACCTTGGCTTCAGCGCTGCTCGCCAACGGTGTGGATATCGTCAACCGCAGTTTCAAGTATTCGCGGCCGCGAGGGATTGTTGCTGCCGGGGCTGAAGAACCCAACGCTCTGGTGCAGTTAGGCAGCACCGAGGCCGCTCAAGTGCCCAATGTACGAGCCACGCAGCAGGCACTCTTTGATGGCCTTGTGGCCCGCAGCACCAACGGCTGGCCTAATGCCCAGCGCGACATGATGAGCTGGGTGGGTAAGCTGGGTGGCCGCTTTATGCCACCAGGCTTCTACTATAAGACGTTTATGGCACCTGCCTCCATGTGGATGACCTACGAGAAATTTATCCGCAAAGGTGCGGGGTTGGGCCGTAGTCCGATGGAGCGTGATCCAGATCATTACGACCATCTCAACCAGCACTGTGATCTGCTGGTCATTGGTGCAGGTCCTGCAGGGTTAGCAGCGGCAAGCAGCGCAGCGCGCAGTGGCGTGCGTGTCATCCTTTGCGATGAACAGGAGGAAATGGGGGGCTCACTGCTCGATAGTCACGAACTACTCAATGGCCAGCCGGCGGTTCAGTGGGCCGAACAAGTAGTGAATGAGCTTGCCCAGCTCGGTAACGTTACCCTGCTGCCCCGCACTACGGCGAATGGCTATCACGACCACCACTTCGTAACGCTGCATGAGCGGCGCACCGAGCATCTAGGCGAGACGGCTCCGCTAGTTGATGGACACCGCTCTAGTCGTTCACGCATGCATCGGGTACGCGCGGGGCAAGTATTGTTAGCCACAGGCGCCCACGAGCGACCGTTGGTGTATGGCAATAATGATGTGCCGGGCAATCTGATCGCAGGGGCTGTGTCGGCTTATATCCGTCGCTATGGTGTGGTGCCAGGCACCAAGCTTGTGCTTTCCACTACCAATGACCACGCCTATCGCGCGGCGCTCGACTGGCTTGATGCGGGCCGGGAGGTCGTCGCCGTTGTGGATGCTCGCAAGGCGCCGGATGGCGATATGGTAGAGCGGGTTCGTGCGCGTGGCGTGCGCATCATTGAAGGCGCAGCCGTCATTGAAGCGAATGGCGGTGACCGGGTAAACGGGGCACGCGTCGCGACGATTGATGCCGACGCATTCAAAGTGATCGGTCAGGCGGAAACATTGCCATGTGACACTATTGCCAGCTCCGGCGGCTATAGTCCGGTCATTCACCTGGCGTCTCATACCGGCACTCGGCCGACCTGGGACGACGAGGTTCACGGGTTTGTCCCCAGTTTGGTGAAAGGCGTGCATGCCGCCGGTAGTGCACGGGGCGTTTATGAGCTTGCGAGTGGCCTAGCGGATGGATGTGACGCAGCGGTTGAGGCGCTATCGGCACTGGGGTTATCGGCGTCGCCTATTGCGCTGCCACAGGTTGAGGTGTGTCGTCACGGGTTAGCCTGCACGCTATATCAGGTGCCCCACGAGAAGCCTACCCTGCGAGGCCCCAAACAGTTTGTTGATTTGCAGAACGACGTTACGGCGGCCGCCATCGAGTTGGCCACCCGTGAAGGGTTTGAGTCGATTGAACACGTTAAACGCTACACCGCGATGGGCTTTGGCACCGATCAGGGCAAGCTTGGCAATATCAATGGAATGGCGATTGCGGCACGTTGCCTAGGTAAGTCGATACCTGAGGTAGGCACCACGGTGTTCCGGCCTAATTATACGCCGGTAACGTTCGGCGCCATTGTTGGCCGCCACTGTCGCGATCTGTTTGAGCCCGAGCGTTACACCGCACTGCATCAGTGGCATGTGGAAAACGGGGCAGAGTTTGAAGATGTAGGCCAGTGGAAACGCCCTTGGTATTTCCCGAGAACCGTAGATGGCAAGAAAGAAGCTATGCATGACGCGGTGGCAAGAGAGTGTCTAGCGGTTCGCCAAGGGGTGGGCATTTTAGATGCGTCGACGCTGGGCAAGATCGATATTCAAGGGCCAGATGCCAGAGAGTTCCTGGGCCGAATTTACACCAACAAGTGGGCAAAATTAGCCCCTGGGCGTGTACGTTATGGGCTAATGTGCAAAGACGACGGCATGTTGATGGATGACGGAACCACCAGTTGCCTGGCTGAAAATCACTTTTTGATGACCGCCACCACCGGTGGCGCGGCTGCCGTAATGGAGTGGCTGGAACTGTGGCATCAAACCGAATGGCCTGAGTTACAGGTGTTTTTTAATTCGGTAACCGACCACTGGGCAACTATCACGGTCACCGGGCCTGAGGCCCGTAAGCTGCTAGCCGAGATAACCGATATCGACCTTGATCGTGATGCCTTCAAGTTTATGGATTGGCGGGAAGGGACAGTCGCGGACGTTCCTGCACGCGTATTCCGCATCTCCTTTACGGGTGAACTCTCTTTCGAGATTAATGTTCAGGCTAACTATGCGCTGCATGTCTGGAAGGCACTTTTCGCACATGGAGAAAAGTACGACCTGACGCCCTACGGAACCGAGACCATGCACGTGCTGCGGGCTGAGAAAGGTCTAATCATTGCGGGTCAAGAAACCGACGGTTCGGTCACGCCAGAAGACCTCGGAATGCAATGGGCGGTGGGTTACGACAAGCCTTTTTCTTGGGTCGGCAAGCGAGCGCTGACACGTTCGGATACGCGCCGGGTGGATCGCAAGCAGATGGTGGGACTAAAACCTAAAGATGCTTCAGTGGTGTTAGAAGAAGGTGCTCAAATTGTTTTCGACCCCGATCATCCCATTCCCATGCCAATGGTGGGGCACGTTACGTCAAGTTATTACAGCCCGATACTCGAAAGCGGGTTCGCACTGGCGTTGGTAAAAGGTGGGCATCTGCGCATGGGTGAAGTCGTCTATTTGCCTATGGGCGATGGTAAGACCCATGCCGCCGAAATCGTCAGTCCTATCTTCTACGACCCTAAGGGAGAGCGTCAGCATGTCTGAACAAACGGTAACCGGCACCAATGTTTACGATGTTCGCCCCATAACCGAGGTGCTGGCAGAATCCCCGCTGGCCTGGTCTTATCATCATACCGGCCGCCCTAGTGTCTCCGAAAGTAGCCGCGTGGTGATACGTGAACGTGCCATGTCAGGCCAGTTAATCTTGCGCGGTGGTGCCATTGTGCTTGACGAAGCGGTTCGACAAGTCCTTGGCGTTGGCCTGCCTGCGCGTCCCAACACGTTGAGCCAGGATGCAAGCGGTGAACGTTCGGCTCAGTGGCTATCACCGGACGAGTGGTTACTGATCGTCCCAGGAGGGGAAGAGTTTTCCTTAGAGGGACAGCTGCGCAAGGCGCTGGGCAATGCCCACTACGCCATCGTCAACGTTAGCGGTGGCCAGACACTGCTTGAGCTTGAAGGCGAACGGGCCACAGAGCTGTTAATGAAGTCGACACTCTATAACGTTCATCCTGCGGCCTTTCCCGTTGGGAAGGGCGTTACCACGGTCTTTGCAAAAAGTAATCTGATCCTACGTCGGCCTACGGAAAACCGTTGGGAGCTGGTGTTGCGCCGTAGCTTCGCCGATTACCTGTATCGCTGGCTGCTTGATGCGGGTGAAGAGTACGCCATTGGCGTCGACGACTGATGAGGTGAAGCCGGTACTCACCGGCTTCACCCGAGAGGAAACTACTATGCAAGATAAAAACAACCGCTGGATATTGGCAGCCCAGTGTGCCAGCCGGTTAGGCACCGTAGATGTCGTTACTCGCTTTTTGAAAGAGCAACGATGTTATATCACCGAGCAGCAATCGTTTGATGATCGACTCAGTGGGCGCTTTTTTATCCGTACTGAGTTTCATCCCGAAGATGAAGCGTTCGATGCTCATGCCTTTCAATCGGGGTTCGCCGAACGAGCCGATGATTTTGGGATGAGTTTTGAACTGACGGCACCAGGAACGCGAATGCCGGTAGTGATTATGGTCTCCAAGGCCGATCATTGTCTCAACGATTTGCTCTACCGCTACCGCATTGGACAATTGCCCATCGACATTCGCGCTATTGTTTCCAATCATCCTGATTTAGCGACCCTGGCCGAATGGCATGACATTCCTTTCCGCCACTTACCGATTACTCCCCAAACCAAGGCGGAACAAGAAGCGCAGGTCTGGAAAATCGTGGCAACAACCGGTGCCGAGCTGGTCATTCTGGCGCGCTATATGCAAGTGCTCTCAAGCGAGATGTGCGGAAAGCTGGCGGGTAAGGCGATCAATATCCATCACTCTTTACTGCCGGGTTTTAAAGGGGCCCGCCCCTATCACCAGGCCTATGAAAAAGGCGTCAAACTGGTGGGGGCTACTGCCCATTACATCAACGATGATCTTGACGAGGGCCCCATCATCACGCAAGGGGTCGAGCCCGTCAGCCATGCTGATTACCCTGAAGACCTAGTGGCCAAGGGACGTGACATAGAGTGTATAACGCTCGCTCGGGCCGTCACTCTACATGTGGATCGTCGTGTCTTTCTGCATGCCAGCCGTACGGTAGTTTTTGACCGTTAGTCTGATAATGACAACTCTTCTGCAAGGTAGATAAGCATGCCAATCAGTGTTTTTGATCTTTTTAAGATCGGCGTTGGACCATCAAGCTCCCATACGGTCGGCCCAATGCGGGCCGCTTTCGACTTCGTCGGCGAACTGGAAGCACATAAGCTTTTAAACGAAGTCACTCGTGTTGAGGTGCATCTGTTCGGCTCTCTCTCGGCGACGGGCATCGGCCACGGCACAGATCATGCCGTTATTATGGGGCTGATGGGGAAAAGGCCTGATGAGATCGATCCAGACATCATTGGATCCTCTATCAAGGCTTTAAAAACATCTCAGATGTTGTCTCTTAACGAACAGTATCGAGTGACCTTTCAGTGGGAACGTGACATGCAGCTTTTCGAGGAAAGCTTACCTCACCACCCTAACGCCATGTGTCTAATCGCACATGGTCAAAATACTGAGCTATATCGCAACACCTATTACTCGGTCGGCGGTGGCTTTGTGGTAGATCAGGCACAGGCCGAGCGAGGTGAACTGGATAGCGATACCACCAAGCTTCCATACGACTTTCATACCGCCGCCGAATTATTAAGGATGTGCCAGGCAAATGACTTGCGTATTAGCGAGTTAATGCTGAAAAACGAATGCGCTTGGCGGAGCGAGGCAGATATTCGCAAGGGACTTTGCGATATTTGGGAGGCGATGAAAGCTTGTGTGAACAAAGGACTAGAGGCAGAGGGCGTGTTACCAGGAGGGCTCAACGTTCGGCGGCGAGCTCGCTCGCTACATCAGCGGCTACTTACAGTAGAGGATAGCCCGTCACTGATCACCTCAACGTTCTCGGCCATGGATTGGGTCAATCTTTATGCGCTGGCAGTCAATGAAGAAAACGCTGCGGGTGGGCGTATGGTCACTGCCCCGACCAACGGCGCGGCAGGTATTATTCCGGCCGTCTTACACTACTACATGCAATTTAGAGAGGGGGCCAGCGAACGAGACGTCGTGGACTTCCTTTTGGCAGCTGGTGCTGTGGGCATTCTATGCAAGAAAAACGCCTCCATTTCGGGGGCCGAAGTAGGTTGCCAAGGGGAGGTGGGCTCTGCCTGTGCGATGGCAGCCGCTGGCCTAGCGGAATTGATGGGCGGTAGTGTCGAGCAAGTGGAAAACGCCGCTGAAATAGGTTTAGAGCACAACCTCGGGCTGACGTGTGATCCTGTGGGTGGGCTAGTACAAGTGCCGTGTATTGAGCGTAATGCCATTGCCTCAATAAAAGCTATTAATGCGGCACAAATGGCGCTGCGAGGTGACGGTGAACATTTCATCTCTTTAGATAAAGTTATCCGTACCATGCGGGATACGGGCGCTGATATGCACGATAAATATAAAGAAACTTCGAAAGGAGGGTTGGCTGTTAATACGATTGAGTGTTGAGCCAAAGAAGTCAGCGAGAATGAAATTAACACAGTTAACGTCGTAAAAAGCTACAAGAAAAATTTATCTAGCTTTGTATATTGGCAGCCGAAGGAGGTCTTCCATAATGCTTATGCCTGTCTTTAATCCTAACTATTCGGTATCACATTAGGGTTGTTGCCAAAAACATATTGTACAGCAGGGTGACTCGACCATGAGGTGATACGTCACCATAGATCATTGCTGTTTGGTCTTTCTCAACCTAGAGGCTTATTTTCTAAGTTATTGTAAATACATATCGTTTTTTGATAATAAAGTCAATTGCAGCCAATTTTAACCTCAATTCAGGTCAGGTGTTACCTCAAACCATACTTTTAAGCAGTAGGTATCGGCGGCGCGGGTTATAACTAGTCGCCATGCACCAGCGATAATGTTGTCCTTGCTATTTGCGGCTTGGGTTAGCGCTCTTTGACCTTCTCCAATGTCATACCCGCGCCCAGTAGTGACGAAAACGCTGTCGTGGCGTGGCGTTACTGCCATTTTTGTTGGGTGAAGGAATGAGAATGCCCAACGCATAAAGCCCTTTGGGCTTTCAGCAGCTCCAGAATAGGAGCGCAGTATCCATGGTAGCGCGGCGGTACGATAGAAATAAAAGGCTTTAAAATGACACTGGATCGTCACGATTTGGTACCTGATAGACGAGAAAGGACGTACCCGTGTGCTGTTCGGGCACGACCACAAAAATATGCGGTTAGGAAAAAGCCTGTCAGGCTTAAAATAAGCAGATGACATACTCGACTCCAATGATGAAACCCTTTCGGCATTGTGGCAGTTCATCATGCTGACAGGCGGGGGAGAGGAGGTCCTTTTTCCGAGGTGATCATCATGGTGTGTTTAAGAGATAGGTAAGGCCCTGCCGCCAAAGGTCAAAAACGTCCGAAAATCGGACATTTTAAAGTCACGTTCTGTGACCTCTTTGATGGCGGCGAAGGGTAGTGGTCGATGTTAATCGGGATAAATTGATATGTGGTATTAGTGCTATGTTTTTATATAAGCTTCTGTTTTTATTGATTTATAATGATTTTTATCGATGGATTTTTTTGGAAGGATAGATCATCGGTAAGGTTGGGAATTAGCTTCCGAAGCCGAGGGTCGCAGGTTCAAATCCTGCCGGGCGCGCCAAATTGTACAAAGGGGCCTGCGAGAAATTGAACTGACCCCTAATAGTTGGACGGTTCATTCAGTTGGAGCTCAAGGCCTGAGTCCTGTATTGCACGGGACTCAGGCCTTTTAGTTTGCTCTTGATTCGCTCATGGTTGTAGTAATGGATATAACGGTCTAGGCCTTGCTGTAACTGCTCAACACTATCGAACTGGTTCAGGTGGAAGTACTCGGCCTTCAGCGTGCCAAAGAAGCTCTCGATCGCTGCGTTACCCAGGCAGTTGCCTTTGCGTGACATGCTTTGGGTCAGTGCTTGTTCAACCAAAAGGACTCGGTACGCAGGATGTTGGTAATGCCATCCTTGATCAGAATGCAGCAATGGCCGATCTGAGCTCTTCAAACGAGCAAATGCCTTATGCAGCATACGTCTCACGAGTGATAGTTCGGGACGTTTGCTGGTCTGATAGGCCACGATCTCGCCGTTGTAGAGATCCATGACAGGGGAAAGATACAGCTTCTGACCGTCGACCTTGAACTCCGTGATGTCGGTAACCCATTTCTGATTGGGGCCTGGTGCCTGGAACTGACGATTAAGCACATTGGGGGCTAAGCGGCCCACCGATCCTCGGTAGGCACAATACCTCTTTGGGCGAACCAGGGACTTCAAGCCCAGCTGTTGCATCAATCGCTGGACGGTCTTGTGGTTGACCCTCTCACCTGCCTGCCGCAAGGCAGCGGTGATGCGACGGTAACCATAGCGCCCTTTGTGGCAATCGTAGATTGCCTGGATGTGCGCTTTCAAGGACACGTAGTGGTCATCAGCGCCCAGCACCTTGATCTGGTAGTAGAACGTGCTGCGCGGCAGCGCTGCCGCCCGCAGCAGCAGAGCTAGCGGATACTCATGCCTTAACCCTTGGACGGCTTGGGCTTTCTGCCCCGAGCCGCTCGCTTCTCCTGGGTCAAGGCATCGAGCTTTTTTAAGTAAGCGTTCTCAGCACGCAAATGCGCCAACTCCTGAGCAACTCCTCATGAGGGCGCTCTGCATCAGGTGTTGGCGGTGATGAAGGAGGTTTGTTAATCATCGGGCGTCGTCCTTTGCGCTTCGGCGTTAGTGCGCTCGGCCCTCCACTATGATACTGCTTCTCCCATCTGCCAATAGCACCTTGTTCACGGATATCAAATAGGGCAGAAGCCTGACGGCGTGACAAACCATCTTGCCACATCCTTTCAAGAACCATCAGTTTGAATGCCGCACTGCGGTGAATGTACTTCCTGCGCAGGCCCAGCGCGCCCTGCTGCCGATAGCTATCCCGCCATTGCCGCACACGGGACTCATCCAGACCATGTTGGCGAGCCACCTCTCTTAGGCTGGTGTCCTCACGTAAACACTGCTGCACAATTAGCAGCTTGAACCTCTCGTCGTATTGCTTCCTCATAAAAACACCCCGAAGGTTGGATTGGGTGTCCAACTTTCGGGGTGCAGTTCAAAATCGTGGGCCTCTTTTTTTGGTTTGGCTGTTATCGGCCACAAGCGGTCTTTCAAATCATGCTCACATAACGCCACGCATGAGCTACTTTGCCAAACCACCTCCGTTCGGCTGTTATGCTGATTCACATACAGACTATCGTGAAGCGGATAAAGGAGAGGCGCTACCTTCTGCTCTGCGCCATGCTTCAAGGTTCTTGACGAAGTAGCCGTCAACTCCAATTTCATCGATCTCATCTGGTGGTAAATCTAGTGGAACAAACCGATCCCATTCGTTATGCAAGCTTGGAGCGACTTGACGCTTAGTTTGGTGAGTCAAGTAGCGGGCAGTTTCAGCTAGGAATTCACGGGCGTCACAGGTAAGGGCCGCCAGCTTGACCGATACTCCAGCGAAGATGTTGACAACTCGGTTTGCTTCTGCTAAATACGATTCGTCAAATAGGAGTGACGCGGAGTTGAAAGCGCTTATTAACTTCGTATTGGCGTTTTTGAGCCGCTGGGGCTCTTCCTCGTCAAACGAGGAAACACTGCACATAGCCTCAGAGAGCTTAAAGAGAGAGTTCGTGACGTCGGTTAAGTCTCTACGCACTTCGGTTGCAGCTGCGAGACGCTTGTCTAAGAAAAACTGCGACTGACCGCGGTCTGCTTTGTACTTCTCCAATACAATGTTTGCGATCAGTCCAGCGACAATGAGCAGGGCTCCTATCAAAACCCGGTCAATCAAGATTCGTCGGACCAGAAGCTTATGCTCAAGCTGAATGCGTGGAGCCTCTGGGGGATCGGTGGGTGGAGGGGCAGTGGACATGCCTACGATCTCCATGTTTGGTCATTGCGCTGCTTAACAGTTTTCAGGCTGAAATACGTGCTCGCTATAATAAGGTTGAACGCACCTGCGGCATTTTCCTGAAAGACCGCTCTGGGTCCTGGCCGTGTGAAAACAGAAAAATCTGGCCCGACTCAAGAACCTTTGCCCTCAGCTGCCCGTTAGCCTCATCTGAACCTTGGCTTCTATAATTGCCGACCACTGATGTTGAAAATCGTGGAGTCATCAGAAACCAGCTACAGTCGCTATCACGGCTCTAGAATAAAGAGAAAAAGGGCTGTTACGCCCTCGCAGCCCTCATTATCTCATTGACTCCCAAAATCTTTATGACGCGCTTCAAGTTGTACGCTAGCACATGAAGACTCATTTCCGTGCTCACATTTCTAAAACGCTTTGTCGCGAAGTGTGTCGCACCCATCCACGCCTTTAGCGAGCCGAACGGATGCTCCACCGTTTGTCGCCTTAGGCGCATCACCTCTGGATTCCAATCGAGACGTGACTGTGCAGATTCAAGCACATCTTCATGTTCCCAACGTCTGATCCGCCGTTGCTTGCCAGTCGTGCATTTTTCTTTCATGGCGCAGCTTGCACATGCCGAGCTCCAGTAAGTATGCAGCTTCATTGCCTTTTCTATCGTTTCATATCGCCATATGAGCCGCTGACCAGCGGGACAAGAATATTCATTACTTTCAGGCAAGTACCGGAATGCGTCTCTTGGGAAAAAGCCCTTTGCCTGGTTTGGAGATGTCATCGGCTTGGGCAGGTAGGTCGTTATCCCTGCTTTATGGCAGGCGAGAATTTCTTCACCTTTGAAATAGCCTCTGTCAGCTACAACCTTCAGCTCCTTGATGCCAGTGGCTTCACGAGCTTGCTTCGCCATATTGAAAAGCTGCCCACGGTCATGTCCGACGTTGGTCACCTCATGAGCCACAATTAAATGGTGCTGGCTATCGACCGCTGTCTGCACGTTGTAGCCTACTGTCCCGGTGCCTCTGCCACTGGTAGCCATCGACCTAGCATCTGGATCCGTCAAAGATACTTGCTGATCCGAAGATTGCAGTCTCTGTTCCTCAACAGCTTGTAATCGTGCCGTTTCCTCCCTGAGCTTTATAATTTTCTCCTTTAGGTGTTTCGTCTTGGCCTCGGCCAGGGCGGGCTCAGTGTGATCGGCTGTATCTAGCTGACTGAGATACCGGTTGAAGCTTTCTTCGATCTGCTCAAGGCGACGCTTCATCTTGGTCGCTGTGAAATTGCGATTACGGTTGTTGACGGCTTTGAACTTGCTGCCATCGATGGCCACGATGGCTTGCGAGAACAGTTCCAGTCGTCGGCAAAGCACGATGAACTCTCGACACACACAGCGGATGGCATCGCCATTGTCCTTTCTGAAATCTGCAATCGTCTTGAAATCCGGTGTCAGACGCTCTGTCAGCCACATCAGCTCGACATTGCGCTGCGTCTCGCGCTCTAAGCGGCGACTCGACTGGATGCGATTGAGGTAGCCGTAGATATAGAGCTTCAGGAGTACAGCGGGATGATAGGCGGGCCTACCTGTTGCATGCGGATCGACGCCATTGAAACCCAGTTCTCTGAGATTGAGACCTTCTACGAATGCCTCTATGGCACGGACAGGGTTATCGTCTGCGATGAAGTCGTCCAATAGCGCAGGGAACAAGGTGCTTTGGTCTCGGGCCTCGCCTACCACGAATCGCTTCATCACTATTTCCTCAGCGAACCTCGTCAAAGTATAGCGACAATCACGTTTTCACACAGCCTCGGTCGTTTACAGTCTCATGCCACGTAGCCATACGTTGCCTTTGAGCTTTCGGGCCGAGCCCCCATTCTCTACTGAATTTAGCCTAGCACAAGCTGCCGAAGTAGGCTGAGGCTCGTAAGCTTTTCTTTTCAACGCTCCTTCGTGGCCTGCTGATTAGGGCATACATTTTTCTAGCGTTGGTGCGACGCAGTCTTGATTAGATGGGAGCTGGGGAGCAACACGAACCCCGCGTAAGCTCTTGAAAGCCAAGAGGCGAGGTCATGTACTTATGGTCATCACACTGTTAGCTGCCAGTATGAGGGCTGAGGGCGAGAGGAGGCTAAATGCGAGATCAAGCACAATTCTTAAGCCGACATAAAGTCGTTCCAGCGCCTTACCAAATAGTTGTGCTCATCCATAACGGTATTCCACACCGCGATACGGCTCATTCTTGTCTGATAGTCTCCGCCGTCGCGGATTTCACCTCGATGAATCATATCAGCGGTGCCATCGGGGCCTGGAAGGCTCTTGGCGGCGGGTTTGCCGCCATACCAAAAGTCCCACTCCGCAGCGGATAGGTGAGGGCGAGTCAGTTCTGGGGTGGAAATGTAATAGCCCTGGCGGGCCATGACGGCGCCGGGCCATCCAGAAATCCACCCGTTGAGATAGTCATAGGCAGCATCTAGTGTACGCCCCTTTACATGGCGTGAGATTGATAAGGCAATCAATAAGGCTGTCGATCTCTGCCAGGCTGAGATTGCCAAGGTCTTCGAACTCGAGCCCTGCTGCTTTGGCTGCCAGTGCGGCGTCTATTGCGCCGATGGCGCTATCATTTTGCAGGCTGACCATGCCTTTCCAGCGCTTGTCCAACAACCAACTCCAGCTCTCTTGGTGGATATCCAGCCCTTTGGGGAGCATGTCTGTGCGATAACCGAAGCTGTCCACATTGTGGCTAACAGGGAGCATGGTGATATGCCCACTTGGGCGAGAACCGTAGCTGCCATCGGGTTGGACATAGAGGAGGTTGACCGGGTTACTGCCTGCTCCCAGGGGCGCGTGGGGCGTCAGCCTACCTGTCTTGGGGAGGTCATTGATCATGTCCCAGTGTTTAATGCGATCCACCTGAATGGGTTGAATCGCATTAGCGGGCCACACGAAGTCCACGTTGTGAAACTATTATTTTGTAAAGTGGTTTTCCACCACGCTGGTGGTGGTCTGCGTATCACTTGCGGGCCCTAAGGTTGGCGGTGTTTTGGCAGGTACGCCAATAGTGCTGGGCCCAGGCTACTTTTTCATGATTCGCGAGCAATCCGACCCCTTCGTCGCTGATGCGGCTCTGGGCTCTTTGCATGCTATGTTGGCAACGTTACTATTTTGTCTTAGCTACGTGCTGCTGGCTAAGCGATTGAGGGCTTTTGCGAGTGTTGCTTGCTCTGCACTTATTTGGATGCTGGCCGCAGCAATAGGGGATCAGCTGCCAGGAGGCATTTTCCTAGCCTTGGCGCTTTTCGGCATAATGTTACTATTTTCGCGGGCTTACATTAATTCAGTTGGGCTTTCTTCCAAAACCGCTTCGGCACCAGTACGTTGGGGAGACTTGCTCGTTCGCGGTGTGTTAGCGGGAGGCGTCGTCTGTTTAGCGACAATTCTGTTGGTTAATATCGATCCTGCTATCTCGGGTATTGTGCTGAGTTTCCCTATCGGCATGTTAACCATTGCTCTGACGCTTCATCAGCGATATGGGGTTGAAGTAGCGCGTGTTACGTTAGCCAATACGCAGCTTGGAATGCTCAGCTTAGTAGCCTTTAGTGCCGTGTTGAGTGCAACTGTAGAGTTCTTGCCTTCAAATTTTGCCTTTTGGCTTTCATTGTTTTTATCTCTTTTCGTTAGCACTTTCCTGTGGCTTTGTAGTCGGTGGGAGAATAGTCGCAAAGTTGTTTTTAAGTCCTGACCTTTACCATAATTGATAGACGAGGTACGCAACAAAGAGCGCCGTGAGCAAGGGCACCCCAAGTCGCTGTGTTGGGCACTGTTGAAGAACCTGGAAAATGAGAACCTGACACCCGAACAGCTGGCGGCGCTCCAGGAGTTGGTAGCTGATCAGAGCGCCACTGCCGATGCCTGGGTGATCAAGGAAAAGCTACGCTGGATCCAGAAGGCCCCGGCACCCAGAGCGGCTCGGTCATGCGCACATGGCTATCGTAGCGAGGCTAATTTCATCGCCATGATCTACCTGATTGGCAGCCCGGTGGGCCGTCTGTTCGATCAGGCCAAATCCACATGAAGTGACGAAGAACCTTAAAGAAATCCTCATCTCGTCAAGATTCTCCGCTGTTAATTCTCTCAATGAGCTCGGTGGCTCCGCTAATGTCGGGCAAGCACTCTCCCTGGGCCACGCGCTGGAGTATTGCTTCTTCCTGTTGTTGCAGTGAAACGGCTTTTGAGGCAATAGTCCCTGCTTCTTGAGCAGGTACTACAAGAACACCGTTCTCATCAGCAAGGATAATATCACCGGGGTGGATAACGAGCCCCCCGACACTAACCGGAAGATTCATGGTGCCTCCTAGTCCCGCCAGCTTGGTGGTCAGTGCCGACACACCGCGGCACCATACCGGGAACTCCTGTTCGCGGATGGATAGTGCATCCGTCGCCATACCGTCGATGATGACCCCGGCGACCCCCAACCCCTTGGCTACCTGGGTCATTACCCCGCCCCAGCAGGCGTGCCGGTCGTCGCCTTGCCGGTCGATGACCAATACATCCCCCGGCCGAACCAGACGCATCGCATGATTGAGTAGGGTGCCATCCGTGGGCGGTAGGGAAAGTGTGACGGCGGTTCCCACCACTCGCGTCCGGGCAAGCAAAGAGTGGATAGCCGGGTCGACGAATCCGCTTTCCCGAAAGTGGCCGATAGTGGCCGTCTCGCAGTCTTGTAGTTGCCGGCTGATATGGGCGTCGATCGCTGTAGGCATCGGACCGATGTGATACATAGATATCTCCTGATGGTCAGATCAAACTGGGCAGAAATGTGATGAGCGAGGGCAGGAAGAACAGCACTAGCATGCCGAACAGGAAACAGATAACGATCGGCCAAGCGGCGGCGAAGATCGTCTGCATCGGTACCGATGGCGCCCCACCCTTGATCGCAAACAGGTTGTAGCCGAAAGGTGGTGTCAGGCTGCCGACCGAAATATTGATCAAGAACAGGGTCCAGAACCAGATCGGATCAAAGCCATAGAGCTTAACCAGCGGTGCATAAATGGGGATGACGACCATCATGAACGCGATCTGATCGATGAACATGCACGCAAAGAACGGCACGAGCATCAACAACAACAGCATCCACGCGGGATCAAGCTCCAGGCTGGTGGCCAGCCCGACCAGGCCTGACGTCGCCCCTGCGAAGGAGAGCAGCTGACTGAATAGTTTCGAGCAGGCCAGGATAGCGATGATCATGGCGCTGATGCCTAACGACGAGAGTATCGCCTGTTTCGCCATGTCGAGGGTGAAGCGACGGTAATAGACCGCAACCAGCATGGCACCGAGCACGCCGGTGGCCGCAGACTCGGAAGGTGTGGCGACCCCCAGCATGATCAGGCCGAGTACCGAGAAGATGATGATGCTGAACGGTGCCATGTCCAGCAGCGCCTTGCCGCGTGCGCGCCAAGTTCCGCCCCCACTCTCGTCGGCAGCGGGTGCCAGGGAGGGATTGAGCATCAGCTTTAACATGACATAGCCGACAAACAACCCCGCCAGGAGGATACCGGGAATGATGCCGGCGATCAGTAGCCGTGCGATCGAGATATCGACCATGGAGCCGATAATGATGACCAGCAGGCTCGGGGGAATAATCGGCGCCAGGCTGGCGCCGCCCAGGATTAAGCCGATGGAGAGACGGTCATCATATCCCCGCTGCTGCATCGTGGGTAATGCCGAACGACTCAGCATCGCGGTTACCGCCAAAGCCGATCCCGACAGGGCGCCGAACAGGGTGGCAAGCACGATGACGAAGAAGTACAGGCGCCCTTTCATACGTCCCATCAGGGTGTCCAGCGCATCGAAGATGACGTCTATTGAGCCCGACCGAAACAGCAACTCACCCATCAATACGAACAGCACGATGGTAGTGAGGGTTTCCGATGTGACGGTGCTGTATACGCTGTTGGCGAACATGCCGAAGCCTGCACTGCCCATCAGCCAGATGGTCCCCAGGACATTGATGGTAAGAAAGGCGACGAAGATAGGCACACCCAGCGCAAACAATCCCATCAGTAGGGTGAGCGCGATGCCTAGCGAGATATACCACTCCATGATCAAACCTCCTGCTGTTCGTTGCCGTCATGAGGTATACCTGGGAATAAGGCATAGCGCAGGAAATACAAGGCGGTATTGATAAAGGCATAGCAGATAAAGATTGATACCCAGTACTTTGGGATATCCAGGCCCAGTGCAGTGGTGGTACCACTGCCGAATTGGCGAAGCGTCTCCTGAATGAGTATCCAGGCGGCGACGGTACAGACCACGCCGGCTGCCAAGGCGATCATTCTGTCATAACGCTGTCGGCTGGCAGGAGATAGTCTTTCGGGCAGGACGGTAATCGCGATATGGCCATTGGTGCGCGCCAGTTCAGGTACGCTCAGTGACACCGCGATACAGAGGAAATAGGCCACTAGTGAACTCGACCACAGGGTCGGGGCGTTGAAGAAATAACGGGCGACCACTTCGATCCAGAAGCATGCGACGATGCCACACAAGGTGGCACCGCCAAGGTAGAACCCGAATCGCGTGATACGATCATGAAGTCTTGCTATCGGGTGGTGCATGTTGATTCCTATTCGGAGGTCGCTGTCATGTTGTTTTGTTCAGCTATCTCTCGCATGGTGCCGACTGCCTCGGGCGACTTGTCGATACCCAGCTGCCAGATGCCTTCGTTGACGAGGGCGTCCAGTCGCTCGGCATCGTCCGGCTGGAAGTGCGTTTCCTGCATGCCCTTTTCCTTCAACGACTCCCACTCCTGCAGTGCCAGTTCATCGAGAATCCCGGCAGTCTCGTTTTCCAGCTCTCTGCCCTGTTCAAGCAGCACAGCCTGTTCTTCTTCATCAAGTGCATTGAACGCAGCCAGGTTCATGAACAGGTAGGTATAGGTCTGACCAAAGGTCGGCTTAGAGAAATATCCTGCCACTTCATCCCAGCCAAAATCCTCGACACCGTTGAGCCCCCAAGCAGCCCCATCGATCACCCCACGATCAAGGGAGGAGTACACATCGCCCCCGGACATGAGCACGGGGGTACCTCCCAGCCCTTGTGTAGTACTGGTGTATGTCGCGCTGCCGCGAATACGACGTCCTTCTAGGCCCGGTGTACCTTCAATGGGGTCCTTGAGTACGTATTGAAAGCCGCTGCTGCCCAGGGGAGGTATCGCTATCAGCTTGAGGCCAAGCTCATTGTAATGTTCATCGATATAATCCCAGAGGCCAGATTCGTGGGTGGCATCAGGGCCGACGAAGACGGCATCCATGGCAGCCCCTACGCCAGTGGTGTTGGTATGATAGGCACCGTGAGTGTAAAGCAGATCGAACACACCGGCCGACACGGGCTGAAGCTGTTCGAAGGGTGAGACGACATCTGGGCCATTCAAGCCGATAGTAAGATCACCTTGGCTGGCTTCTTCCACTCTTTCGATGTAACGCTGAGCGACTTCACGAGTATAGGCGCTGGTCTGGTCATAGCTGGTGAGCATTCTCAACTCAGTGGCCATGGCTTGTGATGCACTTAGCATAAGGATAATGGCAGTAAGGGGGCGATTCATTTTTTACCTCATTGTGTTTTACTAATCAGTTAAAGGTTCTTGCATGGGATGACTGAATCTAGTCATGGCAGTGACGCTCGGTCAATAGAATCCAGCAAGCTAGTGTTTTTTTATTTTTATGTTTAAGATTAATGAAATTTATACAAGTAGATTTCTAGTCATGAAAACCTCACGACGCTACACGAAGCCATGTTAATTAATAGCAATAAAGCACTTTATTGGCGCAAAAAAAATTGAGTTAAAAGCTGAAAGCACCATTACAGTGCAAGTAAAAAATTAATAATATAAAGTACTTACACAAATGATTGCTTTATATTGTTTAATATTAAGTATTTTATAGTTTATTTAAGCTAATAATTTACAATTAGAAACAACAGCAGACATGCTATTTTAAGTTATAGAGAGGCGTTATGAGACCTATCCATGACACACTAGACTGGAATCTTCTCAGAACATTTATTGTAATTGTTCAAGAGGGGAGTGTCAGCAAGGCTGCCAATAGGCTTTACCTATCTCAACCCGCGGTTAGTTTGTCCCTTAAACGCTTAGAAGAGCGCCTAGGTCAACGTTTGATAGAGCGTGACAGTCATAGTTTCAATGTGACAAAAGCAGGGCACCTTGTATATAGAGAAGCTATCGATATATATGCCAATGTGGCTAGGCTAGCCGCCTCAGTAGGAGACTTTGACCCGGAAGTGGTCGGCCATGTTTCGCTACTTTTCATCACGGGAATTCAATGCCGGTTTCTCGATAGCGTTTTCGAACGTTTCCATCAGCAATTTCCCCAGATCACGTTCAGCATAGAGGACATGTCCAGCCAGGAAGTGCAGCATGCATTGGCCCAGCGTCAAGGCGCACTGGGTATCAGCCTGGCGTTGCAGTGTCCGAGCAACCTCAACAGTCAGATACTCGCACGGCAACGATACCGGCTTTATTGCGGTAGAAGCCACACGCTTTTCGGTCGACACAATTTGCCAATGGATAGCCTGAAGAGTGAAAACTATGTCTCTTTTGGCAGCGAGCAACTCGATGGCGTGCTCTCTTCGCTTGCGGTGTTCCGTGCCCATCATGGGCTTAAGGGCAACGTCGTAGGCCAGTCAAGCAGCCTCCAGGAGATTCAAAGGATGGTACTTGCCGGATGGGGTATTGGTTGTCTACCCGAGCATCTGGTGCTCCGGGATGTGGCGGAAGGTCGGCTGTGGCCCCTTCCGCCCTATGACGGCGTCGCTGAAATCGACCTGCACGTAATGTGGCATCAGGACGCTCGTTTCAGCGACGCCGAGACCATCTTCATGGAGTTCTTCCTCAATGCCCTGGGCAAGGTGCCCCTCGAAGAACGTCTTACCACCGGGCTTGAGTTATTCGACGAAACGTCTGATGTCAACCATCCCTTGTGATTGGCGATATCACCGGCTGTACGCCAGATTGAACCAGGTCGTCTTGAGATCCGAGTATTTGTCCAGTGCATGAAGCGACTTGTCGCGACCGAACCCGGATTGCTTCACGCCGCCGAAGGGTACGCTGATATCGCCATCGGCATAGCAATTGACCCATACCAAGCCGGCTTGCAGACGCTTTGATACGCGATGTGCGCGGCCAAGGTCACTCGTCCATAGCCCAGCTCCCAGACCGTAGATCGAGTCGTTGGCCAGCGTGATGGCTTCCGCCTCGCTGGAAAAGCGGCCCAGGCCCAGAACCGGCCCGAAGATTTCCTCACGCATGGAGGTGGCGGTTTGGCCTCCCTCCAGAATCGTCGGTTCGACGTACCATCCTCCCTCGACCGGCGATGCGTGTCGCCCGCCGTGATGCAGGGTCATGCCTTCGCTAAGACCTTGCTCGATATACTTAAGCACCTTGGCATGATGCGCGGCGCTGACCAGAGCCCCCATGCGCGTCGCAGGATCTAACGGATCGCCTGCCGGCATGTCCCGTGCAGCGGCAATTAGGCGCGGCAAGAAATCATCGAAGATGGTCTCCTCCACATACAACCTGGAGCCGGCAATACATACCTCACCCTGGTTGGTAAAGATAGCAGCTGCGGCGGCCTGAGCGGCGGCATCCAGGTCTGGGCAGTCGGCGAAGACCAAATGAGGGGACTTGCCGCCGCACTCCAGCCACACCCGCTTGAGGTTGGACTCGCTGGAATAGCGCATAAAGCGCTTGCCGGTGGCGGTGGAACCGGTAAAGGCTAATGCATCAACCTGCGGGTGCATGCCCAGCGCTTCACCAGCGACGGCGCCGTGGCCGGGCGTGACATTGAACACACCGTCCGGCAGGCCGGCTTCCTTCGCTAGCGCGGCAAGCCTCAGAGCACTGAGACTTGAGGCCTCGGCGGGCTTGAGCACGATACTGTTGCCCATTGCCAGTGCCGGAGCAAATTTCCAGGCGGCAATCATCAGCGGGAAGTTCCACGGAACCACGGCGGCGACCACGCCGAGCGGCTCGCGGGTAATGGTGGCGTGGACATCTTCGCCGGTGGGGGCGATTTCGTCATACTGCTTGTCGATGGCTTCGGCATACCATGCAACGCAGCGTACCGTTTCCGGCAAATCGAAAGCCAGACTATCGGCGATTGGCTTGCCCATTTCGAGTGTCTGCAGCAGTGCCAGCTCTTCGGCGTGGGTATCAATGAGTGAGGCAAATCGTAGCAAGACCCTCTTGCGCTCTAGAGGAGGACAGCGCGACCAGTCACCCGCTTCGAAGGCACGGTGTGCGGCCTGTACCGCACGATCAATATCCACGCTACCGCAGGCGGTCACTTCAGCCAACACCTGCCCAGTGGCGGGGTTGTAGGCGCTCAGGGTGGCGCCGTCACGGCTAGCGACGAACTCACCATTGATGAAGGCTTGAGTGGTCGGTTGCAGTCGGCTGGCAAGCTCTTGCCAGTAGGCTTTGTCGTGTATGGTCATACCTTTTCTCCTGTACATGGTGCTAGGACGCGGCGACTCCGGCCTTGCTCAGCATGGTGTGCAGTAGCACGTTGGCGCCGGCCTCGAGATCCTCCGGCGTGGCGTTCTCGCTTTCGTTGTGGCTGATGCCATCTTCACAGGGCACGAAGATCATGGCGGTGGGCGCCACGCGGCTGATGAATACTGCGTCGTGGCCGGCGCCGGTCTCGATATCGCGATAGGGAATTCCTAGCGTATCGCTGCTGGTTCGGATCAGGTTCACCAGGTCGGCATCGAACGGGGTCGGCGGTACTCGCTGTACGTCGCGTAGCTCAACCGTCACCTTGCCTAGTTCGCTGTGCCTGACACATGCATCACGCAGGGCCTGCTCCATCTGCTCGAGCGTCGAGCTCTCAAGGTGGCGGATGTCCACACTGAAGGTTACCCGCCCGGGAATGACGTTGCGTGAGTTGGGATACAGCTCGAACTCGCCGCAGGTGACACGGCCGTGAGGCTGATGGGGGTCGGCCAGCGCCAGGATATCGCCGATCAACTCGGCGGCCCGCTTCAATGCATCGCGGCGATAGAGCATCGGGGTCGGGCCGGCGTGAGCTTCCTGGCCGGTGACCACCACATCGAACCAGCGCAGGCCCAATGAACCAGTCACCGCACCGACGGCGATACCTTCCGCCTCGAGTACGGGTCCCTGTTCGATATGCGATTCGATATAGGCACCGAAGGTACGGCTACCCATAGGGATATCGCCTGCGTAGCCGATGCGTTCAAGCGAAGCGGCCACCGTGTCGCCATCACGGTCCTTGGCGGCAAGGGCATCCTCCAGGGGAATGATGCCAGCATGCACTCCCGACCCCATCATCACGGGAACGAACCGGCATCCCTCCTCGTTGGTCCAGATCACTACCTCTAGCGGCGCTTCGGTGGTGATGCCGTGATCGTTGAGAACCCGTATGACCTCAAGGCCGGCGAGGACACCGTAACAACCATCGAAGCGGCCTCCGGTGGGCTGGGTGTCAAGATGGCTGCCGGTGACTACGGGCGGCAGGTCGTCGCGGCGTCCGGCACGGCGGGCGAAGATATTACCCATCTGGTCGACCCCCAGCGTCATGCCGGCGTCGCGTAGCCAGCCGGTGACCAGCTCGCGCCCAAGACGGTCTTCTTCGGTCAATGCCAGCCGACAGTTGCCTCCCTTGGGGGTGGCGCCGATTTGGGCCAGATCCATCAACGAACGCCACAGGCGTTGTCCATCAATACGCAGAGTGGTGGATAAAGGCTCAGTCATGGGGAGGCTCCTGTGGCATTGCGGAATCCCTACGTTCGAGTGCCGCCGCGCGGATCGCACTGAGACGTTCTCCTGGTGCGATGCCATCGGCGTCGTAACGCAGCTCAATCAAGGCGGGTAAGTGATTTTGCTCGGTAAAGGTCAGAGCACGGGCGAAGGCAGCCTCGAAGACGGCATCGTCCTCGACGATTTCTCCTTGCCCACCATAGGCCCTGATCAGCGAATCAAACTCGGGGTTGGTGAAAGTCAGTGCTATTTCACGACCAGGGAAATCATGCTCCTGGTGGGCGCGAATTGTGCCCCACATGCCATTGTTGAATAACAGGATGACGATACCCAGGCGGTATTGCAGGGCCACGCCAAGCTCCTGCAAATTCATCTGGAAGCATCCGTCACCAGCGAAGCAGACAGCCGGACGCTGCGGATATTCAAGCTTGCTGCTGATGGCTGCGGGCAGGCCGTAACCCATTGCCCCAACCGTGGGGGCCAACGAGCTGCCGAGCCCGCCAAAACGGATATAGCGATGGGCATAGAGCGCGTAGTTACCGGCGCCGACAGTGATGCAGCCATGGCCGTCCAGCATTCGGTCCACCGTCTTCGTGACACGGTCGAGGCTGAGCGGGCCGGGGGCCTCCAGCGGTGTCAGTGTGTCGAGATAGGCCTGTCGTGCGGCAGTTGTCTCCTGCTGCCAGGCCGGTGGCCTCGTGGGAGCCAATGTCGCCAGGCTTGCCGAGAAACCGACGACATCAGCATTGATGGCAAGATCGGGACGATAGACATGCCCCAGCTCTTCGGGATCGGGGTAGACATGGACCAGTGTCTGGCTCGGCACCGGCGACTCGATCCAGCTATACCCTTCGGTGGTGGGCTCCCCCAGTCGCGTGCCCAACGCGATGATCAGATCGCTCGCCTTGAGCCGTTCACGCAGGGCCTGATGCATACCGTTGCCGACATGGCCGACGAAATTCTCATGGCGGTGGTCAAAACATTCCAGGCGGCGCCAGGCGACACCGACAGGAAGCGCATAGCGGTCGGCAAACCCGGCAATCTCCCGCTGGGCCTGCTCGGTCCATCCACTACCACCCAATAACAGGAACGGCCGTTCGGCCCGCTCAAGATGCTGGTGCAATTCGCTCAATTGTTGCTGGCTAGGATAACTATGCAGACGGGGTCTGGGCGCTACATCGGCCACGCACGCCTCTCCCCACAGCGTATCTTCCGGCAAGGCCAGCACCACCGGGCCGGGACGGCCGCTGGTCGCAACCGAGTAGGCCCGGGCGATGTATTCGGGTATCCGCGCGGTGTCGTCGATCTGCGCCACCCACTTCGCCATCGGGCCGAACATGCGCCGATAATCGATTTCCTGAAAGGCCTCGCGTTCGATGAAGTCGTTGCCGACTTGCCCGATGAACAGGATCATCGGTGTCGAATCTTGGTAGGCGGTATGCACGGCAATCGAGGCATTGGTGGCACCGGGACCGCGGGTAACGAAGCAGATTCCAGGTTCGTTGGTCAGCTTGCCATAGGCCTCGGCCATGTAGCCGGCACCGCTCTCCTGGCGACAGACGATGGGCTCGATGGCGTCACGATGCTCATTAAGTGCATCGATACACGGCAGGTAGCTCTCCCCGGGAACCAGGAAGACACGCCGGGCACCATGCTGGCGCAATTGCTGGATCAGGATCTGGCCCCCGTTACGGGAAGGGAGGGCGGAGTGGCTCATGTGCGGGATCTCTTTGAATGAATGGTTAGGGACGACGGGGTGGTTAACAGCCGATGCAGCGGCTCGACCTGGCGAGTATCGACGACACAACGCGCCCGGAAACCGCACTGGCGCGACCAGACCTGGTCGTCGTCGAACCCGTGCGTCTCCGGCCACGGGCCGTCGATGGCCAGGATATCGGTATCATCACAAGCCTTGAGGAAACGCTGCCGGAAGGGCACCAGGGCGGCGCTGCGCTCCGCTGCCGAGAGCCCGAGGTCTCGTGCCAGATCCCCGGTGCCGAGCAGTGCCGCCGCAATGCGCGGACTGGTTCGCAGCAAGTCATTCGCCCGCTCGACCCCCAAGCGGCTCTCTAAAGTCGGGACGATGGCGGTGGTTCCCGGCGGTATGCCCCAACGCCTCTCTTCGCTATCAAGTGCTGACGCAAGGGCTTCCAGTTGGTTGGTCTCATCGACCTGGGGCAGAAAAACAGCAGCGGGAGCGGCGCCCATCAGTAATGCCAGTTCGTGTCGGCCGCCCCTATCGAGGGCATTGATACGAGCCATGGGCAGGCGGCCCTTTTGCCGACAGCTTTCGGCCAAGCCAGTGAACGCCTGACAGGCCGCATCACCTGACGCAGCGGGGGTGAACTCCTCCAGGTCGACGACGATGGCGTCGGCCCCGGAAGCCAATGCATCGGCAAGGCGTTCAGTGTCATGACCTGGCACAAAAAGCCAGCTTCGACAGCGTGTTAACTTGCTATGAGCCATGCTGGTTCACTCCATCAAGTTGGGCAGGAACAGCACGATATCGGGCACAAAAGTGATGAGCATCAGAACGGCAAGCATGGACATCAGCATCAGCGAAAGCGGGCGTAGCGTTTCCATGACGCTGATGCCGGAGATACGACAAGCCGCCATCAGATCGATACCCAAGGGTGGTGTATTGGCACCGATCGCGAGGTTAACTGTCAGCAACACACCAAAATGCACCGGATCGATGCCGTATTGAGAGAGCAGCGGCATGACAATCGGCGTGACGATGATGATGATGGCGATGCTTTCCATGAAGGTACCGAGCACCAGTAGCACCGCGGTTAGCAACAGCAATACGCTGTGCGAGCTATTCGTCCAGTCGCCGATGATCCCAGCGATGGCTTGCGGGACCTGTTCATAGGTCAACCCCCAGGCAAAGAGGCCAGCAGCACCGATAATGACCAGGATGGCGGCACTGGTTTCTGCCGTGGCGATAACGCAGTCGAGGATGTCTCGCAATGTGAGACAGCGATAGAGGACGACACCGAGAACAAGGGCATAGAGAATGGCGGAGGCTGCCGCCTCGGTGGGGGTGAAGACGCCAAAACGAATCCCCCCAATGATAAGCACCGGTACCATGAGAGCGGGTAGCGCATCAATGATCGCTCGGCGCCGCTCGGCAGGATCGGAAGGCTTTACCCCTGCCCAGCCATGCTTGCGGGAGATATAGAGCGCCACGCCTATTAACGAAAGGGTCAACAGCAGGCCGGGAATGACGCCGCCCATAAAGAGCTTGCCTACCGACGTATTGGAGGTAGTGCCGTAGACGATCATGACGATGCTAGGAGGGATCACCGTGCCGAAGGAGCTGGCACACCCGACCAGAGCACTGCTGAAGCCTTTGTGGTAACCATTTTTATGCATCGCTGGCAGCAGCATGCTGCCGATGGCAATGACATCCGCCACCCCCGATCCGGACAAGGCGCCGAACAGCATACACGCCAGTACCGCCACAACGGCCAGCCCGCCTCGTATGTCGCCGACCAGAGACATGCAAAGATGCACGATACGCTTGGTCAGGCCGGCACTGTTCATCAATTGCGCCGCTAGTATGAACAAGGGAATCGCCAACAATGTGAAACTATCCATTCCGCCGACGAACTGCTGTGCGGAGACCATCATGGGAGCTGCACCAAAAACGAGCAGGTAGACGAGGGCGGCAAGAATCAGGCCGAAGGCAATCGGTATATTGACCAGGATGGCGAATCCGAAGACCCCTAGCAGGGTGAGTGCACCGAAGGTCATGGGGTATCTCCTGAAGATAACAAGTGCTGCAACTGCATCAATGCCATACCCACACAGCCCACTGGCACCGAGAGATAAATAAAGCCGACGGGCATCTTCAACGCCGTGGTAGTCATGCTCATGGTCAATAACGTCAGGTCCCACCCAGCCTTGGCCAGCATCAGCAGCATCACCAGCAGGACAAAATCCGTGACCTTCCCGATGGTTCGACGGACGTCGGCGGAGCGCACAATCAACGGCAACAACCCGGCGTTGAGGTGGGAGCGTCGATGGGTACAGGTAATGGAACCCAACAAGGCGGTCCAGATCAGCACTAATCGCGGCAATTCTTCAGCCCAGTTGGGCGTTTGTCCCACAACCCAACGCATGAAAACCGTATAGATGACTAGTGCCGCCAGGGCGGCCGCCCCGCCTGCGGCCACGGCCAGACTGAGATTGGATACGCGCGTTGCAAGTCTGGAAAACGTCATATCATTCGACCGTACGGTACTGTTTGACGGTCTCCATCAGCTCTTCACCGAAGACCTCGGTATAGTCGCTCCATACGTCTTGAACCTTCTGATTGAAGGGCGCCGTGTCAACTTCATTGATCTGCATACCTTCAGCGGTCAAGTTTTCAAGCATGGTTTCATCATCTTCCTGGGTCATGGCACGCTGTTTGTCGCGCCACTCATTGGCGAGTTCCTGAATGATTTCCTGGTCATCGGGGTTGATCTTATTCCAGGTAAGATTGGCAATCGTTAGGCACGCCGGCGCCCAAACATGTCCTGTCAAGGAAACGTAATCCTGAACTTCGTAAAAGGAAGAGGAGTAGATAATAGAAAGGGGGTTTTCCTGGGCGTCAAAAACGCCTTGCTGTAGCGCCGAGTAGAGTTCACCGAAAGCAAGAGGCGCGGGGTTCGAGCCTAAAGCTTCGAAAGTATCGAGTCTCATTCTGTCGGGAGTGACACGAATCTTCAGGCCCTCAAGGTCGTCCGGTGACTCGATGGGGCCACGATTATTGGTCACATGACGAAACCCGTTTTCCCACCAGCTGAGAACCTTGATGTTCTTCTCTTGCGCCAATGCTTCGAGCGTTTCGCCCAGCTCGCCATCGTAGGCGGCATAGGCCGCTTCTCGGCTCGCCCAGGAGTATGGCAGTTCAACGATACCGAACTTGGGTTCCAGTGACTGGAAGGAGCCACAACCGATAATTCCAGCATCCATGCTACCGATCTGCATGCCCTCTACCATCCGGGTTTCATTGCCTAGTTGGCCGCTGGGAAAAACCTGGAAATTGACTCGGCTATCCGTCGCCTCCCTTACATCATCAGCGAAACCTTGGGCAGAAACATGCCAATTGTGTGTGGGTGCCAACACATGGCCAAGCTTGATATCCAAGGCCTGTGCATGACTTGTAAAGGCGGTAAGACCGATAAGACTGGAGAAAGCAAGAGGAGTCAGTTTCATTATGATGCCTGCTGTCTTTATTTAGTTGTGTCGATTGGAATTCGACCTGGAAACAACAGACTCAACGGATAGTATTTTTATGGCAATTTTATAATTCTTATTTTTGATATTTATATTTTTTATACAATGTTTTTCAGTTTTTTTGAGCTTCTTTATTGGTTTTAAAGTTCTTGAATTAGTGCAGAGTGGAAAAATTTTAAGTTTTTCAGGAAATGGCATACTTATTATTAGCGGTTGTAAGAGAGGTTTTTATCTTAATTTGAGGCAGTGTCTAAATATTTTTATAAATTAATTATATATGACTAGTTGCTTTCTTCGTTAACTTGTCGAGCCATTGCATTGCTGTTTAATAAAGAGTATTTAAATGATTAATTATTACTAAATTATAAGACTAGAGGTTGATGTCCTGTACAGTCCTGCATACATGGGGCGGATGCAGCTCTGATGTTGGCCGAAATCTTTATATAGAGACGCTCGATCCCTGAGGCAGGCGGAAGGGTGAGCTGCTAGGCTGACTTAGTCATAGTCAGGCACCTAAAGCGCACCGCTATTCTTGGGAAGAGTTAGCGCCTGATCGATATCCGCCAGCAGATCGTCAATATGCTCAATACCAATCGACAGGCGCACCATCTCTGGGGTAACGCCCGCCGTTTTCAGCTCTTGGTCATTTAGCTGGCGGTGCGTGGTAGATGCCGGAATAGAGGAACAACTCTTGGCATCGCCGATATTCACCAGCCGCAGAATGGACAGCGCATCATAAAGCCAGAGGCCCCTTTTCATTTTGGGAGGCGGTATCATCATTCATGGCCATCATCGCATATTCCCGCGTGACGTGATTTTGGCCTCCCGCTCGACGGTATCGCCGCGCACCAGGTAGACCATGTCGAACAGGTTGGTGACGACGCAGGCATGGTTCGGAATTACACGTACCGTGTCGCCGATTAATGGTTTGTCCACGCAGGCGGAAAGATCAACGACCGCGTGTTCTTCGGACAGAGCGATGATCACAGCATTCGGATATTCCACCAGATGTCCGTAGCCTGTGTAAGGAGCCGGAACCGCATCGGCTGCCAGTGCCTTGGAGCCGGAATCGATTACTGCGCGATTTACGTTGGGGCGGCTGACCACCGTGGCTTTCACCGTTAACGCACAATCGTCTAGAGTCCCGACGCCGAAAGCGACTTGCATCCGGTCGGAATAGATGTAGGTGCCGGGTCGGTACTCGGTCGTGGCCGTTCCTTCGGCGGCGCGATACATATCGGGAGTGCCTCCGGAAGAGATCACCTTGGGCGGCAAGCCCGCCGACTCCAGCGCGGCCTTGGCTTTATGCAGCCATGCATCTGCTTGGGCGATGTTGCCCCTGGGTGGATACGTCATCAGCCCCCGAAGGTCAATCCTGGTGCATCGTTAATTTGCTGGGCTAGCTCGACCGTCTCTTCTGGAGATTGCACACCACAGCGCCCCGCGCCGGTATCGCATTCCACTAGGACATTCAATGGCTTGGCTGCGCCGAACCGGGCGGCGTAACCCGCGACTGTATCGGTGCTATCGGCGGTAACTGATAAAGTCACGCGGGCATGTAAGTCGACCAGCCTGTCGAGCTTGGACGTGCCGATGATGTTGTAGGGCAAGAAAATATCGGTCAGCCCACCATCGGCCATTGCTGTGGCCTCGCCGATCTTCTGGCAAGTGATGCCGATTGCTCCTAGAGCTACCTGTTTCTGCGCCATTTCCGGAAGTTTGTGGGTTTTCACATGAGGCCGAAGAGGCAGGTCATGCATATCGGCATAATCCTGCGCGCGTTTCAAGTTCGCTTCGACCCGGTCGAGGTCAATTAGGACAGACGGAGTGTCGATATCGTTGATATGCATCAGCTAATCTCAGGAGAGTAATGGCATCGATGAAGGGTAAGTTTGTGATCATTCACAATTCTACTCATCATCTAAAGAGTGCCTTAAGTTGGCTGTCAGGTTGCCTCGCAACTGGGCCTTAAATTTAGGAGTCTGAAAATTGGGCAGATGCGACAATTTCTTTCCAGCCTGAATGAGAGTTGCGCGATAAAGAGCATAGTTTTCCATCGCGTCTTGCTTGGGAGCGATGATACAGACGGTGCTCTGGCAAATTCCTTCGGCATCTAGAACTGGTGCTGCAAAACAATGGGTGAAATTGTCCGCGATGCTGTCAAAAGAGAAAAATTGGTCTTTCCAGGCCGTCTGCACGTTTTCGACAAACTCTTGAGGATCAATAGGGCCCCCGTGGGGATTTATAAAGTCCTCAGGTGGAATCAGCGCTAAGATCTCCTCCGCCGAAAGGTTGCCGAGAAGCAAACGGCCCGACGCAGTCCAGGGGATGGGCGTCCGTTCACCGACATCAGCACTGATTCTGAACGGTCGGCTACCCTCGTTCATCATCGCTACGAAGTACTTATCTCGCTCGAGCATACATAACTGTGATGTCTCCCGCGTCTGATCCGTGATCCATTCCAGTACTGGTCGGGCAAGACCTATTATGTCGAAGTGCTTCAAATAGTTTAGCCCCCAGTAGTGCAGCTTGCGTCCGAGGAAAACCCGTCCTTCAGAGTCAGTTCGTTCCAGTAAACCCGCTGCCGTCAGCAAGCCGACCAGTTCGTATATGGAGGACTTTGGTGCCTCCATGCCGATTGCAATGTCGATGGGGCGTTGTGGCTCGCTGGTTGTGCAAAGGTAGTCGAGGATCAAGAAGGCGCGCTCCAGCCCGCGTTCCTTCGTTCTGGTGGGAGAGGCAGATTTCACATTGCTCATTCAGGTACCGGCCATTTCTTCGTTGGGTGTGCCCTCTGCAGGGCATTTTGGTCAGGTCGTCTTGCGAAAGGCAATGCAGTCAACTTCGACCTTGCAGTCGACGACCATTGCGGATTGAACACAGGCACGGGCTGGGGGGTGGTCGCCGAAGTACTGGGCAAAGATCTTGTTAAAGCTCCAGAAATCGCGTGGGTCGTCGAGCCAGACACCTACTCGCATGATGTCAGCAACGCTATAGCCAGCTGCCTCCACTATCGAAATCATGTTGCTGATTGCCTGATGGGCCTGAGGAACAATTCCACCGTCAATCACCTCACCCTCTACCATCGGCGTCTGGCCAGAAACATAGAGCCAACCGTCGGCCTCTGTCGCTTTAGCAAAAGGCAGCGCCTGACGACCGGAGCCCTTGGCTTCGTTTACACCGTATCTTTTAATGGTCATGTTCTATCCTTGTTCAAAACTTTGAATTTTTGAGGAATGCCGCTAGACGCTCCGACTTCGGATTGTGGAAGAGTTGTTCGGGCGGGCCTTGCTCGCCAATGCGACCATCCTGCATGAAGACGACTGTGTCCGACACGTCGTGAGCGAACTGCATCTCGTGAGTAACCAAGAGCATCGTCATGCCGTCGGAGGCGAGATCCTTGACGACTGCCAGTACTTCGCTGACTAATTCCGGGTCAAGCGCGGAGGTCACCTCGTCAAAGAGCATGAGCACCGGGTTCATGGCGATCGCGCGGGCGATGGCGACGCGCTGCTGTTGGCCACCGGAAAGTTGGCCCGGGTAATGATCCTTCCAATTCTTCATGCCCACACGATCCAGCCAACCCTCGGCGGCAGCGTAGGCCTCGTCCTTTGGTGTCTTGCGCGTTTTGATCAGACCCAGCATGACATTATGTATCGCGCTCATGTGCGGGAAAAGGTTGAAATGCTGAAAAGCCATACCGGTCATGGCGCGCTGGCGGGCTATTTCTCTCTCTTTAAGCCGGATGCGCCTACCTTTGTGCTGCTTGTAACCGATCTGTTCCCCCTCAACAGCGACGACGCCATCCTCATAGTCTTCCAGCAGGTTAACGCAGCGCAGCAGGGTTGTCTTTCCTGATCCACTTGAGCCGATCAGGCTCACGACATTACCACTTTGCATGGTTAGGTCGATGCCTTTGAGCACCTCGACCTCGCCGAACTTTTTATGCAGATTTGTGATTTCTAGAACGGGAATAGTCAATGTGAACCTCAGTTGGGCAGCGAGACTTTGCGCTCGACGAAGCGTCCGGCTTTTTCAATCGCAAAGTTGATAAGGAAGAAGACAAGTCCGGCAAAGAAATAGAGTTCGAGGCTAAGATATGTGCGGGAGATCACCTGCTGCGTCGCCAGCAATAACTCGACCACGCCGATGACCGAGAGCAGCGTCGAAGCTTTCACAATTTCAGTGGCAGTGGTCACCCAGGTAGGCAGGATCATTCGAAGTGCCTGCGGAAGGAGCACTGAGAAGAACGTTCCAAAAAATGTCAGTCCCACAGATTTCGCTGCCTCAGTCTGCCCCTTGGGGATGGTCTTCAGGGCGCCTTGAACGATTTCTCCGACATGCGATGAGCAGAATAGTGTGAGCGCGAAGACACCGGCTTGAAAGGCTGAAAGCTGAATTCCTACTATCGATAGAATATAGAAACAGGCAAGAATCAGTACGAAGACCGGCGTGCCACGCAGGAAATCGGAATATAGGCGTACGATGAACCGTAAGACTCTGTTTCCATATGAGAGGATCAGTCCGACGCCGACGCCGAGGGGCGTGCCCAGCAGGATCGACACAGCTGAAATTAGGATTGTATTGCCAAAGCCATCTAGAAGCGGCCAACGCGCCGACCAGATGGCATCAAGGGCTTGCATTATATCCATTCGGACACCTATTTCGGGATCGCCAGGCGGTTTTCGGTACGCCGCAGAATTGCGGCAATGATTGAGCAGGCGATAACGTACATAAGGCTTGCGACCAGCCAAGTCTCGATGACACGGAAAGTCTCCACGTTGATCTTGCGGGCGTAGAAAGTAAGCTCAGGAACGGCAATGACCGCAGCGAGCGAGGTATCCTTGAACAGAGAAATGAAGTTATTGCCGAGCGCAGGCAGAACGCGACGGAACATGACCGGAATTGTGATTAAAATCTTGGTTCGGAACTCGGTCAATCCGACTGTCAGCCCGGCCTCTCGCAGCCCTGGGGGCAACGAGACGAGGCCAGAACGAAAGACCTCGGTTAAGTAAGCACCTGAGTAGACCGAAAGCGTGACGATGAAGCTTTCAATTTTGCCAAGGTTAATACCGAACTCAGGCAGGGCGAAGAAGGTAAAGAGGATTAACACTAGGATCGGCGTGTTTCGAAATACCGAGACATAGACTGTTGCAGCCCACCGGATGAGCCTTTTTTTCGATAGCATCGCAAAGGCTAAACACAGCCCGATCAGACAACCGATCGCGATGGATATCACGGCTAATACCAACCCCAGCCCCAAGCCGGAGAGCAAGATGTCAAAGTCTCGCCACACCGCTGCAAAATTGAAATCGTAGTCCATAAATCGCCCCAGGATGTCTTGTGTTATTTATACTCGATCGGAAAACCGATCTGGGGCGGGTCGAGCTGTACGCCGAACCACTCTTCAAAGGAGGCCGCATAGGTGTTGAATTCAACACCTGTCATCGCTTCGTGCAGAACCGAATTCACGAAGTTCAGCCAGCGTTGCTCGCCGGGCTTGACAGCGCAGCTATAGCTTTGGGGATTCCAACCGTATCCAGCGTCGGAAAAGCGATCCGGATTCTGTGTCATGTACCATCTCAATGACGACTGGTCAGTCGCTGCTGCATCAGCGCGCCCCGAATTCAGCGCTTGGTACATCAAATCGACGCTATCGTACTGGTCGACCGTAGCCTCGGGCAGGGCGGCATGCACCATTTCCTCAGCATAAACGTTCTGCAGTACCGATACTGTGATGTCACTACCACCCGCCTTAAGCGCATCGTAATCGGCATATTCGCCGTCTGCCATCAGCATCAGGCCCACGCCTTCACGATAATAGGGGATCGTGAACTCAACTTGCTGCGCGCGGCCGGCTGTCACTGTCATGAATTGGCAGGCCACATCAACCTTGTCGGTCGCGAGGTTTGGGATGCGCGCATCGCCAGATTGGTTGACAAATTCGATCGCCTCGGAATCATCGAACAAGCCTTTGGCGATCAGCCGAAGCATGTCGACGTCGAATCCCACGAGATCATTGTTGGCATCCATGAAATGCCAGGGCGAATTGGTGCTTCCGGTTCCCGCAATTAAGTATCCGCGGTCGAGAACATCCTGAAGTTTATCGGCCTGAGCTGCGCTAGCAAATACGCTACAGACGAACGCAGCGGTACCGAGTTGGGTTAGGGGTTTGAACATGATTATGTGTCTCCTGGTTGGAATATTTCGTTATGTTAGATTTTGATATATTCCGGTATATTGGAAGCCAGATTATAATTACAGATTCAAATTAGTATTGGTTGTCTGAGCTTGTCAACTGTTATTTTCGGATGTGTGCTCACTGAAGTGCTTCGACTGCCAAGTCCGAAAGCACATAGTTTTAAGCAACTATCTAAGCCTTTCTCAGCTGAACAGCGCCGCCCTGACATTGCTGTCTCAGCGTTCGGCATGGACGTCGGGCCGTACTTAGCTAAGACTATTGAGTTCCTGTTGCGCCGGGTTCGCTAGACTATTTTTTGTGTTTGCTCGACAACGTTTAGCGTATATGCGATGCAAAAATCTAACCTTAGTATGACTGCCCATTTTCAGTATTCTGTAGAGAACACGGAGATTTGTTTTCTATTAGGGCACCACAATGAAGGGAGGCATATGGTCATTGACTATGCGAGAGTCAGCACTCAAGAACAGAATCCCTACTGCAGAGCGACGCTCTTCAGGAAGCCGGCTGCGATCAGGTTTTCGAGGAGCGTGTCACCGGCTCCAAGCGGAGTTGCCCCGAGTTTGAGGCGCGCCTGCGTAACGGTGACGCTTTAGTGGCTATCGTTGACCGTTACGAAAGCTTCTCTTGCCTGAAATAGCATGTCCGTGAGGTGTTTCAGGATACGGTAGCGAATATCGGGTTGCTTTTTTGTATAGGCATTAGCGCCCGCGCCTTTTTACCTGATACATATGACTATCTGCATGGCTCAGTAGGGTGTCGGCGTCTTCGCCGTCGGTGGGGTAGCAGGCTAAGCCGATGCTGCAGGATGGCATTCTGACTTCGCCGAATTCAGCACCTAGCGGCGCGTTCATGACGGTGAGGATCTGCTCTACCTTTTCGGTGACAGCGTGCGTCGACTTAATGTCCGTTAACAACACCGTGAACTCATCACCGCCCATGCGGGCCACGGTATCCGTCTCGCGTACACAGCCTTCTAACCGTCTTGCTACCGTGCAGAGCACTCGGTCTCCCACCGCATGTCCATGAACATCATTAATGCCTTTGAAATCGTTAATATCCAGAAACAGTAATGCCAAGTTGCTCTGGTAGCGATGGGCAGCGGTTAGGCCCGAGACCAGCCGATCATAGAATAGCGCTCGGTTAGTTAGTTTGGTCAGCGGGTCATGATGGGCGAGGTGGCGTAGTTCCTCTTCGGCCTGCATAAGGGCGGTCACATTTCGCGCGACACCGACCCGCACGCCTTCTTCTTCGTACCAGCGAGCAGACCACAGGATATGGACGATATCGCCATCTTTGCGGACATAACGATTGCGAAAATCGACGTGGGGCTTACCGTCCATCACGCGGACAATGGAGTCCTTCGTGGCTGCTAGATCGTCAGGATGCATGTAGTGGGTGATCAGGGTGCCGATCAATTCATCGGGAAGATAACCGAGCAGTGACTCACAGGCATCACTCACAAAGATGATCTGGTTGTCTGCATCGACAACGAAGACCGCGTCCAGCATCAGATGGATCAGTTTGGGGTAGAGCGCTTGCAAGTCAACGGCCATAGGCGAGTAGAGTCCGGTTAGCGTCCCTCGACTATAGAGCAATCGCAAAGGGAGGCGATAGCCATTATCTCGAAAACGACTTCGGTAAACGACCGTCCATCTGCATTGCTCATCACGAAGGTTGCTACGACAATGAGCCAAGCGGACTTCTATTCATGCAGCAAGCGGCCGTGGAGGTGACAGTATGAAGACGTTATCGAACATGGGGTTTGCCATCTTCGGTGCCGCGCTGGTCGCCATCAGTTACGGGCTGGCGCGTTTTGCATTTGGCCTATTTGTACCTTCCATCAGCGCCGAACTGGTACTCACACCCTACCTTATCGGTATCATCGGGGCGCTGCCATTTGTCAGTTTCGTGCTGGCCACACTGGTCGCGCCGCTTGCTGCGCATCGATTCGGAGCACGTAACCTGGCGGTGCTTTCGGGTGGGTTCGGTGTTGCTGGCCTGGGGCTGATCAGTCAGGCCTCGGACGCACTATCGCTCGGTGTGGGTGTGTTTATCTGCGGGATCTGCACCGGGTTGATGATGCCCGCGCTAACGGCTGCTATGCAGGCGCTGGTAAGCCGGACGATGCACGGCCGAGTCAGCTCCATCATGAACGCAGGTACCAGCGTCGGTATTATTGTGGCAGTGCCAACGGTTGTGTTTCTCTCTGATGCATGGCGCTTGACCTATACCATCTTTGCCGTGCTGACCACTATGGGCGTCTTAGCGGCATGGTATTTCATCCCTTCGGTGTCTCGAGTGATTCCAGCCAACGCAGCACCGCCGCCGCCGATTACCCGGTTGCAGTGGTCGCGGCTCATTCGGCTTTCGTTGTTCGCCTTCGCCATGGGGTTTGTTTCTTCCCCTTACTGGCTTTTCGCTCCCGACTTGGTGGTTACCATTGGAGCGCTGCCTCCTGGCCAAACCGGCTGGCTTTGGTTCGCAGTGGGTATTGCGGGGCTTGGCGGTGCCGTGGTGAGTGATTTAGCCGACCGCAATAACCCTCCCATCACCCAGGCATTGATGTTGATGATGCTCTCTTCAAGCTTGGTATTGTTGGCCGCTAGCCCAAGCCAGCTAGTGCTGGCGATGTTTTCTGCGCTGGTTTTTGGGCTTGCCTATATGAGCCTAACGGGGCTGTACTTGATGACCGGCATTCGGCTACTGCCGGGGCGGCTATCCATGGGGCCGGTGCTGCCCTTTATGGCCTGTGCAATTGGACAGGCAGTGGGTTCTCCGGTGGTCGGTGTGCTGGTCGATGGATTGGGCTATGCGGACGCCTTTGCGATCTTCGCCGTGATCGGCATTCTGGTGGCGTTTTTATCGCCACTCTATCCAGGCCACATTGACTACTGGGCCGAGGAGGAAGAGCCGCAGCCACTACCGGTGGAAGATACCGGCCTTCAGGCCGCCTACGACCACCAATTGCTGGGCGAAGATGGCGAACCCATTGTGCCCGGTACAAAAGCAACCAATACAGCCTAATCATTGCGTTGAGGTCTGCGTGATAAAGTGTAGCGAGTTATCACGCAGATAGCGTGCCGGACAATACGGCCCTTGGTGCTGAACAGATAATGGTTGATGATCGTTAATTAACGATTCCCTATGCTGATTTAATATTTTATTAATATTTTATTAATATTTTTTTGTTCAAGTAAACGCACTTTCTTTTTCTATAACCCATTGGCATCACGCATTAGTGATGTTATAAATTTCAATTTTTCATACTTTATAAGTTTTTCATTAATACCACGAAGTTCTCTCTATCCGATACTAGCGAACTCTCTAGCGCGACTTATCGGTGGAACTGCTTTTCGCGTTCGGGCTGCCAATAAATGGCATCGATACGGAGCCGTGTTTCGGTATTGTTGGGTAATGGCCATTCGATGATGTCGCCCACCTTGAGGCCAATCAACGCCGCGCCAATGGGCGCCATCACCGAAATGCCGTCCGCTACGCTTTCCAGGGAGTGCGGGTAAACCAGAGTTCGAATCATCTTAAGCCCACGAGTGAGGTCGGTGAAGCGAACCTGACTATTCATGCTGACTACGTCATCCGGAATATCCTCTGGATCGCAGACTTCACCTCGTGCTAATTCTTCCTCAAGCAGTTGAGCTACGGCCATATCTTTATCGGATGCGTTGTCGATCAAGCGCTGGAGGCGTTCGGCATCCAGACGATTAATAATAATAGCAGGACGTTGTCCCATGATGACTCTCCTTAAAGCAATAAGTTTAAACCAATAAAAAACAGCCCTTCCCCAATAAAGGAAGGACTGCGTGCTTTTTACAGTATAAGCGATTTATAAAATAAAGACGATCAGGTGACGCCTTGTTCAATCATGGCGTCAGCCACCTTTCTGAAGCCTGCAATATTGGCGCCGAGTACCAAATTGGTTTTATCACCAAATTCGTCGGCGGTGTCGGCGCACTGGCGGTGGATATTGGTCATAATCTGTTTTAGTTTCTGGTCAACTTTCTCTAGCGACCACTGCTCCATGCTGCTGTTTTGCGCCATCTCTAACTGGCTGGTAGCGACACCACCTGCATTGGCGGCTTTGCCAGGCCCATAGGCGATTTTAGCGTTTAGAAACAGGTCGACGGCCTCTTTGGTAGAGGGCATGTTGGCCCCTTCACTAATACACGTGATGCCATTAACGAGCAGGGTTTCCGCATCACTTGCGGTCAGCTCATTCTGTGTCGCGCAAGGGAAGGCTGCATCGGCTTGAATATGCCATACGGCATGCCCACCCTGGGGGTAGTCACGTGCAGAAATGTAGTGCGCGTCAGGGTACTCATGCAGGTAGTCTTCTAAAGAGGTGCGCTGCACTTCTTTGAGCCGTTTGAGTAAGCCTAAATCAATGCCGCTTTTATCGTGGATAGTGCCACGTGAATCGCTGCAGGTGATCGGTTTAGCGCCCAGCTCGTACAGCTTCTCAATGGTATAAATCGCTACATTGCCCGCGCCGGAAACGAGGCAGGCTTTACCACGAAGCTCATCTCCTCGGGCAGCCAGCATGTTTTGCGCAAAGTACACCGCGCCGTAGCCGGTGGCCTCTTTACGGCCCAGCGAGCCTCCCCAGTTAAGCCCTTTTCCTGTTAGCACGCCTTCATAGTGCCCGGTGAGCCGCTTGTACTGGCCAAAGAGGTAGCCAATCTCCCGCGTACCTACGCCGATGTCACCAGCAGGTACATCGCAGTGGGGGCCAATATGACGGTATAACTCGCTCATGAACGCCTGACAAAAGCGCATGATCTCGTTATCTGATTTTCCTTTCGGGTCAAAATCAGAGCCGCCTTTCCCACCACCGATCGACAAACCGGTTAACGCATTTTTGAAAATTTGCTCAAAGCCGAGAAATTTTATGGTGCCTGAGGTAACACTGGGGTGGAAGCGTAAACCGCCCTTGTAAGGGCCAAGGGCCGAGTTGAACTGTACGCGATAACCTTTGTTGACTCGTACGCTGCCGGCATCATCTACCCAGCTTATGCGGAACATAATTTGCCGTTCGGGCTCGACTATCCGCTCAATAATGCTGTGTTGATGATAGTAATCACTCTGCTCGATTAACGGGCGTAGGCATTCGAGCACTTCTTCGGTGGCTTGGTAAAATTCTGACTGTGCAGGGCTGCTTTTATTAAGTCGTGTCAACGTATCGTGAACGTAGGGCATAGGGGCATATCATCATCGTTATTCAACAGAGTATTGGCTGGCCAGAGCGTTGGAATATTTAACTGGCAGCACTCTTCTGTGCATAGCCTATGCGTGTTCTGTATATGAGAAAATTATATAAAAATAAGACTAAAGTTTGATAGCGACCGGTTTTAAGCACTAATTTCTCAATAGCTGTTAAACGGTTATTAAACGATTTAAGGTCTTTTGTGAATCAAATTACTATGCAGAAAGCTAGGAGTGTTCAATTTAATAAAATAATATTTGAGATTATATAAATGTAAATCTTATAAGCGGCCGTAATGTATTAAGCGAACCATTAAAACTAAAGAGTGTTGATTTATAGTTATAAGTTGACGTTGTCAATATTGCTTTGGCAATGTGGCGAAGCGTAGCTAGCCCGGATTTCTCACAGGGTATAAAAGAAAGCGGCTGAAAGTGCTATGATTTCAAGAACCTAACCAATCCATCAAGCACCAACAGCCGCTTCCAAAATGGTACCTGAAAAGCTGACCTTCTCGCCACTCTCACGCCGCCAAATTGAAGCCGACTTCTCCGGGGCCACATTACGTCGGACGCCGGATTACTCCTGCTTCGTGAAGTCGATAAACAGCATCGCCTGACACGCCGCTTGGCCGCCGTGCTTCATGATCCCCGCGCACCGGAACAGGTTCGTCATAAGCTCGACACTTTGGTTCGTCAGCGGGTGTTCGGTGTCGCCGCTGGCTATGAAGATTTCAACGACCATGAGGCCCTGCGCTATGATCAGGCCCTTCAGACAGCGCTCGGTGAAGAGGATACGCTGGCAGGCAAGTCGACGCTGTGCCGGGTGGAGCAGAACGCCGATCGGCAAGCAATAGTGAAGGCCCATGAGTTGCTGTGGCATCACTTCATTGAACAGCATGACGAACCACCAAAGGAGATCGTGCTGGACTTTGATGGCACCGACATCCCCGTGCATGGCGAGCAACCCGGCAAGTTCTTTAACCGTTATTACGATCACCACTGCTACTTCCCACTGTATGTCTTCTGTGGGCGCCACTTACTGGTGAGCTATCTGCGCACCAGTGACCGCAGCGACAGCCGCCATAGCTGGGCGATCCTCGCCTTACTGGTACGCTTTATCCGTCAATACTGGCCCGATACGCGCATCGTGTTACGAGGTGATAGCCACTTTTGTCGTCCCCGGATGCTGAACTGGTGTGATCGGCATCACGTCGACTACATCGTGGGAATCGCCAAGAACAGCCGGCTGCTCAAGGAAGTGGACGTCCCCATGATGCTGGTGCGCAAGACCCAATGGCAGGTGGGAGGGAAAGTAGCGGGGACGTTCCGCTTCCAGTATCAAGCCCACTCCTGGAAATACTCACGCTGGGTGGTGGCCCGCCTAGAAGAAGGCGAGTTAGGCTCTAATCCCCGGTTTATCATCAGTTCCCGTTACGATGATGGCTTCAAGCTTTACTACGAGCAGTACTGTGCCCGGGGTGACATGGAGAACCGGATCAAGGATCAACAACTGAGCCTGTTTGCTGACCGGACCTCCAGCACGCACTGGTGGGCCAATCAGTGGCGGCTGATCTTGTCGGGCTTCGCTTATACGCTGTTCGAGCGGTTACGGACTTATCTGAAGCACACGCCCTTCGCGCGCATGAGTCCGAGCAACCTGAGGCTCAAGCTCATCAAAGTAGGCGCGGTCATCATCCGCAATACGCGTCGAATCCGAGTACTCATGAGTGACAGCTACCCCTATAAAACGGCGCTATCCGATCTCGTCAGGCGGTTGGTTCCTAACTGACTGCTCGGGCGCCCCCGGCCCGAAGCAATGGGGGAAAGGGGGAAGTGTGTCTGAACGCCGGAAAGTGGTTAAAAAGTAGCCGATGTAAGTCGAGCCAGTAGGTGTTTAGCGGTGTTACAGCCTGAGTGCGGTACTGGCTGAGGTACTATGAGAAATCCAGGCTAGGCAGTTGTCGCTTGATTCCCAGCTCGAGTTGATGAAGATTTCCATGGCCTGGATATAAAGGGCATAGCGCGCTAGCGGATGTTAGTACTCTCAGGTGATCAGGCTACCGATCCGGCCAGCGGGCGTTTTGGCCATCTGGAGCCCTCCGAGCAAATCGTCACCACGCTGTTGATCAGGGGAAAGCTCAGGCGGGTCTGATGTTCTGGTTGATACGGAAGAGATTTTCCAGGTCGTACTGCTTCTTGATTGCCACCAGTCGCTCATAGCTCGCGCCATAGGCGAAGGCAATGTTGTGCCCGCCACCACGAATGGAGAAAGGCGCGTTGTGTTGGCGTACGAAGTTCAGGGCGTGAACGACATCGGCAGGTGACGTGCAGCGAGCCAACATGGAAGGCCTGCGATCAATCATAGCGTTCCATATCTGGCGCACTTGGTCGTATGGAGGAGTATCAGAAAGGAGGACACTTCCTGCGAAACCGGTCTTGAACTCCTTGATTGTGGTTGACGTAAGCTGCCTTCTGCGCACCACCGTTAAGTGGGCTCGGCGGTGCGCAGAAGGCACCGCCGAACGGGGTAGTGAGGAAGACAATGTGGCTGGGGATTAGCCGCATGCCTCACAGTGGCCGTATTAGGATATTTCTCCAGTCTCAAATCGCAGTATGGTCACGCCTGTCAATAAGGCCGCTTATTTATTTGGACATGTTTATGTGAATATTTATATCCGAGCAAAGCGACGTTAACCTTTATTGTCGTAAAGAATTAAAAGAATTATGGAGAGCAGTTTAATGGTACTTTTTAACCGTTGCTCCGGCCCATGCGGTACAGCGGCATCGAATGTCAGGTTCAGAGCTCCCTAATTTATACCACCTAATCTTCCGGCTTTAGGTCTTCCTGCTTGGGTGGGGTGCCTACCTTAATTTCGCTCAGATCCTCATGGGAGAGGCCGCGGTACAGGGCGAACATCATGATAAACACCAGAATAAACATCGGCAGGCCGACCACGGTGATCACCTCTTGAAGTGCGGTGAGCCCGGCATCGCCTGCCAGTACGATAAGCATGGCGGCCAGCATGCCTTCGGAGACACCCCAAAAAACACGTTGATGCCATGGGCCTGGGTCTGCGCTGCCGGTACACAGCATATCGACGACCAGGGAGGCGGAGTCTGATGAGGTGGCGAAGAAGATGGCGACGATCACCACCGCCAAGCCCTGAATCAAGGTTGCGGCGGGGAAGTTATCGAAAAACGCGAACATGGCGAGTGGAATGCTTTCGGCCACGGCCGCGGACAAAACGCCTGCCTGGTCACCCAGGGCTTCCCGAGCCGCGGGCCCAATGCCGTCAATCTCCATGGCCGACCAGCCGAAGATCGCGAACCAGATCAGCGTAAAAATTGAGGGGGCGAACAGCACGCCGAGTACGAACTCGCGGATAGTCCGACCGCGGGAAATCCGCGCTACGAAAATACCGATGAACGGTGACCAAGTGACGGTCCAGGCCCAATAAAACACCGTCCAACTGCCTTGCCACCCCCAGGCGCCGCCTTCGCTGGAGTAGCGTGCCAGCGTGTCATTCCAAAACGCCATGGGCAGCAGGTTGGTTATATAGAGGCCAAAGGTTTCGACAACGGCACGTAACAGGAAAACGGTTGAACCGGTAAACAGTACAAACAACAGCAGGCCAACGGCCATCCCGATATTGATATTAGAGAGCCGCTTCACCCCTGAATCCAGGCCCGCGATGATCGACCCCACGGCGACGGTGGTCAGGACGGCGATGATCACCACCTTGGGCAGCACCGCGTCTGGAACACCAAACAATTCCGTTAGCCCCGCATTGATCTGTTGGGTGCCCAGGCCGACAGACACCGCCACGCCAAACAACGTGCCGAGCACGGCAAAGATATCCAGAGTTTTGCCGATGGGGCCGTGAATGCGCTCGCCTAACAGCGGGAAGAAGACCGAGCTGAAACGCATCGGCAGGTTGTAACGGTAGATAAAGTACGCGAATGCCAACCCCGGCATGGCGAAAATCGCCCAGGTATGTAGGCCCAAGTGATAAATCGAGAAGCTCATGGCATCGTCGGCGGCGGTCACCGAGAAGGGCTCGACACCCGGCCTTGGGGGAGTAGCGAAGTGGGAAATCGGCTCGGCCACGCCCCAGAACATTAATACCGTGCCGATACCGCCAGCGAACAGCATGGCGAACCAGGAGGCGTTGGTATAGGCCGGTTTCGCATCATTGCCACCTAAGCGTATTGCCCCGAAACGGCTGATTGCCACCCACAGCAGAAACGCCACCCAACTTGTTACCCCAAAAATAAAAAACCAGCCAAGGTTCGTAACGATCCATTGCCGCCCCGCGCCGAAGGCTTCCCCTATAGGGCCTGGCGCAATCAGCAGCGCCACAAGGAAAATAATCATGATCCCTGCCGATGTGAAAAAAATAGTGGGGTCCGTCTTGAGGCCCAGCTTTCGCGCAAGTGCATCCATCGTTACGTCTCCCTGTATCTTTACAGCCAGTTCTTATAAACGGTTCTTATAAACAGTTTTATAACCGGTTTTACAACCCGTCCTTAAAACAACGTAGGAGTTGTCGGCCGATTACGCCAAGCTGGGCGAAGTAGAGTACTTCTTCTCCATAGGCTGCTGTTCGTTATAGAAGGTGTTTGGCAGCATGCTTCATCCGCGCTGATCAAAGCACCCAAGAGAATTGATATCGGCCGGCTTCAGAGAGTCATTGGCGAGTGCCCAACTGGTGCTGAGCGGGCCATCTCAGTTACTCTACGCTTGGTGTTTGCGTTTCATGAATGAAGGATAGCCGTATCAATGTTGGGATTCCTGCAGGGATTTTCCTATGGCCTGTTTATGACCTGCCTGCCCTGGCTATTGGTCGGCCTTTTCAACCCTGGTCTGGCGCTTCCGGTGCTGGCTCCCAGCCGTCTGCAGGTCATCTTCCGCTATTGCTTGCTGGTTCCTTTTATCAGCATGCTGATGTGGCTGACTTCTCTATGGGGCGGTTTCAGTCCCAGCCTGTTTGGCTGGCTGGCGGGTATTGTCGCTATTCCTGTGGCGCTGCCAGTCGAGCGAACACTGCGCGGCTGGCTGGCCCGACGCCATGAGCGCCGTCAGGAAGCTCAACGAGTGGCCGCGGTACGCAAGCGCCGTGCTCAAGAGGAGCGCAAGGCCTATGAGGCTGGCGTGTCAGTACTCGACCCTGGTCGGCCGCCAGAGGGGGCCGATGATCTTGTACTCGCCATGTGCCGGGCCAAGCAGAGCCTGCTTGACGTGCATCGCCCCGATCTCGCCATTCAGGCGGATCGTCTCTATAGCCGCTATCGGCATGTGATGGACGTGCTAAGCGGCCGATTCCACACAGGCGAGATGGCTTTCGAGCGCTCGCGTGGTCTGGTCACGCAGGTTTGTCTCGGCGCGGTGGATACGCTGACATCTATGGCGTCCCAGGCGCGAGGGGGGGTTAGCGTAGACGGTAATTACGTGCGCAGCCGCCTGGCCCAAGAGGGCAAACAGTTGGGCGAGGAAGAGCGCGCTGCCCTGGTGCGGCGCCTGGATCTGCTGGTGGAAACCGAGCACCGGTTGAATAAGCTTTCTGCCCGTATCGAATCGGCCCTGACCGTACTCGACGATACCGCTGTTTCCATGGCGCGCATCGAGACAGCGCGCCCACAGGCGTCGGTTACCACCGAAAAGGCACTGGAGGATTTACACCGCTTCGTCGAAGGCGCGGATCGTTATACGCGCAAGGATTAATCCAGCGGACGATGCTACTGTGCCGAAAGTTCTGTGTTAATGGTTCTGTGTTAATGGTTCAGTGCCAATGGTTCAGTGCCAATGGTGTCATGCGGTTTTCACAACGGCTTCTTTCAATAGCTCAGGAGATGTTTATGGCTCAGCAACCCGATGACAAACGTCGCCTCTCCCTGCCGCCGGTGGACGAGATTGCCAGTCAGCTGGGGGCTAACCAGGAAGAATCGGTCGACCCCGATGAGCGTGCCATCGACCCTGAGCTTGAGGCGATGGCCGGCCGCTTTGTCGAGGATATCCTCGCCGAGAATGACGAGGAATCCATCGCTCGCCAGCGCCGGGCCGTAGACGAGATGGGGCTTGAGTTGCAGCAGCAGGCCGCGCATCGTAGTGCCATGTTGCAAACACCGCTGTGTCAGTTAGCCCATCAGGGCGATGAAGGTGGGCCGGTAGCCAAGGCGCTGGTCGATCTGCGCGGGCGCATGGAGGGCCTTGATCCCGCTCGCCATCGCCTAGCGCCGAGCGCGCTGGATCGTGTTATGGCGCTCATTCCTGGCGTCGACAGCCGCCTGCAGCGCTACTTCCAGAAGTTCGAAAATGCCCAACAGGCGCTAGACGCGATTATCGAGGAGTTGAAAGGCGGTCGCGATATGCTACATCGTGACAACGTTACTCTGAGCGATGACCAGCAGGCTTTAAATAAAATCCTTGCTGAGCTGAACCGCCAAATTGCGCTGGGCCGTTTGATTGATAGCCGCCTGCAGGAAGAGATTGCCACTCGCGATGCCGATGATCCGCGGCGTCACTTCCTTGAGGAGGAACTGCTCTTTCCCCTGCGCCAGCGCATAGTCGACCTCCAACAGCAACTGGCGGTGAGTCAGCAGGGCGTGCTGGCGCTAGAGGTCATCATCCGCAATAACCGGGAATTGATGCGCGGTGTAGACAGAGCCATTAACGTCACTGTTTCAGCCCTTACCGTGGCGGTGACCGTCGCCATGGCGATGGCTAACCAGCGCCTGGTGCTGGACCGCATCGAAGCCCTCAACACCACCACGTCGCAGATGATTGGTGGGACCGCCAAGGCGCTGCGCCAGCAAGGGGTCGATATCCAGAAGCGCGCTTCCTCAGCGATGCTTGATATGCAAGTGCTTGAGGAGGCTTTCAGCGAGGTGATGGGGGCGATCGATGATCTCTCAAGCTATCGGCAGGAGGCCTTGCCGCGGCTGGATGAGCAAATCGACCGCCTGGCGACCTTGGCGAAGCAGGGAAACGCCTCCATCGAGCGCCTCCGCGAGGGCAGCCAATCGCAACCACAGGACGGTCAAGCCCCCAGCTAATGCGTCATTAAGGAGCCTCTTGTTTCGCGTTATCTCATAGTGCTGCTGTCGGGATCAATCACAGTAGGTTGACAGCGATAAGCGTGAACGTGGCGACGAAGATAACAAACGCCAATAGGGCGAGTAGCCCATCGTGGGCCACCAGTGAAAGCCCTAGCGCTAGCAAAGCCAGCCCGGCAGCCGAAGAAGAAAAGGGCACCAGTTCCATGATCGGCATACATAGGCCGACGATGACGCACAGCACGGCAATGCCATAGCTGCCCCCTCTATGTACTAGGAAGGTTAGCCGTGGTTTAAGAACGCGATCTATGCCCCGTGCTGGCTTGCTGAGCCAATCGAGAGCCTTCTGCAGTTTGTTATGCTCAACCGAGCGGTCGAGGATGAAATGGGGCAACCAAAATTTTTTCCGGCCGATCAGCATCTGTACGGCTACCAGCAATACGAACAACCCCATGAAGAACGACATGCCAGGTACACCACTGAGAGGCGAAAATAGCGTGATGCCAATTAGCATCAACAGCGGCCCAAATGAACGGCTGCCAATCGATTCAACGACCATCTCGATTGAGACGTGATCGTTGTGGTGTGTTAACTCGCCCACTCGATCAAGCAGTTGTTCGAGGTTTTGCAACGGCTGGTTCATCCCTGTTCTCCGCGTAATGAGCCTTAAAATCAATCCTTCCTATTTAACGGTAATGTTGTTTTCCACCGTCTTCACCTGATCTTGTTCATGCGCGATGGCTTCGGCCCGGTCACGCTGCTGTGACGTTTCAACAAAGCCGCTCAGAATGGCTCGATCACCTTCCAGATCCACATCAATGGCCGAGCCAGCCAGCTCTATTGCTTCGAGAAGCCTAGCCTTGATTTGAACCGCTGCGAGAGAGTCTTGCTGCTCAAGTCTTGCTGATTCATTGACCGGCGAGCCTGCACAGCCAGCCAGCAATAAGATTAACAGCAGACAGCCTAATAGCCTGCTGTTGAACCAGTAGTATGGGCGCATTATTCCATATCTCCCTCTTGAATGGCGTCACGAGAACGGCTAATTAACCCTTGGCAATATTGCATGCTGGGGCCTGTGCCCACCTCTACCAGCGGTAAGAGGGCGGTGATTGGGCCAGTCAGGGCCCCCAGCGCCACGCTGGCGCCCGCACGCATCACCAGTGCTTCGCGGTGCACGCCCGTTTCGATGTTATCGAAGGTGCCACCCAAGTGAAGCGGAGAACGCCCGACAAAGACACTGGGGTCTTTGGGATGGGCGATGATGCTGATATCCAGGCGCTCCGTATTCAGGTCCACTTGGCCACCCAAGGTGAACGTGGTGTCGCCGGTATCCACCACGAACGTATCCAACTGGGTAACGCCGTCCCTTGCTTGGAGGTCAGCATAAGCGCAATCAATCGGGATCGGGTCGCGTCCCCGCGCCCAGCTCAGAAATGTCTGGCCAGCATCAAGCCCCGCGATCTCCACCAGCAAGGCGTCGAGTCTTCCGTCGTTCATCAGTAAAACTACGCCGCCGTCGGCCGAGGCCAGCAACTCTGCAATCGAGGAGCCTTCTATCCAAAGTTTGCCGCGCCCTCCGATGATACCCACGCTCTCATCAGCCAGATTCCAATGGCGTAAGGCAGCGTTGAGATCCACTCGCTGCACTTCCACTTGCAGCGTGCCGCTGGGAGGGTGAGTTTTAGTTTTCAAATCGAGTATGAGATCAACCTTTCCCTCCCCGACGCCGAAACCGATGGGCTCAAAGCGCCCCCGCCCCTCTTTAAGCACAAAATCGATAACCACGTTACTCAGTGGAATACCGTCGGCACGCACCGATTGCCCCCGGTAGCTGACATCTGCCGATACACCTTGCCATGCTTCGGTGATTATTTCGGTGTCGGGCAAGATGAAGCGGTCTTTGTTGCTGGTCTCCTCTGGGGTTTCCCCTGCGAGCAAGCCCAGGTCCTCAATATTGAGATGTGTTGAGCTGAGTTCTCCACTCACGTGAAGGGGGCTTACATTTGTGTCGAGTGCCAGATGGCCATTGAGATCGCTGCCACCGATGACGCCCTGGATATCGGTGAAGGTCCAACGTTGGTCTTCCAGGTCAAGTTCGCCGGTGACCGAGTAGGCGGGAAGCTCCGGCAGGGAGATGCCTAGCAGGCGGCTCAGGCGTTGGGGGTTCGGCCCTTCAAGAGCGAGCTGAAGATTCAGCCCTTCCAGTTCCAGGGGGCGCAGAAGCGTACCGTCTAAACGGATGTGCGTATCGACGATATCTGCCTCGAGGTCCACCGCATAGAGGCGGTTCGGGTCGCGCGCATTAAGCAGTGGATCGCCGTGTAGGTTAAAAGAGGCGGGGGCACTGTCGTAGTGACCTTCGCCTTGCATGTGAAACGTTTGCGCTTGGCTTTCAATGCTTAGCGTCAAGTCAGTGTCGGCTTGCGGGTCACTGAAACTTAGCTCTGAGGGTTCGAACTTTAGGCGACCGATGAACGGCAACAGCAGGTCATCACGTCTCTCGCTTGGTAGCGATTCGCTCATTTCCAGATGGAGTTCCCCTGATACTCTGCCGAGCCGATCTTCGATGGGCGTGAAGGTGTCGCTCAGCCTGGATAGGGCGATATTATCTACATCGATATCAAGATGCCCCGACGCAGGTGGCTGCGCTGCATCCAGCGTTAAGCTGGCGCTAAGCGAACCGTCACCCAGGCGAAACCGAACCGGCTCGGCTTCCAGCTGGCCTGCTTCCAGGTTGGCGGCGAGCGTCAAGTCGTTCAGGGCCAAGCCGTTGGGTAATACTAGCGTATTGGCGTTAAGTGACAGTTGCCCATCGAAGGTTCGCAGTGGCGCCAGGAAAGATTCATTCTCTGCCTCTTCGCTCTCGGTGGGGGTCGTCCTTTCAATCAGTTGCGCCAGGTAGATCCGCCCGGCTTCAAGATCCACCTCGACCAACGGCCGCTCACCGCTGAGTACTTCGATACTGCCGTTCACCTGGGTGGAGCCAATGCGTCCTTCAAGGCCCGTGGCGCTCCACTGATCATGATCGCGTACTAACTCGCCGGTAAGCCTAAAGCCAGGCAGTGGAGGCAGCACCGGCCCGAACCAGTCTTCCAACTGCTGGGCACTGTCGGCGGTGAGGGTCATGTCGGCGGCAAACGTTTGGGGCGATAGTAGCGATGCCAAGGTGGTCTCCGCCTGCACCCGGACAGCGTTGGAAGTGGCATCGACGTGCAGCGGGTAATCGTGCTGCAATGTGGTGTTTTCCAGATCCAACAAGCGCGTTAATGGCGCTCCCTGGGCCTGTAATTCCAATGGCTTACTACGCCAAGTGCCGTTGACGTTAAGCAGTAGCTCAGGCGGATTTTGTTCTTCGCTGGCCGCGAGGGTGCCTTCAAGATGGGTGTCTGCGTTTTGATGCTGATAATCAAACCGTGCGTGGCCGATGTGCAGGTGGGTAAGCAGGGTCTCGGTGGCTAGCGTAGGACGCTGTTCCATGGGCTTAAGCTCAAGCGAAATATCAGCGCTTACAAGGTTACCCGGCGGCAGTGCTTGATCGATTTGCGAGAGATCGAGTTGCGTTAAGGCTATCTGGGCGTCGGCTTGAACGCTCTCGGGACTGCTGGTGAGCGCGATATCTGCCTGGGCATGGCCGCCCGCGATGTCGAAGGTGAGCGGGGTGAGGGCGACCGAGTGATCAGCGAGCTCGAGCGTCCCTTGCAGGTTAAGCAGCGTTGCTTGTTTGAGAATTAGGCGGTCGGCGGCGATTGATACGTTTCCACGCACGGCCGGTAGTACGGGTATCGAGAGGCCCTGACTTTCCCCGCTTTCTGGCAAGGCTGACCGTAAAGCAGCCACATCAACTGTCGAAGTATGCAAGCGGCCGTCAAGGCTGGGCGCTTCACCGGACGTATCTATCGCGAGTTCACCGCTGAGCTGGCTGTTGGCCGTGGAGGCATCCACGTTATGTAATCGCCACTGGTTATCTTGACGTTCTAGGTCAGCCGCTATTTCAAGGTTTTCAAGCGCGATCTGAGGCAGTTTGAACCATTCTGCCCAATCGCGAAGTTGATGCAAGCTAAGCTCGCCACTCGCTTGAAAGCGTTGTAATGAAGGCGCTTGGGGAAGCTCGAATGTCGTGGTCAGCTGACTCTCGCCAGCGCTGAGAGAAATGTCGCCGCTGAACCCCTTGGTTTCAACCAGGAACGCAGCGACGGTATCCGTTTGGGCTTTCAGCTCAATGTCTCGTTGTTGAACGTTCAAGGTCGCCTGTGTGCGTAAAGTCTCGTCCCCCGCCTGTGTTTGAAGGGACGAAATAGCTACCGATAGCGGGCTGTCAGCATTGGCGCGCCAATAACGCACCGTTGAGTCGGAGACTGCTAGAGAGGGCATTGAGAAAGAAGAGGAGTCGTTTTCTGCCGGCGCTGATTGAGTGGTTCGCTCATCGACCAATACCCAGTTAGCGGGTGCGTTGTCGCGCTGCTCCAGGTTAAGTGTCGAACCAGAAAAATTCAGCTTCTCCAGCGTCAATTCGCCTTGCAGCAAATCGATGAGCGAGGGCGTCAATGTGACTTGCTCGGCAGTCAACAGGTGGTCAGCGGTAGTCCAATCGGGGTTGCTTATTTCCAATTGATGAAGCGCAAGCTGAGGATGTGGAAACAGGCTTATTTCCACGTCACCGTGGATCGCCACTGAGCGACCCGTTGCCTGCTCGATACGGTCAGTGATGACAGGCTTTAAAAAATTCCAGGGCATTAACGCTAAGGTAACCATGATAAGCGCGACACCGATGAACGGCGCCATCCACCATCGCCTTAGACGTTTGGGATCCCGATGCAGCATTATATTGGCTACCTTTTGATAAGCTGAATACGGAACAATGTTCCTAATATACTACTTGCACTTATGTTATTAATGTAGTCGCTGAGGTAAGTATTTGCATTTGAGTTATGTGATTAATAATGGTTAAAGCTATTTTTGTTAGGCTACTAATAAATAATTTAAAGAAAGATTAAAGAGTGATGTTGACTTAATAACTTTTTTTAAAAAACAGCCTGACTAATTTGAGAGAAAATACGCAAAAGGGGCGAAGATATTTTTGTTTTTATTTTAAAGTCATTTAATATCAGCGGCTTGGGAGCTGATTGAGAGCTGTAAGTTAAGTTGCTGCGGTTCGGTAACGCTTAAAGCAGTACGCTTTACAGAAAGAGTGCTCTTTTCTAACGTGAAAATACACCAACAGACGGGAGATAGAAAATGTCGATCAAACGGAATGTTTGTGTCACCACGTTAGCAGTAACGGCCACTGCCGCCGCTTTACAAGCGAATGCTCAGCAAACCCAGTCTCAGCAAGAGAGCGTGAAACCCCTTGGGGATTGGAACTATGAAGAGATTTATCAAACAGGCGGTATTAAAGCCGACAACCTTTTAGATGCTGAGGTCTTTGGTGAAAATGAGGATGAGATCGGCAGTGTCGAAAACGTGCTAGTGACCCAGGACAATAAGATTGCTGCCATCATCGCCCAGGTAGGTGGTTTGTGGGACATTGGTGATACCCACGTGCTAGTGCCTTGGGAAGAGGTTGAGCTGCATGACGACGGCGTAAGGGTACCTGTCACTGAGGACAACGCCGATGATTATGGGCTGTTTGACGCTGAAGAGTATATTTCGCAGCAAGACCTTAGCCGAACCCAGCAAGTTGAGGATGATGTTGAAGCTGGAACGGGTGTCTGGAAGCTGACTGACTTGCTTGACGACTATGCAACGGTAGGGGATGGCATTGGCTACGGCTATATCGACAACATTCTCTTCTCGCGTGAAGGCGAAGTGCAAGCGGTCATCGTAGAGACAGGCGCTGATTTTGGTGCTGGCACCTACGCATATCCTTTTTATGGGTATGGCTATGGCTGGAACCCAGGCCAGACAGCTTATTATACGCAGTATAATGAAGATGAAGTAGGTGGCATGGAGTCTTTCGATTTCGATCAATATGAAGACTTATTAGATGATTAATCGTTAATGGCTTAATTCATTCTCGCGAATAGAAATGCCGGTTTCTTAACGAGTGCGTTGGTAGCTACCGAGGCGCCGTTAAGGAACCGGCCTGTGCGCGGTATGTAAAGCGCATAAGCTTATCGATCCTTTATTTTCGCAGCGTTGCGTTATTTGATAATGGATTTGCTGAGAAACGGTCAGAGCACAGATATTAAAAACGTTATTCAAGAAACAGGTGACTGTCGATGAAAACAGCTAATTTATCTCGCTTAATGCTACTCACGATGGCTTCCCTTCTGCCGATGCATGTCTATGCAGACATTGATAGTTCACTCTCTCAACAGCAAACCGACCCAAATAATCTAAGCCAGACACAGCATGTTCAAGCCACTAGGCCGCTCAATGAATGGGATTACAGTGCTATTTACGAACAGAGCGGGTTTCGGGCAGAAGCATTGTTAGAGGCAACGGTGTTCTCCCCCCAAGAAGATGAAATAGGAGAAATAGTAAACATCGTGTTAGACCAGCAGAACCAAATTGTCACAGTGATCGCCGAAGTAGGCGGGATGTGGGATAGCGGAGACAGGCATGTTGCCATCCCCTGGGATGAAGTCGAACTGTATGAAGCGGGGGTCAAAGTCCCTGTACGGCAGGAGAACGTCGAGGAGTATGACCTTTTTACGAATGTTACGATTGATGAAGCCTATATTTATAAACAAGAAATGGAGCGAGTGAGCACTGTGGAAGAGGACGTTGCGACGGGACCACAGACATGGAAAATATCTGACATCATTGATGATTACGCCAGCATAGAAAGCGAAAAGGGCTATGGTTATAAGTACCTATACAAAAGAAATCCGATATTCTCTGCCATAGCCTGACAACACCTTCTGCACATGTTGTCTCAGGGACTGAAAGCTTTCATAAGCCGTTAGTGGCAACCACTCATACTTTACCTTGCGCCAGAGAATCTCGATTAGGTTCAATTCTGGCGAATAGGAGGAAAGGTAGATCACATAAACCCGCTGATTCAGCCACTCCTGTCGCTTGCGTTGAAACAGGGCCGAGCGATGAACACTGGCGTTGTCCATCACCACAATGGCAAAGGTATCCGGCGATTTGCAGGTAATAAAGTGATCAAAGGCTTCGATAACAACCTCGGTGGTGACGGTGTCTGTTGTCGAATGGTAAATCAGCTTGCCTTGGCGACTCAGGAAGCCCAGTACATTCAAACGCTGACTGCGTGAGTAAGCGGGCATCTTTCGAGGAGATCCGACGGGACTCCAAGCGTAAGGCAAGACCGACGACTGGGAAAAGCCAGACTCATCGAAGTAGTACAGGTCAGCTTCGCCTCGCGCTTCCCAGCGCTGAAGCTCGGCCAGTAGGCCTTGGGTATTACGAAAGTCCGTCTCGTCACGCCGATCCTTAAGAGATCGCCGAGCGCGTTTGAAGCTATACCCCAGTTTTTTTTAATGCTCGCTTGATCGTCATGGTGCTCGAACATTTTCCCGTTTCCTGCTGGAGTTGTGCCTGGATCGCTTTCAGCTGGTGAGGCTGTTCTTCTATAAGCGCCCGTAACCGTTCTCTCTCCTCGTCGCTGTAGATAGAAGGACGACCAGTACGAGGCTTATCACTGAGTCCTTCGAGTCCCTGTGCTTCCCAAGCATCGAACCAGAGCGAGACCGTCTCTCGTGTGACAGACAGGATGTTGCAAATCTGGTTGATAGTGTGTCCTTGATGGCTCAACACGATGGCATGGGCACGGCGACGCAAGGCAGGCTTTTTTCCATACGTATGGGTGGTCATGAGCGCCTGAAGGTCGGTGTCGGACAGAGGTAGTACAAAGCGGAATGTCATGCTCATCGTCCTGGTTCAATTGTCAGAATTATAAGCATAGCGGAAAATTTGTGTTCGGCTACTTATTACGGACGCCCTATTTACAAATAATGGCATTATGCAGGCTATTATTGTTAAACCATTGAGGGAGGAGTTTGGCTCAGGCCCCCGCGCATTCCCCTTTTACGGTTATCCTGAAGGCTGGCGGTCTGGCAGTTCTCACTATCAGCTTCCTTACGCTAGTGATGAGGTTAAAGAGCTTCCTGTTTTTGACTATGACAACTACGAGAGCGTATTGGATTAAAACGCATGGTGCTGTGCTTATCAGTGTTGTCCTTATCAATCTTCTCTATGAAGCGCTACCGGGCACTCTGTGATAGCCATTAGCACCTCTTTCACCCATTACAATCCGCCGGGGTAGTAGCGCGATAGGTCGCCATGGCTTCTTCCATTGCCTGTTGTAATGCCGTAATGCGCGACCCATGGGCGGGATGCGTAGAGAGAAATTCAGGAGGCTGACCGCTACCAGCCGCTGCCATGTTGCGCCACAGTGCCACGCTTTCTTGCGGGTCGAATCCTGCCTGCGCCATGATCGCCAGGCCCATCAGATCGGCTTCTTCCTCGTGGGCGCGGCTGAACGGCAGGGTGATGCCGAGCTGGGCGCCGAGGCCCAATGCCTGCATTAACTGCTGCTGTCCCATGTCTCCCTCGCCTAACAATCCTACCACTAGCATCCCGGCCTTAATGCCAAGCTGCTGAGTAAGGCGTTCATTGCCATGGTCAGCCAGCACATGACCAACTTCATGGCCGATCACCGCCGCCAGTTGGTCTGGCGTCTCGGCGACTTGGAGTAGGCCGGTATGCACGCCGATGCGTCCGCCTGGTAGGGCGAAGGCGTTGGGAGAATCATCTTCAAAGACGACAACCTCCCAGACCTCCGGTAACTCGTCAGCCGGATAGATGGCCTCGGTGGCGGCTATTATTTCCTGGGCCACACACGCTACCTGGCGATTAGCGGCTGCATCACGTGACACCGGCTGGTCACGGCGTAGTTGGTCGAAGGTATCCTCGCCCATCTGTGTCATTAAATTTTCAGGTACCAATGTCAGTTGGGAGCGACCAGTCGGCGTTTCATCGCAGCCGGTTAGCAGTACCAGAGGGAGCAGTAATAATAGTCGCAACAGGCGTCGTGGGCGCATCGCATCTCTCATCAATAAATCAAGCGAGTATACCTTGGCCTTAGCCAAGGGGAGAACCAAACCTCAATGCTGAAAGAGCTAGCGCGGGTAAAAAAGGGCGCCCTATCAGCAACTATTGCAGATAGGGCGCCCATAATGAAACCTGTTGTTTTGAAGCTTTTTAGACGTAGAAATCCAGATCTTCCTGCGCTTTCAATAGATCGCGCATTTTGATGGGGTCGTCTCCAAAGAAGAAGAGCAGGCCCCAGTGTGTCCCGAAGGCTGAGCGGTCAGGAACGGTTTCTTCTGCTGGCGCGACCAGTTCGTGGGACTCGAAATAGGGATGCTCAATCGTTTCTTTGGGCATTTCCAGCTTGCTGACCACCCGGCGGCGTGGGTACACACCGAAGCAACCGGCGTAGCCTTTCGCATCGACCACTTCGCGGGGGAAGAACGCTGCGACTTCCTCTTTTGTGCTTTTCGGATCGAACACTAGCATCGATGCTTGATAGGCGTTGAATCCGTAGGCTTTTTCGATCAGCTCGAAGGCTTTGAAGCCGGGTGGGCGGTAGGCAACCTCGCCAAAGTACATCTCGCCATCAGCTGTGACGAAGTACTCGGGGTGAATCAAGCCAAACTGAATATCGAACGTTTTGATCAGCAGCTCGATCTGTTTAGTGATCGCGGTGCGCCAGCTCTCGAGTTCCGCCGTCGCGGGTACGAATACCGAATAGCCAAGCGTCACGTATTCTGAAATATTCAGGAACTGGATTTTGCCATCGTGTATCCAGGCCTCAACGGCGAACTCCCAGCCATCCAGATGGCTTTCCATTAGCAGGGGATATTCTTCGTCCGGAATGTTGTCGATCTCTTCGATCTTGCGAATCATTCGGTGACCGAGGCAACCGGCTTTGTCGAATGCTTTGACGTGAATCGGGTCATCCGGGTCGCCATCGAGTTTAAGCAGCGTTTGGTTGACGCGCTTCATGAAGCGAACGATGTCTTCTTTCTCATGCGCCTCTTCGAAAATACCGACGCGAATACCGCCAAGCTGGGCACGACGCTTCATTAACGCCTTGTCACGGAACAAAATGGACTGGCCGAACATACGAGGACTGTCGAGAAGAACCGAGTTGATCGCACCGGACCATTCAACGGTTTCTTCAAACAGTGGGATGGCGATATCGACGCCTTCCTCTTTTAGCCTTTCGGCGATTTCCATGGAGCGGTCGTTTAACCGGATAAAGTCCCACGGAAGAAAAGGGATGTTGTTCGCGGTACAGAAATCCGCTGCCCATTCAGGAGCAACAACGATATATCGACGGTCGAATTTCTGCGCAGCCTTGATCGCGTTGATACTCCAGCCAAGTAAGGCGATATAGCCTTTATTGGGGTTTTTGGGAGTCTCTGTGCCTTTGACCGAGTCCATTTCTGGATCACGCCAAGACGCTACTGCTTCGGGTAATTGCTTTTCTGATGTAATCGACATTCGATGTCCTCCTTGCTGGTTGACCCAAACTGACTGTGCTGAGATTGGAGCGCACCAAGTGAGCTGAGCCACAGTCAGAAGTGTCCAGGAGCGATTGAGTCAGCCAGCATTAGAAAAGTTATTAGCGCACCCGTTGTAACTAACCTAGTCGATATGGTTACAAATGGCAATTAAACTGTAGAGTTATTGTTGAACAGCTGTAGAACTTTTTCTTCTGCTTGGGAGTTGATTATTTTTTCAAACGCACATGATTAATATCAGTAAATTCTCATACAACGTCAGCATGAATAGAGCAGTAGCTAGGTCATTATCGAATATGCTGTTAGGTATTAATGTTTAATTAATCTAGCAAAAGCGACTTATCTATTGCGATAAACTCACTGGCTTCATTAATCAAAGATGCGGCGGTAAGCTGAGGGACGCCATACACTTCAACTTTTTTACCGTACTTAACGCGTATTTTATTGACTAAAAGATTAAAGTCTCCATCGCCGGACACGAGCACAATAACGTCCGCCTGCTCAGCGTACTCCATGGCATCTAGCGCAATACCTATATCCCAATCACCCTTCGCAGAACCATCTGAACGTTGAATAAAAGGTTTCAACTTTACTTTAAACCCAATAGCTCTGAGTATGTTTTGAAATTCTCTTTGCTTTTTGTCACCCCTATCGATGGCGTAGCAAAAAGCTTGCACGACTTCTCTATTTTCAGTGGCTTTTTTCCAAAACTTATTGTAGTCAAAGTTTCGGCCATAAGCTTCGCGCGAAGTGTAATAGACATTTTGAATATCGATAAATATCGCTACTTTTTCCATCATATTTGATTGTCTCTTGTTGATTTTTGAATGATTTTTTAATTGACTATAATCTTTTTTTAATTTCAAAAGTCAACATTCGATGACCGTCACGTTAATGAGTGGCTTCTTAGCTTGCAGACTTTTATACCACTATTGAGCGATCTCTCTCAATCCGATACATATGGCTATCCGCATGGCTTAGCAGGGTATTGGCATCTTCCCCATCCATTGGGTAGCAGGCCACGCCGATACTGCAGGAGGGCATTGTTAGCTCACCGAACTCAGCGCCCAGTGGCTCACTCATAATCCTTTGAATGTGCTCTACCTTCGCTGTAATAGCCTCTTTTGATTGAATATCCGTGAGCATAACTGTGAACTCATCGCCACCCATTCGGACCACCGTGTCGGTTTCTCTCACGCAGTTTTCCAGTCTTCGAGCCACCGTGCAGAGTACCGATCACCTACCGCGTGTCCTTGGGTATCATTAATCACTTTGAAATCATTAACATCCAAGTACAGTAATGCCAAAAAGGTCTGATGGCGATGAGCGGAACTCAGGCCAAGGGCTAATCGATCGTAGAACAGTGATCGGTTGGTCAGCTTTGTCAGTGGGTCATGATGGGCAAGAAAACGTAACTCTTCCTCGGTCTGCATGAGTGCTGTTATATCTCGTGCAACACCAATGCGAACTCACTCCTCTTCGTACCAGCGAGCAGACCATAATATGTGGACGATACCGCCCTCTTTACGGAGATAGCGATTACGATAATCAATGTGGGGTTGGCCGTTCATTACCCAGTGAATTGAGTCCTGAGTGGAGGCTAGGTCGTCAGGGGGCATGTAATGGGTAATCAAAGTGCCTATCATTTCGTCGGCCCGGTAGCCGAGCAGTGACTCACAGGCATCGCTTATAAAAACGATCTGGTTGTGCTCATCGACTACGAAAATGGTCTCCAACATCAGATGAATCAGCTTGGTGTAGAGCGCTTGTAGGTCAACGGCCATAGGCTAGGAGTATCCTGTTAGTATTGCTCGACTATAAAACAAACGTGAACGGGGGCGATATGAAATCTTGTAACTTAAGAAAGAGGGTAATACTGCAGGTTAAGTTTTTGATTCTTTTCTGATATGAGAAGGCAACTTTCCCGTCCAGCGCCTGAATGCTCTTCGAAAATGCGCGCTGTCGCTAAAGCCTAGCCTTTTCGCTATATCGTCGGTGTTCATCCTTGTTGCCAGAAGGTACTCGATTGCTAACGTACAGCGAGCATCATCCAGTATTGCGCTATAGCTGGTCGAGTCCGCAACCAGTTTTCTTCTTAGGGTACGTGATGTAATGCACAGCTGGTTTGCGACGGTTTCCATATCTGGAAAGCTGTTCGGAGACATCATTAGAATTTGATAAACTTCGCCACTGATACCGGATGACATCTTGGTACGACCCAACAGTTGATTGCAGGTCTCTTGAAGTAGCTGTATAGAAAGTCGATTACCTAGCAAAGGAGACTGATCGAGAATTGGCTGTGGGAAATGTAGTTCATTTGCCTTTTGATTGAAGTGACATTCGCAGCCTAAATATTGTTCATGCGTAGTCTCGATTCCTTCTCCTGAATAAGTTAATAAGGCTTTTGTAGGCAATAGACTTTCACCCGCGACATCGCGTATGTGAGTAACATTTTGGGCCATCTGTTGCTGTATGAGGAAATATCTTATTTTTAGGCTTTTAATATAAGAGTGGGTCTCTCTAAATTCAAAAATGGCAGACTCTTTTGTTTCCCGCCAAGTCATTTTTAGCGTTGGTGTGGCTAAGGGATGGTACTTTACTCCAAAGTTGAAATAGTCCCTGATAGTTGGGCTTGAGAGAAGAGCATACCCATACATTCCATAAGCGGTTAAATGCAGTTTAGCGCCTGTCTCAAAAGGAGTCGAAGAATTGACCCCCGCATCAATAGCATTTGTGCAAGCGTCGATATACTGTTTTATCGATACCAGTGTTGCTGGGTTTATAAGCGCATCTTGATTTAGTCTAAGCCCCCTCAGTATTCCACCAGCCGCAATTCCCTGCTCAGTGGCCGTTGCCACTAACGCCGCAATTTTATAGGGCGAATAAATCTTTTTATTCAGCAGTTTAGCTTGAGAGTTAGTCATAATGAATTATTTCTGAATGTCCGAAAAAGGCCCCTTTAAGGCCGTTTTCGACCTTCCCCAGGGCGAGGATACCTTTGTAGAGTAGCGCTACAAAACAAGGCTTCCAAAGCCCTACGAGAAGGATTTTCATGAACACACCTGTGAATGTATGCGTTGTTGGTGCAGGCCTAATGGGGCACGGGATTGCGCAAACGTTTGCGCAGGCCGGCCACGCTATCTTTCTTTTTGATGTTGACAAGAATACGCTTGAACTTGCGCCATTGCTTATTGAAAAGAATCTTCGCCAAATGGGCATCGATCCTAAACCAGTGCTCGATAATATAGAGTTATGCTCTGATATTGCCAGCGCTGTCTTTTCTACAGATTTTATAATCGAAGCGATTACGGAAAACCTTTGGTTAAAGCAAGCGTTGTTTTCTTCGTTGGCAGAGCTGGCACCTTCACATGCCATTTTGGCGAGTAATACTTCCGTTATACCTATCACTGATATTGGTGAAAAACTAAGCGATAAAGTGCGGTCACGGCTGGTTGGTACGCATTGGTGGAACCCACCTCATCTTATCCCGCTGGTTGAGATTATAAAAACATCTTTCACTGACGATGCTGTTTTTGAAACGACTTTCGATTTGATACTTAGTTTGGGAAAGCAGCCTGTGAAGGTGTTTCAAGATGTGCCGGGATTTATCGGTAATAGACTCCAACATGCTATGTGGCGCGAAGCTTTATACTTGGTCTCAACAGGTGTCTGTGATGCCGAAACAATCGATCTGTAAGCGCCCTTAAACCGACATCTACCGCTCTCGCTTTTACCCCCTCACACTGATGCCATCAGAACTTTGTGAGGGGGTTACATGAGGCATCAAGAACGTGAGCAATATTGGCAGCAACAAGTAACCGAATGGCAAACCTCTGGCTTGTCCGGCATGGCGTTTTGCAAGCAACAAGCGCTAACGTACCATCAGTTTGCTTACTGGCGTCAAAAGCTCTTGGCCAGTCCATCGTCAACACAAGAACCGGTCGCTGGTTTTGCCACCGTCGCGTATTCCAATACCGTCATCGCAAACGAAATAGATTCCACGGGACTTGCAGTCTCACTGCCCGGTGGCATTACGGTCACGGGGTTGCACGCGGGCAATGTGGCGTTACTGGGCGACATCCTGAGGCAGCTGTGAAGCGGTCGCGCTATTTACGCCCCGCGTGGGAAATGCCCGAGATCTACCTGTACCGCGCGCCGGTCGATTTTCGCAAGCAAGCCAACGGCCTGGCGTTATTGGTGGAGCAAGAGCTGGGACACAACCCCTTTAGCGGGGCGTTGTATGCTTTTACCAACCGACAGCGGAACAAGATCAAGTGCCTGATGTGGGAAGACAATGGCTTCGTGCTTTATTACAAGGCACTGGCCGAGGAGCGCTTCAAGTGGCCCGGCCCCTCGGATGACATCATGGCGCTGACCGGCGAGCAGATCAACTGGCTGTTGGATGGCTACGATATTACCCTGATGCACGGCCATAAAACCCTGCATTACGACAGCGTCGGGTAGGCCATAAAGCTCTGATTTTCAGTGCTTTAACAGGTCGATTTTGCTATCATCGACGCATGAAAAAACACGCTGAAGCCCCTTCCCAAATGCCTGATCTCAGTGGCCTCTCAGCCGCTGAGGTAAGGGAGCTTGTGGCGGGGCTTCAGCAACAGGTGGCGGCCCAACAGACAGCGTTACAGCAGCGTAATCTCTATATTCAATTGCTCGAAGAGAAGCTGCGCTTGCAGCGCATTCAGCAGTTCGCCGCGCGCAGTGAAAAGTCTGCGGATCAGGCCCATCTGTTCGATGAGGTAGAGCTGGAAGCTGAAATCGAAGCGCTACGCGATCAGTTACCGGACGATGCCGAAGAGCAAGACGCGCCGCGTCCCTCACGTCAGCGTCGCCAACGTGGCTTCTCCGACACGCTGGTCCGTGAGCGTATTGAGCTTACGCTCAGCGAAGAAGAAAAAGTCGGGGCGACCAAGACCTTCTTCGCCAAGGTAAAAGAAGAGCTCCAGTTCATCCCCGCGCAGCTGAAAGTCCTCGAATACTGGCAGGAAAAAGCAGTGTTCCCACTTGAGGGCAACGACCACCTCCTCGCTGCGGAGCGTCCGGTTCATCCGCTAGGCAAGTGCACGGCGTCGACGTCACTGCTGGCGTACGTGATCACGTCCAAGTACGCCGACGGTTTACCGCTGTACCGCTTGGAAGGCATGTTCAAGCGGTTAGGTCACGCCGTTAGCCGCACGCAGATGGCCAACTGGATCATCCGCCTGAATGACGTCTTCACGCCCTTGATCACGCTGATGCGCGAAGTGCAAAACAGCAGCGCGTATCTCCAAGCCGATGAAACGCGGCTGCAAGTGCTCAAGGAAGACGGCAAGACCGCTCAGTCAGATAAATGGATGTGGGTCACCCGAGGTGGCCCGCCGGATCAACCGTCAGTGCTCTTTGCCTACGACCCGTCCCGCGGCGGCAGCGTGCCGGTGCGTCTACTCGACGACTTCGCGGGGATCCTACAAGCCGATGGCTACGCCGGTTACGGCCAGGTATGCCGTGCCAACGGCATTACCCGCATTGGCTGTTGGGACCATGCGCGGCGCAAGTTCGTGGAAGCGTCTAAGGCGGCCAAGGTCAACGCAAAAGGCAAGAACGCCACGCCAGCCAAGGCCGAGGTAGGGCTTAGCCATATCAATAAACTCTACGCCATCGAACGGCAGATCAAGGACCTCAGCGAGGCGGAACGTTACCGTATCCGCCAGGAGCTGAGCCTGCCGCGCCTTGAGGCCTTCAAGGCCTGGCTAGAGGCCAATGTCACCCGCGTCATGAAAGGCAGCCTGACGCGTCAGGCGATGGAATATACGCTGAACCAATGGGACTTCCTCATCGGCTATTGCGCGCGCGGCGACCTGCACATCAGTAACGTTCTGGCAGAAAACGCTATCCGCCCGTTTGCCGTTGGCCGAAGAGCCTGGCTGTTCGCCGATACCTCCCGCGGAGCGCACGCCAGTGCCACCTGCTATTCACTCATCGAAACGGCAAAAGCCAATGGCTTGGAGCCTGCTGCCTATATCCACCATGTGCTGGAGCGCATCGCCACCGCTGATACGCTGGAGGCACTGGAAACGCTGCTGCCCTGGAATGTGAACCTGGCGCCCGTCGAAAAAAAGTGACAGAACACAGCTAGGTCAAGTGTGTCGATTTATTGGCGCTTACATCGATCTTGTGGTCAAGAATAGTTTCGGTATGCGTATGCCGTTTCTTGGTCCCATGGAAAATGCAGATTTAGTAGGTCTTAAACTTATTCAGCAGGTTCATCAGTTTATCTTTCCTCATCTTTGTAATGAGCAATCCCCAAGACCCATGATTGAAGACCTTATTAAACAAGGTTTTTTAGGCATGGAAAGTGGAAAGGGACTGCAAAACTGGCCCCCAGAAAAAGCGGAGAACGTGCGTAAAAATCTGAGCAATCGCCTCATTGATTCTTTAAAGGACTAAATAATCGTAATGCCTAATTTCTACCCAACAATAAACTGATTCAAGCTACTTTGATAAGGCAGGAAACAATATGAAAAATCAGCGCGCCATTAAACTGACCGGAATCGCCGTTGGTACGGCCCTTGCGTCTGTTAGCACTGCGGCCCTGGCTCAAGAACAGTGGACGATGACAACTACATGGCCAGACAATATTGCGCTCGTCGAGGTAGATCGTCATTGGGTTGAGCTGGTCAACCGACTGGCTGGCGACGAGTTGCAGATCAATTTCCGTGCTGGCGGCACCCTTATGCCCGGCACCGAAGTCTTCGATGCCACCGAAACAGGGAGCATTGATGCCGCCGGCGATTGGCCCGGCTATTGGGCTGGGCTCAGCCCCGCGTTTTCTCCATTGGCTTCTACTCCTAGTCTGTTTAACGCCGCTGACTATCTTAATTGGATTAATCAGTGGGGCGGCTGGGAGCTCTATCAGGAGGTCTACGGTGAATACAATATGGTTTACCTGCCCTACGGTATCCTTAACAATGAATCAGGTTTTATGGGGCGCACGCCGATCGAAAGCATCGCCGATCTTGATGGTAAGCGGCTGCGTCTCTCAGGTCGCGATCAAGGTCGGGTGCTTGAAAAACTGGGCGGATCACAGGTAACGCTGGCGGGCGGTGAGGTTTACCAGGCAATTGAGCGCGGTGTGGTGGATGCTGGAGAGTTCTCGTCGCCTGGGGTTGATTACTCTGCCGGTTTTGCCGAAGTTGCCGACCATTGGTCCGTGCCTGGTTGGCATCAATCTGCCAGCGTGTTTGGTGTAATGATTAACAAAGATTCCTGGGATGCTCTTTCCGAGGGGACGCAAGAGAAGCTGAAAGTCGCTACGATAGCTACCATGACATGGTCGTTGGCATGGTCCGAGCGTGAATCAACTGAGGCAACTCAGAAGTTTATTGATGCGGGTGTAGAAATCCATCAGCTTCCTGAGGAGGACTTGGCCGAGATCCAACGAATGACCAACGAAGTGATCCTTCAGGGAGCCTGTGAAGATCCACTGCATGCCAAGGTTTACCACTCGATGGTTAGCTATATGCAGCAGTATGCGACTTGGCGTGATGTGTCTGTGCCTTACAACATGAGCCGCGTAACCGATGACCTTCCTTCGCTGGATGAACTTGAGTCCTGTATGAACCAATAAGCATGCCAGGGTGGGCCCAATTGGGCCCACCCTTCTCGGCTAATTCTGTTGTGACTCGTCGCGCACTTGATGGGGCGTTTTACCCGTCCAGCGTTTAAAGGCTCTGCGGAAATTGGCGCTATCGCTAAAGCCTAACCTTGCTGCGATATCCTCGGTACTCATTTTGGTAACCAGCAGGTATTCCGTTGCCAGCGTGCAGCGGGCGTCATCGAGTATTTCTCGATAGCTCGTTAGCTCAGCGTCCAGTTTTCTTCTTAAGGTGCGTGTGGTGATACACAGCAGGTTGGCGACGGCTTCCATGGTGGGAAAACTATTCGGTGACATCAACAGTATTTGATATACCTCGCCGGTAATACCCGATGACATCTTTGTTCGGCCAAGCAGTTGGTTGCAGGTTTCTTGAAGTAACTTTATGGAAAGCTGGTTGCCTAGTAGAGGGGACTGGTCGAGTATTTGTTTCGGGTAATGGATTTCGTTGACGTCTTGATTGAAGTAACAGTCGCACAATAAATGCTTTTCGTGGATCTGCTCAACGTCTTTTCCTGGGTAAGATAGCAGCGCTTTGATAGGAAAAAGACTTGAACCAGCGGCATCGCGAATGTGGGTAATATTTTGAGCCATCTGCTGCTGGATTAAAAAATTACGCGTTTTGATGCTTTTTATATAAGAGTAAGTCTCTTTAAATTCAAAGACGGCAGACTCATCCGTTTCACGCCACGTCATATAAAGCGTGGGTGTGGCTAAAGGATGATATTTCACCCCGAAGTTGAAGTAGTCCCGCATGGTGGGGCTGGTGAGCAGGGCGTAACCGTACATACCGTAAGCGGTTAAATGTAATCGCGTGGCCGTCTCAAAAGGTGTTGAGAGGTTGGCACCTGCCTCAATTACATTAGTGCAAGCGTCGACATACTGTTTAATCGAAACCAGTGTGGCGGGGTCTGTCAGTGCCGCTTGGTTTAAGCCAAGGCCTCTAAGTACTTTTTCAGCCGAAATATCCTGCTCAGCGACCGTGTCGAGCAAAGCAGCGATTTTATAAGGCGCATATATCTTTTGATTCAATAGGTTAGCTTGGAAGCTGGCCATTATCATCGCTCACTGAAATGTCCGAAAAAGACCTCACGAAGACCGTTTTAGACCTTCCTTGCAGCTAGCGTAACTTTGTAGAGTAGCCTCACGCAATAAGGTGCCTCTAACCCTACCCGCTAATGACCACTCGTTAGACTTATGGGTAGTGTGAAAGCCTGAAATGCATCGCTATCGAAGAATTTTTTACAACAAAAATCAGCTTAAAGCTGACGGTTATTGGAAGGAAAATAATATGAAAACGCAGCGCGCCCTTATGTTCACTGGTATTGCTCTCGGTGCCAGCCTGGTGTCTCTTACCGCTAATGCGCAAGATCAACAAAGCTGGACAATGACCTCTACCTGGCCGGAGAACATCGATGCGGTAAAAATTGATCGGCATTGGGTCGATATGGTCAACAATATCGCTGGTGATGCGTTACAGATCGAGTTTCACCCAGGCGGCACACTAATGCCTGGCACCGAAGTCTTTGATGCAACGGAAACCGGTAGCATCGAGGCCTCAGGCGATTGGCCAGGTTATTGGGCGGGCCTGAACCCGGCATTTTCACCGTTAGCGACGACCACTAGCCTGTTTAATGCCTTGGATTATTTCAACTGGATTCAGCAATGGGGTGGACGAGAACTTTATCAAGAGATCTATGGCCAGTTTGGGTTGGTTTATCTTCCTTACGGTGTATTGAATAACGAGTCCGGCTTTATGGGCCGCACACCGATTGAGAGTATCGCTGACCTTGAAGGCAAGCGCCTGCGCATTGCCGGCCGTGACCAGGGCCGGGTGATGGAGCAACTAGGAGGTTCTCAAGTGACATTGGCTGGTGGTGAAGTCTACCAGGCGATCGAGCGCGGTGTGGTCGACGCCGCTGAGTTCTCAGCGCCGGGCATTGACTATAGCGTTGGTTTAGCTGAAGTGGCGGATTATTGGGCGACGCCGGGCTGGCATCAGTCGGCCACGGTATTCGGGGTCATGATCAATAAAGATGCCTGGGATGCACTTTCTGAAGACACCCAGACAAAGCTTCAAATGGCGGCTGATGCCACCATGGGCTGGTCGCTAGCGTGGTCGGAACGAGAGTCTACCGATGCTACCCAGAAGTTCATCGATGCGGGCATTACCATTAATCAATTCTCTGAAGAGGATTTGGCTCACATTCAAGAGATTACCAATGAGGTGATTGTACGCGGTGCTTGCGAGCATCCAGACCACGCCAAGGTCTATCACTCCATGATCAGTTACATGGAGCACTATGCAACTTGGCGTGACATCTCGGCGCCCTTCAACATGAGCCGTGTCACTGATGATCTTCCCTCGCTTGAAGATCTTGAAGCCTGCATGAATCAGTAATCAAGCTTGCGTGAGCCCTAGTGGGCTCACCCTGCGAGCTTGCTGAGTTCACTGACGACCTGTTTGATCTGACCTATTCCGAGATCCTCATCATGAATGCCATTGCCAGGGCCATTGACGCCCTCAACGAAGGATTCGGTCGCTTGATAGCCCCGCTTCTTGCTGTCATCACCATTATCGTTATTTATGACATCGCCATGCGTTTCTTAGCAGGCCGCCCAAGTGATTGGGCGTTTGATATTACCAAGATGTTATTTGGTGCTCATTTCATGCTGATGGCTGCTTATGCGTTACGCCATCACGCCCATGTCGAAGTCGATGTGCTTAAGCGGTTATTGTCCCGCCGCAAGCAGGCAGTGCTCGAACTCCTCGGCTATCTGGTTTTCTTCGTGCCCTTTATTTGGCTGATGATCACCTTCGGCTGGGCGTTTTTTGAGCGCTCCTTTAGCCGCGGCGAAACGACCTACGGCATGGTCTCGCTTCCCGTTTATCCCATTAAAGGGGTGATCATGGTGGCCGCGGTACTGATCCTGCTACAGGCTACCGCGATCGTCATACGTGCTACCCAGCAGCTGCGGGAGGAAACCGTATGAGCCTGAGTCCCGAGTTGCTTACGCTGGTGATGTTCGGCGGGTTACTGATCGGCCTGTTTATGGGGCATCCGCTGGCCTTCGTACTGGGCGGTGTGGCCGTTATCGGCGCCTTCTTGGGCCCCGGCGAGCGTGTACTTAGCACCATCATCAACAACATCTATGGTAATGCCATGGATAACTATGTCTTAGTGGCCATTCCGCTGTTTGTGCTCATGGCGCGCTTTCTCAATGACTCAGGGGTCACTGAGAAGATGTTTGAATCCATGCGCCTGCTGCTCGCTAATCTGCGCGGTGGCTTGGCACTCACCGTGGTCATCGTGTCGGTGCTGCTGGCTGCGACCACGGGCATCGTTGGCGCCTCGATTGCGGTGATGGGGATGATCGCGCTGGTTCCCATGCTCAAGCACTCCTATAACAAAGAGCTAAGTACCGGTGTGATAATGGCCAGCGGCTGTTTGGGCATCCTGATTCCACCCAGCATCATGCTGATACTAATGGCTAGCTACTCGCCGGTTTCAGTAGGCGCACTGTTTGCCGGTGCGCTGGTGCCGGGGGTCATGCTGGGCGCGATGTATGCCCTTTATGTGCTGGTGATTTGCTATCTCAAACCGAGCTACGGCCCGCCGGTACCGGCTGAGGAGCGCGCCCAAGTCTCCACGCGTCAGCTGTTGGTCATGCTGCTGAAGTACGTACTGCCCCCCATGACCCTGATTCTGGGTGTGCTGGGGTCGTTGTTCGCCGGTATTGCTACGGCCACCGAAGCCTCGGCGATTGGTGTCTTTATCGCTTTCCTGTTGTTCCTGATCTTTGGTGACCGGAAAGTATCGACCTGTTATCGAACGCTGATTGACGCGAGCAAGACCACCACCATGGTGATGTTGGTTCTCGTGGGTGCGACCGCTTTCACCGGTGTCTTTTCGCGCGGCGGTGGTATGCAGGTTATTCACAATGTGGTGATGGCGATGCCCGGAGGCACCGTGGGGGCATTGATCCTGATGCTGTTCCTGGTCTTCATTCTAGGCATGTTCCTCGACTGGACGGGCATCGTGCTGCTGAGTTTTCCCATCATGCTACCGATCGTCGCCGATATGGGCGTGGATGTGCTGTGGTTTGTGGTCATGGTGGCGGTAGTGCTGCAAACCTCCTTCCTGACGCCCCCCTTTGGCTATGCGCTGTTCTATCTGAAAGGCGTTGCACCACCCGGAGTGGAGACGCTTGATCTCTACCGAGCTGTCGTGCCTTTTGTCGCTCTAATCGTGCTGGCTTGCATTTTAATGGCCATCTTCCCGGTATTGGTAACAGGCTTGCCCTCTTTGCTGATGAGCAGATAAACCGAACCACGACAGGCCCATTCTGACATCGCAGGGCCTGCAGTAAGTTTCAATGGAGTAACTAGACTATGAAAGTGATAGACAGCTTGATTCCACGGTCGGAACTCAGAGTACTGATTACCGCCGGTGCTAACGGTATCGGTTTGGCGATTGCCCAGGCCTTTCAGGAAGCGGGTGCCCGTGTCCATGTCTGCGATATCGATGATCAGGCGTTGGCTGCGCTGCCCGCTGGCATCACCTATACCCACGCCGACGTTAGCCAGGAAGCGGATGTTGATCGCTTGTTTCAAGAGGCTGCTTATCTAGGTGGGCTTGATGTCGTGGTCAATAACGCAGGAATTGCAGGCCCTACCGCCAGCATCGAAGAGATCGATGGTGAGAGCTGGAGCCGCACCATTGATATCAATCTGAATGGCCAGTACCGAGTTGCTTCTCGGGCTACGCCCCTGCTCCGTGAGAGCCAAGGACTGCTGATCAATATGGCCTCGGTTGCTGGCCGCCTGGGCTTAGCCTATCGCACCCCTTACTCGGCGAGTAAATGGGCGATTGTCGGTCTTACCAAGAGCTTAGCCAACGAGCTTGGCCCCGACAGTGTAAGGGTCAACGCCATTCTGCCCGGTATCGTGCGTGGGCCTCGCATCGAGCAAGTCATCACCGCTCGGGCTGAGAAGCGAGGCATCAGCTTCGCCGAGATGGAGCAGGAGATCCTCTCTAATGTTTCTATGCGGCGGATGGTTGAACCCACCGATATCGCTGCCATGGCGCTGTTTTTGTCTGCCCCTGGCGGCAGCAATATCTCGGGCCAGGCGCTGAGCGTTTGCGCCAACGTCGAGACGATTTAACCGGTTCGAGCTTTCTTTGCGTCACTTTACTTATTAGAGACACCTTCATGGCTACCCAACGTAAAGTCATCATTACCTGCGCCTTAACCGGTGCCATTCATACGCCTTCCATGTCGCCGCACCTGCCGGTTACGGCGGAAGAGATTGCCGAGGCAGGCATCGCCGCCGCCGAGGCGGGCGCCGCTATTATTCATTTGCATGCACGCGACCCAATTACCGGCAAACCTACCCAGGATCCCGCCGTTTTTGAACGTATCCTGCCTCGCCTAAAGAGTGCCACCAATGCGGTGATCAACCTCACCACTGGCGGTAGCCCTCACATGAGTGTGGAGGAGCGAATGCGTCCGGCCATGGAGTTCAAGCCCGAACTTGCTTCAATGAACATGGGGTCGATCAACTTCGGCTTATTTCCCATGCTCAGCCGCTATGCCAGCTTTCAGCACGAGTGGGAGAGGGAGCACCTGGAGAATAGTCGCGATTTGGTGTTTAAGAACACCTTCGCTGACATTGAGAAGGCCATGACACTGGGCGCTGCGAATGGCACCCGCTTTGAATGCGAGTGCTACGACATCGGCCACCTCTACAGCCTTCGTCATATGATGGATCGTGGCTTTATCAGCGGGCGCGTTTTCGTGCAAAGCGTGTTCGGTATTCTGGGTGGCATCGGGCCGCATCCTGAAGATGTGATCCACATGCGGCGTACCGCTGATCGGCTGTTTGGAGATAGCTACGAATGGTCGGTGCTGGGTGCTGGTAGCAATCAGATGCGTATCGCCGCGCAGTCTGCCGCCATGGGCGGGCATGTGCGGGTGGGGCTTGAGGATTCGCTATGGCTCTCACCCGGCCAACTTGCTGAGAGTAATGCCAGCCAGGTCACCAAGGTGCGTCATATTCTTGAAGAGCTTTCCTTTGCGATAGCGACGCCTGATGAGGCGCGTGAAATGTTGCAACTGAAAGGTGCCAGCAACGTCGGTTTCTAAAGACGCAAGACGATAAGAACGACAAAGGAATCACTAATGGAAGTCACCAACAAAGTTATCGCGATTACCGGCGGGGCGAGCGGGCTTGGTTATGCCATGGCCCAGCGTTTAGGCAAGCAAGGGGCGATACTGGCCTTATTAGATAGAAATGCCGTTACGCTGGATGATGCTGTCTCCGAGCTGACTGAGCAGGGGATCAATGCCCACGGGTTTCCACTAGACGTATCAGACGAGCAGTCCGTCATTACTGCATTTGCTGATATTGCGGCTCGGTTAGGGCCGGTAGAAGGATGCATTAATAACGCCGGTATTACTGATGATGCCTTATTAATAAAAGCCCAAGACGGAGTGGTGACCAAGCGTATGTCGCTGGCTGCTTGGAAACGAGTCATCGATGTCAATTTAACCGGCATTTTTCTGTGTGGACGCGAAGCTGCTAGTCACATGATGGAATCAGGAAAAGGGGGTGTCATCGTCAACATCTCAAGTATTTCCCGCGCGGGAAACATGGGCCAAAGCAACTACGCGGCTGCCAAAGCGGGTGTTCATGCCCTCACGGTAACGTGGGCAAAAGAGTTGGCGAAATACGGGATTCGCACCGGTAGCGTAGCGCCAGGGTTTATCGTGACCCCCATGACGGCGGCGATGCGCCCTGACATGCAAGAAAAACTTGCCAGCGGTATACCGCTTAAACAATTTGGCCAAGCGGATAATATTGCCCAGAGCGTCGCGTTTATTATGGAGAACGATTATTTCACAGGCAGGATGATTGAGTGTGATGGTGGTTTAAGAATGTAGCTCACCACTGTTCTGCCCGCCGTGTGAAAATACCTGAGAGCAATTACCTTCCATCGCTCTCAGCTTGGTTAAAGCCGCTTTAGACCAACATAAAAATAAAAAAATAAGCTTTATCACATGCTCTTGCCATACAAAAGGCTGGTATATTAATTTATAAAGGACTGAGGTTCGTAGCAGAGTACGGATACGTTAATGAATGCACAGGAACAGGAACGCCTGTTTGCTCTTCGCCAGCTAAATTTGCTGGATACGCCGTCGAGTGAAAGTTTTGATCGAATCACGCGGATGGCAAGCCAACTGTTTGACTTACCGATCGCAGCCGTGTCGCTGACCGATGAGAACCGCCAGTGGTTTAAATCAAGAGTAGGGGTCGATCATTGGGAAATACCGCGTGAAAAGGCACCTTGTGCGGCTGTTTGTGCCTCCTCGCAAATACTAGTTATTCCTGACCTTCTCACCTCTGCATGTTATCAAAATAGCCACCTGGCGCGTTCCGGTATCCGTTTTTATGCGGGCGCACCGCTAGTGACACGGGAAGGTCATACCCTGGGTGCCATGTGCGTGCTGGGTACCCAACCACGTGAGGTCTCTGAACAGGAGCAAACGACGCTTCGTGATCTAGCGGCCATGGTGATGGCGCAGATTGAGTTGCAGCACGCGTTTGGCCGAGTTGATCCATTGACCGGCCTTTCCAACCGTAATCAGTTCGATGAAGACCTTCAGGATATGGCGCGGGATCAACCAAGCCACCGGAGAGCCGCGCTGTTTACCGAGGTGCTCGATGCCAGTGAGTTAAGTGCGCTGCACCGAACCATGGGTCCCGCTTTTCTTGACGAGATGGCGCGTGTAGCCGCTCGCTGCCTACAACAGGCCATTGGCCCCGCAGAGAAGCTTTATCATCTGGGCGGGTGTCAATTCGTGCATCTGGTAAATCAAACGAGTGATTCAGAACTGCTAGCAGAGGCATTGCGTCTACGTCAGGCACTGTTAACGCTCGAAACTACGCGTGCTGTTCCCGTATTGGTTTATCCGACCATCGGTATTGCGCCCTTTTGCCTGGGCGAAGTCGCCACCGCCGATATTTTACGCAGTGCCTACGCCGCTTGCTTGGATGCGCGCCAGGCGGGAGAGGGCGCGGGGCTTTACTCTTCGTCACTCGATGCTAGTTATCAACGGCGCTTCATTCTATTCGGCGACATTGGTCGCGCGTTAGAAAATGACCAAGAATTTTATTTAGTCTTTCAGCCTCGTATTTCTCTCGCGAGTGGTGAGTGTTTGGGGGCAGAAGCGCTTTTGCGCTGGCACCACCCCACTTTGGGAGAAGTATCGCCTGGGGAGTTTATTCCCTTGATCGAAAATACACCGATGGCTGAACCTCTTACCCAGTGGGTATTGCGTCATGCCATTCGCCAAGCAGCGGTTTGGTATCGGCAAGGTGAGGTGCTGCAGGTTTCGGTCAATGTGTCGGCAACCAATCTTGAAGAGGAAGATTTTGCCCGGCGACTGCTGGAGGAGATGTCAAACTGGGCACTACCCACTACCGCCATTGAGATAGAGCTTACTGAAAGTGCTCTGATCGGGCAGGGGCAAGTGGCCGCTGACCAGCTCAAGGCACTAATAGCCGCTGGCTTACGCATTGCCATTGATGATTTTGGTACTGGCTACAGCAGTCTCTCTTATTTACATGAGATTCCTGCCCATACCGTGAAGATTGATCGCCGCTTCATCACCGACCTTGGCGAAGATAAACGCACCGAGACGCTGGTCAACTCGATGATCTCAATGGCACACGACCTGGGTTACCGCGTAGTGGCGGAAGGCGTAGAGAGTGATGCTGCCTATCAACGCCTTGTCCAGTTGGGCTGCGACGAGGCCCAGGGATATTTCATTGCCAGACCGCTATTGCCTGAGGTGTTTGAGGAGTGGTTGCAAGAGAGGCAGGCGTAGTTACTAGTCATCTAAATGCCATTTTTTTAAGCGCTTTTTGGGTCGCCGTGAAGCGATAGCCACGTGCCGCTGAGCCATCGCCCAACGCGTTACTCTATTCGTTTCTGTTCTTCGCCCACCACCTGATCCCGGCCGTGATGCTTGCCTAAGTAAAGGGACTTATCTGCGCGGTGAAGGACACTGTCTTCTGTTGGGTCATCCTCAGCAAAACTGGAGACGCCGCAGGTGATGGAGATGTGAAAGGTGCTGCCGGCTTCGGTTTTGAACGTATGGGCTGCCAGTGCTTGTCTGATATGTTCAGCGATGGCCACTGCATCTTCTGATGAAACTTCAAACAGTAGTACGGCAAACTCTTCGCCACCCAAACGACCGACAATATCGGTCTCTCGAAAACGCTTCGTGAACAGCCGGCAGACTTGCTGCAAGACCTGATCACCCATTGCATGACCGTAGGTATCATTAACGGTTTTGAAGTAATCGACATCGAAGAGAAGTACGGCGGCGTTCTGATCACTGCGAAGGTAGTGGGAAAAGGCTTGTCGAAGTCGCTTCATGAAGTAACGCCGATTAAAAACGCCCGTTAAGTCATCGGTAATAGCCTGCTTGCGTAGTTTTTCCTCTAACGCTTTGTGTGCGGTGATGTCATGCAGGGTGCCGAGGAGGATATTGGGGTCATCCGGTGATGTGTTATCGGCCATTTCATGGAGCCAGCGAATACAGCCGCTGGGCTGAATAATTCGATATTTGATGTCAGTAAAACCAACCTCCAGCATCTCTTGGCGCGATTTAGCGACTTTTGCTTGGTCTAAGGGATGGACCATCGACATAAAGGCTTCGTGACTGGGGGTAAAGTCGCGAGGATCGACATCCAGGAACTCATAAACTACTTCAGACCAATAGACATCGCCCGTGGCTAGCGACATCTGCCAATAGCCTAAGCGACCTACTTTATGTAACTTTTGAAGCGTGCGTGTATAAGCCTGCCACTCTTCCTGTGTTAAGTGTTTGCTAAACATTTGTGAGTCGGAGGAGCTGTTACTGGAAAATAGAATGGAGTGCCTCGAAGCCATTATATGGCTGCCGGATGAGGGCCTTTAGGCCATGTGGTTAGAAAAGCTAATGCACGCTCCGCGTCAACGGGTCGGCTGAAAAGGTAGCCTTGCAGCACATCGCAGCCAAGTTCGTATAATACTGTTTGCTGCGCTTCGCATTCGACGCCCTCGGCAACCACCTCTAACCCCAAGCCGTGAGCAATGCGAATAATGCCGCTGACCAGGTTGACTGCTTTTGTGCCATGGGGGAGGTCATCAATAAAGCTTTTATCAATTTTGAGTACGTCGACAGGAAGGCGTTTAAGGTAGTTCAAGGAGGAGTATCCGGTACCAAAATCGTCCAGTGCTAAGGAGATACCGCAATCTCGTAATTTGCGCATGGTGAGAACGGCGCTGTCGATATCTGTCAGCAGACTCTCTTCGGTAAGCTCAAGCGTCAGCCGTTGTGGTGCTAAATCGTGCTCTTCAAGCGTTTGAAGGATATGACCGACAAAGTTGCGCTGATAAAACTGGTTGGCAGGAATGTTGATACTCAATTTCAGCGGGGGATCGCTAGGTTTGATGGGCCATCGGTGAGCTTTTTCGCAAACGCACCCTAATGACCAGTCAGTCAGTAACCGTGACAGTCGGGAGTTTTTTTCAGCAATGGGCACAAACTCGCCAGGGCTGACGGTTCCTAGTGATTTATCCTGCCAACGAGCTAACGCTTCAAACCCCATGACTCCGCTGCCATCGGCAAGCACCAGCGGCTGGTAATGTTGCTGTAGCTTGCTTCCCAGTAGCGCCGACTCTAGGCGCTGTTCAACCCTGTGTCGACGTAACGCACACTTTTCGGTGCGATGAGTAAAAATATGAATACTCTCGTACGTTTTGGGCCCCTTGAGGGCTGCCCGTGCTCTTTCCAGTAAATCATCTGGGCTAATGCCGTCTTCAGGTGAAACGCTAATACCCACATCTATGTTGGGCCGTATAGTGAGGCCGTTCAGGTCAATGGCAGCATCCAACTTATTGATGATGGGCTTAATCACACCAAATAGATCGCGCAACGAATAGATAGAGACTACAGCGCCGAAGCGGTCAATATCCATATTGCCGACGGCCAGGATACCTATATCAGGAGAGGTGAGGCGATCAGTCAGACATTTCAGAATGGCGTTACGGTTTTCGCGTCCATACAAGCGGCTGATTTCGTCAAGGTTATTCATACGTAAGTGCAGAACGACCAAATGGTATGACTCAATTTGAGCAAGCTGAATTAAATTTTCGAGGGTTTCTCCAAAGAGCGTTTCATCGGGTAGGCCAGTTCGAGTGTCGCGTTGATTGATACGACTGGCCTGGTGACGGACTTTGAGAAGCTGTGACGTCAGGTGGATCTGTTCTTCGACGATATTACCAAAAGCAATTAGCCAGGAGCGTTCCACTTCATTTAACGACCGGGGCTGGGTGTCGCTAATACACAAAGTGCCAATGGCATGACCTCCCGGGCCGTAAAGTACAACGCCTGCATAGAAGCGAATATGAGGATATGACGTCACCGCTTTATGGTGACGAAAAAAATCGTTCGTCAGGGTGTCAGAGACTTCTAGATATCCATGCTTTAAGGCATGTACGCAAAATGAGTGCTCAAGTGAGATTTCGCGGTTCTCCATACCTATCGAGGATTTAAGCCACTGACGATTTTCATCGATGAGCGAAATAACGGCGATAGGGGCATTGAAGACTTGCGATACCAGACGGGTATAACGATCAAAATGCTCTTCTTGACAGGTGTCCAGGAGGTCGAGCGAACGCAACTCGGTCAGCCGAGCATCCTCGTCTTTAAGACGGGTGAAGCGGGCGCTATTGTCATCCATAGAGTGGGCCTGATGAGGTACTGACCACGAGAGTGATGAAGCCAATGACATTCATCGCCCTCGTTCTTTAAACGAGATGTTTGTTTGATTTAATCATTCCTACTGGTATTTTTCAAACTTATATAAGTGTTTTTGTGTAGGTGAGTTATTACGTCTTTTGCTGAAATAAATCTCAACAGGCTAGCGGAAGTGGGTATTCGCATCGTAATATAACGTTATTGTTTTTTGCTGAATGGTTACAGGGAACGTTCTAATTGGCAGGGCGCGCCACGACACAGGCAGGCATGGGTGGAGGTGCGTGAATGAATCCACAAAGCAATTCTGAGTTATCCATCAGAGTAGTGGTCGTCAATGAAAGCGGTTTCATTCGAGAGGGGCTCTGCCGGGTCATTGAGCGTTTCAAAGATATAAAGGTGGTGGCTAGTATTCCTGACTCGCACAGGCTGAGTGAAATAGCGCAACAAGTGCATGCAGATGTCGTCTTGATTGATGCACAATTTCCTAGCCAAGAAGGGTTTGAAGCAACCCAGCGTTTGCGCGAAAGTGGCGGAATAACGCGCGTAGTTTTTCTCTCGATTAATCCTAGTCTTACTGAGGTAAAAAGAGCGTTGGAGGCCGGAGCCAATGGTTTTCTGTTACGCGAGGCTGGCGTCAGCGAGCTTGAAATAGCGCTGCAGGCTGCCGTAGAGGGGAAGATCTTTTTATGTCCTACGATACTCAAGCGATTGTCTAAGGTCTTGGATATCGAAGAGCTGCCCAAAGGTGAGCGCTTTTCTATCAATGCTGCTCAAGGCCGCTATTCAATTGACGATATCATTAGCAAAGCGTTGCGCTTAGGCATCCTGCAACAAGAAAAATAATCAGGGTTTTTACTTATACTGATTTGGTGGGCAGTGCGGTACCGTGCGGGGTCGAGCAGGCGCCACCGAATTTCTCTTATTGGTTTCAATCTAGCTTTTGCAGCTGAGAAAGGGTGAAACCATAAATATCCATTGATAGCGATTGAACCCGCGCTAACGAAGGGGTTTTACGTCAGGTTTTACCTTTTCAAGGTCCGTGCCATATTGCCATGAAACGTTCAGAAGATATCATCCGGATATTACTAGCCGATGAACATCGCTTAGTGCGCTCCGCGATCAGTTCCCTTATCGAAACCTTCGACAACATGTCGGTGGTTGCTGAAGTGGAATCTGAGGATCAACTGATGAAAGCGGCAGCTCACGATAACGTTAATGTGGCGCTCATTGACGCAGCGGTTATCTCTTCAAACGGGCTCGGTTCTTTAAGTCAGCTGCGGAGTGCCTGTCCCGGTATTCGTGTAGTAGTTCTCTCTACCTACTCTAGCGATAGCTTTATTCGGCGTCTTTTTGAAGAGGGAGCTTATGGCTTTCTACACAAAAATGCGGGTGTGAATGCTTTGGAAATGGCCATTCAAAAAGCAGCGCGGGGTGAACGTTTTGTGTTCACAGCGATGGAGCCGGAGGAGTTTGTCGATGCCGCTTCCGTCGTGGGGGCTGCGGCCATTCAGGAAAACCCTTTAACGACTCGACAAAGTGAAGTACTCACGCTGGTGGCAAGCGGTTTTCGTAGTAAAGCCATTGCCGATCAACTCAATGTCAGTATCAAAACCGTCGAGACCCACCGCGCCGATATCATGCGCCGCCTAGGCGTCAGACACACCGCTGGCTTGGTCCACGAAGCCATTCGGCTGGGCCTATTTATGACGCCTCAAGACACGGATGAAACTCGCTGAGGTTGACTGCTTGTTCGGCGAAACCACGCTAACAATTTTCAACACCCTAATTTTATTAGTCTTTGTAAGATTACGTACTTTATAGCGCTTAAAAGCTTTAGACGCGCGTAACTTATATAAAAATTCCAGCCCTGACGTTGAGACTGCGAAAAAGTAATTTTCGTAACTGACAACGGTTTCGGGAGCGACGTCTGGCGTTTCATTTACGACAAAAACTTCGATCTACGCGATAGTTTTGTCGCTATCCGCCCTGTTCGTGCCAATATACGACCAAAGAGCAATGCGCCCCTGAACGTGTGAGAGTTTAACGCAGTAAAGGGCAACTAAAAGACGCCAGCGACACCTACGCTAACAAGAAAAAATATAATGCTCAAAGGTGACGGAGGGTAAAACGATGATTTCAAATCAAGCAGCAAACCCGGCAGTAAATCCCAAACGTGTAGGCGAACCGCAGACCCTTGGCTTTCTACTGTTAGATAACTTCACACTGATTTCCCTGGCGTCGGCAATAGAGCCCTTGCGGATGGCCAATCAACTGGCTGGCAGTGAACTGTATCGCTGGTACACCCTGACACAAGATGGTTTGCCGGTGCGTGCCAGCGATGGGGTGCAGGTGACGCCTGATGCCTCCATGCACGCGCCGCTGTCATTGGAGTGGGTGGTCGTTTGCGGCGGAGTAGGCCCGCAGCACAGCGTTACCCGTGAGCATGTGCGCTGGCTTCAGTCGCAATCGCGTAAGCTAAGGCGGTTAGGCTCGGTCTGTACTGGCAGTTGGGCACTAGGTCAGGCGGGATTGCTGGATCACTATCAAACCAGTGTGCACTGGGAGTGTTTGGCCTCCATGCAGGAGGCGTTCCCCAACGTCATCCTGACGCCGCACCTTTTCTCTATTGACCGTGATCGATTCACCGCCTCTGGCGGCACTGCGCCACTCGATATGATGCTCAACCTGATTGCTCACGACCATGGGCGCGAGCTTTCGGCAGGCATCTCCGAGATGTTTATTTATGAACGCGTGCGTAACGAGCAGGATCAGCAGCGGGTGCCTCTTAAGCACGTGTTGGGCACTACTCAGCCCAAGCTGTTGGAAATCGTCGCCTTGATGGAATCCAACCTGGAAGAGCCCATCGAACTCGATGAACTGGCATGCTATGTAAATGTGTCGCGCCGTCAGTTAGAGCGATTATTCCAACGCTACCTGCTTTGCTCACCGTCTCGCTATTATCTTAAGCTGCGGCTGGTACGGGCGCGACAATTACTCAAGCAAACGCCGCTGTCGATCATCGAGATAGCATCTGTTTGCGGTTTCGTTTCCACGCCCCATTTCTCCAAGTGCTACCGCGAATACTTTGGTGTACCGCCGAGAAACGAGCGCCTGGGTAGCCATGACAGGCAGGGAAATAGCAGCAAATCACCGCCTTTTATAAAGCGTTGGGGAGAGGCGCCCACTGCCAACGAGCCGTCCTCGTGCGCTCGCCAGGCTCTGGCAAACGCCCAAGGCGAACCCACCTTTGCCAGCGTGCGGCTATTAAGCTGATACCCACAGCGTCATCACTAATTTGAGACATGCTTGAAACGTGCTGCTCGGTGACGGGCAGCACGTTTTTTTATGGCGCGAGTAGTTGTCGTGTTCTCGACACGATGACGCTTTTGGAATTTCCGCCGTCGTTTCCAATAGCAGCTAAACCCAACGTCAGCGCTATGCTCGCTGCATTAACCAATGTTGGAGCTTAGCTATGACCCCCTCTGAACTGCACAATGACGCTATCGTCATTGATGGCCTGATCATCGCCAAATGGAATCGTGAGCTGCTTGAGGACATGCGTCGCGGCGGTCTTACCGCTGCCAACTGCACCGTCTCCGTGTGGGAAGGTTTTCAGGCCACGGTCGATAATATCGTCAAGTCCAACCAGTTGATGGCGGAGTGTAGTGACCTGGTGCGCCCTGTTCGCACCACCGCTGACATTACTCGCGCGAAAGAAGAGGGCAAAACCGGCATCATCTTCGGCTTTCAGAATGCCCACGCCTTTGAAGACCAGATCGGCTACGTTGAGATCTTCAAGCAGCTGGGCGTGGGTATCGTACAGATGTGCTACAACACCCAGAATCTGGTGGGTACCGGCTGCTACGAGCGTGACGGTGGCCTGTCTGGCTTTGGCCGCGAAATCGTTGCCGAGATGAACCGGGTTGGCATCATGTGCGACCTTTCTCACGTCGGTGCCAAGACCTCGGAAGAGGTTATTCTTGAGTCCAAAAAGCCCGTCTGCTACTCACACTGCCTGCCCTCCGGCCTCAAAGAGCATCCGCGCAACAAATCTGATCAAGAGTTGAAGTTCATTGCCGACCACGGCGGTTTTGTGGGTGTCACCATGTTTGCGCCGTTCCTCAAAAAGGGCATCGACTCCACCATCGAAGACTACTGCGAGGCGATCGAATACGTCATGAATATCGTCGGTGAGGACGCTATCGGCATCGGTACCGATTTCACCCAGGGGCACGGTCAGGAGTTCTTCGAGTGGCTGACCCATGACAAGGGCTACGCCCGTCGTTTGACCGATTTCGGCAAGATCATCAATCCCAAAGGAATCCGCACCATTGGTGAGTTCCCCAATCTCACCGAGGCGCTCCTCAAGCGTGGCATGAGTGAGACCCAGGTGCGCAAGATCATGGGCGAGAACTGGGTACGGGTGCTCAAGGACGTGTGGAGCGCCTGAGGGTACCGCCATAGCGAGGGACGGGCGCCAAAGGTAAAACCGCAGTAGTGCCCTAACACACGGCTTTACCGGCGATAGGCCTACGAGGGGGCGCTGTGAATCCCTCCCTGGACGCTACTTTTGCCATCCGTGGCAAAAGACCCCCTCTACGGCCTATCCCCGGCGCCGCTCCCCTTGCAGAACGGCTGCTTAGCTACTCCATAACAATCAAGATTTGAGGAATACAACCGTGACCAAACTGGCCCCCGCACTGCCCATCGAAGTGGATAGCGAAACAGGTGTCTGGACGACCGATGCGCTGCCTATGCTCTATGTGCCACGGCACTTCTTTATCAATAACCACGTGGCGGTAGAGGAGGCGCTAGGTGCCGGGAAATATGCCGAAATTCTTTATCACGCAGGTTACAAGAGCGCCTGGCACTGGTGCGAGAAAGAGGCTGAATGCCATGGCCTTGAGGGCGTGGCCGTCTTTGAGCACTACATGCTACGCCTATCCCAGCGCGGTTGGGGGCTGTTCATCACTGAACAGATTGATCTCGATGCGGGCACCGCGCGGGTACGGCTAGAACACAGCGCCTTTGTCTACCAGATGGGTAAGGTGGGCCGCAAAGTTGAGTACATGTTCACCGGTTGGTTCGCCGGTGCCATGGATCAAATCCTCGCTGCCCGCGAAAGTTCACTGCGTACCGTTGCCGAGCAGACGCAGAGTGCCGCCGAACCTGGCTGTGATGCAGGCATCTTCGCCGTCCAGCCGCTGACCGAAGCTGCCCGCTAACTGGGGTACGAGGAGAGACAAACATGGCATTCGACGCAATTTTCGAGCCGATCGAGATCGGTAAGCTGACCATCCGCAACCGTGTGGTCAGCACCGCTCACGCTGAGGTGCATGCCACCGACGGCGGTATGACCACTGAACGCTACGTCAGGTACTACGAGGAGAAGGCCAAAGGTGGTTGTGGTCTATGTATTTGCGGTGGCTCATCGGTGGTCTCCATCGATAGCCCTCAGGGCTGGTGGAGTTCGGTAAACCTTTCCACCGATCGTATTATTCCGCACTTCCAGAATTTGTCTAGAGCCGTGCATAAGCATGGCGGCAAGATCATGATCCAGATTACCCATATGGGGCGCCGCTCCCGCTGGGACGGTTTCGACTGGTCGACCCTGGTATCACCCTCTGGTATCCGCGAGCCGGTGCACCGCTCTACCTGCAAGACCATTGAGGAAGAGGAAATCTGGCGTATCGTTGGCGACTTTGCCCAGGCTGCGCGCCGAGCCAAGGAAGGGGGCCTCGACGGCGTTGAACTCTCCGCCGTGCACCAGCATTTGATCGATCAGTTCTGGAGCCCACGAGTTAATAAGCGTGAGGACGAGTGGGGCGGCAGCTTCGAGAACCGTATGCGCTTCGGTATGGAAGTACTTAAAGCCGTGCGTGCTGAAGTGGGCGACGACTTCTGCGTCGGCATGCGCATTTGCGGCGACGAGTTCCACCCGGACGGTCTTTCTCACGACGATATGAAGCAGATCGCCGCCTACTACGATGCCACCGGTATGGTGGACTTCTTCGGCGTTATCGGTTCTGGCTGCGACACTCACAACACCCTGGCCAACGTTATCCCTAATATGTCCTACCCGCCGGAGCCTTTCCTACACCTGGCGGCGGGGATCAAGGAAGTGGTGAACGTGCCGGTGATCCACGCCCAGAACATTAAAGACCCCAATCAAGCCCAGCGTATCCTCGAAGGGGGCTACGTAGACCTGGTGGGCATGACCCGGGCACATATTGCCGACCCTCACCTGATCGCCAAGATCAAGATGGGCCAGATCGATCAGATAAAACAGTGCGTGGGTGCTAACTACTGCATCGACCGCCAGTACCAGGGCCTTGACGTACTTTGTATTCAAAACGCCGCGACATCCCGGGAATACATGGGGTTGCCCCACATCATTGAGAAAACCGAGGGCGCCAAACGCAAAGTCGTCGTGGTGGGCGGTGGTCCCGGCGGTATGGAGGCAGCGCGGGTAGCCGCTGAGCGCGGCCACGATGTCACTCTGTTTGAAGCCGCTGACGCCTTGGGTGGGCAGATCACGATTGCCGCCCAAGCGCCCCAGCGTGACCAGATCGCCGGTATCACCCGCTGGTTTCAGCTGGAGCTGGCGCGTCTTAAAGTCGATCTGCGTCTGGGTACTCGCGCCGATGAGGAAACGCTGCTCGATCTGCGCCCGGATATCGTGGTGCTTGCCACCGGTGGCCAGCCCTTCCTTAGCCAGCACCCCGAGTGGGGCTACTCGGAGAATGCTGAGGAGAGCCTGGTAGTCAGCACCTGGGATATTCTCTCTGGCAAAGTGGCGCCAGGTAAAAACGTGTTGATTTATGACGCCATCTGCGAGTTCTCCGGCGTCTCGGCGGCGGATTTTATCGCCGATAAGGGCGCCAAGGTGGAGATCGTCACCGACGATATAAAGCCCGGCGCGGCGGTGGGCGGTACCACCTTCCCCACCTACTACCGCAGCCTCTACGAGAAGGAGGTGATCATGTCCTCCGACCTGATGCTGCATAAGGTTTACCGCGAGGGCGATGGCCTGGTGGCGGTGCTCGAAAACGAGTACACCGGTGCTTTGGAAGAGCGCGTGGTGGATCAGGTAGTGGTCGAGAACGGCGTACGCCCTGATGAAGCGCTCTACTACGCCCTGAAGGAGCAGTCCCGCAACAAAGGGCAGGTCGACTTGGAGGCACTCTATGCCATCAAACCGCAGCCTTGCCTGGTTGATGAGAGAGGCAAGGAAGGGGATGGCTTCTTGCTCTTCCGCCTGGGCGACTGCACGGCACCGCGTAATACCCATGCGGCCATCTACGATGCCTTGCGAATCTGCAAGGACTTTTGACTTAGGCAAAAGCCAACAATAATGCGGGGCGCTAGAGCAGCCCCGCCGCCAAAGCCAATGGCACCAAAGATGAGGTGAGCACCATGCTCGAAACGCTCTTGCCGATACTGATTTTCACCGCTTTGGCCCTGGCGGCGATCGGCGCCGTTCGCCGTATTCGCCTCTGGCGTCAGGGGCGCCCATCGCGGGTGAACCTGTTCAAGGGGTTGGTGGCCCTGCCGCGCCGCTATTTGGTAGATCTGCACCATGTAGTGGGGCGTGACAAAATGATCTCCAACACCCATGTGGCCACCGCCGGTGGCTTCGTGGCCGCTGCCGTGCTGATGATCCTGGTGCACGGTTTGGGGATCGCCAACCCATTGCTAGGCGGATTACTGCTACTGGCGAGCGCCTCCATGTTCGTCGGTAGCCTCTTCGTGGCGCGGCGACGGCTTAACCCTCCTGCTCGGCTCTCCAAGGGCCCCTGGATGCGCCTGCCCAAGAGTCTGATGGCGTTTTCGATAAGCGTCTTCCTGATCACGCTGCCCACGGTAGGTCTGCTGCCCGAAGGTATGCTTGAAGGAGGCAGTAGCTGGTTGCTGGCGCTGGTATTAGCGGGCGCCGTGGCCTGGGGCCTGGGGGAAATGTTTTTTGGCATGACCTGGGGCGGGCCCATGAAGCACGCCTTCGCTGGTGCCCTGCATCTCGCTTTCCATCGCCGCGCCGAGCGCTTTGGGGGCGGCCGGTCAACGGGCCTCAAGGCGCTCAATCTTGAGAATGAAGCGGCGCCCCTGGGGGTGGAAAAGCCTGCTGACTTTACCTGGAACCAACTGCTGGGCTTCGATGCCTGCGTGCAGTGTGGTCGTTGCGAGGCGGTGTGCCCGGCATTTGCCGCCGGTCAGCCGCTCAATCCCAAGAAGCTGATCCAGGACATGGTGGTGGGCATGGCCGGGGGCAGTGATGCCGCCTATGCTGGCTCTCCCTACCCCGGCAAGCCGGTAGGTGAACACGCCGGCTCTCCTCATGGGCCCATCGTGGTGCTGCAGGGGAAGGCGTTGGTCGACGCCGATACCCTATGGTCGTGTACGACCTGCCGCGCCTGCGTGGAAGAGTGCCCGATGATGATCGAACACGTGGATGCGATTGTCGATATGCGCCGCTACCTGACCCTGGAGCGTGGCAAAACGCCCAATAAAGGCGCCGAGGTGCTCGACAATTTGATCGCCACCGACAATCCAGGCGGTTTCGATCCTGGCTCGCGGCTCAACTGGGCGGCGGATCTTAACCTACCGCTCATGTCAGATATTAAGCAGGTCGATGTGCTGCTGTGGCTGGGGGATGGCGCCTTTGATATGCGCAACCAGCGTACCTTGCGCGCACTGGTCAAAGTGCTGCGCGCCGCTGAAGTCGATTTCGCAGTGTTGGGTACTGAAGAGCGCGATAGCGGCGATGTGGCGCGGCGTCTGGGCGATGAAGCGACGTTCCAGTCTCTGGCGAAGCGCAATATTGCCACTCTGGCCAAGTATCGCTTCTTGCAGATTGTTACCTGCGATCCCCACAGCTTTCATGTGCTGGGCAACGAGTATGGCGAACTGGGTGGCGACTATCAGGTTCGCCACCACAGCACCTTCATTGCCGAGCTATACGAGGCCGGTCGACTGGCGTTCGCACCTTGGAAAGGCGGCAGCGTCACCTATCACGACCCGTGTTACCTGGGGCGCTATAACGGTGAATACGAGGCACCGCGCAACGTACTTAAGGCGCTGGGTATCGAGGTCAAGGAGATGGCGCGCTCCGGCTACCGCTCGCGCTGCTGCGGCGGCGGTGGTGGGGCACCGATTACCGATATTCCCGGCGAACGGCGGATTCCCGACATGCGCATGAATGACGTCAAAGAGAGCGGCGCCGAGCTGGTCGCAGTGGGCTGTCCTCAATGTACCGCCATGCTGGAAGGGGTGGTGGATGCCAGCGCCGAAGTGCGTGATATCGCCGAGCTGGTGGCCGATGCCCTGGTAGAGCGTCCCGCGGGTGATGCGTCTGATGGGCCCCGCCGGCCTGCTGCAACGACGACGGCTGAAGAGGTTACCGTATGAGCGAGATTATACGTCGCGATCCGCGTCGCGAGTGGATCGCCCGGAATCGTCTGCACCCCGAGTACGCCACGGTGCTGGCCGCCCTGGGTGTACACAGGGGCGGCGGAACGACCAGCGAATGGATGGGCCCCAACGGCGTGGTGCGCAAGAACCCTCGTGCCGTCGGCTTTATCGGCCCCAATGAAGTCAAACGGATTGATCGTAGTGGTCTCCAACAAGGGGGGCAGGCCACCGCCACCACCACGGCGGCCCGCGATAGCCGCCGCACGGTGACCATTGATCAGCCTGCTTTCCTGGTGGCCGTGGTGCCCGACCTGACCGGCGGGCGTCTCTCCGGGCATGACAAGGATCTGCTGGGCTTGGCCCGGCGTGTGGCGGATGCCGACGCTGAACAGCCCGGCGCCGTGGTGGCGATCCTGTTTGGCGAGCATAAGGGCGAGGGCGGCTGCGAGCTTAAGGAGCAGGCGCTGGGCGAAGCCGGGATCGATCGCGTCGTGCATCTTGATGACGAGTTTTACGCAGGGTTTGCGCCTGAAGCGCGTCTGGCGGCTTTAAGTGCCGTCGAACGGGAGATGACGCCGCGCTTTTGGCTGTTGCCGGACTCACCCCTGGGCGGAGCCGACCTGGGGCGGCGCCTTGCATTACGCCTGGGTGAACGCGCTGCCACGGGGGTGTGGCAGGTGGAAGCTGATAATGAGGCCTGTTTGGGTTGGCGCTGTACGGCCCGTGGCGCCGCTGGGAGCCTGGATATCCAGCGCCCTCTGCCGCGGGTTGCCCTGGCGCTGGCCGAGTGCGCCGAACCGGTGGACGAGACGCGGCATGCGGCCGAGCACCTGACCCTGGCAGCGTCAATTCCCACCACTCTATCGCGTATTGAAGATCTGGGGCAGGTGGCGGTGGATCCCGCTGGCGTGGCGCTGGCCGAGGCTGAGTTCATCCTCTCCGGCGGCAACGGCGTCAAGCAGTGGGACGCCTTCCACCATGCCGCGAAAGTCCTCGGCGCTACCGAAGGGGCCTCGCGTGTCGCGGTGGACGACGGCTTTATGGCCCGCGATCGTCAGGTGGGCGCGACCGGCACCTGGGTAACCGCCCGAGTCTATATGGCGGTGGGTATTTCAGGCGCTATCCAGCACCTGCAGGGTATTCAGCGCTGCGACAAGGTGGTGGCGATCAATCTCGATCCGGGGTGCGACATCATCAAGCGCGCCGATCTGGCGGTGATTGGCGACAGCACGCAAATTCTGGCCGCGCTAGTGGCCATGGTGGAACAGCAGCGGGGAGGGCAGCGCGATGCAGCCTGATCTACACCAAAAGCAACAACAACAGGGAATCGACGTGGCGGTGCTGGTTTCCATAGGCCGTCACCCTACCACCGGCCGCCCGAGGCGCGCAGATCAGGATGCCCGGGGCCTGGAGCTTGCGCTGGCCATAGAGGCCGAGCTGCCGGGCACCCGGATCAGCATGCTCCACGCGGGTTCCCAGGACGATAGCAGCGAAGCAGCTCTGCGCGGCTACTTAGGTATGGCCACAGGCGTCGGCATGGGGCTTGAGTCCATGACCCTGCTCGAGCAGCCCGAGGGCAGTGACGCCATTCCTGCTCTGGCGAAGCACCTGGCCGCAACCTCTCCTCAGCTAGTGATCACCGGCGCCCGCGCAGAGCGCGGTGAAGGCTCTGGGCTTTTGCCCTATGCGTTGGCAGAACATCTCGGCTGGCCATTGGTTAATAGTTTGGCGTCGGTAGAAAAGGTGGAAAATGGCGTGGTAACGCTGCTTCAGGCGCTGCCACGGGGCCAGCGTCGTCGCCTCAAAGTGCTCCTGCCCGCTATTATTAGTGTGGATGAAGCGGCTCCAGCGGCGCGTCAAAGTGCCTTCGGTCCGGCGCGTCGAGCCACCTTTGAGATTACGCCCACTAGCCCTGAAGCCGACAGCGAGCTGGCGCAGTGGTACTTGGCACCTGCTCGTAAACGGCCAAAGCGTCTAAAAATCGTCAAAGCCGCGTCGGCCAGGGATCGCTTCAAGGCGGCGGCCTCCAAGTCTGAGGGCAAGGGCGGGCAAGTGCTCACCGATGTGACCCCCGAGCAAGGTGCCGAGGCGATTTACAAGCTGCTCAAGGAAGAGGATGTGCTGCGTTAAAGCTTTTTGCTCTTCAGGCTTTTAACCACCGTTCAAGCCCGCCTTTTGTGGCGGGCTTGAACGGTGGTCCACGTCTTTTTTATTGTCGATTGGCCAGCAAGGCCTGAATAACCAAGAAGACAACCGCCCGCCGTGTAGACGGGCAGCTGAAAGGGGATTAACTAGCGGTTTTTGGTACCGCGTTGAGCTCTCCCCACTCCTTGTGGAGCCCTTTGTAAAGGCTGAAACACATCACCAGAAGCACCACGGTAAAAGGGAGCCCTGTGGCCACCGCGCCCGCCTGTAGCGCGCTTAGGGCGGTGCTTCCCCCGCCGTACAACAACACACCGGCAATCACGCCTTCCAGCGTGGCCCAGAAAACCCGCTGGCTCTTGGGGGCATCGGTCTTGCCGCCGGCGGTGATACTGTCGATGACCAGCGAGCCGGAGTCCGATGAGGTAATAAAGAACACCAGCACCAGGATGATAGCCAGCGTCGAGGTGATGCTGGTCAGGGGGAGCTGCTCCAGCATGTGGAACATGGCAAGTGAAACGTCGCCAATCCCGTTGGCCAGTTCACCAACGCCGTTTGAAGCCTGATAAACCGCCGTACCACCAAAGGCACTCATCCATACTAGCGTGACCAGTGTGGGTACCAACAGCACCGCGATCAGGAACTCACGCACCGTACGGCCCCGGGATACGCGGGCGATGAACATGCCGACAAACGGGGACCAGGAGATCCACCACGCCCAGTAGAAGATGGTCCAGCCGTGATACCAAGTATCGTCATCGCGACCAACCCAGTTCGACAAAGGCAGAAGGTGGCCCACGTAGTCCATCGCCGTGGTGCCAATGCCGGTCAGGATCATTAGAGTAGGTCCTGCTACAACCACAAACAGGAGCAGCACCGCCGCGATAATCATGTTGATGTTTGAGAATAGCTTGACGCCGCCGTCGATACCCCGACATACCGAGATCAGCGCGATCACCGTGACCACCACGATGATTGCCAACTGCGTGCCGATGGTATTAGGAATGTCGAACAAATAGGCGAGGCCGCTAGCTGCTTGGGTCGCGCCAAAACCAAGCGAGGTAGCCAGGCCAAAAATAGTGGCCAGCACGGCAAGGATATCGATGATATGGCCTGCCCAGCCACGCGTTCTTTCGCCTAGGATGGGGTAGAAAGCGGAGCGAAGCGTCAGCGGCAAGCCCTTGTTATAGGAGAAGAAGGCCAGTGAGAGGGCTACCACTCCATAAATGGCCCAGGGGTGGAGGCCCCAATGGAACATGGTCGCACCCATGGCGGCGCTGGCGCCTTCCGGCGTGCCTGCTGGAACATTCAAGGGCGTTCCGTACCAATCGGTGTAGTAGGCCACCGGCTCGGCCACGCTCCAGAACATCAGACCGATTCCCATACCTGCCGCAAACAGCATGGCAAACCAGGAGGTGCGCGTGTATTCCGGCTTTGCATCCTTGCCGCCCAGACGAATCCGCCCTAGCGGCAAGCAGATCAGTACAAGGCAGAACACCACAAACACATTGCCTGCAATCATAAATAACCAGTCGAAGTGTTCAATCGACCAGTTTTTGGCAAGCCCTAGGTGCGTATTAGCCGCATCCGGGTAGACCAATGCGTAAAGAATGAACAGCAAAATAGCGAGAGCGGAGAGTGGAAAGACGGGGTTATGAAAATCCAACCCCATTATCTGGGTATTGTCCTGTCCAGGCGACAGAACCGGGTCGTCATTGTTCTTCATTGGGGGTCCTTGGTTGGCTCTTGTTAGGCGTCGGTGTTGCGTCATATCGACGACGCTAGGAAGTGTTGAGCCTGTTTCAAAGCAGCAGTGTCGTGAAAGCGACCTCCAGCTATTCATCTTGGCTAGGATGTCTTGAATAGATATGTGAGTGCCTTTTTGGGGTAAGTCCTAAGACGCGGAGGGGCTAGGGTGGAAAAGCGCCATCAACCATGACAAACACAACAATAATCACAGGAGCCAGCCATGAATGCAGCCAACCGCGGAGTGATCTACAAGGGGCCGGGTGAAGTCGCCGTTGAGTCCATCGCTTATCCTGAGCTCGCTCTAGGCAATCGCAAATGCGAGCACGGCGTGATTCTCAAGGTCGTGACCACCAACATTTGTGGCAGCGACCAGCACATGGTGCGTGGCCGCACCACTGCGCCGTCGGGTTTGGTACTCGGCCACGAGATTACCGGCATGGTTGTCGAGTGCGGCCGCGACGTTGAGTACCTCTGTCCGGGCGATCTAGTCTCGGTGCCGTTCAATATTGCCTGTGGTCGCTGCCGCAACTGTAAAGAAGGCCGCACCGGTATCTGCCTCAACGTCAATCCCGCCCGCCCTGGCGCCGCCTACGGCTACGTGGATATGGGCGGCTGGGTCGGCGGCCAGACCGAATACGTGATGGTTCCTTACGCCGACTTTAACCTGCTGAAATTCCCGGATGCCGATCAGGCCATGGAGAAGATCAAGGATCTGACTTTGCTCTCCGATATCTTTCCCACCGGCTTCCACGGCTGCGTGACCGCCGGTGTGGGGCCTGGTAGCACCGTCTATATTGCCGGTGCTGGGCCCGTCGGGCTGGCGGCAGCAGTTTCCGCTCAGCTGTTGGGTGCGGCCTGCGTGATCGTCGGCGATATGATCGAAGAGCGACTGGCTCAGGCGCGCAGCTTTGGTTGTGAGACTATCGATTTGACCCAGGACGGTGACATGGCGGATAAGATCGAGGTGATTCTCGGCGAACGTGAGGTTGATGCCTTTGTCGACTGCGTCGGCTTCGAAGCCCATGCCTGTGGCTGTAACCACGGTAAAGAAGCGCCCGCCACTGTGCTCAATTCTGCGATGACGCTGACCCGTGCGGGTGGCCAGATCGGCATCCCGGGCCTCTACGTGACCGAAGACCCTGGCGCGGCTGACGACGCCGCCAAACAGGGCGCCCTGAGCATGCGCTTTGGTCTCGGCTGGGCCAAGTCCCATAGCTTTCACACCGGCCAGTGCCCGGTGATGAAGTACCATCGGCCGCTGATGCAGGCGATCCTGTTCGGCAAGGTTAATATTGCTGATGCGGTGAATGTTCAGATGATCACTCTGGATCAGGCGCCTCAGGGCTATGCCGACTTCGATGGCGGTGCTGCCAAGAAATTTGTCATTGACCCCCATGGCAGTGTGGCTTAATAACTTATTTAATAAGCACTGAGTAATAAGCCCTGGCCCCCTGCCTGAGGGCGTGATAGTGCGACCCTAGACGGCGCCCCGCGGGGTGCCGTCTTCGTTCATTCGGCATAAAGCCGATCAAGATAATAATAGGTATTCAATGACCGTCCATACCGTGACCCCCAAGCGCCGCTTCCGCGGTAAACCCCGTGGCCGTGAACTTGATCCCCGCCTTCTTGAGGGGTTACGTGAGCTGCTGGGCGACGAACGCCAGGACGCCACGCTGCACAGCCGCGACCTACTGATTGAACACCTGCATGTCATTCAGGACACCCGGGGCCATCTGCCGCTGGCGGAACTGCGTGCCTTGGCGGCTTATATGAACCTGCCCATGGCAGCGGTCTACGAGACCGCCACTTTCTATGCGCACTTCGACGTCATTCACGACGATCAGCTGCCGCCGCCGGCAGTGACCATTCGCGTCTGCGACTCCCTGACCTGCCAACTAGCCGGTGCCGAGGCGCTTAAAGCACAGCTGGACGCGAACATGGATATCGAGCAGGTGCGGGTGCTGCGAGCGCCCTGCATGGGGCGCTGCGACACAGCACCGGTGGCCGAGGTGGGACATCATCATGTGCTGTTCGCCACCCAGGAACGCATCGCCTCAGTGATCCAGGCGGCGCACTTTCACCCCGACCCCATCGACTGGCAGCGACTTGCCGACTATCGCCGCGAGGGCGGATTGGCCTTGCTCCAGGCCTGCCACAACGGCGACGTTACGGTAGAAGCGCTGATGGAAGCGATGCAGCAGGCCAACCTGCGCGGCCTGGGCGGTGCGGGTTTTCCTACCTTCAAGAAGTGGACGTTCGTGCGCCAGGAGGCCGGGCCCCGCTACTGCGCCATCAATGCCGACGAGGGCGAGCCTGGTACTTTTAAAGACCGCTATTACCTGGAACGCTCGCCGCACCAGTTTCTTGAAGGGGCCCTGGTCAGTGCCTGGGCGATAGACGCCGAGGCGCTGTATATCTATCTGCGTGATGAGTACCCGGCCTTGCATGGCGTGGTGCGCGAGGCGATTGGCGAGCTTGAGGCCGCTGGGTGGGTGGCGCCGGGTTACATCGTGCTGCGCCGTGGTGCGGGGGCTTACATCTGCGGCGAAGAGTCGGCGATGATCGAGTCTCTGGAAGGCAAGCCGGGCAAGCCTCGCCATCGTCCGCCGTTTGTGGCCCAGAAGGGGCTCTTTGACCGTCCAACGCTGGTCAATAACGTCGAGACCGTCTACTGGATTCCCATGATCTGGCAGCGCGGCGCGGAGGCCTTCTCAAGCCAAGGGCGCAACGGCCGCGTGGGGCTGCGTAGCTTCTCGGTCTCAGGCCGGGTCAAACAGCCCGGCGTATATTTGGCGCCTGCGGGCATCACCCTCAACGAATTGATTGACGAGTATAGCGGCGGTATGGCCGACGGCCACCGCTTGGCAGCCTACCTGCCCGGCGGCGCCTCTGGCGGTATTCTGCCCGCAGCCAAGGCCGATATTCCCCTCGACTTCGATACGCTTCAGGCGCACGGCAGTTTTATTGGTTCGGCCGCAGTGATCGTGCTTTCTGATCAGGACGACCTGCGCGGGGTTGCGACCAATCTGCTGGCTTTCTTTGCCGATGAATCCTGTGGCCAGTGCACCCCCTGCCGGGTGGGCACGGAAAAAATGCTGACGCTGCTCGAACGCGACGAATGGGATGCCGGGCTGATGACGCAGCTCTCCCAGGTGATGATCGATGCCTCCATCTGTGGGCTGGGCCAGGCGGCTCCCAATCCGGTGCTGGGGCTGCTCAAGGATTTTCGCGGCGAACTTGCCGCCCAGAACGTCATCGTCAAGGGGTAGGGGAGATGAACATGAGCATGAATGAACAGACCCTAGGCACCAGCTTCACGCTGACGCTGGACGGCGTTGAGGTCAGCGCTTACCCCGGTGAAAGCCTCTGGCAGGTGGCCAAGCGCGCCGGCGAGACCATTCCCCACCTGTGTTTCAAGGACGCCAGCGGCTACCGCGCCGACGGTAACTGCCGCGCCTGTATGGTAGAGATTGAGGGCGAGCGCACCCTGGCTGCCAGCTGTCTGCGCGAAGCAGCCCCGGGCATGGTGGTTAATAGTGCAAGCTCCGAACGCGCGCACACGGCCCGTAAAATGGTCATGGAGATGCTGCTGGTTGACCAACCCGAGCGGGAGGATAGCCCCGACCGTGCCAGCCATTTCTGGGCCATGGCCGACCAACTGGCTATTGATGCCACGGCGGTGCGCCGCAAGCTACCCCGGCGCGACGAGCGCGAAACACCCACCGTGCACCATGTGGCTTCCCGGGCGGATAGCCAGGCGCAAGACAGCAGCCACTCTGCCATGCGCGTCAATCTTGACGCCTGCATCGAGTGCAACCTGTGCGTGCGCGCCTGCCGCGAAGTACAGGTCAACGACGTTATCGGCCTGGCACATCGCGGGGCGGCGTCCAAGATCGTGTTTGATTTCGACGACCCCATGGGGGATAGCACCTGCGTGGCCTGTGGTGAGTGCGTTCAGGCCTGCCCCACCGGCGCCCTGATGCCCGCTACCCTGGTGGATGAGGCAGGGCGCGGCGATTCTGCGGTGGCTGACCGCAAGGTCGACTCGGTATGCCCCTATTGCGGAGTGGGCTGCCAGCTCACCTACCATATCAAGGACGACGAGATCCTTTATGTGGAAGGCCGTGACGGCCCCTCCAACCAGAACCGGCTATGTGTCAAAGGGCGCTTCGGTTATGACTATCCGCGCCATCCGTCACGGCTTACCACCCCGCTGATTCGTCGAGAGGGCGTCGCTAAAGGGCTCGATCCGGACTTCGACCCCGGCAAGCCCCTAACTCATTTCCGCGAGGCGAGCTGGGATGAAGCTCTGGAGGCTGCCGCCAGTGGGCTTATGGATATTAAAGCGGCCCATGGCCCTGACGCCCTGGCGGGGTTCGGCAGCGCCAAGTGCTCCAATGAGGAAGCGTGGCTGTTCCAGAAGCTGGTGCGCACCGGTTTTGGCTCCAATCATGTGGATCACTGTACTCGCTTATGCCACGCAAGCTCAGTGGCGGCACTCATGGAGTGTATTGGCTCAGGCTCGGTAACCGCCTCCTTTATGCAGGCCAGTCAGGCCGACGTAGTGATTCTTACCGGCTGCAACCCCGCGGTAAACCATCCAGTGGCGGCCACCTTCTTCAAGCAGGCCGCCAAACGCGGCACCAAGATCGTGATAATCGACCCCCGTGGTCAGGCGCTGGATGCCTACGCCCACCTGAGCGTGCGCTTTTCACCGGGCGCCGACGTGGCGCTGTTTAATGCCATGCTGAATGTGGTCATCAGCGAAGAGCTTTATGATACGGCCTATATCGCCGAGCATACCGAGGGCTTCGAGGCCCTGAAAATTCATACCGTCGACATGACCCCCGAAGCGATGAGCGGCCTGTGCGGTGTGGAGCCCGCAACCATCCGCGAAGTGGCAAGGCTTTATGCCAACGCCGAGCGAGCGATGATTTTCTGGGGAATGGGTATTTCCCAGCACACTCACGGTACCGACAACGCCCGCTGTTTGATCTCGTTGGCCTTGGCCTGTGGCCAGACAGGCCGCCCTGGCACCGGCCTGCATCCTTTACGGGGGCAGAACAACGTTCAGGGCGCGTCTGATGCCGGGCTGATTCCCATGGTGATGCCGGACTACCAGCCGGTCAGCGATGCCCAGGTACGCGCGGCGTTTGAAGAGCTGTGGAATACCAAGCTGGATCCCACGCCGGGCCTCACCGTGGTGGAAATCATGGATGCCATTACCGCAGGCACTATTCGTGGCATGTATATCCAGGGTGAAAACCCGGCCATGTCCGACCCGGACCTCGCCCATGCCCGGGCTGCCCTGGCCAAGCTGGAGCATCTGGTGGTACAGGATCTGTTTGTCACCGAGACCGCCCAGTTCGCCGATGTCATCCTGCCAGCCTCTGCCTGGCCGGAGAAGGATGGGTCGGTCACCAATACGAATCGTCAGGTACAGCTGGGGCGTGCGGCGGTGCCGCTCCCCGGCCGGGCCAAGCCGGACTGGTGGATCATTCAGGAAATCGCCAAACGCTTTGGTCTGGGTTGGAACTATCAGCACCCGCGGGACGTGTTTGCCGAGATGAAGCGCGGCATGGCCTCGCTGAATCATATTTCCTGGGAGCGCCTGGAGCGCGAGCAGTCGGTCACCTATCCCTGCTCCGCAGAAGATGCGCCGGGGCAAGACGTGGTCTTTTCTGAGGCCTTCCCCACGGCCAGTGGCCGAGCAAAGTTTGCGCCTACCCGCCCGCTGCCCCCGGATGAGCCGGTAGACGCTGATTACCCGACGGTGCTGACCACCGGACGCCAGCTGGAGCACTGGCATACCGGCTCCATGACCCGGCGTGCCAAAGTGCTCGACGACCTGGAGCCGGAAGCCGTGGCGAGCCTGGCGCCCGCTGAGCTTATCCGGCTGGGGATGGCACCAGGCGATGACCTGACGATTGCCACCCGGCGAGGCTCCATTACCCTCAAGGCGAGAACGGATCCCGGGATGCCCGAGGGCATGGTCTTCGTGCCTTTCTGTTATGGGGAAGCGGCGGCGAATCTCTTGACCAACCCGGCGCTGGACCCGTTCGGCAAGATACCAGAGTTCAAGTACGCGGCCTGTCATTTGAGCCCTGCGGGTTAGGAGGCCTGATCAATGACAACGACCTATCGCAACGACCTATCGCCCAGGAAGAAACCTCCATGGGTGATGCCATGGTTCGACGTTAAAGGCACTCGGCCGTAGTTGACTTTGCTGTGCCTGTGGCATGTTGATATTCAACGCTAATTGTCCTAACGAAAATTGTCATGCGCTACGAGCAACCCTTATGGTCGTTAACAAGCATTAAGAAAAAAATATAAATCAATCAGGTTCTAGGGGATGCGTGTCGGGGTGTGAGTGCGCGTTGGATTGTGCGCTCGCCTTGCCGCAACGGGACTTTCACGGGGAATTTGCATGAACGAGACCCTTGCAGACGCTGGGGTAGAAACGGCAGTGACGTCAGACGCGTCGTCGTGTTTTGCCCGCTTCGTCAATGTCCAAAAGAGTTACGACGGTGTCGAGTTGGTCGTCAAGGATTTCAATCTTGATATCCGCAAGGGCGAATTCGTTACCCTGCTAGGCCCTTCGGGCTCCGGTAAGACCACCTGCCTGATGATGATGGCAGGCTTTGAAACCCCCACCCACGGTGAAATTCTGCTGAAAGACGAGCCGATCAGTGGCTTGCCGCCGCACAAGCGCGGCATCGGCATGGTGTTCCAGAACTATGCGCTGTTCCCACACATGACGGTAGCCGAGAATCTTGCCTTCCCGCTTGAGGTGCGCCATCTCAGCAAGGCAGAGATTAAGGAAAAAGTGGCCAAGGCACTGGCTATGGTGCGCTTGGAGGAGTTTGGCGATCGCCGACCGGCGCAGCTCTCTGGCGGCCAGCAGCAGCGCGTGGCGTTGGCTCGCGCACTGGTGTTCGAGCCTGAACTGGTGCTGATGGACGAACCGCTGGGCGCGCTGGACAAGAACCTTCGCGAGGAGATGCAGTACGAGATCAAACGCATTCACGCCCGCCTCGGCGTCACCATGATTTACGTCACCCACGATCAGACCGAAGCATTGACCATGTCTGACCGTATTGCGGTCTTCAACGACGGCATTGTGCAACAGTTAGCCTCGCCGGATGAACTTTACGAGCGGCCAGAAAACGCTTTCGTCGCTTATTTTATTGGCGAAAACAATCGATTGGTTGGCGAGGTCAGCGAGCACCTCGGCGATAACTGCAAGGTGCGCCTGGATAGCGGCGACACGGTGATTGCCAAGCCGATAGCCGTGGGCGGCGTAGGCTCGCGCACGACGCTGTCGCTAAGACCTGAGCGGGTCAGCATTCTGTCGGGGGATGCCGAAGAACAATTCGACAACCAGTTCACCGCCACCGTGCAGGAGGTCATCTACCTGGGCGACCACCTGCGTACGCGGGTAACGGTGTGCGGTAACGATGACTTCATTCTGAAGACGGCCAATGCGCAAGGTGTTGGTGTTATGCGCCCTGGTCAGCACATTCAGGTTGGCTGGTCGAGTGCCGATTGCCGCGCGCTGGATGTCTGAGCAGGACGGTCGTCAAGTTCGTCAGTCAGAATCGGTAGCCAAGCTATTAGTATCGCGGCATCCCCTGGTGCCGACGGCAAGTGCAACAACAAACGGAGAAACTCTATGAAGGCTATTATCCGCAAGCGTGTTCTCAAGACAGGTATCGCTGTCGTGGGGCTGTCGACTCTCGCCGTGGCGGTCAGCGCCCATGCCCAGCAGACGTTGAACATTGTGTCCTGGGGCGGTGCTTACAGCATGAGCCAGCACGAAGCTTACGATAAACCGTGGATGGAGAAGACCGGCGACGAGATCGTCAACATTGACCGCAGCGGTAACGCCCTGGCGGGCCTGCGTGCTCAATCCCAGGCTGGCAACGTGACCTGGGATCTGGTCGACATGCTTCCCGCCGATGCCATGATCGCCTGTGCCGAAGGGCTTATCGAGCCGCTTGATCACGATGAGCTGCTGGCCGACGCCCCGGATGGCACGCCGCCCAGCGAGGATTTCGTCGACGGTGCCTTGGGTGACTGCTTCGTGGCCTCCATCGTCTATTCCAATATCGTCGCCTTTAATAGCGAGATGTTTCCCGAAGACGACCAGCCCAGCACCATCGAGGATGTCTTCGACCTGGAAAACTATCCCGGCAAGCGAGCCCTGCTGCGTAAGCCGATCAACAACATGGAATGGGCCTTGATCGCCGATGGCGTCGAGCGTGACGAGGTCTACGCCATGCTCGAGACCGAAGAGGGCGTACAGCGTGCCTTCGACAAGCTCGATACCATCAAAGACGAAGTCATCTGGTGGGAAGAAGGCGCCCAGCCGCCTCAGCTGTTGGCCGATCAGGAAGTCGCCTTTGCCTCCGCCTACAATGGCCGGATCTTCAATGCCATGGTCACTGAAGACCAACCTTTCGAGATCATTTGGGACGCGCAGGTGTTCGAGTTGGATGGCTGGGTTGTGCCCACCGGCAAGCTCGACAAGGTGAAGGATTACCTCCACTTCGCCACCGATACCCAGCGCCTCGCCGATCAGGCCCAGTACATCTCCTATGGTCCGGCACGTCTGTCTTCTTCTGAACTGGTGTCCACCCATGCCGAAACCGGCATAGAGATGACGCCGCATATGCCAACCTACGAGCCGAACTTTGAAACGGCGCTGCAAAAAGACGACCTGTTCTGGGCCGACTACAACGATGAGCTGACCCAGCGTTTTAACGCCTGGCTGTCCCAGTAAGCTCCTGCCGCCGCTCGGTGAAAACTGGGCGGCGGTATGCCGATAGCCGATCGTTGCTGATCACTTCTTTCGCCAGATGGAGAGACCTACGTGTCCGAACCGCCTGCAGCTCCTCTGACAACGGCTGATGGTGTGCCGCTCAAGGTCAGTCTGCGTCGTACCGTGCGACGCTCGAAAATAAAGGCGCTGTTGCTGGTGGCGCCGCTACTGGTATTCCTGTTTATCGCCTTTCTGATGCCCTTGTTCGAAATGCTGTGGCGCAGTGTCGATAACCCGGAAGTGTCTACCCATTTATCCCGCACCGTTTCCGCGCTGGAAGGCTGGAACGGTGAGTCGTTACCCGATGAAGCCGTCTTTGCGGCCTTGGCCGAGGATCTCCGCGAAGGCCAGCAGGAACGCAATCTGGGCCTATTGTCCAGCCGACTGAACTACGAAAAGTCGGGCATGCGTTCGACCATCAGCCGCACGGCGCGCCGTGTCGGCACGTTGGAACCGCCCTATCGCGAGTCACTCATTGAGGTCAATAACACCTGGGGGGAACTCGATACCTGGAAGCTGATCCAGCGCGAAGCGTCTCCCTATACGATTTCGTATTATCTGGCGGCGGTCGATCTCCAGTTGAGCCCGGACGGTGAGATCGTCCAAGTGCCAGAGCATATGCAGATTCATGCCACGCTATTTTGGCGAACGCTGTGGATGAGCGCCGTTATCACTGGCCTAACGCTACTGCTTGGTTTTCCGGTGGCTTTTCTGCTGGCGAGTCTTCCCGCGCGTCACTCCAATCTGCTGATGATTCTAGTACTGCTGCCGTTCTGGACCTCACTGCTGGTGCGCACCACTACCTGGATCGCTATCCTGCAGTCACAGGGCGTGCTCAACGACGTGATGGTGGCCCTTGGTGTGATTGCCGATGAGGCGCGGTGGCAGATGATCCACAACAAGATGGGCACGATCATCGCCATGACGCATATCCTGCTGCCGTTTATGATCCTACCGCTCTACTCGGTGATGAAGACCATCCCGCCCAGCTACATGCGCGCGGCACGCTCGTTGGGAGGCAAACCGTTTCTGAGTTTCCGTCGGGTCTACTTTCCGCTGACGATCCCGGGCATTGCCGCTGGCGGGATCCTGGTGTTTATCCTGTCGATCGGCTACTACATCACGCCAGCGCTGGTGGGCGGGCAGTCGGGGCGCTTTATCACTAATTACATTGCCTACCATATGCAGACATCGCTCAACTGGGGGCTGGCCGCCGCGATTGCCTCCATCCTGCTGTTCGTGGTGATTATTTGCTATCTGGTGTTCAACCGTCTGATCGGCGTCGACAAGGTCAAGCTGGGGTAAACCATGGCCATTCCTTCCTACGCCACCCGTGGCGAGCGCATCTGGCACTATCTCTTTCTGTTTATCTGTGGCCTGGTCTTTCTGTTCCTGATAGGGCCGCTACTGGTGATCATCCCGCTGTCGTTCAATGCCGAGCCCTACTTCACTTTCAGTAAAAAAATGGTGGCCTTCGACCCGGCCGGTTATTCGTTGCGCTGGTATCAGGATTTCTTTACCTCAAGCGAATGGCTCAACGCTATCAAGAACAGCTTCATCATCGGTATCGCGTCCACACTGCTGGCCACGGTGCTGGGGACCGTTGCGGCGCTGGGGTTGTCGAGTCGGCACATGCCGGCGCGTGGCGCAATTATGGCACTGTTGATCTCGCCGATGATCGTGCCGCTGATCATCTCCGCGGCGGCGATGTTCTTCTTCTTTTCCAAGGTCAATCTCGCCCAGACCTACGTAGGCGTTATCCTGGCGCATACGGCGCTCGGCATTCCCTTCGTGGTCATCACCGTGACGGCCACGCTATCGAGCTTCGACACCACGCTGATCCGCGCCGCGCATAGCCTCGGCGCCAATCCCACTCGGACCTTCTTCAAGGTGGTGCTACCACTGGTCACGCCGGGGGTGGTGTCAGGGGCGCTGTTTGCCTTTATTACTTCATTCGATGAAGTCGTCGTGGTGCTGTTCATTGCAGGCCCTGAACAGCGCACCATGCCGATCCAGATGTGGTCGGGCATTCGCGAGCAGATCAGCCCGACGATCCTAGCCGTGGCGACCATGCTGGTGCTGCTCTCGATGTTGCTGCTCACTACCCTTGAGCTATTACGCCGGCGCAGTGAGCGTCTGCGGGGGCTCTCGCCAGACTAAGCCCAAGCAGCATTGGTAGCGCGCCGGTTTGATGCGAAAACTAAAGGTCTTTGACCAACCTGAGCGCGTCGTAGATAGCCGCGTGGGTGTTGCGGGACTCGACAGCATCACCGATCCGAAACAGCTGGAAGCGGCCATCCGGGTTGCTAGTCACGCTCTGGGGGGCGCCCACGATCAGGTCATCGTAATTCACCTTGCCGCGGTTGCTGGCGTGCGGTTTTAGCTCGAAATAGATATCGGCCATCGGTGTGATGCCGTAGTTGACGACCACTTGGTCGATACGCCGCTCATGCCCACTATCCTGCTGGCCATGAATGGCATAATCGCTGGTGATTTCGGCGAGCAGTTCACTGCCGTCGCGCTGCACGGACTTCAGCCGGTAAGTCGGCGTGAAGGTGACGTTGGCACGCTGCAGGGAACGCATGTAGGGCACTAGGTTCATGGCCATGATCTCTGCGGAGAAGGTGCGATCCGGCGTCATAATCTCAAGCTCAGCCCCCGCGGCGGTAATGATCTCCGCCGCCTGCAGGGCGGCATGGTCGCCTGCATCGTCGAACAGCAACACCCGTTTGCCCGGCGGCACGTGCCCGGAAAGAATATCCCAGGTATTGACGACTAAGTCGCTGCCGACCGCGGGCTGATCTTCCATGGGGTAGCCGCCGGTGGCCACGATCACCACATCCGGCTTTTCGGCGCGCACTTCCTCGGCCTCGGCCCAGACGTTGTAGCGAATCTCGACGCCGAGTGCTTCACAGCGCGCCAGGCGCCAATCGATGATGCCCAGCATCTCACGACGTCGCTCACTCTGCGCCGTGAGACGTATCTGCCCGCCAGCATCGCTGGCGGCTTCGAACACCACCACCGAGTGGCCACGCTCACCGGCAACACGAGCGGCTTCTAACCCTGCTGGCCCCGCGCCGATAATCACGAATCGCCGTTGCTGTGCCGCCTTGGGAATGGTGTGCGGCATGGTGGTTTCGCGCCCGGTGGCAGCGTTATGAATACAGTAGGCGGCGCCGCCTTGATAGATGCGATCAAGGCAGTAGTTGGCGCCGACGCAGGGGCGAATCTCTTCCTCTCGCCCTTCGGCAATCTTGCGCACGATATGGGGGTCGGCCATGTGGGCGCGGGTCATGCCGATCATGTCGACCTTGCCTGAGGCGATGGCATAACGGGCAGTGGCGACATCCTGGATCTTGGCGCCATGGAAGGTGGGAAAGTCGATCTCGCGACGTATTTCACCGGCGAAATCCAGGTGCGGGGCGCTGGGCATGCCCTGGATGGGAATCACGTCGGTGAGCCCCGCATCGGTGTCGATGTGGCCACGAACCACGTTGAGAAAGTCGACCAAACCGCTGTCCTTCAAGCGCCGTGAGATCTCCATCCCGTCGCCGGACGTCAGCCCACCCGGCAGCATCTCGTCGCCGGTGTAGCGCACGCCGACGATGAACGCCTCGCCAACCCGCTGGCGAATGGCGCGCAGCACGTCGAAGGTGAAACGCAGCCGGTTATCGAGATCCCCGCCATAAGGCCCCTCAAGGGTATTGGTCAGTGGCGACCAGAACTGATCCATCAGGTGGCCATAGGCCTGCAGTTCGATGCCATCGAGGCCGGCGGCATGCATGCGTTCGGCGGCATCGGCGTAGTCTCGGATCAGGCGCTCGATATCCCAATCCTCTACCTGCTTGGGAAAGGCGCGGTGGGACGCCTCGCGACGATGAGAAGGCGACACCGCTGGCAGCCAGTCGCCCTTGTCCCAACGGGTGCGCCGGCCCAGGTGGGTGAGTTGGATCATCACTGCGGTGCCGTGCTCGTGACAGGCGTCGGTCAGCTCATGCATCCAGGGCACTACTTCATCCTTATAGGCGAGGATGTTGTTGAACACGGGTGGGCTGTCCTTGGCCACCGCCGCGGATCCTGCCGTCATGGTTAGGCCAAGGCCTGCCTTGGCGCGCTCGACGTGGTAGGCACGGTAGAGTGCCTTGGGCATCCCATCCTCAGGATAAGCGGGCTCATGGGCTGTCATCATAAGCCTGTTTTTCAGGGTTAGATGCTTGAGCTGGAAGGGCTGCAGCAGCGGATCGTTATCCATGGGAAGCGCTCTATTTTATTGTGTATTTGACAAATTTAGGCGTCCATGTTCATAGTTGTCAATATAATGTTCATATATGTACATGGCGGCAAAGCTGTGGACAGAGCAGGTCGTCATCACATAGTAGGAGCGCTGCTGGCACGAGGTTGGTTTATGGGCTAGGAGGCGGGGAAATGGAGCAAAACTTTGTGATTGGAATTATCGGTGGACAGGGGTGGATGGGGCGGGCTCTCGGGCTTGCCCTCCTGGAGCAGGGTATTGTGTCTGCTGATCGATTAGTCGTTTCATCGCGCTCCGGGAGCAGCAATGCTTACCGTGATTGGCGTGGCGTTCGCTGTGTTAAGAACAACCGTGAATTGGTCGGGTTGGTTGACGTCGTCATTCTTTCGGTACGTCCGCAAGATCTCGCCAGCGTCGATATCGATGCTGGCGGGAAGTTGGTTATCTCCCTGTTGGCGATGGCTTCCTTGCAGGAGGTCTCTAGTCGAGTGGGGGGTAGCCGGGTAGTGCGTGCCATGCCGAACGCGGCGGCGGAAATCCGTCGGGCCTATTTTCCCTGGTTTGCCGCCCAGCAGGTCACAGAGGCTGACAAGCGACTAGTTCAAACGTTGTTGGAGAGCTGCGGCAAAGCACGGGAGGTCGCCAACGAGCGTGATCTCGATTATCTGACGGCCTTGAGTGGGGCTGGGCCTGCTTACCCCGCTTTGCTGGCGCAATCAATGTTGGAGCACGCCAAGCAGATGGGGATCGCCGACGATATCGCACTTGAGGCCGTCATGCAGACCCTGGTAGGCGGCAGCCTGCTGCTGGAAAGGCTGGGAACCGATCCCGGTGATATGGTTGAGCGACTGATTGCTTATGACGGCACCACGGCCCAGGGGCTGCGAACAATGCTGGATGAGGGAATCGACCAAGCGGTTCATCGTGGGCTTGAGGCGGCCCATCGGGTAGCCAATGGCACGGATAAAGCGCCCCATAGCCGTAACACCCTAACTGAAGGCTGAGGTTTGGGAGAGCGCAGAACGGAACATTGCGTCTCTTAAGCGTCCTTATTCCTCTATTCCTCTATATAACCATGGCGGGCATGGAAGCGTTGCAATTCCCTGGAACCAGGCGGCTGGCCGGTGAAGATTTCGACATAGGCGGGGATGCGCTGCATGCGCACCTCGAGCGGTTCCTGGGTCTTCATCGAGATATAGCCGATCTGGGTTAGGTAGATGGTGCGGCCCCGAACGTTGGCCGCCAGCGGATCATAGCCGTAACGCTGGAACATTCGCGCCAGTGCTTCGATACGGGTGGCATCAGCCGCATCGATTTCACTCACTACGGATGCTGACTGTAGCGCCCAGCTGCGCATGGCGAACTCTAGCGGGGAGTCGAACAGTTTAGGGTCCAGCCAGCAGTCGAAGACATTGAGCATCGCCTCGACGATATTCTCGGCATAGGCTTCGGTCTGATGCACTAGCCCTTGGGTATTCTTTTCACGCCAGCGTGCAATCAGTGCCTCCAGCAGTGCCTCGCGATCCTTGAAGAACCAGTAGAAACTGGTCCGAGAAAGCTTTAGTCGCTTGGCAAGGGAAAGAATGCGCACGCTATCGACGCCGGATTCCAGTAGCAGCTCAAACGCCGCATCAAGCCAGACGTCTTGGGAGCCCTTAGCGGCGGGCGTATCGGTGGGTGGCATTGAGCAGGTCTCTAAGAATAGTCTAGGAATAGTGTGGCAAAGTGTACACAGGTGTCTCTTATGTGTACACGTTGTCAGCTACTCTGGCTAAGTCCTAGTGACGGTAAACGTCGCTGCCTTGATCCTTCACGTTTTAACCTCGGGCTAAATGTAACATCGGCGCATCGTGTTCTAAATTCTCAAGCATACGAGCAGCGTACCAGTCGATAAAGTCGATAACACCGAACTCATAGGTTTCAGAGTAAGGACCGGGTTGGTAAGCCTTGGAGTTAATGCCGCGCTGGTTCTCCTCGGCGAGTTGGCGGTCCTGATCGTTGGTAGCATCCCACACGCGGCGCAACTTTTCAGGGTTGTAGTCAACGCCTTCCACGGCGTCCTTGTGAACCAGCCACTTGGTGGTCACCACAGTTTGTTGCGGGCCAAGCGGCAGCACGCGAAATACCACCGCATGATCGCCCATGAAGTGGTTCCATGAGTTGGGCAGATGCAGAATGCGCAGGGAGCCCATGTCAGGGCTTGATAAGCGCCCCATCAGCTTCTGACAGCCGGGTTGGCCGTCCATCGTCATCGACACAATGCCATCCAGCAGCGGCGTGCGGGTCAAGCGGTTGCGCTTGCCAAGCCGCGTCAACTGGTGAGGAACCTTCTCCCCGTCCCAGTCGGCCTGTTTGCGGGCCACCAGCGCTTTGTAGGCGGGCGTTGCGCGCGGGTCGTCGGTGTCATCAAATTCCTGCAGCGAGTTTAGTAGCTCAGGATGAGCGCCGTTGCAGTGATAGCACTCACGGTTGTTTTCGATAACCAGTTTCCAGTTGGCTTGCTCGACGATACTGGACTCGGTGGCGACCTTGACGTTGTCCATCTGGTACGGCTCGAGATAGTGCTCAAGCGTTGTCAGAAAGTCATCAATGGCGGGCGGCTCATCGCTTAGGTTGATAAAGATGAAGCCGCCGGCAGTGCGCAGGTTGACCGGCTTGAGGCCAAACTGGTTGAGGTCGAAGTCAGTGCCCATGTCGCTGCCGGCAAACAGCAATCGACCATCAAGTTCGTAGGTCCACTGGTGGTAGGGGCAGACGAGCTTGGCCACCTTGCCCTTATCTTTCGTGCAAAGACGCGACCCGCGGTGGCGGCATACATTGTGAAACGCATGAATAATGCCTTCACTGCCGCGCACGATGACAATGGGGTTATCACCAATATCCAGTGTCATGAAGTTACCCTTGGCCGGGATCTCGCACGTCATGCCAGCAAACAGCCATTCCTTCTCGAACACCTCCTGCATATCAAGCGCGAACAGGCGGGCATCGTTATAAAACGGTTGCGGAAGCGAAAAGGTACGCCCTCTTTCCTGAAGCATCTGGACCGTTGCCGCCCGCGCCTCGGCGAGTGGGTCATCCATCCGGTTAGAAACACTTTTTTCCATTACCAGTATCCTCGTAAACCTCCGCTCCCCCCTCAAAGGGCTGCGAATCGGCCGATAGTCAAGATTGCGTCTCTTGTTGTTCTGTTGCGTAACCTGGCGTTTGATTTAAATGTGGCCTGACGTCAGGCACCGATTGTGTTGCAGGCGCTGCACTGCCAATTATCTGCCCGCGACATTCGATGGCGTAGCGGCGACTAAAAAAGAGGTTTCTAAACGATAGAGAGTGGCACGAGGTAAGTGTGAGTCGCTGTCAGGTAAGTCGGTTAGCAAGTGCATACCCAAAATGCAGCTCAAAGGTGCTGGCTGTATCGCAAATACGGTTCGGCGATGCATAGTGATGAAGCCTGTTCAGGCAGAGGCGATAATGACAACTAATTTCTTCAATCCGGTCACGACCCAAACCTGGACCAATGGCCGTCACCAGGTGCGGTGCGTCAAGGTGATCCAGGAAACCCAGGATGTACGCACGTTCTGTTTTATGGCCGAGCAGCCTGTGCTGTTCTTCTTCAAGCCGGGTCAGTTCGTGACGCTGGAGCTTGAGATTGATCATCAGCCGATCATGCGCTCCTATACGATTTCCAGCTCTCCCTCGATTCCTTACAGCTTTTCAATCACCGTCAAACAGGTGCCGGGGGGCAAGGTATCCAATTGGCTGCATACCAATTTAAAGGTAGGCGACGAGCTGGCCGTGCACGGGCCGGTCGGCAATTTTAACTCTATCGATTACCCCGCCGAGAAAGTGCTGTTTCTCTCCGGCGGTGTCGGCATTACGCCCTTGATGTCCATGACGCGCTGGCTTTTCGATACCAATGCCGCTGTCGACGTTGAGTTCATACACAGTGCCCGCGCCCCGCGTGATGTGATTTATCATCGTGAGCTGGTGCATATGTTTTCGCGCATCCCTGAATTCAAGCTGCATATCATTTGCGAGAGCAAGGAAGATATTGGTGAGGCCTGGGCTGGCTATCGTGGTTATCTCACCCAGCCGCTGTTCGAGCTAATGGTGCCGGATTTTATGGAGCGGGAGATCTTTTGTTGTGGGCCGGCGCCCTACATGGATGCCATCAAACGTATCCTGCGACACCACAACTTTGACATGAACCACTACCATGAAGAGTTGTTTGGCGCCACGCCGGTCGACGTTCGTGAGGAGGTACGTGAGCTGGCCGAGCAGGCAGAGGTTGACGCCGAAAATGTCGATACCAGTGAATTGCACAGCATTGAATTTGCGTCTTCAGGGAAAAGTGTCCGTATCCAACCGGGTGAGACGGTTCATGCGGCAGCAGCGAAGCTGGGCCTGCATATTCCCAAAGCTTGCGGTATGGGGATTTGCGGTACTTGCCGAGTAGAACTCAAATCAGGTGAGGTGGAAATGGAACATAACGGCGGTATTACCGAAGAAGATGTTGAAGAGGGCTACATTCTATCTTGCTGTAGTCGGCCTAAAGGGGATCTGGTGGTGGATTTTTAGCCCATACAAGTATCTTGCTGCTGAGTCATAAGCGCCCTAAACGGTTACTCGTCCGTCAAGGGCGCTTTGCTTTTTTGGCGGCGTCAGGCGTGGTATCGGCTAAATGTTGCCGATGTCGCAAATACATCGTGTGGTGACGTCGGTAAGCATCTTGGGGCCGGACACCAACGATAGTATCGCGGTAACAACGCGTTGATAGGGACTTTGGTTGCAAGCGACCTGGGTTTATCAGCATTAAAGAGTATGTTCAGCACTTAATAAAAAAGTGACTCATCAGGAGGCGGTAATGCTTCAAAATAATTTTTCGCCCAACGCCCGCTTGGCCAATTACGACGCGTTGCTTGCTGAGGCAATTGCTGAAGAAACGGTTCGCCAAGAAGCACATATTGAATTGATCGCCTCCGAAAATTACGCCAGCAAACTTGTCATGGAAGCGCAAGGTACACAGCTGACCAATAAGTACGCAGAAGGGTATCCAGGTCGCCGTTACTACGGCGGGTGTGAGTTCGTTGACAAGGTTGAAGCTCTCGCCATTGAGCGAGCTTGTAACCTGTTTAGCGCCAATTATGCCAATGTGCAGCCGCACTCCGGAGCCCAGGCCAATGCCGCTGTGTTCATGGCACTGGTATCGCCGGGCGATACGGTATTGGGTATGAGCCTAGCCCACGGCGGCCACTTAACCCATGGTGCTGCACCCAACTTCTCGGGTAAGCATTACAACGCCGTACAGTATGGCCTCAAGCCGGAAACCGGTGAGATCGATTACGAAGAAGTCGAGCGCTTAGCTCGCGAGCACCAGCCGAAGATGATCATCGCAGGTTTCTCCGCTTACTCTCGCGTGGTGGACTGGCGGCGTTTTCGTGCCATCGCCGATGAGGTAGGCGCTTGGTTGATGGTCGATATGGCCCACGTCGCTGGCCTGGTGGCCGCTGGTCTCTATCCGAGCCCGCTGCTTTACGCTCATGTGGTCACCACCACCACCCATAAAACGCTACGTGGCCCACGGGGTGGCTTGATTCTCTCCGCTCATGGTGACGAAGCGCTGTATAAAAAGCTCAATGGCGCGGTTTTTCCAGGCCAGCAGGGCGGCCCGCTGATGCATGTGATTGCCGCTAAGGCGGTGGCGTTTAAGGAAGCCATGAACCAGGAGTTTGTGCGCTATCAGCAGCAGGTGATCGATAACGCCCGGGCGATGGCCAAGGTGTTCATGGAGCGTGGCTACGACGTAGTGTCTGGCGGCACCGACGACCACCTCTTTTTGGTTTCGCTTATCCGCCAAGGCATTACCGGTAAAGATGCGGATGCTGCACTTGGCCGCGCACATATTACGGTGAATAAAAACACGGTGCCCAACGACCCGCAAAGCCCCTTCGTAACGTCCGGCCTGCGTATTGGAACCCCAGCGGTCACCACACGCGGTTTCGATGCCGAGGAATGTAGTGAGCTGGCGGGATGGATTTGCGACATCTTGGACGAGTTGGCTGCAGGCAAAGACACCGCTGCCATTGAAGCTAAAGTGCAAGCCAAAGTGGCTGATGTGTGTGCCCGGCATCCTGTCTACGCTGAAACTGTCGCTGAAGCCGTCGAAGCCATCGCTTGAGAGGAGACCCCTATGCAACGCTATTCCGGCTTCGGCCTGGTCAAGCACGCGCTGAGCCACCACGAGAACTGGGAGCGCCAGTGGCGCAACCCCACACCCAAGAAGCAGTACGATGTAATCATCGTCGGTGGTGGCGGTCACGGCTTGGCCACGGCCTACTACTTGGCGAAAGAGTTCGGCGTCAAGAACGTGGCGGTGATTGAGAAAGGTTGGCTGGGCGGCGGCAACACCGCCCGTAATACCACTATCGTGCGCTCCAACTATTTATGGGACGAATCGGCCGTCCTTTACGAACATGCCATGAAATTGTGGGAAGGGCTCTCGCAGGATCTGAACTATAACGTGATGTTCTCTCAGCGTGGGGTGCTCAACCTCGGGCATACCCTGCAGGACATGCGCGATATCCAGCGTCGGGTGAATGCCAATCGGCTGAACGGTATCGACGGTGAAGTTTTAGACGCCAAAGGAGTGCAGGAGCTAGTGCCGATTATGGACTGCTCCAAGAACGCTCGCTACCCGGTGATGGGCGCCTCCTGGCAGCCGCGCGCCGGCGTGGCGCGCCACGATGCGGTAGCCTGGGGCTATGCCCGTGGTGCCGATGCGCATGGGGTGGATATCCTTCAGCAGACCGAAGTCACCGGCTTCAAGATTCGTGACGGCCAGATCTACGGCGTACACACCAACCGTGGCGACATCGAGGCCAAGACCGTGGGCTGTGTGACCGCCGGTAATTCCAGCGTGCTGGCCAATATGGGCGGCTTTAACCTGCCGTTGGAGTCCCATCCGCTGCAAGCCTTAGTCTCTGAGCCGATCAAACCTATTCTCGATACGGTGGTGATGTCGAACCAGGTGCATGGCTACATCAGCCAGTCCGACAAGGGCGACCTGGTGATCGGCGCGGGCATCGACGGCTATAACGGCTATGGCCAGCGCGGCAGTTATCCCACCGTGGAGCACACGCTCCAGGCGATCGTTGAAATGTTCCCAATCTTCTCTCGGGTGCGCATGAACCGTCAGTGGGGCGGCATCGTCGATACCTGCCCGGACGCTTGCCCGATCATCTCCAAAACACCGGTGAAAGGTCTGTACTTCAACTGCGGTTGGGGCACCGGCGGTTTCAAGGCGACGCCAGGGTCGGGGCATGTGTTTGCCGCCAGCCTGGCCAAGGGGGAAATGCATCCCATCGCCGAGCCGTTCTCCATGTTCCGCTTCCACAGCGGTGCGCTGATCGACGAGCACGGCGCTGCCGGCGTTGCCCACTAGGGTTCATACGAGAGGAGTATTCGCATGTTCTATATCTACTGCCCCTACTGCGGCGAACACCGTGAGGAAGAGGAATTCCACCCCAAGGGCCAGGCGCATATCGAGCGCCCCAAGGAGCCCGAGGCGTGTAGTGACGAAGAGTGGGGGAATTACCTGTTCTTCCGTGACAACCCCCGTGGCGTTCACCATGAAATGTGGGTGCATGCGGTGGGTTGCCGCAAGTTTTTCAACGTGACGCGTCACACCGTGAGCTACGAGATTCTCGAGACTTACAAAATGGGCGAGCAGCCGTCGATTACCGCTGACAGCCAGACTAAGCCTCGCGAAGCCGCCGCGGTAAACCAACAAGAAGGAGTGCGGGCATGAGCCAGTCCAAGCAACAAGTGTTCCGCCTTAACACGGGCGGGCGTATCGACCGCTCCCGCACGTTGAGCTTTACCTTTAACGGTCAGCGTTACCAAGGACACCCCGGGGATACTCTGGCTTCGGCGCTGCTGGCTAATGGCGTGGATATCGTCAACCGCAGCTTTAAATACTCGCGGCCCCGCGGCATCGTTGCCGCCGGTGCCGAGGAGCCGAATGCCATCGTGCAGTTGGGTAGCAGTGAAGCGGCTCAGGTGCCGAACGTACGCGCCACCCAGCAGGCGCTATATGAAGGCTTGGCCGCCAGCAGTACCAATGGCTGGCCGAACGTACAGCGCGACCTGATGGGCCTGTTCGGCAAGCTGGGCGGGCAGTTTATGCCACCGGGCTTCTACTACAAGACCTTCATGGCGCCGGCCTCGATGTGGCTGACCTACGAGAAGTACATCCGCAAGGCGGCGGGGCTGGGTCGCAGCCCCATGGAAGCCGATCCAGATAACTATGACCACTTCAATCAGCACTGCGATGTGCTGGTCGTCGGTGCAGGCGCCGCGGGTCTGGCGGCGGCGCTGGCCGCCGCGCGCAGCGGCGCCCGGGTGATGGTGGCCGATGAGCAGGAAGAGATGGGCGGCTCGCTGCTGGCCAGCCGCGAAACCCTAGAAGGCAAGCCGGCGGATCAGTGGGTGGCCCGGGTGCTGGATGAACTGGCCGGTTGCGAAAACGTCACGCTGCTGCCGCGCACCACGGCTAACGGTTATCACGACCACAATTTTGTGACGCTGCATGAGCGGCGTACCGAGCACCTAAGCGATACGGCGCCGGTGGAAAATGGCCACCGTCAGGTGCGCGCACGCCTGCACCGGGTACGCGCTGGCCAGGTGATTCTGTCCACGGGCGCCCACGAGCGTCCGCTGGTCTACGCGGGCAATGACGTGCCGGGCAACCTGCTGGCTGGCGCTGTGTCGACCTACATTCGCCGCTATGGCGTGGCACCGGGCCGCAAACTGGTGCTCTCCACCAGCAACGACTACGGCTACCGCGCTGCCTTGGACTGGAAAGAGGCCGGCTCCGAGGTCGTCGCTATCGTGGACGCCCGCGAGGCGCCGGCGGGCGACTGGGTGGATGCCGCCCGCGCCCAGGGCATCAAGATTATTACGGGCAGCGCCGTTATCGAGGCGAAGGGCAGCAATCGGGTCACCGCGGCACGGGTCGCCAAGATTGATATTGTCGCTTTCAAAGTGAGCGGCCCGGTTCAGGAGTTGGCCTGCGACACCATCGCCAGCTCCGGCGGCTACAGCCCGGTGATTCACTTGGCGTCCCACACTGGCGCGCGGCCTACCTGGCGCGACGATATTCTCGGCTTTGTGCCGGGACTGGTGAAGGGTGTTCAGGCGTGTGGCGGTGTCAATGGCACCTATGCCCTGGGTGACGTGCTGGCGGAAGGTGTCGAGGCGGGCATCAAGGCAGCTGCCGCCATGGGCCATGCCGTTCAGACGGTCACTCTGCCGAGCGCTGAACGTCTGCAGCAAGGGCCTGCGGTGGCGCTCTTCCAGGTGCCTCACGAGAAGCCTACCCTGCGTGGTCCCAAGCAGTTCGTCGACCTACAGAACGACGTCACCGCGGCGGGGATCGAGCTTGCGACCCGGGAGGGCTTTGAGTCTATTGAGCACATCAAGCGCTACACCGCGATGGGCTTCGGTACGGATCAGGGCAAGCTGGGCAACATCAACGGCATGGCGATTGCCGCCCGTTGCTTGAATCGCTCCATTCCCGAGGTGGGCACCACGGTGTTCCGTCCTAACTACACCCCGGTCACCTTCGGCGCTATTGTTGGTCGCCACTGCCGTGATTTGTTCGACCCCGAACGCTACACCGCGCTGCACCAGTGGCACGTAGAGCGCGGCGCCGAGTTCGAGGACGTCGGCCAGTGGAAGCGCCCCTGGTACTATCCACAAAAACGCGCAGGGGCCGTCAATGGCGAACGCGAGAGTATGGCGGAGGCAGTGGCTCGCGAGTGCCTGGCGGTGCGCGAGAAGGTCGGTATCCTCGATGCCTCGACGCTTGGCAAAATTGATATCCAAGGGCCAGATGCGCGTGAGTTTCTGGCACGGATTTACACCAACAAGTGGGAGAAGTTGGCAGTCGGCAAGTGCCGTTACGGTCTGATGTGCAAAGACGATGGCATGGTCACCGACGACGGTGTGACCAGCTGCCTGGCCGATAACCACTTTTTGATGACCACCACTACCGGTGGCGCGGCAGCGATCCTGGAATGGCTGGAGTTGTGGCATCAGACCGAGTGGCCGGAACTGGATGTTTACTTCTCTTCAGTGACCGACCACTGGGCCACCATGACCATCACTGGCCCGGAAGCGCGCAAGCTGCTCGCTGAGATCAGTGATCTCGATCTTGACCGCGATAGCTTTAAGTTTATGGATTGGCGATCCGGGAAAGTGGCGGGGGTGCCAGCACGGGTCTTCCGCATCTCTTTTACGGGCGAGCTGACCTTTGAGATCAACGTGCAGGCAAACTACGCCATGCATGTGTGGCAGACCCTGTTCAAGCATGGCGAGAAGTATGGCTTGACGCCCTATGGCACCGAAACCATGCACGTTCTGCGCGCTGAAAAGGGCTTCATCATCGTGGGTCAGGAAACCGACGGCTCCGTGACGCCGGAAGACTTAGGCATGCAGTGGTGTGTAGGCTATGACAAGCCCTACTCATGGATTGGCAAGCGTGCCCTGACGCGCAGTGACACCAAGCGTGAGAACCGCAAGCAGTTGGTGGGGCTCAGACCGAAGGACCCGAAGGTGGTCCTCGAAGAGGGGGCCCAGATCGTGCTTGATCCCAAGCATGCGATCCCTATGCCGATGGTGGGCCATGTTACCTCCAGCTACTACAGCCCGATTTTGGATTCAGGCTTTGCGCTAGCGGTGGTCAAGGGTGGCCATCAGAAACTAGGCGAGACGGTCTACCTGCCCATGGCGGATGGACAAACCCATGAGGCTGAAATCGTCAGCACCGTTTTCTACGACCCCAAGGGAGAGCGCCAGCATGTCTAACGCGGCCACCTTCGACACCCGTACTGATACCGCTATTCCGGTAGAGTCCCCGTTAGCCTATAGCTATCGTCGCAGCGGTGCCCCCCAGGCCGGCGGCCCAAGCCGACTTCAGCTACGCGAGCGGGCAATGCTTGGGCATCTGATCCTGCGCGGTGGCGCCATCGTGCTCGACGAGGCGGTGCGTGACGTGCTCGGCATTAGCTTGCCTGGACAACCCCAGGCGTTGGTGCAAGATGCCAGCGGCGAGCGCTCCATTCAGTGGCTCTCCCCGGACGAGTGGCTGGTGATCGTCCCCGGTGGAGAGGAGTTCCCGCTGGAGACGAAGCTGCGCGAGTATTTGGGCAGCGCCCATTTCGCGATTAGCGACGTCAGCGGTGGTCAGACGCTATTGGAGATTTCCGGCGAAGCAGCCCGAGAGCTATTGATGAAAACAGTGATCTACGATGTTCACCCCAGCAATTTCCCGGTGGGAAAGGGTGTTACTACCGTCTTCGCCAAGGCGACCACTATCCTGCGTCGTCCCAGTGAAGAGCGCTGGGAGTTAGTGGTGCGACGCAGCTTTGCCGACTACTGCTATCGCTGGTTGCTGGATGCAGCGGCAGAGTATGGCGTCAACGTACAACAATAAGCGGGCAGGCCGGAACGCTGTTCCGGCCGCTATGATCTTCCGCAACGGTCTGCCGCTAACTGAGAAGCATGCACTATGAGCCGAATGAGTGATACCTGGATACTGGCCGCCCAATGCCCTAGCCGCTTGGGAACGGTGGACGTCGTCACGCGCTTTCTAAAAGAGCAGCAGTGCTATATCACTGAACTCAACTCTTTCGATGATCGGCTCGGCGGGCGCTTTTTCATTCGCGCCGAGTTTCGCCCAGAGCAAGATGAGTTTCATGAAGAGCGCTTTCACACCGATTTTTCAGCGCGGGCAAGCGAATTCGATATGCAGTTCGAATTGACGGCCCCTGGCAAACGCACCGGCACCGTGATTATGGTCTCCAAGGCCGATCACTGCTTGAATGATCTGCTCTACCGTTATCGGACAGGGCAGCTTCCGCTGGATATCAAAGCGGTGATTTCCAATCATCCCGATCTGGAGCCATTGGCAGCCTGGCACGATTTGCCCTACCACTACCTGCCGATCACGCCCGAGACGAAATTGCAGCAGGAGGCCCAGGTACGCGACATCATCGCGGATACCGACGCGGAACTGGTGGTGCTGGCAAGGTATATGCAGGTACTTTCCCCCTCTATGTGTGAGCTATTAGCTGGACGGGCCATCAATATTCACCACTCGTTGCTGCCCGGTTTTAAAGGTGCTAAGCCTTATCATCAGGCGTATGAGAAAGGGGTTAAGCTGGTCGGCGCGACGGCACACTACATTAATAATGACCTTGATGAAGGGCCGATTATTGCTCAAGGGGTCGAGCCTGTGGATCATACCCACTACCCCGAGGATCTGGTGGCCAAGGGGCGTGATATCGAGTGCCTAACGCTGGCTAGAGCGATTAGCTATCACTTAGAACGCCGCGTGTTCTTTTACTCAGGGCGCACAGTCGTTTTTGGCAACTAGTTTTTGGTAACTAGCCTTTTTTGTGACTAATGCTTTTTACCTAATGCGATTGTTAATAAACGCAAACAGTTTGAGCTGGCTATGATAATTGGGTTGCTGTCGTTACTAAGCTTTTGCCAGAGCGATAAGTAACCCCTTGTTATGTGTGAGAAGTTATGTGTGATAAGCCGTGCCTAAAAGTATCATTTAATAAATATAAAAATATCATCAATAAAAGATAGCTTAGTTTTATTTATCATCACATCAATAACTTATTGAAATTGTCAGGCACCGCCTGACTTTCCCCTGTTTATACGTCAAGAGGTGCGCCAATGCCTATCAGTGTTTTCGACCTTTTTAAGATTGGAGTAGGCCCCTCCAGTTCCCATACCGTCGGGCCCATGCAGGCGGCTTTTAAGTATGTCACCACCCTGCGCGAAAACAGCCTGCTCGATGAGGTAGGGCATCTTGAAGTCCATCTTTATGGCTCGTTGTCCGCCACGGGTATCGGACATTCCACCGATAACGCAATTATTATGGGATTAATGGGTGAACGCCCTAGCACAATAGATCCCTCGATTATTGAGCCAGCCATTCAGGCGCTTAAAGAGAGCCAGTCATTACAGCTGGGTCGACAAAAAACAGTGAAGTTTGTTTGGGAGAGTGACCTCTTTTTTCATGAAGAGAGCTTGCCCCACCACCCTAATGCCATGAGGCTCAAAGCTTTCACGCATCAGGGCGACTTGGTGTATCAAAATACCTATTACTCGGTGGGCGGCGGCTTCGTGGTTGAACAGGCCCAGGTGGATATGCCGCTGGACGATTTGGGTGGCGTTACCATTCCTTACAACTTCGATACCGCAGACGAACTCCTGGCGCTATGTAAAAAAGAGCAGCTCAGTGTCAGCCGGCTGATGCTGGAAAATGAGAAAGTATGGCGGACGGAGGAGAAGGTCAGAAACGAACTGTGGCGTATCTGGCAAGTGATGTGTGAATGCATCGATAATGGATTAACCCACGAAGGGATACTGCCGGGCGGTTTAAACGTTAAGCGAAGGGCTAAGCTGCTTCACCAGCGTCTTCAAGCGGCAGAGCAGAATGACTGCCTGATCGCCTCAACGTTCTCAGCGATGGAGTGGGTGAATATTTTTGCCCTCGCCGTTAACGAAGAGAATGCTGCAGGGGGGCGCATGGTCACGGCGCCCACCAACGGTGCCGCAGGCATCATCCCCGCCGTCTTACACTACTATATGAAGTTTCAGCCCAACGCCTGTGAGAAAAACGTGGTGGATTTTTTGCTGGCGGCAGGCGCCATTGGCATTCTGTGCAAGAAAAATGCCTCGATCTCCGGCGCCGAAGTGGGCTGCCAGGGGGAGGTCGGGTCGGCTTGTGCCATGGCAGCGGCTGGCTTGGCTGATGTGATGGGGGGCACGCCCGAACAAGTCGAGCATGCGGCCGAAATCGGCTTGGAGCACAATTTAGGGTTAACCTGTGACCCCGTTGGCGGGTTGGTTCAAGTCCCTTGTATCGAGCGCAACGCTATCGCAACGGTAAAGGCGATCAACGCCGCTCAAATGGCATTACGCGGCGATGGCACTCACTTTATATCATTGGATAAAGTCATTCGTACCATGCGCGATACAGGGCGAGATATGCTGGATAAGTATAAAGAGACATCCAAAGGAGGGTTAGCGGTTAATGCTATTGAGTGTTAAGTAGCTCTAACGTGAACTCTTGGAAATTTAGCCCCTTCTTAAGCAGCATGTGACCTATATAGTTTGCTTATTCAGGGGCTTATCAAACCAACCATCACGTTTTCGGCAATTATCCCCGTTTAGACGCCGCCAGCGCATACAAAAACTCAAGCCCTAATGTCGCAGCAGCGAGCGACGTAATGTCGCCGTGATCGTAGGCAGGATTGACTTCCACCACGTCCATGCCAACTAACTCCATTCCCACCATACCGCGAATCACTTTCAGCATTAGATCAGTCGACATACCCCCACAGACGGGCGTGCCGGTACCGGGGGCGTATGCCGGGTCCAGGCCATCAATGTCCAGGCTGACGTAAGCAGGATGATGACCCACTTTAGCGCGAATTCGCTCCAGTACAGCGGCTGCACCGTGGTCGTTGACCCAGTCCGCATCCAGTACCTCGTAAGGATGGTTGTGACGGTCGTAGCTGGTGCGAATGCCAATTTGCAGCGAGTGCTCAGGCACCACTAAGCCTTCTTTTAAAGCGTGGTGAAAAATGGTGCCGTGGTCAAAGCGTGTGCCCTGCTCGTAGGTATCGGTGTGGGCGTCGAAATGGATCAGCGCCAGCGGGCCGTGCTCTCGGGCGTGGGCGCGCAGCAGCGGCAGGCTAATGTAGTGGTCGCCGCCCAGGGTAAGCATTTTTTTACCCGCTTTTAACCAGCGGTTGGCGTGGGTTTCCAGGTTATCGACCAGGCTTTCGGGCTCGCCATAAGCGTAATCAACGTTGCCTGCATCGCACACCTTGAGGCGATCTTCTAGGGCGAAATCCCAAGGCCAGCGCTTGCCTTCCCAGATCAGGTTAGCGGTACTTTGACGAATAGCATTCGGCCCCATGCGGGTGCCTGAACGGCCCGAACATGCAAGGTCAAAGGGAACGCCACTCACCACAACGTCAGCGTCGGTTGTCTTAGGATCCGTTGCTTTTGCTACGCCCATAAAGGTAGAAATCACATCGCCATAAAGGCTGGGCATGGTTTGTGTTTGTGGGTGGGTCACCGGTGTGCTTCTCCTTGCGTGCTGGATTATCGTTGATAGTTGCGGGTGGGCGAATAAGCAGCAGACAATAAGCAATTTCTGGTGATAAATTAAATGAATGTTTAGAATTTAATCATTCGTGATGTGAATAATGAGAGGCTATGCGCTTACTTCGCCATTTCGACCTAAACTTGCTGCTGGTGTTTGAGGTGCTGATGCACGAGCGTCACGTCACTCGCGCGGCAGAAACGCTGCATTTAAGCCAACCCGCCTTGAGCCATGCCTTAAAACGGCTGCGTGAGTCGCTGGATGATCCGCTGCTGGTGCGTACCGAAAACGGTATGCAGCCGACACCCCGGGCACTTGAGCTGCTGCCCGTGGTGCAACAGGCGCTGGCGATGCTGCGGCAAGGGCTTGCGCCCCCCGCAATGTTTACGCCTGCCAACAGCACGCGACGCTTTACGCTCGCCACCACGGATTACTTTGAAGAGGTCATGTACCCGCTCTTTTTAAGTCAGCTGTTGGCCTATGCGCCGGGCATTAGCTTTTCCATTGAGCTGATTACCCCGGACGTGCTGAGTGAGGGGCTGGAACAGCGCCAAATTGATATGGTGGTAGGGCTGGATAGCCAAAGCGCGTTGCCCAGTGGCGTGATTCAGACTCCCTGGATGGATGAGGAACTGGTCTGCTTGGCCGCTACCCATAATGGCCGCGTGGGCGAAGGGCTGAATATTGGTCAGTTTGCGGGTGCGCTCCATGTGGAGCTGGCGGATATTAGCGGGTTGCGCCCTAGTAATATCGATAGCTGCCTGGTTCAACACGGCTTAACCCGCCGGGTAATCTCTAAAAATCTCAACTACATCGCCGCAGCGCGGGTAGTGGCGCTGACGGAAGCGATCATGACGCTGCCACGTCAGATGGCTGAGCGCTTTGTCATGATGCTGCCGGTGCGTATGGTGGAGCCGCCCAAAGAGCTCCCAACGCTGCAAATGACGCTGATTCAGCATGGGCTGTTTGCCAATGAACCTGCGCTCACCTGGCTAACTCAATCACTGGTTGAGTTCGCCGGCACCTTCCGACAGCAAGCCTCTTCAGGGGCACTGCGACCCGCTTGATGGTTGGAAGTTGCTTCAATAAAGGCGGGTGACTTAGTAGAGTGTCAGCAAAGAGGCAGTAAGCGGGATTTAGCTAAACCACAGGCAACCATAATAATGACAGCAACGTATAAACTCCTGATTGCCGACGATCACCCTCTGGTACGTGACGCTATGGCGCGCGTGATCCGTGAAGCTTACGCAGGTGCTGAGGTTATCGAGGTGGAAGATTTTGCAGCGGCTTTCGCTCATGCCCAGCAGGATCCTGATCTTGACTTGATAGTGCTGGATTTAAATATGCCTGGCATGAACGGGTTAACGGGGCTTTTGCAGCTGCGTAATGAGCATCCTACGATTCCGGTGGTGATTGTTTCTGCGGAAGAGAATAAGCAGATTATTCTTCAGGCGGTCTCTTGTGGTGCAGCGGGGTTTATCCCCAAATCATTGTCCCGTGATCAGATGCGCCACGCCATTGCCCAGGTACTGGAAGGCAATATCTTTCTACCCGCCGATGCGATGCGCGCGCCGGACAGTATTCGTAAGCGTCGCCACCAGGAGCAGGGTTTTAAGGCGGAACAGCTGCGCCAACTGACCCGCAAACAGCTACAGGTGTTGGAACACATGACCCGCGGTGAGTCTAACAAGATGATTGCCTATCACCTCAATATCGCGGAAACCACAGTGAAAGCCCATGTGTCGGCGATCTTGCGCAAGCTGGGGGTGACCAGCCGCGTACAAGCTATTCTATCGGCCAACGATATCGATTTTTCTCAGTTCCTCAAACGCTGACTCGCCTCAATCGTTAATGCGATAGTGGCCAGCACTATCCAACCAGTGGGTTTGCCAGTGACCGTGGGTGTTTATCAGAGCGGGCAAATCGGTCAGCGCCTGTGAATGGATGCTGTGCTGCCCAAGCCGATGCAGTGGCTGATCAGTGCCTGACAAGAGGCTTTGCCACTGGATGATCAGCGCGGCCAGGGGCGTTTCAGGCGGTGTGAGCGAGCGTTTAAGGGCGTTTGGCGTCTTTAGGGCATCTTCCGCCGCTTGCCACAGGGCATTGGTGATGGCTAGTAGCTTTTCGCCTACTGGTTCAGTGTCTTCGCTGGTTTGCACCACATAGCCAAGTGAGCAGGGCGCACCGTCGCTTCTGCGTACCGCCGCGACATACCCCAAGTGATGGTCATATCGCGCCTGCTGAAAAAAGGCCGCGCTGTGGTGCTGCTCAACCAGCGCTAATAGCCAGCGCTGGGTGGGCGTGCCCGGTAAGCTCAGTGTGCGCATGATGGCTGTGCTGGCCGGCGCATTGGTAGCAGGCGTCTGCACAGAGCGTGTTGCCATGCGGCTGGCCAACCCTGCCAGCGCGTGGCAAACGACCTCTGCCTCTGCTTCATGGGAAACCCATACCGCCGGTGTGGTAGGCAGCGGTGTCAGGCGCTGGATCAACCGCTGAGCCAGGAGTCCTTGGGGAACAATGGCCGTATTGACATGCGCTTCTTGCAGTAAGGTTTGCATGGCAACGGCCGCTCCCTCCCCCACGGTTATCACCCAACTGCCCTGCGCAAGTTGCATGTGCTGACATATCACGCCGCGGCGGGCGCACCGTTTGGCAGCCAGGGGGGCGGGAAGGAACATTGCGTTGGGAATAAAACAGGCTGCCCAGGTGGTGTCGGCAAGGGAGGCGAAATCATCGCTGACACCATACTGGCCGCACCAACGCTGCACATGAGGGCTGGCCGCCAATTGTGCTGCATCGTCAGCATGCTGGAACGTTGTAGGCGCGTTATAAACAAGCCAGCGGGGAACTGGCCTGGGATCTCTGGTGGGAAAATATGGCCGAGCCGCTGTATTGGCAGCAAGCCGCCGTGCCAATGTTTGCTGGCGCGCATAGACAAACCACGCCGACGCTAGTTGCACGGTACCGGCAGGGGGCTGCCAAACGGTGCGGTGATCGATAGGGGCCGTCGCGAGCGGGGCTGCTAGACGTTCGCTGAGGGAAGCCGCCAGCACGTCCAGCCGCTCCTGCGATGCGGTACCGGTTAGTGCCAAGCTGAAAGCGTCTGAAGCCCCGGTTGGGGCGGCAGTCGCGTGGTAGTCGATAATCGAGTCAGCTAACTGATCCACCAGGTGGCCTTGGTTTAACGAATCGGCAGTGTCGCTAAGGGCGTTAAACTGATGACGCGAAACGGACGAGGGTAGCGGCCACAATAGCTCAACGGCGTTGGCCGTCCCGACCACCTTAGCGCGGGGCAGACTGCCCCAGCGGGGTGTAATAGCAAGCGCCGGAGCGTTGGGCGGTAGCGGGTTAAACAGCGTTGCCATACGTTGAATAAGGCGGGTCACCGCTTCTGTGGTCCTGGGGCTGATAATTGCAATGCTAACGCGGCCGCCGTGGTAGTGGTCGTGGTGAAACGCGGTCAGCGCCTCATGAAGTAACCCAGTGTGATGGCCCAGCGTTTGTGCGTTGCCGTGGCGGCAGCCTGCACCGATATGCTGCGGGTCACTGAGTGTGGCGATGGCTGATAGCCGTTGCATCGCCGAGCTGTGCTGGCGGGCCTGCCATTCGGCGTCAATAGCGGCGACTTCAGTGTGAATGGTCGGCGACGAAATAGTGGGCGTGGCGAGCTGGCTGGTAACAGTGAGAGCCGCCGTTTCCAGGCTGTCTGCCGGTATCGAGAAATGCACATCGGTGACGTAGTCATCGGTGTGGGCGTTCAGCCCGCCCTGGTGCTGGGCAAGCCACGTGAGCAGGCTGGTGCTAGAGGAGGTTGTCAGTGGTGCGGTGGTGAGCACGTGCTCCAGTAAGTGAGCTAGGCCTGGCAGGGTGGAGGGCTCATCCAAATAGCCCGCTGCAATAGTGATGCTAACGTGAGCATGGGTTAAATGGGGTGCGTGGGCCAGCATGCCCTGCACGCCGTTAGGCAGGGAGATACAGGACTGTGGGAAGCGTGGGTTAGCCATTGAGCAGGCTACGTAGTAGTGCGCGCAGTTTGCCGGGGCGTACCGGCTTGTTTAACTGCGGCACGCTGGCATTACGTAACCGCCTTTGCCAGTGGTCAGAGCGGTCGGCACTGATAATGGCGGCAGGTAACTGCGGGTCATGCCAGTGGTGTCGAAGTTGTCGAATGGCCTCCAGCCCAGTCACGCTATCGTCTAAGTGCAAGTCGACTAGCAGCATATCCGGCGCCTCCGAGCAGGCTTTGGCGGCCGTCACATCCAGCGCGGTATCGCAACTGACCTGCCATTCACTGAGCAACAGCGCCATGCCTTCAAGAATGGCTGGTTCGTTATCCAGGATCAGTACGCGCACCCCTTCGAACTCGGCGTCAGCGGAAAACGGCGCGCTGGGGGTGGGAGCTTGGCTAAAGGAAATACCGCTGGCACGGGGCACCCTAACCGCAAAACAGGAGCCTTGGCCGGGGGCAGAACGCACAGAAAGCGGGTGCTCAAGGCGCTGGCTAATCCGTTCCACAATCGCAAGCCCTAGGCCAACGCCCTGGCGATCGCGCGCGCGGGTGGCGTTGAGTTGATGAAACTCGCGGAAAATAAGCTGGTAGTCGCTTTCGGGAATACCAATACCGCTATCGACGACGTTTATGGTCAGGCTAGTGTCACTGTGGCGTCGCACGCCTAGGCAAATGCCGCCATGCTGGGTATAGCGGCAAGCGTTAGCCAGAAAGTTGCGCACAATACGACTGAGTAGATGAGGGTCGCTGGTCACCGCTTGATGGCAGGGCACATAGCGCAGCGTTAACCCTTTTCGTTGCGCCACGGGGGCAAACTCGTCAGCGAGATTGCTAAGAATATCGTCGAGATTAAAGTGGCGTAGTTGCGGCTGTACTTGGCCGTGATCCAGTTTTGAAATATCCAAGAGGTCGGAAAGAATCGCTTCGGCGCTTTCCAGCGAGTTTTGCACCCTCTCAACCAGGACTAGATTATCGCTGTCGTTCAACCGCTCCTGTAGTGAGGCCACCAATAAGCGTGCAGCGTTCATGGGTTGCAGCAGATCATGGCTAGCGGCGGCTAGGTAGCGGTCTTTACTGTGGTTGGCAAACTCGGCAGCATCGCGCGCGTTTCTAAGCGCCTCGTTGAGACGTTCCAGTGCCTGGGTGCGGTCAGCTACCCGGGCTTCCAAGTGGGCGTTGAGTGTTTCTAAGTGTTGGCGGGCGCGCTCACGCTCAGTAATATCTGCCACAAAGCCTTCGATCAGGTCTTCGTCTCCGGCAAGCTCGGCGGGCTTTTTGATCAGCGTAATGGCGACGGGAACTTGGTGACCAGAAGCTCCTTGCAACAAGGTGGTTTGGCCTGTTACGTGCCCTTGAATGAGCAGCAGGTCGCGCAGCTGTTGCCCAGTGGCAGCGTTAACAAAGAGCGCGTCAAAGCGGGCACAGCGCTCCAGGGTATGCGCTACGCTGCTATCGTCGAGCATGGCGGCAAGTGCCGGGTTGGCGGCGCGCAGTTTGCCGGAGAGCGATGCCTGAAAAATACCGTGTAGCGCGTTTTCAAACAGCCATTTATAGCGATTGCGCTCAACTTCAAGCTCTTCTAAGCGCACTGACAGCTCGCGATAATAGCTTTTGCGCGCCGACTGTTGGCCAAGCCCGAGCAGATCGCTGACCGAAAAGCCCGAAGGATCGTTGGCTTTTTTCATAGCGCCTCTTCGTACACCACCGCTACATCCCTTGAGTTGGAACGGCGCGGGTTGGTCAAAATGCAAGGGTCGCCCAGCGCGTGGTTGGTGAGAAACGGCACGTCGCTGCGTGAGACGCCCATCTTGCCAAGCGTGCCTCCCAGGCCAACCGCATGTTTTAAATCGACTAAGTACCGGAACAGCGCTTTTTTGATCTGCTGCTGTGACAGCCCCCGGCAGTCGATACCGACGGCTTCGGCGACCCGCTTAAAACGATCGGGGGCGGCATCATAATTATAGGCCACCACATGCTCTAATAGCATAGCGTTGCACAAACCGTGGGGGAGATCCAAGAAGCCGCCCAAACTATGCGACATAGCGTGTACTGCACCCAAGATAGCGTTTGAGAACGCCAAGCCCGCTTGCATGCTGCCTAGCATTACCTGAGCGCGCAGCTCGCCATCGGTAGGATTCGCCACCAGCGCCTCAAGGTGGCTGCTGATCAAACGCATGGCTTCCAAGGCGTGGGTATCGGTGAGCGGGCCGCTGCCGGTTGAAACGAACGCTTCAATGGCATGCACTAACGCGTCGACCCCGGTACAAGCGGTTAGGTAGGGCGACATGGTCATGGTGACTTCAGGATCGATCAGCGACACATCCGGCACGACGGCCTTGCTGATAATCGAGAATTTCATGCGCCGCTGCTGGTCAGAAATAATCGCAAACTGGGAAATATCCGCCGAGGTGCCCGCCGTTGAAGGAATAAAAATCAGCGGAGGAATCGGCACGCGAATTGTATCAACGCCTTCAAAATCGAGAATATGCCCGCCGTGGGCCGTGACGATACCAATCCCCTTGGCGCAGTCCATCGGGCTGCCACCGCCTATCGCCACAATCGCCTTGCAGCCGGTTTCACGATAGATCGCGGCACCGGCCATAATCTCATCTACCCGGGGGTTGGGGGAGACGGCGGTAAAACGCTCAACGGCAATGTTGGCTTCCAGCAGTTTGGCTTCAATATCGGTCACCCAGCCCGCCAGTAGTACACCCGGATCAGAGACCAAAAGTACCTTTTCTGCCCCAAAAGTAGAGACGTAATTGCCTGCCGCGTGGCGCGCACCGTCGCCAAAAATAATTTCAGGCGCGACAAACTTACGAAGTTGCGTGAGCGGCGAAGTCATGGGGCGGTCTCGTTTATAATTGTTAACCATTATCTTAAGCACCTTAGGAGATTGTTGCGTTACGACCTTGGTGCCGTCGTTAGGTGGCAAGTCATCTTATCGATAAAAGGCCAGCTCGCGAGCCAGCATGGTTTGGCGCGCTTGAGGGTCACGAATGCCGTGGCATTCGTGACTGAATAGCAGTGTTTGCGCCTCACCACCCTGCTGTTCGATATGCCGCGCCATGGCATGAGTTTGCTCTGGCACCACCACGGCGTCTTTGCCACCCTGGATAAATAGTGCCCGTAAAGGGCGCTGGCAACGGGTGACGTGGTAAGTAGGGCTGCGCTGGGCGAGCTGGGTCTCGTCTCCGATTAGCCAGGCCAAGTAGCCGGATTCAAAGCGATGTGTTTTTGCGGATAGCGATAACGCATCGGTTACCCCGTACAGGCTAGTGGCCGCAGCAAACAGGGGCGTGGTGGCCAGGGCATTGAGGGCGGTAAACCCGCCAGCGCTTTGGCCACGGATAAAGCAGCGCGCTGTATCTATTGCAAAGCGTTCGCAGGCGGCATTAACCAGGGCGATCACATCGTCAGTATCGCTAATGCCCCACTGGCCCGCTAAACACTCACGGTAGCGGCGGCCAAAGTTGCCGCTGCCCCGTGGGTTGATATCTAGTACATGAAAGCCCTGCTGCTGCCAGTAGGCTACCAGCGGGTCGTAAATAGGGTAAGTGGCGGCGGTAGGTCCGCCGTGAACGCGTACAATCAGCGGCGCGAAGCGGCTTTCAAGCGCCGAGTAGAAAAAGCCGTGCACCGTTTCGCCTGCGTTGCCAACGCGTGTTTCCAACCATTGTGCCGTGGCGGGAGGTTCAGTCACTAGATTTTTCGTTACGTTACTCACGACCTTACCCACTAGGCATTTGCGTGAGCCATTTTCGTTGAAGCGTATCAGCCGGGCGCCGCAGCAGGCGTTTTGCACTATGGCGTAATCACCGTGTTCTGCCAGCGTAATGCTTACCACGCGGCCGGGGGCTGATAGCAGTGCTTCGACCTGCTCGCCGGTACGGCGGTAAAGCTGAGCCGCCCCCTGGTGCAGTTGGCAGTAAACCTGCCGATTGTCTCTCCAGGCGTGCTGGCGTTCACCTAGCTGCCACGGTGTGGTGATGTGATCAACTGGGGTGCTGCACAGGCAAAGGGGAGTGGCCAAGCTAACCTGCCAGGGTTGCCACCAGCCAGCGGGGTCGCTCATGCAGATCAGCGCGTTATGAGGGCCAAACTGCGGCTGGCTAATCGCTGCGCCGAAGTCCCAGCGCTCAAAGGCGGTAAGCCTACCGTTAGCCGTCACCTGTGCGAGGTGCAACAGGCTACGCTGCCAAGGCATATCAGGCAGTGACCAGCTCACCCACGCTAAATAGTTACCGTCGTCGCTTAATATCGGCGCGCCGTAGAAATCGCGGCCTTCTGCCAATACGTACCGATGGCTGGCAGTAATGGCGATAAGACGCTGACCATGGGTATCTTCCTCAACCGCGAATACACGCTGGCGCTTAGAATCTGCGCACAGCCCACCGTAGGCTGTTTGTGGCCGCTTCTGCCAGCAGTGGCTGGCGCCGTGGTGGTCGCGGTGCATAATCGCCTGGTCGTGCTGGCGCACCCACACGATGCCCTCCAGCAGTGGCGTATAGCTGCCGCCGCCGTACTGGTTCACGCGGCTGCCCACAGCGTCCTCTATCAAACATTGCGGCGCCTCGTTGCTGTCAGCCGCCCATCGCCAAAGCTGCATGTCGACCGTTTGCGGGCAGCGAGCCAGCCAGTAAACGGCCTGGGAGTCGCTATGCAGTTCGCCCAATGTGTCAGTGGGTTCGGCGGCATCTGCCAGGGTAAGCCACATAGGTGTGTGCTCCTTATTGTGGGGTGTCCCACAGCAGCCGTGCTTCATAGCGAGGATAAAGCTGCATCACGCTACGGGTAAACTCGTATTCAGTGAGCGCTATGGTGTTAAAGGCGTCAGGAATCTCGACGGCCAAGATATGGTTGGCCCCCAGCCCTTCGCTAGCCGCGTTACCGAGGCGCTGGTCTAGCCATGCGAGGTAGTGAGCGGTTTGCTCTAACACCGTGTTGGACGGCGCGCTGGGGCCATGGCCGGGCACGGCGATGCGGGCGTTGAGACCACGTAGATCGTTAAGTTCTTCCTGCCACTGTTGCAAGCCAGGGCTGTGAGCAGTAGCGGCAGCACGTTGGTAGAAGCCCATATCGCCCAAAAACAGAACCTCGGTGGCGTGATCCATAATGACTAGGTCGCCACCACTGTGGCCGCGCATGGCGTATAGCGTGAGTGGGTAGCTTCCCAGCGTTACCTCGCCTGCCTCAATCGTGTCGGGCAGGGCAATATGCGAGCGCGCCAAGCTGCGCCCGGTCAGCCGCTCTACGTTATCGATCAGTGCTTCTCGGTCGCGGGCCATCAGCGCACGAGTGCTGGCTAAGGTGAGGTGCTCTGCCTCGTCGAAGGCGGCATTACCGAAAAAGTGATCGGGGTGGTGGTGGGTATTCAAAACCCAGCGTACGGGGTGGGAGGTGTGCTGCGCAATCAGTGTTTTGAGTGTTTCGCCAAAGCGTGGGCTGCTGCCGCTGTCAATGAGAATGGTACCGTTGGGTGTGGCAATAAATGCTTGGTTGCCGATATGGCCGCAGTTGCTGGTGGAAAGCTCTTCTCTTAAGCCTTCCACCATCCAGGTGTTCTCTGCAATCGGCTGGGCCGTTAGCGGACGTTCGCAGAACATGACCGGCTCGCTGGCTGCTAGCGGTGTGCTCAGCAGCGCCGCTATGCTCGCAAATAAGCGCGTTTTCATGGTTGCAGCCCAATAGAAAAGCGGTTGCCGTTGTTGTCCCGGGCGCCAATCACATAGCCCTCCGCAGAGGGACGCATATGAAGCCCCAGGGTGGGGTTGGCGCTCACCGAGGCTTCGATATCCAGCGCGGCCACTTTCTGACCCTGCTGATCCAGCAGCTCAAACGACTGTACGTAAAAGGCGGGCAGGCTGGGAATTAAACCGCTGTCCATGGGGTGAGAGAGACGCACCCGTAGGCGCTGTTCGCTTTCAGTGGCAAACAGCCGTCCCTGCAGCTCGCCGAAGGTGTTTTCCCAGTCGTTGTCAGCGCCGGCAATACCCGGCGTGGTACAGCCGCCGCCTTCTGCTTCAATGTAGGTGCCGCCCACGTGCCAAGTATCCCCCTGTTTCACTGCTACGCGCACCGCAGAGGCTTGTTCCAAGCGAATATTTAACGAAAGCTTGGCGAGACCATGGCTCATCGGTGAGTAGTGAAACAGGCGGGGAATAGGATTGAGATCCACCCAGGCGATGATGTCGGTTATCGGCTCGCCGTTGGCTGCTAATCCGCGGGCGTCTAACTCAATGGGTACTTGGCCTGAGTCTTCGGCGAAACTTGGCGCGCTAACAATGACCCGCTCATCAAACACCACCGGGGCGTCGCCCAAAAAGCGCTCGCGGTACACAGGCCACATAAAGGAATCAAGCGGATCCTGTTCAGCGGTGTTCACGGTGGCCAAGGCGGGGGAGGGCAACATAACTGTTAGCCAGATAAACGCTGCGAGGAATGCAGGAAGAGCCGCGGCGAGCCGTGGTAACGTGATGATGGGCGTTGGGGTTGCCATAGTACCTCCCAGCTTAGCGATTACTGTCCGGTCGTTTCTATGCTGACCGTTTCTAACCAGGTGCGGATGGCCCACAGTGCTTCTTGGCTGACGTAGTCGGACATACGCGGCATTAGCACACGGCCATTGCGCTCGGCACCGTTCGTGACCAGCTCTTTGAACCACTCATCGCCCCACGGGCCATTCTCCAGCTCGCGTAGGTCGGGGGCGATGCCGCCGGATTTTGCTTCCAGGCCGTGGCAAGCGGCGCAGTTGCTGTTATAAGCGCGGGCACCAATGTCCACGGCTAGATCATGTTGGGGGTGATCACGGTAAGGATTCTCTTCCCGCCATTCGTCACCTAAGCGCTCAAGATCTTTAGTATCAACGGCTTGCGGGGTTACGCTGCCATGGGACCATGCCAGTGGTGCAGCCAGCAAAGCCACAAGGGCGATAGCCCCCGCTTGGCCTATGGGTGTTTTGGTAGCGGCCGTTTTTGAGATTGCCGTTGTGATTGTTTTTGAGATTGTTTTTGTAAGCGTTGTCATGGAATAGCTCCTCAGGGGCTCAATGTATCGTTACTTGAGTGAGCATAGGCAGGTAATCTTGCCGAACCTATAGCACCTTAGGCATCGCTAGCCTCCTCCTTTGGAAGTAGTGCTAATTTAGGATGAGAACGCGACTGGAGAGGTAGGTTGGTTTTTGATCTGGGCTTCTAAGCTGAGCTTAGTCTTGCTGGCACCACGCAAGCAGCAGCTTGGCCGCTTTGCAGCCATTGCATTGTGATCATTACTCGGATGGAAAAACCATGACATACGCTATCAATAACAACACGTCAGCCCGCAAAATTTCGTGGCCCTTTCGCCTGCGTACTCTCACCGCCGCCGTTGCTTACGCCTCTGCCCTAGGTATTGGGGGCGTTGCATTGACAGCCCACGCCAGCGAGGTGACCTGGGACGATATTCTCAATGACCATAACAACACTGAAACGGTGCTGATGTACGGCATGGGCGTGAAAGCCCAACGCTACAGCCCGCTGGATCAAATTAACGCAGACAATGTAGAGATGCTAACCCCTGCATGGTCTCACTCCTTTGGCGATGAAATGCAGCGTGGCCAGGAGTCGCAGGCGCTGATCCATGAAGGCGTTATCTATGTTACCGGCTCCTACTCACGTATTTTTGCCATTGATGCACGTACCGGAAAGAGGTTGTGGTCTTATAACCATCGACTGCCCAGCGATATTCGCCCTTGCTGTGACGTAGTGAACCGCGGCGCGGCCATTTACGGCGACAAGGTATTCTTCGGCACGCTGGATGCGGGGATTGTGGCGCTAAATAAAGATACTGGTGAAGTGGTGTGGCGCGAACGCTTTGGTGACCACCGCGCGGGTTACACCATGACGGGCGCACCAACGATTGTAGAAGATAGCGAAACGGGTCGCGTATTGCTGATTCATGGCTCTTCAGGGGATGAGTTCGGCATTGTGGGTAAGCTCTATGCCCGTGACCCTGATACCGGTGAAGAGATTTGGATGCGCCCCTTTGTTGAAGGTCATATGGGGCGTTTGAACGGTGAGGAGAGCACCCCAACGGGTGATGCCAGCGCACCCTCCTGGCCCGATGACCCAGACAGCGACACCGGCAAAGTACCAGCCTGGAGCCAAGGCGGCGGTGCGCCATGGCAGAGCGCCAGCTTCGACCCTGACACCAATACCATTATCATTGGTGCGGGTAACCCGGCCCCCTGGAACGGCTGGGCACGCACCTCGGAAGACGGCGACCCGGCTGACTACGATAGCCTCTATACCTCTGGTCAACTGGGTATCGACCCCTCGACCGGCGAAGTGAAGTGGTTCTATCAGCACACGCCCAACGACACCTGGGACTTTTCAGGCAATAACGAAATCGTATTGTTCGAATACGAAGATGAGAATGGCCAAACGGTGAATGCGGGCGCCCACGCTGACCGTAATGGCTTCTTCTATGTCACTGACCGCACTAACGGCGAGCTCATCAACGCTTTTCCCTTTGTCGATAACATCTCTTGGGCGACCCATATCGATCTGGAAACCGGCCGCCCGGTTGAGGCTGAAGGCCAGCGTCCACCGCGTTTGGAAGAAGGCCAAACCCGCTCGGAGCCTGTTGAAGTATCGCCTCCGTTCCTGGGCGGTAAAAATTGGAACCCCATGGCGTATAGCGAAGATACCGGGCTGTTCTACGTGCCGGGTAATCACTGGAAAGAGGATTACTGGACTGAGGAAGTCGAGTATGTAGAAGGCGCCGCTTACTTGGGTATGGGCTTCCGTATTAAGCGTATGTACGACGACCATGTGGGTATTCTGCGCGCTGTAGACCCGGTTACCGGCGAGTATGCTTGGGAGCATAAAGAACCTATGCCGCTATGGGCAGGCGTGCTAGCCACCCACGGTGATTTGGTGTTTACCGGTACGGGCGATGGCTACTTCAAAGCATTCCATGCTGAAACTGGGGAAGAGCTTTGGAAGTTCCAGGTAGGCACCGGCATCATTTCACCACCGGTTACCTGGGAAATGGACGGTGAGCAGTACATCGGTGTCACTGCAGGTTATGGTGGTGCAGTTCCGCTGTGGGGCGGTGATATGGCGGAACTGACGCGACCGATTGCCCAGGGCGGCTCGTTCTGGGTCTTCAAATTGCCGTCCTTCGTTAAAGATCTGGCTAACCGTTAATTTATTAACACCTCTTGGGCGGCCTTTGCCGCCCTTTTTTGAAGGAAGATAACGGTAGTGGAGAGAACAATAATGATAACGCCTAATACTGTGCCTTTATGGCGACGCCAAACAACGGCGATTTTTCTCTGCCTTAGCGCGATAGGCAGTGTCGTTGCCGACGATTATGTTGAAGAGTATCAACCGCCAGTGCATAACGGCTGCGAGTTGGTGCCAGGCGCCCAGTGCGCCAATAGGGACTTATCCGGCGGTGACTTTTCTAACCTTGATTTGCAAGGCGCTAACTTTGCGGGCAGCAACTTAGACGGCTCGGATTTTCGCCATAGCAATCTACGCAGCGTCGATTTTGAAGGTGCATCGCTACGCAACGCTAACCTTAATCGCGCGCGTATGCCCAACACCCACTTGCGTGGTGCCGATCTTTCCCATGCCAGTCTGGTTGGGTTGGATAGCTGGAGCATTTATGCCCAGGGAGCGACGTTTGACCATGCCGACCTGACGGGGGCCAATTTGGCGTTCGCCCGGCTGTCTGGGGCCAGTATGCAGGGAGCGAAGCTGATGGGCAGCAACCTGGAAATGGCCTGGATGAATAAGGTCAACCTGGTAGGGGCGGATCTGCGTGATGCTAACCTGCAAGAAGTCAAAATGAACATTGCCCGTCTTAACGATGCCAATATGACCGGTGCACGTATCCACTACGGTAACTTCCAAATGGCCCAAATGGAGGGATGTACCGGTTGCCCGTTTGATTGGGAGTAATGTCATCATGTCGACACAACACTCGGCGCACTCTGTGCGCCGTTATACCATTTGTTTGGCGTGGATAAGTGGAATAGTTAGCGGAGTGGCGGGTGCTGACGTACCTGCCGCGGCGTTTAACCAACAAGGCTATCGGTTACCGCCATTTAAAGCACCCGTCACTGCACCGCTACCCGGGGTGACCACGTTAGATGACGATACTTTTCAAGTATTGCTGGAATCATCGTCGGTCATCCTGGTGGATGTTTACGCGCTAACTTGGCATAACGGCCTTTTTCTGCAGGATAGTCCTCACTTAACGATCCCCGGTAGTATTTGGCTGCCTAACGTGGGCGCCCCTACTTTGGAAGATGAGTGGCGTGATTACTTCACACAAACACTCGATGCGCAGCGTGAGAACGCGGAGGCAGCGCCGTTGGTGTTCTTTTGCCGCACCGACTGCTGGCTTTCCTGGAATGCTGCCCGACGCGCTGAGGCAATGGGCTATGAAGAGCTATATTGGTACCCCGATGGGGTGGATGGCTGGCAAGCGAACGGTCATTCATTAGCAGCTGTTTGCCCGCAGTTGCCTGCCCATGCTGAGCGAGCCACCTGCGAGCCTTAATGAGTGTATTACTGATAAATAGATTTATTGCCGATAAATCAGCTCGGGCGTTTGGCGGGGAGAAGGCTCCGCTGAACCATCCTGGCTCTGTAACCATTTGGATTGGCGGGTATTGCGGGGAATCAGGGACGCTTGCTCAGGCGTGCTTTGGGCGTTTTCTGCGATCAGGCTCTCTAGCAACCCATGCTGGGGAGAGTGCTGGCACACCGGGTCAGTGGCGTTGATATCGCCGGTTAACAAATAAGCTTGGCAACGGCAGCCGCCATGGTCTTTATCGCGCTCGTCACACTGCTGGCAGAGTGTTGGCATCCACTGGGTGCCGCGAAAACGGTTAAAGGCATCGCTTTGGTACCAAATGTCCTTTAGCGACGTCTCTTTTACGTTGGGAAACGCCATCGGCAGTTCCCTAGCGCTATGGCAGGGCAACACGGCGCCATCCGGGGCGACGGTCATAAAAATGCTCCCCCAGCCGCCCATGCACGCTTTAGGCGCTTGTTCAAAGTAGTCCGGCACCACAAACAACAACGACATATCGCGGCCCCTTGCCGCCAGTGTTTCCCGCCAGCGGTTGGTTTCCGCTTCGGCACGTACCAGTTGTTCACGGGTAGGCATCAACGCTTGGCGGTTCAAAAACGCCCAGCCGTAATACTGGCAGTTGGCCAGTTCAACCGCATCCGCGCCTAGCTCATCGCAGAGGGCAATCAGATCGCCAACTTGATCGATATTGTGCCGATGCAGCACCACGTTCAATACCATGGGGTAGCCAGCGGCTTTGACGGCTTTTGCCATAGCTAGCTTGTTGGCATGGGCCTTGGCGGAGCCTGCCAGCGCCTGAGCCAGTTCGGGGTCGGCAGCCTGCAGGCTAATCTGGATATGATCCAGGCCCGCTTCTGCCAGGGCGTCTACCCGCTGGGCAGTAAGGCCCACGCCAGAGGTCAGCAGGTTGGTATAAAAGCCCAGCGTGCGTGCTTCGCTGACCAGCGCTTCGAGGTCCTGGCGAATCAGCGGCTCGCCGCCGGAAAAGCCCAACTGAGCCGACCCCATGGCCCGCGCCTGACGCAGTACACTAAACCAAGCTTCGGTATCCAGCTCGTTTTGGTAGCGGGTAAATGCCAGCGGGTTAGAACAGTAGGCACACTGCAGCGGGCAGCGGTAGGTAAGTTCTGCCAGCAGCCATAAGGGCGGTGAGATAGCTTCGGCGGTTGGACTCGCTCTGTTTTGATTAACCGTATTACCATTAACCACAGTGCACCTCCTTCACGGTCAGCCAGCCGTTGCTGCGGGCTTCTTCAATAAACTGCACGACATCGTCTGTTAAGGTCTCTGCGCCTGGGTAGCGCCGCTGTAGGGTGGCGATAATGTCGGCGACGGATTGGCGACCATCGACCTGTTCAAGAATCGCCCCGGCAGTCGTGCTGAGCTTGACCATACCTTCGGGGTAAAGAATGACGTGGCAGCCCTGAATGGCCTCCCACTGTAACCGCCAGCCGCGTCGCAGTTGGTAAATGTCTTGCTGTGCCATGTTGAACTCCCCGGCGCTAGTCAATCAAGGTCTAGTAAAGTGAGTGCTCAAGCCCACGGTGATACACCGCTTCACGGGTGACGGTGTGGTAAGGCGGGCGGTCTAACTGATAGGCCATGGTCATGGCATCCAACATGCTCCACAGCACATCGAGCTTGAATTGCAGGATGTCCAGCGCACGCTGCTGCAGCGCCACCGTTGTACACACGCTTAAGGCGATTTCCAGCCCGTGCTCAACGTCTCGGCGGGCTTCGCTGAGGCGCTTACGAAAGTAGCGATAGCCCTGCTCGTTAATCCACGGATAGTGCTGGGGCCAGGTGTCCAGGCGGTTTTGGTGGGCTAGCGGAGCAAACAGCTCGGTAAGCGATGAGATTGCTGCCTCCTGCCAGGGGGCTTGGGCTACAAAGTGGCGGTAAGCATCCACCGCAAAGCGCACGCCGGGTAACACGCGCTCCTGGGACAGCAGCGTATGGCGGTGCAATCCCACGGCTTCACCGAGGGCCAGCCAGGCTTCAATCCCACCCTCATCGCCAGCGTGTCCGTCGTGGTCTAGCAGGCGCTGCACCCATCGTCTGCGGGTGGCTACATCCGTGCAGTTGGCCAGTAGCGCGGCATCTTTTTGGGGAATCATCAGTTGGTAGTAAAAGCGGTTAGCCACCCAGCCCTGCAACTGTTCTCGGCTAAGTTCGCCGTTGGCCATCGCCTGCTGAAAGGGGTGGTTAAGGTGGTAGTACTGCCCTTTATTCATCAGCGCTTCACGGAACGCCTCCCGATTGAGCGGGGTGGCAGCAGCGCAGGGGGTAATCGCGGTTAGCGCCATGATCAATCTCCTAATATTGGCGATAGGGCTATAGCGTGAGTTTCATACGGTCGTAGGCTGTTTCGATGCCTGCGCCCTGAAGTGTTTTTGCCGCCTCGCTGGTGCGGTCTAAAATCGGGTTGGTGTTGTTGATATGAATCAAAATGCGCCGCGTACTGCAGGGCAATTCGTTAAGTAACTCATACATGCCGCCGCTGCCATTGAGCGCGAGGTGCCCCATCTGTTGACCTGTTGAGGTGCCAACGCCTAGTGCCTGCATTTCGTCGTCTTCCCACAGGGTGCCGTCCACCATCACCACATCGGCGGCGTGTAAGAAGCGCATGGCCAGTGGTGTGGGGTTGCCAAGTCCTGGGGCGTAGCACAGCGACTTACCGCTGCGGCGGTCGACCATATACAGCCCTAGATTATCGCCACAGGAAGTCGCTCCACGCCGTGGTGAGTAGGGCGGGGCATTGCTGTGTAGCGCAAAGGCGGTAAGCGCGATATCCGGCAGGAAGGGAATCGAAAACTCGACAACCTCCTGATGCTCTTTCAAGCCAAGCGGCTGCCAGCGCAGCCCGCCCCAGTGCTCCAACATCGTGAACAGTGGAAACCCAGTAGATAAATCGTTATGTACATTGGGCGTGCACCATACATCCAGCGGGCAGCCCTCTCTTAGGGAAAGTAGCCCGGTGACGTGGTCGATCTGGGCATCCACCAGCAGCACGCCACGAATACCGCTGCCCCGCAGTTCGCTTGGCCATAATTCCGGGTTGGCGTTGAGCTGGGCGCGAATGTCAGGGGAGGCATTGCATAGCAGCCACTGTTTGCCATCAACGCTTAACGCAATGGATGACTGAGTGCGTGGTTGATGGCCGCCGCTGCCTTGGCGAGCGTGAAAGCAGTTCGGGCAGTTGCAATTCCACTGAGGAAAACCGCCCCCTGCGGCAGCCCCAAGAACTAGAACCTGCATAGGCTGGCCTCTTAAGTCGGTGCTGCGATGTAAATAAAGCCCCTACCTGCTATAAACCTAATAAAGGCAGGGGCCGCGTCTTAGCGAGTAGAGATATAAAGTGTTACTTCAAAGCCAAGGCGCATATCTTGATAGGTCGGTTTCGTCCACATAAGGAACTCTCCTGCGTTGGTAAGCATATTGTCGTGAGTGGTGTTGCAACTGTCGTTACAAGTGTTACTACACATGTTGGTGCGGGCACTGTCAGCGGTTAAGCATCACTGCCATGGCCGCTTCTTCAGTTAAGCACCGGTAGGGCCAACTGCCTGTGGTACTTTGGGAGTAATTTCCTCGCTCTTTTGTTGGGGCTTGAAGCCTCAACCAAGCCGTGTTGTAGTTAAACAACCCTGTTGTATCAAAGGTTGAATAGCATCTGGCAGCCGCTCCGTTAGATCCTAGATAGCTAACAGGTGTATGACTAACGTCGAAAATGGGCAGTGCCTAATCGCTGTACGGCGGCGCTGTAGGAAGGTAACCGCAGCAGAAAAAACAAAGGAGAACGCGAGTGAAAATAGGTGCACCGAAGGAGAGTGCCCGGGGGGAAGCGCGTGTCGCGCTGACCCCAGAGAGCGCCAAACAGATTCAGAAGCTAGGCCACGAGTGTGTAGTGGAAACCGGCGCTGGCTTGGCCGCGGGCTTTAATGACGACACTTATCGCGATGCTGGCGTTACCGTGGTGGACGGGGCTGACGCGCTCTGGCGCGACGCTGAGGTGGTCATTAAAGTCCGCGAGCCCTCTGATGAAGAGGCCGAGCGGCTGCGTGAAGGTCAAACGCTGATAGCCTTCTTCTGGCCCGCGCAAAACGAAGCGCTGTTGGAGAAGTGTAAGTCCCAGGGTGCTACCGTTATTGCCATGGATATGGTGCCGCGGATTTCGCGGGCACAGAAGATGGACGCGCTCTCCTCCATGGCCAACATCGCTGGCTACCGCGCGGTGATTGAGGCGGGCAATAACTTTGGTCGCTTCTTCACTGGGCAGGTAACGGCAGCAGGTAAAGTGCCCCCCGCCAAAGTGCTGGTGATTGGTGCCGGTGTGGCCGGTTTATCGGCGATCGGTACCGCCACCAGCCTGGGCGCCGTGGTACGTGCCTTTGACGTGCGCCCCGAGGTTTCTGAGCAGATCGAATCCATGGGCGCCGAATTCCTGTTCCTCGATTTCGAGGATAGCCAGGACGGTTCTGAAAGCGGTGGCTACGCCTCGCCCTCAAGCCCAGAGTTCCGCGAGAAACAGCTGGAGTGCTTCCGCGAGCAGGCGCCAGATGTAGATATCGTGATTACCACCGCGCTGATTCCCGGCAAGCCTGCGCCCAAGCTGTGGCTGGAAGATATGGTCGCGGCGATGAAGCCGGGCTCGGTGATTATTGATCTGGCCGCCGAGAAGGGCGGTAATTGTGACCTGACCAAGCCAGATGAGCGCGTGGTCTCGGATAATGGTGTCGTAGTGATCGGCTACACCGACTTTCCTTCGCGCATGGCAACGCAGTCATCGCTGCTCTACGCCACCAATATCCGCCATATGTTGACCGATCTTACGCCTGAGAAAGACGGCGTGATCAATCATAATATGGACGACGACGTTATTCGTGGCGCTACGGTGACTCACGATGGCGAAATCACCTTCCCGCCGCCGCCCCCTAAAGTGAAAGCGATTGGCGCTTCAAAACCCAAGAAAAAAGAGAAAGAGCCCACGCCGGAAGAGAAAAAGGCCACTGAGCTAGCCGCCTTTAAAGCGCAAACCAAGCGCCAGGTGAGCCTATTGGCTGTTGGCGGCGTACTGATGTTGCTGCTGGGCCAAGTGGCGCCAGCGTCCTTTATGCAGCACTTTATTGTCTTTGTACTGGCCTGCTTTATCGGCTTCCAGGTGATTTGGAAAGTGAGTCACTCGCTGCATACGCCGCTAATGGCGGTAACCAATGCGATCTCAGGCATCATTATTTTGGGGGCGATTCTGCAGATTGGCTCCGGCAGCGCAGTGGTTAGCGTACTGGCGGCGATCTCAATACTTATCGCGTCAATCAATATCGTGGGTGGCTTCCTGGTGACACGCCGGATGCTGGCCATGTTCCAAAAATCCTAAGCGGCGGAGAGACGATATGTTAGAGCAAGGATTCGTATCTGCCGCGGCAATCGCGGCGAGCGTACTGTTTATTCTGTCGCTGGGCGGCTTGAGTAACCAAGAGAAAGCCAAGCGGGCCGTGTGGTACGGCATCGTGGGCATGGCGGTAGCGGTGTTCTTCACTGCCCTCGGCCCAGGCATTGGCGGCTACTGGTGGCTGATTCCGATGATGCTGATTGGCGCGGGTATTGGCGCCTACGTAGCGGGCAAGGTCGAAATGACCGAAATGCCTCAGCTTGTCGCAGCGCTGCATAGCTTTGTCGGTTTAGCGGCGGTATTGGTGGCTTGGAGCGCAGATTTAGAGCGCCGCAGGGTGATGGCCGCGCGTGCCGCCGAAGCGTCTTTGGATCAGTTCTCCGCCTTCGCCGCGCTGGTCGCCACCAAAGCCCCCGACGAGCTAATGTTCCTGCAGGTTGAGGTGGTGCTAGGCATCTTTATTGGCGCCATCACCTTCACCGGTTCGGTGGTCGCCTTTGGTAAGCTGGCGGGTAAAGTGGATGGTAAGCCTCGTCAGTTGCCCGGCGGGCATATGCTTAACGCTGGGGCGGCGGTACTGTCGCTACTGCTGGCCATTCTCTACCTGAACGGCGCAGGCTTCTGGACGCTGATTGTGCTGGCGGCGCTGGCATTCTTTATCGGCTACCACCTGATCATGGGCATTGGTGGTGCGGATATGCCCGTGGTGGTCTCCATGCTCAACAGCTACTCCGGCTGGGCGGCGGCCGCTATCGGCTTCACGCTTTCTAATGATCTATTGATTGTCACCGGCGCGCTGGTGGGTTCCTCCGGTGCGATTCTCTCTTACATTATGTGTAAGGCGATGAACCGCAACTTTATCAACGTCATTTTGGGCGGCTTTGGTGGCAGCCAAGGGCCCGCGGCGGAGATCGAAGGCGAGCAGGTGGCGATTGACGCCGGTGGCGTAGCGAGCGCCCTGAACGATGCCGACAGCGTGATCATCGTACCGGGCTACGGTATGGCCGTGGCCCAGGCGCAAACGGCGGTGAGCGATTTGGTGCGCAAGCTTCGTGCAGCGGGCAAGACCGTGCGCTTCGGTATCCACCCGGTCGCGGGCCGTTTACCGGGCCATATGAACGTGCTGCTGGCGGAAGCCAAGGTGCCTTACGACATCGTGCTGGAGATGGATGAAATCAACGACGATTTTGCTACCACCGACGTGGTGATCGTGATTGGCTCCAACGATATCGTTAATCCAGCGGCCGAAGAAGACCCCAATAGCCCGATTGCTGGCATGCCGGTATTGAAGGTATGGGAAGCCAAGCAGGTGTTTGTCTGCAAACGTGGCCAGGGCACCGGCTACTCTGGTATCGAAAACCCGCTGTTCTTTAAAGAGAACACGCGCATGTTCTATGGCGATGCCCGTGATAGCTTAAATACGCTGCTGCCGTTGATTGATTAGGCCTTTGCGTTTTAGCTACCCACGTAACTTAGCTGGACGCTAGGCTACTAAGAGCTATTAGGGACTGAGCCCGCGAGCAATCGCGGGCTTTTTAGTTTCTGTGCAGGGCGCTGCTACTCCTGCTATGGTCGACTACCACCTTATGTGTTGAGCAATCGCGACTATGAATCAACGCCCCAATCCCCGAGTACTGCTGCGTTTGCTGGGTCTACTGCGCCCCTACCGCACGCGGTTGGCTCTGGCTGGCCTGGCGCTACTTATGGCCTCGGGAAGCGTGCTCCTGCTAGGGAATGGATTGCGTCTGGTCATCGACAGAGGTTTTCTCGCCGCTGATCAACAGGCGTTGGCCCAAACACTGGGTTTAATGCTGGCCGTAGTCACGGTGCTGGCGCTTGCTTCTGCACTTCGTTACTACCAAGTGACCTGGATTGGCGAGCGCCTGGCTGCGGACTTGCGCCAGCGCGTGTTTGATCATTTGCTCACTTTAGAGCCGAGTTTCTTCGAGAGCGCCAGCTCCGGCCGTGCTGCCGGAGAGATCGCCTCTCGGCTGACCGCGGACACCAGCGTTCTACAGAGCCTGTTTGGCTCCTCGGTCTCGTTGGCGCTGCGCAATCTGGTCATGCTGGTAGGCGCCGTGGTGCTCATGCTGGTGACTCAGCCGTGGCTCTCGGCGATGGTGCTGATTGGCATCCCCGCTACGCTTCTACCGATTGTCTGGTACGGCCGCCGGGTACGGCGACTTTCGCGCACTAGCCAGGATCGCGTGGCCGAACTTGGCCGTTATGCTGAGGAGGCGCTGAGCGGCATTCGAACCCTCCAGGCGTTTACCCACGAAGCGGCGGATAAAACCCACTACGGTCAGCGCGTGGAGCAGGCGTTCGGCAGCGCCGTAGAGCGCACCCAGCAGCGTGCTTGGTTGACCGGTATCGCCATGCTAGTGGTGTTTACCGCGGTTGGATTAATGCTCTGGCAGGGTGGTCAGGCGGTGTTAGATGGCACTATGAGCGCGGGCGAGCTATCAGCATTTATTTTTTATGCCGTGCTGGCGGCGGGGGCTATCGCCACCTTGGCTGAAGTCGCGGGTGATGTGCAGCGCGCAGCGGGGGCGGCAGAGCGCTTATTGGAGCTGCTCGATACTCAGCCCGCAATCCAGTCACCTGCGAATCCACATCCCCTACCGATGCCATCAAAAGGTGACATTGTGCTGGAGAGCGTCAGCTTCACCTACCCCGGCCGGGCAATCCCAGCGTTGGAAGGGTTTGATCTGCATATTAAGCCGGGAGAACGGGTAGCGGTGGTGGGGCCTTCGGGGGCGGGTAAAAGCACCCTCTTGGCGTTGTTGCTGCGCTTTTATGATCCTAGCCAAGGGCGTATCAGCCTTGATGGCTGTGATATCCGCAGCTTAGAGCTTGCTGCCTTGCGCAGTGTCATGGGGCTGGTGGCGCAAGAGCCTGTGCTGTTCAGCGGCTCGGTGGCTGAGAACCTACGCTATGGTGACCCCGAAGCGAGCATTGAAAGGCTGCGCACTGCTGCCCAGGATGCCAGTGCCCTCGACTTTATCGAGGCGCTGCCTCAAGGCTTTGATACGCCTCTGGGGCCCGGTGGGGTGCAGCTTTCCGGCGGCCAGCGTCAGCGGCTCGCTATCGCCCGGGCGCTGCTTAAAAACCCTGCAGTTTTGTTGTTGGATGAAGCCACCAGCGCCTTGGATGCGGAGAGTGAGCGGCTAGTACAGCAGGCGCTGGATCGGCTGATGGTAGGACGCACCAGCATCGTCATTGCCCATCGGCTCGCCACAGTTATCGCCGCTGATCGTTTGCTGGTGCTCGATGGTGGAAAGCTAATCGCAGCGGGCACCCACGATGAATTAATCACCACTAGCCCGCTCTATCGTCATTTAGCCGCGTTGCAGTTCGGCGGTGAAACGTTATAAAACGGTCCTTTTAATGATGGGAATATCGATGTCGAGCTTCTTTCAGCGCCTTAACGCCGTAAATGCCCCTTCGATTGGCCTGGGCTGTATGAACCTCTCCCACGGCTACGGCAGCATCGTGCCGGAAAGCGCGGCTTTACGAGCGCTGGATGAGGCCTTTGATATGGGCTATCGCCACTTTGACACCGCCACCCTGTACGGCGCTACGGCCAATGAGAAAGTGGTCGGGCGCGCTTTGGAGGGCAAGCGGCATCAGCTGTTTCTGGCCAGTAAATGCGGCATGGCGATGGACCCTGAGTCAGGCAAACGGGTGATTGACGGCCGTCCGGCAAACCTGCGCAAACAGTGCGAAGCAAGCCTTGCGCGCCTGCGTACCGACCATTTGGATCTCTACTACCTGCACCGCTTGGATCGCCAAGTCCCCATTGAAGAGAGCGTCGGCGCGCTGGGGCGCTTGATGGAAGAGGGAAAAATTGGTGGCGTGGGGCTCTCTGAAGTTTCTGCGCTAACGTTACGTCGTGCGGCAACTGAATATCCCATCGCCGCGGTGCAGTCGGAATACTCGCTGTGGACGCGCAACCCTGAAATCGCCCTGATCGATGCGTGCCGAGAGGTGGGCGCGGCCATGGTCGCGTTTAGCCCTCTGGGGCGCGGCTTCTTAACCGGCGCCATTCAAGACCCAGCGCGTCTTGAAGAGGGCGATATGCGCCGTAATATGCCGCGCTTCAGCGCCGAAAACTACCCGCATAATATAAAACTATTTGAACGCCTTGCGGCGCTGGCGCAGGCTTTAAACGTAACGCCGGGGCAACTGGCACTGGCCTGGCTGAAAGCGAAAGGCGACGACATTATTCCCATTCCGGGGACACGCTCACCTGACCATATGCGCGAAAATTTAGCGTCGGAAACACTGCGCCTTGATGCCACCACAATGCAGCAGTTGGATGCCATGATGACGCCCGATCAGGTCGCAGGGGCTCGCTACAGCGAGGCGCAGCAAGCGGATATTGACACCGAGGAGTTCACCCGTTAGCAGCGACTAGGAGTGGGTATTAACAGGGGTGATGGGTAAAAACTATTAGAGCGGTCGCAAAAAGCAAATTGTGCCTATGACTGATCTGCTTTAAAACAGTACCAAGTGAGTGAGGTGTCCGTGCTAGTCAGAAAGGCAACGTACACGACGCTCAACGTCAGTTGACTTGGTCGCTAGAAAGCGAGCACCACCAAGAAAAAAAGCAACTAACACAAAATAGAGTGATGGGAGAGCGCGATGAGTGGTAAATGTCCTGTAATGCACGGTGGTAATACTTCCACAGGTACGTCGAATAAAGACTGGTGGCCTGAAGGAATCAACCTGGATATCTTGCACCAGCATGACCGCAAAACGAACCCGATGGATGCAGATTTTGACTATCGGGAAGAGGTCAGAAAGCTCGATTTTGACGCGCTCAAGCAAGACGTCCACGCGTTGATGACTGACAGCCAGTCGTGGTGGCCAGCTGACTGGGGTCACTACGGCGGTCTAATGATTCGTATGGCATGGCACTCTGCGGGCACCTACCGGCTTGCCGACGGCCGTGGCGGCGGTGGTACCGGTAGCCAACGTTTTGCACCCCTCAACTCCTGGCCGGACAACGTCAGCCTCGATAAGGCGCGTCGTCTACTGTGGCCGATCAAGAAGAAGTACGGCAACAAGATCAGCTGGGCCGATCTGATGATCCTGGCCGGTACCGTTGCCTACGAATCCATGGGTCTGCCTGCTTACGGCTTCTCGTTTGGTCGCGAAGACATTTGGCACCCGGAAAAAGACATCTACTGGGGCGATGAGAAAGAGTGGCTGGCGCCTTCCGACGAGCGATACGGCGACGTTGAAAAGCCTGAAACCATGGAAAACCCGCTTGCTGCGGTTCAGATGGGGCTTATCTACGTGAACCCTGAAGGCGTGAACGGCGTGCCCGACCCGCTGAAAACTGGCCAGCAAGTGCGTGAAACCTTCGCCCGTATGGCGATGAATGACGAAGAGACCGCTGCCCTGACTGCCGGTGGACACACCGTGGGTAAGTGCCACGGTAACGGCGATGCGGCAGCGCTGGCGGCTGAGCCAGAAGCCTCTGACGTTGAAAACCAGGGATTTGGCTGGGGCAACCCGACCATGGGTGGCAAGGCAAGCAATGCCGTTACGTCTGGCATTGAAGGTGCCTGGACCACTCACCCCACCCAGTTCGACATGGGCTATTTCGACCTGCTGTTCGGCCATGAGTGGGAGCTGCGCAAGAGCCCGGCTGGTGCTCACCAGTGGGAGCCCATCGACATCAAAGAAGAGGACAAGCCGGTTGACGCCAGCGACCCCTCTATTCGCCACAATCCGATCATGACCGATGCGGATATGGCCATGAAGATGGATCCGATTTACCGCGCCATTTGTGAAAAATTCATGGCGGATCCGGAGTACTTCAAGAAGACCTTCGCTAAGGCGTGGTTCAAGCTGACCCACCGTGACCTAGGCCCGAAAGCACGCTATATCGGCCCGGAAGTACCCGCTGAAGACTTGATCTGGCAGGATCCAATTCCGGCTGGCAGCACCGACTACAGCGAAGAAGTGGTTAAACAGAAAATCGCCGACGCCGGCCTGAGCATCAGCGATATGGTTAGCACCGCGTGGGATAGCGCGCGCACTTACCGTGGTTCTGATATGCGCGGCGGTGCCAACGGTGCACGCATTCGCTTAGCGCCACAGAAGGATTGGGAGGGCAACGAGCCTGCGCGTCTCGCCAGCGTATTAGCCGTGTACGAGAAGATTTCTGCTGACACTGGCGCAAGCCTTGCCGACGTGATCGTTCTGGCCGGCAGCGTAGCGATCGAAAAAGCCGCCAAAGCCGCAGGCTACGACGTTCGCGTGCCATTCCTGAAAGGGCGTGGCGATGCTTCTGCCGAGATGACCGACGGCGAATCGTTTGAGCCACTAGAGCCGCTGGCTGACGGTTTCCGTAACTGGCAGAAGAAAGACTATGTCGTGAAGCCGGAAGAGTTGTTGCTGGATCGCGCGCAGTTGATGGGGCTGACAGGGCCGGAAATGGTCGTGCTACTGGGTGGTATGCGTGTGCTGGGTACCAACTACGGTGGCACCAAGCACGGCGTATTCACCGACCGTGAAGGTCAGTTGACCAACGACTTCTTCGTCAACCTGACCGATATGGGCAACACCTGGAAGCCGGTGAGTAAAAACACCTACGAGATTCGTGATCGTCAGACGGATGCCGTTAAGTGGACCGCCTCCCGCGTTGACCTGGTGTTCGGTTCTAACTCGCTGCTGCGCTCCTACGCGGAAGTCTACGCCCAGGACGACAACGACGAGAAGTTTGTTAAAGACTTCGTCGCTGCCTGGACGAAAGTGATGAACGCGGATCGCTTTGACGTCGCCTAAGCACTAAATACGTTAGTGCTAACAAATAACCCGCATCCCAGGATGCGGGTTTTTTTATTGCGTGTTTATATGCTCAATGCAGGAATGAACGTTAATCAGAGGCTCCCTGGTTATTTTGCCGTAACAACACGAGACGCTTTATGAAACGCAGTAAATGGATATGGCTAGTATGGGCAGTCGTCTTGCTTTGCTATGTAGTGCCTTACACCTTGTTGGGCCATGTATCGCAATGGTACGGCAGCTTTCTGTTTTGGGCATGTGCCGGCTTAGTCATCATTGCTCTGAACGTGTTTATCACTAAAGATTTCAAGGAACGCAGCGATGACTGAATCGCTAATTTGGTGGTCCATTGCTATCTACTTATTGGTCGCTATAGGCATTGCCATTCTGTCGCGCCAAGGCCCGGCGAAAGGTGGTTCAGAAAGCATGTCGGGCTACTTTTTAGGCAACCGACAAATGAACGGCTTTGTCTCCGCGCTAAGTTACAGTGCCACCACTTACAGTGCTTTTATGATGGTGGGGCTGGCTGGCCTTACCTATGCTGGTGGCGTTGGGGCGCTAGGTTTCGAAATTATCTACTTTGCCGGTGTTTCCCTGGTGGCTGTTTTTGGACCTAAATTCTGGGCCGTCGGCAAAAGATTTGGTTTTGTGACACCAAGTGAAATGCTGGGTCACCGTTATAATAGCAAGCATGTTGCCATGGCCGTATCGATTGCCAGCTGTATTTTCTTGATTCCTTACTCGGCCGTTCAGCTCGCTGGCGTCGGTTATCTGCTTCAAGGGATCACCGATGGAGCAATTACTTTTACCACCGGAGTGGTGTTAGCTACGGTGGTCGCTATCTTCTTCTCTTATATCGCTGGAATTCGTTCGGTCATGTGGACCGACTCGCTCCAGGCCATCATGATGATCGTGGTTTCCACACTCGTGGCCTGCCTGGTGATTCAAGGCCTGGGCGGCTTTGGCGCGCTGTTCAATACGCTGGCAACGGAACACCCGCAGTCACTGACGGTACCTGGGCCTGGGTTATTTAGCTTTGTCACTTTCTTGGGGCTTACTATCCCGTGGTTCTTCTTTAGCCTTTCTAACCCTCAAGTCAGCCAGCGCCTGTTTATGCCTTCGTCGCTGCGTTCTATGCGTCAAATGCTGCTTGGTTTCCTAGTGTTTGGCTTTATCTACACCATTGTTTCCGTGCTGTGGGGGTTCTCTGCTTTAGCGGCTTTCCCAAGTCTTGAAAGTGCAGATTTAGCCACGCCCACGCTGCTGGCCTCGGAGTTTGTTCCACCAGTGTTAGGCGTGATTGTAATGATCGGGATCATGGCGGCCGCCGTTTCTACTATCGATTCGATTATGCTGACGCTGGCGTCCATGGTTTCCCGTGATGTCTATGCCAACGTCAAACCGAATGTCAGTGAAAAGCGCCAACTGCTGGTAGGTAAGTTTGTGGTGCCGGTGATTGCGTTAATGGCGTTGGCCTTCGCCGAGCTACAGCTTGACCTTATTGCGGTGCTGTCGGTGGCTGCTTCCTCTGGTCTGGTAGCCATGGTGCCCGCCCTGATCGGCGCCTTCTACTGGAAGCGCGGCACTTCAGCCGGTGCATTGACCAGTGTGGTGGGCACCAGTGCCTTTGTGCTGCTGATGTACGCCACCGGCAACTCGCTGCTGGGGCTGCCTGCCGGTGTATGGGGCATTGTAGTCGCTAGTGTGCTGTTTGTTGGCGTTAGCCTTGTAACCAAACCTCATCAAGCCACCACGGATGCTTTCTTTAGCGCCATTGCTGAAGAGCTGGGTAAAAATCGTCGGCATAAGGCTTTTAACTGAGGCTTTTCAGGTTTAGCGCCAAACCGTTAGCTGCTGTCGATAATCATCTTGCGCCTGGCTGGCGCTGACCGGCGTCAGCCATACCTGGGAGCCGGGCAGGCACTGGGCCAGGGCGGTGCAGGCGCTCGGCGTGAGGGCTCCCAGGCGTGGGTAGCCGCCTATTGTCTGACGATCATTCATCAGCACGATAGGCTGACCATCCGGTGGAACCTGCACTGCCCCCAAGGGAATGCCCTCGGAAATAATGCCGGTGAGCGAGCCATGCAAGGCAGGGCCGGTCAGTCGTACGCCCATACGATCGGCGCGATTATCCACTGTCCAGGGTTGGTTGAAAGCTTGGAAAAGGGAGCGGCCGCTGAAGGCGGCGATTTGCGAGCCGAGCACGATGGGTAGGCGGCAGTTTGATGCTGGCATCTGCGGGCCTTGGCCTTCCGCAATACGGCGAACCACCGAAGCGGTGCCTTTCCAGGTCAAGCGGTTGCCCACTTTTAGCGGTTTACCATCTTCGTGCAGGCCGCCCAGTTGCTCGCGGGCGGTGCAGGCGCGACTGCCAAGCACCTCCGGTGCATTTAGCCCGCCAGGAAAGGCGAGATAGGCGCGCAGGCCTTGGCGCGGTTGGCGAAACACTAGGCACTGACCGGGCATTAGCTTGAAGCTGGTATTGGGTGCGAGCGGTTTGCCATCCAACTGAGCGTCTAGATCGGCACCGGTCAAGGCCAGGCGCACTTCGCTTTCGGTTTCAAAACTCAAACCGCCGCCCATCACAATTTCCAACGCGGCGCTGTTTAAGGCGTTGCCGAGTAGCCAGTTGGCCCAGCGAAATGAGATCCAGTCGGCGGCACCGCCCTGGGTAACCCCTAGATGACCAACCCCAAACCGGCCGGCATCCTGAATCAGTGCGAGTGGCCCCGCTTGTTTAACGACCATGGCGTTTTGTTTTTTATTGATGGCGACGTGGCTCATGGGCGCTCCTCCATTGGGGTGGTATCGCCACCGTCCGCTTCAAACTCCGCACGGGAGATCGCTCTAAAGCGCACCTTGTCGCCAGGGCGGAACAGCGGTTCGCCGCGCTTGGCGTATTCGAATAGCGGCACATTGGTACGGCCAAGAATGTTCCAACCACCGGGTGAGAGCAGCGGATAAATCGCGGTTTGCCGATCGGCAATGCCCACACTGCCTGCGGCTACTTTACGGCGCGGTGTTTTTAGGCGCGGCGTCGCTATTGCTTCATCGACTAAGCCCATAAAGCCGTAGCCGGGCGCGAAACCCAGCGCGAAGACACAGTAGTCATGGTTACAGTGCTGCTGTATCAGCTCGTCAACGCTCAAGCCAGCGCGTTTGGCGACCAGAGGCAGTTCGGGACCGACACTTTCGTCATACCACACGGGAATATCGTGTAGCTCACCCGCCTGAGTGTCGGCAGGTTCGAGGCCGGAAAGTGCCTTATTGATCAGACCGAGCGCCTCGGCGTGATTCATTTGCTGGCAGTCGTAATGGACTAGCAGTGTGGTGTAAGAGGGCACTAAATCAATCAAGGCAGCCCCGAAAGCACCGCGCAGCGCTTGGTCGGCGGCGATCACCCAGGCCATGTTGACCTCGTCGATGGTGTCGAAAAGTCTCACCATCAAGGCATCCATGGCGGCGGTTTCAACTCTTCTTTCACTAATGGGATTCACGCCTGCTCCAGCGCCTGAAAGGCCTCGCGAATAGCGCGCACCGCCGCCACCGATTCAGGGTTATCACCGTGAACGCAAAGCGTATCGCAGGCTAGGTGCAGCGGCGTGCCGTCGAGTGCAGTGAGCGGCTCGCCTTTGGCCAGCTTAATGGCCTGATTCACAATGGTGTTCTGGTCGTGGTGCACGGCGTTGGGTAGCCGGCGCGAGGCCAGGTGGCCATTGGCGTCGTAAGCGCGATCGGCAAAGGTTTCGAACCAGAGGGTAATGCCCAGTTTGGCAGCCAGCTCGCGATGTGGTTCGGGGTCAGCAGTCGACATGATCATTAGCGGCAGGCTCGGATCGTAAGCACGCACGGCGCGCATGACGCCTTCGAGCAGCGCCGGGTTGGCGGCCATGTCGTTATAAAGCGCGCCATGAGGTTTGATGTAGCTCAACTGGGTGCCTTCGGCTTGGCAAATGCCCGCCAGGGCGCCTACCTGGTAGAGCACCATGTCTTCAGCCTCTTCCGGCGAGCAGGCCATGGAGCGTCGCCCAAAGCCCATCAAGTCTGGGTAACCAGGGTGGGCGCCAATACGAACGTCATTCTGAACTGCTAGCTTGACGGTGCGGCGCATCACATGAGGATCGGACGCGTGGAAACCACAGGCGATGTTGGCGCAGTCGACGTAAGGCATCGCATCGGCATCTAGGCCGATCGTCCAGTTGCCGAAACTTTCGCCCATATCGCAATTAAGCAGGGGAATGGCCATAGCGACTCCTGTCGTTGATGCTGTGGTTGGCTGAAGCTGATTTGTAATCCACCACCAATATATGAACACGGCAAGCTCAGTGCCAATCGTTTTTGACGATACTAACTATCGGTCACTCCTATCATATTGTTATTTGGTGGAAAAATGGTTGACGCTTGGGCACGATACGCTTATCACAGTAAGGGCGGGGCGTGATAATAGCGTTGGTGGGATAACCCTGCAGGGAGTGGTCTCAAAGTTGCATAGTTAAATAAATATACAGTTACCCGATAGCCAAGGGGTTAGCTCTCTGCAGCCAGCTTTACGTATCAGCACGACGATGCTGATTTATCCCAGAAAGTCATTTGTAGGCGAGTCATTATGCTCGATTTTAAAGAACTGGAGGCGTTTGTATGGGCGGTGAGGCTCGGCTCTTTCCGTAAGGCAGCGACCCGCTTGCACCTTACTCAGCCTTCTGTTTCCGAGCGTATTTCGCGTCTTGAAACCACGGTAGGGGAACTGCTCTTGGAGCGCGCCGCTCGGCCTATCCAGCCCACCATGCGCGGCCGCGAGTTCTTTATGCACGCTGAACGCATGCTGCACCAACGTGATAAGGCGATGAAGCTATTCGATAGTGAAGAGGCGTTTTCTGCACCATTGCGGCTCGGCACAATTGAAACCATCGCTCATAGCTGGTTCCCCGATTTTATGCGCCTGCTCACCGAGCGGTATCCGCGGCTGATTATTGAATTGACGGTTGATTACTCGTCGGTTCTGAATGAGCGGCTGCTGAGTAATGAATTGGATATTGTGCTGGCGATGAATGGCTATTCGCCTCAAAAGCAGATCGAGTACGAGTCGCTGAGCCCTTATGAAATGGGCATGTTCGTTTCCCCGCGGCATGCCAAGCTGCTGAGCGACAGTGCCGAACTGTGGTTTAAGCAACTGCCGTTTATTTCGTTTGGTAAACAGGCGCGCCCCCACTCAGAGTTGGTGCGGTACTTAGCGGAGCAGGGCGTAGCCAGCCCGCGTATTCATTGCGTTAGTACATTAATGACGATTGTGCGTATGACTACCGAAGGGTTGGGAATTGGCGCGCTGCCGGTCGCCACCGTGCTGGAAGAGTGGCAGCGGGGGGAGCTCTACCGCTTGTCACTGCCGGTGCCGTTACCCGCCATGCACTATGATGTGATATGGCGCAACGCTAACCACCCACGCTTTTGTCGGGGCGTTGCTCGGCTGGCACAGGAATGTGCCAGCCGCTATGCCCAGGCGCGCCGTGCCGATATGACAACAACACTTTTCTCTGGGCGCTGGGTACCCAGCAGCGCCTCCTCTGGCACCACCGACGCAACACACCATTAGCTCCATACTATTAATAGAAACAAGAGGGTTTTCACAATGCGCAAGACATTAACTTCCACCCTGCTACTGGCAACAGCCTGCGGTCTGACGGTGACGGCTCACGCGGCTGAGTGGACCATGGCCACGCCGTACGGTGATGCCAGCTTTCATACCCAAAACACCAAGCAGTTTGCCGACGATGTGGCAGAAGCCACTGATGGCGAGCTAACCATTACCGTGCATAGCGGTGGCTCTCTTGTCGCCCATGGGGAGATCAAACCGTCGGTTCGTCGTGGCACCATTGATGCGGGCGAAGTATTCCTCTCCGTGCTTTCCAATGATGACCCCATTTTCGAAGTGGATACTCTGCCCGGTGTGGCAGGCAGCTATGACGATGCCTACGCGCTGTGGGAAGCCACCAAGCCGATGATCACCGAGTTGTTTGCCTATGAAGGGTTGATTCCGCTCTACGCCGTCACTTGGCCTGCGCAAGGTATCTATACCTCTGAACCTCTTACTGACCCCGAGCAGTTTGAAGGCTTGCGCGTTCGTGCACCTAACATCAATACCCAGCGTTTTGTCGATAACCTGGGCGGTAGCCCCACTGAAACCGAAGAGTCTGATATACCCACTGCGTTTAGCACTGGCCGGGTGGATGCCATGATCACCTCAAGCTCTACCGGCAACTCCATGGCGGCGTGGGATTATGTTACCGATTACACCAACGCTAACCTATGGTTGCCGAAAAACATCGTTTTCATCAGCCAGCGCAGTTTCGATGCCCTGGATGAAGCAACCCAGGAAGCACTGATGGAAGCCGCCGCTGAGGCTGAAAAACGTGGTTGGGAGATGAGCCGCGAAGATAACGACGCCAGCTTGGCTGCACTGCAAGAGAACGGTATTTCAGTTTCTGAGCCAAACGAAGCCGTTTCAGAGGCGCTGCAAGCAGCCGGTGACCAGTTGTTTGAAGATTGGCAGTCCCGTGCTGACGACGAAGCCAAGCAGGCGCTGGAAAACTACCGCGAGCAACGCGACAGCTAATCTCCGGCTTCAATGTCTCTTGCAGGGGCGGGGCAACGTCTCCGTCCCTGCTTTTCCCGTGCGCTTCATGAGGCTGCGAACATGACGTTTAAATTCGACAAACTCTATCGCCTGGGGGCTTGGGGTGCGGCGGCGTGCATGGTGGCCATCTGTGCGCTGATAGCGCTTCAGGTGACTTTCCGCCTGGTAGATGCCCTGCTGGTGCTGGTTGGCTTGAGCCGACTAGGCCTGAGTATTACCGGCGTTTCGGAAATTGCTTCATATCTGTTGGTGGGTGCGACCTTTCTGGGCTTGGCCTACACCTTTGTGCATCACGCCCATATTCGCGTGACGCTGTTGATTACTCGGCTGCCACCGGCAATTCGAGTGTGGTTTGAAGTACTCGGCCTGATTATCGCGCTGGCGATCAGCCTGATGCTCAGTTACGGCTTGGTTGGTTTGGCGCGTGAGAGCATTCAATACAATGATGTGTCTTCAGGATTTGTGTCGATTCCGCTCTGGATTCCCCAGCTTGTACTTGCGACCAGCGTAGGGCTTTTGTGCCTGGCGCTGGCTGAAGCACTGTTCATGGCGATCCGTATTGCCATTCGCGACCCTTCAAGTTTTTGCGAAGCGACGGCCCCAGACGAAAGCGAAGGCCGCTAAATGGCGACCTTCACTCACCTGCCCCCTAAATCGGAGAGCTCCTCGTGCTGCTACTAAGTCTCGCCACCATTTTTACGCTTGTGCTGTTACTGGGGAGCGGGGTATGGATCGCCTTTGCGCTGATTGGTACTGCCTGGATAGCACTCGAGTTCTTCAGCTCGTTTTCACCAGCTTCTATCCTGGCCTCTGATTTCTGGGGGGCAAGCTATGGGTGGGACCTTACCGCGCTACCCATGTTTATCTGGATGGGCGAGATACTCTTTCGGTCGGGGCTCGCCGATAATATGTTCCGCGGCCTGTCGCCCTGGTTAAACCGCCTACCGGGGCGTTTACTGCATACCAATATTATTGGCAGCGGCATGTTTGCAGCGGTGTGCGGCTCTTCGGCTGCCACCTGCGCAACGGTAGGCAAGATGACCCTGCCTGAGCTCGAACGGCGTGGCTACGACAGCAATATGGCGATTGGAACGCTGGCTAGTGCTTCGACGCTAGGGCTGCTGATTCCGCCTTCCATTGTGCTGATTGTTTATGGCGTGGTCACCGAGCAGTCGATCTCCAGACTGTTTATGGCGGGTATTGGCCCAGGCTTGATGATCCTGGCGATGTTCATGAGCTATCTCATTTTGTGGGCGCTATTGAAAGGCAACCGCGAAGGCCTGACCGGTGAAGATGAGTCAGACATGAGTTTTGGCGAAAAGCTGCGCAACACCTGGTCGCTGGTGCCCATTCTGCTGCTGATCGGCGGCATCATCTTCTCGATCTATGGCGGCTTGGCGTCACCCACGGAGGCGGCAGCGGTCGGTGTGGTGCTGTCGATCGTGATTGCCCGCTTCAATGGTCACTTTGACCGCGAGATCTTCAAGAGCTCGCTGTTTGCCGCTGTGCGTACTGCCTGCATGATCGCCTTCATCATTGCGGGGGCGTCTTTCCTGACCTCGGCCATGGGCTTTACTCAGGTACCGATGAAGCTGGCGCAGGCGATTGGTGAAATGGGGCTTTCACCCACCATGCTGCTGATCGCGCTCACCTTGCTGCTGCTGATCATGGGCTGCTTCCTCGACGGTATTTCGCTGATTCTGCTGGTCACGGCGATTATCATGCCGCTGGTGAGTGCCGCAGGGTTTGACCTCATCTGGTTTGGCATCTATCTGGTCATCGTCGTCGAAATGTCGCAGATTACGCCGCCCGTTGGCTTCAACCTGTTCGTGATTCAGGGGCTGACAGGGAAGGATATCCTGACCATTACCAAGGCCACGCTGCCGTTCTTCCTGCTGATGCTGTTGGCGATTGCCTTGATGCATCTCTTTCCCGGCATTGCTCTCTACCTGCCCCAGGCGATGACCCATTAACGGCCACTATCGACCACATTTAACCATCCAGGCGGCTGTCATGCAGGCCTGGATGGTTAACGGGTGCTTCATTGTGGCTGCGCTTCGAGCTAAGCTGAAGAAAAAGCGGGAATAGGTGGCTCCACCAATGCGCACGAGGAATAACGCGACAGAGATATTTCGCCAGTTGGCAGAAGGGATGGGGCATAGTGGAAGTCCTGGCTTTTATGCCACGCTGGTCGAACGATTGGCAAACTTGGTGGGCGTTGACCATGTGCTGGTGGCCGATGTTACTCAGCTGCATCAGGCTGAGACGTTAGCGGTCTGGTCCAATGGGCGTTTGCTTAGCAATGTTACTTATCCGCTGGCGGGGACTCCTTGCGAAACCGCGATAAACAGTGAATTTTGTCTTTATGCGCATGATGTCCAATTGCGCTTTCCAGACGATAAGCTACTTGGCGAACTCGGCGCCGAGAGTTATCTGGGGCGCCCCCTCTACGCTGCCGATGGCGCGCTGATTGGCCTGCTGGCGGTGCTCAAGAACTCTCCTATGCAGTTGGATGAGCTAGCCAATGAAATTTTGCAAATTGCTGCCGCCCAGGCCGGAGCGGAGCTAGGCCGCCAAAAAGCAGAGCAGGCATTAAGAGCAAGCGAAGAAGTCGCACGGGAGAGTGAGCGACGCCTGGATACGCTGCTAAACCACTTGCCTGGCATGGCCTACCGTTGCTTCAATGACCGTGACTGGACCATGCAGGTGGTAAGCCAAGGGGCCGAGGCGCTGACCGGGTACCGCCCGGATGAGTTGCAAGGTAACCGGGTGACCAGCTTCGCCGCGTTGATTCATCCTGATGATCAGGAAAAACTCTTCGACGAGGTGCAGTTGGCCATTGCCAGCAAGCGGCCTTACCGGGTGGTGTATCGGTTAAAGCATCGCGACGGGGGGAGACGTTGGATGTGGGAGCAGGGCCAGGCTGTTATGAATCCTGATGGTGAGATTGTCTGCCTGGAAGGCTTTATCTCGGATGTGACCGACCAGCAAGAGTCGCAACGGGTACAAAACGCCGTGCTTCAGGTTGCCTCGACGGTCACGACGCGGGTGGGTGACGGTTATTTTCAGCAGCTGATTGCCACTCTGGTCGAGGTGCTGGAAGCCGACGCAGGCTTCATTGCACTACTGCATACCTCCCCTCAGGACGAGGAAAAAGAGTATGGCCAGGCAACCACGGTTAGCATGGTGGTCAGTGGCGAACAGCGTGAGCAGCACGCTTTCGCACTGCGCGGCTCGCCTAGCGAGCAGGTGGTGCTGGAGCGTGAAGCGGTGATACATGACGGGCCGCCGCTGCTGTTAGGGGGCACGCAGCTACTGGTCAGGGCATGGATTGGTCGTCGCTTAGATAACGCCAACGGCGAGGCAATTGGCGTGATGATGGTGTTTTACCGCCAACCGCTGACGACTAATGCGTTCGCTACCTCAGTGTTGCAAATCCTTTCTACTGGCGCCGCGGCAGAGCTTGAACGCCGCCGGGACCACCGTCATATGCATCAGTTGGCCTACACGGATAGCACTACCGGGCTACCTAACCGTACCCGCTTCATGGAGCTGTTAGCGCAGATGTGGCAAGAGGCCCACTATACTGGGCAGGGGCTTTCGCTGCTGCTATTGGATATTCGTCGCTTTAAAGAAGTGAATGACCTGCACGGCCACCAAGTAGGTGACCAACTACTGGTATCAGTGGCGGACCGCTTGCAGAAGATCAGCCACGCCTATGGCCCACTGGCGCGTTTATCCGGTGATGAGTTTGCCATGCTGGTGGCCGACGCCGATATCAGAAACATAAATGCTCTCGTCGAGCAGTTGCGCTCAGCTGTGACTCAGCCGCTGCAGCTGGAGCGCCGTGTGTTTAACCTTGATGTCAGCATTGGCTATGCCCGTTATCCCCACGATGTGACGCAAGCGAGTGAGCTGTTCAATGCCACTAGTATTGCGCTTCACCACGCCAAACGCCGCGACAACAGTACCTGCCCCTATACCCAAGCAATGCATCACGCGCTACAGCGCCGCCAGCGGATGACCGAGCGGCTCAGCGTGGCGATCAGCGAAAACCAGTTGGAACTCTACTTTCAGCCCCAGGTAGACCTTGCCAGCGGGCAGCTGACAGGTGCTGAGGCTCTCTGCCGCTGGCATGACGCGGAGTGGGGGTGGGTGAGTCCCAGTGAGTTTATTCCTTTGGCCGAAGAGCGTGGCCTGATTCGTGCCCTGGGCGATTGGGTACTGGAGGAGTCTGCCAGGCAACTGATGGCATGGCGCCAACAGTGCGCCATGCCACTGCCCGGCAGGTTGTCGATCAACATTTCCGCTCAGCAGTTCGCCGACCCACAGCTTACCCACCACATTGCGCACCTCACGGCGGGAGTTTCCCCGAGCGCGATTGCGCTGGAACTCACCGAAAGCGATTTTATGCGCGACCCTGATCAGGCGGTGGAGATTACCCACACCATGCGGCAAGCGGGCTATGCACTCTCCATCGACGATTTTGGCACGGGGTATTCGTCACTCTCTTATTTGCGGCGCTTTGCCGCCGACGCGCTGAAAATCGATATCTCCTTTGTGCGTGAAATGCTCGATAATCGCCACGACCGCACCATCGTGCAAACCATTATTGCCATGGCGCAAGCGCTAGAGATGAAAACAGTGGCGGAGGGGGTTGAGACCCACGAGCAAGCAAATCTACTAGCCGAAATGGGCTGTAATGAAGCGCAAGGCTACTGGTTTGGGCGGCCGCTACCGGCCGATGATTTTGCCGCAGCGTGGTTGAACAAGTAGCCACGCAATATCACCGCCAGCGTCATCGTCTTGTCATCACCTTTGGCATACCCTACGCGCCGCCAACCCGCGATGAAAGGAGTGCTCCCATGCGCCTGGCCCTGTTTGATCTTGATGACACCCTCCTGGATGGAGACTGCAGCGACCGCTGGAATTTATGGATGATAGAGCAAGGTTGGATCAGCGATGCCGAGACCTTCATGGCGCGTGCCGAGCAGATGCAGCGGACTTATCATGCGGGCAAGCTAAAGCTCGAAGAGTATCTAGCCATGACCCTGGCGCCGCTGCGCGGGCGCCGGGTAACGGATGTTCAAAAAGAGGTCGAGCGGTTTGTCGCCACGCACCTTCTGCCGCGTATTTTTGAACAAGCCTGGGTCTGCCTGGAAGCGCATCGTAAAGCTGGCGATACCCTGCTGCTGATTTCCGCCTCGTCACGTCATTTGGTCGAGCCGATTGCAACCACCCTGGGCATTGAACATGTGCTGGCGGTAGAGTTAAGCGTGGAGCACGGTATCAATGAAGATGCGCGCTATACCGGCGGCAGTGAGGGAATTTTTTCTTATCGCGGCGGCAAGGTGCTGCGCTTAAAACAGTGGCTGATCGAACAGCAGGTCACCCCTAGTCACACGACTTTCTACTCAGACTCCCGCAACGACCTCCCACTGCTGCAGTATGTGGATTGCCCTGTGGCGGTTAACCCTGATCCGGTACTGGCTGAGGTAGCTAGCGTTGAAGGGTGGCGGCGCTTAGACTGGCGGGCGCCAGCGCCTGTGAGCGCTTCGTCGCCCAACGCTCTGCCAGGAAAATCGGCGCATGTCTGATGCCTACTACCTACAACTGACCGAACAGCTTCGCTCGTTAATCGACATCAACGCCACCCAGTGGGAAGGCAAACTACCCGCTGAACGGGTGCTGGCGGAACGCTTTGCCACCACTCGCGTCACCCTGCGCCAGGCGCTGGCGCAGCTGGAGGGCGAGGGGTTGATCCACCGCAGCAACCGGCGCGGGTGGTTTATTTCCCCCGCCCGCTTGGTCTATGACCCTACCCGAGACGCAGGCTTCAACGACTATGTGCGTGCCCAGGGACGACGGCCACGCACTGCTGTCCTGAAACTGGAAACCTGCTCCCATCTGCCCGCTGCACGCGCGCTGGGCCTGCCGGATGACCAGCCGTTTCACCATATTCGCCGCCGCCGCTATGTGGACGACCGCGCCGTGCTGGTGGAGTCGCTGTGGGTGGTGCCGAATTGTGCCCCGGAATTGCTCGACATCTACGCTGGGCAGTCGCTGTGGGGGCTGTTGCGGGAGCGCTGGGGGCATTACCTGGCCAACCGCTCTATCCGCATGGTGTCTGAAGCGCTATCACCAAGGGATGCCGAAGAGTTGCTGGTGGCGCCAGGCACCGCCGGGTTGAACATTAACCGCGCCATTCTGGACGATCAGCAGCGCCCCATTGAATATGACGAAGAGCATTGGCTGCACGACTCTTTGTGCATCAGCGTGGAGCTATCCGGCCAGCAATGATTGGTGCAGACATCACAACTTAAAAAATCGGTCAAACAAGCGTCATTGCACTGTCATTTAACAACGGCAAACTTCTGGTCTATACCAACCAGCCAGGAGGTCACCATCATGATGCCACGCCGTTTGTTCCCTTCCACGTTACTAGCGAGTGCCGCTGCGCTTGCTTCCACTGTCCTTGCTTCCAATGCGCTGGCCACTGAATTAACGGTGTACACCGCCGTTGAGTCGGATGACCTGCAAAAATACGCTGAACGCTTTAATGCCGCCCACCCGGATATCGAGATTAACTGGGTGCGTGATTCCACCGGGGTGATTACCGCTCGCTTGTTGGCGGAAAAAGATAATCCTCAAGCGGATGTAATTTGGGGATTGGCCGCCACTAGCCTGCTAGTGCTGGAAGAGGAGGGTATGCTGGAGCGTTACGCCCCTGAGGGCGTGGACAACCTCGACCCGAAATTTGTCGATGCCGCCTACCGGGACGGCGAAGACCCGGCATGGGTGGGCATGGACGCCTGGGTAGCGGCCATTTGCTACAACACCATTGAGGGCGAACGCCAGGGCGTGCCGATGCCGACCTCCTGGGAAGACCTGACTAAGCCTGAGTTTGAAGGCCATGTCATTATGCCCAACCCCAACTCGTCGGGTACCGGCTATCTGGATGTGGCCAGCTGGCTGCAGCTGTGGGACGAAGAGCAGGGCTGGGACTATATGGATCGCCTGCATAACAATATTTCCCGCTACACCCATTCGGGTTCCGCGCCCTGCAGCTTGGCAGCCACCGGTGAAACTGTAGTGGGTGTGTCCTTTGCCTTCCGCGGTGCGCGCCTGAAGTCCCAGGGAGCGCCTATTGAGGTCGTCTTCCCAGAAGAGGGCCTGGGCTGGGATATGGAAGCATCCGCGATTGTCGCGGGTACCGACAAGCAGGAAGCTGCGCAAACGCTCATGGATTGGTCAATCTCCCGCGAGGCCAACGAGCTGTATAACGAAGGCTATGCGGTCGTGGCTTATCCCGGTGTTGCCCAGCCCATTGAAAACTATCCCGTCGATATTACTGATCGCATGATCGACGCTGATTTCCAGTGGGCGGCAGTGAACCGCGAGCGTGTGTTGACCGAATGGCAGCGTCGCTACGACGGCAAAACCGAACAATAAGCTGTGATCAGTTGCCCCGGCTCCGGCCGGGGCTTGGAGATGTTATGCCCCCGACAATGACATCGCCGCTATCGGTATCCACAGCGGCGACCCCTCGCGCAACCACCACGCATCTCAGTATTGATGGTGTCAGCAAGCGCTTCGGCAGCTTTACCGCGCTGGATAATATTGCGCTTGAGATTCAAGAAGGCGAGTTTGTCTGTTTTCTAGGGCCCTCGGGCTGCGGCAAAACCACCTTGCTGCGCACGATTGCCGGGCTCACCCGCCAGAGTGCGGGCAGGCTGACTCAGCGTGGGAAGGATATTTCCATGCTTCCACCGCAAGCGCGGGACTTTGGCATTGTATTTCAGTCCTATGCGTTGTTTCCCAACCTGACGGTGTTTAATAACGTGGCTTACGGGCTGCGCAACCGTCGGGTAGAGCGCGCGCGTATTAATGACCGCGTCGCTGAATTACTTGCATTGGTGAACCTAACCGGCAGTGAAGCGAAGTATCCGGCGGCGCTTTCCGGCGGCCAGCAGCAGCGAGTGGCGCTGGCCCGGGCGTTAGCCACAGAGCCAGGCTTGCTGTTGCTTGATGAGCCGCTCTCGGCGCTGGATGCCCGGGTGCGCGGTCATCTGCGCAGCCAAATCAAAGCTTTGCAGGCGCGGTTAGGAGTGACCACCATCATGGTCACCCACGACCAGGAAGAAGCGCTGACCATGGCCGACCGCATTGTGGTGATGAACCACGGTGTGATCGAACAGGTGGGCACCCCGGCCGCGATTTACCATCAGCCCGCCAGTGCGTTCGTGGCTTCCTTTATTGGTAGCATGAACTTCCTGGAAGTGACCGCCCAGGCCAATCGCCAAGCGCTTTTGGGCAACACTCCCTGTGCCTGCCTGCCGCACACTATAGCAGTGGGCCAAGCTGCTCAGCTGGCTATTCGGCCTGAAGCGGTAGCCCTTAGCCTTCAAGCAAGGGCACTTAAGCACCAAGCAGGGGCGCTAAACGGGGAGGTGGTCTCCATCGAGTTTTTAGGCGCCTTTCAACGAGTCACGCTGCGCCTGCCGGAAGATCACCAAACGCTGATAGCCGACGTGCCTAGCCGTGATAGCAGTAAACTTAGCCTGTATGTAGGGCAGTTGCTGGCGATTCACCTGCCTGCTGAGGCCGCCCGACTCTACGCGGCCGGGAGTAGTCAGCAATGATGGCCGAGTCTTTAATAAAAGCGGCGACCAAACCGTCCCTGGAGTCGCTGATCCGCTTGTTGGTGTTACTCGCTGGCGTTGCCTTGCTAGTGGTCGGGCTATTGTTCCCGCTGGTGACCATGCTGCTCAAAAGCCTGCAAGACCGCGCTGGCGATTTTATTGGCTTGGCTAACTTTGCTCACTACTTTCAAACCCCCGCGCTGGTGAACTCGATTGCCAACTCGTTGCGGGTGGCGCTGATGACCACCGGCGTGGTGGTTGGATTGGCGTTTCTATGTGCTTACGGGATCACCCGCACCTGCATGCCGGGCAAACGGCTGTTTAGGATGCTGGCGATTCTGCCCATTCTGGCCCCGTCGCTGCTGCCTGCCATAAGCCTAGTGTACTTATTCGGTAATCAGGGATTTCTGCGCGAGGTGCTGGCAGGTCAGTCGATTTATGGCCCCATCGGTATTGTCATGGGCATGAGCTTCTGGATATTTCCCCACGCGCTAATGCTGCTGACCACTGCGCTGACCAACAGTGATGCGCGGCTCTACGAAGCGGCCGAAGCACTGGGCACCCCCAAGTGGCGTACGTTTTTGACCATTACGCTGCCCGGCGTGCGCTACGGGCTGATTTCCTGCCTGTTTGTGGTGTTTACCCTGGCGATTACCGATTTTGGCGTGCCGAAAATCATCGGCGGCCAGTTCAGTGTGCTGGCCACGGACGTTTACCGCCAGGTGGTTGGGCAGCAGAACTTTCAGATGGGTGCGGTGGTCAGCGTGATTTTGCTGCTGCCAGCGGTGCTCTCGTTTATCGTGGACCGTTGGATACAGCGCCGCCAGGTAGCGCAACTTTCGGCCCGGGCGGTGCCATGGCAGCCTACGCTGAGCCCGCTGCGGGATTGGGTCTTCGCGCTACTCTGCTATGCAGTGGCGGGGGCCATTGTGCTAGTGATCGGCACGGCGGTGTATGCGTCGCTGGTGCAGTTCTGGCCCTACAACTTATCGATCACCTTTGAGCACTATACCTTCCAAGGCATGGCCGACGGCGGCTGGGGGGCATGGTTCAACTCCCTCAAGCTGGCGTTTAGCGTCGCGTTGGTGGGCACCCTGGTGATCTTTTTCAACGCCTGGCTGATCGAAAAGAGCGAAGGCTTTCGCCCGCTGCGCCAGGGGCTGCACTTTATGGCCATGCTGCCCATGGCGGTACCGGGTATGGTATTGGGCCTTGCCTATATCTTCTTTTTCAACCAGGCGGGTAACCCGTTGAACTGGCTGTACGGCACGATGATGCTTTTAGTGCTCAATACCCTGGTGCATTTCTATACGGTCTGTCACCTCACTTCAGTCACCGCGCTCAAGCAACTCGACCCTGAGTTTGAAGCTGTGGGGGCTTCACTTAAAGTGCCGTTCTGGACGACCTTCTACCGGGTGACGCTGCCGGTGTCGCTGCCCGCAGTGCTGGATATCTCGGTTTACCTGTTCGTCAATGCGATGACTACCGTCTCTGCAGTGGTGTTTCTCTATAACAGCGATACCCGGCTGGCCTCAGTGGCGGTGCTGCATCTGGATGAAGCGGGCTACTTTGCCAGCGCGGCGGCCATGGCGGTGCTGATTTTCCTCACTTCACTGGTGGTGAAGTTGCTGCATGCTGCATTGACCCACGTTTTGTTAAATAACGCCCAGCGCTGGCGTCAAGCGACCTAGACGACCGCTGCGCTTGCGATTAAAGTGTTTAAAATATCTGGTATAGACCAAAATGATCAGTCAAATGAATAAAGACGTAAAAGAGCCCTATCTACTGACGCCAGGGCCGCTGACTACCTCTTACGCGACCAAAGCCGCCATGCTGCGCGACTGGGGCTCCTGGGACGATGACTTTAACCAGGTCACTGCCGACATTCGTAGCCAGTTGCTTGCTATGGCGGAAGCCGCAAGCGATGAGTACGCCTGCGTGCCCATGCAGGGTAGCGGCACTTTCGCCGTGGAGAGCGCGCTGGCTTGCGCCACCGATCCGGACGGCAAAGTGTTGGTGCTGACGAATGGTGCCTACGGCAAGCGTGCGGCGCAGTTGCTTCAGATGATGGGCCGTCGCTACGTGACGCTGGATAAGGGCGACTATCTGCCGCCCCAGCCCAATGAGGTGGCGGCGTTGCTTCAGCAGGACCCAGAGGTTACGGCGGTATTTCTGGTGCACTGCGAAACCAGCTCCGGCATCTTGAATCCGCTGGACGCCATCGCCGAGGTGGTGCACGCCAGAGGCAAAACGCTGATCGTGGATGCGATGAGTTCTTTTGGCGGCATCCCCATTAGTCTTTCAAAAACGCCCATCGACGTGCTGGTCTCTTCGGCCAACAAGTGTATTGAGGGCGTGCCGGGCTTTGGTTTTGTGATTATTCATAAAGCGCTGCTTGAAGCAGGCAAGGGGCGCGCCCACTCGCTGAGCCTGGATCTGCACGCCCAGTGGGCGTATATGGAACGCACCGGCCAGTGGCGCTTTACCCCGCCGACCCATACCGTGGTGGCCTTTCAGGCCGCGCTAGCCCAACACCGGGAAGAGGGCGGGGTATCGGGGCGCTGCGCGCGCTATACCCGCAATCGTGATGCGTTGGTAAACGGCATGCGAGCGCTAGGCTTCAGCACGCTGTTAGAAGACGAGTGGCTATCGCCGATCATCACCACCTTTTTAAGCCCCGCTGACCCAGCGTTTGAGTTTAACGCTTTCTACGCGGCGCTAAAGGCGCGCGGGTTTTTGATCTACCCCGGCAAGCTGACCGAAGTGGAGAGTTTTCGTATCGGCTGCATTGGCCAGCTAGGCACCACGGTGATCGCGGAACTGCTAAGCGCCATTCAAAACACACTTACCGAGATGGGCGTTAGCCTTTTACCACACCTATCTTCACAATCAGGGAGCGCCTAATGCAGTATCAATCTCCCCAATGCCTTCAGGCGGTTATCTGCGACTGGGCGGGCACGCTGGTCGACTTTGGCTCCTTTGCACCGACCCAGATATTTGTCGAAGCATTTTCTGAGCTGGACGTAGCGATTAGCTTGGAAGAAGCGCGCGGCCCCATGGGTATGGGCAAGTGGGATCATATTCGGACACTCTGCAATCACCCGGACATCGCCGAACGCTTTGTTCAGGCGGTAGGCCACGCGCCTGCTGATAACGATGTAACGGCGCTTTACGAGCGCTTTATGCCGCTGCAGATTGCCAAAATTGCCGACCACTCGGCGGTGATTCCCGGCGCGCTCGACACCTTAACTACGCTGCGCGCCCAGGGGCTGAAAATCGGTTCCTGCTCCGGCTACCCGGCGGTGGTAATGGAAAAAGTGGTGGCCTTGGCCATCGACAATGGTCTGCAAGTCGATCACGTAGTAGCCACCGATGAGGTGCCCAATGGTCGCCCGCATCCTGCTCAGGCGCTGGCCAATGTGGTTGCCCTAGGCGTTAGCGATGTGGCGGCCTGCGTGAAAGTGGACGACACCACGCCGGGCATTCTTGAAGGGCGCAGTGCGGGGATGTGGACAGTGGCGCTTACCTGTTCGGGCAATGCGCTGGGGTTAACCTTTGAGCAGTATCAGGCGCTAAGCGATGCCGAGCGCGAAGCCTCTCACGATCAGGTGAGCGCCCAGTTTGCTCCCTCAGGGCCGCACTACTGCATTCCGACCATTGCCGAGCTGCCCAACGTAATAGATGACATTAATGCTCGCCTTCAACAAGGAGAGCGTCCTTGAGCCCAGCCGCGCTTGCGCTAGTGCTGGTGTCGGTGTGTATGCACGCCGGATGGAATGTGTTGGGCAAACGCAATGCGCCTTCGCTGTCTTCCTTTACCCTTGCCTACGGCGCGGGTGGGTTGGTGATGCTCCCGCTGGTGTTGCTTGGGCCCTCACTCGCGGCGTTACCAAATTCCTTTTGGGGCTGGCTGGCACTCTCTGGACTATGTCAGATGCTCTATATGGGCGGCTTGGCCTGGGCCTATGCACGTGGGGAGGTGAGCGTGCTTTATCCCATCGCCCGGGCACTTCCGGTGGTGCTGGTGCCTCTGGTCTCCATCGCGCTGCTGGGCAGCCACGTGTTGGATGCCTGGGACGGTCTGGGAATGGCATTGGTCGTGGCTGGTGCGCTCTGCCTGCCGCTTAGTCATTCGCAGGCGCGCAGGTTGTCGACCTATCTAACACCGGCCATGGGGTTTGCGTTGCTGGCGGCGGCGGGGACGGTGGGTTATTCGCTGATCGATAAACAGGCGCTGGGGCTGATGCAGGGGGCAGGGCACAGCGGGTTAACCGCCGGGGCGGTGTTTATGGTGCTGCAGGCGGTGATGACGCTGACCTGGGCAATACCGCTGCTGGCGCTGTTGCCCGCAGAGCGCCGCCGCCTGCCCGCGCTTCGTCGGCAGGGCCTGCCCATGCTAGTCGCCACTGGCCTGATGATGACCTGCACCTACGGTCTCGTGCTCATGGCCATGGCGCTCACCGATGAAGTGAGCTACGTGGTCGCACTGCGTCAGCTCTCAATTCCGGTGGGCGTCTTGATGGGCGTACTATGGCTAAAAGAGCCTGCTTCCAGGGCAAAAGCCATTGGCACGTTGGTGATGTTGGCGGGGTTGATCATAGTGGCGTTGTAAGCAGCACCACCTTTTTAGGCCGCTTCACTCTAATCTAGCGCCCCTGGGTTAGAGTGCCTGCCAAACCAAGTTGATACCCACCAAGAACATGGCCAGGATAACTAAGCGGTAAAACAGCTTTTCATTGACTCGGCTTTGCAGCCAAAGGCCGTTACGCACGCCGATCCAGGCCACTGGCACTAGCAGCAGCGAGGCCCAGGCACTGGTCATATTAACTTCGCCAAGCCACACATATGGGCCCAGTTTGATGGTGTTGACTACTGCGTAAGTGATCGTGCAGGTGGCAATAAAGGTCTCTTTGGAGAGCTTGCGCGGCATTAGATACATGTTCATTGGCGGCGCGCCCGCGTGGGCAATGAAACTGGTAAACCCACAAACGCTTGCCGCAGGCAGCGCCCAGCGGCTGGAAATCGGCTTTTTAGCGACAGGTTTTAGCAGCATATAAGCGGCGAACACGACGGATAGAATTCCCAATGCCAAGCGCACGCCTTGCTCGCTCAAGCTGCCAAATAGCACTGTTCCCACCGCCACGCCGATGAACAAGCCTGGCACAAAGCGCCACACTTCCGCATTCGACTGCTTGCCCCACCACGCCTTCACCGCAAACACGTCCATCACCAGCAGCAGCGGAAGCAGTAGCCCTGCCGCTTGGGTTGGGCTAATCGCTAGTGCCATTAACGGCACCGAGAGTGTTCCGAAACCACCTGCAAAGCCGCCTTTTGATACGCCGGTTAGATAAACGGAAAACACGATCAACAGCCAGGCAATCACGGTATAGTCGGGGAGCATGGTCGCCTCAAGATATTCAAAAAAGTGAACCACAAAAAAGCCCCGCATTAGCGGGGCTCGTTAGCATAACATTAGATAAACGTTAGCGGGCGAAGTGTCGATCTATCCAGCGTTCATCAGCCATTCGTGGTCGGGGTCGTTGTGAAATTTCCATGCCCGCTTGGGCCCCGCCATCACATTTAAGTAGTAGAGCGAGTAGCCATGGGAGGCGCCCACCGGATGGTAACCCTTGGGGACCAACACGCAGCAGCCGTTTTCCACCGCCATGGTTTCATCAAGGCTGCGGTCATCAGTGTAAACGCGCTGGAAGGCGAACCCTTGTTCAGGGTTAATGCGGTGGTAGTAGGTCTCTTCCAGATGTGATTCGTGGGGTAAGTTATCCACATCGTGTTTGTGGGGCGGGTAGCTCGACCAATTGCCCGCGGGTGTGAATACTTCAACCACTAGTAGACTATCTGCGGGCTCGGTTTCCGGCAGAATATCGTGAACATGGCGGGTGTTGGTGCCCTGGCCACGGGTGCTTTGCTTGATGTTGTCAGGCGTGATGAGCCGTGGGGCATGGTTGCCATGCCCAGGGGCGGCGCACACCGCTAGCTCTAAGTCTGTAGTCGCTTCCACCGCGTAGCTAACATGGTCAGGCAGGTAAACCGCATAGGGCGGGATCTGTTCAAAGATATCCATGCGCTGGCCGATATCTTCAAAGCGGTGCTCGCCGCAGGTTACCGTGGCGCGACCGGTGAGCAGCACCAGGCAGATTTCCTGATCATCGCTGCTGGCCTCCAGGCGTTGGCCCTTGGCGAGTTTATGCACCCGAAAGCCAACGTGCATCCAGCCAGCCGATTCAGGGGTCACGTCAATCACGGTGCCTTGGGCATCTGGGGCGGTGGGGCGTACCAGTAGGGAAGCCATATGTCGCTCCTTCTGATGGTTAGCTGCTCTGTTGGCAGCTAACCGTTTACGATATGAAGGGTCTCCACAGACCCGTTTGCGTCTGTTTAGATCGAGGCGTCGAGCAGAATTTTGCGACCTTCACGCAATGAAAGCTCCGCTGCATCGGCTAAGCGCAACGCCTCTAGGCCATCCTGGGCACCTGCGAGTGGCGCACGTTTCTCCTTCCATGCGGCGACAAAGTCGCCAATTTCCAGTTGGTAGGCTTGGGCATAGCGCTCCAGGAAGAACCACTTGGGTTTGTCTTCCACTTGGCCTGCTTCACCGGTGAAGCGCAGCCGGGTGTCGCTCTCATTTTGGGCCTGCAGCATGCCTTGGCTGCCAAAGGCTTCGATACGCTGATCGTAGCCGTAGCAGGCACGTCGTGAGTTGCTGATCTGGCAAAGCTTTCCGCTGGCCGTGGTGAGGGTGACCATGGCGGTATCTACGTCTCCCGCTTCGCCGATCGCTGGGTCGATGATGCTACTGCCGACGGCAAAGACGCTTTCAATTGGTTCATCGAGTAGCCAGCGAGCCATGTCGAAATCATGAATCATCATGTCTCGAAACAGGCCGCCGGACTCAGCCACGTACTCGGCAGGCGGGGGAGAGGGGTCGCGGCTGATGATCGTCAGCGTTTCCAGCGCGCCAATACGCCCTTGGGTGACGGCCTGTTTAAGTGCCGCAAACTGAGGATCGTGGCGACGGTTAAAGCCTAACGCGCAGGTCACCGGATGTTCACTGAGTACCTGCAGAGCATCTCGTGTGCGGGCTAAATCCAGGGCGATGGGTTTTTCGCACAGAACAGCCTTGCCCGCGCGGGCGGCACGCTCCAGATACTCCGCGTGAGTAGGCGTGCTTGAAGCAATCAGTACGGCGTCAATGGTGTCATCCGCGAAGATTTCATCCACCGAAGCAGCCCGACTGGCGTACTGCTCGGCCAACGCTTCTGCGGCAGGCTGATGAAAATCGGCCACGGCGGCCAGGGTAACGTTTGGGTGTGAATAAATGGCCTGGGCATGCACCTTGCCGATGCGTCCTGCGCCGATGAGTGCGAGTTTCATAAGCTCTCCTATTTTGTTTTTGCTGTTGGCTTGCTTCTGGTGTTTAGGCCTTGCGCTTTTTGTCTTGGCCTTTTTCTTTGTCGCGTGTTTTGTCTTGCCGCACACCCAGAGCAATTGCCAGGGCTTGGGTCAAGCACAGTGACGCGGTCAAACTGCGGAAACTTTTCACTTCGGCTTCGTTGACAACGAAGGTTACATCCGCGAAACGGGCCAGCGGGCTGAGGTTCGAATCGGTAATCACCACAATAGGTAAGCCACGCTGATGGGCGTCTTCGCAGGCTTTTTGGCTCTCTTCTGCATAGGGGGAGAAACTGATGGTCATTAGGACGTCGTGTTGGCTCATAGCGCGCAGTTGCTCGCCGTACATTCCTCCCAAACCATTGACCAGCAACGCAGGTTTATCCACATGCGCGAGGGCATAGGTCATGTAACTCGCGACCATGAAACTTCGCCGGGCGCCCATCACATGAATCGCATGCGCCTTTTCAAAAATATCCAGCGCCTTCTCTAGGCTCTCTGGATCGATACGGCTGGGTAGCTGCTCCAAAACAGCGCGATTGGCGTCGGCGAACTCCCACAACAGCTGGGTGCTATCCGGTGTTTCACCGGTGGCGCTGCGTACCGCGCGAATCCGCTCTGTGTAGTTAGGCAATTCGTCGACTAAGCGGCTGCGAAACAGCTGCTGCATTTCGGAAAAACCCTTAAAGCCCAAGCTATTGGCCAAGCGGATTAAGGTGGATGGAGTGACATCTGCCTGCTCAGCAATTTTGGCCACGGTTGCCAGAGCAACCTCCTGGGGGTGATCAAGCACAAAACGCGCGGTTTGCTGTAAGCGTTTGCTTAGCGTGGCGTACTCGGCGGTGATCAGCGTTTCCAGCTCGCGGTAGCTTTGTGGTGGCTGTGGCATACAAATTCCTTCGCGTTAACTCATGTACCACTCATTCACTCATGTACGCCTGGGTAGTAGCGCTGAACAAAGTGGCTGGTTGTTGTGCAGTCTAGTTGATTGGAATAAATATTCCATTTATACCAAAGTATAGAATAAATAATTTGCAATAATTGCTATTTGGAACCTATATTCCATAGCGCCAAGGCATTTAATGCCACTTCCCTACCAACAACGATAACGTTATGAGGAATTATTTATGGCACGTCTATCTCAATGGCTTCTAGCCTCTGCCGCCACCACGGCGTTAATGGCAGGTGGCGCACAAGCACAAGAGCAGGAACAAGAAGAGAGCCGTTTCGTCATGGTGACCCATGGTGTTCCCTCTGATCCTTTCTGGTCCGTGGTGAAAAACGGCGCAGAGGCAGCCGCTGATCTCGTAGGTGCAGAGCTGGAGTACCGTCCACCTTTGACATGGCCAAGATGCAACAGCTCGTACAAGCGGCGGTAGCGTCTCAACCAGACGGTTTGATCCTTTCTTTCACCGACGAAAATGCCCTGGGTGGCGCTGTTCAAAATGCTGTCGATAACGGCATTCCAGTGATCACCATTAACTCCGGCGGCGACGTGGCAAGGGATTATGGTGCCCGGCTGCACATTGGGCAGAGTGAATACGAGGCGGGCAAACAGGCCGCCGAGCGCATGCAGGAACTGGGCGTCGAGAAAGGCGTCTGCGTTAACCATGAGCAAGGCAACCAGGGACTTGATCAGCGCTGTGATGGATTTGTAGAGGGCTTTGACGGCAATGCTGAGCAGCTAGCGACCACCTACGACCCCACCAACATTCGCAATGCCATTATCGCTTACCTCAACGAGAACAGTGACGTGCGTGGTGTACTGACCTTGGGCGCATTGGCCGCTGATCCGATGATTCGGGCCATGCGTGAACAGGGGGCAACCGATATGTTCACCCTCGGCACCTTTGATCTTTCACCCGGCATTTTGGAGGCCTTGGATGCGGGTGAGTTGGACTTCGCGATCGACCAACAGCAGTACATGCAGGGCTACTTGCCCGTCATGTTCCTAGATCAGTTCGTCAAGAACGGACTGCTACCCGCAGGGGATGTTGCCACCGGCCCAGGGTTTGTCACTCAAGAAAACGCTGCACAGGTTATTGAGCTGAGTAGTCAGGGCATCCGTTGATAACTACCTAATCGGAAAAGGCTCGGCGGTGTCGAGCCTTGGGAGTCGGTCACCATGAATTCCACTGAAACGAAACAATCGGTTGCGCCAGCAGCGGCTGATCAAGATGAGCGTATCCAGAGAGTCTCTTTCTGGAAGAAAGCGCTTAATCGCCCAGAACTGGGGGCTTTGGCCGGTGCCGTGTTGGTGCTTGCCTTTTTTATCGCTGCTTCCAGCGGCACTGGGATGTTTACCCCAGCGGGTATTATTAATTTCCTTGAAGTCGCCGCTCAGCTCGGCATTATCGCCACGGCGGCTGCGTTGCTGATGATCGGCGGAGAGTTTGATCTTTCGATAGGTTCGATGATTGGCTTGGCAGGCATTCTGATTGCCATCCCTGCGGTGGAGTATGGCTGGCCGCTGTGGGCCGCAATTTTATTGGCGTTCGCCTGTGCGGGCCTGGTGGGCTGGATTAACGGTAATCTGGTCAATAAAACGGGGTTGCCGTCATTTATCGTTACCCTGGGCTTCCTGTTCATTCTGCGTGGTTTGGCTATCGGTACTAGCCGGTTGTTGACGGGACGTACTCAGGTGGGGGGCGTTCAGGATCATATCCCCGGCGATTGGTTCGCGGCGCTTTTCTCTGGAGAAGTCGCTACGGGCCTATTTAGTTGGATGGCGGCAAATGGCTGGATGGCAACCAACTTTGCAGGCAACCCCACGGTCACCGGTATTCCCGTTTCGATTGTCTGGTGGCTGGGCTTAACCGCTGTAGCGACTTGGGTGCTGCTGTGCACGCCTTACGGCAACTGGATCTTCGCCAGCGGTGGCGATGCCAATGCGGCGCGCAATTCGGGCGTCCCCGTCCACCGCGTCAAGATTTCACTGTTCATGTTCACCGCTTTCTCCGCCACCATCTTTGCCTGCATACAGGTTATGGATACCGGTTCGGCGGACACCATTCGTGGCCTGTTAAAAGAGCTGGAAGCCATTATTGCCGTAGTAATCGGTGGCGCTTTGCTAACCGGTGGTTATGGCTCCGCTATAGGTGCCGCACTGGGGGCGCTGATCTTCGGCATGGTGCAAATGGGCATCTTTTACACCGGTGTTAATACCGACTGGTTCCAGGTCTTCCTGGGCGTGATGTTGCTGGTGGCGGTGCTATTCAACAATTACATGCGCAAAAAGGCGATGGAGGCTAAATAACATGACTACACGCACTCCAATGATTGAAATGCGCAGTGTTAGCAAACACTTCGGCAGCGTTATTGCCATCAGTGATATCTCGATGCAGGTCTATTCCGGTGAGGTTATGTGCCTGCTGGGGGATAACGGTGCTGGCAAGTCAACGTTGATTAAAACCCTTTCCGGTGTTCACCAGCCCACCCATGGCGAGATGCTACTGGATGGCAAGCCCGCTCGTTTCAAGTCCCCGGCTTACGCACTCGACGCCGGTATCGCGACAGTTTTCCAGGATTTGGCGATGGTGCCGTTGATGTCGATTACCCGTAACTTCTTTATGGGCCGCGAACCGACGGTGGGGTGGGGGCCTTTAAAGCGGATTGATTGGAAATATGCCGACCGGGTTGCCAAAGAGGAAATGGCTAAAATCGGTATTGATGTGCGCGATCCAAGCCAGCCGGTGGGCACGCTTTCTGGCGGGGAGCGCCAGTGTGTGGCGATTGCTCGTGCCGTCTATTTTGGCGCCAAGGTGCTGATTCTTGATGAACCTACGTCAGCGCTTGGGGTTAAGCAGGCCTCTGTCGTACTGCGTTACATTGCTAAAGCCTGCGCGGATGGCCTGGCGGTCATCTTTATTACCCACAATGTTCACCATGCTTACCCAGTGGCCGATGCGTTCACCTTATTGTCACGCGGCGGCAGTTTGGGCTCATTCCGCAAAGAAGAAGTCAGCCGCGAAGAAGTGCTCAACATGATGGCGGGTGGCGCTGAGCTTGAAAGCCTGGATGCAGAGCTTGCGGAATTCCAGCGTGACGATAAAGCCAAGAAGGCCAACTTAGCCGAACAAGACACTCAACCATCGGATGAAACAAGCAGCACTGAACCCCCTTCACCGCGAACGGCGAGCGGCTATTAAGGAGCCATGATGAATAAACCTAGCCCATCATCCCCGTTCACGCTGGCCGTTTGCGCTGAAATGGTGTTCCGCCACTTGCCTGTGTTGGAGCGTGTTAAGCGTATTTCTGAACTGGGCTTTCAAGTAGAGATATGGGACTGGACGAAGCACGACATTGGCGCCCTGGCCAACAGCGGGGCGACGTTTTCATCCATGACCGGCTATGTCACCGGCTCCCTGGCGGATGCAGCCGGGGCAGATGAACTGCTACGCACCGCCGCTGAGTCGGTTGAGATAGCAAAGCGCCTTGGCATTCCGCGCCTTAACCTTCACGGCACCGGGCTAGATGGTAATGGGTTGCCCGTTCAGCCTTGCCAGCAGATGACCGGCGCTATGTGGCTAAAAGCCTGTGACACACTCAATCGGTTGGCGGATCTCGGCGAGCAGCACGGTGTCACCTTTGTGCTTGAAAACCTCAATACCGACGTTGATCACCCAGGTGTGCCGTTTGCGCGCTTGGAAGATGTCCTAGCGCTGGTGGAGAGTGTCGATAGACCCAGCTTGCGCATTATGTTGGACGTTTATCACGCCCAAATTGGCGAAGGTAATTTGATCGAATTGATTCGCCGCTGCGGGCCGTACATTGGTGAAGTACAGGTGGCCGATGTGCCGGGGCGCTGCGAGCCGGGAACTGGCGAGATTAACTATCCAGCCATTGCCAACGCGCTGAACGACATAGGTTATCGCGGCACCGTGGGGTTGGAAGGCTGGGCCTCTGGGGATGACGACCTCGCGCTCGACCGATTCCGTGCCGCCTTCTCACTTTAAGCCACGGTTGATAAGCCTTATCGATTGCCAGCCAAGACGCTTTTATGCCCAGTGCCATCCTGTGACCAGTACCACGAATTTGTGACGTGGGGAGACATTTATGCTGAATAACAATAGTCAACACCGACCGCTTGACCTGATTTGTCTTGGACGCGTGGCGGTCGATCTTTACGCCGAGCAGATTGGCAGCCGTTTAGAAGACGTGGCCAGCTTTGCCAAGTACCTAGGCGGCAGCTCGGGGAATATGGCCTACGGCACTGCTCGTCTCGGGTTGAAATCCGCCATGCTCTCGCGAGTTGGCGACGAGCAGATGGGCAACTTCGTGCGCGAAGAGCTGGAGCGGGTGGGGGTGGATACCACCGCGCTACAAACCGACCCCGAGCGCCACACTGGCCTGGTGCTGCTAGCCTTAAAAGACCGCGAAAGTTTCCCGCTGCTGTTTTATCGCCGCGACTGCGCCGATATGGCCATCGACGCCGACGCCATCGACCCTGAATTTATCGCCCGGGCCAAGGCGCTGGCGATTACCGGCACGCATCTTTCTACCGATACCACCCGCCGAGCCTGCCGCAAGGCACTGGACGCTGCCGCCCATTATGGCGTGAAGCGGGTGCTGGATATCGACTACCGTCCCGTACTGTGGGGGCTGACTAACCCTGGCGATGGTGAAACCCGCTTTATCGCCGATGATAAAGTGACCACCGACCTGCAGCGCTGGTTGCCAGATTTTGATCTGATTGTAGGTACCGAAGAAGAGTTTCATATTGCCGGCGGCTGCACGGACACCTTAGCGGCTCTGCGCGCGGTACGTGAGGTTAGCGAAGCCACTCTGGTATGCAAGCTGGGGCCCATGGGCTGTGTGGTGTTTGAAGGCGCCATTCCTGACCGTATTGAAGACGGCACTTTAGTCAAGGGCGTACAGGTCGAGGTGCTCAATGTGCTGGGTGCCGGAGATGCCTTTATGAGTGGCTTGCTACGCGGCTGGCTACGCAATGAACCCTGGCAAACCAGTGCGGGTTATGCCAACGCCTGTGGCGCGCTGGTGGTCTCCCGCCACGGCTGTGCCCCGGCCATGCCCACCGAAGACGAGTTATTTGATTATCTGGCGCGCCGCGACGCGGTATCCCGTCCGGATATCGATCAACGCCTTAATCATCTGCACCGGGTCACTACCCGAGTGCCTGCGCAGTGGCCTGAAGTGTTGGGTCTGGCATTTGATCACCGCCGCCAGCTCACCGATATGGCCCGCGAAGAGTATGCCGACAGCGCGCGACTGCCAGCACTTAAAAAACTCCTGGTCGCCGCCGCTGAAGAGGGCGCAAAGCTGGGCGGCATTACCACCCCTGCGATCCTGGTCGACGATGTGCTGGGTCAGGACGCGCTCAATCAAGCCAGTGGCAAAGGCTGGTGGATTGGTCGACCGGTGGAGCTTCCTGGCTCACGACCTTTGCGCTTCCAGCATGGCGATGATTTAGGTGCCTGCCTGCGCAACTGGCCTAGAGAGCAGATCATTAAATGTCTGGTGTTCTATCATCCCGACGATGAACTCTCGCTGCGCCTGGAGCAGGAGGAGCGTCTGCGTCAGCTCTACCAGGCGGCCTGTGCTTATGGGCTGGAGCTGCTGATTGAAGTCATTCCGCCCGCCGACATGCCCAATGACGACACCACCTTGCCGCGCAGCCTTCAGCGGCTCTACAACCTGGGTATTCGCCCAGACTGGTGGAAGCTACCTGCCATGTCAGACGCTGCCTGGAAGGCGGTAGGTGAAACCATTGAGCGTGAAGATGTCTACTGCCGTGGGGTCGTACTGCTTGGGCTCGACGCCCCCATGGACGACATGAAGCGCGGCTTTGAAGCAGCGGCCAATCATGCCTGCTGTAAAGGCTTCACCGTTGGGCGCACGCTATTTGCCAGCGCGAGTCGTGATTGGCTAGCCGGGCGTATCGACGATGCCCGCTTGGTAGAGCGGGTCGCCCAGAACTATGCCGAGCTAATAAAGGCGTGGCGGCAATTAAGGCAGGCGCAGCCGCAAACGCTGTCTCACACGGAGGAGGCGTAAAATGAGCACCATTCGACTCACCATGGCCCAGGCGTTGGTCAAGTACCTTGCTGCACAACGTATAGAGGTGGATGGCCAAGAAGTGGCGCTGTTTGAAGGCGTGTTTGCGATTTTTGGTCATGGCAATGTGGCCGGAATGGGTGAAGCGCTCTACCACGTGCAAGACACGCTTCCGACCTTTCGCGCTCACAACGAACAGGCCATGGCCCACGCGGCGATTGCCTTTGCCAAAGCCAATAATCGCCAGCGCTTAATGGCCGCGACCAGCTCGATAGGCCCGGGGGCGACCAATATGGTCACCGCCGCAGCGCTCGCCCACGCCAACCGACTGCCAATTTTGCTGCTACCGGGGGACACCTTCGCCACCCGCGAACCCGACCCGGTACTCCAGCAGGTGGAGCATTTCGGCGACCCGACCATTAGCGTTAACGACTGTTTTCGCCCGGTGTCGCGCTATTTCGACCGTATTAACCGCCCCGAGCAGCTGCTGACCAGTTTGCCCCAGGCGCTTGCCACCCTGCTTGACCCGGAGCATTGCGGCCCTGCGACCCTGGCGCTGCCCCAGGATGTGCAAACCTTTGCCTACGATTACCCAGAGGCCTTTTTTGCCCCCAAGGTACATCGCATTCGCCGTCCGCCGCCGGATTTTTATGAGCTACGCCAAGCAGTCGCCGCGCTACAACAGGCCAAACGCCCGCTGATTATCACCGGTGGCGGCGTGCATTACGCCTCTGCCTGTGACGCTTTGGCCGAGTTTGCCAAAGCACGGGGCATCCCGGTAGCTGAAACCCAGGCGGGGAAAGGCGCACTGGCCGATAGCCACCCTTGCGCGGTAGGTGCCATTGGGGTGACCGGTAGCGCAGCCGCCAACCAGTTGGCGGAGCAGGCGGATGTCATTTTGGCGGTGGGCACGCGGCTGCAGGACTTTACCACCGGCTCCCGGGCGCTGTTTGAAGGCAGCGAAAAAACGCTGATCGCCCTCAACGTTGGCCGCTTCGACAGCCTGAAGCATCAAGCGCTGCCGCTAAGCTGCGACGCCTTGGTCGGGCTTGGCCAACTCGACGCGGCGCTGGGCGAATGGCGCGGCAGCGATGAATGGCGCGAGCAGACCGGCACGCTCAAGCGCGAGTGGGTCGAAATCGTGCACAACGTGACCGCCGACCAAGGGCTGGCGCTGCCCACTGATGCCCAGGTGATCGGCGCCGTCAATCGCCAGGCAGGCAACGATACCACCGTAGTATGTGCCGCCGGTGGCTTGCCCGGCGAGCTACATAAGCTCTGGCAATGCTCCGGCCCCGGCAGCTACCACGTGGAGTACGGTTTCTCCTGCATGGGCTATGAAATTGCGGGCGGGCTGGGTGTCAAGATGGCCAAGCCCGACAACGAAGTGGTGGTGATGGTGGGCGATGGTAGCTACCTGATGCACAACTCGGAGCTGGCAACCTCGGTGATGCTGGGCCACAAGCTGATTGTGGTGGTGTTGGATAACCGCGGCTATGGCTGCATCAACCGCTTGCAGCAGGCCACAGGCGGCGCGGGGTTCAACAACCTTCTGCAAGATTGCCGCACTGTGGAGGCCGGCGCTCCCAAAACCGATTTTGCCGCTCACGCCAAAGCGTTGGGTTGTGAGTCTGAATCGGTGACCGGTATTGCGGAATTGGAGCAGGCGCTGGTGCGTGCTCGCAGCGCCACCTCGACCTATGTGATTGCCCTGGACACCGACCCGTTACCCAGCACCCAAGAAGGCGGCGCCTGGTGGGAGGTGGCCGTGCCCGAGGTTTCCGAGCGTGAAGCCGTCAATAAAGCCTATCAAGGGTACCGCAAAGCCAAGCAGCGCCAACGCCATTAATACCAACAAACATAATCACAAGGAATACGCTATGCCAACGGTTACTTTAGGCATCAACCCGCTCACCTGGACGAACGACGACTTGCCCAGCCTGGGCGGCGCAACACCACTGGAAACCTGCTTGCAAGAGGGCCGCGAAGCGGGGTTTAGCGGCTTCGAGTTGGGCAATAAATTTCCCCGCACCCCCGACGCCTTGAATCAGGTGCTGAGTGCCCACGACTTGGCGCTTGTGTCGGGCTGGTATTCCGCGCAGTTGCTGGAGCGCACGCCTGAAGAAGAGATTGACGCCATTCAGGATCACATGAACCTGCTCAAGGAATGCGGTGCGAAGGTAATGGTGCTGTGTGAAGTCACCCACTGTGTGCACGGCGCTCAGGAGCGACCGCTCTCCCAGCGTCCGCACCTTTCCGAGCAAGAGTGGCAGCGACTGCTGCATGGCCTGGAGGTAGTGGGCGACTACCTGAAATCCCAGGGTATTCAACTGGTGTATCACCACCACCTGGGCACGGTGATCGAAAGCCAGGCCGACGTTGAACGCTTAATGGACAACACTGGCGAAGGCGTGGGGCTGCTGCTTGATTTTGGTCATTTGCGAGGTGCTGGCGGTGACCCTCTCGCCGTCGCCAAACGCTACAGCCAACGTATCCATCATGTGCACTGCAAAGATCTGCGCTTCCCAGTGCTGGACGCGGTACGCAACCGCGACAAAAGCTTTTTAAACGGCGTGTTAGACGGCCTGTTTACGGTGCCGGGGGATGGCAATGTGGATTTCCTGCCCGCCTTAACCCACCTGTGCGAACAGGGCTACCAGGGGTGGTTAGTGGTTGAAGCCGAACAAGACCCGGAAGTCGCTCACCCGCTGACTTACGCCCGCCTGGGTTATCGCAACTTACGCCAACTTGCCGAGCAGGCAGGCTTCGACGTTGCTGACGCCACTAATTAATCAGGAGCTCGTATGAAGACGCTATCCCACTATCTCAATGGTCAGCTCTCCGCGGGTCAGAGCCAACGTACTGCGCCGGTCTATAATCCGGCCACCGGTGAGCAGAGCGCACAAGTAGTGCTCGCCACCGCTGACGAAACCCGCGAAGCGGTGCGCATCGCCGACGAGGCCTTTGCCGACTGGTCAAAAACCTCGCCGCTAAAGCGTTCGCGTATCCTGTTTAAGTTTAAAGCGCTGGTTGAGGAGCGTACCGATGAGCTGGCGCGGCTGATTTCCAGCGAGCACGGCAAGGTATTTTCAGATGCCAAAGGCGAAGTGACCCGGGGCCTGGAAGTGGTCGAATTTGCCTGCGGCATTCCCCACCTTCAGAAGGGCGAGCACTCCATGAACGTCGGCACCGGCGTTGATAGTTACTCGATGATGCAGCCGCTGGGCGTGTGCGCCGGTATCTCGCCGTTCAACTTCCCCGCCATGGTACCCATGTGGATGTTCCCCATTGCTCTGGCCTGCGGCAACACCTTCGTCATGAAACCTTCGGAGAAAGACCCCTCTACGCCGCTGCGCTTAGCTGAGCTACTTAAAGAAGCGGGCCTACCGGATGGCGTCTTTAATGTCGTCAATGGTGATAAAGAAGCGGTGGATGTACTGCTTACTGATGAGCGTGTTCAAGCGGTTAGCTTTGTGGGCTCTACCCCAATTGCCGAGTACATCTACGCTACCGCATCAGCCCATGGCAAGCGTGTTCAGGCCCTGGGCGGGGCCAAAAACCATATGGTGATCATGCCCGATGCGGATCTCGATCAGGCCGTGGGTGCCCTGATGGGGGCGGCCTATGGCTCGGCAGGCGAGCGCTGCATGGCGATTTCGGTGGCCGTACCCGTTGGCGAAGAGACCGCCAACCGTCTGCGCGAAAAACTGGTGGTCGAACTTGATAAGCTGACAGTCGGGCCTGGCCTGGTCGATGGCCCGGATAACGATATGGGGCCGCTGATCACCCGCGAGCACCGCGAAAAAGTGGCGGGTTATATCCAAACCGGCGTGGATGAAGGCGCAGAGTTAGTGGTCGACGGTCGCCAGACCACGATTGACGGCGCAGGCGATGGCTACTTTATCGGCGGCAGTCTGTTTGACCATGTCACGCCCAGCATGCGTATTCACTCCGAAGAGATCTTCGGCCCAGTGCTGGCGATTGCTCGCGTGGCCAGCTTCGACGAAGCGGTCAGCATGATCAATGCCCATGAATACGGCAATGGCACAGCGATCTTTACCCGCGATGGCGATGCGGCGCGCCAGTACTGCGAGCAGATCCAGGTCGGCATGGTCGGCGTTAACGTACCGATTCCGGTGCCCATGGCGTTCCACAGCTTCGGCGGCTGGAAGCGCTCGCTGTTTGGCCCGTTGCATATGCACGGCCCGGACGGCGTGCGTTTCTATACCCGTATGAAAACCATCACCCAGCGCTGGCCCAGCGGCATTCGTGAAGAGACCAACCACTTCACCATGCCGACCATGTAAACAGTCTACGGGGCACGCCACCATTCAACGCCGGGCCCAGCCCGGCGTTACTGTTTTCAAACAGGGATAATCACAATGAAAACCCTCAAGATTGGCCTAATCGGCACCGGTTTTATGGGCAAAGCCCACGCCATTGCTTTTAATGCGGCGTCCAGCGTTTTTGAACTGCCCGCTAAACCCGTTTGCGAACTGCTGGCGGATGTCGACCTCGCCACGGCAGAGAGCCGAGCGCGGGCCTGGGGATTTGCCCGCGCCACCGGCGATTGGCGCGCCCTGGTGGCCGACAGTGACGTGGACGTGGTGGATATCTGCGCGCCCAATTTCCTGCATAAAGAGATGGCACTGGCCGCCATTGCGGCGGGCAAGCATGTTTACGCTGAAAAGCCGCTGGCGCTGAGCACGGCAGACGCCGACGAGATTGTCGCCGCGGCTGAAAAGGCGGGTGTCAAAACCCTGGTGGGCTTTAACTACATTCGCAATTCCGCCACCCAGCTGGCCCGCCAGATTGTTGCCAGCGGTGAAATTGGTGAGCTGATTCATTTTCGTGGACGGCACAACGAGGATTACCTGCTCGACCCGGAAAAGCCCCACGATTGGCATACCAAGCGGGCGACCGCAGGCGCCGGTGCGTTAGGCGATGTGGGCTCGCATATTCTCAATATGGCCGAGTTTTTAACCGGGCAGCGCATTACCGAGGTTTGCGGCCAACTACAAACCGTCATTCCCATGCGCCCCACGGCCGACGGCAACGGTATGGCGGCGGTAGAGAACGATGATCAAGCCCAGGCCATGCTGCGTTTTGATCAGGAGTTAATCGGTAATATCGAAACTTCACGGGTGGCAGCTGGCCGCAAGATGGGCTTGGCCTACACGCTAACGGGCACCAAGGGTGCCATTGTGTTTGATCAGGAGCGCATGAGCGAGCTGCAGCTATATCGTCACGGCGATGCCCACGGCAGGCGCGGGTTCACCACCCTGTTAGCGGGCCCCGAACACCCCGACTATGCGGCGTTCAGCCCCGCCCCAGGGCACGGCCTGGGCTATAACGATCAAAAGATTATCGAGGTGCGTGATCTGGTGGAGGGCATCATCAACGACCGCCCCCTCTATCCAGACTTCCGCGAAGCCGCGCGGGTTAATCGGCTTATTGAGGCCATCGAAGCATCAGATCGGATGGGGCAGTGGGTGACGGTCTCGTAGTTGCTTCTGCCTTGAGCGCCTGGGCTTTTCAATAAACGCCCAGGCGCCTGACGGGAGAAAAAAGTCACAGAATAATCAGCGTCGCGAGCCCAAGGAATGATAAAAAGCCGACCACATCGGTCACGGTCGTCAAGATTACCGCACCGGATAACGCGGGGTCGATCTGGAGCTTTTTCAACACCATGGGAATGAGTACGCCGGATAAGTTGGCGAGACTCATATTGATAAAGATGGCCAGGGTGATCACCAGTGTGATCATGGCGTCGCCAAACCAGAGATGGGCAATCAAGCCGACCACTAATGCCCAAACCAAGCCGTTACTCATACCCACCCACATCTCTTTGTTATACAGCCAGCGGACGTTGTTGCCCGCCAGTTGGCCCAGCGCCAGGCCGCGTATAACCACGGTGAGGGTTTGACTACCCGCAATACCCCCCATGCTCGCCACCACCGGCATCAAAATGGCCAGGGCTACAATTTGATCTAATGCCGCTTCAAATTGACCAATAACGAAGGCGGCTAAAAAAGCCGTTAACAGATTAATACCCAGCCAAATGCCGCGACTTTTCGCACTGCGTAAAACGGGCGTGAAGACTTCCTCTTCGTTACTGACGCCGGACATATGCTTTAGCGTCATGTCAGCGTCGTCTTGGGTGATTTCAAGTACGTCGGCGGCGTTTAGCTGGCCTACCAATAACCCATCGCTATCGCACACGGGCACAAAGTGCAGCTCTTTAGAACGCAATAACGCCGCCGCATCACTGACTTTCATTTGATCATTTAGGGTGAAAAAGTCATCCATATAATCATCAACCATCGCATCTTGTGGTTGCTTGATTAAATCAATCAGGGTCAAAGTGCCGAGTAAGCGTTTGTCTTTATCCGTAATCATGATCTGCTGCGACTCATCGTCGAGCAGATGGTGAATGCGGATATAGCGCTGTACGGCCTCTAACGACACGCCCTGTTTTACATTGACCGTCTCGGGATCCATGTAACGGCCAACCACGTCATCTTCATAGGCGTGAAGATTCTCAACCTGGGCGCGGATCTCTTGCTCTAGGCTAGCGTAGACGCTGGTTTTTATGGCTTCATCAGCAACATCTAAAACTTCAGCAACTTCTTGAGCATCCAAGCCTTTAACAATTTCTTCTACATCGCTGGCCGATAAGTCTTCGATGTAGTCAGCGCGGATGTCTTCGTCAACTTCGGCGAGAACCTCGCCGATAAAATCGTCGGGAACATACTCCCAAAGGAAATCTCGCGTTTTAGCCGGGAAGGACTCCAGTGTTCGCGCGATGTCTAAAATATCGAGTTCAGAGAAATACGCTTTTAGTGCCGTTGTGTCTGGATCATCTAGCAGATTTTGAAGGTGGAGTAGCTGCTCTTCGGAATTGGTGTATTTTTCATCATCGCGCATAGAGTCCGTCCTTGTTGGAAGCTAAGTGTTAAAGAAGTGCAAACTCCTGGTGGCTCGCTTTATGAATGTTATAGACAGGTATGGTTGAACGCCACGCGAACACCATAGGCCATGCGCTGCTGGGCAGAAACGGGCGGTATGTCGGTGCCAATCATCTCATCATCGGCGTCGGCCCAGGTGAGCGTGCCGTGGGTGAAATTTAGCGGCGCCGGGTATTGGACAAGTTCGTCAAGGGGGAGATGAGTGGGGAGGGTTGAAGACATGGCGTATCCTCATGAGTGAACATCTTATACGCCAAGACTATAGGGTGTGCATTATGTGTACAGCAGTAACCGTCTGATCGGCGTTATTGAGGCGCTGGATCAGACGGTTCGAGGTGGGTGTTTTATTCCTTATCCATTTCTAAACAGGAAACTATAGGCATTTAGCGCGGCGACGCCGCCTAGGTGGGCGTAGAGCACCTTGGAGCCTGCTGGGAATTCACCGTTGCGCACCATGTTGATCATACCGTGCATCGACTTGCCTTCGTAAACGGGGTCGGTAAGTACCCCTTCCAGGCGGGCGCACAGGCGAATGGCTTCCAGCGTGCCTTCGTTGGGCAGGCCGTACTCGGGGCCGCCGTATCGGGTATCCAAAATGACATCGTCATCGCTAATACCGCCTTCCAATTCCACCAACTCAGCCGTATTGCGCGCGATGCGCAGGATCTGTTCACGGGTTTTCTCAGGCTTGGCAGAGGCATCAATGCCAATCACTCGCTGGGCGCGGCCATCGGCGGCAAACCCCACCACCATGCCCGCCTGGGTGCTGCCGGTGACCGAGCACACCACGATATAGTCGAATGTGAAGCCCAGCTCTTTCTCCTGCTGGCGCACCTCTTCGGCAAAGCCTACAAAGCCTAAACCGCCGTAAGGATGCTCGGAGCAGCCAGCGGGAATCGGGAAGGGCTTGCCGCCGCGCTGGCGCACATCCTCCATCGCCTGCTCCCAGCTGGGGCGAATGCCGATATCGAACCCCGCGTCATCCAAGCGCACATCGGCGCCCATGATGCGCGACATCTCGATATTGCCTACACGGTCATAGACTGCATCGGAGTAGTTGACCCAGTTCTCCTGCACCAGTACGCACTGCATGCCCAAGTGAGCGGCGACAGCAGCGACCTGCCGGGTCTGGTTCGACTGAATGCCGCCAATGGAGACCAGCGTATCGCAACCTTGCTCCAGCGCCTCAGGAATCAAGTACTCCAGCTTACGGGTCTTGTTGCCACCAAAGGCCAGGCCGCTGTTGCAGTCTTCACGCTTGGCGTAGAGCTCTACTTCACCGCCTAAATGTTCGCTTAGCCGTTTGAGCGGCGTAATGGGAGAGGGGCCAAAGGTGAGTGGGTAACGTGGGAAGCGTTCGAGGTTCATAGCAATCTCCAGCTTTAAAACATTGGGTGCGATATAGGGTGGCTAAAGTTGTTGTGAACAATTGGCGTGCTCTCTGCTATTTATAGTAAGTGTTAGCTATGATTTTTGTGTTGCAAAGTTGGCTGGTTTAAAGCAATAAAAGTTGCTAAGACATGTTTTTTGTGGGTTTAAATAGTGTTTATAGATGAATAAGGTAAATAATAGTGCGCTCAAAAACCTCCCGTTCACGCCCTGAGCCTGATGATCAGGCCGCTGAACTAGACCGAACAGATCGGCGTATCCTTAAACTGCTTCAGGACGATGCCATGCTCTCCAATGTGGCACTGGCAGAGCAGGTGAACTTGAGCCCGGCGGCGTGCTTACGCAGGGTGGAAAGGCTCAAGCGGGATGGGGTAATCAGCAGGGTGGTGGCCCATTTAGACCCGGAGCAGCTACAGGCAGGTATGGTGGTGTTGATTGGAGTCGTATTGGATCGCTCGACGCCGGAATCCTTCGCCGCCTTTGAGGAGGCGGCCCAGAAGGTGTCAGGCTGTATGGAGTGCCACGTGGTTACCGGGGAGTTTGACTATTTCATGTTGGTACGCACGCGGGACAGCCAAAGCTTCAACAGGCTGCACGCCGAACAACTGCTCTATCTACCCGGCGTGCGCCAGATCCGCTCGTTTATGGGGCTGCGACAGGTGGTCTCGACCCATAAGGTGCTGGTTTAGTCGTGTGTTAAGGCGAAGAGGAGGGCTCTGGCCGGGTGGCCAGCCAAACGGCAACCAGCATCAGGAGAACGATCACCCCCCAGCGTGTCCAGCCGGGGCCGAGTGACCAAGCAGTGATCAGCGCACTCAACGCTATCATGCTAACAGCCGCCAACTTAGCACGTCGGGGTATGGCGCGTTCTTGTTCCCAGGTAACCAGTAGCGGGCCGACATAGTGACGGGAGCGGATCCAGGCTTCAAAGCGCGGTGAGCCTTTGGAGGCACAGTAAACAGCCATTAGCATAAACACGGTGGTGGGCAGCAGGGGTAGAAAAATGCCTAATACACCGATGCTAAAACTCACCCCTGCCAGCATTACCCACATGAGGCTGATCAGTCTCATTCTTGCTCCCCAATTGGCACACGGTGATGCCTATATTGCCCGTTACGTATGGATAAGTATGGACTTATATGAGGGCTTTGCCACTCGATTCGTTGGCTGCTGAAAGGTGTCTTAAGGCGCCAGGGCAAGCAGGGGCTTGCCGTGGGTGCCGCCCTCAATGTGCTGCAGCTCGGCCGCGTAAATCTTCGCAATGGTCGCGGGGTTGAGCACTTGGTTGGGTAGGCCATGGTCAATACGCTGCCCTTGATTCAGCAGCCATACCCGGTCAGCGTAGGTGCTGGCGAGATTCAGGTCGTGAAGCACGCAAACAATGGCCATGTGGTGCTGCGTGGCCCAGCTGCGTAGTTGGCGCATCAGACGCTGCTGCTGGCCGATATCCAGTGCGCTGGTCGGTTCGTCCAGCAGTAAAATACCGCCCTCCTTGGCAGTGGGAGAACACCTTGAAAGTAGCTGGCAGGCGCCTCGGGCGATCATCACCCGCTGGCGTTCGCCGCCGGAAAGCGAGAGCACGCTGCGCTTGGCGAGGTGGGTTAAGTCCAGGTCATCCAGTAGCGCTCCCACCAGTGATTTGGCTGGGTTACTGCCTAGACTCACCAGCTCATCGGTTTGCCAGTCAAAACCGGGCAACTCTTGCTGGGCGACCAGCGCCCGCCGGTTGGCAAGCTCGGTGATGGGCCATGCGCGCAAGGGTTTGCCATCCAGATGTAGCTCGCCCTGTTCGGCGCTGCGAAAGCCCGACAGCATACTGAGCAGCGTGCTCTTGCCCGCACCGTTGGGGCCAACAATGGCAAGCAGCTCGCCGGGTCGAATCGTGCCGTCTAGTGGGGCGATAGCGGGAGTGTTAGTCAAACCAGCCTGATGGAGCGTTAGCATGCTCGGTTCCTGCGCATCAGTAGGTACAGGAAATAGGGGCCGCCGAGCAGGCTAGTCAGCAGACCCACGGGGATTTCTGCCGGGGCAGCGACGGTGCGAGCTAGCGTATCAGCAACGACCAGCAGCAACGCGCCGCCGAGCATTGAGGCGGGCAGCAGCAGCCGATGGCCAGGTCCTAACCAAAGCCGCAGGCAGTGGGGTACCAGCAGGCCCAAAAAGCCAATGACGCCGGTAAGCGCCACACAGATTCCTACTCCCAATGAGGTCGCGATCACCACCCGGCGTTTTAAATGGCTTGCATCCAGCCCCGCCGCATGCGCAGTCGCTTCGCCTAGCTGGAGCAGGTCGAGTTCACGAGCGCTACGCATTAACAGCCACAGGGCAGCGGCAATCAGTACCAGGGCGAGCGCCGTGGTGCGCCACAGGGCGTTAGTCAGCGTACCCATGCCCCATAAACTAAGCTGGCGTAGCTGCTCATCGCTGGCGATAAAGGCTAAAACCCCGCCGCCAGCCCCGGCTAGGGTGTTGATGGCCAAACCAGCCAGTAGCAGGGTCATGACCGCCGCACTGCCGCCGCCCTGGCGCTTGGCGATACCAAATCCGATCAAACAGACGCACAAAGCCCCCAGAAAGCCTGCCGCGAACTGACCGTAAAGGCTACCTGCGCCGCTGTCTTGAAAGAGCACGATCCACACTGCTACGAAAAGCCCGGCACCACTGGCAAGGCCGAGCAGGGTGGGATCGGCCAGCGGGTTACGAAACAGCCCCTGCATGGCGGCGCCGCTACCGGCAAGCATCGCCCCCACCGCTACACCCAGCAGTAAGCGCGGCAGGCGCAACTGCCACCAAACTTGCACACTGAACGGGTCTTCCTGGCCGCGGAGTACTTCCCAGGGCGAGATACCCAGCGCGCCAGAGGCGGCCGCCCAGACTAAGGCCAGCAACAGCGCAGCGGTTAATCCTGCGAGCACGCGGGTTGTGCGGTTAACTGGAATCAGCATGCGATAGCGGTAGGCATTAAGTAGTGCAATCATGGGCTTATCAGAGCAGTGGCGGTTATGCCTAATAGCGCTTCGACGTCCTGACGCAAGGTGAGCAATTGATCAGGGGCACGAGGGCCAAAGCCCAGCAGCGCTTGGTCGTTAATCACGATAAATTGCCGTGCGCGGCCTGCGGGTGTTAACGCCATGCCGGGCAGTTGCCATAGCGCCGCTTCACCGCCCATTGCCGCCAAGCCCCGTTCCGAGACAACCACAATCTCCGGTGCCTGCCGAGCCAGGGCTTCGGCGCCCACGCTGTGGTAGCCCTGCATCTCGGCGAAGGCATTTGCTAGGCCCACCGCTTCGAGCGCGGTATGCGCTGCCGTGTCGCTGCCTGCCGCCCGGGGTGTTAAGCCGCTATGCTGCATGATAAACATGGCGCGAGTGGGGGGTAGAGCGGGCAGGCTAGCTAGCCGGTCAAGTTTGGCGTTCAACGCATTTGCCAAGGCCTCTGCCGCGTCGCGTCGGTCAGTTACTTGTCCGACGGCGCGGACTTTATCGGCAATCGCATTAAGGGTGGGCGGGGCGCTGATGAGCTCTACGCTGACACCGACAGCCCCCAACTGCTCAAGCACTTCCTTGGGGCCTGCGTGCCCGGCGGCTAACACCTGGTCAGGTTTAACCGACAGGATGCTTTCAGCGGAGAGCTGGCGCAGATAACCCACCGAGGGCAGCGCCGCCATAGCCGTTGGATACACCACCGTGTCATCCCGAGCAATGACATTAATGTCGGCCTCCAGGGCGGCAACGGTTTCAGCGATATCGCCGCCCAGCACCACCCAACGCTCGTCAGCATGGGCCAAAGGTGTGCCAGCCAGTAGCCAGCCCAATACAGCTATCCCCAACAATCGCGTCTTTATATAGTAGGAGGTCATGCCACCGCCTCTTGGCTGCCGAGTTCACCCAGTAGTTGCCGCCACTCGCGACGTTCCACGCGGCCTTCCTGACGCTCCGCGTAAAGTTGCAGCACTAACGAACCTTCGGCATCGAAGGCCTCAATGCTGGTCACGCCGCCGTCGCGGTTGGGTTTGCTGACTTGCCACACTTGGTCGATAGCGGTGTCATTCAGGTGCAGGGTGAACTGCTCGCCAAACAAGTTGAGCCAGCCGCGTGCGCGTTGCGGGGTGGGTAATTTACCGGTGCGGATTTGCACGCAGCCGGGGCTGGCGACAAACAGCATCAACGGCAGCGCGCGGAGGCTGGCGTACTGAAGCGCTGTTTCCAGCGCCTGCACAGGCAGCGAGCGGGTATAGCGGCCTTCCATCAGTTGGTTGGCCTCAATGCGCTCCAGGTGATGACGCTGGAGGAGGGCAAAGAACTGGTGCACGTCGCGCATCGCGCCCCACTCGCTAGCGAGGGTTGGCGCTTCGGGCAGCGGGCGCTTTAGGCGGGGCATGCTCTGGGTAAACGCTGGCGTGTCCCGAGTGCCCAAGGCCGCTAAGGCCCCCCAGGGGCGCGGCAGCGGGTTCTCCAGGGCAAAGCATTTGTGAACGGCACAGCCATGCTGGTTGAATATCTGTAGGCTCCAGCGCCACTGCGCTTCTTCCACGCTGGTGTCAGGCATAGGATCACGAATCAGGCAGGCCCAGTGCCAGTGAGTGTAGAGCAAGCGGAGATCCAGGCCACCTGGGTCGAGTAACAGGCCTGTTTGTGGTCCGCCGCCAAGTTCAGGGTAATCGCCGGTTTGCTCTAACACGGCCAGCCGGGAGCGAGTCAACGCCTTCACCCACCCCAGTTGGGGCAGGTAGGCGGCGACATCGCTGGGCGAGAGCGGCAGCGTCCAAACGTCGCGCCCTAACCGGGCGGCCTGCAGCTCGCCTTCGCTGATCGATAAGCGCTCGGCAATCTCAATCGCAGGTAGCCGCGGCTGCGCGCAGCGTGCCGCGTCAAAGGCTTCGATAATCGCGATCTGTTGGGATGGAATCATGATGCACCTCTATCGGGTTGACTGTATGGATTTACCACTGCCAGTTAAGGGTGGCGAAAAGACTGCGCCCATCGCCCAGACTGCCGTCGGGGCGGTACCATACCTTGTCGCCAACATTGGCAAGGCGCAGCGAGGTATCCACGGCCGGGGTGAGTTGCCAGGCGAGATGCACATCGTGTAGGCCGTAACCGGGAAGGCGCTCGTCATCGCCCTGCTTATCGAAAGATTGGGCAAAGCGTGCTTGCCAGCCCAGGCGGATATCGCTGCTGTACAGCGCCACCTCGCTACCCAGGGTGGCTTCCAGGGGTGTTTGACTGCCTAGGGGCTCGCCAGAATCACGGTCTTTGCCGGAGACTTCCGAAAGACCCACAAAGCTGGTGAGTAGCGGGAAAGCGCTGGGCTGCCAGGTCACCCGGGCGTCATAGCCCCATAGCTGGGCGCGCTGAACGTTCACCGCCTGGGTGGTGCCCGCCATGATGTCGACGTGGGTGTCGATAAAATCGTCGGCGCGGGTGTCGAAGTAGCTGGCACGAACCTGCCAGTCGCCCTGATGCCAGACCACGCCGCTTTCCCAGGTGTGGCTGGATTCAGGCGAGAGGTTGGGATTGGGAATCCAGTAATTGTCCGGCGTGCAGAAGGCTGGCCCGGCGCAGAAACCGGCAAAGTGGCGCTCGTTGGCGTAAAGCTCAGAAAGGCTGGGGGCTCGGAAGGCTTCGGCGTAGCCGGAGAACAGCATCAGGGCATCGTCGGGTCGCCAAGCGAGGCGAAAACGCGGTGACACTTGGTCGTGGACACTATCGGCTTCATTACCGCTGGCGTCGTAACGGTCGTAGCGGGCTCCCAAGCCAATATCAAACTGCCCAGCCCCACCATCGGCTAGATAGCTGCCAGCGGTAAGGGTGGTGTCGAGATAGGCGGCCTGGGTGTCGATATCGGCGTTGGGGAAGCCATTCGCTTCGCCATCTGGCCGTTGGCGTGCTTGCTCCAATTCGGCGCCGAACACCAGTGTTTGCGAGAGCCAGCCGTGATCCATAGTGTGGAAGCCGTCGCTCTGAAGACCGACCCGCTCTAGGGTGCGGTTGGCCTGGGGCTCGTCGATATCCTGCTGACTAAAGGTAAGCTGCGAAGTGACTTCGGTGGCAGCGCTGGGTTGCCAGCGGTGGCCCAACTGGACGTTGTTGCTTTCCACATCGCGGTCATGCAGCGGATTGCTGGCATCGGTGGAAAGCTGCTGTGGGTTGGCGGGCTGGGTGGCGCGTTCGTCGTAGTGCTGCCAGCTCATAAACAGCCGCTGGTCGTCGCTTGGCTCCCAACCACCTTTTAGCAGCAGGCTATTGAGCGTGGCATCCTCTTCGGCTTCATCGCCCCCGGCGCGGCGAATATCGCCGGATTCACTCCGGCCAATTGAAAACAGGCCATCCACCCGGCCATTGGCGGTATCGCGGCGGCCAAAGGCGGTTAGGCTGCCGCGCAGTTCGTCGCTGGCCGTCGCACCGCCTACGGAAAGGCGTACACCACTATCTTTGCCGGGGGCCAGCAGGTCATTGGCATCCACACTGGTGAAACTAACCACGCCGCCCATGGCATTGCTGCCGTAAAGGCTGGAGAGTGCGCCGCGCGCTATCTGTACTTCTTGAATCAAACCAGGGTCGAGGAAGAAGTTGCCGATGTGGCCGGTGGAGATATCCTGGCGAACGCCATCCAAACGTACCAGCACCCCTTTGCTGCCAAAGCCGCGCATACTCAACGTTTGGCCATTTCGGCGCCCTTGACCCGCCACGTGCAGGCCGGGTTGGCGGCTAAGCACGTCTTCGACCCGGCTGGCGGTGGTCAGCACAGCATCATCGCGATCAATAACATCGATAATTAGCGGCGCCTGTGAAAGATCCGTAGGCGCTCGGGTGCCGGTGACCGTCACTGGATTAAGCTCGGCGTCGTCTGCTTGGGCGGCTAGCAGTGGGAGCAGCGTTAAATAGAGGCCACCAAAAGTGCGTGTGTGGTTCATGAGCCAGAGAGTTCCAACAGGGATAAGTAGAAGAGGTCGCTGGCTGGGTGCGATGGGCTACCTGGCTGGCTTTGCTATATAAATTTTTAATTTAATTAGGTGCTTAGATGTTAAGGACGTTAGGCGTTAAGGATTAACTTACCGCTTTTAGTACGTCGCAATACATAGCGGCGCTGTTCATGGTGAATAACCAACTGGCCTGAGCTGCCAAGTAATTCTTGGCTATCCACCTCGCGGGGCGTCGAGGCCGACGTATCTCCCTGACCAGTGCCCTTTGCGGGTAACTGCATGAGAGAGCAACTCCTATGTTAATGATAACTATTAGCGTTAATTTAGCAGAGTTGCAGACATCCCTCAATAGGTTTGGGGAGTAAAGGTGGCTAGCATTCGACCGTTCTTCATCTAAATGCAGGCGCTCCGTCATCTTGCTGTCATTTAGCTTCTTTAGTGTCTCCTAACGTTTAATCGTTGGCCTACAAACGATCAGGGGGAGACCATAATGAGTAAAGAGATCGAAGACCATCGCCTGTTTAACCACAGCGGCAACCAACCTTTTGCCGAAGTATTGGCGCGCCATGTGTCACGGCGCGACGTGATGCGCGGTGGTTTGAGCATGGCGGCTGCCTCAATGCTTAGCTTTGGCGGTGCTGCTCAAGCGCTTGCCTCAAGCGGCGCGCAAAAAACACCCCTGACGCTGGCGTTTGAGGCGATTCATGGGTCACTCACCGATGCCGTGGTGGTGCCGGAAGGTTATGTGGCCCAAGTCTTGGTGCCGTGGGGCACGCCGCTTAACCAAAATGTTACCTGGCAGCCCGAACAGCCGATGACTGCGGAGCGTCAGGCGGAGAGTGTGGGCATGCATCATGACGGTATGGCCGGTTTTTCCCTGGATGCTGACAACGCCTCACGTCGATTTATACTGGCCCTCAATAACGAATATATCGATCAAGATGCACTATGGGCACCTCAGGGCGGCCCCACCAATGCTGAAGCGGGTAAGCGGCCAGCAGAGGAGTCGCGCACCGAAATCAACGCTCACGGTGTCACCGTTGTCGAGGTCGAAAAGGACGCCAGCGGCCAATGGGCGCATGTGCCGGGGTCGCGCTATAACCGCCGCTTCACCAGCGCGACGGTGATGGAGCTTTCCGGGCCCGTGGCAAGCAGTGACTACGTCAAAACGCGCTTTTCGCCTGAGGGCAACCAAACCCGTGGTACCAACAATAACTGTGGTCACGGGGTAACGCCCTGGGGAACCTATATTGCCTGTGAAGAGAACTGGCCAAACGTCTTTGTTCATACTGGCGAGCGCTTCCAGGACGACGCGCGCATCGGTATTCCCACTGAACGCGGCCGCTATGCCTGGGAAACCTCGGCGGGTGACGCTTCAGAGCAGAACGATGAGTTTGCCCGCTTCGATATTACCCCCCGCGGCGAGCGCGCCGAGGATGACTACCGTAACGAAGCGCGTACCTTCGGCTATCAGGTAGAAGTCGATCCTTACAGCGATGCCCTTGCGGTTAAGCGTACGGCACTTGGGCGTTTCCGCCATGAAGGGTGCTGGTTAGGCAAGCTGGAAGCCGGTCAGCCAGTGGTTTACTACTCGGGGCACGATTCCCGAAACGAGTACGTATATAAATACGTCTCCGATGCCGCCTGGGATCCCGCCGATGCCAATCGTCCCGGTGAGCACTATGACCGTCTTGCCATCGGCAGCAAGTATTTGGATAACGGCACCCTCTATGTGGCCCGTTTTCACGCCGATGGCAGTGGTAAGTGGCTGCCGCTGACACCTGCTGCGCAATCACAGGACGGCCGAACGCTGGCAGCGGCCTTAGGCCTGGCTGAGGACGATTTAGCCGGTGTGATTATCAATACCTGCGACGCGGCAGACTTAATGGGCGCCACGCCGATGGATCGTCCCGAATGGGCGACCGTTGATCCGGCTTCGGGGGATGTTTACCTCACCTTAACCAACAACACGCAACGCACAGGTGAAGAAACAGCACCGACTTATACCAACGGTGGCGATAGCTTGGAGCAGGTGGGGGTAGGTTACGACTTGGCACCCACTAATGCGGCTAATCCACGTGCCAATAACGAGGCTGGGCACATTATCCGCTGGCGCGAAAGCCGCTTACCGAATGCCTTTACCTGGGAGGTATTTGTGTTTGGCGCGGCGGTTGACGATGCTGATAACCACTCGGGCTTAACCGCAATGAACCAGTTTGCCAGCCCCGATGGGCTTTGGTTTGACGAGCGCGATGATGGTCAGGGCATTCTCTGGATTCAGACCGATAATGGTTATGACGGCATCACGGAGTACACCAACGACCAGCTGCTCGCGGTGGTACCTAATGGTCTTGACGATATCCAGGGTACCGGCCCGGTGATTAACAATAGCAATCAGCAGCAGCTCAAGCGCTTTGCGGTGGGGCCGAACGGCTGTGAAGTCACCGGCATATTTGCCACGCCGGATAAAACCGCGCTGTTTATTAACATTCAGCATCCGGGTAACTGGCCCGCCGATGGTAGCGAGCTTGTGCAAGACGCCACCGTTGCAGCTAATGGTCAAGTACGTCCTCGGGCATCGACCGTTGTGATTCAGAAACGCGACGGCGGGCCGATTGGGGTTTAAAAATACCAAGCGTTCTTAAGGGTTTCATTAAAAGCTTCGACCTCTCCCGGGTTCGAAGCTTTTTAATTCTAGGCTGGGTGAGCCTGACGCTTTTTCTGTCGGGCTTCTAACGCCTGAATGGCATCGACCCTTAATGGCAGCTGGCTAGCCCAGCGAATATCTTCGCGGCTATGACCCATATCCCGCAGTAATTGGTCGTCGCAGGCCAGTAGCGGCACTATATGGCGACGGAAAAGCCAACGCCGCCTGCAGTGCCACCAGCCCATATCGACCGCGCGAATTAGCCTCATCGACGGCATGGCAGGCATGCAAAAATGTAGTTGGGGTGGCTTGGGTGGCGGCGCCAAACGGCTAGCTTTTTCCCAGGCGTGATGGGCATGTTGGGTTGGAACTTCAGACTTCATTGCGCACCTCCATTTCACATCAGCTGTGCAGTCAACGGCGCCAGAACGCCAACTGGGCAGCTGTGATCTGTGATGAATAAGTGGGAGGGTCGCGACCTCTGGTTATCAGCTTGGCGCTTAGCCTTGGATCAATCAAACGAAAAGAACTACGCTGAGGGTTAAGTTTTTCTGAAAGGTGGGCGTGATGAACCAACTGTCGACCATGGCTCCCAGCCGGGCTGCCTTACCGCTACTGGATAGCGAGGTGCTGCGCACCTTTGTGACGATTGCGGAGAGCGGTAGCTTCACCCGCGCCGCCCAGCAGCTATTTCGAACCCCTTCCGCGCTGAGCATGCAGATCAAACGCCTGGAAGAAACGCTCGGGCAAACGCTGTTTGTGCGCGAGGCACGTTACGTACGTTTGACTACCGAAGGTGAGGTCCTCCTGGGCTATGGACGGCGACTGCTTAAACTCAATGCGGAAGCCGTTACCCAATTTTTAGCCCCCACCATAGAAGGACGCGTGGGTTTGGGGATAACTGACGACGTGGTAGGGCGAATTCTGCCCACGGTGTTAGCTCAGTTCGCCCGCTCGCATCCAGCGGTGCAGGTCGATGTGGTGGTTGGGCGCAGCAAAGATTTGCTCGCCCAGCTGGACGAGGGGGAGCTGGATCTGGCCCTGGTGATGAGCTTAGAGCCTGGTCAGGCGGCGCGCGGCGACGTAGTCCATAGCGAACCGTTAGTATGGGCGGGCCGTGAGGATGGGGTTGCCGTTCAGCGAACGCCATTGCCGGTGACCTTGGCCCAACAGGGGTGCGCGTGGCGTAGGATCGCGCTCAACGCCCTTAATCATGCCGGGATTAATTACCGGATCGCTTACTCCTGCGACCACTGCGCCGGGCAGGAAGCCGCTATGCTGGCTGACTTGGCCGTGACGGCCTTCCCAAAAAGCTTGATTCGGCCGCCGCTCAAACGTCTTCATAACGATTCACTTCCACCGCTAGGTGATTATCAAGTGGCGCTGGTGAAGCGTGCAGGCAGTGGCGATGCCAGCGAGGTATTGGCTGAGCGGGTGGTAGAGGCATTTCGGGAGAGTTGAGCCCACGTCATGTCATCTGAAGAGGTTGCCAAGTCGGCTAACGGGGTGCTGCACTTAATTCGCTGTCACTTTCATAAGTTAGATTGGTTTCCCAGCTTTCACTACTAATGGCAATGGCTGCATGAATGCCTGCGCTATCGCCCGCTTTGAAGGCTTTATAGATCGCTTTGTGGTCTTTTAAGGCGGTTTCCGGCAGTGAGCGCATGGAGGTTTCCAGCGCGGCTTCAATTAGTTGCAGTAAGGTTTCACCAACGCGAATGGTCATGGGGTTATGGGTGCTATGCAGAATGGCGCGATGGAAGGCAATGTCATGTTGAGATGTTTGTGCTCCTAAGCGTATGGCTTCTTCCATTGCATCGATACTTTGCTGAATGCGCTGATGATCCTCTGCCGTTGCCCCGCTCATTGCTTGAAGGGTGTAAGCCGGTTCAAACATGCGGCGAAACTCCAGTACATCCTGTGTCATACCTCGCGCCAGGATCATCCCGAACGCCATTGGATCGACGAGCGGTGTGCCGGGTTCGCGGCGAATCATGGTGCCTTGGCCTCGTTTGACTTCGACAATCCCTATCGCCTGCAGCATCTTGATGGCTTCGCGCACACTGGATTTACCAATGCCCAGGGTGTGAGTGAGCTCCGTTTCTGAGGGTAGGTAATCCCCTGGCTTAAGATCGCCTCGTATTAGGGCGCTTTTAATACGCTCTAGCAGCTGCAGCGCAACTGAACTGCGATCCATCGAATCTCCAAAAGAGGTTGTACTGGTCGAGTTAATCTCGGGCTGGCGTTTAAAACTCATGTGGGCCTCGCGTGGCTCATCGGTGTTTTCTGCATTTTATCAATGTCCTAAGCCTAGCGGCTTAAGCCATTCGATTGCATATATTTAAAAGAAATATAGTTATGTTTCATTGGTTGGTGAGTCTGGCTTGCTAACAGGTTGTTCTTTAGTCTAGTCTGAAATCAGACATCTGATGTCTGTTGTTTGTTCAGAAAGATATAAAACACGAGAACCTGAATGACCAAAAAGCACATCGTGGTATTGACCACGGGCGGCACGATTGCCAGCAAGCCCAGTGACTCAGGGCGAAGCCAGTCAGGGGCTTTAAGCGGCGAGCAGTTGCTGGATCAGGTGGCACTGCCGAAGGGCGTCGACGTTACGTTAGAAGTGATATCGATCCTGCAGAAACCCAGCAATGCCGTCACCCTCGCCGATCTTGCTGAACTCCATTATCAAGGGCGGAAAGCATTGTTGCGGGCGGATGTGGACGGTCTGGTCATCACCCACGGTACCGATACCTTGGAAGAGACCGCTTATTTTTTATCGCTCACGCTGCCAGCGGATAAACCTTGTGTCATCACTGGTTCCCAACGGGCGCCTCATCAGTTAGGTACCGACGCCTTTAAAAATATCTGCGATGCCATTGTCGCGGCGGCCAGCCCTCAACTGAGTCAGCTTGGCTGTGTCGTGGTGTTCAACGAGTCACTGTTTGCTGCACGCCATGCCCGCAAGGTGAGCAGTTTCCAGTTGCATGGGTTTGACGCCCCTGGCGCTGGTCCGCTGGGGTATATCGACGGGCAACGGCTAAAGCTTTATCACGCGGCAACCGCGATTGAGCCCGCCATTGAAGGGTGGGCTACCCCGCTGCCTCGGGTCGATCTTTTGCCCGCCTATCTGGATGCCTCGCCAACACTGCTGAACGCCTGCGTGGAGAGTGGGGCGAAGGGGGTGGTGATCGATGGCTTAGGCCGGGGCCATGTGCCACCTAGCTGGATGAACGACATACGAACATTGGTTAGCGCCGGCGTCCCTATCGCGGTCGTAAGTAGTTGCGTTCAAGGACCGGTGAACACCAGCTATGAGTTTAGCGGCAGCCTGGCTGATTTAATGTCTGCTGGGGTGGTCGCGCTCAACGATATCAGCGCACGCAAGGCAAGGCTTGCCCTTGCCTTGCTGCTGAGTAGTACCCCGCGCGAAGCGCTGGGGGATGCGATGGAACGCTTGATGGCGTGAGCGGCCTCTCAACCTTGCTCAATATGCGGTAACAGGAAACTAAAAAAGCAATTCACCATAACTAAATAAGGTGCTGGACATGAAACTAACGCTGACAAAAGCCACTCTCTCCGCTGCTATTGCCGTCGCTTCTCTAAGTGCGGCTCAACTCCATGCGGCCGACTATACCTTCAGCTTCGCCCACGTGTTGATTGAAGAAACGCCGAACGGCCAAGCGGCGCTGCGCTTTAAAGAGGAGGTAGAGGAGAAGTCCGACGGTCGTATTGAGATTAACGTACTGCCCGCTGCTCAAGTGGGGGGCGACGTTGAAATCATTGAGCAGATTCAAATGGGCCTTGTCGATATCGGTATTCCGCCCACGGCTACGCTGGGCAACTTTGAGCCGCGCATGCAGATTTTGGATCTGCCGTTCTTGATTGCCGATTACGACACCATGGTGGAAACCCTGGACGGTGAAGTGGGTCGCGAAATCCTCGACACTCTGAATGGTCATAACATGTATGGCGTCAACTTCTGGGGCGCGGGTTTCCGTCATATCACCAATAACGACCGTCCGATCGAAAACCCCGAGGATATGGAGAATATCCGCATGCGTACCATGCAGGCGCCGATCATCATCTCCACCTATGAAAACCTGGGCGCTAACGCCACCGCAATGGCCTTCACCGAGGTATACAACGGCCTGCAGCAGGGCGTGGTGTCGGGGCAAGAAAACCCACTGGCCAATATCTACACCATGCGTTTCCATGAAGTGCAGGATTATCTCTCGCTGACCAATCACGCTTATCACGCCTATGCGGCGGTAATGAACCAGGATTCCTGGGATTCACTGCCGGAAGATCTGCAAGCGGTCATGCTGGAAGCCTTTGAAAATGGTCGAGACACCTCTCGTGAACTAACGCTGCAGGATGAAGAGACCATCATGGAAGAAATCAAAGACGAGATAGCGATTAACGAACTCACCCCTGAGCAGCGCGACGCCTTTATTGAAGCCAGCATGCCGGTGCACGAAGAGTATGAAGAAATCGTCACTACCGAGTTGCTGCATAAGGTATATGACGCGGTGGGTATCGAGTATTGATCCAGCGGGTCGGCTAAGACCTGGCTCCTCTCTTCTTACCCCTTTCAGGGTGTGGATATCTCATGTTCGAAGCGCTCAACAAATGTCTTGATCGCTTGGAAAGTGTGGCGATGGTCGTTTTCATGTCGATTGCGACCATCCTCACTACCATCCAAGTCGTGTATCGCTACGGCTTTAGCGGTTCGCTATTTTGGGCTGAAGAAGTCGTTATTTACTCCATTATCTGTATGAGTTTTGTAGGCGCCAGTATGGGGGTGCGCCATGGCACGCATATTTCGGTGGATGTGCTGAATGCCATTGCCTCGCCCGCTGTGAACCGCTGGCTGCACATGATCGCAGCACTGATCGGTATCGTGTTCGCTGGCTTTATGACCTATTACGGCTTTGTGCTCTATTTCAGCACGCTGGATCGCGGGCAATTAACCGCTGCACTTCGCCTGCCGATGGCATGGTTCTATCTGCCGATTGGCGTATCCGGTGTGCTACTGGTTCTGCGTTATCTATGGGTCATCACTGAAGTCTGGAAAAAGCCTCCGGTAGGACTCTCCGAAGAGCTTGTAGCCGGTTCGGATAAGCTCATTTAACCCTGGAGAGCGACCATGATTACAGCATTATTACCGATCTTCTTTGCCGTGCTGCTGCTCGGGCTGCCCATCTTTGCTTCCTTGGCACTGGCGGTGTTTCTTGCCATTGAATTCTTTGGCGCCACCAATCCGGTCATCGTGCCGATGCGCATGTTTACCGGCATGAACAACTTTTCGCTGATGGCGATTCCGTTCTTTATTCTGGCGGCGGAGCTGATGCGGATTGGCGGGCTTTCCGACCGGTTGATCAATCTTGCCAAGGCGCTGGTAGGGTGGGTGCCAGGCGGCTTGGCAGCGGCCACGGTGCTGTCTTGTCTCTTCTTTGGGGCTATTTCCGGTTCAAGCCCGGCCACGGTGGTGGCGATTGGCTCGATCATGTTCCCCGCACTTGTCGCTGCTGGCTACGATAAACGCTTTGCGATTGGGCTGATCGCCACCGCCGGAACCTTGGGGCCAATCGTGCCACCGAGCATTGCGTTGATTATCTACGGCTCAGTGACCGGTACTTCGGTAGGGCGGCTATTTGCAGCGGGCCTGCTACCCGCCATTGTGATTGCCTCGATTCTCATCGCCTACTGCATCGTCTTTAGCAGCATCAAAGGCTATGAGCGTGCCCCTTTCCCTTCGCTGCGGCAAATTTTAGTCGCCTTTAAAGATGCTGCCTGGGGCCTTGGGCTGCCGGTGATTCTGCTGGGGGGGATCTACAGTGGTGTCTTTACCCCGACCGAATCGGCGGCGGTGGCCTGCGTATATGGTTTGTTTGTCGGCATGGTGGTCTATCGCACCATTAACGTAATGGAACTGGTGGGAACGTTAAGAAGCTCTGGTTTGATTTCCGCGACACTGCTGCTGATTACAGCGGGTGCCTCTGCTTTCTCTTGGCTGCTTGCGATTACCGGTACGCCCAGCCAGTTGGCAGGCGAGGTGCTGTCGTGGACAGACGATCCGTTTCAGGTCATGGCGCTGTTTAATGTCGTGATGATCGTTGCTGGCTTCTTCCTTGATAGCGCCTCGGCCATCATTGTGCTCTCGCCGTTGCTGCAGCCGATTGCAGCCCAGGTGGGCGTGGATCCGGTGCATTTTGGGGTGATCACGCTGATTAACTTCTCGGTGGGGATGATTACGCCGCCGGTCGGGTTGAACCTGTTCGTCGCCATGGCGATATCCAAGATGTCGCTGCAGGAAGTGTTTAAGGCCTGCCTGCCGCTGATTGGTTTGATGCTGATCGCGCTGATTATTATTACTTACGTTCCATGGCTAAGCACTTGGCTGCCCTCGCTGATTTATTAATTAATTGCTTGAATACGTTAATCAATAAGGACAACGAACCATGAGCAAAACGATTGAACAAGCGGTGGCAGGGCAGGGCCTTACGTTACCGGCGATTCCAACACCGCGCGGCCTGTTTCTGCCCTGGTCCCGGTTGGGCAACCAATTGTTTTTAGCGGGCCAGATCTGTGAGCGTGACGGTGATGTTCTCTATCCTGGCAAGGTGGGCGGTGAGTTCGATCTTGAAACCGGAAAACTAGCGGCCCAGGCGTGCGCTTTGAACCTCTTGGCTGAATTGAGCGATGCTGTCGATGGCGACTTCTCCCGCGTGGTGCGCTGCGTGCGCATGAATGGTTTCGTCAATGTGGCGCCGGGCTTTCACGATGTGCCGCTGGTGATCAACGGGGCATCCGAGCTTTTTGTCGCGCTATTTGGCGATGCAGGGCGTCACGCTAGAACCGCCATTGGGGTGGCGACACTGCCCGGCAATGCGGCGGTGGAAGTCGAAGCGATTTTTGAAGTGCGCTAAGCACCCAGAGGGAGTACACGATGCAGGATTCACCCATTTTTCTACCTTTACGTGAGCAGCGCGCACGCTTACGTGCAGGCACCCTCACCGCGACCGAGCTTGCTGAGGCATCTATAGCGGCGTACCAACAACGCGGTAAGAGCGATCATGCCTACCTCACCTGGAACGGCGAGCAGGCACTGGCAATGGCAAAAGCGGCCGATGCGGTGCTCGCTCAGGGCGGTGATGCGGGGGCGCTCATGGGCATGGCGATATCGATCAAGGATATCTATGCCGTGACGGGGCTGCCCACCTATGCGGGCTCTTCTCAGCGGCTACCTAAACGCTGGGAGCGGCCCGGCCCGGTGGTGAGCGCGCTGTTGCAACAGCTGCCTTCTGTGATGGGTAAAACCCACTCCGTTGAGTTTGCCTTTGGCGGTTTGGGTACCAATGCCCACTGGGGTGCGCCGCGCAATCCATGGGATGTTCATCAGCACCGCACGCCTGGAGGCTCCAGCTCCGGCGCGGGTGTTTCGTTAGTGGGCGGCACGGCGAGCCTGGCGTTGGGCACCGACACCGCGGGTTCGGTGCGTATCCCTGCCTCAATGACCGGCGTAGCGGGGTTGAAAACCACCGCTGGGCGCTGGTCGACCGAGCAGATTGTGCCACTTTCAAGCACGCTGGATACCCCAGGGTTACTGGCGCGTCGGGTAGATGATCTTGCCTTTGCGTTCGATGCGTTGGATGGCGGCCTTTGCGGTCAGGACGACCGAGTACCCGCAACACCAACGCTTGCCGGTTTGACCTTTGGGGTGCCAGAAACGTTTTTCTGGGACGACTGCAGTCCAGGGATCGCGGAAACGGTACGCGCTGCCATAAAGCAGTTGGAAGCCGCTGGGGCGCGAATCATCACCTTAGAATTACCCGGCATCGGCGAAGCGTACGAACTCTTCAAACTGGGCGGGGTGGCTGCGCCGGAATTGGCAGCGTTTCTAAAAACTGAACTGCCCGAGATGATTGACTCCCTGGATCCTAACGTCGCCGCCCGCGTCAAAGCGGCAGATGACATGCCCGCCTGGGAGTATGTACGTCGTCGCACGATTTTGGACTCGCTCTATCAATCGGCCGCCGCTCGCATGGCCGATGTAGATGCGGTGCTGACGCCTACGGTGGCGATTACCCCGCCCACTATCGAAAGTCTTGAGCCAGAAGGCGCCTATCCCAAAGCCAACATGCACGCCCTGCGCAACACGGTGATCGCTAATTTCCTTGGTCTGTGTGCCTTGACGTTGCCGGTGGGAAAAGATGCTGCAGGCATGCCTGTAGGACTGCAAGTGCTGGCCGGGCCGTGGCAAGACGCCAAACTGCTGGCAATCGGTCAGGCGATTGAAAACGAACTGGGATCAGGCTTGGAAATTCTTGGTCAACCGCCAGCGGTGTGAACGCTGAGGTGGCCTAAGTACTGCCGCCAATTTGCAGTGTAAACCCCACATCGTGCTGGCGGCGGTAGACGTTTTTACCGCTTAGCCGCCGAATGAGTTCTTTGGCAGCTAAGCGGCCCATCTCCTCTCTGGGGGAGAGAATAGTGGTGAGCTGAGGGGTTACATGTTGGCCAAGCGGCAGGCCGTTAAACCCGGCAATGGCGATATCCCCCGGTACGTGAAGTCCTTGGCGCTGAGCAGCCAGCAGGGCGCCTGCCGCCAAGTCGTCGTTGGCAAAGTGAATGGCCTGGGTGTGAGGATGTTGCGCGAGCACTTGGGCCAGCCCTTCCGCGCCCGCTTGCAGGCTGCCCAGGGTGTCTAGTTCCAGTAGTGGGGCGTCGATCCCTTTCTCCTTTAGCACCGCTTTATGTCCATCAAAACGCATGCTGGCGCGGTAGTCCTGAGCTAGCCGTGCGCCCACATAAACAATATGGCGGTAGCCTTTGTCGGTCAGATGGGTAGCCATACAGCGGCCGGCGGCCACGTGATCCAGCCCGACGTTAAGATCCATGCCCTGCCCCAGTTCCATGACTTCCATGATGGGGTGATCCCAGTTCGCCAGCAACGTATGGCACGCCGAGTTATGGCGCAGCCCAGCGGTGACCAGTGCAGAGCATGACCAGCCTAAAAACGTGCGCACCAACTGATACTCACGGTCTAGATCGTAGTCGGTGTTACCCAGCAGTATCTGATAACCCTCGGCTTCCAGCGTTTCCTGCAGCCCCTTGATGACCTCCACAAACACGCTATTGATCAGTGACGGCACGATCACCGCAATCAGCCGTGAACGGGAAGAGGCCAGACTACCGGCAACCAAGTTGGGTACGTACCCCAAGTTCTCCACGGCCTGAAGAACGCTTCGCCTTGCGCTATCGCTAACTTTATCGGGATAGTTCAGTGCTCGCGATGCTGTAATCGGCGATACCCCTGCCGCTTGTGCCACTTGGCTGAGCGTGACTTGGTCTGAGCTTCGTCGCTGCCTAGCGTTGTTAGGTAGGGCAGGCGTTGTCACATTTTTGGCGCGCGAGTCAGCGTTAGGTGAGTCTTTAGACATTGGTCGCACGGCCCTAATGTTCAGCTTGTCGTTACGCAGAGAATAATCTAAAACAAATGGTAGCGCTATCATGACAGCGCTACCATGGCGCTTTTAATAACACCGCGACGATAGCAACAAAAACAACACTTTCAACAAAGCGAGGTGTCGGCAGGTGAGTCAACACGATCAACTATCACTTCAAGTAGGCGTTATTGGCCTGGGTGCCATGGGCATGGGCACTGCTAGCGTATTGCTCCAACACGGGCTTAACGTCACGGGCTGCGATATTTCTACAGAGGCGCGCGATGACTTCGTGGCGGCAGGGGGCCGCAGTGTTGCCACTCCTTCTGAGCTTGCTCACTGCCACATTGTGTTGGTGGTTGTGGTTAACGACCTTCAGGTTGAGCAGGTGTTGTTCGGAGAGCAGGGCGTGGCCAGCCAATTGGCACCGGGAAGCCTGATTATGCAGTGTGCCACGGTGGCGCCCAGTCAAGCCAAGCAATTGGGTGAGCGCTTGTCGGCGCAGGGTTTAATGATGCTGGATGCGCCGATTAGCGGCGGCGCGGCGAAAGCCAAAAGCGGCGAACTCTCGGTCATGGCGTCCGGTACACCTGAGGCGTTCAGCTTTGCCCAGCCAGCACTTGATGCCATGGCCGCTAAAGTTTATCAGCTGGGTGATGCACCTGGGGTCGGCTCCAGCATGAAGTTAGTCAACCAATTGTTAGCAGGTGTACATATTGCCACCGCCGCTGAAGCCATGGCGCTGGGCATTCGCATGGGGCTCGACCCAGAGGTGATATATGACGTTATTACCCACTCGGCGGGCAACTCCTGGATGTTCGAAAACCGGGTGCCGCATATTCTGAGGGGTGACTACACGCCGCTTTCGGCGGTGGATATCTTCGTTAAAGATCTCAATATCGTGCATCAAACCGGCCGCGAGCTGGCATTGGCAACTCCCGTTGCATCAAGCGCACTGCAGCAGTTTACCGCGGCCAGCGGCGCAGGTTTTGGCCGCGAAGATGATTCAGCGGTCATTAAGGTTTATCAGCGGCTATCGGGCATCGCGTTGCCCGAAGCCGCTAACGATGCCCAGGGAGCCGAATAAAATGGGGACAGGAGCGAACATCGTACTGGGCGCCATCGCCGACGACTTTACCGGGGCCACTGACCTTGCTAATAACCTGGTGCGCGGCGGCATGCGCTGCCTGCAGGTGATTGGCGTACCGCAAGAAGAGATCGACCTCGCTGATATCGATGCGGTGGTCGTGGCACTCAAATCCCGTTCCTGCCCGGTAGAGGAAGCAGTTAATGATTCGCTCGCTGCGTTAAATTGGCTGCAAAAGCAGGGTGCCCGCCAGCTGTTCTTCAAGTACTGCTCCACCTTTGATTCCACCGATCAGGGCAATATCGGCCCGGTGGCGGATGCTTTGTTGGAAGCGTTGGGCGCTTCCCAGACGGTGATGGTGCCTGCCTTCCCGATCAATGGCCGCACGGTTTACCAAGGCCATCTGTTTGTGGGCGACCGTTTGCTCAACGACAGCGGCATGCAGCACCATCCATTGAACCCCATGCAGGACGCGGATTTAGTGCGTGTGCTTGCCCGCCAAACGCCGCACCCGGTGGGGTTGGCCAACCGCGCAGTGCTTGCCCAAGGATCAACGGCAACCCGTGCTCATTTATCTGCGCTGGAAGCACAAGGCATTCGCCATGTGATCTGTGATTCCCTGGACGAGCAGGATCTGGACGTACTGGCCGAAGCTACGGTTTTACTGCCTTTAGTCACCGGTGGTTCTGGCCTGGGGCAGGCATTACCTGCCCAGTACCGTGCTCAGGGCTGGTTAGCCACCATCACTGAACCGGGGCGTTTATCGCCTGCTTCGGGCGGGGGGTTGGTGCTGTCCGGCAGTTGCTCACGGCCCACACTGGCCCAGGTGGCGGATTTTCTGGCCAAGCACCCTGATGGTGGCTTTGCCCTGGATCCCTTGGCGCTGGCGGAAGGTGAACAACAGCAGACGCAGGCGCTGGCGTTTGCTCGGCAGCGGCTATCTGAACAGGCGCCGGTACTGATTTACGCCTCGGCAGAGCCAACCAACGTAGCCGCGGCACAGCAAGCGTTAGGGGCCGCGCGTGCCGGGCAGGTCGTGGAAGAAGCATTGAGCCAACTGGCGGTGACGCTGGTCGATGAAGGCGTAGGCCGGTTACTGGTGGCGGGGGGCGAAACCTCCGGTGCTGTGGTCTCGGCGCTGGGCATTACCACTCTGCGCATCGGCGAGCAGATCGATCCCGGCGTGCCCTGGACCCAAGCCCCGCTAGCAGGCAGCGAAGCACCGCTGTCGCTAGCGCTGAAGTCCGGCAACTTCGGTGGCGTCGATTTCTTTACCCGGGCGTTTGAGGTGCTGGCATGAGCCTCCACTTGCATCGCCATCCTCAGAACCTAGTGCGGGAGCAGATCAGCACCCTGGGCAAATCGCTGTTTGACCGCGGCCTGACCATGGGCTCCAGCGGCAATATCAGCGTACGGCTAGACGATGGCGGCTGGCTGATGACACCGACCAACGCCTGTTTGGGAAGGTTAGACCCGGCGCGCATTTCCCATCTGGATAACAACGGCCAACTGTTGAGTGGTGATAAGCCCACCAAAGAGCAGTTCCTGCATATGGCAATGTACGAAGAGCGCCCGCAGTCCGGTGCCATCGTGCATCTTCACTCCACGCACTCGGTGGCGGTCTCCTGTTTGCCGGAAGTCGATCCCTGCGACTGCATTCCGCCGCTGACCGCCTATTACGTGATGCGGGTGGGCAAGCTACCGCTGGTGCCGTATCACATCCCCGGCGATCCAGCACTGGGCGATGCAGTGCGGGGCTTAGCGGGTCAACACAGCGCGGTACTGTTGGCCAACCACGGCCCGGTGGTAGCGGGGAAAAACCTCGAGGCGGCGGTGTACGCCACCGAAGAACTGGAAGAGACCGCCAAGCTCTATCTGCTATTGCGAGGCGAGAACCCTCGGGGGCTGACGCCGGAGCAGGTGGCTGAGCTGGAAGCACGCTTTCCACGGGATTAGCGACGCGTTTAACAATGACGTACTTAACAACAAGAGCACCACGATGATTCGATTAGCCGCCAACCTCAGCATGCTGTTTAACGAGCACGCCTTTATCGATCGCTTTGCTGCCGCTGCGGACGCGGGCTTTAAAGGTGTCGAATATCTATTTCCCTATGCGTTTTCCCCGGAAGAGTTGCGCCATGCGCTGCAGGAAACGCAATTGGAACAGGTGCTGTTCAACCTGCCGCCGGGAGATTGGGATGGCGGGGAACGGGGGCTGGCGAGCCTACCTGGCCGAGAAGGGGAATTTCGTGACTCGGTGGTAGAGGCACTGCGTTATGCCGAGGCGCTCAACTGCCCCCGCGTGCATGCCATGGCTGGCCTGTTACCTGAAGGTGCCGATGCCGCGACGAAAGCTGAGCATCAGGTGGCCTATATTCGCAATTTGCGTTTTGCGGCGGGTGAGGCGGCGAAAGTCGGTCGAGAGGTACTCATCGAACCCATTAATACCCGCGATATGCCGGGATTTTTCCTGTCTCGCCAAGCGCAAGCCATGGCAGTGCTGGACGAAGTGGGGGCGGAAAATCTCAAGTTACAGTTTGATCTCTACCACTGCCAGATCATGGAGGGCGATTTGATTCGCCACCTTGAACGCCAGTTCAGCGCTATCGGCCATATCCAAGTCGCAGGTGTGCCAGAGCGCCACGAGCCGAATGTTGGAGAAGTGCACTACCCCGCCATTTTTGAGCGATTGAGTGCGCTGGGCTACACCGGCTGGATCGGCTGTGAGTATCGCCCCAAAGCAGAAACCCGTGCGGGGCTAGGGTGGGGCAAAGCTTGGGGCTAACCACTCACTGATATTCGCCAGGCCAAATAACAAACGAGAAAAACGCAAACAATAACAACAGTGCATAGGAGCAAAACGATGCATATAGCCATTACCGGTGCGGCAGGCTTTCTAGGCCAGCGGTTAGTGCAACAGCTGCTGACTAGAGGTGAGCTTCGCCAGCAGCCGATTACTCGGCTAACACTGATTGATCAGATAGAAGCACCGTTGCCTAATGCGGGAAACGTCACTGTGACATCAAGGGCGCTGGATATTACCGAGTCCGGCGCACTGGATAGCGTACTGGAACAACGCCCTGACGTTATTTATCACCTCGCGGCGGTCGTGAGCTCTGCCGCAGAAGCCGATTTGGAACTCGGTATGCGGGTTAATTTCGATGCCACGCGGGCGCTGTTGGAAGGCTGCCGGAAGCAGTCACTGACCGATACTCGCTTGATTATGGCCAGCTCCGTGGCGGCATACGGCGGTGAGCTGCCGGAAGTGTTGGATGATATGACGGCCCTCCATCCGCAAAACTCCTACGGCACCCAAAAAGCCATGTGTGAGCTGCTCATCAACGATTACAGCCGCCGTGGGCTTATCGACGGCCTAGTGCTGCGCCTACCCACCATTGTGATTCGTCCTGGCCGACCGAACGCCGCGGCCTCCAGCTTTGCTTCCAGCATTCTGCGTGAGCCGCTCAATGGCGAAGAAGCGGTTTGCCCGGTGCCCGTTGAACTGCCGATGTTTGTGATGTCGCCCGGCAAGGTGGTGGATGCGCTAATCCATGGCGCTGAGGTGCCGAGTGAAGCGCTGGCGCCTTTTAGAGCCTTTATGCTGCCGGGCATCACCGTCACGGTGGCCCAAATGCTGGAAGCGCTGGGTGACGTCGCGGGAGAAAAAGCGCTTTCCCTGGTACGCCATGAACCCGACCCACGCGTTGAAGCTATTGTGGCGAGCTGGCCCGCCCGGTTTGAAACCACGAAAGCCAAACAGCTCGGCTTTGTTGGCGATGACAACTTCAAGCAGATTATTGATGTGTTCGTTACTGAATCGAAGTGAGTTTCTGCCCTGCCGTAAGCGGTAGGAAACTGCCTGGGCGACACCCGCAGGCGGGTAAGTTGCCCCAACGACCACCCTCACAACAATATAAAGAGGGCACGACAATGACGAAGCAACACATGACACCAACACTCAAGCGCCGTGTTCTGGTGGCAGCGATTAGCGGTATCGCCACGGCGGGTATCGCACTTCAGGCCCACGCGGCGACGGAAGTGAACCTGGGCCATACACTCTCCTCGACTTCGCACTACTCGGTAGGTGCCGATGCGTTTAAGGAGACGCTGGAGCGATTATCCGATGGCGAGTTCACGGTTACCGAGCACACTTCTGGGTCGCTGGGCGGCGAGCGGGAGATGATCGAAGGTCTGCAGATCGGCACGGTCGACGTGGTGATTACTTCCACTGGCCCGCTGGGTAACTTTGTGCCGGAAAGCTATGTGCTCGACCTGCCGTTCCTGTTTGAAAACTACGACCAGGCTCGCTGCGTGTTGGATAGCGAACTGGGCGATGAGCTGTTGGAAAAAATGGGCGAGCATGACTTGGTGGGTTTGGCGTGGTCTGAGAATGGTTTTCGCCACCTAACCAATAGCCAGCGCGAGATCGCCACGCCCGCGGATGCCGAGGGCCTGCGCGTACGCACCATGGAGAACGCGGTACACCAGGAAGCGTTCCGTCAGATGGGCGCCCGCCCAACGCCAATGGCGTTTCCTGAGCTGTTCACCGCGCTTCAGCAGGGCACCGTCGATGGCCAGGAAAACCCTATTACCGTCATCGTCGCCACTAACTTCTGGGAAGTGCAGGACTACCTCTCGCTCACTGGGCACGTCTACTCACCGGCCATCGTGCTGGGGTCGCCCATTCTGCTGGACGGTTTGAGTGATGAGGAGCGTGGTTGGTTTATGGAGGCCGCGGCGGCCTCTGCACAGGCAACCCGGGAAGAAGTGTCGCGCCTAGAGCGTGAAGGGGTAGCGCTGCTGGAAGAGAACGGCATGACGGTAAAAACCGATATCGATATTGCCCCCTTCCAGGAAGCGGTACAGCCCGCCTACGAGATATTTACCTCGGAATACGGCACTGAAATGCTTGAGCGCGTTCAGGAAACAGCCAGCGGTTGTTAAGTAACCCTGTCGAGCGCTTCCCCACCTCGGCCTCCGGCATCCCGGAGGCCGCATTGGCATGGTGACTTCTTATGCTAGCGGTCTTTCTTCGTTTTGAGCAGCAGTTAACCCGGCTCGCTATGCTGCTTGCCGTGGCGATGCTGGCGATCTCGGTGACGCTCAGTTTTTATCAGGTGCTCACCCGTTTCGTCTTCAATGCCCCTTCGACCTGGACGGAAGTGGCTTCCCGAGCGGCAATGATCTGGTGTGTCTTCCTGGCGGCGGCTGCCACGTTTCGGGGTGGCTACATGATGGCAGTGGAGGTGGTTTATAAGCTAGTGCCCGCGCGCTTTCTGACACTACTGGAAGTCGCCATTGTGGTGTGCTGTCTGCTGGTGCTTGGTGTGCTGATCCATTACGGCATCCAAATGACCCTGCGGGTAAGCAATCAAACCATGTCAGGAATGAACATCTCGATGGCGTGGGCGTATGCGGCGATTCCGACAGGCTCTAGCTTTGCCATTGTTGCCGTGGTGGCGAGGCTGCTTGCACAGCTTGCTGGCCGGGAAAAGGTAGGCCCTGAAAATAGCGAGATCGTGCCGGAGGCTGAAACAATCCTGGATGCGCCGCGGCCTGAGCGGGAGGTACAGCCATGAATATGGTTATTGGCCTGTCGCTGATCATTCTATTTACCTTCGGGGTGCCGATTGCCGTTTCTATTATTCTGGCATCCATTATCGGTATTGAATTTTTTACCCGCTTGCCGCTGCTATTAGTACCGCAGCAGATGTTTATCGGCATCGATAAATTCCCGCTTATGGCGATCCCCTTTTTTATTCTTGCCGGTAACTTGATGGCGGCGGGAGGGATATCTCAACGGTTAGTCGACTTGGCCAAATCCATCGTTGGGCGCGTGCAGGGCGGGCTAGCGATGTCCTGCGTGTTGACCTGCATGATGTTTGCAGCGGTGTCCGGTTCCAGCGTGGCAACTACCTTTGCGATTGGCGCCATCTTGATTCCTGCGATGGTAAAACATGGCTACCCTAAGCCCTTGGCTGCCTCCATTCAGGCGTCATCCGCTGAGCTGGGCGTGCTTATACCCCCGTCGATTCCGCTAATTCTGTATGGCGTGAGTACCGATACGTCCATTGGCCAGCTGTTCCTCGCCGGTATTGGCCCCGGCATATTGATCGGCAGCGCGCTGATTATCTTCCTGTATCTATTCTGCAAGATACGGGGCTACGGCAAAGACGACTATAAAGACAGCACCGGTTTTATGGTCTCGGTGAAGCGTGCCTGGGTGGCCATGCTGATGCCAGTGGTCGTTATCGGCGGTATCTACGGCGGGATATTTACCCCTACTGAAGCTTCCGCTGTGGCGGTATTTTTTGCCCTGATCGTCGGCGGTTTTTACTACCGTGAGCTGAAGCTTGATGACATGTGGCCGATTATGCGCCAGAGCGTTATTTCTACAGCCGCCGTTATGCTAATTATTGCTGCGGCCTCGCTCTTCAGCTTTCTGCTTAGCCGAACGGGGCTGCCTGCGCAAATTGCCACTCTTGTCACCAACACCATCAATGACCCGCTGATGTTTCTGCTGGTGGTCAATGTCTTGCTATTGGTGGTCGGCATGTTTATCGAAACCTCTGCCGCTATTTTAGTGCTGGCGCCGATCTTGACACCAATCGCTATTCAGTTCGGTATTCATCCGGTTCATTTTGGCCTGGTCATGGTGGTTAACCTGGCCCTTGGCATGATCACCCCGCCGTTGGGCGTGAACCTGTTTGCTGCCTGTGCGGTCGCCAAAATATCGATCGATCAAATGCTGCCATGGCTGGTGCGCTTTGTGCTGGTGGTGCTGGCCTGCCTGATGGCGATTACCTATATGCCGTGGATTTCCATGGGGTTGGTGAACACCTTCTATGATTAGTCAGTCGTTATGTAAAGTGAGCAAAAACAACGACAATAAAAGGAGTATTTAATGTCGCATTCAATGACCTTGCCGCCACAGCAGGCGCTGATTGGTGGAGAGTGGGTAACAACAACCGCTAAGCTAAAGGTAGAAGCCCCTGCCACGGGTGAGCCTTTAGCGCGGATTGCGCGTAGCCAGGTGGAAGAGGTCGATGCCGCCGTTCAGGCAGCGCGTCAGGCCTTTTCCGGCCAGTTAGGCGAGTGGGCTCGCTGGTCGGCCCGGCAGCGCAGTGAATGGCTGTTGCGTTTTGCCGATGTGATCGAAGCGCATCATGAACAGCTAGCACAGCTCGAGTGTGCCGATACCGGTAAGCCGATGACGCAAGCCAAAGGGGATATATCCGCCTGTGCACGCTACTTCCGCTTTTATGGCGGTGCGGCGGACAAGCTTCACGGTGAAACCATTCCGTTTGAAAACGACTTCGCGGTTATGACACTGCGCGAGCCTTACGGCGTATGTGCGCAAATTATTCCCTGGAATTATCCCTCTCAGATATTCGGACGCTGCGTGGCTGCCGCGCTGGCAGCAGGTAACTGCGTGGTACTTAAGCCCGCCGAAGATGCCTGTTTGAGCGTGCTGCGCTTGGCAGAACTGGCGGTGAGCCATGGGCTTCCGGCGGGAGCACTCAACGTTGTACCCGGGCTTGGTTATGAAGCAGGCGCAGCGCTCGCCGCCCATCCCCAAATTGATCATCTCTCCTTCACCGGCTCACCGGAGACCGGTACCCATGTCGCCCAAGCGGCTGCCCAGCACCATGTGCCGGTCACGTTGGAGCTAGGTGGGAAGTCACCTCAACTTGTGTTTGCCGATGCGGATCTTGATGCAGCGCTTCCGGCAGTGGTGCGCGGTATTGTTCAGAACGCCGGGCAGACCTGTTCGGCGGGTAGCCGCCTGCTGGTGCAGCGTGAAGTCGCTGATAGTGTGGTGGCCAATTTGTGTGAGCGCTTTGCTGCTTTGCGCTGTGATGCAGGCGAAGCCGATGCCGACTGTGGGCCACTCATCAATGCACGCCAAAAAGCCAAACTGGAAGAACGTTTGTCGGCGGCCAAAGCCGATGGCATTCGCGTTGCGGCCATAGGCGAGCTAGCGTCGAGCGCAGCGGATGGTGGTCACTTTGTACTGCCTCAACTGCTGACCGATATCCCTGAAGGCCATGAAGTGTTGCGCGAAGAGCTGTTTGGCCCGGTACTGGTGGTACAGGTGTTTGAGGACGAAGCCGAAGCGCTTGCACTCGCTAATGCCACTGATTTTGGTCTATGTGCAGGCATTTGGACGCGGGATGGGGGGCGGCAGCTACGCTTGGCCAAAGGGATACGCAGTGGCCAAGTATTTATCAATAATTACGGTGCAGCAGGTGGTGTTGAACTACCTTTTGGTGGCGTTGGTCGCTCTGGACATGGCCGGGAAAAGGGCTTTGAAGGGCTGAGAAGCTATACACGTATCAAGACCATCGCTATCAAGCACGGCTAGCACGACATCTACTTAAAAGGAGCTATCACAATGACAACATCTCGCCAGGTAGGCATCGTCGGCGTGGGTCTGATGGGCCATGGGATCGCCAGCAGCCTGCTACGGGCTGGCCATCAGGTCAGTTTTCTTGAGCACCCAGGTAACCAACCGGTGGAAGACCTTATTGCTGCCGGTGCTACCGCGCTGAGTACCGGTAGTGAAGTGGCAAAAAGCGCTGACGTGGTGATTTTATGCGTCACGGGGTCGCCTCAAGTAGAAGCGGTGCTGTTTGAGCCCAACGGTGTTTTGGATGGGTTAAAGCCCGGTTGTGTCGTGGTGGATTGTTCTACCGCCTTGCCCAGTTCAACCGAAAAAGTCGCTGCCAGAGTGACTGACGCGGGTGGCCGCTTTATGGATGCGGCAATGACGCGCACACCTAAAGAAGCGGCAGAAGGGCGTCTTAACTTGATTGTCGGAGCGCCGCAGGCACTGTTCGATGAAACGTTGCCTCTGTTGAAGGGGTTTGCCGAAAATATTGCCCATGCGGGCGATGTAGGCGCGGGGCATACCCTTAAATTGTTGCATAACTTCGTGTCACTCGGGTTTTCGGCAGTATTGGCCGAGGCCACTGCGGCTTCTCGTAAAGCAGGGATTAGCGATACAGCACTGCTGGAAGTATTGGGCGCAGGTGGCGGCGGCGGCGTGGTGCTTGAGCGCTTACGCCCTTATATTGCTGAAAAAGATCCTTCGGGGTTCAAATTTACAGTGGCCAATGCCAGCAAGGATCTTGGTTACTACCACACCATGACCAATGAGCTGGGGGTGGAGCGCGGTGTTGCCGGGGCTGTTCATGCGCTTTATACATCAATCGACGACAGTTCGCTGGCGGTGCCTGAAGTGATTGGCGTACTAGAGAGCCGAAAACAGTGAAATTGGTGTAGGTTGCCAGGATGCAACAGCTACTGAAAATTGAGTTCAAAGAAATGCTGTCAGCATTGATAGTCTGTTTTTCAAGGTAGTTATAGCACTCTTTTTGTAATCAATTCTTAAATTAAATGACTATTTAAGTAGCCTTGTTGGTTGTGAGGTAACATCACATGGTAGATGTGGTGCACGCTTAGATAAGCCAACGGTCTGAAATGTGCAAACACGCCCTTTATCTCGCTAAAAAATAAAGGGCGTGATCGGGTATCAACAGGCGGCTTGTTGTCTTCAGCTAAACAGGCTTAGGTTGGGTCGCGGTCAATGGCAAACGCGGACCACGCTTGCCGCACTGGCATGATTTCCAAACGATTAATATTGATATGGGCGGGCAGTGCCGCTAGGTAGAAAAGCTGCTCGGCAATATCTTCTGCTTGCAGAGGTGACGTTCCCCTGTAAAGCGCGTCCGAAGCCTCCTGATTGCCTTTGGTTCTGACTAGGGTGAACTCCGTTTCCGCCATACCGGGAGCAAGGTCGGTCACGCGGACGCCCGTGCCTAGCAGGTCGCAGCGCAGGTTGTAGCTGAACTGCTGAACAAAGGCTTTCGATGCGCCGTACACATGGCCACCCGGATAAGGCCACTGTCCCGCCACTGAGCCAAGATTGAGAATACTCGCCCCTTCGCCGGTTTTAAGCAGTAGCGGCATTGCTGCGTGGGTTACATTGACCAACCCGGTGATGTTGGTATCGATCATCGTATGCCAATCCTGCAGTGCTACTTTTTGCGCTGGTTCCGGCGCTAGCGCCAAGCCCGCATTGTTAATCAAGCAGGTCAGCGGTAGAAATTTTTCCGGCAGGTTGCTGATGGCCTGAGTCACCGCTTCACTGTCGCGAACATCTAGGGCTATCGTTAAAACGTCTACTTGCTCTGAAAGCTCATCCTTCAGCGCCTTCAAGCGTTCTTCGCGACGGCCGGTTAAAATTAATGACCAACCCGCTTTGGCAAAGCGTTGCGCTGCGGCTTTACCAAATCCTGACGTGGCTCCCGTGATAAGTACGCTGGGCATTGGGGTATCTCCTTTGTAGTTAACAATGTGTAGATAAATATTCGTTTTTAGTTATTAAGCTATCTTCGATGATAGACGGTGCATTTCGTTACTTTAAGCAGCGTAGGAAAAAACGGTTAGAGCCAGTTAGCACTCGATAGTGTGACATTGGCACTCTCTGGTGCGTCTGTCCCTCTTGCTCGTAACGATTGGCCCTACAGCTTAATGGATCGGACTCACTAGGCTGGCAAGCACGCTATCTCCTTATGGATTAAACAGGGTGCTTGTTATGAATGCCAATGTTGCCGTTTCTGATTCCACTACTCACAGTGTAGATAATCGCTATGTGCACGGCCTGGACCGTCAGTATGTGTTCCACTCATGGGCTCAGCAAGGCAGTTTAGACCCCATGGTCATCGCGGGCGCGCAAGGATGCCGTGTATGGGATTACGCGGGGCGTGAGTATTTGGATTTTAGTAGCCAGTTAGTCAATACCAATATCGGCCATCAACACCGCAGTGTCGTGAGCGCGATCCAAGCGCAAGCCGCCAGCCTATGCACCATAGCCCCAGCCCATGCTAATTTGGCCCGCGGTGAGGCGGCCAAGCGTATTATCGCCAAAGCGCCGGCCGGTTTTAGTAAAGTATTTTTTACCAATGCGGGCGCTGATGCCAATGAAAATGCCATTCGCATGGCGCGGCTTTATACCGGGCGCACCAAAATACTGTCTGCCTACCGCTCCTATCACGGCAATACCGGTTCAGCGATTGCGGCCACCGGCGATTGGCGGCGGGTGCCCAACGAGTATGCCAGTGGGCACGTGCACTTCTTTAATCCCTACCTGTATCGCAGCGAGTTTTGGGCGCGGGACGAGGATGAAGAGTGTGAGCGGGCGTTAACCCATCTGCGTCGAGTCATTGAGTGCGAAGGCGCCAATGCCGTTGCGGCCATTCTGCTGGAAACCATTCCCGGTACGGCAGGTGTGCTATTACCTCCTAAAGCGTATCTGCGTGGCGTTAGGCAACTCGCCGACGAGTTTGGCATCGTGCTGATTCTTGACGAAGTGATGGCTGGCTTTGGTCGCACGGGGCGCTGGTTTGCCTTTGAACATTACGATATGGCACCGGACCTGATCGTTTTTGCCAAGGGGGTTAACTCAGGCTACGTACCTGCCGGTGGGGTGATTATTTCAGAGCCTATCTCACGCTATTTCGATGACCACTTTTTTGTCGGCGGCCTGACCTATTCCGGCCACCCGTTGGCGATGGCGGCCATTGTTGCCACGCTTGACGCTATGGAAGCAGAGGGCATCGTAGAGAATGCCGATAAAATCGGAAATGGGCCGCTAGCTGAAGGGCTGAAAAAGCTTGCCGAGCGCCACGCTATCATAGGTGATTGGAGGGGGGTGGGCGTATTCCATGCCTTGGAATTAGTCAGCGACCCGGTGCGTAAAACGCCGCTACCCGGCACAGAAGTACTGAAACTCAAGCAGCTACTGATGAAGCAGGGACTGCTGGTATTTACTGTCGAAAATCGTATTCATGTGGTGCCACCGTGCATTGTGACCCCGGAGGAAGTGGAGGAGGGCTTGGCAATTCTAGAGCGCGTGTTTGAAAGCTACGCCGCATCACGGGAGTGACATATTGGCTACGTAGCTAAAGCGTTATCGTAGGCAAGGCCCAGGCGCTGTAAGCCTGGGTCGATACGCTGCATTTCAATAGCGCCGAATCCCAAACGGAAAAAGTGGCGCGGGGGAGCGGCATCGAAAAAGTGCTGGAAGCCCGGTTCAATCAGCACGCCACGCTGAGCAGCATGCCACGCAAGGCGCTGGGTATCGATGCCAGGATCGGTCTCCATCCAAAAAGCGCTGGAACGACTACTGCTGTGGCTGAGGCAGCCGGGTATTGAGTGATCAATGGCCAATCGCATGGCGTCGCGTCGTCGATCAATCTCTTCCACATGCAGTTTGAGGTAGCGCTCGTAATAGCCTTGAGAAATAAACTGCGCCAACTGGTGCTGCAAGGCCGCAGGCGGATGGCGGTACATCATACGGCGTAGCGCGCGCAGCTCATCGATCAATTCAGCATCCGCCACCACGTAGCCCATACGCAGCCCTGGCGAGAGCGCTTTAGATAAGCTGCCCATATAGATAATTCGCGCGCTCTGCGCACTGGCTTTCAGCGCCGGTAGTGCGAACTGATCACCGTGAATTTCAGCGTCATAATCATCCTCGATGACGATCTGGTCACGGTGAGGGAGTTGAGCCAATAGTGCATCTCGCCGTGTGCGGCTCATGGTAATGCCCGTCGGCACCTGATGACTGGGCATAACATACAGATAATCACTCTGCTGGGTGCCTTCCAGCTTCATGCCTTCTGCATCCATGGTTTGAAACTGCAGGCTGGCACCGCGCTGGGCAAATACGTTCATTGCCTCGCGGTAACCGGGGGTTTCCAGCGCCACACGGGTGCCCCGATGGCAGAGCAGTTGCGCAATCAAGTAGAGCGCATTTTGAGTCCCCATGGTGATGAGGATCTCTTCAGGCCGAGCGAAAATACCCCGGCGCGGTAAAATGCGTTTACGCAGTTGTTCAATCAGCAGCGGATCATCCTGATCGATACGATCCCGCAACCACGGTTTATCACGCTGTGAACTTAACAAGCGCCGAGAAACATCGCGCCACTGGGCTAACGGAAAGAGTCGCGTATCTAACTGGCCATAAATAAAAGGGTACGCATACTCTGACCAATTGCCTGGTTTGAGAATACCTTGATAGTTAGTCGGGCGCTGAGCAATGCGTTTGTGCCAGTTTGGTGCAGTTGTAGCGTCTGTACTGTTCTCTGCTAATAGGGTTAAAGGTGAATTTAGTGCCAAGTGCGGATCGTGATAATCAGGGTGTAAATAGTAACCGCTACGAGGTCGACTAATTAGGTACCCATCTTCGACGAGTTTTTCGTAAACAATAGATACCGTATTGCGTGAAATACCCAGCTGTTGGGAGAGCTTACGGCAGGAGGGGAGTGCATCGTCAAAGGGTAAGCTGCCTAGGCGAATGGCTTCCAGCAGCGTTTCGCGCAGCTGTTCTTGCAGGCAGGTGGAAGCATTAGGATCGACCTCAAGACACAGTGTTGTCATGCACCCCTTCCTCTCAGATAACTTTCTTCTCTATTTAACCTAAGCATCTTCCGTGCCAGTTTGATGATGGACAACTGTCCTTTTACTTTACGCCAACTGGCTCTAATCGAGAGGAGGATAAAAAACTAGGGTGAAGTCACTTTCAACTTGCAACCGTTGGGTTAGCGATGATTGTCCACTCTAGGGGAATAAGGCGATGAAAAAAGTAGCAGTTTTAACCTCTGCCATTAGCGTTGGTGTCCTTGCTTTAGGCATGTCATTAACCGCGATGGCCGCGGACTTAGAAGAAATCGAGAGCCGTGGCTACATGAGCGTGGCCACCGAAGATAATTACGCGCCGTTTAACTTTATGAGCGGTAGCGACCCAGATGGTTTTATCAAAGATATCTTGATTGAACTGGAGGAGTACGCTGACTTCGAGATCCGCCAGGATATTTTGCCGTGGACAGGTCTTCTCGCGTCGGTTTCTTCGGGCCAGTACGACATGGCGCTTACCGGCGCTTCGGTGACCGATGAGCGGCTGCGTGTATTTAACTACGCACCGCCGTTCGCCTCTGCCCAGCACTTCTACATCAAGCGGGCGGGCGATGACCGAATCAACAGCGTCGAAGATTTAAGCGGTATGACTCTGGGCGTCCAAGCGGGCAGCGCCCTGCTTTCGCGTTTGCCTGAGCTGGAAGTCATGCTCGAGGAGAGCGGTGGCGAATTGGGGGATGTTATGCAGTATGAAGCCTACCCCGAAATCTATGCGGATCTCGCCAATGGTCGTGTCGATTATGTGATCAACTCCATCGTCCCGGTGAATGACTTGATTCGTGAGCGCCCCGACGTGTTTGAGGCGGGCCAAGCCGTTTCCGGTCCTGGCTATGTGGCGTGGCCAATGCCCAAGGACAGCCCAGAACTGCTGACCTATATCACCGATTTTATGAGCCATCTGCGTGACTCTGGCCGCCTGGCCGAACTACAGGAAGAGTGGTTTGGCGAGTCCTTTGACGACCTACCGACAACCCCCATCACCTCAGTGGAAGAATTCCACGAAATGGCCGGTATGTAAGCCATCATATTCGCCTGCCGCCCGGCCTGGGCGGCAGTTTTCTTATCGCGAATTAGGGGGTGAGTATGGACAGTAGCGCATGGGGGCTCCTTGTCCAGGGTGCCTGGACAACGCTTTGGATCTCGGGCATATCCATTGCCATCGGTGTAGTAATGGGGTTGCTGATCGCCTTGCTAAGAGTGGCTAAAATCCCTGTTCTGCACCAGCTGCTAGGCGTCTACATTAGCCTGGCGAGGGCAACACCGTTGGTCACGCTGGTGCTGTTCATCTTTTTAACCGCACCGACCATGGGCGTTAACCTTAATCGCAATGTGGCGGGCATTATTGCGCTAACCCTTAATACCACTGCGTTTAACGCCGAAATTTGGCGCTCAGCATTTAATAACTTCTCCAAAGAGCAGCGCGAAGCGGCGCTGGCGATTGGCATGACCCCATGGGTCTACTTTCGCCGCATCATGCTGCCGCAAATTACCATTACCAGCCTACCGGGCTTAGTCAACGAGATGTCGTTTTTGATCAAAGGCAGCCCCGCCATTGCGGTGATCGGTGTGGTCGACCTTACGCGGGTGACCAATCGCATTTCAGCGGTTACCTACGACCCTTTACCGCCTATTTTAGCCGCAGCGACCCTGTATATGCTGATCATCAGCCTGCTGGTATGGCTGCAGCGCGTGGCTGAGCGCAAAGCCAGCCGACTGGCCGTCTGACGTGGTCATTTAGGGAGCCATTATGAGCAATTGGGATATTCTTTGGTCATCGTACGATGTGTTTTTAAACGGTTTTTATAACACCTTAAAACTGTTTGGTTTATCTGCAGTGCTGGCGTTTATCTTGGGTAGCGGGATCGTATTTTTGTTAGAGGGTTCGCGCCCGCGTTTAAAAATACCGCTGCGCATCTTTATTGACGCCATGCGCATGCTGCCGTTTCTGATTCTGGCCTATTTACTCTATTACGGCCTGCCCAGCGCAGGCATCCGCATGAGCGCCTGGACGGCGGGGATTATTGCTCTGGTGATCTATCATGGCGCTTACTTCGCAGAAATACTGCGTGGCTGCCGCGCTACTTTCGCACAAGGACAGGTGGAGGCTGCCATTGCGCAGGGGTTTTCTCAGCCCAAGATGTTTATGCGTATTATTTTGCCGCAGCTGATATTGAAGACACGAGGCTTGTTGGGTAATCAACTGATTATCTTGCTCAAAGACACCGCCTTTTTGGTGATTATCACCGTACGCGAACTCACTGCGGCGGCGAGCAGCCTGTCGAGCACCTACTTCATTCCCATGGAGGCCTTCATCGTGGTGATCGGCTTCTACTGGATGATCAGCATTGGTTTAGAGCTACTTATCAATATGATTGGCCGTTTTGGCGCCAAGCGAGGATTCGAAAATGCCTGAGACCGCCGCCGTTAGTATTCGCAAACTATCTAAAAGTTTTGATGGCACCGAGGTGTTGCGGGACGTTTCGCTGGAAGTGCAGACTGGAGAGGTGGTGAGCATTTTGGGCTCATCCGGCTCGGGTAAATCTACCTTACTACGCTGTATCAACTGGCTGGAGCGGCCTGACCATGGTGATATCCGTATCGACGGCGACCGCATTGGTGTCAGCGACAGCGGTAAGCCTATGTCGCGCCGGGAACTGGCGGGTATGCGTGCGCGCCTAGGGATGGTTTTCCAGGGCTTTAACCTCTGGCCTCATTTAAGCGTACTGCGCAATGTCACCGAGGCACCCATTCATGTTCAGGGCGTAAGCAAAGCCGAAGCCGAGGAACGGGCCATGGCGCTGCTTGAAAAGGTGGGCATGGTCGATAAGCGAAACGACTACCCGTATACGCTTTCAGGTGGGCAAAAACAGCGAGTTGCAATTGCCAGAGCGCTCGCCATGCAGCCTAAAGTGATGTTATTTGATGAGCCCACTTCAGCGCTTGACCCAGAGTTAGTGGGCGAAGTGCTAGGCGTCATTAAAGACCTTTCAAAAGAGGGCTACACCATGGTGCTGGTGACCCACGAAATGGAGTTTGCCCGGGCAGTCTCCGATCAGGTGGTCTTTCTCGATAAAGGTATCATTATCGAAAAATCCCACCCTAGCGAGTTTTTCGTCAATCCTAAAACAGAGCGAGTACGGCGCTTCTTGGAGCTTGAAGTACCCGTGGCTTAATTATTAAGGAAGAAGTTTCCCTCCTTAATAACGTGAGTACATCACACTGACCGCGTTGTACTTGCCGACGCGGAAGCTTCTTCCTCCGCTTGTACAGCATCTGCCAGCATATCCGCGGTAATCGCGGAGAGCGTCCAGCCCAGGTGACCGTGACCAGTGTTGTAGAAGACCGTGGGTGATTTTCCGCGACCGACTTTGGGTAGCATGTTGGGAAGCATCGGACGTAAGCCTGCCCAGGGCACCACGCGGCGGGTGCTAACGCCAGGGAAGCACTCCTCCACCCAGCGGATTAACGGGCGGATACGGTTGTCGCGAATATCGCGATTGAAGCCGTTGAATTCGGCGGTACCCGCGATGCGAAAGCGGTCGTCGCCCAGGCGGCTGGTCACCAGTTTGGTTTCATCATCGAGTAGGCTCACGTTGGGGGCGGCCTGTTGAGAGGCGGCGTCATCGAGCTGCACGGTAATGGAGTAACCTTTGACCGGGTAGATATTGACCCGGTCTCCCAGCTTGGCAGCCAGAGCACGGCTGCCTACCCCGGCGCAGACCACCACGCTATCGAATGTTTCACGCACCGGTTCACCGTCAGCCTCGCCTTCAATGGTGGCGGTGATCCATGCGTGCTGTTCGTCTGCGCCGAGATCCTGCACGCTGTGGCCATATTTAAGCGTTACGCCGCGGCGCTCGGCGGCTTGCGCCAGGCCGTGGGTAAACTTATGAATATCACCCGTGGCGTCGCTTTCAGTATAGAAGCCGCCGTAGTAGCTGCCCGCCAGGGTTGGTTCGATGGCGCGCATCTCGTCGGGGCTGACCGCCCGGCGTTCAAGGCCGCCTTTGCTGAGCAGTTGCGATACCTTAGCGGCGTGGTCATAGCCCGCTTTATCGCGGTAAATATGCAAAATCCCTTTCTGCTTGAGGTCAAAACCGATCTGCTCGTCTTTTGCCCACTGAAACAGGTGCTCTCGGGCGGCAATGGCCAGGCGGGCGGTTTCGGTAGTGTTGGCAGCGTAGCGGGGGATCGAGGCGATAAACTCGCCAAACCAGCTGAGTTTGTGCCAGCTTGGGCGAGGGTTGACCAGCAGCGGAGCATCGTTTTTGAGCATCCAGCGCATGCCCTTGATCACGGTGGGCCAGTGGTTCCACACTTCGGCATTCGAAGCCGAGAGTTGACCGCCGTTGGCGAACGAGGTCTCCATGGCGGCGTATCGATGCTTTTCAAAGACGGTGACATGATAGCCACGTTTGGCCAGGGCGTAGGCGCTGGTAATGCCGGTGATACCACCACCGATAACGGCAATGCGTTGCATGAGTCTCTCCAGATTGTATGAGCGTCGGGAATACCACCTAACGGCGTAGCTGTTGGCGTACCCCTTCCGTCATGGAACCTGAGAGATTCACGTGCCCGTTGGGCTCGCTTGCTCCTTCGGTGGGCTGAGTGACGCAGTCACCAGCCGCTCTTCGGAAAGTGAGGGTAATAGCGGTCCGGTTGCCTGAGAGTTTCCGGGGCTGTTGCTCCTTCGGCGCTGGCGTCATCATAGTTTGACGCACCAAGCTCTCCCGCTATTACTTTGCTGTTTTTGTTCTAATGCAAATAGTTTTAACAAGATCAGTTTTAACGTGACTAGTTTTAGCATGGAAGTCGACGAAGGTCGTGAACGCTTATTCCACGCGGCTCATTCCAATGGCTGGGCACGCTCGATGATTGCCGCGCAATCCAGCCCGGTGGGTAAGGTACCGGTATTGAGGCTGCTGCGGTCAGCAAGCCGTCCAGCGCAGAACGCATCGGCCACATAAGCGGGAGCGTGCTGTACCAGCAGCGCGCCCTGTAACGCCAGGGCCATGCCGTCCGCCAACTGGCGAGCGCAGTACTGGAGCGCTTGGGTATCCTGCATCTGCCGCTGTAATTGGTGGATAAAGCGGTCAAGATGCCCATTGGCGCCCTGTGAAAGGCCGAGTTCGGCGAAGTAGGCGTCGAGCACCTCGGGCTGTTTTTCAATTGCGCGCAGGATATCCAGGCATTGTACGTTACCACTGCCTTCCCAGATGGCGTTGATGGGCGACTCGCGAAACAGGCGCGCCGTTATGTGGGTCTCCATTACGCCGCTACCGCCAATCACCTCCATTGCCTCGTAAGCGTGGTGGGGCGTGCGCTTGCAGATCCAGTACTTGCCGACGGGGGTGGCTATGCGCGAAAGCAAACGCTCATGCTCGTTGTCCTGATGATCCATAGCCCGGGCCATGCGCAGCATCAGGGTGGTGGCGGCCTCGCTCTCAATAGCCAAATCCGCGAGCACATTTTGCATCAGCGGCTGCTCGCTTAGGCGCGCCCCGAAGGCATGCCGATAGGAGGCGTGATGAATCGCCTGGGCGGTGGCTTGACGCATTCCTGCAGCTGAGCCAATCATGCAGTCGTAGCGGGTCATGGCGACCATCTCAATGATCGTACGCACGCCACGACCTTCATCGCCCACCATCCAGGCAAAGGCACCGCGCAGTTCCGTCTCGCTGGAGGCGTTCGCCACGTTGCCCATTTTGCGCTTCAATTGCTGAATATGCAGCGGGTTCTTGCTGCCGTCGGGCCGCCAGCGCGGCAGCAGAAAGCAGCTCAAACCGCCGGGCGCCTGGGCGAGTACCAGGAAGGCGTCGCACATCGGTGCCGAGACAAACCACTTATGCCCCACCAGCTCAAAAGCTTCACCCGGCCCGCTTTGGCCAATCGGGTAGGCGCGAGTGGTGTTCAGGCGCACATCGGAGCCGCCCTGCTTTTCGGTCATTGCCATGCCGAGAGTGACGCCCTGTTTCTCAAAATAAGGCACGTTGCGCGGGTCATAATGCGGGGCGGTGATTTTATCGCCCCAGCTCTCAAGCAAGCTGGGCTGGTGGCGCAGTGCGGGCAGGGCGGCAAAGGTCATGGTGATGGGGCAACCATGGCCCGCTTCTACCTGGGCCTGTAAAAAGTAGTTGGCGGCCCGATTAACATGCGCACCGGGCTGAGGGTTTCGCCAGGGGCTGGCATGCAAGCCGTGCTCTACCGCCGTTTGCATCAGCTGATGGTAGGCAGGGTGGAACTCGATCAGATCAACTCGATGCCCTTGCCGGTCATGGGTGACCAACTGAGGTGCGTAACGATTGGCGTCAAAGCCCAGGGCAATGGCCTCGGCGGAGCCCGCCCACTGCCCAAACGTCTTGAGAGCGCTATCGTTAGTACCACCTTCGCGTTTAACGCCCTCTTGAAGTGCGCGGTCAGCGGTGTAGCTGTTGTAGTTTGCAAGCGTTGGTGGCTGGTTTTCCACCTGATGGGTATTGGTCTGGAGTTTGTCGGCAAGTGGATAATGGTGCGTCATGGTGAGAACCTAGTGTCAGATAATTATATTTATTTAAACGATCGTTTTATCTCTTTTATAGTAGTTGCTTGGCGAGGAGGGCGCTAAAAATTTAGCGTAAAAAGAAGCGGGATTTGTTCTGCTTTGCTCAGCCAGCGTATTTAACCGACAATGCCAAGCTTATCCTTTTCAGCCTTGGGTACTATCAATGCAAGCAAACGGTTTTTTTGACGAAATAGGCGAGACCATCGGCGAGGCAATCCGCGTGGTGGTTGAGTTCTTATTGGGCATATTCACCAATTTCTTTGGTGCCTTTGGCGATTTTATCGATGGCTTGACCCGTTCCCTGGGAATCAACGATTCTTTTTTTAGCATTGCTGTGCTGGTCGTTGGCCTATTGATCCTGTTTGGCGGTGTCCGTGCATTTCTGCGCGGATCGCTGATAGGGGGGATATTTCGTACCTTATTGGGGCTGTTTATTCTTTCTTGGCTGATGATGTAAAGCGTTGCCTTACCCTTGAAGTAGCGCCCTTGAGCCAGTTTCATCAAGGATATGACGGATTGTCATTTGCTTATTTGGTGCATTTTGCCATCATCTGCACTCATTTTGTGCAAAGCGAGTGCAATGAAAACTTATCTTGGCAAGATGCGGGGGCAACGAATTAAGCGCAACCGAGTGGGTTGGCAGGATGCGGTGTGGTCCTGGATCGGCGCCTTTAGCGGTATGGCGGTTATCTGCTGGTTAAGCTCGGCTTGGCTCTCGCAACAGCTACTGATCGTAGGCTCCTTCGGGGCGACGTCAGTGCTTATCTATGCTGCTCCTGAAAGTCCTTTTGCTCAGCCAAGCCACGTGCTGTTTGGCAGCGTGCTATCAGCGGGTATCGGCGTCGCTTGCTACCAACTGCTGGGGGCGACACCGCTCTCGATGTCTCTGGCTGTATCGCTGTCGATACTTGTTATGCAATTAACCCACACGGTTCACCCACCGGGAGCCGCGGCTGCACTGATTGCAGTAGGTGGCGGGGCTAGCGTTCACCAATTGGGTTGGTGGTACCCGCTGTTACCGATTGGCGCAGGCAGTGTTGTGATGCTGATCATTGCTGTTTTGGTCAATAACCTTGCTCGGCACCGCCGTTATCCCCGGTACTGGTGAGGTCATACGCGGCTGAGTTGATACTCCAGTGCGAATATATGAGCATCCTCTGCCCCTAGTTCACGTAGAGCGGCAGCCAGATTGACCAGGTACTCACGGTTAGGGCCGCTGGGGCCGTGCGCGTTAGCTATTTGTAACGCTATTTCGTCCAGTGTCGCCTCGCCTAGAAAGGCCGGGTTATCTTCGCTGGCGAGATAAATAAGCCCTTCGCTCTGTTCAGGCGTTTCGCTGCTGACATCGGTAAACGTCAGCGGAACTTTCTCCCGTAGGTAGCCGTTTTTCTCCCGAACATCCAGCGGTGCCAGTACTTCCGGTGTAATCCGGTAGGCCATGCCATGGCACACCGCGCCCTCAGCGGGAATTAAGGTGGCAACCCGTCCCGGTGCTTCAAGCGTACCGCGATGGTCATGGGAGCCTTGCCAAAATCGCCGTTCCCAGCCGGTGATAAACGCCGGGCGGCGCTCTAAATAGGCAAAGTCCGCCTTCCAGATCAGCGAACCATAGCCAAATAGCCAAATCTCGGCATGGCCATCGAAGAAATTTCTTTGCTGGTTAAGCGCAGTGGTATCAAGCATCGGTATCCGGCAACGTTTTTAAGTCACATTTTTCAAGTAACATGGTGGGCAACGACGGTGTAAAACCACCATCTTAACATGTCATGGTTGATCACCCACTTGATCGCCAAGGCCATAATAGGAGGCTGCCATGCGCGCGATTTTTTTGGTCGATAACGGCTCGCTACGAGCGCAGGCAACGCTTAATTTACGTCGCGTGGCGGCGTCGCTTAGTGAGCTTATGGGTGAAACCGTACAGGCGGCTTCACTGCTGCACTCCAATAAGATTCCAGTGAAAGAGGTCGATGGCATTCCCGCTACCACCCTTGGCCCCGCCGCTGAACGCAGTGCCGAACAAGGGGCGACAGAGATCCTGATCCTGCCGTTCTTTTTTGGCCCCAGCAAGGCACTGACTAGCTATCTGCCCGAGCGCATGGCCACGCTGCAAGAGCGCTTTCCCCATGTGAAGATGCGTGTAGCCCCGCCCTTGGTGGATGAATTGGGGGATAACGACCTGCGCCTAGCCCATCTGCTGGCAGACAATGTGCGCGAGAAGCTTCAACCAGCTACTAAACCTCATGTGGCGCTGGTAGATCACGGCAGCCCGATTCCTGACGTCACCGCCGTGCGCAACCGCTTAGCAGGGCAGCTTAGCGTGCTGTTAGCCGATGACGTAGCGTGTGTTGCTGCTGCTTCTATGGAACGCCGCGAGGGTGATGAGTACCGCTTTAACGAGCCGCTGCTGGAAAACTTGCTGGTGTCACCCGAGTTCAATGCAGGCCCGGTCATCCTGGCGATGCTGTTTCTTTCGCCGGGGCGCCATGCGGGGGAGGGTGGCGATATCGCTGAAATATGCGCGGCGGCTGAGCAGCAGCATCCTGGGCTTTCTGTGACCACGACTAAGCTGGTAGGCGAACATCCAGGTATTGTCGATATTTTGCACTCTCGATTGCGTCAAGCGATTGATGATGAACGCTTTCTGCTCGATATCCCTGCCATCACTTGATGTGACTAAAGTCTGATGGGTGAATACAGGCCAAATAGCGCGTAGAATCGCGAGCCTTTCTATTGATTATCAATGACACGTTAACCGGGCTCCTTTTGTGATCGCAACCGCCAATATCACCATGCAGTTTGGGGCTAAGCCCCTGTTTGAAAATGTCTCCGTTAAATTCAACAACGGCCACCGGTACGGCCTGATTGGCGCGAACGGCTGCGGCAAATCCACCTTTATGAAAATCCTCGGTGGTGATTTGGAGCCCTCTTCCGGCCAGGTGATGCTGGATAGCAGCACGCGGTTAGGTAAGCTGCGTCAGGATCAATTTGCGTTTGAAAACGAGCGCGTCATCGACACCGTGATCATGGGCAATGTCGAGCTCTGGTCGGTGGCTGCCGAGCGCGAGCGTATTTACTCGCTGGCAGAGATGAGCGAAGAGGACGGCATGGCCGTTGCTGATCTAGAAGTGCGCTTTGCCGAGCTGGATGGCTACACCGCTGAGCCCCGCGCAGGTGAACTGCTACTGGGCTTGGGTATTCCTATTGAGCAGCACACCGGCCCGATGAGCGAAGTGTCGCCCGGCTGGAAACTGCGCGTGCTGCTGGCCCAGGCACTGTTCTCCGACCCCGATGTGCTGCTGCTGGATGAGCCCACCAACCACCTGGATATCAACACCATCCGCTGGCTGGAAGACATTCTTAAAGCGCGCAGCAGCACCATGATCATCATCTCTCACGACCGCCATTTCCTGAATAGCGTCTGCACCCACATGGCGGATCTGGATTACGGAGAAATTACCCTGTTTCCGGGTAACTATGATGACTACATGACCGCCGCCACCGCGGTTCGCGAGCGCCAGCACTCTGATAACGCCAAGAAAAAGGCCCAGATTGCCGAGCTGCAGCAGTTCGTTAGCCGCTTCTCTGCCAACGCCTCAAAGGCCAAACAGGCTACCTCGCGAGCGCGTCAGATCGACAAAATTAAGCTGGAAGATATCAAACCTTCCAGTCGTGTCAGTCCGTTTATTCGTTTTGATCAGGCCAAGAAAATTCACCGTAATGCTGTCAACGTAGATGGCATCACTAAAAGCTATAACGGCGAGAAGCCGCTGTTTGAGCGCCTCTCCATGACCGTGGAAGCCGGCGAGCGTATTGCCATCATCGGCCCTAACGGCATTGGTAAAACCACGCTACTGAAAACCCTGGCGGGCGAGTTACACCCAGATGCCGGTGAAGTGAAGTGGACCGAAGCCGCTGACGTCGGGGTTTTTGCCCAAGATCATAGCGATGATTTTGCCGTTGATGCCACGCTATTTGAGTGGATGTCGAGCTGGACGACCGGCGGCGAGCAGGTGGTTCGGGGCGCGTTAGGACGGATGCTGTTTTCCAGCGACGATATTGGTAAATCGGTGAAGGTGATTTCCGGTGGCGAGCAGGGGCGCATGCTGTTCGGTAAGTTAATCCTTACTCAGCCCAACGTAATGCTGATGGATGAGCCGACCAACCACCTGGATATGGAGTCTATCGAGGCGTTGAACCTGGCCCTGGAGAACTACCCAGGCACGCTGCTGTTTGTCAGTCACGACCGCGAGTTTGTCTCTTCACTGGCGACGCGCATTATTGATATGCAGCCGGAAGGTATTATCGACTTCAGCGGTAACTATGACGATTACTTGCGCAGCCAAGGCGTTGTATAAACGCGTTTAACCGATAATGCGTTGATAGGTGGCTTCTGTGGCGGGTTCTCGGTCACCATCGAGTAATTCGCCCTGAAAAATCTCAGCGGCTTGTTTGGCAATATCTACGAACACAATCATCTGCTGGTTGCGCCGCTTATGCAGTGGGGGTTTAACCAGCAGGCTTATGCCTTTTACTTCGTGATTGGCATCCCGGTAGAGATCAGGCATTTCGCCGGGTAGAAAGGCATTAGCGATGGTCACTGGGTTGGAAGGCTGCTTACCTGGAACATGGTAAACCTTGGTGAGTGGATCGTATTTAGCCTCTATCTGACGCAGCCAATCGGTCAATTGTTGCGTGGTGTCAGGGGAAGGGTTGGCGAACACCACAAACAGTGAATGCTGCTTAAACGTTGTTTTCGATTCATCAGCGGGCACCGGGGGTTCTTTAGCAGGCTCAGGAGGCGCGGTTGTCGTCGCCTGTTTCGTCTCAGTGGAAGCAAGGAACTCTTTTTGTGAACGTTTACGGCGCTGAGAAAGCATAAAGTAGAGAAACAGCGCTGCCGCCACCAGCCCCAAAATCAAGGATCCGCCAGCCAGCAGTGTCACCATTGATGTGTTTTCCATCTCTCTACTCCCTCCTGTGAACCTAAAGTAGGTCCGCTAATAGCATTTTATTATGGCGGCAGAGCTTAAGTTGTTGATTGAAATGCTATTAGCGCCGGTTAAATCGCCAAATCGTTGCATTGAGTGCCAGCGCCAGCGCAACCCATAGCCAGTAAGGCACCATCAGCCACGCGGCGAGTGTGCTGACTTGGGAAAATAGCGCAATGGCGACAGTAATCAACCCTAGTAATACCACAATATCGGCTAGTGCCGCGGCTATCTGTTTGCGTCCAAAGAACAGCCAGGACCACGCCGCATTGGCGAAAAGTTGTAGCACGTAAACCGCTAAGCTGGCGGTGCGCCACGCCGAGTCATCGGCCATGTAGATTCGCCAGGCGGCGATCGCCATCAATAGATAAAGTATGCCCCACGCGATAGGAAAAGCGATATCGGGGGTGTCCAGGTAGGCTTACGCAGTTCGCGGTACCAGTTATCAGGACGAAAACGCGCACCGGTACTGGCGGTAAGGCCAACTAACAGGATAGACAGCAGCAGCACCAGCAGCGAACCAAGCATGTATCACCCGTGTGTTAAAACGAAAGAATCAATAGCCTAGCAGTGTTTGATAATAATCAGACATAAAAAAGCATCACCTAAGTGATGCTTTTCAGTCGTAAGAGTTCAGCAATTTGCTAAATGAGTACTTTCTTAACTCCGACGATCATAGCCATTATCCATAAACGGATAGTCGGTATAGCCCTTTTCGTCACCGCCGTAGAACGTTTCGTGATTCGGCTCGGTGAGCGGTGCGTTAACGCGGAAGCGCTCGGGTAGATCGGGGTTAGCAATGTAGGGGCGGCCGAAAGCCACTGCATCGGTAGTGTTTTCGCTAATGCGGGCCTCAGCGCGCTCTGCATCGTAGTTACCGCAGTAGATCAGGCTGCCGCTAAAGCGCTCGCGCATCTGCTCACGGAAACCGTCAGGAAAGGTGATATCGCCACCGGCCCAGTTCGGTTCGTTCAGGTGCAGGTAGGCAAGGCCACGCTTTGAAAGCTGCTCAGCCATGTAGAACGCCATCGCTTCCGGCTCATCGTCGGTCAAACCAAATAGCTCAATAAACGGCGTCATACGGATGCCGACTCGGTCTGAACCATAAACCTCAATCACCGCATCAATTACTTCCAGCGGGAAGCGGGCGCGATTTTCCAATGAACCGCCGTACTGGTCGGTACGCTTGTTGGTGCCAGTCGCCAGAAACTGGTTGAGCAGGTAGGCGTTGGCGGCGTGAACTTCGACCATATCGAAACCAGCACGTTTAGCGCGTTCGGCCGCTTGGCGATAGTCTTCGACAATGCCGGGGATCTCGTCGGTTTCCAGCGCACGCGGTGTGCTGGTGGGATGCTGACCGGCGGTGCCATCTTCAAACTCGACGAAACACTGGGCGCCTTCGCCTTTCAAGGCACTCGGTGCTACCGGCTGCTGGCCGTTAGGTTGAACCATTTCGTGAGAAACACGCCCAACGTGCCACAGCTGCAATGCAATACGGCCACCTTTGGCGTGTACCGCGTTAACAACGCCTTTCCAGCCGGCTTCCTGCGCATCCGTCCAAATACCGGGTGTATACACATAGCCACGGGCAGTGGGAGAGATATTGGTGGCTTCGCTGATGATCAGCCCCGCTCCTGCGCGCTGGCCATAGTAAGCTTCCTGCATTTTGCCCGGTACGCTATCGGGTGTACGCGCACGTGTCAGTGGCGCCATAACAACCCGGTTAGGAATCGATAGGCTACCCAGTTGGAGGGGAGTAAACAGTGTTTCGAAAGCCATCAATTAAGCTCCTTTTGAATGCTTCGATGAAATAGTACGCATCAGAATAGACCAGTTTACTAGTTAACGCCAACCGGATATTTTAAAACGTATTTATGCACTAGGTAACCGCTTACGAGGCATCCAAAATCAGACTCTCTCTGGTACTCTTGCTGCTTATTACCAAGGATGTTCTCGATAGCATGTTAAAAAACGCGCCTCAGCGCCGCCCTTATCAGGTGGCGGAAACCATCAAGTGCTGGATTGTGGATCGGCAGTTAAAGCCAGGAGACCGGCTGCCGAGCGAGTCGGAGTTAATGGACACGTTGCAGGTATCGAAAGGCACAGTGCGCGAGAGTACGCGGGTGCTGGAGGCGCAGGGCCTGGTCGAAACCCGTACCGGGCCTGGCGGCGGTGCCTTTGTACGCGAGATGAGTGATGCAAAAGCGGTGTCCTTGCTGAGTAATTATTTGTTTTTTAAAGATATCTCGATCAAGGATATCTATCAGATACGCCTGGCATTAGAGCCTGAACTGGCTGCTTCACTAGCGGGGAAAGTAAGTCCTGTCGATTTAGCGCGCTTGCGTGGAAGCCTGCATAGCTATTCAGGCCCCGCGGACGATAGCGAGACTGAGCGTCAGCAACATCTTGATTCGCTGCATTTTCACTTGATGCTCGCTGAGTTAGCCGGGGGTAATCAACTGCTGACGTTTATTATCCGGTTCACCATACAGGTGCTCTCGGATCTGACGATTTATCACCGTCTCTATGAGCCAGTTACTCGTGATTTAGGGCAGACTGGCTGTCGCTATCATGCAGAAATTTTGGATGCCATTGAGCAGGGCGATGCCGAAAGCGCCTATAACATCATGCGTGAGCATATGCTGGATGCCCAGCGCGTGATGAATCGGCAAGAGGCTCAGGTGCGCCGAGGCTTTTTACCTGAGCCACTAGCATAACGAGCTAAGGGCGTAAAACGCTATGGGCGTGCAAGTTGCCGTAAAAATGCCATGACCACCCGTGTTGCTGCTTCACCATCTTCGGCGGTAATGGCTTCATCCGGGTGGTGACTCAGCCCTTCCTTGCAGCGCATAAACAACATGCCGATATCGGTTAATGCCTGCATGGCCAAGCCATCGTGCCCCGCACCACTGAACAGTCGTTCTGCAGGCTGGCCAACATCGGCACAGGCCTTTTCTAGGGATGTCATTATCCAGTCGGCACAGGCAGTGGCATCAGCGCTGTACGTGTTTTCCATTTCCAGTACCAGCCCTCGGCGAGTCGCCACTTCCTCCATTGCGGCGTAGACAGCTTCGCGACCTCGTTGCCGGAGGTTGCGCTCCGGTGAGCGTAGCTCGACAGTGAAAGTGACCTCGGCAGGAATGACATTGACGGCATTTGGGTGGACATCTAGCTTGCCCACCACGCCGACCAGCTTATCGGTTCTCTGCAGCACGCTATCGACGGCCAGTACCATCTCTGCCGCGCCAACGAGTGCATCATGTCGCATGGGCATCGGTGTGGTGCCTGCGTGTCCGGCCTTGCCGCGCAGCGTGACACGGTGGCGTTCAATGCCCGTTAGCGCCGTGACAACACCCACCGCATGATGCCGCTGCTCAAGAACAGGTCCCTGTTCGATATGGACCTCTAAAAAACCTAGTGTGTTGGCAGGGTTGCGGGCGATTGCGGGAATCTCGTCTGGCTGGCAGCCGAAGGCGGTCAAGGCCTCTGCAAGCGTCACGCCTTGTGCATCCCGGACGGCAAGCTGATCAGGCGTTACGTTACCCGCCAGCGCTTTGCTGCCAACCAGCGTGGTAGGGAAGCGCACTCCCTCTTCGTCACCAAACGCGACCACCTCGATGCCGAAAGGGAGTGTCACCCCTTCGCGCTTAAGCGCTTCCAACGCCAGAATGGGCAGCGCAACGCCCAGCATGCCGTCGTACTTGCCTCCTTCGATCACCGAATCCTGATGAGATCCCATGATGAAGGTTTTTCCGCCTGCCTGTGCCTTGGGGCAGCGACCCACGAGATTGCCAGCAGCATCAAGTTGCGGGGCAAGCCCAGCCTGCTCCATCCAACGGCTGATCAGCGGCAGTACATTCTGGTGCTCCTGAGAGCAGAATAGTCGCGTAACACCGGCGCCAGGAGCCGAGCAGCGGGCAGCTTCGTCCAGGCGCTCGATTAATAACTGCCCCAACTCACCCTGGGCAAATGGAGTATTAACAGCGGCTTTGGTCATAAACTCTCCGTTAGGCGATGGGCACCAGCAACCACAGCAGCGTGGAAGCGCGTCTAGCGTAGCGGCAGTTGGCGCCAAAAGGCTTGGAAATCATCGCTCATGAACTGGTCAGCCAACGCCCTCAAGGCAGCCACGACGTCTTCCGACCAGTCAACGCGCAAATCAATGGGGGCTTGCTGGAACGACTCGATACGCAGTGCGGCTGAGCGGGTGCCACGCTTATCGCCACCCGCGTCCAGCGCGGCATTAAGGGCGTCAATGAGATGCGCCAGCAAGTGCTGGTCGTGATGATTCGGATAGCGGGGGCCTCGCTGCGCTTGATGGCGGCGCCGCTGTTGGTGGCGCTAAGGCTTAAGAAATGCTCTGCCAAGATCTGCACGACATCGCTGCTCTGCAGCATGTTGCCGACCGCAGCGACGCCGGGAAAGCGCACGTCTTCCACTTTAGCGATGTTCTCGCTTCCCGAATGCACTGACGAGCGGCCATGGGCATCCATCACCAGGCATTGGCGTAGCGCGGCGTCGCTATCTTGGCTGATAGCCGCGCCAAGGGCTTGCTTAGCGGTGGCGCCATCGACAAGTGCGCCATGCACTTGAGCCGGGTACCAGGGATTGGTAAACCGCCCTTGGGTGACGCACGCTCCAACGCCGCGCCAGCAGTGATGCACATAGCCACCTACCGCCACTCCACCGGTGGCAGTAATAGTGGCGACAGTGCCTGTAGCCGGGTGGCAGTGAACCAGTGAAAGCGTCATCGTGGCTTAATAGCCCACCAAGTGGCCAATCACCAGCCCAATCCAGGACAAGCCATAGACCAGCACCATAAAGGGCAGAATTGCCTTGAGCCACTGGGCGTAGGAGACGCGACCAAGTGCCAGCATGGCCAGCGTACCGCCGGAGGTCGGCACAATCAGGTTCGTCAAACCGTCGCCAACCTGGAACGCAGTGATCATTAGTTGGCGGCTCATGCCGACAAGGTCTGCCACAGGGATAAGAATTGGCATGGTCACCAATGCCTGGCCGGAGCCAGAGGGAATGAACAGGTTGATGATGCCCTGCACCACACTGGCCATGATGGCAGAGAATATCGACGGTATACCGTCAATCAGCGCGCTCAGAGAATTGACGATGGTGTCGATAATGACGGCCTGTTCAAGAATGACCTGAATAGAGGCCGCTACCCCGATCACCAGCGCGCCGGCGGTAACGCTAGCAGCACCTTCCATCATCTGTTTGACGATGCCGTTGGCCGACAGGCCGTTCAAGGCACCAATGATGATCGCCAGCAGCAGAAACGTGCCTGCAATCTCGTTGATGTACCAGCCACGGGTAAATACACCGATCAACATGGCGATCAACCCACCTACAAACACCACCATGGTCAGGATATTGCGTTTGGTCAGGCGGTATTCGCTGAGCGGTTTGCTCAGTGCCTCCGCATTATCCGGCTCTTCAAACTCCATTTTGACGACGCGTTTGCAGATATACAGGGAGAGCAGTGCCAGTGATGAAAGCACTAGCAGCGTGCGTAGCCATGCACCAGAGAACGTCGGCAGCTCCGCGATACCTTGAGCAACTCCCACGGTATAAGGGTTGATGGGCGAGAGCGCAAAGCCGATCCCGATGCCGCCGACGGCCATGGCGGTGCCTACCAAACTGGAGCATCCAATGGCGCTGGCGATGAGAACCGCAATAGGGACTAATGCAATGTTGTTCTCAAACCCAACGGCGACACCAAAAAAACCGTAGATAAAAGTGCCGACGACGATGATCATGTTTCGTCGTTCAACGCCAACGCGGTTAACCGCCACGCCGATTGCATTTTCCAGCGCCCCGGTCTTTTGCAGGATATGAAAAAGCCCCCCGGCGATAAAGACGATAAACAGGTATCGAGAGGCGGAGATAAGGCCTTCAGGAATCGCCACGAAAATATTGAACAGCGGAATATTGGCGACGTCTTCCAGGTAGGCGAAAGAGCCTGGCACCACGACCGTTCGGCCATCTTGGGTAACGCGTTCAAATTCACCGGCGGGGATAATGAAGGTCAAAAAATAAGTAGCGACCAGGATGATAAAGATTAGCACCATGGGGTCGGGAACCGCCTGATACCACTTTTTACGCGAGCCAGAGGCTGCCGCGGTTTGTTGTTCAGCCATGAGCATACCCTTGCTTGTGATGTGTCTCAGCGTGGACGCTCGTTGGCGCCTCACTTTGAATTTATCATGATAAATAGCAGGGTCAAGCACGTTCGAATTTTCAAACGCCAGGAACGTGCCGACTAGGCAAATTTGGAAGTCTTAATCGCACGCTTGTTTGTGAAGAGAGGGAATTAGCGCCGCTGCCAGGGCCAACGCCGCTTGGCAGGGTTGTCGATCTGCTGAAGCGCGGTGGCGAGCGGCAACATAATAGCGGCTAGCTGGCGGTGGCAAACGGCGCTACTGAGTACACCGGGGCACTGTTTGAGCAGCAGCTCGCACTGCTGGGAGGCGATAAACAGCTGTTCGGTGACCGGTGGGGCGAACAGCGGCTTGGCTTGTTGGCAGCAGCGAGTGAGCTCCCGCGAAAGCATAGTGAGCATACTGGTATCAAGCCAGCAGGGCAGCGGGTCTTCCAGGCGGCCAGCAATAGAGTGCTGAACCGCTTCAAAAGAGGTGCGCAAAAACATGACTGTTTGGCGAAGTTGTCGCTGCTCGCTAGTCATCCCACTGATACCTCACACTGGTGGCTATCGATGGGCTCAGATCCCATCATCTACTCGATAAAATAAAGAGAGTGTTTCTCATTTGCATCTGTGGTGACGATAGCGCTACTCAATAGAAGTGTCAATGCAATCGCTATGAGTGTGCCTCAAACAGTTTCCAGTCGTTATTGGTTAGCGGTTTGGCCCCCTGCTCGGTCACCACCACGGTATCGCTTATTCCTACGCCCCACTGGCCGGGCACCCGCAGGCAGAGCGGTAGGTGAAAGACCATATTAGCTTCAAAAGTGCGGGTCTGGCCTTTGGCGATAAAGCCGGTGCCCTCCACCCAACTAGGCGGGAACTGTGCGCCCACGGCGTAGCCAAACACGCCGGAGAAAAAATACTGGTCTCGCTGCGGGGCGAGTAAGGTATCAGCCGCCTGGGCAGCGGCATCAAAGGTATTGCCTGGGCGCATGGTGTCGCACAGCGCCTCGAATATTGAACGACAAAGGTCGCGAGTAGCTGAGAGGGCCGCGTTGGGAGTGCCCGTCACCGCGGTACGCATCATGGGGGCCGTGTAACGCTGATACGCAGCGCCAAACTCCAGAAACACTGGCTCGTTTGGCTGGATGACACGCCGCTTATGGTTAACGTGTATTACGCCAATGCGATGCCCGCTGGTCACGATGGGCTGCAGGCTCATAAACTCGCTACCGTTTTCCAACAGCGCTTTGGCACCCACGGCGGCAATATCGTTATCGGTCATGCCCGGGCGAATGCTCTGAATCGCGGTCTCTAAACCGAGCGCCGTGATACGGGCACTCTCTTGCAGCATCTCTAGTTCAGCAGGGCTTTTGACAATCCGAATGGCGTCGACTAGCGCGCCTGCTTCGCTGAAACGTTCGCGGCCGATGGCCTGCAACAGTGCATCGATAACGCCAAAGCGTAGCCCGCTGCTCCAGCCATCTATACCGATGTGCTGGCAGGGGGTAAGCAGATCCGCCAGCGGCGTGATGATTTCATCCAGGTTTTCCCAGCGGTAGCCGATAATCTCATCGACCCGAGCGGTGACTACCGCCGCGCCGGTTTCAATCGAAGCAACTTGCAGCACGAGTTTCTCTTGTGTGCAGATCAAACAGGCATGAACCGAGACTTCAAAGGTGTGGTAGCCGGTAAGGTAATTAATGTCGGCGGGGTCGGTGAGCAGCAGCGCATCTAACCCTTGCTCGGTCATCGCCTGACGCACCTTGTCCAGGCGCGCTTGGTATTCGGCAGCAGGAAAAGGCACTTCACTCTGGGCGAGTGTTTGGGTCAGGGCTTCGCGGTAGTGGTGATAATCCATAGCGACCTCCAATATTTAGGTAAGGTCAGTATAGGCATCTCTCAAAGGTGTGCTTCTAGACTCATCAACGCTAGCGGGTGAGCAGGAATAGCCCTTGTGCAAAGTAGAAAACCCCAATGCCGGTAACGATCCACCGGGTCCAGGTGCGGAAATTGGCATCGGTGAGACGATGTAAAATGCGGTTCCCCGCTTGCGTGCCAAGCATGGCAAACGGTGCCGCTAGCAATACGATGCCCCATTCACCGGCGCTCAGTGCCATCGCAGCGCCCAGATAGAAAATAATTTTAATACTGTGGGCGACTACCTGAATCATCGCCTTGGTCGCCACCACTTGGCGGCGGTCCATGCGTGAGCGCACAAAGAAAATATCGATGAGTGGCCCGGAAACCCCAGCGGCAATGGTTAACCCGCCTGATGCAATGCCGCAGCAAAACGCATGGCTGGCGCGGTTGGCATTGAGATGAAACCAGCGCTTGGGCAGCCACACCAGTATCGGCAGCAAGCCAATCAGCAGCGAGACGCTGGCGGCATTAGGGCTGTAGTTGAATAGCAACAGTAGGCCTGCGGCGCTCAGTACCCCCAGCGTCATAAACGCGACGATGCGCCAGACAATATAGCGCCGCGAAAGCCATGCTCGTGACCCATTCGCCGTTAGCTGTATCACGCCGTGCACCGCCATTGCAGTGCCCGCAGGGAAAATCAGCAGCAAAAACCATAACAGTACCAAGCCGCCCGCCATACCAAATACCCCGGAGAGCATCGATGTGAAAAACACCACGCTAACCAGGGCTGCACCAATCCATAGTGACATCGTCAGATCCCTTAACTACGGCAAAACGGCCAGACCTGGTAAAACTTGCGGCACTGAAACTCCGCTTCACAGCTGTTGAGTTGGGCCTGGTAACGATTAGCGCGCGCCGCCACTTCTCGACCTGCCCTCAAGACCTGCGGTTTGCCGCGATACGTGCCGCGTTGATAGCCGCCAGCGCCTTCGTGATAGGCGTAATAAAGGTGCTCTGGATTACTGAGTGATATCCCCGCCTGTTGCTGAGAACGGCGGTTATACCAACCAATAAAATCCGTGGCGTGCTTCATATGGGTACGCCGTGAGAAAAGGCTGCCTGCTTGATCTTCATACTCTTCCCATACAGGGTCCTGCGCCTGAGCATAGCCTTTCGCAGAAGAAGGGCGCGGGCCCGGGATAAAGCCTAAGTAGTATTTTCGATCAGGACGAATATGGCTGCGAAACGAGGACTCCTGCTGGATAAACGACATTTGCGTGGCAATCGGCGTCCCCCATTTCTCCTCGGACTCCTGGGCATAGTCGTACCAACTGGGCTGCTCGCGGAATATTTCGCAGATATTGCTTTGATCCTGGGGCGGGTTGGGGGCAAAGATGGCGCAGCCAGAGAGAAGCAGTACAAAACTTAGCGATGCCCATAGGCGTAGCCTAGCGAGAGCCACTGAAGAGCTTAAGGTAAAACAGCCTATAAAATCATCAACAGGGGAACGCATAAAAGTCCTTGTGAATATGTTTGTGAATAAGCGTTATAAAGCTTGTGGATAAGGTGTTAAGAAGAGCTTCCGGCATAACAAATGAGCTATTACCCATGTGCTATCCATAGCGCCTAGCGCAGCAGCGCTTCCAGGCCGCGGCGCAGGCGCTGTGCTTCACGCACCAGCGTTTCCCCTGACAGCATGCCGACGCCCATCACCAAGCCAACTCGCAGATCGGTTGGTGCACAAACAGGGCTTAATGGACGCACGATTAAATGCTCTTTCAGCAGCGATTGAGCGATCCCTACGTCGTCAACGTCCGGTTCAAATTCGACACATAGGCTAATGGCGCTACTGGGCGGTGAAACGCTGCGCACTCGAGGCAGCGAGCGCAGCTGGTCATGCAGCACCTGCTGGCGTCCAAGGTAGTCGCGCTGAATGCGTCGGCACCAGGTATCTAAATCGCCATCAAAAATAAACTGCGCCAGCACGGCTTGATCCAGCATACGACCTTCACGAAAAAGCTCACTGCGTAGGCGGTTCATCGGCCCCGCTAAATGGTGCGGTACCACTAAATAGCCCAACCGCAAACCTGGAAACATCATCTTGGAAAACGAGCCCACCAGCAAGTGGCGCTCTGAGTGTGGGTCGAAGAGCAAGTTGGGGTGGTCGTCGCGGGTGAACTCGTAATCGTCTTCGATAATATAAGTAGGCGCTAAGGTGTCGCATAAACGTTGCTTGTCGGCAGCTCGGGTAGGCACGCTGAGTGGATAGTGGTGCGAGCCTGTGAGGTAGGCCAGCTTTACTGGGTCAGGGGCAGGCGGTAGCGCATGACCCTGGCCTGGCTGCCACGCCAGCATCTGAATCTCTAAACCCGCAGCGGTAAACACGTTGCGTGCTCCCCAGTAGCAGGGCGACTCCATGGCAACGGTGTCACCCACATCGGCCAGCGCCACGGCGCATAGCTCAATGCCGTTATGGGTGCCGTCGGTGATGATAATCTGCTCAGTGTCGCAATTAATATTGCGCCAGCGCGCCAAAAAATCGCGTATCGCGCGCTTCAACGGGCCGTAGCCACCGGTGGAGTAAGAGAGCAGCAGGGCATTCTGCGGCACTGTCACGCTGGCGTAGAGCTGCCGCCATTTACGCATTGGAAACTGGGCGATATCGGGAATACCGGGGACGAAGGCCCCGCTTTGAACAGTGCTCGCACCCGGCCAACGCAACACTCGTTGTGCACGTTTTGATAGCTGCACACTTCTGGGTTTTGAGACAGCAGGGGCCGACACTTTGCAGCTCCAAGTACCACTGCCATGAGAAGTCGTAAGCAGACCCTCTTTAAGCAGCGTCGCAACGGCTAGTGACAGTGTATGCCGAGCAACGCCTAACGCTGACGCTAGTTGCCGGTGAGAAGGTAGGCGAGTCTGGTTAGGCCACTCCTGGGTAATCGCTTGTCTCAGCGCTTGCTCTATTCGCACTTGTTTACTTAAGCGTTCAGGTTGCTGTGCATAGTGTTTTACAAGTTGTTGTAAAGCTGACTGGCCATCCATCCTTATCCTCACCGTCACGATGTTCACCAATTTTCCAGTAAAACAGAAAAGTGGTCTGGTTGAACGCAAAAGTGGTGTATTCGCCGACAACCACATTACTGCTAGCGTGCACGCAGTGTTATTAATCTAGGAGAAGACCATGAGCTTTATCGAACAGTGGTTGCACGACGCAGTACCTGCCCTGGTGGGTAGCGAGTGGCGCAAAGGTCAGCAGAGTTTTGCTGTCGATAACCCCGCTACCGGTGAGACCATTGCCCGCGTAGCCGATATGGGGGCTGACGATACCCGCGACGCCGTAGCCGCCGCTTACGAAGCAGGCGCTGCTTGGCGCGCCACGCCCGTCAAACAGCGTTCCGCGCTGCTACGTCGCTGGTTTGAGCTGATCAATGAGCACGCCGACGACCTGGCCCGCCTGATGACCCTGGAGCAGGGCAAGCCGTTGGCAGAAGCCAAAGGCGAAGTGATCTACGGCGCGTCGTTTATTGAGTTCTTCGCTGAAGAGGCTAAACGCATGGCCGGGGAAACCCTGCCCAGCCACGGCGCCGACAAGCGCCTGCTGGTACTACGCGAGCCGGTCGGCGTGGTGGCGGCAATCACCCCCTGGAACTTCCCGCTGGCGATGATCACTCGCAAGTGCGCCCCGGCCCTGGCCGCTGGCTGCACCGTGGTGATTAAACCTGCAGAAGCCACGCCGTTAACGGCGCTTGCCGCCGCGTATCTGGCGCTGGAAGCGGGCCTGCCCGCAGGCACCATTAACGTGGTCACCGCTTCCAAACCCGCCGCCGTGGGTGAAGTGCTCACCACCGATCCCCGAGTGCGCAAAGTCTCGTTTACCGGCTCGACCCCGGTGGGCAAACACCTGCTGGCCCAGTGCGCCAGCACGGTGAAGAAAACCGCCATGGAGCTGGGCGGAAACGCGCCGTTTATCGTCTTTGACGACGCCGATGTGGATGCCGCTGTTGATGGCGCCATCGCCTCCAAATTCCGCAACGCCGGACAAACCTGCGTCTGCACCAACCGCTTCCTGGTGCAGGACGGCATTTACGATGCGTTCGTCAGCAAGCTGACCGAGCGAGTGAACGCGCTGAAAGTCGGTGATGGCCTAGCGGAAGGCAACATCATCGGCCCGCTGATCAACCAAGCAGCGGTAGATAAAGTGCAGCGCCACGTGGACGACGCCCAAAGTAAGGGCGCACGTCTTATGTGTGGCGGCAAACTCCACGCTGCCGGTGAACGCTTCTATACGCCCACGGTACTGGCCGACGTCACCACTGAAATGGCCGTGGCTGATGAAGAGACCTTCGGCCCCGTGGCGCCGGTGTTCCGCTTCAAGCAGGACGAAGAGGCCATCCAGATGGCCAACGATACGCCCTTTGGCTTGGCGGCCTACTTCTACGCCACGGATTATCGCCGCATTTGGCACACCATGGAGCAGTTGGAGTACGGCATGGTCGGCGTGAATGAGGGGCTGATCTCCACCGAGCTTGCGCCCTTTGGCGGTGTAAAAGAGTCCGGTCTGGGCCGTGAAGGTTCACACCATGGCCTCGATGAATTTACCGAACTGAAATACGTCTGCGTTGGCGGCTTATAAAGAGAACGATGATGACTAACCAAGAATTGAACGACCTGAAAATCCGCTACGTGGCCAACGGTGCCGCCACGCCAACGACCCAGTTTGCCGAGCGCGCTGAAAACGCCGAGCTGTGGGACGCCGATGGCAACCGCTGGATCGACTTCGCGGGCGGCATTGGCGTGCTCAACCTGGGCCATCGCCACCCGAAAATCGTTGCCGCGGTTGAAGCGCAGCTCAAGAAAGTCATGCACACCAGCGCCGCGGTGATCTCCTACGCGCCCTACGTGCAGCTGTGCCAAAAGCTTTGCGAACTGAGCCCCGTGCGTGGCCCTGAGCGCAAAGCAATGCTGGTCAACACCGGTGCCGAAGCGCTGGAAAACGCCGTGAAGATTGCCCGTGCTGCCACTGGCCGCACCGGCATTATTACGTTCGACGGCGCTTTCCACGGCCGCACCATGATGACCCTGGCGATGACCGGCAAGGTGCTGCCCTACAAGAACGACTTCGGCCCGATGCCGGGCGACGTCTTCCGCGCACCGTTCCCGAACCCGCTGCACGGTATTAGCGAAGAAGCCTCTCTGAACGCCATTCGCACGCTGTTCAAAACCGATATCGCCCCGCACCGCACGGCGGCCATCGTGATCGAGCCGGTGCAGGGCGAAGGCGGTTTCTACATCGCCTCACCGGACTACCTTAAAGCGCTGCGCGCCCTATGCGACGAGCACGGCATTCTGCTGATCGCCGATGAAGTGCAGTCCGGCTTTGCCCGCACCGGCAAACTATTTGCCCTGGAACATAGCGGCATTGAAGCGGATATTCTCACCACCGCCAAGAGCCTCGCCAACGGCATGCCGCTCTCTGCCGTGGTAGGTAGCGCCAAGGTAATGGACGCCTCCGGCCCCAATTCACTAGGCGGCACCTACAGCGGTAACCCGCTCTCCTGCGCCGCGGCGCTGGCGGTGATTGAGGTGATTGAAGAGGAAGATATCCTGGCCCGCAGCGAGCAAATGGGTAAGATGCTGGCCGAACGTTTCGCGGTATGGGAAGAGCGCTTCCCCGCCGTCGCCCACGGCCGCCAGCTCGGCGCAATGGCGGCGTTTGAACTGCTCGATAGCGAAGGAAAACCAGATACTCAGATGACCGGCGCGCTCTGTGCCAAAGCCCGTGAGAAAGGTCTGATCCTGCTCTCCTGCGGTTTCTACGGCAACAGCATACGGATTCTGGTGCCGCTGACGGTTTCTTCTGCGGTGTTGGAAGAAGGCTTGAGCATTATTGAGGAGTCGTTGGAAGCGCTTAGCTAATACTTTTCTAAGCATTACCTAACCCGCCATCGTCAAACAGCGAAGCTGTTGGCGATTGGCGGGTTTTTTTTATGCGTTGAAAGCCCACAGCTGAGATGGTCAGTCGCCCAAAGAACCCTGTGCTAAGCTGGATTTGGCATTGTGGATTAGAAATATAGCAAGACACGTGACCTCCTAACGTAGAGGTACTGTCAAATGCAGCAGAAGCGCGAGTTTTGGATATGCAGCCTAGTAAAAATTAATAAATATAAAAATCAAAGGATTAGAGAAATATGGCCAGCTGCATTTTTCGGACAATCATGTCGGTGCGATCACCCAATCATAGGACGCGCTGTCTAATACCTGTTAGCTGCAAAAGGAGAATCAATTGAGCTTTGATTGGACAACATTTGGATCCGCAATAACAGGTGCAATTGTTGGCGGTTTAATTACTGGATATTTTGCACTTAGGTCAACCCAGAACTCATTTAAACATCAGAAAGAACAGGCTGATGAAAATGAAGCAAAGCTAATCAAAGGAGTGCTTCAAGCTATTCATGACGAAATAGAGACGGTAAACGAGCGCTACCAAGACACTATGGGTGCCAGAATTGATTCGATAGCCGATGGGGAGGCATTGGCATTTTACTATCCACTGGCAAGTGATTTCTTTACTGTTTACAACGGCAATAGTTTTCTCATCGGTCGCATCCCAAGTAACGATCTAAGAAAACAAATTATCAAAACATATACCCTTGCTAAGGGAATGGTAGATTCATTCAGGCTTAATAACGACCTTGTAAGTAAATTTGAGCACTCACATAAAATATTTCAAGAAACACAACAAGAGGTTCATCAACAGCACGCGACAGCACATTACAATTCGCTTGTTGAGTATGCAAAAATCTTAAAGGAAAGTCATAAAGCATTAAAACAAGAAATATCTAACTTATTACGGGCTTTGAGAAAGAATGGTGTTCTTAATGAAGCAGGCAGCTAACAAGGTGCTTGTTAGGATGCAAACTACGCTGCGCTTCGTTTGCACCGCACAGCTTAGACGTTATGTGCTGCCAACTAATCGAGTTTGATGAATGAGTGAAGATTTCAAAACAAACGCTGAGAAATACCTGTACTCACGGGATCAGTTCAGGAAATTGGCGCAGCACAAATTCCTAGAGTTCAATGAGCACTCAAACTTACTCATTGCATCGACTAACGAATTGATCGCAAGTATCACTTTGTTCTGCTCGGGGAGAAGTTTTAGGGAAATCGATAATGGTCTTTATTGTGCTGACCTCATGGTGTCTTTCTGTCGCTCTCACTTTATAGCTTCTGATCTTGTGCTGGGGGGAGATTTAGTAGATGGCGCTGTCATCATTAGGAAGCAGATGGAGCTCCTCGCGAGGCTCAATGAGCTCAAAAGTGGCGCTGATATTGAGCGATTAATTCGGAAGACACCTAACATCAAGCATCTAAAATCTGGGCTTAAACGGCTGTATTCTGAGTACTCGGAAGTTGCGCATTCTGCGAGCCCCAAGGTAATGGAGCTCTTAGGCCGCAGGGACTACGAGTCGGGTGTTTACACTTTGGTGTACCCTGATTTTCAGGAGAACGCATACGTTTCACTACAGCATTTAATTTTGAGTGCTTTTGAATACTATGTGTGGGCTGCCAACTTTTTAAGCGACAATTTTGAAGATTACGATGCGGCTTACCACTCAAAACTATTTGAAAAATCGTTCGAAACACATAATCGGATATATACGGGAAAACCCATATCGGAACTCGGCACATAACCAGTGAATTAAGCCGACCGATTTTCCGCTGCCGCTCCAAATCGGCGGCTTATTCAAGGCTTTAAATTTCACGGGAAGATTTCGTGCAAAAAGATTCTGATAGATATCGACAGATTTTCGAAAGCATGTCTCCTGAGGAAATAGAGGACATGAACCGCCGCAATGATGAAGAGCACCAAAGACAAGTCCATGCCTTCAAGGCAGGATACGAAAAAGGTATCTGCTATTTGTGCGACAAGCCTTTCAAAACTATAAGTAAGGATAACCCCTGTTTGCATTGGCTCCTGAGGCAGTGCAAGTTCAAGAAAAAGGATTTCCCAAAAGTTTATGAGAAATACGGCTACGGAAATATAGCTGCATTCGTACGATGGTGTGCGAATCAAGAAAAATTGCTTTCGAATATTAACGATTTAGATTACGAAAGGTCTGAGCGGAAAGTTTTATCCTACACGGTGAAGTGGAAAAATATTGAATGGACCTTTGACTGCTCTAAAAATGATTTAGAAGGGCACAAAGGAACCACGATAAATTATCCCCATTACCACTTTCAAATGCGTATTGATGGTCGCCAGTTTATAAACTTTAACGACTTTCATGTGCCTTTTACTGACTACGACTTGTTTGTCTTGAAAAATAGTATTGAGCAATCTGATTGGTTCAAACAGGACTTTGGAGCGATAGGCTCCGGTATGCAAAAAGCCGTAAGCGTCGACTTGGATGATATTCTTGAACATACAACTCGGTCAGAGAACGAAGATGAAGCGGTCTATCACTTTTCGACCATGATCGATGCAAGTGATAATCCGCTTTCTGGCGAAGAGATCTATGATATGCAAGAAGAGGCGGAGAGAACTGGTAAGTCTTTTGCGTATGTTGCCCAGAACAGGCTGAAAGATCGCGCGAAAGTACAAACAGTAGTTAGTCCTGCTGACTCTATCCCAGATATCGCCTCTAGGACGGAGCACAAGCGCAGATGAAATTTAACCAAGCCAAGCGCTGCGATGGCTTTTCCGTTCCAGCTTCGCCTAAACTACAAAGTCGCGCGTGTTGGTGGCATTAGGCACTTTTCTGTCAACTGGATAAGCATATATCTGCCGCTTCTCAAACGAGACGCAGGATCGGTAATGTCTGACGGCACTGCTGAAGAAACTCGCTAATAATATCAAAAATATGGCGCACGACATGATCCTTCTCATGACGCAGATGTCATGCCAAGTGTAAGGTTAAGCCGGGTACCGGAACGTGGGTTTAGAGTTACTAGGACGATGGACTGGTCAGCAAGATCGCTTCGCTTACGCCGTGGTTTTCCTCGATGTGGTGTGAGCCAATTGTAAAATCATCAAACAGCGAAAACTGCTGCCGATTTGGCGGGTTTTGCTTTTCTGGAGGCTGGAGTGCGGCGAAGCTAACACAGCACCTTCTTTTAGTGGCGGCGCGCTGATCTAGCTTGATGCGTGGAGAATCAGCAAGATAGAGAATGATCACGCCATCTGGTTACACTTCTAAGCAGGCTCATTCAGTGACGTGAATATACATTGTACGCAACCGAGGCTGTTCGTCGCCTAGTGTCTCAATAAGTGTGAAACCGTGTTGTTCGTAAAGCCGTATCAGTGTCTGGCAGTCTTCACACTCAAGGATAATGACACGACCACCAATGAGAGCCTTTGCTTCTGAAATGACCGCATAAGTCTCATCCAGGATGGCACCAAGCGATATAGGGTTATCTATGACGGCAGTATTTTTACCAATTTGACCAATCAGAAAGGCGCGGATACGTTCAGCGCGCTTAGAGATACCATCCAGTTGCCGAACCTTGGACTTGCTGACGTTGGTTCCTTCAAGTGTTAATTCTTTAAAAGATAAGGAAAAGTACGCGAGGATATCAGCAGTGCCGTCGCTGATGATCAGGTAAGTTCTAGCATTACCTGTCTGCTCAAATCGTATGGCTTTAGCAGGCTGAGTGAGGAAACTTTCGACATCAGTGTTGCGGTGACAGGAAAATGTACTGAGAAGCCTGATGGTAGATGTTTCACCAAGCTCCTTCAGCAGGCCTCCGAGTTGGACAATCGTTGTTTTAATAGCTGAATTCCCCGTTTGTTTTCGGCCTTGTAGTCACGTTTTTGAACCTTGATATGGCGGGGGGTCGCCAAATCCCGGTGAATCCGGTCAATGGATTGCTTATCGTTGACTACAAAGGTTTTATCAAAAGATGCAGTAGCCACTGGTTGGCACCTCCTTATAAGTGGTTGCCAATAATATTATAGCAGCTTTCAAAATCATGAAACAGGTCAAAAATTAACCAGGCGTTGCTCAGCATTCAAAGGTATCCAGAACGGCCTATGTGGGGCTTGGAAAATAGCAGACCGATTTCTCTAATCGTGCGTGTCGGGTGTTGTTTCTAACCCGCCATTCTCAAACAGCGAAAGCTGCTGGCGATTGGCGGGTTTTGCTTTTTTAGCGCGCTGAGCGGGCGGTCTTCGCTGGCTGGCGAGCTTATCCACAATGGCTTGGCTGGCTTCTCTGGCATCAGGTGTGCGGCGAAGCTCATACAGCATCTTCTTCCAGTGCCGAGCTTCTGCCTCAAAGTCGTGGGGCAGCGGGTAGTGCTCGCCGGGCTGAAAGCCGAACCGTTGGCGTAGGCTTTCGGGTAGTGCCCACGGCTTGGCTCGCCACTCTAACGGCAGGGCAGTTAATTCTGGCACCCAGCGGGCGACAAACTCACCATCTGGGTCGTTATCTTCCGCCTGTTTGATGGGGTTATACACCCGCAGCGCATTGGTGCCCGTGGCGCCTGCCTGCATCTGCACCTGGGGGTAATGAATGCCGGGCTCGAAGTCAGTAAATAGCCGTGCCAAGTGCAATGCTGGTTCGTACCAGTGCAGCCCTAAGCCAAAAGTGGCGTGGGAGATGAGCATGGCGCGCATGCGAAAGTTGATCCAACCGGTAGCGATCAGGCTGCGCATGCAGGCATCCACCAGTGGCACCCCGGTTTGGCCGCGCTTCCAGGCGGTCAGGTTGGGGTGTTCGGGGTCGCGCTCCCGCAGGCCGCGCAGCGCTGGGTGAAGGGTTTGCGACTCTATGCTCGGCTCACTTTCGAGCTTTTGAATAAAGTGGCAGGGCCAGTGGAGCCGGGAAGCAAAGGCGCGCAGTGAGCGTGACCAGGGCGTGTCTTCTGCATGCTTTTTCGCTGGCGGCGCAGCGACTGCACCACTTCGCGCATGGAGAGGGTGCCCCAGGCCAAGTGGGGCGAAAGCCGTGAGCCAAATTCCCAGGCCAGCAGCGGTTTAGAAAGCGAGCCGCGGTAGCGCCGCCCGCGCTGGTTTACAAAGCTGCGCCACACTGCGCGACCTTCGCTCCGCCCTCCTTGCTGACGCTCGGGGCAGGGCGTGGTATCAAACCCTAGCGTCAGGCCGTGAAGGTGTTTAACGTCAATATGGTGAAAGGCTTGCCAGCCCTGGGCCGCCTGGGCGTTTTGTGGGGCAGTGGCGGTGGGCGCCGTCATTAACGTTTCCCACTGCTTTTCCCATGCGTTGAGGTCGGCTACTCTGGATTTTAAGCCACGCACGACGCCGTGCTGGCGTGCTTCATGCCATGGCGTTTCGTGCTGCTGGCACCACGACTTGACGTCAAGGTCGCGGGCAAAGCTCCAGGCGTTGCCGGTCTCCTCGTGGGAGTGAAGGGCAATCTCGCCATAGTGCGCTTTAAGCGCGGCCAGCAGGTCCAGCATGCTGCCCTGCCATAGGCACAGCGGCAAACCCAGCGTTCCCAGTGCTTGAGAGAGATCGGCCAGTGAGTCGGCAGCAAATTGCCAGTGGCGCAACGCGCTGTCCGGCGCCTGCCACTGCTCAGGTTCAATGGCGAATACGGGCAACACGGGGCCAGCCGCGGCTGCGTTTGAAAGCGGCGTGTGATCATGAATACGTAAATCGCGTTTGAACCAAACGACCTGAATGGGTGCCTTAGCCATTTGTTACCTGGGCGATGCGGGCTATTCGCCGGGAAGCTTATTCGTGATGGGAGCTATTCGTCATAACCTCAGAACGTTACCATCAAGCCACTACTTGAGCCACTTACCTAGCAGCACCGTTGAACAGGAGCGTCATAATGTATATCGCCATGAACCGTTTTCGGATTGCCCCAGGCCGCGAAGAGGACTTTTTAGAGGTGTGGCGCAACCGCGATTCTCACCTGGATGAAGTGCCGGGCTTTAAGCAATTTAAGATGCTGCAGGGTGAAAGCCAGGAAGATCACACTGTGTTTATTTCCCACAGCGTATGGGAATCCGAAGAGGCCTTCCGCGACTGGACCAAGTCAGACGCTTTCCGCAAAGCGCATGCCAATGCTAAAGCGCCGGAAGGCATCTATTTAGGGCCGCCTAAATTTGAAGGCTATGAGGTGGTTTTGTAAGCACTCATAAAACAGTAACCAATAAATAAGATGAAAATAGGTACGGCCGCTCGGCTGTACCTAATTCATGAGATATAGACTCTGAGGGATCAGGCTAAAAAATCCGAGTTACTCACAACTAAAATGGGTATTCAATTTTCCTGTAACGGATGAATGGACTTAGAAATTTATTAAGTGCCGCCGGTGTGCATGTCAACTTAACCATCTCTTAACCTCGCCATCTGTAGGTTGCCTGGTAGTCAACGTTAATTACGGATAACTACCTTATGGCGCGCCGCTTCTCTTCTCTTCTTTTGCTTGTCTTCAGCGCTGCGTTACTGGCTGGTTGTGCCAGTACGGGCGAGCGGCAGGATTATTTGCGGCAGGCTGAACGCTTACCAGCAGAAGTGTCATTTGCAGAAATTGATGAATTGCCAGGTACGGCGACAAGTCTTACCGCGCTCATTGACAGTCGCGAATTACAATCTCTTGTGCAGGAAGCGCTAGATAATAACCCTGGTCTGCAGCAAACCCTCTTGGCCCTTGAACAGAGCCAAGCGACATTGCGTCAACGTCGCGGCGAACGATATCCAGAGCTGGAAGCTGGCTTTAGTGCCAGCGATACTGAGGACTCGGAGGAACAGTACACAGGCTCGCTAACGCTGAGTTGGCAAGTGGATGTGTGGCAGCAAATCGAAGATGGTATCAATGCCGATGAACAGAGCCAATTTCAGCAGCAGGCCACTTATCAGGCAGTGAGGGATACGTTAGCCGCTGAAGTGATGAGTAGCTGGCTAAATCTCGTGGCGCAAAAACGCTCCTTAGCAATAGAGCGTCGAAGACTGGACACGTTAGAGCTAAACGAGCAGCTGATTCAGCAACGCTATCAGCGGGGTTTGGGCGGTCTGGACGACTTGGATAGCGCGCGCAGTCTAACCTACAGTACGCTCGCTTCTGTGCGAGAACTTGAAGATACCATTCAACAAGACGAACGGGCTTTGAACAGCCTGTTAGGCCGTATGGATGACAATCCCTACCAAGTGCCGGATCAATACCCCTCAGTAGAACGGCCGCTGTCTGGCTTGCCAGAGCAGACCTTGGCGCGACGCCCTGATTTACAAGCAGCTTGGTACGCTATTGCCGCTGCGGACTATAACACAAGCGTCGCCTACAAAGATTTGCTTCCACGAATTGATATCCAAGCCGCCCTGGAAGATGTGGCGACATCACCCAGTGACGCGTTGCTTACTGATCCTGTATGGAGCCTGTTAGGACAACTAACCGCACCGCTATTTCAAGGAGGGCAGCTCTACGCTGCCGCTGAAATAGCATCGCTTGATACGGCTATTCAGTATGAGACCTATCGTGAAACCTTGTTAACCGCAGTAGAAGAAGTACGCAATGCGTTAGGTCTAGAACAAGCGTTTGCTGAAAGACGGGCCTATATCCGCCAAGCCCTGGATAAGCAGAGTCTTGCATTGGAGAGGTATCAAGAAAGATATCGAGCGGGCAACGCCACCATCTTGGAACTACTCAGTGTGCAACAAGAGACTTACGACCTTGAGTCTCAGCTCGACTCGCTAATTTATAACCAGCTTGATAACCGAATTACTTTAACGCTCGCCTTGGGTTTGGGGATTGACGAATGAGCCGTAAAAATGTGCGCAGGCTAGTGTTGGTACTGGCCTTATTATTTCTCGTAGTGGTGTTTGTCTATAGCGGTGTTCGAATGGCCGAAAACATGAATAACCTGCAGGAAACACCCCCTATTCAGGAGCCACAAAGACCCACTGTCAATGTTGTAGAAGTAACGCCTGGCACATATCGAGCCAAGGTTGAGGGAGTAGGTAGCGCTGAAGCCCTATTCGAGTTAGACCTAAATAGTCGCATTAACGGGCAAGTGATCAGTGTCAGCGACAGCTTTAACTCTGGCCGGTTGGTCGTGCAGGGAGAGGTGTTAGCCACGCTTGAAGATAGTCAGTGGCAAGCGGAATTAGCGTCTGCGCGTGAAGCCCAGGCAGAAGCGTTAGTCAGCTATTTAGAAGAGGAGCAGGAAGCGCAACAAGCTGAGCAGGAATGGTCTTCTTCAGGAATATCAGGATCTCCGCTCTCTACGTTAGCTTTACGGGAACCTCAGCTAGCCGCCGCTCAAGCTGCCTTGGATAGCTCGCGCCAAGCCGTTACAGAGGCAGAGAAAAACCTCGCTAGTACTCAAATTAAGGCCCCTTTTGATGCGATCGTCATCGGCCGAAGTATCTCACCAGGCAGTTATGCTCAGGCGGGTAATGAGATTGGCCAATTGTTGAGTGCGGACAGAGTGGAAGTGGTCATCCCTCTTTCTGCGAGTGATTGGTCGGTTCTGCCTGATGAAGATGAGTTAGTTTCAGGCCGTCTCTCAGTGGAACTGACGCAAATAGAAACCGGAGAGCAATGGATTGGCTCTGTGATTCGCACCGAGAAGAATCTGAATAGTGATACGCGTCAGCGGGCATTGGTCGTCGCAGTAGATGAACCGCTTGTACAGGAACCCAACCTCTACCCCGGTACGTTCTTAAAAGCACAAATTCCTGGGCGTTCCGTTGCCAACCTTTGGAAGCTGCCAGCCTCAGCACTAAGCCAGCGTGAAGAAATTTTAACCGTCTCGGAAGAAGGCCTCCTAACAGCACATCCAGCCAATATTATATTTTCCGACCAACAGCACCTTTATGTTCAGCGCCCAGAAGGTTATGACCAAGCAACGGTCGTCATCCAGCCTCTCAGTAGCTACAGCGAAGGCATGGCTGTGACGCCACAAAGCGAGTTGTCTGATGACTGAACGTACTTATAAAGGTTTGATTCCTTGGTTTGCCGCCAATCCAGTGGCGGCCAACTTGCTGCTTATGATCGTCATTGTTGCTGGCCTGCTGACCGTAGTTGATCTGCGTAAAGAAGCATTTCCTGCCGCTGAACCTGATAGCCTCACTGTTTCGGTTACCTACCTTAGTGGTTCCGCTCAGCAAAGCGAGGAGGGGGTTGCGATTAAGATTGAGGAGGCTCTAGAAGGCGTCACTGGCATCAAATCCGTCACGTCGACCTCTGATAGCCAGGGTGTTACCGTCACTGTGGAAGGGCAATCAGATTATAGTCTCGATACCTTACTGAGCGATGTTAAAAATAAAGTAGATGCCGTCTCTAACTTTCCTGCGGAAGCTGAAGCGCCATCAGTGGAAAAAGGTCAGCAGGAGTCTGATGCCATTGCGCTGCAACTATATGGAGATGCCAGTCGCTACACCTTGCAGCAGTTGGGTAATCAGTTGAAAACAGATCTTTTGGCCCAACCTGATATTAGCCGCGTCACTTACTCTGGCTGGATTGATCCCATTATATCAGTTGAGGTGAATGAAGCTCGTTTGCAAGCCTACGGTTTGTCTTTGACTGATGTACAAGATGCCATCAACAATTTCTCTTCTAATACCTCGACGGCGATACTGCGACACGAGCGTCTGTTTCTTCAGCTTAAAGCGTCAGAGCAGGCGTATTACGCTAAAGAGTTTGCCCTTATCCCACTAATTTCTTCGGCTCAGCACGGCACTGTTACATTAGGCGATGTGGCTAGCATTCTTGATACCTATGATGACACAACACCGGTACTGTCTCGATTTAATGGTGAGGAAAGTCTTGCGCTGAGTGTCTTAAGTATTGGAAAAGACGATGTTCTGCGCACCGTAGCCGCCACAGAAGAAGTGATTGAAAAGTGGCATAGGGATGGCACATTGCCAACTGGCGTAGAGTTGGTTAGTTGGGATGACAATAGTGAAAATATTTCAAGTCGTTTAAACCTGCTGGTGGGAAATGCTGTGATGGGCATAGCACTGGTATTCTTTTTGCTGGCGGTGTTTCTAAATTTGAAAGTGGCTTTTTGGGTGGCCGCAGGATTACCTTTTATTTTCTTTGGCACTTTCTTTTTTATGGGCAGCAGCTTTGCTGACCTTTCACTAAATGAGTTTACGACCTTCGGTTTTATCATGGCGTTGGGTATTGTTGTGGACGACGCTGTAGTGATTGGTGAAAGTGTTTATACCACTCGGGAAAAAGATGGTGATACCCTGGAAAATACTATTAAAGGTACTATGGTCGTCGCTATTCCTACCCTCTTTGGTGCGTTTACCACTGTGGCTGCGTTTGCAGCTCTATCACAGACAAGTGGCATGCTAGGACAGTTATACGCGCAGTTTGCGGTGGTCGTTACTATTTGCCTATTACTATCGGTCGTAGAGTCTAAGTTAATACTGCCTGCTCACTTGGCTCACCTTAAAACACACCGTAATGGTGAGCGCAGCAACCGAGTGGCGGCGACTTGGCAAAAAGTGCAGAACGGCGCAGACAGGGGCTTGGCATGGTTCAACCTTCAGGTTTATACCCCAGCCATACATCAAGCCATCAGTCATCGTTATGCCGTTGTGATAGTTGGCATAGGTTTTCTAGTGTTGGTGATGTCGATGCCCTTCAATGGCACGGTGCGTATGAGTTTCTTTCCTGATGTTCCTGGGGAAACTGTTACTGCTAATTTAACCATGCGCAAAGATGCTAGTTATGGATTAACCCATGCTGCTCTTAGTCTGCTAGAGACCCGCGCTTTCGAAGTAGACGAAGCATTGCGGGAAGGAAGCAGTAGCGACGAGAGCGCAATCGCCAACTTGCAAGTGATATCAGAAGATGACCAAAGTGGCACGGTCACCTTAGAGCTTGTTGGAAATGCTCCCTATACATTGGAACAGTTTGCCCGTAGCTGGCGGGAAAAGACGAATACACCAGAAGGCACGCAAACCTTAAGTATTCAAAGTAACCAGATGATGGTAGATGCTTTAAGAATAGAGCTGCGTTCCAGTGATGATGAAGTGCTCAGCCAAGCAGGTGACGAACTAAAAGAGTACCTTCAAGGTATTAGTGCTATCAGCGGTATTGAAGACAACCTTACCCCCACTCAACCCCAGCTTAGTTTAACGTTGACTGAGCAAGGAAAGAGTCTGGGTATGACAACTGATGAGTTAGCCTCGCAGATTTACCAAGCGTTTAGCGGCCAGGTAGTGCAACGTTATCAACGTGGTGGTGATGAAGTTGAAGTTAAAGTTCGTTATCCAGAAAATGAGCGAGGAAGTGCCGTCGATGTATTAAATGCCAATGTTCGTACGCCCTCGGGTGATGTCGTACCCGTTTCTTCTGTAGCCAAAGTCAGTTATGGGTTTTCCCAAGACAGTATTACGCGAATTGATAGTCAGAGAGCAATTTATGTTACCGCCGATGTAGATAAAGAAGTGAAATCTGTCACTGATTTGGTGAGCAGTTTACAAATAACTATCGCCAATGACCTGCAACAGAAATATCCAAATCTAGATATCCATTTTGGAGGTGAAGCTGAACAGCAGCAAGAAACATCCTCATCAATGATAACCATGTTCTTGCTAGCGATGCTGGCAATCTATATGTTGCTAGCTATTCCACTGAAATCCTATATTCAACCATTAGTCATTATGAGCGCTATTCCGTTTGGCATCATGGGCGCTATTATTGGTCACTGGCTGTATGATTTGCCTTTGAGCATATTATCGCTAAACGGCGTCATTGCCCTTAGTGGCGTGGTGATCAATAATAGCCTATTGCTGGTGAGCCAATATAATCAGGAAAGCCTAGAAAATGACGACCACCAGCAGGCGATGGTGTCGGCTTGTACCAGTCGTTTACGCCCTGTACTGCTTACGTCAATGACGACATTTGCCGGATTGGTGCCTTTGCTTAGTGAAACGTCGATACAGGCACAGTTTTTGATCCCCGCAGCCGTTTCGCTTGCCTATGGTATTCTTTTTTCGACAATCATTATCCTAGTGTTGATACCATCACTGATTGCCATTCAAGAGGATATGGCTATCCGATTGAAGCGATTGGTAAGCGGTAAAGCGAATGAGGGAGTGCGGGAGTAATGCTAGATATATTATTGGTAGAAGATGATCATGATCTGGCAGAAACCGTTGTGCAATATTTAGAGCTGGAAAACATCCACTGTGATCATGCCAGCAACGGTGTAAGAGGACTTTATCTGCTGCAAGAACATGATTATGACGCTTTGCTGCTGGATATTAATCTGCCTAGACTTGATGGATTAACCTTATGCCAAAAGCTCCGCAATGAGGGCAAGGATATTCCTGTGCTAATGCTCACCGCTCGCGATAGGCTTCAAGACAAGCTAGATGGTTTTCGAGCGGGTACCGACGATTTTCTCGTAAAACCTCTTGGCCGCAAATTCTGAGTGCAACACCTGACCAAACCGGTAAGGTGTTGACCCCATGTCATATTCTGAACTTTGCATAGAAGAGCGTGCGACGATCCAAGTCAGCCTCGCACAAGGCTTGAGCATCAGGAAGATAGCAGCCCTGCTTGAGCGGTCCCCGGCGACGATCAGTCGAGAGATACGGCGCAATGGATCGTCCGATGGCCATTACCGCCCGTCACACGCGCAACAGCGCCGTCATGACCGCCGAGACAATTGTCGACCAAGGCGAAAACTGTTTCCGGGCAGCCCTCGGTTCGCACTGATTCAGTACATGCTGCGTCGGCGCTTGTCACCCGAGCAGGTTAGCGGCAAGCTCAGGAATATGAATATCCCTGACCTCCGAGACGCCTACGTCTGCCGTGAAACGATCTACAGTGCTATCTACGCGTTGCCCGTCGGTGAGCTGCGAAAGGAACTGATTCACTGCTTGCGGCAAGGAAAATCCACCCGTAAGCCCCGACGTGGGCAAGTTGATCGACGCAACCAGATTCCTGATATGGTCAGCATCCACCTCCGCCCTCCCGAGGTAGAGAAACGTGAATTTCCCGGGCACTGGGAAGGCGACCTGATCAAAGGCAAGGGCAACGCATCGGCTGTCGGAACCCTGGTAGAACTGAAAAGCGGTTACCTGATCCTGGCGAAGATGAACGATGCGACCGCCACCTCGGCCGTGGAAGGCTTTAGCGCTGCGCTGAACCGGATGCCATTGGCTGCGCGGAAGAGCATGACGTATGACCAGGGGCGCGAGATGACGCAGCACGCCAAGATTACCCAGAATACCGGTATTGCCATTTATTTTTGCGACCCACATAGTCCGTGGCAGAGAGGCGCCAACGAAAATATCAATGGTCTCATACGGCAGTACTTGCCCAAGGGAACGGATCTATCGGTCTATACCCAGCAAGAACTGGATGAGATCGCACTTGAGTTGAACATGCGCCCCCGAAAGCGCTTCGACTTCAAGTGCCCTATTGAGGTGATGAGCGAGCAGATGGCGAAGTACCATGAGGCCCTGTCATCTATACATTGACGGTGTTGCACTCAGTGTCTGCATCCGCCCCTTTTGAACTTGATGAGTTGGTGGCCCGAGTGCAGGCGCTGACTCGTCGTCGTAGCGGACAAGCCCAAATTCTAAGCTATGGAGGGCTGGAAATGAACCTGAATAGGCGCGAAGTTTACCGTTCTGGTCAACGATTGAAGTTAACGCCTACGGCCTGGCAGCTTCTTGAAACGTTGCTGAGAGCCGCTCCAGAAGCAGTAAACAGGCAAAAGCTAGAAGCGGCAGTCTGGGGAGACAGAATTCCTGACAGCGATGTGCTTAAAGTTCATATGCATTATCTGCGCAAGACGGTGGATTCGGATTTCGTTTCGCGGTTAATACATACCGTGCCAGGCTTTGGTTTTGCTCTACGTGAAAATCATGAGCAAGGCTAATCCCAGCCTTCGTGGAGCCTTGATTCTAGTATTTACCGTCATCGCTTTTGTGCTCATCACTGGCTATAGTTTCTTATCAACACGGTATTTCATGAGTGGTATGGATACCATTATTGTCGATAACCTAAACTGGGCCGCCACTGTATATGCCGATGATGAGTCCGGCTCTAATCTCAAAGGTTTCGATAACTATAAAGTAACTCGTGAATGGCACGATCAGCCAGCCTTCATTGTTGAGTCAGAACCTACACCACCTATCGATAACCAGTTACAAAAATTAAATATGAAAGGTGAGGCCGAGCCCTTTAATCTAATGTTTTTTTATATGGCTGTGGATGTCCGTGGAGAAATCTTTTATGTGAGTTTTTACATTTCACCCGATACGGTCTCCGAAATGGTGAAGAGCCACGCCAGAGAATCACTAATAACGCTGCTCGTTATTGGGCTGGGATCCGCTGCTTCAGTAGCACTGGTGGTATGGTGGTTTTTATATCAGTTAGCTCGTCCCGTAGCCCGCCTTGGTGTTTGGGCCCGAGAGTTGAATGAAAAAACTCTGGATGACCACATTCCAGATTTTGGATTCCGGGACCTAAACGATTTTGCCCGGCTGGTACGCAATAGTCTGATTTCAGTAAAAGAAGGACTCGATAGGGAACAATCTTTTTTACGTCATACTAGTCATGAATTGCGTACGCCTATTAGTGTGATACAAAATAATATTGAGTTACTTCGCAAGCTAAAAGAGCATCAGGCTATATTGCGGAACGACCCGCGGGAAATAGCTGTAGTAGAACGTATAGAACGCGCAAGCCAAACTATGAAAGACTTAACGACAACCTTGTTATGGCTAGGAAAGACTGATAATGAACCACTTTTCATTAAAGATTTCAGGTTAGATTTACTGATAAAGAGTTTGGTCGATGATTTAGGCTATCTTTTGAAATATAAAGATATTACGGTTTCGTTAGTGACCAAGCCCTATAGTTGTAAGTTGCCGGAAGCTGCTGTTCAGATTGTGCTAGGAAATCTCATTCGCAATGCTTTTCAACATACGATGGAAGGCGGTATTTGTATTACGCAGAGGGATAGTGTTGTTGAGATAGTTAATGATCTCAACATAGAGAATGAGGAGGCTGACAGCCTTGGTTTTGGGCTGGGCTTAGAGTTGACTGCAAAACTTACCCACCGTCTTGGGTGGGGTTATCATCATACGATTAAGCAAAGCCAGGCGATCGTCTGCGTATGTTTAAACTCAGAAAAAGACCAAGCCAATAGACAGCAGCACGCTGTAAAGCAGCGTTGAGATGGCGGTTTTCTTCAACATGCTTGTCAGAGTCTCTCCATTACGTGTGCGGTGTAATGTCCTGGCGGCATCCGTCACCGGCTTGGCCACCAGCAGGCAACTCCATCCCGCTAATGGCACCGGCAGTACCAGCAGGTAGATAAGGGTAAGCAGCAGCGCCATCCCCAGCAGCGCCCAGTGGTACCTAATAGCGTTCGCGCGGCCCAGCCGCACTGCGAGGGTGCTCTTCCCGTTGCGTGCATCGCTTTCGATATCGCGCACGTTATTGACATTGAGCACGGCGGTTGCCAGCAACCCACACGCCGCCGCGGGTAGAAACGGTAGCCAACTTAGCTGCTGTACATGAAGGTAGTAAGTGCCTATTACCCCCAGTAGCCCGAAAAAAATAAAGACCGCAACGTCCCCCAGCCCCCGATAACCATAGGGCGTGCCACCTAGCCCAACGGTATAGGTCACTGCAGCCAATAAAGAAGCCGCCCCTAGCAGCACGAAGGTGAGAATCTCGCCCCACTGGTTGCCAAAGGCGGTCACCAATAAGAGTAGCCCCAACAGCGTGGCAGCAAGCGCGGTTATCACCATTCCCTTGCGCATTGCTTGGGGGCTAAGTAGGCCAGAGGAGACTGCACGCACAGGGCCGATACGTTGTGCGTCGTCAGCACCCGAAGCCGCATCACCATAATCGTTAGCTAGGTTTGAGAGTACTTGCAGCGCAACAGCCGTTAACAGGGCAAGCAGCAGCACGGCAGGATTAAAGGCCTGGGTCGTCGCCGCCAGTCCGCTGCCCAACAGAATAGATGCGCACGCCAGTGGTAAGGTGCGAGGGCGAGCTGCAAGTAGCCAAGCCTGGCGTTGACGCTGCGTAGCGAGTGGTTCCATTACGTCGATATCCTATTAACTATTCGCGGGTAAAAACGGGTAAAGTGCAGCAGTAAGAAACATGCAAGTATGTATGATTAATTGCTGAAAAGCAGATCTAAGTCAAAAAAACATCCTCGCTTTACGCCACACTGCAAATACTCCATACACCTTTAGTCTACGTGAGAATCGGCCGAGTTATTTAGACAATACAAATATGAGGCGCTAGCAACGCTTACCTAAAAGGTTATTTATGTACCTCACCGACCCTATTGAAGCTCTTAAGCACCAGCTTGATACGCTTGGTGAAACCGCTAAAAAGGGGTTTGTTCGCCTTAATACCCCTTGCCAGGTAGATAGCTTGATAGGGTGGCTAAACGTGCAAAGCGTGTTACCCCACATTTACTGGAAATCACGTGATGCTGACGCCGTCGAGCATGTGACGCTGGGGGCTGTTAAAGCGTTTGATTCGCTGGTGGCGCTTCAGGCTGACCTTGCCGCGCTGGCAGGTATTGGTGGCGAGCAGCCGGATTACTTCGGGGGTATGGCCTTTGACCCTGATTCGCCTGGTTGGCAGCACTTTCCTGGCTGTCACTTTTTGCTGCCGCGTATAGAACTTAGGCGCCAGGAAGGCGTGGGAACGCTGTCACTCAACCTGCGTTTCGATGATCGTTGCCCTGATACTGAAATAGCCCAGGCTCACGCCTGTTTAGTTGTTCTGAAAGCGGAGAAAGCGCTACCACGCCTGCTACCTTATATTTACCAGCGTGAAGACCGTCCTGCACAAAGAGAGTGGGCGGCGTGGGTAGAGCGGGTTACTCATCCAAACCATCTGGGTCACACGCCCAAGGTGGTGCTTTCCCGGCAGACGTGCCTAACCGCACCGGAAATGCCCAACCCTTGGGCGCTGCTGGCACACTGGCAGGCCGGTGCCGCCGACTGTTTTCACTTTGGTATCCAGCTCACTCCGCATGAGGCGTTTATTGGCTGCCCGCCAGAGCGGCTTTATAAGCGCGAAGGTAGGCACTTAATGACCGAAGCACTAGCGGGCACCACGCGTCGTGGGCAGGATGCCCAGCAAGATCAAGCGCTTGCTGATGCACTGCTGGCCGATAAGAAAAACAGTCTGGAAAACCAGTGCGTCTATCAGCAGCTTTTGACTCAGCTTGAGCCGCTCTCTTCTCAAGTCCAGATGGGCGAGGCGCATATTGTTAAGCTGCGCTCGGTGCAGCATATCCGTCGCCTGATTCACGCCGAGTTGCACCGAGACGTCACTGATCAGCAGTTGCTGGCAGTGCTGCCGCCTACCCCGGCGGTAGGCGGCGTTCCCCGCGAGTCGGCGCTGGCATTTATTCGCCAGCATGAGCGTCATCAACGCGGCTGGTATGCGGGCGTTTTCGGCCGAATCAGTCACACCAGCAGCGATCTGGCGGTGGCTATTCGCTGCGCCCATATCGGCCCAGAAGCGATTCGCCTTTATGCCGGTGCAGGCATAGTGGCAGGCTCCCAGTCGGACGAGGAGTGGCGCGAACTGGATACGAAAATCGCTGACATTATGTCGCTACTAGGGATGGGATAATGCATATGACAGCACCGACATCGAGCGGTTTTGCGAAAGCGCACGCCACCTTCAATCATGTGTGGGCGGCGTTGATGTTAGAAGAGCTTTACCGCTTGGGTGTGCGTGATATCGCACTGGCGCCGGGCTCACGCTCATCGCCGTTGACGATGGTCGCCAGCGAACACGCCGGGCTGCGCTGCCATTGCCATTTTGACGAACGTGGGCTGGGGTTTATGGCGTTGGGTATTGCCCGGGGCAGCCAGCGTCCGGTCGTTATTATTACCACCTCAGGCACTGCCGTGGCCAACCTTTACCCGGCGGTGGTGGAAGCAAATTTACTCGGCGTCCCGCTTATTGTGCTCTCTGCCGACCGCCCCATTGAGCTACTGGATAACGGCAGCAACCAGGCGATTGACCAACGGGATATTTTCTCCCGCTACACCATTGTTCACCACGACCTGCCGCCACCCGATGCTGAAATAAAAGCATCGTTTCTACTCAGCACGCTTGATCAAGCCGTCGACCAGCAGCGTCGTACCCCTGGGCCTATTCACATAAACTGCCGTTATCGCGAACCGCTTTACCCCGGCAACTGCCTGGTGGATGCCAGTGACTATCTCGCCCCGCTGAGGGACTGGCTGACGACTGTAAAACCGTGGAGTGATTGGTCATCCAGTACTGCGGTTCCAGCGCTCAACCACGCGTGGGAAACGTTTGCCCAGCAGCGCGGCCTGATCGTTGTAGGCAGTGTTGATGACCACAAGCAGGCGCAGCAGATTGTTGAGCTATCCAAGCAGTTGGGTTGGCCGCTACTGGCCGACATACAGAGCCAAATTCATTTTGACCCTCACAATCTGGTTCACTTCGATCTGGCGCTGCATGATGAGCGGTTTAGCGCTGAGCTCGCTAAAGCCGAGGTGCTGCTGCAGTTCGGTGGCCGGTTAATTTCCAAGCGGCTAACGCAATTTATTGCCCAGAAGCCCTGGCAGGATGTCTGGTTGGTGGATCCGCTGTCCCAGCGGTTGGATCCCGACTACTGCGTTAAGCGCCGTTTGGTAGGCTCGCCTGCCGACTTTATAGCCGCTTTGCCAACGATATCTGAACAACTCTCCTGGCATCAGCTGACTAGCCTCCAACGCCGCACTAGCCGGCTTGTCGAAGAGCGCTGTAAGACATTTTCAGAAGTGAGTATTTGTCACCATTTAGCGCAGTTGGCTGAAGGGCAGCTATTCATAGGCAACAGCCTGCCCGCGCGGCTAATGAATATGCTGGGAACGGATCGCCGAACGCCGCTGCAGGTATTTGCCAATCGCGGCGCGTCTGGTATCGATGGATTAATTGCCACCGCTTACGGCGTGAGTTTCACCCACTTAGGGCCAACCACCATCGTGCTGGGAGATACCAGCGCACTCCATGATCTCAACAGCTTGGCGCTGTTAAAGCAGGCGGTTCAGCCGCTGGTGGTGGTTATTCTCAATAATGATGGCGGTAGTATTTTCCATTTGCTGCCGGTGCCCAAAGAGGGCGAGCTGCTGGAGCGCTATTACCGCCAGCCCCACGGTTTGAGCTTTGAATATGCGGCAAAGATGTTTGGGCTTGGCTACTCAGCACCCTACTCATTGGATGCCTTTTCGGCGGCCTATACCCAGGCTCTGCAGGCGGGCGTTACGTTGATTGAGATTAAGGTGCCCCACCAGCAGGTGGCCGATGATCTGATAGCCCTTGGGGTAATGCTTCGGGAGGAACAGGGTGAGCAGTGAGTTTAAGCAAAAGTTACCCAAACCAACCCTGATCCTGCTGCACGGCCTGCTGGGCGACCGCCACGACTGGGCGGGAGTGAACGCTGGTTTGGAAGGTATAGATTGCCTAGCGTTGGACTTGCCTGGGCACGGTGAAAATCAACAGATACAGGTAGACTCTTTCGAAGCGTTTCATCACTGGCTCAGTGACACATTGTTGACTCACGGTGTTCGCCGTTACTGCCTGCTGGGTTACTCCCTGGGCGGGCGCTTGGCGCTGTACCATGCCAGCCGTCAGCCACCGGGGCTGGAAGCGCTCTGGCTGGAAAGTGCCCACCCAGGGCTGCCCGCCAGTGAGCGTTCTGCCCGAATTGCTCACGATGAACGCTGGGCAACACGCTTCGAGCAGGAACTATTGGGAAACGTACTTGCCGACTGGTACCAGCAGCCGGTATTTGCCGACTTAACCGGCGCCCAGCGCGGTCGGCAGATTCAACGTCGGCTAGCGAATCGTGGGCCAGCCATCGCCAGCATGCTGCGGTCATCTTCCTTGGGTCATCAGCCGTCACTATGGTCGTGGTTGGAAAATACCACGCTTCCGGTGAGCTACTTTTCGGGGCAGCGGGACGCCAAATTCCACACTCTGGCGTCTCATCTAGCAATGATGGCCCCCCGCCTGCGCCATATCACGCTGGAAGGGGGCCACAATCTTCATGCTGAGCAACCAGAGATGATTGCTCAACAGCTCAATGCCTGGTATCGCACGCTAGGCTAATGGTTATCAGCTGATCAGCATTAACCAGGGTAGGCCGATCACCAGCCAAACCACCAGGAATAGCAGTCCAAAGATCGCCCCTAGGCGCCAAAAGAGTGCGCTGGGCAGGTAGCCGCTGCCGTAGTAAACCGGGCTTGGCCCTGTGCCGTAGGGGGTGAGAATGCCCATAAAGCCCAGCGTGGGTAGCAGCAGCAGAATAAACATCTGCATATCCAGCCCGGCAATCCCCGTAGCCGCCGCCAGAATCACGGGTAGCAGGGCGGTAACGTGGGCAGTAACACTGGCAAAGAAGTAGTGCAGTAGATAGAAAATCACCACCAGCGCCACCATGGCCATCAGCGGGTCGAAGTGGCTTATCTGCCCGCCGACCACGCTGCCAAACCAGTTAACGAAGCCTACTTGGCTAAGCCCGCCCGCTAGTGCCACCAGGGTGGCAAACCATACAAAGGTATTCCAGGCTGCTCGGTTATCGAGAATATCGCTCCAGGTCACAATACCGGTTAACAACATGCCGCAGATCACCAGTAGACCCACCAGCGACCCAGAGATAATGTCGCCGGCAAAAATCCACAGCAGCAGGGCAGTGACCACCATAATAACCAGCATTATTTCATGGCGAGTCAGTGCCCCCAGCTTAGTCAGCTCCTCACCCGCCCAGTCGGAAATTTCATGGCCCGCTTTCACTTCAGGAGCGCATAGCCAGTAGCTCAGCAGCGGCACTAGCAGCAGTAGCAGAATGCCCACTGGCGCTACCGCCATAAACCACTGCCCCCAGTTGATATGGATACCGGTGGCGCTCTCGGTTAGCGCGATCGCCAATAGATTGGGTGCCAGGGCGGTCAAAAATAGTGAACTGGTCACACAGGTAGAGGCAAGCGCCGTCCACATCAAAAAGCTGCCCATGCGCTTCATGCTGGGGTCATTGGGGAGCGAATCGTAAAGCGGCGGTAGGTTACGAATGACTGGATAGATCGTGCCCGCACTGCGCGCCGTATTGGAAGGTGTAAAAGGCGCCAGAATGCCATCGGCAATCATCACCGCGTAGCCGAGGGTCAAGGTGCGTTTCCCCATTGCCTTGACCAGCCAGAGCGATATTCGCCTGCCCAGGCCGGTTTTTTCGTACCCCAGGGCAAACATAAAAGCGCCGAAAATCAGCCACACAGTGGAGTTGGTAAAGCCCGAAACCGCCCACGAAAAAGCTTGGCCCGCGGCATTAAATCCTTCGGTCGCTAGTTGCTCGGGAGAGAACAGCACCCATCTGGAAAGAAGTGCCACCAGGGTAACGCCGATAAGCCCCACCACTGCGCCTGGTAATGGTTCAAGAATCAGGCCCATAACGCAGCCCAGGAAAATAGCCAAGAAGTACCACGCGTGAGGCGCTAGCCCCGGGGGAGTGGGTATCAGCGCGATGATAATAGTAACTGCTAGCGGTGCTAATAGTTTCCATCGCGGTGAGGGTTGGGCATTGGACGTCATGCGGCACCTCTCTTCAATTTTTGCAGTAAGGACTTCTTTGTCGCTTGGTAGGCAGCCATCTGCCTGCAGTGAGTGGCTTGAAGAGTAGGGGGTGCGGCACGAGGGGAACAGCAATACCCGCTCGATTCACTGCTTACTTGATGTGCGTCAATAGTCTTTTCGACTAATGAGCAAGGTCTGCAACGGGCATGGTAAGTTCGAATAAAGAAGACGGCAGCGAAGATTGCCGCCAGTAACACCTTTGACCTGGCTAACGGAAGGGGTTGTCATGCAGCAGCGAGATTTCGATATCGTCATTGTAGGTGGGGGTGGCGCAGGTTTGCGCGCTGCTATTGGTGCTGCCGAGCAGGCCAAGGAGCAGGGCACCTCCCAGCGCATTGCGCTGCTGTCCAAGGTGTATCCCATGCGTTCCCACACCGTGGCGGCTGAAGGCGGCGCTGCTGCCGTTACCAGTGCCGAGGATTCCCATCAGGCGCATTTCGACGACACGGTGTCAGGCGGTGACTGGCTGGTTGAGCAGGGCGTCGTCGACTACTTTGTCCATCACGCTTATCAAGAACTGGTGCAGATGGAGCGATGGGGCTGCCCCTGGAGCCGGAAAGACGATGGCCAAGTGCAGGTGCGGCGCTTTGGAGGCATGAAAACGGCCCGCACCTGGTTCGCGGCTGACAAAACCGGCTTCCATATGCTCCACACCCTGTTCCAAACCTCGCTAAAGTACCCAGAGATCGAGCGCTTTGATGAGTTCTTTGTGCTCGATCTGGCGGTACATGAAGGTGCCGTGATTGGCGTGATTGCCCTGCAGATCGCCACCGGTGAACTGACCCTGCTGCGCGCTAAAGCGGTGATTCTTGCCACCGGCGGCGCTGGGCGCCTGTTCCGCTTCAATACCAACGCAGGCATTGTCACCGGCGACGGTATGGCGATGGCCTATCGTCATGGTGTGGCGCTGCGGGATATGGAGTTTGTGCAATACCACCCTACGGGCCTGCCCGGTTCTGGCATTTTGATTACCGAAGCGTGCCGGGGCGAAGGTGGCATTTTGCTTAATAAAGAGGGCTATCGCTATCTGCAGGATTATGGCCTTGGCCCGGAAACGCCGCTGGGCAAGCCGGAAAACAAATACATGGAGCTGGGGCCGCGAGACAAACTCTCTCAAGCCTTCTGGCAGGAGCAGCAGGCAGGCCGCACCGGCAAGTTTGGCGACAGCGACGTGGTGTATCTCGACCTGCGTCACTTGGGTGAAAAGACTATATTGGAGCGCCTGCCGTTTATCTGCGAGCTAGCCAAAGCCTATATCAATGTCGATCCGGTGAAAGAACCCATCCCCATTCGCCCGGCGGTTCACTACACCATGGGCGGAATTGAAACCAACCCCCAGTGCGAAACCTCAATCGCGGGGCTCTACGCCGCCGGGGAGTGTGCTTCGGTGGGGTTGCACGGCGCTAACCGCCTCGGCTCCAATTCGCTTACCGAGCTACTGGTGTTTGGCCGACTGGCCGGTGAGCAAGCCAGCAAGCGTGCGGCACAAACCGAGTGGGCCGATGAGCGCCTGCTGGAAGCCCAGGGTGACCGTCAGCAAGCTAAGCTGCTGCGCCTCTGTGACGGCACCGGGAGCGGGGAGAACTGGGTCGAACTCAAGCACGCCATGGTGCAGGCCATGGAGAGCGGCTGCGGTATTTACCGCACCGAAGAGGGCATGCGCCATTCTCTGGAGACCATGCGTCAGCTGCGCGCTCGCTTCAATGAAATACGCGTTAAAGATACCAGCAAGATATTCAACACCGAGCTACTGGAGTGCATTGAACTTGGCTATGGCTTGGATATCGCCGAAGCCTCATGCTTGAGTGCCCTGGAGCGCCGTGAATCCCGCGGTGCTCATCAGCGCCTGGATGAAGGCATGCAAAAACGCGACGACGTTAATTACCTCAAGCACAGCCAGGTGTTTTATCAAGGCGAAGCTCCGGCCGAACTGCACTGGCAGGATGTCGATGTGCGGTTTTCTGCACCAGCTGAGCGGGCCTATGGCGATGCAGGCAAAGGGGGCAAGGCATGAATACCGAGCAGATCAATGCTAAGAACGTCAGCACCAAGCACATTAGCGTCAAACGCTACATGCCCGACAGCTCGGCTGAACCCTATTGGCAGCAGTACGAACTGCCGGTGGACGACAGCACTTCTCTGTTGGATGCCCTCAACCATATCAAAGAGCAGCTCGATAGCACCTTGAGCTACCGCTGGTCGTGCCGGATGGCGATTTGCGGCTCCTGCGGGGTCATGGTGAACGGCATTCCCAAGCTGGGCTGCAAAACCTTCCTGCGCGATTATGAAGGCGATATTCGTATCGAGCCGCTGGCCCACTTCCCGGTACAGCGGGATCTGGTGGTGGATATGGCGATATTTCTTGAGCACCTGGCCGCGGTTAAGCCCTACCTTATCGATGACAATCCGGTAAAACCGTATGACCCACAGGCGCCGGAAACCTATCAGCAGTCACCCGAACAGCTCGCCCGCTATAAGCAGTTCGCTAACTGCATTAATTGTGGCCTCTGCTACTCGGCCTGCCCGCAGTTCGGGCTTAACCCTGAGTTCCTTGGCCCAGCGGCGCTAACGCTGGCCCACCGTTACAACCTGGATAGCCGCGACCACGGCAAGAAGCAGCGTATGGCCGAACTTAACCGTCATGAGGGGGTGTGGAGCTGCACTTTTGTGGGCTTCTGTTCAAAAGTGTGCCCCAAACACGTTGACCCCGCCGCTGCGGTCAATCAGGGCAAGGTCGAGGCGGCCAAACACACGCTTATTGCGTTGTTTAAAGGGTAGAGTGAGGAGAACGAATATGGATAAGTCGACATCGCAACGCCTGCCACCGCTAAAGCGCAACTGGTGGCTAAAACACCGCTTTTTTAAGCTATATATGCTGCGTGAAGCCACGGTGCTACCGCTGCTGTTTTTCACGCTCTGCTTACTCGCCGGTATGGTTACTCTTCTTCAAGGGGCAGAAAGCTGGCAAGGGTGGATCGCCTTTATGGGCTCTCCCATCGTATTAGTGCTGAATCTTCTCGCACTGGCCGCCAGCTTGTTTCACGCTGCCACCTTCTTTGTGCTGTTTCCGCGGGTCATGCCGCTACGCATCGCCGGGCATAGCCTGCCTGACCAAGTCATTGTTGCTGGGCAGTGGGCGGGAGTCGTAGCGGTCGCGCTACTGTTTTTCTGGCTATTTGGGAGGGCTTGAACATGGAGAAAATAGCCATGAATAAACACAGCACTCAGCACAAACAGGCCTATGATGAGCCGCTTTGGTGGGGACTGTTTAGCGCGGGCGGCGTCTGTTTTGCCGTCTTGCTACCCGCCGTTATTCTCTTTATCGCCGTTCTACTGCCCCTTGGCCTGCTGCCCGCCGATGCACTGAGCTATGAGCGGGCATCAACGCTGCTGTTCAGCGTACCGGGCTTTCTGTTTGTTGGGGCGGTAGTGTGTTTACCGCTATTTCATGCCGCCCACCGCCTGCGCCATGGGATGTTTGATATCAGCGTGGGCAATGACGCACTCAACAAAAAGCTGATGTACGGCGGCACTGCGCTGCTCAGTATTGTGGCGCTGGGTTTAGTCGTCACAGGTATGCTGAATTAAAAGGCTCGCTGTCAGCATTTCGCCCCAACCGATAAAAAGAGACTGGCATGATCAACGGACTCACTGAAACGGAACTCTATGCGCCGGTAGAGTGGCAGGATCGCTCAGATGGCTATCAGGATATTCTGTATCACACCACTGCCGATGGCATTGCGCGCATCACCATCAACCGGCCCGAGGTACGCAACGCCTTTCGCCCGCTAACGGTTAGCGAGATGGCCCAAGCGCTTAACCGCGCTCGCCACGACAGCACCATTGGCGCCATTCTGCTCACTGGTGCAGGCGACAAAGCGTTCTGTTCCGGCGGTGACCAGCGCATTCGCGGTGACTACGGCGGTTACCAGGATGAAGAGGGCACCCACCACCTCAACGTGCTGGACTTCCAGCGTGATATTCGCACCTGCCCCAAGCCGGTGGTCGCCATGGTGGCGGGCTACGCCATCGGTGGCGGTCACGTGCTGCATATGATGTGCGACCTGACCATCGCTGCCGATAACGCCATCTTTGGCCAGACCGGACCCAAAGTTGGCTCCTTCGATGGCGGCTACGGCGCCTCTTATATGGCGCGCATTGTGGGCCAAAAAAAGGCCCGGGAAATCTGGTTTCTGTGCCGCCAGTACGATGCCGCCCAAGCGCTTGAAATGGGGCTGGTCAATCATGTGGTGCCCCTGGCAGAGTTGGAAAAAGAGAGTGTGCGTTGGTGCCGCGAGATGCTGCAGCATAGCCCTATGGCACTGCGTTGCCTGAAAGCTGCACTCAATGCCGACTGCGACGGCCAGGCCGGGCTTCAAGAGCTGGCGGGTAACGCCACCATGCTCTACTACATGACCGAAGAGGGGCAGGAGGGCCGTAACGCCTTCAACGAAAAGCGCCGCCCGGACTTCTCCCGCTACCCGCGCAACCCTTAATGCAGCTGGCCCTTTACCGCTACTCCCTCCAGTTCCGCCAGCCGCTAATGTTTAAAGGACAGCGGCTGACGAACAGAGAAGGGCTGTTAGTTTCTATTAACGGGCAGTGGGGCGAGATTGCCCCGCTACCTGGTTTCTCGACTGAAACCCTGGCGGAAGTAGAAGCCGAAAGTTTGTCTTGTCTGGCTGCTTTAAAGCGCGGTGAGATAGCCTCCCCAGCGCTTCCGTCGGTGCAGTTTGGGTTCGACTGCGCCCAGCGCTCGTGGCCAAACAATCTTCCTACGCCTTTGTCGCCTTACCCGCTGCTCCAGGGAGCACCCGCGGAGTTGATAGAGTCTCTTTCAACCGCCGGTTGGCTAGCGTCGCCGCCGTCTCGGCTCAAGCTGAAAGTGGCACGCTATGCTATGGAGGAAGAACTGGCGTTGATCGAACAGCTTGCCGCTCGGCTGCCCTCCACCAAGCTGATTCTGGATGCCAACGGCGGCTGGACGCGGGAAGAGGCCCAGCGCTTCTGTGAGCGCCTACCCCTTGCGCAAATCGACTACCTGGAAGAACCCTGTGCTGCTTTTGATGACACCATCGCCGTGGCAGAAGCGACTGGGGTGGCCATTGCTCTGGATGAAACGTTATCGCGCCGGGAAGAGTGGCACTGCCACCCACAACTCAAAGCCCTGGTAATCAAACCCACGCTGATCGGCTCGCTAAGTGCCTGTGAAGTGCTCGTTCAACGGGCAAGTGCGGGTAATCTACGCGTGGTGATCTCCTCCAGCTTTGAATCCGATTTGGGACTTGGGTTGCTTGCTCGGTTGGCCGGCGAGTGGGCACCCCATGATCCGCCAGGGCTGGATACGGGGCATTGGCTCACCGAGCGCGTGACCACTGCCATGGGCGAAGTGATGACAGAAAACATGCATTGTCTCTCTAAATTGGAAAATTCAGCGTGATAGACACCTGCCCCATTCACTACTGGGCCAAAGAGACCCCTGAGAAAATCGCCATAGAGGCGGGTTCGGCGAAGCTTAGTTACCGAACGCTCAACCGCCGCGTAGCGTGTTTAGCACAGCAACTGGCTCGGAAAGGTTTTGTGCCAGGTGATCGGCTAGTCGTCCCTGCCAAAGGCTCGCTTGAATCCTTGCTGCTGGCGTGGGCCTGCCTGCGGGTCGGGGTGATTTTCTGCCCGCTTAACCCAGCATTTCCTGTTACTCAGCAGCTTGGCCTGGCCAAGCGCTTGCAGGCTGGCCGCGTTTGCCAGACGGAAAGTGACAATGATTACGCTTCACAGCTAACGCCGGTCACCCTCGATTTTCTGGCGGAAGCTGATGCAGGTGAGACTCCGTCGTTTAATGGCAGCCAGCTGTGCAACACGATTTTTACCTCAGGCTCCAGCGGCACACCCAAGGCGGTGCTACATCGCTTGGCCAATCATTTGGCCTCGGCGCGGGGATCGGCAGGGTTTATTCCGGTTGATCAAAACAGTGGCTGGCTGTTGTCGCTGCCGCTGTTTCATATCGGTGGCTACGCTATCCCGTTTCGCGTTTTTAAGGCAGGTGGGCGGATTATTCTTGATGACGAGCCGCAAACGCTGCCAGCACGCCTTGAACATCAGTCGATTACCCACCTTTCACTGGTGCCCACCCAGCTCTGGCGGTTGCTGCAAGCGGGCTTTGCGCCCCAGCGCACGCAACTGCGCGAGCTGCTACTGGGCGGCGCGGCGATTCCCGCACCGCTGGTGGCGAAGATGACATCACTGGGGCTAACACCGAAAGTCAGCTATGGGCTGTCCGAGATGGCCAGCCAAGTCTGCACCGGTATTCCCACCGCACCTGGCGTTGTCGGTAGGCCGCTGCCAGGCCGTGAGGTGAGGGTTGTTGAGGGTGAGATACAGGTGCGCGGCGAGACCCTATTCTGCGGCTATCTGGATAACGGCAGGATGGATCCAGCCCTCAACGATGAGGGTTGGTTTGCTACCCGGGATAAGGGACACTTAACTTCGAAAGGTGCGCTAGTGGTGGAGGGGCGGCTCGATAACGGTTTTATCTCCGGGGGCGAGAATATTCAGCCGGAAGCTATCGAGCAGCGTTTGGTCGATCATCCCAGCGTCGCTCAGGCGCTAGTGGTGCCGGTGCCTCACCCCGAGTGGGGTGAGCGTCCGGTGGCATTTATCGACTGGCATGCGAACTCCGTATCAAGCAAGACGCTAGCCGCCTGGGTGCGTGATGTGCTGCCCGGCTTTATGGTGCCCGATGCCTGGTTAGCTTGGCCGCCTAGGGTAGGCTTTAAACCTTCCCGTAAGCAGTTTGCTGAGCTGGCACGGACACACGTAAATTTTGTCGTTTAGCGACGCGACCTTTTAAACTTTTCTCTTTATTCGGCTTATCCAGCTAGGTCAGCGTCAGTGCCAGCGGCATTCAGCATGGCGTGGAGCAGAACGTTGCAACCTGCATGGACATGCTCCGGCGTCGCGCTTTCGATCTCGTTATGGCTGATGCCATCTTTGCAGGGAATAAAGATCATGGCGGCGGGGGCTACGCGGCCAACAAACATCGCATCATGGCCCGCACCGCTGATGATATCCATGTGCGATAGGCCGAGCTTCTCAGCCCCATCACGTACAGCATCAACACATTCCTTATTGAAGTATTCCGGGGCAAAATCCGCCGTAGGCGTTAATTCATACGCCAGGCCATGGCGTTGGCAGATTTCTTCCACGGCGGCCGCGACAGCTTGGCCCATCGTGATAAGCGCTTCCGGTTCCCAGTGGCGCATATCTAATGTCATTTTGACTTGGCCGGGAATCACGTTACGCGAACCAGGATGCAGCGTCATACAGCCCACCGTGCCACGCCCGTGGGGCTGATGATCAAAGGCGATACGGTTGAGTGCTTGGGTGACTTCGGCTGCCCCCATCATGGCATCCCGACGTAGGTTCATCGGCGTAGGGCCCGCGTGGGCTTCAAGTCCGGTCAGCGTTAAGTCGAACCACTTCTGACCAAGCCCGCCGATCACCACGCCAATGGTAGTGTCGGTATCTTCCAGGATCGGGCCCTGTTCAATGTGCGGCTCAAAGTAGGCTTTTATCTCGCTTGGCGAGACGCTGTCGCTGCCGCGGTAGTGGATGGCGTCCAGAGCATCGCTTACTGTGACGCCCTCTGCGTCAGTGCGCGCCATCATGGCGTCAAATGCAAGCTCGCCAGTGAATACGCCCGAACCCATCATGCAGGGCGGAAAACGGCAGCCCTCTTCGTTGGTCCAGGCGACGACTTCGATAGGGGATTGAGTAGTGATGTTGTACTGGTTAAGGGTACGAATCACCTCCAAGCCGGAGAGCACGCCGAAGCACCCATCATACTTGCCGCCGGTAGGCTGGCTATCCAGGTGACTACCCGCCATCACGGTTTTGGCATCAGGGTCGCTGCCTTCTCGGCGGGCAAAAATATTGCCGATATTATCAATGCGAATGGTGCAGCCTTCAGCGCGGCACCATTGAATAAACAGATCCCGCCCCTGGCGTTCTAAATCGGTGAGTGCCTGACGGTTAACGCCGCCTTTGGCGGTGGCACCTAGCTTGGCCAACTCCATAAGCGATTCCCAAAGTCGATCGCTGTCAGTGCGTAAGTCAGCGATGGCGATTTTCGGTTCAATAAGCGAGTTCATATCAATTCCTTTTATTGAGCACGGAGGAAGCTGGCGACTCCCCGATTTATTATTTGGCTCATTGCTAGAGTAGAGACAAAAAAGCCCGTGATACGTATACATTATCTAACGTGAACAAAAGAAAAGCGTAATTTTACAAACGTGTGTGGTGGCGCATGCTGAGACCATGTCTTATAGCGATGGAGCTAGACACCATGTTTGGAATAAAAAGCAAAACCAAGACGCAAACCTCACCTTCTTCGATGGGGGAATCACCCTCAAAAACGGCGCTTAATCAGCACTACTGGATGCCTTTTAGCGCCAACCGCGATTTCCATGCCAACCCGCGGGTTATCGCCGGAGCGGAAGGGCGTTACTACATTGATGATCAGGGTCGTAAGCTATTTGATTCGCTTTCCGGATTATGGACCTGCGGCGCGGGGCACAACCGCGAAGAGATCCAAAAGGCCGTGTCGGCGCAGTTAGGCAGCCTCGACTTTGCGCCAGGTTTTCAGCTTGGCCATCCGCTGGCGTTTAAACTGGCGGAAAAGGTTGCCAGCCTCACACCTGCCGGGCTAGATCACGTGTTTTTTACCAACTCAGGTTCTGAAGCCGCTGATACCTCTATCAAAATGGCCAAGGCCTACTGGCGGTTAAAAGGTAAGCCTGAGAAAACCCGCATGATTGGCCGTGCCAAGGGCTATCACGGGGTGAATATCGGTGGCACCAGCCTGGGCGGTATCGGTGGCAACCGGAAACACTACGGCCAGTTATTGGATGTAACGCATCTGCCGCACACCCTTCAGGCGGGCCACGCCTTCACCCGTGGCCAAGCGGAAACCGGTGCTGAGCTTGCCGATGCGCTGCTCGATCAAATCGCTCTTCACGATGCTTCTACTATTGCGGCGGTGATTGTTGAGCCAATGTCCGGCTCGGCGGGGGTGATCGTACCGCCAAAAGGTTATTTGGATCGGCTGCGCGAGATCTGTACCGCTAACGATATTCTGCTGATTTTCGATGAAGTGATCACCGCCTTTGGCCGCAGCGGCGCAACGACAGGCGCGGAAGCGTTTGGCGTGACGCCGGATATCATGAACGTGGCCAAGCAGATCACTAACGGCGCCATTCCTATGGGTGCGGTCATTGCTTCCAGTGAGATTTTTGACACCTTCATGAACGCCGGTGGCCCCCAACACGCCGTTGAGTTCTCCCATGGTTACACGTATAGCGCCCACCCCGTAGCTTGCGCGGCGGGGCTAGCGGCCCTTGAAATGATGGAGCGTGAAAACTTCCCCGCTCAGGTGAACGCGATCGCGCCGACTTTTGAGCAGAAGCTGCACGCCTTAAAAGGCCGCAATCATATTGTCGATATTCGTAACTACGGCTTGGCCGGTGCTATTCAGCTAACCCCCCGCGACGGCGATCCAACGATCCGCCCCCGCGATGCGCACATGGCGCTCTGGGAGGCTGGCTTCTACGTGCGCTACGGCGGTGACACGATGCAGTTTGGCCCTCCCTTTGGCTCCACTGAGGCTGAGCTAGAGCGGCTGTTCGATGCCGTTGCGACCACCTTGGATTCGTTAGCCTAATCTACTGATCAACTTCAGCGAGTTTAACTATAGAGAGTTTAACTATGAGTGTTGTTTCCCACCTGATTAACGGTGAGTTAGTCGAGAGTAAGCGCACGCTGGATGTCACCAATCCCTCAACGGGAAAAGTGATTCGCCAAGTCGCTGATGCGGATGCCGCCGACGTAGAGCGCGCCATTGCCGCCGCCCAGGCGGCTTTCCCTGCTTGGCGCGATACGCCACCCGCCAAGCGCGCCCAGGTGATGTACCGTTTTAAGCAGTTGCTGGAAGAGCACGCTGGCCGTCTAGTGCAACTGGTCAGCGAAGAGCATGGCAAAACCCCAGAAGATGCCATGGGCGAGCTTAAGCGTGGCATTGAGAACGTCGAGTACGCCTGCGGTGTACCGGAACTGCTCAAAGGCGAGTATTCCCACAACGTAGGGCCAGGCATTGATGCATGGTCAAACTTCCAGCCCTTAGGCGTGGTCGCGGGCATTACCCCGTTTAACTTCCCCGCCATGGTGCCGCTGTGGATGTACCCCATGGCGATTGCCTGCGGTAATACCTTTATCCTCAAGCCATCTGAGAAAGACCCATCCGCCTCAATGGCCGTGGCCTAACTGCTGCAAGAAGCGGGGCTGCCTAAAGGCGTGATGAACGTCATTCATGGCGGTCGCGAAGCAGTGGAAACACTCTTGGATGCCAAGGCCGTTAAAGCCATTTCGTTTGTTGGCTCTACGCCCGTGGCGGAAGCGATTTACTCACGCGGTTCCGCAGCCGGTAAGCGTGTTCAGGCGTTGGGTGGGGCGAAGAACCACGCTGTCGTCCTGCCGGATGCTGATTTGGAAAACGCCGCCAATACTCTTATGGGCGCGGCTTACGGTAGCTGTGGCGAGCGTTGCATGGCGATTTCAGTGGCGGTATGCGTCGGCGATGAAACGGCCAATCGCCTGGTCGAAACCATGCTGCCTAAAATCGCTCAGCTCAAAGTGGGCCCTGGCACTGACAAAGGCCTGGATATGGGTCCGCTGGTAACGGCAGAGCACCGCGATAAAGTGCTCGGCTTCATCGAAGATGGCGTTAACGCCGGTGCAACGCTGGTGGCCGATGGCCGTGGCCTTAAAGTGGCGGGGCATGAAGAGGGCTATTTTGTTGGTGGCTGCTTGTTCGATAACGTTACCGCTGAGATGCGTATTTACCAGGAAGAGATCTTCGGGCCAGTGCTTTGCATCGTGCGGGTCGGCAGTTTGGACGACGCCATGCAGCTAATTAACGATCATGAATATGGCAATGGCACCTGCCTATTCACTCGCGATGGCGAGGCCGCCCGCCGTTTTACCGACGCTATTGAGGTTGGCATGGTGGGGGTGAACGTACCGCTGCCCGTGCCGGTGGCTTATCACAGCTTTGGTGGCTGGAAACGTTCTCTGTTTGGTGACCTTCACGCCTACGGGCCGGACTCGGTGCGCTTCTATACCCGCCGTAAAGCGGTTTCCCAGCGCTGGCCATCGGTTAGCGAAGCGACCCGGGCAGAGTTCTCGTTCCCCAACAATCAAAGTTGACGTCTTAGGGTAACTAGGACATCTTCTCAGCACCGTCGCCCTGCGATGGTGCTTTTTTTGGTGCGTACTTCAGACGTATAGGGACGAGGACAGCGTGGCGAGAACCCAGGACGAAATTCGGCAAACCAATGTAAAAAAGATTCTCCAGGCGGCAGAGCAGCTGTTTGCCGAAAAAGGCTACGCAGGTGCCTCCATGGGTGAAATCGCCCAACTGGCAGAGATCCCCAAATCCAATGTGCACTACTACTTCTCGACCAAAAAAGCGCTGTATCAAGATGTTCTGTTAGAGCTTCTCGAAGTGTGGAAACAGGATGCGCTCTGTTTCGAGCTTTACGATGATCCTCGCGTCGTGCTTTCCACCTATATTCGCGCCAAGATGACCCACTCCCGCAACCGCGCCCACGGCTCAAAAGTATGGGCGGCCGAAGTGATGCAGGGCGCCCCGATGCTTAAGGAGCGCCTTCGCGACAATCTTTACGAATGGGCCAAGCTGAAAGAGTCGAAAATCCGCGAATGGGTAGAATCAGGCCAGATCACCCCCGTCGAGCCTTCCTACCTGCTCTATATGATCTGGGCCTCCACCCAGCACTACGCTGATTTCGACTACCAAATCTACCTGCTCAACGATAACCAGCCGCTGGACGATCTACAGTTCGAAAAAGCCGTTCAGTCGGTTACCTCGGTGATTTTGCGAGGGATTGGGTTGACGGCGTGAGCGAACAAAGATGGCTTGAAGACATTTAAGTGTACGCCTAGACTATATATACATAGTTTAGGCGTACACTTATGGATCATATGGTAGCCCGCCAACGATTGGATGCATGGGATCGCCAGGGGCGTAATATCTTCACGTTGCGAGATCTCGCCAAGCTGTTCCATGAAGATAACCCGAAAACGCTACAAGAGGGCGTGAACCGTCTTCGCCGCCATGGAGTACTGGAAAGGGTTGCGCGGGGAATCTATCACTATGCACTGTCTCGAACCCCAGATGCTTATCGGCTGGAGCGTATCGCCCGGGCCATGCGGCGCGGCGAATACAGCTATGTTTCTTTAGAGTCTGCCTTATCTGAATACGGCGCCATCTCACAGATTCCGGTTGATCGACTGACCATTATGACCACCGGCCGAAAGGGAACCTATTACACGCCTTATGGCACCATTGAGTTCACCCATACACGCCGCCCAGTCACCGAGCTGATGGGGCGCATGAAAGATATTGGCCGCCCCCTCAAAATCGCGACGCCTGAAGCCGCTTGGGCGGATCTAAAGCGCGTAGGTAGAAATACTCATCTAGTGGATACCGAGGTGTTGAATGAACCGGATTGAGCCTGGGGATTATGAACAGCTAGTGGCGCAAGCCATGGAGGATCCAGCCCGTACAGCGATGCGGCCGGTGATTGAAAAGGAATTGCTCCACTTCGATATTCTATATGCGCTTGATAGAGAGGGGCTGCTCGACGCGTTGACGTTTCAGGGCGGGACTTGCTTACGGCTTTGTCGAGGATCGCCAAGATTTAGTGAAGATCTGGATTTTGTAGGAGGCCAAGACTTTAAACGCGAAGATTTTATGCGGATCAAAGAATGTATTGAAGCGTACATTAGCCGACGCTATCGCCTTGAGGTCACGGTGAAAGCACCCAAAGAGCTCAAAGACGATCCTCGATACGCCGATATACATGTCGACAAGTGGCAGGTTGCTGTTGTGACCTCGCCCATGAGGCCAGACATTCCGAAGCAGCGAATCAAGTTGGAGATTGCGAATATTCCTGCTTATACCCGTGAGGCACATGCGATCCAGATTCATTACCCTTTTCTGCCGGATGGATATAGTGATCTTTTGGTGGTCACTGAGAGCGACGATGAGATTATGGCGGATAAGCTCGTCTCGCTGGTGAATACGAAAAAGTATGTGCGCCACCGGGATATCTGGGATCTGCAGTGGTTAAAGCAGCAGGGCGCAGCCCCCAACCTTGATTTACTTCAGCGCAAACTCGCGGACTACCGTGTTGATGATTACTCAACCAAGGCGCGTAGCATAATTGAGAGGCTGCCAGCCATCATTTCAGGCTCTGCCTTTCACTCAGAAATGACTCGGTTTCTACCTGCTGACACGCTGGCGAGAACGCTGGATAATCCGCGGTTCGCTGGCTTTCTGTCGCGTGAACTTACCACAATGCTTAGTACCGCCGTGGCAACGCTTGAGGGGCGTGGTTCAAATACAGCACCACCTGAATTTAAGCTCTGAAAGCCAGTTTATTTTCTCAACGACTGAGCTGAACGGATGTATCAAACTTATGCCGCTTACGCGACAGTAGCGTGCGGAACTTGCGCAGGTTGTCATCGCCATAGAGCACGCGATCACAGAAGCGGTCGTACCCATCTAAATCAGCGACTGTCACTATCAACACAAAATCACACTCGCCGGTTACCTGATAGCACTGCTTCACTTCAGGGGCGCTTAGCGCTGTTGTTAAAAAACGCTGGTAGAGCGACTTATTATCGCGCTCCATCGTCACCTCCACCACCATATGCAGGCACTGCCCAAGGGCGTCAGGGTTGAGTATTGCTACTTCCCGCTCAATGATTCCTTCTTCGCGCAATTGCTTAACTCGTTTTAAACAAGCTGAGGGAGAGAGGCCCACTTCATCCGCTAATGCTTGATTGGTCAGGCTGGAGTCGCGTTGAAGCTGGTCAAGAATGCGTCGATCAATGGCGTCCATGAAATAAAATGCTCTTCCTATACTTATAAAGAACGAAAAATGATTGTTAGATCTGTATTGGAAAGAAGATTCTGCATTGCCTCTATTACCATAACAATTATTCAAACGATGGCAATGGAGAGCTAGATGCAGACGAGCATTCGTCACCTATTGGGCGACTTAGTTAGCATTTTAAAAGATGCGCTGAGGGTCTATCTGACGCTACTTAAAATCTTGATTCCAGCGCTGCTCATCGTCAAAGGATTTGAGCTCTTGGGTGTAATCGGCTGGTTTGGAACGGCATTAGCCCCCTTAATGGGCGTGCTTGGTTTGCCCGAACAAATGGGTGTTGTGTGGGCGGCGGCGCTCTTTACCAACTTGTACACCGCCATTGCGGTATTCCTCCAAGTAGCTGGTGATATGCACTTGAGTATTGAGCAAGTAACGGTGCTGGGTGCGTTGATGCTGGTAGGGCACTCGATTCCTGTTGAAGGGGCCGTCGCCAAGCGCGCTGGCGTACCGTGGTGGGCTACATTAGTCCTGCGCGTAGGTGGGGCTTTGCTGCTTGCTTGGCTCTTGCACTGTTTCTATTCGTATTTTGGTTTGTTGCAAGCGCCAGCAGCATTGGTATGGCAACCAAGTTTGTCGACAGCGCCAACGATAAGCAGTTGGGCGATCGCACAGCTTGAAACGCTAGCGCTTATCTTTGTGATTATTTTAGCGCTGATTGTGCTCCTAAAACTTCTGAAAAAGCTCGGCCTGGAGCGCTGGATTCATCTTGGCTTGCTACCGCTACTCAAGCTATTAGGTATTGGCCGTTCGGCAGCTAATGTAACGGTGATTGGTTTTACGTTGGGATTAAGCTACGGCGCAGGGCTGCTGATTCGGGATGTGCAAAACGGCACCCTCAGCAAGCGCGATAGCACGCTTGCTCTATGCTTTCTCGGCCTCTGCCATAGCGTTATAGAAGACACGCTGCTGATCTTGATGCTGGGGGCCGATATAGCGGGCATTTTATGGGCACGGCTACTCTTTGCCGTTATTGTCACCGCTATGATTGCCCGCTGGCCTAAAACCACGATCAACAATCAAGTAGGCAAATACACTGGCTACCATTAACGCAAAATAAATATGTCCAAGCTGATAAAAAACACTGTCCACTATTCGATCCAGCCACTTTGCTCGTAGCGTTTTGCTGGAGATTAATCCCTCTCCGAGCCTGCCTGCTCAGCTATCAAACACAGCAGCTCGTACATAATGGTAGCGCCAAGCAGCGCGGTATTACCGCTGGGGTCAAAGGGTGGTGAGACTTCCAACTTCCACTACATCGGCGCCGATCAGCGGTAAGCCGCGAAAACCGCGCACCAGCTTAAGTGCCTGTAAACTGGTGAGGCCGCCGACTTCTGGTGTGCCGGTACCCGGGGCGAAGGCGGGGTCGATGCTATCGATATCGAAGGATAGATACACTGGGCCGCTGCCCACAACGCGGCGTGCTTCGGCGACCGTCGCTTCAATACCCAGCGCATCCACCTCCTCCATAAACATGACCCGCATGCCGTTCGCTGCGGAGTAATCCCAGCCCTGGGTGGTGTTTTGGGCACCGCGAATACCAATTTGTACCGTGCGTTTGGGATCAATCAATCCATGTTCACAGGCAAGCCGGAAGGGGCCGCCGTGGTGAAATTTTGAGCCCTGAAACTCGTCCCAGGTGTCGGTATGAGCATCAATATGGATCAAGCCCACCGGGCCATCGGCTGCCAAGCCGCGCAGGATGGGATAGGTAATCGAATGGTCTCCACCAACGCTTAGCGGGATAACGCCTGCTCGGCGAATAGCTGAGTAATAAGCGGCAATATCATGAGAGACCTGTTCAAGGTCGTAGATCGATGAAAAGCGAACGTCGCCTATGTCGGCAATGCGTGCATGAGCAAAGGGATCTAGACGGGTAATGTGATGCAGGCTGCGCATCATGCTCGACTGGTTGCGAATCTCACGAGGGCCATGGCGGGCGCCTGGGCGATTGCTGACGCCGCCATCAAAGGGAATGCCGACCAGGGCAATATCAAGTTCCTCCAATGAGTCCGCTAACGGAGCGCGTAAAAAGCTGGCTATTTCACGATAGCGTGGCTCCTGACGCGGTAGGTAGCTTTCGCCGGTGGCGGTATTGCGGCGAGTGCCGTCGGTGCCCTTGGCCATGTCGCTCTCCTTATCGGGTTAAACTCGCCAGACTGGCGGCCAGTAGCTTAGTGCCTGCGACGGCATCATCAAGTTCAGTATGCTCATCGGGGTGATGACTAAGGCCATCGCGGCAGGGCACAAACAGCATCGCCGTTGGGCAGTGGTTGGCGAGGTGAATCGAATCGTGAAAGGCACCCGATACTAATCGCGGTACCGTAATCCCCAGCACATGGGCGGTGTCATCAAGCAGGGCGGTGAGGGTGGCGGGAAACGCCACTGGCTCAACGCGCGATAGCGATGTCAGTGTTGCTTTGCAGCCTGCCCAGGTCTGCTGGGCGAGCTCATTGAATTCGGCTTCCAGCGCTTTTAGCGTCGCGGCTTCCGGGTGGCGTAAATCAATAGTGAAGGTGACCTGGTCGGGAATGGTGTTCACCGAGCCAGGGCTAACGGCAAACTTGCAAATGGTAAAACGCACGCGGTCTTCGCTATCCCGGGCGGCCTCCCGCAGCGCTGTTGCCAGCGCACAGGCGCCTTCTAACGCATCGCGGCGCATGGCACGTGGGGTGGTGCCCGCGTGGTTGGCGCTTCCCGATACAGTGACTTCATACCAGCTAACGCCTTGAATACCTTCCACAATGCCTGCCGACACACCCCGGCGCTCCAGAATAGGGCCTTGCTCAATATGTAGCTCAAGAAAGGCATGCATCGGGGTTGCCAACGGGCGGCGGGGAACGCCTGCAGCGTCCAGTTCAGCCAGGCAAGTATCCAAGGCACTCCCCAGGCTGACGCCGTCGCTGTCTTCAACTAAGCGCGTTTCATCCAGGCTGCGCGCACCGCAAAAGACCGCTGAGCCAGAAGTGCCAGGTGAGAAGCGCGCCCCCTCTTCATTGGTCCAACTCACCAGCGATAGAGGGCGGCGCGGTGTAAAGCCCGCCTGTTTCAGCGCACGTAGTGCTTCAAGCCCTGCCAGCACGCCCAGCGCACCATCATACTTGCCACCTGCTGGTTGGCTATCCAAATGACTGCCCGTGACGACAGGCTCAAGCGCGGGGTCACTGCCGGGCACATCAAGAAACACGTTGCCGATAGCGTCGACGCTTGCCTTGGCACCCAGGGCGCTGGCCTGCTCAATCAGCCAAAGCCGGGCGCGGGTGTCGTTGTCATCAAGCGCCAGACGTGCCACGCCGCCATCTGAACGACCACCCATCTTCGCCACCGTGGCTAAGTCGTTGGCGAGTCGTTCCGGGTTTACCGCTGCTACTATCGCCGCTAAATCAATGACGGGCTTGTCGGTTGGATAATGAAGGTGGCTTTCCATCAGGCTCTCCCTAGGGGATTTTATTCGTAGACTTCAAAATGTACCTCGACAGGCACGCAGTCTGCACCGTTGATGGGAATAATGTCTTGCGGGCAGGCGGACATCACGACAATACAGTCCATCTCAGCGCGTAGCTCCACATAGTCACCGGGTTTGGACACAGGCGGGCACCAGTCGACTTTCATCTGGTCATTAACGGGAATGTTCATCCATAGATTGAGCGGCTGGGGCACCTCAGGAGTGACAACGCCTATCGCCTTCATGGCTAAACGCAGGTTGTCGGCGCAGCTGTCGTGGTAGCCCTCGACACCCAGCGTCATGTAACGGAACAGGTCGCAGGCGGCCATTAACGTGTCGTGAATACCCGGCGAGGTATCAGCGGTGAGGGTCATGATCGGGCGGCGGCGGTTACTGATTAGCGGATCGCCTACCTGGGGAATCAGCGCGCTCAACCAGGCGCGCCCGTGTTCCCAAGACATGAACTCGTTGATGTTGTCAGTGCTAAACGCCCAGGTGTCGCACACTTGAGTGCCATGAGTATTAATAATACGGATGGTTTGCCCGGCTTTCAGACGCACCGCCCGCCCGCCACGAGCGGCAACTTCGTAGCGCTCGCCCAGCACCGGCGTGCCGTCGGGGGAGATAGGGTTTTCCAAGCTGTGATTATGGCCGCAAGGTTCGCTGTTGCTGCGCGGCAGTTGCTCAATGCGGGCGTGATCAAAGCGTGTATCAGAACTCATGGGATGCTCCAGGTGTTTTAATCGTGTTGAGGTGACTGAATCAGTTGATATGGCGCTCGCGCCAAGTGTTAAGAAACTGTTGAAGGCGTTCGCTTTTTGGCTGGCGGAACAGGGTCGCGGGCGGGCCGCTCTCTACCACGCGGCCTTGATCCATAAAAATCATCCGGTCGGCGACCTTGGCGGCAAATCCCATTTCGTGAGTGACGATCACCATGGTCATGCCGTCTGCGGCCAGCTTCTTCATGACATCCAACACTTCGCCGACCAGTTCCGGGTCAAGCGCCGAGGTAGGCTCATCGAAGAACATCACCCGGGGCTTCATGGCGAGTGCCCTAGCAATCGCCACTCGCTGTTTCTGGCCACCGGAAAGGCTCTCTGGAAAGTGACCCGCACGGTCGGCAAGGCCAACTTGTTCGAGCATCGCGATGCCTTCCGTGTCGGCTTGCCGCCGGGAAAGGCCGTTGACCAGACGCAGGGCTTCGATCACGTTCTCCAGTGCCGTGCGATGGGGCCATAGGTGAAAGTGCTGGAACACCATGCCCACTGGCGCGCGCACTTCATCTACGCGTTTTTCGCTGGTGCGCACACGTTGACCACTGCGGTCTTCATAGCCCAATAATTGACCGTCGATATAGACGCTACCGTGATCGTAGGGCTCCAAAAACGCCAGACAGCGCAGCAGGGTGGATTTACCTGAACCGGAGGGGCCAATTACACAAACCACTTCGGAAGGGGCGAGGCTGAAGTCGATGTTGGTCAGCACTTCCAGATCGCCAAACTGCTTACTGATACCGTGTGCCTCAACAATGGCTTTTTGTTGAGTAGTCGCAGGCGGCGCGAGTGTGTCAGCCGTTGGCATGGGCGTTATCCTTTTGAGCGATATGGCGCGGTTGACGATTTGCCAAGCGTTTTTCCAGCGCATAGCCACCCCGGGCCACCAGTTCAATCATCAGCCAGTAGAGCAACGCCACCGCCAGGTAGGGCTCGATGACCTGAAAAGTCTGATTAACGATGGTGGTGGCGTTTTTGGTCAGGTCATCCACCGAGATAATCGAGATTAGCGCGGACTCTTTCACTAAAATGATCAGTTGATTGGTGCTTGGCGGTACGATCAAACGCGCCATTTGTGGAATCTGTATACGGACGAGTGCGTGCCAGGGGGAAATGCCGAGCATTCGCGCCGCTTCCAATTGGCCTTTAGGGATTGATTTGAAACCGCCCCGATAAATTTCCGCAAAATAGCCGGCACCGTAGAGACCGATTCCCACCACGCCAGCGACGCTGGCGCTTAACGTCAAGCCAATGCTGGGGCCGCCGTAATAGAGCAAAAACAGCAGAACCAGCAGTGGTATGCCGCGGCAAATTTCCACATAACAGGCCACCGGATAGCTGAACAGGCGTGGGTTGGCCAGCCGCAGCGCTGCCAGTACGAGTCCTAATGAAAGTGCCAGTAAGCAGCCTAATAAGCAGATCCACAGCGTGTTCCACAACCCTTGCAGCATCAGGTCACGCATTTCCCATATCAGGGCAATATCTAACATAGCTGACACTCCCCTATTCGGTGGCTAGGCCGCCGGCCATGCGGCGTTCCAAGTAAGCGCTGATGCGTGCCAGCACAAGATTGACGGCGAGATACAGCACGGCAGCGGCCAGGTAGGTTTCCAGCGGCTGAAAAGTACGTGAAGCGATTTGTTCGCTAACGCGCATTAGCTCGGTGACGGCAATCACTGAGATCAGCGATGAATTCTTGAGAATCGTGATGATCTCGTTGGTCAGTGGTGGCAACGTCAAACGAAATACCTGAGGCATGATGATGCGCCTGCGGGTTTGCCAAGCGGAGATGCCCGCCATGCGCGCCGCTTCTATTTGCCCAGCGGGAATATGGCTGATACCACTGCGGAAGATTTCCGCTTGGAAGGCCGTTGTATTCAGCGTTAGGGTCAAAATGGCAGCTGAGATAGGCGCTATCTCAATGCCGATTTCGGGCAGTAGGTAATAGACCAACAGCAGTTGCAGCAAAATGGGGGTGCCACGCCAAAAGCTGCGGTAAAGCCCGCAGGGCCAGCGCACTAGGCGATACCGGCTGGTCAAACCAAAGGCCAGCAAAACACCTAACACCAGGCCCAATGCGATAGCGGAAAGCGAGACCACCAAGGTGGTGGTCAAGCCTTTGAGCAGCACAGGGTAGTGGTTGAGTAAAATCTCAAACATGGTGCACCCGTCGGGAGAAGTGAATCGGCTTAACGAACGTCGTACCGATTTACTCGGCTGCAGGCAGTTCTAACGGTAGCTCCATCGGGCTGCCAAACCATTTTTCCTGTAGCTCAGTTAAGGTGCCGTCTTCATTGAGGCGTTGAATCTGCTCGTCCATAAAGGTGTTAAGGGAAGCGCTCTCTTCGTCATCGCGTCCGGCCCAGGAGAAGTAAACCGGGTCGCCGAAAGTGCCGACCACTTCAAACACATCCGGACGGGTACGCTCGGCTTCGAGCAGGTTAGGGAGACTATTGATCACCACATCGACACGGCCCGTCCCTAGCTCGGCATAGGCCTCATCAACGCCTGTGTAGGTGCGAATATCTTCAACGGGAGTACCCGCTTCCTCTAGCTCCGCGGCCAACGCTTCCAGCGCTTCTAACTGCGCGGAGCCTGCTTGAGCGGCGGCTACTTTGCCGGCGATATCTTCAGGTGAGTTGATATCTTCTTCGCCAGCGCGTTTTAGAATGGCCATGGTGGCATCGGCAATGGGGGCGCTTAAGTGATAACGCTCCATGCGTTCTGGGGTGGCGGTGACAGAGGTAATCACGTAGTCAAAGCGCTCGCGCTCCAGCCCCGGCAGAATGCCTTGCCAAGGCAGATCCATGCGGATCAGTTCGACGCCCTCAAGCTCGGGCATGATGTGTTCCATGATGTCGGCGGAGTAGCCAACAATTTCGCCATCCTCGATATATTCAAACGGGGCGAAACGCGCTTCTGTGCCAACAGTAAAGGTGGCATCAGTGCGAATGTCTTCAAGCAAATCGCTGTGAGCGGTAGTGGCGAAGCTAACGCCAAGTAGGAGGCCAGCGGTGATAGTGGGGATGCGTTGCATGGGGATGCTCCTCGGGGTAGTGATACTCGAAACAAAGGCGAAGGCCTGTTGAACAAGAACCCCTTGAGTTAAGCAGGCGTTATGCAACAATAAAACTGTTATCTTTCGATGTTCATACCCGTTTTATTGATGTGAATTGCACTAACGTAGAGCACGCTAATGAAACTCTCCGCTGCTGATCTGAAAAGCCTCTCTGTATTCCTTGCGGTAACCGAGCATCGTGGTTTTGCCGGTGCGCAAACGGCGCTGCATATGAGCCAGTCCGCCATCAGTTTTCATATTCGTGCCCTTGAGGAGCGGGTAGGGTTCACCGTTTGCCATCGGGGGCGGCAGGGGTTTGAGCTAACCGAGCGGGGCACCATTGTGTATGAACGCGCTAAACAGCTGCTCTCTTCGGTAGACGATTTCGACAGCGAGATGAGCGAGTTACGCAGCTCCGTTTACGGCACGCTGCGCTTGGGCGTAGTCGACAACACCATTATGGATGTCGATCTTGATCTGCAGAGCGTGATTGGTGAGTTCCTGCGAAAGAACCCCAAAGCGCGCCTCAATATTACTGTGGGCAGCCCTGATCGCTTGATCGGCGAGATCGCAAACGGCGCCGTACAGCTCGGTATACTGCCGGAAACGGCGCAAATGGAAGGCTTGCAGCACCGCCAGGTCTACACGGAGGTGCACGGCATTTATTGTGCAAAACGGCATCCACTGTTTGCCCGCGACAGTGCTCAATTAACGGTTGAGGAAGTCATCAAACACCCCTTTGTGGTACGCCCCTATGCCAACCTGCAAGAGCTTAAAAGCTTCCCCAATGCCCAGGTGGGGGCTCATGCCTCCAATATGGAAGCCCAGGCGCTACTGATTTTAAGCGGCCACTTTATTGGCAATTTGCCCCACTATTACGCCAGCCACTGGGTTGAGCGGGGCGAACTTAAAGCGTTGCTACCGGATCAGGTTGAGATCGCTTCGCCGTTTTGTGTCGTCACCCGGGCTGGTCGGCGGCCCTCGCTTATTGTGCGCAGCTTTATTCAAGAGTTGGTGGCCCGGCTATGGCAGCAGTCGCATCTGGTCGAGGCTTATAATGGGGATGAGCTGTTTAAAACCTCACCAACGCCTGAAGGCTAACTTCCAGAGGGTCGCCGACCACTACCCGCGTGCTGCCGCCGCTGGAGGGGTAGTAAGTGGTATCAAACAGGTTCTTGGCGTTGAGCTGCAGGTGCAGGTTGTCGCCCAGCCAAGGGGTATCCCAACCGACAAAGGCATCAGCGACAGTATAGGCATCCAGCTGGAAACTATTGTCCGCGTCGCCTTCGCGCTCGCCCACGTAGCGTACTCCACCGCCCAGGCACCAGTTGCCCAGTTCCGGGCCGGTATTTAGGTCATGAGCCAAGTAGAGACTGGCGGTATGCCGTGCGGCGTTGGTTAGCCGGTTGCCTTGGGTGCCTTCGGTATCCTTGAGCACTTCGGTGTCGGTGTAGGCGTAAGCACCTAGTAGCGAAAGCTGATCGGTCAACTGGCCGGAAACCGTTAGCTCCACACCCTGTGAGCCCGCTTCGCCTACCGTGCGGGTGACACCATTGTCGGAGACGGCCACATTCTCTTTGCGGATATCGAACAGCGCAGCGGCTAACGAGAACTGGTCGTTCCACAGGTGCTTGACGCCAATTTCGCTGCCCATACTGTGCTCGGGATCCAACGTCTTACCGGTATCACTGTCGGCGCCATTGGGCACAAAAGCCTCGCTATAGCTGGCATAAACCGACGTATCCGGCGTCAGGCGATGCAGCAAACTGACCGAAGGCAGGAAAATATCGTCGCTGATATCGGTGGCGGTCACGAAGGGTCGGCCACGGCCACCAAACTGCTCATAGTGGGTATAGCGCCCGCCTAGCCCCAGCGTCCAGCGGTCGTTGAAGTGCCAGCGGTCATTCAAGTAGACGCCGGTGGTATTGATTTCATCTAAGCGCTGGCTAAGCGAGTTGTTAAGGCTGTCGCTATTCAGATTCAGGCCACCGTAACTTATGTCATATATATTTTGGTCGGTCACCGCCGTGCCGCGATACACCTCGGCCAGATAGTCCCGGCGTCGTTCGTGATCAATTCCCACGGTGATGTCGTGACGCATGCCTGCCAGAGTGGCGGTGCCGGTGGTATCCCAGGCGGTGTACTGCACACGGCGGTCAAAACCGTAGTTGGCGTCGGCACGGCGGGTTAGCGCGCCGGTATCTTCATCCACACTCAGCACCCGCGGCTGGCCATCGCTGTACTGGCGGCGGTTCCAGCCGTAGGTCAATCTTGTTGACCAGTCGTTGTTGATATCCTGCTCCCACCAAGCGGTGACCGCTTCGTCGTGACCAAATACCCGCGACCAGGGTTCATCGAAGCGGCGCTCATCGGGCACCTTGGCGGGCTCACCGTCGACAATCACCGTGCCGCGATCCAGATCCAAGTCATAATCGCGATATTCATAGGAGATCTGCGCGCGACTGTCGCTGCCTTCCCAGCGTAGCGAGGGGGCAACGATAGTGCGTCGATTGTTACCGAAGGCTCGAAAGGAGTCTTCATCTTCATGGTGGACGATAAAGCGGAAGGCAAGCCCGGTATCGGCAAGCGGGCCTGTGACATCGACGCTGGCGTTGCCGCCACCCAAGGAGGTCGCTTCGGCGCTGATTTCGCGCTGCCACTCATACTCAGGACGTTTGGTGACTAGGTTAATCACCCCGCCAGGATCCTGCTGGCCTTGGAAGAGCGATGCCGGACCCTTGAGTACTTCGACATGATCCACCGTCGCCATGGAGAAGGTGCCCCGGGGCTGGCGGATGCCATCGATCAGAATCGAGCCATCGCTGTTACTGCCGAAACCGCGTTTGATATAGCCGTCTTCGGTACCGCCCATATTGTTGCCTTCGGTGACCCCTGCGACCATCGCCATCGCCTCATCCAAGCTGTCGATATTATGGTCGGTCATCACCTGGGCGGTGACGACTTCCACCGTACGGGCTTCTTCTAAAAACGACACCGGCTGTTTGCTGGCCAGGCTAGAGTGTTGGGCGCGATAGCTCTGCGGCGCCACGTCAGTGAGGCGATCCGAGGTGACGATTAATGTTTCTGAGACTGTTTCTGATGCGGTCTCATTGGTTTGTTGAGCATAGGCATAGGGCAGTGGATTCAGAAGCAGCAGCGGCGAAAACAGCGCAATGGTTCGAGAGCGGAACATGGGTGTTCGATCCTTTTGTTGACAGTGGGTTGAGTGAGCAAGCGTTATTGAGCGTTGAGTGCGCCCCAGAAATGCCCCTCGCGGCTGAGCGCTGGCGCGGTGGGTAGCAGGGTGTCGAAAGTGGCGGTCGGGTCGAGATCGCTAAACAGCGCGGGGTGCAGCCACTGGGCAATACGCTCCAGTGCCACGATGGCGAAGGGGCCTTGGTGGAAACCGTGCCAAAGGGCATAAAACTGTTCATTCTGAACGGCATTAAGATGCGTCCAGCCGGGGAGTGTTTGGCTGAGGAGATGTAAATCCTGGTTAATGTCGTCGGCGCTAATACCCAGTCCGGCGCGTAAGCCATCACCGGCTCTCCATTGCCCCGCAGTATTGATAACGACCTCGGGCGGGTGGCTCAGTACCCATTCGTTGCTTAGCGTCGCCGAAGCGCCGGGCGTTAATGCATCGGCGACGTTATCGCCGCCTGCCCGTGCGACCAGGTCGGCCAGCCCATTGCTTAAATTGGTGCGGCAGCAGTCAACTTTCACCCCAGGGGCAATATTGATCAGTACCCTGGGCGGTTCAGTGGGATTCTCTGCCAGCTTCAGCGCTGCCAAACCCTGGTCGATACGCGCCAAACGCTGTTCAATCAGGGACGTCATACGGTTGGCCCGTGGCGTCGCGTTTAATGCCTCGCCTAAAAGAGTTAGGCTTTTGGGCGTGTTTTCCAACGGGTGACGGTTAAAGTCGATAAACAGGTAGGCAATGCCCAACTCGTCGAGTAGTTGCGCCAGCGGGGAGCCTTCAACACTGCTGGCACGTGAGAGATCAAACAGCACCAGATCCGGCGCCAGGATCAGTAGCGCTTCGCTATCGAGCTGGGGGGTTGGCGCGTGTGAAAGCGTGGGCAGTTGGGCAAGCGCAGGCCACTGGCTAGCAAAGTGCTGGGCCATGGCGGGATCGAACATGGCCAATGGATAAGCCCAGCCCGCCAAGTGCTCGGTGGGGTTATCCAGCAGGCTGGCCAGTGCGTAGAACTGGCGCGGCTGGGTAAGGAACAGGCGTGATGGCGGCGCTGAAAGCGTCACCTGGCGCCCGGCGAGGTCGGTAAGCTGTTTGGGAAAGCCCGCCTGTGAATCGGCTGCCCAGCAGGCGGTAGCGCTTAACAGACTGATCCAACACAACAGATTGATAGCCAGGCGGCGCATTGGGTTTTCCTAAATGGTGTTTGCTAAAGGGGGCGCTAAATAGAGCTCGCTGAATGCTCACTGACGCGATCGCTAAGCACAATGGGCCGCCCCAGCGAGCATCGCTCGACCCGCGACTCGACCCCGTAGGCGGCGTGCAGTACGTCGGGGGTAATTACCGTGTGAGGGTCGCCGGCAGCTAGTAGGCCGCCGTTGCCAAACAGCAGCACCTGGTCGCAGAAGCGCAGGGCCAGATTGATATCGTGGATAGCCATCAGGCAGACCGACTGACGTTGCGCAATCACTGTGCGAACGGTATCGATCAGTGCCAGCTGCCAACGCAAATCCAGCGCGCTGGTGGGCTCATCCAACAGTAATAGCGCTGGTTGACGGGCAATCGCCTGGGCCAGGCCGACCATCTGGCGCTGACCACCGGAGAGTTCGCTTAGCGGGCGCAGGGCTAGCGGCCGAATGGCCAGCGCATCGAAAACACGTTCGATTAACGCTTCTATTTCTGTACGACTTAGGTCGGGGCGCACCGCACGGCAGGCGCTTAGTACCGCTTCATAAGCGACTAATGTGGTGGCCTGAGGGAGCGTTTGCGGTAAATAGCCCACATGGCGCATTCGCGCTGTGCCGCTGAGGCTGGCGAGGTCGATATTGTTGAGCTGCATTCGCCCGCTGGCCGGTTGTAAGCCCGCGATGGCCTTTAACAGGGTTGATTTACCTACCGCGTTGGGCCCCAGCACCGCGACCAGCGAACCGGGTGGCAGTGTGGGCAAGCTGAGCTGGTCGAATACGCGCCGTTTGCGATAGCCGGTCGTGAAGTTACTGAGTGTAAAACCTGACTTCATCGCGCACGCCCCTGCATCATAATCAACGCCATAAAGAAGGGGATTCCCACCAGCGAGGTCACCAAACCCACGGGCAGTACCAACCCATCGACCAGGGTTTTACTGGCGATAGAGGCAAGCGAAAGCACCAGCGCTCCCGCCAGCGCGCTGCCCGGTAGGTAGAAGCGATGATCTTCACCCAGCGCCAGCCGGGCCATATGCGGCCCCACCAACCCGATAAAGCCGATAGTGCCCACAAACGCGACCGCCCCAGCGGCAAGTAAACTCACCCGCAGTAGCGAGATAAGCCGCAGGCGTTCAACCGCAATGCCGAAGCTGCGGGCGTGTTCATCGCCCGAACGCAGTGCCGTCATTGCCCAGGCGCTGCGCAGCGAGAAGGGCAGGCAAACAGCCAGCACGGCTGCCACGATGGCCACCGTCTCCCAAGAAGCACGGGACAAGCTGCCCATCGTCCAGAAGACTAGTTGCTGTAACGCATCAGGGCTGGCGATGAGCTGCAAAAGCGCGACCAGCGCGTTCAGTACAAAGACCAGCGCAATACCAAACAGCACGATGATTTCACGGCTGGCACCGTAGAGGCGCGACAGCGCATTGATGGTCAAAATCGAAGCCGCCGCAAACACAAACGCCATCAGGGCGGTGGCGTAGTGGGCACTCAAGCCAAGCAGGGAAAAGTTGAAGACAATCACCAGCGATGCGCCGAGGGTGGCCGCTGCGCCAACGCCCAGGGTAAATGGGCTGGCCAGGGGGTTATTGAGTACCGTTTGCATTTCCGCACCGGCCAGGCCCAGGGTGGCGCCTACCAGTACCGCCATTAGCGCCGCAGGCATGCGGATCTCCCAGACAATGGCCTGCTGAATCGGGCCTTGAGCATGGGCATCAAACAGTAGCGCGATTAAATCAGCCACCGAGATGTGTGCGGGGCCACTGGCGATATCAGCCAGCAGGGAGATGACCAAAGCGATAGCTAACCCTGCGACAATCAGTAAACGAGTAACAATAAAACGCCGATAGCTGGATGCCAGCGGCGCAATAAGCGGCGAAGAGACGGGCATTATAAAGGTGATTCCAAGTGGGAAACGAAGGAAATAAGAGGAGTCTTATTTGCGACTAAAACTCATTCGTGATTGAATTTTCATCCTTTAGTCATAGCTTTGTCAACTGTCAGGAAACCTAGCGCCACATGATTGCAGCGGTGCTTCCCCTATGCTCTATTGAAGCGCTAGGCTTTATTAAATCGATACACTTCATTCAGCAGTTTTTGGCATACACTTACTTTTTGTTACATATGAACATAAAGGAGCTCATCATGACTGATATAGCCGCTTTGCTCGGCAGTGACGCCGATAGTTTGCTTAATCACACGTGCCAGGGCGTACCCCGGGATAGCTTGCACCTGCCGGGCCCAGACTTTATTGACCGTGTTATGGCAGATAGCGACCGCAGCCCAGCGGTGCTGCGCAGTATGCAGAGCTTTTTTAATCACGGCCGCTTGGCAGGTACCGGTTACCTTAGCTTGCTGCCGGTGGATCAGGGTATTGAGCACTCAGCGGGTGCTTCCTTCGCACCCAATCCGCGCTACTTTGACCCAGCCAACATTGTTGAGCTGGCACTTGAAGGGGGATGTAACGGCGTAGCATCGACGCTGGGTGTTTTGTCGTCGGTGGCGCGGCGTTATGCCCACAAAATCCCGATGATGCTCAAGCTGAACCATAACGAGACGTTGAGCCATCCAGCGATATACGACCAAACGCTATTTGCCGATGTAGACCAGGCCCACGACATGGGATGCGTGGCGGTGGGGGCGACGATTTACTTTGGCTCCCATGAGAGCCGTCGACAAATCATGGAGATTAGCGAGGCCTTTGAGCGCGCTCACCAATTGGGAATGGTAACGGTCTTGTGGGCTTATTTACGCAATCCAGCCTTCAAGCAGGACGGCACCGATTATCACGTCTCCGCCGACCTCACCAGCCAAGCTAACCACATGGCCGCAACCCTCAAGGCGGATATCGTCAAACAGAAACTGCCTGAGAACAACGGCGGTTACCGTGCAGTAGGCTTTGGCCATACCCACGATAATGTCTACAGCGAGCTAACCACTGACCACCCCATCGATTTGGCCCGCTACCAGGTTGCCAATTGCTTTATGGGTCGCGCGGGTTTGATTAATTCCGGCGGGGGCTCCAAGGGGCACTCTGATCTCGGCGAAGCAGTGCGCACGGCGGTGATCAACAAACGCGCCGGTGGTATGGGCTTGATCTCAGGGCGCAAGGCCTTCCAGAAACCCATGCAGGAAGGCGTTGAGTTGCTGCATGCTATTCAGGATGTCTATCTCTCTACCGATGTAACGGTCGCTTAACCGCTGTGAGCATCGGTTTTTAAAGCGGCCTTAATGTGCTGTCCTTGGCAGGTTTAAAAGTCCAAAAAAATTGCCATCCAGACCCTTGAAAATCGACTGACCGCTCCTATTTTTACAGCGTAGAGGCTGCTTCTTTAAGTTGTGTAAGAGTAAGAGGCTGCCTCTTATGACGATTTTCATAGTCTGCTTAACGTAGGAGGTGTTCGATATGTTCGATGATCTCAAGCGTTTTGAAACCGGCTTGCCTCGCCAGTTTGACTGGTTTAGCCAGTTGCTGGATGGCTTCTTGCCCGACAGCAATGCGATGGATATTCGCGCGGTGCCACGTGGTAGTTTTCCGATGATCAACGTGGCGCGTAGCGACGATGCCGTGAGGGTCTATGTGTTTGCGGCGGGTCTGGCACCCTCGGATTTGACCATCGATGTTCAGGACAATGTGCTGACACTGCGTGGCAAACGCGATGCTGTGACGGGTAGTAATGACGATGGCAGCTCGCGCCCGGTATTTCGTCGTGAGCGCGCCAGCGGTGAGTTTGTGAGAGCGGTTGCGCTTCCCGACGGTCTCGATGCCGAACGGGCAGAGGCACGCCATGCCCATGGGGTGTTTGAGATCGTGCTGCCTAAGCGCGAAGAGCTCAAGCCGCGGCGTATTGATGTTCAGGCGGCGTAAATCATGTTTGTTAACCTTGAATAAGGAGGGATAAATCATGAATAACGTTGTTCGTTCATCCAACCACTCCCCGCTGCAACAAGGTGGCGAAGAGCAACGCCGTGAAGAAACCCTGCTGCCAGCGGTGGATATCATTGAGGAGTCTAACGCGCTCAAACTGTTGGCAGATATGCCCGGCGTTACTAATGAGACGCTGAAAATAGAGCTCGACAACAACGTGCTGAGCTTGGAGGGTGAGATAGCGCTGAATATGCCCGAAGGGCTGAGCGCGCTGCACGCCGAAGTTCGCGGCCAGCGTTTTGCGCGGCGTTTCAACCTCAGTCACGAAGTGGACAGTGATGCCATTAGCGCCACTCTCGTCAACGGCGTACTGACGCTAACGCTGCCCAAGAAAGATAGCCACCGTACCCGTCGTATTGAGGTACAGGCAGCATAACGTTAGCCAACTGAGAACAGATGCTGAGTGTCCGCGATATCGTGGGCACTCTTTTTTGTTTCAGCTTTTGGTTACAGTTCTAGGTAAAACTCTCCCTTACCCACTATCACTGCGTTACCGCCCACCTGTACAAAACCGGGTTTGATACCGCCATTTGCTGCTGTGTAGATAACGCTGGGACGACCCATTTCAACACCCTGGTGAATCTTGCACTGCAAGGTATCGGGTTGAAGTGAGGCCAAATAGCCGGTTAAAGCGGCTGCGGCGCTGCCGGTAGCGGGGTCTTCGCAAATGCTGGCATGCATACAGAACATGCGGCTTTTGACCACTGTTTCTGCCCCACCTTGTTGTTCAATCACATACAGATAAACCTGGACGGCACTGCTGGCTGCAACAGCACTTGCCCAAGCCGTTGTAGAAATTCGCACGTTCTCTAACGCTGCCACGTCAGTGAGTTCGATCAAATGAAAGGGCAGCCCGAAGGAGGCAATCACCGGATCACCCATCACCTGATGGATGTCCAATCCCAGCAGCTCAACGGCCGTGGTGCGATCAATAGTGCTGTCTGTGATCATGGCGGGTTGGGCGGTCTTAAACGTTGCCCTACCTTGTTCATAATTAACCACGAGCTCGCCGATGGGAGGCTGGAGCACAACGCCTTGCCCGCGGTTCACTACATCCAGTTCCCTTAGCAGATGCGCGGTGCCAACCGTGGGGTGACCGGCAAAAGGCAGCTCTCGCGTTGGTGTAAAAATACGCATCGGGTAGTGATTCGGCCCAGTAGCGGCACTTAAAAACACCGTTTCGGCCAGGTTAAGCTCATTAGCCAGCGCCTGCATGGTACTGGCTGCCAACCCATCAGCCTCTAGAAAAACGGCCAATGGGTTGCCGGTAAACGGCTGGTCGGTAAAGACGTCGAGTAGGTAATACTCAGCGGTTTTCATAAGGCCCCTCATCGAGTGGTGTATGCTTCCAAAACGCTTTATGTCCCTCTTTGAGCGCCTGTGTGCGGTCAATGCCAATATCGTCAAGTAGCCTGTCATCAAGGGATAGCAGTTGGCGGCGGCTACGGCGGTAGTGACGGTACTGGCGCAGTTGATAACGCAACTGATAGCGAAGCTGGGTAAGGCTGAAGCGCGGCATGGCTAATCCTCCTTATTATCTGCTCAACCAGCTTACTTAGTGCTACTATATCAATACAGATATAGTATTTAATATTTTTAGAATACAGAAGGGTGTTCTGGCGCTCTGTATGGCCACAGAATAGGGCATCTGTATTGATATTCGAGTGTGGGCGGGATAGTGTCATGACACGTTATGAAGAAGTCGCCACGGTTTTGCGGGAGCGTATTGAGCACGGCATTTACCGGGTAGGTGATCGCCTACCCTCTATTCGTGCGGTCTGTCAGGAGTTGGGCGTTAGCATTTCGACGGCCCAGGAGGCCTACCGTCAGCTGATGGACGTGCGGTTGATCGAGTCTCGACCAAAATCGGGCTACTTCGTGCTGCCTAGCCGCGTGCCATCAGTGCTACCGTCGGTCTCACGACCCGCACAGCGCCCGCTGGATATTTCCCAATGGGATCAAGTGCTGGAGCTCGTCGCTACCCAACGTGATGACGTGCGGCTGCTGCTGCTGCTGGGGCGTGGCATACCGAATTTTGAGTATGAGACGCTGCGGCCACTGTCGAAGATTCTCGCCGGGCTGCATCGCAGCAGTGACCTGCACGGGTTCAACTACGACAAACTAAGCGGTAGCCCCGAGCTTCGCCAACAGGTGGCGCGATTGGCCATTGCCTCGGGCTGCCTGCTACACCCGGACGACATTGTGGTTACGACTGGCTGCCAGGAGGCGCTGTCGATTGCGTTGCGCACCCTCACCCAATCTGGCGATGTGGTAGCTGTCGACTCGCCGAGCTTTTACGGCACCATGCAAATCCTTAAGGCCAACGGCTTAAAAGCGCTGGAGATACCCACCGACCCACAAACCGGTATTAGTCTGGAAGCTCTAGAGCTGGCGCTGGAACAGTGGCCAATCCGCGCCATACAGGTCACGCCCACTTACAACAATCCGCTGGGTTACACCATGCCCGAGGCGCGTAAGCGGGCGCTGTTTCAGCTTGCTCAACGCTTCGATGTGGCGATTATCGAAGACGATATCTACGGTGACCTGTCATTTACCCTGCCCAGGCCGCGCACCGTCAAATCCTTCGATGACGACGGGCGCGTGATGCTGTGCAGTGGCTTTTCCAAAACGGTGGGGCCGGGGTTAAGAGTGGGTTGGCTGGCGCCAGGGCGCTATCGTGACCAAGCGTTGCATATGAAGTATGTCTCCACCGGCGCCTCGGCGACATTGCCGCAGCTGGCCGTAGCGGAGTTCGTCGCCAAAGGGCACTACGAGCGCCATGTCCGTTACGCCACCCGCCAATATCAGCGCCAGCGCGATATCATGATCAGCTGGGTGCAGCGCTACTTCCCCAAGGGGGCGGGTATCAGTTACCCGCAAGGCAGCTTTTTGCTTTGGGTGGAGCTGCCCGCTGCGGTGGATTGTGTGAAGCTCAATCAGCGCTTAGCGCAGCATGCTATCCATGTAGCGCCGGGGTCACTGTTTTCAGCTTCGGGCAAGTTTCGCCAATGTTTGCGCCTGAACTACGCGTTTACGCTAACGCCCGCGATTGAAGCGGCCGTACGTACGGTGGGTGAGCTGGCTACTGAGATGGTGGAGGACGCGCAGGCGCATGCAGCCGTGCTGGGATGAGGGCGCGATCACAGCCTCATAAGGTGAGGTTACCCTGGCGCACATCCAATTGCTCTAAGCGCTGTTTCAGGAGACCTGGAAAGCGTGCATACCAGGTCTGATTGAGCGGAGAGGGGTGAGGCAGCGGATAGAGTTGAAAGGTTTGTGCTTCGCCCCGGTCATCCTCTAGCGTTACTTCGATACTACTTTCAAAGCGATCCTCGCGCTTCCAGAATGCCTCCAGGCGTGCACGCTCCTCTTTTGAGCGGCCGATGCCGAACCATAGAAAAGCCTCGCGACCCAGCGTGATCAGGGTTCGCCCTTCCCAGCGGGAGATCAGGATTTCGTTCATCAAGCCGTGAAAGTGGCGCTTGACCTTCATGGACCACGCCTTGTTGCCTATGGGTTTGTAGGGCACGGTGTTGATCCAGAAAAAGTGCTCGCCCACGGCGCGCGAGGCCTCGAAGTCAGACATTTTTTCATCATAAAGGTGCTCATGCAGCGCCTTTCTGACCAACTGCCCGCCAGCGCCGATAAAGGGCTCCCCATGGCGAACCTCATCGCGCCCTGGGTCGCGTCCGAAAAAGCCAATGCGTAGGTTCGGCTTGCCAAGGCCGATGATCGGCTCCAGAGGGTCGCGCTCAAAACGCTGGTAGACTTCGACATCGACTCCTTCGATTTCTGCCGCCAGCGCTCTGAATTTCTTCTGTTGCCGCGGGGTCAGTGACATCTTCCATGCTCCTTGCTACAGCCAGTCGGCTGGTTCAATCAAACCACTCTTGCGCCGTGCGCCATAGGCACATGCCGGCGAAGTAAACAGAGGCAATGCCCCACCCCCATACTGCCCAAGCGGCGTGCTCAGGGCTGGAAAGTATCAGTGACGTCGCACACACGCACCATAGCAGGGTGACGGCGATATTGAGTGGCATGAACAAACGCACGCGAAAGGGATGAAGAAACTTCATTTTAGTCACGGTGAGAATGGCGAGAACAACGATAGTGGCAAAGGTAATAAAAGGAGGTAAATCAATAATGTAAAAATAGGCGGCGGTGATGTTCCAGGCGGCTGGAAAGCCAACGAAGTAGTTGTCCTGGCTTTTCATATCGACATTGCAGAAACAGAACATCGACGACAGCAGAATAATGAATACTGAGAGCAGTGCAAAATAGGGCGGCAGTTCAATAAAGTAGTAGATAAAGAGGGCAGGAATAAAGGCCCAGGTCAGGTAATCAATGACCATATCGAGCGTTGAGCCATCGAAGTGGGGCAGTATCGTCTTCACTTCATACTTACGCGCCAGAGTGCCATCAATACCATCAATCATCATCGCAGCACCCAGCCAGAGGAGGCAGGCGACGGGATTATTATCGACCAGTGCAAGCAGCGCCATGGTGCCGAGTAGTACACCGCTGGCGGTGAATATATGCACACTCCAAGCTTTATATCGTGAGGTGCGGGATTCTGTAGGTGAAGAGAATGATTGAACCACGTTGACCCCATTGGGAACGTGTCGTCCCCTTGCTGTTCGGTTTATTGATAAGCGTGTCAAAAACCATACCCTATCACTGTTTTTTTATATCGGCCGCTTAAATTGCTGCCGTGCCTGTGCAACCTGCACGCGGGTGATGCAGTTTAGCGAGTGGTCATTGACCAACCCCATCGCCTGCATAAAGGCAAAAGCGGTTGTTGGACCAACGAATTTCCAACCGCGCTTTTTTAACGCTTTGGATAGCGCGATGGATTCAGGCGAGGTGGCCTGGGTTTGCGGCGGAGGGAGGGAGCTGGTGTCTGGCTCGAAACACCAAAAGAAGGCGGCTAACGAGCCTTCCTGTTCGACCATTTCTTGCGCCCTTAAAGCATTATTAATCACCGCTTCGATTTTTCCGCGATGGCGAATAATACCTGCGTTCTGCAGCAATTGCTGCACATCGTCTTCGTCAAACCGGGCAACCTGATGAAAATCAAAATGGTGAAAAGCGGCGCGGAAGTTTTCGCGTTTATTGAGAATGGTGCGCCAACTCAACCCGGACTGAAAGCTCTCCAGGCACAGCTTCTCGAACAGCCGCTGGTCGTTAGCCACTGGAAAGCCCCACTCGTTGTCATGGTAAGGCAAAAACTCCGCCGCGCCCCCACACCATAGGCAGCGGGGATGACCATCAGGGGCGATGAAGTCGGGCATAGAGCGTTTCCTGAGCAGGTGATAAAAGCTGTTTTCAGTTAGCAATTAGGTGTTAACTCACTATAACGTTATTGGCGTGATAGCAAACGAGCCTGGAGATGAGTATGACATTTGTTCGCCCTGCCACGATTAATGACCTTGATACGCTAACGGAACTGTTAGATGGTTATCGGCAATTCTACGCTCAGCCTAGTAATGTGGAGGCCGCTCGTGCCTTTTTGCGCCAACGATTTGGGCAAGCGGATTCACGCATTCTCGTTAGTGAGAGTGAGAATGGTCGGCTCACTGGTTTTGTTCAGCTTTACCCTGGGGTTTCCACGGTGGGCTTAAACGCGCGCTGGACGCTAAATGATCTTTTTGTGCTTCCAGAGTCTCGCGATAAGGGCACGGGAAGGGCGTTAATGGAAGCCGCTACAAAACTCGCCAAAGAGCATGGCGTGGCACGCTTGATATTAATGACGCAGGTAGAGAACGAGCGTGCCCAGCACCTTTATGAGTCATTGGGCTGGCAGCGCAATACGGCGTTTTATGGTTACTTGCTTGATGTGAAGTGAATTAAGCAGTTCAGGCTCGGCGCCTAGCCGAGCCTGAACCGCAGTGCATCAAGCCTCGCTTAGCTTGCGCGCTCTATGCAGGTTTTCCATCGTGTTCAGACACGCATGGGCGGCTTCTTTCCCTTTGGTAACAAAGTGTTGGGTGTAGAAGTCGTGATGCGTGGCGTGCTCATGGAAGTGATGCGGTGTTAATACTGCCGAGATCACCGGCACTTGCGTGTCTAACTGCACACGCATCAAGCCATCAATCACCGCATGAGCCACAAAGTCGTGGCGATAAATACCGCCATCGACCACAAAGCCAGCCCCGACAATGGCGCCATAGCGGCCACTTTGGGCGAGTACTTTTGCTTGCAAGGGAATTTCGTAAGCACCGGAAACGGTGAAGGGGTCTACTTGTTTGGCGTTAAGACCACAGCGTTCTACTTCAGCAATAAAGGCTTCATAGGCCTTCTCGACGATATCCTGATGCCAGTGGCCTTGAATAAACGCGATGCGTTGAGACGTGGTGTGGGTAGAAAGTGTCAGCGGAAATGTCTGATTCATGGTCATTCTCTTGGATAAGTTGTACCAGAATCAGGGCACGCGGAACCGGTCGTCAGGCAGCCGTAACAGATGGCATAGCCACTGTTAACGTTGCGTGTCTAAGGTGCCGTTCTCTTTCATCCGGACTATCACCGTCGGCTTCGGTTTCTCACCGAATCTGCTGACCTCAAGCAATTGCTTGCTTGAGCGCTCGCGGGCTTAGCGGCCTGGTTCAAAGGCCGTATCACCGCCGGTGGGGACTTTCACCCCGCCCTGAGAACTTTGCTGAATATCAGCCCAGCCATTTTACGCTTATTCTAAAAGCCGAGCCAAGGCGGCGTGGTGATTTTGGCGGGGTCGCGCTGCATGATGATCTCGCCGTGGCGCACCGAAAGCAGCACCTCGCCTTGATTGCGCAGCACGCTGTAATCATCCTCGCCTTCCAGCAGGTTGAAGCTGGCCGGTTTGCCCACTTCAATGCCGTAGCGTTCTTCGATGTTCAGCGTGCGAGCGCTATTGTCAGTAATCAGCGAAAGCGCCTGACTAAAGTCTTGATAACCCATCATTTGGCAGATATGCAGGCCGAAATCCAGTGTTCGCAAAAGCTTGCCGTTACCCAACGAATACCAAGGATCAAAAATGGAGTCTTCGGCAAAGCAGACGTTGATGCCCGCCTCGTTGAGTTCCTTTACCCGTGTGACGCCGCGCCGTTTGGGGTAGGTGTCGAAGCGCCCCTGCAAATGAATACTTTCGGTGGGACAAGAGACGAAATTAATGCCCGAGCGCTTGAGTAGCAGAAACAGCTTGGAACAGTAGGCGTTATCGTAAGAGTGCATCGCGGTGGTGTGGCTTGCGGTCACGCGGCTGCCTAAATCATTAAAGAGCGCTTCGCAGGCCAGCACTTCAAGAAAGCGCGAATTGGGGTCGTCGATCTCGTCGCAGTGCACATCCACCAAGCGGTCGTACTTGATCGCAAGTTCGATTACCCGCTTCATGGACGCCACGCCCAGTTCGCGGGTGTATTCGAAATGGGGGATGCCACCCACTACGTCGGCACCGAATTCCAGCGCCTCCTCCATTAGCTTTTCTCCGCCGGGGTAGGAGAGCAGGCCGTCTTGGGGAAAGGCGACTACTTGAATATCGATTTTATCCTTCAGTTCATCCCGCAAGGTACACAGCGTTTTAAGGCCAATCAGGCTTGGGTCGCTGGTGTCAGCGTGGGTGCGCACGAACTGAACGCCATTGCCGATTAATAAATTAAGCGTTTTCAGAGCGCGCTCGCGAATATCGGCTTCGGTGAGCATGGGTTTGCGCTCACCCCAGCGCTCAATGCCTTCAAACAGCGTGCCGCTTTGGTTCCAGCTGGGCTCGCCCGCGGTAAGAGCTGCGTCTAAATGAATATGGGGCTCGATAAACGGCGCGCAGACGAGCTTGGCGCCTGCATCAACCTGCCCCGCGCTCGCTGTTTGTGGTGCATCTTGTGCGGTGATGGCGGTGAACGTGCCGTTCTCAATTTCCAGCCGATAAAGTTCTGGGCGCTGGCGTAGGCGGGCGTTAATGATCTGCATGGGCATAAGAAAAAGGGCTCACTTATTGTTTAGCGGGTGAAGGAAGCGTATCGCTCAGCGTAGCGTGGTTTAAACGCAGCAGCACGGCGTAGCTGCCCGCTGCCACCGCGACCCCTACCAATGGCGGTAGTAACGGAGAAAAGTAGGCAGCCCCGGCACCCAGCGCATAGGCAGCCAGCCCTCTGCGGTTGAAGTCGGGCAGTTGAGCGGCATCCAAAGCGGGGTAACGGCCTTTATGCTTGAGCCAGAAGTCCGCCATGATGACCCCTCCCATGGGCGGAATAAAGGTGCCGAGCAGTACCAGGAACGGAATAAGCAGGTTGTACATGCCGCCTACCGCGAGCACAGTGCCAATCGCTGCGCCGCCCACCGTCACCAACCGGCGTTTTTCGGTACGCAGTAAATTGCAGCCCGCCACGGCGAAGTTGTAGATGGTGTTGTCCTGGGTCGTCCAGATATTCAGAAACAGCATCAGCACGGCGATGGTGACAAACCCCTGGGCGATCAATACATCCACGATATCTGCCTGCTGGTAAATCATGGTGCCCAGCGCGCCGGTCAGCACCATTAAGCCGTTACCTACAAAAAAAGCCGCCATGGTGGAGATGACGGCAATTTTCGGCGTCTTGGCGAAGCGGCTCCAGTTGGTGGCTTGGGTGCCGCCGCTAATAAAGGTACCAATAATGACCGTGATGGCCGCTGCCACGCTCATGCTTTCTGTGGGTGTTTGCTGGCTAAGGCCCGCAAAGCCGCGCACATCCACCAGTCCGGTGAACAGGCTAATCAGAATAAACAGCATCATTGCCGGGACAGCAAAGCGTGACAGCCAGTCCATCCCCTTGTAACCGATCATGGCGGTCACACAGAAGCCAAACCCAAAGAGCACCATTAAGGGGATTTCCAGCCATTCAGGCATTTCAGTGGTGCGCACTAACACCAGTGCGATCGTCGCTGTACCCCAGGCGTACCAGCCGATTTGGGTAAAACCAAGGATAAAGTCGGAGAGTTTGCTGCCTTTCTCGCCAAAGCAGAAGCGTCCCATCAGTACCGAATTGAGCCCGCTTTTACACGCAATATAGGCGAGGGCTGCTGCGTAACCCCCCAGCAGCAGATTGCCAATCAGTATGATCCATAGCAGTTGGCCAATCGGAAAGGCCTGGCCTAAGGTGCCACCTGCCCACATGGTGGCGGTGAAAAAGGTAAAGCCGAGCAGCACTGCCGAGGTGGATAGCAAGCCCTTGCGGGCGCTGGTAGGGACTTCGCTAAGGGGGTAGTCAGAGTGGTGCATGGCACGCTCCAGGTTAGTTAGGTTCTCCTGGTGATACAAGCAACCCGCGTGCCAAGTCATACTCATTGTTTCACGGCGTATTTTCCACCAACAAACCGCGCATTAATGTCTCTACGATGGCGTCGCACTCATCTGCCAGAGAGTACTGTTGCGGGTCTTGCAGCCAATCAAAGCAAACCCCGATCAAAAAGCCATGAAACTGGCGGCGGGCGCTGGCTGGGGTTAGGTCAGCGCGTAAGTTGCCGTCTGCTTGTGCTTGCTCAAATAGTGCTTCCACCTGTGCTTCAGCATGTTTGGGGAGCTGGGTGATCATGCAAATTCGAGGGTGTTTATCTTCCAATTTTTCGCAGCGGTGGAGCACGATGGTGGCTGCCCGCTGCAGCGGAAGGTCGTGACAAATTCCTGCCAGTGAGCGTTGAGCGATATCGCGGAGGCATTCAACCGGCGTGGTGCCGAGGCGCTGCACTGCATCATCGACAATGCCGTCCAATGGAAGTCTTACACGCTCCAGCAGCGCATCGAATACCGCTGCTTTATCTTCAAAGTGCCAATAAATGGCCCCCCTTGTTACTCCCGCCTCCTGAGCAATATGCGCCAGTGTGGTGCGCGAAACGCCTTGAGCAAGAAAGGTAGTTTCCGCAGCGTCGAGAATCGCTTCTCGGGTACGTTCAGCGTCAGCCTTACGACGGGACATGGCGGCTCCTGTTAATAGAATTAGCGGCATTTTGGCACTGATAAATAGCAAAGTCGCCGCATGGTGATTATTATACACTTCACTGACATTCATGAATGTCAGTGAAGTGTCCATGTTACGCACTTCATGTTTTGAATGCAGGTTTGAAAATTCGTGCTGTCCGCTATCAAGGAGCCTCTCGTGGCCGTTACTCTTCTCCGTTCACTGCCCATTCTACTGGCCCTGCTCGTGCTAACCGGCTGTGAGCAACCCCAAGCGCAGTCACCTGATGCCACACGGCCGGTGAAATTGACGGTATTGGAGTCGGCAAATGCGACGGCCTTACGGCAGTTTCCGGCCCGGGTGGAAGCCTCTACGCGCAGCAATTTGTCATTTCGTATGGCCGGGGAGTTACTGGCGCTTAATGTCAGCCCCGGCCAGCAGGTGAGCGAGGGCGAAGTCATCGCGCGCATTGATGATCGCAATGTCCAAAGCGAGCTGGACAGCGCCCGCTCGCGCTTGGAGCTAGCCGAGGCAACGCTAGAACGCATGCGCTATACCTTGCAACGTGGTGCGGTCAGCCAATCCCAGTTTGATGAGTCGCAAAGCGAGTGGCGGGCCGCCCGGGCAACGTTTGAACAGGCCCAAGAGCAGGTCGAGCATACCAAGCTACGCGCCCCTTACGATGGGGTGATTGCCCAAGTGCCGGTGGATAACCGCCAGATTGTTCAGGTGCAGGAAACTGTTGCGGTGATCCAGCAGCCAGGGCAGTTAGATGTGGTGTTTCATCTGCCGGAGCAGATCGTGCAGCGCATACCGCGAAGCAATGGAACGCCCTTCGGAGACGCGTTGGCGTTTGAAGTGCGCTTTGGCAATAGCGATAAACCTTACCTCGCCCAGCTCGCCTCTTACACCACCCAGGCCAGCGCGCAGAGTTTGGCGTATGAAGTCACGCTAACGCTGCCCCAGCCGGACGATATCACTCTTCTAGACGGCATGAGTGCCAACGTGCGGCTCGATTTGAGCTCGCTGCAAACCGACAATAGCGCTCCGCTGTGGCACCTACCCGCTGATGCGGTGAGCTATGCCGGTGATGATCCCGACCAGGCCTTGGTATGGCGATTCGTTGAGCCAGAAAACGTTGAAGCGGTACCGGTCGAGGTCGGTCGGCTAACCTCAAACGGTCTGGAAGTCAGCGGAGAGCTGGCGGCGGGTGATCGCGTTGTGGCTGCGGGAGCCCACCGCTTAACCGAGGACACCAAGGTGACCCCGTGGGAAAAAGAGCAGGGGCTTTAAAATGGTCGACTACTTTCTACGCCACCGAGCGGCCAGCTATTTAATGACCGTGGTGCTGCTGGCGGGCGGCGCGCTGTCTTTTTTAGGCATGGGCCAGCTGGAGTTCCCCGAATTTACTATCCGCAATGCGCTGATCACCACGCAGTACCCCGGTGCGACGCCTGAAGAGGTCGAGCAGGAAGTCACTTCGACACTGGAAGAGTCTATCCAGGCGATGTCATCGATCAAACGGGTTAGCTCGGTGAGCTCCGATGGCCTATCGCAGATCACCGTTGAACTCGAAAGTACGGTGCAGAACGAGGAGTTGGAGCAATTATGGGATTCGCTGCGGCGTAAAGTACAGGATGCCCAGGCCGCGCTTCCGCCGGGTGCGAGTCAATCCCGCGTTAATGACGACTTTGGCGATGTATTTGGTTTTATGGTCAACCTGACGGGCGACGGCTATAGCATGCCGGATCTGGCTGACCACGCTGATTTTCTCAAGCGTGAGCTCGCCTTGGTGAAAGGCGTCGCGAAGGTGTCGCTAAGCGGTGAGCACGAAGAGCGCATCTATATCGAAGTTGATCGCGAACGCCTGCGCGCACTCAATATTCCGCTAACCCGGCTACAGCAGCTGCTGGATACCCAAAATGCGGTGGCGGATTCTGGGCATCTCAAACAGGATGGTCGACGCTTCCGTATCACGCCAACGGGCAGTGCGGCAGATATTGACGATCTGCGCGCGCTGATTGTCAGCGAGGGCGACGGCGAGCTGGTGCGGCTGAGCGATATTGCCGATGTGAGCCGAGAGCTGGCGGAGCAGCCCCAGCAGCTTTACCGCGATATGGGGAGGCCAGCCATCTCGCTGGGCGTCTCCTTTGAAAGCGGTGTGAATGTGGTCGAAGTGGGCGAACGGCTACAGCAGCGTCTGGATGAACTGCAAACCCGCACGCCACTGGGTATGGAGTTGAACGTCGTTTACAACCAGCCCCAGGTGGTCGATGACGCGGTATCCGGTTTCCTGGTCAGCTTGATCCAGGCGGTCGCCATCGTGATTGTGGTGCTGATGCTGTTTATGGGTTGGCGCAGCGGTCTGTTAATGGGCTTTATCCTGCTGATCACCATTATCGGCACCTTTATGCTGATGCGCTTTCACGGTTTGCAGCTGGAGAAAATCTCGCTGGGAGCGCTGATTATTGCTCTGGGCATGCTGGTGGACAACGCCATTGTGGTCACCGAAGGCATGCTGGTGGGGTTAAAGCGCGGCGGCACTATTCGTGATTCTGCGCACCAAGTGATTCGCCAAAACGCCTGGCCCTTGCTGGCGGCCACGCTAATCGCGATTGCTGCCTTTGCGCCCATCGGTTTATCGCCCGACACCACCGGTGAGTTCATCGGCTCGCTATTTTTCGTGCTGCTCTACTCGCTGCTGCTGAGTTGGGTCACGGCGCTGACGTTAACACCGTTCTACTTCAAGCTGTTTTTCCGCAGCGTTGCCCCTGGCGATGGACAGGATGATCCCTATAAAGGCGTGGTATATCGTTTTGTAGGCCGCGTCATTATCACCGGTATTCGTTGGCGCTGGGTAACCTTAGCGGTGATGGTGGCAATACTGGCCAGCGCGGTAGTCGGCTTTGGTTCGGTCAAAAATGCCTTTTTCCCAGCCTCGAATACGCCGATCTTTTTTGTCGACTACCGCACGCCGGAAGGCACCGATATTCTCGAAACCCAACGCCGCGTTAGCGAACTGGAAGAAAGCGTGATGGCGATGGAGGGCGTTCGCCACCTGACCACCACCGTGGGCGGTGGGGCGCAGCGCTTTACTCTCACCTACTCACCGGAAGACCGCTACGCAAGCTATGCGCAGTTAATTATCGAAACCGACGATAAAGCGATCCAGCAAGCGCGTATGGCCGACGTTGAGCAAGTGCTTGAGCGCGACCACAGCGATATCGACTTTAAAATCGTCCCGTTGGAAGTCGGCCCCGCGCCGAAAGCCAAGCTAGAGGCGCGCTTCTACGGCAGCGACCCAGCGGTGCTGCGCCAGTTGGGCGATCAGGTTGAGGCCATGTTCCGCGATACACCGAATATGACCAGCGTGCGCACCAGTTGGCGTAACCGCGTGCAGGCGATTGAGCCCGTCTTTCTTGAGGATACTGCGCGTAGGTTGGGCGTGACCCGCGAAGACCTGGCCAGCACTCTTGCGCTGAGTACCAGTGGCAGCCAGGTGGGCGTTTACCGCGACGGCAGCGACCTGATTCCGATAGTGGCGCGGTCGATTCCAGAGCAGCGCCACGATGTGGATAACCTTGGCTCACTTAACGTATGGAGCGCAGAGCAGAGCCGCTACATTACCGCCGATCAAGTCATCAGCGATATCACCACACAGGTGGCAGATCCGCTGATTATGCGCCGCAATCGCGAACGTATGCTGGCGGTGTACGGGGAACCCGACCCGTTAAGCGGCGTGACCGCGGCCAGCGTATTGACCGACATTCGCCCAAGGGTGGAAGCCTTGGATCTACCTTCAGGCTATCGGTTGGAGTGGGGCGGTGAGTTTGAGACCGCAGGCGAAGCGCAGAGTGGGCTATTTTCCTCATTGCCGCTGGGCATAGTGATGATGTTTATTCTCACCGTGGTGCTATTCAATAACTTCCGCCAGCCGCTGGCCATTTGGTCGCTGGTACCACTAACGATTATTGGCGTCGTGGGCGCGTTGCTGGTTACCGGGATGCCCTTCTCATTTATGGCGCTGCTGGGCACGCTGAGTTTGATCGGTATGGTGATTAAAAATGCCATCGTACTGGTGGAGGAGATCAACGTGCAGCTGCCGCTGCACCAAGACCGCTACCACGCGGTAGTGCGAGCCGCCGTCAGCCGTGTGCGTCCGGTCGCCATGGCTGCGTTAACCACCATGCTGGGCATGATCCCGCTGATCAGCGATGCCTTCTTCGCCAGCATGGCGGTGGCGTTGATCGGTGGCCTGGGTGTCGCCACGCTGTTAACCCTGGTCGTTCTGCCGGTGGTTTACTGCGTGCTTTACCGTATTAAGATACATGCCGATTAGCCGAGAGATTAGTTCAGCGCTGCAGCGACTTCTTCGACCTGCAGCGCAAGGCTCTGTAGGCCGCCGCCGGAGAGATACCACAGTGCAGGTGTTAGCATAACAATCTGCGCATTGTCGGTGCCGGCGTCTGACAGCGTTTGCGTCAAGGCCTCCGCATTGGCAGGTTCATCACCAATGGCGGCGCTGCGGTCGATCACTAGCACAACGTCTGGATTGATGTCGGCAATGGCATCAGCAGAAAGCGGCGTAAAAGTGCGGGTGCCACGGACTTCGCTGGTTACGCTATCCGGCATTTCTAGTGCGTCTACACCCAGCACGTCGTACACGACCGGGTGCTGATTAAGCATCAGGTTACCGCCATTATGGGTTACTACCAGCGTGCGGGGAGCATCGCTTAGCCCTTCGCGCTGAGTTTCTATCTCAGCATGCAGCGCTTTAAGCGCCTCCTCAGCTTCGCTTTCCGCCTCTAAACGGCTTGCCAGTTCGCGCACATTGGCGTTAAAAGCAGTCAGATAGTCGTCACCCTGTAGGCTGGTGTTGAGCAGCGGGGCGATGTCGCCGAGTTCTGCTTCCCAGTCACCCTGGCGACCAGTGTATAAAATTAGGCTAGGCGCACTTGCTTCGATGGCGGCCATATCCGGCGAGCGCAGCCCGCCAATATCAGTGTAGTTATCTGCTGCGTACTGCTCTAAGTAGTTTGGCAAGCTGGCTTTAGGTACACCCACCACTTTCGTGCTCAAGCCGAGCGCGTCGAGTGTATCCAAGCTGCCTAAATCGAAGGTGGCGATACGCTGGTCGGCGTCCGCGCTAGCGCTGGCAGTTGCTAAGAGTAGAGCGGCGGTAGTGATAGCGAACTTCATTGGTATTCCTTTTATGAGAAAATATTTTATATGCGATAATTTCTCATTTTCTCAGGGAAGTGGTCTCTTGTCGCTACTCGGTGTCGGAACAACATGTTGCAGAAAACGCGACCGCCCTCAAAAATTGAGGGCGGCGGGTAGCACTAGCAGCTGTTGAAGAGCGTGCTTAAGAAGCGACCCGGAAAGGATTGCGCGGGTCGTTATCCCAGGCCAAGAAGGGTTGGCCAGTTTCTTGCGGTACCATCGTGATGCAGTTTTCCACCGGGCAGGTGATCTGGCACAGGTTGCAGCCTACACACTCCTCTTCAATCACCTCATAGCGGCGCGCGCCGTCCTGCTCGGTGAGCTTGGCAATCGACTGGTGGGACGTGTCCTCGCAGGCGATATAGCAGCGGCCACACTCAATACACAAATCCTGATCGATTTTGGCGATGGTCTTGAAGTTGATATCCAGGTGTTTCCAGTCGGTGGTTTGCGGTATCGCCTTGCGGGAAAACGCCTCAATGGAGTTGTAGTCTTTTTCCGCCATCCAACGGGAAAGACCATCTTTCATCTCTTCCACAATCCGAAACCCGTTGAGCATTGCCGCGGTGCACACCTGCACACTGCCGGAACCGAGTGCGATAAACTCCGCCGCATCCCGCCAGGTGGAGATGCCGCCAATACCGGAAATTGGCAGCGTTGGTGTCGCCGGGTCGCGGGCTATTTCCGCCACCATATTCATCGCAATGGGCTTCACCGCACTGCCGCAGTAGCCGCCGTGGGTGCTTTGATGGCCCACCGTGGGCTTGGCAACCATATTATCCAGGTCGATACTGGTGATCGAGTTGATGGTGTTGATCAACGAGACCGCATCGGCGCCACCCCGTAGTGCTGCCTGGGCGCCTACGCGGATATCAGTGATATTGGGCGTCAGTTTCACGATCACTGGCTTGGAGTAGTGCTTTTTGCACCAGTAGGTGACTTTTTCGATCAGATCAGGGTTTTGACCCACTGCTGCCCCCATGCCGCGCTCCGGCATGCCGTGGGGGCAGCCCAGGTTGAGCTCGATGCCGTCCGCGCCAGTGGCTTCCACCAGGGGCAGAATATACGCCCAGGCCTCCTCGTTGCAGGGCACCATGATGGAGACGATCAGCGCGCGGTCGGGCCAATCCTTCTTCACCTGGGTGATCTCTTGAAGGTTGATCGCAAGCGAGCGGTCGGTAATCAGCTCGATATTGTTAAAGCCGATCACTTCGCGGTTTTTGCCGTAGTGGGCCGAATAGCGGGAAGAGACGTTGACCGCCGGTGGCTCTTCACCGAGGGTTTTCCAAACCACGCCGCCCCAGCCGGCCTCATAAGCGCGCACCACGTTGTAGGCTTTATCGGTGGGCGGTGCGGAGGCCAGCCAGAACGGGTTAGGGGCTTTAATACCGGCAAAGTTAACCGATAGATCAACGCCGTTGACGACACTGTCGCCACTGTTTTTCTTGCCTGGAAAAGAGAGGGGAGTAAAAGGTGTCGTGTTCATGCGGCCTCCTGCTTAGCGGCGAGCGCTTGATGAATGGCGTGGGCCGCCAACTTGCCGTGTTGCACGGCTTGTACGGTGAGATCCTGACCGGGTTTTACGCAGTCGCCGCCAGCGTAAACATTGGGTAGTGACGTCTGGAACATCTCATCGACGTGAATGCGTTCGCCGTCGCGAGCAAGCTCGGCGGCAGTAGTATCGCGGAGGCTTTCGCCCTCGAAGCTTTGGCCGATAGCGGTAAAAATGGCGTCGGCGGTAATCTCGAAGGTTTCCCCACTGGTGGTTAATCGTCCTGCTTGATCGGCGGTCTTGGCAAAGCGCATGCTTGCCACACGGCCCTGATTATCCAGCAGAATCTCGTCGGGCTGTGCCCAGGTGATCATGCGCACGCCGTTGGCCTTGGCGATCTCCTGTTCGTGGCCGGTGGCGGACATCGACTCGATGCCCCGGCGGTAGACCAGCGTAACCTCCGTTGCCCCCAAGCGTGCCATTTGGGTCGCCATGTCGATCGCGGTATTGCCTGCGCCAATCACAATGCAGCGTTTCGCCACGGCTAGGCTGCCCAGGTCATCGCTTTGACGCAGGGTTTTAATGTAATCCACTGCGGGCATCAGGCCAGGGGCGTCTTCTCCTGTGAGCCCTAACGCGCGGCTGGCACCGAGCCCCAGGCCTAGGAAAACGCTGTCGTACTGCTGGCGCAGCGTATCGAGGGTGAGGTGATCGCCTAGGCGCTGCCCGTACTGGATGTCGATGCCTCCGATCTCCAGTAAAAACTCGACCTCTTTGCGGGCAAAGTCGTCGGTCATTTTATAGCGGGCGATGCCGTACTCGTTGAGCCCGCCGGGCTTTTGCTCAGCTTCAAAAATCGTTACCTGATGGCCCAGCATCGCCAGGCGATGGGCGCAGGAGAGCCCGGCAGGCCCGGCGCCGACCACGGCGATGTGGCGGCCAGTGCTGGCAGCGCGTTTGAACGGATGGCCATCGAACTGCATATGGTCGGTGGCGTGACGCTGTAACAGGCCGATCAGCACTGGCTGGCACTCGGTGTCGTGGTTGCGCACGCAGCTGCGCTCGCAGAGGATTTCGGTGGGGCAAACCCGGGCGCAGCTGCCGCCCAGGATATTGGCTTCCAGAATGGTTTGCGCTGCTCCGTTGATGTTGCTATCACTGATTTGGCGAATAAAGCTCGGGATATCAATGTCCGACGGGCAGGCCTCGACGCAGGGCGCGTCATAACAGTAGAGGCAGCGCTGGCTTTCGATGATGGCCTGACGCGGCGTCAGCGGTGGATGAAGGTCGCTGAAATTATGTGCCAACGTCGCTGGGTCGTAGGTGCCGACCTCTTTTGCGCTGGGTAGGTGATCAAGTGAATGGGTCACGGTCGTTTCTCCATTGCTCTGTTCTTATGAAGGCCGGGGTTAGCGCTTAACGGCCATTGGCGCATTCAGCTCGGCACGTTTGGCGAGTAACTCGAATACGCCAGGGTAGGCGGGGCGTTTTAGGTAGCGGCCCGCGCCACGCTCGGCGTGCAGCTCGCCGTCGCGCCACGTCCACTTGCCCTGGCTAACCGTATGGCGTGCTATGCCGCGCACCGTTTTGCCCTCGAAGATATTGAAGTCGACGTTCTGATGGTGGGTTTTAGCGGAAATGGTGCGGGTGCCGTTAGGGTCCCAGACCACGATGTCGGCATCCGATCCCACCTGAATTGCCCCTTTGCGCGGGTAGAGGTTGAAGATCTTGGCGGTATTGGTGGAAGTGACGGCGACAAACTCCTGGGGCGAGAGCTTGCCGGTATTCACGCCTTCGTCCCATAGCACGGCGAGGCGATCTTCCACACCCGCAGTGCCGTTGGGGATCTTGGTAAAGTCATCTTTACCGGCGGCTTTCTGCTCTTCACAGAAGCAGCAGTGGTCGGTGGCAGTGGTTTGTAAATTTCCGGATTGCAGGCCATGCCACAGCGCTTCTTGATGGCCTTTGGGTCGGAAAGGAGGGCTCATCACGTGGGCCGCCGCCGTTGCCCAGTCAGGGTGTTGATAAACGCTGTCATCAATCACCAAGTGACCCGCCAAGCATTCGCCAAATACCGGGTGGCCTTGCTGGCGGGCGTAGGCAATTTCATCCACGGCGTCTTTAGTCGACACGTGTACCAAGTACACCGGTGCGCCTAACGTGCTGGCAATGCGAATCGCCCGGCTGGCCGCTTCGCCTTCTACCTGGGGCGGGCGGGAAAGCGGGTGGGCTTCTGGGCCGGTAATACCCTGGGCGAGCAGCTTTTGCTGCATGTGGTACACCAGCTCGCCGTTTTCAGCGTGTACCGTGGGGATTGCGCCTAGCTCTAGGCAGCGCGAAAAACTTTCCACCAAAATATCATCGGTGGCCATGATGGCGCCTTTGTAGGCCATAAAGTGCTTGAAGCTGTTGACCCCGTGTTCCCGCACTAGTGTGCCCATCTCCTCTTTGACGCTCTCGTCCCACCAGGTGACCGCCACGTGGAAGGCGAAATCAGTGGCGGCTTTTTCTGCCCAGCCCTGCCAGGTTTCAAAGGCTTCCAGCAGCGACTGGCCGGGGCTGGGAATCACAAAATCAATAATGGTCGTGGTGCCGCCCGCCATGGCCGCGGCGGTGCCGGTATAAAAATCCTCACTGGCCACCGCGCCCATAAACGGCATCTGCATATGAGTATGCGGGTCGATGCCGCCGGGCATTACCAGCTGGTCGCTGGCATCGACGATCTCGCAATCGTCGGGGATAGCTAAATCGGTACCAATGGCGTGGATTTTACCGTCTACACACAGCACATCGGCGCGGTAGGTATCCGCGTGGGTGACAACGGTGCCGCCCTTGATCAATAAGCTCATGGTTCGCTCCTTAGATAATTGTTTGAGGGGGCTTATTCGCCATCGGTTAGGCGGGTGTAGGTCTCTGGGCGGCGGTCGCGGAAAAACTGCCAGTTGTTACGCACCTCGCGCACCATATCCAAATCAATCTCATGCACCAGCAGTTCATCGTCGGTGTCGCTGGCCTGGGCTTCGATCTTGCCGCGCGGGTTAACGATGTAGCTGGAGCCGTAGAAGTCGCCGATATTCCAGGGTGCCTCGGTGCCCACGCGGTTGATTGCGGCGATAAAGCAGCCGTTGGCGGCGGCTGAAGCGGGTTGTTCCAGCTCCCATAAATACTGAGACAGCCCTGCAACGGTGGCGGAGGGGTTGAAGATCACCTCGGCGCCGTTGAGCGCCAGGGCCCGCCAGCCTTCGGGGAAGTGGCGGTCGTAACAGATATACACGCCGATTTTGCCGTAGGCGGTATCGAAGACTGGCCAGTTGGAGTTGCCCGGTTTAAAGAAGAATTTCTCCCAAAAACCGGCCACTTGGGGAATATGAGTTTTGTGATACTTGCCCAGATAGCTGCCATCGGCGTCGAACACGGCCGCGGTATTGTAGTAAACACCGGTTTCGGTCTCTTCATAGATGGGAACGATGATGACCATACGGTGCTGCGCGGCGAGCTTCTGCATCAATTGGCAAGTGGGGCCTTCGGGGACTCGCTCGGCGGCGGCGTACCATTTGCCATCCTGGCTGGGGCAAAAGTAGGGTTGGTTAAAAACTTCCTGGAAGCACAGCACCTGCACACCCTGGTCAGCCGCTTGTTGAATCATCGGCAGGTGGGCTTCGTTCATGGCGTCGCGAATAGCGTCAGGTTCAAGATCGGTGCTGGTTTTGAGACCCATTTGTATCAGGCCGATTTTCATCTTCTGCATGAGACGCTCACTCTGATTGTTGGTTTAAAGCGCTTGGCTATGGGGTGTGGAGAAACAATTAATAAAGCTGACAAATAAGACAGCTTTTGTTGAAAGTATCGCTGGTTGGGTAGTTTTATCAAGTTTGTACCTTATGTTTTTTAATTTTCATTTAACCTGTTGAGTTTGTTTGTTTTTATTATTTTTAAAAAGTTTATTCACTCTTTTGGTGAGCCAGTGCACTGTTTTGGGTTTTTTAACTAATTATTGTAAATCATGTACTTAATAGTAATATTGGCGGTCATTTGAAAATTATTACGTTTAAAGTTGGTGCAAATATTTTTTTTGACCTAGTTTTGTTGAATCGATTTTTGTTTTGGGAGTATGATCGATAAAGTTAACCAGCTAACAATAATATTGTTGTCCAGTAAGGCAGCTTTTTAATCAATGAGTTAATGCCTCTACTTTTATAAGTAGGCACGTTTATTGCTTTTGATTCTGTTTAGAAGCTCCACTGACCGTGAAGGTCCTTAAGAGAGCGTGACTGGGTAACGCATTGCAGAGGATAGATAAAATGACGGGAACAACCTCTCAGATGGTGGATAGAGACGGGCTGATTGAACTTGATGTAGGCAACGATGTACGCAGCAGTTCACGCTTTAACAAAGATATTGCTCCCACCCAAGCCAGTGAACGCACTTGGAGTAAGTGGAATATCGCAGCGCTATGGGTGGGTATGTCGATTTGTGTGCCTACCTATACGCTAGGCGGCGTATTGACCGCTTATTTTGGTCTAAGCGTTGGAGAGGCGCTGTTTGCCATTCTATTGGCGAATATCATTGTGCTGATTCCGCTGACCTTAAACGCTTTTCCTGGCACTAAATTTGGCATTCCTTTTCCTGTCGTTTTACGTTCATCCTTCGGTATCTTAGGGTCCAATGTGCCTTGCCTGGTGAGGGCATTGGTGGGCTGCGGCTGGTTCGGTATTCAGACTATGTTTGGCGGGTTGGCGATTCATTTACTGTTGTCTGAGTTGATTCCCGCCTGGGCGGCGCTTGGCGGTGTGGGGGAGGTGATTGGCTTTTTTGTGTTCGGGGCAATGAATCTCTACGTAGTGATTCGTGGGGCCGAATCGATTAAGTGGTTGGAAACGTTAGCCGCGCCGTTACTGTTGGCGGTGGGCGTCGGGTTGATGATGTGGGCGTGGCCGAACATGTCAATGACCGAGCTGTTGGCACAACCGCCGTCGCGTCCTGAAGGAGCGCCGGTGTATGGCTACTTCTTTGCTGGCTTAACCGCCATGGTGGGCTTTTGGGCCACGTTGTCACTTAATATCCCTGACTTCAGCCGCTTTGCTAAAAGCCAGAAAGACCAGATTGCTGGCCAGATCATCGGGCTGCCGTTGACGATGTTCTTCTTTGCCGCGCTCGGCGTTGTATTGACCGCGGCGTCTGAGACGCTGGTGGGGCAAACCGTTGCTGACCCGGTGCGGTTGATTGGCTATATCGACAGTCCCTTCTGGGTAGTCATGGCGATGCTGTTGATCATTATCGCCACCATTTCGACCAATACGGCGTCGAATATTGTTTCGCCTACCAACGACTTTCAGAATATTGCGCCCAAATTGATCAATCAGACCCGCGGTGTGCTGATGACCGGTGCGGTGGGCGTGCTGCTGATGGGCTACGATCTTTTACAAAAAGCGGGGGTCATTCCTCCAGGCGTGTCACTTGAACAGATGTATTCGAACTGGCTGCTCGGGTACTCAAGCCTGCTTGGCCCTATCGCAGGCATTATGGCGGTCGATTATTTTCTGATTAAAAAGCAGCGCCTCGATATACCGAGCCTGTATATGGATAACCATGCCTACCCTGCGGTGAACATGGCTGGTTTTATCGCCTTTGGCGTGCCGGTACTACTCACCTTAATTTCATTGGTGACAGGGACGATGAACTGGTTCTACGACTACGGCTGGTTTACCGGCTCGGCGCTGGGGGCCATTGTTTATTTTGTTGCAAGCCAGGTGTTGGCGTCATCGCCTCAGGCGGGGCCCGAGCCCATCATGGCCAGCGAAGCAACCGAGCAGCGTTAAGCCGTTTAAACCCGGCTTTATCGTGCCGGGTTTTTTACCTTAGCTGCTTTTAATTAAATTCAAAAACGCATCCACCACTCGGTTGGGGCGGCGGTCGTGGCGAGTGATCAGCACAAAGGGAATGCGATAGTGTTGTGTAGCACTCAGCAGAGAGCGCATTTTGCCTGCCGCGACCCACTGTTCGGCCACGTGCTCTGGAAGAAAGCCGATAAAACGCCCGGTCAGAATTAAAAATGCTGCGCCTTCCCGATCAGAGGCCGAAGCGCGAAGCGAGAGAGCATCATGGGCTTGGCGTGCCTCGAACGGTAGCGGATAGCGAGGCGAAATAGCGAAGTGTTGGGCGATATCCTCAGTACTAAGCGTATCGTCATGCTGATGAAACAGTGGATGACCCGCTGCGCAGTAAAGGTAAGAAGGCTCGTCGTAAAGGTGTCGGTTTTCTAAACTGGTCGGTAGGTTGACTGCGGGTACTACACCGACATGCAAGTGGCCGTCCATCACGCCTCGAATGACGGCATCCGAAGGCTCCATATGGATATGCAGCATTACTTCATTTTCCGGCGCGCTAAGTTCAGCCAGCGCGTTGGTGACATGCATGGCGGGTAGTGTCACCAAGTTATCGGTAATACCGATATTCAGCTCACCTTTAATCGTTTGATGCAGGGCATTTACATCACTTTTGAAGGTTTCCAGCGCCGTTAGTAGCGTTAGTCCCGCTTGATAAATCTCTTTACCTTCCTCCGTTAAGCTAAACCCTCCGCGCCCCCGCTGGCAGAGTGAAAAGCCCAGCCTTCCCTCCAAATCATTCATGTGTTGGCTAATCGCTGAGCGGCTGATACCGAGCGTCGTTTCTGCAGCCGTAAAGCCGCCGCATTCAACCACTGTCTTAAAAATACGGACTAGACGTATCTCGTAATCACTCATTTGGCCCAGCGATGCCATGACAAATCCTTGGTATGTAGACAATCAACGGTTAAGGTCACGCTTTTTAACGTATTACCTGCGATAAAAACTGATATACATCATAAAAGCACCGCGGCACTATCGAGGTAAACCACGTGTGAGCGCGTGAGGTGTATCGTTTCTAGTTATTTTTACACTGTATCAGGTGCCCTCAGGGGATGCCTGGATAAGGCCTCTGCGCGATGTCCGTCACTGCCACTGATGTATATGATGATGTTCTTAAAGCACCAAACACTTACCGCCAACAGCGGCGCAGCGTATTTACGCTCTATGTGCTGTCAATTTTGGTCATGGTGGCACTGTTTGATTGGTTACTTAATAAACAGTATCAGCAGGAAATTAAAGCTGCTGAATCCCGCATTACCGCGCGGGCCAATGTAGTGACCGAGTGGGCAAAAGGGATTTTTGCACTAAAGTGGACAAGCTCTTTTTGGGCTAACCGAAATATTGGCGTTACAAGAGATATCTGATAACGACAATACTCAGTTATTACAACGCTTGCTGGGAAACCTCGCCTCATACCTACCTATGGTTGATTAGATAGGGCTATTTGATTCGACAGGACGCTTGCTAGCCAGCAGTAGAGCCGGTCAGGCTGCCGATATAAATATCAGCGAGACGTGTTTTTTAAAGTCTTTCAGCATAGCCAGCAGCTGGAGTTGGTGACGCCGCTTTACTGGTCAAAAAGTTGGCCCATGTGAAATTAGAGGCGGATCTGCGTCAGGCGCAGTCAAGTCAACAGTGGCAGCTCTATTACCAGCCCCAGGTGGATCACCACGGCAAGATCACTGGCGTGGAAGCGCGAGATGACGCTCGGGATAAAATGCTTGCCCTTAAAGCGCGCGGCGTACGTTTCTCTCTGGATGATTTCGGCACCGGCTACTCTTCCCTGGCTTATTTAGCGCAACCGCCGCTGGATCAGCTAAAAATCGACCAATCCTTTGTGCAGCAGGTGCTCGAAAGCCAAGCCAACGCGGCGATTGTCGAGAGTACCATTGCCCTGGCTGAGAGCCTCAATCTAGAGGTTATTGCGGAAGGGGTAGAGATCAAAGCGCAGCAGGCGTGGCTACTGGCGCACGACTGCCACGCGTATCAAGGTTATCTGTTTGGGCGTCCGGTCACCGTAGAGGCCATTGAAAAATTGGTTACGGGCGATTAATCCAGCGTCAGCAAGCGGAGCCGGCCCTCTATATTGTTATCGGGAGCGGGGGTCGTATCGGGAAGGATAACTTCCAGCCGGGAGTCTTGCCGCCACGCGCTGCTTTCAACGCTGAGCGTACCTCCGGCGCGGTTAAGGCGTTTCCAGCCGCTGTTGGTATGAAACACGCCTTTAATGCGCGCCTCGCTGGGTAGCTCTCCCAAACAGGCGGCCAAGTTATCCAGATCGAAGCGCTCGCTTGGGTGCCAACGTAACCCCGTGCTGGTGTAGCCCAGCGAGGTGCCGGTCTCACGTTGGGGCTGGCCAGGCGGGGGCGGAAAATCAAAAAACGACCCGGCTATGCTGGGCGCTGCCGCCAGCTGTTGATGGCTGGTGGGCACACTGATATCGCTTGCTTCGGCGCTTCCGCTTTGAGTCAACAGCGCTATCGGTAGTTCGCCTTGCGGGGCTTCCTGCACCCATTTACGCGGCGGCCAGCGCTGCGCCACAAAGGTGTGGGCGGCGCTGAGCTGTTCGGGCGTGCTCTGGTCGAGCATGGTGAGCGCTACGGCGTCGGCCATATCGAGCTGGTCGCGGAAGGTGTCGTGCTGGCGTGCACGAGGATCGTCCAGGCGACGTGGGTCGAGGGTGGCAATAATATCGCGTACCTCGACCACCTCAAGAAAGGCTTCGCCACGCAGTAGATCCAGCAGGCCTGCCGGGTGGCCAAGGCCTGAGGGCTCGATGATGACGCGATCAGGCTTGCTGCGCGCGAGTAAATTCACCAGCGCCGCCTGCAGTACAAAGGCGAGCTGGCAGCACAGGCAGCCGCCGGGCAGGCCTTTCACCACCACATCGTCACGCGCGTCAAACATGGCCTGATCGATGCCGATTTGACCAAACTCGTTGACCAGAATGGCCCAGGTTTCATCCACAGGCTTTTGCTCGATTAGGCTGTGGATAAGCGTGGTTTTGCCGCTGCCGAGAAAGCCGGTAATGATATGCACCGGCACTTTTGCCAACCTTTCTGACGCTGCCAATGCCTACCCCCCTGTCATATTCATAAAGCGTACTACCTGAACATCGCCATCGGTGGTGAAGTGGTGGCGCTCAGGCTTTAGCGGCAGGGCATTGATAATCGCCTCTTTCAGTGCCTGCATATTGCCGGGGTGGCGGCGCAGCACGGCACGCAGATCCACCGAGTGTTCGTTGCCTAAACAAAGCAGCAGGCGGCCTTCCACGGTCACGCGCACCCGGTTACAGGTATCGCAAAAGTTGTGGCTATGCGGTGAGATGAACCCCACCCGACTGTCGCTATCGGCCATCCGGAAGTAGCGCGAGGGCCCTGGGGTGGTTTCGGTCGTGGGGATCAGCGGGTAGCGTGATTCAATCAGCGTCTGAACGTCATCGCTGGAGTAGAAGGTTTCCGCCCGCGAATGATCGGAAACATCGCCCAGCGGCATCTCTTCGATAAAGCTAATATCGAGGCCTTCCCGGCGGGCAAAAGTGACCAGATCGATGACTTCGTCGTCATTACGCCCCTTCAAGATCACCGCGTTAAGCTTGATACGCTTAAAGCCTGCTTCCTGAGCGGCATGAATACCGTCGATGACTTTGGCTAAATCACCGGTGCGGGTGAGTTGCTTGAAGCGTTCGGCATCCAGCGAATCCAGGCTGATATTTAGCCGTCGTAAACCGCCGGCGTAAAGCTGCTTGGCGTGTTTGCGTAAGCTCGCACCATTGGTGGTCATGGTGAAATCGTTAAGGCCTGGCATCGCGCCGATTTCGTCGACCAACTGGGTAATATCACGGCGCACCAGCGGCTCACCACCGGTCAGGCGAATTTTTTCCACGCCGAGTTCGGTAAAGGCGCGGGCGACCATTGCCAGCTCTTCCAGCGTGAGTACCTGGGCGCGGGGCAGGAACGTCATCTCCTCGCTCATGCAGTACACGCAGCGAAAGTCGCAGCGATCGGTGACCGAGATACGCACATAGCTAATGCGCCGACCAAAGTCGTCGATCAGTTGCTGGTCAGTGTCTGGCTGGGCAGATCGCTGTGGATTAGCGTGTCGTTGCTCGGTCATAGCCATCCCGTAAGTGGTTGTATGCTGACTACCTCGCCCGGTTGCGCGCCTGCCTGGTCATCGGCAAGCTCAATCAAACAGTTAGCAGCCACCATTGAGGTCAAAATGCCCGAACCCTGGGCACCGGTACTGCGCACGAGTAACCGTCCTTCGCTATCAGTATGGTAAACGCCGCGAATAAAGTCAGTACGCTTCAAGCGGCTTTTTAAGAGACTTTCGGTAACGGCATAAAGACGGTGTGGTGGCGCCAATGGCTGCCCATTAAGCCGATCTAGCAGCGGCGAAACAAACTGTAGAAAGGTTACCATGACCGCTACCGGATTGCCGGGCAAGCCAACAAACGGCGTGCGCTTCTCACCCAGCCAGCCGCAAGCCATGGGGCGGCCAGGTCGCAGCGCTACGCGCCAGAAGGCTAAACGGCCCAACTGTTCCAGGGCGTCGCGGGTAAAGTCAGCCTGGCCAACGGAAACGCCGCCGCTGGTGATCACCAAATCGCTCTGCTCTGCAGCGTCTTCAAGGGCCGTTTTAATAGCGTTTAAATCGTCTGGCAGAATGCCCAGGTCAATGACGTCGGCGCCGTGTTCGGCAAGCAAGCCCATCAGGGTGAAGCGATTGGCATCATAAATGCCTGCCTGGGGCAGCGGCTCACCAGGCGCCGTGACTTCATTGCCGGTGGAAAAAATCGCTACCTTTGGGCGCTGACTCACGCTGATCTCGGCATAACCCAGTGACGCCAAAAGCCCCAGCGAGGCGGCATCGAGCTGTGCTCCCGCAGAAAGGGCTGTGTCGCCGAGAGCAATATCTTCACCGGTCTGGCGGACATGCTGGCCGTGTTTGAGAAGCTCGGGCGACTCAATGATCACATGCGCAGGCTTATCATCTAACGGTTCGCGCAGCTGTTCACTCATTACCACGGTATCGGTGCCAGGCGGCAAGGGCGCGCCGGTGGTGATGCGCACGCAGTGACCGGCAGGTACTAATTCGCTGCGATACTGCCCGGCCAATACCTCACCGGCCAGCGGCCAAAGGGTTTGCTTGGCCCCAACACCTTCTTTAGCCAAGGCGAGCGCTACGCCATCCATGGCAGCATTGGTATTTTGCGGCACATTAATGGGGGCCTGAATGGCTGTGGCCAACCGGCGGCGGTGAGCCTGCGCCAGCGGAATCTGTTCGCTGTCCAGCGGGCGTTCAATCAAGGTGGCGAGTGCTTGGCGCGCTTCATCCACGCTAAGCATCTGCTCACCAAGGTCAAAGCACGAAAGCGTCATGTCGACACCTTCCCTGAGGCAGCTGCCAGCAGACTTTCCAAACGCAGCTTCTCTTCTTCGGTATTAAGATTGGCAAACGCATCGGGACAGTCCGACATATCGACCTTGCACCACGCATGGCGGGCGTACCAACGGTCAATCTTGCGTTCGCCTTCGGCAAGCGTGGCGGCCAAATCATCCGCTAGCGACGTGCGCAGTAGAGCAACAACCGGGTGCAGCCGTTCGCCATCAAAGGCCACGGCGATATCATGATCGCCAATCCCTGCCACCATGCGCGCGACTAGATCGTCAGGCAGGGCGGGGGAGTCGCAGGGGGCGACTAGTAACCAAGGCGTTTTTGCCGCGCGTAGGCCGCTGTAAATACCCATCAGTGGGCCTTTAAAGCCGCCTTCTTCATCGGCAATCACGCGATCGGCGAAGAAGCGGTAGGCGTCAGCATTGCGGTTGGCGTTAATCAGCAGCTCGGCTACTTGGCCTTCAAGGCGTTTTACGACATGGCCGACTAATGGCAGGCCCGCGAACGGCTCAAGCCCTTTATCCCGGCCACCCATTCTGCGCCCTTCGCCGCCCGCGAGAATCATGCCGGTGAGTTCGTGAGTGGGAATCATGAGCTTGCCTCTTTAGATGAACGGGACTGGGATGGTCGACTAGGTATCGCATCCAGCGCCAAGCGATTCTGAGTATTAATCGCCTGAAAGTGGCGGCCCTTGGCGCGGGCAATCAGCAGCACGCCGAAGCGTTCAGCCAGCTCCACGCCTTTTTGGGTAACGCCGGAGCGCGAGACCAGTACGCTAATGCCCATTTGCGCCACTTTGAGTACCATTTCGGACGTCAGCCGCCCAGTGGTATAGAAAATATCGGCATCGGCACTGTCGGCTTGTTGCAACCATTGGCGACCGGCCAGGGTATCCACCGCATTGTGCCGCCCCACGTCTTCAACAAAGTCGAGCACCTCGGTTTGGCGGCAAAGCGCACAGCCGTGAACGGCGCCCGCGCTGCGGTAGGTCTCATTATAGGCGTTGAGATTTTGCAGCAGTTGATAGAGCGTGGACTGTGCTAACTGCGTATCGGGAAGCGCCGTCAGAGCGGTTTGGTCGAGCAGTTTACCAAAGACCGTGCCCTGGCCGCAGCCGGTTGTCACCGTGCGGGTGCTTAAGCGCGCCTCTAAATCCTCGGGCAAGTGGCGTGTAATGACGACCGCGGCTTCTACTTCCCAATCGACCTGCACGGCGGCTAAATCAGCCGCGGCACGCAGTAGCCCCTGGTTGCGTAGATAGCCCACCACCAGCGCTTCAGGGTCATCGCCCAGCGTCATCAGCGTGACGATTTCACGTTTGTTGAGATACACGGTGAGTGCCCGTTCAGCGGCGATGGCCTGCTGACGCGCATCGCCATATTCATCAACGATGCTGATCTCGGTGGTGGCCGGTAAGCGGGCTCGGCTTATCTGAAGGGCAGGCTGAAGGGCGGGCATGGTAATCCTCGCGAAATAGTTCTCGCAAAACGACAGGGTTGACGATGATGGCGCTGGGGATGCTTACTTGTCTACCCATTCAAGCGCTATGCTTATCTGTGCGTTTTTCTAACGACGATTTTTTCGAGTGTCATTTCTTCACGTGCCATCCATGTAAGGTTCAGGGTATTCAACATTATGAACGATAACTTACGCCCAATCAGCATTACCTTGGTGGCTGAGGCCAAGCAGGTGAAGCGTTTTACGTTGACCCAGTGGCGCATTGCTGAGCTAACGCTGGGCGATCAGGGTGATAATGTCCTTAACCTGCAGCTGTCGATGACCGAGCGTGCTGCCTATCGTTTCAATCTAACTTCGACTACTCCGCGACTGTTTGTGCGAGCAGGCTTTACCGGGCAAACACCCAAGCCGGATGCGATTACCGCTAGCCAGGACGTTGCGGCTGGTTGGATGGATGGCGAGCAGCAGGTGCTCGAAGCACCGATGCCCATGGCCATTCAGGTCTGGCTTGAGAGTTATCTGGCACGCCATGGGGAAGCGCCAATGGAAATGCGCAAGAAAAAACGCAAAGGGGCTGGGCGCGCCAAAGACACGCCCTCCAAGGAGCAGCCGTAATGAGTCGCCTGGAACGCTGGTCGCGACTAAAGCGCCATGTGCAAAAAGAAGAGGACGCGTCGGCGTCCTCTTCACCAGATACTACGCCCGTTGATGAGGCATCTGCTGACCAGGAGGCAGTGCTTCATAATGAGGCCGAGCAACCTAACGCTGAGAATGACCAACCCCTGGCAACACCAGCTGAGGAGCCAGAACCCGGCAGTCTCGACCACACCTTGCCAGACCCTGACACGCTGGAAGCAGGCAGCGATTTCAGTGCGTATATGGCGCCGGGCGTTAGCGGCCCTTTACGCCGACAAGCATTAAAACGCCTATGGGCCACCGGTAACTACAACGTGCGCGATGGCTTGGACGACTACGACGCCGACTACAATAAGCTGTTGAAACCGATGGCGGCAGATCTCGCCGGTAAACTGCGCCGCTGGACGCATAAAGTGGAAGAGGCGCTTGATAAACCAGTGGATGAAAGCAGCACCGAGTCCCCGGCTGAAGTGACAGCCAGTGAGCCATCGACAGCCGCAGACGAAGAGCACGCCGCACCTTGCACGCCCAGTAACAACGTTGTAAAAGAGACTTCACTAGACGACCAGTCTGATTATTTATCTGACACTCATACCAAACTATGAAATTATTCCTTAGTTTATAGAAATCAATAAGTTGAGAATTGATTTAGTTGCTAGCGTTGGCAGCGTTGACGGTAATAAGGTTGGCAAATATTAGCATTGCACATAGGCTGAACTTAGCTTCAACGCATTGTTATGCCACAATGGTTAAATATATAACTCAAAAATATAATAAGAATGATTCCCTGACCGTGAGAGCGCATGAACCAACGAATCCAACTGGCGTCGATAGACGACCAGCGCAATGCCGAGGCTCGGGAAACGGTACGCCGACGTATCTCGTGGCCAGCTAACCTAACGCCTGCCAATGTGACCTATCACAGCCGTGGTCATGCGCTGTTAATAGGTACCGAAGCCGACGTTTATCCTGCCGCTCGCGCTCTACAGGGGCGCGGCTTGGCATCGCTGACGCTACTTGTCACTGAGTCTGACGCGAACAGCCCAGGAAACGACACTGTCGATCCTCTCGGGTCTAGCGAACCGCTGGTCACCCAGACGCTGACCCAGGGGCAACTCAGCCAACTGCGTATCAATGGCTATCTGGGCGCCTTTAACGTTCAACTTGACGATGAAGATGCGCCGCTGGATATTGCTCGCGCACTGATTGAGCGCGACGGCTTTGACTTAATCCTCGACCTTGCTCCAACTTCTCATACCCTGCGCTGGGAGCTGCCGCCTCCTGGCTATGTAGTACTGCAGTGGCAGGACGTTGAGCAGCGCAGCGATATTCTCGACGATTTTGTGGGGCTAGTGGGCGAATTCGATAAGCCGCGCTATTTCCAAGTCAACAGTGATCTGTGTGCGCACTCCACCAGCGGTAACATTGGCTGTACCCGCTGTTTGGATGTTTGCCCGGCGGATGCCATCTCCAGCATTCAGGGGCGGATTGAGTCCCATATTGAGATTGATCCCTTCCTCTGCCAAGGCGTAGGCAGCTGCACCAGCGCTTGCCCTACGGGCGCTATCGAATTTCGTCTACCGGAAACGCGCCGCCAGCAAGACACCCTATCCGCTTGGCTGGCAGCCTACCGTGAAGCTGGTGGTCAGGTGCCGGTGCTGCGTTTTATTACCCATGACTCACAAGATGCCGAGCGCGCTGCGGGTGTAGTGCCCGCAGGTCATATCATCGACGCACCGTTAGAAGAGCTGGGAGCCGCAGGCCACGACCAGTGGCTAACCGCCTTGGCTGCCGGTGCCGCTGAAGTGCGTATCCAGCTGCACCCTGATATGCCTGCCCGCTTGAGAACCTTTTTGACTGACCAAGTCGCCCAGGTACATGCCTTGTTGGACGCGCTGGGTCATGATTGCGCTCGTGTGACATTGATTGAGGTAGCCGACCACGCCGCTCGCGACGCGCTTCCGGCGCTTACTCCACTGACTGAGGCGCCGCTTAGTCTACCTGAGCCCGAAAAGCGGGCACGCTTGAACCGCGTGCTGGCACGGTTAGCAGAGTTGGGTAGCCCCAGCGACGAGCGGGTTGCTATGCCGGTGGGCGCTGCCTACGGCGCCATTCAGGTGGATCGCGATGCCTGTACGCTGTGCCACGCTTGCGTCAGCAACTGCCCAACCCCCGCGCTCAAGTCAGGTGGTAAAACCCCCGCGCTGAGTTTCCTTGAGGCGGATTGTGTGCAGTGCGGCTTGTGTGAACAAGCCTGCCCCGAAGATGCGATTACCCTGATGCCCGGCTTCTTGGCCTCGGAGGCTCGCGAAACGCGCCATATTTGTCACGAAGAAGCAGCCTTTGAATGCATCAACTGCGGCAAGCCGTTTGCTACTGTCAGCACGATAGCTACTATTAAAGAGAAGCTGGCCAACCACCCCTACTTTGCTGGCGAAGCGATGATTCGTCTGGAAATGTGTGAAGACTGCCGCGTTAAGGATGTCTGGAAAACCATGATTCGCGATCCCGACGCGCAACTGAAGGTATAAGCCGATGACGGATGCACTGCCCACGCTTAAAGAAGCGGATGCGCTACGCGCCGATATTTACCGGCTATTGGCCACATTATTACGCCAGACTCCAGATGCCGAGTTGCTAGATTGGTTGGCTGAACTGGACATCGAACAAGACGGTAGCCGTTTGGCCGAGTGTTGGCATGCGCTGGCAGCCACCGCCAAGAAGACCGACATCGAGGGACTGCAGCGTGCTCACTTCCGCCTCCTGGTCGGTGTGATTCAGGGTGAGGTGGTGCCGTATGCTTCTTGGTACCGCAATGGCGAATTAATGGAAGCGGCGCTGGTGGCGCTGCGTCAAGATTTGAAGGTGCTCGGCTTTGTGCGTAGTGAACATACCCGTGACCCAGAAGATCACTTGGCGGCACTATGCGAAGTGATGGCAATGCTGATTGACTCAGCTAGTCACGAGCAGGCCTATTTCTTTAGCCAACATTTAGCCCCTTGGGCGGCCAGCTGTTTTGCCGACCTGGGGCAGGTAGACACCGCTTTCTATGCAGCGCTGGGGCAGTTGGGTGGCGCTTTTATGGAGAGTGAGGAGGCTCGCTTGAGTGTTGATGCGGGTCATACGCTGGTGCGTATTGTTGAGCCTTAACGAAGGCTCCATAAAAAAATCAGTAAAATCAAAAAAACAGCATAAAAAGACCCGCTATAAAGGCATGCAAGAGGAGAAACCCATGCACCCGTCACACAATCCTGAGCGCCGCCGTTTTATGAAGACCGTTGGGTTGGGAACCGCCGCTGCTGGCGCCGCAGCGGCAGTCGGTCATGTCACTCTGGCACAGGCTGACACTGCCCCGGTGAAAAACGAAAAACCAACGGTTAACTACCGTGAGACTGATCACGTCCGTGCTTATTACGCCTCGCTGCGTGACTGACGGCGGAATGCCAGGAGATTTGCCATGCGCTTAACTCGCAAAACAGACACCCCCAAGGCCTCCGGGCTGGGTATTTCCCGTCGCCAGTTCCTCAAACGCAGCGGTGCTGCCACCGGCGGTGTGGCCGCCGTTGGCTTTATGGGTGCGCCCATGATGCAGCGCTCAGAAGCAGCCGACAAAACACCCGTGCTGGACTCGCCGGTGGAGACCAAACGCACCATCTGCTCCCACTGTTCAGTGGGTTGTGGCGTTTACGCCGAAGTTCAAGAGGGCATTTGGACGAAGCAAGAACCCGCTTTTGATCACCCCATCAACCGTGGTGCACACTGCGCGAAAGGCGCCTCGTTGCGCCAGCACGGTCACTCCACGCGGCGCCTCAAGTACCCGATGAAGCTCGTGGCCGGTGAGTGGGAGCGCATGAGCTGGGAAGACGCCGTAAACGAAATTGGCGACAAGCTGCTCGAGCTGCGCGAAGAGCATGGCCCGGACAGCGTTTACTGGCTTGGCTCGGCGAAGTTCAACAACGAGCAGGCGTACTTGATGCGCAAGCTCGCTTCGCTGTGGGGCACTAACAACACTGACCACCAGGCGCGTATCTGCCACTCCACCACCGTGGCAGGCGTGGCGAATACTTGGGGTTACGGGGCGATGACCAACTCGCTCAATGACATGCATAACAGTAAGTCGATGCTGTTTATCGGTTCTAATCCTAGTGAAGCCCACCCGGTGGCGATGCAGCATTTCTTGATCGCCAAAGAGCGCAATAATTGCGACATCATCGTGGTCGACCCGCGCTTTACCCGTACTGCCGCCAAAGCCAATAAATACGTGCGTCTGCGTCCTGGCTCTGATGTGGCGTATATCTGGGGCCTGCTGTGGCACATTTTCGAGAACGGCTGGGAAGATAACGAGTACATCAACCAGCGCGTTTACGGGATGGATGAAGTGCGCGCCGAAGTCGCCAACTTTCCGCCCAGTGTCGTCGAAGAAGTCACCGGCGTTCCCGAAGCCGAAATGTACGATGTCGCCAAACGCCTCTCCGACAACCGGCCGGGCTGTGTGGTCTGGTGTATGGGCGGCACCCAGCACACTACCGGCAACAACAATACCCGCGCTTACTGCATTCTTGAGCTAGCGCTGGGGAATATCGGCGTGGCGGGCGGCGGCGCTAACATCCTGCGCGGCCACGATAACGTACAGGGCGCGACCGACCTTGGCCTTGGCTGTGATTCCTTGCCGGGTTACTACGGCTTGGCGGAAGGTGCCTGGCAGCACTGGGCGCAGGTGTGGGATCTCGACTATGAGTGGCTTAAAGGCCGCTATGACGATACCGAATACGCCGATGGTAAGCCCATGTACAGCCCCGGTATTACCGTGTCGCGTTGGGTCGATGGCGTACTTGAGGATGATGAAAACATCTCCCAGCGCACCGCCCTGAAAGCAATGTTCTACTGGGGGCACGCGGTTAACTCCCAGACCCGCGGCGTGGAAATGCAAAAAGCGATGCAGAAACTGGAGATGATGGTCATCGTTGACCCTTATCCCACCGTTGCCGCCGTAATGCACGACCGCAGCGACGGCGTGTATCTGCTGCCAGCGGCCACCCAGTTCGAAACTACCGGCAGTGTCACCGCCACCAACCGCTCGATTCAGTGGCGTGACCGCGTGATTGAACCACTGTTTGAATCCAAGCCTGACCACGAAATCATGTACCTGTTCGCCCGTAAGCTGGGCTTCGGTAATGAGCTGGTCAAGAACTATCAAATGAACGGCGACGAGCCGTTAATCGACGATATTCTGCGTGAAATCAACCGCGGCATGTGGACGGTAGGCTATACCGGGCAAAGCCCCGAACGCCTCAAAGAGCACCAGAAAAACTGGCACACCTTCAGCTTCGAGAACTTGCGCGCAGAGGGTGGCCCGGCGGATGGGGATTACTACGGCTTGCCGTGGCCATGTTGGGGTACCCCAGAGTTTGGACACCCAGGTTCGCCCAATCTTTACGACACCAGTATTCCGGTGATGGAGGGTGGCATGGGCTTCCGTGCCCGCTTTGGTATTGAGCGTGATGGCATCAACCTTCTAGCGGAAGGTTCCGCGCCGGTGGGTGGTGATATCGACGACGGCTATCCGGAGTTCAACGACCAGCTGCTCAAAGATCTAGGCTGGTGGGACGACCTGACTGCCGAAGAGAAGCAGGCGGCGGAAGGCAAAAACTGGAAAACCGACCTCTCTGGCGGTATCCAGCGTGTCACCATTGAGCATGGCTGTGCGCCCTACGGCAACGCCAAGGCACGCGCCGTGGTCTGGACTTTCCCCGACCAGGTGCCGAAGCACCGCGAGCCGCTCTACACCACGCGTCGTGATTTGGTTGAACGCTTCCCGACTTGGGACGACTTCGACTCGATCATGCGCCTGCCGACCATGTACAAAACCATTCAGGATCGCGACAACACCGGCGAGTACCCGATGATTCTCACCTCCGGGCGTCTGGTTGAGTACGAAGGGGGTGGGGAAGAGACACGCTCCATGTCGTGGCTTGCCGAGCTGCAGCAAGAGATGTTTGTCGAGATCAATCCGGCCGATGCCAACGACCTCAGTATCAAAGATGGTGATGATGTCTGGGTTGAAGGGGCTGAAGGGGGCCGGGTGAAAGTTAAAGCGCTGGTCACGCCTCGCGTTGATCGTAACGTCGCATTCATGCCGTTCCACTTTGGCGGCATGTTCCAAGGCGAAAGCCTGCGCGACCGTTATCCGGATGGGTCTGACCCGTACATCATCGGTGAAGCGGCTAACACCGCCACCACCTACGGCTACGATCCGGTGACACTGATGCAAGAGACCAAGTGCACCATTTGCCGCATTGAGCGCGCCTGAGTCTAGAAAACTTGAGTCTAGAAAACTGAGTTTAGAACAAAAGACGCGACCGACCTGACAGTACGGCGGTGCGGGAGCCATCCCGCACCGGCATGAGGAGAACACCATGGCTCAAATGAAATTTATGTGTGACGCAGAACGCTGCATTGAATGCAACGGCTGTGTCACCGCCTGTAAAAATGCCAACGATGTCGAGTGGGGTATCCAGCGCCGCCGCGTGGTGACACTGAATGATGGCGAAGCGGATGAAATGTCCATTTCCGTCGCTTGTATGCACTGTGACGACGCCCCCTGCATGGCCGTCTGCCCGACCGACTGCTTCTACAAGACCGATGACGGCATCGTTCTGCACGATAAAGACCTCTGCATCGGTTGTGGCTACTGCCTCTACGCCTGCCCGTTTGGCGCCCCGCAGTTTCCCCAGCAGGATGCCTTTGGTGAGCGCGGCAAGATGGACAAATGCACCTTCTGCGCGGGCGGCCCGGCCGAAAGCAAAGAAGAGGAGTACGAGAAGTACGGCTCCAACCGTATTGCCGAAGGTAAGCTGCCGCTATGTGCGGAAATGTGCTCTACCAAAGCGCTGCTTGCCGGTGATGCCCAAGACGTGGCTGATATCTTCCGCCAGCGCGTTGTCCATCGCGGCCATAAAGATGGCGGCTGGTCCAACAACCCCCAGGCCAGTGCCGACAACCTAGCCTATGATGCTGCCCATAAAGGGTAAGGAGGCGTGTCATGAACCTGTTGACTGCACAGGCACCCGGTGGGGTGCCGCGCTCAGGTAAAGGGCTCGCCCTGGGCATTTGGCGTTTTATGTTGGTAGCGCTTGCTTTGGTGCTAAGCCTCGGCTTCACGCAACTGGCCGTTGCTCAAGCGGATCCTGACCGCGAAATGACCACTGCCGCCCCCGGCATTACCGCCGACCAGTGGCGTCAGGTACGCAGTGGAGAGACCGGGCCTAACTACCGTGACTCGCGTTATGAAAGTGACTACAGCTTGATCAATGCAAGCGGTGAAACCTGGCGGCAGATTCGTAACCGCTGGGTATCGCCGTTTGGTTTGATCGCGGTATTTGGCATGGCGGCGCTGATCGCGCTGTTCTACTTCATTGTCGGGCGTAAGGAGCTTGAGGCGCCGCGCACGGGTCGTCTGCTATTGCGTTGGACGCTGATGAAGCGCGCGCTGCACTGGACGGTAGCAACGTTGTTTATCGTTCTGGCGTTGACTGGGATGACGCTGCTATTTGGCAAGTTTGTATTCCGCCCACTGTTTGGCGATGGTGTTTGGGCCTGGATGATTGCGGCCACGAAAGTGCTGCATAACTACTTGGGGCCGATCTTTGGCATTCTGCTGGTGATCCTGCTGGTCAGCTTGATCAAAGACAACATCCCCAAAAAGCACGACTGGGTATGGTTTAAGAAAGGCGGCGGCATGATTGGCAAAAAGCATGTGGATGCAGGCTTTGCCAACGGTGGGGAGAAGGCGTGGTATTGGCTTTTAGCGACGGTGGGTATCTTAGTGATTGCCAGTGGCTTTGTGCTCGACTTCCCCAACTTCAATCAGGGGCGCGACACCATGCAGTGGGCTAACATTATCCACGCAGTCGGTGCGCTAGGACTCACCGCCATCTCCTTAGGCCATATCTATATCGGCACGCTGGGTACCGAAGGCGCGCTAGAGGGTATGACCACGGGCTATGTAGATGAAACCTGGGCTAAAGAGCATCACAACCTGTGGTACGAAGAGGTCAAGGATCAAACGCTATCGGAAGAAGAGGTGGCGGCTCGAAAGTCATCTGGCGGTAGTAGTGAACCGTCGGCGCCTCGAACCAGCTGATAAACGTTTATTGAGACTTTCGACACCGCCTTCCGGCGGTGTCTTTTGTTATGCTTCACCTTAAGTTACTAAATAACCCAAGACATGTATGAGAGGAACGGTTATGTCAGCGTTTGATCAGTTAGACCCAACCACGCGCACCGAGCTTGAAGCCGCCGCGTTTCGGCGCTTGCTTCAGCATCTGGACGATAACAAAGATGTCCAGAATATCGACCTGATGATTCTGGCGGACTTTTGCCGCAATTGCTTATCGAAATGGCTGGTTAGCGCCGCTGAAGCGCGGGATGAAAGCCTCAACTACGACGAGGCCCGAGAGTATGTATACGGCATGCCTTACAGCGAGTGGAAGGAGCTTTACCAACCGGAAGCCACGCCAGAGCAAATGGCGGCTTGGGAAGCACACCACGCCAAAAAGAAAGCAGCCAAACAAGGGTGACGTCAATGAGTGAGCCAATGGTGCCCCTCAACATAGCCGTACTCACGGTCTCCGATACCCGCACGGAAGAGACGGATCGCAGCGGCCAAGCCCTGGTCGAACGGCTAACCAGTGCCGGTCACACTCTCGCTGAAAAGCGTATCGTGCCAGACGATGTCTATCGTATTCGCGCGGTGGTCGCGAACTGGATCGCCGAAGCGGATGTGCAGGTGGTGATCACCACCGGTGGCACCGGCTTTACTGGCCGAGACTCCACCCCTGAAGCGATCTCTGTGCTGCTGGATAAGCGCATTGAAGGCTTTGGCGAACGTTTTCGTCAGCTAAGCGGTGAGGAAATCGGCAGCTCCACTATTCAAAGCCGCTGCCTAGGTGGCCTAGCTAACGCCACGGTAGTGTTCTGCCTACCTGGCTCGACCGGCGCCTGCCGAACCGGCTGGGACGGCATTCTGGCCGAGCAGTTAGATAGCCGCCACAAACCCTGCAACTTCGCCAACCTGGTCATCCCAGGCCGAGGTCAGCATGGTTGATTTACAGCCGATATCAGCCGCGCTTGAAGCGCTACTGGCAGGCGTCCGCGCACTCGACGCAGAGAGTATCCCGCTGGAAGCCGCCGGTGGACGTGTGTTGGCCGAGGCCGTCACCGCCCAGTTGGATGTGCCACCCTTCGATAATAGCGCGATGGACGGCTACGCCTTGCGCGCCGCTGATGCGGGGAAGTGGCTGCCGGTCAGTCAACGCATTGCCGCTGGCACGCAGGCGAAACCGCTTGTGCCTGGAAGCTGCGCGCGTATTTTTACCGGTGGTGAGATCCCTCCTGGGGCTGACTGCGTGGTGATGCAGGAGCGCGTAGAAGTCGACGGTGATCGTGCGCTGATACCTGCCAATATCCCAGCGGGTGATAATGTCCGCCGCCAAGGACGCGACGTGTGCGCAGGCAGCGTACTGTTAAATGCCGGTGAGCGGCTCGAAGCGGCGGCCCTTGGCCACTTGGCAGGTCAGGGGATTACCCTGGTCAGCGTGCGCCGACGCCCCCGTGTGGCGCTGCTCTCGACGGGCGATGAGATTATCGATCCCGGCACGCCGTTAAAGCCGGGGCAGCTCTACAACTCAAACCGGCCGATGCTTAGGCGCCTGTTAGAGAACTTTGGCGCTGAGGTGGTGAGTACCATTAGCGTGCCGGATGACTACGACCGCACCGTGGCACTGTTAACGGCCGCCGCTGCTGAAGCAGACCTGGTGGTCACCACCGGGGGCGTGAGCGTCGGCGAAGAAGATCACGTCAAAGCCGCGCTGGAAGCGATTGGCCAGCTCGATATGTGGAAGCTGGCGATTCGCCCCGGTAAGCCGTTAGCGCTCGGCCGCTTACCCCGCGGTGACGGCAGCCAGGCGCGATTTGTTGGCCTGCCGGGCAATCCAGTATCGGGGTTTGTCGGCGCCTGGCTGTTTTTACGCCCCTTGCTAGGCGCAATGCTGGGCTGTCCGGCGCTAACATCACTGCCAGCGGTGACCGCGAAAGCTGAGTTTGCTACCTCCACCGGCCCACGTGAGCACTATATGCGCGTAACGCTTGAGTTCTCGCCCAGCGGCGTAACGGCGACGGCCTTTGATGATCAGAACTCTGGCGTGCTTTCGTCGTGTATCAACGCCGACGCCTTTGCGGTGATTCCGGCCAATAGCGACATAGCCGAGGGCGATGCCATTAGCTGTTTGTGGTTGGCTGGCTAAGAGCAGGGGCCTGAGAAAGCGAAGGATTAAGCTTGCGGGCATCCAGTAGCAGCACCAACTGCTGCTGGTCGAAGGCTAAGCCGCATAGCGCCGTTGAAAATCGGCGGGAAAGCAGCAGTTTAGGCAGCGGGTAGAGCCTGTTGGCAGGGAGTTGCTGCAGCGTAATGTCACCGCTTACGCCTAGTTGCCAAGTGTTTTGGTTGTCACTGGCTGTTTGAGCGTCACGCAGGGTGAGCCAACGGGTAGGCGGGGCATGGTCGTCATCTTCGTCGAGCAGCGATTGAGCATTGGCTGTGCGCGATGCCGTAGGGTGATTCGTCATGGCGAGCACATGGCATGCATCCAGGGCAGCACGGTAAGGCCCTACGCGAAACACCACCAGCGCAACCTGGGCCTGCGCATGCTGGTCTAGTTGCTGGGGCACCTTAACCCAACCCCTGCCGGTAGGCGTCGAACAGCGCTTCAGGGTCAAGCAGGGCAAGCGCTTGGCGCTCATCTATCTGCCACAGTGCGCTGACATACGGGCGCAACGTGCCGGGAAGCGTTTCTGGCGGAGCTTGCAGCATGCTCTGGGTGACCTCGCAGACATCGTCAAGTTGCTCAATACGCACGCCACTCGTCACCCCCGCTGCGCGGACTAACAAAATCATACCTTTAGAGGTGACTTCCGGTGTAGGTAAACCGAGTAGCTGATGCAGGCTAATAACGGACTCAATTTTGCCGCGTAGGTGCAGTACGCCTTCGGTAGAGGCGGGCAGCCCTGGTACATAATAGACGGGCTGGTCGCTGGGTAAAATTTCGCTTACCGCGCTACCGGGCAGCGCAAACCGCTGGTCATCGAGACGAAAGAGCACTAGCTGCTGGGTGGGCTCATCAACATCCACCACCGTTTCACTATCGCTTTGCGCCGCTAAGGCATCGTTCAAGCTTAGAGTGGCCAACGGCCGGTCATTCGCCACGCCGTCGCGGGGATCTTCAGCGGTCATCGGTTAGCTCCGTTGCTAGCACTACTTGGTTGCGGCCTTGGTGCTTGGCACGGTAGAGCGCTTGGTCGGCGCTTAAGCGCATGGATTCGGTAGAGGGTTGCGCGGGGAAACTGCCTATCCCCACGCTGAAGGTGCAGCGAAAGCGAACGTCACCGGCATGAAAATCGACCAGTGCAAAATCCTCGCGCAGGCTGTCGATTAATGTAGCCGCTTTTTCTGCAGAGATGTCTTTCAGCAGCACGACAAACTCTTCACCGCCGTAGCGGCCGATAATGTCGGATAGCCGCAGGCGGGTTTTCAATAGCCTCGCCAAGGTGATAATCACCTGGTCGCCCGCCAAGTGGCCATGAGTATCGTTAACCTGTTTAAAGTGATCGATATCGATCATTGCCATGGCGTGCTGGCTATCTTCGCGGTGGGCTTGGGCAAGGGTTTTATTGATCAGCTCTGTGGTAGTGCTGTGGTTATATAGCCCGGTCATGCTGTCGCGAGTCATTAATGAACGCAGCAAGCGTAGGCGTTCGGCGCGTAGCCGCACAGCAGAGACTAGCTCTTCGGGCTGTACGGGTTTGGTAAGAAAGGCTTCAACCCCTGCGGACATGGCGGAAATCTGCTTTTGGCTATCGGTTTCGCTGGAGAGATAGATAATCGGTAGCCCCAGGTATTCCGGCTGCTGACGAATAATCGTCGCCAGTTCTTCACCCGAACACACTGGCATATACACATCGACCAGCAGTAAATCAGGGCTAAAGCGCTCCATGGCATTGAGCGCATCGGCGGGATGGTGCACCTGATGAGTACTCATCCCGCCCTCTTCAAGCAGCAAGGCGTGGTAGGCAGCTGCTTCAGGCTCATCATCCACCACTAGCACCTTCAACGGCTCTTCCGTCGCCGGCGCGGTGAGCTCATCCACTGCCAACATAAGATCTAGTGGCTTTACCGGCTTGGTAAAGTAGCCGCCGCAGCCTGCACGAACGGCACTCAGGCGCGAGTGAAAGTCACTGTGGGCCGACAAAACGATGGCGGGGAGTGGTTGGCCGGTCAGTTTATTCAAGCTGGTCAGGGTTTCAGTGCCTGCCGTCTGGCCCTGGGGAAACTGCACATCCATGATCACCGCGTCAGGGCGACGCGTGAGCACGGCGTTAAAGAATGTCTCCGTGTCGATAAAATGCTCGACTTCATGACCGAAGCAGCGCAAGTGATGGATTAATTGATCGACCTGCTCTGGCTCATCGTCGCACAGGTAGATTAACCGCTGGCGCTTATTGCTAAGCGGTTCAACCGGGCTGGTAAGCTCGAAGCTGTGTACGGCCGCCAGTGCCTGCTGTTGACCGTGGCGGGAACGCAGGTGCTGCTGTTCGTGACCCAGCTGGAGAAGCAATTGACTGATAAACGTATCGATATCGGCGCGGGTGGGGGAGGTAGTGAGCGCCTCCTGCGCCTGATCTGCCAGTAGGGCAAGCCGCTCAAACCCCAGCGACCTCCCGGTTCCTTTCAAACTATGAAAGAAGCGGTGCAGCTCTGGCGCGAGCCGCGCCTGTTCTTCGCTCGTCGTGCGACTCTGCTGCCACAGCTCGGCGGTTTGCGCTAAGCGGGACGGAAGCTGCTCAATAAAACGCTCACGCAGCTGGTTCAGCTTATCGTGCAGCGAAGGGGCGGGCTTAGACATCAAACTACCTACGTAAGTGATCGAAAGCGGCGGTCCATTCCATCAATTGTCCATTCCATCGCATTCAGCGTTGCTTAGCTGTCGAGAGCCTGTTTCACGGCAGCTTCCAGGTTGCAGGCCAGCTCGGCATCTTTACACAAACAGGCATCAAGGCCCGGTGTCTGCCGTAGGGCTGCATCCGGGATGTCCCCAGTGAGTAAAATAAACGGCAGGTGATTATCTTGCTCGCGCAGCATCGCCAACAGCGCTAATCCACTGACCAGGGGCATATGCATATCGCTGACGATCAGTTTGATATCACTGTGAGCGTCTAACTGCTCGACGGCTTCCATCGCGTCATTGGCCAGCAGAGGCTCATGACCCTGAGACTCAAGCAGTGCCGCCGTCATTTCTCCGGCAAGCGGATCGTCGTCTACGACCAGGATATGCATTCCTTGACCTCATGATTATTGTGTCATTAACGGTGGTGTTCATAACGTTTCTCGTTAGCCCAATAGGGCCTGGAGCGTCTCTATTAAATTGTTTTGATCAAAACTGCCCTTGACGATATAGGCGTCGGCACCGACCTCGATGCCACGACGCCGATCCGCCTCTTTTTCCCGCGAGGTGATAATAATAATCGGCCGATGACGATAAACCTCATTTTCGCGCAGTTGGGAGGTCAGCGCAAAACCATCCATTACCGGCATCTCGACGTCGGTAAGTACCGCATCAAACGGTTCCGCCAGTGCTTTGGCTAAGCCGTCACGACCATTTTCGGCCAGCGTGACGTGGTAGCCCCATGCTTCGAGCACGTCTTTTTCAATTTCACGTGTATTCAGTGAGTCATCGACCACCAAAATACGTTTCGCGAGAGTGGGGGATGCCCGCTCATGGCTAGGACGCAGGGCATTGTGCCGGGTGGCTTCCAGTAACGCGGGCACATGCAGCAGGCTAACCAGCGCATTGCGGCCCATTGACACCATGCCCGATACCAAGGGTAAATAACGTAGATGCGCGGGTAGTGGCTTGATCACCATATCGCGTTCATCAATCAGTGAATCGATAATCAGGGCGAGTTTCTGGTGTCGCTGGTGGACGACCAGCAGTAGGGTGTTATCAGTAGCGGCAGTCGTCGTGGGTAGCTCAAGCAGTTGGGCAAGCGATACCACCGGCACGAATTCGTTGCGTAAAATCAACGTGCGCTGTCCGGCGGCATCAATGAATGAGTGTGATGAGCACTCTACCAATTCTGATACGTAAGGCGCGGTGACGCCTAGGTTGACACCGCCGACGCTGACCAGCAGTACCCGCATCATCGCCAGCGAGAGCGGCAGGCGCAGGGTAAAGCGCGTGCCGCTGCCGGGTTCGCTGGCAAGCTGCAAGTCGCCGTTAAACTCGTCCACCACGGTGCGTTTGACCACATCCATGCCCACGCCACGCCCAGAAAAGTCGGTAATCATGCTTTTGGTAGAGAAGCCTGGCAGAAAAATAAGCTCCAACGTCTCCTGTTCGCTTAGCGCATTCAACTGCTCTTCGTTGATCAGCTGTTTGGCGAGTGCTTTCTGACGCACCGCGTCCAGTGCGATTCCCGCGCCATCATCACGCATCTCAACCACTACCCAATCAGCGTCTTGCCAGGCTTCGATAACCAGCTGCCCGCGGGAAGGCTTGCCTGCTGTCTGGCGTTCGGCAGGAAGCTCTAAGCCGTGATCCAAGGCGTTACGCAGCAGGTGAATGAGCGGGTCTGACAGGCGATCAATCATCTGGCGATCAAGTTCGATCTCGCTACCCTGCACGCGGCAGTCGACCTGTTTGCCGAGTGACTGGGCCAGCTCTCTGGACATATGCGCCAGCGGGTCAAACACCACGCTTAGCGGCAGCATGCGCATTTGCAGTGCCCGGTCGTGTAGGTCGCTCATCAACGACTCGTGGCTTAACACGCTATCTTTCAGCTCACGGTGAAAGGCGTGAAAGGGCACCTGCTGCTCGGCAGGGAGCGTGGTGCTTAGCTCCCGGGCTTGGTCAACTAACCCATGTAAGTGATGGTGGCCGGAAAGCACTTCACCCATCAAACGAATAACATCGTCTAGGCGATCCAAGCGAACCCGCACGGTGTCACTAAGACGCAGTTCGTTCTCGGTCACCAGCGTAGCGGAGGACGTTGATGAGGACGAAGGTGGCGTGGGCGTATCGGGGGTGCTGTGCTGGGTTGGGGGTTGACCGTGAGCAGCATTTTCAAGGGCGCTACACAACGCCTCATCAGCTGCGGGTAAGTCGTCGCCTGTCGCCCCGTCGGCTAGCCGACTGACCAAGTCAGAAAGCCCGTCAACCGCCTGGTTGAGCAAACTGGTAACCGTTGGTGTTGCGGTTAGGGTGCCATCGCGCAGCGCGCTGAGCAACTCTTCAGTGCTATGGGAAAGCGCCGTAATCGGCACCAGTTTCAGCATTCGCGACGAGCCTTTCAGCGTATGCGCTGCGCGGAACAGCTCGTTGATCTGTTCGCGTTCAGCCTGGCCTTGCTCCAATGCGCTGATCCCTTCACGCAGGCGGGGTAGGTGGTCGGCTGCCTCTTCCACAAAGCGCTGTATAAAGCGGTGAATATCCAGCGCCATATTAACCCACTCCCTGTGTGGTACTGGTCGATGCCAGTGTGGTGTTGGCCGCTTTTAGATAACGTTCGGCTAGAAAGCGCGCATCGCCTGGCGGTAACGGCGGGGCGATCGTGTCTAGCCCACCATTTGAGGTGGGCACGGTGGTCAGCAAACGCACCACCGCGGCATAGCGCTGTTTGCGCTGTAATGGCTCGTCGGTCAGTTCACCCTGGCGATAAAGTTCAGCTAAATAGAAGTGCGCGGGCCAACACTCCGGCGCAACGTAAATGGCCCGCTTAAAATAGTCGTAGGCCTGATTGGGCTGCTGCTGCCAACGGGCGACCAGCCCGGCCAGTACCAGCGCATCGATCAACCACGGCTGGTGCTTAAGCAGCGCTTCTAGCATTGCAGCGGCGTCGTTAAAGGCGTTTTGATCGAGCAACTGGTGGGCGGTGTGCAGTTGCTGGGTAATGCTGTCAAGTCGTTCATTTTCCGCTGCGGGCTCAAGTGGGGCCTCGGGCGCTAAATCAGCGCTGCTGGCTAACGCTAGCTTTTTATTTGCGCCCTCACCGTCGTTGATACTTTCATCAGCTTTGGTGCCCATCGTGGGCAAGAAAGGCTGAAGGGGAGCCGCTGGCACTGCCGCGGGTTGCTCTGCATGGCGAAAGTAAAATACGCCCTGGGCTTCGACCAGTTCGAAAACACCGAGATCGTTACCCAAGGTTTCGGTGACGCCGCAGAGTAAAATGCCGTTCGGGGCCAGCAACTGGCCAAGCTGCTGATGAATACGGCGCCGCGTCTGCTGGTCAAAGTAGATCGACACATTGCGAAAAAGAATTACATCAAAGGGGCCGCCTGCACTGCTCTCATCGGCGTTTAATAGATTAAATGGGCGAAAGGTTACCCACTGACGCAAAGATTCGTGAAGCTTGTAGCGGCCCTGGTAGGGGCTAAAGTAACGCGCTTTAAAGTCGGGAGAGAGCGCGCGAAACGCCATGCCCCCATACACCGCTTGGCGCGCCTTGGTAAGGACTTGGTGATCCAGGTCGCCGCCGGTGAGGGTGAACAACGCTTTGGCCCGCTCGCCAAAGCGCTCGAACAGCATCATCGCCACGCTATAGGGCTCTTCGCCGGATGAACAGCCTGCGCTGAAGATAGAGAGCGGCGGTTGCTCTGCCGCTAAACGCTCGGGCAGGTAGGTGCTGACCAACCAGTTCAGAGCATCTGGCTCGCGACAAAAATAGGTTTCATTGACCGTTAGCTGGCTGACAAATTGATCGAATAGCGCCGGGTCGCGGCGTAATTGCCCGAGGAGCTGGGTGGTGCCGGTTAGCCCCGTGGAGGCTTGTAAGCTGGCCACCGCCCGGAATAGCCGGGCTTCGGCTAAGCCCTCAAGGTGTAAACCACAACGTTGATGCACCAAGGCTTTAAAGGGGGCCAATGCGCTCATGCCAGAGGCCCCGGCCGGCTATATGAGTAGCCACGCACATCGCGCAGCAGTCGATCCGGAAGGCTATCAAGGGGTAATACATACTGTATGACACCGGCTTTGACGGCTTCCTGATTCATGCCGTAAATTACTGAACTGGTTTCATCTTGTGCGAAAGTAATACCGCCTGCCTGATAAATAGCCCGCATGCCATTAACGCCATCGCGGCCCATACCGGTCAAAATAATACCAATCGCATCACTGCCATAGACCTCGGCGACGCTTTGCAACAGTACATCGCAGCTGGGGTGGTAAAGTGAGTTTTCGGGGCTGGACTGAAGCTGGAAGCGATGGCGTGGCGTCACACATAAGTCGCTTTCTGACGGCGATAAGTAAATATGCCCAGGGCGCAGCTGCTCACCCTTTTGGCCAACACTCACCGGCATGGCACACAGCGATGCCAGCCATTGCGCCATGCCATCGATAAACCCATGACTGATGTGCTGGGCGATCACAATAGGTGCTGGAAACCCGGCAGGTAGCGTGCGCAACAGACGCACTAAGGCTTGCGGCCCACCGGTTGAGCATGCGATCGCGACCACGTGTTGGAAATCCCGCGGTACCCCACCTGGGGTAGCTGGCAGGGTTGGTAGGGCGAGTAGGGGCGCGGGCGTTGTAACGCGCCGCCGCAGGCGAGTGATCACCGCAACACCGGCGAGCAGGCGCACCCGCTCCAAAAGGCGCTCTGCATCGGCCCCTTCCAATGCGGGTTTAGGCATCACTTCCAGCGCGCCCACCTCAAGGGCTTGGTAGGCCGTTTGCGCATCGGAGCGGTCGCTAATCACCAGGATGGGCACGCCTTTGCTGTACATGATCTCTTCGATAGCGCTTAGGCCATCCATCACCGGCATGTTGAGATCCATGGTGATCAGCTGTGGCGCAAGGCGTTTGGCCAGCTCCACCGCTTCGCGGCCGTTAGTGGCTTCACCCACGATCTCAATATCATCGTCTCGGCTGAGGATATCGCGTAGCACGTCGCGGGCTACTTGGCTGTCGTCGGTAATGACTACCCGAATTACACTCATCCGGTATCCTTATCAGCGGTCTTTATTTGTTAGGGTGAACTCCTGCACCAGCGCGTTAAGCTCAGCCGACATATGGATCATGTCCTGGCTGATGTCGGTAATGCTGCGCACCGAGTGTGCGTTGCGTGAACTGGCCGTATCAATATCACGCAGCGCCATCACCACCTGGCTACTGGCGGTTTTTTGCTGCTGAGTAGACAGCGATATCTGTTGGGCCGCGCTGCTGGTTTGACTCGCCGCCTTTAGCAGTGCCTCCAGGTCCTGGGCGGTACTCATGCTGGCTTCAACGCCCTGCTCGATGGAGGAGGCGCCTTTTTCAGAGGCCACCACCAAGCGATTAATCGCTGTCTGAATATCATCGGTATGTGCTTCAATCTCTTGGGTAGAGTCGGTCACGCTGTCAGCCAAGCGGCGTATCTCGCTGGCAACGACGGAAAAGCGTCGCCCCGACTCCCCTGCGCTAGAGGCTTCCAAGGCAGCATTAAAGGCGATCAGTTTGGTCTGGGCGGCCAGGGTGTTGATCAATTCCATGACTTTGTTAATCTGTTTGGATTTCGCCCCCAGCGTCATGATCTCGGTCAGGCTCTGCTCGCTGTCGCTGCGGATATCCTGCATTTTTGACTGTAGCAGCTGCATAGCCGAACTGCCTTTTCGGCTGCGTTCCAGCGTCTGGTTGGCAACGTCGACCACTGATTGGGAGTGGTCGGCAATTTGGGTTGATGAGGTTGAGAGTTCTTCCATGGTGGAGGTGATTTCAGCCACCGAAGAGGCCATCTCCTCAACCGCTGCGGCCATGGTTTGGCTCGCTTCCTGGTCAATATCACTGCCGTGCACACCGGAAAGCCCGGCCGTTTTCGCGAGCCGGTCGGCGACTTGGGTTAGCGCCTGAGCGTTCTTGGCCACCGCCGCAATCGCGCGGGAGAGGCGCTCAAGGAGCTCGTTGGTTTGATCCGCTAAGTCGCCAAGCTCTGCTTTGTCGTCGGTGCTGACCCGCCGCGAAAGGTCCAGGCTGAGGGTGATATCTTTCAACTGGCGCTGGAAATCAATCAGCGGGCGGATGAGTCTGCCGGTCAGCGGGTAGAGCACCAGTAACCCGACGAGCAAAATGAGCAGGCCTATACCGCTGGACTCCAGGAAGCGCTCACGGGTGGACGCCAGATACGCCTCTTTATCGACTTCCACCATCAGGTAGCGCTGCAGTTCGGGCAGCCAGCGTGTGTTAATCAGGAAAATTTGGCCGTCGCGCTCAATCTCTTGTACCTGGAGCCGTTCATCACGCAGCAGACGCTGGGCCGATTGCTCTGTTAAGGACTCCACCGCTGTCCCGCCAATAGGCGCTGTTTCATCACTACGAATATTTCCACCACTGCGAACGAGCAGCTCGCCTTCAGCGCTGAGCAGCGAAGCGTGGCCGGTGTCACCTAAGCGAAAGTCATCAATTAAGCTGGCCATTTGGGAGAGATCAAGCCCCGCGCCGGCCACCACTAGCGGTCGACCGTTGGTCGCATTTACCGCGCTGCGATAATTGACGTACACAAAGGCATCATCGGGTGAAAAGGTGTCGCTATCTAAATTTAGCTCATAAGCGTTGCCGCTGTCAGTAAAGTGGTAGTACCAGTCATCTTCGCTGCCGGGGGGCTGAATAACACGCTGCAGAAATTCGCCATCGCGCAATTGAAAATAGTAGCCACGCCCCCGGTATTGAGCGGCGATAAACAGCAGTTCGGTGTCTAACTGCTCCATAAGGCGCTCAAGGTAGCGGGTAATGTCGTTTTGTCGCTCTTCAGGCAGACCGTCGCGCACCCACTGCTCAATAAAATAGCTATTGGCCAGGCTTTCGGAAATGGCTAGATCCTGGCTAAGGTTAAGGTTCACATGTGCTGCTAGCCCTTCAACCTGTGCCGGTAGCTCTTGATTAAGCAGGTTGTTCAGCTGTGCTTGGCTGTGGGTACGCGCTTGAAGATAGAGCGCCAGGAGCATTGCGAGCGCTAAGACCGTCCCAAAGGAGAGAAATAGCCGAAGCCGTAAAGGTAGGGATTTCCAACGCGCCATCATGTTCGCCGTTGCTCCAAAGTAAACGGTGGCCCTGAAGACGCAACGACATCTAGGCTTTCAAACCCTAGTGTTAATGCTGTTGGGTAATATTCAGGATAAAAAAGTGAAGGGGTGATGCCCCTCTGCTCACGAAAGTAATACTTAAAGTAGTACGGATGATTTCAGCTTTTTTAGGGAGCAATGTCCAGCGCTAATAAGTGGAATTTGGTGCGTCTGTTTAGACAATCGCGTGGGGCACAAAGCAGGAAGAGTCTTTGGTGATGCGGCCAACGTCTTCGCGAATGCCCATACCGCAAGCGCGGTCACCCACCACCCAACTGCCAATTAAGGCGTGATTGTTACCAAAGCGCGGCATGGGGTGGTACGCCTGACGAATCCATGGGCTGTCGGTATAGGGGCCATCAACGGCTTCTTGTTGCCCGGCGGGGGTGATCAGTTCTACGTTACTGCCTTCCCGGGAAAAAAACGGTTTGCGCACCCAGCCTGCTGGCAGCGGCGGGCTATTGGCATCCTCGAAAAACGCCGGTAGCAGATTGGGGTGGCCCTTAAAGTGCTCCCATAGCAGGGGCAGAATTCCCTTATTAGAGAGAATCGCTTTCCAGGGCGGCTCAAACCAGTGGGTGTTTAGCTGCGGGATATACTCGCCAAACGCATCGTCGGCCATCTCTTCCCAGGGGTAGAGTTTGAACAGCGCGTGGATGGGCTGGTTATCCAAGTCTACAAAGTGCTCAGCCCCAGGGCGCAGGCCAATATCTTCGGTGTAGATAAACGGCGCGTTAAGACCGGCCTGTACCGCGACATCCTGTAAGTAGTGCACGGTGGCACGCTCTTCGGGGTTATCTTTGATGCAGGAGAAGTAGAGCGTTCGCGCTTCTATGCGGTCACCAAGGTGCGCCATGGCATTGAGCAGGCGCTCTTGAATCGAGTTGTACTGATCCGCATGGCGGGGCAGGATGCCCTGGGCAATGGCCTGCTCAAGCCATACCCACTGAAAAAAGCCCGCTTCGTAGAGCGAGGTAGGGGTGTCGTAGTTGAGCTCCAACAGTTTCGCCGGGCCATCGCCTGAATAGGCAAAATCCATTCGTCCATAGAGGTGCGGCTGACCCGACTTCCAGGAGTTGTGGATGCTGTCCCACATATGTTCGGGCAGCGCCAAACGCTGCATAAGCGCATTGGAGTGGCAGACCTTATCCACCAGCTCCATGCACATCTCATGCACTGCCTCGGTAGGGCCTTCAATATCACGCTCTACCTGCTCGAGGGTGAACTGGTAGTAGGCGTCCTCTTTCCAGTAAGGCTCCCCGTCGATGGTATGAAAATGAAAGCCCAGCTCGTGAGCGAGGGCTTTCCAGTTGCTTCGTTCAGGGATATCGATTCGCAGCATAGTAATGTTTGCCTAGGGGTTAGGAGCCCCAACCGCCGCGGGCAGAAGAGCGCGAGCCAAAGCCACGGCGCTGAGAGGTTGCCACTGAGCTGCGCATTGCATCATTACGCTGGGTGACGCGCTGGGTCGCTTGATTGGTAGCGGTGTTCCAGTTGCCCTGGTTTTGACGATTGCGGTAAACCGGCTCTTGGTAGACCCGTTCGAAGGAGCGTCCACGGTTGGTGTTGGACATCATGCTGCCGACCATATAGCCCATCATGGCGGGCATAAACCAACTACCACCGGTGCTACCCGTCGCCGCTTGTGACTGCTCTTCGGTTGGCGCGGTGCAAGCGCCTTCACCATTCTCAGCTTCGCACTCTTCCAGGGTGCTATAGCGCGGCACCGCTTCCAGGGACGCTTCGTAGGCATCTTCACAGGCACTGCGGGTATAGACATTTTCAGCGACGCAGGCTTCGACGCTTTCAAAGCTGCGCGGCTCGTCAAATTCTATCTCGGTGATTTGCTCTTCCTGGGGCGGTTGGCCACAGGCGGTAAGACCAAAGGCGCTAGCGCCCATCATCGCTAATGACAAGCGTCCGCTGCGCTTGCGGCGTGGCAAATGAGGGGTGTGATCGTGTTTAGACATGCAGGCTTTCTCCTTTACCACGTCATCGAAGCGGCGTTGAGTAAGCCGACGGCCACGGCCACGCTGGCCATCAAAATGCCGTAGGCCTGGTGGCCTTCGGTGATGTGCTGCGACAGGCTTTCACCCTGTTTACGTAGAAACAGCTTAACCGCGAAGAAGGTAGCCAACTGAACGATAAAGGCGACGACGCCCCAGAGCACAAAATCGATAAAGCTGATCGAGTGTGCCATCGCGCTATATAGCGGAATGGTAAAGCCTAAAATGGAGCCGCCGTAGGCAGAAGCGGCGGCTGCGTTACCTTCGCGAATCAGCGTCCACTCGTGGTGCGGGGTAATTCGGCTGTAGCAGTACATAAAGGCGGCGAGCAGTATGATCGCCGTGACTAGATAGGCGATAAATGATGGCAAGCCGTACAGGTAGTTCACCATGGTGGCGGTTTCCTTTTGTAGTAGGTAAAACGTATTTAAAAAAACGGTGGTAATGATTACATAGCGTCAATATCGACGGAGGCCACATCTACCCCCACGTTGTGCACCACCATAAAGCTGCCTTCGCCATCGCTTTCTGCGCTCAGCAGTAAGTACTCCATACGCTCAGCGCCTTCGATGGTACGCTCATAGAGCATTGCATGGTGGGCCACATGGCGGGCTGACACGCTCTCGGTGGTCATTACCTGCTCTTCGAACACCACCGGCGGCGACCACAGGCTGTCGCCATTCCCCCACACTCGCTGATAGGTGCAAGTGCGCGCTTCCTCAGTGGTTGAGGTGAGCGCGATGGTTTGGGCGCCGATGCTGTCGGGCTGCTTATCTTCACCGTTGATCAAATTATCAAATTCGGCATCCGAGAGATGGGCAACACGGTAAAAGTCGAACAGCTTATATTCAAGCACCTGACCGTTTTCAATGTTGGCCTGCAGCCATGTGTCGTTATCCAGATAGAAGCGCACTAGGTGGGCTCCTTGACCAAGGTCGACGTGCCCCACGGCGGCAATATGATGGTAGTCATCGTCGTTCCAGCGAAACAGCGCATCGGGATGGGCACGCAGGCCGATCAGCTTAATATTCACGCGCCCATCCAGGCGCAGGCCCTCAAGGTCTTCCTGGCTGATGCCCATAGGCAGGCCCGCGGCCACCGGACGGCCTGTATTCGGCTCGGGCGCCTTCTCCGTGGTAGCGCGAAAAAGTGCCTTGAGGGTGTTAAACATGGCCTGGCTCCCTAATAAATTTAAACGCTGACTTGCTCTTAACGCTTATTCCTGTGTGGCATTTTTCTTCGCTTTCAGGCGTGCTAACACGTCGTCTGCCTTGCGCTCCTGGCCACCCACGCCGGCTGCTTTGAGGCGGGCTTCCAGCGAACTACCGCTCTCTTCAGCGGCCATATCGTCAGCGGCCTGCATTTGCGCCGAATTAAGCTGCTGACGCTCTTTGATGCGCTCCAGAGACTCCATGGCGCTGCTCATCGCACTGTTCTGGCCTGAGTGGCGAGACGCGACGGCAGATTGGGCTTTTTGTGCTGACTCGGTGGCTTTCACCACGCTGACCTGCTGCTTGAGCTGGCGAAGCTGGTTATCGGTACCGCGAATGGCACTGCGCAGTTTTTCGATGCTGGCATCGTACTCGCTGACAATCGCACGCTCTGCTTCCAGGTCATCCTGCAGCGCGACCATGCGTTCAGCCACCTCTACTGCAAGCGCTTCCTCGCCTTTATCCAGCGCGGCTTCGGCACTTTTTTCCAGCTCGGCGATTTTGCTTTCCAGCGTGTCGGCTTTATTGCTGTTCAGCTGGCGCTGGCCCATCAGGCGGGTCAGTTCCGTTTTAGACTGGCTCAGGTGATTTTCTGAGTCGCGGATTTCCTGGTCTAAAATGCGCAGTGCCTGGGAATCTACCACTGTTTGACCGGTTTCAGTCGCTTTGCCACGCAGGGCGGTCATGATTTTGCTTAACATAAATAATCTCGCTTATACGTCACCTGAGAGGTGACACTAATTGATAACGGTGATTTGGATAATAGACGAACAATGGGTAAACGTTAGGCGAAGTGCGTTTGTATCAGTTCGGCGACGTCCATGGCCGCACTGGCCGTGGCGTGCAGCTCAGCGCAAATGGATTCAAGCTTGGAGTCGCCAAACAGCTGTCCGTATGCCACATAAAAGTCGTGCCCGTCGATCTCGACAATACCCACAGAGGCCAGCGGTAACGAGATGCCCTGGCGCAGCAGCACTTCGTTAAGTTCGGCGCTGTTTTTGACGCTGTCGACGGACACAATGGGCGCCATCGCGATCCACTCATTTTCGCTGCGCGAGAGGGTAATCGGCAAGTTGCCGTAGTCGTTGAGCTCCCAGATCAGCGTCTGATTCGCCTCATCCAGTCTAATGGTCGCTTCGGGCCACTCAACGGGCGTGTTTTCGCTGCTGGCGGATGCTGGCTGGCTGACTAACTTATAGAGTTCGCTGGCAGTAATGCCGCTCGTGACGGTAGGCGTAGTCAAGGTGATTTGCTCCATCGTTCGTTAAGTAGTTTCACCTTAACACTTAGTAGAGCAAATGGTTCCTTTTCCCAGCAAAGCCGTACCAAAAGCCCCGCACGCGGCGGGGCAAAAGGCTGTTAAAAGTATGCTGGTAGGACGGGCTATTAAGGAGTGCGATAGGTATCGTTAAACTGCTTGCGCAGCTCATTTTTCTGCACTTTGCCCATTGTATTGCGGGGTAGTTCATCGACAAAGAAGACCCGTTTGGGCTGCTTATACTTGGCTAGCCGACCGTCTAAGTGGCTGATCACCTTATCTTCATTAAGCTGATCTTCAAGACCTTGCTGGCGCACCACTACGGCGGTCACGCCCTCGCCAAAGTCAGGATGGGGTAGGCCGATGACCGCGGATTCAGCCACTTGATCGAGTTCGTCGATCACCTGCTCCACTTCTTTGGGGTAGACGTTGTAGCCGCCGGAAATCACTAGGTCTTTGTCGCGACCCACAATATGCACATAGCCCTGCTCGTCGACCATGGCGAGATCGCCGGTAATGAAAAAGCCGTCGTCTAACAGCTCCTCGCGGGTTTTTTCGGGCATCCGCCAGTAGCCGATAAACACATTTGGGCCGCGAATCTGCAGCATGCCAATCTCGCCCAAAGCCACCTCATCGCCGGTTTCGCGGTTGGTAATGCGCATCTCCACGCCGGGTAGCGGCATACCCACGGTGCCTGCTCGCCTTGCGCCTTCATAGGGGTTGGAGAGGTTCATATTGGTTTCGGTCATGCCGTAGCGCTCAAGAATCGCATGGCCGGTTTTGGCTTCAAAGGCTTCATGAGTTTCGGCGGTAAGCGGGGCGGAGCCGGAAACGAACAGCCGCATATTGGCGGTAACGTCAGGCGTTAGGCGCTCATCCTGAACCAAGCGCGTGTAGAAGGTAGGAACGCCCATCATCACCGTGCCATGGGGCAACTCTTCAAAGATGACATCGGCGTCAAACTTGGACAGGAACAGCATGCTGGAGCCCGCCATCAAGGTGACGTTGCAGGCGACGAATAAGCCGTGGGTGTGGAAAATCGGCAGTGCATGGATCAGCCTATCATCAGCGCTGAAATGCCACGCTTTGGCCAGGGTCTCGGCATTAGAGGCGAGGTTTTTGTGCGTTAGCATGGCGCCTTTGGAGCGCCCGGTGGTGCCAGAGGTATAGAGAATAGCGGCCAGGTCGCGCTCGCCAAGTGCCACGATATCCTCACGTGGCGTTGCCGCTTGGGCGGTTTCCATCAGGCTGCCATCGGCAGCGCCGCCCAGGGTGACCACCGCCGGACAGCCGGTTTCAGCGGCAAGCGACAGCGCTTGCTCTTCTATCTTGGGGCGGCAAACAAACAGCGCCGGCTCGGCGTCATTTAAAAAGTAGCGAATCTCATCGCCGGTATAGCCCGTATTGAGGGGCAAATAGACGCCACCGATGCGCAGGCAGGCCAGGTAAAGCAGTATCGCCTCAGGACTTTTATCCACCTGCACGGCGACCCGGTCGCCTTGCTTAACGCCTAACTCGGTTAGTGCGCCAGCAAGCTGCGCACTGATGGTCAGCGCATCGGTGTAGCGATAGCGGCGGCCATCGCGGGTAGTAATAAAATCGGCCTCTGCGCGCTCACGCATTTTGGCCGCAAAGGTTTCAAATAGGTTGTGGCTCATTTGGTGGTCTCTCCCTTGGCCAGCTTGCGGGCGCGTTTGGCGAGGTCACGCACCTCATTTGAGCAAGCAACGGTCGCCTTGGCGGTATAGTTTTCGTGGTTGCGTTCGATATCGTCCAGCACATACAGGTAGTTAACCATTAGCCCTGCGGCTTGTTTAAAGCCCTTCTCGGAGATATCGCCCAACCAGTTAATGCGGTGCAGCTCGGCCCCGTTGCCGAGGTGAAAGCGAGCCACTGGGTTGAGTGGTAGGCCGTGGCGGTTCTTCTCTTCGATGAGATAGCGTGCAGCCAGCGGTCGGATCGCGGCTTTAAGCTGCTCTTCAAGCGCGTCGTCCTGATGCCATCCAGGGGTTTCAAGCCCCTTGAGTGATTTACGCAGCGACGAGGGAAGCTGCTCGTCATGACGTTGTTCTTGCAACCACTGGGCGAAGCCGGGCACCGGCGAGAGGGTGACGAAGTATTTCAGCTGCGGCAGCTCCTGGGAGAGCTCTTGCACCACCTGCTTGATCAAAAAATTACCGAAGGAGATGCCTCGCAGGCCGGTCTGGCAGTTGCTGATGCCAAAGAACGCCGCAGTATCGGCCTCCTCGGCCTCATCGATACCTTTTTTGCTATAGCTGCTTTCGCCAGAAAGAATGGGCTGAATACGGCTTGGCAACCCCTTATGGAGGGCCACTTCCACAAAGATTAGCGGCTCATCGCCAATCGCCGGGTGGAAGAAGGCGAAACAGCGACGGTCGCGGGCGTCTAGCCGCCGGCGCAGGTCGTCCCAATCCTGAATTTCATGCACCGCTTCGTAGCGGATGATCTTCTCTAAAATCGACGCGGGCGTGTTCCAGTCAATACGCTTGAGCATCAAAAAGCCGCGATTGAACCAGGAGCCGAATAGATGGGCGAAATCGTCGTCGATGGCCGCCAGTTCGGGCTGTTCACGCAGCAGCGCCAATAGATCCTCACGCATTTTAACCAGCTCATAGGTGCCGTCGCTGGCCAGGTTTAAACGCCGGAAAAGCTCCTGCCTGCGTGGCTCACAAGCTTCAAACAGGCGCTGTAGCGATTGGTTGTCGCGAACCTCTTGGTACGCCAGATAGGCCGCGTCAATGGGGCCGGGCTCGGCCGAAAAGTCCGTCGTTAGGCGGGCAAAGAAGCTGCTTTTCTCCGCCGGTGACAGGCGCTGATAAATCGCCAAAGCGCGGCTTGCCAGCGCAATGCTGGAGGCCTCACCATCGCTTTCCAGCAACTTTTGGCAGGCTTTCACCAACTGCCCATGGTCGGGCGTTAACGTCTCTGGATGGCGGCGCCGTAACAACGCATCACGTTGGGTGATGTTGTTGAACAGCTCCTGCAAAAACAGCATGTTCATGGTCGAACTCCTTAACCCATGATCAAGTTAGGTAGCCAAAGCGCGATGCCTGGGAAGAGACACAGCAGCAAGATACCCAGCACCATACACAGCGCGTAGGGCAAGCTTCCCATCAGAATGTCGCGCAGCGAGATATCCGGCGCGATGCCTTTAATAATGAACAGGTTGAGACCCACCGGCGGAGTGATCAGGCCGATCTCCAGGTTGATGGTCAAAATCACCGCAAACCAGTAAGGGTCGAAGTTGGCCGCCAGAATGATGGGCAACAAGATCGGCGCAGTCATCACGATCACGGCCACGGGCGGCAAGAAGAACCCGGCCACCAGCAGAAAGAGGTTAATCACCCCCATCAGCGCCCAGCGGTTGATGTCCAAGTCAGCAATCGCAGCGGCGACGGTTTGGGTGATAAACATCGAGGAGAGCGCGTAGGCGAACACTTCGGCGGTGGCGATCACCAGCATGATCATCACGCTTTCACGCAGCGAGTCGCGCATGATCAGTTTGATCGGCCCCAACTGCCACATGCGGTAGATCAGAATAGCCAGCGCCAAACACAGAAATGCGCCTACACCTGCTGCTTCTGAAGGTGTTGCCACCCCGCCATACAAGGCAAACAGAATACCCGCGACGACACCCATGAAAGGCAGAACACGGACGAGGGCTTTCAGGTTGGTATCAACATTCTGCTTAACGTTCTGTTTTAGCCGTTCGACGGACTCCGCCATCGGGTTGTTATAACCACCGGCCATCTTGCAGGCGATCATGGTCCAGATCATAAACAGGCCCGCGAGCATAAAGCCTGGCACTACCCCGGCGATAAACAGCCGACCAATAGAAGTTTCGGTGGAGATGCCGTAGATAATCATGGTGACCGACGGCGGAATCAGAATGCCCAGGGTGCCACCCGCGGCAATACAGCCTGCTGCAACGCCATCCGGGTAGCCGCGCATGCGCATTTCAGGAATGCCCATTTTGCCAATCGCCGCACAGGTGGCGGGGGATGAACCCGATAGTGCGGCAAAAATAGAGCAGGCGCCGATATTGGAAACCGCCAAGCCGCCGGGCAGCTTGCCCATCCATAGATCCAACGAGCGATACAGATCGCGCCCGGTGGGGGAGGAAGCCACCGCGGCGCCCATCAGTATAAACATCGGAATGGCGACAAAACCAAACTCGGCGATGCGGTCAAAAAAGGTTTCACCGAAGTAGGTGAGCTCGGAAAGGCCACGGTCGTAAATCAGCGCCAGCAGCGACACACCGCCCAGGGCGAAAGCGATAGGGGTACCAATGGCCATCAGCCCAATCAGCGCGATGGCGACAATAATGCCTAAGGTAATGGGATCCATGCTTAGCTCTCCCCACGCAGAATTTCAGCCACATACTGCAGCGACAGCAGGGTGGAACCGACTGCCATGGGCAGTAAGGCGGGCCACAGCGGGGGATTCCATACCGAGCCAGTGGTCCACTCGCCATGCAGCGCCTCAAAAACATAGACCCAGCTGGCGTACGCCAAGGCGGCACAAAAACCTAATCCAAACAGCGAAGCGATCAAGCGCATGATGGTGCGGGTAATTCCGCCCAGCGCATCGGGAACAATGGTGATAGCCACGTGCCCGCCGGTCATCAGCACATAAGGGCTCCCCATCAACATCGCTGCCGTTACTGAGAAGATGGTAAATTCGGTCTGCCAACTGGTACTCATTCCGAGTAAGTAGCGAATAAAGACCATCTGGCAAATCACTAATACGCCAGCGATAAACATGGCGCAGGCCAAATAGGCGGAAAGCCGCGAGAGCTTATCCATGACGCGAATGTAGCCGCCAATGATGCCCCCTCGCGCAAGGGCATTGTGAGTCGTTGCAGGTGCCATAATTCCCTCGACAAGCTGGTTATTTCGCCAAGCTAAGCAAGCATCAGTTGAAAACGGCCACCCCGAAGGGCAGCCGAGCCGTTAGGCGTTCATAGGTTGCTTACTCGACGGCCAGTGCTGCATCGATAATGGCTTGGCCATTGGGAACATTGTCGGCAAAGTTTTTGTAGGAGGTTTCACGGGCGATTTCCAGCCAGGCGTTGTAATCGTCTTCGCTCATGCTAACGACCTCTACACCGTTCTCTTCGTAAAGATCGACCATCTCCTGATCAATGGCGGCGGCCTCTTCAGCAAAGAAGGCTTCTGCGGCTTCACCAGCTTCCGTCAGCGCCGCCTGCTGCTCTTCGTTAAGTCCTTGCCACACCTGCTCGGAAATTAGAATCGGTTCGTACATAAACCACAGCGCGAAGTCGCCCGGCTCGGTCAAGCACTCGACCTGCTCGTAGAGGCGGAAAGAGATAAACGACATCGACGAGGTGTTGGCGGCGTCCAGAACGCCGGTTTGCATGGCGGTGTAAACCTCAGAAGACGGCATTGAGGCGATGGAGGCGCCGGCGGCTTCCAGCATCTCTTCAAACGCGGGGCCTGCGGCGCGCAGGTTCTGGCCCTCGACGGTATCGGGTGAGGTAATGCACTGCTCACTAGAGGCAAAGCCGCCCGACAGCCACGCGTCTGAGAGCACACGAGCACCGCCCTCGAGGATCACCGCTTTAATCATCTCCATGTATTCGGAGTCATTCAGACGCTGAGCATGTGCCTGGTTGCGCACTAAGCCTGGCATCAGCGTGGCAGAGAACTCAGGGTGCCGCCCGCTGGCATAATCCAGCGGCAGCGAAGTGATGTCCAGGCGGCCCCGGGCGATGGCGCCCCACTGTTCGCGCGCTTTAAACAGCGATTGGCCGGGGTAGACTTCAATGGTCAGGCCAACGTCGGCATCGGCTACGTGACGGGCCATCATTTGCACCATTTCATCGCGAACATCCCCCTGGCCGCCAGGGAATTGATGCGACGCGCGAAGCACGGTATCGGCAGAAGCGTGGGAAGCCGCAATAGCGAGACCGAGGGCGGCAGCAGTTGAGATCAAATAGCGTTGCATGTGGCGTCTCCAACAATTGTTGTTGTGTGTTTGGATTGACTTTATGTATCTATCAGTCGAGCTGATATATATATCAATAGGCGCTACGTATGCTAATGTCAACTGTATGACAGCATTAAAACGGCTAAGGTGAGTCGCGATCCAAGGAGGTAAAATATGACGGGCACCAAGCGTTCCAACGCTCAGCGATTAAGAGATTCTCTTGAGGATGACATTATTAATGGCCGCCGTGTGCCAGGAGAGCGCCTGGACCCGGAAGCCTTGGGCCGTGAGTTTCAGGTTTCGCGAACGCCAGTGCGCGAAGCCTTTCAGCAATTGGTGGCCAGCGGTTTAGTCACCGTTTCGCCGAAGAAGGGCACCTTCGTGGCAAAAGTAGGCATTGATCAGTTGATCGAAATGTTTGAGGTGATGGCGGAACTTGAAGGCATGTGCGGACGCTTGGCGGCCCGCCGGATTACCGAGCCAGAGCTGGCTGCGTTAAGAGAGGCGCATCAGCGCTGCGAAGCGGCGGCCCTGGCCGGCGACAGCGACGAGTATTACTACGAAAACGAAGGCTTTCACGACTGTATATACACCGCTAGCCACAACGCCTTTTTGGCCAGCGAAGCGCGTCAACTGAAGCAGCGCCTAAAGCCCTACCGGCGCCTTCAACTTCAGGTGCGCCAACGGGTAAATACTTCCCTCAGCGAGCACCAAACCATCGTGGAAGCCATCGAACGGGGCGACCCTGTGGCGGCGCAGCAAGCGCTGAGCGATCATGTATTAATTCAAGGCGAGCGCTTTAGTGATTTCGTTTCCAGCGTACGCAGGATGGAGGCGCCGTTAGAAAGGACGGGCTGATGCGAATGTAGCGCTTTTATAAAGATGTCTGAATCGGTGGGGTAATGGTCCTTGCCGACATAGGGCACAGCGCTGACACTCTCTCTAATGCTTCGATTCCCCGTTAGCGGAGAGAGACTGTGACTCGCCATGTTGCTCTATTTGCCTACCCCGACTGCCAACTGCTGGATGTCAGCGGCCCCTGGCAAGTGTTTGCCAGCGCTAATGCGTTAAGCCCTCAACCGCTCTACCAATTGACCCTTGCCGCTGATGCCGTCGGCCCGGTTATCACCAACGGCGGCCTAGCCGTGCATGCTACGCACACCTACCACCAACTTACTCATTTACTGCCCTTGGATACGCTGTTGGTGGCGGGCGGCAGTGGCGTGATTCAGCAGCGTGAAATAGCCGCAGTGAAGCAGGTGCTTTGTGAGGTCGCCCCAGAGGTGAGGCGGCTAGGCTCTATCTGCTCCGGGGCATTTTTGTTAGCCGCTTCAGGGTTGTTGGATGGCTGCCGCGTCACCACCCACTGGCGCCATGCACCTCAACTGGCAGATGAGTACCCCGCACTAAGCGTTGAGCCCGATGCACTGTATATCGAAAGCAACGGCCGCTACACCAGCGCCGGTGTAACGGCGGGGATTGATTTGGCGCTTTCGCTGGTAGAGGCAGATCACGGTGCTGATCTAGCCGGGCGGGTGGCCCGTGAGCTAGTGGTGTTTTTGCAGCGCCCAGGTGGGCAGTCGCAGTTCAGCGAGATACTCCGGCATCAGCAAGAGGCGGGCCCGCTGCGCCGCTTGCTGGATCAGCTCCACGCCGACCCCAGCGTAGATCACAAGCTTGAGAGCATGGCCGACCTGATGGCCGTCTCACCGCGCCATTTAACCCGGCTATTTAGGCGCTACTTAAATACCACCCCCGGTGCTTACCTGACCCAACTACGCCTTGAGCAAGCGCGCCTGGCGCTGCTTAACGAGCGCGAGCAGCTCTCCCTTGAACGTCTGGCACAACGCTGGCGGCTGGGCGGCGCGGAGCAACTGCGCCGTCAGTTTCAGCGCTACTACGGCGTATCACCCTCGGTCTATCGTCAACGCTTTGCGTCTTCCCGCACCGATTCACTTCAGGAGAGTGCCCCATGCCTTTAACCGTCGCACTGCTATCGCTCTGCCAAGCGCTTCTGGTCACCGGAAACGTTTTGCTGATTGCCGTTTCGCCGCTGATTGGGGCGTCTTTGGCGCCAAGTGCGTCATGGTCGACCGCGCCGGTTGCCACCCAGTGGCTGGGGCTGATGTGTGCCACCATTCCCGCCTCATTAATTATGGCCAGGCTGGGCCGAAAACGCGGCTTTATACTGGGCAATCTGGTGGGACTGGTGGGTGCACTGGTCGCCGTGCAGGCACTGATCGGCGAGTGCTTTGGCCTGTTCTTGTTGGCCACTTGGCTAATTGGCATCGGCATTGGCTTTGGTCAGCTCTATCGCTTTGCTGCGGTGGAAGCCGCCCCCGCCGCGATGCGAGATCGGGCGATTGGTTTGGTGATGGGGGGCGGTGTGCTGGCGGCGTTTGCCGGGCCGTGGCTGGCCAGGGTGAGCCGTGAGCTGGGCGAGGTGCCATTTTTGGGCAGCTTTGTGGGCTTGGCCGCGCTTTATGCACTGGCGCTGGTGGTGCTGATGCTGACGCAACTACCGCCGGCATCCCGCACCCACGGCGAAGGCGTCGCACTGCCGCTGGGTAAGATACTCCGCCAACCTGAATTTATTGTGGCGGTGAGCGCGGCGACGGTCGGGTACGGCGTGATGAACCTGGCCATGACCGCCACACCGCTCGCCATGGCGGGGGCAGGGCACCACTTTAACCACGTTTCCATGACCATTCAGTGGCACGTGGTCGCGATGTTTTTACCCTCGTTCTTCACTGGCCATTTAGCCACCCGCTTCGGTGCCAAGCAGGTGATTGTGGCCGGCTGCCTGCTGCTGGTAGCGAGTGCTCTGGTCGCCCAATGGGGTGTCGGCTTAGCGGGGTTTAACGTGGCTCTTATTTTGCTGGGGTTGGGCTGGAACTTTACCTTTTTGCCCGCTACTGGGCTGCTCACCGAGAGCTACCGCCCGGTGGATAAAGCGCGCACCCAGGCTGCCAACGAGTTTTTAGTGTTTGGCACTGCCGCCATCACTGCGCTGCTCGCCGGGCCCTTGGTCAGCGGTTTAGGCTGGGCGACGCTAAACCTAGTGTTGCTCCCTGTCGCGCTGGTGCCCTTGGCGGTGCTGGTTTGGCAATACCGAGCCAGTCTGGCAAACGCTTAAAAATCTCCCGGCGCGCACTGTAAACAGGTAAGCCCAAGCGCACGCCATTGGGCGACCACAGCGTCGCGGTCATCCAGCACCAGCCAAGGCGCAAAACCATCGCTGCGCATACGCTCCAGAAGCGCCTCTTTTACTGCTTCATCATCTACATGGTCGTCACCTTCTGGGCGCAGGTACATGGCGTCAAAAGGAATCGTGTGGCGCTCCAGCCAGCGCTGGGTATGCTCACGATGACTGTCCGGGCGTCCGCTGCAAATCACGATCTGCTGTCCCTGGGCCTTGAGAATTTTGACCAGCTTGGCCACTGCTTCAATCACCGGTGCTTCGGCCATATGGGCAAAGAAGGGCTCCCACTGTTTTTGGCTACCGAGTACCCAGTCGCTGACTTGGTGAGGGTGAAACTCGGCTAAGGTACCATCGACATCGACAATCACTGCGGACATGCAAAACTCCTTAAAGAGGAAAGGTGGTTTGTACGAGAATCAGTTTTGAAGCGCTGAGAAGTGTAAAGGCGATTGCCTAGAAGCCCTTGCCACGCCTTTAATTCGTTATCTCTTAGCTGGGTAAATAGCGGCACCACTTGAGAGGCGTCCAACTGATCGGCTAGCGCCACCAGATGCGAGGCGCGCAGATGCACATTCCAGCGTTGCCAGCTTATTTCCCCTGCTGCTAGCTGGACTTGGCGTTCAGGTGTTAAGTAACCGGTATGCAGTAGCCGGTGGTCGGGCCACTGTTGGGGGGTGTCATCGTGATCACTTATCAGCCGCAGCGTGGCATTTTCATCATTTTGTCGTGCCAACACATTGTTGATAGCAGCATCAATGCCTGGGCGACGCAGAGCGGCAGGCATTGCCAGCAGGGCGGTGAGGTTGGCGCGTATCTCCGCATCAATCGCGAGCGTTAACCCACGTGATTTAGCTTCCTCAAGCAGCCACAGCGCCATTTCCAGTGCACGGCCGGTGGCAGGCACGGGAAATGCCAAAGGCTGGGTAAAGTGTTTGCTGATTGCTTGAATGCACGCAGGTTGGGGTTGATCAAAGCTGCCGTAGGAGGCATCCAGCAGCGCAAGACCCGCTGGTGGTGGTGTATCAAACGGAAACACCAACGACTCAAAGCAGACATCGCCGCTGTAGAAAACGCCACCTTCCACCGCTAAATGTAGCCAAACACCGCCTAACGAGTGCCCTGCTTGACCGGTGGTGACGGTAATACCTTCCACCTCTAGCGAGCCGCGTTCCGGTAGGGGGCGCCATAGCCGGTTCTTGGGCAATGATTTAGCTACCAGCGCCGTGCAGTAAAGTGGCACGTTGCCAGGCAGCTCAGCCACACCGCCGATATGGTCAATATGGTCGTGGCTAATCAGCACTGCGTCGATATCCAGATTGTTCGCCCAGGAGATGGTGTCATCCGGGTGGAGCGCGCCGCCTGCATCTAGCAGCAGGCGTTTTCCTTGGGCTTCTACCACTATCGCGGCTGGGCCTTTGGCGCCTAAACCACTGAGAATCTCGATGGTGGCACTCATTGGTCGGGCTCCAGACACCAGCCTTGATGAAGGTCGACGGCAACCTGACTACCCAGATCAGGCGGGCTGTGATGGTAGGCCAGCAGGGTTTCGCCACTGAGTAGGCGCAGGGTGAGCTCATAGCGCTCGCCGCGGAAAATAACGTTTTCCACCTGTGCGGCAAGCTGGTTATGAGTGGGAGTTGCGGAGGAAGCGGGTGCTGCGCTGATCTGAATATGTTCCGGGCGCACCAGCACGCTTTGGGTTCGTTCGGACTCGATGGCGTTCAGCCCGCGCATCAGGGCCGCACTCTCAAGGCGCTTCCCAGGGTGGCCGGCGGCGACCTTTAATTGGCCGCCCTGGCCGATAAAACCCGCTACCCATGCGGTTCTTGGCTGCCTGTAAAGGGTTTCGGGGGCGCCCCACTGAACCAGCTTGCCCGCTTTCATCACGGCGATTTTATCCGCCAGCGCCATGGCCTCGGTTTGGTCGTGGGTGACGTAGACCAGCGTGGCGCCCGTGCGTTGGTGAAAATCGCGAAAGCTGTGTTCCATGGTGGCGCGCAGATGGCGGTCAAGGTTGGCCAACGGTTCATCCAGCAATACCACTGACGGGTCGCTAACCAGGCAGCGTGCCAGGGCCACCCGCTGGCGTTGGCCACCGCTAAGGGCCTGAGGCATGCGATCGGCATAGGCTTCAAGCTCAACCAATGCCAGCGCTTGCTGCACCTTTTGATGATACGCCGCCCCGCGCAGGCCGCGCAGTTTGACCGGGTAGCCGACGTTGTCCGCCACACTCATATGCGGCCATAGCGCATAGGACTGGAACACCATGGCCATATTGCGCTGTTCAGGCGGCACATGGATATCGGCGCTGGCCAGGGTGCGATTGGCTAATTGAATCGTGCCGTCGTTGATCGTCTCGAAGCCTGCCAGCATGCGTAGCATGGTGGTTTTGCCGCAGCCACTGGGGCCGAGCAGGGCGACAAATTCGCCTGGATTGATCGTCAGCGACAGCGCATCAACGGCCGTCTGTTCGCCAAAGCGCTTGGTAACACGATCGATCGATAGCCCTGCACTAGATGGCACTGCCATGCCTAACTCTGCCATGGAATGACTCCTTTAGGTAAACGCGGCGCCAGTAAACTGAGTGTCAGCATCAGCGAGGCGACCATGATCACCACCAGCACTGACACCGCAGAGGCCAGCACGCTTTCGCCGCCTTCGTCGAGGTTGAAAATCAGCACGCCGAGGGTTTCGTTACCGGCGCTCCATAGCAGGGCTGACACGGTCAGTTCGTTGACCGCCAGCAGAAACACCAGCAGGCCGCCTGCGAACAGCGCGGGCGCCACCAGGGGTAAAATAATGCTGCCCAGGCGTCGCCAGGGGCCTGCACCCGCGAGCTGTGCCGCCTCTTCAAGGGAAGGATCCAGCTGCGCCAGGCTGGCGGCGACAGGCTTAACGCAGACCACTAGAAAGCGCGCCAGGTAAGCGATAAAAATCAGCCCCAGGGTGCCGTAGAGCGCCACATTGATAATCGGTAGCGGGCGAACAAAGAGCAGAATGCAGGCAATGGCCAAGACCACGCCGGGAAGCGCATAAGGAATCTCGATAGCGCTGAGGACCACGCCCCGCCAGCGTTCCGGTAGACGCTGTAGCCGGTAAGCCAGTGGCAGACTCAGCAGCATCAACACCACTGCCGCGCTGCCCGCCAGCCACAGGCTGTTGTTTACCGCTCGCCATGTGGCGCCTTGGCGACCCACCACTTCGGCGTAAGCGTTCAGGGTGGCGGTCTCGGCGTTTAATGGCACGCCCATGGCGGGTACCAGCGAGCTGATAATGAGCGCAAGCAGCGGCGCGACCAGAATAATCAGTAAGATCCCGACGAGCGTGGCGGTCACCAGCGAGCGCCAACTTCCCAGGGTGAAATCATGAGAGCGCCCACTATGGCCGCCAAGCCCGAAGCGACTGCGATTCATCAATTGCTGTTGCAACGCCACCCCAGCCAATGCCAGTAAACCAATCAGCAAGGAGAGCGCAGCCATCTCTGCCAACACCCCGGTGCCGAAGTTGGCCATACGCTGGTAGATCAGCGTGGGCAGCACGTAATAGCCGGCGGGAATACCCAGCATGGCGGGGATGCCGAAATTGCCGAGACTCGAGATAAACGCCATCGCGCCCCCGGCGATCAAGCCGCTACGGGTCACGGGTAGAATAATATGACCCCATACCTGGGTCTGTTTGGCACCGCTAATGCGGGCGGCTTCGATCAGTTCCTGGGGCAGCGAAAGCAGACTGGTACGCAGGGCTAGAAACACCAGTGGTGCGCTCTGGATGCCCAGCAGTAAAGCGATGCCTTCCGCGGAGTAGAGCGGCTGTGGGCTGCCTAGCGGCGGCGCCATGCCAATGCTTTTCAGCAGCGGGCTGGCCGGGCCAAAGAGCTGCAGCCAGCTCAAGGCGGTAACCTGGGGCGGAATCATCATCGGCAGCATAAAGCAGAACACCAGCCACGCTTTTCCGCGCACATTGGTGAGCGTGATGGCAAAGGCGAACAGGCTACCCAGGATCAGGGCGATCAGCATGCCGAGCCCCGAGGTATACAGGCTATGCCAGAGTGCTCGCCAAGTGCTGGCACTGTTGAGCACCTGCCACAGCGGCGATTGGCGGCCCTGGGTAAGATCGCTCAACGCTTCGAACAGGAGGCGCAGGCTGGGTGCCAGGCTGAGCAGCACAATGGCAATCAACAGGCTTGAAAGCAGCCAGCGGTGCTGGCTGCCGTACTTGTTGTCGCTGCCGTCCTTATTGTCATAGTTGAGAGCGGGCGTCATGATTACCCGCCGAAGAGGTCGCTAAAACGCTGTTTGAGTTCTTCTTCCTGCGCCAATGCCTGCTCGGTATCAACCGGCATCAGGGTAATGCTATCGCGCTCGGGGAAGCCTTCCGGAGGGGTAACGTCGTTGTGGGCAGGTAGGTAGCCCTGCTGGCTGACCAGTTCCTGGCCCTGCTGGGAAAGCACGAAATCAACAAACTTTTGCGCGGCATCGACATTCTCTGCGCCCTGCATAATAGCGACTGGCTCGGTCACCGCGCTCACGCCCTCTTCCGGGAACACGAATTCGACCGGCGAACCTTTGGCGGCTTCACGGATCGGCAGGAAGTCCACCACGATGCCGTAAGGCTTGGTGCCTGCGGCCACGGCGTTAAAGACGCCACCATTGCCGCCCTGTGCTTCGGTGCGATTGTCGTGCAGGGCGTCGTAGTATTCGGCACCTAATTCTGGATTAGCACTAATTGCCGCCATATGGATCAGTGCCGCGCCGGAGTAGAGCGGGCTGGGCATAGTGACCAACCCTTCGTAGTCAGGCCCCAGCAGATCTTGCCAGCTTTGCGGCTGATGCTCGGCGCCGGTGTTATAGACAATCCCGGTGGTGATCAGCTTGGTGCCGTAGTAGTAGCCTTCCGGGTCATACAGGTCGGCGTCATAGGCCTGACGCTCATCGCTTAGGTAAGGCTGTAAATGGCCCTCTTGCTTAAGTGATTCCATGGTCATGCTGTCGGCAATCAGCAGTACGTCGGGGTTGCTCACCCCGGCTGAAAGCTCCGAGCGCAGCCGTGTCATTAAGCGCGTGGTACCGTCGCGTACCCACTCCACTTCAATGTCGGGATAGGCTGCTTCAAAGGCGTCAACGGTTTGCTGTGCATCGCTATTGGGCTGGCTGGTGTAGAGCGTCAGCGTTTCGTTCGCCGCTACCTGAGCTGAAAGGGAAAAACTGGCTACCGCGACGGCAGCAGTAAGGGCAGATGTCGGAATAGATAACAGGGGGCGCTTCAACATGGGTAAACCTCCAGTGAGTGAACCCCACCTAAGCTACTGTCATCTGCTTACAACAAAGTGACAGTACGCTTTCGTTCAACCTTTTGTGGCTTTCGTTTGTCACGCTTTTTACTTTCGTTGTGCTGAGAGGGGCTATGCGCCAGTTCGAACGTCGACAACAGCTATTACAGCGAATCCACTCACAGGGGCGCCAATCGGTAGACAGCCTGGCAGGCGAGTTTGGGGTTTCTGTGCAAACCCTGCGTGGGGATATTCGCCACTTGGCTGATAAAGGCCTGGTGCTGCGCCGCCAAGGGGAGGTGCTGCCGTTTCCCGAGCAGGAAAACATTGGCTACGACCAGCGTCAGATCGTGAACGTGGCGGGTAAACGGCAGATCGCGGCGCGGGCAGCGAGCTTGGTACAGGATCATCAAGCACTATTTTTAGGCACGGGCACCACGGTTGAGCAGTTGGCCGATGCGCTGAGTGATAAGCAAGGCCTGCATATCATGACCAATAACCTGCATGCGCTGATTAAGCTGTGCCAGTTGAAGTGTGAGTTAGTGGTGGCGGGTGGACGAGTGCGTCGTCGTGACCAGGACGTGATTGGCGGCGATGCCTGGCGCTTTTTTCAACGCTACCGTGCCGATGTGGGGATTGTCTCGGTGGGGGGAATGGATAGCCATGGCCAGCTTTATGACTATAACGACGACGAAGTGATGGCCCGTGAGGCGCTGTTGGCCCATGCCGGTTATCGCGTGTTAGTACTGGATAAAACCAAGTTCGACCTGCCACTACGCTGCGCCGCGGGTCAGTTGGGTGATTATGATGCCGTAGTGACCGATGTGCCGCTGCCAGACAAGCTTCGCAGCCCGTTGGCCGCCCAAGGCGTTCGGTTTCTGGGTTAGGGCGAACGCTAACTGTGCCAGTATGGGGCTAACGGCAGCTTTTAAAAACGACAGCATACAAAAGAGGAGCGTTATTAATGTTAGACAACCTAAGCCATAGTGCCCTGGCTGGTCAGCTCTGTGGCTTGGTGGCCCTGGTGATATGCGTAGTGGCCTTTGCCAGTAAAAACGACGATCGCCTCTTGGTGTTACTGATTTCTGCCAATGTGGCGTTTGCGCTGCAATTTGTCTTTTTCGAGAGCTGGACAGCGGCTGCGCTAACGGTGCTGGTGATAGTAAGGATTGTATTGGCTCGCCGTTACCTGGGAAGTAAAGCCGTGATGGCGGGTGTCTTGCTGGCCAGCGGTATCGCCGCGGCCTTCACTTGGCAAAGCTGGGTGGATATTCTGCCGGTGGCGGCCATGGTACTGGGAACCGTTGGCATGTTTCTAATGCGCGGCATTGCCATGCGGTTTTTTTTGGGGCTGGCTGCCTTCGCCTGGATGCTGAACAACCTGCTAATTGGCACGATCGGCGGTACTGTTGCAGAAGGGCTGATCGTGGTCACCAACATCATCACCATTATTCGCTTAGTGCGGGCCAAGCGAAAATATCCTGATGTGTTTGAGGGGGGAGAGGAGCCTGGTGCTATCACCAAAGCTGGTCAGGACTAACCCCTTAGCTCTTTGCATCCTGCATTAACAACGAGCGTAACTGCTATGCTAAAGGTTTGATGTTGAACAGTTGTTTTTTTAAAAGGAGGTAGGAGACCATGGCAGGTGGATGGGCAAAAGACGGTGCCGAGCAAGAACAGATGGAAAGCACACTGGACGATGCGGTGCGGTGCGGTGCGGTGCGGCGTGCGCGTAGCCAACTGCCCTCAGGGGATAGCCTTGAGGCATGTGAGGAGTGCGGTGGCACCATTCCTGAGGCGCGTCGCAAGGCTATTCCCGGTGTGCGTCTCTGTGTGGCGTGTCAGGCAGAGCAGGATAAAGCACAGTCCGCTTTTAGCGGCTATAACCGCCGCGGCAGCAAAGACAGCCAGTTGCGTTGAGCGTATTTCTCTAAGCAGAGTGACTACAGGGGGCTGTTTGCGTTTAAGCGTCGTGATCCGTATCCGGCAGGCGCTTGAAATAGATATAGCGATGTAAGCGAATAGTGGGGCGTAGAAGCAGTTGCACACTACCAATCAAGAATAACCAAACACCGAAGGTCTTCAGACTGCCCTCGTAAAAGAAGCAGATACTGCCGAAGGTGAACCAAAGGCCCAATAAAAAATCATTGAGGATGCTCAACACCTCATAGCGCTGATGCACCACTAGCTCTTTGTGGCCGATGGTAAACGTCCAGTCACGGGTTTGTGGGTTCTGCTCGCGCCGCATTCAATGTCTCCTTGTGTAACTATTCTTTTAAAAATGTGTTGGTAAGTTATCGTTTAATATTTAAAGCAATATTGATTTTAACTAAACGTTAGTCTGGCACACTATCAATACAGGCAAAGGGAAAGCTGATTTTTTAGTAGTGATTAATGCTGCGTGAAGGTTGTTAGTAATGGAGTAAGCAGTTGAGGGAGCGTAATGGTCAATGATGCACTGCTGAAAGCTGTCGAGGATGAGTTGGATGGCGCACATTGCCGATTACGTTTTGCTGATGACGTTGAAGCGCGGTTCGAAGCAGATACCCAGCGTCAGCGCAGCCGTAATATGGTGTTGGCGGGGGTGATCTCAGCGATTATCTATTGCCTCTTCTTAATCAATGACTATAGCTTTCGTCCTGAGGCCTTTGCTACCGCTGTTCAACTGCGCATGGGGGTAATGCTTCCCTTTGGTTTATCCGTCTTGTGGTGGGTGTATCGGGGTGTATCGCCGGTGCTGCGTGAAACCTTGATGGCGAGTACCGTGGTCGTAGCCACGGTGGTTTCCTGTCTTATTTTTGCTAAATCGGTAGCGCCCTACTCCTATTTAGATGTTTTTTCGTTTGGATTGATTTTGTTGGTGGGTAACATTGTTTACTCGCTACGGTTCAGCTATGCCTGTGCATCCTCCGCGGCGAGCATAGTCATCATCTTGGCCTTTGTGTTGCCTTATGAGCCAATGCCTGTTGAAGCCAAGCGGTTGGCGATCTTTACGATTATCGCGATGGGTATTTTTAGCCTTGTCGCTAACTACCGTTTCGAGCTCAGTGAGCGAACCTCTTACTTGCATGTGCTGAAAGAGAAAATCCGCGCTGGCTACTACTTAAAAGATAACCAAAAGCTATCTCAGTTATCGATCACAGACCCATTAACCAACCTCGCCAATCGTCGTCAGTTCGATGCGGTGTTACCTGTGCGGTGGAAAGAGGCCATTGATAAAGGGATGTGTATGGGGCTGATGGTGATCGATATCGATTATTTTAAAGCTTACAACGACTTTTATGGGCACCTTCAAGGAGACATTTGCTTACAGCAGGTGGCCAAGGCCATGCACGATAATAGCCGCGACGCCGATTTAGTGGTGCGTCTTGGCGGTGAAGAGTTTGTGGTGCTAATGGTGAATGCCTCGAGCGAGGCAACAAACGTAGCCGCAGAGCGTATTCGCGCTAGTATAGAGGCCTTACGTATTCCTAATTTTGGTGTCTCCCACCAGGCCTATATTACCGTCAGCGTTGGTGTGGCCGTACTGAGCCCAACCGATGAGCTTACCCCTACCGACTTATTATCGGCGGCGGATCGAGCGCTTTATGAAGCCAAGCGGCAGGGGCGCAACGTCATTCGTATGGCTAACTTGGCTGGTTCACCATCCGACGGTGACGCTGCTGGTGACTTAGATAGATTAAGCCGATAGCACCAATGAGCAGCGCCATCGCAATGTAGCGTGACGCATCTAACGGTCGCACGGTATTGCTTAACCAGCCGAAATGATCAATCAGTAGGCTCATCAATAGTTGGCCAGAAATGACCGCTACCGTGGCCGCGGCGGTGCCTACCCGGGGTACGGCAAACACAATTGCCAACATATAGACCACGCCAAACAGCGCCCCGGTTAACTGCCATTTGGGTACGCTGAAGAGCGTTGCTTGCTGTGCTGGCTCAAAAAAGAACATCAATAAAAAGGTCAGGACGGCGCCGATCACAAAGGTCAGCCAAGAACTCTCGATGACGCCTGCTTTTGCACCCAAACGGCCATTGATGGAGGACTGAGCTGCCAGTACCGCACCGCCGACGAGCAGTAAGATAAAGATAAGAGGGAGTAGCATGGTTTAGCTCCTGAATACGTTAGCCGTTACATTAACCACAGGGCGGCAAGAATCATCGCCAAGGCGCCAATACGGTAGCCGTCGACTTTACGCTGTTCGCTTCCCAGCCAGCCAAAGTGGTCGATAGCGACGCTGGCCGCTACCTGACCGCACAAAATCCCCACCATCGTCATTCCAACACCTACCAGCGGCGTCGCAAGTGTTAGCACAATGACGTAGACCGGGCCTAAGATGCCGCCCGTCAGTAGCCAGCGCGGCTGCTTAAAAAGGGCTCCCAGCTGTCGTTTAGGCGCAAACACCAGTGCTAGCGAGAGCAGTAGCGCGCCCACCATAAAAATTGACAAGGTGGCCGATAAGTGCCCAACCTGCTCGCCAAGCGGGCCTAGCAAGCCGGCTTCGACCGATAGCCCCATCCCGGCAATTAGCACGCCGAGCAGAATAAGTGCGTGACGCATAGGTGGCTCCGCTAAGTAAAAGAAGCGCGTACTGTAGAGAGTTAGCGTTATTGCTACAATGCGTCAAAACAGCAAAGGACTATTGCATTTTGGACAACTCGCTTCGCCTGTTAGCGTTACGTCTTTTTGTGCGAGTGGCCTCAAGTGGCAGCTTCGCTGAAGCCGCGCGCTACTTTGATTTGCCGGCCTCTTCGGTCTCGCGGCACATTGCAGGGTTAGAGCGTTCGCTAGGCCAGCGGTTGCTCTACCGTCATACGCGAGCGGTAAGGCTCACCGATGCCGGAGAGCGCTACTATCGGGAGGTAAGAAGCATATTAGAAAGCTTGGATGCCGCTACCGAGCAGGTGATCAGCGGCGCTAAGCAACCGCAGGGATTGTTGCGTCTTAATGCACCTGTGGCGTTTGGGCGTCGGCATATCGCGCCTTTATTGGCTAGTTTTCAGCAGGCAAACCCGGCCGTGGAAATAGAGCTCACGTTGAGCGATGCCTTTATCGACCCGGTACAAGAGGGCGCCGATGTCGTAATACGGGTGGGATCGCTGGGGGATTCAAGCCTGGTGGCCCGGCAACTCGCGACCCAGCGCTTTGTCGCCTGCGCTTCCCCCGCGTATTTAACACGGTGCGGCGAGCCCCACCATCCTGAACAATTGAGTGACCATAACTGCTTAGTCTATAAAGGAACACGCGGGGCTCAACCTTGGTATTTCCAGGGGGCTGGCAATCCTCAAGCGCAGCGTTATTCGGTAACAGGCAATTTGCATAGCAACAATGCCGAGAGTCTTGTGGAAGCCGCTCTGCAAGGACAAGGTATTGTGCTATTCCCCACATGGTTGCTATTCGATGCGCTGCGCGATGGCGGCCTAACGCCTATTTTGGAAACCTATGAAGCCCTAGGCGAAGCGACGCGAGAAGGAATCCATGCTATCTACCCCGAAAACCGCCTGCGCTCGCAGAAAGTGGCCGCCTTTTTAGAGCATTTGTTCGCGGAGATTGGCGAACGACCCTATTGGGATCACCATTAAGAGCGATGACGATAGTCCCCTTATTAACGTTTAAACGTTACTCTCTGATAATAAACGTCTTAAAGACCCCTATTCGGGCCTGAATATATGCAATGTTTTGGTGAGGATTGGCCTGTGGAGATTGATCAACATTACCGTGCGCTCGGCGTCGACACTCTATCCCAACGGCTGGGAGGGGTTGAGGCGGTGGCGAGTCGAGTGGGCGGAGAACCCACTAGCTGGGACATTCGCGAGGTGGGTGACGGTAACCTCAACCTAGTGTTTATCGTCTCCGGTGACGTAGGCAGTGTCGTGGTTAAGCAGGCGCTTCCCTATGTACGCATGGTGGGCGAAAGCTGGCCGCTACCGATTTATCGCGCCCACTTTGAATATTATGCGCTGGTCCGCCAGGCCAAGCGTGCGCCCGGCATTGCCCCCGAGGTGTACTATTTCGACAAACCCCAGGCGCTGTTTGTGATGGAGTACCTTCACCCGCACACGATTCTGCGCCGCAAGTTAATCAACGGTGAGCGAGTTGCCCAGCTTGGCGAAACCATCGGCCAATTCTGTGCCCGCACGGCGTTTCGTGGCTCAGAACTTTCGCTGAGCAGCCCCGAGAAAAAAGCGGACGTAGGACTGTTCTCAGGCAATGTAGCGATTCCCGCGATCACGGAATCACTGGTATTTACCGACCCCTATTACGGCGCTGAAATGAACCACCATACGCCGGAGCTTTCGCCGGTGGTGGATGAGCTTCGCCGCAATGCGCGACTAAAAGCCAAGGTGCAGCGGCTGTTAATGAAGTTCACCTCGAACACTGAAACCATGCTGCACGGTGATCTGCACTCCGGCTCGATTATGGCCACGGATAATGACGTGCGGGTGATTGACCCTGAGTTTTCCCAGTACGGGCCGATGGCCTTTGACTTGGGCATGGCGGTAGCCAACTTCCTGATGGCTTACTTCAGCCAACCCGCACATCGCCTAGAAGATGAGCTTGAGGCGTATCAGGCGTGGATTCTGGAGGTGATTGAAGCCTGCTTTACCCGTTTTGATGCCGAATTCCGCCACCTCTGGCAAACCGAGCGGACGGGCATTTTATTTCCCAAGTCGCTGTTTGAAGAGCAGGGCAATAGCGCCGACGACCCCTGCGATGCGCTGCTTGAAGAGATCCGCCTGGACGCGCTGGCCTACTGCGGCATTGAAATGCACCGCCGGGTATTATCGCTGGCCCATAATGCCGACTTCGAAGAGATTAAAGACACCGCGCTGCGCGCCAAGCTTGAAGCGCGCAACGTGCTGATGGGACAAACGCTGATTATGGAGCCGGAAGCCTATTGTGACCTGAACGCGCTGGCGGATTTAGCTAAGGCGTATAACCAGCAAGAGGTTTTGTAACAAAGGCACATTATTAACAGTTCAGCACTCACTAATAGCAGCTTTAATGAGCGAAGAGTGACTCAGACGCCGCTGTCATTGCGTATAGGGACTCCTCCCCGGTTGCAAGCGACGATGATGAACAACATAAGCCGATGCGTGCGTATAGTCGGTCTCTCAATGGGGACGCTATCCCCTGACCCTGATGAACGTCGCGCACCTTCTCTCCTCAACGAGGCGTAGGCTTTTTCAGCCATCGCAATGAGCAGGTTTTGAGAAGGTCGGTCTGACCTGTTTTTCATCGATCGTTGCCCGGCAACAAGGTAGCCGCCTGTCGGCGCTTAGCCGCTGATGGTGCTACCGCTTAGCTCACCATCAGCGCTGAACCGTCGTTAAACTCCCTACAATAGGACTGACCGCTGTGCAGAACCGCCCAGGCGGTTCGTACTGTCTTGTTCGCTAACGCGACAGCCGCTTTGTTCTTGCCAGCGCGAGCGACCAGGGATCGTAGCCAACGACTTTTAGCATCCTGTTTGTCACCCATGGTGTTGATGACCGAATGCGCGCCACGTATCAGGGCGGCTTTCAGTGAGACTTGACCCGTCCGGCCAATGCCCTTGATGCTCGCGGTGCCACCACTGCTGTGTTGCTTCGGCGTTAACCCCAGATAGGCTGACGCTTGGCGACCTTTCTTGAACGCGTCGCCGTTACCGAGGGCGCTATAGAGTTGGGTGGCGACCACCGGCCCCACTCCCTCAATCGCCAACAGTTGGCAACAAGGCATCACCGCACGGCTCATCTGCTCCACGCGCTTATCCAGTGACTGAATGCGCTCGTTGAGTCGATCCAGCTCCGCCATTTGCTCGGCAATCAAGTCACGCATCAGCATCGAAAGCTCGTTATCGGCATCTTCCAGGGCGAGCCAGACACGTTGCTTTAATGCCTTCTGACCACGACCGCTGATAATCCCGTACTCCTGTCATATCATAAGCCATGAATCTGGTTGATCAACTGGGTGCGCTGATGAATGTACCTTTCCCGAATGCGGTGCAGGCTCTGAATATCCTGCTGCTCGACGCTTTTGAGCGGTACAAAGCGCATATCAGGGCGCAACCCGGCCTCTACAATGGCGAGCGCGTCATTGGCATCTGTCTTATGCCCCTTGCGAAAGGGCGTTACAAACTGGGGCGATATGAGGGCAACGGTATGGCCGAGGGCCTGCAGCTGTCGCGCCCAATAATGCGATCCACCGCACGCCTCCATGAACACCCGACAGGCCGGTTGGCGGCGCATAAAATCCAAGACCTGATGCCGTTTAAGCTCTTTGTTGACCTGAACACGCGGGCGGCGAGTGTCGACAACACACACTTGGAAAACACGCTTTGCCAGATCCAACCCTATTGTCTTATGCTTGTTCATGACTCTTCCCCTCCGCATTGAAGTGGTTCAACTATCAATGTAGCTCTCTGAAGCTTCGAGAGGGGAGGAGTCCCTTTCATTGAGGAGCGCAGCGACGCGGCAATCTCTGCCGGTGGTAGCAAGTCGGCCCGAGATCGCCGCGCTTCGCTCGCGATGACATAAACGGCGCCCCCAGTTTAAAGCTGGTCCAAGCGATCGAACTTCCCAGCGATATCGCTTTCGGTCCAGTGGGGCACCCAACCCTCGACATTATCGAAGAAACGTAGCGCGGTGAATTCCGGTGCTGGGCCCATATCGAACCAGTGGGGCGTGTTGGCAGGCACGCTGATCAGGTCATTGCGAGAGCACAGCACCTGATACACCTTGTCATCGATGTGCAGGCAGAATAGCCCCTGGCCTTTAACGAAGAAACGCACTTCATCTTCGTGATGGCGATGCTCGTTTAAGAACTTCTGCCGCATGGCGTCCTTCTCAGGGTGCGTGGGGACCATATGCAGCACATCCACGGTCTGATAACCGCCCTTCGCTTTGACCCGGTCAATATCTTCCTGGTAAAGCGCCAAAATATCTTCCTGGGTGGCATCGTCAGCAATCTCGCCTGGCGCAGCCCAGCGCTCAAACAGCACGCCTACCTTGTTGAGCTCAGCGGTCATCTGTTCGCCGTCAGTGGTGTCGGTCAGGGCGTCGTTCGGGTTTTGATCAGCAAATACTTTTAGTTGCGACATCAACAACTCTCCTTAAAAGTGACGGGCGATGAACGTTACAGAACGATTTCATCGAAGCGGATGACGCATGCATGATGGGTACCGGCCTGAGTACCTTCGCGTACCAGTTGCAGCGTTTGCATGCCCGCCTGTTTGGCGGCATCCAGCTCTTCGACCACATCCGACAAGAACAGCACCGCATGCGCAGGTAGGTCAAGCTCGGCGACAATACGCTGATAGGCAGACGCCTCGCGCTTATGGCCAATATGGGTATCGAAGTAGCCGCTAAACAGCGGGGTTAAATCGCCTTCATCGCTGTAACCAAAGAGCAGTTTTTGGGCCTGTACGGAGCCTGACGAATAAACGTAAAGGGTTTTGCCTGCCTCTTTCCACTGGCGCAGTGCAGGTGCTACATCGCTATATAGGTGGCCTTTAAAATCGCCGCGCTGGTAGCCGTCAGCCCAGACCATGCCCTGCAGTGCTTTTAGCGGGGTCACTTTTTGGTCGGTTTCGATCCAATGCAGCAACTCAGCAATGACAGCTTCCAGCGTGGCATCAGGGTCACCCATTTCGCGGCGCACGGCGTCGATCTGCTCGGCGATGGCTGGGGTTTCTGCCTTAGCGCGTAGAAACTCAGGTAACTTATTGTGGGCGTAGGGAAACAGCACCTTATGGACGAAGTTAATATCCGTGGTGGTGCCTTCAATATCGGTCACAATGGCGCGAACAGTTGGGTTACTCATTTAAGGCTACTCATTTAAGACCAGCGACTCTCTTCAAGAACACAGGCTAGTAAAAACTCAATCGCTTCCAAGTGGCGTCGGCAGCTGGCAATGCTATCACCCACGGCGTAAATGCCGTGCCCCGCAACCAAAAAGCCCCAAGGCATTGGCCAGCCGCTGCGCACATGCTCGGCCAGCTCTTCCATATTCTGGGAGTTGGGTACTACCGGCAAACGGATGGTGTCGTCGTGAGTAGCGTTGCCCTGTAGCGCTTTTTGCATTTCAAAGCCGCTTAGCTCGACACCCTCTGGAAAGCGCCGCGATAGCACCGTGCTGGCCACGGTGTGAGTGTGGAGCACGCAGTTAATCGAAGCGTCTAAGCGATAGAGCGCGGCATGCAGATCGCTCTCCGCGCTCGGCTTACCATCACCTGATAGCACCTTGCCATCCAGGTCACACAGCAATAGATCATCGGCTTGAATGCGGGTTTTATCCCGGCCAGAGGCGGTCACAAGATAGCCCGCCTCGGTGCGGGCGGAAAAATTGCCGCCGGTAGCGGGCGTCCAGCCTTGCTGCGCCGCCCATGAAATAGCGGCCAGCAGTTCAGTTTGTAGCGTCATCATAGGGTCTGCGTCGCCTCTTCTATTGGCAGCCATTCTATATGATAAGCTTCGCGGCTGATAAGCCGTGTAGCTGTTCCGATCAAGTGCTTAAGGAGTCCATCGATGCCTCAACTTCAGTCACGCAGTTTGCGGGTTCATGCCGATACGCTTGAGTACTTGGATCAAACTCAGTTGCCGCAAGCTGAAAAGTGGGTGCCCTGTGACTCTCCCGAGGCGTGGCAGGGGGCGGTTAAGAACCTAGCCATTCGTGGCGCACCACTGATTGGTTTGAGCGCCGCTTTCGTGCTGGCGCAGTTCGCCGCGCGCCATCCAGAACATGATTGGCAGCAAGTCAGCGATCGCCTGCGCGCCACGCGTCCAACAGCCGTCAACCTAATGTACTGCCTGGATGCCATGGAAGCCTGCTTTGAGCAAGGCGCCAATGCTCTAGCCGAGCGCGCCGCCGCGCTGTTTGCAGAGGATCGTGCGCTGTGCCAACGCATGGCCGAACGGGGCGCTGACTTGCTGAAAACGGGTGACCGTGTGCTCACCCACTGCAACACCGGGGCGCTGGCCACTGCAGGGGTGGGCACCGCGATTGGCGCGCTAGCGGTAGCCAAACAGCGCGGTGTAGAGCTGCATGTGTTTGTAGATGAAACCCGCCCGCTACTGCAAGGGGGCCGTTTAACCGCCTGGGAAATGGCCGACCTGGGCATTCCCTACCAGCTAATTACCGATAGCATGGCGGCTAGCCTTATGGCTGCGGGCAAGGTAGATAAAGTGATGGTGGGCGCCGACCGCATCTGCGCCAACGGCGACTTCGCCAATAAAGTGGGTACTTACATGCTGGCAGTGGTCGCTCACTACCACCAGGTGCCGTTCTATGTGGTGGCTCCCTACACCACGGTTGATCCCGCTTGTGCCACTGGTGCCGAGATTCCTATTGAACAGCGTGACCCCGCCGAGATCCGCGGCGTCGCTGGTGCCTTTGGTGAGGTTATCTGGGCACCCGATAATGCACCGGTGTGGAATCCCGCCTTTGATGTCACTCCCGCCAAACTCGTGACGGCTTGGGTGTTGGATACTGGCGTATTTGATGCCGCCGCTATAGCACGCGGTGAACACTGCCTGGGGCGCGGCGAAAGTTAATTGCTAGCCCAATAGCGTTAGCTCATAGACATGGCGGATATGCTGACCATCCCAGTCATAGCCAAGATGCCGTCCTTGCCTGGTGGCGGAGAGCGCGGGCGGCCGTAGCACAGCGGCACACTCGCCTTCCGGGTCTCGAACGCTAGGGTAAACGATGCCGTCCGTGTGTTCCTCCCAGGCTTTTCTCCCCAAGGTTTGCCCAGCCGCCCAGCTATCCGGTCTGAGATGCGCTTGGGCAGCATCCTGCCCACGTAAATCAAGTAGTTGGCCCGTTAAATCCGACAGATAAACGCGCTGCTGAAGCATCATGGGCGGCTCGTTTGACTCCCCCATAAAGCGCTCCGCGTGGTAAACGGTTTCGGCAATGGCGGTGGCTTCGGTGAGTGCGCAGTAGTAGGCGCCAAAGGTGCCATCGCTAAAACGCGAACCGGTCATGGGGAAGTGGCAGAAGGCCGCCATGACGGGCGTCCAGCCGGGGCCGTAGCGACGGTCGTCATCACGAACCAAGTGAATAGCTCCCGCTTCCTCACGTAGCCTTGCGGAGGTTTCACCCTCCAGCTCATTGAGTAAGTCCCAGTCATCAGCGTTGCTGTTGGCGCCTTCGAATAAATCAATGGGAGGAAAACGCGAGGGAATAACGCGGTAACTGGGCCGCCACGTAACGTTGCTCAACGGGAATGTCACGCATGCCCCCCGCCACGCGCGGCATCCAAATGCTGGCGAACAACGTAGAGGTCGGAGACTTGTCCGTTTAACAGGCGCTCCATTGGTGTGTGGCCGGCAAAAAGAGGGTTGCGGTTGGCTCGCTGCAACCAACGGTTAGCCGCTTCTTTGTTGGGCAACAGTATATGCAGTGCTTTGTAGATACCCAGAATCAACGACATCCGCTCCAGGTGGTTAGCATCCAGGCGGGCATTCTCTGGTGCCTGCTTCCAACGCCGATAGGTGGAATCAGGCACCCCGAGCAGAAGGGCAGCTTCACTCTCTTTCAAACCCCATGCGTGTGAAATGTTGGGGTAGGTGCGCATCGCAGCGGCCCCCATTTCACGGCGTTTGTCGGCGGTTTTGTGCTGAATAGCCATCTATTTTCCTCCTCACTTATGGTTAGAATACGCCAAGTGAGCGTTTTTTGAAAATATCGACCATTTGAGCTTTTTTAATTCCCGGCGCGCTGGTTCAACTGCTTTGCCCGGTTTCCTGATGCTGCAGGATCACATCCAGAAAGCCCTCGCCGTAATCCGCCAGCTTGCGTGCGCCGATGCCGGAGATCGCGCCCAGTGCCGCTAGGCTTTGGGGTTTCTGCTCGACCATTTCAGCCAGAGTGGCGTCGTGGAAGATCACATAGGCTGGCACGCCCTGGGCTTCGGCAAGCTCCTTGCGGTGCTGGCGAAGGGCTTCCCATAGCGGGCCGTGGCCCTGCGGCGCAGAGGTGCTTTTGCTTCCTCGTCGAGCGGTTTTGGCTTTGCTGGGTTTGTTGCTTGGCTTGCGCAGGGTGAGGGTCTGCTCGCCGCGTAGCACCGGCTTGGCATTGGCAGTGAGCTTAATGCCGCCGTGCCCCTCCATATCCACGCTTAAAAAGCCGCTGGCAATCAGCTGGCGAAAGAGCGCTTTCCACTCGCTGGCCGCGAGGTCTTTGCCTATGCCGTAGGTGCTGAGGCGGTCGTGGCCAAAGCGGGTGATGCGCTCGTTGCTTTTGCCTAGTAGCACGTCCACGAGATAGGTCACGCCGAAACGCTGCTCGGTGCGGTAGACACAGGAGAGCGCCTTTTGCGCCGCCACGGTGGCCTCCCAGGTCTCGGGTGGAGTCAGGCAGTTATCGCAGTTACCGCAGGGGGTGTCCAGATGATCGCCAAAGTAGTGCAAAAGCGCCTGGCGGCGGCAGCTGATGATCTCACACAGCCCCAGCATGGCGTCGAGCTTCTGTTGTTCGATGCGCTTTTGATGGTCGGCGGCGCTGGAGTCCTGCTGCATCTGGCGCAGCGTGATCACGTCTTGAAGGCCGAAGGCCATCCAGGCATCGGCGGGCAGGCCGTCGCGCCCGGCGCGGCCGGTCTCCTGGTAGTAGGCCTCGATGCTCTTGGGCAGGTTGAGGTGGGCCACAAAGCGCACGTCCGGCTTGTCGATGCCCATGCCGAAGGCGATGGTGGCGACGACGACCACGCCATCTTCATGAAGAAAGCGGGTCTGGTGGTGCTGGCGCTGCTCGGGGGGAAGCCCCGCGTGGTAGGGCAGTGCCGTCAGCCCCTGGCGTTCCAGCCAGGCGGCGGTCTCCTCCACCTTGCGCCGGGAAAGGCAGTAGACGATACCCGCCTCGCCGTCGTGGTGCTCGCGAATAAAGCGCAGCAGCTGTTCCTTGGCGTTACCCTGATTCTCGGCGATATGGTAGCGAATATTGGGTCGGTCAAAGCCGCTGTTGTAAAGCGCCGCTTCCTGGAGCTGCAGATGCTCCATGATATCGCCCCGGGTGGGCACATCGGCAGTGGCGGTGAGGGCGATGCGCGGCACCTGGGGGAAACGCTGATGCAGCTGGGAGAGCTGGCGATACTCGGGGCGAAAATCGTGGCCCCACTGGGAGACGCAGTGGGCTTCATCAATGGCGAACAGCGCAATCTGATTCTGCTCCAAAAGCATCTGCATACGCGGCGTGGCCAGCCGCTCGGGCGCGACATATAAAAGATCCAGCTCGCCCGCCCGCAGGCGGTTCTCTACCTCAACCGCCTCGTGGTAATCGAGGCTGGAGTTAAGATAGTCCGCCCTAACCCCGTTCTGCTTAAGCGCTGCAACCTGATCCTGCATCAGCGCAATCAGCGGCGAGACCACAATTGCGGTGCCTTCCCGCAGCAGTGCCGGGATCTGATAGCACAGCGACTTGCCACCGCCGGTGGGCATCAGCACCAGCGCATCGCCCCCGGCGATCACATGCTCAATGATGGCCTGCTGCGGGCCGCGAAAGCTGTCGTAGCCAAATACCTCCTGCAGTACCTTGAGGGTTGCCGGGTCGCCGTGCATCAATGCTCTCCTTATCGCGTGCTTGAGGGAGAATTGTCGCACGAAAACTCACGGGATTTTGCCTAGCGAATCCCGGCGCGCAGGAACGACTGCACAAACTGGCGTTGAAAAAGCAAAAAGGCCACCAGAAGCGGCGCGATGCTCAGCAGCGTGGCGGCGCTGACGGTGGCCCAGTTGACACCGGTTTCCGGGGCGGAGAAAACGCCTAACCCTACCGTTAGCGGGCGGCTCTCTACCGAGTTGGTCACCACCAGCGGCCAGATAAAGTTGTTCCAGTGGTGGCTAATCGAGACCAGCCCGTAAGCAAGGTAGGTAGGCTTGGCGAGCGGTACATACACCTTCCACAAAATTTCCAGCCAGTTGCAGCCTTCGATGCGGGCGGCGTCTTCCAGCTCCCTTGGGATGGTTTTAAAGGTTTGGCGGAGTAGAAAAATACCCAAGGCGCTGGCCACGTAGGGCAGGCCAATCCCGGTGATGGTGTTGATCAGGCCCAGCACACTGGCGATGCGGTAGTTCTCGACAATCAGCACTTCTGGGAACACAAAGAGCTGAATCAGCACCAGCATAAATAAAACGTTCTTGCCGGGAATCGGAAAGCGCGCAAAGGCAAACGCCGCCAGGGTACAGACCACAAACTGACCGATCACCACCCCTGTCACCAATGCAAAGGTGTTCAGGTAGTAGCGGGCAAAGGGCGCTTGAGACCAGGCGCTAGTGAAGTTCTCCAACGTCAGCGGAGCGAAGAGCTCAAAGTTCACCATAAACTCGCTGGGGTGGAAGGCGGCCCAAAAGGCATACAGCAGCGGAAAAATCCAAATAATCGCCAGTAGCCACGCGGCCACGGTTTCCAGTGCTGGAATTGAGAAGAAACGGGAGCGGGGCGCATAGGTAGTCGTTGTATTCATTGATAGTGCGTCCTGCGATCTAAAATCGTGAACTTAAGCGTGGCCACTACCGCGAGCACCAGCAGAATAACCACCGTAATGGTGGCGGCCGTAGTGCGGTCGAAGAACGAGAACGCATTCTCGTAGACGTAATAAAGCAGCAGGTTGGTGGCGTTGTTGGGCCCGCCCTTGGTCAAGATAAACAGGTGATCCACGACCCGCACCGAGTTAATCAGCGCATTGATGAGTACAAACAGCGTGGTGGGCATGAGTAGCGGAAAGGTGACCCGCCAAAAGAAGCTCCAGCGGCTAGTGCCTTCTAAGTCAGACGCCTCTTTTAACTCGGGTGGCATGCTCTGTAGCGCCGCCAGGTAGAAAATCATAAAAAAGCCGGCTTCTTTCCACACCGACATCACGATCACCGAGCTTAACGCAACGCTTGGATCGCCTAGCCAGTTCACCCCGGAAAAGCCCAACATGCCGAGCAGTTTATTGAATAGGCCAATCTGCGGTGCGTAGAAAAACATCCAGATATTGGCCGCGGCGATCATGGGTAGAATCGTCGGCGTAAAGTAAGCCATGCGCACAAAGCCCCGCCCGCGAAGCTTGCCATTGACGAACAGCGCCATACCCAAGGCCAGCGCGATAGACGTAGGAATCGTACCGACGGCGTAGATTAAATTGTTACGCGCTACTTTCCAAAACGTCGGGTCATCGAACAACACCTGATAATTTTCAAGGCCTACGAATTCAGTGGGTGCACCGCGAAAGCCGGGTAAAAACAGGCTGTTAATGACCGTTGTTACGGTCGGAAAATAAGCAAACGTCGTCAGCAGTAGCGCAGCGGGAAGCAGCAGAAGCGCGCCATAGAGCTGCATTTTGCGGTGGTTGGTGAATGACATAAAGACGTACCGCACGTTGGAAAAGCCGGGGCATGCCCCGGCGACAGTGAAATGCCTATATTAGCGGGCGTAGCGGCGCAACACGCTGTCGGCCTCTTGCTGCGCCTGACTAAGCGCTTCTTGCGGTGTCATTTGACCGGTGAGTGCCGCCTGCACGGCGTTATCCAAGGCGCGGCGAATGCGGCCACCCTGGTAGGTGGAGAGCTCTGCCGTGCCGTGTTCGAGCTGGTCGCGGGCGACCGCGGCGGGCGGGAACTCTTCCACATAGCCTTGTAACGCATCGGTTTCGTAGGCGGCGGGGCTAACGCCCATATAGCCCGTCTCAATTGACCAAGCTGCTGCGCGCTCGGGGTCTGTCATCCAGCGAATGAAGGTCATCGCCGCGCGCTGTTCTTCTTCAGTGGCGTCTTCAAAAATGTAGAAGTTGCCGCCGCCGGTGGGGCTACCACGCTGGGTTTTCATCGGCAGCATGGCGACGCCAAAATCAAAATTGGCTTCGCTGCGTACGGCGGTGAGGTTGCCCGTGGTGTGCCACATCATTGCCGTGGACTCTTCCAGGAAGTTCTGGCGGAGTGTGCCCCACTCGATGGTGCCGTCGGGCATGGCATTGTGCTCGGTGGCCAGTGATACCCAGTACTCTAGCGCTTCCACCGCGGCGGGGTCGTCAAAGTAGACCTCGGTGCCATCTTCGCTCATCAAGCGATGGCCGTTCTGAAACGCAAAGGCCTGGAACATCCAGTAGGGGTAGCCGGTAGAGGGCACCATGACGCCCCACTGTTCGCCGTTTGAGGCTTCGCGCACGGTCGCCGCCATCTCGGCCATCTCTTCCCAGTTTTCCGGGGGTGTTTCGGGGTCTAGGCCGGCGGCTTCAAAGGCGTCTTTGTTCCAGAACAGTACGATAGTGGAGCGCTGGAAGGGGATGCCGTAGGTTTTACCGTCCAGTTGGCCATTTTCCATCAGCCCTGGGTAGAAGCCATCGAGCCATTCGCGCTCTTCATCGGTTTCGACCAGGTCGTCAAAGGCGACGATGGCGTTCTGCTCAATCAGCTCGTACAGGTCGATGGAGAACATGACCGACAACTGCGGCGTTTCACCCGCTTCCATCGCCGACATGGCGCGCACGCGGGTGTCGTCGTAGTTGCCGGCGTAGATCGCTTCCACGTTGATATCGGGGTATTCGCTTTCAAACTCTTCCACCAGGTTATCAACGACATCGGTGAGTGCACCACCCACCGCGACCGGGTAGTACATGGTCAGATCGACGCTATCCGCGTTTACCTGGGCGGCGCTTAACAAGCCTGCTGCCAGGGCGGTCATAGCAAAAGGGATACGCAAACGCATAAGAGACTCCGCAAGTGTCAATACTGCTGTCAGTGTTGGAAAGAGCCCACCGCCGGTGGACGAGGTATGCTTCGAGATGAGCTGGGTAAGGGGGTCGGCGTCAGGTCATCACGCCGCAGGCCTTCGGCATCGAAAAGATGTGTATTCTGTGGAGTCCAATAGAGGCTGCATGGCTGGCCTGTCAGTGCCTGCTTGCCGCTAAGCCGCACGCGTAGGGTGTGCGATCCCACCGCCACATAAGCAATAGTGTCTGCTCCCAGGTACTCTTCACTTAATACGTTAGCGGGCACGCCGGAACCGGGTTCGATTCGCAGCTCGATATCTTCCGGGCGGATGCCCAAGTGGCCACCAACGGCATCCAAGGGGGCTACGGGGGTACTTGGTTCGCCTTCGATAACGGCGCCATTCTCACCGGCCACTAGGGGCAGCAGGTTCATGGCGGGGCTGCCAATAAAGCTGGCGGCAAAAGCGCTAGCGGGGCGGTTATAAAGCTCGTCTGGGGTGCCGTCCTGCACGATTTTGCCATGCTGCATCAGAATAACGCGATCGCCCATGCTCATGGCTTCCACCTGGTCGTGAGTGACGTAAATCACCGTCATATTTAGGCGACTTTGCAACGCTTTGATTTCTCTGCGCATATCGCTTCTCAGCCGCGCATCCAGATTGGAGAGCGGCTCATCCATTAAGCAGATGGGGTGTTCGGAAATAACCGAGCGCGCCAAAGCAACCCGCTGGCGTTGGCCGCCGGAAAGCTGGGCAGGTTTGCGGTTCAGATAATCGGTTAAATCAACCAGTTCGGCCACTTTGGCTAGCCGCTCGCGCTGCTCGGCTTGGGGTACCTTGCGGCTGCGCAGGCCAAACACGATATTGTCAGCCACACTCAAATGCGGAAACAGCGCGTAGGACTGAAACACCATGCTCAGCCCACGGTCGCCGGGCGGCAGCCGCGTGACGTCGCGTTCGCCAATATGAATTTGGCCGTCGCTGGCCTCTTCCAGGCCCGCGATCATGCGTAGCGTGGTGGATTTGCCGCAGCCTGAAGGACCGAGCAGAATGACAAACTGCCCTGGGGTCACATCAAACGAAATACCATCGACAGCCGCAGAGGCGCCCCAGCGTTTAGTGACGCCCTCTAAGCGTATTCGCGATTGGTTTGACATAGCACACACATCACCGGCTGTTGGTTGTTATTGGTTCAGCTTGTGTTGAAGGTGTTGCCGTTTCATGACACTTACATGGATGGTTGATGACAGCAGCTGTGTCAAGCAGAAAATCATTTGGCGGCTTTGGCGTCATACAGCTACCTATTCCTCTGCTTAGCAACCTGCATAACTATTCATATTCAAAACTCTCGTTAGCGCATGCGAAGAGTTTTCTTTCTTTGCCTCTCTCTCGAATAATCAATTAGCCGGATGCACTGATAGTTCTTCATGTCCTGAGACAGAGCAGAGGGCTATCACCCCATTAATTATCGTTTCCTTCGTTACTCCTGTCCGTCTTAACTGTACCTTTTTTATGGGTACAGGTGCGGATATGTTAGAAGCCAGTATAAGCGCGAAAGTTAGCGCTTCTAATAACAACACATCCCAAAAGGGGGATATAGTGAGCAACAGTTCCCAACTTCCCGGCTTTCGCAACCTTTCACCGTCAGAGCGTATTGATGTTCTGTCTCAGCATATTGATCTGGATATAGAGGAAGTAGCTCTGCTTCGTGATGACGGCGCGCTTTCAATCGAGATTGCTGATGGCATGATTGAGAACGTGCTCGGTAAGTTTGAGCTGCCCCTTGGCTTAGCAAGTAACTTTATGATCAATGGCCGTGATGTACTCGTGCCAATGGTCGTGGAAGAGCCCTCCGTTGTTGCCGCTGCCTCCTATATGGCGAAGCTGGCGCGCCCTGGTGGCGGCTTTCTAACTTCTAGTAGCGCTCCATTAATGCGCGCACAAATTCAAATCGTCGGACTCGGCGATCCCGCCAATGCACGGCTGAGCTTGCTGCGTAATAAGCATCGGCTGATCGATCTGGCCAACACTAAGGATCAACTACTTAACAAACTTGGGGGCGGTTGTCGCGATTTAGAGGTGCATACTTTCATGGAAAGCCCTAGAGGCCCCATGGTAGTGGTTCACTTGGTAGTGGATGTACGTGATGCCATGGGAGCTAACACTGTTAATACAATGGCCGAGACGGTTGCTCCCTTGATCGAAGAAGTCACCGGCGGCACGGTGCGGCTTCGTATTTTATCTAACTTAGCTGATTTACGTCTGGCGCGGGCGCAGGTGCGCATCGCTCCGGAGTGTTTCGAGACGAGTGAGTTTACAGGTACAGACGTTATAGACCGTATTATTGACGCCTATACCTTCGCGGCGATTGATCCTTATCGAGCGGCCACACATAACAAAGGCATTATGAACGGTATTGACCCGTTGATTCTCGCCACCGGTAACGACTGGCGGGCAGTAGAGGCGGGCGCGCATGCTTATGCGTGCCGCAACGGCCACTATGGCTCGCTTACCACGTGGGAAAAAGACCGGGAAGACCACTTGGTCGGGACGATAGAAATGCCGATGCCTGTAGGGCTGGTAGGTGGGGCGACCAAGACGCATCCACTAGCCAGACTGGTATTGAAAATACTAGGTGTTAAAAGCTCACAGGAGCTGGCTGAGATTGCGGTAGCCGTTGGGCTAGCGCAGAACCTTGGCGCTTTACGTGCGCTTGCCACGGAAGGTATTCAGCGCGGTCACATGGCCTTGCATGCGCGGAATATTGCGTTATCTGCGGGGGCTCGGGGTGAGGAGGTGGATCAGCTAGTGCGCCAGATGGTTATGGATCATGATGTGCGCTCCGATCGAGCCGAAGCGCTACTCAACGAGTTGCGTAAATAATGAGTCAACCAGCCGTGCGCCTAATGGAGGTTGGAGCCCGCGATGGGCTGCAGAATGAAACCCAAATATTGCCTCCCAGTATCCGAGCTGCGTTTATTCAGAAGTTGGCCAATGCCGGTTTACATCATATTGAAGCAGGTGCATTTGTGTCACCACGCTGGGTGCCGCAGATGGCAGAGACTGATGCGGTGCTGAAGGCGTTACCCATTCGCGACGGTGTGACTTATAGCGTTTTGGTTCCCAATGAGCATGGCATGGCGATGGCGATTGAAAATGGTTGCCGCGAAGTTGCCATTTTTACTGCGGCTTCGGAGACGTTTAATCGACGCAACATTAACTGTTCCATTGACGAGAGCCTTGCGAGGTTCGAACCGGTGATAGCTGCGGCAAAGGACAACGGAATTCGTGTGCGTGGCTATGTATCGTGCGTTTTGGGTTGTCCCATTGATGGAGCGGTGCCTATTGCCAATGTAGTTCGGGTGTCGAAACGTCTCTATCACATGGGGTGCTACGAAATAAGTCTTGGCGACACCATAGGCGCTGGTGTGCCCAGCGATGTGCGAAACCTTGTTTCTGCCTGTGCCAAGGAGGTGCCAGTTGAACAACTCGCTGCTCATTTTCACGATACTTGGGGAATGGCAGTCGCGAACTGTTTGGCTGCGCTCGAAGCAGGCGTTCGGGCCTTCGATAGCTCGGTCTCCGGCTTAGGAGGATGCCCCTACTCCCCTGGGGCCACAGGAAATGTCGCCACTGAGGACTTAGTTTATCTATTTGAAGGTATGGGCTTGGCTACCGGTATTGATCTGGAAAGTGTTGTCAACGCAGGTGATTTCGCGGATCAATATCTGGGCCGCAAAACGGCTTCCCATGTAGCACGAGCCTGGAAGGCAACACATGAGCACGCTAGCAGCCAGTATAACAATACGACAACAAATCTGGAGGACAAATGACGGAAACAACCGGCATGCCGCTAATGGCGAAAGGGGCTCTTAAAGGAGTCATTATCCTTGATCTTACCCGTGTGGTCGCTGGCCCCTATTGCACCATGATGCTCGCTGATATGGGCGCTACTGTTATTAAGATTGAGCATCCTAAAGATCCTGATCTCACACGGGAGTTTCCACCCGCCATAGATGTAACGAATGAAGCCATTAGTGGTTTCTTTGCTCAATACAATAGAAACAAGATGGCTGTCAGTCTCGATCTCAAGGCAAAGGAAGGGCACGAGCTTTTCCTAGATATGGTGCGCAAGGCTCATATCGTGATTGAAAACTTTCGTCCTGGAACTATGGAGAAGTTAAGGCTGGGTTTTAAAGCGCTTCGTGATATTAATCCGGCCATTGTGATGACCAGTATAAGTGGATTCGGCCAAAAGGGGCCAAATGCTCTCCGCCCTGCATTCGATAGCAGCGCACAGGCTTCGGGCGGGCTGTGGTCTATAAATGGCACTGTTGAGGAACCTATGAGAGTAGGCACCGTGTTGGGCGATCTCAGTGCGGGCTTATATGGTGCCATAGGAACGCTAGGCGCACTGCGCGAGGCAGAGCGTTCAGGCCTCGGCCAGCATGTAGATATCTCTCAACAGGATTCCATCATATCGCTGACTGAAAACGCTTTGGTTAACTACACAGCCACCGGCAAAGTCGCAGTGCCCGAGGGAAACGGCCATCCCTTTGTGAAGCCCTATGGGCGGTTTGTATGTAAAGACGGCCATGTATTTTTTGGTGCCTATACCGATAAGTTTTGGCGTGAAGCATGCCAAGTGTTTGGTGACCAAGAGCTGATCAAGGATCCAGAGATCGACACCATGGCCAAGCGCTTTGATAACGCCATCTATGAGCGCCGGGTACGGCCCGTGGTGGAGCGTTGGTGTGCTAGCCATACCAAGGCGGAGTTGGAGGAAATGACCGGTACTCGTTTTCCTCTTTCACCCATCAAAACGATTGATGAAGTAGTCGCCGATCCTCATGTGCGTGAACGCGACATGATTATACCGGTGGAATACAAAGGAAAAAGCTTCGAGGTGTTTGGTAATCCAATAAAAATGTCTTTGGGCACCAACGAGAAGGGCGCACAGGCGCCAAGGTCGGGCGAATCTAACGAAGTCGTGTACGAAGGCTGGTTAGGCCGCTCTAAAAAGGAAATCTCATTACTACGTGAGAACGGGGTAATTTGATTTTTTGATACTGAAATTTCAAATAACAAATCCAACAAGGTGACAATATGAATATCAAATCCATGGCAAGCTTGGTCATGTCTGGAACTCTTGTGTTTTGCGGTCTAGCTTCTAACGTTGAAGCACGGACACTTCGTTATGCGATCGGTCATCCGCCGAGTTCTTCTGTAGTGGACGTGACCAAAAAATACGCAGACGAAGTCGAAGCGCTATCTGATAGTGAGCTCAGCGTTCGCATTTTCCCTATGTCTCTGTTGAATTTCGCAGAAACGTCTGGAGGCGTACGTGATGGTATGGCTGATATTGGCTTTGTTTTGACGTCCTATTTCCCATCAGAATATCCGCACAGCAACATGGCCGTTGAGGCATCTATGTTGGTCGGTTTGTTGGGCGAGAAAGCGCAAGGCCGGGAAGGAATGATCTTTATGGGCGCGCTATCTGAATTCACTTTTTTTAATTGCCCAGAATGTAGCCAAGAGTTTAGTGCACAGAATCAAGTCTATACCGGTAGCACCGGCGGCACTTCCTACGGGTTAGTCTGTAATGAACCGGTTGAAACTGAAGCGGATCTAAAAGGTATGCGTCTGCGTGTGGGTGCTTCCAACTGGTCACGCTGGGCTGAGTCGGTGGGTGCATCTCCCGTTACTATGTCGGCTAATGAGATGTTTGAGGCACTCGGCCAGGGTGTGGTTTCGTGTATCGTACTTGCCTCCCCAGAGATCCATAATTTCGGCCTCACTGATGTAGTAACCGACATTAATATGGACGTACCTGGCGGCCCAATGCCCATCGCTGGCACTAATATCAATGCCGATACCTGGAAAAGCTTAAGCCTGGAGCAGCGCGAAGTAATGCTACGTGCTGCAAGTGTGTTCTCTGCTGGGGTTCCTTGGATTTATCACCAGCAAGAAGATCGTATTTTGTCCGAGGCCAAGCAAAGAGGCGTGGCGATCCACCATGCTGATCAAGCTCTAATCGACAAGACTCAAGCGTTTATCCGAGACGACATGCAGCACATCGCTGAGGGTTACCGCACGCGTTATGGTGTCGAGAATGGTGAGGAAATGATTGCGAACTTCCAGGGGCTACTGGAGAAGTGGACCGATTTAGTGCAGAACGTGGAAACTGAGCAGGAGCTGGCTGATCTCTACTGGGAAGAGATTTTCTCCAAAGTCGATGTAGAGAAACACGGTCTATGAGACCAGAGCTGGGCACATTGAGCCCAGCTCTCTCGATTAGGAGGAAGTCATGAATCTTCTTACAGATGAGCTCCGGGCACTCATTGGCACGGAGCTAGCGCCATTCGAGTTCGAAGTTACTCGGAATGATATCAAGAAATATGCTGTTGCCACTGGTCAGCGCCAACGTCGTTATCTTGAGGGTGATGAAGCCCCTTTGCTGTTTCTTTTCAGCGCCATGATGCCGGTTATTCCTTTAAGTGAGCTGCTGCCTGATGGGCGCCAACCGGATAGCTCACTGATCCCTGAATTGCCGCTCAAGCGCATTATGGCGGGAGGTAGTGACTACCAAATCTATCGGCGTGCCTACGCGGGGGACGTACTGGTCTGCACCCAAAAACTAACGGATCTCTACGAAAAACAGGGTGGCTCAGGCCCTTTGATTTTCATGGTATTCGAAAACCGCTTTGAAACCAGTGTCGGCGAGCCAGTCGTTACAGAATATCTGACACGTATTGCGAGATGAGAGCGATGCCTAGTTTCAACATTAGAGAAGGCGGCGCGCTGCCTCGCCGGGATTTCAAGGCAGATACGGTTCAGCTTTTCCTTTATAACGCGGCGATCTGGAACCCCCACCGTATTCACTACGATCTTTCCTATACCCAGGAACATGAGGGGCACCCTCAACTGCTTATTGATGGTCCGCTTCAAGGGGATTGGCTGACCCAAATGGTTGAGGAGTGGCTGGATGGAGAGGGAGAGCTGACTGCTTTTCGTTATAGCAATCGCCAAGCCGCCTATATCGGGGAGGTGCTCATTGCTGAGGGCAGGGTCACATCTTGCGATGGCATGGTTGCTGAGCTTTCTCTGTGTCTTACAAAACAGGACGGTATAACTACAACCGTGGCTGTCGCCAATGTTCGGTTCACTTGAGACTTTAGTGGGCTGTAACAACTTTCAGGAGAACTGTTATGTACCGGCTCGGACGTTGGCTTTCCGGATTAACGAGCGTTACTACGCTGCTAGGTGGCTGTGCCATTGTGCTGATGATGTTGCATATTACTGCAGACGTAATATTACGATATCTATTTTCAGCGCCGCTACCGGGCACGATTACTTATGTTGCTAACTACTACATGATCATTGCTACCTTTGTACCGCTCGCTTATGCGGAAAAGCTGAATGCTCATATAACCGTGGAAGTGGTCACAGAGAGGCTGCCATTGCGTGTGCAGTATCATTTAGCACATTGGTTGCTACCGCTCAGTGTCGCAGTGTTGATATTAATGACGATAAAGACCTGGGCTGAGGCAATGATTAAGTTTGAAATTAATGCCTCTCTAGTAGAGGGGGGCACCACCATCATCACGTGGCCTGGTTACTTCATGTTGCCCTTGGGGCTGGGCATGCTGGCGCTTGTGATGATCTATAAGTTTGCCATCTATTTGACCGGAGCGTGTAGCGGCCTGGTAGTGAACGATGAAGAACAAGCCATTGCATGGGATGTTCTTCCTGAGATGCAAGAACCTCGAGGAGGATCCCATGAGTGATGTACAGATCGGGCTCTGTGGTCTTGTTGTGCTGTTTGTTTCAATTGCGCTGCGTATTCCCGTAGGGTTGGCATTGATCGGAGTATCGTTTGGCGGTCTTTGGTACCTAATGGGATGGGGGATCGCTTGGGGCTCTCTTGGTTTGATTCCCTATCAGTTCTCCGCCAACTGGGTGCTCAGCTCGGTACCTATGTTCCTCTTGCTTGGCTATATTTGCTACCATGCCCAGCTGACTCAGGGGCTGTTTCGGGCCTCTCGGCTATGGTTATCTCGAGTCCCTGGAGGGTTGGCGGTGGCCTCCATATTTGGCACTACTGGCTTCGCTGCCGTATGCGGTTCATCAGTGGCTTGCTCGGCTGCTATGGGGCGTATCGCTGTACCAGAGATGATCAAGCATCGCTATAACCCAGGATTGGCCACCAGCACTGTAGCTATTGCAGGTACCGTGGGGGCACTGTTACCCCCTTCAATCATCATGATTCTGTACGGTATTATTGCCCAGGAACCGATTACCAAGCTGTTTCTTGGCGGTATTGCCGCCGGTCTGCTCACTGTGCTTGGCTATATCATCGTGGTAATTGTGAGAGTTAAGCTTAACCCTGAGTTAGCTCCGTCACCAAAAGAGTCGGTCTCAATGCAAGAGCGTTTCAAGGCGCTGTGGGAAGTCTGGCCTGTGGTGATGATTATGTTTGGCATCTTTGGTGGCCTATTCAGCGGCCTTTTCACCCCCACCGAGGCAGGGGCTGTGGGTGCATTTCTCGCATGTGTCGTGGCGCTATGTAAGCGCACTTTAACGTGGGATCGTTTGCGTAGCGCTGTCTTGGAAACCCTACTTACTACGGGAACGATTCTCATCATTGCCATGGGGGCTAGCCTGCTCACCCGTTTTCTATCGCTCTCTGGTGCTGGTGACTATCTCTCCTCGATGGTTATTGAGGCTGGCGCTAGCACATTTATTATCCTATTAATTATTGTGCTGATCTACTTATTATTAGGTATGTTCTTAGAGCCGATCGGAGCCATGCTGCTGACCCTTCCTATTGTTCTACCTATCGTTGACAGCGTAGAACTTAACCTAATCTGGTTCGGCGTAGTGCTTACCAAACTGCTTGAGATAGGGATGGTAACCCCCCCCATAGGTATGAATATCTTTGTGATAAAAAGCGTGGTGGGGAACTTAGTAACTACTGGTGCGATCTTTAAAGGTGTTTTCTGGTTTCTTGTAATGGACGTACTAGTGCTAATTCTTTTGATGAGCTTTCCAGAGATAATACTTTTCTTACCTGAGAAGTTAGGATGATTTATCAACATAAGGCTTGTCATTATTTAAAACTCGTGAGTCCTCCCTGAAAGCATTTTTTATAAGTTTATGTTGGTGTTGAGAGCTGCTGTCTGAATAGGCAGTGGCTCTTATCTTGAGTATTTTATATGGCCGGTGTCTTATTGGTCTTTTCTGTTTGAAGAAAAGGTATATTGCTTTTAAAATTTTGGTTTGATGATGGTTGATAACTTTTAAAACATGATTAATATAAAACCTGGTTCAGAATTTTAAGCTCGCACGAAATGCTGGGTCATCCACATAGGCTACATTTAACCGCGTCCAAGGAACTACATTATTCCGGTCTACCGAAAAAATAGCACCGGGTGCTAGCATAACTCCCTGTTTCATGCAGTGGCGCGTAAGTTCGTTAGCATCTTCTATACCAGGAAATCGAGCCCAAAGGTATAAACTTTGTTCTGGCTTGCAGAAGACTTCCGCCCCGAGTTCTTCTAGAATTTTTAGCGCGACAGCGGTAGCTGTGCGTAGCCGAGCCTGTAACTTGGAAAGATGACGAAGATAGTTCCCTTCACGTAATATGACATCTACTGTACGTTCAGCATATTCTGCCCCAGCGATATGGAGTAACATTTTTATATCTGCCAACTCGGAGATTAGTTTTTCGCTACCGGCGATAAAACCAACCCGCAAAGCCGCTGATACCGACTTGGAGAAGCTTCCCAAATATAGCGTCCTGCCAAGCTGATCAAGCGCTGAGAGCTTGGATGCTGAGCTAAGTTTGAAGTCAGCCATTGCGTCGTTTTCAACTACGATTAAATCGTGGCGTTCTGCTAGGGCTAATATCTGGCGTGCTTTATGCTCCGAAATGTCAGTTCCAGTCGGGTTGTGACACACAGACTGCATGAAAAACAGCGTCGGCCGCTCCTTAATCAGTAAACTGTTTAAATCATCTATATTTGGGCCATCCACCTCGCGACGTACGGGCAGCATGCGCACACCGCTGAGCTGTAACTTCCCAAAAAGTGGGTAATAGCCTGGAGTTTCTACTAGTACAGTCGAACCGGGTTGGGTAAAGCGCCGAATAATCAAATCCATTCCATGGTTTGCACCATAGGTGGTTAAAATCTGCTGTGGTAATGCGTTAATGCCATAGCTAGCTATTTTTTTGCTCAATTGCTCTCGTAAGCTGGCGTTACCGAAGCGGTTGCCATAGCGGAATAGGGAGGTAATGCCACCGCGGACAACTTGGCGATGAAATTTATCCAGGCGCATATCCATAAGCCAGTTGACTGGTGGGAACCCTTCACCCAGATGGGAATGCCCTGGTTCGCGTACAAGTTGTTGGCGCATCATCCAAGTAGTGTCGAGTGCGCGAGTGTAAGGGAGCGGTTGTGTCTCGCAATTTATTTGTGTAGGCATTGCCATAACAAAAAAACCGCGCCCTTGGCGTGCTTCCACCAAGCCTTGTGCTGCTAAGTAATCGTAGGCCGTAATGACGGTGTTCTTGGAATCGCAGTGCAAACGCATGTGTTCACGTAGGGAAGGAAGCTTATCTCCTTTACGTAAAATGCCTTCAGTGATTTGGCTTGCTATGTCAGATGCGATTCTTTGAGCTCTAGTCTGGCGCTGCATTGATATAGGCAATTTTAGCTCCCACTTTTCGCCTATGTGGTCTCTGGTGTTGAGTATGATGAACACTAGAAGGGGACTATTCCGTGATTTACTCACATGTAGTCACAACCAACATTAAGCTGCAATTATTTTATTGGTCTTATTGCTCACTGTTATCACAGCTAGAATTCTATTCCAACGTTCAGTATAGCGTGTTATGGCGTTAAGTTATAAGAGAGTTTATTACCAAAGCTTCCATAGGGAAATTGACCAATTTCCTAATATGAATGCCGATAAAAAGTACTCAGTAATACTCAAGGCCTGATGAGCAATGACTCAATCGTCGCGCTCACCAATATAGATATGCCCGCCGCTGGCTTCTTCCAAGCCTGCGATCATACGCAGCGTGGTTGATTTGCCGCAGCCCGAAGGGCCTAGCAGAATGACAAATTGCCCAGGCATGACGTCGAAGGAGATATTATCGACGGCAGCGGTCGCGTCCCAACGTTTGGTAACGCGTTCCAGGCGGATACGCGATTGGTTTGACATAGCACACATCACCGGCTGTTGGTTCAGCTTGTGTTGAAGGTGTTCTGTTTCATGACACTTGGATCGTTTATGACAGCCGCTGTGTCAAGCGAAAATTTACTTGGTCACCTTAATGCCATAGCGCTGAAGCCTGCGCACCACGCTGGATTGGCTGATGCCCAGCCGCTCGGCGATGGCATAGGTACTGGGGTGAGTGGTGCACAGCGCCTCAAGCGTTTCCCGCTCTAAACGGGCCATGTACTGCTTCAGTGTTTCATGAGGTTCTAGTGCGGGTATCGACGTTGCTGGTGACGAGCTCGGCAGGCTTGCATGGTGTTGATCGGTATATGGTTGAGCGGCAGGCACCTCGATTTGATCGGTGGGGCTGGAAAGCCAAGCACGTTCCAGCCAGTTTTCCAGCTCACGAACGTTGCCCAGCCATTCACTGCCCATCAGGGTTGACCAAACGCGGGTGTCGAGAATTTTTTGCCGCCCATAGCGCTGGTTTAACCGGTTTAAACAGGCTTCGACAAGGTCGGGAATATCCTCCCGGCGGTCGCGAAGGGGGGGCAGGGTGACCGGGATCACATTGAGACGGTAGTAAAGGTCTAAACGAAACCGCCCAGCCTCAACCTGTTTAGCCAAGTCTTGGTTAGTGGCCACAACCAAGCGGAAGTTGACCTTGCGGGAGCGAGTGTCACCCAACCGAGTCAGGCTGCCATCTTGAATGACCTTTAACAGTTTGGTTTGCATTAGCAGCGGCAGCTCGCCTATTTCATCCAAGAACAACGTGCCGCCCTCGGCCTGCTCCAGCAGTCCCGCCTTACCTTGCCGCGCCGCACCGCTAAAAGCGCCGGGCTGATAGCCAAACATCTCGGACTCAAACAGATTCTCAGGAATCGCCGCGCAGTTAACGTCAATAAATGGCCCGTCACAGCGCTGGCTCCAGCGGTGTAGCTGTTTGGCAAAGGCGGTTTTACCCACGCCCGATTCACCCAGCATCAGCACATTGGCATCTGAAGGGGCGACCCGCTTGAGCAGTAGCGCAATTTCACGCATGACGCTGCTGCGCACCTGCAGATTATCCAGGGCATCATCCAGCGCCTGCTCTTCCGCATCCGGGGCGGCCTGGCTGCGTTTTAAGTGCTCGCTAAAGCGTTTTTGTAGCAGCGCGTATTCGTCTTGCAGCAGTTGAAGATCGGTTAAGTCTCTGGAACGACTGATAATCCGCTCTAGCTTGTCGTCGACAAACACGGGGTAGGCTTCAGCAATGACCCTGCGGCCTGTTCCGGTGACCTGCATAAGCTGCGCTGGTCGGCGGGTGCGCATCACTTCCATGGTGATGGAGGGCTTGAGCACCCCGGCCGCTTGCAGCTGCTGCACATTGCTGGAGAGCAGCTCTTCTCGTGATACCCCGTAAACCGCTTCGGCCCCTGGGCTAATGTCGACTATTTGCCCATCGCCACTGACGATAAAGAAGTGATCGTTAGCGGTCTCTACAATGGTTTGCAGTACACGTCTGTCTATTTCACTCACTGCCATCGACTCCCTTTAAATAATTCATTTTTGAATTTTTGATTCAAAAATGAATTATTTAAACATCAGATTGATTCATTTTTGCATCGTTTGGCCGGTAATCCCACCACTTTATAGGGATCTACGACTTGGCATGATCTGTGCAACGCCTATAGGAGATAGCTAAGGCCGCAAGTTAGGAAAGCTACACAGGCTAAAGCGTCACAACAAATCCAAGGAGATGTGTATGTCGGAGTTCAACCAGCCGTTGGGCGGCAACACCATGCCGCGCTTTGCAGGCCCCGCCACCATGATGCGCCTGCCTACCCAAGACACCGCTGAAGGTTTAGATGCGGCGTTTATCGGCATTCCCATGGATATTGGTACCTCGAACCGCCCCGGCACCCGTCTTGGGCCCCGCCAGATCCGCGATGAGTCGCGCATGCTGCGCCCCTACAATATGGCAACCCGCGCCGCGCCGTTTGAAAGCCTCCAGGTAGCCGATATCGGCGACGTACCCATCAACACCTTCCACCTGCCGAAAAGCGTCGACATCATCACCGCTTTTTACGACGACGTGCTGAAGCATGACTGCATCCCGATGACGCTGGGCGGCGAGCACACGTTGACGCTGCCGATTCTACGCGCCATTGCCAAAAAGCATGGCCCGGTGGGATTGATTCACATCGATGCCCATGCCGACGTGAACGAGCACATGTTCGGCGAGCCGATTGCTCATGGCACGCCATTTCGACGTGCTCAGGAAGAGGGCTTGTTGGCCCACGGCAAGGTCGTACAAATCGGCCTGCGTGGTACTGGTTACGCTGCTGAGGATTTCGACTGGTGCCGCGATCAAGGTTTCCGTGTGGTGCCCGCCGAGGAGTGCTGGTACCGCTCGCTAGCGCCGCTGATGGCCGAAGTGCGTGAACAGATGGGCGATATTCCGGTGTACATCAGTTTCGATATTGATGGTTTGGACCCCTCCGTTGCTCCCGGCACCGGCACGGTCGAGATGGGTGGCCTAACGTCTACTCAGGGATTGGAAATTGTCCGTGGTGCTTTGGGCCTGAATATTGTCGGCTGTGATCTGGTGGAAGTATCCCCGCCTTACGACCCCAGCGGCAACACCGCGCTGATGGGTGCCACGCTGCTGTATGAAATGCTCTGCGTCCTGCCGGGCGTGAAGCGTGGCGACTAAGCCGCTCTTAAGACAGTTTTGATTTAAAAAGCGCCGACCTGATAAGGCGCTAATAAAAAAGACATATGGCAGGAAGCACTGCTTCCTGCCACGACGCCGCCAGCCCACCTCCAATAATCACTTCCAATAGGTGAACCCTATGTCGAATAGTAACGTTAAGACCGCAGCGCCGACCTCGTCGGGGCCGATCCCCCAGGCGCATTTACTGAAGTTTATAGTGCCCTCTTTAATTGGGGTTTTGCTGTTTCTCGTCCCTTTTAAATTTGGCGATACTATCAATATTGGTATGGGCCTCATGGCGGAGGGGTTGCAAACGCTATTAGGCTCAGCGCTGCCTGCTATCGCGGTAGTCGTGCTTTGTCTTTCAGTGGTAGCCACTGTTTACGCCAAGCTAGCTGACCCTGGCTGGGCCAAAAAAGGCATGTTGCATGAGATGTTTCATGTTGGGCCGCTGTGGTTGGCAATGCGCGCTTTAGGCGCACTGTTTGCTGTGATGACTTATTTCCAGTTTGGGCCTGAGTTCGTCACTGCCTCCTTTACCGGTGGCGTCATGCTCAATGACCTTGCGCCGGTGCTCTTAACCTTCTTCTTCTTTGCCGCGCTGTTGCTACCGTTTCTGGTCGAGTTTGGCTTTATGGAGTTTATCGGCAGCATGGTACGCAAGCCGTTCCGGATAATTTTTAATCTGCCGGGACGCAGCGCCATTGATGCCACTGCCTCATGGATGGGGTCTGGTACCGTTGGGGTGCTCATTACCACGCAGCAGTATGAGCAGGGCTATTACAATGGTCGCGAAGCCTCCGTCATTGCTACCAATTTCTCTGTGGTCTCCATTGCCTTTGCGCTGTTAGTGACCAGCTTCGTCGATATTAACCATCTGTTTGTACAGTTTTACACGACGGTCGTGGTAGCAGGGTTAATCGCTGCGGTCATTGTGCCGCGAATCCCACCGCTATCGCGCAAGTCCAATGATTACTATGAGCCGGTCGGCTGTCAGTTAAACGAAGAACGTACCGAAAAAGTCGGCCTGTTCCGTTATAGCTTGATTCAAGCCACCAATCGCGCCGCTGGCGCTCCCGGGCCTCGCGAGCTAGCACGTTTGGCGCTGCTCAACGTGATGGATATTTTCCTAGGTTTACTACCATTGGTGTTTGCCATTGGCACGGTGGCGCTCATTCTGGCGGAGTTTACCCCGCTGTTTACCTGGCTCTCTTACCCGATGGTGCCGGTGCTGGAGCTGCTGCGTATCCCAGAGGCAGAAGCGGCAGCGCCCGCAACGCTGGTAGGCTTTGCCGATATGTTCCTACCGGCGGTATTAGCGACCAATATTGAAAGCGAACTCACTCGCTTTGTGATTGCCTGTCTCTCCCTAACCCAGCTGATTTACATGTCTGAAATAGGCGCGCTGCTGCTCAAGTCGAAAATCCCCATCAAATTCTGGGAACTGGTGGCAATCTTTCTACTGCGTACCGCGATTACGCTGCCAATCATCGCCTTTATGGCCCATACGTTTTTCTTCTAAGGGGACTTTAATGAGCGTTGAAGAAGCACGTAAACGATCCACAGTGACCTGTGCTGAGCTACTCATTCGGCTGCTACGGGAGACTTACGGGGTGAGCGTTCTGTTCGGCATCCCCGGCGTGCATACGGTAGAGCTTTATCGCGGGCTGGAAGGCAGCGATGTTCAGCATATAACGCCGCGCCATGAGCAGGGCGCGGGGTTTATGGCCGACGGCTATGCCCGTGCCAGCGGCCAACCGGGAGTGTGCCTGATTATCACCGGCCCGGGCATGACCAACATTGCTACCGCTATGGGCCAAGCCCTGGCGGACTCCATCCCCATGCTGGTGATCTCCAGCGTCAACCGTCGCGATACGCTGGGCTTAGGCCAAGGGCGGCTGCACGAGCTGCCCAGCCAACAGCAGATGATCAGCGGCGTGGCGCGGTTTAGCCACACGCTGCTGGACGCCAACACACTGCCCGACGTGTTGGCCCGCGCCTTTGCCATTTTTAACGGGGCGCGTCCAGGCCCGGTGCATATCGAAATCCCTATCGATCTGTTTAATGCCCCAGTGGATGTGCCGGCCAGTTGGCAAGCGCCCACACTTTACCGCGCGGCGCCTGATCCAGAAGGCTTGGCCGAGGCTGCACGCTTGCTAAAAGCGGCGAAGCAGCCTCTGGTGCTATTGGGCGGGGGCTGCGCTTCAGCGCCGGAAGCCGCAAGAGCATTAGTTGAACAACTGGATGCCCCCACGGTAACAACCATCAACGCCAAGGGGCTGCTTGGCCGTGATCACCCTCTGGACTTAGGCGCCAATGCCGCGCTGCCCGCCGTTCGTGAGCTAGCTGCCAAGGCGGATGTCATTCTGGCGATAGGTACCGAGCTGGGTGAGACTGACTATGACGTCGTTTTTGACGATGGCTTCCACCTCAACGGCACGCTGATTCGTATCGACCTTGATCCCGAGCAGTTGGTACGCAATCAGCGTACAACGCTGGGACTGGTGGGCGATGCCGGGCGCAGCTTGGCGCTTCTGCTTGGTCACTGTCCTGAGCCGCTGAAGCGTCAAGGCATGGAGCGAACCGCCGCAGCGTTGGGCGCGCTTAATTTGGTCAACGACCCTGCCTTTACTGACTTTGTGCCGCTTTATAAAACGTTGGCTGATTATCTCCCCGAGGCGATCCTGGTGGGCGATTCCACCGCACCGGTATATGCCGGTAATCACTTGGTCAGCCAGCCGGCGCCCAGGCGCTACTTCAATGCCTCAACGGGTTACGGCACCTTGGGCTATGGGCTACCGGCGGCGTTGGGTGCCCAGCTGGCACGGCCTGAGCTGCCCGTGGTGGCTCTCGTTGGTGATGGTGGGGTGATGTTTACCCTCTCGGAAATGGCAACCGCCGTAGAAGCGCGCCTGCCGGTGGTGATTGTGCTGTGGCACAACGCCGGCTACGAAGAGATCCGTCGTTATATGGACGCCAACGGTGTGGCCCGCTTAGGCGTGGATATTCAGGCACCCAACTTTCTCACCCTGGCCGAAGGCTTTGGTTGCCCCGGCATACTGGTAGAAAGCCCCGCCGAGTTTGCCGAGGCGCTCGCCAATCGCGAAACGAGCGGGCCTTTACTGATCGAAATTGACGCCGCTGCTTGGCAGAAAAGCCTGATATCAACAGGAGATAACAATGAAGAATAATCATGTGCTCGGCCAAGACACCCTATCTGCCGACGATGTTGAACACAGCCTTGGGCTGCCGGGAACCTTTGCGCTGTGGCTCGGCGCCAATGTGGTGGTCACCACCATCCTGACCGGCATGTTTTTAGTCCCTGATCTGACCTTTCAGCATGCGATGCTGCTGATATTGATTGGTTCGGCGATCGGCATTATCCCGCTGGTATTGATCGGGGTGATGGGCCAGCAAACCGGCATGACCACCATGGTGCTGGCGCGAGGGACTTTTGGCAGAAAAGGCGCTAATTTCCCCGCCTGGGTGAATCTATTGGCGCTGATCGCCTGGAGCTGGATTCAGGCGCTACTCGCCGGCATGAGTCTGGACTACGCCGTGGAAAGCCTGACCGGTTACTCCAACGTGGCGCTGTTTACGGTGCTGTGCGAATCGTTGGTGGTGCTGATCGCGCTTCGCGGACACTTGGGCATTGAAAAGGTCGAGAAAATCGCGGCGCTGTTAATGGTGGGGCTATCGGCGGTGGTGCTTTTTGCGCTCAATCGCCATTACGACCTGCCGAGTATTACCCAGTTAGAGCCGGAAGGTGTACTGGGTGGCGGCGTGATCTTCGATATCGTCGTGGCCACTGCTTTTTCCTGGATACCGCTGGCGGCGGACTACAATCGCCACTGCCGCACACTGAAGGCGGCGGTCGTCGGCACCTGGGGCGGCTATGTGACGGCCACCTTGATTGCCATGGGGTTGGGTGCCACGGTCTCGGCGCTATCCATCGCGGAAGGCATGGAGCAGACCTACGATCCCACGGCCCTGCTGAGTGGTTTCGGGTTTGGGCTGCCAGCGGCGCTGGTGATTTTCTTCTCGGTACTCACCACCAACGTGATGTGTGTTTACAGCGCGACGCTTTCGTTTATGAGCGTGCGTCCCAAGGTGCCGTTCTGGAAACCGGCGTTGATCATTGGCGTGGTGTCAGTGGTAGGCGCGCTGATCCCCGGCATTCTTGACCAGTTCCAGACCTTCCTATTGATTATCGGCAGCGTCTTTATACCGGCCTTTTCCCTGATGATCGTGGATTACTACCTGCTGGGTCGCCAACGCTATACCTCGGCACAATTGATCCAGGCTGAACATAGCCTTCCCGCCTTCAACTGGCTGGCGCTGGGCAGCTACGCGGTCGGCGCGTTACTGGCTTACTACTGGAACTGGGTCGCACCGCTTGATTTTGGCGCGTCGCTGCCGGTTTTCGTGATCACCGGCGCGCTCTATTTTGTGATCAGCAAGGTTGCGCTCGCCAAGCGGGTGCCCGCATGAGCCTTGAGCGCATCAATGCACAGCAGTGGTACCGTACCGACAGCAAGGCGGACGGTATCACCCTGATCGACGAACCGTGGATCAAGCCGTTTTATCGCTGCAATATCTGGCATGTCCAGGGCAGCAAGCGGGGCATGGTCGTGGACTTTGGCTTGGGCGCGGTGCCGCTACGCCAGCACGTGGCGCAGCTTGCCGAGCGTGACCTATTGGCGGTGGCCAGCCACACGCACTTTGACCATATCGGCGCTGCCCACGAGTTTGGCTGTTGCCATGTGCATGCCGCCGAGGAGGACATCCTGGCCTCACCTGACAACACGCGCACCCTGGCTGACCAGTTTCTCAGCGATGACATGTTTGAGGCGCTCCCTGCCAAGCCTTATTCGCACAGCCGCTACCGCATCACGGCACCGCAGCAGGTGTGCCCGCTGGCGGATGGCGAAATACTGGACCTGGGGAACCGTCAGTGGGAGGTGATCCATACCCCTGGTCACTCCCCCGGCGGCATCGCCCTGTGGGAGGCGGCCACCCAGACGCTGATTTCGGGCGATCTGATTTACGATGGCCCGCTCATTGAAGACCTCTGGCACAGCGATCTTACCGACTACGCTGCCAGCATGCGGCGGCTGCGCACGCTGCCCGTCCGCACCGTGCACGGCGGCCATTTCCCCAGCTTTAGCGGCCAGCATCTCACAACGCTCATCGATGATTGGCTTCGCCAACACGAGCTTTAAGGAGCCTTAATCGTGCCTACGACATCTAAAATAGAACACGCTTCTATACTTGATAAGCAATTTATCAATAACCAGTGGGTCGCTTCAGCGGGCACTCGACTCCTCGATGTGATGAACCCTTACCGCGAAGAACGCATTGCTCAGGTTACTGCGGGAGATGCCGCGGATGTAGCCGCCGCCGTAACAGCGGCCCAGCAGGCGCAGCCTGATTGGCAGGCGTTGGGTGGTGCCGCACGTGCAGAGTATTTGGAAGGGTTCGCCGATGCACTGGAAGCCCGCCGTGACTCGATTATCACGCTGTCGGCGACCAACAATGGCAAGCCATTAGCGGAGGCGGGGATCGACCTGGAAGATGCTATTGCCTGCTACCGCTACTATGCCAAGCAGGCTAAAGCGTTGGATGCCCGTCAGGGTGAGTTAGTCAGTGTGGAAATGGGGGGTGTTGAAGCGCGTACCTATCATGACCCTGTGGGCGTGGTGGGGCTGATTGCGCCGTGGAATTTCCCACTCGTCACCAGCGCCTGGAAGCTAGCGCCTGCTTTGGCAGCCGGTTGTACCGCTGTGCTTAAACCATCCGAAGTGACACCGCTCCCTGAGTTAGTGCTGGCAGAAATCGCCCTGGAGATTGGCCTGCCCGCGGGTGTGCTCAACTTGCTTAACGGCGACGGTGAGGGTATCGGCGCACCGCTCACCAGCCACCCAGGCGTGGATAAAATCTCCTTTACCGGAAGTAATCGCGTGGGTGAAGCGGTCATGCAGTCGGCTAGTGCCCGCACCGCGAGCGTGTCGCTGGAACTAGGCGGCAAATCCCCCATTTTAGTGATGGAAGATGCCGACCCGGCGCAAGCCGCTGACTGGGTAATGGCGGGCATTTACTTCAATGCCGGACAAATCTGCTCAGCAACTTCGCGCCTGTTGGTACACGAAGACGTAGCGGAAGCACTCTATGCCGCGCTTGGAGAGCGAATGGATGCGCTAACGCTAGGCGACCCGCTAGCCGAAGGCATCGACTTAGGCCCGCTGACCAGCGCCAAACAGCGCGACGCCGTGCAACGCTATTTGGATCTGGCCGAACAGGAAGGACTGACAGTCGTGCGCGATGCGACGCACCGCACGTTGCCGACCCAGGGCTACTTCCTGGCCCCCACGCTTTATCGCGATGTACCGCTTGAGAGCCGCCTGTGGAAAGAGGAGGTTTTCGGCCCGGTGCTCTGCGCCCGCAGCGTGACAAGTGAAGCCGAAGCGATTCGACTCGCCAACGACAGTGCTTTTGGCCTAGCGGCAACTGTCATCAGCGGTGACCCAGAGCGTGCCAAGCGCATTGGCCGTCAGTTGAAAGCCGGTAGCATCTGGTACAACAGCGAGCAACTCGTGCTACCTGAAACCGCCTGGGGCGGCTTTAAGCGTAGCGGCATTGGGCGTGAACTTGGCCCTTGGGGGTTGAGTGCTTATCTGGAAGTGAAGCATGTGATTGGGCCTGCCTAACCTCAGGTTTGAGCATTAGGCATGAACTTATGGCATCGCATAACGCCGGGTCGATTTCCCGGCTTTGACCACCTGCCCCGGCACATCGTGGCCGATAAGGTTGGGGAGGGTGGCGGCGACTTCAAGCAGTGCATCCAGATCGACACCGGTATCGACGCCCATGGCTTCAAACATATGCACCAGATCTTCGGTGCATACATTACCGCTAGCGCCGGGGGCGAAGGGGCAGCCGCCTAGCCCACCTAATGAAGCATCAAAGCGGTTGATGCCCGCCTGCCACGCCGCCAGTGCATTGGCTAAGCCCATGCCGCGGGTGTTGTGGAAGTGCAGCGTGAACGGCGTTTCTGGCCAGCGCTTAAGCACGGCTTCACACAGGCGTTTGACCTGCGCAGGGTTAGCCATACCGGTGGTGTCACAGAGTGTAACTCCCTGAATGCCAAGGTCGATAAGTTGTTCAATGAGCTCAAGTACCCGCGCTTCGGGCACTTCGCCTTCGAAGGGGCAACCGAAGGTCGTGGAAAGCGATGCATTGATAAAAACGCCGCTACCCTGTGTCAGTTCCAAAATAGCTGCGAACTGTTCAAGAGATTGTTCCGGCGCCATGCGCAGGTTAGCTAAGCCATGGCTATTGCTGGCAGACATCACCAGATTAATCTCATCCACTTGGCAGCCCAGCGCCCGTTCGGTGCCTTTTACGTTGGGTACCAGTACGGTGAGATCGACGCCCTCCTGGCGTTGAATGCCGGTCACCACCTCAGCGGCATCACGCAGGTTGGGGATCGCTTTAGGCGACGTAAACGAGGTTGCCTCAATGCGGCGCAGACCAGTGGTAGAAAGCGCGTCAATCCAGCGGATCTTCTCTTCCGTGGGCACAAACCGAGCCTCAATCTGCAGGCCGTCCCGGGGGGCAACTTCGTTAATCTCGATTTTGGTGGGGCAAGGTGTTACCAACTTCATAAAAAAGCTCCCTAGATGATGCCCGCTTGGCGCAGCTTGGCGCGGGTTTCGTGATCAATACCCAGCTCATCCAACACGTCGTCGGTATGCTGGCCAAGGGTGGGGCCGCCGTCGCCGATTCGCCCTGGCGTAGCGCTAAGCTTTGGCAATACGCCGGGTACTTTTAGCGGTTTACCGTTGGGGCGAGTGAAGGTTTGAATCATCTCCCGCGCCAAATAGTGGGGATCAAAGGCGATATCTTCCGCCGTGTAGGGGTAGCCTGCGGGCACACGGGCTTCATCCAGCGCCTGTAAAATGGCATCCCGTGGGCGCTCTGCCGTCCATGCTTGAATGGCGGCATCAATCATCTCGGCTTGCTGGCTGCGTCCATCGTTGTGGGCCAGGGCCGAGTCGTTGGCGAGATCATCACGGCCAATAACGCCCATTAAGCGCTTGAAGATACTATCGCCGTTACCGGCGATTAGTACGTAATCGCCGCCTTGGCAGCGGTAGGCGTTGGAAGGGGTGATGCCGGGCAGGGCGCTGCCGCTGGGTTCGCGATTCTGGCCGCTGGCATCGAATTCCGGCAGCAGGCTCTCCATCATCGCAAACACCGACTCATACAGCGCGACGTCGATCTCTTGACCCAGGTTACTGCGGTTGCGCTCCTGGAGTGCCAGCAGGGTACCAATCACGGCGTAGAGCGCGGAAAGCGAGTCACCAATGCTGACTCCTACGCGCACCGAAGGCTCGCCCGGCTGACCGGTGAGGTAACGCAGTCCGCCCATGGCTTCGCCTATGACGCCAAACCCGGGCTTGTCGCGGTAGGGACCCGTTTGCCCGTAGCCGGAAATATGCACCATGATCAGCCGTGGGTTGAGTTGGGAGAGTGCTTTCCAGCCCAACCCCCAGTTGTCTAGCGTGCCGGGGCGGAAGTTCTCCACCACCACGTCAGCCTCGGCGGCGAGCTGTCGCACCAGCTGTTGGCCCTCTTCACTGCGCAAGTCCAGCGCCACCGAGCGCTTGTTGCGGGTCTGGACGTGCCACCAGAGCGAGGTGCCATCCTCTATCATTCGCCATTTGCGAAGTGGGTCGCCGGTGCCGGGTGGTTCGATTTTAATCACATCGGCACCGAATTCACCCAGTAGTTTGGTGGCGAAAGGCCCCGCAATCAGTTGCCCAAGCTCAAGCACTTTCAAGCCTTGGAGCGGAAGCTGGCGGGCTTCGGGAGCATTCATTAAGGCTTTCCTCTATTTATCGTTATCATCATTCATTGTCAGCATGCGTGAGCCGATCCAGAGCGACAATTAGGCAATCGGTAACAAAGGGTTCGTGGTTAGCGAAGGGGTGCGTTAGCATAATCCGCCTGTCCTTTGGGAGTCATGTGTCATGCGCCGCTTCGATTTTGTCACCCTCAAGCTGTTTATTTCCGTAGCGGACGAAGGCCGCCTGACCGCTGCAGCCGAGCGAGAACACTTAGCACTCGCTGCAGTGAGCAAGCGAATAAGCGATCTGGAAGCGCTGGTCGGCACGTCGCTGCTGTATCGCCGCCCGCGAGGTGTGGAGCTCACTCCTGCGGGCCAGGCGTTTTTGCACCATGCTCGGCGCATTATGGATAACATCGAGCGCCTACATGCGGAACTCAGCGAGTACGGAGAAGGCGTGCGCGGCCATGTGCGTATCCACTCCAATACCTCGGCGATCATTGCTTTTCTCCCTCAGGATCTCAGTGCCTTTACCCGCCTCTATCCTGAAATCAAGATTGATCTGCAGGAGCGGGTTAGCAGTGAAATCATTGCCGCCGTGCGCGATGGCCTGACGGATATAGGCATTTTCGCCGGGCATGTGCCAGCGCCAGACCTTCAGCAGCTCTCTTATCGACATGACCGTCTCATGTTAATGACGCCCATGGATCACCCCTTGGCTGAGCGTGAAAGCATCGCTTTTAACGAAGCGCTGGCCTTCGATTTTATTGGCTTACAGCAGGACGCCTCGCTGCAATCACTGTTGAATGAACAAGCTAACCTAGCAGGCAAAGCGCTGCGTATGCGCATTCAGGTACGTAGCTTTGACGCTATTTGCCGGATGATTCACCACGGTATGGGCGTTGGCGTACTCCCCGAGCAGACCATCTATCGTGATCTGGGTGATTTGCAGCTCAAAAGCATCCCCCTTAGCGATCCCTGGGCCCAGCGTGAGCTGGTGATTGGCATGCGCCGCTACGCCTCGTTGCATGTGACGGCGCGGCATCTGGTCGATCACCTCACCCAGAAAGCAGTTGAGAGCTAGCTGCAGAATCTGCAAATGGCTTCGTATTTTGTGAAAGCTGGCAAATATTTTGTGATGGCAAAATGCCTTGAGCGGTGGCGCTGAAGTATGCCTTCACAGCCTATCGAGAGGGCTTTTGAAAGAGCAGCGAAGGCGGTCAGGTATTCATCTTTGGTCGTATGGCCGCAAGCGCCTCGGTTAAAAAGCGCGTCATACCGGCGTTTCTAGCCATCGTATTTTACGAAGCCAGCCTTCTTGAACGTCGATTTGAGCCCCTCGGCGGGTTGTTTCAAGATCGAACGAGTAGCACACCCAATAACGACAACCGTAGAGAGTGATCCCATGCGGAAACAATTGCTTGCCACGCTGGCTACCCTAGGCATGCTAACGACGGCCCCGTTCGTTTTAGCTAACCCCATCGAAATTCAAGTCAACAACACCATGAGCGAAGGCGGCTCGGAAAGCGCCGCGGTGGAACGCTTTGCTGAGTATCTAGAAGAGCAGGCGCCAGGCCGCTTTGAAGTGCGTCCCTTTTTGGCGGGCTCTCTTGGCGGTGAAAATGCAGTGTTGGAACTGCTAAACCTGGGCCAAACCCAGCTCTCCCTGACCGGTGGTAACTGGCGTCAACAGTATGCGCCTGAATACGACGCCATTACGGTTCCCTTTGTGTTCACTACTTGGGATGAAGTCGACGCCTATATGGAGAGTCCTTCCGGCCAAGCACTGGTCGAGAAAGCAGAAAGTCAGGGCGGTCTGAAGTACTTTGGTCTGCAGCACCGCGGGCCCCGCCACATGACCGCCAATAAAGAGATCCACTCCCCGGCGGATCTGGATGGCTTCCGCCTGCGCCTGCCTTCGTTGCCGGTATGGTTGGAAGTGTGGGAAGAGATTGGGGCTCAGGTAGTCAACGTACCGGCGCCAGAGATTTATCTCGCCATGCAGACCGGCCAGGTCGATGGCCACGAGAACTCGCTCTCCTCGCCTTATACCCGTCGTCTATGGGAAGTGCAGGACTACCTGATCATGACCAGTCACGTGCAGTTTCCGTGGAGCTGGGTAGCTAGTTCTCGTTGGTGGGATGGTCTAGAAGAGGAAGATCAAGCGCTGATCGAAGAAGCCATTGAGGTGGCACGCCAGTACGGGTCAGAGCAAGAACGCGATCTCGATGAGTTCTATCTGGAAGCCCTGCAGGATGAAGGCATGACCGTCATTGAGCCGGATGTTGCGCCTTTCCGCGAGGCAGCGTTACCGGCTATCGATCGTGTCATGGCTGACATGGCCGAGGGCGTTCGTGAAGATGCGCTGGGTAACGACAGCGAGTAAAACGCGCTGGACAGAAATTGCGGCGGCCCATCGGGCCGTCGCTTTTCTTCATTACAAATAAGTTTTCATGTAAGACTAAAAAGCAGTCAGGGTAAGGAGTTCTCCAGTGGAAGACGCGGTAGCGCCCAGTAAGGGGCCAGATCGAATTGCTTTCTATACGCTGCGCGGCGTTACACGCCTGTGCGATGGGGTGGGCGTGGCGCTGATGGCAGCCATTCTGCTGCTGATCGTGGCGGCCGTGATTGCCCGTGACCTGCTGGGGCTGGGGATGCCCTGGACCGAAGAGGTGGCGTCTATGCTGGCGATTTACGCGATTGGCTTCGGGTCGCTATCCGCCTGGGTACGCAGCGAGCACTTGGTGGTCGATTTGTTCAGCCATAAGCTTTCCGGGCTGGGTAAGAATATCCAGTACCGGCTCACTGCGCTGATCTCCTGCGGCTTTTTTGCACTGGCCGCCTGGGGGGCTTGGATCATGTCGGACATGAGCGCCAACAATAAAACTGTCTCGTTAAGTATCAGTTTCAGCTACCTCTATTACGGCATCTTTTTCAGCTTTGTGGGCATGGCGCTGATTGCCTTTTGGCAAACGTTGCGCGGCCCGGTGGCGTGGTTGGAAACGTCCCATGAAGAGGAGGTCTCTCAACCATGACCGAACTACTGATTTTCGTCGGTGGCTTGTTAGTTCTGATGGCCATTGGCTTGCCCGTGGTGGTCGCCATTGGCGTGACCTCCTTTATCGCCTTGGTAGCGACCGGTACCGGCGGGCTACCCGTCGAGTTACTCCCGCTGCGCATGGTGCAAACCCTCAATAACTTTACCCTGCTGGCGATTCCGCTGTTTATTCTGGCCGCCAACATCATGAATATTGGCTCCACCACCACGCGGATTTTTGATTTTGCGACTGCCTTAGTAGGTTTTACCAAGGGTGGCCTGGGTCACGCCAACGTGGTGGCCAGCTCCATTTTCGCCACGATGTCGGGCACCGCGGTGGCCGATGCTGCCGGGCTGGGTAGTATCGAAATCAAGGCGATGAAAGAGCGTGGCTACGAGTTGGGTTACTCAACCGGCATCACTGCCGCCTCTAGCGTCATCGGGCCAATTCTGCCGCCCAGTATCGCGCTCGTCGTTTATGGCTGGCTGGCCAATGTGAGTATTGGTGGGCTGTTTATGGCGGGGCTACTGCCGGGTATCTTGATGGCACTGCTGCTGATGGGAATGACCGTGCTGCTCTCTGCCAGCGGTAGGGTGGTGATGCCTAAACCCACGCCTTTTGACGCCTGCGAAGTTGTCCGCACCGGTAAACGCGCTATTTTGCCTTTGATGATGCCAGCGATTATCGTCGGCGGTATTTGGGGCGGTTTCTTCACGCCCACCGAGGCGGGCGCTATTGCCTCGCTCTACGCGACCATTCTAGGTGGACTGATCTACCGCGATTTGAATTGGAAGGATCTGTTTAACGCCTTCAGTCGCACGCTGATGTTCAGTGCAGTTATCTTGCTGATTATTGCGGTCTCCAGCTTTTATGGCTGGATACTGGTGCGCATGGGCATTCCTCAGGCGTTAGCGGGTCAGGTCGCCAGCATCGATATGCCGATGTTTGCGCTGCTACTCTGTTTTGCGCTGTTCTTCCTATTGATCGGTTGCTTTATGTCAGTGATCGAAAGCATCCTGATTTTTACCCCCATTGTGGTGCCCGCAGCGCTAAGCGCCGGATTAGACCCTGTTCACTTTGGTATCGTGATGGTGATCACGCTATCGGTGGGGGTCATTACGCCGCCATTTGGCACGGTGCTGTTTTTAATGGTGGGCATTACCCGGCTGCGTTATGGCCAAGTGGTGACCGCGATACTGCCGTTCTTGCTGCCGATCATTGCGACCATTTTGCTGTTAATCGCCGTGCCTGGATTGGCCACTTGGCTGCCAGATATCATGGGGTACTAATTCAGAAGGAGCCCGTATGAAAATGCCGCACAACGCGTTTAAGCAACTGCTACTGGCGGGCCAACCCCAAACGGGCATTTGGCTTGGCTTGACCAGTGCTTATACCGCTGAGATTGCCGCCACGGCGGGCTTCGACTGGCTGTTGATTGACGCAGAACATACGCCTAATGATCTCGCCAGCCTGCTTGCTCAGCTGCAGGCGCTGGCCCCCTATCAAAGCCACCCGGTGGTTCGCCCGCCCACCGGCGATGCGGTATTGATCAAGCGTTACCTGGATATTGGCGTGCAGAACCTGCTCATCCCCATGGTCGAGACCGCCGAGCAAGCGGCTGAGTTAGTGGCGGCTACGCGTTACCCACCCCAGGGTATTCGCGGCGTTGGTCATGTGCTGGCACGCGCCTCGCGTTGGGGGCAGGCAGAAGATTACCTCTCCCGCGCTGATGACGAAATCTGCCTCATGCTGCAGGTGGAGAGCCACCAGGCGCTTGCTAACCTGGAGGCTATCGCTGCAGTAGACGGTGTCGATGGGGTGTTTATTGGCCCGGCGGATTTGTCGGCGTCTATGGGGCATCTCGGCAATGCCAACCACCCTGAAGTGACAGAAGCGATTAGTGACGCCATTAACAAGATACGCGCTGCGGGGAAGGCAGCGGGTATCGTCACGGTGGATGAGCAGGCAGCCCGCGGCTATCTCGCCGCGGGCTGTACCTTCGTTGGTGTCGGGATTGATACGCTGCTTTACGCCAATGCGCTGCGCGGTCTAGCAGAGCGGTTCAAGCACGAATGAACCAAATAGTGGTGAACCATGCTGGGGATTACTCCCCAGCAGCAGGCAAAATCCTTCCTGGGTTCATCAATCCTTTGGGGTCGAATAGCGCTTTAACGCCGCTGACCATCTCCCGCTCAATCGGCGATAGCCGCGCCAAATAAGGTGCTTGCTTGGTGCGGCCAATGCCATGTTCAGCGCTGATGCTGCCCTGGAAGTCATCCAGCACCTCAAAAAGACGCTCTTCAAGCTCGTGCAGATGGGCTTTCTTATCGCTATCCGCCATTGCCGTGGGCGGTAGGATATTGAAGTGCAGATTGCCGTCGCCCACATGGCCGTAGGCAATAATGTCGCACTCGGGGGACGCCGCCATCACCACCTCGCTTGCCCGGCTAACGAAGTCCGGAATCGCCGAAATGGGTACCGAGATATCGGTGCGCAGATGCTCGCCGCGCCGCCGTTGACCTTCCAGCATACTTTCACGGAACTGCCACAGCTGGGCGGACTGGGTGTCGCTAGAGGCTAGCGCACCATCCAGCACCAGCTCGCGCTCCATGCCGGTTTCCAGCAGCGCTTCCAGCAAGGCGGTAAGGTCCACGGGGCCTGTGGCGGCGACTTCCATCAGCACGTACCAGGGGTAGGCGCTATCCAGCGGATCGCGTAGCTCGGGCGTCGCTTCAATTGCCAGCTCGATGCAGCGGCGAGGAATCAGCTCAAAAGCCGTTAGCAGATCGCAGCACTCTCGGCGAGCCAAACCGTAAAGGTCAATGACTGCCTGAACGGAGGGCAGTCCCAGCAGCGCCGTCCGGTTTTGGGTGGGGCGCGGTGATAGTTTTAACACCGCGCCAGTGACGATACCCAAGGTACCTTCACTACCCAGAAACAGCTGTTGAAGGTCGTAGCCGCGATTGTCCTTATGCAGCGCACTTAGGCTCTCCCAGATACGGCCGTCGGGGAGCACTACTTCAAGGCCCAGCACCAGCTCGCGCATCATGCCGTAGCGCAACACGTTAAGTCCACCCGCGTTGGTGGCGATATTGCCGCCAATCTGACAACTGCCTTGAGCCCCTAGCGAGAGGGGGAAGTCGCAGTCATGATCAAAGGCGGCCAGCTTAACGTTTTCAAGGATACAGCCCGCGTCTACCGTGATAGTGAAGTTGACCGGATCAATGGCGCGCACATTGTTTAGGCGTTCCAAGCTGATCACCAGCTCCTGACCACTGGCGGCGGGCAAGGCGCCTGCCACCAGGCCGCTATGGCCGCCCTGAGGCGTCATCGCGATCCCTTGTTGATAGCAGCGCTTTGCAACCTCGGCGACTTCAGCGGTATTAGCTGGGCGAGCCACGGCCAACGGCATGCCCAGCGTATCGCCTGCCCAGTCGCTAACGTAGCGCGCCATGGCGTGCGGTTCGCGCAGTAAACCGCGCTCGCCGAGCAGGCTGGTTAACTCATTTAAAAAGGTGGTGGTGTCGGTCATTAACGCTCTTCCTGCCAGGCTGCGCCTTCGGGGAAGCGGTGCTGTGCTTGGGATTCTGCGTGCATGGCAATGCTGTAACCCGGCGCCTCAGGCACTTGGTAGCGGCCACGGTTGATGACTACCGGGTCGATAAAGTGCTCGTGAAGGTGGTCTACGTACTCCAGCACGCGGCCTTCCAGGCTGCCGGATACCGCAATGTAGTCGAATAGCGAGATATGTTGAGTGTATTCGCATAGCCCTACGCCGCCGCCATGGGGGCAAATCGGTACGCCGAATTTAGCGGCCATCAGCACCACGAGGATAACCTCATTTAGCCCCCCCAAGCGTGCGGCATCCAACTGGCAGTAGTCGATGGCATCCGCCTGGAAGAACTGCTTGAACATCACCTTGTTGTGGCAGTGTTCGCCGGTGGCGACACCAATCGGCGCCACGCGGTGGCGGATCTCGGCGTGGCCGAGAATGTCGTCAGGGCTGGTGGGCTCTTCGATCCATAGCGGGTCAAACTCGGCTAGGCGGCGCATTTTGGTGATCGTCTCGTCGACTTCCCACACCTGGTTGGCGTCCATCATTAGCACGTTGTCCCAACCGATCTCATCGCGCAGCAGCGCTGCACGGCGGGCGTCTTCTTCGATGTCGCCGCCAATTTTCTGTTTGAAGTGCGTCCAGCCTTCGGCCAGCGCTTCACGCGCCAGGCCGCGCACTTTCTCGTCGCTGTAACCCAGCCAGCCCGCTGATGTGGTGTAGCCGGGGTAGCCGTCACTGCGCATTTCTGCTTCCCGTGCCGCTTTGCCGGATGACTGGCGGCGTAGCAGGCAGATCGCTTCTTCTGGCGTTAATGCATCCGTCACAAATCGGAAGTCGAGACAGTGCACCAGCTGTTCGGGCGTCATATCCACCAGCAGTTTCCATACCGGCTTGCCTTCTTTCTTCGCCCACATATCCCACACGGCGTTGACGATGGCGGCGGTCGCCAAGTGAATCGCGCCTTTATCGGGCCCAATCCAGCGTAGCTGGCTGTCGCCGGTGATTTCCCGCCAGAAGGTGCCCATATTGTCGGTTATCGAGGAAAGTGTTTTCCCTTCAATCAGCGGCGCCAGCGACTGCAGTGCCGTGACGACAATCTCGTTACCGCGACCAATCGTGAAGGTCAGACCGTGCCCTTCGGGGCTGCCGTCATCGGTGTGTAGGATGACGTAGGCGGCGGAGTAGTCCGGCGCGGCATTCATGGCATCCGAGCCATCCAGCGAGCGCGAGGTGGGGAAGCGAATGTCTTGAATCTCGACGCGAGTAATCGTTGTCATTGTGCTCTCCTTGGCGTGGTGGGGGTGAAATTTAACGGCGCGCTAGGTGGCGCATCAGTTCGCGAATGCCGTAGGTCCAGGGCGGTAGCTGATCGCTTCTGCCTACCCGGTTGACCAGTGCGCCCAGCGCTGGGGTGGCAATGGTGACGCGATCACCCAGGTGATGGGTAAAGCCCTGGCCTTGGCCGTCGCGGTCCTGAATCGGCGAGAACATAGTGCCCAGGAACAGCATAAAACCGTCCGGGTATTGGTGGTGGGCGCCGATGGTTTGGCTAACCAAGTCCAACGGGTCGCGGCTGATCTCGCGCATATCGCTTTCGCCCTGGAGCAGGAAGTCGTCGTCTTCGCCCTCGATACGTAGCGATACCTGGCAGTTGCGCACGCTGTCGATATCGAAGTGATCGTCAAACAGGCGAATGAACGGGCCGAGTGAGCAGGAGGCGTTGTTATCTTTCGCCTTACCCAGCAACAAGGCGCTACGCCCCTCGACATCACGCAGGTTGACGTCGTTGCCCAGAGTGGCACCGCGAACTTTCCCACGGCTATCGACGGCCAGCACGATTTCGGGTTCAGGATTGTTCCATTGAGAAGAGGGGTGTAAGCCTACAGGCGTGCCAAAACCCACCGATGAGAGCGGCTGGGATTTGGTGAACACCTCCGCATCGGGGCCGATGCCGACTTCCATGTATTGTGACCACCCTCCGCGTGCCTGAAGCGCCTTTTTCAGCGACATCGCCTCTTCAGAACCCGGCACCATCTTGGAAAGATCTGTGCCGATCAGTGCTTGAAGATCCTCACGCAGTGCAACTGCCCGCGCCGGGTCGCCGCCCGCTTGCTCTTCGATCACTCGCTCCAAAAGGCTAACGGCAAAGGTGACGCCGCACGCTTTAACGGCCTGCACATCACAAGGCGCAAGCAGGTAGGGCGCTTGTGGCTGGGGTAGCTGAGAGTTTTCCAGCAGTGCCTCAACACTGCACAGATGGGGGCCTTCCGCCTGCTGCACTACCGCTTGTAGGTCGTCGCGTTCCAGCAGGTCAGCCATGGTGGGGCCAAAGGCGGTAATGTCGATCACCTGGCCGTTGTTGACAGTGACTAGCGCGGGGCCGGGATGGCTGCCTTCCAGCCAAACGCGGCCAACCAGCAGCGCGTTACCCAGGTCGGCGGGAAGTGTATCCGTCGATGAAAGTGGCTTCATGTGCTTCTCCATTCGTTCTTAGAATTAGTTTTAATCGTTAGCAGTGGTAGGCGACTGGCGCTAAACAAGCCATCGCCTATCATGTTATAGATGTCGTGTTGTATGACAGGTATGCCAGTTCATGGCTTACTTTAGCGCACCGTTCCATTTCGGGTCGATAGTTAAATCTATCTGGATAAAGACGGTGGCGCTAAGCACAGCGCTCACCATAAAACAAAAAGTGTTAAGGAGAATTTCATGTTAGACGAGTGGAAAGGTAAGCGAGTATTGATCACCGGTGCCAGCCGTGGCATTGGCGCGGCGGTTGCGAAACAGCTGGGGGCATTAGGAGCCCACGTAGCGGTGCACTATCACAGCAGTGAAGCCCCCGCTGAAACAGTGGCTCAGGCGATTCGCGATGCGGGTGGGGACGCTTTTACCCTGAAAGCAGACGTCAGCCACACCCGCGAGACCCAAAAACTCGTCGACGATGCCGCCGAACGTCTGGGTGGTTTAGACCTGTTGATCAATAACGCTGGCGACATGCTGGGCCGTGTTGGCTTAGATGAGATGGACGATGACCAGTATGACCGGGTCATGGATCTTAATGTCCGCTCGGTGATTATGGCCAGCCGGGCGGCGCTGCCGCATTTTCGCCGCGCAGGCGGCGGAAATATCATTCACACCACCTCGATTGCCGCACGCAATGGCGGCGGGGGTGGCGCTGGCCTGTACGCCTCAGCAAAAGGCTTTGTGAGTACGATCACGCGTAATATGGCCAAGGAACTGGCGGGAGATAATATTCGCGTTAATGCCGTTGCCCCTGGCACGATTGCTACCGATTTTCATGATCGTCACTCAAGCGAGGCGCATCTCAACGCAGCGCGGGCATCGATCCCCATGGGCCGGTTAGGCACGTCGGAAGAGTGTGTCGGGGCTTATGTTTTCCTCGGAACAGAAACGCTGAGTGGTTATGTCACCGGTCAGATCATCGAGGTCAACGGCGGGCAGCTAATGCCATGAATAGCTCTCCACGCTGTTATGAAATCGCGATCACCATGGGCGATCCTGCCGGTATCGGCCCCGAAATCATTTGCCGCGCCTTGAGTGCTATGTCCGCTGTTGAGCGCGCCACAACGATGGTCATCGGTGACCCAGCGATTTATCGCCGGGCAGCGGCAAGTATTGGCGCCGCGCTTGAATTCGTGCCACTAGAGCAGGCAGAAAGCGGTAAGGACCATGTAGCGGTTGGTATGGTCGAGATGCCAGAAGGTGCTGAGATTCCCGATGGCCAAATCAGCGCCGGGGCGGGGGATATGGCGTTTCGCTGCGTTCACAAAGCCGTGGAATTGGTGCAGTCGGGGCAGGCCCAGGTGATCGTCACCGCGCCGCTGAACAAGGCGGCGCTGCATGAAGCCGGGCACCACTATGATGGCCACACCGGGATGCTGGCGTCGCTGACCGGCGCGCCCTCATCGTTTATGCTGCTGGCATCTAAGACGCTCTCGACGCTGCATGTGTCCACCCACGTGTCACTACGCGATGCGATCGATCGAGTCACCCCCGAACGCATCATTGCCACCGTTGAGGCGGGGCATGCGCACTTGCTAGCGTTGGGCATGAAGGCGCCGCGCATTGCCGTGGCAGGCCTCAACCCGCATTGCGGCGAAGGCGGTATTTTTGGCGATGAAGATAGCCGCTGTATCGCCCCAGCGGTGGAGCGCTTGCGCGAGCGTGGTTTTGATGTGAGCGGGCCTATCTCGGCAGATACGGTGTTTTACCGCGCCTCAAAAGGCGAGTTCGATTTGGTTATCGCCCAGTATCACGACCAGGGCCATATCCCCGTCAAACTGATTGCTTTTGATACTACGGTGAATGTCAGCCTCGGCTTACCGCTTCAGCGCACCTCGGTGGATCACGGCACCGCCTTTGATATTGCCTGGCAGGGCAAAGCCGATGCCACCAATATGGGGTCTGCGATTGCCTATGCCCGGCGGTTAGCCAGTGGCGCCAAAGCATGAGTAGCTGCCGATTGGCGATTATTGCCGACGATCTTTCGGGCGCGCTGGATACTGCCGCTCCGTTTGCCGCGCGGGGCGCAGATGCCCGCGTGGTGATCAGCCTGGAGGCATTAGCAACAACGCTTGATGCGTGGCAAGGGCAGTGGCCAGCGGTTATCGCCGTGAATACCGAATCCCGTCATTTAAAGGCCGAGGAGTCGGCGCTTCGGGTAAGTGAAGCAGTGTGTTTACTCAGGCGAGTAGCGCCTCAGCAGTGGTTCAAGAAAGTCGATTCGACCCTGCGTGGCCAAGTAGTGGCTGAGTGTAAAGCGCTGCGAGAAGCGCTTGGTTTGCCCCTGCTGCTGGCGCCTGCGGTGCCCGCCCAGGGTAGGACCGTTCGCGACGCAGAAGTATGGGTGGATGGTCTGCCACTGGCAGAAACAGACTACCAGCAGGATGCCCGCTCAGCGCCGCTGGCAGGCCCCATCGATGTCGCTTTTGCCGCCGGTGGCTTGCCCCTGCAGCGCTATCGCCCGGGGCAGGCAACATCGCTCCCCAGCGAAGATTATATCGCTGATGCCGAGAGCGATGAGGAGCTTGCAGCAGTTTATAACCTTATGGATACCGACAGTCACCATGCCATGGCGGGTGCGGCGGGATTGGCAACGGCGATGGCTCAACGCTGCTTTGGAGCACCTGAGTCGCCGTGTCGAACGCTCCACAACGTCAATAAAGTGCTTTATGCCGTGGGGTCGAGAAGCGCTCGCGCTGCGGAGCAACTGATGCAGCTGCGCCAGCACTTCTCCCATTTGAGCGTTATTGAAGTGAGCGCTGATAAGTTCGCTACCCGTGCTTCAAATGCCTGCGTGGTGGTGCCAGAATCCGGCACCCAGCGTACGGCCGGTGAAGTGTCCGGGGCGATGGCCGCCCAGGTGGCGTCGATCACCTCGCACTGGCAGCAGGATGAGGAGAGCCTGCTGTTTTTAACCGGTGGAGATATCGCCATGGCCGTGCTGTCTCGGCTAGGCGTGAGCCATATTGGCGTTGAAGCCGAGTGTTCACCTGGCGTGGCGCTCGGCTATATCGATGGCGACCCCCGGCGCCGTGTGATGACCAAAGCGGGTGGCTTTGGCGATCCACAGCTGCTCGTGCGCTTACATGATCAGTTCAGTCTTCGCCTAAATCGTCATCGGCACGATGAAAATCCTGAGTGAGAAGGTTGCGCAATGGTAGGCGACCAACTAGGTTTGAAATGGGTGGTATGACACGTATACAGCTCTATGGTCGGTTACGTCGTATACCACTGTTCACCTAATAATTAACTACAGATCACAATAGCCAACAATAAATCCAATGGTTATGAGGAGTACACGATGAGCCACAAACGCCAACACTCGCTGAAAATGGCCCGCCTGCTAACGGCCACGCTAATCGCCGGGGGGCTCTCAGTGACCGGCGCTGTGCATGCGCAGGAAGAACTCAACTTCGCTCACGTCTACGAGACATCCGAGCCCTACCACGAGTGGGCGCTTTGGGCAGCGGATGAAATCGAGGAACGCACTGACGGCCGTTATGCAATCAATGTGCATGCAGCGTCGTCGCTTGGTAAGGAATCGGATATCAACGAAGGGCTACAGCTGGGTACCGTCGATCTGATCTACACCGGCAACCAGTTTGCAGGGCGCTTCTATGGCCCGGTAGGCATTGCTGGCGCACCCTATATGTTCCGCGATTTTGAGCATTGGCAGGCTTACGCCGATAGCGATTTGTTCGATGAAATCGCCCAGGGCTACCAGGATGAAACTGGTAACGTACCGTTAGCCATGAATTACTACGGCCGCCGTCATGTAACGTCCAACGAACCGATCAATACGCCTGAAGACATGGAAGGCCTAAAAATACGTACGCCCAATGCCCCCATGTACATGATGTTCCCCGAAGCGGTGGGCGCTAACCCAACCCCTATCGCTTTCGCTGAAGTCTATTTGGCGCTACAGCAGGGCGTCGTGGATGCCCAAGAGAATCCGCTGCCGACCATTCGCGCCAAAGCGTTTCATGAGGTACAGGACTACATCAACCTGACCGGACATATTACCGACTCGCTGATTACCATTGCCGGTGGCCCGCTGTGGAACCGTCTTTCCGAGGAAGACCGCGAGATTTTCCGTGAGGTCTACACCGAAGCGGGTCAGCGCATCACCCAGGACATTCTTCAATCCGAGGAAGAGCTGGTGGCTTGGTTCGAAGAGCAGGGTGTGACCGTCAATGAGGTGGATATCGAACCCTTCCGCGAAGCTACGATTCCGGCCCATAACGGTGAAGCGGCGACATGGGATCAGGAAACCTACGATCGTCTTCAGGCGATCGGCCAGTAATGCCGTGAGGCCTGGTTTTTCCAGAAGCCATACGTTTCCGGGATCGTTTTTTTCGTAGACCAAGACTCGCCCCGCCCAAGCCTTGGGTGGGGCGAAGCGGGAGCCTTCCATGAGCCAAACTGAGCCCACTGACGAGACCAGCCTCGCAGGTCTCGACGATGATTCCTTCAACATCCATGACTATGCCCTGGAGGATTTCCTGACGCTTGGGATCTTCTGGCTGCTGGCACTGGATGTCTTTATGCAGTTTTTCAGCCGCTATGTGCTGGGTAATTCCATCGCCTGGACGGAGGAGATGGCGCGCTATCTATTGGTCATGGTGGGCTTTATGGGTAGCACCATGGCGGTGCGAAAAGGGTCGCATATCGCTGTGGAATTTTTCTATCGCTACATGCCGGGGTGGCTGGGTCGCGTAATGTCGACACTGGTAGACCTGATCAATATTGCTTTCTTCGCCAGCATGGCCTGGATCACCTTCAAACTGGCTAATCGCACCAGTGCCATGATGGCCTCGGTGGACATCCCTAAAAGCTGGCTTTACTACCTAGTGATGGTGGGCTTTATCCTCATGCTGGTGAGAGGGGTGCAGGTGGCTATTCGTCACTGGCGCTCGGGCACCAGTGAACTGCTCAATACCCAATAACAATACGCCAACACGCTACTCTCTCGGAGATCACCCCAATGCCCAACATTCTGGCTGTGAGGCGCGGCGGTGCGATAGTGCCGCCATTGGTTGCGGCTGTCGCGATACTCGGCTGTATCGCCCTGGCCGCCACTCAGCACTATTTACTGTTCCTGTTTGCGGCGCTCTTCACTCTGCTGGTGATGGGGGTGCCGATCGCTATTAGTCTTGCTGGCTCGTGCCTGCTGTATGTGCTGCTGACCGGCAGAGTGCCCGATGTGGTGGTGATGCACCGCATGATCAACGGCGTCGACAGCTTTCCCCTGTTGGCGATTCCGTTTTTTATACTCGCCGGTAATCTGATGAATAACGGCGGCATTACCGTGCGGATATTTGATTTTGCCAAGGCGTTGATGGGCTGGATGCGGGGCGGCCTGGGTCACGTCAATGTAGGCGCCAGCATCGTCTTTTCCGGCATGTCCGGCGCCGCAGTCGCCGATGCTGGGGGGCTGGGTACCATTGAAATCAAGGCCATGAAAGATGCCGGTTACGACGAGGGGTTCTCGGTGGGGATCACCGCGGCGTCTTCGACCATCGGCCCGATTATTCCGCCGAGTCTGCCAATGGTTATCTATGGCGTAATGGCTTCAGTGTCGGTCGGCCAGCTGTTCGTCGCCGGTCTGGTGCCGGGCCTGTTGATGGGGCTGGTGCTCATGGCCATGATCACGATCATATCCCGGCGCCGCGGCTATACCCGCGATGCGGTGTTCTCGCTTCCGGTGCTTGGTCATACGTTCAAGCGTGCCTTTTTATCATTATTAACGCCGGTCATCATCGTTGGCGGCATCATGACGGGGGCCTTCACGCCTACCGAAGCGGCGATTGCTGCGGTGGTCTACGCCTTGGTGCTGGGGGGAGTGGTTTATCGTAACCTGACCTGGCGCCGCCTGCTCAAGGTGAGCATGGAAACGATCGAAACCACTGCCGTGATCCTGTTGATCGTCGCTGGTGCCTCGATATTTGCCTGGATATTGACCAGCAACCAGGTCACTCAGCATGTGGTTACTCTGCTCGGTCCATTTGCCGACAATCCCATCGCCACGCTGATCATTATCAACTTGGTGCTGATCGTAGTGGGCTGCTTTATGGAGACCATTGCGGCGATCACCATCCTGGTGCCGGTACTGTTGCCGGTGGCCGTTACCGCCGGTGTCGATCCGGTGCACTTCGGCGTAATCATGGTGCTCAACCTGATGATCGGCTTGTTAACGCCGCCGGTCGGTATGGTGCTGTATGTACTGTCGCGAGTGTCCGGCATCTCTTTTGAAAAGTGCATGCGTGGCACGCTGCCTTTCCTGGTGCCGCTGGTCATCGCCTTGCTGTTAGTGACCTTTATTCCGGCCATCTCGCTGTGGCTACCGACGCTAATTTACCGTTAAGCATTACCGGGGCTGACCACTGGTCAGCCAATAGCCCGACTGAAGCCAGGAGCTATTGATTAATGAGAGATACATCGTCAAATTTTCGCGTCGCTCGTGAAGACCTTGCCCGCTTCATGCAAGCCGCTCTGAAGGCAGCAGGTGCTGATCAGGCATCGGCGAACGCGGTCACTCACGCGCTGATTACCGCCTCACGTATGGGAACCGACAGCCACGGCCTGCGTCTGCTGCCCCACTATCTGCAGGTGCTCAAGGGCGGGCGGATCAACGGCGCGCCCGACATGCAGTTCCACCAGCGCCTGGCAGCGACCGGTTTTCTGGACGCTGACAACGGGTTAGGGCACCTCGCGGGGTATACCGCCATGGAGCATGCCATGGCAATGGCAGAAAAGGTGGGCATGGGTGCCGTCGCGGTGGGTAACTCATCGCACTTTGGGGCAGCGGGGTGCTATGCGTTGGCAGCGGCCGAGCGCGGTTATCTCGGCATGGCGTTCTGCAATTCGGACCCTTTTGTGCTGCTGCATGAGGGTGCCAAGCCGTTCCATGGCACCAACCCAATCGCCTTTGCAGCGCCGGTGGCGGGCGAGTCGCCTTACCTGCTGGATATGGCGACTAGCTCGGTGCCCTGGAATCGCGTGCAGCAGTTCGGTGCGATTGGCCGTGAACTTCCGGATCAAGTCGCGGCGGATGCTGCCGGGCAGGTAAGCCGCGTTCCTAGTGAAGTGGCCGCACTGTTGCCGCTGGGCGGCAGCGGCTTCGGCTTCAAGGGTGCGGGGCTGGGTGGCATGGTGGAGGTTCTGAGTTCAATGCTGTCGGGTATGCAGCACGGCTTTCGGCTGCTGCCGATGGGCGGGCCTGATATGTCGACACCGCGCGGCGTCGGCCACTTTTTTCTGGTTATGAAACCGGATGCCTTCGTGGATGCTGGCACCTTTGCCCGCGGAATGGCCGAGTATTTGGCCGACCTGCGTGCCCAGCCTGCTGCACCCAACGCCCAGGTGATGGCGCCTGGGGATCGAGAATGGCGCTGCCAGGCTCTGCGCGACGCCGAAGGCATTCCGCTCGATTCTGCCAATCAAATAGCCTATGCCGAGATCGCCGAGCAGTACCAAATAACGCCGCTCTCTCAGCTGGTTTGAAGGATAATGACGAGAAATGCAGTAAAATGGCGGCGAATTCCAGGTTAACCAGGGGTGACTGCCTATGAGCAGATACCGGATCGAGCGTAAAACGCTGTCCGAACAGGTCGCTGAACAGCTCGAGGCGGAGATTCTCGAAGGGCGGCTAAGTGAAAATGATCAATTGCCGTCAGAACGGGAATTGATGGAGCAGTTTGGCGTTGGCAGGCCTGCTGTGCGCGAGGCGCTTTTCCACCTGCAGCAGCTTGGGCTTATCGCCATTAATAGCGGCACGCGCGCTAGGGTGATTCGTCCCACTGCTGAGGCGGTGATGGCGAGGCTTTCCGGCGTTACCCGGCAACTGCTTTCCAAGCCCGATGGCCAGCAGTATTTTCAGGAAGCGCGGGCCATGTTTGAAATCTCGTTGGCGCGCTACGCGGCCCGCCACGCCAGCGAGGAGGACCTTGCTAGGCTTCATGCTGCGTTGGCGGATAATCGCGATGCGATTGGCGACGAGGCTCGCTTCAAACGCTCTGATAACGACTTCCATGGCGTGTTGGCGAGTATTGGCCGTAACCCCATTTTCGATGCCATCCACGTGGCACTTTCCGAATGGCTGGATGATCGCCGTGCGCTGGTGTTGCAGCAAAAAGATGAAGATAAAGCCGCGACCGCCGCCCACACCGAAATCATTGCTGCCATTGAGTCCCGCGACCCGGACGCGGCCGAGGCGGCCATGCAGCGCCACCTTGATCGCCATTACGGCACTTATATGCAACTAAAAAAGCGCCTCTCGGATGCATCCTAGCGTCTGTATATGCGTGCTAGCTAGCTTTCGCGTTTACCATCCATAAGTCGGGAAACGTCACACTGATTGTCATATGGCAGTTAGGCCAAGGTAGCCAAGTCACAATGCCAGGGAGGGTGGTAATAAGGGTGGCTTGGATAGGCTTGTTAAGTACACTATGAGTTATAGCTGTTACCTATTTCTGCTCCTCTTGTACAGGGCGTTAATATCCGTAATCACCGTTTCAGCCTGCTCACGTTTTTTCAGCCCAAGACTAAGCCGTTCTGATGCTGCATTCTGAAAGTGCATATATCCATTATGTCGAGGACGAACAAATGATGTCTCTAAAGTAGATAGCGTATTCGAATAAAAACCATGGGTGGCAAGGTTTACATGCTTATCGTGCCAAGCCATCGCATGCCCAGGCTGACCACCTGACGCCGCATAGGATAAGCGCTGAACTTCACTGCTGGCGATCCAATAAGCAAACTTCATAGCCTCTTCACGATGCTCGCTTAAGGCAGATACGGCGATACCTGTTCCACCCAATACTGAGCCGGCAGGCACGCCATTCCTGACAATACTAGGTATATCTGAAAACGCGAGTAAGTTAGGTCTGAATCCTTCAAGTGCGTAGCTTACATAGCCATAACCATAAGGCATCACAGCAAAAGAGCTATTAGGTGCCGACATCGCTTCAAGTGCAGCAATTGGATCCATTTCAAAGCATTGTGGATCGAGTAAGCTTACCAACTCATCTAATAAGCGATAAGTTTTGACCCCTTCAGCCATGTTTATAAGATCACCATCTCCAGTATTACATGGGCAACCTTGATTAGCGGCTAAAGTATAAAAGCACATCAGTGCATGAGGGGATCGAAGCGGTAAAATAACTTGCCCATTTTTCGCCAGCTCTATTATTTCTTCCCAACATTTAGGAGGCTGAGAAATAATATCTGGGCGATAGGCTTGTACTTGGGCTGCAGCATCAATTGGCAGTGCCCACTGTTGCCCTTTCCAGAAATAGCTTTTATAAGAAGGGCCCACCGAGTGCTGTAGATATTCATCCAGGATGCCTTGTTGATTGCCACTATCAAGTGGCACAAGACATTCGCTAGCCGTAATCTGTCCTACATGAGGGTGATCGATCACTATCAGGTCATAGTTTTTTGCCAACTCTTCAACAGGAAACGATTCAAAATCTTGTAAACTGCGTTTATCCCAAGAGACTTCAATTCCAGTCTCCTGCATAAAGAGAGTGGAGCAGTGGACCATTGGGTCGTAGCCTCTAGGGTGGCTCCAAGTCATACCCTTAAGTTTTAATGTCATATTCCTAATTCCATTCTTATTAAGTCGCTATGCTCACCAACACGAGGGGCCGCACGCAAATTCGTAATGGGGCGCTCACCGTTAATTCTTATCGGTGAGCGTGTGGTTCTAATCGACACACCACCCTCTTGCTCGGCGACCTGAAGCATATCAAGGGAGGAGAAGCCCTCATGATTTATTAGTTCATCCCATTGAAGAACTTTAGAGCACCAAATATCCATGGGTTCGAGGATGGAAAGCCAATGCTCTGTATCTTGTTCTTTAAGTTTATGAGATAGAATTTCTTTAATTTCATCTCTAGCAGTAAACCAACTTTTGGGGTTGTCTCGATAAACTGTTAGAGCGGGTATTCCGAGAAGATCAGCTAAATCCCCAATGGGCGTCATAGCAATCGCTAAATAACCATTTTTTGTTGGATATACCCCATAAGGCGCCGCTAAATACGCATGCGCATTGCGACTCTTAGCGCGCTTTGGCGGTCGACCACCATCATTTAGATGAGTAGTAAGTACTTCAAACTGCAGGTCTATAAGTGCTTCCATGAGGCTTGTTTCCACATGACAGCCAACCCCTTTAACACCCCTTTGAACTAAGCCAGCTAAAACGCCTTGTACGATAGCTGAACCAGCAAGTATGTCAGCTACAGCTAACCCCATAGGAACAGGGCCTTGGGTGTCATCTCCTGTTAACCACATGATTCCAGAACGCGATTGCGCCAATAAATCTTGTCCTGGAGTGCCTGACCACGGCCCCTCTTTTCCATAGCCTGAAATTGATGCATAGATCAATTTAGGATTGATCGCTTTTACAGAATGATAATCTAAGCCAAGCCGCTCAATCACGCCGGGTCGAAAATTTTGAATGAGCACATCTGCTTTCGAAAGTAATTTACGTAATACAGTTAAGTCTTCAGGTGACTTAAGGTCTAGCGCCAAGCTTTCTTTATTGCGATTAATGGCATGGAATAGCGTCGAGTCTCCTCCAATATCTGTGTCACTCATATAAAGCGTTCTTGCAATATCGCCTGTTTCAGGTCTCTCTATTTTGATAACACGTGCGCCTAAGTCCATCAGTCGCAATGAAGCATACGGTCCTGAAAGAAACTGGCTAAGATCGATTACCGTTAGTCCGCTCAGCGGTAGATTCTCAGACATAATAAATTCCTTTATTCAGTGAAATGCCCCCTTTAACGTCGATTGAAAAGTGGAGCCCGCTTTTGTTTAAAAGCTTCTCTTCCCTCAGCGGCATCTTCTGTGGCAAAGCAAATTGTTTGAAGATCCCTTTCATAAGTGATTGCATCTTCAATATTCATACCATATGCCGCTCTCAAATTTACTTTGGCGGTTTCAGTAGCGATAGGCGCACGTGCTGCAATTGTATGGCCAAGCTCCTTTGCTTCGCTCAATAATTCAGCACGGTCTACTACGCGTGATACTAAGCCCCAATTTAAAGCGGTATGAGCATCGATGGAGTCACCCGTCATAATCATCATCGCGGCATTAGAGGAGCCGATTGTATGGGTTAAATGCGCCGCCATACCCCCGCCCCCAATCCAGCCGAGCTTGACCTCGGGTGCGGCAAAACTAGCATTCTTCGAAGCAAGGCGAATATCACAACTCATCGCCGTTTCAAACCCGCCTCCAAATGCGTACCCATTAACTGCAGCAATAACGGGCTTGGTCGCGTGTCGAAGTGCATCGCAATAGTCGCGCCTATTACGAAAATTCCATGGTGTATCGTAATTATCTAGCGTACGGATATCTGAACCGGCGCAGAAAGCCTTGTCTCCCGTCCCTGTCAAAATTACACAGCGTACGCTATCGTCACTATTGCAATTATCTACTATAGATATCAGCGCTTCAGCCATTTCAGGAGTAACTGAATTTAGTTTTTCTGGCCTGGCAAGAGTAATAATCAGAAGATAGCCATCTTGTTCTGTGTAAATATGCTCGCTCATATCGATCTCCCGCTTAGTATTTAAAAACTTATGGTCGGGTTAATACCATGATCTGATTAGTACCTTCCTGAACGACGTTTTCATCTTGGTTGATGCCTTGAATTCCTAGCGTTACTATCCCGCGATTACCTTTGCTCGTTAGACGTTTTTCTTTGATTGTAAGCTTGGCTCGAAGTCGATCACCTATATAAACAGGTTCAGAAAATTGCCAATTCCAATTAAGTGCGGCTACAACATGAAAACTAACTAGACAACGGTTTTTGAGTGCGTCAATAAGTCCAAGCACCAATAGTCCATGGGCAAGACGACCTTTAAATCCCATTTCTTGAGCAAACGTTTCGTCAACATGCACATCAGTGAAGTCGCCGGTCAAACCTGCAAAGCCTAAAATGTGTGCTTCACTCACGGTTATAGCTGGAGTCTCGTACGTAAAGTCAATTTCTAAATCTTCAAAATAATTTTTGTCGCTAAACTTCATAATGACGACTCCTTTGGGCTAGGTACTTTGACGAAAAATCAACTCGAACCCGACGTCTATACATTTATTATCAATCGGATTATTTTCCATGCGCGCAAGCAGCAGTTCTGCTGCATTCTGACCAATTTGAGCAGCGTGGACTGACACTGTGGTCAAGCTTGGCACTAGGTTTTTCGCAATTTCAAAATCTCCAAATCCAGCTATTGCCAGTTGTTTAGGCACCGCTATACCTCGGCGTGTGCACTCGAGTAGGGCACCGGACGCGAATACATCTGATGAAAAAAATACGGCATCAGCATCGGGATGTTGCTTCAAAATGCTGATGAGCGTTTGGGCACCAACTTGCATCGTTAACGGCTGGCCCGCCAGAGTAAGTACGCGAGGTTTATCTAGTCCCATCGCTTTTATTGCCGCTTGATAGCCTTGCAAACGGGCCTCTGCACGATAGTCGCCAACATTTGTTACTCCAGCAAAAACGATTTTGCGGTAACCTTTTTCACCGAGATAGCGCACCATTTGATAGGAGGCTCTTTCATTTGAGTATCCCACTAGCAGATCGATAGGGTTTTCCAGCCAGTCCCAAGTTTCTACAACCGGTAGTCGTGAGCGAGATAGCAGTTTAATGAGGGATGGATTGTGATGTGTACTCGCTAGCATGATGCCGTCTGGCCCACGGCCAAGAAAGCTACGTACCAACTCTTCTTCTCTATCGGGATCATATTCGGTGTTACCGAGTAGAATTTGGTAGCCAGCTGGAACGAGCGTATCGGAGAGAGCCTGAATAGTATCTGCAAATACAGATGACGAAATAGACGGAATGATGGCAGCCACAATGCCGCTTCGATTAGAGGCCATCTGACTTGCAGCTAAATTTGGCACATATTGCAGGGACTCGATTGCATCGCGAACGCGGAGTGCCACCTCTTCACCGACTAATTCAGGTTGATGAAGTACTCGTGATACGGTCTGCCCTGAGACGCCAGCTTTACGGGCGACATCGGCCATCGTCACACGGCTTGAAGTCGTACGACGACGGCGCTTGACTAGTGGAGACTTAGTATTCTCATCCATACCTGGCAATAATCCCTGCTTAATGGTTAGAGGCATTCTCTGCCACTAAACTATAGTGTTTCACTGGCGATAACGGCATTGGTGAGAAGATGATTAATTTGGCTTTCTTCATATCCCAACTCTCTAAGAATCTCCTTGCTTTGTTCCCCTGTTAGAGGAGCGCCGCGGCGAATCTCGCATGGGCTCTTGGAAAACTTATAAGGAAAACCTGGTGTGCGAATTAGGCCCTCAGTAGGGTGAACATATTCGACGAGAGAACCGTTGTGCTTCACCTGAGGATCTTCTACTAGATCAGCATAGGTATAGACTGGGCCCGCCCAAATATCGGCTTCCCTAAATAAAATGAGCCATTGCGATGTGGTTTTTTTCTTCATCGCATCGCGGGTCTTGGCAATAATCAAATCTTTTTGTGTAAAAGAGTCGCGGCCATCCTCCATGTTCAGAAATTCAGGGATATCTGCAATTTCTCCGAACTTGCGTAACGGCGGGAAAGCGAGAGCAATTGCATCATCTGCTGTATTAAAAACGCCATAAGGAGCTCGAATGTATGTGTGACCATCCGGCTCTTTCGAGCGAGTTTGAGGAACGCCCCCAATGCTAAAGATCGAGAGTTCCTGCATCTGTAAAGAAATGATCGAGTCGAGCATATTGACGTCGACTTTTTGACCTTCACCAGTACGCTCGCGGTGTAAGAGGGCGGCCATTACCGCTTCAAACGCAGAATAGGCAGTGACGGCATCAACAAGGTAGTTACCTGAAGGAAGCGGTGCCTCTCCATCGCGGCCCACGTTGTACATAGCGCCACTCATCGCCTGGAGTAACATATCCTGGCCAGGCCAGTTTATATAAGGACCATCCTCACCATAACCAGACATGGATATATAGATGATTTTAGGATTAATCTCTTTAAGACTTTCATAATCAACGCCTAATCTTTTAGCGACACCGGGGCGATAATTCTGTACGAAGACGTCACCGCTTTTCACTAAGTCTTTGACAATTGTTTTGCCTTCTTCATTTTTTAAATCAACGGCTAAAGATCTTTTATTGCGATTTAATGCTGTAAAAGAAACGTTAATCCTATTGCCATTAGCCCCACCAGCAGCCACATGGCGCTGCCATTCGCCAGTAATAGGCTCAACCTTAATAACATCTGCACCAAGATCTCCAAGGCGCTGTGTTGCGAAGGGGCCTGCCATTGCGATAGTACAATCAATTATTTTGTAACCAGCTAAGATTCCAGACATTTAAAAATCCTATTAAAATTTATTGGGTAGCCACAGTACGAGCTGTGGGAAGTAAGTAAGCGCAAGTAAAACCAGCAATAAAGGAATATAAAAAGGAAGTATTGCGCGAATCATCTGCCAGAAACTGATCTGGGCAATGTGCTTGCAAATAAATAAGATCACTCCAAATGGCGGGGTTAAAGATCCAATCAAAAGGTTAAGAATCATTACAATCCCGAAGTGTATCGGATCAATTTCATACGCGGCCACGAGTGGAAGTAGGGCGGGTGTGGCAATAAGAATGATCGCAGTGGTCTCCATAAAGAGACCCACGAGCAGTAATGAAATATTGAGTATCAGTAGCAGCAGCAGAGGATTGTCAGTAAGACTCTGCATGAAATCTACTAGCAGCCCTGGCAAATTCTGTACCGAAATAAGCCAGCCGAACGGGAAGGCTGCTGCAATAATGAACACTAGTACTCCAGTGGTAATAGCGCTCATTGCCAAGGTGTCAATCAAGCCTTTGAAGTCCAGCTCTTTGTTAATGAAACCCAGAGCTGCGGCGTAAACTACGATTAACGCGCCAAGTTCTGTGGGTGTTGCAACGCCGCTGAGCATACCTGCCACAAGTAACACCGGTGCCACCAAAGCTGGCAGAGCTCTCAAAAATGTAACGCCAAGAACCTTTAGAGATTTCTTCTCATCCCTTGGTGCCGCTTCACGGCCGGACCACACCAGATAATAAACGACTACCATCAGGCAGAGCCCCATCAGTAGGCCGGGCACAATTCCTGCGAGAAACAAATCAGTCAACGACAATTGGGCCGTCACGGCATAAATAACCATTATCACGGAGGGGGGAATGACTGGCCCAATAATGGAAGAAGCAGCGGTGACTGCCGCAGCAAAACTTGCAGAATAACCACGCTGCTTCATCTGCCGAATTTCGACTGCCCCTAAACCGGCGGCATCGGCCTGAGCCACTCCTGACATTCCTGCAAAAATGATAGAGGCGGCAATATTGACCTGAGCCAACCCACCTCGCATATGTCCGACCAGAGCTGATGCAAAATCGAAAATTCGCTCAGAAATACCTGCACGATTGAATAGATGACCAGCAAGCACAAAAAGTGGGATAGCTAACAATGGAAAGCTGTCTAGCCCACCAGACATGCGCTGGATCACGATCTCCATAGGCAGGCCGGGCCCGGTAATGATAAAAATGAAAGCTGCAAACAGCATTGCAAAAGCAACAGGCACTTCTAGTGCAATCAACGCCAGAAAAATAACGAGTAGAAAGCCAATGGGCATGACTCAGATTCCTTCACGAGCAAAATCAGTGATCGATTCACCGTTGATGTAAGTCATTGGCTCCCCTTTAATCAACGCTACAATGTCAGCAACGGTATAGAAGGCCAAGGTAAGTACCATCGACAGCGATGCGTAAAACAGAGGCATCGAATAGAACCACATACGCGAAATGGGAATTGGCAGTGATATTGAGTTTGATCGTGCTTCAATGCTCATGACCCCTGGTGCTTTTACAACTAGCCAATAAAGAACGAAAAGCATCACGGCGTATCCAAATAGACGCATTAAAGCTTGGACTCTGACAGAAACCAGCAGCGATGCTGCCTCTATCTTGATATGAGCGAGCCGCTTCATGCCCGCTGCCGCTCCCAAAAATACAATCCAAATAAAGGAGTAGGTGGCTAACTCCTCAACCCAGACAAAGGGGCGTCCAAAGCCATAGCGGCTGATCACTTGCAGCGTGATCGATAAAACGATCACGACAAACAGTGCCATAGCAGTCGCGAGTTCAATTCTTTCGATAATTTTCAAGGTTTTACGATAGAATTCCATAAGCGGCTCTCCATTGAGGTAGCAGTTTATTCAGCCATATCCTGAATCGACTGCCATAAGCCTTGAGTCCACATGCCATCACTTTCGACGCGTTCAACAGCTGATAAGGCCTTTTCACGCACTGGCTCAAGATCAATGGTTATAATGGTGGCACCTTCTTGTTCCATCTTTGCCACCAATTCATCGGTCTCGTTTATAGCCTGCTCTTGAGCCCAAGCAGTAGCTTCCTCTGCAGCTTCATCAAGTACTGTTTGCAACTCAGGAGAGAGTGATTGATAAAAGCTCTCATTTACTAAGATATGGGTAGCCGTCAAAATATGATCTGTACGCAGTACATAAGGCGCTGCTTCATGGAATTTAGCAGCATATGCTGCTGATACTGGCCCCTCCGCCGCTTCGATAACGCCAGAACGTAAGCCTAGGTATACTTCTCCCCATGCTACACGCGTAGGGTTGGCACCAAGGGTTTCCCATAATTCGAGATAAGTCGGTATTTCAGGAACACGCATTTTGAGCCCATCAATATCGTCAGCCGATTCAATGGGCTTATTAGTAAATGTCATGCGAGGTTGAATGGGGGCTTGAGCAAGAATTCGAATTCCTTGCTCATCAATAAGCTCTTGAGCCATATCCTGATAGGCTTGGCTCTCGAAGAACGTGGCCATATGGTCAAGGCTATGGAAAGTGAAGCCCCAGCCTAGAATAGAAAAATCATTCACCCAGTTGGCGTACCAGGAAAGGTCGTCTCCATATAACTGGACTGATCCTCCCATTGTTTGCTCAATGACTTGGACGTCATTACCCAATTGCTCGCCTTGGATAAAATTAATTTTTAACTGATCGCCGGCTTTTTCGTTTACTAAATCAACGAATAAGCGATTTTGGCGATCATAGAGCGACCCCAGCGCATCTGAGCCGCCAAAAGTCGCAGACTGCTGCGCAGTTGCTGCTGAAGAAATTGCGGTAAGAGCAATCCCAATCAGTAGACGTTTTGGAGATAGCAAGGTCATCATATATTCCTTTTGTCATTATGTTAGCGCTCACGTTAGCGCTAACATTAAATCTAGCACGAGATTTTTGATACCGCAATTATGTTGTTTCTAACTTAGACGAAGGTATAGCCAAGCAAGTCTCTGAAGAGATAGAGAGCGGGTCACGTAAAAGCTTAAAAGCAATTTTTAGTAGCTTTTAATCTATATTTAACAAGAAGATAAATTTTTATGTGTCATAAACTAATAGTAGGACTTGCGGCGCTGTGGTTCTGTCGAAATTAGCAATTGAGGCTAAGCTTGGGCATCGAAATCCGGCACGTGCTCAACCACTTAGCTAGTTAATATTTATGCTTGCTTAAGCAAAGGCCAACTGCAACTGCTAGTTATTCACTATCTCATTACCCAGCCACCATCCACTGCGATGTCTTGCCCCGTAATAAATGAGGAGGCATCTGATGCTAGAAACAGAATTACCGATGCGATATCAGTGGCGCAGCCACGTCGTTTGATGGATTGATGATCGAGCACAAACTGAGCGTATTGCTCAGAATTGTCGTGTATTTTTTCCGCGTCAGTAGGAAACGCTCCCGGCGAAATGGTGTTGCAGGTGATTCCCCACTTACCAAACTCACGCGCCCAGGCTCTGGTCAAACCAACAAGAGCACCTTTCGATTGAACGTAAGGCGCCAGTTGTTCCCAGCCACCAGAAAGCGTAATAGACGAAATGTTAATAATTCTTCCCCATTTCTGGTCTCGCATCCCTGGCAAGGCGATACGGGTGCAGATTAAAGCAGCTTCTACATTCACCGCATGAACGTTGCGCATTTCCTCAATGGTGAAGTCTTCAAAAGGCTTACACGGATAAATAGCCGCATTATTTATCACCACATCAATGGGCCTTTCTTTAACCAACTCGCCGAGCTGTTGTTCAAGCACTTGATGATCGGCCAGATCCAACTCGATAATCTCTAGCTGCGACTGTAGGTGTTCCGGTGTGGCGTTGCGTAGTTCTGCTATTTTGCGAGTGTCATTGTCAATGGCTACCACGCTTGCACCCAGGGCAAGGATTTCTAGAGTGGTTTCACGGCCTAACCCACCGGCGGCGCCCGTGTAGAGTACCCGTTTGCCTTTAATGGAAAATTGAGCAGCAAGAGAGTGAGTAAGGTTTACATCGCTCATGAGCGGCCTCCTATAACAGGGAACTTGCCAGAGGGTACCGGAAAGTTTTCGTCAGGCTGGGTAGCAACTGCTGTAATGCGCTTCTCGCAGTTAATGATTTCCTGCCTATCCGTTAGTACGCGAAAACGGATGTCATAATGACGCTCATCGCCATGATGAAGCCAGATTAGTTCGCCACGCTCTCGGGCAGCACCTTCACCAAGAACGTGATTGGTAGAGGGTTCTATACCTGCCGCATATTGGCCGGCTTGCAGGTTTTGCCACTGGTATTGGCAGGGAAATTGATCCTTGCGAGTAGTTACCTCCAACCCCAAAGAAAGTCGGTCATTAACTAAGGCGACGGATACTTCCCCTGTGTCATTGGGCTTCATTTCGTGTTGCCAGACCTGCTCATGGAAACCTAACTGAGGGGGCGGGAAGGTGCAGTAGCCGACATCTTGCGATCGGTAAGTTTCATGATGAGCGGCCCATATTACGTCTGTGATAGGTGCCACATAACGCGTGCCTTCATCGAGCACTGGGTAGCCCACATTGATGTGGTAACAGAACATATGCGGTGTACGATAGAAACCACGGTTTACCACACGGTCGCTGATGGAGATATCGTTACTACCAACGTTGATTTCAATACGACGATGTAGCTCAAGGTGTTCGCCGAAAACGGTGCCTTGAGTCACCACCCCTTCTGCCCAAAGTACACAGCTATCCCCATCCCAGCGTTCACCATAACCACTGAGGCGGGCAGGGATAGTCCCCACTCGGCCATGGATAGACTGCTTAACCAATTTACGGGGTGTATAAATGTAATTGTCCGCTGGCGCATCGTACATAAAAAGGATGTGATCTAGCCCGCAGGTGACCATTAATCCTGAAAAAGAGCGCATCCAACCGAGCCCATCTTCGCCTTCATATTCATGCAGACTTGGGTGGCGAAAGCCCGATGGAGAGTGCCATCCAATCGAATGACCGCGATACTCGCAATCGGCGATATCCATAGCCCGCTCAATTAATACGGTGAACCGCAAGCCCGTTCCTGAACGAAATTCAAGCATGCGAATGCCACGCTCTAAACCGTCCTCTAACTGCATCAGTCGCACGCCAGCAAACTGTCCTAGAGAGCCACTACTTGCCTCAATGTCCCGTCGAGTTAGCTCTTTACCATAGAGTTCAGGCATAACTTCTCCTTTAAATGCCGCCTGGGGACAGCATTCTGCATTTAACATATGGATGGTAGGCCCGTCGTTAACGGGCCTAAGTGTTCAGACGCCGTTCGCGCGAAGTTTGCCGTCAATGAATTTTTTCGCACGGGGTACATCACTTTCATCCAAATGCTCAATGATGATAGGGATATTGGGATGTGTTTTTGATAGACGCTTTAAATAAAGGTCGTAGTTCAACTCACCCAGGCCTGGTGCAGGGAGTTCTATTTCGCCAACGCCACGGAATGTATGGCTCTCCGCTGCGCTCTCATCACCGATATCGCTGTGCTTTTCGCCCTTGTCGTCACCAGAGCGTTTTACATCCTTTGCATGAGCAATACAGATTTTGTCTGACAGTGCATCGAAAACTCTATTGAGAGTTTCATCCATCTTGCCGATATTATGCGCTTCGAAATAGTTAGTTGGATCCATCAACAGACCCAAGCCAGGATGATTGACCTCGACGAACATACGTAGCGTTTCCTCTACGGAGCCAACTACGTTGTTCACATAGGTTTCAAGAAGGAAAACCGCGCCATGGTCATAGGCGTGTTGAGCGAGATTAGCGATGACTCCACGGCAGTCTGCCCAACCTTCTTCGGTTTTGTTTTTTGGGTGGTGTACCCAATCGCTTTCAGTATTGAAGGTGCCTGTTTCTGAAATGACATAGGGTGTACCAAGATATTGCGCGTTAGCAATAATCTCTTTAAGTAACCCATTTCGTTTACGACGTTCGTCTGCATCAGGGTGAACGATATTGGTATAGGCGGAAATTGCACAAATCGGTAAGTGGTGATCACGGAATGTGTTACGAATTTTATCGCATTTCTGTTGAGTGATTTGGCCAGCAGATAAATCCATGTCTCTGAAGTGCATATCCAATTGCACAGTGTTGAAGTTGTGACTTCGGATTGTCTTGGCGGACTCTTTGTAGTGGTCAAGTAAAACTGGCCACCGCTTTATAGTTAACCCAGTACTTTTCCTCTGCCTGGTTCGGACTCATAGCACCGTTATGCTGGTGAGGCCTAAGCTGGCTGTAATACCCGATTAAATAGTTCACGATATGATGCTGCCCCTGCAAGAATGAGCGATAGCCATACGTTGGCACCCATTCAACCTTTAAGCTCCTGAAGAAACGCTCCATTGGCGCATTATCCCAGCAATTACCACGTCGGCTTAGGCTTTGTTTTACCTGGCATTTCCAGAGTGTCTGACGAAACTTACGGCTCGTATAATGACTGCCCTGGTCGCTGTGGAACATAACCCCTTTTGGCCGCCCACGGCTCTCATAAGCCATTTTCAATGCGCTGCTGGTGAGTTCGCTATCGGGCGATAACGACATCGACCAGCCAATCGTTTTCCTAGCAAATAAGTCCATGACAACGGCTAGATAAGCCCAGCGTTTGCCAGTCCAGATATATGTGACGTCGCCACACCAAACGCGGTTGGGCGCCTCAACGTTAAACTGACGCGCTAAGTGGTTCGGTACCTCAACATGTTCATCACCTGTTTTCTTGTAGGTGTGCCCAGGCACTTGGCAGCTAATTAGGCCAAGCTTTTCCATCAGGCGGCCAGCGCGATAGCGACTTAACGGCACATCCTGCCTTGTCGCCATCTCTGCGATGCTGCGCGCCCCTGCAGAGCCTTCGCTCTCGCGAAAGAGCTCTCTGACCTTGGCTATTTCCTTAGTCTTCGTGGCACACACAGGTCTTTTTGAACGTTGTCTCCAGTATTTAAAGCTGCTGCGATGCACGCCAAACACGTCACACAGTTTTTTTACCGGGTAGCTCGTCTTGAGTTTCTCGATTAGCGAGAAGTGTTCAGGGAGTCCGACATCAAGAGAGCGGTAGCCTTTTTTAGGATGTCTTTTTCCATCTCAATGTCACGGATGCGCTTTTCAAGCTCGCGAATCCTGAGCTGATCGGGTGTCATGGGCGTTGCTTTAGGGCTTTGGTCATCACGCTCTTGGCGTAACTGACGAACCCATTTATCCATGCTCGAATACCCCACATTCATGGCTTCAGCCGCTTCACGAACCGTGTAGTGTTGATCGACGACTAGCTGTGCTGCTTCGAGTCGGAATTCAGGGCTAAAGTTACGTTTTGGTCTTGTTACCATGCTGCCACCTAGTGATGTCTTGGTGCATATTAGCACCTCTAAGTAGGTGGCCAAATTCACTATGCCACTACACTTCAAGTGAGTAGGGAAAGTAACCTGAGAAAATGCCTGTCTGCATCATAGCGAAAACTCCTTATTTTATTCTTGGATAAAATCGTTAAAGCGCAGAGTACGCTGCTCATCAATCGACTGATAAGCTGCCTCTACTAGCGCCATGGTTCGCACAGTATCGGCGACGTGAAGTACGGGGGGAGTGTTAGATTCAATCGCGTATTGCAATTGTTCCATTACGCCTATGAATGCGTGTGGGAACCACATGGTGTCCCAATGTGGAGATACCCACTTGCCATCGGTGTGTGTCTTGCTCGCGTAGGTAAGCGTAGACGGCTCGCCTCCTGGCCAACCGATAGTGCCTTTGGCTACACCAGCCGTGCCTTCAACCCGCCATGTAATGCATTGGTCATCTTGAAAGCCACTTTCACGGGGGCCGGACCATACGTCTTCCAGTGATAATGCCAACAACCCTGATGGAAACCGCAGGGTGGTGGCAACGATACCATCGGAATGTTTAAAGGTAGTGCGTGGATCCTTTCTAGTGACACTTGTCACTTCTTTAGGATCACCAAACAGAAAGCGCAGTACATCTAAGTGATGTACGCTCATATTGGCTAAAGTTAAGCGATCATAATCGTGTAAAAAACCTTGCCAATGAGGAATTGCATGCATATTGATTTGGGCAAATACAGGATCTCCCAAAGCGTGATTACTGAGGAGCTGATGAAGAACTCTTATTGACTGGTCATAGCGCATGTTCTGATTCACCGACAAAATTTTGTCGGAAGCGGCGGCTTCGTCGCGCAATGAGCGAGCTTCAACCAGAGTAAATGCAAGCGGCTTTTGTACCAAAATGGCCTTGATATGACGCGCCTTCAGTGCGGCACGAATAAGGGCTGGCTGCTGATCCGGAGGATAGGCGATATCGACAATGTCTACCGTATCGTCGGCGATTAAAGCCTCTGGAGTAGTGTGTACAACGGGGATTGACCATCTGTTTGCTACTTCCTGGGCATGCGCATAGGTACGTGAGGCAATCGCTGTTACAGGAAAGCCTGCCTCGGCATAAGCTGCAAGATGGCACTCGGACATGATCATGCCTGCGCCAATACACCCAATACGATATTTGCGAACTCTAATATCGGCATCTGGCTTGAAAACGATGTCATTCATTCCCGACCTCTTCTTGTTTTATATCCTATTCGCCATCCGCTTTTGTCAGCGCCAACGAGTATTATTGTTTCGCGTACTTTATGTTTGATTAATAATGAGGTTATCTCAAACGCCTTTTTTCATCTTTATCCATCATTTTTAATCATTTTTGGCATTTTTTTATTTTGGCTATCGTTTTTAAGCGAAAGATATTTAAAAAGATGTTTTTTGAGGGGTGTTAGGTGTTGCGTCAGTAAAAATCGAGGAGGGTAGGGCGTGAGAACCACTGTCAGCCAAATTGCGAAAGTCGCAGGCCTGTCCACGGCCACAGTAGACCGAGTGTTAAACAATCGCTTAGGAGTCAAGGTCCGCACTCGGGAAATCGTTATGCATACAGCTTCTCAGCTGGGTTATTTTGGGCCGATTGAGGCGGATACACCTGCAGATATCCGTATGGACTTTATGCTGCCTGCTGGCAACAACACGTTTATGGTTTTGCTACGTAAATTTATTCTTGAGGAGGCACATAGTTACGGTGGAGTAAGCCCCAACCTCCATCTTTATGAGGGGCTAGAACCCGATAAGCTGTCCGCTAAACTGTTGGCTTTGGAGGGCAGTACCGATGCAATCGCGGTAGTGGTACCTGATCACCCCGCGGTGCGTGAAGCGATCAACAGACTGGCTGCCCGGGGCATTCATGTAGGAACCTTTGTCTCAGATTTACCATTGGTGGAGAAAGTCGGTTATGTGGGTATCGACAACCGTGCCGCTGGCCGTTTGGCTGGCTTACTGCTGGGACGTTTTCTCAAAGACGATCGTAATCACAATGTAGCGGTTTTCATCGGCTCTGCCTCCTACCGTGGTCATGAAGAGAGAGAAATGGGGTTTCGCGCCATTCTGGCCCAAGAGCATCCAAATTTGCGGATATCACATACTATTCAAGTTAACGATGATCGAGACCGAGCGTACGAAGAAACGCGCCAGCTTCTACAAAGTGATCCCCCAGGCGCTATCTATAACATCGGCTCCGGCAATCAAGGCATTAGCCGCGCACTACAAGAAAGCGGTGCTAGTAAAAATATCGTTTTCATTGCCCATGACCTGACTGAAGCGACTAAGATGATGTTACTGGACCGGACCCTTGATGCCATCATCGATCAGAACCCTAGGGTAGAAGCGCGTGAGATCATCAAGCTGCTTTCCTCTGCGGTTCGCGGCTCAAGAGAGCCCGAGTACCCGCCACGATTGCAAGTGGTATTCAGGGAAAATATACCACCTGTTTGAGCCGGTACGAATGCAGGTATTCAAGATCAGAGGTTAATTTGTTGTAGCGGCAATAGACAAATTCTGAAAGAAGTGGATACGTTCGGAACTACAAACCAGCTGCTACGTCGCGAGATGAGTGCGTTTTGCTGCCAAGCGGGATATTGCTTCGGCATTATCAGGGCGTTTGTAATCGGCGGCGTACATTGTTTTTCAATGCTAATCCCAACCGTCCCAGGGCTTTCCATATCGTAATCAGGCTTATCTGGCCAACATGATCCGGTCACGCAGTCCTGTCCATAAGCTTGCCCAAGAGCATAAAAATCAGCCAAATAAACAGTATACGCACGAATTTATTGGCTTAGGGCACTACATTATTGAACAGGGCGCGACCGATCACATTGGCCAACATCAGGGTAATGAGCTCTGCTAGCAGGGCCGCAATAATGTGTTATATGGCAAGTATTGACTATCAAATGCCGAGCCACTGTGTTGTTCAGTACCGAGTTGCTGCGGTTGGTGATGAAAATCGTAGAGCAAAGCAACCGTGTTAGTGGGCATAGCCATGATTACACTGCAAGTATGAGTAAAGAACAGGCAAGAGGTGTTTACCTCTTGCCTGTTCCTGTAAGCAAATGTTAAGCAGCAGAAAGCCTAACAGTGATACGTCACTACTCAGTCATTGTCGATTCAGCAATCTCTTGGAATTCAGCTACGAGATCTTCGCCAATGCGCGGTGCCCACTCTTCGTAAACAGGCTGCACGGCTTCCTGGAAAGCGGCAATCTGCTCGTCATTAAGACGGGTGATTTGCATACCACGTTCCGCAAGCTGCTCGCGCGCCCAGTCGTCGTACTCGCTGGAGAGTTGGATTTCGTAATCGGCAGCCTGCAGCGCGGCTTCCTGAACAAGTTCCTGATATTCAGGGTCGAGTTCGTCCCAAGTACGCTGAGAGATCATTTTGATGAAGGGCGTATAGACGTGGCGGGTTTCGGAGCCATAATCCTGCACTTCATGGAAGTTGGAGGTCAGAATGGTGCTCCAGGGGTTTTCCTGACCATCCACTACGCCCTGCTCCATGGCAGAGAACAGTTCACCAAATGCCATGGGGGTGGGGTTGGCGCCCAACGCTTCCCAAATGGCTAAGTGCACCGGGTTTTCCATGGTGCGAATCGACAAGCCGCGAACATCTAGACCCGCCACATCTTCTGGTGAAGTGACTTCCCGGGCGCTATTGGAGAGCTGGCGGAAACCATTTTCAGAGAACGCTAATGCTTTCAAGCCGGTGCCATCGAACGCGTCAAGCATCTCCTGGGCAGCATCGCTGCGCATGGCCTTAACGGCCGCTTCACGGGTGGGCAGCAAGAACGGTAAGTCGAAAACCGCCAGTTCTTCCACATAGCCCGTGGCGGGAGAAGAAGAAGGATAGGTCATATCCAGCGTGCCGGTCTGCAGCATTTCCATCATCTGCACGTCATCGCCAAGCTGGCTATTAGGGAAAATATTAACGGTAATGCGCCCCTCACTGCGCTCGTCAAGAATATCCGCAAAATATTGGCTAGAGAGGTATTGTGGCGAGCTTTCGGCCAACCCAAGCCCCATGCGTAACGTGACGCTACCGTGGTCACCTACGGTGTCGCCCTCAATCTCCGGTGGGTCGGATAGATCGGGTGTTTGCGCGTAAACCATGCCTGAGCTGAGCAGCGTAGCGCCGGTCACTAACAGAGTGCGCTTCCAAAGATGATGCATAATCGTCATTCTCCTGGCGTGCTGTAGGCCGCTTTACTAAGGGAGTCTAGTCTTCTAAGCGAGCTACAGCTTGGTGGCTGTTGTTGTTGTCTGGCAGCGGCGCTGGCTTTAACGCGTCAGCACCGCGACCCTTAGGTGAATGTGTAACGTTTTTCGTATATGTTCAACATATACTTTTGTATGTATCGACGCCGCAATAAAGAAAGCGTACCTTCGTGGCAATCTTTCTTTCGTTCTTATAGCAGTTTTTACAACTGTTCTTATAAACGTTCTTACAACCTTTACTTTAGGCGTGGAGTGTCCCCATGGCCAATTTTCAACGCATAACGCCTGAGCAGCTGCGTTCACGCTATTGGTTCGATAACCCTGATCACCCCGGTACCACGGCGCTGTGCATTGAGCGCTATCTCAATTACGGCATCACGCTGGATGAGTTGACCAGCGGTAAGCCGATTATTGGTATTTGTCAGTCGGGTTCGGATTTAACCCCATGTAACCGCCACCATATTGATTTGGTCAAGCGGGTGAAGGACGGTATTCGCGCCGCAGGCGGCGTGCCGTTTGAATTTCCCATGCACCCGATTCATGAGAACGTGCGGCGGCCCACTGCGGCACTGGACCGTAACCTCGCCTATTTGGGCATCGTGGAAGTGCTCCACGGCTACCCACTAGACGGCGTCGTATTGACCACCGGCTGCGATAAAACTACTCCCGCCGCGCTAATGGCAGCGGCAACGGTGAATATCCCGGCCATCGTGCTTTCCGGCGGGCCGATGCTCAACGGCTGGCGCGGCGCCGAGCGGGTCGGCTCGGGTACGATTATCTGGGAGCTACGCAAGCGCCTAGCAGCGGGTGATATCGACTACGCGGAGTTCCTTTCCCGCGCCAGCGATTCGGCACCTTCCATTGGCCACTGCAATACCATGGGCACCGCCTCCACCATGAACTCCATGGCGGAAGTGCTGGGAATGAGCTTGCCCGGTTCCGCAGTGATTCCCGCGCCCTATAAAGAGCGGGCGATGGTCGCCTACGACACCGGCACGCGGATTGTCGATATGGTCTGGGAAGATCTGCGCCCGCTGGATATCCTAACCCGCGAAGCGTTTGAGAACGCGATTGTGGCGTGTTCCGCGCTGGGCGGCTCTTCAAACGCACCGGTGCACATTAATGCGATTGCCCGCCATGCGGGTATCGAGATTAATAACGACGACTGGCAGCGTCTGGGCCATGAAATCCCGCTGCTGGCCAACGTGATGCCTGCGGGTGCCTTTCTGTGCGAAGAGTTCCACCGTGCTGGCGGCGTTCCCGCGATTCTCCACGAGTTACAAACGGCGGGTAAACTGCACGGCGATGCGCTGACGGTCAACGGCCGCTCGATAGGCGATAATCTACAGGGTCGCGAAACCCAGGACCCCGATGTGATTTGTCGCTACGGCGATCCGCTGGTCGAGCATGCGGGCTTCCTCAATCTCAAGGGCAACCTGTTCGACTCGGCGCTGATGAAAACCAGCGTGATCTCCCGGGATTTCCGCGAGCGCTTTCTGAATGATCCCAACGACCCGGAAGCCTTTGAAGGTAAGGTTGTGGTATTTGACGGCTCGGAGGATTACCACGCCCGTATCGATGACCCGGCGCTTAACATTGATGCCCGTACTATTCTGGTGATGCGCGGCGCAGGCCCGGTTGGCCACCCCGGCGGTGCCGAGGTCGTCAACATGCAGCCGCCAGAGGCGCTGATCAAGCAAGGCATCGAGTCGCTGCCGTGCCTGGGCGATGGGCGTCAGTCAGGCACCTCTGGCTCGCCGTCGATCCTTAATGCCTCCCCAGAAGCCGCTACCGGCGGCGGCCTGGCGCTGCTGGAAAGCGGTGATCGGCTGCGGGTTGATCTCAAACGTGGTGAGGTACAGCTTTTGATTGAAGCCAGTGAGCTAGAAGCACGCCGGACGCTTTTGGCTGAGCAGGGTGGCTACCGCTACCCCGGCCACCAGACTCCTTGGCAAGAGATCCAGCGCAGTATGGTCGAGCCGCTGGATCGCGGGATGACCCTGGAGCCCGCCACCAAGTATCGCGATGTCGCTCGCCAGCATCCGCCTAGAGACAATCACTAAAGGATTTGTTACCACACATGAGTCGTTGGAGTACCTTTTCGCATCGTCAGCAGGGGCTGCTGTTGACCGGCGGCGGCGCGATAATCATGGCGCCGGATGCCTTGCTGATCAAGGTAGCTGACCTGCCCGACGCGGAAATACTGATGTGGCGCGGTTTTCTCTCCGGGCTGGGTTTTCTGCTGATTGCCTTGGCGCGCTATGGCCGAGGCACGCTGGCAGCCTACCGTCGCTGTGGCTGGACCGGCATCGCCGTGGCGCTGCTATTCAGCCTGACCACCTGTGGCTTCGTGCTGGGCAACCAGTACACCAAGGCAGGCAACGTGCTGATGATACTGGCTAGTTCGCCGATTATCGCCGCTGTTCTCTCCTGGATTATCCTCAAAGAGCGGTTGCCCAGGCGTACTTGGCTGGCAATTTGTCTCTGCATGGTGGGTATAGCGATGATCGCGCTGGATGATGCGGGTGCCGGCTCGTGGGTGGGGAACGCTTTCGCCTTGATGGCAGCAACCACCCTGGCCATTAACTTCACTCTCTGCCGCACGCGGCCGGGGGTGGACATGAGCCCGATGCTAGTATTTAACGGACTTGTCGTCGGTAGCGTTGCGGGAATCTTTTGGCTGGCGGGCAGTGAACCGAGCCTGCCAGCCACCAACCAACTCGCCGTGGTTATCCTGCTGTGTCTGATTATCGTGCCCTGCGGGGTGACGCTACTACAGCGCGGGCCGCTCTATCTACCGTCTGCGGAAGTGGGCCTACTGCTATTGCTTGAAGTGGTGGTGGGGACGCTATTAGCTTGGTGGATTTTAGGCGAGCAGCCCGCGCCGATCGCCATGGTCGGCGGCCTTCTGGTACTGGGCACACTGAGTGCGAAGGGCCTCTATGAAAGGCGCCTTGAGCTACGCATGCGCGCCGGATTTGAACCTGCCTCACCGATAACAGTAGACCGGTCAAGTACGTTATGATGGGCAGGAATCGAAATAGGGTCTTAACGTAGTGACGTCATCTCTCAGCAAGCCAGCCGCTCGCCCCAGTATCGCCGAATACCTCGCCGAGAAGATCTTTGGCGGGCGCTATCATCCCGGCGATCTTGTGCCGCGTGAAATGGATCTATGTGAACGCTTTGCGATCAATCGCTCGGCGGTGCGCAGCGACCTGCGCCAACTGGTGGAGGCGGGCATTATCGAGCGTATCTCTGGGCATGGTTCCAAAGTACGCGAGTATTCAGAGTGGCATATTCTCGACGCTCAGGTGACCGACTGGCTGACCCGCTACGCCGCCCCCAATCCGGAAATACAGCGCGAAATCCTCGCCTTTCGTTTGGATGTAGAACCCTATGTGGCGATGACCGCCGCCAAGCGCGCCAAGGCGCGGGATCTGGTGGCCATCGAAGAAGCCTTTGAAGGGCTGGGGCAGAACCTGCGCAATGCCACCTGCGAAGAGGAGCGGCGGCTGCATAGCGAGTGTGATGTTGCCTTCCATGAGGCGATCTTCAAAGCGACCCACAATATTGTCTGGGCGCAGCTATCGCATATCCTGCGGCCCTCTATCTTTATGCTGGTATCCATGTCCAACGAGAATGCCGTTGACCCCGATGAAAGCCTGGAGCGTCATCGTCAGCTGATGGAGAGCATTCGCCTGCGCCGCCCCCGCGAAGCATTTTTAGCGGCTCAGGCTGTATTGGCAGGCACCGCCGCTGCGTTGGGCTTAGAGCACAGCGCCAGCTCACTGGGCCGTAGTGTCGAGTTGCCGCATAACACCCATTGACTCTGCCCCCTCTTAGCCACTTTCAGTTAAGCGATTCTTGATTCGTTTTTTCCATTAAAAAGGCAAGCGTATGTCTGACTTCACCCTTGGCCTGGTGGGCGTGGGCAAGATTGTTCGCGACCAACACCTACCGGCAATCGCCGCTACTCCAAACTGCCACCTTGTTGCCACGGCAGACCCTCACGCCTCACTGCCGGATTTACCCGCTTATCAAGGCCTGGAGGCGATGCTTGACGCACATCCTGACATCACCGCCGTCGCCATTTGTACGCCAACGCATTTGCGCTATTCACAGGCGCGAGCAGCGTTGATGCGCGGTAAACACGTACTGCTGGAAAAACCGCCAGGGGCGACGTTAAGCGAAGTAGAGGACTTAATTGCCTGCGCTAAGCAACAAGGCGTCAGTCTGTTCGCGGCTTGGCACTCGCGCTTTGCGCCCGGCGTAGCGCACGCACAGCAGTGGTTAGCCGACCGTCAGGTGCAGCGGGTTGAGATCGAGTGGAAGGAGGATGTACGGGTGTGGCATCCGGGTCAGGCATGGATCTGGCAGCCGGGTGGCATGGGCGTGTTTGATCCTGGTATTAACGCGCTATCGATTGCGACTGAAATTCTGCCTCAGCCGTTTTTCCTGCAACAGGCGCGGCTGATAGTGCCGAGCAATGCGCAAACGCCGATTGCGGCGGAGCTCTTCTTTACAGATCCTGAAGGCGCAGCCATTGCGGCAGCCTTTGACTTTCGTCAGAGCGGTCCGCCCACCTGGGATATGCATGTCGAGAGTAGTGATGGCAGTCGCTTGAGTCTTACCCAAGGCGGCTGCTGCTTGATGATTGACGGCGAGCTCGTGGTGGAAGCCGAAGAGCGCGAGTACCAAGGCCTCTACGCACGTTTTGCTGAGCTAATCGCAAACAGGCGCAGCGAGGTGGATGTTGCCCCGCTACGCCAAGTCGCCGATGCGTTTCTATATGGTCATCGAGAAACCACCGACGCCTTCATTGAGTAACGTCTTGAGTGACGCTGGTTTATTCCCGCTTACCATCGACCAAGCGTGATACGCCAGCCGGGTTACCATCACGAATCGCTTCCGGCAGCAGGCCTTCCGGCAGCGCCTGGTAGCACACCGGGCGCAGGAAGCGGAAGATCGCTGCGCTACCTACCGAGGTGGTGCGTGAATCCGACGTCGCCGGATAAGGGCCGCCATGTACCATGGCGTGGCATACTTCTACGCCCGTCGGCCAGCCGTTGGCCAGAATGCGTCCCGCCTTGCGTTCTAGCGTCGGCAGCAGCTGCTTGGCAGTCGCCAAGTCACCGTCATCCATCTGCAGCGTAATCGTGAGCTGACCTTCCAACTGAGCCGCCACACGGGCCACTTCCTGAGCATCGGCACAGGCGATGACCAGTGACGTGGAACCGAACACCTCTTCTTGCAACGCAGGGTCACTCAGGAACGCCTCAGCCTGGGTGACAAACAGCCCCGCTTGGCAGGGGTGCGCTGTCTCACCGGCCTGACCGCGCGCCACCTCGGTGACCTTGTCATGGCTTGCGAGCCGACTAACGCCCTGCTGATAGGCGTCATGAATGCCCGGCGTCAGCATGGTTTGGCCTGCGCTACCCTTAACGCCTTCACCGGCTGCCGCAACAAAGGCATCCAGCTCAGGGCCTTCCACCGCAATGACCAGCCCAGGGTTGGTGCAGAACTGGCCAGCGCCCATGTTGAGCGAGCCGACAAACCCTTCGGCAATCGCTTTACCGCGCGCCTTGAGCGCTTCGGGCAGCAGGAAGACCGGGTTGATCGAGCTCATTTCAGCATACACCGGGATCGGCTGTGGCCGTGCCTGGGCGGTGGCCATCAAGGCCGTACCACCACTGCGTGAACCGGTAAAGCCAACGGCTTGAATGCGCGGGTCTGCGACCAGTGCCTGACCGATCTCTTTGCCAGAACCGAATAGCAGTGAGAAAACGCCCTCGGGGAGATCGCACTTGGCCACGGCGCGCTGAATCGCGCGGCCTACCAGCTCGGAAGTGCCGGGGTGGGCAGAGTGACCCTTGACCACGACCGGGCAGCCAGCCGCCAGCGCAGAGGCGGTATCGCCACCGGCCACACTGAAGGCGAGCGGAAAGTTGCTGGCGCCAAACACTGCCACCGGGCCTAGCGCAATATGACGCTGACGCAGGTCGGCGCGGGGTAGCGGCTCACGATCGGGCATGGCCGGATCGATACGCACATCCAACCACTCCCCGGCGCGGACTACCGAGGCGAACAGGCGAAGCTGACCACAGGTGCGGCCACGTTCGCCTTCTATGCGCGGGCGGGGCAGACCGGTTTCGGCCATGGCGCGCTCAACCAGCTCATCACCGATCCCTTCAATTTCAGCGGCAATCGTCTCAAGAAACGTTGCCCGCGCCTCTAGGCCGGTTTCGCGATAGCTATCAAATGCTGCTTCGGCTAACGCACAGGCCTGTTCGACTTCGGCTTTGCTGCCGCCAGGGTAGGCGGGGCTTAGCTTTTCACCGGTGGCGGGATTAACGGCTTGAATGTCAGCCTGTTGGCCGCTAATGGCCTGCTGACCAATTAGTAGTTTGCCTTCCAAATTCATATAACCTCCTGCTGGTGCTAAAAAATAGTGTCAAAGCGATTGAACGGTAACCGCCGGTGCGTCTGCCTCCACCTGAAGCGGATTGCGCAGAGCCCGGCCAAATTCGTTGATACGGATCTCAAAGCGGTCGCCTTCGCGCACTTTGATGTTGTCAGCAAAGCTTAGCGTAGCAGTGCCGAAAAAATGTACGTGGATATCGCCAGGGCGCCGGAAACCTGGGTACTTAAAGTGATGGTATTCAAGGTTGGCCAGACTGTGGGCCATGTTGGCTTCGCCGGTCAAGAAAGGCTTTTCCCATACGGTCTCGCCGTTACGTTGAATCGAGCTTGAGCCTTCTAAATGGGCTGGCAGCTCGCCAATCAATAGCTCGGGCCCAAAGCTGCAGGCGCGTAGTTTGGAGTGAGCCAGCCATAAATAATTAAAGCGCTCGGTGACATGGTCAGAAAACTCGTTGCCCAGCGCGTACCCGACTCTCCAGGGTAGACCGTCCTTGCCAATCACGTAAAGGCCTGCCAGTTCGGGCTCCTCGCCTGCATCCTGAGCGAACGCTGGCGAGGGGATCGCCGCTTCCGGCGCTACCACACACTGGCCATCACCCTTGTAGAACCATTCAGGTTGCGCGCCGATCTCGCCCGCGTTGGGTTTGCCGCCTTCCACCCCTAGCTTAAACATTCGCATGGAGTCGGTTAGGTCTTCATCCGCCGCTTGGGCTTTAGCATGCATCGCCGAGCGGGTGTCGGCACTGCCCAAGTGGGTGAGGCCAGTGCCGGTCACCAGGCAGTGGGCCGGATCGGAATGGGTCAATGGTGGCAGCAGATGCTTATCGTCGACTAACGCTTGGTAATCCAAACGCGTGTCGGTCAGCGCGGCGGTCACTGAGTCACTAAGTGACTGACCCGCGTTAATGGCTCGATTGGCGAGCGTATAGGTGTCGCAGTTGAGCAGCCTAACTTGCTGTTCACTCTCTACCAGCGCGGCGCGAACCTGGCCTTGGTAGTCACACTGAATCAGTCGCATAGTGATCTCCTTATGAAACCTATTGTAGTCGTTATCAAAGCGGCCAGATGGCGAGTTGCGGCCACATCAATAGCGCCGCGAGTACACACAGCTGAATAGCCATAAAGGGCAGTACGGATAGGTAAATATCCTTCAGGCTGATATCCGGGGGTGCCACGCTTTTAAGGTAGAAAGCGGCGGGCCCGAAGGGCGGTGACAGGAACGACACCTGCATATTGACGGCGAACAGAATGCCAAACCAGATCGGGTCGAAACCGAGCTGAATAACGATGGGCAGAAAGATTGGCAGGGCCAGCATGGCAATCCCGATCCAATCGAGGAATAGCCCTAGCACCAGCATAATCGCCATCATTACCAGGATAATCACAATCGGCGCTACATCAAGCCCCAGAATCAAGCTTGAGACAAAGCGATTGCCCCCCATCAGGTTATAGACCCCCACCAGAGCGGCGGCGCCGATGCCGATCCAGATGATCATGCCGCAGGTATTCATGGTTTGGCCGAGGCTGTGATGCAGCATGCCTGGGGTGAATTCGCCGCGAATAATGGTGGCAAGCAGTACACCGAAGACGCCCATGGCCGCTGCTTCAGTAACCGAGGCGACCCCACCATAAATAGTGCCTAGCACCAAAAAGGCAATCAGCCCAGGCAGCAAAATGGCTTTCGCCGCATCCAGCTTGGTGGCGAAGGGGTTATCTTGAGCATTTTTATCCAACGGCGGCCCTAGGGCTGGATTTTTTAAGCAGCGCACCAGGACATAGGCAATATAAGAGCCCATCAGAATCACCGCTGGCGTCACGGCCGCGGCGAACAGGTCGGCAATCGATACGCTGGCGATCAGGCCGTAGATAATTAGTACGATTGAGGGCGGCATCATGGTGCCCAGGGCGCCACCGGCACACACTACCCCGATGGAGAGATGCTTGTCATAGCCGAGACGCAGCATTTGCGGCAACGCCAAAATCCCCAGCAGTACGATTTCACCGCCGATAATGCCCGAGAGTGCAGCCAGGAAAAACGCCACGACGATGGTTTGCACAGCAACGCCGCCCGGCAAGCGGCCAGCGAAAACGCGCATGGCGTTGAACAGATCTTTAGCGATGCCGGATCGATCCAGCAGCGATGCCATCAAAACGAACATGGGCACCGCTACCAGCGAATACTCGGTGATAAAACCATAGACGCGGCTGGTAACTAGCGGCAGCGCCGCTTCGCCGAACCAGCCGAAGGTGAACGCCATCGCCACCAAGCCGGTAATGAACGCCAGCGGCAGACCGGTGACCAGCAGCGCGAAAATTGCCCCTACCATGAGGATCGTTGCGGTTGAGATATCCATCAGCGAGGCTCCTCAGTGGTGGTGTCGGGCTTCGCCTTAAGCGATTGCCACAGGTGCAGGGTGGCCTGGAGGGTCATCAATGCCAGGGCAAATAGAATCATGCCCTTCACCATGGCGGGAAAGGGCGGATTCCAAGAGGTGCCGGAGCGCTCCAGCGACCATTCGCCAAGCGGGTTATGCGACGCTCCCCAGAACATATGAAAAGCGGCGTAGCTCATTGACAGGCAGAAAATCAGGGTGAGCAGGTCGTTAAAGCGGTCCATCCAGCATTTCAAGCGTGGCCCGGCGCTGTCGTAGAGCACTTTGACGCGGATATGGCTATTGCGCGCCATGGCCGCTGGTCCGCCCAGCACAAAGATGACGGCGATTAGAAACACGACGGTTTCGTGCACCCACGAGGTCGGGTTGTTAAAGCCGTAACGCATAAAAACTTCGACGACGCTGATACCCATTGCCACCAGCACCAACCAGGAAACAGCGTGGCCGCCACGTGCGATCAATCGGTCAAGCGCATTACGTTCGGGAGATACCTCCTCCACCGTTTCGAGGATCCCGGGGAGATCCTGTGTGTCCGGCGAAGAAGATTGATTGTCAGGCGTTTTTTGAGACATGGCGCGACTCTACGCGCATCGCTCGGGATGTTTCCCGAGCGATGCGTTGGTTAGGTTAATGAGGCAGAGTTGGGGGCAGAAAGTTAGAGCAGATTACGCGAGCGCAAAAAGGCGGTCGCCGAGTCATAGACTTTCTGGGTCATTGCATTTTCGCCCGCCCACTCTTGCCACTCTTGCTCAGCTGCCGTGCGGAATTTCTGACGCTCTTCTTCAGGCAAGTTGAAGGGATGAACGTCTGGGTCATCCTGAAGCCGCTGCAGGGTCTCAATATCCTGCTCTTTGAGGCGCGCAATCAGGTCATACGCCATGCCATCAAAGGCAGTGTTTAGAGTCGTTTGTAGCTCCTCGGACAGACCATCCCAGATGTCCTTGTTAATCGAGACAGCGATCATCGGCATTGAGTGAAAGCCAGGGTAAAGCGGGTAAGGGGCGAAGGCGTGCAGGCCCATGGCGTCATTATTGGAGAGCACCGTGGAGTCCGCGGCGTCGATCACACCTTTTTCCAAGCCGGTATACACCTCAGAGCCCGGCAGATTGACGGGCGTGGCGCCAATGCGCTCGAAGATGTTGTAGACCATCCCTTGTGGAGCGCGGATTTTTAGCCCTTCAAAATCAGCGATGGATTCGATAGGGACCGTGGAGGGTACTGACTCCAGCGGAAAGGTCGCTGCGCTGATCAAATGCGCGCCATAAGGTTCGACTAGTTCGTTGTACAGTTCTTCGCCGCCGCCGTACTTCATGTACTCCAAGAAGTCGTAGGGATTCTGCCAAGCGCCAACAAGGTTGCCGAGCATGCCGAACGCGGGATCCTGGCCAGAGAAGTAACTGGGGTCGGTCATATGACCCTGCAGGATACCGGCACTGACCGCCGAGAGCGTTTCGGTGGGGCCAACCACGGCGTTAATCGGCATTACCTCAATCTCAACACGACCATCGGTCATTGCCGTAATCTTATCAGCCCACTCCTGTTTGATCTTAAAGCTGGGCTCGCCCGAGGTTTCTGACGCCTGAAACTTCCACTCGTACTCGGCCGCCTGAGCCGTTGAAAGGCCTAGCAGCAGCGCTGAGCCAGTGAGTAGCAAACTGTATTTCGATGTGAGCATGGCACTATTCCTCAAGATTCTTGTTGTGGAGAAAGTGGTGGTGAACGGGGTCAGCGACCCATATGGAGAGGGTAATGTTGAACATTAAGAGCAATTGTTCAACATATACTTTTGTATGGTCGACTATCTCTTGAAGGTGGTTTAGTGTCGTGCAAATTCAAAACAGCCATCGACATATACCACTAGGCCGTCAGCTGTCACCGAACTAAAACAAGGAGTTAACTTCATGGGCCAACGTCAACGTCCACTACGCAGCGCTGAATGGTTTGGTACAGCTGATAAAAACGGCTTTATGTACCGCAGTTGGATGAAAAACCAAGGTATTCCTGATCATGAGTTTCAGGGCAAGCCGATTATCGGCATTTGCAACACCTGGTCGGAACTAACGCCGTGCAACGCCCACTTCCGCAAGCTCGCGGAGCACGTAAAGAAAGGCATCCTGGAGGCGGGCGGCTATCCGGTGGAGTTTCCGGTCTTTTCCAACGGCGAATCCAATCTGCGCCCCACGGCGATGTTTACCCGCAACCTGGCCAGCATGGACGTCGAAGAAGCCATTCGCGGCAACCCCATGGATGGGGTGGTACTGCTGGTAGGTTGCGACAAGACTACCCCGGCGCTGCTGATGGGCGCGGCGAGCTGCGATATCCCCACCATCGTGGTCACCGGCGGGCCGATGCTCAACGGCAAGCATAAGGGCAAGGACATTGGTTCCGGCACCGTGGTGTGGAAGCTCTCCGAGCAGGTCAAGGCAGGCGAAATATCGATGCACGACTTTATGGCCGCCGAAGCGGGCATGTCGCGTTCGGCGGGCACCTGCAACACCATGGGCACCGCCTCCACCATGGCCTGTATGGCCGAGTCGCTGGGTACGTCGCTGCCCCACAACGCGGCGATTCCGGCTGTCGATTCTCGCCGCTATGTGCTGGCGCACCTCTCGGGTAACCGGATTGTCGAGATGGTCAATGAAGACCTGCGACTCTCCAAAATTCTCACCAAGGAAGCCTTCGACAACGCCATTCGCACCAACGCCGCGATTGGCGGCTCCACCAACGCGGTGATTCACCTCAAGGCGATTGCCGGGCGGATCGGTGTGGATCTGACCCTGGACGACTGGAGCCGAGTGGGGCGCGGCACGCCCACGGTGGTCGATCTGCAGCCCTCGGGGCGCTTTCTGATGGAAGAGTTCTACTACGCCGGTGGCCTGCCCGCAGTGCTCAGGCGACTGGGCGAGGCCGACCGGCTGCCGTTCAAGGACGCCTTGACCGTCAACGGCAAAACCCTGTGGGAAAACGTCCAGGACGCCCCGCTGTATAACGACGAGGTCATCCGCCCGCTGGACAACCCGCTTACCGCGGACGGTGGTATCTGCGTGGTGCGCGGCAACCTGGCCCCCAACGGCGCGGTGCTCAAGCCTTCGGCGGCGACCGCCGAACTGATGCAGCACCGCGGTCGTGCGGTGGTGTTTGAGGACTTCGACGACTACAAGGCGCGCATCAACGATCCGGATCTCGACGTGGAAGCCAACGACATCTTGGTCATGAAGCACTGCGGCCCGCGGGGGTATCACGGCATGGCCGAGGTGGGCAATATGGGCCTGCCGCCCAAGATCCTTGCTCAGGGCATCACCGATATGGTGCGTATTTCGGATGCCCGCATGAGCGGCACCGCCTACGGCACCGTGGTACTGCACGTGGCACCCGAAGCCGCCGCCGGTGGGCCGCTGGCCGCGGTACGTAACGGCGACTGGATCGAGCTCGACTGCGAAAGCGGCCGATTGCATCTGGAGCTCAGTGACGAAGAGTTGGCCTCGCGTCTGGCCGAGAGCGACCCGACCGCCGCCTCGACGCTGATTGCCAGCCAGGGCGGCTACCGTCAGCTGTATATCGAGCGGGTGCTTCAAGCAGATGAGGGCTGCGACTTTGACTTCCTGGTGGGCTGCCGCGGGTCTGATGTGCCGCGTCATTCGCACTAACTGACGAAGCTGGCCTGGCTCTCCGACAGCGTCTCGCCATCGGTAGCGTGTAGCGCCATGGCGATGCCGCCCATGCAGGTCATGTCGCGATCCCAGGCGCAGCTTTCGAGGCGGGTGGTGCCTCTCAGTTCGGCCACCAGGGCTTCATCAATGGCGCTGTGCATGGTGGTCTGCATGGCGTCAAAACCGCGCACGCCGGCGCCGGTAATCAGCACTAGATCGGGGTTAAACAGCGCCAGAATATTGGCGATGCCATAGCCCAACGCGCGGCCCGCTTCGGCGTAGATACGCTGCATCGCCGGGTCGCCGTTCAACGCCTGTTGGGTTAGCGCCTGCATCTGCTGCTCTGAAGGGTGAGCGCTGTCGCCACCGCTAGGTAATGCTATATGGTCGGCGGCGGCGCGATAAAGCGCATAGTCGCTGGCATAAGCTTCAATGCAGCCTCGTCGGCCGCAGGCGCACAGGGCGCCATCGGGTTGGTATTTGCTATGTCCAAACTCGGCCGCTGAGCCATTGGCGCCAAGATAAGGCACGCCGTTAATCAGTACCGACATGCCGATACCGTAGCCCAGCATAATGACCACCAGGTTGGGGCAGTCTGCATAGTCAGGTTTTGCCGCGAGCACCCCGGCAATGCAGTTAGCATCGTTTTCCAGTAGAACGCTGCAGTGAAAACGATCGGCTAATTGTGCCGATATCGGTGCGTTGCGAAAGCTTAACGCGGGTGACCAGATAATCGACCCGCTTTGCGAAGATACCACCCCCTGCACGGCCAAACAGATCCCCGCCAAACGTTTAAATCCGTTTAGCTGTTGCGCACAAATAGCGCTGATCTTCTCTTCCAGCAGCGTTTCCAGGTCGTTGGCGCTCAGCGTCAGGGTGGGCACCGCGTGGTGCTCGCTATGGCGTACCTGGCCCGAAAAATCGCCCACCACTAACTGAATCTCATTGATCGATAGCTTGATGCACACCACGCAGGCCGCTTGCGGGTTGAGCTCAACCAGCGTCTTGGGCCGCCCACGCCCGGAGGGGCGGGGTGTTTCTGGCGGCCGTTCCTTGATCAGGCCCTGCTGAAGCAGCTCGGCGCTGATGGAGGTCACCGTGGCGGAGCTGATGCCATTCAGCGCACCCAGGTCAACACGTGCAACCGGTCCTTGGTCTCGCAGGGTACGGATAACCGCCAGCGTGTTGTCATAGCGGCTGGTATCAGTCGACGTAAGCGCCATAAAAATGCCGTTATTGTTTGAGGTGAAAAATCGCAAAATGCGACCTAAGTTGCATATGCGTTTATTTATTTTAGCACCTAAAGTAAATAAAGCATCGCACGGCATATAAATAATATTGGTAAGCCTTAAACGCATAATAACAACAGTAACAACAGGTGGCTCCATGCTCTTATCAGCGCGCAAACTCTGTCGCTCGTTTGGCGAAAACCAGGTCTTATTCGACGTTGATCTCGACCTTCAGGCAGGTGAAGTGCATGCCCTGTTGGGTGAGAACGGCGCTGGAAAATCGACGCTGGTCAAAATTCTGGCCGGCTACCTTAGCGCGACATCTGGCGACGTGTTGGTGGACGGCCGCCAACGGCATTACCGCTCCAGTGGTGAGGCGGAAGCCGACGGTGTGGTGATGATCCATCAAGAGCTAGCGTTGGCTGAACAGCTCAGCGTGGAGGAGAACATCTTCCTGGGTCGCGAACTGCGCCGGGGGCTTTTTCTGGATCGGCGAGCCATGCGGGAGCGTAGCCGTGAGGCGCTGACAGAACTCGAAACCGACGTCGATCCACGCGCTCGAGTGAAAGATCTCAGCACCTCAGACCAGCAGATGGTGGAAATCGCCAAGGCGATCACCCGCGATGTGCGCGTGCTGATTATGGACGAACCCACCGCGACCCTCACGGAAAATGAAGTAAAAGTGCTGTTCGCACTCATCGACCGTTTGCGCCAGCGGGGCGTGGCGATTCTGTATATCTCCCACAAGCTGCGTGAAATTGAGCAGATTGCCGACCGCGTGACGGTGCTGCGCGACGGCCATTTGGTGGATAGCGGCTCCATGGCCGGGCGTAGCAAAGAGGAATTGGCGCGACTGATGGTGGGGCGTGAAATCACGGACATGTACCCACCGCGCACGCAGCTTCCTGACGATGCGCCGGTGGTGCTGGAAGCGCGGAATATGGTGGTGCCCGGCGCCGTTAAACAGGCCAGCTTTACCCTGCGCCGGGGAGAAGTATTGGGGTTTGGTGGCATCGTGGGGGCCGGGCGAACCGCGCTGCTTGAAGCCGTGCTAGGTCTGCGTAGTAAAAGTGCCGGTCAAGTGCTGCGCAACGGGCAGCCGGTGGTGTTGCGCCATCTTCGCGATGCGGTACATCAGCGGATTGCCTATCTCACCGAGGATCGCAAGGGCAAAGGTCTGGTGCTCAACATGGATCTGCGCTCCAACGTTACCTTGCTCAACTTGCGCGCTCACTGCCACCCGCTGATTGATCATCGCCGTGAAGAGCAAGCCTTTCAACAGGCGATTGAGCGCTTCGATATTCGACTGCGCACCGCTGCACGCACCGCCGCTGAGCTCTCCGGCGGCAACCAGCAAAAGCTGCTGCTCGCCAAGGTGATGTCTATCGACCCGGAAATTGTGATTATCAATGAGCCGACGCGGGGCATCGATGTGGGTACCAAGCACCAGATTTATCACTTTATCCGCGAGTTAACGGATTCAGGCTGCTCGGTGATTCTGATCTCGTCGGAGATGGGTGAGCTGATTGGTCTATCCCATCGAGTGGCAGTGATGTGTGCCGGCGTGCTCACTGGCGTACTTGAAGGCGAGCAAATTAATGAAGAAGAAATCATGCAGTACGCATCCGGTATTAAAGGAGCAGGGGTCGATGAGCAGTGTCATGGCTAATAACAAAACGACTAATAAAGCAGCGAATAAAATGATTACTCAAAAAGGCTTCGCGATTGACCTGAAAACCTGGGGGCCGTTTGTGGCGCTGGTGGCTTTAGGGCTACTCGGCGTGCTGATTAACCCGGCGTTTCTGGGGCTGGATAACCTTTCGAACATGCTCACCCGCAGTGCCTTTATCGGCATTATCGCCATTGGCGCCACTTTTGTGATTACCGCCGGTGGGTTGGACCTTTCGGTGGGGGCCATGGCGGCCTTTATTGCCGGAGTGATGATTATTCTGATGAATAGCCTCGTCGAGCAGTTCGGCGCGGGGTGGACCACCATACTGCTGGGTATTGGCGCTTCGTTGTTGCTGGGGATTTGCGCAGGCTTTATCAACGGCATTGTGACGACGAAAGGCAAGATCGAAGCGTTTATTGTCACCCTTGGCACCATGGGGATTTACCGTTCGCTGGTGACCTACCTTTCTGATGGCGGAACGCTGACGCTGGATTGGGCCGTGCGCGATATCTACCGCCCGGTGTACTACGGCAGCTTTTTGGGCATCACCATACCTGTGTGGGTATTTTTGGCAGTGGCCGTCATCGGCTACATCTTGCTCAACCATACGCGCTTTGGTCGCTACTGCTTTGCCATCGGCTCTAATGAAAAGGTCGCCGAATACAGTGCCATCCATGTGGATCGCGTGAAAACCCTGACCTACATGCTGCAAGGCGTGTGTGTGGCGCTAGCAACGATTATTTATGTGCCGCGTTTGGGTTCTGCCTCGGGGGCTACCGGGGTGCTCTGGGAGCTTGAAGCGATTGCCGCGGTGATTATTGGCGGCACCATGCTGAAGGGTGGGCATGGGCGCATATGGGGCACGGTGGTGGGCGCCATCATGCTCACCATGATTGGCAATATTCTTAATCTGACCGATGCCATTTCCAACTATCTCAACGGCACGGTGCAAGGGATCATTATTATTGTGGCGGTCTATCTGCAGCGTGCATCGTGGAGGAAAACAGGACCATAAACACACTCACTAATAGCGCAACATCAATGACAAGCAGCGAAACATAACAAGTACAAACACGAAAGGAGCATCACCATGCGAAGCATCAAGACAGCAGTGAAGGCCTGCGTCACTACCGCAGCACTTACTTCAGCGATAGGGCTTTCCGGCGCCGCCGTTGCCCAGGAGTATACCATCGGTGTTTCCATCCCGGCCGCCACTCATGGTTGGACAGGCGGCGTTAACTACCACGCCGAAGAGGCCAAAAAACGCCTTGAAGAGCTCTATCCCGATATTGAAATCACCATCTCCACCGCGGGCACCGCTGGCGAGCAGGCCAATGACCTAGAGGACTTGGTATCGCTGCGCAACATCGACGCGCTGGTGGTGCTGCCGTTTGAGTCTGGCCCGCTGACCGATCCGGTACGCCGGGTTAAAGAGTCCGGGGTGTTCGTTACCGTGGTGGATCGGGGGCTGACTGAAGAGGGAATCCAGGATCTCTATGTGGCGGGCAACAATCATGAGTTAGGCCGCGTGTCCGGCGAGTACATCCGCGAACGCCTTGATGATGAAGGCGACATTGTCGTGCTGCGCGGCATTCCCACGGTGATCGACGATGAGCGCGTGCAAGGCTTCCAGGAAGCGATCGAAGGTTCCAACGTCAATATTCTCGATATGCAGCACGCCAACTGGAACCGCGACGATGGCTTTGAAGTCATGCAGGACTACCTGTCTCGCTTCGATAATATCGACGCAGTCTGGGCCCAGGATGACGATATCGCGCTAGGGGTCATTGAAGCCGTGCGCCAGGCAGATCGTGAAGACGAGCTGTTTATCGTTGGTGGCGCGGGCATGAAGGACATCATCAAGCGGGTCATGGAAGGCGACGAGCTGGTCCCGGTGGACGTGCTTTATCCGCCCGCCATGATCGCCACGGCCATGGATCTTACCGTGCAGCACTTTGTCTCCAATGGCCCGGTATTGGGTGAGTACATTCTGGGCTCGCCGCTGATCACCGAGGAGAACGCCGAGCAGTACTACTTCCCCGACTCGCCGTTCTGATCTGACCTAAAGCGCGGGTGAAGTCGCCCGCGTTCCTCTACTCACGCCATTTAGATTTCACTGAGAGAGTCCTATGAAAACCATCAAAGGGCCAGCGCTCTTTCTCGCCCAGTTTGCCGGTGATGAAGCCCCCTTTAATAGCCTCGACAGCATTGCCGCCTGGGCGTCGGGGCTGGGTTATAAAGGCGTGCAGATCCCCAGCTGGGATGCACGCATGATCGATCTCAAGCGTGCCGCCGAGAGCCGCACCTACTGCGACGAGATCAAAGGTACTCTGGCCGAACACGGGCTGGCGCTCACCGAACTCTCCACCCACCTTCAGGGTCAGTTAGTCGCCGTGCATCCCGCTTACGATGAGATGTTCGACGGCTTTGCGGTACCCGAAGTGCGCGGTAATCCCAAGGCGCGCCAGGCCTGGGCAGTTGATCAGCTCAAGCTGGCCGCCAAGGCATCGCAAAACCTCGGCCTCACCGACCACGGCACCTTTTCTGGATCGCTGGCGTGGCCGTTCATCTATCCCTGGCCCCAGCGCCCGGCAGGATTGATCGAAACCGCGTTCGATGAGCTGGCGAAACGCTGGCGCCCGATCTTGGACGCCTTTGACGAGGCAGGGGTTAACCTCTGCTACGAGATTCATCCTGGCGAAGATCTCCACGACGGCATTACCTTTGAGATGTTTCTCGAGCGGGTCGGCAACCACCCGCGCTGTCACATCCTTTACGACCCCAGCCACCTGATCCTGCAGCAGCTCGACTACCGTGGTTTTCTGGATGTATATCGCGATCACATTCAGATGTTTCATGTTAAAGATGCCGAGTTTAATCCCAGCCCCAAACAGGGCGTTTACTCGGGTTATCAGTCGTGGACGGAGCGCGCAGGGCGTTTTCGCTCCCTGGGCGATGGTCAAATCGACTTCAAGTCGATCTTCTCCTGGATGGCGGCCAACGACTACCACGGTTGGGCGGTGCTGGAGTGGGAGTGCTGCCTGAAGCATCCGGAAGTCGGTGCCCGGGAAGGCGCAATCTTTATTCGCGACCACATTATTGAGGTAACCGAGCGGGCGTTTGATGACTTCGCCGGCGGCGGCTCCGACCAAGCCGCCAATCGCCGCATCCTCGGTGTTTAATAACGTGCCTCAATTAATTAAATGCCATTAATTCAACGACAGCGGAGAGCAACACGACATGAGCACTCAACACGACACGCCGCGTCGGCTGCGCCTGGGCATGGTCGGCGGTGGCCAGGGAGCGTTTATCGGCGGGGTACACCGCATCGCCGCACGGCTGGATGACCACTATGAACTGGTGGCCGGGGCTTTTGCCTCGGACCCCGAGCGCAGCCGGGCCGCGGCCGCAGAACTGCACGTGGCCGCAGATCGCGCTTATCCCGACTACCAAACCATGGCCGAAGCGGAGCGCAAGCGATCGGATGGCATCGATGTGGTCGCCATTGTGACCCCCAACCATGTGCACTTCGACGTAGCGCGCACCTTTTTGGAAGCGGGTTTTCACGTGATCTGCGATAAGCCAATGACGATCACCCTGGACGAGGCGCAAACCCTGGCCGAGCTGGTGGAAAGAAAGGGGCTGTTCTTCGGCTTGACCCATAACTACTCCGGCTACTCGTTGGTTCGCCAAGCGCGCGAGATGGTGGCCAATGGTGAGCTGGGAGATCTTCGCGTCGTCCAGGTGGAGTACCCGCAAGATTGGCTCTCCACCCGCTTAGAAGAGAGCGGCGTCAAGCAGGCTGAGTGGCGCACCGACCCCAAACGCAGCGGCCCGGCGGGTTGTTTAGGGGATATCGGCACTCATGCGTATCACCTGGCGCGTTATGTCACAGGGTTGCAACTGGAATCACTCGCCGCCGATATGCACACCTTTGTCGAAGGGCGAGCATTGGATGACAACGTACATATGCTGCTGCGCTTCAAGGGCGGCGCGCGGGGCATGCTGTGGTCGAGCCAGGTCGCGCCGGGCAACGAAAACGGTCTGCAACTGCGCGTTTATGGCAGCAAGGGTGGCCTTGCCTGGCGCCAGGAAAATCCCAACCAGCTAATGCACTCACCACTGGGTGAGCCCACGCGGCTATTGACTCGCAACGGCCCCGGCCTGGGGGATGCCGCCTTGGCAGCCGCGCGTATTCCACCAGGGCATCCGGAAGGCTATCTCGAAGCCTTTGCTCAACTCTATCGTGATTTCGCTGTGCAAATCCATGCCCATCAACGCGGGGAAAGTGCCCACGCATTGGCGATGCCAACGCCCGGCGTCACCGATGGTGTCGATGGTTTGACATTCATTACCCGCGCCCTGGCGTCGTCCGCCGCCGGTGGGCAGTGGGTGGATATGTAGAAAAGGTCTTCGGCAATAACAATAAATGGAAGAGAGACACCTATGAACCAACCTTCAGCGCGCTATGCGAGCCTTGAGCAGCGGGTGGTCTTTATTACCGGCGGTGGCAGTGGCATCGGGGCTTCGCTTACACGCGCCTTTCATCATCAGGGCTCACGGGTGGTATTTGTCGATATCGACGATGAAGCGAGTGAGGCGCTGGTCGAAGAGCTCCGCGTCGAGACAGGCGAAGCGCCGCGCTTTCATCACTGTGATATTCGCGACGTAGCAAGCCTACAGCAGGTCATCGCCGAGACCGGGCAGCACCTCGGGCCAATACATACCCTGATTAACAATGCGGCTAGTGATGACCGCCACGCCTGGCAGGATGTGGATGTTGCCTATTGGGATGAGCGCATGTCGCTCAATCTGCGGCCGATGTTCTTTGCTGCTCAAGCAGCCGCTGAACAGATGATGCAAGCGGGTGGTGGTTCGATCATCAATTTTGGCTCGGTTAGCGTGCAAATGGCGCTGGGTGGTTTGCCCGCTTATGTAACGGCCAAAGCGGCGGTGCACGGCTTAACCCGCAGCCTGGCACGCGACCTGGGTGAGCATAATATCCGCGTTAATACGCTGGTGCCCGGCGCGGTGATGACCGAACGTCAGCTCGAAAAGTGGATTAGTCCCGAGGACGAAATCACCATTCAAGAGCGCCAGTGCCTAAAAATACGCCTTGAGCCCCAGCATATCGCACCTGCCGTACTGTTTTTAGCCAGCAACGAAAGCCAGGCAATCTCAGGCCAGGCATTGACGGTAGATGCTGGCTGGGGTTAGGTGAAAATGCAGGCAATGATGTAAATAATCTTGGCGTTAAGAAAGGAGTGGATGGCTACTTGATGAGTTACTACAGTGAGTATTTATCTCATGCTGTTAGTGGTGACATATCGACTGTGGTAGGTGATGGAAATTTTAAATTACTACCTACTATCGCTTGACCGATACAGATTCATCTACTAGTTTAACTTCTGTACAGGTAGAGTAAGTTAAATCTTACCTTGCAAGTGAAGCCAAATAGGAGAAGGTATCATGATGAAGAAGGATTCTTTCAAAAAACTAGGCATTCTAGGCGTATCTTTTGCTTTGATGGCCAGCCCGTTAGCTTTTGCAGAGATGCAGGATGAAGACGAGCCGAAAATTGGTACTACGCAAGAAACTGATATAAATAATGAGGAAGGTTTAACGAATTCTTCTGAATTTGAAGAAGGCTCAGACCAAGATCCTACCATCGGTCACGATGTGGACGAACCGAAAACAGGGACTCGCCAGCAATCTGATCTAGATGAGCAAGGTGTAGAGGTTTCCACTGGCGATGAAGGCGACGACGAACCTATTCCTGGTACTGGCGGGCAAACTGACGTAGATACCGGAACGCGTGGCCAGCCTGATCTTGATGAAGATGATGATGAAGAATAAGACTTTGTTATAGGTTTTGAGGATATTATTAGCAGCAATTGTTTTAGATGAATCCAATAAAGATTCGATCTGTTATTTGTTGCAATGCTATTTATTTAAAAGTGTAATTCCTCAAATACCCATGATAAGTCTCAAATGCCCCGCCCTAGCGGGGCATTTTGCGTTTAGCGCCATGCAGAGCGCAGCTTTCAGGGGGATGCGCGCGTGCTGTTTTAGCCAGCGCCGAAAGCTAGGCTATTACCGGCCAGGAACTAACGGTAGATGCGGGGTGGGGTTTAGGAGAAGCCTCGCTATGGTGTAACGCCTCGTTTTGCGTAATGATTTGATCCTTGCCCCTACAAGGATGTTTCGATGCCGCTGAATTGGATGCCTCTGAACTGGACAGAAAAGCCCCAACTGCCCAAAGCTGAAGGCCGTATAGAAGCGATTGATTTGGCCCGTGGCATAGCCATTGGCTTGATGATCTTGAGTCATGCCATTAGCGGTCTCGTCGGCATTCGAAATGTGCCCGATTGGGGAATGGTGCCGATCCATTTTCTGACCAAATTCTCCTCATCGCTGTTTATTATGGTGTTTGGCATCGCGCTGGCCGTGGCGTTTCTTTCGCATACCCAAAGGGACGATTGGCCAAGGCGCCGCTTAAAGCTCTGGCTACGTGCCGTAGAAGTATGGTTTTGGTACAAAGCGCTGACTGTTTTTGAAATGCTCCCTTACTATCCACCCAGTGAAATTGTCGATGCGTTGCTCTATGGGCGTTTTGCGATTTGGGTCGAAATCTTAGGCTTCTACGCCATTGCGCTGTTATGGGTGCCTTTGATGCTGCCGCTATGGGCGCGAGCGCCGCTGTGGAGTCGCCTAGCGACGATTGGTGTGTTAGCCGCGCTGACTATTTGGCTGCAGAGTCTAACGTTTGGTGGCAACGATATTCTGAAAGCCTTATTGGTGGATCATGAAGACCACTACACCTGGGGGCAAATTAACCGTGCGCCGTTGATTCTAGTCGGGCTGCTTATCGGCGAGGCGCTACTCCGCTGCTATTTTGAACCCACCTCTCGCCGACGCTTAGTGCTTACGCTACTGGGGCTGGGTGCGCTGATGGTGGCGGGGTTTTATGCATTGGCGTTTGCCAGTGGCGATGTCGATGCGGCGATGCTCGCCGTGGCCAACAATGTCGGTAAACACCCACCAGGGCTTGAGTTCATGTTGTTTAGCTTGGGCGGTGCGCTGGTGCTGTTAGCGCTGGCGTTAGCCGGAGGCACCAAAGCTGCAAAGGCACTTTTGCCGCTGACGATAGTCGGTTCAGATGCCCTTAAAGCGTTTATTTTTCATATTGTGATGATTTTTTTGGTGCTGCGCTTTTTGCTAGAAGGCGAAGGAATGTATAGCTATCCACAGGCGCTTGGCATTGGCGGGCTGTTGATAGTTGGCGCCGCCGCGTGGATTTGGTTAACTCGCTGGATGGCGGCCCATCGTTAAGCGCGATTAATAATTTAGGGAGCTTATGGTTTGCGATACTGGATAAAACGCGGACTGGTCGCGGTAGCGTTGATGTTGGCTCTACCTGCTTATGCAAACAGTGACGAGACAAACGGGTACGATGCTCATTGGTACTACGAGGTAGATAAAAAGAGCCCCTGGCAGGGCGATTTAACGGTGCGCTTGAAGGCTATCGAAGGCGTCTTTGAGGGCGAGCTCGGCGTTTATGTACAAAACCTTGCCAATGGCGAAGCGTTTTCCTGGCGTGCCGATGCCCCTTGGTATTTAGCCTCGCTGATTAAAATACCGGTGGCGGCGCAAGTGCTGGCCGAACGTCAGGCAGGCACCCTGACGCTGGATGAGCGGCTAACGCTTGCCCAGAGTGACTTTGTCGATGGCGCGGGCCCCACCAATTGGCACGACCCCGGTACGCCTATCTCCATCCGTTACTTGATGGAGCAGATGATCACCGTCAGCGATAACACCGCTACCGATATGTTGATTGATCGAGTGGGGCTGGATGCCGTCAACGAGCGCGCTCGTACCATGATCGCGGCAAGCGGCGGCAACCCTGACGAGATCGGGCCTATCTCAAAATTGGTCGGTGTGCGCCAGGGTGTTTATGGCGAGCTTCACCCTGATGCGCGCGCGCTTGGTGGAATGGATTTTATCGCTCTGCGCCAGCATGCGGTAAGCCAGCGTGCTCAGGCGTTGGCCCGCGCGCTAGGCGTTAGCACAGAATTTTTCACCCAGCCTGATTACGATCACGCCTTTGATGCCTATGAAGCCACCGGCGAAAACGTGGGCACCTTACGCGCCTTTGGCGACCTTCTAGCTAGCCTGCACGGCGGCATGAATGACTTAAGCGCCGAGCAGCGGCAAACGCTGTTAGCGGTGATGCAGCGAACCAGTTCTGGCAAGCGGCGTCTTAAAGCGGGTCTGGGCAGCGGCGTAAGCTTCGCCCATAAAACCGGCACTCAGCAGCGGCGCAGTTGCGATGCCGGTATTGCCAAGCGTGACAACGTTGAGAAAACCACCGAAGGGCCGTGGGTGATCGTTAGCTGTGCTCGCGGGCCAGTGGCGGTAAGCGCTCACGAACGCGCCTTGGCCAGTGTCGGTGAAGCGTTGCGTTATAGCGGAGCCCTGGGTAAGCCGTGGTAAACTACTGCCCCGAATGATTCTCAGAACCTACTTAGTCAGGAGCAATTGATGACACAAGCCAGCGCCCGCCACATTCTAGTCAGCAGCGAAGAGCAGTGCCTAGCACTCAAGAAAGAAATCGAAAACGGCCGTGATTTTGCTGAAGTCGCCAAAGAGCACTCCAGCTGCCCCTCCAGCCGCCAAGGCGGCGACCTCGGCAGCTTTGGCCCCGGTCAAATGGTGCCTGAGTTCGATAAGGTCGTCTTCAATGACGAGGTCGGCCAAGTGCACGGCCCGGTGAAAACCCAGTTTGGTTATCACCTGCTAGAAATCACCAGCCGCACTTAACTTTTCCTAACCAAACGCTCTTAATTTCGCCTAAAAGGCCGTCAAGCACCGCGGTTGTTCAATCGCGGTGTGAGGAGTACGCCTTGAACGACCCGATTATTACCATTAATGCCCTGAACAAAACCTACGAAGGTGGCTTTCAGGCGTTAACCCACATTGATTTAACCATTCAGCGCGGTGAAATCTTTGCCCTGCTTGGCCCCAATGGGGCAGGAAAAACGACGCTGATCAGCGTGGTCTGCGGGTTGGTCAATCCTACAGCCGGTCATGTGCTGGTGGATGGGTTCGATAATATTACCCACTACCGCCAGGCCCGTGAACGCATTGGATTGGTGCCCCAAGAGCTGACCAACGAAGCGTTTGAAACCGTCTGGAACACCGTCAGTTTCAGCCGTGGTCTGTTTGGCAAAGCGCCTAATCCGGCCCATATCGAGAAAGTGCTTAAATCGCTGGCGCTCTGGGATAAGCGCAACAACCGGCTAATGACGCTCTCGGGCGGCATGAAACGCCGTGTGCTGATCGCCAAAGCGCTCTCCCATGAGCCGCGCATTCTGTTTCTGGATGAGCCCACCGCCGGGGTCGACGTTGAACTGCGCCGCGAGATGTGGGACGTCGTGCGCCAACTGCGCGATAACGGCGTGACGATCATATTGACCACCCACTACATCGAAGAAGCCGAAGAGATGGCCGACCGCATCGGCGTCATTAATCGTGGTGAACTGGTGTTGGTGGAAGAGAAAGCCGCCTTGATGAGCAAATTAGGCAGCAAGCAGCTAATACTGAACTTGCACAGTCCGCTGACAGAGATACCTGCGAACCTACAACGCTTTGAGCTAAGCTTAGCCGCTGAAGGGTTTGAGTTGATCTATACCTACGATGGCAGCCAGGAAGAGGACGGTCACGCGATTTCAGAGTTTTTAACTGCGCTGGAGCGGGAAGGGATCACTTTTAAAGATCTCAATACTCGGCAAAGCTCGCTTGAAGATATTTTTGTCGATTTGGTTAAGGAGCGCGCATGAACCTTCATCCCGTTCGCGCCATCTATATGGCCGAAATGGCCCGTACGCGCCGTACGTTACTGCAGAGCATTGTCTCGCCTGTCATCTCCACATCGCTCTATTTTGTGGTGTTCGGTGCCGCGATCGGCTCGCGGATCAGTGAGGTCAATGGGGTTAGCTACGGCGCCTTTATCGTGCCGGGTCTGATTATGCTAATGCTGCTGACGCAAAGCGTTTCCAACGCCTCCTTCGGTATCTTTTTCCCGAAGTTTTCCGGCAGTATTTATGAGCTGCTTTCAGCGCCTATTTCACATTTAGAGATAGTGATTGGCTACGTGGGCGCGGCAGCTTCAAAATCGATCTTGCTGGGGCTGATTATCCTGGCGACCTCAAACTTCTTTGTGCCGCTGGAGATTGCTCATCCATTTTGGATGCTTTTCTTCCTGGTGCTAACGGCGGTCACCTTTAGCCTGCTCGGCTTTATCATTGGTATATGGGCGGATGGCTTTGACCGGCTACAGCTGGTGCCGCTGCTGGTGATCACGCCGCTGACCTTTTTGGGCGGCAGCTTCTACTCTATTGATATGCTGCCGCCGTTTTGGCAAACCATCACCTTAGCCAATCCTGTGGTGTACCTAGTGAGCGGCTTTCGCTGGAGCTTTTACGGTATTAGCGATGTTAGCCTAGCGGCCAGCGTTGGCATGATCACCCTGTTCCTGGTCGCTTGCTTGGCCACGATTGGCTGGATTTTCCGCACCGGCTATCGCCTTAAACCGTAAGCTCGGCCGTTATTTCTCTCTTTAAACCAGGATGTTAGTCAACTCTTATGCCGCTACTGCAGAGTATTGTGCACCGCCTTGATCCCACGCTGGACGGTGAGCGCCTAACCCTAACCGCCGCCCCGCAATCGGAACAGGCGGCGCCCAGCGATGATCCGGTGATGGCGGGCCTAGTCGGTGCGCTGAACGACACCTACAACACCAAGCCCAAAGGCTGGGGGCGCTTTGCCGACGAGGGCGAATCAGCAGGGCCGCTTGCGGTGTGGCTGCGTGCTTATCTTGCCGATGAACAGAGCTTTGCTGAGCTTTCTGTGGCACTGGCCGAACGGCTGGCCAAGCAGCTTCAAGAGCAGTTGTCAGTCAGTGGTTACCTAGTGATCAGCCACCAGCGCCAGGGCGATACGGAAACCCTGTTGATAGCCTTGGTGCACCAGCGCGAAGGTATTGGCATTAATTCGGAGCACCACGCGGTGCCCGCGGCCCAGCTCAATACCAGCCAGCTTACGCTGGCGGCGCGCATCAATCTTACCCAGTGGCAGAGCGATGCCCCGAGTGCGCAGTATGTCTCGTTCCTAAAAGATCGCGGCGGCAAAAAACTCGCCGAGGGCTTGGTTGCCTTACTGGGCATGGAAGAGGGCGTTGATGCCCCGGCGGAAACCCGCACGCTACTAAAAGCGTTTAGCGACTATGTCGAGAAAGAGGATTACGACGACGAAGTGAGCCGTGAAAAAACCGACACGCTAGTGGACTACGCCAATGAACAGCTGCGCCGTGGCGAGCCGATGACCCTGGAAGAACTTTCCGGCTTGGTCAACGAACAGCAGCCCAAAGCGTTTTATGAGCATATCCGCAACGCCGATTACGGGCTCTCGCCGGAAATCCCCCCGATAAGCGCACCTTGAGCCAATTTCGCCGCTTCACCGGGCGTGCGGGCGGCGTCTCGATTAGTTTTGACTCCCACCTGCTTGGTTCAAGCATTGAGTACGATGCTGCCCAGGATCGCTTGATCATTAAGCAAGTGCCCAAGCAATTAAGAGAGCAGCTCACCAAGCAGGATTGAGGTAAGGATATCTAGCCAGAAGAGCTCTATGCTAGATTCGAGTAGTTGAAATAGGAGCTTGCATGAGCGAAGCGGATACCTCCCGACCCGCCGACCACGACAGCCCTTGGAAGATGGCGCTGGAAGGGTACTTCCAAGAGTTTTTGGCGCTATTGTTCCCAGCCATTCATGAACAAGTGGATTGGGCGAAAGGCTTTAGCTTTCTCGATAAGGAGCTACAGCAGATCACGGCGGATGCCAACAGTGGTAGGCGTTACGCTGATAAGCTGATCAAGGTCTATGCACAAGATGGCAGCGAGACTTGGGTGCTGATCCACGTTGAAGTGCAGGGAGAGCCGGAGGAGGCTTTTGCTGAGCGAATGTACACCTATCAGTACCGGCTCCGTGACCGCTACGGGGTGGACGTGGTGAGCCTGGCGGTGCTGGCTGATACCCGCGATAGCTTCCGACCCACTACTTTCCGCTATCAGCGTTGGGGGTGCGAGCTGATCTTTACCTTCCCCACGGCTAAACTGATTGATTGGGAAGCTCGCTGGACGGAGCTGGAAACCAGCGACAATGTCTTTGCGCTGGTGGTGATGGCCCAGATCTACGCCAAGCGATTGAAGGACGGCGCTACGCGCAAAGATGTCAAGATTGCTCTCATTCGGCTGCTGTATGAACGGGGCTACAGCCGTGAACAGATTGTACGGTTGTTCAATATTATCGACTGGATGCTCCAGCTACCGAGAGCACTGGAGTCCGAGTTTGTCCAGGCGGTCTACGCCATACAGGAGGAAAAACACATGCCTTATGTCAACACTGTTGAGCGCTTTGAGCGAGAGAAAGAGCGTCAAGAAGGGCGTCATGAAGGAGTGGAAGGAACGTTGCGTAAGCAAATCGCCTTAAAGTTTGGCGAGATGCCCGATTGGGCAGATCAGCGCCTAACATTGGCTTCAGACGCACAGCTAGATGAATGGGTAGTGCAGATTCTGACGGCAGATAGCTTGGAAGTTCTGCTTGATCAGCACTAACCATGCTAAATGGAGACCCCAATGCTGAATGCCATTAGTGATTTTTTCCAGCGCACGCTGGCGCAACCTGAACAGCGTGAAAACCAAACGCTGACGCTGGAGCTTGCCACCGCCGCGCTGCTGTGTGAAATCGTCCGCGCTGATTACGACACCACCGACGAAGAGCTGGCCACACTGCGCAGCATGCTAATTGAGCGCTACCGACTAAGCGAAAGCGATGTAGAAGAGCTAATGTCGCTTGCTCAGGCGGAAGTAGATGAGGCCGTTGATCACTACCAGTTCGTTAGCCTGATTAAAGAGCACTATAACTACGGCCAGCGCTGTGAGCTGGTGGCACAAATGTGGCAACTGGCTTGGGCCGACGGCAATGTTGACCCGCTAGAAGAGCACCGCATTCGCCGCCTCGCGGATTTGCTACATGTCAGCCACAGTGATTTTATCCGCACCAAACTGCACGTAGAGGAGCGCAATAACCACGATGCATAACCGCAATGAAGACTCGAATTTAATGGACCTAATTGACTCAATAGAGAACATGGAGCAGGACGCTCCTCGAATCAGCGTTGATGATGTGGTTTATGCCGTAGGTCGGCGCTCGTTTGGGCCGCTCCTGCTGGTGGCTGGCTTAATTACCCTGACGCCGATTATTGGCGATATACCCGGTATGCCCACGCTGATGGCCGCGCTGGTGTTGCTGGTGTCAGTGCAATTATTAGCGGGTAGTGAAACGTTTTGGCTGCCTAAATGGCTATTAAAGCGCTCAATTTCGCGCCAAAAGTTTGATAAAGGCATTCATTACATGAAAAAGCCCGCCCGCTGGGTGGACGGGCTGCTGAAGGTTCGTCTGCCGTGGCTGACCGGGTATATCGGTATCCGCGTAACGGCGGTTGTGTGCCTGCTTATCGCACTCGCCATGCCGCCCATGGAGTTTATTCCCTTTTCAGCCAACGGCGCGGGGCTGGCGCTGTCGTTGCTGGGGCTAGGCTTGGTTGCCCGCGATGGGGTGGCGCTGTTGCTGGGGTTTGCGCTGTTTGGCGCTACCTGCGCCTTTATCGCGATGAATCTGTTATAAATTGAAGCGTTTTATTGTGTCCGGCGTTTAACCGGGAGCTACTGCGGGTCTTGCGCCAATAGCTCCTCCACCAGCCCATTCAGCCGCTGCTGGAACTGCCCGCCCGGCGAGGGTGGGTTGGGGTCTGAGGTGATCACGACTGTCATTTCACGCTCGGGAATAACAAACAGCGCTTGACCACCATAGCCGCGCCCGTAGTAAACATCTTCCCCCGCCAACTGGGTAATAAACCAACCGAAGCCATATCCGTCGCCGGTCCAGCGAGAGGTGCCGCGGGGCTGCCACGATGTTTCTACCCAGCCTTCCGGCAGAACCCGCTGCTCATTTCCAGACTCATCAATGACTAACCCATTGTTGCGATATAGCTCACCCACCTCAATCAGTGCGCGTGGAGAAAGCTGCATATCATTACCGCCAAAATAGATGCCTTGCGGGTCGCGCAGCCAAGGGCGGATAGTGATATTGAGCGGGTCGCCCAGCAGGCGTTGTGCAAGCGCATGGGTCGTCTCGCCGCTGGCATGGGTAAGCGCGGCGGAAAGCAGATGGCTGGTGCCGGTTGAATAGAGCATTTCCCCGCCGGGTTCATCCACAAAAGGGCGAGTAATGGCATCGTTAACCCAGTTGTCACTGGCTACCCAAGCGCCATAGTGACTGCCGGAGGTGCGCTCAAGCCCCGCTTGCAGTGCGAGTAGATGGGCCACCGTGATCTCGCTGACTTTTGGATCAACACCGCTAGGAAGATGCTCACCAAACAAATCCACCATGGGCTGCTCGACGGAGTCGATAATATCCGCCTCAATCGCCGCACCAGTGATCGCTGCCAGCACGGTTTTGGACAGCGATTTAATATTGGCAGGCGATGCCACACCCGGCCCACCTTGATGATGCTCATGGATAATCTCTCCATCGTAGGCCACTACCAGGCTGTGAATGCGTTCAAGCAGGCTGGTTTGTTGGTCTAGTGCCTGAAGTGCTGTTGCTGATGGTTTATTTGCTGCTGCGGCAGAAGTAGCGAACAACGACATAACAGCAAACGAAACAAGTAAAGCAGTAACGCGCATCGCAATACCTTCAGTAATAAGTGGCAAGGGTTCGAGGCTAAGAAGCCGAAGAGGTTCCGCAACAGATAGCCGCGAGCATTAAGGTTAGGTGGTACTTTCTGCGCCTGTGACTGGAACTGAATATTTATATGAATGGCTCATTTTTGAGCTTTTATAGCCAATTTTAGTATATAGTAGTTTATAAATGACCCTTTATTTAGAGAGCTATTATGGCCCTGATTCACTCTCTGCTTGCTCCTGGCGAACTGGCCCAGCAGGTCGGTGCCAACGCACGGGCAACCCGATTGGCGCAGAACCTTTCCCGTAGAACTTTGGCGCAGATGGCGGGTGTTTCCGAGTCCACTATTAAACGATTCGAGTCTCATGGGCAAATAACCCTAGAAGGACTTGTGCTCATTGCCACGGCACTGGGCGCAACAGGTCAAATTGCCGAACTATTCAAGCATGAACACCCAGTATCCCTTGAAGAAATCAAACGGACAGGTCGCACCCGGGGGCGAAAATGAAGCGGATCAACACCGTAGAGGTGCTGCTAGCAGGTAACCCAGTAGGGGAACTGGTCGCTAGTCGACAGGGGATCTACTTTGCCTATTACCCCCAGTGGGTGGCGGAAGGCTTCAATTTGTCGCCCTTGAATATGGATTTTACTACTCAACCACAAAAGGCGGCCGATCCACTTCTTTTTGCTGGTCTGCCGGGGGCATTTGCTGACTCGCTGCCAGATGGTTGGGGAATGCTGCTCATGGATCGTTATTTTCTTGCCGAATATGAAAAAGACCGGAGAGACATTTCTCCTCTTGACCGGTTGGCTTACATGGCCGACAGGGGAATGGGAGCGCTAGAGTATCGCCCCGTTCTCGAGCGTACCGTCGATGAAGACAATATCGACTTGGAACAACTTTATCAGGCCTCTCATGCTGTCTATGAAGGTGAGACTTCCTCCACTCTGGATGTCCTAAGGTTGGCTGGTGGTTCTCCGGCCGGTGCCCGGCCCAAGGTTGTCGTCGCTTTATCTCCTAATGGACGTCATTGCAGTACCTCTTTCAAAGACCTTTCGGCGGGCTACCAGCACTGGCTAGTGAAATTTCGTGCACCAACCGAGCATCGGGACACTGGTGCCATTGAGTACGCTTATTCAGTGTTGGCAGAGCTTGCTGGGGTGAAAATGGCTGCGAGTAGGCTGATTGAGATCAGCTCTGCAACGGGCATCGAACGTTTCTTTTCCGCTCAGCGTTTTGATCGCAATGGTAATAGCAAAATTCACATGATGACGGCTAGCGGTATTCTCTATGCTGATTACAGCGCTCCATCGCTGGACTATTCAGACCTATTGAAGGCAACTAATGCGTTCACCCGTCATTCAGAAGACGTTGAGCGAATGGCGAGGCTGATGGTGTTCAATGCCCTAACCCACAACCACGATGACCACGCAAAGAACTTCGCTTTTTTGCATGATCAGGGGCGGTGGAAATTGGCGCCAGCTTATGACCTTACTTATGCCCCTGTTCGGGGTTATGCCGATGAACACACCACCTCTATCAGCGGTGCAGGTGTGGCTACCCGGAAGAAGCTAAAACAGGTGTGCGCACCCTTTCGGTACTTAGATCCGGATCTCTACATTGAGCAAACCCTTGATGCCCTTGCTGGGTGGCCGACCCTTTGTCATGAATTAGAGATCGATAACCAGCAGCAGACGCTTATTCAGCGCGCCTTTGACGAAAAATACCAACGCCTTGGATAGCACAAGAGTAGTCACTTTCGACTAGAGGGAGGCAGTGGAATTACGCAAAACAAGAAAAAGCCTGCTAGGATGGGGGTGTTGGCTCATGGGTAAGCAACCCTTTGATTTTACCTAAAACGCAATAAGCAAGGAGTGCCCTATGCGTAATATTATCTACATTATTGGCCTGATCGTCGTTGTGCTGTTCATTCTGTCAATGCTTGGCCTGCGCTAAGCCCCAAGCAATAAGCCAAGCAAAAAACCGCCCACAAGCGAAAGCTGTGGGCGGTTTTTTATGCGCAATCAGCAGCACCCTGACCAAACATATCAAACATCAGCTCGCGGCCAAGGCTGGTCAATACAAAGCGGCCATACTCATTAAAAGTGGCGGCTTCGCTCGTTTCCATCACTTGCTGGCAGGTCGCCCAGGTGGGCGCAGCTGCGCTAAGCGCGACAAGCTCGCGTTGGGCTAAGCCGCGCTGGGGCAGCGTAATGGTTTCTAGCACATGGCCGTGGTCGTAAAGCAGTTCAGCGGCAATCGACAAACATTGGCGAAGGCTGCGTTGAACGTTCGCAGCGGTTGGCAGCCCACGAGACGCTTGGAGAGGGCGTTCAGTTGCCAGCTCGGGAAGACTAAGCTCTAAAGACATTAGTTCTGGAGGCATCGAATGATCTCCTGCGGTCAGCCCAATAGGGGCGTGTTGCAGCGCATTATAGACTAAGGGCGATGTTAGACCAAGGTCTATAATCTACGGCAGCAGTCGTGCGCTAGCGCTCATCAACCGCAAGCCGATGTGCTACGCTCGCTGCCACGTATCTTATCGAGTCAATGTGTCATGCATATCAGTGTATTCGGAACCGGTTATGTCGGCCTTGTCGCGGGCGCTTGTTTAGCCGATGTGGGCCATCAAGTTACCTGTATGGATGTTAATGCCGAGCGGATTGCGCAGCTTAATGCGGGCGACGTACCGATTTTTGAGCCAGGGCTTAGCACTATCGTTACCCACAACGTAGCCGCAGGGCGCTTACGCTTTACAACCGATGCGGCTCAAGCCGTAGCGGAGGGCGAGTTGTTATTTATCGCCGTGGGAACACCGCCCGATGAAGACGGCAGTGCCGACCTGCGCTATGTGTTAGAAGTGGCGCGCACCATTGGCCAGCATATGGATAGCTACAAGCTGGTGATTGATAAATCGACCGTGCCGGTGGGAACCGCCGAAAAAGTCCACGCCGCTATTAGCGAGGTTCTTGAACAGCGCGGCGTCTCTCACGCCTTTGACGTTTGCTCCAACCCGGAGTTTATGAAAGAAGGAGCGGCGATTGAAGATTTTACCCGTGGCGCACGCATTATTGTCGGCACGGAAAGCGAGCGGGTGAAAGCGCGGATGCAAGAGTGCTATGCCCCCTACAATCGCAACCACGAAAAACTGATGTTTATGAGCGTGCGGGCCGCCGAGCTGACCAAATACGCGGCCAACGCCATGCTCGCCACCAAAATTAGCTTTATGAACGAGATCGCCAACCTTGCTGAACGGCTGGAAGTCGATGTCGAAGACGTACGCCGGGGCATTGGCAGCGACCCACGTATTGGCTACCACTTTATTTACCCAGGCTGTGGCTACGGCGGCTCCTGCTTCCCCAAAGATGTGCAGGCGTTAGAGCGTGCCGCGCGCCAGTTAGGCTATACGCCGGAACTGCTCAGCGCCGTCGAAGCGGTTAATTTGCGCCAAAAGCAGACCCTATTCACAAAACTGCAAGACAACCTAGGCAATCTAAGTGGCAAGACCATCGCGGTGTGGGGCTTGGCGTTTAAACCCAACACCGATGATATGCGCGAAGCCCCAAGCCGCACCTTAATGGAAGCGCTCTGGCAAGCGGGCGCGAAGGTGCAAGCGTTTGACCCAGAAGCAATGGCCGAATGCCGCCGCATTTATGGCGAACGGGATGACCTGATGCTAGCGGGTGACCGGATTCAAGCCGTGAAAGGCGCCGATGCCCTGGTGATTTGCACCGAGTGGAAAGAGTTTCGCAGTGTCGACTTCACTTGGCTAGCCGAGCAGCTAGCCGACAACGTCGTTATCGATGGGCGTAATTTGTACACGCCTGACGCCGTTCAAGAGGCAGGGCTGCGTTACATTGGGGTAGGGCGTAGAAGCCGTGACTAGGCGGCTAACGTGAAATTAAGAGAAAGTGCTACACCTTCGGTTACTTTTTGACACGCAACAAAAGCGACAAATCCTTAAGTTAGATGTTAAATGGCCGAAAGATTAGTTAACACATTGATGAGTTTCTGCATGGGCAGTAAAAGCATTAGCGTCACGACGTTATAAAAAAGGACGGTACAGCATGGCTTCCATTTCATCACTCGGTATTGGCTCAGGCCTCGACCTCAACGGCTTATTGGATCAGTTGCAAGACGCCGAACGCGAGAAACTTGAGCCCATTGAGCGGCAACTGGAAACCCAGGACACCAAAATTTCTGCCTACGGCCAGCTGCAAAGCGCGCTTTCAGCGTTTCAAGATTCTGCTGATGCGCTCAATGACAGCGCACTTTACGAGAGCCTTTCGACCAACGTGGGTGGAGAAGCGATCACCGCTACCGCCGATGCAGAAGCGCAGCCGGGCAGCTACAACGTAAGCGTTGAAACCCTGGCAACCCGCGGCACGCTTGCCTCTACCGGGGTGGACGCTGCCGATACGCCTATAATTGATGCAGATGCAGATCAAACACTGACCCTGACCTTTGCTGAAGTTAATGCTGAAGGTGAAAACCTCACTAAAGATATCACGCTAGCCGCAGGCAGCACCCTTGAGGAGGTTCGGGATACTATCAACGCCAGCGGAGATTCGGGCGTTACCGCTACTATTGTTAATGATGGCACCAACTTTCGCTTAGCGCTTAGCTCCAGCAATACCGGCGCCGATGCATCAATTAAAAACTTCAGTTTTGAGGGAGCTGCACCTTTCACCGCGGATACGGGTGAGACGCAACAGTTGGGCACTGACGCAGTGCTAAACGTTAACGGCATCGAAATCACCAGTCCTAATAATCAGGTCGAAGGCGCGATTCAAGGCGTAACGCTGAACCTTCAAGAAGAAGGCGACAGCACGGTTAAAATAGAGCAGGACACGCTCGCCGTACGCGAAGCCGTAACTAGCTTTGTGGATGCCTACAATGACCTGAAAGGCACCATGGGTGAGTTAACCAGTTTTGATGCTGAAACCGGTGCAGCGGGCGAATTGCTAGGCGATAGCGCCGTACGTACCGTTGAATCACGCATGCGTAGTGTGCTCAGCGGTGGTGTGGAAGGTGAGTTTTCGATGCTCAGTGATATCGGCATTTCACTGCAGACGGATGGCACGTTAGAAATCGATTCTGACGAACTTGATAACGCTATTTCCAGTAATCAAGACGCGCTGTCAGCCTTTTTCGTTGGTAGCTCCGATGAAACCGGTATGGCGGGGCAGGTTAATACGATGGTTGAGCAATTGCTCAGCACCAACGGGACTGTTACTGGGGCGATAACGGGGGCGGAAAATCGCTCAGAATCGCTTGTTGAACGTTACACCCGCACGGAGCAATCCATTGATCAAACCATCTCGCGTTACCGCACGCAATTTGGTCAGTTGGATGGAATTATTGCGCAAATGAACCAAACGAGCAGCTACCTCACTCAGCAGTTTGATGCCTTAGACGCCCAGCTAGGTCGTGATTGATATTGAACGCTAGGAATTGACTTTTCTGACGCCTGCGTAAGCAGGCGTTTTTGTTGATAAAAACAAAATAGCCCAGCTAGCGGAAGAAAAAGCGCTAAAGTTGCCCTCTGTTCAGTCGATAAGGTTACTATCAACTTACAAGCGCCCAAGGATGCGCTTCTCTATTTTGGTTTAGCCTTTTCACTGAGGAACACCCAGTATGGCGACAATAACCTCCCTTGGCGTTGGTTCGGGTCTTGACCTGACCGGCCTGTTGGATCAACTACAAGAAGCCGAACGCGGCAAGCTCGCCCCCATCACGCTTCAAAAAGAGCAGCAGCAGGCCAAAATCTCCGCTTACGGCCAACTCCAAACCTCGTTGAACTCCTTTCAAGACTCCTTGGAGAAGATTAACGACCCCAAACTTTACCAAAGCCTTTCCGCTAATGTACGTGGTGATGGTATTACCGCCACCACCACCGCGAGTGCACTGCCGGGCAGCTATCGAGTAGAAGTCAGCCAACTGGCGACCTCTGGCACGCTAGCCTCCGCGCGTGTAACTACCAACGACCAACCGCTTGACCTGCAAGGCGCTACTACGCTCAAACTCAATTTTGGTGAACTTGGCGCGGACGGGACGGTAGAGATTGATATAGCCGCTAACAGCTCATTAAATGATATCCGTGATGCCATTAACGCCCATAAAGAATCCGGTGTTAATGCGACTATTATCAATGACGGGGAGGGCTACCGGTTAGCGCTAAGCTCTAAAGCAACGGGTGTTGATGCTTCTATTCATAGTTTTAGCTTTGTAGACGCCGCAGATGCGCCCGTCACCGGCCCATTCGGTGAGGCGGCAGAAGTAGGTGCCAAGCAACAAGGGCAAGATGCCGCGTTAACCGTTAATGGCATCGCTATTACAAGCGCCAAGAACCAGATCGAAGGCGCGATTCAAGGTGTTACCCTGAACCTTGGCGAACTCAGCATTGCTGAGGGCGAAACCGCCACCAGTACAGTCACGGTAGAACGTGACACACTAAAGCAGCGCGAAGCGATCAACGGTTTTGTCAAAGCGTTTAACGATTTAAAAGGCACCATCGGCACGTTGACGGCCTTTGACGCCGAAAGCGACACCGTGGGCAAGCTGTTAGGCGACAGCACAGTGCGCACGATTGAATCACGCCTGCGCAGCGTACTCACCGGTGGTGTAGAAGGTGGCGAACTTTCTACCTTGAGCCAGCTAGGTATTTCACTCCAGCGTGACGGCACGTTAGAAGTCGACGACGACAAACTTAGCGATCTGGTGGCCAATAACCCCCAAGCGCTCAGCGACTTCTTTGCCGGGGCAGATGATGCGGGTGGCTTGGCGGGCAAGTTAGGTGCCTCCGTCGAACAGATGCTGGGAAATAACGGCGTGCTGAAAGGCGCCATTACCGGCGCAGAAAACCGCGTTAAAAGCCTCGATACCCGCTATGAGCGCATGGAAAAAAGTATTGAAGGCACCATTTCCCGTTACCGCAGCCAGTTTAGTCAACTGGATGTGATGATCGCGCAAATGAACAGCACAAGCTCCTACCTTACACAGCAGTTCGATGCCCTTGATGCCCAGTTGGGCCGCGACTAAGCATTCCGCCAGCCCGATTTAAGATGCAGATGCAATTTTCTTCGTTATAAAAATGACCGCTTAATGTATTACGTCTCACAAAAGCAGCGCTTAGCGCTGCTTATGCCTTTGCAGCCTAGAATGAAGCTGTATTCAGGAGTGGCTGTGCCATCGCGCAGTGAAGCAACCCCACACTTTCGGTGCCTCCTAGCCTAAGCATGAAAACCCTCACCTTTCAGTTACCTACTTTTACATCTTTTTTTACGACTTTCCCTAAAGATTCTCCTCGCGGTGCCGTTAATTAATATAACGGCACAAACAGTGGCCGAAAGCAAGGAGTCTCACACCATGTCAGTGATCAATACCAACATCACATCCATGATCGGCCAGCAAAATGATTTGGCGACTTCTATGGAACGTCTGTCCTCTGGCCTGCGTATCAATAGTGCCAATGACGGTATCTCCGTTGCCCAAACGACTGAAGGTGCCCTGAACCAGGTTAATGATAACTTACTGTTCAAGCGCAAAACGATACTAACTCCGAGAAAGATTTAACCTCTATCCAGGCGGAAATCAATCGTATTTCTGAAGATCGTGAGTTTAACATTCAAGTTGGCGCTAACGATGGGGAGACCATCACAGTTAACTTGCAAGAAATCAATCGCGAAACCTTAGGTCTTCAAGGTTTCAATATCGACGGTGCTTCTTCTGACAACGCAAAAGCAGGTAGTAGTATTGCTGACTGAAAATGCTGCGCTTACCGGATCTCAAGTACTTGGTGAGTTAGCTTCAGGTGATACGGTTACTTTTGCTGGTGAAACTCCTTTTGGTGTTGCCGCTACCGGTAATACTTACACTTCTGATGGTGAAGGTGGATTTACTTACGCTACCACCGTTGCAACTGGTAGCTCAGCTGATATATCTGCTGCCATCGTTCCGAGTACTGGCTCTATCAGCGCCACCTATGAATTAGATGGTGGTAATACGATCGATAGTGAGGGTACTATCACTGTTTATTACCGACACTGGTGAGCTTTCAGAAAACAGTAATGGCGGTACCGCTGCGACTGTCGATAATTTGATGGCCAAACTCGACACCGATGCGACCAATAACTTATCAAATGCCAGCCTAACATTGGAAGATGGTACAACTTTTACTGGTACTGATACCGCTGCTATTAGTGCAGTCACTGATGCTCAATCAGGTTTTGGTACAGATCTTGAAATCGCTGGTGAGAATGCTGTTACTACTGATGGTACAACACAAGCTTATCAAGATGGTGAAGCAGCAGCCGGTACTTTTGCTGCCACAACTGCTGCAAGCTTTGAAACAGAGCTTTATGTAGGTGAAGATGGCACTGTGACCGATAGCGAAACTGGTAATGGCGCTACCCTGTTTGTTACCGACTCTGGTGACCTAACCTTCGAAGAAGTTAACGAAGATGGCCGTACAGCTGATCCGCTGGCAACTTTAGATAGTGCGTTGAGCCAAGTAGATGTTCTGCGCTCTGATTTGGGTGCGATTCAGAACCGTTTTGAGTCTGCTAAGTGCCTATTCAAAATTAATCGCGTGATCAGTTCCGTAACCACCGAGTAAGCGGTGTACCTCTTCATGTAGACGTTCAAACGAGAGATAGGCACTCAAGGGCAGCCAGGTGTACTTCATCTGCCGCCACAGAATCTCTATCAGATTCAGCTCTGGTGAGTAGGCAGACAGATAGATCAGATGCACACGTTGCGACATCCACTCCACCCTCTTGCGCCTAAAGGCCTTGGAGCGATGCATGCTGGCATTGTCGAGCACCACAACGGCGAAGGTGTCTGGATCCTTCTGGATCACAAACTGGTCAAACGCTTCTATGACCGTTTCCGTGGTCACTGTCTCGGTTGTCGTGTGATAGACCAGTTTTCCGGCTCGGCTTAGGAAGCCCAGCACGTTTAGCCTTCGGCTGCGGGAGTAGGCAGTGACTTCCCAGGGCTTGCCGATAGGGCTCCACGCATACGGCACCGACGACGCTTGTGAAAAACCTGATTCATCAAAGTAATAGAGCTCGTGCTCGCCTTGGTCCTCTCGCTCGTGAAGCGCTTTCATCAAGCCTTGCGTTTTGCGAAAGTCCGTTTCGTCACGCTGGGTCTTGAGTGAATGCCGAATGCGCTTGAAGCTATGGCCATTTTTTTTTCAACGCCCGGCGCAGTGTCACCGTGGCGACAGACTTGCCAGTCTCTTCTTGAAAGCGAGCCTGTAAGGCGCGAATCTGATGGGGATGCTCGGCTACCAACGCTTGCAGTCGCTTGTGATCGTGTTCATCGAGGGCGGGTGTTCGTCCACTACGCGGTTTGTCGGTGAGACCATCAAAACCGGACACTTCCCATTGCTTGAACCATCGTGATACGGCATCGCGGCGAACCTGAAGTATCTCACTGATTTGGGTAATAGTATGGCCTTGGTCACTCAGTAGAATGGCATGCGCCCGACGACGGAGAGCGCGCTTCTCGCCATGGTGATAGGCGGAGGTCAGCGTCTGTTGTTCAGGTTCAGTGAGAGGGGCAACGAAGCGTTTTTCCATGGTTCTGTCCGTGTCAGAAATCCTGGCATGGATATTACACGAAAACTTTAGATCAGGTACTTATCACTAACCTGCAGACTAACGAAACCAACCTTTCTGCTGCCCGTTCGCGCATCGAAGATGCTGACTACGCAACTGAAGTGGCCAACATGACTCGCTCGCAAATTCTTCAGCAGGCGGGTACTTCTGTACTGGCACAGGCTAACCAGCTGCCGCAGAACGTTCTTTCTCTGCTGGGTTAATCTGAGACTTAGCTTCGATAGAGCCTTCGCTTTATCGCTAAGTAGTACAGCTAAACCGGCCCTAAGGGGCCGGTTTTTTTAGGAGTCGATGTGAGCGACAGCGTGCAGACTATTTCAGCCTATAGCGTCATTAATGACGTTATCCCCAAGCTTAACGCGGTAGAAAAGCTCGTCGAAGGTACGGTAAAAGAGATTGTCGAGACTAGTCGGCTTCCAGCAGAAATTGAGCGTTACTCAAAGTTGCAAATAGAGTTTCAGCTTGAAATCTCGATGATTCGTATGAACCTGGAACATCTGTTGAACCGTTACCAAGGTGAACTCACGGCGGTGAAGCAGAACGAGCACAACGACAAGTTATTAACGCTGGATTCATATGAAGCAACGGCCATTGAAAGTGCCAAGATGCTTTATCAGCGTGTTCAAGAGCTACAGCAGGCGCAATAACAGCGTTCAAATAATAGGGAGTTGATATGCACCCTGATGAGCACGAACAAGTCGCACTGGAGCTGGAAACACTGATCCGCGACACCCAGGCTGCGATTGACCGAGTCGAAACCTATGGGCTGCAAAACACGATGCCCGAAGATTACCAAGCGCTGCTAGATATTTTAGACAATGCTATTAAGCAGCAGCGCGCGCATACGCAGGGAATGCTATCGGGCTAATGCGTGAGCGTTGTTTGAAAAGCTCGCCAATAGCTAATTTTGCCAGCACCTACTTTTGCAGGTTACTGCCTCACCCTCGCTTTGAGACGTCATGGTAAAATACCCCACGCCATTGCGCCGCTGTTGTGATTACACCTATATCAGCTATATTCAAAATAAGAATAAAAATTAACTTCAATATTCTTTTGTTCGTTTTTGTCGTAGGGGTAAGTATAGTCGCTATCAACGCCGCATGACTTTCTATGCGGCTATTCGTATCGTCGGATTATCGACCAACGAGGAAACAGACTCATGCCACTACCACGCAAGCTGACTACCACCTTCGCCGCGCTTTCGCTAAGCGTTACCAGTGGGTTGTTCGCCACCACTGCCTACGCCGATACACTTCGCGTGGGCATGTCGGGTGGTTATTTCCCCTTTACGTTTGTGGAGCAGGACGAGCTTAAAGGCTTTGAAGTCGATGTCATGAATGCCGTGGGTGAGATCACCGGTGATGAGATTGAGTTTGTTACCGCCAGCTTCTCTGGCTTGGCCGGTATGCTTGAGTCTGGCCGTATCGATACCATTGCCAACCAGATTACGATCACCCCTGAGCGCGAAGCCAAGTACGCCTTCACGGAGCCCTACGTGTATGACGGTGCGCAGGTCGTGGTGCGGGCGGGTAATGATTCTATTCAGGGCGTTGAGGATCTGTCCGGCAAAAGCGTGGCGGTAAACTTGGGTTCCAACTACGAACAGTTGCTGCGTGAGCAACCGAACGCCGATGAAATCGATATTCGTACCTATGAATCCAACATCGAGCAGGATGTGGCCTTGGGTCGGGTTGAAGCGTTTGTGATGGATCGCGTGAGTGCGACGCAAGTCATTAAAGAGAAAGGCTTACCTTTAGAGCTGGCGGGTCAGCCGTTCTCGACCATTGAGAACGCGCTACCGTTCCGTGATGACGAAGCGGGCCGTGAGCAGCGCGACCGCGTTGGAGCAGCACTTGCCGAGCTGCGTGAAAATGGCGAGCTACGTGAGATATCGGAAAAGTGGTTTAATACCGACATCACCCAGCCGTAACGTTTAGGCTACTCTGGTTTAACGCGGCCGTGGCATTGCCACGGCCGTTTGCTTATAAGCGGTCTAATCTATGTTTAATTATTATGTTTAATTATTATGCTTAATATCGAATATATGTGGGGGTTGTTGCCGGTTCTGCTGCGCTATCTGCCGCTCACGCTTCAAATGGCGACGATCGCCATGTGCTTTGCGCTGATACTGGCGTGCCTGCTGGCGGTGGTTCGCGTATCAAGAGTGCCGGTGTTAAACGGGCTCTCGCTGCTGTTTATCTCGTTTTTTCGCGGTACGCCGTTGCTGGTTCAGCTGTTTCTTTTCTACTACGGCCTGCCGCAACTGATTAGTTCGTTGATCGCGATTACCGGCGTCACTGCTGCGGTGCTGGGGCTAACGCTGCACTTCTCTGCTTATATGGCCGAGTCCATCCGTGCGGCGATTGTGGGGATTGACCGCAGCCAGACCGAGGCCGCGCTCTCCATCGGCATGACCCAGTCGCAGTTAATGCGGCGTATTATTCTTCCCCAGGCAACCCGCGTGGCAACCCCAACGCTGATGAACTACTTCATCGATATGATTAAAGCGACCTCGTTGGCCTTTACGTTAGGCGTCACCGAATTAATGGGCGCGACGCAAAAAGAGGCGGCGGGCAGCTTTCTCTATTTGGAAGCGTTCTTGCTGGTGGCGCTGATTTATTGGGCAGTCGTGGAAGTGCTCTCCTGGGGGCAGCGTCGGTTAGAAATTTACCTGAATAAGGCCTACCAACGATGATTTCGCTGCAAGGCATTACCAAGCGCTTCGGCGGCCACACGGTGTTTAAAGATATCGATTTGAGCCTTGCCCAGGGCGAGATTATCGTCATCATTGGCCCTTCCGGTACGGGTAAATCGACGCTGCTGCGCTGTATTAATTTCCTTGAAAAGCCCGACGCCGGACGCTTGCAGGTAGGCGACCTAAGTGTGGATACCCAGCGCGCCAGCCGGGCCGATATTCTGGCATTGCGTCGGCGCACGGCGTTTGTGTTTCAGAACTACGGCCTGTTCGCCAACAAAACCGCGCTGGAGAATATCAGCGAGGGGATGATCGTGGTGGATAAGCTGCCCAAGGCCAAAGCTCACGCGCGGGCCAGGGAAATTCTGGAACGCATCGGCCTGGCGGATAAAGCCAATGCTTACCCGGCGTCACTTTCCGGTGGCCAGCAGCAGCGGGTAGGCATCGGCCGCGCCATGGCAGCGAATGCTGATGTGATTTTGTTTGATGAGCCCACCTCTTCCCTAGACCCGCAGTGGGTGGAAGAAGTGTTGGGCTTAATGAAGCAGTTAGCGGTAGAACGCCAAACGATGATCGTGGTCACCCACGAGATGCAGTTCGCCCGGGAAGTGGCGGATCGGGTGGTGTTTATGGACGAAGGCGGCATCGTCGAGCAAGCCCCGCCTGAAGAGTTGTTCACTGCGCCCAAAGATGAGCGAACGCGCCATTTCTTGCGCAAGATTTTGGCGCCTACTGGGCAGGCAGTGCCGTAAATGCGGTGCTGGTTTTTTAGGTGGCACAAGCTAAGTTAATGCCAAGCGTGGCTATGGATGGAAGCAATGCCGTGCATGTTATGCTGACTTTCAGTTCACCTGTTTTTTGAGGTTGCTATGCCAACTGAAAACCGGCTCAAATTGCCTATTGGCGTTCAGACCTTCTCGGATATCCGTGAAGGTGACTACTACTACGTTGATAAAACACCCGATATTCACCGCCTAACGGAAGAGGGGAAATACTTTTTCCTCTCCCGCCCGCGTCGCTTCGGTAAAAGCCTGCTGCTTGATACCCTGCGCTGCCTGTTTGAAGGCCGCAAAGCGCTGTTTGAAGGACTGTATATTCACGATAAATGGGATTGGCAAACTGGGCATCCGGTGATTCGTATTAGCTTTGCCGATGGGCATTTGGCTAGTCGTGAGGATTTGGATACCCATATTCGCTATCAGCTGGCTCAGCATCGCGAGCGCCTGGGCATTGTCAGCGAGCGCCCCAAACTAATTGCCAATGATTTTTCGGACCTGATTCGCCGCACTCACCAGAAGTTTGGTCAACGTACGGTAGTGCTGGTTGATGAATACGATAAACCAATTCTCGATAATATCTTAGCCCCAGAGCGAGCCCGCGAACTGCGCGAAGGGCTGAAAAACCTTTACAGCGTGCTCAAAGACGCCGACCCGTATTTACGCTTTGTACTGTTAACGGGTGTTTCTAAGTTCAGCAAAGTGAGCCTATTCTCGGGGCTGAATAACCTGAACGACATTACGCTGGATGCGCCTTACGCTTCCATTTGTGGGTACACCGATGAAGATATCGACAGCGTCTTCGCTCCTGAATTACCGGGGTTAGACCGTGCTCAAATCAAGCATTGGTATAACGGCTACCGTTGGGGTGGGCAGGAGGTGACCGCTGTATACAACCCCTTTGATGTTCTACTACTGTTTCAAAAGCGCCAGTTTGGCCCCTATTGGTTTGAAAGCGCTACCCCCACATTTTTGGTAGAAATTCTAAAACAACGCGGGGTGTTTACGCCGTCACTAGATCAGCTGGAAACCGAGGCTGAGCTGCTGGGTCGTTTTGATGTTGACCATATCGGTACTGAGGCGCTGTTATTTCAAACGGGATATCTAACCGTTAAGCAGGTGGAAGAACCCATGGTGGGGTATCGGTTATATACCCTAGGCTTTCCTAATCAAGAAGTAGAAACCAGCTTAAACCAAGCGTTACTGCCGGTATTAGGTGTTGAAAACTCAGCGCGTGAGCGCAAAACGCTGTTTACACATTTACGCGCCCATGATTTAGCCGGTCTTGAAACTCATCTTAAAGCCCTTTACGCCGGGCTACCCCACGATTGGTATCGCAACAATCCTATTGCTCAATACGAAGGTCATTATGCCAGTGTCTTTTATAGCCACTTTGCCGCCCTTGGGTTAAGCGTTACGGTGGAAGACGCCAGCCATTTCGGTAAGGTGGATATGACAGTGGATTTCAGTGGTCACCTTTACCTGTTCGAATTTAAAGTGGTGGAGCAGTTGCCAGAAGGCAGCGCACTAGAGCAGATAAAAACCAAAGGCTACGCCGATAAATACCGCGCCCAAGGTAAACCTATCCACTTAATTGGCGTGGAATTTTCCCGCCAGCAGCGCCAAATTGTGGCATTTGATATGGAGACGCTCTCTTAATGCCCACTATCACCCAGTCATTACTAAAAAGCATTGAGCAGTTAGCCTGTGAGGCAGGCGAGGCGATTATGCAGGTCTATCGTCGCGATTTCAGCGTCGAAATAAAAGCCGACAATAGCCCGCTGACTGAGGCGGATAAAGCGGCCCATGAGATTATTGCCCGTGGCTTGCAGGCGCTTACCCCTGAGGTGCCGGTACTCTCTGAAGAAGATACCCAAGGCTTTAACGGCGCTAACGCTGAGGGCTTTTATTGGTTGGTCGACCCGTTGGATGGCACCAAAGAGTTTATCAAGCGCAATGATGAGTTCACCGTCAATATTGCTTTGATTGCTCAAGGAAAACCGGTGTTGGGCGTGGTGGTTGCCCCTGCCTTACAGCTTACTTATCTAGCCGCTGAAGGCTTGGGGGCCTTTAAGGTCGGCTCTGATGGGCAGTGGCAGGCCATCCAGGCGTCATTGCCGCCGCAGGCAGGGCGGCCTTGGCGTGTGCTGGACAGCCGTTCGCACCCCGACCCGCGTATGGCAGCATGGTTAGAAGCGCTGGGGGAGTACGAAACTCAACCCATGGGGAGTTCGCTGAAGTCGTGCTTTATCGCGGAAGGTAAAGCGGATGTCTACCCGCGTTTTGGCCCCACCAGTTTGTGGGATACCGGCGCTGCTCAAGCGATTGTCGAACAGGCCGGTGGGCGAGTGGTCACCCTGGACGATCAGCCTTTAAGCTATGCCAATCCCCAGCAAGTGCTTAACCCCGATTTTGTGGTATGGGGCAAGCGCTAGACTGTGTGCAAGCGCTATTGCGTGTGAATGATGAACTGATTACGGCCGTTTTCTTTCGCTTCATAGAGCCCTATATCCGCTCTTTTAAGCGCCGGCTTTAACGATTTTTCTTGGTCGCGAACAGAGGTTACCCCCAGTGATGCGGTGATTTTTAGCGCTTGTTGCGTACCTTCATATTCAACCAAGGTAGTCGCCTCTTCAATAGAGGCACGAATTCGCTCTGCCACCTGCTGAGCCTGCTCAATAGCGGTGTTGGGGAGTAACACCGCAAACTCTTCACCCCCAACCCGGCACAGTAAGTCTTCTTGGCGAAGCAGGTCGCTGACTATTTGCGTAAAGTTTTTCAGTATTTCATCGCCAATGTCGTGGCCATACTCATCGTTGATGTGTTTAAAGTGGTCAATATCTATGGTGATAAGCGCTATGGGATGATTTTGGCGCCGTGCCCGTGACATCTCGATGGTCGCTTGGGCTTGTAAGTAGCGCCGGTTAAACACGCCCGTTAGGGGGTCGGTCATGGCTTGCGCACGTAGTTTTTCTTCAAGCTGTTTACGCTCGGTAAGATCAAACACCATCGCTCGGGAATGCACAAAACGGCCATTGCGCGTGTAGGCAGAGCCTTGAATCATCACGTGACGAGGCTCGCCGTTACGCGTGAGTAAGCTGCATTCTGCGCTGCCAGGTTGGTTGTCTTTCACGTTTTGGAAGGCTTTTTCAAACTGCTCGCGTGTTTCTGGTGTAATCAACTCTCGATAATTGATATGACCAATCACTTCCTTGGCAGAGTAACCTAGCCAGGCAAGTTCGGTTCGGTTCATTTTGACCACGAGACCGGACTTATCAATCGAGTGATAGCCGCAGGGGGCATTTTCATATAAATCACTGACTTCATAGGCATGGCGCTGAGCGGCTTGGCGTAATTCCCGTTGGCGTTGGCTGCTGAAGGCCCAAAATAACCCAAATGCCACGGTAACGCCGTAAGTCAGCAACAGAAACCAGAGGACAGTGGCCTCTTCTTTAAACAGTGAGAACCAGGTAGGGCGTGGGAGCGTGACCCCCAGTTTCCACGGATGGGAGGCGTTGTCGCTATAAATAGTACCTGCCAAGCTACGGTAGCGCTGGGTGCGTATATCTTCGGTTTGAAAGCGCAGTAGGTGGTTGTCTACTATGACGTCGCCTTCACTGCGCTGCTGCATGGCTTGCCAGTAGTGAGGGGAAAGCGCAGCAAAGTTGCCACCAAAACTCGCTGTATCTATTGATTCGATACCTTCATTCAGCAGCCATTTGCCTTGGGCATCGACCAAGAGCGTATTGGCGTTCTGGTCAAGCAGCATGGCTTGGCGCAAGGCGTCCGTCAGGTAATCCCAATTAAGGCTCAAAAGTACCACGCCACGGCGTTCGCCGGTGGCATCAAACACTGGGGTGGAAACGTTGACCACTGGAATCACATCGCGCCCAAAGAGCTCGAACTGCAGGTTATGGCCCGGCGGTGAGATATACAGGTCGCGTGGTAATAGTTTGGATGCTTCTATGAAGTAGTCAGTATTGACATGAAGGTTGCCCGATATCCGTGGTCCAGTTTCAATGCTTCTGGGGGCACGCAGCACTTCGCGCCCCTGGTTATCAATCAGGACTAGCTTGGTGTAACGAGAGTTGTGGCTGATTAAGGTCGTTAAGAAATTAGAAAGCTGGGATAAATCGCTAAGTGAATATTGCTGGTCAGTTAGTGTCGTTAAACTTTGCGCTGCTAGGTAGCGCCTTAGTCCAGGCATTTCAGCAATGGCAAGCGCGTAGTTAAGGCTTTCATTGATATCGCGGGTTAACGCTTCTTGCCCTACTTTTAAGAGGGCATCGGCTTCGGCGCTCAGGCTATTGAGCCGTGTTTCCATATGCACATGGAGAACAGGCAGCAGCGTCGTTGAAACTAGGATCAACGGTATACTCACAGCTAGCAGTAGGCGAGTGTGTAGGCGGCGCAGTGGCACGGCAGCATTTCCTGTCTGGAATAGGCGGCCTGGATGCGGCAGCCTGTTTTTCTGTTTAGAAATTAGGTGTGGCGTTTATAGGGAAAGTTTTATCAGCCACTTTCTAAGGTGGCGTAAGCGTTCGTGGCAAGCGTTTTAACATCTCAAACGGCAGGGGTTTGGAGAAATAGAACCCTTGCAACAGGTCGCATTGGCGTTGCTGCAGATCCCTTTGCTCTTCACGTGTTTCAATGCCTTCGGCGACTACCGTTAAGTTTAAATGGTGCGCCATGGTAATCACGCCTTGAACGATGGCGGCATTTTTAGTGTTTTGTGAAATGCCTCGAATAAATAGAATGTCGAGTTTTACCTTGCTGATGGGGAGGTCGCGTAAATAGCTAAGACTCGAAAAACCAGTGCCGAAGTCATCCAACGCAACGCTAATGCCCAGGTCGCGTACTTCGTTGAGTAGCGCAACAGCCTGTTCGGTATTCGTCATTAGCGTGCCTTCCGTTACCTCTAGTTCCAGTAAGGCAGGGGGGAGGCCGCTAGCGTGAAGCGCAGCTTTAATTTCATTCATAAAGCCAGTGCGCCGGAACTGCATTGGCGAAATATTGACCGCCACCGCCAGGGGGCGCTCACGGCCAGCATTAAGGGTCGCAATATCATGACAGGCGCGATCCAATACCCAGCGACCAATGGCAATAATTTGCCCCGTTTGCTCGGCAATCGGCATAAACACACCCGGTGAAACAAGGCCTTTGGTGGGATGGTGCCAGCGTATCAGCGTTTCCACACTTTTAATGTCGCCGCTAGCGGCATCCACAATGGGTTGATAATACGCTTCAAATTGCTCAGCTTGTATGGCTTCTTGTAACTCTCGTCTGATAACAACATGTTCGGCGACATTGTCGATGGCGTCACCGCAGTACCATTGCCATGTGTTACGCCCTTGGCGCTTGGCGTCTTCCATCGCGAGGCTAGCATGGTGAAGTAGGTCATGCGTCTGGGTGGCACTGCCTTTATTTGAGGCGATACCAATGCTGGCGCTGATATGCAGGCTATATTGATAGAGTGTAAACGGCTGAGCAAGAACCACTAATAAACGGTTCGTGAGAGCAATCACTTCTTGTTCGCCTTGGGAAGGGGCTAGCAGTACCACAAACTCATCGCTAGAGAGGCGGGCCACACTAACGCCCGCTGTCACGGTATCTAGTAAGCGTTGCGCTACGGTTTTAAGTAACTGGTCTCCTACTCCATGGCCAAACGCATCATTAATCGGCTTAAAGTCGTCTAAATCGATATGAAGCAGCGCCAGTTCATGGCCCCGCGCTTCACAGCTTTGTAGCGCATGCTCCAGGCGTGTTTGTAGCGCCCCAAGGTTAGGGAGCCCGGTGAGTGGGTCGTGCGCTGCTTGATAAGCAATCCGCGCTTCCTGCTCTCGCTGACGTGTAATGTCTTGTTGTATGCCGATAAAATGCGTACATACGCCCGTCTCGCTAAACACGGGGCTAATCGATAACTGGTTCCAAAACAGGCTGCCGTCGCGGCGGTAGTTACGTAGCAGTACTTGCACGTCTTGATGTTGAGTGAGGCCGCGGCGAATCTCTTCAACAGCTTCCGGGTTGGAATCTTCGCCCTGTAAAAAACGACAGCTGTGGCCAAGTGCTTCTTCAGCGCTATAACCGGTAATGTCGGTGAACGCACTGTTTACATACACTAGCGGTAAGTGGGGCTGGGTGGCATCTGCCATTACCACGCCGTTGGGGCTGGCTTCAATCCCCCGTTTTAACAGTCGTAACTCGTTTTCATCCTGTTTGCGCTGAGTAATATCACGGCAAATAGCATAGACGCCTATCATTCGCTCATCGACGATAATCGGCACATGGGTGACTTCAAGCTGACTGGCATGGTGATGATTGTTGATACTAAGCGCTTGATAGCTTTGATGGTGCCCTTTTAAGGTGGCGTTAAAGGCAGCTTTTGCCTCTTCGAGAGCGTCGATATGGAGCAACTGAAAAAAAGCGTTACCGGTTAAGTGCTCATTGGCGATACCGGTGATATGCGCTGCGGCTGAATTACAGTGCTCGATAATGCCATCAAGGCTCAGCTCAAATATGGCATCGGGATGATGGGTAAATAGCGCGTGATGGCGCGCCTGCAAAGCGTGAGGTACATCCTGTACGTTATAATTGTTTGCAATACTCTCCTTAATGTTTGCCATGAAGACTCTTTTCACAAGTTAATCCGTGTCACAAGTTTGTCATAAAATAGGCGTTGGCTAACCATTACCATAATTTAGGCTCGAAAGCTTCGGTAGCGGCGGCCACTGAGTGGACGCCGCGCTATTTTAACTATTCCATGCGGTTAGCCGTGTTGACTTGGTCCGCGCTGAGCTCGGTAAGCTCATTAATATCACTTAAGCTATTGCGTGACGCCGAAATTGCTAATGTGCTGATAATTATAACCATCAGTATTAAGAGCGCCATGGCAGCCGTTAAGCTATGTTGAACGCGTATGTTTTTCATTTTCCCCACTTTAAAAAGTAATAAGATGCGACTGCTTTTTAAGGCGTGCCATGCAGTAGCTTTAGAATTAATTGTATTAGCTTGTTTTTATGGAGCTGGTTGAACGTTGCAAATCGATCAACGTGGTGCTCAAGGAGGCAGCTAAGTGATTCTGCATAAATTTTAGTGTATAAAGATAAGACTCAAGCAGAGAGGACTATCCATGTCTCGGCGCTTACGCTTCGTATCTTTAACACCTGACCAGCAACGTATTTTAAATGAGGCCTACCAGTACGGCGAAAAGAGAGCATTACGTCGTCGGGCTCACGCGATTCTACTTAACCACAAGGGTCATACGATAAACCAGATTCGCGATATTATCGGTGTGAAGCGCGATACAGTATCGACCTGGTTATCCCAATGGGAAGCAGACGGTATTGAAGGTCTTCAGGACAAGCCTCGAGACGGACGCCCCAATCTTCTCAGCGAAAACGATCTTTCGGTGTTGCAGCAGTTGGTGGAAGAGCATCCGCATCAATTGCCAGTCCTCCATGCTAGGTTTCAAGATAAGACAGGCAAAGTCGTCAGCCAGGACACATTGCGTCGCGCGTTAAAAAAAAGGCTATAGCTGTAAGCGAGTACGCCGTTCATTGACTTCACAGCGTGATGAAACGGATTTCCGCAATACACAAAGGATGATCAATGTGCTGAAGGAATGGGAGGATGATGGCGAGTGCGATCTCTATTTCTTCGATGAAGCGGGTTTCTCACAATCATCGTCACTTCCCTATGCATGGAGCCCGATAGCAAAGCCCTGGGAAGTGACTGCGTACTCACATAGTAAACGGCTGAATGTGCTGGGCTTTCTCACTAGAAAAGGTGAATTCTTTCACCATATGACCACCGAGTCAGTAACAAGTGAGATCGTTATAGAAGCCTTTGATCAGTTTGCAGCACATAAAGACCCTGACGCATTCGCCGTCGTTGTTCTAGATAATGCCAGAATGCACCATTCCAAGGCATTTCAGCGCAAAATTGTCGATTGGATGGCGCATCGCATTCACTTGGTGTATTTGTCGCCTTATTCACCGGAACTGAACCTGATCGAAATCCTTTGGCGTGAAATCAAATACCGGTGGCTACCGCTAACAGCCTACAGTTCGTTCGATAAGCTTTGTGACTCGGTCAAAAACGTATGCAATTCTTACGGAAAAAATTACTCGATAACTTTTGCATAGCTACTTAGGCAAGTCTGGAAAGCGCTTAATACTAGATTTTCTAGTTTTAATTGACTAGCACGATGGTGCTCTTCAGAGTGTAACGCTAAGGTTGTTTTGTGTCTGCCTTTAATCATTTTTTAATGATGCTTTTTGTACGGAACATGTCTCTTTAAATATATAAAAAAACAGAAAAATTTAATTGGCGTGCAAAAATAAGCCGTGCTTGAATCCATAAATCACCCCATCGACCTTGGGATTCTCGGTCAAGGGCCATTGACAACGGCTAGCAAGCGCGCATGGTGCGTGATAGACTATGCCATCCTCTCAGACAGACCCGTGAATGGGCAGCTCGATTTAACTGCCTGTTATACGTTTTGGTAGGGTGAAAAGCCTGCCAAATCAACTGGTTGTTATAGACCTGATCAGCTAGTTGTTAGAGAAGTGTCATGTTGCGGAACGTCGTGCTGTCATAGCGCAGCCGACAAACACATATTTAATTTCGTTGCCGTTTTTTCGGCAACCTTTATTCTCCAAGGAGATACCCTGTGGCGAACAGCAAGCAAGCTCGCAAGCGCGCCCGCCAGGCCGAGAACCGTCGCGTCCTGAAATCCAGCCAGCGCAGCATGGTCCGCACCTACATCAAGCGTGTAGTGAAAGCGATCAGCACCGGCGACCACGCTAAGGCAATGGAAGAGTTCAAGGCCATGCAGCCGGTCGTTGACCGTATTGCAGACAAAGACGTGCTGTCCAAGAAGAAAGCAGCTCGCCTGAAGAGCCGTTTGAACAAGCGTATTAAGGCACTGGCGGCGTAAGCCGGCAGGCGCCATAAAAAAACCGGCTGCGGCCGGTTTTTTTGTGTCTGAATGATTTTTCTGGATGGTTTTTGTGGATAGCTTATGACAGCGAAGAAAGCTCCCAACACTTCCTCAAACACCGCCATAGCCCGCCGCGGGCTAATGCGCTCGGGCCTCGTCGTCAGTACGATGACGATGCTGTCGAGGGTGATGGGGCTGGCGCGCGACGTGGTTATCGCTACCTTATTAGGGGCAGGGGATGGCGCCGATGCGTTTTTCGTGGCGTTTAAGATCCCTAATTTTTTGCGCCGTCTATTTGCTGAAGGGGCGTTCAATCAAGCCTTCGTGCCGGTGCTTTCGGAGTACTCCACCCAGCGTAATCGGGAGGAGATACGTGCGCTACTGAATGCGACCGCGGGTAGCTTAACGGCAGTGCTGGCGCTGATTACTGCCGTGGCAATGCTCTGCGCGCCGTGGTTGATTTGGGTGTTTGCCCCCGGGTTTGGCAGTGAACCAGAAAAGCTAGCGCTGACCGCGGATATGCTGCGCTTAACGTTTCCCTATTTATTGCTGATTTCGCTTACCGCGTTTGCCGGTAGCGTGCTGAATACCTGGAACCGCTTTGCGGTGCCTGCGTTTACCCCGGTGCTGCTTAACCTTTCGCTGATTGGTGCGGCGCTATTTTTAATGCCGCTAATGGAAGAGCCCGCCATGGCGCTGGCTTGGGGTGTGCTGATCGCCGGGGCTGCGCAGCTGGTTTTTCAGGTGCCATTTTTACTGCGCTTGGGGCTGATGCCCACGCCCTGGCCAAACTTTGCCCACGAGGGCGTACGGCGCATACTGAAATTGATGGGGCCTGCGCTGTTTGGGGTGTCGGTATCGCAAATTAATCTGCTGTTGGATACGGTCTTGGCTTCGTTGCTAGCGGCGGGTAGCGTGTCGTGGCTCTATTACTCTGACCGGTTGGTAGAACTGCCGCTAGGCGTGTTTGGCGTGGCGATTGGTACGGTGATTTTGCCAGCGCTTTCCAAGCGACATGCTGACCAGTCCAAAGAGCACTTTGCTGCGATGCTCGATTGGGCTATTCGCATTGTGTTGCTGTTAGGCTTGCCCGCGGCGCTAGCGCTGGCGGTGTTGGCCGAGCCGCTGTTAATCACGCTATTCCATTACGGCGCGATGACTGACAACGACATCCAAATGGCGGCGATGAGCCTGCGCGCTTACGCCTTCGGTTTGGTAGCCTTTATGCTGATCAAAGTATTGGCACCGGGCTTTTTTGCCCGTCAAGACACCAAAACCCCGGTAAAGGTAGGCATTATCGCCATGGTCGCTAATATGGTGCTTAACCTGCTGCTAATTTGGCCGCTGGCGCATGCCGGGTTGGCGTTAGCCACCGCGCTGTCAGCCTTCTTGAACGCTGGCCTGCTGGGTTATCTGCTGCATAAGCAGGGTGTGCTAGTGTTTCAGCCGGGCTGGAAGCGTTATTCGGTACAGCTAATCGGGGGCAGTGGGTTAATGTGTGCGGCACTCTATTTTGTGGCGCCGGACTGGCAAGCGTGGCTCTCCTTTGGCCTGTGGCAGCGGATAAGCTGGGTGACTGGGCTGGTGGTAATGGGCGGTTCACTCTACTTCGCGTGGCTGGCAGCATTAGGTTTACGCATCCGTCATCTTAAAATGCACTCATAACGCTGCACCCTGGCGTGCGGGTTCGTTATAATTGAGGCTTTGTCCTCCCAACGGCTGAGGTGCCATGCGCGTCATTCGAGGTCTGCACAACTTGAAAGCGGCTCATCGTGGCTGCGTTGCGACTATCGGTAACTTCGATGGTGTGCATCGCGGCCATCAGGCCATTCTTCAGCAGTGCCGTGAACATGCCGCACGCTGGAGTGTGCCGCTGACAGTGGTGGTGTTCGAGCCCCAGCCGCGCGAATTTTTTGCCGGTGACCAAGCACCGCCGCGGTTAACCCGCCTGCGTGAAAAAGTGCGCTTACTGCGTGATTTTGGCGCGGAACAAGTGCTGGTGCTGCCGTTTAACGATACGCTGCGCAGCCTGACGGGGCGCGAGTTTATCGATCAGGTATTGATTGATGGGCTCGGCGTTAAGCATTTGGTGGTGGGTGATGATTTCCGTTTTGGCTGTGATCGTCGCGGTGACTTTGCGCTGCTGGCGGAAGTAGGGCGCGAGCAGGGGTTTGGCGTCGAGCACACGCGCACGTTTACCGTGGATGACGAGCGGGTTTCCAGTACGCGGGTGCGCACTTTGCTTGCCAGTGGCAATTTTTCCGCCGCGGCGCGTTTGCTGGGCCGCCCCTATTCGTTGCATGGCCGTGTGGTGCGTGACCAGCAGTTGGGGCGCACGCTTGGCGTACCCACCGCCAACTTGCCGCTGCTGCCCCAACCGTTAACGCTGCGGGGTGTCTTTGCGGTAGTCGCTGAGCTTGAAGATGGTGAACGCCACCAGGGTGTTGCCAATGTTGGCTTTCGTCCGACGGTGGGCTCAAAACGGCCGACCCTTGAGGTGCACCTGTTCGATTTCTCCGGTGATCTTTACGGCCAACGTATGACGGTATACCCCTGTACGCGACTGCGGGGCGAGGTCAAGTTTGACGGCCTTGACGCGCTGAAAGCGCAAATTGAACGTGACCAAGCCCGTGCTCGCCACTATTTTTCGGCGGCAGTGGCCAATCACGACTATTCTCTTCCGCTGGCCTCGGCCCCGCTTGGGCGTGAGACCGCTTCTTCTGATTCATCTTCGGCGGGAAATTCCGCTGATGCTAACGACGGCTGACCGGACTATGGATTACAAGCACACGCTGAATTTGCCTGAAACTGACTTCCCCATGCGCGGCATGCTGCCAAAGCAAGAGCCAGGACGGGTTTCCCAGTGGCAAGATATGAACATTTACCAGCGCCTGCGTGAAGCGCGCGCAGGTGCGCCGCTGTTTGTACTGCACGATGGCCCTCCTTACGCCAACGGCAGTATTCATATCGGTCACGCCGTTAATAAAATTCTTAAAGATATCATCGTTAAGTCTAAGAATTTAGCCGGTTTTGATGCTCCTTATGTGCCGGGTTGGGACTGCCACGGTTTGCCCATTGAGCACAAGGTAGAAACTACCCATGGCAAGCACTTGGCGCCGGAACACGCTCGCGAGCTGTGCCGTGAATACGCCGGTGCGCAAATCGAAACGCAGTTGGCCGACTTTGTGCGTTTGGGCATTATTGGTGATTGGGATCACCCGTATCGCACCATGGATTTCGCCAACGAAGCGGGTGAGATTCGCGCGCTGGCGGACATGGTCGAAGCAGGCTATGTGTTCAAAGGCTTGAAGCCGGTTAACTGGTGCTTTGACTGTGGCTCGGCGCTGGCGGAAGCCGAAGTTGAGTACGCCGATAAGAAATCTGACGCCATCGACGTCGCCTTCCCAGTGGAAGACGCCGACAAGCTTGCCGCAGCGTTTGGCTTAAGCGAACTGAGTAAGCCCGCAGCGGTCGTCATCTGGACCACCACGCCGTGGACCATTCCAGCTAACCAAGCGCTTAACGTTCACCCGGAATTTACCTACGCGCTGGTGGATACCGGCGAGCGCCTGCTGCTGCTGGCCGAAGAGCTGGTGGAAAGCTGCTTAGAGCGCTTTGATTTGCAGGGTGAAGTCATTGCTACCACGCAAGGCAAGAATCTTGACCTGATCAATTTCCGCCACCCGTTCTATGACCGCCTCTCGCCGGTATATCTGGCGGAGTACGTCGAGTCTGAAGTCGGCAGCACCGGCATTGTTCACTCCGCGCCTTCTTACGGTATGGATGACTTTATCACCTGCCGCGAGCATGGCATGGAGTTCGACGACATGCTCAACCCGGTGCAGGGCAACGGCGTGTACGTTGACGACCTGCCGTTCTTCGGCGGCCAGATGATTTGGAAAGCCAACCCTCATATCGTCGAAAAACTAAGCGAAGTCGGTGCGCTGATGGCGCACATTCCTATCAAACACAGCTACATGCACTGCTGGCGGCACAAAACGCCGGTGATCTACCGTGCCACGGCACAGTGGTTTGTGGGTATGGATATTCAAGGTAAAGACGGCAAAACCCTGCGCGAGCGTGCCCTGGAAGGCATCGAAGCCACGGCGTTTACGCCTGCTTGGGGGCAAGCGCGTCTGCACAGCATGATCGCCAACCGCCCAGACTGGTGTATCTCCCGCCAGCGTAACTGGGGCGTACCGATCCCGTTCTTCCTACACAAGCAAACCGGCGAGCTGCACCCGCGCACCGTTGGCTTGATGGAAGAAGCGGCCAAGCGCGTTGAGCAAGAAGGCATCGATGCTTGGTTCAAGCTCGACCCTGCTGAGCTGCTGGGCGCGGAAGCGGCGGATTACGATAAAGTCACCGATACACTCGATGTCTGGTTTGACTCCGGCACCACCCACCGCCACGTACTGCGCGGCTCGCACCCGCACGGCCATGAAAGCGGCCCGCGGGCGGATCTGTACCTGGAAGGCTCTGACCAGCACCGTGGTTGGTTCCACTCGTCGCTGCTGACAGGCTCAGCGATTGACGGGCATCCGCCGTATCGTCAACTGCTGACCCACGGCTTTACAGTTGATTCTCAGGGCCGTAAGCAGTCCAAGTCGCTGGGCAACGTGGTTGCGCCCCAGGAAGTGATGGATAAGCTGGGTGGCGATATTCTGCGCCTATGGGTCGCCTCCACCGATTACTCTGGCGAAATGGCCGTCTCGGACGAGATTTTGAAGCGCACCTCCGATGTGTATCGGCGGATTCGGAACACCGCGCGCTTCCTGCTTTCAAACCTTAACGGGTTTGATCCAGACAAAAACCAAGTGGCGTTTGGCGATATGCTGGCGCTGGACCAGTGGGTCGTGGATCGTGCGGCTCAGCTTCAGGCGCGCATTGAAAAAGCCTATGAAGAGTACCGCTTCCTGGATGTTTATCAGCAGGTGCACGGTTTCTGTGCCCGGGAGCTGGGTGGCTTCTATTTAGACGTCATCAAGGACCGCCAATACACCACGCAAACCGATTCGCTGGCGCGCCGCAGTGCGCAAACCGCGCTCTATCACGTGGTGGAAGCGCTGAGCCGCTGGATCGCGCCGATTCTCTCCTTCACCGCAGAAGAGATTCACGAGAACATCCCCGGCAAGCGTGGCGACAGCGTGTTGCTTGAGACCTACTACACTGACCTTGGCACGCTGGAAGAGGGCGCTGATTTGGGCCGTGCGTTCTGGGAACAGGTGCTGGAGGTCAAGCACTCGGTCAATAAGTGCCTGGAAGATGCCCGTAATGCCAAAGTGATCAAAGGCAGCCTGGCGGCCGAAGTGACGCTGTATGTAAGCGACGAGCTTCAGGCGACGCTGACTAAACTGGGCGATGAGCTGCGGTTTGTGATGCTGACAAGCGAAGTTACGCTTAAACCCCTGACTGATGCAGGCGATGCAGAAGCGACGGAACTAGAGGGGCTTAAAGTCGCCGTCAAAGCCAGCGACAACACCAAGTGCGAGCGCTGCTGGCACCATCGCCCGGATGTAGGCACGCATGCTGAGCACCCTGATTTATGTGGGCGCTGTATCAGCAACCTACCTGAAGGCAGCGGCGAGATTCGATATTATGCTTAAAGAAGGAAACACGCCTGATACCAACGCACGGCCGACGATGCATCGGCCGCTGCGCTGGCTATGGTTAGCGGTGGCGGTGATCGTACTGGATTTGGCCACTAAATACGTGGCCAGCAGCCAGCTCGGCTATGCTCAGCCGGTCGAAGTGTTGCCGTTCTTTAACCTGACGCTGCTGCACAACACCGGCGCGGCGTTCAGCTTTTTAGCCACTCACCCCGGCTGGCAGCGCTGGTTCTTCGCCCTTATTGCGATTGGCGCAACGGTAGGCTTAACCATTTGGCTCACACGCATCAAGCATGACGAAAAGCTATTGGCGATAGCGTTGCCATTGATTATCGGCGGTGCGCTGGGCAATCTCTATGACCGCTTGGTGCATGGCTATGTGGTCGATTTTCTCTCTTTCCACGCCGCTGGGTGGTACTACCCGGCGTTTAATGTGGCGGATATTGCGATTACCCTAGGGGCTGTCGCTTTAATCTGGGAATCCATTATGGGCGAACGGCGGCGCAAAAAAGTAGCCGAAACTTCCCATTAATTGAACGTTGAGAACAACTGACTATTGAGAACTGCTATGAGCGACTATCTGATCGATGACGGCATGGAAGTGACGCTGCACTTCACCTTAAAGCTGGAAGACGGCACGTTGGTGGACTCCACCAAAGACAAAGCACCGGCCACCTTCGAAGTTGGCGATGGCAACCTGCCGCCCGGTTTTGAGCATCCGATTAAAGGCATGGCCGCGGGCCAAGAGGGGACATTTCAGATCACCCCAGAACATGCTTTCGGTCAGCATAACCCGCAAAATATTCAGACCCTGAAGCGGGCAGATTTTGGTGACGAGCCCCCGGAAATTGGCATGGTGATGTCGTTTGCCGATAAAGCGGGAACGGAATTGCCAGGCGTGGTCAAAACCATTGACGGTGATCGTATTGAGGTGGATTTCAACCACCCGTTAGCAGGCCGTACGCTTACGTTTGAAGTAGAAGTACTGGACGTTAAGCCGGTGAACACTCATTAAGCAGATGCTACGTCGCATCAAGGCGCTCTTATGACAAGCACGCAGCAACCACAGCCTATCGAAATTAAATTGGCCAACCCGCGCGGTTTTTGTGCCGGTGTGGATCGTGCGATTGATATCGTCAATCGCGCACTGGATGTCTTTGGCCCGCCTATTTATGTGCGCCACGAGGTTGTCCATAACCGCTTTGTGGTCGAGACACTGCGCGCCCGCGGTGCTGTGTTCGTTGAAGAGCTGGATGAAGTGCCGGATGACGTCATTGTCATTTTCTCTGCCCACGGTGTTTCCCGTGCGGTGCAAGCCGATGCCGAGCGGCGGGGGTTGAAGGTATTTGATGCCACCTGCCCGCTAGTGACCAAGGTGCACCTGGAAGTGCTGCGCTACGCCAAACGTGGGCAGGAGTGCATTCTGATTGGTCATGAAGGCCACCCGGAAGTTGAAGGTACCATGGGGCGTTACGATACCTCCCACGGCGGGTGTATCTACTTGGTCGAGGACGAAAAAGACGTTGCTAAACTGGAAGTGCGTGATCCCTCCAAGCTTGCCTTCGTAACGCAAACCACGCTCTCAATGGATGACACCGCCAAAGTGATCGATGCGCTGCGCGACAAGTTTTCCGAGATTCAAGGGCCACGCAATGATGATATCTGCTACGCCACGCAAAACCGCCAAGATGCCGTGCGTGAGTTAGCCGCCCAGAGTGATTTGTTATTAGTGGTCGGTAGCCCCAATAGCTCAAACTCGAACCGCTTAAGAGAGCTCTCTGAGCGGATGGGCACACCCGCCTACCTGATCGACAATGCCGAACAGATTGATCCCCAGTGGCTTGAAAATGTGGGCCGTATCGGCGTTACTGCAGGTGCCAGTGCCCCTGAAGTGCTGGTGAAAGGCGTGATTAGCAAGCTTCAAACCATGGGCGCTGCTGTGCCCGAAGAGTTACAAGGCCGCGAAGAAACCATTACTTTTTCTATGCCAAAAGAGTTGCGTGAGAAGGTGATCGCCAGCAGCTGATCTTAGGCTTCGTGATGCAAAGCGTATTAGTTTGCGACATACTGGATGTATGAGCCAACTAATACAGGAGCAGAGCTACGTGTCTAATGTTTCTGATTTAATTACTGGCCATTTTTTCCAGAACGGCCAGCGTGGTTTTACTTTGATCGAATTGCTGGTTGTGGTCGCGATAATTGGCATCTTCGCGACCATTGCCTACCCGAATTATGCTAGCTATGTGGAGCGTAGTCGTCTCACTGACGGTAAGTCCGGCCTTATGCAGGCTGCTTTAGTAATGGAACGCTGTTATACCTCGAATTATATTTATAAAGAAGAATGCTTTGAAACGAAAGCGTCACCTGATGGTGTTTATCCCTTGATACGACTGACAGAGTCGGGTTTGACATATCGTCTAGAGGCGCAAGAAGGAATCAATGTTCCAGCCGGTTGTAAAACACTCTGGATAGAGAGCAACGGTCAAAAAGGGCCGAATGGCGACAATAATACGCCTGAGTGTTGGTAACTTATGTCCCAACGAGGCTTTACGCTCATTGAATTGCTAATTACGCTGTTGATCGCAACGATCATCGCTGTGATGACGGTGCCCGCATTTTCTGATTTCCTTACCCGCCAGCAGCTGTCTGCTGACGTCAATGAAATGGTCTCTGTGCTAAGTTTTGCCCGTAGCGAGGCGATTAAACAGCGCCAGAACGTCACGGTTGAGTTCTTACCGCCCGGTGAGTGCGGTGGCCTTGAGGGCATGGTCGAAGACAATGATAGTCTCCGCTGGTGTTACTGGGTGAAAAGCGAGGAGGAGACCATGCGAGTGGGGCGGACGGCTAATATCACTATGCCAAATCAAACATTCTCGCTTACCTTCCTAAACCTGGGGGACGCTAATATTGATAAATGCTCTAGTCCTTGCCATATCACACTTAGCCCGCAGCGACAGCTGGAGGAAGAGGCCTCGATTACGCTTGCTATAAATATAACCGGCAGCATTCGAAGAAAGGACTTAGAGCTATGATCCATCAGCGCGGTTTTAGTTTAATTGAAGCATTGATCGCGCTGGTGGTTCTATCCGTTGGCCTGCTCGGTGTGGCGGCTATGCAGCTTAAAGCGCTGCAAAGTGCCAATGCAGGCTACCAGCGTTCGGTGGCAAGTGTTGCCGCTGTGGATGCCCAGGAAAGGCTTTGGGCGGAGTGGGCAAGAGACGATGTAAATGGCTGCGCAGATATTGATATTGAGCCCGCTTGGGAGGCGGATTGGTTTAGTGATCGTGATTCGTACCCGCTACGCAATGTGGATAAGGAAGGTAGTGGAATACAATATGAGGGAAATTGTGAATTTACTATTGAGATTGACCTGGGTAGCCGACCTGGGGATGCCGAATCAAATGTGTTTACCTATATCTTTCGCCTTCCTAACCTAGGGGAAGGGAGTGATGATGAATAAACAACAAGGTTTTACGCTCGTTGAGTTGATGGTGGCAATGGTAATCGGCTCCGTGATTATTTTAGGGGCAGGCCAGCTATTTCTGACCACTTTTCAAACCTTTAAAAAAGTGGATGAATTAAGCCGCAAACAAGAAAGTCTGATCTTTATTGCGCAGAAGGTTACCAGCGAGATTCGACAGATCGATCCAGATAAACCCATCAAAATCCGTTACACCCTTGAATGTAGAGTAGATGATCAGAGCCGATGTAATTGTACGGTATATGACACTAATTATGGCGGTAAAGAAAGTGAGGAGCCCATGGTCAGCTTCTTTAAGGATCTTCCTCCTGATGACGTAGCTAATAGCTGTATTGAAGATGCTGACCAATTTATTCAAGACACCGAAGTGAATGGTGTAGCAGGGCGTCTCTACCTAGTATCTTTGCCGCTTGAGCGGAACGGGGGGAATATTGAATTTCATGTAGTTGTGAGGCAGTCAATCATTGATAGTATCTCTGGCAATATCGGGGAAAAAGAAGAAAATGAAGGGAGTTGACTCTATTTTATTAACGAGGAAAACGTCATGAAGCGGCAAAAAGGTGCTGCGTTAGTGATTGTTATGGCGCTGCTTTCTGGCGCGCTAATGCTGGGCATGTCCGGTATGCAGAGTGCATTGATTGACGAGCGTTTGGCGGGTAACTATCGAGCCTCGACTCAGGCTAATATCCTGAATCCGTGAAGCCGGCGCCGACACTTTCCCTATCACCGCCAGCGAGCACTTTTTGATCATTCGCCCCGTGCAAGTTGGCTTTCGCAAGCCCGTTATTGCCAAAACCCACCGTGCTGATCGGTGCTGACGGCCCGTTTTGTCATGCCTTTCCACCCGCCAGGCACGACATATCTGGCGATCGCGTGTCGCTTGGAACTGCTTGTGGATAGAGTGTCGCCGATTGACGGTCAGCATGGCGTTCCTCGTGGATAACGCAGTCGGCTCCGCAGCGTCTTGAGCACCGTCATGCGCCCGATATCCTGCCCGAAGTCGAGGATGATCTGCCGTGCCTTGTGAATCACGAGAGCCGCACGGTGCACCAGCTCTTGTAGCACGGTGCGCAGCCGGCGCCGCTTGGCCGGGTGGCGAACCGGGCTCAGCTCGCCGGTCATGCCCAGCTGTCCCATCAGGCGCAGGATGTTGTAGGCCAACTGGGCGAGATGCAGGATCAGATCGTTGGTGGCGAACTTGCCGGACGGCAAGCGCTCCAGGTCGAGATCGGTCTTGATCTCGCTGTGAAACTGCTCATGGGTGGCATGCGCCTGGTAGCGCTTGATCACCGCCTCCGGCGCCTCGTCCAGGCTGGTCCACCAGCCTTCCAACTCATAGTCCGGTTCGAGCAGCAACTGGCCATCGCGATCGGCGGTGCGCTCTACCAGGCGCATCACGCGTTGGACGACGTATTCGGTCTTGTTGTCGTCGTGGATCGAGACGGTCTGCAGCCACAGCGCCTGGCGCTTGCCAGGACGCAGCTCTTCCCAGTAGTCCGCCGCCACCGCCAGCCAGGTATCTCGATCAGCCGTGGCCGAGCCGCGCGGGTTCCATTTGACGACATAGTCGAGCCGGCGCCCCTCGTCGGCAAAGACCTGGCGCTGCTGTTCGAGAAGCGCCAGGTGCGCCTGGCTGTCGAAGCCGCTGTCCTCGCGTAACAGGATCGGTTGCTTGGTCAGGCCTTGGGTGCGAGGCAGCACCCGCTCCAGGAAGGCGTTGCTCTCCTTCATGGTGTGCTGCTTGCCAGGCCGCAGTTCCAGACCCAGGCACCACCCTTCGTTGCCCAGATAGGCGGCGATCGGTGTGTAGCCATCGACCTTCTGGTAGGTCCGCGAGACGCCTTCCTTCTTCGAGTTGCTGTTGTCCATGACGAAGGTGTCGATGTCCAGGCAGACGTGCGTCGTCTCGGCGGTGATCGGTGCTTCGATCAGTGACAGCAGGGTCGTGGACCAGGTGGCGGTGCGCGCCTGCAGGTCGTTGGCGGCAAGTTTCTCCAGCCGCTGTCGCAGCGTCGCCGCGCTCGGCACCTTCTGCAGGGTCAGCAGTTGTTGGAAGGGCTTGTCGCGGCGGAAGTTCTCGACAGCGTCATAGTCGCTCATGCCCAGACACAGCAGGCCCAGGTAGCTCTTGATCACGTCACTGGTGCGCATGCCCAGCGTGGTGGGGAAGCGGCTGTCGATGCTGTCGACGCCAGCGATCTCGAAGCATTGCCCGATGATGGACAGCCCGGCGTGGCTGGTGAGGGTGCGGCGACTGGCGCGGAACTTGACGTTGGGCATGGCACTGTCTGGGTGAATGGCGATATTCGCTATATTGCCATGCAGTTCAGTAGGTTAGAAGCATTCCTGGGGGCCGGTCTCACGGATTCAGGTAATATGACAGCAGAAAGTGCTTTGGTTGCTGTTTTGAGTATTGAAAAAGAGACACTCTATAGTCTCCTAGATAGGGCGGAAAGTGGCGAATTTAGTTTGATAGGAAAGGAAGTAGAGGAGAAACTTGGTAATGGTGCGCTGGACGCCTTTTTTCAACAGCTTCGACCCAGTAACTATGAAGAGCTAAGCGAATTTGATAAAGGCCAAAAAGATAAAGTACTACTTGATAATTTTGAATTAAAATTTAAGGTTCAGAATGGGAAAGTTGAGATTACAGCAATTGACAATGGTCTGCGCAGTGATGCTTATGGCCAGTCTAAGCTGATTTATGCGTCAAACTCGACACCTTTTCAGTCTCCAGTCGTCGGCTGTGAAGGAGTGTCGTCAGGTGGAGGTTCCACTTTTAGTAGCTACCGCTCAAATGAGGGAGCCTGGAATGGGGAACCAGGAAATTTTGTTGAGCAAGATACCCCTCTTATACGCACCACCGCTGACAATGCCAATGTCGTGCTGGGCGGCAACGAAAAAATTCATGGCGGCATAGAGGCGCTTGGTACTATTACATTAAATGGCTCTTCACAGGTTTTTGGTAGCATCTTGGCTAATCAAACGATATATCTAAATGGCGGAGGAGCCTACGTAGAGAGAAATACGGAGAGCCTTGCAGATGTAATTTTTGGCAGTAGTGCGCGGGTTGATGGTGTGGTTAGGGCTCAGGGGGATGTGCGTTTCAATAACTATAGTGCCAGCGTTGGTGAGGGGATTTATGCAGGTGGAAACATTACCTCTGACCGCAATCCTGTCTCGGACCATATCGACCCAAATAAAAGGGCCAATTTTTCCTCAAATAGCGATGTATCTCTTAATCGCGTGGAAGAGCAGCCCTGCGATATCGTCGACTTTGCAGGTAACTCGTTAAGTGAGGAGATTGCTCGCTATCAAGAAGAGCTTACTTCAATCGGTGATATCACCGTAGGTGCCTACCCTAATGTGGAATGGCGGTTTAGCCCACAGCAAATAGAACGCTATGACCAAACTTCGAACATTAATCGTTGGGTGAGTCATGCTTCGCCTGAGTTAAATACTTTGTTTGGCGAGCAAGCATCCATCTATCGTTTAAATAGCCTTAAGCTAACAAGCTCTTCGTCGTTAAGAGTTACTGGTGGTAACGTGGTTATTGTGATCGATGAAGATTTTACTATGGGTGGTGGTGGTGCTGGTCTAGTAATCGATGGTGACTCGAGTTTGACCGTTTTTGTGGAAGGAAAAGTCGATTTCGGTAGTGTACTGAATATGCCCGAAATCAACTCGATTAACAGCAATGGGGAATCTACGTTTTCTATCTTCTCAGGTTATAGCGGTTCAGATACAGGCGTTAATTTCCACTCAAGCAACCGTGTGGTCGCTAATGTATATGCGCCTTACACAAATGTGTCGGTCAATTCTGGCGCTAACTTTTTTGGTAGTGTGCGGGGGCGCAATGTTAACGTAAGTGGGAACGGTAGCATTGTTTATGATGAGGTGCTTGGAGGTGCTTTTGGTGACCCTGATGAAGTGTGGAAACTAGTAGGTTGGCAATAACCCCGGCGGTCTCAAGTTCCAAGTGCAACACTATTGAATAGTGCTCGGATCGGCGACGGATTTCTTGAGCACCTCGGCGTAGACTTCCAGCGGCGTGCGCCAGTCCAGTGTCTTGCGTGGTCGTGTATTGAGTGAGTCGGCGATCTCGTCGAGTTCTTCCTGGCTGTAGACCGATAGGTCCGTGCCCTTCGGCAAGTACTGCCTCAATAGCCCGTTGGTGTTCTCATTGGAACCCCGCTGCCATGGGCTATGCGGGTCGGCAAAGTAGATCGCTGTCCCCGTCTTCTGAGTAATCTCGGCATGCTTCACCATTTCTTTGCCCTGGTCATAGGTCATCGATAGGCGCAGGGAGCGCGGCACCTCATTGAGCTTGTCGCTGAAGCCGATGGCCGCTGCTGTGGCCGTGGTGCCGTCCACTTTCGCCAGGATCACTAAGCGCGTGGTTCGCTCTACCAACGTACCGACGGCAGAGCGGTTGTTGGCACCGATGATGAGGTCACCCTCCCAATGGCCAGGCATCAGACGGTCTTCGATCTCTGGAGGCCGCAGATGGATGCTGACCAAGTCTGGAATCTGTTGTCGCCTATCCTTGCCACGGCTGCGCGGGCGGCGTTTACCGTTACCCTGGCGCAAACAGGCAATCAGTTCTTTCTTGAGCGAGCCGCGCGGCATGAGGTAGAGAGCATTATAGATGGCTTCGTGCGAGACGTGGTGGTCAGTGTTATCAGGAAACATACGCTTCAGTGTGCGGGCAATTTGCTCTGGTGACCAGTACTTGCGCAACAGGTAGGCCACCAGCTCGAATAGCTCACCATCAAGAGTCAGCTTCGGGCGGCGGCGTGGCCGGCAGCGGGTCAGTCGGGCTCGGTAACCAGCGAGACTAGCGTCATACGCGCTGTCAGGTCTAACAGTATGGCGCACCAGTTCTCGTGAAATCGTACTGGGTGCACGTCCCAACTGACGCGCGATAGCACGAATCGAGTGGTTAACCCGCATCAGCATGATGGCGGCTCGGTCTTCAGCAGAAAGATGGTGGTAACAGTAAGTCATGGCAATACCTTACCTGATAGGTGAGGTGTTGCACTTAGTCATTGAGACCGCCCCCATTCGCCACACGGAGAGGGCCGCGTTATCATAGCGGTATTTGCTTAAGAGCCTGAAAACCATGAGTCAAACCGCCAAAACCCGCGTTCTCACCGGTATCACCACCACCGGCACGCCCCATTTGGGCAACTATGTCGGGGCGATCAAGCCTGCCATTGAGGCAAGCCAGGATCCCAACGTTCAGTCGTTCTACTTTTTGGCTGATTACCACGCGCTGATCAAGTGCCCAGACCCTAAGCGCGTACAGGAATCTCGCCTGGAAATTGCTGCCACATGGCTGGCACTTGGGTTGGATACTGATAACGCGATTTTCTATCGCCAGTCGGATATTCCTGAAATCCCTGAGCTTACCTGGATGCTCTCCTGCGTCTGCGCCAAAGGCCTGATGAACCGCGCCCATGCGTATAAAGCGGCGGTGGCGGAGAACGAAGAGGCGGAAAACCAAGACCCGGATAAAGGCATCACCATGGGGCTGTTTGGCTACCCTGTGCTAATGGCGGCGGATATTTTAATGTTTAACGCCAATAAGGTGCCGGTAGGGCGTGATCAGATTCAGCATATCGAGATGGCCCGTGATATCGCCGGGCGCTTTAATCATCTCTACAAGGGCCAGCATTTTGTCCTCCCAGAAGCCGTCGTTGACGAGAAAACGCAGCTTCTGAATGGTTTGGATGGGCGCAAGATGTCCAAAAGCTACGATAATACAATCCCGCTCTTTTCGGCTGAGAAAAAGCTGCAGAAGCTGATACGTAAGATCAAGACCAACTCGCTGGAGCCCGGTGAGCCGAAAGATCCGGACACCTGCACGCTGTTTCAGATTTACTCCGCTTTTGCGACGGCGCAAGAGACCGCCAGCCTCCGCGAGCAGTATGCTGCGGGCATTGGCTGGGGTGATGCGAAGAACCAAGTATTTGAATACTTGAATGCTCACTTAAGCGCTCCTCGTGAACGCTATAACGCTCTGATGGAAGATCCCGCACATATTGAAGCGGTACTTCAGAAAGGCGCCGAGCGGGCGCGCGAAGAAGCGGCAGTGACGATGGATCGCTTACGTGCTGCCGTTGGCCTGGGGCGGTTTGTTTAATATCTGAATACTGCCATTCACATAGTGACCTGTCAGCCATCTAGCAGTAACGACGAAGCCCCTTCTGCTTGGAAAGGGCTTCGTTTGTTTCGGGCCTCCCGCTTTGCTGCTAACTAGGCTGTTAGTGATAGCTCAGCCTTCAATCGGGGGCGTCAGTCATTAACTGAATGAGCATGGTTGTGCATGAGCATGGTTGTGCATGAGCATGGTTGTGCTGATGTTCTATAGTGCTTATCACGTAGGCTATGTATTTCTCAGATACGTACTTAGCTTCGCAAAACCAACGCATCCACAAAGGGAATATTGTATGCGGTCAAGGTATCGACATCAGTCGTTTACGGAATGTGCATTGATAGCCTTAACGCTGGCCGTCGTCGCGTTAATGCTTTGGAAGCTGGTTGGTCTACTGATCCTGATTTTTGGCGCAGTGGTGGGCGCCTGTATATTGCAAACGGGTATGACGCCACTTTTGAGGCTAGGCGTGCCACGGTGGCTGGCGCTGTTAACGGTGATTATTACGCTAACCCTGGCGCTAGGCTTAGTTAGTTGGGCATTTGGCGCGCAGGTGTCTGCTGAGTTGGAATCACTGGCTGTTCTATTGCCCGAGGCATGGGATCAGCTTCAGGAAAGGCTTGAAGGGTCGCAGCTAGCGCCGTTGGTGGATAACGCGGCTGAGCGGGCGGGTAACCTGTTTGGTAATGGTATTTCTCAAGTGGGGATGGTTGTGGTCTCCATGGGAGGCAGTGTTGTCAGCTTTTTCGCGCTTATCGTCGGCATGGTTTATTTTGCTGCACAGCCGGGTCTTTATCGCCGTGGTTTATTGCTACTCGCGCCCATTAAAAGCCGCCCACGTTTGGGTGAAGCGCTGGATGAGAGCGGTAAGGCGCTTCGCTTTTGGCTTGGCGGGCAGTTAGTGGCCATGGTGGTCACGGGGCTCTTAGTGGGTGTCAGCATGTGGCTGTTAGGCGTACCTGCGCCGCTTGGCTTGGGGTTGGTGGCGGGGCTATTGGATTTTGTGCCACTGGTGGGGCCCCTGATCGCTGCTATTCCTGCGTTGTTGCTTGCCTTCACTGTGAGTCCTCAAACCACGCTATTTGTGCTGATTGCGTATACGGTTATTCAGCAGGTAGAGGGCAACATTTTACAGCCGCTGGTACAGCAGCGCGCTGTTCACTTGCCTCCAGCGATGCTGCTATTTTCGCTGTTTGCAGCCAGTACTCTGTTTGGTTTAGCCGGCCTGATTTTGGCCGCACCGCTGACGGTGGTGGCGTTTGTGTTGGTGAACAGGCTATACGTCACTCGAGAGGAAGAAAGCCAGTAAATAGTGTTAATCGTCATAAATACCGCTGCACAAATAATTGTACGCCGATTATTAGCAGCGTTAAGCTTGTCATCATTATCCGTACTAACTGGATCCATTCTGTCTGGAAGCGCCTGTTCGTGAAGAGGCGCTTTTGGCATTGATAAAGGTGAATGTATGTCTACAACGACGGCTGCTGCGCCGCAGAGTTATCGCGTGCCGCTTATCGCCACTGCGGCGATCGTGCTTGGCGCGTTGCTTATAGGAGTAGTGTTTGAGGCCAATACCGGCCTGTTGATGATTGTCGGTGGGCTGTTTGGCATGGTGCTTTATCATGCTGCCTTTGGTTTTACCTCGGCGTGGCGGGTATTTATTACCGAACGACGAGGGCGTGGCTTGCGTGCCCAGATGGTGATGCTGGCGATCGCAGTAGTGCTGTTTTTCCCTGCGTTGGGGGCTGGCACGCTCTTTGGCAATGAAGTGTCGGGCTTTGTCGCACCTATCGGTATCTCCGTGTTGGTGGGGGCGTTTTTATTCGGGCTGGGCATGCAGTTAGGCGGTGGGTGTGCTTCTGGTACGCTTTTTACCGCGGGTGGTGGTAACGCGCGTATGTTGATCACCTTGGTTTTCTTTATTGTCGGCTCGGTGGTTGGTTCGGCGCATTTTGCCTGGTGGCAGAGTTTGCCGGCCTTTCAGCCGGTATCACTGGTCAACGTGGCTGGGGTGAGTGGCGGGGTTGCGATTAGCCTGGTGTTGTTTGCTGCGATTGCTGCTTTTACCTGGGTGATGGAGAAGCGCCGCCATGGTCAGTTAGAGCAGGCGCCTGCTGTTAATAAACAAAGTGCTGAGCGTTGGCTGACAGGGCCTTGGCCATTGGTGGCGGGTGCCGTGGCGTTGGCGTTACTGAATTTCGTCACCTTGGCCCTGGCTGGCCGCCCATGGGGAATTACCTCCGCGTTCGCACTGTGGGGTGCAAAGAGCTATGCGCTCGTTGGTGGCGATGTAAGCCAATGGGGCTATTGGCAAGCGCCGGGTAATGCAGCAGCGCTTGAAGCCAGCGTATGGAGCGATATCACTACGGTAATGAACGTCGGCATTATGCTGGGGGCACTTGCCGCCGCCAGCTTGGCCGGTCGCTTTGCGCCTAACTTCAAGATTCCATTGAAATCTCTACTGGCGGCAATCGTTGGTGGCCTCCTGTTGGGGTATGGCGCCCGCTTGGCGTATGGCTGCAATATCGGCGCCTACTTCAGCGGCATTGCGTCTGGCAGCCTGCATGGCTGGGTGTGGTTGGTTGCTGCGTTCGCCGGCAATATGCTGGGTGTTAAATTAAGGCCTTTCTTTTTTAACGGCGTAGAAGGCCGAAAGCCAACCGCTAAAACGAGTTAATGCTGACTTAGCGCTCCTCAAGTAGCCAAGTAGTTAAGGAATAAGTAAATAGGCGGCAGATGGGTAGATAAATAGATGACGCCCCGGTTTGAAGCCCATTCAACCGGGGCGTTTGTATGTTAACAACGTCGCTCTCTTCTACCTTTGTAGCAGGAGCATGTTACATTAAGCCCAAACGCCGCAAACGCCCGATGTTGCTGCATTGCAGCAGTGATTGACATAAAAAGAGAATGCTTATGACTACCCAGAGTAAACGCCCTTTATACCTTCCTTACGCCGGTCCTTCTTTGCTCGAAATGCCGCTATTGAACAAAGGCAGCGCGTTTACTCAACAGGAGCGCCTGGCGTTTAACCTGATTGGTTTGCTGCCGCAAAAGGTGGAAACCATTGAGGATCAGCTAGAGCGGGTCTATCGTCAGTACCAGCAGTGCCATAGTGACCTTGAGAAACACATTCATCTGCGCGCTATTCAAGATGACAACGAAACGCTCTACTTCCGTATGGTTTCTCAGCATCTGGAAGAGATGCTGCCGATTATTTATACCCCCACGGTGGGGCAGGCATGTCAGGAATTCTCCAATATTTATCGTAATCACCGCGGGCTGTTTATTAGCTACCCTGACCGCGAGCATATGGATGACATCCTGCGCAGCGCCACCAAAGATAACGTTAAAGTCATCGTGGTGACGGATGGTGAGCGCATTCTAGGCCTGGGCGACCAGGGTATCGGTGGGATGGGAATTCCCATCGGTAAGCTGGCGCTGTATACCGCCTGTGGTGGCATCAGCCCTGCCTACACGCTCCCTATCATGATCGATGTGGGCACCAACAATAAAGCGCTGTTGGATGACCCCATGTACATGGGTTGGCGTCATGAGCGGGTAGGGCAAGAAGAGTACGATGCTTTCATGGCAGAGTTCATTGCCGCTGTGAAGCGCCGTTGGCCTAACGTGCTGCTGCAATTTGAAGACTTTGCCCAGGCCAACGCGGTGCCATTGCTGGAACGTTATCGTGACGAGCTATGCTGCTTCAACGACGACGTACAGGGGACTGCTTCTGTGGTGGTCGGCACCTTGATGGCGGCTTGCCAGGCACGTGAAGAAACCATCGCCCAGCAGCGCGTAGTGTTTGTCGGCGGCGGTTCTGCGGGCTGTGGGATTGCCGAGCAGGTGGTGGTGGCCATGGAAGCCGAAGGCTTGACTGAAAGCGAGGCACGGGCACGTATTTTCATCGTCGATAGGGACGGGTTGATGACCAGCGATCAAGCGTGGCAGCGCGACTTCCAGCGTCGTCTAGCCCATGATCCTTCAGTGGTGGTTGGCTGGAATGGTCAAGCCCTGGAGGAGACGATCGCGCAGATCAAACCAACGGTGTTGATCGGAGTCTGCGGGCAACGCGGTATTTTCACCGAGCAGGTTGTTCGCACCATGCACGCGGGCTGTGAGCACCCCGTGATCATGCCGCTCTCCAACCCGACCTCGCAAGCAGAGGCGGTGCCGGAAGATGTTATCCGTTGGACCGATGGTCAAGCGCTGGTAGCGACCGGTAGCCCCTTTGCGCCGGTGGTGCATAACGGGCGCACGTATCCCATCGCTCAGTGCAATAATGCCTATATCTTCCCGGGCATCGGGTTGGGCGTGATTGCCGCCAGTGCTAGCCGCGTCACCGATGAGATGCTGATGAGCGCTTCGCGGGCGCTTGCCCGTGAAGCACCGCTGGTAAAAGAGGGCAAAGGGGCGCTTCTGCCACCGCTGTCACGTATTCGCGATATCAGCAAGTCGATTGCCTTTGAAGTGGCTGCCCAGGCGCAGCAGAACGGCGTGGCGCTGAAAACCAGCGGCACTACTCTGCGGGAGTTGATTGAAAAGGCGTCCTGGTCGCCGGATTACCGCACTTACCGCCGCCGTGCTTTTTAGGCATGCACTTATCAGCAATCTGCTAGATCAAGCCCAAAAAAAGCCCCCACCGAAGTGGGGGCATGCAAGCATTGGTAGGTTTTACCTTTAGGCTGCGCCGATCATCTTGCGCAGCACGTAGTGAAGGATACCACCATGACGGTAGTAAGCCAGCTCGTTTACCGTATCAATTCGGCACTTGGCATCAACGCTACGTTCCCCATCGGCATTTTTAATCATCACTTTGACCGTGCCACCTGGCGTTAGGTCGCTCAAACCGGCAATCGAAATTTCTTCATCCCCGGTTAGGCCCAGCGTTTTACGGCTTTCGCCTTCGGCAAACTGCAGCGGCACAACGCCCATGCCGATCAGGTTAGAGCGGTGGATGCGCTCAAAGGATTCGGCGATCACGGCACGAACGCCCAACAGACGCGTGCCTTTCGCTGCCCAATCCCGTGAAGAGCCGGTGCCGTACTCTTTACCGGCAATCACGACCAGCGGTTTGCCTTCCTCTTTGTACTTCATCGCGGCATCGTAAATGGCCATCTGCTCGCCGCTGGGCACGTGGCGTGTTTCACCACCGACAACGCCATCGAGCATCTCATTTTTGATCCGCACGTTGGCGAAGGTGCCGCGCATCATGACTTCATGGTTACCCCGGCGTGAACCGTAGGAGTTGAAGTCGACCGGCTTAACGCCGTGCTCTTGTAAGTAGCGACCTGCCGGGCTGTCAGGCTTGATGGCGCCCGCCGGGGAGATATGGTCGGTGGTTACCGAGTCGCCTAGCATCGCTAGAACACGAGCGTTGTGCACATCTTCGATGGCATCCGGCTCACGGCCCATACCTTCAAAGAAGGGGGGGTGCTGAATGTAGGTAGATTCAGGCCACTGATAGACCTTGCTCTCTGAAACGTCGATGGCTTTCCAGACGTCGTCACCCTCAAACACCGCGCCGTACTCTTTACGGAACATCGCGGTATTGACCTTCTCAACGGCGCTGGCGATCTCTGCTTGAGTGGGCCAGATGTCTTTGAGATAGACAGGCTCACCGTCGCTGCCTTGACCCAGTGGCTCTTTGGTAAGGTCGCGTTGAACGTTACCTGCCAGGGCGTAGGCGACCACCAGGGGCGGGGAGGCTAGCCAATTGGTTTTAACCAAGGGATGAACCCGGCCTTCGAAGTTCCGGTTACCAGACAGCACCGAGGCCACGGCGAGGTCGCCCTCGTTAATGGCCTGCTCGATCTCATCAGGCAGCGGGCCGGAGTTGCCGATACAAGTGGTACAGCCGTAACCGACCAAGTTGAAGCCTAACGCATCCAGGTCATCATTGAGGCCAGCGGCAGCAAGGTAGTCGGTGACCACTTTAGAGCCGGGCGCCAGTGACGTTTTCACCCACGGTTGGGTAGTTAAGCCCTTTTCACGGGCTTTACGTGCCAACAAACCGGCCGCCATCATAACGCTGGGGTTGGACGTGTTAGTGCAGGAGGTAATGGCCGCGATGACCACCGCGCCGGGGTCAAGGCTAAAGTCATGGTCATCAAGCTTAACGGCTTGACTGGTGTCATGTTCGAAGCTGCGCTCTACACCTACTGCAGTTTGGCCACCTTCAGAGGAGAACTTACCCTTTTCGGTTGGCTTGGCCTTGCTATCTTCCTGCATGAACTTGTCAAAGGCTGCCGCCATATCCTGTAAGGCGACCCGGTCTTGCGGACGTTTGGGGCCGGCAAGGCTGGCTTCCACCTCGGTCATGTCCAGTTCCAGAGCGTCGGTGAAGATCGGCTCATCGCTGGGTTCTCGCCACAGCCCTTGGGCTTTGCTATAGGCTTCTACCAGCGCGACTTGCTCATCTTCACGACCGGTAAGACGCATATAGTTCAGGGTTTCTTCATCCACTGGGAAGAAGCCACAAGTAGCGCCATACTCAGGGGCCATATTGGCAATGGTAGCGCGATCCGCCAACGGCAGGCCTTTCAAACCGTCGCCGTAGAACTCGACAAATTTACCCACCACACCTTTCTTGCGCAGCATTTCTGTAACGGTAAGTACCAAGTCTGTCGCGGTAATGCCTTCGCGTAATTTGCCGGTCAATTTAAAACCGATGACTTCGGGAATCAGCATAGAGACAGGCTGACCAAGCATGGCGGCTTCAGCTTCAATACCGCCAACGCCCCAGCCTAATACACCCAATCCGTTAATCATCGTGGTGTGGGAGTCAGTGCCGACGAGAGTATCTGGATAGGCAAAGGTCTTGCCGTCTTCGTCTTTAGTCCATACCGTTCTGCCAAGGTACTCCAGGTTTACCTGGTGGCAGATACCGGTACCAGGGGGCACGACACTGAAGTTGTCAAACGCCTGCTGACCCCAGCGGAGAAACTCGTAACGCTCGCGGTTACGCTGCATCTCGATATCAACGTTCTCTTGGAACGCCGCTTGGTTGCCAAACTTATCGACCATGACTGAGTGATCAATAACCAGATCAACCGGGGTGAGCGGGTTGATCTTCGCGGGGTCTTCACCGAGGCTCTCGACAGCGGCGCGCATAGAGGCTAGATCCACTACGCCGGGTACGCCGGTAAAATCCTGCATCAATACGCGTGCCGGGCGATAGCCAATTTCACGGCTGGATTTACCTTCGGCCTGCCAGTCGACCAGGGCCTGCATGTCTTCTTCAGCAACACTTTCGTCATCGCCGAAGCGCAGCTGATTTTCGAGTAGGATTTTGAGCGTCTTGGGTAGCCGGTCAATGCTGCCCAGTGCCTCTGCCGCTTTGGGTAGGCTGTAATAGTGGTACGTTTTACTGCCCACCTCTAAGGTACTTAGCGTATCGGGTGTCTTGCTCATGTGTCTCTCCTCTGATTGCTGAGTGTTGCCCTCAGCGTGACGGTCACGATCTTCCTGTCGTATTGATTACCCTAGTATGGCTTACCCCAGTATGGCGTTGATTTAGTAATAACACATGGGTGTTTGCATCGTCGCTTTCAAGGTTTCTTCGCCTAATAGCGTAGACGAAACCTTGCAATAGCTTGTACTTGGCACCATTTCAGGCAGACTCTGTGCCTAATTTTTTATAAAGCTTTTACACAGCTCTCAATAAAGCTATCAGTCAGATCTTTACAAGGTGGTGTCATGGAAACTCGTCATGAGCGTTTGATTATTCTTGGATCCGGCCCGGCAGGCTATACGGCTGCTGTGTATGCCGCGCGGGCAAACCTGAAGCCACTGCTGATCACCGGTATTCAGGCGGGTGGGCAATTGACCACCACAACCGACGTGGATAACTGGCCGGGTGACGCCCAAGGCGTTCAAGGCCCCGAATTAATGGAGCGCATGAAGCAACACGCTGAACGCTTCAATACCGAAGTGCTGTTTGATCATATCAATGAGGTCAGCCTAGGTGAAAAACCCTTCACCTTAAAGGGTGACAGCGGTGTTTATACCTGCGATGCACTTATTATAGCCACCGGTGCCAGCGCACGTTACCTGGGCCTGCCTACCGAACAGCAGTTTATGGGCCAAGGGGTATCGGCCTGCGCGACCTGCGATGGCTTTTTCTACCGCAACCAGGAAGTCATTGTGGTCGGTGGCGGCAATACTGCCGTGGAAGAGGCGCTCTATCTCTCCAATATTGCCTCCAAAGTCACTCTGGTACATCGCCGGGATACATTGCGAGCAGAAAAAATCTTGCAAGATAAGCTATTAGAGAAAGCAGCAGCCGGAAAGATCGCCCTTGAGTGGTTCCAGGAAGTGGAAGAAGTGCTCGGCGATAACTCGGGTGTTACAGGCGTACGGGTCAAATCCACTAAAGATGGTTCAAGCAAAGAGATTCATGCGCCAGGTTTGTTTATCGCCATTGGTCATAGCCCCAACACTGGCATTTTTGAAGGTCAGTTAGCCATGAACGGCGGCTACATCAAGGTAACCTCTGGCCTTGAAGGCAACGCCACCGCGACCAGCGTGCCGGGTGTGTTTGCCTGCGGTGATGTCATGGATCACATTTATCGCCAAGCGATCACCTCTGCCGGTAGCGGTTGCATGGCGGCGCTGGATGCCGAGCGTTATTTAGACGGTATTGCCGGGTAACGTTGCACTCTGCTCTGAAGCGCCTAGCAATCGATAGGCGCTTCATCGATTCTCAGACGGCCCAACTGGCTCAGCACTAGCTTTTTCCCCTGCGACTCTTCGGCACCGTGGCCTGAACAAATAGCAAAACTGCCGTTATAACCGCTGGTATAGCCCAATGAGCTGTAGCGAATGCGCGACCAGCCCCGGCTGTAAGTTACTCGTGTGCCTCGCTCGGCAGGCATAATGTGCAAAATATCGTCGGTTTGAATATTATCTGTTTGATCCCCCTTTACGATCATGAGCTCACCGCCCCATTCGCTACTGCATGCCGTGCGGTCCTCAGCCGCCGGACAAAGCGTGATCTGGCGACGCTGGCTGATGGCCGTATTGCGCGCTAATGAAAACGCGCTTTGTAATCGATTGACTTCGCTGGTCTGCGCGGTTCGCTCACCCAATGCTTGAAAATTAGGTAGCCCCCAGGCAGCCATAATGCCGACTAATAGCAGCGTGATCATTAGCTCAAGCAACGTAAACCCGCTTTCAGGTAGCGTGCGCGCGCCGTTATGGCCATCGTTCATCGCCTCTCCTTACTTGACCTTGTTATTGCCCGCGCTATGCTCAGTGCCCGGTGTCAACGGCCATGATCAGTTGGTGGTTTAATCATCCTAGGCGATAGTCACTATTTTTTATGTAAGCCAAAACGGACAATGTTGTGAGCGATTTCTTAATTATTGGTGGCGGCGTGATCGGCATGATGACGGCGCTACAGTTAGCCGATGCGGGTCAGCAGGTCACGCTGGTGGATCGTGGCGAGTGCGGTAAAGAGGCGTCGTGGGCCGGTGGCGGTATCGTCTCACCGCTTTATCCATGGCGATACGATGCTGCGATATCGCAACTATCCCGCTGGTCAGAAGGGGTTTACCCCTCGTTGGCTTTACGCTTGCTGGAAGAGACAGGCATTGATCCTGAGTATCGCCAAAGAGGGCTGCTCTACCTGAACGTAGATGACGCCGATAGTGCTCTGTGCTGGGCTCGACAGCTGGGCAAACCGCTAGAGCGGGTAGGGGCAGATTTCGTCCGCGATAAAGAGCCTGGCGTGGCAATGGCGGGCGACAGTGCGCTATGGATGCCGACCCTGGGCAGTGTGCGTAACCCGCGCTTAGCCAAAGCGTTGAAGGCGCGGCTAACGGCGATGCCGCAGGTAACGCTGAGAGAGCAGTGCGAGGTCAGTGGCTTTATCCAAAAGGAGGGCCAGGTGGAGGGCGTGGTTAGCTCACAAGGGCCGTTAATCGCTGGGCGCATTGTGGTGTGTGGCGGTGCCTGGACTGCTCAACTATTGGCTCAGCTGAAGGTGCAACTGCCGGTAAGGCCGGTAAAAGGGCAGATGATCGCTTACCAGGCACCCAAAGGGTTAGTGCAGCGTGTGGTGTTAAAAGATGGGCGTTATATTATTCCGCGTGCAGACGGGTTGCTGTTGGTCGGTTCTACGTTAGAGGAAGCTGGGTTTGATAAGACCACCGACGCGGCAGCGCTGGCATCGCTAAAACACAGCGCCGAGGCCATTCTGCCTGCCTTGGCAACCTGCCCGGTAGCGCATCAATGGGCCGGGCTTCGCCCTGGTTCGCCAGCGGGCATTCCTTTTATCGGCGCCCTTCAAGAATGGCCTAACGTATACATCAATGCGGGGCACTATCGTAATGGCTTGGTATTGGCGCCTGCCTCGACCCATTTATTGGCGGATCAACTGCTTGGGCGCGAGCCATTGATCGACCCCGCGCCTTACCAGCCTACGCCCGAGCGGCTTATTCAGGTTTAAGGCGCGCCGTCTTTATCCTGCTGCTCTTGTAAAAAACGGTCACGGTGCGCGCTGGAGCAGAACCACTGCTCGTGGTCGCGCAGCGCTTCATCTTCGGGTACGTGCACCTCACACCAGCGACAGCGCACCATTTTACCGCCTTCATGGCGATTGACTTGTTTATGCTGTGCTTCATGCTCAAGCTTACGTTGTCGGTAGATGCCGTAGAGCTTTAAACCGGCATAAAATACAACGGCGAAGATAATCAGCCGAATGATCAAGAGGTTCATCCTTATTTTGTCTCCCGAATGAGGGAACTAGGCTTGGGATTGACGCATGGCCTTTGCCAGTTGGCGGCCCTTGCGGGACAATACGACGATGACGGTGTAACCCTATTTCAAAGATTCTCAAGAGATTTTGACGCCCATGCAAGACTTAACGCTGGTAATGGCCCAACTCGATCCTCTGGTCGGGGATATTCCCGGCAATGCCGCACGCGCGATTGAAGCAGTGCGCGAAGCGCGGATTGAGCATGGGGCGGATATTGTTGTCTTTCCAGAGCTTTTTTTGTCGGGCTACCCGCCGGAAGATTTGCTGCTGCGCCCCTCTATGGAAACCCGTCTGCGTGAAGCTCGCGCGCTAATGGCATCGAAGGTCGCCAGTGATGTGTTGGTGATCATCGGCTATCCCGGCGTGCGGGAAGGCCACTGTTACAACTTGGCTGGGGTACTCTACAACGGCCAGTGGGAAGCTGAGTACGCCAAGCAGGCGCTGCCTAACTACCAAGTGTTCGATGAGCAGCGCTATTTCACGCCCGGCACTGAGACGCTGGTGTATGAGCATAAAGGCGCCAAACTAGGCATCGTGATCTGCGAAGACCTTTGGGATGGCGCGCCGGTTAAGGCCGCCGCGCAAGCGGGCGCTGAGGTGCTGGTCTCCTTGCACGCCTCTCCTTATCACCAAGACAAGCCCGCGGAACGGCTGCGCCTGTTGGAGGAGCATGCCCAGGATACGCAGCTTCCAATTGTGTATGTGAACACCATCGGTGGCCAAGATGAACTGGTCTTTGATGGCGGCTCTTGCTGCGTTAACGCCAGCGGTGAGCTGCAGGTGCTGGCGCCGTATTGGCAGGCGGGCCTGATGCCGGTTCAGTTTTTGCAAACCAGCGCGACGGTGTGGGAACCCCAAGCCGGAGAGATTGACCCTGAGGTAGAGCCGGAAGAGAGCCTTTACTGTGCGCTCGTGACCGGGTTGCGCGATTACGTCAACAAGAGCGGTTTTGAGGGCGTGGTGCTGGGGCTTTCCGGCGGCATTGATTCCGCGCTTTCGCTGGCGATTGCGGTTGACGCACTGGGCCCTCAACGGGTGCAGGCGGTGATGATGCCCTATCACTACACGGCGGATATTTCCAAGCAGGACGCTGCAGAGCAGGCCAATATGCTCGGCGTGCACTACGAGATCATGCCGATTGAACCCATGGTCGACGCCTTTATGGGGACGCTTGCTGAAAGCTTTGCCGGTACGCAACGTGATACTACCGAGGAAAACCTGCAGTCGCGCTGCCGCGGTGTGCTGCTAATGGCGATTTCCAATAAGAAAGGCTTGATGGTGCTGACCACCGGCAACAAGAGCGAAATGGCGGTGGGGTATGCCACGCTGTATGGCGATATGGTGGGCGGCTATAACGCTATTAAGGATGTGTATAAAACCTGGGTTTATCGCCTTGCCCGCTGGCGCAACACGCAATCACCTGCCATTCCTGAGCGGGTGATCGAGCGGCCACCCAGTGCCGAGCTGGCGCCTGATCAACAGGATAGCGACTCCTTGCCCGATTACGATGTGCTCGACGCGATCTTAGTCAGCTACATTGAAGGCGATATGAGCGCTGAGGCAATTATTGCCGCTGGTTTTGACGAGGAAGACGTTTATAAAGTGGTTAAGCTCGTTGACCGCTGCGAGTATAAGCGCCGTCAAGCCCCGATTGGCGTACGGGTGACGCCACGCGGTTTTGGCCGGGACCGCCGCTACCCGATTGTTAATGGCTGGCAGCCCGGCGCATAAGCCGGGCCTAGCGCTAAAGCAAACACAAAAAAACCACGCCGAAGCGTGGTTTTTTTTGCGGATGTGTATCGCTTTTATTGTTGCAGCATGTTCATAGGCTTAATCATCTTGGCCTAAATGCTTGGGGACAAAACGGCTGCCCTGCAGCTGTTCGTGGCCAGGCGCGTTTTCACGCAGTACAGCTAGCACCTCATTGGCGCGATCATCCATGTCCAAGCCTTGATAGCCTTCTACCATGGTGGCTAGGGCATCCCGGGTGGCGCTTGATTCAGGATAGTTTTCGACGACCCAGCGGCCGCGTTCAACCGCTGCCAAATAGGCCCCGCGGCGTAGGTAATAATCGGCGACATGTAGTTCATGGCGGGCCATTAGCTCACGCAGATAGACGATGCGCTGCTGGGCATCCGGCGCATATTCACTCTGTGGGTAACGCTGGATCAGCTCGCGGAAATCATTGTAGGCATCCCGCGAGGCGCCCAAATCGCGCTTGGAGATATCAATTAGGCGCAGGCGCTCTAAGCTAAAACGTCCTGCTTGCCACGCCGAGAGGCCACGAAGGTAGTAGGCGTAGTCAACCTGGGGGTGGTCGGGGTGAAGGCGAATAAAGCGGCTAGCCGCTGCCCGGGCTTCTTCCCAATTGCTATTTTCATAGTAGGCATAGATCAGCTCAAGCTGTGCCTGCTCAGCATGGGCGCCAAAAGGATAGCGGGTATCAAGCGCTTCTAAACGCTCTATCGCGATCGGGTAGCGGTTGCTGTCTAAGGCCGTGCGGGCCAATTCATAGAGCTCGCGCTCTTGCACCCCAGCAAATTCATCTTCCTCTTCTTCACTGGTGTCGTTACTCGCACAGCCCGCTAAAAGGGCAAGGCTTAGGGCTAGAGCACCAAAGCGGTTGGCAGCTGAAAAAACGCGCATCTTCATCCTCGTTGCAAACAAGCCTCAATCACCAAAAAGCGGCGATGGCCATAAGTAGAAATGGTAGAATAGGTCGCAGTCCGCCCACTATAAAACACCTCGACATAAAACGCAGGCTTAGCGACGTTTCGTCAGGTGCCGTCAATATCGATTTTTCCATGCTGAGGCTGATTTTTCGCCTTGCTGGGGTTTTTTTCGCGCTTTAAAGAGGTTTTTCATGTCTCGAATAGTTGAAGACACGCAGCGTGTGCCCGCTACACTGGCCGGTGCGCGATTAGACCAAGCGGCGGCGGAGTTGTTCAGCAATTACTCACGTGAACGCTTAAAAGCGTGGATTAATGCCGGTGAATTAACCGTGGATGGCATGCAAGCCAAGCCGAAAGCCAAGCTGCACGGTGATGAAGTGTTGGCACTGCAGGCCACCATCGAAGACGATACGCGCTTTGAGGCGCAGGATATCGCGCTGGATATCGTGTATGAAGACGACGCGGTAATCGTCATTAATAAAGCGGCGGGTATGGTCGTTCACCCTGCTGCAGGCAACCCGGATGGCACGCTGCTCAATGCCTTGCTTTACCATCACCCGGCGCTTGCTGAAGTGCCACGCGCGGGTATCGTTCACCGCCTGGATAAAGATACCACCGGCTTGATGATGGTGGCGAAAACGCTGCCCGCTCAAACTGTGCTGGTGGATCAGTTGCAGGCACGCAGCGTGTCGCGCCAGTACGATGCGGTGGTGATTGGTAAGCCGGTCTCTGGCAGTACCATTGATGCGCCTATTGGCCGTCATCCGAAAGACCGTAAGCGCCAAGCGGTAACGACATCGGGCAAACCTGCGATTACGCATTTTCGCGTGGTTGAACGGTTCCGTGCCCATACCCATGTACGCTGTAAACTGGAAACAGGGCGCACCCATCAAATTCGTGTGCACATGGCCCATGCCCGTTACCCATTGATTGGTGATCCCATGTATGGCGGCCGTGCCAAGCTGCCGCCAGGCGCTGCGGAGCCATTGAAAGAGATCTTGCGCGAGTTTCCGCGTCAGGCGCTACATGCTCGGAAGTTGATTTTCAAACATCCGGTCAGTGGCGAAACCGTTACTTTTCAGGTCGATCTTCCTGATGATTTGCTAATGTTGTTGGATTACCTGCGCGAAGATAATGAGACGATGAGATGAGCGATGCCATTAATTTAAGGCCGACGCTTTTAATGCCTGACTGGCCAGCGCCGGCCAATGTACGAGCCTTTGTGACCACCCGTGAATCAGGGCCTAGTCAGGGATATTTCGCCGCTTTTAACACCGCTGCTCATGTTGGCGATAACCCCGACCATGTCGCACTGTGTCGCCGGCTGTTGCAAAAAGAGATCGGGGATGAGCGACCGCTACTGTGGCTTAACCAGACCCACGGTGCCCGCGTTCAGCAGGTTTTTGAACCTAACGCCGCCGATGCGGATGCTGCCATTGCGACGTCTAATGAGTACGCCTGTGTGGTACTGACAGCCGACTGCCTGCCGGTCATGCTGTGTAATCGCGCTGGAACCCAGGTCGCCGTTGCCCATGCGGGGTGGCGTGGTTTGGCAGGTGGCGTGCTGGAGGCGACGATTGCGGCAATGAATACCGATCCCGAGGACATCCTTGTGTGGTTGGGCCCCGCGATTTCCAACGCTCAGTTTGAGGTTGGCCCGGAGGTCTATGGTGCCTTTGTGGCAGTGCATCCTGACATCGCCGACGCTTTTGATCATAGTCCCTACCGGCTGGGTCATTACATGGCCGACTTGTACCGGTTGGCGCGGTTTCGTTTGGAAGCACTCGGCGTAAACAATATAAGTGGTGGCCACTTCTGTACTGCCTGCGAGTCGCGGTTCTACTCCTACCGTCGCGATGGCGGTAAAACCGGCCGCATGGCCAGTGTGATCTGGATCAATTAAACCAGTGGTTTATTCACACACCTCTTGAAAAGCATGGAACTGACGCCATTTAACTTGTCAAGCTAATCGTGATTAGTACGCCTAATGACACGTTATCGGGTTACGCGGTGCGTCCAAGCGCACGGCACCCCCAGGAGGAATTCCATGCGTTTTGATAAATTTACCGCCAAGCTCCAAAGCGCGATTGCCGAAGCGCAGTCGCTGGCCGTTGGTCGCGGTCATAATCAGCTAGACCCAGCGCATTTGCTGCTGGCCCTGCTCGACACCAAAGATACCGGTATTAAGGCCCTGATTGAAAAAGCCGAGGGCAATCCCTCGCGCCTGCGCGATGGACTGATGCAGCAATTGGATAATTTGCCCAAAGTGGGGCAGTTCGACGGCGAAGTGCAGCCATCGCGGGATTTCATCAAGCTTTTTAACTTAACCGATCGCGAAGCGCAGAAGCGCGGCGATCAGTTTATCGCCAGTGAGCTAGTGCTGCTGGCAGCGCTCGAGATGAATTCGGCTCTCACCAAACTGCTGAAAGACGCAGGTATTAATCGCAAATCCCTCGAAGCGGCTATCAATAGCCTACGCGGCGGCGCTACCGTCGACGATGCGAATGCCGAAGATCAGCGTGAAGCGTTGAACAAATACACCATGGATCTTACCCAGCGTGCGCTGGACGGCAAGCTGGATCCGGTGATTGGTCGCGACGACGAAATTCGCCGTACGATTCAAGTGCTGCAGCGGCGTACTAAAAACAACCCGGTATTAATCGGTGAACCGGGTGTGGGTAAAACCGCCATTGTCGAAGGGTTGGCCCAGCGCATCGTTAACGGTGAAGTGCCGGAAGGCCTCAAAGATAAGCGCGTGCTCTCGCTGGATATGGGGTCGCTGTTGGCGGGTGCCAAGTTCCGTGGCGAGTTTGAGGAGCGTTTGAAGGCCGTGCTCAAGGAGCTCTCCCAGGAAGAGGGGCGGGTAATTCTGTTTATCGATGAGCTGCACACTATGGTCGGTGCCGGTAAAGCCGAAGGCGCCATGGATGCAGGCAATATGCTCAAACCGGCTCTTGCGCGCGGCGAGCTGCACTGCGTGGGGGCGACCACGCTGGATGAGTATCGTAAGTACATCGAGAAAGACGCCGCTCTAGAACGTCGCTTCCAGAAGGTGTTGGTAGATGAGCCTTCCGAAGAGGACACTGTGGCGATTCTGCGCGGCCTGAAAGAGCGTTACGAAGTTCACCACGGCGTGGATATTACCGACTCCGCTATCATTGCCGCGGCCAAGCTCTCGACGCGCTATATCACCGATCGGCAGTTGCCTGACAAAGCCATCGATCTGATCGATGAAGCCGCATCGCGTATCCGTATGGAGCTGGATTCCAAGCCAGAGTCGATGGATCGTCTGGATCGCCGCTTGATTCAGCTCAAGATGGAGCGCGAAGCACTTAAGAAAGAGACCGATGAGGCGAGTAAAAAACGCTTGGAAGCTTTGAGCGCCCAGATTCACGAGTTAGAGCGCGAATACGCTGATCTTGATGAAATTTGGAAAGCTGAAAAAGCCAGTATTCAGGGGGCAGCGCAGTTTAAGGCCGATTTGGAACAAGCGCGGCTTGATCTGGAGCAGGCCCGCCGCCAGGGCGACTTAGGCCGCATGTCAGAAATTCAGTATGGCAAGATTCCAGAACTCGAGAAGAGAATTGCTGAAAGCGGCGAAGGAGAAGCGGATACCTCTAGCCACCAACTGCTGCGTTCCAACGTGACAGAAGAGGAGATCGCGGAAGTGGTTTCCCGCTGGACCGGCATCCCTGTCTCCAAAATGCTGGAAGGGGAGCGGGACAAACTGCTGCGAATGGAAGAGGCACTCCATCAGCGGGTGATTGGACAAGATGAAGCTGTCGAGGCTGTAGCCAACGCGGTGCGCCGCTCGCGAGCGGGACTTTCCGATCCTAACCGCCCCAACGGCTCATTTCTGTTCCTCGGCCCCACCGGGGTGGGTAAAACCGAGTTGTGTAAGTCGCTGGCCAACTTCCTGTTCGATACCGAAGAGGCGATGGTGCGTATCGATATGTCCGAGTTTATGGAGAAGCACTCCGTGGCCCGCTTGATCGGTGCGCCTCCTGGCTACGTAGGCTACGAAGAGGGCGGCTACTTAACCGAGGCCGTACGACGCAAGCCCTACTCGGTGCTGCTGCTGGATGAGGTGGAGAAAGCCCACCCGGATGTCTTTAATATCCTGCTGCAGGTGTTGGAGGATGGCCGCTTAACCGACGGACAGGGTCGCACGGTGGATTTCCGTAATACCGTGATCGTGATGACCTCTAACATGGGTTCGGACATTATCCAGCGCATGGGCGGTGACGATAGTGACTATGAAGTAATGAAAAACATGGTCATGGAGGTGGTGGGCAACCACTTCCGGCCTGAACTCATTAACCGTATTGATGAAGTGGTGGTGTTCCACGCCCTGGGCCAAGAGCAAATTCAAGCCATTGCCGGTATCCAGTTGGAACGCTTGAAGCTACGTCTTGCCGAGCATGATCTGAAGCTTGAGGTTAGCCCTGAAGCCATGGCGCAATTAGCGGTAGTCGGTTTTGACCCTGTGTATGGGGCGCGGCCACTCAAACGGGCGATTCAAAGCCGTATTGAAAACCCGCTGGCGCAAGACCTGCTGGGGGGCAAATTTACCCCTGGTGATACCATCCATATCACCGCAGAAGAGGGCAAGCTGGTGTTCAGCTGATTATTGGCAACGCCTTTTTGCGCAATTGAATAGGGAAAAAGCCCTGCTAGCGTTGCTGGCGGGGCTTTTTTAATGGCTTCCTGCGACCTTTGTTGCGTTTGGCCTGATCGGAGGTTGACAGGCTGAGGGCGCTAATGGAATCTTGTCGGTTCCTGATTTGCGGGCGCGGACTCACGGGTAACCCCTAATTCCCGCGCGAAGGGTAGGCGAAGGCCTCTACCCGCCGAAGGACTTCCGGGCTTGGGCTAACCGCTCAACCTGGCCAACGCCCCGACACGGCGAACCGCCGTGAAAGGGAATGACTGCTTTATGTTGGCATAAATCAGCATTCCCGATGAGAGTGCAGGCCCTAACAGGGCCATTTGCCAGGGTTTGGCATCAGGTGCCGGCTTGGGCCGGCAGCGGCATACCGCCGCACTCGACACCGCAGGATGTCCTGCGGATCGCACTCGAGACCTCCAGGGGAGAAATACAGTGGAACTGCTTTCCGGCGCAGATATGATCGCCCGCTTCTTGCAAGATGAGGGCATCGAATACATTTATGGTTACCCCGGCGGTGCAGCGCTGCATATTTACGATGCACTCTTCCGCCAGGACAAAGTGAAGCACATCCTAGTGCGTCACGAGCAAGCGGCGACGCACGCGGCCGATGGCTATGCCCGCGCCTCGGGCAAAGCGGGCTGCGTGCTAGTCACTTCCGGCCCCGGTGCCACGAATGCCGTCACTGGCATTGCCACCGCCTACATGGATTCCATTCCCATGGTGGTGCTATGTGGCCAAGTGGCCAGCCATCTGATCGGTGAAGACGCCTTCCAGGAAACCGATATCGTCGGTGTGACACGCCCGATCGTGAAGCATAGCTTCTCGATCCGTCACCCGTCTGAAATCCCGGAAGTGCTGAAAAAGGCGTTTTACCTAGCCTCGACCGGTCGCCCCGGCCCGGTGGTGGTCGATATCCCTAAAGATATGACGGCTCCCACTGAGCGCTACGAATACGTTTACCCGAAAAAGGTCAAACTGCGTTCGTATAACCCGGTAACGCGTGGCCATACCGGTCAGATCAAAAAAGCCGTCGAGATGATGCTGAAGGCCAAGCGCCCGGTGTTTTATACCGGCGGCGGTGTGGTCACCGGTAAAGCCAGCGAAGGCCTGACTGATCTGGTCAAGCAACTGGGGTACCCGATTACCACTACGCTGATGGGCATCGGCGCGTATCCCCAAAGTGACCGACAGTGTTTGGGCTGGCTGGGTATGCACGGCTCTTATGAATCCAATATGGCCATGCACCACGCCGACCTGATCATTGCCATTGGCGCGCGTTTTGACGACCGGGTGACCAATAGCACGTCGAAGTTCTGCCCCACTGCCAAGATCATTCATGTGGATGTTGATCCGAGCTCGATCTCTAAAACGGTGCGTGCCGATGTGCCGATCGTGGGCCCGGCTTCCAGCGTTATCAATGAGATGATCAGTTTGGTGCAGGGGCATAAAATTGCCCATCCCGAAGCGCTGACGGAGTGGTGGGAAAAAATTGACGGCTGGCGCGCCGACCGCGAGGGCAAGTTGTATGAGCCCTCCAAGCCGGGTGAAGCGCTCAAGCCTCAGGAAGTGATTGAGGCGCTGTGTCGAGTCACACGCGGCGAAGCCTATGTGACCACCGATGTCGGTCAGCATCAGATGTTTGCCGCGCAGTACTACAAGTTCGACAAGCCCAACCGACTAATTACCTCCGGTGGTTTGGGCACCATGGGCTTTGGTTTCCCCGCCGCGATGGGTATTAAACAGAACTACCCGGATGATGATGTGGTGTGCGTCACCGGTGAAGGTAGCTTCCAGATGATGATGCAGGAGCTCTCTACCTGTAAGCAGTATGGGGTGGGCGTTAAGATCGTTAATCTTAACAATGCATCGCTGGGCATGGTGCGTCAGTGGCAGGATTTGAACTATAAGTCACGTCACGCACATTCTTATATGGAGTCGCTGCCCGACTTCCATATGTTGATTGAGGCGTATGGGTTCACCGCGATTACCGTCAATACGCTTGACGAGCTTGAGCCAGCGCTAGAGCGTGCGTTTGCTGATAAGCATGAGCTGGTGTTTCTTGACGTGAAGGTCGACCCCTTTGAGCACGTCTATCCGATGCAGGTACCGCTAGGTGCCATGCGCGACATGCTGCTGTCTAAAACGGAGCGTACCTGATGCGTCATATCATCTCGATTCTGTTAGAAAACGAACCGGGTGCGCTGTCACGTGTAGTCGGGTTGTTCTCTCAGCGTAACTTCAACATCGAAACGTTGAACGTTGCCCCTACTGAAGACCCATCGCTGTCGCGCTTAACGGTCACTACTGTGGGCGATGACCGGGTGATAGAGCAGATCACCAAGCATCTTAATAAGCTGATCGATGTGGTGAAACTGGTGGATCTCACCGAAGGTAACCATATCGAACGCGAATTGATGTTGGTGAAGGTGAAGGCGCTTGGTGCGGCGCGTGATGAAGTGAAACGTACGGTGGATATCTTCCGTGCGCAGATCGTCGACGTGACGCCAAGCCTCTACACGGTGCAGATTACCGGCGATGCGGGCAAGCTAGATGCTTTCCTTCAGGCCATGGCACCGGTGGGTATTCTTGAAGTCGCCCGTACAGGGGTTTCGGGTATTGCCCGGGGTGATAAGGTTTTGTCGCTCTAAGCACGCAAGTACGCAGCCTTTGCAGCTAGCCCTTAAAAGAAAGACTTAAACGTAAGCATAAGCGTCGCTTCTTTCCCGGAGCGGCGCTTTTTTAGTTAACCCTCTTCGGTGCAGGTTCCCCGGGCATCAATGCAGCAATTGGCTGGCTGAGTGGCACTCACCGTGTAGAATGAAAGCGACTACTGTTCCCGTGACTTCACTTTTAATGGATGAAACCTATGACACAGGACGCTCGCGATCAAGAGCACTCAGGCTCAGATCAGACAAAACCAGGCCAGCCTGATAAGGCTGAACAGCAAGACAGTACTGATCAATCAGAAGTAGTTGGCAACGAGGATTTGGCGACCGCCTTCTTGCGTGAAACCGAAGTGGTTGAAGAGACTGTTGAAGACGGCAAAAAGATTCGCCGCCGTGGTATCTATTTACTCCCTAATTTATTTACCACTTCGGCGCTTTTTGCCGGCTTCTTTGCGGTTGTCGCTGGCATTAATGGTGAGTTTACCTCAGCTGCCGTCGCGATCTTTATTGCAATGGTGCTGGATGGCTTGGATGGGCGTGTTGCGCGAATGACCAATACGCAAAGTGAGTTTGGGGCCGAATACGACAGCTTGGCGGATATGATCTCGTTTGGGATGGCGCCTGCATTAGTCGCTTTTACCTGGATTCTGCAGGACATCGGCAAAACTGGTTGGGTAGTCGCCTTTCTGTATGTTGCCTGTGCCGCGCTTCGCCTAGCGCGTTTCAATGTACAGATTGGCAGTGTGGATAAAAAATGGTTTATCGGCTTGCCGAGCCCCTCTGCCGCAGCGCTGGTAGCCGCGTGTGTATGGACCTTCCATAGCTTTGACGCTGATGCTTTTGGTTTCAAACTATTGATGTTGGTAGTCGTGGCAGCAGCAGGCGTACTGATGGTGAGTAACATCCGTTATTACAGCTTTAAGGACCTTGATTTTAAAAAGCCAGTGCCTTTTGTTGTGCTGTTAGCCATTGTGTTGGCGTTTGTGATGATTTCGGTTGAACCTTCAGTAATGCTGCTATTACTGTTTGGTACTTATGTCGCTTCGGGGCCTGTATTAGCCGTAATGCGTAAAGCTAAAACGAGTAGATAGTACTTTTCACCACTTTTTTGACAGTTATTTCAAAACAGCCCTTGCCAACCCGGCAGCGAAACCGTAAAGTACGCATCCGCTGCCGGGGACGCCAAGCGTTACCAGCGGTGCATAAGGTGTAAAAGCCTTGGTTTGTCAGGAGGTTAGAGCAGATAGTAGCGTTCGCCTCACTCGCTAAAAAACAGCGATTGACAAACACCAGGAACTGCGTAGAATACGCCTTCCTCGCTGAGGCAAGCCAGTTCAACGGTAGCCCGGTTGCTTTCACAGTAACCAAGCAGCGAAACCGCTCTTTAACAATTTGATCAGGTAATTCATGTGGGCGCTTGCTGATGTTGGTGACAAATCACCAAATATCAAGGCAAGCGACTCAAGCAATAGGGTGTTAAAGGATTCGTCCTTTGGGATCTGTTTTGAATGAATTCGTTTGAACCTTGAGCCAAGTTTGGTTCGCTTCTGTTGCTTCGGTGACAGGCAAGAACCGCATAGATCTTAAACTGAAGAGTTTGATCATGGCTCAGATTGAACGCTGGCGGCAGGCCTAACACATGCAAGTCGAGCGGTAACAGATCTAGCTTGCTAGATGCTGACGAGCGGCGGACGGGTGAGTAATGCATAGGAATCTGCCCGATAGTGGGGGATAACCTGGGGAAACCCAGGCTAATACCGCATACGTCCTACGGGAGAAAGGGGGCTTCGGCTCCCGCTATTGGATGAGCCTATGTCGGATTAGCTAGTTGGTAAGGTAATGGCTTACCAAGGCAACGATCCGTAGCTGGTCTGAGAGGATGATCAGCCACATCGGGACTGAGACACGGCCCGAACTCCTACGGGAGGCAGCAGTGGGGAATATTGGACAATGGGGGCAACCCTGATCCAGCCATGCCGCGTGTGTGAAGAAGGCCCTCGGGTTGTAAAGCACTTTCAGCGAGGAAGAACGCCTGGTGGTTAATACCCACTAGGAAAGACATCACTCGCAGAAGAAGCACCGGCTAACTCCGTGCCAGCAGCCGCGGTAATACGGAGGGTGCAAGCGTTAATCGGAATTACTGGGCGTAAAGCGCGCGTAGGTGGCTTGATAAGCCGGTTGTGAAAGCCCCGGGCTCAACCTGGGAACGGCATCCGGAACTGTCAGGCTAGAGTGCAGGAGAGGAAGGTAGAATTCCCGGTGTAGCGGTGAAATGCGTAGAGATCGGGAGGAATACCAGTGGCGAAGGCGGCCTTCTGGACTGACACTGACACTGAGGTGCGAAAGCGTGGGTAGCAAACAGGATTAGATACCCTGGTAGTCCACGCCGTAAACGATGTCGACCAGCCGTTGGGTGCCTAGAGCACTTTGTGGCGAAGTTAACGCGATAAGTCGACCGCCTGGGGAGTACGGCCGCAAGGTTAAAACTCAAATGAATTGACGGGGCCCGCACAAGCGGTGGAGCATGTGGTTTAATTCGATGCAACGCGAAGAACCTTACCTACCCTTGACATCTACAGAAGCCGGAAGAGATTCTGGTGTGCCTTCGGGAACTGTAAGACAGGTGCTGCATGGCTGTCGTCAGCTCGTGTTGTGAAATGTTGGGTTAAGTCCCGTAACGAGCGCAACCCTTGTCCTTATTTGCCAGCACGTAATGGTGGGAACTCTAAGGAGACTGCCGGTGACAAACCGGAGGAAGGTGGGGACGACGTCAAGTCATCATGGCCCTTACGGGTAGGGCTACACACGTGCTACAATGGCCGGTACAAAGGGCTGCGAGCTCGCGAGAGTCAGCGAATCCCTTAAAGCCGGTCTCAGTCCGGATCGGAGTCTGCAACTCGACTCCGTGAAGTCGGAATCGCTAGTAATCGTGAATCAGAATGTCACGGTGAATACGTTCCCGGGCCTTGTACACACCGCCCGTCACACCATGGGAGTGGACTGCACCAGAAGTGGTTAGCCTAACGCAAGAGGGCGATCACCACGGTGTGGTTCATGACTGGGGTGAAGTCGTAACAAGGTAGCCGTAGGGGAACCTGCGGCTGGATCACCTCCTTAAACGATGCGTCACCGTTGGTAAGCGTCCACAATGAATTACCTGATCAAGTAATAGAGCAAACGGTAGTTAGTTTAGCTGCTACGTGACTTTTAAGCGTAATGGTTAAATCGCCGGGTCTGTAGCTCAGTTGGTTAGAGCGCACCCCCTGACCTTAAATGGAAAGCAGGGTGAGGTCGGCCAGCCGACGCGGTTGTAAGAGTAGTCAGTAAATGGGTCTGTAGCTCAGTTGGTTAGAGCGCACCCCTGATAAGGGTGAGGTCGGCAGTTCAAGTCTGCCCAGACCCACCAAATTTGCGTAATACGTCGTTGCATTATTACTCGCATAGCAGGCTATGCGTCGCAATAATGCGCCTAGTCTTACACAAATTTGCGTGATGTTAGTATTGGGGCCATAGCTCAGCTGGGAGAGCGCCTGCCTTGCACGCAGGAGGTCAGCGGTTCGATCCCGCTTGGCTCCACCATTTCCTTTACTATCCTGTTTTAACCTCAATGCCGTTTGTGAATGTTTCGTGACCATTGATAAGTCGCTGCGCTGTAGTCGCTATAAGTGTTGCTATAGCTACAGAATGCCGCTTTATCACTGTTCATTGAACAGCTGCTCTTTAACAATGTATATCATGCTGACAAGAACACTTCGTAAGAAGTGGTCTTAAATTGTGATACGCGTCAGCGTATCCGGCAAAATGAAACGTGATCATTGCGACATCCAGACTCCTTCGGGTTATAGGGTCAATCAATGAAGCGCACACGGTGGATGCCTAGGCAGCCAGAGGCGATGAAAGACGTGGTAGCCTGCGATAAGGCTCGGTGAGGTGGCAACAACCTGTGACCCGGGCATTTCTGAATGGGGAAACCCACTCATCATAAGATGAGTATCGTGCACTGAATACATAGGTGTACGAGGCGAACCAGGGGAACTGAAACATCTAAGTACCCTGAGGAAAAGAAATCAACCGAGATTCCCCTAGTAGCGGCGAGCGAACGGGGACCAGCCCTTAAGCATGAGACTGATTAGGCGAACAGATTGGGAAGTCTGGCCGTAGCGGGTGATAGCCCCGTAGTCGAAAATCTGATCATGTGAAATCGAGTAGGTCGGGGCACGAGAAACCTTGACTGAAGACGGGGGACCATCCTCCAAGGCTAAATACTCCTGGCTGACCGATAGTGAACCAGTACCGTGAGGGAAAGGCGAAAAGAACCCCGGAGAGGGGAGTGAAATAGATCCTGAAACCGTGTGCGTACAAGCAGTCGGAGCCCACTTGTTGGGTGACGGCGTACCTTTTGTATAATGGGTCAGCGACTTATATTCAGTGGCGAGGTTAACCGTATAGGGGAGCCGTAGGGAAACCGAGTCTTAACTGGGCGACACAGTCGCTGGATATAGACCCGAAACCGAGCGATCTATCCATGAGTAGGGTGAAGGTTGAGTAACATCAACTGGAGGCCCGAACCAGGATCTGTTGAAAAAGATTTGGATGACTTGTGGATCGGAGTGAAAGGCTAATCAAGCTCGGAGATAGCTGGTTCTCCTCGAAAGCTATTTAGGTAGCGCCTCGTATCTCACCATTGGGGGTAGAGCACTGTTTGGGCTAGGGGGTCATCCCGACTTACCAACCCCATGCAAACTCCGAATACCAATGAGTGCAATTACGGGAGACACACGGCGGGTGCTAACGTCCGTCGTGAAAAGGGAAACAACCCAGACCGTCAGCTAAGGTCCCGAAATCCTGGTTAAGTGGGAAACGATGTGGGAAGGCTCAGACAGCTAGGAGGTTGGCTTAGAAGCAGCCATCCTTTAAAGAAAGCGTAATAGCTCACTAGTCGAGTCGGCCTGCGCGGAAGATGTAACGGGGCTAAACCAGGTACCGAAGCTACGGGTTCATCCTTTGGATGAGCGGTAGAGGAGCGTCGTGTACGCCAATGAAGGTGGATTGAGAAGTCTGCTGGAGGTATCACGAGTGCGAATGCTGACATGAGTAACGATAAAGGGTGTGAAAAACACCCTCGCCGGAAGACCAAGGGTTTCTGTTCGACGCTAATCGGAGCAGAGTGAGTCGGCCCCTAAGGCGAGGCCGAAAGGCGTAGTCGATGGGAAACGGGTCAATATTCCCGTACCGGACATGGTTGCGATGGGGGGACGAAGAAGGCTAGGTGAGCCAGGCGTTGGTTGTCCTGGTGAAAGTGAGTAGGCTGAGGGTTTAGGCAAATCCGGACCCTTAAGGCCGAGACACGAAACGAACTGACCACGGTCAGGAAGTCACTGATGCCACGCTTCCAGGAAAAGCCTCTAAGCTTCAGATCATGTGCGACCGTACCCCAAACCGACACAGGTGGTCAGGGAGAGAATCCCAAGGCGCTTGAGAGAACTCGGGTGAAGGAACTAGGCAAAATGGTGCCGTAACTTCGGGAGAAGGCACGCCGGCGTAGGGTGATGAGACTTGCTCTCTAAGCCCGAACCGGTCGAAGATACCAGGTGGCTGCAACTGTTTATTAAAAACACAGCACTCTGCTAACGCGCAAGCGGACGTATAGGGTGTGACGCCTGCCCGGTGCCGGAAGGTTAAATGATGGTGTTAGCCGCAAGGCGAAGCTCTTGATTGAAGCCCCGGTAAACGGCGGCCGTAACTATAACGGTCCTAAGGTAGCGAAATTCCTTGTCGGGTAAGTTCCGACCTGCACGAATGGCGTAATGATGGCCACGCTGTCTCCACCCGAGACTCAGTGAAATTGAAATCGCCGTGAAGATGCGGTGTACCCGCGGCTAGACGGAAAGACCCCGTGAACCTTTACTATAGCTTCACACTGGACGCTGATGTTGCCTGTGTAGGATAGCTGGGAGGCTTTGAACTCTGGACGCCAGTTCGGAGGGAGCCACCCTTGAAATACCAGCCTGGCATCATTGGCGTTCTCACTCAGGTCCGTTATCCGGATCGAGGACAGTGTGTGGTGGGTAGTTTGACTGGGGCGGTCTCCTCCTAAAGAGTAACGGAGGAGCACGAAGGTACCCTCAGCACGGTCGGACATCGTGCATTGAGTGCAAGAGCATAAGGGTGCTTGACTGCGAGACAGACACGTCGAGCAGGTGCGAAAGCAGGTTCTAGTGATCCGGTGGTTCTGTATGGAAGGGCCATCGCTCAACGGATAAAAGGTACTCCGGGGATAACAGGCTGATACCGCCCAAGAGTTCACATCGACGGCGGTGTTTGGCACCTCGATGTCGGCTCATCACATCCTGGGGCTGAAGTCGGTCCCAAGGGTATGGCTGTTCGCCATTTAAAGTGGTACGCGAGCTGGGTTTAGAACGTCGTGAGACAGTTCGGTCCCTATCTGCCGTGGGCGTTGGATGTTTGAGAAGGGCTGCTCCTAGTACGAGAGGACCGGAGTGGACGACCCTCTGGTGTTCCGGTTGTCACGCCAGTGGCATTGCCGGGTAGCTATGGTCGGACGGGATAACCGCTGAAAGCATCTAAGCGGGAAGCCCCCTTCAAGATGAGACATCCCTGAGGCCTAGAGCCTCCTGAAGGGCCCAGCGAGACCAGCTGGTTGATAGGCACGGTGTGGAAGCGCTGCAAGGCGTTGAGCTAACGTGTACTAATGGCCCGTGAGGCTTGACCCTATAACACCCAAGGGGTCTGGTCGTAATGATGACGTCAATGAAAACCGGATACGTGCGCTGAGCTGACTGTTGAAGACAGAAAGCTTGGCAATGAGACGCACACAATTTAGCAATAGTCAGCATGATATGCATTAACAGTTACGCCTGACGACCATAGCACGCGTGAACCACCTGATCCCTTGCCGAACTCAGCAGTGAAACCGCTTAGCGCCGATGGTAGTGTGGGGTCTCCCCATGCGAGAGTAGGTCATCGTCAGGCACTTATTAACAAAAAACCCCGAGCACTCTGTGTTCGGGGTTTTTTGTTGCGTGGAATAAAAGCAGGGATCTCCCCATGGAGAGCAGCAGGGAGCCGCCCTCCGGCTGATTTTTTTGTTGGGCGTTAGGCATGCATGGCGCGTAGCACCTTTTAGTCCAACTTATTTATGGGGCGGGCTTAATGCTCTTCATGGGCTGCTGTGGTACGGAACCATCAATCCGATGAAGTTTTGATGTACTTCGCGACTATGAAACTAAGCCCGCTTTTCAAGCTCTTTAGATAAAGAGTGGAAGATGGCAATCATCGCTTTGTCGGCTGTGAACTATTGCGATTTACTAGCGAGATGAAGAGCCTCTCTGGCACGGGTTGGCCAAGTTTTTTCGAGCATGTAAAAGGACATATGCTGACCGAGCTGGATTTTAAACTGATTTGGCCGTGAGCTGAATACCATTGAGTTCTATGCCCAGGACTATAATGTTATATATTTTAATATGAGCCGAGTCTACAGAACTACATTGGTATAACAATGTAGTTACGCTCAGGTTGGTGCCTCCTCTTAACGTTTCTTAAACCGACGCAGCTTATACCCTAAACCCTTCAACAATATGCTCGGCCAGGCTATTAATAATCGGTGACTGGGTTGGGGAGGTGCGCAATAAAACGATGGATGATTCGGGTAATTCGGGAAATCCTTCTTTTTTACCCAATATCTGCATATCGGCGGTGACTAAGCTGCGCATCCAGGCAGACACTGCCAACCCCGCCCCCACAACTGCCTGTAACGTCGCTAAGCTCGGGCTGCTGTAAGCGACGCGATAGGCCCGGTTAGCGCGATCCAGCGCATTACAGGCATGGCGGCGACAAAAACAGGGTGCCTCAAATAGGGCAAGCGGCACCGGCGTCTGTAAATGTGTGCAATGACTCTCAGCCGAGACCCACACGGTAGCCTCACGCCTTAAAATGGTGCCAATTTCGTCGCCTATCTCCCGCGTCATAATAATCAGGTCTAGGCTCCCCTGCGGCTGCTGGGAGAGCACTGATGAGGGTGCGCAGTGCACATCGACATCCACCAGCGGCCAAGCTTGGGAAAAGGTTTTCAGAATGCCGGGCAGAAAACGCATTACATAATCATCCGGCACACCCAGGCGGACACGACCCACCATATCGGGTTGGCGCAGAAGCGTTAGCGCCTCTCCCTGCAGCGAAAGAATTTTGCGCGCATAGCCCAGCAGCGTATGTCCTTCGCTGGTCAGTTGCAGCGGTTTGCTCTGACGCACAAACAGCGGGCGCTGAATAACGTCCTCTTCCAGCCGCTTAATTTGCATACTCACGGCGGATTGCGTGCGGTTCACCGTTTGGGCAGCACGGGTAAAACCGCCCTGGTCAACAATGGCAACAAAGGTACGCAGCAGTTCGTGATCAATCGTGGGTAGCATCGCCATAGATATCAATCTTATTGATGTGGTGCATAAATAGTATTCGTTGGATTGATTGTAGGCGCTGCTCAATACTTGTTCCAACACTTTATCACCGCGCTAAATGAGTAGGGCGATAAAGCAGGCATGCACCGCAGGTAGGAGGGGTTGAAATGGAATGCTTACTACAAAACCAGCAGGTCGATAGCCGTCAGCAGATCGATCAACGTCAACAAGTTGAACAGCACCCATGCCGCGTAACATGGCGAGCTAGGTTTAATCGCTGGCGCCAGCTTAGTCGCGAGCGTGATGCCTTGCGCCACTTAAGCGACGATATGTTAAAAGACATTGGCATCAGCCGCGAAGCCGTTCAGCGGGAAGCACGCCGCCCGTTTTGGGATGACAGTGGCTGGCGCCGCTAATGCCTCAAGCCATGCCAGCCGTGACGCGTTTGTGATACCTTGTTGTCACTTAAAAATGCTGCATGAGTTAGTTGCAATTTATGGATGTCAATCAGCGTATTATTTCCCGCCTAGCGACTGAGCTAGGCGTTCGTCCCGAGCAAGTATCCGCCACGGTGGAGCTACTGGATGGCGGCGCCACCGTGCCGTTTATTGCCCGTTACCGTAAAGAAGTCACCGGCGCGCTGGACGATATTCAACTGCGCCAGTTAGATGAACGCCTGCGCTACCTGCGTGAGCTGGAAGAGCGCCGTGCCACCGTGATCGCCGCCATCGATGAGCAGGGTAAGCTGGACGGCCCGCTGAAAGCGAGCATTGACGCTGCTGAAACAAAGCAGCGACTGGAAGATTTATACCTGCCCTTCAAGAAGAAGCGTCGTACCAAAGCGCAGATTGCCCGCGAGGCGGGGCTTGAACCACTGGCCGATGCGCTGCTGGCCGATCCAACGCTTACTCCGGAAAGCGAAGCAGAAAAGTATCTGCGACCGGCAGAGGGTGATATTCCCGCCATCGAGGATGCCAAGGCCGCCCTGGATGGCGCCAAGCAGATTCTAATGGAGCGCTTCGCCGAAGACCCCGAACTGATCGGCCAACTGCGTGAACGGCTTTGGCAAGAGGGCGAACTCAGCGCCCGCGTGCTGGAGGGCAAGCAGCAGGAGGGCGCCAAGTTCTCCGACTACTTCGAGCACGATGAAAAACTCGCTAAAGCGCCTTCTCACCGCGCTTTGGCAATGTTCCGTGCCCGTAACGAAGGCGTATTGAGTCTGTCGATTCGTCTACCCGGCGAAGACGACGCCCCTATTCATCCTGCCCAGTTAGCGATTGCCAAGCAGTTTGGTATTAGCGACCAGGGCCGTGCAGCGGATAAATGGTTAGCCGAAGTCGTACGCTGGACCTGGCGCGTGAAACTCTACACGGCGCTTGAAACCGAGCTATTGGGTCGCTTACGTGAACAGGCAGAGCTCACCGCCATTGAAGTGTTCGCGGCAAATCTAAAAGACCTGCTGCTAGCCGCACCGGCGGGGCAGAAAGTGACGCTTGCTATCGATCCCGGTCAACGCACCGGCTGTAAGGTCGCTGTGATCGATGCCACCGGGCAGTTTGTCGACCACACCACAATCTACCCGCACGCGCCACAAAACCGCTGGGATGAGTCTCTCAGCGTGCTAGCTAAATTAGCGAAGCAGCATGGCGTGCAACTCATTGCCGTGGGTAATGGCACCGCCAGCCGCGAAACCGATAAGTTGGCGGGCGAGTTGCTTAAAGCCCTGGCGCCTGACTATCGCTTAAGCAAAGTGATGGTCTCGGAGGCGGGGGCGTCGGTTTACTCTGCGTCCGAGTACGCTTCACGAGAAATGCCGGATCTCGACGTTACCGTTCGTGGCGCTGTCTCCATCGGCCGTCGTCTCCAAGACCCGCTGGCCGAGCTGGTGAAAATCGAACCCAAATCCATCGGTGTGGGTCAGTATCAGCACGATGTTTCCCAGGTACAGCTATCGCGTAGCTTGGAAGTCGTGATTGAAGACTGTGTAAACGCCGTCGGCGTCGATCTGAACACCGCCTCCAGTGCACTACTTTCACGGGTGGCTGGGTTAAGTGCTGCGCTGGCTGAAAATATCGTTGCCCAGCGCAACGTCAAAGGCGCCTTTAAAAACCGCAAAGAGTTGCTAGAAGTCAGTCGCCTGGGCGCGAAAACGTTCGAGCAGTGCGCCGGTTTCTTACGCATTCATAATGCTGATAATCCCTTGGATGCCAGCGCCGTTCACCCCGAGGCCTACCCCTTGGTAGAGCGGATCGCCAAGCAGAGCGGCCGTGAAGTACGCGGTTTAATCGGCGATAGCGCTGCGCTAAAAGCGTTAAAGCCTGCCGACTTTGCCGATGAGCGCTTTGGTGTGCCCACGGTGAGCGATATCTTGAAAGAGCTGGATAAACCCGGCCGTGATCCGCGCCCGGAATTTAAAGCTGCCGAGTTCCGCGAAGGTGTCGAAACACTTAACGATCTTAAGCCCTCAATGGTGCTCGAAGGCACGGTCACCAACGTGACACATTTTGGAGCTTTTGTGGATATCGGTGTCCATCAGGATGGCTTGGTGCATATCTCAGCACTATCGGACCGCTTTATCGACGACCCACGTAGCGTGGTCAAGGCGGGGGATATTGTGACGGTTAAAGTCATGAGCATCGATATTCCCCGCAAGCGTGTTGGGCTATCCATGCGTCTGGATGACCAGCCGGAGGCCGAAAACGCTAATAAGGACAATGGCTCCCCTAAAGATCAACCCAGCGCTAACCGTAAGCATTCTCGGGGGCAGCGCAATAGTGCTAAATCTGCCGAAACGGAAGCGCCCATGGGCGCACTCGGTGCTGCGTTGCTAAAAGCACGCGGCGGCAAATAGTCGCGCGCCTTGAAAAAACCATGGTTGCCGCCATATCCTGTTGTCTATTTTGAGACAGCGATGATGGCGATGCCACCTGACTACACCAAGGCCCGCTCACCGCGGGCTTTACTGACAAGGAGTGTTCACCTTGCCTGAACCACTCACTGTGCCATCCGCGCTGACCGCGCAAGTTGAACGCCTAATCCCCAGCGCGCGCCTTGGTCGGTTGGGCCGCCTGCGTCGTGGGCTTGAAAAAGAGGGGCTGCGGGTTGATGCCAATGGACACATTGCCCAAACGCCGCACCCGCACGCGCTGGGCTCCAAGTTAACCCACCCGCATATCACCACCGACTATTCAGAGTCGCTGCTGGAGTACATCACCCCGGTCTACTCCCAGCCGAGTGAAGCGCTGTCGTTTCTGTCTGACCTGCATACTTTTACTTATCACCACCTGCAGGATGAATGGATCTGGCCTGGCAGTATGCCTTCAAGGCTGTCCGGTAACGACAGTGTGCCGATTGCCGACTACGGCTGCTCCAATGTCGGCACCATGAAGCATGTCTATCGCAAGGGGCTGGACATACGCTACGGCCGCATCATGCAGGCGATTGCGGGTGTTCACTACAACGTATCGTTGCCCGATGACATGTGGCATGCCCTGCGCGAGATGGAAAAAGCCACCAATATTCCGTTCAACGATTACCGCTCCACCCGCTATTTCGGCATGATCCGTCACTTCCGCCGCCATAGCTGGCTGTTGCTGTACCTTTTCGGCGCTTCACCGGCCATCGATAGAAGCTTTTTGCCTGACGACAAAAAAGTGCCTGAAAAGCTGCAGTCACTCAGCGACGACACCTATTTTGCGCCCTACGCGACGACGCTACGTATGTCCGATTTGGGCTATCAAAACAAGGTGCAGTCGCAGCTCAAAATCTGTTTTAACTCGCTCTCGAATTACGTCAACACCCTACGCCACGCGATCTCTTCACCGTGGCCTGATTATGAAAAAATGGGTGTTAACGTCGATGGCGAATGGCGGCAGCTAAACGCCAATATTCTGCAGATTGAAAACGAGTACTACAGTGATATTCGCCCCAAGCGTGTCGCCAAACACAACGAAACCCCCAGCCAGGCACTCGAAGCCCGCGGCGTGGAGTACATCGAAGTGCGTTGTCTCGATCTCAATCCTTTCGACCCTCTCGGCGTGACCGAAGTCCAGATGCGCTTTGTGGACACCTTCTTGATGTGGTGCCTGCTCAGCGACAGCCCCTGGATCTCCGATGAAGAGTGTGACCGCTTGGACGACAACCGTCGCTGGGTAGTCGAGCGTGGCCGCGACCCTGAGCTTAAGCTGTTTAATCACGGTGAAACGACGTCGGTGCGTGAGTGGGGCGAACAAATATTCGCCGAGATGGGGGAAGTCGCCCGCCTGTTAGATGCCGTCGAAGAGGGCAGCCCTCATGCTGACGCACTGGCAGATATCGCTCCACGCCTAGCGGACCCTTCGCTAACGCCATCAGCCCAGGTGCTCGAACGTCTCAAAGCGAACGGCGGCTCGCTAAGTGATTTAATGCTTAGCCTGGCCCAGGAGCAGGCGGAGCAGCTGAAAGCAGAACCGATGCAGCGCAGCCGTGAAGCGCTACTTGCTCAACTGATTGAAACCTCGCACCAGCAGCAGCGCGATATTGAAGCCGCTGATAAGGAAACCTTTGAAGCGTTTCTAGAGGCCTATTTCGCTAAGGCTCGCGAGTCCCGCGCTTTGTCCGCGCTGCCATCTGAGGCTCATCAATGATCCTGCATACATATCGTTCGGTTGCCCTGGCCGGTTTGGCCTTCTGCGTTCTAATGATGGCGGTGGCGCTTGGCCTGGAGCATATCGGTGGCTTTGAGCCTTGCCCGCTATGTATCTTCCAGCGTGTCGCGGTCATCGCGGCGGGCATTGTGTTTGCCATTGCTGCCATCCACAGCCCGGCCGGGCGGGTCGGTAAAGTAATTTACGCAGTGCTGGCGCTGGCTGCCGTAGGCACCGGTGCCTTTATCGCCGGGCGTCACGTCTGGCTGCAAGGCTTGCCCGCCGATGAAGTGCCTTCCTGTGGTCCCGGGCTTGATTACATGATGGACATCTTGCCCATGCAGGATGTCGTGGCCATGGTGTTAACGGGCTCGGGCGAGTGCGCCAATATCGATTTCTCGTTGCTCGGCCTATCACTGCCCGCCTGGACGCTAATCGGATTTGCCATTCTGGCAATCGCCCCGCTGCGTATGCTGTTGATGAAAAGCCGGGGTTAGTAGGGCGTCAGCGATAAGGAGATGTACATGCTTTATCAACATTTTGCGACTCAAGAAGAGATCGATCGCGCCTACGACCCGATGATGGGTCGTGACCCGACGGTGTTGGTAAAGGATTGGCGTGAGCGCAGTGAAGCATCAAGAGTTAACAACCGCACAACGCTCGATCTGCCTTATGGCCCAACGCTTGCTGAGCGCATGGATCTCTTTCATGCCGATGCATCTCATGACGAGCATCCAAAAGCCCCGGTGCATGTGTTCTTCCACGGCGGCTACTGGCGCTCGCTGAGCCATCGTGAATTCAGCTTTATTGTCGATGACTTGGTGAATGCCGGTATCACCGTCGCGGTGGTCAACTACGCGCTCTGCCCACAGGTTCGCTTTAGCGAACTGGTGCGGCAGAGCCAAGCAGCGGTGGCCTACATTTATCGCCATGCCGCTGAGTTGGAAGTTGATCCTGAGCAGCTGAGTATTTCGGGACATTCGGCGGGCGGGCATTTATGCGCGATGTTAATGTCGACGGACTGGGAAGGCACCTTTGGCTTACCCAACCAGTTGATTCGCGGCGCGCTCTGTATCAGCGGTTTATACGACCTGCGGCCATTTCCTTGGTCATGGCTGCAGCCCAAGCTTCAGCTTAGCGGGCGCGATGTGCAGGAGTTCAGCCCCTTATGGCTACCGTGCCGAGTGCCTGCGCCTATCAAGCTGGTAGCAGGGAACCTGGAGTCTGAGGAGTTCGAGCGCCAGATGAGCAGCTATGCTGAGCATTTAAGCCAGCAAGGCCAAACAGTGACTCAGCAGCTTCTTCCCAACGTAGACCACTTCTCGATTCTTGAGCACTATCTAAACGATGGCTGCTTCGTTGAGTGGATTAAAGGGTTTCACTGCTAATACCAAGCAGCGTCCAGTTAGGGCGCTGAAAGTTCGGCTTCCAGCGAGGGGCTGGGGCAGGGTATAGCGGGGGTCTTTTTCCAGGGATGGAAAAAGTAGCGCCCATGGATGGGTTCACAGCGCCCCCGCGGCACTCTGCCGCTGCCCCGTACTCATAACGCTATACGGCCGGAATCACCGCAGTCGCTTCGATTTCTACCTTGGCCTGATCTTCGACAAGCCCCGCCACCTGAACCATCGTCATTGCCGGAAAATGCTTGCCCAGCACCTCGCGGTAGGCGGCACCCACCTCCTTAAGCCGCGCCAAATACTCCCGCTTATCCGTCACATACCAGGTTAACCGCACGATATGCTCCGGGCCTGCATTAGCCTCTTTTAAGATCGCCACGATATTTTGCAGCGCCTGGTTCACTTGCACGACAAAGTCATCACTTTCAAATACCTGGTCGGCATTCCAGCCAATCTGGCCGCCGACAAACACAGTTTGGCCCGAAGCCAGCACGCCGTTAGCGTAACCGACCGCTGCTTTCCAATGCGAAGGGTGAAGAAGCTGATGAAAGTTGGCGTCACTCATTATGGCTATCCTTATAGGTTATCAACGGTAATATGCTGGCGTATTGCCTCTGTCCATGGCATCGGCTTACCGCTACTTAAATCCACAAATACCAGGGTTGAATCACTGGTTAAGCGCTTTTGCTCTCCGCAATAAGCGACAATCTGCAGCGTTAAACTGCTGCGCCCCATGGACTGAACCCTTAACTCAAAGGTCAGCCGTTCGCCTAATCGGCTAGGCGCATGAAACTGGGTATCGATAGCAGCAGTGGGCACGCCCGTACCGGTCTCCACATGCAGTTGGTTAAAGTCGTGGTGCACGACCTCCTCAAACCAATCCTCTACCACCGAGTTGATCATCTCGAAATAGCGAGGGAAAAAAACGATACCGGCCGGGTCACAGTGCTGAAAACGAACCTTCCGCTGCGTGGTAAACGCCATTATTATTTTCCTCCCTACACACCCAGGTAACGGTCACGCACAGCACTGTCCAGTGCCGCTGGTTTCCCATCCCACACCGTGCTGCCCTTTTCAAGAATGGTGCAGCGGTCAGCGATAGGCAGAATCTCGCTTAACGACTTATCCACCAACAGCGTGGCCTGGCCTTGCTCTTTAAGCAGCCGAATCGCTCGCCAGATCTCCTGGCGAATGACCGGCGCCAAGCCTTCGGTGGCTTCATCAAGTACTAGCAAGCGCGGATTGGTCATCAATGCCCGGCCAATGGCCAGCATCTGCTGCTCACCGCCAGAAAGGGTTTTGGCCATTTGTGCCCGGCGCTCCTCCAAACGCGGAAACAGCGTTGCCACTTTTTCCAGCGTCCACTCGCCGGGGCGAGCGGTGACCAGCAGGTTTTCGCGTACCGATAAATTGGGAAAGCAGCGACGACCCTCCGGCACCAAGCCAAGCCCTGCCTTGGCGATGCGGTAAGCGGGCAAACGGCGTATCTCTTGAGATTCAAATTCAATAGTGCCGCGGCTAGCTTGCGTCAGACCAAATATCGAGCGAATGGTGGTGGTTTTACCCATACCATTACGGCCCATCAACGCCACCATTTCCCCGGCGTTCACCTCAAGGTTGACGCCAAAGAGCGCCTGGGAGGGGCCATAAAACGTTTCAATGTCAGCAACCTTAAGCATCAGAATCTCCCAGGTAGGCTTCACGAACGCGCGGGTCCTGCCTAATCGCCTGGCTATCGCCGTGGGCGATAACGCTGCCAGAGACCAGCACCGAGATGCGATCGGCAAGCCGAAACACCGCTTCCATATCGTGCTCGATTAGCAAAATGGGCACTTCCAGCTTTAGCGTTTCCAGCAGCTCGGTCAGCTTCGCCGAACCTTCCGGGCCCAGGCCCGCCATGGGCTCATCCAGCAAAAGGGCGCGGGGCTTAAGGGCCAGGGCGCAAGCCACCTCCACTTGACGGCGCTCACCATGGGAAAGCTCAAAGACCGGCGTCCAGGCGCGATGGCTAAGCTGCATGCGCTCCAGGGCCGCATAAGCGGGTTCAAGCAGGTTCCGGTCACGGGCGACGGGTTTCCAGAAGCGAAAGCTATGACTCTGCAGCGCCTGAACGCCCATCATCACGTTGCGCATCACCGAAAGCGGCTCAGCCAGCGAGGAGACCTGAAAACTACGTCCCAGCCCCAAACGGGCGCGTTGGGCAATGCTCATACCGGTGATTTCGGTATCAGCTAGAAAAACGCGGCCCTCATCCGGGCGTATATTGCCGGCAATTTGGCCGATCAACGTCGATTTACCCGCCCCATTGGGCCCAATCAGGGCGTGGATTTCTCCTGGCTTAAGATCCAGCGAGACATCACCGGTTGCCTGCAACGCCCCAAAACGTTTATTCAGGTTTTGCAGTGAAAGAACGATATCACTCATTGCGCTCCCTCCCAGCTAACCAACCCATCACCCCGTGTTTGGCGAACAGCACCACGCCAAGCAGGACTAAACCCAGGAATAGCTGCCAATACTGGGTAACGCCTCCGAGGAATGTCTCCATCATTACAAACAGCACTGCACCGGCCAGCGGGCCATACAGGCGCCCTACGCCGCCCAGAATCACAATCACCATCAGTTCACCGGAGAAGTGCCAACTGAGCATGGTAGGGCTAACAAAGCCATTTAGATCCGCATAGAGCGCACCGGCAAGCCCGGTAATTGCCGCAGAAATCACAAACGCCACCAGGCGAATGGGGTAGGGGCTAATCCCAGCAGTGGCCAAACGCACATCGTTAAGCCGCGCCATGGTGAGTGCTGCACCAAAACGTGATTTCATCAGCCGTGAGGTGATCGCCATCGCCAGTATTAACCCGGTGAAGCAGATCAAAAAATAGGTTAGCGCATCGCTGCTATCGACCACCGGAAGAGTATTGCGTATATAAATCGGCAGGCCGTCTTCGCCGCCATAGGTTGGCCAGGAGTTGGCAAAGTAGTAGATCATCTGCGCAAAGGCGAGGGTGATCATAATGAAATAGACCCCCGTGGTGCGCAGCGAGATAGCGCCGATGGCTAGCGCCAGCAGTCCGCACAGCAGCATAGCGGCGAGCCATATCACTAGTAAGTTGTCGCTGCCCGGCACGCTGAAAGGCCACGTCATAAAGGGGGTCAAATCAAAAGCGTGATAGGCACTGATGCCCGACACATAGCCGCCTAGGCCGAAATAGGCCGCATGGCCAAAGCTCACCATGCCCCCATAGCCAATCGCCAAGTTAAGCCCGACGGCGGCCATAGCAATAATGGTGATCCGCGAGGCCAGATTGACGTAATAAATTTGGCCAGAGAAATAAGCCACCACCGGTAGCAGTAATAGCAGGCCGAGTAGGGTCATCTGAACCAACCCTTTGCGGTCAAAGTGGCGGTCCGCTTTGGGCGCTGGCGCAGCGTCAACTGTGGTACCTCGCGACGCGCTATTCGAAAGGGAAGTGTTATTAGTCATTGGCAGAGAACAGTCCCTTAGGCTTGAAGGCGAGAATAACGGCCATGAGGATATAGATCAGCATCGCGGCCAGCGCCGCGCCGACACCTGTCGCCTCAGAGGGCGGCATAAACGCACGGAAAAAGATCGGCAAATAGACCCGCCCCAACGTATCGACCACACCCACCAACAGGGCACCCAGTAGCGCCCCTTTAATGGAGCCGATACCACCAATCACGATCACGACGAAGGCCAAAATCAGCACCGGTTCACCCATGCCTACCTGTACAGACTGTAGCGCCCCCACCAATGCACCGGCTAAGCCTGCCAACCCCGCGCCCAACGCAAAGACCACGGTATACAGCTTGGAAATATTCACCCCCAGCGCACCAATCATTTCGCGGTCACTTTCTCCGGCCCGAATGCGCATGCCTAAGCGTGTTTTAGAGATCAAAACGTAAAGGGCAATCGAAATAACAATGCCCACGCCAATAAGCATCAGCCGATAAATGGGATAGCGAGTATCGCCGGGCAGGGTGACAAACCCGGTTAGCCAGGAAGGCGGGCTAAGTCGCATCGGCGACGAACCAAAAATCCAGCGCGTGCCTTCCGAAAAAATCAGTATCAGCGCAAAGGTCGCTAATACCTGGTCAAGGTGAGGGCGGTGATAAAGTCGACGGATCACCAACAGCTCTACCAACGCGCCGACCATCGCGGCGGCAGCCATGCCAGCCCCAAGGCCAATTAAAAAAGAGCCCGTTGAAGCAGTGACCGCCGCCGTGGCGTAGGCCCCCACCATATAAAAAGAGCCGTGGGCAAGATTGATGAGCCCCATTACCCCGAACACCAGAGTGAGGCCGCTAGCCATCAAAAACAGCATCGTGCCGAGCTGCACGCCGTTAAGTAATTGCTCAATTAGCAGGGTAACGGACACGTTAGTTAACCTTAACGAAGGTGAAGAGAAATGGCTGGGTGTAGGCACCCAGCCGAGACGAGTTTACATTTCGCACTGCTCGTAATAGACGTCTTGAATATCTTCAATAGCAATACCAATCAGGCGATTGGTGGGCTGGCCATCGTCACCTTCCACGACTTCACGCACGTAAATATCCTGGATAGGGTGCTGGTTCGGGCCAAAGCGGAATTCACCGCGCACGCTATCAAAGTCGGCGGCCCGCAGTGCTTCGCGGAAGGCGTCTTTGTCATCGGGGTGGGCAGTTTCCAGCGCACTCAGAATCAGGTTGGCGGTGTCGTAACCCTGTGCCGCGTAAAGCGTCGGCATACGGTCATAGGCCGCCTGGAAACCCTCGACAAAGCGGTCGTTGGCTTCGTTTTCAAGGTCATAAGCCCATAGCGAAGTATTGCGTGCGCCGATTGCCGCGCTACCTACTGCCTTGATCAGGATTTCATCAAACGAGAAGGCGGCGCCAAAGATCGGCATATCAACGCCGGAGCTTTCCCACTGCTTCATAAACGAGATGCCCATGCCGCCGGGGAGAAAGAAGAACAGGCTGTCGGCATCGCTATCACGAATTTGGGCGATTTCGGCCGCGTAGTCGGTCTGACCCATCTGGGTGTAAAGCTCGCCAACGACCTCACCTTCATAGAGGTGCTTGAAGCCCGCCAGCGCATCGGTGCCCGCAGGGTAGTTGGGCGCCATGATGATCGGGCGCTCATAACCTTGTTCACGCATGTAGGCACCCATGGCGCCGTGCAGGTTGTCGTTCTGATACGCCACGTTGAAATAGTTTTCGTGGCACATGCGGCCAGCCAGGTCGGAAGGGCCGGCATTAGGGGAGAGATAGAAGGTGCCCTGACGTGTGACGGTAGGCACCACCGCCATTGCCAAGTTGGACCAGATAATGCCGGTTAGAATATCGACCTCATCACGCTGCATAAACTCATTGGCCAAGCTGCGCGCCAAGTCAGGACGGTTAGCGTCATCTTGAATCAACACTTCCACATCGTCACGGCCAGACTGCTCAAGAGCGAGCATAAAGCCATCGCGAACGTCTACGCCCAGGTGCGAACCGCCGCCTGAAAGCGTGGTGATCATGCCGATCTTGACGTCATCGGCGTGAGCCGTTACCAAGCTGGATGAGAGCAGTAAGCCAAGGCCAAAGCGGGATATCATTTTCATGGATCATTCCTCATTTTTTAATCGTTTATTGCTTAGAGGGTCATACGTTGGTGTCGGTACTATTTGTGTCGGTACTATTTGTGTCGGTACTATTTGTATTGGAGCTATTCATGTCGGAGCCAGGAGAGCCAGCGCTTGGGTAATGTTCCTGGCTCAGCCGAAAGCGCTGAACCTTACCCGTGGATGTTTTAGGTAGCGCCTCGATAAAGCGTAGGGAGCGAGGGTACTTATACGGCGCGATGGTCTGCTTCACGAAGTCCTGCAACATTTGCTGACATTCTTCATCTTGCTGAAAACCATCGTTTAGAACAACAAAAGCCTCGACAATTTGACCACGCTCCTGGCTAGGCGCCCCGATCACCGCACACTCTTTTACGGCAGGATGGGCCAGCAGCGCGGCCTCCACCTCAGGGCCTGCGATGTTGTAACCCGCCGAGACGATCATGTCGTCGTTGCGGGCGGCGAAATGAAAGTAACCCTCTTCATCCTGATAAAACGCATCGCCGGTGATATTCCAGCCTGTCTTCACATACTTATGCTGGCGCTTGTCGGCCAGGTAGCGGCAGCCGGTGGGGCCGCGTACGGCCAGTTTGCCGACCGTTCCGGGCGGGACATCCTGCATATCGTTATCAACAATACGCGCTTCGTAGCCTGCCACCGGCTTGCCGGTACAGTGGGGGCGGTGGTCGTCCAGGCGATTGGTGATGAAGATATGCAGCATTTCCGTGGCGCCGATGCCATCGAGAATCGGTGTGCCGGTTTGCTTGATCCAGTCATGATAGATCGGCGCGGGCAGGGTTTCGCCAGCGGAGACGGCAACGCGTAGGCTGCTCAAATCTTCATGGCGAGTAGGTGCTGAGAGCATCGCCCGGTAGGCTGTTGGTGCGGTGAAGACCACCGTGGCCTGATACTCGCGGATAATGTCCATCATATTAGGCGGGGAGGCGTGTTCGAGTAGCACGGCGGTGGCGCCGAAGCGCAGCGGGAAAATGGCCAGCCCGCCCAGACCAAAGGTAAATGCCAGCGGCGGCGAACCGACGAACACGTCCTCCGGCGTTACCTGCAAGACTTCCTTGGCGTAGCCGTCGGCAATCACCAGCAGGTCGCGATGAAAGTGCATGGTGGCTTTGGGGGAGCCGGTGGTGCCTGAGGTGAAGCCCAGCAGCGCCACATCGTCGGCAGCGGTATCTACGGCATCAAAGACAGCGGGTTTGCCCAGCGCCAAACGGTCAAGCTCTGCGTCGTGGTTAGCGGTGCCATCAAAGCCGACGATACGTTTGAGGGCAGGGGTAAGCTCCTGGCAGGCGATGAGCTCATCCAGCAATCGGGTATCGCACAGGGCGAGGCTGATTTGCGCTTTATCGATTACCTGGCATAGCTCTTTGGTGCGCAGCATCGGCATGGTGTTGACCACCACGGCGCCCGCCTTGGTGGCGGCCAACCAGCAGGCCACCATGGCGGGGTTGTTTGCCGAGCGGATTAGTACCCGCTGGCCGGGAACCACGCCCAGGTCTTCGACCAGCACGTGGGCAAGGCGGTTGGTCCACTCGGTGAGCTCGCGGTAAGTGCGGCGTCGGCCATTACCCGCTAAGGCAATCCGTTCACCGTGGCCCAGGTTGAGCAGCCGATCGCACAGTTCGACGCCTGCGTTCAGGCGTTCAGGATAATCGTAGCCCGCGAGCAGAAACTCAGGCTGACCATCAGTGGGTGGCAGGTTATCCCGCGCAAAAGTATCAGCATGAGCCGACTGGATAGTCATGACCAACCTCCGTATTTGGTGTCATTGTTTATTCCTGCCAACGCCTCGAAAGAAGAATCGGCAGGGATACGGTGTCTGGCGTTGTGTTTTATTGTTTTGAGAACTGCTGTACGGCTTTTTGCTGCTTACTCCTCCGCAAGCATGCTGCGGGCGATGACGACTTTCTGTACGTCGGAAGCGCCTTCGTAAATACGCAGCGCGCGGATTTCCCGGTAGAGGCTTTCAATAATATGGCCCTTGCGAACGCCGTCGCCGCCGTGCAGCTGTACCGCTTGATCAATCACCAGCTGGGCCTGGTCGGTGGCAAATAGCTTGGCCATTGCCGCTTCACGGGTCACTCGCTCAGCGCCTTGATCTTTCGTCCAGGCAGCGCGGTAGACCAGCAGGGCGGCGGCATCCACGTTTAGCGCCATATCCGCCAGGTGGCCCTGCACCATTTGTAGATCGGAAAGCGTAGCGCCGAAAAGCTCCCGGGAGCGGCTGCGGGAGAGCGACTCCTCCAGCGCCCGGCGGGCGAAACCCAGTGCGGCCGCGCCGACCGTAGAGCGGAAAACGTCCAGCACCGACATGGCAATCCGGAAGCCCTGTCCAGGCTTGCCAATCAGGGCGCTGGCAGGCAGCACCATGTCGTTGAAACCCAGCCGCGCCAGTGGGTGAGGCGCCACCGTCTCCAGCCGTTCGCGGATCTCCAGCCCTGGCGTGTCGGCGGGCACTAAAAAGGCCGAAAGCCCCTTGGCTCCGGGGCCTTCACCGGTACGGGCAAAGACTGTGTAGATATCGGCAATGCCGCCGTTGGAGATCCAGGTCTTTTCGCCATTCAAACGGTAGCTGCCGCCATCGCGCTCAGCGGTGGTATCCAGTTGGGCTACGTCGGAACCGGAGCGCGGCTCGCTCAGGGCAAAGGCTGAAAGCGCTTCACCGCGACGGGTTTTATCCAACCACTGCTTCTGTTCATCGCTGCCGTAAAGGCTGATCGCGCCGGTGCCCAGCCCCTGCATGGCAAAGGTAAAATCGGCCAGGCCATCGTGGCGGGCGAGGGTTTCACGGATCAGGCACAGGCTGCGCACATCGATATGCTCGCCCGCCGTGCCTTCCAGAAATCCGGCCTTACCTAAATCACGTACCAGTTGAATGCAGGTCGCATCCACATCGCTGTGGTCGCGGGGAAGTTCAGTGTGGCACCACGCTTCGAGCTGCTCGGAAAGTTCGCGGTGTCTGGCCTCGAAAAAGGGCCACGCTAGAAAGCTCTTGTCGCTCATCAGTCCCCCTTGAACTCAGGTTTTTGCTTGGCTACGAAGGCGTGGTAGGCGCGCTCGAAATCGTTGGTCTGCATGCAGATCGCCTGGGCCTGGGCTTCCGATTCGATCGCCTGCTCCAGGCTCATCGACCACTCCTGGTTTAACTGGGTCTTGGTAATGCTGTGGCCAAAGGTCGGGCCCTGAGCCAGGCGAGTGGCGTAGGCGATGGCATCTTGTTCCAGGGCGTCCGGCTCGACCACGCGATTGTAGAAGCCCCACTGGAAGCCCTCTTCGGCACTCATGCTGCGCCCGCTGTAGAGCAGGTCGGCGGCGCGGCCTTGACCAATGATGCGCGGTAGAATTGCGCAGGCGCCCATATCGCAGCCCGCCAGGCCCACGCGGGTGAACAGGAAGGCCGTGCTGGCGCGCGGAGTGGCGAAGCGGATATCCGATGACATGGCGATGATCGCCCCCGCGCCAACGCAAATACCGTCCACAGCGGCAATGATTGGTTTACCGCAGTTCAGCATCGCCTTGACCAAGTCGCCGGTCATACGGGTGAACTCGAGCAGTCCCTTCATATCTTTGCCCACCAGGGGGCCGATAATCTCGTGTACGTCACCGCCGGAGCAGAAGTTTTCACCGTTGGAGGTGAACACCACCGCATGCACATCCGAGGCATAGGCCAGGTCACGAAAGGTATCGCGCAGCTCGGCGTAGCTCTCGAATGTCAGCGGATTCTTGCGCTCTGGGCGATTCAACCGAATGACGGCGACGTCACCACGCATTTCCCAGATAAAGTGCTCGGGGGCCAGGTCAGCCATGCTCTTCATATTCTTGTTCTCGCCTGTCAGTGATTAGTGGGTTTCGTCAAGAGAAGCTGGCAAGCGGTGGAGCAGCTCGCCGATATGATGGGCATCCTCTTCGGTCACCCCTTCGAACAGCGCGTTGATCCAGCGCTCATGCTCAACGGCCATGGCACTGAAGCTTTCGCGGCCAGCGCCGGTCAGGCAGACCCGCGTGGCGCGACGGTCGCCCTCAATGGCAATACGTTCCACGGCGCCATCCTCCACCAAGCGATCGATGATGCCGGTGACATTGCCGTTGGAAACCCGCAGCCGCTTGGAGAGCTCGTTCATCTTCAGCCCCTCCGCACTGGCGTACAGAGCAGCCATGACATCAAAGCGGGGGAGTGTGGAGTCGTGCTCGGTACGCAGTCGCTCACGCAGCTCGGACTCCACCTGACGGGTAACCCGCAGCATGCGCAGCCATAAGCGCAGGCGCTCCTTGCTTAAGCTATTTTTATCCAAGCTTTCTGCCGTCATACTTCACCCCCTGAAATTGAGATTGCTTGGCCGTTAATCGCGCCGCTATTAGGGCCGCATAGCCATAAAGCCGTTGCGGTGACCTCGGCGGGAGTGACTAAGCGCCCGGTGGGGTTGGTGGATTGAAAGTGCGCGGTAGCCTGTTCGGCGGACTGGCCGGTTTTGGTCACAATGTTCTCCACGCTGGCGGCCAGCAGCGGTGTATCGGTAAAACCGGGGCAGAGCGCATTCACGGTCAGGTGGCGGGTGGCGGTTTCAGCCGCCAGTGAACGCACCAGACCCACCACACCGTGTTTGGCCGCGCAATAAGCGCCCACGTAGGCGTAGCCCTTCAGGCCAGCCGTAGAAGCCACGGCAATTAGTCGGCCGCCGTCGTTCAACTGCTTCAGCCCTTCACGCAGGGTCAGAAACACCCCACTGAGGTTGACGTTCAGCATGTGCTGCCACTGCTCGAAAGAGGTCTTGGCGAAAGGGGCGCTTTCCGCGGCCCCGGCGTTGGCGATCACGATATCGACGCTGCCCAACTCCTCGAAGAGCGCCACCATGGCGGCCTCATCGGTGACATCCACCACGGCGACATGGATGCCTTCGTGCTGCTCGGCGACCGCTTGCAGGGCAGCTTCCCGGCGGCCGGTAATCGTGACCTCGGCGCCCGCCTGGGCAAAGGCCAGCGCCATATCGGCGCCAATGCCACTGCCGCCACCGGTAATCACCACGCGCTTATCGGTCAACAGTGTCATATCCATCCCTCGCCACGTTCGGCCAAGCGCTGCAACTGATCGGCGCCTGCCCGGTAGGGCGCGGGCCATGCCACTTCGCGATCCTCCAGCCCGGCGGCTACGTGCAGCAGCCAGTAAGGGTCGGCAAGGTGCGGGCGGGCGATGCAGACCAGGTCGGCGCGCCCCGCCATCAGAATCGAGTTCACATGGTCTGCCTGATAGATATTGCCCACCGCCATGGTGGCAATCGATGCTTCGTTACGAATCCGGTCAGAGAAGGGGGTCTGGAACATGCGTCCATAAACGGGCTTTGCCTGGGTCGAGGTTTGTCCGGCAGAGACATCGATGATATCCACCTCCGCATCCCGCAGTCGTTTGGCGATTTCCACCGCATCGTCCGGGGTGATGCCTTCTTCGCCGCACCAGTCGTTGGCAGAAATACGCACCGAAAGCGGCTTATGAGCGGGCCAAACGCGGCGCACGGCGTTGATCACTTCAAGCGGGTAGCGCAGCCGTTTATCCAGTGAACCGCCATACTCATCGTCACGGTGGTTGGTTAATGGCGTGATAAACGAAGAGAGCAGGTAGCCGTGGGCGGCGTGAATCTCGATCATGTCGAACCCGGCCCGGTCGGCCATCTGCGCAGCACTGACAAACTCGTCGCGCACCCGGTCCATATCATCGCGATCCATTGCCTTGGGCAACTGGTTGCGTTCTGACCAGGGCTGGGCCGAGGCAGCCATTATCGGCCAGTTGTCCTCGGCCAGCGGGGCATCCATCTCTTGCCAGCCAAGCTGGGTAGATCCTTTGGGCCCCGAGTGGCCAATCTGAGCACACAATTTGGCCTGGGTTTCCGCGTGTACGAAATCACAGAGGCGCTTCCACGCTGCTTCGTGCTCCGGAGCATATAAGCCTGGGCATCCGGGGTAATGCGTCCGGTCGGGCTAACGCAGGTCATTTCGGTGTACACCAGCCCTGCTCCGCCCTTGGCGCGCTCGGCGTAGTGACTGAAGTGCCAATCGGTAGGACAGCCATCGACGGCTTTGTACTGCGCCATGGGGGAGACCACCACGCGATTAACCAGCGTCATACCGCGCAGTTGATAAGGCGCAAACATCGGTGCACGGGCGCTGCCAGAGTTGCCTGCCTGGGTTTGAAACCAGCGCTCGGCGCTCTCCAGCCACTCGGGGTCGCGCACCCGTAGGTTTTCGTGACTGATGCGCTGGGAGCGAGTTAATAGCGAGTAGTTGAACTGCACCGGGTCGAGATCCAGGTAGCGCTCTACCTGCTCAAACCATTCGGTAGAGTTACGCGCTGCGGACTGTAAGCGCAGCACCTCGAAGCGGCGGTCTTCTTCGTAGCGGGCGATGGCAGCTTCCCTACTGCTTTCACTGTGTAAGCAGTTAGCCAGCGTTATGGCGCTTTCCAGGGCGAGTTTGGAACCCGAGCCAATCGAGAAGTGGGCAGTCGCTGCGGCATCGCCCATCAGTACTACATTCTCATAGCTCCAACGCTCGCAAAGCACCCGTGGAAAGTTGATCCACGCCGAGCCGCGTATATGGTTGGCGTTGGTCATCAGCGCATGGCCATCAAGATGCTTGGCAAAAATACGCTCGCAGACCGCAATCGATTCCTGCTGGCTCAGCTCACCAAAGCCAAACGCCCGCCAGGTGGCTTCACTGCACTCGACAATAAAAGTCGCCGTATCGTTATCAAACTGGTAAGCGTGGGCCCACACCCAGCCATGCTCGGTGTGCTCGAAAATAAAGGTGAAAGCGTCGTTAAAGGTCTGGTGCGTGCCCAACCAAACAAATTTACACGCCCGCACATCAATATCGGGTTTGAAATGCTCAGCATAGGTTTGGCGGGTGCGGGAGTTCAGGCCATCGGCGGCCAATACCAAGTCATATTCTTGCCGGTACTGTTCAATGGCGTCTTCTGTGGCATCGGTTTCAAAACGCATGTCTACGCCGAGTTCGCGGGCGCGTTTCTGGAGCAGAATTAACAGCTGGCGGCGGCCAATACCGCAAAAGCCGTGGCCGGTGGAGACGGTTTTGACGCCTTTATGCACGACTGCAATATCATCCCAATAGGCGAAATGCTCACGAATTCGCTCTGCGCTAACCGGGTCGTTGGCTGCCAGGTTGTCGAGGGTTTCGTCGGACAGCACCACGCCCCAGCCAAAGGTATCGTCGGCACGGTTACGCTCAAACACCACGATCTCATGCGAAGGGTCCTGCAGCTTCATGCTGATCGCAAAATAGAGGCCGGCAGGCCCTCCACCCAGGCAGGCGATTCTCATTATTTTTCTCCACAGGAAAATACACTCTGTTTTGAAGATAGGAGAGGTATGTATAAAATTCAAGCTTAAATTGTTTATGTTTAAAATACTTTTCTATGCAGACACTTGGCGACCGTAAAGTGGCTTTGCTCGCAATGCTGGCTGGAAGATGAGAGCATAAATATAGGTAAAACGTGGCAAGACCAGTCGCTTAAGAACGCTGGTTATCAGCCATAGAAGAAAGCGTTATGGGTAATAAACGTTTTAGTACCAAGGAAACCGTACTTGCCGGGATTGACAGCGATAGTGGGAGGCGCGACTCTAAGCCTATTCATTGTCCTGAGCGGCATTAGTAGTTAAAAGGTGAGTTAAGGAGAAAGCCCCATGCTCGAAGATTGCAAAAATGCCCTGGAGCGCTGGGGAGGCGTGCATGTTTTGATCGACCGCTGGTTAGATCAGCGTCGTCAGCTGTTAGTCAGCTTTATTGAACTGAAAGAAGCATGTGACGCTGAACTGGAAGCCGTCAGCAAAGCGCCTATTGATACGTTCAGTGAGCAATTAATGGACTATATCAGCGCTGGCCACTTTGAAATTTATCCTCAGCTGTCGGAAGAGGCGCAGGCCTTCGGCGATGAGGCCGCGCTGGTCATTGCAGAGAAGTTGCTCGAACGTTTAGAAATGTCGACTGAGATGGTCTTGGAGTTCGATACCGACTTCGGTTCAACCCTCAGCTGCGAACAAAATATTGCCCGGCTACCGGCCTGGATCGATCGCCTGGCCCGTGGCCTCACCGAACGCTTTGCATTGGAAGACCAGTTAATTGCGCGCTTACACGCCGCCCATAGTCCTCAGAACACTAAAGCACCCGCTTAACCTGAGATTGCTTCGCTTCACTCGCAATGACACTTCACCTGTCATTGCGTATAGGGACTCCTCCCCGGTTGCAAGCGACGATGATGAACAACATAAGCCGATGCGTGCGTATAGTCGGTCTCTCAATGGGGACGCTATCCCCTGACCCTGATGAACGTCGCGCACCTTCTCTCCTCAACGAGGCGTAGGCTTTTTCAGCCATCGCAATGAGCAGGTTTTGAGAAGGTCGGTCTGACCTGTTTTTCATCGATCGTTGCCCGGCAACAAGGTAGCCGCCTGTCGGCGCTTAGCCGCTGATGGTGCTACCGCTTAGCTCACCATCAGCGCGGAACCGTCGTTAAACTCTCTACAATAGGACTGTCCGCTGTGCAGAACCGCCCAGGCGGTTCGTACTGTCTTGTTCGCTAACGCGACAGCCGCTTTGTTCTTGCCAGCGCGAGCGACCAGGGATCGTAGCCAACGACTTTTAGCATCCTGTTTGTCACCCATGGTGTTGATGACCGAATGCGCGCCACGTACCAGGGCGGCTTTCAGTGAGACTTGACCCGTCCGGCCAATGCCCTTGATGCTCGCGGTGCCACCACTGCTGTGTTGCTTCGGCGTTAACCCCAGATAGGCTGACGCTTGGCGACCTTTCTTAAAGGCTTCGCCATTACCGAGTGCGCTATAGAGCTGCGTGGCGACCACCGGCCCCACACCCTCTATCGCCAGGAGTTCGCGACAAGGCCCCACGGCGTGACTCATCTGCTCCACCCGTTTATCCAGTGACTGAATACGCTCATTGAGCCGATCCAGCTCCGTCATTTGTTCAGCGAGTAAGTCACGCATCAGCATTGAGAGCTCGTTATCGGCATCTTCCAGGGCGAGCCAGACACGTTGCTTTAACGCTTTCTGTCCCCGACCGCTGATCACTCCATATTCCTGCAATAACCCATGAACCTGATTGATCAACTGGGTGCGTTGATGAATATACCTTTCCCGAATGCGGTGCAGGCTCTGAATATCCTGTTGCTCGACGCTTTTGAGCGGCACGAAGCGCATATCAGGGCGCAACCCGGCCTCTACAATGGCGAGCGCGTCATTGGCATCTGTCTTATGCCCCTTGCGAAAGGGCGTTACAAACTGGGGCGATATGAGGGCAACGGTGTGGCCGAGGGCCTGCAGCTGTCGCGCCCAATAATGCGATCCACCGCACGCCTCCATGAACACCCGACAGGCCGGTTGGCGGCGCATAAAATCCAAGACCTGATGCCGTTTAAGCTCTTTGTTGACCTGAACACGCGGGCGGCGAGTGTCGACAACACACACTTGGAAAACACGCTTTGCCAGATCCAACCCTATTGTCTTATGCTTGTTCATGACTCTTCCCCTCCGCATTGAAGTGGTTCAACTATCAATGTAGCTCGCTGAAGCTTCGAGAGGGGAGGAGTCCCTTTCATTGAGGAGCGCAGCGACGCGGCAATCTCTTTGGCTGTAGCCCAATCCCTAGATTGCTTCGCTTCACTCGCAATGACATGAGGGCTGGCAATGACACGTTTATCCGCCATTAATGATGTCTACGCAGCTTCCCTCCAATCACCAACATACAAGGCGTAAGCAGCAGCGTGAGTGCGGTGCCGAAGGTGAGGCCGCCAGCGATGGCGCTCGACATTTGTGTCCACCACTGGGCGGAGGGCGCATTAAAGCCGAGGGCAGGGGTAAACAGATCGACATTGATCCCCAGCACCATCGGCATCAGACCTAAAACCGTGGTAATCGCCGTTAACAGCACCGGGCGCAGGCGTAAACAGCCCGCTTCCAGTGCGGCCTCGCCGGGTGTCATGCCTTCCCCGCGCAGCTCGTTGTAGGTATCGATCAACACGATATTGTTATTAACCACAATGCCCGCCAGAGCAATCACCCCCATCCCCACCATGACAATGCCAAAAGCCTGTCCGGTTATCAGCAGCCCCATCAGCACCCCCGCGGTGGAGAAGACAATTGCCGAAAGCACCAATCCCGCCTGATAGAAGCTGTTGAATTGGGTCACCAGAATCAGCGCCATCAAACCGATAGCGATCATGAACGCGCTGGCCAGGAACTGCATCGACTCCTGCTGATCCTCCTGCTCGCCCGCCACATTGACCATTAAGCCATCAGGCAAACTATCGCTACCCGCCTCTAACAGCGCCCGCAGGCGCTCATCGGCAAGATAACCGGGAGCGAGATCCGCATCGACGGTAATCGCCCGGCGGCCGTCGATACGGTTCAGGGTGCCCACTTTGGGGGCCGGTTCCAGGGTTACAAAATGCGAGATAGGCACCTGCCCCCGCTGGGTATTGATGGTCAAGCGCTCCAACTGATCCAGCGAACGCCAGTTTTGCGGCAGACGCACGCGGATATCCACCTCATCGCTGACTTCGGGCGGGCGATAGCTCGCCACTTGCAGGCCCGTAGTCAGCAGCTGCACCGCGCTACCAATGGTGGTGACATCAGTGCCCATGCGCGCCGCTGCTTCACGATCCACATTAACCCGCCACTCCACCCCCGGCACGCTACGGTTATCCTGAATGTCGGTAAAACCACCCAGCTCGCGCATTAACTGGGTAAGTTGGTTAACCCCTGCATCGGCAACGTCAGGATTCGTGGCGCTCACTTCCAGCACGATGGGCTTGCCGCCGCCGGGGCCCATTTCCTGCTCCTGGAATTCCAGCGTAATACCGGGAATATCCCGGGCGCGCTCAGCCATATCGTCCAGTATCGTCTGGGCAGGGCGTCGCTCATGCCAGTCGATAAATTGGAACTGCAGCATACCGATTACATCGCTGCCCATTTGCTCGTTAGGCACTGCAAATGAGCGCGCATAAAGCGCCCGAACTTCGCTCATGCCGGAGAGTTCAGCTTCCACTCGCTGCACGATGGCGTCGGTCTCCTCGGCGGAGAAGTCCCCCCGGGCGCGTACCAGCACCTGGGCGCTGTCAGGTTCCACGCTGGGGAAAAAGTCGACGCCGTGGTTGAAGCGTGCATAGCCGGTATACAGCAGCGCCATTAACAGCACCGTCACCAGCAGTACCCAGGCTGGGTGCTTGAGTAGCCTGGACAACAGGTGGCGATAACCCCGCCCAAAAGACGTCGTCGCTTCTTCATGGTTGTTATCTGCATGTGTCGCGTCTGTTTGTTTGGCCTCCGATCGCGTAAACAAGCGCCCCAGCGTGGGCAAAAATATTAGTGCCATGGCCAAGGATGCTAAAAGGCACAAAATCACCGTGGCGGGCAGGTACTTCATAAACTGGCCGACCACGCCGGGCCAGAACAGCAGGGGAATAAACACCGCGAGCGTAGTGGCGGTTGAGGCGATGACCGGCCAGCTCATGCGCGAAGCCGCGTTAAGCCACGCCTGATGGGGTGTTTGACCATCACGTAAATGGCGATCAGCAAGCTCACTGACCACGATCGCGCCGTCCACTAGCATGCCCGCCACCAGAATCAGCGCGAACAGCACCACGATATTGAGCGTGAAACCAAATGCCCACACCAGCAGGATGCCGGTCAAGAAGGCGCCGGGAATGGTCAGGCCTACCAACAGCGCCATGCGCCAGCCCATTACCGCGACCACCACAATCAGTACCAGTACCACGGCGGTGAGTACGTTGTTGAGCAGCTCGGAGAGCATATTTTCAACAGTGGTCGACTCATCCAGAATTGTGGTGAAGCGAAGCTGCTCAGGCAATAAATCATCGGCTTCCGCCAGGCGCTCACGCACCGCGCCAATGGTGGCGATGATATTGGCCCCGGCACGTTTGGAAACTTCCAGCACCACCGCAGGCTGATCATCAATACGGGCGAAGCCCTCCGGCTCTTTATAAGTAGGGTTGATCCAGGCCACATCGCCAAAGGTGACGACGCGATCCTCGTCCACCTTGACCGGCATATTCATGACATCCTCAAGGGACTCAATAATGCCGGGGACCTTCAATGCCAAGCGTCCCGCGCCGGTATCCAAGCTGCCTGCCGCCACCAAGCGATTATTGCGCGATACCTGGTTAAACAGCGCATCAAAATCGACCCCATAACTCTCTAACACTAGTGGATCAACGACAATCTCCAGCAGGTCTTCTCGCTCACCGGCTATGTCCACTTCCAGTACATCGGCGATGCCTTCGATCTCTTCCTGCAGGCGCCGTGCGATCGTCATGCGTTCGCGGGTATCCAGTTGCCCGGAGAGGCCGATAGTCAACACCGGAAATTCCGACACATTGACTTCCATGACCCGTGGCTCATCGGCCTCGTCAGGCAGCTCGCTGCGGGCGATATCTACGCGATCACGCACGTCGGTTAGCGCGGTATCGGGGTCAAAGCCAGGGTCGAACTCCAACGTAATCGAGCCATGGCCTTCGCTGGACTGGGCAGTAAACTTGCGCAGCCCCTCAATGCCGCGCAGTTCCTGCTCCATGGGGCGTATCAGCAGCCGCTCACCATCCTCGGGACTCACACCCTCTAGCGACAGCGAAACGTAAATCATCGGAATGGTGACGTCAGGGTTGGCTTCTTTAGGAATCATCTGCCAGGCAGTAATACCTGCCAGTAGCAGGCTCACCAATAGCAGTAGTGTCGTGCGGGTGTGGTCTAACGCCGCATTAATCAACTGGCGCATGAACGCTATCCTGCCCGGCTTGCGGTTGCGAAATAATGGCGTCTTCAACCGGCACCGGTGTCACCGTTTCGCCGGCATCCACCATGCCCGCGCCTAGCGTAATGAGGCGCAGCGGGTCGGGTAGGCCGGTCACATAGGCGCGCTGTATATCGGCGCTTACCAGTTCTACGGCGGTCTGCTGCACCTGATCGTTCTCATCCAGGTGCTTGACGGCCAGTTGGCCCTCACTGTTCAAACTAAGCAGCGCAGGCGACAGAGTGTGCACCTGGCGGGGCGGCAGCGTAATCGTCAGTTCCGCGCTACCACCGGCTAGACGTTTACCCGCCGGGTTATCGAGGGTGGCTTCGATGTAAAAAGTGCGCGTGGCCTCTTCGGCACGGTGGCTGATAAAGGTCAGCTCGCCCTCCAGATGGTCGCCATTCAGCAGTCGCGCGGTGACCGGCAATCCCTCGCTCAAATCGCCTACCTGCTGCTGAGACACCCAGGCTATACCCTTCAACCGGCGATCATCCACCAACTGTGCCCACTCTTCTCCGGGCTGTAATAGGTCGCCTACCTCTACCTGCACGCGATCGATCACACCATCAAAAGGCGCAGTAGGGCGGCTGTCATCCAGTTGCTTCTGCAGTTGGGCCACCGACGCGGCGCTGGCGCTGAGGGAACTCTGTAGGCGCAAAAGCTCGGGCTGTGAAATCAACTCCCGCTGGCGCAGGTTGCGCGCCCCGGCATACTCCGCCTCGGCCACGGCTAGTTCGTCCTGGGCTTGCTTGAGTTGCTCGGGCAGGGCGTCGTTATCCAGTACCAGCAGCCTGTCGCCCGCCTCAACGCGGCTACCTTGGGCCACCGGTTTTTCGGCCACAAAGCCTGCGACGTTGGCACGCAGGGTGGTTTCGCGTTCAGCGGTCAACTGGCCTTGGATGATCTGTTGGGGAATAAACGGCGTACTCTGCTGCAGCGCAATTTCGACCCGTGGCCCCGTGTCGTTGCGGGGAGAGGCTTCCGGCGCACTGGTTTGAAAGCGCTGAAAATTACCAAAGGCGAGCCATAGCACCAGCACCAGCACCAGTAAGCTAGCCAACGCATAAGAGAAGGGGATTTTCCGCATGGAGCGTCCATGTCCTTAGCAAAACAAGAAAGGAGGGCATAAAGCCGCAGATACCATAGCGCAACTCAGCCTTTTCAGCGAGCAGCAAGCCGTTGAGCGAATGGCAAGCGTGGTAAATGGGTAGTAGTCTCATGTCTGATTGAGTTTTTGCTCGACTGGGCATAACATCTTTGCGTCTTGAGTTCTGTTAAGCCACTCCTCAGGCGAGAACCATCCCTAGGCGAACCAATCAAGGAGCAATGATGAAAGATCCAGTACGTATTGCGATTACCGGCGGCGCCGGTCAGATCAGCTATTCTCTTATTTTCCGCATCGCCGCTGGCGACATGTTGGGGCCGGATCAGCCTGTCATTCTCCAGCTTCTGGAAATTCCCCAGGCAATGGACGCTCTGAACGGCGTGGTAATGGAAGTCAATGACTGTGCCTTCCCGCTAGTACAAGACATCGTTGCTACCGACGATCCGAATGTCGCGTTCAAAGACGCCGACTTCGCCCTGCTGGTTGGCGCACGTCCGCGTGGTCCGGGCATGGAGCGTAAAGACCTGCTGGAAGCCAACGCCGCGATCTTCTCCGTACAAGGTAAAGCGCTGAACGACCACGCTAGCCGTGACGTGAAAGTGCTGGTTGTGGGTAACCCGGCTAACACCAACGCGCTGATCGCTTCCTGCAACGCGCCGGATCTGGACGCTGGTCAGTTCACCGCCATGACGCGCCTGGACCACAACCGCGCCCTAACCCAGCTGGCACAGAAAACCGGCAAGCACGTCACTGACGTTGAAAACATGATCATCTGGGGCAACCATAGTGCCACCCAGTATCCGGATCTGGCCCAGTGCAAAGTCGACGGCAAAGCAGCGTTCGATCTGGTTGAGCGTGACTGGTACGAAAACGATTTCATCCCCACCGTGCAGCAGCGCGGCGCGGCGATCATCAAAGCACGTGGCGCTTCCTCTGCCGCTTCTGCTGCCTCTTCCGCCATCGACCATATGCACGACTGGGCGCTGGGCTCCAAAGGTATCGTCAGCATGGCGATTCCCTCTGACGGCAGCTACGGCATCGACGAAGGCATCATCTACTCCTACCCAGTGCGTTGCCAGGGTGGCAAGTATGAAATTGTTCAAGGCTTCGAAATTGACGAGTTCAGCCAAGAGAAGATGAAAGCCACCGAGAAAGAACTGCGCGAAGAGCGTGCAGCCGTCGAGCACCTGCTCGGCTAAACGCACCCGCTGACGCTGTAATATAAGCGGCAATCAACGCAACCCGCCCCTGCAAGCATAGCTTGCAGGGGCGGGTTGTTGGGCGGAAGAAAAGCAGCCGACAAAAAATGGCGCTCAAGTCTTACAACAAAGTAAATTATCAGGTCAGAGCAACCTTTGGCGGGGACACTACAAACCCGGTTATGGTCGCTATATTCGCCATCGGATCGCCATATGGATGCGGAATAGCATGGAGCCTTTTTCGGCCATGGCGAATGACCCCTGCTACGGGTTGGTTCTGCGCTAGTCCAAGATTGTTTCTAGTGCTTCAATCAAGCTATCCATCTCATCATCGGTGCCGATGGTGATGCGTAGGAAGTTGTTGAGGTCTGATGTATTAAAATGGCGCACCAGGATACCCCGCTCACGTAGGTCCATAAATAGCTGAGCACCTGCATAATCAGGGTGTTGGGCAAGCACGAAGTTAGCCTTCGAGGGCAATACCTCAAAGCCTAGCGCTTCAAGACGCTGATGGGTACGCTCACGCGTGGTAATGACATGCTCGCGGCAGGCTTCGAAATGCTCGACATCTTTCAGAGCGGCGATGCCTACTAAGCTTGCTAAGCTATCCACTGGGTAAGAGTTGAAAGAGTCTTTTACCCGCAGTAAGCCATCAATCAATTCCTCAGAGCCCACCGCATAACCCAGCCGCAAGCCTGCCAAACTGCGGGACTTAGAAAACGTACCGGTGACAAGCAGGTTAGGGTAGCGATCAATCAGCGTTACAGCACTCTCTGCACCGAAATCGACATACGCCTCGTCCACCAGCACTACGCGATCTGTGACGCGCTTAAGCAGTGCCTCTATCGTCGCGAGCGAGTGAGCGTGTCCGGTAGGGGCGTTTGGATTAGCGAAAATAACGCCGCTGCGGTTAGTCGCCGCCGCAAGCGCATCAATATCGACTTCCCACTGCTTATTGAGCGGATGCTTACGCAGCTCAACGCCATAAAGATTGGCGTAAACAGGGTAAAAGCTATAGGTAATGGCAGGCAAGTCAAGCGGCGCCTGATGGCAAAAGAAGGCCTGAAATGCGAACGCCAACACTTCATCGGAACCGTTTCCGACAAACACTTGGCTGCTGGCTACCTTAAATGTCTCCGCCAGCGCTTCACGCAGTGCTTTAGAGGTAGGGTCAGGGTAGAGGCGCAGATGGTCTGTTGCATAATCGCGCAGTGCCTTACCGACGCCTGGAGCAGGTGGGTAAGGGTTTTCATTGGTATTGAGTTTAACAAGCTTCTCGCGTGGCTGCTCACCGGGCACGTAAGGCGTAAGTTCGCGAACGGCCGGACTCCAGTATTGGCTCATGAGGGTAACCTGATTATCCTAGCAAGGTATGCCATGGTCGCTTGAAGGCCAACTCAGCGCAAGCATTCGCATCGCGCTAGGGGTGTGCGTTGCACCTTGAAGCGGTTATGCTGTCACAAGTGCGCGTAAATGAATGTGATGTCCAACACGAGATGAAGGAGACACTCTATGCAACTTAAGAGTTTGCTAGCCGGTTCGGCTATGTTGGCACTATTAGCTGGCTGTGCAAGCGGTCCGATGGAACAGCAGCAAGAGGAAGCAGCGACCGCACAGGCTAATTACCAGGGCTCGCTACCTTGCCGCAACTGCGATGGTATCGATCTGGATGTCACGATGATGGGTGAAGAGATGAGCGCGATGGAAGAGCGCACTTTCACACTTAACGCTACCTACCGGAACCATCCCCAAACCCCTCCCGATGAAAATTATGCGGGTAACTGGGAAGTGCTGACCGGAACGCCGTCTGACCCAGACGCCACCGTTTACGAACTGACGCCAGATGGCGATGGCCAAATCTATTACTTCATGCGTATTGATGAGAGCACGCTGGAATTGATTGACCCAGAACGTCGTCGTTTTGAAAACGGTGAAATGCTGCAGCTAAAGCGCCAATAACGCGCTAGTCAGCAGTATCAAAGGCGGCCACTGGCCGCCTTTTGTGTTTGTCGAGGCAAGGCCTGACGCGAGTGGCAATGGTCAGTGGCTTTTAATGCAGGTGGCAACGTAGTGAATGTTGTCAAATAGCGACAGCAACAGTAGGAGTGTAATGGCAGTGGCCAAAGCTAAAAGCGCCTTTGTATGCACTGAGTGCGGCGCTGAATATCGCAAATGGCAAGGGCAGTGTAGTAGTTGCCAAGAGTGGAACACTCTAAGCGAGGTGCGTTTAGAGAGTGCGCGCCCTGGTGGCGGAGCAGCCTCTGGGCGCTCAGGCTACACAGGTGATCTCTCGCGAGAAGTGATTGATCTTGGCAATGTTGATCTCAGCGAGGTTCCTCGCATGAGTTCCACGTTCGCTGAGTTTGACCGCGTGTTAGGCGGCGGGCTGGTACCCGGCTCGGCGGTTCTGTTGGGCGGGAATCCTGGTGCAGGTAAATCAACGCTGCTACTACAAACGGCCTGTAAGCTAGCCCAGCAGCGCCGTATTCTCTATGTGACGGGGGAGGAGTCGCTCTCTCAGGTAGCCATGCGTGCCCACCGCCTGCAACTGCCCACCAACGGTTTGAAAATGCTGGCCGAGACCAGTGTGGAAACTATTCTGGCGGTATCTGAGCGTGAAAAGCCGGAAATCCTAGTGATCGACTCGATCCAAACCATGCATCTGGAAGACATTAGCTCAGCGCCTGGTGGCGTTGCTCAGGTGCGCGAGTCAGCCGCCGCGTTAACGCGCTTTGCCAAGAAGACCAATACCGTTCTGCTATTAGTGGGGCACGTGACCAAAGACGGTTCGCTGGCGGGTCCTAAAGTCCTTGAGCATATGATTGATGCGTCGCTGTTATTAGAAGGCGGCGCAGACTCACGCTTTCGCACCCTGCGGGGTCAGAAAAACCGCTTTGGTGCCGTTAACGAGCTAGGCGTCTTCGCGATGCTTGAGCAGGGTCTTAAAGAAGTCAAAAACCCCAGCGCGATTTTTCTCTCCCGCCAAGAAGTGCAAGCGCCCGGTAGCCTGGTGATGGTGGTTTGGGAAGGTACGCGGCCAATTCTGGTCGAGGTGCAGGCACTGGTAGATGAGTCTGCGCTTGGCAATCCCCGCCGGGTAGCTGTTGGCGTTGATCAAAATCGCCTGGCCATGCTGTTGGCAGTGCTCAACCGCCACGGTGGCCTGTTTACCGGTGACCAAGACGTATTTCTGAACGTTGTCGGTGGTGTCAAAGTGCTTGAAACCAGCGCCGATTTGGCAGTGCTGCTGGCAGTCGTATCTAGCCTGCAAAACCGCGCGTTGCCCAAAGAGTTAGTGGTATTCGGTGAAGTTGGGCTTTCTGGCGAAATACGCCCAGTGCCTAGTGGCCAAGAGCGTATTGCCGAGGCGGCCAAACACGGTTTTCTGCGTGCCATCGTGCCGCGGGCCAATGCACCCAAGCAGGCGCCAAAAGGCATGGAAGTGATCGCCGTGGATAAGCTCAGCGATGCGCTGGAAGCACTGTAGCATGTGCCATACTGCGTTAAACTGATGATATCCCCTAAGTGCCAAGGAGAGCCACGATGAGTTCGATTCGCTTGACCCAATATAGCCACGGCGCCGGCTGCGGCTGCAAAATTGCCCCGGACGTGCTGGATGGGATTCTAGCCAAAGCGGGGCCAACTGCGGGCCATAAGCAGCTTATTGTCGGCAATCAAGGACGCGAAGATGCTGCCGTGTATGATCTGGGCGATGGCCGCGGCATGATCGCCACCACGGATTTCTTCATGCCGATTGTTGATGATCCCTTTGATTTTGGGCGTATCGCGGCGACCAATGCGATCAGCGATGTTTACGCCATGGGCGGCACGCCGGTAATGGCGTTAGGCATTCTAGGCTGGCCGTTGGATAAGCTTAGCGCTGAAGTGGCTGGTGATGTGATGGCCGGCGCGCAGGCGGTGTGCCGGGAATTAGGTGTTGCCCTGGCCGGTGGCCACTCTATTGATGCCCCAGAGCCCATTTTCGGGTTGGCCGTTAACGGCTTGGTCGATCTAGACAAGCTCAAGCTTAATAGCACCGCCAAACCTGGTGATCTGCTGTTCTTAACCAAGCCGCTGGGTATCGGTATGTTAACCACCGCCGAAAAGCGTGGCTTGCTGGAAATGGGCCACCATGGCCTTGCCCGCGAAACCATGCTCAAGCCTAATAGCATTGGCATAAAGCTTGCCGATGTGAAAGGGGTGAACGCCATGACTGATGTGACCGGTTTTGGCTTGGCCGGCCACCTTGCCGAAATGTGCCAGGCCAGTAATGTGATGGCCCAGATTGATTTCCGTAAGCTGCCGCGCTTAGCCGAGGCAGAGTCCTACCGTCGCCAAGGCGCAGTGCCTGGCGGCACATTGCGCAATCGTGATGCGCTGGGGGAGAGTTTGCCCGCCATGGATGAAGCCCACTGGCAGTGGCTGTGTGATCCACAAACCTCTGGCGGACTGCTCATTAGTGTCGATCCTGCCTGGGAAGATGACGTTGAGCGCATTGGCCGCGAATTCGGCCTGTCGTTACACTCATTCGGGGTAATGAAAGCGCGCCAAGGTAAAGCCTCTATTGAGGTGGTCGGGTGACGTTAGCCACCCGACCAGCGGTATTAAGCTTAATCAAAGAAGAGCAGTCGCTAATCGATGTGCGCGCCCCGGTCGAGTTTGCCCAGGGCGCACTGCCTGGCGCCGTCAATCTTCCGTTAATGATTGACGCTGAGCGTCATCAGGTAGGTATCGCCTATAAACAGCGGGGCCAAACCGCGGCGATTGCGTTAGGCGAACGCTTAGTCAGCGGTGAGGTCAAGCAAGCTCGAATTGCAGCGTGGCAGGCGTATTTAGCCGAGCGTCCAGATGCATTGATTTACTGCTTTCGCGGTGGGCTGCGCTCACAAATTGCTCAGCAGTGGTTAGAAGATGCCGGCATCTCAAGACCACGCTTGGAGGGTGGTTGGAAAGCCATGCGCCAAGCGCTATGTGAGCGTATTGAGACGGCCGCGCTGCAGCCGATACTGGTGGTCGCAGGGCTGACTGGGTGTGCAAAAACGACGTTGATTAATCAGCTCGATAACGGCGTTGATCTCGAAGCCTTCGCGCACCATAAAGGCTCTGCTTTCGGGCGCAGGCCGGAAGAGCCTGCCACACAAATCAATTTTGAGCATGCGCTGGCCAAACGATTAATCAGCTTAACTGAAAGTCTGGTTATCGAAGATGAGTCCCGCCAGATTGGCAGTGCCAATATTCCCTTGAGCTTCTGGCGAGCATTGCAGCAAGCGCCCCGTGTGCGTATCGAAATGCCGCTGGATTGGCGCCTTGCTCAAATTCAGCAGGATTACATTATCGATTTAGAGCAGGCCTATGCCGCTCGCTATGGCGCCTATCAGGGCTGGCAGTTGATGCAGGCGCAGTTAAGTAATGCGCTGATCCGTCTGGGCAAGCGTTTGGGTAATGCACGGCTGCAGCGTTTGCAGCGGCTTCAGGCACTGGCGTTTAACGAGCATGCCCACGGTAATCCTCAGGCCCATGAAGCGTGGCTCGCGCCACTGCTTACCGAGTACTACGACCCGCTTTACCGCTATCATTTAGACAAGCAGCGCGAGAGCACACCACCAGAAATCCATGTCGGTGATTGGGAGAGCTGCCTGGCGGTTGCCAGGCAGTGGAACCGATAATGGCTGCACGGGGTGCTGTTAGTTCGTTTTTAACCACTGGGTCATCACGCGGTCAAGCAGCGGTGCTAGATGAATAAAGCGATTGGCATCCTCAAGGATTTGCGCATCGTCCTGAACATAGCGGGCGGCGGTAGGTGAGGCGCTGGGCCGCTCGGCCTCGCTCAACAGGTGGTTAACGCTGGCAGGCGTGGCTTCCAAATGGCATAGCAGGCTGATGACGCGGCCGCTATCCCAGGTAAACCCCTGCAGCGGTGCGGCTTCACTGCCCCCCAGGGCAAAGGCATCATCGGGCAAGCTGAAGACATAACGATGCCACATAAAGGCGCAAAACGACTCGGGCAAATCCAGTGAGCTTTCCGGTGCCAGGGTGACCGTATGCCACCCGGTTTCAGCGTAAGTGCCGGGAGCTACCACTGCGCCGAGCGCTTGTGCTATCCAGTGAGCGCCAATGCCAATCCCCAATAACGGTTTTTGACCATCCAAGTAGCGGTTGATCAGTTTATCTTCTGCTTTAAACCACGCTGGTGATTGGCTGAGTAGCGTTTCAGGCCCATCAAGTACAATCAGTGCATCAGATTCGTTTGGGCGGGGCGTTAACTCGCCAGCATAGAGATGAAAAACGGTGTAACTATGACCCATACTGGTAAGCCAGTCAGTTAAACGGGCGGGGCCATGGTCAGGGCCGTGCTGTAGCAGATGAATATGCATGGTAATCTCCTCGCCGGCCGTACAATCATCAAAGCGTTAGGGGATCGCCCCAAGCGTAGAGAGACGATAACGTACCCGCCACATTTCACCAATATCCCACGTAAAGCGATCCAGGAAATCAGTATGGTGCCGAAACCTCAGGGCTTTTATTTACGGCTGCAAGAACTCCCACTACCGGCCCAGCAAGCCTTTATGGCGGCGCTGTGTGAGCGTTTGCTGCCTAACTATGTGCTGTATGAGCAAACCACAGGCCATGGCGATAGCCATACGCTGCGTACCGTGCTGAGTTTGGTGTGGGAACGGCTTAATGTGCCCAATGCCAGTATCGACTTTGCTCGCCAAGCGGAGAAGCTCGCCGAATGTGAGCCTTCCGAAGAGGATGACAGCTTTGGCGCTCGACGTGCACTGGATGCAGTGGTATCGGTCTCGGCGCTGCTGGACACCCTACAAGGCGACTCCCCAGAGGCCGTGCTGGATGTTAGCCGCACATCCCGAGCGGGCGTGCGTGCCTTTATAGAGCTCACTGAAGGTGAGGTTGACGCACAAAAACTGGCGCTGATTATTCGCGACCATCCGCTGATGGCCGACGAGAACGACTTCCAGGATGCCGTATTGGAAATGGTCAGCGAACCGCTGGATAAAGCGGCACTAAAAGAGGTGCGTGAATTAGGGCGCAACGGTGGGGTCAGTAATCTTGGCTTATCGCTTGAAGATACCGGGGCTTAAAGCCCCGGCAGGCTTACGTTTTAAAGGCTATGTTCTCAAAGATATGCTCTTAAAAACTAAAGCCGCATTTCGATACCGCGTTCGGCCATGTAGCGCTTTGCTTCAGGGATGGTGTATTCGCCAAAGTGGAAAATACTGGCGGCCAGCACCGCGTCGGCACCGCCTTTCAGTACGCCATCCACCAGGTGATCCAGGTTGCCTACACCGCCAGAGGCAATCACTGGCACGCTCACCGCTTCAGAAATCGCGTGGGTCACGCCCAGGTCAAAGCCAATCTTGGTGCCGTCGCGATCCATGCTGGTGAGCAGTAGTTCGCCCGCTCCGAACTCCACCATCTTCTTCGCCCACTCAACGGCGTCAAGGCCTGTGGGGCGGCGGCCACCGTGGGTGAATATCTCCCAGCGGGGTGTTTCGCCCTCTTTCGAGACGCGCTTGGCATCGATCGCCACCACAATGCACTGGCTACCGAAACGCTCGGCAGCTTCGCGCACAAACTCAGGGTTGGTGACCGCGGCGGTGTTGATCGAGACTTTGTCCGCCCCGGCGTTCAGCATGGTGCGAATATCGTCACAGCTACGAATCCCGCCGCCCACAGTCAGCGGAATAAACACTTCGCCAGCAATGCGTTCAACCATTTCCACCGTTGTGTCGCGGTCTTCGTGGCTGGCGGTAATGTCGAGAAAGGTGATCTCGTCGGCGCCCTGCTGGTTATAACGCTGGGCAATTTCCACCGGATCACCGGCATCGCGGATACCTACGAAATTGACGCCTTTGACTACGCGCCCGGCATCGACGTCCAGGCAGGGAATAATGCGTTTGGTGAGGCTCATGAACCGCCTCCCGTTAGCTGGTCGCTCAATCGCTGTGCTTCGGCGACATCCAGGCTGCCTTCGTAAATTGCCCGGCCGGTAATCGCACCCAAAATGCCGCTATCGGCAACTTCGCAGAGTGCTTTGATGTCGTCCAGGTTGGTCACACCGCCGGAAGCAATCACCGGTAAGCCGCCTTCACGGGCAAGCGCAGCGGTGGCTTCGACGTTGACGCCTTGCATCATGCCGTCGCGAGCAATGTCGGTGTAGACGATGCTGGAGACACCATCGTTAGCGAAGCGCTTGGCCAGCTCAGTCGCCTTGATCGTTGATACTTCAGCCCAGCCGTCGGTGGCGACATAGCCATCTTTGGCATCAAGCCCAACAATCACATGGCCTGGAAAGGCGCGACACATTTCGCCAACGAAGTCGGGCTCTTTTACTGCCTTGGTACCGATGATCACGTAGGAGACACCGGCACTTAAATAGTGCTCGATGGTTTCCGCACTGCGAATGCCACCACCAATTTGAATCGGCAGGTTCGGGTAGGCACGGGCGATAGCGGTAACTGCGTCACCGTTCACCGGCTTACCTTCAAAAGCACCGTTCAAATCGACTAAATGAAGGCGGCGGGCACCAGCCTCTACCCAGCGTGCGGCCATGGCTACTGGGTCATCACCGTAGGAGGTCGCATCTTCCATGCGACCCTGCTTCAACCGGACACACTGGCCGTCTTTGAGATCAATAGCGGGAATTACCAACATACAAAATCCTCTCAGGGCGTCCAGGTGACAAAGTTTTCAAGCAGGCGAAGGCCCGCGCGAGAACTTTTTTCCGGGTGAAACTGCACCGCGAAGGTCGAATCTCGACCAATCGCGACATGGGCGTTTACCTTGCCGTATTGGGTCGTACCAAACACCTGGGCATCGTCATCCGCATTTACGTAGTAGCTGTGCACGAAGTAGAAGTGCTCACGGTTATCAATACCTGCCCACAGAGGGTGGTCGTGATGCTGCTCGACAACATTCCAGCCCATGTGCGGTACTTTCAAACGCTGCTCGTGGGCGTCGCGCATATCACCAGGGAAACGGTCCACGCTGCCTTTAAAAAAGCCCAGGCACTCAACGCCGCCATTCTCTTCACTGCGCTCCAGCAACATCTGCTGACCCACGCAGATACCCAGCAGCGGTTTGGCCTGACGGGTGAGAATATCCTCCACCAGCCCGCGTAACTCGGTGCGCTCAAGCTCGCCAACGCAGTCACGAATAGCTCCCTGGCCAGGTAGCACCAAGCGCGTCGCGCCAAGAATACGTCGCGGGTCGCGGGTGATGACTACATTCTCATGCGTCACATGCTCCAGCGCCTTGGCCACGGAATGCAGGTTGCCCATTCCATAGTCGATCACAGCAATGGTCATGAAGCGCTCCTTGTGGAGGTAGAGGGATAGTAGCTAGCGGCATCGCTTGTCACATAGCTCGTCACATAGCGCAGCATTACAAGCTCCCTTTGGTGGAGGGCATTTGGCCTGCCATGCGGGGGTCTTCCGCCACGGCCATACGTAGCGCTCGGCCGAAGGCTTTAAAAATCGTTTCTGCCTGGTGGTGAGCATTAAAGCCTTTGAGGTTGTCGATATGCAGCGACACGCGAGCGTGATTGACGAAGCCTTGGAAAAACTCCCAGAACAGCTGGGTGTCCAAGCTACCGATGGTATCTCGGGTGAACTCAACATTCATGTAAAGCCCCGGCCGGCCGGAAAAGTCGATCACCACCCGAGAGAGTGCTTCATCAAGGGGTACATAGGCGTGACCATAGCGGTAAATGCCGCGCTTATCGCCAATGGCTTCAAAAAAAGCCTGGCCTAGCGTAATACCCAGGTCTTCTACGGTATGGTGGTCGTCAATATGCAGGTCGCCAGTGGCATTGATGTCGAGATCGATCATCCCATGGCGGGCAACTTGATCAAGCATATGATCCAAAAACGGAACGCCGGTTTGGCAGCTAAGACGGCCTTCGCCGTCGAGATTGACGCTGACGTTGATCTGGGTTTCGTTGGTGTCACGGCTAACCGTGGCAATACGCGCTGACATGTTGCATCTCCTGCGCTAAGGCGCACTCTGAGGGATTACCCTGAGGAACGATCCTGTGAAATGGCCGGTGGCTTTGTATCAACTTACCACTGTGGATCAGGGCATAACCTGTGGCGAAGCAACCATTATAGTGAATTGGCGCCCTCATCCGCTACAATGCGCGAAATGTAGCTGCAATCAATTGCAGCAGAAATAGCAGCCAGGCTGCTTTGGCGAAGAGGATTTCACCATGCCGGTGACACTGCACCACGTCGACCAGGCCCGTTGGGAAGCCGATGAGCAAGTGCGCCTTGACCTAATGCGCATTTATGAGGATGCGCCCCAAGAGCGCATGCCCACCCCAACGGTTGAGCCATTTATTGAACAACATTTTAAAGGTCAGCATTTTTTTGCCTGTGCCCATTTCAATGATCGGCTGCTGGGGGCTGTCGCCGTGCAAGAAGGCGAAGACCGGGCGTGGTGGTTGTCTGAGCTCTGTGTGCGTAAAACTACGCGCCGCCGTGGCGTCGGTTCGCGCTTAATGGCGCTGCTTGGCGAGCAAGCCAAACAGGAAGGCCGTGTATTGCGGATAGAAACTTCCACCTTACCATTGGCTGACCGCGTGCTGCTTTCCAAATTAGGCTACCGGCCTATGACCAATCCAGAAACGCCAGTGCCGGGAATGCCCGCCACCAGCGATTTTGTTGAGTTAGACCCACAAGGGAAAGGGTAAATGAAACAGCTATTACGTATTTTGCTGGCAGCGGTCGGTATTATTGCCATCGTTGCGGTCGCCGCCGTGGTGTATGTCACCACTTTCCTGGACCCCGAAGATTTCAAACCTCGTTTAACGGCTGTCGTGGAAGAGCAAACCGGGCTCAATCTTGCGCTGGAAGGTCCCATTACGTGGTCATTCTATCCTCGTATCGGTGTGAGTGTAGAACAGGCCCGTGCCTGGCTGCCCGAGCAAGCTGAAGAAAGTGCCGCCTTCGCCGCCATTGATCGTGCCGAAGTCAGCGTAGCATTCGGTCCGCTACTGCGTGGAGAAATTGCTGTAGACGGCCTCACGCTGGACGGTATGCGCCTTAATTTAGAGCGCGACGCTCAAGGCGAAGGCAACTGGGAACCCTTGCTGGAGCGACTCTCCGAGCATAACGACGGCACCGCTGAAACGGTGTTGGCGCCCGCCAGTGCAGGGCCTAATGCTGATGCGGGAAGTCTGGCAGTGGTGTTGAGCATCGCCAGCGTCGAAGTGAAGAATGCCGATATTCGTTTCCGCGATGCACAAACCGAAGCGCTGTGGCGAATGCAGCAACTCAATATTTCAGGCAGTAACGTCAACCCGGTGCGCGCCTTCCCGCTCAAGGCAATGTTTACGCTGACCAAGCATAACCGGCTGGATGCCGAAGTGCTGGAGCGCACCCCTGACCTGAGCAGCGAGATCAATCTCGAAACCCGCGTGCGGCTTGGCTTGGCAGACGAGCTTTTCGTGCTGGAAAATATGGCGCTAACCACGCGAACGACGCAAGGTGCAGGGAGCGAACCACAACAGCTCAGCTTAAAAGCGGCTGAATTGGTCGCCCGCATGGGGGAGCAACAGCTTTCGATCACAGAAGGGGTGCTTGAAGCAGGCCTGCGCAACGCGGATAACTGGCAAGGTAGCCTGGCGCTGGCACTTGCCTTTGGTCTGGAGAGTGATTGGCAAGCACAAACGGCGCAGTTAAAAAACCTGCAGCTCACCGGGCCGGATGGCCTAAAAGTTAGTGGCCACCTCAATGTTGAGCAACTGCGCGATGCCCCACGCTATCGCGGTCAGTTAACCGCGGCCCCGTTTACGCTGCGCCCCTGGCTGACTCGTGCTGGCATTACGCTCACCACAGCGGGCGAGGCCGCACTTAGCGATGTGGCCATGACCAGCCCTATTGAAGGGGATGCTGAGCAACTCTCTTTGTCTAGCCTCTCGTTGGTGGTCGATGAAAGCACCTTTACTGGCGAGCTGACCGCCGCGTTGGATGGCTCGCGCCTAGCGTTTGATTTAGCCGGTGATCAATTGGATCTGGATCGCTATCTACCCGGTGCCGCTACCGCCGAGCAGGCTAGCCGTAGCCTGCTGCGTAAAGCCTTTGCTCAGGTTTCCAGCACATTAGTGCCGCAATCGCTTCTTACTCGGCTGTCACTTGAGGGTGATTTAAGCGTCGATAACCTCATCTTGGCAGGATTAACGTTCAATAACCCTAGCTTACAACTGCGTGGTGACGACGGTATTCACCGGCTAACGGCATTTGAGTCGGGCTTCTACGAAGGCGAGCTCAGCGCTACCGGTCAAGTCGATGCCACGGGCTCTATTCTGGAATGGGCGCTTTCGCCAACCATTAACAGCGTTCAGGTGGCACCGTTGATTGAAGCCATCAGCGAAGGAGAGGAGCCGTCACCACTGCGCGGTCGCTTTAATTTATCTGGCGGCCTTACGAGTCAAGGCAATAGCCGCGAAGCGCTCATCAGCAACCTTAATGGGGACCTGACGGCTCGTCTGAACGATGGGGCTATTTTAAATACCAACATTTCCCAGCAAATGTGTGAACTGGTAGCCCAGTTAGGAGGCGAGGGCACGCTGCGCGAATGGCACACCGATACCCGCTTTGAGCGTTTCGATGCCACCTTCCAAATCAGCAATGGTTTAGTCGAGAGCGACGATCTACTGATCACTCTGCCCGGCATTGATGTTCAGGGGGAGGGCGAACTCAATCTTACCAGTATGAATTTTAACACCCAGGCGAATGCCCGCTTAGTAGACACCGCCGACGCGGCTTGTGAGGTGAATCCCCGCTTGGAGCAACTGCCGCTGCCCGTTCGTTGTGAAGGACATTTAGGCGGTGAGCGCACTGAGTGGTGCCGCTTTGACCGTGAAACATTCCAGGCGGCGGTAGTCGACCTGCTGCGCAACGAAGCTGGCGAGCGCGTCAATGAAGAGCTGGAGGAGCGTTTAGGCGATACATTGGACCAGTTGGATGAGCGTTTAGGCGAAGGCGCTGGGAAGGAGCTGCGTGACGGGCTGCGCGGCCTGTTTAACTGAGCATTCTCACCCCAAGCAAACTGAACCGATAAGTGCTGCGCCGGCCTAACCGCCGGCGCTTTTTTATTAGCCCCTTTGATCCCCCTTTCTGTTTAAGGAGCGTGCATGGCAGATATGCCCAAACCGCGGCTGGCGGCAGACGAATTTCAACAACGCCTACTGGCTTGGTTCGACCGTTACGGCCGTCACGACCTGCCGTGGCAGTCGCCACGCAGCGCCTATCGCGTCTGGGTGTCGGAAATCATGCTGCAGCAGACCCAGGTCACCACCGTCATTCCTTACTTCGAGCGTTTTATGGCGCGCTTTCCCACCCTGGAGGCACTCGCTACCGCGCTGCAGGATGAAGTGCTGCACCTCTGGACAGGGCTTGGCTACTACGCCCGTGCGCGCAACTTGCATAAAGCCGCCCAAGTTGCGTTGGCGGAGCATGGTGGCAAATTGCCAACAGACAGTATTGACGAATTGGTGGCACTGCCCGGCATTGGCCGTTCCACCGCAGGCGCTATCATTGCGCAAAGTAGAGGGGAGCGGGCTGCCATTCTGGATGGCAATGTAAAGCGCTCGCTCACCCGGCTGCATGCACTGCCCGGCTGGCCGGGCAAGCCTACCGTGGAGCGAAAACTGTGGGCGCTGGCCGAGTACTACACGCCAACAGCGCGGCTGGCGGATTACACCCAGGCGATCATGGATTTTGGCGCCACGCTATGCAAACGCAGCAAGCCAGATTGCCCAAGTTGCCCGTTTAACGATGTTTGTTTGGCCTATGCGCGCGGTGAGCCCCAGCGCTACCCGGAATCCAAACCCAAAAAGGCGCTGCCCACACGACAAACGATCATGCTAATGCTGCGTGACCCGGAAGGCCGGGTATGGCTGGAAAAGCGCCCTCCTAGCGGTTTATGGGGTGGGCTGTGGGGCCTGCCGCAGTTTGACAAGCATAGCGAGCTCAACGATTGGCTGGAAGCTCATGCCGTTAACCCCGCGCGTGAACGTGCGGCGCCCAGTTTTCACCATACGTTCAGCCATTTTCGCCTGGAAATTACCCCGCAACCCGTGACCTGCGATAGGCTGGGTGGTGTACGCGAAAGTGGCGTATGGTACGACATCAACCATCCGCCCGCGCTGGGCTTGGCAGCCCCGGTTAAAGCGCTGCTCAGCCAGCTAACGCCATTTACCCTCAATCCCACCCCAGGCCACGCCTAAGCGTTATCTGGGGCTATAAGTAACCAGTCACTTCAAGAGGAGTACGTTATGAGTAACACGGTTTTTTGCCGCAAGTACCAGAAAGAGCTCGAAGCGCTGCCCTTTCCGCCCTTGCCGGGTAAGCAGGGCCAGGAGATTCAGGCGACCGTTTCCAAGCCCGCCTGGGAAGCGTGGCAGTCGCTGCAAACGCGTTTGATCAATGAGAAGCACCTCAACATGCTCGACCCTGAATCACGTGCCTACCTTATGGAACAGATGCAGCGCTTCCTGGACAATCAGGAAACCGATCAGGCCGAAGGGTATGTACCGCCCACTCAGGCATGACTTTGCAGGTCCGCTATCGCTTCTCTGCCATGTGAAAAGCAGGGCAACTGACTTGTAATGAGTAGGGCCAGGCTTAGATGGGAAGACTCCGCAGCGCATGCTTCTCATCGCACCGGTGTAGAGCAGAACACTCCTAAGCATCCGTCTCGCAAGAAAGTTTCACAAAGGTGTTGACGAAAAGCGGCGTTTTTAGTTTAATACGCACCGTTGGCAGCGGCCAGATAGCTCAGTTGGTAGAGCAGGGGATTGAAAATCCCCGTGTCGGCGGTTCGATTCCGTCTCTGGCCACCACACTGCTGGGGTATCGCCAAGTGGTAAGGCACCGCTTTTTGGTAGCGGCATTCCCAGGTTCGAATCCTGGTACCCCAGCCATTGCCAACAAGATTTCTTGTTGATTGCAAAGCCTAACAGCGAAGCAATCATGTTCTCAAGAAAACGTGAAGCGCCGACATAGCTCAGTTGGTAGAGCAACTGACTTGTAATCAGTAGGTCCCGGGTTCGACTCCTGGTGTCGGCACCACTGAAAAAGTGGTTAAAAGTTAAGCGTCAGAGAATTAGATTAAGCCGTCCGAAAGGGCGGCTTTTTCGTACGCGCCTAAAAAGTATCTACACGTAGGTTATCCACACCTCTGTTTTTATCAGGGTGTGGATAAAGGGCTATACCGCGGTGTGTTTCTGTCAGAGTCTGTGTCTTAACAGTCGTGCGGTTTATAGCTTTAATAATAACGATTAGATATACCGTTCATTGATTTAATAAAGATGCACCGCTTCAAAGCTAGCCAACGGTTCATTGTTATCACTCGATAGTACAAGCCTTGCGCCCTCCACACGCCATGCGGTTGCCTGTTTGAGGGCGGCTAGAAAAGTGCGCTCAGTTTCCATTTGGGGCACCGGGCAGGCCCTTTTAGTGGCGGCGACTTGGTTGAACGCGATGTGTTCGTTCTCTACTTGATAGCTGCCCATTAGCGTATTACAGCCGGTGGCACCTGCTAAGCGCGAAGCATCTTGGTGCAGCACCATGTGGGCTTCTCGAAAGTTCTCTTGGGCGATGATCGGCGCGCCATCAAGCCTCACCAGCTTCCAATACGTATTGATTAACGATTCATCCGGGGGCTCCATTGTCTCGTGGTTACCAAATGTCGTCGATGAGCAGCCAGCGGCAGCAAAGAGAATACTGATCAATACGTAAAGCGTTAGCTGCCGAATCAACGCATTACTCCTTATTCAGGTGGCGGTGTATTTGGGTTTTGCTTGGTTAGGTAGATAACTTATCGGGCTGTCCACCCTATGAATCATCGATTTCATTTCAGTCGCTGCATGCGCTAAGCACCCCTTCCATTCTCTGTTTGCCATACATCCTGCCACTGCCAATCGTCCTTATGAACGTAGGCCACCAATATTTTCTGGTAGGGTAGTGAGGCTAAATAGTCCTGGATCTCGGTGTTCGATGTCTCGACGCCTGGTAAGTCGGCATAGCCCTTAAACGCAGGAATATCAGGGATATGTTGGCTAGGGTGAATGAACGCACTGCCAAGCGTATCCAGAAATTGCTCAATTGCTTTTCGTGTGATCAATAACTGCTCACGCGAAGTGGGGTCTAGGCTGGCGCTGGCAAAGCAGGCAATGGCAATGGCTTGGTATAAGCGTGCTATGGCTAGCGAAAGCGCTTTGCTACTGGTCTCGCTGTGATAATAGTGCAGGATTGGATAGGCTAAATGTTGCTGGCCTAAGGTACTGATGGACTGTTGTAACGGCTGGAGTTGGCTAACTAATGTTGCAAATTTTCCGTCGCCGCTTGTAGACGCAAGTATTTGCTGTGGATTTTCGCCCAGTGCGCTGATGGTCAGGGACGTTTGGCGTTTTTGAATAACATGGGTGATGATATTCAAAATATAAGTAATCGATAGCGTAAAAAGGAAAAAGCCGTTAGCTGCAGCCAAAACAGGTGGAAGACGCCAATTATCATTACCGGCAACAAAGTCACCATAGCCCAACGTTGTGAGGGTGTAGCCCGTATAGTAAGCGCGCTCAACTAAGCTAGCGGTAGCGTTTGAAGAAGACAGCACCACGGCCTGCGGTGAACTACAAAACAGTAAAAACCAACCCAGCCAAGCGACTAGAAACCATGTCAGCAGTAGTGCCATTGTTATCCATGGGCCCGTAGAGGACAACATGGTATGGCTTTTTCGCCGACGATGAATACCTAGTAGCATAAACCATAGCCCACTGACCAACCGGTTAGTCAGTGGGCCTGAACTGGATACCGATAAAGTGGTGCGAATCGCGTCGTAAACCACCAGCAAAATAAGTAAGGTGCCTATAACCCCCATTAACGTGCTTCCAATCACTACCAATGCTCCTTTGATATAAATGTGCCACTACCTTGCGGCGGCTAGTTCACCATTAATGTCGCTATTCCCGCCAAGTAGAGGCCGATAATGACCAGGCTTTCAAAGCCGATACGGCCAGGCCCCTGCTCTTGGCGATGCAACAGGCCCAGCATTAATACGCCTGTCATTAACACCGCGAGAGCAACCCATAACATTACCTGATCGGGAATGACGTGATAAATTGAGCCGCCGCGATAAGCCACATCTGACGCGGCGGCAAACAGGGTATCAAACGCATTACCGCCAATAATGCCTGCCACCGCGAGGGTTAGCGCCCCACGGCGCACCGCCGCAACCGTTGTTACTAGCTCAGGTAATGATGTCACTATTGAGGTCAGCAGAACGCCGACAGCCGCTTGGCTAAGGCCGGTTTCTGCCGCAATCACCGTAGCGCTTCGTTCCAGTAGCCAGCCGGTGATGCCGATCGTAAGCGCAAGACCTACAAACAGCAGCCATAAACGCACCAGCGTTAGCTTTCCGGGCGACTCATCGGGCTGGTCTTCACGCGTCTCACGCGTACGAGTCGGGGACCACATCGGGCGGGTTTGGGCATTTTTAACCAGCTTTAGCCCAAACAGGTAAGCAATAAATAACAGCGGTGTGATGGGGTGTACTTGCCAGAAAGTCCATTCGGGCGTAAAGCGACCTAACAGCAACAGACTGAGTAAGCACAGCAGTAGGGCGCCTTGAATCAGGTTGCCAAGGGAGGCAGCGGCGTGTTCGAGATTAGCGCGCCGATATACCATGTCAGCGATCGTTAAAAATAGCGTTTGAACAGCGATACCACCCAGCGCATTACTCATTGCCAGTTCAGGTTTATCGGTCCAGGCGGAAGAAACCGACACCACAATGCCTGATAGTGAGGTAGCCATCCCAAGTAAGACAGCACCAGCTATCGCCTCACCTAACCCGGTGCGGTCAGCTAGGTCGTCAACAATTCGTGCCAGCCGAGTACCAATGATGCCAATAACGACTGCGCAAACGCTGAACAGTGCAAAAGCGACGGTTAGCGACATATCACTAAGTAATGTGAGCATAAATGAACCCGGTCAGGGTATCTCGTCTCGGGAGTTCGATAATGGTGAAAAGCTTTACAATATCGGCGATTTGATTCAGTTTTCACTGGGCCAAGCCGTCACCACTACCTCATAAATACGCCAATCGTAATGGTTTAAAAACTGAGCAGCGTCGCGTAAGTGTTGAGCCAAATTCTCATCGCTATGGGGCACCACAAATGCTTCGCCGCTAAAGATGTGCCCTTCCTCACGTAAGCGCACGGCGGCACTGGCGACCCACCCCATGGCACATAATTGCTCTTCCAGCTCTTCAGCAAGGTGTTCCGGTTCAGCTTTAGAAGTAAAACGGGGTCTTCGGTCGAGAAGGTCACCCACCGCCTCCTTCACATTAGTCACGCCATCCTTGGTGACATCAAGCGCGATAAGCGCACCTGCCAACGCATCCGCCCACCATAGGCCAGCGCCAACGCCGACGATTCCTGCGATAGCGGCAAGCCCCGTCATCCAATCCGCCTTACTCATCTTGCCATCCACAAACACCGTTTTTTCATGCACTTTTTTAGCGGCTTTCATCTGTAAATGGCCGATGATGACCGGTGGGATGACGCTATAAATCAGCGCACCAATCATTAACCACCCCATCCAGAAAGTAGTGCCGAAGAACTCGACGGCGCCAATGCTGGGGTGCTCCATTTTGGCGAGCTTCAGCAGCGAATCAAGCAGCAGGATACTGCCGAGTAGCGCCAACGCCGTGGCTGCACAGAGAAAAGCGATACTGGTAGCTCGCTGATAGCCATAGGGAAAGACTTCATTAGGCGCTCGGTTGCGATAACGCATGGCGACCAGAAAAGCGATAGGAGGAATTAAAGAGAGCATGTCTTCAAACCAAGCTACTCGCATGGCCTGACTACTGCCTAGCACTAAAGCCAGTACGCCGACGATGGAAATGCGAAACCCCAGGTTCCACCATTCAAGCCGCACGAGGTAATCAAGGTCTTTCTGTTTATCAGGGGGGCAGTTGATACGCTTGCCTTACTTTCATTGCGTCGCCTCCAGTTGCTGCAGTCGCTGCTCAATGTTGGAGTAGCCATTAAGGTGGCGTTGCAATGCCAGCATCCAAGCGTTCTCACCTTTGGGCAGCGCCATTACCTGCTTATCGGTAATGATCTCCCAGGGGCCGGCTACCAACCCGTGCGCCGATAACCACCAAGTAGGCCCGGCAACGGGTCCCTCGGCACGGGTGATATTGGCAACTTTGATCGGCTTGGCATTTCTTTCTTTAAGGGCTGTATACATATGATTAACAGGAGGAATAGCGACTTCAAGACCCTCTAGCGAAGTGGGCAACGGTATCCCTGACGGAAAACCGACGGTATAGCGGCTTTGATAATAGGGGCGGGTCAGCGCCGCTTGTTGGCTCAGGCGGGAGCTATTCGTTAATCCCCCTATTACCAGGTCAAGTTGACGATGCTGCAGAGCGGCTAGCAACCTATCTTCACTGCCCCAATGCCAGCGGATTTCTGCATTAAGCCGTTCCGCCAATGAGCGGATGATGTTTGGTTCTAGGCCAGCAGGGCCGTCTTCACGGCGGACCACCCAAGGCGGGTTTTCAGTCAATCCGACTTCCAGCGCCCCTCCTTGGAGTCGTTCCATCGTATGTTCTATGTCTTGGGGATAGTGGCACCCTGGTAAGGCCAGCGCTAACAATACGCCTAATACAACGATTAAAAGTGCGCGCTGAGACCCAAAAAAGCCTTTCCCTTTTTTGGTTTTCATAGCGAACTCCCTGATAACAGTGACGCTGCCCAGCGATAACGGCTAGGCAGCGTCAATGCCTTAATGGTAATTAATGTTTATTTAGTTCAGCTAAAGTAAGTGCCCGTTAGCCGTTAATCCCAACTGATGGGGCGCCTCTGCTAATTAGGGTCATTCTTCCCGAGCGTAAAATCCGGCGGATCGCTGGCCGGGAAGCTTTCATCGCTCATTTCATCGACATGTTCCTGTTGCTTGCGAAAAGCATTGAGCTTTACGAATTCACTCAATGGCTTTGCTAGCACCCAGTGCTCGTCTTGGCGGGTTAATTCCTGATTAGACACGCTGTAGGTATTGCCATCGCTGGCTTCAAGCGCTACCCGCTTTAGGTACTTATCTTTAATAAAGTGGCCGATAAGCTGTTGCTTATCATCATAAACTGGATTTTTCACGGTAACTACCTCATCAGATAAACGTAATAGCGGTCAAGAAAGGCTCAATGCTCGACTGAGATCGAGGCTATTCGCTGCTCTTTGGATCGACCTCATCTGTTTTTTTATCAATATTGTCTTTATGCGCTTTTTTCTCCTTCGCCAGCTGTGCGCCAGAAAAAGGGGCTGCCTCAAGAGAGGTGTTATGGCTTGGTGAAGAGTTTTTATCAGCTTTCTGATTATCGACGTTTTCGTCGGGTCGAAAGGGCTGGGGCTCTTCATGATGGGAGCCTTCATGCCCAGCTTGCTGATTGTCAGTAGGCATGTCCTTATCTAGCAGTTGCTTGGCCTTCTGACGCTCTTCGCGCTTATCAGTGGATTGACGGTTCATGATTTCCCTCCTGGATAATGTCGCCGTAAGATTTATATCAATGGTCCTAAGAAATTCTGACTAACGGTTTTCTTGCAGCGCATTTTTTAAGTTTGGCGGCGTGCGCGCCGGCTTGCCTAATGCTTTGAGCCCATGGCGGCGCCTTCTACCCCATTAATGCCTCCTGAGATGAGGCGCTTTAGCAATAAAGCTCTTCGAGAACTGTTTTAAAGACGCTTTGATCGTCTCCAGAGCATCCGGATCCCCATGCAGCATTGCTGACATATAGGCCTTTGCCTGTTGTTTGGAAATATGAGGTGGAATGGGGGGAATGTCAGGATCTGTATGAAAATCAATAACGGTGGGGCAGTGATTGGCAATGGCCTGATCCCAGGCGCTACCAATCTGCTCTGGATCGGTTACTTCAATGCCTTTCAAGCCAACCAAGTCGGCATACTGCGCGTAGGAAAAGTCAGGCAAGTCCTGTGATGCTTCATATTTAGGGTCGCCATCCTGAACACGCATTTCCCAGGTAACCTGGTTAAGATCGCGGTTATTAAGGACGATGACAATGAGCCGTGGATCATCCCAGCGTTTCCAATATTTACCAATAGTGAGCAGTTCAGCATTGCCGCTCATTTGCATGGCACCGTCGCCCACAAAAGCGATTGAAACACGCTCAGGGTAAGCAAATTTGGCTGCGATGGCGTAGGGCACCGCGTTTCCCATGGTTGCCAGGCCGCCGGAAACCGAGCCGCGCATACCGGTACGAAACTTAAGATCGCGCGCATACCAATTGGTAGCCGAGCCGGAGTCACAGCTGAGCAGGCACCTGTCGGGCAAGCGCTGTGAGGCTTCCCAAAACACGCGTTGTGGGTTGATGGGGTGTGCGTCACCCATCGCGCGTTCACGCAGCAGCTCCCACCATTCGGCGACATCGGCTTCAATCGCCTGCTGCCAATCACGATTACTTTTATGCGTTAGCAGAGGGATCAGGGCCTGGAGCGTCAGGCGAGTATCGCCGGTGAGGTTGACGTCCATGGGGTAACGCATGCTCAACATGCGGGGTTCGATATCAATCTGCACGCCGCTTGCTTGGCCCTCGGGCGGTAAAAACTCCGAATAGGGGAAGCTAGAGCCAATCATCAATAACGTGTCGCACTCTGCCATGAGTGTCCAACTGGGGTTGGTGCCTAGCAGCCCAATCGAGCCCGTTACGTAAGGAAGATCATCAGGCAGCACATCTCGCCCCAGCAAGGCTTTAGCAACACCGGCGCCGAGGCGGGTGGCAACTTCTTCAACTTCTCTCTCGGCACCTCTAGCCCCCGCGCCGACTAAAATAGCCACTCGCTCCCCGGCGTTGAGTATGTCTGCCGCATGGGCCAGGGAGTGCTCGTCGGGTATCACGTTGGCGGACGTATAACCCACGCCAGAGTGAACGGTGCCATGGGCATGTGCGGGGATCTCAACCGCTTTTTGAGACTGTAAGTCGTTGGGTACCACAATGGCGGTAACGGTACGTTCACCGGCGGCGATGCGCATGGCGCGATCAATCAAATGACGAACCTGCCCAGGGCTGGTCGCCAGGTGTACAAAATCACCTGCCACATCCTTAAATAAAGAGACCAAGTCCACTTCTTGCTGGTATTCACCACCTAACGCTGTGCGGGCCTGCTGGCCTACGATAGCGACGACCGGTATGTGATCTTTTTTAGCGTCGTAAAGGCCGTTAAGTAGATGTATCGCGCCCGGCCCGGAGGTAGCCATGCAAACGCCCACCTCGCCGGTATATTTTGCATAGCCACAAGCCATGAACGCTGCCATTTCCTCATGCCGTGGCTGCACAAAGGTAATCGAGTCGTCAGCGCGATTGAGCGCGCCCATCAATCCATTATTACCGTCCCCGGAATAGCCGAAAATATGCGATACCTTCCACTGTTTCAGCCTATCAATGATGAAGTCGCTGACTTCTTGTGTCATCCCTGACCTCCTATCTCATACCGTGGTGGTTAGTTTAGGTAACCGTTATTAAAAAATGTTTGAAATTAAGGACCTTCTTTGGTGGTGGTAACAGGCAGAAAGGAGACGGTGCTGCTACCTACGGCTTTACATAAACGTCAAAACTCTCTCTATAAACTGGCGCAAGCTAAACAGCCAATATAGTGGTAAATGTGCTCTGTTAGTCAACTACCCCATCTGAAGCAATATACGTTACTGTTCAAACCTATAAATCAACCATTACAAATATTTAAGAGGAGTTAAATACTAGTTGCGAGCATGTAATCATACCTAAAATACTGTAGGCATTAGGTGGGTGTGGCGTCCAGCTGCTGGGTAAGTAAAAGTTATCTTTAACATAAGTAGAAGATTTTCTACAATTTTATTGCTACTCGCCCCTCCCCGTCATGCTCCCTCAAGGGAAGCGTTAATATTTTACATTGGTGAGCTGACAGAAGCAGTGGTGGCTTTCCGGTTATTGTTCCAGTGGGTGAGCAGTCACCCTTTCAGTAACGCTATTATAAAGCTAAAAAATAACTAATTAGGGCGGATGCAGACACTGAGTGCAACACCGTCAATGTATAGATGACAGGGCCTCATGGTACTTCGCCATCTGCTCGCTCATCACCTCAATAGGGCACTTGAAGTCGAAGCGCTTTCGGGGGCGCATGTTCAACTCAAGTGCGATCTCATCCAGTTCTTGCTGGGTATAGACCGATAGATCCGTTCCCTTGGGCAAGTACTGCCGTATGAGACCATTGATATTTTCGTTGGCGCCTCTCTGCCACGGACTATGTGGGTCGCAAAAATAAATGGCAATACCGGTATTCTGGGTAATCTTGGCGTGCTGCGTCATCTCGCGCCCCTGGTCATACGTCATGCTCTTCCGCGCAGCCAATGGCATCCGGTTCAGCGCAGCGCTAAAGCCTTCCACGGCCGAGGTGGCGGTCGCATCGTTCATCTTCGCCAGGATCAGGTAACCGCTTTTCAGTTCTACCAGGGTTCCGACAGCCGATGCGTTGCCCTTGCCTTTGATCAGGTCGCCTTCCCAGTGCCCGGGAAATTCACGTTTCTCTACCTCGGGAGGGCGGAGGTGGATGCTGACCATATCAGGAATCTGGTTGCGTCGATCAACTTGCCCACGTCGGGGCTTACGGGTGGATTTTCCTTGCCGCAAGCAGTGAATCAGTTCCTTTCGCAGCTCACCGACGGGCAACGCGTAGATAGCACTGTAGATCGTTTCACGGCAGACGTAGGCGTCTCGGAGGTCAGGGATATTCATATTCCTGAGCTTGCCGCTAACCTGCTCGGGTGACAAGCGCCGACGCAGCATGTACTGAATCAGTGCGAACCGAGGGCTGCCCGGAAACAGTTTTCGCCTTGGTCGACAATTGTCTCGGCGGTCATGACGGCGCTGTTGCGCGTGTGACGGGCGGTAATGGCCATCGGACGATCCATTGCGCCGTATCTCTCGACTGATCGTCGCCGGGGACCGCTCAAGCAGGGCTGCTATCTTCCTGATGCTCAAGCCTTGTGCGAGGCTGACTTGGATCGTCGCACGCTCTTCTATGCAAAGTTCAGAATATGACATGGGGTCAACACCTTACCGGTTTGGTCAGGTGTTGCACTCAGAATTTGCGGCCAAGTAGCCTGAAGATCATGAGAATATGCAACACTCCTACTACTACCTGAATACGCTGCTCGACAAAGAAGCACCGAAAGGCCGGTGGGCTGAAGGCCCCTCTCTAGATGGTAAGAGTGAGTATTCAGTCGTCAATCAACCTGCTCCTGAAGGTCAGGAACCAACATTGGGAAATGCTAAGCCAGGTTCGGGTGCTCAAAAAGAGCAAATCTGAGCTTACTAGCCAAACGAATGTAAGCATATGAACGCGTAGGTTTAAAAAGGAGAGTCTGCAATGGAAAGCAAACACTTGGTAGATTGGCTTCGAGATGCGCATGCAATGGAGAAGCAAGCGGAGAAAATGCTGCAATCCCAAGCACATCGCTTAGAGCATTATCCGCAACTGCAAAAGCGTATTGAAGAGCACATTGAAGAAACCAAGAACCAATCGCAAAAGCTTGAACACTGCTTAACGCTCTTGGGCGCTGATACCTCCACGTTCAAAGATATGGGCGCTGAATTAACCGCCTTTGGCCAAGCAGTGGGCGGTATGATGGCGGAAGATGAGGTGGTGAAAGGTGGTATTGCGAGTTACGCGTTCGAAAATTTTGAGATAGCTAGTTATAAAGCCATTATCAAAGCGGCTGATATGGCGTCACAACCTGAGGTCTCCCAAGTTTGTAAAGAGATTCTTCAGGAAGAAATAGCCATGGCCGATTGGCTGAGTAAGCACTTGGACGATACTACTCAGCAATTTTTAGCGCGTGATAAGGATGATGATTTGCGCGCTAAGACTTAGCTTTTGCTAAGGCCTAGCTTTTGAGACATCGCTTTTTTGCTCTTTCTCCCATCAGAGCAAAGCCCATTCCCCAGCTATAATGCTGGGGTTTTTTCTGCCAGCCGATTCAATGATGGACCGCCCGGCTGTCTACCGCAACGCCGTTCAATGCGCCAGAAGGCGGCTCAGGTCGGCCATCACCGCCTCTTTAGGGTCATCTTCGCGAATCAGCAACTGAGCGTCGCCATCACGGTCGAAAGCGAAGACGGCGTTGGAGTGCGATACATCGTAATTGCCAGTGTCGTCTTTCTCACCATAACCGTACGTGACGCGGTAGCGGCGCGTCAGGGCCTGTAAAGCCTCTCCATCACCGGTCAAGCCGGTAAACTCAGGGCCGAATGCGTCGGTATACTCTCGCAACTTGGCGGGGTCGTCGCGGTCAGGGTCGACAGACACAAAAAGTACTTGCAAATCGTTTTGGGCCTCTTCCCCCAATTCCTGCGAGATCGCTGCCAGATTCGCCAGGGTGGTGGGGCAAATATGCGGGCAATGAGTAAATCCGAAGAAGAGCAGGGTGATATTACCGGCATAGTCGGCTTCAGTGACCGAGCGGGCTTCTTCACTGATTAGCTCGAAATCCAATGGTGGCATAAGCCCGGAGATATCCTTGGTCTGCCAGCTTGGGTCAGAACAGCCGACCAGCCATAGCATTCCTGACAACAGCGCGGTCTTGCATCCTGTTTTATACATAGCGTTATCCATAGCGATACATGGACGAACGTTTACCGAGCAAACGGCCGATAATGATCAACACCGCCAGCACACTCATCATGGTCGCTGGGATCCAGGTGATCAGGCCGCCGAGCCGCTGGTCCGTTAATGGTGCCAGTGGCCAAGCACGACCACAAACGGCATACACGTCAAACAGCACGTTATGGCTGAAGGTGAGGTAGGCGCCCAGCAACATCTGGGGCGGCACCACGGCAAGCAACAGGGTAATGCGTACGCCATAGCTGAGCCCGCCATTTGCGGGCCAACGGGAATCGAGTATTAACCACCAGAAGAGTAGCCCATCAACCAGCATGCTCCAGTTCATCAACTGGTAGAGACGATGACTCAGCATTGCGTCGAAATGAACCTGGGGAGTTAACCAGAAGTAGATCAGGCCCACGAACAGCAGTGGAGCGATAACCGGTTGCTGCAAAAGCCGATACCCAGGCCTGAGCATCTGCACAGCGAAAGTAACCGTTGGCAAATTTCTCACCCGATGCGGTATGCCTGCGGTGAGTATTGCCAGCGGGGCCGATAAGGCAATCAGAAATGGCGCTAAATGATGCAGCACTAAATGCTGGCCGCGGTGGACGAAAAACATGTATTGCGCTAAATAATCGAAATGTGTCTGAGACACCGTATAAATAGCCACGATACCCAAGAAAAAGGCGAAAGGGCGCCAGAATCCTTCATGCAGACCACAGCGCCGCCGATGAAGCAGGCCGCGGACATAGAGACCTGCGCTAGCCAGGCAGGCGAGAGTCCAGCTAGGGGAGAATTCCCAAGGCAGCAGATAAGCAAGGCTACTGTCGAACTCCCCCATTACACCTCCTAAATAGCAGCACCTTGGTAAGGATAGACACTACAGAAAATTTTTCCCGATCAGCCTGTATCTGGCTACGCATGCCGCAGCTTGGCCGCCCTCGGGTGAGACGCCGCCGCTTTTATGGCCCAGCATTGGTTGCCATTACTGAGCTGTATCACCATGGATGCCGCTGGCCCAAGGGTCAATCGCGGTAACAAGCGGTGGTTGGCGATAGGCGTCAAGTTTCCCAATGCCGAACGAGGGCGCCTGGCGATGTATGGTTATGCCTGTATTGCCTGCCATCGGATTCCAGGGTTAGTTGGGCCACAAGCCGATGTTGGTCCACCTTTGGCGGGAATGGGAGAGCGCCGCTACATCGCAGGGGTGCTTTCCAATAACAACGATAATAGGGTGCGTTGGCTTCGTCATCCCACCCAAGTGGGCCCTCTTACTGCGATGCCAGACCTGGAGGTCACGGAGCAGGACGCCAGAGATATAGCGGCGTATCTTGAAACGCTCACTGAATAGGCTTAAAAACTACGCCGCTCTTTAAGGATGTACTCGGGCGGCGAGGTGTGAAAGCAACGGCTTGTGAGCCTGGCTATTAGTTCAAAATTAGCTTTTAAGACCTGAATTCACCTTGAAACATGGTGCCTTCAGGGGCGCCTTGTACACCACTGATAATTTCCTCTGTGATACAAGCATTGCCACCTAATTGCTTAATTTCTTCCGGGCTATCAGCGTATTCCAGCGCCTCATTAAATGGATAGCCTAGCTGGTTAATATTTTCTCTTATCTCTTCTATCGCTGCTTCAAACTGCTCGAAATTCTCAATTTTAAAGCCAAGGTGGGAGGAAAAAGCTTTTACAGGCTTAATCCAGAAGGGATAGTTTAAGGTGACTTGATCAAATGGCGTTTCTGAAAAGGGGTCAACACCGCAAAAGCGAGGCACTACTTCTGGAATAACTTTTTGCTGCTCCATTCGGCTCCAGAGTTTATGCTCGCACTTTAAAACACTGGGCGGATGCAGACACTGAGTGCAACACCGTCAATGTATAGATGACAGGGCCTCATGGTACTTCGCCATCTGCTCGCTCATCACCTCAATAGGGCACTTGAAGTCGAAGCGCTTTCGGGGGCGCATGTTCAACTCAAGTGCGATCTCATCCAGTTCTTGCTGGGTATAGACCGATAGATCCGTTCCCTTGGGCAAGTACTGCCGTATGAGACCATTGATATTTTCGTTGGCGCCTCTCTGCCACGGACTATGTGGGTCGCAAAAATAAATGGCAATACCGGTATTCTGGGTAATCTTGGCGTGCTGCGTCATCTCGCGCCCCTGGTCATACGTCATGCTCTTCCGCGCAGCCAATGGCATCCGGTTCAGCGCAGCGCTAAAGCCTTCCACGGCCGAGGTGGCGGTCGCATCGTTCATCTTCGCCAGGATCAGGTAACCGCTTTTCAGTTCTACCAGGGTTCCGACAGCCGATGCGTTGCCCTTGCCTTTGATCAGGTCGCCTTCCCAGTGCCCGGGAAATTCACGTTTCTCTACCTCGGGAGGGCGGAGGTGGATGCTGACCATATCAGGAATCTGGTTGCGTCGATCAACTTGCCCACGTCGGGGCTTACGGGTGGATTTTCCTTGCCGCAAGCAGTGAATCAGTTCCTTTCGCAGCTCACCGACGGGCAACGCGTAGATAGCACTGTAGATCGTTTCACGGCAGACGTAGGCGTCTCGGAGGTCAGGGATATTCATATTCCTGAGCTTGCCGCTAACCTGCTCGGGTGACAAGCGCCGACGCAGCATGTACTGAATCAGTGCGAACCGAGGGCTGCCCGGAAACAGTTTTCGCCTTGGTCGACAATTGTCTCGGCGGTCATGACGGCGCTGTTGCGCGTGTGACGGGCGGTAATGGCCATCGGACGATCCATTGCGCCGTATCTCTCGACTGATCGTCGCCGGGGACCGCTCAAGCAGGGCTGCTATCTTCCTGATGCTCAAGCCTTGTGCGAGGCTGACTTGGATCGTCGCACGCTCTTCTATGCAAAGTTCAGAATATGACATGGGGTCAACACCTTACCGGTTTGGTCAGGTGTTGCACTCAGAATTTGCGGCCAAGCTGGTCACAGAAGGTGAGGGGATTCCATACTCTTTGCATAGAATGGGGACTAAAACACTGGTAGGAAAGTCCCATTGTGCAATAATGGCGTCTACGGTGCCTGGATAGCTAGCGAGTTCTTCTCTTGCGGATTCCAGCACTTCATTAAAAGAGAACTTTTTTGCTTCAACCGCTGTATCGACCGTGAGCAGGCCGTGTATCTCCAGCTCTTTTGACTGGCGCAACGTTTCAAGCATGGCTTTTTGCTTATCTTCTAAGGCTACTATGAAAATATTCCTTTTCATGATGACGTCCTTGAAAGTTAAAAGTAGCAATAAAATAATGACGTAACTAAGCACTAATGAGCTTTAAAAAGTGCATAAGGGATTATAGAGCTTCAAGATCATTTCTTTCAGTATCAATAACATATGTTATAACTGGTTCGGCTGTTTTTATATTTAATAAATATCAATAATAACTTATATTTACACGTTATAACCCAATATTACTATTTTATTTAGCCTGCTAATTTTTTTATGCAGTGAGAGTTAACGTATGTTAAGAAATGACTCTTAAAAATGGTGGCTAAGCTTGTGGAAACGCGACGTATTAACTATTATTCTACCTCTTTGTTAACTTTTTATATGTACATAGATTGTAAGGTTTTTCTTTGCGAGTCAGGTTTTGTCTAACTACAAAGGAGTGTAGAGAAGATGAGCAATGCAATTGATATGCACAGTGAAGTTTTTAAAGGGAGCGACCATTATGCTCAGTTACCCAGCGTGATAGGCTTGCAAGCCAAGGACATTAATCTTGGCAATATACTCAGCCATTATGCAGAGATTGGGACTGACTCTATAGGTCTTTTGTCGAGTGCTAATGTTAAAAGTATGGAGTTGAAAAGAAACCAAAAGCTATACTCTTTGTGCCAGGGAAGGGCAGAAATATTTGTTGTAAAACAAGGCTGGGTAAGCTTGTGCCATACTTTTAAAAGTCATGGGCAAGATATATGTAATGTCTACATGCCGGGCGATATCGTTGGCTTGCGAGAAAGTTTTTTCGATAATCATGATATTACGATACTGGGGTTGCAGAACTGTCAGTTAGATAAAGTGTCTGTTGACGAAGTGCATGATTTATTTAAAGAAAATACAGATATAAGAAGAGCTGTCGTTTCTTATATCATGGTGAATGACAACATTACTATTGAAAGGCTTAGAAGTTGTACTCACCATAAGGCTGAAGAGCGCGTTGCGCATTTTTTGCTTGAAATATATGCAAGATATAATTTCAAAAAGCTGAATGATTCAAATGTGTTTTCTTTTCCTATTACTCAAGAGGTGGTAGGCGAGCTGTTAGGTATCACAAGCGTTCACGTTAGCAGGTGCATGACTTCTTTAGAACAAAAAAAAATGATTAGGAAGAGTAGGAATAGTATTAAGCTATTAGAGCCAGAGTTGTTGGCAGAGTATACTGGTTTTGATGAAAATATAATTTATGGTCATCTCCGCTTGTTTTGAGTTTGTTCGCTTTGAATAAGTAGAGTCCTATGATAGAGAATTATTATGAATTGGTGATGGCGTTTGTTGAAGTAGGCACTTTTTTAATCTGGGTGGTTTTTGCCCAGCTATTTTTTCTAACGTTTAAGCGCCAGCGGCGTGCTCGTTTTATTATTCATACGGAAGGCTACGACTGTAGCAGTATGAAGCTTGCATTTACGAATATGGCGGCTGAGCCTGTTTATGTAAGGAATGTATTCTTTATTATTGAGTGTGGTGAGAATAAGAAAGTTTACAATCTTGATAATTTACATGGAGAAGGGCTTTTTAAAAAAGAAGTTGATGGTAGCGATAAGTGGGAATATCAAGGCACTATTCTTCCTGGAAGTTGTGTCAAGCTAGAGGTGGGTGGAATATTTTATCCTTGCCTTTCAAAGAAGGAAGAGGAAGCTAGACACGATGTTATTCATATTAAACCGGGCGACAATATTAATATATTCGTTGTCTTTTTTCATGGGGCAGATAAGCGGTTGTTAGGCGCTTCTCGGCATTTTAAGTTTTTTCAAACGTCAGTAGGCGATTTTTTTAACCCGTTAAGTTGGAATACAACCTCTTGGTCAACTGTTCATGAGCGGAAAAAATTGATTCGAACCTTAAAGCAGGAGAGAGAAGATTACCCAGGGTTTAGCTAACGTAGAAGATTTAATTAGCGCAGATAACGCATATAAAGAAAGCTTCAATTTTTTTCACGTAACACACGTTATGAAAAACGTTATTAACCCTTGCATGCTGATTTTGTTTGTCTACGCTGTGCCCTGCAACATCATTCGATCTGAAACCTAATCATACAAGGAGTGGATTAGATGACAGTCAAAAGCACACCGCTAAATGCGGTAAACGCCCATAAGCAATATAGCGAAATGGCGGATTCCCCTAGTGTTCAGCGCACAACAGAAGCTCAGCGCGCCCAGGTTGAAAGCAAACAGGTTCAAAGTGAACAGGTACAGGATGTCTACCCATCGCGCTTGGCCAATACGCCTGAGAAAACCTGGCTGCCGCGACAAGAGGCGGTCGTGAAAGGTCGCCAGCTTTCCGGCCCCTTAAGCCAAGCGCAGCTTGATGAGTTCGAGCGCAAAGGGTTTCTGTTTATTCCCAACCTCATTGAAGGCGCGGAGCTTGATGAGCTACGTCAAGAAATGACGGCGCTGATGAGTAACGATGAGTACCGCAATAAAGAATTCAGCGTGACAGAGCCAGAAAGCCAGGAAATCCGCTCACTCTTTGCGGTGCATTTCCTCTCTGAACGCTTAGGTGAACTGGCCAGCGACGAGCGGGTAGCGGGCGCTGCGCGTCAAATTATTGGCGATGACCCCTACGTGCATCAGTCGCGGATCAATTATAAGCCGGGGTTTGCCGGTAAGGGCTTTAACTGGCACTCCGATTTTGAAACCTGGCACGCGGAAGATGGCATGCCGGCGATGCATGCAGTGAGTGCTTCGCTAATCTTGACCGACAACCACGAGTTCAACGGGCCGTTAATGCTGATTCCCGGTTCACACAACAAGTTTGTGCCGTGCCTGGGGGAAACGCCGGAGGATAACCACAAAAGCTCGCTGAAAGCGCAGGAAGTGGGCGTGCCAAGCCCAGAAGCGTTAACCGAGCTAGTGGCTGAACACGGTATTGAAGCACCGAAGGGTAAAGCGGGCGGCTTGTTGCTGTTCGATTGCAATACGCTACATGCGTCGAATGCCAACCTTTCGCCTGACCCACGTAGCAACGTGTTCTTTGTTTTTAATCGTCGCGATAACCGTTGTGAGGCGCCCTATGCGGCAGCTAAGCAGCGTCCTGACTTCTTGGCTCACAGCCTTGACCAGCAGGCGCAGCAGTATCGCTAACGAGTGGTGGGGAAACAAATTGATGGCTGAAGGTTGTGGAACCTTCGTCTAGGTGGGGTAAACTGTTGCGTCTGCGGCACGCATAATGAGAAGGAGAATACCCGCCATGCGTTTTGTTCTACAGTTCACCGATGGCCAGGAGTTTCCCCACGCGTTGGGCAAAGTTGTCTGCATCGGCCGTAATTATGCCGACCATGCGAAAGAGCTGGATAATCCGGTTCCCACTGAGCCGTTGCTGTTTATTAAGCCGTCGACCAGCGTTGTGGATCTAACCAAGCCGTTGGACCCGCCGTTTTCACGCGGCGACGTGCATTATGAAGTTGAGCTTGCGCTATTAGTGGGTGAAACCTTAACCCATGCCACGATGGATGAAGCCGAGCGGGCGATTGTCGGTATCGGCTTGGCGATGGATTTAACCTTACGTGATGTGCAGACGGCGCTTAAAGAGAAGGGCCATCCTTGGGAAATCGCCAAAGCCTTTGATGGCGCCTGCCCGCTTTCGTCGTTTTTGCCATTAAGCCGGGTGCCCAATTGGAATGCGCTGGCTTTCACGCTTGAGATTGATGGTGAAGAGCGCCAGCACGGCGAGGGGGCTGATATGATTTTTGCTATCCCGTCCTTGGTGGCCGAAATGAGCCGCCACTTTACCCTTGAACCGGGTGATGTCATTTTGACCGGTACGCCTTCAGGCGTTGGAAAACTCGTTCGCGGCTCGTCACTGCGCTTAACCTTGACTGGTGGTTTGAAAATCGAAACCAGCGTAGTCGAGTAGTTAAACGAGTTGCGAGACCATCGAGGTATATGTTGAGTACGCGATCACCAAGGTTATTGTAAATTGTGACGATCAAAGAAAACGCCACCCCGTAATCAGGGTGGCGTTTCTTGTTTTAGCCGACAAAAACGTTCGCTAGGGCCAAGTGGCTCAAGCCGCGTTACTCAAGATACGTATAGCCTTCCAGCCCTTCGCTCAAGCTTGCCGCAAAGCGGGCTTGTTCATCGGCCGTAAAGCCGCTGGCGGCTAACTGGTCGGTGAGCTTTTGCTTAAGCACGTTGGCATTGAAGTTGACGTAGGCAAGCACCTGCGCCACTGAATCACCCGCTAGCGGGTTGGAGAGCGTCCACTCGCCATCGGCATTAAGCGCGGCATCGACAGAGTCGGTATCGCCGAACAAATTGTGTAAATCGCCAAGAATTTCCTGATAGGCACCTACCAGAAAGAACCCTAACCAACGCTCGTCATCAGATGCCCACTCGGGCAGAGGCAGGGTGCTCTCCACGCCCTGGCCATCGACATAGCTGTCGATGCGGCCATCGGAGTCGCAGGTGATATCCTGTATCACTGCTCGACGCGTTGGCGCTTGATCCAACCCGCTAAGGGGCAGCACCGGGAATATCTGCTCGATGCCCCACACGTCAGGCACCGATTGGAACAGGGAGAAGTTGACGAACAGCTTGTCGGCCAGCTTCTCCGCTAGCTCGTCCATGATCTCTCGGTGGGCACGGTTACGGGTGTCAAGTTGGGTACGCAGCCTCGCGCAGGCAGCCATGTAGACACGCTCGCCTTCCGCGCGGGCGGTAATGTCACTCAGGCCCATGACAAAACGGTCCTGCAGTTCGCTGACCGCCTGAAGCAGGTCGTGCCAGGCTTCCACCAGCATGCGTGGCTCTTGGTGCGTTGCCAACTGCTCAAACACCCGCCAGAGAAGCTCTACTTGGGCATCTTCCTGTTTCTCTTCTTGGCCCTTTCCTAGCGAATAGCGTTCAGGCGGCGTGTTATCAATACGCTCTTCGCCAATTACGTTGGTGATTAGCACCGCGTGGTGGGCGGTTAGCGCGCGGCCGGACTCGCTGATCAGATGCGGCTGGGGCAGGTCGGCCTCTTGGCATAGCTGGGCAAAGGCACTGACGACATTGCGCGCGTATTCGCGCATCGAGTAGTTGGCCGAGCAGAAGCTGCGCGAGCGGGTGCCTTCGTAATCGATTCCTAAGCCGCCGCCAACGTCCACGGTATCGATGGGCGCGCCCAGCTGCATCAGGTTTTGATAGAAACGGGCGCACTCGCGCAGGCCACGCTGGATATCGCGGATGTTGGCGATCTGCGAGCCCAAGTGGAAGTGCACCAGTTGCAGGCTTTCCAGCGCGTCCTCGCGACGAAGGGTGTCGACCACCTCGAGAATCTGGCTGGCGGTCAGCCCGAACTTGGATTTTTCACCGCCGGTATTCTGCCATTTGCCTTTGCCCACCGAGGCAAGGCGGGCGCGCAGGCCAATACGCGGGGTAACGTCGAGTTCGCGGGCCTCTTCCAGGATCATCTGCAGCTCTGAGAGCTTCTCGACCACCAAATAAACCTTATGGCCGAGCTTCTCCCCCAGCAGCGCCAGACGCACGTACTCGCGGTCTTTGTAGCCATTACAAACGATTAGCGAGGAGCCGCCATCGGAAAGCGCCAGCACCGCCAGCAACTCCGGCTTGCTGCCCGCTTCTAGCCCCACGCGGCCACTCCCGCGCTCGGCGGTGGCCAGAATTTCTTCCACTACGCGGCGCTGTTGATTCACTTTGATGGGGTAAACGGCGGTGTAACCACCTTGATAGTCGCAATCACTCATGGCGGCATCAAAGGCGCCACACAGCTGTTCGACCCGGTCATGGAGAATATCGCTAAAGCGCACCAGTACCGGCAGGCGTAGCCCGGCGCTTTGTAGTTGACGCACCAGCGCACTCAGCGGAAGCGCCGGGCCTTCTGCATCGCTACCCAGCGGGCGGACAAGGGCTTGGCCGTGGTCATCGACATCAAAGTAGCCGCTGCCCCATTGATCGATATTCCAGGTGCGCCGAGCACGCAACGCAGGGCTAGTAGTGGCCGTCACACTCATGCAGTTACCTCAGGCAGCGGCAGCGCACCGTGGGCAATGCGCGCGGTTAAAATAGTACGGAAACGCTCCGGGTCGTGGGGCGTTAAATCATGCGCTGGCGGGTCAACGTAAACCACCAGCAGACGTGATAACCAATAACGCAGCGCCGTCATGCGCAGCATGGTGGGCCATAGCTCGCGCTCATCCGCCGTTAATGGTCGGCGTGCCAGATAGGCGCTCAATAGCGTGTCATAGCGCTCTGCGTTAAGCGTGCCGTCGTCGTTGGAAGCCCAGTCGTTGATTACAATCGCCAGGTCGAACAGCAGATCGCCGGTGCAACCGTTATAAAAGTCGATAATACCGCCCAACTGATCACCCTCAAAGAGGGTATTGTCGCGGAAAAGGTCGCCGTGCAGAGCGCCTTGCGGCAGCTCATTGTGCTGAATAAAGGCGCCCTCAAAATCGTCGACTTCATCCTTCATCAAGGTTTGATCTGCTGGGCTTAGATAGCTCAGCACCTTGTGGTGCATCACATGCAGCCAGTTGATATCCCGCGGATTCGGACGGTGGCCGGGAAAGCGTTTTGAAACCACGTGCAGGCGGCCCAGGGTATCGCCCAGGGCGTGGCACTGAGCCAAGTTGGGCGCTTCCGGATGACGGCCGGGCAGGCGTGGAAACAGCAGCGCCGGTTTACCTTCCAGGCTATGCAGGGCAACGCCTTCGCGGTCATGAATCGTGCCGGGCACCGGCAGGCGGTGCTCGTCTAAATAGTCGAGCAGTTCGACAAAAAACGGCAGCTCTTCATGCTCGCCCTGTTCGAACAGGGTTAACACCAGCTCGCGGCGGTCAGTGGTGACAAAAAACGTCGAGTTTTCGGTGCCGCTCGCCACCCCCTGTAGGGAAACGAAACTGCCAACATCAAATTTTTCTAAAAACGCGGCGACCTGTGCGTCGCTAAGCGGGGTAAATACAGCCATGAGAGTCTCGCCCAGGTTGCTAAGCCCATTATTGTAGCGGCTTGGTCGCTGAGTTGGCAGCGTTGTTGTGATAACAGAATAGAGTTTGACTCTGCAGGCCGCCTGCGCAGCGGGTATCATGTGAGTAACTCTTTTTAGCACTTATTTTTTTATGACTCTCTTTAGGAACTTGGTTATGGCTCGCGCTCCGATCGTCCTCGTCGATGGCTCCTCCTATCTTTACCGTGCCTTTCATGCGCTACCGCCGCTAACGTCCTCCAGTGGTCAGCCGACAGGCGCGGTGAAGGGCGTGTTGAATATGCTCAAGCGGCTGATTAAGGATTACCCCGAAAGCCCCATGGCGGTGGTTTTCGACGCGCCGGGCAAAACCTTCCGCGATGAGATGTACAGCGACTACAAAGCCCACCGCCCCCCCATGCCCGATGACCTGCGCAGCCAAATTGCGCCGCTGCACGCCTGTGTGAAAGCGCTGGGCCTGCCGCTGCTGTGCATTGAAGGGGTGGAGGCGGACGATGTGATTGGCACCCTGGCCCACCACGCCACCCAAGCAGGGCGCGATGCGGTCATTTCCACCGGCGACAAGGATATGGCGCAACTGGTCAATGCCCATATCACGCTGGTCAACACCATGAAGGATGAAACCCTGGACGAGGGGGGCGTGGAGGATAAGTTCGGCCTGCCCCCTGCGCTGATTATCGATTTTCTCGCCCTGATGGGCGACAAGGTCGATAACATTCCTGGCGTGCCCGGCGTGGGTGAAAAGACTGCGATTGGTCTACTGCAAGGCATGGGCGGCGGCCTGGAGACCATTTATAGCGATTTAGAACGGGTCAAAACGCTTACTTTCCGGGGCGCAAAAACGCTGCCCAAGAAACTTGAAGAGCATCGCGATCAGGCCTTCCTTTCGTATCAGTTAGCGACCATCAAGGTCGATTGCGATTTGCCGGTGGGCCTGGATGACCTGGATATCGCTCATCCCGACCGTGAAGCGCTGGTCACGCTGTATAAAGAGATGGAGTTCCGACAGTGGCTAGGTGAGCTGCTGGAAGGCAAAGATGAAGGCGTGGATGATGTGAAAGGCGGCGAGCCTGTCCCTGCCAGCGCTGACGATAGCGAGCCCGAGGGCACAGAGGCATCTGCCAATGGGAGTGCCCGTGAAGATCACGTCATCCTCGAACAGGCAGACTTTGAGCGCTGGCTGGATAGGCTACAAAACGCCGAGCGCTTCTGTTTTGATTTGGAAACCACCAGCCTCAACTATATGGATGCAGAAATCGTCGGCGTCGGCTTGTCGCTGGAAGCGGGGGAGGCGGCCTATATTCCGCTGGCCCACGACTATCTGGATGCCCCCCAGCAGCTTGACCGCAAAACGGTGCTGGCGGCGCTAAAGCCGCTGCTGGAAGACCCGACCAAAACCAAGATTGGCCAGAACCTCAAGTACGATATTTCGGTGCTGGCCAACTACGCCATCTCAGTGGCGGGCCCGTTTGCCGACACCATGTTGGCGTCGTACGTGCTCAACTCCACGGCCACCCGCCACGATATGGACTCGCTGGCGCTGAAGTATTTGGGCGAAAAGACCATCTCCTTTGAAGAGATTGCCGGTAAGGGCGCCAAGCAGCTCACCTTTAACCAGATTGCCCTGGAGCAGGCGGCGCCTTACGCCTGCGAAGATGTCGATATCACCCTACGGCTGCAGCAAACGCTACGCCCACAGGTCGAAAACGAGGGGCGCTTGGCAGAAGTGCTGGATAATATCGAACTGCCGCTGATCAAAGTGCTCTCGCGCATTGAGCGTAATGGGGTGGCGGTGGATGCGGATCTACTGCACAAGCAGAGCCAGCAGTTAGAAAAGCGTATTGGCGAGCTAGAGCGCGAAGCGTTTGAACTGGCCGGGCGGGAATTTAATTTGGGCTCACCCAAGCAACTAGGCCAGATTCTGTTTGAAGAGCAGAAGATCCCAGTGCTTAAGAAAACGCCCAAAGGCGCGCCTTCTACCGCGGAAGGCGTGCTGGAGGAGCTGGCGCTGGACTACCCGCTGCCCAAGGTGATTATGCAGCACCGGGGGCTGGCCAAGCTTAAATCCACCTACACCGACAAATTGCCAAGGCTGCTCAATAAAGCCACTGGCCGGGTGCATACCAGCTACCATCAAGCGGTTACCGCCACCGGGCGGCTGTCGTCGTCGGACCCCAACTTACAGAACATTCCCATTCGTACCGAAGAGGGACGCAAAATTCGCCAGGCGTTTATCGCCCGCCCCGGCTACCGCATTGTCGCCGCCGACTACTCCCAGATCGAACTGCGCATTATGGCGCACTTATCTGAAGACAAAGGGCTGCTGGAAGCCTTTGCCGAGGGGCGCGATATCCACACCGCCACGGCGGCAGAAGTGTTTGGTACCTCGCTAGAAAAGGTCTCTGGCGACCAGCGCCGTAGCGCCAAAGCGATCAACTTCGGTTTGATTTACGGCATGAGTGCCTGGGGGCTGTCCCGCCAGCTGCATATCGAGCGCAACCAGGCGCAAACCTATATTGATCGCTACTTTGACCGTTACCCAGGCGTTGCCCGCTACATGGACCGTATTCGCACCGAAGCCGCAGAGGACGGCTTTGTAGAGACCGTCCTGGGTCGGCGGCTCTACCTGCCGGAAATCCAGTCGCAAAACCGTAACCGCCGCCAAGGCGCAGAGCGCACCGCGATTAACGCGCCGATGCAGGGCACGGCCGCCGATATCATCAAGCAGGCGATGATCGACGTGGATGCGTGGTTAGCGGAAGGCGAGTTTGATGCGCTGATGGTGATGCAGGTGCACGATGAGCTGGTGTTTGAGGTGGCCGAGAAGCAGGTCGAGGTATTTATTGAGCAGGTGCAAAAACGCATGCAGGGCGCGGCGGAGTTGAAAGTGCCGCTGATTGTCGAAGCGGAAAGCGGCGCGAACTGGGATGAGGCGCACTAGCCAGGTGATAAGGGCATTTTGTCGCAACCGCACCATGCATAGATAAGGAATTGACCAGGATCAAAATTTTGGCTCGGGTGGAGGCATAACCTTATACCCATCGCCTTTGCCTGGGTGAGCGCCAGTCAGTGGCTTCCCGGTGGGGTGAGGGGTGTGTTTAAGCTATCCATCGGGAGTCACTCATGGACATTGTTGAATTATCCAGGTTGCAGTTCGCCTTTACGGCGATGGTGCATTTCCTGTTTGTACCTTTAACGCTAGGGCTATCGATACTGCTGGCGGTTATGGAGACGGTCTATGTGATGACCGGTAAGACCATTTATCGTCAGATGACCAAGTTCTGGGGCAAGCTGTTCGGTATTAACTTTGCGTTGGGGGTAACCACCGGCATCGCTATGGAGTTTCAGTTCGGCACCAACTGGTCGTACTACTCCCATTATGTCGGCGATATCTTCGGCGCGCCGCTGGCGATAGAAGCCTTGATGGCGTTCTTCCTTGAGTCGACCCTGGTCGGGCTGTTCTTTTTCGGCTGGGATCGCCTGTCAAAAGAGAAACATCTGGCGGTTACCTGGTTGATGGCGTTGGCGACCAACATGTCGGCCCTGTGGATTCTGGTAGCCAATGGCTGGATGCAGCACCCCGTGGGATCAGAGCTCAACCTTGCCACCATGCGTATGGAGCTGACCAGCTTTGCTGAAGTGCTGCTCAACCCCGTTGCCCAAGTCAAATTCGTGCATACCGTGTCGGCGGGCTACGTCACCGGCGCGGTTTTCGTGCTGGCGATTTCAAGCTGGTACCTGCTCAAGGGTCGCGAGATCGCCTTTGCGCGGCGCAGCTTCACGATTGCGTCTGCTTTTGGCTTGGCTAGTGTACTGTCGGTGATTGTTCTGGGCGACGAGTCTGGTTATGAGCTGGGAGACGTCCAAAAGGTCAAACTGGCCGCCATCGAGGCCGAATGGCAAACCCATCCTGCACCGGCTGCCTTTACCCTGTTTGGGCTGCCCAACGAGGCTGAACAGCGCACCGACCTAGCCATCAAGATACCTGGCGTGATGGGCTTGATCGCTACGCGCTCGCTGGATACCGAAGTGATGGGGATCCGCGAGCTTAAGGCGGAGCACCGCGAACGCATCGTCAACGGCCAGGAAGCCTATGCCCTTATGCAGCGCCTGCGCAGCGGTGAAGAGCGCGAAGGGGATCAGGCCCGGTTCGAGCAGGTGCGCAGCGATCTCGGCTATGGGCTGCTGCTTAGCGCTTATAGCGACGATGTGGCCAATGCGACGGCCGCCGAGATTAACCAGGCCGTAGAGGCGTCGATTCCCAAGGTTTGGCCGCTGTTCTGGTCTTTTCGGGCCATGGTAGCCGCTGGCTTTAGCATGCTGCTGCTGTTTGCCCTGGCCCTCTGGCATAGTCTGCGCCGTCAGCCTGAGACGTCCCCTTGGTTACTGCGCTTTGCGCTGTTCAGCCTGCCGTTGCCCTGGATCGCCTGTGAAGCAGGTTGGTTCGTGGCCGAGTACGGCCGCCAGCCCTGGGCCATCGGCGAGATCCTACCGGTGCACCTGGCTATTTCCAGCCTAACGGCCGAGCAGGTACTCACTACCCTGATTGCCATCGGCATCCTCTACACCACCTTCGTCATCATTGAAATGTGGTTGATGCAGCACTTTGCCCGCAAGGGGCCTTCCGGTAGCGGTTACCTGGATGATGAAGCCGATTCCGGCTACCTAATTTCCACCCCGCCACGGGAGGCATGATGATGGACTACGAAACACTTAGGTTTGTCTGGTGGGTGCTGATCGGTGTGCTGTTGATCGGCTTCGCGGTCACCGATGGATTTGATATGGGCGTTGCCACCTTGCTTAAGGTCGTTGGCCGCAACGATCTTGAACGTCGGGTGATGATCAACTCCATGGCGCCTCACTGGGACGGCAACCAGGTCTGGCTGGTGACCGCCGGGGGCGCACTGTTCGCTGCCTGGCCGCCGGTTTACGCAACCGCTTTCAACGGCTTCTATTTCGCTTTGATGTTGACGCTGTTCGCGCTTTTCCTGCGCCCCTTAGCGTTTGATTACCGCTCCAAGTTGGACAACCCCACCTGGCGCAGTCGCTGGGACTGGGGGCTGACGATCGGCTCCGCCGTTCCTGCGCTGATCTTTGGTGTCGCCTTTGGCAATCTTCTCCAGGGCGTTCCCTTCCAGTTCGATGACTATCTGCGTTTGGAGTATCAGGGCGGCTTACTGGGGCTATTGAATCCGTTTGCGCTGTTGGCCGGGCTGTTGAGCCTGCTGATGTTTGTCACCCACGGCGCGGCCTGGCTGCAGCTCAAAACCGAGGGTGAGCTACGCAGGCGGAGTGCGGCCATCGGCAGCCTCACCGCATTGGTGTGCGCGGCACTGTTCGTGCTGGGTGGGGTCTGGCTGCTATGGGGCGTTGATGGCTACCAGGTGGCCAGCGTGATCGACACCCAGGGCTACAACGATACCACTGGCAAAATCGTCACGGTCAGTGTTGGCGGTTGGATGACCAACTACAGCCGCTTCCCGCTGTTATGGCTACTGCCGATAGTAGGCGTATTGGGTTTTGTACTCTGCTCGTTGACCATGAAACTGGGGCGGCATGCGCTGGCATTTACCAGTTCGGCCATTGCTATGGCCATGGTGGTGGTCACCACTGGCGTGACGATGTTCCCTTTCGTGATGCCGTCGACACTCAACCCTAATCATAGCCTCACCATGTGGGATGCCACGGCGAGTGAGCTGACGCTCAAGATCATGTTTGTGGTGGTGTGTATCTTCGTGCCGTTGATATTGCTCTATACCGCCTGGAGTTATTGGGTCATGCGCGGTCGCCTAAATGAGCAGTTTATTCGTGATAACGACAAAGCACTTTACTGAGGAGATGATCCTATGTGGTATTTCGCCTGGATTTTGGGTGTCACGCTGGCAGCTGTCGTCACTGTTCTTATCGCCATGCGGCTTGAAGTGAATGGTTATGAAGGCGAAGCCGAGCATGAGCGGAGCGACTGACGTTATTGACCCGGGGCAGCGGCTGAACCGCTGCCTGGCCCCGCAACGCTGGTGGTTGCGGGGCGCCACACTGCTTGCGCTGATCGGCGTGGTACTGCTGATTACCCAGAGTTGGCTGCTGGCGGCACTGTTCCATCACTGGTTACTGCTCTGGCAGGGCCGGGAGTCGCTGGGCCACCCGTCGGCATGGTTAGCAGGGCTGGCAGTATGCATGGTGCTCCGCCCTTTGCTCCACGCTGGCCGTGAAGGGTTATCTCGCCAAGCCAGTCGGCATGCCCGTGTCGCCTTACGCAGCCAGTTATTAACGCAGCTTGGCCGTCTTGGGCCGGTGAGGCGCCAATTTGGCAGCGATGGTGCCTTGGCAACTCAGGTGCTGGAGCAGGTGGACGCCCTGGACGGCTACATTAGTCGCTATCGGGTACAGAGTCTGCTGGCCGTTGTCGTTCCCTGCCTAATCGCGGCGGTGGTGGCGTTGCATAGCCCGTTGGCCGCGGGATTAATGCTGATGACCGCACCCTTGGTGCCGCTGTTTATGATCCTTGTGGGCCGAGCCGCTGCGGGTGCCAGTCAGCAGCAGTTCACGGCACTGGCGCGTATGGGTGGCCGCTTTCTCGACCTGGTTCGAGGGATGGCGACGCTGCAGCGCCTGGGGGCGACCGACCAGGCGGAGGCCAAGGTCGCCCAGGCAAGTGACGCCTACCGTGGGCGTACCATGCGGGTGCTTAGACTGGCCTTTCTATCTAGCGCGGTGCTGGAGTTTTTTGCCGCGCTGGCGATTGCCCTGGTGGCGCTCTATCTAGGCTTGGGCTTGCTTGGCCTATTGCCCTGGGCGAAAGCAGACGTTCCGGTGCCGTATCAGGGAGCGCTGTTCATTTTGCTGCTGGCGCCCGAGTTCTATGCGCCGCTACGCCAATTGGGCAGCGATTATCATGCCCGTGCCGAAGCGCAGGGCGCGATGCAGGCGTTGTCGCCTCTGCTGGAAGCGGACACTTGGCAGCCCCAAGGGTCGCCGCTCTCTCCAGCAGCGGTAAGCGGTGAGTCTCTTGCTGTTGAATGCCGCGAGTTAAGCGTTAGTGGTGAGGGCGGGCGTCTGCGGCTGGCGCCGCTTAATCTGACGCTGGCCGCGGGCGAACGTCTGTTGGTGCAGGGCGAGAGTGGGGCGGGCAAGTCGAGTCTTTTACAAGCGCTGCTGGGGTTTACCGCCTACCAGGGCAGCCTCAAGGCGAAGGGTTGCGAGCTTTCCCAATGGCCTCGCGAAGCCTGGCAACGCCAGCTTGGCTACCTTAGTCAGCAACCGCCGATACAGTCCGGCAGCATTGCGGAGAATCTGCGCTTGGCGGCCCCAGATAAATCTGATGCAGAGCTTATTGAAGTGCTCACCCAGGTCGGACTTTGGCCAATTCTGGTTCGTGGCAATGGGCTTGCCACGCAGTTGGGTGAGCGCGGGCAGGGGCTTTCCGGCGGCCAGCTGCAACGCTTGGGGTTGGCGCAGTTGCTGCTTCGCGATGCCGCGCTATGGCTATTCGATGAGCCTACGGCCCATCTGGATCCAGAGGCTGCCTGGCAACTCAATGCATTGATCGGCAAGTTTAGCCTCGGGCGTAGCGTGATTATCGTCAGTCACGAGTCGGCGGGGTTGGAATGGGTCGACCGTACAATAGAGCTGACATCAAGAGAGGCCATGGCATGCTGCGGCTAAACAAGACCTCCTCCGCGGAACAACCTCCCACTATCCGGCTGCGTGATTTGCTGTTGCTTCGGCGCGGCGGCTGGTCGCTGGCGTTCTTGCTGGGCGCCGCCACACTGCTGGCCGTTATTGGTTTGCTGGCTATCTCGGGTTGGTTTATTACCGCCGCGGCGGTGGCCGGGACGGTGACAGCGAGCGCCTTCGGCTTCGACTATTTTCGTCCCGCGGCTTTGATTCGTCTATGTGCCATCGTTCGCACGGCCGGGCGCTACGGAGAGCGCCTGGCCTCCCACGATGCCGCCCTGGGGTTGCTAAAAGACCTGCGTTGTCGGCTTTTTATGGCATTGGGACAAACGCCTTTACAGTCGGCTTCCCGTTCATCGCACTACGGCACGGCCAGTACCATGCATCGGCTGGTCAGTGATATCGACCAGCTTGATCAGGTAGTCTTGCGAGCACTGCTGCCCTGGGGCTGGGCCGGGCTAATGGTGATGGTCGTTATGGCTGGCCTTTACTGGTTGAGTGAACCCCTGCTTTGGGCCGCCGCGCCGGGGTTAATGTTAGCCTGGCTGGGGCTGCCGTTACTGGCGTTATGGCGCGGTATTGGTCAGGCACGCCAGAGTGCTGAGTTTGCCGAGCATCGTCGGGTGGCACTGATTGAGCCTTTGGCAGCCATTACCTCGTTGGTGTTATGGGGGCGATGGGCGGATATGGCGCAACGAGTGAAAAATCACGATGCCGACTATCTGGCCCACCAGGAGCGGCAGCAGTTCCTGGCTAGCCTGACCACCGCGTTGCAGCAGGTAGCGTTGGGAGGCGCCATTGTGGGCGTGCTATGGCAGGCAGAAGGGCTATTGGCGGCTAGCCATTTGACGGTGCCGATGCTATTAGCCGCGGTATTGGCGATCCTGGCATTAGGGGAGATTTTGGCGCCGCTGGCCAACAGTTTTCTAGCCTTGGGGGCGAGCCTTGCCGCACGGGATCGTCTCAATGCCCTGGTGGAGGTAGCGCCAAGGGGGCAAGCTGGCATTGAGTTCGCTGATACCACACCGCCTGCTTGGCATCTGAACGTCAACCAATTAACCGCCAGCCTGCCCGGTGCACTGGTGGGGCCGCAGCGTATTAGTCTGGCGTTGCAGAGCGGTGAAATACTCTGTGTGCATGGCCCCTCAGGTTGCGGGAAATCGACCCTGTTGCAGGTGTTGGCCGGCGAGCTGCTGCCGCTTAGCGGGGAGTGTTGCCTTAACGGCCACTCTATTGAGCAGAGGTCGTTTCACCATATCGTCGGCTATCTGCCCCAGCAGTGGGACTTGTTTGATATGAGTCTGGCGGAAAACCTACGCCTCGGTGACCGCGATGCCAGCGATAGCGAGCTATGGAGCATTCTCGACGATCTGGCGCTGGGCACTTGGGCACGCGACTTGCCCCAGGGCCTGGAGACGCCTTTGGGTGAATATGGTGCCGCCGTTTCCGGCGGGCAGGCGCGGCGTATCGCCCTGGGGCGAGTGCTGCTGGCGCGACGGCCGATTCTACTGCTTGACGAGCCATTAGCCGGGCTGGATGCCATTACACGGCAGCAAGTGGTTGCTAGCCTTGCGCGCCGTACAAGGGATGGGATCGTGGTTATTGTCAGTCACGTGCCCTTAGAGCTGCCAGCAAGCCGGGTGCGTAGCCTCTATATCAAGGAAGATGGCCGACCCCGGCAGACCCCCATGCTCGCCTGCTTAGACGCGCTATAACGCAAAACCCCCGCAGCGTAGCTGCGGGGGTTTTTAGTACGCGTTAATTCACTTAACGCCAGCCGACGCGATCAAAAATGCGGATCGCTTCGGGGTTGTTCTCACCTAGTACGCTGATGTTTACGTCATCTGTTTTGAAGTTGCCCCAGGATTCCAGGACTGGGTCTTTCTTGATGCCTTCAACCACCGGGAACTCGTTGTTGCCAGAGGCAAAGATTTCCTGGGCGGTGTCGGAAGCCAGGTACTCAAGGAAGCGCACCGCGTTTTCGCGGTTAGGTGCACCTTCTACGACACCGGCGCCGCCAACGTTAACGTGAGTGCCGCGGTCATCCTGGTTGGGGAAAATAATACCCACTTTGCGGGCCGCTTCACGCTCGGCGTCGTCGTCGGATTTTAGCAGGCGCACATAGTAGTAGTGGTTGGCCACTGCGATGTCACACTCGCCGCTGGCAACGCCGAGAAGCTGGTCGGTATCGCCACCTTCGGGGTCACGGGCCATGTTATCAACCACGCCCTGGGCCCACTCTTCGGCACCCTCTTCACCGTGGTGCTCGATCATCGCGGCGAGCAGCGACTGATTGTAAATATTGTTGGAAGAGCGAATGCACACTTTGCCTTCAAATTGCGGGTCGGCAAGGTCTTCGTAGCTGGTAATCTGGCTTGGATCGAAGTTTTCGCGGTTGTAATAAATCGCCCGCGCGCGCTGGCTAAAGCCAAACCACAGGCCGTCAGGGTGGCGCATGGATTCGGGCAGCCGCTCGTTGAGAACGTCTGACTCGACACTTTGGAAGATGCCTTCATCTTCCGCGCGCCATAGGCGGCCAGCATCGACGGTCATCATGACATCAGCGGGGCTTGCCACGCCTTCGCGCTGAATGCGCTCGATCAACTGGTCGGAGTCGCCTTCAAGGATGTTGACTTCGATGCCGGTCTCTTCGGTGAACGCATCGTAGAGGCGTTCGTCAGAGTCATAGTGGCGAGCAGAGTAGAGGTTGAGTTCATCTGCAGCGACCTGACCAGCAAACGTAGCGCCCACCATCATCGCTGCCATTGGAGCAACAAAGCGTACAGTTTTCATCGAGCACATCCTTATTTATTGAATGATAATAAGTTGCATTATTAACATCTTTATTGAAGCGTTTTGACTGCCTGACGTCAAGGCTTAGCGTCTACGTAAAAGGTGTTACGTGCATAACCAGTGAATAAAAAATAGAATGCAAACAACTTTCAAACGTATTGAATCCGCGTTTAGGTTTTGACAGGCGCGGTTTGCGTACCTGAACCGTGTTAATTAACAGTGGTGATATATGACAGCAACCCTCAAGGTCGCCCCGTTGGTGCCCAGTACAACGTCGTTGTCCCTTCACAATGTGTGCCATGCCTATGACGGCCATGCGGTTGTCAAAGGGGTGGATTTAAGCGTTGCACCGGGTGAAGTGGTTTGCCTGCTGGGCCCCTCCGGGTGCGGCAAGACCACGCTGCTGCGCATTGCAGCGGGGCTGGAAGTACTGCAAGAGGGCAGCGTAGCGCTGGACGATATTACGATTGCTGCGCCGGGCCAGCGCCACCTGCCGCCGGAAAAGCGCAATGTAGGGCTAGCGTTTCAAGACTCGGCGCTGTTCCCCCATCTCACCGTGCTGGAAAATGTCACCTTTGGGCTCAAGCACTTGGCCTCCGGTCAGCGCCGCGAGCGGGCCAAACAGTTGCTCGAACAACTGGGCATGGCTGATTATGTCGATGTCTACCCCCACATGCTCTCGGGTGGGCAACAGCAGCGGGTAGCTCTGGCACGGGCGTTGGCGCCGTCACCGCGTCTGATGCTGTTGGATGAACCCTTCTCAAGCCTGGATGCGCGCCTGCGCGACCGTATCCGCGACGATACGCTGCACGTATTGAAAAAGGTCGGGGCGGCGACCCTACTGGTGACCCATGACCCTGAAGAAGCCATGTTTATGGCCGATCGCATCGCGCTCATGCGCGATGGGCGAATTGTGCAGACGGGAACGCCGCGAGAGCTTTACTGCGCGCCGCAAGACCCCTTTGTGGTGACCTTTTTCGGCGACGTCAATGAGCTAAAGGGCAAAGTGCATAATGGCGCTGTGAGCACGCCTGTTGGGCGGGTGCCTGCCCCCGGATTAGCGGAGGGTAGCGACGCGCAAATCATGATACGCCCCGAGGCGCTGCGTATTGTTGAGCGAGATCTGCCTGCTGATGCCCATCGCCATAGCCATGTGGTAATGGCGAAGCTACTCGGACGTACCAGCCTGCTACACCTGTGTGCCCATAGCGAAAACGGCCTTGAGGCTCACCTACACGCGCGCGTACCGGGGGTGTTTCTACCCGCGGAGGGGCAGCCGGTGGATATCCATCTCGACCTTTCCCAGGTGTTTGTTTTTCCGCTCTCGTCCTAGGATTTCCTCACGACTTAGCGCCGGGACGCGAGCGGCGCATGGCCATGCTGAGCAGAATCACCGGCAGAATGCCAACGACTACAATTGCCAGTGACGATGTGGATGCCTCGGCCAGCCGCTCGTCAGAGGCCAAGTTGTGCGCCCGCACCGCCAGCGTGTCGAAGTTGAAGGGGCGCAGAATAATCGTCGCCGGTAGCTCCTTCATCACATCAACGAAGACTAAAATCCCCGCCGCTAACAAACTGCTACGCATCATCGGCGTATGAATATGGCGTAGCGTGCCGCCTGCGGTTTGGCCCAGGGTGCGCGAGGCGGCATCCATACTGGGCGTCACCTTGCCTAAGCTGGCTTCTACCGCATTGAACGAGACAGCCAAAAAGCGCACCACATAGGCGTACAGCAGAATAAACGCCGAGCCACTGAACACCAGGCCGATAATGTAGCCATAATGATTATTCAGCCAGGTATTCAGTGCGTTATCCAGCCAGGTAAACGGAATTAGAATACCCACTGCGACGACCGAGCCGGGAATCGCGTAGCCCATGGAAGCGACCCTGGCAGCCACCCGCGCAAACGTCGTGTCGTGCATGCGCACGCCATAGCTCAGCACTACCGCCAGGCCCACGGCGATTAGCGCCGCGACGGTTGCCAATCCCAGGCTGTTCCAGGCATAGCCGATAAAGCGCGAGCCCCACAGCGAATCGCCCCCCTGCAGCGCTAAATTAAGCAGGATGCCGCTGGGGAGTAGAAAACCCACCAGCACGGGGAAAAGGCAGGCCAGCATCGCTGCGGTGGCACGCCAGCCGTGCAGCGCGTATTCAGGCAGTTGCTGATAGCGGTTGGTGGTATGGAAATAGCGGCGCTTGCCCCGCGACCAGCGCTCCAGCAGCACTAACACAATCACGAAGGTAAGCAGGCACGCTGCCAACTGCGCCGCCGCGACTTGTTCGCCCATGCCGAACCAGGTGCGGTAAATGCCGGTAGTAAAGGTATCGACACCAAAGAACTGCACAGCGCCGAACTCGTTTAGCGTCTCCATCAATACCAGTGATACCCCGCCCACCAGCGCCGGACGAGCCAGCGGTACGGCGACGCTGGCGAACAGCCGCCAAGGGCCGCGCCCAAGCGTGCGGCCCACATCCAGCACACACACCGACTGCTCCAGGAATGAGGCGCGAGCCAGCAGGTAGACGTAAGGGTAAAGCACCAGGGTAATCACCGTTGCCGCGCCGCCCAGCGAGCGCACATTGGGAAAGTAGTAGTCGCCATACTCCCAGCCAAACGTCTCGCGTAGCAGACTCTGTAACGGGCCAGCGAATTGGAGGAAGTCGGTATAGGCGTAGGCGATGACATAGGTAGGCACCGCCAGTGGAAGCAGCAGCCCCCACTCGAATATCCGTTTACCGGGGAAGCGACACATCACCACCAGCCAGGCGGTGCCGGTGCCGATGACCAACGTGCCGAGGCCCACGATCACCACCAGCCAGAACGTATTATTCAAGTAGCGACCCAGGACCGTGCTAGCCAAATGCTGCCATACGCCATCGGTGGGCATCGCGATATGGGCAAACACCACCAGCACTGGCAGAGCAACCACGAACGCCACCGCGATCAAGGCTATCGACCAGGGGCTGGCACGACGGCCAAGCGCAGAGGTGGCGGCGGATAGCCCGCGATAGCTGGATCTGAACAAGCGAACACTCCTTGGATTGACGGAAAACAGTCGAGGAAAGCCGGAAAGTGGCGCAGCGCACTGAATGCGAAATAGTGACGGGCGTGAATAGTAGCATTGGCGCTGTTCTACTGCAGCTTTGCAGACTCTTCTTTAATACAAAAAAAAGCCCGCCGGAGCGGGCCATAATGGTTGGACGATAAGCTTTGGGAAAGGCCTAGTAATCCAGCATCATACTTGGCAGACCGGTGATCAGCCATGGGAAGAACGCCATCAACGTACACGCCAGCAGAATCAAGGCGACGAAAGGCACTACTGCTTTATACAGATCGACGATTTCTACCCCTGGCGGTGCCACGCCTTTTAAGTAGAACAGCGCATAGCCAAAGGGCGGGGTCAGGAACGAGGTTTGTAGCACTACCGCCACCATCACCACGAACCAGAGCATATCGACGCCCATGGTTTCGACGATGGGCAGCATGATCGGAAAGCTCAGCAGCACGATGCCGGTCCAATCCAGGAACATACCCAGCACGAACACCAGGAACAGCATTAGGATCAGCGCGCCCACCGTGCCACCAGGCATTGCCAGCACTAACTCGCTGATCACGGTCATGCCGCCGCCGCGGGAGAACACGCCGGTAAAGGCAGTGGCGCCGACTAATACCAGCATGACCATGGTGGTGGTCTTACCCGCTTCTATCATCGTCCAGAAGCAGGTGCTTATTTTGCGATCACCAAAAATCAAAAACAGAATGAACGCGATAAACACGCCGATGGCCGAGGCCTCGGTCGCCGTAGCGATACCGGTAAACAGCGCACCCAGCACACCCAGAATCAACGACATGGGGGGAACCACATACTTGGCCAGCATGATCAGCAGTTGTTTGGTGCTGACTTCGGCCCGTTCTTCTACCGGTACCTTGGGGCCGTAGCTGGGTTTGATATAGCAGATGATCAACACGTAAAGGGCGTACATAACGCCGAGCAGCAGGCCCGGAATCAGTGCGCCAGCAAACAGTGCGCCCACGGAAACCGGTGAGTAGCTGGCCATCAGAATTAACATGATGCTGGGCGGTATCAAAATGCCCAGACAACCGCTGGCCATAATGACGCCCGCGCTCAGTTCTTTGTTGTAGCCATACTTGAGCATCGGCACCAGGGCGATCATGCCCATGACGGCAATCGAGGCACCGACAATACCAGTGGTGGCGGCCAGCAGCACCGACACGATAACCACGGTAAGGGCTAGGCCACCGCGCAGGTTAGCCAGCAACAGCCGCATGGCATCAAACATCTTCTCGGTAACACCGGAGTCGTTCAGGAACCTCGCCATCAAAATGAACAGCGGTATCGCCACCAGCACATAGTTGTCCATGGCGTTACCGAAAATATTGTTAATCAGGGTGCCGAGGATACGCTCGCCAGGGCCGAGAAAAGCGCCGATAACCGCGACACCACCCAGCACAAATGCCAGCGGATGGCCCATAAACAGGCCCACCATCAGGCCACCAAACATCACCAGCGTGAGCATTTCAGGACTTAGGTTCATGCTGATGTCTCCTCGCGAAGCTGCATGATGGCACGCAGCACAATAGCAATTGCCTGCAGCAGAATCAGGATGGCGGCGACCACAATCACGCCTTTAATCGGGTAGACCGGGATTGAGACCATGCCATAAGTGGTTTCACCGCGGCTCCACGCGCGTTCAAAGAAGCTCCAGCCCAGGGTGATCAGCATCCAGATAAACGGCACAAAGAAAATTAGGTAACCGAGCACTTCAAGCACGGCTTGCTTCCTACGTGATAGCAGCCGTTTCAATACGTCGACTTCCACGTGGGCATGGTGGCGGAGTCCGTAAGCCGCCATCAGCATAAAATGGGCGCCAAACAGCATCTTGGTAACGTCAAACGCCCAGTCGCTAGGGCGCCCAAACAGAAAGCGTGACGCAATGTCGTATAGAACAATCAGGGTAATGATGGCAATCAATGGCGCGATGACGCGCCCAAAAGCTTCATTGATAGCATCGATCGCCTTGGCAATCGCATTCATGGAAGATCTCCGCGGTCAGCACAAAAAAACCGCCCCGGTAAAACCGAGGCGGCACAGAAGCGCCTTACAGGCAGGCTTCGATCTCTTCCAGTGAGGGCAGATTATCCATCACGCGGCTCATGTTGTAAGGTGCGGAAACATCACGCCACGTCGCGTAGTGCTCAAGGTAGGCAATCATAGACTGGTAGACCTTGGCGTGGTCAGTATCTTCGCAAGCACCGCGCAGAATCACCTCGTTGGTAACTTCCTGAATGCGCGCCAAGTCCTCTTCAGAGAATTGGTTGATCGTGACCCCTGCGTCAATAAACTTCTGCGTAGCTTCGGTAGACTGGCGTTCAGACCAGGCTAGCGACCATGCCATGGTGGCGTCCGCCGCGATACGTAGGGTTTCTTGAGTCTCTTCTGAGAGCGCATCCCAAGCATCTTTATTGATCATTACCCCAAAGACACTGGCCGATTGATGCCAGCCCGGCGTGGCCCAGTAGTCAGCCACTTCGGCAAAACCGGCGTTAAAATCAACGCCAGGGGTCGAAAACTCACCCGCGTCGATAACACCGCGCTCTATGGCTTGGTAGACTTCACCGCCCGCTAGCGTGACCTGGGAGCCGCCCAGCTCTTCAAGCACGCGGCCCTGGTCACGGCCCGAAAGGCGCAGACGTTTGCCTTCTAAATCGGCAATGCTCTCAATAGGGGTGCGGCCCATAAAGCCCGATTCATTGTTGGTAATGCCGTAGGGGAGATAGACCATGTTGAACTGGCCATAGATCTCTTCGTACAGCTCGCGGCCGCCCCACTGTTGAATCCAGTTGAGGTAGTCAACACCATTAAACAGGCTCGTTGTGGTGGCTAGCGGCGAGAAGGCGGGGTTCAAGCCGGCCCAGTAGCCCGGCCAGTCGCCTGCGGCCTCAATGCTGCCCGTTTCAGTGGCGTCAAAGACTTCAGTGCCGGGCATTAGCGTGCCGCCCGCGCGGAAATTAATTTGTAGTTCTTCGCCCGCCAGCTTATTGACCAGCTCCACCCAGTGCTGGTCGATCTTGATAAGATCAAGATTCTCTGGCCAGGTAGAGGTCATCGTCCATTCTTCTTGTGCTTGAGCGGTGGTCGTGAAGGCTGCGAAAGCAATACCAGCGGCAAGGCCGGTGAGGGAAAATTTGGTCGTTTTTTTCATGGTGTGTTTCCTGGTTTGGCGTGTGACGTTGTTAGTGTTGGATACCTGGAGTCAGGAAAGTGCAGCGCTACAGGGTTACGTTTACGTAAACAAGGGAATTTAAGCGCTACAGAGCTAAACTAGCACACCAACCCCGCTGCAGCGCAATATCAGTAATGTAAAAAAGCTCTTCCATCGTTTTTTAAGTAAATTCTATATATTTAAATAAAACAGAGAGTTATAGTTTTTTTAATGTCGAAATGAGGTGTTAATGTAGTGCAGAAACGTTGAAAGTAGTTAAATTATTCAACCAAAGTTGTAAGCAGAAGGCACGCCATAAGAGGCTCAGCGGAACACTTTATAGGGTAACGTGATGGGAAACAGGCGCGCCGGAGTAGGCAATTATTTGCTAAATAATCAGCTGTCAGAAAGCCAACACCCACCGCGAAGGGTGGCAGCGTTAGTTCATCACGCGCAGCGTCTCAATCGCCGCGGCTGGCGCCAGTTGGTATGGTTAAGCGGTGAGGCAGAGCAGTGTCGCTCAATCGCCCAGGACGTATGGCAAGCCTTCTCCTGGCAGGCGCCTTTGTGGGTGGCCAATGAGAACACTGCACTGCTGTTTTCCGCGCCTATTCTCTCACCGCGCAAGGCACGGGCACGCCTGGGGGCTGAGCATCAACTGGTCGTGATCGATACACACAGCACAGGCTTTGATCCTGAAGCGTTAGGGGCGCTGGCGGGAACGATCACGGCGGGTGGTTTACTGATATTGCTCACACCGCAGCCGTGGGGTGAAGCACCTGATCCGGACTACGCGCGTTTTGCTGATCACCCCTGGCATTGGTCGCAACTGAGCTGCCATTACCTGGCGCGCTTGGCGCGTCAACTGCAAGAGTCAACTCAGGTAGTGCGCTGGCGTGCAGGTCAGGCGTTGCAGTTGCCTCAATTGTCTCAATTAGCTTCGCGTGAAGCAGGCGATCCCAGCGGTGGTGATAGCGACTGCCTAACCTCAGATCAAGCAGTCGCCGTAAAGCGATTGGTGGGCCTAAAGCGGCGTCGCCCGCTGGTAATAACCGCCGACCGTGGGCGCGGCAAAAGCGCCGCCTTGGGTATCGCTTGCGCCCGGCTGTTAATGGACAAAGCCCAGCGCGTGGTGCTGACCGCGCCGCACCTAAGTGCGGTGGAGAGCGTTTTTGAACGGCTGTCTGCGCTTTGTCCGGCAGGTCGTCGGGTCGCCCAGGATCACTTTGTGCTGGCCGAGGGCCGCGAGCTGATTTTTTTATCCCCGGATGACTTGACCGAACAGGTCAATGCGCAGGCGCAGGGCGGCGATGGCAGTTATTTATTGGTGGATGAGGCGGCGGCAATTCCCGCTGCGCTTTTGGGGCAATGGCTGGTGGCTTTTCCGCGCATTGCCTTTGCCACGACGGTGCATGGTTATGAGGGCTCCGGGCGTGGATTCGCGCTGCGCTTTCGCGACACACTTGACCGGCTGACGCCCCATTGGAAAGCGCTGGCGCTTGAGTCGCCCATTCGCTGGCATGGTGGCGACCCGCTGGAAGCGCTGGTCAATCAACTGCTGCTGTTAAAAGCAGTGCTGCCTACTGCTCAACCGAATGACAGGGCCGTGATAACAAAAGTGGTTGATCGTGCCTGGCTTGCCGAGCAAGACGCGGCACTGGAAAAGCTGTTTGGACTGCTGGTGCAGTCGCACTACCGTACTTCCCCTAACGACCTGCGCCAATTGCTTGACGGCCCCGGCACGGCATTGCGCGTGATCGAGCAGGCGAGTGAGCCTCAGGCGGTGCTGGTGACACGGGAAGAGGGCGGTTTTGAGGCCACCCTTGCCCATCAAGTCGCCCGCGGTGAACGTCGGCCTCAGGGGCATTTGTTGGCGCAGTCGCTGGCCACTCACGCCGGCAGCCGTGAGGCGTTGACCGCCCGCTGGCGGCGGGTGGTGAGGATCGCGACGCACCCAGAGCGGCGCCGCGAAGGCTTGGGGGAAGCGCTGCTGCATGATGATATGGCCGCCGCCAAGCAGCAGGGTATCGCGCTTTATGGCGCCACCTTTGGTGCGGAGGCGTCGCTGTTACGGTTTTGGTTGGCACTGGGGTTTACGCCAGTACGTTTAGGTATTACCCGTGAGGCCTCCACCGGTGAGTTTGCTGTGATGGTGGCGAAAGCGTTAAACACACAGGGTGAAGTGGTGCTTGCCGACCTGAATGAGCGCTTTCAGGCGGCATTAGCGGGCCTGTTGGCGTTTGAAGTGAAGGCGTTGCCTGCCTCGGTCGTCGTACTGTTGCTCGGTCAGATGCCGAGGGTTTCGCTTAGTGCGCGCGACTGGCAGGATATTGAAGATGTGGCGACCGCCCATCGTGATCCTGTTCTTGCTCGCCCGGCCTTGCAAGCCTTGGCCCGGCAAGCCAGCCACTGCCCCTTAACGGAAGCGCAACAGCAGTCACATCGACAAGTTGCGGCGTGGGCGTTTCAAAATATACCCCTGGCGATGGCCCACAATGACGCGTTGAAGGCCCTGCGCCTCGCCGTGAATAACCTCATTGAGGTAAAGTAGGCCGATTGCCGATAACGAAGAGTCTTTAATGAACGCACATCTTGAAGCGCTGGCGCCTTCCTTGGTTTGGCGCCACTTTCGAACCCTTTGTAATACGCCACGCCCCTCTGGGCATGAGGCGGCGCTCGTCGCCATCCTCGAAGCGTGGGCCGATGCCCAAGGCTTGACGCACGACCGCGATGCTTTTGGCAATTTACGGCTGCGTAAACCGGCTTCCGCGGGCTGTGAACAAGCCCCAGGCGTGGTGCTTCAGGGCCACCTGGACATGGTAGCCCAGGCCAATAGCGATCATGCGCACGATTTTACTCGCGACCCGATCAGCACCTATGTTGCCGACGGCTGGCTGCACGCCGAAGGCACCACCTTAGGCGCTGATAATGGTTTGGGTGTGGCGGCTATTCTCGCCGTGTTGGAAGACCCAGAGCTGCGCCATGGGCCGCTGGAAGCGCTGTTTACCCTGGAAGAAGAGACCTCCATGGGTGGCGCGCTGAACCTGGCTGAGAATTGGCTGGAAGGCTCGTTGCTGCTCAATCTGGACAGTGAAGACCGTGGGCAGGTCTATATTGGCTGCGCGGGCGGGGCTGATGTAGAAGTTGATGCCCAACTGCCGAGCGCCGCTGCTGGCGATCACGAACAGGTCATTGAGATTGCCTTGACTGGCCTGAAAGGCGGTCACTCGGGTGTCGATATCCACAAGCCGCTGGGCAATGCCAACCGGCTACTGGTTAGAGTGTTAAGGACGTTAGAAGCCTTTGATGCGCGCTTGATCAGCTACCACGGCGGCACGTTGCGTAATGCAATCCCCCGTGAAGCCTTTGCTCAGGTGGCGCTGCCTGCCGATGAAGTAGACGCCGCGCTGGTGGCCATCGCCGGGCTGGAAACCATTCTTTTAAGAGAGCTGGGCAGTGGCGATAGCGGCCTTAAAATCAGCGCCCAACAACTGACTGAGGTGCCCGAAGCAGAACCGCTAACGCTGGATGCCAGTGTCATGCTGTTGGCCGCGCTTCACGCGGCCCCTTGTGGGGTCGAACGGATGAGTGCCGATGTGCCGGGCGTGGTGGAAACGTCCAATAATCTAGGCGTATTAAGCCTGGAAAATGGGCGGCTGCACCTCTGCGCATTGGTTCGCTCGCTGCACGACAGTGCCGTGGTCGCTATGGCGGATCGCTTTCAAGCGCTGTTTGGCTTGATTGGCGCGCGGGTAAAAGTGGAAAACAGCTACCCAGGTTGGGCGCCCAATCCCAATGGCGAGTTATTGGCGACCTTTAAAGCGCGCCACGCGGCACTGTTGGGCCGTGAGCCAGAGGTGAAGGTGGTTCATGCCGGGCTGGAGTGCGGTATTCTGGGCAGCAAGTATCCGCACCTGGACATGATCTCGTTTGGCCCGCTAATTCGCGGTGCTCACTCGCCGGATGAGCGGGTGGAGCTTGCATCGGTTGAAGAGTTTTGGGCGATGCTGCGGGCGTTGATCGAGGATCTTGCCGATCAGCGCTAGTCCTCCTCGTTTGAATGGCCGCGCATAAAAAAACGGCACCCAACAAGTGGTGCCGTTTTTACGCTAAGCGAACGCCTTTATCTGCTTAACACTTACTTGCTCAAGTAGGCATTAAGCATCCAAACGGTTTTTTCCTGCTCGCGAATGTAGTCACCGGCTTGTGCCGCGGTGCCTTCATCATCAGCGTCAGAGGCGAGCGCCAGTAGTTCGCGCTGTAGCTCAATGATCGTTTGATAGCCTTTCAGCACGCCTTTAACGCAGGTGATGCCGTCGTGAACGTCTTTATCTTCCTGAATGCGCGATAGCGTTACGTAGTCGCTGTAAGCGTGTACCGGTTTGTGCCCCAGGGTTAGGATACGCTCGGCCACTTCGTCCACTTTGGCTAACAGGTCGGTGTAGAACTCTTCAAACTTGGCGTGCAGCTCGAAAAAGTCGCTACCGCGTACATTCCAGTGGTAGCCACGCACGTTCATGTAGAAAATTTGGTAGTTGGCTAGCAGGTGGTTGAGCTTTTCGGCGAGTTGACTAGCGCTACCTTCGTGTAGGCCAATGCTATTAGTGTCAGTCATATCCTGCTCCCTCTTTATGCCGCAACGTGCGGCGGTTAATGCGTTTTCAGCACAAATCTTGAGAATATCTGTTCAGAATAGGGCGTCTTTGGTTCAGTGCACAGCAGGTTTTTTGCATCGCCGCCATAGCGCTACGACATTAGATGCCTGCCGTTACCCTTTTACTACAGTTTAAATGCTGGCGCTGAGAGCTCTTTTCAAGGCCTGCACGCTTTTCAAAGTTTATGCATTTCAAAATTTATGCACCCACAGCCGCAGCAGATTTTCACAGTGCGCTTCGAGTAGCTCGGCGGTGCGTGGTAGTGCATCAGCTAACGTCGTGGGGCCATCGGCTAACGCGAAGGCGGCCGTGACGCCTTCATCAAAACAGGCTTGCCAGCCATCGCCGAGGCTGCCCGCCAGCACGATAACGGGTTTGTTAAGGCGCTTGGCGGCACGGGAAACGCCGATAGGCGTTTTACCCGCCAGGCTCTGGCCATCCAGGCGGCCTTCACCGGTAATCACTAGATCCGCGTTAGCCAAAAGCGTTGCCATGTCAGCCTGTTGCATAATCATTTCGATACCGGGTTTTAACGTGGCGTTTAAAAAGGCCTTGGCTGCAAACCCTATGCCGCCTGCCGCCCCGGCGCCCGGTAGCGTCCGGTAGTCCTCGCCGAGTATCTGAGCGCTAATATCAGCAAAGTGGCCCAGCGCGCGGTCTAGCTGTTCGACTTCCTCAGGTGAGGCGCCTTTCTGAGGACCAAATACTGCGCTGGCACCGCGTACCCCCAGCAACGGGTTATCAACATCCACGGCCGCCTCAAGGGTGAGGCTAGCCAGCCGCGGGTCTAGCCCATCCAGTGTTAAACGGGTCAGTTGGCTAAGCGCCGCACCGCCAGGAGGTAATGGTTCGTCGTTTTGATCCAAAAAGCGAGTGCCCAAGGCCTGCAGCATACCGGCACCGCCGTCATTGGTAGCGCTGCCTCCGAGTAGTAGCAGCGCTTTTTCAGCGCCTTGATCCAACGCTGCCAGTAGCAGTTCACCCACGCCGAAAGTAGAGGTATGCAGCGCGTTGCGCTCATCGCCGGTAAGGTGCTGTAAACCGCTGGCTTCTGCCAGCTCAATAAACGCGGTACGCTGGGCGCTAAGCCAGCCCCAGGTGGCTTTTCTTGAGCGCCCCAGGGCATCCTGAACATCCAGCTGGCGGCGCTCAGCACCTGTTGCGGCGATCAGTGCATCTAGGCTTCCTTCGCCACCGTCAGCCAACGGGCAGGCCTGCACTTGGGCACTTGGCAGGGCGCGCTTGACGCCCCGCGCCATGGCCGCGGCGGCGTCTTGGGCGCTCAGCGCATCTTTAAAGCTGTCGGGGCAAAGTAAAACATTCATCAGCACGTTCTCCACAAAACAGTGTCTTCACTACAATGTCATTTCATTTAAGCATGACTAGCTTCGGCGAGCTAAACCAGCGGCCTCGTCCGTTAGAGGATCTAACATGAAGTCGATACCCATAAGCTTAACCTGTCTGCTAGCACTGGCTGGCTGCCAAGTGATTCCTGATCGCCTGCCGCAAGCGGAACCAGCGCCTGCGGCTGCGTGCTATTTTCCCGCCAACCATGAGCGGGCGTTAGAAACCAGTGTTGAGGTGCTCACCGAATGGGGCTTTACCCTGAACTCTACTGATACCGCCTTGGGTTTGATTAGCGCCAGTCGGGAACGTGCGCTACACGGCTATTATGATCCTTACGATGATGCCTACGGCTATGGGCGTGGAATGCGGGTCTTTGGTGGCTTGGGTATCGGACGAGGTTCCGGTGTCGGGTTCGGTATAGGGAGCAGTTTTGGCGGTGGCGTAGGCCAGCAGCCGGTAGAGGTTGAGCGTGTGTCGCTATTGGTCGACGATACGCATATACGCATATCCCGCGATATCCGCCGCTTCGATCACTGGGGTGATCTGCGCGAATCCTACAGTGCCAGCAACGACGATTTCTGTCAGCGCTTTCAAACCCGCTTTACGCAAACCGTCCCCGCCACCGGGAGGCCGTTATGACGCTTCGCCACTGGTTGTTAATTGGGCTATTGGGTGGATTGGTCGGCTGTGCAACGACCACGCCCTTGGAGCCCCGTGAGTTGGCTTATAGCACTTCATCAGAAGAAACCTTCCGCGAAGCCGTCGAGTTGATGGTGGAGCAGGGCTATGTGGTTCGCCATGCGGATCTATCGCTGGGGCGGGCTGAGGCATCGCTTGCTCGCTGGCCGGAGTATCGGCTGCAGTTGCAGGTGAGTGAAGAGGGCAGTGGCAGCCGTGTGCGGGTATCGGCGTTGAGGGGCAACCAGCCGCTGCCGCCCTATTTGCTCGACCCTTGGCTGGTCGCCTTGCAGCATAAACTGGGTGTCGCGCCATGAAGTGGGCAGGTAGCGTAGTCGCCGTTTGCTTGGGCATGAGTAGCGTTCTGGTCAGCCCCGGTGCCCATGCCCACCCTCACGGTTGGATCGATCTGAGTGTACGGGTCATCACCGATGATCAGGGCGTGGTGAGTGGCCTGCATCAAACCTGGCGTATGGACCCTTTTTATAGCCTGGTGGTTTTTGAAGAGCTCCAGCAGGTAGAGGGTGCCAGCCTCGAACAGGGGCTCGACCAGCTAGGCAAAGAGATTCGCGATAACCTTGCCGCGCAGCACTACTTAACTGAAGTGCGTATTAACGATGAACGCCAGGCATTGGGCGAGGTAAGCGAGTATACCGCCATGGAGCGCGATGGGCGGCTGACCTTTATGTTTATCCTGCCGCTGGAAACGCCGCAGCCGCTGACAGACGCCCTGCTTAGCTACCAGGTGTTTGATCCCACCTACTACATCGAAGTGGTGCACGAGGAGGCGGGCGGTCAGCCTCGGGATGATGCGCTGATACTGCACGGCGAGCCTGCCTGTGAGTTGGCTATTCTCCCCGCGGATCCGGATCCTGAACTGGTGATGCAAGCGGCGCTGCTCGACAAGGATGAGAGTGGTGAGCCAGGCCTGGGGCGCTATTTTGCCGAAACCGGCCAAGTTGATTGTCGCTAGGTGCTGTTCGAAAACAGGCAGTGGCGTGCTGTTTTATAGCTATGTTATCTTGTAACATTTTTTGCGTTGGAGCGTTAAGATGTCCTTAACAAGGCCCTTCACACGTCACTTAGGGTTAATGCTGGGCCTGTTGCTAGTCGCAGCAGTGCTTATCATTGTTTGGCAAGGCGGTTTTCAGAGCGTTAGCTATCAGCTACTTGGCTGGCAGCGTGATCTGCACCGCTCGCTAACGCTGGCGATTACCTAACTGTCACGCACCCCCAGTATGGCAACGTGGGTGAGCTTGCTGAGTGTTAGCTTCGCCTATGGCGTCTTTCATGCCGCCGGTCCGGGGCACGGTAAAGCCGTCCTGGCGACCTACTTAGCCACCCACGGTGGTGCGATAAAGCGCGCCCTGGGGCTGTCGTTTGCCGCCTCTTTGCTGCAAGGGGTGACCGCCATTGCGCTGGTTGTGGTGCTGGTTTACGGCCTAGGCTGGATCACTCGCCAGGCCATGGGTAGCGTTGCCTGGGTGGAGCAGGCCAGCTTTCTGCTGGTGGCGGCGCTAGGGGCGTGGCTATGCTGGCGAGCCGTCAAGCAACTGCGGCGAGCCTATCAGCCTGAGCGAGGGGCTCATGCGCACAGCCCAGGCCACGAGCATCATCAAGACCATGAACATAGCCACAGCCACAGCCATGATCATAGCCACTGTTGCGGCGGTGCTCACCATATTGAGCCGCAGCAGGCGTTAGAGTGGCGCACGGCGATAATGACGGTCGGTGCCATAGGGATGCGCCCATGCAGTGGGGCAGTGTTAATGTTGGGGGCGGCTAGCCTGCTCGGCCAGTTCGCAGTCGGCGTGGCGTCTGTTGTGGCGATGTCGCTGGGCACGGGGCTCACGGTGTCAGCACTCGCACTGGCCAGTATTTTAGCCCGTGGCTGGGCGCAGCGGCGATTGTCTAAACAGCAGCACAGCCAGCGCAGCGTGCAAAAAGCCACCGGCTGGGTGGCCCTGGCCGGTGGTGCGCTGATTGTCGTACTGGGTATTTCACTTAGCGTTGCGGGTATCGCCCAGCCTGCGAGTGGGCCACTTCTCGACGAGCCGCCTGCGCGGCAAGGCCATCCATTAACGGGGTAACGGGTAGGCTACACATCCAGTCCATTGATAAGCGCCAGCAGTTGGTCGCGTAACTGCGCTTGCTCATCCAGATCGTAAGGTTTAGGTGAGCCGTTGCCCCAAACAGGGGCAGGCCAGGTTGCATCGCTGTGCCGACGAATAACAACGTGCACATGCAGCTGGCTAACCACATTGCCGAGCGCGGCAATATTAACTTTGTCCCCACCCAGCGCTTCTTTCATTGCATCGCCTAGCTGGGTGGCCTCGCGCCAAAGCTGCTGCTGGTCATTGGCAGAAAGCTCAAACACTTCACTGATAGAAGCGTGGCGCGGTACTAGAATCACCCAGGGATAACGCGCGTCGTTCATTAGCAGCACGCGGCTTAATGGGAGGTCGGCGATAGGTAAGGTGTCGGCGGCAAGGCGTTCATCTAGCTCGAAATTGATCAAATGATAGGCTCCACACAGCGGTTAGATGATTGTTAGCATAGCAGCCGCGCAGTGACGTAGGGAAAACGAGCGCGATTGCCAAAACGCTGTTACCCTGAAAAAACTCCCAAGTGGCAAATTAAGTTGCCCGCGGAGTTTCCCGATGTTGAATAACTCGTTAAGGAGAACGGAAAATGAAAAAATTATTGGCCATGAGCTTTATGCTGCTGATGACAGCGGGTGTGCTAACGGGTTGTAATACCATCTCTGGCGCTGGCCAAGATGTGCAAGAGGGCGGTAAAGCCGTCCAAGATGCAGCTGAATAAGTAAGACTGCGTTTTAAAGCAAGAGTTATCCAACGGGCCAGGCTAACGCTTGGCCCGTTGGATTTATAGCCTACCCTCATAATCTACTTTTGGAGATTCAAGGATGAAACCCCGTATTATTCTGGCTAAGCTCGCTGCTGTTGGCGCTTGTGCAATGCTGCTAACGGCCTGCGCTAGCTCGCAAATGCCGATTTCTCCAGCCAACGACGACGTAGACGCTGCACCACCGCCGCCAACGGTAACGCCAAACGGGTCTAATCAAGAACAGGCAGCTGCCTGCGATCTTGAGGCTATCCAATACGCCATCGGCGAACCGTTCGATGAAGCAATGGGGTCGCAGTTACAAAGTGAGAGCAGCACTCGTCAAGCGCGCGTATTGCGCCCTGGTGAGGCCGCCACCATGGACCACCGTCCGGATCGTTTGAATATCCACCTTGATGATCAGGATGTCATCGAGGAACTTCGCTGCGGCTAACCTAAGATCAGTACGACGCAGGCGGCGGTCAACACCCCCATCGTCATATTGAACGCCCGCCATGCGCCGTCGCTTTTGATCCACTGCCCAATCGCACTGCCAAAGGCGGCCCACAAAGCGATGCAGGGTAGTCCCACTAGCTCGGCAAAGCCCGCAAGCACTAGTGCGTTGACTATCGGCGGGCCGCTCTCGGGTAGAAAGCCTGCCATCAGCGCCAGCCCCATTACCCACGCCTTAGGATTGGCGAACTGAAAAGCCGCCGCCTGCCAGAACGTAAACGGTACGCTATGGGCTTGGACGTTAAGATTGGGCGGCGGCGCGCTGGCAATTTTCCATGCCAAATAGAGCAAGTAGGCGCTGCCAACCCAGCGCAACGCGGTTTGAATCGCCGGGTAGCGTTCAAACAGCACGCCCAAGCCCAGTGCTATGCCCGCAAAGAGTAAAAAGCAGCCACCTAAAATTCCCCACATATGCGGCAGCGTGCGCTTAAAGCCGAAGTTGGCGCCAGAAGCGGTAAGCATAACGTTATTTGGCCCAGGGGTAAGCGTCATCGACATCATATAGAGCGCGGCCGGACCGAGGATTACCCATTCGCTGTTCATTTTATTGTATCCATACAATTTGTGGTTGAGGGTTGCTTTAAGGCGACTATTGTTAGCATAATGGGGTTTAAATTAACGTCAAAGGTTTTATTGTCACCATGACAATGTGGGTGCCTTCGCTCGCTGAGTTTTCTGGTTCACGCTATCGCGCTATTGCCAGCGCCATTGAAGCCGCTATCCAGGCAGGTGAACTACTGCCTGGGGAGCGCTTGCCGCCCCAGCGCCGTTTGGCCGATGCGCTAGGGGTGACCATCGGCACGGTAACCCGGGGTTACACTGAAGCTGAACGCAGCGGTTGGGTCTCGGCACGGGTGGGTAGCGGCACCTATGTGAGGAGCAAAACGCAAGACAACGCTGTTAGCCTGACGTTTCCCGCTGATGAAACGGTCGGTGTGATCGATTTAAGTCTTAGTCTGCCTCCGCCCCACCCGTTGCGACAGTCGCTGTTGAGCGAAGCGCTGTTCGCCTTAAGCCAATCCGGGGCAGCATTAGCGCGGGGTGTGACCTACCAAGAGTCCCAGGGGCGTCGCGAGCATCGTGAGGTGCTGGCTCGCTGGTTAAATACCTTAGGCATGCCTCTGATGGCTGATGAACTGCTGATCACCCAAGGTGGCCAACACGGCATTAGTTTGGCGCTCAGCACCTTGCTACGGCCGGGCGAGCTACTGGCTGCCGATGCCTTGACCTACCCCGGTGCCATCAGCGCAGCGCAGCAATTTCATCTCAAGTTGGTAGGGATTGGTCAAGACAGCGAAGGGATGCGCATGGATCTGCTGGAGGCGCAGTGTGCCCGGCAGCCGCCGAGAGCGATTTATCTTACGCCGGAGCAGAACAACCCCACCGGCGCGTGTTTAAGCGCGCCGCGTCGTGAACAGCTGGTGGCGCTGGCGAGGCGCCATGATATTTGGCTGATTGAAGACGGCGTGCAATATCTACCCGCTGAGCAGCGTGGTACGCCTCTTTACAAGCTTGCGCCAGAACGCACACTGTTTGTGTTTAGCACCGCTAAAGTGTTGGCGGGGGGCTGCGAATTGGCGTGCTGCGGGCGCCTAAAAGTTTGCACGAGCGGTTAGCGACTGGCCTGCGCGCCCAGAGTTGGATGGTGCCGCCGCTAATGGTCGACGTGGTCTGCCACTGGATTAACCAAGCCGCGGCGGAAAAGCTACTTACCTGGCAGACTCAAGAGTTAGCGGAGCGTCAACAGTTGGCCGCCCAATGGCTGCAAGGGTTTACCCTAAGCGGGCGCTCCCACAGCAGTAATGTATGGTTGACGCTGCCTGAGGGAAGCCGGGCCGTAGAGCTGTGTGACCGGCTACTGCAGCGGGGCGTTAAGGTAAGCAGCGCGGAGCCTTTTTGTGTGGGCAGCACGCCAGCACCCCAAGCCATCCGTCTATGTGTTGGGGCCGCGGCGGATCGCAGCGAGCTCATTCAGGCATTGGGCATTGTTGCCGCCTGTTTGGGCGAGCGTCCGTTAGCCCCCGCCACCTTGTGAATTATTCATAGCGGTCTTTCCAGGCTTGATGGCTTATCTGGTCTTTAAGCATTTCAAGAATGTCATACATCACCTGCTCGGTAACGCGATTGCTGCCTTCGTCAACCGTTAGCCAAGTGTCGAAGCCGCTGTCGGCGGTGCGCTCAACTAACTGCCTAAACTCATCGGAATGAATACCTAACAGCAGCTCATCGACTAGTCGCTGGGCGACGCCACTGAGAGATGCCTCCATAGCACTGGTGGCCTGCTGCCCCATGGGCAGGCGGTTAAGGCGCTGAATCTCGGGGCTTTCCCGGAGCGTACGGCTAACCAAATCGCTGATCGCCGCCATAATGGACTGACGGTTGTGCTGGTACGCTTTGCCGATAGTGCTCTCCAACCGCTGCGCAATCTCATGAATCAGCTGCGACTTGCGAGGCATGATCACACGCTCAATCACGCGCTCGGTCAGCGAATCGCTGGCGCGTATCTGCTGCTGTACATTGCCCAATAGCCGTAGCGCGATACGGTCAGAAAGCTCCTCCAGCAGAATATCGTAATACTTGGCAACAAATTGATAGATATACCAGTGGGTAACATCAATAAGGCCGAGGCGATGCAGCCGATTGATTAACGATACCACGCGTAGAATACGCAGCAGGCGGAAGCCTGCGAGGGGAATGCAGCCCAGCACGTCATACCAGTGCACGAAGGGGTAGAAAAACCAGCGGTGGTAGCGCCGCTCGGCAATGGCAATTGACCAGCCCAACAGTACATCGGCGATAAAAAAGCTGACAAACACCAAGTCGATGGTGATAAAGCGGCTATGAATCACCTCATCGTAGAAAGTATGAAAACCGGGCGCGATGTTGGCGATACCTTGGTTGATAGGGTCAAGCAAAAACAGTGAGTCAAACAGCAGTAGCGAGAGGTTAATCACCACAAGCGTTAAAATGAAAAAATCCCAACCGATATGGGCATATTCGACCGCTTTAGGCAGGTGCGGGTAGCGTTCCCTGGCAGGCATGCGAACTCCTTATGGTGGGGCGTTACAACGGTTGTTACTGAGCCTGCGACTGATGCTGTTGTTGGGTCAACAGCTCTTCTTGCTCCGCCTGTTTGCGTAACTTTTTGCGCAGCGCTGCTTTTTCAAAGCGTAGTTTCTGCAGCGGTGTTGCCAACGTGAGTGGCGGTACGCTGGCGGGTTTGCCCTCAGCATCAATCGCGACCATGGTGAGGTAGCAGCTGTTGGTATGGCGGATTAGCTTATTGCGAATATCTTCGGCCACGACCTTAATGCCAATTTCCATTGATGAGCGGCCAACATGATTGACACAGGCTAAGAAAGTGACCAGTTCACCCACATGGATCGGTTGTTTAAACAGGACTTGGTCTACCGACAGTGTCACCACATAGTGACCTGAATAACGGCTAGCACAAGCAAACGCGACTTCATCGAGCTTTTTAAGAATAGCGCCACCATGCACTTTGCCGCTGAAATTCGCCATGTCAGGTGTCATTAATACCGTCATGGAGAGTTCGTGCTGCCCAGGCAGGGCAGTATTGATAGCGGTACTCGCGCTGGTTTCCGTCTCGGACATGCGGTGTTCCTTCTGTTATCACTGCCCGCCGCCCAAATGCCGGGCAAACTGAGCGGCGGGCAGTCATTGGCTGTTTTTTAAAACCACATTAGGCCAACTGAAATGATAATGCCGGTAATAAACAGCTGAATCAGGCAGAAGCCCATAATGTCTTTTGCCTTCAGCCCGGCAATAGCGAGTACCGGTAGCGCCCAGAAGGGTTGCAGCAGGTTGGTCCAGGCATCACCCCAAGCGACTGCCATGGCCACCCGTGAAATGTCGGCACCTAACGCTTGAGCCGCAGGGAGCATCACTGGTGCTTGTACGGCCCATTGGCCGCCGCCAGAAGGGACAAACAGGTTCACAATCCCAGCGCTGATAAATGACCAGAAGGGGAGTGAGCTGGCGGTGGCAAATGAGATCAGCCACTCAGACATGCTTTCAGCCAGCCCTGATTGAACCATGATGGCCATGATGCCAGCGTAGAAGGGGAATTGAATAACAATACCCGCACCGCCTTTGATCGCTTCATTCAAACTGTTGAGAAGGTTGCGTGGCGTGCGATGCAGAACAATAGCAAGGAACAGAAACAGGAAGTTAACGACGTTAAGGTTCAAGCCGCCGCCGCGCAGCAAAAAGTGATCAAGCAAGAACAGCACGCCAGGCACCCCTACAAGTAGGGAAAGGGTCAAGCTGTTTTCAAGACGTTCTGCCGGACGAGTAATGCGTCCTACCGGCTCTGGCTCGTCGTTCAGTACGCTGGGGTCGACGTAGACGCTATCCTTCTCATCCGGCAGCATCATACGGTTCACCAGTGGTATGGCGATAAACAGGCAGACCACAATGGCGAGGTTGAAGAAGGCGAAAATCGTTGAGCCGGTGCTAATGACGCCAATCTGGTCAGCGGTAAAATGGCCTTCGGTGGCGATGGTCAAGGGGATCGAACCTGCCAAGCCGCCGTGCCACACCACAAAACCCGAGTAGGCACTGGCAACGAGGAGCCGATAGTCAACGCGAATCAGCCGGGCCAGCTCTTTAGCAAACAGCGCGCCGACCACAAGACCAAACCCCCAGTTAATCCAGCTGGCCGCCAAGGAAACCAGCGTCACCAGAATGATGGCGCCACCGGGCGTTTTAGCCGTACCAGCGATTTTTTGCAGGATACGTTTTACCGGCGGGGAGCTAGCCAGCATAAAACCGGTAACCAACACCAGCAGCATCTGCATAGAGAACGTCAGTAAACCCCAGAAGCCATCGCCCCAGAAGCGCAGAACCGCTAGCGGTGTTTGGCGCTCAATGGCGATCGCGGCGACCGCGGCAATTAACGTCAGCAGCAGAACGAAAATGTACGGGTCGGGTAGATAGCGCTCCACCAGCTTTACGGCCGGTTTTGAGATCATTTTAAGCATGGGATGCTCTCTTTATTCATTATTAGAAAGTGCCTAGTCAGTGTCTAGGAGGTGCATAGCTAATATACGGGCGAGCGCGCTGTTTTTCACGTTGAAGCTGCCCGCTACATCTCACGTTAACGCAACTGCCATTAATGGCGGCCATCTTAGCACCAGTGTGTGCGCCGGTAGCGTCGATAATAATGAATGAGTACTGCCGAGCGAACCAGCGTAAAGAGCATGAATGCAAGCCATAGACCGTGGTTACCCAGTCCCTGAGTGATCCACCAAGTGGGTAGATAAGCGGCAAGACCGATAAAGATACTGTTGCGCATTTCACTAACGGCGGTGGTGCCAATAAATACGCCATCGAGTAGATAGCTCCATACGGCGATCAGCGGCATGATCACCATCCATGGTAGGTAGTGTGCTGCCGTCGTACGTACCTCTTCAAGACCAGTGAGAAGCGCAATTAGCGCATTGCCGCCTAGTGCGAACAGTAAAGCGGCAGCGCCAGCCGTCCAGAAAGAAAAAACCGCAGCGGCGCGCACGGTAGCGGCAAACTCACGCCAATCTTTGCGCCCATAGGCGCGCCCAATCAGGGATTCAGCCGCATGGGCAAAGCCATCCAGGGCATAGCTGGTGAGCATGATAAATTGCAGTAGCACGGCATTGGCGGCGAGCACCGTGTCGCCTTGGCGGGCGCCCTGGGCGGTAAAGAACGCCATGGCAAACAGCAGGCCAAGCGTGCGCACAAACAGGTTAGCGTTAACGTTGAATAGGGCTGTATAAGCCGCTAGGGCAAGCAAACGCTCGCGCAAAAAATGTCCTTCTAGCCTCGTTAATTGGCGCAGTACTAAATAGCTGCCAAACGCGAGCGCACTATAGTCGGCGATCACGCTGGCCCACGCTACGCCATTACTGGTCATCCCCAGGCCTACCACAAACCATAAATCCAGCACGATATTGACGCTATTGGTGAGCAGCAGAATCATCAGCGTGACGCGTGAGTTCTGTTGCCCCAAAAACCAGCCCAAAATGGCGTAGTTGGCAAGTACCGCTGGCGCTGACCAGAGACGGATGTGGGCGTACTCACGCGCTAAATCGGTGGCTACTTCACTACCATCCAATAGCCACAAGCCTAACGTAATCAGCGGAGAGGCAAACACAATCAGCAGGGTACCGATCACCAGTGCCATGATCAGCGACTGTCCCAGCAGGTTGCGCACATCCGTGTCGCTCTCACGGCCCATGGCTTGTGCGACTAATCCCGTGGTGCCCATGCGCAAGAAACCAAAGCCCCAATAGAGAAAGCTGAAGAGAGTCGCACCCAGGGTAACGCCTGCCAGATAGCGAGAGTCGGGCAGATGCCCAACCACGGCGGTATCGACCAACCCAAGTAGCGGAACGGTGATATTAGAAAGAATGATTGGCCAGGCGAGAGCCCAAATCCGCATTAGGCTTAAGCGGCCGTGATGATGCGGTACTTCTTCATCAGCTGCTCTTGGCTTTCGTGGCGTTCTGGGTCAAGGGGGATACAGTCCACCGGACAAACCTGCTGACACTGAGGCTCGTCATAGTGACCTACGCATTCGGTGCATAGGTTGGGGTCGATAACATAAATCTCCTCGCCTGGAGAGATCGCATCATTAGGGCATTCGGGCTCGCAGACGTCGCAGTTAATGCACTCGTCGGTAATCATCAGGGCCATGGGCATACCTCGCGTATACGTTCACACTCGGGCGATTGTACCGCAATACCCGAGTGTTTTACTCAACAATGGCGTTGGCTAGCTAGTGTAGTGCTTACGTAGCGCTTCGGCGACCTGTGGATGCACCAAGCGAGAAACATCGCCACCCAGCTTGGCAATCTCGCGCACGATGGTCGAAGAAATATATGAATTTTCAACCGCCGGGGTTAAAAAGACGCTTTCCAGTTCTGGATTTTGCGCCCGATTCATGTTGGCAAGCTGCAGCTCATACTCAAAATCGGAGACCGCGCGTAGGCCACGCAGAATAATCGTCGCTTCCTGCTCATGCATCATGGTGGTGAGCAGGTTGGAAAAGCCGATGACTTCCACGTTGGGTAACGACACACAGACCTTTTTGACCAGTTCCATGCGCGTTTCCAGGCCGAGATTGGGGCTTTTGCCGGGGCTTGCCGCCACTGCGATAACGACTTTGTCGAACATGCGCGCGCCGCGTTCAATGAGGTCGAAGTGGCCATTGGTGATCGGGTCGAAAGTGCCTGGATAGACGGCGATATTGATTTTGCCGCTGCTCATCACGATGTCTCCTCGTCCAAACGGCCAAAGGGATTGTCACTGGTGAGCGAAACCGCGTGGTCGTAACCGGGAATATGAATCCTGTCGGCATGAATATCCAACTCTGGGCCTTCCAGCACTGCTTCACCGAACTGGTAGCGCGGTGCGTAGTGACCATGGTCTGCCTGAGCAAGGTAGGCCGCTGCCGCTTCACGGGTAGTCTCGCGACGCTCTTTCCAGGCACTTACGGCGGCGGCTCCATGGCGCTGAGCCAGCAGGCGCTCGGTCACCGCAGGTGAGAGTACAACACCGGTGGCATTATTGCCGCCGAAGCCTTTGGCGTTAATAAAGGCAGCGTCCGCGCGAAACGTTTGCGCCGTTTGTGAAAAACGTAACCGCTCGGCATAGACGTCGTCAGCCACCGCATCCAGGGTTGGGATGCCGGGCAGCAAGTCGTGGGCAAAGCTGCCCAGGGCGCTTGCCAACTGGTCTCCCGCCGCGGAGCCTTGGGAGTGACCGATAAAGGCTTTGATGGCCACGACCGGCCAGTCGTTAATGCCGTTGGCGCGGGCGATTTCGTCGAATACATGGGATTCGGTAATGCGGTTTTTGGGGGTGCTGGTGCCGTGCGCATGCAAAAAGCTGCGCTCTTTAAGGGCTTTTTCACCCAGCATATCGCGCACCAGCGCCGTCGCTTTACCCAGGGTGATGTAATTACCAATCCCCGGCGCCGAAATCGAGCGCTTGTAACCGTCAGCATTGACGAATACGTCAGGCACCGCGCCGAGAATATCCGCGCCGACTTCCATTGCCAGCGCATCGTCCATCAGCAGCACAAACTGGCTGGCTTCCGCCATGGTAAAGCCGCAGTTGCGCGCAAAGGGGCGGCAGGCGCGCTGGTAATCGCTGTCGGTGAGCAGCTCCAGCGCATCCAGGGCTTTCAGGCCCGCGTCGTCGGCCAGCGCGCCCATGGCCCTGAAGCCCTCTATAATCTCCGGCGTAATGGGGGCGTCCGCGGTGCCTACCATCACCACACGGCGGCGTCCGGCCCGAATGTCGTCAATGCCCAGCCGCAGGTTGTAGAGAAAACTAGCGCAAGCGCCAAGAGCCGCCCCGGTGCCGCCCACGCTGCCGAGTACATAGGCATTCAAAAAGTCGGCGGGCATCTGACCATAGCCCAGCGGCATCTGCTTGGAGGTGGCACGCTGGCCGCTCACCAGGCTTTTCAGTAAGCCGCCCCAGCCCTGATCGTCTAACTGGCCAATGGAGTTACCTGCGTACACGGCAATATGATCCGGGTTTAACTGCTGACGCAGTGTCTCCCATGAGAGGCCGCTGGCGCCCAGGCAGTCGCTTGCGCCAAATACCGCCAGCGATAGGCCGCGGGGGTGGTGCACACTGCGGTAGAGGCTCGCCGGGTCAAAGCCGCTGGGTAGCTGAGCCGCCGCGCGAACCTTGGGTAGCTGGGCGTCAGGCAGCAGTACTTCAAGCACTCCGGCGGGCACACTGACTTCTACCTCGCGGGCATCAATATCGCGTACCTGCCAATCAGCGGGCAGATTTTCAGGCAGTTGGCGGCGGCGCAGGGTAAAACGTAGCGGCTCGGCCAACTGCATGCTGGCGTGCCGATTAGACGGCATGCCGGGATCTAGAAAGCGCGGGTCTTCATTGCGGCGGATCAGGGTGTGGTTCAATACCTGATCACGCAGCGACTGAGCCGGGGCCTCTATGGGGTGGCCTTGACTGTCGTGCCACCCTTTTTCGGAGTGCTCTACTAGGCGCATAAGCGCCGCCAAGCCTTCCAGTGTCTGGCGTTGCTGGTCAGCAGGGAGGGCATCAAGCACAGTGCGGCGGAAGGCCTGATGGCCAGAGGTTCTGCCAGCGGGGTTGATGCCGCCCATGCCGACAATCACCGGTAAGTGTGACAAGCCGGGTTCCTCGTGATGCGGTGGTGGTAATAACAATTATTGACAACGCTCTAAGCCAGTCATAGCTAATTAAATTATAGCTAAGTCAATTATAACTAGCTCTATTATGACCAAAGCGATGCGCTTAATAAGTACCTAATGCGTGATCATAGCACCGGCCACGCAACGGCGTCATGCCGCAAGCGCTCGAGACTGTTAGAATCACGCTTTTCAGCCGAGAGATGGCATGCAGCATAATTCTCGACCAGTGACCTCTAATCAGCCAGGCCCGCATCAGGATTTAGCGCGCCGGGTCAACCGAGCGCTCACGCATCCATTACGTAAACCGATCGCCGAGCACACGCAGCGCAACTTTGCGCAGGCGGCCGAATGGCTGGCGAGCCGCCAGGCACCGCTGATACTTGATTCCGGCTGTGGCGTCGGGGTATCGACACGCCAACTAGCGGCGCAGTTCCCCGGCCATGCCGTGATTGGCATTGATCGCAGTGAGGATCGTTTGGGGCGTGATCACGGCGAACTGCCACATAATGCACTGCTAGTGCGCGCGGATCTGGTCGATTTCTGGCGTTTGGCCTATCAGGCAGGCTGGGCGCCCGAGTATCACTATTTGCTTTACCCCAATCCTTACCCCAAAGCAGGGCATCTCAAAATGCGCTGGCATGGCCATGCGGTTTTACCCACACTGTTGGCGCTTGGTGGGCACCTTGAGCTGCGCTCAAATTGGTCGCTTTACATTGAAGAGTTTGCCTTGGCGGTGGCGCAGGTAACCGGCAAGCAGGCTGCAGTGGCTGAATTTGTACCTGAAGGTGACTATTTAACACCGTTTGAGGCGAAGTATGCTCAAAGTGGCCAAGCGCTGTGGTGGTTATGGGTTGATTTGGAGCGGATATGACGTTTGTTTATTTGGTATTGGCAATTGTGGCCGAAGTCATTGCTACGAGTGCATTAAAGGCATCTATGGGCTTCACACGTCCATTGCCGAGCGTTGTGGTGGTTGGCTACGGGCTCGCCTTTTATCTGCTTAGCCTGGTGCTGCGCACGCTGCCGGTGGGGGTCGCCTATGCGATTTGGGCGGGTCTGGGCATTGTGCTGGTCACCTTGGTCGGCATTGTGGTGTTTGGTGAAAAGCCCGACTTGCCGGCGGTACTGGGGATTAGCCTGATTGTGGCGGGTGTGGTTCTGCTGCAAGTGTTTTCCAAAATGAACGTGCATTGAGGTAATTTAATGGGTTCTTTTTTTACTGTTAAGCGTCTGCGGCGCTGGTCGCTGGTGTTCGGGATTGCCTCGCTGGCCCTGTGCACCAGTGCCAGCCTGTTCGCTGATTTCAACCGCCTGAGCCAACTGCAGAACAAAGGTTTCTCGATCAGTGCTGAAGCGCGCCTGCTTGACGCCGACACAGGCGCTAATGCGCTGCTGGGCAGCATTAATCCAGAGCGCCAGTTATCGCCCGCGTCTGTTACCAAGGCATACCTGGCGGCGGCGGCGCTGATCCGTTTTGGTCCTCAGCATCGTTTTACCAGCCAGCTAGTTAGCTCGGGCAGGGTTGAAGACAGAGCTGAAGGCGGTGTACTGCGTGGCGATTTAGTGTTTGAGGGCGGTGGCGACCCCGGCCTGACCACGGAAAACCTATGGCGCTTGGTGCAGCGTTTGCACTTAGCCGGGGTGCGTGAAATTGATGGCGCCTTGGTGGTCAGCCAGTGGCGGTTTGGGCCGGTTGACTGTATTACTACCGACCGCTGCGATGCCCTCACTCGGGTCACCAACGCCTACAGCGCGCCGCTTTCGTCAGCTGGCGTTAATTTCGGCAGTTGGTGTGTCAATGTCGCCCCCGCTGCTAGCGCAGGTGAGCCAGCCCGGGTGGGGCTGTGCGATAGCCAGACCTCGCTGATCACCATTGATAATCAAGTCGTCACTCGCCCAGCCAATAGCGGCACCGAGATTAGTGCTGAACGTATCACCGATGAACGTGGTGACGTGATGCGCCTGACGGGACAGATTTCGACCAATGCCACTGCCCGGGATGTTTATCGTGGCGCGGGCGATGCGGCCGAGAAAACTGCACAAGTGCTGATGGGTATGCTGAATCAGGCAGGGATTCAGGTAAGCGACTCATGGCGCGTCAGTTCGACCCAGCCGCCCAGCACGGCACAGCGCTTGGCCGCCGTCGATAGCCAGCCTCTGCAAGAAATATTGCTGCGCATCATGAACTACTCCAATAACTACATGGCCGATGTACTGGCGCTTGATCTGGTAGAAACGCCCCAGGCGCAGTTACGCCAGGCAGGCCAAGCCATTGAGTCTTATGTGCAGCGTCTTCCTGGGCATGGGCCATTAACGTTGTATAGCGGCAGCGGGCTGACGACGGAAAACCGCACATCGGCTCAGGGGATTAACGTGATGCTGGAAGACATGTTTCGGCAGAGCGCGCTGTTTCCAAGCTTTGTGGCCGCTTTCCAATCGCCAGCCAACGGCGTTATGCGCTTTATTCGGCGTGGCTCAACCACGTTTCAAAACAATGTCATGTTAAAAACCGGTACGCTGAATCAACCCTTTGCTGTGCGCGCCGCGGCGGGCTATTTTCGCACCGCGCAAGGACGCTGGGGAGTATTTAGTGTCATGGTCAATGGTAGCGGCAGTACGCCGTATTTAAGCTGGACTGAGGTGCTGGATCCATTATCACTGGATTTGGACGCCATGATTTTAGCGAACTGATTTCCCTTTACGCTCACAAGGTGAGGCGACCTGCATGAAACCAGGGCATACCGGTTTAACCCATTTGGTCCACTCCACGCGCTATTCGTGGAAGGGGCTTAAGGCCGCGTTTAGAAACGAGGCAGCCTTTCGCCAAGAAGTCGTGATTACTGCGTTGTTACTCCCCTTCGCCTGGTGGATAGGGGACAGCATCATCAGTTGGCTACTGCTGGTGAGTAGCCTGTTTTTCGTATTGATCGTCGAGCTCTTGAACAGTGCGATTGAAAACGTGGTTGATCGCATTGGCACTGAGCACCACGAGCTTTCTGGCCGGGCCAAGGATATTGGCTCCGCCGCTGTTATGCTGTCACTGATGATGGCTGGCCTTACCTGGGGGCTATTGGGTTGGGAAAAGTTTTATAGCTAAGCTGGTTTAAGAGCTGAATATTTTTAACACGCTGGACAGCGAGGTAGTTATGCAAGTGAACGACGATTTTTTACCGTTGTCGACGCTGCCAGCGTCGTTACAAAAAGCTACCCAGGCCGCTTGGCAGCGCTTAATTGAGGCGCTGACCCAAGCCGATAATATTGCTGAGATGACCCAGCAAGAGCTGCCTTCAAGCAGTTGGCAGGGGCTTTCTGAGCAGCGCCGCGAGGCGCTTGCTAAAGTGTTGGCCATTTCAACCTTCGCGCTGGATACCCTGGCCCGCTACCCCCAGTGGTTGGCTGAGTTGGATATTGCCGGTGAATTGGACGCAAATCCTGGGCGGGATGAACTGGCTAGCTGGTTGAACGAGTCGCTTGAGAGCGCCGATGACGAAGAGGCCATGCAGCGGGTGATTCGCCGTTTTCGCCGCAAGCGGATGGTCGGCATTATCTGGCGTGACCTTAACCGTGCCCCCGGCTACGTTATGTGGGATACCGCCAAGGCGGTGTCTGAGCTTGCCGAAATCTGCCTGGAAGCCGCGTTGAGTTGGCTTGAGCAATTTTATGCGCCGCGCTGGGGTGAGCCCGCGCCACGCAAAGACGGCTCGCCCCAGCGCTTGGTTGTGCTGGGTATGGGCAAACTGGGTGCGGGTGAGCTGAATCTTTCCTCCGATATTGATCTGATCTTTGCCTTCCCCGAAAAAGGCGAAACCCAGGGCGGGCGCAAGCCATTAGCGCACCAGGAGTACTTTACCAAGCTTGGCCAAAAGCTCATCGGTGCTCTAGATGCTATCACGGCGGACGGTTTCGCCTTCCGCGTTGATATGCGCTTGCGGCCTTTAGGCGACGGCGGGCCGCTGGTGGGCAGTTTTTCCATGCTCTCCAGCTACTACCAGGATCAAGGCCGCGAGTGGGAGCGTTACGCAATGCTGAAAGCGCGGCCTGTGGCGGGTGATTTAGACGCAGGTGATGAGTTGCTGGCCGGGCTGCGCCCCTTTGTGTATCGCAAATATCTTGATTTCGGCGCGATTGAGTCGCTGCGTGAGTTGAAAGCGATGATTAACCGCGAAGTGAAGCGCAAAGGAATGCAGAGCAATATCAAGCTCGGCCCCGGCGGCATTCGCGAGGTTGAATTTGTGGTGCAGGCGTTCCAACTGATTCGCGGCGGCCGTGATACCGAACTGCAAGTGACATCGCTGAAAACCGCGCTCAACCGCTTGCCCGAGCTAGGCCTGTTGCCGCAAGAAGTGGTTGATGAGCTACTGCCCGATTACGCTTTTTTACGTGACGTCGAACACGCCCTTCAAGCGCTGGAAGACCGCCAGACGCAAACCTTACCCAGCGATGATAGCGACCGTGAGCGGGTAGCCTTCGCCATGGGCCATGAAGACTGGCCGGGGCTGATTGCCCAGCTTGATGAAGTGCGCGAGCGCGTGCGCCAGCACTTTGATGCAGTGATCGCGGACCCTGAAGAGGACGTGGATGAGGCCAACGATGACAGCCAGCTTGGCTTGGCCCAGTGGCGACTGATTTGGCGCGGCGAGCTAGAGGCGGAGGAGGCCACTGCGCACCTTGCCGAGGCGGGCTTCGGTGCGCCGGAAAAAGCCTTAAAGCGTCTGCAGAGTCTTTACCACTCCCGGCAAGTGCAAAGCATGCAGCGGATTGGCTTTGAACGATTGGATGCGTTGATGCCGCTACTGCTGGATGCCGTGGCCGACAACGAGGTGCCGGATACCGCGCTGGCGCGGGTGCAGCCACTGATTGAGTCCGTCTTACGGCGTACCGCTTACCTTGCCCTGCTGCGCGAAAACCCTCAGGCGCTTGAACACCTGATGCGTTTGTGTGCTTCCAGCCCATGGATTGCCGAACAGCTGGCGCGTTACCCCATCCTACTCGACGAGCTGCTGACGCCGGAAACGCTCTACACCCCGGCCGATAAAGCGCGCCTGGCCGATGAGCTGCGCCAAACGCTGAACCGCTTGCCAGAGGATGACGAAGAGGCGCAACTGGAGGCGCTGCGTGTCTTTAAGCACGCGCAAACGCTTCATGTCGCGGCGTCAGATATCATGGGCACTCGGCACCTGATGAAAGTAAGTGATTACTTAACGTTTATCGCTGAAGTCATCCTTGATGCCGTACTGGCCATGGCGTGGAAACATATTACCCGCAAGCATGGCGTTCCTGAGGGCCTGAATACCCGCGAGGCAGCCTTTCTGATTGTCGGCTACGGCAAGCTGGGCGGCATCGAGCTGGGCTACAGCTCCGATTTAGATCTTGTTTTCCTGCATGATAGTGATGGACAAGGCGCGACGGATGGCCCACGGCCCATTGATACACCCGTATTTTTCACCCGCTTGGGCCAGCGTATTATTCACCTGCTTACCGCGGTAACCCCCACCGGCACGCTTTATGAAGTGGATATGCGTCTACGCCCTTCGGGGAATTCAGGGCTATTGGTAACATCGCTTAAAGCCTTTGCAGACTATCAGCGGCAGAACGCCTGGACGTGGGAACACCAAGCGTTGGTGCGCGCCCGTGTCGTGGCGGGGAGCGATGTGCTGGCCGAAAAATTCGCCCAGCTGCGCGGCGATATTTTAAGCAATGAGCGTGATAAAGCCGCGCTGCGCGAAGAAGTGGTCAAAATGCGCCAGAAAATGCGCGACCATCTGGGCAGTAAAGCGACCAGTGATACGTTTAACATTAAGCAAGATGCGGGCGGTATGGTGGATATTGAGTTCCTCTGCCAATACGCGGTGTTAGCGCTCGCTCACCAAACCCCCGCGCTACTGACGTATAGTGACAATATCCGTATTTTAGAGAGCCTGACGGAGAGTGGGCACTTACCTTATGAAGAAGCGGAGCGACTGAGAGAAGCTTATCTGGCCTATCGCAGCGCTACCCATCGAGCGGCGCTCACCGGTGAAAAAGCGCTCACCGATGGTGAAGAGTTTAGGCAACATCGCGATGTAGTCACCGCGCTCTGGCAGCGCTTTCTTGAGTCACCAGCCACTGAAAATAACTAGCCCGGCAAACGGGTCACTCTGACTAGGAAGAAACAATGAAGCCATGGAGTCAGGCGGGGTGGCCCGCATGATTGGACATATTCTGGCCACGCTATTGCCCGTTTTTTTAATCACCGGTTGTGGCGCTGCCTATGGACGCTATCGGAGACCCGACATTCGTAGCCTGAATACGCTCAATATGGAGCTGTTCGTTCCCCTATTGGTATTCGCCGTGCTGGCCGACCGCCAGGCGCCACTTGCTGAATACGCCTGGCTTGCTACGGCGGCTGTTGCGGTGGTGCTAGGGTCGGGGGTTGTGCTGTGGCCGGTGGCTAAGTGGCTTAAGCTGGATATTAAAACCTTTCTTCCCCCTATGATGTTCAACAATTCAGGCAATATGGGGGTGCCGTTACTGGTACTTGCATTCGGCCCTGACGCGCTGCCTGCCGCTGTAGTGGTTTTTATTGTTGAGATGCTGCTGCACTTCTCGGTAGGGCTTTATATGCTAAACCCGCGTACTTCGCTATGGCGGATGCTGCGCATGCCTATCGTGTTGGCGAGCTTGGCGGGGCTGGGGGTGAACACCAGTGGACTGCCGCTACCAAGCTGGCTGCTGGAGGCTATGCGTATGCTGGGCGAAGTATGTATCCCCTTAATGCTGTTTGCGCTAGGGGTGCGGCTGCTGGAAATTGACTTTAGCGATTGGCGCACGGGGATGCTGGGGGCGGTGCTCTGTCCGCTGTCGGGGTTAGTGATTGCGTTGCCATTAATGTGGCTACTGCCACTTAATAACATGCAAATGGCCGTACTGCTGGTGTTTGCAGCCCTACCTCCCGCGGTATTGAATTATTTGGTGGCAGAGCAGTACCAGCTGGCGCCACAAAAAGTGGCGTCGCTGGTACTGATTGGCAACCTGGGGAGTTTGGTGGTAATGCCGCTAACGCTAGCGGCAACATTCACGTGGATACATGCACCGCTTTAACAGGCGGCGCGATCAGTGACTACCTATTTAACGACCATTTTTAACTTCACTGTCTTTAACTTTATAGTGACCTTCTAATGCGTCCTGATGACCTGGATGGCTGTTCGCAGAGGTATTTCCGCGAGAATAACCACCGCCGATATCCTGCGCCTGCTGAGCACGCATTTGCTCCATACGTTTTTTCATTTTATGACGCATAAACGGCATCATTGCCCAGCCAATCAATAAGAAAAATAGGCCGAGTACCACACCTACTATCATCAACGCGCCAAAGGCCAACCATGTAAACAGCAGCTTTAAGCTACCTACTAGGCCGGTGGGCTGGGTTTGCGCTGCACGGGCACGCCATTGGTTTGCCGCTTGCCATGCTGCGTTGCGTTGGTCGCGATTCATCTGTGGCATGAGAGCCTCCATCGGTTATTCGCATCCATTGGAACACAGTTGGTCTAGCAAGTTCACTGCATGGCGATAGGACGAAATGCGTCGTCGGCGGGGCATGCTCCACTGGCAGTGCGATTAGGTTTTCCAACTGTTACCATTAAGCTGTACAAAACAAGTTTGGCTGTACAAGCATGCGCTTAGTACGCAGTGCTTATCTAAACAGAGCTCATCTAACAGGACGGTTATATGGCTAATCATGGAGGCAAGTCGGTATTCATCGCATCAGTGGTGATTATTTTTGGCTTGGTAGTTGTCGGGGCGTCATTTCCTGAAGGATTTGCCAACGCGGCAGAGGGAGCGCTGACGACCGTTACCGAGCTATTTGGGTGGTTTTATCTATTTTCTGTCTTTGGCTTTGTGATTTTTCTTTTTGGTTTGGCACTGAGTAAATACGGCAAAGTTCGTTTAGGTCCTCAGGACAGCCGCCCCAACTATACGTTTTTCTCATGGATCAGCATGCTACTGGCCGCTGGTTTTGGTGTCGGACTGGTGTTCTATGGCATGGCTGAACCCATGTTTCACTTTATAGAGCCCCCCTATGGTGACAGAACCGCTGAAACGGAAGCAGCCGCCCGTTACGCGATTCAATACAGCTATTTTAACTGGGGCATTCATCAGTGGGCAGCCTTCTCGATTGTGGGGTTGATCATTGCCTATTTTCAGTTCCGCAAAGGGCAGGCCGGGCTGGTATCTTCGGTGTTGTCGTCGATAACGGCTAAAAACCCTAAAATTCGCCCTTATGCTTCCTGGTTGGATGTCTTTGCGGTGGTTGCCACGGTCATGGGGGTCGCTACGTCGCTTGGATTAGGGGTGCTGCAGATGAATGGCGGCTTAAACGCCGTGTTTGGCCTGCCAGAAAATGGTTTTTGGCAGTTTGTGATTCTGTTCGTCATGTTCTGCGCTTATATGGCATCGACCTGGTCGGGCTTGGATAAAGGCATTAAACGTCTTTCTAACCTCAATATGATTTTGTGTATTGGGTTGATGCTGTATGTATTGTTCACTGGACCTACCGTGGCGATATTAGAAACCATTACGGTGGGCATTGGCGATTACCTGCAGAACTTTATCGGTATGAGCCTGCGTATTTCCCCCTATAGCGATAACGAGTGGGCAAGCAGCTGGACGATTTTCTACTGGGCCTGGGTAATTGCCTGGTCGCCGTTTGTGGGTACATTTATTGCCCGCGTATCCCGCGGACGTACCATTCAAGAGTATGTGTTTGGGGTGCTGTTCGTACCGCCGCTGCTCGCCTGTTTGTGGATTGGCGTGTTTGGTGGCGCGGCATTACATATGGAGTTGAATGGTACCGATATCGGCCTAGCTGCCGCGACTCAGGATAATATAACGGTCGCCCTGTTTGAGATGTTTGAACTGATGCCCTTTACGGGCGCGCTGTCGGTTGTCGCGATGATGTTGATCTTTATTTTCTTGGTCACGTCCGCTGACTCAGCCTCGTATATCGTGGCGCAAATGACCGATAATGGTTCGATCAATCCGCCGCTCTATAAGCGCGTCATTTGGGGTGTGCTGATCGCCGCCATCTGCCTGACACTGATTGCATCCGGTGGTTTAACGGGGCTGCAATCCGCATCGGTGCTGTCGGCACTACCTTTCACCTTTATTCTGTATATGATGGTGTTTGTTTTAGTGCAGGAACTGCGCGCAGACCGCAAGGCGATGCTGACGCAGCTTTATCGTCGCCATGGGGAAACACCAGTGGGGGCTGACGCCTTTGAAGCCGAGCTATTAGGGGAAGAAGAGCGTCTTCGTCGTGCCCCCAATGTGGTCAACCGGCGAATTAATAGCTAGCATCGCTAGGGACAGGCAAGCTTTTTTGTTGCGGGAGCTTGCTATTTCAGGAGCACGATACATGGAGCGAACAGGCTAATGGCTCGGCAAGGACGCCATGGCGCAACGCGAAGGCAGCCCAAAGGGGTTGCCTTTGATCGTTGGCTCGACCGGGTGGTGACCGTAGCCGTACTGACGGCCATGGTCATTGGCTTGACCGCGGTGGCTGCCCACTGGTTGCTCTAACGCTGCTAGCTCTTTGCAAAGTTAGTTCTTCGCACTGGTCGTATCACAACGCCCGGCTTTTTTAAGCCGGGCATTTGCGTGTCTCTACCCGGTTCCGGCCCCGGCGTTTGGTAAGCTAACTAGGCTAATCTTCACCTTCTCTAATATGCCAACGCAAGCCGTGGCATATTGCTGGCTCCACCTGCTAGGCTTACGACTTCCTCTGTGAGAGTAAACTAATGCTGCCTGCTACTACTGCTAAGGCGATGAATGGCTACGCATCGCGTCGAGAGATTTTCGGCTGGGCGATGTTTGATTTTGCCAACCAGGCTTACACGCTACTGATAATTACCGTGGTCTTTGGCGAGCTATTTACCACGGTCATCGTCGGGGATCGGGGTGATAACTTCCGACTTGCCAACTTCTTATGGAGCCTTGGTCTGGCTATCAGCTATCTGATGGTAGTGATCACGGCCCCCTTGTGTGGCGCGGTGATGGACTACCGGGCTGAGAAAAAGCGTTTTCTGCTCATCAGCTATCTTGCCACCGTGGTCACGACGGCCATGCTGTACTTTGTTGAACCCGGCTACGTCATTATTGGCCTGCTATTAATTGTGCTGTCTAATTACGCTTATTCCATGGGGGAGTCGTTTATAGCCGCCTTTTTACCTGAACTGGGGCCGCCAGAGTCGCTAGGTAAAATTTCCGGCTTTGGCTGGGCGTTAGGCTACATTGGCGGACTATTTGCAGCAGGCTTTACTCTGGTGGTGCTAGGTGAGGCAAGCGCGGATAATTTTGAACGTATACGCTGGGTGGGTCCCTTTGCCGCCGGCTTTTTCTTGATTACCGCCATTCCCACTTTTTTATGGCTAAAAGAGCGTGGTACGCCTCAGCCTCGTGGCGTCTCGTACCGTCATATTGCCTTGAAGCGGGTGACATCCACGCTGCATGAACTGCGTTATTTCAAAGACCTGGCCGTGTTTTTAATATCGCTGTTGTTCTCAATGGCCGGTGTTTACATCATTATCGCGTTTGCATTTATCTATGGTGCCCAAGTGATTGGCTGGGACGAGAGTGTACGCAATATCATGTTTATTATTGTTCAAGTTACCGCGGCGGCGGGGGCGCTGGGGTTTGGTTGGTTACAGGATCGGCTAGGTGCCAAGCACACTTACCAAATGACGCTGGCGCTCTGGGTGCTGGCGATTATTGCCATCTGGGCAACCCCGGAGCTTACCCAGTGGATCAACGAACAGTTTGAGGTGCAGTGGCAGGCCCAGTACGTATTCTTGGTTGTGGGTTGCTTGGCGGGGCTGAGCCTTGGTTCTAGCCAATCTGCCAGCCGGGCACTGGTTGGTCTATTTTCACCGCTGGAAAAATCAGCTGAGTTTTTCGGTTTCTGGGGGTTGGCCAATAAGTTGGCGGGGGTGTTTGGTATCGTCATGCTGGGTGTGTTGCAAACGCTCATTGGCTTGCAAGCGTCTATTCTATTATGTGTGGCCTTGTTCGTTATCGCGATGCTAATTTGCGCTAAGGTCAACGAGCGCCGCGGCCGGGAGGCTGCGCTTGCCTGGGAAAACACACAATAGGGATAGCTGGGTGCCCCTACGCCCCTACCTCTGCGAGGTGAACGATGGTGACGCAGACAGCAACGCCAATAGCACAGCGTGGTGGCATCGTCATGATGCTGTTGTTTTGGGTGCTGTTAATGGCCGTTGGGACGTGGTGGATACACGGTGGCCTGGAGGAGATGATGCGCCCCAACGCCAACATCGTGCATACCTTGCCTGCGGGTGAGCCGATTACCTTAAAGCGTAATCGTGCTGGTCATTTTGAGGCGCCCGGCCGAATTAATGGTGAGCCCGTCACCTTTTTGCTCGACACGGGCGCCACTTATGTAGCGGTATCGGCCGCTTTGGCCGATGAGCTGGGCTTGGCGCCGGGGCGCAGTGCTTGGTTTAATACCGCCAATGGCCGAGTAGAAGGTACCTTAACCGAACTGGATGAGGTTTCCCTGGGCGGGTTAAAAGTGCAAAATGTACAGGGGTCTATTAGCCCTGGCATGGATCGCGACACCGTCCTGCTCGGCATGAGTTTTTTGAACCTCTTGTCGATTGAAATACAGGCAGGTGAGATGGTGCTGAGCCTTCCAGAGTAGTGAGTTCAACTGGTGAAGGTGGAGTTAATAGCAAGAGTTAAACAGCTAGGTTTCAGAAACAGAGTGCCAACACGCTAAGGAGTTGCTATGGGCATTGAAGTAGGTGGATTGTTAGGACTAATTTGGCTTGTTATCGTTATTTGGGCCATCGTCAAAGTGGCCAAAAGCGATGCAGGTGGTTTTGCTAAACTGATCTGGATTCTAGTATTGCTGTTCTTCCCATTGATCGGTTTGATTGCGTGGTTCTTGTTTGGTCCGAAGGGATAGCAGCCTAGCTGAGTGCGATCAAATGAAAAAGGCAGGCCTGTGATGGCCTGCCTTTTTGTTAATTTGAGGCTTACTCACTGAATAAAGGACTACTCAAGAGAGCATTACTCAATTGTGTCGTTTCCTTCACCGGGTGGTGCTTTATAATGCCCGGGTATTTTTAACTTTTCCCCGTTGGGCAGGTCGCGCACTTGGGTTGGAATGTAAACACGTTTAATAACACTTTTCGTTTTGCTACTTCCCATGGCAGGTTCCTCTGTCAAATTGTCGACAGTTAGCGTTTCTACATTAGCTTCCGTTGCTGTGAGAATCAAGTGTCAGGCCTTCCGTATCCATCAATAAGCGCAATGGTAACGACAGAGGCGGGTGTTTTGATGGTTTTGAGTTATCCTGAGAGCCAACAATAGGACACCTGCGTTATTACTGGGTGAGCGGGTGAAAAAATAAACAGCCTAAGCGGAGTGCAAAAAGAGGATGGTAGATCATTTGGAACAGCAGTTTCAGGCGCTTGAGTCGCAAGAACCTGTCATGCCTGACTATCCCGATCAAGATCATGTCCTGATCATTGAAGATGATCAGCGCCTGGCGGAACTTACCCGCGATTACTTGGAAGCGAATGGCTTTCAAGTAACGCTGGAAGCTGATGGGGCGAAAGGGGTTGACCGTATTTTAACCCTGCAGCCCGATTTAGTCATTTTAGATCTAATGCTGCCAGGTGAAGATGGTTTGGCTATTTGTCGTCGCGTTAGACCTAACTTTGCTGGCCCGATCATGATGCTGACCGCGCGCACCGACGATCTGGATCAAGTCTTGGGGCTTGAGATGGGCGCTGATGATTATGTGCCGAAACCCGTTCAGCCGCGGGTACTGCTGGCGCGTATGCGAGCACTGCTACGCCGCGCTGACGGGCCTGCACCGGACGGTGAAATGCGGTTGCGCTTTGAAAACCTAGAGATCGATAACGCGACCCGCGAAGCTTGGCTCTCTGGGGAGCGTATCGACCTAACCAGCGCTGAGTTTGACCTGCTGTGGCTGTTGGGCCGTAATGCCGGTCGAGTGCTTACCCGTGAAGAGATATTCAGTGACTTACGGGGAATTAAGTACGACGGCCAGGACCGCTCTATTGATGTTCGTGTGTCGCGTATCCGGCCTAAAATTGGCGATGATCCTAATCAGCCTCACCGAATTAAAACCGTGCGCAGTAAAGGTTATCTCTTCGTTAAAGACAGTTGATCATGCATAGGGAAGGCATCATGCGGCGGGTGCTCAGTAACGGCTCGTTTTTACGCTTCTATTTGTTGCTGGGCGTAGCGTTGTTGGTGGTGTTTGTGATTGCGTTAGCAGGGCGTTCGTTTATCGAGCAGGTGCGCCGCGAAGATTACCGCGAGCAGCTAGCTGCGTTACCTATGTCGCTGATGACGCAACAATTAGCCGACCAGCCTGCAGGCCAGCGAAACGCTTTGCTTGCGCGTTTTTCCGAGCAACTTGAGTTGCAGTTGACCCTGCAGCCTATCAACGAAGCTGATCTTGGCTATTTTGAGCGATCACGTCTAGAGCAGGGCAAGATACTGGTCGCCGAGAGGCCGTGGTTATTACAGCAACGCTTACCGGGCGATACATGGTTACTGCAAGCTAGGCTTGAAGAGTGGAGTGAGCATCAGTGGCACGGCAGCATTGCTCTGTTGGGGGACTGGCTCGCGGCTGCGCCCGAAAATGAGCGAGAAAACCGCATCGCCCAGTTGCGCCAAGGCAGTTGGCCGCTTCAGCTATTGTCTACTTTGCCAGCCGAGCTATCGCCCCAGCAGCAGGCCCAGCTGGCGAGTGGCGGCGTCATCACTCAGTTAGTCTCTGATAAGCTCTCCATCACACTGATTTATCAACTGCCAGGCGAATCCCAGTGGCTGCAAGCGGGACCTATCTCGCGCGGCGATACACTGCCACCTAACTTGCACCTGCCGCTTCTGGTGGGGCTGATGATCGTGCTCAGCCTGATCATCTATTTAATTATGCGCAGTATTGAGGCCCGTATGGCGCGGCTAGAGCTGGCCGCGACGAGGATCGCCAGTGGCCGTTTGGAAACGCGGGTAAAAGTGGAAAGCGGTGACTTTTTAGGGCGGTTAGGCATGGCGTTTAATGGCATGGCCAATCAAGTGCAGAGCCTGCTGCGTGGTCAGCAAGAGATGATTCGCGCGGTCTCCCACGAGTTGCGTACCCCGGTCGCCCGTATTCGCTTTGCCGTGCAAATGGTCGAAGATATGACCGACCAGCCCGCTATTCGCCGTCAACTGCAGGGCATTGATGCGGATATTGCCGAACTTGATGAATTAGTCGATGAAATACTCACCTATGCACGCTTAGGCGGTGAAACGGTCAATGGCGCTGAACTTGAAACGTCACTGGTTGAGTGCCGTGCCATGGCGGAACGCGTGATTGATACTCTTTCACCGCTGCATAAAGAGTTAACGTTAACGCTGGCGGCCGGCCCTGAAATTGAGCTGTTGGCGGAGCCACGCTATCTTCAGCGCGCCCTGCAGAATTTAGTCGGTAATGCCTGTCGGCATGCCAAGTCTCAGGTGGTGATCCAGCTGTGGGACGAGCCCAACTTGGTGCGTATCGATGTCGAAGATGACGGCCCCGGCATTCCGCCTGAAGCGCGGGCGGATATCTTTAAACCGTTCGCCCGGCTGGATGACAGCCGCGCTCGCAGTTCCGGCGGCTACGGGTTAGGGCTTTCGATTGTGCAGAAAATCATGGCCGGGCACGGCGGCAGTGTGACCATCGACACCAGCCCCACCCTGTGTGGTGCGCGCTTTACGCTGCTGGTTCCCCGTCGCGATCCGCTGGCTTAACCCCCGTTAGCACCGCAAAGGAGGTTTCCCGCGCGGTGCGCAAAAAATCCTGCATCCACGGCGCTTCTCGGGTCTCTTCGCGAATCGCCGCATACAGCGTGCTCCATACCCCATGCTCGCCCAGCTTTACCGCGCTGACGTAATCGCGTTCTAAATACTCGGTGAGCGCCCAGTTGGGCAGCGCACATACACCTCGCCCACTGGCGACTAACTGCATCATCATAATCGTCAATTCGGCGGTGCGGATCTCCCGAGGGCGTACATTCGCCGGCTGCAAAAACTGAGTGAAAATATCCAACCGTGATTGCTCAACGGGATACGTGATCAAGGTTTCATCCGCCAGCGCCTGGGGCTCTATAAAGCCCTGGCCTGCAAAAGCGTGCTGGCGGGCGACGGCTAATAATCCCTCATAGCGAAACAGCGGGGCGTAGTGAATGCCGTCAAGCGGTTGGGGGTCGGCGGTGATCACTAGATCCAATTGCTCGCGAGCAAGCGCTGGAAGCGGGTCGAAGTGGTGGCCACCGGGAATATCGATTTCCACCTCGGGCCAGTGATCGCGAAAGTAATCCACCGTCGGCATTAGCCACTGAAAGCAACTGTGACACTCAATGGCCATATGCAAACGCCCCTGCTCGGTGCCTGCCAAGCGCGCCAAATCCCGCTCCGCTTTGCGTACCTCGGGCAATACTTGATCGGCTAAGGCGAGCAGCCGTAAGCCTGCGCGGGTAAATTCCACCGGGCGGGTTTTGCGCACGAATAGCGGGCTATCCACGCGGCTCTCCAAGTCTTTCAGCTGGTGAGAAAGCGCAGATTGGGTTAAATGCACGCGATCGGCAGCATCGACCAAAGAGCCGGTTTCGCGCAGAGCCAGCAGGGTGCGTAGATGTCGCAGTTCAATCATTGTGAGTATTTTTCATCTTTACTATTAGAAACTTTAGTTTGATTCACTAAGACGTGGTGCCCAGACTGTGTGAATTCATTCACGTTGGTAGGGTTCATCATGACAGTTTCTCATATTCTCGGCTATCCCCGTATCGGTGCTCAGCGCGAACTCAAAAAGGCCACTGAGGCATACTGGAAGGGCGAATGCACTCGTAGCGAACTTGAAAGCACTGGTCGCGAGCTTCGCTTGCGCCACTGGCAGGTGCAGCAGGATGCTGGGCTAGATTTTGTTAGTGTTGGTGATTTTGCTTTTTACGATCAAGTGCTTAATGTTTCAGTGGTGCTGGGTGCCGTACCTGCCCGTTTTAATGCCCAGCATGAAGTGGCTGGTGGCGATATCGACCTCGACACCACCTTTCGCATGGCCCGGGGCCGCGCGCCCAGCGGTGAACCCGCCGCCGCCTGTGAAATGACCAAATACTTCGATACCAACTACCATTACCTCGTCCCCGAACTACACGAAGGGCAAACCTTTAACCTGGCTTCGAACCGCCTGTTCGACGAGGTGGATGAAGCGTTACGCGCGGGTTTTACTCCGAAAGTAACGCTAACCGGGCCGCTAACGTGGCTATGGCTGGGAAAAACCAAGGGCGGTGATTTTGATCGCCTGACGCTACTAGACAGCGTACTCAACGTGTATGGCGAAATATTAGCGCGGCTCGCTACCCAAGGCATTGAGTGGGTGCAGCTGGACGAGCCCGCGCTAGTGCAGGATCTACCGCTTAACTGGCAGCAGGCGTATGAGCGTGCCTATCATCGTCTTCAGTCAGCACCGCTAAAGCTGCTGTTAGCCACTTACTTCGGAGGCCTGGGCGACAATCTTTCATTAGCCACCCGTTTGCCCGTCGCTGGGTTGCACATTGACGCCGTGCGCGCGCCGCAACAAGTCGAGAGTGTCATTGATCGTCTTGGTCCGCATCAGGTGCTATCAGTCGGTTTTGTCGATGGTCGCAATATCTGGCGAGCCGACTTAGCGGCATTGCGCGAACGCTTGTTGCCGTTAAAAGTGCGCCTCGGGCAGCGGCTTTGGTTGGCGCCGAGCTGCTCGTTGTTGCATGTGCCGGTAGATCTTGCGCAGGAAACAGAGCTCGGTGAGGAGCTCGTGAGTTGGCTGGCTTTTGCGCAGCAAAAGCTGGCGGAAGTGGTCACCCTGGCGCGGTTGATTGATAACCGTACCATGCCTGAGGATGAGCAGCGTTTGGATGAAGCAACCCGAGCGTTGGATGCCCGGCGTGAATCAACGCGTATCCACCAGGCAGCGGTTAGTGAGCGGCTGGCCGCGATTAGCCCTGCCGATAGCCAACGACAGGCGCCCTACAGCGTGCGTGCTGACGCACAACGGCGAGCGCTTAAGCTACCGTTGTTCCCGACGACGACAATTGGCTCTTTTCCGCAAACCGATGAGATCCGTGCTGCACGGCGCGCGTTTAAAGCCGGCGAGTTGTCATCAGCTGACTACGAAGCCCGCATGCAGGATGAAATTGCTTACGCGGTTGAGCGTCAGGAAGCGCTGGATATCGATGTGCCAGTGCACGGCGAAGCCGAGCGTAACGACATGGTGGAGTATTTTGGCGAACAGCTTGAAGGGTTTGCCTTTACCCGCTTTGGCTGGGTGCAGAGCTACGGTTCACGCTGTGTTAAGCCGCCGGTTATTTTCGGCGACGTTTCACGCCCTGCGCCCATGACCGTTCGCTGGAGCCAGTATGCGCAAACCCTGACCAGCAAGCCAATGAAGGGGATGTTAACGGGGCCGGTGACGATTCTGCAGTGGTCGTTTGTCCGCGATGACCAACCGCGGGAAACCACCTGCCGCCAGATTGCCTTGGCGTTGCGCGATGAGGTATTGGATCTGGAAAAAGCCGGGATCAATGTGATTCAAATCGATGAACCGGCGCTTCGCGAAGGGCTGCCACTGCGCCAACATGAGTGGCAGGCATACCTGGATTGGGCAGTCGAGAGCTTTCAGCTAAGTGCCGCAGGCGTTGCCAACACCACCCAGATTCACACCCATATGTGTTACTCGGAGTTCAACGACATCATCGGTGCGATCGCCGCCCTGGATGCGGATGTGATCACCATCGAAACATCGCGCTCGGATATGCACCTGCTGGACGCCTTTCAGGACTTCGCTTATCCCAACGAAATCGGCCCAGGGGTTTACGATATCCACACCCCGAATATTCCCGAGGTGAGCTGGATGGTTGATTTGATGGAGAAAGCGCTAGAAAAAATCCCTGCCGAACGGTTGTGGGTAAACCCGGATTGTGGCCTGAAAACGCGCGGCTGGGCGGAAGTAGAGCCAGCGCTGGCTAATATGGTCGAAGCTGCCAAAGTACTGCGCCAACGCTGTGCGTAAACGGTTGTAAATACTTTGATTAAGCCTTTCTGGTCAGAATCAACCCCGCTAAAAAGCGGGGTTTGGCTTAAAAACTAGCTTGTCGACACTTAGCTTTTCGAAGCATAGGCGTAGAGCAGGGTTTCCTGGGCGCTGATGGCATCGCTTTTACCTGGATCCTGAAGCTGGTAGCTGCCGTCGGTCTGTAGCAGCCAGCTCTGGCAGTTATCCACCATGTAGGTTTCGAGATCCTTGCGCACACGGGTGGCGAGCTTCTTATCCAGCAGCGGGAAGCAGGTTTCAACACGGTGAAACATATTGCGCGACATAAAGTCGGCGCTTGAGCACCAAGTTTCCGACTTGCCATCATTGTGAAAGTGGAATACGCGGGTGTGTTCAAGCAGGCGGCCGATAATGGAGCGCACACGAATATTCTCGGAAACCCCCGGCACGCCTGGCTTCAAACAGCACATACCGCGAATAATTAAATCGCACTCAACCCCCGCCTGGGAGGCACGGTAGAGCGCTTTGATAAGTTTGGGCTCGGTTAACGAATTGCATTTAATGATGATATGGGCGCGTTTACCCTTGCGCGCTATCTGCGCTTCACGGTCAATCATTTCCACTAGCCGCTCGTGCAGCGTAAACGGCGCATGCAACAGCGTGTCAATTTTGCGTGCGCGGCCCATCCCCGACAGCTGCTGAAACACTTTATGCACATCGGCGCACAGCGCTTTATTGGCAGTCAGTAGGCTGTAGTCGGTATACAGTTTGGCGGTTTTTGAGTGGTAATTACCGGTGCCGAGGTGCGCGTAGTAGCACAGCTCGCCTTTTTCGCGGCGTACTATATGCAGCATCTTGGCGTGAGTCTTGTAGGCCATAATGCCGTAGACAACGATTGCCCCCGCTTCCTGCAAACGAGAAGCCAGCTGTAGATTATCGGCTTCATCAAAACGCGCACGTAGTTCAATGACCACGGTGACTTCTTTGCCCTGGCTAGCCGCTTCTACCAGCGCGCTAACGATAGGCGAGTCTGAGCCCGTACGGTATAGCGTCTGCTTTATAGCCAGTACATGCGGGTCGCGGGCGGCTTCGCGCAGCAGGTCTTCAATCGGAGTAAATGATTGAAAAGGGTGATGGAGCAGAATGTCACTCTTAGCAATAGCATCGAACAAGCTGCCCGCTTTGAGCGCTTTCGGAATGCTGGGAGTAAACGGGCGATAGAGCAGTTCTGGACGGTCCACATCACCCAGAACTGACATCATGCGGGTTAAATTCACCGGCCCTTTGACCCGATATAAATCGTCGCTCTCAAGCTCAAATTGACGCAGCAGAAAATTAGTTAAGTCATCGGGGCAGCTGTCCGCCACTTCCAGCCGCACACCGCTGCCATAACGGCGTGCCAGTAGTTCGCCACGCAGCGCGGAAGCAAGGTCTGAGACTTCCTCAGGGTCAACGCTCATATCCGCATTGCGGGTCAAACGGAACTGGTAACAGCCGCGCACGCGCATGCCGGGAAATAGCTCATCGGCATGGGCATGAATCATCGAGGACAGGAACACATACTCGGAGAAACCCTCTTCGCATAACTCCTTCGGTAGCGCCATTAAGCGAGGCAGCGAGCGTGGTGCTGGTAGAATAGCCATACCTCCGGCGCGGCCAAAGGCATCTTTGCCTTCCAGCTCAACAATAAAGTTAAGACTTTTATTGACCAGACGCGGGAAGGGATGCGAAGGGTCGAGACCGATTGGGCTAATAACCGGCATAATTTCGTTATCGAAAAACGCTCGCGTCCAGGCCTTTTGTTGATCAGTCCACTGATCGCGACGGCGAAAGCGCAACCCATGAGTCTCCAGGGCGGGCAACAAGGTATCGTTGAGTATTTGATACTGGCGATCAATTTGCGTATGGGCGATCTGAGAAATCTCGGCCAATACGGCTTTAGGCAGTCGGCCATCGGCCGCGGTGGTGTCGTCGCCAAGGGCGATCTGGTGCTTTAATCCCGCTACGCGGATTTCGAAAAACTCATCCATATTGGATGAGAAAATCAGCAAGAACATCAAGCGGTTGAGCAACGGGTGGGCATCGTCTAGCGCTTGTTCCAGCACGCGGATATTGAACTGTAGATGCGACAGCTCGCGATTGAAGTAAAGCTGAGTGTCGTCAAGGTCGGTTTCAGGCAACGTGTCACGCGCTTGAACCCCAGTGGGTGTGCGGTTAATTCGTAGCGGCATATCGCCGTCGCTGCTGGTTTGATCAGTAGACGATAATGGTAAAGAATCTGTCGCTTGCTCGTCCATGGTGGATCTCCCCGCGTTGATGGCTCGAAGGTATCATAGCCTGATACTTGTATAGGAAGGCAGTATGCGGGGAGAAGATGACAAACAAGTGTCACCTTGTTGTCATCTTTGTCGCAGTAGTTTAGTGGCGCTGTAATAAACGCGCTGCGTCGAGAGCGAAATAGGTCAAAATTCCATCGGCACCTGCTCGTTTGAAGCACATCAATGATTCCAAAATCACCGGTTCCGCTTCCAGCCAGCCATTGTCGAAGGCGGCGCGATGCATGGCGTACTCACCGCTGACTTGATAAGCGAAAGTCGGCACTTTTAGCTCAGCTTTTACACGGCGAACGACATCCAGGTAAGGCATACCCGGCTTGACCATCACCATGTCGGCGCCTTCGGCGATGTCCATGGCTACTTCATGCAATGCTTCATCGCTGTTGGCAGGGTCCATTTGATAGGTGCGTTTGTCGGCTTTGCCCAAGTTGGTGGCTGAGCCAACGGCATCGCGGAAGGGCCCATAGTAGTGGGAGGCATACTTGGCGCTATAAGCCATAATCCGCACGTTGTGGAGATGTTCCTGTTCCAACACTTGGCGGATCGCGCCGATACGCCCATCCATCATGTCGGAAGGCGCCACCACGTCAGCGCCCGCTTCGGCATGGGAGAGTGCCTGTTTAAGCAGCGTATCCACCGTGCGGTCATTCTGCACGTAGCCGTGTTCATCAAGAATGCCGTCCTGGCCGTGGCTGGTATACGGGTCGAGCGCCACGTCGGTGATAATGCCGAGTTCGGGCAGGGCTGCTTTAAGGGCGCGCACGCTACGCTGTACTAAGCCGCTGGCGCTATAGGCCTCTTCGGCTAACTCAGTTTTGTGCTCAGGGCCGACAACTGGAAAAAGCGCCAACGCAGGGATGCCCAGTTGATAAGCTTCGCGGGCTTGCTCAATCAGTAGGTCGATCGAGAGCCGCTCCACACCGGGCATTGAGGCCACCGCTTCACGCTGGTTGTCGCCTTCCAGTACAAACACCGGCAGGATCAAATCTGACGGGCTAAGGCTGTTCTCCTGCATCAAGCGGCGTGAAAAATCATCGCGGCGCATTCGACGCATGCGTGTGGCGGGGAAGTGACGGGGGGTAGGTATGCTCAAGGGGTGTCTCCATTAAGGAACGCAAATGAGTGTGCCCGAAGGTCTGAATGGAGTATATCAGCCATGCCCTGCGGCGAAAGCCGTCTTGTGACAACAAGGTAGACTGACTAAAGTGAGCAATTGCTTTGCTGTATTGCGATCGGCAGACCCTGGGATAAGGAGATAGGCATGACCAAACAGGTGGCGGTGATTTTAGCTGGCTGCGGCGTTTATGATGGTTCAGAGATATATGAGACGACGTTAACGCTGTTGCGCTTGGATCAGTTGGGTATTGGTTACCACTGTTTTGCCCCGGATATAGAACAGCATCACGTTATCAATCACCTCACGCAAGAGGTGGCGGAAGGTGAACAGCGTAATGTGCTGCAGGAGTCTGCCCGCTTGGCGCGTGGAAACATCCGCCCATTGAGTGAGCTAGACGCTGATAACTTCGATGCAGTAATTGTGCCCGGTGGTTTCGGTGTCGCCAAAAATCTGTCGGATTTCGCCAGTGCCAGCGACAATATGCAGGTGCTGGAAGCACTAAAAGAGTCGCTGTTTGGTTTTCGTCAAGAGGCCAAACCCATTGGCTTGATGTGTATTTCCCCCGTACTGGTGCCCCGTCTATTGGGTGACGGTATTGCAGTGACCGTGGGTAATGATCCGGCGGTTTCCGGGGCGATTAGTGCCATGGGCGGGTTGCACCGCAGCTGTGCAGTAGAAGATATTGTCGTCGACCTTGAGCACCGCGTGGTGACCACACCTGCCTATATGCTGGCAAAGCGCATTAGTGAAGCGGCCACCGGTATCTTTAAATTGGTAGATCGTATTGCTGAAATGATGGATTAAGTACGCCGTTGCATTTTAGAACATCGTATTGCAGATAAGAAAGCCGTCGCCATGGTTAATGGCGACGGCTTTTTCAGTATCTGCGTGCTGCGCTGATCCGCTTAGAGATCGGCTTCTTGCTCTTCATCAGCCTCTTTCTCTTCTTTGCGTTTGCGCACCAAACGGCCAAACAGTAGCCCTACTTCGTAGAGCAGGTACATGGGGATCGCCAGCAGGCTTTGGGAAATCACATCCGGCGGGGTTAGCAGCATACCGATGACAAAGCAGCCTAAAAGAATATAGGGGCGTTTTTTAGAAAGGCTTTCCACCGTCGTAGCGCCAGAGAGGATAAGCAAGAAGGTCGCAATAGGAATTTCAAACGCCACACCGAAAGCAAAAAACAGCTTAAGAACGAAGTTCAAATACTGGTTAATGTCGGTCATTACGGCGACGTTTTCAGGCCCCGTTTGGGTGAAAAACTCAAACAGCAGCGGAAAAACCACGTAATAGGCAAACGCCGCACCGCCATAGAACAGCGCAATGCTTGAGACCAGTATCGGGATCGCCAGCGCTTTTTCATTGTCATAAAGACCTGGTGCGATAAAGGCCCATGCCTGATGCAACACAAAGGGAATAGCGATAAATACCGCTACGACCAAGGTGAGCTTAAACGGCGCCAAAAATGGTGAGGCCACTTCCGTGGCAATCATCTGCGAGCCTTCAGGCAGCAGGTCCATTAATGGATCGGCCACAAAGGTATAAATATCATTGGCAAAAGCATATAAGCCCAGAAAGATCACCAAAATCACGATCACGGCACGCATAAGCCGTGAACGTAATTCGATTAGGTGCTCAATGAGAGGGGCTTGGCTCTGATCTTCACGCGGCTCTTTTGAATCGCCAGACATACTCATTGGTGATTACGATCCTTATTTAATTCAGCCTTTTCAGGTGCAGCCACGTCAGTTTCCGCCTCATGATTAGCCGCCGACGTTGAGGCGGGCGGCTCTTCACGCACTGTTTGAAGCGCGTCATCCAAGCGAGCGCTGGCCTTGGCAACCCGTTGTTCCGTATCACGCTGGGCCGCGCTGGTTGCCGGTGCAGTACCCGAAGCAGAAGGGGAGTCAGCAATACTCTCTACGTCCAGCTTGGCTTTTTTCAAGCTATCGTCGAGCTTCTTCTGCTGTTCGTTAAGCTTTTGGCGTAACTCTTCTGCTTCAAGCTGAGCGCTAATTTCACGCTGCATGCCGGATACCGTGCGCTTGATTTTGCCAATCCACATACCCGTCGTGCGGGCGGCCCTAGGCAGCCGCTCCGGGCCAAGCACCAACAGCCCGACGATGCCAATGAGCATTAGTTCAAGAAAGCCGATATCCAGCATGGTTTATTTGCGCTCTTCGTTACGTTCGTTGGCGGCCTGTTTCTCTTCGGCTTGAACGTCATAAGTGTTGCCAGGTTCTTCATGGCTCACTTTGGCATGCGGTTGGTCAGCGTCTTCTTTATCCGTCTCTTTATTTTTCTCTTCATCGTGCATGGCTTTCTTGAAGCCCTTGACCGCCCCGCCTAGGTCGGTGCCCACATTACGCAGTTTTTTGGTGCCGAAAACCAGGATGATGATGCCCAGTACAATCAGCAACTGCCAAATACTAATACCACCTAACATATGCGTTTCCTCATGGGAGCAGGTTGACTATCTTTTTTCCAGCTTGGTTATCACTATACGACAGTTTCTGTGACCGCTATGGCTGACGAGACGCTTTTTCTTCGTGCCCGGAAATGCCAACGCGTCGCGCCAGTTCGTCTAAAACAGCCTGATGATCCATCCCCAGGTGCGAGAGCATCACCAGGCTATGAAACCACAGGTCGGCCGTTTCAGAAATAACCGCCTGACGTTCAGCCTCACCACCGTGCTCCGCATCTTTTGCCGCAAGCACTGTTTCAGTCGCTTCTTCGCCAATCTTTTCGAGTATCTTGTTCAAACCCTTATAATGCAAGGAGGCAACATAAGAATCTTCTGCTGCTGCGTGTCGCCGCTGCTTTAGTACCTCATTGAGAGTATCCAGCACAGACGCAGTATTTGTCGAAAAAGTGTTGGTTGGTAAATTGTCAGGCGATAATGAGTTGCTGTCCATGGGAATCCTTATAAACGTTTAATGCCCTACGTTATTGCCATACCAGCAGTAAGAGGCCAATCGCAGCGGCAGCCAGTATTGGCCATTCCTGGAGCTCAATCCAGCCGCTTAATGGCTGCCAAGCCAGTGCCAGTGCCAGCAGAGTCAGACCCAGCCGCAGGCGGTAAAGCCGCTTGCCCTGCCGCACCATCTGTGCGCGCATGGCGTTGATGGAGTCCACCTGCTGATGACGTTGACGATGCTCATGCTCCATGCGGCTGAGCGCTTGGTGCGCCAGTACAGGCAATTCAGGTAGCTGGTGTGAAAGCTCCGGTGCCTGTCGCTTGAGTGATTCCCATAAACCGCTGACACCCGCACGCTCTTTCATCCACTGCTCTAAATACGGCTTGGCGGTGCTCCAAAGGTCCAGGTCAGGATAGAGCTGGCGCCCTAAGCCTTCAATATTGAGCAGCGTTTTCTGTAATAGAACCAACTGCGGCTGCACTTCCATATTAAAACGTCGCGCGGTTTGAAACAGACCCAGGAGCACTTGGCCAAAGGAGATGTCTTTCAGCGGTTTCTCTAAAATAGGCTCGCAGACGGTCCGAATAGCTGCCGCGAACTCATTGGCACGAGTATTTTCACCCACCCAGCCGGACTCAATATGCAGTGCGGCGACTTCGTAATAGTCCTGGTGGAAAAAGGCCAATAAGTTGCGCGCCAAATAGTCCTGATCTTCTCGGGTCAGGCTGCCCACGATGCCGCAGTCGATAGCGATGTACTGCGGGTCTTCGGGGTTGTCGCAGTTAACAAAGATATTGCCGGGGTGCATGTCGGCGTGGAAGAAGTTGTCACGAAATACCTGAGTAAAGAAAAGCTCAACGCCGCGTTCTGCAAGCTTTTTCAGGTTCGTGCCACGAGCAATTAGCGTGTCTAAATCGGCGACTGGAATGCCGCGAATGCGCTCTTGAACCAACACGTGGCGGCGGGTGAAGGGCCAATAGATGGTAGGTACAAATAGCAGCGGTGAGTCTTTGAAGTTACGTTTAAGCTGCGAGGTGTTGGCGGCTTCTTTATAGAGATCCAATTCGTCAAACAGCGTGGCTTCGTAGTCGCGAATGACTTCCACCGGGCGCAAACGTCGCGCTTCGGGGATTTTGGAGAACACTTTGGCAACTTGGTACATCAGCGCCATGTCCTGGCGCATCACGCGATCAATGCCGGGGCGAATAATTTTTACCACTACGTCTTCACCGCCGTGCAGCCTTGCCGCGTGTACCTGGGCAATCGATGCAGAGGCTAATGGCACACGGTCAAACTCAGCAAAGGCCACTTCCAGTGTCATTTCCAGCTCTTTCTCGACGCGGGCAGCGGCAAGATCACCGGGAAAAGGCGGCACCTGATCCTGAAGGCGCTTTAGCTCATCGGCGATATCTGCCGGTAGCAGGTCGCGGCGGGTCGAGAGCATCTGTCCGAATTTAATGAAAATTGGCCCTAGCGCCTCTAACGCCAAGCGCAGGCGTTCGCCCCGTGATCGCTTGCCGATCGGCACCAAGCGTAACGGTGAAAACCACAGCAGCGTCCGCAGCCACCAGGGCAGGCGCTCCAGCGGCAGCAGCGTGTCTAGCCGGTGGCGCGTGATTACCCAGCTGATCCGTAGCAGGCGCAGGCTCATGGGCGTGGCTCCTGAGAGGCGCTCTGTGACGGTTGCGTCAGCTTGCGCTGCAAGCGGTTAAAGCGCGCTTCCAGTCGATCGGTGGCGATTTCCAGTTCGGTTAAGTGATCGCGTAGCACGTTGCGCTGTTGCTGTCCGGGTAGCAGGCGGGCTTCTTCAAAGACATATTCAGAAACATCCTGCATCAGTTCATCTTTGGCACGCAGCCCCCAACGCGCGGCGCGACGCAATCCTTCGGCCAGCGAGTGAGCGGGCATATCGCCAAGCCAGCGGGCCAGCTCGCTTTCCCAATCAATGTCTAAATCGAAAAGCAGCTCGCGGGTCGCTTCAAGCAGATGGATGCGCCCACGCACGGCCAGTTTGCCATCGAACATTAGCCGCTCAATCGAGGCGCCGCTGATCCACTCTGAAAATGTTTCCGGAGTTAGCTCGACGACCGCATCTACCTCGGTTTCATCAACACCTTCGCCACGCATCAGGTCTAAGCCTGCGTGGTGATAGTGGATCACAAGCTCAAGATGTGGCTGCTCCAGGCGTATAAGCAAACGGCTGCCCACCAGCGCTGCCAGCCGTGCGGGGGCTGCCGGGTCGCGGGCGAGTAGGGCATTGAGCGTGCGTTCACATCCGGCCAACAGCAGGGTCGGGGTTACCAGCATGCTGGCCTCTGGGTCTGTAGCGTCTGAAGTCTCATAGCTTAATGCCGCGGTGTAGTGCAACGATACCGCCCGTCAGATTGGTGTACTCGACCCGCTCTAGCCCGGCAGCTTCCATCATGGCTTTGAGCGTTTCCTGGTCGGGGTGCATCCGAATCGACTCCGCCAAATAGCGGTAACTTTCGCCGTCCCCCGCCACCAGTTCGCCCATTTTGGGCAGCAGGCGGAAGGAGTACTCGTCGTAAGCCTTAGACAGCAAAGGATTGTTGGGTTTGGAGAACTCTAATACCAACAGGCGCCCACCAGGTTTAAGAACGCGCGCCATAGAGCGCAGCGCAGCGTCTTTGTCGGTGACATTGCGCAGCCCAAAAGCGATCGTAATGCAGTCGAAGCTATTATCGGGAAACGGCAGGTTTTCGGCATTGGCTTGAACGTACTCTACGTTGCCGCCGACGCCGTTATCCATCAGCTTGTCGCGGCCGACTTTGAGCATCGAGGCGTTGATATCCGCCAGCACTACCTTGCCACGCGGGCCAACCAGGCGGGAAAACTTGAGGGTTAAGTCGCCCGTACCGCCAGCGATATCAAGCACGTGGTGGCCAGGGCGCACACCAGCGCGCTCAATAGTCATGCGTTTCCAAACCCGATGGATACCCATCGACATCAAGTCGTTCATTACGTCGTAGCGGGCGGCTACCGAGTGGAATACGTCAGCTACTCGTGACGCTTTCTCATCAACCGGTACTTCCTGGTAACCAAAATGAGTCGTGCGTTTTTCTGTGGGGCTCATTGGGCGGTAGCTCCCGAATTTTAGGCGATGGCAGATCGACCTTTGGTCTTTTGACTGAGGGCCGACGCGATTAAAAAGTTAGCGTCATTGTAGCCTTGTCCGCCCTGGCTTGTCTGCCTAGCGTCCCTGCCTAGTTTGTTGCAGGGGTGTGAGTCATGCCATCACAGTTGCTTGAATTGAATGCTGGCCGGCTCGCGCGAGGCACCGGCGTCTTCTAAGCGCTGTAAGTAATTGTTCCAGTAAGCTTCCTGGTGAGTAGCCAGATCGTATAAGTAGTTCCAGCTAAACAGCCCACTGTCATGACCGTCGTCAAAGTGAAGCTTCAGCGCGTAGTTGCCTGCCTGGGTAATATTCTGCAGGCCGACATCTTTTTTACCTACCTGGAGAACGGCGGTGTCGCCACCGTGGCCGCGCACTTCGGCAGACGGCGAGTAGACGCGTAAAAACTCAACCGGGAGGCGAAAACTCTCACCAGTGGCGTAGCCAAGTTCCAGCTCACGGGACTGCTTATGGTAGTGAACACGAGTGGGGGTAGGGGCGTTCATGATGAGACCTCATGGCTAAGTGTCCATGGCTAAATGTCATAGCAGCAAGCCCGCGAAGAGCGGGCTTGCTGTTGCTGACGATGCCAGCGCTGATAATAACCGCAGGCGCAGCTTACAAAATATACCGCGACAGGTCTTCGTCGACCGCCAGTTCGCCAAGCTGGGCATTGACGTAATCAGCGTCGATGACCAGCGGGCTCTCCATATCGCCGCCTTTGAAGGAGGCTTCTTCTAACAACCGCTCCATTACCGTGTGCAGGCGGCGGGCGCCGATGTTTTCAGTGCCTTCATTGACCTGCCAAGAGATCTGCGCGATGCGCTCGATACCGTCGGGAGTAAACTCCACATCAAGACCTTCTGTCGCCAGCAGCGCTTGATACTGCTTGGTCAGTGAGGCAGAGGGCTCGGTGAGGATGCGTTTGAAGTCGTTGGGCGTCAGTGCATCAAGCTCTACACGGATCGGCAGACGGCCCTGTAACTCAGGAATAAGGTCCGACGGGCGCGATAGGTGGAAGGCGCCAGAAGCGATAAACAGAATGTGATCGGTTTTGACCATGCCGTACTTGGTGGACACGGTGGAGCCTTCAATCAGCGGTAACAGGTCGCGTTGAACGCCTTCGCGAGATACTTCGCCGCCGCTAGACTGGCCGCTGCCCTTGGCCACCTTGTCGATCTCATCCAGGAAGACGATGCCGTGCTGCTCTACCGAGTAGACCGCGCGCGCCTTGATCTCTTCCTCGTTGACCAGCTTGCCCGCTTCTTCATCACGCAGCAGAACCAGCGCTTCTTTGACCGTTACGCGGCGATTCTCACGCTTCTGCTGACCCATGTTGGAGAACATGCTCTGCAGTTGGCTGGTCATCTCTTCCATGCCCGGCGGGGTCATGATATCGATGCCTTGGCCGTGAGAGGATATTTCAATATCGATCTCTTTATCGTCCAGCTGGCCTTCACGCAATTTTTTACGGAAGGACTGGCGAGTGCTGCCTTCTTCACGTGGCTTATCTTCCTGGCCACGGGGAGGCGGAAGAAGGGCATCTAGAACCCGATCTTCGGCGGCATCCGCGGCACGGTTGCCAACTTCTTCTTTCGCCTGTTCGCGCACCATCTTAATCGCGGCTTCCATCAAGTCGCGAATAATCGACTCAACGTCACGGCCAACATAGCCGACTTCAGTGAACTTGGTCGCTTCAACTTTAATAAACGGTGCTTTGGCCAGCTTGGCCAAACGGCGGGCAATCTCGGTTTTACCCACACCGGTGGGGCCAATCATCAGAATGTTTTTAGGCGTGACCTCTGGGCGCAAGTCATCATCAAGCTGCATGCGGCGCCAGCGGTTACGCAGGGCGATTGCAACGGCGCGTTTAGCATCTTGCTGGCCAATAATGTACTGGTCTAGAGCGTGAACAATTTCGCGGGGTGTCATCTGAGTCATATAAGTAACCTTTGTGGGCAATGAGCGGCGTTTGCGAGTCGCGTAAAGTGATTAGCGATCGTCAATCGACAGCTCTTCGAGCGTCACGTGATGATTGGTAAACACACAGATATCACCAGCGATCGCCAGCGATTTCTCAGTAATTTCACGCGCCGAAAGCTCGGTATTTTCTAACAGCGCTCGGGCGCTGGCCTGGGCAAAATTGCCACCAGAGCCAATCGCAATAATGCCGCGCTCAGGCTCGACCACATCACCGTTACCGGTAATGATCAGCGAGGCGCTATGGTCAGCCACGGCCAGCAGTGCTTCTAAACGGCGCAACGCTCGGTCGGTGCGCCAGTCTTTGGCGAGCTCGACCGCTGCTTTGGTGAGATGACCTTGGTATTTTTCCAACTGCGCTTCAAAGCGCTCAAATAGCGTGAACGCATCCGCGGTGCCACCGGCAAACCCGGCTAGTACTTTGCCGCGGTAGAGGCGGCGTACTTTGCTGGCGTTACCCTTCATTACGGTATTGCCCAGCGAAACTTGACCGTCGCCAGCGAGGGCGACCTGGTTACCACGACGAACGGAGACAATAGTGGTCATGGAGATAACTCCTTGGTGGGAGGCGCGCTCCCGATGACTGGCAGGTCACTTGCTCTTTAACATACTGCTTCTGGAAGCGACCATTGTGTAAGCGTTCACAACAAAATGCGGGCGGCTGATAAAAAATCAACCGCCCGCAGGGTATTCAAGATGGGATTATTAGTTCTGCAGCTGGATAAGTAGTGGTTCGATACCCTGGGTGTTCATTAAATCCTGAGCGCGGTTCAGCTCGCGGGTATCCTCGTAAGGCCCCACTTGAACACGGTGCCAGGTATTACCATCCGCCTGGACTTCGCTAACTTCCGCCAACAGGCTTAAGTTGCGCAGTCGGCCGCGCAGCTGTTCGGCGTCACTTGCTTCACGAAATGAGGCGGCCTGAAGCATATAACGCCCGGGAGTGTTGGTAGCCGCTTCACTCTCCTTGGCTGCTGAAATCTGGTCTTCAGGACGGGTGTTAGCGGCAATGACCTGGGCGATGGGGTCGTCGCTGGCCGCGCCAGAGGCGGTATCGCTCTCGGCCTCTTGCTCGGGAACTTCCGGGCGCACAACGCTTGACTGCAGCGTGACGCCAGGGGCAATGACCTCGGTTTCCGGTAGTAGGGTATAAAACTCAAAGGTCGGCATTGATGGCTCAGCGGCCTCTTCGGTTTCCCGAGCCGCAGCGCGCTCCTCACTACCCGCGGGCTTGGGCAGAACCGTGGCCTGAGGCGCTTCGCTCTGCTCTTGCCAAGGCGCGGTGCCGTGCTGGTGTTGAGCCAAGAAAAAACCTGCCGCCATGCCGACCAAGCCCCATAGCCAACCAGGAAGGCGAAAGCCGCCACCAGAGCTACGGGGGGATTTGCGCTGCGAAGTGGCTCCGCGGCGGGAGGCGGGCTTTTTACGCGGGCTAGCCATTGATTACATCTCCTCTGGGGCGCTAACCCCCATTAAATCAAGCCCATTGCGCAGCACTTGACGGGTAGCGAGGCCGAGTGCCAAGCGCGTGTTGCGTAGGGTGTCGTCCTCAACCATTACCTTGACGGCGTTATAGCAGGTGTGGAAGTCGCCGGAAAGATCGAGCAAATACTGGGCAACCTGCTGTGGTTCGCGGTTTCTAGCGGCGGTTTCCACCACTTCAGGGAAGCGCGCCAAGCGGTTAAGAACGGCTTTTTCCTGGTCGCTGTCCAGTAGGGCTAGATTGGCAATGGCTAATGCATGATCAAACGGCTGGCCGGCATCCTGTGCTTTGCGCAGCATGCTGCAGACCCGAGCATGCGCGTACTGAATGTAATAAACCGGGTTGTCGTTCGACTGCGAGCGCGCCAGGTCGATATCAAAGGTGAGCTGGGAGTCAGCGCGGCGGGCGGCGAGGAAAAAGCGTGTGGCATCGCGGCCGACTTCGTCGATCAAGTCGCGCACGGTGACATAGCTACCGGCGCGCTTGGAGAGTTTTACCTCGACGCCGGAGCGGGTGACCATCACCATCTGGTGGAGCACGTAGTCGGGCCAGCCTTGGGGAATGCCCACTTCCAGCGCCTGTAAACCAGCGCGCACACGGGTAACGGTGGAGTGGTGATCGGCACCCTGCTCATTAATCACGGTTTTGAAGCCGCGTTGCCACTTGTCCAGATGGTAGGCCACATCGGGTAGGAAGTAGGTGTAGCCACCGTCCTGTTTGCGCATCACGCGGTCTTTGTCATCACCAAAATCAGTGGTGCGCAGCCACATGGCGCCATCTTCTTCATAGGTGTGCCCAGCGTTCACCAGCTTTTCAACGGTGGCATCCACCTTGCCATCTTCGTAGAGCGACGACTCTAAGAAATAGACATCGAACTCTACACCAAAGGCTTTTAAGTCGAGATCCTGCTCACGGCGCAGCCACGCGACGGCAAACTCTTGAATGGCGTCTAAGTCGTCAGGATCTTTTTTGGCGGTGACTTCGCGGTCATCGGCGCTGACCGTTTTACCTGCCAGGTAATCGTTGGCGACATCGACGATATACTCACCGCGATAGCCGTCTTCAGGCCAGCTGGCGTCGTCAGGGCCCAAGCCTTTTACCCGCGCTTGTACCGAGCGGGCGAGGTTGGCGATCTGGGCACCTGCGTCGTTGTAGTAGAACTCACGGGTCACGTCATAGCCGGTGGCTTCGAGCAGGCGGCATAAACAGTCACCAATCGCCGCGCCCCGGCCGTGACCAACGTGGAGGGGGCCAGTGGGATTGGCGGAAACGAACTCTACCTGCACTTTTTCGCCTTTGCCGATCAAGCTGCGGCCAAAGGTATCGCCGCAGTCGAGCACTTGGGCAACGATTTGCGCCGCGGCATCGGCGGCAGCGAAAAAGTTAATAAAACCGGGGCCCGCGATCTCAGTATTCTGGATCGCGTCGCTTTCGGGGAGCGCGGCCACCAGCATAGTGGCTAATTCACGCGGATTTTTGCCTGCCGGTTTGGCCAGCATCAGCGCTAGATTAGTGGCGTAATCGCCGTGGGCTTTGTCTTTTGTGGGGTCGACTTTGATCGTGGGTTGAAGGTCGTTCGGCAGCACGCCTTGGTGCTTGAGCGCGGTAACCGCGCCTTCGAGCAGAGAAACTATGGTGTCTTTCATGTAGGTATCCGGGTGTCGTCGGTGGCGGCGTGTGCTAACGCGCAGCTGTAAAGGTGCGTCGATCAAGCGGCTATTATCAGCAATTGAGCCGCAGTTTCAAAGCCGCGTGATGGTGAGCCCATTCTAGGAGAGCGTTTGTGGGTCGATATCAATCGACCAGCGCACCTTGCGCGCCTCGCGATTCGCTTCCAACCACTGCACGAGCCAACTGGCAGCAGGGTGAAGTTGGCTACGCCTATTGGCCGCCAGCATGACATGTAAATGGTAACGGTTTTGACGTCTTTCCATGGGTGCGGGCACAGGGCCCAGGCAGCGTGTCGCCACGTTGGACTCTTTGAGCCACTGACGTAGAGCTTGAGCGGCCTGTTGCGCCATGGCCAAGGCGGCCTCCTCCTTGGGGCTTTCAATCCGAAGTAGCGCCATAAAGCAGAACGGGGGCAGTTGAGCGATACGCCGCTCTTCCAGCATGTTGCGTGCGAGCGCTCCATAACCGTGTTCAGCCAACTGGCCCAGATGCGGATCGTCGGGGTGCAGTGTTTGCACCAGTACTCGACCTGGATGAGCGGCCCGCCCCGCTCGGCCCGCCACCTGCTCAAGCAATTGAGCGCTGTGTTCCAGCGCGCGAAAATCAGCGGCGTACAGCCCGCCGTCGGCATTAACGACGACCACCAAGGTAACGTGGGGCAGGTGGTGCCCTTTGGCGAGCATTTGAGTACCGACTAATACGCACGGTTCACCGCGATGGATCTCTTTTAACACTTGCTCGAAGCTATCCTTGCGCCGTGTGCTATCGCGGTCAATGCGGTGGATGGTGGTCTTGGGAAACAGGGTCTGTAATGTCTCTTCCGTGCGTTCAGTGCCGCTACCCAATGCGCGCAGGTCGCCGCTACCACATTCGGGGCAGGCATCCGGCAGAGCGCGGCGGCTATCGCAGTGGTGACAGGCCAGTAGGGCGGGCTGGCGGTGCAGCGTCATGCGTGCATCACACTGGCTACACTCGGCCATCCAGCCGCAAGCGTGGCAGGCAAGGGTCGGTGCAAAGCCGCGCCGGTTGATAAAAATTAGCACCTGCTTGCCAGCGCTCAAGGTGCTTTTAATCGCTTTGATGGCACCGGGTAGCAGGCCGCCCTGGCGGCGCTGGTGGCGCAGGTCAATCAGCTCCAGCTTGGCTGGGGGGTGCTGGCTGGGGCGCTGGGTCAGGCGTAGGTGGCGATAGGCGCCGCTAAGCGCCTGATGCAGGCTCTCTAAGGACGGCGTGGCACTGCCCATCAGCAGCGGGATTTTATGGTAATGCGCGCGTGCAACCGCAAGATCGCGAGCGTGATAGCGCAAACCGTCGTGCTGCTTGTAGGAGCCATCATGTTCCTCATCGACAATAATCGCACCGGGGTTAGCCAATGGCGTGAAAATGGCCGAGCGGGTGCCGATAATAATCAGTGCCCGGCCGCTAGCGGCGGCTTCCCATACATCTAAGCGCTCAGGGTCGGTAAGGCCCGAATGCAGCGCCACCACGGGCACGCGAAAACGGCTTCTAAAGCGGGCCAGCGTTTGCGGCGTTAAGCCAATTTCCGGCACCAGCACCAGCGACTGCTTACCTTTGGCGGCCACTGCTTCAATCAGCTGCAGATAGACTTCCGTTTTCCCACTGCCGGTGACGCCTTCGAGCAAGCAGGGGTGATAACCCTCTAGCTTTTCATGCAGCGCGGCCAGCGCCGTGGCCTGTTCACGGTTTAGGGGTAACGCGGGAGTCGCGAGTAAGTTTCCGCTGGGGGGAGTAGGCGCGGTGAGAATATGTTCCTGGCTAGTGGCCAAGCCTTTCTTCTCTAGCGCTAATAGCTGGTCGCGAGCAAAGCCATGGGCGCTAACCGCACGACCGGGTAGGCCATGGGGGTGCTGGCGTAAAAGCGCATGCAGCTCTGCTTGCTTAGGCGCTCGGCTGAGGGTTTCCTGCGCGCCGTCACCTTGGGCCATCCAAAGTGTTTGTGTGCGACCGGCCATTGCGTGTCCCTGGCGTAGCCGCGCGGGCATGGCGTGGTGCAGGGTGTCGCCCAGGCTGTGCTGATAGTAGCGGGCGGCAAAGCGGCATAACCAGAGCCAATCTGCTGGCAGCGGCGCGTCGTCCAGCGTCTCGCTGACCGCGCGCAATTGGCTGCGCGGTAGCTCGCTGTGGTCGGTAAGTTCCACGACCACACCGACGACTTCGCGGCGCCCAAAAGGCACCCGCACCCTCAACCCCGGCTGCCAACCGCAGGCTGGCGTCACGTTAGACGGCAAGTAGTCGAACAGGCGCCGCAGCGGTGAGGGCAGCGCTATTTTAAGTATTTGGTTAAGCACTTGAGGCGGTACCCGCGAAGAAACAGAATCAGGCAATTGGCCTCCGGCGTTAGTTTTGCTAGAATATGCGACCGCTCAATCTTAGCGATCTTATCGTAACGAAAGAGCGGCCAACCGGTTAGTAGTTTTTCCAAACCCGTATGCGGTGCCTGGCACGAGATCAGGTGGCGGCATATAGCTTCGTGAGGTTCGAGATGAGACAAGGTATCCACCCGAATTACAACACGGTCACCGCCAACTGTTCTTGCGGTGCTAATTTCCAGGTAGGTTCTACTTCAGGTCAGGACTTCTCTCTGGATGTGTGCTCCAACTGCCACCCGTTCTACACTGGTAAGCAGAAGCAAGCGACCACTGGTGGCCGCGTAGAGCGCTTCAACAAGCGTTTCGGCGCTGCTGTTAAGCGCGGCTAATCCACCTCGGATAGCCACATCGCAAGTACAGGTATTGCTTGCGCAAAACCCACGCCAAAGCGTGGGTTTTTTGTTGTCTCGCTAAAAACTGGCTATTTTTGTGGAAAAAATTTTCACAAATGCCGTGCTGATGTTGCGGTACAGCAATAAGCAAAGCGTTATGGCTAACGCCGTTTTGCATAAGTTTCAGCAAATATCTGCGAAATGTGGCGAATATGAAGGTAAAATTCAGTTAAACGGGCGTTTTGATATGAGTTGACGGCACGCTTGAGGCGCATAGGTTTTTTCTATATTCTCAAACGACTTATCTATTTTATGTTAACTGGACTCTGACCATGACGGATGCAAATAAGCAGGCTGCTTTGGATTATCACGCGAAACCGATTCCCGGTAAGCTGTCGGTGGAGTTGACCAAACCCACTGCGACTGCACGGGATTTGGCGCTGGCGTATAGCCCAGGCGTGGCTGAGCCAGTGCTTGAAATCGCCAGGGATGCGGAAAATGCCTACCGCTATACCGGCAAGGGTAATCTGGTTGCCGTTATCACCGACGGCAGCGCTATTCTTGGCTTAGGTAATCTGGGCCCACTGGCGAGTAAGCCAGTCATGGAAGGCAAAGGCGTGCTGTTTAAGTGCTTTGCTGGCATTAACTCGGTGGATATCGAGGTGGATGCGGAAAGCCCGCAGGCGTTTATCGATACCGTCGCGCGCATTGCCGATACCTGGGGTGGCATCAACCTTGAAGATATCAAGGCGCCGGAGTGCTTTGAAATTGAAAAAGCCCTGATTGAGCGCTGCAGTATTCCAGTCTTCCACGATGACCAGCACGGCACCGCGATTGTCACGGCGGCAGGCATGCTCAATGCGCTGGAGATCGCTGGTAAACGCATCGAAGACGTTAAGATTGTTTGCATGGGTGCAGGGGCGGCGGCGATTGCCTGCATGCGCCTGCTGGTTTCCTGTGGCGCTAGTAAAGACAATCTTGTGATGCTTGACCGCCGTGGTGTCATTCACACGGACCGCGAAGGCATTAACGAATACAAGGCTGAATTCGCCCGCGATACCGAGATGCGCACCTTGGATGATGCCATCGACAACGCTGACGTATTTATCGGCCTTTCCGGCCCGGGCCTGCTCTCCGCTGAACAGGTGAAGAAAATGGCGCCAGACCCGGTGATTTTTGCCTGCACTAATCCGGATCCGGAAATTCATCCTGACGTTGCCCGCGAAGCGCGCCCGGATGTGATCATGGCCACTGGCCGTTCGGATTTCCCGAACCAGGTTAACAACGTGCTGGGCTTCCCGTTTATTTTCCGTGGTGCGCTGGATGTTCGTGCTACACGTATTAACGAAGAGATGAAACTGGCGGCCGTGCACGCACTGAAAGACCTGGCCCGTGAGCCGGTTCCTCAGGAAGTGCTGAACGCCTACGAGCGTACCGAGATGAGCTTTGGTCGCGAGTACATTATTCCCACGCCTGTTGATATCCGCCTGTTGGCTAGAGTCACCTCGGCGGTTGCTCAAGCCGCGGTTGATTCTGGCGTGGCGCGCAAACCATTCCCTGCGCACTATCCGCTAACGTCTATCAACGACGTTTACGGCGGCTAATAAACCGCAGCACTCTGGTAACTATTTACGCCCGCTAATAAGCGGGCGTAAATGTTTGAGAGAGTGTCTAGTTAGTCTTGTGAATAACGCGTTAGCCCTTCTTGAGCGGTAGAGGCCACTAATCGACCGTCGCGACTATAAATATGCCCCCGCGCCAGCCCGCGAGCGCCGCCTGCCCAGGGTGAGTCGATAACGTACAGCAGCCAGTCGTCCAGGCGTGTGTCCTGGTGCAGCCATAAGGCATGGTCTAGGCTGGCGATGCGCAGTTTGGGGTCGCGGTACTCGATGCCGTGGGGAATCAGGCTGGTGGTCAGCAGGTTGAAGTCAGAGGCGTACGAGAGTAGGTGGCGATGCAGGGCCGGGTCGTCTGGCAGTGTGCCTGAAAGGCGAAACCACAAACACTGGCCTGTAGGCGTGCCGTTGCCGGGGTTGCCCGTGAGATGCAAAAACTCAATGGGGTGGCCGGGAAAGCGGTCATGTTTGGCATCGCCGCTCTCTAGCAGCGCCTCGGGGGTGGCGACATTCGGCATGTCGCGCTGATGGCTAAAGCTTGCTTCCTCGCTCTGAAAAGAGGCGCTGCAGAAAAAGATCGGCCGACCTTTTTGAATGGCAGTAACGCGGCGGGTGGTAAAGCTGCCGCCGTCGCGAATGGTATCCACTTGATAGACAACGGGGCGATGGGGGTCGCCGGGGCGCAGAAAGTAGCCATGTTGAGAGTGCGGGCGACGCTCGTCTGGCACGGTGCGCGCGGCGGCCGCCAGCGCTTGGCCAAGAACCTGGCCACCGTAAAGCTGAGGAAAGCCTAGATCCTGGCTCTGACCACGAAATAGCGTCTCTTCCAGCGTTTCTAGCTCTAGTAACGCTACCAATTTGTTCAGCGCATCTGTCATTCTCGGTATCCTTGCGGCTGTCTCTATTGAATGCGGTCGGTGAAAGAATGCTATCGGTAAAAGTAATATGCTGCCACGGCGCCGGGCACCCCTTTCATACGGTCGTTTAGCTACCTTAGCGGAGTTTACGTTTATGCGCAGCGATGAATTTTACATGCACCGGGCGCTCGACCAAGCCCACCTGGCCGCGGCGGCGGGCGAGGTGCCCGTAGGAGCGGTGGTAGTTGATGCGCAGGGGAACATTATTGGCGTCGGGTGCAACGCGCCAATGGCCAGCTGCGACCCTAGCGGCCATGCGGAAGTTCGTGCCCTACGCGAGGCGGGCAAGCACCAGGGCAACTATCGCCTTGAAGGCTGCACGCTGTTTGTCACCCTGGAGCCCTGCATGATGTGTGCGGGTACGATGATTCATGCTCGCCTGGCCCGCTTAGTCTACGGTGCCGCCGAGCCCCGTGCGGGCATGGTCGAATCAAAGGCTAACCTGTTGGCACAGCCGTGGTTTAATCATCAGATCGCGGTGACCGGTGGGGTATTGGCCGCAGCCTCGCAAAAGCTGCTGAAGCGATTTTTCGCCGCCCGGCGCGAGGAATTGAATCAGTAATACTGAATTGGAAATGCCACGGCGCTGTTAATCAAGCGGCGGGACAAGTTCAAACAATAACAGCGGGTCATCGTTGACAGATGTTTGTTCTAGTTGAAAAAATTGCTGACGACTACGTTCCACATATTGAATCATTTCGTAATAACGACGGATGTTGCGTACGTATATCACCGGCTCACCGCCACGGGCGTAGCCGTGACGCGTTTGGCTATGCCATTCACGCTGCTGTAATAGCGGTAGCGCCGCGCGCACATCTTGCCAGCTGTCGGGGTCGCCGCCGCGCATTTCCGCAATCTTACGCGCGTCATAAAGGTGGCCAAGACCCACGTTGTAGGCCGCCATGGCCATAAACAGGCGATCATCGCCGGTGATGCCTTCCGGTAAGCGGTCTTTAATACTGCGTAAATAGCGGGCACCGCCGTCAATGCTCTGGGCGGGGTCTGTGCGGTCCGTCACGCCCATTTCACCCGCCGTGGGGTTGGTCAGCATCATCAAGCCACGCACGCCCGTTGGCGAGACGGCGTCTGGGTCCCAGTGGGATTCCTGATACCCCACTGCCGCTAATAACTTCCAGTCAAACTCTGTTTCGCGGGCAGCCTGCTGGAACAGTTCCGTGTAACGGGGCAAGCGTGCATCAAGGTGATCAAGAAAGGTGCGCGTGCCGACATACTCTAAATAGTCGTCATGGCCGAAGTAGCGGCTTACCAGCCGATCAAGCGTGCCGCTTTCCTGAAGGTCTTGTAGGAAGCGATTGGCGGCTTCAAGCAATCCTAAGCCGCGACCGCTAGGCACCGCCCATGCCATGGAAAGTGGGTCCCCGAGTATGAAACCACGTTCTACGTTGGGGAAAAAAAGCCGATTTAAACGAAACTGATGCTCGAAAATGACCGCGGCGTCCAGGGTGCCGTCCTCAACGCGTGCCAGCAGTTCGGCGACTTCAAGCTCGTGAGACTCTTTCCAGCTCAAGGTAGGATGACGCCGCTGAAGGTCGCGCAGCGCTTCATCGGTACCGGCTTCGCTGAGTGTGCCAAGTTCTAAGCCGACAAGGTCACTCGGCTCTTTAATGCCATTCAGGCCGCGGCGGTAAACCACCAGCGGCTGCATTTGAATGATTGGGCGTGTGTAGTGGATGCCAGGGCTGTCAGGCAGTAATGGCAGCGCTGCCGCGCCCAGGTCGCCTTTTTCACGCACCGCCGGCAAGACGCTTTCTGGGTGGTGGCTGGCGTCAAGGTTAAGGCTCACTCCCAAGTAATCGGCAAAACGGTGCATCAGCTCGTATTCAAAGCCGGTAGGGCCTTGGCGGCCTTCGTAATAGGTCGTGGGGGTGTTGCGGGTGTGAACGGTAATAAAGTCTTTTGTACCGATATGCGTTAAATGCTCGCCTGGGGGAACAAGAGAGAGAGTGGGCACCATGGTCAAAAGCGTAACGGCAGTTAACGCATAATAAGCGCTGGCACGGGCAATAAAATGTCGGCAAATCAACGTCAGCATGGCGTCTTGTCGGCATGAAACAAGCTGCCACGATACCCAGCCCGGGTCACGCTGTCACCTTGTTGATTTCGTGTGGTGGCTGGTTTCCAGTATCATAGGCGTTTTTCGCTATCATAAAAGCACGGCCGCCTAGCGGCCCGGTGATTTCCCTGCTCGAATTTCCCTGCTCTAGAGGCTTCAGGATATGCTCGAACTGCGAGGCGCGCCCGCCCTTTCTGCCTTCCGTCATGCTCGGCTGTTAACGGTGCTGCGTGAACGTGCTCCCGAGGTGGAAGCGCTGTCTGCCCACTATGTTCATTTTATCGATCTTAATTCCCATGACCGTCATGAGGAATTGGATGACGCTGCCCATGAGCGTTTGGTGCAGTTACTTGACTATGTGACGGGCGATGGCACTCAATCGAGCGTGGAAGTGCCTGAGCGAGCCCAGCGTTTTTTAGTCGTGCCACGCTTGGGCACTCAGTCACCCTGGTCGTCAAAAGCGACCGATATCGCCCACAATTGCGGCTTGCACCAAATTAACCGCATCGAGCGCGGTATCGATTACCGGGTCAGCTTCACCGCTATGCCGAACGAAGAGAGCCTGAGCGCGCTGGCGTCACTGCTGCACGACCGTATGACTGAAACCGTGCTATCCGATGCTTCAGACGCTGCCAAGCTGTTTGCCCACCACGAGCCGGCACCGCTGGGCAGTGTGGATATCCTAGAGGGCGGTAGGGATGCACTGGCAACGGCCAATCAGGCGCTAGGGTTGGCGCTGGCAGAAGATGAAATCGACTATCTTGTCGATGCGTTCAATGAGCTGGGGCGTAACCCCAGCGACGTTGAACTGATGATGTTCGCCCAAGCCAACTCTGAGCACTGTCGCCACAAAATTTTTAACGCCGACTGGGTGATCGACGGTGAGCCGCAAAACCACTCACTGTTTAAGATGATCAAGAACACCTTTGCGTCGTCACCGGATAATGTGCTCTCCGCTTACAGCGATAATGCTGCCGTCATTAAGGGCAGTCAGGCAGGGCGCTTTTTTGCTAAGCCGCTAACCGGGGCTGAAGAAGAGCGGGCGCTTTACGACACCCATCAGGAGCCTATTCATATCCTGATGAAAGTAGAAACACACAATCACCCCACCGCGATTGCCCCGTTTCCCGGTGCCGCAACGGGCTCGGGTGGTGAAATTCGTGATGAGGGCGCTACGGGTATCGGTGGCAAGCCCAAAGCCGGCCTGTCAGGTTTTACCGTCTCCAATCTGCGCATTCCTGAGTTCGTACAGCCTTGGGAAGCCTTCGATTACGGCAAGCCAGGACGGATGGAGTCGGCGCTCAACATTATGCTCGATGGACCGATAGGCGGTGCGGCGTTTAACAATGAGTTTGGTCGCCCCAATTTAACCGGCTACTTCCGTACTTACGAGCAGGAGTCACTGAACGAGGGCGGTATCGAGCGGCGCGGTTTCCATAAGCCGATTATGCTCGCGGGCGGTTACGGCAATATTCGTGCACATCACGTCCAGAAGGGCGATATCCCGGTCGGCGGCAAGCTGATTGTGATGGGTGGCCCGGCGATGCTGATTGGTCTGGGCGGCGGTGCTGCCTCCAGCATGGCGTCCGGTACCTCCAGCGCCGATTTGGATTTCGCCTCGGTACAGCGTGAAAACCCGGAAATCGAGCGTCGCGCTCAAGAAGTTATAGACCGCTGCTGGGCGCTGGGCGATCACAACCCCATCCGCTTTATTCACGATGTGGGCGCAGGCGGGCTTTCCAACGCTTTGCCGGAGCTTGTCAAAGACGGCAACCGTGGTGGCCGTTTTGACTTGCGCGCGGTTCCCAACGCAGAGCCGGGCATGAGCCCGCTGGAAATTTGGTGCAACGAAGCGCAGGAACGCTATGTGCTCGCGGTCGCGCCCGAAGACCTGGACACCTTTGACGCGCTGTGTAAGCGCGAACGTTGCCCTTATGCCGTGGTTGGTGAGGCGATGGAAGCGCACCATTTGGAAGTGTGCGATGGCCATTTCAGCAGCAAGCCGGTCGATTTGCCGATGAGCGTGCTATTCGGCAAAGCACCCAAAATGCAGCGTGAGTTTGAACGCCACGATCCCGAGCTTTCCGGCATGATGCTCGATAATCTTGACCTTCGCGAAGCGCTGGATCGGGTGCTGCGCCTGCCGACAGTCGCCTCCAAAAGCTTCCTGATCACCATTGGCGATCGCTCGATTACTGGCCAAGTGGCCCGTGATCAAATGGTCGGCCCCTGGCAGGTGCCGGTAGCCGATGTGGCGGTCACCACGGCAAGCTATGATACCCAGGCCGGTGAAGCCATGGCGTTGGGCGAGCGTCCGCCGGTGGCGTTGATCAACCCCGCCGCTAGCGCCCGCTTGGCCGTTGCTGAAGCGATTACCAACCTGGCGGCGGCACCGATTGCTAAGTTGAGCGATATAAAGCTCTCCGCTAACTGGATGAGCGCGGCTGATCACCCCGGTGAAAATCAGGCGCTTTATGATGCTGTTTACGCCGTGGGCATGGAAATGTGCCCGGCATTGGGCATTGCGATTCCGGTGGGCAAGGATTCGATGTCAATGCGCACCGCCTGGGTCGATGAGGATGACCAAGGTGAAAGTGAAGACAAGAGCGTAACGTCGCCGCTTTCTTTGGTAGTGACCGGTTTTGCGCCCGTTACCAATGCAATGGCCACGCTAACGCCGCAGATCAACCTGGAACAAGACGAGTCGGATCTCATTCTGATTGATCTGGGCAGCGGCCAAAATCGCTTGGGTGGCTCTGCTCTTGCGCAGGTCTACGGCCAAGTGGGCAACGATTGCCCCGATGTGGATGACCCGGAAGATATTAAAGCCTTTTTTGAAGTGATTCAGGGGCTTAACCGAGACGGTATTTTGCTGGCCTACCACGATCGCAGCGATGGCGGCCTGTTGATCACTCTGCTGGAAATGGCTTTCGCCGCCCACGCCGGGCTTGAGATCAAGCTCGACTGGATGATCGACGAGCCGGTCGAGGCATTGAATGCACTGTTCTCCGAAGAGCTGGGGGCGGTCATTCAGGTCAATCGTCAACATACTGAAGAAGTGCTGGCGCAGTTTGCCGTTGCCGGTATCGAAACGTGCGGCGTGATCGCTCGCCCCCGTTACGACGACCAAGTTCGCGTTACGCTGTTTGAAGAACCGCTACTGGAAACCACGCGTCTGCTTACTCAGCGCACCTGGGCTGAAACCAGTTATCGCATGCAGGCGCTGAGGGATAACCCTGAGTGCGCCAAGAATGAGTTCGATAATCTGCTCGATAGTCGTGATCCCGGGCTCTCCGCCACGCCCACTTTTGATATCAATGACGACATCAGTGCACCGTTTGTTAATATCGCCAAACCTGCCATGGCCGTGCTGCGCGAGCAGGGGGTTAACGGTCAAGTGGAGATGGCTTGGGCCTTCGATAAAGCCGGGTTTGAGGCGGTCGATGTGCACATGAGCGATATTCTAGAAGGGCGCGTCTCGCTTGATGAGTTTAAAGGGCTGGTCGCCTGTGGCGGCTTCTCTTACGGTGACGTGCTTGGCGCCGGGGGCGGCTGGGCAAAATCAGTGCTGTTTAACGAGCGCGCCCAGGAGCAGTTTGCGGCGTTTTTCGCCCGAGAAGATAGCTTCTCACTGGGTGTCTGCAACGGCTGCCAGATGCTCTCGCAGCTGAAATCGTTGATTCCTGGCGCTGAAAATTGGCCGACGTTTGTACGCAATGAGTCTGAGCAGTTTGAAGCGCGGGTCTCCATGGTGCGGGTTGAGAAGAGCCCTTCGATTCTGCTTGCCGGCATGGAAGGCTCCAAGCTGCCCATTGCGGTTGCTCATGGTGAGGGGCAGGCGGCGTTTCGTGACAGCGCTCATCTGCGTAGCATGCAGACGAGCAGCCAAATAGCGCTGCGCTACATCGACAACTACGGCCAGGTAACGACCCGCTATCCGGCGAACCCTAACGGCTCACCGTCGGGTATTACGGGGCTAACCACACCCGATGGCCGGGTGACTATCATGATGCCGCACCCTGAACGTGTCGCTAGAGCGGTCACCAACTCCTGGCGTCCGGCGGAGTGGGTTGAAGACGGTGCCTGGCTGCGCCTATTCCGCAATGCTCGCGTTTGGTTGGGTTAACGGAGACACCCTCATAGGTGAATGATGACGCAACATGACAAGGCGGCCTCTGGGCCGCCTTTCTCATCCATAGCCCAGACGCCCCAATTGCGCCCCTATCAACAGGAGGCGGTAAAACGGGTGGTCGTGCATTTTCGTGCTTCCAGTGAGCCGGCGTTGGTGGTGCTGCCTACCGGCAGCGGTAAATCCTTGGTCATTGCTGAGTTAGCGCGCCTGGCGCGGGGGCGAGTGTTAGTGCTGGCCCACGTACGCGAGCTAGTGGAGCAGAACCATGCCAAGTATCAGGCTTATGGGCTTGAGGCCGATATTTTTAGCGCGGGCCTAAAGCGTAAAGAGGCGAACCGACAAGTGGTGTTTGGCTCGGTGCAGTCGGTGGTGCGCAATTTAGATCGCTTTAATGACGCAAACTTTACCTTGCTGGTCATCGATGAGAGTCACCGCGTATCGCTTAACGAGGACGCCAGCTACCGCCAGGTGATTGAACACCTGCGACAGCATAATGCTCAGCTTAAAATACTCGGACTCACCGCTACGCCTTACCGTTTGGGGCAGGGGTTTATCTATTATCGCCATCACCACGGCATGGTCAGGGGCAGCGAGGAGAGCTTTTTTCGCGACTGTGTCTTTGAACAGCCGCTGAGGCTGATGGTGAAACAGGGCTATCTGGCGGCACCCAAACGCCTGGATATGGCCATTGAGGGCTATGACTTTTCTGCCCTCAAGCCCTCTTCAAGTGGTTTTTTCCAGGAGGAGGAGCTCAATCGCGTAGTGGCGGGTAACCGGGCAACGCCGGGTATTATCGGACAAATCGTCGAACGCGCGGCTGATCGCCAAGGGATAATGATCTTTGCCGCCACCGTGGCCCACGCTGAAGAAATTATCGGCTATTTGCCGCGAGCCGAAGCGGCGCTCATCACCGGTGCGACCCCCTCCCGAGAACGTACGGCGCTAATTGATGCCTTCAAAGCGCGCGGGCTGAAGTACCTGGTTAACGTCGCGGTGCTGACCACCGGTTTCGATGCGCCTCACGTGGATTTGATCGCTATTTTACGCCCCACAGAGTCGGTTAGCCTTTATCAACAGATGGTGGGTAGAGGACTGCGTTTGTCGCCGGGCAAAAGCGACTGCCTGATTTTGGACTATGCCGGTAACCCCTGGGATATCTTCGCGCCGGAAGTGGGCGAGCCGAAACCAGATAGCGACAGCGAGCCGGTTCAAGTCGAGTGTCCCGCCTGTGGCCATGCCAATCTATACTGGGGCAAGCGAGATGGTGACATCGTCATTGAACACTTTGGCCGCCGCTGCCAGGGGTTAGTCGATGACCCTGATCGAAATTCTAAAGTAGCAAGCGGCCAGCGTGGCGCGGTTTCGGGCGCCTGTAAAAAGCAATGCGACTTCCGGTTTCGCTTTAAAGTTTGCGATGAGTGCGGTGCCGAAAATGATATCGCTGCCCGGCGCTGCCACGGCTGCGACAAGCTATTGGTGGACGCGGATGACAAGCTAAAAGATGCCCTAAAGCTTAAAGATGCCAAGGTATTGCGAGTAAGTGGTATGCAACTGGAAGCGACGACCAATGGTCGTGGCCTACCGCGCTTAAAAGTCACTTATCACGATGAAGATGGCACGCATCTATCCGAGTGGTTCGCGCTAGAGACGTCTGCTCAACGGCGCGCCTTCTATGCCGCGTTTCTGCGTTATCACCTGCGCGCACCTGGCGGCAAATGGCAGCCGTTGAGCGCTGATGAGGTAGTCGCCGAGCAGCGCCGCCTGCGCCATCCTGATTTTGTCGTAGGCCGTAAAGTGGGCCGGCATTTCCAAATCCGCGACAAGCTGTTTGATTACGAAGGACGCTATCGTAAAGCGGTGGAGGCCGGATGATGCGCTTTCATTACCCGCGACTTGGGCGTCGCCAAGGGTGCCGACTTTGCTAAACTGTGCGATTGTATTGATCCCCTTTTACCAGGAGAGCCGACCCGCGTGAGCGAGACGCCAAGCGATACGACAGAGTTAGAAAATCCTGACGCTGCGACCACTGACCCAGTGGCGGTTTCGTTTGGGCGTCTGTTCAATGAGCAGATTACGGAAATGCCGGAGGATTTGTATATTCCTCCCGAGGCACTACGCGTCTTTCTGGAGACCTTTGAAGGCCCGCTGGATTTACTGCTCTACCTGATTCGGCGTCAGAACCTGGATATCCTGACCATCAATGTGGCCACTATCACCCACCAGTACATCGAGTACGTGGAACTGATGAAGGCCATGGAGATTGAGTTGGCGGGTGAATACCTGCTGATGGCTGCTATGCTCGCTGAGATCAAGTCGCGGACCTTGTTACCCCGCCCGCCGAAGGCCGAGGGCGACGATGAGGAGGATCCTCGCGCAGAGCTTATCCGACGCCTCCAGGAGTACGAACGCCTCAAGGAGGCAGCCGAGACACTGGATACGCTACCGCGCATGGGGCGTGACTGGTTCAGCGTGCAGGCGGGCTTACCTCCGCTGGAATCTCGTGTGATTCACCCTGAGGTGGAATTGGATGAATTGCTCAGCGCGCTCTCCGATATTCTCAAACGCGCCGAGCTGGTGCAGGCCCACCAGATCAGTCGCGAGGTGCTATCTACCCGCGAGCGCATGCTCAAGATTATGGAGTTACTCAGCCACGATGATGCGCATCAACGTTATACCCCCTTTGAAGCGCTGTTCACCTTAGAGGAAGGGCGGGCTGGCGTGGTCGTGACCTTTATGGCAATTCTAGAGCTGGCCAAAGAAGCCATGATTGAAATTGTTCAGAATGCACCGCTTTCCCCGATTCACGTACGTGCTCGGCGTGCCGCCCTGGCCGACGACGAAGAGGGCGCTTTTGAGGAGAACGAGATAGAAGACGATGCCTATGGTGAGTCCGCCTTTGAAACTGGAGAAGAGACGCCATGAGTAACGCCGCCAACGCGTTAGATGACATTATTGAAGCAGCGCTCCTGGCCGCTGGTGAACCGTTACCCCTTGAACGCCTAGAAACGCTTTTTCTTGAAGGCGAATGCCCGACTCGCAAGGAGTTTCGCGATGTCCTTGAGCGCTTGCAGCTGCGCCATTCAGCTGGGGCGCTAGAGTTGTTGGAAACGGTCTCAGGCTATCAGCTACGCATTCGCCCGCGTCTGTCGCAATGGGTGTCGCGGTTATGGGACGAGCGCCCCCAGCGCTACTCACGGGCCTTGCTGGAAACGCTGGCGCTGATCGCCTACCGCCAGCCGGTTACTCGTGGCGATATCGAAGAGGTGCGTGGGGTCAGTGTAAGCAGTTCAATCATGCGCACCCTGGCGGAGCGCGGTTGGATTCGCGTAGTGGGCCACCGGGATGTGCCGGGGCGCCCGGCAGTATATGCCACCACGCGGAGTTTTTTAGATGACTTTGGATTAAAAACGCTTGATGCGCTGCCGCCGATGCACACCCTGGCGAACTGGGACGAGAGCGAACTACCTGAAGACACAGGGATGACCAATGATGCTGCCATTCAGGAAGAACAAGACACCGGTTCAGACCACGAAGCACTAGACGAAACGATCAAAACGGTGCAGGATGCGCCACCCCAGAAAGAAGACATAACGTCGGCTGAAACAGCCGATACGCACGCCGAGACGGCGTTAACCCAGCCGCTGAGCTTTGCCGATTTACAGGCACGGCTGGCGGCACGTGCGCAGCGCGCGAACGAAGAAGAGCGCGAGCGCACGCAGACTACCGATGTGAGGTCAGACGACCATGAGTCAGAGTAATAGCACCACGCCCCCTATCAGTGAAAAGCTGCAAAAAGTCCTGGCCCGCGCAGGCCTTGGCTCACGGCGTGAGATGGAAACGGCAATTTCCGATGGCCGTGTAAAGGTGAATAGCCAGGTGGCCAAGCTGGGTGACCGTGTTGAAGCGCGGGATAAAGTCAGCTTTGACGACCGCCCGGTATTGCTGCGTCCGGAAGAAGAAGTGCCGCGCCGGGTGATCATGTACAACAAGCCGGAAGGCGAGCTGTGCACACGCAAAGACCCGGAAGGTCGGCGCACCGTATTTGAACGCTTGCCGCGCTTGAAAGGCGAGCGCTGGATTGCGATTGGTCGCCTGGATATCAACACCAGCGGTTTGCTGCTGTTTACCACGGATGGCGAGCTGGCCAACCGTTTGATGCATCCCTCTACCCAGGTGGAGCGTGAATACGCCGTTCGGGTCATGGGTGAAGTGAAGCGCGAACATATCCTGGCGATGGTCGATGGCGTGATGCTGGAAGATGGCCCGGCGCGCTTCACGGATGTACAGGAGTTTGGCGGCGAAGGCATTAATACCTGGTTCCATGTGGTGATTTTGGAAGGTCGTAACCGCGAAGTGCGGCGCCTTTGGGAGTCGCAAGCCCTAACGGTGAGTCGCCTAAAACGAGTGCGTTACGGCAACATCTTCCTCGATAAGCGCGCTAAAGCCGGTGAATGGGTTGAACTTAACCAGGATGAGGTGGATGACTTAGCGACATTGGCTAACTTAGAAACCCGTAAAGTGCCTGCGCTGACGCCCGATGAAAAGAACCGCTGGAACCGCGATAAGCACAAGCGTAAGCCGGTTCAAGTGATGCGTAAGCCGAAAAGCAAAGCCCGTTAACAAAGCCCGTTAAGTAGGTGCGCGAACGTGCCTGAACCGGTTTGTATTGACCAGTCAGGCGCGTTTTATGGTCCATTTCTGTTATCTCACGCTAAAAAACACTTGCTATCAAAAGGGTGTAAGCGTAGGATATGCATCCGTTCAGGCGGGTCGTTAGCTCAGTTGGTAGAGCAGTTGACTTTTAATCAATTGGTCGCAGGTTCGAATCCTGCACGACCCACCATTTAGCCGCTGTTTTGGCAGGAAGTTTTTATCCACCAGCTTGGCAGCTATTCTTTCGGGACGGGAACTAGACACGGTAAGTGTGAACATTAAAGTTTCAAAAAAATGAAGCTTGAAAAATTGAAGTTCAATAGCAAGGCAAATTTGGGTCGTTAGCTCAGTTGGTAGAGCAGTTGACTTTTAATCAATTGGTCGCAGGTTCGAATCCTGCACGACCCACCAAATTCAACGCCCCTGGCAGCATAGCTGCCAGGGGCGTTTTGCTATGCGGGTGAGAGGTACTTTTGGGTAATGCCTCTACGTGACAATCTGTTTGCAGCGGGCAGCTATTTCCGATCAGAATGGGCTAGAATAGATATTCAGACGATAGGCCACCACGAGAGACGTAGCGGCCGATCGCACGCGAGCGGTGCGGGAGTAGAGCGAAACGCGCCTGTGCCGTGACCCAGTGTTTAGCAGGGGGATTCCCTGTTCGTCACAGTGGTAGACACGATGACTATTATGACTACTCAAGCAGAGCTGAGTGCTCCGTTGCCCGTTGCATACTGTCCGACCCGGATTCCGGCGGAAGATTTGGCAAGGGTCGAAGAAATCAAGCAGCTATTGAAAACGCATAACGCTGTTTTGGTCGCGCATTACTACACCGATGATGCTATTCAGCAGCTCGCCGAAGAGACCGGCGGCTGCGTCGCCGATTCGCTAGAAATGGCACGCTTTGGTGCTCGCCACGACGCGACCACGCTGGTGGTTGCCGGGGTTCGCTTTATGGGCGAAACCGCCAAGATACTGTCGCCGGAAAAGCGCGTGCTCATGCCTACCCTTGAAGCAACCTGTTCTCTGGATATTGGCTGTCCTGCTGATGAATTCAGCGCTTTTTGCGATGCGCACCCTGATCGCACTGTGGTGGTGTATGCCAATACCTCCGCGGCGGTTAAGGCGCGAGCGGATTGGGTGGTGACTTCATCGATTGCGGTAGAGGTGATTGAGCACCTGCAGGCCAAAGGCGAGAAAATTCTCTGGGCGCCTGATAAGCATTTGGGCGGCTATATTCAGAAGAAAACCGGCGCCGATATGTTGATGTGGGACGGCGCCTGTATCGTCCATGAAGAGTTCAAAGCTAAAGGCGTTGAAGACCTTAAGCGCATTTACCCTGATGCCGCCGTTTTGGTGCACCCCGAGTCGCCTGAGCCGGTGGTGAAGCTGGCCGACGTAGCTGGTTCCACTTCGCAGTTGATCAAGGCCGCTAAAGAGCTACCTAACGATAAGCTGATTGTGGCGACGGACCGAGGTATCTTCTTCAAGATGCAGCAGGCGGTGCCCCATAAAACCTTGTTTGAAGCGCCCACCGCCGGTAATGGTGCTACCTGTCGCAGCTGCGCGCATTGCCCCTGGATGGCCATGAACGCGCTGGATAACCTGGCGGGTGCGTTGCGCGAGGGAAGTGGTGAGATCCAGGTCGATGAGCCGATGCGTTTGAAGGCATTGATGCCGCTCGAGCGGATGCTTAATTTCAACGCCTAGCGAGAAAAGATTAACCGAATGTCATTGCGAACGTAGAAGTGTCATTGCGAACGAAGTGAAGCAACCTCGGTGTTACTGCCACCTCTGGTGAAGATTGCCGCGTTGCTGCGCTCATCGCAATGACATAGGTTTAGTTGACCTAGATTTAATTGACCTAGATTTAGTTGAAATCTTCCAGCGCTTCGCGATACTCAATAAAGGCCTCGCGGCGCTGTTCAATCCTGGCTACTACCTGCTGATCATCTTCACGTTCCGCCGCATCGCGAGCGATGGAGAGCTGGCGAATGCCGCGGTCTACTCGGCCCGTCAATTGCAGGTGCTCAGCGCGGGCCAAATGTCCCCAGCCATCATGCCCACTGCGTCCGGCGGCTTCAGCTAATAGATTGAAGACTTGTGGATTTTCTGGGTGCTGATCGGCCATGTCCCGTAACACGTTATAAGCCGATTGAGGATCACGCTGTAGCTGTGCTTCGGCCAATATCAGTTGAGCCGGTAGGTAGTTAGGCATAAAGCGCAGCAATCGCTGGCTGCGCTGGATGGCCTCATCGTACTGACCGGCCTCTAAGGCGACGCTCGCGGCAGAGGCGGGGAGCATGGCAAAGTCAGGCTGCTGATTGGCAAGTTGATCAAGGCGTTGTAAGGCATTATCAGTCTGGCCGTTACGGGCAGCGATCAAGGCGTCCAGATAGCCCTGGGCAGTCTCGTCAGCGCCTTCTTGGGCAAGGCGCGAAGCCGCTTGCTCAGGCGTGTTGGCATAAATGCTCAACAGGGCGCGGGCGCGCATCATGTCGTAAAGGGTGTCGCTGGTATAGGCATCGGCGACATTGAGCTGGGCAGCGCGATCCTGGGCAGCGGTTAAGCGGCTATCGGTGACCGGGTGGCTAAGCAGGAACTCCGGCGGTGTATCGCCCTGCAGACGGGCCATGCGCTGCATAGCGGCGAACATGCGCACCATGGCCTCTGGGTCGTAGCCCGCGTCGGCCATCGCCTGGAGGCCTAGGTTGTCGGCTTCTTGTTCAAATAAACGTGAATAGCTGAGCTGATCCTGTATGAGCGCTGCCTGGGAGCCCATGGCGGCGGCCATGCCCGCATCACCGCCGCCACTCGCAGCAATTAGCATGCCTGCTAGCATGGCCGCCATGGCGGGCAGTTGGGTTTGTGCTGCCCGTGCGTTTCCCCTCGCATAGTGGCGTTGAGAGAGATGGCCCAACTCATGCGCCAGTACCGAAACGAAGGCACCTTCATCTTCGGCAAAGGCGAACAGCCCTGAATTGATGCCTACCACCCCGCCAGGCACGGCAAAGGCGTTAAGCGATTCGTTATCCACCATCACGGTAATAGTGCGTAGACCATTAATCTTGCTATGGGGGGCGAGCCGGGCAATCAGGCTTTCCAGGTAGTCGCTGGTAATAGGATCTTGCCACTGGGGGGCTTGAGCACGAAACTGTCGTAACCACGCGCGGCCCAGGCGGTACTCTTCATTGCTGACCGAGGTAGACGCCGCCCCCAGGCTCGGCAGGTCGTAATCGTTGATGGCAACGCTTGGGGGGCTAAAAAGTAAACTGCCACAGGCGCAAGCGAACGCACATATCCAGCCTGGGTAAGCGGTACGAAAGGTCGGCATGGCATCCTCATGGGTGATGGTTAAACGCTACAGTCAGGGTATGACATCGATTAATACTATGACATTGATAAAGACGGGGAAGTGCCGTTAAATCGACGACCTAGTGAAATCAATCGCTAACAAGACAGTTTATGCGGCGGCGTCTATTACACAATGTCTATGCAGCAACATTTACAAATCTATGCCGTGAATAGGCAGGTCATTTTGAGGGAGAGTGTATGTCTGAGCAAACCGGGGGCTTTCAACCCGATACGGTGCTTGACGCTTGTGGGCTGCATTGCCCATTGCCACTACTGAAAGCTAAGCAAGCCTTAGCTACCTTGGCAGCAGGTCAGTTGCTGGAGGTGCGTTCAACGGACGCCGGTTCGTGGCGGGATATCGCGTCGTTTACCGATCAAAGTGCGCATACCCTGGAAGGCCGTGAACAGCGTGACGATGTTTATGTGTACTGGATTCGTAAAGCCGGGGATGGTCACTCATGACCCTGCGTACGATTTTAAAAAGCTGGGTTGAGCGCTACTTCTCCGACGAAGAGGCGCTGATTCTGCTGGTAGTATTGGTGGCAGGTTTTGCGGCGATCATTTGGTTTGGCCGTATGCTGGCACCGTTTTTCACTGCACTGGTAATTGCTTTTCTACTGCAAGGCGTGGTGAGCGCACTTACCCGCCGTGGGTTGCCGCATTTGCTGGCGGTGATCATGGTATTCCTGGCGTTTATTAGTGTCTTGTTAACCCTGGCGTTTATTTTAATGCCGCTGATTTGGAATCAGTTAGTGGGGTTGGTACAAGAAACACCGAGGATGTTCGCCAGTGGTCAAGGCTGGCTGGATGAGCTGCAAGCGCGCTACCCCAACATTATTACGCCGGACCAGATGCAGAACTGGATAGGCGTGGCGAGCCGCGAGATCAGCCAGTTAGGGCAGCGTGCCTTAACGCTTTCGCTGGCATCGCTAGGCAACATTATGTCGCTGATTATCTATCTGGTACTGGTGCCGATTCTGGTCTTCTTCATGCTCAAGGATCGCGACGTATTGGTTGGCTTTATGCTTTCACTGCTGCCCCAAAAACGCACGCTGTTATCGCGTATTTGGCGTGAGATGGATGATCAAATTGCCAACTATATCCGCGGCAAGTTCATTGAAATCATTATCGTAGGCACCGTAACGTTCTTTACCTTTGCCTTCTTTGGATTGCCTTATACCGCGTTGTTAGCCGTTCTGGTGGGGTTTTCTGTATTGGTGCCGTATATCGGGGCGGCGGTGGCAACACTGCCGGTGGCTGCGGTCGCTGGGTTTCACTTCGGGCTCAGCGAGGAGTTTGTGTATGTGCTAGTAGCTTATGGAGTGATTCAAGCGCTGGATGGCAACGTATTAGCCCCGGTATTATTTTCTGAAACTAACAATATCCATCCGGTTTCTATCATTGTGGCGGTGTTGTTCTTCGGCGGGATTTGGGGGTTCTGGGGTATTTTCTTTGCTATTCCATTAGCGACGCTGCTGAAAGCGCTGATCTACGCTTGCCCGCGTAGTATGCAGGAGCGAGAGGAGCGTCGTAGCTTGCAAGCCCCAGCAAAAGAGTAAGCGTAGCGCTTAAACACGGCCCGCGCTGGGTATCCTCAGCGCGGGCATAGGGGTTAACTGGCAGCGTTAAGTTGTTCAGCCGCGGCGAGTACCTCATCAACATGACCAGGCACCTTAACACCACGCCATTCGTTGGCGAGCTTGCCCTCTTTATCAATCAAGAAGGTGCTGCGCTCTATGCCGAGATGCTCCTTGCCGTACATTTTCTTGAGCTTGATAACGTCAAACAGCGTGCAGACGTTTTCGTCCTTGTCAGAGATAAGATCAAAATTAAAATCCTGTTTGGCTTTAAAGTTCTCCTGCGCACGTAGGCCGTCGCGAGAGACGCCGAGGATGACCGTATTGGCAGCATCGAAGGCGGATTTACGGTCGCGAAAGTCACCCCCCTCGGTGGTGCAGCCTGGGGTGCTGGCTTTGGGGTAGAAATAAATAACCACTTGTTTGCCGCGCAGCTCCGCCAGCGTCACGGTGGAATCACCAGTTGCAGTAGCGGAAAAGTCAGCAACGGGTTGACCAATTTCAACAGACATAAGGCGTCCTTTTGAGGGTGGGTGTTAAGATTAGTAGTCACGCGCGATTACACGTAAGCCAGGGGCAGTTGTCAAAGCTCAAATCAGGCCGGTGACAAACTTGCACCGCTTTACGCTGTACAGGCTCGAATCGCCTGAGTACCATTTGCTCTCTGTGGAACGCCAGCGCCTTATACAAAGTATCGCGATGGCGCCCAGTTTGCTAAAGACATAGCACGTAAAATACATAGCACTTAAAACACAGATAGTTGATATCACACTTTGGCTGGTGAGGAATAAACGGATGATCACAGGCAGCATTGTCGCCCTGGCGACGCCTATGAAGGTCAATGGCGACATCGACTGGGAGGCGCTTCGTCGTCTGGTGAACTTCCATCTCGAAAATGGCACCGATGGCATTGTGGCTGCTGGCACGACGGGCGAACCCACTACCATGTCCTTCGCGGAGCACTTTGACGTGATTCGCAGCGTTGTCGAAGAGGTCAATGGTCGTATTCCGGTTATCGCAGGGACTGGGGCTAACGCCACTTCTGAGGCGGTTGAGCTGGCGTGTTACGCCGGGGAAGTTGGGGCCGATTACTGCTTGTCAGTGTGCCCTTACTACAATAAGCCCACCCAGGAAGGCCTGTATCAGCACTTTAAAGCGGTCGCGGAAGGCAGCAAACTGCCGGTGATTCTGTATAACGTGCCGGGCCGTACCTGCTCTGACCTCTACAACGAGACCGTCTTACGCTTGGCCGATGTCGATAATATTATTGGTTTGAAAGACGCAACAGGGAACCTGGAGCGTGCGGAAGATCTAATCTCACGTCTAAAGGGCAGTGGCTTTATGCTCTACTCCGGCGACGATGCGACCGCCTGTGACTTTATGTTGATGGGTGGCCATGGCGATATCTCCGTGACGGCGAATGTTGCCCCACGGGCGATGCATGATCTGTGCACCGCTGCCGTGGCCGGTGATGCTGATAAAGCCCACCAGATTAATACCCGTCTGATGCCGCTACACACCAATTTGGGCATAGAGTCGAATCCTATTCCCGTGAAGTGGGCGCTTAATCGCATGGGTTATGCGGACGCAGGCCTTCGTTTACCGCTAACCTGGCTGTCTGAAAAGTACCACGCCACGGTGAGCGAAGCGCTGCAGATGGCAGGCGTCGTAGAGGAGTAACCTGGCGCAATACCCTTTGCTACCCAGCTCAGCGATAAGTTGAGCTGGGTACCTGATTTGTTGACTTAAGGTGGCTTGATGAGCTCTGTGCTTGAAATACGTGCGCTTAAATGGGTTCCGCTGGCACTCGCAGCGGCTGTCGCGCTCTCTGGTTGCGCACGGGATGGTTTTTACCACGACCGTAACCTGGACTACACCGAGGCTGCTCCGGCGCCTCCGTTGGTGTTGCCAGAGACCCGTAATACCCAACGTTACCGCGATGCGCTGCCGGTTCCTCAAGCCGCCACCCAAGGGACACGGCTTGACGAAGCGGCAGAAATTCGTCCGCCCCAATCACTGGCTATTGGCAGTGGCTTAGAGCCTGAGTACGTTGAGCGCCGCGAAGTCGGTGATCAAACCTGGCTAGTGGTGGCCGCCGACACCGGTACGGTGTGGCCGCAGTTGGAAGAGTTTGTACGCAGCCGACAGCTGAATGTGCTGCAGAGCAGCGCGTCCCAGGGCGTTATCGTGACGTCCCAGGGGGAAATACGCCTGCAGAGTGCGCTGCGCGCAGGCAGTAGCGAAGTTCGCTGTGAAAGCGGTGGGCAAACCATGACTAGCTGTCTGGACGCACTGGAAAGCCATCTAAGTGCACGCAGCGCTTCTGCCAGCGTGTCATCTTCCTGGACCGCTCAGCGCCTTACCGATGAGCAAACGTTACAAGTTCGCCAGCAGGGTGAAGAGTGGGAAGTGGTTATTCCGCAGCCGGTGGACCGCGTATGGGCTGAACTGAACCACTACCTTGAACTGGATTTTGCTCAGGAAGGACAGCGCGACTTGCTTGCCTCTGACCCCAGTAGCCACGAGTTCCTGGTTGAATATATGACCGAAACCGAGCGCAATCGTAACCCGCTGCAAATGGTATTCAGCGCGGACGTACGCAAGATGTCCCAAGAGATCCGCCTTGCCCTACAGCCTGATGGCGACAAGACGATCCTGCGTGCCATCAACGCCAGCGAACGGGCATTCAGCGCCGATGATCAGCGCGAGCTGCTTGAGCGTGTCTCCGGTTATTTACGTTAATTTATTGACCCTTGATCCCTTACGGAGCCCCCATGGAAAAGCGCCAAGAACTCTACGCCGGTAAGGCGAAATCTGTGTATACCACCGACGATCCGGATTTGTTGGTGCTTAACTTTCGTGATGACACCAGCGCCTTCGATGGCAAAAAAGTGGAGTCGCTGGCCCGTAAGGGAATGGTCAATAACATCTTTAACGCCTTCATTATGGAGCGGCTGCAGGAAGCGGGCATTCCCACTCACTTTGAAAAACAGCTCTCCAGTACGGAGAGTCTGGTCAAAAAAATGCAGATGATCCCGGTGGAGTGCGTAGTGCGCAATATCGCCGCCGGTGGTTTGGTAAAACGGTTAGGTGTGGAAGAGGGTATTGCACTAACACCGCCTACCTTCGAGCTGTTCTTGAAGAACGACGAGAAGGGCGACCCGATGATTAACGAGTCGTTGGCGGAGACCTTCGGTTGGGCAACGCCCGAGCAGCTCGCCAAAATGAAAGCATTGACCTTCAAGGTTAACCATATCCTCAAAGCGCTGTTTGCCGAGGGCGATATGCTGCTGGTGGATTACAAGCTTGAGTTTGGTGTCTTCAAGGGTGAGGTGGTATTAGGGGATGAGTTCTCGCCGGATGGTTGCCGCCTTTGGGACGCTAACACCCGTGAAAAGCTGGATAAGGATCGCTTCCGCCAGGGGTTGGGCGGCGTGATTGAGGCGTATGAAGAAGTTGGTCGCCGCCTGGGTATTACCTTTCCCGCTTAAAACGTCATCATTGTTTTATCGCTCGTCGTAAGGTTCGATAGCCATCACCTCTAAGGTGGTGGCTTCGCCTTGTTGACGCTGACGAAACTTAACGTCTACATCGCGCAGGCGTACCCCGTAAAGTCGTTTAGACGCTAACTCTTTTTGCTTATAGGCGGGCCGTGGGTCCTGGCTTAGTACTTGCTCAATTAATGCATGCAGCGTGGCGCTGTCTGAGCGTTGGGTGAGGGTGTCCAGTGCCGCTGGGTGAAACGACACCGCCAACAGTGACGGCGTCTGCGGCGCAAAACCAGCCTTTGCATCAGGCTGAGATTCAGCCCAGGGCAAGTAGGGTTTGATATCAACCACCGGCGTGCCGCTCACTAAGTCGCAGCCCTGTAACGCCAAAACGACGCCTTGCTGAGTGTCGATACCGACTAGCCTTACCAGTGATAGCCCCAGACGATTAGGGCGATGGGTGCTACGGCTGGCAAAAACGCCCACTTTTTTATTACCGCCCAACCGTGGCGGCCTCACCAGCGGCGACCAGCGTTGCGGGCTTTGATGAAATATAAAGCTTAACCACAGGTGGCTGAAGTCTTCTAAACCACGCACGGCGAGAGGGTCATTGTAGGGGGCGGCGAGCACAAGCTTGGCGTTAGCCGCGGGTGCGAGCCCTGGTTGGCGCGGAATGCCGAATTTGTCAGGGTAGTCGCTGACCATGTGGCCAATGGGCGATAGCGTAAAGTGCTCGCTGTTAGGGGCATCGTCCATCACACTGCCTTTTGCTAGGATTTATTGGCGTAGTATAAAACAGTATAAAGCAGCCGATGGCTTAAGCGTGACCCAATAGGGTGTGATCTAAAGCGGCGTGATCGAAGAGGTCTTGCTTGAATAGGCATTGACCAAATGTTAGCTGAACAGTGCAGAGGTGACGCATGAGTAATAGCGATGAGCAGCAAGCGCCAACGAGTGCGCGGGTTATGTATCGCGCGGCACTGGCACGCGATGCCGCCGATCAGGCAGAAGTGTTTTACCACGCCGTCATGCAAGGGGCTGCTACCCACTATACGCTGGATGAGCGGCGGGCATGGGCGCAAGCGCTACCCCGTGAAGGCAGTGCCTGGGCAGTGCGGCAAGCGCTGTATACCACGTTAATTGCTACCTGTGATGGACGCTGCGTGGGGTTTTTGGAAGTAGATTTAGATGCCGGGCGGATTGAAACGCTCTATGTCTGGCCTTCTCTTGCTGGTCGCGGCATTGGCACCACGCTACTGGTTCACGCTGAGCGTATGCTGCTCGAACAGGGCAAAGGCAAGGTGGAGATTGAGGCCAGTTCGATGCTTTACGAGCGTCTAATGCGCCGCGGCTGGGAAAACCACGGCGAGCAGTGGGTGGAGCGCAGTGGTGAATCGCTCAAGCGGTATCGACTTTCCAAGGCACTTAACGCCGTGGAAACGTAAGTCTAGCTACACATTATAGCTGCGGGTTATGCGCATCGATAGGTCGATTGAGGCGATATCCTTGGTTAGCGCACCGCTAGAGATACAGTCAACGCCGGTATCGGCGATTGCCCGTAGCGTAGCGTCGTCCACATTGCCTGATGCTTCCAGGGTGGCTCTGCCGCCGTTAATTTCTACCGCAACGTGCAGGTCTTCAATGGCGAAGTTGTCGAGCATAATAATATCGGCACCCGCTGCCAACGCCTGATCCAGCTCTTCAAAGGTTTCTACTTCCACTTCCACTGGGAGGTCACTGGCCAGCTTGCGTGCTTGTGCAACGGCTGCTTGAATGCCCCCACAGGCAGCAATGTGGTTCTCTTTGATCAAAAACGCGTCCCATAGACCAATGCGGTGGTTATGGCCGCCACCGCAGGTGACCGCATATTTTTGCGCCAAGCGCATGCCGGGTAGCGTTTTGCGGGTATCGAGCAGGCGCACGCCAGTACCTTCAATCAGGTCGACATAAGCACGGGTGGCGGTCGCAGTGGCAGACAGCGTTTGCAGCACGTTAAGCGCCGCACGCTCGCCGGTGAGCAGGATGCGGGCGGGGCCTTCCAGGGTTAAAAAACACTGGCCAGCCTCAAGTCTATCGCCATCAGCGGCGTGCCAGTTCAGGCTTACTCGGTTATCCAGGCGGCGAAAAAGCTCATCCACCCAAGGTGCACCGCACAGCACCGCGGCTTCACGGGTAATCACATCGGCGCTGGCCCACTGGTGTTCAGGGATCAATTGCGCGGTAATATCACCTGGGCCCACGTCTTCGGCTAGCAGACGAGCAGCGCTGGCGCGGATTTCTTCTGCAAGAGCGGATTGATAATGCATGGCAGTGAGTTCTCAGAACGTCGTCAAGTGTGACCAGTATTATAGTGAAAATGAGCAGTGAAAGAGAGCGCTAATATAGAGGAGAGCGTGCGCGTGGAAGAGAAACAACCGTTAAGTGGCTGGTGGGAAGGCGCTCGGCACGTGGTCTCACCCAACTGCGACGCTCGCCCAAGCGACGAAGTCTCGCTGCTGCTACTGCATGCGATCAGTCTGCCCCCAGGCGTGTTTAGCGGTAATGCCATTGAGGCGCTGTTTACCAATCGGCTGGTGGCAGATGAACATCCCTTTTTCACTGAAATAGCTCATCTGAGAGTCTCTGCGCACCTGCTAATACGTCGCGATGGAGAGTGCGTTCAATTTGTTGATACGGATCAGCGCGCATGGCACGCCGGGCGCTCTTGCTGGTGGGATGCATATCAGCTAAAAAGGCGAACAGCGCTCAACGACTTCTCGGTAGGCATTGAGCTTGAAGGGGACGACATTACCCCCTACACCAAAGCCCAGTACAACGCCTTGGTAGAAGCAACGACTTGGCTAATCGCGCGCTATCCACAGCTTAATAGCCGCCGTATCACCAGCCATGCCCATGTCGCGCCGCTGCGCAAAACAGATCCAGGCCCAGCATTTGACTGGGTTTATTTCCAGCAGCGGTTAACGTCACAGGCTGAGAAGTAGGGGGGCGATTAGGTGTTTTAATAACTAAGTGCTTCAATAACAAAGCAATAAAACAGTAGTTTAATTACAATTGTTGGCTTATTTGATACTGAAGAATGAGGTCTTTAATTTGCTTATGTTGCAGTGCAATAGTTTGTTTTCGATAGGCTTTTCCGCCCCGACAGAATTGGCAGCGTGACGACTTTGCGGTATCTTCCCCTATACAAAAGGCTAACTTTTACGACATTTGTGTAGCTTTACTACATAAAACGGTACGTAGCTTGTTGAATGTAGAGCTAAAACCCCTATCCGGCGTTTATTCACCGGCTGAATGTTGGCGCGTGGTGGACTTCCACACCGCCGCCCCAGGCCCATTAGGGTAGCGGGGCTAATTGTCATTTATCGTCATTCGGAGAGACCTCTATGAGTCTGGAGACAAGAGAAGATCTCGATCCGATCGAAACTACGGAATGGATTGATTCCCTAGAGTCGGTATTGGATCGTGAGGGCGAAGATCGTGCCCGCTACCTGATGACCCGCCTGGCGGATCGCCTGCGCCGGGACGGCATGAAGGTGCCCTTCTCGGTGACAACCCCGCACCGTAATACGATCCCGGTTCACCGCGAAGCACCGATGCCTGGCGACCTGTTCATGGAGCGTCGTATTCGCTCCTTGATCCGTTATAACGCCATCGCACAGGTGATTCGTAACAACCGCGCCAAGCCGGGCCTGGGCGGGCACATTGCCAGCTTCATGTCGTCTGCCACGTTGTACGATGTAGGCTTTAACCACTTCTTTCGCGCGCCCCAAGGCGATTTTGCTGGTGACTTGGTGTATATCCAAGGGCATGTGGCGCCAGGCATTTACGCCCGTTCCTATTTGGAAGGACGCCTGAGCGAAGCGCAGATGGATAAGTTCCGTCAGGAAGTCGATGGCGATGGTCTCTCTTCCTACCCGCACCCGTGGTTGATGCCGGACTACTGGCAGTTCCCCACGGTGTCGATGGGCCTGGGCCCGATTCAAGCGATCTATCAAGCGCACGTGATGAAGTACCTGCATCACCGTGAGCTGAAAGATATGTATGACCGTAAGATCTGGTGTTTCATGGGCGACGGCGAGTGTGACGAGCCGGAATCCTTGGGCGCCATTTCACTGGCGGGCCGTGAAAACCTCGACAATCTGATCTTCGTCATCAACTGTAACCTGCAGCGCCTTGACGGCCCGGTACGCGGTAACTCGCGGGTGATGGACGAGTTCGAAGGCGTCTTCCGTGGCGCTGGCTGGAACGTGATCAAGGTCGTCTGGGGCCGCCACTGGGATCCGCTGTTCGAGAAGGACAAGAAAGGCATCCTTCAGAAGCGCATGGACGAAGCGGTCGACGGCGAGTACCAGAACTACAAAGCCAACGGCGGTGCTTATACTCGTGAGCACTTCTTTGGCAAATACCCAGAAACCGAAGCGATGGTCAAAGACCTCTCTGACGAAGATATCTGGAAGCTCAACCGCGGTGGCCACGATCCGTTCAAGGTTTATGCGGCCTACCACGAGGCGGTTAACACCTCTAACGGCAAGCCAACGGTTATTCTGGCCCATACCGTTAAAGGTTACGGCATGGGTAGCGGCGATGGTGAAGCGGCCAACGAAGCGCACCAGGTCAAGAGCATGGAGTACGAAGCGCTCAAGACCTTCCGCGATCGCTTCGGTATTCCGTTAACCGACGAGCAGCTCAAAGAAGTGCCGTACTACAAGCCGGAAGATGATTCTCCCGAGCTTAAGTACATGCACCTGCAGCGCGAGCGCCTGGGTGGTTACTTGCCCAGCCGTCAGAGCGACTTTGAGGCGCTGGAGATTCCCAGCCTCGAAGATAAAACCTTTGCCTCGCAAATGGGTGGTTCGAAAGGTCGTGAAGTCTCCACCACCATGGCGTTCGTGCGCGTACTGAATGGCCTGGTGAAAGATAAGACGCTTGGCAAAAAAGTGGTGCCGATTATCCCTGACGAGGCACGCACCTTCGGTATGGAAGGTATGTTCCGTCAGTTGGGTATCTACACCTCGGAAGGCCAGAAGTACGAGCCGGTGGATAAAGGCCAGATCATGTTCTACCGCGAGGATCAGAAAGGTCAGATCCTTGAAGAGGGTATTACCGAAGCTGGCGCCATGTCTGCCTGGATAGCTGCCGCGACCTCTTACAGCAACAACAACGTCACGCTGCTGCCGTTCTACATCTACTACTCGATGTTCGGCTTCCAGCGCATTGGCGATTTGGCCTGGGCAGCAGGCGATTTGCAGGCGCGCGGCTTTATGGTCGGCGGCACGGCGGGGCGCACCACGCTCAACGGCGAAGGTTTACAGCACCAGGATGGTCACAGCCTGATTCAGGCTTCCACCATTCCCAACTGCCGCAGCTATGACCCCACCTACGCTCATGAAGTGGCAGTGATTCTGCAGGATGGCTTGAAGCGCATGTTCACCGATAAGGAGAACTGCTTCTACTACCTGACGGTGATGAACGAGAACTACGAGCATCCTGCACTGGAGAACGTACCGGCCGACGATATCGTCAAGGGTATGTACCTGCTGCGCGAAACCAAGGGTGACAAAGGCCGCGTTCAACTGCTGGGTTCTGGCACGATTCTGCGCGAAGTCGAAGAAGCTGCCACCCTGCTTGAGAACGATTGGGGCATCGGCGCCGACATCTGGAGCGTGACCAGCTTTAACGAGCTGCGTCGTGAAGCGCTACAGCTTGACCGTGAAGCCTTCCTAAGCCCAGATGCGGAGGCCAATAAGCCTCACGTGACTAAGTGCCTGGAAGGGCGCGATGGCCCGGTGATCGCGTCAACTGATTATATGAAGCTGTATGCGGACCAAGTGCGCGCCTGGGTGCCGGGTGACTACACTGTACTGGGTACCGATGGCTTTGGCCGTTCAGATACCCGCGAGAAGCTTCGCTACTTCTTCGAAGTGGATCGCTACTTCGTCACTGTAGCCGCGCTGCGTGCGCTGGCTGATCGCGGTGAGATTGATCGCAAGCTTGTCGGCGAAGCGTTGAAGAAGTACGGCATTGACGCTAATAAGCCTAACCCGCTGACTAGCTAAACCGCTGCCCGGTGGGCGAATGCTCACCGGCTCGATCCGATTTGGAAGGAGCGCGACCTTGAGTAGCGAAATCATCAAAGTTCCCGATATCGGTGGCGATACCGATGTCGAAATCATCGAGATTGCGGTGTCAGAAGGCGACGTCATTGAAGCGGAAGACACCCTGATCACTCTGGAATCTGACAAAGCCAGCATGGATGTACCGGCCCCGAAAGGCGGCAAGGTACTTAAAGTGCTGGTCAAGGAAGGCGATAGCGTCTCCGAAGGTGACGATATCGTTGAGCTGGAAGTGGAAGGCGGCGGCGACAGCAGTAGCGAAGACGCTGAGCCAGAAGCAGCCCCAGCGAAAGAAGAAAAGCAAAAGCCCCAAGAAGAAAAGCCGCAGGCCGAGAAGCCTGCTGCCAAGAAATCAGCCGGTGGTAAGCAAACCGTTGATATCAAGGTGCCCGACTTGGGTGGCTCGGATAACGTTGAAATCATCGAAGTCGCGGTGAGTGAAGGCGATGAGGTTGAAGCCGAAGACACGCTGATTACCCTGGAGTCTGATAAAGCCTCCATGGACGTGCCCAGCCCTCATAGCGGCAAAATCGTCAGCTTCACTGTAAAAGAAGGCGACACAGTTTCTGAAGGCGATGTGATCGGCCAGATGGAGATTGCGGGCGAAGGCGGCGATGACGCAGAAGAAGCTTCTGATGATCAAGCCGCTAGCCAAGCCCGCAGCGAACCGGAAGAGCCCGCCGAAGAAGATGATCAGGAAGAAGCCGCTAGTGGCGAACCGGAGCGCAAAGAAATTCGCGTACCGGATATTTCTGGCGCCTCTGACGTACCGATTATCGAAATCGGCGTAGCGGTCGGTGACGAGATCAACGAAGAAGACCCGCTGATCACCTTAGAGTCCGATAAGGCCTCTATGGATGTGCCCAGCCCCTACAAAGGTAAGCTCCTTGAGCTAACCGTCAAAGAGGGCGACACCGTCTCGGAAGGCGATGTCATTGGCTACATCGAAGTGGCTGCCAGCGGCGGTGGCAAAAAAGCCGCGCCGAAAAAGGCGGCCCCTGAGAAAACGGCGCCCGAAAAGGCCCAGCAGAGCAAGGCTAGCGCCAAGCCTTCTGAGTCGCCAGCGGGCACCCCCAGCCCAGAAGCGCAGATGGCGGCCCACAAGCCGCGTGACGGCAAATTGGTTCACGCTGGCCCCGCCGTACGTATGCTGGCCCGTGAGCTGGGCGTCGACCTGGAACTGGTAAAGCCGAGCGGCCCGAAAGATCGTGTGCTTAAAGAGGACGTACAGTCCTACGTGAAGCAAGCCATTGCAAATCAAGGCAAAGCGCAGCCCGGCACAGCTGCGGCCTCCGGTGGTGCGGGTATTCCGCCTATTCCGGAAGTCGACTTCAGCCAGTTTGGTGAAGTGGAAGAGAAGCCGATGGGTCGCCTGCTCAAAATGGGCGCGACTAACCTGCATCGTAGCTGGCTCAATGTTCCCCACGTCACGCAATTCGACGAAGCGGACATTACCGAGCTGGAAGCTTTCCGTAAGGCGATGAAAGCCGAAGTGGAAGCCCAAGGCGCCAAGCTGACGCCGCTGCCGTTTATGGTCAAAGCCTGTGCGTTTGCGCTGCGTAAGTTTCCGCAGTTCAACGTCAGCCTGAAGGGCGATGGCGAAACGCTGGTATGGAAGAACTACGTCCATATCGGTATCGCGGTTGACACCCCCGATGGCCTGATGGTGCCGGTGGTGCGCGACGCCGATAAAAAATCCTTGGTGGAGATTGCCAAGGAAATGGCGGATCTGGGTAAGAAAGCACAAACCAAAAAGCTCAAGCGTGACGAGATGACCGGTGGCTGTTTCACTATTTCGAGCCTCGGCTCGATCGGTGGCACGGCGTTCACGCCAATCGTCAACGCGCCGGAAGTGGCTATTTTGGGTGTGTCTAAAGCGCAGATGAAGCCGGTATGGGATGGCAGTGCCTTCCAACCGCGCTTAATGATGCCGCTGTCACTCTCTTATGATCACCGTGCCATCAATGGCGCTGACGCAGCCCGCTTCACCGCCTTCCTGGCAGATGTGTTGACCGATATCCGTCGTTTACTGCTGTAATTGGTAGCGATAGAGTCTTAAAAGCGGCGCCCCTCGGGGCGCCGCTTGTGTTTGCTAAATGGTTAGCAGGGCGACCAAAGTGGTAGTTTTACGGCATTTGGCTGTTTTAATTTAAAAAAATTGAAATAAAAGCGGGTCTCTCAGGCTTTTGGGGAGTTGTGTCGCCTGAGAGGCGCGGTTATTGTCGGTTAACAGATTTTCCATACTCATTTTCATACTCATTCTTCATACTAAGAATTTCAAGGAGCAGAGCCATGCGTTTAATCCTGTTGGGTGCCCCCGGCGCGGGCAAGGGGACTCAAGCTCAGTTTATTTGCGAGCAATTTAAGATTCCGCAGATTTCCACCGGGGATATGCTGCGCACGGCCATTAAAGATGGCACTGAGCTGGGCTTGAAAGTAAAAGAGATCATGAACAGCGGTGGCTTGGTATCTGACGACATCATCATCGATCTGGTCAAAGAGCGTATCAGCCAGCCAGACTGTGAAAATGGCTTTCTGTTCGATGGCTTCCCGCGCACGATTCCCCAGGCCGATGCCATGAAAGAGGGCGGCGTTAAGCTGGATCACGTGGTGGAAATTGCCGTGCCCGATGAAGAAATCGTTAGCCGCTTGGCGGGTCGCCGTGTTCACCAGGCCTCGGGGCGGGTCTATCACGTTGATCACAACCCGCCGAAAGAGCCGGGCAAAGATGATGTCACTGGCGAAACGCTGATTCAGCGTGAGGATGACCAGGAGTCCACGGTGCGCAATCGTCTGTCGGTTTATCACGATCAAACCGCCCCGCTGGTTAATTATTATCAGCAGTGGGCCGCGCAGGATCCGCAGAGCGCTCCTCAATATCACCGCATTGAAGGCGTAGGCAGCGTGACCGACATCACCCGTCAGGTGAAAGAAGCGCTAAGTTAATAAACGCTATTGTTTAATCGCATCGTTATTACCTGCCAACGATGGCCCGCTTCGGCGGGCCATCGTCGTGATGGCGTGACAAAGGTATAATGCTGCCATCTTTCTTTCGAGTGGCCACTTGCTATGCCGTTACATCTGCTTGCCCTGGACGCCTCCTCTAGCGCGTGTTCTGCAGCCCTATTGCGCCAAGACGAGACGGGGGCTACTTGCCTGGCGCGCTTTGAGATGACGCCCCGTGCCCATACTCGCCGGTTGCTGCCAATGGTGGATGAAGTGCTTGCCGAAGCGCAGGTAACGCCTTCCCAGCTTGATGCCGTAGCGTTTGGCCGTGGGCCGGGTTCGTTTACCGGGCTGCGTATCGCCGCAGGTGCTGCCCAAGGGCTAGCGTTTGGCCTCGATTGCCCGCTATTGGGTATCTCAACGCTGGAAGCGCTGGCGCTTCAGGCTCACCGCCGTTACCACCTTCGCCACGTGGTAACGGCGTTAGATGCCCGCATGGGCGAAGTGTACGCCGCGACCTGGCACTGCCTGAAAGACACGATTACGCCGATGAGCACCGAGGCCGTGCTGGCCCCAGAAGCACTGCGCTTGCCCGGCGATGAAACCGATTGGGTGGGCGTAGGCAGCGGCTTTACGCTGTGGGAGCGCTTCACCGTCGATTTACAGCTAAGCATGCCCCAGCATTTGGATGACTTAGAGCCCCGCGCCGAAGAGATGGCGTGGCTGGCGGCGCGTGATTTTGCCGCTGGGCTGGGGCAGGCCGCGCACTTGGTTCAGCCGGTGTATCTGCGCAACGACGTTGCCTGGAAAAAGCCCGCATGAGCTTTGTGAAGAGCGATCTTGAGAACATTGCTCTACCTGACGGGCTGCGTTTGGTACAGGGGGAGGACGGATTAGCGCTGGTCGGTGATGAAAAACGCTACGGCAAGCCGCTCAGCGTCGATTTTGTGGCGGGCAAAGCGGCCCATCGGCGTCGCTTTGGCGGTGGGCGGGGCCAGCTAGTGGCAAAGGCCTGTGGTTTAGCCAGGGGCGTGTCACCCAGCATTATCGATGCAACGGCAGGACTAGGCCGCGATGCGTTTGTATTGGCTAGTTTAGGCGCCCAGGTGTTGTTAATTGAGCGAGTAGCGGCGATTGCGGCGCTGCTGGAAGATGGCCTAAAACGCGCCGCCAGGCATAGCGATACGGCGGATATCGCTGCCCGCATGACGCTGCGCTATGGCGATGCTGCTCAATCCCTGGCTGAACTCGTAGCGAGTGCACACTTTTCACCCCAAGTGATACACCTGGATCCGATGTTTCCCCATCGTGAGAAATCGGCGCTGGTGAAAAAAGAGATGCGCCTGTTTCGTGAGTTAGCTGGCGATGACGACGACGCTCCGCGCCTGCTTGAAGCAGCGCTAGATGTGGCGACTCATCGCGTGGTGGTAAAGCGCCCCCGTAAAGCACTGCCTATCGATGGCCCAGCGCCGCAGCACACCCTTGAGGGTAAAACCAGTCGCTACGATCTGTATGTCCATCGGTCATTAGCACGGTAGTTCGTCAGATTACTTATCCGTGGCAAAGCAAGGAGCATTCATGCAAAACGCGTGGCGAGAAGGTAATCGATTTACGCTGCTGCCGGAGGCCACACGCTTTCTGCCGGCTATGTTTGAAGCAGTATATAGCGCCCGCCACTATGTGTTGGTAGAACTCTATTTAATGGAGTCGGGGGAGCTTGTTGACCAAGTGAGTGACGTGCTTCTTGATGCTGTCCAGCGCGGCGTCAGCGTCTGTTTGCTGCTGGATGGGTATGGTTCGATGGGCCTCTCCAGCAATGATCGCCAACGGTTGACGCAGGGCGGTGTTCAACTGCGCTTTTTTAATCCGATAGGCTTCCACTCCTTGGCGCTGAACTTGAGCCGCGATCACCGCAAAATAGTCGTTATTGACGGCGAACTTGCATTTACCGGTGGCTTTGGTGCGGTCGATGAGTTTCTCAATGCCTGGTATGAAATCGCGCTGCGTATCGATGGGCCGGTGGTGGCTGACTGGGAGCAGCTGTTCCGGCGACTTTGGAACTCGCGGCTAACCCGCAATGAGAAAGGCGATAAAAGCGCGGGCACGCTGCCTGCAATGCGTGAGCCTCGAGCCCATGCTGACGGCATGCCAGGACGGGCGATGTCAGCGCGGGGCTATCGATACCAAGCTATTCGTCATTCACTGCATGAGCGCGTTAATCATGCACAAACACAGCTGTGGCTATGTACGCCCTATTTTGTGCCGACCTTCGCGCTTCGTCGACGCTTGGTTCGGGCCGCCCGGCGGGGCATTGACGTGCGCCTGCTACTGCCAGGGACAAAGCATGACCATCCCAGCGTGCGCTTTGCCGGCCAACGCTTCTACCATTCGTTGCTGAAAGCGGGCGTGCGTATTTATGAGTTTCAGCCAACCTTTATCCATGCCAAATTCGTGCTTGCCGATGAGTGGGTAAGCATTGGTTCGTGTAACTTTGACCACTGGAATTTGCACTGGAACCTAGAAGCGAACCAAGAAGCGATGGACCCACAGCTAGCGGCGGAAGTACGCGAGCTGTTTAAACGTAACTTCGCCGCCAGTCAGGAGGTGAATGCAGCGGCCTGGGCGGCGCGGCCCTGGGGCCAGCGCATCAAAGAGTGGATCTATGGGTTACTGGATGGAATCATCACGCGGCTCAAATGATGGCCGCTGATAGCACTAGCGTTTCTTGCCTTTCGCAGGCGTTTTTTTACGCGGTTTGGGTTTGGGCGTTTCCGGCGGCACACGGTAGTGCAGGTATAGGTCTAAAACGAGCTCTGGTAACTGCACTACCAGCGATTCCTGCCGCTCTTGATCTTTAGCCAGCTCGGCCATGTCCGGCTCATCGTCGAACAGCCCAGAGAGCAGCATAAACGGCAGTAGCAGCGTGGCAGCGGCCTCTTCATCGTCCTGGAACCAGGCGCTCTCGTCGCTGAAAACGCCCTCCATAAAGCCCGCGCACCAGTCGCCAATGGGGGTTTCCTCGGCGGGTTCGCCACCCAGGGTTAGCTCAAATGGAAGCTCTGGCAAGCCGCCTTGCTCGAGTACCGCCACCGCGTTGTCACGCAGCAGCGTAAGCAGGGTGATAATCTCATCACGCTCGGCGTCGTCGGCGTAGCGAGGCTCGCCCTGAAACAGCTCAGCCAGCCACTGGGCAGGCGGCACTTCGCTAGGGGCAACCGCAAGCGCCACTAAAAAGCCATGGGCGGAGATCAGATCCAAGGCGTCTTCATCGACTTGATCAGAGTCGAGGAAGTCGTCCAGTCTATCCAGCTGCTCATCCTCAAGCAGTGGCTGTGGTGGCGTGGTTGTATCGGGCATGTCACTGCGCTCTGCCATGAGTAAAGCCTCGTCAGTACAAATCGTTCGTCAATGGTTATCTATAACGGCTAGTTTATCACTAATGAAGACGTCACCACTGCCCCCTTGGCCTGCCACTGAATTGGCGGCCATGTCAGAAACAGAGTTGCACCGTGCCGCGCGGGCTCGCGTTGAACAAGCGTGGCAGCGCTGCTGTGAAGTGTGCCCGGCGCTGCCAGTACCAAAAGTGTGGTTTAACCTGCGCGGTGCTTCGGCTGGGCAGGCGCACCTTGGTCACGGCGGGTTACGCTTGAATCCGGTGCTACTGAGTGAGAACCGCACGGCTTTTTTTGATGAGGTGATTCCCCACGAGATGGCTCACTGGCTGGTGTTTCATTTGGACAACGGCCCGCGCTTAAAACCCCACGGCCGCGAGTGGAAAACGGTGATGCGCGACCTCTTTGGCTTAACTCCTAGTGTGACCCATCGGTTCGATATCCAGCAGGCGCAGTCCGCACCTTATCGTTACCAGTGCGATTGCCGGTTTCATCAATTTACCCCGAGGCGTCATGCTTTAGTGGTAAACGGGCGTCGTTACCGCTGTCGACACTGCGCTAAGACCTTGGTCTACAGGCCAGAAGATGCGCTTTGATTTGTTTATAAATAGCTGTTTTTTAAATAAAAAATGATAATACCAATGTCTAAAGGGAAGCCCGCGCGAGGAGGTTTATGCTAGGGGAACATTAATGGCAGTCGATACGCCCGATAATGGTCAATAGGCCCCATAAATAATCGTATCGACTACAGTTTCTTAGAGAGTGCATTTTCACGGACAGAGGCAATTTTATGAGCGATCAACAGAACGTCTATCCGGTGCGCGACGATTTCGCCGCCAATGCCTGGGCCGATAAAGCCAAATATGAGGCCATGTATCAGCAGTCGATAGACGACCCGGAAGGCTTCTGGGCTGAACAAGCTAAACGTCTCGACTGGATCAAAGCGCCCAACAAAATCAAAAACACCTCCTTTGCGCGTGACAATGTCGATATTCGTTGGTTTGAAGATGGCCTGCTGAACGTCAGCGCCAACTGCCTTGACCGCCATCTGGATAAGCGCGGTGATCAAACGGCGATCATCTGGGAAGGCGACCACCCTGATGAGTCCAAACACATTACCTATCGCGAGCTCTATGCCCGTACGAATCAGCTGGCTAACGCGCTGAAAGAGCTGGGCATCGGTAAAGGCGATACCGTCACGCTGTATATGCCGATGATTCCCGAAGCGGCCATGGCGATGCTTGCCTGTTCGCGCATCGGGGCCGTTCACTCGGTTGTCTTTGGCGGCTTCTCACCGGATGCCGTTGCCCAGCGGGTCATCGGCGCCGACTCCAAACTAGTGATTACCGCCGATGAGTCGGTGCGCGGTGGCAAGCATGTGCCGCTTAAGGAGAATGTGGATGCCGCGCTGACCCGTGACGGCACCGATGTATGCAAAAACGTTCTGGTAGTGAAGCGCACCGGCGGTGAGATTGATTGGAAAGAGGGCCGCGATGTCTGGTTTGACGAGCTGGTCGACAAGCAGTCCAGCGAGTGTGAACCGGAAGCCATGGGCGCCGAAGACCCGCTGTTTATTCTCTATACCTCGGGTTCTACCGGTGCGCCTAAAGGCCTGAAGCACACCACCGGCGGCTACCTGACCTACGCCGCTATGACCCACCAGTACGTGTTTGACTATCAAGAGGGTGAGGTTTATTGGTGCACCGCGGACGTTGGCTGGGTCACCGGGCATAGCTATATCGTTTATGGCCCCTTGGCCAACGGTGCGACTACCCTGATGTTTGAGGGTGTACCCAGCTTTCCCACTCATGGCCGTATGGGCGATATCGTTGATAAGCACAACGTCAATATTCTCTATACTGCGCCCACCGCGGTGCGTGCTCTGATGGCCCATGGCGACAACGTCATGGATTCGAGCAAGCGTGATAGCCTGCGTCTGCTCGGTTCCGTGGGCGAACCGATTAACCCGGAAGCCTGGGAGTGGTTCTACCGCGTTATCGGCAACGAAAAATGCCCGATTGTGGATACCTGGTGGCAAACCGAAACCGGCGGCATCATGATCGCGCCGCTGCCGGGTGCTACGCCGCTTAAACCCGGTTCTGCGACCGTGCCATTCTTCGGTGTGAAGCCTGCGCTGGTCGATAACGAAGGGAACAAGCTGGAAGGAGCCACTGAAGGCAACCTGGTGATTCTTGACGCCTGGCCGGGTCAGGCGCGCTCTATTTGGGGTGACCACGAGCGCTATGTTCAGACTTACTTCTCGACCTACGACGGTATGTACTTCACCGGTGACGGCTGTCGCCGCGATGAGGATGGCTACTACTGGATCACCGGGCGTGTGGACGATGTGCTAAATGTTTCGGGTCACCGTATGGGCACCGCCGAGATTGAGTCCTCTCTGGTAGCGCACAGCGCCGTAGCGGAAGCAGCCGTTGTTGGCTTCCCGCACAATATTAAGGGACAAGGCATCTATATCTATGTCACCCTGAATGACGGTATCGAAGCGACAGACGAACTCAAAAAAGAGCTGACCCAGTGGGTACGCAAAGATATTGGCCCGATTGCTTCGCCGGATGTCATCCAGTGGGCGCCAGGTTTGCCGAAAACACGTTCGGGGAAAATCATGCGTCGCATCCTGCGCAAGATTGCCGCCAACGAGTGTGATGGCTTGGGCGATACCAGCACCTTGGCTGACCCGTCGGTGGTCGATGAGCTGATTGAGCATCGCGCCAACCAATAATGGCGACACAGCTATAGGCTGTTCAGCCTAATAAAGCCTGTTTGCTGACTCAAAGCCGTGCCGACCCGAGTAGGTCGGCACGGTCGTGTTTGTAGATATGGATTTATAGATAAGCGTTTATAGATACGTGTTTCACTTGTATGAACTATCTATTATAAATTGTGCATGTGATGCTTGGGCATGATGAAGCCCATGGGGTACCATGCTTCACAACCGTAAGAGCCTAGCGTCGCGGCGGCAGACAACCCCGCTGCTCGAGGAACCGGAGGAATATCCATGGCAGTAGCTCATAAGTTTATCGTCGCTGACGATCACCCGCTGTTTCGTGCAGCGCTGACCCAAGCGTTACGCCAGTTGGCCCCCCAGGCGGAAATTGTCGAAGCGGACACCATGGAAGCCACCACCGATGTGGTGAATCGCCACCCAGATGCCGATTTGATTCTGCTGGATCTACATATGCCGGGAGCCCACGGCTTCTCTGGTTTGATCCAACTGCGCGGCCAGATGCCTGATATCCCAGTCGCGGTAGTGTCTGGTAGTGATGAACCCTACGTGGTGCGTCGTGCTATTGACTACGGCGCATCGGGTTTTATCCCTAAATCATCATCTCTACAACTAATTGCTGAAGCCGTCGGTGAAATTCTGCAGGGCGAAGTATGGCTGCCTGAGGCGTTAGCCAACGTGCTGGAAGAGACCAGTGAAGAGGAGTCGCGCTTTGCCGAGGCGATCGCTTCATTAACGCCCCAGCAGTTTCGCGTCTTGAATATGCTGACCGAAGGCCTGCTGAATAAACAGATCGCTTATGAACTGAGTGTTTCTGAAGCGACCATCAAGGCCCACGTGACTGCGATTCTACGCAAGCTGGGCGTGCACTCGCGTACCCAGGCGGTTATCGCGGCTCAGAAACTTGAAGTCGAGCCGCCGAAAGTCGTTTCCTAAGCAAGTAGCGAGTACCGACTGCGTTAACCGCGGCGCTTAACGCGCCGCGCGATTGGCCTGCAAGGTGCGCGTTAGTAATGCTCGTAGCGCCGCCGGTTTAACGGGCTTCAGCAATAGTTGATAGCCCGCTCGTTTGATCTCTTCAGCCACTGCTTCGGTACGGTCAGCGGTAATTACAATTCCCGGTACCGCCCCCTCAAAACGCTCGCTGAGCGCTTCTAACGCCATTAACCCCGTGACTTCGTTATCCAGGTGGTAGTCCGCCAGAATAGCGTCAGGGTCGCCATCCATATTGCGTAGGATCGATTTGGCCCCACCGATACTGGTGGCGGTAAACACCTCGCAGCCCCAGCCGCTAAGCATGGCGGTCATGCCTTCCAGAATCAGCGTCTCATTGTCGATACATACAATCCGCGTACCGCTAAGCTTATGGCTGCCGCGCCGAGCGTGTGGCTCAAGCTCGTTACTGCTGGCTTCGTGGGCAGCCACAATCGGCACGCTAACCGAGAAAACTGCGCCTTTGCCTACCGTCGAGCGCACTTTGATGGGGTGATCCAGCACCCGGCTCATGCGGTCGGCAATGGAGAGCCCCAGCCCTAGGCCTTTCTCACTCTCTTTGTGACGGGAGACCTGATCCAGGCGGCGGAATTCTTGAAAAATCTCGCTTAATTTAGATTCGGGAATGCCGGGGCCGCTGTCCCACACTTCAATTGAGAGCCAGCCGTTTTGGCGGCGGCAGCCCAGCAGTACGCGCCCCTCCTGGGTATAGCGAATGGCATTAGACAAGAAGTTCTGCACGATACGGCGCAGCATCTGGGGGTCTGAGTCTACCCAAAGCTGGGTAGGCACGACTTCTAAGTCCAATCCGCGATCGTCCGCCATCACCTCAAACTCGGCGCGTAACGGGCGAACGATATCCGCCAGGGCAAAGTGACTGCGGCGTGGCGTTAAGGCGCCTGCGTCCAGTTTGGAGATATCCAGCAGGGTGCTGAGCAACTCCTCGGCAGCTTGCAGCGAGTTATCGATATGGCCAACGATGCGTTGGGTATCGGTAGTGGTCACGTTTTGCATGAGCGCAGAAGTAAATAGCCGTGCTGCGTTAAGCGGCTGCAACAAGTCGTGGCTCGCCGCGGCCAAAAAGCGCGTCTTAGACGCGTTGGCATCTTCCGCGAGCTGCTTAGCCTGGCGCAGAGCGAGCTCCGCCTCGGCGCGTACCCGGTTCTCCTGGCGCAATGCCGCGTTGGCTTCAGAGAGCGCCTGGGTGCGTTCGCGGACGCGCTCCTCCAGGGTTTCGTTGGTCTCTTTAAGGGCAATTTCGGCCTGACGGCGTTCGGTAATATCCTGATAGAGTGCAAAGAAGCCCAGGATCGCCTGACTGTCGCCAAAGTGCGGCGTGTAAGTGACCAGCATATAGCGCATGGCCTCATTCACCCGCAGTGAGACCTCAAAACTCACCCGTTCGCCTTTCAAGGCGCGCGCGACCCATGGCGCGCGCTCTTCCGCCTGCTTAATTTGCAGCACGTCTTCAAAGCGGCGACCAATGACCGCATTGCGGTCAATGTTGAACGCCTGCTCGTAGGCACGGTTGGTAAATAGGTAGCGGCACTCTTTGTCAAAGTAGGCAATCAGCGCGGGGACGTTGTCGGTGTAGATACGGATATTGTTTTCCGAGCGAATCAGCGCCTCTTCGATGCGCTTCTGCTGGGTAATATCCTGGTAGGTATACACAAAGCCCCCGCCGGGCATTGGGTTGCCTTGCACTTCCAGCACGCTGCCATCCTGGCGGTAGCGCACATAGCGGTGGGGCTGGCCTTCGCGAATATTGTCGAGCAGTAGCTGGACATGCTCTTCCGGGTCACCCGGGCCATACTCGCCGTTGTGGGCGTTGTAGCGGAAGATGCGGTCAATGGGTGCACCGACGCGAATTAAGTGGTCAGGAAAGCGGAAAAGCTCCAGATAGCGCTGGTTCCACACCACCAGGCGCAGGTTCTGGTCGACTACGCTGATGCCCTGGTTAATATTTTCAATGGTGGCCTGAAGCAGCGCCCGGTTGAACTCCAGCACTTGGGAGGCTTCATCGACAATTGAGATCACATCCGAGATGCCGATACCGCGCCCCTGAAGCGCCGAGTTAACCACGATGCGTGCCGATGAAGCACCCAGCACCGAGGCCAGAAAGCGTTCGGTGAACTGAATAATATCGATTGAGGCGCGGGTGCCGTTGTCCAATGGCTTGCCCGCGCGCCGGGCGTAATCTTCAAAGGCGCGATCCACTTGGCCGGCACCGAGGAAGCGCTCGCAAAGAACTTTTAAATCGCCCACGGTCGTCGCACCCGTCCAGGGGCGGTTGACCGAAGTCTGGCGTGTTTCCACACTATCTACGAACAGCGAGGCCTGAATACGCTCAACCACCCGCTGCGAAGTGACCTGAGAGACAAAGATATAGCAGAACAGGTTGACCCCGAGTGAGAGCATGACGCCGTGGGTAAAGCTATCGCCCAAGTTGAGCCCAAACAGCGCCGTGGGTGATAACCAGTTAAGCCCCAGCGGGCCGCCTTCAAGCCACATTGTCGGAAGCACACCGGCATTGATCATGGCGGGCATTAACAGACTATATACCCAGATGGCAAAGCCAGCGTTCATGCCGACAATGACCCCGAGGCGATTACCGCGCTTCCAGTAAAGCCCGCCAATTACCGCGGGGGCAAACTGAGCGGCGGCGGCGAATGAGAGCATGCCGATCGAGGCCAGCGAGGTGAACTCGGCAATCAGTTGGTAGAAGCCGTAGGCCATTGCCAGTACAGCGACAATAGTCAAACGCCGCGCGCGCAGCACCAAGCGACCATAATCCCGCGCCTTGGTATCAAACCAGCGCAGTCGGAACAGCGCCGGGATAACGATTTCGTTGGAAATCATGATCGACACTGCCACGGCGGCGACAATTACCATGCCCGTGGCCGCCGAGAAACCGCCGATAAAGGTGAGTAGCGTTAGCCACTGGTGGCCCGAGGCCATGGATAGTGCCAGTACGTAGGTGTCGGGCTCTACGCCGCTTTCGGAAAACAACAGCAGTCCAGCGGCGGCCAAGGGCACCACGAAAAAGGCAATGGCTAGCAGGTAGAGTGGAAATAACCAGCGCGCCTTAGTGGCATCGTCAGGATGAATGTTCTCCACCACCGCCACATGGAACTGGCGCGGTAGACATAGAATCGCCAGCATGGCGAGCAGCGTTTGTGCCCAGAAGCTCTGGCCAAAATCTTGATTGGCCAATTGGCGCTGGAGTTCTAGCTGGCTTTCGGCATGCCCCATCAGCTCACCCAGGCCATCGAACATACCCCAGGTAACAAAGGCGCCAAGCACCACGAAAGCGAGCAGCTTGACCAACGATTCGAACGCTACGGCGTGGATCAAGCCTTCGTGGTGTTCTGTGGCATCGGTATGCCGGGTGCCGAATAGAATCGCGAAGATGGCCATCACAATGGCTACGTAGAACGCCGTATCGCCAAACAGCGGTGTATGTGTCACATCGGAGGCGTCGGTGAGCACACTAAAGGTGGTGGAAACGGCTTTTAGCTGTAGCGCGATGTAGGGCAGGGTGCCGACCAGGGCGACCAGGCTGGCAAAGGCAGCCAGCGACTGGGTTTTACCGTAACGGGAGGCAATAAAATCGGCAATTGAGGTGACGTTCTGATGCTTGGCCACGCGAATCATCTTGGCCAGCACCGGCCAGAAAAGCAAAAACGTCAAAATCGGCCCGACGAAGATGCTTGCAAACGACCAGCCCGCGGTAGCTGCCTGGCCAACCGCGCCGTAAAACGTCCACGAGGTGCAGTAGATTGCCAGCGCCAGGCTATAGATGATCGGACGCCTGCGGGTGGCGCCGTGGGTACGCGCACGTCGATCACCGTACCAAGCGATGCCGAATAGAACGGCAATGTAGAGTAACGAAACCGCTACCAGTAGCCCGCCGTGAAACATGCCTTTCTCCCCGCCAGAGTGTGCGACCCACTAAACATGCGCTAATAAAAAAGGCTTCATTCTAGGCGAAATGGAGGGTCGTGTACGACCATTCTCTAAGCGTGTTTACACCTCAGGCTTTATTTATCTATGTGCACACGTTGCTGAGGAGTGGAGAGGTTTCGCGCAGCGTGCGTATTTCTTCGAGAATAGGCTCGCGAGACTCTTCATCCAGTGGTACCAACTCCCGGTTCTCACAGTTGAGTACGTAGGGCTGGGTTATCAAAATATCGGTGTGGTGACGTTCAAACTGATAAAGAATAAATTCCGCTAAGCGGGCGCCGTCCTGCTCGCTTATGCGAATATTTTCACTATCGACCATGCTGAACTTAGTGGTCATCGGAAAGGCAAAGGTCCATGGACGCCATACGGCGGTGGTGCTTTCGGTTGAAATAACCGTCGCAGTCTCGGGAAGCTGCGCCTGCTTGTGTTCAAACCAGCTGTACTCCACCTGAACTTGATAGCCCAGCATACCCAGCGCGCCAAACACCGGCACTATCCACTTGGGCAGACGTTTGCCGCTCAGTTTGCGTAGTATCAGGCCAATCCCGGCGGCCGCAAGGCCCGCAAAAACGGCGGCGATCAAATGCCATATCATAAAATATCCTTTCAAAAAGCCGGCTATAAAAACTATCTATAAAAGCCATCGGGCCTCCCGAAGGAAGCCCGATGGTAAGGTCGATCCCCAGCGTTATCACCGTATGGCAATAACGCGTCAGGAAGGAGTATGACTTAGTGATCTACCGCCATGCCAGCACCTTTCGGATAGCGAACGCTTTCCACCAGGTCCTGAATTTCCTGCGGCGGTGCAGCTGTCACTCTGGAAACCGTGAAAGCAACGGCGAAGTTGATCATCGCGCCTACGGCACCGAATGAGAGCGGCGAGATGCCAAAGATCCAGTTATCCGGTGTATTGGCCAGCATGTTGGTGTCCGGCACGAAGAACCAGCCCAGATAGGTGAAGATGTACAGTAGAGTACAAATCAAGCCTGCCAGCATGCCGGCTACTGCGCCCGCGCTGTTCATACGTTTGGAGAAGATACCCATCATCAACGCCGGGAACAGTGATGCGCCGGCGATACCAAAGGCGAGTGCCACCGTCTGTGCCGCAAACCCAGGCGGATTAAGCCCCAAGTAGGTGGCCAGCAGTATCGCGCCCCCCATGGAGATTCGCGCCGCCAACATCTCGCCTTTTTCGGAAATCTTCGGATTGATCATGGTCTTGATCAAGTCGTGACTGATCGCCGACGAGATCGCCAGTAGCAAGCCTGCTGCGGTAGACAGTGCCGCCGCAATACCACCTGCTGCGATCAAGCCAATAACCCAGCCGGGCAAGTTGGCAATTTCAGGGTTGGCGAGTACCAGGATATCGTTATTAACGGTCAGTTCGTTGCCTTCCCAGCCACGATCGGAGAAGTCGGTAGCATCGTTATATAGCTGAATGCGGCCATCGTTGTTGAGATCGTTGAAGCTGATAAGGCCGGTTTCTTCCCATGTGCGAACCCAATCTGGACGCTCTTCGTACAGGATCGGGTTCTGCGCCGCCTCTTCATAGTTTTCAGTCTGACCAGCCATCTCTGGGTACACGGTGGTCGCCAAGTTAAGGCGCGCCATCGAACCTACCGCTGGAGCGGTGAGGTAAAGCAGTGCAATGAATACCAGTGCCCAGCCTGCAGACCAGCGCGCATCAGCGACTTTTGGTACGGTGAAGAAACGAATGATAACGTGGGGAAGACCGGCAGTACCGACCATCAACGACAGGGTGAACAGGACCATATTGAGCTTGTTGTCCACGTCAGCAGTGTAGTCACGGAAGCCAAGTGCATTGACCACATCATTTAACTTGGCCAGTAAAGGCATGCCGGATTCGGTGTGGGTACTGAACATACCGAACATCGGAATCGGGTTGCCGGTTAGTTGGAAGGCAATGAACACCGCAGGAATAGTGTAAGCGATGATGAGAACGATGTACTGGGCCACCTGGGTGTAGGTGATGCCTTTCATGCCGCCAAATACGGCGTAGAGGAAGACGATCAGCGCGGCTAACCAGATACCCCAAGTGTTGCTGACTTCAAGAAAGCGCGAGAACGCCACGCCCGCACCGGTCATTTGACCGATAACGTAGGTAACCGACGCCACAATCAAGCACACGATCGCCACTAGGCGAGCGGTATTGCTGTAGAAGCGGTCACCGATGAAGTCGGGCACGGTGAACTTACCAAACTTACGCAGGTAAGGAGCTAGCAGCATCGCTAGAATAACGTAGCCACCGGTCCAGCCCATCAGGAAGGTAGAGTTAGCGTAGCCACCAGAGGCCAGCAAACCCGCCATGGAAATAAACGACGCCGCTGACATCCAGTCTGCCGCGGTGGCCATCCCGTTGGTAATTGGGTGAACCCCACCCCCAGCGACGTAGAAGTCTTTCGTTGAGCCGGCGCGCGCCCAAATCGCAATGCCTATATACAAGGCAAAGGAGGCGCCGACGAACAGTAAGTTAATTGCAAACTGGCTCATACCGGCTTACTCCCCAAGGCCAAATTTTTGATCGAGCTTATTCATCTTCCAGGAGTAGAAGAAGATCAGCACGATAAACGTTAGGATTGAGCCCTGTTGTGCAAACCAGAAGCCAAGATCAGTGCCGCCAATCGGAATGCCGGCGAGCAATGGGCGGAAAAGGATAGCGCATCCGTAAGAAACAAATGCCCAAACGGCCAGGCATCCGAAAATTAACCGGACGTTTGCTTTCCAGTATTCAGCAGCATTGGTTTTGTCGTCTGCCATTGTGTTGCTCTCCACTTGTGTTTTTAAGGTTGGGAAAGTTCACGAGGAATAGCGTGTGACCCATCAGGGCAATCGCACGTCTAAAGCCACTCAATCGTTAGGAGTGGTGAGTCAGCTTCTTTTGGCACGTCACCTTATTATTCGATATGAAGTTTCGAGTTAGTTAGTGACGTGCGATTACCCTGCATGACTCATTGTTAATACTGGGCAATAAACGCCAAAAAATAAATCCCAGACTTTGGTATCAATAAACAGCTTAATGGCTTTCTGCGGGCTACATGTTGTTGAAAGTGCGAGTTTTTAGACGCTATTTAAGCGAAATTTGTAGGCGTTTCCAGGGCTATGGGACGATAGTCTAGTAAGCAAATAAAAGCAGTTATTGGCTACTTTAAATACATATGCTGCCTTTAATGGGTAATGACGGTTAGTGAGTATCGATACTTTGGTCGCGTATCAAAAGTCGCTTCGACCTTAGCGTGATAGCTAAAGGTATAACAATGTTCTACTTGCTACTTGGGAAGTGAATCCTTTATACCCGTACAGCCACCTTCACATAATAATCGATTACAGTTTTTGAAGCGTTGGAAAGACTCCTTTGATGTGGATCAATGTCGGGCGGAGTGCTTATTTACTTTATTTTCTAGTTCGCCTTTAGTTGAATGAGGTCATGCACAATGGTCGATGTGGATCTATCCCAACTGCCGTTCACGCTTCTTGACGATGAAGGACGTGACCACATTCGTCGCGGTATTGACCTTGCGTATTTTGACCGCGACGAAATAATTCTAGAGACCGGACAGGGGGGCGAGTTTGTTTATCTGATCCATAAGGGTGAAGTGGCAGAAATCGACCCCACGCTGCCCTCGTCTACCTCGCGTATTGGCCATTACACGGCCGGGGACCTATTTGGCGCGATCAGCATCCTTAACGGTAAAAGCCGCTATCGTTTTAAGGCCGAGCAGGAGTGCTTGTGTTACCTACTGCCCAAAGCGTTGTTTCAGCAGCTGTGCCGTCATTACCCGGATTTCAGTAATTTCTTTCGCCAATCGTTGACGCATAAAGCACGCTTACTGACTGAAAAGCGTGCCGAAGGTGGCGTCACCATGGCGGGTTTTATGTTGGCCAAGGTAAGCGAATGTATGCGTGCGCCGCTGTTAATGGCGGCGGCTACTGATATTGCCAGCGCGGTGAAGCAGCTCAACGATAGCTATGCTGATAGCCTGCTAGTAGAGACTCAAGGCAAGCTAGGCATGGTGACGAAAACCGACCTGCTCAATGGGTTGGTGTTGGGCGGTAGTGCGGTGTCATCGCCGCTTGATGAGCTCGCCCATTTTAATCTGGTCACCGTTGCGCCGGAACAATACTTGTTTGAAGTATTGGTCTTAATGACACGCCATAAAGTGACGCGGGTAGTGGTGCTCGAGCAAAACGTCTTAAAAGGCGTCGTCGAGCTCACCGACGTGCTTAGCTATTTCTCAAGCCGCAGCTACGTGGTGAGTTTGCAGGTCGAGCAGGCGAGCAGTTTAGAGACACTGTCGGCAGCCAGCCAACGTACACCGGAGCTGGTAAAAGCGCTGATGGCCCAGGGCGTAAAGCTGCGTTTTGCGATGGATCTTCTCGCCGCGCTGAACGGGCGGATCATGAGCAAGGCCTGGGAGTTCACGATAGAGGAACAGTATCGCGACCAGAGCTGCATGATGGTAATGGGTAGCGAAGGGCGAGGTGAGCAAATCCTAAAAACAGACCAGGATAATGGTCTGATTTTAGCCGATGACGCGCGGTGGCCAGATCTTTTGAGCCACATGCAAACGCTCACCGATACCCTAATCCAGCTTGGCTACCCGCCGTGCCCCGGCAATATTATGGTTTCAAACCCTGAGTGGGTGGCCACGGTGTCGCAGTGGAAGAGCAATATTGCCAAATGGGCCAGCGAGCGGGATGGTGACAGCCTGATGAAGCTGGCGATCATGCTTGATGCCCATGCGGTGGCCGGTAACCCCAGCCTGCTTGCCAGTGTACGAGAAGAGCTATTTGAACGCTGCTCTCGTGATGAGCTGTTGCTTTCGTACTTTGCGCGCACGGCGCTACGTTTTTCCACACCGCTGACGCTGTTTGGCTCGCTGAAAAAGCCTCAGCACGGTATCGATATCAAGAAAGGCGGTATTTTTCCCATTGTTCACGGCGTGCGCACCATGGCGCTTGAGCGGCGCATCCAAGCCACCTCGACGTTTGACCGTTTGGATGCCCTGGCCGCCGATGGGCGATTGGATCGCCGTTTTGCAGATGACCTGGGCGAAGCGTTGGCCCTGTTTTCCGAGCTACGTCTTAAACAGCAGCTAACCGCGTTGGAGACGCCTGTCGGTGCTCAAGAAGCTAACGCCCAAAACAGCAGTCGCGCTAACCGTGTCGTGGTGCAAAATCTTTCTTCCCTTGAGCGCGACCTATTGCGTGAAGCGATGCATATTGTCAAAGACTTTAAGCAGCGGCTTTCCCATCGTTACCATTTGGAGTATTCGTGAGCGGAATACGGCTGTTAGATCGACACGTGGCACTTTTTAGCGGTTCCTTACGCACCTTGTTGCGTCGCGAAAGCGACCGGCGGCGCTGTGCTGATTCTCCCTATGCCTGGCTCTTTCAGCCCTATATGGGCGAAGAGCTGGTAGCGCTTGCCTGCACATCAACGCCTACGCCGACATCACCTGTGATCAGTTTGGCCGCCGTGGTGCTTAGCCAACAGCAGGTGCGTACCAGCCGTGCTTTTGTGCTGACGTTAGGCGCACCGGGGCAGGCTGACCATGCATCGCTGCGTCGCCATCACCTGCTGTGTCAGGCGGGGTGTGTGGCGGCGCCAAATCGCGACAATTTAAATGCGTTAGTAGAGTTTATTGGCAATCGACCTATTGTCGGCTGGCAGTTAGACCAGCGGATTGGCGCGTTAAATGCGTTGCTGAGAAAGCGGTTGAATTTCGCGCTGCCCAATGCCCAGGTCGACGTAGAAAAGCTGCATCAGCGCCAGCTGCGGCGCTTGCACCCGGAGATAGAGGCACCGAGTAGCTTTGCTCAAGCGCTGGCGTGCTGGCAAGTACCCGCGATGGGGATGCAGGGTGTGTTAGGTGAGGCCACTTCCAGCGCGCTGCTGTATATGCGCCTGCAGCGCATTATGGCGGAGGCTGCTTAGTAATAGGCAGCGCTGCATACGAGTAGTTGGGTCAGGGCGGTGAGTGTTGTTAGAATAGCAGCCACTTTTTCTTGAATGCCTTCCACCCTCGGCAGTGCTTATACCATGCAATCTCTTGATCATTTTGACCCTGCTTCCCTCGGAGCCGCCCTCGCTGATGTTGAGCAAGACTCGCCAGAGCTGGCTGATGCTAAGCAGAAACGTGAATTTAACAAGCTGCAAAAGCGCCTGCGCCGAGAAGTAGGCAATGCGATTATTGATTACCAGATGATCAATGAAGGCGACCGCGTGATGGTCTGTCTCTCCGGCGGCAAAGACAGCTATACGATGCTGGAGATTTTGCGCAACTTGCAGCGCAACGCGCCGGTCAATTTCTCAATGGTAGCGGTCAATCTGGATCAAAAACAGCCCGGTTTTCCCGAGCATGTGCTGCCTGCGTATCTGGATAAGCAGGGCGTGGAGTATCACATTGTCGAGCGCGACACCTACTCGGTGGTGAAGGAGAAAACCCCGGAAGGCAAAACGACTTGCGCGCTCTGTTCACGTCTGCGCCGCGGTTCGCTGTATGGTTTTGCTGAAGAGATTGGCGCCAATAAAATCGCCCTGGGTCACCACCGCGAAGATATCCTTGAAACGCTGTTTCTCAATATGTTCTTTGGCGGCAACTTAAAAGCGATGCCGCCTAAGCTGCTTTCTGATGATGGTAAAAATATCGTCATTCGGCCGTTGGCTTACTGTAAAGAGGCGGATATTGCCGAGTTTTCACGGCTGATGGAATTCCCGATTATTCCCTGCAATCTATGCGGTTCGCAGCCCAATATGCAGCGCCAGGTGGTCAAAGAGATGCTCGCCGAGTGGGACAAAAAATTCCCCGGCCGCCTGGAGAGCATGTTTAAGGCGGTGACTAATATTGCCCCTTCCCAGTTGGCCGACCGCAGCCTTTTCGATTTTGAAGGCTTAGAGGCCAAACAGGCAGAGCTGCTGGCCGGGCGTATCCAGGCATTTAACGTCAGCTAGCGTTTTGCTCCTCTTCGGCGAGGGTGATTAAGCGCTGCATATCAAGAATATTGACCTCTCGCCCGGATACCGCCATTACGCTCTGCTGCTGGAAGCGGCTTAAAATCCGGCTGACGGTTTCCACCGCTAAACCCAAATAGTTGCCGATATCGGCCCTGGGCATGGAAAGGCGGAAACTGTAGGGCGAGTAGCCACGGCGACGAAAACGATCCGAGAGGGTAATCAAAAAGCTCGCCAGCCGCTGGTCGGCGGTTTTACGCGACAGCAGACGCATCATGCGCCGGTCATCGCGTAACTCTTTGCTCATGCTGCGATACAGCTGGCCACGCAGTTCGGGCAACTCCTCAGAGAGTGAGTCCAAGCGATCAAAGGGAATCTCGCAAACGGTGGTCGTTTCCAGGGCAATCACGCTACCTGGATAGTGCTCCTCATCAATCCCGTCCAACCCCACTAGTTCGCTCGGGAGGTAGAAATTGGTCAGTTGCTCGCTGCCGTTTCCCTCTGAGGTGACTTGTTTCAAACTGCCCGAACGTACCGCGTAAACGCTGGTAAAAGTATCGCTTTGGCGAAATAGTGGTTCGCCTTTTTTCAGCGGTGCGCGACGACGAATAATGGCATCGAACTGGCCCATATCGTCCAACTCAAGGGCAAGCGGCAGGCACAGCGAGCTAAGGCTGCAGGTTTGGCAGCGCGCTTCGTGGAGTAGCGAGCGTCGGCTGCTCATAGGTTCCAACATGCGGTGCTCCTTGAGTGGGTCAGGGTAAAATTAGCAAATTCTTACTTATTGTGATGGCGTTAGCATGCCTACAATAAGGTGATTAAACAATCTTAGAGTAGCGCTGCCCTATTTGCCCAGAAAGATGGGTATCGAACGCCATGGCTAAATGGCGCACCAGCAGACGACCCATGGACGTGGCGCTAAGTTGATCACCACTACGGGTCAGTAGGCCATCTTGCTCGGCGCTCTGTAAACGCTCCAGCGCGGGGGCAAAATAGCGGGGGGCATCGATGTTCCAGCGCTGGCTGACCGCAGCCAGGTCAATGCCCATATCGCACATCAGCCGCTCAATCACGTCTCGACGGATGAGGTCGTCGTCGCTCAACCGCACGCCGCGTACAGTGGCGAGTTGGCCCTGATCCAACGCCGCCTCGTAGCTTGCCAGATCGCTCGGGTTCTGCGCGTAGACGTCATCAATGCGCGAAATCGCCGAAACGCCAAGCCCGATTAAATCGCATTGGGCGTGACTGGAGTAGCCTTGGAAGTTGCGCTGTAGCGAGCCGTCGCGCTGGGCAATGGCCAGGCTATCGTCAGGCCGGGCAAAGTGATCCATCCCGATATGTACGTAGCCAGCCGCGGTGAGCATCTCTATCGTGGTGCGCAGAATTGCCAGCTTCTCTTCGCTACCCGGCAGGTCATCGACGTTAATCCGCCGCTGGGGGGCAAAGCGCTCGGGCATGTGGGCGTAGTTAAACACAGAAAGCCGTGCGGGATTTAACTCGATCACTTGACGCAGGGTGTCTGCAAAGCTTTTTTCAGTCTGAAAGGGCAAGCCGTATATTAAATCGAGATTGAGCGAACGAAAGCCCAGCCGGTGTGCTTCATCCATCAGCGTCTCGGTGAGTACTCGTGGCTGAATACGGTTAATGGCTTTCTGCACCAGCGGGCTTAAGTCCTGCACGCCTAAACTGATGCGATTGAAACCGAGCGATTGCAGGTGGCGCAGCGTAAATACATCCGCTTCGCGTGGGTCTATTTCAATCGCGTAATCGCGATCGGCAGAGGACGAAAGGCCAAACCGGGCATCCAAACGATCAATCAGGTCGCCCATCTGGTTCAAGTTAAGAAACGTCGGTGTTCCGCCACCCCAGTGCAACTGCTTCACCGGTCGTGTGGTATCCAAGTGGCGTGCGGTCAGCACCATTTCACGGTCGAGTCGGGATAAGTAGGGCTCGGTCAGGGCGGTGTTCTTGGTGGCGATTTTATTGCATGCGCAGTAGAAACAGATCTTGCGACAAAAAGGCACGTGAACATACAGCGACAGCGAACGCTGACTGGCATTGCTACGCTCTAGTGCCTGGGTCAGGTCACCGGGGGTGAATTGGTCGTGAAATGACAGCGCCGTGGGGTAAGACGTGTAGCGTGGTCCGCTGGTGTCGTAGCGGCGCAGCAGGGCTTCATCCCACACCGGCTGCACGGGCGCTGCCGCCACAGACGAGGCAAGAGGTGAAACCGCAGGGGCATGAACGGGCATGAAGGGGCGCTCCGACGTGAGGTAATGCCGCTAGCCTAACCCGTGACGAAAGCGTAAAGATTGAGCCATGTCATGCTATTAGAAGTTGTGTGCCGTAAGAGTCCAGAGCTGCCACAGCGCAAACGCGATAATCGTTAGTGCCGCCACGCTGCGCGTCGCCGGGTGGCGAATCAGGTGGCTTAGCTGGCGCGCAGCGAGGCCAGTGGCGAGCAGCGCCGGCAGGGTGCCTAGCCCAAATGCGCCCATTAGCAGCGCGCCCTGGAGCGGGTCGGCAATCGCCAAGCTCCAGGCCAGCATGGAGTAGACCAGCCCACAGGGTAGCCAGCCCCAAAGTGCGCCTAGCGCGAAGGCTTGAGGGATATACACCACCGGCATTAAGCGCCGCCCCACAGGCTCGATAAAGCGCCATAGACGGCGGCCAACCGCCTCCACTTTGAGCAGCCCTTTCCACCAGTTGGCGATATACAGCGCCATCAGGATCAGCATCAGCGCCGCAAACACTTGTAGCAGCATTCTCGCCGTGGCAGAGAGGGAAAATAGCGTGCCTAGTAGGGCTACCAGCGCACCTGCGCTCATGTAGCTAGTGATGCGACCTGCGTTATAGCTGAGCAGCAAGCCTCCCATACGCGCCGGATGGCGCATGCTGGGGGGCACTGCAAAAGTGAGCGCGCTCATAATGCCACCACACATGCCAATGCAATGGGCGCCGCCCATCAAACCAAACACGAATGCTGCCAGTAGTGGCGGCAGGTCAAGGCCGGTTGGATTCATGGCCGGGGCTCTTGGTCGTCGGACGAGTGTGTGTCGGAGGGGGCAGCAGGGCGGTGCTTGGCTTGTTGTCGCTGGCGTCGCTGTTCGGGGTTGAGGTCGTTTTCATCTTCATCAAACAAAATGCGGTGCGCCGGGCCTTCCAGGTCGTCGAACTGATCATTTTTCACCGCCCAGAAGAATGCCCAGACGGCGAGGCCCAGCAGAATCAGTGAAAGCGGAATGAGTAGATACAGAATCGTCATGCGGTTACCGGTGTTGAAGCGCTTGGCGAAGAGGCTGGCGGCGTCGTACGCCAGCGTGACAGCCGCAGCGCGTTACCCACCACCACTAGCGAGCTGAGCGACATACCAATGGCCGCCAACCAAGGTGGCACCAGCCCCATTGCCGCCAGCGGCAGTGCCGAAACGTTGTAGCACACTGACCAAATCATGTTCTGGCGCATGATACGCCGGGTCGCGCGGGAAATCTCGATAGCCTCAAAAATCCGCATCAGGCGTGGGCTGAGCAGCACTGCGTCGGCGCGGGTACGGGCGAGATCTGTCGCGCCGTTCATGGCAATCGCCACGTCAGCACCGGCTAACACCGGCACGTCGTTGATGCCGTCACCAATCATCACCACGGTTTCGCCAGCGGCTTGAAGCTCTTTCATCCGGGCCAGTTTGCCTTCGGGGCTGGTGCCTGCGTGCCAGGTAGTAATGTTGAGCTGGTTAGCCAGGCTCTCAACGGCATCGACGGTATCACCGGAGAGCAGCTCCACGGTTAGCCCCTGGGCCTGAAGGGCTTTGATCGTGGCAGCAGCGTCATCACGAATACCATCATGCAGACCAAACCAGGCGCGGGGTTCGCCGTTTTCGCTCAGCAGCAGCCACTGGCCCCTGGCGGGTGCCGCGATGGGGGTATCGGTGGCGCCATCCATTGCGCTATCTATTGCGCCGTTTACTGCAAACCTGGGCTTGCCCAACCGCCAGCGGGCGCCGTTTAAGCTCCCCTCAAGGCCTTGCCCGGTGTGGCTGTGGATCTCTTTGGCTTGCAGCGTGGCATCCCGGAACGGCCGAAAGGCGCGGGCGATGGGGTGTTCTGAGTGGGCCTCTAACGCCGCTGCAATCGCCTGGGCACGCTCGGCGGTTAATTCGCCGAACGGCTGGGTCTGGGTCAGGTGCATTTCGCCGCGGGTTAGTGTGCCGGTTTTATCAAAAATCACCCGGGTAACGTTGGAGAGGGTTTCCATGGCATCGGCGCGGGTAATCAACACGCCGCGCTTACGTAGCTGGCCGTGGCCTGCGGTCAGTGCCGCGGGGGTGGCCAGCGCCAGCGCACAGGGGCAGGTCACCACCAGCACCGAAAGCAGCACCCAGAGCATCCGAGAGGGATCGATAAACCACCAGGCGATCGTCACGCAGGCGGTCACCAGCAGCAGTCGGAGTACAAAGAGGTGGGCCATACGCGCCGCCATCTGCGCAAGCCGCGGACGGCTGGCAAAGGCGCGGTCGGTGAGATCGACAATGCCCGCTACCCGGGCATCGCGCCCGGCGTGAGTCACCCTGATCACCAGCGGGTTTTCCATGTTTTGGCTACCGCCGGTAATGCGGTCGCCCACCCGGCGGGTGACCGGTAGGTATTCGCCGGTCAGCATCGACTCATCCAGGCTCGATTCGCCTTCCTCGATAATGCCATCGGCAGGGACGCCGTGGCCGGGCTTGATCAATACACGGTCGCCGGGGGCGAGTTCGCTGGCGGGTAGAATGCGCTCGCTGCCGTCGCTTTCCAGCCGCGTGGCCGAAATGGGTAACACGCCGCTCAGCGCATTGCCGCTATGGCCGCTGCGGCGTCTGGCGCGGCCTTCTACGTAGCGGGCAAAGAGTAAAAAGAAGGTAAACATCGCCACCGAGTCAAAATAGACCTCGCCGACGTTAAACAGCACCGCGTAGCTGCTGGCAAGGTAAGCCCCGCCAATCGCCAGCGAGACTGGCACATCCATGCCCAGTACCCCGGTGCGCAGATCGCGCAGGGCGTTGCGGAAAAACGGCTGGGCGGAGAAAAACACCACCGGCGTGGCCAGCGCAAAGGAGAGCCAGTGAAACAAGGCATAGAAGTCGTCGCTGATTTCTCCGGGGCCGGAGACATAGATCGGGATCGAAAACATCATCACCTGCATCATGCCCACAGCGGCGATAATTAGCCGTCGCACGTTCATGCGCTCTTCATGCTGCATGCGCGCCTGGGCTTGATCAGGCTCGTAGGGCTGGGCGTCGTAGCCGATGGCGGCCAGTTCCGCCAGCAGCTGCGAGAGCTTCAACCGCTGGGGATTCCAGCTTACCCGCAACCGGTGGTGGGTTAAATTCACCGCGCTGGAGGTGACCCCTTCCAGGGCGTTCAGGCGGTGCTCGATCAGCCATGCACAGGCGGCGCAGGTAATGCCTTCAATGGCGAGGGTAGCTTTGACGTTGCCCTCGTCGCCATCGGGGTGGACAAACTGCGCCTGCAGGCCGGGGTCGTCAAACACCGACCAGGTGTCCGCTTTGGCGGCCTGGCGCTCATCCGGGCGTTCGGGCAGTTCGGTACGGTAGCGGTAGTAGCTCTCTAGGCCACCGTCGACGATGGCATGGGCCACCGCCTCGCAGCCGGGGCAACAAAGCGGGTGGGTATCCTCATCTAGGCTAATCGACCAGGGTGCTCCAGCGGGAACCGGATTGCCGCAGTGGTAGCAGGGGGTGGCGTCGCTCATTCGCTTGCTTTGCGCCCTCCCGGCAGTAGCGCGACGCTATTTTCATTCGGGAATGTCGCTTCACCCGTCAGACGCCAGTCGGCATCTTCTAGTGCGGGCTGAATCTGTAGGTACCAGCGATAGCGCAGATTGTCAGGCCCTTGGGCGATATAGCGGCCATCACGCACGTGCTCAAGCACAAACGATTGGTCACGGTTATCTTCAGTAGGGAAGATAAGGTCTAAATAGAGCGTTTCTGGGCGCGCATCGCCGCTTAAATCAACCACAATATCGCTGGTCATCGGATCCAGGCGGAGCTCTGCGCTTAAGTTCAGAGTGCGCGCCTGCTCTTGTTTGGCAAGCACCATATTAATGGCTTTGCCGTGCTCGTAATAATCTTCCTGTACCACCATGCCGTCGAAACTCTTGATCGACATAACGGCAAAGCCGGTGCTGACGATAATCGAAGAGAACAGAATGCCGATTAAAAACCATGGCCAAAACTGCTTATACCAGGGGGTCACCTTCTCGCTAGAGGGTAGGGATGACATAGTCGTTTATCTCCTCATATCGCCCAGAAAGCGGGCGTCCCGCTCAAGGCGAATACGCTCGTCTTGCTGAGCCTGCAGCGTGAATACAATATCGTGACTGGGTTGCTGTAGCTCGTCAGGGCTAGCGGTCACCGTGACAACTTCTAAGCGCGACTCACCCGCAGGCACGTCAATCATATTGCTCTCTAAGGCTAAACTGGGTAACCCGGAAACGCTTAGTTGGTAGGTGTGGTCCTGATCATCAAGGTTACGAATGGTCAGGGTAAACACATTACTAATCAGGCCGTCACGGGTCGTTTGGTAAAGCTGGGTGCGCTCGCGTTCAGCGTCAAAGTTAAGCGGCATGCGGTCGTTAATCGCCCAGGCAAAAGTGCCTATCATTAATACTAATGCCGCAAAGTAGCCTAGCAGGCGAGGGCGCATTATATGGCTCTTTTTGCCCTCAAGCGCGTTTTCGGTGGTGTAGCGTATCAGCCCCCGTGGGTAACCCATTTTGTCCATCACGCTGTCGCAGGCGTCGATACAGGCGGCGCAGGTGATGCACTCATACTGCAGGCCATCGCGGATATCGATGCCAGTGGGGCAGACCTGCACACACAGGTCGCAGTCGATACAGTCGCCGTAGCCAGCTTGACGCGCTTCCTGATGGCTCAGCCCTTTTTTGCGATGCCCACGGGGTTCGCCGCGGGACTCATCGTAGGAGACAATCAGTGTGTCACGGTCAAACATCACCGATTGAAAGCGGGCATAGGGACACATATAAATGCACACCTGTTCACGCAGCCAACCTGCGTTCAGGTAAGTGAACACCAGGAAAAAGCCCACCCAGAAGTAGGACCAGCCATGGGCTTCAAATGTCGGCAATTCCGCCACTAAATCGCGAATCGGCGTGAAGTAACCCACAAAGGTGATGCCGGTAGCGAGCGCTATCAGTAGCCAAGCGGTGTGTTTAGCGGTTTTACGCCACGCCTTATCCGCTGTCATCGGCTGATCGTCGAGCTTGATACGCCGATTACGCGAGCCTTCGATGCGGTGTTCAAGCCAGATAAACAGAAAGGTCCAAACGCTTTGCGGGCAGGTATAACCACACCACACCCGACCAGCAAAAACAGTAATAAAGAACAGCCCAAAAGCACAGATAATCAACAGCCACGACAGCAGTATGAACTCCTGCGGGTAGAACGTGGCGCTAAAAATATGGAATTCGCGATTAGGCAGGTCGAACAGAATGAGTGGCCGGCCGCCAAGGTTAATCCAGGGCAATAGGAAAAACATCAGCATTAACGCCCAATTAGTACTGCGGCGTAGTTTCTGGAAAATACCTTTAATTTCTCGCACATAAATGTGACGCCGTTTAGCGTACATTTCCTGAGTAACCGGTTGTTGTGGAGGAGTGTGATGCCCCACCGGATTCGGCGTGACGTCTTGGGTTGGTATCTTTTCCATGGCGGTATTCCCGGCTCAGAAGGCAGGAGGGAGTGCACCTAGTCTCGTAAAGGCGGTGCATGGTCAATATTGTATCGGTTTGCGTATAAAGAAAGGGTGCGGTTTGAGGCCGCACCCTTGCTTGGCTAGTAGGGCTGTTTAGTCAATCAGTCCGCTAAGCGCAGGCTATACACGTAGGCGGCGACCAGGTGAACACGCTCTTCACCAATATAAGCCGCTTGCGCCGGCATATGGCCGTTACGGCCATTGCGTAGCGTTTGACGGATGGAGTCACCTACCTCTTGGCCGGGCGCCAAGTAGAGCCAGGTATTGTCGGTCAAGTTAGGCGCGCCGAGGGCTGTATTGCCCGTGCCACTTGGGCCGTGGCAAGCCGCACAGACTGCAGTAAAGGTGCTTTCGCCCTGTTCAGCTTGTGCCTCATCATGCGCTTCATCAGACAGCGAGAGCACGTATTGAGTCAGGTTCTCAATATTGTTTTGCCCCAACTGCTGCCAGGAAGGCATTAGCCCGTTACGGCCATTCGTCAGCGTTTGAACGATATTGTCGGGCTCTCCGCCGTATAGCCAGTCGTCATCGGTCAGGTTAGGGAAGCCGTAGCCACCTTGCGCGTTGGAACCGTGACATACCGCGCAGTTGTTCTGGAAAATGCGTTCCGCCACCTGCATCGCTTCGTTATCTTCGGCTAGTTCAGGAATAGGCACTTCCTGATACTGGGCAAAAATCGGTGTGAAGCGTTCTTCCGCTTGCGCAACTTCCTCTTCCCACTGGCCCTCTTGCGACCAGCCCAGCACCCCGGCGTAGTTGCCAAGGCCGGGATAAAGAACGAGATAACCCAACGCAAAAACTACCGTCAGGATGAATAGTTTGAACCACCACTGAGGTAGTGGGTTGTCATACTCTTCAATACCGTCGGCAGCGTGGCCAGTGGTTTCTACGTTGCCTTCAGCATCCGGCGTTTTATCGGTACGACGGTTGGCCAGCAGTATCCATACGCTCAGCGCAATTGTGCCCAGCGTGATGATAATGATCCAGGCACTCCAGAAGCCGGATAGGGAGTCACCCCATAAATTATTCATAACTTCTTATCTCCCCTGTCTTGGCGGGAATGCGCTTCGCTATCGCGTTCATGCGACGCGTGCTTGTCACTGGTCGGTTGCTCATCTTCATCGGCAAAGGGCAGGTTGGCCGCTTCGTCGAAGTCTGGCTTGCGTCGCTTGGAGTACGCCCAGAGGGCGATGCCGATAAAAGCGAAAATCAAGATCAGCGTGATGAGGCCGCGAAAAGTTCCCGTATCCATAACTTAACGAGTGCCCTCGAGCACGGTTCCGAGCTGCTGTAGATACGCGACCAGGGCGGTAATTTCCTGGGTGCCGCGGACATCTGCAGTTGCATTGGCGATATCTTCGTCGGTATACGGCACACCTAACTGACGCAGCGTGCGCATCTTTCTCGGTGTGGCGTCACCATCGAGGGTGTTTTCAAACAGCCAGGGGTAAGCCGGCATAATTGACTCGGGCACTACATCCCGCGGGTTGTAGAGGTGAGCACGGTGCCAGTCGTCGCTATAGCGGCCGCCGACACGTGCCAGATCCGGCCCGGTACGCTTAGAGCCCCACAGGAAGTTGTGCTCATAAACCTGTTCACCCGCCACGTTGTAGTGGCCGTAGCGCTCGGTTTCAGCGCGGAACGGGCGAACCATCTGTGAGTGACAGCCCACGCAGCCTTCACGGCGATAGATGTCACGGCCTTCCAGTTCCAGCGCTGATAGCGGCTCCAGGCCTTCAACCGGCTCGGTGGTCTGCTTCTGGAAAAACAGTGGCACCACCTCAGCCAAGCCGCCGAAACTGATCACGACAAGGATCAACACGGCAAGTAGGCCAACGTTCTTTTCGACAATCTCGTGTTTCATTGGTCTCAACTTCCCCGGTTTAAGCAGCTTGTGGCGCTGAATGGCTGATGGCCTCACGACGCTTAACGGTCATGTAAACGTTGAATGCCATGATCAGCATGCCGGTGACCCAGAAGAGGCCGCCGATTAAGCGCACGAAGTAGCCCGGTGCGCTGGCTTCAACGGCTTCAACGAAGGTGTACATCAAGGTGCCGTCAGGGTTGATCGCACGCCACATCAGACCTTGCAGAATGCCGTTAACCCACATCGAGGCGATGTAAAGTACCGTGCCGATAGTGGCCAGCCAGAAGTGCACGGCAATCAGGTTGACGGAGTGCATTTCAGTGCGACCGAATACGCGCGGAATCAGGTGGTACATTGAGCCGATAGTGATCATCGCTACCCAGCCGAGCGCACCGGAGTGAACGTGGCCAATGGTCCAGTCTGTGTAGTGCGACAGCGCGTTGACCGTTTTGATGGCCATCATCGGGCCTTCAAACGTCGACATACCGTAGAACGATAGGGCCACTACCAAGAAGCGCAGTGTGGGGTCCGTGCGCAGCTTATGCCAAGCGCCTGACAGGGTCATCATGCCGTTGATCATACCGCCCCAGGAGGGCGCCAGTAGGATGATAGACATGATCATGCCTAATGACTGCGCCCAGTTCGGCAGCGCTGTGTAGTGCAGGTGGTGCGGGCCTGCCCACATGTAAATCATGATCAGCGCCCAGAAGTGGACGATGGAAAGACGGTAAGAGTAAATCGGTCGCTCAGCCTGCTTGGGTACGAAGTAGTACATCATGCCCAGGAAGCCGGCGGTCAGGAAGAAGCCTACCGCGTTATGGCCGTACCACCACTGCACCATGGCATCCACCGCACCGGCGTAGATCGAGGTGGAGTACATCGGGGTAACCGGGATCGCCGCGTTGTTAACGATATGCAGCACTGCAACGGTTAAAATAAACGCCGCAAAGAACCAGTTCGCCACATAAATATGCGACGTGGTGCGCTTTTTAATCGTCATCAGGAACACGATGGCATAGCTGATCCAAACGACTGCAATCAAAATATTGATCGGCCACTCTAGCTCAGCGTACTCCTTGGTCGTGGTGTAGCCCATGGGGAGCGACACGATCGCTGAGATAATAACGGCTTGCCAGCCCCAGAACGTAAAGGCCGCCAGCCTGTCCGAGAATAGCCGTGTCTGGCACGTTCGCTGGACAACGTAATAGGACGTTGCAAAAAGCGCCGAGCCACCAAAAGCGAAAATAACGGCGTTAGTATGTAACGGACGCAGTCGCCCGAAGCTGGTCCAAGGTATGCCGAGGTTCAGTTGCGGCCAAACCAGTTGCGAGGCGAGGATGACACCAACGGTCATACCCACGATGCCCCACACAACGGTCATAATCGCGAACTGCCGAACTACCTTGTAGTTGTAGGTCGGGTGTTCAAATGCTGTGCTCATTTCATGTTCCCATCGAACGCGGTTAGGGGGTAACCCGTGGCATTTTGCACGGATGCGGCCACCCGCTTGATGATGCAGGTCAAGATCCGACGAGGATTCTAGCGCAGCCGAGGCTTAAGCTGAACATGCCAATAGGTTAATCATTGAATTATTAGGAGCGGTGTATGTCACATTACGCTTTGTCTGACTATATTTCGTTGCCGCCAGACGCATTAAGCGAGGAGATTCATCTCGACTCAAACGGCTGTTATCTGGTGCAGGGCATGGGGCCGTTGGCGGTTCAGGGTGAGGCCAAAATAGGACGCTTGCTGTTTGCCCATGGTGCAGGCGCCGGTCATCAGTCAGCTTTCATGCGTCAATTTGTCACCTCTTTGGCGGGGCAGGGAATACAAGTTCTGTGTGTTGACTTTCCTTATATGCAGCAAATGCAGGAAACCGGCAAGCGACGCCCACCGCCACCGATCGCTCAGACACTTGCCCAGTTTGCCGAGTGGTACGCGCTACTTGATTCCCTGTTTGACGGGTCGTTGTGGGTTGGTGGGAAGTCGATGGGCGGCCGCGTGGCGACGCTGTTAGCCAGCCAACAACCGTGCCCTGGTGTCGTGGTGGCCGGTTATCCGTTTCATCCCACCAAAGCGCCGGAAAAGCTTCGTTTGGAACACTGGCCGGCGGTTACTTGCCCCATGCTAGTGATACAAGGTGAGCGAGATCCTTTCGGTACGCAGGAGGAGGTCGCAAGCTATACGCTGCCCGCTAATGCGCAGCTGGCTTGGCTGAAAGATGGCGATCACGATTTCAAGCCGCGGCGCTCTTCTGGGTTAACGCAAACGTTTTTGATTGACGAAGCCACCCAGGTTACGGCATCCTTCGTCCGCGTTCACAGCCAAGGCTTGAAAGAAGAGGGCAACGCGCTAGCTTAAAAGCAGTTTTTAAGCGCAGCATGTTGACATTGAAACAACCTTCTGTAGAATGCAGCGCCACGTGACCAGCGGGTGGTTAGCTCAGTTGGGAGAGCACCAGCCTTACAAGCTGGGGGTCACTGGTTCGAACCCAGTACCACCCACCATGTTTAGTAACACTAATTTATTAGTACTAAAAATGGTTTGAAAACGTGAAGTGAAAAGTAAGAAGCAAAAAGTAAGATGAAGTTTTGATGTGCATAACGGACCGGTAGTTCAGTCGGTTAGAATGCCGGCCTGTCACGCCGGAGGTCGCGAGTTCGAGTCTCGTCCGGTCCGCCAACATCAAATAACTATCTGCTTGATAAGTAATTAGCTTTAAAGTGTGTTATCGCAATTCGGACCGGTAGTTCAGTCGGTTAGAATGCCGGCCTGTCACGCCGGAGGTCGCGAGTTCGAGTCTCGTCCGGTCCGCCACGATAACTGCTAAGCAAGGTTGATAAGCGACTGTGGTGCTTATTGACAAATTGGGTGGTTAGCTCAGTTGGGAGAGCACCAGCCTTACAAGCTGGGGGTCACTGGTTCGAACCCAGTACCACCCACCATCGCCTACCTTTTAAAAGCGCCTCTGAACCGCTTATAACTGTTAGCTTTGATGGTCGTTGTAAAGTGCCTTAACGTGGACCGGTAGTTCAGTCGGTTAGAATGCCGGCCTGTCACGCCGGAGGTCGCGAGTTCGAGTCTCGTCCGGTCCGCCATTAAGCGCTTAGATTGAAAATGTAATATCGGCATCAGTCGAACGAATTCCAAAAAAGCCCGGATCATTGATCCGGGCTTTTTTATTGCGTGCAGCCTACGGGCTGCCCGCTAGCATTAGCCGATAGCGCTAACACCTGCTTTGGCAACCTGTACGTCCTGGTCGGGTTTAACGCCGGAAATACCTACGGCACCCACCACATGGCCATCCACTGTGATCGGCACACCACCTGAAAGTAGACCCTGCAGCGGCGCAGAAAGAAACGCTGTACGGCCGCCGTTAATCATCTCTTCAAATACCTGGGTCTCTTTACGACCTAGCGCTGCGCTGCGCGCTTTTTGCGTGGCAACATCGGCACTGAAAGGGGCAGCACCATCTAAACGGCGCAGGCCCAATAAGTGGCCGCCGTCGTCGGTTACTGCGATAGTGACCGGCCAGTTATTGCTGTCGGCTTCTTTTTGCGCCGCGTCTAATACATTGATGACATCGGCTTGAGCGAGGATGGCTTTTGTTTGCATGGGGTAATCCTTTTTAAGGCAGGGAGTGAGTCGCCGCGCTATTAAGTAGCAGCGCGGCGGTAGGGGGTAAAGAGTAACAACCAGCGCTAGGGAAGTGCCGCATCGACGATTTCAACCCAGTGGCGCACCGGCGTACGGTTGGCTCCAGCCAAGTGGGTTTGACAGCCGATATTGGCAGTGACAATCATCTCTGGATTACCGGCCTCCAGGGCATTGAGCTTATTGTCGCGCAGTTGGGTGGCAATTTCCGGTTGAGTAATCGAGTAAGTGCCCGCCGAGCCGCAGCAGAGATGCGCATCCTGCACCGGCGTTAACGAAAAGCCGAGCTTGGTGAGTACGCCTTCCACTGCACCGTTAAGCTTTTGCGCGTGTTGCAGCGTACAAGGGCAGTGAAATGCCAGCCGCTTGGATTCTTTAACGTTCAATGCTTCCAGGGGCTCATCGCGCAAGATTTCGACAATATCTTTGGCCAAAGTGCTGACCTTTTGCGCTTTAACGGCGTATTCAGGGTCATCCTTGAGCATATAGCCATACTCTTTAACAAAGGCGCCGCAACCGCTGGCGGTTTGAACGATGGCTTCAGCGCCTTGTTCAATATATGGCCACCAAGCGTCAATATTGGCGCGCATACGAGCCCGCCCATCGTCCTGGGCGTTGAGGTGAAAATCAACCGCGCCACAGCAGCCTGCTTTAGCCACCGGCGTTACGCTAATGCCGAGCCGATCTAGGATCCGCGCGGTAGCCGCATTGGTATTGGGTGACAGCCCCGGCTGCACGCAGCCTTCCAGAATCAGCACTTGCCGGGTATGACGGTTTGCGTCGGGGCGTGCACCTGCATCTATGGGCGCTGCGGGCATTTTACTGCGTAGCTTGCTAGGCACCAGCGGCTTAAAGGTTTGGCCCAGCTTTAGCAGTGCCTGAAAGCGTTTAGGCTCGACCATCATTTTCCGCAGTGCATAGCGCTGGGCCCGCTCGCCAGCAGGACGGGGAACCCTGCGCTCAATTTCGGCACGGCCAATATTGAGTAGCTTGTGGTACTCCACGCCGGAAGGGCAGGTAGTTTCACAGTTAAGGCAGGTCAGGCAGCGGTCAAGGTGCAGGCGAGTCTCTTCGGTGACTTGGTCGTCATCGTCGTGGCTCTCAAGCAGCTCCTTCATCAGATAAATACGCCCGCGGGGGCCGTCGCGCTCATCGCCCAACAGCTGGTAGGTGGGGCAGGTGGCGTTACAGAAACCGCAGTGAACGCAGGTGCGCAAAATGCTATCTGCTTCCTGAATGTGCGGCTTCTGACGGTCGGCATCGGTAAATTGCGTCTGCATGTCAGCTCTCCTGATTAAAACGCCGCATAAAGACGACTGGGATTGAATATGCCATGGGCATCCAGCTCCGCCTTTAAATTACGATGATATTTTTCCACTACCTTATTGAGCGGCGTGAAAGGGTCGGCGGCGCCTCCCTGGGCGTGCGGCGTGTAGCAGGTGGCATGGCCGCCTGCTGCCGCGCAGGCGGCGCGCAGGGTACTGGCATCCAGCGATGTTTTTACCCAGCGCTGACAGCCCGCCCAATCGTAAAAGATATCCGCTTCGGGAATATCCAGTGCTAGCGGCGACGTATGCGGAGGCAGCGATAACCGCCACAGCGCTTGGTCGTCGCTGAGTTGGAAGAAATCGTGGGTATGGTCGCGTAGCGAGGTCCAGAAGCTGGCATCAAGCGGCTCGCCGTTTAGCTGCGCTTGCGTCGCGCTGACAGAGCTGTTGCCACCCTCTAAGCGCAGAAAAAGCTCACCGTTATGCCAGGCTGCCGCCGTGATCGGCAGCGGCTTGCGACCCAGCTCGGCAAGCTTTTTAAGCGCGTCTTCAAGATTAATGGGCAGGCGTAAGCTGTGCGTAGCGTTGGGAATGGGCAGCACTTTAAACGAGATATCGGTCAGCACGCCAAGTGTTCCTTGAGCACCCGCCATCATGCGCGAAAGATCGTAACCGGCGACATTCTTCATCACCTCGCCGCCAAAGCGCAGCAGCTTGCCCTCTTGAGTGATGACCCGAGTGCCAAGCACGAAGTCCCGCGCTGCGCCTGCCCAGGGGCGGCGCGGGCCGGAAAGGCCGGTCGCGACCGCGCCACCAATGGTCGAGGCTTCGCCAAATATGGGCGGCTCAAACCCCAGCATCTGGTGTTTCTCTGCCAACGCTGCTTGAAGGGCGCTTAGTCGCGTGCCAGCGCGCACGGTGACCACCAGCTCCACCGGATCGTAGCTGACAATGCCACTATGTTCGGCCATCTGCAGCGCTTGGCCATCCACCGGTCGGCCATAAAAGGCGCGGGTATCGCCGCCTACAATACGTAGCGGAGTGTGTGCGTCATACGCACTGCGCACCTGCTCACACAGCGTGTCAGCGATATCGCGGTCGGCGGCATGCATCGCTAATTCGGTCATGGTCTATTCCAATATTTATTTTGCCTAGTGGTTATCTTGACTAGGTCACTATTAAAAACGGGGCAGATCCGGGTGCGGCAGTTCGTTATTGTGAACATGCATGGCGCCAAACTCTGCGCAGCGCGCCAGGGTCGGAATGTTCTTACCAGGATTGAGCAGGCGCTGGGGATCGAATGCCGCTTTCAGGGCATGGAAAACGCTGATTTCATCCGGCTGGAACTGACTGCACATCTGATTAATTTTTTCCCGCCCCACGCCGTGCTCGCCGGTGATCGAACCGCCTGCCGCCACACAAAGCTCAAGAATCTTGCCACCTACCTCTTCGGCAAGCGCCAGTTGGCCCTCTTTATTGGCATCAAACAGGATCAGCGGGTGCATGTTGCCGTCGCCAGCGTGGAACACGTTGGCCACCGCCAGGCCGCTCTCCTCAGAAAGCGCAGCAATGCCTTTGAGTACCCGGGGAGTTCGCGGCGGGGGATAGTGCCGTCCATGCAGTAGTAGTCCGGCGACATGCGGCCCACCGCAGGGAAGGCGTTCTTACGTCCGGCCCAGAACTTGGCGCGCTCGGCTTCATCGCGGGCCTGTTGAATATTGGTGGCTCCGGCTTTTTCCAGCACGCGGCGTACGGTATCGCAATCGTCGTCAACGTCGGCCTCAACGCCATCCAGCTCGCAGAGCAGAATCGCCTCGGCGTCGAGAGGATAGCCCGCTTTGACAAAGTCCTCGGCGGCTTTGATGGCAAGCTTATCCATCATTTCCAAGCCGCCAGGAATGATCCCTGCCGCGATGATATCGCCCACCGCATGGCCGGCTTTTTCGACATCGTCGAAGCTGGCCATCAGTACCTTGGCGGTTTCCGGCTTGGGCAGCAGCTTGACGGTAATTTCGGTGACCACGCCGAGCATGCCCTCAGAGCCGTTCATCAAGGCTAATAGGTCAAAACCGGGCGCATCGAGAGACTCGGCGCCCAGTGTCATGGCTTCGCCCTCGATGGTGAGTACGTCCACCCGCATGACGTTATGCACCGTTAAACCATATTTTAAACAGTGCACGCCGCCGGCATTTTCAGCCACGTTACCGCCGATCGAGCAGGCAATTTGCGAGGAGGGGTCGGGGCATAGTAAAGGCCGTAGGGCGCGGCAGCCTCGGAAATCGCCAGATTACGAACGCCGGGCTGCACGCGAGCCATCCGTGCATCGGGGTCAACGCTCAGAATCTTGTTAAACCGTGACATGACCAGCAGCACGCCCTGCTCCAGCGGCAGGGCGCCCCCTGAGAGTCCGGTGCCCGCACCGCGGGTAACCACGGGTACGCCCAGGGCATGGCAGCGCTTGAGTAACCCTTCAACCTGTTGAAGGGTTTCCGGCAACGCCACCAACATCGGCAGTACGCGATAGGCCGCCAGACCATCGCATTCGAAAGGACGCAAGTCTTCTTCACGGTGCAGCAGCGTCATATCGGGAACCGCTTGCTGCAGGTCGCTCAAGACCTCGCTTTTATCTCGCTGGACCAATTCGCCGTCCAGGCGCTCATCAAAGAGGATATTCATCATGACATCCCATGTTTATTATCGTTAAAGGCGAACGCTGAAAAGTTGTCCATGGGCCGCCCACCTAACATGGCCTCAATTTGGGCTTTTTTTATCGGTCTGTCTAGGCTGTGGTGCATTGGTCTGACCAGTAATTGGTCGACAGGGGTGCCTTGTTTGTTTAGTACTGGGTCGAGTCCTGGCAAGCTGGTCATATCGCCCATTAGGAGAGTCACCATGGCATCAGAGAATCAAGCCTTGTCCCCCGGGCAGCGTAGGCCGGATCAGGTGGCTACTCGGCTTGAACGTCTTATTCTGGATGGCGTTTTTCGCCCCGGCCAGTTGCTCCCTTCGGAACGGCGGCTGTGTGATCGGCTTGGCGTCTCCCGCGCGTCGTTACGCGAGGGGTTAAGAATTCTGCGCAGCAAGGGGATTATCGACACCCGCCAGGGCCATGGATCGACGGTGGCGACGCTGCTACCCGTCAATCAGCAAAGCCCCCTTATGCACTTGTTTAAAGACCATCCGCGCACGCTGTTCGATCTGCTAGAAGTGCGCGCCCTGTTAGAAGGGGAATCGGCACGTTTGGCGGCAAGCCGGGGCACCTCCGCTGACCGCGTGCTGATCACCCGCCGTTATCACGAAATGGCCGACTATGCGGAAACCGCCGAGCCGATCGATGTCGAGCGGCTGGCTAGATTTGATCACGCCTTTCATTTGGCGGTTTCCCAAGCATCGCATAATCCAGTGTTGGTACACACGCTGCAGAGCCTGACCGATTTATTGCTGAGTTCGGTATTCGCTTCGGTCAAACACCTTTATCATTTGCCTGTGCCGCGGGCGATGATCAATCAGCAGCATGCTCAACTGCACGATGCCGTTGTCAGCGGCGATGCAGAGCAAGCAAAACAGGTGGCGCTAGAGCATCTCTCCAGCATTAGCCAACTGCTGCGTGATCTGGAGGTGGAGCACGATCGGCTGGAGCGATCCTCCATGCGCCTTGAAGAGTGGCAATAGCTAAGTTAACTGTTAGCCGCACTTTTATCGTCTTCGGTGTCAATCACGCCTGCTAAGGTAGCCACTTCAATCTTATTGCACAGATGGTCACGGAGAATTTGGCCGAGCAATTGGCTGTCACGCTTTTCAAGTGCAGCCATCATATTTTCATGATCTTTTACCGCCTGGCTCCAGTAGCGTTCGGTCATCTTCTTGGAGTAACGCACGCGCTTAATGCGCTGACTTAGATTGCTATACATCTCTTGCAGCACATCGTTATTGGACGCCGCCAGAATGCTTTCGTGAATCTGCCGATTGACCTGGAAATAGGGCATTAGATCCCGGTTACGGTAGTGTTCCAGCATCGTGTCGTGTAGCTGACGAATGGCGGCAATTTCAGCGTCACTGATGTACTGGCAGGCAAGCTCCCCCGACAGCCCCTCTAGTGCGGCCATCAGGTCATAGGTGTCTTTAACGTTTTTTAAGGTTAACCGCACCACCCGCGCGCCGCGATTGGGTAGCAGTTCAATCAGTCCTTCAGTGGCGAGTACTTTCAATGCTTCCCGCAGCGGCGTACGCGATACACCGAAGCGATCGCACAGCTGCTTTTCCGAAATACGTTCACCGGGTAGCAGCTCTCCGTGCTCAATCAGGTCGCCAATTCTATCGGCCACTTCGCGATATAAATTGCGTTGCAAGATCTTTGTCATTCGTAAGTTCCTTGTCAGCGGCTCGCTTGTTTGCTTGCCAAGCTACCCAGACCACCTAGTTCAATGTGAGCACGATGCCATCTTCGCATAGTGGCTTTTGTTGATATGATCTGCAAAAGTAATTATGAATTCAATATTCCTTTGGTGGCGCTTTTGTCCACCATCGCTATCTACGACGTCGATGTGCTTACCAAAACCGCGTACTTACCAAGACAACGTGCTGACAACAACTGAGTGACAACAAAAAAGGTAACTCTTATGGCCGGACAAGTATTTCACTGCAGCGTACAGCTCACCCGAGAAGAGGGCAGAAAGATCATTGATGGTGCCATGGCGCAGGCGCGCGAAGCAAAATTGCCGCCGTTAACAATCATCGTGCTAGACGGCGGTGGCCATGTGATCGCCGCAGAGCGGGAAGATGGCTGTGCGCCATTGCGGTTTCCGGTTGCGCAGGGAAAAGCTTATGCCTCGTTGGGCATCGGTGTTGCCAGTGGGGTAAGTGGCGCCCGTAATGCCGAGCGCACCGCTTTTGTTGCCAGTGTGGCGGCGGCTTCCCAGGGGCATTTTGTAGCGGTGGCCGGCGGCGTCCCCATTCTAGATCAGCAAAATTGTGTGATTGGTGCGGTGGGGGTTAGCGGTGCTTCATCTGAGGAGGATCAACAAGCGGCGATTGCCGGTATTGAGCGGGCCGGTCTGCGCTGGGGGCTTGAACCGGACTAAGTGTTAGCAGAAAGATGTTAAATGAAGCGGGCAGCGGTCGAATCGAGGCGCTGTCCGCTTTTTTTTACGATTACTTTTTATTAGCCCTTTTTAAATCAACTGGTTGCAGTGAGATTTTCGTGTCGAGACGAAAGTTTAATACCTAATTTTGAATTTTGAATTCAAATTGAGGTGGAGGATGTTTCATGAGTAGCGCTAGATCAACAATAAGTAGATCTACTCAAGCGACGCCTTTTGCAGGCGCTATCGGGTGCCAGAGCCACGATGGTGACATTGCTAACAACAACAAATGCTTTACCTGGAGTTCACAATGAAATTGCTCAAAACAGCACTCGTTACGGCCGTTGTGTCGTTTGGCTTGCAGGCCGCCGCCGCCAACGCCCAGACGGAAATTCGCCTTGGCCATGTCGGTGGCCCTGGATCACTGTTTGAAATTTCTGCGAATCGCTTTGCCGAACTTGCCAACGAACGTTTGGAAGGCGTGGCGGAAGTAAACGTTTTTGGCAATAGCCAACTGGGTGGTGACGAATCGATGATGCGTCGCCTGCGGTTAGGGTCTTTAGATCTCTCGTTGCCCTCGACAGTAATGAGCTCTGAATCCGCTGAGTTTGCACTGTTCGAGATGCCTTACTTGATCCAAGACCGCGAACATATGAAGCGCGTGCGTGAAGAGATCGTTCGTGGCCCGCTGTATGACGCTGCAGAAGCCCGTGGTTTTAAAATTATTGGCGTGTGGGAAAATGGCTTTCGCCAGATTACTAACAACGAGAGACCAATCGTAACGCCAGAAGATCTCGAAGGAATAAAGCTGCGCGTACCTGGCGGCACATGGCGTATCGATATGTTCCGTAGCTACGGCGCGGCACCTTCGCCAATGTCGCTGTCGGAAGTGTTTGTTGCCCTGCAAACAGGCGCAATGGATGGCCAGGAAAATCCCTTTATTCAAACCTACTCCTCGCGCTTCCACGAAGTTCAAGACTACCTCTCGATCTCTAACCACGTTTATACACCCGCTTATCTGACCGCCGGTGTAAGTTGGAACCGCCTGCCTGAAGAAGTGCAACAGGTACTCGAAGAAGTCGCTGTCGAGATGGAAGATTTTGTGCTGGAAGAGGGGCAGCGGCTAGACGATGAAACTCTGGTGAAAATGCGGGACGAAGGCATGAAAGTGAATGAAGTCGACTTCGATGCCTTTGTTGAGGCCTCTGAGACCATTTACAGCAAGTTTGCTGACGAAGTGGATGGTGGCCAGGAAATGATTGACGCCGTGACTGCTCTTCGCGAGTAAGCAAAGCGCCACTCTTTAGAGGTGCGTCGCTACTTGGCGGGGCGCCTCGCCTTTCGGAGGTCTCAATGAGTACTTTTACAAAGTTCAAGAACGCATATTTTTCGTTTCTTGAAGGCATCGTGGTCTTTTTGGTAATTGCGCTTGCCGTTGTCGTAACACTAGGTTTTGTAACCCGCTATCTAGGCTCTCCATTAAGCTGGTATGACGAACTAGCCGCCGCTTTACTGGCTTGGGTGACTTACTACGGCACAGCTTTAGCAGCCGCTAAAGGCGCGCACATTACCTGTCCAAGCGTGTTGAACATGTGTCCTCCCGCTATTCGGGTGCCGATCGCGCTGTTAGCTGAAGCTATCACTATCGGGTTCTTCGTTTTCTTGGGTCTCGCGAGCTACCAAGTCATGTTGATTCTCGAAGGCGTTGGCATGGTCAGCCTCCCAGGGGTGTCTATGCAACTGGTTCACTCGGCGATTCCCGTTGCTGCTGTGCTGTTCATTATTGCAGAACTGCTGCGGATCCCTGATGTGATTAAAAGTGCGCGCGGTAGAGGCTTTATTGACCATGAGCTTGAAGAAGCCGGCATCGACGCTGAAGAAGTCGCCACCGTCAGCACGCATCAGCGAGGATAAGTAAACACCATGGTCATACTGTACATATTCTTAGCACTAATAGTGCTTATTCTAATTAACGTGCCGGTGGCGGTTGCCTTAGCGCTGGTAGGAACGATTGCCACCTTTATGACATACGGCAACATGGCGATGCCTACGGTGGGCATGACTATGTTTGAGGGCGCGACCAATTTTCCGCTTATTGCCATACCGCTGTTTATTTTAGCGGGCGCCATTATGAACGCGTCGAGTATCTCTCGGCGTTTGATTGACCTAGCCATGGCAATGGTAGGGTTTATCAAAGGCGGTTTGGCGATGGTGACGATCGGCGCGTCGGTATTTTTTGCTGAAATCTCTGGGTCGGCAGTGGCGGGTGTATCGGCGATCGGCAGTATTCTGATCCCGGCTATGCGCAAGAAAGGCTACTCAAAAGAGTTTGCGGCCTCTATCTCATCCTCTGCGGCAAGCCTTGCGATCATTCTCCCACCCTCTATCCCGATGATTCTTTATGCGGTGATGTCGGGCGAATCAGTGGTGCAAATGTTTGTGGCGGGTATTTTGCCGGGCTTGTTGGGCGCGATGGGCTTAGCCGCGATGTGCTACTACTTGGCGCGCAAGAACAACTTCCCCTCTGAAGGACGGTTCCGGGTTTCACAGCTTTGGACAGCTTTTAAAGAAGCCATCTGGGCGCTATTGATTCCCGTCATCATTCTCGGTGGTATCTTTGGTGGTTTCGTTACGGCAACTGAAGGCGCGGCGTTGGCGGTATGTGTCGCGATCTTTATCAGTGCGGTGGTTTATCGCGAATTCACTATCAGAAATTTCATTGATTCTTGTAAGAGTGCTGGTGTGCAGACCGCTGTGGTCATGCTGCTGGTGGCCGCGTCTGCAGTGGTGGGGGGCTATCTTACTGAGACCCGAGTGCCTCAAGAAATCGCCATGCAAATCAGCGAGCTAACCAACAATAAATATCTTATTTTGGCACTGCTTAATGTTATTTTCTTGATTTTAGGTATTTTCCTGCACTCTGCAGCGGCCATCATCCTGGTGGTACCGATCGTCCTGCCGTTAGTACTTGAAGTGGGTATCGACCCGCTGCACTTTGGTTTGATCGTGACGCTGAACCTAGCCATTGGTCAGCAAACTCCGCCGGTGGCCAGCGTCCTCATCGCGTCTTGTTCAATCGCCAAGTCAGATGTATGGGCCACATCCAAAACCAATCTGTGGTTTATCGCCGTCCTGTTCGCCGTGCTAATGATCAATACCTACATCCCGGCGTTTGCGCTGGCGTTGGTTAACTTTATCTACGGCTAAGCAGCTATACGCGCTGGTTGCCGGGTGTTATTAGCCCGGCACCACGCCCAAACAGGAGACGAAAATGAGCAATCTTGACGAATCACAGGCTGCCCAGAGCGTCACATTTTCCGTTCGTAATGGCGTGGCCTGGATTGGTTTTAACCGGCCCCAGAGCCGCAATGCGATGACCTGGGAAATGTACGATGCCCTGGAAAAGCACTGCGATCAGTTGGCCGAGGATGACACTGTGTATGCCGTGGTGCTTCATGGCGTGGGCGGTGAAGCCTTTGTCGCGGGCACTGATATTAGCCAGTTTTCGGGTTTCACTCAGCCTGAAGACGCGATTGCCTACGAGCGACGCATTGACCGCGTAGTGGGCAAGCTGGAAACCTTTCCCAAGCCGACCCTGGCATTGATTGAAGGCGCCTGCGTGGGCGGCGGTGCGGCGCTAGCGCTGGTGTGCGATTTCCGCTACGCCACCCCGACGATGAAGTTTGGCGTGCCGATCGCCAAAACGCTGGGCAATACGCTCTCGATTAACAACGTCTCGCGCATGATCGACATGCTTGGCGTTGCACGCACCAAAGAAGCGCTAATGATGGCTCGGCTATTTGGCGCCGAAGAATCCCAGGCTGCAGGCCTAATAAATCAACTGTTTGACGCTGATGCAATTTACGCCGAAGTGGCTGCGCTGGCGGAAGCCTTTGCCAAGCGGTCGCCGTTGACGCTACAGGCCAGCAAGGCGTTGATTGGACGTGCGCTAGAGCAGCGGAGACTCCCTGCCGATGCCAGCGACGACTGGGTCACCATTTGCTATATGAGCCGAGACTTTGCCGCCGCGGTGGATAAGTTCGTCAATAAAACGCCCTTTGAGTGGTCTGGTCATTAAAGGTCAAGGAGAGAGCGCATGCTTCCCCTACAAGATATAAAAGTACTTGATGTATCACAGATTATGGCTGGCCCCTACTGCACCATGGTGCTGGCGGACATGGGCGCCGAAGTCATTAAAGTCGAGAAGCTCAATGGCGGAGACGACAGCCGCCAAATGGGCCCCTACGTGAATGGCGAATCGACCTGCTTTTCACAGATTAACCGCAACAAAAAAAGTATCTCGCTGAATCTTAAAGACGAACGGGCGCGGCAAATATTCTACCGCTTGGCCGCTGATGCGGATGTCATCGTTGAGAACTACCGGCCTGGTGTGACCAAGTCGCTTGAGATCGATTACGACACTATAAAAGCAATCAACCCCGGCATCGTTTACTGCTCAATTTCCGGTTACGGGCAAACCGGCCCCTATAGTCATAAAGGCGGGTTTGACCTGGTCGCACAAGGCATGACCGGCCTGATGTCGATGACCGGGGAGGAGGGCAAGCGCCCGCTGAAAACCGGCATTGCGGTTTACGATATTGGCGGTGGTTTAACCGCGGTCTACTCGATTCTGGCGGCGTGTATCCACAAGATGAAAACCGGTGCTGGCCAGCATATCGACATCGCTATCACCGAGTGCGGTTTGCCCTGGTTTACCTGGGAAGCGGCGGCTTACTTCTCTGAAGGTACCGTGCCAGGGCCAACGGGCTGGCGCCACCGTGTTTCCGCGCCTTATCAGGCAGTCAAAGCCAGCGATGGCTATTTGATGCTCGGCTGCGCCAACCAGCGCACCTGGGAGCGCTTCTGCCAGGACGTACTGAAGCGCGAAGAACTCATGCAGGACCCCCGCTTTATTACCAATCAGGACCGTGGCCAGCACGTTGAAGAGCTGGAGGCGCTGCTCGAAGAGCTAATGGCGAATCAAAGCGTGGATGAGTGGCTAACCCTGTGTGACAGCGCAGGTGTACCTGCCGGACCAATCAACGACTTCGCCCAGGCCATGCAGGATGAGCACTATTTAGCGCGCGGCATGGTGCAAGAGATGGAGCACCCGGTAATGGGCAAAATGAAAACCATCGGTTTTCCGAGCAAATTCTCAGAAACACCGTCGCAAATTCGCAGCCCCGCGCCGCTCTTTGCCCAGCACACCGATGAAGTGCTCGATAGTTTAGGGTTCTCCGGCGCTGAGCTTGACGCTTTACGTGCTGAAGGATGTATCAAATAGCGCTTTTTTGATGTGAGTAATTGCATTCATTATCCATTTTGAATAACGCTAATTGGCAGAGCCAACGTTTAGCCTGACAACAACAAACAGGAACCTCATCATGTTAAAGCTTAATTTTCATCCATCCGGCCGTCACTTTTTGCAAATTCCTGGCCCCTCGCCGGTGCCAGACCGTATTTTACGGGCGATGAGCCTGCCCACAATCGATCACCGCGGGCCTGAGTTTGGTGCCCTGGGTCTTGAGCTGCTGAGCAAGATCCAAAAAATCTTCAAAACCGAGAACCCGGTGATTATCTACCCGGCCTCAGGTACCGGTGCCTGGGAAGCGGCGCTGGCCAATACTATGTCACCCGGCGATAAAGTGTTGATGTTCGAGACCGGCCACTTCGCCACGCTATGGCAAAAAATGGCGCTACGTCTGGACATTCAGCCTGAGTTTTTGGGCCTGCCGGGCTACGAAGGCTGGCGCCACGGTGTTCAGGCCGACATGATCGAGGCGCGCCTTAAAGAGGATACCAACCACGAGCTAAAGGCTGTGTGTGTGGTACATAACGAAACCTCTACTGGCGTGACGAGCGATATCGCCGCCGTGCGTAAAGCCATCGATGCAGCTGGCCATCCCGCACTGCTGATTGTCGATACTATTTCTGGTTTGGCCAGCGCCGACTACCGCCATGATGAGTGGGGCGTGGATGTAACGGTTTCCGGCTCGCAGAAAGGTTTGATGCTGCCGCCGGGCATCAGCTTTAACGCGCTTTCGCCTAAATCGATTGAAGTTAGCAAACAGGCGAAATTGCCGAAAAGCTTCTGGGCATGGGATGAAATTCTCGAAGCCAACAAGAACGGCTACTGGCCCTACACGCCCAGCACCAACCTGTTGTATGGCCTTAACGAAGCGTTGGATATGCTGCTGGATGAGGGCATGGACAATGTGCTGGCCCGCCATCAGCGCTGGGCCGCTGGGGTGCGCGCGGCGGTAGAGGCGTGGGGGCTTGAGATTCAGTGTTTAGATCCGTCGGTTTACTCGCCGGTGCTGACCGGTGTGGTGATGCCCGAAGGTGTCGATGCGGATGCGGTGCGCAAGATTATCTATGAGCGTTTTGACCTTTCATTAGGCATGGGGCTGGGTAAGGCCAAAGGCAAAATGTTCCGGATCGGCCATTTGGGCGACTGCAACGATTTAACGCTGATTGCCACGCTGGGTGGCTGTGAGGCGGGCATGAAGCTGTCCGGCGTTAACCTTAAAGGCAGTGGCGTAACGGCTGCTTTGGACTACTTTGCTGCCAACCCGCTTAACGCAGGCGAGCGCTAAACGACGGGAGAGCCATATGACGTCTCTGACGAACCAATACCCGTCCCGCGATGCCAAGATTAAACCGCTCGGCGAACTAGCCGAGCGGTTATCCCGAGAGATGGCCGGGGAGGTGCTGTTTGACCGGGCCACTCGGGGGCGCTATTCAACCGACGCTTCTATTTATCAGGTGACGCCGGTAGGCGTGGTCATCCCGCGCCATCAGGAAGATCTGAAAATTGCCCTGGATATTGCCCGTGATGCCAGGGTGCCCATCTTGGCCCGGGGCGCGGGCACTAGCCAGTGTGGTCAAACCGTCGGTGAAGCCCTGGTGATCGATACTACCCGCTGGCTCAATCAGGTGATTGAGTTTGACGCCGAGGCGCGCACCGTGGTGGTGGAGCCGGGCATCGTGCTCGACCACCTTAACGCCTGGCTCAAACCTCATGGGCTCTGGTATCCGGTGGATGTTTCCACCAGCGCCCAGTGCACCATCGGTGGGATGGCGGGCAATAACTCCTGCGGGTCACGCTCGATCTACTACGGCAATATGGTGCACAACGTGCTGGGCGTCGACGCGCTACTGGCTGACGGCAGCGCGGCGAGTTTTGGTTTCGTTGACCGCTTCGCGGAAGGCTCGCGGGAGCAGCGCCTCGCCCAGCAGGTGAGGGCGATTGCGGAGCGGGTAGGCCCGGAAATTCGCGATCACTTCCCTAAGGTGTTGCGCCGGGTCGGGGGTTACAACCTGGATCTATTCGATTGTCAGAATCCGATGCCCTACGACCCAGGCAACCGTGCCAACCTGGCCCATCTGCTGGTGGGTTCGGAAGGCACGCTCGGGGTGAGCCAGCGTATTAAGCTCCGGCTTTCACCGCTACCTGAGCAGAAGGTGCTGGGTGTGGTGAACTTCCCGACCTTTTACCAGGCGATGGATTTCACTCAGCATATCGTCAAGCTTGGCCCCACGGCGGTGGAGCTGGTTGATCGCACCATGATCGAGCTGTCGCTTGAGAATCCAGCGTTCCGCCCGGTCATCGAGAAGGCGCTGATCGGCAAGCCCGAGGCGATTTTGCTGGTGGAGTTTGCCGGTCACGACCACGCCAAACAGCTTGAAGCGCTGCGCGGGCTGAATGAGCTCATGGGCGATTTAGGTCTGCCGGGCAGCGTGGTGGATATGCCCGAAGCGGCCGAGCAGAAAGCGCTGTGGAACGTGCGCAAAGCCGGACTCAACATCATGATGAGCATGAAAGGTGACGGTAAGCCGGTCTCCTTTATTGAAGATTGCGCGGTGCCGCTCGAACACTTGGCCGAGTACACCAATAAGCTCACCGAGGTGTTCAACCGCTACGGCACTGAAGGTACCTGGTACGCCCACGCCGGTGTCGGCACGCTACACGTACGGCCAATTCTCGATATGCGCCGGGACGGCGCCGAGAAAATGCGTGAAATCGCCGAGCTGGCCTCCGCGTTGGTGCGTGAATACAAAGGCGCTTACTCCGGCGAACACGGTGACGGCATTTGCCGTGGCGAGTGGGTGGCGTGGCAGTTTGGCGAAACGGTTAATAATGCCTTCCGCGAGATTAAGCAGCTGTTTGATCCTAAAAATCTGTTCAACCCCGGCAAAATCGTCGATACCCCCAAAATGGATGACGAGCGCTATTTTCGTTTTCCCAAGTCCTACACCACCATTCCGCTTACCCCGGTATTCGATTGGTCCGCCTGGAATGTGAAGCGCGACCCGTTAACGGGCGAGCAAACTGCGCCAGGTACCGGCGGCGATGCCACCCATGGCTTGGCCATGGCGGTGGAGATGTGCAACAACAACGGCCACTGCCGTAAGTTTGATGCAGGCACTATGTGCCCTAGTTTCCGTGTGACAAAAGATGAGCAACACCTGACCCGTGGCCGTGCTAATACCTTGCGTTTGGTGCTCTCGGGTCAGTTGGGCGATGAAGGATTGGCCAGCGACGATGTGAAAGAGGCGCTGGATCTCTGTGTCTCCTGCAAAGGCTGCAAGCGTGACTGTCCTACCGGCGTCGATATGGCCAAGTTCAAGATAGAGGCGCGTACCGCCCGCGCCCGTGTCAAAGGCTTATCCCTGCGTGATCGTATGGTCGGTGAAATGCCGCGCTATGCGCCCTGGGCTAGCAAGTTTTCTGCCCTGGTGAATGGTGTTGAGCGGGTGCCGTTTCTGGCTAAGCAGATCAAACAGGCGTTAAAGCTGGCGCCCAAACGCTCGCTGCCGATGTTTAACGGTAATTTTCTCGCCAGTGCCGAGGCGTCTCGGCAGCCAGTCACCTCGGAACGGGAGGTACTGCTGTTTGTAGATACCTTCAATAACTATATGGAAGGTGATAACGCCAAAGCGGCCAAGCGGGTGCTGGAAGCGGCAGGCTACCGTGTGCATCTCAACGTAACCAAAGGGCAGCGGCCACTCTGCTGTGGGCGGACCTACCTCTCTTCGGGTCAGTTTGACAAAGCCAAGGCGGAAGCCAAACGTACGCTTGAACACTTGATGCCCTTTGTGGAGCGCGGCGTGGCGATTGTAGGCCTGGAACCCTCTTGCCTGCTCAGCATGCGCGATGAATTCCTGCAGTACGGCTTTGGCGAAGAGGCAAAAGCGTTGTCGTCATCGGCCTATCTGTTTGAGGAGTTTCTGGTCAAGGCACGGGCCGAAGATAAGCTTCCCCTCGAACTGAAACCGCTGAACTACGAGCGTGCGATGCTGCATGGCCACTGCCATCAAAAAGCTTTCGATGCGCTGCGCCCCGTCGAGCAGGTGCTGGGCTGGATTCCTGACCTCACCGTCGAGACTATCGAGTCCTCCTGTTGCGGTATGGCGGGTAGCTTTGGCTATGAAGCGGAGCACTACGACGCCTCGCTGAAAATGGCGGAGCTCTCGCTTTTACCTGCGATTCGAAAAGCGGATAGCAACGCCGTGTTGATTGCCGATGGCACGAGCTGTCGCCATCAGATTCACGATGGCAGTGGCCGCGAAGCGATTCACGTTGCTCGATTGCTGGAACAAGCGCTAGCCTGAAGGCGGAACACCAATAACAACCCAGGAGGTTAACGTGGCACTTTATCAATACGGCGAGCATCGCCCAGCGGTTCACGACGACGTTTACATTGCGGAAACGGCCGATGTGATCGGTCAGGTCACCTTAAAAGCGCGCTCAAGCGTTTGGTATCAAGCCGTGTTGCGCGGTGACACCGACCATCTTGAAGTAGGTGAAGAGAGCAATATCCAGGATGGCGCCGTGCTGCACGCAGACCCAGGCTTTCCGCTCAAGGTAGGTAAAGGCGTAACGGTAGGGCACCAGGCGATGCTGCATGGCTGCACCATCGGTGACGGCTGCCTGATCGGTATCCAGGCGGTCGTGCTCAATGGCGCGGTGATTGGTGAGAACAGCCTGGTGGGTGCCGGTGCCTTTATTAAGGAAGGCGCAGTGTTTCCGCCCAACTCGCTAATCGTCGGTTCGCCGGCCAAGGTAGTGCGGGAGCTTTCCGAAGAAGTCGTGGCGGGACTGAAGCAGAACGCTCAAAGCTATGTTGAACGCGGCAAGCTCCATAGCCAGCAGCTAAAGCGTATCGATTGACGTAAAACCCGCTGTGCTAAATAGCAAACCCCCAGGCCTTGGCCTGGGGGTTTGCGTTTCTAGCGTCGTTATTACAGCCCGTTCTACTTTATGGTCACATTAACGGATCTGTTACGCCAATCACGTAGAACGCAATGAGGGCGATGATACCGGTGAAGATGAGGTAGTAGAGCGTCGGTAGAATCGTCTTACGGATGGTGGCGCCTTCACGGCCGAGCAGGCCCACCGTCGCGGATGCCGCGACCACGTTGTGGATAGCGATCATATTGCCCGCCGCCGCGCCCACTGCCTGCAGCGCTACCATCATGGCCGTGGAAAGTCCCAGGGTTTCCGCAACGCTGAACTGGAATTCCGCCAGCATCAGGTTGGATACCGTGTTGGAGCCTGCAATGAAGGCGCCCATTGCCCCGACTGCTGGGGCAAAGAAGGGATAAATGCCGCCCACGCTATCGGCCACTGCCTGGGCCATCATCACCGGCATCGAGACAAGATCTGCGCCGTTAACGCCGGAGTTGATCAAGATACGCACCATCGGCACGGTAAAGATCAACACGAAGCCAGCACCAAATATCGTTTTGGTGGATTCAGACACCGCTGCGCTGATCTTTTGCGGGTTCATACGGTGAAGGAAGTAGGTAACGATAACCACGGCAACAATGATCCCACCCGGTAGGTAGAGCGGCTGAACGCCACCGCTTACGCCCGCTTCGCCAAGGATATTGCTCCAGCTGAGGTTGATCGACGTTAGTGCGCTACGCAGTGGTTCGATGGTGCGTGAGGCCACCAAAAACAGTGCCAACAGTACGTAGGGTACCCAGCCTTTGAAGGTGGACATTGGCGCTTTGCCTACAACGTCATCAAGCTTGATCTGTAGGTTACCGATCCACTCGTCAGGCCAAGAAGAGGACTCGGGGAAGTCCCAGGTATCTTTTGGCATCAGGAAGCCACGTTTGGCAGCGGGTACGACAATTGCCAAGCCCACCATAGCGCCGATCATTGAAGGGAACTCAGGGCCCAGCAGCACGCCTACCAGCATGTAAGGCACTACGAAGCAGATACCGGTAAAGATGGCGAAGGGGGTAATCGACAGCCCCTCTTTCCAGGAGCGGTTGGCACCGAAGAAGCGCACCATCACGGTAACCAGAATCAGCGGCATTAAAATGCCCACGATACCGTGAGTAATTGCCACTTCGCTGGTGACTAGCTGGAAGAAGACATCCCAGCTAGAGCCTACTGAGTCGAGTTCGGCGCTAATACCTGCGCGATCCAAGCCGCTACCGACACCGACCACAATAGGCGTACCCACTGCGCCAAACGAGACCGGCGTTGATTGAATCATCATACCCACAACCACCGCCGCAAGCGCCGGGAAGCCGAGAGCAACCATCAAGGGTGCGGCAACCGCAGCTGGCGTACCGAAGCCTGATGCCCCTTCGATAAAGCAGCCGAACAGCCAAGCAACAATTAACGCCTGTACGCGGCGGTCGGGACTAATATCTGAAAAGCCATTACGGATAGCGGTAATGCCGCCGGAGTGCTTAAGGGTGTTAAGCAGCAAAATGGCGCCAAAGATAATCCACAAAAGACCCGCGGTCTGAATCAGGCCTTGAATGGTCGATGCCGCTACGCGGCTAAAGGACATATCCCACGCGGTTAAGCCAATAATGGCAGCGGTCAGGAAAACAATAGGCATCGCTATCTTGGCTGGTATTTTAAAACCTATGAGCAAAATACCGGCCAGTAACAGCGGCAGAAAGGCCAGAAGTGCAAGAATCGTTTCGTTCATGGAAGGAACTGCCCCTTGTTATTGATTTGGTATGCTCCGCAATAACCGTCTGGCTGTTGTGGTGCCAGTCGGGTGTAGGTGAAAGATACGTTTAGCCTAACAATATGACTACATTGGAAAATTGGTCTTACCAGTTTGGCGTGTGTTTAAGATATCGATTTATACCGCACTTTTTTCATAGTTTATTGTTTTATAATGTTTTTTTAGAAATAAAGCCGAAGCTATAGCAAGCGCTGCTATTAGACTAATAGACAGTGCCTAGCCGTACCTCTTGCACGGCTAGTTCCTTGAGCTCATTGTTTAACTACGCAGCGTTTATAAATGTGGTTTTCTAACCACTTTTTACCAACAGTTTTTCAGCACCCAATGTAACGAACTAAAAGGCGGTAGTAATGGCACTTAAGCTTTATGACCTGTGCGGCCGTGACGAACGGCTACGCTTCTCACCTTACTGCTGGCGCGTACGGATGGCGCTTGCCCATAAAGGCCTGGAATTCACCACCGTGGCATGGCGATTCCTTGATAAAAAAGCGCTGGAGTTTGCCGACTACGACAAAGTGCCGGTGCTGTGCGACGGCGAGCAGGTTGTCACCGACAGCTTCGAGATCATGCGCTATCTGGACAAAGCGTATCCCGAGTCACCCGTGTTGGGCGAAGGCGTCAGCTATCAGCGGGCTTTACTGTTCAAATACGTCGTTGAGCGCAGCGTGAATCCGGCGCTATTCCGTATTATCGCCATAGATCTGTTCGCAGCAGTACATCCTGGTGACCAGGCCTATTTCCGCGAAACCCGTGAGGCTCGTTTTGGCTGTACGCTAGAAGAGTTTCATCAGCCTGAGCAGGGTAAACAGAAGCTTCAACAGGCGCTGGCGCCGGTACGTGACCTGCTGCGGAAGAGCGCCTTTTTAGACGGTGATGCACCCAGCGGCTGCGACTACTTATTGTTCGGCAGCATGATGTGGGCCCATGTCGTATCATCACAGGCGGTAGTAGAGCCGGGCGACCCGGTAGACGAGTGGTTCAAACGCATGCTTGGCGTACACGACGGGGCGGCCAGCACCGCTCTGACCGTGCGGGAGATATAACGCCCGCTGCGCGCTATATCTAACCATGGCGGTACATTCGTGTGCCGCCAGCTGCATTTCGAAAGCTTGATGGGCTCATAATGAGCCAATCAGTGTTTTCATAAAGGAGATGGCAATGATTGACCTGTACTACTGGACAACACCTAACGGCCACAAAATCTCCATCATGCTCGAAGAAGCCAAACTGGCGTATCGAGTGAAGCCAATCAATATTGGCCGCGGTGAGCAGTTTGACCCTGAATTTCTCACTATTGCCCCTAATAATCGCATTCCCGCGATCGTCGATCACGCGCCGAAAGATGGCGGCCAGCCGCTTTCGATGTTTGAGTCGGGCGCCATTCTGGAATACCTCGCCGATAAGAGCGGCCTTTTCTTGCCAGCGGCAGGGCGTGAACGCTATATCGTGCTGCAGTGGCTTCACTGGCAAATGGGCGGTTTAGGCCCGATGGCAGGCCAAAACCACCACTTTTGCCATTACGCCCCGCAGAAAATTGAGTATGCCATCGAGCGTTACGTGCGTGAAACCAATCGCCTTTACAGCGTGTTGGATCAGCGCCTGGCGAATCACACTTATGTGGGCGGCGATGACTACTCGATTGCCGACATGGCGATCTACCCCTGGATTGTTCCTTGGGAAAAACAGCGTCAAACCATTGAAGAGTTCCCCGACCTAGAGCGCTGGTTCGAGATGGTCAAAGCACGCCCAGCCGTGCGCCGAGCCTACGCATTGGTCGAAGATGTTAATCCTCAGGCGGGTGTAGAAATGGACGAACAGGCGCGTAAGCATTTGTTCGGTAACCGCTAGTAGCCAGGATGCCGCCAGCGTTTTGCACTGACCAGAAGTGAGCAGGCGCAGCATGAGTAAAAAACCATGTTGCGCTGCACAAAAAGCACTGCTAGCTTTAAGGACAGCAGAGGCAACAGCCTGGCTAACAACCGCCTAATGAGGCGTGTTTATGTGCTAGCTCACATCTGGAGATATGAAGATGACGAAAGCTACTGATAAGACAACGCAACAGTTTGAGTCCGCATTTGTTTCACCCATGCGTTCTTACACGCTAACAGCCCTTGATTACTACGATCAGCTTTTCAGTGCACAAATGGACGCTTTCCGTGCCTACTCTGATATGGCAATTTCACAAGCGCGCACTTGGCTTGATGTAAAAGATGCAGACAGCTTCAAAAAGGCCATGGAGAGCCAGCAGAAAACGGCTGGCGAGTTTATGGAGCGAGTGAAGGGCGACACTGAAAAAGTGACTTCCATCGGCCAAAGCTTTGCTCAAGACAGCCAAAAAATGGCAGAAGAAACCTCTAAAAAAGCGGTAGAGACTGCCAAGCAGTGATCTAGCCCGTACCACCGCTTAAAGATGCCGTGCCCAAAGGGTTCGGCATTTTTGTTTTCGTTTGCCCGTCATCGCATGATTAACGGTTTTGATACTCCGCTTCGTCCTTCGCCAGCTTGGCGCGCCTATCAGGCTTGCCCGGCAGGATGGCATCCAACAATAAAGCGGCGAGTGCAGCAGGCACTAAACCTGACTTAAGCAGCAGCCCCATTTGCCCCGGCATGGTTTCTGAAATCGCCTCGACGGCAGGCAGGCCGATCCCAAGGCTTAGCGACACGGCGATGATCAGCATATTGCGTTGATCCAGCTCGCACTCTTTGATGATTTTAAGACCCGCCGACGCGATCATGCCGAACATCACTACACCTGCTCCGCCAAGTACCGCAGGCGGCATGGCGGCGACCAGCCCGCCCAGCTTGGGAAATAGCCCCATGGCGATCAATAGCAGCCCGCCGATAGTCACCACGTGGCGACTGACTACGCCAGTGAGGGTAATCAGGCCAACGTTCTGAGCATAAGCTGTGTTGGGTAGGGTGTTGAAAACGGCGGCAAATGAAGTTGCTACCCCATCGGCCATAACGCCGCCAGAGAGCTCACGGTCTTTAGCGGGGCGGCCAGCGCCAGTGGTGGTAATCGCGGAGATATTGCCAATCGTTTCTAGCCCCACCACAAACATAATCAGCGTCATGCCGATGATCGCGGTACCAGAAAACGTCATGCCGTATTCCAGTGGTTTGGGTAGCGCGAACCAAGCGGCGTTGCTTAGCGAGGTAAAATCGACCTTGCCAAGAATGATGGCAACCGCATAGCCCGCCACTAAGCCAAACAGAATCGAAGACGCTTTAATAAAACCCCGCCCATATTGGTGTATGGCGATGGTCATGCTGAGTACAAAGAGTGCCAGTAATAAGTTGCCGGGTGATCAAAGTCATCCGCACCCACACCGCCTGCGGCGTAATTGAGACCCACCGGCATCAAGGTAATTCCGATCAACAGCACCACAATGCCGGTGACTACTGGGGAAAACCAATGGCGAATCTTCTTTAAAAAGGCACCGAGAACAATTTGTAGCAGCCCAGCCACAAAGGAAGCACCGAGAACGGCGGGCAGGCCAAACGCTTTAGCCAGCGGCAGCGCCACCGGCAAAAAGCCAAAGCTGGTGCCCTGCACAATCGGCAGGCGGGCGCCTATCGGACCAATACCGATGGTTTGTACCAACGTGGATACCCCCGCCACAAACAGGGCTACCTGTATTAAAAAGATCTGCTCCGCCGGGTTGGCGCCGATCACGCCCGCAATAATAATCGGCGGTGTGACGTTACCAGCGAACATGGCCATGATGTGCTGTAGGCCTAGCGGGATCGCTTTTGATAACGGCGGCATCGCGTCGGGGTTTTGATTAATGGTACGCGAAGGCCGCGTTTGGGCGTCGGGCGGAGTGGACATAAAGAGCCTTTATTCGCAGTGGGTGGCATTGTTTTCTTCTTGCATCCATTTACTAATAAAAGTGTATACAAGATGTAAATGCAATAGCCCGTTTGGCGAAGTGGCGTCGACTTGGTGGTTTATTGTTCGGCCCGGGCCCTTAAACGAAAACGCGCAATGCAAATGATCTGCTCAATGGCCGTTTGTCGCTCGGCGGCGGCATCGTTATGTAACCGCGCTTCAAAGGCATCGAGAATGCCGTGTCGATCGAGCCCCTTAACGGCAATCACAAACGGAAAGCCAAATTTTTCCTTGTACGCGGCGTTAAGGTCTTCAAAGCGGGCAAACTCCGCGGGGCTGCACTGGTCTAGACCGGCGCCTGCCTGTTCACTGGTGGAGTCTTGGGTTAATTCGCCTGCCATGGCGGCTTTACCTGCCAAGTCTGGGTGCGCGCGGATAACGCTAATTTGCTGTTCGCTGCTTGCCTGCTGCAACATAAGCCCCATCAGTTCGGCCAGTGCGTCTGGGGTGTCATGGGCTTCGGTTAGGCCGTGGTGCCAGGCCGCTTCGGCCACCCAGGGCGAGTGCTCGTAAATATCCCCGTAATGGTGGGTAAGCATCTCAAGGCTGCACTGGCTCGGCGCAGGCGATAGCAGTCGCGGTGTTTCAGCAGGCATTGGTTCTCTCCAAAGTGAAAAGGGTAACGCGCAGGTGTTCAAAAAGTGCGCGGTTGGAATTACTGTATACAATAAATAGCTGTAACGGTACTCTTTGACCAATAGGTCAAACCATGCAAACAACGTTATAAATAAGGAGTGGCTATGGGACGTTTAACTACCCACGTACTGGATACCGCCAAAGGTCAGCCCGGTCAGGGCATTACCATTGAGGTGTTTCACCTTACCGGCAGTGAACGCCAGCATCTGAGTACCGTAATCACCAACAGTGACGGGCGTTGCGATGCACCCATTTTAGAAGGTGATGCGCTCACACCAGGGGAGTATGAGCTGGTGTTCCATGCCGGTGATTACCTGCGTGCCCAAGGCGTTGAAGCTAATGAGCCGCGCTTTTTAGACGTAATCCCGCTGCGCTTTGGCGTCGCCGATGCCAGCCAGCACTACCATGTGCCGCTACTCCTCTCGCCCTATGGCTACTCAACTTACCGCGGTAGCTGATAGGGGAGTTCCGTTATGCAAGCATACCTAATCGATTTTGTTAATTTACTGCTGCGCTGGCTGCATGTGATTGCGGCTATCGCCTGGATCGGTGAGTCGATCTATTTTGTAATGCTGGATAACAGACTACGTTCGCCGAAGGCTGAGGAAGACCGCGAGAAGGGCGTCTTTGGTGAAATGTGGTCGGTGCATGGCGGTGGTTTTTACCACAACCAGAAGTACGCCACCGCGCCTGCCAAGCTCCCCAATGATCTGCACTGGTCATTCTGGAAAGCCTATACCACCTGGCTTTCCGGCTTTGCGCTGTTTGTGATTCTCTACATGGTCAATCCGGGCTTCTATCTGGTAAACCCCAATAGCCCCTGGGAGTGGGCCGCCAACATGACTGGCTGGCAGGCCAACCTGCTGGCGCTGGCATTCCTGCTCGGTGGTTGGGTGGTTTATAACGAACTGTGTAAGCGCATTAGCCCCAATATGGATCGCGACGGCCTGCTCAGCGTCGCGGTTGCAGTGATGATGGTGGTCGTTGCCTACCTAAGCACGCAAATGTTTACCGGCCGCGCCGCCTTCCTACTTACGGGTGCGGTCATGGCGACGGCGATGTCGGCTAACGTTTTCTTCTGGATTATCCCCGGCCAGCGCCGCATGGTAAAAGCCATGAAGGCGGGCGATGCCCCCAATCCGTTGGATGGCAAACGCGGCAAGCAGCGCTCGGTGCATAACACCTACTTCACGCTACCGGTCGTGTTGTTGATGGTGAGTAATCACTACTCCTTCATCTACTCCCACGAGCTCGCCTGGGTCGTGATGGTGATGTTTATCTTCGCCGGTGCCTTGATCCGTCAATTCTTTGTATTGATGCACGCAGGCAAAACCCAGCCCGCCTATCCCGCCTTTGGGGTAGGGCTTATTCTGTTAGCCTTTTGGGTGGCCGCACCAAGTGCTTCATCACCGAGCGGTGATGCCGGCGCGCAAGGGCCGGATCAGGCAAAAATCACGGGATTAATTGAGCAGCACTGTGTTCAGTGCCACGCTCGCAACCCTGAACATGCCGGTTTTTCAGCACCGCCCGCCGGGTTTGCTTTCGATAGCTGGGATGAGATTCTGGGCCAGAAAACGCAGATTCAGCAGGTCGTGGCCAGCCGCTATATGCCGTTAGGCAATATGACCAACATGAGCGATGAAGAGCGCGATATCATTGCCGCTTGGGAGTAACGATCAAAGAGGCTCGCTATGAGTGATGCGCAGGCGCCGGAAAAACGGCGCGCTCCTGCTAAAGAAGTTAAAAATAGCAAAGAGGGCGATGAGCGCCACGATGCCATCTATCGCTCTGTGAGCGATGCTATTGTCGAGCAGCGCTTAAAGCCCGGCGCACGGCTGCGCGAAGATGCGCTGGCGGATGTATTCGGCATTAGCCGCACCGGTATTCGTAAAATCCTGCAACGCTTGGCGTTGGAGCAGTTAGTCACGCTAACACCGCGCCGAGGCGCCAGCGTTACCCGGCCCACCGCCGACGAAGCCAAAGACGTTTTCGATGCCCGCCAATTAATCGAGTGCGGATTAATGCCCGATGTCGCTCGGCGTATGGGCGAAAAAGAGGCGGCGGAACTGCGCGAAATGGCCCGCCAGGAGCGCCAAGCGCTGCGCAGTGGCCAGCAGAGCGTCGCTATTCGGCTCTCGGCCGACTTCCACGTGCGCCTAGCACAGCTTTCGGGCAACGCCACCCTGGCAGAGTTTGTCGAACGGCTCTGCTCGCGCTCATCGCTGATACTCGCCGTCTACGGCCATCGTGGCCATTTAGGCTGCGAATCCCACGACCACGACGACCTGATCGGCTATCTGGAAGCAGGCAACGGCGAACGCGCCAAAGCCTTTATGAGCCGCCACCTAAAAGCTATCGAAGCCTCGCTATCGATGGTTGAAGAGGAGGAGAACGTGCCGGATTTGCAGCAGATATTTGGGGGATGAGGTTGATGGCTCGCTGCAGCTTGTTGGGCGGCATCGGCACGGGGCTTGATGGAGATATTGAGGCTGCGCCGAAAATAGAGCTCCCACTACTCCAAAAGCCTTTCCGGTGCATCCATGTCCTCGTGAAGCACACGAACAACGAGCACTTTCGATTCATGCAGTTGATAAAAAACAGCGTGGTGCTCGACCTGTAATCTGCGATAACCAGAAAAAACATGGTCGTAGTTCGCGCCAAGTGATGGATGATCAATCAGCCGTTGCATGCCGGTCTCAAGCCGATCCAGGTAATTATCCGCCTGATCAACGCCCCATTCCTCACAGGTATACACCCAAATTCCGATGAGATCAGATTCCGCCTTTGGCGTGACATTCAATTCAAGCACTAATCAACCGCCTTGATCCGCTTACGGCCAACCGCCTTAATAGCCGATATATCCAGGGGTTTCGGGTTCCCGCTTGACTCACCCTCAACGAGGGCTTGCCTCAGCATGGCAAGACGTTGTTTGGCCTGCTGATCCCTTCGGATGAGATCGCGGATGTATTCACTATCGTTGCCAAAGTGGCCGCTTTCAATCTGGGCTTTCACCCAGCCGTCTTGCTGTTCAGTCAGCGTGATGGTTTTCCGGTGCATGCTCATGACTGATACTCCTAGCACGAGAGAGGTGTGACATTATCATACTACTCCCGACGCTGAATCAATGATGCTCATACGTCTGAGGTAAATTGCGCCGTTTTTGGCGTCAATTTTGCAGCTCATAGTTTGACTCAATGATTCCGCACTTTAAGCAGCGTTCAACGCCATAATTTTCATTGTACTGCAGCCCACAAGCACAGCCGCATTGTGGACAGAATTTCGAGGCATCAGCATCACCCCATTCCCAAGGCGGAACAAATTCTGGGATACCGTCACGATCACGGCCTAAGAATTCGCCGATATTTTTTTGAAGGGCTATATAGCCACTTGGGCCGGCATTTTTCAGCTCTTCAAGAACAACCTCATCATTGATTTCGAACCATTCATTCAGAACACGTGCATCGGCGTACTTCTGATGGAGCATTTCTTCATATACTTTATCATTACTTACCTCGATCCAGCCCATTAAAGCAAGCCTTCTGGAATTACCGGTTTGTAGGGCTCGAATACGCTCCCCGGGCGTTTTACTGAAACCGATCTTGATCCTTTGGTGAAGAAGATCTTCGTTTTCAATGATGAAGTAGACGGCTATAGAATCACCTATTTGGCTCTAACGCCCGGCTCACCGAGCAAATTTTTGATGGCAGCTTTTTTGAGTGTTTTAGCAAACAAGTTGATAGCGGAAATTTGTCCGGTGCAGCCGTTTGTTATACCAAATTAGCTCGAAGCCTTAGTTATATTTTCTGGGTTTAGCACAAACCCAGCCGCTCTTAATCTATCAGCTAATTTTGGAACTGATTCTTTTACATGATCATTATAGGGAATGTATAAAATACCTTGGGCATCTGATGGTGCTTCAAGGTGGCCCTTTTTCAGTATTGCTACGTTGCCTCGACCTACAGCAGAAATAAGCATGCCCATCTCAAGTACAACATTTTGTCGGGCTCTGGGCTGAATATTATCCGCGCCATCTGATTTTGAGTAACCCATATCATCAGGTGTCATTAACACGATACCGAACCTTGCCTGATTATTATTTGTTCCTATTTCCGCCTCTAAAGCCTCTATAATAGTCAAACCACCACCGCCTGTATTAGCCAGCACAAATGGATCAAGACCAAGCTTATGTATCACAAGTTCTAGCTGCTCCCTCGAAACTGAATCATGGCCGTGAACGACAAACACCTTTTTGTTTGCCATAGCAGGGTTGCTGGGAGCATGAGGTGCAGGAGCATCGCTTTCGGTTACCACGGGAACTTTGGGCGCTAAACCGTTGTAGGTACCCCAAGCATCCTCAAGTCGATCCTTAACGGCTTTTTTACCTTGAAATTGAACCTTACCAGTTGATGTATACCAATTTACAATTGCGCCTTCATTTGTTTTTATTTGGTGGCCATGCTCCTGAGCTTTAACTTCACTAATTGTAAATCCGCACCCTTTTATTTTTGTTTGCAGATCCTCTAAGGTTCCAGTGTGATTCATTTAAAACTCCTTAGTTTGGAATTGGGTATAACGCCACGTACAGAGGCGCGAGCTTGCGAGCGTCCTGCCGCCGCTTGCGGAGGCGAACTGATACGCCTGGTTATGCATTTCTATCTGCAAGATGGCGGCCCTCGTTTGTCAAAGCCCAGATCATTTCGCCCGTCTTATTTTTATTTGCGGTCTGGATGAATTTATTTCCTACAAGTTTCACTAGAGCCGGCCACACCTCTGCCTCATTGTAACCAGCATCCTTGCTGATTCCAGAAAGAGTGCGCCAAGTATACTTGGGACTAGATAATGCCTTAAGAACGGCTTTCTCTACAGGAGATGCTTGTGTTGCCTCACCCTCGGAATTTGGATAAGGCGTAGCTTCCGTTTCTTTCTCTACTACCGCTTGTATTTGGTCTTTCATTTTTGCCGAGAATCCAGCACCACTAAATTCCGACAATTTGTCTAAATTCGAGAATGCCAAGCCCAATGCACCGGCTAGTATGACCAAGCCCATCTCCGTTGGCTGGGACATGTAACCAAAATAGCAAGGTACGAATAGAAGCACCGCTGCCGAGGAAAATTTGAATACTGATTCCATACTAGGAGCTCTGAGCCTCATATTGCATAACAGTTTATTCATACGCATGCGCGTTTTCCTGGAAACCAAAAATGCACCATTAATTCTCAAGTGTCTGATATGAAATAAAAAAATCACTCTATTTCACTAAGGGCCGCCAGAAAATTGCGCATGCGCATAAACATTCCAGGTCACTTTTTTAACTTGCGCATAAACGCATGCAGCATTTTAATAACTCGTTGTTTTTTTAATGCTTTAATCAAATTCTTTTCATAAAAATAAGCACATGGTTCCTTGAGCCTACCAGAAAAGCACGCATTTCAAATCGAAAATATCTCATTCCGCTGAGTTTTGATACTGCCATATACGTTGCTTGGTAGCGCCATGGGAGGATATCGGCAGGTTCCCAACTGGCCGCGGTAGCCCACGGCCCAAAAAAAGCGCCATCGGCAAAACCGATGGCGCTTGTATTAGCTTCTAATCAGCTAGTTACGACCCTTTTGTCTACTGCTGAGCCAACGCAGGCTCCGCCTTAAACTGCTTCATCAACCCGTAGTAGAACAGCCCACCTAGACCCGCGCCAATCAACCAGCCGTAGCCACCCAGGCTGGATAGCGCGGGTACTAACACGGTAGAAAGCGAGAACAGGGCCGCCACGCCAAAGGCGATAAGCGCGCGGGTGTTCCAGCCGTTTACGTAGTAGTAGGCGCCGCCTGGTGCTGATGAGAACAGCTCCTGCATGTTCAAGTGCTGACGCTTAATCAGGTAGTAGTCGACCACGATAATGCCGTAGAAGGGCGCGACGATGGCGCCTAGCGCATTCACAAAGCCGGGAACGCCAATCTGGCTGATGACCGAAAGCCACAGCGCGCCGACAAAGAATGCGATTACCGCGGTAATCAGGCCGCCCATCTTAAAGCTGATTTTGCTGGGGAACAGGTTGGCAAGGTCGTAGGCGGGCGGAATGAAGTTGGCGACCAGATTAATGCCCACCGTGGCGGCAAAGAAGGTTAGTGCGGCGATAATCGTCAGCGGCAGCGAATCTACACGCTCGACGATATCGGCGGGGTTGGTCAGCGCCTCGCCAAACAGCACTAGAGTGCCAGCGGTAATAATCAGTGCGATAAACGAGAAAAACGCCACGTTGAGCGGCAAGCCCAACAGGTTGCCGAGCTTCATCTGGCGTTCGGTTTTCACAAAGCGGGTGAAGTCGCCGAAGTTGATCACCACCGCTGCGAAATACGCCACCATGGTGCCGACAATCGCCATAAAGGCCGCGATTGAGCTGCCGCTTGTTTCACTGCCACCGCTAAAAATAGTGCCAATGGCAGGAATCAGTTCACTTCCCGCCTGATACCAGACAATGATCATCAGCACCAACATCACCACGTATACTAACGGGCCCGCCCAGTTGAGAAAGTGCTTAATGCGCTCAATGCCCTGCCAGAAAATCGCGATCTGGAATAGCCACACAATCACAAACGACACCCAGGCCACGCCGGAAAGCCCCAGGAAGGTGCTGCCATTGCCCGCGCCAAAAAATGCCGTAATCAGCAGGGTGACGGCGGTGGAGGCGAAGTAGGTCTGCACGCCGTACCAAAAAATTCCCACGATGGCGCGCAGCATAGCGGGTAGGTTCGCGCCGCGTACGCCCATGCTGGCACGGACCATGACGGGGAAAGGGATGCCGTATTTAACGCTGGGCTTACCGGTGAGGTTGACCAGAAACATCACGATCACGCCCGCCAGAATAATCGCCGCCATCACCGCCCAGCCGTTTAGGCCATAGGTTAAAAACAGCGAGGCGGCCAAGGTGTAACCAAACAGGCTCTGGATATCGTTAGACCAAACGTTAAATATCTCAAAGGCGCCCCAGTTACGATCCTGGGGTTTAAGCGGCGCGAGATCCTCGTTATAGAGCGTGGGATCAATGTGCTTAATATCTAGGTCACTAACGTCGTTACTCTCTTTCATCTTATTCGCTCTTCGGTTGGCAAAGGGAGTTACTGACTAAAGCGCTGGCAGGGTGCCCAGTACTTCATTAGCAGGTAGTAGCTAACGCCTGCGGGTATCAGGCTGGCGTACCACGAGATCGCCGAGAAAGAGAGCGCTGCCACAATGCCGATAGCGGTGGCGATCAGCGCAGCGGCGTTAACGCCTTTGTAAGGGCCTTCGGCGTCATACAACTTGCTGATATCCAAGGTGCGGCGGCGAATAACGTAATAATCCACTACCAGAATGGCGAAGATAGGGCCTAAAAAAGCGGAGTAAGTCTGCACAAAAAGCTGTAGGCCCGCCGCAGAGCCCGGCTGCACCAGCTTCCAGGGAAACGTCGCAAAGGCCAGTAGCCCAACGATCACCGTGGCGACCGAGAACTTGATCTTGAACACGTCCATCAACACATAGGTGGGCGGCACCACGTTGTTGAGTACATTGGTGGTGACCTGGGCAAAGGCGATGAACAGCAGGGTGGTCATTAACAGCGGGGTGTTGTCGACGGCGTTGGCGAACACCTGGATAGGGTCGGCGGTGCCGGTGGCTTGGGAGACCATATAGCCGATCAAACCCATAAACAGCGTGCAGGGCAGAATCGACATGGCGTAGATGGTAGTCAGCAGGCTCTGGGCCGTGCCCTTTTTATGCTCGCGGGAGTAGTCGCTGACGTTGAGCATCATGGTGCTGTAGATGCCCAGGAATAGCATGGTCGCGCCCCAGAACGGCATGCCCCAGGAGCCTTCCATGGTCAGCAGACTGGCGGAAAGCTCATCGCCATAGCGCTGCACCGTGGCGTAAAACATATACACCAGCGAGGCGAGGATAAAGGCGCTGCCGATATTCTCTAACCACTTGATACCCTGAAAGCCCATCACCGACAGGCCGATTTGCAGAAACTGGAAGGTAATAAAGTAGAAGATAAGGTTGTCGAAACCGAACAGGGTAGCCGACACCATGTTGAGCGCCCCGGCACCAATCCAGCTTTGAAAGCCGTACCACACTACCGCCGGTACCGCGCGCACCAAGCCCGGTAAGCGCGTGCCGGTAAAGCCAAAGGCGCTACGCGCCTGCACCATAAACGGAATGCCGTACTTGTAGCCCGCGGCCCCGTTAATGGCGAGTGCTATCCCGATCACAAAGCACCCGATGGCGATGGCCAGGGTGGCTTGTAACAGGTTTAAGGTGCCGACCACGCTGGAGCCCATGGCGAAGGTGCCAATGGAAACGCAGCCGCCGAACCAGGCCAGAAAATAGGAGCCTCGCCCCATTATCCGGGTGTGTTGTGGGGCCAGACTTTCTGCCCCGAGTGCTTTTGATCCAGAATCGGATCGGTCTTCTGACGCAAGAGCCGAGGTTGAAGCGCTCATGTTGTCGTCCTCGCAAGATTATCGGTTTTATTGGCAGCTTGGGTACTTTATGTACCCAAGCAACGCTTGCGGCGTGGCGTGCTAATGGACGTACTGGTTTTTAAAATATAGTTTTCAAAATTCTGTTTAATTTATTGTTATCAAATGTTTTTCAGCTGTTATGACTTAGGCGGTAAATCAAGATTGGAAAGTTCAGAAAACTTACCGGTGAAGGCTTTGGGGCGTGGGTAGGCAAGATCTCCATGCTTACTGGTATGCAGCCCTAAACTGGCCAGCGATTCCGCCAGTTTCAGCGCGGCGGTGACCCCTTCTACTACTGGCAGGCCCACTTCGCGGCTGATCTCCTGGGTCAAATTAGCCATGCCACCACAGCCTAGAACGATGGCGCCAATGCCGTCTTCATCCCTTGCGCGGCAGCACTCTTCCACAATGCGGGTAAACGCCACTTCAGGGTGATGCTCAAGATCCAACACCGGGATTTCAGCGGCACGAATGCGACGGCAGTGGTGGCTAAAGCCGTACTGCTGAAGCAGATGCTCGGCGATAATGCCGGTGCGGCCCAGGGTCGTGACGATAGAGAAGCGGGTGCTTACCAGGGTGGCCAGATGAAAGGCCGCTTCAGCGATGCCGATTACCGGTGCACTCGTTAACTCCCGCGCTGCGAGCAAGCCGGGGTCGCCAAAACAGGCCACTATATAGGCATCGATGCCGCCTTCGCGCTCGCCCTTGAGGACTTCTTCGGCCACCCCTACTGCACTGACCACTTCGTCGAAATGGCTTTCGATAGAAACCGGGCCAGCATCCGGCTGTGAAGCGCTCACCGTGGTGCCAGGGCCTGCATGCTGCTGCGCTGCCTGGTGAATAGCAGCGGTCATGGAGGCCGTGGTGTTGGGGTTAATAATGCGTATATGCACGATAGGTATTCCGTGTGTAAACAATATGGCATTTCTTGTATACAAAAATAGGGCGGTTTTTTAAGGGGCGCAAGGGGCTAAAGAGCAATCGGCAATAAAAAAGTGGCTGATAAGACTTGACCATTTGTTCAGGATTCAATGGCTTAACGCCTTTTAAACTGAGAAACGCTATTAGCGTCAGGGGATTAGCTCTCGACCGCGTTGCGGTTGGTCATGAATGTCGCTATTTTGTATACAAATAATTTTCTGAATTGCTGGGCGGCTATGTGCCAGTGATCTGCCCGGGTTTTGTTTGAATGGTTTGTACGAATCAAGGAGCTAGCTATGTCGTCGTCACCTAAGGGCCACTATCCCCGCGATTTGATCGGTTACGGGCGCAATCCGCCCCACGCCAACTGGCCAAACAAAGCGAAAATTGCCGTTCAATTTGTACTCAATTACGAGGAGGGCGGCGAAAATAGCGTGCTACATGGCGATACAGGCTCGGAGCAGTTCCTGTCGGAAATCATCGGTGCACCGGCTTATCCAGATCGCCACTTGAGCATGGAGTCGATCTACGAGTACGGCTCCCGCGCTGGGGTATGGCGCATCCTGCGTGAATTTGAGAAGCGTGATTTGCCGCTCACGGTGTTTGGTGTTGCCATGGCGCTGGAGCGCAATCCGGATGTGGCTATGGCCTTTAAAGAGCTAGGCCATGAGATCGCCTGCCACGGCTACCGCTGGATTCACTATCAGGAAGTGCCCGAGCACGTTGAGCGGGAGCATCTACAGCAGGCCATGGAAATTTTTCAGCGTCTTTACGGTGAGAAGCCACAAGGCTGGTACACCGGCCGCGATAGCCCCAATACCCGGCGGCTAGTTCTGGACGAAGGCGGTTTCCTTTACGATAGCGACTACTACGGCGACGACTTGCCTTTCTGGACCCAGGTGACCGATAGTCAGGGCAGTGACCACAACCACCTGATTGTGCCCTACACGCTGGACAGCAACGATATGCGCTTTGCCGCGCCGCAAGGTTTCAACACCGCGGATCACTTCTTTACCTACCTGCGGGATGCCTTTGATGTACTTTACGCAGAAGGGGAGGAGGCGCCCAAAATGCTCTCGGTGGGCATGCACTGCCGATTGTTGGGCCGCCCTGGGCGTTTTCGTGCCCTGCAGCGCTTCTTGGATTATATCGAAACCCACGACCGCGTTTGGGTGGCCCGTCGGGTCGATATCGCCCGTCACTGGGCGGAACATCACCCTGCCACTCGTTAATAAAGCAGCTTAATAGGATGTTATGACGCCGCATATCGGACAGCGGATTACCGCCCAGTTTGACGCGCTAACTGCCCAGGAGCAGCGGGTGGCGAGCTTTATCCTCGATCACTTTGATGATCTGGCGGTGTATAGCGCCGCTGATTTGGCGCGTTTGACCGGGGTATCCAAATCGACCGTCAGCCGCTTGTTCAAACGGCTGGGATTCGAGAGCTATCGCACCGTTAAGGATCACGCTCGCCAACTGCGTAACCTGGGCGTGCCGTTGGTAATCGACGCTAACGCCATGCAGGAAGAGGCCGGCGCGCCGTTTCAACGTCATTTGCAGCGGGAGCAGGATAATCTGCAGCGCTGCTTAAACGGCATTGCGGCGGATCAATTTGCGGCACTGGTAGAGCGGTTGGATAGCGCGCGTCATGTGGTCGTGATCGGTTTTCGTAACAGCTACCCGCTAGCGCTGCATTTTCGCCAGCAGCTGATTCAGGCGCGCACCCAGGTGCGGGTGGTACCTCACCCAAACCAATCGTTAGCGGAAGAGATCGTCGATCTCACTGAGCAGGACGTGGTGGTGCTGTTTGGTTTTCGCCGCCGTCCAGCGGCCTTTGCTTCGCTTATCGATGCACTTGAGCGCTCACCGGCCAAGGTAGCCTTGCTGGCTGACCCCACCGCGGTCAATTTCGCCTCACAGGTAACGTGGTTTTTTGAAACGCCGCTGGAAAGCCTTTCGGCGTTTGATAGCTACGCCGCCGCCAATAGCCTGATCTGCTTGATTGCCAATGGTATACTGCACCGTCGTCTTGCAGAAGGCCGAGAGCGCATCAGCGCGATCAGCGATGTTTACGCCGAGCTTAGTGAGCTGGAAGCGCCCACCATGAGCGTAGATTGGAGCGCCCAGTAGGCATTACCTCTTTATGGTGCATGTCGTCCTGTCAGTGGATAAAAACTGCACCAACACATTGCATCTCTCTTCTTTTGATCCTTCCTCTCAACGCGGCAATCGCTGCGTTTCGGCTCCGCGCGTCTGCTAAGCCGCTGTTCTGAAAAACGTTAGCCACTTCTGGTATCGCTGTTGCTATTAGGTGGTCAGGTGAAACGAAAGTTTCTTTGTTAGAAATAATGCAACAAAGCTTTCATTCGCTTTGCTTCCATAGCCAAGACCACCACTGCTGATTAATCAGCGATGCGTCTCTAGCAAACCCCAGATTTTGCAGAGCATGCACCTGCCAGGAGAGCTTTATGAAATCGTTATCCCACCGCTTCAATCACTCTTTTTCGGGCCGCTTTAAGCGCTTGCAGTCCGGCATTTTAGCTACCGGGTTGAGCGCCGCTGTTGCCCTCGGCGCTATTGCTACTAGCCCAAACGTTCAGGCGGATGCGCTAGAAGATATCGAATCACGCGGCACTATTCGCGTCGCTGTCCCACAAGACTTCCCACCGTTTGGCTCGGTAGGCACCGACCTGCAGCCCCGCGGCTATGATATTGATATGGCCCAATACCTCGCTGACGAAATGGGCGTGGAGCTAGAGCTCATTGCGGTCACGAGTGCTAACCGTATTCCCTATTTGCAGACCGGCCAAGCGGATCTGGTGATTTCCAGCCTGGGTAAGAACCCGGAGCGCGAAGCGGCGATTGATTTCTCCGATGCCTACGCGCCGTTCTTCCTGGGTGTGTTCAGTGCCGATGAAGATGAAAGTGTAGATGGCCCGGAAGGCTTGGCCGATAAAACCATCGGGGTAACCCGCGGCGCGGTGGAAGATATGGAGCTTTCTGAAATTGCCCCGGACTCCACAACGGTGCAGCGCTTTGAAGACAACGCCACGACCATTTCTGCGTTTCTTTCCGGCCAAGTCGATTACGTGGCCACTGGGAACGTAGTTGCCGCCGAAATCGCTGAGCGAAACAGCGATCGCGCCCCCTCGATGATTTATCAGCTTAAAGACTCGCCTTGCTACGTAGGCATGAATAAAAACGAGCCAGCGCTGATGGAAGAAGTAAACCGCCTGATCGCACAAGGCCTGGAAGATGGCACCCTGAATGAGCTGTCCCAGCGTTGGTTCAGTGCTGATCTACCTGAAAACTTCGGTAGCTGAGGCTTAGCATGGGGCCAACACTCGACTTTCTTACCCTGTTGCCCTACGTCAGTGAGCTCCTTAAAGGGCTTACCACCACGGTCATTTTGACCGTGGTGACGACCTTAACGGGGTTGTCACTGGCAGTGGCGGTAGCCTATTTACGTGTGAATGCGCAGCCATGGGTGCGCTGGGGGCTGGGCGGCTACGTCGAAGTCACCCGCAACACGCCCTTCATTGTGCAACTGTTCTTTATCTTCTTTGGGCTACCGGGGCTCGGCATCAAAATCGATGCCATTACTGCGGCGTTCATTGCCATGACGCTCAACCTGGCCGCCTACAGCGCCGAGATTCTTCGCGCCGGTATCAGCGCCACTGCGAAAGGGCAGTTGGAAGCCGGGCGGGCATTGGGCATGACCACTCTGCAAAGCTTTCGCCATATCGTGCTGGTGCCCGCGTTTGCCAGGGTATACCCCGCGCTGATCAGTCAGTCGATTATCGTGATGCTGGGGTCGGCGGTGGTGTCGCAGATTTCGGTATTCGATCTGACCTATGCCGCTAACTTTATCCAGTCCCGCAACTTCCGCAGCTTTGAAGTCTACCTGCTGATCACGCTGGTCTATTTGCTCCTCGCCTTTGGCATGCGGCGCAGCTTTATGCTGGTGGGCAAGCGCGTATTCGCCTATCAGCAAGGAGAACAACGATGATTGAGTTCACCTTCTGGGACATTCTGCGCAACCTGCTGCTGGCAACCCGCTGGACCATTGTGCTGTCGCTGATTGCCTTTGTAGGCGGTGCGACGGTGGGTCTGCTGTTGACCTTTATGCGTCTCTCCAGCAACCGCTGGCTGCAGCGCTTAACGTCGCTTTATGTCGACCTGTTCCAAGGCACGCCGCTATTGATGCAGCTGTTCTTGATCTTCTTCGGCGCTGCTGCCATGGGGCATCCGATCTCAGCCTGGCTGGCGGCTTCTATCGCACTGACCCTATTCACCAGTGCTTTCCTATGTGACATCTGGCGCGGCTGTTTAGAGGCGGTAGCCAAAGGGCAGTGGCACGCATCGCGGGTGCTAGGGATGAACTACTTCCAGACCATGCGCCATGTGATTCTGCCTCAGGCGCTGCGGCTTTCGATTCCGCCTACGGTGGGTTTCTCGGTACAGGTCATCAAAGGTACGGCGCTGGCCTCTATCATTGGCTTTGTCGAGCTGACCAAGGCGGGCACCATGCTTAATAACGCCACCTTCGAACCTTTCACCATTTTTGCCCTTGTGGCCCTGCTTTACTTCGCGCTGTGCTACCCACTTTCCTGCTACGCGCGCTATCTGGAGAAAAAGCTCTATGACGCTGGTTTACGTTGATAACGTTCATAAAGCCTTTGGCGACCTGGAAGTGCTTAAAGGTATTAACCTTTCAGTTGCGCAAGGCGAAGTGGTGGCGATTATTGGTCGCAGCGGCTCGGGTAAAAGCACCCTGCTGCGCTGCCTGAATCAGCTGGAAAAACACGACAGCGGCCAAATTACCATTGCCGATAAGCAGCTCGATGCGGCGTCAATGTCGCCTAAAGAGCTGAGCGAAAACGTCGGCATGGTATTCCAAAGCTTTAACCTGTTTCCCCATAAAACCGTGGGTGAGAACGTCTGTTTGGCGCCGCTGGTGGTGCGTGGTGAGGAGAAAGCCGAGGTCGAGAAAGTCGCCCGCGAAGTGCTTGAGAAAGTGGGGCTCTCCGACAAATACGATGCCTACCCGGCGCAGCTTTCCGGGGGGCAGCAGCAGCGGGTCGCCATCGCTCGGGCGCTGGCCATGCGCCCCAAAGTGATGCTCTGCGATGAGGTGACGTCAGCGCTTGACCCTGAGCTGGTCGGGGAAGTGCTGCGCGTACTGGAAGCGCTGGCGGCCGAGGGTATGACGCTGATTCTGGTCACCCACGAGATGAGCTTTGCCCGTGATGTGGCCGACCGGGTGGTGTTTATGCACCAAGGGCGCATCCATGAAGAGGGCGCCCCCAGCGAGCTATTCAGCAACCCTCAAACGCCGGAGCTAAAGCAGTTTATCTCTGCCGTGCTCTAAGGTTTGTCTGAAATAGCTCAGCGTAATATCGTATACAAGGATGAATACATAAAGCTGTTGAAAAATTCGGAAAAACAGCAGCCCAATACGCCATGCTCACTTTAAAAAGGGAGAAACAATGCCAACAAAACGCCGCTCGACTTCTTACTATGCCCCCACTGGCGGGCATCCGCCACAAACCCAAATAACCGCTGACCGTGCTGTATTCACTGAAGCCTATGTGCTGATTCCCAAAGGCGTGATGCGCGATATCGTCACCAGCAACCTGCCGTTTTGGGAAGGCACCCGGTTATGGGTGCTGGCGCGGCCGCTGTCGGGTTTTGCCGAGACGTTCTCCCAGTACATTATGGAAGTTCAGCCCCACGGCGGTAGCGATAAGCCCGAACCAGACTCCCAGGCAGAAGGCGTGCTGTTTATTGTTGAAGGTGAGTTAACGCTTACTTTATCGGGCGAGCGCCACGTTATGCAGCCCGGCGGCTATGCGTTTATTCCCCCTGGCAGTTCGTGGCAGGTGCGCAACGAATCAAACGCGCCGGTACGTTTCCACTGGGTGCGCAAGGCCTATGAGTTTGTGGAAGGGCTTGAGGTGCCAAAGGCGTTTGTGACCAACGAGCAGGATATTGCGCCGATCGAAATGCCGGGCACCGAAGGGCGCTGGGCCACCACGCGCTTTGTCGACCCTGCGGACGTCCGCCACGATATGCACGTCAATATCGTCACCTTTCAGCCCGGCGGCGTCATTCCCTTTGATGAAACCCATGTCATGGAGCATGGTTTATACGTGCTTGAAGGCAAGGCTGTTTATCATTTGAATCAGAATTGGGTTGAGGTGGAAGCGGGGGACTTCATGTGGCTGCGTGCCTTCTGCCCTCAGGCTTGCTACGCCGCTGGCCCAGGGCCGTTCCGTTATTTGTTGTATAAAGATGTTAATCGCCACGCTTCTCTCAAACTGTCGTCACGCTAAGGAGCTGTAATGTTGATACTGAACACTGAGCCGCTGACGGCAGAGGCCTTTGCCCCTTTTGGCGATGTGATGGATGCGCGTACCTCCGCCTCGTTTCCGATCAACGCAGGTCGCACTCAGCGCCACCATGATCTGGCGAAGGTCGAAACCCTGGGCGAAAACGCTCACACGCTGATCAACATCTTTGTTAGCCAACCGGTAACACTGCCGCTAGAGCTCACGTTTCTAGAGCGCCACCCCCAGGGCAGCCAAGCGTTTATGCCGCTGCATCAGGAACGTTTTATCATCGTAGTGGCGCCGCCCGGTGAACATATCAATCCTGACGAAGTGCGTGCTTTTGTGACCGATGGCCGCCAAGGCGTGAATTACCGCGCAGGCACTTGGCACGCCATTCAGTCAGTGCTAGAACGTGAAGGCGAGTTCTTGGTGGTGGATCGGGGCGGCGATGGCAATAACTGCGATGAGTTTCCCCTGGCAATTACCGTTATGTTGGAATAATACGTACATTCCGTGTTGCAGGGCTGTCATATAGAACGCGTTAAACTGATAAGCTAGTGTTATTAAACAAAGTCACTACACGCTCATTAGCATGGTTGGAATATTATGAACGCACTGCACTTCTCTTCGATCCGTCGTACCAAAATTGTCGCCACCCTTGGGCCTGCCAGCGACCGGGAAGGCGTATTGGAAGCCATGCTCAAAGCGGGTGTCGATGTGGTGCGTCTTAATTTCTCTCACGGCACCGCCGATGATCATCGGCGCCGGTTAACCGAGGTACGCGAGATTGCCGCCAAACTGGGCCGTAGCGTAGCGGCCTTGGGCGACCTCCAAGGCCCCAAGATCCGCATTGCACGGTTTAGAGATGGCTCAGTGGTGCTCAAAGAAGGTCAGCCGTTCATTCTTGATATGGAACTCGATGGCGATGCCGGTGATATCCAACAGGTGGGTTGTGACTACAAAACCTTGTCACAAGATGTGGCCGCCGGCGATCGTCTGCTGCTAGATGACGGACGTTTGGTGCTGGATGTGGCTCGCGTTGAAGGGCAACAGGTTCATACCACCGTGGTTGTGGGCGGCAAGCTCTCCAACCATAAAGGTATTAACAAGCAAGGCGGCGGCCTCTCCGCCCCGGCGTTGACCGAGAAAGACAAAGAAGACCTTAAAACCGCTGTAGATATTGGCGTCGACTATCTAGCCATTTCCTTCCCCCGTCATGCCGAAGACATGCTGGAAGCACGCCGTTTACTGGGCGAAGCGGGTAAGGAAATTGGTCTCGTCGCCAAGGTCGAGCGCGCTGAAGCGGTCGCTGATGACGCCACCCTGGACGGTATTATCGAAGCTTCCGAAGCGGTCATGGTGGCACGCGGTGATTTAGGCGTTGAAATTGGCGATGCCAAGTTGGTGGGCGTTCAGAAACGCATGATCAAGCGGGCGCGTTCACTCAACCGTGCTGTCATTACCGCCACGCAGATGATGGAAAGCATGATTTCAGCGCCGCTACCTACGCGTGCCGAAGTGTTTGACGTCGCTAACGCGGTATTGGATGGCAGCGATGCGGTCATGCTCTCGGCAGAAACCGCCGCGGGTGATTATCCGCTGGAAACCGTCGAAGCGATGTCGCGTGTTTGCCTGGGCGCTGAGAGGGAGAAATCCGCCCAGGAATCCGGCCACCGCATTCATGAAGGCTTTACTCGTCCGGATGAAACCATCGCGCTTTCCGCTATGTATGCTGCTAACCACATGGCCGGCATCACCGCGATTGCCTGCATGACTTCGTCGGGCTATACGCCGCTAATCGCGTCGCGTATTCGCTCTGGCTTGCCGATTGTGGGCTTGGCGCATAACCCTATTGCTCAGCGCCGCATGGCACTCTACCGTGGAGTCGTTTCGCTGCCGTTCGATACCTCTGATATGACACCCACCGAGCTAAACGACCGTGCGCTGGAACTGCTGGTGAAGACCGGTATCTCCAAAGTAGGGGATCATGTGATCCTTACCCGCGGCGACCATATGAACGCTCATGGCGGTACCAATACCATGAAGGTGATGGAGATTACTGATGAACATGCTAAAAGCTAAATTAGCGCATGGGCTTCTCCTTGCCTGTTTGCTATCAACAAGCGCCCCCACCATAGCGGCGGCGCCAATTGTAGCCGCCGCTTCTGATCTGCAGTTTGCGCTAACTGAGGCCGCCGAGCAGTTTCAGCAGGAAACCGGTCACGACCTTCGCTTGAACTTTGGCTCCTCCGGCAACTTCCGCCGCCAAATTGCCCAGGGTGCCCCTTTCGAGCTCTATCTTTCTGCTGACGAGCGCTACGTTCAAGCGCTTTATGAAGAGGGGCACACTCATGATGAGGGCGTGATCTACGCCATTGGCCGGTTAGTGTGGCTGCAGCGTGCAGGCCGCGGTGACTTGCCCAGTGACGATGCGCCGCTGGCTGGGGTAGAGGCTGCCCTAGAAGCACAAAAGAGCGGTACCACTGAACGAATCGCCCTGGCGAATCCTGAGCACGCGCCCTACGGCGTGGCGGCGCAGCAGACGCTTGAGCACGACGGGCTTTGGGTGCAAACCGAGCCGCTGCGCGTGCTGGGCGAAAATGTCTCCCAGGCAGCGCAGTTTGCGCTTTCCGACGATGCGCGTGGTGGGTTAGTGGCTTACTCGCTGGCCCTGGCGCCTTCTTTACGCGAGCGAAGTGAGTACGTACTTATCCCTGAGAGCTGGCATGAGCCTTTGCGTCAACGCATGGTCTTGACCAACCAGGCGGGAGACGTCGCCACTGCCTTCTATCAATGGCTGCAGCAAGACGAAGGGCAATCCATTTTGCGTACCTATGGGTTTAGCGTCGAATGATAGGTCGGCCATAATGGATTGGTCGGCGCTGTCAGTTTCGTTACGTCTCGCGGCGTCCACCTGTCTTATCCTCATCCCCATCGCTATTTGGCTAGGCCGCGCCCTGGCCTACGCACGTTTCCGGGGCAAAGGACTATGCGAAGCGCTGATCGCACTACCGCTGGTATTGCCGCCTACCGTACTGGGCTTTTATCTGCTGTTGAGCTTTGGCCGCGACGCGCCGGTGGGCTCGCTTTGGGCAAACTTAACCGGCAGCGGGCTGAATTTCACTTTCACGGGCATATTGCTGGCCTCCCTGATCGCCAATTTGCCGTTTGCCGTGCAGCCTATTCAGCGCGCCTTTGAACATGTACCCCACAACCTGCGTGAAGCGGCCTGGTGCAGTGGTTTGAGCCCTTGGCAAACGCTGCTGCGCATCGAACTGCCCTTGGTGTGGCCAGGGATCATGTCGGCGGCAGCGCTAACGTTTGCCCATACGCTGGGCGAATTTGGTGTGATCTTGATGGTGGGTGGCGCTATCGATGGCGAAACACGCACCCTTGCCATTGCTATCTATGATCGCGTCCAAGCCTTCGATGAACAGGGCGCGGCGCAGATGTCGGCGCTGCTGCTGCTGGTGTCGTTTATTACCTTGGGGCTCGTCTATGGGCTGGCCGGGCGCAGGCGGTGGGCACGTGGCTGATTCGCGCATTACAGGGGCCGTCGCAGAGCTAGGTGCAGGGCTATGCGTAGCGGTGAAGCAAGCGGGGCCAATTCCACTGGCCGCCGAGTTTGTTTGCCAACCCGGTGAACTGCTGGCGCTGGTAGGGCCATCGGGTAGCGGAAAAACCACGCTGCTGCGGACTATTGCCGGGCTCTATCGCCCTCAAAATGGGCATGTGGAATGCGCTGGTGACGTTTGGTTTGATGCTCAGCGTAAGCATTCACTTCCGCCCCAGCGTCGGCAAGTCGGTATGGTGTTTCAGGACTATGCGCTGTTTCCCCATTTAACCGCGTTAGAAAATATTCAACTACCGCTGGGCCATCTACCCCAATCCCAGCGGCTAGCACAGGCGGAGCAGTGGCTCGCCAAGGTGCGTCTAGACGGGCTGGGCAATCGCTATCCTAATGCGCTTTCGGGGGGGCAACGCCAACGGGTGGCGCTGGCCCGTGCCTTGGCCCGTGACCCGAAGGTGCTGCTACTCGATGAGCCGTTTTCAGCGGTGGATCAAGTGACCCGTCGGCGTTTGCAGCGCGAACTGGCACTGCTTCGCCAGCAAATCGAGATTCCCATCGTGTTGGTGACGCATGACCTGGAGGAAGCCACTGCACTAGCTGATCAAATCTGCGTGTTGCATAACGGCGTAAGCCTTCAGCAGGATTCGCCCGAGGCACTGTTCAGTCGCCCAGCCTCGCCGTTAGTTGCACGCTTGCTGGACCGCCATAATCTGTTTGAAGGCACCGTCGTAGAGGTAGCAGGGCAGCGCCGCCTGCAGTGGGGGGAAACTTACCTGGAAGTTGCCGAAGGACTTGCCAATCTGCCACTGGGAGAAACGGTGGCCTGGTATCTGCCACCGTCGGATATTGTGCTTCACCGCCGCGACCGACCTTCGCAAGGCGAGCGGGAAAACCCGCTGGCTGCCACGGTCAGTGAGGTAGTGGTGTTGGGCGGCATTACATCAGTTTCACTGCGCGTCAATCATGGCGATATGTTACGTTTCGATATCGCCACCCATGCCGCACGACGTAACCAGTTAACCCGCGGTGCAGTGGTGAACGTTTCGTTGCTGGCGGCAGGCATTCACCTGATGCCAGGCCACCGAGTTCGCGCAGATGCGCATGATAAAAGGAAGTAAGCATGGATCTCACGCGTCGCACGCTGCTTAAAGCATCGCTACTGTTACCGCTGGCGGCGCTGCTGCCGATGTCGCTACTCAGCTCGTTTGCCTGGGGGCAGGCGACGGCGAAAGAAATGCAGACGTTGGCGCTGGCTATTCACAGCGAAGGAGGCCCACATCGGCTAGAGGTCGATGTGGCAGAAACGGCTTCACAGCGCCAGCGTGGCTTGATGGAGCGCGAGAGCCTGCCCGAAGCGCAGGGGATGCTGTTTCGCTTCGAGGACGAGCAGTCGGCTAGCAATGCGTTTTGGATGTATCGCACCCTGATTCCCCTCGATATTGCCTTTATCGATAGCGATGGCCGTATCGTGGCGATCAATACCATGCCGCCCTGTGAATCCTCGTCACCAAGTAACTGCCCCTCTTATCCGGCGGGTGCGGCTTACCATTCGGCGCTAGAGGTCAACGGTGGCTATTTTGCCGAGCGTGGTATCAAAGTGGGCGACTGCATTTCCATTCCAGACGAAGCCGGCTTCTGCCAGCCTGGGAATTAAGCAGGCGTAGGCGGAATCTGATCACTACTAGGTTTATGTCTGCGACCATCAAGCCGCCGCCCCGGTCTTGAGCCGGTTAGATGCAGACGGTCATTGCAGACGGTCATTGTCATTGCAGACGCTGCGCGATCTCTCGCCATAGAGCGGTGTAGGCGCGACCGCCCGGACTGCTGCGGGCGAAATGCCCAACCGGCGCGCGTTCGACACCCATGCGCTCGACCGCACTGGCGTTGGGCACGGTCGTTGACAGGCGCCTCGGCCAGCGTTCGCTGAGACTCTCCATCACCTCGCGGTGTAGGGTCTTGCGGCGGTCGGCGAGGGTTACGAACGGCCAGATTGGGCAGGCCTGTTCGACCGCGTCGAGATGACCGTCTAATTGCTCAAGGGTGCGCAACGACAGGGTAGTCGGTACCACCGGCACCAGCAGGGCATCGACGCTGGAGAAGATCTGCCCGGCGAGCGCGGACAGGCTTGGCGGGCAGTCGAGGATCACTAAGTCGTAACTGGCCATCACCGGCTTGAGGATTTTGCGCAGCCGACTGGGCTTGCGGGTTTCCATTGACGTTTCCAGGTCGCGCGATCCCAGCGCCGCAGGCAGCAGGTCGAGCCCCTCAATGTCAGTCTCGCGGATCGCTCGATCGAGGTCCGCCTTGCCCTTGACCAGTTTGTCGACGCCACCGCGCACTTTGGGTTTGCTACGCAGGTAGAAGGTGGTAGCGGCCTGCGGATCGAGATCCCAGAGCAATACCCGCCTGCCGTCGCGTGCCGCTTCGGCGGCGAGATTGACGGCGGAGGCGGTCTTGCCCACGCCACCCTTGATACTGTAAAGCGCCAGCATCTGCATAGGGAACTCCCGGCTTGGTGACTGTTCAGTCTAACCGATTGGCCTGAGTGGAAATGTGACGTTTCGATGACGGCACTGCTGGCAATGTTGTTACGCTGGTTCCCCTCGATATAACCTTTATCGGCGGCGGCGAAATCTGATCACAATCAGGGCAATACCTGCGATCACTAAGCCACCGCCTACCAGTTTATGCACGCCTAGGCTGTCGCCCATTAACAGTGCGCCTAGGCCCACTGCTAGTACCGGTACAAGTAGCGTCATGGGGACCACGCGATTAACCGGGTGACGGCGCAAAAGCGCGTACCAAATCCCGTAAGCGACGATCGACGACATTACGGCGGTGTAAATCATCGCCCCCCAGCCTAACCAAGTTGCTTGCTGCATCGCCTGCCACTGACCGCTCTCAAATAGCCATGACCCCAGCGCTACCTGAGGCACTGCGACCCAGCCTGCCAACGCCATTGGTGCAATAGGCGGGCCACGCTTGATCAACAGCTGCGACACCGCCCAGCCTAGCGCACTCATCAGTAAAATACTTAGCGGCAGAGGCGAGGGCAGCGTTGGCCCACCGGCCAATACGATTACCCCGGCAAACGAGAGCAGCAACCCGACAATACGTTTGGGGCCCAGCTTCTCTTTTAGAAAGATCACCGCTAACAATGTGGCAAAGGGCGTTCCCATCTGCACTAAAAGCGCGCCGGTACCCGCTTCTGCATGCTCTAAACCAATAAACAGCAGAGCGAAGTGAAGGCTGCCGAAGGTGATGGATAACAGCAGCAAAAAAGGAAGTTGCGCCCGCGCCACCGGGTAGAAGGGCACCAGCAGAATTGCGACCAGCATAAAACGTAGGGTCGTCATTAATAGCGGCGGTAGCTCTGCTACACCGACCTTGATAACAATGATATTCAGCGCCCAAATGGCGATAACAAAGAGGCCGAGCAGCAGATCGCGTAGTGGCACGTTGAGGTCCATGGTTAAATGAAAAAGACGGCTATTGTATCAGCTTGGGTGAAGGCAAAAATAACAGTGCTCTGAGTCGCTGCAGGAGGGGCTATTCGATGATGGTCTCTCTTCAACGGCATGACCTAGAAATTTATGACCAAGACTCAAAGGGATCCAGAAGAGAGTTAGTCATGCCGACCTTAGGCGTCTTTCTTTCGTGCGCTAAGTGCATACAATAAGTGGGGCTTTATCGAAAAGCTTCATGACTGCTATCTGCGCAGATCACAAAGCGCACACCATAAAAATAGATAAAAAGGATCTACCATGACGCTGACACGCTCAATGGCTCGTTTAACCGCTGGTTTGGCCGGTGCGGCACTGCTCTCTGCCTCCCTTTCTGCACAAGCTCGCGAACTCTCGGTTTCCACCGTTTTGTCTGATGCTTTCCCGTGGGGGCAGGCAGCGGAGAAGTGGGCAGAACTAGTGGAAGAGCGCAGCGATGGCGAGTTAACGCTGCGCGTTTACCCCAATTCACAACTGGTTTCCGGCGATCAAACCCGCGAGTTTTCTGCAATGCGCTCTGGATTGATCGACGCCGCTGTGGGTTCGACCATCAACTGGTCGCCCCAGGTACCGGAGCTCAATCTGTTCTCTTTACCGTTCTTCATTCCCGATGAAGCCGCCGTTGATGCGGTCACCGGTGGTAAAGCAGGAGAGTTGGTCTTTGAAGCAATTGAGTCTCGGGGCGTTATCCCGTTAGCCTGGGGTGAAAACGGTTTCCGCCAGGTTTCCAATTCTCGTGGGCCGATTAGCCAGCCGGATGACTTGGACGGTCTTAAAATCCGCGTTGTGGGTTCGCCGCTGTTCCAGGATACCTTCTCAGCACTGGACGCTGACCCCACTCAAATGAGCTGGACCGACGCTCAGCCCGCGCTGACCACCGGCGCAGTGGATGGCCAGGAAAATCCGCTCTCTGTGTTTGACGTCGCGCGCATCGATCAAGTTGGCCAGGAGCATCTAACGCTCTGGAACTACATGAATGACCCGCTGATTTTTGCCGTCAATCAGCAGGTATGGCAAACATTGAGCGAAGAGCAGCAAACCCTGCTGCGCGAAACCGCTGTAGAGGCCGGTGAGTGGGAAATTGCCATGACCCGTGAAGAGGAGGGCGAGCGTCTTGCGGCTATTCAAGAGCGCGGTGTGACCGTGACTGAATTAACTGATGAGCAGTACCAAGCCTTTGTCGATGCCACCCAGTCTGTTTACGAAAAATGGGCGCCGCGAATTGGTGAAGAGGTGGTAGAGGCCGCACAAGCCGCTATCGACGCGCGCTAATTACCTGTGATGTTCAAACTCCCGGCCTTTATGGCTGGGAGTTTTTTGCTGTGAGGCTGCCATGAAAGGCTTTCCTGATGCGCGCCCTGAGCGCTGGCTGGGCGCGCTGGCATTAATCATTATTTCGTTGATTAGTTTGGGCAATGTTATTACCCGCTATTTAACCGGAGGCTCATTTTCGTTCACTGAAGAGTTTTCCGTATTTCTGCTGGTAGTGCTGACCTTTGCGGGTGCCTCGGTGGCGCTACGGCGTAACCGCCATATTCGTATTGGCTTTCTGGAACGGGCGCTACCGCCCAAGTACCGCCGCGTACTGATCCTTTTTCAAGCGCTGTGTGGCGTCACCGTGCTGGGCTTGATCACTTGGTACGGCGGTAAGTTAGCCTGGCAAGAGTATCAATGGGAGTCGCTATCACCAGGACTTGGCCTGCCTCAGTGGTGGTATTTAGTCTGGTTACCCGTGCTTTCTGCGGCCATGTTATGGCGCCTGTTTCAGCAAACCGCTGACCGTTTAACGGGGAGGCTCACCGATGAGCCCTGATGTGTGGATGATTCTGGCCTTTGCAGGCTTGCTGATAGCGGGAGTGCCGGTGGCGTTCTCGCTGGCGCTCTCCGGAGCCGTTGGCATCGTGCTGGGTTTGTCACCGGATATGCTCGCGACGATGGGCACCAACACCTATAACAGCATCGCCAAGTACCCCTTGATTGCGATTCCGCTATTTATCTTAACTGGGCTTATTTTCGAGCGCTCGGGTGTGGCGCTGCGCTTGGTGCGTTTTGCCCAGGCGTTGATAGGCCCCCGCCACGGTGGCTTGGCGTTAGTGGCGGTGCTGGTATGTATGATTATGGGCGGTATGAGCGGCTCTGGCCCCGCCGATGCAGCGGCGGTAGCGATGGTCATGCTGCCCAGTATGACCAAAGCGGGCTACCCCAAGCCGTTTTCCGCCACGCTGATTGCCGCCTCTGCCTCGACGGCGATTCTCATTCCCCCTTCAGTGGCGCTGATTCTTTACTCCATTGTGGTGCCGGGCGTCGATTTACGCGCACTTTTCGCGGCAGGCTTATTTCCCGGCATTTTGGCCGGGCTGGCGCTACTGGTACCCGCCATGATCGTTTCCAAGCGCTACGGTTGGGAGGGCGGCACACCGGTAGAGAGCGCTGAACGGCTAAGTGTACGTACCACCTTTAAACAGGCGATACCCGCGCTGTTTGCCCCGGTGCTGATTTTGGGCGGTTTGCGGTCAGGGCTGTTTACTCCCACCGAAGCGGCCGTGGTGGCAGTGGCTTATGGGGCTATTGTCGGTTTGTTTTTAACCCGCGAGCTGTCGCTGCGCGATTTATGGGAGCTATTGGGGGAGGCGGCGATTATCTCGGGCGTGGTAATGCTGATTATCGCCCTGGCGGGTATTTTTGCCTGGGCGGGCACCATGTTGGGCACCTTCCGCCACTTAGCTGAATGGATTGTTAGCCTGACCGATAACGGCGTGCTGCTGCTAATCCTGGTGATGCTGGCAGTGCTGGTCGCAGGGATGCTATTGGATGCGATCTCGATTTATCTAATCATGATGCCGATTTTGATCCCCGTTATGCAGCACTTTGAATGGAACCCGGTGTGGTTTGGGATTCTATTGGCGATGAACATAGCCATTGGTCAGTTTACCCCGCCGGTGGCCGTGAATTTGATGGTAACCACCGAAGTGGCCAAAATTCGTTTGGAGCAGACTCTCGGCTGGGCGCTGCTATTTGTCGTTGCGATGGGCTGCGCTTTGGCACTGGTGGCAATCTTCCCGGCTATCGCGCTGTGGCTACCTAGCGTGTTGGGTTACAACGTTTGATGGAGGCTGCGCGGTGAGCTTGCCAGGCAAAAGATAGCGCCTGCGTCCAGTAAACAACGAAACTCCTTATTCCCTATGTCAAAACAGTATAGGAGTTAACGCTTACTAAACGTTACCTAGGGCTAAACTCATTGCCATGGAATGCATGCCCGTGAGGCGTGGGTAGGTTGGAAACAGAGGAGAGTAGGCCCGAAACAGCAATAGCTGCTGCTACCTTGGGGCGGGCGCATGTTTCTTGCTGAGCGTTTTATTTTTCGCTAAAGGCTTAGTTTTTCGCTAAAGTAGTATTAGCAGGCAGCCAACAGGACGCCTGTAACAGTTTGTCTTAAAAACAGAATGTCTTGAAAACGTTTTGGAGCAAGTCCACCTGAGGGAACGGTTCATTAGGTGAGACCAAAACGCACGATGTTTGTAACATCAAATACGCTCATAACATCAATACAAAGAGGTGTGTTCATGAAACGCCATGTATTTTCCACTACAGCCTTCTCCGGTGCGCTACTTGCCGCCGCTGCCTTCGCCTCACCGGCAATGGCACAGGATGACGAGCAATTCATCACCATCGGCACCGGTGGCCAAACCGGCGTTTACTACGTCGTAGGTCAGTCGATCTGCCGTTTGGTGAATCGTCTTGAAGACACCAACATTAAGTGTAACGCACCTTCCACCGGTGGTTCTGTCGCCAACATCAATGGCATCAAGTCCGGCGAATTGGACATGGGTGTCGCTCAATCGGATGTCCAGTACCAAGCCTACAATGGTACCGGGAATTTCGAAGGTGAGGCCTATGAGGACCTGCGGGCTGTGTTCCGTGTCCACGGTGAGCCATTGACCCTGCTTGCACGTGCTGATTCAGGCATCGAGACACTCGATGATTTGGAAGGCAAGCGCGTCAATATTGGTAACCCAGGCTCAGGCCAGCGCAACACCATGGAAGTGGTGATGGACGCCAAGGGCTGGACCGAAGATACTTTCTCTTTGGCATCTCAGCTTGATGCGGCCGAGCAAGCAGCGGCGCTCTCCGATAATAACGTCGATGCCATGGTGTATGTCGTTGGTCACCCCAATGGTTCCATCCAAGAAGCGACCACCACGGTTGATGCTCGTTTGATTCCGCTGAATGACGAAGACATTCAGGGCATCATCGATGAATATCCGTACTACTCCGCATCGGTCATTCCGGGTGGTCTGTATCGCGGCAATGACGAAGATGTCGAAACTTTCGGTGTGGCAGCGACCTTTGTCACCACCGCTGAAGCTGACGAAGAAGTTATCTATCAGACCGTGAAAGCGGTTTTTGATAATTTTGATCGTTTCAAGCAGCTGCATCCGGCCTTCGAAAATCTTGATCCAGAAGAGATGGTGAGTGAAGGGCTTTCCGCGCCGTTGCACGATGGGGCAGCGCGTTACTACCGTGAACAAGGCTGGATTGAGTAATCCAGAAGCCTAAGGTGATACTACCTTAGTAAGAAATGCGCGGTTACCCCAGGGTGCCGCGCATTTTGGTTTAGAATGTTAATAGGGCGTTTAGAATGTTGATAGGGCATTTCGATATGGCAATGATGCGTCAATCGACTCGGAGCGGGGCAGGCAGATGACAGACGATAAGAACAGGCCTTCGGGAGCCGGAGTAGACTTGGAGGATATGGTCGCCTCCAGCGACACGGGAGCCCGCAAGCCAGCCGGCATGCCCGGGAAGATATTGGTAACCATTGCGGCAGTGTGGTCTCTTTTCCAGCTGTGGATTGCCTCTCCAGTGCCCTTCATTTTAGGTTTTGGTGTCTTTAACGCCACAGAAGCCCGCTCTATTCACTTAGCCTTTGCGCTGTTCCTGGCGTATATGGCCTATCCGGCACTTAAGCGCTCGCCTCGCGACCGTGTTCCGATTCAGGATTGGGTGCTGGCAGCAGCGGCGGCCTTTTGTGGCGCTTACATGTTTATGTTTTACGAGCAGTTATCCCAGCGCCCCGGCGCCCCGATACTGCAGGACGTCATCATTGGCATCGCTGGGATACTGCTGCTGCTTGAAGCGACACGTCGAGCGCTTGGCCCGCCGCTAATGATTGTGGCCTCTATTTTTCTTCTCTATAGCCTGGCTGGCCCTTGGATGCCGGGGATTCTTTCCCATGGAGGGGTGAGCCTCTTCGGCTTGATTAATCACCAATGGTTGACGACCCAGGGGGTCTTCGGTATCGCGCTGGGCGTCTCAACCAGCTTCGTATTCCTGTTTGTGTTGTTCGGTGCTCTGCTCGATAAGGCGGGCGCTGGCAATTACTTTATCAAGGTGGCGTTTTCGCTGCTTGGTCACTATCGCGGTGGGCCAGCGAAAGCCGCCGTGGTAGCGTCGGCCATGACCGGGCTAATTTCCGGCTCCTCGATTGCCAACGTGGTCACCACCGGTACTTTTACAGTGCCGATGATGAAACGTGTTGGGTTTTCTGCGGAAAAGGCGGGTGCTGTCGAAGTGGCGTCATCGGTCAATGGACAGATTATGCCGCCGGTGATGGGGGCTGCTGCTTTCTTGATGGTCGAATATGTGGGCATCTCTTATGTTGAAGTCATTAAGCATGCCTTCCTGCCCGCACTGATCTCCTATATCGCGCTGGTCTACATCGTTCACCTTGAGGCCCTCAAGGCCAATATGAAGGGGCTGCAAAGCAGTAACCCACCTAAGCCGCTGGTCAATAAGGTGATCGGATTTCTCGGTGGTTTGCTACTCATGATGGTCACCGCCCTAGCGGTTTATTACGGTCTTGGTTGGCTCAAGCCGGTACTGGGCGATGCAACCCCGTGGGTGGTAGCTGTTGGACTTACGGTCATTTATATCGCTCTGCTCAAACTGGCGGCCGGTTACCCAGAGCTTGAACTCGATGATCCTAACGAGCCGATCTTTTCACTGCCCCAGACCAAACCAACGGTGTTGGTTGGCCTGCAGTACATTTTGCCGGTTATTGTGTTGGTTTGGTGCCTGATGGTGGAGCGGTTGTCGCCAGGGCTTTCCGCCTTTTGGGCCACGGTATTTATGATCTTTATCATTCTTACCCAGCGCCCCATCACGTCAATCTTTCGCGGACGCAGCGATATGCGGGCGGATCTGCGTGAAGGCGCGATGGATCTTTGGGATGGCCTGGTCACTGGTGCTCGCAACATGATTGGCATCGGCATTGCCACGGCCACCGCCGGTATCATCGTCGGTGCCGTATCCCAGACCGGGGTGGGCCTGGTGCTGGCCGAGGTGGTGGAAACACTGGCCATGGGTAACTTAATGCTGATCTTGCTGCTTACCGCAGTGCTCAGCTTAATTCTCGGCATGGGCTTACCCACAACGGCCAACTATATCGTTGTATCTGCGTTGTTGGCGCCGGTCGTCGTGCAACTGGGGGCCGAAAATGGCCTGCTGGTGCCGTTAATCGCAGTACACCTGTTCGTTTTCTACTTCGGTATCATGGCCGACGTTACCCCGCCGGTGGGGCTGGCGTCCTTTGCGGCGGCGGCAGTATCCGGTGGTGACCCTATTCGAACCGGCTTCCAGGCGTTCTATTACAGCCTTCGTACCGCAGCGCTGCCGTTTCTGTTCATCTTTAATACCGACCTACTGCTCATCGATGTGACCTTCCTTCAAGGGGTGCTGATCTTTGTGGTGTCGACCATCGCGATGCTGATTTTCGCCGCGGCGACCCAGGGCTTTATGATTACGCGCAACCGTTGGTATGAGTCTATTGTGCTGCTGCTGATTGCGTTCACGCTGTTCCGCCCCGGTTTCTGGATGGACATGATTCATGATCCCTACGAATCCATCCCGCCCGCGCAATTCGTCGAAGCATTGGGTGGTGTCGATGAAGACTCCACGCTGCGCTTGCAGATTGCCGGTCTCGATGATTATGGTGATCCCATGACCACTTACATGACCCTGCCGGTACCTGAAGGTGAAACAGGCCAAGAGCGGCTTGATAACTTGGGTATGGAGCTCTTTATCGAGGATGGCACGGCGACCGTTGATATGGTGACCTACGGCAGCCAAGCGGCTGAACTCGGTTTCGACTTCGATCAAGAAATTGTCGAGATTCTGGCCCCCGTTGATCGCTGGACGAAAGAGCTAATGTGGATTCCTGCCTTCTTGCTCTTTGGGTTGATTGTATTGATGCAGCGTCGGCGTCGTGATAACACGCAAGCGACAGCCACCGCATGAAGGAGAGTGCCATGTACAGTAAGATCATGTTGCCGGTGGATTTGAACGAGGAGTCTTCCTGGTCGAAGGCGTTGCCTACCGCCCTGACGCTATGCCGAACTTTCGGGGCCTCGCTTCATGTGGTCACGGTACTGCCGGACTATCGCATGCCCATGGTGGGGTCTTATTTCCCCAAGGACTTCGCCAAAAAAGCGCATGTCGCGATCACCGATGCGCTTCACGCGTTTATCAAGACGAATGTGCCCGATGACATTCAGGTACAGAGTGTCATTGTGGATGGTTCGCCTTGGGAGGCCATTATCAAAGCCGCTAAGAAACTGGATGTGGATCTGATCGTCATGGCCTCTCACAATAAGCGTAAGTTTGTCGATTATGTGCTTGGCCCTAATGCAGAGCACGTTGTGCACCATGCCAAAATGTCGGTAATGATTGTGCGCTAGACATTCAAAGCGTTACGTAGAAAAAACCAAAAACTCCGGGCAGCTAGCCTGGAGTTTTTTTATGATTGGTACCTCAATTTGGCTACATACGCTTTTGCTAACGCAGCAATTAAATTGGCGCTTTAAAGCCTTCTCATGGATTTTTTGTACGCATAACCTTTCAGTCAACGCCTCAGGTCTTCAGGTCAGCTACATTAAGAGAGCATTAAGAAAGCACTGAGAGAAAGCACTGAAAAATAGTGTTAAGCCATTAAGTTGGCATTAATACCACCAGCGCTAACAAGCGGTGATGCTTTGAGGTAAATCCTGAATTCAGGACCTAGTATCAGGTACAACAGGAGTGATGCCATGAATGCGGCTACAACAAAAACAAACCACCATTCAGATCAGCCCAGCGTTAAAATTACTATTAATAAGGTCGGACTGGATCGGCCTAGAGCGTGGTTGGCCGCGGGTGTAGAAGATTTTCGCCGCGCAACGGTGGTCAGTCTTTCGTATGGCATGTTTTGGGTCGGCTTGAGTATCGCTATCACCCTGGGCGCATTTACGCTGGGGTATTGGTATTGGCTGCTGCCCATGATTGCCGGCTTTATGTTTATCGGGCCCTTGGTCGCGGTTGGTTCGTATGGCATTAGCCGTGCGTTAGAGCGTGGGCAAGTACCAAACCTGGGAGATGCATTCGGAAGCTGGCGACCCCATGCCGGTCAGTTGGCGATGATGGGGGTCATGATGATGATCTTCTTTCTGGCCTGGATTCGTTTAGCAACCCTGTTGTTTGCCCTGTTTTTTGGGTTTGAAGTTCCCAGCCCCGCCACACTGTATACCGCGCTACTGACGACGTCTGAAGGGTTGGGCATGCTTGCCGTTGGCACAGTGGCAGGCGGTATTTTAGCATTCGGCGCGTTTGCTATCAGCGTCGTGGCGATACCCACACTGATGGATCAAGACTTAACCTTTATGGAAGGGATTGAAGCCAGCGTACGCTGTGTTGCCCGTAACTTTCGCGTGATGCTGTTGTGGGCGGTGATTTTAACGCTGTGTGTGTTGGTGGGTGTGATGACATTCTATATTGGCTTGGCGCTCATCTTGCCGGTATTAGGTCACGCCAGTTGGCATGCCTACGAAGAGTTAGTGCGCTTCAACCCCCTTGAGAAAATTAGCTCGTAACTCGTCTGTGAATAGCGAATAACGCTTCCAGTACGAAAAAACATTACCAAAAAAACAGTATTGAGACTGACCTATTTAAGGAGATAGCGTAATCTTTATGCTGTCTCCTTTTATTTCTGGGCGTTTAAACCAACGGGTCTTTTGGCGTGAGGTGTTTACTGTGAAAGCGTTATTAATGGGGTGGGTTGTGCTGATATTCAGCATTCCCCTAGCGGGGCTCGCTGAAACAGCCGATAACTTAGAGGAACCCAGCGGGCCGGTTATTTTGACCGTTAGCGGTAATGTTGGCCTTACGAACGTTGGTAGTGAGGCGCAGTTTGACCGCGCCATGTTAGAGGCGTTACCACAGCACGAGTTCGATACCACCACACCCTGGACAGAAGCTAGTAACCATTATCGCGGGCCTTTAATGCGCGACCTGCTGGCGCGTTTAAACGCGGAAAGCGATACGGTACACGTTGCCGCCCTGAACGGCTACGAAGCGGAAATACCGGTGAGTGATTTTGAAGAGTATGACGTTATCTTAGCCCTTGAAAAGGATGAAAAAGCAATCCCCATTCGTGAGTACGGTCCGTTATGGGTGCTTTATCCCTTTGATCAGGATGAAGCGCTGTTAAGCGAAAAAATACGCTTCAGAGCGGTATGGCAGGTTATGCATATTGATGTTCGCTAGCGCTTCAACCGCTCAGGCTTCCAGCTTGCTGCGTTATCCTCGCCGTTTTAAGCTCGTTGCCATCGTTGCAGTATCGCTATTTGCCGCGGCGTTGGTCGTCGCTACCCTAGCCGCCTGGCGGCAGGAAAATCTCACTCAGAGCCTGCGTGAAGATACCGCCTGGGTGGTTTATAAGCTGGACCGCGATGCGGTACAGCTCTTGAACCATCTATTGGCAGTGACGCGTGAGCCGCTTACGTCCGAGACGCATGATGAGCTAAACCTACGCTTTGAGCTGTTATATAGCCGTATTACATTGCTCAATGAGGGTGAGGTCAGCACGTTATTACAACAGATCGGTACGGCTCGGGAATTATTGGGCCAAATCCAGCAACAGCTGGATGTGCTGGATATTATGTTTTATCCCTATGATGGGCCTGAAACCGGTGGGAGAATTGATCAATTAACGGTGACGGTGCTGGAAGAGGAATTGCAGGCACTCACGCAGTTAACAGAGCGCCTGGTTATTGCGATTAATGGCTATTTGGCCGAGTCGGCGACCGAAGAGCGCGCTCAGCTTAGCCTGCTCTACAAGCTCCTCATGTCACTAATCGTCGGAATGAGCTTCGCGGCTTTTCTGGTGATTGCTTTTCTGGTGCGCGAAATGCGTGAAAGTGCGGCGGTCAGGCGCAAGCAGGAGCAATTAGGCCAGCAATTGGAAGTTACTGCCAAACAGGCGCAGACGGCGAATCAAGCTAAGTCAGACTTCCTCGCTATGGTCAGTCACGAAATTCGTACCCCGCTGAACGGCGTGATTGGTATGAGTGAGTTATTACGCGAATCGGCGAGTCCCGCTCAGGTAGAGGATTACGCTGACACGATTCACGATAGTGCCAATCAACTGCTGGCAATGATTAATGAGATCCTCGATTTTTCTAAAATCGAAGCCGGTCACTTAACCCTGGAAACATCGCCTACTGCGCTAAAACCACTTATCGATAGTGTGGTGGTGCTGCTTGCACCTAGGGCAAAAGTTAAAGGATTGACGCTTACGGTTAACGTCGACCCACTGGTGCCTGCGTGGGTGTTGGTCGATGCTGCTCGCCTGCGGCAGATACTACTAAACCTGATCGCCAATGCGATCAAGTTCACTGACCATGGCGAGGTAAGCGTCAAGGTCTCCTCTACAGTAGAGCAGCTATTATTTGAGGTGATCGACACCGGTTGTGGCTTGAGTGAGCAGCAGCAAAAGCGGCTTTTTGAGCCTTTTCAGCAGGCGGATGAGTCAGTGGCCCGCCGCTTTGGTGGAACTGGGCTGGGGCTTGCGATCTGCAAGCGGTTAAGCGAAGCCATGCAAGGGCGGTTAGGGGTCAAGAGCCAATTAGGCCAGGGAAGTACCTTCTGGTGCCAGTTGCCCTTGGTTGAAGCTGACCCTGTTTCAGCGTCACTGCCCGTAATGCCTAAACACGATTTTTCAGGCACAACGCTGCTGCTGGTGGAGGACAATGCGGTCAACCGCAAAGTCGCCATTGGCTTGTTATCGCGCCTAGGCTGCGATGTGATCTGGGCCGAGAACGGTCATGACGCCTTGGCAATGGCCCAGTCACAGCAGGTACAACTCATCTTTATGGATATCCAGTTGCCCGATATGGATGGCTTGTTAGTCACTCAGCGCTTACGCGAACAGGGTGGCTGGCTGGCGAGTGTTCCTATCGTCGCCATGACGGCAGGCGGCGCTGAAGATGATCGCCAACGCTGCCTAGCTGCGGGCATGAACGATTACATTACCAAGCCGCTGTCACTTTCGGCGTTAAGTAACGTGCTGGCGTTACAGCTTTTTGCCACTCCCGACACTGCTCCTATACAAGCATTAGCGGGAACACAAACGCCAACCGGGGAGCCGCCGTTACTGAATGCCGACACTCTCGCCATGCTGAAAGCGTCACTGGGAGAATCGAGCCTGATCCAACTGGCGATGCTTTACCATCAGCAAGTCAGCAATTACACCGAGCAACTGGCTGCTTGCCTGGTGGCAACACCACTGACTCCAGAACAGCACCATCAAGTTATGCGTTTGGCGCACCAGCTGCGCGGCGAGTCAGTGAGCATGGGCGCCGACCAGCTTGCCGAATTGGCGAAGCAGTTGGAGATATTGGCCAAGACAGAGCAAGCCACTACAAGCCAACTCAATGATGTGTTCAGCACGTTAAAGCTTGCCGCTGCGCATACCCATGCCGCACTGGAGAGATGGTGTCGTGACCACTTATCCCGTTGAAAAGGGCATCATTACTGCGGCTAGCCAGCATCCCGACGCTTCCTACGCTGCAGCCGAGCTAGCTTGCGCCCTATGTCACGAGCATTTGAGCTTCGTGCTGTTCTTCTGCAGTGCGGAGTATGATTTAGCGGGGCTGGCGGCTGCATTAGAGCGAAGCTTTCCCTCCATGCCACTAAGTGGCTGCACCACCGCAGGGGAAATTACCCCGCTTGGCTATGACCGTGGCTCGATTGTAGCAATGGGCTTTGATCGTCGTTGGTTTGCCATCGAAACAGCGCTGATCGATGACCTGGATCATTTTGAGTTAACCAATGCGCAACCGCTAGTTGATACGTTACTTGAGCGTTGCCGGCGACAGGCCATTGCACCCATCAACGAACACAGCTTCGCTCTGACGTTATTGGATGGCCTATCGAGCCGTGAAGAGCAGGTGCTTGCCACCTTAGATGCAGCGCTAGGTCGAATACCCAGCTTTGGCGGCTCAGCAGGCGACGATAACCACCTTAGCCACACCCACGTGTACAGCGCCGGGCGCTTCTATACCCAAGCCGCGGTCGTTATCATGATCAATACCCGCTTGCCCTTTGAAGTGTTTTCGACCCACCATTTAACGCCGCTAGCTCACAAACTGGTCGTGACGGAGGCAAACCGAGAGCAACGACGGGTGATTGAGCTGAATGGTTTACCCGCCGCACGGGTATACGCGGATTTGGTTGGGCTTGCGCCTACTCAACTCAACGCAGCGATATTTGCTCGTCACCCTTTAGCGGTGCGTATCGGGGGGCAGCACTATGTGCGCTCCATCCAGAGTGTTAATAGCGACAATAGCCTGAGTTTTTACTGTGCGGTTGAAAATGGCATCGTGCTCACGGCCATGCAACCAGCACCGCTACTCGATGATCTTCAAGTGATGCTTGCCGGGGTGAGCGCTAGGCTTGGGGCGCCTAGTGTGATCATTGCCTGTGACTGTTTTTTACGCCGCATGGAACTGGAAGCGCTCGATCATTTAGAGCAGGCGTCGCAACTGCTACGCCAATCGCGAGTGGTGGGATTCAATACTTACGGCGAGCAACACCACGGCATGCATGTGAATCAAACGTTTACGGGGGTGGCGTTTGGATCTCTTTCAGCTGACGACAACCACTGACGATACCAGTAGCAATGACGAGCTTAATGTCGCAGAACTGGGCGAAGAGAACCGTCGTCTGCGTAAAGTTTGCCAAGCGCTAATGGAAAGGGTGGAAGGGGATGGCAGTGCCGAGGGCGCCCCTTACGCCGCATTTGAACGTTCAGTGCTGCTTGCTGAGCAGGTGCGAGAACGCACCGATGCCTTACACCGCACCCTGGACGAACTGGGCCAGGTCAATACGCGATTATTGGCGGCCAAAGCCGAGGCTGAAGCGGCCAACCTTTCCAAAACAAAATTCCTCGCGGCGGTCAGCCACGACCTGCTACAGCCTCTCAACGCCGCCCGGCTGTTTGCCAGTGCGTTAGAAACTCACTCTTTACCTGAAACCTCGCAAATGCTGGTGGGCCATATTGGCCGCTCGCTAAAAGATGTGGAAGGGCTGATAGGAACGCTGGTGGATATCTCACGCCTGGATGCGGGGGTACTGCGTGCCGATAAAGCGCCGTTTGCGGTGAGCACGCTGCTCGATACCTTGGCGGAGGAGTACCGGCAAGTGGCTGGCGTGCGTGGCTTGGCGTTGCATTACGTGCCCTCCAGTATGATGATTGAATCAGACTTGGCGCTGCTGGCACGGGTCATACGCAACTTTCTTAGTAATGCGGTGCGCTATACCGAACATGGCCGCGTGCTGCTGGGCTGCCGACGACGCCCTCATGGGTTGGAAATTATGGTGGGCGATACCGGCCCCGGCATTCCAGAGCAGCAGCGCGAAGCGATCTTTCTGGAGTTCCGGCGGGTTAACCAGCCCCATAGTGCTAATAGCCGTGGCTTAGGGCTGGGGCTAGCCATCGTTGACCGGATCAGCAGCATGCTGGAGCAGCCGGTATCCCTCGCTTCTCGCCCCGGCGTGGGGGCTCTGTTCTCTATCACCGTGCCTTACGCGGCGGTCGCGACATCGGCTCTGCCCATGCGCTATGCCTCGCCTTCAGGTGAGATAGATGATCCGTTGCAGGGTTGTATCGTCTGGGTGATCGATGATGACTTGGCCATTATTGAGGGCATGCAGGCACTGCTAAGCAGTTGGGGCTGTCGGGTACGCGCGGCAGCCACGGTGAGTGCCCTTGAGGCCGCCAGCGATGGTGAGCGCCCTGCGGTGCTGCTGGTTGATTACCACTTGGGGGAACATCGTGAAACCGGTATCGATCTGGCCGCGCGCTTGCAGCGGCGCTATCCTGGATTGGCCGCCGTGGTTATAACGGCGAATCACGAGGCAGAGATTAAGCGAGCCACCCGTGAAGCGGGCATGCACTGCTTACTAAAACCGCTCAAGCCGCTGCGGCTGCGCATGCTGCTTGGCTCGCTGTTGCATAAATATTAGTGAGCCCGGTTGGCGCGGTAAAAACTTAAATCCTCCTCCCCGGCAATGACGATCGCATGCACCCGACTGGTTGCATTTAATTTACGCAAGATTGCCGAGACATGGGTTTTAACAGTGGTTTCGGCAATCAACAATTCTCGCGCAATATGTTTATTGGACATCCCTTTGGCCATACAGCCCAAGACCATCAACTGCTTTTCGGTCAGGCGCGCCAAGCGCTCGCTGGGCGTTGTGGCGGTGACGGTGGTGGGGGGCAAAGACGTGCGCGGCGCAGGCCGACGCATGATGTCGGGCGGCAGGTAGAGCTGACCTTCAAGAATCTGTGTTAAGGCTGCTAGCATTGCTTCCCGGGGCGTAGATTTGGGGATATAGCCCACCGCGCCCAGGGTAATGGCATCCAGCACCAGTTGGCGCTCTTGATGCGCAGACACAATCGCTACTGGCAGCCATGGAAACACCTCGCGCAGTCGGGTTAGCCCCTCTAGCCCCTCGGCATCCGGCAGGCTTAAATCCAGTAGCAGCAAATCTAACTCCGCATGCTGTTCCACCAACGTCATCGCATCAGCGAGACTCTCTGCTTCCACCAGTTGGCTGCCTGCCAAGCCCCCGCTAATCACGGTTTGCAGCGCATCACGGAACAGCGGGTGGTCATCGGCCACTAACAGGGAATACATGGCGTCTCCTACCAAGGGATGAGGGCTAATCCTGCCATCGGGCTATATCGCCATTTGCTTTAGTGAACAACACTGTCTAAGCATCTTAAAAAAGCACCTTTAACAATCATAATACTCAGGAGCATGACAATGATCTACGCCAACCCTGGTGATACCGGTTCACTGGTGTCATTTGAAAAGCGCTATGGCAACTATATCGACGGCGAATTCGTTGCCCCGGTCAAAGGCCAGTACTTTGACAACATCAGTCCTGTTAATGGTCATGTTTTTTGCGAAATCCCCCGCTCGACGGCAGAAGATATCGATAAAGCACTAGATGCGGCCCACAAAGCGGCACCTGCCTGGGGGAAAACCTCGGTTCAAGAGCGCAGCAATATTCTGTTAAAAATTGCCGACCGCATTGAGCAAAACCTGGAAATGCTCGCCGTCGCCGAAACCTGGGATAATGGTAAAGCGGTACGCGAAACCATCAATGCCGATATTCCATTGGCTGTCGATCACTTCCGCTACTTTGCAGGCTGTCTGCGTTCGCAAGAAGGCACCGCAGCGGATATTGATGCCAACACGGTCTCCTATCACTTCCACGAGCCGCTAGGCGTGGTGGGCCAGATCATCCCCTGGAACTTCCCGATCCTGATGGCCGCCTGGAAACTGGCGCCTGCGCTGGCAGCGGGTAACTGTGTGGTATTGAAGCCCGCGGAACAAACCCCCGCCTCGATTCTGAAAGTGATGGAAGTGATTGGCGATCTGCTGCCGCCCGGCGTTCTCAATATCGTCAATGGCTTTGGTGCTGAAGCGGGCCAAGCACTGGCCAGCAGCAAGCGTATCGCCAAGATTGCTTTTACCGGCTCCACGCCTGTCGGTTCGCATATTTTGAAATGTGCGGCGGAAAACATTATTCCCTCTACCGTGGAGCTAGGCGGCAAATCCCCCAACATCTACTTTGCCGACATCATGAATGCCGAACCGACGTTTATTGATAAAGCGGTAGAGGGCTTGGTGCTGGCGTTCTTTAACCAGGGCGAAGTGTGTACCTGCCCTTCGCGGGCGCTGATTCAAGAGAGCATGTACGACGAGTTCATGGCCAAGGTCATCGAGCGCACCAAAACCATCAAGCGCGGTAACCCGCTAGATACCGATGTACAGGTAGGCGCCCAGGCATCCCAAGAGCAGTTCGACAAGATCATGTCCTACATGGATATCGCCCGGGATGAAGGGGCTGAATTCCTCACCGGCGGCAATAAAGAGACCATGGATGACAGTATCAACAGCGGTTACTACATTCAGCCCACGCTGCTGAAGGGTAACAACCAGATGCGCGTCTTCCAGGAAGAGATCTTTGGCCCGGTGGTAGCCGTCACTACCTTCAAGGATGAAGAAGAAGCCCTCGCGATTGCCAACGACACCGAGTTTGGCTTGGGCGCAGGCGTTTGGAGCCGCGATATCAACGTCGCTTTCCGCATGGGCCGAGGCATTCAAGCCGGGCGCGTGTGGACCAACTGTTACCACCAGTATCCCGCCCACGCAGCCTTTGGTGGCTATAAGAAATCTGGTGTTGGCCGGGAAACTCACAAAGTCGCCCTCGAACACTACCAGCAAACCAAAAATCTGCTGGTCAGCTACGACATCAACCCGTTGGGCTTCTTCTAACCCCTTCTGCTAGCCACACCGCCCGGCATTAGCCGGGCGGTATTGTCAGTCCCCTGACGCTGACTCTACCGATAAGAGCAGTACTTAAACTGCCGTATCGAAAACTATTAGGAGTTGCATCATGGATAGCACAATGCGCGCGGCGGTCGTTCGTGAGTTTGGCCAGCCGTTGGCCATAGAAGAAGTTGACGTACCTCGCCCTAAGCAGGGCGAAGTATTGATGAAAGTGGCGGCCTCTGGGGTTTGCCATACCGATTTACACGCCGCCCAAGGCGATTGGCCGGTGAAACCCTCGCCGCCATTTATTCCAGGGCACGAAGGTGTTGGGCATATCGTGGCGGTGGGTGAAGGCGTTACCCATGTCAAAGAGGGTGATCGTATTGGTGTGCCCTGGCTCTACTCGGCCTGCGGCTACTGCGAGCACTGTTTAGGCGGTTGGGAAACCCTGTGTGAGTCTCAGCAAAATACCGGTTACAGCGTTAACGGTGGGTTTGCCGACTACACCTTAGCGGATGCGGGCTATGTTGGGCGCCTGCCGGATGCCATCGACTTCATTGAAATAGCTCCTGTGCTGTGTGCGGGGGTGACGGTTTATAAAGGCTTGAAGATGACTGATACCCGGCCCGGCCAGTGGGTGGTGATTTCGGGCATTGGTGGCCTGGGCCATATGGCGGTGCAGTACGCCAAAGCGATGGGGCTGAACGTGGCGGCTGTCGATATCGATGACGGCAAGCTAGCCCTGGCTGAGCGTTTAGGCGCCACGGTCACCGTTAACGCCATGAAAACCGACCCAGCGGCGTACTTGAAGAAAACCATTGGTGGTGCTCACGGGGCCTTGGTGACAGCGGTGTCGCCGAAGGCGTTTGATCAGGCGCAGAATATGCTACGCCGCGGCGGGACGTTGGTGCTCAATGGCTTACCGCCCGGCGACTTTCCGCTGCCGATCTTCAGCACGGTGCTCAACGGTATTACCATTCGTGGCTCTATCGTCGGCACGCGCAGTGACCTGCAGGAAGCGTTGGATTTCGCTGCCGAAGGCAAGGTTAAGGCCACGGTAGCGACCGATACGCTGGATAATATCAACGATGTCTTCCAGCGCATGATTGACGGCAAGATCGAAGGCCGCATCGTGTTGGACATGGCGAGCTAACAGCCAGCCAGTGGGTATCGCACCAGGGGGAGAATACTCCCCCTTTTTAATGTCGAACTTGCCACTTGAACAGTCGATATTTAATCCTTTCCGCTCTCCAGTAAGCTCAGCCAACGGCGCGCCATGCGCTCGGCATGGGCAAGGTTGCTGACGACCGCTAGCTTCCCCGCTTCGCGTCGAATGCCTGCGCGCTTTATTTTCAGCGCCATGCGCGGCGGCAGCCCAACAAACATCACCCCCACGCCTTGCTCACCTAGCTCACGGCGCAGTGACTCCAGCGCCACCATCGCGGTGGTATCTAGGCTAGGCACATCACGCATATCCAACACGACGATTCTCACGCTGTGATCAATGATCCGTAGCGTGGCGATGGCTTTTTCTGCGGCGCCAAAAAACAGCGGACCGCTAATTTTGTAGAGCGCTACTTCTGGCGGGAAATGTTCGCCGGTGTTGTGCGACTCAAGGCGCTGAGTATTGGTTAGCTGCGCCATTCTGCGAATAAATAGCGCGGCGGCTAGGCCAATACCGACGGCCACGGCGATCACCATGTCGAAAATAACCGTCAATGCGAAACAGATTACCAATACCCATACATCGCTGGTGGGCGCGCTTTTTAGCGTGTGCATAAAATGCCGCGCTTCACTCATGTTCCAGGCAATAATAAACAGCAGCGCAGCCAGCGCAGCCATCGGTACATACCCCAGCACGCCCGCCAGTGCGACGACGGCCAGAAGCACCACTACCGAGTGCACCAGTGCCGCGACAGGTGAAAAGGCACCACTTTTGATATTGGTCGCGGTGCGGGCAAGGGCCGCCGTAGCAGTAATGCCGCCAAAGAAGGGCACCACCAGGTTGCCGAGCCCTTGGCCAATCAGTTCTGCATTGGGGTCATGGCGGGTGCGGGTTAGGCCGTCTGCGACAACGGCGCACAGCAACGATTCAATCGCAGCGAGTAAAGCGATCGCCAGCGCAGGGCCTAGCAGCGCTTGAATCAACGCAAAGTCGATTTCAAGCGGCGTGCCATCTGCACCCGGGAGGTGCCAGGGGGCTACAAAGCTGGGCGCAAAGGGCGGAATGCCGCTGCCGCTTTCACCCTGAAACTCCCAGCTAAACCGCGAGGCGATCGTATCGACCTCAACGCCACTCATCAGCAGTAGCGAGGCTGCCAGCGTACCCACCGCTAACCCTACCAGCGGGGCAGGTATTGGGGTATTTAAGCGCGGCCAAACTAACAGCGTTGCTAAGGTGACAAGCCCGACGCTGATCTCCGCCAGCGACAGCGTGGGCAGCGCTTGGCCGATCAGCATTAGGTTATCCAGAGTGCTATCGCCCAGCTCGACCCCCGCCAAACCCAAAAAGTCAGGCAGCTGTAACAGGGCAATCACCACGCCGATGCCCGCCGTAAAGCCAAGAATGACCGGGTAAGGCACGTACTGAATGAGACTGCCCAATCGCGAAAGCCCCAGCGCGACCAAAATAGCGCCCGCCATAAAGGTGGCAATCAGCAGCCCCCCCAAGCCATGGTTGGCAACAATCGGGAAAAGAATAACCACAAACGCAGCGGTGGGGCCGGAGATGTTAAACCGCGAACCACCGGTTAGCGCGATCACCGCCCCTGCCACAATGGCCGTATAGAGCCCGTGTTGGGGCGGTACCCCAGTGGCAATCGCCAGTGCCATGGAAAGCGGCACGGCGACGACGCCAATCGTCAGCCCCGCCATCACGTCGCGCTTTAATTTACCCAGCGAATAACCTTCACGCCAGGCGTTGAGTAACGCACTGCCAGGCATCGGGAAAACGTACCCCGAGGGTCGATGTGCGCGGGACATGTGGCCAGCCTCCTAAGTGTTAGGGAAAACAGGCTACTACGCTACGCCTACCCTGGAGTTCCCACAACAAAGCGTTTTTTCAGAGCCGTTCGCGCACAAAAAAATCCCGGCGCGCAGGCCGGGATTGTCTGTGGGGTTAAACAAATAATGCCGTTACATTTGGGAATCTTCAGGCGGCTCCCCAATCGTGCCGGGCATCGCCTGTACATGGCCCATCTGCTGACCCGCCAGGGTGAGGAAGTGCAGGTGGCGCTCATATTCGCAGACCAAATCACCAATCACCTGACCCCGGGTGTAGCCGTTAAGGTCCTTATCTTGCCCACCTTCAGCCAAATACACATCCAAGCGTACATAGAAGTCATCGTCCGCCGGGATAAAGCTTGGCGTACGCATGCGGTGCGGACACACTTGGTAAACAAAGCTGGTGGCTTCACCAAAATCGACCTGTAGTGTCAGGTTGGCTAGCGTTTCACCCTCAACGTGCTCTTCGGTCACGTTGGCGGTTTGGCCTCGGCTTTCAAGCTCCTGGGCGAACTGCGTCATTGCAGGGCGAATCGCATGCTCGATGGTTGCCGCCGCACCCGCGCGGTTAGAGGTATCCAGGGCACGATCCAAACGCTCTTTCCAGTCGCCGCCTGGGGCGCTACCGGCAATCATGCGGCGCGCATCGGCCTTGCTGCCTTCCATTTTCAGGGCTTTATACATACCCACCATGACCGCGAAAATTACTAGCGAGAAGGGCAGTGCGGTGATGACCACAGCACTCTGCAGGGCATTCAAGCCACCGGCCATTAGCAGGGCAATGGTGATCAAGCCGATCATCACCGACCAGAAGATACGCAGCTTTACCGGCGCATCGTGGTTCACATCGCTCAAAATAGAGGTAAAGTTGGCCAGTACCAGCGCACCGGAGTCCGCTGAGGTAATAAAGAACACAATACCCAGTACGGTAACGACCGCAGCGGTAAGGCCAACGTAAGGGTAGTACTCAAGCAGCGTGTAGAGCGTCGTTTGCGGGGTGTTAAGGGCCTGTTCGCCTAGCTCCACAACGCCTTGATTAGCGACCAATTCAATACCGCTGTTACCGAAGACTGACATCCACACCATCATAAAGGCCAGCGGAATAAACAGTGCACCGGCGACGAATTCACGAATGGTACGGCCTCGGGAGATACGTGCCAGGAACAGCCCCACAAAGGGCGTCCAAGCAATCCACCAGCCCCAGAAGAAGATTGTCCACCACATCTTCCACTCTTGGGCGCCCTCATCGGCAAAGGCATAGGTATCAAAGCTTGCACCGACAAAACCGGAAAGGTAATCACCAGCGTTATTGACCACTTTGTCTAGCAGGACCAGGGTGTCGCCTGAAAAGAGTACAAACAGCATTAACGCCAGCGCCAGCAGCATGTTGAACTCTGATAAGCGGCGAATGCCTTTCTCAACCCCAGTGACCACCGAAATCGTCGCTAGTATCACTACCAGGACAATCAGGATCACCTGCACGGTAAGGGTTTCCGGCACACCGAACATATAGGTTAGGCCGTAGTTCAACTGCATCACCCCAATGCCAAGGCTGGTCGCAATGCCGAACACGGTGGAGATGACCGCCGTGATATCCACCGCGTTGCCAATCGGGCCGTGGATACGTTTACCGAGGATTGGGTAGAGCGCGCTACGAATAGCTAGCGGCAAACGGTGACGGTAGCTGAAGTAAGCCAGCGCCATACCCATCAACACATACAGCCCCCAACCGGAGAGCCCCCAGTGCAGATAGGTTTGAACGACGGCGTTACGCATCGCTGCCTGGCTCTCCGGGGTTAAATCCGGCGGTGCCAAATAGTGGGCAACCGGTTCGGCAACGCTGAAGAAGAGCAGGTCGATGCCGATACCCGCGGCAAACAGCATGGCCGACCAGGAGAGCAGCGAGAACTCGGGCCGAGAGTGATCGGGACCCAGGCGAATACTGCCAAACCGCGACATACCAATGGCGACGACGAAAACCAAGTAAGCCACGATGGCGAGCATGTAGTACCAGCCAAAGGTTTTGCTCACCCAGGCGAGGCCAGCATCAAAAAAGGCGCCTGCTTGCTCGGTGAACAGCATGGTAAGCACTAAAAAGATAAGGATACCGGCTACACTGCCGTGGAAAACCACGGGATTGAGGCGGTCGCGGGAGGGAAGGTTAAGGTTGTCTTTCGCCATGCAGGCGGGCTCCTGTTGTTGAAAGAGGAAGGGAAGATTTTATTTTAAATGAACGTTCAAATAAAATACGCGATTAAGCCTTTTCCTTCAAGTTAACCTCCCTTGTGTGGGGTGAATAAGCGTGGAGTGAGCGGTGAGAAAAATGCAAAGGCAGACGCAAAAACGCCCGGCAAGCCGGGCGTTAACGCTAACATTTAAAAAATGATCAATGCTTATTCACTATCGGCGCTGTCGTCGTTATCGCCGTAGTGGCCGCGTTTGCCGTGCTTACCACGATACTCTTCATGGGCTTCGTGCATGGCATTGCGCAGCGCTTCTTGCTCTTCCTCAGAGAGGATCTCGGCGACCCGCTCTTGGTGCTCTTCACGCAGAGCGTGCATGGCTTCACGGTGTTCAGCGTGAGCTTCGTTCAGCTCAGCCTGCTTCTCTTCAGAAATTTCTGCGCGCTGATATACCTCTTGGCGACGCTCCTCCATGCGCTCTTCCATACGCTCACGATCAGGATCTTTACCTTCATGATCACCGTGGCTATCCGCTTGAGCGGTAAGCGCTAGCGGAGCAATAGCAATAGCCAGTAGGGCGGGGGCAAACAGTTGGCGAATTGACAGTTTCTTAGCACTTGAAATTTTCATAAGTTCTCTCCTGGTGAGTTGACGATGCCAGTATCGCTAGGAGACGTGCAAACCGTTTGCAGATAGTGTGCAACAATCATGATCTTATTAGCTCGTTGCAGGTCGTAGTCGGTAGGTGAGGGGTCACCTCGTTATCAAGGAGCAAATTAATGTCGCGAATCGAATACTTTCGCGTGTTTCAGCAGCGTTATGCGTTTACCACCCTACGCCGTGTTACTGGCCTGGGGGCGCTTGCCTTGCTATTGAATGGCTGTAGCGCTTCCCAACATATTAGCCAGGGCGAAACTGCTGTTGAGAGTAACCCGTTGCATGCCCCCCAGCCTTTTGAGCGCTTAGCCCCAGTTAGTTACACACCCGAGGCATGGCCTCAGGCGTTAAAGGCGAGTGTTTATCTGCCCAATGGATCAACGGATACGCGGCGACCCGCGGCATTAGTGGTACATGGCGGCGGCTGGCGCAATCGCACACCGCAAGATATGCAGAGTATTGCCGAACAGCTAGCAGGGCAGGGCTATGTGGCGGTGAATGTTGAGTACCGTTTTGCACCGGAATACCGCTTTCCCAATCAGCTAAACGATTTGCAGCAGGCCATGACCTGGATTCACGCCAATGCCGATGAGTGGCAGGTGGATACCGATCGCATTGTGGGTGTAGGTTTTTCATCCGGTGCCCACCTGGTAAGTTTGTTGGCGCTAGCGGGCGTCGAAGGGCCATTGGCGGAGCCATACGGCGGTGAGCAGAGCCGTCTGGCCGCGGTGCTGGCCGGGGGTCTTCCCAGTGATTTGCTCAAGTTTGAGGATGGGCCGCTAGTGGTTGATTTTATCGGCGGCACCCGCGCAGAAAAGACCGAGGCGTACCGGTCAGCCTCGCCTGCTTGGCAAATTACCCCACAGGCACCGCCGTTTTTTCTGTTTCACGGCAAATGGGACAAACTGGTGCCGGTGGATCACGCCACGGACTTCTATCAAGCCCTGCAGGACAACCACATCGAAAGTGAACTCTACCTGCAGCGCTGGCGCGGCCACATTACGAGCTTCCTGCTACGGGGCGGCGCTATCGATGCAGGCATCGCCTTTCTCAATCGGCAGGTAAATCCTTAACCCTCCGGCTGATACTTATAGCCGACACCATATACCGAGCGAATGATTTCGAGTTCAGGGAGAGCTTCGTGGATCTTTTTGCGCAGTTTTTTGATGTGGCTGTCCACGGTGCGCTCTGAGACGATGCGATTATCGCGGTACATGTGATCCATCAGCTGTTCGCGGCTGAAGATGCGCCCCGGCGCCTGCATCATTACGCGCAATAACTGAAACTCCACCGCGGTCAGGCCCAGGTCCTGACCGTGGGCGAGGGCTTGCCAGCCGTCTTCGTTTAAAACCACCGGGGCGTTTTGTACTTCACTCGACGCCTCGGCTGCCGCTTGGCTGCGGCGCAGTACGGCTTTGACCCGAGCGACGACTTCACGAGGGCTAAACGGCTTGCAGATATAGTCATCGGCACCTAGCTCCAGTCCCAGCAGGCGGTCGACCTCTTCTACCTTGGCGGTGACCATTATAAGTGCAATGGAGGGCCACAGCTGGCGAATTTCCCGGCTCAGAGTGAGGCCATCTTTACCCGGCAGCATAATATCGAGCAGTACCAGGGCAGGGGAGTGCTGCTCCAGCCACGGCATCACTTCATCACCGTGGCCCAGGGTCGTCACCTCGAAGCCATGGGTGGTTAAGTAGTCCGCCATCAGGCGGGCAATCTTCGGTTCATCCTCAACAACGAGCAAAGAGGCAGCATGAGACATAGAGGTAGACTCGCTTAGCAGTGAACGGAAAAGCATGGCTTAAAACTGATTTATAAGCATTCGTTCTTAAACAATTGTTTTGAAAATATCAGACAGGGGTCAACAGGGGAAAGCGCAGTGTCCAGCACAGCCCACCTAGTGTTGAGGTGGAGGGTGTCAGCGTTGCGCCGTGGGCATTGACCAAGGCGCTGGCAATGGAGAGGCCCAAGCCGCTGCCGCCGCTAGCGCGGTTGCGCGATCCTTCCACTCGATACAGACGCTCGGTTAAGCGTGCTAGCTCTCCCTCCGGTACACCCGGCGTACTATCTTCCCAGGTAACCACTGCCATTCCCTGTTGAGTCGTGAGCGTGACGCGGAGTTCGCCCGGCGGCTGGGTGTAAGCGCAGCTATTATCCAGCAGGTTGTTCCACAGCTGGCGCAGGCGCTGGGCATCGCCACGAATCATAATGCCAGGCTCGATTTTTTCTGTCAGCGTTAAACCGCTGTCCATTAACCAGCGGTCAGCGTCAGCCAGACGGCTAGCGAGACAGTCGCTAAGATCCATCGGGGCCAGCTGTATATCCAACGCGCCCGCGTCGCTTTGGGAAAGCAGGCGTAAATCTGCCACCAAACGCTCTAGTTGACCCACCTCTTGGGCGAGCGAGCCGAGGTTCTCTTGATTCAGGGGCCGAATGCCATCCTGCATGGCTTCGATCTCTCCGCGCAGCACCGCCAGCGGCGTGCGCAGCTCATGGGCCGTATCGGACACCCAGCGGGCGCGGGCATCACGGCTGGCTTCCAGCGTGGCGGCAAGCACATTGAAATCCCGCGCTAGGCGCGAGAGCTCGTCGCGGCCGCGTTCCGGTAGCCGGGTGTGGTAGTCGCCTTCGGTAAGGCGCAGCGTGGCGCCGGCCAATGCCCGGGTACGACGCCCCAGCCACCAGGAAAGCCCGCCCGCCAGTAGCAATGAAGCAACGCAGAGTGATATGACGATAAGCACCAGATTACGCTGCTGACGCTCCAGAAAGCGGCTCTCCATGCGCTCCATCATTTCCCGCGGCGGCCGGAAACCCAGCGAACCGATAGTGGTTTCACCGCTTTGCAGCGTTAGCCAATGCCAGTTGCCCGAGTTTTCGCGCCCGCTGTGGGGCGGCACGACAAAGCGTCCATCCGCTGCGCGAAGGCTAAAATCCCGCGCTTCGCCAAGCGGTGAGGGGCGGTCGCGATGCTCCTGGCCAAGCTCAAAACGAACAATAAACGGCCAGCGTTCCGGTGACTGCTCCAGCCACTCCCAGCTCTGCTGGGTTTCCCAGCGTGTGACAAGACCGTCTGCTAGCAGCGTGGCGCGGCGCTCTTGGGCTTGGTTGAGATAGTCGAGAAAGCCACGGTCAATACTGTAGGAGACGGCCAGAAACATACTGGCTGAGATGGCCACATTGACGCTTAGGATAATCACAAACAGCTTCAGGCCCAGCCGAGAGGGCCGCCATTGGCGTATCGCGGTGAGCACTGCCATTAATGAGCTCCCTCTTCTTGACTCGATTTGTTGTCGCTCAATTTGTTGCTGGGTGAGGGCTGACGCGGGGCACTAAGCCGTTCGCGAACATTCTCCATGCCCAGATAGAGGCAGGGCACCAGAATTAACAGAATAGCCGTTGCGAACAGCATGCCAAAACCTAGCGAAATCGCCATAGGAATCATAAAGCGTGCTTGCCGCGAGGTTTCCAAGATCATGGGTGCCAAGCCCAAGAAGGTCGTCAGCGTGGTCATCATAATCGGCCGTAAACGGCGAGTAGCCGCCGCCACGATGGCGCCCCGGGCATCCATGCCTTCGCGGCGTTTACGGTTGGCGTAGTCAATCAGCACCAGCGCATCGTTGATCACCACGCCAGAGAGCGCGAGCATGCCCAGCAAACTGATAATCGAAAGTCCGAAACCCATAATCATATGGCCGGCCACTGCACCGACAATGCCGAAGGGAATGGCGGCCAACACCAGCAGCGGCTGCAAATAGCTACGGAACGGAATGGCGAGCAGGGCGTAAAGAGCGGCAATCATTAACCACATGGAGGTCTTGAGCGTGGCCAAGTTGTCGGCGGTGTCCTGCTGACGACCGCCCATGCTGACCTCAAGCCCTGGCCAGGTTGCTTCAAGATTGGGGAAAACCTCTTCCTGCAGCGTTGCCAGTACCTGGTTAATGGCCAGATCGCTTTCTGAGTCGGCGGTCACGGTAATAATCCGTCGCCCGTTAATGCGCTCAAGACTGCTAGAGGCCTGACTGATGGTGATGTCGGCTACCCGGGAAAGTGGCACGCTGAGGCCGTCAGGCGTGCGCACCGGCATGCGGTAGAGCTCATTCAGGCTGTCGCGATTGTCGTTGGGCAGACGAACCTCAACGCTGATTTCGCTGCGTCCGACGTACTGTTCAAGTGCCGTGGCACCTTGAAGAGGCCCGCGTAGCGCTTCGGCTAAATTGCTGCCTGTGAGCCCCAGCGCGCGGCCTTCGGCAGAGAGACGCATCTCTAACTGCGGTTTACCGTCGCCCAGGCCGCTGTCGATATCGGTGAGTCCATAGCCGCCCAATGTTTCCGCCAAGCGTTCGGCGGCGGCTTCCAATACCTGCGTGTCCGGGTGGGAAAGGCGAAGGCTGAGCGCCGCGCCGCTGCCGGGGCCGCCGACATCAGCCTCAAAACGCACTGACTGAGCGCCGAGTAAATCGCCGGTTAAGTCGCGCCACTCGCGGGCGATGCGCGACGGTGGCCAAGCCTCTAAACTCTCGCTGGCAATATCCAAACGCACTTCCAGGCTTTCGCCGTCCAGGCGACTGCGCGAGCTACTAAAGCTGAGTGTTTCTTCGCGCTCGCTTAGGACATCGGCGGCGTCGAGCAGCTGTTGGCTAAGCTCACGGCTGACGCTGATATTGCTGCCAATGGGCAGCGTTACCGTTGCCTGAACCTGATCCGATTCAACTCGTGGCATCAGGGAAAAGCCCAAACGCCCGCTCATTGACCAGGAGAGGGCGATCAGCAGAATGGCGACGCCCAGCGAAATGCTTAGCAGGCGCTGATTTAGCGCGCGCTGTAGAAACGGCTCGAACTGGCGATAGGTAAAGTGGTGTAAGCCGCCCTGGAGGCGTTGGCGCAGTGCTTCAAGAGGACGCTGCCACGCCGGGGTTTGGCGCGGTTTACGGCTATGCGCCAAGTGGGCGGGCAGAATGACGAGCGCTTCCAGCCAGGAGATTAAAAAGACGGTGACTACCACCACCGGCACGGTGGCAAAAATAAGCCCTAAAAAGCCGGGTAAAAACAGCAGCGGCAGGAAAGCGACGATATTGGACAGAATCGCAAACGTGAGCGGCGTGGCGATCTCGCTGGCGCCTTTCACCGCTGCATCGCGCAGCGAGTAGCCCTCTTCCCGGTAGCTGTAGATATTTTCGCCAACGATAATGGCGTCATCCACCACGATCCCTAGGGCGATAATAAAGGCGAACATCGACATCATGTTGAGCGAGACGCCGATCCAGGGCAGAAACAGCATGGCGCCCAGAAACGCCGTCGGAATGCCCAGGGTGACCCAGAAGGCTAACCGTGCTTCCAGAAACAGCGCCATGAGTACCAATACCAGCGCTAAGCCCATCCAGGCATTTTTTAACAGCAGGCTAAGACGGTCTTCGTAAACTTCTGAGCTGTCGCGGGAAATATCCAGGCTGACGCCTTCCGGCATACCTTCCCGCAAGCGCTCAAGCTCTCCGTTGACCGCTTCAGAGATACTGGTCGGGGTCTGGTCGCCAATCTGGTAAACATCCACAGAGAGGCCGGGCTGACCGTTATAGAACTCCTCGCGATCGGTCTCGGCAAAACCGTCACTGACCCTGGCGATCTCACCGAGTGTAATCGGAGCGCCCTGAGTGCTGGTGAGTATCGGCAGCTCTGCAAAGGCTTCAGCGCTGTTGCGCCGCCCTTGATAGCGAATTAGCCACTCGCCTTCGGCCGTTGTTAGCTGACCACTGGCAAGGTCAAGCGCCTCTTCGGCGATGCGGCTGGCCAACGCCTGATGGTCGAGGCCAAAGCGCTCGATGGCCTCTTCATCCAGATGGACTTGAATCTCCCGCTCGCGGTTGCCGGAAAGCTCAGCGCGGGAAATGCCCGATGTGGCTTGCAACTCGCCGCGTACATCTTCAGCCGCATCGTGGAGTGCCTCTAGGCCGACCTGGCCATAAACTTGCAGGCTGAGCACACTGCGAGAGCGTCCCGCCAGGGTGAAACGCGGTGGATCGGCGGCGCTGGGCAGCGTGGTGATAGCGTTCACTGCCTGCTGAATATCCTGATAGGCGCGCATGACATCAATGCCGTCAATCAGCGTAGCGCTGACGTTGGCGCTGCCTTCGCTGGCCGTCGCGGTGAGCTCATCAATGCCTTCGACATCGGCAATTGCGGCTTCCACCGGTAGCAGCAGGCTCTGTTCAACATCTTCCGGCGTGGCGCCGGGATAGCTAATTGTGACTTGGACGACTTCGGTGTCGAATTCGGGGAATACTTCCTTTTTAATCGCCAGCGATGCCATTAAACCGCCGGCGATAAAAAGCACCATCAGTAAGTTAGGCGCTACCCCGTGATCCACCATCCATGCCAATGGGCCGCGTGGTACCTTCATGATTCGTCTCCCGGTTCATCTCCCGCTTGGGCCGGGGTGTCGTTGGGCCGACGAATGCGCACGAGTTGGCCTTCTCGAGGCTGGGCCAAGCCCGCGGTGACGACCTGCTGGCCGGTTTCCAGACCGCTACGAATCAAGGCGTCATCTTCCCCGCGATAAGCCAGCGTGACCGGCGTTCGGCGCAGGCGATTCTCCTCGTCGACTCGCCACGTAACATCCCCTGGGCGAAGCGCGGCAGAGGGTAGCGATATGAGTTGCTCTTGAATAGCGGGTTGAAAGGACGCACGTAGCACATCGCCCAGACGCAGGGCCGGGCCGTCGCTCTCTAGCGCCAAGGGGTCGTTCACTGCGATGAGTAGCTGTGCCTGCAGGCCATTCTCTTCCAGGCTGGGCAACATCGACACCAGCGTGCCTTCACGTGTGGCGCCTTCGGGCCAGCCGCGGCTGGTTAACGTCACGCTACTGCCCGCTTCCAGCCACTCCATCCACTCACCGGGTAGTGAGGCGCGCACCCAAAACTGCTCGACGCCCACCAGGTGCAATACCTCGGTGCCTTGACTGAGCAGACTGCCGGCGCCGACCAAGCGCTCCTGTACTATGGCCCGCCAGGGAGCGGTGAGGGTTGCGCGCTCAACATTCAGTGCTGCCTGGTCGCGGGCCACGCGTGCTTGGGTGAGTTCAGCTTGTGCTTGGCGCAGCTGTGGTTCACGCAAAACCAGGGCTTGGCGTTCGGCGGAGAGTTGGCGACCAAAGGATTCGTATTCACTACGGGCGCGCTGCTGCTCTGCCTGCTCTAAAGCAAGTAGCGCCTGGGCATTAGCCAGCTGCGCTTGAGCATCTTCAAGCGTAAGCGCCAGATCGGCTTGATCGATAAACGCCACGGCGGCGTCTTGCTCGACGACCTGGCCGGGAACAACGCCATTAGCGAAACGCTCAAGCTGCCCTGCTACGCGGCTTGCCAGCATTGTCTCCTGCTCTGCCTCAACGCGACCAAAGCCATAAAGATTAGGGGCCTGAGTGCTCGCGGACACGGTCATTACGTCTACCATGGTAGGTAGAGGTTCCGGCGGCGCTGTGCGCGCAATGCGGGGTGGCTGAGATATAATCCACCAAGCGAGCACAAGGGTGCCGACAAGAATCAACAGCGCAGCTACGGCACCTAACCGAACGCGGCCTCGTTGATAAGACGAGTGAGGGGAAGAGAGGGAGCGTTTTGGTGTCATTACCGCGCGTCATCCGTTGGCTAGGGCGAAAATCCCAGAAAAATAAGCGTATGATGCTAGCATCACGCATTGTTAAGCAGCGATTAGTCAAACAATGTGCAAATAACATGTAATTAACATTTACTTGGCACTCAATCATTTGGCTTTTACTTACTTGGCTTTCACTCATTTGATAGTAATAGACTGACTGGTCTACTTTAAGTATATGAAAAACAATGTAACCCGCGACAAATTAATTGATAGTGGCGCCGAGCTGATTAGTCAGCAAGGCTACAACGCGACGGGTATTAATGCCGTTTTAAAGGCCTGCGGTGTACCCAAGGGCTCCTTCTATCACTACTTCTCCAGCAAAGAGGATTTCGGGCTGGCGGTGATTGAGCGCTTTGCGGCTACTTATGACGAAACGCTGGTGGCACTGCTGGAAGATAGTGAGACGCCACCACTTGAGCGCCTGAAACGGTACTTCGCAGCAGGCCGGGACCATATGCACGAGTGCGATCATGCCACGGGCTGCTTGATTGGCAACCTTGGCCAAGAGCTTTCAGGCCAGAGCGATACCTTCCGCGATGCGTTAAACCTCGTGCTACAGCGCTGGGAACAGCGCTTCGTGCGCTGCCTGCAGGATGCACAGGCGCGGGGTGATATTGCCAGCCACACCGCACCCGAGGCGCTCGCCAGCTTTATTCTCACCGGTTGGGAAGGTGCCATTCTGCGTGCCAAAACGCTTAAATCCGTCGAGCCGATGGAGCAGTTTGAAACGATCCTGTTTCAGCAAGTACTGGTACGCCCATTGCCATAGCCAGCGATGGACGTGACGTTGAGCGCGTATTAAAAGCCTTCCAAGACCAGTTTGCCAATCGTGCTGTTGCTCTCAATCAGAGCGTGCGCGCGCTTTAAATTCTCGGCGTTAATCGGGCCCAATACCTCGCCTAGAGTCGTTTTTAGGCGTCCGTCATCGACCATGGTCGATATTTCTGTGAGCAGGTCGTGCTGCTTGGCGAGATCGTCCGTCGCGAACAGCGGGCGGGTAAACATCAGCTCCCAATGCAGGGACAGACTTTTCATTTTGAGCTTACGCACATCGATCAGCTCCGGGTCATCAATAAGCGCCAGTTTTCCCTGGGGCTTGAGGGCTTCAAGAATGGCCTCAAAGTGGTGGTCGGTCTGGTTAAGGCTAATCACCATATCCACACCGTCAAAGCCCGCCGCCTTAAGTTCTTGATCAAGTGGCTGGTGGTGATTAATCACCGCGTCGGCGCCTAGTGACTTCACCCAGGCTTGGCTTGCGGGCCGGGACGCTGTGCCAATGACGGTAATATCGGTGAGCTGTTTGGCAAGTTGCACCAGGATTGAGCCCACTCCCCCTGCTGCACCAATCACCAACAGGCTTTTGCCTTGGGTATCGCGCATGCCTAGTTCTAGCCGGTCAAATAGTAGCTCCCAAGCCGTAATCGCGGTCAGCGGAAGCGCAGCGGCCTCCGTGTCAGAAAGGCTTTTCGGCGCTAGGCTGGCGATACGCTCATCGACAAGCTGATATTCAGCATTAGAGCCCTGCCGAGCAATATTGCCTGCGTACCACACCCGGTCACCCGGCTGAAAGCGGGTGACCGCGCTGCCGATGGCATTGACCACGCCCACGGCGTCGTAACCCAGCACGCGCGGCTCGCCGCTTTCAGGCAGGGCGCTACTGCGCACTTTGGCATCCACAGGATTAACCGAAACCGCGCTTACCGCGACACGAATGTCGTGGGCGTCAGGCGTGGGTAGGGGGAGCTCAATGGCTTGCAGCGCGTCAGGATGGTCGATGGGCAGACTTTGGGTAAAGGCGAACGCCTTCATAGTAGTTCTCTCGTTAACGATAAGTGGCACCATCATGCCCCGATGTTGTTTTATTAAAAAGAACTCTGCTGCGTAATATCAGCGCAGGCTGAATTGAATCGCCATGTCCTAAGTCAGGAGCTCACCATGTTTGAAGGGTTTGAAAAACAGACACGTCACGTTAACGGTATCGACATTACGTTTAGAATGGGCGGCAGCGGCCCGGCACTTCTTCTGCTCCACGGCCACCCACAGACCCACATAATTTGGCACAAAGTGGCAGAAGAGCTTGCCCAGCATTTCACCGTTATCGCAGCCGACCTGCGCGGTTACGGCGACAGCAGTAAACCCGACGACGATCCTGAGCACCTAAATTACGCCAAGCGCGCCATGGCTGCCGATATGGCAGAGCTGATGAGTGCGCTGGGCTTTGAGCGTTTTAAAGTGCTGGCCCATGATCGTGGGGCGCGAGTCGCCCATCGTTTAGGCGTTGACCACGCAGAGCGAGTAGAGCGTATGGTGCTTCTGGATATTGCCCCGACGCTGGCCATGTATCGCGGCACCAACGAGGCCTTTGCGCGCAGCTACTGGCACTGGTTCTTCCTAATTCGCCCCCAGCCGCTGCCGGAAATGCTGATCCAGAGTAATCCCCCCCAATACCTCAAAAGCGTGATGGGTGCCCGCAGTGCCGGCATGGCGCCTTTCTCCCCAGAAGCGCTGGCCGAATACCAGCGCTGCCTTGCGCTCCCCGGCACCGCTACCGGTATTTGCGGAGACTACCGCGCCAGCGCCACCATCGATTTGGAGCATGATCAAGCCGATATCGACGCAGGCGTAAAGCTCACCTGCCCATTAAAAGTGATGTGGGGCGCTGAAGGCGCCATTGAAGCTTGCTTTGATGCACTCAGTGAATGGCAAAAAGTCGCCACCGATGTAAAAGGCAAAGCGCTCCCTTGTGGCCACTACATCGCCGAAGAAATTCCCGAAATACTGCTGGATGAAGCGCTGCCGTTTCTTCTTGACGCTGGATAGGCGATTCGGGAGGCGACTGACCAAGACGAAGCGGGTAAAAAACTGGATAATGGGCCGCAATTCGCCTGTTGGCTTGTTTTTGCAAAAGCCCAGGCACACTCATTACTCCGGACGCCCGCTCATGGAAATCAAAGTTAACTATCTCGACAACCTCCGCCTGGAGGCCAAGTTCGACGATTTTACGGTTATCTCCGACCAGCCGATTCGCTACAAAGGCGACGGCTCGGCACCAGGACCGTTTGACTACTTCCTGGCGTCGTCTGCCATGTGCGCGGCCTACTTCGTAAAGGTTTACTGCAACGCTCGAGACATTCCCACTGAGAATATCCGTCTTTCCCAGAACAATATCGTTGACCCGGAAGACCGCTATAAGCAGATCTTCAAAATTCAGGTCGAGTTGCCGGAAGATATTTCTGAAAAAGATCGCCAGGGCATTCTGCGCTCCATTGACCGCTGCACGGTCAAGAAAGTGGTGCAAACTGGCCCCGACTTTCAAATCGAGACGGTAGAGAACATAGACGAGGACGCCCAAGCGCTGTTGATGGGCGCGCCGGAAGGCGGCAGTACCTATATTGAGGGCAAAGACCTGCCGCTGGAGCAGACCATCGCCAATATGAGCGCGATCCTGGCTGATCTGGGCATGAAAATCGAGATCGCCTCCTGGCGCAATATTGTGCCCCACGTATGGTCGCTGCATATTCGCGATGCGGCCTCACCGATGTGCTTTACCAACGGCAAAGGCGCGACCAAAGAGAGTGCGCTGTGTTCGGCGCTGGGCGAGTTTATAGAACGCCTGAGCTGCAACTTCTTCTATAACGATCAGTTTTTGGGTGAAGAGATTGCCAATAGCGCGTTTGTTCACTATCCCAATGAGAAGTGGTTCAAGCCGGGCCCGAACGACGAGCTGCCCGCAGAAATTCTCGACGAGCACTGCCTGGCTATTTACAACCCGGAAGGCGAACTGTGCGGCTCCAACCTGATTGATACCAACTCGGGTCGTGAAGACCGAGGTATTGTATCGCTGCCGTTTGTACGTCAAAGCGATGGCGAGACGGTCTACTTCCCCTCCAACCTGATTGAAAACCTATTCCTAAGCAACGGTATGAGCGCGGGCAATACGTTGGTAGAAGCCCAGGTGCAGTGCCTGTCGGAAATTTTCGAGCGGGCGGTGAAACGTGAAATCCTTGAGCAGGAGCTAACCCTGCCGGATGTACCGCAGGAAGTGCTGGCCAAGTACCCCAGCATTGTGGAGGGCATTAACGCCCTGGAAGCACAGGGCTTCCCGGTGCTGGTGAAAGATGCCTCCATGGGCGGGCAGTTCCCGGTCATGTGCGTCACCTTGATGAACCCGCGCACCGGCGGCGTGTTTGCCTCTTTTGGTGCCCACCCGAGCTTTGAAGTGGCACTGGAGCGCAGCTTGACCGAGTTGCTGCAAGGCCGCAGCTTCGAAGGCCTGAACGACCTGCCGTTGCCGACGTTTAACTCACAGACGGTTTCCGAGCCCAACAACTTTGTTGAGCACTTTATCGACTCGGTCGGCGTGGTCTCCTGGCGTTTCTTTAGTGCCAAGCCTGACTTCGAGTTTAGCGAGTGGGACTTCTCTGGCAGCAACGATGAAGAAGCCGAGACGCTGTTCGGCATTTTTGAAGAGTTGGGTGCGGAAGTGTATATGGCGGTTCACGAGGACCTGGGCGCGCCGGTCTGCCGCATTCTGGTGCCGGGCTACTCGGAAGTGTACCCGATTGAAGACCTGATTTGGGACAACACCAACAAGGCACTGGATTACCGCGAGGATATTCTCAACCTGCACCGTCTCGACGACGATCAGCTCACTGATCTGGTCGAGCGGCTGGAAGAGAGCCAGATGGATGACCATGCTGACATTATTACCCTGATCGGCATTGAGTTTGACGAGAACACCGTCTGGGGGCAGCTGACGATCCTGGAACTGAAGCTGTTGGTCTACCTGGCGCTGCAGCGTCATGAAGAGGCGCTGGACTGTGTACAGATGTTCCTGCAGTACAATGACAACACCGTCGAGCGCGGCCTGTTCTATCAAGCAGTGAACGCGGTGCTGGAAATTGTGCTGGATGACGAGCTGGAGCTAAACGATTATCTACATAGCTTCCAGCGCATGTTTGGCGAGGAAACCATGGCGGCCGTCGTGGGCTCGGTAAGTGGCGAGGAACGCTTCTATGGCCTAACGTCGACGAACATGCAGTTAGCGGGCCTTGAGCGCCACCAGCGCTTGATCGATAGCTACAAGAAGCTCCACGCGGCTCGGGCGGCGAAAGCGGAAATTTAAGCATCAGCTACAAGCAATGATAGTTAAACCTCTCTGCTGGCGCGACGGCACCAACAGGGTAGGTTTAAGGTACGTAAAACGGTAGTTAAGGACTTCCCATGAAGCATAGAATTATCTTCGCTATTCTTATGTCGTTTACGCTAACGCTGATCATGTCTGCTTGGATCACGTTCGTTAATGTTGGGGCACCTCCCAACTTCTTTAGCCTCTGGATGCATGCTTGGTTCTTGGCGTGGCCAGCCGCGGGAATCATCGCGTTTGTCAGCGGCCCCTTTATTCATAAATTAGCACACCGCATTGCCGAGAAGATCTAACTGTCTGGCTAGTTATGCCTGACTGGACTTACTGGAAGTAACGCTTAGCGTTGTTACAGTGATTAATATTAACCCCATGCCGATAATCTGAATAACGTCGAGGCTTCCATCTAAGAGTAAGAAGCCAAATAGTGTTGCGGTGACGGGCTCTACCATGGCTATCATCGAAGCTAACGCGGGCGCGGTGTGTTTTAGACCGACAATGTAAAGCACAAAGGAGAGGCCCGCCCCCAGTACGCCCAGGGTTAAAAACATCGGCCATTCTGAAGACCTTACAACGCTCACGGTTTGATCAATATCGCTCGGCAATATCAGCACGATGGAAAGCACTGCAAAGGCAATCGAAAGGACTGCCTGGGGGCTGCCATGGGGAGCTGCGTATTTAAAACCGAAAATAAAAACGGCGTATGAGAGCCCTGCAAGTAGCCCAGCAACCACACCGATCAGCGATAAGTCGCTTGCGCCAATCTCGTAAAGCTTTGTCAAAAGCACAATACCAATCATCACCAAGGCGATTGCCGCCCATTTTGATACCGTGGGTCTTTCAAGCTTTAGCGCGAATGATATTAGATATACAAATACCGGGGCGCAATACATCAATGTAGCTGCAACGGCCACGCTACCGTGCTCAATGCTTATGAAATAGAAGGAGAAATTGCCTGCAACACCCAGGCCCGCGATAGTAGACCAAAGCCATAACTGTCGATTCGAGAGCCCGCTGCTACGGGGACGAATTAGCAACCAGACAAGTACGAAAAGAAGCCCAATAAACCCACGGTAAAAGGAAACGACTGACGGTGCCCAGCCACTCTCAATAAGGATGCTACCAATCCCGCCGGACACACCCCAGAAAAATGCGGCTAGCGCCACAAACACTGTACTGACACCCATTATTTACTCTCCTTGTAGCCTCAATAAGGCTGCGCAATCCATGCGAAGCTGTTTCTATAATAGTGTTAAGGGCTCAAGCCTCCAATCCCAGTTGGCGTCTAAAGCGTACGTCGCTCATAAGTGTGGCAGACATTCTATGAAAATCGAGCGTTTCAGCACTTACCCAAAGAACCAGTAGCACACTGCAATGGCGGTGGTAACACCTGCTAAATCAGCCACCAGCGCGCAGCCTAAGCCATGACGAATACGGGTGATGCCCACCGCGCCGAAGTAAACAGCTAATACATAAAAGGTGGTTTCGGTGCTGCCTTGCATGGTGGCAGCCAGTAGGCCTGGAAAGCTGTCGACGCCAAAGGTGTCCATGGTTTCGATCATCATGGCACGGGCACCGCTGCCAGAAAGCGGCTTAACAAACGCCGTTGGCAGGGCATCTACAAAACGAGTATCCCACCCAACGCCTTCAACCAACCAGCGAATGCCGCTAAGACCGGCGTCCAGCACACCGCTGGCGCGCAGTACGCCCACCGCCACTAGCATGGCAATCAAATAGGGCAGCAGCGTAATGGTGAAGCTCAGGCCCTCTTTTGCACCTTTGATAAAGGCGTCATAGACCTTCACTCCACGCAATGCCGCTACGATTAAAAACATCATTACGATGCTAAATAGCGTCAGGTTGCCGACTAGCGTAGAGGCCGCCGCCAGCGCTTGGGCAGACATACCCGCCAGCGTGGTGATCAAGAGTCCCAACGCTAAGGCGGCCGCCACCAAATAGGCCAACACGACGGGATGCCAGAGCTTTAATCGCTGCATCACCGCTACCGCCAAAAGTCCTGCCAGACTAGAGGCGCTGGTAGCGAGCAAGATCGGTAAAAACACCAGCGTCGGGTCGGCGGCACCTTGCTGGGCACGGTACATAAAAATCGTTACCGGCAAGAGTGTCAGTGAAGAAGTATTGAGAACTAGAAACAGAATTTGTGCATTGCTGGCAGTTTCACTGCTGGGGTTGAGAGTTTGCAGTGAGTGCATGGCCTTGATACCGATCGGCGTGGCAGCGTTATCCAATCCCAGAATGTTCGCCGCGAAGTTCATGCTGATAAGCCCCATAGCGGGGTGGCCGCGAGGCACCTCCGGCATCAAGCGGCAGAAGAGCGGGTCGAGTACTCGCCCCAGCAGGCGTATCAACCCCGCCTTTTCAGCAATCGAAAGAAAACCCAACCATAAGGTCATAGTGCCCAACAGCACCAAAATAATATCGACGCTGACTTCCGCCATATCGAACAGCGATTGCACCAAACGGGCGAATACTTCGCTGTCGCCGCCGACTAACCACTGCCATAAGGAAGCCGCGAAAGCAGCAATAAAAAAGCTTAACCAGATTCCGTTGAGCATGAAGGAAGGGCATCCTAAGCAGTGAAGCGATGGGTAGTTAAACAGACAATGCCGCTTATCCTAACCAATGAATGCCCGCTCTCGCTAACCCGACAGAAAAAGAATAGGTGGCGCTGTTTAAAACCGTGCAGACCCTGGCTCAGTATCGAGTCAGGGCCGCTTTCACTTTAACGTGCTCCCGGAAAGTATTTCGGCTTTTTACTTGGTCATTGCATGTCGGCCGGGCGCAGCAGCAGTACCGCGAGTGGCGGTAGCGTCAATTCAAGGCTGGCGATTTGCCCATGAAGTGGGGAGTCTTCGGCGGTTAGCCGACCTAGGTTGCCCATGTTGGAACCACCATAACACTCCGCGTCACTGTTAAGGCGTTCTTCCCAACCACCGGCAAGCGGCACGCCCAGACGATAGCCTATGCGTGGGATTGGCGTCATATTGGCAACCACCAGCAACGGCTCACCGGTGGCGCTCCAGCGTAGCCAGGCAAAAACGCTATTGGTATTGTCATTGCCCACCACCCAGGTAAACCCTCGGGGTTCACTATCGCATTGGTGCAGAGCAGGTAGCTCGACGTAGCAGCGGTTAAGGTCGCTAAGCAATCGGTGGACACCGGTATGCCGGGCTTCGGCGAGCAGCGACCAATCCAGCTCACGGTCGTGGCTCCACTCCCGCCACTGACCGAACTCGCAGCCCATAAACAGCAGCTTCTTACCGGGTTGCGACCACATGATGGCGAGATAGGCGCGGAGATTGGCGAACTTCTGCCACTCATCGCCGGGCATCTTACCGATCAGCGAGCCCTTGCCGTGGACTACTTCGTCGTGAGAAATCGGCAAGACGTAGTGCTCAGAGAAAGCGTAGACCATAGGAAAGGTCATATCGTGATGCGAATAGGTGCGATACACCGGATCCTTGGCGATGTATTCCAGCGTGTCGTGCATCCAACCCATGTTCCATTTATAGGCAAAGCCCAGCCCGCCCTCCTTGGTCGGCTGGGTGACACCCGGCCAAGCGGTTGACTCCTCGGCAATAACGATGGTGCCGGGGGCTTCCTCGCTGATGACGTCATTGAGGTGGCGCAGGAAGTCGATGGTTTCCAGGTTTTCGTGACCACCAAAGCGGTTGGGAATCCATTCGCCTTCGTTACGGGAGTAGTTGCGATAGAGCATTGAGGCAACGGCATCGACACGCAATGCATCGACATGGAAATGCCGCAGCCAGTGCAGTGCCGAGGCGAGCATAAAGCCATGCACTTCACGCCTTCCCAGATTATAGATATAGGTGTCCCAATCCTGATGGAACCCCTCAAAAGGATGCTCATATTCGTACAGAGCGGTGCCATCAAAGCGTGCCAAGCCGTGGGGGTCGGTGGGAAAGTGGGCCGGCACCCAGTCGAGAATGACGCCCAGCCCTGCGCGATGGCACTCATCAACGAAGTAGGCAAAGTCGACAGGCTTACCGAAGCGGGCGCTAGGCGCAAACTGGCTCAATGGCTGATAACCCCAGGAGCCGCCGAACGGGTGCTCCATGATGGGCAAGAGTTCAACGTGGGTGAACCCCATGTCCAGCACATAAGGTATTAATTGCTCGGCCAGATCACGCCAACTATAGAGTTCGCCGTTGTCGCCGCCATGTTTGCGCCAGGAGGCAGCGTGCACTTCATAAATGCTTATTGGATGGGTCGGGTCATGGAGTTTTTGCCGCTGGGCGATCCATGCGTCGTCATGCCAGGTAAAGGGCGTGATGTCGGCTACCACCGAGGCGGTAGAGGGCGGTGCTTCGGTGGCTAAAGCAACTGGGTCGGCACGCAGGCCAATCGCACCGTAGGCCTCGACCACCTCATATTTGTACGCCTCCCCAGGCCCAAGGCGCGGTACGAATATCTCCCACACCCCGGCAGCAATGCGCAGGCGCATTATGTGTCGTCTGCCGTCCCAGCTATTGAAATTACCCACGACGGAAACACGCTGGGCATTCGGCGCCCAAACGGCGAAGCGCACGCCGTTGACGCCATCCACTGTCATGGGCTGGGCACCTAGGCAGTGCCCCAGCTGCCGATGGTTGCCTTCGCCTAGCAGGTAGAGATCCATTTCGCCCAGCAGCAGGCCGAAGCTATACGGGTCCTCGGTTAGCTGTTCGCCTTGGGGCCAGCGAATACGCAGCAGATAGGGAGCCGCATGCGGCAGCCGGGCAGCGAACAGACCAGGGATTTGCATGCCCGTCAGGCAGCAACGCACACTGCCGCCGTCGCGGTCGAGTACATCAACCCCTACCGCGCCGGGTAGGAATACGCGCAAAAACTGCCCTTTGCCATCACTGTGAATACCGAGGATGGCGAAGGGATCGCGATGGGTTCCTTGCGCTAGAGCGCTGGCGTCTTCCTCAGTCAACCACAAGCTGCGATCCAGAAGGGGTCGGGTGTGAATAACATTATTCATGTGGCTCTCCTGGGCTAAGTTGTTCGATGAGGGCAGCTAAGCCGTGCAGCGGCACACCCAACCATTCGGGGCGGTTGGCGGCTTCGTAGGCGATTTCGTAAGCCGTCTTTTCCAGCACGAACAGATCCACCGCCGCAGCGGCTCCGCTGGCTTGCTTCCATTCGTGGGGTATTTCCATGGTGGCCAGCCAATAAGCGTTGAGAAAGGCTTGGCGACCTTTAAGCAGATACTGCTCCACCACCGCATGGCTGGTGCCGGTATGCGTATCAGCGCCTTCATTGTCGCCGGGCCGGGCTTCCTCCACCTTGGCATAGGCGTAGTCGAAGGAGCGCAACATGCCAGCCACATCGCGCAGCGGGCTATCCTTCGCGCGACGCTCTTCCAAGGGCCTGGCCGGTTCGCCTTCAAAATCGATGATGTAAGCATCATCATGAGCCACCAGAACTTGGCCAAGATGTAGATCACCATGAATACGGGTGAGTAGGCTGCCTTGGGCAAGTTCCGACATCTTTTTGATGGCATCCATCAACGTGGCGCGGCGAGCCAAAATAATGTCGGCAAGCCGCTGTTCGGCTTCGTTGGCAGTGTTCTTGTGTTGCTCCAGCACGTTTAGCGCTTCCTCAACACGCTGCGTCACGCGTTGTGTCCAGTGCTGCACATGGGAGAGACCAGCGACTTCGGGCGTGAATGCTGGGTCGTCGTTGGGCGTCGCCAGCACCATATGCAGCTCACCCAATCGACGCCCTAAGGTAGTGGCAAACTCTGCCAACTCCTCGAAGGCGCCGTAGCGGGCTTCGGCTTTTGGCTCGCTTGCCCGTTCGTCGTCCGCCACCGCTTCACGAATGGCACGTTCCAGCTTATTGCGCGTCCATGACCAGGCATCGCCCTGGTTGTCGATGAAGCCTTGCAGAATCATGAGCGTTTGCGTGGCTCCCTCTTCGAGCCGGGTGACCACGCCGTACAAAGGCACGGTATGCGTAAAGCCCCGCTCAGTCAGGTAACTGCCGATTTCCGCTTCGGGATGAATGCCTGGCTCCAAGCGTCGGAACAGCTTGAGCACTAATTGATGATTGATGATCACCGAGCTATTGGATTGCTCGGCACTCTGCTGCACCACCTCGAGGTGCTCGGGAAGTGTCAGTTCGGCGAAGGTGGCGGTTGGCAAGAAATGAATTTCTCCTTTCTCATAAGGCAGCACGGTGCCTAGGCGCATGTTTTCTAGTACCGCCAGTGTAAAGGCATCCAGGGTGACCGCATCGGTGAGTAGCCCCACTTCGTGGAAGCGACGAACACGGGCCATGGCGAGCTGTTGGGGTAGCGGATTGCTCTGTTCATCTTCGCCCAGGAAAGCCAGCGGCAGTTGGTAGCGCTCGCTGCCTTGGCCATGTTTGACCTCCACTTCGCTAAACAGCAGCGTATGGCCGCTGTGCTCAAGGCTGGCAGTGGCGTGTAAGTGGACTTCCTCAATACGCGCCTGCTTGGCGGCGAACCAACGTCGCTTGGGCAGGTAGCTGGGCAGCGTCTCGCGTTCGAGTAGTCGCCTGGGTGTCTCCTCAAAAATCTCGTTAAGGCGCTTTTTGATAATCAGCGTAACGAAATCCGGCATGGGCTCTGGTACAGGCACATGCCACTCCGGCATGGCGGTAGCCGGGGCCAGCAAGAACCAGAAAAAACCGTAAGGAGGCAGCGTCAGCAGGTACGCCAGTTTACCCACCGGTGGAAAAGCGCTTCCGCCGACCATTTCTACCGGCACCTGACCGGAAAACGCGGAAAGATCGAGCTCCACCGCCTGGGCAGTGCTGGCCACATTGGCCACGCACAGCAGTGTTTCTGTCTCGCCATTATCGAGTGTCATCTCGCGTAGGTAGGCGAGAATATGCCGATTGGAGGGGTAGAGTGGCCGCATGGTGCCACGGCTGAAAGCACGGTGCTGGCTGCGTACTGCGAGTAGCCGCCGCATATTGCTAAGCAGCGAGTGCGAGTCACGAATTTGTGCTTCGACATTGACCGTTTGATAGCCGTAGAGCGGATCCATGATCGGCGGTAGCACGAGCTTGGCCGGGTCGGCGCGGGAGAAGCCGCCGTTGCGATCCACCGACCACTGCATGGGCGTGCGCACGCCGTCACGGTCGCCGAGATAGATATTGTCACCCATACCAATCTCGTCACCGTAATAGAGCACCGGCGTGCCCGGCATGGAGAGCAGCAGGCTGTTAAGCAGCTCAATACGCCGCCGGTCGCGTTCAAGCAGCGGCGCTAACCGACGACGAATGCCCAAATTAATACGAGCCCGACGGTCGGCGGCGTAGTGATTCCAGAGGTAGTCGCGCTCCTTATCGGTCACCATTTCAAGGGTCAGCTCGTCGTGGTTACGCAAAAAGATCGCCCACTGGCAGGTGGCCGGTATTTCCGGGGTCTGGCGCAAAATATCGGTAATCGGGAAGCGGTCTTCCTGGGCGAGAGCCATGTACATGCGCGGCATTAAAGGGAAGTGGAATGCCATGTGGCACTCATCGCCATCGCCGAAGTAGGGCCGGGTGTCCTCGGGCCACTGGTTGGCCTCGGCGAGCAGCATGCGGTCGGGGTAGCGCTCGTCGAGCACCGCGCGGATCTTCTTGAGTACCACATGGGTTTCGGGCAGGTTTTCGTTGTTGGTGCCTTCGCGCTCGACCAGATACGGTATGGCGTCCAGGCGCAGGCCATCGACCCCCATATCGAGCCAGTACTCCATGACCTTGAGAATCTCATCGAGTACCACGGGGTTATCGAAGTTGAGATCCGGCTGGTGGGAGTAGAAACGATGCCAGAAGTAGGCGCCGGCCACCGGGTCCCAGGTCCAGTTGGAGGATTCGGTGTCCAGAAAGATGATGCGTGTGCCGGGGTACTTTTGATCGGTGTCCGACCATACATAGAAGTCGCGCTCTGGTGATCCTGCTGGCGCCTGTCTGGCGCGTTGAAACCACTCGTGTTGGTCAGACGTATGGTTGATGACCAGTTCGGTAATCACGCGCAGTCCGCGCTGGTGGGCCTCCTGGATGAAGCGCTTGGCGTCATCAAGCGTGCCGTAATCGGGGCTAACGCTGGTGTATTCAGCAATATCGTAACCATCGTCGCGACGCGGCGAGGGGTAGAACGGCAAAATCCAAATCGTGTTGACGCCCAGGCTGACGATATAGTCGAGCTTTTGGATAAGCCCTTCGAAGTCGCCGATACCATCATCGTTGGCATCGAAGAAGGCCTTCACGTGTACCTGGTAAATCACCGCATCTTTGTACCAGAGTGGGTCATCGAGGAAATCCATCGCCTCGACGGCGTGTGTTTCGCTGCTGGCATCCATCATTGGCTTACCCTCTCTGCTTTGATCATTAGATAACAATTGACATGAACTAGCGGCTTCCAAGCCAATACCGTTGTTAATAAACCGGTAGCTAATAAACCGGAAGCTAGTGAACCGGGCGAAGTCGCCAAATGGCGAACGGCATAACGCTGGGGTCTAAGCGCATCGATTGCCATTTGCCATGCCAAGTCCATTGACGGCCACTCATGAGGTCCTCCACATGCAGTGCCGCCTCATCGGGAACTTCGAATAGCGCCATGGGCAACTCAAAGGCGCCCTCCTGAGGCTCAAACGGGTCAAGGTTGACGGCGACCAAGATGGCCTCGTCGCTTAGTTCGGTGCGCTTGGCGAAGAGCAATAAACGGTCGTTGTGTACCGCATGGAAGGTCAGCCCAAGATGGCTATGCAGCGCCGAATTCTCGCGACGGATGCGGTTGAGTTGGGCGATCTCATAGATGATGTTGCCGGGGGCGCTATAGTCGCGCAGGCGAATCTGGTACTTCTCTGAATCGAGGTATTCCTCCTTGTCGGGTACCGGTGCGCCTTCGCAGAGTTCAAAGCCGGAGTACATGCCCCACAATCCTGATCCCATGGTGGCCAGCGCCGCGCGAATCAGGAATCCCGCCCGCCCAGACGATTGCAGAAAATAGGGATTGATATCCGGTGTGTTAACGAAAAAGTTGGGCCGATAGCCGTCACGCAGGGGCGATTCATTGAGTTGCGTGAAGTATTCGGTTAGCTCCGCCTTGGTATGGCGCCAAGTAAAATAGGTATAGCTCTGTGTGAAACCCAGCTTGCCCAGGCGCAGCATCATGGCCGGGCGGGTAAACGCTTCGGCCAGGAAAATCACATCGGGGTCACGTTGGCGAAGATCGGCAATTAACCATTCCCAAAAGGGCAGCGGCTTGGTGTGTGGGTTATCAACCCGAAATATCTTTACCCCTTCATCGACCCAGCCTTGAACCACATTGCGCAGTTCAAGCCACAGCGAGGGAATCGCCTCTTCGGCGTAGAAATCGACGTTGACAATATCCTGATATTTTTTGGGCGGATTCTCGGCATAGCGAATCGAGCCGTCGGGCCGCCAGGAGAACCAGCCGGGGTGCTCCTTGAGCCAGGGGTGATCCGGTGAACACTGAATGGCAAAATCGAGCGCTATCTCAAGGCCGTGGTCGGCCGCGACACGGACCAGCTCGCGGAAGTCTTCGCGGGTGCCAAGCTCAGGATGGATGGCGTCATGTCCGCCTTCTTCGCTGCCAATGGCGTAAGGGCTGCCTGGGTCGTTCGGCCCGGCTTCAAGGCTATTGTTAGGCCCTTTGCGATACGCCCGACCGACAGGATGGATAGGCGGGAAATAGAGCACGTCAAAGCCCATGTCGCGGATTAACGGTAGCCGCCTGTGCACATCCTTGAACGTGCCGTGGCGATTGGGATCGTCGGTTTCCGAGCGGGGGAACAGTTCGTACCAGCTGGCAAAACGCGCTTTAAGCCGTTCGACTTCGAGCGGATAGAGGGCGTCGCTTCTGGTTATGTGCGGACGAGTATCCGCTTCGTGCATCAATCTAGTGGTTATATCATCTAATAGCAGCGCGACGCGGTCAGCATCATTCTGCGCCAGCCGGAATTGCTCAAGGAGGTCAGCCAGTGATTTATACAGCGCTCCCTCGCTACGCTCGGCGGCTTGTTCCACCAGTTGTCTGCCTTCTTCCAGTTCGAGCCCGATGGGAACCCCCGCCTGGTGTTTCTTGGCGAGTTCGTAGTGATAAGTGGCATACACATCCCACCAGGCTTCAATAATAAAACCATGGCGGCCCACCCGGAGAGGCGTGAAACTCCCTTCCCATACATCCAGGCCGAGGGGCTCGATCTGGCTCATGGGCGCGCGCTGTTGCTGCCCCTCATCGTCATGCCAGCAGATAGCCGCTGCCAGCACATCGTGACCGTCCGCGAAGATGGTGGCTTTCACCACTACCGTTTCGTTAACGATGGACTTGGTCGCAAAGCGCCCTTGATCCAGGGAAGGGGTGACGGCTTCAATGGCAATGCGCGGGGCATGGGTGGCCGCTAGGCCATGGTCCTGGTGTTGACTCTGTGCCGGGAGAGCCCCGGACGTGGGATAGACAGGTGAACTCATCGCATGCTTCTCCTTGCAGCGCGAAAACGACAGCGAAGGTATCCGCGCCGCCTTATATCTAGGTAACGGCGCCTTCGCCGTGCTGTACTAGCTCTAGCAGGGCCAGTGAACGACCTTCCATCCTGTGTTCCTCTCCAAAGGCGCGCTGGAAGGGGGCTTCCTCAATGGTTTGGCTGGTGTCGAGGCGGCATAACCATCCGCTACCACTCGGTGCGGCCGGTAGTTGAAAAGCGACGGCCTCATGGTGCGCATTGAAAATTAGCAGCAAGGTGACATCGGCCCCCGCACGGCGTATACCGGAAGGCTGGGCGCGACCATCGAGTAATAGGCCGAGTGTGCGCGCCTCGGTATCTTCCCAGCGCTCAACATCCATTTCGGCACCATCCGGGGCCAGCCATGCCACTTCCTTGAGCCCCATTTCCTCGTTGTACTCACCGGAAAGGAAGCGACCTCGACGCAGGATGGGGTAGCGCAACCGCAGTGCGATCACCCGTCGCAGGTACTCGATCATGGCGTGGGCGTCACCGTCTAAGTTCCAATCCACCCAACTGATCTCGTTATCCTGGCAGTAGGCGTTATTGTTGCCTTGCTGGGTGCGCAATAGTTCATCGCCCGCCAGCAGCATCGGCGTGCCTTGTGAGAACAGCGTGGTGGCGATGAAGTTACGGATCTGACGCAGCCGTAATGACTGGATATCCTCATCGTCAGTAGGGCCCTCCACGCCATGGTTCCACGATAAATTGTGACCATGGCCATCCTTGTTATCCTCGCCGTTCGCCTCGTTATGCTTATCGTTGTAGGCCACCAGATCAAAAAGGGTATAGCCATCGTGGGCCGTCACGAAGTTGACCGAGGCGAAAGGCCGCCGGCCTCGCCGCTTGAAGAAATCCGCCGACGCCATTAGCCGGGTAGCAAGCTCCGGTAACTGCCCTTCATCGCCGCGCCAGAAAGCGCGCACCGTATCCCGGTAGCGGTCATTCCACTCCGCCCAGCCCGGCGGAAAGCCACCGACTTGGTAGCCGCCGGGGCCGCAGTCCCAGGGTTCGGCAATTAGCTTGACCTGGCTTAGAACGGGATCCTGTCGGCAAGAGTCGAGAAAACCGCCGCCCTCATCGAAGCCGTGGGGTTCGCGGCCAAGAATGGTCGCCAAGTCAAAGCGGAAACCATCAACGCGCATCTCGGTGGCCCAGTAGCGCAGCGAGTCAGTGACCATTTGCAACACACGCTGATGGCTCAGGTTAAGGGTGTTACCCGTGCCGGTATCGTCGATGTAGTAGCGCAGTTCGTCGGGCATCAGCCGGTAGTAAGAAGCGTTGTCGATCCCCTTAAGGGAAAGGGTGGGGCCTAGTTCGTTGCCCTCGGCGGTGTGGTTGTAAACCACGTCGAGAATGACCTCGAGATCGGCGGCATGATAGCGCGCCACCAATTCCTTAAATTCATTAATGCTGTCGCCAGAGATATAGCGCGAATGGGGGGCGAAAAAACCGAGCGTGTTGTAGCCCCAGTAATTGCGCAGCCCTTGCTCTAACAGACGCTGATCATCAACGAAGGCGTGGATCGGCAGTAACTCAACCGACGACACGCCAAGCGAGCGGATGTAGTCAACCACATCGTTGACCATCAGCCCGGCAAAGGTACCGCGCAGCGCTTCCGGCACCGACGGATGACGCATGGTGTAGCCACGCACATGGGTCTCATAAACAATGGTGTGATCCCAAGGCAGCTGCACGCCTCGTGAGCGCCCCCAGGTGAAGGCCGGGTCGATCACGCGGCAGCGGGGCATAAATGCTGCACTGTCCCGCTCATCGAAACTTAGATCACCATCGGGATGGCCAATGGTGTAACCAAACAGCGCTTCATCCCATTGCAGGTCACCCACAATCTGCTTGGCGTAAGGGTCGAGTAGCAGTTTATTGGGGTTGAAGCGGTGGCCTTCCTCGGGTGCGTAAGGCCCATGCACACGGTAACCGTAAAGCTGGCCGGGGCGGGCGTCGGGTAAGTAGCCATGCCAAACTTCGTCGGTGTATTCGGGCAGCTCAACACGCGCCACTTCCTGTTCGCCGGTTTCATCAAACAGGCATAGTTCAACTCGGGTGGCATTCGCGGAGAACAACGCGAAATTAACGCCTAGGCCATCCCAGGTCGCTCCTAAAGGAAACGATGACCCTTCGTGAACACGTGCGTGCCGCATAACGCTTGGGGTTTCGTCGGCGGCAACGGACTTATCGCTGTCCCGCGAGGCGTGGCTTGTATTCATTGCATTCATCCTTGGGCCATTCGGGCACTTGGGAGTTAGCTAACGTTTTAACGTCTGTTTTTTAACGAGCGTTTTTAACGACATTGTTAACAACAGCTTTTAACTAGTACTTTTAACTCTCGGGGTCGCTTGTCTTAGGCGTGTTGGTTTTCTTCGCCTTTGGCGTCGCTTTTTTCGCTGTCTTGGCATCTGTCTTTTTAGCCGTTGCCGCCTTACCCGCTTTTTTAGGTGTGTTGGCTGTCTTAGCTGTGTTCGTCTCTTTACTAGCGGCCAGCGGGTCGCTGCTACGCCGCGGGCGGCGGGTACGCGCCACCTTGGCGGAGTCCTCAGGCAGTGGCTCCATCAAACTCGCTGTAGCGTCGGGATCGGTGGGTGCCTGGGGCGGATGGCCACGATCCTGCACCGGCAGGTCCTGCCCGACTACGGTGTCGTCGCGAAAGGGAGCTTCATCAAAGGCGGGGTCGCCGTCGGGGTCTTCCAGCGGTAAACGGTTCTCCTGGATGCCCACCTCGTCATCCTCTAGCGGCAAGTCCTCCTCCAAGATAGGTGTTTCGTCCAGAGGCTCACCGACTTCTTCCAAATCGGCGTCGTTACCGGCTGCTTGCTCAGTGGCAACGATCTTTAACGCTCTGTCCCAATGGCGTTGCTGTTGGCCTTCGGGTCGTCCTTCAGCTTCCCAGATGCTGTAGGCCAGTTGACGTACGCGTTCTTCGTCAGTCATGTCAGCTCATCCTATGTCCTATTTCACAATTCGTTTTCGACGCTCGTTTACGATGTGACAGGGTGTTGAAGTCATTAAGAAGTAACCCAAGCGCCACTGCTCTCCGTGTCGTCATCGCGCAGGTAGACACCGACGGGTAGTTCCGCCAGCAAGGAGGCAATAGGAAGTCCGTGGTCGCCTATCTCCAGCGAAGACGCGGTCAACACCCCCTGCCAAACACCAGCATCTGGCTGTAGCAAAGTATCTCCCCAGTGTGACGGGGGAATATGCGGTAGCTCGGCGTTGCCTAGCAGGGCAGTTGTCAGCCGCGGTACTACCACCAACAATCGGTAGCCAGCGTAACGCCGGGTAAATGCCACCACGTGGTCGGCATGCTCACCGGTTGCCGAGATAGGATGATAATCACCGTGGGTAAATAGCCGCGGATGACGATGGCGCAGCGCCAGTAACCGGGCGATGAGCGCTTGCTTTATTCGTCCATCCCGCCACGTTAATAGTGCCTCTGTAGGCGTGAGGGCCACTTCAAGCGCTGCTTGACGCGCGGCATGGTCGACGGGGCGGCGGTTATCAGGATCGACCAAGCTGTAATCCCAGAATTCGCCACCTTGGTAAAGATCAGGCACGCCGGGTACGGTCAAGCGCAGTACCGTCTGTACGAGGCCATTGAGGGCGCCTGGTAGATCGATAGTGCGTGCCGCCGCTGCAATGGAATCGCGCAAGGGCGGTGTGGTCAGTAAGTCTTCAAGGAACGCTTGAGAAGCTGACTCATAAGTATCATCTGGCCATAGCCAATGGCTGCGTAACTTGGCTTCGCGCAGGGCTTTTTGCTGCCACTGAGCGAGCCGCTGGGTAAACGTTTGCATCTCGTCGTTGTCCAGCGGGTCAAGCGTTGGCGCCCAAGCCCCTAGAAGAACCTGATAGAGAATCAGTTCATCGCCCGGTGAGGGAGCAACCCCGTTGGGCAACGATCGGCGCAGCGGGGCGGCTAACCGCCGCCAATGCTCAATGTGTGTCGCAAAGTGAGTGGCGTGTTCACTGAGTGCTGCTAATCGAGCGCGAACATCTTCGCCACGCTTGTGGTCGTGGGTGGCGGTGGTCACCATGGTGCGAGGGAATTGGCGGGCACGCCGGGCATTCGCCTCATGAAAGTGCCTGGGCGAATGGCTGAAGTGCTCGCCATCGAAGCCCACATCGTTTCGCGAGATCAACACGGCGCTGCGATATCCCGCGGTATCTTCCACTGCCTTGGCCGCCACCGGCGAGGTGAGCTGCTGGAAACGCACTATGGCGCGCTGACGCAGTCGGCGCTCTTCAGCATTAGCGATGTCTTGGGGAGCTTCTCCCCCCAGCCAGCGCTCCATGGTTTCAAGAACGGCAGCGTCGGGTGGATTTAGCGCTTGCCGAGCCCCTCGCATCGCCTGAGTGAAGAAGGGGGCATCGGCTTCGGGGCGCCCGGCTTCGTCGGCATAGCTGCGATAGATGGGGAAGTGAACGATTAATGCTTCCAGCGCCCGGCTGATGGCCGCCAGGGTAATATCACGGCTGGCCAGCTGGGTGCGAGCAACGGCATGCAGGGCGTTGGCACAGGCATTGAATTCGCTGGCCAGTAGTGAGGTCAGTATCTCGCGCCTGGCCAGCCGTACCTCAGCTAAAAAATCAACGTCTCGGCCACTGATTTCCTGCCAAAGCGTTCGCAATGGTGCGGCACTGGCCGGGTTGTGCTGTATGCCTGAGACCTCGTTCATAAACTCATAACCGCTGGTGCCGTCCACGCCCCAGTCGTCATGTAGTGTTTCGCCATCACCCAAAATCTTTTCTACATAGAGAGCGACGTGGGGAGGCACATCGGCTGGTCGCTTGGCTTGCAAGGCATCCAGGCGCTGGCGAAGCTTTAGGCAATAACCGCGTGGGTCGGCAAGCCCATCAACGTGGTCGACCCGTAAGCCATCGACCCAGCCCGCTTCGACCAAACGTAACGGCAGGGCATGAACGGCTTCGAACACTTCCGGCACTTCAACGCGTAGTCCACCCAGTTCGGTGACATCGAAGAAACGCCGCCAGTTGATCTCATCAGAAGCGGTGCGCCACCACGCCAGGCGGTAATGCTGGCGTTCAAGTAAGTTATGCAGGCGAATGGCGCCGTTGGGATTTGCACCGTCGAACAGGGGCAGAACAGCGTCGAGCGACTGCCGGGCAGCGGGGGATTCCATCACCTTGCTTAGTTGATAACGCGCCTCGTCAGCGGCGGTATAGGCGTCTTCGCGTTGCTGCAGGGCATCGAAAAAAGCCGCCTGTTCGTGCAGCACGTTGTGCTCAGCAAAGCGTAGTATGTCGCCGTAATGACGAGGGTCGATGGGAAAACGGTGCTCGTGATAATCCACATGGAAGCCCGCCGTATCGGCGTCGTAGCTCAGTTCTAATTCACCCGAATGCAGGGTTTCGGCATAAGGATCACCCAAGAACGGCACAAGCAGCTTTCCGGCAAGCGAGGGGGCGGCGTTATTAATATCAGCAGCGTGCCAGTCAATATCGAAGAAGTCGGCATAGGGGCTATCTTTCCCCCAGGTCAGCACATCCTGCCACCAGCGGTTTTGGGAGCCCCCCACCGCTAGGTGGTTGGGGACAATATCCAGGATTAGCCCCATGCCGCGCGAGCGAAGCCGCGACACTAAGCGCTCCAGCGCCGCCTCGCCGCCTAACTCAGGGTCGATGCGTGTTGGGTCGATGCCATCGTAACCATGGGGCGAACCGGCACGTGATGCCTGTAGCGGTGAGGCATAGATATGACTAATACCCAGGCTGGCGTAATAGTCTACCCAGTGTTCGGCATCCTCTAAGGTAAAGTCGCGGTGAAACTGCAACCGCACAGTCGCGAGGATTTCATTCATGAGTCGATTTCCCAGATAGGGCGGATCGTGATGGTTTGCCAGAGGAGGAGTCTTTACGTGCACGCGTCAGCGCCGCGAGCCGTTGACGAACCTCATCCGATGTCAGTAAATCATAGGCATCGGATGCCCAGCGCCGACGCCAATTAGGGTGCTCATCCACCGTGTTCGGTAAGTTGGCTTGCTCCTCAAGCCCTAAGGCGTCTTCAACCGGGAGCAAGAGTAACGGCGCGGGCGTGGCGGCTAAGTGACGCGCACACGCATCAAGTACCTGCGAGGCGGGTATATCGGCCGCTTCTAGCGTCTCGGTCGTTGGCTTTACACCCAGTAAGCCCAGCGTCGCGGCGAGTTTGGCACGCTCCTTGCGCCTGGCTAGCCGTTCGCTTTCAGCACTTTGCGTTTCCTTGAGCAGCCCCAAGCGGCTGCGCCATTCAATATCGCGCCCCGCCCACCAGCCCGCCACGGTGGGCAGGTCATGGGTTGAAGAGGTGGCCATGGCATTGGGGTTCCAATCGCTGGCGGTAAGGTAGTGATGCGCCTCGTCCTGCTCGAACCACAGCACCTGCATGCCCAATATGCCGCGGGCGGTAAGGCGTTCGCGAAAGCCGGGGGCGACGGTGCCCAGGTCTTCACCAATCACGATGCCGCGGTGTCGCCACGACTCCAGCGCCACCAGGCGGAGCATGTCGTCTAGCGGGTAGCGGAGATAACCGCCTTCAGTGGGCGGTGCGCCACGGGGAATGAGCCATAGTCGCAACAAGCCGAGGATATGATCGATGCGCACCCCGCCAGCATGGGCAAAGGCACTGCGCAGCATGTCAATGAAACTTCGAAAGCCTGAACGCTTCAGACCGTCGGGCGAAAAGGCGGCGAGGCCCCAGTTTTGACCATGGGCATTAAACAGGTCGGGTGGGGCGCCAATTGAGACGCCTTCCAGCATATCCGTTGGGCGGCTCCAGGTTTGGCTGCCACCGGCATCCGCCCCCACCGCCAGATCTGCGATCAAGCCAATCGCCATACCGCTCTCACGGGCGACTCGCTGAGCACGGGACAGTCCATCGGCGGTTATCCACTGCAAGAAAGCATGAAAACCGATTTCATCGGCACGGGTTTCGGCGAAGTGAGCAAGCTTAGGGCTGGCTGGGTCGCGTAGTTCTTCGGGCCACTCTCGCCAGTCGCCGGGGCCGAGTTCTCTTTGCAGGGCTTCGAAGCGGCAATGATCTTCCAGCAAGGCGCCACCCGCACGGCGAAATGCCTGCATTTCCCGGTGGAGGGTTTGGGCTTCATCATCTTCACGCGCCATGAAGTCATCGTAGAGATAACGCAGCCAGGAGAGCTTGGCGCGTGCTGCCTCGGGCCAATCGAGGTAGTCATCGGCTTCCAGGCGGCGCAGCTCAGCATGCAGCCCATTACGTGCCTGGGCGTCATGAACACTGGCGTCGCCCAGCAGGGTTTCTGCAGCGCTGTAAAGCACGTTATAGAGTAGGCGGGTGGAGGGGGAGTAGGGGCTGTAGCGCTCAGGGTCGGCGCTAAACATGGCATGGGTCGGGCTAATTGCCAGGGCATCCGCGCCTTGCTCGGCGGCATGCAAAACGCACTGTTCCAGTGCCAAGGTGTCGCCGATGCCGCCGTCCCCGGGACGCCGCAATGCGTAAAGCTGCGCTGCCAAGCCCCATAGTCGTGGTGTAATCTCACCGCTGGCGTCACTCAGTGAGTAACACTGGTGTGGCGCAACGGCCAGGGTCAGTTCGGTATCGGCTACCTGCAACTGGTGATAGCCGATCTCGGTAATGCTGGGCACCGTACCGCCATCGTCAAGGTAACCTTGTTTAGAACCGCCTTGCTCAAGCTGCAATGTAAACGCGGTGCCGGGAGGCAACGGCGAGGGTAGCGGTATCGGCGTGTCACAGTCGGCGGTAAGCAGCGGTGGCCATTCTGCAGGGCTTCGCGGCGCATGCAGGCGTTTCAGGCGTTGCAAGCCTTCCTTCATGGCAGACTTACTCGACGTTGAATAGCCGAGTGCTTCCAGTAGGTTACGCTGAGCCTGCTCAGACAATTGGCAGTGCTCGCCGTCGCTATTTTCCCACTCAAGTAGTAAACCGGCCGCTTCGGCGAGTTCCCTCAACGACGCTTTCATGCACTGACCTCCTCGTCACCGGGGGTGTGGCGCAACCAGGCAGCCGCGGCACGGGGTGGCATCCGGCCGCTCTCGGTGGCCTTTGCGGCGCCTTCGGTAGTTTCATAAAGCAGTTGACCTACTCCCAACCCCGGCGTGGCTGCCGCCTGCTGCCCAAGATTGAGTGCTATTACCAGTTGGGTGTCGTCACTCATTCGCCAGCGGGCCAGTACGGCCTTGTCGCCGAGCACTTTTGCCCCCAGTGCTTCTGCGCCAGGCAGGCGCGGCACAATATGCTGGTGACGCAGCGCTAATAGCGTGCGATAGCGGTGCAAACAGGCGGCAAAGGGAGATGTTTCCCTCGCGGCGAAGTCGGGGATGGAGGCTTCGAAGGTGGTCAGCGCATTAGGGTCGGGTATGCGTTCGCGGCTCTTCTCGTCAAAAAAAGCGCTAAAGTCGGCAAACTCTGCCCGCCGCCCTTCGCGAACCGCTTGGGCGAGCTCCTCATTATGTTCAGTGAAGAATAGAAAGGGTCGGGTGGAACCCCACTCTTCGCCCATGAACAGTAGTGGAATCATGGGTGACAGCAGCAGTAAAACCTCAGCGGCTGCCAGTGAATCGGCATCGGCGAGCATGCTCAATCGTTCGCCAAGGGCGCGGTTACCGGTCTGATCATGGTTCTGGAGAAACGCGACGAAGGCTGTTGGCGGCAGATGGGCGCTGGGCTCTCCGCGGGAATGTCCATGACGCGATGTATGGCCCTGAAATATAAAGCCTTCACTGAGGCAGCGGGCCAACCTAGGCGTAGCGTTATCGACAAAATCGCTGTAATAGCCTTCCTGCTCGCCGGTCAGCAAGACATGCATCACGTTGTGCCAGTCGTCATTCCATTGAGCGGTAAACTGCTGTTGGTTGAGCAGGCTGGCGGTATTGCCTTCGTTCTCTAGCACCAGATGAATATGCCGCTCGGGAGCCATTTGGGTGCGTATTGTGCCGGCCAACTCGACCAGGAAGTCCTGCTCGCTAATGGCGTGGACAGCATCGAAACGCAAGCCATCCAGGTGATACTCCTCCAACCACATCAAGGCGTTATCGATGAAGTAACGACGTACCATCGGTTGGCGGAAGTCGATGGAAGGCCCCCAGGGTGTGACCAAATCCTCACGGAAGAAGGCGCCAGCGTAGTTGGCCAAATAGTTACCGTCGGGGCCGAAGTGGTTGTAGACCACATCAAGAAACACCATCAGGCCGTAGGAGTGAGCCTCGTCGATCAGTGCTTTCATGTCATCAGGGCTGCCGTAGGAGGCTTCCACCGCGTAGGGCAGTACGCCGTCGTAGCCCCAGTTACGCGCACCGGGAAATTCCGAGACCGGCATCAACTCAATGGCATTGACCCCTAGTTCGGCCAGGTAGGGCAGGTGTTGGCGCACGCCTTTAAAGCCACCCAGGGTGCCGACATGCAGTTCGTAAAGCACGGTTTCGTGCCACGGGCGCCCCTGCCAATCGGCGTTTTTCCACTGGTAGTTATTGGGGTCGATCACCACACTGGGGCCGTCGATATCACCGGCCTGAGCACGGGCGGCGGGGTCGGGCACTAGGCTGCCCTGCTCGTCGTCCTTATCGAACACTCGGTAGCGGTAGCGAGCACCGTGCTCACAGGCCACTTCGGCCGTTACGCGGCCGTCATCGGCCTGATCCATGGTGACACTGGGCAGGCCCTCGACCTCTACATCGACCCGGTGAGCGCCCTGCGCCCACAGCACAAAACGAGTCCGTCCCTCGCCCAAAACCTGAGCGCCAAAGGTGGGGTGAAAACGGCTCGTATGTAGCTTGTTTTTCTTCAATCTGGTGGTCTGGAGCTGAGGCCTTTCAAACATCGCTTGTCACCTCCATCATTGGGCCAGTGCCGCCTCGTTACCTGCCTGTTCAAGGGCCTGCAGGTACAGCTTGCTATAGGGAACAATTGACTGTTTCCAGTGGTAGCGTCCTGTCATCGCCGCCCCCCGCATGGCATTGAACAGGTCGGTCGACTTGTAGACTGCGAAGGCACGCTGAATGGCATGCATATAGCTGCCGAACTGCATGTCATCGAACAGAAAACCGGTCACGCCGTCTTCGATGGTATCGGCCAGGCCGCCAGTGCGGTGAGCGATCGGCAGTGACCCAAAACGCTGGGCATACATCTGGCTCAGCCCGCAGGGCTCGAAGCGTGAAGGCATTAGCAGGAAATCACTCCCCGCGAAAAGGCAGCGAGCCTGATACTCATCGAAACCGATATAGGCTGTAATGGCACCAGGAAAACGAATGGCCAGCTTACGCAGGGCTTCCTCGACGTGATGTTCTCCGCAGCCCATAAAAACGATTTGGCCGCCCGCATGGACAATGGCCTTCGCGGCCTCGATGGTCAGATCAAGCCCTTTCTGATGCACCATGCGTGAGATCACGGCAAATAACGGGCCCTGGCTGGGGGTGAGTCCAAAATGGCGGCGCACATAATCCGCATTGGCCCGTTTGCCGCGCCAATCATTAGAAGAGAAAGCCTGAATCAAATGGCTATCGGTACGTGGGTCCCAGGAGTCGTCAATACCATTGGGAATACCGCTCAAGCGACCCTGTTCGGCTTTGCAGCGAAGCAGCCCGTCCAGCCCACATCCGAATTTAGGGGTGGTGATCTCTTGGGCGTAGGTGGCGCTGACGGTGGTTACTTGCGAGGCATAGACAATTCCCGCTTTCATGAAGGAAAGGTCGCCATAATATTCGACGCCATGAATGTTAAATGCGTCGTAGGGAATGCCAAGTAACGCTAGGCGCGAGGCATCAAATACGCCTTGGTAAGCCAAGTTGTGGATGGTGAAAATGGTTGGAATTGAGTGCCCTTGCCAATGCACGTAGGCGGGCGCCAATCCGCACGCCCAGTCATTGAGATGTAGTAGTTGGGGCTGCCAATCCAAATTCGCTTTGCCCAGGGCGATATCAGCCGCCGCCCGTGACAGCCTAGCAAAGCGAATATCGTTATCGTTCCAGCCTATATCCTGACCATCGCCATAACCGCTTGAGCCGGTGCCATAGGGAGTGCCTTCACGCTCATAAAGCTCTGGGCAGAGCAGCACGTAAACGATCAGCCCATCGCGGCAGGTTAGCTGGCCAATATCACAGGCTGGCAATCCCGCAAAAGCGGGCAAATGGCCAACCGTCACGATGTCATAATCGGACTGAACCATTTCCCGATAAGCGGGGATTAATACCCGTACATCGTGATGCGCTGCCAGTGCGCGGGGAAGCGCTGAAGAGACGTCGCCCAGACCGCCGACCTTAACAAAATCGGTAATTTCAGTGGTAACAAATAGAATGCGTTGTGGAGAGTCGAGTTTATCGTTATGGCGTCGATCAATAATGTCGTAACGGCGATCGGTAACAGTTTGATTTAAATGGTGCCGGGGGATTACTTGGTTATCGGTGAAAGGAGCATCCTTCAGTCTAGGCCCCTCTTTTTCGTCATTTTCTACCATGCTCTCGTCCGACATGCTTTTAACGTTAGCAACCTCACTCAAAGCCACATCGCCCATGCTCTACCTCCCTGGATTACCATGGTCAATACTGTTTAACTGATAGCTTTTAACTAGATCGCCTTAAGTCAGACAGTATTTAGGTATTTAATATTTAGGTATCTAGTATTTGACTACCTAGTTCACTACTCCCTGAATCCGTGAAGCCGGCGCCGACACTTTCCCTATCACCGCCAGCGAGCATTTTTGATCATTCGCCCCGTGCAAGTTGGCTTTCGCAAGCCCGTTATTGCCAAAACCCACCGTGCTGATCGGTGCTGACGGCCCGTTTTGTCATGCCTTTCCACCCGCCAGGCACGACATATCTGGCGATCGCGTGTCGCTTGGAACTGCTTGTGGATAGAGTGTCGCCGATTGACGATCAGCATGGCGTGCCTCGGGGATAGCGCAGGCGGCTTCGCAAGGTGTTCAATACCGTCATGCGTCCGATGTCCTGCCCGAAGTCGAGGATGATCTGCCGTGCCTTGTGAATCACGAGAGCCGCACGGTGCACCAACTCTTGTAGCACGGTGCGCAGCCGGCGCCGCTTGGCCGGGTGGCGAACCGGGCTCAGCTCGCCGGTCATGCCCAGCTGCCCCATCAGCCGCAGGATGTTGTAGGCCAGCTGGGCGAGGTGCAGGATCAGATCGTTGGTGGCGAACTTGCCCGACGGCAGCCGCTCCAGGTCGAGATCGGTCTTGATCTCGCTGTGAAACTGCTCATGGGTGGCATGCGCCTGGTAGCGCTTGATCACCGCCTCCGGCGCCTCGTCCAGGCTGGTCCACCAGCCTTCCAACTCATAGTCCGGTTCGAGCAGCAACTGGCCATCGCGATCGGCGGTGCGCTCTACCAGGCGCATCACGCGTTGGACGACGTATTCGGTCTTGTTGTCGTCGTGGATCGAGACGGTCTGCGGCCACAGCGCCTGGCGCTTGCCAGGACGCAGCTCTTCCCAGTAGTCCGCCGCCACCGCCAGCCAGGTATCTCGATCAGCCGTGGCCGAGCCGCGCGGGTTCCATTTGACGACATAGTCGAGCCGGCGCCCCTCGTCGGCAAAGACCTGGCGTTGCTGTTCGAGAAGCGCCAGGTGCGCCTGGCTGTCGAAGCCGCTGTCCTCGCGTAACAGGATCGGTTGCTTGGTCAGGCATTGGGCGCGAGGCAGTACCCGCTCCAGGAAGGCGTTGCTCTCCTTCATGGTGTGCTGCTTGCCAGGCCGCAGTTCCAGACCCAGGCACCACCCTTCGTTGCCCAGATAGGCGGCGATCGGGGTGTAGCCATCGACCTTCTGGTAGGTCCGCGAGACGCCTTCCTTCTTCGAGTTGCTGTTGTCCATGACGAAGGTGTCGATGTCCAGGCAGACGTGCGTCGTCTCGGCGGTGATCGGTGCTTCGATCAGTGACAGCAGGGTCGTGGACCAGGTGGCGGTGCGCGCCTGCAGGTCGTTGGCGGCAAGTTTCTCCAGCCGCTGTCGCAGCGTCGCCGCGCTCGGCACCTTCTGCAGGGTCAGCAGTTGTTGGAAGGGCTTGTCGCGGCGGAAGTTCTCGACAGCGTCATAGTCGCTCATGCCCAGACACAGCAGGCCCAGGTAGCTCTTGATCACGTCACTGGTGCGCATGCCCAGCGTGGTGGGGAAGCGGCTGTCGATGCTGTCGACGCCAGCGATCTCGAAGCACTGCCCGATGATGGACAGCCCGGCGTGGCTAGTGAGGGTGCGGCAACTGGCGCGGAACTTTATGTTGGGCATGGCACTGTCTGGGTGAATGGCGATAATGGCTATATTGCCATGCAGGTCAGTGGGTTAGAAGTGCTTCCGGGGGCCGGTCTCACGGATTCAGGTACTCCCTAATGACTTCCTTTCCTCACCCTCGGCTACCATGCCTCTAGGCGTTGCATCGGAAGTCGCTACTTAAGAACAGGCGCTACTTAAAAACTATAGTTGAGAAATCATAGGTTAGCTAAATGGGGGGCGACCATAACCTACATCAATATGCGTGTTAAATAAGTATTGGAAGAGCTAAAGAGGCGCAATGGAAGAGCGGTTAAGTTCGTTAAATGCTTTGGCTTTAAAGGGTTGTGTTTAAAATTTAATAAAAGATAAGAGATTTTTTCTATTTTTATTTATTGAATTCCCCTTTGCCTTTAGTGAGCTGGGCTGTCTTTTTAACAAAAGTAAATGATAACTTTGGCTTGCTTATTAATCGCTTAGGGCAGGGGCGAGGGCCATTGCGAAAAAAAGCATGGCCTCTCAGCATTTAAGCCGATAGCGAAAGAAAAAACAGGATCAGCGGGGGGGATAGCAGTGAAAGAATAAACCCGCTGACCACGGCGATAGGGACGCAGGCCACGCCGCCATGTTGCTGAATGACGGGCAAGGTGAAATCCATGGAGGTCGCCCCGCCGTAGCCAATCGCCAGTGCGGTATGGCGATGGATCACCAACGGAATCAGGATAAACGCCAGTAGCTCGCGGGTGAGGTCGTTGAAAAACGCCACGCCACCCATCAGCGGGCCTAGCTGATCACCAATCAAGATAGCGGACAGCGAATACCAGCCGAAGCCTGATGCCATCGCCAATCCTTCGTTCCAGCTAAGTGAAAGCAGCGGGGCGGCAACCAGGCCTGCCAGTAATGAGCTGATTGCTAGGGTAACTGCAATTGCCAGCCCCATACGGTTAAGCAGGATTTGTCTAAGAGGCATGCCTGAATTGCGCAGTTGGCAGCCAATCAGTGCCAATAGTAGGTAAAGCACCCATTCGGCGAGTAAATCGGCGGTGCTGAAAAGCCCTTCGCCTACAAGAGGCCCTAACAACAGGCCGGCGATAACGCCGCCTGTCACCACAGCAACGAGCAACAGTGAGCCCTGCATGGCGGCCAATTTACTGGTAGGTGCATTCTTTACCACCGGCGAGTTGCCTGCCTTAAGGGGCAAACGGCATGATAACCACCAAAGAGCTGCTAAGTTAAAGGCGGTGGTAATGCTAAATAGCAGTAGGGCGTTGCCACCTAAGCGTGAAAATTGGCTGGCCAGGTTTTCTAGCCCCGCCAAACTGATGCCCATGAACAGTAAAATCAAATAAACCGAGCCGCTAACGGCTCGGTTTATTAACTGCTGAATGCGGGTGGAATGCACCGGTACCAAGTAGCCAAGAACCAGTGGTAACAAAACAATCAATAAGCCTGAAAACATTTAGGGCGTCATGCCCCCGCCTGGGTTGAAGTTGGTTAACGTCAGCTGCGTTTCGCGGTTGCCCTCTTTTTGGTACACCGCAGACAGAATCAAGCCGGGCCAGTCGGGATGAAAGTGGAGTTGTAGCAGGCGATCAGGCTTCTCAATATCAATCAACGACACCTGCAGCGCTTCAAACTCACCGGCAGGCACGTGAATGGTTTCAGGTGCGTTGGCATTCGTGTTGTTAACCGTGTCATTAACATAGTATTGGAAGTGTTCGTCCCGGCCTTTTTGATCGACGAACTCAATCTCGCAGGGGGAACTTTCAGTGCAGTTTTCGTGCCCCGCCCGGCGCGATAAATCAAACAGCGCCGTTTGCCGATCTAGGCTGGGAATATCGTTCTCGTTCAATTTGTAGCTATCACCGATGCCTAACACTGAGTAGCTGCTATTAAAAAGCAGTGCCTGGGTCTCATCGCCGTTGACAGCAAAACGGCTGAATTCCTGGCCGCGTGCCACGGTAATGGAAAAACGCATGTCGCTTAACCAGTGGTTACCTTCGTTAGTGAGCCGGTGGGTGATGGTGGCCCCTGGCCAGCCGCGCACTTCAAGTCGGTATTGGGCCTCAAAGGGGCGTGGGTCTTTGAGTGTATCTGCTGCTAACGTCATGCCGCTTAACCAGAAGGCGGCAAGACTCAACCCTATCCCCGCAAGCGTACGGTTAGGTTTTCGTGCGAAAACATTGGCCAAGGCCGTTCCTCCAAAAATAGTGTCATCCTAAGAGCCTTTAGCCAGCGCTTGGTTCCCAGCGCGCTAGTATAACCGCGGTGGAGGAGGTCGTCAGTAGCCTGCGTCCGGGTTGACGGTGGATAGTTTTTCACCCGATTCAAAGGCATGTAAGTAGGAAATTACTTGGTCGATGGCATCATTCAGCGGCGTAGGGGCTGCCATATGCGGCGTTACGATCACATTGGGATGCTGCCATAGCGGACTGTTTGTTGGCAGCGGCTCTTTCTGAAAGACATCCAGTAGTGCCCCTCGCAAATGGCCCGGCTGTTCAGCGTTGCCCAGCGCGTCCAGCAATGCCTGTTCATCAATCAAGCTACCCCGGCCTGGGTTGATCACGCTGGCGCCTTTGGGTAATTGGGCCAGCCGCTCGGCGTTGAGAATGTGTTTGGTCGCTTCTGTGTCAGGCAAAATAGTGATTAAGCTTTGCACTTGGCCTAACAGTTCGGTTAACCCGCCATCGCCGTGAAAACAGTGTACGCCGCTAATCTGTTTGGGCGAGCGGCTCCAGCCCAGCACCTGAAAACCAGCTTGCTGTAAAGCGCTGGCCACAAAACCACCAATAGCCCCCAGGCCTAGCACACCCACCGACCACTGCGATTTCTCTACCACGGCCTGTGGTTGCCAGGTGGCGTTTTGCTGTTGTTCCCGGTAACGGTCCATGCTGCGGTAAAAATGCAGTACGCCATACAGGGCGTAATCGGCCATTAACTCGCCCATGCCGGCATCGCGTAACTTCACAATCGGTACATCACTAGGCAGCCCTGGCGTTTTCAGGAGATAATCCACCCCGGCGCCTAAGTTGATAATGCCTTTTAACTGAGTCTGCTCTTGCAGTAAATGTGCAGGCGCTTTCCAAATGGCGAGGTAGTCAGCCTGTTGGCGCTCTTCTGCGGGTGCTTCGCTAGTCAGCACGGTTGCCTGGGGCAGTGCCTGTGAAAGCGCCTCCTGCCATTGTGTAGCTTCGTCAATATGGACAATAATTTTCATCTCGCCTCCTCTTGTTAAAAGTGCCTTCACTGCCGTTATCATGGTGAGCGATGGGGGCTGTTGCAAGCTCGCTCAGCCTAAATAATGATGCTCTATACACTTTTTGTCATAAAGCCTTTGACCGCTAACCAAGGGTCGGTGCTAGTATCGCCTTAAGACGACATTGGCGGGCCTGCTGCAACCGCAGCAGATGCAACCCCGACGCCTGATCGGTGGTGGCCAGGTCGATCCTGTGGCCCAGCGTTGTGTGCCTAACAGTACAGTAGGCAGCACGTTGGTTCTTGGTGATCCTTAATGGCGAGTTGCCCGATGACTCAGGTTTCCCTACCTTTCACGCGCGAAGAGTATGCTAACCGCCTGTGGAAAGTGCGTGCTGAAATGGCCAGTCGTGGCATTGACGTATTAATCGTCAGTGACCCTTCCAATATGGCTTGGCTAACCGGTTACGACGGTTGGTCGTTTTATGTGCATCAGTGTGTCCTGGTGGGCCTCGAAGGCGAGCCGGTATGGTTCGGGCGGCGCATGGATGCCAACGGTGCTCTGCGCACCTGCTGGATTGATCCCGATAACATTACCTACTACCCGGATTACTATGTGCAAAATCCGGATATGCACCCAATGGAGTATCTGGCGCAGTCGATCATGCCCGATCGCGGCTGGCACTTAGGTGTCGTGGGTATGGAGATGGATAACTACTACTTTTCCGCCAAGGCCTATCTAAGCCTTCTGCGCGAGCTGCCCCATGCGCGTTTTATGGATGCCAACGCCCTGGTGAACTGGTGCCGGGCGATCAAATCGCCGCAAGAAGTGGCCTATATGCGCATTGCCGCCAAAATAGTGGAAGGCATGCATACGCGTATTCTGGAAGTAATTGAGCCAGGCTTGCCAAAGAGCAAGTTGGTGTCAGAGATTTACCGCGTTGGCATTGAAGGCTTTGTGGATGAGAACGGCAAAGTATTTGGCGGTGACTATCCCGCCATTGTGCCCATGTTGCCCACCGGTAAAGACGCCGCCGCACCGCACCTGACCTGGGACGACACACCGTTTCGCAAAGGCGAGGGCACTTTCTTTGAAATTGCCGGGGTGTTTAAGCGCTACCATGCGCCGATGTCGCGCACGGTGTATTTGGGTACGCCTCCGGTCGATTTTATCCGCGCGGAATCGGCCCTGTTGGAAGGCATTGAAAATGGCTTAGCGGTCGCTAAGCCCGGTAATCGCACAGCAGACATCGCCATGGCGCTGGGCGCAGCGATGGATAAATATGGCTTTGACCGTGGCGGCGCCCGCTGTGGCTATTCCATCGGGCTTTCTTACCCCCCAGACTGGGGCGAGCGCACCATGAGTCTGCGCCCCTCGGATGACACTATTCTGGAACCGGGCATGACGTTCCACTTTATGCCGGGGCTCTGGGAAGAAAACTGGGGCTTGGAAATTACCGAAAGCATCTTGATTACCGAAGACGGCTGCGAAACCCTGGCCAATTTTCCGCGTCAGCTGTTTGTTAAGTAGTGGTTTGTAAAAAAAGGAATATACCAATGACCGATCAAGCGAACCAATTGCGGCCAAGCCCCATTTCCGCCACCGTCGATTTTGATGCCGATGGCGTGCAGCACGGCTTTTTAAAACTGCCCATCTCCACTGACGAATCTGCCTGGGGCGCGGTGATGATTCCGGTGACCGTGGTTAAAAACGGCGACGGCCCCACGGCACTATTGACCGGCGGCAACCACGGCGATGAGTACGAAGGCATTACCTCGCTGCTGAAGCTCTCTTCAATGCTTAAAGCGGAAGACGTAACAGGGCGGGTGATTATCGTGCCGTGCATGAACACGCCAGCCGTTATGGCGGGCAAGCGCACCTCGCCGATGGATAAGGGCAACCTCAATCGCAGCTTTCCCGGCGACCCTAACGGCAGCGTCACGCCGCAGATTGCCGACTACTTTACCCGTGTGCTGGTGCCGATGAGTGATGTGGTACTTGATCTACACTCTGGCGGCCGTACGCTGGATATTCTGCCGTTTGGTGCGTCTCACGTACTGGATAGCAAAGCGCAGCAGCAGTCCGCTCTGGAAGGCGCCAAAGCGTTCGGCGCCCCCTACGCCATGGTGATGTTTGAATTGGATGCAGAAAAACTCTTCGATACCGCCTGCGAGCGCCAGGGCAAAGTATTTGTGGCCACCGAGCTCGGCGGCGGGGGCACTTCCACCCCACAAAGCATTGCCATTGCCGAGCGCGGCGTACGCAATTTCCTGATTCACTATGGCCTGGTAGAAGGCGAAGTGGAAATGCCCGCAGGCGGGCAAATCTATCTCGATATGCCCGACGCCAGCTGCTACGTGCAGAGCCACCACTCCGGCGTGTTAGAGCTATTAGTAGCGCTGGGCGACGAAGTCAAAAAGGGCCAAACCATCGCCTACGTGTACGACATGACCCGCAGCGGCACCGACCCGGTCGCCTATAAAGCGGAGCGCGACGGTATTTTGATGGCTCGCCGCGCGCCCTCGCTCATCAATATGGGGGACACCCTGGCGGTGATTGCCGATGTTGTTGAACGCCTGGAGGCGTAGCCCCCGGCATGATGAAACTTGACCGCTACGATCTGAAAATTCTCGATATCCTCTCCCGTGATGGGCGTATAACCAAGTCGAAACTGGCCGAGGCGATCAACCTCTCGGTCAGCCCCTGCTGGGAGCGGGTAAAACGGCTGGAAAAAGCGGGGGTTATCGAAGGGTACACCGCCCGTATCAATGCGGACGTGCTGGTGCCCCGCAACCCTGTCTGGGTGCAGATTGAACTCAAACAGCACAATGCCGAAAGCTTCTCCCGTTTTGAGGCCTTAGTGATGCAGACCCCTGAGGTCACCGAGTGCGTGGCGGTAGGGGGCGGCGTGGATTATTTGGTGAAGTTTGAAGCGCGCACCATTGATAGCTACCAGCGCCTGATGGATAAGTGGCTGGTGTCCGAAGCCGGTATCGAGCGCTACTTCACCTATATCGTGACCAAAACCGTTAAGCGGGTTCCTATCGGCATCGATACCGACGATGTGTTTTAAATCACTTCGTTCAGCATTCTGGCTAGCCCACCAAAGCTTATTGCCAGGACAACAAAAAAAATCCACTGCCAAACGTCCGCTGACAAAAAAAGTCGCGTGATAAGCCTCGGTTTTCAAAAACACTTCGTGGCGCCTCTCCGTTAACCTATGTGCATTCGACGGCAAGGCTAATGAGCGCTTGCTGGTAATGCCACACAGTTTCTGCAAGCCAGACTGCATTTGAGAGAGGTTTCCATGACCACACTATCGACCACGCTTGCCAAGCGCCTGGAAGATCCGCGTCTGTTCCGGCAGTACGCCTACGTGAACGGTAAATGGACCCATGGGGAAGGCGGTCGCGAAGAAGCGGTGTATGACCCCGCCACCAATGAAGCCATTGGCCATATCCCGTTGCTGGAAGCCGAGCAGATCACTGCCGCCGTGGATGCTGCAGAAGCGGCTTTTGTACACTGGCGGGCGCTGCGCGCCGATGAGCGCTGCGAGCGGTTGCTGGCCTGGTACGACCTGATTCAAGCCAACCGTGAAGACCTCGCCACCATCATGACGCTGGAGCAGGGCAAGCCGCTGCCCGATGCTCGCGGCGAAGTCGAGTACGGTGCCAGCTTCGTGCGCTGGTTCGCGGAAGAGGGCAAGCGTACCTACGGCGAAACTATTCCCAGCCATATCCCGAATGCATCGCTCGGTACCATTAAAGAGCCAGTCGGCATTGCCGCGATGATTACGCCGTGGAATTTTCCATTGGCGATGATTACCCGTAAAGCCGCTGCGGCGCTGGCAGCGGGTTGCCCGGTGATTGTGAAGCCTGCCAACGAAACGCCATTCTCGGCGCTGGCGCTGGCGGAGCTTGCCGAGCGGGCAGGGATTCCGGCAGGGATTTTCAACGTCGTGCTGGGCGACCCGGCGGAAGTCTCACAAATTCTTTGCGGCGAGTCGCGTATTCGTGCGCTCTCCTTCACCGGCTCCACCCGCGTGGGCCGTCTGCTGATCGAACAGAGCGCCAACACCGTCAAGAGACTCTCTCTGGAGCTGGGTGGCAACGCGCCGTTTATCGTTGGGCCGGATATGGACCCGAAGCAGGCCGCCTACGCAGCAGTCGATGCCAAGTTCCAAACCGCCGGGCAGGACTGCCTGGCCGCCAACCGCATTCTGGTACACGAATCCATTCATGATGAGTTCGTCGAGCAGTTCGCCGAGCGCATGGCGGCACTCACCGTGGGGAATGGCCTTCAGGGTGAAATTGACCTGGGCCCGCTGATTCACCGTCAGGCGGTGGAAAAAGCGGCGGCGATTGTCGATGACGCCATTTCCAAAGGCGCCAAGATGATTGGTGGTGACCAAAGCCAGGCACCGGGTGAAAACTTCTTTATGCCGGTGATGCTGACCGGCGTGACGCCAAAAATGAAGGTATGGCGGGAAGAGAACTTCGCTCCGGTAGCCGGGATTACCGCTTACAGCACCGATGATGAAGTGATCGAAATGGCCAACGACACCGAGTATGGCCTGGCTGCGTACATCTACACCCACGATATTCGCCGCATCTGGAAGCTAATGCGCGCCCTGGAGTACGGCATGGTCAGCGTCAACTCGGTGAAGATGACCGGCCCGCCGGTGCCCTTCGGCGGCGTGAAGCAGTCCGGCCTTGGTCGTGAAGGTGGCGCCACGGGTATCGATGAATACCTGGAAACGAAGTATTACTGCCTAGGTGCGCTGGGTTCAGTCTCTGGCAGCTAGTCGCTAAGTTGAAAATAATTTTAAAACACCCTCCCCGCAATACGGGGAGGTTTACCGTATAGAGAGAACGCTATGAGCTTGCATCAGGATCTGATCGAACGTGACCGCAAAGTCACTTTTCACGCTTCTACCCACCTGCGCGATTTCGCCCACGGCGATGCGCCGGGCCGCGTGATTACCGGCGGTAAAGGCATCAACATCGTGGATAAAGATGGCCGTGAATTTATCGACGGCTTTGCCGGGCTTTACTGTGTCAACATCGGCTACGGTCGCACCGAGGTGGCTGAGGCGATCTATAAGCAGGCGCTCGAACTCTCTTACTACCATACCTATGTGGGTCACTCTAACGAGCCGCAGATCGAGCTTTCCGAGCGGATTCTGAAGATCGCGGGCATGAACATGTCCAAGGTCTACTACGGTATGTCCGGCTCAGACGCCAACGAAACCCAGCTCAAGATCGTGCGCTACTACAACAACGTGCTGGGCCGCCCGCAGAAGAAAAAGGTCATCTCGCGCATGCGTGGTTACCACGGTTCCGGCATCGCCTCTGGTTCGCTGACCGGTCTGAAAGCGTTCCACGACCACTTCGATCTGCCGATCGATACCATTCGTCATACCGAAGCGCCGCACTACTACCTGCGCTCCGCTGAACAGCACGGCATGACTGAGCTTGAGTTCTCTGCCTATTGCGCCGAGAAACTCGAAGCGATGATTTTGGAAGAAGGCCCGGATACCGTCGCCGCCTTCATAGGTGAGCCGGTGCTGGGTACGGGTGGTATCGTACCGCCGCCGGAAGGCTATTGGGATGCCATCCAAGCCGTGCTGGCGAAGTATGACGTGCTGCTGATTGCCGATGAAGTGGTGTGTGGCTTTGGCCGTACCGGTTCTGATTTCGGCAGCCATCACTACAACATGAAGCCTGATCTGGTCACCATCGCCAAAGGCCTCACCAGCGCCTACCAACCACTTTCCGGCGTTATCGTTGGTGAGAAAGTCTGGCAAGTGCTTGAGCAAGGCACCGGCGAATACGGCCCCATTGGCCACGGCTGGACTTACTCGGGCCACGCGCTGGGCTGTGCGGCAGGGCTCGCTAACCTGGATATCATCGAGCGTGAAAACTTGGTGGGTAACGCGTCAGAAACCGGTGCTTACTTCCAGCAGCAGCTAAAAGCTAACTTTGAAGGTCATCCGCTATTGGGCGACGTGCGCGGTGTAGGCCTGATGGCGGCGCTGGAGTTCTCGCCAGACGCCAAGCAGCGCCTGCACTTCGACCCAGCGCTGAAAGTCGGCCCGCGTGTTGCGGCAGCCGCAATGGAAGAAAACCTGATTGCCCGCGCTATGCCCCAAGGCGATATTCTCGGCTTTGCACCACCGCTGACCATTAACCGCGGTGAAGTAGACGAAATGATTGGCCGCGCCAAACGCGCCATTGACCGCGTGACTGATGAACTGGTGCGCTCCGGTGACCTTAAAACTGGCCAGCAGGAGGCTGCCTTTACGGTTTAACCACCTGACTTAGCCTGTTGAGTGCCGCTGCCTGTGCAGCGGCGCTTTTGTTTTTGTAGGCCACGACTATGCTGAATACAGTTGTTAGCCAATTGATAGTAAAAGAGAGGCCCACGATGCAGCCGGTATTAGCCTTCGATGTTTACGGCACGCTGATTGATACCCAAGGAGTGACCGTTGAGCTGGAACGACGCTTGGCCGATGCTTCCAAAGCAGGCGAATTTGCCCGCCGCTGGCGGGAGAAGCAGCTTGAATACAGCTTCCGCCACGGCCTGATGGGCGCCTATGTGCCCTTTTCTGAATGTACCCGCGAAGCGCTGGTCTTTATCGACCGAGCGCTACAAACCGGCCTTTCCGATAACGATCACGATCACTTGATGGCGGTGTATGGTGAGCTACCTGCGTTTGACGATGTCGTGCCCGCCTTGGATCAACTGCGCGATGCGGGCATCCGCTGTGTGGCGTTTTCAAATGGCACTGCCGATGCCGTCTCGACGCTACTGACGCGTGCGGGCGTTGAGAGCCATATGGATGACGTCATTAGCGCGGATGAAGTAAAGCGCTTCAAGCCAGACCCCGCCGTGTATTCCCATCTGCGTAGCCGCCTGGAAACCCGCCCAGAACACACCTGGCTAATTTCCAGCAATCCCTTTGATGTGATTGGCGCCACTCATGCAGGCTTGCGCAGCGCCTGGATACGGCGTAATTCGGATGCGCCGTTTGACCCCTGGGGCATTGAGCCCGATATGACAGTGACCGATTTAGGCGCATTGGCCGAACGCATTATTCGCTAGGTTGTGAACCTGCGTAGACAAGCCGCATAATGACGCACGCTTAACGACTTAGGATATGAGCATGTCAGAAAAAATTTACTGTGTTGCCAGCTTTAAACCCAAACCAGGCAAGGAAGAAGCGGTATTTAAAGCACTTCAGACCTTAGAGCCGAATACGCACCGGGAAGATGCTTGCATTCACTACACAGTAACGCGCCAGATTGATAATCCCTTTGCCCAGGGCACCGGTTATCCGATCGTGTTTCATGAAATTTGGGCCAGTCGTGAAGAGTTTGAAGCGCACTGCCAACGTAAAGAGATTCAAGACTTCTTCGCCAAGCACGTTGATTCGCCCGATGGTGATATTGAAGATGCCAACGTGTGCGTATACACCGATGAGCCATGGAATTTTGATGCGCCAAAGGTGTAAGCGAAAAGGTTTAAGCAAAAAGGAGCCAACATGACCGATAAAAAGATGAACGTCGAAAGCTTTAACCTGGATCACACCAAGGTAAAAGCCCCGTACGTGCGTTTAGCCGACATCAAAGAAGGCCAGAACGGCGACCGTATCCATAAATACGACCTGCGGATCTGCCAGCCCAATAAAGATCACATGGAGATGCCAGCGCTGCACTCCCTTGAGCACTTGATGGCTGAGCTGTCGCGCAATCACACCGATAAAGTCGTCGATATCAGCCCTATGGGCTGCCAAACCGGCTTCTACATCGCGATGATCAATCACGACGACTACGACGGCGTGATCACTATCATCGAACAAACCTTGAACGATGTGCTAGAAGCCACTGAAGTACCCGCCTGCAACGAAATGCAGTGCGGCTGGGCCGCCAGCCACAGCCTGGAAGGCGCCCAGGAACTGGCCCGCAACCTGCTGGCCAAGCGCAGCGAATGGACTGAAGTGTTCGCTTAAGCGTGTTGTAGCAGTAAAAGGTAGTTAGCTGGCGCCTCCCCCGCTTTATATAGCAAGGGGAGGCGTTCTTATTGAGAGTGCAATAACGAATGGAAAACGCCCACCAACGGTGACATGCTGGCCCGACGCGCGCATTTTTCACGGGTGAGGTATTACCATGCTGTTAGACACTTGGCTTTTATACCTAATCGCCTGCATTGGCCTTTCGCTCTCGCCAGGGCCAAACGGCCTGTTGGCGCTAACCCACGGCGCCATGCATGGCAGCCGTAAAACCTTGTTTACCATTGTTGGCGGTGCGACAGGGTTTATGCTGATTATTGCCCTGTGCATGTTTGGGATTGGTGCATTGCTTAAATCATCGGTGGTATGGCTGACCGTGCTGAAATGGGTCGGCGGGGCCTATCTTATTTGGTTGGGTATTCAGGTATGGCGCTCGCCGCCGATTACGGGCGACATTGATATTAACGCAAGCCGAGCGAGCGGGTGGCACCTGTATCGCCAAGGCGTATTGGCATCGATTACCAACCCCAAAGTACTGCTGTTCTTTAGCGCCTTCCTACCTCAGTTTATCGACCCCCAAGGCAGTTTGATGCTGCAATTCTTCGTGCTTGCAGGCACCTTTGTGGCTATCGAATGCATCGTGGAAGGCCTGCTCGCCAATATGGCCAACCGCATTCGCCACTGGTTAAAACGCGTTGGCCGCGGGTTCAACCGCACCTGTGGCGGTATCTTTGTTGCTATCGGGGCTGCTCTGCCGCTGCGTGCTTGAGTTCAGCTCTGCGCAGGTAGCGAGTGCGCTATAGATAACCATTGACTTCCGCTTATGATGCCCCTATAAACTCGATACAACCCATCACCCTAGGCCCTCATGTTTCTCCTAATCACGATTGCTACCCTTTCAATCGCGTTCTCGTTCTTATGTTCCATTCTTGAAGCGGCGCTTCTTTCAATTACGCCCAGCTACATTGCTAAGCAGAAAGAAGATAACCCTAAGTTGCACGCCTCGCTTACGCGCCTGAAGGCTAATATAGACCGGCCTCTAGCCGCTATTTTGACGCTCAACACGATTGCCCATACCGTGGGGGCAACCGCAGTGGGTGCTCAGGCAGCGGTCGTGTTTGGCGAAGCCTCTATTGCCATCGTTTCGGCGGTGATGACAATGGCGATTTTGATCCTGTCGGAAATTATTCCGAAGACTATTGGCGCAACGTACTGGCGCGGTTTATCGCCGTTTCTGCCACGCCTGTTAAATCCTATGATTATGGGTTTGCTGCCTTTTATCTGGATGTCAGAGCAGATTACGCGCCGTCTAGGCAAGTCAGAGCATGATGTCGACCTGCGCGATGAAATCAAAGTCCTCGCGCGTGTGGGCCTGGAAGAGAACGTGCTGGATGAGGATGAATCACGCACCATCATCAATATGCTCAACTTGCACGATATCCTGGTAAGCAAAGCGATGACGCCACGTACCGTGTGTGTAACGGTGCTACCTGATATGACCGTCTCCGCGTTTGATGAGCAGTATGGCAAAGCACCGTTTACGCGTTTCCCGGTGATGGATAACGGCGAGCAGGCGTTTGGCTATGTGCATAAAGCCGATATGTACCATGCAGACGATGCCAAAACGATGCGTGAGCTGATGCACCCGATTGGTAGCGTGGATGTTTCAAATAATGTAGAGCAGGTGTTTACCTCAATGCTCAGAGATCACCTTCACATGCGGGTGGTTTATGATGAGCACGGCACCTTTGTGGGCTTAATTACGCTTGAAGACATTATCGAAACCATTCTGGGGCAGGATATTGTCGATGAGACCGACAATGTCGCCAATTTGCGGCATTACGCGAAACAGCAGTGGATCAAGCGCGTTAAGCGGGATGATAAAAACACCAAAGCGGCTGAGTAATCCTTTTGCTTATCGGTATAAAACGGCGCCTCAAGGCGCCGTAGTATGTTGTATAGTTAGCTTTTTACGCCATTATACTGGGCTTGGCTATACAGAGTGAACGCTGCCTTGCCACTGGCTGTCTTAGCACTGAATGAACTATAGTGAAGGAGTTGAAAGACAAATAAGGTATTAGGGCGTTCAACGTCCATTAAGGAGGAAAGCAATGTCATTACGTATCAATGCAGTCGTGCCTGATTTTAAAGCGGAGACTAGCCACGGACCGATTCAATTTCACGAATGGATTGGCGATAGCTGGGCTATCCTATTTTCACACCCTAAAGACTTTACCCCGGTCTGCACGACGGAATTTGGTGCTGTTGCCACCCTTAGCGACGAGTGGAAAAAGCGCGGTACCAAGGTGATCGGTGTATCGGTAGATGGCGTGGAAGACCATAAACGCTGGGGCGCCGACATTAAGAACGTATCCGGCAGCGATGTTGATTTTCCTATCATCGCTGACGATGGTCTGACTGTTTCCAAGCTATTCGATATGCTGCCTGAAGATGCCTATTTACCTGATGGCCGCACGCCAGCAGACAGTGCCACGGTACGTTCGGTATTTATTATCGGGCCAGATAAGCAGTTGAAGCTTTCGATGACCTACCCCATGACCGTGGGACGTAATTTTGCTGAAATTCTGCGTGCCCTGGATGCACTGCAAACCACCACGAAGCACGGCGTTGCCACCCCGGCTGACTGGATGGTAGGTCAGGACGTGATTATTCCGCCTAGCGTTTCCGACGCCGATGCCAAGCAGAAGTATGGCGAATACGAAACGGTGCTGCCATACCTGCGTAAGACACCACTGCGTTAATAGAGTGGTGTAAAGAGCAAAAGCCAGCGCCGATGCGCTGGCTTTTGCATTGAATCAAGAAGCTTCCAGCGCTAGCTGCTCAATAGACGTGGCAACACTGCGTGCCCCGGTGAGTATCTCGTTTACGATGATCTCAATTCCCCCCGACGCTGGACTGACCGGATGTTCCTAGCTCTACTACCTGCTGCATCGCTTGAGTAGTGCGCTCCACCAAGGCACTGTTCTCTTTCAGCACCTTAATAATTTCATCCACCGCTTCACTAGAGCCTTTGGCCAAACGGCGCACTTCGTTAGCCACCACCGCAAATCCGCGCCCTGTTCACCTGCTCGTGCGGCTTCCACCGCAGCATTAAGCGATAGCAGGTTGGTCTGATTAGCGATACGGGCAATCGACTCAGTAATGCTATTAATACTCTGTGCCTGATTGTTAAGCGCGGCGATTAGCTGCTGTGCTTCTGCTAATGTTATTGCTGCTTGCTCAGAATCATGTACAACGCGCTGCAGATGGCTAAGACCTTTTTGGGCGATCTGCTCTGTTTGAGAGGATGTGCTCTGGGCTGCAGTGACGGCACGGGTGGCGGATTCAGCTGCCACAACGGAGCGTGTGGTATCGGTGGCAAACTTGACCACTTTTACTACGTTTCCATGGCTATCAGTAATCGGGTTGTAAGTCGCCTCTAGCCATACGCTGGCACCACGAGAGTCCAAGCGCTCAAACTTGACTTGCATGTACTCGCCCTGAGCCAGCCGCTTCAAGAAGCGGGGATTAGTTTGAGAAAAATTGGCGGGACAAAATATTTGGTGTGTGGCGAGTCATCGGGGGAACGGTGAGGTGGTTTGCAGTGCCTAGCAGAAAGGGTTAATCGTCTAGCGTTTGGCGGGAATTAAACCAGCGGTGGCTAGCTCAGCGATTGTGATAATCCGATATGCATTTACTGTGGGCAGGTGGGGGCATCTTTTGTGCTTGAAAAACCTAAATGGGTAAACCAAGCTGTTGCATTACCCCCTGCATTATCGCCGTCGCTCATTAAAGCAATGCCATTAATATAGCTAGGGGAGCTGCTAAAGAGTTCTGCGAAGTCGGCACGTACATCGCGCACCTCAGCTACCCAATCGCCAACACGCTGTTCCCCACTTTGGAGAGCTATTAGCTGCGCGCGTTGCGTAAAGGCGTTGGGCCAGGTAGCACCCTGGGGCTGGGTGGAAGCCCACACATAATTTACCGACTCCACCTGCCAAGGCAAGAGCCCCGTTTTATGCGCAACATAAACGCGAGCGGGGTAGTCATCGCCAGCTTTAGTGGTTTCCTCCAACCCCGGGTAGGTCTTACTTACTTGCCAGCACCAGTGCAGATAGGGCGTTTCATTTAGGTCAATTTCACGTTCAAGGTAGCGGGCGGACGCTTGTCCTTGGGATTCGGCTTCCAGCACCCGACGGCCTGATTTCTCAACGACAGCGTATCGGGTTTCCCCCTCAAAACTGCGGGTGGGCCAGGTCATGATCTGGTTAGGGGTGAAATGTACTTCCTGGGCGATTGCCGCACCCACAAGAAACGGTGAGGTGCATAAAACAGCTCCTATCATCAAGACTGCATTTATACGGTTAATGCGAGCCATGACGGTCACCTTTATCGTTTGATGCACGAGGTATGTCGGGATGGTGGCGGCCGATTTTATGTAACAGGTCAAATTGGCGGGCACAGGTACGGCAGGCTCCGCACATCGAGAGATGAAATCGTAGTGCGGTGCTTTCACGAAAGGTGAGTGCTCTATCTTGTTTGAGCGACATTAAACGCGTTGCTTCTCGGCACATCATCATAGCGTAACCCTCTCACGAGTATTGGTTGGCGTTGGGTCTTTCACCATGGTACATATGCCCATAACGATGTATCGCCTAATGTTTGGTGCCCTTTAAGCGGCATTCCTTACAAATGTGAACTTTAAAATAGAGCGTATCGCTGGCAAAAATGGATGTGAACGATACGATTTACGTTAACCAGCCTTTTTCAATACATGCACGCAGCCGCAGACGGGCACGGTGTAATATCACCCAACAGTTCGCATCGCTAAGCGTTAATGCTTCACAGATCTCTTGTGTGGTCAGTCCCATTAATTCACGCATGGTAAAAACCTGCGCAGTGTTATCTGGTAACACCATTAAACAGGTGTCGATTAAGCGCCAAAACGCTGCGTTTTCGAGTACCTGGTCGGGGTCACCCCAAGGGGTAGGTTTGCTGGCAGCTTGCCAGCGCCCGTTCTCTTTAAACAGGTTTTCAAACGAGTCCTCATCACTTAGCTCATCGTCTTGCCAAGAGAGGTAGCGCCGGTCGTGACGAAAGCGCTCAAGTATTTTATTTTTTAAAATGCCGAAGACCCACGTTTCAAACGCTGAGCGCCCTGAAAAGCTCTGGTGCTTCTCTAACGCGGTGACCAGCGTATCCTGAACTGTATCTTCAGCGGCGGCGCTATCGCGTAACTGCAAGCGCGCGAAGGCGACAAGCTTGGGCCGCAGCATAGCAATGTGCTCTTCAGTCGATTGCTTGGCGGACGTCACGGCAGAATCCTCATGGGTATACCGATCCCGTTTTCGAATGGGCTCAACATTTTTGGCATGCCTTAACCAGACCTGTGGTCGCAACAGTAACCACAGGCAAACATGCGTTATGACGCAGGAGCTTCCCAAGCTAATGGCTTAAGCTCTTCATTAAGCGGTGTGCCCGCAACGTGGTTTGTGTAGTTGGAAAGTGTTTTCAGCGCGCAGGCGATTACCAGCTCAAGCACCTGCTGCTGAGTAAAACCGGCCTCAAGAAAAGCGTCCAGCTCGGTTTTCTCAGCCCAACCGCGCTGTGCGTTCAAATGTCGGGCAAAGCGCGTCATGGCGGCAAGCTTGGCATCGTTAGGAGTGTTGCGTGCGCGTAAATCTTTGATGATTTCATCGTCGGCACCGGCTTTCTTAATTCCTCCGGTATGAGCTGCCACGCAGAATTCGCAGTGGTTATCAGCGCTAATGGCGAGCAAGGCCGCTTGCTGTTCCACAGGGCTTAGGCTGGTTTTGGCATAAATGCCGTCAAGCGTTAGATAGGCTTCGAGTAGCGTCGGCGCTTCCGCCATTTTGGCAAAGATATTAGGCAGAAAACCCATCTTTTTTTCAGCGGCTTGAAGGTTCGCTTGAGCCTCTTTAGGGGCACTCTCAGCGGTATGTAATGGAAAATCAGTCATTTCAAACTCCTTCTGATCAAAAAATGATCGTTTTTGCTGTGTCGTCAATTTTCCTAAATGATTATGGAACAAGTGGTTCGTAATTGACAATGAACAAACAAAAAAGCAATGAAGCGTGTCTGAACAGTAAAACCATCGTGAGAAGGATTGATAACGGTAGCCCTGCACTAAAAAGCAAGTCTTGGTCGCGACGCAAATCGCCTAACTCACGAGTAAGCATATTAGGCATGAGGAATCTTTCGACAGTTTGCACTTTTTTAATCTTGCCGAGGAGAAGTGACTATAAGAGGTTAACCCTTACAGCCTTATTGTCTATCAGTTAAAAGGGGCGAGTGTTTTCAAGAGGCGGAGCGCTGCCTCGCCCAGTAGCGTAGCGTGGAGGGGTGAACGCCGAAGTGTTCGGGCAGCGCGATGCCCAACTGTTCGCAGAGCGTACCCAGCAGCGCCATATGGTGAATGCTGTGGCTGGTTAAAAACGCCAGTTCCCGGCCCAGGCTGGTGGGCAGTGCCGCCGAATCGTCAGCGTCACCCACCTCAACCGGATAGCTCAGCGTCAGGGCGGCATCGTGTGGCATGGTCGCTAATGCCTCGAGCCCCGCCTGCAGTGCTGCAGCGCGCTCACCCGCATAGCCTGGCTGGGTTTCCAGTGCCGCTTCCCGCGGGCGTTGTTCATAGTCGAAGATCGCCTGACTGGGTGCCGTCGCACAGGCATCCAGCAGGGTTTGGTAGTGCTCAAGGATATGGCGAACGTGCTTGCCCAGCGACTGGGTGCCCTTGGCGCCGAGCGGGCGCTGGTAATCGTGTGCAGTCACGCGGCCCAGCAGTTGGACGAGCTGCGCGAGCGTCTGCACGTTTTCGTCTATCAGTGGCGACAGCAATGATGTCGACATGGTTGTTAGCCTCCCGGTGAAGCGTGCCGGTGCGGACACCGGCACATGAAGCAGTTATCTTGGCGGGCAAGGCCGATGTTAACCGGCTTCGGCACCGCCTTCGCCTTCCGCTTCTCCTTCACCTTCCATTTCTTCCTCGTCGGCGCCCTCAGCGCCGCCTTCCGCCAGCATCATGGGCGCTTCCTGCATTGAGGTGAACCCTTCGGTGGGTTCGTTGGCCTGGGCCTGAAAGGCCAGACCACCCGCTACCAGCGCAAGGGCGGGGGCGGTATAGCCGAACTGGCGGCTTAGACGGCTCAGTAAACGACGTTTAGCTTCGTGTTGAGACATGAGGCTTCTCCTTTTGGTGTGACAAGCAAATGCGCCAGATGGCGCGACTTCCTGCCGCTATACCGCGGCGTGGGAAGAGGGTAAAAGCGGTGTCCGGTCAAGCCACTGGCCTACGGCCTCGATCTGCGTACTGGCCAACCGCGCACAATGCGCGCCCTGGGTCATATGTTGCAGCGCGGTCAAGGCGTCAGGGCTTAATCCTTGTGGGTGCTCTGCTGTTTCCAGGGCCGCGGGAAGCAGGGCGCCGAGTAACTCGAGTGACGACGGCACCTCCGGGCTGTCGCTCGGGTCGGCATCAAGCCATAAAAGCCCAACGCAAGGGCCGCGTTCCTGAAACAGGAACCCGGCATCCCCAAGCGGTAGATTAAGCGGTTCCAGGGTGTCCGGTGCGGCCAGTGAGAGGCGTGCCCCGCGCGTCAGGGCAAGGCCGTTCTGTGCCGCCACCGCCTTCAGCGTGCCCATCGCCTGGGCAGACTGCTGGGCGGGCACAATGCAGACGGCATGCCCCTCCGGCCGACTCAGCAGGACAACGTCGAGTACCAACTGCCTGTCACTGGTGGCGTGGGACAAGCAGTGCTGGGTGATGGCGGGGACGATGTCGTCCAGGTGCAGGCGCGAGCGAATCACCCGGCTGTCGCTGGTCAGGCAATAGCCGTTGGCGCTTTCCAGGACATGCAGCGAGGCATCTTGGTCGTTGCCGTCGGCGTCCAGCAGCGGCGCCAGTGTATCGGCAATGCGCGCTGCCACGGGGCCCTGGGGCGCGCTGATCGACCAGCGGCGCTGATCAAAGAACAACGTACTGCGCCAGGTGGCGGGACGCTCGCGAGCGGGTGACGCCGTGTCGGGCGCGGAGGTATCGCGATCCCCAGGCGCCAGCAGGCCGTGCTGCCACCATAGCGAGAGTGTCGCCCACAGATCGCTGGCAAGGGTGTCGGCATCGATCTGCCCGCCGCTAGCCGCCTGGAGCTGCTCGAGCACGGTCTCGATCGGCGCGCCTTCGCTGACCAGCAGCCAGATCAGCGCCGCGCTGTCGTTAAGCTGGAAGTAGCGCCCGCTGGGGTGGTGGTAAAGCGCCAGCCGCTCGCCGTCGATCAGCTCGCTGACGTCCTGGCCGTGGAAAGACAGGCTCAGCGGGACGAGCTCGGCCGCCAAACGGTAATCGGCAAGGCTGGGTAGCCCGACAAAGGGCAGGTAGCGATGGCCGTCCTGGGTCGGGTAGAGCGGTACAAAGCCACCGGCCCGTTCACGCTCGGCCGACTGCGCAGCGGCATCGAAGGTCGTCGCGTCGCGGGGCGGCTGATCAAGCCCGGTCAGGGCGATCATGTCCTGGACCAGACCGGTTTTGACGGCCTCTTCGACCACGCCGCCGTGCTCGGGCTTGGCGCAGGTGCCCAGCGAGGGGCTCAGGTTGCACTCCAGAATCCAGGGCTTGAGCTGGTCGTCGACCAGGCAGTCCAGGCCGATCAGCTCGTAGCAGCCCCGCGGGTCGGCGCCGTCTTCCCGGGAGCGGGCGCGCATTGCCTCGACGCCGGAGAGTGCAGTGAGCGTGGCCAGATCCTGAAGCTGGCTAAACAGCGCCTGGTCGTCGTGGCCCTGCTCGCGAAGCCAGTGGCGATAGCGGTCAAGGTCGATAAACTCCACCGGAATCTCGGCGTCCAGGTTGAGCGCGTTGATGTCAGGGTTGGTCAACTGGCTAAAGGGGTTGTCGATGTCATCCGGACTCCACAGCGCCGAGGCCAGCTTGGCAAAGCCCTGGTCGTAGAGATACACGCGTAGCGGGTCAATGCTGGCAATCAGCATATAAAGGCGTAGCACGTATTTGTGGCCGCGGATGGTGTGCGGGTTGGCAACGTACTCCTGCACCAGCCAGTTGGGGGCCAGCGGCGCGGTGGTCGGGTCGCGCAATACCTGAACCCCTTGGCCCTTGGACGCATTGGTCGGCTTTAAAATCCAGCGCTTTTCGGGATGCGCGGCGGCGTCTTCGACCATCGACGGGTAGTCGTGGGGCATTTCATAGGCGCGCGGGAAGAAATTCAGCCGTCCCGTGTTGGGATGCGCCTCACCGTAGTGGCGCCGGGTGCGTTCGCGCAGCGCTCTCAACCCCGTATGCAGGCGGCTTTTGACCGTGAGCGCGGCGTTGCCGGGAATGTGGTTCATCACATGGCTGGGAGACGTCGCCTTGAACGCTGCCCTGGGCGGCATGCCGGTGACCCACGCCGCCTGCCAGTGCTGTTCATTTCCCTCTTTCCACCCCTTGGCTTGCAGCGTCTGGCGGAAAAAAAGATCCTGCTCGGCATGGCGTTTGCCGCTCAGCCAAAAGCGTGGTGGGGGAGTAGCGTGCGCGCTCATCCTGGGCTCCTTGTCGGGTCAATACCAGTGAGTGGTCGATCAGCGCGATTGCTTACACAACATTTTCAGCGATCGCCAAAAGCAAGCCTTGCACCGATGCCACGACCACGGGGACGTTTATCTATACGGTTATGCCAAAAAAGCATTTTAATAATGGTTTTATATCACCCATTATCATATTAATGTACCAATCGTTCCTTTGCCTGTTTTAATCAGGTCGATGAGCTTTGCTCGCGACCGCAATGGAGGTTTTATGTCCCGCTTACTATTGGGCCTGGTCGGCGCCGTGGGCTTTTCCGCCCAGGCCCTAGCACTTGAAGAAATGCCACTTGAAATAACGCCGCTGGTGGATGCCCAGTGGCTGAACGAGCATCTTGATCAAGAGGAACTTGTGGTAGTGGACGTGCGCTCGTCCATCGATGAGGGTGGCGATGCCGAGAGTTTTGCCGAGGCCCGCATTCCGGGCAGCCGTTATTCAAGCTACACCGATGACGGCTGGCGCGAAACCCGCGACAGCGTTGCGGGATTGATGCCTGAGGTGAGCGATCTGGAAACGCTGATTGGCGACCTGGGTATCGATAACGACAGCGCGGTGGTGATTGTGCCCGCCGGTACCGGTGCCACCGACTTCGGCAGTGCGGCGCGGGTGTATTGGACGCTGAAAGTCCTTGGCCACGAGGACGTTGCCATCCTCAACGGTGGCTTTGCGGGCTGGGAGCAGCAGGGCTTCGACGTGGCAAGCGGCGAGCCTGAGTCATACGATGCCGCCGAATTCGATGCCACACTTCGCGAGGAGCTGATTGCGTCAACCGAGGACGTGGAAGCCGCCCGGGAAAGCCAGGCGCAGCTGGTCGACGCCCGGCCCGCCGACTATTTTTCCGGTGACAACCAATCGCCCGCGGCACGGGTCGCCGGTACGATTCCGGGTGCGCGGAGCCTGCCTCATCAGTCGCACCTGAACGACCAGAACGGTGCTTACTACTTGGACGTCGACGGGCTGCAGTCGCGCATCAATGCCGTGGAGCTGGATAGCAACGAGCGCACGATTGCCTTCTGTAACACCGGTCACTGGGCCGCTACCGACTGGTTCGTGCTCAGCGAAGTCGCCGAGTTCGACAACATCGCCATGTACGATGGGTCGATGGCCGCCTGGACTATCAGCGATTCCCGCCCGGTACAGCTTGCCCGTGAAGGTATCAAGCAAGTCAAAGAGCTACTCAATTAATTCAGCTAAACGGCTGCGCTAATACAAAGCATCCACGCTGTGGATGCTTTGCGTAGGTTAACGCTATCTCGTAATATGACGACTTTTTTGGGATTTCGTAATGAGTCTCGGCAGACCTCTGCAGCACCATCCTGAAACAGCGCTGAAAGCCGCTGTTCACGCTTTTTGGCGTTCGGGTTACCACCATACATCCATGCGCGATTTGCTGGATGCGATGCAGCTATCGCGTAGTAGTTTGTACCAAGCCTATGGTAATAAAGAGGCGCTGTTTTTATTGGCGCTGACCCGCTACCGGGAAGAGCTGCTTGCGTCTCTGCGGGCAACGCTTGCCCAGGAAGCGAGCGCCTGGCAATTTATTGAGCAATTGCTGTTACGCATGGCCCAGCAGGCCCAAAGCGAACAGGCGGCGCTGGGTTGCCTGATCTTTAACTCGGCCACCGAATTGGGCAATAGCGGCTCCTCCGTTTCGAATGCCGCGGTGCAGAGTGTTCAGGCCATTACCGATTTTTTTGCTACGGTCATTGAGCAGGCGCAGCAAGAGGGTAGTATTTCCCTAGAGCGTGATGTACAAAGCTCAGCATACTTCTTAACCCTTTCTATATCGGGTCTGCGCATGCTGCTGAAAAGCGGTGCTAACCAGCGTCAGGCCGCACAATTAGTTGATAATATTTTGCGTGGATTGCGCTGAGCCAAGGGCACATTCAGCAGGGTGTTTCTGTAGGCTCAATAATGGAAAATACGTTGTTACTAGGATTTTTGGGCAGCCTAACCGCCGGGTTATTAACGGCGGTGGGTGCGCTACCGGTGCTGCTGGGTAAAACACCTAGCCGGGGATTTCGTGATCTGGCGCTGGGTTTTGCCGCTGGTGTGATGCTGGCGGCGTCGTTCTTTTCGCTGATTATTCCAGCGCTCGACGCTGCGGAAATCTATTATTCCGGTGGCCCTGTGCCCGCCGCGATTGTGTGTATCGCTATTTTGTTGGGCATGGGCGCGATTGCGCTACTTAACGAACACCTTCCCCATGAGCATTTTGCCCAGGGGCGCGAAGGGCCGGAGGCTGCATCGCTTCGCCGGGTGTGGCTGTTTGTATTTGCGATTACTATCCACAACCTGCCGGAAGGCATGGCGGTGGGCGTCGGCTTTGGGGCCAATGGGTTAGAGGGCGGTATGCCTCTGGCGATCGGTATTGGCCTACAGAACATGCCAGAAGGGCTCGCCGTAGCGGTCGCCTTAATGGGCGAGGGCTACTCAAAGTGGCGCTCCTGGTCGATTGCTGCGCTAACCGGCCTAATTGAGCCCGTTGGCGGGCTATTTGGTGCCAGTATTGTCAGCGTTTCCCAAATACTGCTGCCTTGGGGCCTGGCCTTTGCCGCTGGTGCCATGTTGTATGTCATCAGTCATGAAATCATCCCCGAAACTCACCGCTGCGGGCACCAGAAAAAAGCCACTTTTGGTTTGGCGATGGGTCTGGTGATTATGCTGTTCTTGGATGTGTGGCTGGGTTGATCGCGCGTTAACCAATGACATCGGCGCCGCCGTGAGGCCCCGTTTGATGGCACAACCGGTGATCGCTGAGCACGTCAATAATCTGGCACTGGCCAACATTGCCCCCCGCACACTGATTGATCATGCGTTTGAGCTCATCGCGTACCGAGGTGAGTCGTGCAAGTCGTGCCTCGACCTCGGCTAGGTGACGCTTCGCTAGCGTGTCTACCTCTTCGCAGGGCATAGTGGGGTAATCCGCCATTTGTAACAGCTCCCGTACCGCCTCCACTGAAAAGCCAAAATCCCGCGCATGGCGAATAAACGTCAAACGGCGGATAGCAGCAGTAGTGTAGCGCCGCTGATTGCCTTCGTTGCGCGGTGCTGAAGGCAGTAGCCCAATCTGTTCGTAGTAGCGCACCGTTTCTGGCTTGCAGCCGGACTCGCGTGCCAGCTCGCCAATGCCAATATAGCGCTCAGTGGGGGAGAGCGCTGGGGAATGTTCTTTCATTACTTGAACCTCTAGTCGCTATAGGTATTACGCTGCCTTTAAGATAGTCGAACAGGGAGTTCCATGCGATGAGTAACACGACCCCTACTAAAACCACGCAAGACAAGACCCCACAAGCGATGCCCACGCCCACCACCCTGCGCGTGCAGGGCATGGACTGCGGCGGCTGCGAACGTAAAGTCGAAGCGGCGTTAACGCGCTTAAACCATGTCGACGAAGTCTCCGCAAGTTCTGTCGCCGGCTCGGTGCGATTGACCGCGCTGCCTGGGAAAACGCTGCCCCATTCCGAGATAGAGTCGACCATCACTGCATTGGGTTACCAGGTAATTGATGAGTCGGCGGACACGGCTGAAGCGACAACACATACGCCTTGGTGGAAAACGCCTAAAGGGCGTTTAGTGCTTGTCAGTGGGGTATTGCTGGCGCTTGCTTGGGCGCTTAAATTTGCCTGGCCTAGCCTGGGCACTTGGCCGTTTGTCGCCGCGACGGTGGTTGGCCTTGTGCCGATTGTTCAGCGTGCTGGGCAGGCGCTGAAGATGGGGAATCCCTTTACCATTGAAATGCTGATGAGCATCGCTGCCATTGGAGCGCTGGTGATTAACGCCGCCGCCGAAGCCGCGGTCGTGGTGTTTCTGTTTGCGGTGGGGGAAATGCTGGAAGGGGTTGCCGCCGCCCAGGCACGGCGCAGTATTTCCGCGCTTTCTAAGCTGACGCCCTCTACCGCGCGATTAATGGAGCAAGGCTACATTCGTGATGTCGCTGCCGCTTCGCTCCAGCCCGGCCAGCGGGTGCAGGTGCGCCCTGGCGACCGGTTACCCTGCGATGGGCTTATTATAGCGGGACGCTCCTCAATTGATGAAGCGCCAGTCAATGGTGAATCGGTGCCGAGTGAGCGTGGCGAAGGCGAGTCAGTATTTGCTGGCACCGTCAATCTGGATGGCGTGCTTGAGGTTGAGGTAACCCGCAGCGCTGAAAACAACACCATCGCCCGGGTGATTAAGCTCGTGGAGGAGGCTCAGGCGGCCAAAGCACCGGTGGCGCGTTTTATTGACCGCTTTGCGTTTTACTATATGCCTGCGGTAGTTGGGGTGGCTCTGCTGGTCGCGATCGTGCCGCCGCTGGTGTCGCCAATGCTGTGGTCGGAATCCATCTACCGCGCGCTGGCGCTGCTGTTGATTGCCTGCCCCTGTGCATTGGTGATCTCGACCCCCGCGGCCATTGCAGCAGGCTTGTCGGTGGGTGCTCGTCACGGCCTGTTGATGAAAGGCGGCGCGGTGTTAGAGCAGTTAGGCAAGCTTAAGCGAGTCGCGCTGGATAAAACCGGTACGCTAACCGCTGGCACGCCCACGGTGACAGATGTTGAGAGCTTTGAAGCTGACGGCAGTGTTGATAAAAACAGGCGGGATGAAATAGTGCGCCTCGCCGCTGCGCTGGAGCAGGGTTCGAGCCACCCCCTCGCCGTGGCGATTAGTGATTATTTTCACTGGCAGCAGGATGCTCCGCTGCCTACTGTGCAAGGTGCCCATGCGCTAGCAGGGCATGGCGTTGCTGGGCGGGTGGATGGGCGTGAATTAATGCTGGTAAGTCCGCGCTACTTGCAACGTTTCAACCGGCCCACCAGTGACGGCGATAAGCGCATTGCCGCGCTGGAAGCGCAGGGCAAAAGCGTGGCCGTCTTGATAGAAACAGAGGTAGAAAGTGAGCGCCCGTTAGGGCTGATTGCCTTGCGTGATGAGCCCCGTGAAGATGCTCGCGAAGGAATCCAAGCGCTTGAGCGCCTAGGCGTACAGGCCGTAATGCTAAGTGGAGACAACGCCCGTACCGTGGCCGCCATTGGTGAGCAGTTGGGCATCGAAGCCGAAGGCGAGCTGATGCCCGAAGATAAAGCCCGGCGTGTGCGCCAATGGCAGGCACAAGGGCTTGGGCCGATAGGTAAAGTGGGCGATGGTATTAACGACGCACCGGCGCTCGCGGCAGCAGAAGTAGGCATCGCAATGGGCAGCGGTACCGATGTGGCGCTTGAAACCGCCGACGCCGCTTTGCTTAAAAACCGCGTAGTGGGCATTGCCGAAATGATAGCGCTTTCCCGGGCCACCATGCGCAATGTCAAAACCAATGTGGCCTTGGCGCTCGGCTTTAAAGCGCTGTTTCTTGTCTCTACGGTGCTGGGTATTACCGGCATGTGGGTAGCCGTGATGGCGGACACTGGGGCGACCGTGCTGGTCACCCTCAATGCGTTGCACTTATTGCGCTACCGCTTTAATGACCTGGACTAAATAACGACCGTGTTAGGGCTGGGCTCAAGCGAGCCCGGCTGTTTAGCTTTGTATCTGCTAGCGCTGTTGGTACTAGCTCTGTACGTATTCAACCAGTGCCTGGGCGAAGGAGTCGGTAGTGCCAGTGCCCCCCATATCAGGAGTGACCATGTCGCGACGGGTTTCCAGCACGGTACGGATACCCTGGCGGATAGCGGTGCCTTTTTCGTTCATGCCCAGGTGATCGAGCATTTGCGCGGCGGCCAGCAGCAGGGCACAGGGATTAGCAATGTTTTTGCCTTCGATATCCGGTGCGGAGCCGTGCACGGCCTCAAAAATTGCCGCTTTTTCGCCGATGTTTGCCCCAGGCGCCAGGCCCAAACCACCGACTAAGCCTGCACATAGGTCAGAAAGAATATCGCCAAACAGGTTGGTAGTGACCACTACATCGAACTGATGCGGGTTCATCACCAGCTGCATGCAGGCGTTATCGACGATCATCTCCTGGAATTCAATCTCTGGATACTCTTTGGCTATTTCGCGTGCCACGTCCAAGAACAGCCCAGAGCTGGTTTTGATGATGTTGGCTTTATGTACCGCGGTGACTTTTTTGCGGCCGTTGTTTTTGGCCAGCTCAAAGGCGTAGCGCACAATACGTTCAGAGCCCTTGCGGGTGACTTTAATCACCGAAATGCCGGTATTGCCGTCGTCGATCATTTCCTGACCGTCGGAAAGGTAGGCGCCTTCGGTGTTTTCGCGCACGGTGATCATGTCGATGTCGTCGTAACGCGATTTAGTGCCGGGGAAGCTAATCGCAGGACGCACGTTGGCGTAAAGATCAAAGTGACGGCGCAGCTGTACGTTGATTGAGGAGAAGCCCTTGCCAATCGGCGTCGTCAGCGGGCCTTTAAGGGCAATGCCGTATTTTTCGATGGCATCCAGCGATTCCTGGGGAATCAGCGTGCCGTGCTTTTCAAGCGCGCCCAGGCCGGCGTCAATATGTTGGTAGGTCAAGCCGCAATCTAACGCGTCGAGTACTCGTAGCGTGGCCTGCATAATTTCGGGGCCGATACCGTCGCCTTTGATGACTGCAATAGATTGGCTCATGTGCTGCTCCTCTTTAATCGGCAGGCTTATTCGGTAAAGAATGGCGTGCCGCTTCAACGTGAAAAGTTGGGAATTGACATCTCTTTTGGTGGCGCAATGGTACGCCAAATTGAACCTAGAGGGCACCCTGCAAAGGGTGTAGGACGGGTGCAGTCAGCAATAATTGCTGCTAGAATGCGGCGGCTTATTACAACGCGATTTAACATTGCGTTCTTCTGACAGGCGTTCTTCTGACAGCAAGGCATAACAGTAATGACCCTCTCAAATTCAACACAAGTACTACCCACTTCAGGGCTGATGACTCCGCCCTAGGTTTCCCCCTCCCCAAGCGATACGTCTAGACACGTTAATTGCGTTGTCATGGCGTTACGGCATGCTATTGCCATTCTTCCGCCGATTGGCGGGCCGAACCTTAGATTGCTCCAGCACTGGCTCATTAGTCTGATACCGCGCGTCTTGCGTGCGCCACTGTGTCGCGTCGAGGGTTTGTAATATTTTAACCTCCAGCCATGGACTCCCTGAATGTCTCTCTATAGTAAGCAAGAGTGGTTTTCCAATATTAAAGGCGACACGCTCTCGGGAATCGTGGTCGCCCTCGCGCTGATTCCCGAGGCGATTGCCTTTTCAATCATCGCAGGCGTTGACCCCAAAGTTGGTCTTTATGCCTCATTCTGTATCGCAGTGATTATTGCCTTCACCGGTGGTCGCCCCGGCATGATTTCAGCGGCAACCGGCGCTATGGCGTTACTGATGGTGACGCTGGTGCGCGAACATGGGCTTGAATATCTACTGGCGGCAACGCTGCTTACCGGTGTCCTGCAGATTATAGCCGGTTACCTGAAACTCGCGGATTTGATGCGCTTCGTGTCACGCTCCGTGGTTACGGGATTCGTTAATGCGCTGGCGATTTTGATTTTCATGGCACAGCTACCGGAGTTGACCGATGTGACTTGGCATGTGTATGCCATGACGATGGCCGGATTAGGCATTATCTACCTGTTCCCCTATTTACCTGTCATCGGAAAGTCCATTCCCTCACCGCTGGTCTGTATTGTGGTGCTTACCGCGGTCTATATGATCAGTGGGATGGATATCCGCAGTGTCGGCGATATGGGTGAACTGCCCGATACGCTGCCTGTTTTTCTGTGGCCCAGTGTGCCGATGAACCTGGAAACATTATGGATCATTTTACCTTACGCGTTGATGCTGACTGTGGTGGGCCTGCTTGAGTCGATGATGACCGCCACCATTGTCGATGACCTGACCGATACGCCGAGTAATAAAAATCGCGAATGTAAGGGGCAGGGGATTGCCAATATTGGCTCTGGCCTACTGGGCGGCATGGCGGGCTGCGCCATGATCGGCCAATCGGTGATCAACATAAAATCCGGTGGGCGCACGCGCCTCTCTTCACTCATCGCCGGTGTGGTGCTGCTGATGATGGTGGTCTTCCTGTCGGATTGGGTATCGCAGATACCCATGGCGGCGCTGGTGGCGGTAATGATCATGGTGTCGATTGGTACCTTTAGCTGGGAGTCGATCCGCGACCTGAAAAAACACCCCCTCAGCACCAATATCGTCATGCTGGCTACTGTGGCGGTGACGGTCAGCACACACAATTTGGCCATCGGCGTGTTTGTCGGTGTGCTGCTGGCGGCGCTGTTCTTCGCTAACAAAGTGGGGAACATTCTCTACATCGGTTCACGAGAGATCGAAGCTGGCAAAGAGCGTGAATATCAAGTAGTCGGCCAAGTGTTCTTCGCCTCTTCTGAGCGTTTCACGGCCGCTTTCGATCTCAAGGAAAGTATCGAGAAAGTGACGATTGATCTTTCCCGAGCACACTTCTGGGATGTGACTGCCGTACAGGCGCTGGATCGGATCGTGATTAAATTCCGCCGTGAAGGCACTGAAGTAGAGCTTGTTGGTTTGAGCGAAGCCAGCGCGACGGTAGTGGATCGCTATGCGGTTCATAACGACCCCGAAGCGGTTGAAAAGCTGATGGGCGGCCACTAACCAACGCAAGGAGCGCAACATGACAGATCAAGTATTAGCCGCCATTGATGGCTCCCAGTTTTCCGAAGGCGTCTGCGATTACGCCGCCTGGGCGAGCTTGGCCATGGATGCACCGTTGACCTTTGTGCATGTGGTCGACAACCATTCGGACGTACCCGAAGAGCAGAACCTTTCCGGCAACCTGCGCTTCGGTGCCCGCGAACGGCTGATGAAAGAGCTTTCCGAGCTTGATGAGCAGCGCGCGAAGGTGAATCGCGAGCAAGGCAAGTTGATGCTGGAAGCTGCCAAAGAGCGCGCAGTAGAGGATGGGGTCAGCGACCCCGTCACGCGCCAACGCAATGGCACCCTGGTGGAAAGCCTGTTAGAGCTTGAGAAAGACATACGTTTGCTGGTGGTGGGCAAGCGCGGTGAAACTGCCCACCAAGCCAGTGGCCATCTTGGCTCTAACCTTGAGCGGGTGGTGCGTGAATTGCACCGCCCGATCCTGATGGTGCCGAAAACCTTCAAGCGGCCGGAAAAAATATTGATGGCCTTTGACGGCAGCAAAACCGCTCGAAAAGGCGTCGAGATGCTGGCCCGTTCACCGCTGTTTGCAGGCACCGAGTGCCATGTACTGATCGTGGGGGCAGAAACGGCAGAGCGCCGCTCCGAGCTAGATTGGGCGTTAAGCACGTTGCGCGAAGCGGGCCACCAAGCCGAAGGCGCTATTCGTGCTGGCGAGGTAGACGAAGCCCTGCAAGCCTACGAAAAAGAGCACAGCATTGACCTGCTGGTGATGGGTGCCTACGGCCATTCGCGTATTCGCCACCTGCTAGTCGGTAGCACTACAACGGCCATGCTACGTGGTAGTCGCATACCGGTACTGATTTTGCGCTAAGGCTCAATAAGCAAAAGCGCATCAACGTTTAGCTCGCATTGCGTATTTCCCCCGCAGCCGGCCCTCGCTTCTTGAGTGGCCGGTTTTTTGTATTTAATTGGCGTTAAGGTAGCTTATTTAACAATGCTAATGTTGCAATGCGGTTCTATGCTGATAGTCAGGTTGTTATCTATTCACACACTGGAATAGTGCGAGGAGCCTGCCTTGAATATGCCTATCTTAGAGAGAACAGTCCCTCTTGGCTTCGATGAAGCCTCTCCTTCCCATCGTTTTGTCGCCGAGTTGCTGGCCCAAGCCGATATTCAGTTGGATGGCCAACGCTCCTGGGATATACAGCTAAAAGCACCCGGCGTTATCGATAGCGCCCTTTCGCGAGGTAACCTCGGGCTTGGCGAAAGCTATATGAAAGGGGATTGGGACGCTGAGCAACTAGACGAGCTGTTTTACCGCTTAATGCGTGCCCAGCTTGGGCAGCGTATCAAGCCTACTCAGCTGGTGTATTACTCATTACGTTCGCGCCTGCTGAATCGTCAAACGGTTAAGCGCGCGTGGGAAGTGGGCGAAAAGCATTATGATCTGGGTAATGACTTCTATGCTGCCATGCTCGATCAACGTATGACGTATACCTGCGGTTACTGGAAACATGCTCAAACGTTGGATGAAGCCCAGGAAGCCAAGCTCGATCTCGTTTGTCGAAAACTTCAATTGAAACCAGGTATGCGCGTGCTGGATATCGGCTGCGGTTGGGGCAGCTTTATGGCCTACGCTGCCGAGCATTACGGCGTTGAATGCGTGGGCCTTACGATCTCTAAGGAGCAAGCCGAGTTTGGGCAGCGGCTGATCAAAAAAGGCTTGCCGGTTGAGTTTCGCTTGCAGGATTACCGTAATGAGCACGAGCAGTTTGACCGCATTGTCAGCATCGGCATGTTTGAGCACGTGGGGCATAAAAATTATCGTGAATTTATGAGTGTCGCAAACCGCTGTTTAAAAGATGACGGGCTGTTTTTGCTGCATACCATTGGCAAAAATCTAAGTAATACGGTCACCGACCCCTGGATTGATAAGTACATTTTCCCCAATGGGGAGCTGCCCACCATGGGGCAAGTCACGGAGGCTGCTGAAGCGCTTTTCGTGGTAGAGGATGTACATAACTTTGGGGCTGATTACGACCGTACGCTGATGGCTTGGCATCAAAACTTTGAGGCTCATTGGCCGACGTTTAAAGCCCAGTATGGCGAGGGGTTTTATCGCATGTGGCGCTACTACTTATTAAGCTGCGCTGGTGCTTTCCGCGCCCGGGAAATCCATCTCTGGCAGTTGGTGATGAGCAAGAAGGGGGTGTTGGGGGGCTATCACCGCATCAGTTAATGTATTTTCTCTGGCAATAGCTTGCTAGGCACCCAGCGTAAGAATGCCACCATGCCAAAGAGCTCTATTAGTGATTGAAACACAATCACAACTACTGCTGCCTGCCAAGCGCTGGGTAGCGTTAGAGCGATAGGCAGCATTACAAAGGAGTTGCGCGTGCCAAAGCTAAAGGCCAGGGTTCGGGCGCTAGCGGTGGGTAATGCAAACAGCTTGCCTAGCCCTTTTCCCAGCAGGGCCGCGAAGAGTAAAAAACCGATAAAGATAAAGACGACCTGAGCCAACACCTCGCTAAGCCCGAGCACAGTGTGAACCTGCGAAGCGGCAATCATAAACACCACGAGCGCCAATAGCGGCACGGGCAGCAGCCCCAGGCAGGCAACGCTGCGTTTGATGCCGCGGTGGCGTTGGGCAAGGTATTCAGTCAGCCAAGCGAGCACTAACGGCGTAACAATAAGGCCGGTAAAGGCACTCAGTAGCTCTTTAGAAAGCGTTAACTGAAACCATTCACTGCCTAAAAACAGCCAAAGATAAATCGGTAGCGCAACCATCTGTACCAGCAGCAGTAGCGGGGTGGCAGCCATCGCCCGGGCGGCATCGCCTTTGCCTAAATGCGTGAAAGTGATAAACCAATCGGTGCAGGGCACCAGCAGTACCAGCAGAACGCCTGCCAGCACCGCGGGAGAAAGCGGTAGCCACAAAACGAAAAGCGCTAAAAAGGCGGGAATGGCGATAAAGTTACCGAACAGTAACGCCGCCATAAAGCGCTTGTCAGTGAAGCTGCGGGCAATGTTCAGTAAGGGGATTTGGGCAAAGGTGGCATACAGTAGTATGCCTAATAGGGGCCATACTAACGGCGCTAGCCGCTCGGCAAATCCCGGCGCCCCGATGCCCAGTGCTAATCCCAAACCAATGAATAGCAGGTAGAGCCAAGACTGATGCTTTTCCATTTGATCGCGCATACTGGCTCATCCTTGGCTGACGGTTTTGCTAACGAGAAAGCGCCATACGTTCACCCACTACGGCGGCGCCCAGCCAAAGCGGCAGGCTGACCACAATATAAACCAGCGCCATTGCTGGTTTGCCCACCTGCACCAAATGCAGCGTTTCTAAGCTAAACAGCGAAAAGGTGGTAAAGCCGCCGCAAAACCCGGCGACCAGTAACGGTTGTAAGCGAGCGAGTGGGCTGTGGGGGGAGCGCGAGAAGGTGGCGGCCAACCAGCCGATTAAACAAGAACCCAGCACGTTGACGATGAGTGTTCCCCACGGGAAATAACCCCCTAATGCCGCCTGCGATAACAGCGAAACGCCGTAACGCAGCGCGCTGCCCGCACCGCTGCCGATGCCTACCGCAAGATAAGCCTTCCAGGCACTCATAAGCTCGCTCCTGACAGAGAAGCGCCTGATAACAACCAGCCAAAGGTGACCATGGCTAAGCCAAGCAGCAGCGTAACCGCTACATTCACACTGGCGCGCAGCTGCTGGCCGCCTTGCCATAGCTCGATGGTCTGCAAACTAAAAGAAGAAACGGTGGTGTAGCCACCCAATAAACCGGCGACAGTGAATAGCCATACAGGTGAAGGGGCGTTGGCGATACCTAGGCTACCGAGCAGCCACCCTGCTAAAAACGCGCCGCTGGCATTAACCGCTAGGGTTCCCCAGGGAAAGGCCTTACCGAGATAGCGGGCCAGTAAATTGGAAACCGCAAACCGCCCCATGCCACCCAGCGCGCCGCCGAGTGCGACTAATAGGACGTTTGTTAAGCCATAACCCATGCTTTTCCCCCTTAGGCGCTAAACAAATAGGCTGCTAAGTTTAGCATGTGCTTTTTATAGCGTCCGAAGCACGTAAGAACGTTTTAGGGTGTCGCACGTCAATCAGTTCGTGTAGAAAAGAACGAGAATATAACAACAATGTTGATGCACCCGCTCAAGGAGAAGTACCCCATGTCAGATCGCGTGTTGGCCGCTATCGATAGTTCGCAGTTTTCAGAAGGTGTGTGTGATTATGCGGCTTGGGCCGCCAAAGCCCTGGATGCGCCGCTTAGTTTTATCCACACCGTCGATAATCACGCTCAGGTCACCGAGCCCGATTTAACCGGTAACCTAGGATTAGGTACCCGAGAGCACCTGCTGGAAAAACTGTCAGGCATTGAAGAGCAGCATGCCAAAGTCTCCCGCGAGCGTGGCCGCCTGCTGCTAGATGCGGCCAAAGAGCGTGCAGTTAGCGCCGGTATTGCCGAGCCGCAGTGCTTGCAGCGCAACGGCACGCTGGTGGAAACCCTGGTCGAGAACGAAAAAGAGGTGCGTTTGTTGGTGGTTGGCAAACGAGGTGAAACCGCTCACCAGGCCAGCGGTCATCTAGGTTCAAATCTTGAACGGGTGGTGCGAGAAATGCACCGGCCAATCCTCATGGTGCCGAAGCAGTTTACTCAGCCGCACAAGGTGATGATGGCATTCGATGGCAGTAAAACGGCCCGTAAAGGCGTGGAGATGCTCGCTAAAAGCCCACTGTTTGAGGGGGCCACCTGCCACGTGGTGATTGTGGGCGCTGAAACCGCAGAAAATCGTTCACAGTTAAACTGGGCGCTGGAAACCTTACGTGAGGCAGGCCATACCGCTGAAGGGGCCATTCGAGCGGGCGAAGTAGAAGAAACGTTACGCACTTATAAACAAGAGAATGGCATTGATATGTTGGTGATGGGCGCCTACGGCCACTCGCGGATTCGTCACCTGTTGGTCGGCAGTACTACCACCACGATGTTGCGCAAAGCGCAGCTGCCGGTGCTGATTTTGCGCTAATCCACGTGGGAAATGCCGAAAGTAGAGCAGGGTGTGCAATATTTGTCTTCGACATCCTTGCTGGCGATGTAGATGAATCCCTGCTTAAGACAGGCTACATCGCCAGTTGAGGTTTAGGTGGCAGCGCTGGTTACAGCGTCAGCTCTGCTTCTTTGGAAGATGATCCCTTTGCCACTGTTTGAGCGGCGAAATTGATACCCGCGATGATCGCCTTAAGCGATGCACTGACCGTATCGCTATCCTCGGCTACCGCGCAGAGCCGCTGACCATCGATATTGAGCTGTACAAAGGCAATGGCATTGGCCTCGCTGCCGGCACCGAGGGAGTGCTCGCTGTAATCGATAATGCCTACGCTACTGCCGGAGTGGCGCTGCCACGCATCGGTAAATGCGGACATCGCGCCATTACCCTTGCCTGAAAGACGTAGCGTTTCGTCACCTTGTTGCAGCGTGAGCTCAATACCTTCCTGCTGGCCTTTGGAAAGCCGGTAGTCGACTAGCGAGAGCGGCGCTTCCTGGGTGAAGTGGTCGAACATCACTTGGCGAATCATTTTGCTGGAGAGTTCGCTGGCGCGTTTTTCGCTCTCTTGCTGCACGTAAGGCGCCAATGCCAGCATCATCCAGCGCGGCAGGTTAATGCCGTAATCCCGCTCAAGCAGGAAAGCCATGCCGCCCTTGCCGGACTGGCTGTTGACGCGAATCACCGCCTGATAGTCGCGGCCGATATCGTGGGGGTCGATGGGCAGATAAGCCACTTGCCACGGCTCGTCGGTTTTTTGATGTTTGAGGGATTTACGAATCGCATCCTGGTGGCTACCCGAGAAGGCGGTGTAAACCATCTCGCCCACCCAGGGGTGACGGGGATGAATTGCAATGCCGGTACACTCGTTAACTACTTGAATGATTTCGTCAGGATTGGATAGATCCAGTTCAGGATCAATGCCTTGGCTATAAAGGTTCATCGCCAGGGTGACGATATCCATATTGCCGGTACGCTCGCCATTTCCCAGCAGGGTGCCTTCTACCCGCTCGGCACCGGCCAGCAGGGCGAGCTCGGCGGAGGCGACAGCGCCACCGCGGTCGTTGTGGGTATGCACCGAGATGATCACACAGTCACGGCGGCTGATGTGCTGGCAGAAGTATTCAATCTGATCGGCGTGATGATGGGGACCCGCCACTTCCACGGTGGTGGGCAGGTTGAGAATGCACTTGTTGTCCGGCGTTGGTTGCCAGACGTCCATTACCGCTTCACAGATCTCCAGTGAGAAGTCGATCTCGGTGCTGGAAAAGCTTTCCGGGGTGTACTCGAAACACCACTCGATATCGGGGTATTGATCGGCGTAGGTTTTGACCCAAGTGGCGCCCTGTACCGCGATATCCACAATACCGGCGCGGTCCATCTCAAAGACCCGCTCGCGCTGAACCGTTGAGGTGGAGTTATACAGGTGAACAATGGCGCGCTTGGCGCCTACCAGCGAGGCAAAGGTCTTCTCGATCAGGTGTTCGCGACACTGCACCAGCACCGCAATCGTGACGTCATCAGGAATTTGCTCCTCTTCGATCAGCCAGCGCACGAAGTCGTAATCGGGCTGGCTGGCCGAAGGAAAGCCCACCATGACTTCTTTAACGCCTACTTTAACGATCTGATGCCAGAAGCGCTGTTTCTGCTCAACGGTCATCGGCTCAAGTAACGCCTGGTTACCGTCGCGTAGGTCTTCGCTCACCCAGATCGGCGCGTGATCAAGATCACGATCCGGCCACTGGCGGTTGAAAGCAGGCACACGGGGCGCAGGGCGATATTTGCGATGATCAAAAGCAGACATGGTGGTTTCCTAATCGGAGCTGAGTGATTGAATCGGCTGCTTGTGGCGACCGTGCTAATTTGTTCACTGCTTTTGGCAGCTTACTTAGTGTAAAAGGTTTGCCGCGCTAGGTTCTTGCGAAAATAGGTCCGCCAGGCACATAATTAGCATAAAATATCGCTAGTCTTTAATTTTATGGTAGGAGCTGCTTTTTATGTCCGTGTCGCCACTGGTGTTGGATCGTTTTGATCGTCATATATTGGATATCGTGCAGCAGGAAGGACGGATCAGTAATCAGGAGTTAGCTGACCGTATCGGGCTTTCTCCTTCGCCTTGTTTGCGTCGGGTGAGAGCCTTGGAGGAGCATGGCTTGATTCTGCACTACCGTGCAGAAGTCGATTCCCGTCAACTCGGCTATCAACTGATGGCGCTACTGCATATTTCCATGGATCAGCATACGCCGGAACGCTTTGATAATTTCGAGCGCCATATACGGGAAATACCCAATGTCATCGAGTGTTTGATCATCACTGGCCAAGCGGCGGATTTTCAACTCAAAATTCTGGTGCGTGATATGGATGACTACCAGCACCTGCTCCTGCACGTGATCAACCGGATTGAGGGGGTGACGGGGGCGCACACGAGCTTTGTCCTGCGCCGTGTCTTTGAACATCGTCCGGTGCCCACTGATCGGATGTGATGATCTAAATACCTTTGGCATCGTCAACGTTAAGCCAGCGGTTTAGACTGCTTTTTTAAAATTATTAGGAGTTTTTGACCATGAAGATTCAGCGCCACGATACAAAATCCCGTATGAGCCGTGCGGTTATTCATCAGGGTGTGGCTTATCTATGTGGCCAAGTCGCTGGCCCAGAGGCCCGTAATGGCGATATTGCCGCTCAAACGGAAAGCATGCTGGCACGGGTGGATGCGCTACTGAAAGAGATAGGTTCAAGCCGTGAACAGTTGCTTAGCGCGACGGTTTATCTAAAAGACGGCAGCGACGTTGCTGCCATGAACGAAGTATGGGACGCCTGGGTGCCGGAAGGCTACGCCCCGGCGCGCACCTGCGTATGCGCACCGCTGCCAGCCGATGAACTGAAAGTGGAAATTACCGTCACTGCCGCCGTCAGTGAGTAAACACTCACCATTCACTTGCCAGGCTTTTCCACCGGAAAGCGGGTGTCGCGTAGGCTGTCTTTGATTTTCTTGAGATGGGGTAAGAAGTCTTCACCACGCCTCAGGGTCACCCCGGTGGCTAGTGCATCAATCAGCGTCAATTGGATCACCCGCGAGGTCATCGGCATGTAGTGGTCGGTGTCTTCGGGCGTTGCCACTTCAAGCGTGGCAGTACACTCATGTGCTAACGGCGAATTGGGCGCGGTAATGCCCAGCACCACGGCTCCGGCATCCCTCGCCAGGCGGGCAATATCCACCAGTTCCCGGGTACGGCCGGTGTACGAAATAATCACTACCACATCACCGGTATGGCAGGCGGCGGCAACCATGCGCTGCATCAGCACATCGATGTAGGCCATCACCGGCAGGTTGAAGCGGAAGAACTTGTGTTGGGCATCCTGGGCCACCGCACCGGACGCGCCCAAGCCAAAAATATGGATCTGTTTTGCCTGGGTGAGGTAGTCGACCATGCGCTCGATGGCAGCCATATCGATTTCTCGCTGAGCCTCATCAAGCGCAGCAATAGTGGCGCCAAAGATTTTTTGAGTGTACTGGGTGGTGGTGTCGCCAGGCTCCACGGCCCGGGTAACATAGGGCGTGCCACCCGCCAGGCTTTGGGCTAGCTTTATCTTGAAATCGGGGTAGCCTTTGGCACCGAAGTTGCGACAAAAACGATTAACGGTGGGCTCACTAACGCTGGCTGCTTGAGCCAGACTGGCAATGCTAAGACTCGTGGCGACCGTGGGGTCTTCAAGAATTACATTGGCGACTTTACGCTCCGAGCGGTTGAGTTCTTCTAAACGTTCGCGTAAGCGGTCAAGTAAGTCATGAGCCATTAACGGCCTCCCTAGGAGAAGTAGAAAGAAGCGGCTGCCATTCGCTGCACCAGGTCACAAAGGCCTCAGCAGGCAACGGGCGAGCGTAAAAGTAACCTTGTGCAGACTCACAGCCAATTGAGCTTAAATACGCCGCTTGGGCGGAATTTTCGATGCCTTCTGCCACCACATCGCAGCCTACACTATGCGCAAGCTGGGCAATCGTTTGCGCCAGTTGGCGATCAATGGCGCTGGTTTCCAGATCCATCACAAAGGCGCGATCGATTTTGAGTGTCGAGAAGGGCAGCGTTTTAATATACGCCAGTGACGATTGGCCCGTACCAAAATCATCAATAGCGACAGCGATATTCATTTGGGCCAGTTGTGCGAGCTGTTGGCGAGCGTGGTCCATATCACTCATCAACCCAGATTCTGTCACTTCCAGGGCAAAGAAGCGTTGGGGAATCTGCTGCTCTTCAAGCCGCGCCAGTAGCTGTTGGGCAAAGTCTTTACGCGTTAGCTGGCGGGCGGCCACGTTGACGGCAATATGGAAGTCATCATTGAGCAGCCCTTGCGCCCGCCAAAGGTTGATGTAGCGCATCGCCTCATTGAGCACCCAGTCACCGATGGCAAGAATATCACCGCTGGCTTCTGCCAGTGGAATAAACTCACCAGGGGAGATAAGCCCGAACTCCGGGTGCTGCCAACGCAGCAGCGCTTCCGCGCCTAGAATCTTGTGGCCAGCCAGCGATAGCTTGGGCTGGAAAGCGAGCGACATTTCACCTCGCTCGGTGGCGCCGCGTATCGCCTGTTGAATATGTAGCCGATGGCGCTGCTTCTCCTCAATCGCTGGCGTATAACATTGGACGCGTAGCGACCCTTGGGGCGGCAACGCTAAGGCAGCCATATGCACCAAGCGCTCAGTCTCAAAATGGCCCGTTTCACCGCTAATCCCGATACGTGCGCTAAGGGGAAGCAGCAGCTCATCCAACGCCTGATCTTGCTCAAAGCAGTGCAACAGCTGTTCAGCCAGTTGCGTCAGCTTGGCTGAATCTGCCGTTGGTGTGATAACCAGGAGTTCGCTGCCGCCCCATAAGCCGAGCAGGCAATCAGCGCTAAGCTGTTGTCGCAGCTGCTGGCTAATGTGACGCAGCAATTGGTCGGCGACCTGATAGCCGTGCAGGCGCACCACATCATCTAATTTATCGAGCGCAATAAACAATAGCCCTGTGCCGGAGGCTTGAAGGGCCGCCGCTTGCAATGCCTGGCTTAATCCGCGGCGATTAGGTAATTGGGTAATCGAGTCAGTGCGCGACTGGCTATCAAGCTCTTGGGTGCGTTTAGCGACCGTCAGTTCTAACGTATCGGCCTGCTTATCGCGTATTTGATAGCGGTGCTCAATATTCAACGTATTGCGTATACGCTGCAGGACTTCATCCTGCTTAAAGGGTTTGGTGATAAAATCACGAACGCCCAAAGCGAGAGCGCGTTGACGGGTGGCATCATCGATTTGCGCGGTGAGCACAATGATCGGAGGCATCTGCTCTTCAAAGTGGGCACTCAACTGCTCGATAACCGCGTAGCCATCTAAATGGGGCATACGGATATCCAGCAGTAGCAGGTCAGGCATCTGCAACTGACAGTGGCCAAGCACTTCCCGTGGATCATTAATACCATGAACATTCTCGAAGCCATACTCGTCGAGTAGGTCGAGCAATAATTCGATATTAACCGTGTTGTCATCGATAACTAGCAGATGTTTTTCGGTAAGGCTCATGGCACCTTCCTTAACACAGCCGGTAAAAACTGGCGAAGTGTACGGCTAAGCTTCTCGATATCGATGGGTTTCGTCAGGTAATCAGCAAACCCGGCGGCTAAACCATAGCGAAGATCGCGATCCATAGCGTTGGCCGATAGGGCAATCACATTAATATGCTGAAGTGCGGGTGTTTTCTGCATCTCCGCTAACGCTTGATAGCCATTCATACCGGGTAAATGAATATCCATTAACACTAAATCAGGCGGCGAGTGACTCATGATTTCAAGCCCTAGTTCTGCACTGGACACCGTCTGGAGGTCAATATTGGGATAGTCTTCTATAATGTCATCCATCAACCGTTGGTTAGTTGGATTGTCCTCAATATAAAGCAGCTGGAAGATGTGCTCAGTCTCGTTGGCGGTCTCTGCGACTTCGCTAGGCAGCATGTTTTCTTGCGGTAGGCTCTGTTCGTTAATGGGTAACGTAAACCAGAAGGTGGATCCTTCTCCTGGCGCGCTTTCCACACCGATACGTCCTTGCATCCGCCCAATGAGTTCGCGGGTGATGGCTAAGCCGATACCCGTACCTTCCGTTGTGCTCTGCTCGGCATCGAGGCGATTAAACGGTTCAAATAGCTCATGTAGGCGCTCGGCAGCAATCCCTTTTCCCGAATCGGTAACGCTAATACATAGCTCATCGCTCTCTTGCGTTACTGCGATTTCGATAGTGCCGTAATGACTATTATATTTAATCGCATTGGAGAGCAGGTTAAGCAGCACTTGTTTGGTGCGGGTGTAATCCGCGCTGACTTGCCAGTGGGGAGGGTGGGGTGTGCGAAGTAATGTAATACCCGCCGCTTCAATATTGGCCTCAAGCGTACTGCAAGCATCGTCAATCACGTTGGCCACTACGATCGCCTCAATGGACAGCGTCAGATGACCTGCTTCTATTTTGGCGAGATCGAGTACCTCATTAATTAAACTCAGTAAATGAAGCCCGCTTTTCTCAATTTGTGTTACTTGGCGCTGCTGCTTTTCAGTCAGTGGGTCGCGTCGTCCTTTGGCTAGCAACTGAGAAAACCCAATGATGGCATTGAGCGGGGTGCGCAACTCATGGCTCATCGAGGAGAGAAATTCGCTTTTAGCCTGATTGGCTATTTCCGCTTGATCTCTGGCGTTAGCCAAGTCTTTGGTGACCTCTTCGCGCTCTGCCATTTGGCTGTAAAGGTTGATCAGCAGAGCACAGGTATCGGTAAACGGCTGCAGCCAATCCAGCAGTGCCTGATTGAGCGGCTGTTTACTATTGGCGATGGCAAACATGCCGATCAGTCGCTCGCCGCTGAATATGGGTACACCCAGGTAATTATGCAGCGGTGGGTGTCCCGGGGGGAAACCGCCGCGTTTGACGTGACTATAAACGTCATCGGTCATAATCACTTCGCCAAACGCAAACACGCGGCCAAGCAGCGATTTGGGGTTGGTGAGGGTCATATCGCCGCTACGCAGTCGCTCCATCAGGTGGCGGGACTCTTCACTCCAGGACAGGTCGGTAATCGCATGGATTTTAAGCGCGTTGGTGGTCGTGGTGGGCATTACTTCACCGATCAGCGCGTAGTCACTGTCGGTAAGGTCGCGAAGCGCCTCCATTAAGAAGGTCCATAGGCGTTTTCCCGACATTAATGCTTGATAGTCGGTAACGCCCTGGTGGAGCACTTTGAGCAAGTTCTGCTCTTTACGCATCCTGCGGTTGGCGTTGTAAACATCGGTTAAATCGGTGAGTACGCCTAAAAACTCGACCACTTTTCCGTGATCATCGTGGATGGCATTAATCGCGAGATGAACCGGTATGTAACCCCCCTCTTTATGTAACGCCTCTACTTCACGGCCACGCCCAATGACTTTGGGCTCATGACCGGCAATATAGCGGGCGATAAACGAATCGTGCTGTGAGCTAATGTCTGGGGGAGTGAGTACAGCGACATTTTTCCCGAGTAGCTCGCTCTCTTCATAACCGAGAAGGTTCAGTGCGAAGGGGTTGATGCCAATAATCAGGCCCGCGTGATCAATACGTATCTTGGCGGTGGCGCTTTTGTTGAACAGCGCCTCAAAACGGCGCGCGGTATGGGTAAGGTCCACCTGCAGCTTATGCTGGTGCAGTAGCTCTTCTACTTGACCGGCCAAGCTACCGAGTAACATTAAGTCACGCTCGCTGAAGACGCGAGGCTGGCGATCAATGATGCACAGTGTGCCTACCGGCATGCCATTTAATGGCCGTAGTGGGTAACCTGCGTAAAAACGGATATGTGGCAGGTCGCCGACCAGTGGATTATCTCTAAAACGCTCGTCGTGAAGCGTATCTTCGATCACCAGTGGCGCATCAAGCGCAATGGCATGGGCGCAGAAAGAGACTTCACGGCTGGTTTCACAGGTATCAAGTCCCTGATGCGATTTAAACCATTGGCGCTCTTGATCGACTAATGAAACCAGCGCAATAGGCACATCAAACAAGTCACGGGCCAATTGCGTCATACGCTCAAAAGCCGTATCGAGAGGGGTATCGAGTACCTGTAAAGCATGCAAGGCCGCCAAACGCTGTGTTTCGTTATCAGGTGTTTCTGTGGCTTGCATGACCATTCCAAAGTTGAGAATTAATAAAACATACCATAAGGGTTTTATGCCAATGTATAACTAAATATAGGACATTAACCCGTAAGCTTTAACCAAGCCCAATCAGTTTCATTAGCCAGCGCCGGTAAGGCGGATAAAGCATGTGGCTAAGTGTTCGTTTTGGTTGATAAAAAATACTACGTAAATGACTAAATCGCTCAAAGCCGTGGCGGCCGTGATAGGCGCCCATGCCACTTTCACCTACACCACCAAAAGGTAAAGACGGCACTGCGTGATGCAACAGCGTCGTATTAAACACCAGTGCCCCAGAAAGAGTGGTTTCCAGCAGCTGCTGCTGTAAACCTTTATCGTGAGTAAACGCGTAAAGGGCTAATGGGTGGGGGCGGGCGTTCACAACGTTGATAGCTGCCGATATATCACTGACGCCAATCACCGGTAGGCAGCGGTTAAACGTTTCTTCACGCATCACCTGAAGGCCTTGATGGGGATCGATAATCAGTGCAGGCGCATGCGGGCCCTGATCAATGATTCTACAGCCATGATCGTGGGCTTCTTGTAGCATGGCCTCTTGCCGCTGTTGATGAGTTGCATCAATGGGAGACGTGGCTGCGTGATCGTCGGGCCGCTGCTGTTGAATGGCGTGGCTTAACGCCTTAACCAAGCCGGTAATATGGCGGCTCTCTACCAGCACATAGTCTGGGGCAATACAGGTTTGCCCGCCGTTCATGCCTTTGCCGAAAATAATCGCTGCGGCCGCTTGATCCAGGTCGGCATCGCCCGCCACGATAGCAGGCGATTTGCCGCCCAGTTCCAGCGTAGTTGGGGTTAAATTCGCCGCCGCCGCTTGGGCGACCTGCCGTCCCTCCGCGGTAGAGCCAGTGAATATCAAGTGATCAAATGGTAAGCCACTAAAGCGACGCGCGACCTGCTCATCGCCCTCCACCACGTTGAACTCTTCAGGGGTAAAGTATTGCGGCACTAATCGCTTCAGTAGAGCGCTGGTAGCGGGGGAGTGCTGGCTAGGTTTGAGCAACACCCTATTGCCCGCTGCAAAGGCGTCGACCACCGGCATTAACGACAAACACCATGGGTAGTTCCAGGGAGATATCACGCCGACAACGCCCAGTGGCTGAGGTGCAATGCGAGCCCGTGCCGGCAGCAGCCGCCACGGCATACTAACCGCCCAAGGGCGCATCCAGCGCCATAGATTGAGCCTTGCGTGACGAATGGCATAAAGTACCGCGCTGATCTCGGCTAAGCGTATTTCCACGTCGCTGCGCTGACCAAAATCGGTTTGAATCGCACGAATAATCTCTAGCTGGTGATGCTTGGTCATGCGCGCAAGGCGGGCCAGTCGTTCACGCCGCACCGTTAGCGTCGGGTAGGGCATTTGATCGGCAGCATGACGCTGCGTTTGAAAGTCACCCGTTAGGTCGCGCTTCATGGCCTCTCCTTGTACGCCGCTATCGGCGCGAGTGATAAGCGTGGGTATCAATGTCGGTATCAAAGGTTGGTATAAACGGCTGACGACAATGATTAATGTAAACGGTTAATGCGGTCAGTTAGTGTAAAGTGGTACTGACAATTTATATTGCGTTAGCCCCACACTCCCTGGAAGGTGCTATGCCGTTAGATCCACTGTCGCTCACTATTCTACCCACCATTGGGGCCGTCGCGGCAAGCCAGTGGGATGCCCTCGTCGATAATGATCAGCCCTTTTTACGCCATGCTTTTTTACACGCTCTTGAAGCCAGTGGCTCGGTTAGCGTGGCTACCGGCTGGGAGCCTTGTCATCTGAGTGTATGGCAAGGCGAGCAGCTAGTCGCGGCGATGCCTATGTACCGCAAGCATCACTCCTACGGTGAGTATGTGTTTGATTGGGGCTGGGCGGAAGCGATAGAACACGCCGGTGGTCGTTATTACCCTAAAGCGCTTAGCGCGGTGCCGTTCACGCCGGTACCCGGCGTGCGCACGCTGATTGCTGAACATGCCGATGCCACGGCAGTGCGAGCGTTTCTTGCCGAGGCATGGCGTGAACAGTGCGCAAGCCAAGCCCTTTCAAGTTGGCATTTGCTGTTTGCCAATGAAGCAGATGTCACCGCTTGGCAGGCACAGTGCCCCGAGCTTATCACCCGTGAAGGCGTCCAGTTTCAGTGGCGTGATCGTGGCTTTGGCGACTTTGATGGCTTCTTGGCCAGCCTGACCTCAAAGCGACGCAAAATGATCAAGCGCGAGCGGCGCTTAGTCGCTGAGCAAGGCTTAACGGTATCACGCCTGGAAGGCGAAGCGATTACCCCCGTCGATATGGCGCATTTCTATCGCTGCTATGCGATTACCTATCATGAGCGTGGCCGTCCGCCTTATTTAAACCATGGTTTTTTTGAACAACTACGCCAAACCATGCCGGACGCGCTAGTGCTGGTACAGGCCCATAGTGAAGGTCGCCCGGTAGCAGCTGCGCTCTATTTTCGTGGCAGTAGCACATTATATGGCCGCTATTGGGGAAGCGAGGTCGTCGCTGATTGCCTCCACTTTGAGGCGTGCTACTACCAGGGGATTGAATACTGTTTGCAGCATGGCTTAACACTGTTTGACCCAGGCACCCAGGGTGAGCACAAGCTGGTGCGTGGTTTTGCCCCTCAACGGGTGCGCTCGCTGCATTATATTCGCCATCCGGGCCTTGCCGCCGGTGTCGCTCAGTTTTGCCAGGAAGAGGGCGAGCATGTCAGCGCGTATCGCGAAGCGGCCCAGCAAGCGCTGCCATTTAAGCAGTGATTTGAACCATCATTTACGCCGTCATTTAAGCCGACACTAAGACCGATATTAAAACTGTTATTAAAACCGACATTAAAGTAAGGCTCGGCTCGCTGGTGTTGCCCCTTAATGGCATAATGCGCGCCGATAAGCGCTCTTTAGCGGATCAGCCCAGAGGTTGATTCAGCCAGTGCTTTTAATAAACCCAGCCGATATACCAAGGGAGAGCAATGATGCGCAAATGGCTAGTGATAACATTGCTCGCGGTGGTGGCACTGCTTCAATACGAATTGTGGCTAGGTAACGGCGGCTGGAGCGATTTACAGCGTGTGGAGCAACGTGTGGCGGTGCAAGAAGCGGCCAATGTACCCATGCGCGAGCGCAATGCGCGGCTGGCGGCCGAAGTGACAGATTTAAAAAACGGTTTAGACGCCATAGAAGAACGGGCGCGTAGCGATATGGGCATGGTGCGTACCGATGAACAATTCTTCTGGGTACCTGGTGTGGCAATTGAGAATGAGCTGATCGGTATCAATGCCGGGTTAGTCGCTCCCCAGGAGCCGCCGCAGTGAGCCAAACCTGGCTAATCGTTCCTGCGGCGGGCCAAGGTCGCCGCATGGGGGCAGACAAGCCTAAACAGTATTTAACCTTGGCCGATGAACAACCGGTATTGGCGCATACCTTGGCGCGGCTGCATCACGCCTTTCCCCACGCCCGCTTGGTACTCTGTTTAGATGCTGATGACCGCTGGTTTTCACCGGGCTGGGTACCTTTCGCGGACTGGCAGCGAGTACCGGGAGGCAACGAGCGAATGGACAGCGTGTTAAATGCGCTGCACGCCATGGCGGCCGAAGATGACGATGTGGTGATGGTGCATGATGTGGCGCGTCCCTGTATTACCGTGAACGACTTGCAGGCGCTCTATCAAGCCGCTTTGACACACCCCGCTGGCGCGCTCTTGGCGATGCCGGTAGCCGATACCATGAAGCGTGCTGATAACCAGTGCCTGAGTTCGCGAACCGAACCCCGGGATGGCTTATGGCATGCGCTAACGCCACAAGGCTTTCGCTACGCGCTGCTGCGGCGAGCGCTGGAAACCGCCCGCCAGCAGCAAACACTGGTAACCGATGAAGCCTCGGCAGTCGAAGCCCTGGGCGAATGGCCACAATTAGTAAGCGGGCGGCGCGATAATCTGAAAATTACCCACCCAGACGACTTAGCGCTGGCAGCTGCGATTATGGCGGCGCAAGCCGCTAACCTGCCTGACAGGCTTTAATCCTTAGGAGCTTAGTAATGCGTATTGGCCACGGATTCGATGTCCACCGTTTCGGCCCCGGCGATCACCTGATGATCGGTGGCGTTAAGCTACCGTTTGACCATGGCTTCGTGGCTCACTCCGACGGCGATGTGTTGCTGCACGCGGTGAGCGATGCGCTGTTAGGTGCCTGTGCGCTGGGCGATATTGGCCGTCATTTTCCCGATACCGACCCAACGTGGGCGGGGGCTGATAGCCGCGAATTGTTGCGCCATGTGGTCGCTCTTGTTCAGGGCCAGGGCTATGGCGTGGTCAATCTGGACGCCACGCTAATGGCGCAAGCGCCTAAAATGGCGCCTCATATTGATGCAATGCGGGCCATCATTGCCGCTGACTTAGGCGTCGCGCTTAGCCACGTTAACGTTAAAGCCACCACTACCGAGCGGCTGGGCTTTACCGGGCGCGGTGAGGGTATTGCTGCTGAGGCAGTGGTGCTGCTAGACCGTGCAGAGGCGCTTAATGATTAATATGCCTATATGGCAGCGCAGCTTAGACCCTCTGTTCGGCCCGCCTAAAGCCGGTCATTACCGTGCTCAGCCGGAAGACTTCTGGGTTGACGAGCAGCTTGATTTTACTCCCGAGGCGCACGGGGAGCACCTGTGGTTGCGGGTTGAAAAACGCAACCAATCCACGTTAGAAGTGGCTAAGTTATTAAGTCGGCTTTGTGACGTAACGCCCCGTGATATTGGTTACTCCGGGATGAAGGATCGCATTGCCGTGACCCGCCAGTGGCTGAGCGTGCATCTGCCAGGGCGCGATGCGCCGCTTGACTTAGAGCAGTCGCTTAATGCCCAGGGCATCACGGTGGTTGAGCAGGCGCGCCACCCGCGTAAGCTTAAGCGCGGGGTTCACCGCACTAATCGATTTGTCTTACGCCTGAGCGGTGAGGCCATAGCAAGCGACGACTTTATCAGCCGCTGGGAAGCGCTTTGCCAGTCCGGTGTGCCCAACTATTTCGGCCCCCAGCGCTTTGGTCACGAAGGGCATAATCTACAGCGCGCAGAAGCACTACTTAACAGAGGTTGGCGTAAACGGGACGACCGTCAAGGTATGATGCTTTCTACCGCACGCAGCTTTTTGTTTAACGAACTGCTTAGCACTCGCATTGCGGATGGCACTTGGACGCAACCCCTGGCGGGCGACACCTTAATGCTGGACGGCACGCAAAGCGTGTTTCATATCGACGCCACCGATGCGACGCTTCAGGCCCGCGCCATGGCGCTGGATGTGCATCCAACGGGTGTGCTCTGGGGCGTTGGCGAACCCGGTCAGGGTGACGCGGCTAGCTATGAAGCGTATTTGCAGCAGCAGTATCCCGGCTTGTGTAGTGGCCTGGAGCGCAGCGGGGTTAAGCAGGCACGCCGTGCGCTGCGGATGCGGCTACTGGAACCACAGCTTGATTGGGAAGCAGGCGCCGTACGGCTTTCGTTTGCGTTGTCTCGCGGTAGCTTTGCTACCGCTGTGCTTGGTGAGCTGATAGAAATAAGTGGATAGCGGTGAGCTACGTCAGTCGTCAGAACGGTTATAAGTCGTCAGAATAGCTATAAGGCGTTAAAAAGTTTACTAAAAGTGATGGATAGGAGTTGTCACCTTTCGCGTTTATGCTTTGTGCTTATGACGCTGACGCTAATGACTCTTGTGCATATAAAAAGGGAGAGCCACAATGCGGCGACTACTGCTTTCAAATGATGACGGTGTTTACGCGCCTGGGTTGCGTGCGCTACATGATGCGCTGCTGTCGCACGCCAATATGCGCGTGGTGGCGCCTGACCGAGACCGCAGCGGTGCCAGTAATTCGCTTACCTTGTCACGGCCGCTCTCATTAACGGCGCTTGATAACGGTTTTTATAGCGTTGATGGTACCCCTGCCGACTGCGTCTATTTAGGCGTTCACGGTGTATGGGATGAAAAGCCTGATTTAGTGATCTCAGGGATTAATCACGGCAGTAACCTGGGCGACGATGTGCTCTATTCCGGCACCGTTGCGGCGGCGATGGAAGGGCGCAACCTGGGCATGACCGCGATTGCCATGTCGCTATGCGGCGAGCGCCATTTCGCTACCGCCGGAAGAGTGGCCGCCACGTTGATTGGCGCCGCGGATCAACTCTCGCTACCGCCGCGTACACTGCTGAACGTCAATGTCCCTGATGTACCCTGGGAAGAGATCAAAGGCGTTAAAGTTACCCGCCTGGGCTACCGCGGGCCAGCTGAAAAACCGTTGCCGGTAAAAGACCCGCGAGGACGTACCCGCTATTGGATTGCGCCGGTAGCAGCCAATGCCGATGATGGTGAAGATACCGATTTTGCCGCTGTTGAAGCGGGCTTTGTGTCGATTACACCGTTACAAACAGACCTGACGCGCCACCCCGCGCTTAACGATGTGCAGGATTGGTTGGATGTTTTTGCCTAATATCTCCCCTGCTGAGCTGCGCGGTCGTGGCATGACCTCCCAGCGTACCCGTGACCGAATGGTCGAGCGCCTTATGCGCCAAGGCATCAACGATGCCCGCGTGCTGGAGGTCATGGCCAGTGAACCGCGCCATTTGTTTGTGGATGAGGCGCTGGCGCATCGCGCCTATGAAGATACCGCCTTACCGATTGGCTTTGGCCAAACGTTATCGCAGCCGTTCATTGTGGCGCGGATGACCGAGCTTGTGCTGCGCGCCAGGCCACGCCAGGTATTGGAACTGGGCACCGGGTCTGGTTATCAAACGTTAATATTGTCGCGCTTGGTAGAAGAGCTCTACTCCATTGAGCGCATTGGTGCACTGCACGAGCGTGCGGCCGAGCGGTTACGGCGGCTTACGGCCCCCGCCACGCTAGCAGTGGCGGATGGAGGCTATGGTTGGCCTGAAGTGGCACCGTTTGATGTTATTTTGCTAACCGCCTGCGCTCATACACTGCCCTCATCGCTACTAGAGCAATTGAGTGACAACGGGGTGCTGATCGCCCCCTTGGAAGATCCCGATGGCAGCCAGTGGCTTACTCAGGTAAAGCGCATCGGCAGTGCTTTTGAAAAACGGCGGCTTGAGCCCGTACGTTTTGTACCTTTACTACAAGGAGTAGTGGATTGAAGCGGCAACCCTTGGGAATATTTTTACGTGGCGCAGGGATGGGCGCCGCCGATGCGGTACCCGGTGTGTCGGGAGGTACCATTGCGTTTATTAGCGGTATTTATGAAGAGCTGATTAACACCATCAAGCAGTTTGGCCCAAGTGCGATTGGTGTATGGCGTCAAGGTGGTTGGAAAGCCCTGAGTCTCCATTTGAACCTAGCCTTTCTGGTGCCGCTATTGGCGGGTGTTGCGGTTAGTCTATTTAGCGTTGCGCATTTAGCCCTGTGGTTGATGGAGGCGCATCCACTGCTGTTAGACGGGTTCTTTTTTGGCCTTGTAGCGGCCTCCGCACTGGTAGTCGGGCAGGCAAGTAGCGGCTGGAAGCTATGGTATCTGCTGCCGTTATTGGTGGGGTTAGTGCTAGCCCAAGCGTTACCAGGCATGATGCCGCTGGTGCTGCTGCTGGGCAACGAGGCGCTGGTAGTGATGGTGGCAGGCTGCATTGCCATTAGCGCCATGCTACTGCCAGGGGTGTCAGGCAGCTTTCTATTGCTGACAATGGGACTCTACGGCACCATCATGGGGGCAATTCGCAGCTTTGATCTGGGCATTATTATTCTGTTTGGAATGGGCTGTATGGTTGGTTTAGCGTTGTTTTCACGGTTATTGTCCTGGCTGCTACGGCGCCACCACACCTCGACCATGCAACTGCTGCTGGGGTTTATTGTCGGCTCGTTACCGGTTCTCTGGCCATGGCGTGAACTGTTACGCTATCAAATAGGGCCAGAAGGACAAATGATCCCTTTGGAGCACCGTTATTTGTTGCCCGCTGACTATGCCGTATTGACCGGTGCCTCGGCACAAGTAGCTGGCGTTGTCGCGCTAATGGCCTTGGGGGCACTAATTGTTGTGTTGCTCAACCGGCACGCGGATCGTCGGCCAATCGATACCAAGCTTGGCGCTGAAAAGGAGTAAGGTTTATATGCGTAAAGGTTATAGTCTTAAAGTACTGATGATGTCGGCGCTGGCATTAACAATTGCTGGCTGTGCCAGCCAACAAGGCGGAAGCCCTCAAGTGCGTGATTTAAGCCAAGCACGCCAAGCGGTGGAAAACTCACCCCAGTACACCGTTAAAGCGGGCGACACGCTGTATGGCATTGCATGGCAGCACAATTTGGATTATCGCCAGTTGGCGGCAATGAACAATATTGATGCGCCGTACCAAATTCGGCCAGGGCAAACCATTGCCCTGCGCGAAGGCGCCTCAACGTCATCAGCCACCAGTAGCCAGCCAGCTGCTAATAACACTAGTAGCAGCGGCGCCGTGGCGACCGGACTGAACCCGCAAGCAGCCTCTGTTGCGAGTGATGACCAGGAACTCGACTGGCTGTTGCCCGACGAATCCGCGATTCAACGTAACCAGCGCCTAACCGCTGAACGTGATGCCGTAGAGGCTGCGGAACAAGTGGCTGATTCTTCGCCTAGCAGCAATACCTCTGCCTCCACGCCTGAGCCTGAAGAGGTCGCAGCTGCCGAACCTGAGCCAGCCGCTCAGCCTGAACCTGAGCCAGCGTCAGAACCTGAACCGCAGCCAGTATCAGAACCCGAGCCTGCAGCTGCACCTGCTACACAAAGTGCCAGCGTTGACCGCTCTTCGCGTACCTATACGCCCGCTGAAACGATTAATTGGCAGTGGCCGACCGATGGCAACGTCGTTGGGGAGTTTGGACAAGGCGATAGCATCACTGCCGGGATTGATATCACCGGTGAAAAGGGGCAACCTGTTAAAGCGGCTGGCCCTGGTATTGTGGTTTATGCGGGCAGCGGCGTCAGGGGTTATGGCAACCTCATCCTTCTCAAGCACAACGACCAATTCCTGAGTGCGTATGCGCATAACGACAGCTTGCGGGTCAGTGAAAATGACGTGGTAGAAGCTGGTGAAGTGATTGCGACGATGGGGGATAGCGATGCAGAAAATGTCCGATTGCACTTCGAGGTTCGCCGTGATGGCCAGCCTCAAGATCCCATGGACTTTCTGCCTTCCCGCTAATGCACTCACCGGTAGCGTGAGAGGCCAGCGTTTAACTTGGAAGTTGCCCGAATCGCTGTATTCGAGCGTCATATAACAATTGTCACATAATAATATGGTGTGCGCCTTAGAGCACACCCCTTTGACTTTCTAAATGGCGGGTAGGCGAAACACGGGGGTAAGGCCATGAGTATGTTGGAGAAAGATCTACAGGAGGTTGACCTGGAGGCTGCTGAGGAGGCACTTGATAATACCGATGATGATATTGCGGTAGAAGAAGATGCTTTTGAAAAAGCGCTAGGGCGTGAGGATCGACAATCGACCCAAAGCTTGGATGCAACGCAAATCTACCTCAACGAAATCGGCTTTTCGCCACTATTAACGCCAGAAGAGGAAGTATATTACGGCCGCTTAGCGCGTAAGGGCGACCCGCTGGGGCGCTCACGAATGATTGAGTCCAATTTACGGCTAGTGGTAAAGATTGCCCGCCGCTACCTTAACCGCGGCTTAACGCTGCTGGATTTGATCGAAGAGGGTAATTTGGGCTTGATCCGCGCCGTTGAAAAGTTTGACCCCGAACGGGGGTTTCGTTTTTCAACGTATGCCACTTGGTGGATTCGACAAACCATTGAGCGTGCGTTGATGAATCAAACGCGGACGATCCGTTTGCCGATTCATGTGGTCAAAGAGCTCAATATCTACCTGCGCGCAGCGCGCGAATTGACCCAGAAGTTTGACCATGAGGCCACTGCTGAAGAGATCGCCGAGCACTTGGACAAACCGGTCGAGGTGGTCAAAAAGATGCTCGGCCTCAATGAGCGCGTATCGTCGGTCGATTACCCGATGGGCGGTGAGAGCGATAAGCCGCTGATTGATACGTTGACCGACGATGAGGTGCAAGGGCCTGAAGCGCGTTTGGTGGATGGCGATGTCAAAGAGCACGTTGATCTGTGGCTTGATGAACTGAGCGAAAAACAGCGTGAAGTTGTCGTGCGCCGCTTTGGCTTACGGGGTCACGAATCCGCCACTCTTGAAGAAGTCGGTGCCGAAATTGGTTTGACCCGTGAGCGGGTACGTCAGATTCAAGTCGAAGCGCTGAAAAAGCTGCGTCGTTCGCTGGAAAAACAGGGTCTCTCGTTAGAAGCTTTGTTTGAAACTTAAGTGTTTGAAGCGCAACAAAGGTGATTATTAAACGCGCCTTCCCTCTAAGCCGAGCAAGTACCTATAGGTGCTTGCTCGGTTTTTTATCGCTGACATTTTTTGTTAATAAGCATTTATTGCTGAATCAGGTAAGTGAGAAAACCTATGCGCCCCCTTGTGGCCGATATTGATCTGGACGCGCTGCGTCACAACTATCAATTGGCGTGCCGCTGTGCGCCACAAAGCCGCTCAGTGGCCGTTATCAAAGCTGATGCTTACGGCCATGGCGCGCTAGCGTGCGCTCAGGCGCTGGAGGCCCATGCTCCTGCGTTTGCCGTCGCCTGTATCGAAGAGGCTCTCGCGTTGCGTCAAGGTGGCATTACGACACCTATCGTGCTGCTTGAAGGCATCTTCAGTGCTGATGAGCTGGCGCTGGTGGACACCCACGGTTTCTGGATCGCGGTGCATAGCCAGTGGCAGGTTGATGCACTGTTGGCGGCCGCGCCACGCCAGCCCATCCCGGTATGGTTAAAAGTCGACTCCGGCATGCACCGCCTGGGCTTTGCCATTGAAGAGGCCGCTGCCATCTGGCGCCAGCTTCTTGCTGCGCCGAGTGTGGCTTCGCTGCACCTGATGAGCCATTTTGCCACTGCCGATGCTCAGGATAGCCGCTATTTCAATCAGCAAATGGCACGGCTCCAGGGGCTGGCCAGTGAGCTAGAAGCGCCACTATGCCTGGCCAATTCACCGGCGACCCTGGCGTGGCCGGTGGCGCATGGTGACTGGAACCGGCCAGGCGTCATGCTCTACGGCAGCGACCCTTTAGAAGTCGCCAGTAACATCACCCGGCAACTGAAGCCAGTGATGACCCTGCGCTCTGAAATTATCGCCCTGCGGGAGCTAGAAGAGGGCGAGCCCGTGGGCTACAGCGGGCGCTGGCGTGCGCCGCGGCGTTCACGCATTGCCGTGGTTGCCTGCGGTTACGGTGACGGCTACGACCGCCACGCCCGCGATGGTACGCCAGTGCTGGTAAACGGCCAACGCTGCGCGATTGCCGGTAAAGTCTCGATGGATATGCTCACGGTGGATGTAACAGACGTGCCCGATGCCGGCATTGGTAGCGAGGTCGTATTATGGGGTAGCGCCAGCAACGGCGAAGTACTGCCGGTGGATGAAGTGGCCCGTTACTGCGATACGATCAGCTATACCCTGCTGACGGGGGTACTGCCCCGGGCGCCTCGGCTTTATCATGGGCGCTCTGATTAAACGGTTGTTTTTATGTCAAAATCACGTTATCCACGTTCGTTTGCCCACCCGCGTTACTGGCCCACTTGGCTCGGGATTGGCGCTATGTATGTTGCCGCCTGGCTGCCCTGGCGGTTAAAAATGAGCATTGGCAAAGGGCTTGGGTTGCTCGCATGGCGCTTTGCCAAGCGGCGGCGGCGCATTACCGACACCAATATAGCGCTGTGCTTTCCCGAAAAGAGCGCCGAACAACAGCGGCAACTCGTCAAAGAGTCATTCATCGCTAATGGCATTGGTCTCGTCGAAACCGCGACGGGCTGGTGTCGAAATGGCGAAAGCTTACGCCACCGGGTTGCTTATATTGGTGAAGAGCATATGGCCCGCGCTCAGTCGAGAGGCAAAGGGGTGATCATTATCGGTGTTCACTTCTCGTCGCTCGATTTAGGCGGCGCTTTACACGCGCTATTTTTCTCTGCTGATGCGGTCTATCGCCCGCATAACAACCCGCTGTTTGAGCGCTTTATGACCCGCGCTCGTGGACGCAACTTTGGGGTCGCGATTGACCGTTACGATCTGCGTGGGGCTGTACGGCAGCTTAAGGCAGGCCGGATGGTGTGGTACTCGCCGGATCAGGATTTTGGTCGCGATGTCAGTGTGTTTGCACCGCTGTTTGGTCAGCAGGCTGCGACGATTCGCTTAACGGCCAAGCTTGCGCGTATGACCGGCGCGCCGGTGGTGCCGATGATGTTTCACCGCAACCCCGATAATGCGACGTACACCATCGAAAGCCTGCCAGCGTTAGAAGGGTTTCCGAGCAATGACGAGGTTGCCGATGCGACCAAGGTCAATCAATTTATTGAGCAGGCCATTCGCAAGCACCCGGAGCAATATTTGTGGCTGCATAGACGCTTTAAGACCCGTCCCGAAGGCGAGTCCAGCGTTTATTGATCCCACATAAGCGCCACAAAAAAAGCCAGTGTGAGCTGGCTTTTGGCATTCAGAGGCGACGCTTAATCCAAATTGCGGGAGTAGAAAATCTCCAGCATCTCTTTACGCAAACGGCTCTCAATGTCACGCGCTTCTTCAAAGGTAATATCGCGCCGTGACGTACCGAACAGATAATTTTCCAGCTCGAAATCTTTGAGCAGCATCTTGGTATGGAACATGTTTTCCTGATACACGTTTACATCCATCATCTGATACGCATGCTTGGTATCTTCAGCAAGGTAGTCTTGGATGGAGGTAATGCCGTGATCGATAAACAGCTTCTTGCCGTCTACGTCACGGGTAAAGCCGCGTACTCGATAATCCATGGTGACGATGTCGGAGTCGAAGCTGTGGATCAGGTAATTCAGCGCTTTAAGCGGGCTGATATGACCACAGGTCGAGACATCAATGTCCAGACGGAAGGTGCTGATGCCGTTGTCAGGGTGCGACTCAGGGTAGCTATGCACCGTAACGTGACTCTTATCTAAGTGCCCAACCACCGTCTCTGGCAGCGGGCCGGGGCCCGGCTTAATCTGCTCAGGCGCGGCGTCATCCAGCTCATGCTCAGCGATCAAGATCGTCACGCTTGCGCCGTGGGGCTCATAGTCCTGGCGGGCGATATTCAGTACATGAGCGCCGATAATGTTGGTGACGTCTTTCAGAATCTGCGTCAAGCGTTCGGCGTTGTAGAGCTCATCGATATAGTCGATATAAGCCGCACGCTGCTCTTCGGTTTTGGCGTAACAAATGTCGTAAATGTTGAAGCTCAAAGAGCTTGTCAGGTTGTTAAACCCGTGGAGTCGGAGATTATCTGTCATGTCCGAGCCTCCTTATGGCAGGTGAAGACACCCCGACGAGCCAGCGCCGGAACCGATAAGACGTTGCCACCATCGCTGCGGTGTAACCCCACTCGATAAAGCAGGGTGGCGACAGCACAGGTGAAGGTAAAACAAGCGGGCGTATTATGCCCGTCAAGGCGTTTGCTTGCATCCGACTGAACTACTTTTTTTGCCGCCGCGGTTGGGTAAGCAGCGGCGCTAGCCGAGAGAGCCAAGCGTTGCACGTACAAACAGCCGCTCAAGCCTCGATAATCTCAAAAGAGTGAGTGATCTCTACGCCGCTATTAACCAGCATGATCGACGCGCTGCAGTACTTTTCAGCGGAGAGTTCAACGGCGCGCTGAACCTGCTTCTCTTTCAATGCATGCCCGGTCACCACGAAATGAACGTGGATCTTGGTAAAGACGGCGGGCACTTCATCAGCGCGTTCGGCGTCAAGTTCCGCGACGCAGTCGGTGACATCGGCACGCGCTTTATCGAGAATGTTCAAGATGTCAAAAGCGGTGCAACTGCCCATGCCCATCAACAGCATTTCCATTGGGCGGGGCCCTGTATTACGGCCACCGTGGTCGGGCGGGCCGTCGATGACAACGCTGTGCCCGCTACCGGATTCCGCCACAAATTGACGGCCTTCTGTCCATTTTACCCGTGCTTTCACGCGGCTCTCCTCATCTAGGCGACGAAAGGTAAGTCGCGCAGCATAACATTTCTTGGCCTGCGCGCCTCTTCTCAACGCTTCTGTTGTTTATCACCGGCATTATTAATCATGGGCAGTGTAGGGCATCTCCCAGCCGCCTTCGCAAATGGCTCGCTTACCCGCTACTCCTGGATTGTAAAGATAGACCCAGGCACGACCAAAATGGGTGGCTATTTGCTGGCGGTCATACTCGCCCTGCGCAGGGGCGTCGATACGGTAGTCCTCCAGCCGGTCTAGCTGGGCCAGCTGGTCAATGCTAATCTCATAAATCTCTATAATGACGCCTTTGGACGCTTGCCACTTGGCGCCAGGGTAGGGGCCGATATCGTAGAGTGTGAGGGCGCGGGTGGTATCGCTACCCAATCTTCTGGCGCCGCTTAACCAGTGGGCGTTGTTGAAACCCTGCTTCAGCGTGCCGTAGACCGCTACCCGTGGCGTATCAGCGATTGCCGCATGTAAATAGTCCGGATGCATCAGCTACTCTTTCCCGCGCTGTCGTTGCAATTGAAGCTGGCTTTCCAGCGCCGCCAGCCGTTCAGGCGTGCCCACATCGACCCAGTGTCCGGTATAACGTTCACCGCTCACCCGTTGGTTATCAATGGCGGCCCTGAGCAGTGGTGCTAATGCAAAGGCGCCTTGAGGTTGCCCGGCGAGCAGCCCAGGGTGAATCACACTGATGCCCGCATAGGTCAAGCGCTCATTACTGGTTTGATTGACACGCCCACCCGCTAGCCCAAAATCGCCGTCGGGATGGTGAAGTGGGTTGTCTACCAGCACCAGGTGGACCAAGTCGTCGCCGCGCAGCGCTTGCGGGTGGGGCAGCGTTTCGCACCAGACATCGCCGTTGATGAGTAGAAATGGGGCTTCACCCAACATCGGCAGGGCTTGCTGAATGCCGCCTCCCGTTTCCAGTGGCGCTGTTTCTCGACTCCAGTGAATGCGCAGCCCATAGTCATCGCCGCCGCCGAGGGCATCAATAATCTGCTCGGCACGGTAGCTAACGTTGATGACGACGTCATCAATGCCCGCCTCGCGAAGCCGCTCCAGGTGATGCACGATGAGCGGTTTACCCGCCACCGGCAGCAGCGGCTTGGGGCAGTGGTCTGTAAGCGGACGCATCCGCTTGCCGAGCCCCGCGGCTAGGATCATTGCTTTCATTGCGGCATTTCCGTTAGTCGCTTCATGAGGGCGGGGCGAAAGGTGAGTTTGACCCACTCAGCGAACTCAGCCTGCTCGGTCAGGCACGAAAGACTATCCTCCAGATGATCCAAAAAGTGCGGCAAGCGCTCAAGATAGCCACTTTTTTGATCGCGCAGCGTTAAACGGCAAAATATGCCCAGCACTTTCAGCGAGCGCTGAGCGGCCATGGCGTGGCACTGGGTCAGGAAGGTGGCAAAATCGACCCGGCCGGGAAGGCGGCCATCGCGGCGGGCCTGCTGATAAAATGCGTCGACGAAGTCGCTAAACTGCTCATCGCTAAAGCGGCAGTAGCGGCCCCGAAGCAGCGAGATCACATCGTAGCTTAGCGGGCCCGCCACCGCGTCCTGGAAGTCGATCATGAACAGGCGCTGATCGTGTATCATCAGGTTCATAGCATCAAAATCACGGTGCACAGTGACCACCGGCTGAGCCAATGCTTGCTGAATAAGCTGCTCGCGCAAGGGTTGCCAGCTTTCGGGTGGCGATAGCTTCAGCCAGGCACCCAAGCACCATTCAGGAAACAGGTCGAGCTCCCGGCCCAGCAGCGCCGAGTCATAAGCGGGCAGTGATTCGGGGTTGGCGCGGTTTTGCAGCTCGGCGACCAGCGTTAGTGCCTGCGCATGGTACGTCTGTGTGGTAGCGTCATCGGTAAACATATCCTGTAGCGGTGTGTTGCCCAGGTCATCAAGCAACAGAAAACCGTCCGCCAAATTAGCGGCGTGCACCTTGGGTACCGCTAGCCCTGCGCTGTGCCAACGCTTGGCGATGGTCACAAAAGGGTGGGAATCCTCCTGTTCAGGCGGGGCATCCATCACCACCTGGGTGGCGCCGTCAGGTAACGTAAGGCGAAAATAACGCCGAAAGCTCGCATCGCCCACGGCGGATGAAAGCGTAATATCGGCCTGGGAAAGGCCGTTTTGCTGGGCAGCCCAAGTGGTGAGGGCGTTAATCCGATAAGAGGACATGCAAGCTCCTTGCTGGTCGGGCATCATGCGGGCTGTATAATACCGATTCTGGATGCCAAGGATAACGAACATGGGCAAGCGATTTTCGCGCACGTTGCCGGTTGCGCATACGCTGATGAGCAGTTTGCTTGCTGGCGCCTCGTTTACGGCGGTGGCTCAAGACCAAGACATGCCTGCGGAAGCGTTAGATTGGCAAGCCTGGGGAGAAGAGGAAGCGGCCAATCAATTGTGCCGTGGGCGCTACGTCATGCCCAGCTACCGCTTACCCGCAGAAGAGAACCCGGAAACCCTCTCGCTTGAGGCCAGCGACGTCGATTACGCCGCCGACGGCGAGGCACTGCTGCGTGGTGATGTGGTGCTGCGTCGCGGCAATGAAGAAGTGGAAGCGGAGCGTGTCTTTTTACCCGCCGACCGCCAGCAGGTTGACGCCGAAGGCAATATCGCCATACGCGATGGGCGTGCGCTGGTGCGCGGCGAGCAGGCCATGCTCAGGCTAAACGAAGACCGTGCGACGTTGGGGAATAGCCATTATGTGCTTTACGACCAGCACTTGCGCGGTCAGGCAAATCAGTTAGAGCAGACGGCAGAGGGCGAGTATCGTCTGCAGGACGCCAGCTTCACGACCTGTGACCCGGGCGCCAATAGCTGGGAACTGGTCAGTAGCGATATTCGTCTGTATCAGGCCGAAGGTTACGGTACGGCGCGTCATGCGCGTTTACACGTAAAAGATGTGCCGGTGTTTTACTGGCCATGGCTACGTTTTCCCATTGACGATCGTCGTCACACTGGTCTGCTCTCCCCATCGATAGGTTTTTCATCGGATGGTTTTGATTACGCCCAGCCGTTTTATTGGAATATCGCCGCTAACCACGATGCGACCATTACGCCACGCTGGATGAGCGACCACGGTTTGCTGATGAACGGTGAGTACCGCTATCTGCTTGAGGAAAGTTCAGGCATCGTCGAAGGCGGCTATTTAAATAGCGATAACGGCGGCTCCGGCGGTGGAGAAAATCGCTTTGAAGGCGAGGATCGTTGGTATGTGGATGCCCGCCATGCAGGGCGGGTAAACGAGCGTAGCAATTACCGGCTGCGCTATGGTGCAGCCAGTGACGGGCGCTATTTTGATGACTTTGGCGGCGAGTTCGGCGAAAGTGATCGCGCCAGCATGGAGCGCTTGGCCCAGGTCGATTACCGCGGCCAACGCTGGCAATTAGACGCCCGCGCCCAGGGTTTCCAGCGTTTGGAAGATCCACTTAGCGATAGCGATAAACCCTTTTATCAACTGCCGAGCCTGAGCGCCAATGCGAACTGGCAGTTCGACAACGGCCTCTATACACAGTGGCGTTCTAACGCGACCTATTTCTGGCGCGATGTGGATGAACGTCGTGTGCCGGAGCGTGAGGCGGCCACCGGTAGCCGATTGCACCTCACGCCTGTTGTTGGCTGGCGCTTTGAACGGCCCTGGGGCTATTTAGAACCGCGTACTGAACTGTGGAACACCGCCTATGAGCTGGATTATGGCGAGCGTGAAACGGAGCGGGGTGACTCACCCAGCCGCAGCATTGCGCTAACCTCGGTCGATAGTGGCTTGATCTTTGAGCGCGAGCTTGCCCTCGGCGGGCGCGAGTATCGCCAAACCTTAGAGCCGCGTCTGAACTATGCCTACGTGCCACGTACCGATCAAACTGAGCTGCCGGACTTTGACAGCCGCGAACGTGCGTTTTCCTGGGATCAGCTCTGGTCCGCCCAGCGCTTTTCCGGCGCTGACCGAGTGGGTGATCTCAACCGGATCTCTTATGGCGTGCAGTCGCGCCTGCTTGAGGATGCGTCCGGTCGTGATCGACTCTCGTTTGGGGTTGGGCAGAGTGTTTACTTTGATGATCGCCGAATCGATAGCGAAGGCGATGCGGATACGCTGCCAGATCGGCCGGAAGAAAACCCCAACGTTAATCCTGAAAGCTACTATCAGGCCACCCGGGATCGCTCACCACTAGTGACCCGCCTTGATTGGCAAATTAATGATCGCTGGAGTAGTGGCTACGAATGGCTCTACGATGATCATCGTGATCGCACTGAACGCTCAAGCGTTGATGTACGTTATCGCCATCCCGAAGGGCACGTAGTGAACCTTGGCTACCGTTGGGAGATCGAAGGGTTCGACCCGAGCGTGTTGCAGGGCGATGATGGCTTTCGCGACTATAACCGTGAAGAGTGGGATCTGTCGTTTGCCTGGAAAGCCAGTACTAGCATTGATTTGATCGGTCGCTACCTTCACGATCAAACCAATGACCGCTCGCTTGAGCAGCTGGCAGGCGTACAGTGGAACAACTGCTGTTATGGCCTGCAGCTTGTCTGGCGTGAATGGGTCGATGACGATGATACTGCCCGCATTGATGATGACTTTAATGATCGTGGGCTATTTTTGCGCTTCGTGTTCCGTGGCTTAGGTGGCATTGGCCAGAATGCGGACAGCTATTTTGAACAGACCATTCCTGGCTATCGTCCGACTGCCCTGTAAATGACTTCCATAGAATGGCTAATGAAAGAGACGTTTGTAATGAAAATGAGACAGCCCTTGCTAGGCCGAATGAAGCAGCTTTCTGCTGGTAGCCTACTCGCCCTCTGCGTTGGCGCTAGCTTTGCGTTGGCCCCGCTGGCGCTCCAGGCGCAGAACTTCCAGTCCACTCAGCGTCAGGCGCTGGATAGTGTGGTGGCCGTGGTCAATAACGATGTGATTATGCGCAGCGAACTAGACGATCGTATGGCGAAAGTCGAGCAGCAGGCGCAGGCCCAAGGCGGTAACCTTCCCCCGCGCTCCCAGTTGGAGCGACAGGTGCTTGAGCGCATGGTGATGGAAGAGATTCAACTACAGATGGCGGAAGATGCCAGTCTGACTATTGATGATACCGAGCTAAACGGTCAGGTGCGCTCGATTGCCGAATCCAACGGCATGACGCTGGATGAGTTTGCTGATGCGGTGGAAGCTGACGGCATGACGCTGGCGAGCGTGCGCGAAGATATTCGCCGCGAAATGCTGATGCGTCAGGTGCAGCAGCGCCAAATCAGTAATCGTGTGACGGTTAGTGATCGTGACGTTGAGCGCTTTTTAGACCAGCAGCAGGGGCAGACCGGCGAGCAGAACTTCATTGAAGAGACGCGGGCCCGCCACGTATTAATCGAGCTGACGCCTAACCGGGATGAAAATCAGGCGCGTGCCCGAGCCGAAGAAGTGCGTCAGCGCTTGTCTCAAGGTGATGATTTTGCCTCTGTAGCGCGCGAGTATAGCGATGACAGCGGTACGGCACTCAACGGGGGAGAGCTTGGCTGGGTGCGCCCAGGGCAAACCGTTCCAGCGTTTGAGGAAGCAATGCGTGACCTAGGCGTTAACCAGATATCACAACCGGTGCGCTCTCAGTTTGGCTACCACGTGATTGAGGTAGAAGAGCGTCGTCGTCAGAACGTTACTCAGGAGAGCCAGCGCGAGCAGGTGCGCCAAGCAATCTTCCAACGCCGTGCCAATGAAGAGCTTGAAACCTGGCAGCAAGAGATTCGCTCACAGGCTTTTGTTGATGTTCGTCTCTAATGGTAGCTGGTACTTCAAGGGCTGATAGCGCGCTGCCGGTGGTCGTCACCACCGGCGAGCCAGCGGGCATCGGCCCTGAACTAACGTTAATGCTGGCAGCCCGGGGGCTTCTGCCTCCGAATACCGTGGCCATTGGCGATCCGAAAATGCTGCGCCAGCGCGCAATTGCGCTGGGGCTGGATGTTACGGTGGTAGAGTGTTCGGTGGGTGAGTGCCCAAGTGGCGACAATGCCTTACCTGTTTGGTCCGTCGCTCTTAATGCCCCTACCTCGCCAGGTGTGCTTAATCCAGCCAACGCCGATTACGTACTTGCCACCCTGGCAATGGCGGTCGATGCTTGTCAACGCGGCCTTGCCGCTGCCATGGTGACCGCACCACTGCACAAAGGCGTAATTATTGACGGCGGTCACCCAGGCTTTACCGGCCATACCGAATGGCTGCGTGATGCCTGTGGCGTTGATGACGTCGTGATGATGCTGGCCACCGACGCGGCGCTACATGCGGCATCGCCAAGCTGGCAGGGTAGTGGCGATTTACGTGTTGCTCTGGTGACCACCCACTTGCCTCTGCGCAACGTCGCCGACGCTATCACCTTTGAGCGGGTTACTCGGATTAGTCGCTTACTGGAGGCTGATTTGCATTGCCAGTTCGGGATTGCAAAACCGCGCATTGCCGTGTGTGGCTTAAACCCGCATGCCGGTGAAGATGGCCACCTGGGCCACGAAGAGCTGGATATTATTATTCCCGCGCTTGATGCTCTTCGTGCTGAGGGAAGGGATATCCTTGGTCCGTTGCCCGCCGACACGCTATTTACCCCGCGTCACTTGGCCGGTGTCGATGCGGTGCTGGCGATGTACCATGACCAGGGCTTGGCAGTGTTAAAATATGCAGGCTTTGGTCAGGCCGCCAATATTACCCTGGGCTTGCCATTGGTACGCACTTCGGTCGACCATGGCACCGCGTTGGATCTGGCTGGCAAAGGCGTGGCAGACCCCGGCAGCCTGAAAGTCGCTATCGCCCTTGCACGCCGTCTAGCTACCCAGCGGTTGTCTGCTACTGTCTAGCATTTGCTGCGAAATACTCCCGATTGAATCCGCACTCCAAGGAACACCGTTTGATGTCTACTGTGCCCCAACACCGCGCTCGTAAACGCTTTGGTCAGAACTTTTTGCGCGACCTTGGCATTATTTCGCGGATCGTTCGTGCCGTTGGCCCGCGCTCGACGGATCGCCTTGTCGAAATTGGCCCAGGGCAGGGCGCACTAACCGAGCCGCTGCTGGAAGCGGCGGGACATCTGGAGGTAATTGAACTCGACCGCGATCTGATCCCTGGCCTGCGAGTGCAGTTTTTTAACTACCCCGACTTTGTGATACATGAAGGCGATGCGCTGAAGTTTGATTTTGCCGCGCTGAAAGGCGATGGACCTGCGCTGCGTGTGGTGGGCAACCTGCCCTACAACATCTCCACGCCGCTGATAATTCACCTGCTGGCTGCAGGAAGTGCGATAGAGGATATGCACTTCATGCTGCAAAAAGAAGTCGTTGAGCGCTTGGCTGCTGAACCGGGCGGTGCCGACTGGGGGCGTCTGTCGGTTATGGCGCAGTACTACTGTAGTGTCGAGCAGCTATTTATTGTGCCGCCGGAAGCCTTTGTGCCGCAGCCCAAGGTTGAGTCGGCCATCGTGCGCTTAACGCCTCATGCGACCCTGCCCCATACTGCAGAAGACCCCACGCTGCTGTTTGAGTTGGTGAAGCTCGCGTTTGGCCAGCGGCGCAAAACGCTGCGCAATAACTTTAAAGGGCGCGTGAGTCCTGAAATCCTTGAAGAGTTGGGTATTGATCCTATCCGCCGTCCGCAAACACTGACGGTCGCCGAATACGTGGCGATTGCCAATCGAGTCGCCGCCGATGAACAGGCGAGCAGTGAGCGGGGCAGCCAAGCGTGAGTGGTCTAACTATCGAGGTAAACGTTGCGCCTAGCTACCGTGCCGATGAGTCCAATGATGCGGAGTCGCGTTACGTCTTCAGCTATACCATCACCGTCCACAATCAAAGCCCCCATAGCGTGCAGCTCATGGCGCGCTACTGGAAAATCACCCAGGGCAGCGGCGAGTGCCAGGAAGTGCGCGGCAAAGGCGTCGTCGGGCAGCAGCCACTGATTGGCCCTGGCCAGAGCTTTCGCTATACCAGCCGTGCCATTCTGCAAACGCCGGTGGGGGTCATGGAGGGCGCCTATACGTTGCTGGACACTTCCACGCAACGCGCGTTTGAAGTGGCTATCACACCGTTCAGGCTGGCGGTGCCGCTCCAGCTTCACTAGCGTTTTGCGCTAACCTACTCTCCAGATGATCGCAAAGTCGCAAGGCCAGCTGTACCAGCGTTAAAGTGGGGTTGGCGTGCCCTGCGCTAGCAAAAACGCTGGAGCCCGCCAAGTAGCAATTTTCCTGGGCAAATAGACGGCAGTCGGGGTTAACGATACCCGTCTCGGCAACAAGGCTCATGCGCGTGCCGCCCATGTGGTGACGTCCAGCAAGTTCGCCTTCCGTGGGCAGTTGCACCGGCGTATCGGCAAGCCAATCAGCCATCTGTAGCCTGCCCACCTCGTTATCACGCAGGTATTCACCCAGCAGTAGCATGCTCTCGCGAATGGTGTGGCGATCCAGCTCAGATTGCCGCCACACCAGCCGGCTACGTGGCACTCCCAGTTTATCCAGCTCATCGCTTAGCTCAATACGGTTGTCATAGCGAGGTTCCTGCTCCCAGGCGGCTCTTAGAAACGCGCCGTGCACCACCCGACCTTGGGCCTGCCAGATACGCAGCCGACCCACCAGCGCGGGTGCCTGTTCTGCGAGCTCGTCAATCAGTTCCTGGGTAGCTTCAGCGTTCATGCGGTGCAAGCGCAGCCCACAATTGAGTATTTGTCGTGAGCGCAAGGAGCGAGCAGTGGGGGAGAGGAAAACGTTGTAATCCTCGTCCAGACCCAGTGCCGCAGGCTCAAAAATGAGCGCCTTCCCCACTGTGGCGTGGGGGTGCTCCATCCAGTAGCGTCCCAGGGTGTCGGCTTGGGGGATTAGCTGGCCATCTAGTTGTTGGTTGCACCACAGCAGCAGGCGCGAGTTTTCGATGCCGCCGCAGGCCAGTACAAAGTAGCGCGCCTGAACCTTGCGGTAGTCGCCCCGGTAATTGCTAAAAGTGGCGCTGGTGACTTTGCCAGCCTGGGTTTCCAGTGCCACCAAGTTGGCTGTTAGGCAGCACGTCAGAGTGGTCGAATCGCTCAACGTAGCGGCATACTTCTCTTTCATGCGTGTGGGGTGACCCAGCGAAAAATAGATGCGTTTTAGCCCCGCTTCAGGGACCACATGATCGGCTGGCGTAGGTTCCAGACCGAGCATAGTAACGGCCGCGCTGTAGTAAGGAACCAGCGCATCGCGGCCTATAGGCCAGGCCGTTTCGCTGGCGACGGCTTTGGCATTGAAGTCGTAGCGATCCAAAGGGCGACAAATGCCGCCCCAGTGGTTGGTCGACCCACCCAAATGGCGCAGCCGAGCGCCATACAGGGGAATATAGGGGTCGCCGACGACGTCGCCCCGGTAGCACTCCTGGGAGCGTTCGCTGTAGTCCGCATCGCCACCTTCACAGAGCAGTACCCGGTGGCCTCGCTCCGCTAGGGTAACGGCCATGGAAATGCCCGCCGCACCCGCGCCGATAATGCAGACATCCCAGGCGTTGCTGTGTTCGTTGATATCCTCAAAGGCGATATACATCAGCGGTCACTGCTGTTCAGTAGCCAGCCATTAACCGTCACCGCAACGGGGGGCGGGCCAAGCTTGGTAGCAGTGGCACGTGCGGCAGGAAGAAGCGCTGTGCCGGGAAGTATGAGGGCACCAAGGCCCGCCAGTGTTGCAACTCGCAGCAGGCTGCGTCGAGAGTGATCCATTGCCATAGGCGTATCGTTTTCCTTAACAGTTATTACCAGGTGGCTAACTATCGAATGGCTTAAGAGCATCAAAGCGTACTTTTATAGTGAGCCAGGTTCACTCTTTTAACCAGTGTTAATCATCAACATAAACCGTCTACAACAGGCAGAGGGTCTCGGTGAAGTGGTAGTATTAGTCCACTTATTTTATGAAAAAGGCCTCCCGCATGAGTACCTATGCGATCGGCGATCTGCACGGCTGTCACGCCGAATTTGTAGCCCTTCTGGAGAAGCTCAGCTTCAACCCCACGCGGGATACGCTATGGCTGGTCGGTGATTTAATTAATCGTGGCCCAGGCTCTTTAGCGTGCCTGCGCGAAGTGCGTGCTCTGGGGAGCGCTGCACGCAGCGTACTGGGCAACCACGATTTTCATTTGCTGGTGGTGGCGCGCGGCGGCGGCAAACTGAAGAAAAACGACACCCTTAGCGATATTCTGGGCGCCCCTGATCGCGAAGCGCTACTGGATTGGCTACAGAGCCAACCGCTTTGCGTGATTGAAAACGGTACGCTCATGACCCATGCCGGGCTGCTTCCCCAATGGAGTGTGGCTCAGACCGAGTCGCTGGGGCGTGAAGTGCAGGCAGCTCTGGGCAGTGACGCCTCTGGTAAGTTTTTAACCCAACTGTTTGGCAACCTGCCGGATAGCTGGCGCGACGATCTAGACGGCATGGATCGTCTGCGCCTGATTGTTAATGTGCTCACCCGAATGCGCTTTATTGATGCCCAAGGGCGTTTGGACTTTGCCGCTAAAGAGGGGCTAGATAGTGCGCCTTCGGGTTTTCTGCCCTGGTTTCAATACCCGCGAGATGATAATACCCGGCTGCTTTTCGGCCACTGGGCGGCACTGGAAGGAAGAACCCCGCAGGCGCGGGTGCCCGTCGAGGCGTTGGATACGGGATGCGTTTGGGGTGGGCGGTTAACCGCGCTTAATCTGGACAGCGGAGAGCGAACCAGTGTGGCGAGCCAGCAACGGAGTAGACAGTAGTGAAAGAGACCAATAGCGATCCACGTTTAGCGGGTTTGAGCGTGTTTCGGGTGGGCGGCGCTGTGCGCGATGCGCTACTGGGCTGGCCGGTCTATGACAATGACTGGGTGGTGGTGGGCGCTACGCCAGACGTCATGCGCAAACGTGGCTTTAAACCCGTGGGGCGCGACTTTCCGGTCTTTCTGCATCCGGATACGGCCGAGGAGTACGCGCTCGCCCGCACCGAGCGCAAATCTGGCCATGGTTATGGCGGGTTTGAAGTGCACGCCAGCCCCGATGTCAGCCTGGAAGAGGATCTTTTGCGGCGGGATTTAACCATTAACGCGATTGCCCAGAGCCCCGAGGGTGAATTAACCGACCCGTTTAATGGTCAAGGCGATATCGAACGGCGCGTGCTTCGGCATATCTCTTCTGCGTTTAGCGAAGACCCGCTGCGCGTACTGCGTACCGCACGCTTTTTGGCCCGTTATGCAGGGCTGGGCTTCACCATTGCCCCTGAAACCCTGGCGCTGATGCGTCAGGTGAGTCATAGCGGTGAACTTGAGCATTTGGCCGCCGAACGGGTGTGGGTGGAAACTGAAAAGGCGCTGGGCGAACCAAGCCCGGACGTTTATTTTACCACCCTTGAGCGCTGCGAGGCGCTGCCTATCTGGTTTCCCGAACTCATGGGGTCGGTGTTGCCGCGAGGTTTAGCTGCGCTGGATCAAACGCCTCGAAACAGCACGATAGCAGTGGCTCACTGGCGCTATGCGCAGTTGGTGTCACCGCTCACCGCCGAACAGCGTGATGCCTTAGCAACGCGGTTAAAGTTGCCTAACGCCGTGGCTCAGCTTGCCCGTCATACCGTGCTCACTTATGCGCTGCTTACCGCGCCACTGGAGGGCCCGAATGTGCTGCATTGGCTTGAAAGGTTGGATGGCTGGCGCAAGCCCGAGCAGGTCGAGGCGCAGTTGGCATTAGTGAGCGTGCTGGCGCCGGAGCAAGTGGAGCGGCTTGGCAGCGCTTGGCTAGCGGCTCGCGAGGTGGGGCCGCAGGCGTTAATGGCGGAAGGATATCAGGGGGCAGCGCTGGGTGAGGCAATACGCGTGCGGCGCGGGCAAGCCGTGGCGGTAGCACTTGAGTAACTGGTTATCGACGGGCCGCTGCCAAGCGAGGAAGCTCGTCTGACTGAGAGATCCAGCGGCCACGCCAGCTAAAATCAACCGCCCAGAGACGTTGGCTGCCTAGTTCGAAGGTTTTCCATAGCGAAGCGTAAGAGGTGTCACACAAGGGGTGGCGCTCTGTGGGTAGCAATTCCGCAAGCGGCTGCAGCACGAACGCATTATGAGTGATTTCGCTGCGTGGCAACGTGACATCATCGACGGTGCCGCAGAGGCTGCCCACGGTAAGCAAGTCGATATCCAGCGCGCGGGGGCTAAATTTAGCAGTGTCAGGAAGGCGGCCGTGCTCTATTTCCAGCTGCTTACTCCAAGCCTGAAGCTCCCCGGGTGTCCAGTCACTGTGGAAGGCCACTACCAAATTATAGAAATTGCGACTGTCGGTAAAGCCCACTGGCTCGCTTTCAAACACACGTGAGATTTGCAGCGAGCCAAAGGTGTCCGCGAGCGCATCAAGGCAGTAGCGGATATGCCGAGTGGGGTAAATATTGCTGCCTAAGCTGACAGTGACCAGTTTCATGCGCTGGGCTCCTGCATTGCCTCTGGTAAGGCGCCGCGGGTAATTTCCAAACCGACGCTGACAGCGTTGGGCACTGCGCCGGGTTTACGCACGGTGAGGCGCAACCCATTGATTGGAAACTCTGTACGTAAGCACTCTGCGAGGCGTTCGGCGAAAGTTTCGACCAGGGCGAATTGATGAGCATCGGCAAATGTCTGGATGCGCTGACAAATGGCCGCGTAATCCAGCGTGAGGCGTAAATCATCGGTCGCTGCCGCTGAACGTATATCGGTTGCCAGCACTAAGTCCAGGCTCAGCGACTGCTGAATTGAACGCTCCCAAGCATAGACACCGATAACTGTGTCGACGGTTAACGCTTCAATCAAAATGCGATCCATCTGCCTTCCCCCAGCTGCAACAAGCGGGCGATTGTACGTTAGGATGGGGCTAAACGACAGCGAGCCAGGCTATCGAGACGGTCTATAAAGCGAGCAGAGCGCCATGGTATGGATAGTAGTGGGTTATTTAAGCGGCAGTTGGTTGGCAGCGCTGAGCGTTTGCCGCCTAGCGGGTGTGGGGGACCCACGCCAACATGGTTCGTTTAACCCTGGGTTTTCTAACGTATTGCGCCTTTATGGCCCCCGTTTGGCGGCCGTTACTCTGCTGCTAGATGCCTTAAAAGCCATGCCCGCTGTTATAGGAGCCAAGCTCATGAGCTGCCCAGTATGGTTGCAAGGGCTGGTTGGGCTGGCCGTGTTGCTAGGACACAGTTTTCCCTTATGGCACCACTTTCGTGGCGGAAAGGCAGTCGCCAGTGCGTTTGGTGTACTGCTGATATTGGTGCCCAATGTGGCGCTATTAAGCGCCATTATTTGGGCGCTACTGGCGTGGCGGCTAAAGACGGCGGCGATGGCATCGCTGGCCAGTGCTTTGGTGGCGCCGCTGATATGCGCTTGGCTAGCGCCTGCGTATTTTATGGTGGTCGGCGGCTTCAGTCTGCTGGTGTTGGCCCGCCACGGGCTTAATATTCGTCGACTGCGACGCGGTGAAGAGCCGCCATTTCGCGGCTCCTAGAGCGCAGTTAGCTGTCAGCGGCAGCCGGGGGTGACAGTTGATCCAGCGGCCAGCGGGGGGTCGCCTGCATTATGCCGTAGGTATCGCACTCGCCCGCTGCCAAGCGCTGAGCGCCTACGTAGGCAATCATGGCGCCATTGTCGGTGCAAAAGCGCCCGCGTGGGTAGTAGGCGCGGGCTTGGCGTTTTTCACACTCAGCGTGGAGTCGTTCACGCAGGCGATGATTGGCGCTAACCCCACCCGCTACCACTAAACGTTTCAAACCGGTTTGATCCAGCGCTCTGCGGCACTTAATGACCAGCGTATCAACCACGGCTTCTTCAAAGGCGCGGGCTACATCGGCACGTGCTTGGTCGTCGAGTTCCCCCACTGCCTCCAATTGGCGAATGGCGGTCATGGTGTGGGTTTTTAAGCCTGAGAAACTGAAATCGAGCCCTGGTCGGTCGGTCATCGGGCGCGGGAAGCGAAAGCGCTTGGGATCCCCTTGTTCCGCCAGTTTGGCGACTTGAGGCCCACCTGGGTAGGCCAAGCCCAGCATTTTGGCAGCTTTATCAAACGCTTCACCCGCGGCGTCATCCACCGATTCGCCGAGTAGCTGATAGCGCCCCAGCCCCTGCACTTCGACCAGTTGGGTATGCCCGCCGGATACCAGCAGCGCCACGAAGGGGAACGCAGGCGGCTCGTCTTCCAGCATCGGTGCCAGTAAGTGACCTTCCATATGATGCACGCCAAGTACGGGAATATTTAACGCTCGTGCCATACCGTGGGCGGTGCTGGCGCCTACCATTAATGCACCGACTAAGCCCGGGCCAGCGGTATAAGTAATGCCGTCCAAGTCGTGACGCGTTAGCTTGGCATCGCTGAGCACCTGCTCAATTAGCGGTAGCAGTTTGCGGGTGTGGTCGCGAGAAGCGAGTTCGGGTACCACACCACCAAATTCGGCGTGCATGGCGATTTGACTGTAGAGCGCGTCGGCCAGCAGCCCTTTGCCGCCGGTTAGCGAAGTGTCATAAAGCGCAACGCCCGTTTCGTCGCAGGATGTTTCAATGCCCAGAACACGCATAAAAAGGGACTCTCAAAGGATGTGCAAAAAATATAAAGGTGAAAATCACAAGGCCAGTAGTCTAACATTGTCGCTGCAAACGAGCGTAAGCATTTGCAAAGATGGCCAACGGCGACTAGACTACTGTGCGCTGTAAAACTGGGTCGTACACTGTATTCTGAACCGCAATATCGCAGTGTACGTACTATCCGAACTCAAGACTCCTTAAGGTAGGTGAGTGCTTAATGCCTTCTGTAAAAGTACGTGATAACGAGCCGTTTGACGTCGCCCTGCGTCGCTTCAAGCGTTCTTGCGAAAAAGCCGGTGTTCTTTCTGAAGTACGCCGCCGCGAGCACTATGAGAAGCCGACTGCTGAGCGTAAACGCAAAGCGGCAGCTGCCGTAAAACGCCACGCCAAGAAAGTCCAGCGTGAGCAAAAGCGTTTCGAACGGCTCTATTGATCCGTACCCGAGGGGGCCGGAGCAGTTAGCTGGTCGTCTCAAGAGGGATGCCAAGCGGCCGCCACTAGGTGGCCGTTTGTTTTTGACTGTTGTTTTCATGATCGCTGTTTTTCAAGGTTATTGTTTTTCGAAATCACGGTTTTCAAAATCACCGTTTTTTAAGACTGTCGCTGTTTATGATGATCTGATCTGGCAATAGGTCTGATGACCTTAAGCAGTTATTAAGATCAGTTTTTAAATACAATTTTTTAAAAACAGTATTTTGACGATAGTATTTTGAAGATAGTTTTAGAAAGCAGTCTCGAAAGTCAGCGAATTAGCGCTTTGCGCGAGGATGCCCGTAGTTCATGGCAGGCCAAATTCCACAGCGTTTTATTGATGATCTGTTAGGCCGCGTTGATGTGGTCGAGGTGGTCGGTGAGCGTGTGCAGCTTAAAAAAGCCGGCCGTAACTACTCCGGGCTATGTCCCTTTCATCAAGAGAAGACCCCGTCGTTCACCGTCAGCGCGGATAAGCAGTTTTATCACTGCTTTGGCTGCGGCGCTAATGGGAATGCACTACGCTTCTTGATGGAGTACGACAAGCTGCCGTTTCCCGAAGCGGTAGAGCAGTTGGCCGGGCGCTTGGGTATTGAGGTGCCTCGCGAAGGTGCTGACGACCCACGTGCCCAGCAACGCGAAAAGAAGCGCAAAGAGGGCGTTAACCTGCTCGAACTCGCCGCCAGTTTTTATCGCGAGCGATTAAAGATGCAGGAGGGCCAGTCTGCCCAACGCTATTTGTCGGGTCGTGGGCTCTCGGACGAGGTGATCAAGACCTATGGCATTGGCTATGCCCCGAGTGGTTGGGAGGCGCTAAAGCAGCATCTCAGCGAACGCGGTATTGGTGAGCCGGTGCAGGTAGAGTATGGCCTGCTGATTCATCGTGAAGATACCGGGCGTACTTATGACCGCTTTCGGGATCGGGTCATGTTTCCGATTCGTGATCTGCGTGGTCGTACGATTGCGTTCGGCGGCAGGGTAATGGGTGATGATCAGCCCAAATACCTCAACTCGCCGGAAACACCCGTGTTCCACAAAGGCCGTGAGCTTTACGGCCTGTATGAAGCGCGCCAAGCCTCTAGCAAGCTTGAGCAGCTTGTTATGGTCGAAGGCTATATGGATGTGGTGGCGCTGGCGCAATTCGGTATTCATAACGCCGTGGCGACGCTGGGCACCGCTACCACGGAAGACCATTTGACCCGCCTGTTTCGACTGGTGAGTCGCGTAGTATTCTGTTTTGACGGTGATCGTGCGGGAAGGCAGGCGGCTAGCCGGGCGTTGGAAACAGCGTTGCCGCAAATGATTGATGGCCGTGAAGCGCGTTTTCTGTTTCTGCCTGAAGGTGATGATCCGGATACCCTGGTGCGCCGTGAAGGCACCCAGGCGTTTCAGGATCGCGTCACCTGTGCCATGCCGCTGTCGGAGTTTCTGTTCGAGCAGGCGGCCCAGGGGCGCGACTTGAATACCGTGGAAGGGCGCGAACGATTTGCCAGTCAGGTGCTTGAAGCATTGAACAAAGTACCTGATGGCATGCTCAAATCACTACTGCTTGAGTCTTTGGCACAGCGTAGTGGGTTGGCACAAGAGCAGTTGAAAGTACTGCTCGAAAAGCGTGCCCAAGTGTCGCAGCACCACGCTTCGCAGAGACAGGCGGAGCAGGTAGAGCCCGATTCGGCGTCATCAGCGATGCAGGGTGCGGTATTGGCAGCGCCAGCCCACTCATCGCGCTCACGTTCCCAGGCGCTCTCCCCGGTTGGGCGTATCGTGCAGCTGTTGCTGCATGAGCCCAATTTGGTGACTTCGCTCCCGGATCATTTGGAGTGGCTACCGGAAGATGATGACGCACCGCTATGCAGAGAACTGATCGCACTGCTAAAGGCGGGGCGCTACCGCAGCCCGCAAGTAGTGTTGGCGCATTTTCAAGGCAGTCAGCAGGGGCAGGCATTGGCGGTCTTTGCTAAGCGCGAGCTGTTGATTCCCAAGGCAGATAGGGAAGCAGAGCTGAATGGCTGGGTGGAACATCTGCAGCATGTTCAACGTCAGCGTTCTCCTCAAGAGGAGTACATGGCGTTGCTGGCGCAGGAGCGCGCCGGGCAAAAGTTAGATAAGGAGCAGCGCCAGCGTTTGGCAAGCTTGGTAATGGAGCTTGCCCAGCGTCAATGAGGCGGTGTCTTGGGCGATGGGGGGTTGAATTCCTAGCGTTTCAGCACCAGATATAGGCTCAGCTACCGAGCGCTGGCTTAACCGAACAAACTAACACACCTGAATTACCGCGCAAATACGTCGAGCTGGAAAATTTCCTGCTTTTTACGCTATACTGTACGGCTTGTTGAGTTTAATCGATTCAGCGCTCCAGGTGTTTCATTCTTCTTCGTCGAGATAGGGTTTCTATGGCTGGAAATGCGCAGCAGCAGTCGCGTCTGAAGGAGTTGATCGCTCGAGGCAAGGAACAGGGCTACCTGACCTATGCCGAGGTCAACGACCATCTACCCGAGGATATCGCCGACCCGGATCAAGTGGAAGACATCATTGGCATGATCAACGACATGGGTATAAGTGTCGCTGAAGAAGCGCCAGATGAAGACACTTTGATGATGTCGGATCAGTCCACGGACGAGTCCGCTGCGGAAGAGGCCGTAGCGGCCCTTGCCGCCGTGGAAAGCGATGTAGGCCGCACCACTGACCCCGTACGCATGTATATGCGTGAAATGGGCACGGTTGAGCTTTTGACCCGTGAGGGCGAAATTGAAATCGCCAAACGGATCGAAGAGGGCACCCGTGAAGTGATGTCGTCTCTGGCCTATTTGCCGGGAGCCGTCGCGTCTATTCTGGACGCCTATGACGCCACCCAGGATGAAGAAGCGCCGGGGCGTCTTTCGGATCTGTTTTCTGGTTTCATTGATCCCGATGAGGGCATCCCCGGCGTTGCCGAAGCAGAGGTGCCGGAGCCGGAGCCCGAGTCCGAACTTGAAGATGACGTGGAAGGCGACGGCGACGATGAGGACGAAGACTCCACGGCCAGCGAGGGCGGCCCGGATCCCGAAGAAGCGCGTGCGCGTTTTGAGCAGATTCGCGAGCAGAAAGCCTTAGTCGAAGCGGCGTTTGCCAAGCATGGCCGAGGTAGTGCCGAGCTGAAGGCCGAGCAGGCTCGCTTGGCGGTGCTTTTCTCGCCCATCAAGCTGGTACCTAAGCACTTTGAGCGCCTCGTCGGCCAAGTGCGTATCAGCGTTGAGCAAGTGCGCGCCCAGGAAAAAGCGGTGATGCAGCTGTGCGTGAAGAAAGCCAAGGTGCCGCGTAAAACCTTTATCAAGTCGTTCCCTGGCAACGAATCGCGTAAAACGTGGCTGGATGATTTCCAGGCAGCGCAGAGCAAGTACGCTGACCGTCTTGAGCCGCTGCGCGCCGATATCGCCCGTGCCCAGCGTAAGATCGCCTTTGAAGAGGACATGGTGCAACTCTCGGTTGCCGACCTTAAAGAGGTGAATCGCAAGCTCTCGATTGGTGAGGCGAAAGCTCGTCGTGCCAAGAAAGAGATGGTTGAGGCTAACTTGCGTTTGGTTATCTCGATTGCCAAGAAGTACACCAACCGCGGTCTGCAGTTCCTGGATCTCATTCAGGAAGGCAACATCGGCTTGATGAAAGCGGTCGATAAGTTCGAATACCGCCGTGGTTACAAGTTCTCGACCTATGCCACTTGGTGGATTCGTCAGGCAATCACCCGCTCCATCGCGGATCAGGCGCGCACCATTCGTATTCCGGTGCACATGATTGAGACGATCAACAAGCTCAATCGCGTATCACGCCAGATGCTCCAGGAAATGGGCCGTGAGCCGACCCCGGAAGAGCTCGGCGAGCGCTTGGAAATGCCGGAAGATAAAGTACGCAAGGTGCTCAAAATCGCCAAAGAGCCGATCTCCATGGAGACGCCGATTGGTGACGATGATGATTCACACCTGGGCGACTTTATCGAAGATGGCACCATGTTGCTGCCGATCGATATGGCCACCGGTGAAGGTCTTATCGAAGCGACGCGTAACGTGTTAGGCGGCTTGACCGCTCGCGAAGCGAAAGTGCTGCGTATGCGCTTCGGTATTGATATGAATACCGACCATACGCTGGAAGAGGTGGGCAAGCAGTTTGACGTGACACGTGAGCGAATTCGTCAGATTGAAGCCAAAGCGCTGCGTAAGCTGCGCCACCCCAGCCGCTCTGAACCGCTGCGTTCGTTCCTCGACGAATAAATGCCGTGAAAAGGTAAGCGGTGAATAGCAAGCAGTAGCCGCTAAGATCAAAAAGCCCGCCGTTCATTGAACGGCGGGCTTTTTCGTGGTGGTGATCGGTACCTAGCTTAAGTGGATAGCTACCGAGCTTTATAAATGCGGCGCGTCAATAGTAGTAGCTCTAAGGTGGCGATCAAAATTAAGCTGTAACCGAGTAGCTCAACCACTTCCTCTGCGACACTCTTAAAGGTTCCAGAGTAGCTGTCTTCAAGAATGGCTTGCCAGAATTCCTGTCGCCCATAGAGGCGCGAAAAGATATAAGTAGTCAGCACGCCTGCCGTAAACAAACCGAAAGCGAAGGTGTTGCTATAATGGGTAAACTCCGCAAGAAAGCGTTGGCGCTGCTTCACCACCCAAAAGAGTGTCGGGAGAATAATCAGCGCCACCAGTACCTTCCAGGTGTTTTCAGCCACATAGTTATCTAAAAAGTGATCCTGTTCGCGCACTAAAGAGGCGGCCACAAACGCTAGTAGCAGTAGGGTGACGGTGGGCCAGACTTTAAGCACTTGGCGAATATAAATCAGCATTGCACAGCAGGTGGCAAGCACCAGTGTTTGCGTAAACTCGGTAAAGCCCAGCTCAGAAAACCGTACTGAAGGGAGATAGAGTGCTTCTAAATAGGCACCTTGGGCAATCGCGCCGATAAATAACACGTACAGCACTGCACGCACTAAAATGGTTTGAAACCCTATTGGCCAGGGAGGGGGAGAAGACATACCAACATCCTTTGTGGTAAGCAGCGTCGCAATTCGCATATATTAACATGCAAGGGTGAATGTTCATTATATCGTCACACTTGTATGTTCGCACGTCGATATTGCGGTTAATCACGCGATGTTTGGTCATCGTCCCTGCAAAGTGTCTATTAGACAGGCAATAACAACGTTTTGAGGCGTCATCGGCATGGCTATTAGTGTGTTTGATCTTTTTCGTATCGGCATCGGTCCTTCAAGTTCCCACACGGTGGGGCCGATGCGCGCTGCTCGTGACTTTGCCTTGGCGCTGGGTGATACAACCATCACTCGGCTGGTGGTAAGGCTGCATGGTTCATTGGCCGCCACTGGGGTGGGGCACGGTACCGATCAAGCGGTGATCATGGGGTTGATGGGAGAGGCACCCGAAAGCATCGATCCCGACACTATTGCATCGCGATTAAAACAACTTGATGAGGGTGAACCACTGTTGCTTGTCAATGGCCAGCCAATCGCCTTTGAGGTTGGCAGCGATGTGGAGTGGGATGAAACCTGCCTGCCGTTTCATCCTAATGCCATGGTGTTGAGCGCTTACTGCCATAACACACTGGTGGCGACGAACACATATTACTCACTAGGCGGCGGCTTCTATGTTGATCAAGCCAAAGCGGATCAAGGCGAACTGGGCGAGGACAGCACGCCGCTGGCATATCCCTTCAATACGGCGGCCGAGCTGCTCGCGCTATGTCAGCAGCATCAGCTGCGCATTAGTCAACTGATGCTGGAAAATGAAAAAGCCTGGCGTAGTGAAGCGGCCATCCGTGAGGAACTAATAACCATTTGGCACGCCATGAGCGACAGCATCGAGAATGGCCTGCGCGCCACTGGTCATTTGCCAGGCGGATTAAATGTGCGCCGTCGTGCGCAGCTGCTCCATCAGCAGTTGCTTCATCCGCCGGCTAATCAGCGCCTGATTGTGTCGAGTTTTACCGTCATGGATTGGGTCAACGTATTCGCGCTGGCGGTAAATGAAGAGAACGCCGCCGGGCGGCGGATGGTCACTGCGCCAACCAACGGTGCAGCGGGTATTGTGCCCGCCGTATTGGCGTACTACTTGAAGTTTGAACCCGACGCTAGCGAAGCCGATGTGGTGGATTTTCTGCTAACCGCCGGCGCAGTAGGCATTTTATGCAAAAAGAACGCCTCCATTTCCGGTGCGGAGGTGGGTTGCCAGGGCGAAGTAGGCTCCGCCTGCGCCATGGCAGCCGCAGGGCTCGCCGAGGTGCTAGGCGGCTCGCCGGGCCAGGTGGAGAACGCCGCTGAGATTGGTTTAGAGCATAACTTAGGTTTGACCTGCGACCCGGTCGGTGGGCTCGTTCAAGTGCCTTGCATCGAGCGCAATGCGATTGCCTCCGTCAAAGCTATTAATGCCGCGCGTATGGCGATGCACGGCGATGGCGAGCACTTTATATCGCTGGATAAAGTGATCCGCACCATGCGCGATACGGGACGCGATATGCAGGATAAGTATAAAGAAACATCCAAGGGCGGGCTCGCTGTCAATGCCATTGAGTGCTAATCAGAAGCTTCTTCACTAAGCGGGTTTTGGGGCAGCACGCTGTTAATATTGGTAACAAGATAGTCGACCAGCTGTCGGATTTTAGGTGACAAGTGGCGGTGGCGGGGGTAAACAGCCCAAACGGCGGTATCGTGGTGCTGAAAAGGCTCAAGCACGGTCACTAGCTCACCGCTTGCCAGATAGGGAGCCACGTAATAATCAGGCAACTGCGCCAAGCCCAGCCCTTTGCGAGCAGCATCTAGCAGTGCTGGGCCAGAGTTGCCTGTCCAGCACCCCTCGACACGCACTTCGCGGCGTTGACCGTTGACTTCAAACAGCCAGTTGGGTCGTGAGCCAATCAAGCAGCGGTGCTGGTTAAGCTCGGCCAAGGTGTGGGGGCGCGGCGCTTGGCGAAAATAGCGTTGAGAGCCAACGATATACTCGCGGCGGTCGCATAGTCGCCTGGCGATCAAGCTGGAATCTTTCAATACCCCCATCCGAATGGCAATATCGTAGCCCTCTTCAATCAGTTCTACCGGTCGATTAGTGAAGTGCATGTGCACATCCAACTGAGGATGCAAACACTGAAAGTCGTTAACCAGTGGGGCGATAAAGCGCTCGCCGAAGGTAGTAGCCGAGGTCAGTTTAAGCAGCCCATTGGGTTTGGCCTGGAGCTCGCTCAGTGCTTGCTCGGCATCGCGCAGCCCATCAAAGAGATGGCGGCAGTGCTCGACGTAGGTAGCGCCCGCGTCGGTCAAACGGATCTGGCGGGTGGTGCGATACAGCAACTGTACACCCAACTGGTTTTCAAGCTGGCTGACCAAGCGGCTGATATGAGAGGTGGACACTTTCAAGTGGCGGGCTGCGGCAGAAAATGTGCCTAAACGCACTACTTCGACAAACGCTTCGATACGGCTCCAGTGCTGCATGTTGAAATTCCTTAGGTCGATAGCGATTGTTGCTGAGCGACAATAATCTTATGAGTGTATCCCGCTTTATCTACTGCGCCTAGCTGGCCTACACTGCTAGCATCGTTAGTGTATCCAGGGAGTGTATAGCTTATGTCTAAATCCTTTTCTCAGTGGTCGCGCGGTGCACTGGCTGTCGCTATTAGTGCAGGCTGGGCCATTAGCGCTCAGGCAGAGCTACCTACACAGCAGCCGGAGCAAGCACCGGGTTGGTTTCGTATGATGGTCGGGCAGTATGAGGTGACCGCTTTATATGATGGTCATACCGCTATTGATACCTCGTTGCTAAAAGGCATGGAGCAAGACGAGATTCTTCGCCACCTGGATGCGCTATTTATTGATGCGGAAAACGGCATGCAAACGGCGGTCAATGCTTTTCTTATTCACACGGGTGAGAACTTAGTGCTGGTCGATGCTGGGTCTGCCGCCTGCTTTGGCCCCTCGCTTGGCCAGGTAGAGAGCAACCTACGCGCATCAGGTTACTCGCCAGAAGACGTCGACACGGTGTTGATGACCCATTTACACCCGGATCATGTGTGCGGTTTAGCCAACGAGGATGGCGAAGCGGTATACCCCAACGCTGAGCTACGAGCGAGTCAAGCCGATGCTGATTTTTGGCTGGATGAGGAGCGTGCGACTGCGGCACCTGAAGCCAATCAACCCTTCTTTACCATGGCTCAAGAGGCAATAGCGCCATACCAGGAAGCGGGTCGCTTTAATCCCTTCACGGCAGGTGATGAGGTGTTGATGGGTATCGTCGCACAAGACACTCATGGGCATACCGTGGGTCACTCAAGCTTTATGCTTAATAGCGAAGATGACGCCATGCTGGTATGGGGTGACGTGGTGCACAGCTACGGCGTTCAATTTGCCGACCCTACTGTGGCTATTGAGTTTGATTCTGACCCTGAGCAGGCCATTCGCACTCGAGAAGAAGTGCTCGAAAGTGCCGTTGCAGATAAGCACTGGATCGCCGGTGCCCATATGCCTTTCCCCGGCATTGGTCATATCGTAGAAGATGAAGAAGGCTATCGCTGGCTACCGATTGAGTTTGGCCCGGTGGCAGCTGACGAGTAACGCATTCGTAAGAGTGGTTGAAGTAACGAACATTGAGGAGCCGAAATGAAGTCACGCGCAGCTGTTGCACTAGAGGCGGGTAAGCCGCTCGAATTAGTTGAGATTGATGTTGAAGGCCCAAAAGCGGGCGAAGTGCTGGTTAAAATGGCCGCTACGAGCGTTTGTCACACTGATGCCTACACGCTTTCTGGAGCTGACCCGGAAGGTAATTTCCCCGCAGTATTAGGTCACGAAGGCGCAGGCGTCGTTCAGGAAGTAGGCGAGGGCGTCACCAGCCTTAAGCCGGGCGACCATGTGATTCCGCTCTATACCGCCGAGTGCGGTAAGTGTAAGTTCTGTTTGTCGGGTAAAACCAACCTGTGCGGCAGCGTGCGCGCTACCCAGGGTAAAGGGGTCATGCCTGACGGTACCTCGCGGTTCTCCCTAGACGGTAAGATGCTTCACCACTATATGGGCACCTCTACGTTCAGTGAGTACACAGTGTTGCCCGAAGTCTCCCTGGCGGTGGTATCTAAAGAAGCGCCCATGGATAAAATCTGCCTGTTGGGCTGCGGTGTGACTACCGGCATTGGCGCGGTGCTTAATACCGCCAAAGTAGAGCCGGGCGCTACCGTAGCGGTGTTTGGTCTTGGTGCGATTGGTCTTGCTGTTATTCAGGGTGCTGTGATGGCCAAAGCGGGACGTATCATTGCCATCGACGTTAATGCTGATAAGTTTGAGCTGGCCAAGCAGTTTGGCGCCACCGATTTTGTGAACCCGAAAGAGTATTCAGACCCGATCCAACAAGTCATTGTCGATATGACCGATGGTGGCGTTGACTACTCCTTCGAGTGTATCGGTAACGTTAACGTGATGCGTTCGGCGCTGGAGTGCTGCCATAAAGGCTGGGGCGAATCGATCGTGATTGGTGTCGCTGGGGCCGGTGAAGAGATTTCGACACGGCCGTTTCAACTGGTCACCGGGCGTGTCTGGAAAGGATCCGCCTTTGGTGGCGTCAAAGGGCGCAGCGAGTTACCGGGTTACGTTGATCGTTATATGAACGGGGAGATCAATATCGACGACTTCATCACCCACGATATGCCGTTTGAGAAAATCAACGAAGCGTTTGATTTACTGCATGCAGGTAAGAGCATTCGTACCGTACTGCATTACTGAGTATCATTGCTGAAGCTGATAGCTAGCACGTTTAAAACGCGGCGGGGAGACCTGCCGCGTTTGCTGCATTTAAAGGAACCTGCCCATGAGCATGAGTGAAACTTTAGAACTGGTGTCTGCTAACCGTAGTTTTGGTGGCTGGCATAAGCGCTACCGCCATTACTCCCGTGCGCTGGATTGCGACATGGTCTTCGCCGTTTACTTGCCACCCCAGGCGGAAAACGATCGCGTACCGCTGCTGTGGTGGCTCTCGGGGCTAACCTGCAATGACGAAAACTTTATGCAGAAAGCGGGCGCTCACCGTATTGCCGCCGAATTGGGTGTGGCGATTGTCTGCCCTGACACCAGCCCCAGAGGCACGGATTTGCCTGGCGAGCACGAAAGCTTTGATCTAGGTTCCGGGGCTGGGTTCTATGTCAACGCGACTGAGGAGCCTTGGAAGTCTCACTATCGCATGTACGACTATGTGATAGAGGAGCTGCCTTCGGTGGTACGCCAGCACTTCCCGGTGAATGGTCGTGAATCCATTAGCGGCCATTCGATGGGTGGGCATGGCGCCTTGATTCTGGCACTGCGCCATCCAGGTCGTTTCCGCTCAGTATCGGCCTTTTCACCGGTGGTGAATCCAATGAACTGCCTCTGGGGGCAGCAAGCCTTTACCGCTTATCTAGGTGAAGACCAATCACGCTGGCGCCAGTATGACGCCTGTGAATTGGTGGCTAATGGCGCATCACGTCAGCGACTGTTTATCGACCAGGGCGAAGCGGATCAGTTCTTAGAAGAGCAGCTTCAGCCAGAGCGTTTGGAAGCCGTTTGTGAGGAGCACGATCATCCGTTAACACTGCGCCGTCAGCCGGGCTACGATCACAGTTACTTCTTCATTGCCTCGTTCATTGAGGATCATCTGCGCTATCATGCAGACCACCTCATGAAGCGTTAAGGATAACTGGATGCTCAATCGTTCGCTGCGCCGTTTTATGCGTCTGCTATGGCGGATTGTATGGCGCGGCGTATTAGCGTTTGTGCTGCTATCAGTCGCGCTGGTACTGCTTTTTCGCGTTGTTCCTCCACCGGGTTCGATGGTGATGGTTGAGCGCAAAATACAGAGCTGGATCCATAGTGAGCCGATTCGACTACAGCGCGAGTGGCGCGGTTGGGATTCTCTCTCTGACAACGCCAAACTGGCAGTGATTGCCGCAGAGGATCAGCGCTTTCCACACCACAGTGGGTTTGATCTTGTCGAATTACGCCGCGCGTTGCAGGCCAGTCGGGACGGCGGAAGGCTACGGGGTGCCAGCACCCTGAGCCAGCAAACGGCGAAAAACGTGTTTCTATGGACCGGCCGAAGCTGGACGCGCAAGGGACTAGAGGCGTGGTTTACGTTGCTGATTGAGATACTCTGGAGTAAGCAACGTATCCTTGAGGTTTATCTCAATGTTGCTGAGTGGGATCGCGGCGTGTTTGGGTTGGAGGCAGCGGCTAAGCACTATTTTGGCGCCTCTTCCCATTCGCTTACCGAGCGCCAAGCCAGCTTGTTGGCCGCTATTTTACCCAGCCCGCTAACGCGTAGCGCCGCAAGGCCCGATGCTCAGGTTGAGCGGCGCAGCCAATGGATACGCCAGCAGATGCGTAACTTAGGCGGAGCTGATTACCTGCAACAACTATAGTTTAGGATGCTGATATAAAAGCATTTATAAACGATTTGGTCATGGTCTTTACTCACATGACCTAATCGTATTTGGCGCGGTCAATTTCCGCCAATGCCTCTAAATTTGGGTAGAAAGTTGATAGAAAGTTTTTCTTGCATACCTAGTTCACTGGCTAGCTCTATAGCTTTGATACGGCACGCTTGATCAAAGCGGTACATCAAATCCTTTGTCACTTGCTCAAGTATTGAAAAGGCAGATCCACCATTGGGTCCGCGGACTAACGCTTCGTAGTAAATAATTTTTCGCTGACTAATATTGACGATTGGTTGAAATGCCATCGTAAATGCAAAAGGTACCGGTGAATCGCAATGGTTACAGTGTCCGTTCACCCTGGCACAGTGGTGTTGTGCTGACATGTTTATCCAAACCCTGGTCTACAAAACCTTGTTATCGTTTAGTCGTCCCATGGGCGGGTTTTCGAATCACCATCACTACTCCAGTGATGGCAATCACCATTCCCGCAAGCCCCAGTAGGGGTAGACGTTCGTCAAACAGCCACCACGCCTGAAGCGCCGTGACAGGTGGCACAAGATAAAAAAGACTCGCTACCCGCGAGGCTTCCCCCTTTTTAATCAAGGCCATAAGTAACAGGATAGCGGCAATTGAGAGAATCAACACCAGCCAAGCAAGGGTTAGTATAAAAGTACTACTCCATTCCACTTGGCGTGTCTCAAATAGCAGTGCGCCACTCCCTAGTAGGGCACCTGCCGCCAAGTATTGAATAACCGCCCCAGAAAGCAGCGGCATACTGGTGCAATATCTTTTCTGATAAAGCGTACCCAACGAAATGCCCATTAAAGCGGCAGTGACGCACAGTAAAGCGCTAATGCCGAAGCCATCAAAGAGGGATTCACCAATCTCTAGCTTACTGCTGAGGACTAAGCAGATTCCGATTAAACCCAGGCTTAACCCCACCCATTGAAGCCGTGTCAGCTTTTCCCCTAATAGTGGTCCGGCAAAGGCGGCGGTTAAAAGCGGCTGAAGACCGACAAGCAGCGCCGCTAGCCCGGCCGGCATGCCTAAGTAAATGCCATAGAAGACGCCACCCAAGTAGGCACCGTGGACTAGAAAACCCGATATGGCGATATGTGACCATAACCTAGGCGATGATGGCCAAGGAATACGCATTAAAAGTGCCAACGGGATTAACAGCAGTAAGGTCAGCACGAAGCGTATGAACAAAAATGTGAAGGGTTCAGCATAAGGCAGGCCAAATTTGGCGCCAATAAAGCCTGTGCTCCAGAGAAGAACAAAAATAGCGGGCATAGCCGCCAAGCCCGCAGAAGAGAGGTCATTGTATTTTAAGCTATTGAATTTACTGGTCATTATTATTCCGTGGTGGCGTGTTTAAATCATCTTTTTGATACGTTTCGTTCTTTTTGTTACTAACTTTTACATAATAAATTGAACCTGCTCGAAAACAGCGCGTCACACTGGGCACATACATAACGCAATATTGAGGTTTATTATTATGCAACGTATGACTGCTCTGTTCTCTGCTGCCCTGCTCGCTACTGGTCTAATGACGGCTACTGCTCATGCCCAACAAGAGCAAGGCTCGGCACAAGATCCAATGGCAACCCAGCAAGCAGCACCTGCCCAGGATTTTTCTGACGATCAGCTCCAGCAGTTCGCCGATGCTTCTCAAGAAATTGCGGTTATTTCTCAAGAATATACCCAACGTCTGCAGGAAGCGGAAGATGAATCAGCGCAGCAGGAAGTGCGCACTGAAGCGAATGACCGCATGATCGAAGTGGTAGAAGACAGCGGTTTAGATGTTGATACCTTCAATGCAATTGGTCAATCTATTCAGCAAGACCCAGAAATGATGCAGCGTGTTCAGGAAATGGCTAGCCAATCCTAAGCTTAGCGTTTGATATTGGCTGATAGTGTTTTGGATGTAGCTAGTTTAGTAAATTAATTAGCCATTTAACTATCAGTTTGGCTTCGGCCACCAAAGCCCGGTGCAATATGCATCGGGCTTTTTATTGCTTGTCTCTTTTGCAGGTCTCTTTTTCTTAACCCCTCTCGGCATGGTCGTCTTTATTGTATGTCTCGGGGTTTACCTTACCCGGCCTTCCCGCCACACTTTACATTATGTGTTGATTCTCCAGTCAATTGACCGGCAAGCCTAAGGAGTCCGTATGGATGTCGAACTGCTAGAAATACGCCAGCATATGGGGCGGTTTCCCCCGTTTGATGGGCTGTCGGACGATCTTCTCGATGCCATTGCTGAACAGGTGGAAGTGAGCTACTTCAAAACCGGCAGCAATATTTTAGAGCTCAATGAAACGCTAAATGAGCTTTGTTACATCCGCAGTGGCGCAGTAGAAGTCTATCGTAGAAATGGAGAGCTATATAATCGACTGGGGGAAGGCGATATCTTTGGGCACTTCAGCTTGCTGCGTAATCATAAAGTAAGCCTTCCTGCAAAGGCTATCGAAGATACCCTGCTTTATTTTATTCCAGATGCGGTCTTCCAACGTCTGTGTGAAGAAGATGATCATTTTGCTGATTTTGTTGAGTTAGAGCGGCCGCGGTTAGAAACCGCTGCCGAGCAGCAAAAGAAATCCAATGACATGATGGTCACGCGGATACGCAAGTTGCTGACGCGTTATCCGGTGATGGTCGAAGTCTCTACCAGCGTTCAGCAAGCTGCCCAGCAAATGAGCGAAGCCCAAGCCTCTGCGCTATTGGTATTGAAAGAGGGGAGTGACAACCCGCGCTTCAGCTTTAAAGACAGCGAAGGCCAAACATGGCAGATGTGCGGAATTTTAACCGATAGTGATTTTCGCACTCGTGTTGTGGCTGAGGGGCTATCGCCGCAAACTACGGTGGGCGAAGTGGTTTCCTCACGCTTAATTACTATTCAATCAGATGCCTCGGTCTATGAAGCCATGCTGACGATGCTGCGCAGTAACGTGCATCACCTGCCTGTGCTCTATCGGCAGCGTCCAGTAGGCGTCGTGCATCTTTCCGATATCATTCGTTATGAAACCCATAGCGGCCTCTATCTGGTTAGTAATATTTTTAACCAATCCAGCGCCCAAGGGTTAGCACGCTTAGCGCCGGATGTACGCGCGGCGTTTGTACGGATGGTACAAGAAGGGGCCAATTCTCAGATGGTGGGTAGTGCACTTTCCACCATCGGGCGTAGCTTTACCCGCCGGCTGCTAGAAATGGCCGAAGCGGAACTAGGCCCGCCGCCAGTGCCTTACTGCTTTATGGTCAATGGGTCCATGGCGCGAAATGAGCAGAGCATTGTTACCGATCAAGACAATGCGCTGATCCTCTCCGATGAGTTTGTTCCCGAACAGCACGACGCTTACTTTCACGCCTTGGCGAAAATTGTTAGCGATGGTTTGGACGCCTGCGGCTACACCTACTGCAAGGGTGACGTTATGGCGACCAACGCTCAGTGGCGTCAGCCGCTCAGCGTTTGGAAGGGGTATTTTCAGGATTGGATGGCCAACCCCACGCCTGAACGGCTGCTGCACAGCTCGATTTTCTTTGACCTGGATAGTTGCTATGGCGAAGACCTCTATGTGGAAACGCTGCAGGATTTGATTGCCGAGACAGCGCCAAAATCACCGCTGTTTTTAGCCGCCATGGCACGCAATGCTTTAAATCGTACGCCGCCATTAGGATTTTTCCGTACCTTTGTGATGGAACAAGATGGTAAGCACAACAACTCCATCAACTTGAAACGCCGCGGTACCGCACCGATGGTGGATTTGGTGCGGATTCACGCCTTGGCCTGCGGCTCCAAGGCACAGAACTCCTTTCAACGCTTGAATGACATCAGCAAGACCCAGCTATTAGCGACCGGTATGAGCGACAAGCTAAGCTACGCATTTGAGTTTTTATGCATGTCGCGGATTCGCCATCAAATGATCGATCTGCAAGAGGATCGCCTGCCGGACAACAATATCGAGCCCGAAAACGTTGCTGATAGCGAACGCCACACCCTGAAAGACGCTTTCCAGGTGCTGAGCAACGCGCAAAAATTTCTCAAATTCCGCTACCCGATGCCCGCTCAGCGGCAGGGGCGCTGAAATGTTTGGAATACGACCACGTCAGAAAATCACTCAGGCTGACTGGGCTGGCTATATGGCCCAGCGGGCTCAGCAAGCCGACAGTTCGGCGATCCAACAGTTTTTTAGTACCCCGCTGCCTGATCCGGAAACCCCGATTGCCGAGGTGCCCATGGTGGCACTTGATATGGAAACCACCGGGCTAGATGAGCGGCGCCATGCCATTGTCAGTATTGGTCTTGTGCCGTTTACCCTTAATCGCATTAAGCTTGCCGAGCGGCGCTACTGGGTGGTGAATCCTTCGCGGCCGCTGGCGGAAGCCTCGATTGCCTATCATCACATTACCCACTCGGAGATTGCCCAGGCGCCAGATTTAGAAGTGATATTGGATGAGGTGTTAGCGGCGTTAGCGGGTCGATTAGTCGTCGTTCACTTCCGCAATATCGAGCGGCCTTTTTTAGATGCCGCTGTCAAAGCTCGCCGTGGGGAAGGGGTGCTGTTTCCGATGATCGATACCATGTCGCTGGAGGCGCGGCTCCATCGCCAAACGCTTTGGGCGCGCTTTCGTCGCTGGTTGGGTCGCCCACCGGTTTCGATACGGTTGCACGCTAGCCGCGAACGCTATGGTTTGCCCGCTTATCAAGGACATCATGCCCTGGTGGATGCGTTGGCCACCGCAGAGCTATTGCAGGCGCAAATTGCTACCCATTACCGGCCCCACACACCCTTAAAAGACATTTGGTGTTAAAGGTTATCAACAAAAAAACGGGCAACCCAGTGGGTTGCCCGTTTGCTTTACGGAGTATGTATCCGAAGGCTTAAACCGCTTTTGGCTCGCTCATCAACCCCTTGATAATGGCATAGCAGGCCACTAGCAATATGATGGTGAACGGGAAACCGGTGGATACGGCCATGGTCTGTAGTGCCGTTAGACCACCACCTAATAGCAGTGCAATGGCAATCGCGCCTTCGATGATCGCCCAAAACACGCGCTGTGGTTTCGGTGCATCGACCTTACCGCCCGCGGTAATCGAATCGATAACCAGCGAGCCGGAGTCAGAGGAGGTCACAAAGAAAATAATCACCAGTATGATCGCAATGAACGAGGTGATTTGTGATAGCGGCAGCTGCTCCAGCATGACGAACAGCTGTAGATCCACTCCAGCGTCACGCACGGCTTCAATGCCCTGGCTCACATATTGATCAATGGCGGTTCCGCCGAAGGTGGTCATCCATAGCACCGACACGAAAAAGGGCACCAGCATAACGGATATCAGGAATTCGCGAACGGTGCGGCCACGGGATACCCGGGCGATAAACATGCCGACGTACGGGGACCAGGAGATCCACCATGCCCAATAAAAGGCCGTCCAGCCTTGGCTAAAGTTGGCATCTTCACGGCCGAAGGGGTTAGACAGCGCAGGTAGGTGCACCGCATAGTTCCACAGGTTTTCAAAGAAGCCGGTGGCAATCAACAGAGTAGGGCCGACTGCAATCACAAAGAACAGCAGGGCTGCCGCCATGGCGATGTTGATTTTTGAGAGTAGCTGAACACCTTTATCGACGCCCGCTAGAATCGAGCCGATGGCGATAATCGTAATACCAACGATCAACAGGATCATGGTGATATCGCTTTCTGGCGCGTCAAACAAGTAGGTAAGACCCGCCGCGGCCTGGGTAGCGCCTAGGCCCAATGAGGTAGCCAGGCCAAACAACGTTGCAAACACAGCCAAAATATCAATCACATGGCCTGGCCAGCCCCAGACGCGTTCACCTAAAATCGGGTAAAACACCGAACGCATAGAGAGCGGCAAACCCTTATTGAATGAGAACAGCGCTAGCGAAAGCGCCACTACCGCGTAAATTGCCCAAGGGTGCAGGCCCCAGTGAAAGATGGTTGCGGCCATAGCTAACGCTTCAGCACCGGCAGCATCACCTTCCGCACCTGCAAGCGGCGCCCAACTGCCGCCGTCAAAGGATGTGCCAAAGTGCGTCAGCGGTTCATTAACGCCGAAGAACATCAGGCCAATGCCCATGCCTGCGGCAAACAGCATTGAAAACCAACCTATATAGGTAAAATCAGGTTTGGCATCGGCGCCACCAATACGGATTTTACCTAATGGGGAGAAAATCAGACCAATACATAAAATGACGAATATATTCGCCGCTAATATAAAGAACCATGCCAAATTTCCGGTCAAGAAACCGAAAATAGCGTCATAAATAGGGGCGATGGTGTCTTGCAGTGCCAGCGTCAGTACTACAAACAACAGCACCACAACCGCCGATATGCTAAATACCTTGCCGTGCAAGTCAAGATTAAGACCCATAGCATTCGTGGTGATGTTGTCTTGACCGATGACATAATCGGTATCGATCAGATTCGCCGCGCCATCTGGGGCGGGTATGCCCTCAGTGACCGGCTCTTCAGGGGGACGTTTATCATCGTGGTTATCCACAGAAGCCTCTCTATTTCGAGCAAGAAGTGTCGATCAAAAATGTTGAATAGAAACCCGAATGTGGCCATCAACCAACATTACATGGCTCGCGTTAAGGCGCTCACAATAGCAAATCTGTTAAGACAGCCTTCAACGTAGTATGAACCTATTCGCTAAAACATTGCGTTTATAACGACAACAGAGGGCCGAAGCCCCCCGTTATAGTTACTGCACAGGTCGTTTAGCTATCGAGCCACTGCTCAACTACGTCCTGATTATCTTCAACCCACTGCTTCGCGTTCTCGTAGGGGTCGCTGCCATCTTCTTGGTTCATCAGCATGACTTCCCCCATCTGCTCTGGCGTCCATTCAAAAGCATCGAGAATGGCATAGGCTTCCGGCATGTCATCTTCCAGGCCTTCGCGAACCGCAGTATGGATCTGCTCTGCGCCACCGTAGACGTTTTCAGGGTCTTCTAGGTATTTGAGGTCAAAGCGGGCGAACATCCAGTGAGGTGTCCAACCAGTAACAACAACATCTTCTTCGTTATTAATAGCACTCGACAGCGCTGCCGTCATCGTAGCGCCACTACCGCTACGCAGTTCCAGCTCAAGGTCATAGGTATCCACAACCTTTTCGGACAGCGACATTAAGCCTGCGCCGGGGTCAATGCCGATGATCTCGTTATTAAAGCTGTCAGCGTTATCGTTAAGATCAGCAATGGAGTCGACGTCGGTGTACTCAGGTACAACGAGGCCTAGCTTGGTGCCGTCCAGATTGGGGCCCAGATCTTCTATGCTATCACCCAAGCGTTCCATGTAATCGGCGTGAGTGGTCGGCAGCCAAGCGGCAACGATCGCATCCGCATCGCCAGAAGAGAGCGCTTGGAACATGGCAGCAGCCGAAAGCGAGGTTAGATCAACCTCATAGCCTGCTTGCTCAAGAACCGCGGCAACCACGTTGGTGGAAGCAACTTCAGATGACCACTCGACGTAGGCCAGGTTAACGGTGCCTTTCTCTTCCTCGGCTTGCGCTGCACTGCTGATAGCGACGCCTGTACCGGCTAACAGTGCCAGTGAAGCAATACGGATACGGAGGTTCAATGTGCGATGTTTCATTCACTTTCTCCCTTGGGTATACATTTATTGATGTGTCAATCTGCTGCCAAACACAGCATGGTTAGCCAGAAGCGACTTAGCAAGCGGTTGGCTCAACACAGTCGCTTTTGCCGTTTTGCTTAGTTGATGCGTTTTCCCGATTATCGGGTCTTTCTCAGTGACTGCGTCAAGCGGTCAAGCAGCATGGCTAGAATAACCACTGCTATGCCCGCTTCAAAACCATCGCCAGGACGCAGGCGTTGAATAGCGCGCCATACTTCGCTGCCCAAACCATCCGCACCAATCATGGCGGCGATCACCACCATCGAGAGCGCCAACATAATGGTCTGGTTGATACCCGCCATTACCGTGGGTAGTGATAGCGGTAGTTGCACTTTAAACAGTTTCTGGCCACGGGTGGCGCCGTAGGCATCGGCGGCCTCGATTAGCTCCACCGGCACTTGACGAATGCCCAGCGTGGTAAAGCGAATAGCGGGGGGCATCGAGAAGATCACCGTCGCAAAAATCGCCGAGACCGAGCCAATCCCAAAAAACGGAATAGCCGGAATCAAATAGACGAACGCGGGCATGGTCTGCATAAAGTCCAGAATCGGCATAATCACCCGGTAAAGCCGATTAGACAGCGCCGCCGCAATGCCGACCGGTAGCGCGATAACGATCGCCACCAGGGTGGCAAACACCACCAGCGTAAGCGTTTCAATCATGGGCTCCCACAGGCCCAGGTTCCAAATTAATGCTAAGCCCGCGATGGCCCCAATAGCTAAGCGAGTGCCGCCTAACCGCCAACATAGCAGGGCAATCAGGCCTAGCAGCGCCCATTCAGGTAGCCAAAAAAGGCTACTGTTTAAAGTATCAATGCCGGTTTGGGTAAAGCGGGAAATGCCGCGGGTAACCATGGAGAATTCGCTGGTCAACCAAGTTAGGCCGCTTTCAATCCAATCACCTAGCGGGATGCGTGGGATCTCCATTATTGCTCTCCTGCTCGTGCCAGTTCATCAAGTACTGCGCCTTTTACCACCACGCCAAGCAGTTGCTCTTGCTGATCAATCACGGCAATAGGGAAGCTCTTTTCACTAAACATGGCAAACAGGTTATGCAGCGGCTCATCCATAGGGACTTTGCGGAAATCTTGAGTTAAATAGGGAATGATTGAATCAGACCCTTCTTCAATCGCGCGGCTAGCGGCATCCACTTCCAGCAGGCCGAGCAGACGACGGTCGCGATCAACGACATAGATAGAGTCGATAGCATGGTCACGCATACGGTGTAACGCCGTACGCGGCCCATCGCTTTCGCGGGCGGTGGAGCGCAGAGGCCGCATGGCGCTTTCAGCGGTCAGAATACGTGACCGATCAACCCCTTCGATAAAGCGCCGCACGTAGTCATCCGCAGGTTTAGTCAGAATTTCTTCCGGCGTGCCGATCTGCACCACTTCACCATCTTTCAGCAGCACGATGCGATCGCCAATGTTGAGCGCCTCATCCAGGTCATGGGTAATGAAGACGGTAGTCTTTTGCATTTTGGATTGCAGTTGCAAAAGCTCTTGCTGCATGTCTTTACGAATCAGCGGGTCGAGTGCGGAGAAGGCTTCATCCATTAACAGCACGGTGGCATCGTTGGCCAACGCACGGGCTAGGCCAACGCGCTGCTGCATGCCGCCGGAAAGTTGATTGGGGTAGGCGTCTTCCCAGCCCTCTAAGCCAACCTGTTTCAGCGAGTCATGAGCAATCTTGTGTCGCTCTGCTTTCTCTACGCCGCGAATTTCCAAACCGAACTCGGCGTTTTGCTGCACAGTGCGGTGAGGAAATAGCGCGAAATTCTGAAACACCATAGAGAAGTGGCGGCGACGGCACTCCAGCAACGCTTTCTCTTTCAGCGTCGGAATATTTTCACCGTCGATGACGATCTCACCTTCGGTCGTTTCAATCAGGCGGTTAAGGCAACGAATCAACGTCGACTTGCCCGACCCTGAAAGCCCCATGATAACCAGCAGTTCGCCTTCATAGACATCAAACGAAATATTCGATAGCCCCAGCGTCTGGCCTGTTTTCTCCAGAATTTCTGGACGCTTCATTCCCTGGTTACGTAGCTCGATTGCTTTTTGAGGGTGCTTGCCAAAGACTTTGCTTAAGCCGCGCACTTTAATTTTGACGGGTCGTGTCTCGTCCATCGGCGGTGCCTTTTTGTTGAGCAGAATGAATGTGCATTGATGGCAGCATTAGCCGCGGCACAATGTCATTCATAAAAGAAAAGATAACTTGTGTTGGTTAATTTATTAATAATTATTATACATAGGTAGGGCCTGTGTGTCACAACGGCTCGCTCAACGGGGCAATTAACGCTACATGTGTCATTTTTTACCCACCTGATTTCGAGTAGCTGCTGTCGATGCTGATATTTATTATTATTTAAAGTTATGATTTTAAAGTTTTTATTTTATTTATGCGGAAGTTGGCACATTAAATGAATGTGCTTAATAAGCGTGTCACAATTTGTATAAGACAAATTTTCATTTAACCAAGTAAACGTTTTATTAATTGCATGTTGCAGAGTAGAGATTAACGGTCTCATCAATGGAGGTGGGTATTATGGATAATCAACATGACCAAATTGAAAGTCAGCAAGCTACCAAGCGCCCACGTTGGTTAACGCTGTGCATGATGGCAACCGCAGCAAGTGTCATCGTATTGGCTGGTTGCGGTGATAATGAAGAGCCGGCGACACCCACGGAAGAGCCTTCTCCGTTGGAGCAAGACCCTACCGCTGAGCCTGAGCCGGATATGAGTGAAGAGCCTGCTGCAATGGAGCAGGATCCAGGTCTTGAAGAGAATTCAGGTTCAGAAGGGTCTATGACGCAAAGTACAGGCGCTGAATCTGAAGCGCCTATGTCTGAAGAGAGCATGCCTGAAGAGAGCATGTCAGAAGAGAACATGCCTGAAGACACAATGGATGAACCCGCCACGGGGACAATGGACCCCGAAGAAGATGAAGCGGGTTTCGGTGAAGGCACTGACCCGATGCCGGGAGACAGTGAAGATTCAGATGCCACCCCAGATGACGATGATGAGGAAACCAGTAATCAGTAATAGCTAGTCATTATTAATTGTTAGTGTACCGCTCCCTACGATGGTAAATCGCATCAGCTGTCTGTTCCCTGCGGCTGCTCCAAACGGTTTGCCATCCTTTTCGCCCCCGCGCCCGCGGGGGTTTTTTTAATCCTGTTTTAATCAGCTAGTAGGGGTAAGTCAATTACTCTTCATTATCTTCAAGGCGGCGGTAGAGTGTTCTACGTGCGATACCCAGCACCTCTGCCGTGCGGCGCTTATTGCCCCCTGTGGCTTCCAAGACTTTGTTAATATAACGTTTTTCGACTTCTTCCAAGCTGGGCCAGCGAATCGGCGGCGGCACAGGCAGTTGGCCTCCCGCGAGCAGTTCGCCACTGACTGAAGGCACCAGAGGCGTGCCGGTTTCAACCGTTGATTTTTCCCGCAGGCGCTCGGGTAAATCCTTGTGGCTAAGTGAGCCATCTTCGCTCAGGGTAACGCCGCGCATAATGGCGTTTTCCAATTCGCGAACGTTGCCGGGGTAGGCGTAATTAAGCAAACTATTGAGTGCTTCGGGTTCGATTTGCTCAATCTGCTTGCCCTGTGCCTCAGAGTGCTTATCGATAAGGGCAAACACAAGATGCTCGATATCGGTGTCGCGTTCACGCAGCGGCGGAATGCGCAGTGAAAAAGTTTCCAACCGGTAAAAAAGGTCGCTACGGAAGTTACCTTGTTCTATCTCTTTTTCTAGATTGCGATGGGTCGCAGCGATGATGCGCACATCCACCGGCTCTTCGCGCTCGCCACCCACTGGCCGCACGGTTTTCTCCTGAAGGGCACGCAATAATTTAGCCTGCAGATTAATCGGCATTTCACCAATTTCATCTAAGAACAGGCTGCCGCCCTGGGCGCTTTGAAATAGTCCTTTGCGCGCTTCGCTAGCGCCGGTAAAAGCGCCTTTTACATGGCCAAAGAACTCACTTTCCATCAAGTCGGCGGGAATGCTCGCGCAGTTAACCGGTACGAAGGGTTGGTCGTCACGCGGGCTTTCCTGATGAATGGCGCGAGCAAGTAGCTCTTTACCCGTGCCGCTTTCACCTAATATCAGGATGGGAGCGTCGCTCTTGGCAAGGCGGGAGGCATCATGAAACAGCGCCTGCATGACCTGACTTTTACCCACAATGCCGTGGAAGTGACTGATCTCTGAATCATGCGAAACTGCTAAACGCTGCCGTTCAAGCACACGAAAAACGGCCTCCCGAATAGCATCCAAATCGAGTGGTTTGGTTAAAAAATCGTCAGCCCCGAGTTTTAATGCCTCGACCGCCTGATCAATGGTACCAAAGGCGGTAATCACGATAATGCCCAACTCACTGCCCGTTTGGCGGAGTTGCTGAAGTAACTGTATGCCTGTCATACCCGGCAAACGTACGTCGGTGATTACCAGCGAGACGGTGGTGTGGCTCAATAAGGCAATAGCTTCTTCAGCGCTAGGGACACCCAGCGTGGTATAGCCTGCATCCTGCAGTTCTTCCTCTAATAACTCACGTATAGCGGCGTCATCTTCCACCACCAATAAAGGTAAAAGGTGTTCCTGATGGGTCACAAACGTTGTCCTCACGCGGATACGGTTTCACTAAGGGGTAGTGTAATTTCAAAACCAGCGCCACCAAGGACGCTGTCAAACACGCCGATCGTGCCGCCGTGGTCGTTAATAATGCGATGTACCATAGAGAGCCCCAAACCACTGCCTTGGCCGACGGGTTTGGTGGTAAAAAATGGATCGAACACTTTATGATGATGGGAGTCGGGTATGCCCGGGCCATCATCTTCTACCCACAGTATTAATTCATGTTCTTGCTGTTGGGCTCGAACCCTGATGCGGCTTACTTCGGGCGCTTGCGCCGCATTTCTGAGTAAATTGGTCAGCACCTGAATAAGCTGCTGACCATTAGCGATTAAGTTGGGTATCGGTGACGGTAATTCAATGTCTAGACGAATGTTGCGTGGTTCAAGCTCCTCTTCAACCAAATCGCTGGCACTTATAATAAGCTGGTCGAGTGCTAACTCGCCTTTCTCTACGTTATGTTGACGGCCTAATTCCATCAATTGACGCACAATTTCGACGATGCGTTCCACTTCGCCGCGAATGCGGCCTAGCCTTGCGCGTTCGTCATCACCAATCACATCGCGGCGAGCCAGGCGTTGAGCTTGGCCATTGATTACCGTTAGCGGTGCACCTATTTCGTGGGCAACCCCCGCTGCAAGAACGCCTAGTTCGGCTAGTTTTTTCGATTTGCGTAGACGCTTTTCAAGCTCTATTTCACGCCGCTGGCGGTCTTCGATTTCTTGGTCTTTCTCTGCCATCGCGTCCAGCATGCCATTTAACCCAGAGGCGAGGTGGCGATATTCGGTAGGGCCGTCTTCGGTGGCGCGCTGGCTGCGGTCACCATCTTCCACCAGCAACATTACGTGCAGCAGTCGATTAAGCGGGCGCTCGATATGGCGGCGAAACCCCCACCAGATACTAAATACAATCCCTGCAGCGCCGACCACAAAGACCAACACGGCCACAATGCTGATAAAGCCAGTATAGCTCTCAATGCCGGTATTGAGTCGGTTAACCTGCAGCACGCCATACACAGTGCCATCTTGTGAGCGCAGGGGTGTCAGCGCAGAGTAGTAATTCCAGCCATCGTGCTGTCGATAGTTGCTATATAAATCATCGCGCTCAATGACTTGCTGAATTTCTTCCCGGCTGAAAATGTCTTTGCCAAGGCCTAGACCGTAAATGTCGCGCCCGTCGGTATCGAATACATAGGCGCCATAAATGCGGTGGAACGAAAACGCCGATTGTAGCGCTTCTTCGAGCGGGGTGCTGCTGTCCGGCGTGACCGCGTAACTCAGCGAAGAGCTCAGCGTGCGGGTAATAATCTCTACTTCCGTTTGTAGCTTTGAGCGTACGTTATCCTCAAGCGATTTAATGGCGACTAAGCTAAACACCACTAGGACGACGAAAAGCGGCACAATTACCGTTAAAATTATTAAATTGCGTAGTCGCATGCGGTGCTCATAATGGTGTTAATACATTTAATATCTGCAAGTGCGTGAGGCGTTACTGATTCGTTGGCACCAAGCGATAAAGGCCACCCTGAGGGGCATCGGTAAGCAGATAGATAGCATCGTCCGGGCCTTGGCGAACATCACGAATACGACCAATGTCACCATTAAGAATCAGCTCCTCTTCGGCTACGTTACCATTCTCTAAGCGCAAGCGAAGTAGCTTTTCACTGCCGAGACCGCCAGCCAATAAATTACCTTTCCACTCGCCAAACGCGTCGCTAGTCACTTCTGCAAGCCCGGCGGGTGCAAAGCGTCCTTCAAACACATATACCGGGTTCACCATGCCGGGCAGCGAGTCTTCGCCAATCGGTTCATTGGTGGCGTAGTCATTGCCCTGACTAACGTCCGGCCAGCCATAGTTATTGCCTGCTTCGATATGGTTAAGCTCGTCGCCGGTTCGCGGGCCGTGTTCGGACACCCAAGCTTGGCCGTTACTCATCACGGTCATGCCCTGAATATTACGGTTACCCATGGTATAAATTTCGTCCAGTGTGGCGTCGTCGTCTACAAAGGGGTTGTCATCAGGCACGCCGCCGGTGGCGGTAAGGCGCAATGTTGAGCCAGCGTGGTCATCGCTAGCTTGGGCGCGAGGCGGCTCGCTACCGCGGTCGCCAATGCTCATTAGCAGCGTACCATCAGGTAGCCAAGCGAGTCGCGAGCCATAATGGCGGCCAGGCCCAGAGGCGCGATGCTGTTCAAATAGTTGTTCTACTTCACCCAATTCGTCGCCCAGCCATTGTACGCGTGATAGCGCCGAGCGTGTGTTATTGCCATCGGGCTTGCTCCAGGTGAAATAAATCCAGTCGTTGTCACCCGCGCCATTGCCCCCTTTGAAATCAGGGTGCAAAACGATATCTAACAGGCCGCCTTGGCCCTGAGTGCTGACGTCTGGCATACCTTCCAGGGAGCGTGTTTCGCCACTTTCGGGGTCAACAAGCGTCAGTTGCCCGCTGCGTTCACTGACTAGCGAGCGGCCATCGGGTAAAAATGCAATCGCCCAGGGGTGTTCAAAACCCTCGGCGATACGCTCAATAGAAAGGGTTAAATGCTCGGTTTCAAGCGACGTCTGAATCACTTCTGCGTTCGCGTTGCTCATCGTAGCCGCCAGTATTGCCCCGCTAATCACCGCTACTCGAATCCCCGGCGCCAACCAGTGGCGGGTAGAGTGACTCTTATTGGCATAGTGCATAGCGTGCCCTCTGTGATGTTAATGCCCGTTATCATTAGTACCCGTTATTAATAACAGTCTAGCAGTGACTCTTCACTCACGTCGGGGTTCCGCTAAGAGTGCTTAAACGGCGTTATTGATAAAATCGGGCTTACATGAGTATGGCGAGTAGCACCGGTATATAAACCAACGCTAGCAGCGTTGAGCAGAACACCAGGCTGGCAACATAGACAGGTTCGCGCTGAGCGCGTTGCGCAAATAAATAGTTAAATACCGCCACGGGCATACACATCTGTACCACTAAAATGCTTTGTGCCAAGGGTGGGAGGCCCACCCAGCCCGCAATAAACCAAGCCGCCACGGCGGCGAGAGGGATGCGCACCAAGCTAAACCCCAGCCCCGAGCGCAGGTTTTTAACCTGAATACTGGCCAGTGATACGCCAAGAGTAATCAACATTAGTGGTACCGTGAACCCAGACATTAAATCTACTGTATTCGCCAACCAAGGCGGTAGCGAGGTACCGGTCAGTAACAGCGCCATAGAAATAAGAATGGCGTAAACGGTCGGTGTTTTAACAAGGGTTTTGAGCGGATTGCCTTGGCTGTTAAGCGCAGCGCCTAAGGTAAACTGAAATAGCGATACGGTGACCATGACCGTGATGCCGTAGGCAAAACCTGCACTCCCAAACGCGTAAAGCACCACGGGTAAGCCCATATTGCCGGTATTGGGGTACATCATCGGTGCCAGCAATACCCGCCAGCTGCGCCGCAACAGTTTTGCCACCAAAAAAGTCGCGCCCCCCATGGTAAGAATCACCAACGCGGCGGCAAGCATCGTTTGGCCAAAGGTGGCTGCATCAATGTCGGCACCCGCCAGGGATGCCAATACCAGCGAAGGGGTGCCGATGTTAAATACTAGCCGCGTGATGAAGTCGACCGGGTAGGGATGGCCTAAGCGGATCCATAAAAAGCCAAGTCCTGCCCCGGCAAGCACGGGCGCCATAACGGCAAAAAGTTCGGCAAGCATTACTTTCCTTGGCAATCAGCGGTTTGTTAGCAGCCTATTGTCGTTAATGAGCGGGCTAGCTGGCAAGGTAAACACTCGAATTACCCTAAACAGTAGCGGTTGAGGTACGCCATTGGGCGGGCACTTGGCTACGTAAAAACTCCAATAGCGCGTGGGTGCGTCGGGATTGATGGCCATAAGCGTACAGCAGCGTGATCGGTAGGGAGACTGGCTCCCAGCCGGGTAGGCAGTTAATTAACTCGCCGGGATGATGCTGCTCCCGCTTTGCGGTTAACCAGTGAGCGAGCAGGCCGATGCCCTGACTACGAGCGATGGCATCAATATGCAGAGCGGTAAGGTCCACACGCAGCCGCGAGCGGGGCGGATCAAACGTGTAATCGCCATGTTCAGAATGAGACAGCAGCAGCCCATTCGAGGCCGAGCCCAACAGGTCGATCCACGCATGCTGAGTAAGCTCATCGGGGTGCTTAGGCATCCCAGCGGTCTCTAAATAGCGAGGGCTTGCATATAACCCGCGGGTTAAATACCCCAGCCGTTCCTGATTAAGCCCACACTCATGGGTTGGCCCTAGCCACACATGCACACTGTTGCTGTGCATTTTCGTCGGTGGCATTTCACGGGTTTGAAGCGTTAGCTCTACCTTTGGATGTCGATTTAAAAACGCATCGATAGCGCTAGCTAGCCAGCTACGGGCTAAAGCGCCATGCACCTCAAGGGTTATTTCACCGCTGATCTCCTCGCGCAGTTCAGCCAGCGCCTCCTGGCTATGGGCCGCCATCGCTAAAAGCTCGGTACAGTAATTGTGGAAAAGCAGTCCCGCTTCGGTTGGTATTAAGCGGTTGGCTTGCCGCCGTAGCAAGGGTTGATTGAGCCGGGTTTCCAATTGGCTGATGCGTCGGCTCAAGGTCGACTTGGCCAAGCCAAGTTTTTGCGCACTGCGGGTCAAGCTGCCCGTGGTCATCACATCAGCAAAGGCAGTGAGTTCATCGAAGTCATACATGATCAGGCCCACGGGCAGAGGATGAGACTTGATTGTGCCACTGTTCGGTGAGAATGAAAATAATAGGCATTTGTGTTCCGTTTCTTTGAACGCACTGTCTCACCTTATTGTGCAAAGAGTGTGTAAATATATAAATGCTAATAGTTCGCATTTATAGAGCGATCGCTCACACACTATGAAGGATTTTACTATGTCTCCCTGTTTGCGTCGCACGCTGCTGGCCAGCGCCGTTTCTAGCCTTGCCAGTGGCGCCTTGTTGGCACAAGAAGCACCACGACTAGATGATATGGTCGTGACGGCCTCCGGCTTTGAACAGCAGATTACCAATGCACCCGCCTCTATTAGCGTCATTTCGCGAGAACAGTTAGAGCGGGGCTATTATCAAAATGTCACCGATGCTCTGCGTGATGTGCCCGGTGTGATCGTGACCGGTGGCGGCTCGGGAGATAACGGTCATGACATTTCTATCCGTGGCATGCCGTCACAGTACACGCTGATATTGGTGGATGGTCGCCCGCAAAATTCGCGTGAATCACGGCCCAATGGTAGCGCCGGGTTTGAGCAGGATTGGCTGCCGCCGCTACAGGCCATTGAGCGTATTGAAGTGGTGCGCGGACCCATGTCGACGCTCTATGGCTCCGATGCCATTGGCGGCGTCATCAATGTGATTACTCGCAAAGTCGCCCAGGCGTGGCACGGTAATGTGCAGCTCGACACGGTGCTACAAGAAGACAGCGACGCTGGCGACAGCCGTCAAGCCAATTTTTATCTAAGCGGCCCGCTGGTAGGGGATCGGTTAGGGCTGCAGCTCTACGGGCGCACCTCTCAGCGCGACGAAGACAACATTCTTAACGGCTACGAAGATAAAAGCCTGCAAAGCCTTACGGCGAGGTTCAGTCTTGCCGCCTCGGATAACCACGACTTTACCGCGGAAGCTGGAATTACCGAGCAGCAGCGGCAATCACTAATGGGTAAGTCAGCGCCGTCAGAAGGCTGCCGTGGCGGTTGTACGGACAGCTACAACGACTATACTCACCGCCATGTAGCGCTCACCCATAGCGGGCGCTTTGATCTTGGTACCAGCGAAAGCTTTGTCCAGCGGGAAACCAGCGAAAACCCATCGCGGGAAATTGAAATCACCAATACCACTGCTAAAACCAGCCTAGTAATGCCGCTAGGTGCGCATATGCTCACCCTCGGTGCGAGTTACGAAGAAGAGTCGCTGGACGATTACCAAACCAACCAGATATCTGACCGTACCCATGTAGAGCAGCAGCAATGGGCTCTGTTTGCCGAAGACGAATGGCTGTTGACCGACACCTGGGCGCTCACTGGCGGGATGCGGCTAGATGATGCCGAGAACTATGGTAGTCACATCAGTCCTCGACTCTACAGCGTATGGAACATGACGCCTGATTGGACGTTAAAGGGCGGGATATCCACGGGCTTCCGTTCACCCAACCTACGTGAAGTCACCGCTGACTGGGGGCAAACTAGCCGAGGTGGCGATGTTTACGGAAATCCAGATCTAGAGCCAGAAACCTCACTCAATAAAGAGTTGGCGCTGTTATACGCCAATGATGCCGGGCTAAGTGGTGGTCTCACACTCTTTCATAATGATTTCAAAGATAAAATTACTCGCATTGCCTGCCCTGAAGGTCTATGTGCCGATGAGGCCAACGATTTTGGCAGTGATCCCACTTATCGCATCAACATCGATGAGGCCGTCACCCAAGGGGTTGAGGCAAGCTTAGCGGCGCCGCTAGGCGAGGCGGTCGAGCTAACAGCCAGCTATACTTTCACTGATAGCGAGCAAAAAAGCGGTGAATACGCAGGCGAGCCACTGACGCAACTGCCACGCCACCAGGTATCGGCCACGCTGGATTGGCAGGTTTCGTCTAAGCTGCGCCAGTGGACAAAAGTGACTTATCGCGGTGAAGAGAGCCAACCCAACACCGGCCCTTCGCAAAGCGCCATCGTAGCGCCTTCCTACACCTTTGTGGATGCAGGCGTTGGCTACCAACTTAATGAAACGACGCAACTCAATGCGGGCATTTATAACCTGTTTGACGAAGCGATCGATTACGACGAGTACGGCTATGTGGAAGATGGCCGTCGGGTTTGGCTAGGCCTTAACGTCGCGTTTTAGATGTAACGTTCAAACAATCAACGCATCACTGCAGCGGCTATCCAGCGATAGCCGCTTTTTTTGGGTTGAGAAAAGTATGTGCTAATAAACAAAAAAGCCCCGGCACATGGCCGGGGCAGAAATCAGCATTGAAACAGTAGCGAGCTGAAAGGGGTTAGAACTCGTAGCGGGCCGACAGCCACAGGCGGCGGCCCTCTTCGCTGTTGGCGTAGACATTGCCAAAGCTGGTGCCATTGCCATAGGCGCGGTAGTCGACAAAGTCCTTATCGAACAGGTTATAGATGGTCGCGCTCAGATTAAGCTGATTGGTGACTGCGTAACTACCGCCCAGATGGAACAGCGAGTAGGCTTTAAAATCACCTAAATCGTCGAAGGAAGGCGCGCCCCGAACGCCTTCACGATTACGGTAGCGCTCGCTGCGGTACTCCGCTGAAAGCCATGTGTCCAGCTTCGCAGTGGTTTGCCAGCGCAGCGTGGTATTGATCGCGTGCTCGGGTGTGTCGGTCAGTGGATCACCTTTATTTTCGCCGCTTTGTTGCTCGCTGTCGGTATAGGTGTAGTTGGCACTCAAGCGCCAATCCGGGTTGAACTGATAACCGGTGGCGAGCTCAACGCCCTGGGTGATCGCTTCATCGATATTGACGTCTTGGCCATACAGGCCGTCAGGAATCAGCGGGTCGTTTTCAATCAAGATATCGTTGCCGCTGGCAATCTTGTCGTCAAACTGGTTGTAGAACAGCGTCGCGCTAACGGTGAAGCCCTGTTGATTATCGTAGTGCGCGCCGATCTCGCTACTGGTGCTGGTTTCGGGCTCCAGGTCAGGGTTGCCTATAGTGAGCACCGTGCCTTGGCCTGTTACGCCGTTAATGCCGTCGTGCAGGGCATTAAGTGTGGGCGTTTTGTAGCCGCGGCTAATGCCCCCTTTTAGCGTCCACTCCGGCGTCGTGTTCCAGACCAGGTAACCACGTGGGCTAAACTGGCTGCCAAAGGCATCGTGATGGTCATAGCGGCCGCCTAAAGTAAGCGCTAAGTTCTCTTGCAACAGCCACTCGTCTTCAGCAAATAGTGACCACGTGGTTTGCTCAAAGGTTTCCCCTGCCAGGCCGTCGTCAAGTTCGGCATCCCACCACTGCATCCCTACGGTGGTCATGTGATTGCCTAACGGCATGATGAACTTGCTATCGAGCACCGTGTTAGTCGTCTCAAGCTCGCGCGGGTCGCCGCCGACAATGCCGGGAAAACCATCGTAAGCTTCACCGATGGTGCCTGGAATGGTGCGCCCTTTGGTTTCAGTGGTATTGCGCATTAGGCTGGATTCTAAAGTGCCCGACGCAAATCGCCCCGTGTGGCCAATCGCGACTTGCTCACGCTCGAAACGCAGCTCATCAGAGTAGCCAAAGGCTTCGCCGGGTTCGGGGTCGCAACTGCGAGTGCGGCCATCCAGCGTGCCCAGCTGGCACTCATCGTTGTTATAGCGCTGCCGGTTGATTTCACCATCAACCCAAAGGTCATTGCCGCCGTTCGGGGTCCAGGTCAGTTTGCCGCCCAGGTTGTAAATGTCGCTCTCGACAGGGCTGGGGCCTCGCTGGCTCACTTCGATCGGGTCACCGTTTTCGTCGCTGTAGACAAGCTCGGATGCGTCGCGCTCATAAAAGCGCCCGCGTAGCTGGACGCCCACGGTATCTTCAATCAGTGGCCCGCTGGTGTAGAGATTGATCTCACGGCGATCGCCGAAGTCACGATCCTGGTTAAAGGTGTTCTCAATACCTACTGAGCCAGTCCACTCACGGCCAACGCGGCGGGTAATGATGTTGATCACGCCGCCCATGGCATCGGAGCCATAAAGGGTCGACATCGGCCCACGTATTACCTCAATGCGTTCAATGCTAGAGACAGGCGGGAAGAAGCTGGTCGAGGTTTCACCAAAGCCGTTAGGCGTCACGCTGCCCGCTGCGTTCTGGCGGCGCCCGTCGATCAGTATCAAGGTGTAGTCGCTGGGCATGCCACGGATGCTGATATTACTGCCCCCCGTTTTACCCACTTGGCCGCCCACATCGACGCCTTCCACATCACGCAGGGCATCGGCAATGCTCGTCACCCGCGTGCGCTCTAGCTCCTCGCGTGTTATCACCGAAATGCTGGCCGGGGCGTCTACCAACGCTTGCTCAAAGCCACTGGCAGATACCACGATCTTATTAAGCTGAGTGGCTTCTTGGGCATGGGCACCCGTAGATAATGTGGCGAGCGCGATGGCACTGGTTAATGTACGACGAGTGAAGTAGTGCATGTGTACCCCTTGGTAATACGATTTGCTTTCTAATGATATTTATTATCAAGTAGGTTTGTGATTCTAAGAAGAAAAGTTCCTATTTACGATGCAAATTGAAGGAACGCTCCGTTGCGTAAAATGCAACCTTACGTGCCTCAAAGCGTTGCGTTAAATGGAACGCGCTATTCGTTCAAATAATAGTGCAAGTGATTTTGAGAATCGTTACTATCTTTCTCTATCTTCTTTGTTCGAGAGAAATCAATGCTGGCTCAAATCACATCGTTAGCCTTCGGCCGTCCCAAGCGCGGGCGCCTGAGCATGGCTGCTGCGTTATTGAATGTTTTATTCATCAGTGCATTAGGCGTGTCTGCCGCGCACGCTCGCACGCTGGAAACGGCGTTTGGCGATGTAGAGGTTGAAGGAACCCCCGAGCGCGTGGTGACGCTTTATGAAGGCGCACTGGACGCCGCCGTGGCGGCAGGTGTGAAACCACTAGGCGCGGTTACCTCCCGCGGTGGCGACAATGTCGCCCGTTATATAGAGCCGCATCTGGGGGATGACCGACCAGCGATCATGGGTGTGGTGCGCGAGATCAATATTGAAGCCGTGCTGGCGCAGCAGCCGGATCTGATTCTGGCGCCAGCGCAACTGGCTGATGAGCAGTATCAGTTGCTTTCCCGCATTGCACCTACGGTGGTGCCACCCACTCAGCCGCTGGCGCCGGATAACTGGAAAGCCGAAGCGCGCCTTTATGGCGAAGCGCTTAATCGCCAGGCCGCGATAGAAGACGCCATTGCGGCCGTAGAGCAACGTGCCGCTGAGGTTAGTCAAGCCGTGGACGAAGCAGGGGCGGCTGGTAGTGCTTTCCTCATTCGTTGGATGCCCGGCGGCCCCATGGTGATGTCGCAAAACCTTTTCGCCGCTGGATTGTTAGCCCAAGCTGGGCTGGACGTTCAGGACGGTGGGTTAGTGGGCGAGCGCGGTGTGCACAGCGATGTGCTTAGCCTGGAAAACCTGTCACAAGTGGATGGCGACTGGCTGTTTCTAGCAACGCTCAACGATGATGGTAAAGCAGCGTTGGAGTCGGCTAAGCAGAGTAGTGCCTTTACGCGCTTAAATGTGGTGCAGCAAGGGCGTGTTGTCCCTGTGGATGGCCAGCTCTGGACAAGCGCCAACGGCCCGCTGGCCGCCCAAGCCATTCTTGATGAGATTGAGGCTGCGCTGTTGCCGTGAGGGTTTCACCATTTGCAACCTTAGCTATTAAAAGAGCTAACCCGCGCACGTTAATGCTGCTCCTGCTCACCGCCCTTGTGGCGGTGAGCCTCGTTAGCCTGTTGATCGGCGCGGGCAGCGTTGGGCCCGGTAGAGCCATGGCGCTGTTAAGCGGTTCCCAAGACAGTGAAGCACACTTTATTGTCTGGGAATTGCGCGCACCGCGAACGTTAATTGGCATTGTGGTGGGCATGGCGCTAGGCGTGGCGGGGGCGCTGTTACAAGCGGTGGCGCGTAACCCGCTGGCTGAGCCAGGCTTGTTAGGGGTGAGCGCGGGCGCGGCCTTTGCCGTGGCACTGGCCTTGGTGTTGGGGGCCAGTGCGGCCACGCTGCGTATTTCCGTTGCTCAGTTGGGCGCCTTGATGGGGTGCGTGTGCGTATTGAGCGTGGCGCGTTTTCGCGGTGTGGGTAACGACCCTATACGGCTCGTGCTTGCTGGCGCTGCGTTTTCGGGGCTACTGGCGTCCCTCACCTCGTTGATACTGCTTTATGACCAGCGCGCCGCTGATGAAATTCGCTTCTGGGTCATTGGCAGTTTGGCTGGCCGCCGCTTGGACGACCTGCTCTCGGTGCTGCCCAGTATGCTGGTCGCTTCCATTATCGTATTGCTGATCGCCCGGCCGTTAGCCGCGTTAGCACTGGGGGAACGGGTTGCCTCGGGGTTGGGCCACCACCCCAACCTTATTCGTTGGTTGGTGGTTGCTTGTGTGGCGCTCTTGGTCGGCGCGGCTACCGCTATTGCAGGGCCCATCGCGTTCGTTGGACTGGTCGTGCCGTTTGTTGCGCGCGCGTTTGCCGGGCCAGATATTCGTCGCACGCTATGGTTCTGCCTTCCCATTGGTCCTTTGATGGTGTTGTCGGCGGACATTGTATCTCGTGTCGTCGTTGCCCCTTCAGAACTGCCGCTAGGCGTACTCACCGCGCTATGCGGTGCGCCCGTGCTCATAGCGGTGGTGCGCGCACGCCGTTTGCCGATGCTATGAGTGGAACAATGAAACCTACCCCAGTCCGCTCTTCTGCTCTCGATGCCGCTTCTACACGACCGGCTCGTATCCCCATTTCGCCACCCCAAGGCTATTGGCGCTTATGCTGGCGAAGCCGCCATGGCGACCAAAGTGTGCTGCTGGAGCGGCGTGCGGTAACGGTCAATGCGAGCTTGTTAGGCGCGTTTCTGTTGGCCAGTGTGCTCTACCTGAGCCTGGGGAGCGTCAACGTCGCCCCGATGGCGGTGTTGCACGCGCTGTTTGGCAAGGCGGATATGATGGCGAACTTCGTGGTGCAGGAGCTCCGCCTGCCGCGGTTAGCCGCCGCCGCTTGCACCGGTGCGGCCTTTGCCCTGGCCGGCATTTTAATGCAAACGTTAGCCCGCAATCGCCTGGCGACCCCCGGTATTATCGGCATTGATAATGGCGCGACGGCTTTTGCGGTGGCCTCCATCGTAGGCATCGGCGTTTCCATTGCGCCCCCCGCCATGGCATTAGCAGGGGCGACCACCGCCGCGGTGCTCACGTTTGGTTTGGCGGCGGGCAGCGGCACCCAGGGCTATCGCTTTATCGTTGCGGGCATTGGCGTTGGTGCCGTGTTTGGCGCTGTCACTCAGCTACTTCTCGCTCGCGTGGCGATCGACACCGCCAATGCCGCCTACCCCTGGACCGTCGGTTCGCTCAATGCCCGCCCCAGCGGCGCGCTACAACTGCTGATGTTTGGGTTAGTGCTAGGTTTGATCACAGCGCTGATGTTAGCTCGTTCGCTTACGTTGCTACGTTTTAAAGATGCCACCGCCAGTGGTTTAGGGGTCAAAGTTAAACGCCGCCGATTAGAAGTGTTGCTGCTTTCGGTGGCGCTGACCGGCCTGGCCGTCGCGGTGGCAGGGCCTGTTGGCATGGTGGGGCTGATTGGCCCAGAGATTGCCCGCTCGCTGTCGAGCTCGCGCGGAGTGCCGATTACGGCGGCAACGCTGGCAGGGGCCTTGGTGATGGTGCTGGCTGACCTGGCCGGGCGCACACTGTTGGCGCCGATTGAGATTCCGGTCGGTATTGTCACGGCCGTGGTCGGCGGGCCGTGGTTACTTTGGATATTAATGCGTCCTCAACGGAGCTTTACATGAGCCAACCTTCCAACTCTGCGTTACCGTCACTGTCGACCCACTCACTCGGCATGAGCTATGGCGCCCGGCAGGTGATCAACGGCTTGGATATCGCTCTACCCAGCGGCAAAGTGACCGCGATTGTGGGCCCCAATGGGTGCGGAAAATCGACGCTACTGGCCGGGCTTGCGCGCCTGCATAAACCTGATAGCGGGCTGGTATTGCTGGACGGTGGCGATATTCAACGCCTGCCCACTCGCCAGTTAGCCACTCAGCTGGCGCTGCTGCCCCAAGAGGCCGTAGCGCCGGAAGGCTTGACCGTGACCGAACTAATCCGCTTTGGCCGCCAGCCCCACCAGGGCTGGTTGCGCCAATGGTCGGCGGAGGATCAGCGCGTGGTTCAGCATGCACTGGCAGCCGCAGGGCTTGAGCCGCTCGCGGACAGGCCAATTGATGCGCTTTCCGGCGGCCAGCGGCAGCGCGCCTGGATTGCCATGACCATCGCCCAGCAAACCCCGCTGCTGCTGCTGGACGAGCCCACCTCCGCACTGGATCTAGGGCATCAGATTGAAGTGTTTGAGTTGGTCAAACACCTTGCTCACCATGGCCGCACCGTCGTGATGGTGTTGCATGACCTTGCCAGTGCCTGCCGCTATGCCGACCATCTCATCGCCATGCGCGAAGGGCAGATTGTTGCGCAAGGACCGCCCGCGCAGGTGGTGACGCCTGATCTGGTGCGCACGCTCTATCAAGTCGATTGTACGCTACTCATCGACCCCGATACCGGCAGCCCCTTGTTGGCTAACGTGAGGCGCTGTTCAGAGCCCACTTATTAGGCCAACGGCCGGGCTGGCGCCATGGATGCCTGCTAAAAACGGATGCCCCGCTAGAGATAGCGGGGCTATTTCATTACTCTAATGCCTCGATAATCACTCAGTAAGGAATACTTGTGTCCTCTCCTGCGCACAGTTTTCAAGCCTTGGTGCGCCTGCTGCGCTACGCCAAAGGCTACCGGCGACGCATCATGGCCGCCACCGCTTGTTCCGTTATCAACAAGCTGTTTGATATTGCCCCCGAGATTTTGATTGGTGTCGCCATTGATGTGGTGGTCAACCAAGAGCAGAGCTTTGTGGCGAGTTTGGGATTTGAAACGCCTCAGCAGCAGATCACCATGTTGGCAGTGCTGACGTTCGTTATCTGGGCAGGAGAATCGCTGTTCGAGTATCTGTTCCAAATCCTCTGGCGCAACCTGGCCCAGCGGCTACAGGCAGATATGCGACAGGATACCTACGAGCATGCCCAGCGCCTCGATATGGCGTTCTTTGAATCGAAAAGCTCCGGCCAGCTAGTGGCCACCATGAACGATGACGTCAATCAGCTTGAGCGCTTTCTGGACGGTGGCGCCAATTCCTTGATTCAGGTGGTCGTCACGGTGATAGCAGTGGGCGCGGTGTTCTTCGTGCTTTCACCGCTGATTGCGCTGTTGGCATTTACCCCGATTCCGCTGATTATCTGGGGTGCGTTCTTCTTCCAGCGCAAGGCCGGGCCGCTGTATAGCGATGTGCGCGAGAAAGTGGGGGATCTGGCCAGCCGGTTATCCAACAACCTAAGCGGCATTGCCACGATTAAAAGTTTTACCAGCGAAGACCGCGAAGCCGAGCGCCTGCGCGATGCTAGCGAAGCCTATGTTGAAGCCAACCGCCGCGCGATCAAGGTTAGCTCCGCCTTTATTCCGGTCATCCGCATGGCGATTTTGGCGGGCTTTCTCGCCACCTTTACCGTTGGCGGCATGATGGCGCTCAACGGCTCGCTGAATGTTGGCGCTTACGGCGTGCTGGTGTTTCTGACCCAGCGGCTGCTCTGGCCACTCACCGGCCTGGCCCAAGTGATCGACCTGTTTGAGCGCGCCATGGCCAGCACGCGGCGCATCCTTGATCTGCTCGAAGTGCCGATTACGGTCAAAGACGACAGCACCACACCGCTCGCTCAGCCGGTGCGCGGCGAAGTGACCATCGACAATGTGAGCTTTCACTACGCCACCAGCGGCGTTGGCGTGGAGAACGTTCATTTACACGCACCGGCAGGCAACACTTTGGCGCTGGTTGGGGCGACGGGCTCGGGCAAATCGACCCTGATCAAACTGCTGCTGCGTTTTTACGACCCGGAAAACGGACGAGTACTCATCGACGGCCAGCCGATTATCGATGTCAGCATGAACTCGCTACGCCAATCGATTGGCCTGGTTAGCCAGGACGTTTACCTGTTCGAAGGCAGCATTCGCGACAATATCGCCTACGGCAAACCTGATGCGGACGAAGCGGCGATTATCGATGCCGCCAAAACCGCCGAAGCGTGGAGCTTTGTCGAAACGTTGCCCCAAGGGCTGGACACGCCAGTAGGTGAGCGAGGCGTGCGGCTTTCCGGCGGCCAGCGCCAGCGGCTTTCTCTAGCCAGGGCGCTGCTGAAAGACCCGCCTATTTTGGTGCTGGATGAAGCCACTAGCGCAGTGGACAACGAAACCGAAGCGGCCATTCAGCGCTCGCTCAAGCGTATTGCCCATGGCCGCACGGTGATTATGATTGCTCACCGGCTTTCGACCATCGTGCATGCCGATGAGATCGTCGTAATCGAGAAAGGCCAAGTGGCCGAGCGGGGCAGCCACTCGAGCCTATTGGCAGCTAACGGCCACTATGCCGCCCAGTGGCGCGTACAAACCGGCGAAGCCCAGGCGGGGGATGTGGAAGCAATTAGCAACCTTTAACGGCTATCGATTATCTATTAACCAGGAGCGCATTGAGAGTGACGGGCACATGCTCGTCAATCTCTTGATAGCCCAGCATCGACAGCACGGTGCGCACCGTGCTGTTGGCCATCAGTGCTCGGCCATCCATCGCCATTGGTTCCGCGTGGGTCACGCGTATCTCGTTCAAGCCTTCGCGGGTAAACCGCAGCGGCACGGATTCCTGCTGGTTAATCATGTCGGACTGAACGCGAAACTCCAACGTCTCCACCAGTGATTCACCAATATCTAAGCTATCTAAACGCTCGGGTGGCATCTGTGCCACTAGCGTGACCAGGGTGGTATTTGCCAGCATGCCTATCCACGGTGGCAGCTCGCCAAAGCGTTCCAGCACATCCGTTTGGCTAAGTTTTAACGGCAGGCGCAGTGTGCCATCGCTGGAGATATCACCCTGCAGATCACGCACTTGGTGGTGATGAGTTTGCGGTGTTTCGCCGTTCAACTGAGTAATCGACGCCTGCACCTGCGACTGGGCAGGGTCAAGCTGCCAGTCAGCGTGCACGGGCAATGCCAACAATAAAGGAAATAGAGCAATCAATGCTTTCACAACGCGTCTCCGCATAAAGAACTACTCACCAGACTGCCCAATCCACATAAAGTGCCGTAATGACATCAAGATAGCGCAAAGGGACTAGCCTCACCCGGCCACATTCGCTATGATATGCACGCTTTTCGGGCCTATAGCTCAGTTGGTTAGAGCAGGGGACTCATAATCCCTTGGTCGTAGGTTCAAGTCCTACTGGGCCCACCATTTCTATATTTGCCTAATTCAAAAAGCAGGGGATTATAACTCCCTTGGTCTGCGGCTCCCCGCCACTCGTTTTGCCCTTTCTTTGTTTATCTCTTTCTTGTTCGCTTTCAACGGCTGATAGCTCGTTGTTGGCTGTGTATGATAATCGCAATTAACAAATACTTATTGAGTGAGGGCAGGTACTGTGGATGGCAGTACTTAGCTGCTGCGCTTATTTTTATTTGCGATTAATGTTCTTAGCCCAATGGAACTATGCAGCCTGCATTTAGCTATTGCTGCTGAACGGCTTAGCAACGAGAAATACAGCACTCGCTTTAAGGCGAACAGGATAAATGGCACTCCATGAACGCAGTTGAAATCGAATCCGCCATCTCTGAATTAGCACAACAGCCGTTTAATCCGGCTGAATTCCCCTATGCTTTTTTGGAAGCCTTTGGCAACAAGCCGACTACCATCAGCCGGCTGCGCTCGGGTCATTCCAATAAGTCTGATGCGGGTGGCGTTCTGCAGACGAATAATATCCATATCGCTGTGGCGGACGCCGGAGCCGTTACCCAAACCCTAGCCGCTCTGAAGGCTAGCCCAGCCACTGCCAGCCACTGCACGTGCCAAGGCCAAATTCGTGCTCGCCACAGATGGTGAGACGCTGGAGGCCGAAGAACTGGAAAGTGGCGAGACGGTTGTCTGCTCCTATGAGTCATTCCCTGACCACTTTGGTGTTTTTCTACCACTGGCGGGAATAACCGCTTTTAAGCAGGTGCGTGAGAAGACCTTTGATATTCGTGCAACCAGTCGCCTGAATCGGTTGTATGTAGAGCTATTGAAAGATAACCCAAGCTGGGGCTCGGAAGAGCGGCGCCAAGAGATGAATCACTTCATGGCAAGGCTGATTTTCTGTTTTTTTGCTGAAGCCACAAGCATCTTCGATGGCACTCGCCTGTTTACCAATACTGTTGCAAAAATGAGCGACAGAGATTCCGCTAATACCCATGAAGTGGTTAGCGAAATCTTCCGAGCCATGAATACCAAACAGGCCGAACGTGCGGCGGCTAGTATTCCCCGTTGGGTAGATGAAGGCTTCCCCTATGTGAACGGTGGGTTGTTTTCAGGCAACGTGGAAGTGCCGCGCTTCAGCAAAATTGCCCGTTCCTACTTGCTACATATCGGCAGTCTGGACTGGACCCAGATCAATCCTGACATTTTTGGGTCCATGATTCAGGCAGTAGCGGACGAAGAAGAGCGTAGTGAACTGGGGATGCACTACACTAGCGTGCCGAATATCTTAAAAGTGCTGAACCCACTATTCTTGGACGACCTGCGCGAGAAATTGGAAGAAACTGGCGACAACACACGTAAGTTACTCAACTTGCGCAACCGCATGGCCAAAATCAGGGTGTTCGACCCGGCCTGTGGCTCGGGCAACTTCCTAGTTATCGCCTACAAACAGATGCGGGCCATCGAGGCTGGGATTAACCAGTGCCGGGGAGAGCCTAATCGACCCACGGAGATCCCTCTAACTAATTTTCGTGGTGTTGAGCTGCGAAACTTTTCGGCGGAGGTAGCCCGCCTAGCCTTGATTATTGCTGAATATCAGTGTGATCTCATGTATCGCGGCCAGAAGCTGGCATTAGCCGAGTTTCTTCCTCTGGACTCACAGAATTGGATCACTTGTGGTAATGCACTGCGGTTGGATTGGTTTAGCATCTGCCCGCCTACCGGAACAGGCGTGAAATACCAAGCTGATGATTTGTTTGAAATCCCGCTGAATCAGGCTCAGATTGATTTTGAGAATGAAGGTGGAGAAACATATATTTGTGGTAACCCTCCCTATCTTGGCGCGAAGAAAAAGAGCAAAGCGCAATCAGATGAAATGGCCGCAGTAGGGCTATCCAAAGCTCAGCTTCTAGATTACGTCGCTGCATTTATTGTTAAAGGCTTGGATATGGTCCATCGCACTGATTGCAGTATGGCTTTGGTTTCCACAAGCTCAATTTGTCAGGGAGAGCAGGTTGCTTTGCTGTGGCCTAAAATTTTTGATAAAGCAGCTGTAGACTTTGCTTATCGGCCTTTTAAATGGGCGAATTCAGCGGCAAATAATGCAGGTGTCTACTGTACAATTATTGGACTATCAAAAACTGAAAAGCGGCCAAAACGCCTCTTTTCTGAAAGCAGCATTAAGCTTTGCGAAAGCATTTCTCCATACTTGGTTTCAGGGCCAAAAGTTATTTGCACTCCTCAGGATAAGCCAATATCAAACCTTGCCAAGATGAAAATGGGAAGTAATGCAGTCGATGGAAAGAAACTTATTCTTGAACATAGCGATAGGTCAAAAATAATTGCTGAATGGCCTGGTGCAGCTAAATTTATCAATAGGTATGGCGGTACAAAGGAATTGGTGTCAGGCACGCATCGTTGGTGTGTTTGGGTAGATGAGGAGAACGTCGAGGAGGCGCTTAAAATACCACCAATTTCTGAAATTATTAATGAGTGTAGAACTTACCGACTTAGTGCAGGTCGGGACGCTAAAAAGGCTGCTAGAAAGCCACACGCTTTCTGTTATTCAACCTACGAGGATGCAGACTTTATCCAAGTGGGAAACACGATTGGAAACTCTTTAGCTTATGTTCCTGTTGAAATTCGTAAGCGTGGATTTGTCTCAAACCATAACGCATTCACCATATACGGAACTCCCTTAGTTGAGTTCTCTGTTATTGCTTCTTCTTTGCATCGTGTATGGGCAGAAACAGTTTCCGGACGCTTAGGTAACGGAACACGTTATGGAAATACTGTCGTATACAATACTTTTCCTCTTCCTGTCCTCACTGAAAAGAACCGCGCCGACTTGAAGCGCTGTGCCGAGAATATTTTGCTGGCTCGCGAAGCGCACTTTCCGGCCACCATTGCTGACCTCTACGATCCTGAAAAAATGCCCGACAATCTGCGTGAAGCCCATGAGCGCAATGATGAGGTGTTGGAGCGTATCTACATCGGGCGTCGCTTCAAAAACGATACGGAGCGCTTGGAAAAGCTGTTTGAGCTGTATACCAAGATGACCGACGAACAAAAGCCGGGTAAGGGTGACAGCTGATGAAGGAACAGATAGCGGAAGGCCAAAAAAATCGAAAGTGTTCACTCCACGTACTCGTTCTCGAGACTAATCCGGAGCTACCCCTCAGTGAAGAGGAATTTCAAAGTCTGAAGCAAGCAAAAAGCTGCTTGAACTCCGCCATTGCACTTGAGGAAAACTATGATTTATTACTTGGCAATTATCGTGAGCTTGAGCTAGAGGCTATGTCTGCGGCAGTTTCTAATATGACGGCAGGCAGGCACGGCTATAATGATTTTTTTGAGATCCGTACCAGCATTAATCGCCGAGTCGTCAACCTCCTCTCAGCTACGCGCATGTACTTAGATCAATACCCGCAACTCTTAAAAAAAGTGGGGGCTGAACCAAAATCGGCTAAGGAAGTTGCTTCCACAGCTTACGATACTTTTTTTGAGTATCGCTTTATGGAGGCCTTGCGCAACCATGCACAGCATGCAGGTTTAGCGGTGCATGGTGTGACAATGGGAATGAGTTGGCTACCCCCAAGCGATCCAAAGCAATTGCAGTTTTCCATCATTCCTTATGCTTTAAAGTCAGCTTTAGAAGAGGAGCCGGCATTTAAGAGAGCTGTATTGGATCAGTGCTCCGAGCAAGTGGACATCATTTCGGCTGCACGTATCCATGTTGGCGGCATCAGCTCAGTGCATAAAAAGGTTCGAGAGCTCATCAAGCCTTTCGTACAAGAAGCACGTAGCTTATTTGAGGACGCTATTGCTCGCCATGAGGCTGAAGCAAAAGAACGCTATTCAGGACTTACAGCTATCGTAAAAGAAAATGGCGCGATTGTAGAAAAGATCTCCATTCTTTTGGATTGGGATGATATTCGCCAATTGTTGGTGAAAAAGAACCATCCTGTCGAAAATCTTGGAAAGCGATTCGTAACAAGCCAGTCCGTGAGGAGAGCTAACGAATGAGTGAAATAATTCTTTACACCTCTGAGGATGACCAAGCCCAACTACCTCTTCGGACAGAAGGAGGTTCCGCCTGGCTGAGTCAGCTAGAAATTGCTGAACTATTCCAGACTACCAAGCAGAACGTGTCCCTTCACGCCAAAAATATATTTGAATACGGGGAGTTACGCCATGATTCAGTTGTCCAGGAATCCTTGACAACTGTCGCAGACGGCAAGAACTATCGTACCAAGCGTTATGAGCCGTTATGAGCCGTTATGAGCCGTTATGAGCCGTTATGAGCCGTTATGATCCTTTATGGAAAATAAGAAACAGAATCAACGCCCTATGAGCTTTCTCAACTGTCAAGGAATGCTTGACAGTTGCAGAAGCAAGTTTTCAAGGAAGGGCTAAAGCGGCCCTGACAGGTATCGCATTATGACAAAGAGAGTACCCTCAGTTTCCGTCTCGTACGCCAGTAATGGCAGCTCTACCGCGTCCAATGAACTTGGCATGCGGCCCATGCAAGAGCGTGCCTACGAGCGGCGAGGTGAGCAATACCTGCTGATCAAGTCACCACCCGCATCGGGTAAAAGCCGCGCCCTAATGTTTATTGCGCTGGATAAGCTGCATAACCAGGGGCTGAAGCAGGCCATTATCGTGGTGCCAGAAAAATCTATCGGTTCCAGTTTTAATGACGAGCCGCTCAGCAATTACGGCTTCTGGGCTGATTGGCATGTAGAACCCAAATGGAACCTGTGCAACGCGCCGGGCACGGACAATGGCGGCAAGGTCAAATCTCTGGGCGCTTTTCTTGAAAGCAGCGACAAAGTGCTGGTTTGCACCCATGCTACGTTTCGTTTTGCGATTGATCAGTTTGGGTTAGCAGCTTTTGATGACCGCTTGATCGCCGTGGATGAGTTCCACCATGTTTCTGCAAATCCCGACAATAAGTTAGGTGCTCACTTGGGCGGCTTTATCAACCGCGATAAGGTGCACATCGTCGCGATGACCGGCTCCTACTTCCGCGGCGACACCGAGGCGGTGTTGGCCCCGCAGGATGAGTCGTGTTTTGATACGGTGACTTATACCTATTACGAGCAGCTCAACGGTTACGAGTACCTCAAACAGCTGGATATCGGCTACTACTTCTATTCTGGCTCTTACGCTGATGACATCCTCAAGGTGCTCGATCCTGCTGAGAAGACCATTCTTCATATCCCCAATGTTAATTCACGCGAGAGTTCCAAGGATAAGGTGCGTGAGGTTGAGCACATCATCGAGGAGCTAGGGGAGTGGCAGGGGACTGACCCAGTCACAGGTTTTCAATTGGTAAAAACACCAGAAGGTCGGCTGTTAAAAATTGCTGATTTGGTAGACGATGATTCAACCAAGCGTGAGCGTGTGTCGAGCGCACTGAAAGACCCCGCGCAGAAGCACAATCGTGACCATGTGGACATCATCATCGCGCTGGGAATGGCCAAAGAAGGATTTGACTGGATCTGGTGCGAACATGCGTTAACGGTGGGTTATCGTTCTAGCTTAACGGAGATCGTGCAGATTATTGGTCGCGCCACGCGGGATGCGCCGGGCAAGACACGGGCACGCTTCACGAATTTGATCGCCGAACCGGATGCGGCTGAACAGGCAGTGACCGAAGCCATTAACGATACCTTAAAAGCCATTGCTGCCAGCCTGCTGATGGAGCAAGTACTGGCACCACGCTTTGAGTTCAAGCCAAAGAACCCTACCAGCGGCCCGCAAGAAGGGTTCGACTACGGTGACGAGGGCTACGACCATAGCAAATGCAATGTGGGCGTTAACGAAGAAACCGGCAAGTATCAAATCGAAATTAAGGGGCTGGCAGAACCCAAAAGCGAAGAAGCCACCCGGATTTGCCAAGAAGACCTGAATGAGGTGATTACAGGCTTCGTGCAGGACAAGACCACCATTGAACGTGGCTTGTTTGATGAAGAACTGGTGCCCGAAGAGCTCACCCAGGTACGCATGGGCAAGATCATCAAGGAGCGCTACCCCAACCTGGACGAACAAGACCAAGAAGCTGTTCGCCAACACGCCATCGCAGCGCTCAACCTCACCCAGCAGGCTAAACTATTGCTGGCGGGTAGCGAGGCCGTTGATATTGGTAGCAATGAGCCAAAGCCGAACACAGCTTTAATAGCAGGGGTACGCAAGTACGCGATGGACGTGCGGGAGCTCGATATTGATTTGATTGATCGTATCAACCCCTTTAGCGAGGCCTACGCGATTCTGGCCAAGAGCATGAGTGAAGATAGCTTGAAGCAAGTAGCCGCCGTCATCTCTGGTAAACGTACCAACCTGTCACCAGATGAAGCCAAAGAGCTGGCGATGAGAGCGGTCAAATTCAAGAAAGAGCGAGGGCGTTTGCCTTCAATTAGCTCCCAAGATGCCTGGGAAAAACGCATGGCCGAAGGTGCTTCTGCATTCGTGCGCTTTAAAGATGAGGGGCGTTATGATTGACCTGGACGACTTGCGCGCCGAGCTAGATGAGTTAGCTCAACCCGAGAAAAAGAAAGGCCTTTCGGCACGTGAAGAGCGCATCATCGCGGGCTTTGAAGAGATTCAGCGCTTTGTCGATCAGCATGGCTGTGCCCCGCAGCACGGTGAAGGCAACGATATTTTTGAACGGCTCTATGCCGTGCGTCTTGATCGCATTCGTTCGCTTGAGGAGTGCCGAACCCTGGTGGAGCCCCTTGACCATCAAGGCTTGCTAGATGGCAACCGTGTCAGCGACGTTGATGCGACAGAGACGATGGACGATGACGCCTTGCTTACTGAGCTGTCTGGGATTTCCGGGGCGTCTGAGCTTACCGAGCTAAGGCATGTGCGCTCAAGCGCGGAGAAGCGTGCCGCTGAAGAGGTGGCGAATAGAGAGAAATGCGAAGACTTTGCAACCTACCAGCCGCTGTTTGAGCAAATAGAAAGCGAGCTGAAAAGTGGGCTAAGAACCACGCGACGATTCGGTAAGAACGCTACCATTGAGGTAGGGCAGTGGTTCATCGTGGATGGTCAAACGGCCTATGTGGCCGAGGAGGGTGAGGAGTTTGATTCACCCCAGGGCAAGAAAGATGCCCGACTGCGAGTGATTTTCTCTAACGGAACGGAAAGCAATCTGCTGCGCCTATCGTTAGTCAGAGCGCTTTACAAAGATGAAGCCAGCCGCCGAATTACCGAGCCAGATGCCGGGCCTCTGTTTGCTGAACAGCAGCCTAATGAAAACCGCTTTAGCGAAACTTGGGAAGAAGAAGACATAGAAAGCGGCACCATCTACGTGCTGCGGAGCCTGTCAGAACACCCGTTTGTGGCGGAACATCGAGAGCTGATCCACAAAATCGGCGTCACAGGTGGCAAGGTCGAAGCTCGCATAGCCAATGCCGCACACGATGCCACCTATCTACTGGCTGATGTTGAGGTAGTCGCCACTTACAAGCTGGCTGGTATTAACCGCCGCAAACTGGAAGCGCTTTTTCATTGCATCTTTGCCCCCGCACAGCTTGAGCTGACCATTCAAGATCGTTTTGGGCATCCGGTTAAGCCACGAGAGTGGTTTTTGGTGCCATTGCATGTGATTGATGAGGCGGTAAAGAGGATTCGAGATGGGTCGATTATGGGTTTGGTTTATGAGCCGGAAATCGCGCAGTTGATTAGCTAAACTAACAATAAAGCAGGGGCACAAGGTTATGAAAGCTGAGAATTGAGTGGAGCATCGTAGATATGGTTAAGAAGCTTTTGGAAGCCGACGAAAAGCGAATACCCTATGTGAAAGGTTTTTTGTTTTTTTATCCAACTCAACAGCTTTGCGTATTGCTGAATGCCCCAACGGCTCCTAAGCATGGGTACGAAGAGACACGAAAGCCTGGCTGGCTAACTTGGCGAACCTTTATAAAGTTTTTGAACCCTTCCAATATGAAGGAAATAAGGCCGAGCACCCAGGCTAAAATAGAGCGCATCCTAGAAGACAAGCCTGAGCTAAAGGCGCTCCGCCAAGACCCACAAGAACTTGAATTTCTTTGGCAGCCTTATAATGAATGGTCTGCCTTGATTGCGAGCAAATGTCTTCATGAAACCGTCAGCAAGGAGTATTGGCAGTCTCGAGTCGATGCGGAAAGAGATTTGATCAAAGAGTTACTCAATACGGTGGGTGCTCATAATAAATTGCGGGTTTTATTGGCGTGTAACCTCGCCTCCGAGCCGGGTTGCTTGCTGGTTCGACAAAATGTGGAGGGCCTACTGTCTATCGATCCGCCTAGCGGGAGCTTTGAGGCCTACCCTGAATTGATTCGTTTCCGTCTGTGCGCTTTCTCGTCTATGTTGCTTCGCTTTGCAGCATGGCTAGTTGCCGAATGGGAATACTTGACTGGTAGCCACAAAGGGAGAGTGCCGCTCGAGACATTCCTGCCGAAGTTCTGCCCTCAAGTAGGCGAGTGGAGCAATCCAGTTTCGTCCTTCCTAGATTACATAGCGGCCAATTCCGGTTGCCCACCGAATAGTACAACTAGCGCTTTTCTGGGCAAGTTGTGGGCAGAACATGAATACTTGAAAGACGATGAAGGTAGCGGCCGAGGAGAGGATATCGCTTCGAAGCAAAAGCTACTAAGAAACTGGATAGGGAAAGATAGTGGACGTCCCGAGCATTCCTCCATCAAGGGTTTAACGGAAGCAGTGGCTTATACACAAGCTTCACCCAGCGATCATGCAATTGATGCCATAGCGATAGGTTATACCAGGGCCTTTATTTTTCTTGAAACATGCAGGGAGTTTAGAGCATTTCTTAGTACGCATGAGTTACCCAACCCCATGATCGAAGAGATATTCTCTGTGTATGGTGCGGAGTATAAAAAAGCGTCGAGGGTGTTCAAAACTCTGTGTCAGCCAACCAGCCTTATAGGCTGATGTGATGTTCCAAGCGCCCTGGGAAGTGGATGGCCATCTGTGACAGCGTCAAGTTCCAGTTCTGCACGGGGTGCGTCCAGCGCTCAGAGGCCTTGAGTATACCGGCATAGAGCAGCTTGAGTAAGCTGTTCTCATTGGCGAAGCCGCCCTTGGTCTTGGTGAGCTTGCGGAACTGGCGGTGTACGGCTTCCACCGCGTTGGTGGTGTAAATCGCCTTGCGCACGTAATCGGGGTATTTGAAGTAGGCTGAGAGCGTGGGCCACTTGTCCCGCCAGGACTTGATAACCATGGGATATTTATCACCCCACTTGGCTTCCAGGTCATCAAGCGCAAGTTCGGCGGCATTGAGCGTGGCAGCCTTGTAGACGGCTTTCAGGTCGGCCATAAAGGCCTTCTGGTTTTTCGAGGCAATGTACTTCATCGAGTTCCGGATCTGGTGAATGATACAGTGCTGGATCTCGGTGTCGGGGTAAATCGACTCAATGGCTTCGGGGAAGCCCTTCAGTCCATCGATACAGGCAATCAGGATGTCTTTGACGCCCCGGTTGTAGAGGTCCGTGAGTACACTGAGCCAGTGGTGAGCACCTTCCTGGTCCGAGAGGTAGAGGCCGAGCAGTTCTTTCTTGCCCTCGATGTTCAGGCCAAGGAGCGTGTAGATCGCTTTGCTGACGTAGCGACCATTCTCTTTGATTTTGTAGTGAATGGCGTCGAGCCAGACAATGGGGTAAATAGCTTCCAGGTCACGCTCACGCCAGGCTTGCAGCTCCGGTAGCAGTTTGTCGGTGACGGCGTTGATGGTGCCGTTGGAGAGCGAAACACCATACAGCTCGGCGATGTGCGTACGGATGTCCTGATAGCTGTTACCGAGTGCGAACAGGGCAATGATTTTACGTTCCAGTTCGTCAGTAAGGTGGGTCTGGTGCTTCTTGACGATCTGGGGCTCGAAGGAGCCGGTCCGGTCTCTCGGTGCGTCCAGCTCAAAGCTGCCAGTCGGCCCTTTCATGGTCTTGCGACTGGAACCGTTCTTGCGGTTGGCTGTGTCCTCCGAGGCTAGATGGGCCTCCAGCTCACCTTGCATGGCGGCTTCGGTGAGTTGCTTGATCAACGGGGTCAGGATACCGTCTTTGCCGGTGAGGTCTTTGCCCTCACGCAGAGCTTGAAGTGCGGCATCCATATCGAACATAGGTTTGGTCATAAGTCATCTCTTTTCGGTTCAGTCTAAAGAAATGACACAGAATTCTGAACACTACCAAAGCGTCACAGGCTATAGCCGAAGCGAGGGGCGGCTAGTTGCCGCCCCCTGCCTGTCTCATCATTAGATAAGGTCTTCCCAACCATCTGGACGTTCGTCCTCTCCTCGAGACTGCCAGTATGCGTCGTTTTCGGGATCTAACTGTCGGCTGCGGTTGTCATCATCATGCTTGGCCATGTGAGCCTCCTTATTTGGTCCCGCCACCATGGCGGGCCTTGCTTATGTTGCTATAGACGAGACGGAAAACAGAGGAATTCGGCGGGAAAAAACTCAAATTGGCTAAGCGTGTTACATGACCATTCAAACGCTTGAGTCCCGCATTCGTGAAAAAATTCGCAAAAGTCGGCGAATGGTATTTCTACGTGATGATTTCGCTGCACTGGGTGGTTATGACCAAGTTGGCCCTGTGCTTCGACAATTGGAGGCGCAGGGACGATTAGTACGTATTGGTAAGGGGCTATACGCCAAAGCGCGCCCAAACCGTATTACGGGCAAACCAATGATTGCAGCGCCTGGTGGCTTTGACCAGGCTGCCAAAGAGGCATTGAACCGTCTAGGGGTGCAGTGGGAGCCAGCCAGTGCAGAAAAAGCTTATCAGGCGGGCCGCACACAAATTCCGGCGCGGGTAGTGGTCAAAGTAAAAGGCCGATTTAATCGGCAGATTGCCTACGGCAAACACCACTTGAGTATCGAGCGATATTCTTCATGAATATTAACTAGATATTGACACTGCATTCGTCCTGCAAAAAAAGCGCTAATGCGAAGCAAGTTCGTTGAAAAAAGCAGGGTTGTCCTGAATCGTTGCCAATACCTTAGCGGCTAGCCCTGTAGGGTTACGGCGCTTGGTTTCCCAGCTTTTGATGGTGTCAACACTGGTTCCCATAGCTTTAGCAAACTCCGTCTGGGAGACGTGTAGCTTGGCGCGGATCGCTTTTACATCGGCCACTTCATGGCGTGTGATGCGGCTGGCCTGCGCTTTACCTTGTTTGATCTCAACGGCTTCCTGCAGTGATGATTGCAGTTCGTCAAAAATGCTCATTTGGAAACCTCCCCCTTCAATTGGTGGGTCAGTGTTTTCAGTGCGGCCTTTTCAGCGGGCGTTAAGCTGTCCTTGACGCTCTTGGGGTAGGCCAGTATCAGATAGATTCTCTCTGCCGTTGCCAAAAAGTAGATAACCCTGGCACCGCCGCTCTTGCCTTGGTTGCCCAACGCCATGCGTATTTTGCGCAGCCCTCCCGTGCCCTGAATCAGGTCGCCTTTGTCGGGTTGAGCAATCAGGGTGCGCTGCAACTCCTTTAATTCGTCGTCTGTCGCAATTGCCTGAATCTGGCGGGTGAACGTCGGGGTTTCGATAAATTCAATCGCATGACTCACGTTAGGGCACTTCCTTTAGCCAGTGCGTATTTTAGTGTACATAGTACATTTTTGGTTATCAATTATCGACCCTATATTTTGCTGTGGCTGGCAGTAATTTGGTTGTCACGTGGTTGTTATTTGGCTGTTAACAGGGTGAAAACCGTGTGAGTAATGTAAACCATGGAATATCTTAACTTATTGAAAAGTCTTCGTTTACGCATTGCAGGTGCGATCCCAAAGTTTGTTTGGTTGCACTCATAATCCCTTGGTCGTAGGTTCAAGTCCTACTGGGCCCACCACTTTTCAATGACTTATCCTCGCTTTATCCCCTCCTCGCTGTACTTTTCATCAAAGTGGCAACCAAGTGTCAACCGAATATCTTCGGGCCGTACGTGACGGCTTCCGTCAAATGATCAGGGGTGACTTGTGCATAATGCCTGTTCATTTGACGATGATCTTTTTTGAAAACCCGCCATAGCGGGTTTTTATCTTTAGTGTTTTACAAGTTCCAAGGGGAATTGCACGGACAAGTCGAGTATGAGAGCTGATGTAATTTAGCCAACTCCATCACGGTTATAAAAACCGGCAGCATTTTGGTATAGAGCGCGCAATCGACGCTATAGCATTCGCAGGACGCTTCAATCAGGCCCGGCCGATCAATCACTTTGATCGCGCCGCGTTGATAACGAATCAAGCCACGCGCCTGCAGGGCTATCGCCGCCAGTATCATACCCGCCCGTCTTACGCCGAGCATTATGGTTAGAAATTTATGGGTTAACTGCAGTTGGTCCGTTTCGGCGCGGTCTTGGGTCATCAGTAGCCACCGGGCTAGGCGCGCTTCAATGCGGTGGAAATGATTACAGGTCGAAGAGGTGGCCAGTTGATTCATTACCACATAGAGATATCGCTTCAGGCGCTGATGTAATACCGGGCTATGCAAGAGAAGCCGCTGAAAGCTGTCCGCGGTGAGGCGTAGGGCTGAACCTGAACCTTGTACCAGAGCGAGCAGTGGGGTCTCTTCGACGCCGAGCACCAGGGAGCTACCGAGCATACCTTCACGGCCCGCCATCGCTACCTCTAATCGGTGGTTATTAACAATGACGATAATCAGGGAAATAAAACTGTCGATTGGGAAGTAAATGTGGGTAATAGGTTCCTGGGCTGGAGGAGCACTTCGCCAAACTGCAGCTCAACGCTTTCACACGCCGTCATAAACGCATTCCGTTCGATAGCCGGAAGCCCTGCAAGCAGTTGGTTGGCATTTGGAACGTTTAAAATAGACGTCATGTGCCTCTCCGGTTATAGGAACCTGGCAAACGGCATAATGACGTTATCTATCATTTTGATGTCGGCTGCAGATAGGCCGTCATTGCTCGCTGACGAACTGTCTGCATATTAACAGTGAGTCAATTAAGGTCGGCACGCTAGCGTACATAGCGGGATAATGCCTGTTTTAAAAGGGATGCTGCCTTTTATTCACATCACATTATGGTGATTTAACAGACGGTAGTATTCATCTTTGACAACGGCATAGCACTCGCAAACCCGTGCCTCTAGTCCTGGTCGGTCAATAACCTTGATACGCCCACGGTTGTAAGAGATAAGACCGGCTCGCTGAAGTTTGCCCGCCGATTCAGTGACTCCCTCACGACGAACGCCCAGCATGTTGGCAATCAGCTCTTGCGTCATGACCAATTCATCGCCCGGTAGGCGGTCAAGGCTGAGGAGTAGCCAGCGACATAGCTGCTGGTCAACGCTGTGGTGGCGATTGCATACCGCCGTTTGAGCCATCTGTGTTAGCAGAGCTTGGGTGTAGCGGAGCAGCAGCCGTTGCATGGGGCCAGCGCGGTAGAATTCGTTCTTGAGTAGTTGGCCTTTAAGGCGGTACGCCAGCCCAGCACTTTGAACAATCGCTCGACTGGGTGTGGTCTCACCGCCCATGAACAGTGATACGCCAACAACCCCTTCATGGCCGACAACAGCGATTTCTGTAGAGGCGCCGTTTTCCATTACACACAGCAACGAGACGATGGAATCCAGCGGAAAATAGACATACTTCATTTGCTGCCCAGACTCAGACAGCGATTGGCCTAATGTTAGCGTTACCCTTTCTAAATGGGGTAATAAACGTGAAAGCTCCTCTTCCGGCAGCAGACCTAGCAGGGCATTCTGCTGGAAATTGCTAAGTTCAAGCATTGAATCTCTTCCCCCTTTGCTGGCTATCGCTCAGCTTCTAATACACATCGCCTGTGTAGAATGCTCGTTTTCAAGTACTTTTTCCTGATATCTCAAGTCGTTAAACATCATGCCGCTAAATATAAAGTGGCGATAGGCAAACTCTGTACACTGACGCACATAAGGAAGCTTGGTAAGTATCGAAAATGCGAGCCGTATCAATAAAGCTTAGACGGTAAAGGATTTTTCTCATCCCGTGTTCGCCAGTGTACAGTCACTTTTGAATATACGCTTTAGGGTACCTATGAGTGTGGCAGCGGATATGCCTAAGCAGGATGTTGCACTTCGCGCCGCAGGGAACGCGGCGTCTCTCTTCTCAAATTTCGATTGCCATCAGACTCGTGGCAGTCGAGATACATGATTGATTTTCCCTTGCACTTGATTGATCCATTATTAGAAACCACTCAAAATTCCCGCCGCGAAGCATTGATCAAAACAACTCAATAGCGCTATCATAAATGCTAATAACAACTATTATCATGATATTTATTCTGCTTCTTGTCGCTAATTCTAACTGAGTCCTGCCCATGCCTCGTCTGCCGTTTGCTCGTCGCCCCTTGGCGCGCTCAATATCCGCGCTGATCCCCGTTACCGCGGTGCTCCTTTGCACATCTGCCTATGCTCAGGAAGAGACTACTTCCAATGATACCGTGGTAGTAACTGCTACCGCGCTGAAGGTGGACACGCCGCTGGTAGAAACGCCGCGCCCGGTTTCGAGCGTTGACCGTGAAGAGTTAGAAACCCGTAACGTTCAGCAGTTAGATGAATCGTTCCGTTATCGGGCGGGCGTTTTGTCGGGCCACTATGGTAGCGATAACAATACCGATTGGTTCAAGGTTCGTGGTTTTGATCAGTCTACTTATCAAGATGGTCTACGGATCTACCGTGAAGGGTTCTATCAGTGGCTACCCGAGCCTTATGGCCTTGAACGGGTGGATGTCTTTAAAGGGCCCTCATCGATTCTCTACGGCGAGGCGCCTCCTGGTGGCTTGATCAATGCGGTTAGCAAACGCCCTACCGAAACTCCCCAAGGGGAAGTTAATTTGCAGCTTGGTAACCGCAACCATCGCCAAGTAGGGATTGATACCAGCGGGCCGTTGGGTGAGTCAGATGATGTACGCTATCGCCTAGTGGGTCTCTACAAAGAGCGGGATGGCGATTTAGACTCCACGGATAACGAACGCTACTACTTTGCGCCAAGCCTAGCGGTTGATTTTAGCGAAGATACGACTGTTACCTTTTTAGCCAGCGTGCAAAAAGATGACGGCGTTCCGGTTAACGGATTTAAACTACCCTACGGCACCGTACAAGATACACCTTTCGGCCGGGTCGACCCTCAGACCAATTTGAGCGAGCCAGGCTACGATAAGGATACGCGGACTCAGTGGGGGTTAGGCTATGAGCTTCGTCATGACCTTAATGACACCTGGGCATTTGAACAAGATTTACGCTATAGCGAGTTAGATCTTGAGCTGCGCAGCACCTATGCGCTTTTTATGGTCGATGATCGCCGTGCTTCAAGAGGGTTGGTATATCGTGACGGTTCTATCGATAGCTGGACCGTCGATAATCGCATGGTAGGTACCTGGTACGGTGATCGCACTGAGAACACATTACTGCTGGGCGTTGATTATCAGAACCTAAGCCTGCGTGGTCAGGAAGGGGACGACTACGCGTTCGGTGAGCCGATTGACATTTTTAACCCAACCTACGGCAACTTTACGCCAATCGCCCAGGAAGATCTGTTAACACGAGAAATCGATAAAGAGCAGACTGGTTTATATGCTCAAAATCAGCTTCGTATCGATGACCGTTGGGTGCTGTTGGGCGGCGTACGCTATGACCAAGCCGAAACTGATAACCGTAACGTAACGGCGGGATCGACTCAGCGTTCAGATGATGATCAAGTTTCTTGGTCAGGCGGTGCAATGTATCTGGGTGAAAACGGTGTAAACCCTTATATCAGCTATACCGAGTCGTTTGACCCAGTCGGTCGCGTTGACAGCGCTGGTGATCTTTACGACCCCCGTGAAGGTCGTCAGTGGGAAGCCGGCGTTAAGGTAGCTCCCTTTGGTTGGGATGGTTACGTAACGGCGGCGTTATTTGATTTGGAAGAAAGCAATACGCTGGTTAACTCTCCAGCAGGCTTCCAGGTGCAAGAAGGTGAACGCACCTCGCAGGGCTTTGAGTTGGAAGGCGTTGGCTATCTAACCGATGCGTTAAAAGTTACGGCAGCTTACACCTATACAGATTCTCGCTTAGAAGACGATGATCGCGCGCCGTTAATCCCGCGTCATCAAGCCTCTACCTGGCTGGATTATGCCTTTACCGGCGGTGCATTGAATGGCATTACTCTTGGCGGTGGTGTGCGTTATGTAGGCAGCACCGTTGATACCAGCGTCGCGGACAACACAGAAGTGGATAGTTATACGCTGGTTGATGCGATGGTGGGCTATGAGTTTGCCGAGGGTTGGGAAGCTCAGGTCAACGTTAATAACCTCACCGATAAAGAGTACGTAGCAAGCTGTGAATACTGGTGCTACTACGGCGAATCCCGCAGCGTGATTGGCAGCGTGAAATACAGCTGGTAAGGCGTTAATGTTCTAAAGGCCCGGCCTATTGCCGGGCTTTTTTGTGCTTGAGTGAATTCCTCTCACCTTGGCTCACCTGCACAGCGTTGCTAAACAACCACCCCTGGCTCGCTGGCGGCTTGGCGCCGTTTAAGCGGCACACAAATCGGGCTGCCGCTTTCGGGGTCTTGGATCACATGGGCATCCAGGTCGAATACGCGATTGAGATTGGTTGTGGTAAAGACTTCGCTAGGCCCGCCGCTGGTGACGATACGGCCATCGCACATCATCACTAACTGATCAGCGTAGGCAGCAGCCAAGTTGAGGTCGTGGAGTACCAGTAGCAGGGTGCGGCCTTTCTCATGGGCTAGGCGCGAGAGTAGCTCTAGCAAATCTACCTGTACCTTCAGATCCAGAAACGTCGTGGGCTCATCAAGCAGAATCAGGTCGGTTTGCTGGGCCAGCACCATGGCAATCCAGCAGCGCTGGCGCTGGCCGCCGGAAAGAGCGTCTACGTAGCGATCAGCAAATTCAGTCACATGGGTAAAGGCCATCGCTTCGCGAATGGCATCGGCGTCCTGCTGAGCATTTTTCTGCCATAACCCCTGATGCGGAAATCTTCCCATCCCCACTAACTGCTTTACGCTCAGCCCTTCGGGCGCTACCGGGCCCTGGGGCAGAATCCCCAAGCGCTTGGCGACCTCCCGCGTCTTGCTGCGATGGATATCCTTGCCGTCCAAATACACATTCCCGCCAGTGGGTGTGAGTGTGCGCGCAAGGGTTTTTAGCAGCGTCGACTTGCCACTCCCATTGGGCCCCAGCAGCACGGTGAGCTTGCCTTCCTCAATCGCGATGTCGACACCATCCAGTACACGTCGATTGTCGTAGCCTGCGTGCAGCGCTTCGCCCTTTAAGCGAGGTGGCTGATGGGGATGGGAAGAGTGGGCCATGGATGTGCTCATAGGGTTATTAAAACAGGCAGAACCGTAAGCTAAAATATTCTCATTTTCAATATTTGCGACTGTCAAGTCAGCAATTTAACGAACGGTTCGCTCCAGTTGAGTAGACCTTTGTGTTCTCATACGTATAAAATAATCATTATCATTTAGATGTAGATTACGTTTTGAAGAAAAGGTTCATTCAAAAGCAAGGGGATAAAAACTAGATGTACACTAAGAAACGTCAGGTATTTTGGCCTACGGTGACACTCGCAGGTTTGGTAGCTGCCAGTCACGCTTATGGACAGGAGTCTGCTTCCACAGAACCGCAAAGTGGCGCCAGTGATACCGACTCGACCATGGTGGTCACGGCCAGCCGTAGCCATAGCGAAGCGGGCCAAACGCCGCAGCGGGTTACGATCATTACCCGTGAACAGATCGAGCAGCAGCTGGCGATTACTGATGACCCAGGCCAGGTGCTCAGTAACCTTATTCCCTCTTACTCTCCCAGCCGACAAAAGCTCTCGAACGGGGGCGAAACATTCCGCGGCCGCGATGCCCTGTTCCTGATTGACGGAGTACCGCAGTCCAACCCTTTGCGCGACAGCGCGCGGGATAGCTATACCATTGACCTTTCCATGGTTGAGCGTATTGAAGTAATCCACGGCGCCAGCGCCGAGCATGGTTTGGGCGCTACGGGTGGCTTGATCAACCTGGTGACCCGGCGTGCCGAGGGCGGAGGCATTAGCCAGCACGCAGGCATTAGCCTGACCATGGATGATGATCTCCAGTCGGATGGGTTGGGCCACAAGCTGGACTACCGCATTAGCGGCCAGCAAGGCGACTGGGATTTCGTTGCCGCAGCGACACGTCAGGAGCGTGGGCTCTTTTACGATGGTAACGATGAGGTTGTCGGTATCGCCTAACCAGGCGAGCTGCAAAACTCGGAAAGCTACGATCTTTTCGGCAAACTGGGTTATTGGATCGACGACAACCAGAATATTGAGGCCTCGATTAACCACTTCGATTTGGAAGAGGGTAACGACTACGTGCCGGTAGCAGGAGACCGTTCCGCTGGTATTCCGACCACGGCGCGCAAAGGCAGCCGTGACGGCGAGCCTGGATTTAATGAAGTGACCTCGGCGCGGCTTGCATACTCCCACGCGGATTGGTTTGGTAACGAGCTGGATGCCCAGGTCTATCACCAGCGCTTTCGTGCCCGCTTCGCCACCACCCCGTATTTCCCCTATCTGGATAGCGCGGGGGATACCCAATACGACCAAACGCGCAATGAGTCCGATAAACAGGGGGCCAAATTCACCTTGAACCGAGATGGCATGCTGGACGACCGTTTAGGTGTGACGGTGGGTTTGGATGTGCTGGAAGATGAGACAAGACAGATGCTGGTGCATACCGGGCGCACCTATGTGCCGGAAAGCCGCTATCGTAATGTGGCGCCTTTCCTGCAGGGCCAGTTTAAGCTCGCGGAGCCGCTCACACTGCACGCAGGGGTGCGTCACGAGCATGCTGAGCTTGAGGTGGACACCTTTCAGACCATTGACCGCAGCAACGTTACTCAAGACAACGTTACCGTTGATGGTGGCAATCCAAGCTACGATGAGACGCTGTATAACGTCGGCTTAACCTATCAAGCCACCGATTGGGCACAGCTGTATGCCAACTACTCGGAAGGGTTTGGCATGCCCGACGTGGGACGGGTGCTGCGGGGTATTAGCACGGCGGGCCAGGATGTGGATACCCTGCTGCAACTTCAGCCTATCGTGACCGATAACCGGGAAATCGGCGCGCGTTTTGACTGGGATGGCTACGGGCTAGAGATCAGCTACTACGAGTCCAACTCGGATTACGGCCAGCGGCTTACCGAGCAGAATGGCACCTGGGTAGGTAGCCGGGAGAAGACTGAGATTCAAGGTGTTGAGGTTACCGGCGACATGCAGGTGGCGGATAAGCACGATCTATCGCTTTCTTATGCCCACACCGAGGGCGAATCGGATCAGGATGGCGACGGCAGCGTAGACACCAAGCTCACCGGCATCAATATTGCCCCGGATACGCTCAAGCTGGGCTGGAGTGCTACCTGGAATGACCGCGTCTCTACGCGCTTACAGGGTAGTTACTACTTTGATCGCAGCGTCGATAATCCTGAGCTTGATTTTGACGGATACGGCCTAGTAGATGCTTCTCTAGCTTATCGCCTGCCCACCGGTAGGGTGTCAGTAGGTATCGAAAACCTAACCGATGAAGACTACATCACCTACTACTCCCAAGCCGCACGCATCAGCGACGAGTACTACTTCACTGGGCGAGGCCGCACCTTCACGCTGGGGTATCAGCTAGATTTCTAATTAACCGCTTTCTATGCTCGTTACTGTTTGGCGGTGTCTTTGGGGCGCCGCTTTTTTTCGTCAATTCGCTTTAAAAGCGAGCTCGCGATTTATGCAGTAAATAAACGAAGAAGGGCGCGCCTATCCCGGCAACAAAGATGCCCGCAGGTAAATCTTTGGGCAAAAACGCTACCCGACCCAGCAGGTCTGCGTACAGCACAATCAAGGCGCCAACCAGCGCTGATGCAGGCACCAAGCGGGCTAGGTTGCGCCCCACCAGCTTGGCCGCCAAGTGGGGCGCAATTAAGCCTACAAAGCTTAAGCCGCCGGCAAACGCCACGGCGGCCCCGGCCAGTGCCACGCTGCAGGCCAGCAATGCCAATCTGCTGCGCAGAATCGCCACCCCAAGCCCTTCGGCAACGCTATCACCTAGGGCCATGGCATCCGCATGGCGGGCGAATAGTAGGCTAATAGGCACCGCGACGACTAGCCACGGCAATAGCCCCCACACATCGTTCCATTGTGCCGCATAAAGGCTACCGGTGAGCCATACATAGGCGGTCATGGCGGCAGAGTCATCGCTGATCACGATTAACAGGGTGGTGCCAGCGCCCATGGCCGCGGCCAGGCCAATGCCGACTAGCACCATGCGCGATGGGCTAATGCCGCTTTTCCAAGCAAGGCTAACTACCAGCAATGCAGAAACCAGTGCTCCCAGCATGGCCGCAACGGGCAGCCAGTGGATGCTCAGTGTCGAGCTGAGCAGCGACAGGAACACCACTGCCGCCAGCGCCGCTCCGCTGGTAATGCCGATCACATCCGGTGACGCCAGCGGGTTACGCACGATGCTTTGCAGAATCGCGCCTGCTATCGCCAGGGCGGCGCCGACCAGTATCGCCAGCGCAATGCGTGGCAGCCGCAGCTCCCAAATAATAAAGGCAATATCGCTACTCTGTGGGGCCGCCAGCGTGTTTAGCACCTGCAGAGGTGGCGTAGGAAAACTGCCTAAACAGAGCGACAGCCCGGCGCTTGCTAGCAATAAAAAGCTTAGTATCAGCAGGCGACGCAGTAAGCGATGACTGTCGCTGTTTACTACGCTGTTGAGGGTTAACGTAGCGTCTGCTCTCATTGGCCAGCCATTTTGCATCGTGCCAGATAGATAAAGAAGGGCGTGCCGATCAGCGCAGTCATCACGCCGACCGGGATCTCCTGGGGTGGCATTAAAAAGCGCGAGCCCAGATCGGCCAGCAGCAGCAAACAGGCACCCAAGAGCGCGCAGGCCGGCAGCAGCCAGCGATGGTCAATGCCAAATATTCCCCGTGCCATGTGGGGCACAATCAGGCCGACAAAACCAATCATGCCCGCCAGTGCCACGGAGCTACCCGCTAGCACAATCACAATTAGCCCGAGCAGCAGCTTGATGGTGGTGGCCTGCATGCCGAGCCCGGTGACCATGTCATCCCCTAACAAAAGGGCATTGGCGTGACGTACCAGCAGTGCGCTGAGTAGCAGTGCTGCGCCAAAAAGTGGCAGTAAGGGCGCTACTAATGAAAGATCGCGCCCCGACACCGAGCCTGCCAGCCAGTAGAGCACGCTTTCAAAACTTTGCTGATCAATCACCAACAGCCCCTGGCTGAATGACACAAACATCGCCGTTACCGCCACGCCTGCCAGCACAACCCGTAGTGGGGAAAGTTCGCCATGAGACCCTCGGCTGAGCAAAACTACCAGTATGGCCGCAACGAGTGCGCCCAGAAGGGCTGCCCAAATGTAGTGAGCGGGGGTGTGCAGCGGTAGCAAGGAGACCGCGACCACCACAAAAAACATTGCACCAGCGTTAATGCCCAAAATGCCCGGTGACGCCAACGGGTTGCGCGTCATGGTCTGCATCAGTGCGCCGGCAATTGCCAAGCTAGCACCCACCAGCGCGGCAACCACCGCACGGGGTAAGCGTTCAGTTAAAAGAATGATGTGGGCGATGTTGGTAGGATCATAATGGGTGAGCGAACGGAACAGAGAAGAGAGAGCGATCTCCGTTGTGCCTAACATAACGCTGGCAAAGAAAGCGCCTAGCGCCACCAGCGCGCCGAGAAGCAGGCCAAGAGTTTTTGCAGCGGCGCTGTTTAACATGAAGCAGGCTTCCCATGATCTGAGGAGCGAGTCAGGCAAGCTTGATGCTGCGCCGCGCCGGGCTGCAACAACCCATATCGGCTATATAAATCATCCAGCATAGCGTTGGCCGCCAATATGCCGCCGCCCATCATCCAACTGACCGGATCAACTTCAAATACGCGCCCGCTTTGTACCGCTGAGAGTTGTTGCCAGAGAGGGTGGGAGGCCCAGTGCTGGTAATTATCCGCTATCGCAGGGTCATCTGGCTCAAGCAGAATAAACAGGGCATCGGCATCCAGCACCGGAATGTTTTCAGTACTGGAAAGCTTCATTCCCCAACGCTGGCTTTGCAGTGTCTCCGGTTGCTCAAAGCCCAGCTCCTTGAGAATCGAGCCTGCAAAGCCGCTGGTATAGATACGTACGTGGTCGCTTTTAAAACGCACCACGGCCACTTTTTGCGGCCAATCACTGCCGAGCTTGACGGCAATTTGCTGGCGAAAATCGACAACGCGTGCGTCCCAGTGCTGTAGTAACTCACGGGCTTCAGCCTCGCGATCCGTAGCATTAGCCACCATCGTGAGCGTAGTTTTGAAGTTAAACACCGTAGGCGCTGATACCGTGGGGGCAATAGCGTTAAGTAGCGGTGCTATTTGCGCGTGACGAAAGTCGCTGGCAATGACCAGGTCAGGATTAAGCCATGCAATCTTTTCCAGGTTCGGTTGAGTTTCCAGTCCCACATGCTCGACGCTATCAAGCGCATCACGCAGATAGCGGTACATGGGCTTTTCCAGCCAGGAATCGACCACGCCAATAGGCGTCAGTCCAAGGGCGACGGCGCTATCGGTTGCGCCCTGGTAGAGCGTTACAATGCTTGGCGGCTCAGGTGGGCTGTTCGGCGTGTCCGCAGCCGCTATAAAAGAAGTGAGCGCTGTCACCGTTAACAGCAACACACTCATTAAAAACTTCCTGCGATGGGTGCGCGCTTTTAACATTAATGTCACTTTACGATAGGCTCGAATACAAGAGCCAGAATGATGGCATGAGGTAAAAGCTAATGCAAAGCATTATCAAATGTAGGCGATCACCTGCACTAGCCCAAATACCGCTACCCCAGCAGCCACCGGCCAGCCTAGTGAGCGTAATTTCCACCAAACCAACAACGTGACCGATAACCCAATTGCGGTTGCGATCCAGGAAACAGCGCTTGGGTTAACCGGCATGATAGAAACACCCAGTACCGCAGCAATCATCAACGGGCCCAGAATGCCGAGCCACTGGGGCATGTTATTAATCCCGGTCGCACTGTTTAAACGGCGCTGCATCCATAGAAAAGGCACTACGCGCATGAGCAGAGTTCCCAGTGCTGAAACCACGACGGCTAGCCAGAGTGCACTGCTCATGGGTTACATCTCCTCGTTTGAAACTTCACCATATAGAAACAGATCGCGCCGCAGGCGGCGGCCAGCGGAATGGCCACGTTGCTCCAACCGAAAAAGGTAAACAACAGCGCAGCGATAATGGTGCAGCTCAGCGCCAATGCCCAGCGTTTGTCGGTAAAGCGCGGCGCGACCATGGTCAGAAACAGCGCGGGTAGGGCGAAGGGCATCACTTCACCGAGTAGTGGCCAGCGGGCGGTTAACGTTTCACCCGCCGTGGCGCCGACCATGGTGCCGATAATCCACACCCCCCAGGCCAGCAGCGATGCGCCGACAAACCAGCCAAATCGTTCAGGGGCAGGCAACTGTGGAAGCCGCGTAAGCGCCAGGGCAAATACCTGGTCGGTTAAGCCATGCATCAGCCAGGGCCAGTGGCGACTGCGCGGTAATAAAGCCGCCAGGTTCGGTCCGTAAACTACATGGCGTACGTTAATCAGTAACGTCATCGCAATCACCAGCCAAAGCGGAGAGCCCGCCGCCACCATGCCAACAAATAGAAACTGCGAGGCGCCGGCGTAAATCAGCGCTGAAATAGCGGCGGCTTCCCACATGCTAAACCCCGCCTGAGTGGCGACTAACCCAAACGAGAGCGAAACAGGAATATAGCCACCCAGCAGGGGAATGGCTTCCCGCACGCCTTTGAACGCGTGGCGGATGGGGGAGTGGTTGGCAAAGTGGTTCATGGCGTTTCGCCTTTTATGCCGTAAGTAATGGTCATCATCAAGGTGGCTTCTGCTTCTTGGGTACGATAAAGATGCGGCTGGTCGGCGGCGAAGGTAATCGTATCTCCTGGCTGAAGCGGGGTAGTGGCCCCTTCTGGCCCGGCTTCAAGCCAACCGCTAATCAACGTCAGCGATTCGCGAGTGCCGGCGGTATGGGCTTCGGCTCGGCGAAGGGTGTGGGGCGCGCAGCGCATCCAATAGGCATCCACATGGGGGGTATCTTTGCCTTGATCAATTAAGCGCACTTGTACGCCATCTTCGCCTAGCGGTACGGTAATGGGCGCCACCACTGTGCCGAAAGGCACGTTGAGCTGCACCGCCAAGCGCCAGATAGTATCCAGCGTTGGATTGCCGTTCCCTTGCTCCAGACGGCACAAATTAGATTTGGCAATGCCCGCGTCATGGGCTAACTGAGAAAGTGACCAACCCCGCGCTAATCGCAATGACTGTAAATGTTGACCTAAGGTGCTTAGGGAGAGCTGATCCATCGTCTGGTGTCCGGCTGTTCTTTATATAGAACGTTCTATATAAAGAACGTTAGCTTGTCAACGGTTATTGTGAACGCTTTCAGTGGCACTCTTTATGCATCTACTTTCTGCATGAACTTTTTTGATGAACTTTAAGTTGTCTGCTGCGAGGAAACGCAATGCGTTCATTGGCAATGCTCAAACCGGTTAAATCGATACTGCAGAGCGTGGCGTTGTTGCTGCTGGGCAACGGCTTGCTGAATACGCTGCTAACGCTGCGGGGGACTGATGAGGGCTTTTCCAGTGCGGTGCTTGGGATAATCATGTCCGGCTACTTTGTTGGCTTTATCTGCGGCACCTGGGTGAGCGGGCGCTTGATCCGTCGTATAGGTCATATCCGTACCTTTGGCTTCTGTGCCTCTATTTGTGCATCGGTAGCGCTTTTGCACCTTATCTTTGTTAACCCTTGGGTATGGTTGCCGTTGCGGGTGGTCTACGGACTTTCGTTTATTACCTTAATTACCGTGATTGAGAGCTGGCTAAATAGCCAAGCCGCTAGCCATGAGCGGGGGCGAATTTTCGCGGTTTATATGGTGGTTAACTTGGGCGCTTTAGCCACTGCTCAGCAGTTACTGCGGCTCTCCTCAACGCAAGGCTTTTTGCTCTTTGTGGTCATTGCTATTTTGATCAGTTGGGCGCTGCTACCGATTACTCTGACGCGTCGCGTGCAGCCTACAATCCCTGAGCGCCCTAAAAGCAGCTTAAAGGCGCTGTTGGGCTTTGCACCGCTGGCCGTGGCATCCGCGGCATTATCGGGGCTCGCGATGGGGGCTTTTTGGTCGATGACCCCGGTGTATGCGACGCAGCTGGGGTTTGATATTGGCGGCGTTGGGCTGGTGATGAGCGTAGCGATTATTGGCGGTGCACTACTACAAATCCCGATTGGGCGTTTTTCTGACAAACATGACCGCCCCAGAGTAATGACCTGGGTGGTGCTCTTAGCGGCGTTAATCGCCGCGGGGATGCCCTTTGCGCCCAGCCATGAAGTGCTGCTGGGGCTCTATTTTATCTGGGGTGGTTTGGCGTTTTCGCTTTATCCGTTGGCGGTGGCTCAATTGATCGACCAGCTTCACCCGGATGAAATTGTCTCCGGCTCGGCGGATATGCTGGTGATGCACGGTGCGGGCTGTGCTGTCGCGCCGATTGCGGCGGGGTCGCTGATGACGGCTGTGGGTAGTCACGGCCTGCCGGTCTATATCGCCTGCGTGTTTACCCTGCTGGGGATTTACGCCATTTATCGTCGCCGCCATGTAACGGCCTTGATTACCCATACGGCTCACTTCGAGCCGATGGTACAAAGTAGTGCAGGGGCATTAGAAATGATCTTCGATGATACCCAGCGCGATTTATTCGATGACCCAAGCTTCTATGAAGAGGATGAGCGCGAGCGTTTGGCGAGCCTTTACAAACCCTCACATAGTTGATGCATGAGCGCGATGGGGGAGTGGCTGTTATAAGCAGCCACCCCAGGGGGAGCGCTTAAGAGCGCTTCGCCACTTGAGAATGGCAAGCGGCAGCGGTGAATAGCACATCGGTAGAGGAGTTGAGCGCGGTTTCGGTGGAATCCTGCACCACGCTGATCACAAAGCCGATCGCCACCGCCTGCATGGCCACTTCCGTGGGAATGCCAAACAGGTTGGCGGCCATGGGAATCAGCATCAGTGATCCGCCCGCCACGCCTGAAACGCCGCAGGCAGCCAGCGCTGAAACCACGCACAGTAGCAGCGCCGTAGGGAAGTCAACGCTAATGCCTAGCGTATGAGTAGTCGCTAGAGTAATTACCGTAATGGTAATGGCCGCACCGCACATATTGATCGTCGCGCCCAGCGGAATGGAAATGGAGTAGGTGTCAGGGTCGAGCTTCAGGCGGCGGCATAGCTCCAGGTTCACCGGGATATTCGCGGCCGAGCTACGGGTGAAAAAGGCGGTAATCGCACTGCCCCGCAGGCACGTAAACACCAGTGGGTAAGGGTTTTGCCGGGTGGTGAGGTAAACCAGCAGCGGGTTGCTAACTAGCGCGACAAACAGCATGCAGCCCACAATCACACCTAGCAGCTGGGCGTAGTTGAGCAGCGCCTCAACGCCAGATTCAGCCAGCGTGCCTGCTACCAAACCAAAAATACCCAGCGGTGCTAAACGAATCACCAGTGTCACGATGCGAGTGATCGCTGCTGATAAATCACTCAACGCTTGGCGGGTGGTATCGCTAGCTTGACGCAGGGTCAAACCCAGGCCGATAGCCCAGGCCAGAATAGCGATAAAGTTAGCTTCCATCAGTGCACTAACCGGGTTGGCCACCGCATTCAACAACAGGTCGCGTAGAACGCTAAAAATATCCCCCGGCGGGCTGCCGTCAACTTGGCCTGCATTCAATGCGAGTTCGGTGGGAAATAGAAAGCTGGCCGCCACCGCAATGAGCGCGGCGATCAGCGTGCCCGCCACATACAGCACCAGCACGGGGCGAATGTGTGTCGGTTGGCCTTTTTGATGAGCAGAGATTGCTGCGGCTACCAGTACAAACACCAAAATGGGTGCCACCGCCTGCAAAGCAGCGATAAATAGCTGGCCAAGCAGTGCCACGTCGCTAGCAATGCCCGGCGCAAACAGGGCGAGTGCTACCCCGGCAACGATGCCGATTAAAATCTGCGGGATAAGGCCCAGCCGAATAAGTGGCCGGAAAACAGTGCGGGCGGTGGCGATCATTGCGCAACTCTCAGGTAGTAAAAGGTGGATGACGTGGCGGCGCTTGGCCGCTGACGTGCCTGAAAGGGGCGGTATTCTATCAGCTACGGGTATGCAGCGGGTGACGGGGTAAAAAAACTCGCAGACTATGAAAAGCAACTGCAGTTGAACATAAGTACACAACTTTACTTAGTCATCACGTTGTTGTTTACTTATAAAAAATTCAGAGATCTTTCCAATGCCTATCCGAACATTGTTAATAGCGATTGTCGCGCTATGTGCTTCATCGCTAGCGATGGCCGCTGACTACTATGTAGATATCACCAACCGAACGGGTTACACCATTTTCTACATGTACGTAAGCCCAGGGAACTCAAAAAGTTGGGAAGAGGACGTGTTAGGCAGTGACGTATTGATGAACACCGATACCCATCGAGTTAACTTAACAGGGTATACAAATCCCTACTTCGATATTCGTCTCGTCGATGAAGATAACGACAGCTATACCTTCTGGAACGTGGATGTCTCAACACAAGACATTATCGTCACGCTGGATCACTTGGACTAACGCCTGCATTGATGTAATAAAAATGCCCCCGCCGCGTAAGCGGCATTGATAGATGATGTTCGTTGCCTTGGCTATCAAGCCTTTAGATCAGGCCGCTACCACCTCTAAGTTCGCTGGCGCAGTTTTTTGCGGCTTGGGCATGGTTTCGTCGTTATCCGCAAATAACTCACTGCTGCCAACCATCTCGGTATACCCGCGCTGGGTTAAAGCAAGCACCTCGGGTGACGTGCCCCACTTCAACAGCATCTCATCCAGCAACTGCTCGGCTTGTTCAGCCTGGCCCCAGCGGGTAAGTAGTTGAGCAATGGCGTAGTCGCACTCGGGAGTGTCGAATAGTTCATCCTTGATGTCTTGTATGGCGATGTGAAGGCCCGCCTGGGAAAGGTCGTTTGACGTTTCGTTATGCATATCACGGCTCCGTGTGATTGCGAATGGGACGGCGGTTAACCTGGGTTAACCGCCTGAATTTGAATGATACCTGTGTGGTACACAGTCGAGCTTAATATAGCCGTGAGTGAGAAGCAAATGCGAAAAACATGCGGTAAATGACTATTGCTCCGCGGTTATATTTGGCTTGATAAATACCTCTAACTGGTGCTGTTTGCCATCCAATGGAATGCGCACTTCGCCTTGCTGGCGCGTCAGTATTCGGCCATCAAGCTGCGCGCTGGGCGCTTCATCGGTGGTGGTGACTTTAACCGCGTATTCCGTGGCGGCAATGCTCAGCGTTGCGCTAAAACCTGGCCAGTCGTGGGGGAGGCAAGGGGCAATTACCAGCCAGCCACCCTCTCTACGTATGCCCAGAATGCCCTCAATACCGGCACGGTACATCCAACCCGCTGAGCCCGTGTACCAGGTCCAGCCGCCACGCCCCGTGTGAGGCGCAACGGAATAGACATCCGCGGCGACCACATAGGGTTCGACCTGATAACGCGCGACTTCTTCGGCGGTGCGGGCATGATTGATCGGGTTGAGTAGCGCAAAAAGCGCATGCGCTTTGCTGCCTTCGCCGAGTTTGGCAAAAGCAAGAATCGCCCACATCGCGGCGTGGCTATATTGCCCACCGTTTTCGCGCATGCCGGGTGGGTAGCCGCCTATATAGCCAGGGTCGCGCTGGGGCTGATCGAAGGGGGGCCAAAACAGCAGTGCAAGCTTCTCATCGGGCCTGACCAGCTCGCGTTCCAGTGACTCCATGGCGCGCGCCGCACGGTGGGGCTCAGCTGCCCCCGAGAGTACCGCCCAGGTCTGGGCAATCGAGTCAATTTGGCAGGCGTCGCTCTCTTTGCTGCCCAGCCAACTGCCGTCATCGAAGGTCGCCCGGCGGTACCACTGGCCATCCCAAGCGTTGCTTTCCAGCGCACTGCGCAACGCAGTGATATGGGCACGCCAACGCTCGGCGCGAGGAGTGCCAACTGTGGCTGAGTCCAGTGCGGTTGAGTCAGTAGCCGCTTGTTTTTCGTGCTGCTGGGCATAGGGTAGAAACAGTTCCAGGGTATGCACCAGCAGCCAGCCAAGCCACACGCTTTCGCCTTCGCCTGCTTCGCCAACGCGGTTCATACCATCGTTCCAATCTCCGCCACCGATCAACGGTAAGCCGTGCTTGCCGGTAAGCTCAATGCTCTGATCCAAGCCGCGTGCGCAGTGTTCAAACAGCGAGGCGGTCTCCCCTGCGATCATTGGTTGGAAAAAACAGTCGTGCTCGCCGGGTGCTAATTCGGCACCTTCCAGAAAGCTCACCGGCTCGTCCAGTACGGCGGTGTCGTGGGAGGTGGCAATATAGCGGGCGCAGGCATAGGCCAGCCAGACCCGGTCATCGGAAATACGCGTACGCACCCCTTGGCCGGAGTGGGGCAGCCACCAATGCTGGACATCACCTTCGACAAACTGGCGGGAGGCAGCGCGCAGCAGGTGTTGGCGAGTGGTTTTGGGGCTGGTGAAGGTTAATGCCATGCCGTCCTGTAGCTGGTCGCGGAAGCCATAGGCGCCGCTGGCTTGGTAGAACCCGGAGCGCGCGGTGATGCGGCAGGCAATGGTTTGGTACATCAGCCAGCCGTTGAGCATGATGTCCATGGCGCGGTCAGGAGTGGTTACTTGTATCGCGTTAAGCTGCGTTTGCCAGTGCGCAGTCACCGTGGCTAACTCGGCGTCAATATCCGCCTGACGATACCGCGCAATCAGCGCTTTGGCTTCAGCGGTTGAGCTGATTTGACCCATCAATACAACGATATCGACGCTTTCACCTGCCGCCAGCGTTACGCCGCGGTTGAGCGCGGCGCAGGGGTCCAACCCCGCACCATGAGTGCCGGAAAGCGGAGCCTGGCTGCGCGGCCCCGCTGGGGCTGCCAGGCTGCCGCCGTAGCCAATAAATTCGCAGCGGTCAGCCGTCCAGGAAGCAGGCTGAGCACCGATATCCAGAAACGCCACCCGGCCAGGGAAATTTATATTCCAGGGGTTCTCAACCAGCAGCGCGCCGCTGTCGGCATCGGGGTGTGAGATCAGAAAAGGCGCCGAGCCGCTGCGCGACGTGTCCAGCACCCACTCGGCATAAGCCGTGACGGAGAGCTTGCGTGGCCGCCCGGAGTGATTGCTAAGGCGTAGCCTCGAAATCCTAAGCGGGTCTTCTAACGGCACGAAGTGCAGCAGCTCCAGGGCAATCCCATCCACCTGATGCTCGAACTGGCTATAGCCGAAGCCATGCCGCGCTATGTAGCGGCCATGGTCCCGAAAAGGGCGGACAGTGGCGGTGTAGAGTGCCATCGACTCTTCATCGCGAACATAGATCACATCGCCACTCGGATCCACCACAGGGTCGTTTGACCACGCTGTCAGCTGGTTTTCGCGGCTGTTATCCGCCCATACATAGCCCGCTCCTTCTGCCGATACCTGAAAGCCGAAGCCTGCGTTGGCAATCACGTTTATCCACGGGGCGGGCGTGGAGCTGCCTGACTCAAGTACCGTTACATACTCACGGCCATCCAAGGCAAAGCCGCCTAATCCATTAAAAAACTCAAGCGCTGGGAGTGGCGTTTCGCTTGCATTGTGCGGAGTGTGTCTGGGTAGGGGGCGTTTGACCAACGCTTGGGGTGGTGTTGTGGCGAGGCGTGTAGGCAGCGTCAGGGCTAATTGATTGGCGATGCTGCCGCGATGGGCCATTAATGCAATGCAGGCGATCGACTGAAGCTGTGTGCGCACTTCTAGGCTTATTAGGTCGGCCCGCAATGCAATCACGGCACCCTGAGCGAAATCCTTTTTAAGACGTGGCTGTGTTTGGCTGCTAAGCACCGCGGTTTCAATGGCCTGCTGCAGATCCTGAATATAGGAGGAGGAGCGCTCATTAATAATCACCACGTCCACGCCTAGCCGCTTCATGCGCCAATATTCGTGGGCACGCAGCAGTTGGCGTACTTGGCCAATGTCATCAATGCTATCGATACGCAGCAGAATAATCGGCAGATCGCCGGAAATGCCGTGTTGCCAGAGCCGCGACTGTGGGCCGGCACCACGCTCAATGGCCTCGGAGGACGCTCTAAAGCGGGCGTCAGGGTAAAGAATGGGTGCGGTCAGACGCTGAAAGTCGGCGGCTTCTTCAGGCTGAATGCCTAAATGGCGAAGTTGCACCTGGGCTTGTGTCCAGGCGAGGGTCTTGGCGCGCACAAACGCACTGCGGTCGTGGTGTTTATCGATCAGATCCATCAGCGCCTCACGGGAGGAGGCGACCACTGTCCAGTAAGCGATGCGGGCCGCTTTGCCGGGGCCACGCGCAGGCAGTAGCGCAGTGCAAAAATAGGGTCCAGCACGCTGCCAACACTGCTCGATAGGTGCTGGCCCTCTGCCAGCGCAGAGGCGTGCAGGGTACTTCGGCCGCGGCCTAAAAACCGGGCCCGGTCAGTCTCGAACTCCAGCTCGCCCACGGTATCACCTTCTACCACCGCAAAGTGAGCCGCCCACACATCCTCTTCATCGGGTGAGCGCCGTCGCCTTGTGGCGATCAAGGCGTTGAAGACTTCCAGGTACTCGGTGACCACAAACATTTTGGCAAACGCAGGGTGCGCATTGTCGGTGCTGGGAGCGGTCAAGACTAATTCTAGATAGGAGGTGATCGTGATGTCCCGGGCGTGACGGCCGCTGTTAGTGAGCGAAAGGTGGCGAACTTCGCTGTCGTCTTCGCCGGAAACCAGCACCTCCATATGGCTGGTGATATCGTCGTGACGATGGCTGTAGCGTGCATAATCCTCGGTAAATATGACATGGCTGTGCTCATCGGTTGCACCGGCTGGGTGTGCCGCCGTTTGCCCCGTGGCTGTCCACACGCCGGGATGCCGGGTGTCGCGCAGAAAAATAAAGCTGCCTAAGTGGTCGCGGGTGGCATCCGGCTGCCAGCGGCTAATGGCAACGTTGCGCCATCTGCTATAGCCGCTGCCGGTGGCGGTTAGCATCACCGAGTAGCAGCCGTTCGAGAGTAAATGAGTAACGGGCGGGCCACTGGCCGCCGTTGCAACGCGGCGAATGGTTTGTGCTTCGTTAATCATCTGGCTCGCGTTTGACTTCACCTCTTCAGCGCGGGGGTGGGCAATCGCCACGTTACGTGGAACCCGCTCTTGGAGCAGCAGTTCGCTGGCTTGAATCATCGGCTCGCGGTGAAAGCGAGCACGCATCTGGCCGTGGTGCAGTGTGTTAGCGATGGCCGCGATGGTCATGCCCTGGTGGTGGGCCATAAAGCTGCGCACAATCACCACTTTCTCACCGGCGGGTAGCCGCGAACGGGTGAAATCGAGCGCTTCATAGAAGCCATAGCGGCCTACTGCACCCATCTCCGCCATGCGCTTGAAGTTGCGACAGGCGCCACTGGGGTCAACCATGGCGGCTAATCCAGTGGCGTAGGGCGCGATCACCAGATCGGCAGATAGTCCCCGTTTGAGCCCCAATCCTGGCACCCCAAAATTAGAGTATTGATAGGTGAATTCCCGATCACGGGCGTTATAAGCAGATTCGGAAATACCCCAGGGTGCGGAGAGCTGGGCGGCGTAGGTCTCTTGGCGTTTCACCATCAGTCGGTTGGTTTGCTCAAGCAGGCTGCCTCCTGGGGCGCGCATCACCAGTGACGGCATCAGGTACTCAAACATCGATCCCGACCAGGAGATCAGCGCCGAGCCAAAGGTAACGGGGGTGGCTGCGCGGCCAAGCTTGAACCAGTGGCGGGTGGGAATATCGCCTTTGGCAATCGCAAACAGGCTAGCCAGACGCGCCTCGGAGGCCAGCAGGTCGTAGCAGCTGGTATCCAGGCAGTTGTCATCCAGCGAGTAGCCGATCGACAGCAGTTGGCGCTCGCTATCGAGCAGAAAGGCGAAATCCATGCCCAATGCCAAGCGTCGCGCAGAGTCCGCAAGCTGTTGCAGGCGTAGGGCGAGTGGACCCTCTTCAAGGTTGGGCTGGGTTTCTCGGTCATGGCAGTGTTGCGTCACCGAAGCGTGCAAGGCTTGCAACCAAAACAGCAGGTCTTCGCTGTATGGATCGCTATGTTCGTTAAGAGAAGTGCGCGCCAGCGTTAACGTGCTATCCGTCAACGCGGCGATATTTGCCAAGCTTACCGACGACATCTCTTCGCTCTTCAACTGAGCGTCTATGACTTCCAACTGCACGCTAAGCTGAACTGTGAGCTGTTCAGACAAGGTTGACGCTTGCTTAAGTGTCTGACGGGCCAGGTTTAGTGTGTCGGCAATGCCTACGCGAGGGTCAGCTAAATAGCCTTTCTCCAGCCAGGTTTCGCAGGCATTGGCGATCGCGATAAGGTGTCCTGCAAGGTTGCCGCTATCCACCGTTGACACATAGCGGGGGTTAAGCGGGCTCAGGTCGTGGGTGGCGTACCAGTTATAGAAGTGCCCACGATAGCGGGGTAGTCCCAGCATTACGCTTAAGGTTGTTTCAAGCCGCTCAAGCGTCCCATGGGTGCCAATCCAGCCGAAATCCCGAGCTGCTAGGGTGGAAAGTAGATAGAGCCCCATATTGGTTGGCGAGGTGCGCTGGGCGAGGGCGGGCTGAGGATCCTCCTGAAAGTTATCCGGCGGTAAGCGGTTATCGGTGGCGGTCACGAAGGTTTCGAAATAGCGCCAGGTTCGCCGAGCAATAACCCTTAGCTCAAGGGCTTCTTCTTCGGAGATGATGGGTTGGACAATGGCGCTTGTGCTGCTGCTTAACCACGACGCCACTGCTGGTGCCGCCAACCAAAGCAGCGCCATGGGCAGTGTGATGGGCCATGTGTGACTGGCTGTCCAGAGCGCACTGATAACCACCGCTAGCCCCAGTGCGGTACCGGGTGCCATGCGCTGATAGAATCCCAGTACGGTCAGCGGCGGGCTTTTCATCGACTGGGCAGCAGATGTCCACTCCAGTAGACGCCTGTGGGTGACCAGAACACGGACGAGCGTTCTGGCGATGGCATCCAGCATGCGCCACGCCTGGTCAGGCAAAAACAGGATCATTAGCAGCATTTGCGCGCTACCCAGCTTTAGTTCGTCAAACCAAAGGTGGTAGTGGTGGCGTACTCTAGACCACGCCCGGAAGGGAACGAATGAGGCCGTTAAGGAAAGTAACACCGGTGCACCGACAACGGCCAATAATAGCAGTGTGCTGGTGATGGCCATGCTCAGCGGCATCTGCCAGCTAACGGCAAGGCTTGCCAGGACTAACGGCGGCGTCACCGAGCGGCGCAGGTTGCCGAGCATTTTCAGGCGCCCGGTGAGCGGCAGCGCAGGTGCGATTAGCCAGGGGAGCAGTTGCCAGTCGCCGCGTGTCCAGCGGTGCTGACGCTTGGCGGCGACATCATAGCGGGCCGGGAAGTCTTCAATCACTTCGATATCGGAGGCGAGTCCCGCACGGGCAAACACACCCTCGAACAAATCGTGGCTGAGCAGGCTATTGTCGGGCACCCGGCCAGCCAGCGACGCTTCAAAGGCATCAACCGCGTAAATACCTTTACCGGCGAACGAGCCTTCGCCGACCAGGTCCTGATAGAGATCTGAAATAGCGGCGGCGTAGGGGTCGATGCCTCCTGGCGCGGAGAATAGCCGCTGGTAGATGGAGCCTTCGCCCCCCGTGGGCAGCGAAGGAGTAACGCGAGGCTGCAAGATCGCATATCCCTCCACGACTCGGCATTGCTGATGATCCAGTCGTGGCTGGTTTAACGGATGCGCCATTTTACCGACCAAACGGCTGGCCGCGCCTCGCGGTAGACGGGTATCGGCATCCAGGGTGATCACGTAGCGTACGTCGCTGGGTAGCGGTGGCGGGTCGATAAAGGTGGTGTCCGTGGCGCCACGTAGCAAGCGGTTCAGCTCGTGCAGCTTGCCCCGCTTACGCTCCCAGCCCATCCAGGTATTTTCGCTGGGGTTAAATACCCGCCGCCGATGGAGCAAAAAGAAACGCTTATCGCTGTTGAGAGCGAGAGGACAGTAACGCTTATTTAACTGCTCGAACGCTGCCTGAGCAGCTGTTAACAGCGCGGTCTCATGGGGTAGTTCCGCTTGAGAGGCATCCACGCCGTCGAGTAGTAGCGCATAGCTAAGCGCCCCCTCACCGCTGGATAAGTGGTGCACTTCAAGGCGCTCAATCTGTTCGCGCAGGTCTTCTTCGCTGGTCAGCAGTGTAGGTACAGCCACAAGGGTTCGTAGCTGGGGTGGAACCCCTTTGGCAAGGTCGAGACCTGGCAGCGGCTGAGCGTCGATAGAGTAGATAATCAGGCGGTTAACGATCAGTGTTGCGACTTCCATAATGGGCAGGAAACCGAACGCTCCCAAGAGCATGAGCCAAGGTAACGGCACGTCGCCTATCGCCAGCGGCAACGAAAGCAGTAGCCCACCGGCCAGCGTCATCAGGGTCAGTGTGACCACCGCCATCAATACGATATAGCTACGAATACCGTGATGAATAAGCGTACGGCGCAGCCAATGACGGGAGGAGGGGGTGAACTGAACTTGGCGCTCAAGGGTTAAACGACCTGCGCCAACCAAGAAATAGCCTGGGTCTCCCCGGCGTGCAGCTTCGGCCGGGTCGCTGGTGCCAGCCGCTGCCTGGAGGGAGAGTGAGAGCGCCGCTTCGACTACCTCAAGCTCGCTGAAACGAGAGCCACGGGCAAGTTGCTCTATGGCGCTGCGGTACTGATTGCGAGTGGGGAAATCGAGCTGGCTAAAGTGGCTCTGCTGACGTAATCGCCTATCCACCAAACTAACGCTCTCAAACAGCTCGGCCCAGTCGATGCTGGAAACGAAGCGCATGCTGGTGATGACATTGCGCACGGTGACGTTGGCGGCGCCTTGGCGCTGCTGAGCGTGCTGAACCATGTCGTCAATACTTTCACCCTGCTGGCTAAGCTGCTCGTTTAGCCAACCTACCAGCGGGCTGCAGCGTGGGTCTAAGCCGCGTAGCCGCTTAGCGAGCTGCGCAGTGAAGGGCTCTGCTAGCGGCCCTTTATGAATATTAAGGGTGCTGGTTTCCAGGTGAAAGGTATGACGTTCCTGGGAGGTTTGCCGGTCGGTGGGCGTTAACCATTTAGCGGCCAATGCATCGGCTTCGTCCCTTGCTGTTTGTTCGCTGATAATTTGGTCGGCAAGTCGGCGCAGGTTCTCAATCAGCACAATGCGAAGCGTGATTGCCACTGCCCATAGTTCGCCAATGGTCAGTGGCTGAACGCGTTGATACGCGGTGATAAAATTCTGCAAATTCTCCTGGTCGATATGGCTGTCGGTGTGCGCCACAAAGGCCCATGCGATACCGAATACCCGCGGGTAGCCCGCAAAAGGCCCGTTGGCTAACTTGGGTAGCTGGCGGTAATAACCGGGGGGAAGGTCGCTGCGTATTTCACGAATTTGCGCTTCAATGAGGTGGTAATTATCGAGCAGCCAGGCGGCAGCGGGCACAATTTCTCGCCCACCTGCCAGCGCTGTGGAGCTGGCGCGGTAAACGTCCAGCAGGGCGTGCGCGTTATCGTTGAGCCGTCGTGTTAACGATACTACTTTGGGTGGCGTGCTGGTCACTGCTTGGTTAAGCGCCAAACTGCCTGCGTGCTGTTCAAGTCGCTCTGCGCTGAAGAGCTCTTCCCTGACGGGGGTAGTCGAGTTCCACGGCGCTGCAAACGTAGGGTGCGGACGCACAAAACGGAGAAGTTGTTTCACAGATTCCATCCTGGTGAGAGTGCACCTCGGCGCACCAACGATGCTTCCTTACCAGAACGATGGTCGTGATGTGAGATTTTGTCCGTGCGCTAGCACACATTGCGCTTTTTCTCTGCGCTTATGCAGGTTGTATGAGCTGCTTGGATAGCGTTAATACGTTAATACAGTGGTACCACCTCGGGCATCTAGCCTGCTTCATGCCTGCGCAGTGTCCAGTATCCTCCCCACAGCCGGGTTGCCGTCGTGATAAGACAGGCAATAGAAAAGAGCGTAGCCAAAATGGGAAAGTGTTCAGGGAATACGCAAAATATCACTAGCGCCAGCACGGTTTCGGTGCCTTCGGTTAATCCCTCCAAATAGTAGAACGCCTTGTTGGGAAAGTGAGGGCGCTCGATGGCTTGCTGCTTGGCGGCAATGGCAAAGGCTAGAAACGAGGTGCCTGTACCAATAAAGGCAAATAGCAGCAGCGCAGCGGCGAGGGCGTTCTGGCTGGAATTAGCCAATGCAAAACCCAGCACCACGGCGGCATAGAAAACAAAATCGAGCCCAATATCCAGAAACCCGCCTGCGTCGCTTGCGCGACCCGCTAAGCGTGCCAGGGCGCCATCAATACCGTCGCCCAGGCGGTTAAGCACAATCACCACCAGCGCGAGCCCGTACTGCTCCCATGCCAGCAGAGGCAAGGCCGTTATACCCAACGCAAAAGCACTAAGCGTCACTTGGTCGGGGGTGATGCGTTTATTCAGTAACGTCTGTGCGATGCGTCTCAAGGGGCGTTGGGTAAGCGGCATTGTCCAGCGATCAAGCACGTGGTTCTCCTCAACAGGCAGGGGGGAATTAGGTTAATAATAGCGACAACGTACGTAGTTCATATGCTTATGTCACTGTTAGCATCTGCTAATAGTTAAACTAAAGTTGTTAGACTTTAGTTTTAAATATGAGCAATTCACTGGACTAATTGCCTATTGCAGTTATAAAGAGCGCCAAAGGAGGCTCAGCATTTTGCTTAGGGTGGCTCCTTTGCCAGGAGGCTATCTTCGTCCTCTTTTTTTAACCCTGACCAAATAAGTGGCCGCTAATTATATGCATATAACTGCCCTGACGACGGTGTGGAACCAGCTATGGGATTCCCACTACCAAGCCAAAAACCTATTGATGTGTGCGCTGCCTACGGGCGGGGCCGCCAACGCCTCGGCTTCGAATACCAAGCGTGATCCTTCCCCTCAACCTAAGCCGCCTGCCTACACCACTCCGCAGAAGATTGGTCTGCTGCTTGGCCCGTTGCTGTTCGCTTTCGTGGTGATGTTTTTTCACCCCGAAGACCTAAGCTTTGAAGGACGCATGGTGCTCGCCACCACCCTGTGGGTAGCCGTATGGTGGATCACCGAAGCTATTCCTATTCCCGCGACCTCGTTGCTGCCCATTGTGCTACTGCCGATTACCGGCGCGCTGGATGGCAATACGGTAACCGCCGCTTACGGCAACCCGATTATTTTCCTATTTCTAGGCGGTTTTTTAATCGCGCTGGCGATGGAGCGATGGGATCTCCACAAGCGTATCGCGCTGTCGATTATTGCCGTGCTGGGCACCAGTATTAACAGTATTGTTTTTGGCTTTATGGCCGCGACGGGCTTTTTGTCGATGTGGGTCTCCAACACCGCGTCGGTGATGATGATGCTGCCCATTGGTACTGCTATTGTCTACCAGGTGAGCCAAGAGCTGGCGAAAAGTGACGGCGACCACAGTGCCGAAATCGATAAGTTCAGCAAAGCGCTGATTTTTGGTATCGGCTACGGCGGTACCATTGGGGGGTTGGGCACGCTAATCGGGACCCCACCGAATATTATTCTTGCCGCGATTGTGAATCAGCTGTTTGGCATCGAGATTTCCTTTGCCGGTTGGCTTATGTTTGCTTTCCCTGTGGTAGTGGTGCTGCTGTTTAGCACTTGGCTACTACTAACGCGGGTGTTTTTCCGCATCGAGTTTAGTCACCTACCGGGTGGGCGAGAGCTCATAAACAAAGAAAAAGCGGCGTTGGGTAAAACCAGCTTCGAAGAGAAAGCGGTGCTGGCGGTGTTTTTATTCGCGGCCTTTATGTGGATCACCCGCTCGTTCTTGTGGCAGGGCCAGATCATCAATATCCCCGGCATCAATGACACCATGATCGCGATTGTCGCTGCGCTGCTGCTGTTTTTGATTCCCTCCAAAAATAAGGGTGGCTGCCTGCTGGGGTGGGACGTAGCGAAAGACGTACCCTGGGGAATCCTGCTGCTGTTCGGGGGTGGTTTGGCGATTGCCGCAGGCTTTGGCTCTTCCGGTCTAGCAGAGTGGATTGGCGGGCAAATGAGCGTGCTGGAAGGTGTTAACTTCCTGCTAGTAATCTTGCTGGCGACCGGCATGGTGCTGTTCCTGACCGAAATCACCTCGAATACCGCCACGGCCACCATGATTCTGCCGGTGCTGGCGTCACTGGCACTGGCGCTGGATATCCATCCTTTTGTACTGATGGTGCCCGCCGCGATGGCTGCTAACTGTGCCTTTATGCTGCCTGTAGGTACCCCGCCTAACGCGATTATCTTCGCCACAGGTAAGATCACAATTTTAGAGATGGTGCGCACCGGCTTCTGGATCAACATCATCGCCATGCTGCTGATTGTGGCGGCGGTATATTTCATGCTGCCACTTATGTGGGGGGTTGACCTCACAAGCTACCCAGACGCCTTCCGTCGTTAGTAAGATTTTATAGTGCCGCCTAGCCCCGCCCGTGTGCGGGGCTTTTTTATGCTGAAATGGAGTTTTGTGAGTAGATAGCGTGTCGGGTTGTTATCATGCCGATACACTATTTTTGCTGAGCTTGTTATGCGTCTACTTCACACCGCCGATTGGCATCTGGGGCGGCTGTTCCACAACCTGTCGTTGCTGGATGACCAGCGCCATGTGCTCGACCAACTTATCGAGATAATCGACCGCGAAAACGTCGATGCGGTGCTGATTGCGGGCGATATCTACGACCGCTCGGTGCCGCCTGCAGCGGCGGTAACCCTGCTGGATGAGGTGCTCCACGCGCTCTGCGAGGAGCGTAAGCTGCCGGTGATCATGATCTCGGGCAACCACGATGGCGCCGAGCGGCTTCGCTTCGGTGCGCGCCACCTGCGTCAAGCCGGGCTGCACATTCTTTCCGACTTGGCCGATTTTGCCTCACCAGTAACGCTGACCATCAAGGGCGTTGAGGTGGATGTGTTTGGCATACCCTACGCTGACCCCGAGCATGTGCGCAGCCAGTTTAACGTTGAGGTGCGCGACTTTGACGGCGCCCACCGCTACCTGGTTGAGCGCATCGAAGCGCAGCGCCACCCCACACGCCCCTGCGTACTGATGAGCCACTGCTTTGTGGATGGCGGTAGCGCTTCTGATTCTGAACGCCCACTGACCCTGGGCGGCGCCGAAAGTGTGGCCTGGGAGCCTATGCAAGGCTTTGACTATGTGGCGCTTGGCCACCTTCACGGCCCCCAGTACCGCGGCGGCGAACATATTCGCTACTGCGGCTCACTGCTCAAGTACAGCTTTTCCGAAGCCAGCCAGCGTAAAGGCGTGACGTTGGTGGATATTGATGCGAGCGGCGTCACCCAGATCGAGCAGATACCCCTCATACCCAGTCGTGAAGTGCGCGTACTAGAGGGCAAGATTGAGGCGTTGATTGCCCAGGGGCGAACGGACGCCAATGCCGACGACTACCTGCTGGTGCGACTTACCGATCGCCACGCTATCCTCGACCCCATGGGCAAGCTGCGTGAGGTGTATCCCAACGTGCTGCATCTGGAGAAGCCCGGCATGCTCGATGCTCGGGGCAATCAGCAGCTTGATCGCGAGCGGCTGCGCTTCGATGCCCTGGATATGTTCAGCGACTTCTTCAATCAAACCAGCGGGGAGGCTATGAGCGATGAGCAGGCGAGCGCTATGGCAGAATTAATTAATCGGCTGCAGTGCGATGAGGTTCAAGGATGACGCCGTTAACCCTCACCATGCAGGCGTTTGGGCCTTTTGCGGGCAGTGAGACCATCGATTTCACCGCGCTGGGCAGAAGCCCGCTGTTTCTGATTAATGGCCCTACCGGCGCCGGTAAAAGCTCGATTCTTGATGCGCTGTGTTTTGCGCTTTATGGTCAGACCACGGGAAATGAGCGTGATCCTGCGCAGATGCGCTGCGATCAGGCCGATGCTGCTTTGCTAACGGAAGTGACGCTCGATTTTCGCCTACGTGGTGAAGATTACCGGGTTCGCCGCGTGCCCCAGCAGGAGCGCCCCAAAGCGCGCGGTGAAGGAACCACTACCCATAACGCTGAAGCCCAGCTGTGGCGCTTAAATGCGGATGGCGCGGTGGAGACCTGCCTGGTGGCCCGCAAGGTCAATGACGCCACCGCGGAGTTGCAAACCCTGATCGGCCTGGATGCCAACCAGTTCCGCCAGGTGATGGTGTTACCCCAGGGCAAGTTCCGCGAACTGCTGCTGGCAGGCTCTAAAGAGCGTGAAGTAATTTTTTCCCAACTGTTTCAAACCCAGATTTTCCAGCGTATCGAAGAGCGTCTGCGCACCCAGGCCAATCAAATCGAGCGGGCAGTGAATGACCATCGCCAGCATATCAGCGGCATTCTCGCCGGGGGGGAGCTTGAGAGCGAAGCCGCGTTAGGGCAAGAGCTTGAAGCGTTGACACCCCAGGTAGACCAAGCGCGGCAACGCTTTGAAACCGCCCAGCAGCAGCGCCGTAGCGCCGAAAAACAGCGCGATGAGGCGCTGGCGCTGCAGCGTCAATTTGAGGCCCGGGATACGCTTGCGGCGGATAAAACTCGCCATCTTGAGCAGCACGCTCATATAGAAAACACTCAGCAGCGTTTAGCGCAAAGCACCCACGCCCAGGCGCTGCGCCCCCATAGAGTTGCCCTAGACCAAGCACAGCAGACGCTAATCGCCGCCCAGGCCGATCAGCGACAGGCGGAAACTGCGTTAGCCACTCAACGTAGTAACGCCGAACAGGCCCAGCAGGCGCTAGAAGTTTCACGCCAGCGTCAGTTAGAGCTCCCTACGCTGCGCGAACGGCATCGCCAGCTGGGTGAATTTATCCATAAAGGTCAGCAGCTCAGCGAGCTGCAGGCGCGTTTTCAAACGGCGCAGGCCGCCTGGCAACAAGCCGATGTGGCACTCAAGCGCGATGAGGCGCAGCTAGATAGCATTCGTCAGCAGGGCGAAGCGATCGGCGTGAATCTGGAGCGTTTACAAACAGAGTATCAGCAGCTAGCCAGCGCCCCCGCTGAGCTAAGTCGCCATCACAACCTGCTGACCCAGCGCCAAGAGTTGGATGAACTCTCCCGGCAGGGGCAGGAGTTATCCACACAACAGCAGCAGGCGGTGGAGGCTCTCAACCGCCTGCAAAACGAAGCAGAACGAGCGAAACGCCACGCTACTGAGCAGGAGATGCGCTGGCACCAGGGGCAGGCCGCGCTGTTAGCGCTCACCCTTGAACAGGATGCGCCTTGCCCGGTGTGCGGCAGCCTGGAGCATCCAGCCCCAGCAGCCAACAGTGCAAACGTGGTCAGCCAGGCGCAGGTTGAAGACGCCAGGTCGGCGCAAGAGCAAGCTCGCCAGGCATGCCAGAGCGCCGAACGCCATCACCACCAGCTTGAGCAGCAGATTAACTACACCGCAGAGCAGGGCCAGCGGCTTAATCAGCAGTTGGGCGAGTGGGCTGGCCAGCCACTGATTGAGTTGCAAAATGCCTGCGAAGGCTTGCGCCGCCAAGTTCAGCGCAGAGAAAGCGTAGAGCGTGAGATTAGCCAGCAAACTGCCGCTCGGGATGCGCTGCGCCGCGAGTGGGGGGCGCTGGATAAACAGCTTAAAGCCCAGCGACCCGAGATTGAAAAGGCCAAAGAGGACGCGCTGCGCCTAGAGAGCCAGCGTGACCAGCTGAGTCAATCGCTGCCGGAAGATGCCCGTGACCCTGAGGCAATGCGCCGAACTCTTGCTGAGCTGGAACACCAAATCGCCCAGCTTGAAAAAGCCTGGGAGAGCGCCCAGCAGGCACTATCGACCAGCCAAACCCAGCTGGCGCGGGCGGAAGAGCAGCTACGCGGAGCGAACGAACGAATCGAACGCAGCGAACATTCGCTCCAGCGGGCCCAGTCAGAATGGCAAACCGCTCTGCAGGCCAGCCCCTTTGGTGATGAGGCGGCGTTTCAGGCTGCGCAGTTGGATGACACCCAGCGGCAAGAGTTGACTCGCCAGGTAGAGGCATACCAACGCCGCCTGGCCGAGCTTGAGGGCGCGCTGGAGAATTACCAAACCCAGCTTGCGGACAAAACACCGCCGGATCTTGCCGCGCTAGCTGCGACAACCGAGGTCGCTCAGGCAGACGAGAACACCCAGCTAGAGGGGTGGCGGGGGCTGGATGGGCGGTTAACGACGCTGCGCGGTATTCGTCAAAAGCTTGCCACTGCCCACACGGCGCAGGCAGAGCTCGAATCCCAGTATCAGCTTTGGGGCACGCTCAGCGAAGTCGCTAATGGCCGTACCGGGCACCGCATTAGTCTGCAGCGCTTTGTGCTGGGTGTGTTGCTGGATGACGTATTGATTCAAGCCTCCGAGCGTTTGGTGCGCATGAGCCGCGGGCGCTATCAATTGGTGCGTCGGGAAGATCCCTCCAAAGGGAATAAAGCGTCGGGCCTGGAGCTTGATGTGGCCGACACCTACACCGGTAAAAATCGCTCGGTAGCGACGCTTTCTGGCGGAGAGTCGTTTATGGCTGCGCTCTCGCTGGCATTGGGGCTCTCAGACGTAGTGCAGGCTTACGCTGGCGGCATTCAACTGGATACGCTATTTATCGATGAGGGTTTTGGCAGCCTCGACCAGGATGCGCTGGATCAAGCCATCGCCATGCTCAGCGAACTGCAAATGGGCGGGCGCATGATTGGGGTGATCTCCCATGTCAGCGAACTCAAAGAGCAGATGCCAGTCCGTATAGAAGTGCGTGCCAGCCGTCAGGGGAGCTCGGTGGAAGTAAAGGGCGCACTTTTTTAATAGCCATTAATGACTGGCAGCGTGAGTTCATGCTGCGTTCATACAGAATGTTTTATAAAGAGAACGAATCGACTCAATCGCTCTAAAGATAATACTGACTTAGGAGTACAAGGATGAACGCGAGCAAGATTTTACAGCAGCTGATGCAGCAAGCTGGCGGTAGCCAGAAGGGCGGCAGTAGCAGTGGTGTCGATGTTAAAGGCATGCTAAGCGGGCTCTCTAACCAGCTAGGCGGTGGCAGCAGCGGCCAAGGCGGCGGCTCTTCCAGTGGCTTTGATGTTAAAAGCCTGCTTGGTGGCGGTGCCATGGGTATGCTAGTTGGCTCCAAGCGCGGCCGTAGCATGGGCGGCAAGGCGCTGAAATATGGTACCATTGCCGGTGTGGGCGTACTGGCGTGGAAAGCGTGGCAGAGCTCCCAAGCGGCAAAAAATGGCAATGAGCAGCAAAATACGGCCCAAAATGCCTCAGAGGGCGAGCGGGTAGAAGTGCTTAGCGGTGAGTATCAAGAGCGCCGTAGCCTTGAGCTACTGCAGGCGATGATTATGGCCGCCCGGGCCGATGGTCATATTGATGAGCAAGAGCAGGCGCTGATTACTGAACAGATTGACGCCCTAGGCGCCGACCAGGAGATGCATAACTGGGTGGAGCAGCAGCTAAAAGCGCCGCTGGATGCCCAGGCGCTGGCCCGCGAAGCAGACTCCCCTCAAGCGGCCCGGGAAATGTACCTGATCAGCGTGGCCGTGACAGATGATCAAAACCCCATGGAGCGCGCCTGGCTTGATCAGTTGGGCAGTGCGCTTAACTTGCCTAAAGAAATGACCACCGAACTTGAGCGTCAAGCGCAGCAGGCGGGTTAATGCTGGATACGATTAATTTTTGGCTAGCTACCGGCTTTGGGCTGGGGCTAGCGCCGATGGCGCCAGGTACCTTTGGCTCGCTGCTGGGCATCCCCCTGGCGTGGTGGCTGTTGAGCCGCCCGCTGGTGCAACAGGGCACCATCATGGCAGCGCTGCTGCTACTTGCCGTACCGGTTTGCCACGTCGCTGCCTGGCACTACGCCGGGTTGGATCATGGCAGTATCGTTGCCGATGAATACGTGGCGTTTCCGCTGGCAGTCATTGGGTTGCAGGCCGCCCGCCATCCGCTGGTTATGGCGCTGGCATTCGGTGTTTACCGCTTTTTCGATGCGCTGAAGCCGCCGCCGATTCATCTGGCAGAGTATGTTAATGGCGGTTTTGGCATTGTGCTAGACGATGTGATTGCGGCGCTGGTGACCTGGGTGGTCATGGCGATTGGGCTAAAGCTGTGGCAGCGTCGAGCCTCTGGGCAACAGTTAAATTCGTAACAGTGCTCGCAACGAAAAAAGCGCCGCTAGCCTGATGCAAAGCTAGCGGCGCTCTTGGTTATCGCTCACGATTTTGAGCGTTTACTGCCTTACTCTTGAACGACAATTACCGACTTGGCATTGACGAACTCGTGCATGCCGAAGCCGCCGTGCTCGCGACCGTAACCGGAGTTTTTAACGCCGCCGAAAGGCATTTCCGGTGTCGCAACACCAAAGCCGTTAATGAATACCATGCCGGTATCAAAGTACTTGCTGGCAAGCTCGCTGGCGCGTTTCACATCTTTAGAGATGATGCCACCGCCCAGGCCGTAACGGCTGTCGTTGGCAATGCGCATGGCATCTTCGTCATCTTTGGCACGAATCAGCGCAGCGACGGGGCCAAACAGCTCGTCGTCGTAAGCGGGCTGGCCGGGAGTCACGTTATCCAGCACGGTGACCGGGTAAAACGCGCCCTCACCGGATGGCTTTTCGCCACCGCAAAGAATCTTCGCTCCTTTGCGCACGCTCTCTTCCACTTGGTCGTGGAGATCATCGCGCAGATCCACGCGAGCCATGGGGCCCAGGTCGCTGTCTTCTTGGGTCGGGTCACCCGCTTTAAGCGACTGCATACGTTCTACATAGCGCTTTTTAAACGTTTCGTAGTTCTTTTCAGTGACCACAAAACGCTTGGCCGCGACGCAGGTTTGACCGCCGTTATAGACGCGCCCCTGGACGCAGGTATCGATGGCGACATCCATGTCGGCGTCATCAAGCACCAGGTAGGCGTCGTTAGAGCCCAGCTCAAGCACGGTCTTTTTAAGGTACTCAGCCGCTTTGCCCGCGACTTTGCGACCTGCGCCATCGCTACCCGTTAGGGTTACGCCACGTACCGCAGAGTGAGCAATCACCTCATCAGAAATATCGTGAGAGATTACCAGCGTACGGAAAACGTTTTCCGGAAGACCCGCTTCGCGGTAGATCTTTTCCAACAGCAGGCCGCTGCCAGTCACGTTTTCAGCGTGTTTTAGCAGCACGCCGTTACCCGCCATAATATTGGCGATGGAGTAACGTACCACCTGATATGCAGGGAAGTTCCAGGGCTGAATGCCGTAGATCACACCCATCGGTGAGTAGGTAATAAAACCACTCTCGCCATTGCCAGGCTGACGCTCTTCGTCGGCTAGCTTTTTGGGGCCATGTTCAGCGGTGTAGTCACAGATGCCGGTGCAAAGATCGACTTCCTGGCGGGCCTGAGAAGGCAGTTTGCCCATCTCTTTGACCATCAGGTCGGCAAGCTCTTCTTTATGCGTTTGCATCGCTTGGCCAATAGCTTTGACAGTTTTAGCGCGGCTTTCCAGCGATTCTAAGCGCCAATCGAGAAACGCCTCGTAGCAGGCGTCGACTACCTGCTTGGCTTCTGCGCTGCTCATTAGCGCATAGGTTTCGAGGGTTTCACCATTGGTGGGATTAGTCGTTTTGATGCTGTTGCTCATAAGATCTCCTATCTATAGATCAACGTGGGGTCAAAGCGTCCAGCTCCAGGGCGCCTAATCGACCGGTCTACTTCTGTTGCACAGCCACCTTAGTACAAAATGAGCGCCTCTGCATAATGAAGTCTCTATTGTCCGGCAGTGACACGATCAATCAGTTCCTTTAATTGCTCAAAGAATTTGTGTGAGCCTGTTTGTGTTGTTCCGGTGTGTAATAAAAACTCGGCTTAATCACTACCATCAGCTACGCATGCGAGCGGCTTTGGTAATGGCGCGGGCGCACTCCATTAACGATGGCGCGAGCTGTTCCAGGGCGCGGTCGAGAGTCCAGCGGCTGCTGGGCGTGGTGATGTGTACGGCAGCAACCGGTAAACCCGCGGCGTTGCGTATCGGTGCGGCAATATTGATATCGCCAAGAAAGTATTCAGCGTCGTTCCAGGCGACCCCGCGTAAGCGGCATTCACGGATCAGCTCGCTAAGGGTGTCGATATTAGTAATCGTGTTGGGCGTATGGGCCTTTAGCTCACAGGCGGTTAAATAGTCGTGAACCTGGGTGTCGTCCAGCGCCGATAAATACGCTCTACCGGAGGCGGAGCAGTACATCGGTACGCTGCTGCCCACCGGCATATGAATGGGAATGTAATGGCGGCTGGTAAAACGGGCCATGTAGATCATATCGAGTCCGGAGGGTTCGGTCAGCGACACGGTTTCCAGGCAGCTGTTGCTCAATTCAGAGAGGTAGGGGTTGGCGCAATCGACTAGTAAGTCGGCTTCTAGATAGTTGGCGGAGAGGGTCATCAGGCGGATGCCAAGCCGATATTTGCGGCTGGCGGGCGCTTTGACTAGGTAGCCGAGCTGCTCGAGCGTGTGGGTGATGCGTTGCACCGAGCCCATGCTTAGCGCTGAATACTTGGCGATTTCCGAAAGGCTGAGTTCGCTGTGTTGAGCATCAAACAGCTCAAGCAAAGAAAACGCTTTCTCCAGCGATTGATTGAACTGCGGCGAGCGTGGTTCGTTGGCGTTGGCGTGCTTCATGCTTTTATAGAATTCCTTACATATTCCCCTTGGGGGCGAGGCCGCAAAGGGAGCATATCAACATCTTGTGTGTTGGTGTGGAAGCGTCTGGGCGGTTTAGCGCTCCAGCCAGTCTCTGGCCCGATAGTAATTGACCACCGTTTCAACATACAGCCTTTGTAGGCCGTGCAGGGGAATCGGCTTGATGGGCGTGAGCGGAAAGGGCAGGGCTGCATCCATCGAGTGCTGCCCTAGCTGTTCTCCCAGCAACTTGCCAAGGTGGGTTCCCATGGCAACTCCACGGCCGTTATAGCCTAGCGCCACGGTGAGCCCTGGCTGGGGCTCGTGTACGTGGGGAAGCGAGTCCTGAGTGATGGCAATGCGTCCTGCCCAGCGAAAGGCGACCTCAACATCCTTTAGCTGCGGGTAGAGTTTGATGATGGCGTTTTCGAGATGGCGAAAGTCGCTAGGCTTACGCGGGTCATTGAAAGAGCCACGACCGCCCATCAGCAGGCGGCCATCCCTGTCGCGGCGGAAGTAGAGCAGCAGCTTGCGGGCATCTGACGCCACTTCGCCCCCGGGCAGAATATGATTGCCTTCCTCTGCCGTAAGGGGGCGGGTGGCTATCTGATAGCTATTGGCGGCGATCAGGCTGCTGGCGAGTTTGGGCTGCAGAGCGTCACTGTAGCCGTTGGTGCAGAGCAGAACCCGCTCTGCCTGAATTTCCGCTCCGCCTTCCGACGTGACGCGCCAGCGCCCTTCGGCGCGGGTAAGCGAACTTACGCGAGTGTGTTCGTGCAGCGTTGCTCCGCTATCGTGCGCTGCCTGTGCCAGCCCACGAGCGTAGGCTAGCGGGTTCAACCCGCCAGCCCTGGGGTCTACCCAGCCGCCAAGATACTCTGAGGTGCCGAGACGTTCCGCGCACTGCTGCTGGTCTAACCAAGCGATCTCTACGCCGCGAGATTGCCATTGGCGGGCGCGGGATTCAATCGCTTTCAGGCTGGCGTGGGTTACGGCGGGTTGAATCCAGCCGCGCTGCTGGGCGTCGCAGTCAATGTTGTGCTGCTTTATCAGGTCAAACACCACATCGGCATTGCGGGCTGAGAGCGCGATCATGCGTTGGCCGCGCTCTTCGCCATAGCGTGTGATGAGTTCATCCGGGTCGTATTTGAGGCCGGGGATGACTTGGCCGCCGTTTCGGCCAGAGGCGCCCCAACCGATGCTTTCGGCTTCCAGTAAAACCGTGCTGATGCCGCGCTTGGCGAGGGCAAGGGCGGCGGAAAGGCCGGTAAACCCGCCGCCGATAATCACCACATCGCTGCGCTGGGCGCCCTGCAGCGCTGGGAAGTCTCTACCTGCGGGGGCTGTGTCAGCCCATAGGGAGGGGGGCATATGAGATGCGATTGCCATCCTTGGTCTCCGTTAATGATTTAGCACGCGGCGCAGAAAATCCTGGGTGCGCTCGTGGGAAGGCTGGGTAAGCAGCGTGTGGGCATCGCCGGATTCGACAATCTGCCCGCCATACAGAAAGCAGACGCGGTCAGCGACTTCTTTGGCAAAGCTCATTTCATGGGTGACGACCACCATGGTCATGCCTTCGTTGGCCAGGTCGCGCATAACAGTAAGCACATCGCCCACCAGTTCGGGGTCGAGAGCGGAGGTGGGCTCATCGAACAGAATGGCTTCCGGTTGCATGGCTAGGGCGCGGGCAATAGCAACACGCTGCTGCTGACCGCCAGATAGCTGCTGTGGGTAGGCATCGACTTTATCGCCCAGCCCGACTTTCTCCAGTAAGGCGACAGCATTGGCGTGGGCGGTATCGCGGGGTTCGTTTTTGACGAAGATCGGGCCTTCCATGACGTTTTCAACCACCGTGCGGTGGGGAAATAGGTTGAAGCGCTGGAATACCATGCCGACTTGAGTACGCAGGTCGTTAATATCTTTGCTGGCCACATCGACTTGGCGGTCGTTGATCGTAATGCTGCCTTGGTCATAAGACTCCAGGCCATTGATGCAGCGAAGCACGGTCGACTTGCCAGAGCCTGAGGGGCCAATCAGACAAACCACTTCACCCTTGGCGACCGTTAGACTGACTCCTTTGAGTACTTCTACGTCGCCAAAGGATTTATGAATAGCATTGATGTTGATCATGCTTTGCCTCCTTTCGCCGACTTTCCGAAATAGCGCTCTAGGCGGTTAACGCCAAAAATCAGCGGTAGGCTAAGGCAGAGATAGAGCAGGGCAACCAGGGTATAGACCGTAGTATTCTGGAAAGTGGAGGCAGCGATTAACTGCCCGGCCCGGGTCATTTCGGCCACGGTGATGGTGGAGGCTAGCGATGAGTCTTTCAGAATCATGACGGCCGTATTGCCGTAGGGAGGTAGCGCAATACGGATCGCCTGCGGAAGCACGACGCGGCGCATGATGAGTTTGCTTTTCATGCCGATGGATCTGGCGGCTTCAATCTGCCCTGCTTCAATCGCTTCGATACCGGCGCGGAAGTTTTCCGCTTGGTAGGCGCTATAGGCGACGCCAAGCCCGATAATACTTGCCTGGAAGGCACTAAGCTGTATGCCGAGTTCGGGGAGTACGAAGTAGATATAAAACAGTTGAACAATAATCGGTAGACCGCGCACCACATTGATGAAGGTGCCTGCTCCAAGCGACAGTGCGCGCACTGGCGAGAGCTTCATCAGGGCAAGTAGCAGGCCGAGTAGGGTGCTTAGCAGTAAGGCGCCAATGGTGATCTGCACCGTAATCAGAGCACCTTTTAATAAAATGGGTAGAAAGGCGGTGATGTCCGAAAACTCCATGGGAAGCCTTTATTTTGCATGCACTTCTTCAACTACCCCCGAAGGGGCAGTGAAGCGGTGCTGTTGTGATCATTAGCAGGTTGTTTGGTTAACGCTGCAGGTGGGTTACCTGGGGGTGATTTACAAGCCCCACTCTTCGAAGATGGCATCTAGAGTGCCATTCTCTTTCAGGTGAGCAAGCGAGGTGTTCACTTGTTCCAGCAGTTCGGAGTTTTCCTGGTCAACCGCAAAGCCAATATGACCAACCATTTGTTGCTCGTAGTTGTCCGCTAGCTGGAGTTCTGGAAAGCGGTCTTGGCTGAGGTGGTAGCTCATGATGGGGGCATCACCGACACCCGCCACAATGCGACCTAACGAGATGTCACGCATCATGTCTGCCAAAGAGTCGTAATTGCGGATCTCTGGAAAAATGCCCATGTTGTTGAGCTGTTCGACGTAGGTGGTGCCGACCTGTGCGCCAATCACTTCGCCTGAGAGGTCTTCAAGTGTGTTGATCTCGCCATCGTAGTCCTGACGGGTAACGACCCCTTCGCCATAGGGGTAGACATCATCACTGAACGCGACCTGTTTGGCGCGCTCTTCAGTCTTCAGCATCGCGGCGGAAATGATGTCGATATGCCCAGCGGTCAGCGAGGGTATCAAGGCGTTAAACTGCGATTCCTGAATAGTGACCTCATAGCCCATATCTTCGCCCAGTGCATTGACCAGATCGACCATCGCGCCGGTGATCTCATTGGTTTGCACGTCCAGGAACGTAAACGGAATCCCGCTTGGCGTTCCGCCTGCTTTTAGCACTTCCTGTGCGTTTGCCGTGGCACCAAGTGATAAGGCTGCGCCCAGTACGGCCGGTAACAACATCGCTTTTTTAAAGTGAATAAGAGGTTGGCTGTCGGATGTAGGTTTCATTGGGTCACCATTGAGAGTGTTGGGGGTTGTTATTTACGCCTTGTTAAAAGCTATTCGGTAACGTCACTTCAGAGCCTAGGTGAGTTTTTATTTATCGGCAAGAGTTATTATTTATCGCATTGCGATAAAATATCAGGGTATGTTTATTTGAAGGGCGTAGTTACCGTGCTCGGGCCAGCATGTGGTTACGTTGATGAATTAAGTCATCAAAATATCGATGTTCGATGATTTTTTGCTTCCCATATACCTGTATGATTTTATCTTTAATTTTTTTATCAATTAAATCATATAGTTGTTAATTTTTTGGTTGGCGTGGCGTTTGCGAAGTAAAAAGTGGCCAGCGTTATGCTCTGTTTGATAATCGAGCTGGAAAAACAACCAATAAAAGCTAATAGGAAACGCAATATGCAGTTAAGTAGCTTTAATCAAGTGAGTAGCTTTAAAAGCGCCGGTAAGCTAATTACTGGCCATGGGGCCGCACAGCAGTTGCAGCCCTATGTTCAGTCGCTGGATATGCAGCGCCCCTTAATCGTTACCGATAGCGGCGACAAAAGGACAATATGGTGCATATATCCAAGCAGGCATTTTTTTAAACAGAACGCGTATATTAGCTTCTTTTTTGTTACAGCCGTCGATGGTCAGTAAGTGGCGATAGCTGATTCGGACAATAGTGAAGAGATTGATCACGTTTCTATTTACTCAAACGTAGGCCCACCGGCTTCTTCGCCCCACACTTCTTCCAGGCGGCCGTCGCGACCACAGCTGTAGCGGTAGAACTTATAGCGCACGGGGTTCTTTTGATAATAGTCCTGGTGGTACTCCTCAGCAGGCCAGAATGTAGTGGCGGGTACTATTTGGGTGGCGATCTCCCGGTCAAAGCGCGCTTCCATTTCGGCTTTGGAGGCTTCGGCCAGTTCACGCTGGGCTTCGTCGTGATAGAAGATCGCGGAGCGGTATTGATCGCCCACATCACAGAACTGACGGTCGACCGCAAAGGGGTCGATGTTGCGCCAGAAAATTTCTAACAGCTGCGCGTAGCTGATTTGCTCTGAATCGTACTCGACCTTTACGACCTCGGCGTGGCCCGTGTTACCTCGGGTAATATCTTCGTAGCTGGGGTTCTCAAGCTCGCCGCCAGTATAGCCGGAAATAGTCGCACTGACGCCGGGTTGGTCATCGTACGGCGGCTCCATACACCAGAAGCAGCCACCGGCAAAGGTCGCTTCCGCACTGCTTTGATCTTGAGAGGACTGCTCTTGAGAGGGCTGCTCTTGAGAGGATTGGGCTTGAAGCGAAGGGCTGGCTAGGCCAGCGGCAGCCAACGCGACAAACGTGAATGGACGAAGAAGAGACGGTCGGTTCATTGCAAACACTCCAGGGGCGGGGGCGAGTTACTGCCTATTATTGAGTCGATTAGTGGCTTGGTGTTCCCTTTCCTTACGGCTCCTTGCTCACAACCTTTTTTATGACTTAGTCAAGACGATGGGGCCATACCTCGTCCAGCGTACTGAGCGCAGCGTTGACAGTCGATTCGTTGGTGCTTTCATGCCTCCAGATAAAACTTAACGCGCAGGGCAGGCGAATATTCTCCGCTACCGCTAGGCCGCTCTCCTGGCGCTCTGTCATCGCCAGGGCGTCCCGGGCCAGGCTTAGTCCAACGCCTGCGCGCACTAGATCAAGCATGCAGGCCTCCTGATCCACCTGGGCCACCCGATTGGGAACTGCGCCGCTCGCTGCCAGCGCCTGCTTTAACAGCCGATGGTGGGCTGAATCCTGTGGCGTAACAATCCAGGGCAGCGTGGCTAAGTGCTCCCAACGGGTATCAGTGAGTCGGTTTTCCCAGCCTGAAGGGGCAATCACGTGATAATCAAAGTGGGTTAGCTCACGCCAAGCCAGCGCCTCATGCCCTTTTCCAGGGCCTTGCCCAGGCGGCGCTAGGTAAAACCCCACATCTAAATCCCCGTGTTCAATGCGATTAAGTACGCTGCCACTCATTCCATGCTGCAGTTCGGTTTCTAGCTGCGGCGCACGGGCCATTAGGCGGCTTAAAAAGGCACCCAGGCGGAGAAATTCCGGGTCGACAATAGTGCCGATTGAGAGCTTGCCGCGCAGCGTACTGTGCAGTGTTCCGGCAGTTTGCTCAAACGCCTGGGCGCTGGACAGGGCTTTTTCAGCGGCGGGTAACAGCGCATGACCGTCGGCCGTCAGTGCCAGACCCTGAGGACGGCGGCTAAACAGCGTGAGGCCTAAATTCGCCTGCAGCTGCTTCAACTTTAGACTAATGGCCGGTTGGGTCAGGTGCAGTTGTTCAGCAGCGCGTGACACGCTGCCCGTTCGAGCAACGGCCACGAAGGCGCGCAGGGTGGCGTACTCTTGCATGATTAGCCTCAAATACTCGTCATGATATTAGCAGAGATTATAACTGGCTTTTAAATAACTCAATTGATCCGTTCGCTGGGCCCAGTAGGCTAGGCTGAAGGTAAGCTTTTTGCACACGCTTTAAACATGCGTTATTAACTAGGTACTCCCATGACAACAACACCGATTCAGCATTTTATTAATGGCCAGGTCACTGCCGGTGAGTCTGCTCAATCCCAGGATGTCTTTAACCCCGCCACCGGCCGTGTGACCGGTCGTGTATCGTTGGCTTCCCCGGCGGACGTCAATACGGCGGTAGAGGCAGCACAAGCCGCTTTTCCCGCCTGGGCCGATACCCCGCCCATCCGCCGCGCCCGGGTAATGTTTAAGTTTTTAGAGCTGTTAAACGCCCATAAAGATGAGCTAGCTGAAGCAATTACCAAAGAGCACGGCAAGGTGTTTACCGATGCCCAAGGTGAAGTGGCCCGCGGTATCGATATTGTGGAATTTGCCTGCGGTATCCCGCAATTGCTCAAAGGTGATTATACCGAGCAGGTGAGTACCGGGATCGATAACTGGACGCTGCGCCAGCCGTTAGGCGTCGTGGCTGGTATAACACCGTTTAATTTCCCGGCCATGGTGCCGATGTGGATGTTCCCACTCGCCATTGCGGCGGGTAATACGTTTATTTTGAAACCCAGCCCGCTGGACCCCAGCGCTTCGCTGTTGATGGCCGATTTGTTGAAGCAGGCGGGCCTGCCCGACGGCGTGTTCAACGTTGTCCAGGGTGACAAAGACTCCGTGGAAGCGCTGATCGACCACCCGCATGTTAAGGCGCTGTCGTTTGTGGGCTCCACACCGATTGCCAATTTGATCTACGAGCGCGGCGCCCGCAACGGCAAGCGTATTCAAGCCTTGGGTGGGGCCAAAAATCATATGGTAGTGATGCCGGATGCGCATTTGGATAAAGCCGTCGATGCGCTGATCGGTGCCGCCTATGGCTCTGCCGGTGAGCGCTGCATGGCGATTAGCGTGGCGGTGTTGGTCGGCGATGTAGCGGATAAAGTCGTTCCGGCACTGGCGGAGCGTGCCAAAGCACTGAAAGTAAAAGATGGCATGCAGCTGGATGCGGAAATGGGCCCCATTGTGACTCGTCAAGCCCACCAGCGGATTACCGGCTATATCGAAAAAGGCGTGGCTGAAGGCGCTGAACTGGTGGTCGACGGCCGCAACTTTGACGCCTCTACTGCAGGAGAGGAGTGCGCCGACGGGTTCTGGATGGGCGGCACGCTGTTCGACAATGTCACTCCTGAGATGACGATCTACAAAGAGGAGATTTTTGGCCCGGTGCTGGTCTGCGTGCGGGTGCCGGATATCGCCACCGCGATCCAATTGATTAACGACCATGAGTTCGGCAACGGCGTTAGCTGCTTTACCGAAAGCGGTACGGTGGCGCGGGAGTTTGGCCGCCGCATTCAGGTCGGCATGGTGGGTATCAATGTGCCCATTCCGGTGCCCATGGCGTGGCACGGCTTTGGCGGCTGGAAGCGCTCGATGTTTGGTGATACTCACGCCTACGGCGAAGAGGGCGTGCGTTTCTACACCAAGCAGAAATCGATTATGCAGCGCTGGTCCGATTCGATTGATGCCGGGGCTGAGTTTGTAATGCCCACGGCGAAGTAACGCCCACACGTTACCGGAGCCGACTAATGTCAGAACCCACCAATAACAATTTCGACTATATCGTGATCGGCGCAGGCACCGCGGGGTGTCTGCTGGCGAATCGATTGAGCACCAATCCCAATAATAAGGTGCTGCTGATAGAGGCGGGCGGTCGCGATAATTACCACTGGATTCATATTCCGGTGGGCTATCTCTACTGCATTAATAACCCACGCACCGACTGGCTGTTTCGCACCGAGCCCGATAAAGGGCTCAATGGCCGTTCGCTGATCTACCCGCGGGGTAAAACCCTTGGTGGCTGCTCCAGCATCAACGGCATGATCTATATGCGCGGCCAAGCGCGGGACTACGACCACTGGGCGGAAGTCACCGGCGACGACGCTTGGCGCTGGGAGAACTGCCTACCCGACTTTATCAAACATGAAGACCACTACCGTCTGGACGAGGGCGGCGATGCAGACGCAAAACACCGCAACTTTCACGGCCACGGTGGCGAGTGGCGGATCGAAAAGCAACGACTCAAGTGGCAGGTGCTGGATGATTTCGCCGAAGCTGCCGTGCAGGCGGGCATCCCGCGTACCGACGATTTTAACCGCGGCTCTAATGAGGGCGTGGCCTACTTTGAGGTCAATCAGCGCTCGGGCTGGCGCTGGAATACCGCCAAAGCGTTTTTACGACCCGCGCTGAAACGCGGCAACCTCACGCTATGGCACTCTACCCAGGTCAATCGGCTGCTCTTTGAGCAAGCGGAAGCACTGCGCTGCACGGGTGTAGAGGTAGAGCGAGGGGGCAAAACCCAACATGCTATTTTGACCAAGGAGGGGGGCAATGCAGAAGTGGTGCTCTGCGCCGGCGCTATTGGTACGCCACATCTACTTCAGCTTTCCGGTGTGGGGCCCGCAGAGACGCTGCGAGAGCATGGCGTTGAGGTCGTGCATGAGCTGCCGGGCGTCGGCGAGAATTTGCAGGATCACCTGCAGATTCGTTCGATATATCGGATTACTAATGGCAAAACCCTCAATGCCATGGCCAGCACGCTGTGGGGTAAAGCGGGCATTGGCCTTGAGTACCTGCTTAAGCGCTCTGGGCCGATGAGCATGGCGCCTTCGCAGTTAGGAGCTTTTACCCGCAGTACGCAGGATCAGACGCACCCCAATATTGAGTACCACGTGCAGCCGCTAAGCCTGGAAGCCTTTGGCCAGCCGCTGCACCCGTACCCAGCGATTACCGCCAGCGTATGCAATTTGAACCCTACCAGCCGTGGCACCGTGCGGCTTAAAAGCAGTGACCCACGCCAGGCACCGGCGATTTCTCCCAATTACCTGAGTACTCCTGAAGATCGCAAGGTGGCCGCGGATTCTCTACGGGTGACGAGGCGTATCGCCGAGCAGCCTGCGTTTGCCAAATACGCGCCGGAAGAGGTCAAGCCCGGCGTCGAGTACCAAAGCGACGATGAGCTGGCCCGGCTGGCCGGTGATATTGGCACGACGATATTCCACCCAGTGGGCACCGCGAGAATGGGCCGTGAGGATGATGCCATGGCAGTGGTCGACGCACGGCTGCGAGTGCGCGGCGTTAGAGGACTGCGGGTGGCTGATGCGAGCATTATGCCAACCATCACCAGCGGCAACACGAACTCGCCCACGCTGATGATTGCGGAAAAGGCCGCGGGTTGGATGCTGGCTGAGCGTCGTTAGCTGCCTAGGTTGCAGGCAATGGCTAGTGGCAAGAGCTATTAACTCGCGTTTTATGGGGGGTGTTGACGGAGGAGGGTGGTTAAGCGCAAAATAAAGCCAGTTGGTTAGCAAGTCGAACGTTGTCAGCAGTATAGAAGCGCCTCTAGCGTTAAATCTGGTGAAAGTCTCTTGTTATACCCACTGCAATTCGGGTATTTCCCGGTTTAATTAGCAACATCGAGGATTTCGATCATGGCAACTGGTACCGTTAAGTGGTTCAACGACACTAAAGGTTTCGGCTTTATTTCTCCTGACGACAATGGCGACGATTTGTTCGCGCATTTCTCTGAAATTCAGGCAGAAGGCTTCAAATCTCTGCAAGACGGCCAGAAGGTTTCCTTCGACGTCACCCAGGGTAAAAAAGGCCTTCAGGCTTCTAACATCAAAGTAGTTTAAGTTAACTCTTAAGCATTGAGATGTTTGCAATCACCGCTTGGCGTTGATTGACCAGGAAACCCCGCCAGTGCGGGGTTTTTTGTGTCTGTATGATTAAGAAGATACTCATGCTTGATAATCTTATATTCCATTTTGATCTTTAAATGTTTCTAAAAATAACTTTTTAGAATATAGGATTGGCTTCACAATACCGCCATGCTTATTTGTTAAGGATGTCGTGGTTATGTCGCTGGATGCTTGGATAGCGGTCGGGGTGGTGCTCACCATCTTCCCGTTGATGGCCTTTTCACGCCTGGGGCCGGATATTATCTTGCTGGGCGCGGTTATTTTACTCATGACGCTGGGCGTGATTGACCCACAGCAGGCGCTGGGGGGCTTCTCCAATAGCGGTCTGTTTACTGTCGCGTTTATGTATGTGCTGGTGGCAAGCATTCGCGAAACCGGCGGCATCGATCTGATTATTCGCTATGTGCTCAAACGGCCAAAAAGCGAGCGAGGTGCGCTGGTGCGCTTGCTGTTACCGGTGGCCTCGCTAAGCGGCTTTGTCAATAACACTCCGGTTGTGGCTACCTATATTCCTGCGGTAATGAGCTGGAGCCGTCGGCTGCGCTTGTCTCCCCAGAGGCTGCTAATGCCGCTCAGTTTCGCCTCTATCCTCGGTGGTACCATTACGCTATTTGGTACCAGCACCAACTTGGTGGTGCATGGACTGCTGCTGGAGCGCTACCCAGAGCTTGGCATGGGCCTATTGGATTTGGCCTGGGTGGGTGTTCCTGTAGCCGTAGCAGGACTTGCCTATCTCATTTTACTGGGGCCACGTTTGTTGCCTGCCAGGGAAGGGTTGGCCAATGCGTTTGCCAACCCCCGCGAGTTCACTATCGAAATGGAGGTCGACCCAGCGGGAGTGCTGGTGGATCGCACTGTCGAAGAGGCGGGGCTACGCCACCTGCAGGAACTGTTTCTAGTCGAGATTGAGCGCGCGGGTAACGTGGTCAGCGTTGTTGGGCCTGGCGAGCAGCTCAAAGGCGGCGACCGGCTGGTGTTTGCGGGCACCTCTGATGCGGCGGTGGAGTTGCAGCAAATTCGTGGCTTAATTCCTTCCCGGGACGAGACCTCCAGTTTGGAGAAAGAGTTTAAAGAGCGCCGTTTGGTTGAGGCGGTGGTCTCCAACCAGTGCCAGTTTATTGGCCAGCGTATTCGCGATGGCCATTTTAGAACCCTTTATGGGGCAGCGGTACTGGCGATCTGCCGTGGCGGCGAGCGGGTTAAGGGCAATCTGGGCCAAGTTCGGTTGCAGCCCGCTGACGTGCTGTTGCTGGAGGCGCGGCCGCCGTTTATTGAGCGTCATCGCCAGTCACGGGACTTTTTGCTGATTAGCGAGCTAAATGGCGCGGCGCGGCCGATCCATGAGAAAGCGCCACTAGCTTGGGGCTTGCTGTTAGGCGCCGTACTGCTCGCCGCCTTTGGCGTGATGAGCATGCTTAACGCTGCCATGTTGGGGGCGGCATTAGCGCTATTAACGGGCTGTTGTTCGGTGGGCGCCGCCAAACGTGGGCTGGATACCCAGGTGCTGCTCACTATTGCCGCATCTTTCGGGGTGGGGGCGGCGTTGCAAAGCTCCGGTGCCGCCGAGGCAATGGCTGGTGGGGTGCTCACCTTAGTGGCAGGTAATCCATTACTGCTATTAATCGGCACTTACTGCGTGGTTGCGCTGTTCACCGAACTAGTGACCAATAACGCAGCGGCGGTAATTATTTTCCCGGTAGTGATGAGCGCAGCAGAGAGCTTGGGTGTGAGTCCGATGCCCTATGTGGTAGCGGTTATGTTTGCTGCCTCGGCGAGCTTTCTAACCCCCATCGGCTATCAAACCAACCTGATGGTGTATGGCCCCGGGGGTTACCGGGTGAGCGATTTTCTGCGTTTGGGCAGTGGCTTAAATATACTGACCGGTGCCATAGCGCTTGCTTTGATTCCCCTTGTGTGGCCCTTTTAAACGTGGCGTGACCTTTTTAAACATGCCATGGCTCGCTGTTAACGCGGGTTTGCGCTAGGGTGGCCCTTTTTGAATAAGGAATACGATGTCATGACTGCTCCTGGCGAACTGATTATTGAGCCGAAAGGTGGTCAACCCGCCGATGCCTGTGTGTTTATTATTCACGGCTTAGGCGCGGATGGGCACGATTTTGAACCCTTGGTACCCGCATTAGCGCTGCCCAAAGATTCACGCGTGCGCTTTATCATGCCCCATGCGCCACGCCTGCCGGTGACGATTAATGGCGGTATGGTAATGCCCGCCTGGTACGATATTTTGGCCATGGATTTAGGGCGTCGGGTTGATGAGCGCCAACTCAAAAAATCCGCTGAGCGTATCCAAGCGCTGATTCAAGAGCAGATCGACCAAGGCATCGATAGCCAGCGCATTATTGTGGCAGGCTTTTCGCAAGGGGGAGCTGTTGCCTATCATGCTGCGCTGACTTTTCCCGCGCAGCTAGGGGGCTTATTGGCTATGTCGACCTACTTCGCCACCGCCGATAATATCGACCTTGCGGAAGCCAATCGTCAGATCCCTGTCGAAGTGCAACACGGTAACTTTGACCCCATTGTGCCTGAAAGCCTGGGTCGCAGCGGTGCTGACCGTTTAAAAGAGATGGGCTACGCGGTCAACTACCGGCAATACCCAATGGCCCATGCGCTCTGCCCCCAGCAGGTGAATGATATCGGCAAATGGCTGAGTTCTCGCCTACACTAAGCGCCTATTCGTGACCGATGCAAGGATGTAGCGAAAGCGAATGATAGCTTCCTTTGATGCAATAGAAGTGCTGCTGGCGCTGTGCCTCACAGCGTCGGCGCTAGTGTGCCTGTTTGATCGCCACCTGGTGCGCGCCTGCTACTTTTTTGTGACCTTTGCGGCCGCAATGACAGCCGCCTGGTGGCAGCTCGGTGCGCCCTGGCTGGCAGCCGTCGAGCTGGTGCTAGGGGTAGGGCTAACCGGGCCCTGCTTTTTTTATGCCCTGGGCCATGTTTTACCCGGCGCTTCCTCGCCTCTAGAGCGTGATAAATTCAGCGAGCCTTGGTCACGAGTAGCGATGCGGGTGGTGTTGGCGCTGGCTTGGTTTGTGATGGTAGGGGCAGCGATTCGCTTTGTAATGACCGACATGGCGTATTCACCTTCCGAGCATCCGCTGCTGCTTGCTGGCGTGCTGATCGCCGCGTGTGCCTTAGGGGCGTTCGCGCTACACCGCCATCTGCTGCGTCGGCTGCTGGCGTTTAATCTACTCGGCTCTGCGGTGTTTATGCTATTGGCTGGCGTGGCGGGCACCTCGCCGACGGCCCAGGCATTAATTAGCGTGGGGCTGTTAGTGGCCTGGCTGGGGACAATGCTGGGTGCGTTGTTGATTAGGCAGCTTTTGCATCTGGAAGGGGTCGAGGCCTTGGGGCGTGACGGTAAGCCTGAGGAGAGCGCCATATGATCTGGCGCTTCGGTCTTTTCGATAGCACCTTTGAACCCCTTCTCCATACTCACTGGGCGCTGTTAGCCGCGCTTGGCTTGCCGCTACTGTGGGGCATGCTGGCGGCACTCTTTCCCCCCAGGCGGGCATGGCCCGTAGCGCTTGCCTGTGTGCCGGTATTGGCTTCGGGGCTGGTCCTGCTATCAGCTTATGACCAAGCGGGCCTACTGCGCTGGCAGTGGCAAATTGCCGATATTCATCTGTCGCTGCGCCTAAACGGGCTGAGTGTGCTGTTGCTGTTAATGACCCAGGTGATTGGTGTTGCGGCAGCGCTCTATACCCCAGGGTATCTGCGCTTAAGCGAAACCGGGCCGTTGGCACGCTGGCTGTGGCCGCTGATGGGCGTTGTGCTGAGTGCGCTCTCGTTAATCTGGCTGGCCACCGATCTATTGACCCTTTATGCCGGGCTGGAATTGATGGGGCTGGCGGCAGTCGGCATGCTGATGCTATCGGGAAAGGCGCCCGCGCTAGTGGCGGGAGTGCGCTACTTGCTGTTGGCCCTGGTAGGCTCGCTAACCTATCTACTTGGGGTGGCACTGATTTTAGGCCACTGGGGTCGATTGGATTTGCAGGGTTTGGCTGATGTCGTAGAGCCTGGACCGGTGGCGTGGTTCGCTGCTGCGTTGATCGGCGCAGGACTAGCTTTGAAAGCCGCGCTGTTTCCGCTGCATGCGTGGCTGACACCTGTGCACGAGAATGCCTGGACACCGGTGAGCTCGCTTCACGCCGCGCTGGTGATCAAGGCGTCGCTGTTTATATTGCTGCAGCTATGGAGCATTCTGCTGCCTGATACGTTCTACGCCCCGCGTGTTATCGCCTGGTTAGGCCTGCTGGCGATTGTATGGGGTGGGTTACTGGCCTGGCGTACCGATTCTCTTAAAACCCTGGTGGCTTCTTCTACTGTTGGCCAATTGGGGTATCTCATGGTGGCTTTTCCGCTGCTGCTGGGACCGGATATTGCGCCGCTGCCGCGTGCTTTGGCTTGGGAAGGGTTTTGGCTGCAACTGATGGGCCACGCCTTTGCTAAAGCCGCCATGTTTATGGCCGCAGGCAACCTGATACTGGCCACTGGGGAGAGCACGCTCAAAGGCCTGGCCGGTACCAGCCGCCGTTTGCCGCTTTCACTATTAGTGTTTGGCATTGCCTCCATCACTCTGATGGGGCTGCCGCCCAGTTCGGGGTTTACCGCCAAGTGGCTATTGCTACAAGCGATGGTGCTATCCCAGCAGTGGTGGGCGGTGGCAGCACTGTTAACCGGCACGCTACTCACTGCTGCTTATATATTTCGCATGTTTCGCTACTGCTTTGATGAGACCGCCCCACGGCATCGTTATCAACCCTTGGCGCCGGGCATGGATCTGATTGCACTAACGCTTGCTCTGATTGCGTTCGCGCTAGGGCTATTGGCGCATTTCCCGCTGGAATTGATGCATGGAGGTAGCCCATGAACGCCGCCTGGTTACCGCTGACTGCTTTGGCTACTTCGCTACTGGTGGTGGTGATTATCTTTGCGCTGCCGGAAGACGCCCGGCGGCTGCGCACCACGATTAACCTAGCGGCCGCGGTGGTTAAGATTATTCTAGTGATTCTTATGGTCAGGCGGGTAGCCGCGGGGCATGAGGATATTTTTAGCTTTCAAGTGATCGGTGGCGTTGATTTCGTACTGCGCAGCGATGCGCTAGGGGTGATGTTCGCCGGGCTATCTTCACTGCTGTGGCTATGCACCACCATCTACGCCATTGGCTACTTGGAAGGCTCAGCTAATCGGAAGCGCTTTTTTGGCTTTTTTAGCCTCTGCGTTGCGAGCACGATCGGCATTGCGCTGGCCGATAACTTGTTTACCTTCCTGGTTTTCTACGAAATGTTGACGCTCTCCACCTATCCCTTGGTGGTCCACAGTGGTACGAAGCAAGCACTCAATGCCGGGCGCGTCTATTTGCGCTACACCCTAAGCGCCGGTGTGGTACTGCTGCTGGGCACCGTGCTGCTGTATAGCCTGACCGGGGATCAGTCATTCTCTTCAGAAGAGGGCTTGGGCGACTATTTAAACGACCATCGCGGTTTGTTGACGCTGATATTTGCCTTGCTAGTGGGTGGGTTGGCGGTAAAAACGGCCATGGTACCTTTGCATGGATGGCTACCCAGGGCGATGGTCGCCCCTGCGCCGGTGAGTGCACTGCTACACGCGGTAGCAGTGGTAAAGGCGGGGGCTTTCGGGATTCTGCGGGTCGTTTACGATCTGTTTGGCATTGAACTGAGTGTGGAGCTCGGCGTTATTACCACGCTAGCGGTAGCAGCCTCGATTACGATTATCTATGGCTCGTTAAGAGCCATTGCCCAAGAGGAGCTTAAACCCCGCCTAGCGTTTTCCACCGTTAGCCAGGTCTCCTACGTCATTCTGGGGATAGGCCTGTTTGGCCCTTTCGGCACCGTCGGTGCTTTAGCGCACTTGCTGCATCAGGGCCTAATGAAGGTCACGCTGTTCTTCTGCGCGGGTAACTATGCCGAGGAGCTGGGGATTCATCGTATTGATGAAATGGACGGCGCAGGCAAACGCATGCCGTTGACCAGCATTGCGTTTACTATCGGCGCGCTGGGTATGATTGGCCTTCCGCCAGTAGCGGGGTTTATTACCAAGTGGTACCTCGGCGTTGGTGCGATTCAGGCCGAGATGTACTGGGTCGTCGCCGTACTCGTGGCGAGTAGTACTCTCAACGCCATGTACTTTTTACCCATTGTGCACCGCTTATGGTTCCGTTCAGGGCCCTCCCATGGCAAAGGCAGTTGGCCCAAAGAGCAGCGCCTAGGCCGTTTTGAAACCCATAGCTGGCTGCTTTTACCGATGGTGTTTACCGCCTTGGTGAGTTTGGGGGCAGGGCTGTTTGCCGGGCTCCCGTTTAGCCCCTTGGATTGGGCGGCGCGGGTAGCCAACGGGGAGTATCTGCCATGATGACGCTGCTGCTTGCTCTGGCGCTACTCTGGCCGCTGGTTGTCATCGGTTGGACGCTATGGAGCGCCTACCGCACTCCCGCTGCGCAGCAGGGTTATTTTTCACCACTATGGCTAAGCGCTGCTTGGCCCGCGCTGCTGTTAGCGTACGGCGGCGAAGCGCAGTGGACGATGGATGCCTGGATGCTAGGCGGCGAATGGGCGCTTAACTCGCTAAGCCGCCCCTGGCTTGCGTTTACCGCGCTGCTCTGGAGCCTGGCAGCTTTTCATGCCAGAGGCTATTTTGCCGCGGAGCAGACGAAGGCCCGGGACGGTGATCAAGACGCTGAGCGACGCCTGTTGCGTTTAGCGCTGCTGTGGCCGCTGACACTGCTCGGTAATGTGCTGCTGATTATTGCCCAGGATATCGCCAGTTTTTATCTAGGCTTTGCGCTGATGACCTTCGCCGCCTACGCCTTAGTGGTGCATAGCGGTTTACAGGAAGCACGGCTGGGTGCCAAGGCCTATTTGATGTTGGCCGTGGTGGGCGAAGGGCTGATTTTAGGTGGTTTTTTATGGGCGGCCGGCGCGGCGGATACGCTTACGCTACAAGGGGTGCGTGAAGGCATTTTAGTCGCCGAGCAAGGCGCATGGATGGCCGCCTTGCTGTGCTTGGGCTTTGGCGTTAAAGCCGGCGTCATTGGCTTGCACGTATGGCTACCGTTAGCCCACCCGGTGGCCCCGGCCCCGGCCAGCGCGGTGCTTAGCGGGGCGATGATTAAGGCGGGGCTGTTGGGCTGGATCAGCGTGCTGCCGTTAGGTGAGGAACAGGTGTCTTCTTCGCTAGCCCAGTTTGGCAACATCATGCTAATCGCGGGGCTGGCGGCAGCCTTTGGCGCCGCGCTTTATGGCGTTTTTCAGCGCCACCCTAAAGCCGTTTTAGCCTACTCCAGTATCAGCCAGATGGGCATGATGACCGCGGTGGTCGCCATGGGGTTGGTTGCGCCCGACGTATGGTCACTGTTATGGCCGGGCCTTGTGCTGTTTGCTGCCCATCACGCGCTGGCTAAAGGTTCGCTGTTTTTGGGTACCAGTATCAGCGAGCACTTACCGCGCTGGCCGCTACCGTTGGTTTGGGCTTTGCTGGCACTGCCGGGTATCTCACTGGCGGGCGCCATTGGCGCGGGTATGGTCAGTAAGTGGGGCGTGAAGAGTCCGCTTTATGAAATGCATCATGAATCGTTGGTCAAGCTGCTCAGTTGGGCGGCTGTTGGCACCGCGGCATTGGTAAGCGTCGCTTTATGGCGTCAGTGGCAGCAGCGCCATAAGGGCGGCAGTAACCCAGAGCAGTGGGGGGCCTGGTTAGTAGCCATAGCGGCAGCGCTATTGACGCCACTTTGGCTCCCCTTACCTGCGGGCAGTATCGAAATGCCGCCGCTTAAAGAGTGGCTGGGGATTATGTGGCCATTTCCGGTGGGGGTTCTGTTCGCCGCGGCTGGCTGGCTACTAACACGCCCGCTTAAGGGTAAGTCACTGCCCGCTGGCGATCTATGGTGGCTTTACGCGGGAATGGTCGGCGCTGCATTGGTGCCGATACGACTGGTTGGGCACTACTGCGCCCAGCTTAAAGCGGCGAGTGTGGCAAACGCACAAAAAGCTGAAGACACGTTGATGGGCCATTTAACTCGCCTATTGGCATCCGAGTCCTGGTTGCGTCACCATGCCGGTGGTTTGATGATGGTGCTTGCCGTGCTGCTTGCGGCGCTAATGATGTGGGAAGGTCAGCGATGAAACGACTGTGTGGACTGTACTTGTCTGGAGCCTACTATGGGTAAGCTCCCGCGCGGTCGCCGCGCGCAGGTGCCCGGCGATATTCCCCAGCGCGGCTGGCACGATATTGCCTGGCGGGTAGTGCGCGCCGCTCGGCGTAACCGCCTGACCATGCTGGCCGCCGGGGTGGCGTTCTACGCCTTGCTGGCGCTGTTTCCCACCATTGCCGCGGTCATTTCCCTCTGGGGGTTGCTGTTTGACCCCTATGAAGCAGGCCAGCAGTTGTACGAGATCAGTCGCTTCATGCCACCGGATGCTGCTGAGTTAATCGATAAGCAGGCCCAGCAGGTAGTGGAGAGTGCGGAGTCAGGTAGCTTTCTGGGTGCTATCGCTGGGCTACTGATTGCCATGTTTATCGCTTCCAAAGGGGTGGCGGTATTAGTGATAGGGCTGAACGTGGTGTACGGTGAAAGCGAAAAACGCAGCCTTTTACACCGCAGTACGGTATTGGTATCACTGACCTTTGGCTTGATTTTTATGACCCTGGTGTCGCTGGCGTTCATTGCCATCGTACCGGTGGTCGTCAACGCCCTGGCGATTGATCCTCCGTTGGATCAAATCCTGCAGTGGCTGCGCTGGCCAGCGTTGCTTATAGTAATGAGCATGTTAATTGCGCTGCTCTACCGCTACGCGCCTTATCGTCGTTCGGCCCAGTGGAGTTGGTTAAGTTATGGCACCCTACTGGCGACGGTGATGTGGCTGTTAGGCTCCGGTGGGCTTTCGCTCTACGTGCGCTATTTCTCCATGTTTAGTGAGCTATACGGCTCGTTAGGGGCGGTGGTGGCGCTCATGATCTGGTTCTGGCTGTCTGCTTTTGTGGTGCTGTTTGGCGCGGAAGTCAACTGTGAGATGGAGCGGCAAACCTTCACCGACACTACCGTTGGCGAGGTGCGCCCGTTGGGGGAGCGCGAGGCGTTTGCCGCGGACACCATTGGCGCCCCCCGGCCGTGGAAGGATATTGAGGACAGTAACGATAATTGAGTGCAAAAAATCGCCCCCCACCGCTGGTGGGGGGCGATTGGTTTAAAGCGAGAGGTTTAAAACAACAGGTTTAAGACAGCAGGCTTAAAGCAGCTCTTCCGCCGCCAAGGCCAAGCGCGAGCGTTCAACGCTCTTCAGGGTGATATGCCCGGCGTGGGGCCAATCACGGAAGCGTTCCACCACCGCAGCCATACCGCAGGTGTTGGCTGTAAGGTAGGGCGTATCAATCTGCCCGACGTTACCCAGACAGACAATTTTGGTATTACGCCCCGCCCGAGTTACCAGCGATTTAAGCTGTTTGGGGGTGAAGTTCTGTGCCTCATCAATGATTAGAAAGGTGTCGTTTAGGGTGCGGCCGCGCATAAAACTTGGCGAGCGGATTTGCACCCGTGAACCAATCAACTGCCGCGTGGCGCCGTTATCCCAGCTTGATTCTCCCTCCTCGTTGCGCAGCAGGTTATCCATGTTGTCGTGGAAGGCACCCATCCACGGTGACATCTTCTCCTCCTCGGTGCCGGGTAGAAAGCCAATGTCTTCCCCCATGGGGATCGGCGCGCGGGTAAATACAATGCGTTCAAACAGCTTGGCATCCAGTGTCTGCTGAAAGGCGGCGGCCAGGGTCATAAAGGTTTTACCCGTACCGGCATTACCCGCAATGGTGACCAGATCTATATCGGGGTCCATGAGTAGGTTTAGCGTGAAGTTTTGTCGACTGTCGTGGGCGTGAACGCCCCAAACACCCGCGTGGTGGCGGTAGTTCGTCAGCAGCTGAAGGCGCGCCGAAGAGGGGCCCAGCTCGCGAATGATCGCTTCAAACTCTGCCCCGTTTTCGCTATCCGAGACCAGCATGCCCACGTGCCAGTTTCGCGGCATAGTGCCGGTGAGCTGGTAGAAAGTGTGGTGATCCAGGCGCTCCACCGTGACATCGACATTCAACGCTTCCCACAGTGAGGCGCCATTTTGCCCTGCAGAGGCGTAAACCTGCGCGCCCTCAATCATGGCGTCGCTGTCGGAGAAGGCGCGGTCATTGAGGTAATCCTCAACAGGCACTTTCAGCGCAGCGGCTTTAACGCGCAGGTTAATGTCTTTGGTGATCAGAATGACCGAGGCGTCGGGACGCTCTTCGCGCAGGCGGCAGGTCTCCGCCAGTATGCGGTTATCAGGGCTATCGTCGAGGGAATCAAACAGCTTTAAATCGTTGTAGCATAAAAAGTGCAGGCGTCCTGTGTCGCCGCTGAGGCGGGGAATCGGAATACCACGTTGGATCTCATCAAAGGTGACTTGGCTGGTAAGGTCAGAGAGCGTACGGCTGATTTGGCGGGCCGTGCGGGCAATTTCACGTACACCATTTTTGTGCTTATCAAGTTCCTCCAGGACGGTCATGGGGATAACCACATCGTGCTCATCGAAGTGGTAGAGCGCGGTAGGGTCATGAATCAGGACATTGGTGTCCAACACATACAGCCGAGTGGCTTTCTTATCGAGTCGTACCATCGTTGGAATCACTCCTTGGTTGACGGCAACTTCGACACTGGCAGGTGCGTATTACGTCTGGATGACACTTACCAGTGTTCCTCACGTGGCGTGTCCTGGCGTCTCCTTATTTAGCTATTTTTAATAGCGTGGAAGGCTTTGGCGTTTTTTTCCACAAAAAAGATTTCAACGATATGTCAGTGAGTGGTCATCGGGCTAATTAAGCGTGGCTAGAAAATGCGCCACTTTATTCAGTAGCGCGGTGGCCACCACGCCGCGGTTATCACTCTCCACGTAGCGGTAATAGTGGCTATCCAAGGCGAGATCATGATTTAGCGTGCAGAGGGTACCTGCTTCCAGAGCGCTTTTAACCAGCGGGTAAGGCAGCAGCGCCCAGCCGGTAGCGTTGATGACGGCGTCGCGAATCACTTCAAACATGGTTAAACCCAGATAATTACCTGAAAACAGCGCTTCGCTGATCAGTTTGTCGTCCTGTACATGGGTCAAACACACTTGGGTGTACTGGGCTAAGTCGTCGCGATTAACGCTGGGGAGGCGGCTGAGCGGGTGATGGGGCGCTGCCACTAAACGCATGCTGACGGGGGCAAGGTTGGCCGCGTTGGCATCAATGCCTTCAGCTGTATACAGACCGAAGGCAATATCCACCGTTTGGCGCTGCACAAACTGGGTATGTTCCTGGGGTGGCACCAAGTACACCGAAATCGCGGTTAGCGGAAACTGCTGTTTTAAATCATGCATCACCTGGCGCCAAAACACCTCGGGCAAGGCATCATCACGGGCAATGCCGAGTTGGCTTTCCACGCCTTGCAAGTGCTGGTGGCAGTGTTTTTTGATTCGGCTGGCGCTGGTCAGCAGGCGGTAGCAGTCGGGGAGCACGCTATCGCCCACCGCGGTAAGCGTTAGGCTATTGCCTGAACGCTCAAATAGCGCCACGCCCAGGCTATCCTCAAGCGCATTGACGGCAGCACTCAGGGTGCTCCGTTTAAGGCCGGTATGTCGTGCAGCGGCGGCAAAGGAGCCATGCTCGGTGACATCGATAAAGGCCTGTACCTGTTCTGCACGCATAGTCGCCTCGTTTAGCGCTTTGAGCGCCAGTTAACTTGGCGCTGAGCGATTCGTGATTGTCATAACTCTTCACTATTATGGCGCATAATCCGAATAATGTGATGGAGTTATCCGCGTGACCCCCTTTGTTGCCGAGCGCCGTGCGCTAAGATTTTCAGCCATTTCTGCCAGCCTATTTGCGTTTACTGGGCTAGCGCTAGGGTTGACCAGTGGTTCAATAACGATTCTTTTTGACAGCGGCTACTCGCTGTTGAGCCTTGTGCTGGCGTCGTTATCTCTGTTTGCGCTTCAGCAGGCGCGTAAACCGGCGGATGATCACTACCCCTTTGGGCGGCTGACGGTAGAGCCACTCGCTGTGCTGCTCAAAGGCGTAGTGATCGCGATGGTGTGTATCGTCTCGCTGGTTTCCGCTCTGTGGAGCCTGCTTGATGGCGGGCGGCTGGTCACGTTGGATTTGGCGCTGATGTTTGGCGTGGTCAACGTAACGGGCTGTTTATTAACCTGGTGGTGGCTGGCGCGCTACGCCCGGGTGGCGCGCTCCTCGCTGTTGGCCGCCGAGCTACGCCAATGGCAGATGGATACTTGGCTGAGTGCCGCTGTCATGCTGGGCTTTGGGTTTACCTGGCTGTTAACCCAGTCGCCCTGGGCAGGCTACGCGCGCTTTGCCGACCCGGTGATGGTGCTGGTTATCGCGGGCTACTTCTTACCCATGCCGATTCGCATGGTGAAGGGGGCGCTGCGTGAGCTGATGTTCGGCGGCTCATGTAGTAGCGTGCGTCGCGATGTGGTGGAAGATGTCGCCGACTTTGATGTCTCCGCCGACGATGTGCGTCTGGCCCAAGTGGGTAGCTTCCTGATGGTGGATATCCAGCTGGACAAGCAGCAGTTCGACGACGCTCAAGAAATTATGGACAGCGTAGAGAAGCGCTGTAAGCGGCTAAACCTGCGCCCGGTTACCAGCCTTACTTTAGTTGCTGGCTGAACTGCGTGAAAAAAGATTGACGTTTAGTTAGAAGCAGTGCTATTTAGCGCTACCGACAATGGGTGTCGGCTTAATAGTGCTACGTTGAGGGTTGTAAAAACATGCCATTGCGCCGCTGTTTACCCGTACTGCTACTGACCGCACTGGTCGCTGGCTGTGCAAGTTCTACCATTGCGCCAAACTATACCTCCGACAATCCTGATGTTATGCGGATTGGCGGCGAGCGCCCGGCTAACCGCGATGCGAGCGTTGAAAGCGCTGGATCGTTCTGTCTGGAAACTGCCGAACGCTGGAATGAGCATGGCCAGACGCCGGATGGCCAGACGCTGTGGGCAAAAGACACCCTGCGTAAAGTGGTGCCTTGCAAGCAGTAGTCGTTAGCGAAACTAAAACCGCCAGCTTTGTTAAGCTGGCGGTTTTATAACAAAAAGGATAGTTAATCCTGTTTCTTTTCCGGCTTGCCTTTGCGCTTTGTACTCGCGAACTCTTCTAGCTCCTCCTCGCTCATGGAGTCATACATCTCTTTAGACGAACCATACAGTTCACTGGGCTTGGTTTCTCCGCGCTTAGCGGATAGCGCCGCGCCCGCTGCTTTCTGTTGCGCTTGGGAGTTTGCTGGCATTGTTGAACTCCTTTCATTTAGCTTCCATTTAACGACTTATTACGCTATTGAGCATTGCACCTTTAAACATAGTAGCTGGTGCTCAGCTTTCCATTCATAGCGTGCTAGGCTTTGTACGAAAACTGACTGCGCTCGACAATACTGCGTTAAAAATCGCCTCGAAATGCTCATTTACACCCCGTAAACTCCGCTTTCTCGTTGATTTTTGCCTTGTCTAGTCTTCGCTCGCCGACTTTTCGTACAAACCCTAAAATTAATGTCCTGCCTTACGTTGACTTCCATTTGCCTGTCGCGCTATTAACCTATCGGGCAAAGTGTGCCATTCAGTAAAGTCATCGTATCAACGCTGTTAACCAAGAGAACGCCATGACACCGGCTATCAATAGTGCAAAACATGCAGGCATTGCTTTTCAAATCCACGAGTACGATCACGATGTCACCGCGCAATCCTATGGATTGGAAGCCGCTGAAAAACTCGGTGTCGCGGTGGAACAGGTATTTAAAACCTTAGTAGTCAAGCTGGATGGTAAACAACTGGCGGTGGGTATTGTGCCGGTGAATGGCCAACTGGGATTAAAGCAGATCGCCAAAGCCGCAGGTGCGAAGAAAGCGATCATGGCGGAACCGTTGGAGGTGGAGCGTACTACCGGCTATGTGCTGGGCGGGGTTAGTCCATTGGGTCAGAAAAGGCGCTTGGCCACCTTTATTGATCACTCCGCCAAAAATTTCGCCAGTATCTATGTGAGCGCCGGACGTCGCGGGCTTGAAATCGAACTAGCGCCAGGAGATTTAGCCGCGCTTAGTCAGGCTACTTTTGTACCCCTGGCAACCTGATGTCGATGTGACGGCAATTTGATGGCGGCGCAGCCCAGGGCACTTTCTGGTATGGTGCGGTAATATTTGCGTGTGTCGTCTACCCCTCTAGGTAGCACGCACTGTTTTTCCGATGGCCGCCTACCTGTGGCCCAAGCAAGGTAATATCGTGTCTGACTCCTCTTTCTCCTCGTTAGCGTTGCCACAAGCACTGCTGAGCAACCTTGCGTCCCTTGGCTACCACGAAATGTCGCCGGTGCAGGCAGAGAGCCTGCCGCCGATGCTGTCCGGGCGCGATGTGCTGGCGCAGGCGAAAACCGGTTCAGGCAAAACGGCGGCGTTTGGTTTGGCACTGCTGGCTAAATTGAGAGTCGAGAGCTTTGCGGTGCAAGGCTTGGTGCTGTGCCCGACCCGGGAGCTCGCTGACCAGGTGGCTGAAGAGCTGCGCCGTTTGGCCCGCGGCATGGCCAATGTGAAAATACTCACCCTCTGCGGCGGCGCCCCCTTTGGCCCGCAGCTCGGCTCTTTAGAGCACGGGGCGCACATTGTGGTAGGCACGCCAGGGCGTATTGACGAGCACTTGCGCAAAGGCTCGCTGACGCTGGAATCCCTCGCCACGCTGGTATTGGATGAAGCCGACCGCATGCTGGATATGGGCTTTCAGGCAACCATTGACGACATCATTGCCGAGACCCCAACTGACCGCCAAACGCTGTTGTTCAGCGCGACTTTCCCAGACGAGCAGACATCGGGCGGGCTAACCGAGCTGACCCGCGGTATCTTACGTGAACCGGTGATGGTCAAAATCGCCGAGGTGCACGACGCCACGACGATTCAGCAGCACTTCTACAGTGTCGCCAATGAAGAGGCGCGATTTGACGCCCTTCGCCAGTTGCTGCTGGTCTATCGGCCCGCGACCAGCGTGGTATTCTGCAACACCAAACGCGAAACCCAGGCGGTGGCGGAGCAACTGACCGATGCCGGCTTTAGCGCTGTGGCGCTCAATGGCGATTTAGAGCAGAAGGATCGCGACCGCATTCTGATTCTGTTCTCTAACCAGAGTGCGTCTATCCTGGTAGCCACGGACGTTGCCGCCCGCGGCCTTGATATTGCCCAGCTGGACGCCGTGTTTAATTACCAAATTGCCCGCGAGCTTGATGTTCACGTGCATAGGGTAGGTCGTACCGGGCGTGCCGGGGCCAGCGGTATTGCCTGCACGCTGGTGACTCCTAAAGAGAGCTACCGCTTGGAGCGGTTGGAAGGATTGCTGGAGCAAGCGATTAAAACTGAACCCTTACCAAAACCGCAGCACTCGGTGCCGTTTGAGCCGTTAATGGCGACACTGCAGTTAGCCGGTGGTAAAAAAGACAAGCTGCGCCCCGGCGATATTCTTGGCGCGCTGACCAGTGAAGGCGGGTTGCGCGGCGATCAAGTGGGTAAAATCAAAGTGCTTGCGCGCAGTGCCTATGTGGCCGTTGACCGCGATGTGATTCAGCAGGCTCAGGCCAAACTCGAGCGTGATAAATTAAAAGGGCGTGCTTTCCGTGTTCGCCGTATCCGTTATTGAACGCGTACCAAAGAGGAGCCGACGCAGCTAACCATGAAAATCCCTAAACGATTACAGCCCCTGGTCGATGATGGAATGATCGACGAGGTGTTGGTGCAGTTAATGAGTGGCAAGGAAGCGCAGGTCTACGTGGTGCGCTGCGGTGAAGAAGTGCGCTGTGCCAAAGTGTTTAAAGAGGCCAAGCAGCGCAGCTTTAAACAGGCCGTTCAGTATCAAGAGGGGCGTAAAGAGCGCAATAGCCGCCGTTCACGGGCGATGGCCAAAAAAACCCGTTACGGACAGAAAGAGCAGGAGCAGGCGTGGCTGAATGCCGAAGTCGACGCGCTTTACCGTCTTGCCTCGGCGGGCGTCCGCGTGCCCGAGCCCCATGGTTTTGTCGATGGTGTATTGCTGATGGAGATGATCAGCGACGCCGAGGGCAACGTCGCGCCGCGCTTGGACGAAGTGACCCTTACCGCAGAGCAGGCCGAGACCTACTACGCCAAGGTCATTCAAGACGTGGTTAAAATGCTGTGCGCGGGCCTGATTCATGGCGATTTGTCGGAATTTAACGTGCTGGTCGATGCCTCCGGTCCGGTGATTATCGATCTTCCCCAGGCCGTTGACGCCGCCGGTAATAACAGTGCGGCAGCAATGCTGTATCGCGATGTGGATAACATGCGCAATTACTTTGGCCAGTTCGCTCCTGAACTTCTGAATACCGAATATGGCAGAGAGATGTGGGCGCTGTACGAAACCGGTGAACTACACCCAGATAGCAAGCTCACCGGCCACTTCGATGCCGACACCCATATCGCTAACGTCGATGAGTTGATGGAAGTGATCGACGATGCCAAAGAGGAAGAGGCGGAACGCCAGGCGCGTATGCGCGACGATGATGACGACGGCGAGATTCCGCAGCCTTACTGAATCAGCGCAGTTGATAGCCCTTGAGTAATAGCCCTTGAAGAACAGTCCTTGAAGAAGAGCCCCGGTCAATAGCCATAGCTGACGTAAATCGATATCCTTAGCTTGTTAACGGTTGTTGGCCGCTCGCTTCTTGACAGGGCTGCCAGTGAAAACATGGCTAAGGTGAGGAGCACGTGTGAGGGGCAGCGTAACGGGAGTGTCTGCAGGGAGTGCAAAAGCGCTATCAATATCGTTAGCCGTTGGCGCCGTCGGCGGCACGCTGTTTCAACTCACCGGATTACCCCTCGCCTGGATGCTAGGCCCCTTGATTGCCAACCTGCTGGCGTCTTCACAAGGCGTGAAGGTCGCGGTACCCGAGCCGCTGCGTAACGTGTTTCTAGCGGTGATGGGCATGGTGCTGGGCAGCCAGGTGACCCCACAGTTAGCGCACCGGGTGTTGGATTGGCCTGTTTCCGCTGCGCTATTACTGCTAGGGGTAGCCGCTTCCACCGCCGTCGCCGCTGCCTGGTATCGACGCTGTGGATTTGACCCAGTCAGTGCCTGGTTTGGTGCCTCTCCTGGTGCCATGACGGCGATGATCCTGTTGGGCGAAAAGTGCGGCGGCGACCCTCAGCGCATTGCGGTCGCGCAGTCGCTGCGGGTCATTTTAGTGATTCTATTTCTTCCGCCGCTGTTCTGGGCCTACGAGGACGGTGGCGACAGCATTGGCCCTATTCACAGTGGCTTAGAACATGGCTGGATGCTATTGATGATCCCGCTAATATTGCCGCTAGGCCGCTGGCTGCGAATTCCCAGCCCCGCATTGCTGGCACCACTGCTAGTCGCGGCTTTATTATCCGGTAGTGATATGGCTAGTCTCGCTCTGCCAGGGTGGGGGATGAACCTGATGCTATGGGTGTTGGGCAGTGCCATTGGTTCGCGCTTTCAAGGCATGACGCGCAAGCTTTTTGGCCGCTATTTATGGCAGTCTGGCGTGGCGACGCTGTTAGCACTGCTGGTACTGGCGCTGTTTGCCGAGCTAATCCACCAGCTGTTGGGCGTCGGGCGCGATGTGGCGCTATTGGCGCTTGCCCCCGGCGGTATTGGCGAAATGGCGATTCTTGCGGTTGCGCTCAACATTGATCCGGTGTTTGTCGCCTTTCATCACCTGTTGCGTATGGTCACGCTGATGATTATTGCTCCGTTCTGGGCGCGCTGGTTACTGCGCCACTCCTCCACCACGCCATAACGTCCATTAACACCAACGCCAGTGACGTAAGGAAACATCATGCTATCGCGTGTTTTACAGCCGCTATTTCGTTATTTCGAAACACGGGTTAACCCTTACCCGGAAGGCGAGGTCAAAACGCCACCTAAGGGCTTAATACCGTTTATTGTGCACTTTTCCCGTCCGATGCTGCCGCTGTTGCTGCTCATGACGCTGTTCACGGCGCTGGTGTCGGCGGCTGAAGTGGTTTTCTTCAGCTACATGGGTCAACTGGTCGATTGGCTGGGCAACGTTGAACGTGCAGGCTTTTGGGCTGAAAACGGCCTATGGCTTGCTGGCCTGGGGCTAGTGCTGTTGGTCGGCTTGCCGCTGTTGGTGCTGATGCAGTCACTGGTCACCCATCAGAGTATTTTCGGCAACTACCCGATGATCGGCCGCTGGCTATCCCACCGCCATATGCTGAGCCAGAGCCTGGCATTTTATCAGGACGAATTTGCCGGGCGGGTGTCGCAAAAAGTGATGCAAACGGCGCTGGCGATCCGCGAGACCGTCACCAAGGTGATGGATTTATTGGTTTACGCCATCGTCTATTTTACCGGCGCGGCCTACCTGCTGGGCCGGGCGGATCTGTTGCTGCTGATCCCGTTGGGGCTCTGGCTGGTGGGCTACCTGGCGATCATGCGTTACTTCGTACCGCGTCTGCGTGATGTCTCTATGGACCAGGCGGACGCTCGTGCCCAGATGACCGGTCGCGTGGTGGACAGCTACAGCAATATCCAAACCATCAAGCTGTTTGCCGATACCGAGCGCGAGCAGCGCTACGCCAAAGACGCGATGGAAGGCTTTATGGTCAACGTTCACCGCCAGATGCGACTGGTGACGATCATGAGCGTGGGATTGACGCTGCTCAACACGGCGCTGTTGGTGGGTACTGCGGCCATGGCGATCAGCGCCTGGTATACGGAGGCGATTTCTCTGGGCGTTTTGGCGATTGCCATCGCGCTGGTCATGCGTATCCGCTTTATGTCCGACTGGATTTTGTGGGAAGTCGCCGGGCTGTTTGAAAATATTGGCACGGTTCAAGATGGCATGAACACCATCGCTCAGAAGCCAACGATCAACGATGCGCCCAATGCGAAAGCGCTTCAGGTTCCCCATGGCGAAATTGTGTTTGACGCGCTGCGCTTTCAATACGCTCAGGCGAAAGGGGAGAGTAAAAATGTCTTTGATGGACTCAGCCTGACCATTAAGCCTGGCGAGAAAATCGGTCTGATCGGCCGTTCCGGCGCAGGTAAATCTACCCTGGCCAATCTGCTGCTGCGTTTTTATGACTTGCAAGGTGGGCAGATATTGATCGACGGGCAAAACATTGCCGAGGTGACGCAAACCTCCTTGCGCCACCAGATTGGCATGGTGACCCAGGACACCTCGCTGCTGCACCGCTCGCTGCGCGAGAACATTCGTTACGGCAGCCCCCACGCCAGTGATGAAGATGTTTGGAACGCGGTGTGCCGTGCCCATGCAGATACCTTTATCAATGATCTGGTCGACCCGAAAGGGCGTCGCGGCCTGGATGCCCATGTGGGCGAGCGCGGTGTGAAGCTTTCCGGCGGGCAGCGCCAGCGGATCGCGATCGCCCGGGTGCTGCTCAAAAATGCTCCGATTCTGGTTCTGGACGAGGCCACCTCGGCGCTGGACTCAGAAGTGGAGGCCGCCATTCAAGAACAGCTGGATACGCTAATGGAAGGCAAAACGGTGATTGCCATTGCGCATCGTCTCTCTACCATTGCCATGCTCGATCGGTTAATTGTGGTGGATGAAGGGCGCATGGTGGAAACCGGTACGCATCAGGAGTTACTGGCAAAAGGGGGTATCTATGCCAGCCTGTGGCAGCGCCAATCTGGTGGTTTCCTGGGTCTGGACGTGTCAGAAGATGCTTCGTCTGCTAACGTGTCGTACACATGAATACAGCAGCAGCTACTGCTTCGAAGGAGGTATCCGATGCAAGTGATTACATTGCAGCAGCCCGGCGGGCTAGACAATCTTAAGGTGCAGCAGGCGGAAGCCCCCGGTGAGCCGGGAGCGGGTGAAATTAAAGTACGCCTTCATGCAAGTTCCTTGAATTTCCACGACTATGCCGTGGTCGCCGGGATGATTCCTGCCGAAGATGGGCGTATTCCCATGTCGGACGGTGCGGGCGTTGTCGAAGCCGTCGGCGAAGGTGTTAGCGAATTCGCGGTGGGCGACCACGTGGTCTCGACCTTTTTCCCACACTGGCTGGAAGGCCCGGCCAGAGTGGGGGATTTTCGCACTACGCCGGGCGACGGCGTGGATGGCTATGCCCGTGAGCAGGTTATACGCCCGGTTGAATGGTTTACTCATCAGCCCAAGGGCTACAGCCATGCGGAATCCGCTACGTTAACTACCGCTGGCTTAACCGCATGGCGGGCACTGGTCGTCGATGGTGGCATTAAAGCGGGCGATACGGTGCTTGTGCTGGGCACCGGTGGGGTATCCATTTTTGCCCTGCAGTTTGCTCGCCTGATGGGCGCGCGTGTGATCGCCACCTCATCGTCGAATGAAAAACTGGCGCGGCTGCGGGAAATGGGCGCCGAGCACACCATCAACTATACAGAGACGCCTGATTGGGGTAAGCGCGTGAAAGAGCTGACAAATGGCGAAGGCGTTGATCATATCGTTGAAGTAGGTGGGCCGGGTACGCTGCCGCAATCCTTTGATGCGATAAAAATCGGTGGGCATATCGCTTTGATTGGCATCCTCACTGGCCGTGAGGGTGAAATACCCACGGCTAAGTTAATGGCCAAGCAGGCGAATTTGAAAGGCTTAATCGTCGGCAGTCGTCGCCAGCAGGTCGAAATGATTCGTGCGCTGGAAACCCTCGATATGCATCCGGTAATTGACCGGGAATTTCCGCTGGCTGAAATCGCTAACGCCTTTCGTCATCAGGCGTCAGGTCAACACTTCGGTAAGATTTGTCTAACGTTCTAAGCCAGTTGGCAGCGTCATTTCTACCATCGCTATAGCCAGAAAGCTTGCACGCCTAGCCGACCTTGTGGGCGTGCAAGACAACATTTACGTTATTCCGGCAATAGGCTATAGACTACCCCCTTTACTTCAAGCTCAAGTATTTCTTTGTAGGGCACTGTAATCCCTTCCACATCGCCTGGCGTGCGGTGGCTGTTTTTAATTTCAGTTTCTGGAATTACTTTCACGCCAAACAAGCCGACATGCTGAATTCTGGCACTAAATCGATTACCTTCATGCTCGATCAATAGCCGCTCACCAGCAATACATTTTTCTAATTTGGCGTGTAGCTCTTCTGCGCTGACCTGAACAACACTCATCGCTTTCTCCTTTAGCTGTTGCCTACGACATCCGTCCTTTAAGAGCGTTAAATACTGCTTTTAACGACTTTATTTTAGACTATAAGTTCGGTTATGAGGTTAGCCTTTAGGAATGCCGTGCTAAAGTGCTGGTATTTCTAGTGACAGGAATAGGTACATGGGGGAGCAGCCATCATCAGCCGACACACCGTTGTGGGAAGTCGTTGAGCTTGATCAATTTCATACCCCCGAGCAGACCCAGGCCAGCCAGTGGCGACGTTCATTACGCTCGGCGTCAAAATGGCTAGTGGGCAAGAGCGCTGCCGAGCAGCAAGTGAAAGAAGAGAGCGAGCTACGCGCGCTACCTGAGGTTCGGCTGGCGCATTTAGTGCCACCCATCGATTGGTCATTTGCAGCTAAGGCGTTAGCGCAACAGCTTGAAAGCTGCGAAGCGCCGGTAATCTTTTTTATTACCCCACCTCATAGCGGCCATACATCGGTGGTTAGGCAGTGGGCGGAAGAGCATCACGTCGCCTGTTTACCGCCACCCACGCTTAACGAACTCGCCAAGGGGGGCACTGAGTGGGTAGAGCGCTGCATCAATCAACAAAAGTGGGCAGTGCCGGCCCTAGAGCGCCACTTTTTACGCCATACCCAAGGGATTCAGGGTATTCGTGAGTTTCTTGAGCGCGCTTTAAGCGGCCGCCTGGGGCAGGGCGTGATTGGCTGTGACAGCTGGGCCTATGCGTATCTTCAGCAGGTGATCGGAATTGATGGCGCGCCGGTGTTTACCCTGCAATCGATGGAGGGTGAGCAGCTGTCACGTTATTTTGCGGCGATGGCGACTCATGAGGGGCAGCCTCCAGCGGTCTACAGTACGCGAACCGGCAAGCAGGTATTGTCCGATTCAGCATCTAAGCAAAACGGTAAAGCGCCTAATAAAGAGCTCCAGCGCTTAGCGGCTCACTGCCGTGGTCATATAGGACTTGCATGGCACTACTGGCGCGAGCGGCTGCGTGAGCCAAAAGCAGAGGATGAAGAGGCCCTATGGTTAGTGGATGCCCTAGCCGAGGCGGAGCTTTCCGCCGACACCGGGGATATCGCCACACTGGTACTGCATGCGTTACTGCTTCATGGCGGTCTGGATGACCACGCTCTAGGAGATGTGCTGCCGTTCTCACACCATGAAGCACTGAATGCCCGTTTAGCCCTGCAGCGCAAAGGCATTATTTTAAGTTGCGAAGGGCGCTGGCAGATCACACCGCTAAGCTACGCGAGCGTTCGTCAGTTATTGGCGTCGCGTAATTATCTGGTCGACCCTCTTTAAGCAGCCCTTCTCGATAGGCCCACGGAGGGCATTCCATGGAAGAACAACAGAAGTACGCGCGACTGTTTAACGATATCGATAGCCAAACGCTGATTACGTTAGGTGTTGTGCTGCTAGCAACCATTGTGTTGATTATTGTCAGCCAACGCGGGCTGAACTGGATCGGCAATCGAATGCACGGCCAAGTGCGTTTTCGTATTTTCGCCTTGGTGCCGATGACACGCTTGCTGATATTGATGACTGCGCTCGCCATCATCGTACCGACGATTATAGAGCCGTCGCTACGTAACATGGTGACCGTGATGGGGGCGTTGGGCTTAGCCATTGGCTTTGCCATGAAAGATTACGTCAGCAGCCTGATAGCGGGCGTTGTCTCAGCGGTAGAACTGCCTTATCGGCCCGGCGACTGGGTTCAAATTGAAGATACCTACGGCGAGGTCAAACACGTTGGCTTACGCACCGTTGACATCCAAACCCCTGACGATGATTTAGTTTATGTGCCGCATTTAAAGCTGTGGGATCACGCCGTTTATAACGCCAACAACGGCGGTACCAGCCTGCAGTGCGTGGCGAGCTTTTATCTTCACCCGGAGCACGAAGCAGGCTGGGTACGCAAAGCATTGCGCGATGTGGCGCTAACCAGTGCCTATCTGAAGTTCGACAAACCAATTATTGTCGTAGCTGAGGAGAAACCCTGGGGTACCCACTACCGCATACGCGCCTACCCGGTGGACCCTCGCCAGCAATTTTTGTTTATTACCGATCTCACCTTACGCGGCAAAAAAGTGCTGAGTGCCGCGGGCGTACAGTCAGCGATGTTGCCACCGGATGCGGCTCTGGATACCCGCAACGCGGTAGGGTCAGCTTCCTCAAGAGGTAATGATTAACTATCACTCTCTTCGGGTAATTCACCGCTGTGATAGACGTTCTGCACGTCGTCCAGCTCATTGAGCATGCCCAGGAATTTTTCAAACATGACCACGTCATCGCCTTCAACCGGCGTGGTGGTTTGCGGCAGAAACTGAATCTCGTCAACCTCAAAGTCAATCTCGCCAAACGCATCCAGCAGCGCCTGCTTGGCTTTGGCATAGTCGGTATGCGGCGCGAAAACGGTAATACGCTCGCCTTCCTGCTCGATGTCGGTGACATCGACATCGGCTTCCATCAATGCTTCCAGCACGGCGTCTTCATCGCTTCCGGCGAAGGAGAAGATGGCGCAGTGGTCAAACATATGGCTAACGCTACCGGGCGTACCGATTTTACTCTTGGTTTTGGTAAAGCAGCCGCGCACATCGCCAAAGGTGCGGTTAGGGTTGTCGGTTAGGCAGTCGACAATCACCATCACATTGCCGGGGCCAAAGCCCTCGTAGCGCGCGGCAGAGAAATCTTCCCCACCGGCACCGCTAGCTTTATCGAGTGCTTTATCAATGACGTGAGAGGGCACTTGGTCTTTTTTAGCCCGCTCCATTAAACCGCGCAGTGCTAAGTTACCGTTCGGGTCGGTACCACCAGCTTTGGCGCAGACGTAAATTTCGCGCCCGTATTTGCTGTAGACCTTGGTCTTTGCATCGGCCGTTTTGGCCATGGATTCCTTACGGTTCTGAAAAGCCCTACCCATGTTGCCGTCCTATGTATGTTTTCTAGACCTAATTTTTCTAGACTTAAGTTTTCTATATGCCCCGCGCATTGCGCAGCGGGACGGGTGTCTTCAAAAGAGTGCAAAAGAGCGAAAAAGCAAATTTTACCCAACAGCGTACCATGCTAACAGCGTTATTTAAGAAGCTGGCCGAAGTGTTACTTGGCTTAGCGTATACTGGCGCTTACGCCTTATATCGTGATATCGACCCCCAAGGAGACAACCGCATGCCATTGACACTGTGGCTATCACTTGCCGCGATCTGTGCCATGGGCGCTATGTCGCCGGGGCCAAGTTTGGCACTGGTGCTACGCCATACATTAGGCGGTGGTCGTTTTGTTGGTGTAACGGCAGCCATATTTCATGCCCTGGGCGTAGGGTTTTACGCGCTATTGACCGTGTGGGGGTTGGGGGCATTAATTGCCGGTTTTCCGCTGCTGTTTCAACTGATCACTTGGTGCGGTGCCGCCTACTTAGCATGGCTGGGAATTAAAGCACTGCGGGCCGGTCAAGCGGGTGCCTTACAGCCGACAGTGATGACCACTAACCGGGGCCAAGCAGCCAAAGAGGGCGTCCTCGTCGCGTTAGGTAACCCTAAGCTGATCCTATTTTTTGTCGCCCTGCTAAGTCAGTTTGTAACGCCGGGCATGAGCGCGCTGGCCAAAGCAATTATAGTGCTAACAGCGATGATTATTGATGGTGGTTGGTACGTGTTGGTGGCTGTGCTGCTTTCCCACTCACGCATTTTGCCTTGGCTGCAACAGCGTGCCCACTGGATTAACCGCATTACCGGGGTACTACTGATCGCGCTGGCGCTAAGAGTGGTCGCTGGGCCGCTGGTGTAAAAAGTAGAGTCGTGGCATGGTGATCGCTATGCCGTTTGAGGTTTTGTGGGGTCGAGTGATGCCAATTTACGACCAAGACTGCTATACCCACCAAGGGCTGCCATTCAACCTACGCGCGCTGCGTGGCCAAGTACTGCTGGTGGTCAACGTTGCCAGCCAGTGTGGCTTCACCCCCCAGTTAAGCGAGCTGGAAGCACTTTATCAGCGCTATCGGGACCGGGGCTTTACCGTGCTTGGTTTCCCCTGCAACCAGTTTGGCCGCCAGTCACCCGAGAGCGCGCAAGCCTTTTGCCAGTTTGGGGAACAGAAATTTGGGGTAAGCTTTCCGTTGATGGAGAAGGTTAACGTCAATGGCAGCCAGGCCCATCCTCTGTTTTGCTGGCTTAAGCGTGAAGCGCCCGGTGTGATGGGGACCCAATTGATTAAGTGGAATTTCACCAAATTCTTAATAGGCCGCGATGGCAAAGTGATTGCGCGCTTTGGGCCCCGCGACCATGGGCGCCCGCTGCGTCTGGCGTTAGAGCAAGCGCTGGATCAAGCCTACCCATAACGCTAATCTGTAAAACAAGAGTGAGACTGCCTGAAAAAGTCGGCCTAAATCTGTTCTCCCCGCGTGACAGCGACGCGGTTCATTAGCGCATTCCAGCGGTGGCGAACCATCATCGTGGTCAACCCCGAAAACAGCGCCCAGCTTTTGCGTCGCCAGCCCTTCAAGCGCATGTTGTGATTAACCAACTGCTTCATCAGCTTATAATCGTCAAATTGCCGCCACTCGCTAGCGATTGAAAGTTGGTGGCGAGACATCACCGGGGCCATTTCCAAGCGAAACATCCACTCAAGTTCATTGAGGGTCATATCGTAGCGCTGCACGACCTCTACCATGTGGGCGTAATCGCGTTCGCTGGGTTCACGATCCAGCCACAGCGGGGCTAGCGCTAGCCAAAGGTCACCACGTTCATCTACTAGCTGCTGTGCATTCATGGTCACCTCATTAGAGAAGTCGGTGCTTAGGCAACTATCGTGACGTGAAAGCGCCTTTAGCTCAAGGGCGGACAATAGCGCACGGCTACACAATAGCTCAAGAGCGGACACACGGCACGGAGACAGCTAGAATAGCCCCACTGAGTCACAATGTTGCCTTGGCAGGGCGATGTTGGTAACCAAATCAATCCTATAACGAGGTTCAATGTGATTATTAAACCCAAAGTGCGCGGCTTTATTTGTACTACCACTCACCCCATTGGCTGTGAGCAGAACGTTCGCGAGCAGATTGAAGCGACCCGTGCCCGCGGTTTGGATAAGCAGGCTGGCCCGAAAAAAGTATTGGTGATAGGAGCTTCGAGTGGCTATGGCTTGGCCGCCCGTATTACCGCGGCGTTTGGCTATGGGGCCGATACGCTAGGCGTCTTCTTTGAAAAGCCCGCCACCGACAAAAAACCGGGCACTGCCGGTTGGTATAACAGTGCGGCTTTCGATAAGTTTGCCAAGCAGGAAGGGCTTTACAGCAAGTCGATCAACGGCGATGCGTTCTCCCATGAAGCGCGAGAAAAAGCCATTGAGCTGATCAAGCAAGACATGGGTGAAATCGATCTGGTGGTCTACTCGCTGGCGTCGCCCGTGCGTAAGCTGCCGGACAGCGGCGAGCTGAAGCGTTCCAGCCTGAAGCCGATTGGCGAAACCTACCGTGCCACCGCAATCGACACTAATAAAGACGCCATCATTGAAGCGGAAGTAGAACCTGCCACCCAGCAAGAGATCGACGACACCATTACCGTCATGGGTGGCGAAGATTGGGAACTGTGGATGGAAGCCCTTGACCAAGCAGGCGTGTTGGCGAAAGGCGCACGCAGCGTGGCGTTTAGTTATATCGGTACCGAAATCACTTGGCCGATTTACTGGCACGGTGCATTGGGTAAAGCCAAGGAAGATCTGGACCGTGCTGCCATGGCTATCGACGCCAAGCTGAAAGAGAGCGGTGGCGGTGCCAATGTGGCGGTACTCAAGTCGGTGGTCACCCAGGCGAGTGCGGCGATTCCGGTAATGCCGCTGTATATCGCCATGGTCTATCGCATCATGAAAGAGCAGGGGCTGCACGAAGGCACTATTGACCAATTGAACCGCCTATTCGGCGAGCACCTCTACTCAGCCCAAGGACAGCGGGGCGAACTCGTGACAGATGAAGCTGGGCGTCTGCGTTTGGATGACTGGGAGCTACGTGACGACGTTCAACAAGCTTGTCAGGATCTATGGCCAGAGGTGACGACCGATAACTTGTTCGACATTACCGACTATGCTGGTTATAAGCACGAATTCTTGAAGCTGTTTGGTTTCGAGCGTGACGACGTAGATTACGATGCTGACGTCAACCCAGAGGTTACGTTCGATGTCGTCAATCTGTAAGTCATTCACCTAGGCGTTAGTGACGCCTATTCGACCGGAACGCGGGAGGTGTTTATGGATACTAAGGAAAGCAAAACCCCGGAAGAACAGAAAGAGCACATCATTGGTGAACGGGTGCCCGAAGATTTTGAATCTTCCAAGCCACATCTTCAACCTGAGGCCAAGAAGCGCCCCGGCGGGATGTATAAGTTACTCCCGCTGGTGATTATCATTCTTGGTGTGATTGTGGTGAGCATTATTGTATTAGGCATCATTAATCGGGGTAACTAGCGAGTCACGATGCTGATGTATTGCCGGGCCAAGCGCCCGGCAATTTTTTTGGCAAGAGCGCTTAATAGTTAGAAGGAGGCTTATTACTTTCAACCGTTGTTAAATTTCGCCTATAAATTCGTCAGAGGGCGAAAGCTCTGCTAAGAAAGGAAGAGGTTATAAAAAGTTAATACCTGTCAAGCAGGAGGATATATGACACGAGTAGCACGCGTGGAGCCTATCAGTCAAAAGCGAGACAATAAGCTTATTATTTCGGGTTGGCGAGTGATAGATGTAACTGATCCTAATGAGCCTCAGGAAATCTCACAACACGAAACTGAACCTCAAGCCATTGAGGCTGCACGTCGTTTTGAAGCCAAAACAGCCGAGGAGCTTGGCTCCGACCCTGATGATACTCAAGATTATGATGCGTCGGATGAACAGGCGGGTAAGCGTTTTCCTGGGTAATTGCATTGCTAATTAGCTAAAAGCTAAATAGTAAAAGTGGTAGTAAATACTTTGCCTAAATCAATAATAGTTGTTGTTGGTAAGTGGTTAATATTTATTAATCTTTTATAAGAAATTCGTTTTGGCTTTGATTTAGTGTACTTCGGTGTACTAGCTTCTTATGTGTAAACCAACACAAGGAGAGATTGTATGAAACGGACAGCATTAGCAATTGCCATCGGTGCGGTTTGCGCAGGCTTGTCAGCTGGCGTTCTTGCTCAGGAAGAGAACCAGAATGACACTGATCGCAGCAATCAAACGGCTCAGCAACAAGACACAAACGCGCAAGAGCAGCGTAGCAACGACGAAACTAGGGACATCAATGTTGAACAAAAGCCTGCTGAAGTAGAAGTAGAGCAAGAGAAACCTGATATCACGGTGGAGCAGTCTCAACCTAAAGTCACTATTGAGCAACCTGAGCCCAATGTGACCGTTGAAGACGCCGAACCTAATGTCACTATTGAGCAAACTGGCGAGCCTGAGGTGACGGTTGAGCAAGCGGAAGACGCCCAGGTCAATGTCAATGAAGACGAGCAAGAGCGCCAGCAGAATGATCAGCAGAGTGACCAAACTGATCAAAATGATCAGGCCGATCAAAATGACCAGTCCAACTCACTGATGTCACGTCAGGTCAGCGATCTGGAAGGGATGACAGTGATGAATCAGGAGGACGAAGAGATCGGTGGAGTGCAGCATATTGCAAAGCACGATGAGTCTGGCGATTTGTTTGCTATCGTTTCGGTAGGTGGTATTTGGGGTTTTGGCGCAACGGACATTGCGCTGCCTATCAATGACATGCAGCTTGAAAATGATCAGTTCGTTGTCAACACAAACTATGGCGAAGATGAAATCGAAGCTTCATCTAATAATTACCAAGAAGATGAGTACAGCGAAGTGGATGGCAACATGACGCTATCTGAGGCGCAGCAACAGTAACGCAGCAACACTAACAGAGACGCTGTTTGACTCAGTCGATCTTTAGTGACTAATGATGAGGGCAAGGCGGATACGCCTTGCCCTTTTTGGTGGCTGACCTGACGCTATTAACGCAGCGACATCTTTTTTTATGTATGAGTAACAAGCGCTGCCTTCATTTGCGCAATTGGGTAAGATGGTTATTTATCCAAGCCGATGGCGGTTTTCATGCAGTTTCTTCAATAATTATGCAGTCAAATCACTTAGCATCAAAAGTAACGATAGTCCGTCGGCGGGTCGCGTTTATGCTACTGCCGGGGTTCTCGCTGCTGACCCATGCCAGCGCGCTGGAGCCGCTGCAAATGGCGAACCAATTGAGCGGCCAGATGCTTTATCACACCGTTACGTTAAGCCTCAGCGATGAACCAGTGCGCAGCGGTGCTCAGCTTTCCTTGATCGCACAACATGAACTGGGTACAGCGCTGGGGCCGCTTGATCTGTTACTAATATGCGCACCCACGCCGCTTCCCTATACGTTGCCAGCAAAGCTCAATGAGTGGTTGCGAGGCCACCAAGGGCGCGGTGTGGCGCTTGGTGGTTTGGCCGGGGGAACTGAAGTGCTGGCCCGCTGTGGGTTGCTGGAAGGCTATCGTGCCACGCTGCCATGGCAGCGCTTTGAGGCGTTTGCGCAGGCCTACCCGCAAGTCACCCTTTCCCAGCAGTTGTTCGAAATTGACCGCGACCGGCTGACCTGCGCCGGTGGCACGGCGGCGATGGATCTGATGCTGACGCTGATAGGTCAGCACCACGGCGCACGCTTGGCAGAGCAGGTCTCAGAACAGTTCGTGTGCGATCGCATTCGGCTGGCGGATGAGCGCCAGCATGTGCCGCTGCGCACTCGCTTGGGCCACGCGCCGCAAAGCTTAGTGGATGCCGTTACGCTAATGGAAGCCAATATCGAGGAGCCGCTCTCGACCCTCGAACTGGCCGAGCACCTGGGGATTTCCCGGCGCCAGCTGGAGCGACTGTTTAAGAAGTATCTACAGGCGGTACCTAGCCGGTACTACCTCGATTTACGCCTGCAGGAAGCGCGCAAGCAACTGCGTGAGAGTGACCGGCCGGTAGGCGATATCGCTTTTGCTACCGGTTTTTCCTCCGGCGCGCATTTTTCCACCGCCTACCGAAATCATTTTGGCATGACGCCAAGAGAAGAGCGCCTAAATTAGAAAGGTATGATTAGAAAGATAAGATTAGAGAGCTCAGGTTAAGGTATCGACAATACCGCCTTCCACGCGCAGCGCCGCACCCGTGGTGGCGCTCGCTTGGGTCGATGCGGCATAGACGCTCATGCTGGCCACTTCCTCAGGCGTGGCGAGGCGCTGGATGATGGAAGAGGGCCGGTTCTCTTTGACAAAGCGCGCTTCCATCTCCTGTTGAGAAGTGCCTTCTTTCTCAGCCATTTCAGCAATCATCTTAAGCACGCCTTCAGAGCGCGTTGGCCCAGGCAAGATAGCGTTGACAGTTACCTGCGTGCCGCTGAGCACTTTGGCCAGCCCGCGCGAAACCGATAGCAGTGCTGATTTGGTCATGCCGTAATGCACCATCTCGGTGGGGATGTTGATGCCCGATTCGCTGGAGATAAACTGGATGCGGCCCCAGTTGCGGTCGCGCATGCCTTGGGCATAATGGCGAGAAAGGCGCACGGCACTCATGATATTGATGTCGAAAAATTGTTGCCAGGTCGCGTCATCAACCTCGAAGAAGTCCTGTGGACCGAAAATTCCCACATTATTGATCAGTATATCTGCGCTGGGTTGCTGCTGGATCAGTGTTTGGCAGCCTTCAGCAGTACCGAGATCGGCGGCCACGCCTTCTACCTGGGCATTCGGGGCATCCTGTTTAATGCTGGCTATTGCCTGATCCACACGTGCCTGCGAACGGCCTGTGACGACAACCTTGGCGCCAGCGTTGGCAAGCCCTAGGGCAATCGCAAAACCGATACCCGCCGTCGAGCCGGTAATGATGGCGTGCTTACCGCTTAGATCAATTTGCATAAGGTGTACTCCTCTCTTCCTGAGTGTCAGTACGTCGCGATACCTCGCTATCCAAGCATGACTTTATCGCTTGCCAATAAGTATGGGGGTCTTATAGCGTTCTTCAAGACGTTAACGCGACTCAGTGGGCGTCGCTATTCATAATTTGCCGTCCCATTGCTGAAAGCGGTTGACCGTGTTGGCCCCTTATACTGTTTTCATTCCTTCCCTCCATTGGAGATAACGCCCCATGAGCCATACCCCAAGCCGTCAAGATTACGATCACTACATGACGCCCAACTACTCACCGCAGCAGGTTATTCCCGTGCGCGGCGAAGGGAGCCGCTTGTGGGATCAGCAGGGGCGCGAATATATCGATTTCGCCGGTGGCATCGCCGTCAACTCCTTGGGCCACTGTCACCCGGTGCTCGTTAATGCGCTGAAAGAGCAGGGCGAAAAGCTCTGGCATCTCTCTAATGTGTTTACCAACGAGCCTGCGTTGAACCTGGCTAAAACGCTGGTTGAACGCACCTTCGCTGATAAAGTGTTTTTATGCTCTTCCGGCGGTGAAGCCAATGAAGCTGCGCTAAAGCTGGCACGCCGCTGGGCCGTCGATAACCATGGCGAACAGAAAGACAAGATCATCTCGTTTTATCAATCGTTTCACGGTCGTACCTTCTTTACCGTCAGCGTGGGCGGCCAGCCCAAGTATTCCCAGGGCTTTGGCCCGGTGCCGGGTGGCATTCAGCACGCCAACTACAACGACCTGGAAAGCGTTCGTGCGCTGATGGGCGACGACACCTGCGCGATCATGGTTGAGCCCATGCAGGGCGAGGGCGGCATCGTGCCCGCAACACCAGCATTTCTTCAGGGCCTGCGCGATCTGTGTGATGAACATAACGCGCTGTTGATTTTTGACGAGGTGCAAACCGGCGTGGGTCGCAGCGGCGAGCTCTACGCGTACAAGAACTACGGCATTACGCCGGATATCCTTACCAGCGCCAAGTCGCTGGGCGGCGGTTTCCCCATTGGTGCCATGCTGGCCACCGATGACGTCGCTAAGTCGCTGGTCGTTGGTACTCACGGCTCCACCTACGGCGGCAATGCGCTGGCCTCTGCCGTGGCGTTGGCGGCCGTCGAGTTTATCGATACCCCTGACGTGCTGGAAGGGGTGAAAAAACGCCACGACCTGTTCCGCGAGCATCTGGAAACCATCAACCGCAAACACGGGGTGTTCAAGGAGATCCGTGGTATGGGCCTGCTGATGGGTGCCCAAATGTCGGATGCCTATGAAGGCCGCGCCAAAGATATCCTGCCGCTGGCCATCGAAGAGGGCTTGATGGCCTTGATTGCAGGCCCCAATGTGCTGCGCATGGCGCCTTCGCTGGTGATCCCAGAAGCGGATATTGCCGAGGGCATGGCTCGGCTAGAGCGTGCCATTGAGCGGCTAGTTGCCTCAGCATGAGTGAGCAGCCTACTGGGTTAACAGAGGGGGCGTCGAAGATGCTGGTAGTGCGACCCGTTAAAGCGTCGGATCTACCGGCGCTCGAACAGTTGGCTGAGCATGCAGTGCCCAGGTTGACCAACTTGCCTGCCAATCGCGAGCGGCTTCAGGAGCGCATCGCGCGCTCCAAGGAGGCTTTCAATGGTGACGTCGAGTTTCCAGAAAACGAGCACTATACGTTTGTGCTGGCTGACGACTCACGCGAGGAAGTGCTCGGTACCGCCACTATCCGTGCCCAGGCGGGTGCCAATGAGGCTTACTACACCTATCGTCAGGAAACGCTGATTCACGCTTCGCAGCAGCTGAATGTGCGTCGTGAAGTTCAGACACTGGCACTTTCCCACGAAGTTTCGGATGCCACCCTGCTATGCGCTTTTTCGCTGAACCCCCGCTATAAGGGCACCAGTGCCGAGAACCTGCTGCGTCGGGCGCGGTTGATGTTTATTGCCCAGTATCCCGAGCGCTTTTCGCGCATCCTGGCGGTCGCGTTCCCCGGCTATCTGGATACCCGCGGCGAATCGCCGTTTTGGGAAAGCGTCGGCAGGCACTTTTTTGCCCGCAGCTTCCAGGACATCAATCACGTTGCGGGAGTACGCTCGAAAAGCTTTATCGCTGAAGTGATGCCCCAATTCCCGCTCTACCTGCCGCTGTTGACGCCCCAGGCGAGGGCTTCGATTGGACGTGAACACCCCGCCCATGAAGAGGCGCTGGAAGAGATGCTGGCCGAGGGGTTTGTGCGTTCTCGCCATGTGGATATTTTCGACGCCGGGCCAATTGTCAAAGCCGAGCGCGACCGGCTGGAAACCTTTCGCCGTGCCGCCTGGCATCCGGTGCGCATTCGCCCTGAACACGCTTTGCCGGACGCAGAACCGGCGATGATTGCCAACCAGAAGCTGGGTGATTTCCGCTGTATCGTCGCGCGTTATGCGTTGTCGCCCACGGGCCAGTTGATGCTGTCGGCGGAGCACGCCGAGCGGCTGGGCGTTTCGGAAGGGCGAGCCGTGCTGGCCGCACCGCTTACCTTACCCGTCGCGGTGGACGCGCTCGATGAAGGAGAAATGTAATGCGCATTCGACCCATTGCCCGCAATGACCTGGATGGGCTGCAGGCGCTTGCGCAGCAGGCCGGGGTGGGGTTTACCTCGCTGCCGGATAACCGCGAGTTTTTGGCCGGCAAGATAGAAGCCGCCGCCAGTGCCTTTGAAGAGCGCACCCCGGTGGATGACCGACTCTACTTCTTTGTACTGGAAGATGAAGTGAGTGGTGAGTTGGCGGGCTGCTGCGCCATTGAAGGCCAGGTAGGCCGAGAAGTGCCGTTTTATAACTATCGTCTCGGCACCCTGGCGCACTCCTCCATCCAGCTGGACCTTCACCGCACCATCGACACGCTGTTTTTAAGCTCCGACCACACCGGTGATGCCGAAGTGTGCTCGCTGTTCCTGCGTCCGGAGTATCGCGGTGAAGCCAATCGCCACTTGCGCAACGGCGCGCTGCTTTCCAAGGCGCGCTGGCTGTTTATCGCCCAGTTTCGTGACCGATTCCCCAATAAAGTGTTGGCAGAAATGCGCGGTGTGTTCGATGAGAACAACACCAGCCCTTTCTGGGAGAGCCTGGGCAAACACTTCTTCCCCATGGATTTCAGCGAAGCGGACCGACTCACCGGCTTGGGGCAGAAGAGCTTTATCGGTGAGCTGATGCCCAAGTTTCCGATCTACACCACCTTTATGGCCGAAGAGGCGCGCGCCTGCATTGGTCAGGTGCATCGCCATACCCGCCCAGCACTGGAAATGCTGAAGAAGGAGGGATTGCGCTGGGAAGGCTATATCGACATTTTCGACGGGGGCCCCACCGTGGAAGCCTACATCGATGATGTGCGCGCTATCCGTAATTCAAGGCTATGCCAGGTGGAAGTATCTGCCGCTGCCCGTGAAGAGAGCGTCAGCCGCTGGCTGGCGGCTACCACCCATATGTTGAACTTTACTGCCAGTTGGATAGGCCGCGCGCCCGCCGACGACAACACCATCGTGCTTAACGAGCAGGAAGCGAGCCGCTTGAGTGTCGCTACCGGTGATTACCTGCGCCTGCTGGAAACCTGAGCCCGAAAGCCTGTACGTACATAAGCCCGCATTTACACGGCAAGGAGAGAACGATGCACGCCCAACAGCAGCAACTTATCAATGGCGCCTGGCTAGCAGGCGACGCCGCGTCGTTGAGCAAGCACGATCCCGTTTCCGGACAGCTGCTCTGGCAGGCCGCCACGGCCAGCGAGGATCAGGTCACGATCGCTGTGAAAGCCGCCCGCAGTGCCTTTCCTGGCTGGGCGCGTACCCCCTTTGCCGAGCGCCAGGCTCTCGTCGAGCGTTTTGCCGAGGTGCTGAAATCCCGAGGGGAAGCGCTAGCCGTGGCGATTGCCTCTGAAACCGGCAAACCCCTCTGGGAAGCGCGCACTGAAGCGGGTGCGATGGTGGGCAAGGTCGCGCTATCGGTCAAGGCCTATAACGAGCGTACCGGTGAGCGTGAAAAAGCTGTTGGCAATGCAAAAGCCGTATTGCGCCATCGCCCCCACGGCGTGATGGCGGTGTTCGGCCCCTATAACTTTCCAGGCCACCTGCCCAACGGCCATATGGTGCCCGCGCTATTGGCGGGTAACACCGTCGTCTTCAAACCCAGCGACCAGACCCCACTGACCGCCGATTTAACCCTTCAGTGCTGGCTGGAAGCCGGGCTGCCTGCCGGGGTGATCAACCTGGTGCAGGGCGGCGTTGCCGTGGGCCAGGCGCTGGCAGGCAACCCCGGGATCGATGGCCTGCTGTTTACCGGCAGCGCCAAGGTGGGTGGCATGCTGCATCAGCAGTTTGCCGGGCAGTTGGATAAAATCCTGGCGCTCGAACTGGGCGGCAATAATCCGCTGGTAGTGAAAGATATCGATGACGAGCGTGCGGCGGTGCTTACCATTCTGCAGTCGGCGTTTCTCTCCGGTGGCCAGCGCTGCACCTGCGCTCGCCGATTGATGGTGCCGGAGGGCGCCGTCGGCGACCGGCTGATCGATGCGCTTTCAGAGGCGGTCAGCAAGCTGCATGTGGCGGGCCAGTTCGAAGAGAACCCTACCCCGTTCTATGGCGGTTTGGTGAGCGTGGCCGCTGCAGATGGCCTGCTCAAGGCGCAAGAGGAACTGGAATCCATGGGCGGTACGGTGATCAACCGCATGCGGCGCCTGGAAGAGAACACCAGCCTGCTAAGCCCCGCGCTGATTGATGTGACGGGCCTGGACGTTCCTGACGAGGAGCACTTTGGACCGCTGCTGAAAATCCACCGCTATCGCGATTGGGATGAAGCACTCTCGCTTGCCAACAACACCCGCTACGGGCTCTCCGCCGGGTTGATTGGCGGCGAGCAAGCCGATTGGGACGACTTCCTGTTGCGCATTCGCGCAGGCATCGTCAACTGGAACCGCCAGACCACCGGCGCTTCCGGCGATGCGCCCTTCGGCGGCGTAGGTGACAGCGGCAACCACCGCCCCAGCGCTTATTACGCGGCAGACTACTGCGCTTATCCGGTGGCTTCCATGGAAGCCGACACCCTGGAGATGCCTGAAACCCTGCCACCAGGAGTGAGTCTATGAAAGGCAGTGCCTTCAGTCGTATCAGGGAAGTCAATTTCGACGGTTTGGTCGGCCCTACCCATAATTACTCGGGGCTGGCAGTTGGTAACGTCGCCTCGATGAGCCACGGTGGCCTGCTCTCCAATCCCAAGGAGGGCGCGCTCCAGGGGCTGGCAAAGATGAAGTCGCTGATGGACGCGGGCTACGCCCAGGGCGTACTGCCCCCACAGCAGCGGCCTGATGTAGGGGCGCTGCGTGATCTGGGCTTCAGCGGCAGTAATAGCGATGTGCTGGCCCGTGCCGCTGTCGAGGCACCGCAGCTTCTGCGGGCGGTATGCTCGGCCTCCAGCATGTGGACCGCTAACGCAGGCACGATTACCCCCAGCGTCGACGCACCGGATGGCCGGGTGCACTTCACGCCAGCCAATCTGCAGTCGAGCTTTCACCGCTACCTGGAGCCGCAAACCACCGGGAGAGTACTGCAAGCTATTTTCCGCGATGAGCAGTGTTTTGCTCACCACCCGGTGCTGCCTGCAACGCCGGCCTTTTCCGATGAAGGGGCGGCCAATCACACCCGCCTTTGCGGCGAATATGGTGAACCCGGGGTTCACCTGTTTGTCTATGGTCGCCAGGCATTTGGTGACGTGCGTAGCGGCGAGCGTGAACCCCAGCGCTATCCCGCCCGGCAGACTCTGGAAGCCAGCCAGTCGGTAGCCCGCCAGCACGGGCTTACGGAAGCGCAAACCGTCTTCGCCCAGCAGCACCCGGATGCCATCGATGCTGGCGTGTTCCATAACGATGTCATTGCAGTGGGCAACGGGCCCGTGCTGCTCTACCACGAAATGGCCTTTCTGGACGAAGAGGGCACGCTCGATGAGTTGCGTGCCAAAATGCACACGCCGCTGATTCCCGTGCGCGTGCCGGTCGAGGCGGTGAGCATGGAAGACGCGGTCGCATCGTATCTCTTCAACTCCCAACTGCTCTCCAGCCCGGACGGCACCATGACGCTGGTGGTACCCGGCGAATGTCAGGAGCGCGAAGCGGTCTGGCGGACGATCCAGGATCTGATCCTGGCGGGCAATAACCCCATCGGTGAGGTGATCGTCAAAGACGTCAAGCAGAGCATGCGCAACGGTGGCGGCCCCGCCTGCCTGCGCTTGCGTGTGGTGCTAACGGAAGCCGAACGTGCCGCGCTCACTGGCCGAGTACTGCTCAACGAGGCACTGTATACCGATCTGACCGCGTGGGTGGAGCGCCACTACCGCGATCGCCTAGCCCCGGACGATCTCGCCGATCCACAGCTGGCGGAAGAGTCACTGGTTGCTCTGGATGAACTGACGCAGTTACTGCAGATTGGTTCGGTCTACCCGTTCCAGTTGGGGTAGGGGATTGAATAAACAGAGTAAAGAGAGAATCAAAAGAGCCATCAGATTTGGTGGCTTACCTCTATTAGTTTTATAAGGGGGAGGCTGTGACAACTGATGAAGGCGTCCTTCGGTAGGTACACGTCTTCATTAAGTCTGCAATAAGCAGTAAACAGCGTTAGCTAGCAACACAAGTGCCCGTCCGTAGGTTAAGAATATCTAGTGCATCCTCTAGACGGCCGATACCACTGATGCCTCCGCTTTCAGCGAAATTGCACGCGGCGTCCATTTTTGGCCCCATAGAACCAGCCGGCAGGTCCAGCTTGCGAGCTTCATCCAGCGTTAATTTATGGATAGGTGCAGCGGTGTCCTTACCGAAGTCACGGTAGATGGCGTCCACGTCAGTGAGAAGGAGCAAGGCGTCTGCGCCCAGCTGGCTGGCCAGAAGTGCGCTGGCGGCGTCTTTGTCGATCACGGCTTCGATGCCGATCATGCTGCCGTTCTCTCGGCGAAGAATGGGGATGCCACCGCCTCCAGCGCAGATCACCACAACGCCCTGTTCCAGCAGCAGCTGGAGCACCCTCATGTCGGGTATCTCCAAGGGCTTGGGCGAAGGCACTACCCGCCGCCACTTGTCACCATCCTGAGCGATGTGCCAACCGGCGGCTTCGGCTTTGGTCTCGGCTTCTTCCCTTTCGTAAACTGGCCCGACAAACTTGGTGGGATTGCTGAAGGCGGGGTCATTCTTGTCGACCAGAACCTGGGTAAGTAGGGTGGCCACAGGTCTGTTATGGTCCAGGGCGTTTTCCAGTTCCTGCTCGATGATGTAGCCGATCATACCTTCTGTTTCAGCGCCCAGTACATCCAGCGGATAAGCCTCGTCCGGCTTATAGGCGGCGCCCTGAAGCGCCAGTAAGCCTACCTGGGGGCCATTGCCGTGAGTGACTACCAGCTGGTGGCCAGCGCGGACGATTTCGGCCAATGATTCGGCGGCAATTTTTACGTTGGCGCGCTGGGCCTCGGCGGTCAGGGGCTCCCCTCGCCGCAACAGGGCATTGCCTCCCAGAGCTGCTACTACAAGCATGTCATGCTCCTTGAATCAGTTTCCAAGAGTGGCGACGAGCACCGCCTTGATGGTGTGCATTCGGTTCTCCGCCTGATCAAATACGATAGAGGCGGGACTTTCAAAGACGTCGTCGGTGACTTCCATGGCGTCGATGCCGAACTCGGCCTGTATTTCCTTGCCTATGGTGGTCTCGGTGTTATGGAAGGCCGGCAGACAATGCATGAACCTTACGCGGGGGTTGCCGGTTTTCTCCATCAGGGCAGCATTGACCTGATAGGGCTGCAACAGTTTGATTCGCTCTGCCCACTTTTCCTTGGGTTCACCCATGGACACCCACACGTCGGTGTAGACAAAATCCACGCTCGCAACGGCGGCATCAATGTCCTCCGTGATCATAATCCGGGCGCCGGTTTCACTGGCAATAGCCTGTGCTTCATTCTGAATAGCCTCGCTGGGCCAACAGGCCTTGGGCGCACACAAGCGCACATCCATTCCCATCATGGCGCCGCCGATCAGCAGGCTGTCGCCCATGTTATTCGCAGCGTCCCCGATAAATACAAAGGCAACATCCCGCAGCGGCTTTTCCACGTTTTCCTGCATGGTCAGGAAGTCTGCGAGGATCTGTGTGGGGTGGAATTCATTGGTCAGCCCATTGTAAACCGGCACGCCGGCATATTGTGCCAGCTCCTCAACCACCGTCTGGCCGAACCCCCGGTATTCGATGGCATCGTAAACGCGGCCGAGCACACGGGCGGTATCCTTGACGGATTCCTTGTGGCCGATATGGGTGCCCGTCGGGCCCAGATAGGTTACTCGGGCGCCCTGATCAAACGCTGCAACCTCAAAGCCTACCCGGGTTCGGGTGGAGTTCTTTTCAAAGATCAGCGCTATGTCCTTGCCCTGCAACTGCGGTACTTCGGTGCCGGCGTACTTGGCTGTTTTCAGGTCGGTGGAAAGCTTGAGCAAAAAACTGATCTCTCGGGGCGTAAAGTCCCTCAGGGTCAGGAAGTGCCGGTTCTTGAGATTGAAAGCCATGGTTCTGCTCCTACCTTGTCAGACTGTATCTCGTATTGTCGGGCAGCTCATGCAGCGCCCACCGCCCCGGCCCCGGCCCAACTCCGCTCCGGGTATGGCCAGTACCTCTATGCCGGCTGCTTCCAGCGCAGCATTGGTATCGTCGTTGCGGTCATAACCGATGACGACCCCCGGACTCAGTGCCAGCACGTTATTGCCATCGTTCCATTGTTCTCGCTCCCGTTCGGCAGGGGTATCGCCACCCGTGGCGACCACTTCCAGGGACGGGTAACCAAGTACATCGGCAACAACATCAAACAGCGGACGGCTGTCCTGGAAGAACGACAGGTGCTTGCTGCCTTCCCCCGGACGCAGGTCGTAGCAAACCATTTCATCTGCGACTTCCTTGAAAGTGGTCACTACATTGCCGCCACAGAAGGTAAACACGGTATCCAAGTGCATGGCAGAACGGCTCTTGGGAATCTGGCAGGCAATTATCCGTTCTGCAGTGCCGTTAGCAAAAAGCGTCTTGGCCAGCTGGCCAATGGCTTGCGGAGAGGATCGTTCCCCCATTCCCACCAGCACGACACCATTACCCACCGGCATGATGTCCCCTCCTTCCAGGGTCGCCAGCGCATGATCTTCAAGTGGGTCGCCCCAATGCACGTTCACCTTGCCGGCAAACTTCGGATGGAACCGGTAGATCGCGCTCATTAGCAGCGTCTCTGGTTTGCGCGCAGCCCAGTACATAGGGTTCAGGGTGACACCACCATAAATCCAGGCGCTGTTATCCCGGGTGAACAGTAAGTTGGGCAGTGGCGGCAGCACAAAGCCGTGAGGCCCCAGATGGTTACCGAACAGCCCTGCAGGGTCGAAAGGCAGGTCACCTACTTCCAAACCACCAATGAGAAATTTCGCCAGCGTATTACCAGGCAGTTCGTTCATCCATGCGCGAAGGTCGGATACCATGCCTACCCCGATATGATTCCAGGTAATCCGGTGGTCTAGAACCCAGGTACGTGCTTCGGGAATATCAAGCGTTGTCGCCAGCAGGTCGTTAACGTCCAGAACCTCCACACCACGTTCACGCATTACCTCGGCGAATACGTCATGGTCTTTCTGTGCCTGCTTGACCCAGAAGACATCGTCGAACAACAACGCATCGCAGTTGGAGGGAGTCAGTCTTCTATGGGCTAGCCCAGGGCGGCAGACGATAACTTGCCGTAAAGTCCCAGTTTCCGAGTGAACGCCCAAAGTGTGTTCTGACATGTCGCATACTCCTTTGCCCTGATTATAGAAATGCACCAATGCTAATAACTGCACTGATAAAAACAGTCAAAATAAGAAGGAGAGGCCAGATAAATACTAGCCAACGGTCATAAGAGATACGGCCTATCGCTAGGCCACCGACCACTACGGCAAAGGTCGGGTTTATCAGATTAACCAGGCCGTTGGCTGATTGGTAAGCAGTTACCACCAAGTCACGTCCTACGTCAGCAAAGTCGCCCAAGGGCGCTAAAATAGGCATGGATAGTACGGCAAGTCCGGATGAGGAGGGTACGAAGAAACTCATTCCTACCTCGATCCAGAACATCAAATTGATAAAGGTTAGTTCAGGCAATCCACCTAATGTACTTTCGGCGCTATGCAAGATGGTATCGGCAATCATGCCTTGTTCCATGATCACCACGATGCCGCGGGCCAGACCAACGACCAGGGCTACGCCGAGCAGATCGCGGGCGCCGTCGACAAAACTACTGGTCAGCTTTTTCTCGCCCAGCCGAGCGATGATGCCGATCACAATGGCGGAACCAAAGAAAAGTGCGCCCATCCTAGCCATCCACCAGCCTTGGGACGAGACGCCCCAAATCATCGCGATGAAGGTCAGAGCAAAAATAACAAGGGTAATTTTCTGAGTGCCTGAAAGATCAAAATTTTCCAGCTCGTCGTGTCCCTGTAGAAAGAGTTTGCGGTGTGCATCCTGTTGTCTGGCCACAACGGAGCGAGCAGGATCCAACTTAATGCGTTTGGCGTAGCGCATCACGTAGACTGAACAAATCACCAGCCCGCCAATCAGCAGCACCAGCCGAAGTACAATTCCCTCTGTAAAAGGAATATCCGCTGCGTTAGAGGCAATGACAGTAGCGAAGGGGTTGATAGTGGAGCCCAACACACCAATACCAGCGCCGATCAGAATCACGGCGACTCCTGTGATCGCATCATAGCCAGCAGCGATGATGATGGGGATTAGAATGGCATAGAAGGCCAGAGTCTCTTCTGCCATGCCATAGGTGGTGCCTCCGAGGGCAAACAGCGTCATCAGGATGGGGATCATCCAGATCTCTCGGCCTTCCAGCCGATGCATCACGTTACGTATCCCCGTGTCGATTGCGCCGGTAGCATTGATAACGCCTAAGAAGCCACCCAAAAACAGCACAAATAAGGCAACGTCGATGGCATTGGCGACATAGCTGTCGGGATCATAGAAACCCGCCGTGGGGGCCAGCATGACGTCCACAAAACCTTGAGGGTTTGAATCAACCGTTACATAGGTGCCAGGTACTGCAATTTCGCGTCCGACCTCTTCGTTCATCGTACGTTCGTATTGCCCGGCAGGAATGATCCAGGTCAGCGCCGCTACAAGAATAATTAGCAGGAAGAGAATTGAGTAGGCTGTAGGGAACCGTGTCGCTAGATCCTCTTCAGGCTTTGGTGAAGTGAGCTTTTCATCTGACATGCGCTGTCTCCGACCTATGGTTAAGGAGCAATCAACTATATTCAGTGTATTCCCATTACAATGGCTTGAATTGATTTAGATCAATCACGCAAAAGTACATGCAGCTGCAGCTAATAAATGACGAAAAATTTAATTGGTCGAGCCGTGCTTGCTGCTGTAACTGGTAATGCAGATTTTGAGCTTTGGTATGTTCTGAAGACGAGCTGGTAAGTTTTTCGTAGCTTTAGCTATTATTATTTTTTACGTTTTTTTGGCAGCAGGCTAAGTTTGGTTCTGTGATTTATTCACTAGTGGTTTTTATATCTCGCTACAGCACATCGGTTTGATGAATCTCGGGGCTTGAAATAAACGCTGTGATCTTTTCCCAGCAACAGGTCTTCTACAAGTGAGATTTTCAGCTACGTTTACCCCATGGAGTGTCGCATTCTGTAGCAGTAAGTAGGATCGTATAACAGTTCTTGTCCCCCTCTCAGTGGCGCCCTGCCATGATCATCACATTGCCTCATCGCTTAAGGCCACCGTTTAGACTGCTTTATCAGGCACCTGCTTCGCTTTACCAATGTTAAGCAAGGCAATACCGGCACCAATCAGTAGGATGCCAGGCAGCAAGCCCTCAGGGGCAGTTTCTCCCTGTAACAGGATGGCGACTGGAACTCCCACCACGGCACCGACGGAGCCCAACAAACTCAGAAATACCGGGCCACCGCTTTTTTGCAGCAGGAAGAGCAGTAAAAACTGGCCAGCGAACACCACTGCTTGGACAGCAATTAGGACTATCGGCAGAGACCGATCCATGGAGACGTGAAGTGAGAAGCCTGGCAGTAGGCCCACTCCCAGCAGAAGAATAGAGGCAGCTATCAGCATTCCAGGCGCCAAGGCATCGCTGGATACGCCCACTGGCCAGCGCAGGGTCCGGTAGAGGTTGCCGATGGCCAGCAGCACAGGGCCAATCAAGGCAAGAAGAATCCACAGGTAGTCAGCATCAGGGGCGGAAAGCTTATGGAAAGCCAGAGTGAAGGCGCCCGCAAGGGCTGACATGACGCCAGCCGCACGCAAGAGCTGAAAGCGCTCCATTTTTAACGTCAACGCACCAACGTAGGTGAGCAGCGGTGGCAACGTGATGATCAATGCCACAAATCCTGCGCCGACATGGGGGATAGCCGAAAAGAAGAGCAGGTTGGCGCCCGCCACGCCCAGCAGCGCAGAGATCAGGTAGTACTCGACGCTGCGAACGGTCAACGGTGGCAGATTGCGGCGATAGGCGGCGAGTGCAAGCAGAATAATGGCCGCTCCCAAAATGGACCAAAACAGAAAAGCGAGCGCTGATAGCTGCATTTCACCCGCGAGCTTTGCCAAATTAGTCGACAGGCCCAGCAAGGCGCCACCGGCGAGCAGATACAGCAGCGGGGCAAGCCAGGTTCTTTTAGAGGAGTATAGCTTGGGTTTGTTGGGTAATGTCATTAGCAGCCTTCAAGGATTATATCTTGATATCAAGGTATGTAAGATTAACCTTGACGTCAAGGTATATAGGCGCAAAATACGTTTATGGATCATGTAGACCACATACTCAAACAGTGGCGCCAGGAGCGTCCCGACCTCGACGTAGCCCCGATGGGTACTATCGGGCGGGTCAAACGGCTGAACCACACCTTGATGCGCGCGATGGAGAAGACCTGGGCGAAATATGGCCTGACGGATGCGAGCTTTGACGTACTGGCAACGCTGCGCCGAGAGGGAGCGCCCTATGCGCTATCGCCGAGCGATTTGATGGCATCCACCATGGTGACCTCAGGCACCATGACTCACCGTATCCATCAATTGGAAAAGTCAGGACTGATCGAGCGGGTCAAGAACCCGGATGATGGTCGCGGTTTTCTGATCTCTCTTTCTCAGCGTGGATTTGATCTGATCGACGAAGCGGTGGCTGCTCATGTAGAGACACAGGCGCAGCTGGTGAGCGGGCTGACTGACGAACAACGTCAACAACTGGATGCGTTGTTAAAGCAGTTCCTGGCGGGGGTTGGGCAGGAGTGATCGCTTTTGCCATCGGAGTGCGCTGTCACTTGATTCGCCCTTCAGGTACCAGACCTTGTGGTTACCGTCCGCGAAGCCCCTCAGTGATCGTTTCCATAAACGCGCGTACTTTAGCCACATGACGCAAATCTGGATGGGTGAGCAGCCAAAGCTGAGTCGTCAGCGCGTCAATCGGCTGGCTGAGTCTGAGTAGTGCTTCATCGGCATCGCCAAGATAGCAAGGCAGTACCGCAATGCCCGCCCCATGACGGACCGCCAGCTGCATCCCCAGCATGCTGTCCAGTCGGTAGGCCGCGTGTTTACCCACCATCCACTGCTCAAGCGCTGTATCGCCTAGGTGAACATCCGGGCCTATCCAGTTTTCTGTTGTTAGTGACGTTGGATCTAATGGCAGAGGAGCTTTTTGCCAAAGCGCTTGTTGTCCATAAACTGCCAAGGGGATGTCGCTTACTTTTCGGCCTACAAGCGTTTCCGGTGGCTTGCAGGTTGGACGGATAGCGATATCGGCCTCACGTCGCGTCAAACTATGAAGCTGGTTGGAGATGACCACTTCCAGCGAGATAGCCGGATAGGTTTCTCGAAAGCTTGCCAATAGCGGGGAGAGCAGGCCCGCGAAAAGTGTATCGGTCGTGGTGATTCGCAGGCTGCCGGTAAGCGCTAAATCCTGCCCGATGATTCGGCGCTCCGCGCCGTTGATCTCATTTTGCACACGCAGGGCCGACGCTGTTAAATCGTCGCCTGCCATGGTCGGCGTATAGCCGTTACGGCTGCGCTCAAAAAGGGTAACGCCCAGACGTCTCTCCATCTCGCTGAGACGCCTGAAGACAGTGGCGTGGCTGATACGCAGCGTTCGACTGGCGCCGGATAGTGAACCCGCCTCGGCAATCGCTAGCACAATTTCTAGGTCGTCCCATCTTATCCGTTGTTCATTCATGCAAGCCCGGTTCTCATTTTTAGCCAATTTTTGAGCATATATGAACAGGTTAGTCTGTCGTTGAACCAATCGATAGGGGAAGCGCAGTATGAATGTATTGATCGTCTTGGCTCATCCTGAACGCAAGTCGTTTAATGGCGGCCTAGTAGATGGAGCGGTAGCACAGCTGATAGGCGAGGGTCACACAGTGGAAGTGGATGATCTTTATGCGGAGCAGTTTGATCCAGTGGAGCGCGCTGGGCACTATCCGCATAGCGCTGTGGCATCGGACTACTTCTATCCCCTCAATGAGCAGCGGGCTCACCACGAAGAAAACACATTGCCGCAGGACGTCCAGCGGGAGTTGGCGCGGTTGGAGTGGGCTGACTTGGTGATCTTCCAGTTTCCCTTATGGTGGCACGCCCAGCCTGCCATTTTGAAAGGCTGGTTTGATCGGGTGCTGGTGTATGGCGGGCGCTATACAAGCTGCATGCGTTACGATAAAGGCTATTATCGTGGCAAGAGGGCCATGCTCTCGGTGACCACGGGCTCGCCTGAAATGACATTTCAGCCCTTTGGTCGTGCAGGCAACATGGTTCACTGGCTTTGGCCGATTCATTCATCACTGTACTACGTTGGCTTTGACGTACTGGCGCCCCAGGTGAGCTACGGCATTCAAGGCGGCGGTATTCGTTATCAAGCGGAAGCTGACCTCATTGGCCACCTGGAGGCTTGTAAAGCGGCCTGGGCATCTCGGCTGAAGAGCCTAAGCCTAAATAGTGAACTGGCCATCCCCTTTGCTGGCTGGGGCGACTGGGACGAGGACGGTGTATTACGCCAAACAACGCCACTGCGATGGAGGCTGGGCTGACCTCGTGTAGACTCTTCACTCGTCTATAAATCAGATCAGCAAAAGGTCCGACAAGCGCCATGACCACCTCGAATCACCGTTTTACCGATGCTGAGCGCCGTGGGCTTTACCGCGCCATACACGAACGGCGCGACGTGCGCTCGCAATTTCTGCCCGACCGGATTCCCCCTGATGTGCTGGCCCGTCTTTTAGAAGCTGCACACCATGCGCCTTCGGTAGGTTTCATGCAGCCCTGGGATTTCATCGTGATTGAAAGTCGTGACGTCAGGGAAACCGTGCTGGCGATGTTCGAGCAGGAGAACCGGAAGGCCGCCGAGCGCTTTGAAGGCGAGCGCAAGGAGCATTACCGCAGCCTTAAACTGCAAGGCATTCTGGAAAGCCCACTCAATCTCTGTATTACCTGTGACCGAAGCCGGGGCGGCCCGCATGTGCTGGGGCGCAATAGCATTGTCGATACCGACCTGTTTAGTACCTGCTTAGCAGTGCAAAATCTTTGGCTAGCGGCGCGGGCGGAAGGTATTGGCGTTGGCTGGGTGAGTATTCTCGATCAAGAGCAGCTAAGCACTGCGCTGAATTTGCCTGAACATGTTTATCCGCTGGCGTATCTCTGCCTTGGCTATGTGAGCGAGTTTTTAGATCAGCCGGAGCTTGAAGCCAAAGGCTGGCGCTCCCGCTTACCATTGAGCGAACTGGTGCATGGGGATACGTGGGGGCAATCCTTGGCAGGCAGCCCGCTTGAAAAGGCGTTGGGCGAACAGTAATAGCGCTCTTTAAATCACGTTGTTTTCACTACAAAGCTGTTTGAGTCGTTTCCTCTAGCGAGGCGTTTCGTTTATCGCTACTGTATTCGCTTGTGCTAAAAAAGCTGAGTGCTATGAATGCAAAGCGATATCACCCTCCAACGGCCTTACACCCACAACGCTAATACCAGCGTAGTCGCGGACTGGCCATCTGAGAGATCGAGGTAGTTATGATCAGCGGCCGGGCTCCGCGGTACTTCGATACGGTTGCCCATTGTCACTCCTTGCGGCAAGCCGCAACCCAGTTGCATATCGCCCCCACGGCTATCAGCCGTCAGATTGATTCACTGGCGAGTGCCCTGCAAACGATGACGGAAGCGTCGTCTTGAAAGCAATGTGCACACAAAAAGTGGACACGCTGTGGTCAATATTGAAATAGCAGAAGGCACTGAGTGGGTTCATGCTGACATTAGTGATAATGACGACATGATAACAACAGCAAAGGTGATGTGATGCCCGAACTACATCAGTTGACCGCTACCCAGTTACTCGAAGGTTACCGCACTCAAGCATTTTCTCCTCTGGATGTTGCTGAAGCACTGATTTCCCATATTGATCAATGGGAGCCACATATCAACGCGCTTTACACCTATCGCCCCGAGTCGCTGCTGGAAATCGCGGAGGCTTCGACCCGGCGCTGGGCCAAAGGTGAGCCAGGCGGCACACTGGATGGAGTGCCGGTAACCCTGAAAGAGCTGATTGCCACCAAGGGAATGCCAGTTCCTGGAGGGACAGGGCTGGGGGAGCAGGCGGTTGCTCGCGAAGATGCGCCTCCGGCTGCGCGGCTTGAGGAAGACCATGCGCTGATGGTGGCGAAAACCACCTGCCCCGATTTTGGCATGCTGTCATCAGGGCTATCGTCCTTTCATGGCCTGACCCGTAATCCCTGGAAACTGGCATGTAATACCGGCGGTTCCAGCTCGGGCGCAGGCGCTGCGGCGGCTGCCGGATTTGGGCCGCTGCATGTGGGTACCGATATCGGTGGCTCGATACGGTTGCCCGCCGCGTGGTGCGGCGTAGTGGGCTTTAAGCCGACCCTGGGTCGTATACCGATAGATCCGTATTATGTGGGCCGCTGTGCAGGGCCTATGACGCGCAGTGTAGAAGATGCCGCATTAATGATGACAGCGCTGGCCCGGACGGATCGGCGCGATGCAATGCGCCTGCCGCCGGAAGAGATAGATTGGCTGGATTTAACGCTAGAGATGAAGGGCCTGCGCATAGGAGTGATGATGGAGGCAGGCTGCGGCTTACCGCTGGATGACGAGATTCGCCGTCATGTCGAGCAGGCAGCAAAGCAACTGGAAGCCGCAGGTGCAAAGCTGGTGCCTTTAGCACCAGTGTTGACTCGAGACATGCTGGATGGGCTGGATCAATTTTGGCAGGCTCGGCAGTGGGGAGAACTGCTAAAGCTCTCCTCTGAGGAGCGCGAAAAAGTGCTGCCTGCGATTTTGGCCTGGGCAGATGGTGGTGAACGTTTAAGCGGCGTAGCCGCGTTGCAGGGGTTTCAGCAGACGATGGCCATGCGGCGTGCTACTGAAGCGGTATTTGACAAGGTCGATGCGGTAATCTCACCCTCAACGCCCACTATCGCCTTTCCTGCCGAGTGGCCATCACCCAGCAATGATCCGCGCCAACCGTTCGAGCATATTGCCTACACCGTGCCGTGGAACATGGGGGAGCAGCCTGCAATCTCGCTTAACGCTGGATTCAGCAGTCCAGCAACGTCACCGGCCTTAGCCGCTAACATGCCTATTGGTGTGCAGTTGATTGGTCCACGTTTCGACGATCATTTCGTGCTGAAATTGGCTCATCAATTGGAGACGCGCCTGGCGTTACCATCACGCTGGCCGATGCTGCCAGCCGAAAAGGCAACCGTCAGTTAACATCGGTCTTTACATGGCTCTGCCTCTGAATACGTCTAATCATTAATAACGAAGGGAACGCTCATGCGACGCTTTTTGGTACTGCCTACCTCTCGGGCAGGGTGGGGGTTATTGATTGCTTTCGTGGCCCTGGTGCTGGCGGGAACCTGGCCAGTGATTGGCCTGGTGAACCGGGCAACGCTGGTGATGGGGCTTCCATTGATGGTGGTCTGGAGCTATCTGGTTATTTTCGCCTGCGTGGTGGTCATGCTGATCGGTAATCGCATTGTGGAGCGAGACGACCATGAATAGCCCTTTGCCATTGCTGATAACGCTGACGTATGTGGCCATTGCGATGGTGATTGGCCTACGCGCCAAGGCAGGCCGCTCCATGAACAGCCTGGAGGAGTGGGGCGTAGCGGGTCGCAGCATGGGGCCGGTAACGCTCTACCTGCTGATCGCCGCCGGTAGTGTGAGCGCTTACACCTTTATGGGAGCGCCCGGTTGGGCTTACTCCAAAGGCGTCGCGGTATTTTATGTAGCGATCTACCTTGCCTATCTGGCGTTGGTCGCATGGTACTTCGGGCCCAAAGTGTGGCAGTTCGGCGAGCAGTTTGGTCATGTAACCCAAGCAAGCGCCATATCCGACCGATACCAGAGTCCTTCGCTGGGAGCACTGGCGGCTCTCGTGATGGCGATCGGCTCTATTGCCTATGCGGTACTGCAAACGATCGGCTCGGCTTATATTCTGTTTGTGATGAGCGGCGGTTTTATTCCCATTTGGTTGGGGGTTGTGCTGGTGCTGGCCTGCATTGCCGTCTATCTCTACGCTAGCGGACAGCGGGCGATTGGCCGTACCAATGCGTTTCAGGGCGTATTGATGCTGATTGTCGCCTGGGCAGTTGGTCTGTGGGCCGTACATAGCGCTACCGGTGGGTTAAGTTTTGCGGGGGTATTTGAGCGTATCCAGGCTGAGAATAGCGAGTTTCTCACCCTGCCCGGGGCGGAAGGCGACATGAGTTTTAGCTTCTGGACAACCTCGATTATCGTTTCGATGTTCTCGTTCATGCCACCCGTTTGGACGCAGTGGATGAGTGCCTCATCGGCGCGTACCATTCGCCGCAGCGCTACGTGGTTGCCTACTTACTATGTTGTCATTCTGCCCATGGTCGTGGTGGGTTTTATCGGTATTTTCAGCCTGCCTGAGTTGGAACGGGCGGATACCGTGGTGCTGGAATACGCTATGCAGCACTTGCCTGTAGTCCTGGTCGGCCTGCTGGGAGCGGGTACTCTGGCGGCCTCGATGTCCTCTAGCGAACCCTTCATTCATTCGGTGTCATTGTCGTTCAGCAAGGATGTGCTTCAGCCAATGTTGAAGCTATCCGACGCCGTCACCGGCAGGTTGGCGCGGCTGTTGATTTTACCCATCATGTTTCTGGTGATAGCACCACTGGCGATTGCTGAGCCCGGTAGCCTGGTGATGATTCTGCTGGTGGGGCTGGGCTTTGCCTCTCAGGTACTACCTGCATTCATCGGAATGTTCTTTTGGCCGCGAGCTTCTCGCTTGGGTGTAATGGCGGGTATCGTGGCGGGTTTTCTGATTACCACGGCATTGACTATCCTTTGGCCACACCCGATGGGTATTCATGCGGGATTTTGGGGGCTAATGGTCAATTTGCCGATATTCGTCACCGTCTCATTAATGACGCCCTCTACTAATGCAGAAGTGGTTGAGCGCTTCTTTCGTATCGCGGCTCCTCGCGGGTTAACACGCTTAGGGCGCAAAGGTGGATAGTAAACGCTGACTTAATCTGTTCATGTTCATCGCTTACCCTTGCAGATAACCGCTTTGATGCACCGAGCGCTTTTTACGCACCGGGCAGACAGAATGAATACACTAAAAGGCAACGCAATGAGCCATGCACTGACTGGACATAACCGCCCTCAGAAAGTGATTGAGGCAACCCATCAGGCGAACAAGATATTGGCCACGGCCACCCGCCAAGCCAAGTACGCCAAAATGGCTGCATCGCCCTACCGATTTTACCGCGGTAGCAACCATCTTTTCTGGAACGATGTTTGGCACGATTGGCGTTTTGCTCTGTTTGGTGGGTGGCCGGAAACCCAGACGTGGTTACAAGGCGATGCTCACGTCTATAACTTTGGCGCTTATGGGCACCATGATGATCAGGTGCGCTATGGCATGGATGACTTCGACGATGCGTTAATTGGCGATTACCAGTATGACGTTTGGCGACTGGCTATCAGCGTGGTACTGGATGGTCGCGAAAACGCGGAGCTGGATGCCAAGGCGATTGATAAAGCGCTTGAAAAGCTAATAGAAGGCTATTACCAAACGCTGGCGGATCATGTCGATGGTAAGCCCATTCACGCCGTAACGCTCGACACCGCCAAGGGCCCGCTGAAGCCGTTCATGAATAAGGTGGCGGATAAGCAGAGCCGTGCGCGGATGCTCGAAAAGTGGACGACGCTTGATGATCAGAAAGGCCGTCAATTTGCCGAGCGGCCCGGTAAGCTCGCTAATCTACCGGCGGATGTAGCCAGCCAGCTACGCCGTCTGATTGAGCAGGAGTACCAGCAAACGCTGCAACACGCCTTTAAAGAGAGTGACCCTCACCATTTTCGTGTGAAAGATACGGCTCGACGTCTGGATGCAGGTACCGGCTCGCTGGGCGTGGAGCGTTACTACGTATTGATTGAAGGAGGCGTTGAGCACGAGCACGACGATATCATTCTGGATATCAAAGAGCAGGTGCCGCCAGAAGCGTTCCGGCTGATGGACAAGCCTCAGCAGCAGGCATGGCGAAAGCTATTTCCCAATGAAGGTATCCGCCATGCTGCGGCATTCCATGCCATTGCCGAGCACCCGGATGCTTATCTTGGCTGGCTAACCATGAACGGCAAGGTGTTTTCGGTTCGCGAGCGCTCGCCGTTCAAGAAAGACATCCCGACCCATAAGCTCTCTGGTGGTAAGTCGTATAAAAAGCTGGCGCAGCAGTGGGGGGAAATTCTTGCCCGTGAACACCTGCGCGGTGCCCAGGCGCTTAATCGAGGTGACGCGACACGCTTTGCTAAGTCCGTTTGCCAACGCCTGAAAGGAAGGGAAACGCAGTTTGTCGAGGTCGTTTCAACACTGGCAGTCGCATACGCCGACTGCACTGAGCAGGATTACGCAGTGTTTATTGATCACTTTCTGGCGACCGATTCACCCTAGTCGTCAGACCGATGGAAATGCCTGCTGGGGTCAACATGAACTGCTGAGCGTGATGCGATTCAGCCCATATGACACAGCGGTTACGGTCGCTGTGCTTGATCAGATAAAGTGCTTCGTCGGCAAGTCGTAGCAAAAAAGCCGGGCCCCGCGGGGCCCGGCTTAAGGTAATTCCTGCGGTTTCTTGATGGCGCTAATTAGTGGCCGCTGACCGCGCCACCGACGATTCCACTACGAAAATCGCTGTCACTGCCGCTACGGTTTTTTAGGTGGTTAGCCACCGTGTCCTCAGGTGATCCCGCCATTTCACGGAACATGCCCATTGAGCCGAGCAACGCCGATGATTCATAAGGCACGAATACCCGCTCGCCATTCTTCGCCATGTTGGGCAGTACCTTGATATAACTTTGGCCTAGCAGGTAGCCCACCACCGTGCGCTTATTCTCTTCGCTATCGCCAATGGCGCTCAGCACCAGCTTGATCGATTCCTGCTCACCCTGAGCGCGCAGAATAGCGGACTCTTTATCGCCTTGAGCGTTAAGAATCGAAGACTCACGCTGACCCTGGGCCATGGCAATTGCCGCTGATTTTTCACCTTCTGCTTCGGTAACCGTAGCGCGGCGTTTACGCTCGGCGGCCATCTGCAGGCGCATGGCGGTTTCCACCTCTTCGGGCATGGCAATATCCTGCACTTCGACACGGGAAATTTTGACCCCCCACTTGGAAGCAGGCTCTTCCATGGCGGCCTGAATCTCGTTGTTCACCTCCGCACGGGACTCAAACAGCTTATCCAGTTCCATTTTGCCGACTACTGAGCGCAGCGTGGTTTTCGCCAGAACTTCGACGGCTTGGCTCATATTCTCGACTTCATAGACCGCCCGCTTGGGGTCAATGATCTGATAGTACAGGGCGCCGTTAATGCGCACAGTGACGTTATCGGTGGTAACGACCGGCTGGCCGGGGAAATCCATCACCGTTTCGCGGCGATCAATACGGGTCTCGTCGCTGGTAATAGCGGTGTAGTCCTCACCCATTTTGCGGTAACGCAGCATGGTGATCGCACGAGGTTGTTCGATAAACGGAATGATGATGTTGATGCCGCTTTCTAACACGCGATGGAATGAACCAAGGCGCTCCACCACCATGACTTCCGATTGGCGAATAATGATCAGACCTTTAGAAATGATCAGTACCGCGATCACCACAATAATAAGGCTTATTAATAAACCTGGGCTAATAGGTAAATCCATTGTTAAGGCTCCTTGCGTTGGGAATCGTCTTCGTGAGGGGCTATGTCATCAGGCTGATGTAACGCGACTAGCGCAGTGGTGCCTTCAAATCGTTTAAATATGACCAGCGTACCGCTGGGTAGCTCGGTTTCACCGCTTTCAACGACGCGGAGACGGTAGAAATCGCCGTTAACTTTAATGCCCGTGGCATCATCAAAATCCCGGCGTAGGGTAGTGTAGCGATTACCTTTCTCGACGCCCGTGCCAGTAGTGCCGTAAGCCACGCCACGGGGAGAGAAACGAGGACGAATGACCATAATGCATAGCGGTAGCAGCACCCCGGTAAAAATAGCCATGCTAAGCAGTTGCCAGGGGAGCGTTAAACCTAACGCCGTAACGGCCGCCGTTAGCGCCGCGGCAATACCCAGTGCAAGCAGCACCATTGCGCCAGAAGATAGCTCTGCCAGACTTAATAGTAGGGCGAGTACCAGCCAGCTGTAAGCCGGGTTCCAATCCATAAACGCTCCAACTCCACAGTTAACCTAATCGGCCAGCGTAACCTAATCCCGAGTATTTATCCCAACTGAGTAATGGCGCTGGAGCCAGTGTTTTGGGGAAGAGTGTTATTCTTGGCGCCTTTATCGATAGCGAACATTAAGGAGAAGAGCGTGTCAGGCGTGGTCTATTGGCTGGATATGGCGGGTGTCATCGTGTTCGCGCTGTCGGGTGTGATGTTGGCGTGCAGGTCGCGCATGGACCCAATTGGCATGCTGGTGCTGGCGGCAGTGACCAGCATCGGTGGGGGCACACTGCGGGATTTAGTGTTAGGCGTAAAGCCGGTGTTCTGGGTGACCGACCCGACCTATTTATGGGTGATTTTAGCCACCGTAGGCGTCTCGCTGGTGGGGTTTCACTATATCCACCGTCTCTCGCGGGGCTTCTTGCCGATTGCCGATGCGTTCGGCCTTGCGCTGTTCACCGTTATTGGCGCCCATAAAGCACTGCTGCTGGGCACGTCTGGCATGGTGGCGGTGTTGATGGGCATGATGACCGGCGTGGCGGGCGGCATGATCCGTGATGTGCTGGCGCAACGAGTGCCCATGGTCTTGCGCGAAGAGATCTACGCCACCGCCGCGATGGCGGGAGGCATCGTTTACGTCGCGCTGCATGCGCTGGAGGCGCCGCTTACGTTGGCGATTGCTGCCTCACTAAGCGTCACTCTTGGGCTTCGGTTGGCGGCCATTCATTGGCACTTGGCATTGCCGGTGTTTGCCTGGGTCACAGTGCCCGCCAAAACCCATGATGAGACGGCAGCGCCGCTCTCCACGCCGCAAAAAGCTAAAGAACGAGTCAGGATGATTCGTCGTGAGCGCAAAAAACGCTAGGCAACGGTTATTTGTGTTACCTGCCATTGGCCTCCCGCCAGCGGTCAAACCAGCGGCGCGGTTGAATAAAGCGCAAGGTTGGTTCGCTGTCTTCAAGTTCAACCCCTAATCCAAGCACGCCAAGGCGCGCATAGAGCGCGCCATTGGCACTGCGGTCTGCCAGAGCGACATCCGAAAGCAGCAGTAGTGGGCCGCCGGTGAGCGTCAAGTCGCTAAGGCTAATCTGCTCGCCGCTGATCTCTAGCTGTGCAGTGCCCTCGATATCGTGAACATTTAACAGTCGCCCGAGCCAGTCGCTATCCCTGGCGCGGGCGAGAAATAGCCGGGCGAGCAAGCCCGTATCGCGCATTTCCAAACGTAGTTGGCTGGCTAGGCGAACAGGGTCTTCCCACGCTAACTGCGCATCAAACATTGAAAGTTGCACCCACCAACCCGCATCCGATGAGCCGTTTTCACTCTGAAGGTTAACGTTTTCCAGGCGTAGGAAAGAGTCATTAGCAGTAAAGCGGCGTGTATTCAGATCGCCGTCGGTGAGGTGCAAATACAAGTGCACATCGCCCCGTAGACGCTGATCCAGTAGCGCCAGCTCGGCACCAAAAGCGCGCAGCGTTATTTCTCCTTGGGCGTTCAAACCCTCCAGCAGCCATTCGCTGGCTAGGCTGGCTTGCCCATCAAGCAAGGTGACACCTGCCCCTTCTGGCAGGTAGCGGTTGTAACGGGTGAAGTCGGGCACCTCGGTAATCGGTAGCGCAATACGGGTGGTGAAGTGCTCGGGTTGGGGCGATTCAAGCACCTCGCTAAACTGCTCGGTTTGCGTGGTGAGGGCAAAGTGGCGCCCCTGTACGTGTGGGCTGTCATCGTCTTGGCGCTTTAGGTCAAAGCGGGGAATGCCAAGCGAGAGCTGGGCCTGCTCGGTGCTATCCAATTGGGCGGTGAGCTCTCCACGCCCTGTGGCGAGATAGTCTAAAAATGTAACCTCAAGCTGGTCGGCATTAACGCGCAGCCGAGTCGGTGCCAGCAGGCGGTTATCGCGAAAGGCGCCCTGAGCAAAGAGCTGGCCTTCGCCAGCAATGGCCAAACCATGGGCGTCAGGCAAAAACGCATTTAAAAAGCCTAGCCGTTGCACACTACCTTCAAGTGCAAACTGTCCACTAGGCACGCTATTGCGGCGCTGAAAACGTCCGTCGGTTAACACTAATACGCTCTCTAGGCGCTCGCTAGGTCGGTCGATAGCGGCCACTTGCCAGCTCAGCCGGGCGCCGCTGAGGTTCAATTCTGAACCATCCATCGCTACTTGCTGGAGTGGCAGGAATAGCTGCATATCACTGGTTAACGTGCCTGCCTGTTCGCCGTGCTGCCAGCGAGTCGCTAGCCCGTTTCCCGCTAAATGCACCTCACCGCTGAGTTGCTCTGACGTCATAGTGAGCTGGCCGTGACTCGTGGCTTGGCCGCTAAGCAGCTGCAGAGGTGTAGGGGTGGGTAAAATGGCCACTAAATAGCTCTGTAACACGCTAACATCGGGCAGGCGAGCCGCTTGCCAGCTAAGCATGGCGGTGGCTTCATCAGGCGCTTTTTGCGGATTAATAGGGCTTGTGGCGATAAGGTTGATGTCAGCGTCGTCAAGTAGCAGGCGCTCTTGGTGATGCAACGTGGCATCGTTAAAGTTGAGCGTGGCTTCCATTATCTCTTGCGGCGTTAACCGGGCATTGAGTGAGCCACTGCCTTGGGCGATAAAGCCGCGTGTATCGGCTGCCAGCTCCGGTGCTTGAATGTTCAGTTGAGCATCGTAGAGGCGCGACTCGCGAATGCTGGCTGAGGCATCCATTTGGCCATGGCCAGAAAGGCGGATGCCCTGTTCGTCAGCATACGCAGTAAGATAACGGTCAAGCATATCCAAACGAATGATGTCGCCCTGTAAGGCCAGGGTAGCCGCTGTGGGAAGGTCGAGCTGATCCAGGCGTTGATTGGGAATTTGGGTCGCCAGGCGAAGCTCAGCGTGCTCTGCATAAGGGCGCGGCTCGTCCAGTTCTATTTCAGCCAGTTCTACTTCAGCCGGTTCTACTTCAGCTAGCTCAACATTGGCAAGCTGGGTCGAAAAATGCAGTTGGTCGTTCTCAACTGCCAAGCGAACCTGGCCTTTACCGGTGGCGGTGTGACGTGGTGGTGGGTTGTCAGCGATTAGCCAGCGGGGTGAGTCGCTTGGAGCACGTAAACGCTGCTCATCTACCGCTAAGCGCAACACTGGCGCGTCCAGCATTAATTCGCTACCGGGCTGTAACTTACCAGCGGTTAGCTCAAGTGTGCCGGTGAGTGCCCCGCGCCCCTCCAGGGTTAGCCAGGGCAGGGCGTCTAAATAGGGCATAAAGACATCCCAGGCATCCGCTTGGGCATTCAACTGAAGCTGCGCCGAAAGCGCCGCCAGCAGGTTGGGGTTAAGTTGGCCACTGGTGGCGTCGACGGGGGTTATCGTGTCGAGTGTCGCATCAGCGGTAAGATCAATATCGTGCACTAGGGTTGCTTGATCACTCACGCGAACTAAACGACCATTAGTAATGGCGAGCGAAACATTAGGGATAGCCAGGGTGTCGCGACTCAATGTGGTCTCTACGACGTGTAGCTGGCCTTCCGCTTCCAGCGCGATATCACCGACGGTCAGGCGGCGAATGCCCTCAGCATCGAGGGCATTAATATGCAGCTCGCCGCGTAGCAGGGCCAGCAAAGAGAGCGAAAGGGTCGCGCGTTCAGCCTCAATGGAGATGGGTAAGGCTTCATCTTCACGTGCGAGATACAGCCCCTCGACTTCCCAGCGGCCAGGGTGTCGGCTGGCACCTTGCTCCCAGCGGATGTCGATGCCTTCAAATTGGGAAATGCGTTTGGGTAGCCACTGACTATTAAGCAGCCAATAGCTGCCCGCTACCCAGATCAGGATGATAAATAGCAAGCCAATCAACACCCTGAAAAGCAGTCGGGGTAGGCGATTTTTACGAGTGTTCACGTCTGACATAGTGGCTTCCCTAGCAGATAACTCCTGTTGGGGCGTGTTTTATGGCATTATGCGCGGCGTTGGGCAGTGACGGGTTTTCGATTTCAACGCTAGGCAGGCAACAAACGCCATGTTCAAGGATTTTTATACGCAGCGCGGAGAGTATGTGGTGATCTCCGCAGAGCAGGCCAGTCGCTTCGCCAAAGGCGTGGCGGGTGACTACAACCCTATTCATAATCCGGATGCACGCCGCTTTTGTGTGCCCGGTGATCTGCTGTTTGCATTGGTGCTCACAAAGTTTGGGTTGTCGCGGCAAATGGAATTTCGCTTCACCAACATGGTGGGCGCCGATACACCGCTAAAGTTCAGCGAAGCAGACGACGGTACACTGCATGTCTGTGATGAGAGCGGCAAAGGTTACTTACAGGTAGTGCGTAGCGGTGACATTACCCACGATGCCGATGTGGTGGAAGCCTTTGCACGCTGTTATGTGGCGTTTTCAGGCAAGAATTTTCCACACTATCTCAAACCACTTATGGAGCAACATGGGGTTATGTTTAACCCTAAACGTCCGCTGGTGATCTACGATAGCATGGGTTTTTCACTTGGGCGTTTAGATGGTTTTTCTCCAGGATTGACGCTGAACCACTCTTCGCTAGAGGTTCACGGTAAGCGTGCCGATGCCCGCTTGGAGTTCTCGATCGAGTCCGCTGGTGAAGCGGTGGGTGTGGGCTCTAAGAAGCTTGTCGTGAGCGGCCTATGCGATTACGACGCCGATGAAATGGCCGCTATTGTAGAAGAGTTTTATCGTCTTAAAGCTGCTTACGAATCAGCCTGATGGCTATCAGGCATTAATAATTGTTAATGTTTTAGCTCGCCTGCGGCATGACATCGACTTCAACTTCAAGACGATGCTCGCCGCCGCCGTTCATAACCCCTTTGAGTGGCGCGACATCTGCATAATCTCGCCCCCAAGCCAGTACGGGGTGCTGTTCACCGGCCACTGAGCCATTGGTGGGGTCAAGCGCCAGCCAGCCCCAGTCGGGGATCCAGGTCGCCAGCCACGCATGGGAGGCATCAGCGCCGATCAGCCGCGGCTGCCCGGGCGGTGGCTGGGTTTCCAGGTATCCGCTGACGTAGCGCGCGGCGAGTCCTACCGAACGCAATGCGCCAATCGCCAGGTGGGCGAAGTCTTGACAAACACCACGCCGGTTGGCAAGCACCTCGCTTAACGGTGTCGCCAGCGTAGTGAAGCTGGGGTCGTATTCAAAAGTGCTATAAATCAACTCATTCAGCGCTAGCGCCGCCTCAATAAGTGGTCTGCCTGGGGTGAAGCAGCTACGGGCAAAGGCGGCTAGCTCGTCGTTACGACGGATAAATGGTGAGTCCAGTCGGTAGAGCTGTACATCAAAGCTGTTGTCCTGGCTAAGCAGCTGGGCCACGTTTTTCCACGGCGGCGAAACATCAGGCAGGGCGGTGAGCGGCTGAGTATTCAATGGTGTTACCACAGTGACATCCAGCGTTTGATGAACCCCTTCCATGGCGAAATAGAGCACCCGGTTGCCGAATATATCGCAGCGCTCCTTTTGTACCTGCGGCGCAGGGCTAATATGTAATTCCGAAGCGCCACACTGCTGATGGGGCGTTTTGCGTGGAAGCACCCGCGCTTCACTATGGCACAACGTTACCGGAGCGCTGTAATGGTAGCGGGTGGTATGCCGCAACGTATAGTTCATGCCTCGGGCTCCATACTAACTAGTTGGCGAGGTCGTTCCACATGGCTGAAATGACTTTGACTGATGGCTTCAGAAAGCGCACTCAGGGGCTCAATCAGAGCGTCCAGCAGTTGTTCTAGCGCCTCTTGCGCCTCGGGGGTATCCGCTAAATGGCTCAAGCGATCAATATCGGCAAGATGGAGCGCTGCATTCGCCTGAATCAACAGCCTGCGTTCGGCGTTACGGTAGGGGGATGTAGTGCCGGGTAGGCGATCCATCTGACGCTCAATGCGCTTGAGCATATAACCCACCGAGCGAGGGTTAGTCTCGTCGAACAGCAGTAGGTCAAGAATCGCCGCTGGATGTAGCTCGCTGCGGTAGCGGCGCCGGTAAGCGGTAAAGTTATCGGTGGTGGCAAGCACGACTTCCCACAGTGCCAATCCCGGCGAATGCGGGGCATTAAGGGTAAGTTTGAGCAGCGAGAGCAAGCCCAACACGCGATCCAGAAAGCGGCCAATATCCATGAATCGCCAACCGTAGTGGTGCGGCATGGTCTCGTTGCAGAGTCCGAAAAACGCAGCCAGCTGGGCCGATAGCCCTTCACAAGCGCGCCGCGCCGCGCTGGCTCCCAAGCTGGGGTTAAAGGTGGCCATGCGTTGGCGCAACTGGTGCACCACCCGCCAGGAGTCGTCGCCTAAATGGTCGCGCACGCTGCGTGCATTGCGCATTAATTGCGAGAATAGTGGCTGCAGCGCTTGGGGCTCCACGTCATCGAACTGCGCCAATAGTGCCGCACGCTTCTGTTCAAAACCGATCAGTGGCGCTTGTAAGCGGTGCTCGTCGTCTTTGCTGAGTGTGGTGATATCCAGGGCTAGCAGCAGCTCATCCAACAGCTGGTCGGCAATCGCGTCCTGGTCGTACTCCATTAGCCTTAGCAGTGCTTCACGCAGCAAGCGGGCGCGGGTGTCTAATCGCTCACCGTAGCGGCCTAGCCAAAACAGGCTTTCAGCCACCCGGCTGGGTAGATCCGTCCCATCCCGCGTCGCCACTACCGGGCCGCGGGCTTGGCGCAGCTGGCTGACATGCGGCTGGGGTGAGGCTGCGGTGACCCACACATCTTTGACAATGCTGGTGCTCAGTGAGGGTGAGCCAGGCGCACCGACCCAGGCTAAACCGCCGGGCATCACTTGGTATTCGTCCGCCGTGTTGCGGTTGACGGTAGCCGGGGTGTGGGTCACAAAACAGCGCAGGTTTAACGTAGTGGGCTCAAGTCGCTGCAGGTGGCTGTCAAATATCGGTGCGCTGGCCGGTTGCGTAGAGGCATCGGCGTTGGGTAGCAGCAGGGTCTCACCCAGTAAGTGTTCGCACAGTGCTGGCAGGTAGTCAGCTAATACCGGGGCTTCTAAAATGCCCACACCCAGTGCGTTCGATAACGCTACACCGCCTGAACGCATAGCTTGTAACAGCCCCGGCACGCCGAGCTGCGAATCGCCGCGCAGCTCCAGCGGGTCGCAGTAAGCGTCATCGCAATGGCGCAAGATCACATCGACCGGTTGCAAGCCGCCCAGGGTGCGCAGCCAAACCTGCGTATCGCGCACCACCAAATCCTGCCCTTCTACCAACGCGATATTGAGATAATTAGCCAAATAGGCGTGCTCAAAATAGCGCGGGCTCGCCGGCCCCGGCGTTAATAGAATCAGGGTGGGGTTATCGCGGTGCTGGTAGGCCATGGCGATGAGCGTTCGGTGATGCAAATCCAGGAAACCCGCCAACCGCTTTAAGGGCGCGTTACGGTACATGCCGGGTAGGGCGCGGGCCATCAATATGCGATTTTCAAGCGCAAAGCCCGTACCGGATGGTGCCTGTAGCCGGTCGGACATAACCCGCCATTGTCCTTGGGTGTCCTGAATAATATCCACACCGTGAAAACCGATCGGCGCACGGTCGTTGGGTAGCGAACGATGGCAGGGCAGCAAGAGAAGCGGTGACGCAAGCAGTTCCTGAGTCGGCAACAGGCCTAGGTCAAAGAGTGTTTTGGCCCCGTATATATCGTTATACAGGGCGGTCAGCAGGCGGCTGCGCTGAGTAAGCCCCGCCTCCAGCGCTTGCCACTGGACTTCATCAATCACCCAGGGTAGCGGGTCAAGCCGCCAAGAACGCCCTTGGGTTTCGTCATGCATATTAAAGATGACGCCGTTTTCGGCCAGCAGGCGCTGAATCTCTTCATGCTGCTGCAAACGCCCCGTGGGGCCCATGCCCTCCAGCGAGCCCAATAAGCTTTCCCAGCCCGGGCGTAACTGCCCTTGGCCATCGAGCATGGCGTCATACGTGCCGGGCTGTCCCTTGCCTAGCTGGTTCAAGTAATCCTCAACAAGCCCGTTAGCCACGGGCGCGAGAAGTGAGGGTGAGACAGGGGCCGTCATTATCCTTGTAATCCTGAGAGGTAAGGGGGCGGATTATCCAGCACTGGCTACTAAGAGAAAAGCATTAGCTTAGTTAAAAAACATTAGCTAGGCGTCCAGCGCAGATCGAGCGTTTGTGGCAGTTCCAGGCTGGGGGTTTCCAGCTTGGGAGCTTGTTGGCCATGACGATGGCCACTGTCACTAAAACGCCCCAGTCGCCGGGCTTCGGCTTCAAACGCATTGACCGGGAAGGTATCGAAATTACGCCCGGTGGGATGCACCACGTAATAGGTACAGCCCGCCACAGAGCGCTGATTCCAGGTATCGATCACATCAAACACCAGCGGTGCATGAATAGGAATCTGCGGATGCAATGCCGAGGGCGGCTGCCAGGCGCGGTAGCGCACCCCGGCGACTGCTTCCCCGTTTCTGCCGGTGGCTGAAAGCGGCACTCGGCGCCCGTTGCAGGTCACCACGTAACGGTCACCGCTCATGCCGCTGACTTTGACTTCCAGGCGCTCCACCGAGGAGTCCACATAGCGAGCAGTACCGCCAGCCGAAGCCTCTTCACCCAGTACATGCCAGGGTTCGATGGCTTGGCGTAGTTCGATATCCAGCATGGGCGTATGCAGGCGACCGTGCAGCGGGAAGCGGAACTCCAGGAAGGGGGCGAACCACTCAAGATCAAAATCGAAGCCGTGGTGGCGTAGATCACTGAGCACATCGTCAAGATCGTTCCACAAGTAGTGGGGCAACATCCAGCGATCTTGCAAGGCGCTGCCCCAGCGCACCGGTTTGGCCCGATAGGGTGTTTTCCAGCAGCGCGCGACAAGAGCGCGAATCAGCAGCATCTGCATCAGGCCCATACGCGCATGGGGCGGCATCTCAAAGCCACGCAGCTCCAATAAGCCGAGTCGACCGCTGTCGCTATCCGGCGAATAGAGCTTGTCGATACAGAACTCGGCGCGGTGGGTGTTGCCAGTCAAGTCGGTGAGCAGATGGCGCAGCAAGCGATCGACCAGCCAGGGTTGTACTACGTCGCCTTCGGGCATTTGCTGTAGCGCAATTTCCAGCTCGTAAAGTGCTTCGTGACGCGCTTCATCCACCCGTGGCGCTTGGCTTGTCGGGCCAATAAAGAGACCCGAAAACAGATAAGAGAGGCTAGGGTGATGCTGCCAATAAGTCACTAAGCTGGCAAGCAGATCCGGGCGGCGTAAGAACGGTGAATCGTCAGGCGTCAGGCCGCCTAGCGTGACGTGGTTGCCACCGCCGGTGCCGGTGTGGCGTCCGTCGAGCATAAATTTTTCGGTGCCCAGGCGAGTTTCTCGTGCTTCGGCGTAGAGCCGTTCGGTTTGCGCGACCAAGGTTTGCCAACTGGCCGCAGGCATAATATTCACTTCGATCACGCCCGGGTCGGGGGTGATCATAAAGTTTTCCAGACGCGGATCGCGAGGCGGCGAGTAGCCCTCTACCATCACCGGGCAAGCGAGCTCTTTAGCGCACTCTTCAACCGTACTGAGCAGGTCAAGGTAGTGCTCTAAGCTGGTCAGCGGTGGCAGGAAAATATGCAGGCGACCGTCCCGTGGTTCCACACACAGGCTGGTGTGAATAATGCCACTCTCGCGGTCGCTTTCTGCCCGTGGCTGCTGCTGAACATCTTCGCCTTCAGGGTGCGATGGGCTGGGGTGGCTGGAACGACCCAGGCGTTCGGCGTCGCTGATATGCAGCTGTTCAGCATTACGACGGGCAACCTCGCCGTGAATATCGCCTAGTGCCGGGCGGGGCGCGAATAGTGATTCAGGCTGGGGCTGCTCTTCCGGGTCAGCCCAGGGCAACGCCGAAAGCGGTAAGCGCAGCCCCATGGGGGAATCGCCGGGTACCAGAAAAAGGTGGTCGCGCTTGAGCGGCCAGCGGCCGCTTTCCCAGCGGTGGGCTTGGCTGATCGAGTGGCGCAGTGGCAGAGCGTAACCAACGACTTCGTCCAGACCTTGTTCCAATAGGCGGGCTAAGCGGTGGCGCTCGACATCGTCTTTGAGGTTGGCTTCGCGCGGGTCAACGTTAACTGGCAGCGACTGCTCTTTCCAAAGATAGTAGTAGGCATCCTCAAACGCTGGAATCCAGTAACGTTCGGCCACACCCAGCCGCTCGCTAAGTGCCTTGGTAAAGCGTTGCGCCATGGTGTTATCCACGTGCACTTTCGGGGCAGCCTCCAGGCAGGCCAGCCACTGTGGGTCGCGCCATAGCGGCACGCCATCTTTACGCCAGTAGCAGGCCAGCGCCCAGCGGGGCAGCGGTTCGCCGGGATACCACTTGCCCTGCTGCTGCTGAATGGCGCTGCCGGGGGCATAGGCGGCCTGAAGGCGTGTCAGTAGTGCTTCGGCCCGCTCGCGCTTGTGCTCACCGAGCGCTTCGGTATTCCACTGCGGGCTCTCCATATCATCAACCGATACAAAGGTAGGTTCGCCACCCATGGTCAGGCGCACATCTTGCTGAAGAAGCTCGGCATCCACGTCGTCGCCGAGGTTGCAGATACGCTGCCACTGCTCATCGCTATACGGTTTGGTGACCCGTGGGTCTTCGTGGATACGCTCCACTTCCATGGTCACATCGAACGTGACTTCGCACTTATCCGAAAAACCGGTAATGGCGGCTGCGCTACCTGTCGTTGGAGTAGCCGCCAGCGGAATATGGCCTTCACCTGCGAACAGGCCGGAGGTTGGATCAAGACCTACCCAGCCTGCACCAGGCAGAAAGACTTCGGTCCAGGCATGTAAATCGGTGAAATCTACTTCTGTACCGCTGGGGCCATCGAGTGCTTTGACATCGGATTTAAGCTGAATCAGATAGCCCGATACAAAGCGTGCCGCGAGTCCCAGGTGGCGAAAAATCTGCACCAGCAACCAGGCGCTGTCGCGGCAGGAGCCACTGGCCAGGGACAGAGTCTCTTCACAGCTTTGTACGCCTGGCTCCAGGCGCACCAGGTAACCGATATCGTCTTGTAAGCGTTGGTTAAGCGCGACCAGGAAATCGACGGTGGTGGTCGGTTCGCGGGGCACGCCCTTGAGCCACTCCATTAAGCGCGGCCCGGACTCGGTGATTTCAAGATAGGGGCCCAGCTCTTGCCGCAGCGCTTCCGGGTAATCGAAGGGAATCTGTTGCGCAATGTCGTCCAGGAAGAAATCGAACGGGTTAATCACCGTCATCGGGGCGATCAGTTCGACAGCAATGGTTAGCTCTTTACGCGGTTCTGGGAACACCACGCGGGCGTTGAAGTTGCCAAACGGGTCCTGTTGCCAGTTTAAAAAATGGTCATCGCCGGAGAGTTTGAGTGAGTACGCCTCAATATGCGTGCGGCAGTGGGGCGCCGGACGTAGCCGAATAACATGGGGTGATAGACGCACCGGGCGGTCAAAGTGGTATGTCGTACGATGGTACAAGGCAACGCGAATGGTCATGGGCCACCCTCAAGAGAACCGTTATCAACCGGATAGTCGGCTGGGTTAGGGAATAACCGAACGTTTCGCAAGTATCGTTCCACTTTTACTTTTTTGCAGCCGCTATATTAAGTAAGACGTTTAACTAAAGTGGAAATGGCGTTATGCACCAACTTGAAGCCAACTAGACGCACCAAAAGAAAGCATAAAAGGGGTTTGATGGGCGCTGATGCTCTGCCAAGTAATGTTTGAGTCGTGTTTAAGTAAGCGAACGTTGAAATATCGCAAAAGATGGTACGTATTTTGCTCTCAATTGTTTGATTGTTTTGCACGCGGCAGGCCTACACTGAGCATTGAGGAAGTTGCCGCTTCCACCCCAGCGCCAGGAGAGCGCCCATGAGCCAAGTGAATTGGAATAACTATGCGTGTCGTGATTTTTACGATGAGCTGATGGCAGCGCCCGGTCAGCCACGCGAGTCAGCGGGTGAACTGTGCAACATGTTGGCAAGGTTTAGCGCAGAAGAGTTAGCGGAGCGCAAGACGGCGGCGGAGATCGCCATCCGTACCATGGGGATTACTTTCACCGTTTATTCAGAAGGGGCAATGATCGACCGTGCCTGGCCGTTTGATATTGTGCCGCGCATTATTCCCGCCAATGAGTGGCGTAAAACCGAGGCGGGGCTCAAGCAGCGCGTGCAGGCGCTAAACTTATTTATTGATGATCTCTATCACGACCAAAAGGTGATCAAGGACAAAGTATTACCCGCTGAGGTATTGGCGCAGTCGGTTAATTTTCGCCCTCAGTGTGTAGGTATTAATCCCCCTCACGGCGTGTGGGCGCATGTTTGCGGGTCAGACCTGGTGCGCGATGGCGACGGTACGCTTTTTGTGCTGGAAGATAACCTGCGCATTCCTTCCGGCGTCTCTTACATGCTTGAAAATCGCAATGTCACTAAGCGAGTGCTGCCGGAGTTATTCGCCTCAGGCAAGATTTTGCCGGTTGATGATTACGTGGCTCAGCTTTACGACATGCTAGCGTCGATGTCGCCGCGACCTGGCGATGACCCGCAAATTGTGGTGCTGACCCCAGGGATTTATAACTCTGCCTACTTCGAGCACGCCTATCTTGCCCAGCAAATGGGTGTAGAACTGGTGCAGGGAAGTGACCTGTTAGTGGATGACGATGATGTGGTGTATATGCGCACCGTCGAGGGTATGCGCCGCGTGGATGTTATTTACCGCCGTGTTGATGATGAATTTCTCGACCCGGAAGCGTTTAATCCTGAGTCAATGCTGGGTGTTGCGGGCCTGATGCGCGCTTGGCGGGCGGGTAAAGTCGCGCTGGCCAACGCGCCGGGCGCTGGGGTGGCGGATGACAAGGTGGTTTACGCTTTCGTACCTGCGCTGATTCGTTATTACCTCGATCAGGAGCCGCTGTTGCCCAACGTGCCGAGCTACCTGTGCATGTTTGAAGACGACCGCCGCTATGTGCTCGACCACCTGGATGAATTGGTCGTCAAGCCCGCCAATGAGTCGGGCGGCTACGGCATGTTGATTGGCCCGCGCTCAACCAAAGAGACCCGCGATGAGTTTGCGCAGTTGATCAAGGCAAATCCCCGCAATTATATGGCCCAGCCCACCCTGGCGCTTTCGACTACGCCTACGCTAGCGAATGGGTTACCGCAGCCGCGCCATGTGGATTTACGCCCTTTCATACTCTCAGGGCCTGAAATTCATGTCACGACCGGTGGTTTGACGCGGGTGGCTTTGATAGAAGGATCGCTGGTGGTGAACTCTTCACAAGGCGGCGGCAGTAAAGATACCTGGATTGTAGAAACCGACGATAAGGCGGCAGCGGCCGCGGTGAAAGGAGCCTAACGCCATGCTGTCACGCGTTGCTGAGAATCTTTACTGGATGGCGCGTTATATTGAACGAGCGGAAGATACCGCGCGCCTATTGAGCGTTAACAGCCACCTTATGCTGGATTTGCCGGGACGCTTGCCGTTAGGTTGGGCTCCACTTATCGAAATGACCGGCAGCCTGGAAGCCTTCACCGCACGCCATACAGACTTCGATGAGCGCAATGTCGTACATTTTTTATGTGCCGATACCGAGAATGATATTTCGATTATCTCCGCCCTCGCCAGTGCTCGCGAGAACCTCAGAACCACCCGGGATGTGGTGCCTCGGGAGATTTGGGAGGAGGTTAATCAGCTCTATCTGAGCGTCGTCGACCATGCTGAACATGGCGTTAGCCCGCGCCGCCGCGATAGCTTTCTCAAAAGCGTGATTCGTGGTTGCCAAGCGTTAACGGGGCTCATTGAGGGCACCTTGAGTCATGGCCCGGCGCGTACGTTTATTGAATTAGGGCGCCAGTTGGAGCGGGCGGATATGACGACGCGCATTGTGGACGTGCGCTCTGCCAGCTTGCTGCCGCAAAACCCTGAGGAGCTGCTGCCATTTGAAAACTTGCAGTGGATGAGTGTGCTTAAATCACTCACCGCGTATCAAATGTACCGTCAGCAGGTGCGTTTACGCGTACGGGGGCCGGATGTGCTGCGCTTTTTGCTCCAAGACCCCAGCCTGCCACGTTCGATTGCCTGCAGCCTAGAAACGCTAGGCCATGAGCTTACTTTGCTTCCCCGTCAAGACCGCCCCGCGGCCACGGTTTCGCTGGTTCGAGCGGACGTAGTCGATGCCGATATCCAAGCGCTTGCCCATTCGCCGAGCAAGCTGCATGCCTTTATCGACGAGCTGCAAATTGGCTTTGCTGCCATTCACGATACGCTTAGTGCGACCTACTTTGTGAATGACGACACTGTTCCCCGAGTGGCACAAACGCAAAGCCAGACACAAAGCCAAAGCCACGCAGGGGACAACGACAACGATTGACGGGCTAGCGCTCAACAGGGCTGGCGGCTTGGATCAGTTGATGCAGGTACGCCAGTTTATCCCGCACGGCGGGGGCGAGCGCCGCTGGCGAAAGGTCGAGTAGCCCCATATCCCGGTTGAGTTCGTTCACCGCCAAGCCGACCTGATGAAAAGCCATCAACATGCTGTCCAGGCTACCGTCATATTCGACATGTGTAATGCCCATGTGCAGTGCGGTATCCAGCACGGCCACCATATCCAAGTAATAGGCGAAGGTTTCGGCGAAGTCTTCCCAGGGGTGCATGGTGGCGTAAGCAGAGATAAAACGCGCAGGCCAGTCGCTGGGGGCGCCCTGCTGATAGTAACGCTCTAGCGCCTCTGCGTAGCTTGGTCGATGGTGGTTGCCAAACAACGCACGACACGCCTCTTCATCGCGATCCTTTACCAATACATCCCAATAATAGTGGCCAATTTCATGGCGGAAGTGACCGATGAGTGTGCGGTGTGATTCGTTCATATCGACGCGCAAGCGTTCACGCTCAACGTCATCGGCTTCTTTGACGTTAATGGTGATATGGCCCGACGCATGGCCGGTATACACCTTCTCTTGCTTCGCGGTAGAGCGCCATAACCCCTGGTCGGGAAGGGCATCGGCCATAAATGAAAAGCTTAGCGGCACGTTAATGGAATCGTCTTTGGTGCCATGTGGCAGCTTGAGTAGATCGAGGGTATGAAATAGCCGCCGCTTTGCTGCTTCAAGCGCCGCCCAGCGTTCACGATGGCCTTCAATATTGAGGTCGGGAATTACCTCGTTATAACGACAGCAGTCACATAGTACATCCGCTTGGCCGCGTTCCATCACCACCATGCGGTTACAGACGTTCTCAACGGCGTAGTTGTGGCACTTCATCAGCGCTGTATCGCAACCTGGGTGCGTACAGCGATAGCCACCGTTGTCCAACGGCTCAATCGCGACAATATTGCTACAGGCGGGGCACCAGCCGACGTCTGATTGGCAGGTAAGGCAGTGGGTGTTTTCATAAAAGAGTGAATTGCCACAGCGGCAGCTGAAGGTCTGCATCGTTAGTTCCCTGTGCTTAAACACGTCATGCGTAGCGTTTGCCGTGAACGGTTTGAAAAACCACGGCGCCCCTGGTTAGCGGAAGCATAGCCACCACGGCACAACAATGAAAAGGCTAATTGACGCCATGCGGCAGATTTTGTTTACTCATAGGATACTTGGTTGACGTTAACGTTAACTTGCTGCTATACCCTGTGTTCTTGCTGACAGCGGTGCGCAGGCAGTCACTGCTTTATGACAGCAATCACAGCCATAACAACCATAGTCAAAACCACCACCAAAACCACAACTATAAACAGGAGCAACGTTATGTCCGTTCGCGAAATACCCATGTATATCAATGGTCAGCCCGTACCTTCGCAAAGTCAGGAATGGCGCGATGTGATTAACCCCGCCACACAAGAGGTGGTTGCGCGGGTGCCGTTTTGCACCGCTGACGAAGTGGAGCGTGCCATCAGTAATGCTAAGGAGGCTTTCAAGGAGTGGCGTAAAGTGCCGCTTGGCAAGCGAATGCGCATCATGCTCAAGCTTCAGGCGTTAATTCGTGACAATACCGCAGAGCTGGCGGCGCTGATTACTGAAGAGCACGGCAAAACCCTGCCGGATGCGGAAGGCGAAGTAGGCCGTGGCTTGGAAGTGGTGGAGCACGCATGTTCGATTACCTCGCTCCAACTGGGTGAGCTGGCTGAAAATGCCGCCAATGAGGTGGATGTTTACACCATGCACCAGCCGCTGGGTGTTGGGGCCGGCATTACCGCGTTCAACTTCCCCATTATGTTGCCGTGCTTTATGTTTCCGCTGGCCATTGCTACCGGCAATACCTTTGTTCTCAAGCCTTCAGAGCAAGACCCAAGCTCCACTATGCGCTTAGTCGAACTGGCTCACGAAGCCGGCATCCCGCCCGGCGTGCTTAATGTGGTACACGGGGGCCCGGATGTGGCCAATCAAATTGCTGACCATCAGGATATCAAGGCGCTCTCATTCATTGGCTCTACCCACGTGGGTTCGCTGCTTTATAACCGCGCGGCGGCAGCGGGCAAGCGCATGCAGGCGATGATGGGGGCCAAGAACCACTGCGTGGTGATGCCGGATGCCAACCGTAGTCAGGCGATCAATAACTTGCTGGGCTCAGCCTTTGGTGCGGCGGGCCAGCGCTGCATGGCGAATTCGGTGGTGGTGCTAGTCGGTGAGGCACGCGAATGGCTAAGCGACATTGTTGAGGCGGCGCGGGCAATGAAAGTGGGGCCGGGCACCCAGTTGGATGCCGATTTAGGGCCACTGGTATCGCCGGCTGCTCGTGATCGTGTGCTGCGTTTAATCGATGCAGGCGAAAAAGAGGGCGCCAAACTGATGGTCGATGGTCGCAATGTTCAAGTGGACGGCTACCCCAACGGTAACTTCGTGGGCCCCACTCTGTTTTCGGATGTGACCGCGGATATGACCATTTACCGCGAAGAGATTTTTGGGCCTGTGCTGTGTGTGGTCAGTGTTGAAACCCTCGATGAAGCGATCGAATTTATCAACGCCAACCCCAACGGCAATGGCACCTCTATCTTTACTAACTCTGGTTGGATTGCTCGCCGTTTTGAAACCGATATCGACGTGGGTCAGATTGGTATCAATGTGCCCATCCCCGTACCGGTTGCCTACTTCAGCTTCACTGGCTCGCGGGCATCAAAGCTGGGGGATTTAGGGCCTAACGGCAAACAGGCGATTGCCTTCTGGACGCAAACCAAAACCGTCACAGCGCGTTGGTTTGAACCAGAGAATGTTTCCAGTGGCATTAATAGTACGATTTCGCTTGGCTAAATGAAGCGCTATTCAATGCCTGAGGCTGGCCCCGCATTAAGCGGGGTCAATTGATAGCAGGTGAGGCCAAAGCCAAGCCGATGAACCGACATATCGTGATTTAAAAGTTATCAAACAACGGCAAGCTTTCTTCCAGCAATTGTTCAAGGGGGCCGAGTTGGCTTTCATGCAGTACCAGCAGGGCGTGTTGTGCTTGGAGGCGTGTTCAAAATCCTGCACTGCTCGTTTGAAGTCAGAGACGTTACTGAGGGCGTAGTCGACATGCTGAAGGCCGTCGGGCTCAAACCCACCATTTTCCCAGCCATGAATGGCTCTCAAGGTCATTTGGCCCCGCGTCATTGGGCGGGCCAGTAACATATGCAGCATGATCCGAATAAGTAGTTGGCGCTCATCCGTAGCATTTTCAAACGCTTGGTAGGGGTCAGAAAACAGTTCGTTTAGACGACCGGAGATGTGTTCTTTTATTTCGTTATGGCTAAGTCGTTTTTATGAGATGGTTAAACTGAACAATAAAGAGGTGATTATGTCTGCTCCATTAAGCCGTTTTAACGTACCAGAAACGTTAGATGATCTGCCCGACGATATTCGCCATACTATTTTGGCCGTCCAGGAAAAGGCAGGGTTTGTGCCTAATGTATTTTTAATGTTGGCCCATCGTCCTGCTGAGTTTCGTGCTTTCTTTGCCTACCATGATGCGCTAATGGAGCGTAAATCTGACTCGCTCACTAAAGCCGAGAAAGAGATGATTGTGGTCGCTACCAGTGCGCGCAATCGCTGCTTGTATTGCGTGGTGGCGCATGGGGCACTGGTGCGCATCTACAGCAAAGACACGCTGCTTGCGGATCAGGTCGCTGTCAACCATCGCGTGGCGCCGATTAGTGAGCGCCACCGCGTCATGCTCGACTTTGCCATGCACTGTGCCATTGATGTCGGTGAAATGACCGATGAGTGGCGTACGCGCCTGCGGGAAGAAGGTTTTAGCCAAGAGGACTGCTGGGATATAGGCGCCATCGCGGCGTTTTTTGGTTTGTCGAATCGACTGGTCACCCTGGCGGGTACGCCGCCCAATGAGGAGTTCTATCTGATGGGACGGGTGCCCCGCGCGGAGGCTGCCAACACACCTTAAATTTTACTAAGACGCGAAACTTTACTAAGACGCGTTTTTGGTTGACGATACTGTCTTCATTCACTGTCGCCAGGGGAGCCCTGCTTGCAAGGGCTGAGAATGCGCGCTGCGCAGACCCTGGAACCTGATCCGGTTCGTACCGGCGGAGGAAGTGCGACATGCTATACCTGACGTCAGCCGTGCTTGGCGCGGCGCTGTGCTGCTTTGCTTTTTTAGGCCTACGGGCTCGCTGGGTAGATGGCCCCGTTGATGACTATGTCACGGCTCGTAACTCACAAACAGCTTCAACCCTGGGTCTCTCCTTTCTTGCCTCTGGCATGGGGGCGTGGATACTCTTTGCCCCGCCCGAAATTGGCGCTTTTGTTGGCCCCCTCGCATTAGCAGGTTATGCGCTAGGGTCGGCACTGCCGTTTATTGTATTAGGACTCTATGGCCCAAAAATTCGCCGTGCATTGCCGGAAGGGCGCAGCATCGCCGAGTTTGCAGAAGCGTGCTATGGCCCAGGCGTGCGGCGCTGGGTAACGTTGGTGTCGGTTGGCTATATGGCTTGCTTTCTGGCAGCGGAGCTCACCGCCATTGGGTCAATCACCGCGCTATTGTCAGATGTGCCGCCCGCGCTGGTGATTATTGGCGTTGCCCTCACCACTCTGGTGTATACGGCGGTTGGCGGGTTGCGTGCCAGCCTTGCCACGGACCGATGGCAGGCATGGCTGTTGCTAGCGCTTTTGTTGGCGGTAGGTAGCGTTACGTTATGGCGCCTACCCACAATGCCTAGCGAGGCAACGCTGCCTTCAATCCCCGTTGCCAGCGCGCTAAGCGTTGCGTTAACGCTGGTCATCGCCGTCACCGCAGCGAACCTCTTCCATCAGGGGTATTGGCAGCGCGTTTGGGCGGCAAAGGACGATCAAAGCCTGGGCCGTGGCGCTTGGCTAGGCGGCGGTATGACCGTCTTAGTCGTGATGCTCATTGGTGGTTTGGGCATGCTGGCGTCAATAAGTGGGGTTCCCCTTGGCGAGCCGCCGATGCCGTTTTTCGCGCTGCTAACGGAGGCCCCAGCTTGGCTGACACTCCCCGCTTTAGTGCTGGCAGTCACTTTGGTAGCCTCCAGTGTTGATACGTTACAAAATGGTATCGCTTCCCTGGTGGTGTCGCGCAGCGAACAGCGGGGTGTTTCCATCGCCGCTGCCCGCTGGGTCACGATTGCATTGATGATACCGGTGGTAGTGATTGCTTTGCAGGGGTTGTCGGTACTGCGGCTGTTCCTGATTGCTGACTTACTGTGTGCCGCCATTGTGGTGCCTGTGCTGCTAGGCCTGTGGCAACGCATGACCCCTTTTGCGGCTATTGCGGGAGGTATTGCAGGATTGCTGGGCGCCATTATTCCAGGGTGGTTCAGTCAGGGCAGTCTCATCGCGGGAGTGGTAGCTGCCAGTTTCCCAGGCAGCATTCCTACGCTGGGGCCGTTTGTCGGCGCGCTAGTCGCCTCAACGCTGGTGAGTGTGTTGCTCGCGAGTAGGAGTCAAAACCATAAGCAGTAAGCAGGAAAGTGCTGGTCGCGATATGCTGGTAGAACTACACCTACCTAAAGGGGTGACATTACAATGAGCTACCCCATAGCACTTAATGAAGAGGCGCGGTTAGCCGCTCTTTATGAGCTTGAACTATTAGATACCCCGGATGAACCAGCGTTTGACCGCGTCACCAGGCTGGTTACCCAGTTACTGAATGTGCCTATCTCAACGATCACGTTGATTGATGCCGAGCGTCAGTGGATTAAGTCGCGCGTGGGCGTGGAAACCCGCGAGACAACGCGAGATGTGGCTTTTTGCGCTTATACAGTGATGGCCTCAGAGCCGTTAATTGTTGAAGATGCACGCAAGGACCCTCGCTTTGCGCAAAATCCCTATGTGACCGCTTCGGATGGGGTCCGCTTTTATGCAGGTATTCCGCTGTGCACCTCCAATGGGCTTGCATTGGGGTCCCTCTGCGCGATTGATATTAAACCTCGTACTCTTAGTGAGCAGGAACTGGCGGCTTTGAAAGATTTAGCGGCGATTGTGACTGATGAAATTCGCCTGCGTGAGCGGCTGATCCGAGAGAGAAAAAAAGCACAGGAGTCTCAGCGGGCGTTAAGCGAGCTTCATTACAGCATGGAGTGCCAGATTGAGCGGCGCACTAACGAGCTTAATCTGGTCATTGAATCCGCCTATGACGCCTATATCAGCGTTGATTCACAGGGCGTTATTCTGGATTGGAATCGAGCGGCTGAGCTAATGTTTGGCTGGCCACGCAAGGCGGTGCTGGCAAGGCCAATCACACAACTACTCTTTCCTAATGGCTTGCCAACTGAGAGTGATCAAGCCCCTATCACCTATACAGCGCGGTGCCATGATGGCAGGGAACTGCCCGTCGAGGTTCGCATCAAGACATTAATCATTGATGGCCGCGAGCGACGCAGTCTTTTTATCCATGATATTGCCGAACGACAGCAGCTAGAGCGTTTGCGCGATCAACAGGCCCGTGAAGACGTATTAACTAAACTGCCTAACAGGCGCGCCCTAGATGAACGCCTGCCTGATGCAATGGCCCGTACTCGGCGTACTCAAAAGCCCTTAGCAGTTTTATTCATGGATCTGGACGGTTTTAAAGCGATTAACGACACTCATGGCCATGCCATGGGTGATGAGCTGTTGCGTGTGATGGCTAAACGATTGGTGGAGACCGTTCGTGAAACCGACTATATAGCGCGGTGGGCCGGAGATGAGTTTGTCTTGCTATTAGAAAGCAGTGAGACCATGGCGATTGAGCCGTTGGCTAAAAAATTAATACAGGTGATTGAAGAGCCGTTTGCTGCTGGCAATGCGGCGCTGAATATCAGTGCAAGCATAGGTGTTGTCATGTACATGCCGACTAGTGCTGAAACGGCCAACGAGCTATTAAAGCGAGCCGATGTTGCCATGTATGATGCCAAGCGCTTGGGAAAAGCCCAAGTTCGCATAGTGCAGCCTTTGGGTAGTGCTTCTTAAGAAAGACCGGAAATATTCAAGGACGATCATGATTCGAACTATTCTGACTACGCCTGAAGGCGAGACCCATGAGGGCGGTGAAAGCCTAATGGCTGTGTGGCGGGCTACGCCGGGAAGCCATATCTGGATTGATATGCAGGGAGAAACCCAGCAGAGCGAACGGTCGATTTTAGAGGCATTCGAGTTTCACCCGATGGCGATTCAAGATGCCCATAAAGAGCGCCATCCACCTAAAATAGAAGAGTTTGATAACCATACGCTGATTATTTATCGCGGTATCTCCTCCTTCGATGCCGAGCTGAACTATTTGCCTCAACAGGTCTGTTTTTTTGTGGGCGAACGGTTTTTGGTCACCCTTCACCCCGGTCAAGCGCTCTCCATAGAGCGGCTCTTTAACGAGCATGGAAAAGCCCTGCTGGCTCATTCACCGGAACACGTAGCATTGCGTGTAATGTATATTTCAGCGGGTTTTTATATCGATAGCCTGCTTGAGTTTGAGACGGAGCTGAGTGACCTGGAAGATGAATTATTAGAAAACGGTAACGATACGCTAATGCGTAAGATCATTACCTATCGATCCCGGCTGGTTAAGATGCGCCGCATCTTTAGTTATCACCAGGGTATTACCCAAGAATTGACGGCCTATGACTACGAACATCTGCCCCGGGAAGAGAGTGAAACCCTGCACGCTATTAACGATGTGGCGGATCGCTTTGAACGTCTCTATACCTTGACCCAGATGTACTACGATATTTGTGGTGACTTAGTCGATGGCTACATCTCTATTTCTTCTCATCAGCTAAATATCACCATGCGTGTTCTCACCGTCATTACCGCGATCTTTGTACCCCTGACGTTTATTGCTGGGATTTACGGCATGAACTTCGAAAATATGCCCGAGCTGCGCTATGAGTACGGCTACTTTTTTGTCTTAGGAGCGATGCTGGGCATCGGCGGCATATTGATTTGGTTATTTAAACGCAAACACTGGTTTTAAGCTTGTCAGTGAACGACTCGCCAGGAAACGAAAAGTTGACGCATGCATAGGTGGTTGAGGGGTGAGTGTGGCATCCTCTGCAGCGACCAAGACTATAAGGCATCAAGCCGTCGACTAGCATTTTCACTGGGAGCATTTTTCATGGCCATAATGATCATCGGGCTGCTGATTTTTTTAGGCAGCCACTCTGTGCGTATTTTTGCTGAAAATTGGCGTCAGCAGCAAATTGCCAAATTCGGCGAAACCACGTGGAAAATAGCCTATTCGGCAGTGTCCGTGATCGGCTTGGCGATTGCCATTTATGGGTTTGGGCAGATGCGCCTTGACCCTATTTATGTGTGGCAACCACCCATGGGAATGCGCCATGCGGTCGCGCTGCTCATGCTGCCTGCCTTTATTATGCTAGTGGCGGCGTATGTTCCCCATAATGCTATTAAGGCCAAGCTGGGCCACCCGATGATGCTGTCAGTAAAAATATGGGCATTTGCCCACCTGCTAGCCAACGGCCGCTTAGGCGATATTATCTTTTTTGCAGCCTTTCTTATCTGGGCAATCCTGGCGTTTAAAGCTGCCAAAAAGCGTGATCGTTTGACGTCAGCTGCGCCAGTTAGCACCACGAAAATGGCTACTATTGCTACCGTACTCATCGGGCTGGTGGCGTATGTCGTCTTTGCTTTTTACTTGCACACCGTGTTGATTGGTGTCCCTGTTTTTAGCTAATGCTTATGTTTAATTAATATCTGTATTGGCTAATATTAATAAGTGTGCTTTGTTCTTCTGGCGGCCTCGCAACCACGCGTTGCCGCCATTGCCGCTTATATGGCTTTTGAGACTCGGCAAGAGTTTGTTATTGTCATTTGAGCGCCAATATACCCATATTAAGGAGTCAGCTCATGGCCGAAACTGAACACACGGTGCCGCCGACGATGGCCGCCATGCTATTGACTGGACATGGCGGTATCGAGAAATTGGAGTACCATCCGGATGTCGCTACACCTAAGCCCAAGGCGGGCGAAGTGCTGGTGCAGGTGACGGCGACAGCAAAGAACAATACTGACCGAAAAGCGCGTGAAGGCCTTTATCCCACCAAAGATAAAGGTGATGTGACTTCCTTTGCCATGGGTGGCACCCCGACGCTTACCTTCCCGCGTATTCAAGGGGCCGATGTGGCAGGTCGTATCGTGGCGGTCGGAGAGGGGGTCGACGCTGAGCGCATTGGCCAGCGAGGGCTGCTCGATTTTAATATCTACGCCGACGAGCGCCGTGATATTAACCTCACTCCTGATTACTACGGCCATGGCGCCGATGGCGGCTTTGCTGAGTATATCGCGGTTCCTGCTGATCAGTTCTATCATGTGCCTAATCCTGAGCTGCACGATGCAGAGCTTGCCTCAATGGGCATGTGTTCGTATCAAACCGCTTACCACATGATGACCGCCGCCAAGGTGAGTGCTGGTGAGCGCGTGTTGGTCAGTGGCGCCAGCGGTGGCGTGGGGACCGCACTGATTCAGCTCTGCCGCGTTGTGGGCGCTATTCCCTATGCGGTAAGCCAGCTAGACAAAGCTGACGCCCTTAAAGCACTAGGCGCAGAAGCGGTGATTGACCGTGGCGACTTGCCGACATTTGTGGATCGCGTGCTGGAAACGACCAGCGGTAAACCGATTGACGCGGTGATGGATCTGGTCGGCGGTGAAATGACCAATCTATTTATCGATACCATGATTGTCGATATGCAGGGACGTAAGAGCTACCCGCGCCTTTCCATTGCGGGTGCCAGCGGTGGCAATCTGAGCGAAATGATGTGGACGCGCGTTTATCTGTACCAAGTGCAGATTTTTGGCGTTTCCCACGGCACCCGTGAAGAGGCTGAACAGCTGGTAGCATGGATTCGCAGCGGTGAGTTAAAGCCTGTGCTGCATGCAGCGTTTAAGCTTTCCGAGCTACATGATGCCGAGCGCTACTTCGTCAATCGGGGCAGCAACTATCTGGGCAAAATTGTGCTTGTTCCCGATGCTCAGTGGGCATCTCACGGTGCGCCGTTCGCGGTTGAAAATTCCTCTTCTACCACCGAGGAGCGCCGCTAGTGCATAACCTTCACACGATCCAGCTTATGGATACCCATGCCGGTGGCGATGTCAGCCGTATTGTTACAGGAGGTATTGATCTGTTGCCGGGCGCCACTGTGCGCGAGCAGATGGAGTACCTGCGTGACGATGCCGACGGTTTGCGTCGATTGCTGCTGGAAGAGCCCTACGGCATTCCGGAAATGTCGGTGGATTTATTGGTACCTCCCAGCCACCCGGAAGCGGTAGCGGGCTATATCATTATGGAAGTGATGGGATACCCCATTTACTCTGGCTCCAACACGCTGTGTACCGCAACGGCGGTACTGGAAAGCGGCATTGTGCCCAAGCAGGAAGGCATACAGCGCTTTAAGCTGGAAGCGCCCGCAGGCTTAGTACAGATCGAAGCCAAAGTACATAACGGTGTGGTGGAGTCAGTCACCTGTGGCGGCTTGCCCAGCTATATCGACACCTATCGGGATACGATTAATGTGCCGGGTATTGGTGACGTCACCTATTCCATCGCCTACAGCGGTGGTTTTTACGCCTTAGTGGATGCTACAGAGTTGGGATTTAAGCTCACGCGTGATGAAGAGCGCGCGCTTTCTGAATGCGCCTATAAAATTGTCGAAGCAATTAAGGCCAAGCGAGGCTTTTCCCACTACACCCTGGGCGATGTAGGGCCATTACCTTTTTTGCACTTTATGGGGCCTGAGGAGCAAGTAACGGAAGGTTATATACGCTCACGCTCGACCACCTATGTGCACCCAGGCGTTATTTGCCGTAGTACCACAGGCACCGGCACCTCGGCCCGCCTGGCGTTGATGAATTATGAAGGGCGGCTGAAGATAGGCGATAAATTAGAGACGGTGTCACTGCGTGAGACGGGGTTTATCGGTACCTTTATTGGCACTCATCAAGAGGGTGCTTATCAGGTAGTGGAAAACACCATTACTGGTCGCAGTTATGTACTGGCGCATTCGGATATTGTTATCAACTGCGATGATCCAATGGTAGCTTGCGGTGAGCTGCATCATATATTGAGCGACCGTCATCAGCCGACGGCACTGCCATCAGAAACCTAGTCAGTAGAATCCTGGCCATTACACACATAACCTTCGCTTTCCAGGCGTTCCCATACCGGGGCTTTCTCGGCCTCGGTCATGCTTCCCCAACAGGCAATTTCATCCAACGTACGACCACAGCCTTCGCAAATCGACGTTGAGGGTTCGATCTGACAGATTTGCACGCACGGTGACACTGGTCGCGCGGCGTAAGAGGTGGAGCGTATCGTCATTGGATGAGGCCTTCGGAACAAATTCGCGTATTAAGAGGCAGGCACTTTACCACGTAGCGATTTGATCTTGCCTTTGCGGGTTTTGTGATCGACGCGGCGGCGCTGGGAGCCTTTAGTCGGCTTGGTGGCACGGCGCACTTTTTGCGGTTTGGTGGCACTCTGGATCAGCTCTTTTAAACGTGCCAGCGCATCTTCTTTATTGAGCTCAAGCTTGCGATGACTTTGGGCTTTAATAATCACCACACCCTCTTTGCTGATGCGTTGATCCGAGAGCGCCATCAAGCGCTCTTTATAGAGGGGTGGTAGCGTGGAGCTAAGGATATCGAAGCGCAGGTGTACCGCTGAGGCGACTTTATTGACGTTCTGACCGCCCGCACCTTGGGCGCGAATCTGGCTGATATCAATTTCCCAGTCAGCGAGGGTAACGTTGCTAGAAATGGTGAGCATTAATGGCCCCTGTGTGACTCGTGAACCCACAAGGCTAGCACAATTGGCACAGAGGCCTCTATTTAGCGCGCTCTATTAACTCGCTAGATTATTGACTGGCCGACCATCGATATAGTCCTGCAGATTGCTAAACGCATCGCCAAAGTAGAGCTCGTAGCTATCTTTTTCCACATAGCCAAGGTGTGGCGTAGCGACGAAATTGGTCAGTGCTAGCAGTGAGTTTTCTAACACAGGTTCTGCATCGAAGACGTCTACTGCTGCCTGACCTGGGCGGCCAGCTTGAAGTGCCTGCTCAAGTGCGCCTGGCACCACTAACTGAGAACGGCTAGTGTTTACCAGCAGTGATGTAGGCTTCATTTGGGCGAGGGATTCAGCGCTGACGATGCCGCGGGTATCGTCGTTCAAGCGAAGGTGCAGGCTCAGAACATCTGAGCGTTGAAACAACGCTGCCTGGCTTTCGGCCACTTCAAGTCCAGCAGCGGCCGCGCGCTGGCGGGTGCCTTCCCGGCCCCAGACCAGTACATTCATTTCAAATGCCTGACCATAGCGTGCTACCAAGCTGCCGATTTTCCCATAGCCAAAGATGCCTAGCGTACGCCCTTTAAGGCCCGTGCCTAACGTGCGCTGCCAACGACCCGCTTTCAGGTTCTCAACCTCTGCCGGTATATGACGCATAGCCGCCAGCACCAACCCCCAGGTTAATTCTGCTGCGGCGTAGGGCGAGCCAGTGCCCGCCATCACGGTAACGCCGTGGCGACGGCAAGCCTCTATATCCACATGCGCCGCACCGCCCCCCGTCTGGCTAATGACTTTCAGGTTGGGCAGGCGCTCCAGCAACGCGGCGGTAATTGGGGTACGTTCGCGAATCAGCACTAACGCCTCGGCGTCCTGAAAACGCGCACTTAGCGCGTCCAGGTCGGTAAGAGTGTCGTGATAGATCGTTACATCGTGGCCTTCTAGCTGTTTGAAGGCGTCTAAGTTGCGCACACAGTCCTGATAATCATCGGGAATAGTAATCTTCATTGAGTCGATTCCTTAGCTGGGCAGAGATACGCTTGTCCTATCATTACGATTCAGGTGGTATTGCCATGCAAACAGCCCCGCGATAAGCACAATGCCGACTACATCGGTTATCACCATGCCGTTAATCAGCATCAGCGCTGCCGCCAGTAACAGTCCGCGTTCCAGCCAACTGCACGGACGTAAGAAGAAACCGATTGTCGATGCCGCTAGCGCCACTATGCCTACCACGCCAGAGGCCACAGCGAGAGCAATTTCAAGCGGAGTACCATTGCCTAGCAGCGGAGGGTGGTAGATAAACATAAAGGGAATCAAGAAGCCGCCAAGGGAGATTTTTGTCGCCGTCAGGGCAGTTTTGAACCAGTGTGAACCAGCAATGGCACCACCGATATAAGCCGCTAACGCAACGGGTGGTGTGACCCCCGAAAGAATCGCAAAGTAGAGGATAAACAGGTGCGCTGAAAGACTGGGTAAGCCCGCTTCAATGAATGCCGCGGCCACCACAGACGCCGCCAGCATATAGGCTGCTACTGTCGGTAGGCCCATGCCTAGAATAATCGCGACGACCATGGCCAGCAGCAGGGTAACCAATACATCGCCGCCACTGACGACAAGAATCACCGATGAGACTTTCAGGCCTAAACCGGTAAGGCTAATCACCGAGGCAATAATCGCAACGCTACCGATGATAACGGCGATCATAGCCGCGGTCATGGCGCCTGCTTCCAAGGCAGCAGGGATCGACTTCAAACGATCCATAAAACTGCCTGGGCTACGCCAGGAGAAGAGGTAGATCAGCAGTGCGGTGAAATACGCGGCTACAGCGGCGGTAGTCGGGGTGTAACGCAGCACCAGCATAGTAATCAGTACGATAATCGGTAGCAGCAGCGTTTCAATATTGAACAGGCCTTCGCGTAACGTCGGGCGCTGATCTTTAGGTATTGGGTTGAGCCCCAGACGCTTAGCTTCAAAGTGAACGCTCATCCAGATGGCGAGATAGAAAAGCAGCGCGGGAATAAGAGCAGCACCAATGATTTCGAGATAGCTAACAGAAATAACGTCGGCCATGACAAACGCAGCCGCGCCCATTATAGGCGGCAAAATTTGTCCACCTGTCGAAGCAGAGGCTTCCGTGGCTGCCGCAAAGCGTGGGCTATAGCCGCTTTTTTTCATCAACGGAATGGTGAACACGCCCGTGGTGGCCACGTTGGCAGCGGTACTGCCGCTGATGCTACCAAACAGGGCGCTACATAGGGTGGCGGCTTTAGCAGGACCACCTGCCATACCGCCCGTCACAGAGTTAGACAACCGCATAAACGTATCGCCACCACCTGTCGTTACCAGTAGCGCACCAAACATAATGAACACCACAATCACCGTCGAGGAGGTACGCATCAAACTGCCGTAGATACCCGTCGGGCTCATATAGAAAGTGGCCACCAAGTCTGCCCAGCCAAATCCCCCATGACCCCAAACACCCGGCAAGTGGTTACCAAAATAGGCATAGGAGAGGGCAATAAGTACCAAAATAGGGAATGCTAGTCCAATGGCACGTCGGCAGGCCTCGAGGAGAAGCAGAATTGCCAATAAGCCAAACACCAAGTCATAGGTGGTCGGCATTAGATAGCCAAGCTCATAAATAATGCGATCAAACTGCATGATGTAATAGCCACTCACTGCGACTGCAAGCACTACCGGAATGACGTCAAACCAGGGGAGACGCTGGTTATCCTTTGCGCGACAGGAGTAGCCCAAGAAAATTAACGGCAGTGCGAATAGCAGGTGAATGGCGTTTTGAGTATTTACTGCCCCTGTTATAGCGGCGTAAAGATGGAACACCGCCATCGCCACCGCGATTAGCCTCATCACTAAAAACCAGAAACCCGTAAGCTGACGCTTACCCGAGTCTTCTGAATATTTTTCAACAATTTTATTGCTTTCTGGGGTGTCCATCGGATAGCTCCCACGCCATTTTGCTGTTAAGCAACCATTACAGGCGCGTCTAAAAAGAGGTGTTAAAGAGGCATGCAGTGAAACACCCGCAGACGCTTAAACGTCTGCGGGTGTCAGCAGGTATTAGCGTGCTTCGGGAGGAATAACGTCTTCAGGAATCTCAAGACCCAGCTCTTGGTAATAGCGCAACGCACCCGCGTGGATCGGGAAGGTGGCATTATCAATGACGTCTTGTGGGGTCATTCCTTTTGCAGGCGCAAAAGACGCCGAAACTTGATCATGATTTTCCCAATAGGCTTTGGTGATGTCATAAACAATATCGTCATCGAGAGAGCTATTGGCTGAAACGCCCATATAGATTCCTAGGGACGTTGCCTCCTCCATGCCACGGTAAGTGTCTGCAGGGATGATGGATGGGGATAAAAAAGGAAGCTCTGCAGTGACAGTCTCCAGCTGCTCTTCTGAAAGGGACAGAAGCTGCAGCGGGCGAGATGAGTGAACTTCAGTGAACGCAGGAATGGGCGGGATGCCATTATAGCTGAAACCGACTAAACGACCGTCGATAACGCCTTCTGCCGCATCGTCAATGCGCATACGCTGAAAGTCGGGCTCAACACCCAAAATATCAAACACTAATTCGGTGATGTACTCGCCGCCGCCACCGATGCTGCTCGGATTAAAGCGTTCACCAGCAAGGTCTTCAAAGGTGCTGATTTCAGCATCTTGCCGGACGGCCCAGTGCATCGTGGAAGGTGCAATCCAGTACACTAAGCGTACGTTTTCGTTAGGCGTGTCTTCAAAGCGGCCTATACCATTGTATTGCTCATAGCCCACTAGAGCTTCAGTGAAGGCAAGGTCCAGCTCGTCGCGCCCTAAACGAATAGCATTTTCACGGGTGCCACCAGTCTCGCGTACGGTAATTTCGTAAGGTGTGTTAGCGCTAATAACCCGCGTACCTTCTGAAATACCAAAGAACCAGCCAGTACCTGTCGGTACGGCGCCAATATTCAAAGCATCTTCCTGGGCCTGCACAACGGCGCTGGTAAGCGTACCGAATGCCAGGATGGAAGCAGGGATAAGCAGACGTGATTTTTGAGCAAAAGATTTCATTATTGTTACCTCAAGCATTTGGATGCTTTTATTGTCGTGGAAGGTTTGTTGTTGTGATTAATCGGTGTTTTACATAACCACCTCCATACTATAGATACCCGTTACGAACGCATTTGGGTATTAGTGATTGATGAGCCTGCTTTCGCGAAACGAGAAGGCAGGCATAAAAATAGTGCTAAACGACGGACGAAGTTGTGTGGTCATCTATTGTTGTTAGTTGCATTGCTTGTCTGGAATTAGCTGAAGATTCAATAAGATGGTCAACGAATAGCTTGGCCGCCATCGAGATGCGGTCTATATTGTTAACGTAAATGCATAGCGGTCGTTTTGCCCAGTCATCTCGAATAGGCAGTACACGCACTTGTAATCCCCCCACGTATTGGCGGATGGCGCCTCTCGGAACCACCCCGATTCCTAATCCTGCTTGCACCATCAAGCAGAGCGCGTCGTAGCTAGTGACTTGAATGCGTAGCCTTAATGGTCTGTTGGCTAAGCTGGCGGCCTTTAAGAGCTGAAGATTGATAGCGCTTGAAGAGTGCAGCCCGACATAGGCGTGTTCTAAGCTGTCGCGAAAATCGATGGCATTGCGGTTGGCAAGAGGGTGATTTAACGGCGTGACAAGCACGAGCTCATCGGTGTGATAAGGCAGCTCAGCTAAGTCATAGCCATGAGGGAGTTTGGCGCATATACCAATATCTGCACCGTTCGCCATAATTTCCCGGGTAATCACTGGACTGACTTTTTCTTCAAGCTGCACACCTATATCAGGATGCTTTTCAAAAAACGCTTGCGTTTCACCGGGCAAGTACTGAGTGATGGCGGACATATTGGCAAAAATGCGAATAATGCCGCGCTCACCGCTAGTGTAATCGCGCATCTGTAGATCCAAGTCTTCCAGGTTATGCAGCACCCCTCGGGACAAGTGCAGCAACGCGTTACCTGCGGGTGTTAGCTCTACGCCTCGGTTATTGCGGTGTAACAGCGGCGTACTGAAATGCGATTCAAGCTCACTTAACCGCTTGCTAACCGCAGAAGTTGCAATGAACTCAGCATCAGCTGCACCGGTTATGGTGCCCATCTCTGCTACCCGCACAAATAGCCGTAAAGACGTGGGGTCGAGTTTCATTTTGAACTCCTATTTTATGGCAAGAGTACCCACCTGGATGAGCAATATTCAAATTATTGTATGCAACTAGGCTCGATTTTTGACAAATGTAGGCCTATATTGGCCATCTGCGCAACAAGTCGTACACGATTAGCTTGACGACCTTAGTCGTTAGGATCCAATTAAATACGCATCAGCAGTGATATAAACCAAGTCGCTGGAACGTTCTGGAGTGTCGTTATGACTGCAGCCGACCGTGTTTACCACATCATCAAGCAGCGCATCCTCAATGGTGGCTACGCTGCGGGTAGCTATGTACGTGAAGCGGCTATCGGAGAGGAGCTTGATTACAGCCGCACCCCCATTCGCGAAGCATTGCGTCGTTTGGTATCCGATGGCTGGGTTGAAGCTATTCCCCACCATGGCGCTCGTGTGGTGGGTTGGACACAGCATGACGTGGAAGAAGTGTTTGAATTGAGAGTCTTGCTAGAGCCCCAGGTGGTGAGACGGGCCGCTAAACGTATTGGCGACGCACAACTCTCCACGCTGAGTCATTTTGCCGATCAAATGGAAATACTTTGCCAGCAGGATGATGAGCGGGCAGTGGATGAAATCGCCGTGCTTAATAATCAGTTCCACGCTGAACTGGTGACGGCGGCGGAAAGCCCCCGCCTCCAACGATTATTAGAAACGATTGTGCAAGTGCCGGTATCTCGGCGCAGTTTTCACCATTACACCCGTGAGGAGCTGCTGGGCAGTATGCAGCACCATCGAGAAATTATTCGTGCCTTGCAACACGGCGATGGTGAGTGGGCGGCTGCCATTATGCGTGCGCACATATTAGCGGCACGAACTGCACAAATGCGCCAAAAACAGCCCGACAATAAAGTTGAAGTCGCGCATCGGTTTAGTAAGGAATTGTTAATTAGTTAGTAAGACTAATAATTAAAAAGAATCATTGAAAACAATATGGTTAGTCGCTTTTCTCTTTAATGATAATAAAAAACATTAGGACTTCATCTATGACTTCTCAAGCCTCCCCTGTAGCCCCTCTTAACTTAGCTCAAAAATTGATCGGTGATCATTTGGTCAGCGGTGAATTGCTTCCTGAGAGCGAAATTGCCCTGCGCATCGACCAAGCGTTGTTGCAGGACGTGCTTGGTACTTTAGTGATGCTCGAGCTTGAAGCTATGGGCATTGACAGGGTGCACACTCAGCCGAGCGTTCAGTATATCGATCACGGACTTGTCCAAGCCGATAACCTCAATGCCGAGACCTATCTATTTCTAAAGAGTGCCTGTGAACGCTTTGGCGTTTGGTACTCAGGCCCTGGCAATGGCATTAGCCACCCCGTGCATATGGAAAATTTTGGTGTGCCTGGCCAGTCGCTGGTCGGTTGCGACAGCCATACGACTTCGGCGGGTGCATTGGGAATGCTGGCCATCGGTGCAGGTGGTATTGAAGTCGCTATGGCAATGGCCGGTGAGCCGCTGTACATCACCATGCCGCGGATTTGGGGCATCCGCCTGGAAGGGCGTTTGCCGGACTGGGTATCGGCTAAAGATGTGGTTCTGGAGCTGCTTCGTCGACATGGCGTGTCGGGCGGCAAAAATAGCATTCTCGAATTCTATGGCCCAGGACTTGATGAACTCTCGACCATGGATCGTCTAGTCATCGCCAATATGGGCACTGAAATGGGGGCCACGACCAGTGTGTTTCCTAGTGATGATAGTACGCGACGCTTTATGGCAGCCCGGGGACGCGAAGGCGATTGGCAGCCGTTCGCAGCAGACCCCGGTTGCCATTACGATGTGGAAGAGGTGATCGATTTATCCACGCTGGTGCCGCTCATTGCACTGCCTTCTAGCCCCGATAAGGTCGTGCCTGTGAGTGAAGTCGTCGGGCAGCCGTTGCACCAAGCCTATATTGGCTCGTCGGGTAATCCTGGCTATCGTGACTTTGCCATCGTGTCGAGCATGGTAAAAGGGCGCTCGGTGGCAGACGGCATATCGCTGGACATCAATCCCTCGTCGCGCCAAGTACTTTCCACCTTGATTCAAGAAGGCTATTTAGGTGAGCTAGTGGCTAGTGGTGCACGCTTACACCAAGCTGGCTGTAACGGCTGTATTGGAATGGGGCAAGCGCCTGCCGTAGGGCGCAACAGTTTACGTACGGTACCGCGTAACTTTCCCGGCCGGTCCGGCACGCGAGAAGACAGCGTCTTTTTATGCAGTCCAGAAACAGCCGCTGCCTCGGCGTTGGCTGGGGTGATCAGCGATCCTCGTAGTATGCAAATGGACTATCCGCGTATTAGTGAGCCTGACGCTATGGTGGTTAATCGCGATGTCTTTACGTCGCCACTGCCGCTTGAGCAAGCCCGCTTAACGCCGCTACAAAAAACCGACAACACGCCGGCACTACCGACACTCCACCCGCTACCCGATCGTTTGGAGATCCCCGTGTTACTCGTCACGGGCGATAACATCTCAACCGATGACATCATGCCTGCTGGTCAGCGCGTAATGCCGTACTGGAGTAGCATCTATGCTTCCGCACCTTTTACCTTTGAAGCCGTCGATGCTGAGTATTCACAGCGTGCGGAGGCAACGCGTAACTTAGGGGGGCATATTATTGTGGGGGGGCATAACTATGGCCAAGGTTCTAGCCGTGAGAATGCCGCTCTTGTGCCTCGTTACCTTGGCTTACAGGCTGTATTGGCAAAAAGTTTTGCACGAATCCACTGGCAAAACTTAATCTGTTTTGGTGCACTGCCGCTGACATTTATCAATGAAAATGATGCTGAGCGGTTAGCTCAGGGCGATAGCGTTGTGATTGAGAACGTGCATACGCAAATAGCAAATGGCTCTACGCTAGAGGCAGAAATAGTCGGCAAAGGCATAATTCGCCTCCATCATGGGCTGAGTGAGCGTCAGCGTGAGCTTTTGCGGGTAGGTGGTGTAATTAATCATCTCAAAGCACGCCAAGCCTAAGCCCGTCTATCATGTACAAGCGTATCTATCATGAATAAGCAGTGAGACCGATTGGACAACAGCCATTTCACGACTGAAGAGCAAGCCAAAATGAGCGATTACCTATTAGATGAATCCCTCTTAAGCCCCGGTGTCATTTATCGTTTGTTATCCGGTGCTGTGTGCCCACGGCCTATTGCCTGGGTATCTACCCAGGATAAGCATGGAAATGCTAATTTAGCGCCGTTTTCTTTCTTCAACGTTGCGAGTGTAAACCCACCCGTGCTGGCGTTTTCGCCACTGCTTAATGGCAGCGGTGAGCTGAAAGACACGGTGCGTAACCTAAATGAAGTCGCAGAATGTGTTGTACATGTGGGGAGCGAAGCGTTGATTGAAGCGCTTAACACCACCAGTGCCAGCTTGCCGCCAGGAGAGGATGAGTTTACCCTGGCCGGGCTTGAAAAAGCTGATATGCCGGGCGTTAGCGTTCCGCGGATTGCCAACGCCCCCGTCGCGTTTGGTTGCAAACTCTACGATATGATTCGATTTGGCGACCAACCGTTGGCCGGCACATTAGTGCTGGCGCAAGTGGTCTCTATTCATATCGATGACACTCTTTGGGACGGCCGCCATATTGATATGGATAAGCTCAAACCCGTGGGTCGCCTAGCGGGCAGCGATTACATCCGAATCAGTGACCGCTTTGCTATTGAGCGCCCCGATTAGAAGTGTTTAGCCTGTTTAAGGTGATGATTAGTAATACTAATTTTGATTTCATGACCAATAATTGCCAAGTCGTTACAGTTGGCCAACAATAATTACTCAGTAATTAACGATAATTAATCTTTAGTCGTATATTCTCCTGCCGATAGTAAGGGGTAACGGATCGGTAATGTAAAAATCAGGCCATGGTTCCCATTGTCTGTTTTCAACATGCCATTTATCGGGTGGAGAAGTGATCTAGCGAGTAAGGAGCAGATCAATGCGACGATTGGGAACGCTATTGTTACAAAAAGGGGTGTTAAAAACTCCGCTATTAAAAGTATCTTTATTCGCCGGGCTATTGGTGTCACCGCTGGCCCAGGCGGAGCTTACTTTTGGTATTGTCGCTCCTTCCAGCGGTGGTGCAGCGCCACTTGGGCTGGGCATGCAAAAAGGGATAGAGACCTACTTTGCCGAGGTGAACGCGGCGGGTGGTGTTAATGGTGAAACGCTGGCGTTGCTTGCGCGGGATGATCAGTACAAACCGCTGCAAGCTGCCAGCAATACCCGAGAGCTTATTCAAGAAGATGAAGTGCTGGCTGCGATTGGCAACGTCGGCACTCCGACGGCTACCGTTACCATTCCCATTTATAACGAATATAAGACCCTTCTTTACGGGGCGTTTACTGGTGCAGGGGTGTTGCGCCGGTCACCGCCTGACCGCTATGTGATCAATTACCGAGCTAGCTACGTACAAGAAACCGCCGCAATGGTGGACGGGCTCTTGGAAGCAGGTATTTTACCCGAAGAAATTGCCTTCTTTACCCAAAACGATAGCTTTGGTGATGCAGGATACAACGGCGCCACAAAAGCATTAACCGATCATGGAGTGAATAATATTGCAGCGCTGGCCCATGGCCGCTTTACTCGTGGTACCCGTAATATTCACCAGGGTTTAGCGACCATTCTGGAAGCACCGGTGACACCCCGTGCCGTTATCATTGTCGGTACCTATGGCCCCGCTGCTGATTTCATTCGTGAAGCGAAAAATGACCTCCCTGACGCGGTGTTTCTGAACGTCTCCTTTGTGGGCAGCCAAGCGCTAATGGATGAACTTGGCGATCTGGCAGAAGGTGTCATTATTACTCAGGTAGTACCGCCGCTAAATGCCGACCTGCCTGCCGTTGAGTCCTATCGGCAAGCGCTGGCAACCCATGCGCGCGGTAGCGAACCAGACTTTATTTCCCTCGAAGGTTACCTCGCCGCGAAGCTGTTTGTTGAGGGTGTTAAGGCTGCAGGCTCAAACCCGGACCGTGAAGCTATCGTGGATGGCTTGCTCGGCCTGGGAGATATCGACATAGGCTTAGAAGAGCCATTGAGCCTGGGGCCTAATGACCATCAAGCCAGCGACGCGGTGTGGCCAACCATTATCACAAACGGCCGTTTCGAGTCGGTGGAGTGGGCGAGCCTGTTGCCATAACGGTTACGTTACTAAAGCTGATGTTACCTGTAAGACCCTGACACAAGTGAAAACAGATAATGAAAAAAACGTTAAGTATTAGAGCCATGCTGATCAGCCTGTTTTTAGCGGCAGTGCTGGGCGCCGTGGTGCTCGCGGCAACAGGTTGGACCACTAACCAGCGGTTAATCGACTCGCAGCGCTATATAACCGGTGAAGTTTTACCCCTTCAGGGTGCCAGCCGGGACATGGTGCTAACGATGGGGGCGTTTGGTCAACGTCACGCGGATTTACTGGCCGCAGAAAATGCCACCAGCCTAGATGACGTCACCACACAAACCGCATTAGATGAACGCTTTCGCGATGCACGAGGGGAACTTAGTGGTGTTGATCAATCTGAAGGTTTGAGTGAACTGGACAGTCATTATCAGGCGTTGCTAGACGGTGATACTTCGCTGGAAGCGGTGCGCCGAGAAGAGCTGAGCTTACAAACTCAGATGGCCGAGCGCATTGGTGCTATGCAAACGCTGATTAGGCAGGTGATGCTAAGTGCCGAAGATATGGCCGGGCGCACGGCACTGGCCCAAGTGCGTAGTGACCGGGAGCAACGCGAGTTAATGGAAGCCTGGCGTGAAGATGGCATGACCACGCTGCCTACCCAGTTGCTTGACAATATGTTTACCGCACAAGCGGATATTGGACGCTTAAGCGGTAACGCACGCATGGCGTTAGCGCAGTTGTCTGACTTAGGTCGCCAGATGATGCAATTGACCAGCGCCGATGCGCTGGTCAATTTGCGTCACAATGAAATTGCCCAGCAGGTTGGGCTAGCTAGGCAATCATTGGCAGCGATCGCAGATGCACCCAGCACCGAAGTAGAGCAGCGCGAACTCATCAATGACTTAGATAATGTCATTGTGGAGCTGGATGGGTTGATGGTATCCGATGACAACGCTGTGTATGAGCTTCGCTTGCAACAACTCGCGTTACACGCGCAAGTGCAAGCGGCGCTGGAGAATGTTGCCCAAGCCATGAATCAGATGCGTGGGGCGCTGACCGATGTTGAAGCCTACACCGTGGAGCAAGCGGACAGTGCCGCTACTCAGGCAGAGGCGCTAGCCAATGCGGGCCGTTCGTTACTGATTATAGTGACCCTGGTCGTGATTGTATTACTGGCGATCTTTGGCTGGCGCACTCTGGTTCGCGTACTGGGACCACTCGTGGCAATGCGTCGACAAATGGAAGATATCAGCGGTGCAGCTGGAGAGGGTGCCGACCTTTCAATGCGACTTGAGCTAAAGCGTAATGATGAAGTTGGCCAGACCGCTCAAGCATTTAACAACATGATGGATACCTTTGAAGGTATGGTGGCGCAAATTCGTCAAAGCGCCGAAGCTATTGCAACCAGCAGTCGTCAAATTGCTGCCGGGAATGAAAACCTCTCCCAGCGCACCGACCAGCAAGCGGCCTCGTTAGCTGAAACGGCCTCAAGTCTTGAGGAAATCACCGCGACCGTGAAGCAAACGGCTGAATACGCTGATCAGGCCAAAGATGCCAGCGGTAATGTTGACCAGCGCGCCCGCGCCGCTGGCGATGTTTCAACGCGCACGACGGCAGCAATGGGAGATATCCGCGAGGCTAGTGAAAAAATCACCTCCATCATTAAAGCGATCGACGATATTGCCTTTCAGACCAATTTGCTCGCGCTAAACGCCTCCGTTGAAGCCGCCCGGGCAGGCGAGCAGGGGCGTGGATTTGCAGTGGTGGCGCAAGAAGTGCGCAAACTCGCCGGACGCAGCGCCGAAGAAGCGGCCCAAATTCGTCATTTGGTCGACGACAGTGTCGCCAAGGTGAGCGAGGGCGAGCAGCTTGTAAGCGCCTCAAGCAAACACCTGCAGGAAATCATAGATAGCCTGGGTGAGGTGACGCGCTATGTTACTGAGATTGCAGGGGCGACCCATGAGCAATCCGCCGGTATTGATCAGATCAATCAGGCGATTTCGCAGTTGGATCAAGTGACACACCAGAATGCGCAGTTGGTGCAAGAAGCGACCACCGCCAGCCATACGCTGGATGATCGTGCCGGGGATATGCATGCACTGGTAGGGCGCTTCCGTGTCAGCGACACGGCAGGACAGCGACATCTAGCTCTTCCACAGAAGGAAGAAATTATCTAGTAGTAAGCAATTACTACCTGTTGTCGTAAAGCGCTTGCTAGTCTCATTTAACACGCCCCGCGTGTGCTCACATACTCGATCGATAACCATAAGAGATAGATAAGAGGAGCACTGAGATGAGCAGCAAGCGCATTTTAATGATCACCGGCGACTTCACTGAAGATTATGAAACCATGGTGCCATTCCAGGCACTGATGGCAGTTGGCCACCGTGTTGATGCTATCTGCCCTGGGAAAGCCTCGGGTGACACCGTGGCGACCGCGATTCATGACTTCGAAGGTGATCAAACCTATTCCGAAAAGCCCGGCCATCGCTTTGCATTGAATGCCGATTTCGCCAGCACTAATCCCGCTGATTACGATGCCTTGGTAGTTCCTGGCGGCCGCGCACCTGAATATCTTCGCTTGAACAAAGAGGTGCTAACCATGGTTCAGCACTTTTTTGAGACCAACAAACCCGTGGCTGCGATTTGTCACGGTGCTCAACTACTCGCCGCTGCAAAAGTGCTGGAAGGAAAGCAGTGCTCCGCTTACCCGGCCTGTCAGCCGGAAGTAGAGCTTGCGGGTGGTCACTTTGCCGACCTGGAAGTGACCGATGCAGTCACCGATGGCAACTTGGTTACCGCTCCCGCATGGCCTGCCCACCCGGCCTGGCTTGCGCAGTTTATGGCGCTACTGAATAAGTGAGCTTGACCGCGATAACCCAACTACATTTGCGCCCAGCTCCCGCTGGGCGCTCTGATTTGCTGTGCCAATAATTGCCGCTATGCTAATAATTCGAGTGGATGCGAATACGCCGAGAGACAATACCCATGTGTAAACTCTTTATTCAAGCCGACCCTGAATTGTGGCGAAGTGCAACTCACTCCCTGCGTATCGATGGCATGGTCACCAGTGTGCGAATGGAAAATTACTTCTGGCACATTCTCGAAGAGATCGCCCAGCGCGATGGTATGAACACGGCTCAGATGATTACCCGGCTGTATCACGAATCTATCGATGCAGGGCACGATTTGGGTAACTTCACCTCGTTTTTACGCGTTTGCGCCCTGCGTTACCAAGCGCTTCAATTGAGTGGCGATATTCCAGTTCAGCATCAAGTACCCATCGCCACCCTGGACGCGGAGCAAATTTTAGCGCGTGAAGCTGGCAACAGGCAGGACTCCTTACATTAAAAACGGCGGCTGAGAAGGGGGGCTGGGAAGGAAGTAGAGCCGTTATTCGAGCCGTGCTTCCAGCGCACTTAAAAATTCTTCAATACGCGCTGCATTGGTGCCCACATCGCTTGCGCCCAGGCGTGACGCTGAGCGCATATCGACCTGTACACCCTGGTCCAGCTCGGTTAAGCGAATAACCATGTCATCCTCAAAGCCAAACCAGCGCGTGGTTGCGGTGGCCTCTATGTGATTGTCGGTAATTCGGGCGATGCGCCAGCCAGACTCTTCCGCCGCTGCTTGGGCAGCTGCCAGTACGGTTTGCGGAGATTCAGCTACGATTATCGGCTTGATGTGAGGATAGGCTGCTCGCTGTTGCAGGGCGGTTGCCTCACCAGGGTAATCGACCGCGTTAGGTGCAGCACGCCTTGCGTTGGCTAAAGCTTCAAAAGCAGGTGGGTTCTGGGTATCGGTGGTGATGTCGTGAATGGCCGGTACCTCTTGGGCACGTTGCCAGTGCTGCCAAGGCACAAAAAGCAGCGCCGCCGCAGCGATAATGACCATTGAGGCCATCAAGGCTGATGTGAAGCGACGAGCCAGCATGCTCAGCAGCAGCGTAATGATGCTGACTGCCACTGCACCACCAGCGGCATAAACGCCGTTACGTAGTAAGTTAAACGCCTCGCCCAGGCTGATAAGTTCGCCCCGATAAGCCGGCCCTGCGCCCGCCATCATCAGTGCCGCCGCTACAAGCAGCAGAATGGCTAAACCTGCCAGTATGCCTGGCCAGCGGCCACCGCGTGGGTGTGACGCCTTCAGTTGCGTTGCCATGTTCCCTCCTTGTCACATCGTATTCAGCTATTCTTAGCACAAATACAACGCCAATTGGCAATCTGAACGTTTAAAACCTGACAATAGGATGTACATGACCGATCACGTAACCGCTTTACGCCAGTTGCTTCTCAGCGTACCGCAAGAAGCGCTGCCAATGACCTACCAGCAGGTGGCCACCGAGCTGGGGCTGACGCCGCCGCGCACCATTGGGCAAGTTACCCAAGCGCTTGAGCAGTTAATGCGTGAAGACGCCGCGCAACAAACACCTTTTATCGCCGCCTTAGTAATCAGCCGCCGGGGCGATGGGTTACCCGCTACGGGCTTTTTTGAGTTAGCTGTCGCTTTAGGCCGTTTTCCCAAAGACTCGACCCTCCACGAGTTGGCTTACCGGGCTGAGTTTCAGCGCGCCTTAAACGAGCTCGATGATTACCAGCGTTAAGTTTCGCCGCGCTGGCTAGGCTTTTTACGCAGCGGGTCGAGCAGCGGGCCAAGCCCGTTGTGATCGATTTCGTGCATCAAATGCAGCAGTTGACCAATCTCGCCAGAAGGAAACCCTTCCCGAGCAAACCAGTTTAAATAGGGGCCGGGGAGGTCGGCGATCAGGCGGCCCTCATACTTGCCAAAGGGCATGGTACGGGTGACTAGCTTTTCCAGATCCTCTGGTTTCATGCGTTAACTCCTGTGGCCTTAAATGGGGGCTAAACACAATTACCAGGTTGTTGTGCCGTTTCGCCAATCAAATGAGCAAGCGCTCGGGCGGGTTCGCTCAAATGACCACTGGTAGGATGAATTAGCCCTATATCACGATGAAAGGTACGCTCGCCTAAATCAATCGCACGCACGCCGGCTGGCCAGCGTGAGTGGGCGATGGCCTCGGGCACCAGGGCCACGCCTACCCCCTTGGCGACCAGCTTAATGATCGCTTCCAGTTCGTCGACTTCGCATACCTCGCGCACATTGCAGTGGTTATCACGTAGAAAGCGCTCCACCTGCCTGCCCCCAAAGGAGGCACGGTCGTAGCGGATAAACGGCTGGTTGGAGAGCAGTTCCCGCCACTGGTCGCCGTTGATATGCGGTGGCAAGATTAACCGAAAAGGCTCGTGAGCTAGGGGTGTCCAGCGCAAATCACTGTGTAGCGAAAAGGGCGGGCGAATAATCACTGCCATATCCAGTTCGCCAGCGTCGACCTGATTTACCAGTTCCATGGAAAGCCCCGGTACCACGCGGGTACAGCAATCGTGATAAGCGTGATGAAAGCGCGCGAGCGCATCAGGCAGTAGCGAGCGCTGGATGGAGGCGATGGCGCCGATATTGATCCGTTGTGTGGCTGGCTGGCCTGACATGGACACGCCCAGCGTGCTATACAGCGTCAGCAGGGCGTGGGCTTGCTTTAACGTCTCTTGCCCTCGTTGGGTCAATATGGCGGCACGCCCTTTGCGTTCAAACAGGGCAATGCCTAGTTCTCCCTCAAGGCGTTTCATCTGCGCACTGACCGCTGCTTGAGTCAGGCCAATTTTGTTACCTGCCGCGGCAAAGGTGCCTTCCTGTGCTACCGCAATCAGCGTTTTCAGCTCGCGGATCATTGATAAATCCTTTTTGTGAATCAGCCAAATAGTTATTGATTTTATTTTCCCATGCGTCGCCCTAGGATGAATACAGCGTGGCAGCATAAAGTGCCATTCAACCCCTTAAAAGCCTAATAAGCTGGAGATGACAATGAGCCTTTCACCTTTCCATTTGGCTATTCCTGTTGACGATGTAGCACTGGCACGGGCGTTTTATAATGATGTGTTCGGCTTGGAAGAGGGGCGTTCCAGCGAGCAGTGGGTCGACTTTAACTTCTTCGGCCATCAGTTAGTGATTCATGAACAACCCAAAACGCCCGGCCAAGAGAGTGCCCACACTAACCCGGTAGACGGACACAACGTTCCGGTGCCGCACTTTGGTGTGATTTTAGAGTGGGATGAGTGGGAAGCCCTAGCCGAGCGTCTGAAAGCGCGCGATACCCAATTTGTGATCGAGCCCTATGTTCGCTTTAAAGGTGAAGTGGGTGAGCAGGCCACCATGTTCTTGCTTGACCCATGCGGAAACGCCCTAGAGTTCAAGGCGTTTAAAGATATGAGTCAGGTGTTTGCCAAATAATTACTGCATTAGCCCTCGTTTTAAGCGCGTAACGCCTGCTCTTGACGGCGATGCTGAAGCGGGGGCTCGCCAAAGTAGCGCTTATAGTCGCGGCTAAACTGAGGCACGCTGCGGTAACCCACCGCCGCAGCGGCCTGATTAACGTTGTGATTATTCTGCAGCAGTAACTGCTGTGCTTTGATTAGGCGAAGCCGTTTCAAATACTGGGCCGGGGACGAGCGAGTAATCTGCTTGAAGTGCTGGTGAAACGTCGACGCACTCATATTGACCTGTGCAGCCAACTGTTCAACGCTAAAGTCTTGGGCAACGTTAGCATGGAGTTTGGAAAGCACCTGCACAATGCGTGAATAATTACCGTGCCCTAGGACCAGTGCCCTCAATGCTTGGCTTTGCTCTCCCTTTAGCGCCTCAAATACCACATCACGGATCCGTGCGGTGCCCATTGTGTTGCACTCTACCGCTTCATTTAGCGTGCGTGCCAAGCGCAAAACGGCGTCTTGCATGCCCTCTGTCATGGCCACTGAAGCCATTGGTAAGGGTGCCTGGTCGTGATGCCCGGCGTTACCCATGGCGGTGACCATCTCGCTTAACAGTGCCGGATCAAGGCGTACCGATATACCCAGCAACGGAGCTTCCGGTGAACCGTAGGTTTCACACTCAAAGGGCAGTGGTAGCGTTTGGACTAAATAGTGACCGGGATCGTAATAGATTTCGCGATCACCCAGATAACCCATTTTTCTTCCCTGGGCAATGATAGTCAGGCTTGGCTCATACAGAAGCGGGGTCCGTACCTGATGGCGGCTTAAACAGAGTAATGACACGCCCCGGCAGAGGGGTGTCACTGATACCGTCACGCTTGATGAGAGGGGCGATAACAGCAGCCAGCGCATTGCCAGCCTGAGCGGTTGAGGCCATGATGGTTCTCTCTGGTTTCTGGTGGCTTTTGTACAATCATATCTATTTTTGGCTATTTTTTGTTATTTTATTACGTGCCGTCGGAGTAATTGGCAAAAATGGCGTAGCTTCGTTCATCGCTATCATTACTGAATAGGCCAATACTATTGGCATGCCTCGCACGCGAGGGATATGTCTGCTGATGTATAAGGCAGTCTTTTGATGATGAGGAGTTCTACCGATGAGCCAAGCATTATCCTATGCGGCATTTGCTAACGATAAGCCCTTAGCGCCGTTTTCGTTTGATCGTCGCCAGCCGCGTCCCGATGACGTTGCCATCGAAATTCTTTACTGCGGCGTTTGCCACAGTGACCTGCACTTTGCACGTAACGATTGGGGCATGAGTCAGTACCCCGTCGTGCCCGGCCATGAAATTGTCGGACGCGTGACCTCTGTCGGCGATAAAGTATCGCGCTTTAAAGCCGGTGACCTGGTGGGTGTCGGTTGTATGGTCGACTCATGCCGTATCTGTGCTGCCTGCAAAGACGGCGTAGAGCATGCCTGGAAGGCTTCACCATGACCTATGGTAGCGAAGACCGCCAAGACGGCACCATAACCCAGGGTGGCTACTCCGACTCCATCGTAGTGAGTGAGCACTTTGTACTGCAGATGCCTGATGGTATCGATCTAGCCTCAGCAGCGCCGATTCTTTGTGCCGGTGTGACGACCTATTCACCGCTCAAGCATCATGGCGTCGGTAAAGGCCATAAAGTTGGTGTGATTGGCATGGGTGGCTTAGGCCATATGGGCGTTAAACTGGCTAAGGCGTTGGGTGCGGAAGTCACCGTATTCACCCGCTCAGATGCCAAGGTTGAAGAAGCTAAGCGCAACGGGGCTGACTACGTGGTGGTTTCCAGCGACCAGGCGCAGATGGATGCGGTGGCTGAAACCTTCGACTTTATGCTCGACACCGTACCCGTACAGCATGACCTTAACCCTTACCTGAAGTCGCTGAAGTACGACGGTACGCACATTATTGTCGGTTTGCTTGAACCTATTGAGCCAGCCATTGAAGCCTTTAACTTGGTCTTCAAACGTCGTGTGGTTGCCGGTTCGCTGATTGGTAGCATTGCAGAGACCGAAGAGCTGCTCAAGCTGTGTGCTGACCAAGGCATTACCTGTGATATCGAGATGTTGGATATCAACAACATCAACGAAGGCTTTGAGCGCATGGAAAAAGGCGATGTACGCTATCGCTTTGTGATTGATATGGCGACGTTGAAAAACAGCGCTGCCTAATCTATTGGCATTTACTTGCCCATAGCGCTAGCTTGAACAAACGAAATGGCCCGCGTTCTACAAAGGACGCGGGCCATTTTGCTACGGGCGAGTACTATGTATCAGCTTTTTACGTCACGTTTGCTGCGCGTGGCAACGACGCCGGGTAAAAGCAACAAGCCTGCTAGCAGCCAAGCGGGCCAACTGCCTGTGCGGGTAAACGGTGTCAAACCTTCCATGGCGTAGAATTCACCGGTTATCAGAGTCGTTTCGAACTGCGGTGCGCGCTCAACGATATGGCCTTTGGGGTCGATAATCGCCGTAATACCGTTGCTGGTGGCGCGGACCACATAGCGACCATTCTCTAGCGCTCGCAGTCGGGCCATCTGCAAATGCTGATGGGGGCCAATCGAGGCGCCAAACCAAGTGTCGTTGGAGACCGTCATGATCACACCGCTGTCTTGCGCGCGGCGGGCAACTAACTGCGGGTAGATAATCTCATAGCAGATCGCATTGCCAATATTAATCCCGGCGGCCTGCATCGGTGTTTGCTCATGCTCACCTTTGGTAAAGGTCGACATAGGCAGATCAAAAAAATCAATCGCCCCGCGGAGTACACTCTCCAGCGGCAGGTACTCACCAAAAGGCACCAAGTGCTCTTTCTGGTAGCTGCCCTCTACATTGCCTACGCCAATGACGCTATTGAAATAGCGCTCTTGGTCGTCGCGCTGAACGATGCCGGTGAGCAGGGCGACATCGGGCGGTAGGTTAGATTGCACTCGTTCCAGCACTGGGCGGGCCTGGGTTTCCATCATCGGCAGAGCGGTTTCAGGCCAGATAATCAGGTCAACGTCATCGCCAACTTCGCGAGTTAGTTCGCTGTAGGTGTTAGCGGCTTCCCTTTGCCCTTCAGGGGTCCACTTCAATAGCTGCGGCAGATTACCTTGTAACAGGGCGACACGGGTGGGCTCATCTACTGGCGTGGTCCACTGCTGAGGCAATGCCAACGGGACTAGCCAAATAGCTGCCAGTGGTGCGAGTGCCCACCATTGACGACGCAGCAGTAGTTCAGCACCAAGCGCACCGCTAAGTGCTACTAATAGAGAAAGCAGATAGACGCCACCAACGGGTGCCCAGGCGGCTAGTGGCGAATCGACATAGCCAGAGCCCAGCAGCAGCCAGGGAAAGCCGGTAAACAGGTAGGTACGTAGCACCTCGCCCAACACCCAGGCACCGGCAAAGCTGATAAACGCTAGCCGGGCGGAGGTGAAACGGCGGTAGAGCCAGAAGGTCCCGGCAAAAAACAGCGCCAAAATCGTCACGAACAGCGCGGTTAGGAAAACGGCCAGTGGTACACCGGTATAGCCATAGTCGTGAATAGAGACATACACCCAGGAGGTGCCGCTGGCGAACAGTGCCACACCGTATAACCAGCCTTTTAGTGCCGCTTGGGCGGGAGTTAAGGCGTGCAGGCCCACATAAAGTAAACCAATGGCCACCGGGCCAAGCCACCACAGTTCAAACGGTGAGGCCGTAAGGGTGGTGAATCCACCAGCAACCAGGGCAGCAAGCAGCTGTAACATAAACGCGGGGGGGAAACCCATAGCGATAACCTATCTACGGTAAGGTGCAAGAAAGTGGGTAGAGAACAGCGTGACAACCAACACCTAGTCGGGTTTGTTCTCCTGGTCATCATCCTCTTCGTCATCACGACGCGTGTCGCGGTAGGCTTCGAGTAGACGAATGCGCCGAGTGTCGGCATTGAGAATCACAAACCGCCAGCCGCCTAGAATGGTGTGTTCACCGCGCCGGGGTAGATGGCCAAACTGCTGCATCACCAAGCCACCAACGGTATCGAACTCATCGTCAGAGAACTCGGTGTCAAAGCGTTCGTTGAAGTCTTCGATAGGCGTCAGCGCACGAATGGCGTAGCGGCCATTCTCTATTTCGCGGATATCGTCCTCTTCATCGGTATCGTGCTCATCTTCGATGTCGCCGACGATTTGCTCAAGAATGTCTTCGATGGTGATAATGCCCGCGGTGCCGCCATATTCATCAACCACCACCGCCATATGATTGTGGGTATCTCGAAACTCTTTGAGCAGGCTGTTAAGGCGTTTGGATTCCGGGATAAACATCGCCGGGCGCAAGATATCATCTAGCTTGAACGCATCGCGTTGGGCCTGGGTCTGGGAGAGCAGGGGGAGTAAATCTTTTACCAGCAGAATGCCTTTTATGTCATCCAGGTTTTCTCCAATCACCGGGTAGCGGGAGTGGCCGGTTTCTTGGATCAGCGGAAGGTAGCCGTCGCTGGTTTGATCCAGGGCGATGGCTGAGACCTGGGAGCGGGGTATCAGCACTTCGCGTACTTGCTGATCGCTGATTTCAAGCGCGCCTTCGATAATCATGATGGCGTCTTGATCCAGCTTCAATTTCCCTGCGGTATGGCGTAAAAACGTCATCAGCTCATCCCGTGAGCTGGGTTCGTCGTTGTCTCCGGAAAGGGCGCCAAAGAGTTTCTCGAGCCAGGATTTTTGACTAGGGTTGCTCGATCGGTCTTCGCTCATGCGTCAATTCTCTCGTTTGCTGGCAGTCAGTTGCTAGGTGTTAGCTACATCGTCAGGTAGCCGTTTTATCACTGAAGCGGGGGATAGTACCAGATTCATTGTTACGTGAATTAACGCAACCACCATCGAATAATCAAGACGTACGCTTTTAGGCTTCATCACCATCAGGCGCTTGGAGGCTATCGGAGTAGGGATCGGGAATATTCAGCTCTGCCAATAGCTCGCGTTCGAACTGCTCCATCTCCTCAGCTTCCTCATCGTTAATATGATCGTAGCCCATTAAATGCAAGATGCCATGCACGACCATATGAGCATAGTGATGCTCAAGCGGTTTACGCTGCTCGCGAGCTTCCTGAGCCACTACGGCGTGACAAATCACGAGATCACCCAGTAGCGGTAATTCGACCCCGGGCGGGCTCTCAAAGGGAAACGACAGCACGTTAGTGGTTTTGTCTTTGCCCCGGTAGTCGCGGTTAAGCGTCTGACTTTCTCTCTCATCCACGAAGCGGATAGTCACTTCCCGACGCTGGTCCTCGGGGTGGTGCGCAAAAACACAGCCCACCCAGTGGGTGAGCTGTGTCAGAGAGGGGAGCAGGGGTTCGTTGATCGCTGCCTGACGATCAATTATTAGCTCATCAGTCGTAGGCTCGTTCATCGCGAGCTATCCCAGGAGCCTTCTCGCGTTTGCATGCGGGCATCACGTTCTTGCTGGCGCACTTCACGGCGGGCACGCTCTTCCACTTCTTGCTGAGACTCGAACATGTCGTAGGCTTCGATAATGCGCTGAACCAACGGGTGGCGAACCACATCCTTGGCGGCAAAGTGAGTAACGCCAATGCCTGGGGTGTCTTTCAATACGTCGAGCACCTGAATCAGCCCTGAACGCTGCCCCTTGGGTAAATCGACCTGGGTCACATCGCCGGTAATGACGGCGGTAGAACCAAAACCAATTCGGGTCAGGAACATTTTCATCTGTTCTGGCGTCGTGTTTTGGCTCTCATCCAGAATGATATAGGAATTATTAAGCGTGCGGCCACGCATGTAGGCCAGCGGGGCAATCTCAATTACCTGTCGTTCAATTAGTTTCGCCACTTGCTCAAAACCGATCATCTCGTACAGAGCGTCATAAAGAGGGCGCAAGTAGGGGTCAATTTTTTGGGCCAGGTCGCCAGGTAGAAAGCCAAGTTTCTCACCCGCTTCGACGGCAGGCCGCACAAGCAGAATGCGGCGTACTTCCTGTTGGTTGAGCGCTTCAACCGCCGCAGCGACCGCTAGATAGGTTTTGCCTGTGCCCGCAGGACCAACACCAAAATTGATATCGTGTTCGCGGATACTGGACACATAGCGCTGCTGATTAAGGCCGCGTGGTTTGATCATGGTGCGTGGCGTGCGCATGATCACTTCGTCGCTGCTGGCGCTACCATCTTCTTCATCTTCTATTGCTTCAAGCCCAGATTCCTGTAGGAACAGGTGGACGGTATCGGCTTCAAGTTCGCTGGATGCCGTTTCGCGGTAGAGATGTTCCAGTACGTTTGCCGCTGCTTTAATGCGATTGGCGGGGCCCGCCAATTGGAACACATTGCCTCGGTTGCGCAGCGTCACGTCCAGGCGGCTTTCAATCAGCTTCAAATGCTCGTCCTGCTGGCCGCAAAGGCTAGCAAGGCGCTGCGGATCATTGGGTTCAAGGCTTAAGGTGATGATGCGATTGGCCTGAGGTGTTGGCTGGCTCAAGAGTGGGGAACCCCTCGTTAGTGTGTGTATCGTTCAGCTTACTGCCCCGCCTGAAGCGGGGCAATGACCTGTGTTAATGGCGGTGCTAAGTGAACGTTTAATAGCGCTCGGGTGAGGCCAGTTCGCCGCGCAGCGAATTGGGGAAGGCCTCGGTGATCTCCACATCGACAAAGTAGCCGATTAGCTCGGTGGGGTTGGCGGCACGGAAGTTCACCACGCGGTTGTTCTCGGTACGCCCTGAGAGTTGGCCGGGGTCACGGGGCGAAAAGCCGTTAACCAGTACACGCTGCGTACTACCCACCATGCGGCGGCTAATTTGCGCAGTTTGCTGAATGATCCGCTCCTGCAGAATTGCCAAACGCTGCTTTTTCACGCTTTCCGGTGTTTCATCCGGCAGGCCAGAAGCAGGTGTGCCGGGGCGTGCGGAGTAAACGAAGCTGAACGAGTGGTCGAAGCCAATCTGGTGAATCAGGTTCATCGTCGCTTCAAAATCTTCTTCCGTTTCGCCGGGGAAACCGATAATGAAGTCTGAAGAGAAGCTGATATCCGGGCGGTTGGCGCGGATACGCTCCATCTTTTCAATGTACTCCGCCGCCGTATGACCACGCTTCATAGCGTTAAGAATACGGTCTGAACCCGACTGTACCGGCAGGTGTAGGTGGCTCACCAGCTCGGGGATATCCGCAAAGGCGTCCACGAGGCTGTCGGTAAACTCAACCGGGTGCGAGGTGGTGAAGCGGACGCGATCGATCCCGTCTACTGCCGCCACACAGGCAATCAGCTCGGCCAGGTCGATCTCGTCGCCAAGCTGATTCTCACCGCGATAGGCATTCACGTTCTGGCCCAGCAGATTTATCTCACGCACGCCCTGATCGGAAAGGTGGATGACTTCATCCATAACCGCTTCAAAGGGACGTGAAACTTCTTCACCACGAGTGTAAGGCACCACGCAGAAGGTGCAGTACTTGGAGCAGCCTTCCATGATCGACACGAATGCGGTGGCGCCATCGGAGGAAGGTTTGGGCAGATGGTCGAACTTTTCGATCTCAGGAAAGGTGACATCCACGGCGGCAATTTGGTTATTACTGCGGGCATCCAGCATTGAGGGGACGCGGTGCAGGGTTTGCGGCCCAAATACCATGTCCACATGCGGTGCGCGCTTGCGAATGGCTTCGCCTTCTTGGCTGGCCACGCAGCCACCCACGCCAATCACCAAATTGGGGTTGGCATCTTTAAGTTTTTTCCAGCGGCCCAGCTGATGAAAAACTTTCTCCTGCGCTTTCTCGCGAATCGAGCAGGTGTTTAACAGAATGACATCGGCTTCACGCTCATTATCAGTGAGTTCGAGCTGGTGAGATTCGCCGAGTAGATCCGCCATACGGGAGGAGTCGTACTCGTTCATTTGGCAGCCGTGCGTTTTGATGAAGAGCTTCTTCGCCATCGGTACCTGTCATCTATGAGTCGTCAAGGGACGAGGATGAATGGAGTGTCGGATAGTGGGCCATGCCACTTTTGGATATCCCCATTATACGGGCACAAGAAACCTGGGGCTAGCATTCGGCCATAATCGATACTTGACCACCACATTTCAATGGGTATACTACGCACCGTGTTTGAGCAGTTCCTCGATAGCTCAGTTGGTAGAGCAAATGACTGTTAATCATTGGGTCGCAGGTTCGAGTCCTGCTCGAGGAGCCAATCTTTGCTACCGCTTTAAGGCGAAGGGCTCTGCTTAAAACACGACAACTTATGATGTTCCTCGATAGCTCAGTTGGTAGAGCAAATGACTGTTAATCATTGGGTCGCAGGTTCGAGTCCTGCTCGAGGAGCCAAGTTGTAGTAACGGTAGTATCTTTTTAACTGCCTTTTTACGGTGTACCGTTTTGGGTAGTGCATGATTCCTCGATAGCTCAGTTGGTAGAGCAAATGACTGTTAATCATTGGGTCGCAGGTTCGAGTCCTGCTCGAGGAGCCAATTAATTCCCCCCCCCCTTCTTATTTGCTTTTCATTTGCGCCCAGTTTTCTCTGCGTTGACTGAAAGCGTTCATTTCTAGTGTTTCCTTTTCTCCTTTGCTATATCCACTGCCAGCTAATGCCTAGGCGGTTTTGTCGTGTCTGACGTTGTGAGCTGGTTCGCCATTAGAAGTATCGGTGCTTACCGTCAACCGATTTAGTGACGTAAACTACGTTGATAATCCATTAGTTTAGGAAATTTATGGTGGGCAACGTTACTGCGCCCCAGGCGCTGCAAGTATTTAAGTGTTTAAGCGATGAAACGCGTTTAATGCTAGTGCTGCTAATTGCTCAAGAGCAGGAGCTGTGCGTGTGTGAAATGACCCATGCGCTGCAGGAGTCACAGCCCAAAGTGTCACGGCACTTGGCTCAGTTACGTCAATGTGGGTTGCTTAGCGATCAGCGCGAGGGGCAGTGGGTCTATTACCGCCTTGCCTCTCAATTACCTGCCTGGACCCACGATATTGTTCAGGCGGGCACCCAAGGCAGCGCTGTGCAATTAGCGGCACTCACGCAGCGCTTAACGCGAATGGGTGATCGGCCTGCCCGCCGAGCGGCGCTGTGTTAACGCGATGCAGAGGCAGGCTGGGTGATAAAACAGGCAGGCGATTAAAAAATAGATTAAAAAATAGCGCAATGAAAATGCCGACCCTTATAAAGGAGCCGGCGTTTTTTCTCAGTGTGCTTTAACCGTGCGTATTAACGCTTAGCCGCTAACCGCTGAGAATCCTGCAGATGGACGTAATCGAGAAGTATCTCTGCTGATTCCAGCACGTAGGCGCGATCGACGGCCAGTGCTTCATCCTCTTCGCTTTCGCTCTCTTGTGAGGCAGCAGCATCACTCTCTTCGCTGCCTATTCCTGCCGTGGCGTCTGTCCGAGCGTCCATCCACTCATCCAGCTCTTCCAGGCCCAGCGCACGGCGGCGTTGGTTTTCCAGTGAGAGCTGTTCGGCTTCCTGGGCTTCCATTTCACGCTCGCGCTGTTCGCGGTTTAAGCTCACGCTGGTGTGCTGTTCGCGTAGCTGACGAGCAAGTGTGGACTGGCGTTCAAGATAGCGGAAATTGGCATTATCCTGCGCACGTGCATCATGTTGGGTAATGAGTTGCTCCAGCATGTTTTCAGGTTCGCCATAGCGGCGATATTGAACGTTCTGAACGGTATCCCATGCTAGTGCGTTATCCAGGCTGCTTTCACCAATACGCTCGGGGTCGATCAGGCTGGGAAAGTCGATATCCGGCTCTACGCCGCGGTTCTGGGTGCTATCGCCAGAAATACGGTAGAACTTGGCGCGAGTTAGCTTGATCTGGCCATGGCTCAGGTCATTAAGCGTTTGCACGGTGCCTTTGCCGAACGTAGGCGTGCCGAGCACTAGGCCGCGACCGTAATCCTGAATAGCGCCAGCGAAAATTTCCGATGCAGAGGCAGAGAGGCGGTTCACTAAGACGCCTAACGGGCCGTCATAGAGCGTGCCTGCTTCGCTATCGCCGTAGAGCTGGATGCGGCCCTGGGCGTCGCGTACCTGTACGGTGGGGCCGCGATCAATAAACAAGCCGATCAATGAATTGGCTTCTTGCAGGGCGCCACCGCCATTGTTGCGCAGATCAAGCACGATACCTTCTACACCCTCTTCTTTGAGGCGTTCGACTTCTTTGGCAACATCGCGTGTGGTACTGCGATACTCCTCTTCACCGGCTTGCCAAGCGTCAAAATCAACGTAGAACGTGGGCACGTTAATGACCCCAAGGCGGTGCGGCTCGCCGTTGCGCTCGACTTCAATGATTTCACTACTGGCAGCTTGATCTTCAAGGCTGACGGTATCGCGGGTAATTTCAACGATCTGCGAGCGAGTCATATCGACTGCTTGGGCAGGTACTACATCTAAACGAACGATGGAGCCTTTAGGACCACGAATTAAGTCAACGACGTTATCCAGACGCATACCGACGACATTAACCATCTCGCCTTCTTCCTGGCCAACAGCGATGATGCGGTCTGCTGGTTCCAAGACGCCTGCGCGTTCTGCCGGGCCACCGGGTACTAAGCTTGCGACTTTAACGTACTCGCCGTCCGATTGAAGCAAAGCGCCGATCCCTTCAAGAGAAAGGCTCATCTGAATATCAAACGACTCACCCTGGCGGGGGGAGAGGTAGCCGGTGTGCGGGTCGATGCTGCCAGTGACCGCTGCCATTAGTACGCCAAACACGTCTTCAGACTCGGTTTGCTCCAGACGCGTCAGTTGGCCTTCATAGCGCTGACGCAGATTGGTTTCAATCTGTTCGCTGTCCTGGTCGGTTAAGGCAAGGGTTAAAGCGTCATTTTTGAGCCGTTTGCGCCACAGCTCGTCGAGTTCACTTTGCCGGGAGGCCCAGGGGGCGTCTTCACGATCAATCTCTAAGCGTTCATTGCTTTCAAAGTTATAATCAAGGCCTTCATCGAGCTGAGTAAGTAGCGACTCAACGCGGGTGCGTTGACGTTCACTAAACGCATTATACAAATTGAAAGCGTCATCTAGGTCGCCACTAAAAATGGCGTCTGCCATGCTGGTCTCTAAATGGCGGTAGGCTTCGATATCACTGCGCAGTAGGTAAGCGCGCTGACCGTCAAGAATATCCAAGTAGCGTTGGAAGGCATCCTGCGACCACGCTTCGTCAAAAGTAATATCAGCATAGTGGCCGTAGCGGAGTGAGTCCGCAATTTCCACCGCCGCCTGGCGTTGTTCATCGGTCGGTTCAAGTTGCGCTAAGGCGGCTGGGCTGGTGATGACCAGCATGACAGCCAGGGCGACCGAACGCGAAAGCGTTGCAAACAAGCTCATCAGTCAAGCTCTCCCGGATTTGTGTACACTCATTCTTCCCTAGACCCGCATATGACTCATGAGTTGCGTAGGTCGAGGGAGTATTGTAGCAGGTCACCTGCGTTCTGAGACTCAATCATTACTGTTATGAGGATTTCCATGTCGGAGACTTTCAACGCTGATCGTTTAACGCGGTTGTGCGATTTTCTGCGCCAATCACCAACTCCGTGGCATGCGGCGGGCAATATGGCTGCACGATTGGAGCAAGCCGGCTTTCAGCGGCTGGAAGAGAGGGCTAATTGGCAGCTCACGCCGGGCAAGCGCTACTATGTTATCCGGAATGACTCGGCGATTGTTGCGTTTCAACTGCCTGAGTCTGAATTAACGGCGCTGCGTATGATAGGTGCGCATACCGATAGCCCGGGGCTGCATCTAAAGCCTAATGCCACTCAGTGCTCAGCGGGTTGGCTGCAATTAGGCGTGCAAGTATACGGCGGTGTTTTGTTGGCACCGTGGTTTGACCGTGGCCTGGGGTTGGCAGGGCGGGTGCATGTGCGCCATGCCGATGGTCACCTGGAAAGCGTATTGCTCAATGTTGACCGGGCGATTGCCATGGTGCCGAGCCTGGCGATTCACCTTGATCGTGACGTGAACAGTGGCCGCCCGCTGAATCCGCAGACGCAAATGGCGCCAGTGTTAATGCAGAGCGAAACGGCGACGCTAGCCGAGTTGCTGGCCCAGTGGTTAGAAGAGCAGCACGGCCTGCGGGCAGTGGAAGTGGTTGATTTTGAATTAGGCTTTTACGATGTTCAGCCGCCGTCACTGGTTGGCGTTAAGCAAGAGCTGGTGGCCAGCGCCCGGTTGGATAATCTGCTTTCCTGCTTCATTGGTTTAGAAGCGCTTCTGGATTGCGACGGTAGTCAAGGGGCCCTGCTGGTGGCTAACGATCATGAGGAAGTGGGTAGTGCCAGCGCCTGTGGTGCTCAAGGTCCTTTCCTGGCGGATGTGCTAAAGCGCATTAATGGTCAGCTGGAAGGCAAGGGTAGTGATGAGTCACTGATTCAGCTGATTCAGTCGTCGCTGATGATCTCTTGTGATAACGCCCATGCGCTGCATCCCAATTTTCTCGACAAGCATGATGAGCGCCACGGTCCGGCGATTAACGGCGGCCCGGTGATCAAAGTGAATGCGAGCCAGCGCTATGCCACTAATAGTGTTACCGGCGCGCTGTTTCGTGATGTGTGTCGTGAAGCGGATGTCCCGGTGCAGTCGTTTGTAACCCGGGCAGATATGGGTTGCGGCAGCACGATTGGACCGATTACCGCTACCGAGTTAGGCGTACCCACCATTGATGTTGGTATCCCTCAGTGGGCGATGCACTCCATTCGAGAAACCGCGGGTACTAAAGATGTGGAGTACCTCACTCGCGCGCTGACGCAATTTTTAAACCGCACCACGTTGAGTTGATCGTATTGCGCCCACAGCCACAGCCGAGTTAAAGCAAAAAAAGCCCGCTGACAGAATCAGCGGGCTTTTCAATAAGCTTTGGTGGCTACGCCCTGATTTGAACAGGGGACCCCATCATTATGAGTGATGTGCTCTAACCAGCTGAGCTACGTAGCCTTTCAACGGGGGCGAATGATACTGATAACACTGATTTTAGTCAATGTTTTATTGCTGAGAATGTTGGCGTCGCCGTTTTATACGTTAAAACGGAAGTGCACTACGTCGCCATCTTTAATAATGTACTCTTTCCCTTCCAGGCGCCACTTGCCGGCATCTTTAGCGCCTTGCTCGCCACCCAGCGAAACAAAATCGTCATAAGCGACGACTTCGGCACGAATAAAGCCTTTCTGGAAGTCGGTGTGAATGACGCCTGCTGCTTCTGGGGCTGTTGCGCCTTCTTTCACTGTCCAGGCGCGAACTTCTTTAACACCGGCAGTGAAGTAGGTTTGTAGACCCAGCAGTGAGTACCCTGCACGAATGACTCGGTCAAGGCCCGGCTCATCCATGCCCATCTCACTCAGGAACATGGAGCGTTCTTCATCGTCCAGCTCGGCGATTTCAGCTTCCAGCTGATTGCACACGGGGACTACCAGCGCGCCTTCCTCGGCGGCAATTTCATTAACAATATCCAGGTAGGGATTGTTCTCGAAACCGTCTTCATTGACGTTGGCGATGTACATGGTGGGCTTCAGGGTTAAAAAGCCGAAGCTCTTAACCTGACGCTGCTCTTCTTCGCTCAAACCAAAGCTGCGTAATGGCAAGCCCTCTGCAACATGGGGCTGAATACGGTCAAGAATCGCCTTGGTGGCAATGGCGTCTTTATCGCCGCCTTTTACCGAACGTACCAGGCGCTGGCTGGCTTTTTCGACGGTATCAAGATCCGCAAGCGCCAGCTCTAAATTGATCGTTTCGATATCGGCGCGGGGATCGACCTGATTGGCTACATGGATAACATTGTCGTTATCGAAGCAGCGCACCACGTGGGCAATTGCCTGGGTTTCACGGATGTTGGCCAGGAATTTGTTGCCCAAGCCTTCGCCTTTGGAAGCGCCAGCGACCAAGCCCGCAATATCAACGAACTCCATGGTGGTCGGCAGTACTTTTTGCGGCTTGACGATCTCGGCGAGCTTATCAAGGCGCGGGTCCGGCATCGGAACGATACCGACGTTTGGCTCAATGGTGCAGAAAGGGAAGTTTTCTGCATCGATGCCTGACTTCGTCAGTGCATTAAATAGCGTGGACTTGCCGACGTTAGGCAGGCCGACGATGCCGCAATTGAAACCCATAAAATGTTCCTGAAAATAAGGTGGTAGGGCGTAAATATAATCGCCATTCTACGAGATGCGCTAGCCGTCAGCTACCGGCGTCACCTAGCCAGCTTTCGATAGCGTTTATTCTGACTTAAGGCTGTGTAACTGGTTCATCGCTTTGGCCCAGTCTCCCGCTAGCGCTAATGGCAACGTGGTGATGCACTCATCAATGGCGCGAGTGATCGCTTCTTGTTCGGCCTTGCCGGGCCGCCCCAGTACATAGTTAGTGACCTGGCGTGCCTCGCCAGGGTGGCCAATGCCGATACGTAGCCGGTGAAACTGCTTTTGATCGCCTAGCGCGCTAATGATATCGCGTAGGCCATTATGGCCGCCGTGCCCACCGCCAGTTTTGTAGCGTGCCTGCCCTGGCGGAAGGTCAAGTTCATCGTGGGCGACCAGCAGATTGTCGGGCGTCAGTTTGAAAAATTGGCTTAAGGCCGCTACTGCGGCACCACTGCGATTCATAAAGGTGGCGGGGTTGAGTAGGTGCAGCTCATGGTCGCCTAGGCGGACTTTGGCATAGTGGCCAAAAAACTTCTTTTCCGGGCGCAACTCTGCATGCGCGCTGTGCGCAATTGCATCGACCAACCAGAAGCCGGCGTTATGGCGAGTGGCGTCATACTCCGCGCCGGGGTTACCTAATCCAATAATGGCCTTTACCTGGCTCATATTCCCACCTCATACCCATTTCTAGGAGAAATTTTTGACATCGCGCCAGCGCCAGCCCTAAAAAAAATCAAGCGCCGAGGCGCTTGATTCTAACATCATGTCAGCATCACGAGAGCCATGCAGGCATGGCCCTCGGAAATGCTTAACGGGACTGCTTACTCGGCGTCGGAATCTTCTTCGCCTTCGCCTTCACCGTCTTCATCTTCTTCAGTACGTACTTTTACTTTAGTGACGCTCAGTACTGCATTGTCGTGCTCTTCACCGTGGGACAGGTCAACAGAAGTGACGCCGGCCGGCAGGGTAAGGTCAGACAGGTGCAGCGTAGTGCCAAGCTCAACAGCAGCGATATCGACTTCAATGAAGTCAGGCAGATCTTTCGGCAAGCAGCTGATCGCAATTTCGTTGGCCAGTACGTGCAGTTCACCGCCTTGGTCTTTAATGCCTACACACGCTTCTTCGCCCGTCACATGCAGCGGCACGTTCATGGTGATTTCGTGGGTAGCATCAACGCGCAGAAAGTCGGCGTGCGTTAGCAACGGCTTGAACGGGTGACGCTGCAGGTCACGAACAACCACTTGCTCTTCTTTGCCCTCGATCATCAGTTTGATGACCGAAGAGAAGAAGGACTCGTCTTCAATCGCTTTGTAGAAAGCAGTTTTTTCTACAGAGATAGACTGCGCGCCTTTTTCACCACCGTATACAACGGCAGGTACTTGCTGGTTCGCACGACGCAGGCGGCGGCTCGCACCTTTCCCCAGGTCGTTACGAACGCTGGCTTTCAGGATAAAATCAGACATGGAATTGCCTCTTAGTTTAAGTAAGGAAGACGCCACCGACCGCGACCAGACGCTGGCGTTTCCGTGGCCCCAGAAGGGGGCTATATCGTCAGGCGTTTAGTGGAACATCGCGCTGACAGATTCTTCGTTGCTGACCCGACGAATCGCTTCCGCGATCAGGCCGGCAACGCTCAACTGGCGAATTTTTCCGCTACGACGGGCAACGTCAGATAGCGGGATGGTGTCGGTCACCACCACTTCATCCAGGACGGAGTTGGTAATATTATCGACCGCTGGGCCGGACAGAATCGGGTGCGTTGCATAAGCCACGACGCGCTTGGCGCCGTGATCTTTGAGCGCCTCACCGGCTTTACATAGCGTGCCTGCGGTGTCGATCATATCGTCGACCACGACGCAGGTGCGGCCTTCAATCTCACCAATAATGTGCATCACCTGGGCTTGATTAGCCTGGGGGCGACGCTTGTCGATAATGGCGAGATCGGCATTTAACTGTTTGGCGATGGCGCGGGCACGAACAACACCGCCAACGTCAGGCGAGACCACAACAAGGTCACTGTAATTCTGGCGCTCGATGTCATCTAGCAGGATGGGCGAGCCGTAGACGTTGTCGACCGGAACATCAAAGAAGCCCTGGATCTGATCAGCGTGTAGATCCATGGTCATTACCCGGTCAACGCCTGCTTTGACCATCATGTCGGCAACCACTTTGGCGGAAATAGGTACACGTGCCGAACGCACACGGCGATCCTGGCGTGCATAGCCAAAGTAGGGCAAAACGGCGGTGATACGAGTTGCCGAGGCGCGACGCAGTGCGTCGACCATCAGGATCAACTCCATCAGATTGTCGTTGGTCGGTGCACAGGTGGATTGCAGGATGAAAACATCCTTACCGCGCACGTTCTCATTGATCTCGACTGCGATTTCGCCGTCGCTGAATTGACCCACCGTAGCGTTACCCATACGGCTGTCTAAGCTCTCGGCAATTTTTTGAGCGAGTGCGGGATTAGCATTCCCGGCGAAAACCATCAATTTTGACACGCGCAGCCACCTTTGCAGTGTTGGGAATCAGGGGTAAAAACGCAGGCCATTGTTGGGTTGGCTGGGGTACCAGGATTCGAACCTGGGAATGCCGCTACCAAAAAGCGGTGCCTTACCACTTGGCGATACCCCAGCAATAACCTAACGCGCTGACCGGGCGCTTTTAACTGCCCAGAGCGGGACTGTAAATAGCCCAGAGCGGGACTATAAACTGCCCAGAGCGGGACTATAAACTGCCCAGAGCGGGGTTATAAACTGCCCAGAGCGGGGTTATAAACAGCCCAGAGCATCATGTAGGGGAGAGGTGTTGAGTCCGCGTGCTACCCATGTCGGCCAACGTTGACCCGCTAATTGCGCGATTGCCTGTGCTGCTTGCTGCGTCTCAAAAGCAGCAAACAAACAAGCGCCCGTGCCGGTCAACCGACTAGGTGCGTGCTGTGCGAGCCAATCAAGGGCTTCCGCAATTGGCGGATAGCGTTCTTTTACGACGGCTTCACAGTCGTTGCGCCACTCCGGCGCTCCCCCCTGCAGTGCGCGCGCCATAGTAATGGGGCGGCTGTCACGTGTCAATTGGGGGTCTTGGAAGACGTCACGTGTAGACACACTTATGCCGGGATGAATAATGGCGAACCAAGGGGTATCCAGTGTCACCGCGGTAAGCTGCTCGCCCACCCCCTCAGCCCAGGCACTATGGCCGTGCACAAAGACTGGCACGTCGGCCCCCAGCTGCAGCCCTAAGCGTGCTAATTCGTCTAACGACAGATGAAGCTGCCAGAGGTGATTGAGCCCCACTAGCGTGGTGGCCGCGTTGGAACTGCCGCCACCTAAGCCGCCGCCCATGGGCAACTGTTTTTGTATGGAAAGGGTCGCCCCTAGTCGAGTGCCGCTGTGGCGCTGCAATAAACGGGCGGCACGCACAATCAGATTGTCATCGTGGTTTACGCCGCTGACCTCATGGGGTAGATGGATCTCTCCATCATCGCGAGCAGCCAGCATAAGGTGATCATTAAGGTCGATAAACTGAAAAAGCGTTTGCAGTGTGTGGTAGCCGTCTTCACGACGGCCCACGATATGCAGCATGCGGTTAAGCTTGGCCGGGGCGGGTAATGTAAGTTTCGCATTCATTTAAACGGTTTACTCGTCGCTGGCTTGCCACTGATTAACGACCAGCGTGATACGTACATCGTCGTAGTTCATGATTAACCGGCGCGGCAGCCACATGCCTTCAAACTGTTCCCAGTCGCGGTAGTCAATTTCCCAACCGTTTTGTGTCAAGTGGCTGGGGAAGCCGAGTTCATCGGTTTCCATCTGATAGTTGTCATTTTCGCCGGGTAGGCCGCGTACCCAGTCAGGCATGGCACTAACAGGCAGTGACCAGCCAAGCTGCTCATCCATTAAGGCTTCCGGCGTTTCTGCTTCAAAGCGTCCGTCACTATTGGAGAGCGAGAAGCGACCTTCACGGCCCTCAAGCACATTACGCCCGCCACCAAACGGTCCGCTGATCAGCATGCGGAAATAGTAAGGGGTCTGATTCCAGTCCAGGTTGGCGCTGACGTTCTCTTGCGAGGTACGCAGGCCCGCTTTGCCCACCAGCGTCCAGGTGTCGAATGCCTCTACCTCAGCCTGCTGCCGCTCCCACTGGCCTGCTTGTCGGCCACTTTCATCTACCGGGCCTTGCGAAGCGCACCCAGCAAGGAGTAAGAGAGTAAGACCCACAACCCATAGCCGCGGGGAAGGAAGTGCAACGGGTGAGCGTAAAGGAAGGGACGTCAGTGTCGGCATAAACAGGCTCCATGTTAGGTGATGACGGCGCAAGAGTAGCATGATCGGTGCGCTTAATCGGGTGGTGTAGCGTTAGGGTGTCTCTTGGGGTGTTAGTTCAGGATAGCGCTTAAGCAAATCGTCAATCTGCGGATGCAGGTTGGTTCGCTGCATAATCTGCTCGATCAGACGGCGCGCCTCTTCTTCACGACCTAGTGCCTGCAAGACCTCGGCTAAATGGGCAGCGACCTCTTGATCGGGTATCTGTGTATAGGCGCTTTCAAGCCAGGGAAGCGCTTCTTCTGGCTGCCCAAGGCGGAAATAGGCCCAGCCCATGCTGTCGAGTACGGCGGGGTTGTCTGGGTCGGCTTCGTAGGCGCGCTCAATCAGTTCAAACGCCTCTTGTAGGCGCCCAGGCAAGTTGAGATCGGCCAGCGTGTAACCCAGCGCATTGAGCGCTTCGGCATTGTCAGGGTCGGTGCGCAGCACTTGACGTAAATCAGCCTCCATTCCCGCAATGTCGCCAGCTTCCCAGCGGCGCATAGCGCGCATATAAAGCAGTGAAGCATCATCCGGTGTGCGGGTGATTTCACGGTCTAATAGCGCATTGGCCTCTTCGGTCTGATTGGTTTCGTCCAACAACTGAACTTCGAGCATCACCAGCTCGGTAAAATAGCTGTCAAAACGCATCCGTTCGATACGCAGAAAGGCACGGGCATCAAGCAGGCGGTCTTCTTCAATCAACATTTTCGCCGCAGCCGCGCGAGCGGGCACAAATTCATCCCCCTCGTTGACTTGGCGGTAATAAAGTAGCGCGTTGTCGGTATCACCTTGGGCCTGGGTAATTGCCCCGAGCAGGTAATAGGCTAGATTCGGCACCTCTGGCTGGCCAATCAGCGGCTGCAGCAGGCGTTGGGCGGGTTCGGGGTGCCCCTCTTCCAGATACAGCTGTGCCAGCGATAAACGTAGATCCTGGTTACCGCCATGGCTCTCCAGCAGTGCGTTAGTTTGCGTCTCGGCCGCACTGATGTTGTTGAGGCGAATCTCTGCCTGGGCCAGTAGCAAAATAAATCGCACATCGTCAGGCGCGAGTTCCAAGCCCTGTTGTGCCGCCCGCTGAGCAGCCGAGTAGTCTTCTGTCTCTAGCGCAAGGCGTGCTCTTACTAACCATAATGCCGCTGATTCAGGGTCCAGCAGCGCGACTTGATCAAGCCGCCGCTGGGCAACGGCGGTGTCGCCAAGGGCGGCTTCAATCAGTGCTGTGCCCAGTAGGACATCGCTGTGATGTTCTAACTGGTCAGCGTTGGGCTGGGCTAAATGCTCTCGCAGTTGCTGGGCGATCAGCGTCAATGGCGCCTCTTCAGCCACCGCGATCTCTGCAAAGGCGGTGACATCGCCGTGACCGCCAGCTTCAACAATAGCAATGCGCTGTTCAAGGCTGTCGAGCCAATCGCCGCGCTGTAGCGAAAAAGCCGCCAACAGGCGATTGGGTGCTTCTGCCTGGGGGGCAAGTTCTCGCCAGCGAAGCGCGGAAGCTTCTATTAATGAGGCTTCATTGCCAAAGCGGGCTGCGAAGGTGGCACGTTCGGCAAGCGCTGGCTCGCGATAGCGATTAGCCGCTTCTAGGTAGCCCTGGCTTGCGTAACGGTAGTCGCCACGCTGGCCAGCAAGCTCGGCGCCGAGCAGCGTGCTTAGCCCAGCGGCATCCAAGCCACGGGTGATCGGCGGCGCATTGCGCATCGGATCGTCGGCCCAGGTGCCGAGGGGGCCATCTTGTGGGCTAGGCGTAGATTGGCAGCCGCTCAGCAGCAGAACAGCAGAGGCAGCCACGGGTAGTAGTATCGAATGCCGTAACATAGAGCTCACTAATGAGAAGCCTGAACAGGTAGAGCCCATTAATACAGGGCCCGATAATGAAAAGCGAGGTCGCATGCGTCTCTCGATTAAGTGGCCGAATGCTCAGCATAGCGGCTTGCCTGCCTGCGGCAAAGTGGTGTGGGCCAGATGATAGCCTGCTGTGATAGAATGTTCCTCCTTGAAAAAGTGGTCAGCAATCTTTATGCCTATTTTATAGGCAGCGCTTGAACCACACCAAAGACTTGTTTGAGCAAGCCCTAATTGACGGTGCGGCCGCTTTAAGACCGGCGGTCGGCGAAAGTCCGACACACTAGCGAAGACGCATAACGCATGACGCTTCTTGCCCTGGGAATAAATCATCGTACCGCCAGCGTGGCCGTGCGTGAGCAGGTGGCTTTTTCGCCCGCGCAGCTTGACACTGCGCTGGCTGAATTACGCAATCTGCCACAAATTAGTGAAGCGGCGGTGCTATCGACCTGCAACCGCACGGAGCTTTACTGCGTCACGGATGCGGCTGGCGAGCAGGCGGTACTCAATTGGCTCGGACGCTTTCATAACTTACGCGTCGATGAGCTGACCCGCTGTGCCTACCACTATCTAGACAACGATGCGGCGCGCCATTTAATGCGCGTAGCGGTTGGCCTGGATTCCATGGTGTTGGGCGAGCCGCAGATTCTGGGCCAGTTGAAAGATGCCTATCAACAGGCGCGCGAGTCGAAAGGGTTGGGCGGTGAGCTTGAACGCCTGTTCCAGCACACCTTTGCGGTGGCCAAACAGGTACGTACCGAAACGGGTATTGGCAAAAACCCTGTCTCAGTGGCCTACGCGGCGGTCAGTATGGCCAGCCGCATTTTTGATGATTTTAGCCGTTCACGTGCGTTACTTATTGGCGCTGGTGAAACCATCGAACTGGTCGCTCGGCATTTACACGAAGCCGGTGTTCGCCAGCTTACTGTCGCCAATCGCACCCGCGAACGTGCCGAGCTCGTGGCAGGCCCCTTGGGGGGTACGGCGATTACCCTGCAAGAAATTCCTGAAGCCCTTGAGCATGCCGATATCGTCATCTCTTCCACCGCGGCCCCGCTGCCTATCCTCGGTAAAGGGATGGTGGAGCGGGCGCTCAAGAAGCGTCGTCATCGGCCGGTATTTATGGTCGATATCGCCGTGCCGCGTGATATCGAACCCGAAGTGGGCGAGTTGGCCGATGTATTCCTCTATACCGTTGACGATCTGGAAGAGGTGATTCAAGAGAACCGCCGCCATCGCCAAGTCGCCGCCGATCAAGCCGAGTCGTTGATTGAACACGGGGTGGGCAGTTGGCAGCATGAGCGACGCATTCGCAACGGCGGAGAGTTGATTCGCGACTATCGTCAGCATGGCGAGGCGCTGCGTGATCTTTCACGCGATCAAGCGTTAGAGCGGCTGGCGCGCGGTGAAGACCCTGCTAAAGTCATTGAGCGCTTGGCGCATCAATTGACCAATCGCCTGTTGCACCAGCCGACTCAAGCCATACGTGATGCCGCATCAGAAGAGCACCACGAGTTGCTGAATGCCGCGCCGCGCCTGCTGTTGCCCATAAAACCAGCCTTTGAAACCACGCCAGCGCCCCCGGTTAAACGCCAGAAGGATGATACGCCCGCATGAAAGAGACTTTGCGCCAACGCTTAGACAGCTTTACAGAACGCTTTGAAGAGCTGGCGATGCTGCTGTCTGATCCTGAAGTGATCAATAACCAGCAGCGCTTTCGCGACTACTCACGAGAATACTCCGAGTTAGAGGAGCTGGTGGCCGCGTGGCAGCGCTATCGTGACATCGAAACCAATATGCATGAAGCCGAGCAGCTTAGCCGCGACAGCGACGCTGACATGCGCGAATTGGCGGAGATGGAACTGAGCGAAGGGCGTGAGCGGTTAGAAGAATTAGATATCGAGCTTAAGCGTCTGCTGGTGCCGAAAGACCCTGACGATGGGCGTGGGGTGTTTTTAGAAGTACGCGCAGGAACCGGCGGCGACGAGGCTGCTATCTTTGCCGGTGATCTGTTCCGCATGTATTCGCGCTATGCGGAAAAGCGCGGTTGGCGGGTTGAAATCGTCAGCGCCAGCCACGGTGAGCAGGGCGGTTACAAAGAGATCATCTCCCGGGTGAAGGGCGATGGTGTTTACGCCCAGCTAAAATTTGAATCCGGCGCCCACCGGGTTCAGCGCGTACCGGCGACCGAATCTCAGGGCCGTATTCACACGTCTGCCTGCACCGTCGCGGTCATGCCAGAAGTCGAGGACGTTGGCGATATCGATATTAACCCTTCGGATCTGCGCGTGGACACCTACCGCTCCAGTGGTGCCGGTGGCCAGCACGTTAACACCACGGACTCTGCGATCCGCATTACTCACCTGCCTACCGGCGTGGTAGTGGAATGCCAGGAAGAGCGCAGCCAGCATAAAAACCGTGCCAAGGCGATGTCGCTGCTGGCAGCCAAGCTCAAACGCAATGCGGTAGATTCCCAGCGTCAGGAGCAAGCCGATGCCCGCCGCTCGCTGGTGGGCTCGGGGGATCGCAGCGAGCGCATCCGCACCTACAATTTCCCGCAAGGTCGCATCACCGATCATCGCATTAACTTGACCCTGTATAAACTGAATGAAGTGGTCAGTGGCGAGCAGTTGGACGATGTGATTAATCCGCTGATTCACGAGTATCAAGCGGAACAGCTTTCAGCCCTTCAGGACGTCTAATGTCGCTTGATGCGCTGTTGAAACAGGCGGCACAACGGTTACAGGCGGCGGGGTCTACCTCGCCGCGTGTGGATGCGGAAGTGCTGATGTGCCATGTGCTTGAGCGGGATCGTACATGGCTTTACACCTGGGGCGATAAAATGTGTTCCTCACAGGAGCATTCGCGCTTCGATGCGCTCATTGGCGCACGTGCCCAGGGCACGCCAGTGGCCTACCTAACCGGCGAGCGTGAATTCTGGGGGCTGCGCTTAGCGACCTCTCCCAATACGTTAATTCCTCGTCCCGATACTGAAACGTTAGTTGAGCTTGCGCTTAGTCGAGCAACTTTGCCCACTGGCCGTCTGCTTGACCTTGGAACCGGCACTGGCGCCATTGCGCTGGCGTTTGCCAGTGAGCAGCCCGATTGGCAAGTGCTAGGCGTCGATGTGCGCGATGAGGCGGTCGAGCTGGCAGCAAACAACGCGAAAGCCTTGGGTATTACCAACGCCCATTTTCTGTTGAGTGATTGGTTCGGCGTGCTGGAAAGCGATGCTAAGGCCGGTACGCTTTTCGATATTATCGTTAGTAACCCGCCTTATATTGCTGCCGATGACCCTCACCTTGCCGAAGGCGATGTGCGTTTTGAGCCTCGCTCGGCGCTGGTTGCAAACGCTGATGGCATGGCGGATTTGTTGCACTTGGTGCAGTCCGCTCGGCACTATTTGACAGCGTCCGGCTGGCTGTTGCTTGAACACGGTTATACACAGGCGGAGAAGGTACGCAGGGCACTGAGCAGTGCTGGCTACCAGAACGTTGAAAGCGTGCGTGACCTGGGAGGCCATGAACGGGTTACCCTAGGCCGCCTAATAACAGCCACTTAAACTTAACGGGTTAAAACGACAGCGCTAACATCAACAACCGCTGCAAATCCTCAAGCACTGATGTTGAGAGGCTACTTTAATAACTAACTGTTTGATTAGAATTTGTATATAAGTGGTCTGCCCACTCAGCGCCATTTAGTACAACCCTTAGCATGGGGCTCGCATGAAGGGCTCTGGCTTGAAGGACTTTGGCATTAAGGACTTTGGCATTAAGGACTCTGGCATGAAACCTAAAAATAGAACGCTGGACCGTATCGATCTTAAAATCCTGCACTGCTTGCAGGACAATGCGCGTATTTCGTATGTTGATTTGGCCTCGGAAGTAGGGTTATCCACAACCCCTTGTCTTGAGCGGGTCAAGCGCTTGGAGAAGGCTGGCATTATCCGTGGCTATCAGGCAATTCTCGATCCGCGTGCCTTGAAGGCCAATTTATTAGTCTTTGTCGAAATCAGTTTAGAAACACAATCGCCCGCCGTATTTGATGAATTCCGCCGCGCGGTCGAGAAACTACCCCAGATTCAAGAGTGTCATTTAGTATCAGGTCAGTTCGACTACATTTTAAAGTGCCGTATTCCCGAAATGTCGGCCTATCGCCAACTGTTGGGCGATGTGGTGTTAACGCTTCCTGGGGTGAAAGAGTCAAAAAGTTATGTGGTGATGGAAGAGGTGAAAGAGAGCTTCAATTTGCACATCCCCGCCTTCGAGGAATTTGAGGATAAATAAGCCGATGATGGATGATCAGGCGCTGCTGCGCTATAGCCGTCAAATCATGCTGCCCGAAGTGGATATAGAGGGCCAAGAGCGCCTGCTATCTGCTCACGCCGTGATTATTGGGGCAGGTGGCTTGGGCTCGCCAGCGGCGCTTTATTTAGCGGCTGCTGGGGTAGGGCGGATCACCATCGCGGATGCCGATCACGTCGAACTTTCTAATCTTCAACGCCAAATTGCCCATCAGCAGGCAAGCGTAGGAGTAAATAAAGCCCGATCCGCCCAGGCCAGCATGCAAGCGCTTAATCCGTACTGTGACATCGTGGCGATAGACCAGCATGTAGAAGGCGCAGCGCTTGAGCGCTTAGTGGCTTCAGCGGACGTGGTACTGGATTGTACCGACCGTTTTTCAAGCCGTTATGCTGTCAATGCGGCGTCACAAAAGGCCGGCGTTCCATTGATTTCCGGCGCAGCCATTCGTTTTTCAGGCCAACTGGCCGTCTTTGACCCTCGCAATGCCGAGTGTCCTTGCTACGCTTGCTTATATCCACCCGATGACAGTGGTGACGAAGCTCTTAGTTGCGCAGAGAGTGGGGTCATGGCGCCACTGGTAGGCTTGATCGGCAGCTTTCAAGCGGTTGAAGCCTTCAAACTACTAAGCGGCGCAGGCACTGCTCACCAGGGGCTGTCCACTTTTGACGGTTTAAGCGGACAATGGCGGCATTTTCAAGTTCGCCGTGATCCCGCTTGTAGCGTATGTGCCCAGTACCATTAGGCATGCAGATAACAACAAGGCTCCTATCACCCGTTTACGCTTCAGTTTGATCGTGCTGGACAGCTTGGCTCTTAGTCGCGGCAGGTTTGTCGGGAGTTGATTTTTAGGGGGCACCGTCAGTACTGCTCAGAGGTGAGGACTTTTTAGCGCTGACTGAACTATCATTAAAAGTACTTTTTAATCTCTCGTTGTCAGGGTTCATATTGATATCGGGGGCTTTTTTATTTAGAAGCTTGTCAGGTTTTATGCCCAGGCTGAAACGCGCAGACGTACATAATCGGCTGTCCAGTTTCCTTGCGCATCCCGTAGGCTGTGGCCTAAAAGCGTTAAGGTATTTTCCAGCACGGCCTCCCGCACATCTTCATCAAGCCCATGTAAAAACGGGCTGGCAAACGTTTCAAGCCATCCAATCATGCCCGTAGGCAAGGGAGTGGGGCGAGGAATCAGCTCAATGCTTTCTACTTTGAAACCTACGGTTTCCAGTCTATGGCCGTACTCATGTGTGGTAGGAAAGTACCAGGGATGGCGTCCGCGCGCACTAATGCCACGGAACTGCAAGGCTGCAATCAGGGCGGTGCAAATAGCGGCGACATTGCCATGGCCACCAAACTCGGCCACAAACCGGCCCCCTGGCTTCAACGCCCGCTTAACCCCTGCCAAAACAGCCTGAGGGCCAAGCATCCAGTGCAGCGCCGCGTTGCTAAACACGGCGTCAAATTCATGATCAAAGGGCAACTGATGGCCATCGACCACGCGTGCGGTAATCCCGCGCCGTCGTGCTGCCTCCACCATCTCTTCTGAGGCATCGATCCCTAGTACATCAGCCCCTAATTGCACTAAGCGCTCTGTCAGCGCGCCATCGCCACAGCCAAGATCCAAAATGCGTTCGCCGGGTTGAGGCGCTAACAGCTTGACGACTTCGCTGCCTAGCTTAGGTACAAAATCAGCATTCTTGGCGTAGCCGTTGGCGTTCCACTTTTGCCCGGGTGCGTTTGGAGAAATATTGGTCATGTCGGCTTCCTGGCGTCGTTATCATTCCATCAAGGGGCAGTCATATAATGATAGCCATCATAGTATAGCTTGCTGTTGCTTAATCTATTAGATAGATAAAAATCTAAAACAATGACATCACGACATTTCCGCTTATTTAAAAATATGATCTATTTAAGTAATGTTACGTAGCGTTCTATCAATAAAAGCGACGAAATTGTTACTACAACAAAGTTCAAAAAAGCGAGAAAACCGTATTAATGAACTCATCAATGCCGAGTTACAACATTGCTTCTCCCGTCGGACTTATTGCCGATACTCACGGGTTGTTGCGTGATGAAGCACTTGTTCTGCTGCAGGGGTGCGAGCTAATACTGCACTTGGGAGACGTGGGCAACAAAGAAGAGGACAAAGCGATCTTGGAACACCTGGAAGCTCTGGCGCCGGTTCACTGCGTGCAGGGCAATATCGACACGGCAACATGGGCGGGGAGCTTGCCGGTGCATCAGGACATTATGGTCAATGGCCGTCATCTGCACCTTGTTCATCGTTTAGCGGATTTTGACCCATCGCTCCCATACGATGCCGTTCTGCACGGCCATTCTCACAAACCTCGCAACGAAACCCAGTCAGGAAAGTTGCTCTTTAATCCAGGTGCGGCGGGAAAGCGTCGGTTTAAGCTTCCCATTACGTTAGGCAAATTATGGATTGATCAACGCGGTATACGCGGGGCGATAATACATTTGTTGTAATTTGTTCTGTCGCGTAGCTCTCCAGCGGTTGCCATTGGCACCAAGAAGAGGCCGGTAAAAGGCAAGACCCAGGCTCTCCTGCTACGCTTTTTCTTGATGGTTTGCCAAGTGGGCCATGTCATGGAGCGGAAAGGGAGTATTAGGTGAGTGCCAAGGAACAGTCTGCAGCTAAGGAGTCTGCAACAAAACAGTCACGCCTTATTACGCCTGTCTCGTCGTTACAGGTCATGACGCTCAATGTGCACAAGGGATTCAATGTATTTAATCGACGTCATATCCTGCCGGAACTACGTGAGGCGGTAACGACCCTATCCGCAGACTTGGTCTTTCTCCAGGAGGTGATAGGTGAGCACCGAAAACATGCAGTTCGCTTTCATGACTGGCCCAGCGTGCCCCAGTACGAATACCTCGCTGACACGTTATGGCCAGACTTTGCCTATGGTCGTAACGCTGTTTACCCAAATGGCGATCATGGCAACGCGCTGTTATCCCACTACCCGATACTGCAGTACGACAATAAGGATGTCTCCATTCAGGACACCGAAAAACGTGGCCTGCTGCATTGCCAATTGGATGTGCCTGGCCACAGTGGAGTACATGCCGTTTGCGTTCATCTCGGGCTACGGCAAGGGCATCGCTTAGCGCAAATGAAGCTACTGTGTGAACTGCTCGACACCCTACCAAATGACGAGCCGGTTATTGTGGCAGGAGACTTCAATGACTGGCGGCGTCAGGCAGACCATGTGCTGGCGGAATGTGGGCTGTTTGAAGCATTCGTGCACCATTATGGTCACCCAGCGAAGTCGTTTCCGGCGCGCTGGCCGCTGCTGCGTCTTGATCGTATCTATGTGCGTAACGTTTCAGTGCGTAACCCCCGCGCATTGTCTCGAAAGCCCTGGACTCACCTGTCGGATCATGTCCCCCTCATTGCCGAGATATGCTTGTGAATTTCCAATGGACGGAAAGTAACGAAGCCGAATTACTAATCAATGGAAGTCAGTATTTTAATAGCGTATTTGACTGCATTCGTTCGGCTCGCGAAGAAGTGTTGATTGAAACCTTCATCATTTTCAACGATGAAGTGGGGCGGGAGCTAAAGGAGGCCCTACTCGACGCTGCCGCTAGGCAAGTACGTATAGACGTCACGGTAGACGGCTATGGGACGGCGGATCTGGACAACGAGTATATAACAGAGCTGACAGACGCTGGTATTCACCTGCATGTTTATGACCCCAAACCGCGCTTGTTCGGTATGCGTACTAACCTGTTTCGCCGTCTTCACCGTAAGATCGTCGTGGTGGATGGCGATGTGGCTTTTATCGGCGGTATCAACTTCGGCGCCGATCACCTGCCCGATAAATATGCCATGGGCAAGCAAGATTATGGCTTGCGAGTAAGGGGCCCGATTGTAAAGGACATTCGTGATGCTGCTGGAGCGCTTCTGGTAGAGCATCAGGCGGTACAGGAACTACCGCAGATCCGGGCGTTGCCTCCCCCCACTGGCAGCGCCGCTATAAGGCTGGCTATTCGTGATAACAGCCTTCATCGTAATGATATCGAAGAGCATTATCTCCAAGCATTTCGTTCGGCGCAGTCACATCTAGTCATTGCCAATGCCTATTTCTTTCCCAGTTATCGTCTCTTTCATGAATTGCGAAACGCAGCGCGACGGGGCGTTAACGTCACGCTGATTTTGCAGGGCCGCCCTGATATGCCCTGGGCTAGAATGTTCTCCAGCTCGCTTTACAGCTATATGTTGCAGCAGGGCATTAGCATTTTTGAGTATACCGAGCATCCTTTACATGGAAAGATCGCGATCGTTGATCATGAATGGTCAACGGTGGGATCAAGCAATCTTGATCCACTCAGCCTGTCACTGAACCTGGAAGCCAATCTATTCGTTCGCGACGTTGGGCTCAACCAACAGATCCATCAACACCTATCTGAGCTTATCGAGAGCAGTTGTAAGAGGATAACAACCGAAGCCGCGGAAAAAGGTCGTTGGTGGCGGGCGCCGCTTATGTTCGCGAGTTTTCATTTCCTGCGTCATTTCCCTAGGCGAATGGGCTGGTTACCCGCTCATGTGGCTCGAATGGAAACGTTGGCGCCGAGGTCGCGGAAGCACAAGCGTGCACAGGAGTGAGCCGGATGCAGTCAAACAGCAAAAAAGCGAGCGCTAAACTGCGCAGTGCCTGGGGTCGTTGGCTGAAGCACGGCGTCACTTTGCTGCTCTTTATGGTGGTCGCGATCTTGTTATTTTCACTGGTCCAGAATATGGACTGGCAGGCCGTTATCGAAACGCTGCGCGGCTATAGTCCCGCCCTGGTCATGATGGGGCTTGGCATTACTGCCGCAAGCTTTGCCGTCTTCAGCAGTTACGATCTGCTGGGCAAGTTTTATACCGGCCATGAGCTGCCTATCAAGCAGGTGCTGCCGTTAGCCTTCGTATGCTACGCCTTTAACCTCAATCTGGGCGCCTGGGTTGGCGGCATTGCCTTGCGCTATCGACTATACACAAAGTTTGGCCTTAAAGTGGCGACCGTGACGCGTGTGCTGAGTGTGAGCTTAACCACCAATTGGCTGGGCTATATGCTACTTGCCGGGACGCTATTTACGCTTAGGCTGATTGAGTTGCCTGAGCACTGGCAAGTTGGCACGCTAGGGTTGCAGGTTATTGGGGCGGGGTTATTGCTTGTTTGCCTTTTCTATCTGTCAGCGTGTTGTTATTCACGGCGACGCACCTGGCAATGGCGGGGTCATGAAATCGTTCTCCCTTCGCTACGACTAGCTCTGCTTCAGATGTTGCTGGGCGCGATTAATTGGTCCTTGATGGCCGCGCTTGTCTACCTACTGCTACCCCAGGGCGTTTTCTATCCTACTATCCTCGGGATTCTTCTTGTCAGCAGTATTGCGGGTGTGGTGACTCATATTCCCGCAGGCCTGGGTGTGCTTGAAGCTGTGTTCATCGCTTTGTTGCAACATCAAGTGGCTAAGAGCGAGATTCTCGCTGCTTTGATCGGTTATCGCGCCCTCTATTTTTTGTTTCCTCTGGCGCTGGCGTGCATGGTGTACCTACTGCTGGAGCGCTGGAGCAAGAAACAACAAAGAGAATCAGAGTCACGGCACTAAAAAGAGGGCATTTAAAAGGTAGCTATGCTATAGCCACCAGCAGAAGAGCGATTGGCATTCGATGCTGGCAGAAACTGGTGAGGTTTCGGCATAGCCGATAGGATAAGAGGGTTATGCTAGGTAGTTCTAGCGCTACTAGTGACAGTCAATATGCCAAGACGAGGTACCATGAACGACGTTATTGAGTTGCTTAAATCCCACCGTTCGATCCGTAAATTCAGCGACCGCCAGATCCCACGGGAGTTGCTAATTGAGCTTATCCAGGCCGGACAGGGCGCTGCTACGTCCAGCCATGTCCAGGCGTATACCGTTATCCATGTTAAAAATCAGGCTAATCGCGAACAGATTGCAGAACTGGCGGGTGGGCAAGGATACATTGCTACCTGTGCCGACTTTTTAGTGTTTTGCGCCGATATGAAACGCCCTACTGAGGCATCTGAGCAGACTGGTGCGAACGTAGTGCGCGGCATGACTGAACAACTGTTAGTGGCGACGGTAGATACGGCGCTGATGGCGCAAAACGTTGCAGTGGCGGCTGAATCTGAAGGGCTGGGTATCTGCTATATCGGCGGCATACGTAATAATCCCCAAGCAATTAGTGATCTATTACGCCTACCTGAGCATGTTTACCCCGTGTTTGGTATGTGTCTTGGCTACCCAGAGCATGATCCTGAAGTGAAACCGCGCCTACCAGTGGAAGCGATTCTTAAAGAAGACTACTACACTGAAGACGGTGAGCAGGTGAAACGTTTTGATGCCACCATGCAGGCTTACTACCAAGCCCGTAGCAGCAGTAATAAAGATACCGATTGGTCACATAATCTTATGCCACTTTTCGATACCAAGCTGCGCCCACATATGCGTGATTTCTTGATCAAGCGTGGTTTTGAAATGAAGTAGCATTGAAATGAAATGGCTTTGAAATGAACAGTATTGCAACGAAGAAATAAGCGCAGCACACTTTTTATTAGGATTTTGGAGAAGAGAAAGCTCAACGGTTTATTTGATGATCTCTTTTCCTCGTTTTCAGGAGCTCCACCGCATGCGCGTATTTGCTAACCCCGTCGGCTCCGGCTCTCTTTGGTTCGACAATCTTACGACGGCTGACGGTGTCCCCGTCGCCTATGATCCCCAGGCCCGGGCTTTTGTGCCTATGCCGCCGTTCTGTATTAATCGAGACATCATCGGCTGTAATTGGATAGCCCCCGAACAGGGCGCTTTTTGCCGCTCTTGTGCGATGACTGCGCTGGCGCCCGACCCCAGTCTTCCTAACGCGATTCCGAACTGGGCCCAAACTGAAGCGGCGAAGCGCTGGGTGCTGGATAACCTGGGCCGCTGGCACTGGTTCCGTCCCGAAGACCCAGGCGCGCCGCCGGTTTTTCATCTTCTAGCGGAAGGCAAAAAGCCCGTGCCCATGGGGCACATTGAAGGTGTCGTCACCATCAGCGTGGCCGAGGTAGATCCTGTTCTGGTGACAACGCGGCGTGAGGCGTTAGAAGAGCCTTATCGCACCATGATTGGCCACATGCGCCATGAAATATCGCATATGCTTTGGTGGCGGCTTAGCTTGCGTGAAGATTTTCTTGCCGCTTTCCGGGAAATGTTTGGTGACGAGCGCCAGGATTACACCGCCGCGCTCCAGCACCACTATCAAAACGGACCGCCCCCCGATTGGAAAGAGCGTTATTTAACCACTTACGCATCTGCACACCCCCATGAGGATTGGGCCGAGACGGCTGCTCACTTGCTGCATTTAACCGATATTGCCGATAGCTTTGCAGCATCCGATCTCTCTTCACCAGAGCTGCCCAGTCATCAGTGGGAGCCTTATGCGGAGCCAGATGCTGATCGCTTGATTTACGTGGCAGCGGCGCTCACCGTGGGCGTTAATCATGTTAACCGCTCTATGGGCTTGCCGGACCTCTATCCCTTTGTGCTTTCTGAAAACGCTCGTCGCAAGCTGGCATTTGTGCATGATTGGCTGCGTCGGGGCGCCCAGGGGCTTTAATGCAAATTTAAATTAAATCATTGGCGCGGCGTGGCGTGTAGAAGTCACAACATTGCCTATACTGCATAAAGTATGACGAGAACCATAGCCGATAAAAACAAAGGCCGGTACACCACTCATGACACCGGCCATTGAGCATGGAGATTGACTGATGAATCTAGACCGCGCTTACCGCCTATTAGCAGCTTTCTACACAGTGATGCTTATCATCGGTGTCATCGCCTTATTAGCAGGTGGCGGGACACTGCTCTCTCCCGTGTATTTGCTGGTGGGCGCATTAGCTGTGATTGGGCTGTGGGGGTATACCCTGAAGCGGCGGTTTATGAACCCGCGTATGTGGAGGCCGTTGGCGGGCATACTAGCGGTGGGTATCGTGCTTCAGTTAGTTGTAATGCTCACCACACCGCTATCGAGCGTTTTATTAACCTGGATGCTTACCAGCAGTATTTTTTCCGTCATGTTGGTAATTATGCTTTACCACTACGGGGATCGCGATCAACCTCTATGGGCGACTGAAGAAGAACACACGGCTGCCCAGCAGCTTGATGCCTTACTAACGAGTAATTCTTCCCTAACCGCTGTTACCAGTGATGGTGCTCGAGAAAATAGCGTTAAAGTGACAAAATCTAACAGCGGCTATCAAGCAAGCGTGACGCGGCGTTCGCAAGAAGGTCAAGAGCGCTTTGTAGAGCGCTTTCGATATCCTGAAACGCTAGTATTTTTCTTGGAGAAATTTACCAGCGTTACGGTTAATGATTTTAAGCGTTCGAACGCTTTGGATGATCGTGGGAGCTCAACCGCCGAAGCCTAGGCTCTATGTTTATAATAGGCATTTTTATTTACATGGTAAGAGAAATGCTGGTTTCTTGGGCCAGCAATTCTTCTAACTGAGGGGCGAGAGTTTGTTGAATGTGCAAATATAAGGGTAGCAACGTTTTCTTTAAACCACTTTCTGCTTTTTGCTTATCTATATAGTAGGCGCTTCTTCTACCATGAAAGTTAATAGTTTCTCCTACTTTGGTGAAGTGAAACCCTGTTAGCGCGAGAAGCCGAGGCAGGCTAGGTTCCATCATGGCAAAAACCTGTATTTTACCTAGCTGCTTTCCTAACGAATAACCTGTAATGAATAGCCCGCTTGCCAGTAATGGAAATAGCTGCCTTTCCTCTACGGAAAAACAGGTAATAGCGCTTGTGTTTGCTAAAATGTCTTTTTCTTTTGCTTTTGCTCTGAATAGAGGATTAACGGCAAGGCGAGAAATCTCATAGTAACTATTTATAGCCAGCTTTTCGGGATGGAATTCCGGATGAGTTAGGCTTTGGCTGCCATACGTCTGTAAAGGAAGCTGGTTTAGCGGCTGAGGGCTAGAAGGCTTTGGAATGACGACTCGCACACATCCGGCCACTAGGCCGGTTCTGCGATGTTCAATCAAGCAATGAATAGAGTTTTGATCATGGATATCATATTCGAGCTTGTTGTAAGGGTCGGTCGGTTCTTCATATTGCAGCTCTTCGCAGTAAACGTCATGCCTTAAACGGTAAACTTTATGCTTTTCCTGCTCAGTGATACACAGTTTAAATTTAAAATCTTGAATAAACCTTTCCAGTAATACTGAAGGTGCTTCCCTGTTTTTTGCTATACGAGGTGATGACATCACGCGCTATCCTTTTAGTCAAAGAGTGACATTTAAACTGCTTCTATTATAAGTAATTTATTCCAAAAAAATCTTCGGTAAGCTTGGTAGGCTTACCTAAATGGTACCCCTGCCCATACGTTATTCCGTAGCCCTTTAATATAGGCAGCAATGCTTCTTGGTCAACGAACTCGGCAATAGTTTGCTTACCAAATCCTTTGGCTATATCCGCTATTGCGCGAACGATAACGCGACTGTCAGGGCTAATTAACAAACTGCGAATAAAAGAGCCGTCTATCTTAATGTAATCAACGGGTAACTGCCCAAGGTAGTGAAAGCTACTAAAACCAACACCAAAGTCATCCAGAGCGGTACGACACCCTAGGCTGCGTACGGCTTGTAATACACCGCGTGCAGCAGAGAAATCGGTAACCGCTGCGGTCTCTGTCACTTCCAGTATTAAATGGTGGGGGTCAGCGCCGCTGGTGGTTATTTCCTCGGCTAGATATTGCTTTAGCCCCTCATCATGCAAGGACTGGCCGGAAAGGTTAACTGCAAACGTAATGCCTCGATCCTGCAGTTGGCTGAGGGCTTTTAAGCTGTGCCGCACTACCCAACGATCAATCAACACGATTTGACCGCTCTGTTCGGCGATAGGAATAAAGTGTGCGGGAGAAACCAGGCTGCCATCTGCGTTGCGCATTCGCAGCAGTACTTCGTAATGTTTTATGTCTTGGTCTTCTAGCCTAATGATAGGTTGAACCATTAGCTCAAAACTGTCTTCTTCAAGCGCACTGCGTATCCGCTCAACCCAGTAGACGCGATCCTGCAGCTCATCTTTGGCATTTTCAGCTTTAGAAAGAAGGTGCCAGTGCTGAAGACCACTCTCTTTCGCTTTGTACATAGCCACATCAGCGCTCGCCATCAGATCGGCAGGTGTATTGCCATGGGTGGGGAACAGCGCAATACCAATACTTGCCGTCACGCGATGCCGCCGCTCTCCGACCACAAAGCCGATATCGTCTAGCAGCTGAACGATATATTGCGCGACTGTTACTGCTTGGTCGGCATTGGTATCTTCGAGTAGCAGCGAAAATTCGTCACCCCCTAAGCGGGCGATGACGCCACGGCGGCCTAGCTTATGGAAAAGTGTATCGGCCACTTCACGCAACAGTTTGTCGCCCACATGGTGGCCGCTCAGCTCGTTAACCTCTTTAAACTGATCTAAGTCCAGCAGCAGTACCGCCCCTTTTGCAGTGGCAGAGCGTTCAATGGCGATTTGCAGTGCATGTTGGAAGTAGCGCCGGTTGTATAGCTCGGTCAGCGGGTCTCGCTCGGCAAGCCAAGTTAGCCGCGCTTCGGCGGCCTTGCGTTCGGTGATATCGAGGCCAACGGAAATGCGCGATACCGGTTCCTCGTTACCTGTATGCAAAGGCGCATGATACCAAGCGATAGTGTGCAGATGATGATCAGGGGTGCGCAGCGTTTTCTCTTCTTGTTGAGGAAGATCAACAGTATTCGCTGTAAAGACACCAGCCTCGAAGACATCTGCAAAATTGCGCCCAAGCAGGGAAGCCTCCTTTATTCCTAACATCAATTGGGTGTACTCATTGACGAGGCTGATGCGTCCTGCGCTGTCTTGGGCAACGATAAATACCTGGGCGGTATCCAGTAAGCTATTGACGAAATCACGCTCATTGGCCAGCTCATCAATACGCTCAGCTAACTGTTTGCCGCGCTCTTGTACTTCGCTTTCCAACCTTTCAAGTTGATGAGAAAGCTCAAGCGTGGTGACTTCGAGTATATCTATCTCGTCTGCAATGCGATGGCGGTGATTGGGAAGGGCGGAGCGTATATCGCTAAATTGCCCACTCGCCAGTATGGGTAGCAAGCCTGCGACTCTTCGCAGCCGTGCCATGGGGCCAAGCAGTATGACGAGCAGTAGTAATTCAGCGGCAATCCAGCCAAGCACACCAACGAACAATAGGGTGCGTGTATCGTTATGGATGGCATTAATTTGGCTGGTAATATCCGATATCAGCAGGAAGTAACCATTATCGTTGCGCTCGCTGCTCTCCACCATGCGTGCGGCGCTAAGCTCCACATGCCGGCCAGTATGCTCAAAGCGTATCGGTGCTTCTATCAGGCGGTCCACTGGCGCGGCTTCTGCTGCTCGCTGTAACGGTGCCAGGCTTTGTTCTTCATTGGTAAGTGCGAGCAGATGCCCATTCCATGCCTTCAGTTGTCGTTGAGCCGTTACATTACGGCCTTCACTGTCTTCAACAGCGCCTGTGACCAGTAACGCGACTTCGCTGCCAGAGACTTCTTTCGCCTGCCGAGTGACATCCGCTAATGAGCGGGATAGCAAGACCATGCCAACACTTTCCCCCTCTACCAGTACCGGCACTGCAGCAAATTGTTGGCAGCTAACGGCACAGCGGAGCGTGGTTAGTGGCCGTTCGGTATTCATGACTCGTTGCACCCAACTGAGTATAGGTAGCTGTGCTTCTGCATCTCCGGAGCCCCATTTGCCCAAGACTTGACCACGAGAATTAACGATTAGAATCTCATCGATTCCCGCCTCAAGCTGGAGTGCAGGCCACTGTGAATCCAGCGCTTGCTCCACATCAATGGTATTTCCTGCTTGTAAAGGTGAGCCTAAACTTGCTGAAGCAGCGGTCAATCCGGCTAATTGACGTAAATTCTCGGAGGAACGCGTTAACGCTAAATGAATTTCACGCTGTTGACGTTCATGATGCTGGCTTCGGCTTTCCTGAAACTGGCGGGTGAGTTTCTCGTGGCCCAGCCAAGTAAATAGGCTAACTAATGCTAAAAGCAGTAGGCTACTCAATGCGATAACACGCCAGGTCAGACTAAGGCGCTGTGGGGTTTGAAAAAGGGCGGGTATCTTCATCGCAGTAGTATCCTAGCCAGGATCAGTAATAGATCAGAAACGCAGCGATAACTGGAACAACCACATGTTCCAGCGTCGGCTGGTCGCTGATGGATCCGGGTTGTCCTGAGCAGGCAGCCAACCAGTACCATCCACATGATGGTATTCGCCTGCCAGCATTACCTGAGGATGCGGCGTCCACTGCAAGCCAAAGGTTAAATCATCTGCAAACTGAGAGTGAGCAGGTCCCAGACCACTAGCTTCAAAGGCTTTACCAGAAGCATCATCACGGTTACTGACTAAGCTGTCATAACGGATTAGCCACTGCCAATCGTTATAAAAGCGCCGCGTATACTGCACATACCAACTTTCACCGGTCGTATCGAAATTTAAAGCCGGTTGATTGAAATTTTTTAACCCTGAGTGGCGCAGTGCATACTCGGCCGTTACACTCCAGAGTTCTTGATTGTACTGCAACGAAAAAACCCAGGGCCTGAAATAAAAATCTCCATCACTCACGTTGGGGGAATAGGTATCTATTTGGGATCTGACATTGGCATGGCTGAGAGCCGCAACGATACGTCCTGCATCATGCTCATAGCGTACTTGTGCAATAGCAGATTGCTGCGGATCGAAAGAGCCCCGTATACGATGCAACCGAAGCGTCTGATTTAGGTCTTTATCTGCCTGGGGTTTTCCTAAACCAAGCTGACCTCTTATAACGCCGTTATCCAATCGCTCTTCCAGATATAACGTTACTCCATCTCCTGTTAGAGCCAATGAACGAGTCCGGTCAAAATAAAGTGATTGAGGTAACAGTATGCTAGGGCGTGTAAACGCCACATCGCGTGTTTGATTATAGAACCCAAACGGATTTTTAATCCTGCCTAGCTGAATACCAAAAGTGCGCTGCTGATCGGAAACCATTTGGTAATCAATAAGGCCATAGTCGAGCTCTGGATAAGCGTCGCTGCTATCGCCACCTGCACGTCGGCTTAGCATTTGTGCGGCCAGTAACACATCCTGATGAGGGCGTAATGAGACGTTGAGACCGATTTCGGTGAACTCGGAACTACCTTCATCTTGGCTGCTGGGACCAAAAAAATTGTTATCATCAGTAACGACTAATGCCTGACTAAGAAAGCCATGCATCTGCAGGGTATCCATAACGTTTTCATTACTATGGGCGTGGGTAGGCACCCCTAATATGGCAATGCCTAACAGAGCGGTAACAGTACGATGCTCATTCCATTGAGATAACTTGGATACTATCATCCAGATACTCCCTTTCAAGGTAACCTATGGCGCCGGGTGTCGTGGCAACGCGCTCGCGCATCTCTGCTTGGTCAGCGACGCGGTCTGGGGCTTGGCCGGTCCCCGAGAAGACCATGCGATCCCAGGCTAGCTGAAGCTGGTGCGGATATACCGCTAACTGCTCTTTGGTGAAGCGAGCATGCACGGAATCACTGTTATTTAAAACGTAAACCCTGACAGCTTGACCATCCGGCCATGTGCGTTGACGCATCGCAAAAATCGCGCGGGTAGTATCGCGATTCAACCAGCGGGTGGCGACGTCAGGATGGGCGACTAAAAAAAGAGGGGCTTCTCGAGCGATGGCATTTGTGCATGTGAAAATGAGCATCACCAGCAACATGAGGGTGACCATTGCCAGTAACGCCAATCGCATGAGAGAACCGCTCAAGACAGGTGAAGGCATGGGCGGTATCTTACTGGTTGATTGATGAACGCCAGGTTCATGCACGATGCAGTTCTATCTTGTACTTTATCGGTGTATGAGTTAATGACGTGTTCTCCCTCGCGGTCTATCGGCGTTGTTTTTTATATTCAGTGCCCTTTGTTTAACTAAGGGATAGGCACCAAAAAACTGTGTCGTAGCGATACGGCACGGACACAAACACTACATCAATTCAAAAAAAATAACAGGTAGCTATGTTAAAGAAGAGCGAAGGTTCTTGGGTAATCCTCCCGAAAAATAATCGCGTTGATAAGTGGAATTTTGTAACCTGAAAAAACAGGAGATTTCACATGCGCAAATCACGTTTTACTGACAGCCAGATCATGGCGATTTTGAAGCAGGCTGAGTCTGGCGTGCCTGTCCCTGAACTGTGTCGCGAGCATGGTATGAGCAGTGCCTCATTTTATAAATGGCGTTCCAAGTACGGTGGTATGGACACCTCCATGATGAAGCGCCTCAAAGAGTTGGAAGACGAGAACCAGCGCCTCAAGAAGATGTATGCCGAAGAGCGGTTGAAGGCAGACTTGCGCCAGGAAGCCCTTGAGGGAAAGTGGTAAAGCCATCTCAACGCCGCGAGATGGCAAAGAATGTCGTTGAGGCCGGTTGCTGCAGTATTCGGCTGGCTTGTCAGGTTTTCGGGATCAGTGAAACCTGTTACCGCTATCAGGCGAAGCTTAGCCATGAGAACGCCGTTATCGCTGACTGGCTGGTGCGCCTGACCCACAATCAGCGTAACTGGGGCTTTGGACTGTGTTACTTGTATTTGCGCAACGTGAAGGGCTTTCGCTGGAACCATAAGCGCATCTACCGAATTTACCGGGCATTGGAGCTGAACTTACGCATCAAGCCGAAAAAGCGATTGGTGCGTGAAAAGCCTGCGCCGTTGGTTGTGCCCACTGCTCTGAACGACTGCTGGTCGATGGACTTCATGCATGATCAGTTGGCCGATGGCCGAACGTACCGGTTGTTTAACGTGATCGATGATTACAACCGTGAAGGCCTGATCATCGATGCAGACTTCTCACTGCCAGCAGAGCGCGTGATACGCTCCTTAAACCAGTTGATCGAATGGCGTGGCCGACCCAAGGCCATTCGATGCGACAACGGCCCGGAATACATCAGTGGCAAACTAACCCGTTGGGCGAAGCAGAACGGCATTGAGCTGATGCACATTCAACCTGGCAAGCCGCAGCAGAATGCCTACATTGAACGCTACAACCGAACAGTCCGTTATGATTGGCTGAGCCATTATCTTTTCGACTCGATCGCTGAAGTACAGGATTTTGCCACACACTGGCTCTGGACGTACAACCACGAGCGACCGAACATGGCATTGGGTGGGATAACACCGAAACAGAAGGTGGCCATGGCGGCCTAACCAACTCTACTTATCGCTCCGGTTATAAATGGGGGGATTACCCTTGGTGGCGGTTGTTTTTTATTTTTTCATTAACTTTGTCCATTTTGATTGGCTTATACTTTCCGGCGCTGATGAGAGCTTGTACTTAATGGCTAAGCGTCTGTGCGATACTCATTTCATTAAGTTCGTTTGAAAATCTTCCTCTGCCATTCTAAAAGGATCATCCGCCATGTTCACCGGCTTGAGTGCATTCCCGCTAACTCCCATGAACGAACACGGCATTCAAGAGCGTGAGTTTATTCACTTAGTGGAGCACTTGGCCGCAGCTGGTGTGGACTCCATTGGCGTGCTGGGATCGACCGGCAACTACCCCTATTTAAGCGTTGCAGAGCGCGCCTGTGTGGCCAGTCTCAGTGTCGCAAACGCCGGGACTGTGCCTGTAGTCGTAGGCATAGGTGCATTACGTACCCGCGATGTGCTGGCTAATGCGGAACGTGCCCAGCAAGCCGGTGCCAGTGGGCTATTATTGGCACCGGTGTCCTATCAAAAGCTGACCGACGATGAAGTGTACGATCTCTATGCCACCGTCAGCCGTTCATTGAGTGTTCCGCTATGCGTGTATGACAATCCCGGCACCACCCATTTTGATTTCAGCGATGAGCTGCACGGGCGTATTGCTCAATTGCCACAGGTGCGCTCTATCAAGATCCCGCCAGTAGTGAATGATAGCGAGAAAGCGCGCGAGCGTGTGGTGCGGCTGCGTGCGCTCATTCCTTCAGAGGTCACCATAGGCATCAGCGGCGACCCGGCCGCCGCTACAGGGCTAAACGCCGGCTGCGATGCGTGGTACTCCGTTATCGGCGGGCTCTATCCCCGCACAGCACTGGCACTGACTCGGGCTGCCCAAGCGGGAGATACCCAGCAGGCCAATGCGCTTTCCAGTGCGCTTGAGCCGTTATGGGCGCTTTATCGTGAATATGGTGGCAGCTTGCGGGTAGCCGCCACCATTGCAGAGTTAACCGGCAAGGTCAGCCAACCCTGCTTGCCTCAACCACTTAAAGCACTACAAGGGGACGACCGTAAACGAGTGGAGCAGGTAGTGGCGCAACTCGACCTGGCCGCTGACTTCAGAGCGTAAAGCGATTCACCAAAAACGCCCAGCCAAGGCTGGGCGTGCTGAGTGTTTATAGGCGGTCTTACTCTACGAGTTCGAGCAGACGATCAGAATAGTTGGTGAAAAGACCGTTGACGCCCATTTCCATCAAACGCTCCATTTCATCAGCTTCATTGATGGTGTAGACATGGACCGGCAGGCCGTTGTCGTTCGCCTGACGGATGAAGTCAGCGTCAATCACTTCCTCGCCTTCGTAAATGAAATTGGTGCCCAAACCGACCGCATAATCCGCCACTGCCTGGAAGTCTCCATCGGTGATCTCTTCTGGCCCCGGCGTCACGTCCGTCCACTCCACCAATCGCCCATTTTTTTCTTCGCTGGGGTAATACCAGACCAGTTGAATAAGCGGGATGTTCTCGTTTAATTCGTGCACTTTCAGCAAACTATCTTGCTCAAACGATTGCACCAGAACGCGACCACTCTCGATCAAATCGTGCTCTTCCAGCAGTGCTACCAATGCCTCTTCCAGGCCGGGATTCAACTGCGGCGACTTGGTTTCTATGTAGTAGCGTGCATCGTGCCCAAAGTGCTCCAATAACTCCTCAAGGGTAAGTATCTGCGCACCTTCAAAGGCCGTATCGGCACTGTCAGGGTTTTGCTCATTGAACCACGTGCCGGTATCTAGAGCCTTGAGTTCTTCCAGCGTGTAATCATTGATCTCGCCTTCGCCGTCACTGGTGCGGCCGATAGTGTCGTCATGAAACACCACCACCTCACCGTCCGAAGTGATTTGAGCGTCGAGTTCCAAGTAATCGACGCCCCACTCGTGGGCCAGTTCGTAGGCCGCCATCGTGCTTTCCGGCGCATGCCCGCTGGCGCCTCGATGAGCAATTACCTGAAATGACTCAAGCTCTTTGAGCTGCTCTTCCAGCGATGTGGACTCCGCCAGCGCAGTGGTGGCAGCACCACCGAAAAGGCCCAGGGTTATTGACGTAACCAGTAAACGGCGTTGCATGGGAATTCCTTTCGTTGAATGCCTGTTTAATAACCCTACACGGATTGCATAATGAAAGCCAAACAGGCATTCAACGTCGCCTAATCCAACCTAGATAGGCGCTTTACCAATGACTTTGCCTCTTTCCTGGAAGTCAGCCGGACAAACTTAAATTGCCGAGTGGCTAGACAACAAGTGCCCAACGCCCATGTCTAAGACCTGCTAGGCTCTAAAGGAGCTAAGCGCATTTAAACGTCAGCGATTAGGTATACTCAGGATGGTATTAATTCCATGATCCATACAGAGCATCATCGGTCTCACCGTTCAGGCTGGCTTCGTGCTGCAGTGCTAGGCGCCAACGACGGCATTGTGTCCACCAGTAGCCTCATCCTCGGCGTTGCAGCGGCAAGCACAGCGCAGAGCGATATCATGCTGGCAGGCGTTGCTGGCTTGGTGGCTGGCGCTATGTCGATGGCCGCTGGAGAGTATGTGTCGGTGAGCTCGCAAGCCGATACTGAGCACGCCGACCTTAGTATTGAACGCAAAGCATTGGCAGAGCATTACGAACTAGAGCAGGAAGAGCTCGCCGCTATTTATGAAACCCGTGGTTTGACGCCTGAATTGGCGCGGCAAGTTGCCGAACAGCTCATGAGCAACGATGCCTTAGGTGCCCATGCACGGGATGAGATTGGCATCACCGACACTGGTCAAGCGCGCCCGCTTCAAGCAGCCCTCTCATCAGCAGCGACCTTTACCACGGGAGCGTTATTGCCACTATTGATCGCCTGGTGGGCACCATCATCATTATTGACTCCTCTGGTAGCGCTGTTTTCATTGCTTTTTTTGGCTTTGTTGGGTGCCATCGCTGCTCGAGTAGGTGGCGCGCCGATGTTAAAAGCTGCCGCAAGAGTGATGTTTTGGGGCAGCCTTGCGATGGCGTTAACCTCCGCGATAGGGCGAGTGTTTGGGGTTGTCGCGTAAGGGGAACATCACCAAGTAGAGTTTGGTCTATTGGGAGAGCGGCCTGCTCATTGCCTTGAAATTCTACCTGGGTGCCTGCATCCACAGTAAATAGGTAATTCACAAGGAGTCGTTATGATTACCGCTTGCTAAAGTGATACATCTTGTTAAAGTCTCAAAATGAACCTCTTCTTTAGCACCAATAAGTTCAAACTAAACAGCGTAAGCTACACCGGCTTTCCAATCCTTATTTCCGGGGAGGGGAAGATTGTTGAGGAGGCGCTGGACTTTTGTATAACGCACCTAGTCAAGCGTGGCAGGGTTCAATCCAGGAAGTCGTGGATAACTTACGGGAAAGCGTTGTATCAGTTCTTTGGTTGGTGTGAGGTGAATTGCATTGACTGGCGTGATGTGGGCAATGATCGAGAAGCTACGATCCTGGCGGAGTACCGTGACTGGAATCTAAGTCCCGAGGGTGGAAGCCTTTCCGCAGCAACGGTAAATGCTCGGCTACGACTTCTCTGCGCATTCTATCGGTATGCTGCCAATTGTGGTTGGGTGACGACTGTTCCGTATGCGATGGAAACGGTGACAGTGAGGCAACCTAAAGGCTTTTTCGCTCACGTCGACGCGAGTGGAGGGAGGCGTACGACCGCAGACGTTATGCTGAAGACACCACGAACCGTAATTCGGGTGCTAAGCAAGCATCAATCGATTGATCTCATGAATGCCACCACCAACCCAACGCACAAGCTGATCATGCGGCTGGCACTCACGACAGGACTGCGCCGTGAGGAACTGGCTACGTTTCCGCTCAAATACGTGATCAACCCAGTTACTTACACCAAGCACCGATCATTCATCCGGGTAAATCTTGATCCACGTGACATGACCATCAAGGGCAATCAGCCTAGAGGGATAGACATACCTCGCACTGTTATGGAAGCCCTATGGCAATACGTCCTGAACCGTCGCCATCAGCATGAGATCATTTCGGGACAGCGCCATTCCGCTTTGTTCCTGACGGAATCCGGCCAACCCTTCGCGAACGACGGGGCAGCTTTTTTGGGCATTGTAAAGAAGTCTGGGAAAGCTGCCGATATTCCTTACCTCAACGTCCATATCCTGCGCCACACCTACGCCACGCATACGCTGTACACGATGATGCAATCCAAGGCTCAGACCCATGCCTTGCTCTACGTGCGCGACCGACTCGGCCATGCCTCGGTCACTACCACCGAGAAATACCTGCACTGTATCTCAGAGCTTGAGGATGCGCTGATGAACGACTACCAAAGCGAAATCGATCTGATCAGCAGGGAGATTGGAGGTGCCTAGAAAAAAACTGCAATCTACAGCCTCCCGCCCTGGCAAAGCTGCCAATGACGAAACGCTGGATCTCACGAGCTTGCCTCCAACAAAGACGGTCGTATCCTTGCCCGAGAATGCGAGCACCAATCGTAAGCTGGATTTCACCAAGTACTATGGAAACGGCTGTGATGTCGTGGTCTATGCCGCTCAACAGGCAATAGATCGCTTGGCCAAGACCAGCGTCGAAAGTGGTGGGAAAACGCTCAGCGTGGTTACAATCGTCAGCTACTACAATGTCGGGCTAGCAGCCTTTCTGCCGTTCTGTGCCACGATGGCCTCCGCGCTGAGACGCGAACTGCGACTGGATGATATTGAACGGCAGTTTATCGACCACTTCATTGCTCATGTGCGTCAATCAGGTGGCAGCCTCGTGTCTCAGAAGGGCCGATACCAGAGCACCAAGTCGGTACTAGTTGCGATGGGACAATCAGGCTGGATTGCCAAAGACATTTTTCCGCGCAATCCCTTTCCGAATTCCAACCGATCAAAGAAGGGCCAGACCGCCCTGAGCGAGTCAGAACGTCGTAGCGTTCTGCGGGCGCTGAAAGCCGATATGCAGGCGATTATAAAGGGAAGTGGACCGCTAGCCTCGGAGGAGCTTGTCGTCTGTCTGCTGGCCATTGCTGCGCGAACGGGCATCAACCCGACCCCCATGCTAGAACTCCTGGCTGACTGCCTTCAGCCTCATCCCATCAAGGCTGACCGGTACGTGCTCGTCAGCTTCAAGCGTCGCGGCAACGCTACGCACATCCAGAGCCTACGCCGTGCCGCCGACGTTGAGTCGATGGTTTCAGCGCTGCCTGACGTGGCTCGCATCATTGATCTTGTGCGCGAGCGAAACGCCCCGCCACGTCAGGCGAGCAACTCCCCGGCTTTCCTGTTTGTCTTTGAGCACCGAAGCGGGCAAAACACCGGTGAAATGGTTCGTCTGACGCAAGGCACACTCACCTTCCGTATTAAGACATTTCTCGAGCGGCATCAGGTAACCGATGCTGACGGCAAACTTCTGAAGCTCAGCGTTATGCGCCTGCGTAAGACGTTTGAGAACCGACTGTTTACCCTGTCTGGTCAGGATCCATTTCTGACCGCAAGACTCGGCGGCCACACCATGAAGGTGTCCGACAATCACTATCTGGAAGCCCCTGAAAACGCCGAGAAAGACTGGCGGCTCATGGGCGAGGTCCGAAGCGAAGAACTCCTGAATCATGGCAAGGTCGCGGCCCTGCCGACGCAAAATACGCCGGTAGCACGTTGTCGGGATACCTTGAACGGTGGGTATGCGCCCAAGAATGGCGAGCACTGCCAGAAGTTTCTTGCTTGCTTTCGCTGCCGGTCCTTCGTTGTAACAGGTGATGATTTGCACCGATGTTTCAGCCTTTACTGGGCGCTTGTTCGGATGCGCCAGAAAATGGGTGCCAACGCATGGAAACGGGTTTATGGCCACATCATTCGGATCATCGACCAGGAGATCACACCGCAATTTGATGCCGAACTGGTGGTCATTCAAAGGCAGCGGGCAAAATTTGATCCTCACCCCTTCTGGCGTGATCTGGAGAGATTGGAGGACTTAGCATAAACGCAGCCGAATTTTGTGCAGAGCAATTCAAAGCACTCCATGCCCTCCACGCTGGAACGATCGACCCAAACGCCGTTGTCACCGGCATGCGTCTGGAAGACGGCTCGTACCACGTTCTGAGTCGCTTTGGAGATAATGTCTGGAGTCTGCCTGACAGCCTTTTCTCTGCGGGAATGGTCGATTCCCAGAAAAAGCTCAACTTCTCACGTGTTCCTCTGCCGTTTCGAGAAACGCTACGTGTCTGCACACTGTATTATATTTTGAGTGGCTCTGAAGGCGGCAGTCGGCCCAAGGGCAACACGATACGCAAGTTTTTCGTTAAGGCGGTATCTTTCCTGACTTGGCTTCAAAAACAGCACATAGACCGACTGAGCGATGTGACGCCGCTAATTTGTCAGCAATATGTGGAATTCAGCAAAGGGCTAAAGGGAGCTAAAGGAGAGACGTTTTCAGGGGCAGCTCTACGTAACCGTCTCCATGCTGTAGAAAAGCTCCATATCCTCAGTCAACAGTCCGATTACCCCATGCGGCACCCTTGGCCGGAATCATCATCTAGCCATCTGGCAGGGTTGACGGGGAAAGGCAATCCTCAAATTCAGGAGGCCAGGACCGAAATCATCCCAGATGACATCCTGGGGCCGCTGTTCCAGTCGGCGGTTGAATGGCTGGATCGGATCGATGAGCTCATCAGTCTCCGTGCTCGAGTTGAAAGTTGGAAGTCAGAGTATCGGAACCCGAGTTTCATCAAAACGAGCCTGAAAAAACTCGGCTGGACGTTCTACGGAATCCGTAAAGCAGAGCAACACCTTCAAGCGGCTTGCATGTGCATCACTTTGATCACCAGTGGTATCCGCGTATCCGAACTGTGCTCACTGGAAAATCAGTGTGCGTTCAAAACCCTGGATGAACAGGATGAGCCCTTCCACTGGATGCGCGGAACCTCGTACAAAACGGGCGCGGGAGCCTGTGAGTGGCTAGTGGCCGAGATTACTCACCGCGCCCTTGCTGTGGCTGAGCGCCTTGCGCGTCCGCTGCAAGCGCAGCTTGAGCAACGTATTATCGATCTTCGAACCGACAATCCGAAGGCCCCCGGCATTGCCTGGATGAAGGGACATGCTGAACGCCTGTTCCTGACGGTTTCACCTGGGCAGAACAACCGGATAGCAACACTTTCCCTAGGTACGGCGGTTGTCCGCCTCTATGCGTTTGCTGCCCAGTGCGGACTGGATTGGCGCTTTGCGCCTCATCAGTTTCGGCGCACCTTTGCGGTCTACGCGGCTCACAGCGCCTTTGGAGACCTCCGCTACCTGCGGGACCATTTCAAGCACTGGTCGCTAGACATGACAACGCTGTACGCCATGTCCCGGCAGCAAGATGCCGAACTATACGACAGTGTGGGTCTGGCCGCACTGAGCATCAAAACCGAACTTCTGGAGCATTGGCTGGAGCCTGATGCCATTTTGGTGGGAGGTGCCGCCGATCAAATCAGGGCGTTCCGCACAAATAACGAGGCTCTGACCACCAAGGAGGATCGCGCTGAGATGGCCAAAACGATCAGCCCCCTGGTTCATCTGCGGGCTACTGGAGTCGCGTGGTGTACAGCCGATACAGGAGGCTGCAATGGCGGTCAGGGCGTCGAGAAAACACGTTGTGCTCACTGTAGTAATGCGGTCATCGATGAATCACGCAAGTCTGTGTGGCAGGGTATTTATGCCCAGCAGCTGGAATTGCGAGACCTCACAGACATTGGACCTGGAGGAACCGAGCGGGTCGAACGTGATATTAAACGTTGCGAGATGGTCCTGAAGGATCTTGGAGCAACTGAAGAGGAGCTGGATGATGTTGAAACCTGAAGCCACATCACAAACCACTACGCGGGGCGAATTGACGGCAAAGGCCATACGCCAGGCCATTGTGCGAATAGAGAAAGGTCGCCCAAAGGTGGTCAAGCCGGGGCGCAAGCTCAGCATCCAGGCTGTGGCTGAGGAAGCCGGGGTCAGTAGAGCAACCATTCACAACAATCATCCTGGTCTTGCAGAGCGTATTCGGGAGGCTGGAAATAAGGCTGCCCGAGTACAAAGAGATGAGAAGAATACCGAGCTCAAAGAACTGAGAAGCAAGTACAGAGACCTAAGACAGGAGTATGTCCATGCCCGCCAGCTTAATCAGGACATAGCTTCTGAAATGGCCTCTCTAGCCGCGGAAAACCAGCGTCTAAGAGCCATCGTGGAGAACGAGAAAGTGGTAGGGTTCCCTTCGAAAAATGGTGACCGTAATAACGTTCTATAATGAAAGGTACAATTTTTGACCGACAAACCTTGCAGAAGCAGAGCCTATATAAGAGATAAAAGATGTTGGCGGTAGTGTTCAGAGAAGGTTAGCGTTAGCGATGGAGGCTCGATAGACAGCATCTCAGGCTCGTTAATGCTTTCTGCAGATAACGATTGGCGTTTGTTTGCTGCAGATTCACTCTCCCCGGTCTTGTTCTTTTGCTTGGAACGCGCGCGCTCTAAATGCAGGTTCAGCTTTTGTGTTTGAAGCATCGCCTGATCTTCGGGCAAATCTTTCAGCAATACGCTGTGTGTATTTCCTCAGTAGTGGCTCGGCGATCACATAGAGCCATGCTTTATCATCCGAATCGCTCATTTTGCGTAAAATGCGCCCTAAAACCTGCCGGTAATGTAGCTCTGTTCGAATCCTGCTCAGGTACGCACAAACGCATAACCGTTGGATATCAGTTCCTTCGGAAATCATGCTTACCGCGACAATCCAGCGCGTACTGTTTTATCGGTATTGGTCAATTAGCTGATGCGACTTCAGTGTTTGGCTGGTCACCACCACATAACTTTCACCCTTAATGAAGCAAAAGCTCAGCGATTTGATGCGCATGTTCAATATCAGTAGCAACGACTAGACCGACAGCATTAGGCGCGTTGTTCCGATCTGTGTTGATGAGGCGGGTATGAGTGAGTTAGCGACGACGCTGGGAATACTCACAAGACGCCTTTGCCTTAGGGTAATCCCCCCTTTTATAACCGGGGTGATAAGTAGAAGCTCTTCACACGGCCATGGCCACCTTCTGTTTCGGGGTTAGGCCGCCTAGTGCCATGTTCGGTCGTTCATGGTTGTAAGTCCAGAGCCAGCGTGTTGCGAAGTCCTGGACCTCGCGGATCGACTCGAACAGATAATGGCTTAGCCAGTCATAGCGTACCGTTCGGTTATAGCGTTCAACATAAGCATTCTGCTGCGGATTACCCGGCTGGATGTACTGCAGTTCAATGTTTTCCTGCTTTGCCCAACTGATCAGTTTGCCGCTAATGTATTCCGGCCCGTTGTCACATCGAATGGCTTTGGGCTTACCGCGCCATTCGATCAACTGGGTGAGAGACCGTATAACGCGCTCTGCCGGCAATGAGAAGTCCGCATCAATGACCAGGCCTTCCCGGTTGTAGTCGTCGATGACATTGAACAACCGGTACTTTCGACCATCAGCCAGCTGATCGTGCATGAAATCCATTGACCAGCAGTCATTCAACGCCACTGGTACCGTCAATGGCTCTGGTTTCTCACGCACCAGCCGCTTCTTTGGTTTGATCCGCAGATTTAGCTCTAGCTCTCGGTAAATCCGATATATGCGTTTATGGTTCCAGGCAAACCCCTTCACGTTGCGCAGGTACAGATAACATAAGCCAAAGCCCCAGTTGCGCTGGTTGTGCGTGAGCTGCACCAGCCAATCGGCAATGACCCTGTTTTCGTGGTTCAGCTTCGCCTGATAGCGATAACAGGTCTCGCTGATGCCAAATACCTCGCAGGCTAGCCGGATACTGCAGCACCCGGCCTTAACAGCACTCTTTGCCATCTCTCGGCGTTGAGATGGCTTTACCACTTTCCCTCAAGGGCTTCCTGGCGTAGATCCGATTTCAGACGCTCCTCGGCGTACATCTTTTTCAGTCGCCGATTTTCGTCTTCTAACTCCTTGAGGCGCTTCATCATGGAGGTGTCCATGCCGCCGTATTTGGAGCGCCACTTGTAGAACGTGGCACTGCTCATACCGTGTTCGCGACACAGCTCAGGAACGGGCATGCCAGACTCGGCTTGCTTCAGAATCGCCATGATCTGGCTGTCGGTAAAACGTGATTTGCGCATGTGGAATCTCCTGTCTGTTCAGGTTACAAAATTCCACTTATCATCGCGATTATTTTTCGGGGGGATTACCTTAGCTGCTGGCATTGACCGCAGCTATATAGGAAGAGTCGAACGAGGAGAAGTTAATATCACCGTGGAAAAGTTATATGAGATCGCTGCCGTGCTCCAATGCGAGCCAGCATCTCTTCTGCCTACTCAAACCACTCTGTGAAGGAAAGGGCACAAACCGGCCGAGCCTGTGGCAGCACCATCTGGACGGCACGGCGGTAGGGCTTCCACATGTCCATGCTGACGATCTCGACCTGATTGCGCTCGGCCATGCTCATGAGCCGCTTCGTCACCGCTTCCTGCTGACGACCGGGTAGCAGGTCCAACAGGGTGCGCTCCTCCAGGTTGGTCAGGATGCAGCGGTATCGACGGTTTAGGTACAGCTCGTCGATACCCAAACAGCGGGGCGTCTCGAAGCGATGCCAGCGGCCCAGAAACTCGGCCTTCTTCTTGAATATCTCGCGAACGGTCTTCTCGTCAAGGCCCGTGCTATCGGCCACGTAGGCGTAAGAGTGGTTGAAAGCTTCTTTCTCGACATGGCTGTAAAGCCTCCGCGTCATGCGGTGGGTATCCTCCATCTCTGGAAGTGTCGGACGGAATGTCTTCCCGCAGGCACGGCAGGTATAACGCCGGCGAACCACCCACAAGGTGACCCGCTTGCCATGGATGGGAAGGTCTCGGTAAGCAACATCGCGCTTACCGAATCGGACAAACTCCCCCTCTACGCCACATTCCTCGCAGGCTACAGAATGGGGGGCTTCCAACCGGAAGTGGAGGTCGTGCTCTTCATCCTTAATATCCAGGATATGGTACTCAGGAAGATGAAGGATGTTATCAGGCAGGCTGGTCATGCAAACTTTCCTTGTCGACATTGACAATCGGTGATCGTGGTTCTCTAACTGAGACACACTGCACCGCTTGGAGTAGGCGTTCCCTCAAGGCGGTGCTGGACAGTGTCGAGTGCTGCCCCACTATGCGGTGGGGCTGATCGGAAGCCGCACCCAGGGAAATGCCCGGGTGCGGTTGCTTTCAACTGCCATCCTGCGCCAGTTCTTGGCGTTCACCTTGGTGGAGCAGGCGATAGACCTGGTTGCGGATAAAGTTGGCATCCTCGTCGGTCAGAGTCTGCTCCAAGTGTCGAAGGGTCGGTTGCAGCAGGATATTCTTCTGCCCTGGCTTCATTCCCATGCGTTGATGGGCCGACGCCGGTAGATCCTCGAAAGCCGTTTCCGCCTTGATCAGCAGAGCTTCAATGTTCTCCGCTTCGGGCAACCGTTCGCGGACCATGTCGCCGATAAGTTCTTCGTTAATCCAAGTATCGACGCAGAGAGATAGGTCCCGACGAATGGCAGGCATCGCAGATACCGGCCTGTAGGTAACCAGGTCATTCATCTGCGTGCGCACGCGCGGGTCTTCACTTCGCAGTAGCCGAATATCGGGGATCCGCTTGCGCAGCATCAGCAACCGATCGAGCCCCAGTCCCATGGCCAAACCAGTATGGCCAGTAAGGCCCGCTTGGTTCAGTATCCCGCGTGCCGCTAGGCCGCACTCACCAACCTCCATCCATTCATCCCGCCAGCGAACGTCGATTTGTATCCCTTGCTCGGTGTAAGGGTGAGGCGACGCTAGGGTGCGCCACTCCAGGCCGGGCACGGCGGCGGCCATGACCACCGAAACCATTTGCTGTAACTCGGATACCGACATCTCCGATCCTTGGGCAGCGTCCACTAGGCGCCAGAGGTCCAACTGGTGCGGTTCGCCACAGTGCAAGCGGTCGATGCTGTCGCGCCGATAGACTAGTCCCGGTAAGAGCAGCAACAAGTCATCGGGTGGGTCCAAGCTCAGCCCGTCCAGCAGATCGGGAATGGCCGCCGACGTCTGGGTGCGCAGGATATAACCATCGGCGACGTAGCGTGTGTAGCGAGCGTCTCGCGCTGCACCTTCCGGTGGATAGCCCAAACGGTCGTAGTTGTTAGTAATTGGCACAACAGAGCCGCTGCGAATCATGAGCTGCCTGCAGCGCCATTGCTTGGTGAGCGCTTGTCTGATTTCCTGCAGCAGCAACTGCATGGCATGCGTACCCTGGCGCGGATTGGTCAGGTCCGCAAGGTTGAGGGCGGAGCATAGTGCTTCGGAGGATAACAACGTAGACATTTTCTGATTTCTCCAGGATGTAGGTACCGGCGGAAAAATCAGGCGTTACTCATCAAACTCTCGATGAATGGGAGGCCGGCTGAAAGCAAAAACCCCCGGGGTCTGGCCCGGGGGTTCCGCTTTCAGAGGTGTACAATTCACCGCCCGCCGATGCCGTAAGGATCCCGGGGGTGCATAAATCGCGGAGTGAGGCGAACTGCCAAATATGAAATCATGGTCGTGAACTTAGCATGGGCGTTTCTTCCTTGTCAAAGCCTGCCCCAGGCAGAAGGGCACGTGCCACAGTGCTCACCAGCGGGTCTCCAGCAAGGCGAGCGGCATAGCCAAGCTGTCGCCCAGCGACGTGCGCTGCCACGGATCATCAGGACAGGTCACTGCCCCGCATCGTCCTCGAGCATATGATTCTCCCCGAGATCCCTGGCTTATCGCGACTCTCAGAGGATGCCGTCGAGAGGATGCCGGCTCGGCCCCTGCTCGTCGGATCGGATCCACCATTTATCTGGATACCCTCAACTTCGATCAAGTGAACATACTGAGCAGCCATCAATCAGTTAATCCGTTGTGAGTTTCACTTGTCGCTTATCTTCCAATCTCGCATATCAACCATTTAATCCGGATACCCCAAAAAAGCACTGTCTAATCGAGACCGGGATGATCAGCGTCTCTTGGGATTGATCAAGCATTCCTGGCTTGAGAGCGGTGGTGTATACGGTTATCGCAAAATCTATCAAGATCTGCGTGAGGCTGGTGAAACCTGCGGTAAGTACCGAGTGGCCCGCCTGATGCGTAGAGAAGGTTTACGCTCTCAGACGGGCTATCGACGACGCCCTGGCTGCTATGGCGGTGGAAATCCGGCTGTTGTATCACCCAACCATTTAGACTGTCAGTTTGAAGTAACAGCGCCAAATGTTGCTTGGGTGACGGGTATTACGTACATCCGAACGTACGAAGGCTGGCTTTACTTAGCGGTGGTTATCGACCTGTTTTCTCGTCAAGTGGTTGGCTGGTCGATGAAGTCTCGTATGACCATGGAGTTAGTGCTGAATGCTTTATTGTCGGCAGTTTGGCGACGCAAGCCGCAAGGAACTGTGATGATGCATTCGGATAGGAAGCCAGTTCAGCAGTGGAGACTGGCAAAGCTTTCTGAAAGCCAATCACCTAGTGGGCAGCATGAGTCGGCTTGGTAACTGTCATGATAACGCCGTTGCTGAGAGTTTCTTTCAACTCCTCAAGCGAGAGCGGATCAAGCGGCAGATTTATTCGACACGGGAAGCGGCTAGACGCGACGTGTTCAATTATATCGAAATGTTTTACAACCCAAAGCGCCGACACGGCACAAGTGATAACTTGTCACCGGTTGAGTATGAAAGGCGTTACTTTAAGAGCCTAACGGGTGTCTAGAATATCCGGGGCGATTCATCGGGTAGTCCCCGTAATGGCGGTTACCGAGACGGTAATAAACCAAATAATCGGGGGTATAGGTGTAGCGTCTTCCGGTAACTGGATGGTGAAACGGTATCTCTCATGGCTGAGAAATCACTCCCAGTACGTTCAGTTCAAACTCAGCTTTCACCAGAAAGTCACGCTCAAGCGTCGACTCTAAAGCAATAGATTCATCCCCGCGAAATGCGTAGTAGCCAGATACACTCCGGCGAGTAGGGCCGATTTTACGAACAGATGTTGGACGTGTCATGGGCTGTCGCACCAAATATTGAAAATTTCATGGCCGGCGCAGTTATTAGCCTACTTTTCGTCGCATTCAATTCTAAATAGATTACCATAATAGACTGATATTACGCTTTGAGCGTCGCATTAATTGCCGAAAATAACTGGAAGACTGGAGTTCATACACAACCACTTGAAAAAACTTGGCTGGACGTTAAAAAGAATGCGCAAAGCGGATCAACACCTGCAAACGGCGTGCATGTGCATCATCTTGATTACCAGCGGTGTCCGCGTGTCCGAACTCTGCTCACTGGAAAATCATTGCACGTTCAAAACGCTGGATGAAGAGGGTGAACCCTTTCACTGGATGCGTGGCACCCCTTACAAGACAGGAGCGGGAACCTGTGAGTGGCTGGTGGCCGAAACTCACCGCGCATTTGCCGTAGCTGAGCGCTTTGTACATCCGCTGCAAGCGCAACTGGAGCAACGCATTTTCGACCTGAGAACTGACAATCCAAAGAATCCCGAAATTACGCAATTGAAGGGGCATGCCAATCGCCTATTCCTCGCGGTCACAAGGCAACAGGAAAACTGGGTTGGAACGCTTTCCAAAGCAAGCGCGATTATCCGTCTCAATGAGTTTGCCGCCCAGTGTGGACTGGACTGGTGTTTTGCGCCTCATCAGTTTCGGCGCATCTTTGCGGTTTATGCGGCTCACAACGCCTTTGGCGACCTTCGCTACCTGCGGGACCATTTCAAGCACTGGTCGCTAGCCATGACCACTCTGTACGCCATGTCTCGGCAGCAAGATACCGAGCTTTACGACAACGTAGGTCTGGCCGCACTGGGCATCAAGACCGACCTTCTGGAGCACTGGCTGGAGCCTGACGCAGTTTTGACGGGTGGAGCTGCCGATCCAATCCGCGCCTTCCGTACGAAGAACGAGGCTCTAACCGTCAAAGAGGATCGAGCTGAAATGGCCAAAACGATTAGCCCCCTGGTGCATCTGCGGGCTACTGGCGTCGCGTGGTGTACCGCCGATACGGGAGGCTGTAACGGTGGCCAAGGCGTCGAGAAAACAAGTTGTGCTGACTGTAGCAATGCGGTCATTGATGAGTCACGGAAGACTGTGTGGCAAGGTATTTATGCCCAGCAGATCGAAATGCGCGACCTCACAGATATTGGACCTGGAGGAGCCGAGCGGGTTGAGCGTGACATTAAGCGCTGCGAGACGGTCTTGACGGGTCTTGGGGCAACTAAAGAGGACCTGGCTTATGTCGCAACCTGAAGAACCTAAACACCCCCTGCGCGGGGCGAATTAACGGCAAAGGCCATACGTCAGGCCAGAGAAAGGTCGTCCAAAGGTCATCAAGCAGGGCCGCAAACTCAGTATCCAGTCGGTTGCCGAGGAAGCCCGGTGTCGCTTATGTGGTGGCACGCACCGTCGCTGGCGGCAGGGCGGAAGTCGTCGCCTCGACACTGGGCTTGTCCTTGGGTGGTCTGATGCATGTGTTGTCTGCAGCCTTGTGCCTTTCCGAAAGTTTGAACCCGCTATAGGTACTGTTCAGCCGCTGCCTTGTCGCTGCTGGTGATCGTGCGAGTTGCACTCGCACTCCGCTATCCGGGCAGTAAGGTAGCAATGGTAGTTGTGTTGGCGGCCAGTGGCGTAACTTCCATGTTTACCTGGCAGAGCTGGGCGGGTCTGCCTGCCATTGTAGCGATGGGGATGGTGGGCATGTTTTTGCTCCGGGGTATTCCAATGCGTGTTTCGCTAAGCCTGACAGCACTAGCCTGGACACTCATTGACATCCTCCCCTTCCTCAACGCCTTCTGGATGTTGCCACCCATGGCGGAAAGGAAGGGGATTCCTACGGCGCTCAGGCGCGGCAGTGAGTCGCCCCTGAGTCGCTTCGGTGGGTTCCTGCTGCTGGCAGCCTTACCGCGCCGCTCACTTCACAGGTTAACCGCATGCCCTGCCCTTAACACATTAATGGCCGCCACATGGTCGGCATTGGCCTCGAAGCCATATTCGAGGCAGGCGAATCGCGCCTGGCTGCGCCGGTTCTCCGCCGACACATGCCCACATTCTGGGCAGGTACGACTGGTGTTGTGCGGTGGCACCAGGATCAGATGCGCCCCGCGCCAGGCCAGTTTGTAATTGAGTTGACGCCGAAACTCGTACCAAACCTGGTCGGGAATGGCGCGATTGAGGCCAGCTTTCTGACGGATGTTGCGGTCCGGTTGCTCGATGCTGCCATTGGTCGCCGCGTTTCCGGGGCTGGCAGTGTGTGAGGTTACGCTTGCCCTTGTAGGACTCCAGAAAGAAGGTTTCGTCCACCTCGATGATACCGGACAGGGCGTTGGCATTGTCTCGTGCACTCGTTTGCAGAAAGCGATGACGCCAGCGGAAGGCCGTCTTCAAATCGATGCCCACTCGATCCGCTGAGGCGCGTAACGTCAGGCTGTCTCGCATGCAGCGCAGGTAGTCGAACCACTTGTCGCGGTGCTGCCGCTGGGTCAGGGGCGTGCCTATGAGGCATTGAAGGTCTTGTGACATGCGGGATTTCGACACCGATACCGCCGCTGTAGGCCACCGCTGCCCCCCCACTTGACAGGGAGGCTAGCCAGTGCCTTCTCGAAGGCTTCGAGGCCTTCTTGTTTCAGGGCATACTCCAGTGAGTAACTGGATATACAGTAGATATCCGCCTTCTGGCAGCTCCAAATGCAGCATGAGTTCTCCCCAAATGAAGTCAGATCCTTCCCAGTCAGACGGGGCGTGCACCTCAATTTTGAAGACTGGACACCGGGACTTCTCAAGCCGTCAGAAAAGCCGAACGCATTTGCCAGGTTATGAACGGCGCTTTTAATTCTTTTGCTCGAACGCATTTGCCAGGTTATGAACGGCGCTTTTAATTCTTTTGCTGGATGGAAACCGGACGCTGAAACTCACGGATTCCATGTAAGCCCATTTCTCGGCCACTACCTGAGCAGTTGAAACCACCGAACGGTGCGCGGGGGTTAAAGAGAGCCCCGTTGACATCGATCTGTCCAGCGAGTAAGCGCCCGGTAATCTCCTTGATGCGTGTGGTATCGCTGCCCCAGACTGCGGCTGCTAGGCCATAGTCGGTACCATTCGCCAGGGCAATTAGGTCATCATCATTGTCATACCCCATTATGACCAGAACTGGGCCGAAGACTTCCTGCTGAACGATTTCCGCTTTCGGATCCCTGGATATGAACACGGTTGGTCGAACGTAATAGCCATCTTCCCGTCCATCAGGATGGCCTACGCCCCCGGTGACTAGTGTGACGGCGTCGTCCTGCTGGGCGCGCGCGATAAAACCCTGCACGCGGTCGTATTGCTCCTGCGAAATCATCGGCCCAAGTCGGTGGGTCATCTTATCGGCCAAGTTCCCAATCTGGGCAGTTGCCTCGTCCAGCATCGTATTCGGAACGAGAATCCGTGTTAGCGCTGTGCAGGTTTGGCCGCTGTTCAGAAAGCCGCTATTGACGATGGCCTTTAGGGCAACTGCTGGGGTTGCATCGTCTAACAGGATGCCTGCCGACTTGCCACCAAGCTCTAAGAAGCAGGGCTTTAGGGCTTTAGCAGCGGCTTGAGCGACCGAGCGGCCTCCTTTGACAGAACCAGTGAAAGACACAGCGTTAATACCTGCGTGTGCAATTAACTCCGCGCCGGTCGTCGCATCTCCTGGAACGATGTTGACGGTACCGGGAGGGGTGGTTTCTGCCAACATTTCCATGATCAGTGCGTTGGTTTTCGGTGTTAGGTCGCTGGGCTTCAAGACCAGTGTGCAGCCTGCTGCCAATGCAGCACCTATTTTGGCCATTGCCTGATGCAGTGGATAGTTCCAAGGTGTGATGGCGGCCACCACACCAAGTGGACGATATTGAATCGTCGAGTGAGCGATAGTCTCATCCGTCAGGGCCAAGTCCAGGTCATGGGCAAAGCCGCGTAATACATTTACTGGCAACCCTGCCTGCACTGCGAGTGCGATTTTTTCTGGAGTGCCGACCTCGCTATTGATGGCCGCCGCTATTGCCTCCGCACGGTTCTCGATGGTTTGGGCCAGAGCCTCGATGACTTTGCGACGTGCTGCTCCGTCGGTTTTTGACCATGAGCTATAGGCTCTTTGAGCCGCCGACACTGCGGCACTCACATCCTCAGCATCGCCATGATATATCCGGCGATCCAACAGTCCTGTTAGTGGGCTGGCAAGTTCCGTGCTGCGACTACCCTTTAGTTTGGTGATTTTGCCGTTCACCAGTGCGACGCTATACGTATTCATATAAAACCCCCTTAGGCTCGTTTCTTCTTGTATTCAAACTCAAACACTGCGCAGGTGAGCGGTAAACGGTCTTGGCTAAGTTCAAGGCACGAAGCTCGATAAGTGAGTTATCACCCGCATCTGGCAGCAGACGGCCAGTAGGTGATCAGGTGTTTCATTGAACGGGAGTACTGGCGCTACTACCTGAGCCCCCTTACAGCGCATTGAGTAAATGACGAAGGTGCCATCGGGCATGGCAAAAAGGATAAGGCTATGTCCGATGGCATAGGCATTATCCAAAGATTGAGTTATCTCTTTTCATCAGGTGTTTGGCGATAATGACCTGCTGGATCTGTGTGGTGCCTTCGTAAAGCCGCAGCAATCGGACATCGCGATAAAAGCGTTCCACTTTGTATTCGCTGATGTACCCCGCCCCACCATGGATCTGAACCGCTCTGTCAGCGACTCGCCCCACCATTTCCGTGCAGAAAACTTTTGTGCAGGCGGCAGCCATACTCAGCTCATCGTTGCGGGACCCTGAAGGCACGGTATCATAAAGCGCTGACGATTTTTGCAACATGCTTTTTGCGGCGTAGAGTTCCGCTTGGCTGTCGGCAAACATGCCTTGAATCAGTTGAAAATTAGCAATCGGTTGACCAAATTGCTTGCGTTCCAATGCATAGGTCATGGCGTCCCGTATAAGGCGATCAGCCATGCCGCAGGCTTGAGCTGCGATATGCAGCCGCCCCCGATCAAGCACCTTCATTGCAGTATAGAACCCCTTACCGGGAACACCGCCGATAATATTTTCAGCGGGTACACGCACATCCTCAAGAATGACATCTGCGGTTCGAGTCCCTCGCTGCCCCATCTTTTTGTCGTGTTTGCCGATGGTCAGGCCGTCCAGCCCCGCCGGAACGATAAAGGAGGAGATCCCCTTCGCGCCTGCTTCGCCTGTACGCGCCATTAGGGTGAAAGCCCCAGCCCGGTTTGCGTTGGTAATGAACCGTTTTGTTCCGTTTAAGATATAAAAATCCCCGTCCTTGACTGCGCGGGTTTTCAGCGACGCAGCGTCAGAGCCGACTTCGGGTTCGGTCAGGGCAAAGGAAACCGTGATCTCTCCTGATGCGAAACGCGGCAGCCAAGATTGCTTTTGTTCCGCGGTTCCATCCATAAGAATTCCCTGTGAGCCGATTCCGACGTTCGTTCCGAATAGCGAGCGGAAGGCGAAGGAGGTGTGGCTGATGTCATAGATCAGTTCGGCTTCCTGCTCCATCGACAATCCAATACCACCGTACTCTTCAGGTATGGAAAGTCCATAGAGGCCCATCTCCTTGATTTCAGAGACGATCTCCTCAGGAATGTTATCGTTTTCCTCGACATAATTCTCAGCAGGGATAAGTCTTTCATTCACAAACCGCTGAACCGTGGCGCGAAGAAGGTTGAAGGTGTCGTTATCAAGTGCCATATAAAATATACCTTTGGATTTCATGTTATGTGCGGGTATGACCCGCCTTGACCACATCAACGTTTGTCGAATGCGCCGCTTTTGAGAGCTCGATTAATATCTTCCTCGGAATAAGCTGCCAAACTCTTCAGAATTTCCACGGTGTTCTCTCCCCGCATAGGGGCTGCTTTTTTAGCGCCTACAAGCCTACCGTTGAAGAAGATTGGGCTTTGGATGTTGGGTACCCACCCGAGTTGGGGATGAGCAATTTTGCTGACGAGTCCAAGTGACTTAGCTTCGTCGCTAAGAAGAGCATCTTTGAGATCGCGTACTTTGCCCGCGGGCACTCGTGCCCGGGCCAGCATCGTTTGTAAATCGTTCCAGTCGAGAGAGGCGAAGAAAGGTTCGAGGACTTCAAACAGTTCTTCGCGGTGACGTAGGCGTTCGGGGCCTGTCTGGTATTTGGTTGATGTCGCGATATCCTCTCGACCAACCACCTCACGGAACAGGCGCGCGAAGATCTCGGAATTGCCACAATGTAAGAAGAAGCTTGCATCCCGACAACTGAATACACCAGTGGGGCAGCTGTCAGGGCTTGTATTGCCATGACGCTCGGGGGGGGTGCCGCGGCATAGCGTTTGCATCGCCGCATAACCCGTCATGGAAAGGGCGCTGCCGAATAGCGGCACCTCCACGTGGCTGCCTTCTCCTGATACTTGACGGCGTACCAAGGCCGCAAGAACCGCGCTAGAAGCGAACATTGCTGTCGCGATATCCATAACCGAAGAGGCAGTGCGTACGCCTTCACGGTCTCCATAGCCGTTCATCGAGACGAAGCCACTTTCCGCCTGTACGACCGAGTCGAAGCCGGGGCGGGCCGAGAATTCGGTATCCTTACCATAGGCCGACACCGAGCAATAGACGATCGATGGTCGGGCTTTTTGGATTGTCTCGTAATCCAATTCCAAACGTTTCATTACACCGCTTGCAAAATTCTCAATTAAAACATCGGCTTTTTCCAGCAACGCACGGATGGCCTTTTTGCCTTCGGGATGCTTTAAGTCGATTTCCATGCCTTGCTTGTTGCGGTTCGCCCAAAGATATGCAGCCCCTTCATCTAAAGCTCTTTCATCATGGGAAGGATAGGAGCGGAAGCGGTCTCCTCCGGGGGACTCAATTTTGATCACCGTTGCTCCCATATCTGCAAGAAGCATGCTGGCTAGAGGGCCGGCCAAGTAGTGGGTCAGATCAAGCACTAAAAAACCGCTCAAAGGTCCCTTGCCGTTATCCACAATCGTGTCGGGCAAGGATTGAATAAAATCATGGTTAAACATCATCAAAACTCCGTATTCGCGCGGGCATCGTTCCCGTTGTGATCGCTTGAGGTGTCGTTCGACTCTGTTTTGTCACCCGCAGAGCCTGAGGCCCCCACCCAGGTGGCCATCGCTGAGATGAGCAAAGCCAGTGCTGCAAAAACTGTCACGAACATGGGGTAATTGGAGAAGAAGAGGCTTCTCTCTCCGATATATGACAGAACTAGTAAAACAGCAGCTAGGCAGCAAATGGACGCTGTTGTTTTCATGAAATCACCTCATAAGACGAGTGTTTGAAGGTACTGGGTTGGCGCTTATATTTGGGTAACGTTATGCGCTTGGCTCGGGGGTGGGCCGAACCCGGTATTTTTGGAAAGTAAAGACTGAGAGTAAGACCACTATCCCGAGAAGATCTGTTCCCCATCCCGATAGCATCAGCAGAATGGCAGCACCTAGAAGCAAGACTCTTTCTATCCAATTAAGCGAGAGGAGTAGCCATCCACACAGAGTGGCGGATAGACAGGTAACTCCTAGAATGGCGGTCGCCACGGACAGTATGATGGCACCTGGGGACCCGATAAGGAGCAATTCCGGGCCGTAGACAAACATAAACGGAACAATGAAGCCGGCTGCAGCTACTCGGAATGCAGTTAGCGCGGTCCGCCCTGGTTTGGTACGCGCCACACCCGCTGCGGCAAAAGCGCCGAGAGCAACGGGCGGTGTGACGTAGGAAATTACGCCAAAATAAAGTACGAATAGGTGGGCGGCCAGTGGCTCCACTCCAGTTCTTTCCAGCCCGGGAATGATCAGTGCTGCCAAAGTGACGTAGACTGCCGTCGTGGTCATGCCCATACCCAGGATGATGGCTGCCACCGCGGTCAGTAGTAGTGAAAGTAATAGACTGCCATGTGAAAGCTCCAGAATCAGGCTGCTGATCCGTAGGCCGAGGCCCGACATCATCACGGAGCCCACGATGATTCCCGCAGTAGCACAGGCGATCACGACGGGAACAGCGGTTCGCGCGGTCTCTACCAGACATTCGATAAAGCCTTGAAATGTCAGTCGGGTTTCACGTTGTACGTAAGACAGCGCGATGGTAGATACGCATCCGTAGAAGGCGGCAACGGTGGGCGTGTACCCTATAATCAAGATGGTAGTAATGGCAACGAGCGGCAGTAGCATGTACCCGCGCGAACGCAGGAGTGGCCAGAGGCGGGGGATTTCGCTTTCCGGCAGAGCGCCGATGTTGCCTTTCTTCGCTTCTAAGTGGACGGTTACGAAGATTGACCAAAAGTACAGTAAAGACGGGATTGCAGCGGCCAGCATGACATCCCGATAGGGAACACCAGCGAATAGTGCCAGGATGAAAGCTGCCGCTCCCATAACGGGGGGCATGATAACGCCACCGGTTGAGGAAGAGGCCTCGATCGCAGCGGCGAGTTCGGGTTTATAACCGCTTCGTTTCATCAGTGGGATGGTTACGGCGCCGGTTGTCACGACATTGGCGATTACGCTACCGCTGATGGTTCCAGTACAGGCGCTGGCTACCACCGCTGCCTTAGCTGGGCCGCCAGAATATCGGCCTGTGACGGCTGTGGCGAGGTCCATTAGCAATTGGCCCACGCCGGTTTTTAGGAGAAGCGCCCCAAAGAATAGAAACAGCACTACGTAACCCGCGGTCACGGAAACAGGGATTCCTAGAAGCCCCGAGGTTTGGACAAAATTGGTATCGATAAAGGTCTTCCAGCTAATGCTAGTCCCCCCCAAGATGCCGGGGAGTGCGCCTGAGGTTAGCGCATGAACCATTAGCAGTATCGCCAGAAGTGCCATCGCTATGCCGACCACACGACGAGTGGCCTCAAGCACCAGTACGATTAAAATGGTCCCCATCACGATATCAGAGGCTGAGAGGTAGCCAGTCTGCATCTGGAAGGCGTCCGAATCTCGGATGACATAGAACAAAATTGCCATACTTAGCCCTGCAGCGATGATCCGTGTCGCGGCATCGAGGCGGCGGGCCGTGGTAGAGACGATGCTCTCCCGTGCTGGGAACAGTAGGTAGCAAAGCGTCAGCGCAAGACACACGTGTGTTAGCCTGAAATTCATTGCGCCGGGGGCGGGGTAATATCCGAAATACAGGTGATATAGCGAAAAGAACACTGACAGAGTTAGAATGGTGAATTTCGCGGATGTTCGGCTGAAAAGAGTGCTCATCTGGCCACCATCGGGTTGAAGAGTATCGAAAGATACGGATGCACGTGAAATAAAGTATCGAACGGCCATGTTTGTTCACAAAGCTTCGATGCCCCTAATGACGGCGTGCCTCGAGCAGGGGGACGAAGCACGCTCTGGTCATCACTCAGCGATGGTGACGCCTTGCTCTTCCAAGTAGCGTAGAGCGCCGGGATGAAACGGAATGACCGCGGCCCTGGGGGCAGCCTGAATGTCGAACGCTTCCTCCGCCTGACCTGCGAACAGGTCGACAAGATCTTCACGTTGCTCGTAGAGGATTTTGACCATCTCGTAGGCACGCTCTTCAGGTAGATCTTTGTTTACGATAAATACCTGCATGACGCCGATGGTTGGGACGGGCTGGTCGATGAATTCGTACATATCACCGGTAACCTCATCCGCGAAGAAGGCTCCGCCTTCATTTTGCTCAGATTCGAGAATGCTGGATCTGACTTCTCCGTCGATGGGAATGAGGCGTACCCCCGGATTGCTGTCCAGGCTCATGATCGTCGAGGCCGCACCGCCGAGAAAGAACAGTGTATCAAGTTGGCCATTGACCATCATATTCATACCGTCGTCGTGACCAACGCCGAAAACATTGCCACCGTTGGATTGAATGCTATCAAAGGACAGCCCGGCTCCGGTCTCTAGCACCATCTCTGCGATATCACGCGTGCCCCATCCGATCGGAGTGGGGTTGATGCGTCTGTCAGAGAGATCTTCTAATGTCTGAATGTCACTATCTTTGGGTACTGCTACTTGGAGTTTTCCGGGAGCAATAGCGGCTAGGATTCGCAGATTTTCAAGCTCTTCACGGAAGGGTGCTGTGCCATCGTATGCCTTTTGCGCCAAGTCGGTATAGATAACCCCGATATCTGCTTCGCCAGTGTTAACCTGTCGGGCATTGGGAACCGAACCGCCTTGCGAACTGGTGACTGTCAGTCCTTCGATATTTTGCTCAAGAATCTGCGAATAGCGTGCGCCAAGTGAATACCAGAGGCCTCCGGGAGAAGCCGTTACGATATTCATGCGATCAGTGTTGGCATGCCCTATGGATGGCAAAAGCATTATGGAAGTAACCGCCGTGGCCAGAAGGCTACCCTTATTTGTGAAAATACCCATATATCTCTCCTTATAGGTCGCGACAGCTCAAGCTCTGTCCCTTATCGGTCCCTGTAAGCGACAGGGCAGTTAGAGGACAAGAGGATGGCTATCTCTTGTTGTTGTTCATCTAGTGAACGCATTGTTCATTTTTTTCGTCTACCTTTTTAAACGCTAGGCGAAAATCTGTCCAGTAGTTTTTCTGGAGTTTTTCTGCCCAATGCACAAGGCGCGGTATTCAAAATAAATTTATTTAAGAGAGACCACGCAGCCCTAGTGCCGCTACGAGCACGTTCCCGTCCTGCACGAGTGATGACTTAGTTGCGAAATATTGACAGAGCCAATTCGGGTTAGTAGCTTATATGATTAATGCATCTAGCGATCAGTTTGTCCACCAGGTGATCAAATGAAGAGTAATCGTTCTATTGAGCGGTGTTTATTGATATTTCAGACATTTCGTATCAATCCAAACCCAACAGCCAGTGAGCTTGCACGCTTAACGGAACTGCCGCGTGCGACCGTTCTGAGATTTCTATACACCTTGGAAAAGGAAGGCTATGCCGCTCAAGATCACGAACGTTGGCGGCTAACGGCCAAGACTCTTGAGATTGGGTTTGCCGCACTTGGTAGTGCCAATATCAACGAGTTTGTTCAGTCTAGTCTTGGTGCATTAGCCAATGATTTTGCTGGGACGGCAAATATTGGTGAGTTAACCGAAGACCGAGTAACAATCATTGCTCGGGCTGTAGCTAGCCCGCAGGTTCGCCGACTTCATATCACGAATTTAAGGGTCGGTAGCACCCTCCCGAGTGACAGTGCCTTATACCAGGCGCTATCGCCATCCCCGCCCAATGATTACGGCAGAAAGTTTTATGAGAATGTCAACCAAATTTCCCTGGCAGTACCACTGCCCAACATAAAGAGCCGTTTGTTGTCGCTCGGGATCTCGGTTAGCCGCGATGCTTTACCCGACGAAAAGAGTATCAATAACGCAGTAGAGATTATCAGAAGTGAAGCTCAACGCATCGGCCACATTATGAGTATCGATCCAGTGTATTAATGTGGCCATGTACCCAAAATCAACAAAATAGAGTGGTGGACTTATGATTGAAAGCAATTTTACCAATGAAATCCTTGAGATTTGTATCAACCGTCCAGACAAGAAAAATGCGCTTAGCCATGACATGTACCATGAGCTTGAACGGCTATTCCGTGAATATGGTGAGCATGAATCCTGCAAGGCGATCATTCTCCATGGCGCTGGAAATTCGTTCACTGCCGGGGCCGACCTCAACGATTTTAAGATCAAACGCGGCCCTGGTGATTCACCAGGGGTAAAGTTCCTGCGTTCGCTGTGCGACTGTCGAGCCCCTGTGATTGCAGCGGCTGAAGGTATTGCTATTGGCATCGGTACCACTCTGCTACAGCACTGTGATTTCGTCTATACAACTGCCACAACGCGCTTCCGTATGCCCTTCGTTGCTCTGGGCTTAGGGCCCGAAGGCGCTTCTTCGTATCTGCTAGAGCAGATTGTCGGACGTCGGAAGGCACGTGATTGGCTGATGTCAGGCAGGTTCTTTGATGGGCGCGAAGCCCTTGATGCAGGTTTTGTCACCGAACTTGTCGGCGACGGCACCGCACTGGAAAAAGCGCGTGAAACTGCAAAGAGTCTAAGCGCACTGCCGTTCAATAGCGTGCGGAAAACCAAAGCGATGCTGGGTGAATGGTATCAGTCTCAGACTCACTCGGCCCTCGATAACGAAGTTAAGATGTTTGCTGAGCAATTGGCATCTTCGGATACCCAGAGCACCATCACATCGACGGGCAAGTCAGGCCGCTGACGCTATACCGACCATACTATCAATAACAAGATGGGGTACTTCTCATGTTAAAATCGGTTGATCGAATTCTGGTTGTCGTCAATAACCTGGATGAGGCGCAGACTAATTACAGCAATATACTGGGCGCTTCCCCAGTTCGAGACTATCGCAGCGACTTTCTAAACGCCGACATTAGATTGATGGCATTGGGTACAAGCTGGGTCGAACTAGTCAAGCCGTATGGTGACGGGCCTGCCATGAAACGACTTCATCGCTCCGGCGAAGGATTGTTATTCGGTGGGGTGGCAGTTGCTAATCTTGACCTATTTGCAGAGCAACTGAAACAAAACTCCATTGATTATTCCAAGGCCGATGGGCGTATCTACATTAGTGGTGAACAGCTATATGGCCTTCCTCTTACTGTAAGTGAGTCAAGCGAACCGGCCTCCGGACAGGAAAATGCTCTGACCGCCTTTCTTTATGAACTCACTGTCGTATTGAAAACGAAATGGACTAAGGTTGCTGATGGCTATTCTGATTATTTTGGACTGAACGCTAATCGCCGCGTTGGAATATCGTTTCCACGCTTTGGTTATGAAGGTAGCCTACTGATGTTCGATGACGAACATCTCGATAGGATCGAACTATCCGAGGCCCATGATCCTGCCTATCCAATGGGGCGGTTTTCCTCCAAGCATGGTGATGGCCTTTACATGTGCTATGTCGAAACTAGCGACCTTGCCGACATCATTTCCCGCTTGGAGCGCCACGGTGCACGCTATGTTCGCCGTACCGATACGCCGGTCGAACGCGATGGGCTTTGGCTTCATCCATCCGTGCTCAATGGAGTTCTAATAGGAGTGTCTCGGAAGACACTGGCTTGGCAATGGTCTGGCAAGCCCGATCGAGTCACCCCTCTAGATTCAGATTAATGCACGCACGTTTCTGAGCTAATTCGGATATTTTATCAATTCGCTTAAAATGATCCCCGAAATTCGGGCCAGCCGCCAAGTTCTGACTGAGTCGGCTGGGAGGTCCCTGATCATGCGAAAGAAACGTTAGCGAATAACAACGAGATCAAGGCCAAGGCTACCTTGATGCAAGTTTTTTAATCCTAGAGGTTGCTACATGAAGATTCTCATCGCGGTAAAGCGCGTCATCGACTACAACGTCAAAATCCGCGTCAAAGCGGATCACTCCGACGTTGACCTCACCAACGTCAAAATGGCCATGAACCCCTTCTGCGAAATTGCCGTGGAAGAGGCGGTACGCCTGAAAGAGAAGGGTGTGGCGACAGAAGTCGTCGCCGTCACCGTAGGGCCCAAAGCTGCCCAGGAACAACTGCGTACCGCCTTGGCACTGGGAGCAGATCGCGCACTTCATATCGAAACCGACGTGCGCGCCGAGCCCCTGGCCGTAGCCAAGCTACTGACCAAAGTAGTCGAAACAGAACAGCCAGGCTTGGTCATTCTTGGCAAGCAGGCCATCGACACCGATAACAACCAAACCGGCCAGATGCTTGCCGCCTTGACCGGCCTGCCGCAAGGCACTTTTGCTTCTGAAGTAGTGGTGGACGGCGACAAGGTTAACGTGACGCGTGAAATCGATGGCGGCCTGCAAACCATCGCGCTGACGCTGCCGGCGATTGTCACCACCGACTTGCGCCTCAACGAACCGCGCTACGCCAAGCTCCCCGACATCATGAAGGCCAAGAAAAAGCCGCTGGAGGTCAACTCCCCCGCCGACTACGGCGTCGAGGTTCCCTCCAAGGTCAGTCTGCTCAACGTCGAGTCGCCCGCCGAGCGCAAAGGCGGTGTCAAAGTCGCCTCGGTAGACGAGTTGATCGACAAACTGAAAAACGAAGCCAAAGTTCTTTGAGATAAGCTCTTTAAGATAAGTGCTTTGAAAACCGTACTTTAGCAAAGAGCCTTGAAAGGAGTTGATGCCATGAGCATTCTGGTACTTGCGGATCTACACGAAGGCCAACTGGCGGGCGCCACTGCCCACGTCGTGGCGGCCGCCCACGCCATTGGTGGCGATATCGACGTTCTGGTGGCCGGTGAAGGCGTTCAAGCCGCCGCCGAAGCCGCCGCCAAGCTGGACGGCGTGAGCAAAGTGCGCGTCGCAGATAACGCCGTTTACGCCCACGAGCTGGCCGAGCCCATGGGCGCGCTGCTGGTTGAGCTAGCCGATGGCTACAGCCATGTGCTGGCCAGCGCCTCCACCACCGGCAAAAACGTCCTGCCGCGTTTAGCCGCCCTCAAAGATGTCAGTCAAATCTCCGACATCATCGCCGTGGAGAGTGCCGACACCTTCAAACGTCCCATTTATGCCGGTAACGCCATTGCCACGATCAAAAGTGAGGATGCACTCAAAGTGATCACTGTGCGTACCACCGGCTTCGATGCGGTCGGTGAGAGTGGCAGTGCCACCCTTGAGACGATCGATTTCGTTGCCGACAACGTCCAGTCCAGCTTCGTGAAAGAGGAGCTGGCGCAGAGCGATCGTCCCGAGTTGGGCGGTGCCAAGGTCGTCATCTCCGGCGGACGCGGCATGGGCAACGGCGACAACTTCAAACTGCTGGACGGCATTGCCGACAAACTGGGCGCCGCCATTGGCGCCTCCCGCGCCGCTGTGGACGCTGGCTTCGTGCCCAACGACATGCAGGTGGGGCAGACCGGCAAGATCGTTGCCCCCGAGCTCTACATCGCAGTGGGCATCAGCGGGGCAATCCAGCACCTGGCGGGCATGAAGGACTCCAAGGTGATCGTAGCGATCAACAAGGACGAGGAGGCACCGATCTTTCAGGTCGCCGACTATGGCCTGAACGCGGACCTCTTCAAGGCGCTGCCGGAACTAGAGAACAAGTTGTAGCAATGACTCTGATCAGATTGCTCGTCACTCTCTCCGATCAGGTGACACCGTTGCAGACCTCTACCAAGGGATCTGAAGCGGGTTCCATACCCTCTCCGGCGACATCTTCGAGCCTCGCACCCTGGTCGAGCTGTTCCCTGCCTGGGAGGAGCGTGGCGTGCCGCTGACCACTCCGGCCAGACGCGACGAAGTATACCTGCTCAAGGATGGTCACATGGCGGGCATGGAGCTGAGGGACATACCCGCCGAGCAGCATGAGCCGGGCCTGACCCTTCACGGCTCGGGCTGGCCGCTGGACTAGTACCCCACGGCGGCTGGCTCCTCTACCACGGCGACAACCAGCAAGTGGTGGTGGGCCTGATCATGGACCTCTCCTACCAGAACCCCTGGCTCTCCCCCTTCGACGAGTTCCAGCGCATGAAGCATCACCCAGTGCTGGCGAAACATCTCGAGGGCGGCAAACGGATCGCCTACGGTGCCCGGCCATCGCCAAGGGCGGCCTCAACTGCCTACCGAAGATGGTCTTCCCCGGCGGTCTACTGATCGGCTGCGACGCCGGCACCCTCAACTTCGCCAAGACCAATGGCCTACACATGGCCATGAAGTCATAGCCTAACTGGCTCGTTCGGGGGGACACTGGCCGAAGCACTCGTGATTTTGACCAATTCCATAACGATTTATCGCCTCTACCGAGCTAAAAAGCGTTATCCGGGGGTAATTGATTAGTACCTGTCTGAAACGCACATAACCCAGCGGTGCCGCTGTTATTATCCAATTAATGGGTATCCGGAGTAGCTGGAGGATGACACTTTATGGATAACCGGATTAACTGGATGGTGAAACCCTACCTCGGATCGTACAGAGCGATCTAGCCACCCGCAGCGAACAACTCTAACAGCTAGAGCTGATAGGGCCTGCATGCCTCCCGTCATGGCCTACGTGCAAAGCACGATTTTAGATCCACCGCAAAGCGTTGCGCCTGGCCATCTTGCAACGTGGACACCGTGACCCTGATCGCCTCAACAGAGCCTTGCACCTCGAAAGTGCTGCCCAGCCGAACCAGCCAGCCTTTCTTGGCGAGGGCGTAGGCCACATCCTTCGCGTCCTGGGGCAGCGGCACCCGTACATTGAAACCGCCCGAGACAGGCAGTACGTCAATTCCCTGAGCTTGTAAGGCCGTACTCAACTCTTCGCGGCGTCGTGCGTACTCGCTGCGCGTTTTGTCGAGTCGTTTGCGGACATCCTTTGACGTCAGGCAGGCGCTAACGAGCGCCTGAAGAATGGGCTCACCCAGGTCATTCCAGGGGCTAGTCGGGTTCGCAGCCGTCCGCCGTTGCCAAATCGCAGGCCACGAAGGCAAGGCGCAGGTCCGGCCCCAAGCCTTTGGAGACAGAGCGTATCAGCGCCCAGCGGGCTGTGGTGGTCGGGATGATGGAGTGATACGGCGTCTCGGCCAGCAGAGCAAAGTGGTCATCGACGATAATCAACACATTCGGATGCGCTGCGAGAACCCGTTTCAAAGCGTCTGCGCGATGTTTGGACAGGCTGCAACCCGTCGGATTGTGAGCGCGTGGTGTGACCAGCACCGCCCGCACGCCCTTATCCAAGGCTGCCTCTAATGCCTCTGGGCACATGCCCGCGTCGTCGATTTCGACGCCCACGGTCTGCATGCTGGCCAATCGCAACGCATTGATGGTACCTAAGAAGCAAGGATCTTCCACGGCTACTTGGTCGCCGGGCACTAGATGCGCAACCGCTAGACGCTCAATAGCGTCGACAGCGCCATGCGTCAGCTCCATCTCGTGATGGGACGGGCAATCCGGCTTGAGCCAATCAAGCCCCCATCGGCGTAGTTCGGGAAGGATCGTGTCCTCACCATACAAAAACGGCTTAGGCAAGCATTCGGCCAGTAGCCCCGTCAGCTCGGGTAGCCATTGCGGATTGGGGTTTCCATGGGCGAGATCGACCAATGCTGTTTCGGGACTCAATCCTTCCTGCTCGCCTGCCTGGGACGGCGAGCACAGCCAAGCATCTACTGCCTCCGTTTATCCGTCGCCAAGCGACGTTGCTATCGAGTAATTACGCACTATGCGGCGATATGTCCAGAGGGTCACCGAGGTGCTAGGCGAGTATTCGCCGGATGTAGAGGTGTACTCTATCGACGAAAGCTTTGTGGGGTTTCAGGGCTTTGATCCTACGACCCTAGAAGCCTACGGACAAAACTTACGCAGACGGTAGGGTAAAGAACGGGTATTCCTGTTTCGGTCGGCTTCGCGCCTCCCCGTGTGCTGGCCAAACTGGCGAATCACGCAGCAAAGAAGCACCCCGGCTACCGTGATAAAGATGTTTGTGAGCTAACGGTGGATAGTCCATCGACGCAGGCGCTTCTCAAGCAAATCCCGGTCACCGAGCTATAGGGCATTGCTCGTCGCACTGGCGAACGATTAAGGTTAATGGGGATCGAGACGGCTTGGCAGCTTCGTGAAACAGACCCAAAGCAAATTCGCAGACACTTCAACGTGGTGCAGGAACGCATCGTTTGGGAGTTGCGCGGAAAGCCCGCTATTCAACTGGACGATATGAGCAAGCATAACAGCAAATAATAGTCTCCCGCTCGTTCGAACGCCTCACTACAAGCCCCCACGATCTACGTGAAGCGCTTCGACAACACGCCGCCAGGGCAGGGGCGAAAAATTACGCAACTAGCACAGTGTCACCAGTTCGGTGATGGTATCCGTACGCACGAATGCTTTTCGTAACGACTTGCCTCAATACAGTAACCGCGTGGTGGTGTCCCTCGAACGATCTACGGACGATAGCCGCGCCTTGATTCAAGCAGCTGTTCAAGGGCTGCGGCTATACCTACCACAAAGTAGGAGTGATGCTGTTAGGCCACTCTCCGAAAGCTAACCGCCAACTGACACTGGCGGAAAAACCGCAAACAGAAGCCGAGGCCGAGGCCAAACGAAGCGAGCAGCTGATGGTCACCGTAGATCGTCTCAATAGAGAATTAGGCCGAGGTACGATACAGCTAGGCCTACCTCATGCTGATAATGCCTGGTCGCTGCGCTTTGAACACCGCACGCCTCGATATACTACGCGCTGGGACGAGCTCGTTAACGTCAGGTAATAAGTGACAGCGATTCTAATGAAATAAGCTCAGAATGATGAGCAAATCTAGTAATCTGGTGCTAAGGTGGTTTAGAAAATAGCAGTGCGAAATGCATTTGGAGCTCAGAATGCCATCAGCCAAGCCGCCTAATCACAACCATTTACAAAGCGTATTTGCTTACCGCGCTTTTGATATACGTGATCGCTTCCCTCAGCCGTTAGAAACGTTTCGGCAAGCACTAGAGTGCTTACAAAGCGGTGATGCATACCTGCCCGATATGAGCGGTGAAATTGTAGTTTATCTCCGTGGCGGTCTTGCGCTTCACGTCCCCGAGCATCTTTTCATCCGCCAAAGTGGCAATAGCTCCGCTGTAGTTCCTCCGCAAGAAAATGATCAAGTCTGTGAAGCAGTGGATGCCTGGCTACGAGACGCACTGTTGCAAAACTCGAAAGACGCATTAGACGCTTCAACGGTTAGACCCGCTCGGCTCAACATACTGCTAAATGAATGCGACCCAAATGCCCCGGAGCCTGACGATATTCAGGCGTGGCAGCACACTAATGACGTCGGGAGAGAAGTTATCGATACTCCTTGTCGAGAAGATATTTGGGAAGCAGCGGCTCAAGCAATGGATGAAGTGCAGGCAAGGCGCTGGATGAAAACAGCGCACCCTCAGCTTGGCAGCAAAAGCCCAAATCTGTGTATCGAGGAAGATCCTACGCGAGTGTACGAGCTTGTGTTGCAGGTAGAGTGTGGGAAGGCTAATGACAGTTAACGACCGAGGCTGTGTGAAAACGTAGCTGTCGCTATACTCTACCCATGACAGATCGTGGGAGGTACCGATGAAACGTTTCGTCGCAGGTGAATCTCGTTCCCAAGCTACGTTGTTTCCTGAGCTTCTGGATGATTTCGTTACTGAAGACAACCCGGTTCGGGCCATTGAAGCTTTTGTGGACGCTCTCGACCTCAAACAGCTGGGTTTCAAAGGTATTGATCCTCATGCCACTGGACGTCCCGCGTACCACCCCGCTGTACTGTTAAAAATCTATCTTTACGGTTACCTCAACCGCGTGCAGTCCAGCCGCCGACTTGAACGTGAGGCGCAGCGTAATGTTGAACTCATGTGGCTAACGGAGCGCCTCGCGCCGGACTTCAAAACGATTGCCGATTTCCGCAAGCACAATGGCAAAGCGATCCAAGCCACCTGTCGAGACTTTGTCGTTATATGTCGGCGTCTAGGGCTTTTCTCACAATCGGTCATGGCAATCGATGGCAGCAAATTTAAGGCAGTCAACAATCGAGACCGCAACTTTACCTTGGCCAAAATGAAACGCCGCGCAGAAGAAATCGATAAGAGTATTGAGCGCTATTTACGCCAACTCGACGCAATGGATCAAGGCTCCACCGTTGTCACAGTAGCGCAGACGGCAGGGTTGAAGGAAAAGATCGCCTCCCTCACAGAAGAAGTCCAGCAACTGCAATCCATTGAAATTCAAAGGACCGAGGCCCCTGATCAGCAAATCTCGTTGACGGACCCAGATGCTCGCTCCATGACGACGCGAGGAACAGGAATCGTGGGCTACAACGTTCAGACGGCTGTCGATAGCCAGCATCACCTGATTGTCGCCCATGAAGTCACTAATGTCGGTAGTGACCGGCGTCAACTTTATCGGATGGCCAAGCAAGCACGCGATGCTAGCGGCGTCAGTGATCTCCACGTCGTCGCTGATCGCGGTTATTTTACAGGTAATGAAATTCTTGCGTGTCATGAGGCCGGTATTACGACGTATCTCCCTAAGCCCAAAACCTCGCCGAACCAGGCCAAAGGCATGTTTCCCAGGGAAGCGTTCCAATACGTGAAAGAGCGTAACGAATATCGCTGTCCTGCAAGGGAGCGCCTGATTTGGCGCTTCAAGAACGTCGAAAAAGGCCAGACGCTACATTGCTATTGGAGTTCAGCCTGTCCGAGTTGCTTAATGAAGTCGCAGTGCACCACGGGTATCTATCGGCGCATCAGACGCTGGGAACACGAAGAGGTACTGGAGGCGGTAACATCACGTCTGGATCAGACGCCGGATATAATGCGCATCCGTCGTCAAACGGTTGAACATCCCTTTGGCACGTTGAAAGCGTGGATGGGTGCGACGCACTTTTTAACCAAAGGGCTTAAAAACGTCGGAACGGAAATGAGTCTTCATGTGCTTGCCTACAACATGAAGCGCGTCATAAATATCCTCGGCCCCAAGGGTTTGATCCAGGCATTGCGGGCATAAGGCCTTAGTCCGGACCTAGCTCTGCCAAGCTTGTGGTAGCCAATAACGCTCTTTAGTAAGCGCTTCTTAGGCTTTATCTCGATTAACGTCGGATTTGGCATAAGAAATGAAAGCGTTCTGATCTGGCTTGTTAGCCGGTAGTCGTGCCAATACGACTGAACACTGTCACCGCCAACTGATTTTTAGGTTTTCACACAGCCTCGGCCGTCAGCTGCCCCTTTGTAACTACTCATGTCGCGGCTATCTATCAGTAGGTTTACCATTGTGATCTCGGAAATAGTCATCAGCCGCTATTAGACCCAAGTTGCCATCCGCTTTAACTACATCAGCACAGGCATCTTCACTGAATAAGTTTTGCACACGCCGTTCCTGTTTTAAGAACGCTAAGGTACTAAAAAAGCAGCTTTCACAGAAGTGCAGTTCGTACCGTTCGCCGTCATGTTGAGTGCCATAGCCTCAATGCGTTTGAAGTGTGGCAAATTCAAGCCCCTCATCCGCTACGGGGGTTGAGGTAAGACATACATCACATACCACATCTGTCACGGCATCAGCTGTCACTTTTTCGATAACCTTCATCTTTCCCTCCCAGCCTAGCCCCCCAACCCTAATACGCTTTAGCCTAGCACAAGCTGCTTAAGTCGGCTGAGTATCGTAAGCTGGTACTATAAGCTCACCCGCTAGATAAGTAGGCTATGCCATGGATATAAAAACCCTCAGCGAACGCGATATTTGCACCAAATTCATTACCCCGGCGTTGGTGCGGGCGGGATGGGATATCCAGACGCAAATTCGGGAAGAGGTGACGTTTACAGCAGGTAGGATTATCGTGCGCGGACGGCTACATACCCGGGGCAAAAAGCGCCGTGCCGACTACCTGCTGAGCTTCCAGAAAAACCAGCCGATTGCGGTGATAGAAGCCAAAGACAACAAGCACAGCCTGGGTGATGGCATGCAGCAGGCTCTGGCCTATAGCGATGCATTGGATGTGCCTTTTGTGTTTTCCAGCAACGGTGATGGTTTCCTGTTCCACGACCGCACGGGGCTGGGTGGGCAAACCGAAACCATGATGACGTTGGCCGAGTTTCCGTCTCCTGATGAGCTATGGGAGCGCTATTGCCAATACAAAGGCATTCAGCCCGCGGCTCGCCCGGTGGTTGAGCAGCCCTATTTTGATGACGGCAGCGGCCGAAGCCCGCGTTACTACCAGCGCATTGCTATCAACCGTAGCGTCGAGGCGGTGGTACGGGGGCAGGATCGCATTCTGCTGGTAATGGCGACAGGCACGGGTAAGACGTTCACCGCCTTTCAGATCATCTGGCGGCTGTGGAAGTCACGCCAGAAGAAACGGATTCTTTTCCTGGCTGACCGCAATATTCTGGTCGACCAGACCATGAACAACGACTTCAAGCCTTTTAAAGGTGCGATGGCGAAGCTTTCGGCAAAAGCAGGAGGTGTTGAGAAAGATGGTCAAAAGCTAGATATCACCCTGGCTGTGAAAAGGGGTAAAGATCGGGTCAATAAAGTGGATGCCTCTTACGAGATTTATCTTGGGCTGTATCAAGCTCTTAGCGGTAAAGAAGACATTCAGAACATATACAAGCAGTTCTCACCAGATTTCTTCGATCTGGTTGTGATCGACGAGTGCCACCGGGGCAGTGCTGCGGAAGACTCCGCCTGGCGCAAGATTCTCGATTACTTCAGAGCGGCAACGCATATCGGCTTAACCGCAACGCCCAAAGAGACCAAGGAAGTCTCGAACATCGATTACTTCGGCGCACCGCTTTACACCTACTCGCTCAAGCAGGGCATCGAGGATGGCTTTCTTGCGCCCTATAAAGTGGTGCGGGTGGATATCGACAAAGACCTTCAGGGCTGGCGGCCCAGCAAGGGCCAGCGGGATAAGCATGGCCAGGAGATTGAAGACCGCATCTACAACCAGAAGGATTTCGATAAACAGCTGGTGCTGGAAAAACGCACCCAACTGGTCGCGGCAAAACTCACCGAGCTGCTGGAAAGCACCGACCCCTACCAGAAAACCATCGTCTTCTGTGAAGATATCGACCATGCCGAGCGTATGCGCCAAGCCCTGGTGAACCTCAATCCTAAGCGGGTGGCTGAGAACCGCAAATACATCATGCGTATTACCGGCGATGAGCAGGAAGGCAAGGCCGAACTGGACAACTTCATCGACCCCGAATCACGCTACCCGGTGATCGCCACCACCAGCAAGCTTATGACCACCGGCGTGGATGCCCAGACCTGCAAGCTGATTGTGCTCGACCAGCGCATTCAGTCGATGACTGAGTTCAAGCAGATTATTGGCCGGGGCACCCGCATCAACGACGACTACCACAAGCACTGGTTCACGATTCTGGATTTCAAGAAAGCCACCGAACTGTTCGCCGACCCGGATTTCGATGGCGAGCCAGTACAGGTCTACCAGCCTTATTCCGATGACGCGCCCATCGTGCCGGAAGACGAGCAAACCGGCGGACTGGATGAAGAACAGGCTGACGCACAAGACACGACGGACGTGCTCGCAGAAGGTGTCGAGACGGACTGGGCCGAGTACGATGTCGACGACAACGCCACCTGGGAATCTGACGATGTGGGCGGCCTGAGCACCACTGAAGGCCCCGAGCCACGGCGCAAATACGTGGTGGATGACGTGGAAGTCAGTATTGTCGCCGAGCGCGTTCAATATTTGGGGCCGGATGGCAAGCTGATTACCGAAAGCCTGCGCGATTACACCCGTAAACAGGTGAAAGCCCAGTACGCTTCCCTGGATGACTTTTTGCGTAGCTGGCAGGATGCCGAGCGCAAGCAAGTGATTCTTGATGAGCTGGCCGAAGAGGGCATCTTCTGGGATGCGCTGGTGGCCGAACTGGGCCAGAAGTGGGGAGAAGAACCCGACCCTTTCGATGTGATCTGCCATATCGCCTTCGATCGACCGCCGCTAAGCCGCCGCGAGCGGGCTGAACAGGTCAGAAAGCGCGATATCTTCAACCGCTACGAAGGCCAAGCCCGGCAGGTGCTCGAATCCCTGGTGGATAAATACGCCGATTCGGGCATTGCGCCGATAGAAGACCCCAAGGTGCTGACGCTGACACCCTTCAGTGAGCTTGGCGCCCCGATGGAACTAATTAACGCCTTTGGTGGCAAGCCGGGCTACCAGCGTGCCCTGTATGAACTGGAAGACGCGCTTTACCAGACCCCGGCCTGATACCATTCTCTTTTTGCTAGCGGCCTGCACCTGTGCAGGCCGCTATTAACATGCCAACGGAACACACCTCATCATGGCAATAAGTACCACGATTAAATCCATTCAAGACATCATGCGGAAAGACGTGGGCATTGACGGCGACGCCCAGCGAATTGGCCAGTTGGTGTGGCTACTATTTTTGAAGATCTTCGACGACCGCGAGAAAGAGTGGGAAATGTTCAGCGATGACTACCGCTCGCCAATCCCCGAGCCGCTGCGCTGGCGGAACTGGGCCGCCGACCCGGAAGGCATGACCGGTGGCGAGCTCAAGGATTTTATCGATAACACCCTTTTCCCCGGCCTGCAGCAGCTACAGCCCCAGGGCGACGATATTCGCGGCGTAGTGATTCGTAATGTATTCGAGGATGCTTATAACTACATGAAATCTGGCCAGTTGATGCGCCAGGTGATCAACCGCCTGCAAAGCGGCGTCGACTTCAACAAGTCTGCCGAGCGCCACGAGCTGGGCGAACTCTACGAACAGATCCTCAAAGACCTGCAAAGCGCGGGCAACGCCGGTGAGTTCTACACCCCGCGGGCGGTGACCGAATTTATGGTTAACCGGGTCGACCCCAAGCTGGAAGAAACCGTGATGGACCCGGCCTGCGGCACCGGTGGGTTTTTAACTTGCACCATCGAGCACAAGCGCCGCTATTACGTGAAAACCCTGCAGGACGAACAGACCCTGCAGAACAGCATCCATGGGGTCGAAAAAAAGCCGCTGCCGCACCTGCTGGCTACCACCAATATGATTCTGCACGGCATTGAAGTGCCCAACCAGATCCGCCACGACAACACCCTGGCGCGCCCGCTGCGCGATTGGGGGCCGAAAGAGCGGGTGGATGTGATTGTGGCCAACCCGCCGTTTGGCGGCATGGAAGAAGACGGTATTGAAACCAACTTCCCCAGCGCCTTCCGCACCCGGGAAACCGCTGACCTGTTCATGACGCTGTTTATCCAGCTGCTGAAAAACACCGGCCGCGCCGCCGTGGTGCTGCCGGATGGCTTTCTGTTTGGCGAGGGCATGAAAACCCGCCTCAAGGAAAAGCTGCTGGAGGAGTGCAACCTGCACACCATCGTGCGCCTACCCAACGGCGTGTTTAACCCCTACACCGGCATCAAGACCAACCTGCTGTTCTTCACCAAGGGCCAGCCAACAGAAAACATCTGGTATTACGAACACCCCTACCCGGAAGGCTACAAGAACTACAGCAAGACCCGCCCGATGAAGTTTGCCGAATTCCAGACAGAGATCGACTGGTGGGGCGATGAAACCGATGGCTTTGCCAGCCGTGAGGAAACCCATCAGGCCTGGAAGGTCTCGATCGACGATATCAAGGCGCGTAACTACAACCTAGATATCAAGAACCCCTGGCAGGGCGAAGAGGTAAGCCACGACCCGGACGAGCTGCTGGCCAAGTACGAACAACAACAGTCTGAGATTCAAGAGCTGCTCGACCAGCTGAAAACCATCCTCGGTGATGCGCTGACCTGTGACGGGAGGGAGCAGGCATGAGTGCACAAACGCTGATCACGGAGCATCTGGATCTATGGGCCGGGGCGGTAACGAAGAAGTCCAGCAGTGGCCGTGGGGGTAATAGAAAGGTTGAGTTGACGGGGATAAAGAAGCTTCGGGAGCTGATTTTAGAATTGGCAGTGCGTGGGAAGCTGGTGGAGCAAAATCCGAATGATGAGCCTGCACCCACACTTCTCACCCGAATCAAAGATATTGAGCAAGAACTAGTTAAATCAAAGCGGATAAGAAAGCCTAAGCATGTGGCCAGCATTTCTGCAGAGGAAGCTGAGTTCAACCTGCCATCTAGTTGGCAATGGGTTCGCTTGGGCGCGATTGGTCAAATCGTGGGAGGGGGTACACCTAAATCCGGTGAGCCTTCCTTCTGGTCAGATAAGGGAATCCCTTGGCTAACTCCTGCAGACCTTTACGGGCTCAAAGAGAAATTCATTGCTTCAGGTAATCGTGATATTTCCGAACTCGGGTTGGCTAAGTCTTCTGCGCAATTGTTGCCGTTGGGAAGCGTATTGTTCTCCAGTAGAGCGCCTATAGGGTATGTTGCGATAACATCGGGAGAGCTTGCTACCAACCAAGGGTTCAAGTCTTGTGTTCCACGCATCCAAGAGATGAACCAGTTCATTTATTATTTTTTGAAGCGGTCCGCACCACATATCGATGCCAGCGCAAGCGGCACAACTTTCAAGGAGGTTTCCGGCACAAAAGTGGCATCCATCCCCATGCCGCTCCCACCACTCGAAGAACAACACCGCATCGTCCAAAAAGTCGATGAACTGATGGCCATCTGCGACAGGCTGGAACAGCAAACCAGCGACCAGCTCGACGCCCACGAAACCCTCGTGGAAACCTTGCTTGGCACTTTAACTCAATCCGCGAACGCCACCGAGCTGGCCGACAACTGGGCGCGCCTCGCCGAGCACTTCGACACGCTGTTTACCACTGAGCAAAGCATCGGCAAGCTTAAACAGAGCATCCTGCAATTGGCAGTAATGGGGCGGCTGGTGGAGCAGGATGAGGGGGATGAGCCAGTGATAAATCTGCTCAAGCAGCATTACATTATAAGCAAGCCTTGTTCTTTGAATGGGTGGGCCGAGGTTTCGTTGGGTAATCTAGGAACAGTTTTAGGTGGTTCTACGCCTACGAAGTCCAAAGGTGAGTTTTGGAATGGAAGCATTCCTTGGGTATCACCAAAAGACATGAAGTGCCATCTAATAAAAGATTCCCAGATAAGAGTTACCGAGCAGGCCCTGAGCCAATCAAACTTAAAGCTAGTGCCTGAAAATAGCCTAATTATGGTTGTTCGGGGAATGATTTTGGCACACTCCTTCCCAGTTGCGATCACTGAAAGTGAAGTAACAATTAACCAAGATATGAAGGCACTGACCCCGCCTGATGAAATCAGCAAATACCTACTTTTGTACCTACAGGCATCGAAACATAAGGTAGTAGAACTTGTTGACCGATCATCTCATGGCACATGCAAGCTGATTTCAAAAAAGCTTTGGTCACTCCCTATACTCTTGCCACCCCTTGAAGAACAACACCGCATCGTCCAAAAAGTCGATGAGCTGATGGCCCTCTGTGTCCACCTCAAAGAACGCCTGAACCAAGCCAGCGAGGCCCGCTGCCAGTTGGCGGGGGCGGTAGTGGAAGGGGCGCTCAGTTAATGATTTACAGAAGCAAATAAAAGCGCTTTTTAGAGCTGCGGATCTGCTCAAACTCCATTTTTGAGCTGCGTCCAGATGCTCAAAAAAGTCTAAAACTGTTACATGGCTATTTTTTTAATTTAATCAATACTTTAATTAAGGATAACATGTTATGAAAAGCGGTAATGTTATGACAACGTTAGTGATTGGCGCGAACGGACAGATTGGCAAGCAGTTTTGCGAGCTAGCCCAAAAAGCGGGCACGCCCATCAAGGCGATGATTCGCAGTGAAGGGCAGGCAGCTTGGTTCAAAGAGCACGGCATCGATACCGTGGTAGCTGATTTAGAAGGCGAGTTTGAGCATGCCTTTGATGGCTGTGACCAAGTGGTCTTTACAGCGGGTTCAGGCCCTCATACCGGTCCAGACAAAACCCTAATGATCGACCTGTTCGGTGCCATTCGTACCGCCGATATCGCCAAGCAAAAAGGTCTCTCCCGCTACATCATGATTAGCGCCATGCGGGCAGAACAGCCATTGGACGCGCCCGAGAAAATGCGCCCCTATATGGCCGCAAAATTTGCCGCCGATGCTCACCTTCGCAATAGCAGACTTCCCTACGTCATTCTCAAGCCAGGGCGGTTGACCGACGAAGCCGCCAGTCAGCGGTTTGCCAGTTCACTGGAGGAAGCAGGCGACAACCAAATCTCCCGCGCCAACGTTTCCCATGCGCTACTTCACGCTGTGCAAAAGCCCGATTTGGTAAACCAGGAGTACCTGCTGCTGGATGGCAAACGTTCGATTGGCGAGATCATTCAGTAGCCAGGCCCAAGCCGCTCCTCACGCATTCACCCCCTTCATGCCTTCCGGTGTATAGCGCTCGCCGATGACCGGAAGGCGTGCAGTGGCCGCTTCGAGCTGTTCCTGCTCATCGATGGTTAATTGGATGGATGCCGCTGCCGCATTCTCTTCAAGATAGCGCAACTGCTTTGTGCCAGGGATCGGTACAATGTTGTCGCCTTTGGAAAGTAGCCAGGCCAGCGAGAGCTGCGCAGGGGTGCAGCCTTTGAGTGACGCCATGTCACCAATCACCTCTGCGATTCGGCGGTTAGTGTCCAGGGCCTGTTCAGAGAAGCGCGGTAGGTTAGAACGAAAATCACCTTCGCCGAAATCAGCGTTCTCTTGAAACCTGCCCGTCAAAAACCCTCGACCGAGAGGAGAGTAGGGCACAAAGCCGATGCCAAGCTCCTTGCAGGTGGGCAGTACCGCTTGCTCTACGTCCCGTGTCCAGAGCGAGTATTCGGTTTGAACCGCCGTCACCGGGTGCACGGCGTGTGCGCGGCGCAGGGTCTCGTCGCTAACCTCGCAGAGGCCAATATGGGCAATTTTTCCCTCTTTAACCAGTTGTGCCAAGCCCTCCATGGTCTCTTCGATAGGGGTTTCCGGGTTAACGCGGTGAACGTAGTAGATATCGATTTGTTCGATGCCCAGCCGCTTCAGCGACGCCTCGCAAGCTTGGCGGGCATACTGGGCGCTGCTATCCAGGCGACGCTGATACTCACCGGGGTTACGAACAATGCCAAATTTGGTGGCGATACGTACGTTTGGCTTATGGCTGGCAAGAAAAAGGCCAATCAGCTCCTCGTTATGGTGTGGCCCGTACATATCCGCCGTGTCAAAAAAGTCGATGCCCAGCTCCACTGCCCGGGCCAACACCCGAAGCGACTCGCTATCGTCTCGGGGGCCGTAGAACTCGCTCATTCCCATGCAGCCTAAGCCAATGGCAGAGAGGGTCAGGTCGGTGCCGAGTGTACGTGTTTGCATGCTATGTCTCCTGTAATGACTTAAGAAACCATGGCCCATCAATAGAGCGTGAGCCGTTATCGAGCGCTTGTTGAAACGCGTAATAACAGCGTGGCACTATCCAATAATGAAAAAAATGAACGAATTCGGTAAACCGTTTTCCAGTTTTGAAAATCAGATGCCCCGCGGGTGGGTCTGGGATGACACGCGCACCTTTCTGGCGGTGGCCCGCCATGGCACTTTGAGTGGCGCGGCAGCGGAACTCCATCTGGGAATCGCGACGCTCTCCCGGCGTATCGAGCGGCTCGAAAAAGCCTTAAAGCTTCCGTTGTTCGTTCGTCAGCAGTCGGGCTATCAGCTTACCGAGGAAGGGGCCGGGCTAATCGAAAAAGCCGAAGCGCTGGAAGCCGCCGCAGCTGCCTTCTCGAGCGGAGGCGCACTTGCTACGCAACTGAGCGGTAGGGTGCGCTTGGCCACGGCTGAAAACCTAGCCACGTCGTTGATTCTGCCTGCATTGCCACAGTTTTATGCTCAGTACCCCGGCATCACACTTGAGCTGGTGACCGATATCACCACCGTTAATCTGCACCGCCGCGACGCTGATCTGGCGCTTAGAATGGTTAAGCCCGAGCGGGGCAATGTCACCCTTCGGCGCCTCGGCTCGCTGGGTTTTGGGCTTTATGCTAGCCCCAGTTATGTGGCCCAGCGTGAGATTCATCATGACGCGGGCGATTACGACAGCGACGCCTTTATTACCTGGGGAGACATGCAAGCGCACCTGCCTGCCGCCCAGTGGATTGAGCGGGTTCTGCAAGGGCGGGAGCCGGCGCTAACCACCACCTCGCTGGCGACCCAGCTAGCGGCGGCCAAAGCGGGGCTGGGGATAGCGGTATTGCCACATTTTCTGGCCAGGGAGGCCGGGCTTGTCTGTGTCGCTACGGATATTGGCGTAGATCAGCCCATCTATCTCGTTATCCAGACGGATCTTACCCAGTCAGGCCGCATTCGGGCCGTGGCAGACTTTCTGGCTGAAATGGTGGCCAATAACCGCGAACGCTTGAGTGGGTGATAGAGTCACTAAGTCTCCACTTTTTATCCTATAGGCCACCCATGACACCTACTGATATTGGCAGCGCCTACGATCAGATCACTCACCTTTGGCAAAGCGAAAAATTCAATCTCGCTAACGGCATAGAGGCGCACAAAAGGGCGCTTTCGTTTGTGAAAAATCGGGGCAGGGCGCTGGATATCGGTTGCGGCTGTACCGGCCGCTTTATCGACTTCTTGCAACAAGAAGGCTTTACGCCTGAAGGCGTGGATATTTCCGATGAAATGCTGCGCCTCGCTAAGCAGAAGCACCCTGACGTGACCTTTCACCATCAGGATATTTGCCAATGGCAGCCGCCGGAAAAATACGACTTTATCACCGCCTGGGACAGCATTTGGCATATTCCGCTAGCGCTGCAGGAAAGCGTGATGACCAAACTTATCGGAAGCCTGAATAAGGGTGGGGTACTGATCTTCTCTTTCGGGGGTACCGACGAACCCGGTGAGCACACCGATAGCTTCATGGGGCCAGAAATTTACTACTCCACGCTTGGTACCAGCGGCTTCTTGTCCCTGCTGATTACGCTAGGCGCGGTGTGCAGACATCTGGAGTACGACCAGTATCCGGAGTTGCATACTTATTTGATAGTGCAGAAGGGGTAGCATGTTGCTTTTTATCAAATAAATATCATCAGGACTGATCGTCATGCTCGCCGATGGCAAAATATAAATAGTTTTGTCATCGCATCGGTAGAACAGTCTGTTTAATGAGCAAAATTGGCAGCTTTAGCCCCGATTGTGAGTATCGGAGGAAGCCATGATTTGCTGCATTAAATCTTGGTTTTGAAGAACTTGCAGCGTTTCTTTTTCAGCTTCTGCTCTAGGCACTATCAACTCCCGCTTGAGCCACTTCGCCAGCGGCTCGCTACGGCGGCTATCGGTTTGGCTGGGTAACCACAGGCACAGGCGCGCAGGAGTCTGAATACTCCCCCAGGGGGCCACCAGCCTGCCACTCTTCAGGTCGTCTTCTACCAATAGCCGCGGCGCGATGGCGATACCCAGGCCCGCCACTGCCGCTTCCATCAAGTAGTAAAGGTGATCGAACCCCTGGCCTTTGCTTAGCGCCGTTTCAAGCTGTGCCAGCTCTAGCCCTTTGGCAGTGGCCCACTGCGGCCATGCCTGGGGGCGGGAAGATGTATATAAAAGCTTATTGGCAAGCAGCGATTCGGGCTTGGTCGCATCGCACTGGGCCGCCAGCTGCGGGCTCGCCACTGCACATATCTGCTCCGCCATCAGCTCGAATACCTCCACACCCGCAGGCCAGGGTGGCTCGGCAAACGCCAGGGTGGCGCTGGCATCCGTTTGCGTACCCGGCTGTTCGCTTTCGCTCACCACGACTTTTAGCTTGAGCTCAGGCAGCTCGCGGTGCAGGCGATCCAGGCGGGGAATCAACCAGCGTGCTAGCAGGCTGCCAGGGCAGGCGAGAGTAAAGGGGGCTTCTTCCACATCACGTTTGAGCGCTGCGCAACTATCCTTGAGACGGTCGAACGCCTCTCCCACACCGATTTGCAGCTTTTCGCCATGTGGCGTAAGCGCTATGCCTCGGCCCGCTTTGGCAAAAAGCGCGACACCAAAATGGTCATCCAGACTCTTTAACTGGCGGCTAACAGCGCCGTGAGTCACGCTTAGCTCATTGGCAGCGGCGGTCACGCTACCCAAACGGGCGGTGGCTTCAAAGGCGCGCAAGGCGCTAAGCGGCGGCATGCTGTGTTGCATGGGCTATCCTGCTGATAGTTGACTTAAAATCACATGTTGCTGACATCTTATCGATTTTTATCCCGGCCTGCTTGCGCTACTTTCATTACATTGTTTTTCACTGAACGGTTTTTACTGAACAGTTCGATAACGCATTCAGAGGTCGCGATGAATCAACCTGTAGACGTATCCCAGAGCCTGCCCGATGCCAACGGTTTGTTTGGCAACTTTGGCGGCCGCTTTGTCGCCGAAACCCTGATGCCGCTGATTCTTGAACTGCAAGACGAATACACCACCGCCAAGAACGACCCCGAATTCCAGCGCCAATTGGCCTATTTTCAGGGCGATTATGTGGGGCGGCCAAGCCCGCTCTACTTTGCCGAGCGGCTGACCGAGCACTTTGGCGGTGCGAGTATTTACTTGAAGCGCGAAGAGCTCAATCACACCGGCGCGCACAAGATCAACAATTGCATTGGTCAGGTGTTGTTGGCCAAGCAGATGGGTAAAAAACGCATCATCGCGGAAACCGGCGCAGGCATGCACGGCGTTGCCACCGCAACCGTTGCGGCGCGCTTCGGTTTGCCTTGTGTCATCTATATGGGCGCAACCGACATCGAACGCCAGCAGCCCAACGTATTCCGCATGAAGCTGCTGGGCGCGGAAGTGATCCCCGTTACCTCGGGCACCGGCACGCTAAAAGACGCCATGAACGAAGCGCTGCGCGACTGGGTAACGAATGTCGACGACACCTTCTACATCATTGGCACCGTGGCGGGGCCACACCCATACCCGGCCATGGTACGTGACTTTCAGGCCGTGATCGGCCATGAAACCCGTGCCCAAATGCTGGAAAAGAAAGGTCGCCTGCCGGATTCGCTGGTGGCCTGCATTGGCGGCGGTTCAAACGCCTTGGGGCTGTTTCACCCCTTCCTGAATGACCTCGACGTGAAGATGATTGGCGTAGAAGCGGGTGGCAAGGGCGTGAAAAGCGGCCTGCATGCAGCCAGCCTGAACGGCGGCACCCCCGGCGTGCTGCACGGCAATCGCACCTACTTGCTGCAAAACGAAGATGGCCAGATTATCGACGCCCACTCGATTTCCGCCGGACTGGATTATCCCGGCATTGGGCCAGAGCACGCCTGGTTGCATGAGCAGGGGCGGGTCGAGTACGTCTCTGCCACCGACGACGAAGCGCTGGAAGCCTTTCAAATTTGCTGTCAACAGGAAGGTATTATCCCCGCACTGGAGACCGCTCATGCCCTGGCCGAAGTGGCCAAGCGCGCACCCAGCCTGCCCCGCGAGCACTTAATGGTGGTCAACCTCAGCGGGCGTGGTGACAAGGACATGATGAGCGTCGCCCATCACCTGGGTGAAAAATTCGGGGTTAAACAGCTATGAGCGCGACACAGGAGAACGTCATGACCCATACCTCTCGTCTTGAAAACTGCTTTGCTGCGCTCAAGCAGCAAAACCGCCCGGCGCTGGTGAGTTACCTCACCGCTGGCGATCCGGATGCCGAGACATCCTGCCGCCTGTTGCACGGGCTGCCAAAAGCGGGGGTGGATATCATCGAACTCGGCATGCCGTTCAGCGACCCCATGGCCGATGGCCCCGCCATCCAGAAAGCCGCACTGCGTGCCTTGAATAACGGCCAGACACAAGCCAAAACGCTGGAAATGGTGCGCCGCTTCCGTGCAGAAGACAGCACCACGCCCATTGTGCTGATGGGCTACTACAACCCCATTTACTGCTACGGCGTCGAGCGCTTCTTGACCGATGCCGCCAAGGCCGGGGTCGATGGCCTGATCGTGGTAGACCTGCCGCCCGAGCACGACGAAGAGCTCTGCCAGCCAGCGGCGCAACACGGCATTGATTTTATTCGACTGGCCACGCCGACCACCGATGCCAAGCGCCTGCCCAAAGTGCTGGCCAATGCCTCCGGGTTTATCTACTACGTTTCCGTTGCCGGTGTCACTGGTGGAAGTGCGCCCACGCCAGAACGGTTGGAAGGCGCAGTAGCCGGGCTTCGTAAACATACTGAACTGCCCATCGCCGTCGGTTTTGGTATTCGTACCGCCGAGCAGGCCGCCGCCATCGGCCGTTATAGCGACGCGGTCGTCGTTGGCTCTGCGCTCGTCGATTGTATCGAAAATGCCAACACGCCTGATGAAGCCGTAGAGCGTGTGCATGGCCTGGTGAGTGAGTTGGCCGAAAGCGTCAGGGCGTGTAGGGAGGTGAGTGAAGAACACCAGTTTTAACCCGGATGATGATAATCTCCCAGAGTCGCTGATGGGCGATGCTCGCACAGCGAGGCGCCGCCACCGGTTTCAGCCCAGCAATCCGCTGTCACCCTTCAAGATTCTATAAAACTGAGAGAAACAATGGGAAAGCTCTTTTCACTAATCGTCATAGTAGCGCTTGGCTACGCGGGCATTTACTTCTATTACGGTGTTGTCGTTGAGCGGGAAATCCAAGAACAGCTGGATGACCGTGGCCTCTCCGCTGTTAGCATCGATGACGTTGAGTATGATGTGCTGGCGCCGGTTAGCACCTCTGCAGACATCGCTGTCACCGTGACTTATCGCGGCTCTCAAGCAACGCTAGATTTGGCAGTGCAGGGCCACCCTCTGTTTTCTGATGATGTCACGGTCGAATTTGATAGCCTACAAGCACTACGGCTGGGCATGAGTTTCGGGCAGTAAGCGGCAGCCATACATGCTCTACGCCTATCGAAACCGCCACTACTACCAGCAACCCAGCCATTAACCAATTAAAGCCCTTAACGATTGCAGTGCTCTTAACACGGCTGCCTACCGCGCTGCCAATCGCGATATAGCTACCGGGGGCGCCCGCGGCCAGCAGCGCCAACCCGAACGCCCACACCACTAAACTAAGCCCATGAATGTCAGCGGCAGGAAACTGCAGGGTGGTAATGGGCAGGGTGGCCACAATGGCTTTGGGATTCAGTAACTGCATGACCAGCCCGTCGCGAAAATTGAGTAGCCGTGGGGCATTGTCTAGCGAACTTAAATCCGCGCTTGATCGGGCAAGCTTGATCGCGAGATAAACGATATAACTGCAGCCTAGCGCGCTGACTACCACCAGCGCCTCATCGTCGATCCATGCAGCACCTGCCCAACCTAAGACCAATAAATACGCCAGCATCGCGGTGCCCACGCCAAGGCAAAATCCCACCGATTGCCTGGCTTGGCCATTGATGCCAACGTTCAAGCCAAGCAGATTCACAGGCCCAGGGGTGTACATGACGCCCAGGGCATAGGCGACGATTGCTAACATGGTGAAACCTCTGTTTGCGTATTTAAGTGTTAGCGCGCGATATCACGCTGATACTGGTGGGGTGTCATGCCATAAATGCGCTTAAAGCGACGGTTGAAATGGCTAAGGTCCGCAAAGCCATAGCGCAAAGCGACCTCGGTTAACGAGGCGCCAACATCCAGGGCAGCGCGGGCCGCATTGATTCGGCAATTGATCACATACTGGTGCGGCGTGATGCCGTACTGCTGACGAAACAGTCGCAAGAAGTGGTATTTGGAGATATGCGCCGCTTGGCTAATGTCATCAAGGGAGATATCCCTATCCAGGTGGGCGTGAATATACGCTTTCGCCAGGCCCAGCAGGGCATCGGGGCGGGTGAGCACCTGGTTGGGCTGAGAAACCCCGCCGAGTTGCACGGTTCGCTCGATAACCTGATAAAGCGCATTCTCCTGATCGATACAGCTACCGGCGTGAGACGTGACCAACCGCGCCAGTTCTAAAATGGCGTTGCGCAATTGGGCATCCTGAATCAGCGTGCTATCCGAACGAAAGCTAGCCATTTTTTCGTGACCCAGGACTTCCGCAAACTGCGCGTTGACCTGTTCAGGGTGCACATACACCATCAGGTAATCCAGCGCGTGCTCGCCGCCTGGTTCGCCATCGTGAACTTGCTCGGGATTAAATAGAATAACGTTGCCTGGAGAGCTACGGTGAAACCGCCCGCCGCTGAAGAAATCCTGACGGCCCGCCAGGGTGACACCGAAAGCATACTCCTCATGGGCATGGCGGTCGTAGCTGAAATCCTCAATGGCCGCGTGAAGCACCGTTAGCGTTGGCACATGCTGGCTTTTGATAAATTGAAACCGGCTTGCGTTACTCATGCCGCCCCTCCTGATTAGTCACACCACCTAGCTTATGCCAACCCCGTACCCGAATGCTTGTACATAATTGCTAATCGGCTGGGGGAGGGCAGTGGTTGGTGAGCCATGATGTCATCAGGTTGTTTTTTTGTTCTTCAGCGCGTCGGCGATACGCTCGGCAATCATTATCGTAGGCACATTGGTATTGGCACGGGGGATCGACGGCATCAGTGAAGCGTCGCATACAAAGAGCCCCTCGACACCGTGTACCGCACCATCAGCGCCGGTCACCGCGTCAGGATCGCTGGCCTTGCCCATGCGGCAAGTACCTGAAGGGTGCCAGGTGCCTCCTACATTGCTCGTGACAAAATGGGTCATGGCAGCATCATCATTGAGTAACGCCTCAAGCGTAACGCCCTGGGTAACCAGTGAGTGTACTAATCGTTTACGCAGAGGTCCGGACATTTCCAGCAGACCACACAGTGTTCCACGTTGCAGGGCGTTCCAGATGCCAGGCCGGGCAACACTTGCTACTCGAGGTGAGTAGCTGGCAGCGAAAATAACATCACTACATGCCTTCATGTTGGCGTCTTTCATCAAGCACGCTCCAAAGGTAAGTGCCTGCTTGAGTCGCGCCAGATCCCTCGGGTCTGAAAGCATGTTAAATTCAACGTTGGGAGCCAAGGCCGGGTCAGAAGAGTTTAGTGTCACTCTCCCTCGCGAGTAGGATTTGTTGACCCAGAAGAACAAGGTTCCTAGGCGATAGCCAATGCTGTGCCATGCCGAACGAGACAGAATGGCACCATGCATATCTCCCGACGTACACCCATGTAGATTGGAAGAGAAGCGTACGACCGCCTGCTCATGGTGGCCTTCTGGAAACAGGGTTCGAGCCTGTTTGGGGAGAAAGGTCGATACGGCGATGGAAGGGTGTTCCATCAAGTTTCCCCCAACGCCTGGCAAGTGGTGGACGACAGGGATGCCATGTGAGGCGAGCGCCTCTGATGGCCCGATTCCACTACGCAAGAGAAGTGCTGGAGAGTGGATCGCCCCGGCACTGACAACGACCCTGTCCGCATGAACATGTTCAGCATGACTACCATTGCCAACCAGTCGAGCACCGACCGCGCGCTTGCCCTCGAACAGTACCTTATCGACCGTCAGCCGTGTACGTATGTGCAGATTGGGGCGGGCACGTACGGCTTCGCTGAGATAGCAAACCGATGTGGGAATACGCTCTCCCCCTTCACTCATCGCGACCGCGCCAATATAGGCTCCATCCTTCCAAGCCCCATTCTGATCGAGCTTCAGCGGATATCCCTGATGCTCCAACGTGTTGATCATGGATCTGACGAATGGTGAAAGCGTTTCCAAAGCGGGCCTGGCAATGCGCAGCGGCCCATCCTGCCCATGCAGCTTACCTACATGGTCTTGATCATTCTCCAACTTGCGAAAATAGGGTAAACAACTTCGCCAGTCCCACCCGTCGGCCCCCATCTCATGCCATTCATCATAGTCTTGCGGCGCTCCACGATTGGCCATCATGGCATTGATCGCTGAACCACCCCCTAGAAGGCGGGCTTGCTCGTAGCGCCGATGTCCCTGGCTTGACGCATGCATTACTGCCTGAAGATGACGCCAGATATTCTGGATATCGAGATAGGCGCGTCCCGGATAGGCACTGCGAATAGCAGCAGGCATCCTCGCCGGATGTAGGTTGTTTCCTGCCTCCACCAAGCAGACATCGTTTTCCGGCACTTCAGATAAGCGTGCCGCGAGTACGCAGCCCGCTGATCCTCCACCAAGAATGAGGTAACGCGTCATGATTGCCCATCCCTATGGTTCGTAGCCCGAAATCCCTTTGATTTCCAGGTAAGCATCGAGTCCCCATTCGGCATATTCGCGGCCATTGCCTGAACGCTTGTATCCACCAAAGGGGGCGCTCGCATCCCAGTCAGGATCATTGATGTAGACATTTCCGACCTGCAGTTGTAAGGCAACTTGTCGGGCACGCTCGATATTTCCAGACTGAATGTAGGCAGCTAAGCCGAATTCGCTATCATTGGCTAATGTGATGGCATGTGCCTCATCTTGATAAGGCAGCACGACCAGTACCGGGCCGAAGATCTCTTCGCGGGCAATTCGCATCTCTGGTGTCACTTCCCCGAAGATGGTGGGTTTGACGTAGTAGCCGCCAAGCAAGCCCTCCGGTCGACCTAGGCCGCCCGTGACCAATTGTGCACCTTCCTCCAGGCCGACGTTGATCATCTCCTGTACACGCTGATACTGGAGTTTGTTGATCAAAGGGCCAAGCGTCGTATCCGGCGCCTCGGGAGCCCCTACTCGATGCGCTTCGGCCGCTCGTCTGGCTATTTCAAGCGCTTCTTCGTAGCGTGACTGTGGCACCAGCATGCGTGTCGGGGCATTGCAGGATTGACCGCTATTGTCGAAGCAAGCATCGACACCACGGGTCACTGCCGATGTCAGGTCGGCATCGGAAAGAATGATATTGGCCGACTTCCCGCCGAGTTCCTGGTGTACCCGCTTCACCGTGGGGGCGGCCGTTTGAGCGACATCGATACCGGCACGAGTCGATCCCGTGATCGACACCATTGACACGTCAGCGTGGCGACACAATGCCCGTCCCACCTCAGGCCCATCACCATTTATCAGATTGAAAACGCCATCCGGAACACCCGCCTCGGCAAGTATTTCGGTCAAGACGATGGCATTCAGAGGGGCAACTTCGCTTGGTTTAAGGACGATGGTGCAACCAGCTGCCAGCGCGGGGGCAACCTTGCACATGATCTGATTCAGCGGCCAGTTCCAAGGGCTGATCAGGGCAGCAACACCGATAGGCTCGCGAATCACAAGGCTTTTGCCACGCCGCTCATGAAAAGAGTAGGAGGCCAGCACACGAATCATCTCCTCCAGATGGCGCTGCCCCAATCCTACCTGCCACTCACGCGACAGCTTGAGCGGTGACCCCACTTCACGGGAAATCAGTTTTGCCAGTTCTTCACTTCTTCGCTTATAGACTTCGAGTATGCGAAGAAGCAACGCCGAGCGCTCCTCGCGAGAGGTCGCAGAGTAGGCAGGAAATGCCTTGTAGGCTGCTGCTACGGCTCGATCAACATCTTCTGCCGTCCCCATCGATATGTCAGTCAGATGTTTCTCCGTAGCGGGGTCAACCACCGCTAACCGGGCATCCCCATGGGGGGGAACCCATTGGCCATCGATATAGAAGTTCAGGGCATTACGCATAGTTCCCTCTCGTTTTGGGAATTTAGTTGATACCGACGCACAGGTATTTGATTTCCACATAGTCATCAATACCGTACTTGGAGCCTTCGCGGCCGATGCCCGACTCCTTGACGCCGCCGAAGGGGGCTACCTCGCTGGAGATGATGCCCTCATTGAGGCCGACGATGCCGAAGTCCAGGGCTTCTGCCACCCGCCAGGAGCGGGAGAGATTCTCCGTGTAGAAGTAACTGGCCAGGCCGAAGGGGGTATCGTTGGCAAGGGCGATGGCATCTTTCTCGCTATCGAAACGGATCAAGGGGGCTACTGGGCCAAAGGTCTCCTCACGCATCAGCAGGGCATCCCGGGACACGTCAGTGAGAATTGTCGGGTATAGGAAGTTGCCGCCGCGGGCGTGAGCAACGCCACCTGTCAACAAGCGGGCGCCTCCCTTCAGGGCATCGTCGATATGCTCCTGCACCTTGGCGACGGCACGCTCGTCGATTAGCGGCCCGAGCGTTACCCCCTCCTCAAAACCGTCACCCACCGAAAGTGCTTCCACCGCAGCCTTGAGTTTGTCGGCAAACGCATCGTAGACACCGTCCTGCACCAATATCCGGTTGGCACAAACGCACGTCTGGCCGGTATTGCGGAATTTTGATGCCATGACACCGTCTACCGCCGCGTCCAGATTGGCGTCGTCAAAGATAATGAAGGGCGCATTTCCCCCCAGCTCCATGGAGACCTTCTTGACAGTGTTCGAGCAGCGCTGCATCAATTGTTTGCCGACTTCGGTGGAACCGGTGAAGGTCAGCTTACGTACCGCTGGGTTGTCGGTCAGTTCGTTACCGACTACCGATGCCTGCCCGGTGACGATATTCAGTACCCCCTTGGGGACGCCCGCCTGCTCGGCCAGCTCAGCCAGTGCCAGGGCGGAAAAGGGCGTCGCGCTGGCTGGCTTGATCACGATGCTGCAACCCGCTGCCAACGCGGCACCTGCCTTGCGGGTGATCATGGCGTTAGGGAAGTTCCAGGGCGTGATGGCGGCGACCACACCAATCGGCTGCTTGAGCACCAGTATTCGTCGACCTTCGCCTGTGCTGGGAATGATGTCGCCGTAGACTCTCTTGGCCTCTTCGGCGAACCACTCAATGAAGGCCGAGCCATAAGCGATCTCGCCCCGTGCTTCGGCCAGTGGCTTGCCCTGTTCGAGGGTCAGCAACTGTGCCAGGGGCTCTTGCTGTTCCATGCACAGGTCAAACCAGCGGCGCAGAATGACGGCGCGGGCCTTGGCGGTCAGCGCCGCCCAGCCAGCGCCCGCTTCCTCGGCAGCCTGAATGGCTGTGCGAACTTCCTCTGCGGAGAGGCTAGGTACATGGCCGATGAGTTCACCATTGGACGGGTTATGCACCGCCACGGTACGGCCGTCGCTAGCCGAGACCCAGGCCCCATTGATATAACACTGCTGGCGTAGAAGGGATGTTGCTTGGTTCATGTCGATTCCTGTCTTTGCTGTTATGAAATAGCTGGGCTTATGCAATAGACGAACTGCTGGAGAAGTCAGGCTGGTGGATCAGCAAGCATTCAATAGCCGCGCTTGCGGTCGACGACGCCCATCATTTCGTGGCCTGCCTGATGCCGGGCAATATTGTCCAGCAGCATCATCACGGCACTTTCTGGTTGGGTCATGCTGGCCACATGGGGCGTCAAAAGAACGCGGGGGTGGTGCCACAGGGGGTGATCTGCGGGTGGTGGTTCCGGCGCGAATACATCCAGCACGGCGGCAGAGAGCTGACCGCTGTCCAGGGCGGAGAGCAGGTCGCGATCCACTAGGTGAGCACCGCGCCCCACATTGATCAGTGACGCACCGCGCGGCAATTGAGCAAAAAGCCTGGCATCGAGAATGCCTCGGGTGTGGTCGGTCAGCGGCAACAGGCAGACAAGGATATCGCTGCCAGCGAGGAAGTCCCCCAGCGCTGCCTCCCCCGCATAACACTTCACGCCAGGGAGTTCGCGAGCAGTGCGGCTCCAGCCACGACAGCTGAAACCCAACCCCACTAGATGCTGCGCCACCGCTGCACCCAACTGGCCAAGGCCCAATATCCCCACACAGCATTGCGCGGCCGGGCGCACCCGCCATGTTTTCCACACGCGCTCACGTTGCTGGGCGATGTAGCTCAATAAATCCCGATGCAGCCCAAGCACCGCCATCGCCACGTACGCCTGCATGGTGGCAACGATGCCGGGCTCCTGCATGCGCACGAGCGGCACATGGTGGGGCAGGGCATCCAGGTCGAACTGGTCGACACCCGCGCCGAGCGAGAAGATCACCTCCAGATTGCTGAAGCGTTCCAGATCCTCGATGGGGGCCCAGGTACCCAGATAGCGAACATCAAGGGGATCTCCATAGTCTGGCCAGTGGTGAAACGCCATGTCCGGCGCGTGCAGAGCGAACAGGCGCTCCCACTCCTGACCCCGTTCGGGGTCCGCGTTATAAACGAAACTCATGCTGGTTCTCCCATCATCCCAAGGCTTGGCTGGCCAGGGCATAACGTTTGGTAGGGCCGCTCCTTGGAAGATCGCTTCCCGCGACCATCTGAGGAATGCGATCGACCTCGCTAATGCCGATCCCGTCAAGCCAGGCGGCCAGGTCGGCATCCAGGGTGTCGAGCCTCACGAAGCTGCCTGGCAGACGGGTCAGCCAAGCCTCGATCAGGCACTTGGCGGCGTCATGCTCATGCGCGATGACCGGGCCGATGACATACCCATGGCCAAAATCGCGACAAATCGCGGCACCACTCAACTGACCATCCGCCTGTTCCAGCACCAACGCCTCTCCCTGTTCCAATAGGCTGGAAAGCAGCGCCCTGCGTGGGCTGTCGTTGGCCTGTTCATCCAGGGTGATCAATGCCTCGTAGTCGGTCGCACGGAAGCCCCTCACCCCGGGATGGGCCAGTGGGAAGAGCGCTTGTCCCGCCGCCGAGTCGGTAAGCCTACCTTGGCACTGATGCACCCAGGCGGTCTCAGTGAAACCCAGTGAGCGGTACAGGTCGGCTCCGGCTTGGGTCGCATACAGCTCGATACGCGTGGCGGTGATGGCCTCCAGTAATGTCTCCATTACCTTTCGACCCAACCCCTGGCGTGTGTAGTTCGGTGATACGATGACCAGCCCCAATGTTGCCAGCCTCGCATCGAACGACCAGTGCATCCCGGTGGCAACCAGTGAGCCGTTGTGCACACCAGCTACCCCACTGCCCAGAGCCAGCAGCCGCTGCCAATCGCAATGCCGATGGGGCCACCCCGCGGCGTCGGAGAGCTTGGCGGCTTGGTCGAGGTGGCGCTCCTTCAGGGGAAGAAAGTCAATATTCACGTCGGTGACTGCCTGCGTGCCAGCACTAGCAGCAACACCAGCGCGAAGGAAGCGGCTGTCAGCAAGGTGCTGATGGCAGCGATGGTCGGATCGATCTCGTCGCGCAGCGCAGTGAACATGCGCACGGTCAGCGGCTGGTTCTGCCCCCCAGAGATGAAGAGCGCCACCATGGTTTCGTCCAGCGCCTGAATGAACGCAAAGATCGCACCGGTCACCACGCTGGGCATGATCTGGGGCAGTGTGACGCTCATGAACGCGCGGAAGCGATTCATGCCAAGGCTTCTGGCCACCATCTCCTGGGTCTGGTCGAAACCGTGCAGCCCCGCCGTGACGGCGGTGATCACATAGGGCAGCGCCAACATCACATCCGCCATGATCAAACCAGGAATGGTATAAAGCACCCCCGACAAGGCGTAGATGAAGAACACACCAGTGGCGACGATGATGATCGGCACGATCAGTGGCAGCAGAAGCACGATCTTTAAATAGCGCATAAGCCAGTGGGACGAGTTATTGATGGCATAGGCCGCTGCTACGCCAATCGGTGTAGCGATCAAGGCCGTAGAGAAGGCCACAATCAGACTCGTCTTCGCGGCAGACATCCACCCCGGATTGTTGAATAAGGAGTCATACCAGCGAAACGAATAATTGCTGGGCGGAAAGGAGAGAAATCGACTGTCCGAGAACGACATTGGCACGACAATCAGCAGTGGCAGGATCAGGAAAGCTAGCACCAGTGCCACATAGCCCATAAAGGTGATTCGGCTCAAGGATAGTTTGTTCATTTTGCACCCAGTATCTTCTCGAGAGGGACGAGACGGCTCACCACATAGAAAATGGCCAGCACACAGAGGAGCAGCACGACACTGACTGCACTGGCGGCCCCCCAGTCGCTATAGAGCTGGATGTTGCGGCTGACCAGCATCGAGGCCATGACCGTGCGTCCTCCACCCACCAGCTCGGGGGTGATATAGAAACCGAGGCACAGCACGAACACGAGTGTCATGCCCGCTAACACCCCACTGAGAGAGAGTGGGAAGAACACCCGCATGAACACGTGCAGGGGAGTGCCGCCAAGACTCGCGCCAGCCTGTATCAGGTCGTGGGGGATTTTCTGCATGGTGGCGTAGAGCGGCAACACCATGAACGGCAATAGGATATGTACCGTGGCAATGATGGTGCCGAGCTCGTTATGCACCAGCGCCAGCGGTGCATCGATAAGGCCGACGCCCATCAGAGATTCGTTCACCACGCCCGAGCGTTGCAGCAGAATCAGCCAGGCATAGGCCCTCACCAGAACGCTGGTCCAGAAAGGCAGAATCACCAGCGCCAGCACCAGTACCGACCAGCGCCGCGGTAATATCGACGCAGCATAGGCAATGGGGTAGCCCATCAGCAGCGCCAGCAGCGTCACGATAAAGCTGATGCGAAACGTGACCCAGAACGTATTCCAGTAGATCCCTTCCGTGAAGATTCGCTGATAGTGCTCAAGCGTGAAGCCATCGGCATAGAATGATTGACCGATTAACCAGCCAAGTGGAATGAGGAGCAGTACGAAAACCACTAGCACGGCGGGCGACATCAAGAGCAGCATGAGCGCATGCTCGCGCCGCCGATAGCCAAGTGATGCATCCCGGTGGCTAACGAGAGGGAAATTACTGTTGATGGCGGTCGCTTTCAAAGGATGTCTCCTATCGGGAAATCGACAAGCGTTGCCGTGCCCCATAAGCGGGCCACGGCAACGACGTACTTATCGCTGCATGAACTCCAGCCAGCGACGCTCAGCCTCGACACCGTCGTCTGATGTCCACCATTCATATGAAATTAACACTTGCTTCGCGGCATTTTCAGGAGAGCTAGGCAACTCGCCTGCTCGCTCTTCCGAGATCGTGCCCCTATCGAAAGCGGCCGGGTTGCCGGGGCCATAGTCGATATGCAGTGGCAGGTTGGCCTGATACTCCGGGGCGATAGCCGCGTTAACAAACTCGACTGCCGTATCTAAGTTAGGAGCATCTTTTATGATGCAGAGATGAGTACTCTGGAGGAAGCCTTGGTTGTAGGTGAAGTCAGCATTTGCCCCTTCATTCATTATTGAGCTAACTCGGCCATTCCACATCATTAACATGTCAACTTCTTCATCATTAAGCAGCTGCGCCGACTGCCCGCCCGATGTCCACCAGGTGGTGATGTAGGGCTTGATTTCCTCAAGCTTTTCGTAGGCTCTATCGACATCTATTGGATAAATGTCATCGGGGGCAACACCGTCGGCAAGCAGTGCCGCCTCAAGCGTACCGACTGGATAATTACGCAGAGACCGATTGCCAGGGAAGTCTTCGACATTCCAGAAATCCGCCCAACTTTGAGGTGGGTTGCCGTCAAAGGCCTCGGGGTTGTAGGCCAGTACGCTGGAGTAGAACTCGTAGGCAACGGAGTAGGGCGTCTTGTACTCCTCGGGCATGCCCTCAGCGTTGGGGATGCGGCTAAAATCCAACGGCTCTATTAGGTCTTGTTCTCCCCCTTTAATGCAGTTAAAGGGCGGTGTATCGACCACATCCCATACCGCCTGGCCGGTGGTGCCCTGGGTTCTGATCATCGGCCAGGCGTCGGGAGCGCTTTCCTGGCGAATGGTGATGCCCAATGCCTCGGCCACCGGGTCGAGGATGGCAACCGTCTGCGCATCCTGGTACGCGCCACCCTGGGAAACGAAAGTAATTTCGCCATCTGCCAGCGTTTGCCCGGCGCCAAGCGCGCCGATGACCATTACCGACGAACCAAACAAATATTTCAAGCAGTTAGTATCTTTCATCATGCGATCTCCAACTGAGTAAATGCTTCCGACGCCCCATCAGCGCCCGATTGCATCAAGGAACTGGTAGTAACCTGCTACCAGTCGAATACCGACTTCACGTAAAGGGTAAAACGGGACGGCCTGGAGCCTCTCCGCCGCCAGCAGCGCCACGTCAGGGTTTTCGCCCATGGCATAGTCCGCCGCAAAACGCCCGAGTAAAGTCGACATAGCCACTCCAGCGCCGTTGTAACCGGCGGCGTAGCAAACTCTGTCGTCAAATCTGCCGACATGGGGCAGGGCATCCAGCGTCATGCCCACATGCCCCGACCAACGGTAAGCGATGCCGATATCGGCAAGCGCTGGAAAGAGCGACACCATGGCTTTGCGCAGAGAGTCGAATGCCGCCTGGGAGTCATGTTTACCGAATGCCCCCCGGCCGCCAAATACGACCCGGCCATCGACCTTGCGAAACCAGCGCATCATCCTGCGGGTTTCACCGTAGCTTCTCTCCTTGATCATCAGGCGGCTATGCAGCGCCTCTGGAAGCGGCTCAGTCGCAATAATCGAGCTTCTGAACGGCACCAGACGCGATTTGATGGCAGCACTGACCGGCGTGATATCCGAATAGGCATTGGTCGCCAGGATTACCTGACGCGCTTTGATTTCACCGCCCGGCGTCGTGATACATACACCATCCTCCAGGCGGCGAATATGGGTGGCGGGGGTTCGCTCGAAAACGATCTCGCCATGGCGTCGATTAAGCCCCTCTGCCAAGCCCCGCACATAGTCAAGGGGGTGCAAGGTGCCGACGCCAAGCCCCACCACGCCCCCCGTAAACGCGTGGGAGCCAGTCTCTTCTGCCACCTCGCCAGCGGAAAGGCAGCGCAGTGACTCGTCGCCCAATTCCCGCCGCATCCATTCGGCTTCCTGGGTAATCGCTTCCAGCGCCCTGGCCGTATGGGCGCAGCGCAGGTTGCCGCAGCGTGTAAAGCGTGCACTCTCCAGTTCATACCCGTGAATCAGAGATTCCACCTCATCCACCGCCTCATGGCAGAGCCGGTGCATAGCAGTGGCGACCGGCATACCATGGGCCTGGGCGATACTAGGGAACGATAGCCGGAACTTGGCGGATACCACGCCGCCATTGCGACCGCTTGCTCCCCAGCCGATAGGGTTGGCATCCACCACGATGGCCTGGACCCCCCTTTCTGCCAGCCGGTGGGCCGCTGTTAACCCCGTATACCCGCCCCCGATGATGGCAACATCGACCGCCTGGTCACGGGAAAGGCTCCCAATGCCAGGCGTTGAAAGAGCCGTGTCACGCCAAAGCGAAGCAATCTGGGGGGTCGGCTGAGGCCCACTCATGTCACACCTTCTCCACAGCGTCGGCCAACGCCTTGAGCGTGGGGAAATGAAAGTCCGGCGTTGTCACCTGTTCGGGTTCCGGTGTGCCGCCGAACCCCTGCTGGCCCTGACGACGCTCTATCCAGCAAGTGGTGTACCCCAGCTCCTTGGCAATGCCGATGTCATGGTATTGGCTCTGGGCGACATGCAATATTTCCGAGAACTTATAGCCATGAGCTGCCTGACGACCACGGTTGTAAGCGAAGAACTGAGGGTTGGGCTTGGCCACGCCGGTCTCGTCGCAGGTCACGCTATCGTCGAACGGGTTGTCGAGGATATGCGAATAGCAGGAGAACGCGGTGCGGTCGGCATTGGTCATCGCAACCAGACGGTAGTGCTTGCGTAGGCGCTTTAGTGCCGCCACCGAGTCCGCGAAGGCGGGCCAACGAAAGACGGCCAGTTGGAAGGCGTCGGCTGAAACCGAGTCCGCAGGAAGCTTCAACTCCTCCGCTAGTGAGCGATAGACATCCGCCATGGCACTGCTCGAACGGCCAGGATAGCGATCCCGCCCACGTTTGTAGGCCTCGAAGATGGTGTTGTCGCTCAGGTCTTGAGCAGCATTTCCACCAATTCGACGGATAGCGTCCAGTACCCCGGTTTCGAAATCGATCAGCGTGCCCACGACATCGAAGGTAAGAACTTTAAAATTGGAAAGTTCCATGATCGTGAATGACTCCTTTCTAAGGTGCTTTGAGGTTATGTCAGGCGACGTGTGCCGCCGGAGTGGCGCATCCCGCACGAGGCACGATAATGGTGTCCTCTGGATGCAGTACCACGCTCAGGAGCTCGCCGAGCGGTGGAATCTTTTGCAGTGCCGTATGATGACTGGGCTGACGCATGCTGATAGACGTACCGTCTTCCAGTTCGAGGAACAGTCTCAGGCTATCGCCCTGATACACGGCTTCCATGACCCGGCATGACAGCCGATTGATGCCCGGCTCATGTCGGCCGTCATCGATCAGCAGTTTTTCGGTTTGAATCGCCAGCAGTAGATCGTCATGGGGAGCAATAGGCTTGGCCGAACGCAGCGTATGAGCACCTAGCCGAACAGAGTGTTCATCGATGCGGGTCACTGGGAGTAGGGTGGAATCACCGATGAAGCTGGCCACGAAGGAGTCTTTGGGGTTGTTGTTCAGCGTTTCGGGTGCGCCGATCTGTACCAGCTCACCATCCTTGAGGATCGCGACCCTGTCGCTCATGGTCAGCGCCTCACGCTGATCGTGGGTCACATACACCACAGTGGCCCCAAGCTTGCGATGCAAGCGGCGCAATTCAATCTGCATCGTCTCGCGCAGCTGCTTATCTAGCGCCGAAAGCGGTTCGTCCATCAGGATCAGTCGAGGCTCGAACACGATTGCCCTGGCCAGAGCGACCCGTTGTCGTTGGCCACCCGACAGTTGAGACACCCCACGGTCCTGATAGCCATCCAACTCGACCATGGCCAGGGCTTGTTTCACCCGCTCTGGCCATGTTGATTTAGGTAGGCGGCGAGCACGCAGCGGAAAGGCCACATTTTCGCCAACGCTCATATGAGGAAAGAGCGCGTAACTCTGAAAGACGATGCCGATATTGCGCTTGTGAGGCGGCATGTAGGTCATGTCTTGATCACCAACCCATACCGACCCTGAAGAAGGCATGACGAAACCACCCAAGGCGCCAAGCAAAGTCGTTTTCCCGGAGCCCGAAGGGCCCAGCAACGATACAAATTCACCCGGCTCAATATTTAAAGTTATGTCCTTCAGGGCTTCCGTGTTGCCATATCGCTTGCAGATTGAACGTATGGAAACACCCACACTATCTCGCTCATCCATAGGAGTTATCACCTTTCATTGTTGTGATGCCTATCGGTTGTCATTGAGTACAGCAGATAAGGTGTTCGCGGACAATTGCGAAATTCTTGGTGGTGGCATAACCTGAAGTTATGCCTACATTGCGCCGACAACTACCCAGTGCCAACGCCCTCTTCGTATTCGAGTCAGCGGCACGCTGCGGTAACTTCACCAAGGCCGCCGCTGAACTGGGGGTTACCCAGCCAGCGGTCAGCCGCATGCTTGCGCTTCTGGAGGAGTACCTGGAGGTTAAGCTGTTCTTGCGGACGCCCGGCAAAACCGTGCTGACGGAGAGTGGTGAGATACTTTACCAAGGGGTAATCGATGGCTTTCACAATATTGAAGCGGCGATTCAGGAAATACGGGCACGTAGCACCGGGCTGGAAACCGTCACGCTATCGGTATCCACTGCTTTCACGACCCACTGGCTCATGCCGCGCATGCACAGGCTGCAGGCGCAGTTACCCCATATCGATCTGCGTTTTCAACTGATCTCGGGGGCGGTCAGCGGCTCGGTCGAGGACGTTGACCTGGGGATTCGCTTCGTCACGGGTGAGGACATCCTGCATGACGCCTCATTGATACTGCCGGAGATACTGCTGCCGGTCTGCAGCCCGGCCTATCGCAAGCAGCAACTCGAATCGCCCACCAACGAGGTCTCCACCACCCTGATCAGCCTCAGTGACAGCCGCATAGACTGGTTTGAGCTTTTGCCCAATTTTCACCTGGAATCGTACGGCACCACTCACTCGCTGGTATTTTCGGACTATGCCGTCGTGATCCAGGCGGCCCTGCTGGGCCAGGGCATCGCCATCGGCTGGCTGAACATCGCATCCCACTGGCTGGAGACAGGCTCGCTGGTGCCCGCCACGCCAACCGCGATTGCCACCGAGCGGCTATGCCACCTGGTTCACTCACGCAAAAAGCCGCTAAGCGAGGCAGCCAAGCAGGTGAGAGAGTGGATCATCGCAGAAACCCGCAATGATGTTGCGAATGTGTCGAAAAAGTATCCAGAGTTGAAGCTTGAGTCATTCATGGCCAAGGGTGTTTGACACTTGATTAACAAGGCAGCAGAAAGGGGGGTGCCAGTCTTGCAAGGGAGAACTGAGGCTCCCTCAAATGTATGCCATTTCACTCTCCCCCTCAAACAACAGGCACGGTACCCCCATCGATTACATACTCCGTTCCCGTAATAGTGGCCGCCAGCGGTGATGCCAGAAACCCAATCAAGTTGGCCACTTCTGCAGGCTTCGAAGGGCGGCCAATCGGGATGCCACCCAGCGAATTCATGATGATCTGCTTGCCGCCTGCGTAATCGGTGCCTGCCTCTTGGGCAATCCGCTCGGCTAGCGCAACGGCGGCTTCCGTCTCGATCCAGCCCGGCGACACCCGTACCACGCGCACCCCTTTGGGTGACACCTCTTTTGACAAGCTCTTACTATAAGTGGATAGCGCCGCCTTGGCAGCCGCATAAGCCGTGGTTGATTCGGGCAGGGGGAGTTCACGCTGAATGGAGGTCACGTGGATAATCACCCCATCGCCTTGGGCCAGCATGCCGGGCAGCAGGGCGCGATCCAGCCGCACGGCGGGAAACAGGTTGATGTCGAGCTCTTGCTGCCACTCCTCCTCCCCAAGGGCAGCGAACCCGCCGCCGGGGGCGGATGAACCACCCAGTACGTGAACGATAATATCGACGCCACCCAAGCGTTCGTTGACCGCATCGGCTACCGTGGCACAGCCTTCGGCCGTCGTCAGGTCAGCGGTTACAAACAGCTCATCGGGCAGGTCGGCGGGGCGAGTACGGGCGGTTGTTAGCACTTGCGCGCCTTCCTCGCGAAAGAGTGCCACCGCGGCCGCGCCAACCCCTTGGCTGCCCCCGGTGATCAATACGCGTCGCCCGTTCAAGTTCAGGTTCATTAGTGGATCTCCAATGACTGGATTTGCGACTCGGCAAGCTGGAAAGCGTGGTCAAGTTGAACCGGGCTGCCGGGGAAGTTGCCGGTCACGGTGGCGGTAACCACCATCGTGTTGCCTTGTTGGGAAACACTGACCGGCTCGACGCGATACTCAATCTTGTCGCGGGTGGCGCGCATCCAGGCTTGAATAGCGGGTCGCCCGCGGTGCGTCTCGCCTTCGTCGAACACACAGGCATCTTGAGTGAAGCAATCCGCAATGTGGGTGGCATCCGCACCGTTGCTGATGCTGAAGTAAGTAGTGATCGCGTCTGGCAGTGACAAACTCATGATGGTCATCTCTCGCAGGGGGTAATATGCGAGAATCTTCTGCCTAGACTGACGCGTTATCAAGAACGCACAAAAAGGTAAGTGGCTCACCCATGAGAAAGCTTTATACGCCCGCTACCGCCGCAAGCGATGTGGAAAATGTATTAAAAATGCTGGAAGGGCGCTGGAAGCTCATTATTCTCTTTCATCTCTTCGATGGAAAAGTGCAGCGCTACTCCGATTTAGGAAAACTCATCCCCGATATCTCCCAGAAAATGCTCGCCCAACAGCTGCGCCAGCTGGAAGCGGATGGCATCGTGGCGCGCAAAGTCTATCCCCAGGTGCCGCCGAAAGTGGAGTACCGCCTGACCGAATGGGGGCAAACGCTCTGCCCGGCGCTGGATGCCTTATTGAAATGGGCAGAGCAGAGGGATCACTTCAACAACCCTGACGAGCAGAACGAACAAAACGATGCCGCCACCCAATGAGAACCGCCTGATGCACTACCGCATCATGACCATCAACGACGATGACGCCGCCATTGCTCTGTAGAGCGAAAGTGAAGGCGTGCGGCTGCACGATGCCGAGTAACGCTCCAGTGAAGCTTGCGGGGGCGGGTCTCAATAGCACCTATTCTTAGCTGCCCATACGCCTTCCCTGGCTCTAAAGATGTCACTCGTTTTTCACTGACATATATGGCTGACGAAAGTGGAAACTGGCGGTTGCCGTGCAAGCGTCTCCGGGCAGATGACGCTCAGGTTCTTGGCCAGCCCGGCATCACTGACCGGGATAGCACACAAAGTGCCCGCTCGGATCTCCGCTTCGACGCAAGCCGCCAGCACCAGTGATACGCCCAGGCCTGCTTTGACAGCCTGTTTAACCGCTTCGGTACTGCCCAGTTGCATTGAAACCTTCGGGAACGGCCCTCTTTCGCCGAAGAAACTCGCCAGCAACCGGCCCGTACCTGTTCCGGGTTCACCGCCCAGCAGGCTCATTCCTGCGAGGGTTTTCCGGTCTATTTCATGCCATTCCGCACAGGGGTGATCGGGTGAAGTAATTAACACCACGGGCTCCTGTCGCCAATCCATTGCCTGGAAGCCAGATTTCGGGTGCCACCACTCCATCACCGCTATATCCAGCTCGCCGCTAGTCAGTTGTCTAGCAATGTTAGGATTGTTATCAATCACAAGATCCAGCTCAGGTACCGCCGGAATGTTCTTGAACGTGCTCACGTAGGGCTGGAGCATGTAAATACCGATGTTGGAACTTGCCCCTACGCGTAAACGCGTACCGCTAACGACTTCTCGAGCACGCTCGTCCAGTTGCAACATACTAAGCGCAAGCGGCATAAGCGCCAGGGCTGCTTTGGTGGGCTCGCAACCCGTTTTACTGCGGCGTATCAACAGGGCACCTAGCTGTTCTTCGAGCTTTTGAATGTGCTGTGAAAGCGTGGGTTGTGCGATACCGAGAGCTTGGGCGGCGGCCTGAAAACGTCGGTGCTGAACCAGTGTGGTAAAACTTTTCAGCCAGACCAAGTTCAGCATGGAGTTGTCTCAGTGATAGTGGGCGAATTAGCCGCATCCTGAGGGCATTCTCCTTGTAACGCTTGAAGAATGTTGTCGGCAGCACGCTGTTCAATCATCAGCCGCACATCCTGGACGGCAGAGCCAATGTGTGCCGTAAATAGCGTGTTGGGATGTGCTCGCAAGGTGGGGCAAATCTCTTGCGGGCGATCCTCTCGAGCCCAATCTTCCATTTCAAAAACATCCGCTGCGTAGCCGCCTAACTGCCCTGACTCCAATGCTTCCAAAACGGCAGCTTCCTGCACTACAGAACCCCGGCATGGGTTGATCAAAAAAGCGCCTGGTTGCATCAGGGCCAAGCGCGCAGTGTTCATGGTATGCAGGGTTTGTTTATTGAGCGGCAGGGCCAAAATGACAATGTCGGCTTGCCCGAGCAGCTCTTCAAGCGACTTGCGCGCCACGCCTAGCGCGGCCTCCTCAGCAGCGGGCAAGGCGTCTGGCTGAGAATACAGCAAGCTCGCGCCCCACCCCTGGAGCCGTGTTGCCACTGCCTGGCCGATGGGACCCATGCCGACGATACCCACGGTCGCGCCGGCAACCCCCAGCCCATAAAACGTGGGCTGCCATCCCTTGAACTGGCCGGAACGAACGTACTCATCGGCCGCTCGGACATGGCGGATTAGGCTAATGGTTAGCCCGATGGTTAGCTCAGCCGTTGGCACCGTCAGCAGATCCGGCACGAAGGTCAGCCAAACGCCATGACGCGTACAGGCCTCCACATCAAAATTATCGTATCCCTTCAGGGCGGCACCAATAACTTTCAGCTTGGGACAGCCCGCTAGAAATTCCTCGCTGACCTGGTCCGGCATAAACACCATCATGGCGTCTGCGGTTGCCGCGCGGGCCTTTACCTCGGCGGCGGTCAAGGTAGTGGCTGACTGGTTGGTGATCACTTCACAGTGTTGTTCCAGCCTTTCCAACACACTGTTGTGTACCCGGTGGGTAATGAAAACCCTTGGTTTCATTTGATTTCCTTACTTGAATTTCTTACGAAGATGGCCGCTAAGGCTATCCACCATCGTCACCATAACGAGTATGACAATCAGGATGGCGCTGACTTCCTGGTACTGCATGACGCGTAAAGAGCCCATTAGCTCGAAGCCGATCCCGCCAGCCCCCACCATGCCCATCACCGTAGAGGCGCGGAAATTGTATTCCCAGCGGTAGATAGAGACATCAGCAAACTGCGGAAGCACCTGCGGGAGCACCGCGTGCCAATGAACCTGTAATCGCGTCGCGCCAGCGGCATTGGCGGCCTCTACCGGGGCTGGGTCGACATGCTCGATCGCTTCGGCAAAGAATTTACCCACCATGCCGATAGAATGAAGGCCGAGCGCGAGCACGCCCGGTAAGGCGCCAAACCCCACGGCAGCAACGAAAATAATGCCCATAATCAGCTCGGGCACCGAGCGAAGAGCGTTCAGCAGCGTGCGGGTTACGTGGAATACCACGGGGTGGGGCGAGGTATTGCGAGCGGCCAGGAACGCCAGGGGTACGGAAGCAGTGACCGCTATCGCCGTGCCGGCAATGCTCATGGCAAGGGTATCGACCAGCGGCGCTATCCAATCCATGGCGTTGGTAAAGTCGGGCGGTAGGGATTCTCCCATTAGGGTAGCGATGGCAGGCACCCCGTTGGCCAGGGTGCGAAAATCCAGCAGATCTACATACCAACTCGCCAGAAGAACCACTGCCAGCACCAAGCCCGCTTGGAAGAGCTTGCTCCGCCAGCCGCGGGCGTGTTCGTCCAACACGGCGTCAGGAGAAAGCGATGAAAGGGGTGGCGGCACTGTTTTGGACGGATTCATCATGCCCCCTTACATCTTGCCGAAGTCGAGGTTGAGCAGACTACCCATTTCCCGAATCACATCGTAATCGGCGTCCGTGATAACGGCGAAACCTTCGGCTTTTAGGTTGTCCAGAATCTCTTCATCATCGATGCTGATGAAGGCATCCTGGATCTGCTGCTTGAGTTCAGGGTCCAGGTTGGAACGCATCGCCCAAGGGTACTGAGGGTACTCCCCGCTGTGACCCAACACCCTAACCTGGTTGCGGTCTATCAGGCCGCGGTCCATTACGTGCTCAAAGATCACTTCCGATAGCCCGCCTGCATCCGCATTACCATTGGCCACGTTCACCGCCACGGCATCATGGGAGCCAACGAAATGGGCTTCATAGTCCTCGCCTGCTTCCAGCCCCGCCGATTCAAGCAGCACGGTTTTGGGAATCAGGTGGCTTGACGTAGAGGCACGGTCGCCATAGGCCATTTTCATGCCTTCGATATCCGCATAGGACTCAACGCCGGAATCGACATTGGCAATAATGATGGAGCGATAGGTGGGCTTGCCATCCACAATCATGGCGGCAAAGGGTTCGATCTCACTTTTGCTTCTTGCCATCACATAGGAGAGCGGGCCGAAGTAGGCGAGGTCGATGCGACCAAAGCGCATGGCTTCGATCATGGAGGAGTAATCCGTGGTGACGATTAACTCAATTTCTTTCCCAAGGGTACTTTCAAGATACTCTTTCAATGGCTGGTTGCGTTTGATCAGTTCAGAAGCGTTTTCATCGGGGAGTAGCGCGACTTTTAATAGATCCGGATTTGGATCAGGGTCCGCCGCCAAGGCCGGCATGGCGATTCCAAACATAAGACAGATGGCAAAGAAAAAGCTGAATAGCGGTTTCATTGGGCAATCTCCAGTTTTATCGGGGAGGGAGTGGTGGTTTGAGGGTTGGGTTCGGTGGTCTCAGCGGCGTCGGTCACAGCTCCGCGCGTGCCGTGGTAGATCTCGTTCAGGTGGCGTTGCTGTAACTGTGAGGGGGCCGCATCGAAAACGATTTGGGCATTCGCTAACCCGATAATGCGGTCAGCAAACCGCTGGGCATACTCCAGCTGGTGCAGTGAAATAATGGCGGTAATACCATCCTCACGGCATATATCTCGCAGTAGCGTTAGCACTCGCTCAGAGGTTGCCGGGTCAAGGCTGGCCACTGGCTCGTCCGCCAATATCATGGCGGGCTGCTGCGCCAAGGCACGCGCAATGCCCACCCGCTGTTGCTGCCCGCCGGAGAGTTGATCGACCCGGGTAAGCGCTTTCTCGGCCATGCCTACGCGGTCCAGGCAGTGCAGAGCAAGCGCCTGTTCCTGCCTGGGTAGCGGAAACAAACTGCGCCAGGTGCTGTGGTAAGCAAGCCGACCGGTCAGCACATTCTGGAGCGCCGTATGGCGTTCAATGAGCTGATGGTGCTGGAAAACCATGGCGGTTTTGCACCGATGGCGGCGTACCGTAGACCGGGTTTCGAGCGCACCTAGCTCGGCCGAGATCACTTTGCCAGTGCTGGGCCGCACCAAGTGGTTGAGAGAACGCAGTAACGTCGATTTACCCGCACCGGAAAGGCCGAGTAGTACCGTAAACTCCCCTTTGTGGAAATCGACGGTGGTGGGGCGGAGTGCGAGGACATTCCCAGGATATGTCACCCCCATTTTCTCGATGCGGAGCATTAAGTCAGAGGATTGAACAGGCTCCATTGGATCACCTTCTGCAATGTATAAGCTCACTTTATTGTGACTTACAATGCAACGGTAGCCCGCCTAAGTGACAAAGCTGTGTCGTTCAGGTGATAAGTTAATGACTATCCAAGGAGCGCAGGTAGCCAGTCAAACGGCTCAGATAACGCTTCTCTAGACCAATATCGTCACAAAACGAGGCCCACCAAGGCTGGGCCTACCGATCCAATATTCTGCGCTATTCATACGTGAAGGGAGATAACCAGAACGTTTAACCAAGCTGAGCCTCAATCGCGGTTTTATCAATGACCGACCAGACCTCCCTAATCTTGCCATCGCTAAACAGGTAGAACGCGTTTTCGCAAAACGTCACGTTTTTGCCATCCACCGCAAGGCCAAGGAAGCTACCTTTGGGTGTGACATCGAATCGCAACCTGCACGCGACATGGGGTGAATCAACGGCCAAAAGCTCAATGTTAAAGTGAAGATCCGGTATCTGCTCGTAATCGGCTTCCAGCATGGCGCGATAACCATCAAGCTCTAGGCGCCTGCCGTTGTGGTGGACATCGTCATGCACGAACTGGTCAAGGTTCGTCCAGTCTTGATTATTGAGGCAGGTGATGTAACCACGGTAGGTTGCTTCCAGGTCACGTTTGTTCATCTTGGTTCTCCTTTCCTGGTTAGGCGTGAAGGCATTCGCCAAGAATGCACAGGCTCAGTATCATAAACAGCCTAAACCAAGCCACAGAAGTCATCATTCATGTCGTGCCCACCTTGCCCCCATTGCCAATCCGCATTCGTCTATCAGGATCAACGCCTGTTCATCTGCCCCGAATGCGCCCACGAATGGAACCCAGCTGAGGCAGAGGCGGAAGACACCGTGACAGTGAAAGACGCCCACGGCACGCTGTTAGCGGAAGGCGACAAGGTAACGATGATTAAAGACCTCAAGGTCAAAGGCAGCTCACTGGTACTCAAGGTGGGCACCAAAGCCTTGATTAAGCGGCTCATGAACAGCAAGGATCACCAACTGGACTGCAAGGTCGACGGCGTCGGCGACATGATGGTAACTGCCCACTTTGTGAAAAAAGCCTGAATAAGCCCAGGATTCTTCTAGCCACCTAACGACGCAGTCAGCAATAACCATCCAACAAGGAGACACTAATGAAAGCCATCGTGTTTGACGTATTTGGCACTATTGTTGATTGGCGCTCCAGTTTGATTCATCAGTTCAATGAGCTGCAGAAAGAGCTAGGGATTGAATTACCCAGTGAAGTGATAACGGATCAATGGCGTCAGCACTATGCGCCTTCGATGAACCGAGTACGGCAAGGTGACGTGCCTTGGATGGGGTTGGATGACCTGCACCGAGAAAGCCTCGTCAAACTACTCAAGCAGCATGGGGTGGCGCTAGATGAGGCGACCATTGATCGCATCAATCACTTTTGGCACCAATTAGACCCATGGCCGGATGTTCAGAACGGCCTACAGCGCTTAAAAGAGCACTATATTATCGGCACGCTGACCAACGGCAATTTATCACTAATGGTGGACGTTGCCCGTCACGCCAAACTGCCCTGGGATATGGTGTTTTGCGCCGAGTTATTCCAACACTATAAACCTGACCCAGAGGTCTATTTAGGGGCTTGCGGCCTGCTGCGCCTGCCGCCTGAAGAGGTAATGTTATGCGCGGCCCACAATTACGACCTGGGGGCTGCCCGAGCATTGGGAATGAAAACGGCGTTTATCCCCCGGCGTACAGAGTATGGGCCCCACCAGAGCAAAGATTTAGAAGCAGAAGAAGCGTGGGATTTTGTGGCTGAAGACCTCGTCGCGCTGAGCGAGCATCTACTAATAGAGTGAGCCAACAATACATGCTGTTAGGGCTGGATAGCCGTTGTTAAAAGAGTGGCAGCTATAGGTATTAAGTATTTGAGCAGTGAGTTTATTGCCAAGCACACGCGCAAGCAGATAGCGGAGCCAATCAAACGTATTTAAAAGGACACACGCGATGTATTTGCAGAAAATGGCATAAACCGCAACACTCTCGGTAACCTAAGGTATCCTCTAAAAGTATTTTCTACGTACCTAAAAAAGGTAGTCACCATGTCAGCTACGATGAGCAAAGACGACGCGCACAAGCTAATTGAGCAACTTCCTGTGAATGCCACTTGGGAAGACCTTATGCATGAGATCTACGTTCGGGAGACCATCGAAAAGGGCATGGCAGATAGCCAAGCGGGTAACATTACGAGTGTGGCGGATATTCGCAAGAAATACGGCTTGCCTGAATGAATGTGTTTTGGACAGTAACGCTATAGCGTATTGTCGCTATCCTATTCATGATGCAGTCAACAGAGGCTCATCCACCACCACCGCGTCACGCAACGTCTCAGCAAAGCTTGCCAAGGCAGGTGTCCAGGTTTCTGGTTCGGGGGCGACAAAATAGGTATCGATATTGGCGATGGACGCGGGCAGTGCCAGCGTGTGAATCCCGAACCGGTGCTGATGGGCGTCAACCGTGCCACGGGGGAGCACTGTGTAACCCATCCCGGCAGCAACGCAGCCAAGCATCGCATCCAGCGAACCAAACTCGAAGATCCTTCCTGCATTAACACCCTGGGACGCCAGCAGCAGCTCGATACGCTGGCGGTAGCTGCACCCCTGGCGAAACGCTAAGAAAGCAGACGTCAGCAGCGCTTGTGAAGAGGGCATCGTCGTCATGGGCGTTGAGCCGACTAAGACAAGCTGCTCGCTAAACGCTTTGAGCGAATGATAGCGGCCATGCTCAAGCCGCCCGGCCACGAAGACACAGTCCACCTGCCCGTTAAGCAACAACTCGACCAACTCAGCCGTGGGCCCGGTCTTGATCTGGATATCAACGTCAGGCTGCGCTGCGTGGTACGCCGCCAGTATCGGCGGAAGGCGCAACGCCGTTGTGGTCTCCATGGCGCCTATGCGCAGCCGCCCACACGCCTTCTCCTGGCCTTTGAAGAGCGACACCGCTTCATCGTGGGCCGACAGCATGCGCTCGGCGTACTCCACCAGCGCCAATCCGGCACTCGTCGGGCGAACCCGCCCCGCACGGTGAATCAGCTGTACGCCTAACTCCTCCTCGAGTTTCTTAATGTGGGTGGTCACATTGGATTGCACCGTGTGCAGCCGTTTGGCCGCCGCCCCAAAGCTGCCGGTGTCGGCCACGGCCACGAGCAGTCGCAGCGATTTAAGTTGCACGCGCCGTCTCCCTGTCAGGCTATCTATAAACAAGATAGTAGCGATCAAAACTAATCGTTTCTAGAAATAATTTCTCGCGCGTAGTCTGGCGGTGTACCAACGTGCTGCCGACCCCACCAAGGGGTGGCACAAAAAGGAATTGGCGTGATGAAGCGAACACTCACTACCCACGATCTGCCCGCCCTGATGACAGGCATAATGGCGACCCTGGCGGCGATTGGCATCGCACGCTTCGCCTATACGCCGCTATTGCCCGCGATTATTCAAGAGGGTTGGTTTACCGCGAGCCAAGGTGCCTACCTGGGGGCTGCCAACCTGCTGGGCTACTTTATCGGCGCACTCGCCGCCCACTCGCTGAGTGAGCGCTTTTCTCCTCGCATGGTGATGGCGGCCAGCTTCGCGGGTATCGCGCTCAGCTTTGTGCTTTGCGCCGGGGCGGGTGGTTTTCTCTGGTTTTTCTTCTGGCGACTAATCTCCGGCATTGCTGGGGCTATCTTGATGGTCGTTGGCCCCTCGCTGGCGCTAGCGGCCACGCCACCTGAAAGGCGAACGCGTGTCGGTGCCATGGTGTTTACCGGCATTGGCTTTGGCGCACTGCTTTCGGCCTTCATCGTACCGTTACTTTTAGGGCTAAGCCTCTCCGTCACCTGGGGCACGCTGGGGCTGCTCTGTATTGCCGCTGGCCTTTTGTGCGACTGGGGCGTGGCACACTTAGCCTCACCAATCACGGCTAGCCCAAGGGGGAATAGCCCCACAGGGGGTGCGGGTGTAAAGATAATCGTGATGTTGGTGGTGGGCGCTTACGCCCTGGATGCGATTGGCTTTGTGCCCCATACCGTGTTCTGGGTGGACTATCTCGCCAGGGAAAACGCCCTGGGCAATCAAGCGGCTTCATTGCAGTGGGGTATCTTCGGGTTGGGCGCCTTGTGTGGGCCGTTCATGGTCGGCGCGCTGGCGCAGCGAGTGGGTTGGCAGGGTGGCTTGATGATCGCCTTTGCGGCGAAGGCCGCCGCTGTCTTGCTGCCGGTGTTCTCGCTCGCACTACTCAGCCAATCGGTTTCCTCGTTCATGGTGGGGGCGATGATCCCCGGCATTGTGGCACTCACCTCTGGCCGCCTTGCTGAATTGGTAGGGCCAACCGCCCACAAAAAGCTCTGGGGGCAAGCCACCGCCGCCTTTGCCGCCGCCCAGGCAGTGGCAGGCTATGCCATGTCGGCGCTTTATGGCGCCTGGGGCAGCTACGCGCCACTGTTTGCCATCAGCGGCCTGATCCTTATCGCAGGCTTTTTGCTGGTGCTGCTTAGCCGTGGCGTACAGCAACGCCACACGGATCTTTCTGCCCAACAATCTACAAAGCACGCTACACAGCACTCTACACACCAAGGGAAGCAATAATGGAACTCTACCTAAACGCAACCTCGCCCTATGCGCGCCTGGTGCGCATCGTATTACTAGAAAAAGGCTTGGCAGACGCCGTGACGCTGAAGTGGTGCGACCCCTGGGCAGACGATGCCGAACTCTTAAAGGCCAACCCCGCCGGGCGCATTCCCGCGCTGGTAACGGAGGAGGGCACCACGTTTAGCGAATCCATGCTGATTGCCGTTTACCTGGATAGCGTTAGCCCCAACAAGCCAATGCTGCCAGCAGCCAGCCTAGGGGATGTGCTACACCTGGCGGGGCTGGGCCAAAACCTGATGGATGCCGCGTTCACGACCGTGATTGCCAGAAAACATTACGGCAATGGGGTTGATGATAGCGAGCTGGGCCAGCGGCGATCGCGGGCCATTCAGCGGCTGTTGAAGCAACTGGACGGCGAGCTTGGCGAAAAACAGCAGGCCTCAACCATCAACCTGGGCAAAATCGCTATTGCGGTGGCATTGGATTATCTAGCGTTCAGGCTGCCTGAGGTGAATTGGCAAGAAGAGTATCCACAGCTTCTGGCATGGCAGGCGGGTGTGATTGCAAGAGAGAGCTTTCAGAAGACTGCATTTGCTTAGCAGAGCCAGCGCCAATACCCGCTGCCTTCAACGCCTCGCTATTGCGGGGCGTTCTCATGTTGGCGTCGCGCCCATCGTGATATACAAAACAGTACAGATTCTAGCCGTGCTGTTCCACAGTAGTTTAGGGAAAGTAGTAGGGAGGTAATGGGGTATGAGCATGTCCCAAGTCATCTGCGTAGCCTAAAGTTTAATGAAGTAGGCGTGGGTTTCAACGAACTTAGCTGCTAGTCTGAAATGACTAGAGCGAAAAATCGCCGCAGGGACAACCATATGCAAAATGTCCGACGCATTGAGCTCCACCCCATTAGCCAGCGCGTGCAGATGCATGTTGATGGCAAGCTGCTTGCTGACACTACTCAAACCTTTGAACTCCGTGAGATCGGCAACCCACTGCGCCAATATATTCCCCGCGAAGATGTAAGAATGGACTTTCTGAAGCCTTATAAAACCGAGACTCACTACCCCTTAAAGGTCGGTACAGCGCAATTTTTGTATTGATGTGGCACGGGGTTATCAGCATCCAGCAGCTGGGATTATGGCGATTTAGAGGCGGGGAAATGACGCCTTTCGATCTATAGCAGATTAATTTATGAAGTCCCTGAGGGTAGATTAATGAAGTTGCTAGCCATAAGAGAGAAGACATATTTGCTTAAATTAGCAAAAGATCTCTTGCCGGAGACCTTGATCATATGATTGCAAGGAACGCGTTTGATTACACTGTCGATAGAATATTAAAACAACGCTGTGTGCCTATTGCTGGTGCGGGCATATCCATTACGAGCAAGCATGCTCTTGGATGGGAGGTGCATAATGTAAAATGGATTGTTGCTACGTTGAGTAATGAGCTTTTTCGCCTTCGCTTCGATAAGTACGAGTCAAAAAATATGGGACTGTATGTAAGAAGGGTTGTGCTAAACCGCTTGAACAATTTGGATATGCGTATGACGATTGTATTCTGAGTATAAATTCTTGTTATTTCTGCGATGTCAGACAAGCCACTGAATCAAATAAACTAGGCCACCTCGCTGAACTTTATCTGTGGGAATTTTCCTGCGTGAATAGTGCTTATGAAGCGCTAATTAAATTGTTAAAAATTGATCTTTATAAAGAACTAATTCCTACACCTGCACATATATACATCGCGAAGCTCGCTCGTGAGGGACTTTTGAGCGAAATACTTACGACCAACTACGATTGTAATTTTGAAAAGGCCTATAATCTTATTACAGGCTCAGAAAATGCTGATGTGATTGCCAACTTGGATAACTATCGACGTAACGGTGCGGCTTTTGATGATGTTAATCGTCTGAAAGTATACAAGCTTAATGGTTGTGCTAAAGAATTGGATGGAGGCGCCGATCCTGAAAAATGTGAATCTATTTTATTAACTGAGCGTCAATTACAGAAATGGCGCAATCGGCAGTGGGCCGCAGATATTTTTCGAGACCGGCTTAGAAGCAAATCTTTGATATTTGTAGGTTTTGGTAGCGATGAGCCACAAGTTCACCATACTGTGCAAGCGGTGCTAGATGAATATACCGATAAATCCATTTCAAATGATGAGCACGTCTTAAGTACACCAGCTGCTCCAATCATGGCAATTTTTGATCCACAGCCTAGTTTCCATCAACAGCAGATTGTGAATACCTATGCTGTACATCATGGACAGCCTGCCAATCAGGGTAACGAACTAATTATTCGAGGTTTTCAGCCTGGAGGTACTCTTTCAGCTGATGAATTGTGGGGGCTAATCTATGAGAGGGTGATAAGATCTTTAACGATAACAGCCTTAAAACATAGCCTACAACCAATGAATGCAAGCTTTACTTCTATTATGCCATTTGCCCAAGTAATTCTGCATCAGGTTATATCGACTCTCGAAAACTCGGTTAAAAACGATGTAGGGTGTCTTACAGCTATGCCAAATTGGCTAGAATCGCTGTCACCTGCCTTGTGTTCTAACAGTAAAGAAAATGGTCCTTTTTCTTTTTTAGCAGGCAGTTTGTCAAAGCTAAATTGCAGCGAAGTAGATGTTTATGACCCGATAAACGAAAATAAGGCTCTAGTGTCAGAGCTTACTACCTTGCTGTTTTTGTTTAGAGATATTCTTTCTCCCAATGTTGAAGGCGAATCAGAGGGAGGCCTAATGCTGACATTCGAATCTTTAGCATCGGGTATATCCGAAAAAAAAACACTACATCTGAATGCAGATCCATCCTTTGTTTTCTCTTGAGATAAAGTGCGCGTTTCGAGCGGTAATAATCATCTTGTTCTTGCTATGGGACAGGCAGGCTCGCATGTCCGGCCGAGCTTACGCAGGGTAGCCAATAAAAATATCGAAGCTGGTTCAATTACCCCGAAAACAATTGTGACCTTGGGGTGGCAGCATATCTTTTACCAAAGACCGTACGACGGAAACAAAGATAATGTTGTTAAAACGATAATTGATGCTGTTTGTTCTCCCACCAATTATTTTTATGCCAACCAGTCCAGTATCAAACGTCGCACATATTTACGAGAGGTCTAAGAATGGAAAAAATAATTCACATAGAATTTGAATATTCCGATTCGGCAAGGAAGGATATTTTCCCTGTATCTCTCTATTGTCACCCTGCTTGTAACTTGGTGGTTTGGAAAGCTGAGTCTGATCCAGGGAAACATTTGGATGAGGTAAAAAAGTATGTTGCACGTCTAATGGACCGCTTGGCAGACTTGCTGCATGACTACCAAAAATTTGCACCCTTGGTTGCCTTAATTGTTATGAAAGTGGAGTCTTCTTCGTGGTTACAAGTTATGGGAGACCAGGATTGGCACAGAGGCCGGTTCGCTCTCCAAGGGGTAAAGTCTTATGATGGAAAAACGGTTGAAGAAGCAAAGAATCGTTGGTTAGGCGCTATGGCAACAAGTGAATATAAACCGAGAAGAATAACGACTGAAGACTTTTCCAATGTGCTAATTAAAGCTGTCGAAGTAGCTAAGCCACCCAAAGGTATAGAGCCTCAACTATTCATAAGATATGCGGATATTCTAAAGGCTTCTGTAGAAGCTGGGGGGGCTAATAGTGTTGCATATCAGTGGCAAAATGAGCTAGCAAAAGACTTAAATGATTTGTTAGGGACGTCAGTTTTGGAGGTGTCAGCTATTGGTTAATAACATCAAAACTATCCAGTCAATTGCGCTGACTAATTTCAAAGGTTACCGTCATTCAGGAAATGGTGCTGCAATAACTCTTGATATGACCGTTGCCGGTCGACCTGCAGATATTATATTAGTGACTGGTAAAAATGGAGTTGGTAAGACATCTTTGCTAGAAGCTATGGACTGGGTGCTCAACCAGCCTGATGTTGGTGCAGGGGGATTTAGAACCACTGGGCAGAGTCATGGGGCGGTATCAATTAACGGTGAGACTATCGAGCTTCAGGGTAAAGCTAAAACTGACCTTAGAAAACTCGAGACAGTAGCCTCCTTTTTCTTTCAAGAGAACATAGCTGAGCTTGCATGTAATGAAATAATTCAATTGCTTGAGCCTGAAAATAAACCTGCAGATAAAATAAAAGGGGAATTGAAGGCACTGCAAAATAAGTTAGAAAACTGGCAGCGCCAGTTACAAGGGCTGAAGTATAGGAAAGATTACGAAGAAGAACGAAAAGTGCTAGCACAGAGAGTTAATGAGTTGGTTGCAAAGCTATCAACTGACTCAACCCTCCGCCAAGAACTGGTGGATAGTACGCTGACCTTGAAGAATGGAAATTTGCAGAATAGATGGGATTCTCAAATTCGCAACCTTTCTAATACCATTGGTAACTACAGTAACTTATCTGAACCAGTGGGTTCGAACCTTTCTGATCAATTGAGACATATTGGACAGTGCTTGCTGGAGTACAGGGGGGCACCAGTTGGATTTGCCGATTCGGAGAAAAAGAATCCTGCCTTTACAAAAGCATTTCTTTCATCTGCTCAGTCCCTTCCTCCATCTTTACCTATTAAGAGGTTGTCGCCAGGAGCTTCTTTGGTTCCTTCTGAGCTAAAGAGCACTTTGTTTGTAGGCTCCGACTATGATGTATATGCAAGTAAAGTAGAGGAGTTAGATGTTAGTCGCGGCGAGCTAATGGCTGAATATAATAGAGCTAAACTGTTGATAGATAGTTTGCAAGGTAATGGTGGTTCTCTCCTTAGTTGGATTGACGAGTTTAGTGAGAATATCAGCAGTTGGTTGATAGCTTGGGAAGACCATCCCTCCAAACTGGAGGTGTCCAATTTGAAGCAAGGCATAGAAAATCATTTAGATGCCTTGTCTAACCTAGCTAGCTCCCGCTCATCTGAACTCAGAGACCAGTTAGATAAATTTACGTCAGAAGGAAAGGCGGTTGCTGAACAATTGAACCAGATTAAACGCTATCAAGTGATTGCAAGAGACATAGATACTCATTCAACGGAACTTTCACCTCTGCTGGATAAGTCTAGTTTCACAGTGGAAGATCTAGCTAACTATGTAAGTAATTATTTGGAGGCGGGGCAGGATAAGGCGGAAGATGCTAAAAATGCACCTGTTGAGTCGGAGGTTATATATCAACTTGGAAGTGCTTTTACTCGCTGGGCGAATTTAGAGATTGAAAAGTTAGAAGACGAAGCCAGTGCAACAAACTTGGAAAGTGTAGAGCTGGCAGAGAAAATGATCTCAGATGCCCTTGCAATATGTAAGCAGGAATCTAGTGCAAAAAGTCAGTTGTTGTCGGTCATTGGAGTGATACCGCAGGCAGAGCTTGAACAGTTACTTAGAAATATGAACCAACTTCTTTCCAGCTTCCACTTCCCTGAAGACTTTTTACCTATTGAGCTAATAAACAATGGTACAGAGAAAAGTCCAAAATGGGGGTTTGCTACTCAGTCAGGAGTTCTGTTCGAAGACCTATCAACGGGACAAAAGTCGCAATTAGCTATTTGCTGGACTATTAATCTCAACTTGGCTCTGTCTGCTCAGTTAGGTCATAGTGTTATTGGCTTTGACGACTTTACTACTTCTCTTGATATGAATCAGTTGATCCCAGCAGCTGTGTTACTCCGTAAGCTGGCGTACGCGGATGCCGATGATGGTTGGAAAAGGCAGGTAATTGTCACCAGTCATCATGAAGACTTAACCAATCGTTTGCTTGATTTTCTGCTTCCCCCACAAGGTAAGAAAATGAAGGTAATTCAATTTGAAGAGTGGCTGCCTGAATCTGGGCCAATGTTTAAGTGCTATAACGTTGACATGGGTGAAGTGACAGGAGAAGGTCTGCAGGATGCTGTTAAGAATATTGTTAAGACAACCAACTAGCAAAAAAAGTGTAGGGCATTCAGAAGGCAGCGTTGCTATTTATTTTCAATATTCATTTCTGGCCGAAAAAGGAATGCTCATGCATAGCTGTTCCTGTTCGAAAACCAACAACACCAACGGTAATGTCGGCTTTGATTACAATCTCTCCATCCCACTAACCCTCATAACCTCCCTCGTCACCGCATCATTCAATATCCCGCGTTTGGCTTCGATCAGTGTTAGCCAATCGCGGGCGCGGGTGATGCCGGTGTAGACCAGCTCGCGGGTGAGAATCGGGTTGGGCGTTTGCGGTAGCAGTAGGGCGGTGTGTTGAAACTCCGAGCCTTGTGTACCGTCACTGCGAACACGGTTTCCACCGCATGCGCTACGACAATAACGATGGTTTATTTTTCAATGTTTATCTGCTGCTTGCCGTTACTATTGGTGGTATGAACCTCTGGCTTGGGCTGATTCGGGTTAGCGGCACCGCGATGGCATCAAAGTACCACCTTCTTAATCCGTTCTTCGGCGTATTACTCGCTTATCTAATACTATGCGGGGCCTTTACGCATGGCGGATTTCATTGGCGCAGCGGTTATTGTAACCTGACTAATTTTTAAAACTCAGGCAACCGGAAGGATAAGGCAAAGCTAACGACCATAAATGAGCTGATCATTTAGCTCCATTGCGTCAGCCAAATGATATGCAACTACCCTTTAAGGGCGTGGAGGCGATAGCTGGAGGGTGGATCGTTTTGACAAATCCTTGTAGCTGATGACCGGTACGTTAAGCGCTCTCGCGATCTCTTAAGCTGATCGTTAGCTCAATACTAGGCGGTTTAGTTTGATTTAATAAATAGAAGGAGGGTGGATGGGTATTGAGCTTATGGGCTTCGTCGCAGTCGTATTATTGGCGTATTTGATTCCTGGCCCGGATTTTTTGCTAGTCAGTCGGTATGCAGTAAAGCATCGTCGACTTGGGTTCGCAGCCGCGCTGGGTGCCCAAAGCGGACTCTGTATACATATGCTGATGGCTGCTCTGGGTCTTTCGGCCATTGCGGCCCGCTCCGCTGAGCTGTTTATGCTGATTCGGTGGATAGGTGCAGCTTATTTGATCTGGATGGGACTAACAGTTCTGTACAGCAGTCGTAGCCAGTACCGCAGTGAACAGGTAGATGCACAAGAGTCTACTGAGGTTGCTAGCCGAAGCCGTGCTTTTGCTAATGGTTTTTTGTGCAATTTGCTTAATCCAAAGGCAATCATCTTTTTCCTAAGTGTCTTACCCCAGTTTATCAATCCGACGGTCGGTGCAGTTCAGCAAATTTTGATACTCGGCGTGCTTGATGTGTTGATTGGTATCGCATGGTGGTGGGGCATTATCATAATTATGGAGCGCGTTGCGAGGGCATTAAGTAGACCGGACATAAGGCAGTGGTGGGATTGGGTTACTGGCAGTTTGATGATCGGTGCAGGCGCTCTCTTGGCTCGTAACAGCCCGAGTTAGTAGTGCTCTATCCGTTTTAAAGCTAACAAAATAGCTGCATCCAGTAAGTGAGCTTTTGCGATAACTGAGCCATGCAGCATGTGTAAAAATCTTTGCTTCGCTCCGGTTGTATCACAGGTGATAGCAAAGATTAGATCCTCTCCACCCCACTAACCCTCATAACCTCCCTCGCCACCGCATCATTCAACACCCCGCGTTTGGCTTCGATCAGCGTAAGCCAATCCCGGGCGCGGGTGATGCCGGTATAGACCAACTCGCGGGTAAGGATGGGGTTGGGCGTTTGCGGTAGCAGTAGGGCGGTGTGCTGAAACTCCGAGCCTTGTGATTTGTGTACCGTCATCGCGAACACGGTTTCTACCGCGTGTAGGCGGAAAGGCAGCACCCAGTGAATGGGGTTGTCTGCGTCACTGGTCGGAAAGGCGACTCTTAAGAGCGAGGGTCAGGCATCGCCATCGTGACTAGGCACGAAACCGCCCAGCAGGCGGTCGATTTCCTTGGCAGGCATCGGACGGTAGAAGAAGAAACCCTGGACGAGGTCGCAATGCATTTCACGAAGCAATGACAACTGTTCGGCGTTCTCGACGCCCTCGGCCACCACTTCCAATCCCAACCGATGACCGATGAAGATGGCACCCTCCATGATGGCCCTATCCTTCGGCTGTGTGGGAGCGTCGTGGATGAAGGAGCGATCGATCTTCAGGGCGGTGACGGGAAAGTGCTTGAGATAGCTCAGGGAGGAATAACCGGTCCCGAAATCGTCGATAGCAATGCGAATACCGCGATGATAGAGGCGCCACAGGTCCTCGAGGACGGTCTCTTCGGCTTCGATCAGGACATTCTCGGTCAATTCGATGCCGATATCCCGCGGACCTAAGCCGTGACGCTGTAGCGAGTCCTCGAAGCGCTTGAGGGCATCGGTACGCAGCAGTTGACGCCCCGAGACATTGATGTCGATGCGGTGTTCATGAAATCCCTTGGCACGCCATTCCACCTGCTGGCGGCAAGCCTCTTCGATGACCCAGTTGCCCAGACGATGGATCACACCGGAACGCTCGGCCAGCGGGATAAACTCGGCAGGCGAGATCGGCGGGCCCTCGGCAGGTTCCCAGCGTAACAAGGCCTCGAGATTCTCTATTCGCCCACTGGCCGCCGAGACCTGGGGCTGGTAGTGGAGGGAGAATTCACCGTTATCCAGAGCTTCCTCGAGTCGCGCTGAGAGATAGTGTTGGCGAACCAGCTCATCATGGAGCTTCTGTTGGAAGAAACGTACAGCACCCCGACCATCCAGCTTGGCACGATTCTTGGCAACATCGGCATTACGGATCAATTCGCGTGACGATTCACCATTCTCGGGAAAGAGCGCCACACCCAGGCAGGCCGTGACCTGACACTCCCGACCATCCAGGACGAAAGGTCCCCGAAAGACATTCTGGACATGACGAACGACCCGTCTGACATCGGGGGCCAAGTGGACGCCGGGAAAAGCCAGCACGAATTCATCGCTAGAGACACGGGACACCAGGTCAGTGACTCGCTGGCACTCTCTCAGTCGCCGAGTCAGCTCAATGAGCAGGCGATCGCCCTGATCATAGCCAAGGGCATCATTGATTTCGACGAAATGATCGATGTCTAGGTAGATGGTTGCCAGGCCATTGCCCTGGCGTCGACAGGAATCCAACAGACTGTCCAGGTCGACTTCGAAGGTCTGGCGGTTAGGGAGATGGGTGAGCCTGTCGAAACGGGTGGCGAATTCCAGGTCACGGTGGGCGCGCTTTTGGTCGGAAAGATCGACATCCACGCAGAACATCAAGGGTGAGTCGGTATGCTCATTGAGCATCAGATGCTGCGAAAAGACCGATACCAGTTCACCGGTTTTGTGCTTGAGCTCGAGTTCACCAGCGGGTATATCGACCCCGTCTTCGATCCAGGCACAATGCGCCTGGATCACCCCGTCACGCATGAAGGCAGGAATGATCAGATCTTCCAGTAACTGTCCCTGGGCTTCCTCAGCGGTATAGCCATAGAGACGAGTGCTACCCTCATTCCAGTAAATCACTCGCCGATCGCGATCATACCCCTGAACCGCCACCTTCGGCAGACTCTCCAGCAGGGCGCGGAATCGCTGCTCACTCTCCAGATACTGGCGGCGTACTAACTCGACTTCTTCCCTGCTGGCATCATGCGAATCGATGCCATCCGTTGGAGGTGTTTTTGACACCGCCAATACGAGCGCACCGGAAAACTCCCTGCGGTTCTCCTTCAGGCGTTCCGGATCTCTGTGATGTCGGGAATCGCTGGCAGTCATGGGATCCACTTAAAGAAAAAACACTATCAAGAGCCATCATAATGGCAACAATAGGCATTTTGTTATGATGATCCTACACCTATTTGTAGGAGATAACCTACACATATACCTCATCAGCGGTCTGATCCTGTTTTCAAAAAAATCACTCTTTTTAAGTACATTTCTTTGACATATCCTTGCAAATCTTTTCATTTTTCTCCTGTTGACCGAAGTGTTTACACCGGCAACACCGGGCAATTCCGCCCAGTTAACAGGAGAATACCAACATGAAACTCGATACTCTCAAGCATGGTTTCGACCTCACCTCCATGCCTGCCGATTCACTCGCCGATTATTGGAATCCGGGAGTGACCGAGGCGCTGAGGCATCAGGATTGGGCGAAAACCGATATTCGGGAGCGGATCGATCTGACCGCCTGGCAGGGGTTTACCGCTGACCTGCCGCGCGATCCCTATGTGAACCAGCGATGGAAGCGGATGTCATGGCTCGCCCTGAATGATCAGGGAGATGTCGAAGATATGGGCCACTGCCCGATGGCCCAGGGGGGAGCCTTCAACGACGCGGAAAGCATGGCGGATCGTCTGCGGTACTATGATCCGCTGACTCGGGAGTTCATGGCACGCCCCGATGTGAGGGCCTTCGTTCGCGCCTGGGCAAGGCTGTGGAGTATCGGTGCGCACGAACCCATTCTGATGCAGATCACCGGGGTTCGTGGAGAAGGTAGCATCGACCCCCTTCAGGGGCAGGGAATTCATGCCGATGGCTGCAAGGCCTTAAGCATTCTGGTCCTCAATCGGGAAAACGTGGCGGGGGGTGAAAACCACCTCTACGCAGACAAGGCTGGCACCCAACTCCTGGTCGATATCACCCTGAATCCCGGTGATATCCTTCATTTGAACGATGACCGGCTATTCCACAGTGTCGATGGGATCGAACAGCTCGACAGCGAGGCACCCTTCGAACGGTTCATCATCATCATCAACAGCCACTTCGTGGACGACTTCCAGAACCGGATGTTACGTCGCCACTTCCCGGAAGCGGTCCTCAATGAGAGCTAATCACACTCTCGGTAAATTGAGAACCTAGCAACACCCACGCCCCCGGAACTCCGGGGGCGTCTTGTTCACCCGAATCCTCAATTAAGAGGTTGGTTGTTTGCCGCAGTAAATAGGGAGCCGATGCGCCCACCGCCGCTATGCTGATCATGAGCAGCAGTACTAACATCGCTCGGCTTTTATTTTAGTGTTTATCTTCGAGACGCAGTTGAGCGATATCGTCAACCGATAACCCAGTCGCCTCAGCAATCTGAAGTCGCTTGGCCGCCTCAACAAGCGAGGCATTCCGATGAATGCCCTATTACTCAGCATGGTCGGCGGCCTGGGCGCGCTGTTCTCCAGCGTTTATGCCCCTGAAACCGTCTATTTGGTGCTGGTCTCGATTTCCGGCTTGGCCGTGGTGGTGGTCTGGATGGCGATTGCGCTTAGCCAGTTTAACTTCCGGCGCCACTACCTGCGTGAAGGCGGGCAACTGAAGGATCTGGTTTATCGCACCCCGTTCTACCCCTGGGTGCCGATTATTGCGTTTGCAGCCTGTCTGGCCGCGTGCATTGGCATTGCCTTCGACCCGCATCAACGCGTGGCGCTCTATTTCGGTGTGCCTTTCATTGGCCTGTGCTACCTGGTGCACTATGTGCGCCACCGTTCGGCCTCCCAACGTTCTGAATATTCGCCCAACGCCGTTGAGGAAAACACCGTATGAATGAGTTGAATCCGATCAAAGCCCTGTTGGCCGACGTGCCCTTTATGGTCATCGACGGCGCCATGGCCACCGAGCTGGAAGCGCTAGGCTGTGACCTCAATGACGCCCTCTGGTCGGCGCGCTTATTGGCGCAAGCCCCGGAGAAGATTCGTCAGGTGCATCAGGCTTACTTTGAAGCCGGTGCCGACTGTGCGATTACCGCCAGCTATCAGGCCACGGTGCCCGGTTTTATGCAGGCAGGGATGACGGCAGAAGAGGCGCGGGCGTTAATTCAGTTATCGGTTACCCTGGCGCAGCAGGCGCGGGATGCGGTCTGGCAGCCCGGCCAAACCGACCGCCCCAAACCGCTGGTAGCCGCATCCGTCGGCCCTTATGGCGCGTATCTGGCGGACGGCAGTGAATACCGGGGCGGCTATGATCTGGATCGCGCCGGGCTGGTTGAATTTCACCGTGAGCGTTTCGAACTCTTGCTGGCGGCGGGGGCGGATCTACTGGCCGCTGAAACCCTGCCTTCATTGGAGGAAGCGCTGGCGATCACCGATTTACTGGCCGAGCATCCGGGCGCGCAGGCCTGGATCACTTTCTCGGCGAAGGATGGCCAACATATCAGCGATGGCACGCCGATTGAGAAGTGCGCAGCAGCTTTAGCCAACTGCCCAGGCGTTGCGGCAATCGGTGTGAACTGTACGGCCTTGACCCACATTGAATCGCTGATTCAGGCGATCCGACGTCAGTGTGACCTGCCGGTGTTGGTCTACCCCAACTCGGGGGAAGTGTACGACGCGGTAACCAAAACCTGGCACCCGGCCCAATGCGATCATACCGCTGCGGATATTTCCGGGTTGGCACAAGGGGTTGAGCATTGGCTTGCAGCAGGCGTGTCAGGCATTGGCGGATGCTGCCGGACGACACCGGAGGATATTCACTCTCTGTCTGAGTGGCGGCGCTCACGCTAACTGATCAAGGTCTCAATGCTGAATCTCTGCCCGTAACTTCTCCACCTCTTCGACGGGCAGCTCTTCAATAGTCGCGATCAGCTTACAGGCACCGCTGCGTTTGTCTTCCAAAGCGCTTTTCGGCTCCCTAACGCTGAACACTGCCCTTAGCGAGGGCTGCACCACGCCCAACCGCTCATTTAGTGGCGCGTCCTTCATCGACCAGGTAATACCGACAGGCATAGTGAGGAATTTACGACTAACATTAGTTTAGAAATATTGAGGCTGCCGGATGCGCTATGCAGGCCCAAGGATGCATAACGTGTTCGCTGTCTCTCGTCAGTGGTAATGAGCACTGTTCAAAGGTGCGCATCATCATGGGGAACACAATGACAAAACAAAAACTGATCCTGCTATTTGATGGAACGTGGAACGACCCTGAAGACCAAACCAATGTTTATCGTATTACCCGGCTGATCCACGATGACGATGGGGGTATCAGGCAACGGTTCTATTACAACCCCGGAGTAGGGACATCCAAGTTTCAGCGCTTTACCGGCGGAGCCTTCGGTCACGGGCTGAGCAAAAACCTTCAGGAAGGCTATGACTGGCTGGCAAGGCGTTACAGTGAAGGCGATGAAATCTGGATATTCGGGTTCAGCCGTGGTGCTTACACCGCCAGAAGCCTGGTGGGGATGATTCGTAAATGCGGGCTAGTACATGTCGTCACACCAGGGTTGCTCGATAAGGCCGAAAGTATTTATCGAAACCGCGATTTGCACCCCGATTCTGAGGTGTGCACAGGGTTCAAGGAGCGCTTCAGCCGCCAGCCCAGGATTCATTTCATTGGTGTGTGGGATACCGTTGGCGCGCTGGGCGTGCCCGGAACCAACCTGTTTAAAAGCAAATATGATTGGCACGATACCGAGCTTTCCAGCATTGTCGATCATGCCTATCAAGCAGTCGCACTGGACGAACACAGAGCGACCTACAACGTATCGCTCTGGACAAGCAAGGATGGTAAGCAGAAAACGGGCAATCGCGAGGTAGAGCAGTGCTGGTTTATCGGTGCCCACGCCAATGTAGGCGGCGGCTATGGCGCTGATGACACACTGGCCGACATATCGCTGAGCTGGATGTTAGCCAAGGCGCAAAAGGCAGGCCTAAAAGTAGCGCCCTACGAAGTTGCTGAGGATGCCTGGAAGACAGCACCCAAAGATTCGTTTTCTGATTTCCTGAAGGGGTTCTACGCCAGATACAAACGCCTTGGAAACACCACTGATGGCCGTTTTTACCGACAATATTCGGAAGTGATGCCAGGGCAGTGTGCGGTGAATATTTCAGTCGATGAGAGTGTTTGGAAGCGCTGGGCCGACACCACGTGTGAGTACCGGCCACGTACCTTGACCGATGCCCCCCTTTCCCCACCGGATCAATAGGCAGGGCGGACAATCTTCATTGGCATTGGCACCATTCCCATTAGCCAAGGTAGCCAGTGCTCAGTATCATAAGAAACTAATCAAACTACAGAAGGCATTGCTCATGTCTTGCCCGCCTTACCCTCATTGCCAATCCGAATTCGTCTATCAGGATCAAAGCCTGTTCATCTGCCCCGAGTGCGCCCACGAATGGAACCCTTCTGAGACTCAAGCGGAAGACGCCGTGACGGTAAAAGATGCCCACGGCAAGCTGTTAGCGGAAGGCGATAAGTTAACGATGATCAAAGACCTCAAGGTTATAGGTAGCTCACTGGTACTCAAGGTAGGCACCAAAGCCGTTATCAAACGGCTCGTGGACAGCAAGGATCACCAACTGGACTGCAAGGTCGACGGTGTCGGCGACATGATGGTTACGGCACAGTTTGTGAAGAAGGCCTGAAGAATATCTGGAATTCTTCGTTCCACCTCACGGCGCACTAAGTGGAGGCTCATCCACCATCGCCATTCTACTAATCGTTTAAGCGAAGCGGGTGTTCAGGTATCTGGCTCTGTGGCAGATAAAATCAGCTCCAACCCTTTGACAGCAGGGGGTAAAGTATTCAAAAGCGCTATTTCCTTTCGATTAATTTAGCTAAAGTAAGGCTAGAGAATCCCTGCCGGAATACCATCAATGAATGATTTTATAATCTTGAAAGATTTTCTGGTTCTATGTGAAACCAAGAGTTTTAGTCGCACCGCTGAGCATCGGCATGTGTCTGTGTCAGGACTGAGTCGCCGTATCCAAGGACTTGAGGAATGGGCGGGAACCGCGCTATTTGAGCGCCGAAATGGGGAGTTAGCTCTGACGGAGGCTGGCTATGAGCTACAAAAAATAGTCTTGGAATCGCTTCCTGTGTTTGAGGAATTTAGGGAGTCGGTTGCACGGCGATCTGGAGATCAGAAAAGACGCATACGCTTTTGCTCGCCACACATACTATCAACAATATTTTTTCCTTATTGGTTGCCAAGATTACAAGAAAAATTTAGAGAAGCAAGGCTCAGTATTAATTCTGATACATTGCCCCAGTGTCTAGCTGAGCTTAACAGAGGTAAAGTAGATTTCGTAGTTGCATTGTTCGATGAAAATAATCTAATTATAAACCGGTTGCCACTATTAGTAGGAAGCGATAAATATACTTCCATTGAGCTAGATACAGAAAGCCTTATCCCCATCAGTGTGCCTAATGCTGCTGGTCAGCCGCTATTTAATTTGCATGCAAATAATGATCGCCCGGTATCATTTTTGGGGTATTCAGAAGAATGTCATCTGGGTTGGTCACTACAGACGGTACTTGGAAGGAAAAGTTTGAATTTGCAACAGTATCACGATACTAACCTTGCGGATGGTTTGCGCCATATGACTTTATGTGAATTAGGTATGGCGTGGTTGCCAAAATCATTGATACGAGAAGACCTTGGCGCCAAACGACTAGTAAGATCTGGTGAGCCAATTTTCGACATTTCTTTAAAGGTAAAATTATTAAGGCGGATAGCGCCTTTGACTCCAGAAGCGCAGCGATTATGGGATTATCTCATCAAATTGAAAGAAAATTAATATAATTATAAATAACAAAACATATTTTTTTCATATGGGTTGTTGTTAGTTTAAACGATTTTGGCCGATAGAATGCCAAAGAGTTCATGTTTTAGGATACCCATAAATATATCCATTTCTCCACAACCTGCCTCATTATGACCCACTGAGATTGCACATTAAGCAAATTTTTCACCTTCTTTTTATTTCAACTCAAAGTTTTTGATTTTTATTGGCCTTTTGCAGTTATTGCAAGACGGTTTGTAATATTTGCATGGTGCAGCGCAAAATGCTGAATTAGATTTTAAAAATGGACTGCATTTATAACGCCTATGAAGTATGTGATGTGGTCTTAAGATATATTTAAAACACGTTCACGTTTTATGGGGCAAGAAAATGAAGAAGAGTAAGCATAAATTGATACTTGGGTGCGCATCTACAGGTGCTAAATTTACGCCAAGTAACCACTATGCAACTGGAGATAAAACACTTGATAAGATATGTGGTGGGGGTTCTATTTTAGTTGCAGAAGAAGAGCTTTTAAAAGAGGCCGAAGAACTATATAGAAATGGTTGAAGATATTATCATTATCATGCAAGGAACCCCATTACTAAGGAGCAAACCACTGATAACGAAGTATATCAGAGCATAAGCCTAGGGGTGCAAGATCGTTGTAAAGATATATTGATTAGCTTTGGAGCAAGTCGTAATGGTCGTGAGGTTCAAGAGAATATCTCATCATATGGCGAATGGGAAAGAGTAAGCCAATGTGCAGTGCCTCTTTATCTTGGAGGGGCACACTTTGTCACCATGCAGGCTGCTATAGAACTGCAAATTATTTGTGATCTTGAGAAGAAGTTTAGAGAAGTTAGTGTGGATTTTGCTTCGAGCCGTAATTTTTTATCAGCGATTTATGATTGTTTTCCTTCATCAAAAAAAGAAAAATCAAATATGGATTTGAACTCAACAAGTAAAGGCGCTGATTATGGAATTACTTCGCCAATGGTTCAGTTCCAAGTTTATAGGAACTCAATTAAGGCTCGGCGTAGGTTAGGGCTCCTTCATGAAGTGGAGTGGGTGCAGTTATCCCGAAGTTATGCTATGACTAGATTTGCAATAGAGCACCCATTAATGCGTCTTGGTGGGGGTGGTCAGCTTAATATTATATTGTTGTTTGGATTTTCTCCGAGGCTTCCATTTCCTGAAAGTTATAACGAGTTTCGTGATGTTGTTAAAACAGCAAAAAGTTTGGAGTATGACATTGCAGAGCCTGGTGTGGTTAAACGTAAAGTTACAATCACGGTAGGGGCAGCAGTAATACCTCAACATGCTGAAAAAAATGTCAAACCTATGGATGTGGGGCCAAGAAAAGGTGTGATGATGTGTGCCATGCGTAGACTAGCGGCTTATGCCGCTCAGCCTGATAGTCAAGTGGATATATTGCGGGTTGGAATGGAAGATACTCCCTACACTTTGGATAAATATGGGGAAGTAAGAATTACCAATAATAATCAGTTGTTTAAGATAGCTTTACAAGAGGTGGAAGAAAATGGTGTCGAGATAGAAACAGATTCAACTAAAATCGTGCAGCGTATGGGGATTTCCAAAGTAAGGGATGCTCTGTTTGGCGCTCAACGTCAAAGCCCGCTTGGAGAATTTGGTTTTCCCCTTATTGAAAGTGAGGCCATCGCATGAATGCAATTATTCCGCTTAGTTCTTCTGCTCAATACCGCTGGGTCATCCTGCTGATAGCCACCCTTGCTCAAGCCGCGGCATGTTTTTTTGTTCAAGGCATCGGCGCCATAAGCGTATATATACAGGAAGATATGGGTCTCTCTGCATTTCAGATTGGGGCCTTGGTCTCTGCTGCTCAACTGGTGCCTTTAGTCGGGCTGTTAGTTGCCGGAGAGTTGCTGGACAGATTCAGTGAGCGTTTGGTAGTTGGAGTGGGAACTCTTGTAGTGGGCATCGCGCTTAGCGCTGCCGTGCTGGCTGAGAGTTACTGGGCCATGATGCTTTTTTTGGTCATCGTAGGGGCGGGCTACAGTACCGCCCAGCCAGGCGGTAGCAAATCGGTAGCCGCTTGGTTTGATAAATCCCAGAGAGGCTTTGCCATGGGGATTCGTCAGGCAGGCTTGCCGCTCGGCGGTGCGCTGGCCGCGATCATACTACCAACAGTCGCAATAACCTGGGGGTGGCGTGCCTCTTTTCTGGTGGGGGGGCTGATTGCGATCTTCGGGGCGTTAGTCTTTATGCTTTTTTACCGTACCCCTGGAGGGGTGGTGCCGGTCACTAGAGCCTCTGAAGGTGGCGTAAAAAAAGTCGTCTTATCGCGGCTGGCGATGATTCGTGAACCGGCTATGAAACAGATCATGGCGTCCGGCATCAGTTTGATCTCGGTTCAGTACGGTATTTTAATTTTTACCGTGCTTTATCTGCATAGCCGTTTGCAGATAGAGGTGCTGCAGGCGGCAACGTTGTTATTTGTCGCCCAGGGGGCTGGGGTTGCGGGACGTATTTTGCTCGCGGCCTGGAGTGACCGCTGTCGCTCGCGCTATTTTCCGGTAATGGTATGCATGGTGGGAGTAATAGTAGGGCTATTGGTGTTGGTTTGGCTGCCGCTACACTCAACGCTCATGTTGGGCGGTTTGATGGCCTGGCTGGGCTTTTTTGGTTTTGGTTGGTACGGCCCCTGGGTGGCTTATGTCGCGGAGTCGGCACCTGCCGATAAAACCGGCTTCGTGCTGGGCCTGGCCATGGCAATTAACCAACTGGCGATTGTATCGGTACCGCCACTGCTGGGGTGGATGCTGGATATAAGTGGTAGTTTTATACTCGGCTGGAGTCTGCTGATCGTCATGACGTTAATGGGGCTATTAATGACCATACAGCGGCAAGGAGAAATTAATGCAAGCGATCGTGTTTGATGTATTTGGCACTATTGTCGATTGGCGTTCCAGTTTGATTAATCAATTCAATGAGCTAGAAAAAGAGCTAGGGATTGAACTACCCAGCGAAAAGTTGACTGATCAATGGCGTCATCAGTATGCCTCTTCGATGAATAGGGTACGCCAAGGCGACATTCCCTGGATGGGGTTGGATGACCTACACCGAGAAAGCCTCGTCAAACTACTCAATCAACATGGGATAGCGCTGGACGAGGCGACCATTGATCGCATCAATCACTTCTGGCACCAATTAGAGCCGTGGCCAGACGTGCAACCAGGCCTTCAGCGTTTAAAAGAACACTACATTATCGCTACCCTGACCAACGGAAATATCTCACTGATGGTCGATGTTGCCCGTTACGCCAAGCTACCGTGGGACATGATTTTTTGCGCCGAGTTATTCCAACACTATAAGCCTGACCCGGAGGTCTACTTAGGAGCTTGCCGCCTGCTTCGCCTGCCGCCTGAAGAAGTGATGCTATGCGCGGCGCATAATTATGACCTGGGTGCTGCCCATGCACTGGGAATGAAAACGGCGTTTATCCCCCGGCGTACAGAGTATGGCCCCCAGCAGAGCAAAGATTTAGCAGCAGAAGAAGCATGGGATTTTGTGGCTGAGGACCTCGTCGAGTTGAGCGAGCGGCTAATAGAGTGAGCCAACAATCAGTAGCGTAAATGCAGGGTAGGGGGTCAGTACCATTAAGTCCCTGCATTCACCACCGCGCCACGCAACGTGTCAGCAAAACTTGCCAAGGCGGGTGTCCAGGTTTTCGGTTCGGGGGCGACAAAATAGGTATCGACATTGGCGATGGCCGCGGGCAGTTCCAGCGTGTGAATCCCGAACCGGTGCTGATGGGCGTCAACCGTGCCACGGGGGAGCACTGTGTAACCCATCCCGGCAGCAACGCAGCCAAGCATCGCATCCAGCGAACCAAACTCGAAGATCCTTCCTGCATTAACACCCTGGGACGCCAGCAGCAGCTCGATACGCTGGCGGTAGCTGCACCCCTGGCGAAACGCTAAGAAAGCAGACGTCAGCAGCGCTTGTGAAGAGGGCATCGTCGTCATGGGCGTTGAGCCGACTAAGACAAGCTGCTCGCTAAACGCTTTGAGCGAATGATAGCGGCCATGCTCAAGCCGCCCGGCCACGAAGACACAGTCCACCTGCCCGTTAAGCAACAACTCGACCAACTCAGCCGTGGGCCCGGTCTTGATCTGGATATCAACGTCAGGCTGCGCTGCGTGGTACGCCGCCAGTATCGGCGGAAGGCGCAACGCCGTTGTGGTCTCCATGGCGCCTATGCGCAGCCGCCCACACGCCTTCTCCTGGCCTTTGAAGAGCGACACCGCTTCATCGTGGGCCGACAGCATGCGCTCGGCGTACTCCACCAGCGCCAATCCGGCACTCGTCGGGCGAACCCGCCCCGCACGGTGAATCAGCTGTACGCCTAACTCCTCCTCGAGTTTCTTAATGTGGGTGGTCACATTGGATTGCACCGTGTGCAGCCGTTTGGCCGCCGCCCCAAAGCTGCCGGTGTCGGCCACGGCCACGAGCAGTCGCAGCGATTTAAGTTGCACGCGCCGTCTCCCTGTCAGGCTATCTATAAACAAGATAGTAGCGATCAAAACTAATCGTTTCTAGAAATAATTTCTCGCGCGTAGTCTGGCGGTGTACCAACGTGCTGCCGACCCCACCAAGGGGTGGCACAAAAAGGAATTGGCGTGATGAAGCGAACACTCACTACCCACGATCTGCCCGCCCTGATGACAGGCATAATGGCGACCCTGGCGGCGATTGGCATCGCACGCTTCGCCTATACGCCGCTATTGCCCGCGATTATTCAAGAGGGTTGGTTTACCGCGAGCCAAGGTGCCTACCTGGGGGCTGCCAACCTGCTGGGCTACTTTATCGGCGCACTCGCCGCCCACTCGCTGAGTGAGCGCTTTTCTCCTCGCATGGTGATGGCGGCCAGCTTCGCGGGTATCGCGCTCAGCTTTGTGCTTTGCGCCGGGGCGGGTGGTTTTCTCTGGTTTTTCTTCTGGCGACTAATCTCCGGCATTGCTGGGGCTATCTTGATGGTCGTTGGCCCCTCGCTGGCGCTAGCGGCCACGCCACCTGAAAGGCGAACGCGTGTCGGTGCCATGGTGTTTACCGGCATTGGCTTTGGCGCACTGCTTTCGGCCTTCATCGTACCGTTACTTTTAGGGCTAAGCCTCTCCGTCACCTGGGGCACGCTGGGGCTGCTCTGTATTGCCGCTGGCCTTTTGTGCGACTGGGGCGTGGCACACTTAGCCTCACCAATCACGGCTAGCCCAAGGGGGAATAGCCCCACAGGGGGTGCGGGTGTAAAGATAATCGTGATGTTGGTGGTGGGCGCTTACGCCCTGGATGCGATTGGCTTTGTGCCCCATACCGTGTTCTGGGTGGACTATCTCGCCAGGGAAAACGCCCTGGGCAATCAAGCGGCTTCATTGCAGTGGGGTATCTTCGGGTTGGGCGCCTTGTGTGGGCCGTTCATGGTCGGCGCGCTGGCGCAGCGAGTGGGTTGGCAGGGTGGCTTGATGATCGCCTTTGCGGCGAAGGCCGCCGCTGTCTTGCTGCCGGTGTTCTCGCTCGCACTACTCAGCCAATCGGTTTCCTCGTTCATGGTGGGGGCGATGATCCCCGGCATTGTGGCACTCACCTCTGGCCGCCTTGCTGAATTGGTAGGGCCAACCGCCCACAAAAAGCTCTGGGGGCAAGCCACCGCCGCCTTTGCCGCCGCCCAGGCAGTGGCAGGCTATGCCATGTCGGCGCTTTATGGCGCCTGGGGCAGCTACGCGCCACTGTTTGCCATCAGCGGCCTGATCCTTATCGCAGGCTTTTTGCTGGTGCTGCTTAGCCGTGGCGTACAGCAACGCCACACGGATCTTTCTGCCCAACAATCTACAAAGCACGCTACACAGCACTCTACACACCAAGGGAAGCAATAATGGAACTCTACCTAAACGCAACCTCGCCCTATGCGCGCCTGGTGCGCATCGTATTACTAGAAAAAGGCTTGGCAGACGCCGTGACGCTGAAGTGGTGCGACCCCTGGGCAGACGATGCCGAACTCTTAAAGGCCAACCCCGCCGGGCGCATTCCCGCGCTGGTAACGGAGGAGGGCACCACGTTTAGCGAATCCATGCTGATTGCCGTTTACCTGGATAGCGTTAGCCCCAACAAGCCAATGCTGCCAGCAGCCAGCCTGGGGGATGTGCTGCATCTGGCTGGCCTGGGCCAAAACCTGATGGATGCAGCGTTCACGACCGTGATTGCCAGAAAGCATTATGGCAACGAGATTGACGAGAGCGAGCTGGGCCAGCGGCGTTCGCGAGCCATTCAGCGGTTGTTGAAAAAGCTGAACAGTGAGCTTGGGGAAAAACAGCAGGCCTTAGCCATCAACTTGGGTGAAATCGCTATTGCGGTCGCGCTGGATTATCTCGCCTTCAGGCTGCCAGAGGTGAACTGGCAAGAAGAGTACTCGCAGCTCAAGGAATGGCATGCTGGTGTAACTGCACGTGCTAGCTTTCAGGAGACTGCATTCGTTTAGCAAAGCCTACGCCCTACAATGGCTGCCAGTATCACCTCGCTACTGCGGGGTGTTATCGTCTGGCCAAACATCACCTAGCCGCATTTGTTTTTAACCGAGAATCGATACTTACCTTCTTGTATGGCAAAAAGCCCTATAAAGACACAGTGGACGGGGGCTTTAGCCCGTGACCATTCCAGCAGCCATACAGATAAGCGATTAAAAATGACAACTACCACAGCCGCCCCCATCACCATTGCACTCTCCCAGCTGCCCGTCATCAAAGCGGCGGTAGACAAAAACCTGCAAACACACTTGGCTTACATAGAACGCGCCGCCGCGTTAGGAGCCAACGTAGTAGCCTTTCCCGAACACTCGCTGACCGGCTACGAGCTGGCGCTACTCAACCAACTGGCAATGCCCCACAACGATAAAATTTTTGCCACACTCACCGCCGCTGCAGTGGCCACCAACACGGTGGTGATCGCAGGTTGCCCGCTGCATAACCCAAACGGCAAACCCTTCATCGCAGCTGTGATCTGCTTCCCCAACGGTGAACACACCTTCTACCTAAAACAGCACCTTCACGAAGGGGAGGATGTTTATTGTGCCCCCGGCCACGAAATCGGCCTTATCAACGTGAATGGCACCCGCATTGCCCTGGCCGTTTGCGCCGACTTTACCCACCCCAGCCACTCAGCCATCGCCGCCGCCCAACAAGCGGACGTTTACCTAGCCAGCGCACTGATCTCCCCAGGCGGCTACGCCCAAGATGCCGAGCTGCTCGCCGACATTGCACAGCGCCACCAGCTGCCGGTACTGCTCGCCAACCACGTTTCCACCACGGGCGGCTGGCAAACTTGCGGTAATAGCGGCGGCTGGAGCGCAGCAGGCGAGCTAACCGTGAAAGCCAACGGCACACAGCCCAGCCTAGTGCTGTGCCGCGTTCAACACGGTGCATTAAGCGGTAACGTGGAAGTAATGAATCACCTGCATCAAAAAGGATCAGTTACCGACTAAAAGCTAATCCGGCAAGGTAGGCTTAACCTAAGTTAACTGCTAGTCTCGAAGCATTAGAGCGAAAAACGCCGCAGGGACAATACAATGCAGAATGCCCGCATAACGCTTCACCCTAACCAACAGCGCATCCAAGTGCAGGTTGATGGCATTCTGTTGGCTGACTCCACCAATACGCTTGAACTTCGCGAACACGGCTACCCGCCACGCCATTACTTTCCACGCGAAGACGTGCGGATGGATTTACTCACCGTTTCAGAAACCACCACTTATTGCCCCTTTAAAGGGCGTACTTTGTATTTTTCGCTGGGTGAAAGTCTGGATATTGCTTGGAGTTATGTGGAGCCGGTTGAGGGTATGGAGGCTATAGCGGGTAGAATGGTGTTTTATGAGGATGTGAGCGAATGACTCTTTTTGACCCTAAGCTTTCATTCCGAACAATTCAGTAGGCGAGCAAATTTCGGAGACGTAGCTTAATGGGGGTTAGTAATTATATCTATCAATGACTTTTAGTGTATTTTGCAGTGAGCATTTTTTGGGTGAATATATTGGCATATTCATCCGACCATAAGGTGAGAAGTCTAATACGCTGTTATGTTTTGATATGGCCGTTTCACATTTGCAAAATTATGGATGACTATGTCTGATACAAAAAATGATACTAACTCAGGAGTTGAAGCTTTAACTGGGTTTTCATTTCAAAGAAATAGCGCCATATTTCTTGTATTAGAAAACTATGACTTATTGGTTGGAAGTGAGTTTTTTATCTGTATAGAGCATCATGATGATGTGATTTTTGCTGAATTTAACAACTCAAACGAGATTAGTAAAATTAAAGCATATCAAGCTAAAAAGTCTTCCTCTGAATGGATGCTCGGAAAAAAATTAGCTGAAATACTTGCTAAGATGACAAAAGTTGGTAGTGATCTTGCAGACGATGAAATGTCCAAGAATACTGGTTATTCACAGGACTTGATTTTTTTAACGAATAAAAGCATTAGATTGAACTGTGGGAGTAGAAAAAAAGAACAAAAATTTAGTGAGATAGTAAAGGAGAATAATGTATTTGTTTGCTATACCAATCTTCATGGTAATATTCAGAATAATATATTAACAAAGCTTGATGGTTTTTCATTTGAAGTTCAGCAGCTTGAAAATGTTTACTTTAAATATATAGATGTCGCAAATACCGATAAGTCTCAAAGAAATCAACTTTCAGGCATGTTGTCAGACTTGTTTCAAGATAAAATATCAGACCCGAATGCCGCTCTAAATCTTCTGCTAAAATTATTTAGAGAGGTTGAGACGGTCTATAATCAAGGAAATAAAAGTAAGTTGCTCGATATTAGCAAGAGAGTTTATAGTAAAGATATATTTAAAGCTATAGATGTAATCTGCAGCAAAGCAAAAGCGTTTAAATTATGGCGCGAGAATGCTAAAGAATTGTCGGAATTTCTTCAGATTCCAATTAGCAGAAGTAGCAACTATACAGAGTATCTGAATGACTGCTTTGATTATTTTAAGGATCTTAAGCAGGTTGAGTTTCAGAAGATTTATCATTTTGTTGATGATAACAGAGATGTTGATGAGTCTTCATATTCGCATGCAGATTGCATAAAAAAAATTAGTGAAAGATTCACAAGAGATCATCAAACACAATTAAATAAAGTATTGGTATCTTTTGCTATAGTAGCCGCTTATGTAGAAACTAGGAATGCAATATAATGTTAGTTAAATTTAAAAGTTTGCTAGTGTTTTCTGAAGAAGGTAAGAAGTGCTTCTATACGGATTTTTCTGATGGAATCAATATTGTCAAAGGAAAGAATACATCTGGAAAAAGCACACTGATCCAGTCAATTATTTATAGCCTCGGTATAAATGATGGCAATGATAAATTACAGGAAATTCTAGATGAGCAGCTTATATTTCGTCTTGACCTAGAACGAACCTTTAATGGTAGCATTAGCACAATTACTTTAATACGTGACAGCCAGTCTTTCTTTATATATGAAGCAGGAAAAAGTGCGTTTCGATTTGATGGTATTAATTCAGACAACGCGTCCGAGCATATAAAGCTTAAGGAAAAAATATCTTCTATATTTGGATTTAATTTGGCGCTTGAGAGTAAGGAGGAACTAAAAGAGGCTCCTTTGGAAGTAATGCTTCTTCCTTATTATATATCACAATCAGTTGGCTGGGTGTATTTAAGGGAGTCTTTTAGCGGCTTAAATTTCTATAAAAATTTTAAGTTTTATTACCTTGATTACTATTTAGGAATCACTTCTGATATCGACAGGATTTTGCTACATAAATTTTTGCGAAAAAAAGCGGAGATTGTTCGAGAAATAGAATTTCTAGAACAAATGAAGAATAATGATGAAAATCTTCAGCTTTCTCAATTGCTTGATGAGGAGTTTAGAGGGGAAGCAGTGAAATACCTTGAAGAGTACTCGGAACTTAGAGAAAGTCTAATAAAGGAAGAGACCCGTCATATTCATTTATGTAATAAAAAAAGTTTGTCGCTCAACAGAAAAATTATTCTTAATAGAATTAAACGCAATATTTCACATCAGCGACCCGAAATAGATGCTTGCCCTGTTTGTTCTCAAATATTACCAAACTCTCTTGAAGCAGTATATATACACCAGCAGGATATAAATGATACAGAGAGTGAAGTTTATACGGTTAAAGCGGAAATTGCCGATTTGCAGGCAAAAATCAATTCTACATTTAAAAAATTAAAAAAAATAAGTGATATAGTGGAAAGAAAGTACTCTGTGATTAAAAACTATCAATCTTCTAGCTCAACAGTTACGTTTGATACTTGGTTAGATCACAAGTCAAACATGAAACTTATTGGGAATATCAACTATTCATTATCTGAAAAGGCTATAGAGCTAAAGGGGATTCTAAACGATATCGATAGTTTCGGTATTGATCAAAATGTTGAAAGTATTAGACATACTAAGGAGCAGATTTTTCTAACTTACTTTCAGAGATGCCTTTCAGATTTGAACCTATCTAATTTTGACGAAGCAAGATATAAACAATTATACAAAATCAATTCATTTCCTTGTCAAGGTGTTGAGTTACACAAAACCGTAATTGCATATCATTTTTCTCTAAATAAGTTAATAGCCAATACGCAAGGAATTCACCGCTTTCCATTTATTCTTGATGCTGTGATGAAAGAAGATATCGATGAAGAAAACAGAAGGATAATCTTTAAGTTTCTTAACGATCACGCCCCTAGTGATACACAAATGATTTTTTCGGTTTCAGAATCTTTGTCGCACTCAAAAGATGATGATAGAACTACAAATAATATTGAGTTAGTAAATAAAAATTATTTTTCAGGTAAGGGGAAAATTATTCAAATCGGCAATGGCGATTCTGAAAGATCATTTCTAAATAAATATGGCGGAGAGTATGAAGAGTTGATTCAGAAGACATTGAGAATGATTAATATTTCTTAGAGTATTTTTCTTTTATTTTAATGCTTACACTGAATTTGCTACATAAAAATACCAAGCACAGTGACGGAATTTTCGTTGTGGTTTCGGCAAAACCACAATGCTGAGTGTTGGCACTGTTAGTGAATAAAAAAATTACTATTAAACACTCATTAAGGATTTATATGTCACGAAAACCCATATTGAAGTCTGAACTACAAACCTTCTCAAAAAATTTTGACACATCCTATGAAGATAGGGCAGTTGCTGCTCGGGGAAATTTCCTGCAAGCCTACCCAATTCAAAAACTAAAAAGTCTTTCAATTGAAGAATATGTGATCGGAAAGGGTACTGCTTCGTTTTGCGCATGTGTCGAGGTAAAAACTAAGGCTTGGGCAAGTATACAGGGTGCGACGGCTAATAAATTTGGAATTTATTATGGTAAAAAGAAATCTGATCCAAAGATGCAGTATCGATATACTATGAAATTTGGGAAGAATAAAAACGAAGCGTTTAATGCAGTAAAATATTCTCTATTAAATTTGATAGAAGCAGGAAAATCTCTGAATTTTAGAGAGATAGATAATAATCCTCTTTCTCAAATGTTTAAGGCCAAGATATTAAGTCTTTACTTCCCGGGTTCTTATTTAAATATATGCAGTTCTGAACATATTAAGAAAATAGCTATGGAAATGAATATTCCAGAAAAAAAATTTATAAGTGAGTATCAGCACTTATTGCTCAAGGAAAAGCTTAAAAATAATTTTTCAAAGGATTGGAGTAATCCTAAGTTTATGTCGTTTCTGTATGCAAAGTTTATTCGAGGCGATTTGATTGATATCCTGCATAATGCTATCAAACCTCCACGAAAAAAAGTGAGGCGAAAAGTAAATTTTGAAGAAATTTCTGCGAATCGTGATGCTATAGGAAAAGCAAGTGAGAAATTCGCAATTGACTGGGAAAAGAATCGTTTGATTGGTCTTGGCTACACAGATTTGGTCAATAAGATAGAAGATAAACGCGATATTCCTTCCTATGGTTATGATTATCTTTCTTACCACTCCCCTGGTCATAAAAGATACATTGAGGTTAAGTCTGTAGGTAGAGATAGAAAAGAAGACTGTTACCGTTTTTACCTTTCAGAGAATGAGCGGACAATCTCAATTACCGAGAAAATTTCTGATGATTACTATTTTTACCTAGTATTCTTTGATAAAAATGGTGAGCCTTTTGATGTGCTGGCGATACGTGCTAAAGAATTCTATTTAGAAAGTGAAACTACACCATGTGCTTATATAGTGCGATTTGATATGAATAAGATAAATATTAATCCCTAACAGTTACTGCGATGGCTATTCCATTGCGGTTCCGGCTCCCTTCCACCGCCATGCTTGCTGTAAGCGTTATATCAGTGCCACCCGAAAGACTTCTTTTGGCCGAAATCCGACACCGACAAAGCCACTGGTGTCGGTTTCAATTAACCTCAACCCCACTAACCCTCATCACCTCCCTTACCACAGCCTCATCCAACACCCAGCGAATGCCTTCCACCACTGTGAGCCATTCGCTGGCGCGGGTGATGCCGGTGTACACCAGCTCACGGGCAGGATGTGGTTCAGCGTCGGCGGTAGCAGTAGATCTTTCTGTAGGACCTCCAAGCCTTGTGATTTGTGTACTGTCATCGCAAACACGGTTTCCACCGCGTGCAGGCGGGAAGGCTGCACCCAGCATAGGTTTTGCAGTAGCTGGTAGGAAAGGCCTCTCTTAACAGCTTTTGTTGCAGGTTGTGTGAGTCGGGCACGATAAGGGTAATGCCGATATCGCCGTTCATCAGTTTCAGGTCGTAGTAGTTTTGGATGATGTCGCCAGCAGAAAGGCCTCGTACCTTTATTTAACTAGTGAGCAGCGAGGCCTAAATATATCGATATGTTAGTCAGGAAGAACTGCAGCCTGCAGGCTTGTTTACGCTGAAGATGCCATCTGATTTCAGTGCTATCAACTGCAGCAGTAATCCAAGCGCCGCCACGGATGCAGCAGCAAAAGGCAGTGCCCACCCTTCCAACTGGAAGGCGAAGATCAGGCCACCAGCAGCGGCACCAATCGCGCTGCCCAGGTAAAGTGCTGATTCATTGAGTGCTACGGCTACATTGCCACCGCCAATTCCTTCACGTGCGGATATCAACTGATTGTTCTGTGGCACTTGTAGCGCCCAACCCACAGCTCCCCATATAGCAATCGGCACCATTGCCAGCCAGGCATTAATACCTGCGGTGAAGGGTAGGGCTGCTAGGGAGACGGTCAGCATAAGCATGATGATGGTAACGAGTTTTGGTCCGCTAACTCGATCTGCTATTGGGCCAATAAGGAAACTGCCCACTACGCCGCCGATCCCCCATACCCACAGCCAGGGAGTGATATTTGAAATACCACCAAAGCTTTCATTAGCCATGATGGGCGCGATATAGGTGTAAAGCTCAAGGCCAGATACCGCCGCCAATAGGGAAACTGTCAAAATCAAAGTGACTTTAATGTCTTTAAGGATGGCAAGTTTTTCCCTTAGGATAGAGGCTTCGGAGGCGGGAAGTGCCGGGAGCTTTAGTGCCAAGCCCACCATTGAGACCAATCCAAGAATAGCAATAAGAGCTCCTTTCAAAACTGTCTAATGAGCCGTTTAAAGCAAATCAGTGAGCAACCCAGCAAAGTGAACGCATAGTGGATATCAGTACGCCGCTCATATCGTGTTGCGAGTCGATGCATCTGTTCCAGCCAAGCGAAGGTTCTTTCAACCACCCAGCGATGGCTTCCCAGTCGCTGAGTGTCTTCCACACCGCGTCTGGCTATGCGCGCCTGGATATGGCGTCTACTGCAGGCACGGCGACAGCGAGCAAAGTCGTATGCCTTGTCGGCGTGAAGCTTACGTGGTCGCTGGCGAGGGCGACCAAGACGACCTGCGACGGGGGTTACCGCGTCTAACAGGACTGATAGGGGAACGCTGTCATGCATATTGGCCCCCGACAGAACGACCGCCAGCGGTGTTCCCTTTCGATCCGTCAGTAGGTGCCGTTTAGTCCCGGGTCGCCCACGGTCTGTCGGGTTTGGGCCGATGGCTGATCCCCCTTTTTTGCCTTAATGGAGGCACTATCCATACAGGCACGATCCCAGTCTAGTTGTTCAGCTTCTTGCAGGTGTTCCAGCAACGTCTGATGAAGCTTTTCCCAGACACCGGCTTCATGCCAGTCACGCAGCCGTCGCCAGCAAGTGACGCCGGAGCCGCATCCCATTTCTTGAGGTAACATCTCCCAAGGGATACCTGACTTAAGCACAAACAGGATGCCGGTCAAGGCGGCACGGTTGGAAACACGTGGCCTGCCACCATCAGGCTTAGGTGGTTCAGGTGGCAAGAGCGGCTCGACAATTTCCCAGAGCTCATTAGGTACAATCTTCTTAGCCATAGTAGCTAAGCTAGGTATGTAGACGAGCTATTTCAAGGGTTTTGAAAGGAGCTCTAAGGGGGTGACGTCGCACCTGCCCTAAAGTACAGGTGGTTGGAAGAAAGGAATTGAACTAATTTTTTAAAGTAACTTACCTATTAAAAAATTAATCGTTGTTAAAAGGAGTCGAATAGTGAAAACAGGAATTATAGATTCAGATGCTGAAAAAATAAAAGTTAATAGCTGGAATGAGTGGGATCCTCTTAAAAGAGTAATGGTTGGTCGTGCAAAAGGTACAATGGTTCAAGCACCTGAACCAGCTGTAATAAGGGATTGGCCTAATGAAGGTTTTCCAAAAGGGTCTTATGGATTGGTTCCTGATGAATTAGTTGATGCAGCAGACGAACAGTTAGATAACTTGGTTAAAATTTTAGAAAAAAAAGGAGTTAAAGTTGACAGGCCTTCAGATTTTGACTTCGCACAAGAAGTTAGTACACCTGATTGGAATCAGAAATCAATGTTTGGATGTATGCCTCCACGAGATGTTTTAGCTGTAGTTGGAAATGAGATTCTAGAGGCAACCATGTCCCAACGTAGCAGGTGGCATGAATATTTATGTTATAGACCATTGATAATTAATTATTTCAAAAATGACTCTAAAATGAAATGGGAGGCCGCTCCTAAACCTAGGCTGTCTGATGAATCGTTTAATAAAAATTTTTGGGAAAAATATGAAAAATTAAGTAATGAAGAAAAATTAATAAAGGTTAGAGAAAATGATCTTATTTTAACTGATGAAGAACCACTATTTGATGCTGCGGATATCTCAAGATTAGGAAAAGATTTATTTGTTCAACTTTCGCTTGTAACAAATAAGTTGGGCTATAAATGGATTAAAAATCACTTTAAAGATCACAGAGTCCATGCAGTGACATTTGATAATTATTACCCACAACATATAGATGCAACATTCGTTCCTTTAAAGCCAGGTATGGTGCTACATTGCGGTGAACGAACAGCGGATCCAGAATTAATTAGATATTTCGAAAAAAATGATTGGCAAATTATAAAGGCTGAAAAACCAAGCAAAACTTATAAAACGTTACCACGAATGAGTTTTTGCTCACCCTGGCTATCGATGAATCTACTTAGTATCGATCAAAATACTATAGTAGTCGAGGAGTCTGAAAAAATGCAGATTGAGCAATTAGATAAACTTGGATTTAATGTTGTGCCAGTTCCATTTTGGGATGTTGCACCTTTTGGTGGTGGGTTGCATTGTGCAACAGTGGATATAGAAAGAGAAGGAGAAATGGAAGATTATTTTCCAAACCGACATGGTAGGTTTTAATAAAAAAGGCTAATTATGATAAATTGTGATAAAGATAAAACAGTCTTTGAAAAACTTTCTACTTTGATGAGTAATATAAGGGTTGAGAATAAGAACGATTTTTATGGGGTGGGGTTAATAATAACCGACCATATAAATGGTTTGCCTGTGTATCAATTGCCTATAGCTAAAAAATATAATATTGGAAAATTTAAAACAGAAGCGATGCTCAAATGGACGTGCGGTTCTAAAGATGCTCTTCATGATGGATTTCATATTTTAACTTCTAATATGGATATTCTATTAAATAGTTGTTATGTCGCCGCTCCAATACCCGAATGCACAGATAAAATATTAAATAGCGATTTAGATATTGAAAAGATTGGAAGTAGATGGATCACAGCACTGTTCACTTCACTGATACCTGAAGTACATGCAACAGGAATAATTAGTGCATCAGGAAGTCAATATTTATTCGTTAATGGGGTTGTACATAAAGGAGTTGATTAATGCACAATATCGAACACTATCGTAGGAGTGCGCAGAAGAAATTACCTAAATTTGTTTTTGATTATTTAGAAGGTGGAGCATGCGATGAAATATGTGTCGGTAATAATATTTTGAGTATAAAAAAGATTAAATTAAAACCAAAAAATTTAAATGTAAAAAATAATAATAAAGTCGTATCCCTGTTAGGTGCTGAGTATCAAGTGCCTTTAGGATTGTCGCCAATTGGTTTGGCAGGTGTTTTTTACCCTAATGCTGATATTATTTTAGCAAAATCCGCTAAAATAAAAGAAATCCCATTTATTCTATCTACAGCATCAAATAATAGAATAGAAGATGTTATTAAAATAACTGAAGAAAAATATTTATGGTTTCAACTGTATGCCATGAATGAAAAAATAACTAAAAATTTATTAGAAAGACTGGTAAGTATTGGATGTAAAAACTTAGTGATTACAGTAGATGTACCTATTTCTGGGAAGAGAGAAAGAGATTTATATAATGGTTTTAAGCTGCCTTTTAAGTTATCGCACAAAAATATTTACGAAATTCTGTGCAAACCCAGCTATGTTAAAAATCATATTTTCAAACCAAGGCCAAAATTAGTTAATATCGAAGACTATATTGATACTAAAAATTCTTCACTACAAGCAAAACTGCTTAATAGAAGCATGAATGCCGATTTTGATATGGTAGATTTAAAAAAATTAAGAGATATTTGGCCCTACAATCTTATAGTAAAAGGAATAATGGATAAAGAAGAGGCTATCGACTGTGAGAGTATTGGTGTAGATGCAATAATAGTTTCAAATCATGGTGGTAGACAATTAGACAGCTGTATATCACCAATTGATGTAGTAAAAGAAATATCTGAATCTTTAAAAATACCAGTAATGATTGATGGAGGTATACGAAGAGGCGAAGATATATTTAAAGCAAAATGTTTAGGCGCACAAATGGTATTTATTGGACGACCAGCAATTTATGGACTTGCTTCAATGGGCGAAAGAGGGGTTAAAAATATATTAGACATATTTATTGACGAATATAAAGATACTCTTATGCTAGCTGGTTATAATGATGAAAGTAATTTGTTTGATTTCATATTTAAAGGTTGATTTAGCATGGAAATAGAAAAGCTGTTGTTATATTTTGTGGCCGACTTCACTGCTTACATTATACCAGGCCCAGCAACTTTATTAGTTTTAGTAGTAGTATTAACAAGTGGAAGGTGTTTGGGTTTATTTACTACTGCAGGAATATTGACAGCTGAAACAGTATATTTTGGTCTATCTGCTGCGGGATTGGGACTCTTGATAGTAAATAATGCAATGGTTTTCATGGCAATAAAATATTTGGGAGCTTTGTACTTAATATGGCTTGGTATTAAAGATATAAAAAATTCAATAAAATTATCAAATATAAAAACCCATAATCACAATAATGAAATTCAGAAAATAAAACCTTCTGATGCATATATTAAAGGTTTTATTATAAATATATCTAACCCAAAAGCTTTGTTAGTTTACATAGCTATACTTCCACAGTTTATAAATAAAGAAAATGGATTAGTGTTTCAAATAATAGTGTTATATATACTTGGCATGCTAGCAGGATTGATGGCTTTTATGGTTTATATAGTTGTGGCCGAAAAAATAAGATCTAAAGGAATTAGCGATGAAATCAGTAAAAAAATAGGTTTTATTAGTGGTTTTTTACTTATTATTATCGGTTTGTTTTTTGGTTTGCTTAGTTAGGAGCGTATAAATGATTGATTTAGGAATAGGACAGACAGAAAATTGCTTATTTTCTTCGGAAGAAGTTAAATGTTCCGCATTGAAAGTAATAAATCATTCAAATAATGAGGCATTTCAATATGCACCAGAAGAAGGGTTGTATCTCTTAAGAGTTGAAATAGCTAAATGGTTGACAATTAAAGCAAAAATGGAAGTGCTCTATAAAGATATTCTGATTACCAATGGAGCTTCACATGCGCTAGAACTTATATTGAAAATGATGGTTCCAAAAGGTGGGACTATAATTATAGAAGATCCAACGTATTTTTTTGCACTAGAAATATTCAAAGACTGGGATTTGAATATTATAACTGTAGGCTTAAATAATGGCGGTATAGATGTTGATGAGATAGAAGAAATATGTAAAAAAAGAAAAGTTGACTTAGTTTATACTATCCCTTTTAATCATAACCCTACAGGTATAACAGCAAATAAAAAAACAATAAATAAATTAAAAATGCTGGCAGATAAATTTGATTTTTATGTGGCTTCAGATGAGGTATACCGGTTTGTTGGAGATCCACAACCTCAAAGTATGTATACCGGCCATGAACAACGTATTTTCTCAATTGGTTCATTTTCTAAGATATTGGGCCCTGGCTTCAGATTAGGTTGGATAAATACGAGTGTCCAAAATATCTCTGACTTAGTTAAATGCGGTGTATTGATTAGTGGTGGAGGTGTATCACCATTAATGTCTTTAATTCTATCAAATATGTTGGAAACAGGGAAGGTTGATTCAATATGCAAAAAAACTTAATTATTCTTATGATGAACGAAGAGAAAGGTTAATCGATGTGTTTTCAAAAAATTTACCTATACATGTAAAATTCTACCCACCAACAGGAGGCTTCTTTGCTTGGTTAGAGATAGACAGCGAAATTAGTATAGATAAAATAAGAGAAAATCTAATAGAAAAATCAGTAGATATTATTAATGGTAGTCAATTCTCATTGAATAAGAATTTTTCTAATTGTTTAAGGTTAGGGTTTACTTTCTACCCCCCGTCACAGTTAGAGTATGCTTGTAAAGAAATTTGTTTAGCGATTAAAAAGGTGAATATATAATGATTAATCAATACTTAGCTTCATGTCTTAAGAACAGAGAGAGATCACCCTCAGAGATAATTGAAAGCGATTCACTGAGTTTGATGTTTACCTCTGAAGTAAATGACATTGATATAAAACAAGTTGAGCTTGCTCAGCAGGTGCTTAAAAAGAGGAGTGACTATAATGATCAAAGCAATAATGCCAATATCGACTATGTACGGTTACAAAAAAAATAGTTGAGAGGCATTTGGAAAATAGAGTTGGTTACTATGGAAATGACCAAGTAATAACGCTAAATGACTACAAAGCTTTAACAAATGAGAAAAGAGATACATTTGTAGTAATAAAGTTTATGGACGAGTCTCCTCATATTAGAGCAACATTAAAATCGATTCTTAATCAAAAATATGAAATGGAAAGACTCGTTGTCGTAGCAGTTGATAATAATTCCACTGACGGTTCGGATGAAATAGTTAAGTCAGTTATAAATGAAACAGTTACAGATGCAAGAATTTATTATGTGAATCAGTTTATGCCTGGGGGTGGTAATGCTGCTCGATATGGCGTAGATGCTTGCATCTCTACCATATACAATATGTGCAAGCTTGATAATGACTGGAGTCGTTTGCAACATTGCTCAATAGCAGTAACCGATGGTGACACTGTTTATACTGAAGGAGTGTTAAAAGAAATTGATTTTCAGCTTAAAAGTAACATCGATATAGATGGGGTTATGCCTTTTCTTATATACAAAATAACAAGTACAGTAAGATTCTTCAACAACTACGTGCCTCTAAGCGAAGATTTTTCAAATTTAGATCAAAGCCTTTTCATTAAGGTTGATTTCCCTCTTTGCGGATCTTTAGCTTATGAAGAATTAAAGTTATCAAATAGAATCAAATATTTTAATACGATTTTTTCTCGTGATGATTTTGCAGTTCATACTAATGAAAAATTATCTTATATAGTGCTTATAGATAAAGAAGGTAATAAAGCTAAACTGTATATAGATGGGCAGCTTCTTTTGGAACAATCTACGGTTTCAGGAGATGATCGCTCGCTTGTCTATCTAAACAATAATTATATTGAAAGAAACGAAAAATGGAAATGGCATACGTTAGTAGGCCATGATATTTTTTTACGTTCTCTTTACACAATGTTTTCTTTTCCTGAAGAAGCAATATTACCTGATACAAGCGATGCATTAAAAACTTTTAGGTGCTGGAGTTTTTCTATAGGTGGGCAACATCAATTATCACGACCTGGATTAAAAATTGTTACTGGAACTGACTATCAATCAGGACGTATACATAAAGCTGTTGGATGCAGGATTGTTTTAGCTAATGCAGAAGAATATTCTGAAACTGAGATAGATCGACTTGCAAAAATGATACGTAACTTCAATAAAAATCAAAATATATTTTATGGTGATGCGCGTTCTAGCAGCTTAGAAAGAGCTAGTGGTTTATATCTTCATATGACACGTATTCAAACTAAAATTGAAGAAGAAGTTAAAAAATATGATGACAATTTTTATAAAGAAACAGCTTTTCCTGAGCGTATTTTATTTCCTTTGCGTTGGGTTTTAAAAAACTCAATTCTTTTTTCAATATTATCAAGTCAGTCTATAAGCGAAGAGATAGAGAAATTAGTTTTCTTACCCCTCCTTGGTTTAAAAAACCTCAATGAAATCAAAAAAAATATATTGAATCATTCTTGTCAAAAAGAAATTATCTCCTCAGAACATGAGGCAAGGGAAGAAAAAGCCGAAAAAATAGCTGAAAAAATGATAGAGATGTCATTTGATCATATTATGTTTTTTTATAAGAAAGTACTCGGTGAATATTTTAAATTTTCTGGAGTTGATTCGGACGCCTATAAATGGCTGCTTGAGGATGTTGGTGACATTGAATGTGCATTATTAAAAGGAAAAATAGCTATAGACCCTGCAGAAGCATGGCGAAGTGAAGAATACGTCATAGACCAGGATAGAGGACAAGTTGTAGATATTTTTACAAGCAGAGGTAGTGAAAATGAACACTGAGAAAATTAATATTTACACAGAAATAGTTCCTTTTTCTAAAAGTATTGACTGTACTGTGGATGAAGGAGTTTATATTGATATCTATTTTCCAGAAAAAAAAATACGCAATGGCTATTCAATACTCGCTTTTCCTGGAGGTGCATATTCTTTTTTATCAGAAAAATCAGGTAAGGAGTACGGAGTTTGGTTTGCTAGTAAAGGTTTTACAGTATTTGTCTTAAAATTTAGACTTGGAAGCAAGGGCTATGATTTTAAATCAATATGTGTAGATGGCTATAGCGCTTACAATTACGTTAGCTCAAAAAGTAAAGAGTTTAAAATTGATCCCCAAAAAATTGGTTTAATAGGAACCTCTGCAGGTGCTCATTTAGCCGGAATAATGAGTACAGGGGCTGGTAATGATATTTTAAAACAGCATGGTGTTGATCAATACACCAATTTAGATATCAAACCAAACTTTTGCGTGCTTTGCTATGGTGTTTTATCCCTTCTCAACCCTATTGCTCACATTGAAACCAGAAAAAATTTTTTAGGTGATTATAGAGATTTATATGAATATCAAGAAGCATTTAGTCCAATAAATTATATAAATGAAAATAACCCGAGAAGTTTTTTATGGCATACATCTAGAGATGAAGAGGTTACTGTGGATAATACAATATTATATGCAAGGGAATTATTTAAAAAAAGCATACCATATGAGTTACATATTTATCAAAAAGGGGGACATGCTTTAGGACTTGCTCAGCATGAATGTCTTTATTGGGCAGACGATTGTGCTAGATGGATTGTTGATAATTAATTTTAAGTCGAGGTTTATATGTCTCTTTTGATGAATTTGATGAAAAAAATAGAATTAAAAAATGCTTATATTGGGGTTTTTGGCTTAGGCTATGTAGGAATACCACTATCCTTTACTTTCTTAAAAAGAGGGTATGGAGTAATTGGGTTTGATGTCAATCCAGAACGTATTATGAAAATTAACGAAGGAGTAAGTTATCTTTCAAATATAGAAAACGAAAAGTTTTTAGATGCTAAAAATAAAAATTTTTTTGCTACTTGCGATTTTGAATTGACACATTCTTTAGATGTATTGATATTATGTGTACCTACACCAATAGATAAAAATAAAAATCCCGATACTTCTTACATTGTTGAAGTCGTTAATACCATACTGCCTTACTTGAAAGCCGGTCAGCTTATAGTGCTGGAGAGCACTTCATATCCTGGTACTACTGAAGAATTGATCCAAACAAAACTAGAGATGAAGGGTTTCAAAATTGGAGAGGATTTTTTCTTATGTTATAGCCCTGAAAGAGAAGATCCTGGTAATTTACAATTTTCAACTTCTACAATTCCAAAACTGTGCAGTGGAGTTACTCTAAACTGCCTTGAAGTAGGCGTGGCGTTATATGAAACAGTAATTGAAAAAGTTATTACTGTTAGCTCTCCAAAGACTGCAGAAATGGCTAAATTATTAGAGAATGTATATAGATCTGTAAATATTGGATTAGTGAACGAAATGAAGATACTTGCTGATTTCATGGATATTGATATTCATGAAGTAATAAAAGCAGCAGCTACAAAGCCTTTTGGTTTTGTTGCATTTAAACCTGGACCTGGTTTAGGGGGACATTGCATTCCTGTCGACCCATTTTATCTTATTTGGAAGTCAAAAGAGTTTGATTGTACTTCTCGTATAGTAGATGCTGCTTGTGATGTAAATGATAGAATGCCAACGTGGATAGTAAATAAAATAATTCACTCGTTAAATATAAGGGGGGAAGTCCTAAATGACACAAAGATATTGTTATTAGGCATGGCATATAAAAAAAATGTATCTGATGTAAGAGAGTCTCCTTCACTTAAAATTTTAACACTTTTAATGAAATATGGCCTCTGCATAGATTATTGTGATCCCTATGTTGATGAGGTTGATTTGTCCATTCACCCTTACACAAGGCTAAAAGGTATTTCTTTAGACTATCAATGCCTAGTTAATTATAGTGCTGTAGTTATTGTTTGCGATCATGATATTTTCGATTATGAATTGATTTTAGAAAGGGCTAAATTAATTATTGATACTCGTGGTGTGTATAGTGGAAGTAATTTAAAAATAGTGAGTATTTAGTAGCTATGATCATATTGTTGCACATAAATTTCTCTATTTTTATAAATTAAAATGATGGGAGCTCATAGTGAAATATTCAATTCCAATTTTCCAGACCCTTAAAGCAGATATATATGAGAAAAATTATACTTATATTGAAAGCGAGGTCTTTGAAGAAATACTTATGGCACGAAAAAGGATATTTATCGATGACAAAAAATGGAATATGGATAGCTATGTCGGTGGATATAAAGAAATGGATATGTATGATGATAAGGATGCCTACTATATCTATTATTGGGAAAATAGTTTAATAGGGAGTGTCAGGCTACGAAAAAGCTCATCACCAACCTTACTTTCAGGTCCCTTTAAATATCTTAAAGATATGGTTAAAAGTAATGATATATATGATGATAATATGTGGGAAGCTTCTAGATTTTTTATTGTAAAAAAAGGATATTCAGATGATGTTAAAAAAATTCATGGTTTAAGCCATTATACGCTCAGCCTGTTTATTGGCATGATTATATTTGGCGTTAAAAACAATGTGTCTTATTTTGAAGTGGTAGTGGATGTCTTGATGGCCAGGGTGCTTAAAAGAGCAGGCTGGGAATTAACAGTGCTAAGTGAAAGCTATGGTTCAAATAATGATATTATTTATTATGGTATTCTTGACTGTAATGATGCGATATTAGATGAAATTATAAAAAAAGCACTCAATAATTTAGGTTGTAATCAGTAATGAGCTTGCTATAAAAGATTTAATCTTAAAGCTATAGTTATTGCCTGCTTTATGTTTACAGAATCAAATTTTTCAATTATATTTTTTGTATGAAATTTTATTGTTCTTTCAGTTATCCCCAAGATAATTGAAATTTCACTATATGTCTTTCCTTTAGTAACCCAAAATAAGCACTCTTTTTCTCTATCTGTAAGATGATAAATTTTTTTATTTTGAATTTTGCTAGGACGATTTAAGTTAGCCATGAAGCTAATAGCAATAAGTAAATTTATGTTGTCATTGATCAAAGATTTAAAACTAGTGTTTTTATTATCTGAAGCGAAATGCATCGACCCAAAAGCATTGCCTGGTTCATGAATTGGAATTGTGAAACCCTGATGAATTCCGAATTTTTGAGAGGTATTGAAGATTTCGTTTCCAGCAATATTCTTAGCCTCGTTCCAGAAAAAGGGTGCTGTCGTTACTGATGTGTTTTTAATTACTGGGTCTTTTTTTATTAATTTTTTATTTATATAAATTTCAACCCATTCTTTAGGGTAATTGCCAATAATCATTGATTCGTTAATAATTTCTGGGTGGGTGTCTAAATGTACGTAGCTAAAAAAATGAATCCCCAACTTTTCAAGAGCCAAAGATAGTACATTAGAAAAATCGTGATCATTCTTTTTTAGGTTTGCTTGTACTTCGTTTAAAAATTCTTCTTGTTTTTTAGAAATTATTTTTTCATGATTTTTCATTGAATTTCTCTTTATGTCTTATACATGTAAAATCTTACTCTACTGTATTATCTATTTTTTCTTTAATGAAAGAACTACTTTTTCATAGTCTATTAAGCGATTTTGATAATTTGCAAAAACTACTTATCAGTGTAGCATATTGACGATTTTGGTGTGAACATCATTGATGATAAATTCTTTAAGTGAACTGGCTTATTGGTTTCATGTATGTAAGTAGCGAGCTAATTATTGCTTGAAGCTTATACTAATAGTTTGCTCGCAACCATCGGTTGATGCACTCGCCGCGAAGCCCCTCCCAGGCCGACAGCAGCAAGAACGTCTAAGTGTTTATCGTCGTGTTGGAGTTTGCCCAGATCGGCTCGCCGATGCTCAATGATTCACTCACCGATGACGTTTACGCATATTATAGTGAGTATATCCGTCACCCCTTCCTCAGGAACAGCCGGGTTGAGAGTTAGAAGTTATTTTATCGTTTTTTAACACCAGCTGCTTGGCATAGGAAAATGGGTTTTATCTGCCAAGCATCTTCTAAGACAATTGATTGCTGACTGCAGGTCTCTGGCCCGTTCAGGGAGGATGAGAGTATGCTATGCGCTAATTTTTCCAGTACTTATAGCCGTTTACTCGAGGTGTTTCAACCAAGCGATAATCATTTGTTTTATGATTCATAAAGGGATGGGTGAAACTTTGTTTTTTCATGGGTCAACTTATAGATAGATGCGGTTATATCTCACAATAGCTTATGCTAACCCCCACCCCACTAACCCTCATAACCTCCCTAGTCACCGCATCATTCAATATCCCACGTTTGGCTTCGATTAGCGTAAGCCAATCGCGGGCGCGGGTTATGCCGGTGTAGACCAGCTCGCGGGTTAGGATTGGGTTGGGCGTTTGCGGTAGCAGTAGGGCGGTGTGCTGAAACTCCGAGCCTTGGGATTTGTGTACCGTCATCGCGAACACGGTTTCTACCGCGTGCAGGCGGGAGGGCAACACCCAGTGGATGGGGTTTTCTGCGTCACTGGTCGGAAAGGCGACTCTTAATAGTGATCTTCCGGGCGCTCCTGATGAAGAGCGTGGATCTGGCACTGCCATTGTGATGCCGATATCGCCGTTCATTAGTTTCAGGCCGTAGTCGTTTTGGGTGACCAGCACCGGGCGGCCTTCGAACCAGCCTTTCTCTAACGTGTGGTCGTTGCCGAACAGCAGCTTTTCGCGGCGCAATGTTTTGGCGATGCGTAGGTTTAACCCTTCTACTCCCCAGGGGCCTTTGCGTAGTGCGCACAGCAGCTGAAAGCGGCTGTAGGCCTTAAGTACTTCCTTCGCCCAGGCATCGTAAATCTCGCCGTGCTCTTCAAACGCTAGCGCCGTATCAGGCCGCTCTCTCGATAGGGTTTTCAGGTAGTGCTGGTAGCCGGTGGGCGGTGCTATTGGCTCGCCCTTGAAATTGGTGCGGCCTTCGCCTGCGTTGGGAAAACGTTCCGGGCTGCCGGTGATCACTAGGCGCTCCAGGGCGCTGTCTTCGTTTTGTGCATCTGGCTTCAACACTAAGTGGTGCAGGTCGGCGTAGCCGTTATTCAGTACGCCATGCACGGATTGGTGTTTATCCCGTTCCCGCAATGCTTCACTTAGTGGCTGGTTAATCGCCTGGGCGAGCTGGCCGATGCCGCTTGTTTCAGTAAAGCGGTGGCTTACCCGCAGCATGGTAATGGCTTGATCCAGCGGCTGGCCGTTGGGGTCGATTAATTCATCTGGCAGCGGGTGGCCAGTGAGTTCGGCTAGCCACTGTGCCGTGGCGGGGGTGTAGTGGGCGGCGTCGGCACGGCGGCACAGGTCGCCCAGCACGGCGCCTGCTTCGACGGATGCCAACTGGTCTTTATCCCCCAGCAGCACCAGCTTGGCACTGGCGGGTAGGGCGCTGAGCAGCGCCGTCATCATTTCGATATCCACCATCGAGGCTTCATCCACCACCAGCACATCCAGCGCCAGCGGGTTGGCGGCGTTATGGCGGAAGTGGCGGGTATCGGCGCGGGCGCCAAGTAGCCTGTGTATCGTGGTCACTTCCGTCGGAATGTCTATGGCGTTCGATGAGGAAGCGGCAGTGTGCTCATCTAATAGCGATTCCAACCCGTTAACGGGTAGGTCATTCACCTGCCCGGCGATGGATTCATTGAGCCGTGCGGCGGCTTTGCCGGTAGGGGCAGCCAGTCGAATGCGCAGCGGGTGGGCATTGGGCTGGGCCAGTTTCAGGGTTTGCAGCAGGGCCAACAGGCGCACCACGGTGGTGGTTTTGCCGGTGCCGGGGCCGCCGGTGATGATCGCGAACGGGCTGCGGGCGGCGAGGGCGCAGGCGGTTTTTTGCCAATCCAGCTTTTCAGTGGCGGGGAATAATGCATCCAGCGCGCTTTTGAGTAGAGGCGATTGCGCCGAGTGACCGATGCTGAGCCGCGCAGCGATTTCATGATGCAGGGTTTGCTCGAACTGCCAGTAGCGGCGTAGGTAGAGTTTGCTGGTGTTGCCGCTGTGGCTCACTACCAGCGGCGTATTGCCGGGGCCGTCGCTGATCAGCGTGGGGTGGTTGAGCGCGGCCTGCCATTCGGGCAGCGTTAGCGTGGCCAGCACATGGCTGGGCAGCGGCGGCGGGTCGTTCAGGTCGTCGCCTTCCGGCGGCAGCGAAAGCGCAAAATCCGGCGCTTCCAGCGTCGCGGCTATATCCAGGCACACATGGCCTCGGCCAAGCTGGTGGCTGGCCAGCGCCGCGCCTAGCAACAGCAGCGGCGGGGCGTTTTGGGTTTCGCGGTCGAGAAAGCGCACCAGTGCCAGATCCAGATCCCGCAGCCAGCCACGGGAAACCCAGCGCTCACACAGCTGTAGCAGCGCGGTAGTATCGCTTAGCGCGGGGTGGGGCTGGGCGGCGCTGGTGGCTGATTCTGTCGGTGGTGCAGCCGATGCGGTTGAATCAGGTGCAGCGGGCGGCGCGTCATCGGCGAACAGGTCAAGGTTCATGGGCTCGTTCTTGGAGGCTAAGTCACGCTTACTCATACCACCACCTCCTGATTGGTTGCTGCTGGCTCTGCCGCTGTGCCTGCAAAGAGGGCGTCCAGCGCTTCAATCAGCGCCACCGGGGCGGGCACGGCGTGTACCCCGCGGGCGGCGGTGCGGCTGCCGCGCAGAAATACCGTCATCGAGCCGCCTAAATGCTGGTGCGGGTCGTAGTCGGGTAGGCGTGCTTTGAGCAGCCGGTGCAGCGCGAGCAGGTAGATCGCCGCTTGCAGGTCGTAGCGCTTTTCGAGCATGGCGTTGCGTAGGGCATCAAAGGTGTAGGCGCTGTCGTTGCTGCCCAGGTAGTTGGATTTCCAGTCGAGCACATAGAAGCGACCTTCATGCTCGAAGGCCAAGTCGATAAAGCCTTTGAGCATGCCGTTAAGGGTGTCGGCATCAAGTGCAGGGCGGGACACCCCAGGCAGTAAGTGGTCGCTTACCAGTTCGTCGAGTTTGCGCGTTCCCACCTGATGGGCGGCAAACCAGAACTCCAGCTCTACCTGATAGCTGCCTAGTTCGCTTAGCGCTACCTGGCCGCCTTCGCCGGGATGTGAAAGCGGTTGTGGTAGGGGAAGAGGCGTAGCGAGCAGCTCTTCAAACCAGCCCGCCAGGGTGTCGTGCCACGCCTGCCAGCCGCGTAGCTGTACCCGCCGCCGCAGCATATCTTCCCGTGCGGCGGGGTCTTCCAGCGCTTTGATAAAGCCTAGCTGGCCCGCCCACTCTAAAAGCCCGTGCAGAAACGTTCCTGGCCCTGGGCCTCGGGGAAAGCGGTGCAGGTGAAACGCTTCGGTGTTGATGGCGTTGTCGTGGGGCTCGTCCAGCACTTCCAGGGTGGTGGCTTCCTGGGGCGTAGTGGGTTCTGGCGTGGGCGTTGGTAGCGCCGTCGGTATCGCTCCTGAGATAGCCCCTGAGACAGCCCCCGAGGTACGCAGCGCCGAGTAGCTGGCGATCCACCACTGTTCTCGGGCGGGGCGCAACGGCGTGCGGGCGTGGCCCAGTGCCTGTTGCTCCGGTGCGGGGGTAAAGCGCAGCGCGGTGGGCTCTGGGGCGTCACTTAGCTCGATATCGCTGCCTTCCACCAGTTCGCTCAAGGCTTTCGTAAACCCGCTGGGGGCGATGGCTTTGCCGCCGTTGATCAGGTGGCCGATGGCGCTGTTCTCGCTGCCTTTTAGCGGTGCCAGCCCAAGCCACGTGGCGTGGCGGGCGCGGGTGAGTGCCACATAGAGCTTGCGCAGGTCTTCGCCCAGCCGTTCGCGGTCAGCGGTGGCCAGCGTGGCTTCATCGGCGCTTAGGCTGAGTTGCAGTGTGCCTTCGCTATCGTGCCAGCGCAGTGGCAGGTCGGTGTCGCTGACTGGGCGGTGGTTGGCGATAAACGGCAGGAACACCAGCGGGTACTCCAGCCCCTTGGATTTGTGAATGGTCACTACCTTGACCAAATCGGCGTCGCTCTCCAGGCGCAGCTTGTGGCTATCGCCGTGGCTATCCGGGTCGGCGATGGCTTCTGCCAGAAAGCGAATCAGCGCATGTTCGCCATCCAGTTCCTGGCTGGCGTGCTGCAACATTTCACCCAGGTGGAGCAGGTCGGTTAGCAAACGCTCACCCTCGGCGAACTCGCCCAGCAGCCGCGCGGCGATATCAAAATCGACCATCAAACGGCGCACCAGCGGCAGCACGCCTTGGCGCTGCCATAGGCGGTGGTAGTCGCTGAACTGCTCGACCCGTGCTTCCCAAGCCAGCTCGCTCTGGTTGAGGTGATCAAGCTCCTCAAGGCTGAGCCCAATCACCGGTGTGGCGAGGGCGGCGCGCAGCTTGGCTTCCGCTTGGCGCGAGTTGGCCTGTGGCTCGGCGCAGGCGCGCAGCCAAATGGCCAACTGCGGGGCGATGGGGGAACTGAACACCTTGTCGTGATCGGAAAGGTAGACGCTCTTGATGCCCCGGCTGGCCAGCGCCAGTCGAATCGCCCGCGCTTCCTGCAGGCCGTTGACCAGCACCGCCATGTCCGAGGGGGCCAGCGGAGTGAGTGATTGCTTTCCGTTATCGCCTTTGTCATCAGCCTCTTTGGCAAAGCCTTTTGCAAAGCCCGCCTGTTGTTGGCGGCCTGCTTCCAGTAGCGCGGCCATGTGCGAGGCGCAGCGCTCGGCCATCTCGGTTTGGTAGGCGGTTTTGGAGAGCGGCTCGTCGCTTTCCAGCGGCCACAGGGTCATCGCGGGTAGCGGTTGGCCGTTGAGCACCAACGTGTCCTTGGTGCCTTTGGCGTCAACCGGGTTAAACGGCAGCGGGTTGCCGCCACCATCGGCACGGAACAGAAAGGCGCCGGCATCGTGCTGGTCGGCGTAGCTGAAGCAGTGGTTGACCGCCGCTACCATGGCGCGGCTGGAGCGGAAGTTGGTGCCCAGCGTGACGTGGCGGCCATCTGTGTCGTGGCGAGCCTGCAGATAGGTGAAAATATCCGCGCCGCGAAAGGCGTAGATCGCCTGCTTGGGGTCGCCAATCAGCAGGATGGCGCTGTCGCGACCGGGCGTTGCAACGTCATACACGGCGTTGAAGATGCGGTACTGGATCGGGTCGGTATCCTGGAACTCGTCGATCAGCGCCACGGGGAATTGGCGCTGGATCTGCGCGGCCAGGGCCTCCCTGTTGGGGCCTTTCAGGGCGCGATCCAGGTGGGTGAGCAGGTCGTTGGGGCCCATCTCGGCGCGGCGTTCCTGTTCGCGTTCCAATCGGGCGCGGCACCACTGTACGGCGTGAATCAGCAGGTCGTTGCGCGGCTCGGGCAGGGCATCCAGCACTTTCGGTAGCTGTGCCAGCGCTTCCCAGGCTTGCGGGCAGGGCGGTGCGCCTTCTTTCCAGATATCGGCCATGCCGTCTGGTGTCATGCGTTTCCAGGCGGCGTCGGTGAGCGCGGGGCGGTCAGCGTCCGTTTCGCACCACTCACGTAGTGCGCCTAGCCAGTTGGCGCGGCTTTTGGCGTTGAAGCTCTGGCCCTTGAAGGCTTTGCGTGTGGCGGCCTCTTCCAGGGCGGGCACCAGTTCGTCGATCCAGGCGGCCCAGGGGGCTTTGAGTTCGCTGAGCTGGGCGGCGCGTTCAGCCTGGGTGGCGGCCAGGGTCTCTCTGGGTTCAGGCTTTTCGTCGCCTAGCGCTTCGCTTTCGGGCAGTAGCCTTTGCAGCGGGGCGTGCAGGTCGTCTGGTGATTTCCAGTAGCGGGTGACAATGCCGAGGGCGTCGCTGTCCAGCGGGTAGTAGAAGCTGCGCCAGTAGTCGCGCACCACTTCTTGTTCGAGTTCGCGCTGGTCGTTTTCCAGGTTGAGGGAGAACAGGCTGCCGCTGTCGAAGGCGTGTTCGCGCAGCATGCGGTAGCACCAGCTGTGGATGGTGGAAACCGCGGCTTCGTCCATCCATTCGGCAGCCAGTGCCAAGCGCCGCGAACAGGCGGGCCAGGTGGCGGGGTCGTATTGGTTGCGGAGTTCTAGCAGCAGGGGATCATGAGCAGGTGGCACGGAAGCAGGCCACTGCGAGGGCGCTGTGAACCCGTCCTTGGGCGCTACTTTTTCCATCCCTGGAAAAAGACCCTCTTCGTGACCTGCTTCCTTCGCGTCTGGAGCCTTACGAAACACTTCTGCGGCTTCTACCAACCGGTTGCGGATACGTTCGCGTAGCTCTTGGGTGGCGGCGTTGGTGAAGGTGACGACCAGGATTTCCGGCGGCGTGAGCGGGCGGATAAACGCGGTGTCGTCGTCAACGCTGTGGCCACCGAGTACCAATCGCACGTAGAGCAGGGCGATGGTAAAGGTTTTGCCGGTGCCAGCGCTTGCCTCTATCAGTCGGCTGCCGTGAAGCGGGAGGCTTAGTGGATTGAGTGGTTCAGGCTGGCTCATCACTGATCTCCGGTCGCTGGCAGCAGAAAGCAAATCGGCCCAACATGGGGCCTAGACTGTATGAGAGCCCCGCCACCTGATAATCTTGTCGCCGAGCCACTCTTGGTGCAATGAGTTTACGCTACCGGCGGCTTCGGTTCACTCTAACGATGGGATCTCATGCTGACATCGCTGCTGGATAATGACTTTTACAAGATCACGATGCAGAACGCCGTGATCAAACGCTTTCCCTATGCCCAGGCGCGCTACGCGTTTATCAATCGTGGCGAGCACGAATTTCCTGATGGCTTCGGTGCCGCGCTGCGCCGCGAAGTGGATCAGATGGCGGCGCTGCGACTGAGTGATGAGGAAAAGCGCTATCTCGAAACGACGTGCCCCTATCTCGACCCTACCTATCTCGATTTTCTGGCCGGGTTTCATTACGACCCCGCCGAGGTGATCATCGAGCAGCAGGGCAGTGACCTCTCGGTGATTATCGAGGGCCCCTGGTACCGCACCATTCTGTGGGAAGTGCCGTTGATGGCGCTGATCAGCGAGCTTTGGTATCGGCTGCGTGGCGTGTCGGTCACCCATGAGGCCGATGCGATGATCGAACAACGCGCCCAGGAGAAGATCGAACTCTACCGCCGTCTTGGGTTGAAGATTGCCGAGTTCGGTACCCGTCGGCGCTTTTCGTTCGATGTTCATGACCGGGTGGTGGGCGCACTTTGCCACCATGGTGGCGAGGCGTTCAGCGGCACCAGCAATGTGCTGCTGGCCATGCGTCACGGGGTTAAGCCGATCGGCACCCACGCCCATGAGTGGTTCATGTTCCACGGCGCCCGCTTCGGTTTCAAGATGGCCAATAGCCTTGCCCTTGAGCATTGGGTGGATGTGTATCGTGGTGATCTGGGCATTGCCCTGACCGATACGTTTACCTCGCGGGCCTTCTTCGATAGCTTCGATAAGAAGTTCGCCAAGCTGTTCGATGGCGTGCGCCACGACAGCGGCGACCCGATTGATTTTGCCTCCCAGACCATCGCCCACTACGAGCGCCTGGGCATCAATCCGTTGAGCAAGACGATTATCTTTTCCGATGCGCTGACGCCGGAGAAGGTCGAGCATATTCACGCGTTTTGCAAAGACCGGATTGGCATGGCGTTCGGCATCGGCACCAACTTCACTAACGATGTGGGCGTCGAGCCGATGAACATGGTGATCAAGATGGTCGAGGCGCGCCCGGAAGGGCAGCAGTGGCTGCCGGTGATAAAGCTCTCCGATGTGCCGGATAAGCACACCGGGGACCCGGAGATGATTTCGCTGGCGAAGCGGGTATTAACCCTGGGCTGGAAGAGTCATTAGATTTTTTAGCCTTTCACGGCACGATGCAGCGGCGCGTAGAGCGCTTCGGTCAGGGTGGAGAAACGGTGGCCCAGCGCCTGTTCGCTGAATAGCCGTTCGAAGCTCGGCCATTGGTGGGAAAGGTAGGCGCTTTGGGCGACTTCGCCGGTCTGGAAGCGCCCCCCTTCGTAGGCGGTTTCGGCGGCGGCGTAAGCATCGCTATCCGGTTCGGATTCCGGCGTGCCCAGCTTTGCCAACCAGGCGAAAGCAGCCTGCGGGGCCAGGGGTAGCGGGGCCTGCATGCCGCCGCACCATGTGCTTAGCAGGTTTTGTAGCTGGTAGCGGGCATTCTCGGCCTCTAATGGTTCCAGGCGCACATGGCCCGCTTTGGAAAGTAGCTGGGTGGTCATCGGGTGCTCACAGTTGCCCGCCAAGTGCGCGACCCAGGGCCGCAGCAGATGCTGCCAGCGGTACTGACCACGGCCACGCCCCTGGCTGACCAAGCTGCTGCTGAGCAGTAACAGGCGGCAGCGGTTGCCCGCCTCATCCTGACGCAGTTCTCCCAGCCAGTCCTCCAGCGTTATCTGCCCTTCAGCGCTTTCAGCTCTTTCATCTCTTTCATCTCTTTCAACAACAACATGCACCGCCTGTGGCGCTGCTACCACGTGTGGCCACTCTTGCAGTGCCTCTTCGTAAGCGCCGAATAGTGCTTCCATCGGTTCCGCAAGCGCTTCACGCATTCGCTCGCCAAAGGCGCCCACGGCCAGCACGCCCTGGCCTTTAAAGCGTTCCAGTGCCGCATGCAGCGCTTCCATGCGCGGCTGGCCGTTATCCACGGCGTGGCGCTGGGCAGCAATTAGCTGATCTTGTAATTGCCAGTTCTGTAGCCCGTCCAGTGTGAAGGGCTCGACGTCTAGTTGGGTAAGCTCTTCCTGCTCGAAATAGACCCCCAGGCGGGTGTTGAAAAATGCCTTTGCGGGTTCGCGCAGAAAGTTGCCCAGCTGGTTCAGGGTTAGCGTGCTCGGCTGCTCGCTGTCCGCTTTAAGCGCTTTTGATTGTGAGCCTTGGGTGCTTTCGCCACTTGGGGTGTGCAGGGCGTGCCACTCGTGGGCGTATGTAAACAGCCGTGCTTGGGCGGGGAAGTCGCTGGCGTGTTCGGTAAAGTAACGGCGGCTAAACGGCTGCAGCGGGTGCTCGGTGGTTAACGCTTCCAGCAGCGGTTCGCCATTTTGCGTGTGCCAGCCCGCTTCCAGGTGGTCGCGCAGTTGGCCGACCAGCACCGAGGGCGGCATGGGGTTGTTGTCGATCTGGCTGCGGCCGACCCAGCTGATATACAGCTGTTGGCGGGCGGAGAGCAGCGCTTCCAGAAACAGGTAGCGATCGTCTTCACGCCGTGAGCGATCGCCGGGGCGGTAGTCGCTGCCCATCAGGTCAAAATCCAGCGGCGGCTGTGAGCGCGGGTACTCGCCGTCGTTCATGCCCAGCAGGCATACGTGTTTGAAGGGAATGGCCCGCATCGGCATCAGGGTGGCGAAGTTGACCGCACCCGCCAGAAAGCGCTGGGAAAGGCTGTGCTCGTCGATTTGCCCCAGCCAGTGTTCGCGCACCATGGAGAGCGGCAGGGGATCAACAAGCGCGGCTTCTTCGGTGCTGTCCAGCAACTGCTGTAGCGCGGTCTCCAGCTTGGTGAGCATGACGCTTTCCTGGGCGTCGTCGGTCAGGAAGTAGGTTTCCAGCAGCTCGCGCAGCCGGGCCACCCAGGTGGCGGTATCGGTTGGCTGGCAAAAGGTTTCCCAGGTACTTTCCAGCTTCTCCAACAGATTTGCCAGGGGGCCTGCTAGCGATGCTTCCAGCCCGCCAATATCGTCGAATGGCTCGATGCCTTGCCACGCCTCGGCACTCCCCACGGTGTAACCCAGCAGCAGGCGACGCAGACCAAAGGCCCAGGTGTTCTGGGTCAGGCCTTCGGGGAGGTCAAGACGTGTCCGTTGCTCTGCGTTAAGCCCCCAGCGAATGCCCGCGCCCTCAATCCAGCGGCTGAGAGTGGGCAGGTCGTGTTCATCGATGCCAAAGCGTGTGCGCAGCGCGGGGACTTCTAGCAAGTCGAGCAGATCGCTTACCGAGAGGCGCAATTCCGGCAGGCGCAACAATTTCTCCAGCGCGATCATCATCGGCAGGCGGTGGCGGCTGGCCTGATCCGAAAGGGTGTAGGGGATGTAGCGCGGGTCGTCGGGTCTAGCGTTCGCATTGTAGCTACCGAAGGCGGAGCGGTACTGGCCGAATACGGCTTCAATATGCGGCGCGTAGCGGTCGATATCCGGCACCATGACGATGATGTCCCGCGGGCGCAAATCCGGGTCGGCGCTGAAGGCTGCCAGCAGTTGGTCGTGAAGAATCTCCACTTCCCGCTGGGGGCCGTGGGCGATATGGAACACGATGGAGTCGTCACTGGCCGGGTCGAGTGCGGGCCAGTGGGTTTGGGTTTCCGCTACCGGGCGCAGCTCGCGGATATCGTCCTGCAGTTGGCTGAGCAGGCAGTGGCGCTCTTCGCCGCTGAAGGGCTCGAACATGTCGATGCGCAGCGCCTGCTGCTCGAATAACGTTTGGTAGTTGCCGGAATCGTCGTGTTCGTCGAGCAGGCGCAGGTAGTCGCGGCCCTGTTTGCCCCAGGCGGCCAGCAGCGGCTGTGCGTGGAGGTGCAGGGCGTCGTCGGCATCGCCGGTGCCGAGCACATCCAGGGCGTCGGGCATGCCTGCCTTGCGCCGCTGGCGGTAGCGGCTGGCGCGGAGCAGGTCTTTGTGCTCGATGATATCCGCCCAGTAGTACTGGCAGGGGTTGTGCACGCAGAGCACGATCTGACAGCAGCGTGAAAGGGCGGCCAAGGCTTCGAGGGTTTGCTGCGGCAGTGACGAGATGCCAAAAATAATTAGCCGACGGGGCAATCCGCGCGGGCACGCTTGGCCTTCAAGCTGTTCGGCGGCTTCCAGAAAACGGCTGTGTACCTGGGCGCGGCTGCTGTTCAGGCCTGCGTCGCCTTGCGTCATCGCCACATCGTCGCGTAGGGCACGCCATAAAGCCGGCTGCCACAGTTGGTGTGCTTCCAGCGGGCGGGTTTCGCCACGGGCGGTGATGAGTACATCGTTACCCTTAGCCCAGGCGTCCAGCCAGTCGGCGCGATACACCTGATACTGATCGAACAGATCCGTCAGCCGCTCGGCCAGTTGGTAGTGCTTACGCTGGTCGCGATCGACCTCTAAAAAGCGCGCGAGCGGTGCAAAAGCTTCCTGCTCGGCAAGGCTGGGCAGCAGGCGCAATAAGCGCCATATCAACCGCGACTTATCAAACGGCGACGTTTCGGGCACCGCTTGGTCGTCATGCGTCAGATGAGTCAGCACCGTGCGGTAGGCCTGCCAAAGAAAACGCGCGGGCAGCGTAACGTTCAATGCTGCGGCTATGCCTGCACCGCCCTGGGCCGGGTCTTCCGCCAGCGCCAGCTTTAGCCACTGCCCAATGCCGTTGCTCTGCACCAGAATAGTCTCATTCTCCAGCGGCGAGAGCGGGTGTAGGCGCATCCACTCCACCGCCAAACCGCGCAGGTCTTCCAGGCGATTGGCGTGCACGACCATAAAGCCCGGCGTTAACGGCTTTTGTGAGAGCAGCGAGTTTGCAGACATGCACGATGTTCCTTAATGGATGGTTCCTTCACGGCCAGGGCGGAGCGGCTAAGTGTATGGTGCCATAAGTTTAGTTCTGAAGCTTTAAACCCTAGCGTCCAGTTTTATAGCTGCTATGATGAAAATATGATGCATATAGGTTGTATATCGGCTGTATAAGCGTAGCAGGAGGTTGCCAATGGCAGTGGGCAATGTAAAAGAGTCATTGAATGAGCCTAACCGGTATCTGGTACCTGATTCGTTCGAGCGGTTTTTGGCTGACTTAAAGGGTGTTGCTCGACAAGAGCGTCACCCGTTGATTAACCCGAAGTTATTTGCCAGTGCATTGAGCATCGATATCCAAACGCTGGCCAGCCAAGCGCATGTTCATCGTACGACGATCTCACGTGCCCAAGGGGCAGAAAAACTTCAACGTTATTTGCGTGATGCACTTCGAGTGCTCGGTGCAGCGGCGGATATTAATGGTGATTTCCATGATGCTCTGTTTTGGTTTCGCAACGAGCCGCTTAGCGCATTTGACTATAAAACACCCGAGCAGCTAGTAAGTGAAGGTCGCGCAGATGATCTTCTGCGCTATGTTCAGGCGCTGCAAGCAGGTGTCGTGGGATGATAGTACTGCCGGAGCTGAAAACTCAGGCATACCGTGTATATGTTCCACGCTGGGCATTTCGCCTACCAGTGGGGCTGGTGCTAGAGAGCATGGTGGGCGGCTGAACCGAGTTGGTGTGGATGCTTTATATCTTTCTCTAGAGGAGCAAACTGCGTTAGCGGAGTACAAGCAGCTTTCTGCATTGATGCCACCTGGGCTGATTGTTAGTTATTCGGTGAGTGTGACTCATATTGTCGATTTTCGAGCAGGCTATCACTCGAAATGGGATAGCCTGTGGCAAGAGCTCAACTGTGACTGGCGTAAGTATTGGTTTAATCGGCGCATTGAGCCGCCTAGCTGGCTATTAGGCGATATGGCGTTGGAGCAAGGTGCTAAAGGAATACTGTTTCCTTCTTTGGCACATGCTTCAGGTACTAATCTCTTCCTCTATACCGAAATGCTAACAGAAAGCGATAGCCTAGAGGTCTATGATCCGAAAGGTGATTTGCCGCGTGATGCACGCTCCTGGCAGTAATTGTTTTATAAAACTCCTTCACGTTGATAGCAGAACGACTAAGTGTATGGCGCCATCAGTTCAGGCCGCTCGTGTGTATCGAGGTTAGGAACATTTATAGAATGCAGGTTATCATAAGTGATAACTTTAGGAGCTGTGGAATGGTAGGTTGGTTTTTACCCAGGCGTTAAAGTTAGCTCGATCAAGACAGCGCGAGGTGCAGTCGTGATTAACTTAAAAGCATTAAAAGAGCAGGCGCTGCAAAATCCTGAGGTGAAAGCAGAGTATGACCGTTTGGCACCTGAGTTTGAGTTGGCCAATACGCTGATTACTATGCGTCAGCAAGCAGGCTTAACCCAGGACGAATTGGCAAAGCGCCTACATACTCAAAAAAGTAACATCAGCAGGCTAGAGCGCGGGGACAGCAATCCCGGTTGGAAAACGCTTCAGCGCTATGCAAAAGCCTGCGGATTTGAGTTGTCAGTCCAAGCTCAGCGGCACAAAACGGCTGTATAGAGCAAATAGTGAGAACCACGACATTCAGCGATATGTTGCCTTCAGGGAGTCGTTCTGTGAGATGCTCGCTAGACCTTCCTAGCTGCCCGCTTCTGGCCGGGATAGCGGTTTAATAGATAGGCGCATTCCCAAGGAGTTAGCGACCTTGCTGATGGTAGAAAATGCTGGATTGCCTTCCCCGGATAGGGCTTTATAGAGCCCTTCACGGCTCATGCCTACGTCTTTGGCGAGTTGGCTCATGTTGCGGGCACGGGCGATATCACCAAGTGCGGCGGCAAGAAGAGCAGGGTCATTTTCCTCCATCACTGCATCAAGATAGGCCGCAATATCTTCCTCAGTTTGAAGATAATCAGCAGTATCGTAGTGGCTGAATTTGACAGTAGGAACGGTCATGGGGTTACTCCTTCCATTGCGCGGCAATGGCTTTGGCTAGTTCGATATCGTGGGATTGGGTGGCTTTATCACCACCGCAAAGCAGCACCACGATGACTGGCCCCTTGGTAATATAATAGACGCGGTAGCCTGGCCCATAAGGAATTCGCAGTTCAGAAACGCCTTTGCCGACCGGTTTCACATCGCCAGGGTTGCCCAGACTCAAACGTCGGATGCGGGCTTCAATCTTGGCGCGGGCGCGGATATCACGAAGCTCGCGTAGCCATCCATCGAAGATATCGGTTTTAATCAACTCGATCATGGTGATAACTATAGTTGGCAGCTTTGAGAGTGTCAACTTTGGTTGACGCTTATTGAAAAGTAAATAATCAAAAGCAAATAGTTGATAGCAAGCGAAACGGTGGGTAACGCTATGATGCCAAGCGTTAATCATCTTGCGAGATGAGGATTATATCGCCAAGCTATGCGGATACCGTGAACAACGCTAAGAGAGATTTCTAATGTCAGATTCATCGCAAAACTCCCGCCGCCACTCTGCGCCTGTGGTTGATGGCCCAGGTAAAGCCGCTAGCCGCGCCATGCTGCGCGCCGTAGGTTTTACGGATGCCGATTTCAAAAAGCCTCAGGTGGGCATTGCTTCTACCTGGAGCATGGTGACGCCGTGCAATAGCCATATTAATGAGCTGGCCGAGTTTGCCCGCGATGGCGCCGATGCTGGCGGTGGTAAGGGTGTGATTTTCAATACCATCACGATTTCCGATGGTATTGCTAACGGCACCGAGGGTATGAAGTATTCACTGGTGTCGCGGGAAGTGATTGCTGACTCCATCGAGACGGTGGCGGGCTGTGAAGGCTTTGATGGTTTGGTGGCGATCGGTGGCTGCGATAAAAACATGCCGGGCTGCTTGATGGGCTTGGCGCGTTTGAATCGCCCCAGCGTGTTCGTCTACGGCGGCACTATTATGCCCGGCAAAGGGCATACCGATATCGTTTCAGTCTTCGAGGCGATGGGTGCGCACTCCCGCGGTGATATCGACCTGATCGAACTTAAAAACATTGAAGAAACCGCCATTCCTGGCCCCGGTTCCTGTGGCGGTATGTACACCGCTAACACCATGGCTTCTGCGATTGAGGCATTGGGCATGAGCTTGCCGGGCAGCTCCGCGCAAAATGCTATCTCTCAGGAAAAGCGCGATGACTGCAAAGCCGCCGGCGAGGCGGTGCTGGCGCTGCTGGCGGACGATATCAAACCTTCCGATATCATGACCCGCGAGGCGTTTGAAAACGCCATTACGGTGACCATCGCGTTGGGTGGTTCTACCAATGCGGTGCTGCACTTGATTGGGATGGCGCGCACCATCGGTGTGGAGCTGACCCTGGCGGACTTTACCGAGATTGGTAAGCGCGTGCCGGTACTCGCCGATTTGCGCCCTAGCGGCCACTACATGATGAGCGAACTGGTGGCGATTGGCGGCATTCAGCCGCTGATGAAAATGCTGCTGGACGCAGGCCTGCTTAACGGCAACTGCTTGACCGTGACCGGCAAAACGCTGGAAGAGAACCTGGCTGAAGTGGCACCTTACCCAGCCGAGCCGCCGATCATTGCCCCGCTGGGCAACCCGATCAAAGCGGAAAGCCATTTACGCATGCTTTACGGCAATCTGGCACCGGAAGGGGCCGTCGCGAAAATTACCGGTAAAGAGGGCACACGCTTTTCTGGCTCCGCGCGGGTGTTTGGTTCCGAAGAGGAAGCCCAGGCACGTATTAACGACGGCACCGTAGTGGCGGGTGATGTCGTGGTGATTCGTTATGAAGGCCCTAAAGGCGGCCCCGGCATGCGCGAAATGCTCACGCCCACTTCTGCCATTATGGGCCGCGGCCTGGGTAACGATGTGGCGCTGATTACCGACGGTCGTTTCTCGGGTGGCAGCCACGGTTTCGTGGTCGGCCATGTATCGCCGGAAGCGTTTGACGGTGGCCCGCTGGCGTTGGTGGAAAATGGCGATATCATCACCATTGATGCAGAGGCAGATACCATTGAGGTGGATCTGTCCGATGAAGAGTTGATGCGTCGTCGCGAGGCGTGGAAACAACCAGAACCTCGCTATACCCGCGGTGTACTTGCTAAGTATGCACGTCTTGTTAGCTCCGCTAGCACCGGCGCGGTGACAGACCAAGAGTAACGGTTTATCGGCAGGTGTCATCAAGACGTCAAGCGCAAGGCTTAGCATATAAGCCTTGCGCTTTTTTATTGGGTAAATGGTGAGCATGATGGTAGAGCAAACGCAGACAAGCAAGCGCATAGGCGAAGTGTTTTGGGCATTCTTAGCGCTGGGCTTAACGTCTTTTGGCGGCCCGGTGGCGCACCTGGGGTATTTTCGTACCGCCTTTGTGGAGCGGCGTCAGTGGTTAACCGAAAGTGCCTACGCTGATTTGGTCGCGCTGTGCCAGTTTCTGCCGGGGCCTGCGAGTAGTCAGGTGGGTTTTGCGCTTGGCTTAATGCGTGCTGGCCCGTGGGGCGCGGCGATGGCGTGGCTGGCCTTTACGCTGCCTTCAGCCATTGTGTTGGTGCTGTTTGCATTGGGGGCTGCGGTGCTGGATGGCCCCATCGCCAGCGGTATTATTCACGGTTTAAAAGTGGTCGCGGTAGCGATCGTGGCCCACGCGGTATGGGGGATGGCACGCAACCTTTGCCCGGATAAAACCCGTGCAGGAATCGCCTTGGCCGCTGTGTTCACGGTGGTGCTGGTAAGCGGACCGCTGGGACAGGTCGCCGCGATTGTATTGGGTGGTTTAGTCGGGCTGGCGCTGTGCCGGAATAGTGCCGCCATAGCAGAAAGCGCACCGCTGCATTTTCCAATTTCCCGCCGAGCAGGCGTGGTCGCGTTGGGGCTATTCGGCGGGCTGCTGGCTCTTCTGCCACTGATGGCGGGTAGTGCTGTTTGGCTTAACGTGATCGATGCATTTTACCGCTCAGGTGCGTTGGTATTTGGTGGTGGGCATGTGGTGCTGCCGCTGTTAGAAGCCGAAGTGGTGCAGTCAGGCTGGATAACACCGGATGAGTTCTTGGCAGGCTATGGCGCTGCCCAGGCGGTGCCAGGTCCGCTATTCACCTTTGCGGCTTATCTGGGCGCGCTTCTGCCCGGCATGAACGGGGTAGTGGGGGCTTTGTTGGCACTGCTGGCAATTTTTATCCCTGGGTTCTTGTTGCTGGTCGGCGTGCTGCCGTTTTGGAACCAATTTCGTCGATGGGGCAGCGCTCAGGCGCTAATGCGCGGTGCCAATGCGGCGGTCGTGGGTATTTTAGGCGCAGCGCTTTATCAGCCGGTATGGACCAGCGCGATCATTAGTGCAGAAGAGTTTGCTCTGGCGCTCACCGGTTTCTTGATGTTAACCGTATGGAAGCTGCCCGCTTGGCTAGTGGTGGCTGTTGTAGCGTTTGGGGGAATTGCGATTGCGCCGTGAGCAATGACACATCACCGGTCATTACGAACGAAGTGAAGTAATCTTGGAGTAGGGCTTGAGATAGGGCTTGAGACAGTGCTTGGGCATGAAGAAAAAACTATTTAGCAGACCGCCGGGAGGCGGCCTGTCGGTTGGAGAAGCGGTGGGAAAAGCAGAAAAGTGTCTGCTATGGCGCCTCCAGCTCTAAGGTGCGACGCAGGGCGTGAAGTTCATCCACTCCCAGGTGCTCAAGCCTTCCGGCGAGCAGGTCGCTAATTTTCTGAACGGGAAGTCCTGCCCGACGGGCAATGTCTCGACTTCCTAAGTCTGATACAGCGATCAGACGAGTAATAATACGCATTAGTCGCGTACGTTTTTCAAGCTCCCTGACATCGAGGTCAGGGCTGCTTCGCGGAGGATCAATATGTTCCGCAGTGGCAGTTGCGCGTGCCGTGCTCATGTGGCTCCAACAGTCTGAAATGACAATCACACAATGCCGCCAAGTCGTGCGCATTTCAATGCCTATTTTGATGAAAATTTCACGATTGCTGCAAAGCCCGCAAACGCGCTAGCTCTGGTAAACTAGTCGCCTTCCTATTTTGTTGTGTACCCAGGCCGGTACACGCCGTTTTTTCAATTTGGTATTGCTTTAATAGGCCGTTGGGCCGAGGAGTTTTGCATGTCGTCGAACAGCACATCCAAGGTGGGCGTGATCATGGGTTCTAAGTCTGACTGGCCGGTCATGGAGCACGCTGTCTCCATGCTGGAGCGTTTGGGCGTGGCCTATGAAACCCGCGTGGTCTCGGCGCACCGCACGCCTGACCTGCTGTTCGATTATGCCAAGAGCGCTGCCGAGCGCGGCTTGCAAGTGATTGTGGCGGGTGCTGGTGGTGCTGCTCACTTGCCCGGCATGGTGGCCTCGCAAACGCCGCTGCCCGTGCTCGGCGTGCCGGTGGAGTCTAAGGCGCTTAAAGGCTTGGATTCGCTGCTTTCGATTGCGCAGATGCCGGGCGGCATTGCCGTGGGAACGCTGGCAATTGGCAAGGCGGGCGCCACTAACGCAGGCTTGCTGGCGGCGCAGATTATTGGCTTACAAGATGCCACTGTGCGCAGTGCGGTCGAGGCATTTCGCGCTGAGCAGACCCAGAAAGTACTCGATAATCCGGATCCGCGTCCCGATCCAGAAGCAGAATAAGGAGGCTGTCTATGAATATCGGTGTACTAGGCGCAGGCCAACTAGGCCGTATGTTGGCGCTAGCGGGTTACCCGCTGGGCAATCGCTTCACTTTTTTAGATACCACGGGTAATCCCAGTGCAGGCATTGGCGACGTGATTGTCGACCCTAATAACCAGCACCTGGCTGAGTTTTTAGCCAAGGTGGATGTGGTGACTTACGAGTTCGAACACCTGCCGGTGCAACTGGTACGGGAAATTGAGCAGCACAAGCCGGTTTACCCCAGCAGCCGCGCCATTGAAGTGTGCCAGAACCGGGTCGAAGAGAAGACGCTATTTGACCGCTTGGGAATTCCGACGCCTGCCTATCGGGTGGTGGAAAGTGCCGAGCAGCTCGAAGCCGCCGCCCGCGAGCTGGGCTGCCCGGTGGTGGCTAAATCGGTCACGGAAGGCTACGACGGTAAAGGCCAGGCAGTATTGAAACAGCCTGAGCAGGCGGCAGATGCATGGGCCGCTATTGGCCATTCGCAGCTAGTCGTTGAAGCATTTGTCGATTTCGTGCGCGAAGTCTCGATGATTGCCGTGCGCGGTCGTGATGGCGAGGTGGTGTTCTACCCTATGGCGGAAAACCAGCATGTGGATGGCATCCTGCGCTATTCCGTTGCGCCGCTGCCGGATCTGGATGCCAGCGTTCAGCAAACCGCCGATAGCTATATTCGTGCGTTGTTAGATGAGTTGGATTACGTGGGCGTGCTGGCGCTTGAGCTGTTTCAAACCCGCGATGGCAGCCTGCTGGCCAATGAAATGGCCCCACGCGTACATAATTCCGGCCACTGGACGATGGACGGTGCGGTGACCAGTCAGTTTGAGAATCATCTGCGTGCTATTCAGGGCTTGCCGTTGGGTGATACCCAAGCGATAGGCCCCACCTGCATGATTAATGTGATTGGTCGTGAAGGGGATAATGCGGCGATCCTGGCGCTTACGAACACGCATCTGCATCGCTATGACAAAGCAGAACGTGCCGGACGCAAACTCGCCCACGTCAATATCCTGGCACCCAACCATGCCGAACTGCTTGAGAAAGTTCGCGCCTGTAGCGCTTTGTTGCCCGATGCGCCCCCTCCAGATCTCAGCTTTTCAATCAAACAGTAGTGCTCCAAAGCCGCCTGCCCAGCAAGCGGCTTTTTTTGCTTACTTAATGGGTCAGTGGTTGACCGAGTAAGCAACGTATATCGCTAAAATTGCCTAAATGCGCTAAAAAGGAATCACAAAAAAATCAGCTCACTAAGCTGAAACTAATAGCACTTTTCCATTAGGCAGGTAATCGGTATGTCTCAATCCTCAACCACGGGGACTGCGTCGGGGATGCGTAGCGGTTTCCAGCGCGATCATCATGTCAGCGTAAAACGTTTACACAGCGAGAAAGTACGCCTTCTGTACGATAACTTATGGCAGCCCGTGCTTAGCAGTGTGTTGGCAGGCGTGTTGTTAGTGGCTGCCATGTGGCCGGTAGTGCCGAGCTGGATACTGCTGACCTGGCTTGCCGTCTTGACCTTTGTGTCGTTGGCTCGCCTTGTCTTGGCTTACTATTTTCGCCGCTTACCCGCGCAGCAACAGCAGCGCCGCCGCTGGTTACACCGGTTCAGCATTGGCGCGATTGCGGCTGGCTGCGTGTGGGGTTCTGGTGGGGTATTTCTATTTGCTGGCGAAAACCATGGCCAGTTAGCCGCGCTTTCGATTGTCCTGGCCGGTATTGCCGCTGGCGGCATCACAACGCTTTCTTCCGTATGGTGGGTTTCGCTTGGTTTTGTGTTGCCGATTATACTGCCCTTGCTGGTGCAATTTTTGTTGTTGGGGTCATCACTGGCAATTCTCATTGGCGCCATGCTAAGCCTGTTTTTAGGCCTGATAATTACTACCAGCCGACGCCTAAGCCGCATTATTCACGACAATATTGCCCTGCGGGTGAGTATGTCTGCTCGCGAAGTGCAGTTGCAAGAAAGCGAAAACCGTTACCGCTCTATCTTTCAACGTTCGCCGCTGGGCGTGCTGCATTTTGATGAACATGGCCAAGTAACGGACTGTAATAGCAAACTGCTGGATATCCTGGGTGTTAACCGTGCGCAGCTGCTTGGCTATCGCATGTTATCCCATTCGGCGGATAGCAGAGTGGCAAAGGCTGTGCGCAACGCACTAGCCAAAGGCACTGGCTATTACGAAGGAACCTACTATCTGCCCAAGGCTAGCGCGGGAACGCCTCTGCGTGCCTTCTTCAATGGTGTACATAGCGCGGGTAACGAGATGGTTGGCGGTGTAGCGATTATTGAAGATTTTACCGAGCGTAAGCGCGCCGACGTGATTATTTACCGCCAAGCCTACTATGACTCACTCACTGACTTGCCCAATCGTCGCCTGTTTATTGAGCGATTAGCTGCCCTCTGCAATGAGAAGCAAACTGAACAGCAGGGCGGTTTGTTGATGTTTTTAGATTTAGACCGTTTCAAGCTGATTAACGATACCTGGGGGCACGCCACCGGGGATGATTTGCTGGTGCAAGTAGCCCGCCGCCTAGAAGGCTGCCTGCGCGAAGGTGACATGGCCGCACGACTTAGCGGCGACGAGTTTGTCCTGCTGGCGCTGCTTGAAGAAAAATCAGAGGCAGGCATGGAAGCCGCCGCTGAGGCTTATATGTGCACTGTTCAGCAGGCGCTCTCTGAACCTTATCGGCTTGAAAGCCGCTGGGTGGAGGTAACGCCCAGCATGGGATACACCTGCTTTATGGCTGCTGATTGTGACGATGAAGAATTGCTTAAGCAGGCTGATATTGCGATGTACCGCGCCAAAACGGAAGGGCGGGCACGCCTACGCCGCTTTAAGCCCTGGATGCGGGATGCTATGCATTAAAGCGGCATTGAAAGAACCTTTTAGGCTATCTGCCCGCTCAGCAATAGCCATAGCGCGATTAATGCAAAGTGGCCGGGGTACCACGCTAACCATAGACGCCGCGGCATCGCCAAGTTGATGGCAGGGATGCGCTGGGCCGCCCCTGCGGCAAGTATCAGCACCACCACACAAGTGCCTACGGTAAATGACTTGGCCATGTCAGACGCATTCATTTGACCGGCAATCCAAAGTGCCGGAAACGCTGCTAACCCGGCCCACAGGCGCGACTGAAAGTCACTGTCCGCTTGGCTCAAGGCATGCATGGCAAACATTAATAGCGGAATCAGCAACAGCCCATTGTGGCCATACTCGACCCAGAACCCCAGCAGATACCACACCGTAACGCCTAGTGCGGCGCCGGCTAACAGCCAGGGCATGGTGAGGGTTTGCTGCTGGTAGTGCTGCCAACCTTGGCGCACGAGCGCGCCCAGGGCCAAGCCGCTGGCGAGAGTAAAACAGACATTCAGAATGAAGGCGTCTGACGTCCGCGGCATCATCATATAGGGAAGCTGGGCGACCAAACCGATAATCAAAATCCGCCGCGAGTAGCGTAGCGGATTGCGGGTATTAAACAGCCCGTGCCAAGCCACCATGGCGGCAAACAGCGGAAAGGCGATACGGCCAATGGAAGACCCGGCCCAGCTCAAATCCCAGTCGCCGGGCAATATGTAGCGAGTGAGGTGGTCAATGGTCATGGTGAACAATGCCAGCCACTGGCCCCAGCCTGTCCAGTGAGAAGAAGGACGCAGTGTCGCAGCAGCCTCTTGAGCCACCGAGTGGGCGGCTGATTTTTCAACCATGGTACCTCCTTGTAAATCTGCGTTGAGAAATAAAGACCGGCATTTTGTAAACGAGTTCGCTGAGTTGGCTTAACGTTTCTCAATGTCGCGACCACTATACGATGGAGTTTACCCGGTTTCGTGGCGACTTGGTGGTGGTTGCAGTTAGTGGTTACTTAAGCGGGACGGGGTGATTCAGGGAAAAGAAATGCAGGATGCTGCCTGGGAGGATGCTGGTAAGATTGGAAATCTAATACCTCCCCAGCGTAAACGCCGGGGAGGTGAGAGTGTTTACTCTGCGTCTTCTTCACCAAAATAACGCGTGTAAATTTCGTCGTAAGTACCGTCTTCTTGCACTTCAGCTAAGGCTTCGTTGAACTTCTCAGCCAGGGCTTCGTCGCGCTGACGGAAGGCGATACCAAAGCCGTCACCGAAGTACTCTTTCGGCTCGCTGATGCGCTCGCCGACGACTACGTACTCAGCTTCTTCGCTTTCCAGCAGGGTGGATTGGCCAATCGGGAAATCGAGGAACACGATGTCCAGACGCTCGGCTTCCATATCCAGCACCATATCATCGGCGGTGGAGTATCGGCTGATGTCAGCAACGTCGCTGAAGTTGTCAGTCACGTAGTTGTCTTGCAGGGTGCCGCGCTGAACGCCGATGGTCATGCCTTCCAGCGTCTCTTCAGTGGCTTCGCTGATACCTAGATCGCTAGCCGCAAACCATGCAGAGGGCATAGTGATGTAAGGGTCAGAGAACAGCACTTGCTCACGACGCTCGTCGTTAATGGTCATTGACGACATGATGGCGTCGTAGTTGCGTGACATTAAACCAGGAATAATGCCATCCCACTCTTGCTCGACCCATTCACAGGTAACGCCCATGCGGTCACACAGCTCGTTGCCCAGGTCGATATCAAAGCCGGTGAGCTCGCCTTCAGCGGTGCGGAATTCCATCGGCTCGTAGGGAACGTCAACGCCGATGCGCACGTTGTCGTAGTCACGTGCCTGTGCTGAAGATGCGGCGGCGACGGCCAAGCCCAGCAGCGAGAGAGATAGTAGTTTTTTCATCTTATTACTCCGTAGAAAGCGGGTTCACTTGAGAGTGATCCCCGTTTTTAACTGACAAATAGTTGTTAACCGACAATTAAACTAACCCAGGTTGGCGCTGACGAAAAGAGGCTGCCGGGTTTTGAACTAACGTTTGTTTGACGGTTTCATGATTTTTTTATGATTAAGCATCTTGTGGGCGTAGATGTGCCAGCAGCTTTTTCTCCAAATAACGGAAGAAAAATAAAATTGCAAAGGTTAAGCATAGGTAAATAGCGGCTACGAACAAAAACGCTTCAAATGGCGCGTAGTAGCGCGCATAGACAAAGCGAGCGGCACCGGTCAAGTCCATCAAGGTGACCACGCTGGCAATCGCGCTGGCGTGGAGCATAAAGATCACTTCATTGCCGTAGGCGGGCAGGGCGCGGCGAAAGGCGCTGGGTAAAATAATCCGCCGCATCATTAAGCGTGGCGACATGCCATAGGCGCGGGCGGCTTCAATCTCGCCTTGGGCGGTAGCTTTGATAGCGCCACGGAAGATCTCGGTGGTGTAGGCGGCGGTATTCAGCGTAAAGGCGATTAATGCGGGGTAGAAAGCTTCGCGCAGCACTGGCCATAAAAAGGTTTCTTGAATACCGTCAATAAACACCACGCCGTAATAGATGATGTAGAGCTGAATCAGTAGCGGCGTGCCGCGAAATACGTAAGTGTATAAATAGACCGGCAGGCTAATCCACTTATGCTTGGAGCTGCGCATGATCGCCAGTGGCACGGCGAGAATTAGCCCTGCGATGAGTGATAAGAACACCAACTGGGTGGTCGTGACCAAGCCTTCCCAGTAGTAACCCAGCGTATCGGCAGTAAAAATGGTATTGCCAGCGAGTAGGTCATTGAACCAAGTGGAAATATCGAGCATATCACTGACCTCCAAAGCCGATGTCGTAGCGTTTTTGCAGCCGGGCAAATATCCACTCGGAGACGCTGGCGATCAGCAAGTAAACTACGGCGACAGGGAGCAAAAAGGTAAACGGTTCGTGGGTGGCGCGGGAGGCTTCAGCGGCGACGCGCACCATGTCGGTGAGGCCGATAACGGATACCAGCGCAGTAGTTTTGAGCAGGACCATCCAGTTGTTAGACAGCCCAGGCAGCGCATGGCGCATCATTTGTGGGAAGCGAATGCGGCGGAATACTAAGCTGCTGCTCATGCCATAGGCTTTGCCCGCTTCGATCTGCCCGTTATCCACGGCCATAAAGGCGCCACGGAAGGTTTCGCCCATATAAGCGCCGAAGATAAAGCCAATGGTCAGCACACCGGCAGCGAAGGCGTTGAAGTTAATGTAGATGTCGATGTCGTAGTTGTAATACAGCATATCGCTGATGGCGTTGACGCCGATTTGGCCACCAAAAAACAGCAGCATCATCAACACGAGATCCGGCACGCCGCGAATCAGCGTGGTGTAAACCGTAGCCGTGCGCCTTAAAAACCAGTTGCGCGACATCTTCGCGGTGGCGGTTAGCAGTCCCAAAATAATCGCTAAAATCAGCGATAACACCGCCAATTGAATAGTCACGCCAGCCCCCTCGATCAGTCGGGGGCCATAACCTTGCAAATCAATCATGGTGAGCCTCACGGATCAGTATTTGGGAGCCAGAAATTGCTGTAGGCGCGGTGATTGCGGATTGCCTAGCACTTGATCCGGTGGGCCCGCTTCTTCTACCAAACCCTGGTGAAGGTAGATGACTTGGCTGGAGACATCGCGGGCGAAGCTCATCTCGTGGGTGACGACCACCATGGTGCGGCCCTCTTCGGCCAGCCCGTGCATGACCTTCAGCACATCGCCTACCAACTCAGGATCCAGGGCGGAGGTGGGTTCATCAAACAGCATAACCTCAGGGTCCATCGCCAGCGCCCGCGCAATGGCGCCACGCTGCTGCTGCCCGCCGGACATCTGCGCCGGATAGGCATTGGCGCGGGCACTTAAACCCACACGATCGAGCAGGGCGTGAGCGTGTTCCAGGGCTTCTTTTTTGGGTTTTTTCAGTACATGAATCGGCGCTTCAATGATGTTTTCCAGCAGCGTCATGTGAGCCCACAGGTTGAAGCTTTGAAACACCATGGAGAGCTTGGCGCGCATTTGTACTACCTGTTTCCAATCTTCAGGTTCGCGGCCGTGCTTGGTGGTTTTAAAGCGAACCGGTTCGCCGTGGACAATGAGGTCGCCATCGTCGGGCTGTTCAAGCAAGTTCATGCAGCGCAAAAAAGTACTTTTACCCGACCCAGAGGCACCAATCATGGTAATCACGTCGCCCTTTTGGGCTTGCAGTGAGAGACCTTTCAGAACTTCCGTATCGCCAAAGCGTTTTTTAATATTACGCACTTCAAGGGGAGTAGGCGTAGCGGCCATAACATTGGCTCCAGTACAGAGTTGCCGCAGCAACTGGTTATCAATCAACAACAGGCTGTGATGCGGCTGGCGCGAAAAAAGGGGCGATTCTAGCAGGCTGGACGCATAATGCGCGCCCTACTTATCACATTAAACACTCGACGTTAGTTGTATCAACGCCGAGCAGCCTGTTATCGCCTCACCATTATTATTGTCAATCTCTCTAACGCTAGGGTGGTCTTTTGGAGGGCCTTAACGCTGAACCCTACGTAACCGGTGCCACCAACAGTGCCGCACGGGCACCCACTTCTACACTGGCGTTAGGGAAGACCACGTAAAGGGGCGTATCACCCACTCGGAATTCTCCAGCTTCTCCATCTTGTGCCAGCAGCGTGCCAGGCTCAAAACGGTTGAAGTTGGCCGTGTCTTCGGCAAAACAGAGCTGAAAGTCATCTGAGTGGCGAATCAGCTCATGCTGTACCTTAAAAAACTGCATTTGCGAGGCTGGCCGGTGGGCCGGGGAGTGCCCTTCACTTAACGCTGTGAGCAGGGCACACATAGGTTTTAGAGACGCCATATCGTTTTGACCGAAGGGCGCCACGCGGCCCAATTCAAACGTGAAGGCCTGGGCGGCGTGATAGTGCTTGCTGTAGTGGGAGAATGTCCAGCTGTGCTGATGTTGGTGTAGCACCGCCTGCATATCCGCAGCGGCGAGCCAGTCCCATTGCTCAGCGTCGGTAGAGGAGTCGGCAAAAGGTTCGACAACGAAGCGGGGATAACGGCTATCCCGGATGGCGGTGTGTAGGTCGTAGTGCAGTTTGGGTAGCCCTGAATGGCGGGTGTAAAAGTCATCCACGGCGGCCATTAATGTTCGGGCGCGTTCTGGCTCTTCGCCTTCGGCGTGTAATTCACGCTTAAACAGCCGGTTCAGGTTAGTGGTGATGAAACGCTGCTGTGCTTTAAGTGCGGGTAGGTTCCCAAGGATGACCAGCACGGGCGCGCCAAGTATGGCGCTACCGGCTTCCAGGCGGCTGAGCCATTCACCGATCAGTTCAACTGGCGCGGTTTCATTACCGTGGATAGCCGCTGAAAAAATGCACGCGTGAGCCGCGTGGTTTGCCGTATTAGGTATGAGCTCCAAAACGCCCGGTGCATACAAGTGGTAGCTACCGCTTGGGAAAACGCCTTGCTTTTGGTCCGGGAGCTGCCCGTCAAGCGACCAGTCGAGCCATTGCCCTAGCATTGTCAGCTCCTTAGTCTCTGTTTTTAGTGTCGTTGTCGTTATAAAAAGTGAGCCTAGCATTACCACGCTAACCGTTTGCCACAAGACACTAGGTCGTTCGCATGTAAAAGCCCAGCGTATTCGTGAAAAGCATAAGGAAACCGGCATCAAAAAAAGCGCCCATGCGACGCATGAGCGCTTTTTCAAGCTGCGTGTCGGGTTACGCTGAGCGCTGACGCTCCATTTCCTGCTGATACTCACTGGCAAGGGAGGTTTTTTGATTGTCTGGTAGGCCTCGGCCAGCCAGCTGGAACACTTCCTGCTCTTCTTCGTCGAGGTGGTGAGTCACTAAATGCTGTAGCTGTTTAGCATGGGTCAGCCAATGAGTGGCGCTGTAGTCGGTTTCATCGAGAAGTTCTATAAGCTCATCAATTTCATGATGTTCGGCCACGCTGTGACGAGCCTTTTCCTGGGTCAAATCCATTTCCATTAGCGGAATATAGAAAGCGCGCTCTTCGGCTGCGGCATGACCGTGCAGCTCTTTTTTCACTTGCTGGTAGAGTGAGTCGCGCTCGTCGCTATCTCCATGAGTCTCAATCAAGCGGGCAAGCAGATCACGCTGAATATCATGATCCTTGCGCAGGGCTTCAAAAATCGTCATTCCAGACTCCTTGGATACGTTTAGGTAGGCAAGACCAAAGCTAGTGGGGGTTTGCGTAAAGTGCAAGCTGGCGTTCGTCGATGAAATCGATGCCCGCGGACGAAAACATTCGCTTTTATCTACGCTTGAGTGCGCTATGTTGTGGGTACTGTTTATTGAGAAAGCCCAGTGCACTGCTAGGTTACCTATAAGCCACACATCGCTAAGGAGATATCCATGACAAAGGTTCTGGTACTTTATTACTCCATGTACGGTCATATTGATACGATGGCGCACGCCGTTGCAGAGGGCGCAAAAAGCGTCAGCGGCGTTGAAGTCACCGTTAAGCGAGTGCCTGAAACCATGCCCGCGGAAGCCTTTAAAAACGCAGGCGGCAAGCAGGATTACGATACGCCGGAAGCTACGCCACAAGAACTCGCTGATTACGATGCAATTATCTTCGGTACGCCAACCCGCTTTGGTAATATGACCGGGCAAATGCGTACTTTTCTGGATCAAACTGGCGGCCTATGGGCTAATGGCGCACTTCGTGGCAAAGTTGCCAGCGTGTTTACGTCTACCGGTACGGGCGGTGGTGATGAAATGACCATTACCTCTACGTGGACCACGTTGGCTCACCACGGCATGATCATTGTACCGATTGGTTATGGCCTTGAAGAGCAGTTCGATATTTCCAAAGTGAGCGGCGGCACGCCTTACGGCGCAGCGACCCTTGCGGGCGGCGATGGCTCTCGCCAGCCCGATGAGCGCGAGCTCAAAATTGCTCGTTTCCAGGGTGAGCTAGTCGCTAAGACAGCGGCTAAACTAGCTAGCTGATGAAGTGATAGTTCATAACGTAAAAGCCTCGCTGGCATTGACCAGCGAGGCTTTTTTTATGGGTGATATCAACACCGCTAGGCGCCGCGGGCTGCAGTGTAAATGGTGTAAACGGATTGGCTGGCGGTCATAAATAACCGGTTACGATTCGCACCAGCAAAACATACATTGGAACAGACTTCAGGCAGCAAAACCCGCCCCAACAGCGTGCCTTCCGGCGAGAAAACCACGACGCCATCAATGCCTTCGCCACCGTTGGCGCTCGACCAGATATTGCCATCCATGTCGCAGGTCATGCCGTCGAAAATGGTATCTTCGCTGGTAACGACCACTTGGCGGTCACTGACGCTTTTGCCATCTTCGCCAAGCGACCAGCGAATGATTCGCGCGGGCTCGTCAAAATGGGTGGGGGCACTGTCACTGGCGTAGAAACCCTTGCCATCCGGTGTTAGTACAATACCGTTGGGTTTAAAAATATCGTCGGTCAGTAGGATAGGTTCATCAAGGCTGTCATCGACGTAATAGATAGCGGTTTCAAGTTCCAGATCACGCTTCTTGCCCTCGTAGTCGAAGTGGGCGCCGTAACCGGGATCGGTAAAGATTACACCACCCGACGGGAGCGCCACCACGTCATTGGGGGCATTGAGTGGCTTGCCTTGATAGCGCTCGGCAAGCACCGTGGTGCTGCCATCCCATTCGTAGCGTAACACCCGAGAAGGGTAGTGCTCGCAAGCAATTAGCCGGCCCTGGTGATCAAAGGTATTACCGTTAGAGTGGCCAACGTTGTCTCTTAAAACGCTGACCTGGCCAGTCGCTTCGTCCCAACGCATCTGCTTGGCTCGGGGGATATCGCTGAATACAACGTAACGGCCCACGGCATTCCAGGCCGGCCCCTCTGTCCATAGCCCGCCACTCCAGTGGCGCTCCAGCGGGCTATTAAAAATCATGTAGTCACTGAAGCGCTGATCCTCAACTTTCCAGGCATCAATGGGGTAGCGAGCGGGAGCGGCCCCTGGCGAGGTCTGCATGGCAAACAGCTGGGGGGAGGTGCCGACTGCGGCCAGAGCGGCCGTTGCCGAGAGAAACTGACGGCGTCCAAGTTTCATAGCATTGTCCTGAGTTTGTTTGTTGATGTTGTTATGAGCGAAGTGAAACTGACGTTTTCTTCACCTTCAGGACAAATGTAGAACATAAGCGTGTAAAAAACATACATTGTCTGCCCGGTTGGACTCAGCTGGGCAGACAATCGCTATAGCAGATGACGTCAGCGTGTAATAGCGTCAGCAATTGCCTTGCCTAAGCTTTCCGTTGTGCCTTGGCCACCCACATCGCGGGTGAGAACTTGGCTGTCGCCTGCGCTCAACACTTCCTCAATGGCGCTTACCAGCCCATCACCGGCTTCCTTGTAGCCAAGGTGCTCAAGCATCATGGCACCTGACCAGATCTGGCCGATAGGGTTGGCGATGCCTTTACCAGCGATATCCGGTGCGCTGCCGTGTACCGGCTCAAACAGGCTGGGAAAGTGGCCTTCCGGGTTGATGTTGGCTGATGGCGCAATGCCGATCGTGCCGGTACAGGCGGGGCCCAAGTCGGAGAGGATATCGCCGAATAAGTTACTGCCCACGACCACATCGAACCAGTCTGGGTGAAGGACGAAATTGGCAGTCAGAATATCGATATGGAATTTATCCACCGCGATCTCAGGGTAGCCTTTTGCCATTTCGACGACGCGCTCATCCCAGTAAGGCATGGTGATGGAAATGCCGTTGGACTTGGTAGCAGAAGTAAGCTTTTTGCGCGGGCGGGTTTGGGCCAGTTCAAAGGCGTACTTCAATACGCGGTCCACGCCGGTGCGGGTCATGACCGTGTCTTGAATCACCACTTCACGGTCAGTGCCTTCAAACATTTTGCCGCCAACGCTTGAGTACTCGCCTTCGGTGTTCTCACGCACCACATAAAAATCGATATCGCCGGGTTCGCGGCCTGCCAACGGGCTTTTAATGCCGGGCATCAGCTTGCAAGGGCGCAGGTTGATGTACTGGTCGAACTGGCGGCGGAACTGCAGCAGCGAGCCCCATAGGGAAATATGGTCGGGTACTTTATCGGGCCAGCCAACTGCGCCATAAAACAGTGCATCGAAGCCATTTAACTGCTCAAACCAATCATCCGGCAGCATCTTGCCATGTTCGAGGTAGTAGTCGCAGCTACCAAACTCAAACGTAGTGAACTCAAGCTCGATATTAAAACGCTTGGCGGTTGCCTCAAGGGCACGAATGCCTTCGGGCATAACTTCGGTACCAATGCCGTCGCCGGCGATAATGGCGATACGATGAGCCATGGTGCTTCCTTCTCTTGTTAGTGGCTGACAATTGCTGGTAAGTACTGGGTCTGGCAAGTACTGAGTAGAGTGTAGCGGCTATTTTGGTGGAGATAATCAGGCTACTATTCAAGCTATTGTTGCGTAAAAGTGGAGAGTGGCTAAGGGGTGTATGGCACAACTGGATGATTTGGCGTTTTTTCAGCACCTGGCACGGGCGGGCAGCTTAACGGCAACCGCCCGTGAATTGGGGCTATCGCTCTCCGCCGTGAGTAAGCGGCTGAAACTTTTAGAAGCGCGTTTGGGGGTTGAGCTGGCTGCCCGTACCACTCGGCGGCTGACGCTGACGGCGGAGGGCGAGCGCTACCTTGCCCGTGGCACGCTCATTTTGGATGAGCTTGCCGAGCTGGAGAGCTCCCTGGGTGAGCGTTCCAACCAAGCTCTTAGCGGTCGGTTGCGTGTTAATGCCACGTTTGGCTTTGGTCGCCGCCATATTGCGCCGTTACTGTCGTGTTTTTGTGCCGAACACCCTGAGGTGGAGGGCTGGTTAGAGCTCACCAACTTTCCGCTCAATTTGAGCGATCACGGCTTCGATATTGGCATTCGAGTGGGTGAGCCCCCGGAGTCGCGCTTAGTCGCGCGACGCATTTTAGCGAATCGACGCATACTCTGCGCATCGCCTGGCTATATCGCTCACTCGTCGCCCCTTCAGACACCGGCTGATTTGCAGCAGCATGCTTGCTTAGTCATTCGCGAGAACGACAGTGATTTTCCGCTATGGCGCTTTGAACGTAGCGAGCCGTCCAAAAAGGAGCAAACGGTAAAAGTCAGTGGCCGGTTAGCCAGTAATGATGGTGAGGTGATCACCCGTTTGGCGTTGGACGGCCATGGCGTGATGCTGCGCTCTTGGTGGGATGTAAACGAGCACCTTGCCAGTGGCGCGTTAGTTGAACTGCTGCCTGGCTGGCAGAGTGTGCGCGCGGACTTCTTTGCGGTCTATGAGCAGCGCAGGCATGTGCCCGCCCGGCTGCGTGCTTTTATTGCCTTTGTTCAGCAGGAGATGGCGGGGCGGGTGTCGGCGCTGCCGGAGTCTTCCTGACTAGCGATTAGGGCAGGCTTCGCCCTGGGCGACATCGATCAGTTCATCGGTGGGGAAGTCCAGCTCGGCTGCTCGCTGGCGCAGGCTGGACTCCGTCGCGCTGTCCATTTGCGGTGTGCGCGACAGTATCCACAGGTAGTCTCGGTTAGGGCCCGCTACCAGCGCCCACTGGTAGTCATCGTCAAGTTCAAGAATGTTATAGCCGCCGTAAAAGGGACCAAAAAAGCTCACTTTTAAACGGCCCACATTTTTATCATCAATAAAGTAGGCGCGGCCTTCGGCTTCATCCCACGCTTGCTCTTCCAGGTTGTAGCCACGGTTGATGACGCGTACGCCATCGTCATCGCGCAGGCTATAAGTGGCGGTGACGCAATCAAGGCCACGCTCAAATGAGTGGTCCAGGCGCGCTATCTCGTACCATTGGCCCAGGTAGCGATCTAATGCAAAGTCACTAACCGGCTCGGTTCCCTCGGGAATGCCGGTGCAGCCGGTAAGTAAAGCCATACTGATGACGCTGCTTCCTAGCAAATGTTTCATTGAAGCGCTCCTTGGCGATGAGTCTTTGGCGTTCGGCTATGTTGTGTACTATCAGACGTTACATTCTGTCGTCATTTTGCCATATAAGAAGGACACGCTGATGACGTGTCGCTAATGAGATAGCAAACACAGGAGTGTTTATGTGGTGCCAACAAGAAATCCATTTACCCGAGGTGGCGCGCGGTTTCCATCTTATTACCGATGACGTGGCCAGGGCGCTGCCGTTTTTAAACGATGTTCATATTGGCACGCTGCACCTTCAGTTGATGCACACCTCCGCCTCGTTAACGCTTAACGAGAACACTGACCCCGATGTGCGCCACGACTTAGATGCCTTTCTGCGCCGTCTGGTGCCGGAAGACTTGCCCTATTTTCGCCATACGCTGGAAGGCCCTGATGATATGCCAGCCCACGTGGCCGCCAGCCTGCTGGGCACTCAGCTCACTTTGGCCGTGCGTGACGGTCGCCTAGCGCTGGGCACCTGGCAGGGCATATGGCTGGGGGAGCATCGTCATCAAGCCGGGCCGCGGCGTTTATTGGCCACCCTAAACGGGTGTGCCGCTGGTTAACCTGGGGGCATCACCTGAACGCGGGGTTGCTGTATAGTTAGGGCGTTTTAAGGCTTGAGCCGCTGCAGTAGCGGTTCATTCTGCATTTACCATGGAAAAAGCGCTTTTAAATGCCACGACGCTCCGTTTTTCATCTTTCCCGCCAGCGATGGTTGCGGCTGTTTTTCTTTCTCAATCTTACCTTGGTGGGTGTGCTCATTGCGCACCAAATTTGGTTATACGTGGCGGAGCCTGAGTTTGAGTCAGTCCATACGCTTCAGGTGGCGGATATTCGCGAGGTATTGACGGAGCGAACCGACTACCGCTTTGCGGTGGTGGGTAATATCAATAACTCGGTGAGCGTCTTTCAAGATGAAATTGTGCCGCTGATCAACCAGGGCGGCATCGATTTTCTGATCTCGGCGGGTAACGCCGTTAATGGCGGGCGACAAGAGAGCTATCAGGCGATCTATCACAGCTTGGAACAGCTCAATGTGCCTTACTTGCTAACCTATGGTGATAAAGAAGACAGTGACTTTGGTAGTTACTTGTTTTATGAATATTTTGGCCCGCATTTTTACTCCTTCGTCGCGGGCGATAGCCACTTTATCTTCCTGGACGGTACGGGCAAGTCATCTACCTCCTGGCAGCTTGATTGGCTTTCAAGGGAACTGGCTGCATCTGACGCGCAGCATCGGTTTTTGTTTATTGGTTTGCCGCTGCACAACGTAGTGAGCGATGCGCCGCTGTTTGAAGCCGACAACTATCTCAATGACCCCCGGCTGGCCGAGGGCATCATGGCGCTGGCGGAGGAGTATGATGTTGATACGGTGTTCTCCGCTAACCTAACGCTCTTTTCAGAGCAGACGATTAATGGGGTGGATTACGTCACCACGGGCGGTGCGGGCGGTATCCTGATTGATGCCGACAGCAGCTTTCATCACTACGTGATCGTCGACGTAGAAGGTGAGAATGTCGCCATTGCACCGGTGCGTTTAAATGTGGATAGCCCCGGTTGGTGGCGGGTAGTGAGTAGCGTTGGATCAACGGTTTACGCCTTCTTTTACGTCAGCTATACCCGCTTTTTACTGATTGTTGGTTTGCTGACGCTGTTAGCGCTGCGTTTATATCGGCTGATTTTTGAAGACCGCCATTATTATCCCGATTTTGATATTGATCCGACGCCTTTCCTGGGTAAATCACTTCGAGTGGCGATGGTATCCAATAATTACTTTCCGTTTGTGTCTGGCGTATCGGTGTCGGTGGACCGTTTGCGCAATGGTTTACGTGATTTAGGGCACTCGGTTCAACTGCTAGTGCCCCGTTATCGTGACGCATGGCAGGACGATAAAGCGATCAAACGTATCCCGACTTTGATGGCGTTTGGTGAAAAGAGGGAGTTCCGTTTAACCAACCCGTTCAGTGTGCGCTTTCGCCGCTGCCTGCGTGCCTTTAAGCCCGATTTGATTCATGTTCATCATCCTTTCTGGCTTGGTTCCATGGGGCTGTTTATGGGGCGTCGGCTTAAGGTGCCGGTGGTCTACACCTATCACACCCGCCTGGAGCACTATGCCCACTTTGTACCGTTACCTGGTGCGCTTTTTCGGAATTTGATCTCGCACTCTCTGATTAAGCACTTTTCTAACCGCTGCCAAGGGGTGATCGTGCCTACCTACTCCGCAGAGGAGTATCTACGCATGATCGGGGTTAAAACGCCCTCGCTGGTGCAACCCACGGGAATTGATGTGGAGCGTTTCGCGCATGTCGAGGCGGGGGAGTTGGAAACGCTGCGTGAGCGGCTAGCGATTGATCCCGCGCGCAAAATATTGATTAGCGTCTCGCGGATAAGCAAAGAGAAAAATATTGGCTTTATGCTGGAAGCACTTGCCGAGCTGCAGAACCAAGGGCACGAGGATTTTCATCTGCTGCTCATCGGTGATGGGCCAGATCGTGAGGCCATTCAACATCAGATCGATACCTTAAAACTGGCTGCACGGGTAACGTTAGTGGGCGCGGTGCCGCCTGACCAAATGGCGCTTTACTATCACCTAGGCGATATATTTGTGTTCGCTTCTACATCGGAAACCCAGGGGATGGTCATTTTAGAGGCGATGTCGGCGGGCTTGCCCGTGGTGGCGGTTCGCTCAAGCGGTATTGATGATGTGGTGCGCCAGGGGGTGAACGGCTTCAAGACGCCGCAAAATCGTCAGGCGTGGGGGCAAAAAGTCGTCGAGCTAAAAGATAACGCAGAGCTACGCCAGCAGTTGGGTAAACAGGCCAGCCACTTTGCTGAAGAGTTTGATATTGCCAACTTTGCCACCGCGGTAGCCACCTTTTACGCCGAAGTGCTCGCTAAGTATCACTCCCCTTCACGCTGAGGCCGTTTTTTGGCTGCTTGGCGGCGGTTGGCATCTTGACGCTGACTGTTATAGTACTTAAGCCCGGCAAGTAGGCCAACACCAGCGGCAAGCCCTGCGCCTGCCAACACGAGTTCTTTTGTGGAGGCCGCGGTGAACAGGGCGCCTAACTGGCTACCCAAAAGAATCACCGCTGCGAGCCCTGGCACAATGCCGAGGGTGGAGCCGATCATATAATCGCGGAACTTAAGGTGGAAAGCGCCTGCCAGCATATTCGTCAGTGTGAACGGGGCGAGGGGCAGCAGGTTAATGACCGTCATGGTGCGAATGCCACGCTTGGATAAATAGCCCGAAAGGCCACGTAAATGACGGCCGCCATAGTGCATCAGCGCCTCTCGACCTAGCCAGTGACCTACCCAATAAGACACTACCGATGAGGTCAATGTGCCGAGCGTGGCGTACGCTAGCCCCCATACTGGGCCAAACAGTAAGCCTGTCACCACCACCAGTAGGCTAAGTGGGAACATCACCAGCAGCGCGCCAGCGTAAACGGCCATCACCGCCGCAAACATCCAGGGCGCGTTACGCCACTGGCGGATGGTATCGATCAGCTCGCTCAGGTGCGCCTGGGTTAGTAGGTCATAGCGCTGTAGCAAATGCCACATAACGCCTAACAGCACGACGGCTACCAGCAGGCCAACGCCCTTGCTCAATGTTCGCGACATGCCCATTCCCATCGACTAAAAAAGCGCTAGCATACGCTAGCCGTGCGATGGGATGAAGGCGCTTTAGGCGAACGATTAGTTGTTGAGTTCTGCTTCAATCACCGGCCAGGCGGGCTCACCGTCGGTGGTGGTCACGTCAGCCAGCATGGCTTCAATGCGCTCGGGGTGATCAACGATCCACTGCTCGGCGACCTCGGCAAGATCGCGCTCTTCCTGACCAAATGCCTGAATCATCCAGCTCTGCTCTTCGGCGGAGAAGGTGAATTGCTCAAAGAACGCCACGACGTTGGGATTAGCGTCAGCATAGTCACTGCGCAGAAGGGTCAATACGTCGCTTTCACCGTTGTTCTCACCGAACAGATCTTCGGGATCTTCCAAGTAGCGCATCGGCAGCTCAAGGTTCATCCAGTGAGGCGTCCAGCCTACCCAGACAATCGGCTCTTCCCGGGAGATCGCATTGCGTGCGGCGGAAAGCATGGCGACTTCGCTGGTGTCGACCAATTGCCAGTCTCCGAGTCCCCAGGTGTCGTTATCAATGGCGTTGTTAAGAATTTCGCTGGCCGCCGAGCCAGCACCGAAACCATGAATCTCGCCATCCAACTGGTCGCGGTAGTCATCAAGGTCGGCAAAGCTTTGCAGGCCGTCATCAAAGAGATATTCAGGTACCGCCAGAGTCATTTGTGCGCCATCGACATTGTTCGCCACATCAATGAGCACGCCCGACTCTTTGCGGGGATTGAACATCTCGCGTTGGGCAGGCAGCCAAGCACCCAGGAAGACGTCTATATCGCCGCTTTCAATACCCTGATAAATCACCTGCAGGCCGATTTCCTGGACGCTGGTCTCGTAGCCGAGCGGCTTCAATAGCTGCTCAGCAATAGCGGTTTTAACCGTAATGCCGGGCCAAGAGGGTACGCCGAAATCGAGGGTTTGATCATCAGCTTGTACGTTCGTGCCCAATAGTGCCGTGGTGGCAAGGGCAATGCCCGAGATGAGAGGTTTAAAATGTGTCATACGATCTCCTTGCTAGTTTTTGTCAGATAAACGCTGTGGCTAGATAGGTGCTTAAACTCGAAAGCCGCTAAACATTGCGGGCTAGCACGCGAAGGCGTGAGGCCAGCATATCGCGGTCTAGATAGGTGCCTTGTAAATGGCGAGCGCCACTATTGGGGTCGAATTCGCGGCGTCCGTGCAGTACGCGGCGGTTATCAAATGCAATCATCTGCCCAGGGCGAAGGGAGAACTCCAACTGGTGTGCTTCGCTGTGAAATAACTTCCACAATAGGGCATAGGCGCTATACCAAGCATCCATTTGCTCTACCGGTAAATGAAGTGCGTCGCGAATCCAGTTGTTCAAGCGCATCTCAACCAGATTGCCTGCGCTATCCAGCGTAATTACCGGTGCCCGCATAGAGATATCGTGGGTCTCATCCTGAAAGCGAAAATCAATTGGTGTCTCGCTAAGAATGGCTAACGCCGTAGGGTCTTGCTGACGCAGCGCTTCGACAACCCGCGCTCCATCGGCAAATAGCGATTCGCCGCCGCTGGCTTCGTTCTGCAGGCAGTAGAGCAGCTGAATGTCCGGCGGTTGGCGCCAGTTGGGTAAGTCGATATGCAGCGGCAATCCTACCGCGGTATACGCCGCGTTATTGGGGTTGGGCTTAGAGCGCACATCAAAGCGGGCACCAAAATTGGTGGCGCGCAGTGGGCCAATACGCTCAGCCAGCCGGCTGACTTCTTCTTCTACCAAAGGGCCGTCGGTGATCAGCGCCAGGCCATCGCGCAGCATAGCGGTTAACCAGGCTTTTTCGCCTTGGGGCGTGAGGAAGTCGCTATGGTTTATGCGCTCAGGCGCGAAGTTATCGACCCACGGTTTGGCATTGGGGACGGCTGAGGTAAGGCTCGCCTCTGGCCGGCGCTGATAAAGCCAGCCGCTGTGAAATGCACTAACGTGACCGTCCTGCCAGTTCAAATGCAGGTGGCCATCCAGTAGCGCCACGGTTGGCGGCTCGGAAATCGCTTCAAGCGGCAGGTAAAGCCGTTCACGGGTCTGCGGATGACGGCAAGCGTGGCAGGCACAGTGATCGCGTAGCCAGAGCAGGGGCAGGGTGGTTTGCTCGCCATCTTGCCACTCAAGTGCAACACCGTGTTGGGTGAGCATTGCCTGAGTGAGTGCGGGGCCGGTTTGGTAGGGGGTTAATTCGCCCATGTCTGGGGCTTGAGCGTTATTTGTCGTTGGTATCGTTGCCTTCGTTTGTAGCGCGCTATTCATGATGACTCCGAATCGCTCCCTTTGCGGCAGAGCCAGATGGCTGTGCGTTAGGGGGGTGTGCTTAAGTGCTAACCAGGATGGGGAGTAGCAGCGTCAGTGACAAACGATTAATCTGGCCCCTAAGACATCATTTTATTTATAGGTCTCTTTTTCATGAGTCAGTTACCGCCATTGTTATGGCTGCAAGCCTTTGAATCCGCAGCGCGTACATTAAGCTTTACCGCTGCAGGCAATGAGCTTGGAGTAACCCAGGCGGCGATCAGTCAGCGCGTTCGGTTGCTGGAAGACCGTGTCGGGCAGAAGCTGTTTGTGCGCCATGCCCGCAGTTTAACATTAACCCCAGCGGGGCAAGCGTGGCTGCCGAGTATTCATGACGCCTTTGTCCGAATCAGCGAAGGGACCTTGGAGGTCTTTGGTAGCACAACCGAGCAACCGGTCACACTGCGTGCCACGCCTGCCATTCAGCAGTCGTGGCTGGCGCCGCGTCTGATTGCCTTCCATCGCGCCCACCCGCAGGTGGCGATTCGTGTGGTCAGCGCTATCTGGCCTGATGACTTTGGCCCTGAAGGGGCTGATATCGAGATTCGCTATGGCAAAGGGGAGTGGACCGGCGTTGAAATGCAGCCGCTAGGGGAAGAGCATCTGCTGCCGGTGTGCTCCCAGGCCTTGGCAGAGACGCTCTCTGCGCCGAGTGATCTGGCCGGGCACACGCTGCTGCACGCCGTGGGGTTTGGGGTGGGGTGGCCGGGCTGGTTGCAGGAAGCGGGTGCTGCCCATGTTGAGGCGCAGTGTTGGTCGCTCACTTGCGATAACCAAGTCATGACGTTGGCACTGGCCAGCCAAGGTGGCGGCATTGCGCTTACTCACCGGCGTTTAATGGAGCAACGTGGCGATTTAGTGGCGCCCTTTACTATTAGTGTGCCTAGCGACGAGCGCTTTTGGCTGGTACGGCCAAGCCGACGCCATGTTAGCGATGAAGCAGGGTTGGTCTGGCAGTGGCTGTGCAACTCGATGGGATGAAGAGCCATGCCGGTTGCGACTTCCCGCTGGCTTGACCGGTGAATGTGTGAAAAGGATGTGAATAAAACAGAGCACCCTCGGATAATTCGATTTAATCGAATACAAGTCGGAAAACGTTGCGCTTTTGCTTATCGGAAAGCGCCGTAGAATAGCTTCCAATTCATCAACCTAATGATCCTTGGAGCTATCAATGACGACGCGTGCCCTGGTAATCACCTCTTCTATTCTGGCGGAAAACGGCCAATCCGATGCGCTGGCTAATCGCTTTATCGAGCAAGCTAACGCTCGTGACGGTATCAATGTCACCCAACGTGATGTGGTGAAAAATACGCTGCCTCATCTGGACATCAACGAGCTGGGCGCCTGGCAAGTGGCGGCTGCAGAACGCAGCGCCGAGCAACACGAGTTGGCTGCGCATTCGGAAACGCTGCTGGCAGAGCTGCGTGCTAATGATGTGCTGGTGATTGCAGTGCCGATGTATAACCTGGGTATTCCTTCGCAGTTGAAAGCGTGGTTTGACCGCGTGCTGCGGGCTGGAGAAACATTCCGTTATACCGAAAATGGGCCTCAAGGCTTGGTAGAAGGCAAGCGGGCGATTATTCTGGCAGCCCGTGGCGGCCAGTACGCAGGGACCGAAATGGATAGCCAAACGCCGCACCTCAAAGCCATGCTCGGCTTGATGGGGATTAAAGATACCCAGGTGGTCTATGCTGAAGGTTTGAACATGGGTGAGCAGCATCGCGACGCTGCGCTCAAAGAAGCTTTTCAGGCGATTGATCAATTGGTTGAGGGGTTTTAAGCCTCCTCTTGCGTTAGAAGGAATTCCACATGCCCCGGCCCGAATTACTCGAACAGATTTACACGATTGTCGATCAGATTCCGCCGGGCCGTGTGACTACCTATGGCCGCATTGCAGCAATGACCGAAGGCGCTACTCCGCGCATGGTGGGTTCGGCGATGCGCCACCTGCCGGATGGCCACCAATTGCCTTGGCATCGCGTGATTGCATCCTCTTTAAAGCTTGCGGATCACGGTGGGGCAGAGCGCCAATACCGCAAGTTACGCGATGAAGGTATTCTGTTCGATGCCAAAGGCCGCGTACCCGCGCATCTTGTTTGGCCTGATTGAGCTGCGCGAAGCCCTCACTGTCATTGTGAGGAGCTCGCGACGAAGCAATCTATGCCGCGGAGACAATTAACTCTAGTTGCTTCGCTTGGCTCAATGAAAGGGACTCCTCCCCTCTCGAAGCTTCAGCGAGCTACATTGATAGTTGAACCACTTCAATGCGGAGGGGAAGAGTCATGAACAAGCATAAGATAATCGGTATTGATCTGGCAAAGCGTGTTTTCCAAGTGTGTGTTGTCGACACTCGCCGCCCGCGTGTTCAGGTCAACAAAGAGCTTAAACGGCATCAGGTCTTGGATTTTATGCGCCGCCAACCGGCCTGTCGGGTATTTATGGAAGCGTGCGGTGGATCGCATTATTGGGCGCGACAACTGCAGGCCCTCGGCCACACCGTTGCCCTCATATCGCCCCAGTTTGTAACGCCCTTTCGCAAGGGGCATAAGACAGATGCCAATGACGCGCTCGCCATTGTAGAGGCCGGGTTGCGCCCTGATATGCGCTTTGTACCGCTCAAAAGCGTCGAGCAACAGGATATTCAGAGCCTGCACCGCATTCGGGAAAGGTATATTCATCAACGCACCCAGTTGATCAATCAGGTTCATGGCTTATTACAGGAGTACGGGATTATCAGCGGTCGTGGTCAGAAGGCATTAAAGCAACGTGTCTGGCGCGCCCTAGAAGATGCCGACAACGAACTCTCAATGCTGATGCGTGACTTACTCGCTGAACAAATGACGGAGCTGGATCGGCTCAATGAGCGCATTCAGTCACTGGATAAGCGCGTGGAGCAGATGAGCCGTGCGGTGATGCCTTGTCGCCAACTGTTGGCGATTGAGGGAGTGGGGCCGGTGGTCGCCACCCAGCTCTATAGCGCCCTCGGTAACGGCGACGCGTTCAAGAAAGGTCGCCAAGCGTCAGCCTATCTGGGGTTAACCCCGACACAACACAGCAGTGGTGGCATCGCGAAGATCAAGGGCATTGGCCGAACGGGGCAAATCTCGCTGAAAGCCGCCCTGATACGTGGCGCACACTCGGTCATCAACACCGTGGGTGACAAACAGGATGCTAAAAGTCGTTGGCTACGATCCCTGGTCGCTCGCGTTGGCAAGAACAAAGCGGCTGTCGCGTTAGCGAACAAGACAGTGCGAACCGCCTGGGCGGTTCTGCACAGCGGACAGTCCTATTGTAGAGAGTTTAACGACGGTTCCGCGCTGATGGTGAGCTAAGCGGTAGCACCATCAGCGGCTAAGCGCCGACAGGCGGCTACCTTGTTGCCGGGCAACGATCGATGAAAAACAGGTCAGACCGACCTTCTCAAAACCTGCTCATTGCGATGGCTGAAAAAGCCTACGCCTCGTGGAGGAGAGAAGGTGCGCGACGTTCATCAGGGTCAGGGGATAGCGTCCCCATTGAGAGACCGACTATACGCACGCATCGGCTTATGTTGTTCATCATCGTCGCTTGCAACCGGGGAGGAGTCCCTATACGCAATGACATTAGCGAAATCTGGCGCGAACACAAAACACCGCCCAAATTGGGCGGTGTTTTGTGTTTATGAATGGCGTTGGTGAGTTTTCTCACGGTTCATTTCACTCTTCCAGGTTAGCACCCGATTTCCACGACCAGTCGCGCCAGCGTAAATCAAACAAATCCTTGCGGCGGTCCTTCAAGTTGGTCACCGAGCCTTCAGCACGCACTACCGTCAAACGGGTCAAGTCCAAGTCCGAGAAGAAGATCATCTCGGTATTCGGCGTGGTTTCCGCCAGCACCGCATCGTGGGGGAAGGCGAAATCAGAAGGTGAGAACACCGCGGATTGCGCGTACTGGATATCCAGGTTTTCAATCGAGGGCAAGTTGCCGACGCTGCCGCACAGCACCACGTAGCACTCGTTTTCAATTGCCCGCGCCTGAGCGCAGTGGCGCACGCGCAGGTAGCCGTTTTTGGTATCGGTCCAGAAGGGTACGAACAGGATGTCCATGTCCTGGTCGGCCAGCAGACGACCAAGCTCTGGGAATTCCACGTCATAGCAGATCAGGATGCCCACTCGCCCAGCGTCGGTATCGAACACCTGCAGCTCATCGCCACCCTCAATGACCCAATCGCGGCGCTCTTGAGGTGTTATATGCAACTTGGCCTGGCGCTCAACGCTGCCGTCGCGGTGGAACAGGTACGCGATGTTGTAGAGGCGGTCATCCTCACCGACCTCAATCATCGAACCGCCGACAATGTTGATGTTGTAGGAGACCGCCATGCGCGAGAGTTCCGCTTTAAAGCGCTCGGTGAAACCCGCCAAAAAGCGAATGGCGCCCATTTGATCCTGCTGGGCGGCGCGGTCTTGAAGGCCCATCAAGGGGGCATAAAACAGTTCTGGGAATACCGCAAAATCGCTCTGGTAGTCAGACAGCGCATCAACAAAGTACTCAATCTGCTGAAGCGCGGCTTCCACTGAGGAGAACTCACGCATTTGCCACTGCACAGCACCTACCCGTACTTGGGTAGGCTTGTTGTCGAGCACACTGGCAGCAGGCTCAAACAGAATGTTGTTCCACTCTAGCAGGGTAGCGTAACCGCGCGACTGTTCATCTTCCGGCAGGTACTTACGCAGCAGGCGCTTAACCTGAAAGTCATTAGCCTGCTGGAAAGAGAGAATCGGATCGTAGATCTCTTTGCGTGAGACTTTATCAATGTACTGAGCGGGCGTGAGTTCATCAGCGTGCTGGTGATACTCGGGAATTCGCCCACCGGCCAGTATCGCGCGCAGGTTCATGGAGCGGCACAGCTCTTTACGCGCTTCGTAAAGGCGGCGGCCCAAGCGATAACCACGGTAGTCTGGGTGAATTAACACATCCAAGCCGTACATGGCGTCGCCATCCTCATCATTGAGGATGATCTCGCGGTGGCCGATCAGGTCATCGTATTTATGCGGGTTGGAAAATTCGTCGTAATCCACCTGTACGGTGAGCGCCACGCCCACCAGCAGTCCATCGTCCTCAATGGCGATTTGGCCATCAGGGAATTCCTGAATTAATTTGTCGATCGTGCGCTTTGGCCAAGCTCCACCGATATCGTGATAGACAGCGTCCATCAATGCCTTGAGCTGATCGTAGTCATCGCTCATTAGGTTGCGCAGATTAAGATGCAGTTCTTCCAGGGACATATCAGGGCTTCCCAGCGTCAGAAGTAAACGCCCATTCTAGCATTATTGGGCGTTGCTCGGCTTATCTGGTGTTAACTCGCGGGTTAACGGCCGTGTCAGTGTTTGCGCCATGATCACCCCGGCAAGGATGAGTAGCCCGCCTGCAAAGTGGAAACCAGCCACTCGCTCACCTAAAAAGATCATGGCAATGACTGCGCTAAATAGCGGCATCAGGTTGATAAAAATACTCGATTGATTGGCACCGATTTGACGTACCGCCCGCATCCATAGAAACGTAGTGATGACTGAGGCGGGAATACCTGCATAGAGAATCAAGCCGATATTCTGCCCATCAATCGGCGTCATTGGCCCCATTAAATAGGGCGGCAACAAGAATAGGACGGCGAAACAGACTTGGGCGTAGAGCATGACCCAAGGCGGTAAGTTCATTGACCAGCGCTTGAGCATCACGCCATATAGCGCGTAGCAGGTGGCTGCGACCACCATCAGTGCATCGCCCAGGGCGACCTGGAGTTGCAGTAGCGAAAGCGGATTGCCACGCCCTAGCAATACGGTGACGCCCACAAACGCCAGCACCCCGCCCAAAATACCGCCTAAAGTCGGTGGTTCGCGGAGAATAAGCGCGCTAAGCAGCACCGTTAGCAACGGCACCATGGCGGCAAGAATGCCCATATTGGTGGCGGTGGTGGTTTCTGCCGCCACATAGGCAAGCCCCTGCCATAGGCCCATGCCGAGTAACCCGAGTAGCGCAAGCTTCGGCCATTGGCGACGAATCTCGTCACGGTGACGCAACACCGCAGGCAGCACAAAAGGCGTCATCACCGCGAGTGCTAATAACCAGCGTAAAAAGGCGATACTACTGGGCGCAATGGCGCCTACGCTAAGCTGATTAATGGTCATATTGCCCGACCATATCAATACAGTGGCGAGCGGCGGCAAAAAGTAAATTAAGGGCATAGCAACTGTTCCTTATCGTTAGCCGGGTAATGTGACGCGGATTCGCGCGTTGGGCAAGCGGTTGGCAAAAGATCGAGGGACTAGATTGAAGGACTAGATCTAAGGGCTATACGTGATGCTCAGGATGTCATACGCTTGTTTGAATTTGCCTTGCAACGCTACTAATAAGATTCAGGAGACCCGTGATGACCCAGACGCCCGCCTATCCGCATCTTTTCCGACCGCTAACGATTGGTCATTTGACGCTGCCTAACCGCGTCTTAATGGGCTCGATGCACACCAATTTGGAAGAGGCGCCGAATGGCTTTGAACGGCTAGTCGCCTTCTATGCCGAGCGGGCGCGGGAGGGGGTTAGCCTGATTGTCACTGGCGGTATCGCCCCCAATGCAGAAGGCGCGGTTTTTCAGGGGGCCAACGCGCTTGTTGGCGAAGCGCAACTGTTGGAGCACCGCCAAGTGGTTGATGCGGTGCACGCTGAAGGCGGCCACCTATGCATGCAGATTCTGCACGCCGGACGCTACGCCTACTCACCGGATCTCGTAGCACCTTCGGCGATACAGGCCCCGATCAATCCGTTTATGCCACGGGCGCTAAGTAGCGACGAGGTGGAGCAGCAAATTGCCGACTACGTGCGCTGCGCGAGTCTGGCCCAGCAGGCAGGCTATGACGGCGTGGAGGTGATGGGGTCTGAAGGCTATCTGATTAATCAGTTTATTTGCCAACGCACCAATCAGCGCGAGGACGAGTGGGGCGGGGCGTTTGAAAACCGCATGCGCTTTGCCGTGGAGATTGTGCGTCGTGTACGCGAGGCAGTAGGTGAGCGTTTCGTGATTATCTTCCGACTCTCGATGATTGATCTAGTTGAAGAGGGCAGTACCTGGGAAGAGGTGGTTACGCTTGGGCAAGCGATTGAAGCTGCTGGCGCTAATGTCATTAATACTGGTATCGGCTGGCACGAAGCGCGGGTACCCACGATTGTGACTAGCGTGCCACGAGCGGCCTTTACCGAGGTGACTAAGCGCATCAAGTCGGCGCTCTCGATTCCATTGATCACCACTAACCGCATCAACATGCCCGAGGTCGCCGAGCGGGTGCTGGCAGAGGGCCACGCCGACATGGTTTCCATGGCGCGGCCTTTTCTGGCTGATCCCGCCTGGGTGCGTAAAGCCCAGGAAGGCTTAGCAGACGAGATCAATACCTGCATTGCCTGTAACCAGGCTTGCCTGGATCACACCTTTGCCGGCAAGCTGACCTCCTGTTTGGTTAATCCCCGCGCCTGTCATGAAACCGAGCTGGTAATAGAGCCTGCGCAAACGAGTAAAAGAGTCGCGGTGGTTGGCGGCGGCCCGGCGGGGCTGGCAACGGCTGTGACGGCGGCCAGCCGCGGGCATAACGTGGTGCTGTTTGAACAGCGCAGTGAGCTCGGCGGGCAGTTTAACTACGCACGTAGAATTCCTGGCAAAGAAGAGTTCAACGAAACCTTGCGCTACTACCGCGTGATGCTAGAAAAGTATTCGGTAGAGGTGCGCTTGAACACCACGGCAACCGCAGAAACGCTTGCCGATTTTGATGAAGTGGTGCTATCCACCGGCGTTCGACCCCGCGAACTAAGCCTGCCGGGCCACGACCATTCAAAGGTACTGAGCTACGCCGAGGCGATTGAGTCGCCCGAGCGGGTCGGGCGTAAAGTAGCCGTGATCGGCGCGGGGGGGATTGGGTTTGATGTCTCTGAGCTGCTGACACACCAAGGACACCCCGCGTTGGATATTGCTGACTGGTGCGACGAATGGGGCGTTGATTTAGCAGTGGGCGAACGCGGCGGTTTAAAAACACCGACACCGCCAGACGTTCCCCGCGAGATCGTGATGCTGCAGCGTAAAAGCTCCAAACCGGGTAAAAACCTGGGTAAAACCACGGGCTGGGTGCACCGCGCCTCGCTTAAAGCCCGTGGGGTCACCACGCTAACGGGCTGCGAGTACCTCAAAATCGACGACCAAGGGCTGCATATTCGCCGCGAGGGCGTTGATCAAGTGTTGGCGGTAGACAGCGTGGTGGTGTGCGCCGGGCAAGAGTCGGTGCGGGAGTTACTGGCGCCGCTGGAGCAGGCAAAAGTAGCGGTGCACATTATTGGCGGTGCCGATGAAGCCAGCGAACTGGATGCTAAACGGGCGATTGAGCAGGGCACACGTCTGGCCGCTATCCTGTAATCGGGTCAAAACTTTCACTAGGTGTGAGGGCGGGTTGAAGAGAAAGTCTTTCGCCATGGCCGGAAAATGTTCCTGACAATGACGGCATTTCCGCCATCCATGGCGGTCAGATGGCGAAAGTAGCGCCCATGGATGGGTTTACAGCGTCCTCTCGGAAGTCTGCTCTCGACACCGATGTATTTGATATAGTTCTAGACAAGCTAGTAGAGCGGGTGACGTTTACCCATTAATGGCGATAGACTGAATGTCCTGTTATTAAGGGATTTCTTGGCCTGGCTATTAAGCATAGCTAGGCATTAAAGGCACTGGTGGCACCCAGCCTGTGCCGTAAGATCGCCAGATATAAGGACAACTGTCATGACCTCGGAGTGTAGCCCGCGTTTTTTAGCCAGTGATAACACCTCCGGTATTTGCCCGGAGGCGATGGAATATCTTTTAGAAGCCAACCGCAGCGATGATTTGGCTTACGGTAACGATACCTGGACGGCCCGTGCCGCAGATCGCTTCCGCGAAATGTTTGACTATGATTGTGACGTCTTCTTCGTTTTCAACGGCACCGCTGCTAACTCACTGGCCCTTTCAGCGATGGGGCGTAGCTACCATAGCGTTATTTGTCATGAGCTGGCGCATATTGAAACCGACGAGTGTGGTGGCCCGGAGTTCTTCTCCAACGGCGCGAAACTGCTGACCTCACCCGGCGCCAATGGCAAGCTTACCCCGGAAGGTATCGAGGCGCTGGTCACCAAGCGCAGCGATATTCACTACCCCAAACCCAAAGTGGTCTCGCTGACCCAAGCGACCGAAGTGGGCACGCTTTATTCCCGCGAAGAGCTGATGGCGATTCGCGCCATTGCTGATAAACATGACCTGCGGTTGCATATGGACGGTGCCCGCTTTGCCAACGCCTGTGCAAGTCTAAATGCCACCCCCGCTGAACTGACCTGGCAGGTGGGCGTGGATGCGCTGTGTTTTTCAGGTACCAAGAACGGTCTAGCGTTTGGCGAAGCGATCCTGTTTTTTAACCGTGAGTTAGCCGAAGATTTCTCCTATCGCTGCAAGCAGGCAGGCCAGTTGGCATCGAAAATGCGCTTTATCTCAGCGCCGTGGTTAGGGTTGTTAGAAAGCGGCGCCTGGTTAACCAATGCCCAACACGCCAATGCCATGGCGAGTTACCTCTCAGAAGGCCTGCAGGCGTTGCCGGGTGTCTCACTGATGTTCCCTACCCAGGCCAACAGCGTTTTCGTTGAATTGCCACTCCCGGCAATTGAAGCGTTGAAAGCCAAAGGCTGGACCTTCTATACCTTTATTGGCGCAGGCGGTGCCCGATTTGTATGTGCCTGGAACACCACCGTTGAATTACTTGATGAGTTATTAGCGGATATTCGTGCCGTGCTTGAGCGTTAAGCGCGAAAACAGTACCTCTTTTGCCGCTGTTTAGTACCTGCCATCTAGTTACGCCGTTGCCCTGGCAGCGGCGTAACTGCTCTAGTGCGCTCCCTTTCGTCGCCCGTTGCTTTATTTAACGCAACTAATCCCCTGAATAATTCTCTTAACTGTATCGCCGCTGCGTTGAAGGTTTTAGTCATCACTTTTTGCTAATGCTGACTACGCTAAAAAAAGCGACACCTCGTTTGGCACACCGTTGCGAAACACTTGGCTTGGCGGTGACTGCCTGGGGTTAGGCCACAGGAGAGTTCCATGAGCATCTTTGATCACGTTCAAGACCGATTTGCCCGCGTTCAGCAAGAAGACATGAGCCTTGAGGAGTACCTGGCGCTTTGTCGCCGTGACTCGAAGGTTTATGCCAGCGCCGCCGAGCGCATGCTGGAAGCCATAGGCGAGCCTGAAGTGATCGACACGGCGAAAGACCCGCGTCTGTCACGCATTTTTTCCAACAAAGTGATTCGCCGCTACCCTGCCTTTGCAGAGTTCCACGGTATGGAGGAGGCGATCGAGCAAATCGTTGCCTACTTCCGCCATGCGGCGCAAGGGCTTGAAGAGCGCAAGCAGATCCTCTACCTGCTGGGTCCAGTGGGTGGCGGTAAGTCATCACTGGCAGAGCGCTTGAAGTTACTGATGGAGCGCATCCCGTTCTATGCCATTAAGGGCTCGCCGGTTTATGAGTCGCCACTTGGTTTATTCTCTCCCGAGGAGGATGGCGAGCTGTTAGAGAAAGAGTACGGTATTCCTCAGCGTTATCTGCGCAGCGTGATGTCGCCCTGGGCGGCGAAGCGGCTTAAAGAGTATGGCGGTGATATTTCCCAGTTTAGGGTGGTGCGCTTGTACCCCTCACGGTTGAATCAAATTGCCATTTCGAAAACCGAGCCGGGCGATGAGAACAACCAGGATATCTCCTCGCTGGTAGGTAAGGTCGATATCCGCCAGTTGGAGCTTTACTCCCAGGACGACCCGGATGCCTATAGCTTCTCCGGTGGCTTATGCCGTGCCAACCAGGGGTTGATGGAGTTTGTGGAGATGTTCAAGGCGCCGATCAAGGTGCTGCATCCACTGCTCACCGCGACGCAGGAGGGCAACTACAACCCCACCGAAGGCATGGGAGCAATCCCCTTTGATGGCGTGATCCTGGCGCACTCTAACGAGTCTGAATGGCAGGCATTTCGCAACAATCGTAACAACGAGGCATTTCTTGACCGGGTCTATATCGTCAAGGTGCCTTACTGCCTGCGGGTCACTGAAGAGATCAAAATTTATCAAAAACTACTCGAGGACTCTTCACTAAACGCCGCGCCCTGCGCGCCGGATACGCTGCGCATGCTGGCGCAGTTCTCGGTGTTGTCACGGCTTAAAGCGCCGGAAAACTCCAATATCTATTCCAAGATGCGCGTGTACGACGGTGAAAACCTGAAAGACACCGATCCGCGTGCCAAGTCGATTCAGGAGTATCGCGATGCGGCGGGGGTTGACGAAGGCATGCAAGGGCTCTCCACCCGTTTCGCCTTCAAGATTCTTTCTAAGGTATTCAACTTTGATAGCACCGAAGTGGCTGCCAACCCGGTGCATCTACTTTATGTGCTGGAGCAGGCACTGGAGCGTGAACAGCTGCCGTCGGAAGTGTTTGAACGCTACTTGGGCTTCATCAAAGAGTATATGGCACCCCGCTACGTGGACTTTATTGGCAAGGAGATTCAAACCGCTTACCTCGAATCCTACAGCGAATATGGTCAAAACATCTTCGACCGCTATGTGACCTATGCTGATTTCTGGATACAGGATCAGGAGTACCGCGACCATGAAACCGGCGAGCTGTTGAACCGCCAGTCCCTGAACGAAGAGCTGGAGAAAATCGAAAAACCGGCGGGTATCTCCAACCCGAAAGACTTCCGCCATGAAGTGGTCAATTTTGTGCTGCGGGCGCGGGCGCAAAATAATGGCATGAATCCGAGCTGGCAGTCGTATGAAAAGCTAAAAGGTGTTATCGAACATAAAATGTTCGCCAATACCGAGGAGCTACTACCGGTGATTTCGTTCAATGCCAAGGCCTCCCGGTCAGACCAGAAGAAGCATGAAGACTTTGTGGCGCGGATGGTTGAGCGCGGCTACACCGAAAAACAGGTTCGATTACTGTCCGAGTGGTACCTGCGCGTGCGTAAGTCCCAGTAAGGGACGGATAGTTAAGGGCTGTTGTTAAAACAGTGCTTAAGAAAAGCGTCTCAGGAGGTCGTATGACCTACTTTATTGATCGAAGGCCTAACGCTAAACATAAAAGCGCGGTGAACCGTCAGCGCTTTTTAGAGCGCTATCGCAAGCATATCAAGCGTTCGGTTGAAGAGGCCGTTAATCGCCGCTCCATTACTGATATGGAGCGCGGTGAAAAAATATCTATTCCGGCGAAGGATATCTCTGAGCCAGTGTTTCAGCATGGCCCGGGCGGAACGCGCAATATCGTCTCACCAGGCAACAAGGAGTTTGTAGCGGGCGATAAAATACGCCGCCCTAGCGGGCAGGGCGGCGGTAGTGGTGCGGGGGAAGGCGGCGCCTCTAATCAGGGGGAAGGGGTGGATGAGTTCGCCTTCACCCTCAGCCGCGAGGAGTTTCTGGAGTTTGTGTTTGACGGGCTTGAGTTACCCCATTTGCAGCGCAAACCGTTGAAGTCGCTGGAAGAGGTCAAAATGGTGCGGGCGGGATTGTCTAAAGATGGCGTGCCTTCCCGGATCAGCATTACCCGTTCGATGCGCGAAGCCTACGCTCGGCGCATTGCCATGCGCGCGCCGATTAAACGGGCGCTTAAGGAAGCTCAAGAGACCCTGGAAGCCGAAGAGCGTAAAGACCCGGTATTGCGTAACCCGGCCCGTATTGCCGAGCTGAAAACTGAAATCGAACGCCTGGAAAAACGTATTGCTGGCGTGCCGTTCATTGATACCTATGACTTGCGCTACCACCAGTTAAGCGCCCAGCCGCAGCCTTCTAATCAGGCGGTAATGTTTTGTGTCATGGACGTTTCGGGGTCGATGACCCAAAACCATAAAGATATCGCTAAGCGCTTTTTCTTGCTGCTGTATCTGTTTTTGGAGAAACACTACGAAAAAGTCGAACTGGTGTTTGTGCGCCACCACACCGCTGCCCGGGAAGTTAGTGAGGAGGAGTTTTTTTACTCACGGGAAACCGGCGGTACGATTGTTTCCAGTGCGCTGAATCTGGTCAATAAGATCATTGAAAAGCGTTATCCAGTGGGGCAGTGGAATTTATATGTGGCCCAGGCCTCCGATGGCGATAACTGGGATGACGACTCGAATATTTGCCGCGACCTGCTGATCAAACAGCTAATGCCGCAGTTGCAATACTATGCTTACGTTGAGATCACGCCTCATGACCATCAATCGCTGTGGCATGAGTATGCAAGTGTGGTCAAAGAATTTCCCGAACGCTTTGCCATGCGGCAAATTATAGAGGCGGGCGATATTTATCCGGTCTTTCGCGAGCTGTTCAAACGCCGCTTAAGCCAGTCCTAGTGGCCGTGTAATAGAGGAGTGGGCTATGAGTGCGACCCGCAAGCGCAAGCCGATTGCCACCGGCTCCGATTGGAACTTCAACCTGCTGGAGCGCTTCGATGCGGAGCTGGCAAGGCTCGCTGATGAGTATCGTCTGGATACTTATCCCAATCAGATAGAAGTGATCACCACGGAGCAAATGATGGATGCCTACGCCAGCGTGGGCATGCCGGTGGGCTACCACCACTGGTCATTCGGAAAGCAGTTTCTAGCCGTCGAAGGGGCTTACAAGCGCGGCCAGATGGGCCTGGCTTATGAGCTGGTCATTAACTCTGACCCTTGTATTGCCTACTTGATGGAAGAGAACACGCTGATGATGCAGGTGTTGGTGATGGCCCACGCCTGCTACGGTCATAACTCCTTTTTTAAAGGTAACTACCTGTTCCGTACTTGGACGGATGCCTCTTCTATTGTCGATTACCTGGTGTTTGCACGTAAGTATATTGCCCAGTGCGAAGAGCGTCACGGCGTGCAAGCTGTCGAGCAGCTGCTGGATGCTTGCCATGCGCTGCAAAACTACGGTGTTGACCGCTACAAGCGCCCCTCACCGATTTCTGCAGAAGAGGAAGCGAAGCGCCAGGATGAGCGGGAAGCCTATCTACAAACCCAGGTTAATATGCTCTGGCGAACCATTCCCGAACCGCCAACTGGGGAGTCTTCGCTGCCGGGAAGTTTGCACAATGCCAATGACGATGACCCATTAGGTTTACATAGCGGCGGGCTTTACCCTTCAGAGCCGCAGGAAAATCTGCTCTATTTTATAGAGAAAAACGCCCCGTTGCTGGCGCCTTGGCAGCGTGAGATTGTACGAATTGTGCGCAAGCTGGCGCAGTATTTTTATCCCCAGCGGCAAACGCAGGTGATGAACGAGGGCTGGGCGTGCTTCTGGCACTACACGTTAATGAATCGACTCTACGACGACGGCAATGTCGATGAAGGGCTGATGCTGGAATTCTTGCAGTCTCACGCCGCTGTCATTAACCAGCCAGCCTTTGATAGCCCTCACTTCAGCGGGATTAACCCTTATGCGCTTGGTTTCGCGATTTTTATGGATATTAAGCGCATCTGCGAAAACCCTACCGACGAGGATCGTGAGTGGTTTCCAGATGTGGCGGGCACCCCGTGGCGGGAAACGGTGGAGTTTGCGATGCGCAACTTTAAGGATGAGTCGTTTATTCAGCAGTTTCTGTCGCCGAAGGTGATGCGTGACCATAAGCTTTTTTTAGTGGTGGATGATGATCAGTTAGAGGCCCTGGAAGTAGCGGCGATACATAACGAACAGGGCTATCGCCAGGTGCGTGAAGCGCTCGCAACGCAGTATGCACTCTCTATTCGCGAGCCCAACATTCAAGTGGTCGAGGCGGCCATTCGTGGGGATCGCTCATTGACGCTTCATCACGTACAGGATAATCGCCGCCCGCTGGGGCGCAGCGTTTATCCGGTTATTCGCCATCTACAGCAGCTATGGGGTTTTCCGGTTCATCTGGTCTCAATGGAGGAGGGGCAAGTGACGCGGCGTTTTCACTGGCCGGTTGAAGATGAGAACCATGCTTCTTAAACGGTGTCTGCGTAAGCCAGTTTTTTAAAACAGCGCTTTAATAAATAGCTTTTTAAAAACAACTACCCCGCGCAAAGCGCGGGGTAGTTGTTAGTACAGCAGTAACCGCTTTAAACGGCAGCTGTTTAGGCTCGTGCAGTCCAAGACTGACACCAGCCCCCTGGCTCAACACTGTTCTCAGGAAACAGCTGACAACCCTCTGTCTCTGCATTGAAGAACATGCAATTATCACAGCGCTCGCCATCTTCATAAGCAGGGTGATCGCTTGCTTCACTGGCGTTTTCGACGTAGTTAAGCGCTTGGGCATTGCTTGAGGAAGGATCAAGACGCGGCAGCTCTTGAGCGAAAGCAGTCTTGGAAAGAATGCCGACACCCAGCGGTAGGGCCGCAAGCCCTAACATGCTGTTGCGCATGAAGTCACGACGGCTCTTATTAGCCATGATTTCTCCTTATCGTCACGGTTATGACGTTTGGTCACGGTTGTCGGGTGGTTATCCACCTCTATTAGTGCTCCGAATAAACTTATAAGTCGGAGTTCTCTCTTACATGCTAGCGGATGTGCAAAGCTTGTGCGAATGCCGTGAGATGTACAGCGACAATTGGTCACGCTGTTGCTGGGTGCTGCGCTCGCTTCCTAGTCGCTGCTATACTCTGCGCAGCTTAAAGACGACATTTTGTTGCCATTATTTTCTCTTGAGGGGCACGCCATGCAAAACGCAGTCATTTTAATCAATACCGATAAAGGCCAAGTGAAAGCCGTGGCCGAGCGCTTAGCTGATGTAGAAGGCATTAGTGAAGTTTATTCTACCTGTGGCCGCTACGACTTGGTGGCGATTGCCCGTACTCGCGATTTTGAGAGCTTGGCTGAGCTAGTGACGGAGCGCTTAAATGCTGTAGAAGGTATCAGCGATACAGAAACGTTGAATGCCATGCAGGTTCACTCCCGCCACGATCTCGAAACGATGTTTTCACTAGGCTGGTAATTGGGGCCGCTTTTATCGCCACGGTATGTAGTAGCTTTAGGCGAGATAAAACGATAGGCGTTCATCAGCGCTAACCAGGGAGTAAGAGTGTTGGGAACATCGCTTTCGAGCTGGCGTCGACAGGGTCGACGACTGGGCATTGCCGTGCTGTTTGTTGCCGTTGGCACAGGGCTGTGGGAATTTCAAGAGCGCCAGCATAAAGATGCTTTTACGTGGATGGGAGTGCCTACCTGGGAGAAATTTCGTCCTACTACGCTTCACCGTGTATTGCGCAACGACGGCTATTTAGTTGGCTGGTCTGATGTGCGGGTTAATCCGCTCTGGGTAAGCTATCAGGTTGAAGCGGTAGACGATTCAAGCATTGGTTCCCGGCCAAATTTTCAAGCCGACTGGCGCACACTGTGGCCGGTAGGCACGGATAGCTACGCGGGCAGTGGATATGACCGAGGGCATATGGCGCCCAATTATGCGATCGCCGCGGTGCATGGGCGTAGCGCACAGGTCGACACCTTCCTTATGAGCAATATGACCCCGCAGCGTCCCAACCTGAACCGACAGCTGTGGCAGCGTTTAGAAGAAGTCGTTATGGATCACTTTGCACCACGCTTTGATCGTTTGCAGGTGATCACGGGGCCGGTATTTCCTGAACGCTTTATGGATAACGTGTTTAATCGGGTAGGTCTGGTTGAAGTGCCTGAAGCGTTTTATAAGATCATTGTCGCCCCGCACAGTGAGGCACCATTAGCGTTGGCATTTATTATGCCGCAAGACGTACGCGGCAATGAGCCGCTGGATGATTACCTGGTAACCATTGATGACATAGAAACGCGCACGGGGCTTAACTTCTTCCCTGAATTAACGACGGAAGTAGAGTCAGTGCTGGAAGGGGAGTTGCGAGTACAGGGTTGGGCACTTGAAGAAGTGGCGCGACGCCCAGGGCGATTTCAATAGGAAGTAGTGTATTAGCAAGGCGATTACAGGAGGTTGGCGAGCGCTGAACATATTACAAAGGGGTATTAAGAATGATGCGGACTGGCCCATATACATCATGGTGCCCAGGAGAGGACTTGAACCTCCACGTCCATACGGACACTAGCACCTGAAGCTAGCGCGTCTACCAATTCCGCCACCTGGGCGCATCATTAACAGCTTAGATTAGTTACTTACCGCTTGGCCGCAAATTCTGAGTGCAACACCTGACCAAACCGGTAAGGTGTTGACCCCATGTCATATTCTGAACTTTGCATAGAAGAGCGTGCGACGATCCAAGTCAGCCTCGCACAAGGCTTGAGCATCAGGAAGATAGCAGCCCTGCTTGAGCGGTCCCCGGCGACGATCAGTCGAGAGATACGGCGCAATGGATCGTCCGATGGCCATTACCGCCCGTCACACGCGCAACAGCGCCGTCATGACCGCCGAGACAATTGTCGACCAAGGCGAAAACTGTTTCCGGGCAGCCCTCGGTTCGCACTGATTCAGTACATGCTGCGTCGGCGCTTGTCACCCGAGCAGGTTAGCGGCAAGCTCAGGAATATGAATATCCCTGACCTCCGAGACGCCTACGTCTGCCGTGAAACGATCTACAGTGCTATCTACGCGTTGCCCGTCGGTGAGCTGCGAAAGGAACTGATTCACTGCTTGCGGCAAGGAAAATCCACCCGTAAGCCCCGACGTGGGCAAGTTGATCGACGCAACCAGATTCCTGATATGGTCAGCATCCACCTCCGCCCTCCCGAGGTAGAGAAACGTGAATTTCCCGGGCACTGGGAAGGCGACCTGATCAAAGGCAAGGGCAACGCATCGGCTGTCGGAACCCTGGTAGAACTGAAAAGCGGTTACCTGATCCTGGCGAAGATGAACGATGCGACCGCCACCTCGGCCGTGGAAGGCTTTAGCGCTGCGCTGAACCGGATGCCATTGGCTGCGCGGAAGAGCATGACGTATGACCAGGGGCGCGAGATGACGCAGCACGCCAAGATTACCCAGAATACCGGTATTGCCATTTATTTTTGCGACCCACATAGTCCGTGGCAGAGAGGCGCCAACGAAAATATCAATGGTCTCATACGGCAGTACTTGCCCAAGGGAACGGATCTATCGGTCTATACCCAGCAAGAACTGGATGAGATCGCACTTGAGTTGAACATGCGCCCCCGAAAGCGCTTCGACTTCAAGTGCCCTATTGAGGTGATGAGCGAGCAGATGGCGAAGTACCATGAGGCCCTGTCATCTATACATTGACGGTGTTGCACTCAGTGTCTGCATCCGCCCCGTTTGTGTTCGTATGGTGCCCAGGAGAGGACTTGAACCTCCACGTCCATACAGACACTAGCACCTGAAGCTAGCGCGTCTACCAATTCCGCCACCTGGGCGAACACAAACTTGTTGCTACTTACATTGACTGGCTTATTGCCTTTACTTGCTTAGCACTGAACTGCGTATACAAAAAGATAGTATAAAAGCAGTTTGGTGCCCAGAAGAGGACTTGAACCTCCACGTCCATACGGACACTAGCACCTGAAGCTAGCGCGTCTACCAATTCCGCCATCTGGGCAAGTGGCGCGTATAATACCGGGGTGATGGTTAAATGCAAGACCCCTTATGCGCTTTTTATAAAGCTAATTGTATAAACAACGTCTAAGACGGTTGGGTGATTGAACGTGCAGCGCTATACTGCGCCTATGACTAAACAAAATCCTATTCATTTCAGCTTTTCAAACACTGAAATATCCCGCCCGCAACGCACTGCGTATGCGCTTTTTTTATGCCTCTCGCAAATGACGCCATTAAGGATGTTGCTCGTATGAAGTATTGGACGTTAAGTGATGATCCGCACGCCGAGCGCGAGGCGCATAAATATGGTAACCCAGCGCCAAGCCGGGAGTATTTGCTTGCTGCCTTAGAGACGTATGGCAAGCCGATTACCCATGAAAATATGAGCCGCCTGCTGGGTCTGGAAGACGAAGAGTTGATCGAAGCTGTCCGTCGCCGTTTGGCGGCGATGGAGCGCGATGGTCAAGTGCTGCGCGACCGCCGAGGTGCCTATGCGTTGATCGACAAGCTCGATCTCGTCAAAGGCAAAGTGCTTGGCCATCGTGATGGCTTTGGTTTCCTGCTGCGTGATGATGGTAAAAAGCCTGATTTGGTGCTGCCGCCTCGTCAAATGCGGCGCGTTTTTCACGGCGACCATGTGTTGGCACGCGTTAGCGGGCGTGATCGTCGTGGTCGTGATGAAGCGACCATTGCCGATGTGATTGCGCGTAACACCCAGACTATCGTCGGTGTTTACCGTAGCAATACCCCTGAGTTTGGTATTCTAATACCGGAAAACCCGCGTATTACTCAGGAAGTGATTATTCCGCATAGCGCCTGCGGTGGCGCTAAAGATGGCCAGGTGATCTCGGCCAAGATCGTTCAGCAGCCAGCCACCCGTGTACAGCCGGTAGGCGAGGTAATCGAAGTGCTGGGTGAGCGTATGGACCCCGGTATGGAAATTGATATTGCGATTCGCAGTTACGATATTCCTGCAGAGTTTCCGCCTGAAGTGCTCGACCAAATTGCTGGCATTTCAGCTGAAGTGTTGGAAGAGGATAAGCAGCACCGCGTTGACCTGCGTGACGTGCCGCTGGTTACCATCGACGATGAGTCTGCCAAAGACTTTGATGATGCCGTGTGCGCCTGGAAGACCAAATCCGGTAGTTGGAAACTGCTCGTCGCGATCGCGGACGTTTCCCACTATGTGCGCCCCGGCACGCCTTTGGATGACGAAGGCCGCACGCGGGGTAACTCGGTCTACTTCCCTGGCCAAGTCGTTCCCATGCTGCCGGAACTATTGTCCAACGGACTCTGTTCGCTGAACCCCCACGTGGATCGCTTGGTGCTGGTGTGCGAGATGAATATTTCGCAAACCGGTGCGATTAGCCGCTACCGCTTCTACGAAGCCGTCATGAATTCCCATGCTCGCCTTACCTATAACAAGGTGGCGGCGATTCTTGACGAGAAGAGCGAAGAGGGCGAGGCGCTACGCACAGAGCACAGCGAACTAGTTAAGCCGCTGAAAAATCTGGAAGAGCTTTACTATTTGTTGCGCGAAGCGCGCGCTGAGCGTGGTGCGATCGATTTTGACACCACTGAAACGGCGATCATCTTTAATGATGAGCGTAAAATCGAAAAAATCGTTCCGCGTAGCCGTAACAACGCGCACAAGTTGATTGAAGAGTGCATGCTGGCCGCCAACGTGGCGACCGCGCGCTTCCTGGATAAGCATGACCTGCCGGCGCTGTACCGTATTCACGAACGGCCGACACCTGAGCGGCTTGATAAACTGCGCCTGTTCTTGAACGAGTTGGGCCTTGCAGTCGGCGGCGGTGATATGCCCACTCCGCAAGACTATCAGGCACTTCGTGAAACGATTGCCGACCGGCCTGACTTCGATATCATCCAGACGGTCATGCTGCGCTCGATGAATCAGGCGGTCTATTCGCCGCAAAACGAAGGTCACTTTGGGTTGGCCTACCAGGCCTACGCCCACTTTACTTCGCCGATCCGCCGCTATCCTGATCTGCTGGTGCACCGTGCTATTCGTTCGGTGATTCGCGGTCCGCGCCAGACCAATACGGTGCTGCGCGTTGAAGGATCTCCGGTTGAGCCGCCGAGCAAGTGGTGCCCATATACCTTCGAGCAGATGCTTGAGCTGGGTGAACACTGCTCGATGACGGAGCGTCGCGCCGACGAAGCCACCCGTGATGTCGAGAGCTGGCTGAAGTGCGAGTTCATGTCCGACAAGCTGGGCGAAATGTTCGAAGGTACTATCGCCTCCGTCACTCAGTTCGGCCTGTTCGTGCGTCTGGATGAGTTCTTTGTGGAAGGCTTGGTGCATGTGACCTCGTTGCCGTCGGACTACTACCACTACGAAGCAGAGAAGCACCGCCTGAAAGGCGAGCGCACCGGCACCACTTACCGCTTAGGCGATGGTCTTACCGTTCAAGTGGCGCGGGTCGATATGGATGACCGCAAGATCGACTTCGGTCTGGGGGATGAAAAGCCTCGTCCACGCCGCCAGCCGCGTAAGAGCCGCGGCGGGGAAGGGGGCGCTGGTGCCAAAACAGGTAGTACGAAAACAGGTAGTACGAAAACGGGTAGTGCCAAAGCCTCTGGTGACAAACCATCCAGCAGCGAGAAGCCCGCTACGCGTCGTGGCCCACGCCGCACACGGAACGGCCCACGCAAACCATCACCGAATAAGGGCTGAGCATGAAGTCAGCGTCTTCACGGCGGGGTCCCAAGACCCCTGATGGGTTAGATCAGGTTTATGGGGTTCATGCACTGCAAAGCCTGCTAGATAGAGGTGAGGCACCCCGTGAATTGTGGGTGCAGCAGGGGGCGGGGAGCCGCTTGAAAGAGTTGGTCGCCCACGCTCAGTCGCATGGCGCTCGTGTGAAAGAGCAACCGCGCGATTTGCTTGATCAGCTAACCCAGGGCGCCGCTCATCAGGGTGTGGTGGCATTTTGTCCACCGCTGACGCCAGAGGGCGAGGAGTCGCTCTGGCTTAAGCTGCGCGCCTGGCCCTCGAATACACCGCCACTGTTGCTGATTTTGGATGGCGTGACGGATGTGCATAACTTCGGTGCCTGCCTGCGCAGCGCGGATGCCGCTGGTGCTCACGGAGTGATCGTGGCGAAGGACAAGGCCGCGCCGCTCAATGCCACCGTGCGCAAAGTTGCCTGTGGTGCCGCCGAGGTAGTGCCGGTTTATCAAGTAACGAATTTGGCGCGTACCCTTGCCAAGCTAAAAGATACCGGTGTCTGGATAACCGGCACGGCAGGTGAGGCTGAGGCCAGCGTCTTTGATATTGATATGACAGGCCCTACTGCCCTGGTGATGGGAGCAGAAGGCAAGGGCATGCGGCGGTTAACGCGCGAAGCGTGCGATAACCTTGCCAAGTTACCGATGGCAGGGGAGGTTTCTAGCCTGAATGTGTCAGTAGCTACCGGTATCTGCTTGTTTGAAGCTGTCCGACAGCGCCAGCTTGCAAGTTAACCGCCGTACGACTAAGATACACGCGCCCGTTTGTCTGCAAGCGGGCGTTAGCTGTGAGAATTAGTAATTGAAACTGTCGTTGAAAAACAGTTGTTGAAATAAAAGTTCTGTTTGATGCCCCGGTAGCCGTTTAATGCGGTGGCGGAGCACTTCAGTTAACTCCTTGCTTCCTTGTCGTCGTTTATTGCCTTTAGCAGTAGCACACAACGGAAGCTGTCAAACCGCAAGGAGATCCCATGCGTCATTACGAAATCGTGTTTATGGTCCACCCGGATCAAAGCGAGCAGGTGCCGGCGATGGTTGAGCGCTACACCAGCATCGTTACTGAAAACAGCGGCACTGTGCACCGTCTAGAAGATTGGGGCCGTCGTCACTTGGCTTACCCGATCAACAAGATCCACAAAGCCCACTACGTGCTGATGAATGTTGAATGTAACGGCGAGACTCTCGATGAAATCGAGAATATCTTCCGTTACAACGACGCCATTATCCGCAGCTTGGTTGTTCGCTGCAAAGAAGCTGTTACTGAAGCTTCCCCGATGATGAAGCCGGCAGAAGAAAAACGTCCGCGTCGCGAAGAAAAACCGCGCGCTGAAGAAGAAGAAACTGCCTGATTTTATTCACTGCACGTTTTAAGGAGCTAGTCCATGGCACGTTTTTTCCGTCGCCGTAAGTTTTGCCGCTTCACCGCTGAAGGCATCAAGCAGATCGATTACAAAGATCTGGACACGCTGAAGGCTTACATCACCGAAACCGGCAAGATCGTTCCAAGCCGTATTACCGGCACCAAAGCACGCTATCAGCGTCAGTTGGCGACTGCTATCAAGCGCTCGCGTTATCTGGCACTGCTGCCCTACTCCGATAGCCACCAGTAAGCGTTTAACGTGATGCTGGCACTAGCCCGATGGCTAATGCGGGGCACGCCTTACGCTGCAGGCGGGGCGGCCCTGGCAACGCTAGTGCCTTGGCTGTTCTGGTTAGGGGCAGCCATCGCCGCGTTGATGACGCTACGCAAAGGTTTTGCACCTGCGCTGCCAGTCATTATCGCTGCAGCACTGCCTGCTGGCTGGTGGTGGGCACAGGGAGACGTCATTCCGCTTGCTAGCATACTGCTGGTAACGCTGATGGCCGTTATCCTGCGCGAGAGGATGCGTTGGGGTGAAACGTTGATTGTGGGGACGTTGGTCGCCGCTGTCATGGTTCAGCTTGGCATCTTCAGCCCACCAGGCGGCACAGAGTTAATGCTTGAGCAGTTGCGGGAAGGTTCAGAAGAAGTGGACCGCATGCTCACGGAATTCGCCAATCAGGGCTACGATACCCAAACCATCGCCGCATTAGTGGTGGGTGGAGTGACAGGGCTTGTGGTGCTGTTGGCAGCGATAGTGTGTTTAGCGCTTGCGCGTAGTTGGCAAGCTGGGTTGTATAACCCAGGTGGCTTTCGCGAAGAGTTTCATGCACTACGCTTAACACCCAAAGAGCTGGCCGTATTGGTCGTCATTGGAGTGATAGGCATGCTGCTGGGCGCACACGCGCTGGCGATGCTTGGTTGGATTCCGCTGTTGGTAGCTGGCGTTGCGTTAGTGCATGGGTTTATTGGAATAAAGGGGATGAACGGGCTGTGGCTGGTAGCATTTTATGTGCTGCTAATCACGACCTGGCCCACGATTCTCATTGTGCTGCTGTTGGGGCTGATTGATACATTCGCGAACGTTCGCGCACGCCTTGCCCGCAGCAACTGACAAGAGGTTTACGAGATGGAAGTCATTCTGCTCGACAACATTGGTAAGCTGGGCGGCCTGGGTGACAAAGTCACCGTGAAGCCTGGTTATGGTCGTAACTACTTGGTGCCTTACGGCTTAGCCGTACCGGCCACCAAAGACAACATCGAAGCGTTTGAAGCACAGCGTGCTGAGCTCGAAGCGCAAGCCGCTGAGCGCAAGGCAGAAGCCGAAGTGCGCGCTGAGCAGCTAAACGACATCGAGCTGTCTTTGGTTTCCAAAGCAGGCGATGAAGGCAAGCTGTTCGGTTCTATTGGTCCGCGTGACCTGGCTGACGCCATTTCCTCTGCTGGCATCGATATTGCCAAGAGCGAAGTGCGTATGCCGACAGGGCCGATTCGCCAAACTGGCGAATACGACATTGCTATTCACTTGCACGCTGAAGTGAATGCGACTGTACGCGTAGTGGTAGTTGCAGAGTAATTAAGTAAGTGCTACTTAAGTACGAGGTAAATTCCAAGTGAGTATTTAGTGCTTGGTCATTCTCTGTGCTAGCACGTACGCCTCAAAGGCGCGGGGAAACCCGCGCCTTTTGTTATTTCTGACGCCTGTGCTGCAAGACGGTAGTGCTGGATAGTGTCATAAATCCGCCTGGTCTATTACGGTTTGGTGTTTTTCAGACAATGTCTAGATTGGCTGTGATGTCGGTGGTCGAACGTCCTCGCTCCGGCTAAGATACCCCTCTTCATTATTGGCTACGCTGTAGTATTTAAAGGAGCTCGCTATGCAGGACCAGCCTTCTGCTGATAAAGAAACGGCAGCGCTAAAACTGCCGCCGCACTCTCTGGAGGCGGAGCAGTCGGTATTAGGCGGGCTAATGCTGGATAACCAAGCCTGGGATAACGTCTCAGAGCGCTTGGTGGCGGATGATTTCTACCGTTATGAGCACCGTTTAGTGTTCAACGTGATGATTCATCTGGCTGAATCCGGTCAGCCATTGGACGTGGTAACGCTTTCCGAAGCGCTGGAAGCGCGGGATCACTTGGATACGGTCGGTGGGTTAGCGTTTTTAGCCGAGCTTGCGCGTAACACGCCCTCTGCCAGTAATATTCGCGCCTACGCCGATATCGTGCGTGAGCGGGCAACGCTGCGTAAATTGATCCGTGCGGCTAACCAAATCGCCGATAGCGCTTTTTCCCCTCAAGGGCGCCCGGCGGATGAATTGCTCAATGAGGCTGAACGGTTAGTGTTCCAGATTGCCGAGGAGCGTCCTAAGACTGGTGGTCCTATCGGCATGAGTGACCTTTTGACCAAAGCCGTTGATCGCATTGATGAGCTGTTTAACCTGAAAGGGGAAATGACCGGGCTTTCCACCGGTTTCCGTGACCTGGACGAGATGACCACTGGGTTACAGCCTTCAGATATGGTGGTGATTGCAGGTCGTCCCTCCATGGGTAAAACCACCTTCGCGATGAACCTGGTGGAGCATGCGGTTATTTCCAGCGACAAGCCGGTCATGGTGTTCTCTATGGAGATGCCCGCCGAATCCTTGATGCTGAGGATGCTGTCATCGCTGGGTAGGATTGACCAAACCCGCGTACGTACTGGGCAATTGGAAGATGAGGATTGGCCGCGCTTAACTTCCGCCGTCAACCTGCTCAAAGACAAACAGCTATTCATCGATGATACCGCGGCCTTATCGCCTAATGAAATGCGCTCACGGTTGCGTCGGGTGGTGCGGGAGCATGGCAATATTGCCCTGGTGATGATCGATTACCTTCAGTTAATGCAGATTCCCGGCTTCAATGAAAACCGTACCGGTGAAATTTCTGAAATCTCGCGCTCGTTGAAGGGCTTGGCGAAAGAGTTTAATTGTCCAGTCGTGGCACTTTCCCAGTTGAACCGCTCGTTGGAGCAGCGTCCCAACAAGCGTCCTGTCATGTCGGATTTGCGTGAGTCGGGCGCCATTGAGCAGGACGCGGACGTGATTGCCTTCGTTTATCGCGATGAAGTCTATAATCCAGATAACCCCGATAACCAAGGTATCGCGGAGTTAATTATTGGTAAGCAGCGTAACGGCCCGATCGGCACCGTTCACATGGCGTTTATCGGTAAATATACTCGCTTTGAAGATTTGGCCCCGGATAGCTACGGTCAAGCATTCGGCGACTAGGTTTTTACAGGCTGGTTTGGGAAGACTGGTGTTTAAAGATGGGCTTGTAAAGACAGCTTTGTGATGAGTCACTTGAGGATGGGGAGCGAGCTCGTATAATGCCCATCCACGACGATATGCAAATAAACGGGAGTAGCAAATGGCAGGTGGATTTCGGCGCGGTAATCGGCAGCGTCTTCCTAAGCTAGAAGGTCGCGGTGAGCTTGAAGCACTGGAGCGTGAAGGGCCTTTCAAAGAGTGGTTAGGTATGCCAGACCTTTATCGTTACCATTTGGTCGTGGAGGGGGAAAAGTATAGCTATCAAACCGAAGATGGAGAGCTGCCCGTTAAGGTGGGGGATAAGGTCGTGTTTCGTTACAAAGAGACCAAAGGCGGCAACTGGATTGACCGTAATTCACTTGGCAAAGCCATCGACCCTTCTGAATATCAATAAAATAACGACTTCTTGACGCTTCGGTCAGGAACTCTCTTGCACTGTTGCCCTCCTAATAGCTGAAAAATTAGTGTTGGAAAATCACTTGTTGAATAACCAGCTACTGTGCGTCTATCTTTTAATGGACGTCACAACACTGCAACAACAGGGCAACAGAAATGTCATAGGGTGCAGTCATGCTGTGCCCTGATGCCATGTCTGATGGCATACTTGATGACACAGACAAATAACAGGAGGGAACCATGGAACTGAAGGATCTTAAGCAATTTGTCGCCAGCCACGACGACTTTGAAATTCGCGTGATTACCCATTCGGGTAGCCGTTTTTATCAGGTTGAGCTGGAAGATGTTGAAGGCGAGCGCCATATGCTGATGCAGCGTTCTAAGCCAATGCTATTTCGGTCGCTGGATGATGCCTATATGGAACTCAAACGGGCTGGCATTCACCGCGCGTACTTAGTACAGCACGTACCGCACGATGAAGTAATTGGCCGTGACGCTCATTACAGTGAGCCGCTTACACCGCGTATGCCGTTAGTATTTTAAGTTTACGCGCTAACCCAAACGCTTCACGTATAAATCGTTAACCCTTAGCTTTACGCTTTTCCCACCACCGCCCGATTCGTATTCGACGACGGGCAAAATAACGGTAACCGGCATTCATCACGCCGTGTACACCCGGTAAGCATGAAATCTTCACCAGCCGCCGGTAGCCCAAAACTGCATAGAGGGCACGGCTGGCATCCATCCCGATATACCACTCTCCTTGGCTATCTTTTAGATGTAGTTGGCCCATCATCGCATTAAATTCCTGCCCGTATGCCTGAGCGTTAAAGTCACTGGCCTGGATATCTACCAGTGCGATGCGTTCCCGGTGACGATGCTTTTTAAGCCAAGCCACTTCCTGCTGACAAAAAGGGCAGTGGCCATCGTGGAAAAGTGTGGCGGGCGGTGACGCATGTAGCGGTGTGTAGTGGCTCATCGTTGTCCTATATTGGTTGGGCTGATCGTATTGGCGGGCGCGTCTTGTAGCATTTTGAGTGAAAAAGAGAGCTGATTGCCAAGCATCAGAAGCACAGGCTTGGCCATGGATTGGCCTGTAGTTATACAACCTGAATTTATACAACCTATAGTTATACAAATGATGCCGATAGTATAACTTTATGCCGCCACTTTCCCGAAAAGTGGTAAGATTTAGCCATCTGGTAGGCTTAAATTTTATTAGTGATCAGTGACACCGTTATATTTCAGGAGCATGAGTAATGACCGAGAATGTCGTCAAGGATCAGCCGGGCGAAGGCCGTTTGGCCCATGCACCTAGCGATCATCCGCCGGTGCCGCGTGCCAAAGTCGGCGTGGTACTCGCGAACTTGGGAACACCGGATGCCACCGACTATTGGTCAATGCGTCGTTACCTGAGTGAGTTCCTGTCTGATAAGCGCGTGGTTGACTATGCCGGTTGGAAATGGCAACCACTGCTGCAGTTGATTATTTTGACGAAGCGTCCATTTTCGTCGGGTAAAGCGTATCGTAGTATTTGGAATAACGAAAAAAACGAGAGCCCTCTGTTAACCACCACGCGTGCTCAAACCGAAAAAATAACGGCGCGTCTGAAAGCACTTTATGGCGACGATGTCGAAGTCGATTTCTGTATGCGCTACGGCAACCCTTCTACCAAAAGCGTATTGACGCGATTGAAGGAGAAGGGCTGTGAGAAAATCGTTTTTTTCCCTCTCTACCCTCAGTACGGTTCTCCGACGACGGCTACGGCTAACGACGAAGCATTTCGTACGTTGATGAAAATGAAGTGGCAGCCATACATTCGCACAGTGCCCGCGTATTTCGACCATCCTGCCTATGTTCAGGCGTTGGCTAACTCGGTACAAGAAGCCTATGACGGTTTTGCGACCCGGCCCACCAAGCTTGTCGCGAGCTACCATGGGGTGCCCGAGCGTTACTTGATGGAGGGAGACCCTTACCACTGCCAGTGCCAGAAAACCACTCGTTTGCTGCGTGAGAAGCTTGGTTTCAGCAAAGAGGAGGTCGATACCGCCTTCCAGTCACAGTTTGGCCCTGAAAAGTGGGTTGGCCCGCAAACCGTCAAGCATGTAGCGGAGCTTGCCAAGCAGGGGCATAAACATATTGCGATTATGTCGCCGGCTTTCTCGTCAGATTGTGTCGAAACCCTGGAAGAGATCGAGGAGGAGATTCGCGATAGCTTTATGGAAGCGGGAGGGGAAACGTTTAGCTATATTCCTTGCCTCAATGACCGTGATGACCATATCGAAGCGCTGCTAAGCGTTATCAATAATGAATTAGCGGGTTGGTTGTCTATTGCCTAACGTGTAACACCTTATTTGCTATAGTCATTTCTTGACAACAGCCGCGGACGAGTTTTTGTTCGCCAGCGGCTGTTTGCGTTTAAGCGTTTGACTGGTCAGTCAAAACCACCTGTTATAAGGTGTACAACTTTAGAATCACACTACTTCAACGCTGGCATGCCAGTGACAGGGCATGATGCCTGGGTATTCGCCTCAACCTCCAAGGTGAGCCTTTCATTTTTCAGGAGATTTCGCCAGATGCAACTTGCCGTTTTAATGGGGTTTTTGCTGGCCGCGTCGTCACCGCTACTGCATCGTTGGTTCGGGCATCACACCAGCCTTGTACTGGCGCTTTTCCCCGCAGGGTTAGCGGCCTGGCTGTTACTACAAGCCCCTGAAATAATTGAGAACGGCAGCTTGCTGTTGGAGTGGCAGTGGGTGCCTTCCCTGGGTATCAGTCTTACTTTCCTGCTGGATGGCTTGTCACTTCTATTTGGGCTATTGATCACCATCATGGGCGCCTGCGTGCTGGTATATGCGGGTGGTTACTTAAAAGATCATCCCGATATCGCACGTTTTCATATTGCACTCGTCGCTTTTATGGTCTCAATGCTAGGGCTGGTGTTAGCGGACGGGCTATTTACACTGTTTATTTTCTGGGAACTGACCAGCATTACCTCCTATTTACTGATCGGTTTTAATCACGCCGATATTGAAGCACGTAAGTCTGCCCGTCAGGGCCTATTTGTCACGGTGGCCGGTGGCTTAGCATTAATGGCGGGCCTGGTATTGTTGGGGATTGCGAGCGATAGCTGGTCGCTGGCGGAGATCCTTAGTCAGGAAGCCGACCTGCGTGAGCATGCACTCTACACACCCATGCTGATCTGTTTGCTGCTTGGGGCATTTACCAAATCGGCTCAGTTCCCGTTCCACTTCTGGCTGCCCAACGCCATGGCCGCACCTACGCCGGTCTCTGCCTATCTTCACTCCGCCACGATGGTGAAAGCGGGCATTTATCTACTGGCTCGCTTACACCCAGAGCTTGGTGGAACGTCGATGTGGGTCGGTATTTTGTCCGTTGTTGGGGCGACGACAATGCTGACCGGCGCGTTCCTAGCGATTCACCATACGAATATCAAAAAGCTGCTCGCTTACTCGACCATCATGGCGTTGGGTACGCTGACAATGTTGCTGGGCATTGGCACTGAATATGCGATGACCGCTTTTGTCACTTTTCTGCTTGCGCACTCTCTGTACAAGGGCGCGCTGTTTATGGTCGCCGGTATTCTTGATCATGAAACCGGTACCAAAGACGTGACGCAGATGGGCGGGCTGCGCTCGTTAATGCCGGTAACGGCGATGATCGCATTGGTAGCGGCGCTTTCACTTGCAGGGGTTCCGCCGCTGTTTGGCTTTATCGGTAAAGAGCTGATGCTTGAGTCTGTATTAGGCGCCAGTAGCTTCCGTATGCTGTTGGTATTATTCGCTTTTGTCGCTTCTATTTTGACGATTGCGGTGGCCTTTATCATTGCGTTACGGCCCTTTTATGGTAAGCGTCACCATACCCCCCTTGAGCCTCATGAAGCGCCGCTAAGCATGTTAGTGGGCCCTGCGTTACTGGCAGTAGGGTCGCTACTGTTGGGCTTAATGCCAGCCTTGCTAGGCGCTAATGCCTTATTAACGTCAGCTGCCACTTCTGTTTCTGGAGAAACGATGGAGGTGACACTGTCACTTTGGTACGGCATCAATGTGGCGTTGATAATGTCGATCATCAGCCTGGGCGTTGGCTTTTTGCTGTTTAAGCGTTGGGATAGTGTGCGAGCCAAGCTTTCATTACTGGCTCCGATCATGCGCCATGGTCCCGAAGCGGGCTATGAAAGCATGATGAACGGCATTGTGCAGTTCTCTGAGTGGCAAACACGGCTGCTGCAAAACGGCTATATGCGTAACTACATTCTGGTGATGTTGATCACGCTTATTGCGCTGATTGGGAATTCAATCTTGTTACGCCATTCGCCAATATTCGCTTTTGATCTGGATGTTCGTTTTCACGAAGTGGTAGTGGCGGGCACCATGGCGATGGGGGCGCTTTTTGCCACGACGACTCGCTCGCGTCTTGGGGCCGTTGTCTCCGTTGGGGTGATGGGCTTCTCTATTGCGCTCATATTTATCCTTTTCAGTGCTCCGGACCTAGCCATAACGCAGCTACTGGTGGAAACACTTACGGTGATTTTGCTGGTACTGGTGCTGTTTCGGCTGCCGCGGTTCTCGAATTTGTCGACGAGCCTTGAACGTATTCGTGATGGCTCCGTCGCTGCGATGATGGGGATCTTGATCTGCTTGTTGATTATGACCTCGTGGAGCATTCAGCAGTTTGAACCGATTTCGACTTACATGATTGAGAACAGTGCGCCGCTGGCTTATGGCCGCAATATCGTCAATGTCATTTTGGTTGATTACCGCGCTCTGGACACCCTGGGTGAGATGTTCGTGCTGGCACTCGCAGCGATTGGTGTTATCGCGATGCTGAAGCTGCGCCATGGAGAGAGCAGCAATGGCAAAAACGGGGAGAGCAGTAAAGTGACCACCAAGGAGCCGTACGATGGTTAAGTCAGGTACGATTATTCTCAATACCGCGGCACGCTTTTTAATGCCGCTGCAGCTACTGTTCTCTGTCTTCCTGCTGCTCAGGGGGCATGATGAACCGGGTGGTGGCTTCATTGCTGGCTTAGTGGCGGCGGGGGCCTTTACGCTCTATTTATTTGCCTTTGGCGTGAGCGCTACCAAAGAAGTACTGCGAATGGTCGACCCTCGCGACTTAATTGGCATCGGCTTACTGTTGGGAATGATTTCGGTGGTGCCTGCTTGGTTTATGGGTCAACCGTTTTTGACCGCCCAATGGTGGACAATTCCCATCATCGACTTTAAAGCGTCCACACCGCTGATCTTTGATATCGGTGTGTACTTCGCCGTACTGGGCTCCGTGACTGGAATGGTAATGACGCTGATGGAGGTCGACAAGGATGAACCTTGAAACATTAGGAGGCTCAGTATGGAACCATTGATGGCAGTGGCGATTGGTCTGCTTTATGCAACGGCCATTTTTATGATGCTGCGTCGCTCTATTGTCAAACTGGTGATTGGTTTGATGCTGCTTTCCAACGCTGCCAATTTGCTAATCTTCACCACGGCGGGCATGACCCGTGGTGCCCCGCCGCTGATTGCAGAAGGTATGATGCAGCCGCCTAGTGGCGTAGCTGACCCTTTGCCCCAAGCGGTTGTGCTAACAGCGATCGTGATTGCCTTCGGGGTGCTGGCGTTTGCAGTGGTATTGATTCGGCGTGCCTACGAAGTCGTTAAGGCCGATGATCTCGATAAGATGAAGGATACTGATACGTGAGGCCTGAAGTTGCTCTTCCCGTCCTCCTGCCCTTGTTGTCAGGGGCTATCTCGTTGCTGTTTTGGCGCTCGCGACCCATGCAGCGCTTTATGGCGGTGGCTGGAAATGTCGCGCTGCTAATAGTCAGCCTGTGGCTGTTTGTATCGACGTTGTCGGATGGCTACGTAACGATGCAGATGGGCAGCTGGCCAGCCCCGTTTGGGATCACCTTGATTGCCGATTTGCTAAGTGCCGTCATGGTCTTGATGACCGCGATTATCGGCTTGGCAATGGGGATTTACTCATTGGCAACCACTGGCCGTGGCCATGAAAAATTTGGCTATTACCCCTTGATGCACCTGTTGCTTGCCGGGGTGACCGGCGCGTTTTTGACCGGCGATATCTTCAATCTTTATGTGTGGTTTGAAGTGATGCTGGTGGCCTCGTTTGCACTGCTGATTCTGGGCGGCGAACGCGCACAGATGGAAGGGGCGATTAAGTATGTCACGCTGAACCTGTTAGCGTCGGTGATCTTCCTGACGGCGGTGGGGCTACTTTACGGGATGGTGGGAACGCTCAACATGGCTGACATTGCGCTGCGCATGGATGAGGCAGAGCACTCGGGCATGGTCGAAGTGTTAGCGGTCATGTTTATGGTGGCGTTCGGGATCAAGGCGGCGGCTTTTCCGCTGTTCTTTTGGTTACCTGCGTCTTATCACACGCCGCCAGTCGCCGTTTCAGCGCTATTTGCCGGGCTACTCACCAAGGTCGGCGTTTATGCGATGTTCCGTGTTTTCACGCTGATATTCGATCAAACCATGGGCTATCTTCAGGACATTATGCTCTGGGGCGCAGTGTTTACCATGGTAACGGGCGTATTGGGTGCGGCAGCCCAGTATGAGTTTAGGCGCATTCTGTCGTTTCATATTGTCAGCCAAATTGGCTATATGATCTTAGGTTTGGCGCTTTATACGCCGCTGGCGATTGCCGGGGGGGTGTTTGCCATCGTGCATAATATGGTGGTGAAGACCAATCTGTTTTTGATTAGCGGTATTACCCATCGGTTGCAGGGCACGTACCAGCTTAAAAAAATGGGGGGGCTCTATCGTGAGCGCCCTTGGTTAGCCGTTGCTTTCTTTATCTCTGCCTTCTCGTTGGCCGGTGTGCCGCCGCTATCAGGTTTTTTTGCCAAGTTTGTGATTGTTCGCGCGGGTCTGGAAGTTGAGGCCTACGTGGCCACTGGTATTGCGCTGGCAGTGGGTTTAATGACGCTCTACTCCATGGTCAAAATTTGGAATGAAATATTCTGGAAATCGCTACCGGAAGATAACCTGGTACCCGAAACGGCCACGCCAACCGGCGACGATGGGCGGCTGTTAAAACCAAGTCTGTGGATGATGTATTTGCCAGTAATGGTACTGGCTCTTTCATCGTTACTGATTGGTGTGTTTGCCGAACCGATTATGTGGGTAATGACCGGCATTGGTGATCAGTTGCTTGAGCCTCACGGGTATATCGAAGCAGTGCTGGGCGCTTCAGCCAGTGCCGAAGATGTGTTGCTGGATTCAGCTGTCGCCACCGACGAAGAACCTAAGGCTGACGCCGGGGAGGAGTTGCCATGACCGGTGCCATTTGGAACCTGCTGTTAGGATTAGCCTGGGTACTGTTGAGCGGGGATTTCAGTGGGCTGAATCTCCTTGTCGGTTTAATCTTCGGTTATATCACGCTGGTGCTAATTGAGCCTCAGCTGGATGCCCTGAAAGGTTATCCTGCTCGCGTGCCGCGCTTTATCGGTTTTATCGGCTTTTTTCTAAAAGAACTCATTCAAGCCAACTTACGTGTCGCTTTCGATATCGTGACGCCACCTTGGCATATGAAGCCGGGGGTTATCGCTATGCCGCTTTCCGCCCGTACCGAAATGGAAATTACCATGGTGGCCAATCTGATTTCATTAACGCCGGGAACGCTTAGCCTGGATGTGTCTGATGACCGCAAGGTGCTGTATATCCATGCGATGTTTTTAGATAACGAAGAGGAATTGCGACGTAATTTAAAAGAGATGGAGCATCGGGCCTTGGAGCTGTTTCGCTAATGGATACGGTTATTCTGATCAGCCAAGTCATCATGAGCCTGGCGCTTATCCTGACTTTTGTTCGTGTCGTTCGTGGCCCGAGTCTGCCCGACCGCGTGGTCGCATTGGAGCTTTTTTCAACCACTGTTGTTGGGTTGGTTGGGGTGTATGCGATCAAGTCGGATGTTGCCAGCTTCCTGGATGCCGCCATTGTGATTGCCTTGATGGGGTTTTTGGCGGCGATAGCGTTTGCACGCTTTTTGGAAAGGGGAGGTCCGCGGGATGATTGATTTTATAAAGGGCACGTTAATTATAGGTGGCGCGCTATTTATACTGCTTGCCTCGGTAGGCCTGCTGCGGTTGCCTGATTTGCTAACGCGTATGCACGCGACCACCAAAGCGGCGGCGTTAGGCGTAATTTTGGTTATGCTGGCTGCCGCTATGCACTTTGCAGAAGTAGGCATTGTGGCCCGTTCGTTTGCCATTATTGTGTTTATTTTGATGACCGCACCGGTAGCGGCCCATGTGATTGGGCGAGCCGGTTACTTTGTCGGCTCCAAGCTTTGGAGTGGAACGGTCAAAGATGAATTGCGCCCTAACTACGACCCATTGACCCACGAATTAAAAAGTGGCCTGGAAACGCAGGAAAATGCCAAACGCCAGCCAAGGGAAACAGACCCCGACTAAAAGCTGACGACACCAATCCTGTCACCGCCAGTGGATAACCCCTATTGAGCCACCTTCGGGTGGCTTTTTCACATCCTCTGTTTAATAAGCCCCGTTATTTTTATACACGCTGGTAAAAAATTATCATGTACAATAATTGTACTGTATAAGATAATTTGTCTATGTTTTGAGGCATGCTACATGCGCGCGTGAGTAATGTTCAATGCACCGCAAACAACATTTGTCGCAAAAAACCTGCGTTCAATGCGAGCGTTCCTTCTTTTGGCGGAAAAAATGGGCGCGCTGCTGGAACGAGGTGTGCTACTGCAGCGAACGCTGCCGTCGTAGTGCTAAGCAGCCAAAGCGCTTGGCATCAAAGCACCCCAAGGAGGCACAAGCATGAACAGCACGATCGATATTGTCTGGCTGCAAGACGACCTGCGTATTGCGGATAATCCTCTTTTTCACTTTACCGCTCGTCCTAGCTACCTGCTTTGTCTCTTTGTCGTGGATGAGCAGTGGTTGGCACCTCTCATAGAGGGCGAATCGACGCCGCGGATCGGGCCAGCCCGATTACGCTTTTTATGGCAAAGTTTGATGGAATTGCGCGGTGAGCTTTTGCAACGCGGCAGTGATTTGTTGGTACGCATTGGTAAGCCGAGTAACGTTGTCATTGAGTTGGCCGCTTCGCTTAATGCCCGACAAGTGCGCGTTGCCGAGTATCCTGGGGTTGACGAAAATGCCCATATCCAAGCAGTTGTAGAGTCGCTGCCTAGTGAAACAACCGTTACGTGCATGGAAAGTGGGCGCCTCTTTGAACGCCATGCATTGCCTTTCGAGCAGGCGGCATTACCCAACAGCTTTTCTGCCTTCAGGCGTAGCGTAGAGCAAGCATGTACGGTGCCTGAGAGTCGCTGCGCACCGGTAACGCTGCCCCCCTGGCCTGAAGCTCCCAGAGGATTTCCACCCTTGAAAGCCGTCTGTGAGCAGAGCGCCACCTGGCAGCCTGATAGCCGTCAGGGCTATGTGTATCGGGGTGGTGAATCGGCGGCACATACGCGCCTTAACGATTACATTTGGCGTCAACAGGGCGCAGAGACGTATAAGAAAACCCGCAATGGCCTGCTGGGCGCGAATTTTTCAACCCGTGTTTCACCCTGGCTCGCCCGCGGCTGTCTGTCGGCTCGCCAAGTGTATGCGGCGGTGAAAGCGTGGGAAGCGGAGCACGGTAGCACCGAATCGAGTTATTGGATTACTTTTGAGCTACTTTGGCGGGAGTATTTTATCCGTGTTGCTGAGCTGGAAGGGGCGAAGATGTTTGGCTCTCGTCAACCAGCCAAGCCCTGTGCCGCTTTTGATGCCTGGCGCAATGCTGCCACAGGGCTGCCGTTTGTGGATGCCGCGATGTTAGAGCTGCGCCACACTGGCTGGTTATCCAATCGCGCCCGGCAAAATGCGGCCAGTTTTTTGGTGAAAGACTTAAAAGTGGATTGGCGATTAGGCGCTTTATGGTTTGAGCACTGCTTGGTTGATTACGATGTTGCCAATAACTGGGGTAATTGGCGTTATATTGCCGGGGTAGGGCGCGCTCCACGACAGGATCGCTATTTTAACGTGCTCAAGCAGGCAGGCCATTATGACCCGCAAGGGCTGTATGTTGCGCACTGGGTGAAACCGCTCGAAAATTTACCCCCTGGTTTAGCACGCCATCAACCATGGCGTGTCAATGCTCTCGCGTTTAAGGCTCCTTATGTTGAACCCGAACAGTGGGCGCCGTGGTTAATTCCTTACCAAGAAGCGGTTACAACAGCCAAGCCGCCTATATTGACTATCGTTACAAAGTAACCTTCGCTTATGACCAGCCGTGAAGGCTGGCATCTACGACTTTTCTAGGCCATCATCCCAGGCATGCCAAGGACTGCCTAAGGATATAAATGATGTCTCGTAATTTCTCTGCTGGGCGACCATTCCGCCCTTTAGTATGTGCCTCGTTCATTGCCGCGTTAAGTACTTCTTTTGCAGGCAGTGTTGCGCTCGCCGACTCTCAATTGATGACAGAAGTAGATACTCAGGCGGCAACTGAGGTTAGTTATGCAAACTTTCAGCAGTGGCTTCAGGAGTTTCGTCAGTACGCCGCCAATCAGGGAATCAGCGAAGCAACCCTGAGCAGTGCACTGGATGGCGTACGCTTTCGCGAGCGGGTGATCGAACTCGACGGTTATCAGCCCGAATTTGTCCGCGCTATCTGGGAGTACCTTGATACTGCGGTGTCGTCTACGCGGATTAATACCGGGAGGGAGAAGTTGGCTGCCCACCGGGATACCGCGCTGGAGATGCAGCAACGCTTTGGCATCCCTGCCGAAATTATCGTCGCCATCTGGGGAATCGAGAGCAACTACGGCAGTAATTTCGGCGATTTCTCAACCTTGGAATCCCTTGCCACACTGGCTTATGACGGTCGGCGTCGTGACTTTGCTCGTGGTGAACTACTCGCTGCCTTGCGTATTATCGACGAAGGAGATATCGCCGCCGAGCAGATGAAAGGTTCTTGGGCAGGGGCGATGGGTCATACCCAGTTTATCCCCAGCAGTTTTGAAGCCTATGCCGTGGACGGCGATGGTGATGGCCGTCGCGATATCTGGGGCAGTATCCCCGACGTTATGGCATCAACGGCTAACTATCTTGACCGGGCTGGCTGGCAGGCCGGTCAGCCGTGGGGAGTCGAGGTGCGTTTGCCAGAAGGCTTTGATTATGCTCAGACCGAGCGACGCAGCAGCGCTGAGTGGCGTGGAAAAGGTGTTCAAGCGCTGCAGGGTGAGTTACCCAACTTTGATAGCGCAGCCATCATTATCCCTGCGGGGGCTGAGGGGCCTGCCTTCCTAGCCGGCGCAAATTTCCGCGCCATTTTACGCTATAACAATGCCACCAGTTATGCATTGGCCGTCGCGACACTGGGTGATGCAATCGCCGGGCGTGATGGAATCCAGCATGCATGGCCGCGGGATCAGCAACCGCTTACCCGTGGCGATGTTCAAGAACTTCAGCGGGGTCTAAACCGCGCTGGTTACTCTGTGGGCGGCGCGGATGGCGTAATGGGGCCCAATACACGCCAGGGGTTGCGGAACTTCCAGCGAGATCAAGGGTTAATGCCGGATGGCTTTGCGACGCAAGCACTGCTTGAGCAGTTACGCAGTCATTTAGAGTGACTAGGTTTACGTTAATTTACCAAGGATGATGCTATGCAATTAATGGGCAAAAAGTTACTAGAAAAGTTACTAGGCAGTGTGTTGATGGGAGGCTTGCTCTCTGCCTCCGTGGCAATGGCCGATGACGATCAAGTATTTGGCTGGGTTGAAAAAGCAACCCTGCAGCCTTGGGATATTGAAGTGAAGGCCAAACTTGATAGTGGCGCATTAACCTCCTCGCTGGATGCGCGGGATATTGAGCTGTTTGAGCAAGATGATGAAGAGTGGGTACGCTTTCGTTTAAAGCTTGAAGATCAGGCGAGTGGTGAGGTCTTCAGTGATCAGATTGAGCGTCCGCTTTACCGAGAATTAGCCGTACGCGGAGCCGGCGGCCGCGACGAACGCCCTGTGGTGCTGCTGGAAGTCTGCATGGGCGATACTATTTATGAAGAGCAATTCAGTCTGCGCGACCGCGAAGAGATGAACTACCCGCTACTGCTGGGCCGCCGTACGATTAGCCACCTTGGCATGCTAGATGTGCGTGAAACCTTCTTGCAAGATCCTGAGTGTGGGGAAAACGCGACCGTTGTGCCCCACGACCCGGAAGATGACCAATCTTAACCACTTACATTTACACTGACATTGACTAAGTTAAAACAGCCGTGACAGCAGCGCGGTCACGGCTGTTTCGACGCGTAGAATGCGCGGGCCAAGGTGCATGCCCTCGCAACCCGCCGTCAGCAACTGCTCGACTTCCCACGCTATAAATCCTCCCTCTGGCCCTACTAATAACAAGGTAGGTTCACTGATATTTCTGGGACAGGGGGCAGGCATGCCAGGGTGGGCTACCAATCCGCGTCGGTTGCCCAGTAAGCCAGGTAGTTGCTGCTCCAGAAATGGACGAAAGCCTTTGCTCAGCGTGACAGTAGGCAGCTGTGTATCGCGCGCTTGTTCCAAGCCTAATAGGAGGTGTTGATGAATTTTCTCAGCGCGTAACTCGGGTGACTGCCAGTAGCTTTTTTCCACCCGCTTGGTATGCAGTAAGGTAATCTCTTTCACACCCAGCGCCGTTACATGTTCCAACGTGCGCGCTAGCATCCGCGGGCGGGGAAGTGCTAGCACCAAGTGCACGGGAAGTGGTGGCGGCGGTGGTTCATCAAGGGCTTCCAGTTGGAAAAAGGCGCGTTCCGGCGTCAGTTCCTTCAGCAGCGCTTTACCCATGTTACCGCCCTGTACACCTACGGTAAGAAGGTCGCCGGGGACTGAGCGATGGACTTCGCGTAAATGTGTCAGGCGACGTAGGTCGGTGATGCAGACGTGGCCGTCGGCGGTCAGATCGTTAGGATCAAGCAAAATCAAATTCATAATGAGGTCTATTGGTCACAGAACAGGCGCAGTGCGTCTTGCTAAACTATTAAGGTGGCTTGCATGGACGCGTGGTGCAGGCACAATACCAGTAACGGGAACAAAAGCCCCTATCGCGTTTAAGGAGATGCGCCGTGCGCGTGATTCGCAAGTATGCTAACCGTAGGTTGTACGATACTCAGCAAAGTCGTTATGTAACGCTGGAAGACCTACGCCGTTTAATTATCGAAGAAGAGCCATTTCGGGTAGAAGATGCCAAAAGCAGGGAAGATCTGACGCGTACTATTTTGCTCTCTATTATTATTGAGCAGGAGCAAGCGGACAGCGAGGCAGAAGTGTTTTCTAACGACCTGCTGGCGCAATTAATCCGCGTTTACGACATGACATCACCGTTGCCGCTGTCGCGCTATCTAGAACAGGGCACTCAACTGATGTTAGAGCAGCAAAAGCGTTTGCAAAGTCAGTGGAAGCAGGCGATGCGTAACACGCCGTTGGAGTTTATGCGCGAGTTAGCTGAAGAGAATATGCGCTTTTGGCAAAAAACGCTGAACCAGCCCGGTCAAGCTGATGACTCAGACGATACAACGCAGGCTGAGGGCGATAACCGCGACACCAGCGATGATAACAAACCTACCTCCTAACCCCACTCGCCGCTGCGCTGTGGCATAATGCCGCCGATAACGCTCTCCCGTTTGAGAAGGATGCACATGAAGGTTTTGATGATAGGCGGCGGTGGTCGTGAGCACGCCCTGGCTTGGAAATTAGCGCAATCTAAACAGGTTGAACAAGTATTTGTCGCGCCTGGAAACGCAGGCACCGCCACGGAGCCTAAGTTAACCAATGTGGCGATTGCGGCAACCGATTTAGAGGGTCTGATCGCCTTTGCCCGTGATGAGCAGATTGGCCTTACCGTGGTAGGCCCTGAAGCGCCTTTGGTAGACGGTGTGGTCGATCGTTTTCAAGCCGCGGGGTTAACAATTTTTGGCCCTACGCAGGCGGCTGCCCAGTTGGAAGGTTCCAAATCCTTTACCAAGGATTTTCTGGCTCGTCATAAAATCCCTTCGGCGGACTATCAAACCTTTACTGAGGTAGCCCCCGCGCTGGCCTATCTGCAAACAATGGGTGCGCCGATAGTGATCAAAGCGGATGGCTTGGCTGCGGGTAAGGGCGTCATCGTAGCCCTTAGCGAAGCCGAAGCAGAGGCCGCTATTCGTGACATGCTGGAAGCCAATGCGTTTGGCGATGCAGGCGCTCGGGTGGTGATTGAAGAGTTCCTAGAGGGTGAAGAGGCGAGCTTTATTGTCATGGTGGATGGCGAGAATGTCGTGCCCATGGCGACTAGCCAAGACCATAAACGTGCCTACGATGGTGATACCGGCCCGAATACGGGTGGTATGGGGGCTTATTCGCCAGCACCGGTGGTTACCCCTGAAGTTGATGCGCGCATTATGGAGCAGGTGATTCTGCCCACTGTGCGTGGCATGGCTGCTGAGGGCAATGCCTATACGGGGTTCCTGTATGCAGGCTTAATGATTGATGCCGCCGGTAACCCTCGTGTTATTGAGTACAACTGCCGCTTCGGTGACCCTGAAACCCAGCCGATTATGCTGCGCTTGCTTTCTGACCTGGCGGAGCTTTGCTTGGCGGGTGCCGAAGGCCGATTGGCCGGACAGCATTGCGAATGGGATTCACGTGCGGCGGTAGGCGTGGTATTGGCTGCTGGCGGCTATCCTGGTAGCTATCGCAAAGGCGATGTTATCCACGGCTTAGCAGACGCTGAACAGACGGGGTGCAAAGTGTTTCACGCGGGTACAGCGCAAAATGCCCAGGGTGAGATCACTACGGCAGGCGGGCGTGTGCTGTGCGTAACAGCGTTAGGTGATAGCGTTTCAGAAGCGCAGCAGCAAGCGTACCAAGGCGTTAACGCGATTCACTGGGAAGGCGTTGAGTGTCGGCGTGATATCGCTTTCAGAGCGATTGCTCGCGAGGGGTAAGTACTCCTGATGCTGAGCTAGTACTGAACGCATACGCCGTTTAAACCGAGGTTTCCTACTTCACTGACGAGGAAAAGGCATGGAGCGTGTCAAGCTGGACTTTCCCGCTGAAGCGGTCATTCATCGTCACTCTCTGACAGTGCGGGTAACCGATATAAACTACGGCCGTCATTTGGGGCACGATGCGGTGGTATCGCTGCTCCACGAGGCGCGTATTCAAGCCTTTGCGGCGCTGGATCTGCCTGAGTGGGACATGCATGGGCATCCATCGGTCGTCGCCGACCTTGCGGTAACGTATCAAAGTGAAGCACGCTGGCCTGACGCTTTGATCATTGCGACTGCCGTGCCTGAGCCGCAAGGTAAAGCGTTGACAGTTTATCAGCGTATTTACCAGGCAGAATCCCAGCAGGTTGTCGCGACAGCACGGGTTAATCAACTGCTGATTGATCTTGCTACGGGCCGCCCTGCTGAGGTGCCTGAGCAGGTTAAACAAGCGCTTGCACATGCGAGGAGCGGCTAATGTCACGGGAGTATCCGATTATTGCGGTCACCGGCTCTTCCGGGGCGGGCACGACCACCGTTCGGCGCAGTTTTGAGCGGATGTTTCTGCGTGAAGATGTGCATGCAGCCATGGTCGATGGCGATGCCTTTCACCGCTACACTCGCGATGATTTGCACCGTATCTTCCGGGAAGAGCCTGAGCGCAAAGATGAGCTTTCTCATTTTGCCGTAGAGGCTAACTTACTGGACCGCCTGGAAGGCTTGTTTAGCGAGTATGGCGAACATGGTTCAGGTACCTTTCGCCACTATATCCACGCCGAAGATAAGCAGAAAATTGAAGCGGGCTACCGGGTGGGGACGTTCACCGAGTGGCAATCGCTGCCCTGTGGAACCGACCTGCTGTTCTATGAAGGTTTGCACGGCGGGTTGGTGACCGAAGAGTATGATATTGCCCGCCATGTGGATCTATTGGTAGGCGTGGCACCCACCATGAATCTGGAGTGGATTCAAAAAATCGACCGTGACACCAAGCTGCGTGGTTATTCACAAGAAGCGGTTATTGACACTATCCTGGGCCGGATGGATGACTATGTCCGTTATATCCAGCCGCAGTTCTCGCGCACCCACATCAATTTTCAGCGGGTGCCTACGGTTGATACCTCCAACCCCTTTGAGGTGCAGGATATCCCCACTGATGCTGAGTCGTTTGTGGTCATCCGCTTTCGAGATCCCTCCACGGTTGATTTCCCTTGGCTGCTGGCGATGATCAAAGATTCGTTTATGACCCGCCCGCATACCTTGGTGGTACCCGGCGCGCGGATGTCGCTGGCCATGGAGCTTATCCTTGCCCCTCTGGTCAGGCATCTACTGGCGCAGCGGCGCTTCCGTTAATCGTGACCGTCAGCATTGGTTGAAAGCCGTAAGGAGAGTTATATGGACTGTCTGTTTTGCAAAATCATTAAGCGTGAAATCCCTGCTGATATCGTTTATGAAGATGAGCATGTGTTAGCGTTTAACGATATTGGCCCCCAAGCGCCGACGCATCAGTTGATCATTCCCAAAAAGCATATCGCCACACTCAATGATATCGATGAAACCGATCTTGTTACGGTAGGGCGGCTGCAGTTTACTGCCGCCAAGCTTGCCCGTGAGCAGGGCTTTGCTGAAGATGGCTATCGTGTGGTTATGAACTGCAACGAAATGGGCGGGCAAACGGTCTACCATATCCACATGCATTTAATGGGTGGACGCGCTTTCACGTGGCCTGCTGGTTAGGCTAAGTAGACCGCTATCGTCACCCGTCATCAAACAACGGAGTGTTGCCATGGATCGTCAACAGAGTCGTTCAGATCGCGTCATCCACCAGTTTGATACTGTTTTACGTACGCTAATGCCCCACGCGGCCGCATCGCAGCGCACCAGCCCTGCAGCGGGTGTTGTCGATGGCGCGCTCGATGATCAAGAGCGCCGCCACGCGGCGGGTTTGATGCGGATTAATCATACCGGTGAAGTGTGTGCCCAAGCGCTGTACCAGGGGCAGAGCGTGACCGCTAAACTTCCTCATGTGCGTCAACAGGTTGAGCAGTCTGCACTGGAAGAGATCGATCATCTGGCCTGGTGTGATGAGCGTTTAGTGCAGTTACAAAGCCGACCCAGCTATTTAAACCCGCTCTTTTATGTAGCCTCGTTTGGCATCGGGGCAGCGACTGGGGCGGTCAGTGATCGTATCAGTTTGGGGGTTGTTGCCGCGACGGAAGAACAGGCAGGTAAACATCTGGATGCTCACCAAAAATCGCTACCCCCCGGCGACTATCGCTCACGAGCTATCCTACGCCAAATGGCTGTTGATGAGGCGCATCACGCCCATCTTGCTTTAGAGGCAGGGGGCATTCGTTTTCCTGCCCCGGTGAAGTGGGGCATGCGACTGGCCTCGAAAGTCATCTCTAAAAGTGCCTATCACCTTTAATATACCTTCATGACGAACCCTGATTAATACAATGTTTTTCAGCGTAATCGGAAATGAGAAGGCCCCGCAGTGCGAGGCCTTGGCTATTAATATCACGCGTCAGCGTTAGGCAAACTATCAGGCATCAATGCGCTTGTATTTCATGCGCTTAGGCGTATCGTTCCCGACCCGCTTCTTATGATCTTCTTCGTACTCTGCGTAGTTGCCTTCAAACAAGACCACTTCAGAATCACCTTCAAAGGCCATAATGTGCGTGGCGATACGGTCTAAGAACCAACGATCGTGCGAAATCACCATGGCACAGCCCGGGAAGGCGAGTAGTGCGTCTTCCAGTGCCCGCAGGGTTTCGATATCCAAATCGTTTGACGGCTCATCAAGCAACAGCACGTTAGCGCCTTGCTTGAGCGTTTGCGCAAGCTGTAAGCGACCGCGTTCGCCCCCGGAGAGCTCCGATAAACGCTTCTGCTGGTCGTTACCTTTAAAGTTGAATCGACCAACATAGGCGCGGGAGGAGACTTCGTAGCCGTTAATATTGAGGATGTCCTGACCATCCGATACGGCTTCCCAGACAGTTTGCTTGTTGTCCAGCGCATCGCGTAACTGCTCGACATAGGCGATATCGACGGTTTCGCCAATCACAACTTCGCCTGCATCGGGCTGTTCTTTACCGGTAATTAGCTGAAATAGGGTCGACTTACCTGCGCCGTTACCGCCTACGATCCCCACAATCGCACCCGGTGGAATCGTGAAAGAGAGGTCTTGATAAAGCAGCTTGTCATCGAAGCGCTTGGTCACGTTATGAAACTCAATAACCTTGTCGCCTAGGCGTGGACCAGGCGGAATATAGATTTCATTGGTTTCATTGCGTTTCTGAAAGTCGCCTGACTGCATTTCTTCAAAGCGGTTAAGACGCGCTTTGCTTTTTGCCTGACGGCCTTTGGCGTTGCTGCGCACCCACTCAAGCTCTTGCCTGATGGCTTTTTGGCGCGAGGCTTCCTGCTTGGCTTCTTGGTTTAAGCGCTGATCTTTCTGCTCAAGCCACTGAGAGTAATTACCCTCAAACGGGATACCCTGACCACGGTCGAGCTCAAGAATCCAGCCCGCCACGTTATCCAGGAAGTAACGGTCGTGGGTAATCGCCACTACGGTGCCGTTGTAGTCGTGCAAGAAGCGCTCAAGCCAAGCCACTGATTCTGCATCAAGGTGGTTGGTAGGCTCATCCAACAGCAGCATGTCAGGACTTGAGAGTAGCAGGCGACATAGTGCCACCCGGCGGCGTTCACCCCCTGATAGGTTGCCGACTTTGGCATCCCAAGGAGGAAGGCGCAACGCTTCAGCGGCAACGTCTAACTTGCGTTCTAAGTTATGCGCATCGGCCGCCTCGATAATATTTTCCAGCCGCCCCTGCTCACTTGCCAGGGCATCAAAGTCGGCGTCTGGCTCGGCGTAAGCTGCGTACACTGCATCTAACTTCTCTTGTGCTTCTTTAATTGCCCCTAGCGCTTCTTCGACGGTGTCGCGGACGTTTTTCTCGTCGTCTAGTTCCGGCTCCTGGGGCAGGTAGCCAATATTGATGCCGGGCATCGGACGAGCTTCACCTTCAAACTCTTTATCGACACCGGCCATGATGCGCAGCAGTGTGGATTTTCCCGAACCGTTAAGCCCCAATACGCCGATTTTGGCACCAGGAAAAAATGATAATGAGATATCCTTGAGAATTTGCTTTTTGGGCGGCACTACTTTGCCAACCCGATTCATGGTGAAAACGTATTGCGCCATGGAGATCCGTTAGGTTGTTGATAGAAAAAAGCGACAGCAGCAGGCTACTGGCTAAGGAATGATGATAGTGGTCTGCGCCAGGAAAGGCTAGGCTGCTTAAGGTGCGCGGCTAGCCAGACCCACTCATTGGCTGAGAAGGCCAAGCTATTCAACGCTTACTCTTCTTCGTCCCAGTCGTCTTCTATGGCTCGCTGAAGTCGACGCTCTTCTAGCCATGCTTCTACTTGGCGTCGTGCGCGTAAGCTGTCTGCTTTGCTAGGCTTGCTTTTACCGTAATGGTCATCATTAACGGCATCTAAACTTTCAAACTCGTCTGAGTCGATTGCTTCACTGGTAAACGTTTCACGATTTAGGGGATCACGGCTCATGTGATGTCCTCCAACCCAGCCGGCGTGCCGGCGTAACAACGGCTCCACTTATTAGCACGTGCGGATCAAAAAGCACGTGTGGATTGCAAAGTGAAGCGCCTAGCGCAAATTAAGCGCCTTGCGGCTATATAACGCCAGTAGGGATGAAGTTCAAGCATTGATCGGTTTTTTTAGTGGAAAAGTTAATAATTAGCGGTTATCTCGCTGTTTTTGTAACTCCACAAGCGCAAGCTGAGCCTCTACACGTTCCGTTACGTCTTTTTGTACGCCAATGTAATACATCAGCTCGTCTGCTTCGTCGTAGACCGGTGTAATGGATAATTCATTCCAAAACATGGTGCCGTCTTTACGGTAATTACGCAGTACTTCGCGAGAAGGACTGCCATCTTTAAGCGCGTCTCGGATAGAGATCAGGGCATCCTGGTCGCGGTCTTCGTTCTGCAAAAAACGACAGTCGCGATACAGAATTTCATCTGCGCTATAGCCCGTTAAGCGTTCAAAGCCTTTATTGACGTAGATGAGGATATTTTCATCGCCTTCCTGTTCAGCAACAACAATACCGTCTTCCGAGGCGTCAATTATGCGTTCGAGCAGCTCTGGACTGATCAATGGAGATCGTTTCATCAAGGGGTTCCTGTTGCAGCTCCAATCCTTCCCGCCGTTCAAAGTGGCTTTTTTTGCCTGTGAACGGGCAGCATTTCAAATCATTTATTATCAGCAGCATAGCAAGGGCTCCAATCTACCGCTGCTATCTGGCTCTATCATGGCGAGCGTTGTCACGCATTGCAATCGTGTACGCGCACCGTCTCATTCGACCTCGGGTAATTGGTGGGCGCTCAATACAGCCCCCACGGCGGTTGCTGCCAGTATTAGCAGTAGTATGGCGCTACCAAACCATTGTGCAAGAGCGCCAATAATGCCGCCTACCAAAAGCATTAATACGCCTGTTAGCGTATTAGAGAGCGCAACATAAAGCGCCCGATTATCTTGACTCGCCATATCAATGAGGTAGGTTTTTCGCCCCAAGCGTACGCCATGGTGAATAACCACTAAGAGCGCGTAAACCACCGCATAGGGCCAAATGCTTTGTGCCCAGCCGTTTGGCAACCAGACCACGCTGGCAGCTAATAAACAGCAAATAGCCGTACCTACCGCTGCATCGCGCATAACGCTGCGGCTCGATTGGTCGGCGCGCTTGCCCCAGACGGGGCTTGCCACCATCGCTGCAAGCCCGGATACCACAATCAAAATACCCAGGCCGCCGAGGTCGGTGCCACTTTGGTTCTGCCCCAGCAGGGCGATGTAAGGCAAGGCGAGTGCACTTGATAGCAGTAATGCCCTGGCAAGGTTGAAGTGTAGAAAAGTGCGATCATTTTTTAGCAGCGACAGACCTAGCTTAATACTGTCCCAGCCGTTTTCTCCTCCTTCAACGGCGCCAGGAGCTTCTTCAATACGGGCCGCGGCTAAGGCATTCATTAGCCAGCTGCTAGCGGCGACTACGAGTAAGAGCGCCACGATGACATTGCCGGGGCGACTACCAAACAGCATGAGTACAGCGCCCGCCGCCAGCGTAGCACCACCGGCAACGCTGCCGCTCCAGCCCATCAACGTGCCGCGGCGGCGTTTGGAAATGGTTTTACCCAGCACGTCTTTGGTCGCGATAGAGGATAAGCCCCGTGCCAGCGAAAGCAGCACGAGCGCGGCTAACACTAATGCACCGCCCAAAGAGCCGGTGGCGAACAATGCCAGTAGGGCCAGCACTAATGCAGCTAGCGCCTGAATCAACGCACCTGTTACCCATACCCATTTCCGTTTGGGTTTTAAGCGGATAAAACCCGCCACAAAAATTTGTGGCAGTAGCGCACCCGCCTCACGGATGGGCACTAGCAAGCCTACCATCCACACCGGTGCTCCAATAATTCCCATCAGCCACGGTAAAACTAAGCGCGCGCTAGATAACTCGTCAGCCAACTTATTTCCTAAAGAAGCCCATAGGTGTAGGAAAAAGTTGTGCGGCTGTGCGTTGCAAGCACTATCAGGTATGTCATCGCACATGCGGCTATCTTCATCGCCTGTTAGCCACTCATAAAGGCGAGACTGTGAAACATCCGGTTGAGCCATGACGGTTCCTTGGCGATTGCTAATTTAAAATGACAAAATGTTTTCTGAGAACGACATAGTATCCTGCAAAGGAATTTACCGATAAGGAACTCTCAATGCCACGTATTCAAATCCGCTACTGCACTCAATGTCAGTGGCTATTGCGTAGCGCTTGGTATGCCCAAGAACTTCTATCGACCTTCGGTGAGCAACTGACCGAGGTCGCGCTATCCCCCTCTCATGGCGGCGCTTTCGAGATATGGTGTGATGAGCTACTGCTCTGGGAGCGTAAGCGTGATGGCGGCTTTCCCGATATAAAACTTCTTAAGCAGCGTGTGCGAGATCAATTGGATCCAGGGCGAGATTTAGGACATATCGACCGATGAATCAGGATAAGCAAGCCGTCCTCTATGGCCTGGGGGCGGTAGCGCTTTGGTCGACAGTAGCAACGGCTTTCAAAGTAGCACTCGCTTGGATGAGTCCTTTGGAATTGATGTGGCTAGCGGCATTCGTTTCCTGGGCATTAATGGGGGCGCTAGTCATCAAGCAGGGAAATATGTCTAAGGCGCTACGCAGTGGTTGGAAAACGGCTGCATGGGCGGGGCTGATGAATCCCGTGGCTTATTATTTAGTGCTATTCGCCGCCTATGACCGCCTCCCCGGGCAAGAAGCCATGGCGCTGAATTACACCTGGGCGTTAGCGATGGCGTTTTTAGCGGTGCCTTTGCTTGGTCAACGCTTAACCCGAATAGATATCGTTGCTGGGTTGGTCGCTTATGCAGGCGTGTGGGTGATCGCTACACGTGGCTTGGTTTTCAATGTCTCTTTCGCCGATCCGTTAGGGGTTGTACTGGCACTCGCTTCGACACTGCTGTGGGCACTTTATTGGCTTCTCAATGCACGCGATAAGCGACAGCCCCTAGTAGGCCAATGGCAAAATTTCAGCGTGGGTCTACCTGTGTTGACAGTTTTGTTACTGCTTGGCCCAGGTGTGCAGTGGCACGGTTGGCCAGCGTTTGGGGCGGGCGTTTATGTAGGTCTGTTTGAAATGGGTGTGGCGTTTATTTTGTGGCAGCTAGCGGTACATCAAGTGTCGCGCACCGCCAAAGTCTCCAACCTGATTTTTCTTTCACCGCCTGTGTCGCTGTTTTTGCTTTATCTAGTGGTAGGCGAGCCTATTTTGCCTTCAACCCTGGTCGGGTTGGTGCTCATTTTGTTGGGATTAGGGCTTCAGCAAGGACAAAAGGGTAACTAGACAGTTGTTGTTCGGCAAACGAATATTTCTATTTGTTGAATTATTGTTATTTTAGTCCTTGATGTGGGTAGTGATCTAGTATACAAAACCAAGTTAATAGCTAGTTCCTCAGTATGAGCCAACAGTTGCTACTAACAAAATACTGGCATAAAGATGCATGAAGTTTAGCCTTCAGTATAGTGTTGGTTGTAGATTTAAACGAGGTTGTAACGAAAACATGGGAAAAAATGTAGATATTGGTGTATCAGATGAAAATTTCGGTACGGGATTTGAACATCGGGAATTTTCGGAAGGTACGGCTCATTCCAATGAGTCTCAGCGTTGGAAATTGCTCGATTGTATTGCAAAGTATGCCCCTGGTGTAGTGCATACGAGCGTTGAGCGCTCAAAGCAAGCACCACGGGTACCTCATCAAGTACAAAAACCAGCGATGGTACCAACGCTGCGACCAGCGACTCCTCAACAAAAAAATGTTTCCCGGCCCACCTCCTTCGACGCTTTATATGAGCATCCATCATATGAGCATCCATCGCCCACTCAACCGAAGCGACCTTCTTTTGGTCACTTATTTGAAATTTATACCGATAACGGTAACGAGCAACAATCAGATGAAAACGAAGAAACGTCGCTAAAAGCGTTGCTAAGGGAAATTAATTCATGACTCTTATTTGCGTTGCATCACCTAAAGGAGGTGTTGGAAAAACGACGTTAACTGCTAATCTTGCCTACACATTTCAGCGTCAAGGATTTAATGTCACGGTTATCGATTTCGATAGCCAGGATGCGCTGAAATTACATTTTGGCATTGCTTTTAATGACCCGCAAGGATATGTGGCTGAAGCAACTTCAAATCCATATTGGCATGAAATGGTAAGAACTACATCCATTGGCATCAATGTGCTTGCTTACGGTCCCACAACTCGAGAGGAACGCTACCGTTTTGAGAGCTATATCTCCAGTGATCCGCAAGCTCTATATCAATCACTTAGGAGTTTCTATGACTCCCCGGACGATGTTTTATTAGTGGATTTGCCCCCAGGGCATTCGGTTGCTTTAGATGCAATATGTAAATTAAAGCCACTATGTGTGACAGCACTGCTTTCTGATAGCGCTTCTTTGGCTGTTCTGCCTTCCATTGAAGAGGGAGACTTCTATTCAGGAGATGTAAGTAGGCATCTGTATTACGTTGTGAACCAACTGGATTTAAGAAGTGAGCTTAGTCGTGACGTGTATTCGCTTTTAAAAGAACGATTAGGTGCTTCTCTGCTAGGATCTGTACATCGCGATCCTGCGGTGTCTGAAGCACATGCTCTACAGGTCTCTGTTCTACAGCATGCTTATACATCAGCGGTGGTTAATGATTTGGAAGTCATCGCTCATAATCTTATGCGTTTAATGCCGGATACTGCGTTAGTGCAAATTCGTCAGGTAGGTGAGTGATGAAACAGCTTCTGTATAAAACCTGGATTATCCTTTTATTACTTCTTTGCACTCCTATTTTGCTAATTGTGATTTCAACGCCCATGACGCTGAGTAATCAGTTAGCTTTTGGGGGGATTACGGCTGCACTTTTACTTGTGATGGGTCAGGTTAATTCGCCACGTGTACGCTTAGCAATGGCCTTGATTACGGTTATGACCGCGAGTCGTTATATCTATTGGCGGGTGACTGAGACACTGGTTACCGAAGGCCTTCTAGAGTCTATTTTGAGCTTGGGGCTCTTAGGTGCAGAACTGTATGCTTGGCTAGTATTAGTACTTAGCTTTTTTCAATCAGCTTGGCTACTTGAACGTAAAGTTGTGCCATTACCTAAGCAAATCTCTAAATGGCCAACGGTAGACGTTTATATCCCCACCTATAACGAAAGTTTAGATGTCGTTCGTGATACCGTGCTGGCAGCGCAAAATCTTGACTACCCGGCTGATAAAGTTAATGTCTATATTTTAGATGACGGTAAAAGGGCTGAGTTTGCTGCTTTTGCGGCACAAGCAGGAGTGGGTTATATAGCACGTTCAGATAATATGTATGCTAAAGCGGGTAATTTAAATAATGCTCTTCAAAAAACAAAAGGAGAGCTAATTTGTATATTTGATTGTGATCATGTTACGACGCGAGTCTTTTTACAGGCAACAGTGGGTTCATTTCTTGTTGATGAACGTTTAGCACTTATACAGACGCCCCACCATTTTTATTCTCCTGATCCTTTTGAACGTAATCTAGTAAGCGGAAGAGAAGTACCTCACGAAGGTGAGCTTTTCTACGGTCCCATTCAGAAAGGAAATGATTACTGGAACGCAACTTTTTTTTGCGGTTCCTGTGCTGTTATCCGTCGCAGTGCTCTGGCCGAAATCGACGGCTTTGCTGTTGAAACAGTAACGGAGGATGCTCATACAGCATTAAAGTTGCAGAGAAAAGGATGGTCCACCGCATATCTGGGGATACCTCTTGCAGCTGGTTTGGCTACTGAGCGTTTGGCACTACATATCGTTCAGCGAGCGCGATGGGCTCGTGGGATGACACAAATATTGCGCCGTGATAACCCACTTCTGGGACGAGGGTTAAGTATTCCTCAGCGTCTTTGCTACTTGAGCGCAATGCTGCATTTCCAGTTTCCTCTAGCGCGTTTTGTTTTTTTAACGGCGCCGTTAGCTTACCTGCTATTTGGACTTAATATTATCCAGGCCTCTCCGCAGTCAGTTGCGGTGTATGTTTTACCTCACTTGTTTGCTGTCGTTTATACCAATGCAAAACTTGTCGGTCAGTACCGCTATACATTTTGGAATGAAATATATGAAACGGTTCTAACCTTTTATCTTCTTAAACCTTCGATTATTACTCTTTTTAATCCTAACCGTGGCAAGTTTAATGTTACCGAAAAGGGCGGGCGGCTAGATCGAAGTTTTTTTGATTTTAATGTCACACGACCACATTTATTTTTGCTAGCGTTACTGACGGCCGGTACGCTATGGGGCATTATACGCTTCGTCTGGTGGAACCCGGAAGGTGAACAATTAAGCGTTTTACTCTTCAATATAATCTGGGCTTCCTTTAGCGCTTTCTTTTTGATGGCGGCAATCGCGGTAGGAAGTGAGCAACGACAAGTTCGTGAATACGTGCGGATTAAACTCAGTCGCCCTGCGGTATTGCATCTAGTCGGTGGTTATACCTTAACGGCGGCCACTCAAAACCTTTCAATGGGGGGGATGCAAATCGCTGCAATAGCGGGCTTTTCTGAAGATTCCCGAATTGATTTTGTTGAAATGAAATTCGACGGCCATCCAGTTCTTTTTCCAGTGCATGTAGTGAGCCATGATAACCAGCATATCCGTCTACGGTTTGGCAGCTTGAACGTGGCGCAACGTCGACAGTTGGTCAAATTAGTTATGGGGCGTGCAGATGCTTGGTTACAAAAACGTAAACTTCCCCAAGATCAGCCACTTCGCTCCATGTGGACGGTCATTCGTGCAGTTACAGGTCTGTTTTTCAAAAACTGGAAGGAGAATCGCCTATTTGCAAGAGGTGCTTCAGGCGCAAAACAAGTTAAGGAGGCAGAAGGCATCCCCACCAGTGCAGCACCAGTAGCAGCTCAAGCAACGACTCCAGCGTCAACATGGGTATGGCGCATGGTGTTGGTCGCTTTAATTGTGATTGGCATTATGTCTACTCAGCGGGCATGGAGCCAAGAGTTAGGTGTTTCACCGCTGCCACCGCAATCAAAGTTGTTGATGTCAGATACTTTATCGCCTGACAATTCATTTTTGCCTGACGTTGAAGTGAGCGCGAGAGGAGGGCTGGCTTTCAATATGCCGACTCAAACTCGCGAACGCATCTACCCGCTTTTACAGCAAACGAATAGCGAATCGTTAGAACCTAATACCTTACGCATACAGGGTAATGGAGCCCAGGCGGGGGTGGAGTTCGCCTTACGCAGTGATGAAGTGTCAACGGAAGCTGTATTGCATTTGGAGATACGCTATTCCGATATGTTATTGGAAGGACTTAGTCAGTTAGACGTTAATCTAAACGGCATAGTGGTTGATACTCTTGAACTTGATCGCTTCACCGCAGATCATCTAGTGGCTGAAATTACTATCCCTCCTGAGTTAATTGTATCCTACAACACATTGTTGCTGAGTATTACAGGTCAAACATTAGAGCAGTGTAATAACCTGCTGAGTAAAGATATTTGGGTGGAAATACTGCCTAGCTCGACACTTACAGTAGACGTTCAATCATTACCACCAGTAAGCGGTTTAGCTAATTTGCCAGCTCCATTTTTTGATATAGCAGACATGGATCGGCTGGAATTACCCTTTGTTATGCCTGCTTCTCCCTCTGAAACGTTACTGAGTGCCAGTGCTATTTTAGCGTCGCATTTTGCGGTTGAATCTGGATTTAGGGGGGCGGATTTTCCAGTTCATCATACCCAAATACCTGACCAGCATGCGGTTGTGATAGGCACCCCTGAGCAAATGCCGCTAGGGGTGGAGTTGCCGCGGATTAATGGGCCAACTTTACTGCAACAAGCCAATCCCAATAATCCTATGTATCGCTTGCTTATTGCGACGGGGAAAACCGAACAGGAAGTGAAAAATGCTGCAACTTATTTAGCTAGTTATCAAGCGAGGCTGAGTGGGGATAGCGAACAAGTTAGCGCTCCTCTTTTTCCTTTGAGGAAACCTTATGACGCACCTAACTGGCAGGCACTTAATGAACCAATATTTCTCACTAGCATGACAAGTAGCAGTGAAATGGTCGGTGAAGGTATTCGTCCTCCGCCACAAAACTATAGCTTCCGTCTACCGCCAAACATACACTTGTGGCCCGGTGACGATGTCACGTTGGAGATAGGTTATGAGTTCCCACGTGGCGATTGGTTAAATGAAAGCGACTCACGCTTAGAGGTGGAATTAAACGGGTCTTATCTTGGCTCTTTACCCGTTGAAAAACGCTCGCTAGCTTGGGATGCATGGAGGCTACTGGGCAATGATATTCGCCAAGAAAGAGCAACGTTACGTATTCCACAAGAGCAGCTATATGGAAATAACCAACTTAGTTTCTACTTTAATATGGCCGTCAATACGCCTGAAGATGGTTGCGAGCTTGGCCTGCCTGATCGTATTGAAACGCGACTTTATCCAGACTCATATTTAGATATGAGTGACGCGCAACATTTTGCAGTGTTACCCGAACTCTCGTACTGGTTAAGTGCTGGCTTTCCATTTACCCAGTGGGCGGATTTATCTCAAACGACATTGATGGTGGCAAGTGAGCCTGACGCTGTGGAAATTAGCACCGCGCTTGGTTTGATTGGTCGTATGGGGGCTTCCACGGGTTATCCAAGTACGGCCTTAAATATACGAAAAGGATTAACCCTTAATGACAGCCTAGCCCAGCAAGATATCCTGGTCGTTGCTCGCGCTGATCAATTAGAAAATAGCCAGCTCAATAGCCACATAGACCCATTTAGCATTCAGCAAGGCGCTTTGCGTGTTACACCGTTAAGTCTGCTTAGTCGTCTCAACTTGTGGTCGCAGGCACAGTGGGGAAAAGACGTAGAACGTTCACGTAACAGGCTCGGTAGTCAAGCACCAGAACAAGTGTTAATGGGAGTTCGGTCACCGCTTAATCCAATGCGAAGTATCGTGGTAGCAACTGCTTTTCACGATGAAGGAATGCGGACGTTAGCTGCGATCATTGATCAACCCCAAATTAGCCGTCAAGCAGTAGGTGACTTAGTAGTGATCTCTCCTGATCACAAAGTTAATGCTTATCAAGTTGGGCCCCGGACAGCGCGAGGAAGAATGGTCTGGCATCGACTTATTCGCTGGTATGCAGGGCAGTATATTATTCCTATGCTGCTGGCGATGGTGACGGTACTTTTATTAATGGCGGGAGTTTTTTATAGCGCTCTCAAGCGGCGGGCATTGCGGCGCGCATATAGTGGTAGCAATACGCACCCTGGCGGGAAATAAATATGTATACATCACCCGTACCTACTATCATGAAGTTAAAAAAGCGGCTTTTGCTAAGTGCATTCGCCTGCTGCGTTCCAGTGTCAACTGCGTGGGGGCAAGATAACTCGCAAACCGCCCTAGATGCTTTATTACGCCAAGCTGATTTCTGGCAAGAAAATCAACGTCCGGATTTAGCTAGGCAAGCCTTAGAGCGATACCTTTCTGGTCGGCCGGACGACCCAGAAGTTCTGTTCCGATTAGCGCAACAAGCCCTCGTGGATGAACAACCTGATCAAGCGGAGCAGTGGATTCAGCGCCTTGCAGAGGTATCACCTAATAACCCGCGTCTAATCGAGCTAGACCAGCTTCAGCAGGGCAGTGAGTTAGACACCGCGCAGCTGAATCGTGCTCGTCAGTTAGCCCGTGCTAACCGCTATGAAGAGTCGGTAACCGCATACCGGGAGTTATTTAGAGGTGAAACACCTCCTCGAGGTTTGGCGGTTGAGTATTACCAAACATTGGCCGGTGGCAGCGATACTCAATGGCGAGAGGCGCGTGATGGCCTGCGCCAGTTTAGTAATAAATATCCTGAAAATGATCCTCTAAGCCTTGCCTTAGGAAAGGTCTTAACCTATCGCGAGGGCACCCGCCGTGAAGGAATTGATCAGTTAGCACAGATAGCGCAAGAAGATGGCTTAGATGCGGCGGCTGCACGGAGTGCTTGGCGTCAAGCATTATTGTGGCTAGAGGCCACGCCTGCGGACCAAACGCTTTATCAGGCTTATGCACAGGCCAACCCAAGTGATACCGAAGTGATACAGCGGTTCGAAGACTCCATTGCTCAGAACTCTCGTGCAATCGGCTTTACTGCGCTTCAGTCTGGAGAGCTTGGCAATGCGGAGGAGTCATTTCGGCAAGCGCTTAACGTTAATTCTCAAGACGCAGAGGCTAAAGTCGGTTTAGGGCTGATACTGCTACGTAGGCAGCAGTTTGCTGAAGCGAGAGATTTACTCGGTGAAGCGATGGATGAAGTGCCTGCTCAGCGAGAACAGTGGGCGGCCGCGTATCAAAGCGCAGCGTTTTATGCCCGCTTGGGAGAAGCTCGGCGTTTAGCGGAGGCGAATAATCTTGAGCAGGCGCTTGGGCAAGTACGGCCGCTTACTCAGCAGAACGGTGATGCAGGGCGTGCCGCCCGACTGTTAGAAGCAGACATTTTGCGCAGGCAGCAGCGTCTGGATGCTGCAGAACAGGCCTACCGCGGCCTTCTGGAAGCCCGTCAAAATGATGTAGACGCGCGTGTTGGTTTGGTTCAAGTACTGTCTGATAAAGGTGATTGGGCGACTGCTCAGCAAGTAGCGCAGGCTCTTCCGGAAAGTGCCCGCAGCCAAATTGGCGGATTAACCACTGCGCAAGTGGAGGCGCTGCGTCGTCAAGCGCGTCAGCAGGATAGTTTTGGGGCTGAGACGGCGCTTCGCGAAGCCCTTGCTTTATCGCCAAATGATCCTTGGACGCGGCTCGACTTAGCACGGGTTTTAGCTGATCAATCACGCCCTGATGAAGCGCAAGCCTTGATGGTGCCTTTTCAAAGCGGCAGTGCAACACCTGACCAACGCTACGCCGCTGCGTTATTTGCTTCTGAGCAGGAACGTTGGTCAGAAACCCAGCGTTTGCTATCTGGGATTCCGGCCAATGCAATAACCGCTGATATGCAATCACTTCAGCAGCAGGCGCAAATTCAGCAGCCCCTCACGGAAGCAATTGCTCAGCTAGAGCAGGGAAATCGCACTGCCGCAATTGCCTCACTACAGCAGTTATATCTTCGCTATAGAGATTCTGAGCTGACGCCAAATCAGGTTAGTCAAATTGCGGGAGCTTTATCTCAGGCGGGTGCAAAAAGTGAAGCCCTTCGTTGGGTGGAGCGCGACTTAGCCCGTGGAATTGACGAGCAAACACCCAACGAATATATCAACCACGTGCTGGTGATGGCCCAGGCAGGGCGCCCAGAAGCAGCTCGCCAATTATTTCATCGTTTAGCTGCTTATCCTCAATGGCAAGAAAATCAAGATGCGTTAGCAGTAGAACGTGGGTTGGTTATTATTGAAGCTGACCAACTGCGTCAGAGTGGCCGCTTAGCTAGTGCTTATGATCGGCTTGCTGAACCGATGCGACAAACACCTGACAATGAAGATTTATTGTTGGCGATGGGTCGTGTATATGCTGATGGGGGGCGCCAAGCACAAGCAGAACAAATTTACACCTATGTGTTGACTCGTCATCCACAGAGTGAGCAGGCGCTGCTAGGCGCTGTGCAAACGGCGCTTTCTAACAACCGCACGAGTCAAGCTAGCCAGCTGCTGGAGCGCTATGCGTCAGAGGAGCAAACGGCTGATATACTACTACTCCGCGCCCAAGTTGCTCGAGCTAACGGCCAGAGCCTTGGAGCACTGGCTTTATTGAGCGAAGCCCGCCAGCGGTTAAGTGGACAAGAAGGCGAGGTTGCTGCCCTTTCTCAAAGACAGAATCCGTTTACGGATAGGGCCAGAGGAACCGCAAATTATTCACAACGACCTAGCTGGCTACCGAGCGCTAGCCGCGAAATCAGCAGCGACGTTGAGCTCGCTGAAACAGAGATGCAAGCCCCGACTGTAAGCCAACAGATTGATGATCTCTCTAGAGAGATTAGGCGCGAGCGGGCGCCAAGAGTTACCACCGAGTTTGTGTTTAATTTCCGCGATGGCGAGAGTGGCTTGAGCCAACAGGATCGCATTGAAGCTCCCTTGCGTTTTTCAGCAATACCATTCGGAGAGGGCCGTCTTGAAGTAGCGATCACGCCAACACAAGTAACGGCGGGAACGCCTGAGGGAGATGGCCTGCGACGCTATGGGCGCAGTGGTCTGGCTGAGAGTGCCAGTACATTAAATCAGTCGTTGGGTGGCGTCTCCTCTATCTTGGACGAGATTGAGTCAGCCGTAACAAACTTTTTCGCTGCCCAGAGTAGCCTGGATGCTGCAGTAAATGAACAAGAGGCGGTTAGATTGGCTGCTGAACTAGAGGAGGCGAGAGGCTTTTATGAGGCAGCTCTTGAGCGTAATCCACTATTTGAAGCAGGCTTAACGGTCGCCAGTCTGACTGATCAACAGCTAGCGCTATTTAATAGTTACCTTGAAGAAAATAGTGTCAATTTTGCTGAGCTAGACCTGGACGGCGAGTCTTTAAGTGCGTTTGCAAATAGTCGTGAGCAGATTGAAACTGCCCTTGCTGGCATCCAAAGCCGTTTAGAGGCACAATCAGCACGTCCCTCCAGCCTACGGGATAGCGGTTCGGGGCTAGAACTTAGTTATACAAATCGCAACCTAAACTTGGATATTGGCAGCACGCCTCTTGGGTTTGAAGAAACAAATTTGGTTGGTGGTATCAATTGGCGCCCTGAGGTCGCTGACAATATATCGCTGAATTTTACTGCTGAGCGCCGAGCTGTGAAGGATAGTGTACTTTCGTATGCGGGCACCTACGATGCTTATTCTGGCGATACGTGGGGTGGAGTAGTGAGCACCGGTGGCCGAGCAGGTATCAATTACGATACTGAAACAGGCGGTCTCTATGCTGATATTGGTACATATCGATATACCGGTAATAACGTTGCCGATAACCAGTCATATGAACTATCTCTGGGTGGCTATGCGCGTCCGATCAATAATGAACGTCGTCGGCTGCAAACGGGTGTTCATATTTCTGCGATGGCTTTTGATGATGATCTCAGCCACTTTACCTATGGGCATGGAGGATATTTCAGTCCTCAGGACTACGTTAGCGTGACCTTCCCTATCAATTATCAGGAAAACTTTACCGACCAGTTAACGTTGGGTGGATACATTGCTCCAGGTTTCCAAAGCTATAGTACTGATGAAAGCAATTATTTTCCCACTGATCCGGATGCACAAGCGTTGCTAGATGTGTTTGCTGCCTTGGGAGCGACGCAAGAATCACGCTATGAGGGAGAGAGCGAAAGTGGTGTAGGTCTTTCATTCGGTGGAACTATGAAGTATCAAATGACCCCGGAACTTTCCCTTGGCGGCAATGTGGACTTCAATAGCTTCGGTGATTACAACGATACATCCGCGAGTATGTTTATGAACTATATCTTTGGAGATAGCGGTGAACGAGCCAGATAATCATATTCAACACATCGAGTACTACGCTAAGCGACACTGTAGTCCCCAGTGGCGGCTTTTTTTAGAACTGGTCTTTGATGAGCTCTCTAATAACGCGGGTAAAGAGGAATCATCTGGTTTTTGGCACCATATCGGTAGTCGAATAGCTGCAGAAAAGCCTATTGGAGAGTGCGCTACGCTAGAGCGGCTGGAGCAAGCCGTCAACGATGAATTAGGCCTGCTGGACTGGGGGCAGGCGAGCATCGTGGCCGAAAATAAAGCAATGCATATTTGTCATACTGCATTCCCAGTACCAGGATCGTCTCCGGAGCGCCTCGATACCAGTTTGCTAGCAATGTCCGCATTGCTAGAAGGCGTGTTTAAAGGGTGGCTGCAACAGCAGGGTGGAGATTTTGATGTGCCTATCAGATGTATAAGTCGTAATCTAGAACAGCGTGAATGCACTTTCCTCTATGGTCGTTAGCGGCTTTTGTTAATGGAGCTGCACAATTAAAGGGCTAACCGAAAATGCTGTATCGGTTTACGTTAAGCGCTGGGCTTCTTGTCTGTTTGTTCAGCAGCATAAGTGCAGCCCAGGCAGACTCTGCTTGGCACGTCTATCGTGAGCGCTTTGTTAATGCAGAGGGAAGGGTGATTGACACAGGTAATCACAATATCAGTCACTCGGAAGGGCAAGGGTGGGGCATGATGCTTGCTCAGCATTATAATGATCAGAAAACGTTTGATCAGATTTGGCGCTGGACCCGCCGTCACCTGAATAGACCGGATGTATCACTCTTCTCTTGGCGATATGACCCTCGCGATATACCAGCAGTGCGCGATCGAAATAACGCAACCGATGGTGATTTATTTATTGCCTGGGCATTATATTTAGCAGCCGAGCGCTGGGATAACGCTAATTATGCGAGTGCATCAAAAAGTATACGAAGCGCAATACTTGAAAACCTAACATACGAAGTTGCTGGCTTTCAGGTGTTACTGCCAGGCATAGAAGGTTTTCGTCGCAACGAAGGAGCTGATCTCAACCTCTCATACTGGTTTATTCCCGCGTTACAAGACTTCGCTGAAATTGAGCCGAATGAGTCCTGGGACCGCCTGATTAATGATGGCGTTAAATTACTGGATCAAGCACGTTTTGGCGCATATTTATTGCCAACCGATTGGGTTCAAATCACTCAGGAGGGTGAATTGAGCCCGGCAACAAACTGGGCGCCTAGATTCGGTTTTGATGCTGTTCGTATCCCGCTCTATTTTGTATGGGGTGGGCGTGAGGAAGCCAGCGGCCTTGGCAGTATTAAGGCTTTTTGGGATGATCCTGTACATCAACCAGCACCCGCTTGGGTTGATGTGGTAAGTGATGAGCGTGCTGAATATCCGATTTCACGTGGAGTGGATGCGATTAGAGCCTATGTCAGTGGCGAAACGTTGCCTAGCTCAACACCTCAACAGCAGGACGACTATTTTTCAGCAACACTGCTGATGTTAGTCCATATGGCAGAAGATATGCACTAACGTTTATTTCATAGGGCGGTTTATCCACCCGTCGATAAAGTAGATAAACAGCTTTTTGTTAACCTTACTGAACCGCTGCCTGATGCGTTGTCTCTAACTGCCCCTCAACCAGGGGCTCAATCAGCGGCTCAAGCTCGGGCCACACATTGTCGAGGATAATCGGCTGTGCATCGGCGGTAGGATGAATGCCGTCACTTTGCATTAACGCGTTGTTTAGGGCTATATCCTCCAGCAAGAAAGGCACTAAAGAAATGTTGTACTCTTCTGACAGCGAGTGGAAAACCCCGGTAAAAGCATCCCGGTACGCTTGGCCATAATTGGGCGGTATATCGATCCCTAGTAGCAGTACTTGTGCACCTGCCTCTTGGCTCTGCTCAATCATGCTGGCTAAGTTCGCCTGCATTTGATTGGGTGCCAGACCGCGCAAACCGTCATTGCCGCCTAATTCCAGTAGAACAATATCCGGTTGCTGCTGTCCGAGAATATCAGAGAATCGTTGTAGACCTCCGGATGTGGTTTCACCGCTAATGCTGGCGTTAATGACGTTCACCTCGCCTTCTAAACGCTCTGCCAGCAGGCTCACCCAGCCCTCTTCACGCTCAATACCGTAGGCGGCGCTTAAGCTATCGCCCATCACTAATAGGCTGGGTGACTGTTCGGTATTGGTAGGCGAAGCGTTGATAGACACCGAGGCAAAGGTGACTATCAGCAACACCAGCCATCCGGTTACCATGCGGTTCAGTCCATGCCATGCCACAGGGATGCCACGCTTCATGTCTTACTCCTTAAATCAAAGCTCTTCAAATCAAAGCTCTTCAAATCAAAGCTCTTCAAATCCATGTTCTTCAAATCCAAACTCCTCAGATAAAACTGAAAATACTGCTACGGATATATCAATGTCGAGCGAGTCACCCTACGGTGAGCGCCAGCCTAATACCGACAACCAAGCGTTAAGCGATGTTCCACAAGGCGCCGTTAGGCATCCTGTTCTGCATGCCGATAAGCTGTCTAAAAAAGTGACGAGCGGTGAACGCTCACTAACTATCTTACACGACCTATCGCTAAGCGTGGCGGCAGGTGAAAGTGTGGCGATTCTAGGCAAGAGCGGTGCGGGGAAATCAACCCTACTAGGGCTACTGGCTGGCCTTGATACTCCAAGCGATGGTGAGCTAACACTCTTCGGCCATGCATTGAGCCGCTTGGATGAAGATGGGCGAGCTGCGCTACGCGCTGGGCGAGTGGGCTTTGTGTTCCAGAACTTCCAACTGCTGCCCACGTTGAGCGCGCTTGAAAACGTCATGTTACCCCTCGAACTCTCACCGCGTGCAGGGGAGACACAAACCGCTGCCCAGTGGTTGGAGCGTGTTGGACTTGGCGAGCGAGTGAATCACTTACCCAAACAACTTTCCGGTGGTGAGCAGCAGCGCGTTGCCGTTGCCCGTGCTTTCGTTACCGACCCCGAGCTGGTATTTGCCGATGAGCCCACCGGTAATTTGGACCCCGACACCGGCGCGCAAATCATTGACTTGCTCTTCACCCTAAACCGGGAAGCAGGCACCACGCTGATTTTAGTGACTCACGACCATGCCCTGGCGCGTCGTTGTGACCGCTGCCTGCGATTAGATCATGGAAAATTAGAAGCGTTTGTGCCCACCGCGGCTTCGATTGACGAGGGCACGCAATGAGTGATGTGAACTGGCGCCTGGCCATGCGCAGCCTCAAGCGAGACCTGCGTGCCGCTGATGTACGTGCGCTATTTATCGCCCTGGTATTGGCGGTCGCGGCTTCCACCATGATTGCGTTTTTCCTAGATCGCCTAGAGCGCGGCCTAGAGCGCCAGGCGGGCCAAATGCTGGGTGGCGATCTGGTATTAGAGCAGCGTGATCCGTTTTCAGAGGAGCTGCGAGAACGCCTTGAAAATGCAGGTTTCGTACTGAGTGACCAAGTCGATCTGGTATCGATGATTAGCCGCGACGGGCGTTTTCAACCGGCTAGCTTAAAAGCCGTGGATGAGGTCTACCCACACTATGGCGCCTCTTCCGTCGATTTTGGCAATGGCACTGAACAAATAGCGTCTGGTCCAGCCCCTGGTGAAGCATGGGCGGATCCACGCTTGATAGAACTGGTCGAGATAGAGTTGGGTGACCGGGTCCAAGTGGGCCAGACCGAACTTGAGATAACAGGGATCATTGAGCGCGAAGCGGACCAGTCCGGCGGCTTCAGTAATTTTAATCCACGCTTGATGATCAATACCGAGGATGTCGAAGCCACCGGTCTTGTTCAAGAAGGCTCGCGGATTGAGTTTGAAATCCTGGCAGCAGGCCCGCCGGAAGCGCTTGATCAAGTGCAAGGCCTGCTTGCTGAGCTACGCCGCGATGGGGTAGAGGTACGGGATGTCCGCGTTGATCGCCCCCAGCTTGGCAATGCCTTGCAGCGTGCAGAGAGTTATCTGGGGCTGGCCGGTTTAGCAGCGGTACTGCTGGCAGGCGTGGCAGTGGCAATGTCGACTCGCCGTTATGTGGAACGCCACCTGGATACTGCCGCACTGTTGCGTTGCTTTGGCGCCAGCCAGCGGCAACTGGTGACGATTTTTTCGCTTCAGCTAATGGGTTTGGCACTGGTAGCCGCAGTGATTGGGGCGCTGCTTGGGCTGGTTGGCCAAGCGGTTCTTATCTGGCTGTTGGTGAGTTTCTTACCCATGACGCTACCGCCGCCTGGTCTTATGCCGTTGGGATTAGGCGTGTTTACGGCTCTTGCCGTGCTGGTGGGGTTTGCTGGGCCAACCCTGCTGCGTATCAAACGAGTGAGCGCATTAAAAGTTCTGCGTCGCGAATTAGATCCGCTGCCGCCTTCGGCCTGGCTGGTGGTGGGCGTGGCAAGCCTAGTGTTTGGCGGGCTGCTGTGGCTCTACTCGGGTAGCCTGCCGCTGGCTATTGCGCTGTTGATTGGTGGGGCGGCTCTGCTCGGTGTGCTGTGGATGATTAGTGCGCTGCTGCTTAGCGGTTTGTTGCGCGTTGTACAGCGATTTTCCGGGCGTAGTGAGTGGTCTCAGGCGCTCCGCTTAGGCGGCCGCCAGCTAGCACGGCGTCGCCAAGCGGGCCTAGGCCAGTTACTGGCCTTTTCAGTGACTTTCTTTGCCATGGCGATGATTGTACTGGTACGGGGCGACCTGCTCAGCACGTGGCAAGACCAACTGCCTGACAATACGCCTAACTACTTTGCCATCAATATCCAGCCTTCCGAACGCGATCCTTTCGATGCGGCAGTTTCGCCACGGGTGGAAACCCAAAGCACCCTCTACCCAATGGTGCGTGGGCGAGTGATTGCCATTAATGGTCAGCCGCCGGGAGATGCTGTGCCGCCTGATGCCCGCGGTGACAACTCGCTGCGCCGGGAGCTCAACCTGACGTGGCAATCTGAAGTGCCAGAGGGCAATGCTGTGGTGGCCGGTGAATGGTTCTCGCCAGCCCCGTTGGGAGGCGACACAAACAGTGAGAAGGGCAATGAAGAGGGCAGTGAAAGCCAAGGCTGGATGAGCGCCGTCGAGGCAACGCAGCAAGCGGCGCCAGTACCCATCTCCATGGAGGATGGACTCGCTGAAAGGCTTGGCTTAAACATCGGTGATGAGATGACCTTCTCGGTGGGTAGCGATGAAATCACCACCCAAATTACCAGCTTGCGCAGCCTGAATTGGGATAGTTTTCAGCCTAATTTCTTCGTCATTTTTCCGCCGGGCGTGCTGGAACAGTTTGGGCATAGCTACATCACCGCCTTTCATCTGCCTGAAGCGGAGCAGGGGTTGATCCGGGAGCTGATTGCCGAATTCCCAGGAGTTTCCTTACTGAATGTTGATGCCATTTTGGGCCAGGTGCGGGATGTACTCGGCCAGGTTACACGGGCGGTGGAGTTAGTGCTTGCATTGGTCCTATTGGCAGGGATAAGCGTACTGTATGCCGCACTGACTGCAAGCTTACCTGTGCGCGCCCATGAAAGCGGTCTATTACGCGTATTTGGCGCAGGCAGTAAAATGATTTCACGGGTGCAGGGCGCTGAATACGCGTTGCTGGGCTTTGCCAGTGGGTTGATGGGGGCGGTACTGGCTGAATTGACCACCGCAGCGTTGTACATCTTTTTGTTGGATCTAACCCCGCACCTTCATCTGGGGCTATGGATTTTCCTCCCCATTGGCGGTGCTGTGCTGATTGGCGTGATAGGTCATGCACTTTCGCGGGGATTACGTCGCCAAGCGCCAGCGGCCAGCCTGGGGCTACTCGGTGAGGCTTGAACCTATTTTGCGAGCCAGAAACCGACCACCAGGGCGCTAATGACAGCAACAAAAAAGACCAGATTACGAGCGCGGGTATCGCGGTGTGGTTTCATAATGGCACCAAATGAGGGTGGAGGTAAAAGAGGCGGAAGCATAACGCCGGGCATGGTAACGTTTGTCGCTTACGTCGTCATCTTGCTTGCCTTATAACGTTGCCGTTTGTTCAGGATGGTTGATTATGCCCCACACCGAATCTACGGCTGCACGCAGCGTTGCGCCGCAGCCGCTTTCTCTTGCCCAGGGTCGCCTGGCCGCCCTTAGTTGGGGGCGCGCTGATGCCCCGGTTTGGCTGGCTCTGCACGGCTGGCTGGATAATGCAGCCAGTTTTACTCGGTTAGCCCCGCTTCTGGTAGAGTCATTGGATATGCGTATCGTGGCACTGGATTTTCGCGGCCATGGTCATTCGGCACATGTGCCCCAGGGCGGTGGCTATGCGCTATGGGGCTACTGCCACGATGTGTTGGATGCCATGGAAGACCTCGGCCTTAACCAGGTTAGCGTGTTGGCCCACTCCATGGGCGCCGCAGTGGCTTGCTTGCTTGCTGCTGCGCTACCCGAACGGGTGGAGCGGCTAACGTTGATTGACGGGCTGGGGGCGCTCAATACGCCCATTGAAGAGACCGCTAGCCAACTGTGCAAAGGACTGACAGCCTACCGTCGGCCACTTTCCCGCGCGCCGCGCTACCCGGATATCGAGAGTGCCATCGCTGCGCGTGTTGCTGGAGGCGTCACGCCGGTGGATACCATTACGGCCACACCGTTAGTGGAGCGCAACACCCAGGCCACCGCCGATGGCCATGTGCAAATGCGCACCGACAGTCGCTTGCTGAAGCCTTCATTGGTGCGCTTCACGCCCGAACAGGTGTTGTCATTGCTGGCGGAAATCAGCGCTCCAGTGCTATTGGTTGAAGGGGAGCAGGGGATTCTGGGTGAACGCGCCTGGGCGGTTCAGGCGCGGCAAGCAGTAAAAGCATTGACCCGGCGTGTGCTTAATGGCGGCCACCACTTGCATCTGGAACCCCGTGCCGTAGCGCAAGTCGCCGCAGTGATTGGCGCTCACTGGGTTACGAGCGACAGGGTTAAGACCGATAAGGCCTAGCGATGGATAGTAGTATGAACGGATTGGCGCATGTCAGTAGTGGGAACAAGGTCGCTCTGGTGTTAGGCAGCGGCGGTGCGCGCGGTTACGCGCATATTGGGGTGATTGAAGCCCTTGAGGCGCGGGGCTTTGAAATCATCGCCGTATCAGGATGCTCGATGGGCGCGCTGATCGGTGGTATTTACGCGGCAGGCAAGCTGCCTGAATACCGCGATTGGGTGTGCAACCTTGACTATTTGGATGTGCTCAAATTAGTCGACGTGACCTGGAGCCCCATGGGCGCGATGCGTGCCAGCAAGGTCATGAACAAGCTGGAAACGCTGGTGGGCGATATCTTAATTGAAGACCTCGCGATTCCAGTGACAACGGTGGCAACGGATCTGGTTCGCCAGCGGGAAGTGTGGTTTCAAAATGGACCCTTATTGCAAGCGATTCGCGCTTCAATTGCCGTGCCGGGGGTAATAACGCCAGTGCATTTGGGTGATCAAGTGTTGGTGGATGGCGGGTTGCTTAACCCGCTGCCGATCATGCCTGTGGTGGCGGCTCATCAAGCGGATTTTGTGGTGGCGGTCAACGTGACCGCGCATAGCCCGCTGCCAGTCACCATGGAGGAATTGCTGCCTAAGGAGGAGGAGGCGACCGATAGCCGTAGCAAAAAAGAGATTGAGCGCGATCAAAACATGGGTAACTGGATGGGGGATGTGCGCGCCGCTACGCGAAAACTGTGGGCGGGGCTGGGAGCGAATGGTGAGGGGGCAAGCGGAGAGGGCGAAGAGCTGGAGGAGACCACTGAAGCCCGTGGTAAGCGGGAGTGGAGCAAGCTCGATATGATTCTGGAGTCGTTTGATATTACCCAGGCAGCGCTGGCCAAGTACAAGGTGGCGGGCTACCCGCCCGACGTGCTGATCGAAATACCCAAAACAGTCTGCAGTACCTATGAATTCCACCGCGGCAAGGAGTTGATTCGTCTGGGCAGACATTTGGCCGATGAAGCGCTGGAGCGGCGCATGCCAAGTATCGCGTCCGACGCTATCGAGTAACGGCTACTGGCTTCGCTTGCGGAGCAATATATACACCGCACCGGTGCCACCATCGATATCGATAGCCGAGCAGAAAGCCAGCACGCCGGGCCACTCACGTAACCAGGCATTGGTATGGCTTTTAAGCACAGGAAAGTCGGACGTGGTGCCCCACGCTTTGCCATGCACTACCAGTACGCAGCGCAAGCCTTGGCTGGCGGCGTCGCGCAAAAAACTCTCCAACTCCACACGCGCCTCTTCCAGCGTATAGCCGTGCATATCAAGTCCCGCTTGCCACGCCGTTTGCCCACGTTTTAGTTGGCTAAACGTACGCCATGGTAAATCCGGTACACAAAACTCTAAATACTCAGAGGGACGCACGGCCTCCACCCGGCCATCTGAGGTGCGCCCGCTGGACTGAGGCGTATTGCTTTCAACAGCCGCATGACGTCTAGCCTCATGGGCCTTACCGTCAATTTTAGGTTTGCCTGGATCGGCCTGGTTAGTCGCGATACGGCGCACGCCTGCCGCCTTTAACGCATCGCGGAAGGCATTGATATCGTCATCGTCGGGCAGGTGGCGGCGTCGCGTCATGGTAGGCTCGGGTGGCAAAAAAGTGGCAAATAAAGGTGAAACAGATAAAGACGCACAGTATAGCGGGCTGAGCGTTGCTGTGAACCGGACGGCGTGAAAGGTACAATCTTTTTATTCGTTGCATGAATAAGGCTTTATCAGCTGCATTCATCATTATCGTCAACCAGGAGCCGCTGTGACCACGCATCTAAACGTTGAGCATCCTCACTCAACCCTTTCCCTGTCGGAGTCGTTGCTGGTGAGCCAGCTCTTTACCCTACGCGACTATCTGCGCTGGGTCTCCAGCGAGTTTTATCTGGCGGGCCTGCACTACGGCCATGGTACCGATTCTGCCTGGGATGAGGCGGTAGCGCTCTGCCTGGGTGCTCTGCACTTGCCGTGGAACATCGATCCCAGTGTGCTCGAGGCGCGGCTGCTGCCCGTAGAACGGCAGCGGATTATTGCTCTGGCACGGGAGCGTGTTACCACCCGCCGTCCGCTTCCCTATTTATTGGGCGAGAGCTTTTTTGCCGGCCATCCGTTCAGTGTCGATGAACGGGTACTGATTCCGCGCTCGCCGATTGCCGAGCTGATTGAAGACGGCTTTGCCGCCTGGTTTCCTGAAGAGCCGCCTGCCAGTGTGCTGGATTTATGCACCGGTTCTGGCTGTATCGGCATTGCGACGGCGCTTTATTTACCGACCTGCGAAGTGGCGCTTGCCGATGTTAGTCAGGATGCCTTGGCCGTGGCCCGCCAGAACATTACCCGCCACGATGTGGGCGACCGGGTGCGGGCGGTCGAATCGGACGTATTCAGCGGTTTAGAAGGCCGACGCTTTGATTTGATCGTCTCTAACCCGCCTTATGTCGATGCCCGTGACCTTGCCACTATGCCTGCCGAGTTTCGCCACGAGCCTTCACTGGCCCTGGGAGCCGGTAGCGATGGGTTGGATATAGTGCGGCGCATTTTGCGCGAGGCGCGGGAACACTTAACCGATGATGGCTGGCTGATTGTAGAAGTCGGCAACTCTGACCGCCATGTGGAAGCGGCATTTCCGGATGTCGCTTTTCTATGGCTTGAATTCGAGCGTGGCGGCCAGGGTGTTTTTGCTCTGAGCGCCGCTGAACTCGACGCCCATGCGGCGTCTTTCGTGTGAGGAATTAACGGCCATGTCTGGCAATACGTTTGGCAAACTATTCAGTGTGACTACCTTTGGTGAGAGCCACGGACCAGCGCTCGGCGCTATTGTGGATGGCTGTCCGCCTGGGCTGCCGTTAAGCGAAGCCGATTTACAGCTCGACCTGGATCGCCGCAGGCCGGGCAGTTCGCGGCATACCACTCAGCGCAAAGAACCCGATCAGGTGCGCATTCTGTCCGGTGTGTTTGAAGGCAAAACCACGGGTACCTCGATCGGCTTGCTGATTGAGAACACCGATCAGCGCTCTAACGACTACTCGAAAATCAAAGAGCAGTTTCGGCCAGCCCACGCGGATTACACCTACCACCATAAATATGGCCACCGCGACTATCGCGGGGGCGGGCGCTCCAGTGCCCGTGAAACTGCTATGCGGGTGGCTGCCGGGGCGATTGCCAAGAAGTATCTAGCCGCCCAGGGCGTCCAGATTCGTGGCTATATGAGCCAGTTAGGCCCTATCAAGATTGAGTTCAAACAGTGGGAATCGGTGGGTCAAAATGCGTTTTTCTGCCCCGACCCGGAGCGCGTCGCTGAACTGGAAGCCTATATGGATCAACTGCGTCGCGACCAGGATTCGGTAGGTGCTGAAATTACCGTGATTGCCGAAGGCGTGCCGGTAGGGCTGGGTGAACCCGTCTTTGACCGCCTGGATGCTGATCTGGCGCATGCTTTGATGAGTATCAATGCGGTAAAAGGGATTGAGATTGGCGCAGGGTTTGGCTGTATCGCCCAGCGGGGCAGCGAGCACCGTGATGAGATGACGCCAGAGGGCTTTCTTTCCAATCATGCTGGCGGCGTGCTCGGTGGCATCTCTAGCGGGCAGCCGATTGTAGCGCGCTTAGCGCTGAAACCCACTTCCAGCATCACTACGCCGGGCCGCTCTATCGATATTCATGGTCAGGCAGTTGAGGTGGTGACTAAAGGGCGCCACGACCCCTGCGTAGGGATTCGCGCAACGCCTATCGCTGAAGCGATGATGGCGATTACGCTGTTGGATCACTGGCTTCGTCAGCGTGGTCAAAATGGTGACGTTAGCGTTGATACGCCCCGTTTAACTCAGCGCTAACCCGATACGGTGATGTTGGCAGTTCGCTGCTACACTCAAACAAAACAAATGCATGAGCAGTCGTCATGAAAAACAGTGCAGGAGCCGCCTATGAAGATTAACGTTGAGTTTGATCTTACCCCTGATGAGTTTCGCCAATCACTGGGGCTGCCTGATGTCGAAGCTTTCCAGAAAAATCTGCTAGAGAATATTCAACGGCAGATGGAGTCTGGGGTGGAAGGCTACGATCCTATGAGTCTAATGCGGCCTTTCCTGCAGCAACCGATGATGCAACAGGGACTTTCTCAAGGGCTAGCTAATTTCGGAACCTACCAGCAAATGATGCTCGATATGTTGCGGCAAGCGGGCAGCGCCAGCGCTTCTTCGGCCCCCAGCAATGATGATGAGAAGGCAGGGGGGACTAGCTCTAAAAGCAATTCAGAAAGCGCTTCTTCCAGCAAAGCAAAGTCAACGGCATCGTCACGTTCCCGTTCTGAATCCAAACGCAGCGGCACATAGATTGAAGCAAGCAGTTAACGCGCATTAACTTAACAGGTGGTTCTCCACCTGTTGAGGTAGGGCAGAGTAATATGGCAAAGCGGTTCAGGCTTGCACGGTGATACTGAAATGACGCCACTGTTGCAATGCAGCATGCCAAAGATTACTCTTTTTGCAGTGCAGCAAAGCTACATCACGGTGAGTCACTCCAAGGCTCATGCCAAGGAACGATACAGGAGCAGACACTATGCAAGACAATATGATGGACGCCTTTAACGCCCAAACTAAGCAGATGTTTGAGCCCATGCGAAAAATTAATTCGCTGATGCTCAACAATATGGAAAAAATGACCCAGTATCAGTTGGAAGCCATGAAGCGCTACAGCCAGATGGGTACTGAGCGCATTCGTAGCGCCACTGAAATTCAAGACGCAGAAAGCCTGCGTGATTTCGGCACCAAGCAAGCCGAGATGATGAACGAACTTTCCCAGCAGATGCAGGAAGACGCGCGGGTGATGAGCGAAATGAGCCTGCAGTTTAAATCTGAAATGGAAAAGATGTTCAGTGAAGCCGGGCAGCAAATGTCCGACCAAGCCAAGGCTACTGCGAAAGGGGAGCAGCCTGCGAAAGCCTCCAGTCAGTCAACGCGCAAAAGCTGATTGACGACATCATCGCGGCGCCTTAGGGCGCCGCGATGCATTTAAAACGTTGCAACTATAAATAAAACATTGCAACGATAAAACCTTGTCATATAGAAGCCTTATCGTATAAAAACTTAGCTATATAACAGCTTGGTCTTGGTCAAAGTGGTCGGTGCGCCTGGAGAGGGCGTAGGGAGAGTTAGTATGCAGTCAGCGTGGCACAATCCGTTCCAGGCATTATCATCAGGGCTTTCTCAAGGGCTAGCCGATGAAATAGCCAAGGGCTTACCTGAAGGGTTATCTCAGGCAGAGCTTGAAGAGTGGCATAATCAACTCAAAGAGATCGGTGAGCAGTACCAAGGATTGATGCAGGATCTGCTTTCCCGTATTGCACCCAGTGAGGCCGCCGACTCCATTTATAGCGATATGCGCGAAAGCTTTGAAGCGGGTGCGCAGTCGCTGATGCAGAATCCTACTTTGCTGTGGGAAACCCAGGCCCGGTTGGTGCAGGATCAGTGGCTGTTGTGGCAGCAAGCCATGCGCGGGATGGCTGGCGAGCAGGTTACCCCGTTGATCACGCCGGCCAAAAATGACCGCCGTTTTAAAGACGAGGCGTGGACACAAGACCCGCACTATATGGCTATTATGCAGCAGTACCTACTGTTTTCGCAGATGGTGGAAGAGCTGGTTGAAAGCCTAAGCGGTTTAGACGAAACCAAAAAGCGTAACCTGATGTTTTACGCGCGCCAGTTGGTCAACGCGATGGCGCCGACAAATTTTATGGGCACCAACCCTGAAGTCATGCGCCGCACGCTTGAAACCCGTGGCCAGAACTTGGTGGATGGATTAGCTCGCCTGCGCGAAGACTTGGGCAATTCTGCCGAGGGTATCAATGTCTGCATGACGGATCGCGGCGCTTTTGGCGTGGGTGAAAATATCGCCGTAACACCCGGGGCAGTGGTCTACGAAAACGAATTGATCCAGTTGATCCAGTACACCCCCACCACGGAAAAAACCTTTAAAACGCCGTTGCTAATGGTGCCGCCGTGGATCAATAAGTACTACATTCTTGACCTACGTGAAGATAACTCAATGGTTAAGTGGCTGGTGGATCAAGGCCATACCGTCTTTCTGATCTCCTGGCGTAACCCTGGCCCTGAACAACGCGATATCACCTGGGCCGACTATATGCAGATGGGGCCCATCAGCGCGATGGAAGCCATCGAACAGGCCTGTGGTGAGAAGTCGGTCAATCTACTCAGCTATTGCGTGGGGGGCACACTAGCCGCCTCTACAGTGGCCTATCTCACCAGCACGCGGCGTGGGCGCAAAGTAAAGTCGGTTACTTATATGGCGACGCTGCAGGATTTTCGTGACCCTGGCGATATCGGCGTATTTCTTAATGAGCGAGTGGTAGAAGGCATTGAGCAGACGCTGCAGTTGAAAGGCTATCTTGATGGTCGTTCAATGGCATATACCTTTAACTTGCTGCGTGAAAATGATCTATTTTGGTCGTTTTACATCAATAATTATTTAAAGGGCGAAACGCCCGCCGCCTTTGACCTGCTTTACTGGAACACGGATGGCACCAACCTTCCTGCCGGGACGCACGCTTGGTACCTGCGCTATATGTACCTGGAGAACCGTCTCGTTGAGCCTGGCGGCATTGAATTGGATGATGTGAAAATAGACCTGCGTAAAATCTCCACGCCCAGCTATTTCGTGTCCACCAAAGAGGATCACATCGCCAAGTGGAACAGCACTTACTATGGGGCTTTGTTACCTAAAGGGCCGGTTACCTTCGTATTGGGCGGATCGGGCCATATTGCGGGTATTGTTAATCCACCCCATAAAAACAAGTACGGCTACTGGACGAACGAAGCGCTGCCGGAAACGCATGATGAGTGGCTAGCAAACGCAGCGGCTCATGAAGGCTCCTGGTGGCCCCATTGGCAGTCTTGGATGACTGAGAATGGCTATGCCGATAGCGAAAAGATGGTGCCTGTGCGCCAACCTGGCGATGGTCAGCTCAAAGTGATTGAGCCTGCGCCAGGGCGCTATGTGAAGATGACGATTCCAGAGGTACTAGGGGAAATTCCAGCTAAATCTTAATGGGCACCTAAAAGGCGGTACGTGGGTACTCTAACGGGTCGCGAGTTAAAGGTACTTCCCAACAGAAAAGCCCGCGGACAAATGTCCGCGGGCTTTTTTTCGTCGAGATCAGTTACGAATCAAGTAGTCAAAAGCGCCGAGCGATGCTTTAGCACCTTCGCCCATGGCGATAATGATCTGCTTGTAGGGCACGGTGGTCACATCGCCTGCGGCAAATACGCCGGGCACGGATGTCATGCCATGGGCATCGACAATGATTTCACCACGCGGCGTCATTTCGATCGGTGAGCCTTTCAACCACTCGGTGTTAGGTACCAGACCAATCTGAACAAAAATACCTTCTAACGCGATGGATTTGCTCTCATCAGTCGTACGGTCTTTATAGTTCAAGCCATTGACACGGCTGCCGTCACCGGTGACTTCGGTCGATTGGGCGTTGAGAATGATATCAACGTTAGGCAGGCTCTTGAGCTTTTTCTGCAGCACCGCATCAGCGCGCATCTCGCCCATAAACTCAACCAGCGTGACGTGGCCGACAATGCCCGCTAAGTCAATCGCCGCTTCAACACCCGAGTTACCACCCCCTATAACCGCTACCCGCTTGCCTTTGAACAGCGGACCGTCACAGTGAGGGCAGTAGGCAACACCTTTGTTGCGATACTGCTGCTCGCCGGGCACGTTCATCTCACGCCAGCGGGCGCCTGTCGCCAGTACTAGCGTCTTGCTCTTCAGCTTAGCGCCGGACTCAAACGATACTTCGTGAAGGCCGCCTTCTGTCTCGGCAGCTTTAAAGGAAGTAGCAAGCTGCAGGTTCATGACGTCAACTTCGTAATCTTTGACATGCTCTTCTAGCGCGCTGACCATTTTCGGGCCTTCGGTGTGTGACACCGAAATGAAGTTTTCAATGCCCATGGTGTCCGCCACCTGACCACCGAAGCGCTCAGCGGCAACGCCGGTATTGATGCCTTTGCGCGCCGAGTAGATAGCCGCCGCAGCACCTGCCGGGCCACCACCAATGACAAGCGTATCGAAAGCGGCTTTTTCGCTCAGCTTTTTGGCATCGCGTTCGGCGGCACCGGTATCAACCTTGGCAAGAATCTGTTCAAGCGTCATGCGGCCCTGGTCGAACGGTTTACCGTTCAAATAGACGCTCGGCACCGACATGATTTCCCTAGACTCGACTTCATCCTGAAACAGCGCGCCGTCAATAGCGACGTGGCGCACGTTCGGGTTGAAGATGGCCATCAAATTGAGTGCCTGAACCACGTCCGGGCAGTTCTGGCAAGACAGCGAGTAATAGGTCTCGAAAAGCATCTCGCCATCTAATGCTCGAACCTGATCAAGCAATTCGTCAGACGTCTTAGGCGGATGACCGCCAACGTGCAGCAGGGCAAGCACTAACGAGGTGAACTCGTGGCCCATAGGAATGCCTGCAAACACCACGCCAGTCTCTTCACCGGGGCGGTTGAGCGCAAACGATGGCGTACGTGCATCCTGACCATCGCTGTGCAAGGTAATCTTGTCGCTCAGGCTGCTGATATCTTCCAACAGACCAAGCAATTCTTGTGACTTGGCACCGTCATCGAGGGACGCAACGATCTCGAACGGCTGAGTCACTTTTTCCAGATACGCTTTTAACTGGGATTTTAAATTGGCGTCCAGCATGACAGTAGCTTCCTCGCAGATAACAGACGTATTGAACACACGTGTGTGACGGTGCTAATCAGTAATACTTTAAAAAACTGTTAACAGGTTTAATAACAGTTTTAAAACAGAACGCCCGGGCGAAACCCGGGCGTTGAACATGCACACCCTTGCGCAGCAAAAAAGAGCAAGGATGTGAAAACCGCGAGCGGTTTAGATTTTGCCTACCAGGTCCAGAGAAGGAGCGAGTGTCTCTTCGCCTTCTTTCCACTTGGCTGGGCACACTTCGTTCGGGTTGGCACGCACGTATTGGGCGGCTTTCACTTTGCGCAGCAGTTCTTCGGCATTACGACCGATGTTGCCTGCGTTAATTTCGACGATCTGGATTTTTCCGTCGGGGTCGACAACAAAGGTGCCGCGCTCGGCAAGACCGGCTTCTTCGATCAAGACTTCAAAGTTACGTGAAATGCGCAGCGTCGGATCCGCAATCATCGGGTACTGAAGTTTGCCGATGGTGTCAGAGCTGTCGTGCCATGCCTTGTGAGTAAAGTGGGTATCGGTTGAAACGCTGTAGATTTCAACGCCCAGTTTTTTGAACTCAGCATAGTTGTCGGCTAAGTCACCAAGCTCAGTCGGGCAAACAAAAGTGAAGTCAGCGGGATAGAAGAAAAAGATGGACCACTGACCCTGCATGTCGGCTTCAGTAACATCAACAAATTCGCCATTCAAATAGGCAGTTGCTTTAAACGGCTTAACTTCAGTGTTGATCAATGACATTCAGATAATCTCCAGGATTGGTGAATGAATAATGTGAAATTGTTGATAATACTAATGGCTAACGACTAATGGCTAAAATTAAGAATAGCCATGCCATCAATAGCATTTCTCTATTGGCCAGGCGGTTGTCGTTGCACTAGCTGGTTAATGGGGTCGATGAAGCAAAATACAAGAATTTTTCACATTGGCTTGCGGTAGGCGTCACTGCACCGCAAAATTCGCACGGTCAGTATTATGGCCTACGCTATTGTTAGCCGCTGAGGGCTGTTGCCGGCAGCAGCAGGGCGCACTTGGTATGAAGACACTTGGCAAAACATTTGGCTGAACTGTTTAGTGAATGCTGAATTGTTTAATGACTAGTTGAGACAACAGGAGCAGTGATAATGGGGAACATCCACAAACTTTCCGCGGCCGTTGCGGCTATCTCATTCGCCGCAGCGGCTAGCGCTGCCCAAGCCGAAGAGGTGCGGGTATTTAACTGGTCAGACTACATTGCCCCGGAAACGCTGGAAAAATTTACCGAGCGCACCGGCATTGAAGTGACCTACGACGTTTACGACAGTAATGAAATTCTTGATGCCGCCTTGCTCGCTGGGCGTTCCGGTTACGATGTGGTCGTGCCATCCACTTACTATTTTACCCGCCAAGTGAAAGCTGGCGTGTTTCAGCCACTGAACCACGAGTTACTGCCCAATTTAGATAACCTCAACCCAGAGCTGATGGCTAACCTGGAAACCATCGACGCCGGTAGCGAATACTCGGTCCCTTATATGTGGGGCACCAATGGGATCGGCTATAACGTTGAGCGTGTAAAAGAAATCCTGGGTGACGACGCCCCCTTGGACAGCTGGGGGCTGCTGTTTGATCCTGAAATAACCAGCGCACTGAGCGAGGCGGGCTGCGGCTTGTCAATGCTGGATTCTGCTGATGAGATGTTGTCACCCGCCATGGCGTATCTAGGCCTAGACCCGCTCAGCGAAAATATCGACGATATCGAAGCGGCGGGTGAGCTGATTGCTAGTGTTCGCGACGATATGACCTATTTCCACTCGTCACGCTATGTGTCTGACCTGGCGAATGGCGATATTTGCGTCGCCGCAGGCTACTCCGGTGATGTTTTCCAAGCCGCTGCTCGTGCTGAAGAAGCAGGACGCGACTTCTCTATTGGCTATAGCATCCCCAAGGAAGGCGCTGCCCTTTGGTTCGATATGATGGCGGTGCCCGCTGACGCGCCGAACACTGAAAACGCTCATGCCTTTATCAACTTCATTCTTGACCCGGAAATTGCCGCCGAGATCACCGAGTATGTACGCTATGCCAACCCTAACTTGGCGGCTAATGAATATCTCTCTGATGAAATCCTGAATGATCCGGCGATTTACCCGACCACCGATGTCATGCAAAACCTGTACGTACAGGCTGAAAAGCCTCAAGATGTGCTTCGCGCACGTACACGGATCTGGAATCGTGTAAAGTCCGGTCGTTAAACCGACATTTATCCGACGGCGAGCCAGAGGCATTCCCTCACCGGCTCGCTGTTCGTCTTTATTAATGCCCGGGTTGCCGGGCCTTTTGATGGGAGTGGCGAATGGTCACTACGCCCCTGTCGAACGAGCCTTCATCTGCTGCGCCAACGACTCCTTCTTCGTCACGACCCCAGGGCAAAACCCCACGGTTTGCCGAGGATGTCGTGCTGGAAGTGAAACGCTTAAGCAAACGGTTTGATGATGCGCTGGCGGTGGATGATGTCAATTTGCAGGTTAAGCGCGGGGAAATTTTCGCGCTATTAGGTGGCTCCGGGTCGGGTAAATCCACCCTGCTGCGGATGTTGGCGGGCTTTGAAACGCCCTCCGAAGGCCGGGTTTTATTAGACGGTGAGAATATCACCGCCATGCCCCCGCACAAGCGGCCTATCAATATGATGTTTCAGTCCTATGCGCTATTTCCGCATATGACAGTGGCGCAGAATATTGCCTTTGGCTTAAAGCAGGACAAGCTCCCCAAAACGGATATCGACGCTCGCGTCGCGCAAATGTTGAAACTGGTGCATATGGAGCGCTTTGCCAAGCGCAAGCCGCATCAGCTCTCTGGCGGCCAGCGCCAGCGGGTAGCACTGGCGCGTTCGCTGGCCAAGCGGCCTAAGCTGTTACTGTTAGATGAGCCCATGGGCGCACTGGATAAAAAGCTGCGCACTGAAATGCAGCTTGAAGTGGTCGAGATCATTGAGCAGGTGGGTGTGACCTGCATTATGGTCACTCACGACCAGGAAGAGGCGATGACCATGGCCGACCGTGTGGCGATCATGGCTGATGGCTGGATCGAGCAAATAGGCTCGCCCATCGATATTTATGAAAGCCCGGTGAGCCGCATGGTGGCGGAATTCGTCGGCACGGTGAATCTGTTTGAAGGCGAGATTATCGAAGACGCTGCCGACCACTGCCGTATCGCCGCTCCAGCGCTCGAGCGCCCCATCTATATTGACCACGGTATTACCACACAGGCGTCGAATCGGCGGGTTTGGGTCGCGCTGCGCCCTGAAAAAATCTGGCTAACCCGCGAGAAACCCACAACAGAATATAACTGGGCAGAAGGCAAGGTGGATGATATTGCCTATTTAGGCGGTTTCTCGCTCTACTACGTGCGCACCCAGTCGGGCCAGATCATTAAAGTCAGTATGGCCAATACCGAGCGTCGCGGTGATCGACCCACCTGGGAAGACAGTGTGTATGTCTACTGGGAAGATCACAGTACGATTGTTTTGAACCGCTAGCGTCTTGAGCTGCTAACGTTTTGAATTGCGATAGTGGCGCATTCCTTACTGCGAGGAGACTGCCTTTAATGAAGTTATCTCGTTCTTCAGCACTGCTCAAACGCTTGCAGTTAGGGCGTCGAGCAGTGATTGCGTTTCCGCTCGTGTGGCTGACGCTGTTTTTTTTACTGCCCTTTGCGCTAGTGCTCAAAATCAGCCTCTCAGAAGCGGCGATTGCGATTCCGCCCTATGGCCCGCTGCTTGAGTACGCCGATCAGACACTGCATGTCTTTCTTAATCTGGGCAATTACCTCTTTCTGCTCTCAGATTCGCTCTATATCGCCGCCTATTGGGGCTCAGTCAAAACTGCATTCATAGCGACGGTGGCTTGTCTGCTGATCGGCTACCCAATGGCGTATGCCATGGCGCGGGCACCCGCTCGCTGGCAGCTGCTGTTACTGCTACTGGTCATGCTGCCTTCGTGGACGTCGTTTCTGATTCGTGTTTACGCCTGGATGGGTATTTTAAGCAATAGCGGGTTGATCAATAACCTACTGATAGGGATAGGGCTGATCGATTCTCCGCTGCGCATGATGAACACCCAGTTTGCGGTCACGATTGGTATCGTTTACGCCTACTTGCCGTTTATGGTGTTGCCGCTTTATGCCCATCTAACCCGGATGGATAATTCTTTATTGGAAGCTGCTGCCGACCTGGGTTCGCGCAAGATCAATACCTTTATCAAAGTTACTCTGCCGCTCTCTATGGGGGGGATTGTCGCCGGTTCGATGCTAGTGTTTATCCCGGCGGTAGGCGAGTTCGTGATTCCCGAGTTACTTGGCGGCCCGGACACATTAATGATCGGTAAGGTGTTGTGGGAGGAGTTTTTCCTTAACCGCGACTGGCCCGTGGCGTCGGCGCTGGCCATGGTGATGCTGTTGCTCTTACTGGTGCCGATTGTCTGGTTCCATCGCTATCAGTCCAAGGAGCTAGCGTCATGAGCAGCCTGCGGCGGATCAACTTCTCAACGGTCATGCTGGTGATTGGCCTACTGTTTCTTTACCTGCCGATGTTTGTGCTGGTGGTGTATTCGTTTAACGCTTCAAAGTTGGTCACGGTGTGGGCGGGGTTCTCCACCCAATGGTACGGCGAACTATTTCGTGACGAGCAGATTCTGTCGGCGGTGTGGACGAGCCTAAGGATCGCATTTTTCGCTGCCAGCATGGCGGTTTGCCTGGGCACCGTGGCAGCCTTCGTAATGACGCGCTATGGCCACTTCCGCGGTAAAACGGCGCTATCCAGCATGGTCACAGCGCCGCTGGTGATGCCCGAAGTCATAACGGGTCTTTCACTGCTGCTGCTATTTGTGCAGATGGCGCAGATTACCGGCTGGCCAGCCGACCGGGGTATGGCGACCATTTGGATTGCCCATACCACCTTTTGTAGTGCCTACGTGGCGGTCGTGGTGGCTGCGCGCCTGCGGGAAGTGGATCACTCCATTGAAGAGGCCGCCATGGATTTGGGCTCACCTCCAGTGAAAACCTTCTTCTCTATCACGCTGCCGATCATTACCCCCGCGTTGGCAGCAGGCTGGCTGCTGGCGTTTACCCTCTCGCTGGATGACCTGGTGATCGCCAGCTTTGTTTCAGGCCCAGGGGCTAATACGCTGCCGATGGTGGTGTTTTCGTCGGTGCGCATGGGGGTGTCGCCGAAGATCAATGCGCTTGCTACCTTGATCATCCTAACGGTATCGCTGGCGACACTGTTGGCGTGGTTTTTTATGCGGCGTAATGAGACCCGGCGAAAGGCTGCTTTACGAGACGTTTAGATCAAGCTACAGCACGTCGTCGTCACGCCCAGCGACGACGCTTTCGAGTTCTCCGCTCATCGGCGAGACGATGACTTGTAGCTGGATGGGCGCACAGCATTGGTGGCAATCCTCCCAGGTGTCATGACTGCCCTGTGACGTATCAATCAGGAAGGTCAGCGGTGAATCGCAGTAGGGGCAGTGAAAGTCATAATTGACCAGAGCGTCGTCTTGCATTGTTGGTTACCTTGTATTGCGGATGCGCTAAGTCAGTTTCTTACCCAATGAGTGTAGCAGTGTGGTCGTCGGGTAGGGCATCGTGGGATTGAATCAGGTAGGATATCTCAGGATTTAAGTTCCCAAAGCAACGCAGCGAGAGTAGCGATGATGTTACGTAACATGGCAGTAGCGGCCCTAGTGGCCTTTCCGATGGTCGCGTTGGCTGAAACCCCCAATGTCACCGCTGGTGAGTGGGAGTTTGTGAGCAAAACCAGCGTTACCGGCGAAATGGAAATTCCGGATCAAACGGAAACCGAGCGCCAGTGTATTAGTCAGGAAGAGCTTGAGGGCGCTGAATTTGGCTTCATCGAGGAAGAGGAAGGCTGTGAACTGCTCGACCAGGAGCTGAATGCAGACGGTCTCAGCTACAGCATGGTGTGTCGCGCTGAGGGTGGTGAAGCCACCATCGATGGCGAAATGCGTTTTATGGGCGAGCGTATCGAAGGCAGCGTCGATATCCTGACCCAGTCACCCATGGGGGAACTGAGCATGAACACGGTCATTGAAGGCGAGTACCTAGGCGAGTGTGAGTAATCGCTAGCTCTCTTTTCAAAGGGTGCCAACAGGCACCTTTTTTCATTGAGGTCGTCATTGCAAGGAGTGAAACGACGAAGCTTCGCAATGCCCCCCTATATCATTGCGATGAGCGCAGCGACGCGGCAATCTCAAGCGTGCGGCGGCCTCTAAAAACCAGATTGCTTCACTGCGTTCAATGAAAGGGACTCCTCCCCTCTCGAAGCTTCAGAGAGCTACATTGATAGTTGAACCACTTCAATGCGGAGGGGAAGAGTCATGAACAAGCATAAGATAATCGGTATTGATCTGGCAAAGCGTGTTTTTCAAGTGTGTGTTGTCGACACACACTCCTCGCGTGTTCAGGTCAACAAAGAGCTTAAACGGCATCAGGTCTTGGATTTTATGCGCCGCCAACCGGCCTGTCGGGTGTTCATGGAGGCGTGCGGTGGATCGCATTATTGGGCGCGACAGCTGCAGGCCCTCGGCCATACCGTTGCCCTCATTTCGCCCCAGTTTGTGACGCCTTTTCGCAAGGGGCACAAGACAGATGCCAATGACGCTCTCGCTATTGTAGAGGCGGGTTTGCGCCCAGACATGCGCTTTGTACCGCTCAAAAGCGTCGAGCAGCAGGATATTCAGAGCCTGCACCGCATTCGGGAAAGGTACATTCATCAGCGCACCCAGTTGATCAATCAAGTTCATGGACTATTACAGGAATACGGTGTGATTAGCGGTCGTGGTCAGAAGGCATTAAAGCAACGTGTATGGCGCGCCCTAGAAGATGCCGACAACGAACTCTCAATGCTGATGCGTGACTTACTCGCTGAACAAATGACGGAGCTGGATCGGCTCAATGAGCGTATTCAGTCACTGGATAAACGGGTGGAGCAGATGAGTCACGCCGTGGGGCCTTGTCGCCAACTCCTGGCGATAGAGGGTGTGGGGCCGGTGGTCGCCACCCAGCTCTATAGCGCCCTCGGTAACGGCGACGCGTTTAAGAAAGGTCGCCAAGCGTCAGCCTATCTGGGGTTAACGCCGACACAACACAGCAGTGGTGGCATCGCGAAGATCAAGGGCATTGGCCGAACGGGTCAAGTCTCCCTGAAAGCTGCCCTGATACGTGGCGCACACTCGGTCATCAACACCGTGGGTGACAAACAGGATGCTAAAAGTCGTTGGCTACGATCCCTGGTCGCTCGCGTTGGCAAGAACAAAGCGGCTGTTGCGTTAGCGAACAAGACAGTACGAACCGCCTGGGCGGTTCTGCACAGCGGTCAGTCCTATTGTAGAGAGTTTAACGACGGTTCAGCGCTGATGGTGAGCTAAGCGGTAGCACCATCAGCGCCTAAGCGCCGACAGGCGGCTACCTTGTTGCTGAGCAACGATGGATGAAAAACAGGTCAGACCGGCCTTCTCGAAACCTGATCATTGCGATGGCTGAAAAAGCCTATCGTTCGTTGAGGAGAGAAGGTGCGCGACGTTCATCAGGGTCAGGGGATAGCGTCCCCATTAAGAGACCGACTATACGCACGCATCGGCTTATGTTGTTCATCATCGGAGCTTGCAACCGGGGAGGAGTCCCTATACGCAATGACATCCCCCGCCCAAATTGCCACGCTTCAGTCGCAATGACATCAGTCAGATGGCGCGTTTGCAATTTCCTCCTCCAACTGCCGCTTAACTGCACCTGGCGAACCCGTGTGACGCGCGAGTAGATCGTAAGCGACGGGCACCACAAACAGCGTAAACAGCGTGGCCGAGCCGACTCCCGCCATAATCACGGTACCGATGACCAAACGCGATTCGGCCCCCGGTCCTGTCGAGATGATCAATGGAATGGCGCCAGCCATAGTGGTGACAGCCGTCATTAAGATAGGCCTCAATCGCGTCACAGAGGCTTCAATCAACGCCGAGCGAAACGCTTTACCCTCGTCGCGCAACTGGTTGGCAAACTCGACAATCAAAATGCCGTTTTTAGCGGCTAAACCAATCAGTAGCACTAAGCCTACTTGACTGTAGATGTTCAATGACTGGCCAGTGAGCAGCAGGGCAAGCAGAGCGCCACTCATTGCCAGTGGCACCGTGAGCATGATGACAAAGGGATGGATTAAGCTCTCGAACTGGGCAGCGAGTACCAGGAACACCACCAGTGCGCCCATTAACAATAGGAAGGCGGTGGCGCCACTAGCCTGCTGGAAGTCGCGCGATGCGCCTGCCACATTGGTTTGTGCCTCTTCTGGCAGCAACTCAGCAGCGCTCTCCTCTAGGTACGCCAACGCTTCGCCGAGCGGGTAACCATCTGCCAGGTTGGCCTCAATGGTAATCGCGCGTATGCGGTCAAAGCGATTCAGGGTGCTGGCGCCAGCAAAGTCGGAAAGCGTGACAAGGCTGGCTAGAGGAATCAGCTCACTAGAGCGCGCCGAGCGAACCTGAATGTTATCCAGCGCTCTGGGGCTATTCTGGCTACTGCGATCGCCTTCCAGGATGACATCATACTCCTCACCCTCATCCACATAGCGAGTGACATTGCGACCGCCCAACAACACTTCCAGCGTTCTGCCGATTTCCGAGACGGTAACCCCTAACGAGGCGGCACGCTCGTAGTCGATCTCTACCCGCAGTTGCGGTTGGGTCTCGTTGTAGTTGCTTTCCAGGGCTGTTAAGCGCGTATTGTTTTCACGCACATGGTCTATCAGCATATCCCGCCAGCGGGCAAGTTCCTCATACGTGCCGCCACCCAGCACAAACTGGACCGGTTTTTCGGTGCGTTGTCCAAAGCCCTGGCGCATTACAGGGAACGCTTGTACGCCGGGTAGGGTACTCAGTGTCTGGCGTACGTCGGCCATTATCTCCCAGGCGCTGCGTCGGCTGCCCCACTCGGCCATATTGACGATAATAAAGCCGCTATTAAAATTCTCGATGTTGCCGTAGCCACGAGGGGCGCGAACGACGACGCGCTCCAACTCACCGCTCTCCACTAGTGGCGTCATCCTCGCTTCGATCTCATCCATGTAGTCCATCATATAGTCGAAGGTGGCGCCTTCGGGGCCATTCACCAATACGATAAAGTTGCCGCGATCCTCCTGAGGCGTGTATTCGTTGGGCAGTGCCGTGGCCAGCCAGGCGGTGGCACCTATCAGCAATACAAACGCCGCGACCACTAGCCAGCGCATTTTGAGCATCCACTCTAGCGTGGCCTGATAGCGGCGTTGAGTGCCGCTGAGCAGCCACTGCACGGCTTTTCCAATCCGGCTGTCGTGCATGCCCGGCTTAAGAATTTTAGACGCCATCATCGGCGTAAGCGTCAGTGCCAGCAGCGTAGAGACGACTACTGCGGCGGCCATGGTCAGTGCGAACTCGGAAAATAGTCGGCCAATATCGCCTTGCAACATGCTGAGCGGCAAGAAAACCGCCACCAACACCAGGGTGGTGGCGATAACTGCAAAAGCGATTTGCCGGGTACCGCGAAAGGCGGCGACTAGCGGTGTCTCGCCGTAGTCGTGCATACGCCGGTTTATATTTTCAAGCACGACGATGGCATCATCGACAATCAGGCCGATCGCCAGCACCAGCGCCAGCAGCGTTAGCAGGTTGATTGAGAAATTCATCGCGGCCAGAGCGGTAAAAGCCCCAATAACGGCAATCGGAACGGTCACCGCAGGTACCAGGGTAGTGCGCAAATTGCCCAAAAACATAAAGATCACTACCACCACCAGGCCCATGGCGATAAACAGCGTCATAACGACCTGCTCAATCGCCCCTGAGACGAACAGCGAGGCGTCGTAGTTCAGGCTTAGCGACATGCCTTCGGGCAGGGTGCCCTGCAGCCGTTCAAGTTCGACCTGAACGGCTTCGGAGAGCTCTATTACGTTGGCCGTCGACTGCATGATCATACCCAGGCCGACCATGGGGATGCCGTTAGAGCGGAAGACAGAACGATCCTCCACCGCGCCGACTTCTACTCTTGCTACGTCAGCAAGGCGCACCAGATAGCCGTTTTCCTCCTGGTTTTGAGGAGAGCTGAGGGCGAGGCGCTGAAAATCTTCGGCGCTGGCAAAGCTGCGGGGGAGACGGACAATAAACTGACGATCTTCGGATTCAAGCGAGCCTGCCGGTAGCTCTACGTTCTCAGCCCGCAACGCATCTTCAATATCGCTAACGGTGAGTCCGCGTGCGGCTAAGGCATTGCGATCCAGCCATACGCGCATGGCGTAGTCACTGCCGCCGCCGACACGCACTCGAGCCACTCCCGGTTGAACGGAAAGGCTGTCGACCAGAAAGCGGTTAGCGTAGTCGGTCAATTCAGTTATGGAGTAATCTTCGCCGGAAAGGCTTAGCCACACCACTATCTCTTCGCTGCTATCGGCTTTGGTGACCTCTGGGTTGTCAGCGTCGTCGGGTAGGTTGCGCAGCGCGCCGGAGATACGGTCGCGAATATCATTGGCGGCGGCATTGATATCCATATCGATGCCAAACTCGATCTCGATCTGAGAGCGACCATCTTCGCTTTGCGAGGTAATTAGCTCGATGCCTTCAACACCCGCAATGCGGTCTTCTAATACCTGGGTAATACGTGTTTCGACAACGCTGGCCGAGGCGCCGGGGTAGCGGGTATCGATGGTGACCACTGGCGGGTCGATGGTGGGGTACTCTTGAAGCGGCAAACGATTGAGCGCTAGCAGACCAAAGGCAACAATCAGCGCCGCAATCACCATCGCCAGTACCGGTCGCTGTACAGAGATATCCGATAAGCGCATTAGCGGTCGGCCTCCAGCAGCGCTCGGATACCGGTCTCGTCATCGGCGATCCCGATTAACCTGGCTTCTTGTCCATCTCTGGCTAGCTGTAGACCATGAAAGACAATTAAATCGTTGGCGGTGAGCCCCTCAAGAATTTCCACCTCGCCATTGCGCCGCTCGCCGATCGCCACTTCGCGCCGTGCCAAGCGTGTGCTACCTTCACTCTGCTCAATTAGCATCACGAAGTGACGGTCACCGCTAGGCTCTATGGCAGCCTCAGGGATGACGACAGTATCGCGTACGCGCTGTTGAACGATCACTTCCATCAGCATGCCAGGGCGCAGGCGGCCGTCGGCATTATCGAGATCAGCGCGGACGCTTACGCTGCGCGTTATTGGATCCACCCGTGTGCCGATGGTGGCAATTTCACCGCTAAAGAGGGCGTCAGGGTAGGCGGCAGTCGTGGCGTTGAGCATCAAGCCTGGCGATAGGCGACCAAGAAATACTTCTGGAACGCTGAAGTCGAGCTGCATAACATCCAATTTATCAAGCGTCACCAGGTCCATGCCTGGGGTGACCAGAGCGCCAATACTGATATTGCGAAAGCCCACACGGCCGCTGAAGGGCGCTTTTATCTGGTAATTAGCCAACTCCGCTTCAATCGCTTGTATATCGGCATCTGCCTGGCGCAGCCGTGATTGGCTATCTTCTACATCGGCCCGGGCCGCCAGATTGCGTTCTTGCAGCTGGGAAGCGCGATTTGACGCGTTGCGCCGCTCTTCGCGAAGTGCCTGGGACGCCCTAAGCTGCGCCTGCTCCTCGGCATCCTCTAGGCGAATAAGCAGCTGCCCCTCTTCAACCTGCTCGCCGTCACGGAAATTGATCTCGGCAACGATGTCCGTGACGGTAGCTGATAGCGTCACGCTCTCATCAGCACGAAGGGTTCCCAAGGCTTCCAGTGGATCGGACCAGGTCGTCAAGATTGCCCGTGTGCCGATGATGGAGGGCGCCGATTGGGCGAACGTCACACTGGCAAGCAGAAGGGTGAGAGGCACAAGCGCAAGTCGCAACAGCCGTCGTCGATGAAAAGGCAAAAGCATAGAGTTCTCAGCGTTAGATAATATTTATACAATTATTGTATAGGGTAATTTGATCATATAATAATTTTTAAGTGCGACCCTGTTAGAATGCCTGCTTTTTATAGCGGGAATCGTCCTCAATATGAGCTGTCCATTATGATCTATGACGTTGTCATCATCGGCGCTGGCGCCGCAGGCTTAATGTGCGCAGCGCAAGCAGGCTATGCCGGAAAGCGGGTCTTAGTGCTTGATCATGCTAACAAAGCGGGCAAGAAGATTCTCATGTCCGGGGGCGGCCGTTGCAACTTTACCCATCTTGGCACGACGCCGCAGCACTTTTACTCATCAAACCCTTACTTTTGTATTTCGGCGCTCAAACGTTATCGTCCCGAGCACTTTGTCGAGCTGGTTGAGCGCCATGGCGTTGAACATGTTGAGAAAACGCCGGGTCAGCTATTCTGTGCCACCTCGGCCAAAGAGATTGTCCGTACGCTTCTGACCGAGTGTGAGTGGGCGGGGGCTGATATAAAACTCAGCACACAGATTACTCGCGTGGAGCAGCAGGGCGGTGCCATGCGGCTAACCACCTCGATAGGTAACATTGATGCGGGTGTAGTGGTCGTGGCGAGCGGCGGGCTTTCCATTCCGAGCATGGGGGCGACGGGATTGGGTTACGATATAGCCCGTCAATTTGGCTTGGAAGTATTCGATACCCGCCCGGGGCTGGTGCCGTTCACGCTGAGCGATACTTGGAAGGCGCGCGCAGCAGAGCTATCAGGCGTCAGCGTGCCAGTGGCCGTTAGCGCAGGCAGTCGCCGCTTTGTAGAGCCCATGCTATTTACCCATCGTGGCTTGTCTGGGCCTGCGATGCTGCAGATATCCAGCGTTTGGCAGCCAGGGGAGGCGATTAGCATTGATCTGCTGCCCGGTGAGAACGTGGCGGAGTCACTGCGCGAAGCGCGCCAAGAGACCCCCAAGCGCCAACTCTCTACCTGGCTTGGCGAACGCTTCCCGAAACGCTTGGCGCAAGCGCTGTTGGAGTGGTACCCCGACAATGACCCGGCGCGACCACTGGCCCAGTATGCCAACGCAGCGCTGGATGAGTGGGCAGGAAGGCTCAACGCTTGGCAACTGAAGCCAGCGGGGACTGAAGGTTGGCGCACCGCAGAGGTGACCATGGGCGGGGTCAATACCGAGGCGCTATCGTCCAAGACCTTTGAAGTTAAAGGCCTGCCGCAACTGCGCTTTATTGGAGAGGTATTGGATGTGACGGGAGAGCTAGGCGGGTATAACTTTCAGTGGGCGTGGGCGAGTGGCGTCGCTTGTGGGCAAGCCTGCTAGGCTAGGAAATGCGTTTCACGTACATCCTAGCCCAGTACAAAAAAGCCCAGTACAAAAAAGCCCAGTACAAAAAAGCTTTAATTAAGTAGCCACTTTGGCTAATAACTTAAGCTTTTTGAATAGCATGTAGCCCGCAAGCGCTTTTCGGCCTGCCGCCATAGCGCCACCTGGGTGGCGTGCTAGCTTATAAGCAGCAAAGCCGCCGACGGCGTAGAGCGGCAGTTTAAAGCTTTGCCAGCTTTGGTCTAGCGGCGAGGCTGCCTGCTGCAAATAGTCGCTATCCACCAAAATATCCACGCGCTGCTGCTCTAGTTCGGCTAGCAGCAGCGCTTTGCGCTCAGCGCGGCTTAAAGGTTTCGTTGGCGGTTTAGCGTTGTCTGCGGATGGTTTCATCACTTGGCTCCTCAAGCAGTGCTCGGTCTGCAGCAAGCTGTTTGAGTGTTTCTTTTAAAAGAGAGTGTTGCTTGGACTGGCGAATCGCGATGACCGCGAGTAGCAAACTGGCGCCGATTAACGCACCTGCACTGATGGCAATGGCGGTTAAGCGATAGGTATCCCAGAACAGAACCACTACTAATGCCGTCAGCGTGGCAATACCCAACAAGAGCAGCAGTAAGCTTGCTCCTGCGAGAAGCAGTAGAACCAGTAAGCGAGCACGCTCCTCTTCTAACTCAAACACCGCCAAACGCAGGCGGGTTTCGCTATTAGCAATCAGCGATTTTAGTAAGCGTTTGGCGGCAGAGAAGACGCGTTGGGTTGGACCCAAAGCCATTAGCGACGACCGAGCAGCATACCTACAACCATACCTGCAGCGGCACCAATACCAATGCTCGTCCAGGGGTTTTCATGCACGTAGCGATCACATGCATCGGCTTGATGGGTCAACGAGTCACGAGTTTCGTCATAGATACGTTCGCCGCGAGCTTCGAGGCGTGCACGGGTGTCTTTCAAACGGCGTTCGGCACGGGTACGTAGATCGTTCATCTCTCCGCTGGCATCTTTAGCGGTCGCGTTGACCAGCTCTTCAACGGTTTCACTCAAGTGGCGCAGATCATCTTTGAGTTGATCGGCTTGAGTAGAATAAGTGGGTTGACGTTTAGCCATGGAGTCTTCCTTTGACGAATGAATGGTTTAGCTACTATGAGCATAGCAGCCATTTAATAACAGACAAGCAATTGCGCCTATCGGTTCAGCCCTGTCGTACTAAATAAGGGATTTAAGCTAAACCCAAGGCTCAAGCGGTGCACGCGATGATCATAATCGATCATGCTTTCACCATATCCGTAGTAGTACTGTACATGCGCCCGCAAACTGTTGAAAGCAGGCCAGCTGTAATCAATCTGGGTGCCTATATTCCCTGCGCTGGGGTTGCCGCGTAACTGACCGCTCATTTCATGGTTATTATTGAGGCGCTTGGCGAGGCGAATATCGCCGTACCCCATGTAACGTTCGATATCCGGGTTGTCGTCGTCCTCTGAGGATTCCGGTATCCGCCAATGCGGTGCCAGGGTGAACGCCCAGTCACCGCGCTGGAAGGTGCTTTCAAGATAAACCCGGTTCCAGCTACGGGAGAGAGGATCTGAGCGACCATTAGACTGGTGATTAAGGGCAATTCGGTTGCGTGTATTCACCCAGCCAAGCGCCTCCCAGGCATTGTCAAAGTCGATGAATATTTCAGGTTCGTAGTTGGTTTCTCGGAAAGGCGATGAAGCGTCGGTATTGTAGGCTTGCCACCAGCTGCGCTGGGTGTAGCCAAAAAAGACGTCGCCGTAGTTGCCAAACACCTGTTCAGCCAGATTTACCTTGGCGCTGAACTGGAACTTAAGCTCTACGCTATCTATTTCGCTGTCGTCTGAGATATTGCGAAAGCTTTCGCGGTTCTGGTTCGTATTATAGCTAACCGGGAACAGATAATTGGTGCGGTGCGCTGTGATTGAAAACGGGTTTCGGCTCGATTCCTGTTCGAGTTCACGGCGCTCGCTCAAGTCTTCTCTGGCGGCTTCTTCAGGCAACTGCTCAAATGGCACGCCTTGAGCGGCTTCTTCGGGATTTTCTATCTGCTGCAACTGTTGATGCAGATCATATAGCTCAGCGTTGAGGGCACGGATACGCGCCTCAATCTCTTGTTGGGACTCAGCGAAGGAACTTGCACTAAACGTAGCAAGACTCAGCAGAACCAATAATTTCGTGACCGGTAGTTTTCGGATAACCATCTAAGGTGGCTCGCAAAATGAATGAATAGGCAAATGCCATGGTTGTTTCTATCACGCCGCCTGCGGAAGTCAACACCTCTGATTGCGCTGGCTATCAGAACGCCTGACAATAACCTTATTATCCGTGTCTGCGGAGCTATCGATGTCAACGAGGCATATGAAACGTGGTGAGATGCGCCTGTAAGTGGATCGTAACGTGCTTATTCTTGCTGCTTATTGTTAGCAGTGCCGCGGCCCAGGCTACATTCCAGGCCAGCATGCTCGAGCGTGTGCCTGAACAGGCTGAGCTGGCATCCAGGCTTGCTCAGTTGGAAGCGCTTGAGGGCGCATTGACTGCTCAACAAACCAGCGATAAAGAAGCCTTGGAGGCCGCCCTTGAGGCCTATGAACGGCTAGCCTCTGTCGATGAGCGCCTGGCCGCGTTAGATACGCGCGTAGAGCAAGCCCCAGAATTACTAACTCGTTTGCAGCGTGAGTTGAGCGAAGCCGAAGAAGCGTCACAGCAGCTTTCCGTGGCTGGTTTGAGTGACCGGCGCCTTGACGAGCTGGAAACCCTGCAAACTGAGGCGGTGGTCGAGCTTCAACAGTTGCAAAGTCAGCTAGCAGAAGTGAACTCTCAACTCCTGGCTGCGCAAACACTCCCAGAACGCGCCCAACAATCCATCGCTGAAACTCTCCAGCGCGCGGAGAGTTTACGCCGACAACACGATGAGCGCGAGGCTTTGCTAGCAGATCGGCAACTTTCGGCATTGAGTGATGCACGGCTTATACAGCTGCGCCTTGAGCGCGTACTTGCTGACCGCGAAGTGAGCTTTTACCAGCGTGAACTCAGCGCGAATAGTCGGCTGCGCGAATTGGCGCAGGAGCGCCGTGATGTTCTGATGTTGCAAATTGATTATCAAGAGCAGCAGCTCAGTATGCTGCAAGGGGTGATAGACCAACAGCGGCGTTTGGCCTCAGAGCAGGCGATTGCTGATGCCGCCCGTGATAACCCCTTAATTGCCGCTGGCCACCCAGTGGTGGTGCAAGCCCAACAAGCCAACCAAACGTTAAGCCTTGAACTGCTACGAGCTACCGACCGCGCTAACAGTATCGTGCGTGAGAATATTGAAGCCCAGCGTCAGTTGGAGCATGTACGCCAACTACAGCGTAGCCTGAATGAGCAAATTGATGCCATACGCGGAAGCCAACTGCTGTCGCGTATTTTGCGCGAGCAGCGCCAATCCCTCCCGCCATTAACCGCACGGCGCGATTTGCAGGATGAAATTGCTGATCTGCGTTTGAAGCAATTTGATTTAGTCCGTCAGCGTGACCAGTTACGCCAAAGCGAGCAGTTTGCGGCTGCGCAGCTAGCCGAAGCGGGTATAGAAGCGACGCCAGGACTGGTGGATTCACTCTCGCGGCTCTATCAGTCCCGGCGAGAGCTGGTCGAACAATTGGAGCAGTCCTATGGAAGCTTGTTGAGTGCAGCGATCGAGCTACAGCTGAACCAGCAGCAAGTGTTAACGACCACCAGTGAGCTGCTTGAAACCATTGATGAACAGCTATTTTGGGTCGCCAATAGTCGCCCGCTGGACGTTAACTGGTTGCGCCAGTTGCCGCATAATTTACGCCTGGAGTGGCAAGAGGGAGAGTGGCGTGCCATTTTGCCCACCCGCTGGCAAGGACTCTCTTGGCAAGTGCTTAACGGGGCACCGCTTGTGTTGGTGGGTCTCGTGCTGATGGGGTTACGTCGCCAAATTAAGACGCGCTTGGCGAACCTGCATTCACAAATCGGACGCTTGAAAAGCGACACCCAGCTGCACACGCCTAAAGCGGTGCTGCTAAATGCGCTGCTGGCGCTGCCTGGCCCATTAGCGTTAGCGGGCATTGGGGTTGGGTTGTTAGGCGCAGCGGGGCCGTTGGTAACTAGCGTTGCTCCGGCACTGCTTCAGTTAGCCCTGAGTTGGGGCGTAGTGGCATGGGTGCGCCGACTATTGGTTGCTGAGGGGGTGGCTGAGCGTCATTTTACCTGGTCACCTCAATACACCGCTCGGTTACGCCAACTGCTAGGCGGGTTAGGGGTTGCTTTGGTGCCCGTCATTGCCATTGCGGCTATGTCGGGTGAAGTGGAGACCCCGTTAGCAATGCGTCCCGTTGCGCTAGCATTACTCTCGCTTGGTTTGATAGCCATGAGCTGGTGGCTGGCGCAGTTGATACTGGCGCATATACCCATTTTTGGCGTGCGTCTGTTTCGTTTGCTGTTGGGGCTTGCGATGGCGTCGGTGCCACTGATGCTGCTGGGGTTAGTCACCTGGGGCTATGAATACACTGCGTTGCGCCTAGTAGGCAGGTTCGCCATTACGCTTTACCTGCTGGGGCTGTGGGTGGTGGTGGAAGCTACGTTGGTGCGCAGCTTGGCAGTAGCTGCTCGTCGGCTCGCCTATCGTCGTGCACTGGCCCGTCGTCGCGCTCAAGTACAAGAGGGGGCGGAAGGTGGTCTCGAAGTAGTCGAAGAGCCCCCGCTTGATATGGCGCAGATCAATAGCCAATCGCTGCGGCTTTCCAAGCTGATTGTGTTGATTGGCTTTAGTGCGCTGCTTTACTTGGTCTGGTCAGACTTGCTCTCGGTGCTCGGCTATTTGGACAACGTATCACTGTGGGAGGCGCAAGAGGGGGATCTGGTTGATAACGCGCTATCGATATCCGACATCTTTGCTGCTCTGCTGATCGTCGCTATTACGTTTATTATGGCGGGCAACTTACCCGGCCTGTTAGAAGTAATGGTGCTATCCCGGCTGTCATTGAAACAGGGCAGCGCTTATGCGATTAGCTCGCTGCTCTCCTACACCATTGTGGGCACGGGGATCGTTATGGGGCTGTCGACCCTTGGGGTTTCCTGGGACAAACTGCAGTGGCTGGTAGCCGCATTGAGCGTAGGGTTAGGGTTTGGTTTGCAGGAGATTTTCGCCAACTTTATATCCGGCTTGATCATTCTGTTTGAACGTCCTATCCGTATTGGCGACACGATCACGATTGGCAATTTGCACGGTACCGTCAGCCGTATCCGCATCCGAGCGACGACTGTCACTGATTTTGATCGTAAAGAGATTATTATCCCCAATAAAACCTTTGTGACTGACCAGCTGATCAACTGGTCGCTGTCGGATAACATCACCCGAGTCGTGCTTACCTACGGCGTGGCTCACGGCTCGGACATGCAGAAGGTGCATCAACTGCTGCGCAAAGCCGCAGATGAAAACGCTCGTGTGCTAACTGACCCTGAACCTCAGGTGTTCTGTTTAAGCTACGGGCAGCATAGCCTCAATTTCGAGCTGCGTATTTTCGTCAACGACCTGCTCGACAGGCTGTTTGCGGCCGATGAAATTAACTGTCGGGTTGATGCACTGTTTCGTGAAGCGGGCGTACGCGTGGCCTTTGAGCAGATGGATGTATGGCTTCATCCCGAGAAAGGCGAGGCGATAAAAGTGCAGTCTGCAAATCAGCTCACGCCTCCTTCATCGACTTGATACTCTTTTCAAGCCCCTTTCTTACGTTCCTTGATGGCATGCAGGAGGAACTCCCGATTGCCATCGCCGCCGGTAATCGGGCTCTCCTGCCAGTGACGAATGGCGAGCCCGCAGGCGTCACAGGCGCTGCGAATATTGGTTTCAACGTCGTTATAACGCCGAGCATCACGCACCACGCCGCGTTTATCGAGAGCTTCTGCGTTCAGCTCAAACTGAGGTTTAACCAGCGAGATCAAGTGCCCCTCCGGCGGCAGCAGGGCGGCAATTTCAGGCAGAATCAGCGTTTGCGAGATAAATGACACATCCATAATGGCGCTATGAATGGGTTGGGCGGCAAGCACGCTTTTTAGTGCTTCATCGCTACTCATGTAACGCGCATTTAATCCCTCCAGGCACGTCACGCGTGGGTCGCCACGTAGCTCGGGGGCCAACTGCCCATGGCCAACTTCTACACCAATGACATGGCGGGCGCCAAAGCGCAGCGCGCAGTCGGTGAAGCCACCGGTTGATTGGCCTATATCGAGTACCACTGTTTCATCCAAGCGCATTTCAAGCGTTGTCAGTACCGCTTCGAGTTTCAGACCCGCGCGGGAGACATAGCGCTCTTCAGGGTCGTCCTCTACGTCAAAGCGAGTATCTTCGGGCCACTTTTCTGACGCTTTAGTTAACGGTTTGCCGTTACTGGCAAGACGAATCCGGCCATGGCGAATAAGCCGCTGGGCGCGGGTACGCGAATTGGCCAGCCCTTGGCTGACCAACAGTTGATCGAGTCGCATCATCATGATTGAGAGTGTCGTTAATAGGGCGGTTTATTCTGCATCCGGTGGGGCATTAGGGCCTTGATCAGCCTGTAGTTCGACAGGCGGTAAACGCGATGCCCCCCAGCTACGGTGCAGGTAATACTTAACATTTTCCAACTCTTCACTGGTGACAGAGACTATTTCACCGCGCTCGAGTGGGTCGTAATGATAAATATACAGCCGCGATGCAAAGCGTTCGAATGGCAGTGATGCTTCACCAAAGCGTTCACCGTTACCCGATGTGCTGACAATGACGTCGTCGCCCCAATCCTGACCGCTATCGTTGTTGGGATTATAAAAATAAACCCGCATAACGTCAGAGGGGTCGAGGGACGCCCGCAAAATGGTGATGGCGTGCCAGCCAATGAAACGCGCTGCGCTATCGGTGACCGCAATGCCCGCTGGCTGTGGATGAATCAGCGGTTGGTTGCCATTGTAGTAGGGGTGATAACTGGCGTAGAAGTGGCGTACAAAATCATCCACATCGCTTAGCTGCCCGGTGGCCACATCGACATTGATGCGGAAACCACGTCCTGACCACCAGCCATGAAATTCAGGATTCACCCAGCGGTGTGGGTCGCCCTCACGACCAATGCAGCGTCGGCCCATTTCGGCATAAATGCGATCCAGATGTGGCACGACAATTAGCGAAACGGGGTCTAAATCCATAGGCAGTTCAGTTGCAACGCCAGAAAGGCTCTCCATTGATGAGATGGCCTGGCCCTCGAAATGCATGATGATTTCGTCATCGCGTGCTGCCCACGCCACCATCTGTAGCAGATAGTCCGGATCGTTGTAGGCCCACATGGAAAGGGCGCGTGCCGATTGGCAGGTAGGGTTATTGCCCTGTCCCACGCCTAACGGTAGACCCAGCATGCATAGCACGCCTTCAATCAGTCGTGCGCGGGGAGAGACAGTGTCGCCATAGGCGATAGAGAGTCGTGACTGCGCCCACTCTGAGAGCGGTAGATTAAGCTGACGCCACATTGCCGGTGCCACCGGCGGCTGATAGAGAATACCGCGTTCGAGCATTAGCGCAAGGCCGTAGACCGCCTGAGAGGTAGCAGGATAAACCCCACCACGAATCAACGCTTGAACCAGCTCACGGTAGCAGAGTAAGCAATCACGCCCGGTAGACGACAAGCCCAACGCTTCAGAGAGTAAATGATCCCCCTCTTCAAGCAGGTGGCGTAGCAACACGGCGTGGTAGGGCGATACTAAGCCGGTATCGTGCATCGCTCTGGCAAAGCCCGTGGATTCAGCCTGCAGCGCCGTCTGATCCATGTGCTCCAGTCGATCGCGATAAACATCGACACCAGGGTCTTCTCGGCAGGCCTGAGTGGGCCCGTAAAGTGAGCTGACCAAACGGTCGGCACCTTGACCACTAGCGCCTAGATCAATTGCTGGGTTGGCTTGGCAAAGGGCAATTTGGGTGATCATCTGCTTGATTGCGTCAACCTGGATAGGTCGCTGCTTTAAAATGCGCCAAATTTCATCAATCAGTTGATCGACAATATGTTCGTAGCCGATTCGATCCGCTAAGTGCTGGAAAAGCAGGCGAGGAATGGTCGCCAGGCGCCCCTGGGTTTCCCGCTCCGCCTCGCTGGGCGGTAAGAACAGTAGCCATAAATTAATCGCCATGACCTGAGTAAGGTAATGGTGCGCATGCTCTGCAGAAACCAGCGGGTGTACAAAATCGCCTTTAGCGACAGAGAGCAGTCGCAGCTCGCTTAATGACTCAATAACGACCACGTTGGCATCTGCGCTTTTCAGCGAGAAAGTCGTCAAAGTAGGCACCAAGTATTGAGGGGTTTCCCAATCAGAACCTAAAAATACACCGGCGTCCTCGAACGCTTGCGCACGCGATTCCAGTGCTTCACAACCGCCATCCTGAAGTAATATTCGCCGCGCAGTATCCATTACTCGCGGCAGCTTGGCGGGCTTTGAGAAGGCGGGCGCCTGCGTAAGCAGGCGCACGGCGTCATCAAATTTGCTCAACAACCCATTGAGCTTGCTATCTTCTTGAGAAGACGTCACTTGATCTGTCTCCACGGTGACTCCTTATCCCAGCGTTAGCGGGGATTATACATAGAAGTCGAGGTCTTCTTGGCGTTTTAATAGGTCGCGTATGGTATGCGCATCCTCGCCTTTAAAGTAGACCAGACCCCAATGGGTACCAAACGCGGTGCGTTTAGTAACGGTTTCTTCTACTGGTGAGGTTAGCTCATGAGACTCAAAGTAGGGGTGATCTTCGGTCTCTTCGGGAATTTCCAAACGGCTGACTACACGACGGCGTGGGTATACGCCAAAGCAACCGGCAAAGCCATCGGCATCGACCACTTCTTTCGGGAAAAACTTGGCCACTTCTTCTTTCGTGGTTTTCGGGTCGAACACCAGCATTGAAGCTTGATAAGCATTGAAGCCGTAAACACGCTCTAACAATTCGAAGACTTTGAAACCGGGCGGACGATACGCCACTTCGCCAAAGTACATCTCACCATCGCTGGTGACAAAGTATTCGGGGTGGATCAAACCAAACTCAATGTCGAACGCCTTGATCAACTTTTCAATCTGTTGGGTAATCTGCTCGCGGTAAATCTCAAGCTCAGGCGACGCGGGCACGAATACCGAGTAGCCCAGTGTCACGTACTCCGAGATATTCAAGAAAGCGATTTTGCCATCGTGAATCCACGCTTCAACGGCAAATTCCCAGCCATCCAGATGCGATTCCATTAACACCGGAAACTCTTCCTCAGGGATGGTGTCCACTTCATCCGGCGTACGAATGACACGGTGGCCCAGGCAGCCTGCTTTATCGAAGGCCTTGAGGTGAATCGGGTCGTTAGGGTCGCCGTCCAGCTTTAGTAACGTCTGGTTAACGCGTTTGAGGAAGCGCACTACGTCTTCTTTATCGTGGGCTTCTTCAAAAATACCGACGCGGATACCGCCCAGCTGGGCACGACGCTTCATCAGCGCCTTGTCACGTAACAGTAATGACTGGCCATAAATGCGCGGATTATCAAGCAGTAAAGAGTTGATAGCTCCAGCCCACTCTACGGTTTCTTCGTAGAGGGGGATCGCGACATCAACACCTTTTTCTTTAAGCGTCTCGGCAATTTCCATCGAGCGATCATTAAGACGCTCAAAATTCCAAGGCACGTAGGGAATGTCGTGTTTTTGGCAATACTCTTCGGCCCAGTCAGGTGCAACGACAATGTAGCGACGGTCAAAATTCTCAGCCGCTTCAATCGCATTTAGGCTCCAGCCTAATAGAGCAATATAGCCCTTATTTGGATCCTTTTGCATGTTGATGACTCCTACTTGGTGAATAAACAGAACTGCCAAATTACCTGCCCCACCATACACGAGGGGGGCATGAGCGGCTAATGAGCGCTTTATCCGTAGCACTAACGCAGACCTTGCCAACGGCTAACCTTAAAGGCGTAGCGATAGGAATATGGTAAGCTAGGCGGTTCAACTTCATGTACAAATGGCAAGAGGAATAGGCCAAGATGGCGGCCAAGCCGATCTACCGTGTGGTGGTTCACCAGCAGGGTGAAATTTGGGATTTATACGTCCGAGAAATCTTTCAGAGCGAACTCTGGGGCTTTATTGAAGTCGAGGAGTTTGTCTTTGACGATGCTTCACGGGTAGTCGTCGACCCTGCGACTGAAAAATTGCAGCGAACCTTTGATGGTGTCAAACGTAGCTACCTACCGTTAAATGCTATTGTGCGCATTGATGAAGTAGAGCGTGAAGGCCCATTGAAGGCGGTTAAAACTGATGCCCGGGTAGCAGAGTTCCCCCGTCCCTTTTCGTTGCCACCGCGCGGCGAAGGGTAAGCGTATGAGACAAACGCACCGCTAAGTTAGGCGATAAGCGCTGTTGGCTTCGTCCGCCTTGCAGCGTTTTTAATCAGGACATGATGTCATGCAGGTAAATAAAATTCGTTTTCGAAATTACGCCGCTGCGGCTGGCGTTTTACTAAGTGTGGCGAGCATTAATGCTAACGCCCAATCCGATAACCGGGCGTGGGTGACTGACGAGTTAAGTACCTACGTTCGTAGTGGCCCAACGGACGGTTATCGTATTATTGGTACGCTCAATGCTGGCGAACAGGTCGATGTGCTTGAATCCAGCGGTGACTACACGCGTGTGCGCAACAGCGATGGCAATGCGGTGTGGGTATTGAGTGATGAGCTGCAAGAAACACCCAGTGCCATTGAGCAGTTACCCGCGTTAGAGGCGCAGGTTGAAGAGTTAACGGCTGAGCTTGAAGGCATCAATGAATCCTGGGAACAGCGTGTTTCCTCAATGACTGAAACCCTTGAGGTTCGTGAACGGCGTATTGCCGAGCTTGAAGCGAGTAATCAAGAGCTGGACAGTCAGGCTGAGCAGTCGCGCCAACAGGTAAGAGGGCTTCAGGCACGCTTAGAAACCCAGGAAGAAGATCTATTGATGCGCTACTTTATGTACGGCGGTGGTGTGGCTGGCGCGGGCTTGTTGGTTGGCCTGATTGTGCCGCATCTGCCACGTCGACGTAAAAAGCGTGACCGTTGGTTTTAATAGCGCGATCAACGACAAGGTAGCAAAAGAATGAGTGATCAATGGCGCAAGCGCTGGCAAGAAGGGCGCATTGGCTTTCACCTGCAGCAGGCGCACCCAGCGCTACTGCGTCATTGGGACTCGCTTGGTGTTGCCAAGCGCACCAAGGTGCTTGTACCGCTGTGTGGCAAGAGTCTGGATATGCGCTGGCTGGCTGATGAAGGATATCCGGTGTTGGGTATTGAGTTTGCCCCTGAAGCCATTGAGCAGTTTTTGGCTCAGCGCAGTACCTCGGTGTCACGATATCGCCAGGCAGGGTTCAATGTCTCCCGTCAAGGCAATGTCGAACTCTGGTGTGGGGACTTTTTTCACCTACATATTCAGCAGGCCGCAGAAATTGGGGCGTTTTATGATCGTGCTTCACTGATAGCGCTGCCGTCAGCAACCCGCCAGCGCTATGCGTTTCATCTTGCTCAACTGGTACCGCCCGGTGCCAAAGGTCTGCTGATTAGTTTGGCCCACAGCGAGGGTGATGCAGGGCCTCCCTATAGTGTCTCCGCCAGCGAAATTGAAAGCCTGTTCGCCCCTAATTTCACGTTAACGTTTCTAGAGCAGGGCAGCCCCGATGAACGCGGCTATACGGAGAGCGTGTGGGCGCTAGAACGACGCGGGCCGCGCCTCTAAGCGTTTAGAGTGGCAGCCAGCATTGGTGCGGCTTGTGCCAAGGGGGTAGCTTAGCGGGCGAGCAATTGGCCCAGTTCAGGGTCGCTAAAAGCACGGTTCATACCATCGCTAAGTAGATCGCTCAGCATGCGTGCATTACTGTCGGCATCGGGCTTAAGGGCGTATCCCTGAGTACGGCGCGATGTGTAAGTGCCGGTATAAGTAGTGCCCTTATTTTGTGCGATAGCGCGGAAGACACCTTCAAGACGCGCTTCGTCTACCAATGGCTGGCCGCTCTCGCCACGTGCGTAATTCAGGCTGGCAAGCTCCAGCGTCAAACTCGGACGCCCCTCGGCTTGCTCTGTAGTGGGCGTAAAGCCCATATCGCTAACGGCGCGCTCTGCTTCTTGCTGTAAGCGTGGAATCAATTCGTGGCTGCTCACGGTGATATGCGCGGTGGACATTCCGCCGCCAGCACGATTGCCAATAATATCGCTTTCGCGCCCATCTTGGGCAATTACCGTGACCTGCTGGCCGGAGCCAACCTGAGGCACCTGGGCGCTGCGTTCAGGGCTGAGTTGCAGGTACTGCGGGCTAGTACAACCGGCTAGCCAGGCGCTGGCAAGCAGAACACCTGAAATCCGTAAAAAGTGACGCCGAAACATATGTTAAATCCTTTCTAACGATCATTATCAGAGGACACTGTTATAGAAGATCAGTATAACGTATCCCGCATTCAGGGGTGAGAGTGAGCATTGCTATAGTAAAGAATTGTTTCTTACGATGAAGGGCACATCCAGATGAGCTGAATGGTAACCTGAGACTATAGAATGTAGCTTGTTGTGTGTGTCAGATAGCAAACCATATATCTGTTGACAGCCCCACGCTAATATCCACGTTACTATAAAAGGATGGATTATGTTCACCCGGCATCAGACTTTCAATTTCCTCCCAAGAGAATGATGAGCCAGGGTCTTAGCTTGGAACTCTTTGACGAGACCAGCTAACTGAACGAAGCTTCGCCAGAAGCCCGTTGTTCTTAGTGGCTTATCACTTGTGTGATGGCGAATAGCCACCAAGACGAGCGATGGCAGTCATGTAAAAGGCAATGTCGTAATGTGTGCTCTGCCTGTTAAACGATCATTGATCGGCCAAGGGATTTTTTCAATTTCAGTAAAATTGCTATCGGTGAATTGGGCGGGAACTGGCGGCAAAGTGGTCTCCAGCGTGTTTCCTCGCTGATGTTTTCATTTGAGAAAAAGAGGTAGGCGGCCTTTGTCTTCGACCAGTCTTGAGATTCTGTGTGAGGGGGCGCTCATTAATATTCTCCGAAATCATTGCTAACATTCGGTTCAATCGTACATCACCCAGAACAACGCCAATGGTTTCTTCACTCACCCGGCGTTGTCCATCTTTGAGCCACTGCTGCCCCCCCCCCCCACACCCGCTACCTGGCCTGCTGTGTTGGCGGGGGCACAGCAGGCCTCCATGCTCTTTATGCAGTAGCTGGAGAGGGTTGAGCGTTAAGGCCCAGCGCCCAAAGAATAAACGCGTCTTGGCGGGCGGTATCGCGCCACGCTTTGAATCGACCGGATGCGCCGCCGTGGCCACTGCTCATATCGGTACGCATCAAAATCGGCGCTGAACCCTGCTGCAGTTGCGCCACCTGAGCATAAAACTTGGCTGGCTCCCAGTAGCTGACCCGGGTATCGAACCAACTGCCCTCAATCCATAGGGCAGGGTATGCCTGCTCTTTAATGTTATCGATAGGCGAGTAAGCGGCTATTCGCTCGGCGACCTCTGGTTCTTCAGGGTTGCCCCACTCGCTGTACTCCGCAGTGGTTAGAGGCAGCTCCGGGTTCTGCATCGTGCGCAGTACGTCTAAGAAGGGCACATCTAGCAGCGCGGCGCAGAACGCGTCAGGCGCACGGTTGATGCAAGTTCCAACCAGTAGCCCGCCGGCGCTGGCGCCATAGGCCACGACATGCCGCGGATCACTAACGCTTTGCTCAACCAGTGCCTCGCGAGCTGCCAGGAAATCATGAAAGCTGTTTTCCTTATGGGCCATCTTGCCGTTTAAATACCAAGGTTCACCGCGTTCACCGCCACCTCGCACGTGAGCAACAGCAAAAGCTGCGCCGCGCTCTAGTAACTCTAACCGGGCGATAGAGAACCAAGGGTCTAACGCCTCGCCATAAGCGCCGTAGCCATACAGCAGCGTGGGTAAAGGCTGATCCGCTAGATCGGCACGCATGACGACTGACACCGGCACCTGCTCACCGTCATGGCTGGTGGCCCATAGGCGCTTACTGATTAATTGCTCAGGCTGAAGTTTGCCGTAAACGGGCACACGTTTGAGCAGCGTGCGTTCGCCGCTGGTGAGATCAAGTGCGAACCAGCTGGGCGGCTGGGTAAACGACTCTTCGCGCAAGTGCAGTACCTGGCTATCAAAGTGTGGTGCATCTTCCAGTAGTTGCGAACATGGCTGTTCGGGCAGGGTCAGGTACTCATCCAGCGTGCAGGCATGCTGCGCGTCAAACACTAATCGCCTTAAACGCACCTGCGCTAGGTCATGATCGCGCTCACCCAGCATCAGCCCCCAGGAGAACGCATCAACGCCTTCAAGCGTAGCCTCTTCACGGTGAGCGATTAAAGTTAGCCAACCTAATTGGCGCTGGCCAAGCTGGCTTTCCGGTAGATAATCAAGCTGGAAGTGAGCACCTGCTTGATTATGCAGTCGGTAAAAGTTGCCCGGGCGGTGGTCAATGCTGTACTCCACCCCCGCTTGGCGCTGCTGAATGCACCGCGGCGTCTCGGCAGGGGTTTGTGCAGGCAGCAAATGAATTTCGCTGGTGTCCTTTGAGCCGCTTTCGAGCAGCAGCCAAGATCTTGAACGCGTTTTGCCAATGCCAATCCAGAACTCCGGATCATCCTCACGCAGCACCAGCTCAGGCGCTAGTGAGGCGCTGGGAGTGTCCAGGTTTAGCAGTATGCGCCATACGCTATCGGGGCGCTGGGTGTCATCAAAGCGGGTAAAGAGTAGGGTGGCCGTGGTGGCCGTTTGATCTTCTGCCCAGCATAGGCCAGCGCCAATATCGCTGAGCAGTTGAACGGGTGATCCGTTAGGCAAGGCTTTCAGCCAGAGCGTAAACCGTTCATCCCCTTGGGTATCTTCTGTCCATGCTAGCCACTGCTCGTCGGGTGAAAGCGCCATGTCACCCATGTCGTAAAAATCGTGCTCGGCAGCGCGGGCGCTAACATCGAAGAAGCATTCATATTGTTCAGGTTGGTTATTGGGGTGACGCCACCAGCTTGGGTAGTCGTCTTTGGCACCGGTCTTACTCCAGAACGTAAAGTGGTCCAGTGGTGTCTTAAGGCTGGTAATGGCCAATTCGCGCCGCGCTAGATGGCTCTGGTATAACGCTTCTTCTAGCGGGGCTAGCGGGATAAACCAATCGGCTTGTTGCTGGTTGGCGGCTTCTAAAAAGTCGCTCACTTCAGTGTTTTCGCGCTCTTCTAACCAGTGCCATTGCGGGTCATTAGCGCGATAATAGCGCGCAGCGGGTAAGCCTGATTGTATGCCTAGCTGTGCTTTCATAAATTGATAGGTACCATAACGGGAAATCAACGTCGGGTGAGTTCACCCACATGAGGGGTATTATGCTGTTTGCAAATTCAACGTCACTGCTGTGGTTGAGTTATTACGGTCTGTCGCTGTTAGTGATTGTCGCGGTCTACTTTGCGCTCACTTTTTTGCCTCGTTTACCACGCTTAGTGCTGACCTGGGCAGTCGCTGGGGCGATATGGGCACCCGCTAGTTTCCGATTGCCGCTAATAGAAGAGGGTGAATTCTATACCGGTTGGGCACCTTCGGCGATGGTGGCGGCGGTTGGCTTTTTAGAAAATAACGGATCAGCGCTGCGTGGCGGGCTGATGTGGCTGGTGTTGGGTATGGCGCTAGGCGCGCTTATTGGTGTCGCCCTTTGGTGGTGGCGTCGTTCGAGCAATGCTGAGTACGTGACACAAGAAGAGGAACCTAATGATGACCAGCCGCCTTCTCGTCGTCGTGAACCGGTGATTGGTTAATGAGCCCCTTAACCAACTGTTCGGCGTTAAAACATGTGTAAAGCGTATGTGTGAACTGCTGGGTATGAGCGCCAATGTGCCCACCGATATCTGTTTTAGCTTTTCGGGTTTTTTGCACCGCGGTGGAGGCACCGGCCCCCACCGCGATGGTTGGGGAATTGCCTTCTACGAAGAGGGTGGTTACCGCGATTTTCGCGATCCCCACCCCTCCGTCGATTCCCCCATCGCGCGGCTAATTTGCGACTATCCCATTAAGTCTAATGTGGTGATTAGCCACATTCGTCAAGCGAATGTGGGCGGCGTAAAGCTTGCCAACACCCACCCTTTCACCCGTGAAATGTGGGGGCGACCTTGGTGCTATGCGCATAATGGCCAATTAAGTGGCTGGGAAAGCCTAGCATTAGGAAACTACACCCCGGTTGGCAGCACCGATAGCGAACACGCCTACTGCTGGTTAATAGGTGAGCTTCGCCGCGAGTTTCCTGCCCCGCCAGCAGACCCCACAACGTTGTGGGAACGGTTGCATCAGCTATGTGAGCGACTCAGGGCATTGGGCGTATTCAATATGCTGCTCTCGGATGGCCGCTATTTATATACGTTTTGCGCCACCAAGCTGGCTCACATCACCCGCTGCGCGCCTTTTGGCGATGCGGAACTCTCCGATGCAGAAATGACGGTAAATTTTGCCGAACACACCACCCCAGACGATATCGTTTCGGTCATTGCCACTGAGCCGCTTACCCATAATGAAGCGTGGCAACGTATGGTGCCAGGAGAGCTATTGGTTTGGCGGGATGGAGAAATCCAGGCGCGATACTGTCCATAAAGGGTGTCCATAATAGACTTAGTGACTTACGTTAATGGTAGGAACCATGATTTTTACCTACCCAGTACTAGGGCTAAAGTTGAAACGTAAGTTTCAATCGATCGTTTTACAGCCTGTCGTGGGTCGTATATTGTTGGGCGTCTGTACTTTGTGACACCTGTACTTTGCGACATTAGCCTAGCGACAACAACAAGGTCGGTGAGCACGCCGACATTGATAGCGGAGATTGCCCATGAGCGAACACGCCAACGCCGCCGTTTTACGTGGCCCAGCGCTTGAAGGGTTGGATCAATATGATTCAGTCACGGATGTTTTTCATACCGCAGTAGAACGTTTTAAGGACAAACCTGCATTTTCCTGCATGGGGAAAACGCTAACCTTCGCCGACCTTGACCGCCTGTCAGCAGACTTCGCCGCATGGCTTCAACACGAAACCGACCTTGTCCCCGGAGATAGGATTGCGATCCAGCTACCTAACGTACTGCAGTTTCCGGTGGCGGTATTTGGCGCGCTTCGGGCGGGGTTGGTGGTGGTGAATACCAACCCGCTATATACCGAGCGGGAAATGGCCAACCAGTTCAAGGACTCCAACGCTAAAGCCATTTTGATTTTGGCCAATATGGCCGACAAGCTGGAGAAAGTGCTCGATAAAACAGATATCAAACACGTTTTAGTCACCCAGCTAGCCGACTTACACGATGTTCCCAAGCGCTGGTTAATCAATGCAGTGGTCAAGCACGTTAAGAAAATGGTGCCTGCTTATTCACTGCCCAGTGCGGTGGGTTTTCGCGATGCATTGAAAAAAGGTGCCTCGCTAAATCACACTGAGGTTAAGAGAAGTCCCGACGATTTAGCTGCGCTTCAATACACCGGCGGCACTACGGGAATGCCGAAAGGGGCGATGCTTACACATCGCAACTTGATCGCTAATATGCTGCAGGCACGCGAAGCCATTGGGCCTCATCTAAACGATGGTGAAGAGCTGATCATTGCACCGCTGCCGGTCTATCACATCTACACGTTTACCGTTAACTGCTTATTTTTGATGGAAACGGGCAACCACTCTTTGTTGATCACCAATCCTCGTGATTTGGATAGTTTTGTCAAAGAGCTCAAAGGGTTGCCATTCACCGCTTTCATCGGCCTCAATACCCTGTTTAATGCGCTATGTAATCGGGACGATTTCAAACAGCTCGATTTCTCTAAACTAAAGCTAACTATATCAGGCGGTATGGCGCTCACCAAAGCAGCGGCGCAGCGCTGGGAACAAACCACCGGTTGCCCGATTGCCGAAGGTTACGGCCTAACGGAAACATCACCTATTGTAAGCTTCAATCCCACCGATGCGATTCAGTTGGGCACCATTGGTAAGCCGGTTGCGGGTACCGCAGTCAAAGTAGTCGACGCGGATGACAATAATGTGCCAATGGGCGAGCCTGGGGAGCTGTGCGTTCAAGGGCCACAGGTGATGAAGGGTTACTGGCAGCGTGAAGATGAAACGCGGGTTTCTATTGATGAAGATGGCTGGTTCCACACCGGTGATATCGCCGTGCTGCAGGATGATGGCTATATTCGCATCGTGGATCGTAAAAAAGACATGATCCTGGTCTCCGGCTTCAATGTTTATCCTAACGAAGTCGAGGATGTGGTAGCTGCCCACCCGGACGTTCTTGAATCGGCAGCGGTGGGTGTGCCGGACGAAAATGCTGGCGAAGCGATTAAGCTGTTTGTGGTGAGCAAAAATAGCCAGCTTGATGAGAAAACGCTGCGTGACTGGTGCAAAAAAGAGCTAACCGGCTATAAAGTGCCTAAAATCATCGAGTTTCGAGATGAGCTGCCCAAAACCAACGTGGGCAAAGTGCTCCGCCGCCAGCTGCGTGATGAGGAACCCTCAAAAACCTGACCGTTAAATGACGGCTCGGCGCTGTGGTTAGGCGTCGAGCTGCTGAAAGCGTTACACTATAGAACTGTACTAAGAAACTTTGTATAAGACCCGCTCAATTGAGCGGGTTGATTTTTTATAGCTCAAAATTAAATGTCTCTTGTTAAATGCCCAAGTGAATGGAAGCCGACTCAATCGTGACCACCGACACATCCCCAGCCCCCACCGATAGCCAACGTCTCGCGTCGCTGCAACAGGCGGCTGGGAGTGTGATGCTGCGCGATGCAGAGCGGCTGGAGCGTCGCTTGGCGGGTTTATACCGCCGTCAGCGCGACAACAAGCCCATCAGCCGTGGTTTGGATGAAGTGCAGCGTGAGCTCGATCGCTCTCAGCAACAGCTTAGCCTGCGTGAAGCCCAGCAAGTCGCGCTTAATTATCCGCCCGAACTACCGGTAGTTGAACGCAAAGAAGACATCGTTAACGCAATACGCGATCAACAAGTGGTGGTGGTGGCAGGGGAGACCGGTTCAGGCAAAACCACACAGCTACCTAAAATGTGTCTGGAGCTTGGACGTGGTCGCCGCGGTTTGATTGGTCACACCCAGCCGCGTCGTCTGGCTGCCCGCAGCGTTGCAGGGCGTTTGGCTGAAGAGCTGCAGGTCTCTATCGGCGACCAAGTAGGCTATCAGGTGCGCTTCACCGACCAGAGCAGCCCGAGTACGTTGGTTAAATTGATGACCGACGGAATCTTGTTGGCCGAGACCCAGCACGATCCGCTGCTACTGCGCTACGACACCATCATTATCGATGAAGCCCACGAACGTAGCCTCAATATCGATTTTCTGCTCGGCTATTTAAAGCGTTTGTTACCTAAGCGCCCCGACCTGAAGATCATCATTACCTCAGCAACAATCGACGTCGATCGCTTTGCTAAACACTTTGGCACTGCGACAACGCCCGCCCCGGTCGTGGAAGTCACCGGACGTACTTATCCTGTTGAAGTGCACTATCGTCCGCTAACACGTGACGACGAGGATGAGGAAGACCGCACGCTCCAAGAGGGAATCCTGCACGCAGTGGGTGAGATCGAAGCTATTGAGCGTGAGAAAGGCTGGCTGCATGGCCCCCGGGATGTGCTGGTATTCTTACCCGGCGAGCGTGAAATTCGTGAAACCGCCGATATTCTGCGCCGTGCCGATCTAAAGGGTACCGAGATTCTGCCGCTTTACGCTCGGCTCTCCAATGAAGAGCAGAATCGTGTGTTTGCGCCACACCGAGGGCGGCGTATCGTGCTGGCCACCAACGTCGCGGAAACTTCGCTAACGGTGCCGGGCATTCGCTACGTGATCGACCCAGGGCTGGTGCGTATCAGCCGCTATAGCTACCGCTCCAAAATACAGCGTCTACCGGTAGAAGCGGTCAGCCAAGCCAGCGCCAATCAGCGCAAGGGACGCTGTGGCCGGATCGCCGAGGGCGTGTGTATTCGCCTCTACAGTGAAGAAGATTTTCTATCTCGGCCTGGTTTTACCGATCCCGAGATTCAGCGCACCAACTTAGCGTCGGTGATTCTCTCGATGCTGGGGCTTAAACTGGGTGATATTGAGGCGTTTCCGTTTGTAGATCCCCCCGATAGCCGCTTTGTTAAAGATGGTTTTCGGCTGCTGTTCGAGCTGGGTGCTGTCGATGAGCGACAGCATCTCTCGCCACTTGGCCGCAAGCTGGCACGGCTGCCGATTGACCCACGCCTGGCGCGCATGGTGTTGGCGGGCGCCGAATTCGGCAGCCTGCGCGATGTACTGATCGTGGTCTCGGCGCTGGCCATTCAAGACCCGCGTGACCGGCCTGCGGACAAACGACAAGCCGCCGATCAAGCCCACCAACGCTGGCACGATCCGGATTCAGATTTTGTCGCCTTGCTGAACCTCTGGCACGGCATCGAGAACGCCCGGGAGGCGCTGTCGGGCAATCAACTGCGCCGCTGGTGCCGCGATCACTACATCAACTACCTGCGCATGCGCGAGTGGCACGATACCTTCCGCCAGCTGCGTCAACTGCTGCGAGATATGGATATCGACGTACCCGCGCCGCCTGTACGTGATGAAGAAGAGAGCGAAGAGCAGGCTAAGCAGGCACGACGTAAAACCTCCGGTAAAGTCCACCAGGCGCTGCTTTCAGGGCTACTCTCCAATTTGGGTACGCTGGTGGAGAACCGCGAGTACCTTGGTGCTCGCAACCGCAAGTTTATGATCCACCCCGGCTCTGGATTGGCCAAGAAGTCGCCCAAATGGATCATGGCGTTTGAGATGGTGGAGACCTCCAAGCTGTTTGCCCGCACCGTGGCCAAAATCGACCCCCAGTGGATCGAACCCCAGGCGCAGCATTTGGTTAAGCGCAGCTACAGCGAACCGCATTGGGAGATGAAACGCGCCCAGGTGGTGGCCTTTGAGCAGGTCACATTGTTTGGACTGCCGATCGTGGCGCGGCGCCGGGTGCACTACGGGTCAATCGCACCCCAAGAGTCCCGGGAGCTGTTTATACGCCGGGCGCTGGTGGAAGGGGAGTTTCACACCAAAGGGGCCTTTTTTGCCCATAACCGCGCGCTGATTGATGAAGTCGAAGCGCTGGAAGACCGTGCTCGGCGGCGGGATATTCTGGTCGATGAAGATACGCTTTTTGATTTTTACGACCAGCGTATCCCGGCGGAGATCGTTAACGGCAAGGGCTTTGAGCACTGGCGCAAACAGGCCGAACAGCAAGAGCCGCAATTACTGCATTTCGATATTGATTCGCTTAAGGCACGGGATGCTGATGACGTTACCCAGGCTCAGTATCCTGATCATTTAGTTCTGGCGGGCGTTGCGTACCCGGTAAGCTACCACTTTGACCCTGAAGCCGAGGATGACGGTATTACCCTGACCGTTCCCGCCGCCATGCTGCCCCAGGTGCCGGTGCATGCAATGGAGTGGCTGGTACCTGGGCTGTTACGCGAAAAGTGTATTGCGTTGCTGAAGTCGCTGCCAAAAAGCATTCGTCGCCAGGTAGTGCCGATCCCCGATTGGGTGGATGCCGCGCTGGAAACCCTGGTGCCTGATCAACGCCCGTTAACCGAGGCGTTAGGAGAATTTATTCGCCGCCGCACATCAACGCGGGTGCATCCGGACGACTGGCGCTTGGATTTGCTCGAACCGCATTTGATCATGAATATTCGCGTGGTGGATCATGCGGGCGAAACCTTAGGCCAGGGGCGTGATCTGCGCGCTTTAGAGCAGCGTTTTGAAGCAGCCGCCAGCGCTGGTGCCCAGGCGCTGGCCGAACAGGTGAGTTCTGAACCTGCTGTTGCTGGCTTGCCTAAAGCGCCATTGCCTGCCTCTCGCGTGACCACCCAAGCAGGCATTCGTGTTGAGGCGTATCCTGCGCTGGTCGCTGAAACCAGGGGGGGCGAAGCCAGCGAATTTAAGGTGGCGCTGTTTGATCACCCGGCGAAGGCGGATGCCGCCCACCAGGAAGGTATCGCCCGGCTGGGCATTGCCAAGCTACCCGAGCAAGTGAAAGCGATTAAGCAACTGCCCGGTGTTGAGAAGTGCGCGCTGCTATTTGCCAAAGTAGGCAGCAAGCAAGCTCTGATTGACGATCTGCTGCTAGCGGTGTTTACCCAGGTCGTCGCTCAGCACCCGCTGCCGCGCTCAGAAGGCGAGTTCAGTGAGCGACTGACCGCTACTCAGAGTCAGCTCGTTGAAGAAGCCAAAGCATTGCTGGTTAAGGTGGAAGCCGCACTGCAAGGGCACTTGGCAGTCAGTAAGGTGCTAAAAGGTAAGCTCAATTTTGCCTTGGCGCTGGTGTACAGCGATGTTAGTGCGCAAATGCAGCGTTTGGTTTATCCAGGGTTTATACGCGATGCGGGCGAGTGGCTGGATGAATATCCACGCTACACCGAGGCGGCGCTGCTTCGGCTCGAAAAAGCCGCTCGTGAACGTGGTCGCGATCAAATGATGATGCAGGATGTTCAGGCATTAGAGGCCCGTTTTGACGCCCGTCGAAAAAGTGAGCGGCGAGGGAGTGTCGAAGACCCGACGTTAGTGAGCTTTGGCTGGTGGTTGCAAGAACTCAGGGTGTCGCTCTTTGCACAGCAGTTGGGTACCCGTATGCCCGTATCGGTGAAACGCCTAGAAAAGCGTTGGCAAGAGATTATCAGCGTTTAGCAAGTGGTTGAAAAAGGTGCTGGAAAAAGCGCTATTTTACGCACACAGTAACGTGATGGGTTCGTCGCAGGTTATGCGCTAGCCAACAATGGCCAGCCACGTCGGCAAGCCGCTTAAAGGAGATTGGCATGACACATGTGGTGATTACCGGTACAGGACTCTATACACCGGAACACGCCATTGATAATGCGGCCCTGGTGGCGGCATTTAATGCTTGGGTAGATGGTGAGAATGAGCAGCACGCCGAGGCCATTGCGCGAGGAGAACGCGAGCCGCTGGCACACTCGAGTAGCGAATTCATCGAAAAAGCCTCCGGTATTAAGAGCCGCTACGTGCTCGATGCATCTGGCATCCTTGACCCACAGCGTATGCGGCCTAAACTGCCGCGGCGGGGCAATGACGAGCCCTCGCTTCAGTGTGAGATGGCGACCGAGGCTGCACGTCAGGCACTGGCCGCCGCTAAAGTGGATGCCGCTGATATCGAGCTAGTGATTGTTGCCTGCTCAAATCTAGAGCGTGCCTATCCTGCCGTGGCCGTTGAAGTGCAGCAAACACTGGGAACAAGTGGCTATGGGTTTGATATGAACGTGGCCTGCAGTTCAGCCACGTTTGCTTTGGAAATCGCGGCAAATGCGATAGCCTCCGGTAGCGTTAAGCGCGCACTGGTGGTCAACCCTGAGATCTGCTCAGCGCATCTTAATTTTCGAGACCGTGACAGCCACTTCATTTTCGGCGATGCTTGTACCGCTGTGGTACTAGAAAATAGCGCTGTTGCCGTTGCTGATGAGCAGTTTGAAATCCTCGGTACGCGTTTGGTCACTAAATTTTCCAACGCGATTCGTAACAATGCGGGTTTTTTAAATCGCGTGACGGATAGTGATCCGCTGGCTTTGGATAAGCTATTTGTGCAGGAAGGGCGGCGGGTATTTAAAGAAGTTTGCCCAATGGTGGCCAAATTGATCACTGATCATCTGGCGTCTTTGGAGCTAAACGGAAGCGACCTTAAACGCATGTGGCTGCACCAAGCTAACCGGCATATGAACGATTTAATAGCTCGTAAAGTGTTGGGGTATGACCCAAGTGAAATCCAGGCACCGATCATTTTAGATCGTTATGCAAACACCAGCTCAGCAGGCTCCATTATTGCCTTTCACCTCCATCGCGAGCAGTTCAATCAGGGCGATATTGGCGTGATTTGTTCATTTGGAGCTGGCTATAGCGCGGGCAGTGTCGTCATCCGTCGGGTGTAGGTTTCTGTCAACGTGCTGCAGAATTGTAAAAAGGAAATTGTCATGTGGCAGTGGTTAAGTAACGACAAGACAACGCTTTCGTGGCGCTCAAAAGGGTTGCCGCTACTGCTGGTGGCGTTATTAGCAAACGGCGGTTGTGCCAGTACCCAAACGGCAGAAAACACCAACCCTGACGACCCATGGGAAGGCTTTAACCGTAAAGTGTTTGCGTTCAACGACGTACTGGATCGTTACGCGCTTAAGCCGGTGGCAAGAGGCTACCGCACGCTTACCCCTGATCCGGTGGAAACAGGGGTAGGTAATTTTTTCTCCAATTTAGGCGAAGTACGTACCGCGCTTAATAGCGTGCTCCAGGGTAAGCCTGCTAATGCGGGCCTTGCTACCTCGCGCTTTTTGATTAATTCCACCGTGGGCATTGGCGGGTTGTTAGATTACGCAACGCTGATGGAAGTTACCGCGGATAAAGAGGATTTTGGCCAAACGTTGGCGGTATGGGGCTGGGATGATTCACGCTACTTGGTGCTGCCTTTCTTAGGCCCCAGTACGCTACGTGATACCACGGGCTTACCTGCTGACATAGCCGCGTATCCGGTTACCTACGTAGAGGACGACACTGTTCGCATAAGCCTGACAGCGCTCAGCTTGATTGACACCCGAGCGGGGTTGCTCGACCAGGAGGAGTTGATTCGCGGTGATCGCTACCGCTTTATTCGTGACGCTTACTTACAGAGCCGCCAGTTCGAGGTGAGCGATGGAGAGTTGGGCGATGACCCCTTTGCCAGCGATACCTTCGACTTTGATGATAGCGATTTTGATGACAGTGACTTTGAAGATAGCGACGCTGGTGAAGACGGCGTTGGTGGCGAAAATAACGCCGATTGAGGCTTATGATGGAGCATTCTAAGCAGTTGATCGCCGTGATCGACGAGCCGGGTCGAGAGCGCGATGCGTTGGCCGAAGCGATTACCTGCGACGGTATGTCGGTATTTGCTGCTGAAGACATCGATCACTTGCCTGCAGATACGGCGCTGATTGTGGCGCATGCCAGAGCCGTGCCGCGCCAGCAGTGGTCGCAGCTTACGCGACGCTTACCAACGCTGGTTGTGAGTGACTCGCGCCAGGATGCTGACCTTATCAAAGCCATTGACGTTGGGCTGGTGGATTATATCGTCCACCCTCTACGCCATGCCGAACTGCTGCGGCGAATGATCCGTAAAGCCGTCGAGCTAAATGATTTGGCCCTAGAGCGTGAGCGTGATCACGAGCGTCTCGCTGAGTTAAATGAGAGCCTTGAGACGCATTTAGCGCTACTGCGTATGGATCAGCAAAGTGGCGGCCATATCCAACGGCGTTTACTACCGCTGCGACCCAAAATCATCAATGGGGTCTATTACGACTACGTATTTGCGCCTTCGCTCTATCTGTCCGGTGATTTTTTAGACTATCAACGCTATAACGAGCGTTATAGCGCCTTCTATTTTGCCGATGTGTCGGGTCATGGCGCGTCGTCAGCCTTTGTCACCGTACTGCTCAAATATTTATGTAATCGTTGGCTGAGTGAGTGGGATGGTCAGCAGCCGGAAAAGCTGCCGCCAGATTGGCTAAAGGCGATGAACCGGGAGTTGCAGGGTACGGATATAGGGAAACATGCCACCTTATTTGTCGGGGTTATTGACCATGAGGCGCATACTCTGCACTATTCGCTCGGCGCTCAGCTTCCCATGCCGCTTTTAGCAGCAGGAGGAGAGCTAAGACGTCTTGAAGGCGAAGGAATGCCGGTAGGCCTTTTCCCCGATGTGGAGTATCCTTCGCTAAGCTGTGCGTTGCCGAACGACTTTTGTTTATGGCTTTGCTCAGACGGTGTATTGGAATGCTTGCCGGGTAAAACGCTCGACACGCGGCTCAAGGAGCTTGAGCAATTAGTAAGCGAGAGTGTCACGCTTGAGCAGTTGCGCGACCGGCTAGCAGAGACCAATACTCTCCTTGCAGAAGGGGATGCAGAGTTCGATGCTAACCAGGAACGCGATGCTTTACCCGATGATCTAACAATCATGATGGTGAGCGGATTTGGTCATGCTGATTGAAGAAGGCCGCATTAAAGCGGCGTTCGATTCTGGTGTTTTTGTTTTAAAGCTGTGTGGCGATGTGCGTTTAACGCTTTGCGCGACACTCGATACCCAAGCCCAACGTCTCGCTGAGACACCGGGGTTGCGTGCCGTACTGATTGACCTGCGCGAGGCCACCAACGTGGATTCAACTGCGCTGGGTTTCTTGGCTAAGGTGGCAATGGCAGTAAAAGGGCGCTTAGAGCAGCCACCGACCATTATTGTCGATAATGATGACGTTCGAAAAATGCTTGACGTGATGGGTTTTGCGCGCTTTTTCACTCTGATGGAAGCACCTATTCAGCAAGCCACAACGCTTAACGATGCTCTCGAAGAGTTACCTGAAGAGCCTGCCGATGAGGTGGGGCTCCGTGACCGCATCCTCGAAGCGCATCGTATTTTGATGCATATGAACGAGCATAATCGCGAGCAGTTTCAGCCGTTGGTTGACATGCTTGAGTCGCAAGACGCCGCCACACATCAATAAGCATTCACCTTTAATCTGATTTGACTTTCCTCACGCTATCGCAGTGAGTGATTCATCGTTTTCACCTACTGCGATAGCGCTGTGTCTATAGCGTTTAGCCCCGACAAGTGTCTTAAAATCGGCTATGATTAGCGGCCTATCTATTCCCGCGCGTTCGTTATCGCCGTAAGGAGACCCATGCATCTTAATCCCCGCCGCGTAGCGTTGCTAGTTGCCGCCAACACGGCGCTTGCCCCCTTTGCGATCGACGCCTACCTACCTGCGATGGGAATCATCGCCGAAAGTATCGGCGCAAGCATTCATCGCACTGAACTTTCCATTAGCGTGTTCTTGTTTGGTTTTGCGCTGGGCCAGCTCTGCTTTGGGCCGCTCTCGGATCGCATGGGCAGAAAGCCTGTACTCCTGGGCGGGCTGGTGGTGTTTATGCTGGCAAGCCTGGCTATTACGATGGTCGACAGCTTGCCTACACTGCTGGCCTGGCGGTTTATTCAAGCGCTGGGGGGCGGGGCCTGCGTGGTCAACTCGGCGGCAATTGTACGCGACTGCTTTAGCGGGCGCGAGGCCGCTAAAGTAATGTCCACCATGGCGATGATTATGATGCTGGCGCCGCTGGTGGCACCAGCCGTGGGCAGCCTGCTGCTACATATTGCCGGTTGGTGGCTAATTTTTGTATTCTTAGCGGTTTACGCAGGCTTTTTGCTCTGGCTGTTAGGAACGCGACTGCCTGAAACTCGCGATATGTCGCTTCCTGCGGCGTCACCGCGGCAGGTTATTCGCAATTACGCCAGCGTGCTCAAACATCGTGAAGGGATGGGCTATATCTGCGCAGTAGCCGCTTCCTTTGCCGGCCTTTTTGCCTTTGTAACCGCTTCGCCGTTTCTCTATCTCGACTATTTTGGTCTATCGCCAGGTACCTATCCGCTCGTGTTTGGTGTCAACGTACTGGTCATTGCGCTCTCCAACCGCGTCAATATTCACCTGCTGCGTAAACGCACGCCACAGCAAAATCTACGCTTGGGGCTGCTTATACAGTTAGCGGCAGCGCTAGGGTTAGTAGTAGTGACGGCGTTAAATATCGCGTCACTCATGGTTGTTGTGCCACTGATTATGCTGTTCACCGGCATGATTGGGCTGATTACCCCGAACGCAATCTCTTCATTGTTGGATCATTTTGGTCATATTAGCGCTACTGCAACGGCGCTGTTAGGCGGCATCCAGTTTACCTGTGGTGCTCTCGCGGGGGTGATGGTCGGATTGTTTGAAGTTGAGCATCTATGGCCAATGGTGCTGACCATGTTGGGCGCCGCTTTGTTGGGAAATATCGGCGTACGCAAATTAACCAAGGCGCCCGTCATAAGTGATTCACAGGGATGAGTCGTAGGCATGAGCAATAAGAATGAGCAGCAGTGATGGATAGCATGTTGGCTTGGGTCAATATGCCGATGAGTACTTGGTTAGCCTGCGCAGCCGTGCTGCTACTGGGTGCCTTTGTTCAGCGGGCAACCGGTTTCGGTTTGGCCGTGATCGGAGCACCATTGCTGCTGATGCTTGAGCCACGATTGGTGCCGGTCATTTTAGTGCTGTTTGGCTTTACCGTTTCGTTAATGATGGTGCGTCACTATTGGCATGAGGTGCGTCTGGATTCCATTGGCATGGCGTTAGTGGGGCGCCTGCCTGGCAATGCGCTGGGTATTTGGCTGCTGCTCGCCGCGCCGATGTTTTTGTTAGAAAAGCTAATCGCCATCATCGTACTGTTTGCTGTGCTGGTGACGTTGTGCCGCTTTAAACTGCCGGTTAATCGAGTAACGCTATTCGGCGCCGGTGTGTTGTCAGGTATCTTTGGCACCGTTGCTGCCATCGGGGGCCCGCCCATGGTGATATTGATGCACGGCTTGCCTGCTGATCGGGTGCGGGGAAATCTGGCGGCCTTTTTCATTTTGACCTCAATGCTGACCATTATGACTCTCGCCTTCGCTAATCAGATTCAGCTCTGGCATTTTCAGGTTGCCCTTACCTTTCTCCCTGCGGTACTCGTAGGTAATGCAGTGGCGGACGCCATTGCTCATCGCTTGGATAGACGTTTACTGCAAGGCGCTTCGCTAGCATTGTGTACCTTGGCGGCACTGGGTTTACTGCTGTAAACGAAAGCGAATTCCTCACGTAGCAAAAATTCTTTCATGTATTACTCACTGTCATGAAGTTGTCATGGAACCAGTGCAAGGTATGCCTTGCGAAGGTTAGATCCCTACATGAACAGGAGTTTTTCGCATGAACCGTATTCTAAAAACCACCGTTATCGCGGCTGCTGTAATGAGCGTTGCCGGTGTTGCCCAAGCCCGTGATCAAATCCGTATCGTAGGCTCCAGTACCGTTTACCCGTTTGCCAGCTACGTAACTGAAGAGTTCGGTGCCACTACCGGCAACCCGACGCCTGTTATTGAATCAACTGGTTCGGGCGGTGGTTTGCGTCTGTTCTGTAACGGTATTGGCGAAGGCACGCCAGACATTACTAACGCTTCACGCCGCATGAAAGTCGCTGAGTTTGAGCGTTGTGAAGAGAACGGCGTTACCGATATCACCGAAGCTAAAATCGGTTCTGACGGTATCGTGCTTGGTCAGTCCAACACGAATGATGTTGTTGACCTGACGCTTGAGCAGATTTTCATGGCAGTAGCCGCCCAGGTGCCGGTTGATGGTGAGTTAGTTGATAACCCCTACACTAACTGGAGCGAAATTGATTCTTCGCTGCCAGACCGTGAAATCTCCATCTATGGTCCGCCAACGACTTCTGGTACCCGTGACGCTTTTGAAGAGCTAGTACTGGAAACTGCATCGCTTGAAATGGATGTTTACGGCGAAGAAGGCTACACCGATATTCGCTCTGACGGTGTTTACATCGACGCTGGCGAAAACGACAACCTGATCGTTCAGCGCTTGAGTGAAGATACCGGGGCAATGGGTATCTTTGGTTACTCATTCCTTGAAGAGAATACCGATTCCCTGAACGGTGCCACCATCAACGGTGTTGCGCCAGAGCCCGAAGCAATCAGCTCAGGTGACTACCCCGTGGCGCGTTCACTGTGGTTCTACGTGAAGAACCAGCACGCTGAAGAAGTACCGCCGATGGCTGACTACGTCGACATGTTCATGAGCGAAATGATGATTGGCGCAGATGGTTACTTGAAAGATATCGGCTTGATCGTTCTGCCTGAAGAAGAGCGCGAAGAGTGGCGTCAGGCTGTAGCAGATCGCACTACAATGTCAGTAGACGTTCTTAAGTAAGTCGTTAAGTTAGAAATGAAAGTGGCCGGCAGCGTAAGCTGTCGGCCTTTCATTTTATGACAGCGATAAATTGGCGTTTGTCACATTGCTGTAATGTTTGTGCCCCAAAGTAGTCGCCAATACGATTTCATTAAGTAATGCGAGAGAAATTCGATGCAGACTAACCAGCTTCTTCTGATTTTTTGCGGTGCGTTACTACTGCTGGGGTTGCTGGCGTTTTTTGCTGGCCGTTCAAAAGCCACCCGTTTACGCAGTGCGGGCACGGCTATGTTTGCTCAGCCAGATCAATACGCCTGGTTCACCGTGCTTTCGACCGCTGGTCCAGCCGTGGTAGTGAGTGCGCTGGGGGCTTTTGTGCTGCTTCTAATGGGCGCCGATATCCCCACGCTCTATTTGCTGTCCGCGAGTTTAGTGATTGCAGCAATAGGGCTGATGGTAAGTCTTAACCAAGTTAAACCTGATTTTCACGCCCGTCAGGCCATTGAGCGGGTTATCCGCATGGTCTTGGCCGGGGCAGCGTTAATCTCGATTTTCACTACGTTCGGCATTTTGTTCTCGATTATTTCCGAGGCGCTGCGCTTTTTCCAAATGCACAGCTTCTGGGAGTTCATTACCGGCACCACGTGGAATCCAGGCGCGAGCTTTTTAGCGTCAGCGGGTCGTGGAGACGGTAGTGGGGCTGAATTTGGTTCGGTACCGCTGTTTGCCGGTACCTTTATGATTACCGCTATCGCTATGCTGGTCGCTGTTCCTATCGGCCTGCTCTCCGCGATTTATATGTCCGAGTATGCACCACGTAACGTGCGCACCATTGCCAAGCCCGTCCTTGAGGTTCTGGCAGGTATTCCTACCGTGGTTTACGGCTTTTTTGCCGCGATTACGGTAGCGCCGATTATCGTCAATATCGCCGGTTTTTTTGGGCTCGACGCTTCTTATAATAACGCCGTCGCCCCTGGTGTCGTGATGGGCATCATGATCATCCCGTTTATCTCTTCGCTGTCGGACGATGTGATCAACTCTGTGCCCGATAGTATGCGCCAAGGGTCGCTGGCATTAGGCATGACCAAAGGGGAAACCATACGAGATGTGGTCATTCCTGCTGCTCTGCCGGGTATTATTTCAGCCACTCTGTTGGGTATGTCGCGCGCGCTAGGTGAAACCATGATTGTGGTGATGGCGGCAGGCATGCGGCCCAATCTTACCGCTAATCCGCTGGAAGATATGACCACGGTGACCGTGCGTATTGTGGCGGCTTTAACCGGGGACCAAGAGTTTGCAAGTGCTGAAACGCTGTCAGCTTTTGCCCTGGGGCTGGTGCTGTTTGCGGTGACGCTCACACTGAACCTGGTATCTGTACTGATGATCCGTCGTTTCCGCGAAAAATACCGCGTGAATAACCTGTAACGCTGAGGAACTGTTTCGATGAGCCATACTTTTGACGAAATCAGCCAGCAGCTTAAGCGGCGTCACCGTAAGTCTGCCCGCCTTAAATGGATATCAATGGGATCGTTGGGCTTGGCAGGCCTGTTTCTGGTGCTGTTTTTTGCCGATATGCTGAGCAAGGGGTTGCCAGCCTTTCAGCAGGCGTATATCCAGACCGAGATTAGTTACACCGAAGAAGCGCAAACCGATGGACGGCAGGCGTTTGACCAAGAGTTGCTACCGTTAATCAGTCGCACGGCGGTGCGAGTGATTCCCATGGAGTTGCGCAATAACCCTGGGATGATTGGTACCAGCGAAGCGCAGTGGGTGTTGGCAAACAGTGAAGTTGACCAGTACCTGAAGGGGCACCGAAATCGCCTGAGTGAAGAAGAGCAAGCCGCTCTTGATGAGCGTGTTGAAGCAGGCCAGGTGGATCTTCGCTTCAATAGCACCTTTTTTGGCTCTGGGGATTCCAAAATCGCCGAGAATGCCGGTATTTTATCGGCAGTGGTCGGCACCGTGATGACCATGATCGTAACGCTGGCGATCTCATTTCCTATCGGGGTAATGACAGCGGTTTATTTGGAAGAGTTTGCGCCGGATAACCGTTTTACCCAGGCGATTGAAATTAATATCAATAACCTGGCCGCCATCCCTTCGATCTTGTTCGGCTTGTTAGGTTTGGCGATCTTTATCAACTTCTTCGGTGTGCCACGTTCATCGCCGTTGGCCGGTGGTATGACGCTAGCGCTGATGACGTTGCCGGTGATCATTATCTCAACGCGAACCGCATTACGTAGCGTGCCGGACTCCATACGCCATGCCGCCTTTGGGGTGGGCTGTTCGCGCTGGCAAGTGGTACGCGACCACGTTCTGCCGTTGGCAATGCCGGGCATTATGACAGGCTCCATTATCGGCCTTGCTCAGGCGATGGGTGAAACAGCACCGCTGATTATTGTCGGCATGGTGGCGTTTATCCCCGATGTTGGCGCTTCGTTTACCAACGCGGCCACCGTTATGCCCGCGCAAATATTTACTTGGTCAGGCGAGCCTGAACAGGCGTTTGTAGAAAAAACAGCCGGTGGTATTTTGGTGCTACTCACCATACTCATCTCACTCAACGCTTTTGCCGTTGTGCTACGTAAGAAATTTGAGCGCCGCTGGTAGGCCAGTGCGTTATAGAGGACATTGCTATGAATAGCCAAGCACCTGTAATGAACGACCAGCATGCACCTGCGGTTGGGCAGCCTTACACGCGTAATAATCAGGCCTGCCACGATTTGAGCATCCGAGTTCGTGATTTGAATCTGTGGTATGGCAAAAACCAAGCGTTGAATAACCTTAATATTGATCTGTTTCAGAAAAATGTGACGGCGCTAATTGGCCCTTCTGGGTGTGGTAAGTCGACCTTCTTACGCTGCCTGAATCGCATGAACGATCTGATTCCTAGCGTGCGCACCGAAGGATTGGTCGAAATGGATGGGCGTGACGTCAATGCCGCCAAAATGGATGAAGTCGCGCTACGCCGCCGGGTGGGAATGGTCTTCCAAAAGCCCAACCCATTTCCTAAATCGATTTATGAAAATGTGGCTTACGCCCCGCGCATGCACGATTTGGTTAGCCGCAAAGCCGAGCAGGATGAGCTGGTTGAAAAAGCGTTGCGTAGTGCTGGCCTTTGGAAAGAAGTGAAAGACAAGTTACAAGAACCCGGTACCTCACTATCGGGTGGTCAACAGCAGCGCTTATGTATCGCCCGCGCTATTGCCGTGCAGCCTGATGTAATCTTGATGGACGAACCAACGTCGGCGCTTGACCCGATCTCGACCGCGACCATCGAAGATTTGATGGATAAGCTAAAGGAAGAGTTCACCATCATCACCGTAACCCATAACATGCAGCAGGCCGCGCGGGTGGCGGACTACACGGCGTTTTTCCACCTGGGTGAAATTATTGAGTACAACGACACCAAAGTGATGTTCTCAACCCCCGCTAAGAAAAAAACCGAAGACTATATTTCGGGTCGTTACGGTTAATTAACGCCTTTCAAGCAGGCCCATCGTCAATCGATGGGCCTGTTTTTAATGTGTGTTTTTTTATGCATTAATATATGTTTATGCGCATATAAGCGATATCCTTTTTAGAAACGAACAACTTTAAAAACACAAACCTGGAAATAGACCCCATAGAACAGAGAGTCTAGGAGGCACCATGGCACTTCGAATTGGTATCAATGGATTGGGACGTATTGGTCGCTTAACGCTGAGAATTTTGTGGCAAAACGTGTCGGCGGGTGACGTTGAGCTTGTGCGCATTAATGACCCGGGCGGCGATGCGGCAACCTTTGCTCACTTATTGGAATTTGATTCGGTACATGGTCATTGGGCTCCAGGGAAGGGCATGACAGCCACTGATGACGCTATTATTTTTGATGGAAAATCCGTTGCCTTTAGCGCCAATAAAGCAATTGCCGATAGTGACTGGTCTGACTGCGATGTAGTCATCGAATGCTCAGGTAAAATGAAAACCACTGAAAAGCTTCAAGCGTACCTCGACCAGGGCGTTGGTCGTGTAGTGGTGAGTGCGCCTATGAAAGAGGCGAGCGTGCTCAATGTGGTCATGGGAGTAAACGATCATCTCTTTGACTCATCGCAGCATACGATCGTTACCGCTGCCAGCTGTACCACTAACTGCTTGGCACCGGTGGTCAAAGTCATTCAGGAAGCCTTCGGTATACGTCATGGGGCAATGACCACGGTGCATGACATCACCAATACTCAAACGATTCTGGATGCCCCGCATAAAGATCTGCGTCGCGCCCGCGCTTGTGGCATGAGTCTGATTCCCACCACAACGGGATCGGCGAAAGCCATCACTGCCATATTCCCTGAGCTAGAAGGCAAGTTAAATGGCCACGCGATTCGTGTCCCGTTGGCTAACGCATCGCTTACCGATATGGTGTTTGAACTTGAGCGTGATGTTACCGTCGACGAGGTGAACGCTGCATTGAAAGCCGCAGCAGATGGCCCGCTGGCAGGCATTCTGGGCTATGAAGAGCGCCCGTTGGTGTCGATCGACTACCGCACTGACCCCCGCAGCTCCATTATTGATGCGCTGTCTACCATGGTGGTCAATGGCACGCAGCTAAAACTCTACGCTTGGTACGATAACGAGTGGGGTTACGCGAATAGAACCGCTGAGCTATCCCTGATGGTAGGGCGTAAGCGGGTGGTTTGTGGCTGATTCAATGCTTACGCGGGTAAGGGCGCTACCTTTCGAGGTGCGTCAGTACATGCTGATTACCGGCAACTACTGGGCGTTTACGATCACCGACGGCGCGCTTCGTATGCTGGTGGTGATGCACTTCCACCAGTTGGGTTATTCGCCGTTAGCCATCGCGATGCTGTTTTTGTTTTACGAAGCTTTTGGCGTGGTGACCAATTTGGTGGGTGGTTGGCTGGGCGCAAGGCTGGGGCTCAACCGCACCATGAACGTGGGCTTGGGTTTGCAGATTGTGGCGCTGGTCATGTTAATGGTGCCCGCGAGCCTGCTAACAGTGGCCTGGGTCATGGCCGCTCAGGCGCTATCGGGGATTGCCAAAGACCTCAACAAAATGAGCGCTAAAAGCGCCGTTAAGGTGCTGGTGCCCAAAGAGAGTGCCAACGCCAATAGCTCGCTCTACCGTTGGGTGGCGATGCTGACCGGCTCTAAAAACGCGCTAAAAGGTTTGGGCTTTTTTGTCGGTGGCCTGCTGTTAACATTGATTGGCTTTCAGGCCGCTGTGTTGGTGATGGCAGTGATGCTTGGCGGTGTGTTGCTGCTTTCGCTATTCCGGCTAAAGGCGGATTTAGGACGCCAAAAAATAAAGCCTAAGTTTTCCGAAATCTTCTCAAAATCACGTGCGATTAACGTGCTTTCCGCGGCGCGCTTTTGCCTCTTTTCGGCACGGGACGTGTGGTTTGTGGTGGCCCTGCCGGTATTCTTATACGACCAGCACGGCTGGACACACTGGACAGTGGGTGGGCTGCTGGCGGTGTGGGTGATTGGCTACGGCGGCGTGCAAACCCAGGCGCCTAAATTAACCCGGCTGATCAAAGGCGATGCGCGTGCGCTTACTGCCGGTTGGGCCGCGGCGCTGGCGGTGCTGGCGATTGTGTTGGCGATGCTGCCCTTGGCGCAAGTGGGCTGGCTGGTCGTCGGGCTGCTCGCCTTTGGGGTGCTGTTTGCGATTAACTCCAGCTGGCACAGCTATTTGATCGTGCATTACGCTCGCGCCGACGGCGTCTCAATGGATGTTGGCTTTTACTATATGGCCAATGCCATGGGGCGCTTAGTAGGCACGCTACTGTCGGGCTGGCTGTATATGGCCTATGGGTTGAGCGCCTGCCTGTGGGTGTCGGCTGCCTTAGTGGCTTTAAGTGCTTTGATGGCGCTCGCGTTGCCTAAACAAGTCGCATGATCCGCTCTTCGCCCAGGCTGGGGTTAACGCTCACCTTAGGCAGTGCGCAAACGCTCGCCTGGGCATCCAGTTACTACTTGCCCGCTATTCTGGCGGTGCCCATGGCCCGCGAGCTGGAAATATCGTCAAGCTGGGTGTTTGCGGCGTTTTCTGTCGCCTTGCTGTTAACCGCTATGCTTGGCCCCAGCGTAGGGCGCTTGATTGACCAGCAAGGTGGGCGAGGCGTGCTGATGGCATCCAACGCTGTTCTGGCGTTTGGCCTAGTGATCATGGCGCTGTCCCAAGGTGTGTTAAGCCTAATGCTTGCCTGGCTGATTACCGGTGTGGGCATGGCGATGGGGCTATACGACGCCGCCTTTGCTACCCTCGGGCGGCTATTAGGTCGCAGCGCTCGTTCCTCGATTACTGGTGTGACGCTACTGGCGGGTTTTGCCAGCACCATTGGTTGGCCGCTAACAGCTTTGTTGGAAAATGAATTTGGGTGGCGGGTCGCCTGTGGTGCCTGGGCCATTCTGCATATAGTGATAGGCCTGCCGCTTAATGCTCGTTTGCCTAAAGCCGGTGATAGCGTAAACCACTCAAATGACGAAATATCTGCCCCATCTCCTGAGCGGCCTCGCTTGGCTATGGTGCTATTAGCCTATGTGTTTGCCGCGGGCTGGTTTGTGTCGACGGCGATGGCAGCGCATCTGCCCAGGCTTTTGCAGGAAACCGGCGTGTCGCTTTCGGTGGCCGTAGCCGCTGCGGCGTTGGTAGGGCCTGCGCAAGTAGCCGCACGGCTGGGCGAGTTTGCACTGCTTCGCCATTTGCACCCATTGGTGGCAGCGCGGGTGGCCACAACGCTCCACCCCCCTAGGTGCGGCACTGCTAGCTACAGTGGGTATGCCCGCCGCGGGGTTTGCGCTACTCCATGGCGCGGGCAATGGCATGATGACGATTGCCTCCGGCACGCTGCCGCTGGCGCTGTTTGGCACAAAAGGGTTTGGCCAGCGACAAGGTTTGATTATCGCCCCGGCCAGGGCTGCGCAAGCCTTTGCCCCGCTGCTGTTTGGCCTATTAATAGAGCAAAATGGTGCTGGAGCGCTATGGCTGACTACGGGGTTGATGCTGGCGGCGTGTCTAGCGCTAGTGTTTATTCGTGTGCCCAGAGCGCGGGTATGAGCCATCCACGTACAGGTGGCGCAACTTCCAGAACCCTTCAACGTCGACACGCAGTCCTTGGTAGGCAAGCTCTGTCGCAATGAAGAGAGTTATATCTTCATCACTATGGCGCTGGTAAAGCGAAGGGTCTTTGGGGGCACTCGCCTCGGCGACGGCAACGTTGGCGAGCCCCCCACAGCAGCCGTGGCGGGGTGATAAACGCACGGTCACCACGCCTCCCTGTTGCTTGATAAACACTTTTGCAGCGTCAGACACATCGATAATTTCCAGCATTGAGACGCCTGTTAAAAGAGAGCTCCCAGCTTACCAGGAAGTAATCGGGGAGCCAGAGCGCAGTAGGTGAACTTGAGGCCTTTAGGCTTTCAGTATAGCTTCGATTTTTTTACGATCTGGAATACCCCCGCTGTGGGCAAGCTTGCCATTGACCGCGACCGCCGGGGTCGACATAACCTGATACTGCATGATGATTTGTGGGTCAGTGACTTTAGTCACCTCAACTTCGATGCCTAGCTCTTTGGCGGTAGTTGTAATTTGCTCCGCGGTGACGGCGCACTTTTTGCAGCCTGTGCCTAATACTTCGATCTTTTTCATGTTGTGTCCTCTTGGGTTTACAAACTGCTGAATAACCAGGGCGATAACAGGTTAATTAGCCAGCCCACCAACATAAAGTTGATGAGGAGAATGATGAATATCGTGGCTAATAAGCGCCACAGCATGACCTGTTTAAGCATGATAAATTCAGGAAAGCTCGCCGCGACGGTGCTCATGCAGAAAGCTAACGTTGTGCCGACAGGTAGCCCTTTGGTAATCAAGCTTTCCATGATGGGAATAACGCCGGTTGCGTTGGAGTAAAGCGGTAGGCCCGCTAATACGGCTACCGGGACATTCCACCATTGGCCGCTGCCCAGGTTGTCACTGAACCAGTCATCCGGGACAAAGCCATGCAGCGCGGCGCCCAGCCCCACGCCGATAATGATCCACTTCCAGATCCGCGCGACAATCTCGTAAAGCTCATTGCGTGCAAATTCGTGGCGCTCTTTTAACGTCAGTGAAGGACGTACAGGAGCGAGCTGATCCGCTTGCGGGCTTTCGGCGGCGTTTTGGTAGGCTTTAGCTGCAAACGCTTTTAACCAGCGTTCAGCGCCTAAGCTATCGAGCAGTATGCCGCCGCCTATGCCCACGGTCATCCCGATGGCGATGTACACCAGGGTGAATTCCCAGCCTAGCAGGCTCCATAGCATAATCACGGCAACTTCATTAATAATCGGCGAGGTAAACAGAAACGCCATCGTAATGCCCAGGGGAATGCCTGCACTGGTGAACCCGAGAAACAGCGGAATGCTTGAACATGAGCAAAACGGTGTGATTGCCCCAAAACCAGCACCTAAACCGTAGCCTGCGAAACGGTTCTTTTGCTGAATGTAATAACGCACACGCTCCAGATTGAGCGACGCGCGTAACAAGGCAATGGCGTAAATCATCACCACCAGCAACGCAAAAATCTTGCTCGTGTCCTCGACGAAAAAATGCAGTGAGCTGCCTAACTTGCTGTTAGGGTCAAAACCGCCCAGGTCGTATACCAGCCAACTGGCTAGCCAGGTAAAGATCTCCAACATCGCTGCCTTCCTTATATATGAACGGTTCTATAAAGAAGACGAAGCAATGTGGAAAAGGATGCAGGGAAAAGCCAAATAATTATTCGGTAAAGGGTATTGCCCAGTGGCAGCAGACATGGCCTTGTTCATCAAAGACAATCCCGCACTGGGCAACCAACGTTTCGCGAAGACGTTTTCGGGCGCGCAGTAGCCGCGCTTTGGTCGCAGGGAGCGTTAAGCCATGACGCTGGGCATAGTCACTTTGCTTAACGCCGTTAAGGTCGCAGGCCCCAACAATATCAGCGTCTTCGTCAGTACAATGAGCCAGTGCCTTCGTGATACAGGCAGCCAAACTCTCTAAGGGGAGGTTGGTATCAATATGACAAGGTAATGGCGCTGCTGTCGCGGTATCTAGCGATTGTGAATCAGGCGTTGAACGGCGCAACTCATCAATCCACTCATGTTTGGCAACCGTATAAAGCCACGCTTTGGGCTCTGCCAGTTGGCAAAACTGGGCGCGATGCGTCAGTGCTTTTACATAGACACGCTGCAAGATTTCGTCGGCGGCGTCCCGATTGTTGCATAGCGCTAAGAGGTAATAGCGCAGTGCCTGGTGGTGGCTGTTCCAAGCCTCCTCAATACAGGATGAGGTTTGGGATGAGGCAGCTTTTTTCCTCATGGATAGGTCACTACGTCACCGTCTTCTTTGGTGAAGTGTTTGATCGGTTGTTCTAAAAGCGCTAATACCTGCTCGGAAGGGCGGCACAGACGTGTGCCCTTATTGGTCACCACAATAGGGCGATTAATCAGAATCGGGTGGGCCATCATGGCGTCGATAAGCTGGTCATCGCTAAGGGAAGGGTTATCCAGCTTTAGCTCATCAAAAGGCGTGCCTTTTTGACGTAGTAGTTCCCTGGGCGATATCTGCATCATCGCCAACAGCTCTACCAGCTGTTCTCGGCTGGGCGGTGTTTGCAAATAATAGATCACCTCCGGCGTTTCTCCAGACGCTTCGATCATTGCCAGAGTGTTGCGCGATGTACCGCAGTTGGGGTTGTGGTAAATAGTGACGGGCATGGTGACCTCACGATCGATTAGTTGCTTTCACTACCGGGCGCATTACGTTGAGAGGGCGCGGTTTTAAAGGCGGGCGATACCCGCGTTGGGTCTACCTGCTGTTTATAGCTAGCCGCGGCTTCAGCCCACCACATTAATTGGCCTAATGTACGGCCAAAGTAGCTTTTCCAGCGCGCCTGTTCTTGCTCAAAGTGCCCGTCTTCGTTTAGTGCTTCCTGGGCTTTGGGTACGTGTACCATGGCCGATACCGGCAGGCAGCCAAGCTCCGAGAGAAACGCACGCATGGCGACTGCAGCACGCACGCCACCCCACTGGCCCATTGAGTAGGTCACGATGGCGCTGGGTTTAAACGCAAACAGCGATGCGCCGAAGTGGTTTAGCAAATGGCTAAGTGCTGGGCTCATGGAGTGGTTATATTCCGGGCTGACCATCACGTAGCCATCGGCAGCGGCGATTTTATCAGCAAGCTCTGCTAAGTCTTCCGGTACGTCGGCTTTTGCGTAAGCAAAATGTGGCTTAAACGGGTCGCTTAAGTTTAGCGCTAGCGGATCAATAATTTCAGCCGTGGTATGCGGTAACGATGAAAGCAAGCGCTCGCAGGCCTTTGCCACCCGCTCGCCAAGGCGAGCTGGGGAGGGCGGTGTGCTGGTACGAGTTGAGCCTAGAAATATCAAATAGTGGGCCATAGCGCTTACTCCCAATTAATGAGCGTCTGCCGGAAAATGATGGCGGGTTTTATTGGCGATTCTTACCAGCGCGAGCATCAGCGGTACTTCGACCAATACGCCAACAACGGTCGCCAGCGCAGCGCCCGACTGTAAGCCAAACAGCGCGATAGCCGCTGCCACGGCCAGTTCAAAGAAGTTGCTGGCGCCGATCATTGCCCCCGGTGCGGCAATGTTATGCGGCAATCGCCAGGCTTTAGCCCAACCATAGGCAATAAAAAAGATTAAAAACGTTTGAATAATCAGCGGTATCGCAATCAATACGATATGCAGCGGGTTATTGAGAATAACCTCACCCTGGAAGGCGAACAGCAGCACTAGGGTAATGATCAAGCCAATCGGTGTGATGGGGCCAACGCGCTTCATAAACACATTGTCGTACCACTCGGCGCCGCGTTTTTTAATCAAGCTTTGCCGGGTGATATAACCTGCCGTCAGGGGGATCACGATATATAGCACGACGGATAGAGCCACGGTGTCCCAGGGCACCTGAATATTGGAGACACCGAGTAGGAAGACCACTATGGGGGCAAAGGCGAACAGCATAATTAGGTCATTAAGTGCTACTTGTACCAACGTATAAGCAGCATCGCCGCGGGTTAAGTAGCTCCATACAAACACCATCGCGGTACATGGCGCGGCGCCGAGTAAAATCGCGCCCGCTAGATACTGACTGGCTAACTCAGCGGGAATAAATGGTTTAAAAATCACCATCAAAAATAGCCAGGAGATGGCAAACATGGTGAAAGGCTTGATTAACCAGTTAACCGACGTGGTGATGATCAAACCTTTAGGCTGGCGCCGTACTCCAAGCAGTGAGGTAAAATCAATTTGCGCCATCATGGGGAATATCATCGCCCAAATGAGTATCGCGACCGGAATGGACACTTGCGCCACTTCAAAGCGTGAGAGCGTTTCCGGTACCGCTGGGATAAATTGCCCGACTAAAATGCCCATCACAATGGCAAGTGCTACCCATAGTGAGAGGTAGCGTTCAAAGACTCCCATGCCTTCGGCAGTGGAGGGCGATGCGTTATCTTGCAGTGCTGACATGTGAAGCTCCTGATTAAATGGCGCGTTGATTAACCCGTTTGGAGACTTCTTCCGCGCTCTCTTTACGCTCCGAATAACGATCCGTGAGCAGTTCGCTACGCTCGCGCACCAGCAGCGTGAATTTCACCAGCTCTTCCATAACGTCGACGATACGGTCGTAGAAAGGAGAGGCTTTCATCCGGTCGTTATCATCAAACTCCATAAAGGCCTTGGGTACGGACGATTGATTGGGGATCGTCAGCATGCGCATCCAGCGGCCTAAAATGCGCAGTTGATTGACCGTATTGAAGGACTGCGAGCCGCCGCAAACCTGCATCACTGCCAATGTTTTGCCTTGTGTCGGGCGGACGCCACCTAGCGAAAGCGGAATCCAATCTATTTGCGCTTTCATAATGCCGGTCATTGCGCCGTGACGTTCAGGGGAGCACCACACCATCCCCTCTGACCATTGAGCCAATTGGCGTAGCTCATCGACTTTGGGGTGGCTGGTATCTTCAGTATCCGGTAGCGGTAGCCCCCTAGGGGCAAAGATTCTTGTTTCTGCGCCCATGGCGTTTAGCAGGCGGGCAGCTTCCTCAACCGCTAGCCGACTGAAAGAGCGCTCGCGAAGGGAGCCGTACAGGAGCAATATTTTCGGTTTGTATTCAGCGCCTTGAGGTAGTCGCAGCTGTTCGTTGCTAGGCGCTTTAAAGAGTCCAGAGTCGATATTGGGCAAATCATTGAGTGAGGTCATTGCGTTCTGCCTGTTTCACTGCATGTTAAGTTCATAGTGCCATCATATATGTTTTTTCGTATATTTCTAGCATTGGTGTATGTTTGCAATATTGCCGTCATGAATCCGGCGTAAAGTGACAGGCATTAACTACATAAGAGGCTGTTTATTTATGACGAAGCGCCGCGTGTTATTCCTCTGCAATGCTAATTCTGCACGCTCGCTGATGGGAGAGGCGCTGCTTCGCCATTTGGCAGATGATCGTTTTGAGTCGTTTAGTGCTGGCTCTGAACCGGATGAGCCCCATGCATTAACGCTGGAGGCGCTCCGCAAGCAGGGTCTACCCACAGAAGGTTTACGCAGTAAGTCTCTGGATGAGTTCGAGAGCGAGACTTTCGATTACGTCATTGTTCTGTGTGATAAGGCCCAGCAAGCCTGCCGGGATTGGCAAGGGCAGGCGGGCGAAGTGCTGTTCTGGGATATTCGCGACCCCCGTCTGATTGGCAAGCCTGATGCTTATGAGCAAGCGTTACTAGAAATTCGTCGACGTCTGCATCTTTGGCTACCCCTGCATAAGTCTGCTTAATTCTGCTAAAAGGGGCAGATCGAGATGAAATAGATCAATAACTTAGCGTCAAAGTGAGCTGGGCGCTTGTGCTATTAGCGTTCAGTGGTCTGGTCGTCGTCATTGGTGCTGTTCGCTAACCATTTTGGCCGAGGGGCGTTTACATCGCTCCATGAGCGGGACATGGCGCAAATCCTTGAGTGACATGGCACTTTGCTCAATTTGCAGCGAGTGACTTTGATGCAGATCAACTGGCTCTGGTTGATCAATTAGCTGCCCCCTATCGGTCTTTCTTTAATAATCTCAGTTTACAGATGATGATGCTTGAGGAGCGCGATGTTTCCTGGATTTCTGTCAGGGGAATCGCGGTTGGATGAAAGCAGCCAACGATTTGCATCGTGTGCCGAGACCTTTTAGATGCCTCAAGCCAGCGAGGTAACCACCGCTTGTGCGTTTTGAGCAAGTGCCATCGTTACTGTTGTGGGGGGTGATAGCCGTGCTGGAGACAGCGCTGCTAGTGGTAGCTGTGGTCGCTTGGGGTGTGCGTAACAATGTGCTGCGTTCCTTAACCTCGATTACTCGTCATTCCCAGCGTATTGCTAAAGGGGATCTATCTGCACCTGTGTAGTCAGCGCTATCATGCGTTTTTCTCTGAGCGACTTATCTTTTGCAATTGATCCAACGGCTCATCTCGCCCGTCGTCTTTATCTCTCAGCGTTTACTTCACGATCCTATGCTGCTCTCGATGAGCGGCCTTTGGGTCGTTTTGTGGTGGCTGCAACCTCAGCCATTGTCTGATATGGCTGAGCGGGTGCATTGGAGCACGCTTGCTGTATTGACCGGACTTATGCTGCTCAGCCGGTCGTTGGAGCTCAGCGGTTATTTAACGCTCTGGGGGCGCCAGTTATTGGCTCATCTTAGTGAGGAAAGGCGTCTAGCGGTTAGTTTGGTGCTGTTTTCAGGCCTGCTTTCTGCCGTCGTCACCAATGACGTAGCTCTGTTTATTGTAGTGCCACTAACCCTTGGCCTCGCCAGAATGACGACGCTGCCTATTGCGCGTTTAATTGTGTTTGAAGCGCTGGCGGTAAATGCAGGGTCATCGCTGAGCCCGATTGGAAATCCACAAAACCTTTATCTATGGCAGCTTTCAGGCCTACGCTTTGGCGAATTTCTATGGGTAATGCTACCGCTTAGTATTGGCCTAATGCTATTGCTCTTGCTGCTTGTTCCTGTGGCGTTTCCAAAAGCGCCAATTCATTTGAAGTCAGCTTCTCTTGGAACAGCGGTGCGGCAACAAAAGCCGCTATGGGCCGCGCTGATCGGCTATCCGCTTTTTTTGATTGCGGTGGACATGGGCTGGGTGTTGCCAGCGATGGTAGGCATAATGCTAGTGATGTTATTGGTGGCCCGGCGAGCGGTGTTCAGTATTGATTGGCTGCTACTGGTAGTGTTCGTACTAATGTTCATCAATTTAAGTGTTATCGGTGAGCTAAGTGTCGTTCAGCAGGCAATTAACATGATGCGCCAGTGGCCTGGTGGCGATATCAGCGTAGGTGTGCTGCTTTCACAGACTGTTTCCAACGTACCGGCAACGCTGTTACTTGCGGAGCAGAGTGAGTGGCAGCCGCTTGCCTGGGGCGTCAGTGTCGGTGGCTTTGGTTTGGCGATCGGTTCAATGGCTAATTTAATTGCCCTGCGTTTAGCTCACCAGCCGGGCATTTGGACAGAATTTCATCGTTGGTCTCTACCTATGTTAGGGCTTGCTTGGCTGTTTGCTGTGCTATGGAAAAATGCCCTGTCGCTATAGCGCCAGGGCATTACCCTCTCGGGATTAGATCCTCACGAGGAGTGGTTAGTCGATGAGCTCCACAGCCACCGCCGTCGCCTCTCCACCGCCAATGCACAAGCTAGCGATGCCGCGCTTGCCACCTTTAGTGCGCAGCGCATGAATGAGCGTGGCGATGATGCGTGAGCCGGTAGAACCTATCGGGTGGCCTTGGGCGCAGGCGCCGCCAAACACATTGACCTTGTCATGGGGGAGGCCCAAGTCATCCATGGCCATGAGTGTGACCACCGCAAAGGCTTCGTTAATCTCGAATAGATCGACGTCATTCACGCCCCAATCGAGCTTTTTCATAAGCTTCTCAATCGCACCCACCGGGGCAATGGTGAACTCGCTAGGGTGTCGCGAGTGAGTTGTGTGGCCTAGCATACGCGCTAGCGGCTTAATACCTTGCTGATCGGCAGCTTCCTGGCTCGCCAAGATAAGTGCCGAAGCGCCGTCGGAAATTGAGCTGGCGTTGGCGGCGGTAATCGTACCGTCTTTGGCAAAGGCGGGTCGCAGCTGGCGGATTTTGTCGAGCTTGGCTTGGAAGGGCTGCTCATCGTGTTCGACAAGGGTTTCGCCCTGACGAGAGGTGACCATCACCGGTGCCATCTCTGCGCTTAGGTGGCCAGAGTTGGTGGCGGCCATGGCACGCTCAAGGGAGGCAATAGCAAAATCATCCAGGCGCTCGCGCGTGTAGCCGCGCTGAGTAGCCACATCCTGGGCAAATACGCCCATTAATTTGCCCGTTTCGGCGTCTTCCAGTCCATCCAAAAACATATGGTCTTTCAGCTCGCCGTGTCCCAATCGGTAGCCACCGCGTGCCTTAGTCAGCACGTGTGGGGCGTTAGACATAGACTCCATGCCGCCCGCCAGCACAATATCGCCGCTGCCTGCCTTGATTAGGTCGTGGGCAAGCATGGTGGCTTTCATGCCCGAGCCGCACAGCTTATTGATCGTCGTGGCGCCATTGGCGTCGGGAATACCTGCTTGTCGCATTGCCTGACGTGCTGGGCCCTGTTTAACGCCTGCAGGCAGTACACATCCCATAATGCCCTCGCCGATCGCAGCAGGGTCAATGCCTGACGCTTCAATCGCTGCTTTGATGGCAACAGCGCCAAGCTGTGGCGCCGTCATGCTCGCCAGGCTGCCCATCATGCCACCCATCGGCGTGCGTTTGGCAGCGAGAAAAACAACATCGGTGGGGTTACTCATGGCCAATCTCCTTCAGGATTATTGTGATTATCATGCCAAGTGGTGGTTGATACGTTGACCCGTAGACGGTGCTGTGGTTCTCTCCAGAGTAACCAAGCAAGCGCTAGTGTAAATGACATGAATGTAATTAATGCATCCCCTCGCCGCAAGGAATTGACGCGCCTCGCTGCTCAGCTATTCGTCCAAGAGGGCTTTGATCGCACAACGGTGCGTATGCTGGCGCAGGAAATGGGTATTAAGTCCGGTAGCTTGTTTCATCATTTTAAAGATAAGCAGGAAATCCTCGCTGCGGTCATTGAAGAAGGCACGCAAAATGCCTTGGTGATTGCGCGAAAAGCGCTGAATGAGTGCGCCGCCGAGCCTGAAATACGCCTACGCACCATGGCGCGCGCCCATCTCGAAACCCTCTTTACTGACCGCAATGCCCATGTGGTGGCACTGTTTGAATGGCGCCGACTCGACCCGGCGGCCAGTGCTCATTTGAGCCATTTACGGGATGCTTATGAAGCGCTGTGGGTCGCTGTTATCGACGATGCTTTGGAGGCTGGCTTGATCCATGGCGACCGCTTTCTTGTCTCGCGCTTTGTGTTGGGAGCGCTTAACTGGACAGTGCGCTGGTACGACCCCAGCGGGCCACGCTCGCCTGATGACCTCGCTGACGAGCTGGTTGCCATGATTATGCCTACCTCAGCTTGATGCTCCCCTGACCTCGGTCTCGACCAACGTCTAACGCTACAACTTAGAACAGTGCTTGCTCTCTGCGCCGTTTACTTTTAGCGTTGCTATTATCTTTAAGCTTACGTTAACGTCAACGGATAAATATAACAACACTGCTTGCGCCTATTCTCACTACGAGCTCATTTCCAATAACACAAGAGAGCCATCATGACAGCGACATCACATTCACTGCCCGACTACCACCACTACCTCGATAACTTTTCCGTGGATAGCGTTATCGCTCGCCTGGATGATCACCGGGACGGCCTGCTAAACGCCTTTGAGGCCTGCTGTGGACGTCATGTTCGCGCTGGCCGCGGCGATTTGCTGGCGCTGGTTCAAGAGGATTCTCAGGGTGATATGCATACCCTGACCTACGCCGAGCTAGACGAGCAGAGCGCCAAGCTGGCGGGGTGGTTCCAATCTCAGGGGTTGGGTATAGGCGACCGCATTGCTTGTATGCTGCCGCGGTCACCACAACTATTGATTGCCGTGCTCGCCACTTGGCGTATTGGCGCGGTTTATCAGCCCCTGTTTACTGCCTTTGGCCCCGATGCGGTGGACTATCGGCTAGGCCGTGCTGGCACCAAATTGGTGATTACGGATCACGCTAACCGCTATAAATTCGATGGCCTTAGCCAATGTCCACCGGTGCTGGCAGTGGGTGGGGCGACCAGTGAGCATGCTGATGATCACGACTGGCGAGCAGCGTTGACGCATACGTCAATGAGCGACAAGCCACCTAGGCTCGCGCCTGAAGCACCATTTCTGCAAATGTTTACCTCTGGCACCGTGGGCAAACCGAAAGGCGTTGCCGTTCCATTGGCAGGGATGACCGCTTTTGCGATATATATGGAGCTGGCCATTGACCTGCGTGATGATGACCGCTTCTGGAATATGGCCGACCCCGGCTGGGCCTATGGTCTCTACTATGCGATTGCCGGGCCTTTACTGCTTGGCGTGACGACGCATTTCTGCGAAGCAGGGTTTAGCGCCGAGGGGGCGCTGGCGTTTATGAAGCGCCATCACATTACTAATTTTGCTGCCGCGCCGACCGCTTATCGGCTAATGAAAGCGTCAGGCCTGTTTGATGATGCACATGAAACGCTAGAGCTACGTGCGGCGAGCTCGGCGGGCGAACCTCTTAATACTGAAGTGGTGACATGGGTGGAGAAGTCGCTGGGCTGTCCGGTCATGGATCACTACGGCCAGACCGAAACCGGCATGACGTGCAATAACCACCATGCCCTTGACCATCTTAAGCATGTGGGCGCAATGGGCGTGCCGATGCCAGGTTATCGCCTGGCGATTTTGGACGCGGAGTATAAAGAGCTGCCTGCTGGGGAGCCTGGTGTCCTTGCCGTCGATATCAAGAATTCCCCTGCGCACTTTTTCCAGGGCTACACCTGGCAAGAGAAGAACCCCTTTGTGGAAGGCTATTACCTGACTGGCGATGTGGTTATCCGCAATGAAGACGGTACCTTTCAATTTGCCGGGCGTGATGACGACATTATTACCACGGCGGGTTACCGGGTAGGGCCTACGGACGTAGAGAATAGCGTGATGACGCATCCTGCGGTCGCCGAGTCAGCGGCTGTGGGGCAGCCTGATGAGATCCGCGGCGAGGTGATCAAGTCGTATATCGTTCTCCGCGAAGGCTATGAGGCCAGTGACGAGCTTGCTGATGAAATCAAACAGCGAGTGCGCGAGCGACTTTCGACCCATGCTTTTCCACGCATTATTGAGTTTGTCGATGAGTTACCCAAAACCCCTAGCGGCAAAATTCAGCGCTTTAAATTACGTGCCCAGGCGGTAGAAGAATCCAAAGCTAGCGAATAAACCCATCGACTAATATGTGGCTGCCATTCATAACAAACATAGGGAATGCGGAGATGCAGGTTAAGGAGAGGACATTTTTAATTACCGGGGCCGCTTCGGGGTTGGGGGCGGCTACCGCGGAGCGCTTAGTCGCTGGAGGTGCTCGCGTCGTGTTGTGCGACCTAAATAGCAGCGTAAATACCCATGCCCAGCAGTTAGGGGCAAACGCTCGCGCCATTCTGGCGGACATTACTTCAGGCGAACAGATGCAGCAGGCCGTAGATGCGGCGGTAGCGCTGGGTGGCGAGCGTGGACTCTCCGGCGTGGTTCACTGCGCGGGGGTGGTGAGCGTAGCCAAGCTGGTTGATCGCGAAGGCAACCCAACTGATTTAGAAAGCTATATGAAAACGGTCAATATCAATCTGGTCGGCACTTTTAACGTCATGCGCCTTGCGGCTGCCGCAATGGCTAAAAATGCGCCTAATGAGAGTGGCGAGCGCGGGGTGATCATTAATACCGCTTCCATTGCTGCTTTTGATGGGCAGGTAGGGCAGTGCGCTTATAGTGCCTCTAAAGCGGGTGTTGTGGGTATGAGCTTGCCAGCGGCGCGGGAATTGTCGCGTCATGCTATTCGGGTGATGGCCATCGCCCCTGGCGTATTTGAAACGCCGATGATGAGCGAAATTCCCGACGAGGCCGCCCAGGCGCTAGCGGCAGCGGTGCCATTTCCTAAGCGTCTAGGTAAGCCAGATGAGTTTGCGCAATTAGCCGAGCAGATTATTACCAATCCCATGCTCAACGGTGAGTTGATCCGTTTAGATGGCGGCATTCGCATGCAGTAAGACGGTGGTAAGTAGGTAAAAGAAAAAGAGAAATAAAACGGCTCGTCGGCTTTTGGTTGACGAGTTTTTTATTATTTGCACCAGGGGGATATTGGTTGGGCGACCAAAGTTCTAGTGTGTTTTTAGGCTAAATTCAAACGCCCGCTTGACTCTGAGTGGCGCTCGCGCTAATTTTCAAACATGTGTTTGAAAGTCGTGAGCTTATATGGACTGATCGGCTCTCAACCCCCCTTTTAGGAGAAGTGCGATGCCCAGCTATCAGGCCCCTATTCGTGATATGCGTTTCGTTATGGACGAGATGCTTGACTACCCCGCTCATTACGCGCGCTTACCAAACGGTGACGATGCGTCGCCAGATGTTGTCAGCGCTATTTTGGAAGAGGGTGCACGCTTCGCCCGCGACGTACTGCTGCCGATCAATCAGAGTGGCGATGAAGAGGGGTGTTTGCTGGAAGGGGGCGAGGTCAAAGCGCCTAACGGTTTCAAAGAGGCCTACCAACAGTACGTAGAAGGTGGTTGGCCGAGTCTGGCTGCAGATCCTGCTCATGGGGGGCAGGGGCTGCCGCCTTCATTGGCGATGTTGCTGTCGGAAATGATCTGTGCGACTAACTTGGCGTGGGGTATGTACCCAGGGCTCTCCCATGGCGCAGCGGATGCATTGCGTCACCATGGCACGGATGACCAGAAGGCAACGTACCTTACCAAGCTGGTAGAAGGGGTATGGACAGGCACCATGTGCCTAACCGAGCCACACTGCGGTACTGACCTCGGCTTGATCAAAACACGAGCGGTGCCCGCCGATGGCGACGCCTATGCGATTACCGGCACCAAAATCTTTATCTCCGCCGGTGAGCATAATCTGGCTGAAAATATCGTCCATTTGGTATTGGCAAAACTGCCCGGCGCACCGGAAGGCTCTAAAGGTATCTCGCTATTTGTAGTGCCCAAGTTCTTGCCTGATGCTCAAGGTGATGTGGGTGAGCGTAATGGCGTCACCTGTGGTTCGCTCGAGCATAAAATGGGCATTCATGGTAATGCCACCTGCGTGATGAATTTCGATGGCGCAACCGGCTATCTGGTAGGCCCGCCTAATAAAGGGCTGGCGTGTATGTTCACCATGATGAACGCTGCGCGTCTTGGGGTGGGTATTCAAGGGCTGGGGTTGATTGAAGCCAGTTTCCAGAATTCATTGAGCTATGCCCGTGACCGGTTACAGATGCGCGGCTTAGCGGGCAAGCAGGCGCCTGAAAAGCCCGCTGACCCGATTATCGTCCACCCTGATGTGCGCCGCATGCTGCTGACCCAGAAAGCCTTCGCCGAAGGCGGGCGTATGCTGGTGCTTTATACCGCGCAAATGCTCGACGTGGTGGAGCATGGTGAGCCGGGTGAAGAGCAAGATCACGCTGAAACCCTGCTTGGTTTGCTAACCCCTATCGTTAAGGCTTTCCTGACCGAAGTTGGTTTTGAAAGCACTAATGAGGGCGTACAGATCTACGGTGGTCATGGCTTCATTAAAGAGTGGGGCATGGAGCAATTGGTACGCGATGCTCGCATTACTCGACTCTATGAAGGTACTACCGGTATCCAGGCGCTTGATCTGCTGGGCCGTAAAGTACTCATGAGTCAGGGTGAATCGCTGAAGGTCTTCACCAAAGAGATCCACAAGTTCTGTAAAGCTGAAGCCGATAACCCTGCGCTGAAAGAGTTTGTCGGGCCGCTTGGCAAGCTGAATGCTGAGTGGGGAGAGCTGACAATGGGTGTAGGTATGAAGGCAATGCAAGACCGCGAGGAAGTAGGTGCGGCGAGTGTTGATTACCTTATGTATTCGGGGTACGTCACGCTGGCGTACCTTTTTGCTCGCGCGGCCAAACAGGCGTCTGTCTCTTTAGAAGGTGACGATAAGGCCTTCTATGCCGCTAAATTGAACACGGCTCGCTTCTATTACCAGCGGCTATTACCGCGCACCAAGGCCCATGCACAGATGATTCAATCAGGCGCTTCCAGCTTAATGGCTATCTCCAGCGAAGACTTTGGCTTGGGCTTTGAAATTTAATTAACGGCTAAGATATTAAAAGAGCACTCTCTGGTCAGGCGTTCTGATCGGTGGTTTGCGGCAGAAGGGTAACCTTCTGCCGCTTTTTTATACGCAATAACTTCTTTTACTTGCTATCTTGATAGTGAGGCCTTAAAGTACGCATCCGCTGCCGGGGACGCCAAGCGTTACCAGCGGTGAATGAAGTGTAAAAGCTTCGGTTTGTCAGGAGGTTAGAGCAGATAGTAGCGTTCGCCTCACTCGCTAAAAAACAGCGATTGACAAACACCAGGAACTGCGTAGAATACGCCTTCCTCGCTGCGGCAAGCCAGTTCAACGGTTCGCCAGTCAAACACAGCGAAACAGCTCTTTAACAATTTGATCAGGTAATTCATGTGGGCGCTTGCTGATGTTGGTGACAAATCACCGAATATCAAGGCAAGCGACTCAAGCAATAGGGTTTTAAAGGATTCGTCCTTTGGGATCTGTTTTGAATGAATTCGTTTGAACCTTGAGCCAAGTTTGGTTCGCTTCTGTTGCTTCGGTGACAGGCAAGAACCGCATAGATCTTAAACTGAAGAGTTTGATCATGGCTCAGATTGAACGCTGGCGGCAGGCCTAACACATGCAAGTCGAGCGGTAACAGGGGTAGCTTGCTACCCGCTGACGAGCGGCGGACGGGTGAGTAATGCATAGGAATCTGCCCGATAGTGGGGGATAACCTGGGGAAACCCAGGCTAATACCGCATACGTCCTACGGGAGAAAGGGGGCTTCGGCTCCCGCTATTGGATGAGCCTATGTCGGATTAGCTAGTTGGTAAGGTAATGGCTTACCAAGGCAACGATCCGTAGCTGGTCTGAGAGGATGATCAGCCACATCGGGACTGAGACACGGCCCGAACTCCTACGGGAGGCAGCAGTGGGGAATATTGGACAATGGGGGCAACCCTGATCCAGCCATGCCGCGTGTGTGAAGAAGGCCCTCGGGTTGTAAAGCACTTTCAGCGAGGAAGAACGCCTGGTGGTTAATACCCACTAGGAAAGACATCACTCGCAGAAGAAGCACCGGCTAACTCCGTGCCAGCAGCCGCGGTAATACGGAGGGTGCAAGCGTTAATCGGAATTACTGGGCGTAAAGCGCGCGTAGGTGGCTTGATAAGCCGGTTGTGAAAGCCCCGGGCTCAACCTGGGAACGGCATCCGGAACTGTCAGGCTAGAGTGCAGGAGAGGAAGGTAGAATTCCCGGTGTAGCGGTGAAATGCGTAGAGATCGGGAGGAATACCAGTGGCGAAGGCGGCCTTCTGGACTGACACTGACACTGAGGTGCGAAAGCGTGGGTAGCAAACAGGATTAGATACCCTGGTAGTCCACGCCGTAAACGATGTCGACCAGCCGTTGGGTGCCTAGAGCACTTTGTGGCGAAGTTAACGCGATAAGTCGACCGCCTGGGGAGTACGGCCGCAAGGTTAAAACTCAAATGAATTGACGGGGGCCCGCACAAGCGGTGGAGCATGTGGTTTAATTCGATGCAACGCGAAGAACCTTACCTACCCTTGACATCTACAGAAGCCGGAAGAGATTCTGGTGTGCCTTCGGGAACTGTAAGACAGGTGCTGCATGGCTGTCGTCAGCTCGTGTTGTGAAATGTTGGGTTAAGTCCCGTAACGAGCGCAACCCTTGTCCTTATTTGCCAGCACGTAATGGTGGGAACTCTAAGGAGACTGCCGGTGACAAACCGGAGGAAGGTGGGGACGACGTCAAGTCATCATGGCCCTTACGGGTAGGGCTACACACGTGCTACAATGGCCGGTACAAAGGGCTGCGAGCTCGCGAGAGTCAGCGAATCCCTTAAAGCCGGTCTCAGTCCGGATCGGAGTCTGCAACTCGACTCCGTGAAGTCGGAATCGCTAGTAATCGTGAATCAGAATGTCACGGTGAATACGTTCCCGGGCCTTGTACACACCGCCCGTCACACCATGGGAGTGGACTGCACCAGAAGTGGTTAGCCTAACGCAAGAGGGCGATCACCACGGTGTGGTTCATGACTGGGGTGAAGTCGTAACAAGGTAGCCGTAGGGGAACCTGCGGCTGGATCACCTCCTTAAACGATGCGTCACCGTTGGTAAGCGTCCACAATGAATTACCTGATCAGAATGCTGTTGATACGCAGTGATAAGTGACTCTTTTTTCACGTTAAAAAGAAAAAATAGCTTTTAAAGCTTAAAGGTCTTTTTCTTTTTTAATAGGAAAGAACGCTTATCACTGCTTATAGCAGTCGCTCTTTAACAATGTATATCATGCTGACAAGAACACTTCGCAAGAAGTGCTTCTTAAATTGTGATACGCGTCAGCGTATCCGGCAAAATGAAACGTGATCATTGCGACATCCAGACTCCTTCGGGTTATAGGGTCAAGCAATGAAGCGCACACGGTGGATGCCTAGGCAGCCAGAGGCGATGAAAGACGTGGTAGCCTGCGATAAGGCTCGGTGAGGTGGCAACAACCTGTGACCCGGGCATTTCTGAATGGGGAAACCCACTCATCATAAGATGAGTATCGTGCACTGAATACATAGGTGTACGAGGCGAACCAGGGGAACTGAAACATCTAAGTACCCTGAGGAAAAGAAATCAACCGAGATTCCCCTAGTAGCGGCGAGCGAACGGGGACCAGCCCTTAAGCATGTGACTGATTAGGCGAACAGATTGGGAAGTCTGGCCGTAGCGGGTGATAGCCCCGTAGTCGAAAATCTGATCATGTGAAATCGAGTAGGTCGGGGCACGAGAAACCTTGACTGAAGACGGGGGGACCATCCTCCAAGGCTAAATACTCCTGGCTGACCGATAGTGAACCAGTACCGTGAGGGAAAGGCGAAAAGAACCCCGGAGAGGGGAGTGAAATAGATCCTGAAACCGTGTGCGTACAAGCAGTCGGAGCCCACTTGTTGGGTGACGGCGTACCTTTTGTATAATGGGTCAGCGACTTATATTCAGTGGCGAGGTTAACCGTATAGGGGAGCCGTAGGGAAACCGAGTCTTAACTGGGCGACACAGTCGCTGGATATAGACCCGAAACCGAGCGATCTATCCATGAGCAGGGTGAAGGTTGAGTAACATCAACTGGAGGCCCGAACCAGGATCTGTTGAAAAAGATTTGGATGACTTGTGGATCGGAGTGAAAGGCTAATCAAGCTCGGAGATAGCTGGTTCTCCTCGAAAGCTATTTAGGTAGCGCCTCATGTAGTACCGCCGGGGGTAGAGCACTGTTTCGGCTAGGGGGTCATCCCGACTTACCAACCCGAGGCAAACTCCGAATACCGGTGAGTAACGCGTGGGAGACACACGGCGGGTGCTAACGTCCGTCGTGAAAAGGGAAACAACCCAGACCGTCAGCTAAGGTCCCGAAATCCTGGTTAAGTGGGAAACGATGTGGGAAGGCTCAGACAGCTAGGAGGTTGGCTTAGAAGCAGCCATCCTTTAAAGAAAGCGTAATAGCTCACTAGTCGAGTCGGCCTGCGCGGAAGATGTAACGGGGCTAAACCAGGTACCGAAGCTACGGGTTCATCCTTTGGATGAGCGGTAGAGGAGCGTCGTGTACGCCAATGAAGGTGGATTGAGAAGTCTGCTGGAGGTATCACGAGTGCGAATGCTGACATGAGTAACGATAAAGGGTGTGAAAAACACCCTCGCCGGAAGACCAAGGGTTTCTGTTCGACGCTAATCGGAGCAGAGTGAGTCGGCCCCTAAGGCGAGGCCGAAAGGCGTAGTCGATGGGAAACGGGTCAATATTCCCGTACCGGACATGGTTGCGATGGGGGACGAAGAAGGCTAGGTGAGCCAGGCGTTGGTTGTCCTGGTGAAAGTGAGTAGGCTGGCGTCTTAGGTAAATCCGGGATGCTTTAAGGCCGAGACACGAAACGAACTGACCACGGTCAGGAAGTCACTGATGCCACGCTTCCAGGAAAAGCCTCTAAGCTTCAGATCATGTGCGACCGTACCCCAAACCGACACAGGTGGTCAGGGAGAGAATCCCAAGGCGCTTGAGAGAACTCGGGTGAAGGAACTAGGCAAAATGGTGCCGTAACTTCGGGAGAAGGCACGCCGGCGTAGGGTGATGAGACTTGCTCTCTAAGCCCGAACCGGTCGAAGATACCAGGTGGCTGCAACTGTTTATTAAAAACACAGCACTCTGCTAACGCGCAAGCGGACGTATAGGGTGTGACGCCTGCCCGGTGCCGGAAGGTTAAATGATGGTGTTAGCCGCAAGGCGAAGCTCTTGATTGAAGCCCCGGTAAACGGCGGCCGTAACTATAACGGTCCTAAGGTAGCGAAATTCCTTGTCGGGTAAGTTCCGACCTGCACGAATGGCGTAATGATGGCCACGCTGTCTCCACCCGAGACTCAGTGAAATTGAAATCGCCGTGAAGATGCGGTGTACCCGCGGCTAGACGGAAAGACCCCGTGAACCTTTACTATAGCTTCACACTGGACGCTGATGTTGCCTGTGTAGGATAGCTGGGAGGCTTTGAACTCCGGACGCCAGTTCGGAGGGAGCCACCCTTGAAATACCAGCCTGGCATCATTGGCGTTCTCACTCAGGTCCGTTATCCGGATCGAGGACAGTGTGTGGTGGGTAGTTTGACTGGGGCGGTCTCCTCCTAAAGAGTAACGGAGGAGCACGAAGGTACCCTCAGCACGGTCGGACATCGTGCATTGAGTGCAAGAGCATAAGGGTGCTTGACTGCGAGACAGACACGTCGAGCAGGTGCGAAAGCAGGTTCTAGTGATCCGGTGGTTCTGTATGGAAGGGCCATCGCTCAACGGATAAAAGGTACTCCGGGGATAACAGGCTGATACCGCCCAAGAGTTCACATCGACGGCGGTGTTTGGCACCTCGATGTCGGCTCATCACATCCTGGGGCTGAAGTCGGTCCCAAGGGTATGGCTGTTCGCCATTTAAAGTGGTACGCGAGCTGGGTTTAGAACGTCGTGAGACAGTTCGGTCCCTATCTGCCGTGGGCGTTGGATGTTTGAGAAGGGCTGCTCCTAGTACGAGAGGACCGGAGTGGACGACCCTCTGGTGTTCCGGTTGTCACGCCAGTGGCATTGCCGGGTAGCTATGGTCGGACGGGATAACCGCTGAAAGCATCTAAGCGGGAAGCCCCCTTCAAGATGAGACATCCCTGAGGCCTAGAGCCTCCTGAAGGGCCCAGCGAGACCAGCTGGTTGATAGGCACGGTGTGGAAGCGCTGCAAGGCGTTGAGCTAACGTGTACTAATGGCCCGTGAGGCTTGACCCTATAACACCCAAGGGGTCTGGTCGTAATGATGACGTCAATGAAAACCGGATACGCGCGCTGAGCTGACTGTTGAAGACAGAAAGTTTGGCAATGAGACGCACACAATTTAGCAATAGTCAGCATGATATGCATTAACAGTTACGCCTGACGACCATAGCACGCGTGAACCACCTGATCCCTTGCCGAACTCAGCAGTGAAACCGCTTAGCGCCGATGGTAGTGTGGGGTCTCCCCATGCGAGAGTAGGTCATCGTCAGGCACCTATACCGCAGAAAACCCAGCCACCCGGCTGGGTTTTTTGTTGCCTGGAAGAAAGAAAAAAACCATGTCATGGCGAGGAGCGCAGCGACGCGGCCATCTCAAGCCATCGGCAGCCTATCGTTGAGATTGCGTCATTGCGTTCGCAATGACAAAAAAGAGATCGTGTTGCTTCACGCGATGACACCACGGTATCGCGAGCTAACGCTGCCTTCGACAAATTGCAGTCTGTGCTCGGGGTTTTTTGTTGTGAGGAAGAAAATAAAAAGTGCCTGGATAAGTGCTATGATGCGGCCCAATTAATGAGGCAGCCGTCACCGTTTGTGATGGCTGGAGGAACTGAGGTGAAGTGGTGAGTGAAACGGTACCTACGTCATGGTTAGTTTACTGCCGTCCTGGGTTTGAGAGTGATGTGCTGGCAGAGCTACAGCATCACGCCGCATTGCAGGGCATTGCCTGTGAATCATCTCATGGGGAAGGGTGGGTAAGCTTAACGCGTGTCGATGGCGAAGCAGTGAATGATTTGCACCGCCAGGCAGCGTTTAAAAAGCTGATTTTCGCGCGCCAGAGCTTAGCGGCCTTGCCTGCGCTCACTCTTTCCCGTGACGACCGTCTTACCGCTATACTGGAGCAGGTTAAAGCCAGCCGTTGGAGCTTTGAAGAGATTTGGCATGAAACGCCGGATACCAACGATGGTAAAGCGCTGGCTGGGCTGATTAAGGCGCTTACCAAGCCGCTGGAAAGTATGTTGAAAAAACGTGGTGCGTTAAGGCGCAGCGCGGGCGCACGACGTTTACATATTTTCTGGACTGACGGAGATCAAGTGCAGCTGGCGATGAGCTTCCCAGGCAATCGTAGCGATTTGATTAATGGTATTCGTCGGCTGCGCTTTCCCTCCCGTGCGCCTAGCCGCTCAACACTGAAGTTGGAAGAGGCGTGGCACGAGTTTATTCCTAGGGATGAGTGGGATGTGCGGTTAGCACCGCATATGCAGGCAGCTGACTTAGGTGCCGCCCCAGGTGGCTGGACATGGCAACTGGTTCAGCGGGGCATGTACGTGTATGCCATCGATAATGGCCCGATGGAATCGCAGTTAATGAAAACGGGTCAGATTGATCATCTCAAAGAGGATGGTTTTACCTGGGAGCCACCCCAGCGCCTAGACTGGCTGGTCTGCGATATTGTTGATAAACCAGTGCGGGTTCTAGCCATGGTGGAGCGGTGGCTTATTCGTAAATGGTGCAAGGAGGCGATCTTCAACCTCAAGTTGCCCATGAAAAAGCGCTGGGATGAGGTGACACGTTGTCTAACGGCGCTGGAAGAGTCGCTGGAAAAAGCGGGTGTGCATGCCAATGTATCATGCCGTCACCTCTATCACGATAGGGAAGAGGTAACGGTGCATGTAAGGCTTAGGGATTAGCGCGAGTGAAACCTCAGGCTTAATAGCCAGGCTCGTAAATCCGGATAGTTTCATCTTCGGTTAATAGCGGTAAAATACGCTGCATGGCCATTGCCCGCGCTTCGCTTGAGTGCCACTCCTTCCAAGCGCGGATGTCACGCCATTTAGTAATCATCAGTCGCCGATCGGTATGACCCAGTTCTACCAGTGTTTCACCACCGATGAAGCCCCTTACGCCTAGGGAAACGCGCATTGCCTCCCGCGCTGCTTGCTCAAATTCTTCTTCAAGACCAGGCATAATTCGCCGTTCGATGATAACTTTAATCATACTTTCTGTTTCCTACATCGAGAATATTAATGGCTGATAATACGGGTACGTTACCCAGCTTTGACGTGGTATTGGACACCTCAGGACTCTACTGCCCAGAGCCGATTATGCTAATGCATAACAAAGTGCGCGACATGACATCAGGCCAAGTGCTCAAAGTGATTGCCACCGACCCAGCTACCACGCGAGATGTGCCCAAATTTTGTCAGTTTTTAGGGCACGAACTGCTTGAGCAGGACACCGCCTCTGAGAGTAACTACCTCTACTTTATTCGCTTAGCATAACCCTTAGAAATAGCGCGGGAACCCAAGCGAGGCTCAAATCAACATCATTGATGTTGGCCTCGCTCACAAGGCAGCACTAAGGCACTCGGCTAATCGCTTGCCACGACCATCATGGCTAGCGCCTCAAGCGTTGCCGGATCTTCTTCCAATATACGATTGGCGATATGGCGCTGGAAAAAGTAAACGGTTTGATGGCGAGCGTGAGCGCCGTAAAGGCACTTGTCCCCTAACAAAATCGGTGTCATCGCCGCTTTGTTCTCGTCGGCAAGGAGCGCGTCAAGGCTACCGTCGCTGTAGAGACGCCAGCCGTAAACAGGCTTCATATGCCAAGGAGTGTTGGGGTGATTCATGCACAGCGCGTGGGTGCCCAGAGTGTCGGGTATTTGCTGAATGAGAGTGATTTCTCCGGAAGCCTCATAATCAAAATATTCAGCTGCGGCGACTAGCTCATGGTACTTATGGTCCGGTGGTGAATCGAAAATTTCCTCCGTTTCAGGGTCGCGGTAACCCACGAAGTAGCCATTCTCCTGGCTGTTCAGATCATGGCAGGCCGCCAACGTTTCCATCCACGGCACCATGCCAAAGACGCTACCATCTTCTCTTAGCCCCCAGGCTAAGATAGGCATGCCGTAGTAAGTGTCGGGACTCGCAGCGAGTTGGTACACCATCTCTAGTCCATCTAGCTCCGGAGCTAAACGAACTAGGCACTTTTGCGCCTGCTGACGCTGACGCACAGTTTCCAGGTCGATGACCTGGGCAGAGCGGGGTGACAGGGATGCGCCCATTATGTCCCTCCTTATGCTGCGTGGTCATGACATTGGCGAAGCAAGTTTGGCTTGCTTCATTGTTATCCTTGCTTATCCACCTTACCTATCAACCAATAGCACAAGTTGCTCATAAGGTTAAGGGTTCTACGCTTTTTAATTATCTGAACAAGTTGGAAAGCGAGCTCGTAGCGCATGATGCTCGGTGAGCGCTTGCTGGAACTGGCCCCAGGGCGCTTGGGCGTTTTCCAGCGAAAGCCAGCGTGCCTGATAGCGCTGAATCGCTATTGGCTTGTCTACCGGCTGCGCGTCAATTAAGCGGTTGATCGCTGTTAGCCACTGCTGGGCAGTGTTTGCCAAGCGTTCAAGCGACTGTGGTTCCCCGCGCCTCAAGCAGTGTGTGGCATCTTTCTGCTGAGCTAATAATGCATTCGCTTCGGTTAAGCGTTGAGTGGCTAGTAGCAGGGCGCGCAACACTTCGGCGGTCAATGGCTGCTCTTGTAGGGTTTTTAAATGATTTTCGAGGGCTGAGGAGTCTTGCTGCCAATCGAGGTCAAACTGGTGATCCGTCATTTGCTGAAGATAATTAATGGCTTCAAGCTGGTTTGCAATAGCGTTTTCATCGACGTTAGCTAAAGGCTGGCTTGCGCGCGCAAAGCTTTTCACCCATTCGCTGGAATCAAAAATAGCGTTCCAACTGACGGCGGGTAACTGAGCTGTTTTAGTGGCCGTCAGCTGTTGCAGGCGCATTCGGTCTTCATCGCTTAACTTTTCGGGAACATCGCTGTTCCAGCAGGTGTTTAGCCGTTGCCATAGTGTTCGCTCATATAACCACTGCTGGCTAGGAGGTGCTACTCGGCCGAGTTGATTGTTACGTGCCGCTATAAGAGAAGTAATTTGGCATTCGCGTAGTGCATAAATATTCAGCATGCTATCCCTTGTTTCGGGGATATTAATAAGCCGAGCAGAGCGCTCCGGGAAATCGCCAATATTCATGGGGGTGGCCCGCTCAATGCCTGTCTGGTCGAGGTCATTCGCAAGTTGCTGATGGTAGGACTGCCACTGCTGCTCAGCAGGGTGATCGCCACAGCCAGCTAGTAAGGTACTTAGGGTTAGTGTTATAAAAAGATTGCCCCGCCAAGCCATGTTTATCCCTTAATGCTAATACGCTGTAAACGCCAGCCAAGTAGCAATGCCGCAGTGCTTAAGCCCGCAATCAAGCCAATCCAGTAGCCATGAACCCCTAGCGGGGCGACCTTATCACCCACTCCATAGGAGCCCAGCCAGTGGCCGCCGCCCAAGCCTACAATCCAGTAGGAGAGTACCGTAATCACCATCACAATGCGGGTATCTTTATAGCCGCGTAAAGCACCCGCTAAATTAACCTGTAACGAGTCTGAGAGCTGAAAAATAACGGCTAAAGCAATGATTGAGAGTGCCAACGCCTGTATCTCACTATTGGAAGTATAAAGTGCGATTACTGGCTCGGCGCTAACCCACAGTACGAGGCTGTTAATAGCGGCAATGATGACGCTGATGACAATGCCATTCCAAGCGACTTTGCGGGCTAGTGCTAAGCGCTGCTGACCCAGCGTATTACCGACTCGTACGGTCAGCGCCATGCTCAGCGACAGGGGCAGCATAAACAGAATGGAGGTGAAACTTAGCGCTATTTGGTGGGCACCCACCGTGACTTCACCAAAGCTGGCAATAAAGAGTGCAATAAGCGTGAACAGGGTCACTTCAACAAAAATAGCCACGCCAATGGGAACGCCCACCACCACTAATTCATGTATACCTAGCCATTGGGGCGGTGTCAGTTTGTGCCAAATCGCAACGCTTTTATAAGTATTTCCCCTGCGCGTGTAGTAGGCCATCGCCAGCGCCATCGTCCACATGGAGAGCGCCGTCGCAATGCCGCAGCCAAAAGCGCCCAAGGCAGGCAGCTGTTGCAAGCTAGTGGGAATCCAGGCGCCAAATAAATCAATCAAGCCATCGCCGCCGTAGATCAAGAGGTAGTTGGCAGGAATATTCACGCTTAAACCGACCAAGCTTATCCATAGCGCCGGGCGGGTGTGATTCATGCCATCGGAAAACGCTCTAAGCGCCTGAAAAAGGGCGATCCCCGGCATACCAAAGGCGACAGCTGACAGATAGGCGGCAGACTGGCTGGCAACGGCAGGGGGCACATTCATTAATTCAAAAATCGGTATGACGGCCGACCAGAGCAGTAAGGCCGCGACAACACCTAGCAGCAGGGCAACCCAGAGCGCCTGGTGCACTGCTGGGCGAATAGCGGTTTGGCGCTGTCCACCCAGCAAATGTGCCACAATTGGTGTGAGCCCCATCAGGGTGCCCGTCATAAATAGCATCAATGGCATCCAGAGGCTGGAGCCTACCGAGACGGCTGCGAGTGACGTTGCATCATGTCGGCCTGTCATCATGACATCAACAACACTCATCCCTGCTTGAGCCAGCTGAGCTCCGCAAATGGGTAATGCCAAGTAGACCAGCGCGCGAGTTTCTGGCCAATACACCGATTTAACTTGTTGAGTGAAATCGCCCAATGAGAAGGCTCCTGATCGACGAATTAAGCTATAAAAAAGCGATAGGTTAGCAGGGAAGCCTATGCCTTGCTGCCCTGTATTTAGTTTGCCTCTGTGAGGCAGTTATACTTTCTCAAACGGCAATGATAAACGAGGTCAATTTGAATCACTTGCAGGATCGATGGACGCTGGCCGATATTGCCGCGCTCTTCGATGGCATTTTTGCAGAGCATTATCAAACACGCCTAATTCGGGGGGACGATGAACCCCTCTATCGGCCTGCTGATAGCAAAACACCGTATCATCAAATTATTTTTGCGCGGGGTTATTATGCCAGTGCGTTACACGAAATTAGCCACTGGTGTATTGCGGGTGAAAAGCGTCGTCAATTAGAAGATTACGGCTATTGGTATTCGCCGGATGGGCGTAATGCTGAGCAACAAGCTGCTTTTGAGAGCGCAGAGGTTGCTCCCCAAGCGTTAGAGTACCTATTTACCCAGGCGTGTGGCCGTCATTTCCATGTCAGCGTGGACAATCTGGGGGGCGATACAAACGTGGATCGGGACGCTTTCCAGCAGCGCGTTATGGTTCGGGCAGCGCGCTACCAAGATGAAGGCTTACCCCTACGTGCCAAAGCGTTTTGCCATGCATTGAACGCTTACTATCAACAAGGGGTGAAGCTTGAAACAGCCATTGCTCAAGGACTTGATAGGTTGCTATGCACACGACTATGTTGAAGTTGTCTACTATGTAGGTGTTACGAATCATAAGGAGGGAATCTCATGACTCAGCACAATACAAACGGATCAGCCAAGGATGTGGTTGATATCCTAACCACAGATCATCAGGAAATGATGGCGCTGGCAGGCCAATTAAAGGCTCAAATGACCCACAATGGCGTAGAGATACGGCGGATACCCTGATCGCTGAGGTAATGCGCCATGCCGTTGCCGAGGAAATGTACGTTTATCCGGCAATAGAAAAATACATACCGAATGGAACCGAAGAGGTTGAGCACGACAAACAAGAGCACGATGAAATTGTTCAAGTAATGAAACAGCTGGAAGATTGTAACGCTGTCGCTCCGGTTTTCATGGCGCAGCTCGAAAAGCTAAAAGGATTGTTAAGTCACCATGCAGACGACGAGGAGTCACAGCAATTTCCTAAGATGCGCACCCATATGTCCGGTGACCAACTTATTGAACTAGGTGAAAAAGTAGAGCAGGCCAAAACACTGGCCTCGACGCATCCGCATCCCAGCGCTCCTCATTCAGAACTCTTCCACAAGAGTGTGGGTGCGTCTGTAGGCATGGTTGACAGGCTTAGTGACAAACTCACGGGGCGGAAAACGAAGTAAATAAGTAAAGGATTTATACAAGCTTAATTTAGGCGCTGGTGACCGCAGACAGTTTTTTAGACGGCTTTTGCTAGATAGTTTTCCTGAAAAAGTTTTTCTGAAAAGGTGAGGGGGCAATGCGCCACTAAGTGGCGCTTTAGTTTACCTGCTTCAACCCCTTTCAGCGCTTTTTCAATATCAGCCGCAGAGACCACCTGTTTTGGATGAGAAGTGAGCATATGCCGCTCGTAAAGGGATTTTTGCTCGAACTCAGCCCCGCATATTTCGCAAGTAAACTGTGCCATCAGCGTATCTCCCCCAGCGCTTTTTGGATATCTGCCATCGTTTTGTACTTTCGGCTGGGAAATTCCTTTAATACATTAATAACGTCATCTTTGGCATGGTTGGTTTTGGCCTGTTTAATCAGGTCCGCCTTGCTGCTCGGTAAATCGATGCCCTTGAGTGCCTTGGTAATGCCAGCCGCCGATGTCGAATCAGTGGCTGCCTTGCCACCGCGCTCACCGCCTTTGCTGCGATCGCCTTCGGGTTCCTTGGCTTCTGGCTGCATGTGCGGCTCGGTGAGCTCGCCACCTTCCAGCGCTTCATTGGGCCACTCGCGCTTTTTCAGCCCTAACGTCTTGAATAGGGATGCCTTGCCGGTGATGGAAATTTGTTCTTCGGCGAGGTTGTCATGCGCTCCGATGAGCAGAAGTTGAGCATCTTCGTAGTCAAGCAGCTTGCTATCGTCAATATCCAGCCAGCGTTTGTCGGCGAATTTCTCTATTAAGCGCTTGGGGTAGTTCGGTTTAGCGTCTGGAAAACCGGGTACATCAAGGGAGGGGTTGCGCACCGAGATGATATAACTTGCCTCGGCAAGAATCCCCAGTTCCGCCTGCGCTTTGCCGGGTTTCGTGGGGTTGGTGAGCCGATAAGCCAAACGCGAACTGTTGTGACGCTCAAAGATAGCGTAGCGCCCCTCTCCAACAGGAATGGCCTCGCCCTGTTCCTGCTCGCCACGGGTCTTGGTAGCGTATTCGAGCGGCGCTAGCGCCTCGCCAATGTTTGTTGGCTTGCCTGTCATGTCGTTCATCATCCACTCGCGCGCGGTAGACGAAGGCTTGCCATGGGTAATTTCAGGCATGCGCTTTTTGCCCACCAGAAATAATCGAGCGGTGTCTTTATCATCTGGCGCTAGCACTAAGTAAAGGCGCTGAACGTCTTCAATGTTTTCGACCCGCGGTGTATTGACCTTGGGCCGATAGAAAAAATAGATATCTCCCTTTTCAACATAATCCTTCATCTGTCACCTCCTGTGTAGAAATGGCTATGTCGTTAAGATGGAGTCCTCAAAAGCGTGTCCTACAGCTACCTTTCTAAACAAAGCCTCATTATGGGTTAGCAGAGGATTTTCCTTCGTGCAAACGTATCCTAGGCTATTGGTAGCTAATGCCTAGTCCTCTTCGGTTAGGCGCTGGTGCATCGACAGCATAACCTCAAGCTCATGTTCTGGACGCATCGGCTCCAAGCCCAGCTCGCTGAACGTTTCACGCCGTTGGCGATGCCATTCGCCAGGAGTGATTGAAGGGTAAAGCACCGAGGCTGGGGCTAACTCCACGAAAGGGTCTAACCCATAGGTGTCAAACAGCCGCGCCAGAGCCGCTTCGTCGTCGCCGTTGTCGCTGGTATAAAGGGTAGCGGAGAAGTGATCGTTCTCCAGCTCGCGGATTACCTCTAGCGGGCTAACCCCCAGGCTCTCCAGCTCTTCCATGCTGTAGGCGCCCATGGCATTGGTATCTTCTTTGATCCAGCTATCGTCTGGCTGAATCAATGTTTGCTTTACTCGGCCATCGGGCAGCGACCAGGCAATGGCGAGCGGTAAGCCATCGTCTTCGCCCGTTTCAATGGCTATAAATCCTGGATAATCGGCCACGCTAATACTCCTGTTAAGATTCCGTGGGTAGACGGAAAAAACACTGGGCGGTCAGTGTGGTTGCCGCCCCTAACTCAGCTTCGCTAATACCGTGCCACTGGGCAATCTCGCGGACAATCCACGGCAGCAACGCCGGTTCGTGTCGACGACCCTTTAGCTTCGCCGGGAGGTTGCGGGGCAGCAAGTACGGGCAGTCGGTTTCTACCATCAAACGCGCTAATGGAATATCATCTACTAATGAGCGTAGATGATGTCCGCGTCGCTCGTCGCAAATCCAACCGGTTAGGCCTATATGCAAGTCTAGGTCGAGATAGCCAAACAGCGTATCGCGATCGGCGGTAAAACAGTGCACCACTGCGTGACTGATGTCGTCTCGCCATGCATGCAGGATTTCTCGCATCCGCTGGCCTGCATCGCGCTCGTGTAAAAACAGCGGCAAACCGCTTTCGACCGCGAGCGCCAGCTGCGCTTCAAATGCACGCTCCTGCTCCTGAGGCGTCGAGAAGTTGCGATTAAAATCCAACCCACACTCGCCCACAGCCACTACTTCCGGTAAGGCATGCAGGGCCGCCATGGCCCGCTCCAGACCTGCGTCCCAATGGCTGGCGTCATGAGGGTGTACACCCGCCGTGGCGTACAAGCCAGGATACTGTTTGGCCAACTCGACGGCTTGCTCAGCATGGGCAAGATCGGTACCGGTAACGATCATGGTAGTTACCTGCGCCGCCTGGGCACGTTGTATAACCGCCTCAAGATCACGCCCAAAGCTTTCGTGGGTTAAGTTAGCGCCGATGTCCACCAATGGGGTACTAGGCCGAAACTGTAGTGCTTCGGGCAAAAAATCATCGGCATACGCAGTGGTCAAAGGTGTCTCCCATTCAATATGCAAAGACATCATTGTAACGGTATGCGCGAGCATCGACTAATGCATCAACGTTCCCCCTACCAGCGCGCTCATGCGTTACACTATGCGCCTCACGATTAAGGAGGACACCGCGTGACCCTGTTACGACTCGAACAGCTGCAACTCGCCTACGGCACCCATGTACTACTCAATCGCGCCGACCTGACGGTTGAAAAAGGCGAGCGGCTGGCGCTGGTCGGGCGCAACGGCACCGGCAAGTCCACTCTGCTGAAGCTGGTAGCAGGGGATATCCTGCCCGACGATGGCTCCATCTGGCGCGCACCTGGTCTCAAGATTGGCGTGTTGGCTCAGGAGTTACCCGAGTCATCTGGCTTGACCATTTTCGACATGGTCGCCCAAGGCCTGCCAGAAGCCGGAGAGCTGCTCTCCGAGTACGATCATCTTATCAATGATCCCGACCCCGATATGGATCGCATGGCGACCCTGCAAACGCGTCTGGAAGCCATTGATGGCTGGTCGTATCACCAGCGTATCGATACGGTGCTCACGCGCTTAGGCTTGCCCCCTGAAGCTGAAATGAGCTCGCTCTCCGGTGGCTGGCGCCGCCGAGTAGCGCTGGCGCGCGCCCTGGTTGCCGAGCCCGATCTGCTGCTGCTCGATGAGCCTACCAACCACTTGGACCTAGACACCATTGCCTGGTTGGAAGAGCAACTGCTGGCGTTTAACGGCGCGGTGCTGCTGATTACCCACGATAGGGCGTTTCTTTCCAAGCTGGCCACCAATATTCTGGAGCTGGACCGTGGCCAGCTAGGGCGCTACCCCGGTAAGTACGAAGAGTATCAGGCCCGCAAGCAGCATGAGCTTGAAGTAGAAGCACGGGAGCACGCCGAGTTCGATAAAAAACTCGCTCAAGAGGAAGCCTGGATTCGTCAGGGCGTTAAAGCACGGCGTACCCGCAACGAAGGCCGGGTTCGTGCGCTGGAAGCGATGCGTAACGAGCGTAGCCAGCGCCGTGAGCGCCAGGGTAATGCCAACTTGACGGTAGATCGCGGCGAGCGCACCGGTAAGCGCGTGGTGGAGCTGCAAGGCGTCACCCAGCGCTTTGGCGATGACGTAATACTGCGTGATATTAACCTTGAAGTACTGCGCGGCGACCGTATCGGTTTCCTGGGGCGCAACGGCGCGGGCAAGACAACCCTATTGAAAATCCTGCTGGGCGAGCTGGAACCCACTGAAGGCAAGGTGCAGATGGGCACCAATCTAAAAGTGGCCTATTTCGATCAGCTGCGTGCCGGGCTGGAGCTGGATAAAACCGTGTATGACAATGTTGCTCAGGGCAGTGATCGCGTCAGCGTGGGGGGTAAAGATCGCCATGTGATGAGTTACCTGCAGGACTTTCTGTTCACACCTGAGCGGGTACGCCAACCGGTGAAAGCTCTCTCTGGTGGTGAGTCCAACCGCCTGCTGCTTGCCAAGTTGTTCACTCAGCCAGCTAACGTGCTGGTACTCGATGAGCCAACCAACGACCTCGACATGGAAACCCTGGAGTTGCTTGAAGAGCTGCTTCTCGATTTCGATGGCACGCTGCTGCTGGTTTCCCACGACCGTACCTTTATGGATAACGTGGTCACCAGCATGCTCGCCTTTGAAGGCGATGGCGTGGTGCGTGAATACGTGGGTGGCTATACCGATTGGATTCGCCAGGGCGGAAAATTGCCTCCAGCGCCTTGGGAAGGGGCGGCGCGTCAGCGTACTGAACCCACCTCAGAAACGCCTAAAAAGGTGGTCGAAGCTCCGGCTGCCCCGGCTAAGAAAAGCGTTAAGCTTTCCTACAACTTGCAGCGTGAGTTAGATGCGCTGCCCGCTGAAATAGAACGCCTTGAGAGTGAAGTAGAGGCGCTAGAGAGCGAGATTGGTGACCCAGCGTTTTATCAGCAAGAAGCAGAAGCCGTTACGGCTAAACTACAATCCCTTGAGAAAGTGCAGAAAGCGCTAGAAGTGGCCATGGAGCGTTGGATGGAGCTAGAGGCGATGGCCGCTGGGGAATAGACGTAGCAACGATAAAAGGCGCCGAATGGGCGCCTTTTTCGTAGCGATATAAAGAAAGGGTTTACTCGTCGCTTTTCTCGCCTTTTTTGCCCACGCGTACCGCAAGAACATCACACTGGGCGCCGTGCAGCACGCCGGTAGAGGTTGAGCCTAGTAGTAACGCAAAACCATGACGACCGTGAGAGCCCACTACGATCAAGTCCACATCATGCTCTTCGGCAAACCGGTGGATTTCGGTATCGGGCATACCCACGACAACATGCTGGTCAGCCTCGGCAATATGCGGTGCGGCAATTTCGGCTAAACGTTTTTTGGCATGTTCATCCAACTGGTCTTGGATGCTGGTCAAGTCCATCGGTATATCGCCACCATAGGCAAACCCAAGCGGTTCCAGGGTATGCATAATGGAAATTTTGGCTTGATCGTTGCGTGCTGCGATTGCCACGGCACGTTCCAGGATCTTGTGGGAGTCTTTGGTTAAGTCAACGGCAACTAAAATGTGGTGATAGCTCATGGCATATCTCCTTAGCGTGGATAACACTAGTTCACAAAGAATAATGGAGGCTCTTTGTTCAATGACCGTTACTTTAGATGGCGTGCCTTATTTTAACAATGATCAGTGTTTTAACCATGACGTGTATCAAAACAACGTCCTGAGTCGTGATGGTTAGAATAGCTTATACAGTGTGGCTCACGTTAAAGGAAATGTAGAGATGGAATGGCTAATTATTATAGCAATTTCGATGTTTGTCATCGCACCGGTGATGTGGCTAAAGCCCAGTCCACGTCAGAGACGCCAGCAGACGCTGCGCACGCAAATTGCCAAGCAAGGCGTAATTATCAAACTGGAAAAACCACCGCTTCACCATTTTAAAGGGACGATGCCTGCCTACCGGTGGCACTATCCTCAGCCAGCACCTGGGCCGGATTTCCTTTTGGTCAGAGACAGCAATGCCAGTGAAGCTTTAGCACCGTATTATGCGGGCTGGCGTTGGCGAATAGCCCCTTTGCGGCCGCTTCCGGGTAATGCCGAGATACCGTTAAAAGCACTGCTTGAGCGTTTGCCACAAGACGCGCTGGTGATACAGTCGACTCCCTACGCGCTGACCCTATGGTGGTGGGAGTCGCAAACCGCTGAACGATTCACGACATATTTACCTGAGTTTAAGCAACTGATTGATACTCTTCAGGGCCATGTCGATCGGCCCAACGGTCAACCGCTCAAAGGGACAGAGCAGACTGTGCCAACCTCAAAGAGCGATCATGAGGCTGGACCGTCTTGATCCCGTGCCTGAATTGCTAACCCGTTGGCTTCAATCACCGCCAGCCATTCATTGAGCTGTTCAAGGTTCTCCTCGCTCAAACCCGCAAACATCTCCTTGCGCGCCTGCTGGGCAACGCTGTCGATTTTTTCCAACAACGGCATAGCAGCTGGCGTTAGATAAATACGTTTGCTACGGCGGTCATTATCACAGGCACGGCGTTCCACCAAACCTTGCTCTTCAAGCTGACCGAGAGTACGCACCAAGGAAGGTGCCTCAACACCAATGGCGCGGGCAAGATCGCACTGTGGGTGCCCCTCGCCCATACGCCACAAGTGATAGAGCGTGACCCAACGCGTTTGCGTTAAGCCTAAGGGGGCAAGTCGTCGATCTAGAATTGAACGCCATAGATGTGGCAAGCGTGCGATACGAAAACCAATCGTTGAAGCCATAAGTAACTAGCTACCAATAAGTGTGAGTAGGCGAATTGTCATAAGCTGCGCCACTGAATGCAAGGCGATTAACAATTCAGTCATCCGGTTGCGCCTCTGCATCATTAGTGCGGCCCGGTAAAAAGCGCCGTAAGTTCAATCCGCTTAAGCCACTGGCGTGTATTTCTCCATCGGCTAGTGAAGCCTGCTGGCTATCCTTTGCCACCTCAAAGCGTATTAATCCTAAGCGCTGCCCAGTGCTTGTCATAATGTCGATGCGCCACTGTCCGGTTGGATCTTCTGGAAAGTTTTGCTTATGACTCCATGCGCGGTATCCCTGCTCGCGTCCGCCGTTGATGTTCAATTCCACTACGTCCATTGGCTCACCATTATGATGCCAAGCGTGGGTAATGGTTTCACTCAGTCCACGCGGCGCCCGGATGGCAGTGTACACATAAAGGCCATTTGCGCTGATAGCTTGGGGCGTTAGCGCCATAGAACCTTGAGGAATGCGCCGCTCAACGTCAAACCCAGGAGAAAGAGCACTGCTGGTCATCCATAGGCTGGCAGGTGGCACCCAAATACGTCCAAGCCAAGCGCCGTAGGCTAAGATCAGCGTTAATCCAAAAAAAGCACACCAGCGTTTGAGCGAACTTTGCTTTAACAGGTGCCAAAAGCTGGGTAAGGCGACAACGACCGTGATCCCGAGCGCTAAGAGTAAGCTTTGCCCTGTGGTGAGGTGTACCATAATAGGCAGCGTCACGAGCAATACGAGAAACACGCACATCGCGTGAAATAAAAAGTAAAGACTGCGCCATCGTTCAGCAATTTTAAAATAGATGGGATCAACGATAGAAAGTAGTGCCATAACGCCCACTAGCAGCGCAAACAGTGTTTGGCCGCTATTCCACACCGTGGTGACTAAAATAAACGGCAATGTGAAAAAAAGCGTTTCCTGATGAATCATCTGGGCAATAAACGTTGTTACGCCTCTTGGCGGAGTAGGGTGACCACGACGTTTCAACCAGCGGCTAATTAATCCTTCGGAAAGCAGTAGCGTCCAGGCGAACAATAATCCTAATGCTAGCGCGGCTCCCAGCCACTGTTGACGATCGACCAGAAAGAAGCTGGCTAACCCGGCAGTAAATGCCATGGGCGGCCATAGCCAGCTCCATGGCTTTAATCGCTCGACAATACTTTCTATATGTCGCTGAACGGTGGCAATGCGCGATGGCGTGAGCAGTGCGCCCATATAAAGTTAACCTGCAAAATAAAAGGAAGCGTGATCCTAGCAGTATGAACGCACACAGGGGAGTACTGGTCTCAGTAGATTGGTAAATTAGCCAAAAGTCAGGGCTTGACGTACACAGGCAACTCAACCAAGCTAAAGCAATCAAACGACCGTATGAAATCGATTGGATTGTATTGATCGAATAATGGAATTGGCCGAATAAAGTGTGGCGGGTTCCTTTTATGGAACCAACCCGAATTGTGGAGAGAGCGCGGATGATCTATCAAGGCAACGCCATCACGGTGACACGTCGTGACACCCCGAGTGGCAATGACATCGCTATGCTCACTTTCGATCTGAAAGGTGAGTCCGTCAACAAGCTCTCCAGCGCTGTGGTGACAGAGCTGGGTGAAGCCGTCAAAGCAATCCAAGCTGAAAATAGTTTAAAAGGCTTATTGATTGCCAGTGGTAAAGAAGTGTTTATCGTCGGTGCTGATATCACCGAGTTTCACACGCTTTTCGATAAGGGCGAAGAGTACCTGGTGGAGATGAATCTCAAGGTACACGATATTTTCAACGCCATCGAAGACCTGCCTTTCCCCACCGTTACCGCGATTAACGGGCTGGCCCTAGGGGGTGGCTGTGAAGTATTGCTAACCACCGATTTTCGCGTGATGAGCGAGAAAGCCAAAATTGGTCTGCCAGAAACCAAGCTCGGCATTCTGCCCGGTTGGGGCGGCTGTGTGCGCCTGCCGCGACTTATTGGCGCCGATAATGCTATCGAGTGGATTGCTGGTGGTACCGAAAACCGCGCTGATGCTGCGCTAAAAGTGGGCGCCGTCGATGCGGTAGTCACCGGCGAGCAACTGGAAGCCGCCGCGCTGGATATCCTTGATCGCGCCAATGCAGGTGAGCTGGATTATCAGGCGCGTCGTGCTGAAAAGACCAGCCCGCTGAAGCTCAACCCGATTGAGCAGATGATGGCGTTTGAAACCGCCAAAGGGTATGTCGCTGGTAAGGCTGGGCCGCACTATCCCGCGCCGGTTGAAGCGATCAAAGTGATACAGAAAGGCGCTGGTGAAGAGCGCGGCCGTGCTCAGGCAATTGAAGCCAAAGCTTTCGCCAAACTGGCGCTAAGCAGCGTAGCGTTCAACCTGGTCGGTCTGTTCCTCAATGATCAAGTGGTCAAAAAGAAGGCCAGCAACTACGAAAAACAGGCACAGCCGGTGAAGCAAACGGCGGTGCTGGGGGCTGGCATTATGGGTGGCGGTATCGCCTATCAGAGTGCTTCTAAAGGCACGCCGATCCTGATGAAAGACATTAAGGACGACGCGATAGAGTTAGGTCTGAAAGAAGCCCGCAAACTGTTTGCCAAACAGGTAGAGCGTAACAAGCTCACTACCGAGCAAATGGCTGAAAAACTCACCAACATTCGCCCGACACTCTCTTACGGCGATTTTGGTAACGTCGACCTCGTTGTCGAAGCCGTTGTTGAGAATCCCAAGGTCAAAGACGCTGTGTTGACCGAAGTGGAAGGCATGGTGGGCGAGAACACTATTCTCACCTCCAATACTTCAACCATCTCGATCAACCGTTTGGCGCAAAACCTAAAACGGCCGGAAAACTTTTGCGGTATGCACTTCTTTAACCCCGTGCACCGTATGCCGCTGGTGGAAGTTATCCGTGGTGAGAAGACCTCGGACGCCGCCGTTGCTGCCACCGTGGCCTACGCCCGGGCCATGGGCAAAACGCCGATTGTGGTTAACGACTGCCCCGGCTTCTTGGTCAACCGAGTACTGTTCCCCTACTTTGGTGGCTTTAGCTTCCTGATGGAGCAGGGCGCTGACTTCCAGCACGTTGATAAAGTGATGGAGAAATTCGGCTGGCCGATGGGGCCTGCCTATTTGCTTGACGTGGTCGGTCTAGATACCGCCGTACACGCCAATGAAGTCATGGCCGAAGGCTTCCCTGAACGCATGGCGCGCGAGGGCAAAACCGCGATCCAGGTCATGTATGAGAATGACCGTTTAGGCCAGAAGAACGACAAGGGCTTTTACGCCTACGAAGAGGACAAGAAGGGTAAGCCGAAGAAAGTGACCGACGAAGCGGCTTACGCTTTGGTCAAAGAGGTGGTGAAGGAACACAAAGAGTTTTCCGACGAAGACATCATCGCGCGCATGATGGTGCCGCTCTGCTTGGAAACCGTACGCTGTTTGGAAGATGGCATTGTGGCGACGCCAGCTGAAGCCGATATGGCATTGATCTATGGCATCGGCTTCCCGCCATTCCGCGGTGGCGCTCTGCGCTACATCGATGCGATGGGCTTGGCTGAGTTTGTGAAACTGGCTGAAGGGCTAGCCGAAGAGCTGGGGCCGCTATACGCGCCCACCGATAAGCTGCGTCAGATGGCTCAAAACGGCGAGTTATTTTATTCCAGCGATAAGTCTGCCAACCAAGCCTAACCACCACGCATAGGAGATAAGAGATGAGTTTGAGTCCGAGAGATATTGTGGTGGTTGACGGTGTCCGTACCGCCATGGCGAAAGCCAAGAATGGTGCTTTTCGTAACGTTCGCGCTGAGAACCTCTCTGCTGCGGCCATGCAGGCGCTGTTTACTCGTAACCCAAACCTAGACCCGTCGGAAGTTGATGATGTGATCTGGGGTTGTGTGAATCAGACGCTTGAGCAATCAATGAATATTGCACGCAACGCGGCGATTATGACCGGTATTCCCCGTTCGGTACCTGCGCAAACGGTCAACCGTTTGTGCGGTTCTTCGATGACTGCGTTGCATATCGCTGCGGCCAATATCAAAGCGGGCATGGGTGATTTCTTTATCATCGGTGGCGTGGAGCATATGGAGCACGTACCCATGGCCCACGGCGTTGACGTCAACCCGGCAGCCAGCAAATACGCGGCCAAAGCGGCGATGATGATGGGCTTGACCGCTGAACTACTGGGCAAAATGCACGGCGTTTCCCGAGAAGAGCAGGACAAGTTTGGCGTGCGTTCCCACCAGCGTGCTCAAGCGGCGATGGAGAAGGGCTACTTCGATAATGAAATTATCGGTGTTGAAGGCCACGATCAGCGCGGCTTCAGGGTGATGGTTCAGCGCGATGAGGTTATTCGCCCCGACTCTACCCTGGAGTCTATGGCGAGCCTCAAACCGGTATTTGATCCGCGCAACGGTACCGTGACCGCAGGTACGTCCTCGGCGCTTTCTGTTGGTGCCTCGGCAATGGCAGTGATGAGTTACGAGCGTGCTCAAGCACTGGGCTTAGAGCCCATAGCGCGAGTGCTTTCGACCGGTGTGGCAGGTTGCGATGCGTCTATCATGGGCTATGGTCCAGTGCCTGCGTCCAAGAAAGCGCTAAAAGCCGCTGGTCTCTCTGCCGCTGATATCCAAACGGTTGAGCTCAACGAAGCGTTTGCCGCTCAGGGGATTCCAGTGCTGAAAGATTTAGGCTTCCTGGATGCGCTGGACGATAAGGTTAACCTCAACGGTGGGGCCATTGCCCTTGGGCACCCCTTGGGCTGCTCGGGCTCACGCATCTGCACCACGCTGTTGAACGTTATGCAGCAGCGCGATACTACCCTGGGCTTGGCGACCATGTGTATCGGCATGGGACAGGGGGTTGCAACGGTATTTGAACGGCTGAAATAACCATAGCCTTAGCTACTCAAACGGCATCCTTCGAGGTGCCGTTTTTATTTGTCAGGCCTTTGCTCAGAAAAAACTACTCCGAATAGCCCTATTCAGACTGAAAAGCAGTGCGGTGAAAATCCGCTGCGGCTTGTACTTCCGCAATGCCGCAGGTATCGGGTACCGGAACTGTGTTGCCCGCCAGAACCGCGAGTACCGCCCTTGTACCGTTGGCCAGTGACTCAAGGTTGTAGCCGCCCTCTAATACGAATACCAAACGGCCCTCGCAATGCTGTTCGGCCAGCTGTTGCATAAAGCCGGTTAGCGCGCCAAACCCTTCGTAGGAGACGTTGAGCGCCAAGTCATGCCAGTGGGGGTCAAAGCCTGCTGATACTAAAATGATATCAGGTTTAAACCAGGCAGCTGCTGGCGCCAGGATGTCGCGAAAGGCTTTCAAATACGCTTCATCACCGGCGCCAGCAGGTAGCGGCACGTTGATGGTGGTGCCTTCCGCCAAACCGGCGCCTACTTCTTCCAGGTGGCCAGAGCCGGGGTAAAAGGGGGCGGCGCGGTGAATATCAAAAAGCATCACATCGGGCTCTGCCCAGAAAATATCCTGTGTACCGTTGCCGTGGTGGGCGTCCCAATCAACAATGAGCACTCTTTCGCAACCTAGCGCGCTGCGGGCATGGGCTGCCGCCACAGCTACATTGTTAAACAAGCAAAAGCCGCGGGCGCGAACGGGCTCTGCGTGGTGCCCTGGCGGGCGCACAAGAGCAAAGGCGCTTTTAGTACGTTTTTCCATCACTGCTTCCACTGCGGCAATAGCCGTTCCAGCGGCGACTTCAGCAGCATCAACGCTACCCGGTGAGACCGCCGTGGTGTCCACATCCAGCCAAGCATTTTTGCCGCGCAGGCTGAAAATGTCGCTTAGATAGGAAGTGGTATGCACACGCGCTAACTGCTCATGGGTAGCCGCTTTACCCCCTTCAATTTTTAAGCCTTCAATGGGGGCTCTCTCAAGCAGCTGTTGAATAGCGGTTAATCGCCCAGGGTGCTCGGGATATTTCCAAGGCACGGGTAAGCCAGCAAGCAGATGGCGAATGCGCTTATCGATTCGCTGGGGTAAAAAGTCAGCGTCGATATTGGGTTCGTGAGCGAATACGCGATCATCATAGAAGGCAATGACATTGTGCATAATGGCTACCTGAAAGATGTGCGTTGATGACTCTCAATCGCACTGAATGCACGAAGTGCTTACCTACAGTAAGGCAGGCTGCGCGTGGTTATACAATGCCGCTTTCAACACTAAACGCTAAGGTCATGCTAAGTTCTTCTACTTGTTGATCTGCAAACGTTGGCTGCCATTCACCGCTTAAAATGAGCGGTGCCTGCACCCAGCGCCAGCGTAAGCCGGTCACGATGCTCTCTACTGCGCGTTGGGTGCCCGTGCCGTCATGTCCTGCGCGGATATAGAGCGCACAGGGCAATCCTTGCTTTTTTTCTAGAACAGAATAGTAGGTGCGGTCAAAGAAATCTTTTAGCGCGCCACTCATATAGCCCAGATTCTCCGTGGTACCGAGCAGGATGGCATCGCAGGCTAGTACATCCTCTGGGCCTGCCTCCAAAGGCGCTTTCACCACACACTGCACCTGCTCAAGATCGGGATGGCTAGCGCCCCGCGCGGCCGCTTCGCGCAGAAGACGGGTATTCGCTGACGGGGCATGAGCAATCACTAACAGTTGTTTACTAAATTCATTACTAAGCTCAGCATTCATAGCAAAGACCTAATGGAAACGTGGGGCAGCAAGGGGTTGCGCCACATAATGAAAATGCCACACTGCTTAAGAGTCTTAAAGTTGAGAAGCAATATGTCCAGTAAGACATTGATCAATGTCTATTACGATGCCCAGTGCCCACTTTGTCGCCAAGAGCGTCGGCGCTATGAGCGCTGGTCGGGGCGCCATGCAAAAGATATCGGTTGGCTTGACGTAAGCGAACATGAGCAAACCCTACGTGCAAAGGGTGTTGACCCTGCAGTAGCGCTGCGCTCTCTGCATATCGAAACTGCGCAAGGTCAATTAATAGAAGGTATCGACGCCTACCGTTTGTTGATGAAGCGTATTCCGTTATTGGTCCCGGTCGCTTGGCTGATCGGCTTGCCTGGGATTAAACCAGCACTGCGAACCCTTTATGATGTGTGGGTAAAGCGTCGCCTAAAGAAACAGGGCCGATGGCCTCTTTAACGTCTAGCAAAGGAAGCCTGACAATGCAGCGAAGTGCGCTATATCTAGGGGTAGTAGTAGGCGTAAGCCTATTGCTCGCGGGCTGTGCCGGCGGTGGGCAGCGTCCTTCGCCAACCCCTAGCCAGGCAGCGGCTGAAGCACCGTTACCCAGCTCGCAATCCGTCCCTGCCGCCACGACAGCGCCGGAGACCGCTATGGCGAGTGACTGGGTGCCGCCGCTGTTTATCAGTCCGGAAGAGGAAGCGTCCTATTATGTTAGCCGTTTGGCCGATCGGCGTTTTGTGACCAGCTACGGTGATCGTGACAACCGTCGTCCCTGGTACATTGCCGCTGAACGATTAGGCGAAATAGGGCTTCCTGCTGTTCCACTGCTGTTTGCTCGGTTGAACACCAGCGATGCGTATGAACAAATGTTGGTGCTCTACGCGCTACAGCTAGCCACTCAAGATCCTCAGCTAATGGTCAGAACAGGTGGCGATTACGTTCAGTTAGGGGTAGTACTTGACCCTGCGCATAATGCTGAGAATGTGGCGTCTGCTCAGCAGTGGTGGCAACAATACGCTGAGCAGGTGGCCCGATGATGAATGGACTTCATGCTCAGTAACGGCTCACCAGATAAACCAAGGCCCATCAGATAAACCAAGGAGAGAAACATGGCATTTGCACTTTCATCAATGCAGGTTACCAGTCCAGCGTTTGCCGATCATCAAGCCATTCCTTCCAAGCACACAGGGGAGGGGGAAAATGTTTCGCCTCCCCTAGTTTGGAAAGATGCCCCCGAGGGAACCCAGGGTTTCGCTGTCATCTGTCACGACCCAGATGCTCCTTTGGTCAAGGATGGCAGCTACGGCTTTGTACATTGGGTGCTCTATAACTTGCCCGCTGATACCCATGAGTTAACTGAAAAGAGTGTTGTGGGCACTGCTGGCGCCAATGATAAAGGCGAAGTGGGTTACTTTGGTCCGATGCCCCCTGAAGGGCATGGTAAGCATCTTTACTACTTCTGGGTGCTGGCGCTGGACCATCAAACCTCGCTGCCTGAAGGACTGACACTTGCCGAGTTACTCAAAGAAATAGAGCCTAATCTGCTAGGCATGAATCGTTTGGTAGGCACGTATCAGCGTGATTGATCGCATCTGCAAAAGTAGACAAGCGGAATAATCCGTGTAGGCTCCATCGCTTTCTTAGGCCTTGAATCAACCTTTTCTATTAGCCAAGCGATGGAGCCATCCCATGAGTGATCTGCCTAACTGTCCTGCCTGCGCTTCCGAATTTAGCTACGATGATGGGCTTCAATACGTCTGCCCAGAGTGTGGCCACGAGTGGTCAAAGGTAGCCGAGGAGAGCGCTGAAGAAGCTTCAGGCGTGCGCGATGCTAACGGCAACATGTTGGTCGACGGCGATAGCGTAACGGTAATCAAGGATTTGAAGGTTAAAGGCAGTTCATTGGTGGTTAAAGTAGGCACCAAAGTGAAGAGCATCCGGTTGGTGGACGGCGATCACGATATCGACTGTAAAATAGACGGCATCGGGCCGATGAAGCTTAAATCTGAATTTGTTAAGAAAGCCTAGCGTTAAAGCAGACACTCCAAAAAAATAGCCCTCTGACATCAGGGGGCTATTGATTTATTAGTCGTCTATTTTTACACAGTGGTATTGATTTGCGTACCGACGCTTCCACTTGTGGCGCCTGCGCAACGCTGTCCATTAGCGCAGTAATATGCGCTGCTTGCCCGTCTAACGCCTCTTTAAAAAAAAGCTCAGTTGAGCCTGCTGGGCTACTTGCGCTTGCTGAAGTGCCATTAATGCGCTGATCATATTATTGACTGCTGAATCCATCTTTTAATCCTCGAATAGCAAGCCGCCATCCGCAGTGATGGCACTCAATACTCAGTCGAAATTATCAGAGGCCGCTAATCTGTCTAAAGCGATAGGTAATAGGTAAATGCGCGTAATAGCTTTTTCAAATGATAATGATTGTTGTTTTTGATGCGATTAGCGTCGATCGTGCTGTTATTTTGCTCAAATTGCCAACCATTTAGCTCAAGGGCTTCACATCAAATTTATACAGGACTAAAATGGTACTCAATTGATGCAGCCAACTAATTGAATGACTGCGTACCAAGCACATAAAAGGGGAGTCGACATGCTCAAGCTTTCTCGGCTGACAGACTATGCCGCTGTAGTGATGGCACAAATTGCCCGTCACTCCCAAACATCACATGCAGCGGCCGACTTGGCTGAGGCTGTGCAGCTGCCACACCCCACGGTAAGTAAAACACTTAAAATGTTGGCACGTGCGGGGCTGCTGGTTTCCCAACGTGGTGCTCAAGGCGGTTATCGCTTGGCGCGGCCAGCATCACAGATTACGGCAGCCGACATTATTGCGGCGATTGAAGGCCCTGTTGCCATGACCGAGTGTAGCCAAGCGGAAGGCGATTGTGAGCTTGTGGCTACCTGCGGTGTGGCTGACAACTGGCAGCGGGTTTCATTGGCGATGCGAACGCTGCTTGAAAGCGTGACCTTAGCGCATTTAGCCGATACAGCGCCGATTAAATTGCCGGTGCAATTGCCAATTCAAACGATCAGCCTGTCGGCGGTGTCGGCCTAATAGCGGCACAAGTACAGCAGGCCTACTTTATTATTAAAGGCGATAACCTCGCCACCCAACTGCCCGGAGGGTATCACCATGGCAAGCGAAGAAATGGAACAGTTGGTTCGTCGCGAATACAAAGACGGCTTCGTAACCGATATTGAGAGCGACACCCTGCCACCTGGCCTGGATGAAAACACCATCGCCTTTATTTCCAAGAAGAAGGGCGAACCCGAGTGGATGCTGGAGTGGCGCCTGGATGCCTATCGTCAGTGGTTGAAGATGGAGGCACCATCTTGGGCGCATCTTGACTATCCGCCGATCAATTACCAATCGATTTCCTATTTCAGTGCGCCGAAGCGCCCGGAAGACGGCCCGCAGAGCCTGGATGAAGTCGACCCCAAGCTGCTGGAAACCTATGAGAAGTTGGGCATTCCGCTACACGAACGTGCGGCGCTGGCAGGCGTGGCAGTAGACGCAGTATTCGACTCGGTGTCGGTTGCGACCACTTTCAAAAAACAGCTGGGTGAGGCAGGCGTTATTTTCTGCTCTATCTCCGAGGCTATCCGCGACTACCCGGAACTGATCAAGCAGTATCTGGGCACCGTAGTGCCTGTGGCAGACAACTACTTTGCGGCGCTGAACTCAGCGGTATTCACCGACGGCTCCTTTGTATTTGTGCCGGAAGGCGTGACCTGCCCGATGGAGCTGTCCACTTACTTCCGCATTAACGCGGCCAATACCGGCCAGTTTGAGCGCACGCTGATTATTTGCGAAAGCCGCGCCCAGGTTTCCTACCTGGAGGGCTGTACCGCGCCAATGCGCGATGAAAACCAGCTGCACGCCGCGGTGGTAGAGCTTGTCGCCCTAGACGACGCCTATATCAAATACTCCACGGTACAGAACTGGTATCCCGGTGATGAGAATGGCAAGGGCGGTATCTACAACTTCGTTACTAAGCGTGGCGACTGCCGTGGCGACCGCTCGCGCATCAGCTGGACGCAGGTAGAGACCGGCTCGGCGATTACCTGGAAATACCCTTCCTGCGTTTTACGGGGTAAAGACAGTATCGGCGAGTTCTACTCTGTTGCGGTCACGAATGGCCGCCAACAGGCCGATACCGGCACCAAGATGATTCACATTGGCGAAGGTACCCGTTCGTATATCGTTGCTAAAGGTATCTCTGCCGGTCGCAGCAATCAGTCGTATCGCGGCTTGGTGAAAATCGGCCCGCGCGCCAAAGGGGCACGTAACTTTACCCAGTGTGACTCTTTGCTGATTGGCGATAAGTGCGGTGCGCACACCTTCCCTTATCAAGAAATTGGCAACAGTACGGCGACCATTGAGCACGAAGCGACCACTTCTAAAATCGGTGAAGACCAGCTGTTCTACTGCCAGAGCCGCGGTATCTCGGAAGAAGACGCGGTCAGCATGATTGTGAATGGCTTCTGTAAAGACGTCTTCCAAGAGCTGCCGATGGAGTTTGCCGTGGAAGCGGAAGCGCTGCTCAACGTTACCCTGGAAGGTGCGGTAGGTTAATCCCTAGCCGTTCAGTCACTCATTTTATTAGTGTCGCCGTAGCGACTCGCCAGAATTATAAGGTAATCAATATGTTGCAAGTTAATGATTTACACGTCACCGTCGAAGGCAATGAAATTCTGAAAGGACTCACCCTGACTATCAACGCGGGTGAAGTGCACGCCATCATGGGGCCGAATGGCGCGGGTAAATCGACGCTATCGGCAGTCATTGCCGGTAAAGATGGCTACGAAGTCACTCAGGGCACGGTTACCTTTGAAGGCAAAGACGTGCTTGAGATGGAAATTGAAGAGCGCGCCCAGGCTGGCTTGCTGCTGGGTTTCCAGTACCCGGTCGAGATTCCAGGGGTTAAGAATATCTACCTGCTGAAGTCTGCGCTTAATGCCCAGCGTGTCGCTCGCGGCGAAGGTGAAATGCCAGCGCCGGAGTTTATGAAGCTGGTGAAAGAGAAGCTTGGTTACATGAAAATGGACGCTAGCTTCCTGCAGCGCGCCGTTAACGAAGGTTTCTCAGGCGGCGAGAAAAAACGCAACGAGATCCTGCAAATGCTGGTGCTTCAGCCGAAGCTTGCCATGCTCGATGAGATCGATTCCGGCCTGGATATCGACGCCATGAAAGTGGTCGCCGATGGTGTCAACAGCCTGCGCGCTGAAGACCGCGCCATTCTGCTGGTCACCCACTACCAGCGTCTGCTGGATTACATCATTCCCGACAAGGTTCATGTCTTGGTCGATGGCCGTATTGTCAAAACTGGCGACGCTGAGCTGGCCAAACAGCTGGAAGCCAATGGGTACGAAGGTATCGAGGAGTCTGTGGCATGAGCGATACGCAAACCTTTTTAGACACGCTGAAGGCGCGCAGCTCGAACTACACGGCGGAACCCACCTGGATTGCCGCTCGTCGTCAGGCAGGTGCCGCACGTTTTGAGGCGCTGGGTTTTCCCACTCGTCGCGATGAAGAGTGGAAGTACACCGACGTGCGCTCGATTGCCCAGGGTAACTTTGCGCTAGCTGACAACGCCGAGTTCTCTCAGGCCAGTGCCGCGGCGCTAACGCTGCCCATTGATGCTTACCGCTTAACCTTTGTGGATGGCGTTTTCTCATCGGCGCTTTCGGATCTGGACTCGCTGCCGTCAAGCGTCCAGGTGTTACCGCTTTCCAAGGCGCTGGCGGAGAACCACGAAGCGGTTGGTGGCCCGCTGGGTCGCTTAACTGGGGTGGATTTCTCACCGTTTGCGGCGCTGAATACGGCGTTTATGGAAGAGGGCGCTGTGGTTCGCATTGCACCGGGAGCAGTCGTTGAGAAACCTATCCTGCTGCAGTTTCTGTCCCGCGCTGGCCAGCCAGTGATGTGCCACCCGCGCGTACTGGTGGAAGCAGGTAGCCGCAGCGAAGCCACGCTGATTGAACACTACACCGGTGAAAGCGAAGCGACTAACTTCACTAACGTGGTTGGCGAACTGATGCTCGACCGTGGGGCGATTCTTGCTCACTACAAACTTCAAGAAGCACCGTTGGGTGATATGCACGTGGCGAGCATTCACGTGGAGCAGGGCCGCGACACGCGCTATACCTCCTACAACCTGAGCCTGGGCGGTGCGCTGGTGCGTAACGACTTGATCAGCGACTTGAACGGCCAGGGCGCTGAAACCAACTTCCTGGGCCTGTTCTTTGGTCAGGGTCGTCAGCACGTCGATAACCACACCAAGGTCAACCACAATGCGCCGCTGACGTTCTCCAATGAGAACTACAAAGGCATTCTGGATGACCGCGCTCACGGCGTGTTTAACGGCAAGGTCTACGTCAAGCGCGACAGCCAGAAAATTGAAGGGTTTCAGAGCAATCAAAACCTACTGCTGTCGGATCGTGCCCACATCGATGCCAAGCCTGAGCTTGAAATCTACGCCGATGATGTTAAGTGTTCACACGGCACCACTACCGGCCAGCTGGACGAAGAGGCGATCTATGCCCTGCGCACGCGCGGTATCGATGAAGCCACCGCACGAGGCCTGTTAACCCTCGCCTTTGCGGGAGAGGTGTTGGATAAAGTTAGCCTGGATGCGATTGCCGAACGCGTTGAACTCGCGGTTGCGGGTAAGTTGCCGGAGCGCTTTAATCTTGCTGGGCTTGTTGAAGCGGCAGCCGCAATTAACGACTAGCTCTTTAAGACCCGCTTTTAAAGGTCAGCTTTTAAAGGCCCGCTGTTAAAGACCAGCTTCAAGGGCTCAACGAGGAGTGATTGATGCCAAATACCGTTATTGAGCAGGCGCCCACGCAAGTGCAAGCACCCTTTGATGTCGCCCGTCTGCGTCAGGATTTTCCGGTGCTTGCCCGTGAAGTGCACGGCAAACCGTTAATCTATTTAGACAATGCGGCGACTAGCCAGACGCCTCAACAGGTGATTGACGTTTTTAGCGATTACTACTCGCGCTATAACGCCAATATTCACCGCGGGCTGCATACCCTTGCCGATGAGGCGACGGCGGCGTTTGAAGGCACGCGTCACAAGGTTCGGGCTTTTCTCAACGCGGAAGATGCGCGTCAGATCATCTTTACCCGTGGCACCACGGAAGCCATCAATCTAGTCGTGCAGAGCTGGGGGCGTAAAACCCTCGCACCTGGCGATGAAGTGCTGATCTCAATGTTGGAGCACCACTCCAATATTGTGCCCTGGCAATTATTGGCCGCCGAGATCGGGTTTACCATTAAGGTGATTCCCGTTGAAGCCAATGGCGCATTGGATATGGCTGCTTATCGCGCACTGCTGAGTGAGCGTACAAAGCTGGTAGCGGTCAATCATGTCTCTAATGCGTTAGGGACTATTAACCCTGTGCGGGAAATGGCGGCACTTGCCCACCAGCACGGTGCCTTGATTCTGATTGATGGCGCCCAAGCTGCCCCTCATCAGGTAGTCGATGTGCAGGCGATTGATGCTGACTTTTACGCCTTCTCTGGCCACAAAGTGTATGGGCCAACCGGCGTAGGCGTGCTGTATGGCAAGCAGGCTTTGCTGGAAGCGATGCCGCCTTGGCAGGGCGGCGGTGAGATGATTAAAACCGTCTCTTTCGGTGCAGGCACCACCTTCGCCGATATTCCGCACAAGTTTGAAGCCGGAACGCCCGCCATTGCGGAAGTCATTGCTCTGGGGCGTGCACTTGAGTGGGTAGAAAGCGTTGGTGTTGATGCCATCGGCGAGTGGGAAGGGCAATTGCTTTACCGCGCGACGCAAGCAGCTGGACGAATCGATGGGCTGCGTATTTTAGGCACCGCACCGCAAAAAGCAGGCGTGCTTTCGTTTGTGGTGGAAAGGGCGCATTCGCAAGACATCGGCTTATTGATAGATCAACTCGGCGTGGCTATTCGTACCGGCCACCACTGTGCGCAGCCCTTGCTGCATCATTTCGGAGTCGATGCGACGTGCCGTGCTTCATTTGCTGCGTATAATACGCTCGAAGAAGTGGATAGCTTTATTGAAGCACTCAACCGTGTCATTGGTATGGTGCGTTAAGGTCGGTTCTTTAAGGCCAGCTCTTTGAAGAACGTTTTTAAGGACAGATATGGATCTTGAGCAAGTAGCCAGTCTCGAACGGGGTCAACAGTTGCCGCTCCAGCGCGATGTGGAGGCTATTGCCATTCCGTTTGGTAGTACGGAAACACTGGCCGAAGATAGCGTTGTTAGTGTTATGCAGGCGAAAGGCAGTACGGTAAGCGTTGGTTTTGAAGGGCGCCTCTACTTGATTGAGGGGCGCAACTTGGATGCTTTGGGACTTGAGCCGCTACCGCGTCCTACGCTGCCTGAAACGGCTACCGAAGAGGAGATAGAGCAGTTCGTGTGGGACCAGCTACGTACCTGCTTTGATCCGGAGATTCCGGTCAATATCGTTGACCTGGGTTTGGTTTACGGTTGCCGAATTGAGCGTCTTATCAGTGGTGAGCGCATCGCTACTATCCGTATGACGTTGACCGCTCCCGGCTGTGGGATGGGTGATGTGATCGCTGCAGATGCGCGCAATAAGATTCTCGGCGCGCCGCAGATCAGCAAGGTTCACACGGAAATTGTCTTCAGCCCGCCCTGGAGCCGTGGCATGATGAGTGACGAGGCCAAGCTTGAACTCGGCATGTTCTAACCCCGGCTGGGGAGCTGGATGCATAACCTTTTGTTGAAATGGCTGAAGCGTTTATTAATGTCGCTAGGAGCACTGTCGCTGCTGGCGACATTGCTGTTTATAGGCGGCAATTTTTGGGTGCTCGCGACGACCGCCGCTTACATTGAGCGTCAGCCGCAGCAGTGTCGTCCAGCAGAGGTGGGGATTGTCTTCGGTACGTCTCACTGGACGCGTAGTGGGGTGCGAAACCCGCACTTCCATGCACGCATGCGAACCGCTGCTACTTTAATTGAACAGTCCCAGGTCGAGCATCTTTTGCTCTCCGGGGATAATCGTACCCAGGCGTATAACGAGCCACGGGCAATGTGGCGCGAGCTATATCGTCGCGGCGTCGCGCCTGAGCAGTTGACCATGGATTTTGCTGGCTTTAGCACCTACGACACGCTAGCGCGCGCCCGGGACGTCTTTCAGCTTGATAAAGCCCTGCTGGTCACCCAGAGCTGGCATCTCCCCCGCGCGGTATATATTGGGCGCGCGCTAGGCATTGATGTCACTGGCTGCGTGGCGGATGATCCTAAAGTAACGGTGGGATGGCGTTTAAAGCTGCGCGAGTGGGCGGCGCGGGTGGCCACCCTGGGCGATCTATACGTGTGGAAGAGAGAGCCCTATTTCCTGGGTACGCCCGAGCCCATAGAGATACCGAGACGTGCCCCTATCGACCTTATTCTGCCGTCATTGAACGATCGTTTTACCAATCCCTAGCGGTGGGTTTTGCGCTTTTGCAGCGCATACAGCTCGCGGATTAGTTTACGGCACCCTTGCATGCACTCCTCTACTACCGGTTCGATCGGGTCGGGTAGCGGGTGGGTATACAGCGAGGAGAGCGCCTGCATTAATACACGCTCTTGCTCCAATAGCTCATTGATGAGTACTTGGCTATCGTTGCCGACGAAGCTTTTTAGACGGCTCCAAAGCCATAAGAAATCATCGCGCTCAACGTCTGCATCCCGGGGCAGCATTTTCAAATGCGCACGGGCAAGCTCCTGCAACTTGCGCATCTGCTTGAGCCGCGCAGTGTAATGCGGCTTTAAAGCGTCACGCAGCGAGGGCCGCAGGCGTTCGATATTGTCTTGGAAATAATCAATGCTATCGGCCAGCGCTTCCAATACGCTGTCCATCGCCACTTGGCGATTATCGAGAAACATGAGCGTCTACCTCCTTCGGTGACGCAGATTGTGGGGGTGACAGCGACTATTTGCCACCCCCGAAGCGGATTATTTTAATATTTTGCCTTAGCCTTTAGGCTTGGGCGGCGCTTTACGGGCTGGTGTGGCGTTTCTTTCAATGTGTTCAATGATCATTCCTGCAATATCTTTGCCAGTGGCGTTCTCAATGCCCTGCAAACCAGGCGAAGAGTTAACCTCCATAATCACCGGGCCGTGATTCGAGCGTAGCAAGTCGACACCAGCAACGCGCAGGCCCATGGCCTTGGCTGCACGGATCGCCGTTGAACGCTCTTCAGGAGTGATTCGGATCACGCTGGCAGAGCCTCCGCGGTGTAGGTTCGAGCGAAACTCACCATCCGCCGCCTGACGCTTCATTGAGGCGACTACTTTATCGCCGATTACAAAGCAGCGGATATCGGCGCCACGCGCTTCTTTTATATACTCCTGCACCATGATATTGGCTTTCATACCCATGAAAGCCTGAATCACAGACTCTGCCGCTTGGTTAGTTTCAGCCAATACCACGCCAATCCCCTGGGTACCTTCCAACAGCTTAATAACGAGCGGAGCACCTTTGACCATGGTGATCAGGTCGGGAATGTCGTCCGGCGAGTGGGCAAAGCCGGTGATCGGCAGTCCCAGCCCTTTGCGTGATAGTAACTGCAGCGAACGCAATTTGTCCCTGGAACGGGTGATGGAGACGTTATCGTTGATAACGTAGGTGCCCATCATCTCAAACTGACGTAACAGCGCGCAGCCATAAAAGGTGACTGATGCACCAATCCGTGGGATAACCGCATCGAAAGGCTCAATCTCTTGGCCTTTATAGTGGATCGAAGGGTGATGCGAGGTAATGCTCATATAGCAGCGCAGCGTGTCCACCACACGAGCGGTATGCCCACGCTGCTCTGCAGCTTCAACCAGGCGGCGTGTAGAGTACAAATTACGGTTGCGCGATAGCAGAGCGATATGCATGTAGGTGACTCCGAGTCTAAACAAAGGCGGTTAATAAAAGGGGTTAAGGCTCACCGTGCAAAAATGCCGCACCAGGTGCAATTAGCAGGCGGCGCATGGCGCGGCGTCCTAGTAGCATTGGGTGGCGCATATTGCTGCGGTCAGTCAGGGTCAGTTCAACCGGAAAATTCAAATCACCCATTTGCATTGGGGTACGTATTACATAGCGCCACTCGCTATGCCCGTTTGAGCTGGTGACTCGGCGTCGATCATGCAAATGTAGATTGTAGCGGTGGGCGGGTGTTGTTGGCCCAGCGCTGTGGGTAATAAAACTTACCCATAGTTGACCATGTTCATCTTCATGTGTCTCTATCTCTTCTGCATGCAGGGCAGAAGTACGCGCACCAGTGTCCGCTTTACAGCATAGGTGAAGCCCTAGCTCAGGTAACGTCACCATTTCACGGCGTCCAATGACCGCCTTGGCCTGATAGGGTAATTCCTTCACGGCTCACTCCTTGCAATTAAAAATGACAACATCAAATCAAGCCTTTCTCTGCGACATCATCATGCTCAAACGGTGTTGAATATAAGAGCCTTCGGGCGCATCACGCATGGCCATCATGACCGGTAAGCGTAGCCGTGGGATGAGTGCAAGATCACGCACTACCGCGGCAAAATCAGTACGCTCATCTTCCGCCAAACGCTGTAGAAAAAGAGGTAAGCGTTCCGCGTCTTCAAGATACACCCAGCCACGCCCGGCAATGGCAGCCAGCACATCCGGCCCACAAACGGTGGTGTCTTTAAGTAAGGCGGAGTACCAATTGCCCACCGCGGTTGTATCCGTATTACCCACGGCGCGCAGACAAGCACATAAGGTTTCAATATCGCCCGCTTGTGCGGCGGCTTCGCCACGACGTTGCAGCGCGGCGACTAATGCCTGTGGCAATGGCTGGTGCTCTAAACAGTAGCACACGGAGTTAATAACGGCGGTAGGTAGGTCAGGCAGTCTCAGGGCTAACGTGTCAGCGTCAGGCGACTCCATACGCACGACGTAATCGGCAATTCCCTGTAACCCTAATGCCTGCCAATCAATCGCCTGCTGGCCGCTCAAGTAATCCTCAATCGGCTCAAAATGCTGGCTGGCAGGTAGCCCTGCGTCATAAGTTGCACGGGCATTGAACATTGCTTGAAAGGTAACGCTGGGCGTAAAGGCGAGGGGATTATCCTTCATTAAGTGGTCTACGTCCGCTGTTTCTTCACGTCCCACCTGAGAAACAGCTCGACCTAATGTTTCCAGCAGACGATTTAAAAACGCATCACGCTGAGCTGGGGCAAGTATCCCCTGTTCATCTAGTGGCAGGGCTAAAAACCAAATGGCAGGTTCGGGCATATCCCCCAAACGGAATAGAATGGCTAAACGTGCTTGGCCTTGCCAAGGTTCTGGCCACGCCAGTTCGCCACGCTCAAAGGCGGCGAGGGACTCCCGTGGGCAGGCGACCACATGGCGCCCCATATGGTAAAGGGAAACCTCTGCGCCGCTACGGGTAAAAAACTCATCAAGGGTTTGAATCGGTTGCATGACATCCTTCCGCGTTGCAAGCCTGCACTCTACCTTGATGATGGGTCACTGTCAGCCGCAAAGGCGGATAAATACCGGCCAATGGGGATGCCTTACATGACAGTGTGGTTAAAAAGTAAACAACTGTGCGAAAGGCCCATGAGAGCGAGCGCTGCGACACCTTTCCATAGTTTATCCACAGGCTCGTGCAGGTTTTCTGTGGGTCTATGGATAACTCTTCACAAGTAACCTTGATTGGCAAGCAGCCAGCCGAATGGGGATAATGGTAATAAGATACGATTTTTAATTTTACGAGGTAGTTACAAACGACGTTATGAGTACTTTTCAACCGCTACAGACAGCACTTCTAGAACTTGAAGCCGCGATGAAAGCCGCCGATCTATGGCGTATGCCAACACCTGACGCTGATGCATTCGCCAGCCAGCAGCCGTTTTGCATTGATACAATGTCACTGCCTCAATGGGTGCGCTTTGTATTCATTGCTCGCTTAAACGCCTTGATTGAGGCCCGTGCCGCCATGCCGGCCAAGTGCGAAGTGGCTCCCGCTGTGGCCGCGTATTTGCAGCAGGAGAAAACACCTGCCCACCATCAACTGCTTGTTGTACGCGCGGTAGAAAAAGTCGACCAGTTAGTCACTGAAAGCTGAACGGTATTTAAAGATGAAAGCGGTTTAAAATACAAAGCCTGCCGCAAGGCAGGCTTTGTAAATTACATCCCTCATAACGCTTTTGAAGGCGCTTAGAAGCGGTAGCTGAGGCCAGCCATTACCACTACTGGGTCGATCTCAACGGTGCCCGCCTCTACGCCGCCCACCTTGGCATCGGAATCGATATCGATGTACCACGCCGCAGCATTTAACGCCCAATGTTCATCAATCAGCAGGTCGATACCTACTTGACCCGCTGCGCCCCAGGAGTCGTCAAGCTCCAATGACGCGCCGATATCGGTTTTTTCGTCAGAGAAGCGGGTGTAGTTAATACCGGCGCCGACATAAGGCTGAATACGGGCCTCGGTACCCCCTAACGGGTAGTACTGTAGTGTGAGGGTAGGTGGCAAGTGCTTGGTAGAGCCATCGGTCACGCCTTCCACCTGCAGGTCGTGTTTGAAGGGTAGCGCGGCCAGCAGCTCGACGCCCATTTTGTCGTGGAAGCGATAGCCTAACGTGAAGGCAAAATTCGTCTCCGCATCGACATTAACATCGGCGCCTAATATCTCACCGTTATTGCTTGTCGGGTCCACTTTTGCAACACCCACGCGGGTAAAAAAGTCACCCGCGCCATAGGCGAATACCTGGCTGCTGGTCATCAAAGCCGCAGCGGCAATACTGGAAATGAGTAGGGTGGAAAAGGCGGCTTTACGCATGAGTTGACTCCTAGTGGCATTGCTAAGCGGCTATGAATGAGCCACTTCATGATGTTTAAGAGTCTAATAAAGTGGTGATCCCTGGTTATTGATCTAGGGCAAGGGTTGGCTGTCTTAACGCCAGATCCGTTATTCACAACATGAACGGCAGGCATAAAAAGGCCACCCGAAGGTGGCCCGATCACATATAGCGCAGAAGAGCTGTAATGTAGAGACCTTCCTGTTGTCGATATATCTGACACGCAAAGGTCTCATGAACAACTTATTGGTTAGCGAGTGATGTGCTGATATTCACCCGCATCGGCCGTCATACTGCTCACTACCAGAATGGCAATAAAGGAAGCGATGAAGCCGGGAATGATCTCATACACACCGGGACCACCCATAAATTCACCGTTCCAGCCCAATGCAATCCAGATCATGACGGTAGCGGCACCCACTACCATGCCAGCGATAGCGCCAGCACCGTTCGTGCGCGACCACATCAGCGACAAGATAATCAGCGGACCAAACGCAGCACCAAAGCCTGCCCAGGCATTACTGACTAGCCCCAGTACCTGTGAATCCGGGTCTGACGCGATAACGGCCGCTACCAAGCCAACCAGTACGACACTGATCCGGCCTACGCCCACACACTCTTTATCGGTCGCTTCTTTACGAAAGAACAGGCGATAGAAGTCCTCGGTCAGTGATGAAGAAGCCACCAGCAGTTGGCTGGAAATGGTACTCATGACCGCTGCCAGCAGAGCAGCATAGAGGAAGCCAGTGATCAGCGGATGGAACAGCAGCTCGGCTAGGATAATAAAGATCGTTTCCGGATCTTCTACGTCCATGCCATTACGAACTGCGTAGGCACGTCCAAACACGCCCAGAGAGACTGCGCCAATTAGCGAGATGGCCATCCAGCTCATGCCGATATTGCGGGCAATAGGCACATCTTTCAGCGTTCGGATAGCCATGAAGCGCACAATGATATGGGGTTGGCCAAAATAACCCAGGCCCCAGGTAACGGCAGAGAGCCAGCCGATAAAGGTCAATCCTTCTGTCCATGACAGTAGCGTGGGGTCGACCTCATTGAGTGTCTGTGACGCTTGGGTGAAACCACCGCCACCTTCGCCAAACAGCACCACCGCTGGCATGATCACCAAGGCCAGCATCATGATGCAGCCTTGCACGAAGTCCGTCATGCTCACGGCCAGGAAACCGCCGACCACGGTATAGACCAGCACCACACCCAGCGTAATGATGATGCCCGTAGCGTAATCGCTCAGGCCACCAATGTTGATGACGCCAGCAAAGGCGCTTTCGAACAGCTTACCGCCTGCCACTAAGCCTGACGCCGTATATACCGCGAAAAAGATAACGATGACGATGGCGGATACCGTCCTCAGCGACATTGACCGAGTCGGGAACCGGTTGGCCAAGAAAGCTGGAATCGTAATCGCATTGCCATAGTGAACCGTCTGTTCACGCAAGCGCGGTGCCACCAGTACCCAGTTAAAGAAGGCACCCACGAACAGGCCGATACCGATCCAGGCCGAGCCCAAGCCGGATACGAACATCGCCCCGGGTAACCCCAGCAGCAACCACCCGCTCATGTCTGAAGCGCCAGCCGACAGGGCCGCCACCTTTGGGCTAAGGGTCCGGCCACCTAGCATGTAATCTTCCGAGGTGGATGTGGATTTGCGCATAGCATAAAGGCCGATGCCAATCATGAGCGCAAAGTAAGCAAAAAGGCTGATCCAAACGCCAATAGCCATAAAAAAGTCTCCTGTTTCTTAGTTATTAAGTCGGACGTAGCGCCGACAGGTTAGTGCGCTTACCGAGAAGAGTGGGTTGTGGCACAGTCTTGTTGTTAATGGCTATTATTCCCTTTTCCTGTTCACTTGACGTACCCCAGCAAACGTCAGGCTGGGGTGAGGTCGGAGAAATTTGTGGGTGGGATGAGCGGCTCACTCATCACCCAGCGCCAGTAGTGACGCGTTCCCGCCTAAAGCAGCAGTGTTATTAGTAATCGTTTTTTCAGTTACAAAGCGCTGCAGGTAGTGAAGGCCGCCAGCTTTTGGCCCTGTACCAGAAAGCCCTTGACCACCAAACGGTTGAACGCCCACCACAGCCCCAATGATATTACGGTTGATGTACACATTGCCCACGCGCATTTTCTGCGCTATTTCAGCGGCGAATGATTCGTTACGGCTATGTACGCCAAACGTCAGGCCGTAATTTCGACCGTTAATGTCATTGATAACTTTATCAAGCTCACTGGCTTTGTAACGCACGATATGCAGTATGGGCCCGAACTGCTCGCGCGTGAGTGAATCGATGCTATCAATCGTGAAGGCGACAGGCGCCACGAACGTGCCATCTTGAGTATGCTCAGCAGCCATCGGTGTTTCGGCGACCAGCCGATTTTCGGCTTTGAGTTTTTCGATGTGCTCCATTAAGCCTTTACGCGCCTCTTCATCGATCACCGGCCCCACATCGGTGCCTAAATCGCGAGGATCGCCAATGCGCAGTTCATTCATCGCGCCTTTAAGGATTTCAATGACCCGGTCGGCAACATCGTCTTGTAGATACAGTACCCGCAGCGCCGAGCAGCGCTGCCCAGCGCTCTGAAAGGCCGACTGAATCACATCTACTACCACCTGTTCAGGTAGGGCAGTAGAATCGACAATCATGGCGTTCATGCCGCCGGTTTCCGCAATCAGGGTGGCTAGCGGGGCATTTTCTCGTGCCGCCAAAGCGCGGTTGATAATTTGTGCGGTGTCGGTGCCACCGGTGAAGACGACTCCGGTGATCCGCGGGTCGGAGGTCAGCACGCTACCTACTGTGGGGCCGTCACCGGGCAGTAGTTGGACGACATCACGGGGCATGCCCGCTTCGTGGAGCAGCTCAATAACACGATGCGCGACGATAGACGTCTGTTCCGCCGGTTTGGCCAGTACCGTGTTACCTGCTACCGCCGCTGCGACAATTTGGCCGCAGAAGATCGCGACAGGGAAGTTCCAGGGGCTGATGGCTGCGAATACCCCCTTGCCACCCATAAATAAACGGTTGGATTCGCCAGTGGGGCCAGGGAGCTCGATGACTTGGCCGAAATCCTCTTCAGCGCGCATGGCGTAGAAACGGCAGAAGTCGACGGCTTCTCTAATTTCATCGACGCCATCGGTAAGCAGTTTACCGCCTTCACGTGAGCACAATGCCATTAGCTCTGGCATATGCTCTTCCATCAAATCCCCCAAGCGACGGACAATAGCCGCCCGTTCGGCCACCGGGGTGGCGTCCCAACGAGGGAAAGCGGCCCAGGCAGCATCCAGCGCCTGGGTGGCTTGCTCTTTGCTCGTCCACTGAACGCTACCGACAGTTTTTTGGCGGTCGTATGGGCTGGTAACGCTATGTGTATTGGCGGCGTCGTCAGCGACATCAAAAGCGAGCAGCGGCTTCGTCGGGTATTGCTGATCCATAAACGCGGCCATCTTCTCCATGAGCGGATAGTAATGGCTGCGTATATTCAGATTCACGCCGCGTGAATTGCGCCGTTTGGGCCCGTAAATGTCTTTGGGTAACGGAATGTTCATATTGGCCAGGTGTTTCTGCTGGCGCAGGGTTTCAATCGGGTGCTGACACAGCCACTCGACCGGTACGTCAGGGTCAACCAACTGGTGAACAAACGAGGAGTTGGCACCATTTTCAAGCAGGCGCCGCACTAAGTAGGGCAGCAGGTCTTTATGCGCACCCACGGGGGCGTAAATACGGCAGTAGGTACCTTTCGGGGCACGCTCAAGAGCAGCGTCATAAAGGGCTTCGCCCATGCCATGCAGGCGTTGAAACTCAAAAGGACGGCTATCGCGATTAGCAAATTCTAAAATAGTCGTCACAGTGTGGGCATTATGGGTAGCAAACTGCGGAAAAATACGCCCATTGGTATCGTTAGAGAGCAGGAACTGCGCGCAGGCGAGATAAGCCACATCGGTGCCCGCTTTACGTGTAAATACCGGATAGCCGTCGACCCCAAGCTGCTGGGACTCTTTAATTTCGGTATCCCAATAAGCGCCTTTGACCAAGCGCAGAGGAATCTCGTCGCCTTGCTGGTCGGCCAAGCGGTTGATGTAGTGCAGCACCGGCAGCGCGCGCTTGGAGTAGGCTTGAACCACTAAGCCAAAGTGCCCCCAGCCCTTGGCGGCTTCACTTTCGTAAACCGCACGGAAGACTTCCAGGGAAATCTCCAGGCGATCGATCTCTTCAGCGTCAATAGTGACCGCAACATCCAGTGCACGTGCCTTGCTAACCAGCTTGATGACCGTGTCGACCAGCTCGGCAAGCACTTGCTCGCGGCGGCCAAACTCATAGCGGGGGTGAAGGGCTGAGAGCTTAATGGAGACCGACGGTGCCGGGGTTTTATCGCTTAACGTTTTGCAAGTCTTGCCGACTTGCTCAATGGCCCGTGCGTAGTCATCAAAATAGCGCTGTGCATCGTTACGGGTACGGGCGGCTTCGCCCAGCATGTCGTAGGAGTAGGTATAGCCTTTATTAAACAGCGGCTTGGAGCGCTTCAGTGCTTCATTAATATCGCGACCCAGCACGAACTGCTTGCCCATTATCTTCATCGCTTCGTACATGGCGCGGCGGATCACCGGCTCACCCATACGATTAACCATGCGATTGATGAAGTTGGCGGGCTGCCCCTCTTTAGGGTGGTCTAGCTTGAGCACGCGCCCGGTCATTAACAGGCCCCAGGTAGAGGCGTTGACCATCCACGAGTCGCTCTTGCCCACGTGAGACTGCCAGTCGGCGGGGCCGAGTTTATCTTCAATCAGGGCATCGGCGGTAGCTTTGTCGGGAATGCGCAGCATGGCCTCCGCTAGGCACATCAGCATCAGGCCTTCGTGAGTATCCAGGCTGTACTGCTGGAGTAGCTCATCAATCGTATCGACGGCCGTGTCCATTTTACGGACATCCTGAACCAATGCGGCTGTATTGGCTTCAATGCGGGCAAAGTCGTCGCGGTCAGCATCCAGTACCTTGATCAGTTCGCTGACATAGGCGCTTTCATCCACTAGATAGTGGTCGCTAACGCGCGCTATGAGAGTGTCGAGATCAGTTTGCCAGATGGCAGGGTCACGCATTTTCTTGGCATTGAGCATTGAAGCCCCCGAAAGTCTGAACAGAACGAATGGGTAACAGGGCGTTACGCCCAAGCTAGTAAGCGAATGTAGAGTGCGGCTAACTCAGGTGTATGCTGATTTCACGGTAAAACATGTCAATTCCGCGGCAAGCACAGTAACTTTACGACTTTAGTATAGTTTTTGCTGGCCAGCTAGCGGCCCTAACCCAGCGTTTGAGGCACTGATCGCAACGGGTGACGCATCACCCTGGCGTAGTTTACGCGGCGACAAACCATAGCTACGCCGGAAAGCATGAGAAAGTGCGCTTTGGTTGGCAAAGCCGGTTTGAATGGCAATGTCGGTGAGCGGAAGTCGGCTTTGCAAAATCAGTTGGCGGGCCGCATTTAGCCGTTGCCGCTTGACGTATTGCCAGGGTGAAAGCCCGGTTTGGGCGCGGAAACAGTCGGAAAAATGTGCTTCGCTCAAACAAGCCAGCCGCGCTAGGTCAGCGACACGCAGCTCCTCAGCTAGGTGCTGGCGAATAAAATGATTAATTCGCGTCAAGTCCAGCCGACGTTGGTTTGAAGTGGTAGCAGAGCCCAACCTCGCTTTAAGGGAGCCTAAAAGGGTGGCCGCTAAGCGGTCTTGCTGAAAGGAGTTGGTAGAGGTATCAAACCCTTGAGCAAGTTCGCTCTCCATAAAGGCTAAGTAGTGGCGCAGTGCGTTGTCTAAACCAAAGAAACGGGGGGCATCAAATAGCGCTACTAATTCGTGATTTTCACCTGTCAAAGCGGGGGCGTCCTCGGGCAGGTCGAGAATCAATTGTCGATTATGGCCATTGCCCGAATAGTAGTGTTCGTGATTGGCGGGCACGATACAGCCCGAAAAGGCATTGACGCGCCCACCCAATCCTTCAATTTCAAACTCTGACGAGCCACACATGGTGATGACTATTTGATGAAAATCATGGGCATGATGTTGCGTGGCGCTGGCTAGAGGTATTTGTCGAATGGTGCTCGGCATAGCAGGTCTCCTGAACCGCACCAGCTACTGCTGGCGGAGGGCTGTATGTGCGGACAAATGATCGCGAAGGGCCTTAAGTTCAGCCTGGCCCTCTTGATTGAGCAATGGTTTACCCTGGGCTACCATCCAGCGTCGGCCATGCTGTTCCATTAAATGCGCGGCTCGGCGACGAATGCCATCCAAATACTCATTATGCCGAATAGGGTAGCCGATAATAGCGTTCCACTCGGTTTCGCTTACCTGGCTGTTGAGCGCTTTATCAAACAGCGCCAGTAAATCCTTAGGTTCAGTGCGGTAGCGCGGCGTGCTTGAGGTCATCAACACCAGCATTACCGCGCCAATCACCAGCAAGCACACTCCAAATACCAATAAATACAGCGCCATTCGCTGGGCTCCTAGGCGTCATCAGTTCACAAATTGTCATTTAATTATACGCTTGACGCCGCCAAGGTCGAAAATTTTACTATTTTGCGAACTTTTCCAGCGCGGCGTGTCTGAGTATGTACAGACAACAGCGCGATAGCAGTCGCTAAAGTTGTTGTTCTGGCTCTTTGTTTTGATCCCTTGCTTCCGCTACTCCTTGAGTAGCGGTTTTTTTTTGCCTGATGCTTGCCTGTTATATCGCCGCTTAAAGAAAGCGTAGCCAGCATAACGGCTAATGGCGGCGAATCATTAGCAGCGCAATTAGGATATCACGTCGTGTCACGATGCCTATCAACCGCTGTTGCTCCACGACCGGGTATACCTTGGGTTTCGCTGACCGCATTTCCTGTGCCAAGTCGGTAATGCTCTTATTCGGTGATACGCTGAGTACTTCGTGGCGCATCAACTCTTTAACGAGCGGCGCCTCATCATCGTGATAGATACTATCAAGCACACGGCCCAATACATCCTGCTCCGAAATAAAGCCGATTAAGCGGTCGGCGGCATCAACCACTGGTGCGCCTGGCAAGCGGTGCAGTGCCAGGCCCTTGGCTAATGTGGTGATTGATGCGTCGGGTGAAACACGGTAGCAATCGCGGGACATGATGTCGCGAACGATGTTGGGTGCAGCTCTACTCATCATGGACACTCCTCGATCATCGTATTCAGCGCTGTGACAATAATAAAGCTGTCGCAGGCAGTGCGTTCTGATTGTTCGTTGTTGTAGGCACTAAGGTAATATCAACTCTTTCACTGTAGGTGATTTGTTCATGGCGTGCGTCCTGCAAGCTATCTTTATTCAACGCTATAAGTACTGAATTTTCTGTGTTGTTAATTTTCTAATGGCATCACCTGACCGTTAATTAAGGCATCAAGGAGCCTTCCATGGATGCACGTGAATATTTAAACCGCAAAGGCGTGGGGAGTGAACGTGACCCGGATCGACCCAATACATTAGAAGAGAAAGCCTGGGAACGGGCGAGGGGCTCTGGTCATCAACGGCCTAAATCGGGCACACCCCATGATTGGGAAGACTGGGAGCGCCATCACGATGACTTGGCTGAAGGGGCTGAAACCCTTGAGCAAAAAATCGATAAAGAAGCCCATCATCCTACCCAGGAGCGGGCAGCTCAGGCCGCTAAAGAGTCAGCTCCTGACGCCGTAGAACACTTCACTCCACCGCCCAAGGCGGCGCTAGACGCGACTCCGGCTGCATCATCCAAAACGGCATCAGTGAGCCAGGCAGAACCAGTGACACCCGAGCCCGCCGCGTTGAAGTTCGCCTATTATGCCCTGGCGATATGTCTGCCACCCCTCGCAGTCGGCTTAACACAGGGCGGCCAAAAGCGTGTGATTCTCGCGTTGGTGTTGACACTGGCGGGTTGGTTGCCGGGTGTGGTGTATACGGTTTGGTGGTTGCAGCGGCGTTAACCAACGGTTGTTATTACGTTTACGACTTGGCAGCTTCATCCATGTGCGTATAATCCTCGTAAACTAATTTATAAGCCGGGGTTTACTATGGGTTATCTAATGGGCGTCACCGCCCTGTGGGCATTTTCCTTTTCGTTGATAGGGGTTTATCTGGCTGGGCAGGTCGACAGCTACTTTGCGGTGCTGCTACGAGTAACGCTTGCCATGCTGGTGTTCCTGCCGTTTTTACGCCCCAGCCTGCTGCGCGGTAAGCAGCGGCTCGCCCTCATGGGATTAGGTGCCATCCAATTGGGAGTGATGTACACCTTCTTCTACCAATCCTTTTTGCTGTTGTCGGTGCCAGAAGTACTGCTGTTCACGATCTTTACGCCTATCTATATCGCACTGCTGGATGACCTCCTGTTTGGCCGCTTTACCCCCATCTATCTCGTGACGGCACTGCTTGCAGTTCTCGGGGCAGGCGTTATCCGCTATGACGGTGTCGATAGCGGCTTCTGGATGGGCTTTTTAGTGGTGCAAGGGGCAAACCTTTGCTTTGCTATTGGTCAGGTAGGTTATCGTCGATTAGCGGCTGATTTGCCTCCTACGCTGGCGTGGCACAATGTGTTTGGCTGGTTCTTCGTTGGCGCAATGTTAGTGGCACTACCCGCTTATTTACTCTTCGGCAACAGCGCTGCATTACCGACCACATCGCTGCAGTGGGGCGTACTGGCCTGGCTGGGGTTAGTGGCGTCTGGCGTTGGCTACTTTGCCTGGAATCAGGGCGCCACTAAAGTGGATGCTGGCACGCTAGCGATTATGAATAATGCGCTGGTGCCAGCAGGGCTTATCGTTAACCTGGTAATTTGGAACCGCGATGCGGATATCCCGCGCTTGCTGCTGGGCGCGCTTATCATTGCGGCCTCGCTGTGGCTCAACCATTGGTGGTGCCAGCGTCGTCAAGTGGCCGTTAGCTAAGCCTATTTGCCCGATACCTCAGGTGTCTCCATAATGGCGGCTTCTGTTAGCGAGAGTCGGCCCATGAGCAACACCTTACCGCCAGATGCCAAATCTTCAGAGGCTATGTCTTCAGAGACTAGGTCGCCCTCCAGCGATCAATCAGGCAGGCCCTTTAAAACCATCGGGCTGATTGGTCGGTTGGGTAGCGATAAAGTAATCGATTCTCTGCAGCGTCTGGTGACCTATCTCGTCGCCCATGAGTATTCGGTGCTGGTGGAAGACCGCACGGCTACTGCCTTGCCGCACCATGGTCAACCGGAAGCAAGCCGCCGCATGTTGGGGGAGCTGTGCGATCTGGTGATCGTGGTGGGTGGCGATGGCAGTTTGCTTGGCGCGGCGCGTACGCTCTGCCGAAGCGGAACGCTTATTTTAGGGGTCAATCGTGGCCGCTTAGGGTTTCTCACGGACATTTCGCCAGATGAGCTGGAAACCCGTGTTAGTGAAGTGCTCGCGGGCGAATTTGAGATTGAACAGCGTTTCCTGTTAGACGCCGTGCTCTACCGTAACGGTGTTGCGGTGGGCAACGGCGATGCCTTGAATGAGGTCGTTCTGCACCCCGGTAAAGCGGTGCGCATGATTGAGTTTGAACTGTTTATTGATGGTCAGTTTGTTTATAGCCAGCGCAGCGATGGCTTGATTGTCGCCACGCCTACCGGCTCTACGGCTTATGCACTCTCGGGTGGCGGGCCGATCATGCACCCCAAACTTGATGTAGTGACGCTGGTGCCGATGTTTCCCCATACGCTGTCGAGTCGGCCAATCGTGATTGATGCCGCCAGCGAAATCCGTATTCATATTGGCGAAACTAACCAAACCTATCCGCATATAAGCTGCGATGGGCAAACGCGGGCGGTAGCGAAGCCCAACGATGTGTTGGTGATTACCCGTAAGCCTGAACGCGTTCAACTGGTGCACCCCATCGGACATAATTTCTACGAAGTGCTGCGCAGCAAATTAGGCTGGAGCCACCGGTTGGGGGATTAAGCATGCAGCGTGAAACGCAAGGCAGGCCTCAGCTGGAAGGATATGACCTGATTGGTGATGTCCACGGCTGTGGCGCTACGTTAGCCGCATTACTCGAAAAGCTGGGTTATCATCAGCGCAGCGGTGTATACCGCCATCCACACCGCAAGGTGATTTTCCTTGGCGACCTGATTGATCGCGGGCCGCGTATTCGCTTGGCTGTGACCATTGCCCGGCGGATGGTAGAGCAGGGCGAGGCCTACATTGTGATGGGTAACCATGAGTACAACGCCCTGGCGTATACCCATCCAGGGCCTGCAGGTAGCCACAAGCGCTGGCTGCGTGAGCATACACCCCGTCATAATCGCATTATTCAAGACACCCTAGAGCAGTATCGCGACTACACCAACGAGTGGGAAGATACGTTGGCGTGGTTTAAAACTATCCCGCTCTGCCTTGAGGTAGATGGGATTCGGGTGGTGCATGCCTGTTGGGATCAGAAACTGATTGACGAGCTAAAGCAGCGACGTCCTGATCAATGTATGGACACCGAGTTTTTGGTTGAATCCACCGACCCCACTACCCAAGCGTATCAAATACTGGATCGCCTCACTCGAGGCCCGCATGTCTCGCTGCCCGAAGGTATTGCGATACACTCTGGCGATGGCTTTACGCGGAAAAGTTTTCGCGCTCACTTTTGGGCTCAAGACCCGCAACAGTGGGGTGATGTGGTCTTCCAACCGGATAACCTGCCCGGCGATCTTGAAACCCGCGAACTCACGGCCGAAGAGCGGCAGCAATTGAGTTATTATGGGCCAGAACAGCCACCGTTATTTATTGGTCACTACTGGTGCGAAGGGATACCGTCGCTTCCTGCTGGTAATATCGCCTGTTTAGACTACAGCGCGGTCAAATATGGCCGGTTAGTCGCTTATCGCTGGAGCGGGGAGACGACGCTAAATGCCGACCACTTTGTATGGATTAAGGTGCCGAAAGAGGAGCGGGCATTGCCTAAACCCTGGGAAATTGATTTTGATTAGGTGATTATTTCTTTGGTTACTTTTTTTTACATAATTTTTGCAAAACGGCTGAACTAACGCTGCTGTCGGCTATCAGAGTAAGTGTTCCCTTGAATGATCCCTTGCTTTTATTCTCCGGCGGTCCCCACCGCCGGTTTTTTTTGCCTGCTTGTTGGCAGCCGATAGCTTGCTTAATACCTACTCGCTGCGGTCAGCGTGCCGTTAGCGCATTTATTAGAGGGATGTTATGCATCCAGTGATGCTTTTGCCCGATCACGCGGATACAAGCGAACTGCGCAAGGCACTTTGGCGCCACCGCATTGGTCACCGCATTACCGACGAGGCCGACGGCCAGCTGCTATGGATTGCTGACCCTCGTCAACACGATGAACTAACATCACTGGTAGAGCGCTGGAAACAGGGGGAACCCCTGGAGCTTCAGCACTCAGCCAAGCGTTCACGGAACATGACTTCTTCCCTGACTTCTCTCAAACAAGTGCCGGTGACGGCCTTGATGATTGCGATAAGCGTGGTGGTGTTTGCCCTGATAGGGGTGTTCGGTGATCAACTGATCGTGACGTTGACCATCGTGCCCATCGGTATTTCAGGGGGTGAGCTGGTGTTCGGTCAGCTGTCGCAAACGCTCTCGTCAGGGCAGGTGTGGCGCTTACTATCGCCTGCATTTCTGCACTTTGGCTGGATGCATTTGATATTTAATCTGATGTGGGTGTGGTACTTCGGCCGTCAGATTGAAGCGTTGCAGGGCAGCCGCACTATGCTACTGCTACTTATTGTGGCGGGCATAGGGGCCAACATTGCTCAGTACCTGACCGGTACCGTATTGTTTGGCGGTATGTCCGGTGTGGTTTATGCGCTGCTGGCCCACGTTTGGTTAATGTCGCGGCGGGTGCCCCGAAGCGGTTTCTTTGTGCCGCAAATGCTGGTGGTCTTCATGCTGGGGTGGATGGTGTTCACCATGACCGATATGGCGGGCAGCGTTGGTTTTGGCAATGTCGCTAATGAAGCGCATTTGGGTGGCCTACTCGTGGGGCTCATCACAGGCTGGTATTATTCATCCCGCCGTTTGAAAAAACATTAAGAGGCCGCAATGAGCGAAATGACGTTCGAGAAAATGATTAACCAGATGACCCCAGCGATCTATGAGAGCCTAAAACAGGCGGTATCGCTGCGCAAATGGCCTGATGGTCGTCGCTTAACGCCCGAGCAGACCGAGCTCTGTTTGGAAGCGGTGATGCGCTATGAAGCCGAGAATAACGTGCCGGAAGAGAGCCGCGTAGGCTATTTAGAGCAGCGTACCTGTGGGGCAGCTGCCAGCGGCGCTGGTGTAACACCAGAAATGGCCGGCTTGGCACGGGATGCCGCGCGTGATTGAAGCGGTAGTGCAAGGTTGTTTAAGCAAAATGGCGGCAGCGCTGCCTGATCGTCAGCATGAGCAGGTAGCCTACCATTTGCGTGCAGGGGAGCACCGTGTCGCGCTTAATGAGCGTATCGGTGAGCCGCTTAGTTTGCGTTGGACAGGCGCGATTGCCTGTACCCACTGTGGGCGGGCGACCAAGAAGAGCTTTGCCCAAGGCCATTGTTATCCTTGCTTTAAGCGGTTAGCACAATGCGATACCTGCATTATGAAACCGGAAACCTGCCACTTTTTCCAAGGCACCTGCCGTGAGCCGGAGTGGGGTGAGAAACACTGTTTTCAGCCTCACATCGTTTACTTGGCTAACTCTTCTGGCTTGAAAGTAGGTATTACGCGTAAAACCCAAATGCCGACCCGTTGGTTGGATCAAGGTGCGATACAGGCGCTGCCGATTCTGGAAGTCGATACCCGGCAGCAGTCCGGGTTTGTCGAAATGCTGTTCAAAGAGAAGGTGGCCGATCGCACCAACTGGCGGGCCATGCTTAAAGGTGATGTTACAGCAATGGATTTAGCCGCTGAGCGTGACCGGCTGCTGAGCCTTTTAGCTGGCGGGCTGAATCAACTCCGCGAGACTCATGGGGCAGATGCCATTCGCACCCTGGAGCAGCCCGCACAAGAATTTCACTACCCGGTCAGCGTCTTCCCAAAAAAAGTGGTGTCGCATAATTTTGATAAGCAACCGGTGGTGGAAGGCGTGCTGCAAGGCGTCAAAGGCCAGTATTTGCTACTTGATAGCGGCGTTATTAATCTCCGCAAATTCACAGGTTACGAGATCCAGGTGAGTTAATCGGCTAGCCAGAGTGCGGTGAGTTGGCTAAGGTTAGGGGGTCGCATTATCTCGCCTTAAGCAATGCAAGGAAGCCCCGATGCCCTGGCTTAAACTGCTTCACATTGCCGCGCTAGTGATCTGGTGCGGCTCGCTGTTGTATTTGCCCGCTTTGCTCAGCCAAACGCTGCAGCTACGTAAAGACTCGGGCTTTGCTCAGGGCACGCCACCGATGCCGCGTTTTTTTTATAATTCTGTTGCTACTCCAGCCGCCCTGGTGGCGATAGCGTCGGGTACGTTGCTGTTTCTCACTCATGGCATATTGGGCGGCTGGTTAATCTTAAAGCTTGGGGCCGTGGTGGCGATGGTGGCCGCTCATGGCTGTTTTGGCTGGTTAATACTGCGCCTTGAGCAGGGCCACTACCGTTGGGTGAAGCCAGCCAACTGGACAGCGCTATGCGTTGCGTTAGTGGCCATTCTCAGCGTGCTAGGCTTTGTATTAGCAAAACCGCTGGATTGGAGCTAACACTGTGGCTCTAGTCCTCAACGTCGACTCCTACCGCATGTTCATACACCAACTGGCCGCCCAGCAGACCCGCCACGGCGATCAAGCCAGCGGTGATCAGCGATACGGCCAATCCCCAGGGCAAAATCGCACTGGCGTCGTTAAAGCGCAGCAGCCAGTTCAGCGACGCCAGCGAGAGCATTACGACCGCTACGATGGCATGACTCCAGCCGGTAATCAGGCGGCGAATACGCGGCACGGTGACCAAGTCGATAATCCCTGCCGTACTGGCAATCCAGCCCCCAAACGCACCGACGCCAGCCAGCCACAGGCTGGCGCGCAGCCAGAATTCATCACCACTCAGCAAAAAGCCGATATCGCTGGCCACCAGCGCCAACAGCGCGGCGACCGGGAAATGAATCATCACTGGATGCAATGGGTGGCCGGCGATAGAGGCGCGGCTTACGATCGAGAGTTGGCGAGTTTTTGCCATGGTCACTTCCTGTGGGCAGAAAAAGGAGTTCAGGGATGAGGCTTAGTCTTCAATGTTTAACACGTATCCAGCGCTTAACAAGTATTCAACGCTTAACCCAGCAGAGGGTCAACCGGCTGGGTATTCTGCTCGCACTATTAGCTGGATTACTGCTAACCGGCTGCGCGGGCGATAAGTCTATTCTAGACCCAGCAGGCCAAGCTGCGCGAGATGTGGTGATGATTTGGTGGGTGATGCTAGGGTTTGGCACCGTGGTTTTAGTCATGGTCACCGTTTTTTGGCTGTCTACCTTTAAGCGTAAAGAGGTGGCACGCACGCCGGTAGAAGAGCGCCGGGTGGCACGGCGTTGGATTGTCGGCGGCGGGATAATACTGCCAGTCGCCAGTATTATCGCGCTGTTAACTTTTGGTGTGCCGACGGGTCAACGTATGTTAACGCTGCCTTTAAGTGATCCACCGGAAGTGATTGAAGTCATCGGCCATCAGTGGTGGTGGGAAGTGCGCTACCCAGGAGCGGAAGGCGGCGAAGTGGTGACTGCTAATCAACTCATCATGCCGGCGGGTGAGCCCATTGATTTTCATGTTACCGGCGCCGATGTGATCCATGCCTTTTGGGTGCCGCGGTTAGGTGGCAAGATTGATATGGTTCCAGGGCGCATCAATAAAATACGCTTGGAAGCGGATGAGCCAGCGGTATTTGGCGCTCAATGCGCCGAGTTCTGCGGCGCCCAGCATGCCCAGATGCAGCTCTATGTAGAAGCTGTCGAGCGCGACGAGTACGACGCTTGGTTGGCTGACCGTCAAACGGATGAATTGTCGTCGCTAGCGACAAACGAGCAACAGCATGAACCTGCCAGGGAGGCATTTATGACCCATTGCGCGAGCTGCCACCGGGTAGCCGGGCTCTCAACGGCTGGAGAAGGGCCTGACCTTTCTGATTTAGGCAGCCGTACCAGCTTAGGAGCGGGCATTATGGCCATGGAAGAGGGCGCGGTGACCCACTGGCTGCAACACCATCAACGTTTAAAGCCAGGCAATAAAATGCCGCCCCACGATGATATTGACACCGCTACCTTGGCGTCCCTGGGTGCTTGGCTGGAGAGCTTGACACCATGACGACCATTAATCGTGAAGTGACGCCACCGGGCGATTTACCCGAAAATCCTCAGCGGTTGCACAACGATCTGCATGAGATCTGGGGAAACCCGCGCGGCTTAAAAGCACTGACCATTGTAAACCACACCACCCTAGGCCTGAGATTCATGGTCACGGGGATGGTATTTTTCTTGATCGGCGGTCTGTTGGCCATGCTGGTACGCACCCAGCTGGCGCTTTCTGATCAAGATTTCATGACGCCGGATATCTATAACCAAGTCACCACCATGCACGGCACGGTGATGATGTTCCTGTTCGCTATCCCGATGCTGGAAGGGCTGGCGATTTACATGATTCCCAAGATGATTGGTGCCCGCGATCTGGTCTGCCCACGGCTAACATCGCTGGGCTACTGGTGCTATCTGTTCGGCGGCATTATTTTAACGTTTAGTTTGGTGTTAGAGATGGCACCGAACAGTGGCTGGTTCATGTATACCCCGCTCAGTAGTAGCGAGTATTCACCGGGTTTAGGTTCGGACTTTTGGCTACTGGGGATCACCTTTGTTGAAATCTCCGCGCTCTCTGCAGGTGTAGAACTGGTGGTTTCAATACTGCGTACGCGTACCCAAGGAATGGCGCTGCATAAAATGCCGCTGTTTGCCTGGTACATTCTCGCGATGGCTTTAATGATAGTGGTCGGTTTCCCGCCGCTGATTCTGGGCAGTATTTTACTTGAGCTCGAGCGTGCCGCGGGGATGCCTTTTTTTGACGTGGCCGGGGGCGGTGACCCCATTCTTTGGCAGCATCTCTTCTGGCTGTTCGGTCACCCTGAGGTTTACATCATCTTTTTACCGGCGGCGGGGATAGTGTCTACGCTGATACCGGTGTTCGCTGGCCGTCCGATTGTGGGCTATGGCTGGGTGGTTTTTGCCATTGTCACCACCGGCTTTATCAGCTTTGGATTATGGGTCCACCATATGTTTACCGTGGGGATTCCCCAGCTGGCTCAAGCCTTCTTTTCAGCCGCCAGTATGCTGGTCGCGGTGCCCACGGCGATTCAGGTATTTGTTTGGCTGGCGACGTTATGGCTGGGTAAGCCGAAGATGAAGCTGCCGATGCTATGGATATTAGGCTTCTTGATCATTTTTGTGTGCGGCGGCTTAACGGGGGTAATGCTGGCGCTGGTGCCGTTTAACTGGCAAGTGCACGATACCCACTTCGTGGTGGCGCATATGCACTACGTTTTAGTCGGCGGAATGTTCTTCCCGCTGATCGCCGGGCTTTACTACTGGCTGCCCCTCTTTTCAGGCCGTATGCCTTCTGAAACGCTGGGTAAATGGGGCTTCTGGCTGACATTCATCGGTTTTAATACCACCTTCCTGATTATGCACTGGACCGGGCTGCTGGGTATGCCGCGCCGTGTTTACTCTTATGACGCGGGCATGGGTTGGGATATTTTTAATCTAATTTCTTCCGTAGGTGGCTTCATTATGTCGGCGGGGATTGCCATGGTGCTGCTGGATTTTGCCCTACACTTCCGTTTTGGCAAGCCCGCTAAGCCTAATCCATGGAATGCTGATGGCCTTGAGTGGGCCAATAGCATGCCGCCAAGCGCCTATAATTTTGTCAGTTTGCCAAAAATCGAGACACGCCACCCGCTTTGGGATGACCCTGATTTGCCGCGCACTATAGCGGAAGGCCAGCATAGTTTGGCGGTAGCGACTCATGGGCGACGTGAAATGTGGGGAACCGATCCGTTAACCGGCAAAGTGCGCGAAATTATTCACCTGCCGGGTAACTCGTGGTGGCCGCTTTTCGCTGCGATGGCGTTGGCAGTGGTGTGTATAAGTCTGCTGACTCGCCTTTACCCGTTGGCCGTTATCGCCGTGGTGGTCGCTGGATTGTTTCTATTGCGCTGGTCATGGGAAAACGGTGCACATCCTAAAGCTGCGCCTGATGCACGGGTGGCACCCGGCGATCCTCCGCTGCACTCGCGTACCATGGATGGCCCCGGGCTATGGGCAATGTCGATAACCATGCTCGCTAATGGCTCGTTCTTCCTTTCCTATTTGTTTGGCTGGTTCTACCTTTGGACGGTCTCGCCTGAATGGCGAATGCCTGAGGTATCACCGCTCTCCCTGGTGGGGCTGCTGTTGGCTGGTGGGGCACTCACGGTAGGTGCAGGCATCCTCGAAAAAATGATAAGCGGGTTGCGTCAGCAGCGTGATGCTGGGCTGTCACTAGGCATGTTCAGTATTAGCGCGCTTGGGTTTGTACAGGTGAGCATCACGCTTTGGGTACTGCTGAGCGCAGACCTTGCGGTTACCGAGAACTCTCATGATGCAATCATTATGGTGGGACTAGCGTATGCACTGTTTCATGGCGGTTTGGGTGCTGTGCTAACACTGCTTCAGGGCCTGCGGGTGGGTTATGGCTATGTGGGCGCCCATGCACCTTTTGAGCCCGCTGTCGTTGCTCAATTGTGGCGTTATAACGTGGCGACGTTCTGGATCATCTTGGGCGCGCTTGCCGTGCTGCCCCGTGTCATAGGGAGTTAGGCGGATGACCATCGTGATGCAGCGCTTACACCTCACTCACCCATTACACTTTGTTATTGGCTTAACGCTTTGGAGTGCTTGGTTTGTAACAGTTTACGGTGGCCATGCTGTGGCCTGTGAAGTCATGCCCCCTGACCCAGAACAAGGTGTTTTTACCCTCGTTAATGCGTTGCTGCTTATGGTCAGTCTTGCCGCCGTTGCGCTGTTAGCTGCGTTAACGGTGGGGTGTTACCGCATGAGCAAACATCATGCCGGTCGGCTGCGCTTTAATGCACGGGTTTCTGCCGGGCTCTATCTTTTTTCTACCTTCGGCGTATTGTTTGCAGCGATGCCCATCATCGGTATTCCGCCTTGCCTGTGAGTGGTATGACTGACACTAACGCAGACAAGCTCTATACCCTTCACGGCATGTGGTGCACCAGTTGCGCGTTGGCCGTGGAAGGCTCCCTCAAACGGAGTGATGGCGTGCACGACGTTAGCGTGCATTATCCCAGCGCCACGCTCTGTATAAGCGGCACGCCAGCCGCGACTCAGCTCTCAGTGCTTGCCTTAAAGGTTAAGCGACTAGGCTACCGGCTGACGGAACTTGAGCCGGTGGGCGATGCCCATGCACGATTGGAAGAGGAGAGCCGCTACCTCACACTTAGACTGATGGTGGGTTCGCTATTTGGCATGTGGACCATGCTTGCCTCAATTTTGATCTACGCATCCGCCTTGCCCAATGAACAGGTCGAGCAGGTAGTGGCATGGGTGTCGGGTGCTTTTTCACTTCCCGTGGTGCTGTTTGCGGGCGTGCCGTTTTACCGAGCGGGATGGCGTACATTGCTCGCCAAACGCCCTGGAATGGATGTGCTCGTTAGCCTTGGTGTATTTGGCGCGGTGCTCGTCTCGATCGGGCTTTTATGGCGCGGTTCATCGGAAGTGTATTTCGATACGGCGGTGATGTTGATTGTGCTATTGCTGGTCGGGCGGTTAGTGGAAACGCTGTGCCGTCACCGTGGGTTAAAAGCGCTGGACGCATTGACACTACCGAACGCGAACATAAGCGTTTACCAACATGAACATTGGGTAATGGTTCCTGCCGATGAAGTGGCTGCAGGAATGCGCGTCGAGTTAGCGCCAGGTGAGCGGGTAGCGCTTGATGGCACCCTGGAGGCGCCTGGCTGGGTCAATACCGCCTCGCTGACCGGCGAAAACCTGCCGCGCCACTTTCATACAGGTCAGAAGGTCTACGCAGGCTGCCGCTACCTGGGTGCAACGCCGCTGGTAATGCAGGTGAGTGCCGGGGTAGGCAAGCGGCGACTGGATCGGCTATGTGACGAAATGCGCCGCTATCAGGCCAAAAAAGGCGAGCTGCAGAAGCTAGCTGATCGCTTTGCAGCTTGGCTAAGCCCCTTAGCACTTGTACTGGCGCTGCTGACGTTGCCTACTGCGCTGTTATTTGGAACGGGCTGGGAAGAGGCCTTTGTGCGGGCGCTTTCCGTACTGGTGGTGGCATGCCCCTGTGCCGTTGGGCTTGCCGTGCCGTTGGCAAGCCTTGCTGGTAGCGGTCAGGCCATGCAGCAAGGTATTGCGCTACGCGACCCGGCCGCGCTTGAAACTTTGGCGCGCATTCGCTCGGTAGCCCTGGATAAAACCGGCACCTTAACGACCGGCAATCATTCCGTGCTGCATTGGCAGGCACGGGAGGGCGTTGATAAACACACGGTGCAGCGCAAACTAAGCGCCGCCGTCGCTGGAAGCGAACATCCGCTAGCGCACGCGTTAGCGCACTGGTCGAATGATCAACGTGAGCAGAACCCTGAGCAGAATCCTGATCAGAATATAGAAGTAAATGAATCGCCTGGGGAAGGGCGCCGTGTGCAGCTAAATAGCGGCGAGTGGCTAACGCTAGGTAGCGCTAATTGGCTAACTCGTCAGCAGATTGCGTTGCCATTTCAAGCTGAAGACCCCGCGCTGGCGTTTGCTTCTCAAGTGATGTTGGCTGATGAAGCGGGCTGGCTGGCCACGTTCTATCTGGCCGATCAACCGGTGGAGGATGCCGCTCCAAGCGTGAAGCGCCTGCTCGCATCAGGCTATGTGGTGGCGATGATTAGCGGCGACCGGCAGGGGGCTGTTAGCTGGCTGGGTGAGCAGATAGGGCTTGCCCGAGAAGCTTGCTATGCCCAGCGTTCGCCCGAAGCCAAAGCGCGGTTGTTGCAGGCGCTACTAGCGCCAACGCTCTATGTAGGTGATGGCTTGAATGATACGTTGAGCTTGGCCGCGGCTGATGTGGGTATTGCCCCGCTAAGTGCCAGCGAGGCCGCCCGTGAAGGGGCTTCCGCACAGCTTATGACGCCGGGAGTGGGGGGGGTAGTAAAACTGCTTAGCATTGCTAAATACACCCGGCGCATCATGGTGCAGAATCTGTTCTTTTCGGCACTGTATAATACGCTGGCCCTAGGGCTGGTAGCTGTGATGGCCATTCCACCTCTGGTTGCGGTATTCGCTATGGCGGCAAGTTCGCTGAGTGTCACGCTCAATGCCGCCCGGTTAGCGTGGGCCGAGCCGGAGGAAAACGATCAGAGGGCTCCGGAATAGCCAAGTGCCTGTTTAAGCCGCTCGGCATTCGTTGCCACCCAACGTGGGTCAATCGCCCCCCAATCGCGTATTTGGTAGCGGCCAATGTTGTGGCGCTCGCCTTCATCTCTTGTAAATACGCACTCGATATCTAATTCGGCAAGGGAGGCGATCGTATCCTGAGCGGTACGCCGTGGCATGCCGGTGGCTTCAATTAGTGCAGGCACGCTGGCAGCGCCATGTTCGATAAGATGGGCTACGTATAAACGTCGGTAAAAACTCGATTTCGTTTTGCTAAGCGCGGACATTAGGCTTCCTTAACAGCAAATTGATTAACGCGCTGCTTAGCTTAAAGGAATAAGTCGCCCTGCGCCCGTGGTGGGCGGAAATCCCGCGTATTCAAGCCCTGCTCGGTGCGATCCTGCATGTTCCACTGGCGGCTGGCGCGAGCAAAGCGCTGAGCAATTAAATCAGCGAATACCCCTTCTCCACGAAAGCGCTTACCAAACTTGGCATCATAGGCCTTACCGCCTCTGCACTGGCGCATAAGGCTCATCACTTTGGCGGCGCGTTCTGGGTAGTGAGCTTCCAGCCACGCCTCAAACAGCGGCGCTACTTCGTAAGGTAAGCGCAGCAGCATCCAGGCCGCCGTTCGTGCGCCTGCTCGGCTGGCGGCTTCCAGTAGCTTTTCAATTTCATGATCAGTCAGCCCTGGGATAACCGGTGAAATCAATGTGCCGACTGGGACTCCCGCCGTATTGAGTTCACTAATGGCCCGCAAGCGCGCCTGAGGCGAGGCCGCCCGTGGTTCTAGCGTGCGCTTTAAATTGGCGTCCAGGCTGGTCAAGCTAACAAACACACGCACCAGCCGATGCTCTGCCATCTCTGCCAATAGTTCTAGATCGCGTAGCACCAGCGTGCTTTTAGTCACTAACGTTACCGGATGGCGACACTCCAACAGCAACTCCAGCAAGCGGCGTGTGGTTTTATAAGTAGCCTCTAACGGCTGGTAGCAGTCGGTATTGCCAGAAAGATTGATGGGGCGGCAGATGTAGTTGGGATGGCAAAGCTCCTCCGTTAACCGTTCCACCAAACCGCTGCGGGCAATGAGTTTAGTTTCAAAATCCAGCCCTGGCGATAGATCCCAGTAAGCATGTGAGGGGCGTGCGTAGCAGTAAACGCAGCCATGTTCACAGCCACGGTAAGGATTCAGCGAGCGATCAAATGGCAAATCCGGCGATTTATTCCACGATAGCGCGCTCTTGCTCACCTCTTCTCGCACTTCGGTGGCGATGGTTGTAGATGTTTCTTCCCGCCACCAACCATCGTCTTCCACCACGCTACGGGTAGGTGAAAAACGATTGTGCGGGTCGTACGTTGCTCCGCGGCCTTTGCGCACAGCTGAAACACTCGATGTTTGATCGGGAGTCGTCATTTGCCACCTCTGACCTGTATAACTAACTATATGGCTATTTATACAGTATATGGCGTTTGGGCAAAGGCGCAAGAAAAGGCTTAGCGGCTTAAATAGCAAATTCGGGGATACAAACGCGTCTTTATTTCATACGCTTAAAGAACCCGTTGTTGCCAGCATGGAAAGAGGCGATTTGACCTATGGAACTTCAACCACATTTTGCATTAATGGCATCCTACAATCAGTGGATGAATGCCAAGGTATACGATACGGCTAGCAAGCTGAGTACAACTGAACTTGCAGAGGAGAGAGGCGCTTACTTTGGCTCTATTTTTGGCACTTTAAATCATATCGTTGTAGCCGACACGCTTTGGCTTAAGCGGTTTGCAAGCCATCCCTCTTCTACCACAACACTTGCGGTCATGGTGGCGCTGCCAACGCCTGCGCGGCTTGATCAAGTGATGTTTGATGACTTGGATGGCCTCAAGGCACATCGTCAATGGTTGGATAGCGTGATTATCAATTGGATCGCAGCGCTGACAGATGAGGATCTAGAGACAATCTTGAGTTACCAAAATATGAAAGGAGTTCCAGCCATCCGCAGTTTCTCCAGCCTGATCTTGCACTTCTTCAATCACCAAACCCACCACCGCGGGCAGATAACAACGCTGCTCTCGCAAGCCGGTCTAGATATTGAGGTCACCGACTTGCTGGCGCTGATACCGGATGAGGCCGGTAGCCAATAATATTGACCAGCATGCTGGTCATAGTTAATTAATTTGCTCTCTTAACTCCCTGACGGTGAACTGTAAGAACCTAGCGGCATACACCTGTTATCGAAAGGCGGGCTTTTATGAGACTGGTGAGCGTTACCTGGGCGGGGCTGCGGGGCCTCAACATATTATGTATAGGGACATTGAATGATCGGTTATTTACGCTAAGCGATAGTGAGTCCGTTCTGGCTATCTGGTTAGAATCCACCATCGCCGCCACGTTTTTATCGGAGTCGAAACTGGCAGAGATGTGCGAGCATAGAGGCGTTAAAAAGAGCGAAGCATCAGAGCCTATTAGCTCTGTTTAGTAACAGATAGCTTCCTCACCGCATATACTCTATCCCGTAGCGATATACTTATCCCATTTGCCGAACACGAGTCCCACTCCCATGGAGCCAGCACAAGATAAACTTTGGAACATGAAGCCTAACGCCCCCTTGGCTAGGCAACTGGCGATACGGGATGTGCCTGCTTTGGTATACGATGCCGTGAATCTTGAGGGGGTCGCTATGACGCTGCCCGAGGTGCAGACCATTTTGGATGGGATCACCGTGGGCGGCCATAAAATCAGCGATCAGAATATGGCGATTAACCAGGCGAAAGCTTGGGAATATATATTTTATTTAGTCGATAAGGGGCAGTTCCGCTTTGATAAGCAAACCGCTCTAGACATCCATGCCATTGCCGGTAAAGAAGAGGCGCTGGAGTGGGGCAAGTTTCGCTCGGGTTATGTAACGGTTGCAGGTTCTGACTATGAGCCGCCTATGCCTGACGAGCTTGAAGCTAAATGGCAAGAAGTCCAGCGGCTAGTAGCGAGCGAAGAGGACAGTTACGACCAAGCCATCACTGCGTTTCTGCAGATGGCTAGGGCTCAATTTTTCTGGGATGTTAACAAGCGTACTGGTCGCTTTATGATGAATGGCATTTTGCTGATGCATGGATTCCCGATTATTAATGTTCCAGCCAAACGACAGCAAGAGTTCAATACCCTGATGTTGGATTTTTATACATCTAACAATATGGCACCGATGAATACGTTTCTAAGAAGCTGTTTAGACAAGAAAATCATTAAGAACTTTAAGCTCGACCTGCCAATCGGCTAATAGTAAGGCTCAGCAAAAATTAAAACGCCTTGGTTCTTTCAAACCAAGGCGTTGTTTTCTATCGATTTATAAGCCTATTCGTTCAATGTTTTTTCCGTGTTGGCTTCTTGTCGGCACTGGCCGGTGCGCTTTCCTTTTCGTCACTGCCGCCATTAGGGAAGTGCGCCCGCACCAACTCCAGCAGGCCTTGTGTGGAGGCATCGAAGTCGGCGGCGTGGGCATCGATGCGTTCGCTGATTTCACCCGCGATGCGTTTGCCAAGCTGTACGCCCCACTGGTCAAACGAGTTGATGTTCCAGATCACCCCTTGCACAAACACCTTGTGCTCGTAGAGCGCAATCAGTGCGCCTAGGTTTTTCGGCGTTAGCTCGTCCAGCAGTAGCGTGCTGGAAGGGCGGTTGCCGGGGCAACTGTAGGGGTCGTGTTGGCTGAGTTCTTTGCTGTCCCCCTGGCTGCCCTCCATAAAGGCGTTGGCCTGAGCGAGCATATTGGTCAGTAAGGCGAAGTGGTGGTCTTCCACGCCGGGCTCGGGCTTGAGCGAGGCAATAAAATCAATCGGTACGTAGCGGGTGCCCTGATGCAGTAGCTGGAAGAAGGCATGCTGGCCGTTGGAGCCGGTTTGGCCCCACACAATGGGGCCGGTTTTGTAGTTCACCGGGTGGCCGAAAATATCTACCGACTTGCCGTTAGACTCCATGTCCAACTGCTGCAGGAAAGAAGGCAGTTGGTTCAGCGCCTGGTCGTAGGGCACGATGGCTTGGGTTTCTGCGCCAATAAAATTGATGTACCAAATACCAATCAGCGCCATCAGCACCGGCATATTTTGCGAGAAGGGCGCGTTGATGAAATGGTTATCCATCTCATGAGCGCCTTCCAGTAGCTCGATAAAGCCTTCGAAACCGATCGAAAGCGCAATCGGCAGCCCAATGGACGACCACATGGAGTAACGGCCACCCACCCAGGCCCAGAATTCGAACACGTTCTCTTCGCGAATGCCGAACTCCATGGCCGCTTTGCGGTTGGTGGAGGCAGCGATAAAGTGCGCACCCACGTCGGCGTCTTCGCCAGCGTTTTCCAGGAACCAGCGACGCGCGGTTTTGGCGTTTAGCAGTGTCTCCTGGGTAGAAAAGGTTTTGGTGGAGACAATAAACAGCGTGGTGGCCGGGTCGAGGCGCGAAAGCACCTTCTGGATATGGGTGCCGTCCACGTTGGAGACGAAGTGGAAGTGGAGCTCCGGGTGGCGGTATTTGAGCAGCGCGCGCACCGCCATGTTAGGGCCAAGATCCGAGCCGCCAATGCCGATATTGACCACATCTTTAATACGTTTGCCGCTATAGCCTTTCCACTCGCCATTGCGTACCGCTTCCGAGAATAGCTTGATCTGCTCGCGGGTACGGGTGATCTCGGGCATGACGTCTTCGCCGTCCACATACACCGGCTCATCGCCTAAGTGACGCAGGGCGGTGTGCAGTACTGGGCGGTTTTCGGTGACGTTGATGATGTCGCCGGAGAACATCTGCGCCCGACGCTGTACCAGCGCGGAGTGGTCGGCCAGTTCGATCAGCTTGGCGAGCACTTCATCGGAGACATGGTGCTTGGAGTAGTCAAGAAACAGACCGCCCACCCGAAGGCTCATTTTCTCAAAGCGCTGAGGATCATTGGTGAAGTAGTCACGAATGCGGTCGTTAGCGGTTTTGTCGCGTAGGCGGTCGAGCGCCTGCCAGGTGACACTACGAGTGAGCTGAAACATAGGGGGATCCGTTTGTTATTAAGTGAATGTAGTAACCAGAACCGAATGGCAAACTAAACGTGGCGTTATGTAAAAATACTACATAAAAAACGGCGAGGAGTAGAGGGCATTTAGGCTTAGACTTGCATTAACTGCGTAAAGCTACGTATTTGTGTGGGCAGGCACGATTGCCTGCCCACACAGGGTAGGGTCAGCCGTTAAGTAGCCACCGCCACTTGAGCTGCACCGCGTTTGATAAACGCATAGCCTAACCCGGTAACCAGTGAGCCCGCTATGATAGCACCCAGGTAGAGCAGCGCCGGGGTAATGGCGTTGGGGATCAGCAGTACGAAAATACCGCCATGGGGAGCCATTAGCTTCGCACCCACCAGCATCGAGAGCGCACCGGTCAGTGCCCCGCCCGCGATGCAGGCCGGAATGACCCGCAGCGGGTCTTTAGCCGCGAAGGGGATCGCGCCTTCACTGATAAAGCACAGACCCAATACAAAAGAGGCTTTGCCCGCTTCGCGCTCCGGTGCCGAGAACTTATTGCGCGCGACAAAGCTGGCAATGCCCATACCAATGGCAGGCACCATTCCCGCCGCCATGATCGCCGCCATGGGGCCGTAGGTTTCTGAGGCGAGCAGGCCCACACCAAAGGTGTAAGCGGCTTTGTTGACCGGGCCACCCAGATCGAAGCACATCATTGCGCCGAGCAGAATACCCAACAGCACCGCGTTAGTGGAGCCCATGGATTCCAGGAAACTGGTCAGCGCATTAAGCAGCGCCGCGACCGGTTCGCCAATCACATAGATCATGGTTAGGCCGGTGACTAGGCTGGCAACCAGAGGAATGGTCAGAATCGGCTTTAGTGATTCAACGCTGGAGGGCAGTTTGACGTAGCGCGTAACCGCCAGCGCCACGTAGCCTGCCAGGAAACCTGCCAAAATACCGCCGATAAAGCCGGAGCCGATATTAGCCGCCAGCATGCCACCAATCATACCCGGTGCGATGCCGGGGCGGTCCGCGATGGAGTAGGCGATATAACCTGCCAGCACCGGAATCATCAGCGCAAAGGCGGTGCCACCACCGATTTGCATCAGCGCAGCGGCCAGGGTGCCTTCCTGCTCAAACGCTTCAATGCCAAATACAAACGAGAGTGCAATCAGCAGACCGCCCGCCACGACCATTGGCAACATAAAGGAAACGCCGGTGAGCAGGTGCTTATAAACCCCTTTCTCTTTGACGCTCTTATTGTCACTAGTGGTATTGGCCGAACCGCTACTTTCCAGTGCCGCGTTTTCCAGCGCGGCTTCAATGGTGGGGCGCGGCTTTTTCAGCGCGTTGCCGGTAGACGTGCGGTAGATGCGCTTGCCTGCAAACCGCGACGGATCAACGTCGATATCGCAGGCTAGTAGCACTACATCGGCCTGAGCGATCTCTTCTTCCGTTAATTTATCTTGTGCGCCCACCGAGCCTTGGGTTTCCACGCGAATGGCGTGGCCCATGGCTTTGCCTGCTTCCGAGAGCGCTTCGGCGGCCATAAAGGTGTGGGCGACGCCGGTAGGGCAGGCGGTGACCGCAACAATTTTCTTGCCACCCGCGCTGCTTGCAGCGGTAGAAACGGAGGCTGCAGGCGCGGCAGGCGAGCTGTAAATCGGCGCTTCACGCTTGGCCTGGGCCAGAAAACCGTTAGGGTCGGGGAGCGCGCTGGCAATCGGTGCCTGAAAGAGGCGCTTGCCTTCGAAGCGTTCCGGCGCGGGCACGTGATCGGCGGCGACCACAATCAAATCGGCGTTAGCAATCTGATCAGCAGTAGCAGCCTGCAGTGGCGCGATTTCGCCATGCATTTCAACGTGTACCGACCAGCCCTGGCGTTGGGCAGCCTGCTCGAGGCGTTTGGCAGCGAGGAAGGTAGTAGCCATGCCGCTGGGGCAGGCGGTAATCAGAATTATGTTCATAGCGTAGCTCCCTCGGTGATGGAGTCATCAAGACGCCGTATCCGGGTGTGTTGTTGGAGTGAGTCGAAATCCGCAGCGTTGGCGTTGCCGACACCGACATGGCGTACGGCTTCAGCAGAGAGTGCGGTAGCAAAGCGCAGCGTTCGTTCCGGGTCGTGTTGATTAAGTAAGCCGTGGAGCATGCCCGCGACAAAGGTATCGCCAGCGCACACCGTGTTGGTTGCCGTCACCTTGGGGGGCGTGGCGTGCCAGGCACCTTGGGCGTTCACCCACAGCACGCCTTCGGCACCCGCTGACACAAGCGCATGGGCGATGCCGCTTTGATGTAGCCGCTTGGCGGCCGCCAAGCGCGCTGGTGTCGTGTCGCGAGTGTCGCCTGCCCAGTCGGCGAGTTCATTTTCATTGGGCTTGATGCCCGCCGGGTGGGCGTCGATGGCGGCGTTAAGAGCCGGGCCGCTGGTATCCACCCATAGCGGCACACCGCTGGCGTTCAAGTGCTCCAGCAGCTGGCGAAAACCCTCCAGTGACAGCCCTGGGGGCAGGCTGCCAGCGACAACCACTGCCTGGGGGGGCGTCGCACTGCTCAGTTCGGCGTCCAGCGTGTCGATTAGTGTTTGTAAATGTGTGGCGTCAATCGGCATGCCGGGACCGTTGATATCGGTAACGCGGCCACCCTGTTCGGCCAGTTTGGCATTGATACGCGTGCTGCCGGGCACCCGCACGAAGGCATCGGCCAGCCCCAGCTGTTTGAAAGCCAGGGCGAAGGGCGCGTCGTTCTCGCTGCCTAAAAAGCCGCTGACCGTGACGCTATGACCAAGCTCTGCCAATACACGGGCAACATTAACGCCTTTACCAGCGGCTTCTAGCTGCGCGCTGGTAGGGCGGTTGACGCTGCCCAATACTAAGGCGTCAAGGTTAAACGCTAAATCCAGCGCTGGGTTGAGCGTAATGCAAAGCACGCGGGCCATTAGCGCGCCTCCAGTGCATCACGCACTTCGTCACTGGTCGCTTGTGAAAGCGCTAGCTGAGCGATGGCCTGGGCGTCTGCAAAATCAAACTCGCGCAGGCGAGCTTTCACCAAAGGAATCTGCCGCGCGCTGACCGAGAGTTCATCCACGCCCAGGCCAACTAATACGGGAATAGCCACGGCATCCGAGGCCAGCTCACCACACACACCGACCCACTTGCCTTGGCTATGCGCTGCGGCCACGGTCATCTGGATTAGACGCAGCACCGCCGGGTGCAGGCCATCGGCCTGGGCAGAAAGCTCCGGATGGCCGCGGTCAATCGCCAGGGTGTACTGGGTCAAATCATTGGTGCCCACTGAGAAAAAGTCCACCTCGGCGGCAAGGCTGGGTGCCAGCAGCGCGCTGGAAGGTACTTCAATCATCACCCCGAGCTGCACATCGGTGGCGCGCTGGGAGGTGGGGATCTCTTGCAGCAGGCGATCATAGATCACCTTGACCGCCCGAAACTCAGCAATGTCCTTGATCATTGGCAGCATGATGCGCAAAGGGTAATCCTTGCTGGCCATCAGCAGTGCCCGCAGTTGGGTCTCGAGCACATCGGGCTGGGTCAGCGCCAGGCGAATGCCGCGCAGTCCCAGGAAGGGGTTATCTTCCTGGGGGACCGGCCAGTAAGGCAGCGGCTTGTCACCGCCCACATCCAGGGTCCGTGCCACCAGCGGGCGGCCGCCCAACGCTTCCACCGCTTGGCGGTACTCGCCGATCTGAGTGGTCAAATCCGGGGCGCTGGCGTGGGCCATAAACAGAAATTCAGTACGTAGCAGGCCAACACCCTCGGCGCCGCGCTCTACTGCATCGACAGCGTGGGCGGTATTGCCCAGGTTGGCGGCGACTTCGACACGGTGGCCATCGCGAGTTTGAGCAACCTCAAAGCGGGTTTCCCAGGCAGCGGCTTCGCGCTGCTGGTGGTCGAGCAACTGCTGCTCGGCACGCTGTAACCGCTCTTCGGAAGGTTGCGATGTTACCCGGCCACGATCACCATCCAGAATCATCATGCTGGCGTTGTTGAGCGCCATCACCGCTTGCCCCGCGCCAACGACGGCAGGAATGCCCAGTGCGCGGGCCAGAATGGCACTGTGGGCTGTCGCACCACCGCGTACAGTGAGCAGGCCACGCACACGGGAGGTATCCAGGCGCGCCACATCGGAAGGGCCGATGTCGTCCATGACCAGAATATAGGGGTGGTCAGGCGGTTCTGGAAGCGTCACATCGCAGAGCACGCCAAGCACACGGCGGCCTACGTCGCGCAGGTCGGCGGCGCGTTCGGCCAGCAGGCGGTCGGCCAGCATTTCCTGGGCGTGGGCAGCGGTTTCAATCGCTTCCCACCAGCCCGCTTCCGCCGAGCGTCCTTCGCGAATGGCATCCGAGGCCGCGTGGTGAAGTTCCGGGTCGACGAGCATCTCTTCGTGCATCGAGAGAATATCGGCGACTTCGCCGCCCTGGGCATTGCGAACCAGCGCCTCCAGTTGAGCCGCGCCCTCCTTGATGGCGTGATTCAGGCGGATGAGCTGTTGCTCCGCGTCATCGGCGTGCTTGGGGTAGTCGAACTGCATGGGGCGGATAACAAACACCGGGGCAATGGCCAAGCCCGGCGAAGCGGCCACGCCGGTATGGGGCGTGTCGGCAGCCAGTGGCTCGACGGCCGGTTGAGTCGTGCTGGCTTCGGGTGCGGTGTCAAAGCCGCCGTCAAGGGGCGTTATTTTCTCGCCCAAGCCAGCCTCAATCGTTTCCGCCACGCTCTCGAGCGCTTGACGTGCGTTATCACCTTCGGCGGACAGCACCAGCCATTGGCCGCGGCGAGCGCCCAGGCCGATCACCTTGGTCAAGCTGGCCGCCGAGACCAGCGTGGCGCTGCCTTCTTCCAGCCGCACATTGATCGCCATGGCCTGGGCGCGGGCGACTTGCACCAACTGCTTGGCGGGGCGGGCGTGCAGGCCATGGGGATTAAGCACTCGAACGCGACGGGTGTGGGTGCTGGCGGTCTCGCCCGCCAGCAGGGAAAGCAGTTGAGCACTGTTGCATGTGAGCAGCGTGTCGCTGGCGCCGCTATCCAGCAAGGCCATTAATTGCTCTAGCAGCGGACGGTGGGCATCACCGTGGGCAGCTAAGCAGAACAGCGCATGGAGCGGGTGGCCAGCGCTTTCCAAGGTATGCGACGCTGGCGTGGCGACCCCAAGCGCGGGCTGATTAACCCCTTGCGAGCTGCTGGCCAGCCACAACCCCTTGCCTAACCAGGTGGGTTGAGCGGCGGCGACAGCGGCAATGAAGGCGTTATCGACGCAGCCGCTTTGACGCAGGCGGGCAGCGGCGGCCAAGGCAAGCTCTTGCGGATCTTGGGCGGGAAAATTGACACATAGCGTATCAGCATCCAAGCGTGGCTCAAGCGCCGGTTTGGACAGCAGGCGCGCCACATCGGCAGCGGAACTGGCGCTGGCTAACTGCTCGGCAACGCCGTCACGATCCAGCACGTGAGTGAGCTGGCGCAAAATATCCAAGTGCTCATCGTTCTGGGCCGCGATGGTCACCAGCACATGCACCTGTTGACCGTCGTGCCACTCGATTCCTTGGGGAAACTGCAGCACGCGGACGCCAGTCTGCTTCACGTGCCGACGGCTTTCTGGCGTGCCATGGGGGATGGCAATGGCATTGCCCAGGAACGTCGATGACTGGGCTTCGCGGTCGTGCAGGCCGTCGCGGTACTCGGCCTCAACTAATCCAGCGTCTACCAGCGCTTCAGCAGCACTGTCCAGAGCGGTTTGCCAGCTATCCGCGTGGCGGCCTAGCAGGATGTCATCGGGGCCGAGTGTCAACATAGTATTCTCCTGTAAACGCGCTCTGTTGCTGCAAAGTACTTTCGGTGAGTACTGTGGGCCGAGTGCAGGGCGTGTACATAAGTGATCGTCGTTAAATGATCATGGTAATGGCATTAATGCCAGTGGGATGAATCGACCCTTCAGCGGTGATTCATCCTTGCCAATGAATCTAGTGTTAGTGCTATGCTGAATCGATTCACTGCATGACGCAAGGTTCGTGCTTTTAGACTTTGGTCTGGTAGGCGCTTACTTGCTGATAAACTGCCCGGTCACACCAAGGGGAACCCGAATGACACTCGCCGATATTGCCCGGCTAGCCGGCGTCTCGCGCACGACCGCTAGCTACGTGATTAATGGCCAGGCCGAGCAGCGCCGTATTAGCGTGGCAACGATTGAGAAAGTGATGGCAGTAGTACGTCAGCACCGTTACCACATAGACCCGCAGGCGGCCGCTCTGCGTCGTGGGGCGAGCCGTCTGCTGGGCCTTATCGTGCCGGATCTGGAGAACATCAGTTATGCCCGGCTGGCGAAACGCCTGGAGCGTGGCGCGCGGGAGCAGGGCTATCAGTTGCTGATCGTCAGCTCGGATGACTGTGCTGAGAGCGAGCGAGCACTCGCCCTGGCGCTGCGTGCCCAGCGCTGTGAGGTGTTGATCACCGCCAGTTGTCTGCCCAGCGACGACACCTTCTACGCCGATCTGGTAGACGAGGGCTGGTGTGTGGTGGGCATGGACCGTGGCCTGAATCCCGAGCTGTTTTCCAGTGTGGTGAGCAATGACTGCGAAGCGGCCGAGGCGTTGACACGCTCGGTAATCGGCGGGGCAACCAAACGTGTGGCGTGGCTGGAGGCAATGCCGAATCTATCGATCAGCCGCGAACGGCGGGCCGGTTTCCAGGCGGCATTGAGCGGCACGGAGATTGTGCCGCTGATCTTGAGTGGAGTGAGCTATGAGCGTAGCGAAGGGGCGCGCCTTGCAGCCAGGCTGTTGGATGAGGAAGGCGGCGCCGATGCGCTGGTAACGGCGTCTTATACGCTGCTGGAAGGGGTGTTTGATGTGTTCTTGGAGCGTGGTGGCTTGCCAGAAAATATCCGTTTGGCCACCTTTGGCGATCACCGGCTACTGGATTTTCTCCCCCAGCCGGTCAATTCAGTGTTGCAGGATTATGACCGGATTGCTGCGTTGACGCTGAACTGCGCGTTGGCCGCCTTGGACGGCCACTACGAGTGTGGGCTGCAGGTAGTTGCCCGCCACCTGCACACCCGCTGAGTACAGCGTTTTAATGCTTGCTGCTTAGACCGTTCTGGCCTGGGCCCAAGCGTTGGCATCCGGAATCGACATATCGTAGCTTTCGCCCAGATAGGGCGATGAAAGCAGGAAGTCTGCGGTGGCCGCATTGCAGGCAACGGGCACATTCCACAGGGCGGCTAAGCGCAGCAGCGCCTTGACGTCGGGGTCGTGAGGCTGCGGCGAGAAGGGGTCCCAAAAGAAAATCAGTACATCGAGGCGCTGTTCGGCGATGCGTGCGCCAATTTGTTGGTCGCCGCCCAACGGCCCGCTCATCAACCCTTCAACGTCGAGTCCCAGCGCGGTTTTCAAGCGCCCGGCGGTGGTGCCGGTACCGATCAGCTCATGCTGGCTGAGCACGCTTTGCCAGCGGGTTGCCCACTCCAGCATTTCGACCTTCTTGCCGTCGTGGGCAATCAGTGCAATGCGTTTGCGTGCTTGTAGAGTGCGGATAGCTTGGCGGGGCGGTTGTGCATCACTCATGGCGGAACCCTTTACTTGTATTGGCTTTCTAAGACCAGCTTTTAATGTTGGACTACGGTAGCGTTTATATAGTAATTTTACTACATATTGGGTATTTATAAGCCTTTTGGGGCCGTTGTTATACGAATTTTCAGCCTCATGACGCTTAAATACGTATTTTTAGTAATTTTTTTACTAAATGCGACACTTGCTACCATTGGTTAATGAGGAGCTATATCATGACAATAAGAGTTGCGATTAACGGGTTTGGCCGTATCGGCCGCAACGTACTGCGCGCCCTTTACGAGAACAGCTACCGCGACCGTTTACAGGTTGTCGCTATCAACGATTTGGGCGATCCTTCGCTGAACTCCCACCTGTTGCGTCACGACACTGTGCACGGCCACTTCCCTTTCAAGGTAGAGCATGACAACGAGAGCATCACGGTGGATGGTGATCGTATCGCGATCTCCTCCGAGCGTGACCCAGCACAGTTGCCGTGGTCGTCGATGAATATCGACCTGGTGATGGAGTGCACAGGGCTGTTTACCAAGCGCGAGGCGGCTGCCAAGCACATTACTGCTGGCGCCAAGCGGGTGCTTATTTCTGCACCCAGCCCCGACGCCGATGCCACCATTGTATACGGCGTGAATGACGATATTCTAACCGCCGAGCATACGGTGGTTTCCAACGCCTCCTGCACCACGAACTGCCTGGCGCCAGTAGCGAAAGCGTTGAACGATGCAGTAGGTATCGAGAACGGTCTGATGACCACGGTGCACGCTTACACCAATGACCAGAACCTGTCGGATGTTTACCACTCTGACCCTTACCGCGCTCGTAGTGCGACCCACTCCATGATCCCGACCAAAACCGGGGCAGCAGCGGCGGTAGGTTTAGTATTGCCGGAACTGGCTGGCAAGTTCGATGGCCTGGCAGTTCGTGTGCCGGTGATCAACGTGTCGCTGGTGGATCTTACTTTCACCGCCAGCCGCGATACCACCAAAGAAGAAATCAATGCCATCGTCGAGAAGGCTGCAGCGAATTCGCCGGTGCTGGCGGTTAATGCCGAGCCGCTGGTCTCCATCGATTTCAACCACGATGCCAACTCATCCACCTTCGATACCAATCACACCCGTGTAAATGGTCGTTTGGTTAAGATTATGGCGTGGTACGACAACGAGTGGGGCTTCTCCAACCGCATGCTGGACACCGCCATTGCGATGCAGAAGACCGCTTAAGCTATAGCGAACACTGCTAACTATTCCTACTCGTTACCCTGAGCCCTTGCTCAGGGTTTTTTATTTTTTAAAAATAGTGCATCCAATACGTCTCCTCGCGGGTAATCCCTATACAGGCGCTATTTAAAGCGGCTGATAAAAACCCTTTTAGGAGACTGAAAATGACACTTCACCATCTAACGCGCGCTACCTTAGCCGCTACACTGATTGCATCCTTCAGTCATGCCGCTCTGGCCGAAACGCCTGCGGATGTCCAAGTACCGGACGGCAACACCATCGCCCTCGAAACGGTTGGCGTTGGCGCGATTACTTACATGTGCGAAACCAAAGACGACGGCAACATGGGCTGGGTGTTTAAAGGCCCCCACGCTGCGCTTAATGCTAGCAATGGCAGCCAGGTGGGTAGCTACTACGGCCCGCCAGCCACCTGGGAAGCGTTGGACGGTTCAAAAATCACCGGCACCCAGCTAGCCACAGCCGCCAATGGCGATGGCAATATTCCGCTCCAGCTTGTTGAAGCCAACCCTGCTGAAGGCGAAGGCGCCATGATGGGCGTTAGCTACATTCAGCGCTTGAACACCCACGGCGGTGTTGCGCCCGATGTGGCCTGTGATATGGATCACGACGGTGCCACCGCGGTAGTTACTTACCAGGCGGACTATATCTTCTGGACTGCTGAATAACTTAAATGAGTGCTGGGGACTCGTTTGGCGAGTTCCCAGCGGCTATGCTGTCTGCGAGAACGACGACTGGCGTCGGTGCCGTCAACAGGGAGCTGAAGTTTGACTGACGTGTCTTCAGAATTTGATCATGCCGCGGCAATAGCCAACTGTGCCCGTGGTGAACATGACGCCTTGCACCAACTCTATGTCCATGAGAGTGCTCGATTATTAGGCGTGGTCATAAGAATCGTCAAAGATCGTGGTATGGCCGAAGATATTGTCCACGATGCGTGCCTCAATATTTGGCAGCGGGCCGATAGTTTTGACCCCGATAAAGGCTCTGCCCGAGCTTGGATATTCAGTATCGCGCGCCATTTGGCTTTAAACGCCATTCGTTACCGTGATCGCGAGATCACGTTTGACAGTAGTGCCCCCACCGAATTAGATCATGACGAACAATTTCAGCACGCCTCCGTTGTCGACGAAGCCTTCGATTGGGAGACCGGCCAGCGGATGGATAGCTGCTTAGAAGCGCTTGAGCCCGAGCGGCGTAATTGCGTACTCCACGCCTATGTCGATGGGCTTAGCCACGCGGAAATCGCTGCTCATACCGGCGCGCCGTTGGGAACCGTTAAAGCCTGGATCAAACGCAGCTTGCTGCGCCTACGGGAGTGTATGGCATGACCCGCCCAAATGATCACGAACATGAAGATGACCATGCCTTGGCGGGTGAATACGTGCTGGGTACATTGTCGTTAGAGCAGCGCAAAGCGCTGGAAGCTCGGTTACCCAATGAGCCTGAACTGCAAAAAGCCGTGATGGCTTGGGAAGAGTGCTTCTTGCCCTATACCGATATTACCGATCCGGTAACGCCTTCTGACTATTTATGGCCGCGTATTGAGCGCAGCCTAACGTCACGGGAAGCGCTTGCTAAGCGTGCTCGACCTGCCACTGCCGCGCCGCAAAGGCCACGGCGTATGCTGCACAGCCTGCCACTTTGGCGCGGCGCTGCCGGGTTTGGCTTGGCGGCGGCGTTAGTAATGGGCGTAATGCTGGCAAATGAAGTCACTGAACCGACTATTTCAACGACGCCCGAGTACATGGTGATTCTGCTTGCCCCACAAACCCAGTCAGCAGGCTGGGTCGTACAGGCCTCATCACGCCAGGAAATCGAGCTGATCCCGCTGGGCACCTTCGAAGTGCCTGAAGGTAAAGCGCTAGAGTTCTGGACCAAGGCGGATGAGTGGCAGGCACCGGTATCGCTGGGTTTAGTGGAGCCAGGCCAGCCGATTCGTTTACGCTTAGACCAGTTGCCGCCGCTTGAAGATAACCAGCTGTTTGAGCTAACGCTGGAAGACGAAACCGGTTCGGCCACCGGTCTGCCCACCGGGCCCATTGAGTTTATTGGTCGCGCGGTCGAGATTTAGCCACTCTAAAAGCGCCTGTTAAACGTGTTTTTAAAAGAACGATAAGCCAACTTGGAACAGGCGTTCCACGTCGCGAATGCGGCGCTTGTCGATCACGAACAAAATCACGTGGTCGCCGCTCTCCACCATTACATCGCCGTGGGCGATGATAACTTCCTTGCCGCGCACAATCGCACCGATGGTGGTGCCTTCTGGTAGATCAATCTCACGGATGGTGCGGCCGACCACTTTAGACGACTGCTTATCGCCATGGGCAATGGCTTCAATCGCTTCGGCGGCACCCCGGCGCAGCGAGTGGACGTTGACGATGTCGCCGCGTCGCACGTGCGCCAGCAGGCTGCCGATGGTCGCCTGCTGGGGGGAAATAGCGATATCGATCTCGCCACCCTGCACCAAATCCACATAAGCGGCGTTGTTGATCAACGTCAGCACCTTCTTGGCGCCTAAACGCTTGGCGAGCAGCGAGGACATGATATTGACCTCGTCGTCGTTGGTCAGCGCGCAGAAGATATCGCACTCTTCGATATTCTCCTCTTCCAGCAGACGCTTGCTGGTGGCGCTGCCATGGAGCACCACGGTGCGATCCAGCCGCTCTGAGAGGGTGGTGCAGCGCTCCAGGCTGTGCTCGATGATCTTGACCTGGTGGCTATGCTCCAAATGCTCCGCCAGCCGCTCGCCGATATTACCGCCCCCGGCAATCACCACGCGGCGAAAGTCCCGCTCGACCCGGCGCAGCTCGCTCATCACCGCGCGAATATCGCGGCGTGCGGCGAGGAAGAACACCTCGTCGTCGGCTTCAATGATCGTATCGCCGCGGGGGATAATCGGCCGGTTGCGGCGGTAAATCGCCGCCACGCGGGTATCCACGTTGGGCATATGGCGGCGCAGAAAGGCTAAATCCTGGCCTACCAGCGGGCCGCCGTAGAAGGCTTTGACCGCCACCAGCTGTACCAGGCCACCGGCAAACTCCAGCACCTGTAGGGCGCCGGGGTGCTCAATCAGGCGGCGTACGTGGTCGGTGACCACCTGCTCGGGGCTGATCAATACATCAATGGGGATCGCTTCGTGGGCAAACAGACCCTTGCGGGTTAAGTACGCCGTGGCGCGCACCCGGGCAATTTTGGTCGGGGTGCGAAACAGCGTATGGGCGACTTGGCAGGCGATCATATTGATTTCGTCGCTGTTGGTGACGGCGATCAACATATCGGCGTCTTCGCAGCCTGCCTGGCGCAGCACAATCGGGTAGGAACCCGCCCCAGTGACGGTGCGGATATCGAGTTTAGTGTGCAGGTCGCGCAATTTTTTGGCGTCAGTATCAACGACAGTGATGTCGTTTTCCTCGCGGGCGAGGTGTTCAGCCAGTGTGCCGCCGACCTGGCCGGCGCCTAAAATAATAATCTTCATCGGTAGTTAGATCACTTTGGCGACATGTTAATACAGATACTCACCTATCTAAGGGGAAGCTGTCGAGGGTAGGTGGACTCAGTTCTGCTTTTGCCCGACGGAAAGGGCTTTTTTTACGCCTTTTTGACGGCTAATGCCTTAAACGCCATCGAATTTTTACGCCTGCAATCTCTAAGCTCAAGGTGCCAATCAAAGGAGGCACTTCCATGAATATTGCATTGCTAATCATCGCGACCGGCACAGCGGCGTATCTGTTTTACGCGCTCATCTGTCCCGAGCGTTTTTAGGAGATCGTCATGAACGATATGATCGCTATTTACGCCTTAGTGGCTCTGCTTAGTGTGCCCTTGGGTATCTATATTGCTTTTGCATTAAGCACACAGACGAACCGGCTCGATACGCTGTTTGGCGTGATTGAAAAGCCTATCTACCGGTTGGCGGGCGTTAACAGTCAACACGCCATGACGTGGCAAGTGTACGCGTTAGCCATCCTTAAGCTGCATGTGGGCTTGATACTGCTGGCATGGCTGGTCTTTATGTGTCAGGGCTTATTGCCACTCAACCCGGACGGCATCCCCGGCATGCCGTGGGACACGGCGCTGCATACAGCGGTGTCGTTTGCTACCAACACTAACCAGCAGCACTACTCTGGCCAAGCGCAGCTTTCGCATTTAAGCCAAACCTTTGCCATTGTCACACTGCAGTTCTTAACCCCCGCCACGGGGCTCGCAGTGTTGGTCGCGATTGCCCGCACTTTGTTAGTCGCTAAGCCTGCCAAGGTGTTAAACGGCGTTGGCAACTACTACCACGACCTTACCCGCACCGTGGTACGGGTGATGTTGCCACTGGCAGCGGTTGTCGCACTGCTGCTGACCTGGCAGGGCGTACCGGCCGCCCACCAGGTAGACATGCTGGATCCCCAGGTGGAAGAAGTGCAGTCGATTCCCTTAGGCCCTGTGGCGTCCATGGTGGCGATCAAGCAGTTGGGTACCAACGGCGGTGGCTGGTATGGCCCCAACTCCACCGTGCCCCTTGAGAACCCCACGCCGCTGGCGAACGTTATCGAAACCGCTTCACTCACGCTTATCCCCGTGGCACTGCTTATCGCGATCGCTCTGATCAGTGGTCGACGTCGGCTAATGACGGGCATTGGTGCCGTGATGATCGCGTTCTCTCTTATTTCCACCTCGGTGGTGGTCTATTCGGAACGCATGCCCAATGCAGCCCTGGTCGAACTCTCCCAGCCGGGGGCCAACTTGGAAGGCAAGGAGCTGCGTTTTGGCACTGACCTTTCCGCTCTGTGGGGCAGTTGGACAACGCAAACCTCCAACGGCTCAGTCAACGCCATGCACGACAGCTTCAACCCCATGGGCGGCATGATGCTGCTGATGGATATGTTTGTGAACGTGACCTTCGGTGGGGTGGGCGTCGGGCTGATTGGCTTCTTCCTCTACCTGATGTTGGCGGCCTTTGTGGGCTCGTTGATGGTGGGCAGGGCGCCCGAGCTGTTTGGTAAACCGTTAGAAACCCGCGAAATGCGCTGGATTTCACTGGCGATTCTGGCTCAGCCGCTGGTCATCCTGGGGTTGAGTGCGCTGACCGTGGCGATGCCAAGTGCGGCCGCCAATTCCAACCCAGGGTTCCATGGCTTATCGCAAGTGCTTTATGAGTTCACCTCCGCGTTTGCCAATAACGGCTCTGGTTTTGAAGGGCTGGGCGATGACACCCCCTGGTGGAATATCGCCTGCGTGGTCGCCCTATTGATTGGCCGCTTCTTACCCATGCTAGTGCCATTAGCGGTAGCCGGTTGGTTGGCAGCTAAGCGCACGGCACCGGCGGGGCGCGGCACCCTGCCCATGGATAGCCCCGCCTTTATGGGCTTAACCGCAGGGGTGATTGTGATTGTCAACCTGCTTGGCTTCTTACCGGCGTTAGTGCTTGGCCCGATTGCAGAATCCGTCGTGCAAGGCTTCTAGGAGAAAAGAGATGTCACATACAGAGCTTGCTAAACAGCCGCGTCGTTCGCTGCCTATTGGCCAAGTCGTCACCGGCGCGGTAAAAGGGCTTGCGCCCCAACTACTGGCGCGCAACCCGGTTATGGCGGTTGTCGCCATTGGTACGGTAGTGTGTTTCGGGCTAACGCCGATTGCTTTCGCCCAGGGCGAAAACGGCGGCTTTGCGCTCACCATTGCGCTACTGCTGCTTGCCACCGTGCTGTTTGCCACCGGTGCGGAGTCACTGGCAGAGTCCCGGGGTAAGGCCCATGCTGGCGCGCTGCGCAAAACCAAAGGGGAACTCAAGGCGGCTAAGCTAAACGCTGACGGCACCACCAGCGCCGTAACCGCCGACTCACTGCGTAAAGGCGACCGAGTGAAAGTGGTGGCGGGTGAGCTGATTCCGGCAGATGACGATATCGTCGAGGGTGCGGCGTCTATCAACGAGTCGGCGGTAACCGGTGAGTCCGCGCCGGTGCTGCGTGAAGCGGGCACCGATAACAGCGGCGTCAGTGCGGGCACCAAAGTGCTCTCGGATCAGCTGATTATTGAAGTCAGCGCCAATCCCGGTGAATCCCTGCTGGATCGTATGATTGCCTTGGTAGAGGGCGCTAGCCGTCAGAAAACGCCTTCCGAGCTGGCGCTTTCGGTGCTGCTGGCGATGCTGACCCTGGTGTTCCTGATCGTGGTGGTCACGCTGGTGCCCATGGCCGCTTTCGTAGGAGTAGAAACCTCGACGGTCATGCTGGTAGCACTATTAGTGTGTTTGATTCCTACCACCATTGGCGGTCTATTGCCTGCCATTGGCATTGCCGGTATGGAGCGCGCCATGCGTGCCAATCTGGTCGCCAAGTCAGGCAAGGCAGTAGAGATCGCTGGTAGCATCGACACGCTGTTGCTGGATAAAACCGGCACGATTACCCTGGGCGACCGCCGCGCGACGGAGTTCGCCCCCTGCCAGCAGGTGCCGCGTCAACGGGTACGCGATGTAGCGTTTTTAACCTCTCTGGAAGACCCTACGCCTGAAGGCCGCTCGATTGTGACGCTGGCCACTGAGCAGGGTGTGGATGTGCAGCTTAGCGAAGAAGCGGATGGCGCAACCTTTGAAGCCTTCAGCGCTGAAACCCGCCTGTCAGGGGTGGATCTAACTAGCGGTAGAAAGCTACGTAAAGGTGCCCCCAATGCCATTACCGAGTGGGTAAAGGCGCAGGGCGGCGATATCCCCAGCGACTACAACCAGGTCATTGAGCGTATATCCCGCGATGGTGCCACCCCTATTGCAGTAGCGGAAAACCAGCAGATCCTGGGTGTGGTAGCGCTGTCTGACGTGATCAAAAGCGGCATCGCGGAGAAGTTTGCCGAGCTACGTGCCATGGGCATCAAAACTGTGATGATCACCGGTGACAACCCGATTACCGCCTCGGCCATAGCCGCCACGGCAGGGGTCGATGACTACATCGCCGAAGCCACGCCTGAGCGTAAGCTGGCGCTGATTCGCGAAGAGCAGGCCAGTGGCCGTCTGGTGGCCATGGTCGGTGACGGCACCAATGACGCTCCGGCGCTGGCCCAGGCCGATCTTGGACTGGCCATGAATTCCGGCACCCAAGCCGCCCGCGAAGCCGCCAATATGGTCGATCTGGACTCCGACCCCGGCAAGCTCATCAGCGCGGTGGAAATTGGTAAGCAGCTGCTGGTGACCCGAGGCGCATTGACCACGTTCTCTTTGGCGAACGATGTCGCTAAGTACTTCGTGATTTTACCGGCCCTCTTTGCGGCAAGTTTCCCGGCGCTGGGCGTACTGGATGTAATGAACCTGCATTCACCCACCACGGCGGTGCTGGCAGCCGTGCTGTTCAATGCGTTGATTATTCCCGCACTGATTCCTTTTGCGCTGCGTGGCGTGTCCGTAAAAGCCGCTTCAGCAACGGTACTATTGCGCCGCAATCTGCTGATCTACGGCCTTGGTGGGCTGCTGCTACCGTTCCCTGCCATCAAGCTGCTCGACATGCTGATTGCGCTGTTTATCTAGGAGAAGCGTCATGAATATAGGTATTAAAGATCCCACGGCGATTAATGACGAAGAGCAGCAGGCACCAACGTTTGAGGCAAAAGCCACTTGGGGCAGTGCGCTGCGCTTGATGGTGGTGATGGCCGTTCTGCTTGGGCTGGTGTACCCCTTAGCGACGACAGCGGTCGGTGGCTGGTTGTTTCCTGAGCAGTCACACGGCAGCTTGATTCGTGACGCCGATGGTCGGGTGATGGGGTCAAGCCTGGTGTCACAAACCTTTGTCAGCGATGAATACTTTATCGGTCGCCCGTCAGCGGCGGGTAACGATGCGGGCGGGGTTTCAGGATCTAACCTGGCGCCTAGTAATGAAGCGCTTCGTGAACGTGCCAAGGCCGATGCGCAGGCGATTGCCCAGCGGGAAGGCGTCAGCGTCGATCAAATTCCGGTTGATCTGATCACCGCGTCGGGCTCCGGGGTTGACCCGCATATCTCGTTACCAGCCGCTCAATTACAGGTTGCAAGGGTAGCGCAGGCACGTGAAATCGACGAAGCTAGCGTCACTGAGATGATCGACCAAGCGCTTGAAAACACAGGCTGGCTGGGGTCGCCAGTGGTCAACGTATTGCGGTTGAATGTGAGCTTGGATGAGCGTTTTCCCGTCGCCACCACCACCTCGTCTGTACCCCCTGTGGAGTAGCTAAATGTATTCAGCGGATCAGCGACCCGATCCCAATGCATTGCTAAAAGCCGCACGCCGAGAGGCGCGCGGCTGTTTGCGTGTGTTTTTGGGAGCCGCCCCCGGCGTAGGCAAAACTTACACCATGCTACGCACGGCCCGGGAGCGAGCAGAAGAGGGTGACGATATCGTAATTGGCGTGGTGGAGTCCCACGGCCGCGCCGACACCGAAGCTCTCTGTGAGGGGCTGTCACGTATTCCGCTGGCGCCTTTACAGCACCATGGCCGAACGTTTTACGAATTCGATATCGATGCGGCCCTAGCGCGGAAGCCCACTATTTTGCTGGTAGACGAGTTGGCCCATCGCAATATCCCCGGCAGCCGACATCCACGGCGTTATCAGGATATCGAAGAGTTGCTGGATGCGGGGATCGATGTCTGGACAACGGTGAACGTCCAGCATTTGGAAAGCCTCAACGACGATGTGGCCCGGATTACCGGCATTCGCATGCGCGAAACCGTTCCCGATGCACTGCTAGAGCGCGCCCGGGATGTATCGCTGGTGGACTTAACCCCGGAGGAGCTGCTTGAGCGTTTAAGGCGCGGCAAGGTGTATATCCCCGAGCAGGCACGCGCCGCCATGGAGGGCTACTTTAATGAGTCGAACCTCAATGCGTTGCGCGAGCTGGCGATTCAAACCATGGCCGAGCGGGTGGTGAAAGTGGCTATGGATGCTAGCGGCAGAGCAGGCCCTTGGCCGGTAAGGCCGCACCTGCTAGTGGTCGTCAACGGTAGTGAAGACGATGTGTCCCTCGTGCGCGCAGCCCACCGAATGGCCGAGAGGCGCCTGGCCGTATGGCGGGCGGTCTATGTCGATAAGGGTGTCGACTCGCCCGAGCAGCAGCTAGCGGTTGAGAAGATATTTAGTCTGGTGACCCGGCTGGGAGGCGACCCACTTCGCTTGCAAGGACATAGCCAGCTAGACGAAGTGATCAACTACGCCCGCTCGATTAATGCCACCACAATTATGGTGGGCCGCGACGGCAAGCGCCGCTGGTGGCCGTGGTCGCGGCCGCTTGCCCAACGTTTGATCGCGCATACCGATGTCTTTGATATCGTGGTAGTGGCTCAGGGGAGCGTGAAGCAAGGTATGCGTAAGCAGCAGCCTGGCTGGAGAGTGCGTCCACCCCAGCTACTCGCCACCAGCTTGGCGGTGATGGCCTCATTGGGAATCGCCCACCTGCTAGAACCTTGGCTGGAGCTTGCCAATCTGTCGCTGGTGTTTTTAGCCGCCGTGCTGTTCAGCGCTATCTGGGCGGGCACCGCTATGGCCATGTTCAGTGCCGTGGTGGGCTTTTTGGTGTTTAACTTCTTCTTTACCGAGCCGCGTTTGACCTTTGCCATGGTGGAACGGGGGCAACTGTTGACGGTGGTGTTCTTCTTTTTGGTAGCGCTAGTGGTGGGGCAACTGGCGGGTCGTGGACGCCAGCGCTTAGTCGCACTGCGGGCCAGCCGCGACCAGACTCAGCTTCTGCTGCGCTACGCCGAGCAGCTTTCTACCGCCACCGACAGTGCCAGCGCCGCCAAAGTGGGTGTCGATACGCTGGTGCAGTGTTTTGAAGTCCCCGTTATCTTTATTGAAACGGCGGAAAGCGCTAGTGAGGTGCAAGTGGTCTACGCGCTACCGGATGCCGAGCGTTTGGACATGACCGCCAAGCAGGCAGCGGTATGGAGTTGGCAGCACCAAAAACCGAGCGGTCAGGGCACACAAACATTGAGCCAGCAGGCGTGGCGCTTACTTCCGCTCGCGGTGCAGGGAGAGCAAGTAGGGATGCTGGCGCTCAAACTGTCGGCCAGTCCAAAGGCACTCAACCATGAGCGTGAGTCGCTAATTGACGCTCTGGTGCGCCAACTCAGTATGGCCCTGGAGCGCACACGATTAGTGGCCGAATTGAATACCACACGTGTGTCCGAAGAGAACGAGCGCTTACGCTCCGCGTTACTCTCGTCGGTCTCTCATGACCTGCGCACGCCGCTGTCATCTATCATTGGCGCCACCAGCTCACTGATTGAGCTAAAACCCCAGCTCAGTGAAGACGATCAGCGCGAGCTGCTAGACGGCATATTATCCGAGAGCGAGCGGCTCAACCGCTATATTCAAAACCTGCTCGATATGACGCGGCTGGGGCACGGCTCGCTGAAAATAGAGCGTGACTGGGTGTCGTTTGACGACGTCATCAACTCAGCGCTAAAGCGACTGGGGCAATCGCTGAAACACGTCGTGGTACGGAAACAGTGGCCTACTACGTTGCCGCTGTTGTACGTTCATCCCGCGCTGGTGGAGCAGGCGCTGGTTAACGTGCTGGATAACGCCCAGCGCTTCTCGCCACCCGGTGGCGAGCTACTGATTAAGGCCCACCTGAATGAAGGTGATCCAGCCACATTGGTAATCACCATTGAAGACCAAGGCCCAGGGATTTCCCCCGAGCTGCGCGAGCAGGTATTTGATATGTTTTACAGCGGCGGCGACGGTGATCGCAGCGCCCATGGCAGTGGCCTCGGTTTGGCCATTTGTCGTGGCATGATTGGTGCCCACGGCGGCACGATCAACGCTGACACAGGCGAAAATGGCCGAGGCACCGCTATTGTCATTACGCTGCCACTGTTAGGTGCAGATATGAGGAAGATGGATGAAGAATGAGGGTAACGGGCGCATTCTGATTGTTGACGACGAACAGCAAATTCGGCGTTTTCTGCGTATCAGCCTAGCCTCCCAAGGCTACGGTGTGCTGGAGGCAGAGAACGGTGAGCAGGCCTTGGCAGCGGTATATACCCAATCGCCCGACGTGGTGCTGCTTGATTTGGGCCTACCCGATATGGATGGCCACGAGGTGCTGCAGGGGATCCGTGAGCAAAGCGCTGTGCCGGTAATTGTAGTATCCGTGCGGGATCGGGAGGAGGAGAAAGTCTTATCGCTGGATAACGGCGCCAATGATTACGTTACCAAACCCTTCGGCATCCAAGAGCTGCTTGCCCGCATCAGGGCCGTCCAGCGTCAGTCGCAGCAAGCCAGGGGAGAGGTGGCCGCTAGCTACTATGTTAGCCAGGGGCTGGTGATCGATCTTGAGTTAAGGCAGGTTTTTCTGCACCAGGAACGTGTACATTTGACCCGCAAAGAGTTCGCCGTGCTGGCCCGTCTTTGCCGCTATGCCGGGCGCGTTGTTACTCAGACCCAGTTGCTCAAAGAAGTATGGGGGCCGACCCATGTAGACGACACCCATTACCTGCGTATTGTGGTCAGCCGCCTGCGCCAAAAGCTCGGCGATGACCCCCAAACACCAGTGCTACTTCAAACAGAAGCCGGGGTCGGCTATCGGCTGTTGGTAGAGCCAGCGCAGCGACCTGCAACGTCCTAGGTACCTGAAAAAAACAATAGTGATCTGAAGGCATTAGCGGCGCCAAAACATCGGCGTCATCAGTACCACCACCGTCAAAATTTCCAGGCGGCCCATCAACATACCGATACACAGCAGCCATTTCGCCGCTTCCGGTAGCGACGTAAAGTTTCCTGCCGGGCCAATAATATCGCCCAGGCCGGGGCCGACGTTGGCCACCGCAGTGGCTGCACCAGAAATAGCGGTAACTAAATCCAGCCCAAGTGCTGAAAGGCCAAGGGCCAGTGCCGCAATAGTAATAAAGAAGAAGAACGAGAAGGCCACCACGCTTCTGGAAATATCGCTGGTGACCGGCTGTTGGTTGTAGCGAGTAGTAAACACGCCGTTGGCATGAATAAGATAACGCAGTTGGTTGAGCAGCATCAGCATGGCAATTTGAAAGCGGAAGATCTTCATGCCACCACTGGTAGAGCCACTACAGCCGCCCACAAAAGTGAGGTAGAAAAAAGCAGTCACCGGTAACGCGCCCCATAGCGTGTAGTCATCCGAGGCGTAGCCAGTGGTGGTGACCACTGAAATCACGTTAAAAGTGACGTGGGTAAGCGAAACAAACCAATCATCGCCTTGCAGCACCCGCCACCCGCTAAGCACCACTATCGCGGCCAGTAGCAGCTTTAGAAGTCCGAGGACTTGCTGATCTTTCCACAGTGCGTTGCGCGATGTACGAATAAAACGGATATATAAAACAAACGGCAGCGCCCCGCTTAGCATAAAAAAGCTGCCCATCCACAGCAGCCAAGGCTGCTCGGCGTATGCACCAAAGGAGGCGTCTGAGTTGGCAAAACCACCGGTAGCCAGAGATGTCATGCCGTGCACAACGGCGTCAAGCGGCAGCATTCCCCCCGCCCAATAACTCACCATGGCCGCAAACGTTAGGGCTACATAAATACTGAGTGTTGCTTTAGCAATGCCGCCTGTGCGGGGCATAACTTTATCCGACCAGTCGGAAGATTCGGTATGAAATAACCGCATACCGCCCACTTTCAGAAACGGCAGAATGGCAATACCCATGACGATGATGCCAATGCCGCCCATCCACTGCATTAAGCCGCGCCATAGCTTCAATCCGTCGGATAAATGCTCAATCCCCACCATCACCGTCGAACCGGTAGTGGTAATGGCGGAGACGGATTCAAATACGGCATTGGTCACGCTGAGCTGCGGTGCGCCTAAAATCAGCGGTAGGCTCGCAAAGCCTGTGATGCTTGCCCAACTGGCTGCTGTGAGCACAAACATTTGCCAGGGCTTTAACTCTAGCGACACCTTACGTGTGAGTAACCAGGTGGTGAGAGTGGCGCTTAGGACAATCAGAATAGACACACCAAAGGCAGGTGCATCGGGGTCATTTTCTACCAGCAATACGACCCAGGGAATCGCCATAAACATGGCAAGCACTAACCATAGTACCGCCATGATTTTAAATATTTGCGCCCAGTTACGGTAAGCGTCTCGGTAGTAAAGCTTGCTGGGAAAAATGGTCATATTTCCGCTCTTAATTTGCCCTAATGTTCAGCGTGGTATCTCATCATGGCAACCACCAAAAGTCTGTAAAATTCTCCTAAAAAATCACTCTGATACCGAATAAAAGGCCTACAAACTTCTGGAAGCCGAGGTTTATTCTGAATCAATCTCCTAAACATACCGAAAGAGGTAGATAAAGCTTGGAGAATTTCAGCCAACCGGAAATTCGGTAGCTGCATAGTTGATACGGGACTTGTGACGCACTGTCAGTGTATAACCTAGGGTGAGGGGACCAAGACGACCAATGAGCATGACGGCCATAATAATCAGCTGACCTGGGGTGCCAAGCTCAGACGTGGTGCCACGCGATAAGCCGACGGTTCCAAAGGCAGAAACTGCTTCGAAAGCAATATCTAAGAAGTCATCTTCTACAAAAATTGTGAGCATGAAAACGGCTACAAAAATGGTTGCCATGCCGATGGTTGTCGTAGCGAGGGCTTTGAGGAGCGTTTCTCTGCTTAATGAGCGGCCAAAAAAATTCACGTTCAAATTGCCTTGCAGAAAAGATTTTGTAGCCGTGATTAAAATGAAAAAAGTGGAAATTTTAATCCCACTAGCGGTGGAGTTCGGTGCTCCACCAATAAACATGAGCAGCAGCATTAACACGCTGGTAGCGGCTGTCAGGGCGCCAATGTCGAGGGTGTTGAAACCCGCTGTTCTAGGCGTAACACCTTGGAACCATGCGGCCAGCAACTTGCTCCAAAACCCTTCTAGCATGCCCAGCGTATTGGGGTTGCTAAATTCCAAAAGCAGAATTGCCGCAGTAGCAAACAAGTTGAGAAATAAAGTGGTTGTTAAGATAATTTTTACATAGACCGAAAGCCGAGACCATGAGCGCTTTTCCAATATGTCCATGATGACGATATAACCAAGCCCGCCAGTAATAAAAAGGGCAGTCACTGACAGCGTGATACCGGGGTGAGAAACGTAATCGGATAAACTATCGGGAGATAGCGCAAAGCCCGCGTTGTTAAATGCGGAAATGGTATAAAAGAGCGCATTATATAGCCCCTCACCCCAGCCGAGCTCGGGAACAAAAAAGTAGCTTAGGACAATGATTCCGATGGCTTCGCTGGTAATGGCAAATAGCGCAATGGAACTTCCCGCTTTTCTGGCCGTTTGGAGGGACACTTCATTAAAAGCTTCTTGTGCCACCAGCTGTTGCTTGAGGCGTAACTTAAACCCAAGTGCTAGAGCGGTCAGGGCCGCAAAAGTCATTAACCCTAATCCACCTAATTGAATCATGCATAGTATGATGAGCTGCCCGAAGACCGTGTACTGACTACCTGTATCGACAACCACCAGCCCTGTTACCGTCACGGCAGAGGTTGCAGTAAACGCAGCTTCCATCCAGGACACCGGGGCGACGGTGGCAAATGGTAGTTTTAGTAGGCATGTCCCAATAAAAATTAATATGATAAAAGACTCAAGCAACAGCCAGGGTGGCTTGATACTGCGTTTACGCTTTGGCCCTTTGATAATCGTTTTGTGGGGCGTCTGATCTTGTAAGCTTGCTTTCATAAGTTTTTAACAAGTTTTCTTAATTCTTCAAGCCAGCCGCCCAGTACTAAGCAATCACCAATGCGTACTTCCAGATTTAGGTCAGGGTGTGCATGCACTTCTTTATTTCTTTTTAAAACTAAAGCATTTACATCAAAATCCTTAATTATTTCCCCAATCGATTTGCCGATTAAATCGTCTGTCGTGTGAAACTCTACGACAACATAGTCTTTTCCCAAATTTAAGTAATCATGCACCATTGGGTAGTTCAATTCTTGAGAGATCCGCACGCCCATTTCATATTCAGGCGCAATAATGCGCGTTGCACCAAGCCGTTCGAGGACTCTGTGATGTTGATTAGTCAGCGCCTTAGTCCATACTTTTTGCAGCCCTAATTCTTGGAGCTGAAGAGTAGCTAACATCGCAGCCTCAACGTTTCTTCCTATCGCCACCACTGCTGCGTCATAGCTGCCTGCGTTTAACTCTATCAGCGCGTTTTCATCTGTTACATCGGCAATGACTGCGTGGGTGATCTCATCTGCTAGACGATTGACACGCTGCTCATCAGCGTCGATGCCCAAAACTTCATGACCGAGTTGTGTCAGCTCGCGGGCAATGGTTGCCCCGAAGATACCCAGGCCAATGACGATAAATTGCTGTTTTTCAATCATAATAAATAAAGCTCCACAGCCTTGGATTACTCAAATTTATTGGTTGTACTGACTATTACACAGTTGAGAGATAATTATATTTTAGGTGGCGTAAAAAATGCGTAAAAATATTGCCTGCTTTGAACAGGCGTTTGCCCACGTGTGATTAACTCATCAATTAAGCCGCTATTTTAGGTGGGGTCGTTAAGCTGTGAAATTTTTTAAGTCAACTTCTAATTTAAATTTTCATATTTTTATTTCAATTACTTGGCTGTGGGGGCTCGCGCTGTTTAATCACCAGTCACGCGATCCAATTATGTTTATATTTCCATATCTTATACCTGTCATGTTGATTGCTTGGGGCCATGGAACTAAATGGGGGTTAGTATTAGCGGCTTTAGCAACCTTATCAGCTATGCCTGCTGCATATGTAGACAGTCATACTCAAACAGAACTGGTCTATGCCAGTATTGCTACCTATGCGAAGTTAACAGGTGCTGCTATTGGCATCTCTGTAGCAAAAAAATCCATAAAAATATTAATCCAACATGATGCCTCTTTCTTTAGTGACCATCTAAGCTGATGTCTTGTCCAATGCTTAATGAATTAACGGTTATTTTCATCTCGTTTAATCCGGATTTCATCTTAGATTGGCGCGTGGCTGTGGATTATGTGAAGGGCGAGGAGTAAAAGTGGAAGGTACAAGGTCAGACGGAATAGATAAAGCATTCACAGAGCAGCAATTACGCATATTTTGTAGTAAAATTACACGAATTGTTGCGTATAATGCCCTCAATACGGTAAATTTTAGGTAATCTAACTACATTAGATGCCTAATTATAAATAGGAGCAAAGATGAGCCAGTCCAATGCTTCCCAAAGTGCACCGCTGGGCGATCCCAACCATGCTATCGATTTAGCACTGTTTGGGGCGCTGGGTGATCTTGCCATGCGCAAGCTGTTTCCTGCCCTATACCATCTTGATCGTGAAGGCTTGATGCCTGAGAGCACGCGCATTATGGGACTGGCTCGCCAAGAGCATGATGCGGCGTCATTTCGCAAAATGGTAAATGAAGCGCTGCAAAAACGACTGAAAAGCAACGAGCAGGATCAGCAGAGCCTTGAGCGCTTTCTCGCCCGCCTGGATTACTTAAAACTCGATTTTTCGAGTGTCGACGGGTACGACGCTATCCGCCAGTGGCGAAAGGGTTCTCCTCGGCCGATGGTGGTGTATCTTTCCGTTGGTGCACGCATTTACGGTGATATCTGCCACCATCTTCAGGCCAGCAAAAGCCTGGACAATGAGTCTCGCGTGGTGGTTGAAAAACCGATTGGTTCCGACCTGCACTCCTCAATTGAAATTAACGACGCCATTGGCGAGGTGTTTCCCGAGTCGCGGATTTACCGTATCGACCATTATTTGGGCAAAGAGACCGTCCAGAACCTGATCGCACTACGTTTTGCCAACCCACTATTCGGTACACAATGGAATCAGAACAACATTTCCCATGTGGAAATCACCGTCGCAGAAAAAGTGGGCATTGAGGGTCGCTGGGGCTACTTTGATGAGGCGGGTCAGTTGCGCGACATGGTGCAAAACCATCTACTGCAGCTTCTCTGCCTGATTGCTATGGACCCCCCCTCGAACCTGGATGCCGATGCCATCCGTGACGAGAAGGTGAAGGTGCTTAAAGCACTCAAACCCTTTGTGGGCGAAGCACTGGGTCGAGACGTAGTGCGCGGCCAGTACATCGCGGGCAACAGCGATGGTCAGGCGGTACCCGGCTATCTAGAAGAAGAGGATGCCAATATCCAAAGCCAGACCGAAACCTTCGTGGCGATGAAAACCGAAGTGGCTAACTGGCGCTGGGCAGGGGTGCCGTTCTATCTGCGCACCGGTAAGCGTATGCCGGAAAAGCTTTCCCAGATTGTGATCCACTTCCGCCAGCAGCCGCACTACATCTTTGATCCCGATCAGCGCGGCATTGCTTCGAATAAGCTGATTATTCGCCTGCAGCCAGAAGAGGGCATTGCCCTGCAAGTATTGACCAAAGATAGTGGCCTGGATAAGGGCATGCGCTTGCGCCCCGGCCCGCTACATCTGGACTTTAACAGCGCCTTCCCAAAGTCGCGCATTCCCGATGCCTACGAACGGCTGTTGTTGGAAGTCATGAAAGGGCAGCAGTATCTGTTCGTTCGCCGCGATGAAATCGAACACGCATGGCGCTGGTGCGACCAACTCATTGATGGTTGGAAAAAACGTGACACGCCGCCGCGTCGTTATCCGGCGGGCTCTTGGGGCCCGGTCGCCTCCATCGCTATGATTACCCAGGATGGCCGCAGCTGGTACGAGGATTATTAATATGAGCCAAGTACGCCAACAGCTCGCCGAGCAGCTTGCCGAAGCGGTATTTCAAGCCCTTCAAGAAGATTTAAACCATCAAGAGCGTGCTCTGTTAGTCGTCTCAGGTGGCTCGACACCGGTACCTTTTTTTAAGGCGCTGGCGGCCAAGCGACTGCCGTGGAATCGTATTGACATCACCCTTGCCGACGAGCGCTGGGTCAAAGAGGAAAGTAGCGATAGCAACGCCAAGCTGGTGCGCGAACACCTGTTGCAGGGTGAAGCGAAGGCTGCCCAATTTATACCGTTAACTTGCGATACCGCTACACCTGAAGAAGGTGTCGAGGAAATTACTAAGCGAATGGATTCATTGGCATGGCCCGCCAGTGTGGTCATTCTGGGCATGGGCGGCGATGGGCACACCGCTTCGCTGTTCCCCGACAGCCGGGAGCTTGACCTGGCACTCGCCACGGATGAGTTGCTGGTGGCAGTGCGCACCCCTAGCCAGCCGCAGCCACGCATTACCTTTTCAGCGGATCGCTTGCATCAAGCGCGCCGTCACTTTCTACACATTACCGGTGATGATAAACGCGCCGTATTGGCCAAGGCATTGAACGGCGACGACGTACGTCAACTGCCGATACGTGTCTTTTTAACCTGCCCACTGGCGATTTACTGGGCGCCCTAAGGCCAATCCTTAGGCCTGCCCTTGAGAGTTAACCGCCTTAGTCAATAATAATTTGCTTGGAGACTCACTAATGACTATCGATAAACAGTTACCGTCCACCCGTACCGCCGAGCTGGATAGCATCTGCTCGAAAGCCGAAGTAATTCCGGTCATCACTATTGAGCGTTTGGAAGACGCTGTCCCGTTGGGCCGCGCACTGGTGGAAGGTGGGCTAACCGTACTGGAAATCACCCTGCGAACCGACTGTGCCCTGGAAGCGGTAAAACGCATGCGTGAAGCGCTGCCCGGTGCCAGCATTGGCGTGGGCACGGTATTAACCCCAGCCCAGTACCGCCAGGCCGAGCAGGTTGGCGCTGATTTTGTGGTAACCCCAGGTGCCACCGACGCCCTCTATCGCTATGGCGTTGAAAGCTCGGTACCGATGCTGCCAGGCGTCTCAACCGTTTCTGAGTTGATGACTGGCTGGCAGTATGGCTATCGTCGGTTTAAGTTCTTCCCTGCAGAATCCAGCGGTGGCGCTAAAGCGATCAAAGCGTTTGGTGCGCCGATTCCTGAAGCACGCTTCTGTCCCACCGGCGGTATCACTGTTGATAACGCCGATGACTATTTATCGTTGCCCAATGTGATGTGTGTCGGCGGTTCCTGGCTAACGCCTAAAGCAATGGTGGAAGCGGAAGATTGGGATGGTATCCGTGAACTCGCACGCCAATCAGCCGAGCGTTTTCATCATTAAGTAAGCCGCCGCTGCTCATCGATAGCAGTGCTGCCAACCGCCCTGGTTTATGTTTTTAAACGTCATGTTTAAGAACAGAACCGGGGCATTTTTATGCGCTTACTGTACCCTCTTGGCTCTTGAAGGAGCTCCTAAGACTAAAGGTGTATAACAGGGCTATATTCAGCTCATCTAAAATGACTGACTAATATGTCTGACATTTTAATCCGCGCATACCGTAACGTGCGTGCCACATATAATGATGATGAGGTGAGTCAATATGCACGCGTTGACCCTGGCGTCCTTCCTGTTTTTTACAGGGCTAGTCGCCTTCATTACTTGGCGCATTACGCGCCGCGATGACCACTCAAGCACTAGCGGCTACTTTCTGGCTGGCCGCACGCTAACCTTCCCGTTGATTGCTGGCTCACTGCTGATGACCAACCTCTCTACCGAGCAAATGGTAGGGTTGAACGGGGCTGCCTTTGCTGATGGTTTAAGTGTAATGGCCTGGGAAGTGGTGGCTGTTATTGCGCTGGTAGCGCTGGCACTATTTTTCCTGCCACGATTTTTGAAAAGTGGCATAGCCACATTGCCGCAGTTACTCGAAATACGTTTCGATAAAACGACTCAGCTAATCACCAATATCATTTTCTTGATTGCCTACGCGGTGATTCTGCTGCCGATTATTCTCTATTCGGGCGCCATAGGGTTGCAGGGAATGCTTGATCTTCCTGGATTAACCGGCATTGAGTCGTCCACGGCGCTGCTCTGGTTAACGGTGTGGATCGTCGGCATTATCGGCTCGGTGTATGCGCTGTTTGGCGGGCTACGTACGGTAGCGGTTTCCGATACGCTTAACGGCATCGGGCTGCTGATCGGTGGCTTTGTGATTGTCTACTTCGGCCTGCAGGCCGTCAGTGGTGGCACGGGCATTATGGAAGGCTGGACTATCCTTAAAGAGAGCGACCCGGATAAGCTTAATTCGATTGGTGGCTCCGAGCAGCAGGTGCCGTTCTTTACGCTGTTTACCGGCGTATTCCTGATTAATCTTTTCTACTGGAGCACCAATCAGCAAATTATTCAGCGTACTTTTGCAGCCAAAAACCTTGCCGAAGGCCAGAAGGGCGTTCTACTGACCGGTCTTTTTAAACTGCTGGGACCGTTATATCTGGTGTTGCCCGGTATTATTGCTTATCACCTTTATGCCGATCAGGGTGTGCGTGCCGATGAAGCCTACGGCCATTTGGTGTTTAACGTTTTGCCGCCCTATCTAACCGGGTTTTTCGCCGCGGTGATGGTAGGCGCGATCCTATCGTCGTTTAACTCGGCACTTAACAGCACCACCACGATTTTCAGCCTGGGCATCTATAAAGGAGTGCTCAACAAAGAGGCTACCGAAGCACAGGTGGTCAAATCGGGTAAGGTGTTTGGCTGGATTATGGCCATCATCACGATGATTATCGCGCCGCTGCTGGCTGGTCAGGAGAGTCTGTTTGGCTACCTGCAGAAGATGAACGCGATCTATTTCATTCCGATTCTGGCTGTGGTGCTGGTTGGCCTATTGACCAAACGCGTTCCACCTATGGCGGCTAAAATTGCCCTGGTGGGTGGCTGTTTATTGATTGCTGCCGGTTACTTTGTGCCGCCCTTTACGCTGCTGCCGCAGATCATGCACGAGTTCCACTTCGTGGCGTTGGTCTTTGTGTTGCTGGTCGTCGTGATGCTGATTATCGGCAAGCTTCGCCCGCGTGAAACGGATTGGATTCAGCAGCACAGCGGCGATGTGGATCTAACGCCTTGGAAAGGCGCCGTGCCTGCAGGCATCGTGTTGGTCGTGTTAGTCATCGTTATGTATATCAGCTTCGCTGGCTAAACTGGGATTGTCGGAACGAGGCCGTGTCGTTGCGAGGAGCGCAGCGACGCGGCAATCTCAACTTTCGGTGGCACATACCCCAAGATTGCTTCGCTTCGCTCGCAATGACAGGGGGTATGCGGTGGTGGCAACGACATCGAACCTATTTTAGGCGCAGTGGCGGCTCAGCTAGCCCAGCGATATCGAGTTCGACCACATAAAGCGAACCTGCCGTTGGCTCTTGAGCTAGCTGCTCAGCGCTAAATCCCTCTTGCGCCGTAGTGATATACAGCGTTTTTATGCCAGAACCTGAAAATGCTGAGCAAGTGGGTTGGCTGACCGGCAGCTCAACACGGCCTATCACTTTTCCGTCCTTATTCAGACGCACAACTTGTCCCGCACCCCACAGTGCTAGCCAAAGACAGCCTTCGCTATCGACTACAGCGCCATCGGGATTACCCAGGGTAGAGGAGAAGTCAGCCCAGGGCTGGGGTTCACCAGTGGGCCAGCCGTCGTCATCCAGTGCCCAGCGCATTACCACGCCGGTTACGGTGTCGGTAAACCAGGCAAACTGGCCATCCGCAGAGAAGCAGATAGCATTAGGAATCGTCAGGCCTGAGCGCAGTTGGGTAAGCTTGCCGCGGTGTAAGCGGTAGAGGCTGCCAGCGCCTTGCTCGGCGAATTTCCCCATACTGGAAAGCCATAGGCTGCCGTAACGATCCACGCGAGCATCATTGCTGCGAGTCATTGGATTGTCAGCTTCGAAATCGCAAAACTTTTCTACACTGCCGCTGGTTGGGTCGAAGCGGCTTAAGCGATCCTCACCGACTAGCAGCAGCCCGTCTTCTTCAAGTGGCGTGGCTAGCGATACCCTATGATCAAGCTGATAGTATCCGCTTTCCCCGGTGGCGGGGGATAGCCAGTGCAGCTGCTTTTCAAGAATATCGCACCAATAAAGGCGCCGATGTTTGGCGTCCCACTGGGGGCCTTCACCCAAGGTGCAGCGGCAATCGACCGCTAACTCGGCCTGCCACGTTGAAACGCTAATGTCTGTATTCATTGTTGTTGGCTCTCCTTATTATTCTCCCGCTAATAACCAGGCATCAACAAGGGCTTGCGCTTGTTGACGTACCTGAGCAGCGCTTTGGCCGGGTTTGTATAGCGCGCTGCCTAAGCCTGCGCCGTCGACGCCAGCGGCGCGCCACTCGGCAAAGTTATCGACACCCGCGCCGCCGACGGCATATAAAAGTGTGCCTTCGGGTAGCACCGAACGAACCGCTTTCATACCTTCTAAGCCTACCTGCACCGCGGGGAAAAGTTTAAGCCCGGTGGCGCCTGCATCCAGCGCATCGAAGGCTTCTGAAGGTGTCACAATACCCGGCCAGCTAGCCATGCCGAGCTTATACGTTTCTTCGATCACCGCTGGCCGACAGTTAGGAGAGACGATTAAGCGCCCCCCAGCAGCATGAACATCGCGCACCTGGGCAGGGGTGAGCACGGTGCCTGCACCAATCACTGCGCGCTCGCCAAATGCGTCTACCAAACGGCGAATGCTCTCCAGCGGGTTGGGTGAATTAAGTGGCACCTCGATCTGGGTGATACCTGCGGCGAGCACTGCTTCCGCGATATCCACGGCCTCATCAGGCGTTATACCGCGTAAAATACCAATCAGGGGCAGCGACATAGGCAATTTCTCCATGCTTAAATTATTTTAACGCGTGATGGGCGAGTCGAAGGCCAGCTAACACGGCAGTGTCGCCATCCATATGCTGCGTCTGATAGCCGATCGTATTGAGCGCCAGCGTATAGCGCTGGCTAAGCGCTTGATTGCCAATCAGCATGATGGGCTTATCGGTGGGGCACTTTCGGCAGGCGCCAGTGAGCTCAAGACCGATGGCGAGTCCAGAGAGCCTGGCCGCCAATACCGCACCACGCGTGTCCCCTGCAGGTAACCGACCATCAAGTAAATCTTGTGCGCGCAGGCCGAACAGGCGGCTACTAAACAGTTCGGGTGCTTCGTTTATTTCTCTGACTGCTGAAGTAAAGGCCTCACGGCAAGTCGGATCGTTAAGGTTGTTCCTGGCCGCAGAAGGTGTTGAAACGGAATGCTTTAGCACCGACTGGTTGGCCAATAGCTGATACAGCTCACCGGTTAGATAGGTCGTGAACTGAGTAACGGAACCCGCTTCAAGGGTAGCCCACTTAGCGTGGGTGCCGGGCAAACAGGCAAGGCCAGAAAAATCGGGGGTGTTGGCGACGAGCCCTGCCAACTGGGTCTCTTCACCGCGCATCACATCAAAGTGAGTTGCGGTACCTCGTGTTTGGCTTAAGCCAGGCAGCAGGTAAACACCTAGCTGGTCACCCGTAAGCGTTGGCGTCACAGCGCCTTGGCTAAGCTGGTCAAGCCGCGTGGGTACCGGCAAATAGGCGGCTTCCAGCCAACCCTGACGAGCGCCCGCCATCCCACAAACCATCACATCCGTCTGGCCGGAAGCGGGCAACCAATCACCCACCAGCCTTAACAGCTCGGTTTCGTACTCGTCGGCCTTTAGCGACAGCATGCCCTTGTCGCTGTTGGCTTGGGCAACCACTTGGTCGTGTTGATCCAGCCCCCAGGCGCGTAGGTTGCTAGAGCCCCAGTCCACAGCAATCCAGGCCAACTGATATGCTATTTCAGTCGTTTCACGCATCGCGCTTGATTCCATGGCTTACCACTCCGCAATTGAACCGTCTTCATGCGTCCAAACCGGGTTACGCCAGCGGTGACCGACCTTAGCGCGCTCCTCAACAAACTCTTCGTTGATCTCAACGCCAAGCCCTGGGCCTTGGGGAATGGCGCAGAAACCGTCTTCAATGGCGAGGGCAGATTTATCGACCAAGTAGTCGAGGACATCGTTGCCCTGGTTGTAGTGAATACCCATGCTCTGCTCTTGAATAAAGGCGTTGTGGCTGACCGCATCCAGCTGTAGCGATGCGGCCAGCGTTAACGGACCGAGCGGGCAATGGGGCGCCAGGGCGACATCGTAGGCCGAGGCCAGGGCGTTAATCTTTAGCCCCTCGCTGATCCCGCCGCAGTGGGAAATGTCGGGCTGAATAATGTCGATCATGCCGTCGGCCAGCAGGTCGCGGAACTGGAAGCGGGTGTGCAGCCGTTCCCCGGTGGCCAGCGGGTAGCCCAGACCACCGGCAATATCCTTCAGGCAAGGCAAGTGCTCCGGGGCGACCGGCTCTTCCACGAACATCGGGTGAAAAGGCTCCAGCTCGCGCAGCAGTGCTTTGGCCATTGGCCGATGTACGCGGCCATGAAAGTCGATACCAATGCCGATATCCGGGCCCACGGCGTTTCGCGCTTCCGCGACTCGTGCTACTGCTTCATCAATCTTGCGATGGGAATCGACAATTTGCAGTTCGGGCGTCCCGTTCATCTTGAAAGCGGTAAAGCCTTTTTCGACCAGGGCCTTGGCACCAGCGCCCACATCGCTCGGGCGGTCGCCACCGGTCCAGGCGTACATGCGCATTTTGTCGCGCACGGCACCGCCTAGCAGCTGGTGAACGGGTACACCCAGATCGCGGCCTTTAAGATCCCATAGCGCCTGGTCAATACCGGCAATCGCGCTCATCAGAATAGGACCACCACGATAAAAACCGGCGCGATACATGATGTTCCAAAGATGCTCAATGCGGTGCGGGTCTTGGCCGATCAAGTAGTCAGAAAGCTCATGCACAGCGGCTTCAACGGTTGCCGCGCGGCCTTCAATCACCGGTTCACCCCAGCCGTAGCAGCCTTCGTCAGTCTCAATTTTAAGGAACAGCCAGCGCGGAGGAACTTGCCAGGTCTTGAGTTTGGTAATTTTCATGTTCGGTCATCCTTCTGAATAGGAAGTCTTCATTGCGTAATTGTCAGCTGACGATGCCAAGGTCGATGGCCGTGCGGCGCAGCACTTCTCTGGCGGCAGTTTCCGCGCTACTGATGTCGCGATGACGGATGGCATCAAGTACCTGGCGGTGGCGGGCTAGGCTGTCATCTAAGGTGTCGGTGCGATCCTGCGAGCGGTGTATCAGCGCCATGATAGAAGGGCGCAGTAAATGGCCCATTTGCCGCCAGACCAAATTATGGCTGGCCCGGTAGGTAGCATCGTGAAAGGCAACATCGTATTCGACATGCTCAGCACGCGCTTCAACACTGCCTGCCGTGCGCTCCATGCCCGCAAAGGCACTCTCCAGACGTTCAAGATCCTCGGTATTGGCTGCCTGGGCAGCGAGCCCTGCCACCACCGGTTCGGCTGAATAACGAAAGGCGTAAATGGCCCTGACCAGCTGTGGGTCAAGGTTGACCAGGCCGGTCATCCATTCGCTCATCAGTGGGTCAAGCAAGTGCCACTCACCCAGCTCTCTTACTAGCGTGCCACGGCCCGCGGTGCGCTCTAGTAGCCCGGCTGCGGTCAGGCTGGTTAGCGCGTTACGTACCTGATTACGGCTGACCGCAAAGTGTTGGCCGATATCCAGCTCACGTGGAAAGATGTCACCCGGTTGCCAGTGACCTGCCAGCAGTGCCTGAGCGAGTAAACGCGCTAACTGTTCAGCACCACCCTGATGGGGAGGCAAGGCGTCCAACGTCATGGCGGATCTCGTCAATGGCCGTATTGCCCTCAGTCTATTAAATGTCTGACATTTCTACAAGCAAGCTCCTTTAGACATAAGTACGAGCTAAAAGGCTGTCTAGTAACCCTACGTGCGGACATAAAAAAAATGGCGCGTCTGAAGCAGGCGCGCCATTTAATTAATGCTTATGTGTTTTTACTGACTAATCAATATCGGCTCGGGTCGGCAGTGCGGCGTAGGCGCCCGGTCGAGTGACGGCGTGCGCACCGCAGCGGCAGGCAGTATCCACTGCCCGATGCAGGAAGTCGCTATCATTGTGCCAGCTTTCATTGATGCCATGGGCCGAAAGCTCCGCTAACAGCCCGCCAATAAAGGCATCGCCGCCAGCGGTGGTATCGACCGCTTCAACGTTGGGTGGCGCGATGCGCTGGTCGACGCCGACGCCTTTGAGAATGACCTCATTAGGACCGTCGGTAATCAAGATGACTTTTACACCTGCCGCCAGCCGCTCTGATAGCCACGATTCTGCAGGATGATCGGCGCGCAAGTAGTCGAGCTCTTCCTGTGACAGCTTGAGCAGCTCAGCACCGTCTAGCAGTTGCGTAACTAGGCTGGCATCGGCTTCGCCGCCGGGCCACAGGTTGTGGCGCAGGTTGGCATCGACGCTGATCAGGCAACCTGCGCGCTTGGCCATGGTGGCCATCGCCAGGGTAACGTCGGCGATCTCTGGGTCGGTTAGGCTGTTACTGCATAAGTGCAGAATGGCGGGGTTCTCGAAGACGCTATGGGGTAAATGCTCAAGGCGATAAAGCAGGTCAGCAGCGGGCGGGCGATAGAAATCAAAAGTCCGTTCGCCCACGTCATCACGGGAAACAAACGCCAGCGCCGTGCGCGACTGTTTAGTGAATTCAACGCCGCTGGTGTCTACGCCATGGCTGTTGAGTTCGCGCACAATGAAGTGCCCAAACGTATCGTCGCCCACCATGCCTAAAAATTGGCTAGGAACGCCCAAGCGGGCGCAGGCGACCGCCACGTTTGCGGGTGCACCGCCAGCATAGGGGGTAAAGGTTTCCTGGGTGTCCGTGGCTGCCCCTAAACGGCTGGAGAGCATATCGACCAGCGCTTCCCCAAACGCGATGACTGGTGTCATCAGTGACTCCTTATTAATATTATTAGAAAACTTCTTCGTTATGCAGCGCCTCGGCGGCACCTAATAAGCCGATCCAAGGGGCGGTAACCACCCATATTGGAATATCAGCATTATAGGTACCCATGCGGCCTTTATTGATAAAGGCCGTGCGCAAGTCGCTCTTGGGCAACCAGTCAAGCAAGCGCGGAAGAATACCGCCACACAGATAAACACCGCCCCTTGCGCCCATGGTCAAGGTGGTATCACCGCACACATCACCCAGAATTTTGAGAAAGCGAAGTAGGGCAGCAGTGGCGAGGCTATCGCCTTCATTGGCGGCTTTGGTGACATCCGCCGGGCTAGCTAAGCATGGCTCAGCACCTTCAAACGTGCAGTAGGCTTGATAAAGTTCTAACAAACCCTGGCCGCATAAGACTCGCTCTACACTGATTCGCGTACGACGCTGTTTAAACACGTCCACAATCGCTCGCTCGGTATCATCCGTGGGTGCGAAGGTGACATGGCCGCCTTCGGTAGGCAGTGGAATCCAGGCGCGCTGGCCGGGGAATACCCCGGCAACGCCTAGCCCCGTGCCAGGCCCGATGACAAGGCGTGTGGCGTGCGCTTGAGAATTGCCCGGCTGGACTTCGACCAATTCACTGGCAGCGACATGAGGCACACCCAGCGCCTGGGCGGTAAAGTCGTTAATCACCTTGAATAGTGAAAGATTCAGCTGTTGCTGAACGTCGCTTTTCAAAAAGTCCCAGTGGTTGTTGGTCATTTTGACCCGCTCAGCGTGAACAGGGCAGGCGAAGGCTAAGCACGCCTCTTGAGGCGCGTTTTCACCGGTGGCGCCCACACGGTTCAAGTAGTCTTGAACCGCTTCTACAACACCAGGGTAGTCGGCGCAGGGTAGGTTCAAAATATCGTGTGGGGTTATTTCACCGGGAGAGACCAACGCCAAACGTGCGTTGGTTCCCCCGATATCGCCGATCAGCGCCGGTCGCATCAGGCATCCTCTTCTGAGATTTGCCCCTGCTGACGGGCGAGATCATCGGCTTCAAAGCCACCGAATACACCAGCGCCTTCTTCACCGCGCATGGCCAAGTGGCGGAAGCCGCCAAACAGCTCGCGACCCAAGCCCACGTGGTAGTGATCCAGGTTACCGATGACCAGTTGCCGATCAGCCCAGGTGGCGGGATCGACTTTGGCTTCCAGCGTACCGGCATTGGCATCCAGGCGCACAATATCGCCATCGCGCAGTTTAGCCAGTGGGCCACCATCCAGGGCTTCCGGACTCATGTGGATAGACGCCGGTACCTTGCCTGATGCGCCCGACATGCGGCCATCGGTGACCAGCGCCACTTTATAGCCGCGGTCCTGCAGCACGCCCAGGAACGGCGTTAGTTTATGTAGCTCGGGCATGCCGTTAGCTTTGGGGCCCTGGAAGCGTACAACCACGATGACATCGCGGTCTAAATCGCCAGACTCAAAAGCCGCTTTCATTTCATTTTGATCTTCGAAGATTTTTACCGGCGCTTCAACAATGCGATGCTCTTCGGCGACTGCGGATATTTTAATCACACCGCGTCCCAGGTTGCCTTTCATCACCGTTAAACCACCCGTTGCCGCGAAGGGCGTAGCGACAGGGCGCAGAACGTCTTCATCAAGGCTTTTTTCGGGGCCTTCATGCCAGACGACTTTGCCATCTTCCAGGAACGGTTCCTGGGTGTAAGCGGTGAGGTCGGTGCCGAAAACAGTGGGGATATCGCCGTGTAACAAGCCAGCGCCCAGCAGCTCGCGGAACAGGTAGCTCATGCCGCCCGCCGCCTGGAAGTGGTTAATATCCGCCTGGCCGTTAGGGTAAACCTGCATCAGGCTGGGCGTAACTGCCGAAAGGTCGGTGAAGTCATCCCAGTTCAGGGTAATGCCCGCAGCGGCGGCCATGGCGATCAGGTGCATCGTATGGTTGGTTGAACCACCGGAAGCCAGCAAACCCACCACGGCGTTAACAATCGCGCGCTCATCAATCTGTTTAAAGAACGGGCGATAGTCGCCGCCGGGTTCGGTGTTACGGATGGCCTGCTCTGTGGCGTAGCGGGTCAGTGCTTCGCGCATCTCGGTGCCAGGGTTTACAAAAGAAGTGCCGGGCAGGTGTAGGCCCATCACCTCCATCATTAGCTGGTTGGAGTTGGCGGTGCCGTAGAAGGTGCAGGTGCCGGGGCTGTGGTAGGACTCCGACTCGGCTTCAAGCAGCTCGGCGCGGCCCACTTTACCTTCTGCGTAGAGTTGGCGGACGCGCGCCTTCTCTTTGTTAGGCAGGCCGCTGGGCATTGGGCCCGCGGGGACAAACATGGCGGGCAGATGCCCAAAGCGTGCGGCAGCGATGAAAAGGCCTGGAATTATCTTGTCGCATACACCCAGATAAAGGGCAGCATCAAACATATTGTGCGAGAGGCCAACGGCAGCGGACATGGCAATCACATCGCGAGAAAACAGGGAAAGTTCCATCCCCGGCTGGCCTTGAGTCACACCGTCGCACATGGCGGGCACGCCACCGGCAAACTGGGCGGTTGAGCCCATGGCACTGGCGGCTGCTTTAATCGTTTCAGGAAACGTCTCAAACGGCTGGTGCGCCGAGAGCATATCGTTGTAAGACGATATAATCCCTAAGTTGGCGCTGTTCATCAGCTTGAGTTCGTTCTTATCACGCGGGTTACAGGCCGCGAAACCGTGGGCCAGGTTGCCACAGCTTAGTTCGGCACGGTGCACACCACGTTTGTGCTGGTCAGCCATGCGCCGCTCATAGAGGGCGCGCCGCTCAGCAGAGCGCTCACGAATGCGCTGGGTAACCTCAGCAACGGTAGGGTTTAAAGTGGCAGGTGTTGAGCTCGGCATAGGGACCTCTGCGTGATAGAGACGGTGAGTGAAGCTTGTAGTTATTTTACATTTTTTGGCGTCGATATAAGAGACTTTACGGCAATAAAAACAGCAATTGTAGTTTTATTACCCGAATTTGGTGTGCAGGTACCAGCACACCAAGAAGCATAGATATATCTAGAAGACCCTGAAAGGGTGGAAGATCGGTCAATGAAATAGCAAGTATAGCACTCCGGCTTTTGCTACCATTTTGTGCTTTGCCTTTGAACGTTTGATTACCCCTACCGACTCGGAGCTTGCATGCACGCCATTGTTGACCACATTCAGTCAGTTGATCTCAATGCCGGTGAAGAGACGTGTCGCTACTTGGATACGCTGACCAAGCCGCCAGGTAGTTTGGGTGGTTTAGAAGAGTTAGCCATCCAACTCAGCGCCATCGCCGGCGAGCTCAAGCCCAACGTGACGCCGCCTGCGGTCATCGTATTTGCTGCGGATCATGGGGTGGCTGCTGAGGGTGTCTCCGCGTTTCCGCAAGAAGTGACCGCGCAGATGGTTGCCAATTTTGCCAATGGCGGGGCGGCGATTAATGTCTTTGCGCGGCAGATCAATGCATTTGTTGAGATAGTCGATGTTGGCGTGGCTTCGACGTTAACACTGCCTGGTGTGACCTCTGCCAAGGTGCGCCACGGCACCGCCAATATGGTGGACGAAGACGCGATGCATCCGGCTGAAGCCATTGAGGCTATTAATGTGGGTGTGGCGGCCGTGGAACGAGCAAAAAGGGCGGGTGCCAAATGCATTATTGTGGGTGAAATGGGCATTGCCAATACGACTGCTAGCAGCGCGATATTAGCGGTACTAACGGGGGAGACGGTGGCAAGCGTGGTCGGCGCGGGGACTGGAATTGCCCCCCAGCAGCAGGCGCACAAAGTGGCAGTGATTGAACGCGCTATCGCTGCGCGTAACGCTGATCCCCAAGCCCCTCTAGAGGTGCTGGCAAAGCTAGGCGGCCTGGAAATTGCCGCTATGACCGGCGCTTATTTGGCAGCAGCTGCCCAACGCTTACCCGCCATTGTGGATGGCTTTATTGCCACTGTCGCCGCGCTCACCGCCTGCCGACTCTGCCCCGCATTGCGTGGCTACCTGATGTTTGGCCATCGCTCCCAGGAGCCAGGCCACGATGTAGCGTTAAAAGCGCTGGAGGCCAAGCCCCTGCTCGATATGGGCATGCGGCTTGGCGAAGGCAGCGGCGCGGCGCTGGCGTATCCATTGCTGCAAGCAGCGGCAGCGATGATGGCAGAAATGGCTACTTTCACAGATGCCGGTGTAAGTGATAAAGCCACCCTATGAGCATGCTGGAGAGACTTCCCTTTAGTCAGCCATTAACGCTCTCGCAAAGCGAGCAGTGCTTGGCGATAACCTCTCAGTTACCCTTGCGCACGCTGAGCAGCGCCCTGATAGGCGATGGTTTTGGCAGCAAGCAGCACTTCGCCAATTTTCATGTTGATTACCGTTACGATGGGCGCGCTCCCAAGGCAGATCTTAGCGCCTGGCTGGGTGGCATGGGTATGCCCGCTTCATCGGTCGCGATGATGACCGCAGTGCGTTTAAGCAACGCCTCCATTGTCAGCATGCCATTAGCGCAGCTAGACCATGGCGTTATGGCGCTGGTGACAGCGGGAGCGGGCAATGCGGTGGATATCACCGCACTTCACTCACAGGATCCCCGCTTAGTAGCAGGCACTATCAACGTTTTTGTATTTGTCGATGCCCACCTGACCGACGGTGCGCTGGTGAATGCGTGCTTGTCGATTACGGAGGCCAAGGTTCAGGCGCTCTATATGGCTGGCGTTATCGATACACATAGCGGTACAGCGGCTACCGGCACGTCGACGGATTGTGTCTGTATGGCAGCTACCCAGCGCGGAGAATTGTCTCCCTATGCAGGTTCAGGAACGGTTCTGGGTCGAGCAATTGGAAGGGCGGTGTATCAGGCAACGCTGAACTCGCTAGCCAGTGCTAACGAGATGCCCCTATGAACATACCTTTCGCGCTATCAAGTATCGTCATGGTGATGCTTGCGATAGCGATTGATTTAGTGGTTGGCGATCCGCGCTCAATACCGCATCCAGTGGTGCTCATCGGGCGGTTTATCAGCAGTTTTGAGCGGCTTTGGAATCGCGGTACGGCCCAACAGCGCAGAGTCAGTGGCTTCCTGCTAACCATTATTGTCGTTGGCGGCGTATGGGGAGTTAGCTGGCTGCTGCTCTTGGTGCTAACGCAGTTGCATCCCGGTTTGGCACTGATCGTTGAGCTTTGGCTGCTCTCCACCACGCTTGCTATTAAAGGACTGGGCGATGCAGCCCGTTCCGTGGTTGCGCCGCTGACCAAAGGTGATTTGCCTTCCGCACGCCAGGCGCTAGGGATGATTGTCGGCCGGGATACGCAAAACTTAGATGAAGCGGAGATTGCACGGGGCACGGTGGAAACCGTGGCGGAGAATACCGTTGACGGCATTACCGCGCCGCTGTTTTTTGCGCTTATCGGCGGGGCGCCACTAGCGCTGGCGTATAAGGCGGTGAATACCCTGGATTCGATGGTAGGCTACAAAAACGAGCGCTTCACTGACTTTGGTTTTGCTTCCGCGAAGCTGGACGATGTAGCCAACTGGATTCCGGCACGCTTAACGGCGCTGTGTTTATGGCTCGCAGGCTTGTTACTCAGTGCGTCAGGCGTATTGAAACTGCGCTGGCGAGGCGTACTGCGCGGTACCTGCCAGGATGCGCCGCGTCACCCGAGCCCTAACGCCGGTTGGCCGGAGGCCATGGTCGCCCGGTTGCTAGGGGTGCAACTGGGCGGCACCAATTTCTATCAGAGCGTGGCTTCCCATCGTGCCACTCTGGGCGAGCCGCTTGAAGTACTTGAGGTTATGCATATCAGTGCCACAATTCGATTGATGCACGGCGCTTGGGTGCTATTTCTTTTGCTGTCAGTGGGCGTGATCGCTGGGCTAATATTGACTCTTCAGGGGCGTTTATGAGCACACCCGTATGGCCCAGCCATGGCGGCCAAGCCGAGGCACTGCTTGCCCATTTTGAGCTGCCTGCCGATCATCGCCTGGAAGATTTTAGCGCCAACCTCAACCCGCTGGGGCCGCCCGCATGGGTGCGCGATTGGCTAACGCGACAGCTATCGGGCCTTGGACACTATCCAGCGCCCGATTATTCAGCTGCGCGTCAGGCCATCGCCACCCATCACCAGCTTCAGCCCGAACAGGTGTTACTGACGAATGGCGGCGCTGAAGCAATTTTTCTAGCCGCTGCACTGCATGCCGGCCAACGGGCGGCGATTATTACCCCGAGCTTTGGCGAATATGCCCGCGCCTCTCGCGCCCATCGGCTTTCAATCAACGAGATTCCGCTGTCCCCACAGGATTTCAGTCTGGATATTGATGCACTGCTGGCAGCATTAAGCGACACCGATGTGCTGTTTCTATGCCGCCCCAATAATCCTACCGCGACGCTAATAGACTTCTCGACCATGGTGGTCTTGCTGGAGCACACCGCTGCTCTTAATTGTCGGGTGGTGGTCGATGAAGCCTTTATCGATATGGTGGGTAACATCCAAGATGAGGCATCACTGACAACGTTATTGGCACGCTACCCGCATCTGATCTTGCTGCACTCCATGACCAAATTTTATACCCTGCCGGGTCTCCGGTTGGGCTACCTGCTGGCGGATGCGGCCACGGTTCAAGCGGCACAGGCCCACCAACCGCCGTGGAGTGTCAATCACTTAGCGGCGGAACTGGTAGCGCCACTACTGGCGGATGATGCGTTTACCCGACGCACTCAGCGGTGGTGGGCCAGTGAGCACCCACGCATGGCACAAGCGCTTGCTCAATTGGGGCTGGAAGTGTTGCCCAGCCAAGCGTGCTTTTTCCTGCTCCGCCCTGGGGCCGAACAGCGTGCAAGCGGCATCACTAGTGACATACTGCTTGAGCGCCTGTTGCGCCGAGGCGTACTGGTGCGCCATACGCATAACTTTGCCAGGCTTAATGGTGAATGGCTGCGAGTGGCGCTACGCGACGAGCCCGCCAATCGACGCTTGATAAAGGTGCTGAATGATTGTCTTCGTTAGCGGTGGTGCGCGTTCAGGTAAAAGCGATGTCGCCGAGCAGCAGGTTGTCAATGCAGCGGGCCGTTCGCCCTGTTACTACTTAGCCACCGCAGACGTATACGACGCCGAAATGGCCGCGCGCGTGGCCCGTCATCGCCAATCCAGACAAGAGGAATGGCAGGGCGCTCAGTGGAAAACACTGGAAGAGCCACTTGCCATTGATCAAGCAATCGCCAAAGTGCCCAATGGTAGCGCCGTGCTGCTGGATTGCTTAACGCTTTGGGCCAGCCAAGTGCTGTATGCCAGTGAGCTAAGCGAAGAGGAGGGCTTGGCACTGCTGGCAAGCGCACTTGTGGATGCCCGAGCGCAAAGCCTTTATCTCGTGATTGTCTCCAATGATATCAACGAAGCGCTGCCTCCCTCGGATGCTGAAACCTGGCGTTATCTGGCGTTTCTTCAACACCTTCACTGTCGGCTGGCAGCAGAGGCGGACTCGGTAATAGAAGTGGTGGCGGGGTGCGTCATTGATTGGAAGTCCGCAAAGGCATTTTGTTAATGGAGGAGCTGTCGATTTGAGAAATGCCCTGTTCGGTCTTCTGCTTGCGCTGCAGTTCCTTACCCGCGTCCCTATTCCAATAACCGTACCCTGGATACCTGATACCCGACGCTGGGCAGTACGCGCCTATCCGTTAGTGGGGCTGTTGATTGGCACCGTGCTAGCAGTGGTAGCGTTGGGGATGCACAACGTTCCCGCGCCGATCACCGCGCTGACATTGCTAAGCATTTGGGTGGCGATTTCGGGCGGGCTGCATTTAGACGGCGTAATGGATATCGCCGATGCGCTAGGCAGCAATCAGCCCCTGGCGCGCCGCTGGGAAATCATGAAAGACCCGCAAATCGGCAGCTTTGGTATGTTGGCGCTGGTGTTTCTGCTTGCCTGGAAGGGCGTGCTGTTGTGGGCATTGCTGGCTTATCATGCACCCTGGTGGTGGCTATTAGTCTTCCCCGCGCTAGGGCGCTGGGCAGGTGTGGCGTTACTGGTGCTGACTCCCTGCACACAACAGAAGGGCTTGGCCTGGAGCTGGCAGCAGTCGCTTAGCGGCCAAGACGTAGCGCTTGCGCTGGTGCCGCTGGCGTTGATCGCCCTACTAGCGCCCGCGATAGTGTTGATGGTGCTAATGGTCACTGTTTTTGTGTTACTAATCCGCTGGCTAATGCTGCGACTGTTTAACGGAATTAACGGCGATATGCTAGGCGCCACCATCGAAGGGGGAGAGCTTTGGCTACTGATCTTACTGTGGAGCTGGTGGCAGTTCGCCACGGTATCACCGCTTGGAATTTAGAACGTCGTTATCAAGGACAGCGCGATATTCCGTTGCTGTTTCCCGAGGCTGAAGCTGGGCTTCTAGCACTGCGCGACGCGTTGGTGGATGAGCGGTTTGATGCCATCTACTCAAGCGACCTTAACCGCTGCCAGCAAACCCTGGCGTGGGCAGAAGTTACTAAGGCTGGCGTGCCACTCACTCTTGAACCACGCCTGCGGGAACTCGATTTTGGCGAGTACGAAGGCAAGGTTTACAACGAACTAAAAGACTTACCTCACTACCGTGCCTGGATTGATAGCGTGGGCGAGCTACAAATTCCCGGTGGCGAATCGGCGGCTCAACTGCGCGAGCGCCTGGATGCCTGGCTTTATGATTTGGCGACCAATGCGCGTGCCGATGGTCACAAAAAGATACTGGCCGTCACCCACGGAGGCGTGATCCGTGAGCTGCGTCGCCGTTTTGAGACGATCCACTTCTGGGACGGTACCGTGCTTCAAGCGCAAGGAAGACGCTGGCAGCTTATTTTTCAAAAAGACGAACATGGCAAAGGGGAATGGCAATGCAGCTCTTCATCGGCGGTGCCTGCGCTGGCAAACGCGACGCCGTAATTGCTCGCTTTCCCGCAGCGCAGTGGTGGCGGCTTGATGCTGCGCAGCCTTTCAGCGATAGCCAGCAAGCGCTAGTAGCCAATACGCCGCTGATTATCACCGGCGTACTTGAGTGGCTTGGCGTAGCCCTTGAACGTGATGATAACGATGCCCTGCGCCAGCAGTGGCAGCGCGATATGGCAGCACTATGCCAGCGCGCCGACGAGCTAAACGCGGCGTTAATCATGATCGCCAGCGAAGTAGGCCGTGGGATAGTGCCCATGGAACCAGGGCAGCGGCGCCTGCGTGATCTCAATGGCTGGTTCACCCAAGACGCCACCGCCCAAGCTGAGCAGGTGTGGTATGTGCGCCATGGGTTGGTGATGGCGGTTAAGTAGCCACTGGTCGCTTTCCTGTGCGGGATACCCCGCTCCAATTCAATTGACCTCCCTTGGTCAAGTTGCTAGTTTACGCCCACTCTCAGGTGCTAGCGGTTAAACAGCCGCTAGTGAAACGGGAAGTTGGTGAACGCCTCGCGTGATTCCAACGCTGCCCCCGCAACGGTGATCGAGATAAGAACGGCTAATACGCCACTGTGCTTTTGCACGGGAAGGTGGTCGTTCGGAAAAGAGTGGCTCTGCTCTTGCTAGAGACGCCTTTCGCTCGTCAGCCCGGAGACCGGCCCGAGAGTAATGGTTCTAACTGAACCACACCATGCCGAGACGCGGAGGGCGTTCTTAGGGCAGTGAACGGTGGCGCAACGCTATCGTTACTCCCTTGTTTTGCCCTGTGCTCGGTCAAAAAAACTGCGTTGTGCGGGTGAGCACGGCGAGCAAGGGATCTCACATGAACCACCGTTTTCACACCACCGCCAAACGGGCGGCGTTTTGTATGGCTGCGTTACCGCTAGCCATCTCCTTTTCTGCCCAGGCCCAATATGCCGAAGCGACGACCGAATTAGCCGCGCTAGATCCCGTCGTTGTGACTGCTGCGTTAGCCCCTCGTACCGCTAATGAGAGTCTCTCTTCCGTTAGCGTATTGGATGAAGCCACTTTTCGCCGCCAAGACCCTACCAGTCTGACGGATCTTCTGCGCGGCCAGCCAGGCGTAGATGTCACTAGCAACGGCAGCTTTGGCAAAAGCAGCAGCGTTTATCTGCGTGGTGCGCCCAGCGATGCCTCCGTACTAATGATTGATGGCATTCGCCTGCGCTCTGCCACGGCGGGCGGTGCCGCGTTTCAGTATTTAGATCCACGTATGTTTGACCGCGCGGAAATCGTGCGCGGGCCACGCGGTAGCCTTTACGGTGCAGATGCGGTCGGCGGTGTTATTCAGCTCTTTACGCCTGATGGTGATGAAGAGGGTCCGCAACCCAGAATTTCAGTCGGCGGTGGCTCATTTAATACCCAGCGGTTAAGCGCAGGCGTTTCTGGCCGCGAGGGAGGAACGCGCTACAGCTTTGCCGGTAGTCATTTCAATACCGACGGCCAGCCCATTCGACGGGGGGGGGAAGACAAAGGCTACGACAACACGTCTGCGCTGGCCCGCGTTGCGCATACCTTTGAAAGCGGTGCTGAGGTTGGTGTGCTGGCGCTGCGCGCTCGTGGTAACAACGAATATGATGGCGGAGAGAATGACTTCGTCCAGCAGGTGGCAGGTATTTACGGCGAACTGCCGATAACCGATACCTGGCAAAGTCGTCTAACGCTTAGTGAAGCCCGTGATGAGCTGGACACCATCGATAATTTCGGTGGTTCGGTGATTGATACCCGCACCCAAACCGCCCGCTGGCAGAACAATTTTCAGTTTGGCGCTCACGAATTGATCGCTGGCGCTGAAATCAGCGAAGATCGCGTTTCAAGCACCAACGATTTTGATGTCACCCGTCGCGATAACACCGCTGTGTTTACGCAAGGGCTACTCGACTTTTCGCCGTTCGCCATTCAAGCAAGCCTGCGTTACGACGACAACGAAGCTTATGGCGATGAAGTCACCGGCAGTTTGGCGTTGGGTTACGACCTGGATAATTATCATACGCTGCGTGCTAGCGTAGGCACCGCCTTTAAAGCGCCAAGTTTTAACGACCTTTATTGGCCGAATTCGGGCAATCCTGATCTCAATCCTGAAACGTCTGAAACCGTTGAAGTGGGCGTTCGCGGCCAATACAACCAGTGGTTTTGGGATTTGGCCGCCTTCCAAAATGACTACGATGATTTGATTGCTTGGGCACCGACGTCCAGCGGATTATGGGCGCCGCAAAACGTCAATCATGCGCGTATTCGCGGTGCTGAGCTTTCCAGTGGTGTCGAAGTCAGCGACTGGACTCTGCAAGCTGCGTTGACCTACCTGGACCCAGAGGACAAGGATACCGGCAACCGGTTAGCCCGCCGCGCCACCCAAAGTGTACGTTTGGATGCCGACCGCGAGCTTGGTGATTGGTCGCTGGGTGGTTCCTTAGTGGCGCAGAATCACCGCTACGACGATGCCGCCAATACCCAGCGCTTGAATGGCTATGGGCTGATTAACCTGCGGGCGGGCTGGCAGTTTGCGCCTCTCTGGACGGCGCGTGTTACGGTAGAAAATGCCTTTGATAAAGAGTATGAAACGACGAGTGATTACATTAACGCCGGCCGAGCAGGGTTCTTGAGTGTTCACTTTGGCCAATAGAAAAAATGGCTTAACGCGCGGGGCGCTGGGCCTCGCGCTGCTATTGATGCCTACGGTTGCCCCGGCACACGACCACTCGCGTTGCGCAGTGGATGATCGTGACCGTGAGGTCTGTCTTTACAATGCCGCTCAGCGCATTGCTACTCTTTCCCCCGGCGCGACCGAGCTGACCTATGCGGCTGGCGCGGGGGATCAGGTAGTCGCCGTTGTCTCGTATAGCGACTATCCGCCGGAAGCTAAACAAGTAGCCTCGGTGGGTAGCCACACCCGAATTGATTTAGAAAAGCTGGTGGGCTTGGCGCCGGATTTAGTGATTGGCTGGGTAACCGGCAACCCCGCTGAACAGCTTGAAACCCTCGAAGCCTTGGGCATGCCGGTGTTCTATATTGAGCCTCGCGATATGGATGGCGTGGCCAGCGCCATCGAACGCCTGGCGCGGCTGGCGGGAACGGAAGTGGCCGGGCAGGCGGTGGCCGATAATTTCCGTACGACCATGAAGGCCTTGGAAGAGCGCTATCGAGACCGCGAGCCGGTCGCCACGTTCTACCAAGTGTGGGATGAGCCATTAATGAGCGTTAACGACCAGCACCTGATTGGCCAAGTGGTCGATATTTGCGGCGGTCAAAATGTGTTTGGCGAGCAAACGCGCCTTGTGCCGCGAATCGACGATGAAGCGGTACTGGCAGCCAATCCTGAAGCGATTGTGGCCGGGGGTATGGGCGAAGAGAACCGCCACTGGCTGACCCACTGGGAGCAGTACGCCAACTTGAAGGCGGTTGCGGAAGATAATCTCTTCTTTGTGCCGCCCTCGCTCATTCAGCGGCCCACGCCGCGCCTGATGGAAGGCACACAACTCCTCTGTGAAAAGCTCGACATCGCCCGCCAAAAACGTGAGCGCAGCTAATGCTAGCGCGCCTGGGTCTCCCGCTTAGCCTGCTATTACTAGCGGCGTTGGCAGCGCTACTCTTAGCGCTTGGCGTCGGCAGCGCTAAGATTTCTCCTGCGCAAATTTGGGACTTGTTGCAGGGCGAAGGCGATGCTTTGGCGCGCACTATGGTGATGGAGCTGCGCTTGCCCAGGGCGCTCTCGGCGTTTGCCGTGGGCGGTTTGTTGGCGGTAGCCGGTGCGCTAATGCAGGTGCTTCTGCGTAACCCTCTTGCGGACCCTTACGTGCTGGGCCTTTCAGGCGGTGCCTCCATAGGTGCACTGGCGGCCATGCTCGGTGGGCTCGGCGGGCTGGCGATTTCAAGCTCGGCGTTTGGCGGTGCACTATTTTCGACGTTTTTAGTCTTCGGCTTGGCCCACGGCAGCGGCGGCTGGACGCCTTCGCGGCTGCTGCTCACCGGCGTCGTCGTTGCCGCGGGGTGGGGCGCAGTGATTACGCTAATGCTGGCGTTAAGCCCCGCAGAGCGCCTGCCGGGCATGCTCTACTGGCTGATGGGCGATCTCTCCTATGCGCGCACCCCCTGGCCGCCGCTACTGCTGTTACTAGCCACCTGCGTGGTGTTGATTCCGCTTGGACGTAGCCTGAATGTGTTGGCCCGAGGCCCGCAGCAAGCCGCCGCGCTGGGTGTGGCGGTTCGGCCGCTTGAGTGGTGCATCTATGTTACCGCTAGCTTACTGACCGCCGCTGCAGTCACCACGGCTGGCAGCATTGGGTTTGTGGGTTTAGTGGTGCCGCATATGCTGCGTCTGCTGTTAGGTAACGATCAACGGCTGATACTGCCCGCCTGCGCACTGGCGGGCGGCACGCTGTTGGTGTTAGCCGATACCTTGGCGCGTACCATGATCGCCCCGGAACAGCTCCCCGTTGGGGTGATCACTGCGTTATTGGGCGTACCCACCTTCCTGTTTCTGCTCTACCGGAGCCGCTGATGAGCGTACTGGCTACCCGCGATCTCATCATCGATGTGCCCGGCCGCGAAGGCGGTACGTCGCTAAATATAACCATCGAGCCAGGGCAAGTGTGGGGCGTGTTAGGGCCTAACGGCGCGGGTAAAACGACGCTATTACACACCCTGGCTGGGCTTCAGGCGCCGCGTTCAGGCAGCGTAGAGCTTAACGATTTAGCGCTTGGTCAACTGCGCCGCCGCCACGTCGCTCAGCGATTGGGGTTGGTGTTTCAAGACCGCCAGGATGGCTTTCCCGCGACCGTGCTGGAAACCGCGCTGATTGGTCGTCACCCCTATCTTTCGCCTTGGCAGATGGAGGGCGCCGATGACTACGCCCGCGCGGAAGCCGCCTTGGAACGTATGGATGTAGCACACCTGGGTGACCGCTTGGTGAGCACGCTTTCCGGCGGCGAGCGCCAGCGGGTGGCGATTGCCACCGTTCTCACCCAGGCACCCAATGTGTGGCTGGCGGATGAACCGACTAACCATTTGGATCTACATCATCAGAGTGCCGTGATGGCGCTAATGGCAGATCAGGCCGCCCAGGGGCAGGCGGTCATCATGTGTTTGCATGACCTAAACCTTGCTGCCCGCTGGTGCGACCATGTGCTGCTGCTGTATCCCAACGGCGAGGCGTGCTGGGGCCCGCGGGATAGCATGCTGGTGCCCAGTGCGTTAGAAAGCCTCTACCGCCAAAAGCTAGCGGTGGTAGAGGTGGATGGCGCGCCGGTGTTTGTGCCGATAAAAGAGTAGTGCTTACTGCTCCAGCTCATCTCGCCAGGCGTGGCGGGGTGCGAAGCCGACCAGGCGGCGGGCTTTTTCGATGCTGTAGAAGGTCTCGAATTCGCCCATTTCGCGCTTGATGGGCACGCCGGTGTAGAAGCGCTCAATCACTTGGGCGTTGGTTAGGCCAACCGACAGATCGTCATTAGCAACGTTGAACACTTGATAGCCCAGGCCATCCGTTTTCAGGCAGCAATCGACCATCTGGCCCAGGTCGCGGGCGTCGATGTAAGCGAAAATGTTGCGGCGGCGCTGGGCGGGGTCATCCAGGTAGGCTGGAAAATTCTGACGGTACTCGTGGGGCTCGATAACGTTGTTGATGCGCAGGCCGTAGATGTCGATGCCTGAACGCGCCTGGAAGGAGCGCGCGGTCACTTCGTTGACCACCTTGCTCATGGCGTAGCTATCTTGAGGCACGGTGGGATGCTCTTCATCAACGGGGAGGTAGTCCGGTTTCTTCTCGCCATCGGCGAAACAGACGCCGTAGGTGGTCTCGCTGGAAGCGAAGATCACCTTGGGAATGCTCAGTTTGGTGGCGGCATCCAACACGTTGTAAGTGCTTAGCGTATTGATGCGGTAGGTCTCATTATCCGGCCGGTGCAGAATGGCTGGTATGGAGGCGAAATGAACAATGGCATCGTAACGCGGCACGCCGGTGCCTGGCTCAAGCTCATCGAACCCGGCGTAGGCCTGGCATGCATTGAATACCTGGCCAGCATCGGTCAGGTCGGTTTTCAGAGTAGTGATGCCGGGCACGTCAGACGTCACCCAATCCAGATTGGTGACTCGATGACCTTGATCGCGAAGATAAGCAGTGGCATGGCGGCCAGCTTTGCCACTGCCGCCAGTAAACAGAAGACGCATGCGGTAACCCCGGTTGGTGAAACGAAGCGGAACATAGAATCAAACGAAGACCTTCACCTTAGCAAAGAAAGGTTCGACCCGCCGACACTCAGCCCTGATCGCATGAAAATGGCTAACCACTAACAGTTAAAAGGATCGTTATGTTTCAGGGCAAAGCACACGCGGCGTTAATCAGCGCACCCGGCTCCGGCCAGGGGAAATCGATGGTCACCGCGGCGCTGGCACGGCTTCATCGCAATGCCGGGCTTAGCGTGCGTGTGTTCAAGCACGGCCCCGATTACCTTGACCCCATGATTCAGGAAGTGGCCTCCGGTCAGCCGGTGTATCAGCTTCACCCCTGGATGACCGGCGAAGAGGAGTGCCGCTGGCGCTTAGCCGAAGCCGCCCAGGAAGCAGATGTGATTCTGGTCGAAGGCTCCATGGGGTTATTTGATGGCTCGCCTTCCAGCGCTGATTTGGCAATCTTGGCAGGCATTCCCGCGCTGCCGGTGATTGATGCCTGGGGCATGGCGCAAACCTTTGGCGCAGTGGCGCAGGGCCTGGCCAACTACCATCCCGATCTTGCCATTCACGAAGTAATCGCCAACCGCGTCGGCAGCCCCGGCCACGGCAAACTTCTCGCCGACAGCATGCCGGAAGGCATTGCGCTGCTGGGGGCCATTCCCCGCAATGAGGCCATGAAAATTCCTGATCGTCATTTGGGCTTGGTGCAGGCCAGCGAGCTAAGCGGCCTGGATGCGCAGCTTGATGCCGCCGCCGAGGTGTTGAAAGAGGCGGGCTTAGGCCGGTTGCCCAAGTTGGTCACGCTTAGCGCGGGGTCGCCAACGCCGGTACCGGATTACCTTACTGGCTTGCGTATTGCGATTGCCCGAGACGACGCCTTTGCGTTTATCTACCGCGCCAATGTAGACGTGCTGCGCGCCATGGGCGCAGAAGTCAGCTTCTTTTCACCGCTTAATGATCGCCAGTTACCCGAATGCGATGCGCTCTGGTTGCCGGGCGGTTATCCCGAGCTTAACGCGGCGCGGCTGAGCGCCAACCACAACATGTTAGAAGCGATTCGCGCCCATCACCGCGCGGGCAAACCGATACTTGCAGAGTGCGGCGGCCTGATGGCCTGCGTTGAGCAGTTGGTGGATGGCGAAGGTGAATGCCACGCCATGCTCGGGCTTCTTAACGGCACCGCGAAAATGGCCGGTAAACTCACCGCGCTAGGATTGCAAAGCCTACACGCCGGGGCAGGCGAGCTACGCGGCCATACCTATCACCACTCGTTACTTGAAACCGCAATGACGCCGCTAGCACGCACCCGCAAACTGGCCGGTAGCGAAGCCGAGCCGATCTATCGCGAAGGCGGGCTGGTGGCGAGCTACTTCCACGGCTACTTCCCCTCTGCGCCCAAGCTGGTCGCGGATATTTTTACCGGGCAGCCGATTAGTATTAATAACGGCTAAGAGAATCTATGGAAGATTTTTCCATAAAATTGATCTGCGCTATGCTGTGTGGCTTTAACACCTGAACTCAATTAAGCAGGAGAACACCATGAGCTTTTACGTTTACCTTTCCGGCGAGATTCACACCGACTGGCGCGAAGAAATTCAGCGCGGCGCTGACGCAGCGGGTCTGGATATCGTGTTTACCGCCCCGGTAACGGACCACGCAGCCTCTGATGCCGCCGGTGACCACCTGGGTAAACCGGAGAATGGCTTCTGGCGTGATCACCAGTCATCCAAGGTCAACGCCATTCGCACCCGCACCATGATCGAGCAGGCCGACCTCGTTGTCGTTCGTTTTGGCGAGCAGTACAAGCAGTGGAACGCCGCTTTTGATGCTGGCTACTGCGCTGCCTTGGCCAAGCCCTACATCACGCTACACAGCGAAGACATCGTTCACCCGCTTAAAGAAGTCGACGCGCAAGCCCAAGCCTGGTGCACCACCACCGATCAGGTGGTTGAGACGTTGCGCTACGTACTAAAAGCCTGACCTTAAATAGAGAGCTTAATAAAGAGGACGCCCCATGCGCGAGAATGCCAAAACCCCCGAACGCCATGCCCAGCGCATGGCGGCCAAGCAGAAAATCATGAACGAGCGCATCGCCCGCGCCGATAAAGAGCAGGGCGTGCTGCTAGTGCTCACCGGCCCCGGTAAGGGCAAAAGCAGCTCTGGTTTTGGCATGCTCGCCCGTGCCTTAGGCCACGGTATGAAAGTCGGCGTGGTGCAGTTCATTAAAGGCGCGTTTAGTACTGGCGAAGAAGCGTTCTTTCGTAACCTGCCCAACGTGGATTACCACGTCATGGGGCAGGGCTACACCTGGGACACCCAAGACCGCGAACGCGATGTCGCCGCCGCCAACGCCGCCTGGGCAGAAGCTAAGCGCATGCTGCAAGATGAAAGCTACCACTTGATACTGCTCGACGAGCTCAACATCGCCCTGCGCTACGAGTATCTAGACCTCGATCAAGTACTCGACGACCTGCAAGCCCGCCCAGCAATGCAGCACGCCGTCGTCACCGGCCGCTACGCCCCACAACAACTTATCGACCTAGCCGACACTGTCACTGAAATGAAAGTAGTCAAACATGCTTTCAAAGACCAAGGCATTAAAGCCCAAAAGGGGGTAGAGCTTTAAGGGTGAGGTCAAAGGTAAGGTGTGAGGGGAAAGTAACTGAAGCTCCATTAACCTCTGGCTAGTGTTGTGGCTATGGCTATGTCTGTGTCTGTGGGAGGGAGCTTCAGCTCGCGATGATAAAACCACCGAGCTTAATCCACCGTAGCGCGGCGTAACACTTGGCGAGGAACGAGCCATAAGGCACCCGCGAAGGCAGCGCCAGCTGCCCTGATACAGCCCCGAAACCTGCATAACCACCAATACTAAACACGCCCTTTTAACTCTAATGTTGTAAAAGAGTGCATCTTAGATAAACATTTCTAAAATAACCCTTCCACAATACCAATAGCGCGGCGTAAGGTTTGGCGAGGAACGAGCCAAAGGGACTTGATACAGCACGATGACCCCTATGGTGGCTAAATAATCCGAATTATCTCAGCGCGTAAGGCGGATAAACGAGAGCGAAAAACTTACGAAGGGTATAGGCATGCGTGACCATTACGATTTTTCAGAGTCAGTTAAAGACCCATACGCTAAGAAGCTTAAAAAGCAGGTTACGATTCGGCTGGATGAAGATACCATCGCGTATTTCAAGAATCTGGCGGAAGAGAAAGACCTTCCCTATCAGAGCTTGATCAATCTTTATCTGCGCGACTGTGCCCAGTCACATAAAGACCTTAAGCTTGAGTGGAAATAAAAGGTGTACCACTACCGACCAGTTGATTGAAATCCTCTTTTACGTTCTCAAAGCCTAAGCCACAGCCCCGCCACTGCACTAGTGTTCTTCACCGGTGTTGTGGGAGGGAGCTTTAGCTCGCGAAGATCCAGCCACACAAACAGTCGAGCCCGATAGACTGCCAGGCCACAATCGTGGATGCGCTTCGCTTGCTATGCACTAAAAATAAAATTAAATCAAGTGATTGAAAACTCTAAGCGCGGCGTAACGCTTGGCGAGTAACGAGCCAAAAGGCACCCGCAGCGGCGACCCGGCGCGAAGGCAGCGCAGCTGCCCAAAGGTTGCTACAGCACAACTTTTCGGCAAGGGCGCGTGACCTAAGCCAAATTTATGAATAGAGTGTCATTAAACCCTCAAAATGAGCGCATGCGTGAATTTTGGATATACTGCATAAATATTATTATTTTCTTGCGAATCAGTTGATTAAGGCTATTTCGGCGCGCGATAAAAATGTTTGATAGCGCAGCGCGTCCATTCAATATCAGAATGCGCAGTCTAGTCATTGTTAGATTCTTATGAGGGTTCATGGCGATTACCTATAAGCAAGCTCAAAAACCGCACCAAGAACCTGAAGGTGCCATTCGCGTTGGTAGTGTCCGGACATTTATGGATGCTATCGAGAAGCTCGGTTCTGAGCGTGATTTTTTCAATTTTTTTCGAGGCCACTCGAATTTCAGTTATAAACTGCTACCAACCATATATCGGAACGAAGGTTGGATAAAAAACGAGGATGTTCTACATAAAGAATTGATACTGCGCTGCCCCTCTGATTTTGATCAGCATGCATCAACGTTCCAAACACTAGTGAAGATGCAGCACTATTCGCTCCCTACGAGGCTCCTAGATATCACGATGAATCCGTTGGCAGCGTTGTATTTCGCTTGTTCAAAAGGAGAAATACCGAACGAGGCGGGTGAAGTTGTCGTATTTCAAGTTCCAAAGCGAGAAGTCAAATATTACGATAGTGACACCGTATCGGTTATTGCTAATATTAGTCGGCGTCCTACTACCTTTGAAGTACCAGCACAGGGCTTATCGAAAGAAGAATTCAATAAGCAATCGGAAATTGGCTATTTGCTTCACGAGATAAAGAAAGAAAAGCCTTATTTTCAACCGGTAATTGTTTCAGAGCACTTAGAATCAACCGTATGTGTCAAGCCAATGATGGATAACTCGCGGATAATCAAGCAGGATGGAGCTTTCTTCCTCTTTGGGGTAAGCCGAAACAAAACTAGCCCCTCCCGAATCCCTAGTCGTTACGCCGTAACAACCGAGTCGCGCAGAATATTGGTCAAGCACGATGAAAAAGACAAAATTTTGGGGCAACTCGCTTCGTTAGGAATTACTGAGGCCAGTTTGTTCCCAGAGATTGATAGCGTTTCAAAACACCTTCGGCATCAATATAAAGAGTCGAATAAAATCTAAAAAATTACGACATCCGGACGACCATGAAATGGCCGCTGGTGCGCTCAGGCGTTAGAAGTCACTAAAAGAACCGTGTATGTGTATTTATATTTTCAAATGATAAGGAACTAAATTGGATATAGTTAAAGTGCAGGAACAGCTAGAGAAGAACAGAAGGTCTGTTGCTTTCGATAGCTACGACATTACGTTAAAGCAATTATACGATATGGTTTTGGAGGAAATGGTAGATATTGCTCCAGCATATCAACGTCATTTTGTGTGGGACAGTAAGAGACAGTCTGCATTGATTGAATCTCTATTCCTTGGCATACCTATACCTAGCCTGTTTATGGCAACCAATCGCGATGCATCTTGGGAAGTTATTGATGGATTACAAAGGCTTACAACGATATTGAATTTCATCGGTGAATCCGAGCAGCTGAGCCGCTTAAATATCAATCATAAAAAGCTCACGCTGTCAGGGCTTGAAAAATTAGACTCCATGAATGGCTTGAAATATGAAGATCTGCCTAAGTCAATGCAGTTTATGCTTCAAACCAGACCGTTACGGATAACTGTTCTGAACGATAGAAGCGACTTTAATGTCAGGTATGATTTGTTTGAGCGACTTAATACCGGGGGCGTTATTCTCCATGAGCAAGAAATAAGGAATTGTGTATACATTGGTGAGTTTAATGACTTTATAAAAGATTTGGCTGAAAATGATGATTTTCGATCGGTAGTGAAAATGACTGAAAATGCAGAGCGTTCTGGAAGTTATGAAGAGCTTGTTTTAAGGTTTTTTGCATACTACTATGATTCGGAATCATTTGTTCATAGTGTAAAAGAGTTTCTGAATGGCTATATGGAGAAGAAGACAAATAGTTTCAAAGATAAAAAACAGCTTAAAGAATTGTTCGAAAGTACTTTTGAAGCTTTAAATGAAAATTTGCCTGAAGGTGTTGTCAGAGGTGCAAGAAAAAACATTACGCCTATAGTTTTATACGAAGCTATCTCTGTAGGCTGTGCAAAAGCGATTAATAGCGGCGGGCAATATGACTTGAAGAACTTGCCGGAGCTTTTAAATAACGAAGAGTTAAAGAGGTACACAACTGGTGCAACTAATAGTAAAAAAATGCTTGGAAATCGGATAGCCTTGGTTAAGGGGCGGTTGCTAAATGCCGTTTAGTATAGCTCGCTCGAATACAAGAGAGAGGTTTAGCGAGGTTTTCGTATATTTAGCTTTTATTGAGTCAAATGAAGAGAGTGGTGCGGCTTCAATTGAGGTTAAGATATTGCGTGGATTATTCTATGTTCATTTGTATTCTGCGCTTGAAAAAGCGATTAACGAAACAATTGAGCAAACCATTTTGCTTGTAAAACAAGAAGGCGTAAAAAACAAACACTATAAAAACATATTTAACGTTATCTCGCTTAATTCTAAAATGCAGGCCTTTAAGCAGTGCAGGGGAAAAAGCTATTTTTCAAAATCAGCAGATGTTTTTGAAAGTTTGGAGTCAGAAGAAAGCTATGAGTTAAATGACACTGTCTTCTCAGAGAATCTCCAAAATATTTGGTACAAGACTATTCAAGAAGCAATTCGGAGTTTTGGCGCCACTCCGATATCTGTTGAACCGAGAGTAAGGTTGACTATTGATGAGCTTGTAGAAAAAAGGAATGCTGTTGCGCACGGGAGAGAAACACCCGTCTCAGTTGGAGAAAGGCATAGAGTAGAAGTCTTGAGAATAAAAGCCCAGGAAATTCAACTTGTTGTAGAGCAGTTTATATCGACTTTTGAGGATTATATTAGCAATAAAAAGTATATTGATCCTCTTTATTTAGATGATTACCGGCAGGCATAAATGGTTTCTAACAAGTATAGGTAAATCGACGCACATTACATTGCGCTTTTGGCTCCATTCCATGGGCGCGTATTCTGCAAGCGTTGAAGTTGTAGAAAAACTCCGTAGACGGCTAAGTTAGTTACCAATATCAGCTCCACCCCGGCACCTTGGAGCATGCGGTATATTATCTGATCGACGAGCACAACCTAGACTTATCCGTTTTCTATGCCCAGTACCGTAACGATGCGACCGGCCAGTTGTCTATGATCCAGCTATTTTATAAATTTATTACTCTATAAATTCAGGTTATTCAAGGCGATACATTGATATTATGACGAGAAAAACACTAAGTCTGAAGACGAAAAAAGAGATAGATACCAAGCCCGCCGAAGAAGCTGAAGATCAATTCCCTGATGATCCCGAAAAACGGTTCTTAAATGGCGTTGCCATTCATCCTTCCCCTCGCATTTATTTAGAGCCTGGCTCTCAAGAGCGTACGGTGCGAGCGATGGATTTGATTACGCCCATTGGGATGGGTCAACGAGGGTTGATTGTTGCGCCGCCGGGCTCTGGCAAAACGACGATGTTAAAACATATTTGTCAGGCCGTGGCAGACGCGCATCCTGACATAAAGCTTTATGCCTTACTGATTGATGAGCGCCCGGAAGAAGTGACCGATTTTAAGCGCAGTGTTTCGGCAGAAGTCCATGCATCGTCTTCAGACGAAAGCTACACACACCATGTGCGTATGGCCGATAAGCTTCTTGAGACGGCTCGTAAGCAGGCAGGCGAGGGTCATAATGTGATGATTGTGATCGATTCTTTGACTAGACTCTCGCGCGTCCATAATGCCGAGCAGCGAGGCAATGGCCGTACGATGTCGGGTGGGCTGGATTCCCGAGCGATGGAAATACCCCGAAAACTGTTTGGCGCCGCGAGAAAGATCGAAAACGGCGGATCGCTCACCATTCTGGCCACCGTGCTGGTGGATACGGGAAGCCGTATGGATCAGGTGATTTTCGAGGAGTTCAAGGGCACGGGCAATATGGAACTGGTGTTATCCCGGGATGTGGCCAATCAACGAATTTTCCCTGCGATTGATATTGCCAAAAGCAGTACTCGTCGAGAAGAGCTTTTGATTGATGCAAAAGATATTGAAAAAGTAAGAACGTTGCGTAGAGGTTTGACAACGCTTAAGCCAGTAGAAGGCGCGCAGAAGTTGCTTGCGTTATTGGATAAATATCCCACTAATGCCGAGCTATTAGATGCGTTTTTACCAGATTTGTAAAATATCGGTAATAAAAGAAGCTCATCTTTTTAAAAGGTGAGCTTCTTGGGTAATTTTTAACGATTATTTTTTTTACTGTAGTTCAAGTTTGATTCAGGTACTGCTTTGCGAACCGGAAAGCCAGCAATCTCTTTGCGCTCAATAATACTTTTTAAACGTCTTTCAATGGCACAAAGGTTTTTAAAGTCACTCATGTCTACCAACGAGATGGCTTCACCTGAGGTGCCCGCGCGGCCGGTTCGGCCAATGCGGTGGATGTACTCTTCTGGCTTAAAAGGTAAATCGTAATTCACCACCCGGCTCAATTCATCAATATCCAAACCTCGCGCGGCAACTCCCGTGGCGACCAAGTACTTTAGCTCGCCAGATTTGAACTGGGCCAAAATCTTTTCGCGCATGGCTTGGCTTCTATCGCCATGAATGGAGTCCGCTGTGATGCCGCGTTTTTCCAGCTGAGCAACAAGCTTGGCCGCATTGTGTTTTTTCTCGGTAAAAATAAGCGCCTGATCCCACTGTTGTTCGTTAATTAAGTGGCTCAACAAGGCGGACTTAGTGTCTTTGTCGACTGTAATTAGCCATTGTTTGACATTAGCGGCGGCGCGGACGTTGGGAGAAATGGATATTTCAGCCGCCAGATCGGTCATCTTGCTATCGGAGAAATCGTAGGCCAGCGCCCGTACGTCGTCTGTGATGGTGGCCGAAAACAGCAGGTTCTGACGGTTTTCAGGTAAGCGTTCAATGATTTTATGGATATCGTCGGCAAAACCCATGTCGACCATTCTGTCCGCTTCGTCCAATACCATGACTTTAAGTTCATCAAAGTGCAGCGCACGCTGATGGGCCAAATCGAGCAATCTGCCCGGCGTGGCGACCAGAATATCGACGCCTTCGATTAGGCGCGCTTTTTGAGCTTCCGTATCCACACCGCCATACATCGCCATGGAGGTTAAGTGCGTGTGTTTAGCGTATTGAGCCACGTTGGCTTCGACCTGAACCGCTAACTCACGGGTGGGCACGAGAATCAGCGCACGTATGCGTTTTCCCCGTAACGTCCCCGCGTTGCTGAATCGTTCTAATAGAGGCAGAACAAAGGCGGCGGTTTTGCCTGTGCCTGTTTGTGCGGTGGCGATTAAGTCCTTACCCGAAAGAATGGCAGGAATCGCTTGTTCCTGGATGGGCGTTGGCGTTTGGTAACCTAGTTCGGTAATCGCTTGTACAAGAGGAGGAGATAATCCTAGTTTTGCAAATGGCATAAGGCGCCCTGACAGATTGTCGTAAGGTGTGTCGAAAATAAAAGATGAGGCAGTATAAGGTAAAAGCAGCCGACCTCTGAAGCGGAGGCTGATTGAGGCGCTAGAAGCCAATCCTTTGGCGTCACAATTCTAACATCAACTACCATCAGGCGGTTTGTGTACGTTAACTGGTCTATCAATCCAACCCAGCCCGCTGCTCAGCCTGATCCAAAAGCACTGGCCCGCTACCGAGCTCAGCCAGCTTGTCATCCGGGTTATAAAGTGGGCAACTGGTCATGCTCAGACATCCGCAGCCGATACAGCCTGCCAGGTTATCACGCAGCTTTTGCAGGTAAGCTATACGGCCATCAAGCATTTGCTGCCAATTTTTTGAAAGCTGTTGCCAGTCTTCCACCGTCGGCGTGCGGTTATTGGGCAGTGATTTAAAAGCTTGTTTGATCTCTTCCAAGCTAACGCCAACTTTCTGTGCGGCTTTAATCACCGAAATCCGTCTTAGTACTTCCGGTTTATAGCGGCGCTGGTTGCCCGCATTGCGCCAGCTTTGGATCAAACCTTGTTGCTCGTAAAAGTGCAGGGTACTGACCTTAATACCGCAACGCTTAGCGACCTTACCGACACTCCAGATTGTTTCTGCCATTACCTATCCCATGCCTTAATCTTTTTTGCTATTTTTTCGCAAAAACTGCTTTACCTCAAGTGAAGTTGAGGTTTTATCCTTCCATTTCACTTAACGCAAGGAGACTCTTATGTACTTGGAACACGTGAATCTGGTCGTTGATGATATGGATGCCATGTTGGACTTTTACCGCGCCGTATTCCCACATTGGCGGGTGCGCGATGAAGGCTATGGCGAGTGGTATGGCAAACCTCGCAAATGGATTCACTTTGGTGACGATGAGCATTACCTGGCGTTAAGCGATCATGGCGAAGGGGAGAACCGCGATCTGAAAGGCCACAGCGTAGGACTGGCCCATTTTGCCTATGTGACTGATAACCTTGATGCCGTTGTGGCTAGGTTAAATAACGCGGGTTATGCCATCGCCAAACCCGGCGCGACGGAGCCGTTTCGCAAAAATGTCTATTTTGTCGACCCCGCTGGGTTTGAAGTGGAGTTTGTCGAGTATCTGAGCGACATCCCGGCTGAGCGAAATTTAAACCGCGATGCCCAGTAATAAGCAGGTCAGCGCCCTACGGGGTGCTGACCGGTGAACAATTGAGATTTTCCGCGCCTAAAAATATTGTTGAATAATCTGGTAAAATCCCTTTTTGCTTTCGGTAGGAATTGAAGGAAGCGACTTCATCTTCCGAAAGAAACAGATTTACCTTAAGGAAGGCAACGCATTTCCGCCTTATTTTATGAAGCTGCCTAGCCCTGGATAGGTTTGCACCGGCACCAGGGCTAGGCAGCTTTTCAGTAACGCCTTTGGCGCCGATGACCCTCATTAGGAACATCTAGATGATTCGTGAATACCGAGAGGCGGATATTGAGCATATTTTGGATATTTGGCTTTCAGCATCGATTAAAGCTCACTCCTTTGCTGGGTCAGAATATTGGCAGTCCAAAGTTAGCGAAATGCGTGATGTATACATCCCTGCGTCGGAGACCTTTGTCTATGAAGCGGATGAGCAGATAGCAGGGTTTTACTGCCTCTATGGAAATACGTTGGCAGCGGTTTTTGTGTTACCCAGCCTTCAAGGCCAAGGGATAGGGTCAGCGTTGATGGATGATGCCAAGAGCAGAAGGTCGTGTTTGCAGCTCAGTGTTTACAGCCAGAATGCCCTCAGTATCAATTTTTATAAGCAGCATGGCTTTATTTCATTAGGTGAGCAGATTGATGAGCAAACGGGGCAACCTGAGTTCATCATGGAGCATTACTGTTAATAGCGATCAGCGGTCTGGTCTTGCTACAAAAACCGAAAAATGAACGCCCGTAGCGCTATCCTCAAAGGGTATAATGTCACCGGCCACGGTGAGTTGGCGGTTCCACAACGTTGTTTTGAGCAGGTTTTTTGCTTGTTACTGTTTTTAATAGAGAAAAGGTAGTCGTTCATGATTAACACCAAAATATACAAAGCGGTTTACGAACTCGCTGAAAAGCTCATGAAGGCTGCTGATAAAGAGGATAGAGAGGCGTTTGACACGCTTTATGCGCAGTTGGAAGCGATCTGCACCGAGAACGAAAACACCGATAAGGATCACCCTGAGCAGTGGGAAACGTTGGCTGACTTCACGGAAGAACTGGATGAGGCGCTGGCTGTCTATGAAAAAGCCTTTGAAAAGGCCGTTGCAGTTAACTCGAAAGACCATATGTCATCCATCGCGTTCTCCATGGCGAAGCTGCAGGTTGAGCTTGGTCAAACTGATGCGGCGATCAACAATCTTAAAAAGGCCCAAGTCACTGCCAACAAGATTGAAGATGGCGAGCTTAAAGACGAAATTGATGAGCTGCTTGGAAAGCTGACATCAGGTTAGTTGTTAAGCTGCTGATGTTAGTGATATTGATGATAGACGTAGATGCACATAACGCCTGATTGTGCTGGGTTTGCCTAAGACTAGGGACACTATTTTGACCAATAATGATATTTTTCGCCGCATACGTTACACCTTTGATTTAAAAGACAGCACCATCGTGGATATTTTCACCTTGGCAGAAGTCAGCGTGGCTCAAGAGCAGGTCACTGCCTGGTTGAAAAAGGATGAAGACGACGCCTTTGTAACGATGAAAAACAGAGAGCTGGCGGCGTTTCTGAACGGCTTTATCAGCTTCAAGCGTGGCAAGCGCGAAGGCCCGCAGCCCGCGCCAGAGACGCAGTTGAACAACAACATGGTGTTCCAGAAACTGCGCATTGCCTTAAACCTGAAGGCTGACGATATTCTGGCTATTTTTGAGCTGGCAGGCTTCCGTATAAGCAATCATGAGTTAAGCGCTTTTTTCCGTAAGCCAAGCCACAAGAATTATCGCGAGTGCAAAGATCAGGTGCTGCGTAACTTTTTACTCGGCGTTCAGCGCCAACTACGGCCCAGTTCGAATGATTCAGATTCAGATTCAGAAGCCTGAATCGTTAGGGCAGAAGGTTAGCGCCGATGCGCTTGCAAGCGTTAACGCTTCACACAGACAAAAATCGCATTGCCCGAAACAGTATCCCACGGGGTGATGGTCTCGTAGTTATGCTCAAACACATGCACCTCAAAGTAAGGCGTTAGCAGGGCGGTTAGCTCTACAAAGCTCACCGCCACCATGGAGTGTTCGTCGTTCCATACTTGGGTGGCCCCGGCGCTGGTCTTTTCAATGCTGAGCCTTAACGCCTGCCTTTCACCGTGCCCACTGTAGTGCCACCCTGAGCGGAACGTGAATATATCGTCTGCTTGTTTGGCGCTGTGCTTAACCGATAAACCGTTATCGATTTTGTCTTTATCGACCGCGTTAAAACAGAAAATTCCGCCAGACTTGAGCGCGCGGTGCGCGCTAGAAATACACGCATCTAGCTTCTCAACCCCGTCGCTGTAATGGATCGAGTATAAAAAGCAGGTGATTAAATCGACAGGTTCGCTAACGTCGAACGTGCTCATGTCTTGCAAGGTGAACTGGGCTTCTGGGCAGCGTGAGGCGGCGATATCCAGCATCGGCTGATTGATATCCAGCCCGCCACTGGTGTAACCAAAATCAATAAAATGGCGCACGTGGGGGCCGGTGCCGCAGGCTAAATCCAGATGGGCGGTGCCGTCGTTACCGAAAAGCTGATGCAGCCGTCGAATGGCGTTGCTTTGTGCTTGGTAGTCGATGTCTACGCACATCAAATCGTAGTAGCCGGAAAGGTCGGTATAGAGGGCGTTGACGGACATGGTCGCCTAAAGGTGAGGGCTGGATAGGTTGGGTGGCGCATAGTAAACGAGCAGGTGGGGTTTGAGAAGCGCGGACCACGACAGGTGAATCCCTTTCTATCATTAGTCGCCGCTAGGCGGGATTAACGCTAAAGAAATTTCCCCAGCTTCCGATAATGACTTAAGACGCACAATTAACCCTGGCTGCCACAAGAGTTTGCTATGTCCAAAACAGTGACCTTTATCATTGCTACCTTGCTTCTCTTGCTCACCACGAACGCGCATTCGCACACCGATGCGGCTGAAGCGGCAGCACTGGCGTGGCTTGAAGCCATCGACAGCGGTGAGTATGAACAAGCGTGGGAGGCATCCTCAACGCTGCCCGGCGTGATTTTGGGGCGGTTGAGTCCAGGCGGCGAATACGTGTTATCCGTGAAACGTCTATGCCCGGCGCGCCTTTTGGTGATTATGCGGTGTTTACGTTCCAGACCCGTTTTGAAAATAAGCCTCAGATTACCGAAACTATCACGCCTCACCTAGAAGGGGGCGATTGGAAGGTAAGCGGCTATTACGTCAACTAACCAACTCCCAGCCAACCTCCTCGAACGTCCTTCCAGCCATCGCTGTTGCTTAGCATAGCCTCCTGCGGTTAGGCGTTATTACGCTTAACCGCCCGCTATCACGTTGTTCATGACGAAGCTCACTGCGGGTGCTACGTTGAGTAGATACCCTTGAGCGTATTGATAGCTGCTGGAGCGGATATGCACTCCCTTCCTCACAAATCGCACTGGCTGTGGCTGTTGGTGGCGGGATTACTGATGGCGGCGCTGTCGCTCACGTGGCAGGCCAGGGCACAAACTTCCCCCAGCGCTTTAATCCTCAATATTGAAGGCGCTATCGGCCCTGCGACCAAGGATTATTTTGAACGTGGTCTTCGTAAAGCCCGAGAGCAGGGCAGCGAAGTGGTGATTGTTGAGCTGGATACCCCTGGCGGGTTGGTTGATACCACCCGCGATATGATTCGGGAAATGCTCAATTCAGACCTACCGGTGGTGATGTACGTTTCCCCCAGTGGCGCGCGCGCAGCCAGCGCAGGCACCTATCTGCTTTACGGCAGCCACGTAGCGGCCATGGCGCCTTCTACCCATTTGGGCTCTGCGACACCGGTGCAAATGGGCGGCGGCGGGCTGACGGGTGATGATGAAGCGGGCGAGGAGTCTGAAGGCGAGCAGGAAGGCAGCGCCATGGAGCGCAAGGTGATTGAAGACGCGGTGAGTTTTATCCGCAGCCTGGCGGAGCGCCACGGCCGCAATGCGGATTGGGCGGAAGAGGCGGTGCGCGATGCGGTCAACCTCACCGAAAGTGAGGCCCTGGAGCAAAATGTCATTGATGTGGTGGCGCGCGACATTAATGACCTACTCGCTCAGCTTGACGGTATGACAGTGGTGATGGAGCGCGGCGAGGGTACATTGGCGACGGCGAATCTTGCCATTGAACGTTACGACCCGGACTGGCGTACTCAACTGCTCTCGCTGATCACCAATCCTAATGTTGCCTATTTCCTAATGATCATCGGTTTTTACGGGCTGATTTTCGAGCTTTCCAACCCCGGCAGCCTTTTTCCCGGCACTATTGGGGTTATCTCCCTGCTGCTGGCGCTGTTCGCTTTTCAAGTTCTGCCTATTAACTATGCGGGCCTGGCACTGATGGTGGTGGGAATGGCACTGATGGTAGGCGAGGCGTTCATGCCCAGTTTCGGGGTGTTGGGGGCGGGCGGCATTATCGCTTTTGTGCTGGGGTCGGTGATGCTGATGGATGCCGAACACTTGGCCATTTCGCTACCGCTGATTGGCGGTGTAGCCCTGATTTTTGGCGGCTTGATGCTATGGACGTTAACGCGCTTTGCAACGCTGCGGCGGCGTCCGGTGCACAGCGGTGCGGAGCAACTGATTGGTGCAACGGCGGTGGCGCTGGAGGATTTTGAGACCAACGGCCATGTACGCCTGCATGGCGAGCGCTGGAACGCGGTGAGCGATGCGCCCGTTAAACAGGGTGATGAGCTTGAAGTAGTGCGTCTTGAAGGCTTAACGGTACATGTGACGCCCCGGTGATGCCTGCGACGATGACGTGCTTTCCCCCATAACGAAACATCTGCAAAACGAGCCATCTGCAAAACGAGGTGCCCAATGATTATTTCGTATTTAGTCCCTGTGGTGCTGGTGGTGATGTTGATTGCTGCCTCCATTCGTATATTGCCGGAGTACAAGCGCGGCGTGGTGTTCTTTCTGGGTCGTTACCAGAAAGTGAAGGGGCCAGGGTTGGTCATTGTGATTCCTGCCATTCAAAAGATGGAGGTGGTGGATTTACGTGTGATCACCATGGACGTACCTGAGCAGGATGTCATTTCCCGGGATAACGTCACCGTTAAGGTCAACGCGGTGCTTTACTTCCGCGTGGTCGACCCTGAAAAGGCGATCATTCAAGTCGAGAATTTCACCCAAGCGACCAGCCAGTTGGCGCAGACCACGCTGCGTTCCGTGCTGGGTAAGCATGACCTGGATGAGATGCTCTCCGAGCGGGATAAACTCAACGACGATATCCAGGAAATCATTCATACCCAAACTGAAGCCTGGGGTATCAAAGTGGCCAATGTTGAAATCAAGCATGTGGATTTGGATGAGAGCATGATTCGCGCCATTGCCCGCCAAGCCGAAGCGGAGCGCGAGCGTCGCGCCAAGGTGATACACGCCGAAGGGGAGCTTCAGGCGTCTAAAAAGCTGGTGGAGGCCGCCAACGTGATGCAGGAAAACTCGGCCGCGCTACAGCTTCGCTACCTGCAAACCATGAGCGACATGAGCAACAAAAACGCCTCGACGATTGTGTTCCCGCTACCCATGGACATCATGGAGGCCTTCAAAGATATGAAGGCCAAGCATACGGCAGCAACGCCTGGTAAGACGCAGGATGATGCGTAAGCCAATGCCAAACGCGCATTGCTAAGGTGGGGCTGGATATTTCAACCGCCGGTTAAGCAATCAGCCCCGCCAAAGCCTGCATTCCCAGCGCCACCGCCAGCACCACTACACCCGCCACTAGGCTGGTTACTAGGGCTTGTTGCTTCCATAACAGCAGCACTCGGCTGCCAAAGCGGTGAACGAGCCAGGCGAGGCCGAAGTAACGCAGGCCGCGGGCAATTAACGCCGCTAGCGCGAAGAGTAGGACTGGGTAGCCGGAAAGGCCTGCGGTAATCATCGCGACCTGAAAGGGAATGGGCAGAATACCAATGGCTAAAATCGCGGCAAAACCATACTGATCGAAGAAGGTTTGGAACGACTGATAGCTCTGTTCCATGCCCATGAATTCAATAAACCAAGTACCTATCGACTGAAAAAGCAGCATGCCAACGCCATAGCCGACCAGCGATGCAATTAAGCAACCTGCGGTAGTGACCGTCGCTAAAAGCCAGATACGTTGTTTGTTGGCTGCCATCAGCGGGATCAGCACCAGCTCAAGCGGAATGGGCAGGATAATCGTTTCCAAAAAGGAGAGGGTGCCGAGTAACCACAGCATGTTCTTTGAGCCGTTAATACGCTCAAACCACTGCTTGGTTCGCGTTGTATTGGCCATTAGGGGGCGCTACATCTCTGGATTAATGCGGCGATAAATAGCCGCTAATAGGCTGTATAGGCCAAACGCGAAGAGCCCGATAGCGACAATGGCCAGCAACCATTGACCGTATGCTTGGCTGCGCAGCGCACTAAATACTTCAGCCGTACCGCCTGCTTGGTCAGGGTTAAACTGATAAGCGGCAATCAGAAAGAAACTACCTACGATGACAAATACAATCCCGCGAATGACTAAGCCAAAACGGCAGATGGGATAAGCCCACTTTTGGGTTTGGGGTGGCATCGCAAAGTGCTTGTCAAATTTGGCCTTATAACCCTTGAAGGCATGGGAGATGCCGACACCAATCATGACCAAGCCAACGGCCCCTACCAGCCAACGGCCAAAAGGCTGCTGCATCAACCAGCCTGCCACGCCCTGTGAGCCACCGCCTGACCCCCCGGAAGAGCCCGTAAATTGGAAGATGAGCGTGGCGGCAAAAAAGGCCAATAGCGTATGGGTAATCGCACTCGCTAATAAGCCTGCACGAATAGCTAAGCCTTTAGCACCGTTGCCGTGATGGTCGGCGTCTTTGACCGCTTGAATGGTGCGCCACATGGCGTAGCCAACCAAACCCACTGCGATGACACCTAATAGTATTTTTCCAAAGGGGGCGGTGAGGACTCTTTCTAATGCACCGCGGCTGCCTTCTGTTTGGCCACCTTGGCCAAAGGCTGCCAGCGCGGCAAGGCCACCCACTAACACATAAACGATGCCGCGGGAGGCGTAGCCCATGCGGGCGAAAAGCGTAATCGCATCACGGTGATCGGGGTTTTTCATACTATTAGCCATGGTGTCCTCCTGACTTGATATGGCGTTGCGAATTCCTATGCAAACTAGTTCATCTCGAGCTTTTTGGCGGCCCATACTGTGCGTGTGCTGTGCTATTGTCCAGTGTAGTTTCTGCAAAAAAGACGAGTCGCTATTTTTATTAATACGAGCAAACCATGAGTGCACCTTTGTCAATTAACAAGTCGTCAGCTACCACATCTAATACATCGACACCTGTCTTTTGGCGCGATATACGGATGCCATATGTGGAACTGCGCAAGATCAGCGACGCGCGACAAGTTTGCTATGCACCTCATAGCCATACGCATTGGTCGCTGGGGGCGGTTACCTCTGGTCAAAGCACCTTTTGCTATCGCGATGCGACACATCAGATTAGTGCGGGAGATATCGTTATGATGAATCCCCATTGGGTGCATGCCTGCAACCCCGTCGAGAACCAGCCCTGGGCGTACATGATGCTCTACGTCGATACCGAGTGGCTGAGTGAATTGCGTTACCAACTGGGCCTGTTGAATACGCCGTACTGGCAAGATATCGCTACCGCCGTCATTACCCAGCCAGCGCTTTATGCCGGGTACTGCGATATGGCCGCTTGTTTGCTGGACGAACAACGCGACATTGGCGATAAGCAAACGGCGTTAGTCGAGTACTTGTCTGCCACGCTGCAAGTACTTGCTCAAGAATCCCCCGCCGCATTGCCTCAAGCGCCCAGCACGCTAGAGTATGTCGCGGCTTATTTACGTGCCAATTATGCTTCCGATATATCGCTTGAGCGGCTATGTCAGCAGTCGGGCTATAGCGCTGGGCACCTGATTCGCGCCTTCAAACAGCACTTCGGACTAACGCCTCATGCCTACCTGATTAACCAGCGGATCCAGAAGGGACAGATAGCGCTAAAGCACGGGCAGCCTATTGTTCAAGCAGCTATGAACACTGGCTTTAATGATCAGCCACACTTTCAAAGAACGTTTAAGCGGCTGGTAGGAGCGACACCCAACCAGTACCGCTACCCGCTACTCAACCAGTAAGACAATAGCGCTAGCCGCCAGGCAGATAGCGAGTGCGCGGTTAACCGTTAGTAAGATGATAGGACGATGAACATAGGGTTTCAGAAAAGCGCCTGCGTATACCCAACTGGCTAGCGATATCCAACAAATAGGCAAATAGAGACCGGCAAACAGCCATAGCTGATAGGGGGCATCAGCACTGGTGTAGGCACCAATGCCAGCGGCAGACGCCAGCCACGCCTTGGGGTTGAGCCACTGCATCATGGCGCCTGTCATAAACCCTGGGGCTTTGACGCCGGCTCGCTCCTGCAAGCGCCCATCGTGCTGTAAAAGTTGATAGCTGAGATAGAGTAAAAACAGAATGCCTGCCCAGCGTGAAAACGTTTCCAGCAGTGGCACCACACTCAGCAGGGAGTAAAGGCCAGCGCCGATGGCTAAAAACAGTGCGACAAAACCCAGCGTGGCGCCGGTTACAAAAACAAGCCCTTTAGCGATAGGGTAATGCGTACCGCTACTCAAACAAACGATGTTGACCGGCCCCGGCGAAATAGACGCAGCAAGAGCAAATGCAGTCATGGGCAGAAGTGTAGGCAGCAGTAGTGTAGCGCTCATTGTCATTCTCCTTGGTAGTGCAAGGAGTTTGTAATGGTTCCTGTTGGCGGTATTGAACAAAATTGAGGTGAATGATTAAACCATTGCCTTTAACTCTTTGCTTTTAATGCCCAAATACCGACCAGCCTGTGTGCTGTACAAACATTTCAAGCGCCTGGGTGCCTAGCAAGCTGTTGCCGTAGGCGTCTAATCCTGGTGACCAAACGGCAATGGCGCCGTGGCCTGGGGCGATGGCCAGTATGCCGCCGCCCACACCACTTTTGCCGGGCAGGCCCACCCGAAAGGCGAACTCCCCTGAGGCGTCGTAGTGCCCACACATCATCATCAGTGAATTGATACGCCGTGCCCGCTGAGGGGCGACGACCCGAATGTTGCTGGGTTTATTGACGCCATCCGAAGCCAGGAACAGGCCAGCATGAGCGAGCTGCTCACAGCTCATCGCAATAGCACACTGATGAAAGTAGGTGCCTAGCACCTTATCGACGTCGTGGCGAAGGTGACCAAAGGCTTTCATGAAATGCGCTAATGAAGCATTACGGTCGCGGTGTGCCATTTCTGAGGCGGCTACCGCATGGTCAAAGCAAATGCTGTCGTCATCGGCGATATAGCGCACAAAGCTGAGAATTTCACCCAGCGTCTCTTTGGGTTCATGGCCCATCATGATCGCATCAACCACCGCAATGGCACCGGCATTGATAAACGGGTTACGCGGTTTGCCGCTTTCGTGTTCAAGCTGCACGATAGAGTTGAAGGGGTCGCCCGAGGGTTCACGGCCCACTTTTGTCCAAAGTGAGTCGCCCATCTGGCCTAGCGCGATCGTCAGCGTAAAAACTTTGGAAATGCTTTGGATTGAGAAGGGGGTGGTCGCGCAGCCCGCCGAATATACTTGGCCATCGACGGTGGCGAGCGAAATGGCAAATTGTTGTGGGTCAACATGGCCAAGTTCGGGAATATAGTCTGCGACCTTGCCACGTTCCTCTGCTTTCGCCATGGCGGCGGCAATGTCATCAATTAAGTCTTGCATGGGCTTAGTGTGCACTGTCAATAGAGGCGGGGCCTCACCCTAGCGGAAAACAAGTAGATTGTCTTTTTTGCATCACCGAAATAATAACGCTAAAACAATAGGTATTTGCCCACTATGCATTGAGCAAGATACGGGTCGGCAACGGGGCCTTGAGCGCTTAGGCTGCCATGATAAGCCCATAATTAGCCTGAAACGGCTAGAGAGATAAACATGAACGATTATGCGCGTATCGAAAAGGCCATGACCTACATGGTTGCCAATGCCACTGAGCAGCCTGATTTGGAAACAGTGGCCGCTCACGTTCATATTAGTGCCTTCCATTTCCAGCGGCTGTTTTGTCGTTATGTGGGGATTAGCCCTAAACGATTTTTACAGGCGCTAACGCTGGAGCGGGGTAAACAGTTGATGCACTCCTCTACTTCGTTGCTGGATATTGCTCATACCCTGGGGCTCAGCGGCGGCTCACGGCTTTATGATCACTTTGTTCAGCTAGAGGCCGTTACGCCTGGGGAGTATAAGCGCCAGGGTGAGGGCGTTGAGATTACTTATGGGGTTCATGAAACGCCTCTTGGCAGCATGTTTGTGGCAATGACGCCCCGTGGTATTTGTCGCATGGGCTTTATCGATACCACCAGTGAAGAAGAACTGCTGACAAAGCTAGCCATGGAGTGGCCGCGCAGCACCTTCCACCCTAACCGAGTTGCCACGCGCTATGCGGTGGAGGCGATTTTTGCCAAGTCAGAAGAGGCGCCGGCTGCTTTGTCATTGCACGTGACGGGCACCAATTTTCAAATTGCCGTGTGGCGGGCACTACTCACTATTCCCGAAGGCCAGCTGGCCAGTTACTCGCATATCGCTAGGGCATTAGGCACGCCAAAATCCTCCCGTGCAGTAGGTAATGCCGTAGGCGCTAACCCGATCGCGCTGTGGATTCCCTGCCACCGGGTGATTCAGCAAAGCGGTGCGCTTGGTGGCTACCGGTGGGGTGTTGAGAAAAAGCGGATGGTGCAAGCCTGGGAGCTGGCGCAATTGAGTGCTTCAACCCCTGAAGTAGAACTTTCTCTCTAACGCAGTCGCGAAGTAAAGATGAAGTAAAGAAGGAGATTTTTATGAACATCAACGCCATTCAAGCGGATATAACACGCCTGAAGGTCGATGCAGTTGTGAACGCCGCGAATACCTCACTACTTGGGGGTGGCGGTGTTGACGGCGCTATCCATCGCGCTGCGGGGCCTGAACTGCTGACAGCCTGCAAGGAGCTAGGCGGCTGCGCGACAGGAGAAGCCAAGCTGACGGATGGTTTTGAGTTACCGGCCCGCTATGTCATCCATACGGTTGGCCCGGTGTGGAAGGGCGGAGAACAAGGCGAGGAGGCACTGCTTGCCTCCTGCTATCGGCAGTCTTTAGCGTTGGCGGCTACCGTGAATGCTGACACAGTGGCTTTCCCAAGTATCAGCACCGGCGTGTACCGTTTTCCCATCCAGCAGGCCGCGGCGATAGCCGTCTCAACGGTTAAAACGGTGTTGAAGAAGTACCCAAGCGTTGAGTCGGTGACATTCTGCTGTTTTTCGGCTGATGATTTGGCGGTTTATCACGCGTGTCTTAATCAATTAACCGATTAGTGACGTAAAACGGAAAAGGGCATGGGTAGAGCTAGATAGTGGTCGTACGATGATCGATATGTCTGGAAACGGATAGACACATTGCGCCGTTTATCACCTCCCGCTACAGTCTCGACCTTGTTCACCTGGGCGAGACTCTTTATGGCCACACTGATGATTCAAGGCACCACCTCGGATGCAGGTAAAAGCACTGTGGTGGCTGCGCTCTGCCGCGCGCTGGCAAGGCGTGGTATATCAGTGGCGCCGTTCAAACCCCAGAACATGGCGCTGAATAGCGCCGTGACCAGCGATGGTGGCGAGATTGGTCGCTCCACGGCCTTACAAGCACAAGCCTGCTATTTAGCACCCCACAGCGATATGAATCCGGTACTGCTAAAGCCGGAAACCGATCGCGGCGCCCAGGTGATTTTACGTGGCAAGGTACATGGCCATATGGACGCGCTGGATTACCACGCTTTCAAACGTACCGCTCAAGAGAGCGTAATGGCCGCGTGGCAAGCGTTAGAAAGTCGTTTTGACGTGATTATTGCTGAAGGCGCTGGCAGCCCCGCTGAAATCAATCTACGCGAGGGCGATATCGCCAATATGGGCTTTGCCGAAGCGGTTAACTGCCCGGTTTTGTTAGTAGGCGATATTGACCGCGGTGGTGTATTTGCCCAACTGGTAGGTACGCTGGCGCTGTTGAGTGAGAGCGAACAGGCGCGCACCAAGGGTTTTATTATCAACCGCTTTCGGGGAGATATTGCGCTCTTAAATCCTGGACTTGAGTGGTTGGAGGAACGCACGGGAAAACCCGTGTTTGGAACATTGCCTTATCTGCAGGGGCTGGTACTCGATGCCGAAGACAGCATTGGTTTAACCCACGCTAAAAAGGCCAATGAAACGCTTAACGTGATCGTTCCCGCGCTACCGCGCATCAGTAATCACACTGACTTTGACCCTCTGCGGCTACACCCCCAGGTCTCGTTGTCGTTTATCCGGGCCGAGCAACCAATACCCGCCGCCGATGTGATCATTCTGCCCGGAAGTAAAAGTACTGCCAGTGATCTTGACTGGCTGAAACGCCAGGGCTGGGATAAGGCAATCCAGCGTCATTTGCGCTATGGCGGCAAAGTGCTGGGTATTTGCGGTGGCTTTCAGATGCTGGGCGAATGGGTAGATGACCCAGAAGGTTTGGAGGGAAAACCAGGAACCGTAGCAGGATTGGGATTTCTAGCTCTCACAACGCGCATGGTCGCTGGCAAGCAGTTGCGCAACGTGAGCGGGATAGTGGTAGCCGATGGCGCTTCAGTTACTGGCTATGAAATTCATAACGGCGTTAGTGAAGGTCAGGCGCTTAGTTCGCCGCTATTTGAGATAAACGGTCTACCTGAAGGTGCGGTTAGTGAGGATGGCCAAATCATGGGTACTTATCTGCATGGCTTATTTGATCACCGAGAGGCCTGCCAAGCCCTACTGAAACAGTTGGGCCTGGTTAATGGGGAGCAGAGCGATTATCAGGCTCACCGTGAACGTGAGCTTGATCGTTTAGCCGATATGCTGGAAGCCCACATTGATATTGAGGCGGTTATTGCTCTGATTGAAGCTGGCGCTTCGCCATCACAGTGATTTCAATACTGCTTCCACCGTAGAGGTTAGGGGATTCGGTGCAGGTGCGGGCAGGGTAGCGTCCAGGTTCAAAGTACTCCGCGTAAACACTGTCCATGTCTTGGATAGCGTGTAGATCCGTGAGGTGGATATCCACCCGCACTATGTCCGCTAAGCTGCCGCCTTCCATTTCAAGCATGCGCGATAGCGCGCGCATCACAAGGCGGGTCTCTTCTTTAACGTCGCCTTTGACGGCGTGGCCGTTAGAGAGATCGTCAACGGTCAGTCCTGAAATAAACACATAGTGATCATCGACTACCATGTGGCTACCGGGAAAGCTTGGTGTGGGCATGGTAGGGTCATTCATAAAAGTGGGCATACTAGCTCCTTCTAAGTGATGTTCACGCTTACAATTCTCTTCGACAGATTGTTAACAGTAGTGTTCAGTATCAGTAAAAATGAATGGACGTTGTGGTGAGGCACGTCGCGCTGTCAAAACGGTGATGTTTGCTCTAGGCTTGCGGGTTTTTAGTCGGTGAGGATGATTCAAATGAAGGTCGTACACGTTAACGCAGAAGCCCAGCGCAACGCCTGTCTGGCGCGATTATGCGCTGAGGTTTACGGACAAGAGGCGGGTCTTACGCCGCTGGTCGTGTTCACCGGGACCTGCAGTGTGTTTTTTCCGCAAGAAGCAGCGCGGCTGTTTGCTGCTGTTGATGGGCAGGGTAAACCTCAAGCGCTGGCGCTGCTAGTGCTGGACGAGGAGGGTGAGGGCATGGCGGTGACTCACGCCTGCGCGCTTGACCAGGCAGATGCTCAGCAGCGGTTAATCAGCGAACTTACTCTGAAAGCGCCGCTACGTGTCGAAGTGGATAACGCCGAACAAGAAGCGTTCTATCAAAAAAGTGGCATTAAGCGCTGGTTCGGCGGGGTGGATGGAAAGCGTATTGGCTTGGGCGCTCGCCATCCTGCCAAGAGTATTCGCGAATTGGCGCCTACCCTGGTGTTGGATGAAGCGCTTATCCTGCGTCGCTTTAAACATGACCCTAAGGCGTTTGAGGCTGCCAAGCAGGCCTTTTTGAAGGGCTTAAACGATTTCCCGCAGTCGCTTTAATAGCCCTTAGGAAACGTTGCGTTCCAGTTTGTGCAACCAAGTTGCACGTTGTTGCCATGTTATTTACGTGTTGCCCCAATAAAATAAGCATCACGACTAGCTTATTAAAAGAAGGGAGAAGCTGCGTGGCATTACCGATAATGGATAACAGTCAACGTTACGGTGCGATTAGCCGCTTGTTGCATTGGGGGATGACGCTACTGTTTGCTTGGCAGTTTACGAGTGCCACGGCGCACTGGCTTTTTCCGGACACACCCTTTGAAGCGTTCTTCTGGGGAACCCATTACCCAGTGGGTGTATTGCTACTGACCTTAGTCGTACTGAGAACGATATGGGCGTTAGCCAATGCGTCGCGTCGCCCGCCATCGGTGAGCGTTATGGCAAAGCTGGGCCATCTTGCACTCTACGGCTTGATGATCGCGATTCCGACGATTGCACTTATTCGCCAGTACGGTTCGGGCCGTTCGCTTGAGATGTTTGGAATTAATCTGATGTCAGGTTTTGAGGGCGAGGAGATCACCTGGATGACGGATCTCGGCGGTTTGCTCCACGGTGAGCTGGGCTGGACACTGCTGGCGCTGATAGTAGGGCACATCGTGATGGCCATTTTGCATCGCAAGCTGACTCACCACGATGTGCTGACGCGCATGGCCAGATAATAGCCGGATAATTAGACTACTTCTTTGCTAGCTCGCGCATGGCGGTTTCCAGGCCCTCCATGGTCATGGGGTACATGCGGTCATCGATGATCTCGCGGATCAGTTGGGTCGAGTAGGTGTACTCCCAGGCCCGGGGCGGCATCGGGTTAAGCCACGCCAGGCGAGGAAACGTTTCGCATAAACGCTTAAGCCACACGCCGCCCGCTTCGTCGTTAAAGTGCTCTACGCTACCGCCGGGGTGTGTGACTTCATAGGGCGACATGGCCGCGTCACCGACAATCACTACCTGGTAATCCGCACCGTAGGTGTGCAATACATCCATGGTCGGGATCCGCTCGTTACCCCGACGCATATTGTTTCGCCAAACCCCTTCGTAAAGGCAGTTATGGAAGTAGTAGTGCTCCAGATGCTTGAACTCTGAGCGGGCGGCAGAGAACAGTTCTTCGCAGACGCGAATATGGTCATCCATCGAGCCGCCCACATCCAAAAACAGCAGCACCTTCACCGCGTTATGGCGCTCTGGGCGCATCTGCACGTTGAGTAGCCCGGCATCTTTGGCGGTTTCGCGGATGGTACTATCCACATCGAACTCGTCCTGCGCGCCCTGGCGGGCAAACTTGCGCAGCCGCCGCAGCGCCATCTTGATATTGCGGGTGCCTAGCTCCAGCGAATCATCGTAATCCCGAAAGCGTCGCTCGTCCCAGACCTTGGTGGCGCGGCGGTGGCGCGAGCCATCCTGACCAATACGAATGCCCTCTGGGTTGTAGCCGTAGGCCCCGAAAGGGCTAGTGCCACCGGTGCCGATCCATTTATTGCCCCCCGCGTGGCGCTCTTTTTGCTCCTCCAGGCGTTTTTTAAACGTTTCGATGAGTTCTTCAAGGCCACCCAGAGATTCAATCTTGGCTTTCTCTTCGTCGGTCAGCTGCTTCTCAAACTCCCGTCGCAGCCAGTCATCGGGGATTAGCGCTTCAATAGCGGCGTCCATGTCCTCGAGGCCTTTAAACCAGGCGGCGAAGGCACGATCAAAGCGGTCAAAGTGGCGCTCGTCTTTGACCATCACCGTGCGGGCCACCTGATAGAAGGCCTCCATGTCGGCGAACACCACGCCGCGTTCCACTACAGCATGAAGATCTAAAAGCTCGCGCAGTGAGGCGGGCACGCCCGCGCGCTTTAACGTTTCGAATAGGCCGATAAACATGGCTTAGCGGCCTGTGCCTTTCTGACGACGGATCATAAACGCCAAGCGCTCGAGCAACTGGGTGTCCTGCTCGTTTTTGACCAGGGCGCCGGCCATCGGCGGCAGCGCTTTGGCCGGGTCGCGGTTGTAGAGCGCTTCTTGAGCAATATCGTCAGCCATCAGTAGCTTGAGCCAATCGACCAGTTCAGACGTTGACGGCTTTTTCTTAAGGCCTGGCGCTTTACGCAGCTCGAAAAATACCTCTAGGGCTTCGCTGACAAGCCGGGAGGCGATATCCGGGAAGTGCACATCGACAATCGCCTGCATGGTCTCGCGGTCGGGGAACTCGATGTAGTGGAAAAAACAGCGGCGCAGGAACGCATCCGGCAGCTCTTTTTCATTATTCGAGGTGATGATGATAATCGGGCGCTGCTCGGCGCGGATGGTTTCGCCAGTTTCGTAAACGTGAAACTCCATACGATCCAGCTCTTGGAGCAGGTCGTTGGGAAATTCGATATCGGCCTTGTCGATCTCGTCGATCAATAACACCACGCGCTCGTTGGCGGTAAAGGCTTCCCACAGCTTGCCGGGCTTGATGTAGTTAGCGACATTCTCTACACCTTCAACGCCTAGCTGAGAGTCACGCAGGCGGCTGACGGCATCGTACTCGTATAAACCCTGGGCCGCCTTGGTGCTGGATTTGATATGCCAGGTAATCAACTGGGTATCAAGAGACTCGGCCAGTTCTTCGGCCAGCAGGGTTTTGCCGGTGCCCGGCTCGCCTTTGATCAATAGCGGTCGTTCGAGCACCACGGCAGCATTCACCGCCTGCTTAAGCGCATCGGTTGCGATATAGGAAGAAGTGGAGTCAAACGCCATGGGAGAGCCTCGGCTTGTCGAAAGCGGGTTTATAAATGGATAAACGAGTTCAAACAAGTGTACGTGAGGGTAAACCCCAAGGCCAACTAGCGGATTAACACATTTGCGCTTAGCCCTGCCAATTTGGCGGCACTATGCCTTGGCGCTGCATTTGCCGGTACACGGTAGGCCGCGAAACCCCGAGAGCGCGGGCTACCGCGCTAATGTTCCAGTGCTGCTCCTTGAGCATTTCCAGCAATGTGTGATCAGTGTCGCGACCAGCGTCTGCAGGCTGGAAAGTTGCCTGCCGCGTGATGCGCTGGCTTAGGCACTGCTCGGGTAGGTCATGTACGGTGATTTCGTCGCTTTCTGAGGTGGCCAGTGCAAACGCCAGCGCATTCTTTAGCTGGCGGATATTACCGGGCCAGGCATAGGCGAGCAGGGCGCTGATGGCATCGGCCCGCAGGCGCGGTGATTGGTTGGAGGCTCGCTCTTGGATGATGTCGTCAAATACACGGCGGATAACGTAGAGCTTATCGGCGCGGTCGCGTAGCGCGGGCAGGCGCAGTTGGGCCCCGTTAAGGCGGTAATAGAGATCTTCGCGGAACTCACCTTGCTGGATCATCGCATCGATATTGCGATGAGTGGCGGTAATCACCCGAATATCGACCTTCTCGGGCGTATTGGCACCCAGTGGCATGACTTCCCGTTCTGCCAGCACGCGCAGCAAGCGGGTTTGCAGGGCCAGCGGCATATCGCCGATTTCATCTAAAAACAGTGTGCCGCCGTGGGCCTGGGGGATCAGCCCGCGCATACCTTTGGCGCGCCCGCCGGTAAAGGCGCCGGGCTCGTAACCAAACAGCTCGCTTTCGATCAGCGCTTCGGGAATGGCGGCACAGTTTACCGCGATAAAGGGGCCTTTAGATCGGTTGCCGCTGTCATGCAGGGCACGGGCAACGACCTCTTTGCCGGTGCCGGTTTCACCGCTAATCAGTACATTGACGCTGGCTTCGTTGCGCAGCCGCTCAGCCAGCTTCTGCACTTTGCGCATGGCTGGGTCGTCGGCACCGAGGCGTACCAGTGCTTCCGGCAGGCTGGAGGGGAGCGATTGCGCTTGCTGAGCAAGTCGAGGACGGCGTGGCTCCAACAAGCCAATAAAGTAAATCGTGTTGTCGACCCTGGCGCGAAAAGCACGCAGTTGATCGTCGGTGGCGCTATTAATGCTGAGCACATCGGCGATCTCGCACTCGAATAGCTCCCCCAGCATTGGGGTGTGATGGGCTGACCAGGGTGGCCAACGGCGCTGGTGTTCACTTATCAGATCACGGCCCACTGCGTTGGCAGCAATCACTTGCCCGTTCTCTTCAATAGCGATGAGTCCGCGTCCATTTACATGCACAAACTCTCGCGAGGTATCCAGGCGCACCATTAGGCAGTCACGGTAGCGCTGGAGAAAATAGGCGTCCTCGATCATTCGTGCGTAGAGCGTCACCAGCGAAAGGCTGAAGTTCTGACTCTCATGCTGGGTAGGCGATTGCAGCGCAGAGATATCCAGCACGGCCATGACGTTGCCCTGGGGGTCGGCGATGGGCGCGGCAGTACAGGTAAGCGAAATATGCGAGGCGTCGAAGTGCTCCTGGCGGTGGCAAATAATCGCTTGGCGGTCGTGCAGGCAAGTGCCCACGGCACAGGTACCCGCGAAGCGTTCGTCCCAGTCGGCACCGAGATAAAGGCCCGCTTTGCGCAATTGCTGGTCTTGGTTGGGGTCGCCACGAAACTCGACGGTTATCCCGCGGTGGTCGGTGAGCAGTAGCACGTAGCCTAGTTGCGCAATTTGCTGATAAAGCTGGTCAACCCCGGCTCTTGCCACGTGCAGTAGTTCATCCACGGATTCCCGGTGCTCGATCAGGATTTGTTGAGGCACCACCCGGGCTGGGCGTGGCTGAGTGGGATCGAGTTGGTACTCGTTTAGGCAGCGCAGCCAGGAGCGTCGAATAGTCTGCTGGGCGGGTAGCTGTGGCATTTCCAAGCCTTCGCCGAGCTGGAAAATATGCTCGATATGCTGGCGTTGGACGGATGGCAGCCGTGCGGGCTGGGACGATTGAGTGGGCATGGCGTGGTTCACCGTGGGGCTTGTTATTGTCCTTCCAGCCTATGCGCTCTGGCGTGGGTGTCAACGCAGCGCTATTACGCCGTTAGTCGTGCGTTACACCTGTAACGTTGTTTACAACTAGATGTGACAGGTGTACGCCTTAGGCAACGCCTAATCGACAACTGTTTTTTTAAATTTATTCATATTTTTCATATGCTTGTGGTTTATCTGAAATGATTGGCACGGCGGGTGCTTAGAGTTGAGTGTCTCACCAGCAATTCAACAATAACAAACGATGGAGTTCTCGCTATGTCCGAGATATCGGCACAAACCCAGCAAACCGCCACGGCCACTGTTCAAGGGTGGCTGAGTGATTTTGATAAAGCGCTGCAAGGCCAGGATATTCAGCGTGTTTTGTCGCTATTTAATGAGGAGTGTTACTGGCGCGACTTTGTAACCTTTACCTGGAATTTAAAAACCTGTGAGGGAAAAGACGCTATTCAGGCCATGCTCAATGCCACCCTGGAGAACGTGCGTCCTTCGAACTGGCAGCTAGAAGGCGAAGCTGCCCAGAACGGCGACACCAGTGAGGCGTGGTTTACCTTTGAGACAGCGGTCGCCAGCGGCAAAGGCTACTTGCGCCTTAAAGACGGCAAATGTTGGACGCTGTTAACCACCATGCAGTCACTGCACGACTTTCCCGAGCCGCGTAACCACAACCGCCCAAAAGGGGCCGAGCACGGGGCCAATAAGCAGCGTGAAACCTGGTTAGAGTCACGGGAGCGCGAAGAGGCAGAGCTTGGCTACACGCAGCAGCCGTATTGCGTTGTTATTGGCGGCGGCCAGGGCGGTATTGGTTTGGGCGCGCGGCTGAAGCAGATGGGCGTGCCGACCATTATTATCGAGCGCAACGAGCGAGCCGGTGACTCCTGGCGCAAGCGCTATAAATCTCTCTGCCTGCACGACCCGGTGTGGTACGACCACCTACCCTATATTCCCTTCCCGGAGAACTGGCCGGTGTTTGCACCGAAAGACAAGGTGGGCGATTGGCTGGAAATGTACACAAAGGTGATGGAGCTCAATTATTGGAGCTCCACTGAGTGTCAGAATGCACGCTATGACGACGCCGCAGGCGAGTGGGTGGTTAACGTTAAGCGCAACGGCGAAGAGATCACGCTACGCCCGAAACAGCTGGTAATGGCCACCGGGATGTCGGGTATGCCCAATGTGCCGACATTTCCCGGCGCGGAAAGCTTTGCAGGTGAGCAGCAGCACTCCAGCCAGCACCCGGGGCCAGATGCTTACGCGGGCAAAAAGTGCGTAATCGTGGGCTCCAATAATTCCGCTCACGATATTGCCGCGGCACTCTGGGAGCACGACGCCGATGTGACCATGCTGCAGCGCTCATCCACCCATATTGTGAAGTCGGACTCTTTGATGGAGGAAGTGCTGGGGCCGCTCTACTCCGAAGAAGCGGTGGCTAATGGCTTAACCCACGAGAAGGCTGATCTGATTTTTGCCTCGATTCCCTACAAGGTGCTGCCAGATTTTCAGCGTCCGGCGTTTGAGGCAATCAAACAGCGCGACGCCGAGTTCTATCAGAAGCTGGAAGACGCAGGCTTTCTACTCGACTTCGGTGATGATGAGTCTGGGTTGTTCTTGAAGTACCTGCGCCGGGGCTCGGGTTACTACATCGATGTGGGCGCCTGTGATCTGGTCGCCAGTGGCGATATAAAACTGCGCAGCGGCGTAGGGATCGAGCGTATCAACCCTCACTCCATCACACTCACCGATGGCAGCGAGCTAGAAGCAGATTTGATCGTCTACGCCACCGGTTATGGCTCCATGAATGGCTGGGCGGCGCGGCTTATCTCCCAGGAAGTGGCGGATAAAGTGGGCAAGTGCTGGGGCTTGGGCTCTGACACCACCAAAGACCCCGGCCCTTGGGAGGGCGAGCTGCGCAATATGTGGAAACCTACCCAGCAGGAGGCGCTGTGGTTCCACGGCGGCAACCTGCACCAGTCGCGGCACTACTCACACTATTTGGCGCTGCAGTTAAAGGCACGCATGGAGGGGCTGGAAACGCCTGTCTATGGCCTGCAGCCGGTTCACCACACGTCTTAACAAGGAAGGGTAACCCATGAGTCAGTCCATCAGTCAGCAAACGATGCAGGCCGCGGTTTGGTATGCAGCAAAAGATTTACGCGTTGAGCAAGTGCCGGTTCCCACTATCAGCGACTCCCATGAAGTGAAGGTGAAAGTGGCTGCCTGTGGTATTTGCGGCAGTGATTTACATGAGTATGCTGCCGGGCCGATTTTTATTCCGGTAGGTAAGCCGCACCCGATCAGTGGCGAGCAGGCGCCGATCATCATGGGCCATGAGTTCGCTGGGGAAGTGGTCGAGGTCGGCGAGAAAGTCACGCGGGTGAAGGTAGGCGACCGCGTGGCCATTGAGCCGATTCTCTCACCCAATAAGGATGGCGCCTACTTAATGGAGCGCTATAACTTAACACCGCTATTGGGCTTTCATGGCCTCTCTGGCGGGGGCGGTGGCTTTTCGGAGTTCACCGTCATGGGTGAACATATGGTGCATAAGCTGCCGGATGATCTTAGCTACGAGCAAGGCGCGCTGGTCGAGCCTGCGGCGGTAGCGTTGCATGCGGTGCGCCAAAGCTGCCTGAAAGCGGGGGATAGCGCGGTAGTATTTGGCGCTGGGCCGATTGGCTTGATGACGATTGAGGCTCTCAAGGCCGCAGGCGCTGCTCAAATATATGCCGTTGAGGTCGCGCCTTCACGGAAAGCCAAAGCCGAAGCGTTAGGGGCTATTGTGGTTGACCCGCAACAGGAGGATGCGGTTGCGAAGCTACAAGTCTTGAGTGGTGGCGGGGTAGACGTGGCGTTTGAAGTCACCGGCATTCCTGCCGTGCTGAATCAGGCGCTGCATAGCACCCACGAAGGGGGTGAAGTGGTGGTGGTGAGTATTTGGGAAGGAGAGGCCAGCTTTCAGCCTAACGACCTAGTCATCCAAGAGCGCACCATGAAGGGCATTATTGCCTATCGCCATGTTTACCCCGCGGTAATGGCACTGATGCAGCGAGGCTACTTCCGCGCCGAGGACATGGTGACCCAGCGCATTCCACTGGCGGATATCGTGGAGGAGGGCTTTGAGGCGCTGCTAAACGACAAAGCCCAAGTGAAAATTATCGTGACACCCTAGCCACTATCTTGAGGATTTTTAAGCGCTAACGAACTCACATGATTCTTTGTGATGCACAAAGGCTGAAAATTGCGCAATGGTGGTGCACTTTATTTGTTGCAGTGCGAGAAAGATCAATGCGAATCAAGTGGTATTATATTAAGCTGTTGTTTTATGGTTATTTTTTAAAAAGTGGCACGCAGATCGCAATATATATGGCAAAGGGTGATTGAATAGAGAGGCACCATTCACTATCTAGCTTCTCTGCCTTCTTCATCCACGTTGTTACCACCTGGTAGCAACACACCGAGTGAGCTGGCGTGCTCCACCTGGGTCCCCTTCGGGGGACTTTTTTTATGCCTGTATTTTATGTCTTAGTTTCATGTTTGAGCTTTATGACCGAGTTTTATAAATAGAAAAACTATCAGGGCGCACTTTCTTATAACAATATTTCACAAGACATTTGGAAACAGTGTTCGTATACTACACTCTGTATAGGAAAGTTGGATAGCAACTACCGCAATCCGCAAGCGCAAGGAACTGCGCGCTGCATAGAGGACGACCCTTATGAGTAATATGAAACTGATTTCTGCTGCTGTAATCGCTGCCGGTTTCGCACTGGCAAGCCAAGCGGCTCTCGCTTATAACGCTGGCGATGTATTCGTTCGTGGTGGTGTTGCCCAAACGGATACGGGGTCAGGTAATGGCAATCTGAATGGTGATTCACTGAACGTGCAGAGCGCTCGCGGCTTCACCTTTGGTGCAGGTTACCTGTTTACTGATAAGGTTGGCGTTGAACTCAACAGCTCTGAGAAGTTCGAGCACGATCTGAACACCTCTGCTTTAGGCGATGTGGGTAGTGTTGATCGTCTGCCTGTTAATCTACTTGTGAATTACTACCCGATGGGTGGCTTGGATTCACGTGTACAGCCTTACGTTGGTGCTGGCCTTAACTACACACGCTTCTCTGGCGAGCCGAGTGGTGTGAACGTTGATGAAAGCTACGGCGCTATTGGGCAAGTAGGGGTTGATCTGGCCGTGACTGATAATATTATGCTCAATGGTTACGCAAGCTACGCTGACGTGAACGCAGATATCAACGTCGGTGGTGAAGTTGACATCGAACCCGTCACCATTGGCGGTGGTGTTACTTACCGCTTCTAAGCTTTACCTAGATTTTAGCTTTGCCTAGATTTTAGCTTTGCTAAGCCTTCTGAAATAGCACTACGCCCGGCTTTGAGCCGGGCGTAGTGCGTTGTAGAGAGGCGATTAGCAAGACGATGCAAAAAAAGTTATAGAGGGCTTATGGCGTTAAGTTATCAAAACCGCTCTCTGTCACTGCTACGTTATCTTCGATACGAATACCGCCACAGGATGAGAGTTGGTCGACCAGCCGCCAGTTAACGGGCAGTGAGGTGTTGCGCAACGGGTCGAGCAGCATGGCGATAAAATAGAGCCCGGGTTCAATGGTAACGACCATGCCAGGGCGCAGAGTGCGCGTAAGCCGTAGCGCTGGGTGCTGCTCTGGCGCAGGGGCGGGTGTCCCATCCGAGTGACGTAACCCGGCAACATCATGCACTTGAAGGCCCAGCGAGTGGCCCAGTCCATGAGGGCAGAATAGCCGCGTAACGCCCTCGGCAACCGCTTGATCTGCGGTGCCTTTGAATAAACCGTGGGCCACCAATATCTCAGCTAGCTGTTGATGCATTTGCTCATGTAGGGCAATAAAGCTAACGCCTGGTGCAACGCCTTTCACAAGCTCATCTTTTAAATCATGCATGGCTGTGATCAGTTCGCCAAACGCAACGGGGGCATCGGGGCCAGCGTAGGCGCGAGTAATATCAGCGCAGTAACCACGAAACCGTCGACCAGCATCTACTAGCAGGCTGTAACGCCGTTTAGGCGCGTTCAGGTCGTAATGCTGGTAGTGCAATACACCCGCGTGCTCATTCAAACCGATGATATTTTGGTAAGGTACGTTCGATTCGCGCTGACGACTGGCACCTAAGTAAGCCAATTGAATATCCAATTCACCGGAGGCGCCAATAAACGCTGCTTGCGCTGCTTGATGGCCCGCTATCGCTAGGCGGTTGGCTTCACGGATACAGGCGATCTCATAGGGCGTTTTAAATAGCCGTAATTCATCCAGTGAATTCACCAGCTGCTCAGGCTGACGTTCGGCTTGCATCGTCTGCTGATGACTGGCTTCGAGTTGGTCAGTATCGCCGATAATGGCAGCATTACCGATCAAGGGTGGCGTGATTTTGTCGTTGCAAAAGTGAACATCGAAGGCGGCCACCCAAGGTTCTTCGGGAAGATGAGTGGGTAAATGCCAAAAATCGGCGGGCGCATACAAGTATAGCTGTGGGCGCTTTTCTGGCTGAATAATCAGCCAGCTATGCTGTACATCGGCTAAGCCCACCCAGTGCATGAAATGGCCGTAAGTCTGAAAGGGGGGCGTATGATCATCAGCAAAATGCATGCTGGCATGACCACTGTAAATCGCTAGGCTATCAAATCCATGTTCGGTCAACATCGACGCATAGGCGCGCTGAAGGTGGGCTATGTGATCGAGTTGCAAGTTAAAAAGAGTGCTCGACATGCAAACCGTGTCCTTTCTCAATTAAGCTTTCTCAAAGACGGCTTCAAGTGCGTGGAGTGACGAGTTCACTCCAGAAACCGTCGAGTTCAGCGTGGTGGTGGCTTTGATGGCGATAGAGCCGTAGCTCCATCGGCACATCCCAACGGCTATCGCCTGCTCTTACCAGCGTACCTTGAGCAAGCTCTGCGGCCACGTTGCGCTCAGGCAACCAGCTCATGCCGTAGCCAAGCAGCACCAGCTCTTTAATGCCCGCCGCGTAGAGATTTTCACTCTGCGCCGTTAAGTAAGTGCTCTGTGGCAACCTAGCCAAATGGGCTTTAACCGCTGAGCCAAGCAAGCCGCGCTTTGGGTAAGCAAGCCAAGGTGCAGGTTGATGGCGCGACCCTGGTAGCAACGCACAAGGCTCTCCCTCTGCATTTAACCCAGTCACCGGAATCAGCCTTTCATGACCGATTACCCGGTAGGTGCAGGCACTGGTATCAATATCCAGATCGCAGCGCCCAATTGGCCAGTAGCAGATGGCAAGGTCGCACTCGGCCCGCGCTAACGCTTGAAAATAGTCGTTAGCTACCCAGCCGGTAGCCCGCAAATAGGGCTGTACGCGGTCTTGCCAGCCTGTAGAGGCAAGCCATTCAGGCAAAAAATGCGGTAATAGGCTCTGCGGCGCCGCCACCATAATACGCCGCTGCTGGCCAGCATTGATTTCACGCACCCGGTCTCGCGTAAGCCGCACTCGTTCGGTCACCTGTTCACACAGGGTTAAAAACTCCTCACCAGCGGGCGTGAGCGAGAGGGGTAGCGTTTGACGATTAATCAGCGTTACGCCCATCTCCTCTTCAAGCAACTTAATCCGCCGGGAGAAGGTGGGCTGGGTAACGTGTTGATCATCTGCTGCGCGGGAGAAGTGCCGCGTTCTGGCCAGGGCAATAAAATCTTCTAGCCAGCGAATTTCCATGCTCTACCTCTCAGCGCCTTGGCTCGCTGTATATTAACGGGGAGCCTACTCATAGGCGCCCCTCTTCAACAGCGTGGCATGCGACACGGGTTCCGTCATCCTGTGTTTGCAAAAGGGGGATCTCTTGCTTACAGCGTGCATTTGCATGCGGGCAGCGACCATGAAACACGCAGCCGCTGGGCAAATTAACCGGGGTCGGCACTTCACCGGATAAGCGAATATGCTGAGGGCGGTCATCCTTTAAGCGCGGGATCGCCGAGAGCAGCGCCTGGGTGTAAGGGTGGCGCGGCTTTTCAAACAGCGTGGCCGTCGTGGCAATTTCACACACTGTACCCAAGTACATCACCGCCACACGGGTGCCAAAATGCTCGACCACGGCTAAATCGTGAGTGATGAACAGATAGGTCAGGTTGCGCTCTTGCTGGGCTTCCATCAGCAGGTTGAGCACCTGGGCTTGAATCGAAACGTCGAGGGCAGAAATAGGCTCATCGGCGACGATGAATTCAGGGTCCACGGCCAGGGCACGGGCAATCGCGATACGCTGACGTTGACCACCCGAGAACTCGTGGCCAAAACGCTTGCCCCAGTCGGGATCAATACCCACTGAGTGCATCACTTCTTCAACTTTTTCGAGAATTTTTGGCCGCTTCCAGTCAGGGTGGTGCAGGCGCAGCGGCTCTTCCAAGGTTTGCTGAATAGTCATGCGCGGGTTAAGCGATGCATAAGGGTTCTGGAAAATCATCTGCATACGCTTGCGATACGGCAGCAACTGACGCGAGCTTAAATTATCGATACGTTGGCCATCGTAGCGAATCTCGCCTTCAGAGGGTGTCAAAAGCCCCATCACCGTACGCGCCACGGTGGACTTACCGCAGCCGGATTCGCCCACCACACACAGTGCTTCACCGCGTTTGATATCCAGATTCACGCCGTTAATAGCATGGACATACTCTTGATGCCGTACCAGCTTGCCGCCCTTGAAGCGCAGTTGATCAAGGAAATCACCCGAGAGGGAGAAGCGCTTTTTCAAATCGCGGATCTGCAGCAACGAATCAGCACTCTCTTCGTTCTGACGAGGAGTGGGCATAGGGTTTTCCGTCATGGCCTCAGCGTGCGCATTCATGAGGTTTCCTCCTTCAAACGGCGATCTTCAAGCATTTCAGCCACCATATGGCACGCCACGCGGCAATTGCCGGACTCGACAAATTCGGGCACTTGCTGGGTGCAGGCGGGGCGGGGCTGACCATCGACGCGATTGATAAAATCGCAGCGTGGGTGAAACGCGCAGCCGCTTGGCAGGTTAGAAAGCGATGGCATACTGCCACGAATCTGGTTGAGCTTTTCACCCGGCGTTGCCATCTGTGGCAAGGCGTTGATTAGCCCTTGGGTATAGGGGTGTTGCGGGTCATTAATGATTTCCCGTGTCGGCCCTTGCTCAATGACGCGTCCAGCGTACATGACCAGCATGCGCTGGGTGACCTGGCTGACCACGCCCAGGTCGTGGGTGATCAGAATAAGCCCCACATTGTGCTGCTCGCAGAGATCAAGCAGCAGCGCCATGATCTCGGCTTGAATGGTCACGTCAAGCGCCGTAGTGGGCTCGTCGGCGATAATGATGTCAGGATCGAGCAGCAGCGCAATGGCGATAATAATCCGCTGGCGCATACCGCCGGATAGCTCGTGAGGGTACTGATCCAAACGCGTTTCCGGTGAGGGAATTTGCACCTGTTGCAGCTTATCCAAGGCGATTGCGCGGGCTTCTTTAGAGGAGATGCGCCGGTGTGCTTTCAAACACTCGACCATCTGCTCGCCAATAGAAAGCACCGGATTAAGCGTCATCATTGGGTCTTGGAAGATCATTGAAACACGGTTGCCGCGCACTTTACGCAGGCCGCGCTCAGACATATGGTTGAGCACTTGGCCGTCAAAGTTGACGGTGCCGCCGGCAATAAAGCCTGGCTTGGAAATTAAGTTAAGCAGCGAAAAAGCCGCAACGGATTTACCTGCGCCAGATTCACCGACAATGCCCAAACGCTCACCGCGCTCAAGGCTGAAACTAATGTCCCGCAAGGCGTGGACTTCACCCTGGCGCAGCGCAAAGCGGACATCAAGATTATTGACTTCAAGTAGTGCCATGGTGTCCTCAGCCTTTGTAGAGTCGTGGGTTCATGACATCACGCAGCCAATCACCGAGTAGATTGATCGACAGCACCAGCACGACCAGTACCGCACCAGGAATGAGTGTGATCCACCAGGAGCCGGACTGGATATAGTCAAAGCCTGATTTAATCAACGAGCCCAATGAGGGGTGCGTTTCCGGCATGCCCAGCCCTAGAAACGACAGCGCCGCTTCAGAAATAATCGCATTGGCAATCTGTACGGTCGAAATAACGAAGATCGGCGACATGGTGTTGGGCAGCACGTGGCGGAACATAATCCGCTTGCTGCGCAGCCCCATTACGCGGGCAGCATCTACGTACTCTTTGTTTTTCTCTGCCAACACTGAGGCGCGCACGGTGCGGGCATACTGCGGCCATTCGGCCAGGCCGATAATCAGGATCAGCATCATCACTGCGTATTGGCTATAGAAGGCGCTGCCCATGGTCGCTTTAACCAAGGCGCCTACCACTATCGCGACCATTAACGTCGAGAAGGAGAGCTGAATATCCGCCAGCCGCATCAAGAGGGTGTCGATACGCCCGCCAAGATAGCCCGCCATTAGGCCGAAAGTGACCCCTAGCAGCGCTTGCAAAATGACCGCGCCAAAGCCGATTAGCAGTGAAACGCGTGTGCCGTACAGCACAATTGACCATAAATCGCGGCCCTGGGCGTCGGTGCCTAAGGAGTAGCGCTCATCGGCCCCCTCAATCCAGAAGGGCGGCAGCTCTGAAGCCATAATATCGATCTGAGCAAGGTCGTAAGGGTCCGTCGGCGCCAACAGCGGTGAAGCAAAGGCGGCGATAACCATACAAATAAACACGGCCAGGCAGAGCTGTGCGGTGCGGTCACGCTTGAAGCTGTACCACATATAGGAGTCACGCATGCGCTCCCAGCGGCCGGGTGAAGCGCTCGCTTGTGAAGAATTACGTGTGGTGCTCATGCGGGCTTCCCAGTCAGTTTAACGGTGGGGTTCACTAGACCGTAGATCAGATCCACAATCGTATTGGTGACGACAAAAATAACGCCGACAATCATCAGGTAGGTCACGATTAGCGGAATATCAGCGCGGTTGATCGCATCCAAAAACATCAGGCCCATGCCCGGCCATTGGAAAACGGTCTCGGTCAGGATGGTATAGGCCACCATGGTGCCGATCTGAACACCACCAACGGTAATCACCGGTAGCATGGTGTTTTTAAGCGCGTGAACAAAATACACGCGGCGCATAGAGATACCCTTGGCGCGGGCGTATTTAACGTACTCCGACTGCAGGACTTCCATCATTTCGGCGCGGATAAGGCGAATAAACAACGGCAGCATGATAGAGGCCAAGGAGACGGCCGGTAATACTAGATGCTGTAAGCCGTTCCAGGTGGCTAAATTGGTGTCCCAGTCACCCACCACATTCACCAGATCATAGCCTCGGCCAAAGGAGGGCATATTGCCTTCGGTAGAGAAGAAGTCATTCAGCCAGGCGCCCCAGCCGGTACTTTCTGGGAATAGCGTTACGGTAACGCCAATCGCGAAAATTTGAATAAGCACGATCGCGGTAAGAAACACGGGGATTGAAATACCGATGATCGATACTCCCATAAATAAGCGCGATATCGGTGATCGCGGCTTAATGGCGCTATATACCCCGATAGGGACTGAAAACAGCACAATTATCAGCGTCGACGCAAATACCAGCTCCAAGGTGGCGGGTAAGTGACGGGCGATAACTTCTAATGCTGGTTCGCGGTAAAAGTAGGAGTAGCCAAAATCACCTTGAACGGCATTTTTAGCGAAGCGCGCGTATTGCACCAGGAAGGGGTCATTCAGGCCTAAGCGCTCACGAATTTCTTCGCGTTCGCTTTCCGGCACTGACTGGCCGACCATCTGCTGTACGGGGTCACCCAGGTTGTCCTGAATGGCGAAGGCCAGCACGCTGATGACAAACATCACCAAAATCGCGTGCATCAGCCGCTTGATTAAAAAGGCAATCATGGCGTACGCCACCTATGTGAAGGGTTCATCAAAGAGAGTAGGGGCATGGTTATTCAAAGTGCTTGCAGGTTCGAACTGCCAAACAAAAGGCTTCGCTCCCTAAATGTTTAGGGAGCGAAGCATACTGGCAGTTAATAGTGCAGTGACTCTTTTAGCGCTATGCAACTAGTGAGCGATGGAAATGATTAGTCGTCGCTGCTTTTAACGACCAAGTCACCTAGGTAAGGGAAGTCGATAGCGTTCACTACCGGCTCAACCTCAACACCATCCGCCGCGGCATAGGCAAGGTTCTGCCAGTGAAGCATGATGAAGCCAACGTCTTCGTAAAGCATGGCTTCGGCTTCACGCAGCATTTCGTTGCGTTTTTCCAGATCCGTTTCGCTATCCGCTTCGGTGACCAATGCATCAATCTCTTCGTTGCAGTAGCTGCCGTAGTTGTACTGACCCGCGCCGGTTTCTTCATCGATACAGAAAGAGAGGTATTGGAAGAAGTTGGCGCTGTCTTCCGTATCGGCGTGCCAGCCGATCATTGCCATATCGGATTCACGGGTATCGTATTCAGGCCAGTACTGGGCGAGCGGCATGGTGCGTAGATCAACGTCAATGTTGATTTGCGCCAGCATGTTGGCGACTGCCTGAGCGATCTGGGCATCGTTCACGTAGCGGTTATTGGGGGCGATCATCTCAACGCTGAAGCCCCCTTCATAACCTGCTTCCGCCATTAACTCTTTGGCACGTTCGATATCGTAGCGTGGCGTTAAGTCAGGATTGTGGCCTGAGTAACCCTCTGGCGAGAACTGACCCGCCGGGTTAGCGAAGCCACGCATCAACCGGTCGGCAATGCCTTCCTGATTAATGGCCAGATCAACCGCTTGGCGAACGCGGGCGTCTTGGAAGGCTTCTACGCGCTCTTCGTTCATTTGGAAGCCAATGATGCGGGTACCGTCGATCTCAATCAGATTGACGCCATCTGCTTCACGGACACGGTCTAAATCGTTGGGCGGAACGGCATCAATAAAGTCAACGCCGCCAGAAAGCAGTGCCGCAACGCGAGAGGCGTTTTCAGCAATAGGCGTCATGACGATATTGGATACGTTGCCTTCGCTCTCAGTATCCCAGTAATCTTCGAAACGTTCGAAATCGACCCGAACGCCTTGCCGACGGTCAGTCACAACGAACGGGCCGGTGCCTGAAACGTTGCGCGAAGCGAAGGAATTGCCCGCTTTAACGATTTCAGCTTTGTCGCTACCGTCGTCGGTTTCACCCGTATAGAACTCGCTATCCATCGGGAAGATGTACGTAGCCAGGTTGAGCAACAGCGGGTAAGGTTCAGTGGTAACGATTTCAACGGTGTAGTCGTCGACCGCTTCGGCACTGGCAACCGGCTCAAAAATAGCGCGGTAGTCAGGGCTTTCTTTCAGACGTTCAATCGTCCATACCACATCTTTAGCGGTGAATTCGTTACCAGAGTGGAAGGTAACGCCTTCACGCAGCGTCATGCGCATAGTGGTGTCGTCTACTTATTCCCACTCGGTGGCTAAGCGCGGCTCAAACTGGAAGTCTTTGGTCCAGCGAACAAGAGGATCAAACGCAAGGTGAGAGAAACGCAGCACGCCGCCAGAGAGTTGTTCATGTAAATCGAGCGTTTCAGGGTCGGCAGAGTAACCAATACGGAGGGTTTCAGCACTTGCCGTCATCGGCAGCAATGTCGTACCTGCAACCACTGCACCAATAACAGAAGCCAGTAGGGTTTTCTTGAACGTCATAATTGTTCCCTTGGGTCATTGTTTATTGTTCGTTTTACAGATGCTTTCCCTCGCTAAAGAGCGGAAATACCCGTAAAACAGACACGGTCAGCTTGTAAGCTATCTTAATAACATAGGCTAACAACATAGAGACTGCCTGTTGCGTCATACAATCGAAATAATGACAGGCATCATTCATCTGCTACATGACGTGGCTAATAGCGGCACATTACGTGCTTGTCATTAGACGAAAGTAGTAAGAAAAAAGATACGCCAGAATAGTCGGAGAAGCCGTATGTGGAAAAAAATCATAGTCGCAGCCATGGCTTGGTACCTTCCTACCCTAGCTGTCGCCGTTGAACCAACGCCTGGAACCAATGCAGAGCAGGGCTCTGAGCATGATTTGCCACCCAACTCGGAAACGGCGGCTCAGATCAAAGGCTTGTTAGATGGTGAATTACGAGAATGGTTTATTTTGAGCCATGGCAATGATTCAAACGCATCATTTATTGAGTCAAGTGATGACCATATCACTATCGATATTACGGGATTTGTTGATGATGAGGCCTGGGAGACTCAAGAAGCGCTGTCTATTAGCCTGACGATAAACGAAGGGGAGCTGATCAGCGCCGTGGTGTTACACCCGCTGGGGGACTCGACCTCACCGCCGCTCTACACCTCTGAAGGGGGCGATGTAGAAGTAACGCTGACGCACTATGAGCGGGCCAGTCAACGAGTTCACGTGGCTGGCAAGATACAGGGCGTACTGGCGCTACAAATACAGCTGGATGAGCCTCCGAGTCAGGAAGAGACCATTGAGATTGATGTGGCGTTTGATGTGGAGGCGCAAAAAATCGAGTTTTGATACCCGAAACCGACATCTGCCCGTTTCGGGTAATACATGACGGTGTAACGCAGTTAGTTAGTCAAACTGCTTATGTAACCAGGCATTGATTGTGTCAGATTCGTACATCCACTCTTCCCGGCCATCATCATGGATAATTTTGAGGCAGGGCACTTTAACTTTTCCCCCGCCTTCCAAGAGCGCTTGCTTATGGTCAGGGTCAAGCTGGACATCGCGCAGTTCAATGTTCAATCCCAACCGCGCTATCTCTTTGCGTACCTTGATGCAAAACGGGCAGGTGCGAAATTGATACAGGGCCAGCCGCTGGCATGTCTGATCAATAGTGGCTTGCTCTTCAGGCGAGCGTTCAACTGACTTAGGCGTAGAGAGCTTTTCAGAAATCAGCATAAACGGGGCAAGCACTAAGCGAACGCCACGAAAAAAATAGCGGATTAAAATGCGCATCTAAAGGCTCCTTTCGCTGATGATTAGGCTCATGTCAGCGTGCCGAGTGGAAAGAGAGTGATGGTGAACATTGATAAACAGTGGCCGCATCCTGCAACAACTAAAAGGATTTGTCACTTGAAGGGTGTTTTGACCCCGTTAATCGCAGTTTATAGTGATGAGTAGATGAGCAAATTGAGTCAGCATGCTAGGCTATTTGGCTATTTTTACGCCATATTTTGGCTTTTTAATTAAACGTCTTTGCGAATAGTTTATTGGCGAATAACGGGGCGAAAGCCATGCATCTGCATATTATTGGTATCTGCGGCACCTTTATGGGAAGCCTAGCGCTGCTGGCGCGTGAGTTAGGTCATCAGGTAAGTGGCTCTGACCAGCATGTCTATCCGCCCATGAGTACCCAATTGGTTGATGCGGGTATTATTTTGAAAGAGGGTTACCACGCGGATAATCTCTCGCTAGCACCGGGTATTGTGCCCGACCTTGTGGTAGTCGGTAACGCTATGTCGCGCGGTAATGAAGAGGTGGAGGCACTACTTAATAGTGGCCTGCCATACACCTCCGGCGCGCAGTGGTTGGCAGAGCACGTATTGCCTGGTCGACGAGTGATTGCGGTAGCAGGTACCCATGGAAAGACGACCACTGCGAGCATACTGGCGTGGTTATTGGAAAGCGGCGGATTAACACCAGGGTTTTTGATCGGCGGTGTCCCTCGTAATTTTGGTGTATCGGCGCGTTTAGGCGATCCGCGGGCACCGTTTGTAGTGGAAGCTGACGAGTACGACACGGCCTTCTTCGATAAGCGGTCCAAGTTCGTTCATTACCGCCCGCATATCGCGATACTCAATAACCTTGAGTTTGATCACGCGGATATATTCCCTGATCTGGCCGCGATTGAGCGCCAGTTCCATCATTTAGTGCGTACCGTGCCAAGCCAAGGCCAACTCTTAGTGGCTGATGAGCAGCCCGCTCTAGAGCGTGTGCTTGCCCAGGGCGCTTGGACCCCGGTCGCCCATTTTGGTGATCAAACCACGAGTGAATGGCAGCTTACCCTTGAGCGTGACGATGCCAGCCGTTTCCAGGTGCTTCATTGTGGTGGCGAGCCCGGCCAGGATAAAAGCGGCCAAGACGAAGATGGTGTCGTTGAATGGGCGCTTACCGGTGAGCATAACGCTCGTAATGCGTTGGCAGCGTTGGCGGCAGCCAACGTGTGTGGGGTTGATTTAGTCCGTGGCTGTGCAGCGCTGGCGCGTTTTGAAACCCCCAGAAGGCGGCAGGAAGTGCGCGGTGAAATCAATGGTATTCAGGTCATTGATGATTTTGCCCATCACCCCACGGCGATTGCCGCCACGCTCAAAGGGTTACGCGCGGCGACCACCAAGGGGCGGCTGCTGGCAGTGATTGAGCCGCGCTCCAATACAATGCGCTTGGGCGCGCTGCGCGAACGTTTGGTTGAGAGCGTGGCTGATGCTGATAGTGTGTTTTGGTTTCAGCCCGTTGGGCTGGATTGGTCCATGGAGGAGCTAGTAGCCACTCAGGGGGCGCGTGCGCAGCTGCATAATGACATTGATACATTGGTGGCGGCGGTGGTCACGCAAGCGTCACCATTGGACCGTATTGTAGTGATGTCTAATGGTGGTTTTGAGGGCGTGCATGAGCGTTTGCTGGCCGCGTTGAAGACTGCCCATGAAGCTGCTGCAAAAGAGGGGCATGTGTGACCAATCAAACTGAACCGCTATTCAAAAAGCCAGTTACCGTCGCACTTACCGGTGCCTCTGGGGCGCAGTACGGCCTACGTCTGATTGATGTGCTGGTCGCAGCGGGGCATGAAGTGTGGGTGATGATTTCCAAAGCTGCACACATGGTGATTGCCACCGAAACGGATATCGAACTGCCAGCGCAGCCTCAGCGGTTAGCTCAGGCGCTAAGTGAGCGCAGTGGTGCCCAGCCGGGGCAGATTCGCTGCTTTGGGCGCGAAGATTGGATGGCGCCCGTGGCTTCAGGCTCCGGTGCGCCATCGGCAATGGTGGTGTGCCCGTGCTCAACGGGAACACTGTCGGCGGTAGCCACCGGAGCAAGCAATAATCTGATTGAGCGGGCGGCCGATGTTGCGATTAAGGAGCGCCGTACGCTGGTGTTAGTGCCTCGTGAAAGTCCGTTTTCCCCCATTCATTTTGAGCACATGCTGGCGTTAAGCCGCCTGGGCGTGGTCATCTTACCAGCGGCACCGGGGTTTTATCATCGCCCACAAAGTATTGAGGATCTAATCGATTTTATTGTGGCGCGTATCCTAAACCAGCTGGGAATCGAGCATTCGCTGGTGCCTCGCTGGGGTGAGGTAGAAAACACTGCTAACCCCTCATCAACTAAGGATAACTAATCTATGATGTCGTGGGCGACGCTCTCGGTTTTTGTACCAACGTTTTTGTTTGTCTCGCTTACCCCAGGCATGTGTATGACTCTTGCTATGGTGCTGGGTATGACTCAAGGCGTTAAGCGTACGCTGTGGATGATGATTGGCGAGCTGCTCGGCGTCGGTTTGGTCGCGGCAGCGGCGGGTGCTGGGGTGGCGGCGCTAATGCTGCGTCAGCCAGAACTATTTGTGCTGTTCAAATGGGTGGGCGGCGCCTATTTAGGCTATTTGGGCATTATGATGTGGCGTTCCCGCGGACGAATGGCAATACCTAGCGAGCTGGATACTGGCCCACCAGCCAGTCGGTTACAGCTAGCGACACAAGGCTTTGTGACCGCGGTAGCAAACCCCAAGGGATGGGCGTTTTTTATGGTACTGCTGCCACCTTTTTTAGACAGTAATCGCCCATTGCCAGGCCAGCTCAGCCTGCTGATTGCGGTCATTTTAACTATTGAGTTCGCTAGCATGCTGGTCTATGCCACTGGGGGTAAAACGCTACGTAATGTGCTCGGCAAGAGCGGCAATGTGCGCTTACTTAACCGAATCGCTGGCACGTTGATGATAGGGGTTGGGCTCTGGCTTGCCCTTGGTTGAACAAAACGGTGTTAGTGCTTTAAACCGGCGGCAAAAGCCCGACGCGGGCGCTGAGAAGTACCAATGATGCCACGCTGAGTAGAGGCCAGGGGCATGGCCGTAGGCTTGGCCGGGGCTGCTGCTGCCAATGCAGCAGGGTTAGTGCGCAGACAACTAAGCCTAACAGCGCGCCTCCCACCAGGTCGCTAAACCAGTGCACGCCCACCACCAGTCTCGATAATGCCATAGGCAGTGCAAGCGCAAGCGCACACCAATAGGCCAAAAAGCGCTTATGGCGAGGCATTTCGGCTGCAATAAACGCTGCTGTCAGACCAAATAGCACCACAGCGGTGGATGTATGCGCGCTTGGGTAGGAAAAAGAGCCCATCAGGTAGTCCGGTGTGTCAGGGCGGGCACGTCCAAACAACCCTTTACCAATAATGTTAAGCAGTGCGACCCCTGCAAAGGCGCCGCCCCAGTGCCGTAGGGCATCCCAGCGTTTGCCTAACAGTAACCACACCGCCCACGGCAGTGCGAACGCGATAACGCCAAAGGTGTCGCCAATTTTTGCAAAAATATTCCCTACGCTGTAAACAATATCGCCGTGCAGCCCTGTAAACAGCCGATGAATAAAAATATCCATATCCAGTGGGCCGTTTTCGCCGATAACCATTAGCGTCCAGCCCGAGAGGCTACCAAGTGCTATGACCAGCAGTAGCAGGGAGGCTAATGGGACATCTCCAGATTGGCTCATTGCAAGCCAGGGGCGCCGTAGCAGTGGCAGCTGGCGAGCAGTACCGGCGATCATCCGGTAAAGTCGCCCATGCCGTGTGGCTTGATGGCGGCCCCATGAAAAAATAACCGCGAGAGCGACAACAATAACGGCCAGTATCAGTAAAGCGGCTTCAAGGCCTGGAGGTAGATTCAAATGGTGCTGCCAAGTGCGGCCTAGTAAGTAGCCGGGCAGAATATAAGCAGGTGCCCACAGGGCCGCCGAGGTTAGGTTGGCCCAAATAAAAGTGTGCGGCGGCATGCGCATCATGCCTGCCACTAAAGGGATAATGGGTCTTACAGGGCCTACAAAGCGGCCGATAAAAACCGACCATATACCGTAGCGCTCAAAGAAGCGTGACCCTCTTCCCAGCCACTCGGGATGCTGAGACAGTGGCCACCGCTGGGTAACGTGTTCGCGATGCCTGTAGCCGAGCAAAAAGCTGATGCCGTCACCTATTACAGCCCCGATAAAGGCCGCACCAATCAGCCATGCCAAGGTAATATCCTGATGTCCTGCCATAGAAGCCGTTGAGGTAATTAACACCACGCCAGGTACTAGCAAGCCCACAAGTGCAAGCGATTCCACTAATGCAATGACCAGCACCAAGCAAAGTAGTAGTAGGGGCGATGGCGTTAATGAGAGGAGCATATCGGCTAGCGGCACATACTTCTCCGGCGACAAATGAGGGGGGCTAACAATAAATTAAACGTTGGAGAGTGACGCGCCGCGTGCTTCCAGGCGCTTTAAATAGCGCTCAAAGCTTTCTGCTCGACTGGGTAAGCAGGCCGCAATACGTGCTTCAAGCTGGCCAGTTTCCACCAGCACGCGCTCAGAAAGAGCTCGCTGTAAGCGCTCGCGAACCAATAGTGCCCCGCTTTCACTGGTGTCTGGCAGAACCAGCCAAAACGTAGCGTTATCGGCGCGACCCAGGACATCATGGTCACGGCAGCGGCTATTCACTTCGCTACATAGTGCGCCTAATAGAGCCGTCTGGGCGCGATGGCCAAATTGCTCTGCGGCCATATCCAGCTGCGGCAAGTGCACTACTAGCACCGCTAGCTGTTGATTGAGCATGGCCGCACGCTGGAATTCGCTATTTAAGCGTTCTTTCAGCGTATCAATGTGATAGGCGTTGCAGTCGCTATCGTTTGGGTCAGTCGCCCGAAGTAAAGCACGGCGACGGGCGTGTTCCCAGCGAGGTAGCGCAAGGAGCAGCGTTAAGGCGGCATAGCCGACAATAATCGCGGGTGGCGCAGCGGCGACGGAGGGAAGCAGCCACCATAAGGGGCCAATAGCAACATTGATCAGTAACGCAGCCCACAACGGTAACAATAAAAAAGTGGCGGTAACGGGCAGGCCAAGCCAAATGGGCGATGCCCCAGGGTGGTAGTAAAAAGCACTAAGTACCACCGAGTAAGTACTGCAAAGCAATATGATGCGCGGCAGATAACTTTTCAGCCCTTGCCCGATATGCATGAGTAACGCTGACATGAGCAGCAGGGTCATGAACGTAGGGATCAGCAGGTCGCGGTAGTCACCCATGGCATATAGCCAAAGCGCATAACCCGCCATTAGCGCAATGCTGGCGGCGTAGGCGAGCGTCATCAACCGCTTGGGAATATGGTGCTCGGTCATATCGTCTCTCGTGCTCGCTCAGCCGGTAACTTACTCATCTCACATACCGATAGGGTTGCCGGTTCGATATCGATCAATTCAAGGTATTCACTCGTGATATTGTCGGGTAAATCGGCGAGCAGCAAGCTGCGTCGTTGAGTGGCTTCTTTCGGTGAACGTGCGAGAAGCAGGGTGACCAGCGTCGTACTGCTTAAACGGTACACGTTTTCAAAATCATGCGTTAATTCACACAGTTTTTGTGCGGTTGGCCAAAGTTGATGACGTTTGACGTGCAGTATAAATACTTCTGCATGAATGCCTTCACGCTCACAGCGCGTTTGTTCGCGGGCAATGTCGCGCAGTAATTGTTCACCGGCCCATAAATTGAGCCCTGGAATCAAGCGTAAGCGTTGGCGAATAGAGCCGTTCATATCAATAAGCTGCTGTGCTCTGGAGAGGGCCAGCAAGCCAAGCACGAACAGGCAGCAGAGCAGCAGAATAAATTCAGACTTTTCCAGTTGGGGCGCCACCAGAACAGAGCTAACCAATGCGGCGCTGAGGTGAAACGCCGCCACCCAATTATTTTGTGGCAGCATCAGCATGGCGGCCCAGGCCCAAATCAAAATGCTGTGCCGTTCAGGAGTAGCCGCAATTAACGCGACCAGCAGCACGCCCGGCACAAGCTGCCATGGCAACCCTCGCGAGCGTCGGTGACTGAAGTCGAGCATTAGAGCGGTAATAAATAGCCAGCCGACTGAAAGCCACAGCACGAGTGCTGCAGCGGGCGGCGTAGAGGGCGTCCATAGCGCCAAAGCAACGGCTGCCGCTAAAAGATTGGCACGTAGTAGGCGTATTTTGTACTTGCTTTGCATGGTGACTTACTATTCGTCCTGAATAACCAGAAGTATCTGAGCAAGCGGGTGAGCGTATAACGGAGAACGTACAACGCACACATTAGCGCCTTCATTATCCTCAGTATAACGTTGAAATGGCGTAACATAAGTACAAACGTGAAATGGCTGTGCGCTTACGTCAGCTAACAGCAGGGCGCTTATGGATTCATCACCGCTGCACACGTTACCCTGGCACTGTTCAGGACACCATTTTAGGGCATCATTCACCTTAGCACGCGCGATGACGTACGGAGACAGTATGAGCGTTTCAACACCGTTCCAAGAAGAGGCCCATCAGCACCTATCAGACGGAGATGTGCCCGCCTATGTCAAGGTTTTGGGGCAGGCGGCACGCCGCGCAGCCAGTGAGCTACGCCGGGCGGATACGGGATTGAAAAACAGTGCCCTGATGGCAATGGCGCAGCGTTTGGCAGAAGCGCGCGGCTGCATTCTAGACGCCAATGCTGAGGATTTGCAGCGTGGTCGCCAGAATGGCTTAGAGAGCGCGCTGTTAGACCGTTTAGCGTTAAACGATGCTCGAATTGACGCCATGATTGAAGGGCTTCAGCAAGTGGCGAACTTGCCAGACCCAGTGGGCGAGATTAGTGATATGCGTTACCGGCCCAGTGGGATTCAGGTTGGCAAAATGCGTGTGCCACTAGGCGTTATTGGCATTATTTATGAGTCGCGCCCTAACGTGACGCTGGAAGCCGCTAGCCTTTGTTTAAAATCGGGTAATGCCTGTATTTTGCGGGGTGGTTCAGAAGCCAGCGCCTCAAATGCTGCGATTAGCGCCTGTATTCAAGCAGGGCTTGCGGATGTAGGGCTGCCAGCGGGTAGTGTTCAGGTGGTAGCAACCACCGACCGGGCGGCAGTGGGCGCAATGATTAGCATGCCGGAATATGTCGATGTCATTATTCCCCGTGGTGGCAAATCGCTGATTGAGCGTATTACCCGTGAGTCGCGCGTGCCGGTCATCAAACACCTTGACGGGGTTTGTCATGTTTACATCGATACTAGTGCTGACCCTGCCAAGGCCTTAGCCATCGCCGTCAATGCGAAAACCCATCGCTACGGCACTTGTAACACCATGGAGACGCTGCTGGTCGATGCCCCGATTGCTGACTTACTGTTACCCGAGCTGGCACGTGCCTATGCTGAACATGAGGTGGAGCTGCGTGGTTGTGAGCGTACTCAGGCACTGTTACCTCAGGCTATCGCAGCCGATGAGGCGGACTGGTACGCCGAGTACTTAGCCCCGGTGCTGGCGATTAAAGTGGTCGATGGTGTTGATGAGGCGATCGCCCATATCGAGCAGTATGGCTCACACCACACCGATGCGATTGTGACCCAAGATTATTCACTGGCGCGACGCTTTATGGCGGAAGTTGATTCGAGTTCGGTCATCGTTAATGCCTCGACTCGCTTTGCCGACGGTTTTGAGTATGGCCTGGGCGCTGAGATTGGGATTTCAACCGACAAGCTGCATGCCCGCGGGCCGGTAGGGTTAGAGGGCTTAACCACCCAGAAGTACGTCGTATTCGGTGATGGCCAAGTGCGTGAATAAGGGGGTGGTGTGAGTCTAAAGTTTCAGCGTATTGGAATGTTGGGGGGCACTTTTGACCCCATTCACTTGGGGCATTTACGCAGTGCTGTGGAGTTGCATGAGGCGCTGTCGCTTGATCAGCTACATATGATACCTGCTCAGCAGCCCCCCTTGCGGGATCAGCCGCAGGTATCAGCGCGGCAGCGGTTGGCGCTCTTAAAGGCGGGTGTCGGTGACACGCCTGGCTTGTTGGCTGATGATCGTGAGCTTCTGCGTGACGGCCCCTCCTACAGCACCGATACGCTTGCCGAGCTGCGTGCGGAGTATGGTGAGAATACGCGTCTGGTCATGGTGATTGGTTTCGATGCATTTTTGCGGCTTACACAATGGCATCAACCGGCGCGCATATTTGAGTTTGCCCATTTGGTGGTTATTGCTCGCCCAGGCTATGGCGATCCATTGCCAGCGCCATTAATGGAACTGGTAGAGCATCGGGTAGTCGATAGCGTAGAGGAATTAATGCAGCGGTCATGTGGGGGCTTTTTGTCGCTTGAATTGCCTTCGTTAATGGCTATTTCAGCGACCTATATTCGAAAGCGGCTGGAAGCGGGTAAAAGCGTGCGCTATTTGGTGCCACCCCCCGTTGAACAGGCTATTGCGCGTTACGGACTTTACCAGCAGTGTGAATAGCGCTGGCAGTCGTCAAATAAGCCGTTACAATGGCCGGCTTTATTGACCGATTACCCCATGAGGTTGTCTTTAGGAGTCATGCACATCGATACATTGAAAAATCTAGCGGTTGACGCGCTAGAAGAACTGAAAGCACGCGACATTACGCAATTAGATGTTGCTAAATTAACCGAGGTCACCGACCTCATGTTGATTGCAAGTGGTACGTCGACCCGTCACGTCGCTGCTCTGGCGCAAAACGTAGTGGAAAAAGCCAAGGCAGCAGGGCTAGGTCCTCTGGGCGTAGAAGGTGGTGATAACGCCGACTGGGTGCTGGTCGACCTGGGTGACATTGTGGTTCATGTCATGATGCCTGAGGCGCGCACGCTCTATGATTTGGAGCGGCTATGGGCCGATCTGCCGACGGATTCGGGCGCGATTGGTGAGTCGCTTGAACGCTTTCAAGAGCGAGCTGGCATGTCATGAAAATCCGGCTGTTAGCGGTGGGAAGTAAAATGCCTGGGTGGGTAGAAGAGGGCGTGGAGACTTACCGTAAGCGGCTTCCGAGAGATTTCAATCTCGAGATCGAAGAAATTACCCTCGGCCAGCGTGGCAAAAATGCAGATATCGCGAAAGCGCGCGCCCAGGAGGCGCAGCGTATTCGCGATAAGTTGCGTGGCGACGAATACGTGGTAGCACTGGAAGTGAAAGGTAAACCATGGACCACCGAGCAGTTGGCACAAGAAGCTGACGCTTGGCGCATGGGCAGGCGGGATATTGCTCTGCTTGTAGGTGGTCCAGACGGGCTTGAGCCTTCGCTCTCAGCCGCAGCCGACAAAACCTGGTCAATCTCACCACTGACGCTACCACATCCACTGGTACGAATTATGCTGGCCGAGCAGCTCTATCGTGCCTGGACACTATTAGTGGGTCACCCTTATCACCGTTAACGGCTGAATGGTAAGCCATTACTGTTTGTGTCCTGTTGCGCCTTTTGTTTGATTTGAGAGTCTTCGTTGCCATGCTCAAGCGCCCCAACACGCTAAAAAACTCCGAGCAAGAACTGCGTATTTTTCGTGTTAGAGCGCTGCTCGCCGTGTTGGTGGTATTGACCCTTGCCAGCTTGCTAACGGGGCGGCTTATTTATTTACAGATCGTCCAGCACGACATGTATAGCACGCGCTCTGAAAATAACCGGGTTCGCGTCGAACCGCTGCCGCCTAACCGGGGGTTAATTTACGATCGTAATGGCGTACTGTTAGCTGAAAACCGTCCAACCTATAACCTGACCCTCGTTCGCGAGCGCGTCGATAATCTGGATGAAACGCTGGCGTTGCTGGTAGAGCTTCTTGAGTTGCCTGAAGAAGAGATTGAAGCGTTTAACGTGCGCTCACGCCAGCGCCAGCGACCTTTCCAACCAGCGCTGCTTACCAGTGATCTAAGTGAAGACCAAATTGCCCGTTTGGCAGTTAACCGCCACCGCCTACCAGGGGTGGAGATAGAGGCTCAGCCGCTGCGGTTTTATCCTGATGCCGAGATAATGGCCCATGCGCTAGGTTACGTTGGCCGCATTAATGCTGAAGAGATGGAAACGCTGGATGCAGGTCGTTACGCCGGTACTCACTTTATCGGTAAAACCGGTATTGAACGTTTTTACGAAGAAGAGCTTCATGGTGAGGCGGGTTTACGCAAAGTGGAAACGAACGCCCGCGGAAGAGTATTACGAGAACTAGGGCGCACTGACCCGGTACCTGGGAAGAATTTGACATTAACGCTGGATAAGTCGCTCCAGATGCTGGCTTATGAACTGTTAGATGGCCGTCGCGGTTCTATCGTCGCTATCGTGCCAGCCACAGGTGAGATTCTTGCTATGGTCTCGACGCCGGGGTTTGACAGTAATCAGTTTGTCACCGGCATTGATGTGGCTTCTTATCGTGGTTTGCAGGAGGATCTCGATTTACCGCTCTTTAATCGCGCTATCCGCGGCCATTATCCTCCTGGCTCTACCATTAAGCCCTTTCTAGCGCTGGCCGGGTTGGTGGAGGGCGTCATTACCCCGGATAGCACGATTAATGATCCTGGTTATTATCAGTTACCTAACGACTCCCGGCGTTACCGCAACTGGTTGCGCTGGGGGCATGGCCGTGTCGATATGGAGCGTTCCCTAGCCGTTTCCAATAACACTTACTACTACACCTTGGCACATGATTTAGGCATCGATAATCTCCATGAACAGATGAGTAATTTTGGCTTTGGTCAGCGTGTGGCCCATGACGTACAAGGAGAAAGCAGCGCTTTGATGCCCTCACGTGATTGGAAACGAGGACGCTTTAACCAGCCCTGGTATCCCGGTGAGACCCTATCCGTGGGGATTGGGCAAGGCTACTGGCAGGTGACGCCTTTGCAGTTAGCCAGTGCCACTGCCACGCTGGCCAATCGCGGCCACTGGGTGAAACCTCGCTTGGCACGCCAGATTGGCGATACCCCTGTCCCCCGCGACCTGCCCGATACCTTGGATGACATTCAGTTAGCCAATGATAACTGGTGGAATCGAGTATTCAGCGGTATGGAGAAGGTGATTAGTGGCACCGAAGGGACCGCGCGTCGAACTGGCGTGGGCCTTGAGTATCGCATGGGCGGTAAGTCAGGCACGGCACAGGTGTTTTCGCTGGGTCAGGATCAACGTTATAACGCTGATGAGTTAGCGGAGCGGTTACGTGACCACGCGCTGTTTATGGCCTTCGCGCCACTGGAAGATCCTCAGATTGCGGTATCCGTTATTGTTGAAAACGCAGGCGGCGGCAGTACGCATGCGGCTCATTTGGCGCGCGCTATGACGGATGCCTGGTTACTCGAGGATGAGGCGCCGGACGCAGAAGAAGTACGCGAAGTGTTAGAAGAAGATAACGCCAACGTGGAGGGTAACTAACCCATGCCTTGGCACTATCTAGCGCGCTCTATGCGTGGTTACCCTGTTCGCCCGCCCGAAAGCGGCATCGCCCGGCGTAAAAGTATTTGGGAGCGAATCCATCTAGACCCCTGGCTGCTTGGCTTGCTACTGGTATTGATGAGCAGTGGTTTAATCGTTCTTTATAGCGCTTCTGGGCAATCCATTGATGCCGTGATTGCTCAGAGCGTACGGTTTTGCATCGCCCTGGTGGCGATGGTCACCATCGCCCAATTTTCACCTTCTACTTTTTTGCGCTTCGCTCCGCTTGCCTATGGCATTGGGGTTGCCATGCTGGTGGCCGTTGATGTATTCGGTGATGTGGGGATGGGCGCTAAGCGCTGGTTGGTCATTCCTGGCGTCATACGTTTTCAACCCTCGGAAATGATGAAACTGGCGGCCCCGTTAATGGTGGCGGCCTATCTTAATCGCTGTGAGTTGCCGCCGCGTCTGCGCGATATACTGGTGTGTGGGGTTATCATCGGCGTACCCGTCGTGCTGACGGCTATTCAGCCTGACTTGGGAACCTCATTGCTGGTAGCCAGTGCTGCTCTTATCGTGGTTCTGCTGGCAGGTTTGTCGTGGCGTTTGATCGGATTTATTGCGGCGCTGGGGGCCGCCGGGGTGCCGGTGTTATGGATGAATATGCATAACTATCAGCGTCAGCGCGTGTTGACTTTTTTGAACCCTGAAAGCGACCCGCTGGGCTCTGGCTGGAATATCATTCAGTCAACCACCGCCATAGGTAGCGGTGGATTGTGGGGGAAAGGGTGGCTGCAGGGTACCCAGTCCCAGTTAGAGTTTTTGCCAGAACGGCATACGGATTTCATTATTGCCGTTTTAGGCGAAGAGTTTGGTTTAGTGGGTATGCTGGTGCTTTTGTGCCTGTATCTATTAATCGTGAGTCGTGGTGTATGGATGGCAAGCGCTGCCCAGGATACCTTTGGCCGCTTAGTCGCAGGCAGTATCATCCTCACCTTTTTTATCTATGTATTTGTCAATATGGGCATGGTGAGTGGCATTCTGCCTGTCGTGGGTGTGCCGCTACCATTGGTTAGCTTTGGCGGCACCTCAAGCGTGACCTTGTTGGCGGGTTTCGGTATTCTCATGTCCATACATGCTCATCGTCGGCTGCTGTCGCGCTAGCAAAGTTGCCCAGCCCAAACATATAGTTCAGACGCCTGTGTTGCTCGGCAATGGAGAACTCAGGAATAGATGGTTCTGGAATTAATCGTTTTGGGATAAAGAGCTCAGGAGTGGAGAGTTAATGAACAAGGTTCAAGGGAAGACGAGCCGCTATTTTTTGGCAGCCATGATGTGCTGGGTAACGCCCATATCAATTGCTGATGAGCCTTCTCAGGATGAAGCTACCCCACAGCACTTTGCACCTCAGCAAAATGCTGACAGCCAAGCGCTGATGGAAGAGCTAGTTGAGCAAGGGGTGCCACAAACATGGCTGGAAGAGGCGCTCGGGCAGGCTAATTATACCCAAAGTGTATTGGACGCTATGGAAGGGGCCGCCGAGCGACGTTTAAAGTGGCATGAGTATCGCGCTATTTTCATGACCCAGCAGCGCATTGAGGAGGGCGTTGAATTTATCGATGCGCATGCTGACGCCTTGGCGCGAGCCGAAAGTACCTATGGTGTTCCCGCTGAAATAATTACCGCTATTATTGGCGTTGAAACTTACTACGGCCGTCATAAAGGCCAGCACCGTGTATTGGATTCGCTAGCCACGCTGGCGTTTCATCATCCGGTGAGAGGCGCTTTTTTTCGGGGTGAGCTGGCAGCATTTTTACGTATTGCGTACGAGCAGCAGGTCGACCCTACTGGGCTGCGCGGCTCTTATGCAGGTGCTATGGGCTATCCGCAGTTTATCCCCACCAGTTACCAAGCCTATGCGGTAGATTTTGATGACGATGGCCGCCGCGATCTGTGGGAAAACCCAGTCGATGCGATTGGTAGTGTCGCTAATTACTTTGCCGAACATAACTGGAAACCAGGGGCTGATATTTATCACCAGGCCAGTGGGCCAGACGAATTGTCTAGGGAGCTATTACAGGAGTTCTCGTTTAACCAAGCGTCGCCTCCTGCAGTGAGTGTCGCTCAACTGGCCGCGCATGGACTGATGCCTGAGGATTCTCTAGATAGTGAATTGTTAGTCGCGCCGTTGGCGCTTGAGTTCGCTGATGGCGAGACCCACTATCGGTTCGGCGAGTATAATTTTTATGTGATTACTCGCTATAACCATAGTCACCTGTATGCCATGGCTGTAGCCGAGTTGGCGGAAGAGATCGCCACATTGCACGATAAGCTGCATGAGGACGAGGCATGAATAGCAAACTGACGATAACCAGGCGTGCTGGCGGGGTAATCGCCTTGCTGGCGCTGGTCAGTGGTTGTGCTAGCAATGATACCCAGCGTATTGATGTGCCTAGCTCGGCCAATCAAGCAGCTGCCCCTAGTTCGTCGGCCGCTACGAGTGACGGTCGTTACGCCATGAGCGGAGATGCCTACCCACTTGAACCGCCGGATGTTACCAAAGTGCCCGATGCAGAGCCGCGCGTTGAGCAGCCCTCCCGAGGTGGCAACCGCTCAACCTATGAGGTGTGGGGAAAAACCTACCATGTACTGCCTGATGCCACAGGCTACGAAAAACGCGGTACGGCCTCTTGGTATGGTGAAAAATTCCACGGCTATGCGACCTCAAACGGCGAAATTTACGATATGTATAAAATGTCGGCAGCTCACCGTTCGTTGCCCTTACCCACGTTTGCTCGGGTAACCAGCTTGGATAACGGGCAATCGGTGATTGTCAGGGTAAATGATCGCGGCCCGTTTCATAGTGACCGTGAAATAGATCTCTCGTATGCGGCAGCGGCACGATTGGGCTTTCTCGACAATGGCACCGGCTCCGTTAAAGTTGAAGCGATCAACCCGGAACAGTGGCTAGCCGAGCGTGGTCGAGGGGGAAGTGGTTCTTCCCAACAAGCAAGCACTCCAGAGCCGAGGCAAGTTGCTTCAAACGCTCCGTCGGCTGTTGCCCGGCAAACGGCGTCTAATATTTCAGTATCTAATTCCTCAGTGCCTACTGCTTCAGCGCCTGCTGCGTCCTCTCGAGAATCGGTATCTCAGCCGACGCCAAGCCAAGGCGAATCAGATGGCGAAGTTTATCTACAAATTGCCGCGTTAGGGAATCCAGAAGGCGCTCAGCAGTTACAGCAGCGTTTACAGGGGGAGCAGCCTCACGACGTGCGTATTATGAGTGATGCTGACGTCTACCGTGTGCAAGTAGGTCCGATTAGGCCGGGGCAGGAGACTCAAGCACGTGAAACGCTGCGTCAAGCAGGGTTCCCCCAGGTCTTTGTTGTGCGATAATTAGCACCCTATTTATTTCTTGTGGCGCGTTTTACGCGCCGCCTTGTTTTTAAAAAAAGCTTTACAAGTAAGCTTTCAAGTAAGTGAGACTGACGTTATGAACGTGTTTACATCCATTGGCCGCTCTGCACGCCTATGCCTTTTTGCTGCAATGGCGACGGTTGCTGTGCCTGCCAGTGCACAGCAAGTTCCTCAACCGGTAATTCCGCAGCCGCAAACCATTATTCCTGCGGCCCCTCAGTTAGCGGCGAGTTCGTGGATACTCATGGATGCCAACAGTGGTCGCATTTTGGCGGAGCATAATTCGGATGAACGCCTTCCGCCGGCCAGTTTGACCAAGTTGATGACAGCCTATTTGGTTGAGCGTGAGCTTGATCGAGGCACTATTAATCTGACTGACATGATTAATATTAGTGAGAACGCGTGGCGTACCGGCGGCTCTAAAATGTTTATCGAGGTGGGTGATCAAGTTTCAGTAGATGACCTTCTTCATGGAATTATTATTGTGTCGGGCAACGATGCCAGTGTCGCCATGGCCGAGCATTTAGCCGGTGGAGAAACGCCCTTTGCGGACCTAATGAATCAGCATGCCACTCGGCTGGGCATGAATAATACAAATTTCCAAAATGCCACGGGCTTGCCGGGCGAGCAGCACTACTCAACTGCCCATGATATGGCACGCTTATCGCAGCACATTATTAATGATTATCCCGAACATTATGAAATTTACTCCCAGCGTACCTTCTCTTATGGCGGCATCGACCAGCCCAACCGCAACCGTTTGCTGTGGCGTGACCCTTCGGTCGACGGCCTAAAAACCGGCTGGACCACAGAGGCTGGTTTTTGCCTAGTCTCGTCGGCTAAGCGTGACGATATGCGCTTGATTTCCGTTGTGATGGGGACCACCTCCGATGAGGCGCGTGCTCAGGAAACGCAAAAGCTACTCAGCTATGGTTTCCGCTTTTTCGAGACCATGAAGCTTTACGAGCGTGGTGCTGTTTTGGCCACGCCGCGTGTGTGGGGTGGCGATATTAACGAATTACGCGTGGGGGTCGATGAAGAGGTCTTTATGACCTTGCCGCGTAACCGTAATGAAGAACTGCGCGCGCGCCTTAATCTGAACCCGGATCTTCAGGCCCCGATTGCTATTGGTGATGAGGTCGGCACCCTTGAGGTTCATCTGGGCGACGAGGTGGTCGGTGAGCGTCGCTTGGTGGCCTTGGAAAACATTGAAGAGGGCGGTCTCTTCAAGCGTTTGTTTGATCAGGTGCAGCGCTTCTTTAGTGGCCTAATCAGCAACTTTACCGACTAAAGTTTGATTAGGTTTAAGCCGTTGGTTTTGTTTTTTGCAATGATGGGGTTGCTATGAAAAAAGGTACGCCACAAGGACTGCGTGATTTGCGCCAACCGGCGGTTCAAGAGCCGCCTAAAATCACTTTTCCCTGTGATTACTCGTTAAAAGTCGTCGGCGATGCCGCCGAAGACTTTCCTGCCTGTGTGTGTCAGGTCATTGTGCGCCATGCGCCTGATTTCGACGCCACGACAATGCAGGTAGTTGATAGCCGTAATGGTCGTTTCCAATCGGTTCGTGTGGTGATTAGAGCGACTGGAGAGCAGCACATTAAAGAGCTGTTTGAGGCGTTAAAAGCCACCGGTCGTGTGCATATGGTGGTGTAAGCGTGAGCGACGCCGAGCCAATCAAGCTGCATTCCTTAGGGCGCCAACCCTATCTTCCGGTTTGGGAGGCAATGCGTGCGCTGACCGATACGCGCGATGCTAATACCCCTGATCAGTTCTGGTTGGTTGAGCACGATCCGGTGTTTACTCAAGGGCAGGCAGGTAAGCCAGAGCACTTACTTCTGCCCGGTGACATTCCAGTCGTACATACCGATAGGGGCGGGCAGGTGACCTACCACGGCCCTGGGCAAGTGGTGCTGTATCCGTTGCTGGATGTACGACGAGGTAAAATTGGCGTGCGCGATTTAGTTACTGCATTGGAGAATGCGGTAATTGATGTTTTAAGCAGCTATGGGGTAAGCGCGCGTGCGCGCCCCGATGCGCCAGGGGTCTATGTCATGACAGCGGCGGGTGAGGCCAAAATTGCCTCATTAGGTCTACGTATTCGGCGTGGTGCAAGCTTTCATGGCGTGGCATTAAATGTCGATGGCGATCTAGCGCCTTTTTTACGAATTAACCCCTGCGGTTATGCAGGTATGCCCATGGTGAGGTTGGCCGATTTTACGGCACTGCCAAGTGATCATCGGGTCGGAGAGCAGTTGGCGAAAGCGCTAGCCAAACGGCTAAATCGTGAATTAGTCAGTGTAGATAGCTAGCCCCTGTAAAAAGGGAGCCACTGGCTCCCCGTTTCAGCAAACTCTATAGCGCTAGAGTTAGGCCTATCCTACGTTTAGCGCTGGAATAATGTTGGGATTCGCTTCTTGTTCCTGACCAGGAATTGCAGCGGGTGAGGCGAGCCCCAGGTTGTTCTTTTCAAACACGCGATCAGCGCGATAGCTGGAGCGCACCAGCGGGCCCGAAGGCACTTCCATAAAGCCTTTCTCCAAACCGATCACGCGGTAGCGGTCAAACTCTTCTGGCGTTACCCAGCGCTCTACCGACAAGTGATTTTTGGTTGGACGCAGATATTGACCAAGCGTGACGATATCGACACCGATTTCACGCAGATCATCAAAAGTCTGCAAAATCTCTTCGTCAGTTTCCCCCAGCCCCAGCATCAAACTGGTTTTGGTGATGATGTCAGGACGGTAGCGCTTGGCATGGGCAAGCACATCAAGCGTTTTACGATAACCGGCTCGCCGATCGCGTACACGGCCTGTTAATCGTTCAACGGTTTCAACATTTTGGGCAAATACTTGTAACCCAGAATCAACAACGCGCTCAATAGCACTCAGCTCGCCATCGAAGTCAGGCGTTAAGGCTTCCACGACTACTTCAGGCGTGCGCGCTTTAATGGCACTAATACAGTTGGCATAGTGCGATGCACCGCCATCGTCGAGATCGTCACGGTCTACCGAGGTGAGCACGATGTAACGAAGGCCCATTAACTCCACTGACTTCGCGGTGTTTTCAGGTTCTTCATGATCGAGCCAGCCTTGTGGGTTGCCGGTATCTACCGCGCAGAATCGACAGGCGCGGGTGCATACTGACCCCATAAGCATGATGGTCGCCGTACCGTTGCTCCAGCACTCGCCCATATTGGGGCAATGAGATTCAGCGCAAACGGTGCTCAGTCGGTGAGTGGCGACGTTTTTCTTGACCGCCTCAAAACGCTCCCCTCCAGGGATCTGTGCGCGCAGCCACTTGGGCTTGCGTTCAAGAGAAGGGGCTTCTGCCTGCGCTTTGCGCTGCTTCATGCCATCCTTGATCACCGACATGCCATGTTCATTACGGAATTTTTCACCGCTAGACACGCGTTGCGGAGGGATATTGCTCATAGGGACAGAGCCTCTCTTTTGTGCGGTAGGCCAAGTACGTTTGCGGGCGTTAAGCCCTTACAAGACCTGCCAATTGATACCTGATTAATTAATACGAAGTGCATCCGATATTTCATCGTGCTAATAGCTACTAATGTAACATATTTCACTGTCAACAGGACACCGCATGACCCTAGGGCGCAAGCATTGGCAGGCAAGCGACGCCGTGGCTCGGTAACGGGCTTGAAGGCGCTTGAAAATGGCGGCGATAATCGGGTAAGTGCTCACGGATAAAGCTTAAGAAAAGCTCTGCCACCGGTGTGGGAAAACGTTCCCGCGCATACACCGTGCACCAGGATCGGTGGATCGGAAAATCGGGAAGCCCAAGCTCAAAAAGTAACCCTTGCTCAAGTTCAAGCTGTACCGCCAAGCGGGGGAGAACGGCAACGCCTAAGTGGGCCATTACTCCGCCTTTAATGGCTTCATTGGTGCCCAGCTCAATACAGTGGGGAAGGGCGACCTGCTGATTGGCGGCCATTTGTTCAAAGGCATTGCGCACGCCAGAACCCGGCTCACGCATTAACACGTAGTGGCGTGCGAAGTCTGCCAGGGAGGGCTCCGGCATGGAGAGCAGGGGGTGTTCCGGCCAAACCACAGCGATTAATTCATTATCAAGAATCGGCATCACTACTAAGCGATCATCCTCTGGCACCATCGCCATAATAACGAGATCATCCTGCTGCTCAGTCAACCGCTCTAGGGCTTGGCTGCGATTGCATACCTTTAAGCGAACGTGCACCTCTGGGTAGTGAGCGCGGAAACGGGCGAGTAAGTAAGGTACGACATATTGCGCAGAGGATACTGCCGCAATATTAAGTTCACCGCTTATTTTGCCGTTAATGTCCGATAGGTTCATTTCCAGGCGTGAAAGCTGACCAAAAATTTCTCGTGTCGAATGGGCGAGCGTATCTGCGGCGGGAAGCGTGTGGAGCGTTTTGCCCGCGTAGTTAAAAAGTGGCTGCCCCAACGCCAGCTCAAGCTGGCGTATTTGTGCGCTCACCGCGGGCTGGGTAAGCCCTAGCTGCTCAGCTGCGCGAGAATAAGAGCGTTGCCGGTGCACCGCCTGGAAGACCTGTAGTTGCCGAAATGTAAGGCGATTGAGCAGAGTAGGGGATGACATAGCAACCTCGTAGTGAACACTCTTTAATGTCGCTAGGACTAATGCCCAATACAGGCTTTATCGCCAGCGCAACGCATGCTAACACTGAATCTTTGGCGCTGCTGAAAGAGCGTTATGTCGCCCCTTGGTCGTAAATATTAGGGGTAAAGATCGACGTCGCGCATGTAGTGGCCTAAACTATATTGCATTGCAGCATCCTCATTGCTGCCCGGTTTGATGCCGGCGCATCAACCCCATGGGAGAACCTATGAACTTTCTCGCCAATCCTTTGCTAACCACCAGCGCTTTTACTGACGCCTGGCTAAAGCAACAAAATGGCTCCACAGCGTTGCCAAGTAGTGAACCGATCGCTTCCTTATTCGACCCATTTGGGTTTGGACGGGCGGCCTTCGGTTACTGGCGCGATAGCATGGAGCGTAGCGTTTTGTACCTGGACGTTATGCGCGAGCGTGGTAATCAGTACCTTGAACATATGGAGCAAACCAAGCCCAGTGTGTTGGGGTTTGATACCGAAGTGCTGCTGGATGGGCGGACGCTACCGCGGCCAACTAACTATGAACTGCTGCGCGTACTGCCCCATGAAGGGACTGAAACTGACCTACAAAAACGTCCTTTCGTAGTGATCGACCCGCGAGCGGGGCATGGGCCAGGGATTGGTGGCTTTAAGCCAGACAGCGAGTTGGGGGTGGCGCTAAAAGCGGGGCATCCCTGCTACTTTATTGGTTTTTTACCATTTCCTGAGCCGGGTCAAACCGTCGAGGACGTAGTTGATTCAGAAATTGCATTTCTACGCCATGTAATTGAGCTTCACCCCGAAACCACCGAAAAGCCAATGGTGGTGGGCAATTGCCAAGCAGGCTGGCAAATCATGATGGCGGCCGCACTAGAGCCAGATGTGTTTGGGCCGATCCTTATTGCCGGTGCGCCGCTTTCTTATTGGGCGGGCGAGCATGGTAAAGCCCCAATGCGTTATACGGGCGGTATGACCGGGGGTAGTTGGATTACGGCACTCACTAGCGACATTGGCAATGGCCTGTTTGACGGGGCGTGGTTGGTGCAGAATTTTGAGCGCCTCAACCCTGCTAATACGTACTGGAAAAAACAGTATCACCTTTACGATAACATCGATACAGAAGCGGGCCGATACCTCGACTTTGAACGCTGGTGGGGCGGTCACGTCCTGTTGGGCGGTGAAGAAATTCAATATATTGTCGATAATCTGTTTGTGGGCAATCGACTTTCTACCGCGCAGTTGGTGACTCGTGATGGGCGCCGAATCGACCTACGGAATGTGCGCTCACCGATCGTGGTGTTCTGTTCTCGTGGGGACGATATTACCCCGCCGCCGCAAGCGTTGGGCTGGATTCGTGATTTATATGAAAACACAGATGACATCATCGCCAACGAGCAAACTATCGTCTATTGCCAGCATGATACTACCGGCCACCTAGGTATATTTGTTTCGGGTAGCGTGTCGCGTAAAGAGCATACCGAATTCACTGCCAATATGGATTACATCGACGTACTCCCGCCTGGGCTGTACGAAACCTCCATATCCCCGGCGGAAAAGGGCGAAGATGCCGAGCTGTTCGAGCGTGATTATCTGCTCGAATTTATGCCGCGTAACTTTGAAGAGTTAGATCAGGCAGTGATGCACAAGCCTGAGGATGATCGTCGCTTTGCCACCGTGGCGCGTATATCAGAAATTAATTTGGGGCTGTATCGGATTTTTATGCAGCCCTGGCTAAAAGCTATTATGACGCCGGAAGCTGCCCGCTTTATTCGTCGTATGCACCCGATCCGGCTGGGCTACAAACTGCTTTCCGACCGTAACCCGCTTTCCGTGCCGTTACCGGTAATGGCAGAAGCGGTGCGTAAAAATCGTCACCCTGTGTCTCAAGATAATCTTTTTAAAGCACTTGAAACCATGGGCTCTGACCAGTTGGTTGCAAGCCTCAATGCGGTGCGCGACTTACGCGATAGTAGCACCGAAAAAATGTTTATGGATATTTACGGCCAGCCGCTGTTGCAGGCCGCCGTAGGCCTTTATGGCGATGCCCATGTGCATCGCCGCCGCCCCGGGGCTGAGCCCGAGCACCACCGCTTCATGGAGCAGCGTCAGGAAGCGCTGCGCGAGAAGATTACCCACGGCGGTGCGCACGAAGCGGTGATGCGCTCGCTGATCTACGTGCTCGGCGGTGCTCCAGCCACGGATGAGCGTAACTTTAAGCGGTTACGCGCCTCCCGTGCCGAGCTTGAACCAGGCATAGAGCTGAGTGAATTTAAACGCCTAGTGCGTGAGCAGTTCTTTATCTTGAAGCTGGATCGTGAGCAAGCGCTGAATGCACTGCCTATTTTGCTCAAGGGTAATAGCAACGACGATATCGATGGTTATATTAGCCATCTTGAGCACGTGTTTGCCGCCAGTGGCGAGCTTTCGGAGCATGCTGCAAATCGCTTTGTTCAGATAAAGGCGCTTTTTGATCAGGCGCGGCCTAGCAAAAAGGAAGCACCTGCTACTCCTAACGCTGCCAAGGCAAAGGCGAAAACATCTACAAAGTCACAAACGGCTACGACTGGCGTGGTTGGTAAAGCTGTTAAATCGGAAGGAGCTAGTCAGGCAAAAGCTAATGCAGAAGAAGCTAAGCCAAAAGCAGCTAAGCTAACTTCTGTTGAGCCCTCGGCTGCGCCTGACAAAGCAGAGGGAAAAGCCACTAAACCCTCTGCAGCCGATGAGGAAAGCACCAAGTCAACAGTGAAATCTGACAGCGCTAACGAAGGTAATAAGCCATCTGACAAACGCTAAAACAGTATGTTAGCTCACAGCGCCCCCGCCTATATGGTGGGGGCGCTTTGTTTGTCTGTGTGCCTTTTGGGTTGCCGTAATGCCAGTGGCAGTCTAGTGTCTAGCTACTCTTTGTCTGAAATCTACGGATTCTTCCTACGGCTTGGTTGCTACTGGCGCTTAGCCAAGGGCTGGGGTAGGGTAGGCGCATTTTTTCATCCGTATCTTTGTTAATGGGCTGTTTCATCCCGGCGATACGGCACCGAATTTAGAGCACGTGCTAGACAGCCCGTGCATTAGGAAAGTGGAGCACTATGGGCAAGTCACTGGTCATCGTCGAGTCGCCAGCTAAAGCGAAGACGATTAACAAATATCTCGGCAACGATTTCATCGTGAAGTCGAGCGTGGGTCACATTCGTGACCTGCCGACCAGCGGCTCAGGTAAGGCAGCCTCCGACCCTAAGGAGCGCGCACGCCAGGCCGCAGCGACACGCAAGATGTCGGCGGAAGAGAAGGTGGAATATAAGAAGCGTAAGAGCCAAGATCAGCTAATTCGGCGGATGGGGATTGACCCTAACAACGGCTGGGAAGCCCGCTATGAGGTGCTGCCCGGAAAAGAGAAAGTCGTTGCCGAGCTAAAGAAGCTGGCTGAGAAAGCTGACGCTGTCTATCTCGCAACGGATTTGGATCGCGAAGGGGAAGCCATTGCCTGGCACCTGCGTGAGACTATCGGTGGAGACGACAGCCGCTATAAGCGCGTGGTGTTTAATGAAATCACCAAAAATGCCATTCAGGACGCGTTCAAAGCGCCGGGCGCGCTAAATATCCCTCGGGTGGAAGCACAGCAAGCTAGGCGTTTCCTGGATCGCGTGGTGGGCTTTATGCTTTCACCTTTGCTGTGGGCTAAAGTGGCGCGTGGGCTTTCGGCTGGCCGTGTACAGTCCGTCGCGGTGCGTCTAATTGTTGAGCGCGAGCGCGAAATTCGTGCCTTTATTCCTGAAGAGTTTTGGGATGTGCACGCGGATTTGGCTTCTCCCGAAGGTGAGCTGGTGCGTTTTGCTCTGGTTCGTCAGGATGGCAAAGCCTTTAAGCCTACCTCTGAAAGAGACACCCTGGCGCGTATTGAGCAGCTTAGAAAAGCCAAACTTGCGATTACTTCGCGGGAAGACAAGCCCACCAGTTCCAAGCCGACAGCGCCCTTTATTACCTCTACGCTACAGCAGGCCGCGAGTGGCCGGTTAGGATTTTCTGTTAAGAAGACCATGACCATGGCCCAGCGTCTGTATGAAGCGGGCTATATTACCTATATGCGTACTGACTCCACCAATCTTTCAAAAGATGCAGTGGAAGGCGTGCGCAGTTATATCGGCGAAGAGTTTGGCGAACGCTATCTGCCTGAAGCGCCTAATCGTTACAGCAGTAAAGAGAGTGCTCAAGAAGCCCACGAAGCGATTCGTCCCTCCAGCGTTGAACGCAAAGCATCAGACCTGTCCGGCATGGAGCGCGATGCAGAGCGCCTTTACGAGCTGATCTGGCGCCAGTTTGTGGCTTGCCAAATGACGCCTGCTGAGTACCTGTCCAGCACGCTTAGCGTCGAGGTTGATGGGTATGAGCTGCGTGCTAAAGGACGCGTGCTTAAATTTGATGGTTATACACGGGTGATGAAGCCCAGCGGTAAAAATGAAGATCAGAGCCTGCCTGACTTGCCTAAAGGCACGCCGATGGGGTTGGAGGCACTCGATCCTCAGCAGCACTTTACCAAGCCTGCACCGCGTTACACCGAAGCAAGCCTGGTGAAAGAGCTTGAGAAGCAGGGGATTGGTCGTCCTTCTACCTATGCATCGATTATCTCTACGATCCAGGATCGCGGCTATGTGAAGCTTGAAAACCGCCGCTTTTATGCCGAGAAGCTTGGCGATATCGTGACCGAGCGGCTGAAAGAGTCCTTCCCTGATTTGATGGATTTCTCGTTCACTGCGCGCATGGAAGATAGTCTTGATGAAGTCGCCGAAGGCGAGCGTAACTGGCAGGCTTTGCTAGATGATTTCTACGGCGAGTTTCGTGAAGAGCTAGCCAAGGCGGAGAGCGAAGATGGTATGCGGCCCAATCAGCCGGTGCCCACCAATATTGACTGTCCGAAATGTGGCCGCCATATGCAAATTCGCACCGCTTCAACAGGCGTGTTCCTGGGCTGTAGCGGCTACAATTTGCCGCCAAAAGAGCGCTGCAAGACCACCATCGATCTGATCCCAGGTGAAGAAGCGGTAGCGGAAGACGCGGGCGAAGAGGCTGAAACTAATGCGCTGCGTGCTAAGCGTCGCTGCACCAAGTGTGGCACGGCGATGGACAACTACCTGATTGATGAAACGCGTAAATTGCACATTTGTGGCAACAGCCCTGATTGTGATGGGTATGAGGTGGAGAGCGGAAAATTCAAGATTAAGGGCTATGAAGGGCCTGTGATTGAGTGCGATAAGTGTGGCGCTGAGATGCAGTTGAAATCAGGTCGCTTCGGTAAGTATTTTGGCTGCACCAATAGCGAGTGTAAAAACACTCGCAAATTATTAAAGAGCGGCGAAGTGGCACCGCCAAAAATGGATCCAATCCCGATGCCGGAGCTGGCGTGTCAAAAAGTGGACGACCATTACGTGCTGCGCGATGGCGCGAGTGGCCTATTTTTGGCGGCGAGCAAATTTCCTAAAAATCGCGAAACGCGGCCGCCGCTGGTGAAAGAGCTGAAAGCGCATGCCGAAGAGCTGCCTGAGAAGTACCATTTTATTCTCAAAGCGCCTAGCGAAGACCCCGATGGTCGCCCCGCTCAAATCCGTTATTCGCGTAAGACGAAAGAGCAGTTTGTGATGACTGACGAAGAGGGCAAAGCCACTGGCTGGAAGGCCATGTTTGAGGCTGGTAAATGGCACGTGGAGGATAAGCGCAAGTGAATGCACGCTCGCGAACCAATCAGTTGCTCTACCAAGCGGAGCTGTTAGCTATTATACCCGCAGGGGAGGATGAGCATGCCCCCGCGCGGCAGATGGCACTGGAGGAGAGCGCGTTGGCGCTCTTTGAGCTGGCGTTAGAGTCGCTTTTACGTGAAGTCACTGAGCACGCTCGCTTGCCAGAGCATCGCTGGCGTGTATTGTTATCTCAGCAAGGCCCAGCTTTGGCAGAGCTACAGCGCTTGCGCGACTTAAACGCTCAGCCGGAAAGTTGGTTGAATTGGCTGACGGGCCAGCTTGAACGCCTACATAGCGATGAAGGTGCTGCGCGGCGTACTACTCATAATCCCGCTATGATTAAGGTGGATAGTCAAGCGAGTTTGCCTCAGCAATTGCTGGATAACCTTCAGGCGGCGAAGCGCGAAATAGCTGCTCTGCGTGAAACCAGCCTGGAGTGGTAAAAGGCTCGATTTTACCCGCTGGTCAAGTAAGCACCACGAAAAGGAGATCATGATGCGCTATAACCAAGTTAAAGATTTAGTCGAATGGGCGGCAGGCTTTCACGCGCGAATGGCGCGTCAATACAGCGAGGCCGCTGATAAAGCCGACAATGAACGCTTAAAAATGGGATTAGATTATCTCGCCAGCCGTGAATTGAAGATGAAAACGGGTCTTGAAGACTTGTTCCATGATGGTATGGATCATTCTGAGGTGCTGGAGACGTGGTTCGACGAGTCGAGCGAATTCCCTGAGCCACCAGAACTGGATCAAATTGCGGAGCAAACCGTTACAGGCTCTATAGAAGATGCCATGAAAACAGCCACAACTGCCCATGAGCGTTTGCAGGCGTTGTATAAGCATCGTGCCGCACGTTCGAGAATTGAACCCGAAGCAGAGTTCTTTGATTCGCTAGCGGAAGGGCATAATTCTGAAATACGCCACATGATGGCGAGTATGGAAGAGTTACAGGGCGTTTAATGAGTATGTGCCACTGCCGAATGCATCATCGCGTCGGGACGACCCAAAGCGGCACTATGACGAAATTACTAACGGCGGATGCGGGAATAAGGTATAACAGCCATTCTATGCGTTTAGTTGGTCAACCACAGGCTACTATGTTTCGAGAGCTGCCATGTTTTTAATCAATCGCCGTCGGTTTTTAGCTATGGCGCTGAGCTTGCCAGCGGTTGCTAGCGCTGCTGTCACTGCACCTAGCCAGGCTGCTCCCTCTGACCTTATCGAAACAGTGCTAACGCGCGCCCATATGCCGCGCCATAGCAATGAGCTGTGGGTACTGATTGATGATCAAGAGGCTACACTCAGTGTGTTCCGTGGTAATGCGCTTGTAGAGCGCTATGCACCCATATCCCTAGGGCGTGCAGGGGCGAAGACTCAGCGTGTTCGTGGCGATAACGTGACTCCTAAGGGTGAGTTTCGTATCAATCGTTTTAATTACGAAAGCCAGTGGCGTACCTTTATGGGGATTGATTTCCCAACGCCAGCCCATGCACGCATGGCGCTTGAAAAAGGGATTTATTCCCAAACCGATTATGAAGATTACTTCGACTACTACCGACGTAACGGTCATCCACCGCAAAATACTGCCCTGGGTGGGGCGATTGGGATTCATGGCTTGGGTAGCGCGGACCCCGATATTCATGGTCGCTATCATTGGACTCAAGGGTGTGTCGCCGTTACCAACGAGCAAATTGATCGCTTGGCATCGCTAGTGGGTGTTGGCACCCGTGTAGTGATCCGTTAAGCTAATGCCGTTGAAGGAAGTTCGAGGTTTTAAACAAGTGGCTATAGACAACCGCTGTAGTCTATTATAAAACAGCGTTTGACTTGCGAGCATCGCAAAACAAGTCACTGTAAAGAACCTGCACCGCAGGTAGACAAATTTAAGCTAAGTACGTTAGTAAAATGCGTAGCCTTATTTTTGTCATACCCTTAATGTAGTACCCAAGGACGACTCAAGGAGAACATTATGACTTTGAAAACTACTCTGAAGATGACTGCTGCTGCCGCTTCTCTGGCAATTCTTGCAGGTTGTGCTTCTACCAGCGCGCTGGAAGAAGTTCGCATGACTGCAGAATCTGCACAAGCTGACGCTGCAGAAGCACGCAGCATGGCTTCACAGGCTATGAACACTGCAAACCAAGCCCAGCGCGATGCGCAGGCTGCTCTGCAGATGTCTGAGCAGAACCGTGAAGAAATGAACCGCATGTTCCAGCGTTCCATGCAGAAGTAATTCTGCTTGGGCTGCCGAGGGTGTCACTAGGCTCTCTCAGCAGCTGCTGGATGAAAGCTGTAGTTAGTTAATTAATATTCTGTAGTAAGCAAGGCGCCGTAAGCAGAGGCGTCAGAACAGCAGTTTTTGATACTAGCTACGCAAAAAACCCCGCCTTGGCGGGGTTTTTTGTTGCCAGGTGGTTGGTCACGCGTCTTTATCGGGGTCAGTGGCGGCGCTGAGCTTAAGCTCGTCAATCAGCTCAACAGGCTCCGGTTCTGGCTCGGGAGCCTGAGGGCCATATAGGGCGATAAATTGGCCGTCAGGAGCTTCTACGGCGCGCTGAATCTGATCCGCGTCTATTTCAACGTCCCTATCAGTAGTTAGCGCTGTTACGCGTTCAAGGGCATTAAGCAGTGGCTCAAAGCCTTCTACGTTCTCTTCCAGCTGCGGGAAAGACTGGACAAACAAGGTGCCATCGGCTGCAAAGCCCGCTTTAAACGGTGCATCCATTAGGTTGACCTGAGTGCCGCTGGGTAAGCGCTCATAGAGCGATTTGATATCTTCCGGGTACATGCGAATACAGCCTCGGCTGACGCGCATACCGACGCCATCAGGGCGGTTGGTGCCATGAATCAGGTAGCTCGGCATGGCGAGTAGAATCGCATGCTCGCCAAGCGGGTTCTGTGGGCCGGGTGGAACTACCGACGGTGCCGGCTCACCTCGTTCAGCTGCTTCGCGACGCATCGACGATGGCGGTGCCCAAGCGGGGTCTTTAACCTTAACCGTGGTGCGAGTAATGCCCACGGGAGTGGCGAACTCTTCACGCCCTACGCTGACCGGGTAAGTTTCGACAATGCCGGGCTTGTCTGCAGGGTAGTAGTAGAGGCGAAGCTCTGACAGGTTAATGACAACGCCTTCCCGCGGCGCGGGTGGCAGAATGTACTGAGCGGGGATCACCACCTCGGTACCTGCGCCGGGTACCCAGAGACTGACATCCGGGTTGGCCATACGCATCTCTTCATAGCCAATGTTGTGGCGTCGGGCGATATCGATCAGCGTCTGCTTGGGGTCTTCGACAACGACGGTGTAGCGCTCCCCGATGACATCGCCTTTTTCAGGTAGGCGGAAGTGGCCACGGGGCAGCTCGTCCTGGTCAGCAACCTGGGCGGCGCTGTCCACAGCATCGATGCTGATTTCCTGTGCTTGCTCTTGGGTCGGCTCTTCTGACTGTTCTTGTACTGGGTTTTCTGTTTGCTCGTCAGCCGATTGCGCAAAAGCAGGGCTCGCCAAGCTCGCGGCTAGTAGTACTGCCAAGCTGGTGGGGCCCCAGAGGGTAAAGGTGTCGCGAATGTTCATGGTCATTCCTAATATGTTAATTTACTGCTGATGCGCGTCGTTGGGTCACTGATGTTAATCCACAAGGTGGGTTAACTAGGGCATGGCTACTGGCAAGTTTGCCCCAAGCGTCACGCCGCCGCTACTTTTTGATTAAGCGTACTAAGTAGGTTTTCAAGCTGTTGAAAGCGTTGGTCGACGTTTTCCATTGATAATTCAAATCGTAAGGTGTCAGAGCCATCTAAACGGAAGTGCTTTGGTGACGTCTGAATGAGGGTCACCAGGGTTAAGGGATCCACCTGGGTGCTGCTATCAAACAGTACTCTACCGCGGCTCTCGCCAGCCTCGATTTTGCTGATGCCTAATTGCTCGGCACGGTGGCGCAGCTTGGTCTGGCGAATCAGGTTTTTCAACGGATTGGGCAGCAAGCCAAAGCGGTCAATTAGCTCAACCTGTAACTCTGTAAGTTCGCTATCGCTCTGGGTGTTGGCAATCCGCTTGTACATCACCAGGCGCTGCTGAACATCATGAATATAATCACTTGGAATCAGCGCGGGCAGGTTGAGGTTGATTTCCACGCCGGTATTGAAGGGCGCGTCGATATTGGGTGTTTTGCCCGCACGAATGGCCTTCACTGCCCGGTCAAGCATCTCCATGTAAAGTGTATAGCCAATGGTTTCCATCTGGCCGCTCTGTTCATCCCCCAGTAGCTCGCCTGCTCCGCGAATCTCCATGTCGTGGCTGGCCAGGGTGAAACCAGCACCTAGATCGTCCGAAGCGCTAATGGCTTCCAGGCGTTTGATGGCATCACGGGTCATCGCTTTAGGCGGTGGCGTTAATAGGTAAGCGTACGCCTGATGGTGGCTGCGCCCGACCCGACCCCGCAGTTGGTGCAGCTGCGCCAAGCCAAATTTATCGGCACGTTCGATAATAATGGTGTTGGCGCTGGGCACATCAATGCCGGTTTCAATAATGGTCGAACACACCAGCACGTTAAAGCGCCGGTGGTAGAAGTCCGACATGATGCGTTCGAGGCTGCGCTCGGGGAGCTGGCCGTGGGCGACCGCTACCCGCGCTTCAGGAATCAGCTCACGAATTTTTTCGGCACTGTTTTCGATGGTTTTGACTTCGTTATGCAGCACATACACCTGCCCGCCACGCAGTATCTCGCGCAGTAGGGCTTCTTTAATGATACTGGCATCATGTTGCTGAACAAACGTTTTGACCGACAGGCGCCGTGCGGGCGGCGTAGCGATAATCGACAAATCGCGGATACCGCTCATGGCCATATTTAGCGTGCGCGGAATAGGCGTCGCGGTCAGGGTCAAAATATCGACTTCAGCGCGCAGCGTTTTGAGTTTCTCTTTTTGCGCTACCCCAAAGCGGTGCTCCTCATCAATGATAAGGAGTCCCATTTTGGGTAGCTCAACGCTTTTAGAGAGCAGTTTATGGGTGCCAATCACGATATCGGTTTGGCCGTTTTTAACACTCTCTAATGTTTGGGTAACCTCTTTGCCGCTGGTGAAGCGAGAGATCAAGCCAATATTGACGGCGGTGTCGGCAAAACGGTCGCGGAAATTCTCGAAATGCTGGCGCGCCAGCAGCGTGGTAGGCACCAGGACCACTACTTGGCGACCTGATTGCACGGCGATAAATGCCGCGCGCATGGCCACTTCAGTTTTGCCGAAGCCTACGTCACCACATACCACGCGATCCATGGGCTGCGGCGACGTCATGTCGCTGATTACCGCTTCAATGGCCGCATGCTGGTCGGGCGTTTCTTCGAATGGGAAGTTGCTCGCAAAACGCACATACTCCTCGCCTGGCGCTTCGTAGACCACGCCCTGTTGAGCTTCCCTGCGAGCGTAAACATCCAAAAGTTCGGCGGCAGTGTCACGAATCTTCTCAGCGGCTTTGCGGCGGGCTTTTTCCCACTGATCGGAACCCAATTTATGCAGCGGCGCCAGTTCGTCACCGGCACCGCTGTAGCGTGAAATCATGTGCAGGCTGTCGACGGGCACATAAAGTTTAGCGCCATCGGCGTAGGAGAGTGCTAAAAACTCATTGGCCTGACCGCCGGCCTCCAGCGTTTCCAGACCTAAATAGCGCCCAACGCCATGGGCTTGGTGAACCACCGGCGCGCCTTCGCGCAGCTCTGACAAGTGACGAACCGCTAGCTCGTTATCATCGGTGGCTTTTTCGCGCCGACGGCTTTGACGTACCACATCGCCAAACAGCTCTGTTTCACTGATCACCGCAACGCTTGGGTTGTTCAGCCACAGGCCGCTGTCCACCAAGCCTTCGGTAATGGCATAGGTGTGATCACTGGCGAGAAAGTCGTGAAAGCTATCGGTATGCGGGAGCGAGAGCTTAAGCGGCGCCAATATCTCTTCCAGCGCTTCGCGGCGGCCTCGTGATTCCGCGACAAACAGCACTCGGGTTTTAGCATGCGACTTCAAAAATGTAGTCAGTTCGCCCAGCGGCTGCTTAGCGCGGGCATTGATAGAGAGTGTAGGCAGCGGTGCTGCTTCTGGCAGATACGCATGGCGCTGTTCGCTATCCTCAGTGAGCTCAATGCGCGGGCGTGCTTTTATAGCCGCAAAAACATCACTGACCGGGAAAAACGCTCGGTGAGGAGGCAGCAGTGGTCTGGTCGGGTCGACGCCCAGGTTAACGTAGCGGGCGTCAATGGATTGCCAGTGCTGCTCGGCGGCATCAAAAACGCCAGGCAGTAGGGCTACCCGGGTATCGTCGGTCAGGTGTTCAAACAGCGAAGCGGTCTGCTCGAAAAACAGCGGTAGATAGTGCTCCAGACCCGGTGAAGGAATGCCCTTTAATGCATCGTTATAGAGGGGGCACTGGCGCGGATCGACATCAAAGAGGGTTTCAAACTGCTCACGAAAGCAGGCGATGGCACTTCGGCTCAATGAGTACTCGTGGGCGGGCAGCAACTCTAGCGACTCAAGTTTATCGGTTGAGCGCTGGCTGCCGGGGTCGAAGTGACGCAGCGTGTCGATCTCGTCGTCAAACAGATCGATGCGAATCGGTTCATCCATGCCCATTGCAAATAGGTCGATCAATGCCCCACGCATGGCGTATTCGCCGGGTTCATACACCGTCTCCACGGCGCGATAACCCGCTCGCGAAAGTGATTCTCGGAACGCTTCGCGATTTAATCGCTCGCCAGTTTTGAGTGTCATTACCCGCCCGGCAATATATTCGACCGGTGGTAAGCGTTGCATCAGCGTATTGATTGGCACCAATACAATGCCGCGTACCCCATCCTGAAGCTGGCGCAGAGTGCGTAGCCGCGCCGAGACGATGTCCTGATGGGGCGAAAAGCTGTCGTAGGGCAGCGTTTCCCAATCGGGGAAAGGAAGTACCGGAACGTCGCTATAAAAGTAGAGGTCTTGCTCCAGGCGCTGCGCACTGGCCGTATTGGGGGTGATCACCAATAGCGGGGCGTGCTGGGCCACGCGTGAAAGAGCCAGGGCAGTCGCGCTGCCCGGTGGCGATGACCAGTAGAGCGTATCGCGAGTCCCTTGAGGCTGGGGGGGGGTGAGCAGAGAGAAAGTCGGCATAAGCAAGATATCGTTTTGCGCTGAAACGGAAAACAGATCATACACGATCACCCGTTTCAGTTAGAGTGCCGCGGCTTAAGGTAGTGGGTTAATATGTTATGAAAGTAGTTTTGTAGTGAGATTGGCGTTTCTGTAATACCCCTACATGTTGTGCGACTATCCTTTCATTGCGACGACTGCGCTTGCCCCGGATAATAAACTAAATTATTGGTTTACGACCCCGTTTCCACTTTCTGTTTCCACTACCTGATGAGGCCGCACGTGAGTCAGCAAGCGCTCGAAAACGTTTTTCAAGAATGGCAAGGCAACGAAGCCTTGGCGGAGCAGATGATCCCGTTAGTAGGGCAGCTCTATCGTCAGAATAATGTTGTTGCCACCATGTTCGGGCGCTCGCTCATCAAACGGTCGGTCATCCGTATTCTCAAAGACCACCGCTTTGTACGCAAACTGGAGGGGACCGAACTCTCTGTTGAAAATACCTATCCGATTCTTAAAAGCATGGTTGAGTTAAATCTTGGCCCTGCGCATGTCGATGTGGGCAAGTTGGGGGTAATGTTTAAGCGCCAGGGTGGGGGCGATGTTGAAGCCTTTCTGCGCAAAGAGCTGCATGAAATTATTGATGGTTATCAGCCTGGCGCCAGCACCGGTGAGCCGCAAGATGTAGTGCTTTATGGTTTTGGTCGTATTGGTCGGTTACTAGCCCGGGTGATGGTTGAGAAAGCTGGCGGCGGCAACTTGCTGCGGTTGCGCGCTATTGTGGTTCGTGGCCGTGGCGATGTGGCTAAAGACCTTGAAAAACGCGCTAGTTTGCTACGCCGCGATTCCGTTCATGGACCTTTTGACGGCACCATCATGGTCGATGCTGAGGCGCGCACGCTAACCGTAAATGGCAATGTCATTCAGGTTATCTATGCCGATTCTCCGAGTGAGATTGACTACACCACCTACGACATCAGCAACGCCGTGATTGTTGATAATACCGGTATTTGGCGCGATGAAGAGGGCCTGGGCCAGCACTTGAAATGCAAAGGTGCTGCCAAAGCACTGCTGACCGCGCCGGGTAAAGGCGATATCAAAAATATCGTTTACGGTATTAATCACGAGTCGATTGGCGACAATGATCTTATTGTCTCTGCCGCGTCGTGTACCACTAATGCGATCGTGCCGGTGTTGAAGGTGCTTAACGATGAGTATGGTGTGGTAAACGGTCATGTTGAGACCGTGCATGCTTACACGAATGATCAAAACCTGATTGATAACTACCACAAAGGCGACCGTCGTGGCCGCAGCGCGGCGTTGAACATGGTGTTAACCGAGACGGGCGCGGCTAAAGCTGTCTCCAAAGCACTGCCCGAGCTTGAGGGTAAGCTAACCGGTAACGCGATTCGCGTGCCGATCCCCAATGTCTCTATGGCCATTCTTAACCTGACACTGGACAAAACGACTGATGCGGCTGCGCTAAACGACTACTTGCGTCGCATGTCGATTGATTCTGCATACCAAAAGCAAATTGACTTCGTTGACTCGGCAGAAGTGGTCTCGTCCGACTTTGTAGGCAATCGCCATGCTGGCATTGTTGATGCCAAAGCGACTATCGCCAACGGTCATCATGCGGTTGTCTATCTGTGGTACGACAACGAATTTGGCTATAGCTGTCAAGTCGTGCGTATTCTACAACAGATGTCTAATGTGCGGTTCTTAAAGCTGCCGCGCTAAATAGCTAAACAATAATATTGCTAAATTAGCCTCTCCGCGGGGCTATCAGGCGAAATAATGATGCAGCGCCACCTTCGGGTGGCGTTTTTTTGTCGCTATGTCTTCTTTTAGCCAATGTATATAGCACTTTTGGAGATCATCAGGGATGTGGTCATTGGACGCGCTTATCTTTATAATACGATGGATTTTTCGGGGTGGTTCAAGTGCTGCTTGGGCCGGACTGGTAACAATCTGAGCAGAAAACAACAATTCGCTGAGCAGAAAATAAGCATTCGAACCCCATACCTTCGTATATCCGATCCAACAACTGGGCGAGACTATGATCGAAGTCAAAAAAGGCCTGGATCTCCCCATCGCGGGAGCGCCCGAGCAGCGTATTGAAGATGCGCGGCCTGTGCGCCACGTGGCAATCCTGGGTACCGACTACGTTGGCATGAAGCCGACGATGGAAGTCCAGGAAGGGGATAAGGTCAAACTAGGCCAATTGCTCTTCACCGACAAGAAAATTGATGGTGTGCGCTATACAGCGCCCGCTGCCGGTGAAGTGCTTGCAATAAACCGTGGCGAAAAACGTCGTTTACTATCTGTTGTGATCAAAGTCGACGAGACTGAGGAAGCGGTTGAATTCGCTGCTCATGACCGTAATGCCTTAACGCAGCTTGAACGCCAGGTCGTTGTTGACCAACTGGTGGAGTCGGGACTCTGGACGGCGCTACGCACGCGTCCTTTCTCGCGCACACCGGCAATCGATAGCACCCCGGCCGATATTTTTGTAACAGCCGTAGATACCCATCCTTTAAGCCCTGACCCTGCACTGATCATTAATGAGCAGCCGCAAGCATTTGAAGATGGCCTCAAGGTGTTAGCGCGCCTGACCGAGGGCAACGTCTTTCTTTGTACAGGGGGAAATGCCTCAATTCCTGGCGGTGAGGTGGAAGGTGTCAAAACCGAAAGCTTTACCGGGCCGCACCCAGCCGGACTAGTGGGCACTCATATTCATTACCTTTCTCCTGTCGCCCTGCATAAACAGGTGTGGCACATCGGCTATCAGGACGTTATCGCGTTCGGTAAGTTCTTTGTCGAAGGGAAGCTGGATATGAGCCGCGTGGTTGCCATTGGTGGCCCGCGTGCTGAAAACCCTCGTTTGGTACGTACTCGCATCGGCGCTAGCACGGATGAACTCCTGACAGAAGAAGTCATCAAACCTGATGACACCCGTGTCATTTCAGGTTCTGTATTTTCTGGCTTTACCGCGGAAGGCAAACTTACCTATCTGGGACGCTTTAGCAATCAAATTAGTCTGATTGAAGAAGGTAATAAGCGCATCTTACTTGGGTGGCTATCACTGGGCGCAGATCGACATTCTGTCCTGGGGATCTATCTTTCCAGAATTAAAGGCTTGCGTAACTACGCACCCACCACATCAACCAATGGTTCAGAGCGCGCGATGGTGCCCGTTGGCTCATATGAAACGGTGATGCCGCTGGATATCATGCCAACTCAGTTACTGCGTTCGCTGATCGTGGGCGACATTGAGGTTGCCATGCAGCTTGGGTGTTTGGAGCTGGACGAAGAGGATCTGGCGCTGTGTACGTACGTTTGCCCCGGCAAATACGAATATGGCCCCATCCTGCGTGACAATCTCACCATGATCGAGAAAGAGGCCTGATGATGGGTATTCAACAAAAACTCCAAAATATCGAGCCGCATTTCCACAAAGGCGGAAAGTACGAAAAGTTCTATCCGCTCTTTGAAGCGGTAGATACCATTTTTTACTCACCGCCAAGCGTTGCTAAAACCACCGCCCACGTGCGTGACGGTATCGACCTGAAGCGCATCATGATCACCGTGTGGCTGTGTACCTTCCCAGCAATGTTCTTTGGTATGTGGAACGCGGGGTGGCAAGCAAATACGGCTATCGATGCAGGCTACGCATCAATGGGTGGCTGGCGCGAAGCGATTATGATGACATTGGCGTCAGGTCATGATGCCAGCAGCTTATGGGCTAACTTTGTCCTCGGCGCGACTTACTTCTTGCCAATCTACTTAGTCACCTTTGTGGTGGGTGGTTTTTGGGAAGTGTTGTTTGCCATCAAGCGTGGTCACGAAGTTAACGAAGGGTTCTTCGTTACCTCAGTGCTATTCGCATTGATACTGCCCGCGACCATTCCGTTGTGGCAAGTTGCGCTGGGTATCACCTTTGGTGTGGTAATCGGTAAAGAGATCTTCGGTGGTACGGGTAAGAACTTCTTGAACCCCGCGCTGACTGGCCGTGCATTTCTTTATTTTGCCTACCCCGCGCAGATTTCTGGTGACGCTGTATGGGTTGCCGCTGACGGTTACACCGGTGCTACTGCGCTATCACTGGCGTTCCAAGAGGGTATGACCGCGTTAACGGATACTTTCAGCTGGTGGGACGCCTTCATTGGCTTCATCCCCGGTTCTGTGGGTGAGGTATCGACGCTGGCGATCTTTATTGGTGCTGCAGTGCTGCTGTGGACGCGGATTGCCTCGTGGCGAATCATGCTTGGCGTATTTTTGGGCATGGTGGCTACCAGCACGCTCTTTAATTTCATCGGCTCCGACTCCAATGCGATGTTTGCCATGCCGTGGTACTGGCACCTGGTAATCGGTGGTTTTGCTTTCGGTATGGTGTTCATGGCTACTGACCCGGTGTCAGCATCGATGACCAACCAAGGCCGTTTGATATTTGGTGCGCTGATTGGTGTGATGACCGTATTGATTCGCGTTGTGAACCCGGCTTTCCCGGAAGGCATCATGTTGGCTATCTTATTTGCTAACCTGTTTGCACCGCTGATTGACCATTTCTTCGTCCAGGCCAACATCAAGCGTCGCGTTAAGCGAACCGGCGTACCGGCCGAGGAGACTGCCTAATGGCACAAGGTAACAACTCCATCAAAAAAGTCCTGATTGTGGCGTTTGCACTCTGTATCGTGTGCTCCGTCATTGTCTCGACAGCGGCGGTCGCGTTGCGTCCCATGCAGCAGCTTAATCAGGAACTCGACCGTAAAACCAATATCTTAAACGTTGCCAAGCTTTACGAGCCAGGTATGGACGTTGAAGAGGTGTTTAGCGAAGAGATCACCGCTCGGGTCGTTGACCTGGATACCGGTGAGTATTCTGATGAGTTTGATCCTGATACCTACGATAGCTTTGAAGCTGCCCGTGATCCTGCGTCGGGTCGCACGCTATCCGGTGACCAGGACATCGCAGGTCTATCGCGGGTCGAAAACTACGCCACCGTATACTTGATTGGTGGCGAAGATGATCCGGAACAGATCGTACTCCCCATTCGTGGTCAAGGCCTGTGGGGCTTAATGCGCGGCTTCCTGGCGGTAGAGGGTGATGGCAATACGATTGTCAGTATCACCTACTATGAGCACAGTGAAACGCCAGGCCTGGGTGCTGAAGTTAACAATCCTCGCTGGCAGGCTCAGTGGGAAGGTAAGAAAATTTACGATGAAGAGGGCGACCTCTCACCGGAAATTCACCTGACCAAGGGCGGTGCTAGCGACGAATACGAAGTAGACGCACTATCTGGTGCTACGCTAACCAGTAACGGCGTGACTAACATGCTGCAGTTCTGGTTAAGCGAAGAAGCTTTCGGTCCCTATTTGGCTAAATTCCGCAGCGGTACTGAGCCGGAAGACGCCGAAGAGACCGATACCGACTTCGAAGACGTTGAGGGGGCCTGATCATGGCAGACGTAAATGCAAAAGGTGTTTTAACAGCGCCGATTTTCCATAACAACCCTATTGCTCTGCAGATCCTGGGGATTTGTTCGGCACTAGCGGTAACGACCAGCATGAGTGTGTCGCTGGTGATGGCATTGGCGGTTATTTTTGTAACGTCGTTTTCAAACCTGTTCGTATCGTTGATTAGGAATCATATTCCTTCCTCGATTCGTATCATCGTGCAGATGACCATTATTGCCTCGCTGGTAATCGTGGTAGATCAGATTTTGAAAGCGTATGCCTATGAGATGTCTAAGCAGCTTTCCGTATTCGTTGGCTTGATCATTACTAACTGTATCGTCATGGGACGTGCAGAAGGTTTTGCGATGTCCAACACGCCGGGCATGTCATTTTTAGACGGTATTGGCAACGGCCTTGGGTATGGTTTCGTACTTATGGTGGTTGGCTTCTTCCGTGAGCTACTCGGTTCAGGCAGCATTTTTGGGATCACTATCCTTCAGACCGTTCAAAACGGTGGTTGGTACGTTCCCAATGGCTTGCTGTTATTGCCGCCTTCAGCGTTCTTTATTATTGGTCTACTAATCTGGGTGATGCGTGCCGTTAACCCGGAACAGGTAGAAGAGAATGAGTTCAAAATGAAGGAAAACACCAAGCCCAAGGAGGCCGTGTAACATGGAACATTATCTGAGTCTTTTTGTTGCTTCGGTGTTTGTTGAAAACATGGCACTGGCGTTCTTCCTGGGGATGTGTACTTTCTTGGCAGTGTCCAAAAAAGTCTCCTCAGCGATTGGCCTGGGTATCGCGGTAATCGTTGTATTAACCGTAACGGTGCCGGTTAACAACTTAGTATTCACCTACTTGCTACAAGAAGGTGCGCTAACGTGGACTGGTATCAGTGGTGCTGAAAACATTGATCTCTCCTTCCTTGGGTTGCTCTCCTACATCGGTGTCATTGCGGCGTTGGTACAAATCATGGAAATGTTCCTTGATAAGTACGTGCCGTCGCTCTACAACGCGCTGGGGGTATTCCTGCCGCTGATTACCGTTAACTGCGCCATCCTGGGTGGCGTACTGTTCATGGTAGAGCGTAGCTATAACTTTGGTGAGGCCGTGGTCTATGGCTTCGGTGCAGGCACCGGCTGGGCGTTGGCCATTGCCGCCCTGGCGGGTATCCGTGAAAGGCTGAAGTACAGCGATGTGCCGAGTGGCCTTCAAGGGCTGGGCATTACTTTCATCACCGTGGGGCTAATGTCGTTGGGCTTTATGTCCTTCTCGGGCATTCAGCTTTAATCGGAGCCGGTTTTTCCCAGCGGTGGCAAACACCGCTGGGTAATAGAAACCTCCAGCAATAGGAAACCGACATGGTTGATACAACAGTCATCTTGCTCGGTGTTGTCATGTTCACGGTCATCGTTATTAGCTTGACGGCGATCATTCTGGCAGCGCGCAGCAAGCTTGTGAGTAGCGGGGACGTGACCATTGAGGTCAACGGCGACCCCGAACACACTTTGAAAACCCAGGCCGGTGGCAAGCTGCTTAATACACTTGCTGCTAACGGTATTTTCCTCTCTTCCGCCTGTGGTGGCGGTGGTTCTTGTGCCCAGTGTAAGTGCCGTGTAGAAGAGGGCGGTGGCTCTATTCTGCCGACTGAAGAGTCGCACTTCACTATGCGTGAGAAGAAAGAGGGCTGGCGCCTCTCTTGTCAGGTACCTGTGAAGCAGGACATGAAAGTCGAAGTGCCTGAAGAAGTGTTTGGGGTGAAGAAGTGGGAATGTGAAGTTATTGCCAATCCCAACGTTGCTACCTTTATCAAAGAGCTGAATCTGAAACTGCCTGAAGGCGAAGAAGTTGCCTTCCGCGCCGGTGGCTACGTCCAGCTCGTTGCTCCCCCTTATGATGTCAAATTCTCTGATTTTGATATTGAAGAGGAGTACCGGGGTGACTGGGAAAAATTTGATATGTTCAAAATTTCCCACAAGAACAACGAGGAAGTGATTCGCGCCTACTCCATGGCGAACTACCCGGATGAGAAGGGTATCCTCAAGTTCAACATCCGTATCGCCACACCGCCTCCCGGCACTAATCATCCGCCCGGCCTGATGTCGACCTATGTCTTCAATCTTAAAGAAGGCGACAAGGTGACAGTGATGGGGCCGTTCGGTGAGTTCTTTGCTCGCGATACTGACGCCGAAATGATCTTTATCGGTGGTGGTGCGGGTATGGCGCCAATGCGTAGTCATATCTTTGATCAGCTGAAGCGCTTGAAGTCTGAACGCAAGATCACCTTCTGGTACGGTGCGCGCTCCTGGCGTGAAACCTTCTACAACGAAGAGTACGATCAGTTAGCCGAAGAGTTCCCGAACTTTGAGTGGCACTTGGCGCTTTCTGATCCACAGCCGGAAGATAACTGGGAAGGGCCGACAGGCTTTATCCATAACGTGCTGTACGAAAACTATCTGAAGGATCACCCAGCGCCTGAAGATTGCGAGTACTACATGTGTGGACCGCCGATGATGAACGCCTCAGTTATCAAGCTGCTGCTTGATATGGGCGTTGAGCCGGAAAATATCCTGTTGGATGATTTCGGTGGCTAAACTGTCTGCCTAGAGCTGATAGTTGCTGTAAGCGGGGCTGGCCTTTTGGCTGGCCCCGTTTGTTTATAAACCCTTGTGAAAGGAATGACTTATCACCGCGCTGATAAGAGAGGCTTTGCTAAGGTATAATCACTTTAACGATGGATGACCGTGAGGCACTTATCACGACGACTGTTGTCGTCAGGTAAGGCTAATAATTTAAAAGCAAGGCAATGTAATGCTGGGAGGTTGATATGACGATTTGGCTACTGGTATTCGGTTTTATGGCGCTGATTATGAGTGCGATGGCCGTTGGCGTCATTATGGGCCGCAAACCGATCGCTGGTTCATGCGGTGGTTTGAATCAAATCGGTATGAAGGATGGCTGCGATATCTGCGGCGGCAAAGATGAGGTGTGTGAAGAAGAGAACCGCAAGCGCGGTGGCGCGCGCCGCCGGAGCGACGAGAGTCGTGGTGCTGATTTGGGCTATGACGCTACACGTCGCTAGCAAAACTGCGCTGTATGCAACGGGACGATGATTGATCAAATATAGCAAGGAGACGCAGAGAGCATGGCGGTTCATAATTACGATGTCGTGGTGATCGGTACGGGCCCTGCGGGTGAAAGTGCTGCCATCAACGCTGCAAAGCATGGCAAGCGAGTGGCGATTATTGAGAAGCAGGCGCAGGTAGGTGGTAACTGTACTCACTGGGGTACTATTCCTTCCAAAGCGTTGCGCCATCAGGTCAAACAGATCATGGCGTTCAACACTAACCGTATGTTCCGCGATATCGGTGAGCCGCGCTGGTTTTCTTTCCCGAAAGTGATGGAGCGCTCAAGAGGCACCATCGACAAGCAGGTCGAGATGCGCACTACGTTTTATGCGCGTAATCGTATCGACCTGTTTCATGGCGTCGCTCGTTTTAAGGATGAGCACACGCTGGTGGTTCGTGACCGCCAGGAAGGCATGGAAGAGTTGGTGGCCAAGAAAATTGTCATTGCCACCGGTTCGCGTCCCTATCGCCCGGCGAATATTAATTTCCGCCATCCGCGTATTTACTGCTCCGACACCATTTTGAGCCTTTCGCATACGCCACGCACCCTAGTGATTTTCGGGGCAGGGGTCATTGGCTGTGAATACGCGTCGATTTTTTCGGGATTAGGCGTCAAGGTTGATCTCATCAATAACCGAGACAGCCTGCTATCGTTTTTGGATGATGAAATCAGCGATGCGCTCTCCTATCACCTGCGTAAGCACGGTGTATTGGTCCGCCATAATGAAGAGTATGAGAGTGTTGAGGGCGATGAATCGGGCGTCATAGTGCGCCTCAAGTCAGGCAAGAAAATCCGCGCGGATGCTTTTTTATGGGCCAACGGACGTACGGGTAATACCGATAGCCTTGGGCTTGAGAACATTGGCTTGAATGCCAATGGCCGGGGCCAGCTAAGTGTTGATGAGCACTACCGTACCGAGGTGCCCCATATTTATGCAGCAGGCGATGTTATCGGTTGGCCAAGTTTGGCGAGTGCCGCCTACGATCAAGGCCTTAATTCATGCAACGAGCTGCTCGATAAAGAGTATCGCTTTGTCAGTGATGTACCCACCGGGATTTATACCATCCCTGAAATTAGCTCGTTTGGCCCGAATGAGCGTGAGTTAACCGAAGCAAAAGTGCCCTACGAAGTAGGCAAAGCCTTTTTCAAAGATACTGCCCGAGCACAGATCACCGGTGATACCGTGGGGATGCTTAAAATACTTTTCCATCAGGACACCCTGGAAATACTCGGGATTCACTGTTTTGGTGATCAGGCATCTGAGATTCTGCATATCGGCCAAGCAATCATGCAGCAAGAGGGTGAGGCCAATACACTTAACTACTTTGTGAATACGACGTTTAACTATCCCACGATGGCAGAAGCGTACCGTGTAGCAGCGCAGAACGGTTTAAACAGGGTTTTTTGAATCGTTTTGCGCATGGGAGTGCAAAACGCACTCCCAAATAAACGCCTCATGTCTCAAATTCTATCTAGTAGTTGTTTTGCCCGTTCTTGCCATTCCCCTTCACTCGCAGCAGCCTGGGTAAGCGCTGAATGGGCTTTTAGTGGTTTATCTTGCTGAAGCAATATAATCCCCAAGTTGAGCCATGCAGCGCCCATTTTTCTATCAAGCTCGGTTGCTCGCTCAAACGCTGTGCGTGCGTTGTCGGGTTGCTGATCCGCGTAAAATGCGTTGCCCAGAGCAAACTGTCCTATTGCATTAGCAGGATGGTGCGCTTCAAACGCTTGCCAGCTTGAAAGCGTTGCGCGGGGCCCGTGGGACTCTTCGTAAGCACTAATGGCTTCAAGTGCGTTACGGGCGGTTATACCCGCAGGTAGCGTGCCGGGCTCGGCAACGACAAATCCCCAGCGTTCAGTGCGCGCCCAGGTGGCGTCGAAACGGCTAAACGACATCGTATGGCGTTCAATTTCGCCACTGCGCAGAATAAGCGTTTCACTAGGCAGGTCGTAGCCAATAGCCACCGCGTAGTGCCACATCGGGTAGATAGGGAGCGATAAATTTTGCATCACCACCACCGGGTCGCCTGCTGCCAAATGGCCTAACAGCGCATCCAGGGTGCCTCGAATGGGATAAGCGAGTTGATCATAACGTCGCACAGTCGCCAGCATTTCTGGTTGTACGCTGCCATCGCGTTCAGGCAAGAACACCTGGGGGATTAGCTGCTCAACGTCTGTTTCGACATCCAGATGGTTGAGCACCATCGCCAGGGTGGCAGGGCCGCACTGAAACTCCGTTTGGGCGTAAAACGGTACACTGGTGATTTCTGCATGGGGAGGTAGCGCTTGGTAGGTACTCTGTAGCAGTACCGGGTTTCGTGCGCAGCCGCTCAGCAGTAGCAGCATAAAAAAAACGCCCGCGAAGCGGGCGTTAGAAAGCATGCTATTCAAAAACGTGTCATTCAAAGACATGCTATTCAAAAACTTAGTGGTCATGAGCTGCCTATCAACGCGTAAACGGATAAACGTCGGTCAGGCCGAGGATATCGGTAATCAACAGAATGATAAAGACGGCAAAGAGGGCACCGATAACGCCACCACCGGCACCGGCAGGCATCATCTCAAGCTGGTCAGCCATTTGCTTTACTTCAGAATCGCTTAAGGCAGCCACGCGGGCATCTACTTCGTCCAGGTCAACACCCTGTTTTAGCAGTTGGTCCTGCACATCGGCGCGGGCCAGGATCTCGTTAATGCGCTCACGGTCAGCGCCAGCATGATCAGCTGACAAAACAGATTGGGTAGAGACTAAATCAATGGATTGAGGTTCAGTAGGAGCCGCTGCAACGGGCAGGCTGGTAATAACAAGCGCCGCAATTAGCAGGGTGGAGAGGTATGCACGCAATGTTTTCATCGTCTTCTTCCTTATAGACTAGTCGGGGGGTGTGGAATGAGTATAGAAACAAATGGTTTGATTTTTAAGCTTAATATGCAAAGTGCTAATTATTTGCACTAATGCGATAGGTCCAGGCGGATTCAGAAAGTAGCCCACGACCACCGGCTATAGTCATTGCCAGATCATGTAGGCCTGGCCACAGCGGTACTGTTGCAGCACCTTTAACGGCTAAATCGAGCCGCTGCGACATTAACAGTAATTTATGCAGGCGCTTCATTGGCAAGCGGCCAATCGCTTTTTGGTAGGCCGGACGACGCTTATCAAAAATCATCGGCTTCTGGCTTTTACAGGCATGTTCAAAGCTTTGGCCTTGATCCAGATGCTGGTGTAGCGAGAGGAGAATGCGCAGCTCCCGGGTAAGTGCCCAAAGCACGATGGGGGCCTCGACCCCTTCACTACGCAATCCATTGACGATACGCGATGCGCGGCTAGGTTCGCCTTTTAGGCAGGCATCGGCCAAATTGAAAACATCAAAGCGTGTGCTGTCTTCAACGCCTTGGGCAATGCTCTCGACGTTCAAGCGCGTGCCCTGCGGGTGAATCAGCGCGAGTTTCTGTAGCTCCTGGTCAGCGGCCAGCAGGTTACCCTCGGTGCGCTCACCCAGCAGGCGAGCTGCATCAAGGTCAATTTGTAAGCCGTGGAGTGACGCGCGATCCCGCAGCCAGTAACCCAACCGGGAAACATCGACAGGCCAGACCGGCACGAATAAACCTTGCTTATCCAGCGTTTTGAACCAGGCACTTTTCTGCTGCTTGGCATCTAATTTGCCCATACTGATAAGCAAGATATCATCGCTGTTATCCAGTGTTTCAGCGTACTGCGCTAGCGCTTTGCTACCTTCTTGTCCTAGTTTGTGGTTGCCCAAGCGCAGTTCCATTAGCTTGCTGGTCGCAAACAATGAGAGGTTGCTGGACATTTCCATCAATCGACCCCACGCAAAGTTGGGTTCTACATCGAGTACTTCGCGCTCTTCAACACCCGCCTGGCGAGCTGCGGCTCTTACCGCATCGCAGGCGTCGCGATGCTGTAAGGGTTCATCACCGGCTACGATCACCACGCGGGGAAGCTTTTTTGCCAACGCAGCGGGGAGCTGATCAGCAAATACCTTCACTGCATGCCCTCAACGTAAGTAAGGCGCTCGATGATCCGTTGAGACAGCTGGCGCGCAAGCGTTTGTTCAGCTTCCATCATCAGCGTTTCACGGTTGAGCAGGTCGTCATCGCTGACCCGAATGCGGGTATCCGTGGACAGGGTCTGGTTATTGATGTGATAGGCATTGGACGCTCGCTCCTGTACCGAGAGGCGAATGCTGAGGGTTAGCTCGTGTTCGCGGCTTGCCCGGCCATCGCCACCCAAGCGACGTTCGGTTAATGCAGGCGTGCCAAGGGTAACCCGCCAGGGCGCATCAGAGGCAACCTGGGTGCCTAGCTGTTGAAGGCGTGAGGCGACCTGCTGAGCGACGGCACTATTGGTGTCGCCCTCTAAGGCCAGGGTTGGCAGGGTAGGCAGCGATGCTTGGCCACGTAGATGAAACCCACAGCCGCTGAGCAACACCGCCGCCGAGGCGGCGATGCTGGCGGTTAGAAATGTACGTCTCTTCATCCGCTCACCACGATGTTGACCAATTTGCCGGGTACCACGATCACTTTACGCACGGTGTTACCTTCAAGATAGCGCTGCACGTTTTCGTGTTCCATGGCGAGTTTTTCGATAGATGCCTTATCGGCGCTTGCGGGCACGTCAAGGCGTGCGCGCAGTTTACCGTTGACTTGCACCACCAGCTCAATGCTATCGCGGGTTAGGGCCGTTTCATCCACGGCAGGCCAAGTCGCTTCAATGGCCGGGCCTGTATGGCCGAGTGCTTCCCACAGGCTGTGGCACATGTGCGGGGTAATCGGCGAAAGCAGCAATACACCGGCTTCCAGCGCTTCACGGCTAACCGCTAAACCAAGTTCAGAGGTGTCGTCGAACTTGCCGATCGCGTTGGAAAGCTCCATGACCGCTGCGATCGCCGTATTGAAGGTAGTGCGGCGACCAATGTCGTCGCTGGCCTTCTTGATGGTCTCGTGGGTTTTACGCCGCAGGGCCTTCTGGTCATCGTTGAGCGCGTCAATGTTGAGCGGCCCTGGCGCACCAGCCGCCAAGTGCTCATTGACCTGACGCCACAAGCGCTTCAAGAAACGGTGGGCGCCCTCTACGCCGGAATCTGACCACTCCAACGACTGCTCGGGCGGTGCCGCAAACATCATAAACAGGCGCACGGTATCGGCACCGAACTTGTCGATCATCGACTGCGGATCAACGCCGTTGTTTTTCGATTTGGACATCTTCTCGATGCCGCCCATCTCTACCGGCTCGCCGTCGCTCATCAAAATAGCGCTGAGCGGGCGGCCTTTCTCATCGCGCCTCACTTCCACATCGGCGGGGTTAAACCACTGCTTGCCGCCGTTATCGGTAGGGCGATAGAAGGTTTCCGCGATCACCATGCCTTGGGTCAGCAGCTGCTGGAACGGCTCATCGGAATCGACCAAGCCGAAATCGCGCATCAGTTTGTGGAAGAAGCGGGCATACAGCAGGTGGAGAATGGCGTGCTCGATACCACCAATGTAGAGATCAACCGGCAGCCAGTAATTGGCGCGCTCGTCCAGCATGGCTTCAGTGTTATCCGCACAGCAGAAGCGCGCGTAGTACCAGGACGACTCCATAAAAGTGTCGAAGGTGTCGGTTTCACGGGTCCAGCCATCGCCCAGATCAGAGAACGCAGGCATTTTCTTCAGCGGAGAGCCAGAGGCATCAACGGTGACTTCCATCGGCAGTGAGACCGGTAGTTCGTCATCGGTCAGTGGTACGGTTTGACCTTCCGGACCGTATTTGACTGGAATCGGCGCGCCCCAGTAGCGCTGACGGGCAACGCCCCAATCGCGCAGGCGGTAGTTGGTTTTGACTTCACCACGGCCAAGTTCGGCCAATTTAGCGGCGATGGCATCAAAAGCCTGCTCAAAGCCGAGCCCATCAAACTCACCCGAATTCACTACCGTGCCGTATTCGGCATAAGCTGCTTCCGAAACATCGGCGGGTTGGCCGCTTTCGTCGGCGATAACCGGTTTGATGGCGATGCCGTACTTGGTGGCAAACTCCCAGTCGCGCTGGTCGTGGCCGGGCACCGCCATGACCGCGCCGGTGCCAAATTCCATCAACACGAAATTAGCCACATAAACCGGCACTTCATCGCCGGTCAGCGGGTGAACCGCCCTATGGCCAGTGATCATGCCTTTTTTCTCTTTGGTGGCCATTTCGGCTTCTGAGGTGCCGCCTTTGGCACACTCATCGCAGAAGGCTGCCAGCTCGCTGTTCTGCTCAGCCGCCTGCTTGGCCAGCGGGTGGCCTGCGGCAACCGCGACATAGGTCACGCCTAACAGCGTATCCGGGCGCGTGGTGTACACCGCCAGCGGATCGCAGTCACTGCCGTCTTTCGATTTGATATCAAAAGTGAGCTCAACGCCACGGGATTTGCCAATCCAGTTGCGCTGCATGGTTTTGACCTGCTCGGGCCACTCCACCTTATCCAGGTCCGCCAGCAGTTCATCGGCGTAATCGGTAATCTTCAAGAACCACAGCGGGATCTCTTTGCGCTCAACCAGCGCACCGGAGCGCCAGCCGCGGCCGTCGATCACCTGCTCATTAGCGAGAACGGTTTGATCCACCGGGTCCCAATTGACCGTCGACATCTTCTTATACACCAAGCCTTTTTCGACCAGCTTGGTGAAGAACCACTGCTCCCAGCGGTAGTAGCTGGTATCGCAGGTGGCGAATTCACGGCTCCAGTCGTAAGCAAAGCCCAGTGCCTTCAACTGATTGCGCATGTAGTCGATGTTTTGGTACGTCCACTTGGCGGGCGGTACCTGGTTCTGGATCGCCGCGTTTTCCGCGGGCATACCGAAAGCATCCCAGCCCATGGGCTGCATGACATTTTTGCCCTGCATACGCTGGTAACGCGACACTACGTCGCCGATAGTATAGTTACGCACATGGCCCATATGCAGCTTACCGCTGGGATAGGGGAACATGGAGAGGCAGTAGTACTTCTCGCGGTTCGCGTCCTCTACGGCTTTAAAGCACTGATGTTTGTCCCAGTACTGCTGGGCGTCGCGTTCGATATCACGAGGGCTGTAGTGTGCGTCCATCGGTTTATTAATGCCTTGGCGTATTCGCCCAAAAGGGGCGCAAAGTGAATGTGAGATGACATCTGTCAGATAAGTGAGGTCGATTGTATCCTATGCGGGTGTATCCTTGAACGGTAAGCCGATGATAGGAAACCGCATGTGTCGACAAAAGGAGAGGCACCATGAGTGAACAACAGAATGACAATCGCCTACGCGAAGGCTACGAACGCTTGCTAGAGCGGATGCAGGGGGGCGCTAACGAGCTAACCTGGGAAAAATTACAGAAGGATCTGGACGACGCGGTCGAGTTTGAATCGGAGCTTGAAGAGTACACCAAAGACGAGCTAGCGCTGCTGCGCGCCTGGGTAGAGCGCGATCTTAAAGATATGCGCTACTTTATGGCGGATACCGGCAAGCAGGTAGCTAGCTGGCTAGGTATCGACATTGACGGGCTTTCCCGCCGCGTGGCGGAATCGCTGCTTTCGATTGCCGACCGCAGCGTGGTGGAGCGCGAACGCTTTGAGGAAGACCTGGAAGCCGCCCGCGCCGACTACTGCGAAGGCGAAATGGCCGCGCCCGGTTTAATGGCCTGCACCCACTGCGATGCACAGGTAATGCTACCCACCGTTGCACGCCTGGAACCTTGCCATCAGTGTGGCCATCGTTACTTCTACCGGTTCCCCAATAAAATCATTGAAACCTGATTCCCTAGGCCACCAGTAAACTGACGCCTGCGATCGCCCCCAGCGAAAGCAGGCTCATCACCGCCGCATACAGCAGGTTATTTTTCATCATGCGATAACCGCTTACCCCGTAGCGCCCCTGCAGGGAAAGATTGATGCCGGAAAGCGGCCCCACGCTGGTGCCTACCGCCCACGAGCTTAATGCCACAAACGCAAACAGCGTCTGCTCCCCGTTTTGCAGATTAAGTATCGACGCCAACACCGACACGCCAATAATCGGGTGTAGGCCCGCCAACGCGCTTAGCGTAATGGCTGCAAAACTGATCATCGCCTGGGTTGTGCCAAAGCGAGTGAACAGCGTCCAGTCGCTGCCCGCGGCAGCCGTGACCAGTGTCGAAAGGCCAATCGTCAAAAGACCCGCGGCTAAAAACAGCGAAATCTCCCCGCGCATGGCGGGTAAGCGCGTGGTGGTGTGTTGACGAATTCGCCGTAGGGTAAAGCGTGGCCCCTGATGCAAGTTGCTCAGTACGGCAACGCTAGGCAGTAGAAAGGTGATAATGCTGACAATAGTGAGGGTAGGGGTTAGCACAAAGTGAAACAGCATCACCAGCGCGGCCATCCCCACTGGCATCAACAGGCTACGTGGCGCCAGTGAATAGCCATCCACCTCGCTAAGATCAAACCGACGCCGCAACTCCAGCGTGGTTAACAGCCCCGAGAGCATCGCCATAGGAAAGCCCACTATAGCGATTTGTGCATACTCAACCTCGGGCACTAGCGCGATCACCACACCCATCGAAGCAAAAAACGGTGACCAGAGTGCGGCGCTGGAGAGCCCCCGGTTAAGCGCCAACAGCTGCGGTGTCGTCAGCGGTCCTCGCCGAGCCAGCTTATCGCCCACCATAAACACGGTCGAGAGATTTAAAATCGTGCCCAGAAAGTGAACGCCTAACCAGGTACTCATCACGCCACTGGCACCGGTCACACGCTTACCCGACGCACCTTTAGTGCCTTGCTTACCAATCAGCGAGATAAAGCTAACGCCCACCAGCATCGCCGCTACAAACGAATTGCCCTGCAGCATGGCGGGCCAATCCACTTCGGCACTATACGCAAACCGTGCCACCAGTAGCATACCCACGCCTAGTGCAATCAATACGCCGGCCTGAATGCGCGAGCGCTTTGGAATATCTCGCCAAAGCAGCACAACCGCCGCCCACAGCAAATAGCTCACCGCATGCGCAGTGCTCAACCAGCCGGTAAAGCCAATAATTTGTGCGATCAAACCAAGCAAAATCAGCACGCCCGCCAAGCGCTGCCGAGAAATCGTCTCTTGCATGCCAAACCCTTAATAGTGAATTAGCAGGCTAATCGGATTTGTGAAGGAAGGCCAGCGCAACAGCGCCTCAGCCCCTCAACATTGTGGGAGGGCGCTTCAGCGCGCGAAGATTAAGCCGCAATGCTGGCGGTGATGCTGAAATGTAAGAAAGCAACCTTGTAGCGCGTGGTAACGAATATGCGAGGAACGAGCAAATGAGGCACCCGCGGGAGCATCGCGAAACGAAGCCGAACAAAAACCAAGTAATTTTTTCAACTTAAATACAACGCACTTTCTCGCCTCGACACGTGACCTGAGGTGGGTTTGTGAATAAAGTATGATTAATTAGCCAAACACGGTCACAAGCGGAGCGTTTTAACGCAGCCCAGATGCACCGGGGCGGTAGCGTGTTTTTCTTTTGACTAGCCTAAAGGGCTGCGCACACCGGCAAATTCCTTCCTCAGGTCAGGGGATGGCTATCAAATTCATAGTCCCACACACTCGATTTAACACGTGCAGAACCTCTTCGTGAGAAAGCGCGACAGGTAATCGACGCGGGCGTTTAGCTCGTAAAAGATGCCAATATCACCCAATGGCATATCAAGGATATGGCGATACAGAAATACTAAAGCGTTAAGCGCTTGGTTTGTGTAGCTGCAGCCACATATCGCTCTACGGCAAGGTGCTCCAGAAAAGCCTGCACTTCAGAAGGGCCCATCTGGCTGGGTGTCGCACCTCATGATAACGAATGAAGTAACGTATCCAGTAACAGTATGTTTTTTCAGTACGCGGGCTATAGCGCTTTACCCGCATAACAGCTTTCACACGATCCATTAGTTTCGGAGGCCTGCTTTGCATATCCATTTGGTTTCTATCTCCTGATGGTGGATATGCATACAGTATTTTTGGGATTTGCAAAATGCGCAAGAATGCGAATTCTGCAAATAGAGCCTAATTAATATTAATTTAATTTAAGATCATGTGGTTATGCACAAAAGGTAGGCTACATTTGCTAAGTAAACATGCTGGCGCGTTCATCCAATCATAGGACGCGCCGTCTAATACCTGTTAGGGCGAAGGTGACAGTATGGAAATAGCATGTCTTGCATGGGGCTCTTTGGTATGGGATCCCCGTGACTTGCCAATTGCTTCAACCTGGTATGAAGATGGACCAGGTGTCCAAGTGGAATTTGCCCGTCAATCAGGTGGGCAGCGGCTGACACTTGTTATGGGAGAGAGCTTTCAGGTGGTGCCTTCGTTATGGGCCTGGATGGATTGCTCGAATCTTGATGATGCAATAGAGGGGCTTCGTCGAAGGGAAGGTACGGTCACTAGAAGAATTGGATTCTGGAGCGTTGGGGATGATACGCCTAAACACATCGTTGATTTGCCAGGCTGGGCGGTGGAAAATCGCGCTGATGCCGTCATTTGGACTGCACTGCCGCCAAAGTTTCAAGGCAGAGACGAGCGAATTCCGTCGGTTGATGAGGCGCTGGAGTATTTGAGTTCGCTCGATGATTCAAGTCGCCAAGGTGCAGAGAAGTATGTCAGGAAAACTCCGACCCAGGTCCGTACACCGTATCGAAGTGAATTCGAGAGGCAACTGGGATGGCTTCCTTTATAGCTGGCTTGGCCCTAATCACAGCGTCAACGCGGACCGGCTTTTCCGCTGGCGCTCCAAAGCCGCCCGGTTACGCTGGGCGTTAGGCGGCAAGGGGTGACCTTCGCAATCTGACCGGAAATCTAAAGCAACAGTCCAGGGTGAGTTATGAAGAAGGTTCTTATTGTGCTTTCCGCGTTGATCATTTCGGGATGCGCGAGCACCGCAATGCCGAATTTTTACAATGGCAATTACTACATGGCAGGCGATCCAAGCTGCGTACGCATGAGGCCCCTATCAAGCACCCGCATCATGTGCGTTGACAAGAGTGGTGCCGACACCGGCTACAGGGACGCCATGACTTCCCAACAAATGCAGATGTACCAGATTCAGATGACCCAACAACAAGTGCAGATGCAACAGCTCAATCAGAGCATGCAGCAAGTAGGTCAAACGTTTCAGAATGCGGGGGAGCAAATACGGCAACAGAGCCAGTCGTGGACGCCGCCACAAGCTCAACCCATCTCACCTCAAGGCTCTGGCAATACAACCTACCGCCAAGTTGGGAACACTTGGATGGGATCTAATGGTTCAAGCTGCCAGGTTGTAGGCCAGAGTATTCTTTGCTCTGATGGCAAAAGATGCCAAATTGTTGGGCAGAACTTGATTTGCAACTGACACTCAGCAGCTAACGGACAAGCAGATGAATAATCCAATCTTCAATGCAATCGAGGCTGGCTCATACACCGCCGGTGAAGCCGTAGAGCTGGATGCAAAGCTCTCCAAAGTAGTGCCCAGCGAAGTTCCAGACGACAAAGTAAAAAGCATGATCGACTACATTGATTTCCGCTTCCTGCACTAGGCGGTTGTCCCAAGCATGCAGGACGACCTGCGCCAGCTTCATCGGGCCCTTTCAGATAGACACTTTGCCGGCTAATAATTCATTCAAGCGTTAGGCAGTGCTGGACAGGGTTCTTTGCCACTCGCCTATCGCCATCTTGACGTTAGCGACAACAGCCTGCGTTCAAAGCATCGGCCACATGCTCCGCGCAGGCTAGCAGTTGTTATCAGGCGGGGAGGTCGTTGTTGCGTTGTTCCAGGGCCACGTCATCCTGTCGATCACGCAAGACCTTACGAACATTGACGACAGGAACGCGGAACATGGCAGCGATAGAGGTCGACGCAGGTGGACAGCACGACGAGCATTGCGATTGAAAGCCAAGGGTGGGGGATCTCATGAATGCGCAGGCCGAAAAACCGAAAACTCCTGTGAGTGTGCGTCAGGGGGGAAGCATTTCTGTCATGACGAATGGAAATACCCGACAAGAGGTCGGATGCGACGACATTGCCAGGCTGGCGCTGGCCATGCATGACAAATCGTATTTCTTCTTGTTTCGACGAGGTCTCGCCATCAGGTTCCATCGAGACATTAACGGTGGTGGAACGCAGCTTCTCGAAATCACGAGAGAAAACGGCCAAGAACCTCATCTGATTCGAGTCTTTTTCAACACCACCCGTGGTGATGATGACAGTTTCCTTTACTAAGCCGACCTAATTACAGATCAAAGAAAGGACTACGAGCCTACGATCAACAGGGGGAAGCACCGGTTCGTTGCAACGTTAGCGGAACTGCAAATCGATTGGGGCAGTGAAGAAGTCCAGCAGTGGCGGCATGATGTCGAACGGCTTTCAAAGTCACCCGATACCCTGGCGGGATGGGTGGAGGCAGACTTGGAAATGCTTGTCAGGTGTAGCGCAGGGTTCCGCTGTGGTAGAAAAACGATCCTCACCACCAGCGACCTTGCATGGCATGTCGCAGCGAACGTCAGTTTGGAAGACCTGAAAGCACGGCTCACATGCTCGAAGTGTGGCAAGCGTCAATCTCACGTCCTGGTCTTCTAAACACGGGACGTGCAAGACGCCTAACAATTCATTCAAGCCGACCTTGTCCGCTGGTGCGGCCAAGGCGGCTTAATTTAGGCGTTAGGCGTCGAAGAGATAGGAGAAACAACCAAATGTGGGAAGCAATTGCATATGTGAGCTCAGGCTTTACATTGGCAGCGTTCATCGCTGCAGCAGTTGCTTGGATTTTGAACAAAAAATCAGAAGAAAAAGGCAGGTTGATTGAATTAGCTGATTCAAGTACAAAAGCTCTTCTCGTGCAGGATGCTTTAGAGTTTTTTCATGTTAATTCTGATAACTTGAATAAAGAGCAGCAATTCAATTTGGCCCTTGAACAAATAAAAAATAGGGCCAGCAGATTTAAAACTATTGCGATATTAGTTGGACTTATTGCTGTGCTTGCGACTGCATTATCTGCGTATGCTATTAGCAAGATGGACAATAGTTCCAATAATGGCTCCCCTGCTGTGCCGAGCTTGCAAGAAAAAAGTATATCTCGATCTGAAATTTTTGAAGGATTAATCTCTGGTCTCGCTGACGTTAATGAAATAAGGCAGTTTATTGATGACAATAGGTGGATGCTTGGTGGTGCTCCAGTATTTATTTCAGGTCTGCCGGAAATAGAGTCTGTAAGAGATTTCCCAGTTGAAGATGGATTTGTGCCAAATTTCACAAGATTCATTTTTCAGCCACGAATGTCACAGGTTCCTGATCATATAATTTTCTTTGATTTTTATTCTCCTGATTTAGATATATTTGATAGCTCTACATTTTTAACAGAACATATAAACGATAAAATATTTCGAATGCAGAAATACATATCAAGCGGACATGAGAATTACAATGAATATACAGATTCCGCAGCAAAATTAGCAAACTTTTCTATCCCGCTATCAACAATGCAAGGCCATTTTCGTGCACGATTTCAAGGGGTAATTGTTGTTGGTAGAAGGGGTCGTTTGTCAGTGCAGCAAATCGAATATTTATCTGCGCTCAATAAAGACCGTAATAATGATGTGATAATAATTACGTATGACACTCTTCTTGAGTATGCAAGACTTGCGGAACTATATACGATTAAAGGAGCAAGCCTAACAAAACAAATTCACGCGGACGGCCAAAGCGGCGCTTTGCCACCGGTTATTTGTAGCGTTAGCCTTTTGGGGGAGACTAGCCATCAACTCAGAAACTGACCATATTGAGCTCATAATAAAGCTCGGCGCACATGAGTACATGAAATCGCTATTTGAAGATGGCGTAATCTATATGAATACCCTGGAGTTCTATCGCACACTGGAAGCCCATGACGAGCGTCGGGATGTAAATGAGGGAGCTGAGCGGATTCAGAATTGAAGAGGTGGTGTCCTCAAGCGAAAGAATCCTAAAACCGGTACTTTTGAAGAAATTGCGCAGCTTACTCACAGCAGAATACGAGAGCTGAATAGTAATATTCAAAACCTGCATGTTTACTGCTTGTACTATCTCAAGTCTGAGATGCCTATCAAGAGCTTGGGCTCAGAGATCGCCCAAAGGACTAAGCTAGGTTTTGGCGACTATGCGGTGATCGTGGCTGATGCCGGAGCGTTCGTGACAAGAATTAAGCAGGCGGCTATCGATAAAGGGTATCGACACTTTCGTAGTCTGGTGAAGTATGCAGACTTTTCAAAAGAGGAGCTTGATGTGGGCCCTTTTGTAAAAGATCAGGCTTTCTCACATCAGAGCGAGCTTAGGGTTGCCGTGCATGCCGGTGATCACACTGGTTCTGCTATCAAGCTTGAGATTGGCAGCCTGAAAGATATAGCGGTTATGGTGCCCTCAAGCGCGCTTGACGAAATCTCAATTTCCGATGAGGCTAACTAATGCAATGCACGCGACAGGCGCGTAATTGCGGCGTTGAGCTTGTAGAAAAACTCCGCTGACGGCTAAGTTTTGGTAGGATCGAGAAAACAAACGAGGAGTGGTCAGCACACCGCGCTTCAATCCTTATAACCACGATCAAAATGCCATGGTGGTGATCAACTACCAAGATCAACTCCAACCCGGCACCTTTGAGCACGCAGTGCATTACCTGATCGAGTATAAACTCGACTTATCAGTTTTCCATCCCAAGTACCGTAACGACGCGACAGGTCGGCTGGCCTACGATCCGGCCATCCTGTTGAAGAACATCCTGTTTGCCTACTCCAAAGGCATCACCTCCAGCCGCGAGATGCAGTGGTGCTGTGAGACCAACATCATTTTCAAAGCCCTTTCCTGCGATACCGTGCCTCATTTCACCACACTGGCAAGCTTCGTTAGTCGCCATGCTGATGAGATCGAAGCGCTATTCGAACAAGTGCTGCTGGTATGCCACGAACAAGGCTTGCTGGGTAACGAACTCTTTGCGATTGATGGCTGCAAAATGTCCTCCGATGCCTCCAAAGAGTGGTCTGGCACGTTCAAAGAATTGGATGAGAAACGTGAGAAACGTGAGAAACTGAGAAGCCTGATCCGGCATCACCTACTGGAGCACTACGCGCGTGACGAGGCCGAGACGGAAGCCGATCTGGATAGGGATATCCGACGGGCCAAGACGATTCTCTCGCTAGATGCCGCCATGAACAAAGTGGATCGTTTCCTAAAGACGCACAGCCCAAGGATGGGTCGGGGGAAGCGAATCAAGGAAGTGAAGAGCAATCTCACCGATAACGAAAGTGCCAAAATGACCACCAGTAAAGGCACGATCCAGGGCTATAACGGCGTCGCCACGGTGGATAAAAAAAACACCAGATCATCATTGACGCTCAGGCCTTTGGCGAAGGCCAGGAACATAACACCTTGCAGCCCGTTTTAAGAAACTGGGCATTGCGGAAAACATCTACCAGAAAGGTACCGTCGTGACCGCCGATACTGGCTTTGCAAACGACAAATTTATCGGGAATAAAGTTGACCAGCCGCAGGCTGGCCCGAAGGGCGAGTCTCATGGATGAGACGAGTAAACCCAATATGAAGTACCTGTACGAAAAGCAGATCAACGGCTACATCCCTGATAATCAGTTCCGCAGTCGAGATCCGAAGTTCGCCGACCCGAAAGACAAATACGGCAAGCGCCATCAGAAGCTGCCGGACAAAGGCTGGCGAGAGACGACGCCCGCCAGCGCGTTCCAGTTTGATCCAGTAGCGCTAACGTGTATCTGCCCCACCGGCGAAAAGCTGTCCTATCGCGGGCAACGAGAAACGGACACTGGCAAGATTCGGGTACACTTTGAAGGGCGTTTGCTGCAATGCCGGCACTGCCCAAAGAAATACCGATGCATGCAGAACCCGAGCTCTGCCGACCATCGCAACGGCGCAGGGCGACAAGTATCTTTTATTATCGAGAACAATCGCTTACCCAATTACACGGGCTGGATGAAGCACCGAGTTGATAGCCCGGAGGGCAAAGAAATTTACAGCCATCGCATGTCAGTCGTAGAGCCGGTGTTCGGCAATATTGGCACGACGAAAAGACTGAACCGCTTCAGCCTTCGGGGTAAGAAAAAGGTGCAAGGTCAGTGGCAGCTCTATTGCTTAGTGCACAATATTGAGAAGTTAGCGAATTACGGTAACTTAGCCGCTTCATGAAGGGCTCAGGGTGGGATAAGTTGCTTTTTAAGAGCAAAAGGCCGTCTTCAACAAGCTTTAGCTGGGCGCTCAAGTGGCTAAATGCCGATATTAAGATTACTCAACCAGATGACTGGCTGAGTAAGTAAATTAGGACGAGAGATGGTGAAGACGGCTCGAAATCGGGTTTTTCTACAGCCTCGTTAGAAGGCTACAGATACATGGAGGTTGGCTTGAAAGAATATTTCTCTGAAATCTTGACCGTGATAGCAATTTCCAAGAAGACACAGTGGGCAATTATTCTGGGTGTCGTGTTCTTCATCGGCATTAGCCTTATCGGTAGTCACCTTACAAGCAATCTTCAGTTCACCGGTCCGCTCAAGGGGCTTGAGGATGCGGTAGCAGGCAAACTCCTTAAGCGCTACGACAAAGTAGCTCTGTTCGCATTAATTTCGTTTTGGGTGCTGGCTTTCAAGTGCTATCACCGCGATAAAAAGCGTTTATGGTAGCCGTCTAACAATGCGCTCAAATCGCTCACTTCGTTCGCTGGGACGGGCTAAAGCCCGCCCCTTAGCTTGATCGTTAGGCTCAAAATAGATTCGGAGTCCAGACTTGTTTAATTTATTGATATCAAATAATCCAGAAAGTTGGGATTCAAGTCCATATGAGCTTGAGCGAGAACGCTCGGTTGTCGAATATACCGCTGACGAAATTCGTGAGCGTTACAGAAATTTTGATGAGAAATCGATTCGTGAGTTAAAAAGCTTCCCTTGCCTTTTCGTCATAGAAAATGAGGAACGAGAGTCTCGCATCGGATACATAACCGATATTCGCGTACGTCACAATACTGTTGTTATTGACTTTGAATTCGATCCAATATTCCCAGAGCTGAAAATTGGCGCCATCGAAGAGATGAGGACTGATATTGATCTAGGTCGCTTTGAACTATCCAGAACACACTGGGCGGTAAAAGATGAACCTATTTTTGAAATCCTGCTGAGAAAAGGTCATATTTCGCAACAGCAATTGGATGCTTCCCAAGCGATTAAGGCTCCACCTCCTCCTGTGGTGCCGCCGCCAGCGCCTAGTGGCGAAAGTGTTTTCAATACATCGCAAGTATTTATTGTTCATGGTCATGATGATCTAGCAAAACTGGAAATGGCAGACTTCATTGAGAGTCTAGGGCTTGAGCCAATAATTTTACATATGCAAGCCAGCTCTGATCGAACCATAATAGAAAAAATTGAACACTATTCAAACGTTGGATTTGGTATCGTTCTTTATACACCTTGTGATGTAGGCTCAAAGGTTGGAGCTTTAAATGGTAATTATCGTGCCAGGCAAAATGTGGTTTTCGAGCATGGTTATTTAATTGGTAAATTGGGGCGCCCTAGAGTTACAGCAATTGTCAAAGATACAGTTGAAACTCCGAACGATATAAGCGGGGTGGTTTACGTTGCTCTTGATCCACAAGGAAACTGGAAGGAAGAACTTAAAAAAAGAGATGCGCAGTGTTGGCTATCAGGTATAAGCCTAACAATCGCAGGCACAGGGACAAAATTTCCGCTGCGCTCCAATTTTTCCCGTGCTGCGGGCGTTAAGGCGAATCATGGAACTGCTCGATTGTGCTTGAAATCCTGAAGACAAAATTACAAGCGGTTGATAGCGAATGCGAGTCTATAGCTCGTTCGGAAATAGATACCTATTATCAATCTGCTAAATATGATGGAAATCGGTTTGTTGTTCCGTCATTTCCGCAGGTCAGTGCTGTTTGGTTAAAGCTCATCGCGGATAAGGAAAAACTGTCAAAGGAAGAGATTGCCAAGGTGTTGAGTCACCCGAATTCCGAAATTAGTTTCAGGGAAATAGCTGAGCTCAATGGTCTGATCTCAGAGCTCTTTAATGATTCGAGATATCTTGATCGGCTTAGCGGTTTTTCAGAGGGCATCGGTAGAAAGGCTTCATCCTACGGAATTCAATTCGATCCAACTGTATATAGGTTCGATTTGCATGAGAGTGCTTATCAAGTAGGGGTCAAGAACTCACTACGAAAAGCACGTCGAGTACTCACCGCTGAAGTCTCTTTGCATAGCCTGCCTAAAATTCCTGAATCAGTAAAAAAGATAAAGGTATGGCTTTCATTTATGCGGGCCAGACCTTGGCAGTCCCTCATTTTCGTATTCGCTTTGGTGGGTTTTGCTTTACTGTCCAGCGTAGGGCTGCCAGATATCTTAGGATGGCTCAATGGATCGCCAAAGCCTTAACAATCGGCTGCACAGCGACCGATTTTCCGCCGCTTCGCGGCTCCAAACCGGCGCGTGAGCCTGTAGAAAAACTCCGCTGACGGCTAAGTTTTGGTAGGATCGAGGAAACAGACGAGGAGTGGTCAGCATGCCGCGCTTCAAGGCTTATAACTACGATCAGAACGCCATGGTGGTGATCAACTACCAGGATCAGCTCCAGCCAGGCACCTTTGAACACGCGGTGCACTACCTGATCGAGCACAAGCTCGACTTATCCGTTTTCCATCCCAAGTGCCGCAACGATGCGACCGGTCGGCTGGCCTATGATCCGGCTATCTTGTTGAAAATCATTCTTTTTGCTTACTCAAAAGGCATCACCTCCAGCCGTGAAATGCAGTGGGGCTGCGAGACCAATATTATTTTCAAAGCCCTTTCCTGCGATACCGTGCCTCACTTCACCACACTGGCAAGCTTCGTCAGTCGGCATGCCGATGAGATTGAAGCGCTGTTCGAACAAGTGCTGCTGGTATGCCACGAACAAGGCTTGTTGGGTAACGAGCTCTTTGCCATTGACGGCTGCAAGATGTCCTCCGATGCCTCCAAAGAGTGGTCTGGCACGTTTAAAGAATTGGGTGAGAAGCGGGAGAAGCTGAGAGGCCTGATTCGGGGCATTCGCCGAGCCAAGATGACCACCAGTAAAGGCACGATTCAAGGTTATAACGGTTTGGCTACGGTGGATAAGAAACATCAGATCATCATTGACGCTCAGGCCTTTGGCGAAGGACGGAAACATTACACCCGTAAGCCCGTTCTGGAGAAGGTTGAAGCGCGCTTTAAAAAGCTGGGTATTGCGGAGCATCTACCCGAAAGACCCGTCGTGACCGCCGATACTGGCTTTGCCAATGACAAATTTATAGGGAATAAATTTGACCAGCCGCAGGCTGGCCCGAAGGGCGAGTCTCATGGATGAGACGAGTAAACCCAATATGAAGTACCTGTACGAAAAGCAGATCAACGGCTACATCCCTGATAATCAGTTCCGCAGTCGAGATCCGAACTTCGCCGACCCGAAAGACAAATACGGCAAGCGCCATCAGAAGCTGCCGGACAAAGGCTGGCGAGAGACGACGTCAGCCAGCGCGTTCCAGTTTGATCCAGTAGCGCTAACGTGTATCTGCCCCACCGGCGAAAAGCTGTCCTATCGAGGGCAACGAGAAACGGACACTGGCAAGATTCGGGTACCCTTTGAAGGGCGTTTGCTGCAATGTCGGCACTGCCCAAAGAAATACCGATGCATGCAGAACCCGAGCTCTGCCGACCATCGCAACGGCGCAGGGCGACAAGTATCTTTTATTATCGAGAACAACCGCTTACCCAATTACACGGACTGGATGAAGCACCGAGTGGATAGCCCGAAGGGCAAAGAAATTTACAGCCATCGCATGTCAGTCGTAGAGCCGGTGTTCGGCAATATTGGCACGACGAAAAGACTGAACCGCTTCAGCCTTCGGGGTAAGAAAAAGGTGCAAGGTCAGTGGCAGCTCTATTGCTTAGTGCACAATATTGAGAAGTTAGCGAATTACGGTAACTTAGCCGCGTCATGAAGGGCTTAGAGTGGGATAAGTTGCTTTCTAAGAGTAAACGGCCGTCTTCAACAAGCTTTAGCTGGGCGCTCAAGTGGCTAAATGCCGATATTAAGCTTACTCAGCCAGATGACCGGCTGGGTAAATGAATAAGGACAACAGGCGGTGGAAACGGCTCGAAATCGGGTTTTTCTACAGCCTCGTTAGCTGTAAAACGAGCCCTCAATCATAAATAAAGGAGAAAAAAGCGATGAATTATCTCTCTTTTCAAAAAGCAAGATTAGCCTTTGTGGCTATGATTGCTGTGTTTCTTACTGCGTGTGCCACAATGCTGGCACCAAATTATGACAAAGCAATTGTCGATGGTTTGGTATCAGTAAATCAAAAAACGATGGAGCTTTTTGCTTCTGTATCTTCTGGAACGAGCAACAGTGACTACAAAAAAAGGGAAGATACGTATAATTCTATAATTGGAAGTATTGACGCTTTAGCAATTCAGGCGAAAGCCCGACCTATCCCAAAAAACAAGATTACTGAGAAAGTAAATGAATACCTTCGCTCACGAGGGGTAGACGTTCTTGAAGGCGAAGATGCTCCAAGCGCTACAGCACTAGAAAAGATTTCAGAAACAATCACAAAGATGCGTGATACAGATAAAAAGCAGGGGGTAACTGCGCTTGAAGTACAAGCATTTAAAGGACAATCCGTAATCTACTTTGATCAAGCATTGACCTATGAAAGCTTTTTAGAACGTTAATCTAAATAAGGGGAAATACAAAGATGACTACACCAATTGATACTGCGCAGTTAATCGCAGGCATGAAAGATGCTGCGACCCAAGTCCTGAATAAGGATGTAACCACTCTAAGGGGGTTTTCTGAACGTCAAATAAAGGCTATAGCACAACAATCTGAATTGGTGGCGATTGGAATAGCAAGTGGACAAATTACAGAAGAAACGAGAGAGTTCTTTTTAGACGGTATCGAAGATATGGCCCTCAATTTTGCTAAAACGCTTCGTGGATTGCTGATGGTTACGATTGAAAAAGTATGGAACGCCATAGTGGGCATAATATGGAAGGCTATAGAAACAGCAACAGGGCTGAACCTAACAGGATCTGACGCAGGCAGCTAACACCTATGAGCCTTCTGCCTGTCAATAGGCCGCAGCATTTTTTATTGGCCGCGTAAGCGGTCAATATCAAGTCCCTGAGCCAGTGATCCTACTTCATCTGTCATCGTTGGCTGTTGGTAGCTTACAGCAAACACCTATTGAGACTCTCTAAAGTGGTGATTCACCACTGCCAAACCGGGTTGCTCCTTGCAGGTGGGTCTGGGGCACTAGACATTCATCGGTTAACCAGCATCTGTCCTATTCAAACAGCGGGTTACTTTATAGTCCCAGTTAGTTTCAGGTTCAGCGCCGGTGTAAGCCCACTCGCTCAGGGTATTGGTGCACGCCAGCAGGATGGATAATCAAAGCGACGGGCTTCTAGTTGGGTGTAGAAGTCGGGTTCTAGATATGAAAATTAGTCAGCAGACACCCGGTTTCAGCACACTCCGTGATGATCCAGTTAGACATTGATCATCATCCTGCTGCGTGACTAACTCGTTAAAAAGCGTTGTTCATCAAACACCTTTTCGTTCTTTAACATGAAATGGACCGCACGCCCCAACTTGTGGGCCAGAGCCGATCAAGCTTTAGCTTTACTCATGCGTTTCTGGAAGCGTTGCAAGAGCTTTTGTGCACCTGGATTGCCGCGCAGATAAAGCACAGCAGCCTCAGAAAAAGCCCACTTCAGATGGGCATTACCAATCTTGTTGCCCTGGGTGCCATAGGTCTTACCAGCCGATTCGGCTTTGCACTTGATCAGTCGCGAATAGGAGGCAAACTTCTGGACAGATTCAAAACGCCGAATATCACCCACTGCATACAGAATAGTGAGCGCTAGAATACGGTCAACGCCGGGAATGGTGGTTAATAAGTGGTAGTAGGTCGGCTGGTGCTTTTTAGCCTGCTTTTCCAATAGCCATTCCACCTGACTTAGTTCTCGGTGGTAGCGCTCTAAAACAGCCATATCTAAATCGATATTGCGCTGAACGAGCGGGTCATCAAAGGTTCTGCCTAACTGTTCTCTGGCACTGACATTTTTCAAATTGACCTTGTTGGGTGGCAGATTGTACTGACTCGTGGTGTTGACCACATGAGCTTTGAGATCTGCACCGTGTCGAACGAGTCCAGTGCGACGACGAAGTAAATCCCGTGTTGCTCGCATGCGACGAGGGTAGGCATACGCGAGGGGAAAGTTGCCACCGCGAATAAGCGCAGCAATCTTTTAAGAATCCACGCGGTCATTCTTGGTTTTACCGCCATGAATGGCGTTGAAAAGTACGTCCTGTACTTTGCCCTGCGGGCCAGCTGAAGCTGTCCAAATTCTTTCCAGAAGAGTTTGTCATATAAAGGGCATGACCGAGAATGAAAGCAATGCCATGGTCTTCACAGAAATCGGCGATCCAGTACCAGCAGTGCATGCATTCGACGCCGATGATCAGATCGTCCAGGTAGGGTTCGATCAGATGGAGCAAAGGTTCTGGTTTGGCTGGAATCTCTTTATGCAGAAGGGTGTCGCCCTGCTGATGCAGACATACAGGCTGCGGGCATGCAGATCAATTCCACAGTAGTGACGATGAGTGCTATTGTAAAAATTCATTGAGTCTTCTCCTGTTAGGTTTGATCGCCTTTTCCGCTTAGCCAAACGAGCTGAGCTGGTGGAGAAGGCTCAATGAGTATCAAGGCGATTGTTCGGACGCGAACTACGCTGCGCTTCGTTTGCACCTCACAGCTTGATCGTTATGGGCCCACTAGGTGGCAGCATCTAAGAATGGATATTTGATTTTGAAGTTGACAGAATACCTTGCAATCTATGCTGCAGTACTTTCTACATTCGTATTCCTATGGAATGTGCTGCAATCAAAAGCCAAGATAAAAGTAGATTTAATCTATGGTATCGAAGGTGAGGATGACGATATTAAATCTGGCGTATATATCTTTGTTCGAAACCTATCTTCTCATCAAGTTTATTTGTCTAACTTGAACTTGTTGTACCCTTACAGGTCAGTTGGCTTTAAAGAGAGAATTACTCATCTTTGGAAGTACAAGCGATTTCCAAGCCGTATAGGCTGGGTTTCAACTAGCTTATCCAATTATTTGATAGAAGATGGTTGTCCTGTTTGTCTGGAGCCTCGAAAGTCGCATAGTGTATTGATCACTGATGATAAGCTAGAGGGTGTTCTTTCTGATGCCGTCGATAGAAGCTTAATAGGTTGTGCTCAAGATCAGCTGTGGAACAACACATATTCTAATGTTTTTCACTATCCGGTTGTGGCAAATGATAAGAGCGCATAACAAAGCGCAGCAATTCGCGCCTGGCGGTGCCGGACACTCGCTTCGCTCGCGCTGTTGCGCGCGACGTTAGGCGTTTACCAAATTTGGAGATCCTACATTGAGCTATAACGCATATGGATTGAGTCGAGTTATTCCATCTGATATTAAACGTGTTGTGCGGCAAAAATGTGGATTTGGATGTGTTGTGTGTGGTCTAGGAATTGTTCAGTATGAGCATGTGGATCCTGAATTTAAAGACGCTAGAGAACATGATCCAAATGCCATAGCACTGCTATGTCCACAGTGTCACGCAAAAGTAACAACAGGCATGTGGTCGAAGGCAAGAGTAAAATTGGCAATGCGTAGCCCAAAGTGTTTGCAGCAAGGCTATTCTAGGGAGTTTTTTGACATAGTCGATGATCATCCCTCTCTGCAATTCGGAGGCATGCTATTGAGAAACTGTCCAACTCCAATTGAGGTTGGTGGCCATCCTTTATTCAGCATTAAACCGCCTGAGTTTGAAGGTGAGCTATTCAGGTTTTCTGGTCTTTTTACTGATTCCGATGGTCATGTGACACTGTCTATCGAAGATAACGAGTGGAAAGCGGCTAAAAGGTCGTGGGACGTTGAGGTCAAGGGAAATTCAATCACCATTCGTGAAAAAGCGAGAAAGATTCATCTAATACTAAAAGTAAACCCTCCGAAAGAGATCATTGTTGATAGGCTAGATATGGCTTTGGCTGGTTTGAGGTTTGAAGCTAATGGTGATTTTCTTAGGGTGCACTTTCCGGATGGTGGAGTTAGCGAATTTACGTCCTGTATTGTGGATAATTGTATGGTTGGCATATCTTTTTGAGATTTGTGCCAAATTACGTCCAACAATTTGCTGTGCTCGGACCCAACTGCGCGCCGCAAGCTTGTGGTTTGCTGCGCAATCTTTACCACTAGCTTGCTCTGCTCCGTTGGGCCGGTAAGCAAGGTGTTATGCGGTCATGCGACATACTTTGTTATATCAGTAGGGTAGTCTGAGAAAAAGCAGAAGGAAATTAAATGTCTAGTTTTGATCAAGATTTTGAAAGCACTCGCTTAGGTATGCTGGCTCAGCAGCATCCTGATATTGTGAATACGACGGGGGAGGTGATTTTCTGCGCTGAGGAGAATGAGGACCGCCTGAGCGGTGCATCTTGGACGCTTGAAGATGATGTGTTCGAACAGATCAGCGAGTCCGGCTTTAAGCTTCATTTGATGGAGTTGCTTGATAACTTTGTTCAGTACCGTGGTCAATGCAATGAACTGCCCAAGAAGGAGGGTGTCGTTCGTTTTTCCGGCGGTGAACTGAGTATTAAATGGTTGCCGGATGGATCAACACATCTTTCAGATTATTCATCTACACTGGGAGAGTAGTCTTGCTCTGTAAAGACGACCTATACCCTCTCGTTGATGGGTTTGAAAGACTGCCAGGTCAAATTGACGAGCTTTCAACGAGCGTATTTGAAAAAGTATATGGCTCTAAAGAAGCTGCAAAAGCAAAAGGCATAGTCTATTTTCTTTTGTCCTCAAGGCCGGTGCCTCGTCTTCGTGGCGAAAGTCGCATTTTATATATCGGTCAAACAAAGACCAGCTTTAAAGCCAGATACTTTCGCTATGCGAATCTTCATGCGACATCAAACGCTAATTCCATGAAGTTTGGCGAGATTATAGATAGTTATGGCCCGATAGAAATTGCCTTCTGTGATTATGAAAAGTTCGGGGAAACAAAGTCTGGAACCTCTTTAATTCAAGCGGAAGGACAGTTCCTTTGGTGGTATTTTCAAAATCACTGCGAATATCCGCCAATAAACTATACGAAAACCAAGGTTCGCACCGATGCGATCAGTGCATAAAAAGTGCGGTCAAGGGACGCTTCTATCGTTGCGCCGCTGCCGCTGCCGCTGCCGCTGGCGTTCGACGGCTATTTCCTAGAAGAGTTTATTCATGCAAATCGAAACGCGACGCTTCGCAGGATTCGAATTCTGGAGCGTTGGAAGCCTGGAGATTCAGCGTAACGCCGATGGCTCCTTGGCCGAGTACTCACACACGCTCCCGGAAGGTGTTCGTTCTAACCGGTACTCCGCCGGACCCTTCTGCCGGTTCGGACTACCCGGTGCCCCGAATGCAGCCGGTGTGTACGCAATCACCATTGGGTATGAGCTTCAATACATCGGCGAAGCGGTCGATCTTGCGCAGCGGTTTGGGTCATCGGGGTACGGGAAGATTCATCCACGCAACTGTCACCACGATGGGTAGAGCACAAATTGCAAGCTGAATTTCCGGGTCCTGGAAGCAGCAAAGCGGGGTAGTGCAGCACGCGTTTGGTTTCATCCGACCATGATCGGTTGGTCACAGAGTCGGGCTTGATAGGCGAGCTGCTGCCCCCGTGGAATGGACGTGGTGTCTCGACGCGTCACCCATCCGAGCAACGCGACCGGCCTCGCGTCGCTCGAGGTTCCGCGTCAGCTCGGCGGCCGGGAGCGGCGGAGCAGTTTCGAAATGCGCTTTCTGCGCTACTCACAGATGCGGAAAGGAGTGGTGCGCCCTCCGTTCAAGTTCAAGCAGGCCAATTGCACCGGCTCGTTGGCGGTTACCCAGGAACGCATCATCGGATGCCGGTTTGCTGCTCCGCTATGCGGTCCCTTATGGTACCCGGTGATCGGTTCATTCAGCAGCCACCGAAAGGCAACGGTGCGAGCTTAACCATAGAGTATCGCCTCCCACGTCTCCCGGCTCAGTGATCCGGCAGTGCGAGTACACGCTGTTCCTCGACGATAAGCTAGAGTTCCGCACCCGGACAAGCGGATGCAGGCGACGTACCCGCGCCCATATTTTCGGCACTCTGCGGGTTGTGGCGCGGCGGGTTCGCGCCTGATCCTTGAACGTTAGCAGTCCGAGTTACCCATGATCAGTAGACAGTAAAAACAGGAGGGTGTTGTGGAAATCAATAATCAAACGATCGCTATAGCTGGTGTTCTAATTGTAACCTTGGCTGCTGTATTCGTGGTGGCACGAGTTATGAAAGGCGGTTTTGGCCCAAATAATATTCGAGTTTTTGGAATTGTTTTAATAGCTTGTTTCACAACAATACTTGCGCTTATCACAGCAAATGGAGTCAGCTCTGCATTTGGTATTCTTGGCGCTATTGCAGGTTATTTGTTCGGGGTTAGTTCTGGTGGTAATGCTCGTGGCAGCAACGATGGCTAACAATACGCATCACTCGCTTCCTACGGTCGCTGGGACGCGCCAAACCCGCAGGCGCGTTTTTGTCGCCCGTCTGCTAAGCGTTACGTTTCATCGTTCCAAGGTATCGAGTAGCTGAATGACTGTCGAATTGATTGGTGATCGCAAGTTTATTCATACCATCCGAGATCAAGATGGGGTGTGGGTCTTGCTAGCCGGAAAAGAGGTTTATGCGTTACCGGCAGAATGTGGCAGAGCTCTGCCTGTTTGGGCATCATCCGATGAGGCTGAAGGCTTCGCGCGAAAATTGAATCACCAGAATAACTGGTCGCCGGTGTTTGTCCCCCTTAGCAATTTTCTAGGTACAGCCTGGCTGGGTTCGCCAGCCTCTCAAATTACTGATGTTCTAGCGTCACCCAAATATGGCCATGAAGCCCTTACCTACTCAGCTGAGGAGCTTCATGCCAAACTCAAAACGTAACCATACGCACCAGTGCGCGGCCATTGGCCGCCGGACGCCCCTGTCGGGCCGCCGCAAAGCCCTTTCCTGCGATACCGTACCCCACTTCACCACACTGGTAAGCTTCGTCAGTCGCCCTACCGATGAGATTGAAGCGCTGTTCGAACAAGTGCTGCTGGTGTGCCACGAACAAGGCTTACTGGGCAACGAACTCTTTGCCATTGACAGGTACTAGACTTTCTCAGTGCTGCGTAGAGCGGCTACCTTTGGCAACGTTGGCACGATGAAAAGACTGAATCGCTTCAGCCTTTGTGGTAAGCAAAAGGTGCAAGGTCAGTGGCAGCTCTACTGCTTGGTACACAATATTGAGAAGTTAGCGAATTATGGTCACTTGGCCGCGTCATGAAGGGCTTAGAGCGGGATAAGTTGCTTTTTAAGAGCAAAAAACCGTCTTCAATTAGCTTTAGATGGGCGCTCAAATGGCTGAATGCCGATATTAAGATTACTCAGCTAGATGACTGGCTGAGTAAGTAAATTAGGGCGCGAGACGGTAGAGACGGCTCGGAATTAGGCTTTTCTACAGCCTCGTTATGTGTAAGGGAAGCCAAAATTAAAGGGGGCAGATCGAGTTTATTGTGATCAATCTAAATGAGGCAGGTTGATTTATTTTTAACCAAGCTGACTGATCTAAAATCTATCTGACCCCTTTTGGTTCATTGCCTCCCGTTCTCCGCCTAACCCCTAAACCTGCGCGTAGCCCCCGTCAACGAACACCTCGCTCCCTGTCATAAAGCTGCTATCGTCGGACGCCAGGAACGCCACCGCGCCTGCGGTTTCTTGGGGATCGCCCAGACGCTCAAGGGGTACGCTCCGTTTCATCTCGCTCAGGGCGTCGGATGGGAGCAATTCGATTAACTTGTCTGTTTTGGTTGGGCCAGGAGACATGACGTTCACGCGAATGCCGGTGCCCCTAAGATCATGGGCCCAACTGCGCACCAGGTTTCGGATGGCCGCCTTGGAGGCGCTGTAGATGCTCATAGCGGGGGTGCCCATGCTGCCGACCGTGGAACCGGTGAGGATGATGGAGCCGCCGTTCGTCATCAGGGGGAGCGCCTTCTGGACGGTGAATAGGGTGCCTTTGACGTTGATGTCAAAGATATAGTCGTAGTGTTCCTCGGTGATCTGTCCTAGGCTGGCGAATTCGCCTACGCCCGCGTTGGCCACCAGTACGTCCAGGCGGCCTTTCTCTTTCTGCACTGTCTCGAATACGCGGTCGAGATCCTCCGGCTTCGTCACATTCGCCTGGAGTCCCCGGGCGTTGGATCCCAGCGCCTCAGCCGCGTTGTCGAGGACGTCCTGGCGCCGTCCGACAATGAAGACGAAGGCGCCTTCGTCGATGAGGCGTTGGGCCGAGGCCAGGCCGATGCCGCTGGCTCCGCCTGTGATTAGTGCGATTTTACCGTTTAGCCGACTCATGGTTGGGTCTCCGTGTGTGTTGACTCGATGCGCTTTCACAATATATAAACCACTTACAAATGTTCAAGTATGTACCTTTTGGTAAGTACCCTTTATGGCGAAAGAAAACTCAGAAAACCCACGTTTCATTTGTGGCCTGCATGCGACGCTGCACGTGATCTCCGGGAAATGGAAGCCGTTGATTCTGTTCTTTTTAAACAAGGGCCCGACGCGTTACGGCGAGCTCAAGCGAAGCGTCCGAGGCGTGAGCGACAAAATGTTGATCCAGCAGCTAAAGGAGCTGGAGTCCGACGGCATTGTCCAGCGCACTGACTATGGCGAGATCCCGCTGCGCGTCGACTACTCGCTGACACCCTTCGGGGCAAGTCTGGTGCAGGCCATGGAGCCGCTTTGCGGCTGGGGCGAAGAGCACGAAGAGGACATTGCCGCGGCGATGGGCCGCCGTAAAACCAGCCGGTAGGAAGCGAAGCCGGCCTAAGACCAATCTGTGAGAGTTACCGTATGGATGCACCGTGAACTTCGAGACGATTCTGATCATCGCCTGTGCCTATCTTGTGGCTGCCTTCGTCAAAGGGGCGACCGGTCTGGGGTTCTCAACATCCGCGCTACCCATTCTCGCGCTTGGGCTGGGCCTCAAATCCGCTATGCCGCTGGTCATCATTCCCTCGCTGGTGAGCAACACCACCGTAATGATGCAGGCAGGGCACTTTGGGGAGACGGTGCGGCGCTTCTGGCCGATGTTTCTCGCCACCATTCCCGGCCTGCTGATCGGCCTCGCCGTACTGGATCTGATCGATAGCCTAGTCGCCGGCGCGATACTGGGCCTGGTGCTTATCGGCTACGGCGCTTTCACGCTGTTTCGCCCTGGCCAACCGATGTCGGAGAGCCTGGGTCGCAAACTTGCGCCGGTTTCTGGCTTTCTCACCGGTCTGGTGAATGGCATGACCGGATCGCAAGTCATGCCGGTCTTGCCGTTCCTGCTGGCGCTTCAACTCGATCCCAAGCGGTTTATCCAGGCGATCAATATCTCCTTTACCCTTTCGAGCCTGATTATGGCCGTGGGCCTGGCGAAGCTGGGGCTCATGACGGTCGAATCGATTTGGATCTCGCTGCTGGGGCTGATACCCGTCTATGTCGGCACCAAGATCGGCGGTATCGTGCGTCAGCGGATGGATGCCGACACTTTCCGCAGAGTGGTGTTGCTGATGCTGATTGCCTTCGGTGTCGTGCTGGTCAGCAAAACCGCCCTTGCATAGGACGGTCAGCGCCTTTCGTGGCGGCTTCAAACCCTATAACCACGATCAAGACGCCATAGTGATGATTAACAACCGAGATCCGCTTTAGCCAGGTACCTTTCACGTAGCGCACTATCTGATCGAGCACTGACAGTTCTCCATCCTGAGCGATGTGCTTACAGCGGAATAATGTCACGGTAGACTTCGCATAATCATGCGCCATCTCGGAAACGGCTCACATGAATGTCCAGGCCAATATCCTCGTCATCTTATTTCCCTGCTTCATCTCTATTTCCCGTACGTCAACGGCACCGAGCTTACGAATCAGCTTCTTTGCAGGCTTAACATTGTCGGTTTTTGAAACCAGGCTGCTAAACCAGCGGCATTGAGTTGCATACTCCTGGCTTTCTCTTATTAGCTTTTTAAGAAACAGCTGTTCGCCGCCCTTGCACCAAAGCTCTGCACCAAGCCCGCCAAAGTTCAGCGTGGGGGTTTTGGTTGTTGCTTTTTGGTCACCGCGACTACGCGCAAGGTTATTGCGTTTACGCTGGCTACCTTTAAGTGCTTCATCGAGCGAGGCATGGAAGGGTGGGTTGCATACACTGACGTCAAAAAACTCCCCCGCTTGAATGATCCCTTCAAAAATATGGTTTTTATCGTGCTGCGTGCGTAGCGTGAAGCGATCTTTGAGCGTGGGGTTATTGGCGATAATCGTGGCGACGTTCTCAAGCGATTGAGGGTTAATGTCACTACCCACGCACTGCCAGCCGTAAATTTGGCAGGCCAGTAGTGGGTAGATGCCATTGGCTCCCGTCCCTATATCGAGCAGCTTGATGCTGGGCTGTTCATGTCCAAGCTCAAACTCCAATAAATCCGCCATGTGATGAATATAGTCGGCTCTGCCTGGGATGGGGGGGCAAAGCGCGCCCTCTGGAATATCCCAATCGACAATATTGTAGTATCGGTTTAATAACGCGGCGTTGAGCGTTTTTACTGCCAGTGGGTCTGAGAAATCGATGGAAAGTTCGCCATAAGCGTTAGGCTTCACATAGGGGGCTATTGTTGGGTGGCTCTTTACGAGCACTGGGAAGTCATAGCCTTGGTTGTGTAGATTCTTCGGGTGCAGGCCTTTACGAACAGGCTTGGCTGGGCTTTTTTCACTTCCATGGCGGTTGTTCACAGTAATAGGCCCGAGGCTTGGCGTTCAATTGTCGAGAGGGTATGGCTTAGTCCGTGATTATAATCTTCATGGTTGTGTTGAGCATACTCGGTAGTTGAATGGACGCCCATTCTCCCGGGGATGTATATGTTAGCCCCGATGCCCCTCGTCATTAATTGCGGCGGTGTTGTCGATTTTGATCAGTGGCGAGCGACTACTCCATGCAAAACGCATTATTCCGGTGCTGCAAGCCGGAGCAAGGCTGAATTTACGCGAGGAAGTCCGTCATGAGCCAGATTGAATCACCGAGAGTTGTATCCCAAAAGGAGTGGTTTCAGGCACGCAAAGCCCATCTAAAGAACGAGAAGGCGCTCACGCGTATGCGCGACCTGGTCGTCCGTGAAAGGCGTGAGTTGCCATGGGTCAAGATGGAGAAGGAGTACGTCTTCGATACGCTGGAGAAGCCGCACAGGTGTGCGCGTCTATCCTCGAAGCAATACTGCCCACCCTGTACAAAGTACGCCTGGTCCGTTTTGTGCTGTTCAACGAAGTGGCGCGGCACACCCTTTATCAAGCCCTGGCTCAACGCTTAACCATCGACGCAGTAGGCTAGCTGCCACGCCCATACTTTAATACGGAGGATCAATATTGAGCTATCTTGGTGAATGTTGTTGAGAAATCTCTTGGCTATTTTGGCTTTTGACGGCTAAGCACTATCTAACTGGGATGCAGTGGGAGGAGAAAAGCATGGGATTCACCACTCAGCTTCATGGGGCCTGTCTTTGCGGGATTGTCAGCGTTACTGTTGCCACCAAAAGCAACCATGTCGGCGTTTGTCACTGCTCGATGTGTAGAAAGTGGGGTGGTGGCCCGTTGTTTGCGGTTGAGTTTGCTGGTGATGTGGACTTTAAAGGCTCCGAGCATATATCCACCTTCAGTTCCTCTGAGTGGGCTGAGCGTGGTTTCTGCCAGAAATGTGGCACCCACCTTTTCTATCGCTTAAAGCAGGATGGGCATTACGCGCTTCCCGTTGGGCTTCTTGATGGCGCGGATGATTGGAAAATAACCGAGCAAATATTTATCGATCAAAAGCCGCGTTACTATTCACTAGCAGAAAAAACCAAGCAGTTGACCGGCGAAGAAGTGTTCGCCCAGTTTGGTGAATAGGAAGGCAGTTTAGGAGCCGGCGGAACGACGTCCGGTGGCACCTCAGCTAACCTCCGGCACCGCTTCGCGCTGCTCCCGCGGGTGCGCCTGAGGCTTACCACAAGCTACGAAAACCCACAAAGCCAGATGTGTGCACATACCGTAGCGTGTGGCAATGAGAATGCGAGTTCTATGAGCGCTACACATAGGGCTTATTTTATAGGGCTCTCACCCCGCGTGTTTTCCAGCTCCTCTATCATCATTCGCGCCGCATTCGAGAGCGTTCGGTTGGTATGCACCAAGTACCCCAGCGGGCGGTAAATAGGTGGGGTGTCTACTTTTAGCTCTACCAGTTCGCTGTCGATCATCTTTTCCGGTAGCAGGCTCCAACCTAACCCCACGCTGCACATCATCTTTAGCGTTTCTAAATAGTTGGTTGCCATGCTCACTGGCAGTTCCAGGCCCGCTTGGCTAAAACGCTGCGCGATAAGGGATCCTGTAAAGGTCTTGGCCCCCGGCATCACGCAGTTGTATTCGCATAGATCGGTCAGTGACAGAACGCGTTGAGAGACCTGGTGGGTAAGAGGGTGATCGATAGCGCAGGCAAAACAGAGCCGGTCGCGCCACAGCTCTACCACCTGCAGTTGCTCATGAGGGTGGGGCGCTAGCGTTACCACGGCCATTTCCAGGGTGCCGTCCAGCACTCCCTGGTAAGCCTGTTCGGAATCCAGAAAGTGCAGGTCTAGCGTAACCTCCGGGTGGCGCTGGGTGTACTGCTTTAATAGCGGTGGTAGGCGGTGCAGGCCAATATGGTGACTGGTGGCCAGGGTCAGCTTGCCGCCTACTTGGCCAGAAAGGTTGGCCAACGCGCGGCGGCTATCTTCTACACTAAACAGTATCCGCCGCGCTTGGGGTAGCAGCACGCTACCGGCTTCGGTTAACGCAATACGCCGACCAATACGATCAAACAGCCGTGTACCCACCTGAGACTCTAGCGTGGCAATGCGTTTGCTTACCGCAGGCTGGGTTAGGTGCAGCTGTTCAGCCGCCCGTGAAAAACTTTGCGTATCTGCCACGGCCAAAAAGGCTTGTAAGCTTTGGGTATCCACGGGCTGCTCCCTAATTAGCTATTCCAGTTTGGAATCTAAACTATGAATAACATGAATTGCTTTTATGCGCGAGTCGCGTGACACTGACTCCACAAGCAATTTAAGCAGCCCATAGAGGCGGCTATACCGAACTAGCAGGGCACTGCCCAGGAGAGTCACATGTCAGGCCAAACCCTTTACGACAAGCTTTGGAATCAACACTTGGTGAAGCAGCGCGATGACGGCACTGCGTTGATCTACATCGACCGCCAGTTGCTTCATGAAGTGACCTCGCCCCAGGCGTTTGAAGGGCTGCGTTTAGCCAACCGCAAGCCGTGGCGTTTGGATGCCAATTTAGCCACGCCTGACCATAACGTGCCAACGACCATTAAAGAGCGGGCCGAGGGCAACAGCGGGATTAAAGACCCGGTGTCACTGATTCAGGTGCAAACCCTGGACGACAACTGCCTTGAGTACGGCATCGAAGAGTTTAAAATCAACGACCCGCGCCAGGGGATCGTGCACGTGGTTGGCCCCGAGCAGGGCGCAACCCTGCCGGGCATGACCGTGGTTTGTGGCGACTCCCACACTGCCACCCACGGCGCTTTTGGTGCCTTGGCCCACGGTATCGGCACTTCTGAAGTCGAGCACGTGATGGCGACCCAGTGCTTGCTGGCGCAAAAAATGAAGAATATGCAGGTGCGCGTGGAGGGCGAATTAGGCCTGGGCGTGACTGCCAAAGACGTAGTGCTGGCGATTATCGGCAAAATTGGCACCGCAGGCGGCACTGGCTACGCTATTGAGTTTGCCGGAAGTGCCATTGCCTCGCTCTCTATGGAAGGCCGCATGACTGTGTGCAATATGGCCATTGAAGCGGGCGCACGGGTCGGTCTGATCGCCGTAGACGACACCACTATCGATTATCTTGGTAAGCGCCCTTTTGCGCCGACCGCTGAACAGTGGGAAGCCGCAGTAGCCGACTGGCGCAATCTGGTCTCTGATGACGATGCGCAGTTCGATAAAGTGGTTACTTTGCAAGCTGAAGAGATCGAGCCACAGGTCAGCTGGGGTACCAGCCCGGAAATGGTCACCGGCATTTCTGGCCAAGTGCCCGACCCGTTAGCCGCGCTGGATGAAACCGTACAGCGCAGCCATACGCGAGCGCTTGAGTATATGGGCCTTCAGCCCAACCAGAAAATTACCGACATTAAGCTGGATAAGATTTTTATCGGCTCCTGCACCAACTCGCGTATTGAAGACTTGCGTGAAGCCGCCAAGGTGGCCAAGGGCAAAAAAGTCGCTGACTCTATCAAACTGGCTATGGTGGTGCCGGGCTCTGGCTTGGTGAAGCGCCAGGCAGAAGCGGAAGGGTTGGATAAAATCTTTATTGAAGCGGGTTTTGAGTGGCGTGAGCCAGGCTGCTCCATGTGTTTGGCCATGAACGCGGATAAGTTGGGTGCCGGTGAACACTGCGCTTCGACCTCTAACCGTAACTTTGAAGGGCGGCAGGGCTACGGTGGCCGCACCCACTTGGTCAGCCCCGCTATGGCAGCGGCAGCGGCAATCGCCGGTCACTTTGTCGATGTCCGCAGCTTGCCCGCTAACGACGCCACTCACGCTCAGGAGGCTTAAGCCATGAAAAAATTTGAACGTTTTGAAGGTGTGGTTGCGCCCCTTGATCGCGCCAACGTCGATACCGATCTGATTATCCCGAAGCAGTTTTTGAAATCAATCAAGCGCACCGGCTTTGGCGTTAATCTGTTTGATGAATTGCGTTATTTGGATGAAGGCCAGCCGGGGCAGGATTGCTCGCAGCGCCCGCTCAATCCTGATTTCGTCTTGAACCAGCCGCGCTTCAAAGGTTCTGAAGTGCTGCTGGCGCGGCGTAACTTTGGTTGCGGTAGCTCCCGCGAACACGCACCTTGGGCGCTGGAAGATTTCGGCTTCAAGGTAGTGATTGCGCCTAGCTTTGCCGATATCTTCTACAACAACTCGTTCAAGAATGGCATTTTGCTGATTACCTTCCCAGAAGATGTGGTCGACCGCCTGTTTGCTGAGGTAGAAGCCAATGAAGGCTACCAGTTGGACGTGGACTTGGAGAACCAGCGGGTCATTACTCCCAGCGGTGAAATTTTAGAGTTTGCAGTGGATGCGTTCCGCAAGCACTGCCTGCTGGAAGGATTGGACGATATTGGCCTGACGCTAAAAGACGAAGACGCCATTCGGGCTTTTGAGCAGAAGCACAAAGCCGCGCGTCCCTGGTTGTTCCGGCAGTCTGCCTAAACGCTTTCCAGTTTTCACAGTAAGTTTGATAGCGCGTTGCAATCCCATTGCAACGCGCAAAGCGGCCAAAGTCGCTCGATAACACGTTAAGGATTCAGCATGACGCATAAGGTTTTATTGCTGCCGGGTGATGGTATCGGCCCCGAGATTGCTGCTCAGGCGGCACGTTTATTGAAGGCGTGCCAGCAAGCAGGCTTGGACATTGAAGTCGAAGAAGGCCTGGTGGGCGGCTCTGCCTATGATGTGCACGGTGAGCCGCTGCCCGCGGAGACCCTTGAAAAAGCCAAAGCCGCCAGCGCTATTCTGTTGGGCGCTGTGGGTGGTCCCAAGTGGGACAACATTGAAGATCTCTCCAAACGTCCTGAAAAGGGCCTGCTGGGTCTACGCAAAAACCTAGGGCTGTTCGGCAACCTTCGCCCGGCCATGCTCTACCCGCAGTTGGCCAGCGCTTCTAGCCTGAAGCCTGAGCTAGTGGCCGGCCTGGATATCATGATCGTCCGCGAGCTTACCGGCGGGATCTACTTCGGCCAGCCCCGTGGCATTGAAGTGCGCAACGGTGAGCGAGTGGGCTTTAATACCTATATCTATTCTGAAAGCGAGATTGAGCGTATTGGCCGCGTGGCATTTGAAATGGCCCAAAAGCGCGGTAAAAAACTCTGCTCGGTGGATAAAGCCAACGTCCTGGAAGTCACCATCTTGTGGCGTGAAGTGATGGAGCGTTTAGCACCGGAATACCCGGACGTTGAGCTTTCCCATATGTACGTCGATAACGCCGCTATGCAGTTAGTGCGCGCACCCAAGCAGTTTGATGTGGTGGTCACCGGTAATATGTTTGGCGATATTCTTTCCGATGCTGCCGCGATGCTGACTGGCTCCATCGGCATGTTGCCTTCCGCGTCGCTAAACGAAAGCGGGCAGGGTATGTACGAGCCTTGCCACGGCAGTGCGCCGGATATCGCTGGTCAAAACGTGGCTAACCCGCTGGCCATGATGCTGTCTGTGGCCATGATGCTGCGCTATTCGCTGAATGAAAATGCTCTGGCGGAGCGTATTGAAGCCGCCGTTGGCAGCGTGCTGGATGATGGGCTGCGTACCGCTGACATCGCATCTACAGGTATGCAAACCATCGGCACCGATGCTATGGGCGATGCCGTTCTTGCTGCGTTTGCAAAGCAATAGAAACAGCTGATCTGCAGTTTTAAAATCACCGTAAAGAAGTGTGTATAATGTGAGTACTCATTCTTTGCAGGAGGACTTCATATGTTGAAAGTCGGTTTCGTGGGATGGCGCGGCATGGTGGGCTCTGTACTCATGCAGCGAATGCTGGAAGATGGTGATTTTAACGGCATTGAGCCGGTCTTCTTCACTACTTCTCAGGTTGGCCAGCCCGGCCCCGACATCGGTGTCGACGTACCTCCGCTGAAAGATGCCTTTGATATCGAAGCGCTCAAAGCGTTGGATGTCATCGTGACCTGCCAGGGCGGTGACTACACCAAGCCGGTCTATAAAGATCTACGTAACGCAGGCTGGAAAGGCTACTGGGTTGATGCCGCCAGCACCCTGCGCATGGAAGATGAAGCGACAATCGTGCTGGATCCGGTTAACCGCAAGGTTATCGATGACCAGCTATCCAAAGGCGCCAAAACATTTGTTGGCGGGAACTGTACTGTAAGCCTAATGTTGATGGGCTTGGGCGGTTTGTTTGAAGCCGATATGGTTGAATGGATGACCTCCATGACCTATCAGGCGGCTTCTGGTTCAGGCGCTAAGCACATGCGCGAGCTGCTCAACCAAATGGGGCAGTTACACGACAGTGTTGGTGAAGAGCTGAAGGACACCTCCAGTGCGATTCTGGATATCGATCGCAAGGTAACCGCTGCAATGCGCGGTGGCGATTTCCCGATCGATAACTTCGCCGCACCATTGGCAGGTAGCCTGCTACCGTGGATCGATAGCAAGCTGGAAAGCGGTCAGAGTCGTGAAGAGTGGAAGGCCAGTGTTGAGACCAATAAAATTCTGGGCCTCGGCAACAATCCGATCCCCATTGATGGCCTGTGTGTACGAATCGGTGCTATGCGCTCGCACAGCCAGGCATTCACCATCAAGCTGAAGCACGATGTGCCGCTGGATGAGATCGAAGATCGCATTGCCAAGCACAACGAATGGGTCAAGCTGATCCCGAACGATAAGGATGCGACCATTGCTGGCCTAACACCTGCTGTTGCCACTGGTACGCTACAGGTGCCAGTTGGCCGCCTGCGTAAGCTGCAAATGGGTGGTGAATACCTCTCCGCATTCAGCGTCGGTGACCAACTGCTGTGGGGTGCCGCGGAGCCCCTTAAGCGGATGCTGAAGATCCTGCGCGAACAGTAATTATTCGCTGTTATACGCTAGTCGAAAACGGGAAGCTGTTTGCAGCTTCCCGTTTTTTTTACGCTGCTAATAATCACGGTAGTGGGAAATACGGCTTTATTTCGTTAAGTTATGATAAAAAAGACGTAATACAATAAGCTTGCATCAATAGTTAAAAAGTAAGTAAGCGATCAGGGAACATTCATGAAAAAAACACTGACATGGATTACATGGCTCTCGTTGAGTGCAGTGAGTCCCTTTGCGCTAGCCGTCGGGCTGGGGCAGGCGAGTGTCGGCTCGTATCTGAATGCGCCTTTAAATGCATCAATACCATTGCTGGAAAGTAGTGACTACGCCCTTGACGATATCCAAGTCAGCGTTGCCGAACCGGCAGATTTTGCCGCGGCGGGCCTTGAGTGGACGCCTCTAGCCGCAAGTGTTCGTGCCCAGATTGTAGAGCAGCAAGGGCTACGACAAGTACGCTTAAGCTCTGTTCAAACGATGCAAGAGCCTTGGCTTGACCTGCTGCTGGCGGTTGAGTTTCCGGGCGGTCAACAATTTCGTGACATCACCTTGCTGTTTGATCCCCAGGGTTATTCCCAGCAGGGCCAAAGCGCTGCTCCCAACGCTGTGCCAACAACGAGTAACGCAGCCACTCCTCCGGTGGTTGAAGCCAGATCAGCGGCGCCGACCGTGGTAAGCGAGCGTGGCAATGGCAGCAGCGCGTATGTGGGCAGTGGCGATACGTTATGGGGCGTCGCAGAGCGGCTTAAGCCTTCGCAAGCCAGCGTTCAGCAGATGATGGTGGCGCTGCTGGAGGCCAATCCAGACGTCTTTCCTAGCGGCAATATAAATGATATGCGTGCAGGCCAAACGCTGAGTGTCCCTGATATTGAGCGCATTTTGGCGCGCTCCCATCTTGATGCTGATGCCGCCATGAAAGCGATGAATGAAGCCTGGCGCGCTCGCCGCAACGGCTCATTGGAGGCAGTGTCGTTACCTGACGTTGAAGCCGATACAGTTTCAAACAACGCTATAGCCGCTGCCCAAATCCTTGAAGCTACTGGTGCAGCTGAGCCAGACAGCGCGCTTGCTGCGGGTGGCGCTGAACCAAGTGAGCAAGAAGCAAACGAGTCCTCAGTAAACGGCCCAGCTGCGTTGGAAGAGGCTGCCAACGAGCCCGAGGCGCTAACCCGGGCAGAATTAACCGAGCAGCTGCGCCTAAGCCAAGCGACGCTTCAGCAGGTAATGGAAGAGCGCGTGTTAATGCGCGCCGAGCTTAATGCGCTGCGTAGCGAAGTGGCCTCGCTAACTCAGGCGTTGAGCGATGCGTTGGCTGCTCAAGAGCAGTCACCAGAACCATACATTGCCAGCATGGATGAGATGGGCAGCCCGGGAGTGGCTGCCTTAGTTGAGCGTTATCAGTGGCCGCTCGCGTTAGCTGCCATCGCTCTGCTTCTGGGAGTGTTGGTGTGGCTGCGTAAGCGACGTGAAGAGGCCTGGGAAAATGTCCCGCTTACTGAGCCTGAGCCAGTAACAAAGCCAATAGTTACGCCTGGTACTGCACCTAAAGCAGCCTCTAAGGCAACGCCTGAAGCGACCTCTAAGATAGCGCCGATGACAGCGTCGATACCTGACGCTGTTCCTGTTGCGTACCCAATCCAGGCGAATAATAATGACGTGGAAGAGCCACATCAGCAAAGCGAGCCACAGGTAGCAACCGAAGACGAACCCGAGATTTCTTACGCCAGCTCAGCGTCAACGGCGAACGCCGATCAGTGGTTAATTGATGAGCAAGCGCAAACGCCCGAGCAAGATGACACGCTTCGCTATGAAAATAGCTATGAGAATAGTTATGAGAATAGTTATGAAAAAAGCCAGGCATCCGGGTTGGCTGAGCAGGGGCGTCAGCGTCGCTTAGGTCTGCATGTTGCCCCCGATAATGGGGCTGATCACTTGTCATTAGCACCGCCACTAAGCCCAGTGCCCATGCGTTTGTTGCTGGCTTCTCTCAATGCTGACTTAAAATCGGCTGAGCCAGCAAAACGGTCTGAGGATGCCGAGCATCGCTTTATCGATTACCACCCGCCCACTTTAATGAACACGCTAAGTAGCCAAGAAGGCCTGCGCAGAGAAACCCCAATGCAGCCTACGGTAGAGTTCGCCAGTCAGCTTGACGCCGAACCTGTTTCTCCTGCGAAACAACCGCGTCGGCCGATTGAAGAGGAGTGGGAAATTGAAGAGGTAGCATTCAAGCCTCGAGGCCTGGATAATAGCGAACCTTCAAAATCTTCAAAATGATGTGGCTTGATGACGCTGTTCTATCACTTCGATGAGAAAATTCCGCTTACAGGTCGTTTGGCGATGGGTATCGAGTACGACGGTACCCATTACTGTGGCTTTCAGCGCCTTAAGCACGCCGCATCTGTTCAGGCTTCGCTAGAGGCTGCGCTGGCCAAGGTGGCCAATGAACCCATTAGGGTGCACGCCAGCGGGCGCACCGATTCCGGGGTGCACGCCACTCGGCAAATTGTCCATTTTGATCCGCCAGTAGGGCGCTCCGAAAAAGCCTGGATATTTGGTGCCAATACCCATTTGCCCCGCGACGTGGCCGTGCGCTGGGTGAAACCAGTGGGCGACGACTTTCATTCACGCCTGTGCGCCCTGGGGCGCCGCTACCGCTACGTGCTGCTGAACCAGATTAGTCGCCCCGTATTGGAGCGCGCTAATGTCACCTGGTGTCGTGATCCGTTAGACGCCGATGCCATGCATCGAGCCGCTCAGGCGCTGGTAGGGGAGCACGATTTTTCGAGCTTCCGTGCCGCTGGCTGTCAATCAAAAACCCCCTGGCGGCATATGCACTTTGTCGACGTAAAGCGCTACGGCCAACTGGTGATGATCGATATTCAGGGTAACGCGTTCTTACACCATATGATTCGCAACATTGCCGGGGCGCTAGTAAGCGTCGGACGTGGTGCGCAGGATGAAACTTATATTGGTGAACTTTTAGCGCTGAAAAACCGTCGTAAAGGGGATGTAACGGCGCCCGCCTGCGGGCTGCATTTTGTCGATTCGGTTTACGATGAGCGCTTTGATTTGCCTAAAGAGCCGTTAGGGCCGCAATTACTCGCGTTTACCGGCGAGTGGACAGGCGAGCGCGAGCTCCCTGATACGCCCCGGGTCGCCTATCGTCGCAACCGTTCGCTAAGCAATACGGCAATTAACCCTGAACAGGAGGCGTCTTTATGAGTACGTTGCCGTTACTCCGTACGCGCATTAAGTTCTGTGGTTTCACCCGCGGCGAGGATATTGATCGTGCCGTGGCGCTAGGGGTGGATGCCTTAGGCTTTGTGATGTGGCCGAACAGTGCCCGTAGTGTGGGTGTCGAACAACTGGCGGCGCTTTCAGCGCGCGTGCCAGCATTTGTGACCCGCGTAGGGCTATTTGTAGATCAGGATGATGAGCTGATTGAGCGCTGTCTGCCCTATTTAGATATGCTCCAGTTTCATGGCAGCGAAACACCTGATGCCTGCCAGCGCTATTCGCTGCCCTGGATGAAAGCGCTGCGCATGCGCGATGAGATAGATTTAGCCCATGAAGCTGAACGCTATCATGGGGCTCAGGCGCTGCTGTTAGATGCTTACCGGCCGGGAGTGCCGGGGGGCACAGGGGAGACCTTTGATTGGTCGAGAATCCCCGCAAAACTAGCAAAACCTGTTATCCTCGCCGGTGGGTTGAGTGCTGATAATATCGCTGACGCTGTGCGCCAGGTAGCGCCTTATGCGGTGGATGTATCCGGCGGTATTGAAGCCTCCCACGGCTGTAAAGATGCCGAGAAGATGGCCTCTTTCGTTCGTCATGTGGCGTTAGCCGACGCCTGTTAGCGCTTTTTGCACACGTTTAGATAGACGCAGTTCATGTATGTTGCCTATGGGTATTTTATCGAGCTACGTTGTTAAGTTGATTCATTTATTGGTTGCCTGTTCTGGCGATCTTGTGAGGTGTCTCTGTGACCGCTTCTGAAACCGCTCCTAACACTGTACTGAAAACAAAGTTCAGTGACCTGACCCGAATGCCGGATGCCCGTGGTCATTTTGGCCCCTACGGCGGTCGGTTTGTGTCAGAAACCCTCAGCTTTGCTTTGGAAGAGCTGGAAAAAACATATTTCAGCTTACGTGATGACCCCGACTTCCAAGCTGAGTTTGACTATGATCTTGCCCACTATGTGGGGCGCCCGTCGCCGCTTTATCATGCCAAACGTTGGTCGGAAAGCCTTGGTGGCGCACAGATATGGTTGAAGCGGGAAGACCTGAATCACACCGGCGCTCATAAGGTCAATAACACCATCGGCCAGGCGCTTCTGGCAAAAAAAACCGGTAAGCCACGCATTATTGCTGAAACAGGGGCGGGTCAGCATGGCGTTGCCTCGGCCACTGTTGCTGCTCGCCTTGGGCTTGAGTGCGATATTTATATGGGGGCGGAAGACGTCCAGCGACAGAAACTAAACGTCTATCGTATGCGCTTACTGGGTGCACGGGTTATTCCGGTAGAGTCCGGTACGCGTACGCTTAAAGATGCCATGAACGAAGCGCTGCGTGACTGGGTCACCAACGTTGATAACACTTTCTATATCATCGGTACCGTGGCTGGCCCACATCCTTATCCGCTGCTCGTTCGTGATTTTAACGCAGTCGTGGGCCGTGAAGCGCGTCGCCAGTCGTTGGAGCAGATCGGCCGTTTGCCAGATGCGCTGATTGCCTGTGTTGGGGGCGGCTCGAATGCCCTGGGGCTGTTCTATCCGTTCGTTGAAGATGATGACGTTGCTATGTACGGCGTAGAAGCCGGTGGCGATGGGGTTGAAACGGGCCGCCACGCGGCACCGCTGGCGTCCAACGCTCCGCGCGGTGTGCTGCACGGTAACCGCACCTATTTAATGTCCGATGAAGCCGGTCAGGTGTCAGATACGCACTCCATTTCAGCCGGCCTGGATTACCCGGGCGTAGGCCCGGAGCACGCCCTGTGGAAGGATGTTGGCCGTGTTAAATACGTGGTGGCTAACGACAACGAAGTGCTGGAAGCGTTTCGTGAGTTGACGCATATGGAAGGCATTATGCCCGCTCTTGAGTCGGCTCATGCGCTGGCCCATGCCAAGGTATTGGCGCCGACCATGCGACCTGATCAACATATCGTGGTCAACCTTTCTGGGCGTGGCGACAAAGACATCATGACCGTTGCTAAGATTGATGGCATCGAATTTTAAGGTCAGCTTTTTTAAGGGCGAGCATGAACCGTATTGATCAGCGTTTCAGTGAACTTAAACAGCAGGGCCGCAAGGCTCTGATCCCTTACATCACCGCAGGGGACCCAGCACCGCAGTATACGGTGGGCTTTATGCACGCACTGGTAGACGCCGGTGCCGATGTTATTGAACTTGGCGTGCCTTTTTCCGACCCAATGGCCGATGGCCCAGTGATTCAGAAAGCCTGTGAACGTGCGTTAAAGCAGGGCACTCGGCTGGTTGACCTGATGCAAATGGTCAAAGAGTTTCGCCAAACCGATACCGCGACGCCGGTCGTGTTAATGGGATATTTAAATCCTATTGAGCGTATTGGTTACGAGAACTTTGCTGACCAAGCTGCCAGTGTCGGCGTCGATGGCGTATTGATTGTTGATATGCCGCCGGAAGAAGCCGATGAAATTGGCCCATTGCTGAAATCTCGTGATTTAGCGGCGATTTTTCTCGTTGCGCCTACCACTTCTAACGAGCGTGCCGCTACAATATGCGCCCATGGCGAGGGCTACTTATACTATGTTTCGCTGAAAGGCGTGACAGGCGCCGCCACCCTGAATGCCGAAGACGTAGCCGAGCACTTGGCACCACTGCGGGGGATGACCGATTTGCCGCTTTGCGTTGGTTTTGGCATTCGTGATGGCGTAACGGCCGCGGAAGTGGCTAAAGTCGCCGATGGTGTCATTGTAGGTAGCGCCTTGGTTAACCGTATCGCCGAAAGCTTAGATGCGCCGGAAACCATTGCGGGTCAGTTGAAAAGTGTATTAGCAGAAATGCGTACGGCGATGGATGCCTAAAGCTAAATGCTTTATCGCCTATGCTTAACAGTTTGACGACACTCATCAAGCCTGGTTTGGCCAGGCGTTGACGTATAACGGAAGCCTTTTTGATATGAGCTGGTTAGACAAGATCGTACCCTCCATGGGTCGTATCCAGCGTAAAGACCGTCGCGCTAGCGTTCCCGACGGCCTCTGGCGTAAATGTCCCAAGTGCGAAGCGGTTCTCTATCTTCCTGAGTTAGAGAAACACAATAGCGTCTGCCCCAAGTGCGATCACCACCTGCGCTTGACGGCGCGTAAACGCTTGGACTGGTTCTTGGATAAAGCAAAACGCGAAGAGATCGCGGCGGAAATCGAACCCAATGATCGATTGAAGTTTCGCGACTCTAAAAAATATAAAGACCGCCTGACTGCAGCGCAAAAAGACACCGGTGAGAAAGATGCACTGGTCGCTATGCGCGGTGAGTTGGATGGTTTGCCGGTCATTGCCGTTGCCTTTGAGTTCACCTTTATGGGTGGCTCTATGGGGGCGGTGGTCGGTGAGAAATTTGTGCGCGCTGCTACCCTGGCCCTGGACGAGAATATCCCGCTGGTATGCTTTGCGGCCTCGGGTGGTGCTCGCATGCAGGAAGCGCTCTTCTCGCTGATGCAGATGGCCAAAACATCCGCGGCGCTTGAGAAGCTCAAACAGGCGGGAGTGCCGTATATTTCAGTGCTTACTGATCCTGTCTTTGGTGGCGTTTCAGCCTCGTTGGCTATGCTCGGTGATTTAAACATTGCCGAACCCAATGCGTTGATTGGCTTTGCTGGCCCACGGGTCATCGAACAAACGGTGCGTGAAACTCTACCCGAAGGGTTCCAGCGCAGTGAGTTTCTGCTTGAGCATGGCACTGTCGATATGATCGTTCATCGTCATGAAATGCGTGCCCGCGTGGGCAGTGTGCTGCGTAAATTGACTCATCACGATGTTACGCCAGTTAGTTCGTTGTCGACTGATGATGCGGACGTTTCAGAACCTATCGTCGAAGAGGCAACGTTAGCGGACACTGCTGACGTCACTTTTGAAAGCATTGAGCCGGCTAAGAAGGACACTTCCTCTACCGCTAAGAGTGACGACCATACACGCAATGCCTGATTCTTTGCAGCCAGACTCCTTGTCGCCCCTGTCTTTAAACCAATGGCTTCAACATTTGGAAACGTTGCATCCGGTCGGAATTGATATGGGCCTGGAGCGGGTTTCCAAAGTGGCAAGGCGTATGGGGCTGCTTTCAAGCCCGATTGCTCCCCGCGTTATTACCGTGGCGGGAACGAATGGCAAGGGCTCAACCCTTGCCATGATCGAGAGCATTGCCCGTGCCCACGGTTGGCAGGTGGGTACCTATACGTCACCCCACTTATTGCGCTACAACGAACGCGTCAAAATCGACGGTCAGGAAGCTGAGGATAAACTGCTCGTAGAAGGTTTTGAGCACGTTGAGAGAGCGCGCTTGCAGGATGATCACATCAGCCTGACCTATTTTGAGGCGGGCACACTGTGCGGGCTATGGTGCTTGGCCAACGCAGAGCTTGATCTTGCGGTACTTGAAGTAGGTCTTGGCGGTCGGCTGGATGCGGTCAATATCATTGATGCAGATGTGGCCATCGTCACCACGATTGCTCAGGATCATGCTAACTTTTTAGGCACCGATCTGGCTCAGATTGGGCGCGAAAAAGCCGGTATCTTCCGTGCTGGCAAGCCAGCCGTCTTAGGCAGCCAAGCGCTACCTGTAAGCGTTTCCGAATGCGCGCAGTCGTTAGCAGCGCCTAAGTTTGCATTAGGGCAGCAGTTTACCCATCAAACCATGAGTAAAGAGTATTCCAACTGGCGCTGGCAGGGGCAGCAAGCGGATGGCATAAGCATCGTCGTCGACGCGCTTCCTGACCCTGGGCTACCTATCGATAATGCGGCTACTGCATTACAAGCGCTCGTACTTGCCGGAATGGCGTTGGTTCCCGCTGATGTAAAAGTTGGGCTCGCGACGGTGCAACTGGCTGGGCGGCTACAATGGATTGGGCCATGGTGCCTGGATGTTGGGCATAATCCTCATGCCGCCGAGTACGTCGCTCGCCACTTACCGTCACCGCCCGAAGGGGGCCAGCAGTGGGGCCTTATCGGCATGTTGAATGATAAGGATATTGACGGTGTCATACAGGCATTATCTGCCCGCATCAGCGACTGGGTGTGCGTGTCGCTGACAGGCGAACGAGGTTGTCTGGCAAGTGAGTTGTCGCAACGTATTATAGCTCAGGGAGGGCGGGTACACTTTTGCGCAGAGTCGCCGCACGCTGGCGCCGATTGGCTCGCTAAGGTGTTAACGCCCAATGATCGTGTCTTGGCCACCGGGTCGTTCTTTACTGTAGCGGCACTGCTAGCTCGGCCACTGCCAACAGGCGCCGCGTCGCTTGATGGAGACGGAAATGAAATACGGTAAAACTGAACGCATTAGCGGTATTGTAATTTTGCTCGCGCTGCTGGCAATCTTTGTGCCGTGGCTAATGAGTGACCCGGCACCCAGAGAAGAGCGCCCCCAGCCGAGCTTTGTCATTGAGCAGCCGGTTGAGGTGGAGCGTCGTAATGTACCCGCGCCAGAAAGGCCCTCAACCATTGATGAACCCGCATTATCTTCAGCACCCAGTGACGACGGCTTTATCCCTATTGATGCCAATCCGCGAGCGCCGCAAACCGATCAAATCGCTGCTTCAAACCAGTCACCTTCTAGGGCAGAAGCGGCAGGCTCCAGTGAGCCCGACGAGGCGCCGTCTACTCCTGATAGCGACCCCATCGCTGATTTAATTGCCACTAATAGTGGCAGTGGTCAAAGCAGCTCTGGAAGCGAGTCACAAAGCGCTTCTAGTCCTTCTTCCAGCGCCCAAGGGGAGTGGGCGGTGCAAGTGGGCAGTTTCGGTGAGCCAGCGAATGCCCAGCGACTCAGCGCACAACTGTCAGAAGAGGGGTTTAGCGTTTATCAACGTGAGCGTGATAACAATATGACCACTGTATTTGTTGGCCCTTATGCCACCTCCGAAGACGGTGAATCCGCCATGTCCTCGATCAAAGAACGCGCCAATGTTCAGGGCCTTCTTGTTCGAGTAAGAGACTAAACCATGGCGTTAACATGGATTGATGCGGTGTTCTTGGCCGTGCTGGCGTTATCAATGCTAGCCGGTTTCGTAAGAGGATTTGTACGCGAAGCATTGGGCTTGGCCGCCTGGGTCGTCGCGTTAATGGTGGCCCGGGTGCTCGCCGAGCCGGTGGCGGAACTGATGAGCGGCTTCATCGAAAGCTTTGATGCCCGCCTTGTGCTCGCTTTCGTGCTGGTAATATTTGCTGTCATTTTACTGTGTGGCATTGTGATTCGTTTAGTGCATGCTGCGGTGGAGTGGGTCGGCATGGGGCTTTTGAATCGCGTGGCGGGGGCCGCTTTCGGCGTTGCCCGCGGTGCGGTTGTTTTGCTTGTGGCGACGGTGCTGATTACGCTCACCCCGTTATCTGAGCTACAGGCGTGGCAACAAGCCGAGCTGCGCCCGACCTTTATTCAGCTACGCGATTGGGCGGTGAGCCAGTTAGATCAGTGGGATCGCGAGCTGCCTGAGGCGCCATCGTCGCTGCGTGACATCTCTCTACCTGAACTGCGTCTGCCTAGTGCGACGGAGCGTGAGGTTATCCCGACAGGTGATTGACCTGTTACTGAAGTCGATTCTACGAACGTTCGGGCTTGCATAGTTAGGTGACTTAGGTAAGTGACTTAGGCAAGCCATGGCATTAAGCGAGGTAACGTGAATGTGCGGTATAGTGGGCCTTCTGGGCAAGCAGGCGGTAAATCAGGGAATCTACGATGCCCTGACCGTACTTCAGCATCGTGGCCAGGACGCTGCCGGCATGATGACATGGAGCGAGGGACGCTTCTTACTGCGCAAGAGTAACGGCTTGGTTCGTGATGTATTTCATACCCGCCATATGGCCCGCCTAAAAGGCAACTTAGGCATTGGTCACGTGCGTTACCCAACGGCAGGCTCTTCCAGTGAAGCTGAATCGCAGCCTTTCTATGTCAACTCGCCTTACGGTATTGCGCTGGCGCATAACGGCAACCTAACCAACTCTGAGCAATTGAAACAGGAGCTGTTCTCGACCGATTTACGCCACATCAATACCAGCTCCGATTCTGAAGTGCTACTCAACGTATTTGCTCACGAGCTGGGCAAGCAAGGCTTACATCTGGAAGCGGAAGACATCTTTGACGCCGTGCGTCGCGTTCACCGTCGCTGTAAAGGTGGCTATGCCGCCGTGGCAATTATTAATGGCTTTGGCATGGTGGCCTTCCGCGACCCCTTCGGTATTCGCCCGGTGGTCTTCGGTACCCGCGAAGAGGAAAACGGTCAAGCGGTCATGATCGCCTCTGAATCCGTTGCGTTGGACGTCGGCGGCTTTGAACTTGAACGCGATCTGTCGCCTGGCGAAGCTATTTTTGTCGATATCGAAGGCAATATTCATACCCAAGTCTGTGCTGATCGTCCGCTGCTTCGCTCGTGCATTTTTGAACATGTTTATTTAGCGCGCCCAGACTCGTTGCTGGACGGTGCCTATGTTTACGGTACTCGGATGCAGATGGGCCGTAAGCTGGGGGACCGAATCCTCAATGAATGGCCGGATCATGATATTGATGTGGTCATTCCTATTCCCGACACGTCGCGCACGTCTGCCCTCGAAATGGCACAGCACCTTGGGGTGACTTATCGCGAAGGGTTTATGAAGAACCGCTACATTGGCCGTACCTTTATTATGCCGGGGCAGACCCAGCGGAAGAAATCGGTACGGCAAAAGCTCAACGCCATCGACGTTGAGTTTAAAGGCAAGAACGTGCTGCTGGTGGATGACTCCATCGTGCGCGGCACGACTTGTAAGCAGATTATTCAAATGGCCCGTGATGCGGGTGCGCGTAAGGTCTATTTTGCCTCGGCGGCGCCGCCGGTTCGCTTCCCCAATGTGTATGGCATCGATATGCCCGCTGCGTCTGAGCTGATTGCCCATGGCCGTAGCGAAGAGGAGGTCGGTGATTTAATTGGGGCTGATCGCATCTTCTATCAAAACCTGGAAGATTTAAAAGCGGCGTGTCGTGAAGTGAATCCTGAAATGGAAGAGTTCGATTGCTCGGTGTTTGACGGCAACTACGTCACCGGCGATATCGACGACGCTTATTTGGCCGCGCTTGAAGCTAGCCGTAATGATTCTGCCAAGGATCAGAGCGCTGGCGATCACGCGCTTGTCGATATGCACAATCAAGACGATGACCTGGACGATTAGGAGTGAAGCCTTATGCAGGATGACAATCACCAGGAAGACGGTCACCAGGATGAATGGTCATTAGAGACACTGGCGATCCGGGCAGGCCATCAGCGCACCTTTGAACAGGAGCACTCGGAGCCTATTTTTCCGACCTCAAGCTTTGTCTATGAAAGCGCTGCAGAAGCGGCGCGTAAGTTCGGTGGGCAAGAGCCGGGTAACGTTTATTCACGCTTTACCAACCCGACAGTGCATACCTTTGAGCGTCGCCTAGCGGCGCTTGAAGGTGGCGAGCGCTGTGTTGCCACCAGCTCGGGCATGTCGGCCATTCTGTCGACCGCGTTGGCATTGCTTTCCGCAGGGGATGAAATTGTGGCCTCCCGGTCGCTATTTGGCTCAACGGTTAGTCTGTTCGATAAGTATTTAGGCAAGTTTGGTATTACCACGCGTTATGTCGAGCTTTCCAATGCCGCTGCATGGGAAGCGGCGATCACGCCCAAAACGCGTCTATTGTTTGCCGAAACGCCCTCGAACCCGCTGTCTGAAATTGCCGATATTCCGGCCTTGGCCGCGCTGGCCAAACGCCACGACGCGCTGTTGGCAATTGATAACTGCTTCCTCACACCGGCACTTCAGCAGCCGTTGGCGTTAGGTGCTGACCTAGTCATCCATTCGGCGACTAAGTATTTGGATGGACAGGGCCGTGCCATTGGTGGGGCAGTAGTGGGGAGCCATGCGCTGCTTGAAGAAGTGTTCGGTGTGGTGCGCACCTGCGGCCCGTGCTTGAGCCCTTTCAATGCCTGGATATTCACTAAGGGGTTGGAAACACTATCACTGCGTATGAAAGCGCATTGTGAAAATGCCTTGATCCTTGCCCGCTGGTTAGATGCACATCCGGCGGTGAACCGCGTGTTCTATAGCGGCCTGGAGGATCATCCACAGCACGCCTTGGCCAAACAGCAGCAAAAGGGGTTCGGCGCCGTATTGGGCTTTGAAGTGAAGGCCGGTCAGGAAGGCGCGTGGCAGGTAATTGATGCGACTCGCATGCTTTCGATAACGGGTAATTTAGGTGATGTTAAAACCACGATTACCCACCCGGCCACCACTACCCATGGGCGTCTTTCTGATGACCAAAAGGCCGCTGCCGGTATCGCCCCTGGCTTGATCCGAGTCGCGGTAGGGTTAGAAAGCCAGGAAGACATTCAGCGTGATTTAGCCCGTGGACTGGATGCCCTGGCTGCGAGTTAACTAGCCGCTTGATAAGCAAAACCGGCCCAGCAGTTGGCCGGTTTTTTTCTGCGCCAATCTCAATCAGCACGCTATCTTCAAACAGTGGTTTTTACGAATGATGTGTTCTGCTTTTTTCAGCGGTTCCTAACGCGGTTACACGATATGCTTGCGTTATTAACGTATTCGCTAACGGGTAGCGACGAATAAGGGAAAACAGTGATGTGGCGTAATAGTCGTAGCGGGTGGGGGTTGATCAGTATTCTGTTTCACTGGCTAAGCGCGCTGGCTATTATCGGTCTGTTTGCGCTGGGCTGGTGGATGACGGACCTTGGCTATTATGACCCCTGGTACAATCAGGGCCCATGGGTACATCGCTCGATTGGTATGTTGCTACTATTTGCTACCCTGGCGCGATTAGTATGGCGTTTTGCTCAACCAACCCCTACGGCAGAAGGCGACCGCCTAGAGATTATTGCTGCCCATGTGGGGCATATCGCTCTTTATGTGCTTGTATTGCTGGTCATGGTGAGCGGCTACTTAATTTCTACCGCTGACGGGAGCGGTATCAGTGTCTTTGGTTGGTTTGAGGTGCCTGCACTGGTATATGACTTCCCCAACCAGGCAAGCTTGGCAGGTAACGTACATTGGTATAGCGCTCTGGCATTGATAATTATATCGGCAGGTCACGCGCTTGCCGCGTTTAAGCACCACTGGCTAGACCGGCATTCAACATTGGTACGTATGCTAAACCCTGCGCATAGCCGAGCTGGCGATCATAGTGCAACAAAGTCATCACGTTAGCCGTTTACACTTTTTCTAAACATCGCGCGTAAGATAATTGACTTTCCGCGGTGCCTATTAAGTAAAGCAAGGAGCAATTCAATATGTTCAAGAAAACAGCATTTGCATCCGCGATCGCCGCTGTAGCGCTGGTACCATTGAGCCAAGCACAGGCAGCTGATTACCAAATCGATACCGAAGGCCAGCACGCCTTTATTCAATTCAAAATTTCTCACTTGGGCTTCTCTTACATTCTAGGTAGCTTTGAAGAGTTTGAGGGCCAGTTCGCTTACGATCCTGAAGACCTTGAAGCATCTTCAGCAGAAATCGAAGTCCAAGTGGATAGCCTGACCAGCAACCATGCTGAGCGTGACCGTCATATCTTGAGCGGCGACTTCTTGAATGCCAGTGAATTCCCGACAGCTACCTTTACCTCCACAGGCTTTGAGTCAACGGGTGATAATGAAGGCGTGTTGACCGGTGATTTGACCCTGCACGGCGAAACTCAAGAGATTGAAATGCCGGTTACCCTGATGGGTGAAGGCGATGACCCGTGGGGCAACTACCGCGCTGGTTTTGAAGGTAGCACTACGCTGACCTTGGGCGATTATGGTATTAATATGAGTGACTTCCCTGAATCTATGCACGAACTTGAGCTATATGTGACGTTTGAAGGTATTCGTCAGTAAGAATTTACTGCGCTAAGTACGCCACTGCCCTTTAAGGGCGGTGGCGTTTTACGTTACAACCGATAAATATTTATCCATCACCTAAGGAGAGAGTGCTTGGCTGCTGTCATGCAACAAAAAGAGTTGGCGATAACCCTATGGCGTCAAACGTGGCCTATGGCCATTGGGGTGTTGGCGCTATTGGGTTTTCAACTTGTTGATAGCGCATTTATTGCTCGTTTGGGTACTGCGCCGTTGGCCGCGCAGTCATTTACCTTTCCTTTGTCGTTTCTGATTATCGGCATTCAGGTAGGGATGGGTATTGCAATTGCCGCGCTTATTTCGCGGGCATTGGGGGCGGGTGAAGAAGCCCGGGCGAGACGCTTAAGCAGTTTGGTGCTTATGGCGGGTGGCGGCGTCATCGGCCTCTTGGCGATCGCATTATGGATATTTTATGTGCCTATCTTTCGACTGCTGGGCGCGGATGAAACGACGCTTTCCTATATCCGCATTTATTGGGCGCCTCAGCTGCTATCCACATGGTTGGGGGCACTGCTTTATTTCAGCTATAGCGTTTTTCGTGCCCACGGTGACACCCGCCTACCAGGCAAAATGATGGTGCTGAGTAGTCTTGTGAACCTTGTTCTCGATCCACTGCTAATCTTTGGCATTGGTGATTGGGAAGGCTGGGGTCTACCTGGCGCAGCCTGGGCAACCGCGATTGCTTTTTCAGTAGGTCTATTGGTGACCACGCGTAAATTACTTAAACGCCAGTGGGCCGCTCAGCAGGGACTGTGGCAAGAGGCCAAACAGTCGTGGCGGCCATTTACGGGTATTGCCGCACCGGCCATGGTCAGCCAGCTGATGCCACCCTTGGCTGCGATGCTGGCAATCTCTGTTGTGGCGGGCCTGGGTGAAAGCGAAGTGGCCGCCTGGGGCTTGGCAAGCCGTTTGGAGACACTCTCACTGATGGTCATTCTGGCCATGACCATGTCGCTGCCGCCATGGTTAGGGCGTTGCTACGGTGCCGGTGATTGGGGGCAAATTCAGCAGCTGATGACGTTAGCTATTAAGGTCGCGCTATTTTGGCAGCTGGGTCTCGGCATAGTATTGGCACTGGGAGCGCCCTGGCTAGCGATGGCGTTGGCAGGCAACCCGGATGTGAAAAGCGAGCTGACGCTGCTGATTCGTTTTCTCTTGCCTAGCTATGCGGCACTAGGTGTTTGCATGCTAGTCGTCTCGGCAGGTAATGCGTTAGGTTGGCCATTACGAGCCATGCTGTTATCCAGTGCGCGGCTGTTTATTTGTTATTTGCCTTGCCTATGGTTGGGCTCGCAGTTCTTCGGTTGGTGGGGGCTGGCGGCGGGTGCGGCCGTGGGGAATCTGCTGGCAGGCTTTATGGCATGGCTCGTTATGCGGCGTATTTTATCCCGCCCGCATCGGCAGGCGGGATTCATCCATTAACGCTTGCGTGCTGCTTCCTGATAGGAAAAATACATAAACAGTAGTGCCATACCCAAGTAGCCCATGACAAACTCTGGCGCTGCATTGAAAGAGAGTTTAGGGGCGTGCATTAGTCCGAAAAACGAAAAGCCCGCCGCAATTGCCGCGAAGGCGGCTGCACGCCTAAACTGATGATCAATCACCGAGACCGTCATAGCGCCCAGTAGGATCGCCATAAACATGGCCCCTTGGCCCATTACTACGATGGCACTTGAGATATCGGTCACTACCTCGCCAGCCCCGCGATTAAAGCGCGTCATCACGTAGTTAGCAAAGTAGGGCAGCATGGCCAGCGCCACGGCAGGGTAGTAGCGCGTGTCGTTGGCTTGAAAGGCGGTCGCAATCATCGACATGCCAACAAAGACTAGAATGGGCGCTACTACAGAAACGGGAATAATTGCTGCCAGCGCAGCAATGAGACCGAACATGGTGGCTAAGGCATATACAGCGCCATTCAGCAGGCTGTATCCCCGGCCCGCGCCCATCCATTTAGCGCCTACCGTTGCGATATAAACCGTAGTTGGAAAGACGCCGCCAAATAGCGCGCCAATCATGGTGCCTGCGCCATCTACTGCCTGGCATTCGCGCACATCGTATTTGTCGCCTGCCGCCTCCATTGCTTCCACGTTGTTCATGGTTTCAATAGCGTTATACAGTGTAATGGGCAGCACCACGGTCAGCACTGCAAGCATGCTGGTCAGCAGTAGCCCCAGCCCCTCAAACCAGGCCAGATTGGGAAGTAATGGATAAAAGCCTAGGTGGGTAAAGGCATCGCTAAACCGTTCGGTGCCAGCGTCGCCAATCAAGTAGGCCATGGCGGTACCGACAATAATGGCAAATAGCGAGGTTGGAAGCTTAAAGGGCATGCTCACTCGTGCGACCAGCCCAACAATAATAATCGCTAATACCAGCAGGCCGATAATCGGCATTTCGAGTGTTTTAAACAGCATTTCTCCGGCAATAAACGTCAGTGCAACGCCGGCCACTGCGCCAAGCATAGCGGCTCTTGGTAAGTGGTATTGCACCCAGCGACCAATGACGCTAATCGCGGCTTCAATGGCACCGCTTATAAAGCAGGCGGCAACAGCCACTTTCCAAGCCATTTCCGCATCGCCGGTGAGCTGTTTGGCGGGTAGCAATACGCCGAACAGGAATACGAACATCACCGGCGTCGAGATACCGTAAGAGAGCGCTGTCACATCCGCCCGGTTTTCTTTGCGTGCCAGCCTTGCCGCGCTCCATGCATAGTAGAAGTTGCCTACCATCACCGCTACCGCTGCGCCGGGCAGCACTTGCCCATAGACAATGGAGGCAGGAAACCCCATGCCCAGCATGGTGATGGCGATAATGACAAAGTTGGCGATGTTGTTTTGGAATAGCGCGAAGAATGCGTCAGTGTCTTCTTTTTTGTACCACGGATAGTGAGTGCTGGCAGCCGCCATGTTATGCCTCTTGATTATGGTGTGTTGTATACAAGGCTATACTGAGTGTGCCGAAGTGTTGACTAATCGGTCAAGTGCCTAATACATGAAAACGCCCAGGCGTTGCCTGGGCGTTTGTTACTGCGTTGCTGCTTGGCGATTAGTCGTTAACAGCGGCAATCGCTTTGGCCAAGTAGGGGAGATTCTCGTGGGAGAAGCCCGCTACGTTGGCGCGACCCGAGCGCACCATGTAGATACCAAACTCGTCACGCAGGCGATCGACCTGTTCCGGCGTTAAGCCGGTGTAGGAGAACATGCCACGCTGCTCAGCAACGCAGGCGTACTTCTCGTCCAGTCCGTAGGGCTTCAGTGCTTCCACAAAGTCGCGGCGCAGGGTATTGATGCGATCACGCATTTCGGTGAGTTCTTCACGCCACATCTCGGTCAGTTCGGCGTCGTGGAGAATTTCGCTGACGATAGAGCCGCCGTGAGCGGGCGGGTTCGAGTAGTTCTCACGGGCAACGATGGCGACTTGAGAGCGGATGTTGTCCATCTGCTCGTTATTTTTGGCCACCATGATCAAGCAACCGGTACGCTCGCAGTAAATACCAAAGTTTTTAGAGCATGAGCTGGTGATGATCGCTTCATCAAGGTTCTCTGCCAGCAGGCGCACGCCATAAGCATCTTCATCCAGACCTTCGCCAAAGCCTTGATAGGCGAAATCGATCAGCGGAAGCAGCTTGCGTTCACGCACGATTTCCAGCACTTCCTGCCACTGGTCATGGGAAAGATCAAAACCGGTGGGGTTATGGCAGCAGGCGTGTAGCACCACCACATCACCTTCAGGAATGCTTTTCAGCGCTGACCGCATGCCGTCAAAGTCGAGACGGTTGTCGGGGTCAACGTAAGGGTACTTGTGCAGCTCAATACCAGCCGCGGTAAAAATGCCGTGGTGGTTCGGCCATGTCGGGTCACTTACCCAGATACCCTTACCCGGCAGCTGTGTGGCAATAAAATCTGCAGCCAAGCGCAGCGCGCCGGTACCGCCTGGTGATTGGGTGGCGCTGGCACGATTGGCTTTCAAGACGGATGAATCAGCGCCAAAAACCATGGGCAGCACGACTTCGCCATAGCTAGGCGCGCCGTGAGAACCGATATAGGTTTTTGTCGTTTCGTTTTTGAGCAGGCGAGCTTCTGCTTCCTTAACAGCGCGCATTACCGGCGTATTGCCTTGGGTATCACGGTAAACACCGACACCTAAATCCACTTTTTGTGGGTTGGTATCTTTTTTGAAAGCTTCGATCAGCCCGAGAATGGCGTCTCCTGGGACTCGCTCAATATGCTCAAACATTTATTCGGCTACCTCGTCGGTTCTGGCGGCAAGAATGAAGTCATTTAGATGCAGGCCTTTAATAGCATGAGACCACCACGTGACGGTGGCTTTGCCCCACTCTGTGGTAATAACGGGGTGGTGGCCAGCCTGCTCTGCAATATCACCAACGCGTTGGGTGAATGCCAATGCGTTGGCGAAGTCGCGAAATGTAAAACTCCGTGACAGCTTCATGATGCCATCGTGCTCGACAATCTGCCACTGGCTGAGGCTTTTTAGCCGCTCTTGGGCTTCTCCTAAGTTTAGCGGCTGAGCATTTTTACCGCAGGGTTCGCAGGTAGATTCAGCGAGCGTTGCCATCTTTTTGCTCCTCTAGCGGGGTGTTTCTTACTAGCGTAGAAGGCAAACGCAGTCGCGACCAATATCCTTGGCGTTATACAGCGCCTGGTCGGCCCGTTCGATCAAACTCGTAAGAGGCTCGCCACAACGAAATTCGGCAATTCCGATGCTTAGTGTTACCTGGCCAGCACCCATGCCGAAGTCGTACACACTGATGGCATGGCGTATTCGGTCGGCAAGTGTATGGCAATGCTGCAGCGATGTGAGCGGCAGCACGACCATAAACTCTTCTCCGCCCAGGCGGGCGATCATGTCTTCACAGCGCAGTAGTGACTGCGCTTGTGTCGCCAACTGTTTGAGCACGTCATCACCGTGCAAATGGCCCCAGCGGTCGTTAAGGCGTTTAAAATGATCGATATCGATCATCATGATGGAGAGCGGCGTGCCATGGCGGGTGCTAAGTGAGGCTATATTAGTTAAATGCACCATCAATTTGCGCCGATTGGGTAACTCTGTGAGCGGGTCTGTATCGCATAGCTTGCGAAGCCGCTGCTCCTCGGAGACCTGGTCGCTAATGTCCATCATTATGCCGTTCCACTGCACTCCATCCACGACCGTCTTTGGTCGTGCGCTCACCGCAATCCAGTGAGGTTTTTCTTTCGGCAACGGTAGTAGAAAGCGGGTCGTCAGCGGCAGCATCCAGCGTGCTGAACGTTCGATCGCTGACATGATTTTGGGGTGATCATTGCCCGTTAATTGCTCAACCAACTCACCAGCATTTTGTGCGAGCAGGTCTCGGTCAATATGTTTGAGAGCCACACCGCCACCCTCTATATAGGGGAAGCGCATATGACCGTTACGAGCGCGGTGTAATTGAAAGATGACGCCAGGAATGTGGGGTATCAAGTGGTCAGCGCTGATTCGCTGGGGTGCGTCTATATCATTCACGGGCATGCGTGAATCTCCAAGCATATGCCAATTTAATTTTGGTCGTGAAGATTAGCGCTATTTACGTAATCAGTATGTAAGTAATTTCAGGCAATATGGTTAAAATTTATATTTTTTAAGAATATACATATTATTTTATAAAATATAAAAAGTTGAATTCTAAGCAATAGTCGATGCGTTATTGGCATTTAGTGATAAAATTAATTACTTTTTTGCATATTAAAAAACTTTTTTATTCCTGAGGTGGTTTCTTGGAAGAAGCACGAGAGCAAATGTCTCGCTCATATGGCTTGGTCAGTTTAGTGGGGGCAGGCCCCGGCGATCCCGAGCTATTAACGCTCAAAGCATATAAGCGGCTGCAGTCTGCTGAAGTCGTGCTATATGACCGCTTAGTCAGCGATGAGATTGTTGCGTTTATACCCGCGCAAGCGCAGCGTTTTTATGTCGGCAAAGCGCGCTCGCAGCACAGCGTTCCTCAAGATGGTATTAACCAAGCGCTAGTAAAATGGGCGCAGCAAGGTAAGCGCGTTGTTCGCCTCAAAGGCGGCGATCCGTTTATTTTTGGCCGCGGAGGCGAAGAGCTTGAGGCCCTGGTGGCGGCGCACATTAGTGTGGAAGTTATACCGGGAGTAACCGCGGCATCGGGCTGTGCGGCGTATGCGGGAATACCGCTGACCCATCGCGATCATGCCCAGTCGGTGCGCTTTGTGACCGGACATTTGCAGCAAGGCGAGTGTGATCTTGATTGGGATGCGCTCGCGCGGCCTGGGCAAACGTTGGTTTTTTACATGGGGTTGGGTAACGTAAATGTGATTAGCCAGGCGTTGATTAAGCACGGCTTAGCGCCGGAAACACCGCTTGCCTTGATTGAGCAAGGAACAACGCGCCAACAGCAAACTCATATTGGGTGTTTGTCAGCGCTTCCAGCTACTTTCTTGGCGGGCCACATTAAACCGCCTACGCTGCTAATAGTGGGAAGTGTGGTGTCGCTGCACACGACGCTCAGTTGGTTTGATGTGCACAATGGACAAGCATCAGGCTTCTATGAGGGTAAACACCCCCCTTCAGCTTAACGTGATTTATCATAGAGGGTGGTGGTAACGTTACAGCAACATTTATATACGATTGTTACTAACAGACTGGCTAGATACAGGGAGCTGTGTATGCTGAAAGGGAGAACATCCACGGCTAGCGCATTACAAATGCAATTGATTACGTTAGCTTGGCCAACGTTAGCTTAGACCAAAGAGGAACGCATAATGTCAGAAACAAATAATACGGATCACCCGACACCGGCCAACAAGCCGGAGCCAGCCAAAAAGACAGAGCCGGCTAAAAAGACGGATATGAAAACTCTCTTTCAAGATAACCGAGTAAAAGCGATTGCAGGGATCGCTGCTATTGCGGTTGTCTGGGCGATTATGGCGCAGTCTAACGCAGGCTCTCGCCAGGATCGCGTCGATAGCTTAGAAGAGCAGCTCGCTAGCGTTGAGCAAGAAAACAGCCAAATGAGCCAGCGCATTAGCGAAATAGAGGAAGCTGAAACCAATTTAGCCGCGCTGCAAGAGGAAATGGCGTCTCTTGAGGCTCAGCAGCAAGAGGCCAATTCTTCGCTCGAGAGTGCTCAAACCAATGTCAGCGATGTGCAGTCGCGGTTAGAAGAACTTGAATCCGAGCGAAATGCGCTAGAAGAAGAAATCGCCTCTCTTAATGAGCAGATAGAGAGCGCTGACAGTGAGATGAGCGCGCTGCGTGAAGAGCGCGACGAGATCATCAGCACTCGCGATGAGGCGGAAAGTACTCTCCAGCAAGTTGAAGAAGCGCGTTCTAGCGCTGAAGAAGCTCGTCAGGAGGCTGAAGCCGCCCGTCAAGAAGCCGAGGAGCAGCGCCAACAAGCGGTTGAAGAGCTGGGCAGCATGGAAGAGGAGCTGTCAGGGCTAGAAGAGCAGATTAGCCAGTCAAATGAACAGCTAAGCGGTTTAGAAGAGGAAATCTCAACTGCCCAAAGCGAGCTTGATGAACTAAAAAGCGAGCGTGATTCCATCACTAGCGAACGCGATGAGCTGCAAAATGAAGTGGATTCGCTAACGGCGCTTCGCGAAGAGGAAGAGCAGAGCTTGAGCGACGTGCGCACCGAGCTCGATGACGTCATGGTCGCTTTAGAGATGGGCCGTGAGGAAGTGTCGAGCGTTGAGAATGATATTGAAGAGCGTGAGAGCCAACTAGAGCGCTTAGAGAGTCAGCTTGGTGAATGGCGCGATGAGCTTTCCACACTAGACAGCCGTTTGGCCGACGCTGAGGAGTCTGCTGGTGAAGCCACTTCTTCTTCCCAGAGCAGCGGTTCAGAAAGTGGCTCGTCAGAAAGCGGTTCGTCTGAAGACAGCTCTTCAGACGACGGCGCTTCAGACGATGGCTCTTCAAATAGTGGTTCTTCAAATGACAGCTCTGCACAAGAGAATTCGTCAGAAGAAGCGTCTAGCAATGGCGATGAGAGCGCCAACGATAGCGATGGTGGTAGTGAGGAAGCACAGCAAAACGCTGCTGGCTAATAGTGAAAAGCGGTAACGCTGTAGACTAGCAACACGAGAGCGGATGTCGGGCAACCGGCATCCGCTTTTTGTTTGCTGGTTTATGATTGAGCCCCCGAGGAGTATCATTCACTCAACGTTAATTAAGTGCCTAAATGAGGAGTGCCATTGAATGGATGGGGTTAAACATATTATTGCAGTGGCATCGGGTAAAGGTGGCGTGGGTAAATCCACGGTCACCGTTAACTTGGCGTTAGCCTTGTCTGCGCAAGGATATCGTGTGGGTGTTCTTGATGCAGATATTTACGGCCCCAGTCAGGCTCAGATGCTGGGTGTTAAAGAGGGTGTACGCCCTCAAGCGGCTGCCAACGATAAATTTCTGCCGCTGGAAGCGCATGGCCTTCAAGCCATGTCGATGGCGTTTATGGTTAACACTCGCGAGCCAATGGTGTGGCGTGGTCCTATGGTGGTGGGGGCGTTTCAACAGATGCTGACGCAAACCCAATGGGACAATCTCGACTTTCTGTTGATCGACATGCCGCCGGGCACTGGCGATATCCAACTGACGCTGGCGCAGAAAGTGCCGGTGGCAGGCGCTGTGATCGTCACAACGCCGCAAGATATTGCGCTTTTAGATGCCCGCAAGGGGATCGAGATGTTCCGCAAGGTTAACGTGCCGGTACTGGGCGTAGTGGAAAATATGAGCCTTTACCACTGTGAAAACTGTGGCCATGAAGCGGCTATTTTTGGTACTGGTGGCGGAGATAACATCGCTCAAGAATACGATACCCAAGTGCTTGGACGGCTACCACTCACGCTCTCCATCCGTGAACTGACGGATTCAGGGCGCCCGAGTGTCATATCTGAACCTGAGGGGACGGTGAGCCAGACCTTTGCTGTTATCGCCCAAAAAGTAGCCGAAGCGGTTAATGCCAATCAAGGCGATGGACCCACTATTTCCTTTAGCGAGTGAAGAAGTAACACATGAGTATCAAATCTGATAATTGGATTCGCCGCATGGCCAAAAGCGACGCGATGATTGAGCCGTTTGAAGCCGAGCAAGTGCGTTATGTGAATGACCAACGCGTGATTTCTTACGGCACGTCAAGCTATGGCTATGACGTACGCTGCTCAGATGAATTTAAAGTTTTCACTAATATTCACTCAGCGATTGTTGATCCTAAAGCGTTTGATGCGAAAAGCTTCGTCGATATTAAAGGCGATGTGTGCGTTATTCCGCCCAACTCTTTTGCACTGGCGCGTACGGTCGAGTACTTCCGGATTCCTCGAAATGTGCTGACTATTTGCTTGGGGAAATCTACTTACGCGCGCTGTGGCATTATTGTCAATGTGACCCCGCTGGAGCCCGAGTGGGAAGGCCACGTGACACTAGAGTTTTCTAACACCACCAATCTGCCAGCGAAAATCTATGCCCATGAGGGTGTTGCGCAGATGTTGTTCTTAGAGTCCGATGAGGTGTGCGAAACTTCGTATAAAGACCGCGGAGGAAAGTACATGGGCCAGCGCGGTGTTACTTTGCCGCGCACCTAGCCTTACTGCTTTGCTGACAAAAAACGCCTGACGGTGGTAAAGCCGTCAGGCGTTTCTATTTCAAACTGAGTGAACAGTCATTTCCGGCTAGAAAGCATTCATTAGTCCTGCTGTTCGTCATCCAGCTCTGTGTCCCACTCCTCATCCAGCTCTTCAGCCGCGTCGGCGTGAGAAAGGCGCATTCCATGCTCGGGTAACAGATGACCGTCCATTTTGGCGCCTTCGGCGCTGAACTGCAGTCGGCCTTCCAAAAACCACTGCACTGCAATCGGGTAGAGTAGATGCTCACGGGAACGCACTTTTTCCTGCAGTGTTTCCACCGTATCGTCAGGGCTGACCTGGAGCTCTGCTTGCAGCACGACGGGCCCACCATCCAGCTCTTCGGTGACAAAGTGCACGCTGCACCCATGGCTGGTAACGCCGGCTGCCAGGGCACGGGCGTGAGTATTAAGCCCTTGGTACTCGGGGAGCAGCGAAGGGTGAATATTCAGCATGCGACCTAAGAAACGCTGAACAAAACGAGGCGTCAAAATACGCATGAAGCCTGCCAGGACGATAAGATCCGGTTCATGGCGTTCAATGACTTTGATCAACGCGCCGTCATAAGCTTCACGGCTATCGTATTCGCGGTGGGGCAGGGCGACCGCTTCAATGCCCGCTTCGTGGGCCCGCTTTAGGCCGTAAGCATCCGCCACGTTCGAAATAACGGCAACAATCTCCCCGCCGCCGAGGCGGTCATGGGACTGCGCATCTATCAATGCCTGAAGGTTGCTGCCGCTACCCGACACCAGTACCACGATGCGGCGAGCACCCAGGGGGTCTGGGGTTATATCTTTAATGGTATCGCTTTGGTAGTCCGTATTGGTCATGCCGAGAGATTCTCCAGAATGACGGCTTCCCCTTGGCGTTTGACGATCTGGCCAAGACGATAAACGGATTCGCCTTCGCCCTGCAGATGAGCGATGGCCTGCTCGGCCTGTTGCGCAGGCACGACAACGACCATGCCAATGCCGCAGTTAAGCACACGGTGCATTTCGGTTTCGTTGACGTTGCCCTGTGCCTGCAGCCAGTCAAATACGGCAGGGCGCTGCCAACTATTAATATCAATATGAGCAGCGAGATCATCCGGTAGAACGCGGGGAATATTTTCCAGCAGACCGCCACCGGTAATGTGTGACAGTGCGTGCACAGGGATGTCACTACCGCGCATTAACGAGAGCAGTGATTTCACATAAATGCGGGTGGGCGCCATTAATGCATTACCCAGGGACTTGCCGTCGATGTCAGTAGTCAATGAAGCGTTACTGACGTCGAGTATTTTGCGAATCAGCGAATAACCGTTGGAGTGCGGTCCTGAGGATGCAAGCCCCAGGATGACATCACCTTCGGCCACTTTGCTGCCATCCAGAATGTCTGCTTTCTCAACTACGCCGACACAAAAACCAGCTAAATCGTAATCGCTGCCTTCGTACATGCCCGGCATTTCGGCCGTTTCACCACCGACCAGTGCACAGCCGGCCAGCTCGCAGCCAGCACCAATGCCGGTGACAACGTCAGCAGCAATATCCACATCAAGCTTACCCGTGGCATAGTAGTCAAGAAATAGTAATGGCTCGGCGCCAGCCACGATCAGATCGTTGACACACATCGCGACTAAGTCAATCCCAATCGTGTCGTGTTTGCCAAGATCCATCGCTAGGCGCAGTTTGGTGCCGACGCCATCGGTACCCGAGACAAGCACGGGTTGCCGATAGCCCGCCGGAATTTCACATAGCGCGCCAAAACCACCCAGCCCGCCCATGACTTCTGGGCGTGTGGTGCGTTTGGCAACGTGTTTGATGCGGTCAACCAGGGCATTACCGGCATCAATATCGACGCCTGCGTCCTTATAGCTGAGGGAAGGAGTAGCCGAAGAAGAGGAGGTCTCGGTCATGACAGATCCTGTGAAGCAATTAGCGGTGCTGGTAGTGCTGGCGACAAAGCCAGTGCTGGGCTTAACTTGAGCGGATTGTAACACTCAGCGGCTCAGGTCGCACCGCTGTGACACATGATGAAAAGCATACGAGCAGCTTTTGTTCATATGCGGCATAGTAGTGGTAAGTAAAAATAGTAGTGTTTAATGAAAATGTTGGTTTAAAGCCACGTTTGAGAGGGAACTATGCGGAATTCTTGGTGGGGTGTCCTGTTTTTAGTGGTGATCGGCGGTTTGATTTATTTGTTAGATGCAGTACTGATGCCTTTTATTGCTGGGATGATTCTCGCTTATCTAGCCGATCCGTTAGCAAACCAGTTCCAGCGTTGGGGGATGAACCGCCCATTAGCAGTCAGTAGTGTGTTTTTGGTGTTACTCCTCATTCTAGTGGTGAGTTTGCTCATATTGATTCCGCTGATTGTCCAGCAGCTTAAACAATTGGGAGAGGCCATCCCGAGTATCTTCAACTGGGTGGAAAATATCCTTGCCCCACAGGTGCAGGAGTGGACTGGCTACGATGTGACGGCGGAATTAACCAATGTCCGCGAAACACTCGCTGAAAACTGGCGGGATGCCGGTGGCTATTTAGCCCAGGCCTTAGGCCAAATTGGCCGCTCAGGGATGGCATTCGTTTCTTGGATTACCTATGTGGCCTTGATCCCTGTCGTTACTTTCTATTTGCTTTTGGACTGGAACCGTTTGCTCGATAATATTGCCAATTTGATTCCGCGTCAGTGGGCAGATGATACCTTTCGCTTAGCGCGCCGCTGCGATGAAGTGCTTTCATCATTTTTGCGCGGGCAGTTGCTCGTTATGCTGTGTTTAGGAATTATTTATTCGGTAGGTTTGACGTTGATGGGCCTAAATTTTGGCCTACTCATCGGCTTTGTGTCGGGGCTAGTAAGCATCGTGCCGTTTTTGGGCTTTATCGTTGGGTTAGTAATCGCTCTAGTTGTCGCGCTTTTCCAGTATGCTACTTGGTGGGCCTTGGTCGGCGTCATTTTGGTGTTCAGTATCGGCCAAGTGGCTGAGAGTGTGATTCTACAGCCTAAGTTACTAGGTGATAAAATTGGCCTGCATCCGGTCGCCGTCATATTTGCGGTGCTGGCGGGGGGGAATCTATTTGGACTGACAGGGGTGTTGTTAGCACTGCCCGTCGCGGCGGTCATTCTAGTGCTACTTAAAGAGGTTAAGGTTCGTTACCAACATAGTGAGTTGTACGACGATAAAAACATCGACAAAGAGTCAACGATAATTGAATCCAGTTCTTCATATCATGATGAGTTAGGTCGTGATAAGCAGGGTCGTAACGATTTTGGGGAATCACCATGAGCCGAATACCGGCACAGCTTCCACTGGGGATCGGGCTGCGGGATGACACTACTTTCGATAACTATTATGCGTCGCGGGCAAACGCACCGCTGGTTGAGCATATTACCCAGCAGTTAACCCCCACGGGAGAGCAGTTTCTTTATCTCTGGGGTGCTCCTGGTGTTGGCCGTAGTCATTTGCTTCAAGCCGCCTGTCACGCCGCATCGGATGCTGACAAGCGCACGCTTTATTTGCCACTAAGTGATTTAGGCCATTTTCCGCCATTAATGCTGGAAGATATCGAGCGCCTGGACCTTGTCGCCATTGATGACCTGGAGTGTGTGATTGGTCGTAAACGTTGGGAAGAGGCGCTATTTCACGCCTTTAATCGACTGCGTGATGCCGGTAAAAAACTGGTGATCACGGCAAGTGCCTCCCCACGCCAGCTCAATGTGGTACTGCCCGATTTGGCTTCGCGTTTGACTTGGGGGGTAACCTTTCACGTACACCCTTTAGAGAACGATGAAGAGCGTTTGACAGCTTTAAAGCTGCGCGCCAGCGTGAGAGGAATGCAGCTACCCGATGATGTCGGGCGCTATATTTTGCATCGTGGCCCGCGCGAGTTGGGCGAGCTTTGCCGCGCGGTGGAAACACTGGATAAAGCGTCTTTGTCGGCCAAGCGCAAACTAACCATTCCGTTTGTGAAATCTGCACTTAGTTGGTGAACTGAAATAGTTGGTGAACTGAAATAGTTGGTGAAATGAGATGAAAATTGATGGCCCAGAGACTAAAACGCCACCGTTGGCAGGGCCAGCGGTGGCGTTATGGTTTACTTAAACCTTGTTGGTTTAGGCAGTTTTCGTCATTTTGCTAGCGGCAGTTTGCGCCTGCTTGACGTTATCTTCAGTGATTTTCTGGCTTTTCTGGATAAAGTCCTGCTGTAGCGATACAGCTTTATCTGCGTCGCCTTTAGCGCGCTCGGCTAAATCTTTAACAACTTTCTGCTGACCTTCCATGTAACTACGCAGACCTTCTGCATCCTTGACATCCATCATCTGGCGCATCTGTGCAACGCCTGTGTCGAAATAGGCTTTGCTGGCATCCATTTGAGCATTGACCATTTTTTCGCTGTAATCGATGCTCAATGCCATATAAGCGCGTACTGGCGCCATAAACATGTTGTCAAATTGCTGAGTCATTTCGTTCGTGTTTAAAGTACGCATCGTCATACCCTCCAGGGTCTAGTCTTGCCAAAAGCAGCTATCCAGAGGTTGGCGCTGCTTATTGATTGGGTAGCTTTTTAAGCTATCTTGCGATGCAGCATAACAACTGTTTTTGTGCAGTGCAACATTTGGCTTTAGGCATTTTAGGATAGGCAGGCAAGTAAGTGTATGTGGACTAGGTCATGTTTACCCGCATGGCCTAACCAGCTAGCTTAAAGGGAGTTGATGCAGTTTTATGCTGGCGAACGAAAGAGAGAGTATGCGCTCAGATAAGCAGCATTATTAATTTCACTGATGGGAGTAAGAGCAATGGCCACACGGACGGAACGCGACAGCATGGGCGAACTGGAAGTGCCTTTCGATGCCCTCTACGGCGCGCAGACTCAGCGGGCAATCAATAACTTTCCTGTTTCCCATACGCCTATGCCGACCGCTTTTATTCATGCGGTCACCCGCATCAAACTAGCCGCAGCACGTGCAAACCAAACCCTGGGAGGGTTAGATAGCGCACGTGGTGAAGCTATCCAAAAAGCGGCTCGTGACGTATTAACCGGCAAGCATGACCAGCATTTCCCCATCGATGTTTTTCAAACCGGTTCAGGCACTTCCACCAATATGAACGTCAACGAGGTGTTGGCGACCTTAGCAAGCAGGGAGGGCGTTGAGGTAACCCCGAACGATCACGTTAATATGGGGCAATCGAGTAATGATGTGATCCCAACGGCTATCCATCTTTCCGCGGCCATTGCTGTTCACGAATCGCTGCGCCCAGCCCTTGTTCATCTGCGCGATACTATTGATCAGCGCGCAAGCGAACTAAGCCATGTGGTAAAAACCGGCCGTACGCATCTTATGGACGCTATGCCGCTGCGCATGGATCAAGAGCTGGGCGCTTGGTCGAGCCAGATTAATCAGGCCATAGAGCGTTTTGACAGCGCAATGAAGAGGCTCTGCAGATTAGCGCAAGGCGGGACCGCTGTAGGTACCGGTGTTAACGCGCCAGCCGGTTTTGCTGAGCAGGTTGCTCAAGAGCTTAGTGAACAGACCGGGTTAATGTTCACGCCCAATGACAGCTTTTTTGCCAGCCTCTCGTCACAAGATGCGGCAGTAGAGCTGTCGGGGCAACTGAAAGGGCTCGCCTGCGTCATCATGAAAATTGCCAATGATTTGCGCTGGATGAACTCTGGCCCACTGGCAGGGCTGGGGGAAATTGAACTTGAGGCACTGCAGCCCGGTAGCTCCATTATGCCAGGAAAAGTTAACCCGGTGATTCCAGAATCAGCCGCTCAGGCTGCCGCGCAAGTGATTGGCCTGGATACGGCCATTACGGTTGCCGGGCAAAGCGGCAATTTTCAATTGAACGTGATGTTGCCGCTGGTCGCTTCCAATCTACTTACCTCCATTAGCCTGATGAGTAACACCGCCCGGCTGCTAGCGGATAGAGCAATTGCGACCTTTAAAGTGCGTGAAGAGAATTTAAAAGGGCCGCTAGCAAAGAACCCTATTTTGGTAACGGCATTAAACGGCGTGATTGGTTATAACGCTGCCGCGGCGATTGCTAAAGAGGCTTATCAAGCCGGGCGGGCGATTATTGATGTTGCTGAGGAGAGGACCGACCTGGATCGCGAAACGTTAGAGCGGCTGCTAGACCCGGCCGTGCTTACCCAGGGAGGCGTCCCTGAGTAAGCAATGCAGGTAGCCAGCGATCAGGTCTCTTGTTTTTCAATTTTACCTTCTTGGATTGTTTCGCTGGCCTCACTTCGCTCTTCCGTACTGGCCTCTGGGGTTTCTGCTTCATTTTTGCGCGAAGGGCGATAGCAAAACGTTGCCAACATAGGAAAATGATCAGAACCAAAGTACTTCAGCCGCTGCATACCCAGCAGTGTGAAGTGTTCGGTCACAAAAATATGGTCCAGTGGCCAGCGCAATATCGGGTATTTGGCGTGGAAGGTGCTGAACAACCCGCGTCCTCGGCGTGGGTCAAGCATGCCGCCAACACGGCAAAACAGGCGTGTTGTGCGTGACCATGCCACGTCGTTAAGGTCGCCAGCGACTAGTGTCGGTTGGGGGTCTTCATGAATACGTTTGCCTACCAACAACAGCTCTGCATCGCGCCAAAGGGATTTTTCACTCTCGCTAGGTGCTGGCGGGCGAGGGTGCAGGGCAAATAGGCGAATAGAGTCACCGTTAGCCAGCGTTACTCTGGTATGAATAGACGGGATGTCATCTTGAATCAGCCATTCAACGGAGGTGTCGGTAAGCTCAAGATGAGAATAGAGGTGCATGCCATAAAGATTGTCTAGCGGGATTTTAACGCTATTGGGCCATTGCTCAGCTAACGCGGGATCCAATTGGTCTTGCCACCATTGGTCAGACTCTAGCGTTAATACGATGTCAGGCTGGTGCTGTTTGATCATATCGATTAACGGTTGAACTTGCCGATTAGGCGTCAGCACGTTAGCAATCAGCAGGGTAATGGTTTTATCTTCGTCGTTACTTTTTGCTGTTTTAACCTGTATAGGCCATAGGCGAGTAAAAGGCATAATGTAGTAGCCTTGGATCAGAAAAGTGATGCCTGACGCAAGTAGTGCTACCCATTGCCATGGGCCAGCCTCGACCAGTATTGCCGTTGCAATGAAGGTGACTAACGCTAGGCTAATAATCTGTAGGCGTGGAAACTCAAAACTGCGAACCCACCACCAATGTAATTCTATGCGCGCCATCAGTGTCGCTATTAATAACACGATGGCTATGCTTCCTAGCAAAATACCCAGCATGGTCTATCACCCTTAATGAATATCAAGAATATTAAAATACCCAGCCTAGCGGTATAAGGATTATAAAGATAGAAATGCGCTATAAATGACGATCTATATCCCGTTGAGCGGCTCAGGGTGCATTCGCTCGTGGTGTAAAATAGCTTGCAATTCAGTGATGAAAGCGTAAAATACGCATCCGTTGCTTAGCTAGCGCCATCTGTTTCAGCGCGCAATAGGACCATAGCTCAGTTGGTTAGAGCGCCACGTTGACATCGTGGAGGTCGGCGGTTCAAATCCGCCTGGTCCTACCATTCGCTAGCCAGCCCCAATTTCTAGGACCATAGCTCAGTTGGTTAGAGCGCCACGTTGACATCGTGGAGGTCGGCGGTTCAAATCCGCCTGGTCCTACCAGCTATTATCAAAAGCACCCCGGCATTTATTGCTCGGGGTGCTTTTGTATGGGCGTTGTTAGCGTTCAATTAAGTCGGGCAGCTCTGTCTGACGTATAAAGGTGGCGACTAGCGCTTCAATGCCTGCTTGGTCTTGTGAGGTAAAGCGCGCATGGCGAGGGCTATCCAGGTCAAGAACCCCCCAAAGGGTGCCGTTGACTACAATGGGCACTACCAACTCGGAGCGTGAGTTGGCGTCGCAGGCAATATGGTCAGCCACCGCATGCACATCGTCGACTCGCTGAGTGATTTGCTGGCGTGCAGCGGCACCGCATACGCCTTTGCTGAATGGGATCGGGTGGCAGGCAGGCTGCCCTTGGAACGGGCCCAGGCCCAAGACGTCAGGCTGGCGCTGGAGATAAAAGCCGACCCAGTTAAGGTCGCTAAGCTGCTGCTGAATAAAAGCACACGTTTGGGCGCTGTTGGTGAGCCAGTCGCGCGTATCAAGCAGCGCTTCGAGCTGGCGATTAAGAAGTGGGTAGTCAACGCTGTTTTGCATGAAGCCTCTCTTGCTACTAACGCAACAGGCCGGCACTTTTTGCATAGGAGATACCTATGCGTGCCGGCCTGATGTCATCTATTGATTACTAATTCGCGGTTTTACTCGGTCCAGCCAGGTACCGCAGCACCTTTAAATAGCTCTTCCGCTTTTTCAATCACTTCATCACGCTGATAGGCGTCGACCAGTTGGCGAATCTCTTCGCGCTCTTCGTCACCGCCACGTACGGCGATCAAGTTAACATACGGAGATTCAGGGCCTTCTTTAATCAAGGCGTCATCCAGGCTCAGGCCAGCAGGCTGCGCGAAGGTATTATTGATGAACGCCATATCGACATCAGGCAGTACGCGAGGAAGCTGGGCCGCCTCAATTTCGCGGAAACGGAAGTCACGGGGGTTTTCAGCGATATCAATAGGTGTTGATTCCAGAAACTCTGGGTCGTTAAGGGTGATCAGCCCTTCGTTGTGCATCAGGATCAACGCGCGGCCCTCATTAGAAGGATCGTTGGGCAGCGCGATTTGCGCACCGTCAGGTAGATCGTCGATGCTGTCGTATTTTTCTGAGTAAGCGCCGATTGGGTAAACGAAGGTATAACCCGCAATTGCCAGGTCATAGCCGCGATCTTCTACCATCGACTGCAAGTAGGGCTCGTGCTGGTAGGCGTTGGCATCCAGGCTGCCGTCGGCCAGAGCAGCATTGGGCGTGACGTAATCAGTGAACTCAATGATTTCGACATCCAGATCATACTCTTCTTTGGCAATGCGCGCTGCCACTTCCATTACTTCCGTTTCAGGGCCGGCAACGGTACCCATCTTGATGCTGCGCGTTTCAGCGTTAGCGACGTTAACCGCAAGGGCTAAGGCGGTAAGACTACCAATAATGAGTTTTTGCATGAGGTCTCTCCAGTAACGTTGTACGTAATGGTTCAATGATGCGGTAATAAGAAGCAGTTGTCTAATGCGTTTTGGTTATATTGGATTATTCCGTTGGGCGCTTTTATTTACGATCACTCTTGCGCACCAAGTAGTCACCCAGGCTTTGGAAGCCTTGCACCATAACAACCAGAATCACTACCGTAATCAGCATGATGGTGGGGTTGAAGCGGTTGTAGCCGTAGCGAATGCCCAAGTCGCCTAGGCCGCCGCCGCCGACGGCACCCGCCATGGCGGAGTAACTGACCAGCGTGACGGCGGTAATCGTTAAGCCAGTCATGATTCCGCCACGGGCTTCTGGGATCAGTACTTTGCAAATGATCTGCCACGGCGTTGCCCCCATGGCTTGGGCGGCTTCAATTAATCCTGGCGAAATCTCATTCAGCGCTGCTTCTACCAGCCGAGCAACAAACGGAATGGCAGCAATAGTAAGCGGCACTGACGCGGCGTTAATACCAATTGAGGTACCTACCAACATGCGCGTAAAAGGGATGATGGCCACCATCAAAATAATGAACGGAATAGAGCGGCCAATGTTGGTAATAATGCTCAGCAATTGATTGAGCACCGGCTTCGCCAATATTTGGCGTGGGCGAGTGACATACAGCATCACGCCAAGCGGTAGGCCCACTAGGGTAGAAATAAGCCCTGAGACGGCCACCATATAAAGGGTATCCAGCGTGGCCTGTAAAATAAGATCAATCATTGCGCTGGACATGGCCGAGTACCTCTACCTGTAGTTGATGAGATTCAAGATAGGTCATGGCTTGCTGAGTTTGCGTCGGCGTGCCCAGCAGCTCAGCGATCATCAGGCCCAGTGTGCGTTCCTGGATCGACTCTACCTTGGCTTGCAAAATGCTGACATCGACCCCGCACTCGCGAGCCAGGCGTGAAATCAGCGGTGTGGAAACCGCGTCGCCAGAAAACGTTAGGCGTACCACCGGATGTGTATTATCGCCAGGGGTATCAACGAGTCTTTCTATCAGCTCTTTAGGCGGCGTTAGCTGAAGAAAGTCATTGAGAAACTCACGGCCAAGCTGGGTGCGAGGGGCGGTGAAGAAGTCGCCGACTTCGGAATCCTCCACCAATTCGCCGTCTGAAATCAGGCTGACGCGGTGGCAGATCGATTTCACCACTTCCATCTCGTGGGTGATCAGTAGAATGGTGATCCCCAGTTGATGATTAATGTCACGCAGCAGTTCTAATATAGAGCTGGTGGTCTGTGGATCTAACGCGGAGGTGGCCTCATCGCACAGTAATACCTGCGGCTTGCTGGCCAGTGCCCGAGCAATCGCGACGCGCTGTTTCTGGCCGCCTGAAAGCTGGGCGGGATACTGATCCGCTTTATCTGCCAGGCCAACCATTTCCAGCAGTGGAATAACACGTTCGCGAACGGTATGACGTTTTTGTCCCATCAGCTCAAGCGGTAGGGCAACATTATCGAAGACCGAGCGCGTGGTTAGCAGATTGAAGTGCTGAAAAATCATACCGATGCGGTGACGTGCCTGGTTAAGGGCTGCGTTACTCAGGCTCGTCATTTCCTGGCCATCCACTGTCACGGTGCCACTAGTGGGGCGCTCTAGCAGATTAACGCAGCGAATTAGTGTCGATTTCCCCGCGCCAGACAGGCCAATGACGCCGTGAATGGTGCCTTTGGGCACGATGAGGTTGGCTTCTTTAAGCGCATGGATGGCATTGGAGCCGTTGCCTTTGTTGTTGCTGAAATAGGTTTTACTGACGTTGCTAAGTTCAATCATAGCGTCTGCCTTAACGGTAGGCCGAAGACGGAGTGCGGGGTGCAAGCATTGGGCGGGTCAGTATAGGGCGGGCCTGCAGCGAATGAGAAACAAAAAAGGCCACCCTAATGGGCGGCCATCAACGCTGGACACACCCTTTTAGCTGCACTTCACCGAGTTAGAAACTTGGTGGACGCCCGCAATCTGGGTACAAATCGGCGTCATTACATTTGCGGCAAAAGCTTAGAGATAGGTAGGTGTTTTGTCAATTATAGCCGTCTGATTTTATGTTTTAGGAGCTTACAATAGTCTTTTATTCTATTAGAAAAGAGTGTTTAGGTTTTTAGAGCTGTCGACAGGCTTAGAGGGGCGTGTTCGATGAGAGAAAAACACGCTTACGCAAGACCCTATAAAAACGAGTGACGTAGAATAGAGGGCCTCACGTTTCATGCTCTTATGGAAATCACCATAAGAGTGCACACATAGGGGGCGCCAGTAGTAAGCTTGTGCCCATGATTTTGGTTATTTTTACCTCCCCGCTTTTAATACTTAGTTTTTTAATACTTAGTTTTTACCCATTAGGAGAATGAGCCATATGTTTACGGGCATTGTGCAAGGGGTCGCCAAGGTAGTAGCGGTGCGTGAGCTGGATGATTTTCGCGTACATGTTGTGGAAATGCCGCCAGCCATGCGCGAGGGGCTTGAGATTGGTGCATCTGTTGCTCATAACGGCGTTTGCTTAACGGTGACGGCCATCGATGGTGATAGCGTTAGTTTTGATTTGATGCGTGAAACGCTGAGATTGACTAATCTTGGTGCAATTGTGCCAGGGCAATGCGTCAATATAGAGCGTGCGGCGCGTTTTGGCGATGAGATTGGTGGGCACTCTATGTCGGGGCACATCATTTCCATGGCAGAGGTAGTGGCTATTGAAGAAGCGCCCAATAACCGTCGATTATGGTTTTCCCTGCCGGAAAGGCTTGGCCGATTTGTGTTCGAGAAAGGCTATATCGGGGTGGACGGTATCAGTTTGACTATCGGTGATGTACGTCAAAGCGGTAGCGGAAGCGTAGAGTTTAGCGTCAATTTAATCCCTGAAACCTTATCGCGCACTACGCTTCAGGATCGAGCGCCGGGGGATCAAGTCAATATTGAAATTGATCCGCAAACCCAGGTGATCGTTGAAACGGTAGAGCGCGTGCTCTCTCAAAAAAACGGGCGCAGCAACCCTCTTTAGCTTAATCCGCCATTGAATTGACCGATCGGTTAGGTTGTGGCCTGAAGATTGCTTTGTATACAGCGGCGGGGCTGCTCTCGCTTACATGGGTCGCCATGCTGAAGCGCTCGCATCACGGTGAGCGTTTCGGTAGTATGTGCGGCTTTTCTCAGCACCAGAACGCGTGCGCGTGCTGCGTTATCGCTAAGGATAAGAAAATTCATGAAACTTCTGGATAGTTATTTCAAGCTCACTGAGCACAAAACTAATGTGAAAACAGAAGTTATCGCCGGGATCACTACGTTCCTGACGATGGCCTACATTATTTTTGTTAACCCGAGCATCCTGTCTGAAGCGGGCATGGACTACGGTGCGGTATTTGTGGCGACGTGCATAGCCGCAGCGATTGGCTGTTTCGTGATGGGCCTATGGGCCAATTATCCAATCGCCCAAGCACCAGGCATGGGGTTGAATGCCTTTTTCACCTACGGTGTTGTATTGGGTATGGGGTATACATGGGAAGCGGCACTCGGCGCCGTCTTCTTCTCTGGTCTCTCTTTCTTCCTGTTAAGCATTTTTAGAATTCGTGAATGGATTATTAACTCTATTCCCATGACATTGCGACTCGGGATCGCTGCTGGTATCGGTCTTTTCTTGGCGATGATTGCGCTGAAAAATGCCGGTATTGTGGTTGCTAATCCCGCTACCTTTGTTTCTTTAGGTGATCTATCTCAGCCGCCCGCCTTATATGCGCTGTTAGGCTTCTTTGTGATTACCGCGCTTTCTTACCTGCGCGTCACCGGTGCGGTCATGATCGGTATTTTGGGCGTGACAGTGATTGCCATGGTGCTGGGCCATAATGAGTACGGCGGTCTAATGTCGATGCCTCCCTCGATTGCGCCTACATTTATGGCGATGGATTTAATGGGCGCGCTAGATGTAGCGATGCTCAGCGTCATTTTTGCCTTCTTGTTTGTTGATTTGTTTGACACCTCGGGCACGTTGGTGGGCGTTGCTCATCGGGGCAAACTACTGGATAAAGATGGCAAGCTGCCGCGCCTTGGCCGTGCCATGATGGCTGACAGTGCCGCGTCTATGGCGGGTGCTGCATTGGGTACTTCCACTACCACTAGCTATATTGAATCAACAGCGGGCATCGCATCCGGTGGCCGGACTGGTTTGACGGCGGTAGTCGTGGGCGGCCTATTCCTGATCAGCCTGTTCTTCGCACCGTTGGCGGGCTCCATTCCGGCCTACGCTACCGCTGGTGCGCTGCTGTATGTAGCGGTATTAATGACGGGTAGCTTGGCGCATGCTAATTGGGAAGATCCAACGGATGCTGCGCCGGTACTGATTGCTGCTTTGGCAATGCCGCTGACGTTCTCGATTGCCGAAGGAATTGCACTCGGTTTCATCAGCTACGTAGCGATCAAAACGTTATCAGGCCGTTTTAGCGACTTGAATCCGGCCGTTATTATTTTGGCGCTCCTGTTTGCGGTAAGGTATCTCTTCTTGGTTTGATCGGCCTTTTCCGCTTTCTAACTACTTAATTTTACTACTCAATGAGAGACGCGATGAGCATCTACGGCGACTACATTAAGTCCGTTATTCGCACGGTTCCAGATTGGCCTGAGAAAGGCGTGAATTTTCGCGACATCACTCCTTTGCTACAAAATAGCGCGGCCTTTCGCAAGCTGATTGATAGCTTCGTACATCGCTATCAGGAAATGAACCTGGATGCTATCGCGGCAATCGATGCGCGCGGTTTCATTATTGGCGCACCGCTCGCTTATGAGTTGGGGTGTAGCTTTGTGCCGGTGCGTAAGAAGGGCAAGCTACCGTTTAAAACCATCAGCGAGACTTATACGCTGGAGTACGGTCATTCGGAAGTTGAGCTGCACTCCGATGCTTTCCAGAAAGATGACCGTATTCTGCTGATGGATGATTTGATCGCCACCGGTGGCACTATGCTGGCAGCGGCTAACCTTATCCAGCGCAGCGGTGGTCACGTAGTGGAAACGGCTACGATTATTGATCTTCCCGAACTGGGTGGGTCACAAAAAATTCGCGATGCGGGTTACAGCGTATTCGCAGTTTGTTCCTTCAACGAAGACGAGTAGCCCCCAATGAGCAGCGATCGTTATCACCAACACTTCACTGTCTCCTGGGATCAGCTTCACCGTGATGTGCGTACGCTTTGTCATCAGATGATCGAGCGTGATTTTAAGGGCATTGTGGCGATTACCCGTGGCGGTTTAATTCCGGCCGCACTAATCGCCCGTGAGCTTAATATTCGTCTGATCGATACGGTGTGTATTAAGAGCTACGACCATATGGATCAGGGTGGCCTGGATATTATGAAGGGTGTCGACCATGACGGTGATGGCTGGCTACTCGTCGATGATTTAGTCGATACTGGCAAAACTGCACGCGCAGTACGCAAAATGTTGCCTAAGGCACACTTTGTGACCATTTATGCCAAACCGGACGGTCGTCCATTGGTGGATCAATACCTAACGGAAGTAGCGCAGCAGTGCTGGATCCAGTTTCCTTGGGATATGGGTGTTGCTTACGTTGAACCACTCGTCGATCAAATGAAGAGGTAATGATGGCCAATCCACTTCCTGACGATTGGAGTCAGTGGCTGGGTGATGAGTTTAAGGCTGACTATATGCTCGCACTAAAGGAGTTTTTGGCGCAGCAGAAGGCGGCTAAAAAAACCATTTACCCCCACTCAGCGCAATGGTTTCGCGCCTTTGAGTTAACCCCTCTGCATGAAGTGAAAGTCGTTATCTTGGGGCAAGATCCTTACCACGGCCCCAACCAAGCTCATGGCTTGAGTTTCTCCGTACGGCCCGGTGTACAGGTGCCGCCTTCGCTAGCTAACATCTACAAAGAGTTGGCCAGCGATGTCGGCTTTAAACCGGTGCAGCATGGCAACTTGGATAGTTGGGCCAAGCAGGGCGTCCTGTTATTAAACACCTCGTTAACGGTTGAACAAGGGAATGCTGGTTCTCATCGCGGCAAGGGGTGGGAGGTATTCACTGACCGCGCCATTGAAGCCGTTAGCCAGCATGCGTCGCCATGTGTGTTTTTGTTATGGGGAAGTCAGGCGCGCCAGAAGAAAGCATTAATTGACCAGAGTCGCCATTTGGTGCTTGAAGCCCCGCACCCGTCGCCGCTCTCTGCGCATCGAGGGTTTTTTGGCACCCGGCACTTTTCGCAAGCAAATCAATTCCTGCAAGCGCAGGGGCGCACGCCTATCGACTGGCAATTGCCGGAAACCCCTTAACCTCCTATTAGGTTGCGGGTAGAATGTGCGCAATTTTGCGTCTAGTGACATACCCAGATTGTCATTTTGAATCCCCAGCTGTGAGGAAGTCCCATGAGTGTTTACGCCATTAACCATCCGCTTGTTCAACATAAGCTGGGACTGATGCGCGAAGTTGATCTGAGCACTAAGAGCTTTCGTGAGCTGGCAGGTGAAGTCGCTAAGCTATTGACCTATGAAGCAACCAAAGGTCTTGAGCTGGAAGATCACGAAATCCAAGGATGGAACGGCGAGCCGATTGCAACACGACGGCTTAAGGGTAAAAAAGTTACCGTGGTACCGATTTTGCGCGCAGGCTTGGGTATGTTAGAAGGTGTAACAGACTTAATTCCCAGTGCTCGAGTCAGTGTTGTTGGTCTTTACCGCGATGAAAAGACGCTTGAGCCAGTACCGTATTTCGCCAAATTCGCTAACGATATCGAAGAGCGTATGGCAATCGTGATTGACCCTATGCTGGCCACCGGTGGTTCAATGGTGGCTACGTTGGACATGCTGCGTGAGCGTGGCTGTGTGCATATGAAGGTGATTGTGCTTGTCGCTGCCCCTGAAGGCATCAAACGGGTGCAGGAAGCATATCCCGACATCGAAATTTACACTGCTTCGGTCGATGAGCGACTCGATGAAAATGGCTATATCGTCCCTGGACTAGGTGACGCAGGCGATAAGATTTTCGGAACGCGCTAAGCGCCTTTTTTAAATTAGCCCCTCACGCTTCGCGTTAGGGGCATTTTTTTGCATATCTACTCTCTAATAATCACTAGGAATTCTCTAATGCGTGAAGCTACCAGCCAGGCAGAGTCGTGGCCAAAAGTAGTATTAACCGGTGCACAAATGCTGTTTGTGGCTTTTGGTGCCTTGGTATTAGTACCGCTTTTAACCGGACTTGACCCGAGTGTCGCACTGTTTACTGCTGGGGCTGGCACGTTGATATTTCATGCAGTGACGAAGCAAAGTGTGCCCGTTTTTTTGGCCTCTTCGTTTGCTTTTATCGCGCCTATTCAGGGGGCGGTAGCAAGCTTCGGTGTGCCGGCCACGATGGGCGGTCTGATGGCCTCAGGGCTGGTATATGTCGCGATCTCACAAGCGGTGCGATTAAAAGGTACCGCTTGGCTGCACCGCTTACTCCCTGCCGTTGTGGTCGGGCCGGTAATCATGGTCATTGGCTTGGCGCTGGCGCCTGTGGCAGTCAGCATGGCAACCGGTGAAACCAGTGACAACATCGGCTATGGTCCGGCCATTTTTCTCTCAATGACCAGCTTGTTGGTGACTTTGTTGCTGGCCGTTTTTGGCCGCGGCCTGCTCCGCCTAGTGCCGATTATGGGGGGTATCGTCACGGGTTATTGCTTGGCGTTGTTAATGGGATTAGTAGATTTTACCCCGGTACGCGAAGCGGCGTGGTTTTCGGTGCCCAGCTTTACCGCACCCAGTTTTCACTGGGCCGCTATTCTATTTATGATCCCGGTCGCTATCGCCCCGACGGTAGAGCACATTGGTGACATGGTTGCTATTGGCTCAGTGACCCGCAAAAACTATTTGGAAAAACCCGGCCTGCATCGCACCCTGTTAGGCGATGGGTTGGCGACCAGTGTGGCAGCGCTATTTGGCGGCCCCCCGAATACAACCTACTCGGAAGTCACGGGGGCGGTAACGCTGACTCGGGCATTTAACCCCAAGTACATGATTGTTGCTGCGATTTTTGCCATTGTGCTGGCGTTTGTGTCTAAGCTTGGTGCGCTGCTGCAGACTATACCCGGCCCGGTCATGGGGGGGATTATGACATTGCTGTTTGGTTCTATTGCGGTCGTTGGTATGAACACGCTAGTGCGAGCAGGGCAGTCGCTGACGGCACCTCGCAACTTAGTAGTGGTCTCGCTCATACTGGTATTCGGAATAGGTGGTATGCAGTTCGGGAGCGGTCAATTTACCCTGCAAGGCGTGAGCTTGGCTGCACTGGTAGGTATTGCGTTGAACTGGCTATTACCCAAGGCGCAAGAGGGCGAGTAAAGTCATCCACTTTAACGCTGTAAGCATCGTATGAATGGCAAGTAGGGGGGTAGGCTGTATGAGTAACGAACTAACCGCATCCTTCCCCATTCTAGGGATTGCTGCCTGGAGCGGTACCGGCAAAACGACACTGTTAGAGAAGCTGCTGCCTCTATTAGCTGCGTATGGTTTGAAAGTAGCCGTGATTAAGCATGCTCATCACTCGTTTGAAGTCGACCAGCCTGGAAAGGATAGCTATAAACTGCGTAGTGCGGGCGCGGCCCCTGTTCTAGTCGCTTCACGGCAACGATTTGCGCTGATGCAGGAAACGCCCGACCAGGAAGAACCCGATTTAGCCAGCTTAATAACCATGATGGTGCCGCACCATCCCGACCTAGTGATTGTCGAAGGCTTTAAAGCTTGGCCGATCCCTAAGCTGGTGCTTTATCGCGATGGCGTAGGGGACTCGGCAATTTTGACCGACCCATGGGTCGAGGCGGTTGCATTAAGCGCGCCATCGCCAATTGATTTAACTTCTTGCGTAGCGCAGTTAAATCTTGATGACAGCGACGCAATCGCGCGCTGGATAGTGACCTGGATAAACGCAAAAAACCAAACTGTGGCTTCAAAAAAGGAAAGGTGACCAGCATGCATCTAACCCACCTCAATACCCGGGGCGAAGCCAACATGGTGGATGTCGGCGATAAACAAGAAACGCGCCGCGAAGCCGTCGCCTCGGGGCGCATTGTAATGCTGCCTGAAACGCTGACATTGCTCACCGAAGGGGGATTGCCGAAAGGAGATGTCCTCGCCACCGCCCGTATCGCGGGCATTCAGGCTGCAAAACGCACTCATGAATTGATTCCACTCTGCCATGCATTGGCGCTATCAAAGGTGTCGGTTGAATTCGAGATCGACATGGCCGAGTCCTGTGTGCATGTAACGTCGCTGTGTCGTTTAAATGGTCGCACCGGTGTTGAGATGGAGGCGCTTACAGCCGTTTCAGTCGCCTGCTTAACCCTCTACGATATGTGCAAAGCGGTCGATAAGGGCATGCATATTGAAGCGATCCAGCTCGACAGCAAGCAGGGCGGCCAACGCGGGGATTATCAGCGTGTGAATAGGCAGTCGCCTATCGTGACGGGCGAAGGCACCTCAGGAGAAGTAAGCCTGGGTGAGCGCTGTCCTTCCCCCTGCGTGCGGGTTAAATTTCTGGCTGAACTGCGCGAGCGGGTAGGAGAAAGCGAGGCGACTGTTGGGCTGGACCAGCTTGCTAGCCGCGATATCAGTGGTTTAAAGGCAGCGCTGGCCGAGCGCGATGATCGGTTTAAACTGCTTACTGATCAGCGCACGTTATGTGCCATTAATCAGGTAATGGCAAACGATGATGCGCTAGTGACCGATGATGACGAAGTGGCGTTTTTCCCACCGGTCACAGGGGGTTAACGTTGGATATTAAAGTAGCGGTTCAAGCAGCGCCATTCTCGATGGACTACGGCTATAGCGATGCATTAGTCGGGCGCAGCGATATTGGCGCGGTGGTGAGCTTTACCGGACTGGTGCGTGATTTCAACGAGACGCCCGATGTTACGGGGTTAACACTGGAGCATTACCCCGGTATGACCGAGCGCACGCTAACGGAGATTGGCGAGCAGGCGTGGCAGCGTTGGTCGCTACAAGCGGTGCGGATAATTCATCGCGTTGGTTATCTGGGCCCTGGCGACCCCATCGTGCGGGTGCTTGTAGCTAGTGCTCACCGCCGAGAGGCATTTGAAGCCTGCGATTTTATTATGGATTTTTTAAAAACCCAGGCGCCTTTTTGGAAGAAAGAGCACTCCACTCGGGGAGAATATTGGGTCAAAGAACGCCACTCTGACCAACAAGACGCGGCACGCTGGGAGTGAGTTTGCCACGTCTTGCTACTCCGCAATGATGCACCACTAACGATTGGCAGCATTTTCCAAGGTAAGGGCTTCTGGCATTTCGGCGGCCATAATCTGAAGATGCACATCGGGCAGGTGCTGCATATGCTCCGCCAGCCAGTGTACCAAGCGAGGCTGCAATGCTTGGCGAAGGTCGGCCAGTGTGTCGGCGGCAATCTCATCAAGCTGATCATCCAGCCAATCACTAAAGCTATCTTCATCCAGCGGGCTGGCACCCGTCGCATCCAGCATCAAACGTCCAATGCGCACCCAGCCCGTATCAGTCGCGGTCACCGGCAGTGCTAGGTACAAACTGCCACGACGTGCCGTACCGGCGTCTTTTACTTCCAACCCTGGGTGAGGAACCACGCTGTTTTGGCTGACGATGCAGGGCGGCTGGGGATAGCGTGCCTCGCAGCGCAGCCCTTGGTTATCAAAGCTTATTAAATCGCCATTAACTGGCGACAACGGCGCACTGATCCCTAATTGACGGGCAATTGCCTGATGCGCCTGCTGATGCCTTGCTTCGCCGTGGACAGGCATCAGGTGCTTCGGCTTAACCCATTGATAGAGTTTGATTAACTCATCGTGAGCGGGGTGCCCAGTAGCATGTAACTCGGGATGGTTGATTTCGTCGTAAATACGAACACCTAACTGCGCTAAACGTTTTTTTAGCTGTTCAATAGGGCGTTCGTTGCCTGGAATGGCTTTAGCCGAGAAGATAACATTATCGCCGGTCTGAAGATCCACAAAGGGGTGGCGGCCCTGAGCAAGACGCTGAAGCGCGGCACGGGCCTCACCCTGGCTGCCGGTGGCGATAATGACCACTTCATCCGGGGGGAGATAACCCAGATCGTGATTGGGTACCAGCGGCGGTAAGTCATCCATATAGCCAAGCCCACGCGCAACGCTAACCATTCGCTCCATTGAGCGCCCCATTAAGCTGATGCGACGGCCACACTGATGCGCTGCGCGCCCGATAGCTAATACCCGCGCAAGGTTACTGGCAAAGCAAGATACCACCACACGGCCCTGGCAGTTGGCGAGGGCTTTTACCAATGCTCTTGCCACATCACCTTCGCTGCCGGAGTGGCCTGGCATGGGGGCATTGGTGGAATCGCCGACCACTAAATCGACCGGGGCCAGCGCTCTAAACTGCGCCGCGCTTACCGGTGAACCGATAAGCGGCTCAGGATCAAGTTTCCAGTCACCAGTATGTAAAACGCGATAACCACCAGCCATCATCATAATGGCACAGCTTTCGGGTATTGAATGCGTCAACGACAAGTAGCGCAGCGTAAACGGCCCGCTTTCAAGTGCCTCACCTGGTTCGATGACATGAATCGCAGCGCTGCTAAGTTGATGTTCAGCAAATTTAAGGCGTAACAGCCCTGCGGCTAATGGCGTGGCATAAATAGGACAATTCCACATCGGCCAGAGCCAAGCGACGGCGCCAATGTGGTCTTCATGGCCGTGGGTAACAAATAGTGCTTTCGGGACTATCCCTAATGATTTTGGTGTATCAAGATTAGGCACTTGTAGCGGTGAGTTGGGGAAATCCTGGCGAATCATCATGCCGCAGTCGACGACAATCCAGTGATCATCGTAGCCGTAGAGCGTTAGATTCATGCCAATCTCACCGCATCCCCCCAGCGGCAACATGCGCAGCGGAGGACGACGACGGGGACGAATTTGAACGCGTGAAGAGTGCATCAGTTATGAAAAGCCTAAAAAGTAGTGACTCAACTATACGGGAAGGCAGGGGCGGCTAACAATCATCCTTGGCCTTCCGATACACTATGCAACCTAAGCCGTTGGTTTGTCATAATTACCTTAGAAATAGGTCAAGAGTCGCTCACATGTCCCATTATTATCGTTTAGTTGTGTCCTGCCCTGATCGGGTAGGTATTGTGGCCCGAGTATCGAGCTTTATTGCTAAGCAAGGGGGGTCTATCACTGAAGCCAGCCAGCACTCTGATTTAGAAACGGGCTGTTTTTTTATGCGTTACGAAATCTTGGCGGATTCAGTGGGGATGTCGGTAGAAGCGCTACGTGCAGCGTTCGAGCCGGTGGCAATCGAATTCGATATGCAGTGGTCATTGGTGGATACACAGCAGCGCCGCCGGGTGGTATTGATGGTCTCTAGAGAGTCACACTGCTTGGTAGATTTGCTTTATCGCTGGCAGGCGGGTGAGTTGGATTGCGATATTGTTGGCGTCATTTCCAATCATGACGATATGCGTTCATTGACCGAATGGTACGGCATTCCTTATCACTATGTGCCAGTCGACCCCGATAACAAGCAAGTGTCATTTGCCAAGGTGCAAGCAGAAATCGATAGTGCACGTGCTGATTGCGTCGTGCTGGCGCGTTATATGCAAATTCTGCCGCCTGACCTGTGCGCCCGCTATGCAGGGCGGGTGATTAATATTCATCACAGTTTTTTACCCTCTTTCGCTGGGGCGAAGCCCTACCACCAGGCATATCAGCGCGGAGTGAAGCTGATTGGCGCCACCTGCCACTATGTTACCGAGGAACTCGACGCGGGCCCGATTATCGAACAGGATATTCATCGCGTTAGCCACTGCCATACCCCAACCGATTTAGTCCGCTTTGGGCGTGATGTGGAAAAAGCCGTTCTCGCACGCGGTTTACGCTGGCATCTTGAGGATCGGGTTTTAGTGCATGGCAACAAGACCGTGGTGTTTAGCTAACGCTCGATAATGTGAGAAGCCGCTATGTCGTTCGCACAAAGTGTACTGGCGCCCTGGGCGCTGATATTCACCTCGCTACTCTCGTTAGGCGTAGTGGTGTGGGCTCTTTGGCGGCGGCCCTGGCAAGTGCTACTGGAAGACGCTGCTCTTCAGCACCGTTGGTTAGGCGCAACGCTGGCAGTGGCGCTGATGTGGCAGCTACGCGCTCAGGCGGTCGACTGGCTAACGCTGCATCTCGTCTTTACGGTATTGATGACACTCGTGTTTAAAGCGCCATTAGCGCTGATCAGCAATGTGCTCATTAATGTGGCAATGGTAGTTATCGGCCGCAATGAGTGGACGCTGCTGGGGGCAAATGTACTGGTAACGGGCATTGTTCCGGCTGCCATTATTGGCACAGTGTGGCGGCTGGTAGATCGCCGCCTGCCGGATAACCTGATGGTGTTTTTATTTGCCTGCGGGTTTTTTGGGGCTGCGTTGGCAACATTAGGGGCAGGGGTGGCTGCCGTGCTGCTGATTATCATGGCAGGCACAGATCCTAACGCTATCTATCTTGCCCAGGAGTATGCACGCTTCTTACCTCTACTAATGCCTTCAGAGGCGTTTATTACCGGGATGCTGCTGAGTATTCTGCTGGTCTATCATCCTAACTGGGTGGCCACCTTTAATGACCACCGCTATATCGACATGCAGTAATGACGGTGGTTAGCCCAGTGCTTGGCCATTACCGCCACGAATGACGCCAACGCCGACACCTTCGATGTCGAGTGACTGTGAACGCAGATCGATTTCAATCGGCGCAAAGTCTGCATTTTCCGCAAATAGCGTTACTTGGTGGCCCTGACGTTTGAAGCGCTTAACGGTTACTTCATCATCCAGGCGCGCAACGACAATCTGGCCATCGCGCACCCGCTCGGTACGGTGAACTGCCAATAAATCACCTTCTAAAATACCAATATCCTTCATCGAAAGGCCCCGCACACGCAGCAGATAATCGGCTTTAGGAGTGAAGTACTCGGCTGGCAAAGGGCAGTAACGGTCAATATGCTCAGCCGCTAGGATAGGGCTCCCGGCGGCTACTTCGCCAATCACCGGCAGGCCAGCAGGCGAGGCTTCAATATTGGCAGCGGGTAACGCGCTTGCGGTGCTGTCTACTAATTCCTGGGGCTCTTGATTGGGTAGTCGAATACCGCGTGACGTATTGCGAATAATGCGAATAGCGCCTTTACGCTCAAGTGCGCGCAGGTGCTCTTCCGCGGCGTTAGGTGAGCGGAACCCCAGTGCTTTCGCAATTTCAGCACGGGTCGGAGGGTAGCCAAATTCGCCCATGGTCTTAACAATAAAATCAAATACGTGCTGTTGGCGAGCGGTTAGCGGACGCGACATACCAGACTCCAAAAATAGTGAATAGACAGTAACAAATTAAATGTCGACTTAATCGGTAAGTGGTTAAGTATACAGTATGTTCCTCTGTCCAGTACATGTCTTGTCAACCCCCTCTCTAGAAAGGCCCCGAATTTTTCCTAATCGTTTTAAACTAAGCTTCTACTCATATAGACAGCCATATTTCATCAGAAAATCAAGCGTTGAGCCCACCAGCGATATGGCATAGTATTTTGCTATGTTTTAAACACTCGTTTCCCCGGAGAGCGGCATGGCTCAATCTGATACGGTAACTCGAATACTCGACACCGCGGAAGTGCTGTTTGCTGAGCGAGGTTTTGCTGAAACATCGCTGCGCAACATCACTAGCAAAGCGCGCGTCAATTTAGCGGCGGTGAATTACCATTTTGGTTCCAAAAAAGCCTTAATTCAGGCCGTGTTTTCACGCTATCTGGACCCGTTCACCCAGCGTTTTCATACTGCGCTTGATGAACTTGAAGCCCAGCATGCAGGGCGCGTTATTCCGTTGGAAACGCTACTCGAAACCATGGCGACCACCGTGCTGGCTGTGCCTGCCGAGCGCAACAGTTTAAAGGTGTTTATGCGCTTGCTGGGCCTTGCCTATAGCCAAGCGCAGGGGCATCTTAGGCGTCATATTCAGCAAGAGTATGGTGATGTGTTTACCCGCTTCACCGAGTTAGTGCGTCAAGCCACGCCCGACTTGCCTGACGCGGAACGCTTTTGGCGGCTACACTTTATGCTTGGTACGGTGATTTTTACGCTTTCAGGCCTTGATGCACTGCGCGATATCGCTGAAAAGGATTATCAAGAGCAGGTCACCGTGCGGGATTTGGTTAGGCGGTTGCGCCCAGTAGTGGTGGCTGCCATGAATGCACCGTTGCCCCCAGCACTTGAAGAAGGAAAATATGCGAACGCCCAAGCTCGCTGAGCTTCCCCCTGTAGAGGACATCTGGTTGGAAATCGATACCACACAGCAGCAGCTACGCTGTTGGCGAGGGCCGAAGGTGCTGTATGAGTGTGAGATATCGTCTGGCCTCGCGGGCGTTGGTGAGCACAACGGCAGTGGCAAAACACCCCATGGTTGGCACTATATAAGAGCCGCGATCGGCAACGGGATGCCTGATAATGCGGTATTTCGGGGTCGTCGCTGGACGGGGGAGGCATTCTCTCCTGCGCTAGCTGAAGCATATCCGAAGCGGGATTGGATTTTGACCCGCATCCTGTGGTTATGCGGATTAGAAAAAGGCGTGAACCGTGGTGGTCAGGTCGATTCACAGCGTCGCTATATTTATCTTCATGGCACGCCCCCTGACCAGCCCATGGGGGTTGCTGCATCCCACGGCTGTATTCGTTTACGCAATAGTGATTTGCTCTATATCTTTTCGTTAGCGTTACCAGGAACCCCCGTTTGGCTGCACGGCGGTCGTCAGTCGTTTGACTAATCTGTTTTGACACCGCTAGACGATCGTCTAGAATCACCGCCTCTTTTTTAATGGACCTATCACGATGACTCAACCGTTAGGCCCGGTCATGCTCGACCTTGAAGGCCCGAAATTAACGGCCGCAGAAAAGCGCTTGCTGCTAGAACCGGTGGTAGGGGGCGTTATTCTGTTTGCCCGCAATGTCGAGAACGGCTACCAAGTACGCCAGCTCTGCAGCGATATTCGACGTGTGCGTGCGGACTTATTGCTTGCCGTTGATCAAGAGGGTGGCCGCGTTCAGCGTATTAAAGAAGGGATGACGCGTCTTCCTGCCATGGCTCGCATTGGTGAGTGTTATAGCGCCAACCCCGATGATGGTCTTGCGCTCGCAAAAGATGCTGGCTGGCTATTGGGCATGGAAATGGCCGCCTGCGGTTTGGATCTTAGCTTTGCTCCGGTACTGGATGTCGAAAGCGGTGTCTCAAGTGTTATTGGAGACCGAAGTTTTAGCCGCGATCCCCAGCATGTGGCGCAGCTCGGCAGCGCCTTTATTCAAGGGCTCCATGAGGCTGGTATGGCCGCTGTCGGGAAGCACTTCCCCGGTCACGGCGGAGTTGCGGCAGACTCTCACGTTGCGCTGCCGGTGGATGACCGCCCGCTAGAAGTGATTAAACAACGTGACCTGGTGCCCTTTGCCCATTTGGCCGCGCCGTTAGACGGTGTAATGCCTGCGCATGTGATTTACAGTGCTTTCGATACGCGTCCTGCCGGGTTTTCCCCTCATTGGTTGGGCATGCTGCGTGAATCGTTGGGCTTCAAAGGCTGCATCTTTTCTGATGATTTAAGTATGGCGGGCGCCCACGAGGCGGGTGGGCCCAAACAGCGAGCCCAGGCAGCACTAGCGGCTGGTTGCGATATGTTGCTGGTATGCAATGATCGCGCCGCGGCACTTGAGGTGATTGAAGCCTGCCGGGGTATTGAAACCAAACGTCCCGCCAAACTGCGCTACAGCCGTGCACGGCCTGATATCGATGCCCTAAGTGCGTTGGGCAGATGGCGTCGTACCCACGCTAAGTTGGAAGCATTGGCTGATAAACCGAAACCCAATGCTGTGTAAATTCACACGACTGATGTAATTGAAGCTTTTAACCCGCCTGGAGTTTAGATGTCAAAGTTGGATAAAGAAGCCTTAGAGTCATTGGACTCAATGCGTGAATTGATGGATAACGCCGACTGCCTTATTTCTCAGCAAGAGGTAGAGCGGGCACTTGATCGTATGGCGGAAGCGATCACGCGAGATTTAGGCGACAAACTTCCGGTCTTTTACTGCGTTATGAATGGCGGCTTAATCACCACAGGGCATTTACTAACCCGACTGGGCTTTCCGCTTGAAGTGGATTACTTACATGCCACTCGATACCGTAACGAGCTGCGCGGCGGTGAGCTGTTTTGGCGTGTGTCTCCTGAGGTGCCGATGGCGGGGCGCCATGTGGTGATCGTTGACGATATCTTGGACGAAGGCGCCACATTAGCCGCCATTTTGGCTTACTGCGAAGAAGCCCAGGCCGCCAGTGTCACGACGGCTGTACTGGTGGATAAACAGCACAACCGTAAAGCGGTGCCTGGTTTAAAGGCCGACTACTGCAGCTTGGAAGTCGCCGACCGTTATGTGTTTGGTTTTGGGATGGATTACAAAGGCTACTGGCGAAACGCGCCGGGAATTTTTGCCCCTAAAGGAATGTAAGTTAGCCGCAGAATGGATCGTTAGCGGGGCGAAAAGCGCCTCGCTAAACCCGTTTCCGCAATCATCCGCGTTGATATCTCTTCTACCGAGAAGCGCGTCGCATCAATAAAGGGAATGTGCATGGTGCGATAAAGCGACTCCGCTTGCCCTACTTCTTGAAGACACTGATCAATGGAGCTGTAACGGCTATTTGGCCGCCGCTCATTGCGGATCGCTGATAAACGCCGCGGATCAATGGTTAGCCCAAACAGTTTTTGACGATGGGGCGCTAGCGCCTTGGGCAGCTTTAAAATGCCATCTTCGTCTAAATCATCCTCCGTAAGCGGATAGTTGGCCGCTCGAATACCAAACTGAAGTGCCAGATAAAGAGAGGTCGGGGTCTTGCCGCAGCGTGAGACGCCGACCAGAATAATATCTGCTTTATCGTATTGATGAGTGCGTGCTCCGTCATCATTATCCAGCGCAAAGTGCACTGAGTGAATACGGTCCATATAGACGTCATCGCTGCCAATTGAGTGCGTACGCCCAACGCTATAGGAAGAGTGAGTATTAAGTTCCTGTTCCAATGGTTCCAGGAAGGTTGAAAAAATATCGACCTTGAAGCCGGATGCTTGCCGAATGACGTTGCGAATTTGTTGGTCAACAATGGTGTCAATGATGATCGGACGATGACCGTCGCGGCTGGCTGTCGCTTCGATAATGGCTGCTAGTGCCTGAGCTTTTTCCAGCGTATCGATATAAGGCTTGGTTTGCATATCGATCTCAACATCGCTGAACTGGGCCAGCAGGCTGCGCCCTAAGCTTTCTGCTGTGATCCCGGTGCCATCAGAGATAAAAAAAGCCGTACGTTTCATAGTGACATCCACTGGTAAGTAACTGCGCTATTGTGTGCTGAGCCGTTTGCTAGAGCAACTCGCTATGCGTGCTGGCTAGGGAGGGGCAAAGTGACTGACTACACAAATGACCTAAAAACCCTTCGTGTTGTAAAAATCCTCCATTCCCTTCGCTATTAGACCAATGGCGAATATAGTAGCGCGGTGCTAGGGTGTCTCAATCAATAATCCATGATCCTACGTCTAAACGGCAATATTAGTGATCGTGTCGATGTCTATGAGCGAGGGGGTTACGTGGAAGAGTACATTCTGTGGTTCGATCAACTGGGCATGTCAGACGTCGAACGCGTGGGTGGTAAAAACGCCTCACTAGGTGAAATGATTTCCAATCTGTCCGGTGCTGGCGTAACGGTGCCTGGCGGGTTTGCCACTACCGCTCATGCCTACCGCGAGTTTCTCTCCCACGAAGGCCTTAACGAGCGCATTAATGCCACGCTTGCGCGCTTGGATGTGGACGATGTTAAAGCGCTCGCCGAGGCGGGCCGCACTATTCGCCAATGGATTATTGATACGCCGTTGCCGCCTAGCTTTGAGGCAGCCCTTCGCGACGCTTACGGACAGCTCCAGCAACAGCATCCTCAGTTAAAAGTGGCTGTACGCAGCTCTGCTACCGCTGAAGATTTACCCGATGCTTCCTTCGCGGGTCAGCAGGAAACTTTTCTCAATATTGACGGCTTCGACAATATTAAGCGCGCCGTGCACGAAGTATTTGCCTCGCTGTTTAACGACCGCGCTATCTCCTACCGCGTCCACCGTGGCTACGCCCATGAAAATGTTGCTTTGTCGGCCGGTGTGCAGAAAATGGTGCGCTCTGAGATAGGTGCGTCGGGCGTTATGTTTACCTTGGATACCGAGTCTGGCTTCCGCGATGCGGTTTTCGTTACTGGCTCCTGGGGCTTAGGCGAAACCGTGGTGCAAGGCGCAGTCAATCCCGATGAGTTCTACGTGCATAAACCGACCCTAGCGGCGGGCCGCCCGGCAGTGCTGCGCCGTAACTTGGGTTCCAAGTTAATAAAGATGGTTTATGGCCAGGATGCCAGCGCCGGTAAATCCGTTGAAACCGTCAATGTGCCCCATCAAGACCGTGGTCGCTTCTGTATTAATGATCAACAGGTGATGGAGCTGGCTCGTCAGGCCATGACGATCGAGCAGCACTACCAGCGCCCCATGGATATTGAGTGGGCGCTAGATGGCGATGATGGTGAGCTGTATATCGTTCAGGCGCGTCCTGAAACGGTCGTCTCCCAGCAGGAAGGCGGCAAGCTTGAACGTTTCCAGCTGCGCGAAAAAGGCCGCACATTAATCACCGGCAGAGCAATTGGCCAGCGCATTGGCCGCGGTACCGTTAAAGTGGTGCTCAGCCCTGACGATATGGACAAGATCCATGATGGCGATATTCTGGTCACCGATATGACTGACCCGGATTGGGAGCCAATAATGAAACGCGCTTCCGCCATCGTCACCAATCGTGGCGGGCGCACTTGCCATGCCGCCATTATTGCCCGTGAATTGGGCATTCCCGCGGTAGTGGGGTGTGGCGACGCAACGACTCAGCTCAAAGAGGGCATCGACGTTACGGTTTCGTGTGCGGAAGGCGATACCGGCAATGTCTACGAAGGGCTGCTGGAGTTTGACTGCAAAGTTTCCAGTGTCGACGCTATGCCGGAAATCCCCTTCAAGATCATGATGAATGTGGGCAATCCCGATCGCGCCTTTGGCTTCGCCAGCCTACCTCATGCGGGGGTAGGCTTGGCGCGTCTGGAGTTTATTATTAACCGCATGATCGGCGTTCACCCTAAAGCACTGTTGGAGTACGACACGCTGCCGGTGGATTTGCAGCAGGTGATCGATTTACGGACGGCCGGTTATGCCGACCCCGTCAGTTTTTACGTCGATAAACTGGTTGAGGGTATTTCGACGCTGGCAGCCGCGTTCCACCCGCAGCGTGTGATCGTGCGGCTGTCAGACTTTAAGTCTAATGAATACGAAAACCTGATTGGCGGTAAGCTCTATGAGCCGGGTGAAGAGAACCCGATGCTCGGTTTTAGGGGTGCGTCGCGCTACATTTCTGAAGCGTTCCGGCCCTGCTTTGAACTTGAATGCCGTGCCCTGAAGCGGGTGCGTGAAGAGATGGGTTTCGAGAATGTGGAGATCATGGTGCCCTTCGTGCGTACCACCGACGAAGCGCGAGAGGTGGTAGAGCTGTTGGCCGCCAACGGTTTGGAGCGGGGCGGCCCGACAGGCCTGAAAGTGATTATGATGTGCGAACTGCCAGCTAACGCCCTGCTAGCCGACGAGTTCCTTGAGTACTTTGATGGGTTCTCTATCGGCTCTAACGATTTAACGCAGTTAACATTGGGGTTGGATCGTGATTCGGGCATCGTTGCACATCTGTTCGACGAGCGTAATGGGGCGGTTAAAAAGCTGCTTGCGATGGCGATTCAGGCGTGTAAAGCGAAGGGGAAATACGTCGGCATTTGTGGCCAGGGGCCGTCAGATCATCCCGATTTGGCGAAGTGGTTGATGGAACAAGGGATCGACTCCGTATCGCTCAATCCCGATGCGGTCCTGGAAACGTGGTTTATGCTCGCAGGCCAAAAAATTGAATAAGTTTGTTTGCTAAAACATTTAGTTTGCGCCCGGACATTGAGCCGGGCGTTGCTGTTTTTATAGACTACTCTTTTATGTGTGTTTTTGTATTTAACTTGTCGCGGAGAGCGCTGAAATGTTCACAAAATCAGCTAAGTTTGCGCTACCTGTGCTGCTGGTAACGCCGCTTTATAGTTGGGGGTTTAGCTACGAGACACCCTCCATTGCTCCTGAAAGCGAGTCTGGCTATGAAGAGAAGCCAGGCTGGGAGGCTGAGTCGTTTGCGGTGGCGGCAGCCAACCCGCTCGCAACCGATGCTGGTTATCAAGTATTGAAAGCCGGTGGTAACGCTATTGATGCGGCCATTGCAGTGCAAATGGTACTGAACTTGGTAGAGCCTCAATCCAGCGGTATCGGTGGCGGTGCTTTTCTAATGCATTACGATGGAAGCGAAGTGCGCGCCTATGATGGCCGTGAAACCGCACCGCAGGGAGTCAATGGCGAGCTGTTTTTAGAGGATGGCGAGCCGCTTGCGTTTAACGACGCGGTGGTTAGCGGCCTTTCTGTCGGTGTGCCGGGTACGCTGCGTATGCTTGAAAAAGCCCATGCAGAGCATGGTGAGCTAGCCTGGGAAGAATTGTTTACACCGGCTATTACCCTGGCCGAAGAAGGCTTTGCTGTCAGCAATCGGTTGCATACCAGCCTGACGAGTGACGAGTTTCTGCGCCAAGATCCGTTAGCCAGCCAGTTTTATTACGATAGCGAAGGTGAGGCTATCGCGGTTGGCGAAACACTCAAGAATCCGGCCTTGGCAGAGGTACTACGTCGCGTAGCAACCCAAGGCAGCGCTGCCTTGCACGAAGGTTCCGTGGCGGAAGATATCGTTGAGCGGGTTCAGAATCACCCTGAGCGGCCAGGTAGTTTGTCGGTTGAAGATATGCGTGGCTACGAGGCGCTTGACCGCGAACCTTTATGCACGCCTTGGCAGCAGTGGGAAGTATGCGGCTTTCCGCCTCCCTCGTCGGGCCATCTCACCGTGATGCAGATCTTGGGCATGCTCGATCAACAGCCGCTGCTTGAAGCCCCGTTAGATAACGGCGCTCCAAGCAGCGGGTGGTTGCACCAGTTTCTGGAAGCCTCGCGGCTCGCTTTTGCTGACCGCGGTCGTTATATCGCCGACCCAGGCTTTGTCGAAGCACCGGGGGGCGATTGGTCATTGATGCTGGCCCCTGACTACCTTGAGCAACGCAGTGAGCTCATTGAAGAGATGAGCATGGGCGACAGCGCTGAACCGGGCAATCCCGGCGAGCTTGCCGTTAGTTGGGCCAGCCAGCCCGATCAGCCTGAGTATGGCACTAGCCATATCAGTATTGTGGATGAGGAGGGCAATGCGGTGGCCATGACGACCACCATTGAGCAGGCGTTCGGTTCGCGCATTCTCTCGGATGGCGGAACAGGCCTAGCGGGTGGTTTCTTGCTCAATAATGAGCTCACCGATTTTTCATTTGCTCCTGAAGTGGATGGCGACCCGGTGGCGAACCGAGTCGAGCCAGGCAAGCGCCCGCGTTCTAGCATGAGCCCTACGCTGGTATTCGATCAAGAAAGCGGTGAGCTAGTGGCTAGCTTGGGTTCGCCGGGTGGTGCGGCGATCATTCATTATACGGCCCGCACTCTAATCGCGCTGCGTGACTGGGGGCTGAGTGCCCAGGAAGCACTCAATCTTCCCCATGCCATTACGTTGGGCGGCGATGTTTACATCGAAGAGGGGCGTTTTCCTGAGGAAACTATTGAGTCACTAAGGGAGCGCGGCCACACGGTTAGCGAACGGGAGTTGACCAGCGGGCTACAAGCCATTAGGCGGCTAAACGATGGTACGCTGTTTGGTGGCGCTGACCCACGGCGTGAGGGTGTGGTGATGGGCGATTAGGAGCGCTACTGACGAAGCCAGTTGCGCAGTTTCACTAGCATTAGCGCCCCGTCACTTAACTCACGGCGAATCTGAATAAGCTCTGTTAAACGATCTGGGTAGTCGGTGATGATGGCATCGACGCCTAGGTCAATCAACGTCGACATTCTGGCGCGATCATTAACCGTCCATGCGTGTATTTCGTAGCCGTAAAGCCGTGCCAGGCGAACTTCTCCTTCCGTGATGCGGTTATGGCGTAGGCCGAGTGCATCAAAGCCACGTCGATTGAGTGTGCCGGGCAGAATGAGCTGCGCCAACAAAGTAACTCGTAGTTCTGGCGCCCGGGCATTAATATACTCAAGTAGTGACGGCGACATGGTCGCCATCCGCATATCCAACAGCGTATTGGGGAAACCGCAGGCGGTATAACCATCAAAGGCGCTTTGTTGGGTTGCCCAGCAGCGGTATCGAATGTCGCTCTCGGTATTTAAGGTATCAATAACGGCATCGGCTAACGCTTGCTCTTGACCCGGCAAGGGCTTGATATCAATCATTAACCCTGCTTTTCCGCGAACTCTTTCGAGCGCTTCGTCCAGGCCAGGAATGTTCTCGCCTTGAAACGCATCTCCAAACCAACTGCCCACATCGAATTGGCTAAGTTGGTCTCTGGTTAGCTCGCCAAACTCACGGCTGTCGCCAGTTAGCCGTGCCATGCTGCGGTCATGGTAGAGCATTACCTGCTGGTCACTGCTCAAGCGTACGTCAATTTCGATATAGTCAGCACCATCAATAAGTGACTGCTCTAATGCAGAGAGGGTGTTTTCAGGAGCCACCATGGAGCTCCCGCGGTGGGCTATCACTGCGACGTTGTCACGAATTTCGAAGCTATTCAGAATCCACCACGCTTGAAGGCCGGCAAAAACAAGCACACTGAGCTCAACCGCCCAGGCAAGGCGCCCTGCGTTCGTATCGTCCGGTGGGGCCGCTGGGCGTGGTTCTTGATGCGCCAGCTGCATGTACAAGCAGGCAGAAAGGAGGGCGTTAGTGGCAATACCCAAAAAGGTAATGGTCAGTGTAATCAGCACATAGCCCAACAGGTACGCCAACATCGCCGGTATGAGTACGGCGTTATGCTCAGGCAGCCACCACAGCAAGGGCGTAAATAGCCGGTCGAATAGCAACGTGGTCAGTAACGGCAGGCTGATAATAATCAGTAGCAAGAGCAACACCGCTGCACCAATCGAACGGCGCCAGCCGCGCGTTAGGCTCACGCTACGCTTCAGTGCTTGCCAGGGGTTGCAACTTTCCAGGGCCACTAAGGGCAGTGCGAGCAGCCAACGCAGATAGAGCCATGAGGCCGCCCATATCCAGGCAATGATCAGGGGGAGGGCGCAGCCAATGAAGTACCACAGTGCAGGAGGGCGCACACGCTGAAGGTAGTAAGGGTCTATGTCGCTCAGCCAGAAGTCGTAAAGCCATGTGAGGCCGGCCATAAAGGGCGCGAGCAATAATAAGTGTGTGCCTACTTGAAGTATGACAAGGCCCGCCAGGGTGTGCAGCCGACGAGTGCTCAGCCAGAGTGCTTCAAGGGCGAGCCGGTAATGGTTATCGCGCGGTCTGACGGCTACCTGCAGCATGCCTGCCTGCTGCCAGTAAATAATCAGAAAAGCGAACCCAAGCCCTATCAGCATGCCTATCAATCCCAGCGGGCTAAAGAGCAGAGCAATCAATTCATCATTGGTGACGACGGTGCGGTTGAGTTGGGCCAGCAGCCCACGCGTCACCCAGGTGATCGCTGGCAGCAGTAAGGCTGAGGCGAGCAGGGTAAAAAAGAGGTGATAGGCGATCAGAGGGCGAAGATGATCGCGCAGCGTGCGCAGTAAGGCAGAGCCAAGGTAGGTCAAAGGCTGCATCGTCACTAAACGGTAAGAATGAATCACCAGGGTGGCAGTAAGCACCACACCTGGCAAGTGGACTGTAATCAACCTTTATAGGTAGTAAAAATAGTCAGGAAAGTGACAGCTTTTGCGCAGCAACAATAATGCCGTTGTTATCTGCATATAACCACTGTCCGGGCTGAAGGGTGACGCCTGCAAAGGTGACGTCGATGTCGCGCTGACCTTCACCGTGCTTTTCACTCTTGCGGGGATGGCTTCCCAATGCCTGAACGCCAATCGGCAAGGCGGCGAGTATATCCACATCACGCACGCAGCCGTACATCACAACGCCTGCCCAGCCGTTGGCGACGGCCTGCTCTGCCAGCATATCACCCAGCATGGCGCAGCGATGCGAGCCGCCTGCATCGACCACCAGTACCGCGCCATTACCTGGCTCGGCGACCGCCTGCTTAACCATGGAGTTATCTTCAAAACATTTAATGGTGCGAATAGGACCATAAAAGGCTTCAAGACCGCCAAAGTTAACAAACAGTGGGTCTAGCACGGCGACTTCTGGGTGCGCATCACAAAGATCGGGTGTCACAATTTGCGTTGAATTCGTCATCACACGCTCCTAATGGTAGAGGCTGTTGATATTAAACCGGTGTCCAAAGGCAGTGCAAAAAAACGCCCCGCCCTGAAGAACAGTGGCGGGGCGTTCGGTCATCGACTCAGAAAATGCAATCTGTCACATTCTCTGCGATGGTGCGAGCATCGGCGATGGGGTGATCAGACTCAAGCGTTAAACTAAGCTTCTTGAGCGATCGGAATCACGTTAGAGGCGATCTTTTGATACTCCTCGATTTCGTGAAAATTCATATAACGATAAATCTCGCCAGCCATGGCGTCAAACTCACCCATGTAACGTTGATACTCTTCAACGCTGGGTAGGCGTCCTTCTACCGCGGCAACAGCCGCCAGTTCCGCAGAGGCAAGGTACACGTTGGCACCATCGCCCAGGCGGTTCGGGAAGTTTCGTGTAGACGTAGACACGACGGTGCTCTTGGCAGCAACGCGCGCCTGGTTACCCATACACAGTGAACAACCCGGCATTTCCATGCGGGCACCGGCACGACCGTAAATACCGTAGTAGCCTTCTTGGGTCAGCTGGTGCTGATCCATTTTCGTCGGTGGTGCCAGCCACAGCCGGGTTTTTAAACTACCGGCAGGCTGCTTTTCAAGCAACTTACCCGCAGCCCGGAAGTGGCCGATGTTAGTCATGCATGAACCGATAAAGACTTCGTCGATTTTCTGGCCAGCTACTTCTGATAGCAGGCGAGCATCGTCGGGGTCGTTCGGGGCACACAGAACCGGCTCTTTAATTTCAGCCAGGTCAATTTCGATAACTTCAGTGTACTCGGCATCTTGGTCGGCACGCATCAAGCTCGGGTTAGCCAACCATGCTTCCATACCTTCAATACGGCGGCTAATGGTACGTTCGTCACCGTAACCGTTGCCCATCATCCACTTCAATAGGGTGATGTTGGACTTCAAGTATTCGGTCACGCTCTCTTCTGACAGCGTAATCGTACAGCCAGCAGCAGAACGCTCGGCAGAGGCATCGGAAAGCTCAAAGGCTTGCTCGACGGTTAGGTCTTCCAAACCTTCAATTTCCAACACGCGGCCTGAGAAGGCGTTTTTCTTGTTGGATTTATCGACCGTCAACAAGCCCTGCTTGATGGCGTAAAGTGGAATGGCGTGAACCAGATCGCGCAGCGTAACGCCCGGCTGACGTTGGCCCTTAAAGCGAACCAGTACCGATTCCGGCATATCCAGCGGCATTACACCGGTAGCAGCAGCAAATGCTACCAGGCCTGAACCGGCTGGGAACGAGATGCCCAGCGGGAAGCGGGTGTGCGAGTCGCCGCCGGTGCCTACTGTGTCAGGCAGCAGCATGCGGTTCAGCCAGCTGTGAATGATACCGTCGCCGGGGCGTAGTGAAACACCGCCGCGGTTCATGATGAAGTCCGGCAGAGTGTGGTGGGTATCCACGTCGACCGGCTTAGGATAAGCGGCGGTATGGCAGAAAGACTGCATGACCAGATCGGCCTGGAAGCCTAGGCAAGCAAGGTCTTTCAGCTCATCGCGTGTCATCGGGCCGGTGGTGTCTTGAGACCCAACGGTGGTCATTTTAGGCTCGCAGTACATGCCTGGGCGAACGCCGTCCAAACCACACGCTTTGCCAACCATCTTCTGGGCTAAGGTAAAGCCTTTGCCAGTATCTTTGGGCTGATCGGGTAAGCGGAAAACGTCAGAGGCCGGTATTCCCAACGACTCACGCGCCTTGCCGGTTAGTCCGCGACCAATGATAAGAGGGATACGGCCGCCAGCACGAACTTCATCCAGGATCAGCTGCGTTTTAAGTTCAAACGTAGTGATGACGTCATCGCTGCCATGCTTGCAGACTTTGCCTTCATAAGGATAAACGTCGATGATGTCGCCCATGTTCAGGTTGGTGACGTCCATCTCTACCGGCAGGGCGCCTGAGTCTTCCATGGTGTTGAAGAAGATAGGCGCGATTTTGCTACCAAAGCAGAAACCGCCAGCGCGCTTGTTCGGGGCGTAAGGAATGTCGTCGCCAAAGAACCAGAGTACGGAGTTAGTCGCTGATTTACGTGATGAACCAGTGCCCACAACGTCACCAACGTAAACAACCGGAAAGCCTTTTGCTTTAACGTCTTCAATCTGCTTGAGCGGGCCTGTGGTGCCTTGCACCACAGGCTCAATGCCATCACGCTCGTTTTTAAGCATCGCATTGGCGTGCAGCGGTATATCAGGGCGTGACCAAGCATCTGGCGCCGGAGACAAGTCATCCGTGTTGGTTTCGCCAGGTACTTTAAACACGCTGAGTGTAATTTTTTCAGCCAGGGCCGGTTTAGAGAGGAACCACTCAGCATCTGCCCAAGATTGAATGACTTCTTTAGCAACGCTATTGCCGTTCTTGGCGCGTGTTTCGACATCATGGAAAGCATCGAACATCAACAGTGTGTGCTTGAGCTGCTCACCAGCTTCACGGGCAAGCTCCTCGTTATCGAGAAGTTCAACCATTGAAACAATGTTGTAGCCGCCCTGCATGGTGCCAAGCAGTTTAACAGCATGCACCTTGTCGATCAGCGGCGAGCTTGCTTCACCTTTCGCGACTGCAGTTAGAAAACCCGCTTTTACATACGCGGCTTCATCAACACCGGGCGGTACGCGATTGGTGATTAAATCGAGAATAAACTCCTCTTCACCGGCCGGTGGCGTTTTAAGCAGCTCAACCACTGACGCTACTTGTTCGGCGGTTAGGGGTTTGGGCGGGATGCCCTCAGCAGCACGTTCCTCGACATGTTGGCGGTAAGCTTCAAGCACGTTGGGGCCCTCTCATCTACGTTCTGATTTACTTTATGGTGACGGCCTACACGTAGCACCGTATTGGCTGCGCAGTGTTGGAAAGTGGACCAATCACATATGACATACGCTTGACAAACAGCATATGGTTGGATGGCCGAGATTCTACGGCAAACTGTCGACAATGTTAAGCTGGCATGGCGTGACGTCTGTTGTACTTTATGTTGATGCTACGATCTAAATGAATCAAAAAGCACCTTTTTATTAGTCGTTTGGCTCAAAATCAGGAAAGTTTTTACCATTTTCTAAGTTAACATAGGGTGGTGCGGGTGTGATTGGGGTTACAGCGGGTTACCATAGACCTCAATTTATAACCTTAGAGGCATCGTATTAATAGTGTGCTTATAAAGTGTATGGAGCATTTTTGAGCGAATGATTACATTAGTAATAGGCGATGCAAGGTATAAAGATTTGTACCTAACAGGGACTGAGCGTTTTTAGCGCTTATATGTTGTACAATAATGAAACACAAGATTGGTAATGGTGTTATGTCGATACAATCCAGTACTTTACAAACGAATGCCTTGCAAAGGGCTGACCATGCGTTAAAAGCGGATGATTTGTTGCCTGAAAGTCTGCACCAGTTTCTGGCCTGTGCAACCCCTGACGCATGGCTACAGTGGGCGCTCGAAAATCCTCAAACGCTATTAATCGACCATGCGCAATGTGAAAAAAAAGCCGCTTCTACGGCAATGAGTCTACTCTATCGCTATGTTGATCAACCGCTGTTGCTCAGCAAAATGTCGCAATTAGCCCGTGAAGAGCTGCTCCATTTCGAGCAGGTAGTCGCGCTCATGGAAGCACGCGGCGTTGCTTACCAACATTTAACGGCATCACGCTACGCTGAAGGGCTTAGGCGACACTTGCGTAGTAATGATCCCGAACGGCTAATTGATGTGTTAATCATCGGTGCACTTATTGAAGCACGTAGCTGTGAACGGTTCGCTTGTTTGATCCCTTATTTAGACGAAGAGCTTGCCAAGTTTTATCGCACTCTTGTGAAGTCAGAAGGCCGTCATTTTGAAGACTATTTGTTGCTCGCTCGCCAGCAAACAGCAAGCTCTATTGACGAGCGGATCGCTTTTTTTGTAGCGCGTGAAGCGGAGCTGATTACTTCGCCCGATACGGCTTTTCGTTTTCATAGCGGTGTGCCAGCTTAAGCCGCTTAGCCCGGCAGGATGTTTATCATGCGCGATGCTCGTGAGACAGACCAGTTAACCTTATTCGGCCACTTTTCGCTTACCCAGGGCGAAGATGTATTGACCCACTTTAGTTACGACAAAGTGAAAGCGCTGCTTGTTTATCTTTTGCTGCACCGCCAGCCGGTCAATCGGGCTGCTCTGGCAGAGCTGTTGTGGCCCGACCAAGGGTTGTCATCAGGCAGAACCAACCTGCGCCATGCGCTGCACTGTTTGCGCCAATCGTTAGGTGAGAGCGCTGACCATGTATTAAGTGTCTCCCGGCAAACGATTGCTTTTCAACTTCCTAATAACTGGCAGGTTGACCTCCATACGCTGCAGCGGCTCTTAGAAGGACCCCGCGATTTAAATACCCTTGAAGCGCTGATGTCTTGTTACCAAGGCGACTTGATTGAAGAGCTGCAACTGACCAACTGTAGCGAATTTCAGCGTTGGTTAGTCCAAGTTCGTAATGAGTGGCGTCAGCGTGTCATTCGTTTTGCTGAACAGGTGCTCGAAGCTCACGCCGATGTACCTGATGCAATTTTGGAAGCGTTGGTCAGCCGCTTTTCAGGCTACGGTCCCTTTCATGAGCGTTTGGTTCGTCAACTCGCCGAACAGAACCAAATGGCTGCTGCCCATGAGCAATACAACAGCTATTTACAGCTGTTAGCGCTGTCGGGTCAGCAGCCTGAGCCAAGCTTTCTGCAGTTAGCCAGCTACTGGTCAGATGGCCACCACGACCCGCGGATGATGAGCCCTCAAGGTGCCTTTTCGCGCGCGCTGGCAGCAGATAGTAAGCCGCTCCGTGAAGATGAAATCGAACTGCGTCAGCTCTCCGTGATGGCTATACGCTTGCATCTAAAAGGGGAGTGGCAAGATCGCGCGGCGACACGCCACTGCCTTACGCTGCAGTTGGAATTACTACGCTGGTTAGAGCAGCAGTGCCATCACTTAGGCGGCTTTTGGCTTCCAGGTGCTACGGGCGGCTTAGGCTTGGCCTGTTTCGGCACTCATGGCCCCGCGCATCAGTTGGCGGAGCTAGTGGCGCTTTATGAGCATTGTCGTCAGGCCCTTCCCCAAGAGAGCGGGCGCCACTGGACTGGTGAGGGTGATATACCGCACTTTGAGTTGGCCGCTGGCTTGCACAGCGGTCGTGTGGTGTACCTACCCGAGCGTCAGTTGGCGGACCCGTTAGGGCAAGTCACGCAAATGTCTTTGGAGCTGATGAGCGCTGCAGAAGGTAGTGAACTGGTTATTTCCCAAGAAGCCAGTCAGCATATGCCGCCCGCGCTTGATCTTCAGCCACGCCTGGTGTCACGTTTGATCGCCAGCGATGGTCGTGTGCGCCTGCGTGCTCTGGTGCTGGGCCAGAACGAAGGCGGCCGCGATGCACTTCCCCCCAGCTTGGTGGGCCGTGAGACGTCGCTGCGTACCCTGCGCGATGCGCTGGCGCGGGCGGGTATTGGCTTGCGCCAAAGTGTATTGGTGCGTGGTGCCTCGGGTATGGGAAAATCGGCGTTAATGGTCGGTTTTCGCCAATTAGAACTTAGCCGTGACGCGGCGATATGCTGGCAGCCCACCACGCGTCTTTCGGTGCTAGACCCTTATGGGGTGGCCCGCACGCTGGTTGGCTGGTATCTCAAGCAGGCGCTTACCGTTGAAGCCATTCACGAACTACAGGCAACGCTAGGGTTTGATCAGCTGACGGCTGACCGGCAGCATCTGTTGGAGCAAGCGCTTGGAGTGCATGAAGTACAGGAGATCACCCAGCTTGCCCAAAGTGGCGAAGCCGTTGAGCTGGTCGTGATGCTTTTGCACCGTTTAATTGAGCGGCAAGCAACGACCCACACGCTGGTGTTCATGATTGATGATTTACAGTGGCTGGATGAACCCTCCTTTAAAGTATTGGCAGGGTTGCAGGCAAGACTACCCATCAATACTGCTTTTATGTTGGTCGCTAGTCATCATGGGCGTGAAGCGTTGCCGGTGAAATTGCACTGGGATCAGCAAATTAGCTTAGGCAACCTGGATGCGCTGCAGTCTTCACGGCTATTGTCGCAGCTTTCCCGCCGTTACCGTATCCACCTGAGTCCGCGGTTGCGTAATCAAATTATTGAGCGCTGCGATGGTGTGCCTCTGTATATGCAGGAGATTTGCCGTCGTTTGGATATGGATCGCCGAGAAGGGCGCAGTGTTCAGTTTGAAGAACTGCCCAAAGGGTTATTAGGGCTTTTAGCAAGCCGTATTGATCAACTTGAGGGCGACCGTGAAATTGCCCACGTAGCAGCGGTACTGGGTAAGCGCTTTCGGTTGGATTTTCTACTTGAGTGCAGTGGCTGGGAAAAAGGTCGGCTTAACCAAGCGCTTGAGCATATGCGGGTACTGGAAATTGTTGAGCCGGTTGATAAAGAGAGTGGTGACCATGAATTCCAGTTTAGTCACCAGTTGCTGCAGGAAGCCGCTTATCTCTCTTGCCCGAGAGATGTGCGGGTCAAGCTGCACCAGCAGGTGGTGACTTTAATAGAAGAGCGTTTTCCGGTATGGATCAGTCGTCACCCCGGTGATTTCGCGACCCACCTACGTCGTAGTGGGCACTATGCCCGTGGCGCCCGTTACTTTGAGCTGGCCGCTCGGGAAGCGCTCAAGGTCAGTGCTAACCGAACCGCACTGCGTATGGCGGATTTCGGCTTAGCGAGCCTTCGCCATGTTGAGCACGAGATCGAGCGTGAAGTGAGTCTGCTCACCGTTCGCGGTCAGGCGGCCTTTTCGTTAGAGGGGCATGGTTCACCGACCGCCCACGAAAGCTTTGTGCGTGCACGAGAGCTGCTGCGTGAATCGGGCAGCGATAGCCTTGAAGACCCGGAAGATCTTGAACAGATATTCCTGGTCAAATGGGGGCTCTGGGTCGGTCGTAGTCAGCGCTATGCCCATGCGGATGCGTTTGCTTTGGCTTCAACTCTGGCCGATATCGCGTCTCGTCTCGAAGACCCGCGTTATCGCCGTTTAGCCGATTATGCCCGGGCTAATTGCGAGTATTGGGCTGGGCGCATTCAGCAGGCGCACGATCACTTGGATGAAATTGATCCGCTGAATGCGCAGATGATGATTGAGTGGCTGCCATTCTCTGATCACCCGCAGGTTTCTGCTGCCTGCTTTCAAGGCTGGGCGCTCTGTTTGCGTGGCGATTATCAGCGCGCTGAACGTCAAGTCTCGTCGGCGATTCGCCTAGCGGAGAAGATTGCACACCCTGGGACTTTGGCGATGGCGCTATTATTTGCCGCGGCGCTTTATCGTCAATTGGGACACGTTCATCTGGCTGCCCGGCACGCCGAGCGAGCGGCCGCTATGACCGGCACACCAGATTTGCAGCTATGGCAAATTTCCGCACAAATTATTCTCGGCTGGCAGCGGGCGTTGGCAGGGGATACGGCGGGGCTTACCCAACTGCGTGACTGTCTAGATCAGATGGCCGAGCTGAAAGGGCGTAACCGCTACCAGCGGCCAGTGCTCTGGTATTCGGATGCGTGTATTGAGCTGGGCGAGCTAAACGCTGCAGAGGATTACCTGGATCAGTGCTTAGTGATCGCCCGTGAAAGGACAACGCTATTCCTGCCGGAATTAGCCACCCAGCTTGCCAAGGTGCGTGATCTGCTTGGGCATCCCGCCAATGAGGTGAAAGCATTAGCTGAGATGGCGATTAACCAAGCTCGCGAGCATGGCAACCGTCACCAGGAGCTGGCGGCCCTTGAGCTATGGTTGACGCGCATTGAGCCTAATGACCAGCAGGCCAAAGAGAGTTTCAGGCGCTTGTTGAGCGAAGTCAGCCACAGTGATGCCCCGGTGTTGACACGCTGGATCAGCTTGCTGGACCGCCGTTTGCCGCTCCCCGTGAGCATTGAAAGCTAGCCCTAAGGGAGTTGTCTTTGGCAGAGGGGCAGAAATTGCACTTTCTAACGTGTGTCTTCTTCTAGCCAGGTCAGCGTGGCGAGCGCCTCTTCTCGGTGCTCGCCACACACGCTGGCATCAAAGTTAAAACGTTCGCAAACCTTTGGGCGGCTCGGGTCACCAAATAGACGACACAGGTTGTGCTCATCTAGCTGAACACAACGTACCCCTGCCGGCTTGCCTTCTGGCATGCCGGGAATAGCAGAGCTAATCGAAGGCGCAATGCAGCAGGCACCACACCCCGCACGACATTCCTCGCTCATTGCGCAGCACTTGGTGAAAACATAGCAATCGCGCCCTTGTTGATACCCTCGAATGCCTGAATGCGTGTGGCTTGACCGCTCTGTGTGGCGACTTCCTGTGCCAGCCAGGCCGCAATATTTTCTACCGTGGTCGGACCGGGCAGCACGGTACACAGCGACTGTGGCAGGGTAATGGAAAAATCCCCCTGGGCGGCTCGGTAGCGGCAGGTAAGCGTTTCACTATTGCGAGCCGCGATATCTGCCTCCTCAAGAAGATAGCGATTATCCAGCCGTGCCGCCCACTGTTGCTCAAGCAGGGTTTGGCGCGCCTCCTGCTGCCAGATATACAGTCGTGAACGGTGGCCGTGGGCAATGCGCTGGCAATTTCCTGCGTGTCGTTTCAGGCCGTGGCTGTAGCCGTATGCGGCACCGTCGTTGGGTTCATCGCTCAGTGTCAGGGAAACCCGGTCAACATTTTCAGGACGCTGCTCGGTCAGTTGGTGACTTAAATGCTCGGCGACCATTTCAAGCGTAATGGCTTGCCAGGGAAGCAGGGTGAATGCCTCTTTCGGCCCGCGTACTTCCATCGGGTAGGGCGTCGTGGTGCGAACGCATAATCCTTCAGGGCATTCGGAGACACTGATGCCTGGTGCCTCGGTGGGGACCAGCAGGGTATGGTCTAGCCCGCTGTCCAGAGTGCGTTTGATCCACGGCTTCACTTCACCAAAATCGAAAAGCATGCCGTCTTCACCCAGCTCGCCTTCCAGCACCGCGTCTACCTGCCAGCTACAGCCGACCAAGCCGCGCTTGGCGCACCAAAGCGAGACATCGATATGGGTCAGTTGTTGAACGAATAAAGCCATTAATCAAAACCTGCTAATTTATGCATTTGCAGCGAAAGACGCCACTGTGGATTAGCCATACAGTAAGCGGTCGTCTCAGCAACGGTCGTCTTGTCCTGGTGTAGGGGAGCAAGATCCATCGGCTGTAAAAAAAAGTGGTGAAAATCCAAGCTTGAAAACTGCTCCGGGGGCGCATCAGCCTGGGGGTAAACGAGCTTTAATTCGTCGCCATGGGTAACGACCAAGGGATTGTTGCCCTTGGGGCTAACGCACAGCCAATCAATGCCAGGGGGTGGCGCCAGCGTGCCGTTGGTTTCGACGGCCACCTCAAACCCATGGCGGTGTAGCGTGGCAATCAACGCCGCGTCAAGCTGCAGCAAAGGCTCACCACCGGTAAACACGACATAGGGAGTTGCTTTGGGCTTGTCACCACCGCTTTGGGTAGGCCAAAGGGCTGCGATGTGTTCGGCAAGGGCTTCGGCGGTGGCAAACTTGCCACCGTTGATACCGTTCGTGCCAATAAAATCGGTATCGCAAAACGTGCATTTAGCCGTTGCACGATCCACTTCGCGGCCCGACCACAGGTTGCAACCGCTAAAACGACAAAAAACACTTGCTCTACCAGCCTGGGCGCCTTCCCCCTGCAGGGTATAAAACGCTTCTTTAACTTGATACATCAGCGTTGTCCTGCGGTGTCTGAGGTATATGGCAGTGGGTCTGTCACCCCGTTAGCGGCAAAGGCGGCTAGTCGTTCGCGGCAGCTACCGCAAACGCCGCAGGCTAATTCACGGCCTTCGTAGCATGTCCAGGTGTGGCGGTAGTTCAAGCCCATGGCCAAGCCCTCACGCAAAATCTCGGCCTTGCTTGAGGAGAGGTATGGCGCGTGGAGCGTGACGGGCTCGAAGTTGGCAATGCCTGCGACATGGTTCATTGCCTCAACGAACTCGGGACGGCAGTCTGGGTACAATATGTGATCGCCGCCATGGGCACCGTAATCGACTCGCTCTGCGCCAATATTGACCGCTTTGGCAATCGCCAAAGAGAGTAAAATCATATTGCGATTAGGCACCACCGTAGCGCGTAAAGTGTCCGCGGCGTAGTCGCCGTGGGGCATCGCTTGGTCTGGGTTGGTCAACGCTGAATTGTTAATCAGCCCGTGGATAGCGCGAATATCGACCACCTGGTGGGGCACGCCAAGCGTGGTGCATACCTGACGAGCAGTGTCGAGTTCACGAGCATGCCGCTGGCCATAGTCAAACGAGAGGGCGTGGACGGTAAGCCCTTCGCGCAGCGCGCGGTGAAGTACGGTAAAAGAGTCCATTCCACCGGAGTAGATAACGACGGTCGTGGCGCTATCAGCGGCCACAGGGGGTATTGATGACATGAGAAAACACTCGTTGTCGGAGAATTTATTGATCGCGAGCAGCAATTTGCTGGCGCGGCGTTCCGGGGTCCGGTCCGGAAGGGCGGCAGTTTACGCAATAGCCGTTAATCTGACCAGTTCTGGCGTCTATCGCCGTACCTCATTGAGGTGAAAAATGCGTAGGTGGGCAGCATTAATATCAACATGCTACGCTAACCATCCATGTTGTTAGAGGCGAACCAATGGCAACGATTGAACATAGTGAAATCATTAACGCTCCGCCGGAACGCGTCTTTGATCTATTGCGCCGCGTCGAGGATTTTGCCGATTACTCGGATCTGATTCGGTCAATAGAGACCTTGGGCGAAAATCGTTATCGCTGGCACGTACGCGCTGTGGGTATGGACTGGGCGTTTGATGTCATGGTTACTGAGATTCAGCCACCCAATGTGCTTGCCTGGGAGTCGCTGAATGGCGTCAAGAATCAGGGCCGCTATCGCCTTCGCGAAGTGCCAGAAGGTACCGAAGTGGCGTTGACGCTAAGCTATGAAATTCGCAACCGCTTAATGGAGAAAGCCGTTAACAAAGCGGCCAAGCCGCTAGTCAGTAAAGTCAGCCGTCAGATTCTCGAACGCGTTGAGGCACGGTTAAATCGATAGCGCCGCACTAGGCGGCGTGGTGTTGATCAAACCGATGAGTTATTGAGTTTTATGCATCGAGGCATCAAGGTGGTCGACGACCTCTGCCCAATCCGCATCTTCCTCTACCGCTTCTTTTAGAAATTCTGCCTGACCCTCGTTCCAGCAGGGGGCTTCAGCCAACGGCATCGTTTCTGGGAGCGGGGCGTTGCGTTGGATAAAGCGCTCGATTGAATCTGCGTCAGATGCCAGTCCCAATTGCTCGAATAGCTCGCTGAAATGGTGTACCGGTTTTTCCATAATTTGTTGCTCCTTCAAGCGGTTAAAAGTCTTCTTATAACATAGCTGGATTCTCAGCCTACGCCACTATTCAACCGCTTTGATTTGCTAGCGTTCACCGACTAGCGACGTCAAAAAGAGCTGTTGCCGGTCTTCTAACGCGAGTGGCTGGGCCAGTAAGTGAGCCAGCTTGGTGAAAGCCGCCTCTGGCGTCATATCATCGCCTGCGAGTACACCTGCATTGCTCAGCCCATGCCCAGCTGCGTAAGCACCCAGGTGGACACTGCCCTGTGGGCACTGGCTAATGGCGGCGAGCAGCTTGCCTTCCCCCCTGACCCTGGCGAGAACGTCCAGCACACTGGGGTCGCCAGGGAGGTTGCCAGCGCCCCAAAGCTGAAGTAACGCCCCTTTAACCCGCGAATCGCTCAACCAGGCGTCCAACTGCCAAGCTGATATGCCCGGCCAAAGAGCGATGCGAACGATCTCTCCCTGATTGACCAGTCGGTAGTCGGGGAGCTCGAAACGCGGTGCGCCACGCTGTTGCAGGCCAAGCCCGCGGCTGGGGTAATAAACAAAATCGTCGCCTACGCGCTCGCCGAGCAGTGGGTAGTTGGGGCTGGCAAAGGCGTTGGCTGCTTCGCTATGCTGCTTGATGGCGCGGACGCCCCGCAGTAATTGCCCTGCAAAGTAAATAGCCACCTCTTGGAGTTCAGGCTTAGCAGCAAACTGCAGCGCGCCGTGCAAATTGTCCAAGGCATCGCTGCCGGGCGATTCCAAGGGCGACATTGAGCCCGTGACGACCACTGGTCGATCTAAGCCCTGAAGTTGATAGGCAAGGCTAGCGGCGGTCCAGCTGAGTGTATCGGTGCCGTGAATAATCACGAAACCGGCGTAGGCCGTTAACTGGTCGTTAATATCACGGGCGAGCTGTTGCCAAGTGAGCGGAGTAGCCGCACTTGAGTCAATCAGCGTGGCGTAGCTGATGACCTGGTAAGGTGGAAGTAATTGCTGTTGGGCAAGTGGTAACTGGTTAAGAGCCGTCGCCATGCGAGTTGTAAAGTCGCCGCCAGGCGCAAGTCCTTCTGCATGCTGTTGCATACCGATGGTGCCGCCCGTGTAAATAACTAAAATGCGCTCTTGGGTGGGAACACTGTCGGCTAGAGGGGAGTAGGGGGGCATCGCCATCTCCTGGGGCTTTATGCGAAAACTGTTAATCAGAAAGTGGGCGTTACACGCTGTATCAAAAGTTCGCCGCTCTGGTCATCCAATCGCTGATTGCGGCCCGCCAGTAGCGCGAAGCCACAGCAAACCGTGATCAGTGCGATTAACAGCCAAGCTATCTGTGATGTGTTGGCGCCCGATTGCAGCATAATCCCCACACCAAAAGGCCCTAGTGCTGCCAATGTATAACCCCCGCCCTGAACGAGCCCAGAAAGCTGACCGGCAAGGCGCGAGTTGGCTGTGCGTAAGACTAACAGGCTTAGCGCCAGGCTAAAGCTGCCGCCCTGGCCGATACCCAGTAGTGCAGCGCCTGGCCATTTCCATATTAGTGGCGCGATCAGCAGCATCCACAGACCAAGGGCGGTGCTAAGCAGCACAATCAATAGCGCGGGGCGCTGATCACGTCCCATACGTGCAAGCCAGGGGGCGCTCAGTGCCGAGGCAAGCTGGCACATAATAGAAATCGCCATGGTCCAGCCCGCATCGGCCTCGTTATAACCGCGATCAACCAGCAGTGTAGGCAGCCAGCCAAATACGATGTACGCCATGGATGATTGAATGCCCATGAACAGCATAACGTGCCAGGTGAGCGGTTGTTTAAGAAGCCGTAAAATACCGCTTTTGCGCGCTGTAGGCGTGCTTGTCATTGTGGTGCGGGGCATTTGGAAGTGCCACAGCACCAGCGCGAATAGCGCCAGCAATGACCAGCTCATCAAGCTCGCCTGCCAACTGCCGAGCAGTTGCGTTAATGGGACGCTAAACCCGGCTCCTAACGCGCCACCTAAGCAGAGCGCCATGGTGTATAAGCCGGTGAGCAGGTCTGCGCTGTCGGGGAGTTCACGCTTAACCAGGGCCGGTAGCAGGGTGCCGCCAATGCCGATCGCACAGCCTGCCATTGCTGAGCCGATAAAGAGCCCACCGGGGAGGGGTAAACCACGCAAAATCAACCCAGCAGCCAGCAGTGTCAGTGCCGCACTCAGCGCCCGTTCGCTGCCTATGCGTTTAGCCAGGGCAGGGGCAAGTGGGGCGGAGAGGCCTAAAAACAGTACTGGGAGCGTGGTGAGTAGCCCCGCAGCAGTAGCGGAAAGCCCCGCGCTTTCTTGCAGGCGAGTAAGCAATGGGGCAACCGAAGACATGGCGGGGCGTAAATTAAGCCCCACCACAACCATCAGCAAAATAAACGTAATCGAGCGACGCGTTGCCATACGAGTATTTACTTAAGGTGGGGACGCAAGTCTCCGCGAACGGCATCGAGTAGCGTAATGAAGTGGTAGTCCTGGGGAGTGTCCAGACAGTCGACCCTGACGTTTGTGCGCATGCCTTTATCCATATTCAACTGGTCAAATATTTCTAAAGTAAGCTTGCGAGCAGGTTTATCGCCTGGCGCCAAGATGCCATCTTCAAGGGTAAAGGTTTCAAGCAAGGTAACGCGTACACGAGTGCTATTGCCTTCGCTAAGCACACGGCGCACAAATAGCCAGCCTTCGCAGGGAAGTGCGTGGTTGTCATCCCGTTGGCGTAAGAAAATCGTGCGGTAGCAGGCGCCTTCAACCGACGCTTTTTCAGCCATGCTGCGATAGGCCTGTACCACCTGATTAGCCGACGCCCGGGCGTCCTCTAAGCGCTGTACGATCCCTTGATGTTCGCGGCTGAGCTGCTCTTGACGTTGAAACGTCAGCCATTGGCGGTACTCGGCCATCAGTTGAGAAGACGCCATAATCACTCCGTGAAAAGTATTGGCTAAAATAGCTGCTGGAAACAGCGGCTTGGAATATGCAAAAACGACACCTTCGCATATTCCTGCACTCTGAGCTAGCGCCGCGCGCGACGTTTACGCTCGCCACCGGTATTGGCACTCTGGCCTTCGGGTTTGCGTTTAGCGCGAGGCTGACGTTGATTGCGTCGGCCATTTTCGATGGGCTCAGGTTTGATACTGGGGTCGGGCTCAAAGCCAGGTTCAATGTGCTTTGTTAGCTTCTGCTTGATTAGCCGCTCAATATTGCCTAGCAAGGCATCTTCATCGACACACACCAATGAAACGGCTTCGCCATTGCTGCCAGCACGACCGGTGCGGCCAATGCGGTGGACATAATCTTCCGCCACGTTGGGTAGGTCAAAATTGACGACGTGGGGCAACTCATTGATATCCAGTCCACGAGCAGCGATATCGGTGGCCACGAGTACCTGCAGGTCACCGCTCTTAAATGCCGTTAGCGCGCGAGTGCGAGCTCCCTGGCTTTTATTGCCATGGATCGCCATGGAAGGGATGTCCTGCTTGGAGAGCTGCTCTGCAAGGCGGTTAGCGCCATGTTTGGTGCGCGTAAATACCAGCACCTGGAACCAGCCGTTTTGCTGAATCAAGTGGGCCAGCAACTCACGTTTCTTCTCGCGATCAACACGGTAAATCGCCTGCTCAATTTTATCGGCAGTAGCATTACGCGGCGCTACTTCAATCATCGCCGGATTATCCAGCAGCTGTTGTGCCAGGGTCTGGATCTCATTAGAGAACGTCGCCGAGAACAGCAGATTTTGGCGCTTTTTGGGGACCAGACGCAGCAAGCGCTTAATGTCATGAATGAAGCCCATATCCAGCATGCGGTCGGCTTCATCAAGCACTAAAATCTCTACACAGGAGAGATCCACATGCCCTTGCTGGTGAAGATCCAGCAAGCGGCCTGGGGTGGCAACCAGTACATCCAAACCGGCTTTTAGTGCATCGATTTGAGGCTGTTGGCCGACGCCACCAAAAATAATGTGGGAGCGTAGTGCCAGATGCTGGCCATAGGTCGACACGCTTTCGCCTACCTGAGCGGCAAGCTCACGGGTAGGGGTTAGCACCAGTGCACGTACCTGACGTTTCCCAGGTCGTTTGCCGGTGTTTAAGCGTTGCAGCATTGGCAGCGTAAAACCAGCGGTTTTACCAGTGCCGGTTTGGGCGCTGGCCAGCATGTCGCGGCCTTCAAGTACAACGGGAATAGCCTGTCGTTGTATCGGGGTAGGCTCAGTGTAACCTTGCGCTGTGACAGCGCGTAATAAATCGGCGTGCAGGCCAAGTTCAGAAAAGCTCATGCGTTCTCCGCAATCACCTAGTGAGTTAATACCGGTAAGTGGTTATTGTCACTAGATGTAATGTTCAAAAAGCGAGGTTGATTGACCTTCGCGGCAGCGAAGTGTGCCAGATATCTCAACATGCCGCGATGGTCGTTAGTTAGCCGTGGATGACCGTGAAAGGAGACGTGAAGATTACAGCGCTAAGAAATGCTGAGACTGATGTGCACGGGCACATCAGAAAACTTACGTATCAGTAATTAGCCGAGCAGTGTAACACGAATATACAATGCCAGCCTGTTTAGCTCTCTTGTGTCAGTGGTGAATGCTGGGCATGAAGAGGGATCAACCGAGCTAATGTCGCGGGCGGTAATTGCAGCTGGGCAAGCTCGCCAGGTGTTAACCCAAAAAATTGCTCGGGTGTGAATACGCCTAGCTGAAATAGTTGTTGTGCCGTCGCCGGTCCCAACCCATCAAGGGCGAGTAGTCGTCGTGCAAAAAGAGAAATAAAACGATTTTTTTGTTTGTTATCGAGCTCGGCGCAGGTGGTTTGATAGTAATTTCCCGCGTGCAGCGTAATAAATTGCTCAATACGCTCAAGCGCGGCTAGCGTTGACGCGTCGAGCGAGTGAATGGCTAACTGATCGAGTAGAGCGTCGTGACTATGCAATGCTGTTTCAAGGGTTGCGAGTGTCGCCTCTCCCTCCAGCAGGGAGGTCACTGTCTGCATTAACGCATTGACCGCCTCGCGCAGTTGTTCAGCGGGCAATTCAGCAGTGTTGTTCGTTTCAACTATCATGAGAACATTCCTGAGAAGGCTGATATTTAGCGTAGTTCAGCAAACCGTGGTTAGTAAGCCTTGAATTAATTAAAATAATTGCCTTGGCGTATTTCATTGGCGATAAGCTCGGCGGCTTGATCCCAGCTTTCGCTCAGAGCGCGCACGAGCGCTGGGTAGCCATCTGTTTCAAGCGGTGTCTCCGAGTAGAAATTCTCCATTACCAACAGTTCGCCAGCACTGTTGACTAATTGCCATTGGCCACTCGCGACGGCGACACCATCAAAACGGCCTTGGAATTGATCAACAGTAAGGCGCAGGGTCAATGCGTTAGCGGGTTCGCCCTCTGCGCGCATCACCCTGAGCGTGGGCATCGCTTGCGATAAATTGGCGCGCATGCGGCGTTCTAACTGCCTATCCAACCCTTCCGCCCACTGATGCTCACGTGCCGCGTTCAGCGTAATATCGTCTAACTGCATCACTATGCCGTCAACGTCAAGATAATGCGCAAGTCGAGGGCTACTCAGTACGAGTGTACCCTCTGGCTGGTTAGTGGTACTGCTCACAGTGTCGCTCGGTAGCATATAGCGCGCAGGGGGAGTAACACTGCTGGCGCAAGCGGTTACCAGTGCGCAGATCATTAGTAGCAGTAAACACTTGATCCAGTTCGTCATACTCGTCCCTATAAGCATGGAGGGCTCCTTAATCACGTGGCGCGCGCGGAATGGGGTCTTGGGCATCCAGGTTATCAAACAGCAGAGCCCTGGGATTGTCGTTAAGCGTGCGGGTAAGTGGCTGCAAGTCACGCATTAAGCGATCCAGTCGTTCGATGGCAGTGGTGAGCTCTTGGTAAGCGGACGATGACGGAGACAGCCCTTCCAGCGTGCTACGTAGTTCCTCAAGAGTCCCGTTTAGGTTGCCACCAATCGCCTGGGTCTCCGGATCATTCAGCAGCTGATTGAGAGAAGCGCTTACTTCACGTACTTCATTAAGAACACCCTCAGAGGCCTGCAAATTACGATCCAAGCCAGCAAGTAACGGCTCAACCTCAAGGCTGTTCAGTTTCTCAAGCAAATCGGTCACTTGTGCTTGAATCTGCGCAAACCCGCCCGCCACCGTAGGGAATACGTCGCGCTCAGAGAATCGTTCAGCGACATACTCGTCGGCAGGGTCTCGTTGGAAGTTTAAGTCGACAAACAGTGCGCCTGTCAGCAGATTGCCACTTTTGAGTGACGCGCGAAGCCCCAGACCAAACATGCGCTCGAAACGAGCTTGCCACTCTTCTAGATTAATATCGCTATTTTCAATACCCAGGCGCTGCGGCTCAATCCGTATCAAGACAGGAATTGCAAAGCGCGCGCGCGAGTCAGGCTGAGGAGCGGTAAAGTTCCAGGGCACGGCGGCAACAGTGCCCATTCGCACCCCGCGAAACTCTACAGGGGCTCCTTTTGAAAGACCGCGAACCGTTTCATCTACCAGCAGTACATACTCTAAGTAACGATTAAAGGTGCCTTCTCGTGCCGCATCTTCATCAGCATAAAGGGTGAAGCGCGTATTGGCTTCGACTGGCTGCCCCATAGGTAGGTCTTCAGGTACGCCAAACGTAACGCCGCCGCCGAGTAAGGCTTCAATGGATTCGACGTTAACGCGTACACCATCAGCACCTAAACGAAAATCAATACCACTAGAGGTCCAAAAACGTGTGCTGTCGGTCACTAAGTCGGTATACGGCTCTTCAATAAATACCTGATGCTGCATAGTGCGTGAATCAGGTTCAAAGCTATTTTCTTCAATGCGCCCCACGGTGTAGCCCTGATAGGAAACCGGGTCGCCGACGCGAAGGGAGTTTCCCAGTTGGCTGGTTAGGCTTAGTCGCAGGCCTGCCTGCCCGGCCGGGGCGACGGGAGGGATATCGCTGACAGGAAACTCGCGTCTAGGTGCTTCTTCAGTGCCGGGCTCAAGCTGAATGTAAGCGCCGGATAGTACGGTACCCAAGCCACTAATCCCTTCACGCCCAATGCGCGGTTTAACCACCCAGAAGCGACTATCTTCGCGCAGCATATCCTCGACTTCCGGCTGGATGCGTGCGGTTAATACTGCATGAGAGAGATCATCGGATAGACGCACACTCTGTACACGACCAATTTCAACATTGCGACTGCGGATCAGTGTATTGCCCGCTTCGATGCCCTCTGCATTATCCATGGTAAGCGTGACTTGGGTGCCCCGACTGGAGTAGTTGTCATATACCAGCCATAAGCCAATCGCAATGGCGACGATAGGCACTACCCAAATAGGAGAAAGGCGCGTTTGACGCGATGTCTTGGCCTTATTTAAATCCTGTTCGCTGGCGGAGTCAGCATTAGCCTGGTTGGAAGTAGGCGGAGTTGTTTCATTAGCCATCAACAGGTTCCTTGGTGGCCGCTTTACGGCGAAGAAGAAAGTGGCGAAGAGAGTTTCTATGGGGAGGTGATGTATCCCATATTAAGCGTGGATCAAATGTCATCGCCGCCAACATGGTTAACACAACCACAGAGCCGAAGGCGAGTGCAGCTGGACCTGGTGTAATTGACATTAATGATCCTGCGCGGATCAGCGCCACCAAAATAGCGACCACAAAAACATCGACCATCGACCAGCGGCCGATAAATTCCGTTAAGCGATAAAGCCGAGTACGGCTTTGGGCATTCAAGACGCTGCTGCGTCTAACGACTAGGCAAAGCCAGGTTAAGGCAACTAATTTGCCGACTGGTACGATAACGCTGGCTATGAAAATGACGGCTGCAATTGGCCAGGAGCCCATCTGTATCAGTTGAACGACACCGCCTATGATGGTTGATGGTGAAGAGTTGCCCAAGCTTGTGGTGGTCATAATAGGGTAAACATTAGCAGGAATGTACATAATCGCGGAGGCGCCCAGCAGTGCCCATGTGCGCTGTAAGCTATGCGGTAACCGCTGGTGAAGCTTTTCATGGCAGCGAATACAATGTCCTCGGCCCTGTGGCGATAGACGATTAATAAGCCCGCAGGTGGGGCAGCCAGTTAGCCCTTGGCCAGCGGCAGGGATTCCAGTTTGAGTGCCGTCGGGGGCCAGGGGTTCTCCCTCTAGCGAGAACCACATCCAATCTGCGTCGATAGATTGAGTGGTCATCAGTAGTAGCAGTGCAAACACGCAAAAACCCCAAAAGGATATACCTAGCTCAACATCGGCTAGGCCCGCTATTTTGATCAGGCTTACCAGGGCGCCAATAATAAATACGTCGGCCATCATCCATGGCGTTAAATGCGCTAATGAGCGGGCTATATCGCGGCTAAAAGGCAGAGGGTGATCCCGCAAGAGGCCAAACTGGAGCCAAAGCACGCCAAGCAGGTATACCGCTGGCAATACCACTATGGTCATGATGATGGCGATTGCGACGAGCGGTTGATGAAAGCCAATCAGGGCAGTGGCGGTTTGGGTTAACTCAATGCGGTTGCTAACCCCGCTAACGGTAAAACTAATAAAAGGAAATGAGACGGCCACCATTAGTGCAATGAGAGATGCGATGGCGAGCGCCATGCTGCGCTGAGCAGGGTAGCGATGGCGTTTGACTAATACATGCGAGCACCTTGGGCAGCTTGCTCTTTCACCAGAGCTGAGTGGTGGTAGTGCGGATACCCAGTCACATTCATGACAGGCGCGCAAACGCCTTCGCTGAGTTCGAGTCTCAGGCGGCATGAGGTCAACAAGGGGGGTGTTAACCGGTAGTGCGCGGCGCTTTATCAATCGTTGTGGAGGCAAAAACCAAAACTCTCAGTGCGAATACCTAGCTAAACTACTAGGATGTGGCGAATTAAGCTGTTAATTACACATTTTAGCAAGTTTATGTCACTGAAATAATGTTCAAAAACATAGCCAAGCCGCTTGACCATGGCATCAGTTTAGACAACGATGCTGCGGCGCAATGGCGAGTGGCGGCGGATGAACAGCACTGCCGGTTGCTTCTCTGCCAGGATAGCTCCTCAGCAAGAGGTCGCAACGTGATGGTTAGCGTTGCTAGTAAAATCATCTTGGCGCCCTCGCTATGAGGGGGCGCTAAGCTACAAAACGTTGAAATTAGTGCCGTTCATTATGCCATGAAGGAAATGAAATGCTGCTTCCCACATTAGCGGTTGTGTTTGGTTTGATATTATTGGTTTGGAGTGCTGAAAAGTTTATTGATGGCGCTGCAGCCACATCGCGTTGGCTTGGGCTTTCGCCGCTGTTGATTGGGATGCTTGTCATCGGTTTTGGTACCTCGGCCCCAGAAATGATGGTATCGGTGCTGGCGGCAATAGATGGTAACCCAGGGCTGGCGGTAGGTAATGCATACGGCTCTAATATTGCTAATATTGGCTTAATACTGGGGCTAATAGCGCTTATTTCGCCATTAGCCGTTCATTCCAGCGTTATCCGTAAAGAAATGCCAATACTTATGCTAGTCATGCTGGTGACTGGCTTGATGCTGCTGGACGGTTTTGTAGCACGCTGGGAAGCTGTCTGTCTTTTACTGGCATTAGTGGCTTTTATCGTTGTTAGTATTATTCGCTCACGTAGTCAGCCTGACGACGCAATCGTATCTGAAGTAGCTGAGACCCTGGATAGCAAACCGATGTCCCGGGGTAAATCCATTATGTGGACCCTGGTAGGGCTGCTGTTTTTGATCGCTAGTTCACGTCTATTGGTGTGGGGGGCGGTTGAAATTGCGGTTCGCTTCGGTGTCAGTGATTTGATTATTGGTCTAACCGTCGTCGCTATTGGTACTTCGCTGCCGGAACTCGCCTCTTCTATTAGCGCTCTGCGTCGGAAAGAACACGATATGGTGTTGGGCAACGTGGTCGGTTCTAACCTGTTTAACAGCTTGGCGGTCGTTGGCCTAGCGGGGGTTATTGCGCCCATTGAAGCAGGTCGGGAAGTATTGGTGCGCGACTGGAGCGTGATGACGGGTATGACACTGCTGATGATTCTATTTGCGTTTTCTTGGCGTGGTCGCCCACGGCGCATTAATCGTTTGGAAGGTGGGATATTGCTGGCGCTTTTTGTCGCGTACACCGGCTATATGGTAAGCGTCGTTATTATGTCTCGTTAGACGTATGTTCCTAATAGCGCAGCGCTATGGTGCTTGGTGCGTCAATGCGACCCATCTTGGGTGTTAGGTTGTCAATGTATGATGGTAACTTAATATATAATATGTTTAAAAAATTAACATAGTTAAGAAATAAGCTTAGTGCTTATAACTAAAAGTGCGCTGCCATTAAGGCTCAACTAAGCTTGTGTTAACTCGTTGATGGAATATCGATTCAGGCCTTAGGAGAGTGAAATGGAACTTGATCCGCTCGTATTATCGCGATTGCAATTTGCATTCGTTGTGTCGTTTCACGCGATCTTCCCCGTGTTTACTATTGGTCTGGCGTCCTACATTGCGCTGCTTCATGGGCTGTTCTTCAAAACGAAAAATCCAGCCTGGGACCGCCTGTCGCTCTTCTGGACAAAGGTGTTCGCCGTTGTCTTTGGCATGGGGGTGGTGTCTGGCATTGTGATGTCCTTCCAGTTTGGTACTAACTGGAGCAATTTTTCACAAGCATCCTCGAATTTCCTCGGCCCTATGCTGAGCTATGAAGTGGTGACAGCTTTCTTCTTAGAAGCGGCTTTCCTGGGCGTGCTGCTATTTGGGCGTGGAAAGGTTCCTCAAGGCGTCCACCTCTTTGCGGCCATTATGGTGGCGGTGGGCACCTTTATTTCGTCCTTTTGGATCCTATCGGCTAACAGTTGGCTGCACACGCCGGCAGGGGTAGAGCTGATCGACTTCCGTTTCCACGTCACCTCTTGGACAGAGGCGATCTTTAATCCGTCGTTCCCATACCGCTTTATGCATATGGCCGTTGCCTCCTTCCTGACAGGTGGCTTTGTTGTCGCAGGGGTGAGCGCATGGTTTCTGTTGCGTGACCGGGACCCAGAAGCTAACCGCCGTGCGCTCTCAATGTGCCTTTGGCTGTTGCTGTTTTTGGCACCTACCCAGGCCGTTATTGGCGATTTCCATGGCATCAATACGTTAGAGCACCAGCCGACTAAAGTGGCTGCGATGGAAGGGCATTGGGAAACCTCCGGCAATGTGCCGCTGTTGTTATTTGCTATTCCTGATCAAGATGCGCAAACCAATCACTTTGAGCTGGGTATTCCTAATCTGGCCAGCATCATCTTGACCCACTCTATTGATGGGGAGGTGCCGGGGATTAGCGAGGCGGCGCCTGAAGAGCAGCCGCCAGTGCTGATCATTTTCTGGGCCTTCCGAGTCATGGTAGGGATTGGCCTACTCATGATTGCAGTGGCGTTAACGGGATTAGTGTTACGCATCAAAGGTCGTATCTTTGATAAACGGCTATTTTTAAAAGGCTTGACTGCCATGATTCCTATGCCATTTGTCGCTGTCTTGGCGGGCTGGATCGTGACTGAGTCAGGTCGTGCGCCTTGGCTCGTTTATGGAATGATGACGCATGCCGAAGGCTTAACGCCTTCACTAACGGGCCCTATGGCGCTATTTACTCTGATTGGTTATATCTTGGTTTACGCCGTGGTGTTTTATGCGGGCATTTATTACCTCACGCGCGTGGTGCGCAACGGTATGCTGCCTGAAGAAGAGCGCGATACAACCGATGAGAACTTCAAGCGGCCCATGCGCCCAATGTCTGCTGCGCATACCCCTTTTGACGATGACGTTGACCCGGTGAGGAGCTAGACATGGAAATGTTTGATCTGACGTTAGTTTGGGCCTTTATCATCGGTTTCGGCATCATGATGTATGTGTTGATGGACGGATTTGATTTGGGGCTGGGGATTCTTTACCCCTTTGCTCCTGATGAAGATGCCCGCGATGTGATGATGAACTCAGTGGCACCGATATGGGATGGCAACGAAACATGGCTGGTGCTAGGCGGGGCTGGTTTGTTGGGCGCTTTCCCGCTGGTTTATTCAGTTTTCTTGCCGGCTTTATATATCGGCGTCTTCTTAATGCTGGCGGGCTTGATCTTTCGTGGCGTAGCTTTTGAATTCCGTTTTAAATCCAGGCGCAATCGGCGCTGGTGGAACCGCGCTTTCTGCTGGGGATCGGCTATCGCCGCATTCGCTCAAGGAGCTGTTGTCGGGGCTTATATTCAAGGCTTTCCAGTGGAAAACTTCGCCTATGTAGGCGGCGCCTTTGACTGGCTGACGCCTTTCTCAGTGCTGACCGGGCTTGGTTTAATGGCAGGCTACGCCCTGTTGGGGGCCACTTGGTTAATTCTTAAATCAGAAGGTCATGTGCAAGATTGGGCTTACAAAATTACCCCAATGCTGCTGGCGCTGGTGCTGTTTGTTTTTGCCGTGATCAGCCTATGGACGCCGTTCATCAATCCACTAGTGTGGGAGCGGTGGTTCGGTAATATTCAGCTAATTTGGGTTTTCCCCGTCTCTGCACTGATCTGTGCTTTTATCGTCTTTCGTTCGGTTCAAAAGCGTCGTGAAGGCGTACCTTTCCTAGCGACTATTGGTATTTATGTCTTTACCTATTTAGGTCTAATTGTAAGTAAATGGCCAGTCATCGTGCCGCCAGACTATACGCTGTGGGATGCAGCCTCTTCGCCTGAATCACAGCTGTTTTTACTGGTGGGAATGGTGTTTGTTATTCCGATTATATTGACCTATACCGCTTGGACCTACTGGGTATTCCGCGGCAAGGTGCGTGTAGGCGAGGGATATCACTGATTCATGGTAACTGAAGAAACGCTCTCCCTTTCGCCGCGCAGTTGGCTTCAAACATTGGCCAGGGGAGAGCGTAAACGTCTGCTAGGCTCTGCACTTTGCGGCGTACTGGCAGGTAGTCAAACGGTTGTGATAGTAGTGGGTCTTGCCTGGCTTATTGATCAATTGGTAATTCACGACCAGTCGCCAATGTCTTTACTGCCGATATTTTCTCTATTGGTGGGCTGTGTGCTTTTGCGCGCCGCCTTTCAGTGGGGGCATGAAACGCTGAGCTTGGAAGCGAGCCTGCGAATACGTCAGCGTGCCAGAGCTCAGTTGCTCGATAAATTATCTGCATTAGGTCCCGTTTGGCTTACCAGTCAGCATAGTGGTTCATTAGCCAGTCAAGTGGTTGAACACATCGATACGCTAGAGGGTTATTTCGCGCGTTTTTACCCTCAACTGCGTATCACGTTCTGTTTACCACTGTTGATCTTGGCGGTGGCAGGCTGGCTTGATTACTTGGTGGCACTTTTCCTGCTGCTTTCTGCACCGCTTATTCCGCTTTTTATGGCGTTGGTCGGTATGGGGGCGGAACGCCTTAACCGTGACCAATTCGTTGCGGTATCGCGATTGTCTGCGCATTTTATTGATCGGGTGCGCGGTATGACGACGTTGCAGCTATTTGGACGTACCTCCGCCGCACAGCAGGATGTTTGGTATGCCACCGACGAATATCGGCGTCTGAGTATGCGTACTTTGCGTTTGGCTTTTCTCTCTTCTGCCGTCCTCGAGTTCTTTTCTTCAGTCGCGATTGCAGTGGTGGCCATGTATGTCGGTTTTGGCCTGTTGGGCTATATCGAGTACGGGCCATCTTCGTCACTGACGCTTTTTTCTGGCTTAGCGGTGCTACTGCTCGCTCCCGAGTTTTTCCAGCCTCTTCGTACGCTTTCTCAGCACTACCATGATCGCGCGGCGGCACTCGGTGCCGCCGAAAGTGTAGTGAATATACTTAATCAGCCAAGCTTGGTGAGCGGTCATCGTCATTTGCCTCCGCTGTCGGAAAGATCAGCCATCGAATTAACGGCTGCCTGCGTTGCTTATCCCAGCCGAGGGCAAGTAATAGGCCCGATCACTCTCACTATTCAAAAGGGGGAGGTGGTGGCGATTAGCGGTATCTCCGGTAGCGGAAAGTCGACACTGTTGGCGCTGCTGGCGGACTTTATCGCCCCCAGTGCGGGAGAGTACTGGCGACAGGTGAATAGCCATTATGCCTGGCTGGATCAGCAGCCTTGTCTCCTGCACGGAAGCTTGATTGATAATCTCCGCTTAGCGGCTCCTGACGCTTCTCGTGAAGAAATGGTTGCAGCGCTTCAGCGCGCAGGTTTTGGGGCTCTTTTAACCCAACTGCCCGAAGGCCTAGATACATTAATTGGTGAGCGTGGAGTTGGACTGTCGGGGGGGCAGGCTCAGCGTTTGGCACTTGCCCGCGTTTATCTCAGTAATGCTCCACTGGTACTGTTAGATGAACCCACGGCGAGTTTAGATCAAGAGACAGAGCAGTTCGTTATGACTGCTCTACTTGAGCTTGCGCAAGAGGGACGAACGCTGGTGATCGCTACTCACCACCCCGCCGTCATCGCCGTTGCTCATCGTCACTTTGCTTTTGAGAAGGGCGAGCTGGTAGAGGTGGTCTCATGATGGGGACTTACCGTGAATTCCGCCCTTGGTTGCTGCTTCTAGTTCGGAGGCGCAGGCGCTTCTTGTTAGGCGCTTTGCTGGTATGGATCACCCTGATAGCAGGACTGGCGCTGCTGGGCCTGTCGGGTTGGTTTATTACTGCCAGCGCGTTGACAGGGATCGCTCTATCCTTAGGCCTTCCAACGCGACTGGATGTTTATGTGCCCGGCGGTGGCATTCGTTTTTTTGCCTTGGCGCGTACCATCGCCCGTTATGTTGAGCGGCTGTATAACCATAATACGGTGCTAACGCTACTGGCTGACTTGCGGTATCGGGTATTTGGTTATTTAACCCACTTCGACGATGCCCGCTTGCACGGTGAGCGTGCCAGCGATTGGCTAAGCCGGTTAACGGCGGATATCGACACGCTGGATAACTTTTATCTCCGGCTCTTGGTGCCACCGTTAGTTGCGCTGCTCGGCGTGGTAGCCGTCTCGCTTTTTGTGGCTATTTGGTTGCCCGGCGTCGCCGTTCTGATGGCGTTGACACTAGGCGTGCTGTGGCTAGTAGCAACACTCTTGGCTGCTGTTTGGGGGGGGTCGCAAAGCTATCAGCAGGTGGTTGATCAGCAGTTGCTGCGTCGTTTAGTGGTTGACCAGGTGCAGGCCTCGGCTGAGTTGATGAGTTACCAAACGGCCGAGTGGCACCGTACGCTTATCGCCAGTCAAGAGCGGCAGGCGTTTAGCAACTCGCGCCGATTAGGGCGTAAGACTGCGCTATTAAATTGCGTGGTGAGTGTTGTTAGCGGCGTCATGGTAGTCGCAGTCGTGTGGTTGGCTAGCCTAGTGTTTAGTCAGCAGTTGGTAGCGGGGCCTATTTTGGTGATGGCTGCATTGATAGCACTGGGTGCCAATGAGGCGTTTATTACGCTACCTGCTAGCTTTATAAAGCTAGGCGCGAGCCATGCTGCGGTTCAACGTTTAAATGAATTAGCCGATGTTCCAACGGCAAGTAAGGCCTCTGCTACTCTACCAGAAGGGCGCGGCCTAGATATTCAGGCGAATCAGCTCTCTCTGCGCTATGCCCATACACTTGGGCCCGCGTTAAGTAAGGTTGAGTTTTACCTGCCCGCCGGAAAGCGAGCGGTGATAACCGGCAACTCCGGAGCCGGTAAATCTTCTTTAGCCAGCCTGTTAATGGGGCGCTTAAAAGCGACGCAGGGAGAGGCGATGGTCGGCGGGGTGCCATCGTTGCAACTTTCGACCGAAAGCCGTGCTCATCACTTTGCCATGCTCACCCAGCAGGTAGATCTTTTTGATGCTTCGATAGCCGAGAATTTGCGTATTGCCAACCCCACCGCTGGCGATGAGATGCTTTGGGAGGTCTTGAGGGCGGTAGCGATGGACAGTTGGGTTGAGCAGTTGCCAAAAGGGTTGGCGACAGCGGTGGGGGAGAAAGGTCATCAGCTCTCGGGTGGTCAGGGCAGGCGTTTAGCTTTAGCGCGTCTGATGCTAAGTAACCCTCAAGTCGTGATTCTAGACGAGCCGTTTGCTGGTGTTGATTCAGCGACAGCTAAGCATATTGCGGCTTCCTTGGATAAATGGCTGATTAATCGAACGGCTATCTTCTTTCTACATCAAGTGAGTTCGCTAAAACTATTGCCTGGGATCGAGTACCACTGGCATTTAGATGCCGGTAAACTTAGCCAATGCCCGCTGAAATAATCGATAATGAATGACATTAATTAATTGATAAGGCAGCTAGGAGCCCTCCATGCACGAATTTTTACGCGACCTTCCCAAAGTAGAGCTCCATTTGCACATCGAAGGCTCATTGGAACCAGAATTAATGTTTGCGTTAGCGCAGCGCAATGGCATTGATTTGCCTTATGCGACTGTTCAAGAAGCTAAAAATGCTTATCATTTCAGCGATCTGCAGGGGTTTCTAAACCTCTATTTTCAAGGCATGAACGTGCTTCGTAATGAAGAAGACTTTTATGACCTGGCGATGGATTATTTCAAGCGTGCGCGGGAGGAAGGTGTTGTTCATATCGACATGCACTTTGACCCTCAGGCGCATCTGCAACGTGGCGTTCCCCTTGAAGTGGTCATGGGGGGATTATTAAAAGCCAAGCAGGAAGCTGAAGAAACTCTCGATCTCTCTATCGGCATGATTATGGCTTTTCTACGTGATCGCCCTGCTGAGGAGGCGTTACATGTCCTGGAGCAAGCGGCTCCGTATTGGAAGCTGCTGGATGCGATCGGCTTAGACAGTGCTGAGCAAAATAATCCGCCTGCTGGGTTTGTGGATTTATTTGAGCGCGCTAAGCAGCTTGGCCTTGTTCGTGTGGCCCATGCAGGAGAGGAAGGCCCAGCAGAATATATTCAAGAAGCCCTGGATCTTCTTGATGTTCAACGTATCGATCATGGTGTGCGGTGTTTGGAAAGTAATGAGGTAGTTGAACGTTTGCGCAGCGAGCAAATTGTATTAACGGTCTGCCCACTTTCTAACGTGAGTTTAAAGGTGGTGGAAGATCTGCGTGATCATCCGCTTCCTAAGCTGTTGGCTGAAGGGCTCAAGGTAACGATTAGCTCGGATGATCCCGCCTATTTTGGAGGCGGGATGCTGACCAACCACCTTGCTTGCGTCGAGGCGTTTGGTTGGGATGAAGCGGTATTTCGTCAGCTAACCTGCAATGCTATTGAAGAAGCTTTTGTTACTCCAAAGCGTCGCGAAGAGTTGCTGGCTCGTTTGGCTGCTGTATAACATCAAACCGCTTGGTCGCGCTGATCAGGCGGTTGTTCGCATTGAGGCGATAGTTTTAAGTGTCGGATTAAAACGATAGTTTAGGGCAATGCAGGTACGTCAAAATCAGGCATTTCACCGGTTAGTGTATTGAGAAACGCGGTAATAGCACTAATAGTGTCATCATCAAACTCCCGTCCGAGCATTTCTTTGCCCATTATAGCGACCGCTTCTTTCAGTGTCTCAGTCGCTCCGTTATTCATATATGGATACGTCACCGCCACATTGCGCAGCGTAGGTGTCCTGAAACGGTACTTATCACTCTCTTCTTCGGTGACTACGTAACGACCTAAATCGGTTGAGCCTGGAACCTGAATCGCATGAAATTGGCTATCGGTTAAAGCAGGACCGCGATGGCAGGCGATACAGCCATTATCAACAAAAGCCACCATACCGTCTTTGGCTTGTTGGTTAATTGCCTCTAAATCACCGTGTAGGTAACGATCAAAAGGTGAGTTGGGTGTATTGAGCGTACGTTGGAAAGCGGCTAACGCGTGGGCCAGATTATCATCGGTGATAGGTTCTTCTTGATCAGGATAGGCGGCGTTGAATTTTTCCTGATAGAGCTCGAATCCCACCAGCCGCTCCAGGGCCATTTCCAGATCCATCGCCATTTCCACCGGTGCTTCAATAGGGCCCAGTGCTTGGCCTTCTAAATCAGGCTCTCGGCCATCCCAAAATTGTGATCCTAAAAAGCCACTGTTCAACACGGTGGGGGTATTACGTTCACCGACCTGCCCATCGTGGCCAACAGCGCGGGGAATTCGGTCAGCCCAGCCTAGCGCTGGATTGTGGCAGGTGGCACAGCTGATAACGCCACTTGACGAGATGCGTGGTTCAAAGAACAGCATGTTACCGAGTTCTACCTTCTCCTCTGTTAATGAGTTGTCCGCAGGGATTGGTGGAAGGTAAGGCAGTGCCTCGAAACGTTGGCGGTAATTTTCCAAGCCATCGTCAGCCATGGCTAAGCTTGCAGCAAGAAAGCTGCTGGCCGCCAGTGCGGGTAGTAAGGTGGCTTTTATGGTCATGTTTAATCTCCCTCGCTTTTATAATCGGCGTTTTGGGCTTCGTGCGAAGAGCCTCAACGTCCACTATCTGTAAGCTTATGGGAGAGGGGGATAGCCGTTTTGACCCAGATCAAATCTTGCATTGCTTTATAGTGCGTGCAGGGTGAGCCCTAATCTTTAACGACTTTTAGTCATAAATGTTCAAATCACTGTTGACCCTAGCGGTGGATCGGGTAGTATACGCACACGTCAACGGGGCACGGCCTCATCGACTAGCTCTTTAACAATTTGATCAGGTAATTCATGTGGGCGCTTGCTGACGTTGGTGACAAATCACCCAATATCAAGGCAAGCGACTCAAGCAATAAGGTTTTTCGAAACCTGTTTTGAATGAATTCGTTTGAACCTTGAGCCAAGTTTGGTTCGCTTCTGTCACTTTCGAGTGGCAGGTAAGAACCGCATAGATCTTAAACTGAAGAGTTTGATCATGGCTCAGATTGAACGCTGGCGGCAGGCCTAACACATGCAAGTCGAGCGGTAACAGATCTAGCTTGCTAGATGCTGACGAGCGGCGGACGGGTGAGTAATGCATAGGAATCTGCCCGATAGTGGGGGATAACCTGGGGAAACCCAGGCTAATACCGCATACGTCCTACGGGAGAAAGGGGGCTTCGGCTCCCGCTATTGGATGAGCCTATGTCGGATTAGCTAGTTGGTAAGGTAATGGCTTACCAAGGCAACGATCCGTAGCTGGTCTGAGAGGATGATCAGCCACATCGGGACTGAGACACGGCCCGAACTCCTACGGGAGGCAGCAGTGGGGAATATTGGACAATGGGGGCAACCCTGATCCAGCCATGCCGCGTGTGTGAAGAAGGCCCTCGGGTTGTAAAGCACTTTCAGCGAGGAAGAACGCCTGTCGGTTAATACCCGGTAGGAAAGACATCACTCGCAGAAGAAGCACCGGCTAACTCCGTGCCAGCAGCCGCGGTAATACGGAGGGTGCAAGCGTTAATCGGAATTACTGGGCGTAAAGCGCGCGTAGGTGGCTTGATAAGCCGGTTGTGAAAGCCCCGGGCTCAACCTGGGAACGGCATCCGGAACTGTCAGGCTAGAGTGCAGGAGAGGAAGGTAGAATTCCCGGTGTAGCGGTGAAATGCGTAGAGATCGGGAGGAATACCAGTGGCGAAGGCGGCCTTCTGGACTGACACTGACACTGAGGTGCGAAAGCGTGGGTAGCAAACAGGATTAGATACCCTGGTAGTCCACGCCGTAAACGATGTCGACCAGCCGTTGGGTGCCTAGAGCACTTTGTGGCGAAGTTAACGCGATAAGTCGACCGCCTGGGGAGTACGGCCGCAAGGTTAAAACTCAAATGAATTGACGGGGGCCCGCACAAGCGGTGGAGCATGTGGTTTAATTCGATGCAACGCGAAGAACCTTACCTACCCTTGACATCTACAGAAGCCGGAAGAGATTCTGGTGTGCCTTCGGGAACTGTAAGACAGGTGCTGCATGGCTGTCGTCAGCTCGTGTTGTGAAATGTTGGGTTAAGTCCCGTAACGAGCGCAACCCTTGTCCTTATTTGCCAGCACGTAATGGTGGGAACTCTAAGGAGACTGCCGGTGACAAACCGGAGGAAGGTGGGGACGACGTCAAGTCATCATGGCCCTTACGGGTAGGGCTACACACGTGCTACAATGGCCGGTACAAAGGGCTGCGAGCTCGCGAGAGTCAGCGAATCCCTTAAAGCCGGTCTCAGTCCGGATCGGAGTCTGCAACTCGACTCCGTGAAGTCGGAATCGCTAGTAATCGTGAATCAGAATGTCACGGTGAATACGTTCCCGGGCCTTGTACACACCGCCCGTCACACCATGGGAGTGGACTGCACCAGAAGTGGTTAGCCTAACGCAAGAGGGCGATCACCACGGTGTGGTTCATGACTGGGGTGAAGTCGTAACAAGGTAGCCGTAGGGGAACCTGCGGCTGGATCACCTCCTTAAACGATGCGTCACCGTTGGTAAGCGTCCACAATGAATTACCTGATCAGATATAGAGCAAACGGTAGTTAGTTTAGCTGTTACGTGACTTTTAAGCGTAATGGTTAAATAGCCGGGTCTGTAGCTCAGTTGGTTAGAGCGCACCCCCTGACCTTAAATGGAAAGCAGGGTGAGGTCGGCCAGCCGACGCGGTTGTAAGAGTAGTCAGTAAATGGGTCTGTAGCTCAGTTGGTTAGAGCGCACCCCTGATAAGGGTGAGGTCGGCAGTTCAAGTCTGCCCAGACCCACCAAATTTGCGTAATACGTCGTTGCATTATTACTCGCATAGCAGGCTATGCGTCGCAATAATGCGCCTCGTCTTACACAAATTTGCGTGATGTTAGTATTGGGGCCATAGCTCAGCTGGGAGAGCGCCTGCCTTGCACGCAGGAGGTCAGCGGTTCGATCCCGCTTGGCTCCACCATTTCCTTTACTATCCTGTTTTAACCTCAATACCGTTTGTGAATGTTTCGTGACCATTGATAAGTCGCTGCGCTGTAGTCGCTATAAGTGTTGCTATAGCTACAGAATGCCGCTTTATCACTGTTCATTGAACAGCTGCTCTTTAACAATGTATATCATGCTGACAAGAACACTTCGCAAGAAGTGCTTCTTAAATTGTGATACGCGTCAGCGTATCCGGCAAAATGAAACGTGATCATTGCGACATCCAGACTCCTTCGGGTTATAGGGTCAAGCAATGAAGCGCACACGGTGGATGCCTAGGCAGCCAGAGGCGATGAAAGACGTGGTAGCCTGCGATAAGGCTCGGTGAGGTGGCAACAACCTGTGACCCGGGCATTTCTGAATGGGGAAACCCACTCATCATAAGATGAGTATCGTGCACTGAATACATAGGTGTACGAGGCGAACCAGGGGAACTGAAACATCTAAGTACCCTGAGGAAAAGAAATCAACCGAGATTCCCCTAGTAGCGGCGAGCGAACGGGGACCAGCCCTTAAGCATGAGACTGATTAGGCGAACAGATTGGGAAGTCTGGCCGTAGCGGGTGATAGCCCCGTAGTCGAAAATCTGATCATGTGAAATCGAGTAGGTCGGGGCACGAGAAACCTTGACTGAAGACGGGGGGACCATCCTCCAAGGCTAAATACTCCTGGCTGACCGATAGTGAACCAGTACCGTGAGGGAAAGGCGAAAAGAACCCCGGAGAGGGGAGTGAAATAGATCCTGAAACCGTGTGCGTACAAGCAGTCGGAGCCCACTTGTTGGGTGACGGCGTACCTTTTGTATAATGGGTCAGCGACTTATATTCAGTGGCGAGGTTAACCGTATAGGGGAGCCGTAGGGAAACCGAGTCTTAACTGGGCGACACAGTCGCTGGATATAGACCCGAAACCGAGCGATCTATCCATGAGCAGGGTGAAGGTTGAGTAACATCAACTGGAGGCCCGAACCAGGATCTGTTGAAAAAGATTTGGATGACTTGTGGATCGGAGTGAAAGGCTAATCAAGCTCGGAGATAGCTGGTTCTCCTCGAAAGCTATTTAGGTAGCGCCTCATGTAGTACCGCCGGGGGTAGAGCACTGTTTCGGCTAGGGGGTCATCCCGACTTACCAACCCGAGGCAAACTCCGAATACCGGTGAGTAACGCGTGGGAGACACACGGCGGGTGCTAACGTCCGTCGTGAAAAGGGAAACAACCCAGACCGTCAGCTAAGGTCCCGAAATCCTGGTTAAGTGGGAAACGATGTGGGAAGGCTCAGACAGCTAGGAGGTTGGCTTAGAAGCAGCCATCCTTTAAAGAAAGCGTAATAGCTCACTAGTCGAGTCGGCCTGCGCGGAAGATGTAACGGGGCTAAACCAGGTACCGAAGCTACGGGTTCATCCTTTTAGGATGAGCGGTAGAGGAGCGTCGTGTACGCCAATGAAGGTGGATTGAGAAGTCTGCTGGAGGTATCACGAGTGCGAATGCTGACATGAGTAACGATAAAGGGAGTGAAAAACTCCCTCGCCGGAAGACCAAGGGTTTCTGTTCGACGCTAATCGGAGCAGAGTGAGTCGGCCCCTAAGGCGAGGCCGAAAGGCGTAGTCGATGGGAAACGGGTCAATATTCCCGTACCGGACATGGTTGCGATGGGGGGACGAAGAAGGCTAGGTGAGCCAGGCGTTGGTTGTCCTGGTGAAAGTGAGTAGGCTGAGGGTTTAGGCAAATCCGGACCCTTAAGGCCGAGACACGAAACGAACTGACCACGGTCAGGAAGTCACTGATGCCACGCTTCCAGGAAAAGCCTCTAAGCTTCAGATCATGTGCGACCGTACCCCAAACCGACACAGGTGGTCAGGGAGAGAATCCCAAGGCGCTTGAGAGAACTCGGGTGAAGGAACTAGGCAAAATGGTGCCGTAACTTCGGGAGAAGGCACGCCGGCGTAGGGTGATGAGACTTGCTCTCTAAGCCCGAACCGGTCGAAGATACCAGGTGGCTGCAACTGTTTATTAAAAACACAGCACTCTGCTAACGCGCAAGCGGACGTATAGGGTGTGACGCCTGCCCGGTGCCGGAAGGTTAAATGATGGTGTTAGCCGCAAGGCGAAGCTCTTGATTGAAGCCCCGGTAAACGGCGGCCGTAACTATAACGGTCCTAAGGTAGCGAAATTCCTTGTCGGGTAAGTTCCGACCTGCACGAATGGCGTAATGATGGCCACGCTGTCTCCACCCGAGACTCAGTGAAATTGAAATCGCCGTGAAGATGCGGTGTACCCGCGGCTAGACGGAAAGACCCCGTGAACCTTTACTATAGCTTCACACTGGACGCTGATGTTGCCTGTGTAGGATAGCTGGGAGGCTTTGAACTCTGGACGCCAGTTCGGAGGGAGCCACCCTTGAAATACCAGCCTGGCATCATTGGCGTTCTCACTCAGGTCCGTTATCCGGATCGAGGACAGTGTGTGGTGGGTAGTTTGACTGGGGCGGTCTCCTCCTAAAGAGTAACGGAGGAGCACGAAGGTACCCTCAGCACGGTCGGACATCGTGCATTGAGTGCAAGAGCATAAGGGTGCTTGACTGCGAGACAGACACGTCGAGCAGGTGCGAAAGCAGGTTCTAGTGATCCGGTGGTTCTGTATGGAAGGGCCATCGCTCAACGGATAAAAGGTACTCCGGGGATAACAGGCTGATACCGCCCAAGAGTTCACATCGACGGCGGTGTTTGGCACCTCGATGTCGGCTCATCACATCCTGGGGCTGAAGTCGGTCCCAAGGGTATGGCTGTTCGCCATTTAAAGTGGTACGCGAGCTGGGTTTAGAACGTCGTGAGACAGTTCGGTCCCTATCTGCCGTGGGCGTTGGATGTTTGAGAAGGGCTGCTCCTAGTACGAGAGGACCGGAGTGGACGACCCTCTGGTGTTCCGGTTGTCACGCCAGTGGCATTGCCGGGTAGCTATGGTCGGACGGGATAACCGCTGAAAGCATCTAAGCGGGAAGCCCCCTTCAAGATGAGACATCCCTGAGGCCTAGAGCCTCCTGAAGGGCCCAGCGAGACCAGCTGGTTGATAGGCACGGTGTGGAAGCGCTGCAAGGCGTTGAGCTAACGTGTACTAATGGCCCGTGAGGCTTGACCCTATAACACCCAAGGGGTCTGGTCGCGATGATGACGAGACATTAAAAAGCCGGATACGCAGCGTGTGGCCTGACTCAATGAGAACAGGCGGCAGGCAATGAGACGATCGCAATTTAGCAACAACGCGTCAGCATGATATACCGCCAGTTACGCCTGACGACCATAGCACGCGTGAACCACCTGATCCCTTGCCGAACTCAGCAGTGAAACCGCTTAGCGCCGATGGTAGTGTGGGGTCTCCCCATGCGAGAGTAGGTCATCGTCAGGCACCTATACCGCAGAAAACCCAGCCACCCGGCTGGGTTTTTTGTTGCCTGGAAGGAAAGAAAAAAGCCATGTCATGGCGAGGAGCGCAGCGACGCGGCCATCTCGTCCTGCGACGGTAAGAAACCTCGAGATCGCCACGCTTCGCTCGCGATGACACATGGAGAGTCACTGGCTGTGGCCCGCGCATGTCATGGCGAGGAGCGCAGCGACGTGGCCATCTCAACTTTCGGTGGCACCCGTCATCGTGAGCTGAAGCTGCCACCGTTGCACTGTGATTAGATAGTATCTCTACGATGCTGGCATTGCCCACCTGCCCATGTCTCATAAATAGCACGATCATCCGCCAGCATCATTAGCGCAAACAGCCGTTCGCCGAGCGTGGTGCAATGACTGATACGTCGAGACAGCAGCGATGTTGCCTGGGTGTCAATCACCACAAAGTCAGCCTCAAGTGAGGGAGCTAACTGACCGATGTGGCTATCCAGCGAGAGTGCTTTTGCATTCCCCTTGGTTAAACCATAAAAGCCTTGCCAGGCAGTAAGCGGTTGGCCACCTAGTTGACCCACTTGATAGGCCGCTTTCAGCGTGCCAAAGCCCGATAAGTCAGTGCCTGCACCGATATCGCTGGCAAAGGTAAATGCCATACCCGTCTGTTTGGCGGCCTCACGGTCAAATAAACCGCTGCCAAGAAAGAGATTGGAGCTGGGGCAAAAGGCAATATTGGCGCCTCGATCCGCCAATCGCTTGCGCATACCGTTATCGAGATGAATACCGTGGGCAAAGGTACTGCGTGGGCCAACGAGACCTGCTTGCTCATAAACGGCCAAATAGTCGCGGCTACCTGGAAACAGTTCGGCTACCCAGTCCAACTCACCGCTGTTTTCAGCCAAATGGGTCTGTAACCAGAGACTTGGATCATTACGAAGCAGGGCGCCTGCCGCATCCATCTGCGTTTTGGTCGATGTAGGCGCAAAGCGCGGTGTGACGCTATAGCCCAGGCGGCCTTTGCCGTGCCAATCTTCAATAAGCCGCTCGCTGTCAGCAATACCTGATGCACCATCCATGAGTGCCTCTGGCCCATTGCGATCCATCAATACTTTACCTACCAGCATGCGCAGCTGACGTTTTTGACAGGCGGTGAAAAATGCATCTACGGAGCCGGGATGGCTAGAGCCGAATACCTGGGCAGTGGTAGTGCCCGCACGTAGCATCTCATCCAAAAAAGCGTTAGACAGCGCTTCTGCATGGGCATGATTAGCAAAGCGACACTCTTCAGGAAAGGTGTAGTCGTTTAGCCAGTCAAGCAGTTGGCGGCCATAAGAAGCCATGATATCCAGCTGGACATAGTGCACGTGGGTATCGATAAACCCCGGCATAATCAGTTTGTCACGATAATCGAGAACGTCAGCCCCTTTGGGTAGTGAAGGTGAGAGCTCGGGGAAATGGCCGACGGCATGAATATGCTGGCCTTTCAACCACAGCAAGCCGTCGCCGTAATGCTCTAAACTGCCCGGTTCGGGCGTATTGCCATCGCCAGGGTCGCGGACAAAACTAATCAATTCGGCACGAATGAACGTATCGGTAGAAGAATTCATATTAACTCGGGGTCGTCGGAGAGTCGGTCATTAGCGTTCGCACTGCCTGGGAGTCAAGGCCGCGTTTTTCTTGAGAGGAGGGCGTGTCCGTTAGCCAAAGCAGTTCAGCCACCACCGTTAAAGCAATCGCATAGGGCGTTTTATTACTCAGCTTAGTGTCGTGAATGCGCCCGATGGGGCTTCGCACCCGCGCCATTTGATCGGCGGAGTAACCCTCGCGCTTAAGACGTCCTTCAAAGCTCGCCCATTTGCTGTCCGAACCAATCAGCCCAATCGATGCGACGTCATCGCGCTCGATCAGCGTTTTGATCAGCGCATAGTCTTCGTCGTGGTTGTGCGTCAATACCAGCGCGTGGCTATCAGCAGGCAAGGCGGCAACACTTTGCTGTGCGTCTTGGAGTGAATAACAGCTAAGTCGCGGCTGCTGCTGGTACTGTTCGGCAAACGCATCGCTTCGACTATCGTACCAGTGCAACTGCCAGGGAAGCGGCGCACTTAGCTTTACAATTTGCTGCCCTACATGGCCTGCACCAAAAATCGCGATGTTTGTTGTAGTGCCTGGAAAGGCTTCCAAGAGGATATTCACAAATCCTCCACAGCACTGGCCGCTTCGTCCGCCCAGAGAGAAGGCTTCCAAGCTGAGGCCATAGCGCTGTTCTGTCAAACATCCACGTGCAGCGGTAATGGTTTGCCACTCAAAGGTACCGCCACCTAGCGTATCGAAAATCGCATCGTCGGTGATCACCATGCGTGCGCCAGGCTCGCGGGGTGTTGAGCCTGCGCTGGTCACTTGAGTGGCTAGTACATGGGGTATGCCATCGCGCTGTAAGCGGTGTAGCGCCGCATGCCAGCTTTCTGGGTGTTGACTAGAACTCACAGCACTTTCTTCCTGATCGCGTTGGCTGCCAGCATGACCCGCTCCGGCGTGGCTGGTGTATCTAAGTGGGGAGAGATGGCGTAATCAGTCAGGCTCGATAGCGCATCACGCAGCGCCGACCAGACACAAATCCCCAGCATAAAAGGGGGCTCACCCACGGCTTTTGAACGGTAGAGACTGGCCATGGAGTTGGGATGGCCTTCCAATAGCTCAACATTGAAGATAGGCGGTAGGTCGCCAAAGGTGGGGATTTTATAGGTCGCGGGCCCATCGCTGACCAGCACGCCTTTATCGTTCCACTTCAGCTCTTCGCTGGTCAACCAGCCCATTCCCTGAATAAAGCCCCCCTCCACTTGGCCAATATCGATAGCGGGATTAAGCGAGTCGCCCACATCGTGCAAGATATCAACGCGGTCAACCTGATATTCGCCGCTCAGGGTATCCACGCTCACTTCAGCCACTGCCGCGCCAAATGCATAGTAATAAAAGGGGCGACCCTGGCCGACTGAGCGGTCATAGTGAATCAGCGGTGTAGCATAGAAGCCTTTTTCAGAAAGCGATATCCGATGCAGATAGGCCGTTTGCACCAATTCTCCCCACGGAATACTGCGCTCGCTTTCGCCGAACCCGGCCACTAACATGCCGTCTTCCAGGCGCATGCCTTCCCGATCCAAACCCTCGGGATAGTGCTCGGCGGCAAAATCGAACAGACGTTCACGTAGTTTGCTGGCCGCATCCCGGGCAGCCATGCCGTTTAAGTCAGCACCGCTGGAAGCGGCGGTAGGGGAGGTATTGGGGACTTTATCGGTTCGCGTAGCGGTAATGCGTACCTTCTCCAGATCCAGGCCCAGCTCACGAGCCACCACCTGACAAATTTTAGTATGTAGCCCTTGGCCCATCTCGGTGCCGCCGTGATTGATCATCACGCTGCCGTCGGTGTAAACATGCAGAAGGGCGCCCGCCTGATTCAGATGCTGGGCGGTAAATGAAATGCCAAATTTGACCGGCGTAAGTGCCAGGCCTTTTTTTATCACTGAGTTCGTGGCATTGAAGTCACTGACCGCTTTGCGCCGCGACCAGTATTCGCTGTCACTTTCTAGCCTTTCAACGAGTGTGTGCAACAGCTGCAACTGATCGACCTGCTGGCCGTAGTGGGTGACGTCGCGACCCTCGCGGTAGAAATTGCGCTTACGCACGGTGAGCGGATCTTCGCCAATCTGGCGGGCAATATCATCCATGGCCGCTTCGATAATCATCATCCCTTGGGGGCCACCAAAGCCCCGGAATGCGGTATTAGAGGCGGTATGGGTTTTGGCTCGATGACCGACTACCTGGGCATCCCCCAGCGAGTAAGCGTTGTCGGCGTGGAACATGGCGCGATCAACGATAGCGTCGGAGAGATCCGGCGAGTAGCCGCAGTCACCAATCACCGTGATCTCGCCACCCTGAATAACGCCCTCGGAATCAATGGCGAGTCGATAGCGGTTATGGAAGGGGTGGCGTTTACCCGTGGCACGCATATCTTCGCTGCGCGGTAAGCGGAGTCGAACCGTTTTGCCGGTACGGCGGGCAATAATCGCAGCAATACACGCCCAGGGAGACGCCTGAGTCTCTTTGCCACCAAAGCCACCGCCCATACGGCGTACTTCTACGGTGACGGCATGAAAAGGAATATCGAGCACCTCCGCCACCAGCTTCTGGGTTTCGCTGGGGTGCTGGTTGGAAGTATGGACGATAACGCCCTCATCCTCGGTGGGATGAACCACGCAGGCCTGGCCTTCCAGATAGAAGTGCTCTTGTCCGCCGACGAATAACTCGCCTTCAACAATCTGTTCCGCTTGATCAAGCGCCTGCTGCCAATCACCACAGGTCTGCACATGAGTCGGGCGCACAAACTCTTCACGCTCCGTCGCGCCCACTGGGTCTAAGCTGGCAGGCTGCTCATTGATGCTAATGGTGGCTAACGTGACGGCACGGCGTGCCGCCTGCAGCGACGTTGCGGCAACGGCGAAGAGGCATTGACCTGCATAGCTGATCGCTTGATCGACAAAAATAGGATCGCCCGGAAAGACCGGCCCGATATCGGTATGCCCTGGCACTTCATGAAAGGTAATGGCATCGACTACCCCTGGGGCCTCTTTCACCTTGCTGAGATCAAGCTGCGTTAAGGTGCCGTGGGCCACGGGCGATAGGCCAAGCGCTACATGGAGCGCGTCGGCAGGCAGTAATAAGTCGTCAATATAAGCGGCCTTGCCGGTGACGTGCTTTTCCGCACTCTCGTGAAAGCTTGCGCTTCCCGCCTGTCGCTGGCCACTACTGTCGACCGTATGGCGCGCCAAGGGGCCAGAGCCTTGAATGTGGTCGTGCAGTTCACGGCGGGCACGGCTGCTATCGCCGTCCAGTTTAGTGAGCGTACGCATGGAGCATCACCTCGTGGTCGGACACTGAAAGGGAGAGATAGAGGCGTTCAATCAGGTTCTTGGCGGCTTGCTGGCGATAATGCTGACTGCCCCGCACGTCACTCATGGGCTGGAAGTCGTCATCGAGTGCCTGCTGAGCGGCGCGAAAAGTTTCCGCAGTTAAGGTGCTCCCTTCGAGCGCTGCTTCAGCAGCTTTCGCGCGCTTGGGAGTAGCGGCCATTCCCCCAAAAGCGATGCGTACATCCTGCAAGGTACCTTGTTCAATGCGGTAGCTGAAGGCACCGATTAGCGCGGAAATATCATCTTCACGACGCTTGGATAACTTCCAGACGCGTAGTTGACTGTCCTCAACCGGCTGCGGAATGAAAATCCGCGAAACGACTTCATCAGCCGCCAAAGCGGTCTTTTTGTAATCGAGGAAGAAATCCTCTAGCACTAAGCAACGCTTGCCGTTGGTGCTGGCAAGTTCCACCTGAGCACCCAAGGCAAGTAGCACGGGTGGCGTATCACCAATAGGAGAGGCATTGGCGATATTGCCACCCAGCGTTCCCCGGTTACGGATCTGCTGAGAGCCTAATCGGTGCAGCAGATGAGCAAAGGCGGGGAAATGCTCTTCAAACAGTGGTTCAAGCTGAGTATAGGTGACCCCGGCGCCAATCCACCAGCCAGGTTGTCCTTCAAACGTTGTCGCTGCTACTGTTAACAGTTCGGCAACGCGAGAAACATCAATCAACTGATCAAGCGAAGCCAAGCGCTGCGTGCTTTCCAACCAAAGGTCTGTGCCTCCTGCCACCAAGCGTGCCTGAGGGGCTTCTTGGCGCAGCCGTGTTAGGGCTGTCAAGGAGAGGGGCTGGGCAAAAAAAGGTGTTTTCGCTGTAGGGTCTGTTATTTCAGCATCATTTTCTGACGTTGACAGCGCCGCGTCTTGCCATTGGGGGCGCTCATAGGGCATATCATTCATGCGCAGCGCAGCATCCCGGATAGGGCGATAGCCCGTGCAACGGCACAAGTTGCCACCCAGGGCTGCTTCAAGGCGTTCTGGGGGTAGCGGAGCAGGCCGCTGGGTAAGGTCGTTATGCAGTGTGAAAAGTGACATAACAATACCCGGCGTGCAAAAACCACACTGGCTACCATGGCATTCGATCATCGCTTCTTGGGCTGGGTGCAGACGTCCCTCTTTAGCTAGCCCTTCAACGGTGACTAAATGCCTACCCTGAAGTTGATGGGCTGGTGTGATACAGGCGTTGGCACTGGTAAACGTGTGGGTGTCAGCGTTTTGCTCGCCAATTGCTACGGTACAAGCACCGCAGTCACCCGATGCGCAGCCCTCTTTGGTGCCTGTTAACGCCAAATGCTCGCGTAATAAGGTTAAAGTGCTCGTGTTCGGTGAAACCTCACACTGGTGGGGGGCACCATTGAGCAGGAACGCAATCGTTGCCATGCCAAACTCCACTGTTGTTGTATAGCCCGGGATTGTGCTGACCGATCGGTCAATATAAGTTGAGCTTGAGACAAAATGGTCTGCCTTGCAAGTATTTGATCGCTGCACGGGAGTGGGGCAAGCTTATGCGAAATGCCTCTATTTGGGGCGACAAGCCTACCCGCCGACGCTTATTAAGGGACATTGTAAATGACCGCTGTATCCGTCACTCATGAAAGCCCCAGCCGTGAAAAAGTTGAGACAAATATTCTGATGGCCGCTGAAGAAGTGTTTTCTCAGTACGGTTACCGTGGAGCGAGCTTGCAAGTGATCGCTGATCGGGCCGGTCTCCCTAAGGCTAATATTTTGTACTACATGGGAAGTAAACAGGCGCTTTATGTGCGACTGCTTAACCGCATGATGCATCGCTGGAACAAGGTGCTTGAAGATATTACCCCGGAGAGTGATCCAGCGACTGTGCTGAGTGATTTTATCCGCGCCAAAATGGTGCTTGGTCAGCGCTACCCCGAAGGCTCAAAACTGTTTGCAGCGGAAATTTTAGCCGGCGCTCCCTTCTTGAGTGACTATCTGGCCGGTGAACTGCGTGAATGGGTGGCTTCTCGTGCCGCGATCATTCGCCAGTGGTCTGCGCAAGGTAAAATGGACACCGTCGATCCCAAGTGGCTAATCTTCTTAATTTGGTCTGCTACCCAGCACTACACTGAATATAGCGCTCAGGTAAGCGGTATTCTAGGCCGAGATGCATTAACTGAAGAGGATGTTGAATCAATTTCAGCCTTTCTTGAGCACGTTATCCTAAAAGGGTGCGGAATCACTCAGGCAAGTACTAACGCTCACTTGGTGGAAAAGTGAGTGCTAAATGAGCGATTTGCCGATTGATCAGCATCTTGATCACGTTAAAAACGTCCTGGTTACCAGCAACCGTCTGATGCTGATTGCCCAGCCAGGCGCTGGCAAAACTACCCGTGTCCCGCTTGCTCTGCTTAGGGCCGATTGGGTAAAAGGGCAGAAGCTGCTTTTGCTAGAGCCACGGCGAGTCGCCGCGCGATTGGCGGCTAACTATATGGCTCAGCAGTTAGGCGAAAAGGTCGGTCAGACAGTGGGCTATCGCATGCGCGGCGATAGCTGTGTTAGCGCGCAAACTCGCTTAGAAGTTGTTACTCAAGGGGTGCTTACTCGCATGCTGCAGGATGACCCGCTGCTGGAAGGCGTGGCCGGGATCATCTTTGATGAATTCCATGAGCGAAGTTTAGACGCCGATGTAGGGTTGGCGCTTACGCTGGATGTGCAAAGCAGTATTCGTGACGATTTACGCCTGCTGGTAATGTCGGCAACGCTGGACATCAAGGCGCTCAGGCGAGTGTTAGGGGAGCAGGTACCCACCATCGTGTGTCATGGTCGCCAGTATCCGGTGACAATGCTTTATCGTCCTTCCTTAAATAGCGAGGAGAGTGTTAGCCATGCTCTTCGCGTAGTCAATGAAGCGCTTTTAATGCCTGATACGCAGGATGTATTAGTGATCTTGCCGGGCGTGGCCGAGATAAATCGGCTAGTACAAGCGTTGGAAAGGGCGCTACCTGACCTCGCGATACGACCGCTGCACGGTAGGATGAGTATCGCGCAGCAACAAGCGGCATTAGCAGCAAACACTTCACAACAGCGTATTATTGTCTCCACTGCGATTACCGAATCTAGCATTACGGTGGATGGCGTCAATGTAGTGATTGACGGTGGCTTAGAGCGAGTGCCGCTTTTTCAGCCGCGCACGGGCCTAACGTGGTTAACCACACGACGAATCAACCGTGCTAGCGCCGACCAGCGGCGGGGTCGCGCAGGCCGGCAACGGGAGGGCGTCTGTTTTCGGCTCTGGGCCCATGAGCAGCCACTAACAGCTTACGGTGAACCAGAAATTCAGCAAGCGGAACTCTCATCGCTGGTGCTTGAGCTGGCGTGTTGGGGGGTAGCATCGCCCCATGAGCTGAGTTGGGTGACGCCGCCGCCAGAAAGTGCTTGGCGCAGTGGTCAAGCGCTTTTAGTGCAGCTTGGTATATTAGACGAGCAGCACAGGCTAACCCCCTTGGGCAGTCGCTGTGCCCAATGGCCAGTCGAACCGCGAATAGCCGTGATGCTGGAACGTGCTGCAGAATTCAATGCTGTTTCCCTGGCCTGTGGGCTAGCAGCCCTACTGGAGGAGCGTGACAGCTCAGAGCGCTCGCTGCATGATGCGTTAGCACTCCGGCTCAGTCAGCCTAAACGTTTTCCTCAATGGCAGCGCGAAGCCCTTAGGCTTGCTAGGAAAGCAGGGGTCGTGCTTGATGAGGCCATATTCCAACCGCTTGGGCCGCTCTTGGCACTGGCATACCCAGAACGCATCGGCCAGTTAATAGAGCCTGGTAAGTTTCGACTGGCCAATGGCAAAACCGCTACACTGCCGTTAAACGATACGTTGGCGCATCAAGCCTACGGTGTCGCCGTTGCATTAAATGGCGTGGCTGGCGACCAGGCGCGGATCATCTCAGGCGAACCGTTATCACTTGAGTCGCTGCTTTCGCTATATCCTGGTATTCGCCAATGGCAGCCACGAGTCGCGTGGTCGCAAGAGCAGGGCCGTTTAATGGGTGAAGAGGTGCAAGCACACGGCAGCCTCGTCATTGCCAAACGACTTTTAGCAGACTTACCCGAGGACGCGGTGAAAGAGGCGCTATTGAATGCACTACGCCAGCGGCCCGAGCAGTTATTTGGCGATAATTTACAGCAGTTGCGCGGTCGAATGGCGCTACTTCGCGAGTACCAGGGTGACGAGTGGCCCGACTGGTCCGAGCCGGTGCTATTAGCCTCATTAGAGAGCTGGCTAGGCCCTTACCTAATCGGTATTAAACGGTTGAGTCAAATTGAGAAATTGCCGCTAGAGCGCTATTTGCTCAATTCACTGACCTGGGAAGCACAAAGTGAATTCGAGCGGTTAACCCCGTTAGCGCTAGAGGTGCCTAGCGGCAAACAGGTTGGCTTAGACTACTTGCCGTGTCTTTCCCAGCGGCCGCCTGTGTTAGCGTTGAAACTGCAAGAGGCCTTTGGCTGGCGGGTAACGCCCACCGTTGTTGATGGTGCCGTTGCCGTAATGATCCATCTGCTTTCACCCGCGCGTCGGCCGTTGCAAGTCACCCAGGACTTAGTTAGTTTTTGGCAAAAGGGTTACCCCGAAGTGCGCAAAGAGATGCGCGGTCGCTATCCAAAGCACCCCTGGCCTGAAGACCCATTGACAGCACCCGCTACCGCGCATACCAAGCGAAAGGCGTGACCGGTTTCGCTACCTACACTTCGCTAATTACTCGCTGCGCTTTTCCGGGATTTCATCTGGAATGCGATAGCGCACGCCATCTACGCGTTCTTCCTCATAGCGTTGATTCTCTTCTTCAGGCACCACGCCGATGACGGTTTCCTGAGACCCATCCGGCCAAGTGTAAGTCGTACAGCCTGCCAGTAGCAGTGGAATAATCACAAACAGTGTGATGGGTAAGGCGAGGTGGCGCTTGAGCATAAGTCACTCCATTGGGTGGCGCTTGATCCTGGGGGAAATTAGTATCGCATAATCGGAACTATAGATTGCCATTTACCTGCCTGTAAATGCTTAGATTTTTTCCGTTTATCCAAACGTAATACCTTTGTCTGTCTATGATAATGAATGTTAACCATGAATCCTCAATGTGCGTTGTCACACCAGCCCTAATCGGAGGTTTTATGTGGTCAGTGGTGAAGTCAGTATTAGCGGCCTTGCTTGGGGTCCAGAGTAACCAAAAGCGACAGGAAGACTTTAGTAGTGGCAAGCCTGCAGCGTACATCGTTACTGGGATAGTCATTACATTGCTGTTCGTTTTGGTGCTTATCGTTTTGGCAACGTTTGCTGCCCGCTGAAAAGCGTTGATAGCGTTAAGTAAGCAAAGCGTGACGAATGGAACATATTTTCTATACTGCTAATATCTCATTTAGTTCTGCTCTCATCTAAAGGCAGGAGATAACAACAATAAGTCTGGAGGTTTCTATGCGATCAGCGTGGCGGTGGCTGTTAGTCATTACCCTTTCTGCGAGCGGGTCGCAGGCTAATGCCAATGATTGGAATATGCCTGTTGGTGTAACCGATGTTAGCGCCGATATCTTTGGCCTTCACATGACGATTTTTTGGATATGTGTCGTCATCGGCCTCGTAGTGTTTGGTGCTATGTTTTACTCCCTGTTTCGCTATCGCCACTCCAAAGGCGCCAAAGCCGCCAACTTTCATGAGCACACCAGTGTAGAAGTGCTTTGGACGGCTATTCCTGTCTTGATTCTGGTTGGCATGGCCGTCCCTGCTACCGCAACGCTAAAAAATATGTACGACTCTTCAGATGCAGAGTTAGACGTTATGATTACAGGACAGCAGTGGCGCTGGCGCTATGAGTATCTGGGCGAGGACGTCGCGTTTACTTCTAATATGAGCACTCCACGGACACAGATCAGCGGAGCTGAAACGCGGGGAGAACACTACTTATTAGAAGTGGATGAGCCGCTTGTTTTACCCATCAACCGCAAAGTGCGCTTTTTGATGACCTCTGATGATGTTATTCATTCGTGGTGGGTGCCCGACTTAGCTGTCAAACAAGACACGATTCCTGGTTTTATCAATGAAAATTGGGTAACGATCAATGAGCCGGGTATCTACCGTGGGCAGTGCACTGAGCTATGTGGTATCAATCACGGGTTTATGCCTGTCGTGGTTCATGCGATGGAAGAAGATGAGTTTGATGGTTGGCTTGCCGAGCGTAAAGAAGCGGCTGCCGAAGAGGCCATGGGCGTTGATCGTGAATGGGCTATGGAGGAGCTAGTAGCACGCGGTCAGGAAATTTATCAATCGATCTGCTCTTCTTGCCATCAAGCCGAAGGTCAGGGCTCGCCGCCTGCTTTTCCTGCACTGGCAAATAACGAACAGCTTATTAGTGATGTGGATTGGCATCTCAATAAAGTAATCAACGGTGTTTCGGGTGCTGCAATGCCAGCTTTTCGTAGCACCTTAAATCCAGTGGAAATTGCTGCTGTAGTAACTTATACGCGAAATGCTTGGGGTAACGATACGGGAGATGTGGTGCAGCCTTCAGAAGTAGCTGAGTTAATTGCCCAATAATGCTGATGCGCCACTTATTTAGACAACTACAATATTTCGGAGAGTATCATGTCGCCCAAACTGCCCCCTCAGCCACATGTGCAACATAGCACTACCGCCGTCGCCGATGGGCAAAGCCATGCCCATCCTGCGCCGCCGAAAGGTATATTACGCTGGTTATTGACCACAAATCATAAAGAGATTGGCTCTCTTTACCTGATTTTCTCACTAACAATGTTTTTTGTTGGCGGTATCTTTGCCTTGGTGGTGAGGGCCGAGCTTTTCCAACCGGGTCTCCAGTTAGTCCAGCCTGAATTTTTTAACCAGATGACCACGATGCATGGTTTGATCATGGTGTTTGCCGCCGTAATGCCGGCATTCACTGGGTTAGCTAACTGGATGATTCCGCTGCAGATCGGCGCGCCAGACATGGCGCTACCTCGATTGAACAACTTCAGTTTCTGGCTGCTTCCGGTTGCCTTTACGCTACTGCTTTCAACTCTTTTGATGCCAGGTGGCGGTCCAAATTTCGGCTGGACTTTTTATGCGCCGCTATCGACCAACTATGCGCCTCCCTCTACGACCTTTTTTATACTTTCATTACACCTTGCGGGTATCAGTTCGATATTAGGGGCAATTAATATCATCGCAACTATTTTAAACATGCGTGCACCGGGCATGCGTTTAATGGATATGCCGCTTTTTGTCTGGACCTGGTTAATTACGGCCTTTCTGCTGATCGCGGTAATGCCGGTTTTAGCGGCAGTTATCACCATGATGCTTATGGACATTAATTTTGGCACAAGTTTCTTTAACGCGGCGGGTGGGGGCGACCCAGTTCTATTTCAGCATCTCTTCTGGACGTTTGGCCATCCTGAAGTGTACATCATGATCCTGCCCGCCTTTGGTATTGTCTCTGCGATCATACCAACTTTTGCACGAAAACCGTTGTTTGGTTATGCATCAATGGTTTATGCCACAGCGGCGATTGCGTTTCTATCGTTTTTGGTCTGGGCTCATCATATGTTTGTGGTAGGGATGCCTTTAGTAGCAGAGCTGTTTTTTATGTATACAACGATGCTGATTGCCGTACCTACTGGGGTGAAAGTGTTTAATTGGGTCACTACGCTGTTTCGTGGCTCAATCAGTTTTGAATCGCCGATGCTATTTGCCCTTGCCTTTGTCGTGCTGTTTACTATTGGTGGCTTTTCAGGGCTAATGTTGGCGATCGCGCCTGCGGATTTTCAATATCATGATACTTACTTCGTCGTTGCCCACTTTCACTATGTGTTAGTCCCTGGGGCCATCTTTGCCATCATGGCAGGTGTTTATTATTGGTTGCCGAAATGGACAGGGCATTACCCTAACGAACGGCTTGCCCAGTGGCATTTCTGGTTTTCGATTATCGGTGTCAACCTAACCTTCTTCCCCATGCATTTCGCTGGGTTAGCCGGTATGCCGCGCCGTATTCCCGATTATGCTCTTCAGTTTGCCGACTTTAACTTACTTTCCAGTATTGGTGCTTTCTTCTTTGGCGCCTCACAGTTGCTATTTGTTTTAGGCATCATCCTGTGCGTTCGGGGAGGTAAAAAAGCGCCAGCAAAAGCTTGGGAGGGCGCGGAAGATTTAGAGTGGACAGTCCCTTGTCCCGCACCCTTGCACACCTTTGAAACACCGCCGGTTTTTCATCGTACTTCCCATTAAAAATGACATAAACCACACAGGCCAGTAGGCCCAGAGGTGTTATGGAAAGTCGAGAGCAAAACCAAGTAGGCGTGCGTCGAACAGTTATTAGAACAATGGCTGTGCTAGTGGGTATGTTCGCCTTTGCGTTTGCGCTAGTTCCGTTGTATGACGTGTTTTGTCAAATTACCGGCATCAATGGCAAGGTTGATGCTACGGCACAAAGTATCGTGCACGAAGAGGTAGATGAGTCCCGTTACATTAATGTGCAATTTATAACGCGGGGCAGTCCAGGCTTACCGTGGCAGATGAGCGTTGAAATGCATCAAATGAGCGTGCATCCGGGGCAAACGGCAGAAGTCGACTTTACGTTTACTAATAATAGTCATAAAGAAAGTTGGGGGCAGGCAGTACCTAGCGTTTCCCCTTCAAATGCAACGCGCCATTTACGCAAAGTAAGCTGTTTCTGTTTTGAAGAGCAACAGTTGCAGGGTAATGAGCGCTTGACGATCCCGTTAGTGTTTCAGTTGGCGCGAGATCTTCCAGCAGATATTAATACCATCACGCTGGTGTATACCCTGTATCCCATTGAACGTGCGATACAGACCGCCTCACTGAATAATATAATCAATCACGGTGTTAAGAACGATCCCAAAAACGAAGCAAAGAACAATAACGCGGCGGGAGAAACGATATGAGCAGTGGTAGCTATTACGTTCCAGCGAGTAGTCGGTGGCCTGTTCTCGGTTCGGTGGCACTCGGTGCAATGATGGCCGGAATCGGCATTAAGCTCGTGTACGATACTGGGCTGCCGCTGGTTTTAATAGGCGTGTTGGGCATAGTGGCTGTGATGGGGCTATGGTTTCGGGATGTGATCAGTGAGTCTCGTGGTGGGCTTTACGATGCTCAAATGGATCGTTCGTTTCGCTGGGGCATGGGTTGGTTTATTTTTTCAGAAGTCATGTTTTTCGCCGCTTTTTTTGGGGCGTTGTTTTACGTAAGGATGTTCACCCTTCCTTGGCTGGGTGGTGAGGGCGCTAAAGGGGTTTCAGCGTTACTGTGGCCAGATTTTGTTGCTACATGGCCCCTGCTGAACCCACCCGATGCTTCAATTGCTGGCCCTCAACAAGTTTTTAGCCCCTGGCAACTTCCTCTCGTTAATACGCTAATTTTGATCACTTCAAGTATCACGCTAACAGTTGCCCATGAGGCTTTAAAAGTCGGTTACCGGCGGACATGTCGTAACTGGCTAACCGGTACCGTGCTATTAGGGTGCTGCTTTATAATGATTCAAGGCATTGAATATTATGAGGCTTACGCGCATTACGGTATTACATTGGAAGCCGGTATTTTTGGCGCAACGTTCTTTATATTGACCGGCTTTCATGGGTTGCATGTGATTATCGGCACAATCATTCTTGCCACCATGTTAGTACGAATAGTGAAAGGCCATTTTGCCGATGAAAATCATTTTGGTTTTGAAGCCTCATGTTGGTATTGGCATTTCGTTGATGTGGTATGGGTTGGACTCTTTATTTTCGTTTACGTTTTATAAATTGCCTAGCCTAGCTGGCCGGACCAAAAGCCAAATATGATGAGAATCATTAATAAACAAGCAAGTCCGATACGCCATTTAAGAGACACAAGCAAGCGGCGAGACGAAGAGTGATCACGCAGCAAAAAGCCAGCTCCCATGGCGAGGCTGATAACCATCGCTACGAATACAGCGGCAATGAGTAGTTGTAACCACATGATGAAAACCTCTCGACAATGGCGTTTTTATAGCTGGTGTTTTTTCTGGAGTTTGGTGGTGGCATTAGGCGCCTATTTAGGACTATGGCAGTGGGAGCGGGCAGATGACAAGCGATTAGCATTGGCCGTTCGCGAAACGGCACCTGCATTGGTACAACCTACCGTGCAGCCAGCCCAAGGAGCAGAGGTAACCCTACGGGGTGAGTACTTGGCAGAGCATACCCTCTATTTAGATAATCGGACTGTAGAGGGAAGGTTAGGGGTAGCAGTACTAACGCCACTGCGTGATAGCTTCGGTCAGCTTTGGTTGGTGCAGCGAGGCTTTTTAGCAACGGGGCCTCATCGTGACCCACCCCAAGCCACTACTCCAAGTGGCAGTGTTGAGTTGACCGGTGAGTGGCAGGAAGTACAAGAGGGCGGGCCACTATATGGAGAAAATAGAGAAGGTGTCAGGTTGCAGCAGTTAAGTCTTGAACCTTGGCGTGCTTCACTAGGTTCGTTTAGCTATGCAGGCTGGTTGCATGCTAGTGAGGGTGATGGCGTTCTGATTCCTTGGTGGAAGGCCAGTGTTATGCCGCCCAGCCGACATATAGGGTATGCGTTTCAGTGGTGGGGGCTGGCCCTGGCGGCCCTGGTGGTAATGTTTTTTGGGGGGCGAAAATTGCGTTGCGATGCAACTCAAGAAGAGTCGTTATTGAATAAAAAATAAGCAGGGTGAGTAATATGCAGGAAGCTAAATATATCCGGCGCCAGCGGCTCAAATTAATGCTGATCTTTGTGATATTCGCGGCTCCCGTGGTTGTTGCCTGGGGAATGGTCGAGTTCCGTATTGGTATTCCTGATCGCCATACGGCACATGGTGATGTAGACCTGGGATTACCCGCTCTTCATGAATGGCCATTAACAACGTCTGCCGTGAGTGAAGAAGACAAATGGATTCTGGCATTTGACTGCACCCTGCAGTGTGAAACTCGCCAAGATGAATTGTGGCGACTACATCGTGCTTTAGGACGCGAGGCGCCAAGATTAACGCGTTTGCGCATCGGCGGGGAGCTTGAACCATTGCCGGGCGAAGTGGCTAGTGAATGGCGGCGTTTTCCCTCATGGCGGAAAGAAAACTCAGTGTGGTTGCTCGATCCTACAGGACGACCGGCGTTAGCATTTGATGAAAACGTCGCGACCAAATACGTGCTTGACGATATACAGCATCTTTTTAAAGTAAACCCTCTATGAAGCGCACTAATCTTTGTTGTTAAGGAAGCATCATGCCCGATTCCTATGAGCGCCGCTTACGCTGGTTAGTGCGATTAACGTTAATAGGTACCCTGTTTACCGCAGTGGTAATGCTGGTTGGTGCATGGACACGGTTAGTCGATGCTGGTTTAGGCTGTCCTGATTGGCCAGGTTGCTATGGAAAGCTGCTGGTCCCCGATAGCGATCATGCCACCCTGCGCCATCCCGATGTGCCGTTAGAACCGTTTAAAGCGTGGGTGGAAATGGCCCATCGCTACATCGCTAGTTTGCTAGGGCTGGCGGTAATAAGTGTTGTCGCGCTGGGTTGGCCATTGCGTCAACGGTCAGGTTACCCATGGCGGCTAAGTTTGACGCTCTTAGTTGTTATCATATTGCAGGGTGCCTTCGGTGCTTTCACGGTTACGCTACAACTCTGGCCGCAAGTCGTCACTCTCCACCTTTTGGGTGGGCTGAGTGTATTACTACTGTTCTTTTGGTTACACCTACGCTTACGTCGTGCTCGTAAAAAATCCATAACTGAACCGCGCCGAACCAATGCCTGTTGGGGTATTGCGGCATGCTTGCTGGTGGTGCAGTTAGCGTTGGGTGGGTGGGTGACTAGCAACTATGCAGGCATCGCTTGCCAAGGATTCCCTACCTGTAATGGTCAGTGGTGGCCTGAATTAGATGTAAGCGAGGGTTTTCATGTTACCCAAACTGTTGGCCCTAATTATTTACATGGGCAGCTACATGCTGATGCACGCACTGCTATCCACGTTGTTCATCGCTTAGGCGCACTCATGTTAGGAGCCGGGTTGGTTGCGCTTTGGTTACGATATCGGCATTGGCAGAATGTCGCTAGACCTCTAGCGATTGTGGTTTCTCTATACATGCTGCAAGCTATTTTAGGTGTCGCTAACGTATTGTTATGGCTGCCTTTATGGCTTGCGTTGCTACATACGGCAGGGGCCATTGCACTCTCTGTTGGTCTGGTATGGGCTTGGTGGTGCTGGCGTTACAATGAAGCTGGCGCTTTTTCAAAGAGCTCTAATCTGTTTTATCGCAACGTTATTGCTGACTAAAGAAGGGGAGCGCATGCGAAATATAACAATGACACTACCTTCAGCTCTGCCTTCAATGGTGTGGGGGTGGAGAGAATTGCTTGGGCTCTGTAAAATTAAAGTAGTGGTTGTCATGTTAGTGTGTGCTGCCGTGGGGATGGCATTGGCAACCCAAGGCCTACCACCACTGACGAAAGTAATTATTAGTTTGGCCGGTATCGGTTTAGCCTCTTGTGGTGCAGCTGCTTTTAATCATGTTATTGACCGCCATTTGGATGCGGTAATGACACGAACTTCTTGTCGTCCAGTGGCGAGTAAACGGCTACCCGTGACAATCGCGTTGTCTTGGGCGTGCTTGCTTTCTGTTGCAGGTGTTACGCTATTAGCTTGGCAGGTTAATGTTTTAACAGCTGCGCTAACCTCTGCTTCTTTGATTGGTTATGCATTGATTTATACTGCTTTTTTAAAGCGGGCTACGCCCCAAAATATTGTTATTGGAGGTGTGGCTGGCGCGGCACCACCATTGCTAGGTTGGGTTGCCATTACTGGTCAAGTATCTTCTGAGCCGCTGTTGCTAATGCTGATTATTTTTGCCTGGACGCCGCCGCACTTTTGGGCACTGGCGATTCATAAATGTGATGATTATGCACGAGCAGGCATCCCAATGTTGCCTGTTACCCATGGTCTTCCGTTTACACGGCTACAAATTTGGTTGTATGGCTGGTTAACGGTATTGACCACTCTACTTCCGGTAATGATCGGGATGAGTGGGGTGCTTTATTTAGTCATTGTGATAAGCCTGAATGCGCGCTTTATGTTTTGGAACTGGCGGGTTTGGCGCGGTCACGATGCTACTGCACCTATCGGCGCTTTCTGGTTCTCAATTCGCTACTTATTAGGCGTTTTCAGTGCGCTATTACTTGATCATTACGCTGCGGCGCTTGCTTGGTGATCCGAAGACAAGTTGGACAGGTATGCAGTAAGAGGAGAAGCAAGCCTAGGTGCTATTGGTAAAATAGTGGTATAAAGGTGTACAATTTTCGTCAAGCAATTTATCCGCTTAATGAGGAGTTTCATGAGCTCAACGGTAGCGCTGGTATTACTCGCCGTAGCGATTGCAGTCATTGTAGGGCTGTGTTTCTACGCATGGTCGTTGCGCAAAGAGGTAAGTCGTCGAGAAGCTTATCGGCGCGATGAGGACGCTCGCGCCCAACAAAACAGTCTAGAAAATCTTGATTATGTCGCGAGTGCTTTGGTTCAGGAGCAGGTCGATATCACTGAAGGGGCTTGGCGGTGTAAGGTTCTACTTGAAATCATTGATCCTAGCTTAACGGAACGAACTGAATTTAAGGCTTTTGCTGAACACTATAGCCGCACTCAACATCTAAATACGCATTCCGCCCGGCAACAGTTGACTGCTCGAGAGCGTATGCAGGAAGACAAAGAACGGGTGATGGCAGAAAATGATTTACGCGAATCCGTATTGGAAGCTGCTCAAGCAGTATTAAAATGGCGTGCGAAAGGCAAAAGTGCGTTGCATTAACTATTAATTTTGAGCGGTTTTAACCGCCAAAATTGCATAGCAAGCTAATTTTTAGTGCCGATTGCGGCAATTTTGCTATGCTGAGTGATGTCGGTATTGGCAAGAAGTTGATATCTTGGCATTGTTGCCTTCTTGCGCTTAAGCGTTAATGATAGGCACACCGTTCTGTATCGTTTGGGTGTTGAGTGATTGGTACGTCACTAATCGTACTGGTAGCTTGATACCAACCGTAGCGATCTGGAACAGGCGAAAAATGGATGCTCTCGCAATAAGAAGCATTGGATAGATTTGGTCACTTATGGCCATTTCAGCATTGGATCAAGAAGGAGTCTTGCATGAAAAAATCAACGACTGGCTTGCTAATCGGTTCCGCACTGGTAGTAGGTCTATCTGGCTGTGCCAGCTCGGCCTCACAGTCCTCCAGCCAATCAAGCGCTAGCAGCGATGGTAGCTGGTATCAGCATCCTGCAGTATGTGGTTTGGCAGGCAGTTTAATCGGTGGCAGCATCGGCTATGCCACCAGCAGTAGTTCTGATGAAGAGAGCGGTGCTTACACTGGTGCAGCTGCTGGTGCGGCCATTGGCGGTCTGCTATGTGCTGATCGTACTCCTGAACCGGTTGCTCCTCAGTGCCCGAGCTATGGTGAAGTACCTGCAGGCGTTGCTGTTGACGCTGAAGGTTGCCCGCTAGACTCCGACGGTGACGGCGTGCCGGACTACCGTGATCAGTGCCCAGGCACTCCTGCCGGCGTGGAAGTTAACGCTAATGGTTGCCCGCTTGATTCCGATAATGACGGTGTTCCAGATTACCGTGATCAGTGCCCGAACACCCCTGCTGGCGTAGAAGTTAACGCATTGGGTTGCCCGGATAGCGTCGTTCTGCAAGATGTTAACTTCGAGTTTGATTCTGCTCAGTTAACCTCTAATGCTCAGAATGTATTGAACGGTGTTGCTGAGCGCTTGGTCAGTAACCCTGATGTTCGCGTAAGCATCGAAGGCCACACTGATTCACGCGGTTCTGACGAGTACAACAAAAACTTGTCACAAGAGCGTGCTCAATCAGTTGCTAACTACTTGGTAAGCCGTGGCGTAGAAGCTAACCGTATGCGTGCAGTAGGTTACGGTGAAGAGCAGCCGATCGCGTCTAACGAGACTGAAGAAGGTCGCTTCCAGAACCGTCGCGTTGAATTGGATGAGTGGAACTAAGTTCACTTATCTTCTGAGGTTTGTAGACGACTTGTAAATGGTTAACTGCAATCCACAGGTACAGAAACGGGAGGCATATGCCTCCCGTTTTTATTTTAAGCGGTAGGTAACTCTGCTAATCTTGTCGCTGTTTTTAGTGGGACTTTTGCACCCTCCAAGACCATTGATAGCGAAATGTGATCCTTGGTATGGATCACCACTGCGCTCAAGGAACATGAATGCCTATTGTTACTCTGCCCGACGGCAGCCAAAAAACGTTTGAAGCACCGCTGACCATTATGCAGCTTGCAGAATCCATTGGCCCTGGTTTGGCTAAGGCCTGCATCGCTGGAAAGATCGATGGTGTGCTGGTAGATGCCGCTGACCTGATTGAGCGGGACGCAGCGGTGGCGATAATTACTGCCCGTGACGCTGAAGGGCTGGAAATTATTCGCCACTCCTGCGCTCACCTCATTGGTCATGCGGTTAAGCAGATGTACCCCGAGGCCAAAATGGCCATTGGGCCTGTTATTGAAGATGGTTTCTACTACGATATTGAGTTTGGTCAATCCGTTACACCGGAAGACCTGGAAGCTATCGAAGCGCGTATGCAGTCACTGATCGAGCGTGAGTACGATGTGGTGCGCGAGTATGTTGATCGTGACCAGGCAATGCTGACCTTTTTGCATCGTGATGAGCCCTACAAACAGGAAATTGTTCGCGATATCCCTGATGATGCGACGATCCGGCTTTATCATCATGAAGAGTACACCGACATGTGCCGCGGGCCGCACGTGCCTAATACTCGCCACTTAAAAGCCTTCAAGCTCACTAAGCTGGCAGGGGCCTATTGGCGTGGCGATGCTGCCAATACCATGCTGACGCGTATCTACGGCACCGCATGGGGCGACAAGAAACAGCTTAAGGCTTACGTCAAACGTCTTGAAGAGGCGGAGAAGCGCGATCACCGTAAATTGGCGCGTCGGCTGGATCTCTTCCACATGCAGGAAGAGGCGCCGGGAATGATATTTTGGCACCCTAACGGCTGGGCGCTATGGCAGCAGATCGAACAATATATGCGAGGCGTTTATAAAGAGGGTGGCTACCAAGAAATTCGCTGCCCTCAGATAATGGATGTATCGCTTTGGAAAAAGTCAGGACACTGGGATAACTACGCAGACGGAATGTTTTTTACCGAGTCAGAAAAGCGTGAGTATGCCCTCAAGCCTATGAATTGCCCTGGTCATGTTCAGGTATTTAATTCTGGCTTACGTAGCTATCGCGAGCTCCCCGTTCGTTTTGGTGAGTTTGGCGGTTGCCACCGGAACGAGCCTTCAGGCGCTTTACACGGTATCATGCGCGTTCGTGCATTTACTCAAGACGATGGTCATGTTTTTTGTACCGAAGCTCAAGTTGAGCCAGAAGTAACTGACTTTCATCGTCAAGCGTTGAAGGTGTATAGCGACTTCGGCTTTGAAGATATTGCTATTAAAATTGCTCTTCGCCCCGAAAAACGCATTGGTAGTGATGAGGTTTGGGACCGGGCAGAAGATGCGCTGCGTAGTGCGTTAAAAACTTGTGATGTCGAATGGCAGGAACTTCCTGGCGAAGGCGCGTTCTATGGCCCCAAGATTGAATACCATATGAAAGATTGCCTGGGACGCGAGTGGCAAGTGGGTACTATGCAGGTCGACTTTATGATGCCAGAGCGACTTGGTGCCCAATATGTGACTGAAGAGGGGCATCGGAAGCCGCCAGTGATGTTGCATCGTGCTATCGTTGGCTCTATGGAGCGTTTCATTGGCATCTTGATTGAACATTATGCAGGCGCTATGCCATTATGGCTTGCGCCACAGCAGGCAGTCGTCATGACTATCACCGATTCACAGCGTGAATATGCGCTTGATTTGGAGAGCCGTCTGCAAAAAAGTGACTTACGTGTTAAAGCGGACTTGAGGAACGAGAAGATCGGCTTTAAAATCCGTGAGCATACGTTACAGAAAGTTCCCTATCTCCTGGTGGTAGGAGATAAGGAAGTCGAAGCTGACTCAGTGGCCGTGCGAACACGCAGCGGCGAAAACCTCGGTACAATGACGGTCGATGAATTTATTGAACGCCATACTGCCGAGAGAGCAGCCCTGGCGACATCGTCAATTGCCTAAGGAGACGGAACGATCAAGAGAAGCAACCAGCGAGGGCGTCCAGCAGATAAACGCCCACCAATGAACGAGCGAATTGTCGAAGAAGAAGTACGTCTTATTGGTAGCGACGGTGAGCAGTTGGGTGTTGTGCCCACCACCGAAGCGTTAGAGCGTGCTGAATCTGAAAGCTTAGATCTCGTGCAAATTTCGAATGCCGATCCCATCGTCTGTAAGATTATGGATTACGGCAAGTTCGTTTTTGAGACCAAGAAGCAGAAAGCGGCTCAAAAGAAGAAGCAGAAGCAAATCCAGGTTAAGGAAGTTAAATTCCGTCCTGGCACCGACGAAGGCGATTATCAGGTCAAGCTTAAAAACCTGACGCGCTTTTTGGAAGGTGGTGACAAGGGCAAAGTCACACTGCGCTTCCGTGGTCGTGAAATGGCGCACCAGGACATCGGTCGTAAGCTGATGGAAAGGATTGCGGCAGACCTGGAAGAGATCGGAGCGGTAGAGTCTTTCCCGAAAATGGAAGGGCGCCAGATGATCATGATTATTGCCCCGAAAAAGAAGTGATCCAACGGCGATGTCAACGGGCCACCGTAAACAGGTGGTCGGCCCTGGGTTTTCTAAAAAATATCGAGCGGAGTTTTCCTCATGCCGAAAATCAAAAGCAACAGCGGCGCTGCCAAGCGCTTCAAGAAGACTGCTAATGGCTTTAAGCACAAGCAGTCTCACCGTAGCCACATCTTGACCAAGAAGACGACCAAGCGTAAGCGTCAACTGCGTGGAATGAAGCAGATCCATGCATCTGATAAAGCGCTCATCCAGCGTATGCTGCCGAATCTATAAGTCGGGTTTTCGTTTTTCTGAGTGCAAAATTTTTTCGCCTCAGCCTTAAAGTCAGGAGTGTGTTATGACTCGAGTTAAACGTGGCGTAGTAGCGCGTCGTCGCCATAAAAAAGTGTTGAAGCTTGCTAAAGGTTACTACGGTGCCCGTTCACGCGTTTTCCGCGTTGCCAAGCAAGCCGTTATCAAAGCTGGTCAGTATGCTTACCGTGACCGTCGCAACCGTAAGCGCCAGTTCCGTGCGCTATGGATTCAGCGTATCAACGCCGGTGCACGTGTCAACGGTATGTCTTACAGCCGTTTTGTTGGCGGCCTCAAGAAAGCCGGTATCGAAATCGACCGTAAAGTATTGGCCGATTTGGCAGTACACGAGAAGGCCGCATTTGCTGCCATCGTGGAAAAAGCCAAGGCTGCCCAATAAGGTAGTTTGCATTGGGTGATTGCCCATGCAACGTGCCTGAGGTCATTTCTGAGTGACCCATCCAGGGGAAGAGCAGCCGCTCTTCCCCTGTTTTTTTGTTACCTTCAACGTGCCACGCCATCCTTAGGGGTGGACACCGCTTAATTCGGAGTGAAACGGATGGATCACCTTCCTACTCTGGTGTCTGAGGCTCGCGACGCCATTCAGGCTGCGCAGAGTGTCGCTGCACTAGACGAATTACGAGTACGCTACTTAGGTAAGAAAGGTGAGGTAACTGCCTTGCTGAAAGGCCTGGGGAAGCTGTCAGCAGAAGAGCGTCCTGCAGCGGGCGAGCGTATTAATCAGGCCAAGGGAACCCTAGCCGATGAAATTGATGCCAAGCGTGAGCAGCTTGAAAGTGCTGCGCTGAATGCCCGTTTGGCCGCTGAGAGTATCGATGTCACGTTGCCAGGGCGTGGCCAGGCCGAGGGGGGGCTACATCCGGTGACGCGTACGCTTGAGCGTATAGAGGGTCTGTTCACGCGTATTGGTTATGATGTGGCAGTAGGGCCTGAAATTGAAGACGATTATCACAATTTTGAAGCGCTCAATATTCCTGCCCACCACCCTGCCCGTGGCATGGCGGATACCTTCTATTTTGATGCTACGCGGCTGCTGCGTACTCACACTTCACCGGTGCAAGTACGCACGATGAAAAGCAGTGAGCCGCCTATCCGTATTGTTTGCCCAGGGCGCGTGTATCGCAGCGACTCAGACCTGACCCACACGCCCATGTTTCATCAAGTCGAGGGGCTGTTGGTCGATGAGGGCGTCAGCTTTGCCGATCTTAAAGGGACGATCGAAGACTTTTTGCAGGCATTTTTTGAACGTGACGACCTATCCGTCCGGTTCCGTCCTTCCTACTTTCCATTCACTGAGCCCTCGGCCGAGGTCGATATTCAGTGTGTGATGTGTAGTGGTGCGGGGTGTCGTGTATGTTCCCATAGTGGCTGGTTGGAAGTGATGGGTTGCGGCATGGTACATCCTGAAGTCTTCCGTCACTCGGGTATTGATACCGAGCGCTATACGGGGTTTGCCTTCGGAATGGGGGCTGAGCGTTTGGCAATGCTGCGCTACGGCGTAAACGATTTACGCCTGTTCTTTGAAAACGATCTGCGTTTTTTACGTCAATTCGCTTAAGACCGCCGCCGAATACAGGATCAACGATGAAATTTTCAGAACAGTGGTTGCGTGAATGGGTTTCGCCGCAGCTTGATACACAGGCCATGGCTGACCAAATCACCATGGCGGGCTTGGAAGTTGACGCTGTTGAAGCAGTTGCAGCCGAATTCAGTAAAGTCGTGGTGGCAGAGGTGCTGAGTAAAGAGAAGCATCCTGACGCAGATAAGCTCAATGTGTGTACCGTTGATGACGGCAGTGGTGAGCCAGTCCAGGTTGTCTGCGGGGCGCCTAATGTCGATGTTGGGCAGAAAGTGCCCTTTGCCCAGGTGGGCGGTGTCTTGCCGGGCGATTTTAAAATAAAAAAAGCCAAACTGCGTGGCGTTGAATCACGGGGTATGATTTGTTCAGCATCTGAATTGGGGCTTGAAGAAGAGACGTCACCAGGCATTCTGGTATTGTCAGCAACCGCTCCAGTGGGTGCTGATTTTAGAGAATTCATGCACCTGAATGACATGACCATTGAGGTCGACCTGACGCCCAATCGTGGTGATTGCTTAAGCATTAAAGGATTGTCGCGTGAAGTAGGAGTGCTTAATAGGCTGGCGGTGAGTGGTCCTGCAATAGCGTCGGTGTCCACTGAGATTGACGATAGTTTTGCGATTAGTGTCGAGGCGCCAGAGCAATGCCCTCGCTATATGGGCCGCATTATTAAAGGTGTCAATATTAAGGCTGAGACGCCCCTGTGGATGGTTGAGCGGCTGCGTCGTAGCGGCGTACGCTCTATTGATCCTGCCGTAGATGTCACTAACTACGTGATGCTTGAGTTGGGCCAGCCGTTACATGCTTTTGACCGCGATAATCTTCAAGGTGGCATGGTTATTCGCATGGCCACGCCGGGTGAGCGTTTAACGCTGCTTGATGGTCATGAGGTGTCGCTACGCCCTGGAACGCTAGTCATTGCCGATCATTCCGGCCCGCTAGCGATGGCAGGCGTAATGGGTGGTGAAAACTCAGGCGTTAACGAAAACACTCAGACTATTTTCCTTGAATCTGCGTTCTTTACGCCGCTTGCTATTGCTGGCCAAGCGCGCTCTTACGGTCTGCATACTGATGCATCTCATCGTTTTGAACGTGGAGTTGATCCACAGTTAACGCCCATTGCGGTCGAGCGGGCCACACAGTTACTCATTGACATTTGCGGTGGCCAAGCTGGGCCTGTTGTTGAAGCGCTAAGCGTTAAGCATATGCCCGAAGAGCGCTCAATCTTATTGCGCAGTGCCCGTTTAGAGCAGGCGCTGTCCAAGACTCTCGATAGCGATGATGTGACCGATATTCTTCAGCGTCTGGGGCTTGATGTCAGTATGCAGGGTGCTGATTGGGCAGTCACCGCGCCTACTTGGCGCTTTGATTTGGCCATTGAGGAAGACCTTATCGAAGAGGTGGCACGTATCCATGGCTATAATAATTTGCCGGTACGTCGCCCTGCAGCACGCTTGGCGCTTCGTTCTGCAGACGAAGCGACGCTCACGCAGGCGCGGCTGCGTCGTCAGATGGTCGCACGTGGCTTTCAAGAGGCGATTACCTACAGTTTTGTGGCGCCCGAGCTGCAAGCGACACTGCTACCAGACGCCGTATCCCCCGTGCTTGCTAACCCTATCTCGGCTGATTTGTCGGTGATGCGGGCCAGCTTGTTTCCTGGCTTGGTTCGTGCCATGGAGTACAACCTCAATCGTCAGCAAGCTCGCGTGCGTTTATTTGAAACCGGGCTAGTATTTAACGGCGAGTTGGATGCTTTGTCACAGGTGTCGATGCTGGGTGCATTGGTGTGTGGCCCGCGTGAAGCAGAAGGGTGGAGTGGCGCAAAAGACCGTGTCGACTTTTATGATCTGAAAGGTGATTTAGAAAGCGTCATCGCTTTAGGTGGCGAAGCCGATACTTGGCGGTTTGAGCCCGCAGAGCACCCCGCGCTTCATCCTGGGCAAAGTGCGCAGCTGTTGCATAACGGTGAGCCAGCAGGCTGGATAGGTACGCTGCACCCGCAAGTGCGAGCAACGCTAGGCCTGAAAATGGATGCTGTGTTGTTTGAAGTGCGCTTGGATATGCTAAGCCAAGGCAGTGTGCCAGCCTTTGAGCCGCTATCTCGCTTTCCAGAGGTGCGGCGTGATTTGGCATTTATACTCAATGAGTCGACACCTGTGCAGGCATTACTCGATTGCGCCAAGCAGCAAGCGGGGGAGTATCTGCAGGATATCAAGCTATTCGATGTCTATTCAGGTAAAGGCGTAGCCGAAGGGCATAAGAGTATTGCGTTGGGCTTGACCTGGCAGCATCCATCGCGCACGCTAAACGACGAAGAAATCAATCAGTTGGTCGATTCAATTGTGACACAAGTGCGTGTCAAGCTGGATGCGGAGCTGCGCGGCTAGTAAGTAACTTAAGTTATTGCTTAGGCTACGCCACGATGCTTATCACGTTCTTGGCAATGCGTTTGCTACTGTACGGTTGATACGGTGCTTTGACGCTGTATCTGCTTCAAGGATAAGGAGAAACCTTATGGGTGCGTTGACCAAAGCAGAACTGGCTGAGCATTTGCATGCTGAGCTAGCCCTGTCCAAACGAGAAGCGAAGGCCATGGTCGAAGCTTTTTTTGAAGAGATTCGAGCCTGTCTTCGTGAGAACGAACAGGTGAAGTTATCGGGGTTTGGTAACTTTGACCTGCGTGATAAGCGCGAGCGACCGGGACGAAACCCTAAAACCGGTGAAGAAATTCCGATTTCTGCCCGGCGGGTGGTAACTTTTCGTCCAGGGCAAAAGCTTAAGCAGCAGGTAGAGCATTACGGGGTCGGTGAGTAGCATTTTGAACTATAGGCGTATGAGCATCTGTTTTATAAGCTTAAGGTTCATAACACTAGATAATCTCATGTTCTTTACAAGGAGTGCCTATGGGCGCTCCTTTTCTTGTTATAGCGCCGAGTCTCAAGTCATGAGGGTTTTCTTGCGACTACATGCCGCCACCTTCTATTAACCACGTAATCACCACCTTGATAACGTAACCCAGCATACCTGCTCCCAACACGACAAACAGCATGATGGTGCCAAATTTGCCAGCGTTGGACTTTTTAGCCAAATCCCAGATAATAAAACACATAAATATAATTAATCCCCCGATCATTATCGGAGTGATCCACGTCTCAAAGGTTTGCTGCATAGTTACTCCTAGGGGTTGTATATGGGCCAAGCATTACGGGTAATGTGTTTCATTCTAACCAGCCATGTTAATATTTGAGCAAATTCATCGGGTATTTGTCGACTTGCGGGTTGGCACTGTGACACTTTGACAGGGGAGTGACGATGCCGAAGCTAAATATTTTGGTGGGTACCATGTACGGCGGTGCCCTTGATGTGGCAGAGCAAGTGAAACCCCTATTTGAACAGGCCGGTTACGCTGTGGAGATTGTTGAGCAGCCATCTGTCGATGATATTGTCAGTGGTGGCGCCGATTTGGCGCTGTTTTGTGTCTCGACCACTGGCAGTGGAGATTTTCCCGGCAGTTTTGTGCCCTTTGTCCGGCAGCTGCGTGAACAAAGTCCCGCGCTTACCACGCTTCGCTACGGGCTCATTGCCCTCGGTGATAGCTCGTATGGCGATACTTTTTGCGGTGCAGGCCGCGCGCTAGATGAGTTGCTGGCGGATTATGGCGCGACTCGCTTAGGGGAGCGCCTAGAAATCGACGCCATGGAGACCTTTATGGCCGACGATGCGGCTGTGCCCTGGGTGGAAGAGTGGATCGTTGACCAGCAGTTAAAGGTGGCTTGAGCGATGCAGCGAACGCCCACCTCGCCTGAGCGCATCAGTGTTGCGCTGGGCTTATGTGTCGTTATGCTGGCAACCCTGCCTCGCTACATGGCGGGCGGGCATGAAACCCGCCAGACGCTGATTTTCTTCGCCTTAGCACTGGTGGCTTTTGCGGCTATTATTCAGTGGCGCTTATTGGCTGTGGCGGCGCGTCGCCGCTTGCCGCAGCTATGCAAACGGTTAGCCGTTATGTTACTGCTAGGAATGGTCGTAATGGGTGGCTGGCACGCGCTGTTTACGGAGTGGATTAGTTGGCAGGTGTTCATTTCCCATGGTGCAACGCTTGGCGTACTGATGCACGCAGTAGGCCTATGGTGGGCTGGCGAGGGCCAGGCTCGCTAGTGTTTTTGGTACGGCGATTGAAAAAGTCGCTGCAAGACGTACAAAGCAGTAGAATGGTGTAAATTACGCAGCATGGGGCTAATAATGAAGCTAAACACGCCTTAAAGCGGTTAATTGCTCGCTTATTCCCTTGTTTTTAACATCACTGCCCCCATGTTGCGAGCATGGCGCTTGCCACTATGCGTTGGGGTTCTTAAAATTACCCCCTTGAACTTATTACATGCAATCAACACAACGCCCAGCCGTTAGAGGACAATTCATGCAAGTTTCTGTCGAGACGACCTCCCAGATCGAACGCCGCATTACTATTCAAGTGCCGGCTGCCGAAATTGACGAGGCCGTGAGTGCTCGCTTGAAAGACACCGCGAAGAATGTTCGCTTGAATGGTTTTCGCCAGGGCCGGGTGCCAATGGCAGTAGTCCAGCAGCGCTACGGCCAAGACGTACGTAACGAGGTAGTTAGCGAAGTAATGCGTGAGCGTTACGTGCGCGCTATTACTGATGAAGGCCTCAACCCGGCGGGCTTCCCGCAAATTGAACCTTCCGTTAATGAATCAGGCAAAGACCTTGAATTCGTGGCAGTAATGGAAATCTACCCGCAGGTAGAGCTGGCTTCAATTGAAGGTACTGATATAGAGCGCCCGGTGGTGTCCGTTAGCGATGCAGATGTCGAGGAGATGATCGATACACTGCGTAAGCAAAATGCCGCATGGGAAGAAGTTGATGCTGCTGCCGCCGACGGTGATCAAGTCACTATCGACTTCCAAGGCTATATTGGTGATGAACCGTTCGAAGGCGGTAGTGCCGAAGGTCACACACTGGTCATTGGCTCCAATAGCTTTATTCCAGGTTTTGAAGAGCAGTTAATTGGTGCTAAAGCGGGCGAAGAGAAGACCCTTAACGTCACGTTCCCTGATGATTACCAGGCTGAGCACTTGGCTGGCAAAGAAGCCACTTTTAAGGTAACGATTCACAAAGTCAGCAGCCAGAAACTGCCCGAAGTTGACGCTGAGTTTATCGAGCGTTTTGGCGTTGAAGGCGGCGATCAGGAAAAATTCCGCGCCGAAATCAAGAAGAACATGACCCGTGAAGCATCACAAGCCGTTGATAACCGGGTTAAGCAGCAAGTACTTGATGCACTTAAAAAGGTGAATGAAATTCCTGTGCCGAGCGCACTGGTTCAGCAAGAAACAGATGGCATGAAGCGTCAGGCGGCTCAACAGTTTGGTTTAGGCGAAGATTTTGATGTTAGCCAGCTGCCCAATGAACTTTTCGAAGAGCAGGCTAAAGGCCGAGTTCAGGTTGGTTTGTTGCTGGCAGAAGTCATCAAGGCAAACGAACTTGATGCCGACGATGATGCTATCAAGGCAAAAGTAGCCGAGCTGGCTGAGCAGTATCAAGATCCTGATGAAGTGGTTAGCTACTACATGGGTAACGAGCAGCTGAAAACCCAGGTGAAATCTGCCATTCTCGAAGAGAAGGCGGTGGCTAAGTTACTTGAGCAAACGAACATTAAAGACGTTGAAATGTCTTATCAGCAAGCCCTTGCCGCTGCGCAACAGCAGGCTGAGCAAGATGAGGGTGCTGAAGAAGGCGAGCAAGCTAGCGCCTAACACCCTGGAACGTGGCGCACCTTTATGTCGGTGCGCCTTTCCCTTCCCGGACGCAAGGAATCACCTGAATGAGTGAGTTTGATATTCAAAACGCTGGCGGTTTAGTGCCCATGGTGGTTGAGCAGAGCGCCAAAGGGGAAAGAGCCTACGACATCTACTCACGCCTTTTGAAAGAGCGTGTGATCTTTTTGGTAGGCCCTGTAGAAGACTACATGGCTAATCTGGTCGTCGCTCAGTTACTGTTTCTGGAGTCAGAAAATCCAGATAAAGATATCCACCTGTATATTAACTCGCCTGGTGGTTCGGTCACCGCGGGGATGTCGATTTACGACACTATGCAGTTTGTGAAGCCGGACGTGTCTACGGTATGTATTGGCCAAGCGGCCAGCATGGGTGCGCTGTTATTGACAGCAGGTGCTGCTGGTAAACGTTACTGCTTGCCCAATTCACGGGTGATGATTCATCAGCCGCTGGGTGGTTACCAAGGCCAGGCTTCTGACATAGAAATTCATACCCGTGAAATTCTGGGTATTCGCGAAAAGCTGAATCAAATCCTTGCCCACCATACGGGCCAAGATATCGAAACTGTCTCGCGTGATACAGATCGGGATAATTTCATGAGCGCCAGTAAAGCCACAGAGTATGGCTTGATTGACGCAGTGCTGGATAAGCGGCCTACATCCTGATAGCGTAATAGGATTCTGCTTTTCTAACGAGCTTTTCCGGCGGCGTAAGCCGCCGCAGTGATAGAGGTATGCGAATGGCCGACGGCAAAGGCAAGGACGAAGGTGGCAAACTGCTCTACTGCTCGTTTTGTGGAAAGAATCAAAACGAAGTACGTAAGCTGATTGCGGGCCCGTCCGTTTATATCTGCGATGAGTGTGTCGACTTATGTAATGACATTATTCGCGAGGAAGTTCTCGAAGCCGATGCCGAGAGCGATGAGGAGCGTTTACCTACGCCTCGCGAAATACGTCATACGCTTGATGACTACGTCATCGGACAAGATCGCGCCAAAATGGTGCTTTCCGTAGCGGTGTATAACCACTACAAGCGTCTGAAAACAGATGTGCGCGACGGCGATGTAGAATTAGGTAAATCAAACATTCTGCTGATTGGTCCCACTGGTAGCGGTAAAACGCTGTTAGCGGAGACGATGGCACGGTTACTGAATGTACCTTTTACCATTGCGGATGCAACCACGCTGACGGAAGCCGGCTATGTCGGTGAAGATGTCGAAAACATCATCCAGAAGTTGTTGCAGAAGTGCGATTACGACGTTGAGAAAGCCGAGCGCGGGATTGTTTATATTGATGAAATCGACAAGATTTCACGCAAATCGGATAACCCTTCAATTACGCGTGATGTCTCGGGTGAAGGCGTCCAGCAAGCATTGCTGAAGCTTATTGAAGGTACAACGGCTTCTGTGCCACCTCAAGGTGGACGCAAACATCCCCAGCAGGAATTTGTCCAAGTTAATACGGGCAATATTCTGTTTATCGTAGGCGGTGCGTTTGCGGGGCTGGAGAAAGTTATTCGTGACCGTGCTGAGAAGGGCGGTATCGGCTTCAATGCAGCGGTGAAAAGCAAGGAGTCCTCCCGTGGGGTGGGTGAACTGCTGGCTGACGTAGAGCCTGATGATCTAGTGAAATTTGGCTTGATTCCTGAGTTTGTAGGGCGTTTGCCGATCATCGCCACACTAACGGAGCTCACCGAAGATGCATTGGTGCAGATTCTGACCGAGCCCAAGAATTCGCTGGTTAAGCAGTACGCTAAGCTGTTTGAAATGGAAGATGTGACGCTTGAGTTCAGAGATGAAGCGTTACGTGCTGTGGCTGAGAAAGCGATGGAGCGTAAGACTGGCGCGCGTGGCCTGCGCTCTATTCTAGAGTCAGTGCTGCTTGACACCATGTACGAAATTCCATCACTTGAAGGTGTCAGTAAAGTCGTTATTGACGGTTCAGTGATTGCCGGTGAGAGCGAGCCTCTTTTGATCTATTCCCAGCAAGAAGAAGCGCTAGTCGACGGCACTGATGGTTAGTGGCTAATTGACCAGTCGGCCCAGCTTTAACCGCTTGCGCTAAAATCAAGGGGTCGCTTAGGCGACCCCTTGTTGTTGAAGAGCCCTGTCGCTGAAGAGCCTTGCCGTTGAAAAGCTTTGTCGTGAAGTATTACTGCCTAGTCCGCTCAATGCTAATGTGGTTGAACATCGCTTACTGACGACTGCGCAGTACTTTTCCAAGTACTCTTTTTTAAGTACTCATCCGATTTGCCGAGGAACGTCTGCGATGCAGCAGAACGCCGAACAGACACAATGTCTACCCCTTTTACCGTTGCGCGATGTGGTCGTTTATCCGCAAATGGTAATACCCCTTTTTGTTGGTCGTGAAAAGTCTATCCAGGCGCTTGAAGCAGCGATGGAGGCTGATAAGCGTGTATTGCTGGTGGCTCAACGTGAAGCGTCTCAGGATGAGCCGGATAACGCTGATCTTTATGCTATGGGTACCGTGGCTGACATTATGCAGCTGCTCAAGCTTCCTGATGGCACGGTTAAAGTACTCATTGAGGGTAATTTTCGAGCGGATGTACTAAGCGTTGAAGAGAATGAAGCCGGCTACACGCAGGCGCACTTAACACCACGAGAGAGTGAGCCGCTTACTAGTCGTGAGCAAGAAGCGCTTGTGCGCGTATTACTCAATCAGTTTGAGCAGTACGTCAAGCTGTCTAAGAAAGTCCCTAACGAGGTACTTAACTCGTTATCAGGGATTGAAGACCCAAGCCGCTTGGTGGACACCATTTGTGCTCATCTGTCGCTGAAGATTGGTGATAAGCAGGAATTGCTTGAGATGGATCGCGTGCGCGATCGTATTGAACACCTGATGGCGCTGATTGAGTCTGAAATCGATCTGCTGCAAGTGGAGAAGCGCATCCGCTCGCGGGTTAAAGAGCAGATGGAGAAGACGCAGCGCGAGTACTATCTCAATGAGCAGATGAAAGCCATCCAGAAAGAGATGGGTGAGCTGGATAATGTGCCCAATGAGGCTGAAAAGTACGAGCTCGCGATTAAAGAGTCCGGTATGCCCAAGGAGGCATCTGAGAAAGCGACGCAAGAGCTTAACAAGCTCAAAATGATGGCTTCAAATTCCGCTGAAGCGACCGTTGTGCGCTCTTATCTGGATTGGCTAGTCGCGGTGCCTTGGAAGAAGCGCACACGTGTGAAGCACGATCTCGTCAAAGCTCAGCAAGTGTTGGATGAAGACCATTACGGCCTCGAAGAGGTAAAAGCGCGCATCCTAGAGTATCTTGCCGTGCAGAAGCGGGTGCGCAAGATGAAAGGACCTGTATTGTGTTTGGTGGGCCCGCCTGGAGTGGGTAAAACCTCTCTCGGCCAATCTATCGCCCGTGCCACCAATCGTAAGTATGTGCGTTTGGCGCTGGGTGGCGTTCGCGATGAGTCAGAAATTCGCGGCCATCGCCGCACCTATATCGGGTCGCTGCCGGGTAAATTGATGCAGCGGATGAGCCGTGCTGGGGTTAAAAATCCCCTGTTCTTGCTGGATGAGGTCGACAAGCTTGGCATGGATCATCGCGGCGATCCAGCCTCTGCATTGCTTGAAGTGCTTGATCCTGAGCAAAATAACAGCTTTAGCGATCACTATCTGGAGCTCGATTACGATCTTTCAGAAACACTATTCATCTGTACGGCTAATTCGATGAATATTCCTAGTGCGCTTCTAGATCGTATGGAGATTATTCGTCTGCCGGGTTACACCGAAGATGAAAAACTGGCCATCGCTAAGCGCTACTTATTGCCTAAGCAGTTAGCAGCAAACGGTTTGAAGGGTGAGGAGTTAACGCTGGAAGATAGCGCGCTTTTAGAGCTTATTCGCTATTACACTCGTGAAGCAGGTGTGCGTGAGCTTGAGCGTCAGATCGCCAAAGTGTCGCGTAAAGTGCTACGTGAACGCCTTGAAAATGAGCGTGACCCTGCCTCTGATCAAGATGGTCAGAGCTTAACGGCCGAACAGATTGAGCACTATGCAGGGGTGCGTCGCTATAGTTACGGTCTGGCTGAGCAAGAAGATCAAATTGGCCGAGTCACTGGGCTTGCCTGGACATCGGTCGGTGGCGAATTGCTTAATATTGAGTCAGTGGTTACGCCGGGTAAGGGGCGAATTAACAAAACTGGCTCACTCGGTGATGTCATGAAAGAGTCGGTAAGCGCGGCACATACCGTGGTTAGAGCTAGAGCACAAGCATATGGAATTGATCCTGAGCGGTTCGAAAAAGAGGATCTGCATATCCACGTGCCCGAAGGAGCTACGCCTAAGGATGGCCCAAGCGCGGGTATTGCCATGGTGACCGCGATCGTTTCTGCTTACACGCAGCGGGCGGTACGTTGTGATGTGGCAATGACCGGTGAGGTCAATCTGCGCGGTGAAGTGTTGCCCATCGGCGGTCTGAAGGAGAAATTGCTGGCAGCCCGTCGCGGTGGTATAAAGACAGTGCTAATTCCTGAAGAAAACCGTCGTGATCTCAAGGAAGTACCTGACAATATCAAAGGCGCACTTGATATTCGTCCGGTACGTTGGATAGATGATGTCTTAGCCGTAGCGCTAGCTGATAAGGTAGAAGAGGGTGCACCGTTGAAAAGCACCGACGCATCGTATAGTAATACCGTAGTTGCTAGTACCCATTAAGCTGTTAAAGTCCTCTTTGGTCTTTAATTTTACTTAATATTTGTGCCCGCTACTTTGTGTGGCGGGTATCTCACGACATGGTTGCTTGACAGGTGTTTCAAGGCGTTGCTATAAAACGCAGCTATGCTTTGATCGTTGTACCTATCGGTGACCATGCCGTTCAGAGCCATTTTTTGAAACAGTCAAGGGGTGAAGAGTGAATAAGTCCGAGCTGATTGAAGCCATTGCCGCGTCTGCAGATATCCCGAAAGCAGCGGCAACCCGCGCATTGGATGCCATGGTGGAGTCTGTCACCGATAGCCTTAAGAAGGGCGACAGCGTATCACTAGTAGGCTTTGGTACCTTCGCGATCAAAGAACGTGCTGCACGAACTGGCCGCAACCCGCAAACGGGACAGCCAATCCAGATCAGTGCTGCCAAAGTACCCAGCTTCAAAGCAGGTAAAGCGCTGAAAGACGCCGTCAACTAATTTGACCGCGTTTGCTGTAACCTAATGGGCGCATCGCATTGGCGATGCGCCCATGTTATTTTCTGGCCCCCTATTTGTTAGGATTTAGCGGGTCGATGTGTTTGGCTGTGACTATCTGAGGCTAGCATGCTGCAAAGTATTCGAGATGGCTCCAGGAGCTGGGGTGCCAAAATTATTATCGGTGTTATGGTCGCGGCCATGGCGCTTTTCGGGATTGAATCACTGTTTGGGCTTTTTGGCAGCGATCCAGACGAAGTAGCGAGTGTCAACGGGCAGCCCATCATGCGTCAGCAGGTTGAGCTCGGGGTGCAGCGCGCTTTACGCTCAGGGCAGGTGCCGCCTGAGCAAGAGCGAGCCCTACGCAGCGACATGCTTGACCAGCTCATCACCCAGGAACTGTTATCCCAGTACGCCGAAGAGGGTGGCTTTGCTGTTTCAGAAGAGCAACTTGATCAACTGATTGTCAGTCTGCCTGAGTTCCATGATCAGGATGGTCGTTTTTCTGCTGAAGTTTTTCGTAACCGCTTAGCGGGCGCGGGCTATACGCCATTATCTTTCCGTCAAGAATTGCGCGTCGATATCCAGCGACAGCATTTACAGCAGGGTCTAGCTTTCAGCGATTTTAGCTTACCCAATGAACAAGAGCGTCTGGCAGAGTTGCAGCGCCAGGAGCGGAGCTTACGCTATGTGGTGCTAGATGGTGATGACGTCGAGGCTGATATCAATGTCAGTGAAGACGACCTGCAAGCCTATTATGATGCCCACCAAGAGCGCTATGAACGTCCCGAACAGGTGCGTCTTGAGTATGTGATAGTTGATCGTCAGGCAATGGCAGAAGGCCGCGATGTTGATGAAGAGGCGCTACGGGATGCATGGCGCGAGCAGAATCGTGACGCTGACCGCCAAGTCTCCCATATCATGATTACCTTTGGTGATGAACGTACTCGTGACGAAGCTCAGGAAATGGCTGAAACAGCCAGGCAAGCATTGGATAGCGGTGAATCGTTTGCCGATACCGCTCTGCGCTACTCTGATGATACGGCCAGTGCCGAAGAGGGTGGGGATCTTGGGGTAATCAGCCGTGGCTTCTTTGGGGATAGCTTTGATGAAGCAGCTTTTTCTTTAGAAGAGGGTGATGCATCCCAGCCGGTTGAATTGGATAATGCTTTTCACATTATTCAGGTGACGGATATTCAAGGCCCAACATTTGAAGAGCAGCGCGATGAGCTGGCGCGGGAAGTGGCGCTGAGCGATGTTGATGATGAATTTAATCAGCGAGTTCAGCAGCTAATTGATGAAAGCTTCGCTGCGGATGATCTGCAAAGCGTTGCTGAAAGCATTGGTCTTACCCTTAATGAGAGCGATTGGCTTGCCCGTGATGACGAAGCGGAAGGCGTTTTATCCGAGCCTGGTGTGATGTCAGCGGCGTTCAGCAACGACGTGCTGAAAGAGGGTTATAACAGTGAAGTTATCGAGTTAGACCAAGATCGTCGGATGGTGCTGCGTATTGCTGAACAGCGCGATGCAACGTTACTGCCTCTGGATGAGGTCCGCGAGGAGGTCGAAATATCCGTAGCCGCTGAGCAGCAGCAGCAAGCATTGCGTGAAGAGGCGCAATCATTGATTTCAGAACTGCAAGCAGGTGAGGAGTTGGATGTCGATTGGCTCGAAGCTAATAACGTTAGTCGCCAAGCAGATACCACCGTACCTCAAACGATTGTTCAGGAAGCTTTCCGCATGCCACGGCCTGATGAGGGTGAGAGCGTTTATCGTGCCGTTGAACTTCCCCAAGGCGTTGCCGTTGTAGCATTGGATAGCGTGAGTGACGGTGAAATTGATGAGCAGATGGAAACGTTTGTCTCACAAATGGCGGAACAACTGCGTGCTCAATCGGTTCTCCAAGGTTTGGTTGATGACTTGCGCAGCGATGCAGACATAGAGCAATAGAATCGCTTAAGCAGGTTCAAAAAAGCCGATCTCGCGATCGGCTTTTTTGTATCCGTAAATAGCGGTCTCAGGTCAGGCGTCAGGTAATTCGGTGAAAGAGAACTGACGCAACTTTGGTGCCGTTTGATCTGAGCGCTCAACCACGATATCCCAGCCACGTTGGCTATCCCAATCTCCTAACACATAACGTTTGGCGGGTACTTCTTCAACCGTCAGGTCATGTACGTGAGGGCGGTGAGTGTGACCATGAATCATAGTGGCAACACCAAACCGCTCCATCAGCAAAATTACTTCCTGCTGTGTCACATCCATGATTGCCTCAGCTTTATTGGCGTTAGCCTCGCCCGACTGCATGCGTAGGCTTTTGGCCAGCTCTAGACGTTGTTCCAGCGGTAGAGCCAATATCTGAGTTTGCCACTCTGGGTTGCGCGACTGCTGACGGAAAGCCATGTAGGCTTCATCTTGGGTGCATAAGCTATCGCCATGAAGGAGTACCACGGGTACCCCCTGAATCTCGACTTCCTCAATGTCAGGTAGCAGCATCGCCTGACAAGCGTTAACAAAGCGCTCGCCGAGTAAAAAATCACGGTTGCCATGCATCAAATAAACAGTGGTGCCGTCACTGCTAAGCTTGTGCAACCGCTTAATAACCTCTTGAGCCACAATGCTGAGCGGATGGTCAGTGGCATCAAGAAGGTCATCACCCATCCAGGCATCAAAAAGGTCGCCCAGAATATAAAGAGCATCGGCTCCTGGGGCAGTATGTTCTAAGTAGCGGTAAAACCCCTGATTAATCTCAGGGGTGTCGCTACTTAGATGCAGGTCGGCAACAAGCAATGTGCGCATAAAGCTCCCAGTGTCATTCCGCTTCCTTCATGTAAGCGCGTTCGATGATCACGTCTTCAGCGGGTACATCGGCGTGCATGCCGCGGCGTGTAGTGGCCACGTTTTTAATCTCGTTGACCACTTCCATACCGTCAACGACTTCGCCAAATACCGCATAGCCCCAGCCTTGAAGACTTTTACCGCTGTGATCAAGAAAGCTATTGTCGCCTACATTAATAAAAAACTGCGCAGTGGCAGAATGCGGGTCCTGGGTGCGAGCCATGGCTAGCGTACCGATAGTGTTTTTTAAGCCGTTGTCGGCTTCGTTCTCGATCGGGTCAACGGTCGGCTTCTGCTCGAAGTCTTTATCAAAACCGCCGCCTTGGACCATGAATCCGTCAATCACCCGGTGAAACAGGGTGCCGTCATAAAACCCGTCGCGAACGTACTGCTCAAAGTTCGCCGCGCTAATCGGCGCTTTTTCATGGTTAAGCGCGATGGTGATGTCACCGTGGTTCGTCTGTAATACGATCATGGATAAATTCCTGTTCAATAAAGGCGTTCGCCTTGGCGCTGTGCATCGGCGTCACGTTATAATAGCGGTTTTGCCCTGCACCGCGAAGGGCCATAGGAGTATCCTATGTTCTCACGGCTCAGTACGCCATCCACCACGAGGTTATCAACACCACCATGACCAACGAGACCACCCCAGCGCCGAACTTCATTCGCAACCAAGTACGCGACGAAATCGAGGGCGGCCAGGTCACTAAAATCGTGACACGCTTCCCCCCCGAGCCCAACGGTTTTTTGCACATCGGCCATGCAAAGTCGATCTGTCTCAATTTTGGGCTGGCGGAGCAAATGGGTGGCGAATGTCATCTGCGTTTTGATGATACCAACCCGGCGAAAGAAGAACAGGCGTACATCGATGCGATCAAAGAGGATGTCACCTGGCTAGGCTTTGAATGGGCAGGCCCTGTGCGTTTTGCTTCTGACTACTTCGACCAGCTCTATACCTGGGCGCAGCACTTGATGCGTGAAGGAAAAGCCTACGTGGACGATCTTTCGCCGGATGAAATTCGCGAGTACCGCGGCACGCTGACGGCACCGGGCACCCCCAGCCCTTACCGTGAGCGTAGCGCCGAAGAGAACCTTGATCTGCTGGCGCGAATGCGCGAAGGCGAATTTGGTGAAAGTGAAAAGGTCGTGCGCGCTAAAATTGACATGGCGTCGCCTAATATCAACTTGCGCGACCCTATCCTTTACCGCATCCGCCACGCCAGCCATCACCAAACGGGCGATAAGTGGAAAATCTACCCTTCTTATGATTTCACCCATGGTCAGTCGGATGCCATTGAAGGTGTTACGCACTCGATCTGTACTCTGGAGTTTGAAGATCACCGCCCGCTGTATGAGTGGTTTTTAAATAACCTTCCTGTGCCCGCCAAGCCGCGCCAAATCGAATTTGCCCGTCTCAATCTTGATTACACGTTAACCTCCAAGCGCAAGTTGAAGCTGTTGGTGGACGAACAGATTGTCGATGGCTGGGATGACCCACGGATGCCGACGATCTCCGGCATGCGTCGCCGCGGTTATACGCCGACCTCTATCCGCAAATTCTGCGAGATGATTGGCGTTACCCGTGCCGACGGTGGCCTGGTGGATATCGCCATGTTAACCCACGCCATTCGCTCGGATCTTGAAGACAATGCCCCGCGCGCCATGTGTGTGTTAAAGCCGCTGAAAGTCGTGCTCACCAATGTGCCGGAAGATCACAAAGAGATGTATGAAGTGCCAGGGCATCCTGCACGTGAAGATATGACGATGCGCAAGGTGCCCTTTACTCGGGAGCTTTACATCGATCAAGACGACTTTATGGAAGATGCGCCTAAGAAGTTCTTCCGCCTCGCGCCAGGTAAAGAAGTGCGTCTGCGCAATAGCTATGTGATTCGCTGTGACGAGGTAATTAAGGACGCGGCCGGTGACATCAGCGAGCTGCATTGTTCAGTGGATTTCGATACGCTGGGCAAAAACCCGGAAGGCCGCAAGGTGAAAGGGGTTATTCATTGGGTAAGTGCTGACCACGGTTTGCCAGTGGAAGTGCGCCTGTATGACAACCTGTTCACCGTTGAGCAACCAGATCGTGACAAAGATGTCGACTTCCTAGAGCACTTAAATCCGGAATCGCTGGTCGTTTGTCAGGCAATTGGCGAGCCAAGCCTTGCGGAGGCCACGCCCGAATCACGCTTCCAGTTCGAGCGCGTCGGTTACTTCTGTGCAGATCGTCATGATTCCACGCCAGAGCATTTAGTGTTTAACCGCACCGTTGGATTAAAAGATAGCTGGGCAAAAATCAAGCAGAAGGGCTAAAGGCCAGGAAAAACATGGATAGCCATATGCATATTTACAATACGCTGACGCGTCGCAAAGAACCTTTCACCCCGCTTGTAGCGGGAAAAGTCAGCATGTATGTCTGCGGCATGACGGTGTATGACTATTGCCATCTTGGTCATGCCCGCGTCATGGTCGCCTTTGACGTCATCACCCGCTACCTGCGTGAGCGTGGCTACGATGTTAACTATGTGCGCAACATTACCGATATTGATGACAAGATACTGAAGCGTGCTGACGAAAATGGTGAAAGCATCACCGCGCTAACCGAGCGCATGATTGCCGCCATGCACGAAGATGAAGCGCGTCTGTTTGTTTTGCCACCGACTCATGAGCCCCGCGCCACCGGTCATATCGACGATATCGTGGCAATGATTGAAACGCTGATTGAAAAAGGCTTTGCCTATGCGGCCGATAACGGCGATGTTTACTACCGTGTACGCAAATTTGCCAATTACGGCAAGCTCAATAATCGCCAACTAGACGATATGCGCTCTGGTGCTCGGGTGGATGTTGATGTTCATAAAGAAGACCCACTCGACTTTGTACTTTGGAAGGCTGCCAAACCGGGTGAGGCCCACTGGTCGTCGCCGTGGGGGAATGGGCGTCCCGGCTGGCACATCGAGTGCTCGGCGATGTCGACCTGCTGCTTGGGTGATACCTTCGATATTCACGGTGGCGGGCCGGATCTAACCTTTCCGCATCATGAAAATGAGATTGCGCAAAGCGAAGCGGCCACTGGCAAGACCTACGTCAACACCTGGATGCACGCTGGGGCAGTGCGGGTGAACAAGGAGAAGATGTCCAAATCTCTGGGCAACTTCTTCACCATTCGCGATGTACTGGCCGAACACGACCCTGAAGTGGTGCGCTTTCTGCTGGTGGCCAGTCACTATCGTAGCCCGATCAACTATTCGGTGGATTCACTGACCGAAGCACGCAAATCGCTGACACGTTTATACACAGCGCTAGAAGGCGTCGACACTGACACTATTGCCAGCAGTAAGGCATCCCCTTACCGAGAGCGTTTTACTCAGGTCATGGACGATGACTTCAACACGCCTGAAGCGCTGGCGGTCATGTTTGAGCTGGCGCGTGAGGTCAATCGCGCCAAGCAGGAGCAGCCCGACGAGGCCGCTAGGCTTGGGGGCGAGCTCAAGCAGCTAGGGGCTATTTTGGGGCTGCTTCAGCAGGCGCCGCAAATTTTCCTGAAAGGCACGCAGCAACAGGGTATGCCGCTTAGCGAAAGCGAGATTGAAGCGAAAATTGCTCAACGTATTGAGGCGAAAGCGAATAAGGACTTCGCTCAGGCGGATGCGATTCGCGATGAGCTCTCAGCCCTAGGGATTATTCTTAAAGACTCACGCGAAGGTACTTCTTGGGTGTTAGAAGCAACTTAAACGCCGATGGCTTTATCTTAGGCTCTGACTTAAACGCTGATGGCTCTTATACTTCATAAGAGCCTCAGTAAAAAGCCCACTTCAAAAGGAATTTCAAGATGCGCTTTTCAGCTAATCCTATCATTGCTAAGCCCCTAATCGTTGCTTGCGCCGTATCCGTTTTTTCCCTTTCCCAGGCCAGCGCCAATGAGCCGGTAGTGGTGTCCTCCAAGATCGACACGGAAGGGTCGGTGTTGGGTGAGCTGATCATTCAGACCTTGGAACGCAACGATATTGCTACCGAAAACCGCTTACAGCTTGGTGGTACTAGCGTTGTGCGGTCGGCATTAGAAGCTGGCGAAATTGATGTGTACCCTGAGTACACGGGCAATGGTGCCTTCTTTTTTGATATGGCCGACAGTCCAGTGTGGAACGATGCGGATCAAGCGTTCGAAACCGTTAAAGAGCGTGACGCGGAACAAGGCTTGGTCTGGCTGCAGCCAGCTAGTGCTAACAACACCTGGGCAATGAGCGTCCGCGAAGACGTAGCCACTGAAAATGAATTGGTCAGTTTAGAAGACCTCGCGGCCTATCTGGCGGAAGGAGGGGAGTTCAAATTCGCCGCCAGCGCTGAATTTGTGGAATCCGCACAGGCGTTACCTGCGTTTCAGGAAGCCTACGGTTTTGAATTGAGCGATGAGCAACTGCTGGTGCTGTCGGGTGGCAATACTGCTGCCACCATGCGTGCCGCCGCCCAGCAAACCAGTGGCGTTAACGCCGCCATGACTTATGGCACCGACGGTGGCTTAAGTGCACTGGGTCTGGTCGTACTGGAAGATACTAAAGGCGTGCAGCCCGTATACCAGCCTGCCCCCGTGGTGCGTGAAAGCGTGCTGGAAACGTATCCCGAAATGGAAGCGCTGCTCAACGAGGTCTTTGCCACCCTTGATCTGGTCACTCTGCAAACGCTAAATGCAGATGTTGCCGTTAACGGGCTGTCACCGACCCAAGTGGCCAGCGACTATCTGGATACGCTAGCTGATTAATGTGTTTATGCCTGGGATAGCTAATTAATGTCGTTGCTGGATGCATTGTCCACCCCTCGGCTTCGCTGGGATGGGCGGCACCCTAACACTGTGCTTGTTAGCCTCAGTCTTATCATGCTGGCCGCATTCTGGAGTTTGGACGTGGTTAGCATGGCTCCCAATCGGATTGTTCAGGGAACGAGCTACGGCGCGCTTGAGGCCTTAGGCTGGCCCGGCGCGCTGTTAGCCACATTACTGCTCAGTTTCATTGGCATATTAGCGTGGCAACCGAGTCACCGGCACTATCGCGCTCTGTTAGCGGCAGTAATGACCTTGATGGCACTCATGCCCGTGGGGTTAATTGCCAGCAGCTATTTACTGATTGACCCTGAACTGCCCCAGGCGCGTTTAGGCCTGGGGGCAGCGTATTGGGTAGTGCTGTTTGTATTACTACTGTGCTTAATTGAAATACGCTTACGCTTAAAGCTCACTCGTCTCTGGCCCACGCTGCTGTTATGTGGCGTGGCATTGGTGTGGTGGCTGTGTGCAACTTTGTGGCTGGATAGCCTTGCCTTGGTGCAGGAGTTTAAGGCGCGTGATCGGCAGTTTCTGAGAGCTATTGGTCAGCACGTGACGCTGGTTGGGGTTGCCGTCAGTATTAGCGTGGTGGTTGGCTTAGTGCTAGCGATGCTGATGCGCCGCTATGCACGGCTGCAGAAAAGCGCTTTCGCAGTACTCAATTTTCTACAAACCATTCCCAGTCTTGCCTTGTTTGGCCTGCTACTGGCGCCGCTTGCTTGGCTTGCTGCCAACGTGCCATTGCTAGGCCAGCTTGGCGTTAGCGGGATCGGTACGACGCCTGCCTTGATCGCACTGATTGCCTATAGCCTGCTCCCCATGGTGCGTAACACCTATATCGCTCTTGAAGAAGTAAGCCCCGATACCCTGGAAGCCGCCAAGGGGATGGGAATGCGTGCTGGCCAGCGTTTTTGGCAGGTGCGGCTACCGCTGGCGCTGCCGGTGCTACTTGAGGGGGTGCGTATTACCACGGTTCAGGCCATTGGTCTTACCGCCGTTGCCGCTTTGATCGGGGCGGGTGGGCTCGGCACCTTTATTTTTCAGGGTTTGGGTCAAGCAGCCATGGACATGGTTCTGCTCGGCGCACTGCCCATTTTAATGCTGGCTCTGGTCGTGGATGCGGGCTTGGGCGCCCTGGCAGAAGCACTGCGCCCCGGAGGAACACGATGATTGAGCTTTCCCATGTTTCAAAGCGATTTGGTGAAGAAACCGCGGTGGATGATATTTCGCTGCGTGTGCCTAAGGGCAAATTTTGTGCGCTGGTAGGTACCTCCGGCTGTGGTAAATCGACCACGCTGCGCATGATCAATCGCTTAATCGAGCATAGCGAGGGTGACATTATTCTGGATGGCCAGGCCATTGAGGTGTATGACCCGGTAAAGCTACGCCGCCGGATTGGTTATGTCATTCAGCACACCGGTTTGTTCCCTCACTGGAACGTGGCGCGCAATATTGGTTTGGTACCGCGTTTATTGAAGTGGTCAGCCGCCGATGTCCAGGGGCGGGTCGAAGAGTTGATGGACTTGCTAGGCTTGCCTGTCGGGGAGTTTGCGCATAAATATCCTCACCAGCTTTCAGGTGGGCAGGCGCAACGAGTCGGTGTGGCAAGGGCATTGGCCGCGGACCCCGATATTTTGCTGATGGATGAACCTTTCGGCGCCCTTGATCCGATTACCCGTGAAAAGCTTCAGGATGAGCTGGCCAAACTACAGGCGCGGCTGCACAAAACGGTGGTCTTCGTTACCCATGACATGGATGAAGCCCTCAAACTAGCGGATCATTTGGTGGTGATGCGCGAAGGGCGAATCGTGCAGCAGGGTTCTCCGCTCGCGCTGTTGCAACAGCCAGCCGACTCGTTTGTCGAGTCATTGTTGGGAGGGCTTGAACGGGGGCTCAAACAGGCTGCTTTAACCCGCGTTAAAGATCACATGACCTCCATGGGGCCGACTCTGCCCGCTCAATCACGAATCCCGGCCGATTTTTCGCTGCGTCAGGCGCTTTCCATGATGCTGCGCGACCACAGCGATAGGCTTACGGTAGTCGATCAGCACGATGTCCCCATTGGCGAGCTATCGCTGCGCAGGATTATCAAGGAAGCACAACTGGATAAAGGAAGTGCGCGTGAGTAATTCGCTGAGTATCGCGCAGCCACGCAAAAGAGCCCCGCTGTGGCTTTGGCCACTGGTGTGGGGAGCACTGCTGTTGCTCAGCGTTGTGGCCATGTCTGCTGCCGAGCCACTGTTTCGCTGGATAGAACCCGATGCCAGGCAGGTGATTTATGACCGCGCTGATTTCTATGTGCTGCTGGGGCGCCACCTCCTTGTGGTGGGAATAGCGGCGATTGTGACCGTCGTCGTAGGCGTCTCAGCTGGCATTGTGGTGACTCGCGATCGCGGCAGTGATTTTTTACCGTTGGTAGGGCAGTTGGCTTCGCTGGGACAAACCTTTCCGCCGGTGGCCGTGCTGGCGCTGGCGGTACCTGTACTCGGATTTGGTACCTTGCCCATCATTGTCGCCTTGATGCTGTATGGCATGTTGCCCATCGTGCGTAATACGCTTGCCGGACTGCAGGAGGTTGATATCGACATAAAGACCGCCGCACACGCCATGGGCATGACACCGACACAGACATTGCGTTATGTCGAGCTGCCGCTGGCGGCCCCAGTCATCCTGGCGGGCATTCGCACCTCTGTCACCATTAATATCGCCACGGCTGCTCTGGGGGCGACTGTTGGAGCCAGTAACCTTGGCGACCCGATTATCTCCGGCATCGTTAACGGCAATATGGCCTATGTAGTTCAGGGGGCGCTGACCATTGCGTTATTGGCATTGACGGTCGACAGCCTGTTTGAAGTGCTGCAACAACCACTGCGTTCTCGGCTCTCTGCGGCTTAAGTTGTATCCCTAAAGTGCTTGTGCTGCGTTACTGTCGCAGTAGTTGTATTGGCCCATGGCAGATAAATCCACTGGCAAAAATGGCCAATACCAACAACACTGCCCTCAAAAGGGGTAAAACAAGGACAATAATGATGACTGAGTACGTGCACCAGCCGGACTTCATGACCGGCGACGAATTTTCGATTCCCACCTTTAGCCTGCTCTGTCCGGAAGGCGAGTTACATGACGGCGCCATTGAACCGGCGCTTGAACGTGACCATGCCCGGCGCATTTACCAGGCAATGCTGGCCACGCGTATTCTCGATGAACGCATGATGGCCGCTCAGCGCCAGGGGCGGTTGAGCTTCTACATGCAGTGTACCGGGGAAGAGGCCGCCGTAGTGGGCGCCACCGCTGCGCTAAATGACGCCGATATGATTATGGCGCAGTACCGCGAGCAGGGCGCCTTGATGTATCGCGGCTTCTCGATCGACGAATTTATGAATCAGCTGTTCGGCAACGAGCTGGACTACGGCAAAGGCCGTCAAATGCCGATTCACTACGGGTCACGCAAGTTGCACTACATGACCATCTCGTCTCCCTTAGCGACTCAGATTCCTCAGGCCACGGGCTACGCCTACGGCCAAAAATTGGCTGGTAACGGTCACTGCACGTTAACTTTTTTTGGGGAAGGCGCTGCCTCCGAAGGTGATTTCCACGCCGCGTTGAATATGGCCTCAGTGCATCAGGTGCCGGTGATTTTCTTCTGCCGTAACAATGGCTATGCCATTTCCACGCCTGCCGTCGAGCAGTTTGCCGCCGACGGTATCGCCCCGCGTGCCTTTGGCTACCATATGCACGTGATCCGGGTAGATGGGAACGACGTGCTGGCTGTTTATGAGGCAACTCGGCAGGCACGCAAGATCGCCGTTGAGCAAAATCAGCCGGTATTGATTGAGGCCATGAGCTATCGCCTTGCCGCGCACTCCTCTTCCGATGACCCTTCTGGCTACCGCTCGAAAGATGAGGAGGAGGTGTGGCGCGCCAAGGATCCCGTACTGCGTTTACAAAAATGGCTCTTGAAAAAGCAGTGGTGGAGTGAAGAGGAGGAGGCCTCCCAGCAGGAAACCCTGCGCCGTGAAGTGCTGGAAACCATGAAGCGGGCTGAGAAGCGCTCGTCGCCGCCGCTAGAGAGTCTGATCAGCGATGTGTATGCCGATATCACCCCAGCGCTGCAGCGCCAATTCGATCAGTTAAAACGCCATATCCGTCGCTACCCCGAGGCTTATCCCCGCGGGGCGCAGTCGTTGGATCTAGACGTAGGCACCGAGACTGATACCCAGGGAGAGGCGTAACATGGCGACCATGAACATGCTCCAGGCAATTAATAATGCACTGGATATCGCCATGGCAGAGGATGAAAAAGTCATCTGCTTTGGTGAAGACGTGGGTATTTTTGGCGGCGTATTTCGGGCCACCAGTCACCTGCAGGAGAAGTACGGCAGAGCGCGCTGCTTCAACACACCTCTTGTCGAGCAGGGTATTATCGGCTTTGCCAACGGCTTGGCGGCCCAGGGCTCGGTGCCTGTGGCAGAAATACAGTTTGCTGACTATATCTTTCCCGCGTTTGACCAGATCGTTAACGAAACCGCCAAGTTCCGCTACCGCTCAGGCGATCTGTTTAACGTTGGCGGATTGACCATTCGCACCCCTTACGGCGGCGGCATCGCCGGTGGCCTTTATCACTCACAATCCCCCGAAGCTTATTTCACCCATACACCTGGGTTAAAGGTGGTGGTGCCGCGCAACCCCTATCAGGCCAAAGGGCTACTGCTTGCCGCTATTCGCGACCCGGACCCGGTACTTTTTTTGGAGCCCAAACGCCTCTATCGCGCTTCGGTAGGCGACGTGCCCGAAGAGGATTACCAGCTTCCCATTGGCGAAGCCGAAATCACCAAAGAGGGCACGGATATTACCGTGGTGGGCTGGGGCGCGCAGATGGAGGTGATCGGCAAAGCGGTCGAGTTAGCCGAAGAGCAGGGCATCGCCTGTGAAGTGATCGACCTACGCTCACTGCTACCCTGGGATGCCGACACGGTAGCGGAATCCGTATTTAAAACTGGCCGCCTGGTCGTCAGCCACGAAGCTCCATTAACCGGCGGCTTTGCCGGTGAAATTGCAGCCACTATTCAAGAGCGTTGTTTTCTCTACCTGGAATCGCCCATTGCCCGGGTGACGGGTCTGGATACGCCTTTTCCGCTGGTGCTGGAAAAAGAGTATCTGCCTGATCACCTGAAGATTTTTGAAGCGATTCGCGAAAGCGTCAACTTTTAGTGGCTATTAATGCCTAAGTACGCATGGGGAGAACAACAATGAGCGATTTTTTACTGCCGGATATTGGCGAAGGTATTGTCGAGTGCGAAGTCGTCGAATGGCGCGTCGCTGAAGGCGATCAAATTGAAGAAGACCAGCCTATCGTTGAGGTCATGACCGACAAGGCCCTGGTGGAGATTACCGCCCCCGAAGCCGGCGTCGTGACCAAACTGTATGTGGCCCAGGGCCAAATTGCTAAAGTGCATGCGCCGCTATTTGCTTATCAGGTGGAGGGGGAGAATCAAACCAGCGACCTGACTAGCAACAATAAGAGTGAGGCCGAGACAGAAATGGCCCAATCGGCCGCCAGTGAAAAGCCGAGCGAACGGGCGGCAGAACCCTCCACCGTTACAGCTACGCCGGCTGCTGGCCGCTTATCTAACAAGGTGCCAGCCAGCCCCGCCGTTAGACGTCTAGTGCGTGAACACGCCTTACAGCTCACGGAGATCGCGGGTAGCGGTAAAGATGGCCGAGTGCTAAAAGAGGATGTGCTAACGCATCTTGACCAAGCATCGCAAGCCGCTACCCCATCCAGCCAAGCAGCGGTTAAAACCCAAGCCGAAAGCAGCGCGCCCAGGGTAGAGCCACTGCGCGGCGTGCGCGCGGTGATGGCCAAGCGTATGGTGGAAGCGGCGAGCACCATTCCCCATTTTCACTACGGCGAAGAGATTGACGTGACCGCACTGCTGGCGCTGCGGGAGCGCTTAAAGCCGCTAGCCGAGGCACAGGGCGAACGGCTGACGCTAATGCCGTTTTTTATGAAAGCCATGGCACTGGCGGTCGCCGAAGAACCCATCGTTAATGCCCAGTTAAACGCAGCGGGGGATGAACTGCATTATTATCCCCAGTGTAATATCGGTATGGCTGTCGATAGCAAAGCGGGCCTTATGGTGCCCAATGTTAAAAACGTTGAGCGCCTAACCCTGCTGGAGATTGCGCGGGAAGTCGGCCGGTTAACCACGGCGGCACGAGAAGGGCGGGTGGATCAAGCCGATCTAAAAGGCGGCACTATTAGTATTTCCAATATCGGAGCGCTGGGAGGCACCTACGCCGCGCCGATTATTAACGCCCCAGAAGCCGCCATTGTGGCGATTGGTAAAACCCAATGGTTACCGCGCTTTGATGAGCAGGGTGAGGTGCAGCGCCGCGCGATTATGACCATCACCTGGGCGGGCGATCACCGCTTTATCGACGGTGGTACCATTGCGCGTTTCTGTAATGCCTGGAAGGGCTTTCTGGAAGCCCCAGAGACCATGCTGCTTCACTTGGGCTAGCAGGGCGACTTATGTCCCAGGCACCGCTTCAGCAGTTTTACATACCCGAAGAGCAGTCGGTTTATCTGCTGAGTCATCACGATGCCCGCAAGCTGAAAGACTGGGTGGCGCTGTGCCAGGCGCAGCTCTCCCAGTTGGGCTATCAGGGCATCGAGCTCATTGGCAAGGGCGCCTACGGTTTTGTATTTGCTGGCAGCACCGTCCACCAAGGTGCTGTAGCGCACTATGTCTTTAAATTCTCGCGCATTACCCTACCCACGCACTTGCAGGAACGCCTCGAAGAGGAGGCGTTTATGCTCGAGCAGGTGTCCCATCCTCGCATTCCAGGTCTCATTGCCTACCAGCGTTCCCGGGGGCAGTCCATTCTGGTGATGGAGCGTGCCCCCGGCTGGAATCTAGAGCAGGTATCGCTTAAACAGGGGCGCCTGTCACCCCGCTTGATTGTTCGCATGGCGGCGCAGTTGGCCGACATCCTGCTTACCCTGCGCCGGGAGTCAGGCCCCCAGGCACGGCCGGTGGTACATGGCGATATCAAGCCTTCTAACTTGGTGTATGACGCCGAGCAGGAGTCTATTGCGCTAATCGACTGGGGCTCATCGGTATTTGCCCAATTGGATGCTCAACTGCAGTTTGTGGGCGCGAACGTCATGGAGCTGATGTCGGATAATCTGCAGCAAACCAATGCCCGATTGGGCGATGTTTACTTTATTGGCGAAGAGCAGTTAAACGGCGCACTGTCATCGCCGCGGTTCGATGAGCAGGGAGCAGCGGGAACCCTGTATGCGCTGGCGTCGGCGCAGTCGTGTCGATTTGGCCATCGTGCCATTCCCGCCAGTTCGCTGGGGTTACCGATGGAGTTTGCCCGCACCCTGGATGGAATGCTCGACCCTGACCCTCAGGTGCGGCGCAAAGCAGGCGACTACTTTCTAAACCACATGTCGCGTATGGCCAGAGTCGTAATGATCGATCTGCCCGCATCGCACAATGTACCGCTGGTGCCGGTATGGGCGCGCCCCGCGCATCAGGAGATCGATACCGTGGTCTATAGCTCGCGCAAAGCCTTCCTGCGCGAAGCCTTTTCACAGGAAGAGCATGCTCAACAAACCCTGAATGATGTCAACGACGTACAACTCGACCGCTATTACAAACAGTTTATGCAGGGTATGGGTGAAACCGAAAAGGCCTTTTTGGCGTCGGTGAGCCGCTTGGGCAAATATCCGGTGGTGGGGGCTTGGCGGTACGCTGGGAGCGGGAAGGGGTATATATCGACTCGTCGTTAAATTTACACGACCCGACGCTGAAACCTGCGTTTATCGAAGCGGTCAATAATATGGTGCACTTGGCGCGGGCAATTCACCGCCAGGGCGTGTTTAAAAGCTGCTTGTTTAACGCGCGGCAAACACTGCACTTAGAACGAGCTTCCGTGGATGAAGCTTTCGTTAGCGAACCCAGCATGGCGATAGGCTATGAGTTGAGCGCAGTACCGGAGCTCGAGGATCGCACCCGTCAGCACAGCTACTTTGAGGATGGCCCCGACCCAGAAGAGCTGTTGGTACTGCCCGAGGCGATTATGCATGTGCTGCAGCAGCTCAATGATATTCACCATACTGGCATGATCATTTTTGAAGCGCTGCCACAGCACCTCAAAATACATAGCTACTACCGCCTGCTGGATCCGGTTCGAGAGGGAGAGTTCCGCACGCTGCTGGCGCGCATTCTCGCCTCGGTAGACCAAATAGAGGGTCTAGGCGTCTCGGGCTACATGAAGATGCCCTACAAAGACACCCGTTATTTTACTCATCTTGAAAGCCAACCCGAACGCTACTACCCCCGCGACCCGCGGGAGTATGTCCGAAGGGCAACAACGTCCTAATCACGCTGGCTTAGTCACTGCTAGCTTAATCAAGGGGATTAGCTTCCTCCTGATTGGCCAGCCAGTTGACCAGTTCCTCAGCAAGCTCGTCGCTAGCGATACCAAACGCATTAACCACATCAGGTATATCGGTGCTTATTGATTGCGCGCTGGTGGTGAAGCTTTGAGACGCGATTGAAGCGCGGTTTTGAGTGCTGACGAGCTGAACATCGAGCTGAACTTTCACCGTGGGCGGACGGGTAGCGTAGTCGCTCTGAAAGTGACGTAGTTCGCTGAGCAGCAGTTGCTCGGAAGGCAGGCTATCGCTACCCACGCTGGCGAATAGGCGGCTCTGCTGTAACCCAGTGATCAAGCGCGATTGGAGTAAAGCAGGGGCATTCTCTTGCCAGCGGGCAGCTTCGTACACATTAACCACATTACCCTCTGGGTAAACCACAATACGGTTGCTACTCAGTAAATGCCCCGCCTGCGGAGCAGCCACAGCAAGGCGTTGGCGGGTGGTCATAGAATCTGATGTGACGGGCTGTATATCGCTACTGGGCAAACGATACAGCGTCGCTGGCTCACTTTCGGGCAATATTGAACAGCCACTACTCATCAGCAGTACGGCAGTAACGCAGACAACAGAAACGAAAACAGCGGGGCGTAACTTCATGGGCGGAACTCCTCTACCTGATCACGGCCCAGAAAAAAGTCTGTTGGGCTCTCCTCTAGCTGGCGGGTAATACGATCCAATGTATCGAGCGTGGAGCGCAGCGAAGAGAGCGCTGGGGCAATATCTTGCGCGCCCTGCAGGCTGCCCTCGATGGCACCAGCGTTAGTCTCTACTAATTGCTCAATACGCTGAGCCGCACGTGCCACATCATCGCTCGCCTCGGCGGCGCTCTGCATTACCAGCCGGCCCTCTTGACGCAGCAGCTGTGTCGCTTCCTGGCTAAGTGCGTCGATGCTGCTAAGCGTGTTAGTTGCTTGGCGAGTGGCTTCGCCGAAAAGCGCCATATTTTGATCCAAGGCGTTCTGCTGGGCGGCAATCATCTCGGTAATCTGAGCAATGTTGGTTAAAATATTGCCTGCCTGATCACGGTTATTATCGTCAAACAGCTCGTTAACGTTTTTCAGGATTGAGTTGATGTTCTCGATCATATCTTCGCCTTCATCGAACAGCGTGGCGATGGGCGAAGGGTCTGCGCTTATAAACGGCGCTTCGATATCGGTTTGGTCAATCAGCAGCGGGGCTTCAGGGGTGCCGCCGTGGAGTTGCACAGACATGCTGCCGGTGATGCTGGCAAAGGCAAGTTTTGCCCGGGTGTCTGTCTTGATCGGTGCGTCATCGTAAACGCGGATATGGGCAATCACCTGCCGAGGGTCATCAGGATTAAGGTTAAGCTCGGTGACGTCCCCCACCTCAATACCGTTATATTGCACTCGGCTGCCGACCGATAAGCCGCTAACGCTGCGCTCAAATAGAATGCGGTAAGGCTGGTAGCTACGTTCACCGGCTGCGTAGCTCATCCATAGTGCAAACAGCAGCGCCGCGACGGCGGTTCCCAGTGTGAACAGACCTATCAAAACGTGATGTGCGCGGGTTTCCATCGACCCTCACTCCTGAGTGTAAGCATTCGTTGAAAAGGCGGCATGAGCACGCTGAGCGGCTCGACCACGCGGCCCGTGAAAGTAGTCTTGAACCCACTCGTCGTCGGTATCCGCCACTTTATCAATGGTATCTACGACTAATACGCGTTTTTGCGAGAGTACCGCTACCCGGTCGCAAGCGGCGTATAGCGTATCCAAGTCATGGGTGACCAGAAAAACACTGAATCCTAAAGCATTGCGAAGGGTGACCAGCAACTGGTCAAAAGCCGCCGCGCCAATAGGGTCAAGCCCTGCCGTCGGTTCATCAAGAAATAGAATGTCGGGGTCCAGTGCTAAAGCCCGGGCCAGCGCCGCGCGCTTCACCATGCCGCCAGACAGCGATTCAGGGAACTGAAGCGCAGCCTGGGGCGGTAAACCGACCAGCGAGAGCTTTACTCTGGCAAGATGTTCGGCATCTTCACGGGGTAGCTTGGCATGTTCAATCAGCGTTAGCGCAATATTCTCTTGCAGGTTCAGCGAACTAAACAGGGCTCCGCGCTGAAACAGCACGCCAAAGCGCCGCTCTATTTGGCTGCGCTGTTGGTCGTCTAGCTCGTTAAGCGTATTGCCAAGCACTTCAACCGTGCCGCCATTGGGACGTTTCAAACCAACGATACTACGCAAAAGCACTGATTTACCGGTACCTGAACCGCCCACAACGCCAAGAATTTCTCCGCGCTTAAGGGTCAAATCCAGGTTTTCATGAACTACATGGGCGCCGAAACGGTTAACTAATCCCTTTACCTGAATCACCGGTTGATCGGGTTGTGGTGTCGATTTAGCTGAATCTATCACCAGCCCATCTCCATAAAGAACAGCGCGGCGACGGCATCAATCAGAATCACCATAAAAATCGATTGAACGACGCTTGACGTGGTGTGTTCTCCCACCGACTGCGCGCTGCCGCTGACCTTAAAGCCTTCAAGGCAGCCAATAACGGCGATCACAAAGGCAAACACCGGTGCTTTGCTAAGGCCTACCAAAAAATGCGTCACCGATACGTCTTTTTGCAACGTGGCCATAAACTGGGTAAGTGAAATATCCAGTGATAGGGAGGTGACCATGGCGCCACCCGCTAAGCCGCTGAGCATACCTACAAAGGCGAGCATGGGCAGGCTAATTAACATCGCCATTACCCTTGGGAGTACCAAAAGCTCGATAGGATCTAGCCCTTGGGCCTGCAGGGCATCAATCTCTTCGTTGGATTTCATGGCGCCGATCTGGGCAGTAAAGGCGCTGGCGGTTCGTCCTGCGAGTAGGATCGCAGCAAGCAGAACGCCGAACTCCCGCAAGAAAGAGAACGCAACAAGATCGATGGTATAAATGGTGGCGCCAAAATCCTGCAAAACGGTAGCGCCAAGGAAAGCCACGACGGCACCCACCATAAAGGTGAGTAGTGCGACGATGGGTACGGCGTTAAGACCGCTTTGCTGAATATGGGCAACGGTGGCCGTTAAACGCCAGTGGCGTGGCCGCAATGCCAGATGGAAGAGGGTGGCCATGACAAGACCAATAAAGGCCAGCAGCTGGTGCTGCTGAGACCAAAGCCCCACCATTTGTTGGCCCACACTGGCAAGCGCTTGGCTAATACGTGAATAGGAAGGAGGAGGAGCATCAAGCGGCGCTTCCATGGCTTCGGCAATACGCACAAGCAGTGCCTGCTGCTCTCTCGGCAGCTCTGCTGCCCAGTCGGCTACTGCACGCGCTTTCTCAACGCCAATCAGCTCAACGATGAGTATGGCACCAGCGGTATCAAGGCGCGTGATCGCGTCTAGCGAAACTGTCGCACCCGTTGGCTTGCCGGGCTCTGTGTTAATGAGCTCTGTGTTAATGAGCTCTGTGTGAATAAGCGCCGTTTTGATATGCCGGTAGTTGGCAAGCGTCCACTCGCCTTTGAGGGTTACTGTTTGATCATGACGCGCTATCCACTCGCTTGGCATCCCCACTCCTTGGCGCTCTTGGTATCGATGCGCTTGCTTAGAAGTCTATGATGCATTCAAACGGGCGTTAGTTAAAGTCTCCCTAGCTTGAATTTACCGTGCCGAGCGGTCTCTTGGCGCTAGTTCCTGCTTAATCTGATTAGCGACTTCCTTGAGACGAGGGCCTAAGTTATTAACCAAGCGGTCGTGATCCAAGCGCAGGCTGGAGCCGCCGCAGTTAATCGCCATGACCTCGGCGCCATCTTCCAAAATCAGCGGCATCGCCACGGCGCTAATATCGCGCTGCCAATCCTGCTCAGAGAGGCAAAAACCGTACTGCGCATAGTCTTTAAAGCTCTGTTGTATACCCGCTTCATAACGCGGCCAGTCACTACCATACTCGCTGGCCAACTCCTGGAGCACCTGCTGGCGCCGTTCGTCAGACAAGCCGCATAGCCAGGCACGGCCAATCGCAGAAGTGGCAATGGGCAGGCGGGAGCCCGTGTCCAGGCGAATGATTAGCGGGCCGTGGCCATGGCAGGTTTCCAAATAAACCATATCGCTGCGGTCAGCGCCGCCCAGGCTAACGTTGCAGTCGGTAGCATCGGCAAATTTTTGTAAATGCGGACGGGCAATTTCGCGAATGCCCATGTTAGCGAGAAAGCGATACCCCAAAGCTAAGACACCTGGGCCGAGCCGATACTTCTCCAGGTGGGTATTGTGCTGGAGATAGCCCAACTGGGTCAGGGTATAGGTTAACCGTGACACCGTCGGGCGAGGAATACTTGTACGGTTGGACAGCTCAGCATTGCCTAAATACTCTTCACCTGCGCCAAAGGCGCGCAGCAACTCTAAGCCGCGCGCGAGCGCAGTCACAAAGTTGCGATCTTTTCCGGGCAACTGCGGGTCGTCAGCATCAGTGTCGGTGGGGTGCATTCAATATCCCAACAATAGGTGGCTTATGGCGCCCAGTATCGCATATCTACTTAGACGCAGCGTTCATGCCTATCAACGAAATAGCGGCTGTTTGACACTAAATCAGCTGTCCAGACGCTCGATAATTGTGGCAATGCCCTGACCGACGCCGATGCACATGGTAACCAACGCATAGCGCCCACCGGTCGTTTCAAGCTGTCGGAGAGCCGTAAGCGCCAAGCGTGCTCCTGAAGCCCCTAGGGGATGGCCAATGGCGATAGCGCCGCCGTTGGCATTCAAGCGTGGATCGTCGACGGAGAGCCCCAACTGCTGCACGCAGCCAAGCACCTGAACGGCAAACGCTTCGTTAATTTCAATCACATCCATCTGCTCAAGGGTAAGCCCGGCACGCGCCAGCGCTTTTTGTGAAGCGGGTACTGGCCCTAACCCCATCACCCGCGGCGCAACACCGGCAACGGCGCTGGCGACAATGCGCGCGCGTGGGGTTAAGCCTACACGCTCACCGGCAGCCTGGGTGCCCACAATCAGGGCGGCGGCACCGTCGTTAAGGCCTGAGGCGTTGCCTGCGGTCACCACGCCGCCCTCAAACAGTGCGGCTAACTTGGCCAATTTATCTTCCGTGCTTTGCGGACGTGGATGCTCGTCTTTATCTACCAGCAGGGGCGGCTGTTTGCGCACTTGAGGAACCTCAACACCCAACATTTCGCCGTCGTAGAAGCCGGCTGCCAGTGACTGGGCGTAGCGCGCCTGGGAGCGGGCGGCAAACGCATCGCTGGCATCGCGGCCAATATTCAGGTCGTGGGCAATGTTATCGGCGGTTTCCGGCATGCTGTGGCTGCCGTACTCTTTGGCAATCCAGGGGTTGGGGAAGCGTGAACCTATCACCGTGTCGAACATCGGCTGGTTGCGGGCAAAAGGGGAGTCTGCTTTACCCAATACATAAGGTGCGCGGGACATGGACTCAACGCCACCGGCCAAAAACAGCTCGCCTTCACCCAGTCGAGCTGCCCGGGCAGCATCCATCATCGCCGCCAAGCCACTACCACAAAGCCGGTTGACGGTTTGGCCCGCCACTTCAATAGGCAGGCCTGCCAACAATGCACCGTGGCGGGCCACGTTACGGGAGTCTTCACCTGCCTGGTTGGTGCAGCCTGCCAACACCTCTTCATAGCTTTCCGGCGCAAAGGGGTTGCGGGCGACCAGCGCTTTCAGCGTCAGCCCCAGCAGTTCATCGGGGCGAATAGCCGCCAAGCTGCCACCGTGGCGGCCAAAAGGGGTGCGTAAACCGTCGTAAATATAGGCGTCTTGCATGATGGTTTTCCTGTTGTTAAGTTGTTGTTAAGCAGTCGTTAGCGACATTTGCAGAGCGGCACGACGGCGCAGCCATGGGCTAGGGCGATAGCGTGGGTCACCGGTGGCCTCGAGCAGGTTATTGAGTATCGTCATAATACGCGTGGCGCCGTAATGGTCACCCATAAGTAGCGGGCCGAAGGGGTAGCCCAAACCCAGCTCAACTGCGCGGTCGATAGTGGCGGGTTCCGCGACGCTTTGCTGGGCAATCTCGGCACCAACGTTAACGATGCAGGCAACAACGCGTTGAAGAACAAAGCCGTTACTGTCTTGAAGCGTGCTCACCGGGGTGCCGTCGTGGTTGAGTAGGCTTTGCGCTGCTTGAATGAAGGTGTGCTGAGTTATCGGTGTGGTCATCATGCTGCGGCGTTTATCTAGCCCCGCGAGCATATCCACCGCCACGCACTGTTTGGCGTCCAGCCCTTGGCGCAGCGCACAGCTAGTAGCGTCTTCACCAAAAGGCGTCAGCAGGCAGAGCGCTTGCTCAGTGGGCTGTGGGCCGGTCTCTAATGGCCAGCCCGCCGTGTTGACCAATTCAGCGAGCGCTGCGGCGGATTCGGGGTCGTCTTGACTGATCCACACCGGGCAAGGAGACACCTCAGCGATAGCGGGCTCATCCGCCATTTGTTGCTTGCCTTCCACATAGCGGTAAAAGCCTTCGCCGGTTTTACGCCCCAGCAAGCCTGCAGCCAAGCGCTGCCGCGTTAGCGGTGAAGGGCGGAAGCGCGCTTCCTCATAATACTGGTGATACACCGATTCCATCACCGCGTGGGAGACATCCAGTCCGGTAAGGTCCAGCAACGTAAACGGCCCCATTCGAAAACCACCCTGATCAACCATAATGCGATCAATGGTGGCTGGGTCGGTAACGCTTTCGCCTAGAATACGCAGCGCTTCGGTGCCGAAGGCGCGCCCGGCGTGGTTGACTAGAAATCCAGGCGTATCGGTAGCCTGGGCAGTAAAGTGGCCCATGGCTTTGCCCAGAGCATTCACCCGCTGGGTGACCTCATCGGCGGTGCGTAAACCAGGAATGACCTCGGCAATCTTCATCAGTGGGACGGGATTAAAGAAGTGGAAACCAATCACTCGCTCAGGGTGTTGGCAGGTAGCGGCAATGGCGGTGACGGATAGTGAAGAGGTATTGGTCGCTAGCACGGCCTGCTGGCTGACAATCGTTTCTAAATCACTGAACAGACCCTGCTTGGCCTCAAGCTTCTCGACAATGGCTTCTACGACGATATCGCAGGGGGCCAGCGCGGCGAGTTCGCTTGCCTCTGTTAACTGCTCACTATAATGCTGCGCCTGCTCTTTAGTGATGCGCTGCTTATCAGCACTTCTCTCCCATAGGCCGTTAATAAACGTTTTGGCTTCTTTTACAGCACCCTCCTTAACATCGAACAGTATGACCTTTAGGCCTGCTTGGGCCGCCAGTTGAGCGATGCCACGGCCCATGGCGCCAGTGCCGACAATGCCAAGCGTGGTGAAGGGGGAAGGTGTTGATTCGCTAGCCATACGCCAAATCCTCGCTGCAAGTGAGTGCTTTATAGATTTTGATTCTGCATTGCAGAACTGTGTTTCAATTATTGACTGACATCCTAGGCTATGCAAAAGTGCCTGACAAGAATAGTGAACAATAGTTTTGCTATGCAAAATATGCGCATTGTCCATGCTCAGCGCTACTTCTAATGATAACGCTAACTATAAAACCCGTTGCCACCAGGAGCCGTCATGATTCGCGATCCCGAACTGATTAACCAGCTTGTCGATACCATCGCCCGTTTTGTCCGTGAACGCCTAATTCCCAATGAGGCGAGACTGGCAGAGGAGGACGCGGTACCGCCGGAAATCCTTGCTGAAATGAAAGAGATGGGGCTGTTTGGGCTTTCGATTCCAGAAGAGTACGGCGGCCTGGGGCTGACCATGGAAGAAGAAGCGTTGGTGGCGATGGAGATAGGTAAAACGTCGCCCGCCTTCCGCTCGGTGTTTGGTACTAACAACGGCATTGGTGCCCAGGGCATTTTGATTGATGGCACCGACGAGCAGAAAGCCAAGTATGTGCCGCGTTTGGCAACGGGGGAGATTCTTAGCTCGTTCTGTTTGACCGAGCCGGATTCAGGCTCCGACGCGGCCAGCCTGCGGACGACCGCGGTGCGCGACGGCGACCACTACATCTTGAACGGCACCAAGCGCTATATCACCAATGGCCCCGAAGCTGACCTGTTCACTGTGATGGCACGCACCAACCCGGAGAATAAAGGCGCGGGCGGTATTTCTGCGTTTATTGTTGAAGGCGACACCCCTGGCTTAGTGCGCGGCGCGGCGGATAGCAAGATGGGCCAAAAGGGGGCTCACACCTGCGATATTATTTTTGATAACTGCCGGGTCCCCGCCGAAAACATTATTGGCGGTAAAGAGGGGCAAGGTTTTAAAACGGCCATGAAGGTGCTGGACCGCGGACGGCTGCACATTTCTGCAGTCTGTGTCGGTGTGGCTGAACGCTTAGTGGAAGAGTCTTTACGCTACACCATGGAGCGTAAGCAGTTTGGTGCTGCCCTTGCCGAGCACCAGTTGATTCAAGCCATGCTGGCAGATAGCAAAACCGAAGCCTACGCAGGCAAAACCATGGTAATGGACGCTGCACGGCGCAAAGATGACGGCGAAAATGTTTCGACGCTGGCCTCCTGCTGCAAACTGTTCTGCGCCGAAATGGTAGGCCGTGTGGCCGACCGCGCCGTGCAGGTGCACGGCGGCGCGGGCTATATGTCCGAGTACGCCGTTGAGCGCTTCTACCGTGATGTACGGCTATTCCGTATTTACGAAGGTACTACGCAAATTCAGCAGATCGTGATTGCTCGGAATATGGTGCGGGAGGCGTCCTAATGGCTTTGTCGGTACCTTACCAAGCGCCGGATGAAAGTATTTTTGGACGTCTCGCTAGCGAACTAGTGGCTGAGCTTCCCGAGCGGCTCAGCACCCGCGTGCTTGAAAATGCCAAACGTATGGGTGATCAGCCCGCCATTGTGGATGGCAGTGTGCGTTGGAGTTATGCAGAGCTGGGTGAAGAAATACACGCCGCCTGCGACTGGTTAAGCGCGTTGGATATTCGCCCAGGCGACCGGATTATGACGGTGAGCGAAAACTGCCGCGCCCTGGTCGTGCTATTGCTGGCCGCCAGCGAGATGGATGTGTGGGTAGCGATTGTGAATTCGCGCCTCTCAGCTCAGGAAGTTGACCTGATCCAGGGCAACTGCTTGCCCCGGCGCGTGTTCTATACCTGCGATGCGTCGCCAGAGGCGTGCCAGCACGCCGAGCGCCACGCCGCCGACCGCTATCAGCACCCTCAGTTGGGTGGGCTGGCGATTTCTTCTCTATACGAGAGCGACCCCGAGCCGGTCTGCGCGAGCGGTGCCGAACAGGTGGCCGCCATGATCTACACCTCGGGCACGACCGGCACCCCTAAAGGCGTCATGCTGACTCATCGTGGCATTCTCTATATCGCCTCAATCTCAGGCGGCATGCGTCACTTAAGCGAAGGCCAACGGGTGTATGGCGTGCTGCCTATGTCTCACGTGTTCGGTCTCTCATCGGTCTGTATGGGGTCGCTGTATAACGGCGCCTGCCTCTATACCGTGCCGCGTTTTGATGCAGCGCATATGCTGGACACACTAAAGCAGGAGCGAATCACCGTGCTCCAGGGCGTGCCCGCTATGTATGCCCGGGCGTTAGAGTTTTTAAAACGCGAGCAACGCACTCTTGAAGCGCCTGAGCTGATTTACATGTCTGCGGGTGGTTCGCCGTTGGATAGCGACACCAAAGTGCGGGTGGAGGCAGCCTTTGGCCTAACGCTACATAATGGCTACGGATTAACCGAGGCCAGCCCCACCATCAGTCAAACCCGTATTGATGATCGCCATACCAACAGCACTGTTGGTCGTGTATTGCCCCTGTTGGAGTATCGTCTGGAACCGCTAAGCGATAGCGGCACTTCCGAGCAGCCCGGTGATGAAGTGGGTGAACTGTGGGTGCGCGGCCCCAATATTATGAAAGGCTACTTTCGCCAACCGGAAGCCACCCGCGCTACTCTGACCGAAGAGGGTTGGCTCAACACCGGCGACATTGCCAAGCTCGATCATGATGACCAGCTGTATATCGTGGGGCGTAGCAAAGAGCTGATTATCCGCTCGGGCTTCAATATCTACCCACCGGACGTGGAAGCGGTGATCAACGAGCACCCGGCAGTAACACTAACTGCCGTGGTAGGGCGCCAGATCGCCGGTAACGAAGAAGTCGTGGCCTTTGTGCAGTGTGAGCCGGGCGTTGACGTTGATATGGCGGAGCTCAAGGCGTTTATCGCCGAGCGGTTGGCGCCTTACAAACGGCCTACTCAAATTGTATTGATGGATATGCTACCTTCCACCGCCAGCGGCAAAATTCTTAAAGGGCGGTTGCGGGATTTAGCACAGCAGGAGAGCGGGTTATGAGCCCTTCGCAAATACATACGTCAGATAAGTCTCAACAAGCGCTGATGGGCTATCACGAACTGCTGGGCATGCAGGTGGTTGAGTGGCAGCCAGACCGCGCCGTGGTGGAGCTCACTATCGAGCCCAAACATCTAAACCGTAGTGGTAATGTGCACGGTGGCGTATTGGCCTCGATGCTGGATAGTGCGCTGAGCTTGGCAGGTCTGCACTGTGACGTACCCGGCAATATTCGCCGGGGAATGACGCTGTCACTGACTACCACCTTTGTTGGACCCGCTCGGCAGGGCGTGCTAAGGGCAACAGGCAGTGTGCGCGGTGGCGGTCAGAAGACTTATATGAGCAGCGGCAAGATCGTCGATGAACAGGGCACTTTAGTGGCCATGGGTGAAGGTTCATTTCGCCGTCGCAGAGGTAGCGAATCGCCTGAGGGCTTTGCGGATAACAACCCCGGGGAGCCTGCTGAGTGAGCCCAGCCCGTCTGCGGGTCTCGCTACTGCTGCTAGTCACTCTGGCAACGCTATACCATCTGGTGGTCGGCAACCTATTTTGGCAGGCGGTTGGCATTGGCGCATTGCTGCTCTATTTAGCAACGCTGGTGGGTCAGCTTACCCGTATGGCCAAAGGGTTGCTGCTGGTGGCGGGCGTGTTGACGCTAGTCGCGTTGTGGCGATCGCCAAACCCCGCTCAACTGCTGTTTGAGGCCAGCGGGCGTTTTGCTTTTTTTGCCACCTTTGTGGTGGCGCTGAGTATGCTGCGCTTACCTGCCTATCGTTCCCGTTTGGTGCGCCGATGCGGTCAGAGTATGTTGCATCAACCCCCCAGCCGCCGCTACCCCATTTTGTCGTTAGGTTCGGCACTGTTTGGAATTATCCTTAATATTGGCGTGCTTAATCTGTTCGCCGCCATGATCGAAAAAAGCAACACGCTAGGCGCCGCCCAAGGGCGCGCCTGGGTTCGCGAAGCTCGCCAGCGGCGCATGATGCTGGCGCTGCTGCGTGGGTTCTCCCTGGCGCCACTTATTTCGCCCATGGGTATCGGCGTCGCCGTCGTGCTGTCGAGCCTTCCTCAAGTCACCTGGCTTGAGCTTGCGCCGTATATTTTGGGCGCCGCAATGCTGATTTTTCTAGCGGGTTGGGCAGTGGATTACTTAACCGGTCCGCATCCGCCTGCCAATAAAGCACAGGCAACTTCACCTTCTTTACGCCCGCTGGCGCAGTTTAGCGTGTTGCTTGTCGGTATTGTCGCGCTGGTGTTCTCTATTGCCTGGCTGCTTGATTTACGGCTGCCTATTGCCGCGCTGTTGGGCGCACCTACCGGTGCATTTCTATGGCTTGCCTGGCAGCGACGCAGGCTCGGCTATGGCGGGCTACCTGCGGCAATGACGGTGGTGCATCGTCAGCTACCTTGGTTGCTGTCGCCCAGTGCCAATGAAATCGTGGTGTTGGGAGCAGCGGGCTATTTAGGCCACTTATGCGTTGGACTAGTGGATACACAACAGTTGGCACCGCTATTAACCGTGTTAAATCAGTGGGCCGCCTTTAATGCCGTGCTGGCTATGCTAATGGTGGTGGGGCTTGCCCAAATAGGCGTTAATCCGATTGTAACGGTGACGCTATTGGTGGGCTTACTGCCACAATTAGCTATTGAGGGCCTGACGCCGCCGCTAATTGGCGCGTCACTCATGGTAGGTTGGGCGCTGGCGCTAATGTCGTCGCCGATGACGGCATCCATGCTGATTTTATCGCGGTTTACCGGGGTGCCCGCCACACGCATTGGCTACCGTTGGAACGGCCGATTTCTGGTAACCTCGATTCCACTGTTAGCGGGGTGGTTTGTCTGGTCACCTTTTTAAGGGGCGCCACAATAAAGAAGCGCTTGACCTTTGTCCGGCGTTTTTTTATTGTTCTTGTTATAAAGTGAAACAATATTCTGCTATGCGAAACTGTATATTTGTTAATCGCATGAAGTATTTATTAATCGCCTGGAGCACGCCTTATGAAAATTCTCGTCGCGGTTAAACGCGTTATCGACTACAACGTCAAAATTCGCGTTAAAGCGGATCACTCGGACGTGGATCTCACTAACGTCAAAATGGCCATGAACCCGTTCTGCGAAATTGCCGTGGAAGAAGCGGTACGCCTGAAAGAGAAGGGTGTGGCCACAGAAGTGGTTGCCGTCACCGTTGGCCCCAAAACCGCCCAAGAGCAGCTGCGTACGGCACTGGCGCTGGGCGCGGATCGTGCCGTTCATATTGAAACCGATGAGCGCGCCGAATCCCTGGCCGTGGCCAAGCTACTGGCTAAAGTGGTCGAGGAAGAGCAGCCGGGCTTAGTGATTCTCGGCAAACAGGCCATCGACACCGACAACAACCAGACCGGCCAGATGCTTGCCGCGTTGACCGGCCTGCCCCAGGGCACGTTTGCGTCAGAAGTGGCGGTCGACGGTGACAAGGTGCATGTGACCCGTGAAATCGACGGCGGTCTGCAAACCATTGCCCTGACGCTGCCGGCGATTGTGACCACCGACCTGCGCCTCAACGAGCCGCGCTACGCCAAGCTCCCCGATATCATGAAGGCCAAGAAAAAGCCGCTGGATGTCAAAACCCCGCCGATTACGGTGTCGAGGTTGCCTCCAAGGTGAGCCTGCTAAAAGTCGAATCGCCAGCGGAGCGCAAGGGTGGCGTTAAAGTCGCCTCGGTAGACGAACTGATCGATAAACTCAAAAACGAAGCCAAAGTACTTTGAACAAGGTGCTTTAAAGAGGAGCTGATTCCATGAGCATTCTGGTACTTGCTGATCTACACGAAGGCCAACTGGCTGGCACCACCGCACACGTTGTGGCGGCCGCCCAAGCCATCGGCGGCGATATCGACGTTCTCGTTGCCGGTGAAGAGGTGCAAGCCGCGGCCGAGTCTGCCGCCAAGCTTGACGCCGTGAGCAAAGTGCGCGTCGCCGATAACGCCGTTTACGCCCACCAACTGGCCGAGCCCATGGGTGCGCTACTGGTTGAGCTGGCTGGTGATTACACCCACGTGCTGGCCAGCGCCTCCACCACCGGCAAAAACGTGCTGCCACGCCTGGCGGCCCTGAAAGATGTTAGCCAGCTGTCGGATGTGCTTGGTGTGGAGAGTGCCGACACTTTCTTGCGCCCGATCTATGCCGGTAACGCCATCGCCACGGTTAAAAGCGATGACGCGCTGAAGGTCATCACCATCCGCACCACCGGCTTTGACGCGGTAGGCGCTAGCGGCAGTGCACCGATTGAAGCGGTCGACACCGTGGTGGAAAACACCCAGTCCAGCTTTGTCAAAGAGGAGCTGGCGAAATCTGATCGGCCTGAGCTGGGCGGTGCCAAGGTGGTGATCTCCGGTGGTCGCGGCATGGGCAACGGCGAAAACTTCAAGCTGCTTGATGGCATTGCCGACAAACTAGGCGCGGCCATTGGCGCTTCTCGCGCCGCGGTAGACGCAGGTTTTGTGCCCAACGATATGCAGGTTGGTCAGACCGGTAAGATCGTTGCCCCGGATCTGTATATTGCCGTGGGTATCTCCGGCGCCATCCAGCACCTGGCGGGTATGAAAGACTCCAAGGTCATCGTCGCGATCAACAAAGACGACGAGGCGCCGATCTTCCAGATTGCTGACTACGGGCTGGTGGGCGATCTATTCGAGATACTGCCGGAGCTTGAGAGCAAGCTGTAAACGCCCTTAAGAGAGTCTCGTAAAAGCCCCGTAAGGGACTTTTTAACGACCTTACAATAACAATAGTGAGTTGCCCTATGCCAACGCGCCTAACCGCTTCGTTAACTCTGCCGGTGATCGGCTCTCCGATGTTTATCGTCTCAGGGCCTGAGTTGGTGATTGCCCAGTGCCAGGCAGGCATTATTGGCGCTTTTCCAGCGCTCAATGCCCGCCCAGCGGAAGCCCTGCGCGAGTGGCTGCAGCAGGTCACGCAAACCCTGGCGGAGTATGATCAGCATCACCCAGAACAGCCTTCGGCGCCCTTTGCGGTTAATCAAATCGTTCATCCTACCAATGACCGTTTAGCGCACGATGTCGCACTGTGCGCCGAGTTTAAGGTGCCGTTGGTGATCACCAGCCTGCACGCGCCTAATCAAGTGGTGGAACAAGTGCATGCCTATGGTGGGCTGGTCTTTCATGATGTCACCACGCTGCGCCATGCCAAGAAGGCCGTTGATGCTGGTGTCGATGGCTTAATATTGGTGTGCCACGGTGCGGGCGGCCATGCCGGACGCTTAAACCCTTTTGCGTTTGTGGCCGAGGTGCGGCGCTTCTACGACGGGCCGCTGGTGCTGGCGGGGGCGATTACCCAAGGCGAACAGATCGTTGCCGCTCAAGCGCTAGGCGTTGACTTGGTGTATATGGGCACGCGCTTTATTGCCACCCAAGAGGCAAACGCTCAAGCCGCCTATAAGCAGATGGTGTTAGACGCCGCCGCGGGGGACATTGTCTATACCAACCTGTTTACTGGGGTGCACGGTAACTATCTACGTCAGAGTATTGAACAGGCAGGATTGGACCCGGATGCGCTGCCTGAAGGCGATAAAAGTGCTATGCGCTACGGCTCGGGGGATAGCAGCAAAGCCAAAGCGTGGCGGGATATCTGGGGGGCGGGGCAGGGCGTAGGCAGTATTTCCACACTTAATAGCGTGGCCGACGAGATAGCCACGTTGCGACAGGACTACCAGCAAGCGCTGGATCACTTACGCCGGCTTTGACGAAATGCCGCCAGGCGTATCTGGAAATCTTCAGAGGCTTTGCACTGATCCTGTAACTCGCCCTCCAACGTCATCGTGTCATTCAGCGAGCGTTGTGCGGCTTCACGCAGGGCGCGTTTGGTAGCGCTTAATGCCTGGGATGACTGCGCGACCAGCGCTTGGGCCAGCGAACGCGCCTCCGCTAGCACCTGGTTATCTTCGACGACGCGGTTAGCCAAGCCGAGTGCGACGCAGCGCTCACCCGCAATGGGGGTTGCCAAGGCGGCCATTTCAAACGCCTGAGCATGGCCAAGCTTGCGTACCAGATGCCAGCAGGCGCCCCCGTCGGGAATCAAACCAATATTGATAAAGGCAAGCTTGAGATAAGCAGAGCTGCCCATCACCACCATATCGCTGGCGAGCACATAAGAAACGCCTATACCTGCAGCAGCTCCGTTAACGGCCGCTATCACCGGCTTATCCATCGTCATTAAACTGCGCAGGGCGGGTAGAAAGAGCGTTTCCAGCCGCTCGCTGGCGGGCTCAGCCGTGGCTTTCTCAAACTCCGCCAGATCAGCGCCAGCGCAAAACGCGCTGCCTTCCCCACGCAGAATCACGCAGCGAACCTGTTCATCAATTGCCACTGCCGCTAGCGCCTCATTGAGTGCCAAGGCGGTGGCTTCATTGAGGGCATTACGTACCTCTGGGCGCGCAATCGCTACTTCGACGATGCCATCATCAATAGCGCTAACAGTGACTAACTCGCTGAGAGGGTCTGGCATATAGCGCTCCACTTTAACTTTTCAAGGCAACATGTTAGGCAATATCGTTAGGCAACCTTTAATAGCTCGCTGACCGTTTCAAAATGGTAGTCGCTGTCGCCTAAATGGTGATCGAACATTACCAGATGCTTGGCGTAGCTGGCGACATAACACTCTTCGGACATCCCCATACCGCCGTGGAGTTGGATCGCCTGTTCGGCAATAAAGCGCGCCGATTCGCCGCAGTACGCCTTGGCCGCGGCAATTTTATAATCCCGCTCACTGGCTGGCAGAGTCAGGCTAGTGGCAGCTAAAATCGCCATTGAGCGCGACTGTTCCAGGTGCAGATGCATATCCACCATGCGGTGCTGAAGCGCCTGGAAGGTAGATAGCGGCAGGCCAAACTGCTTGCGCTCTTTTAGGTAGGCCAGGGTCTGATCGCAGGCCTCTTCCATTGCACCGATAGCTTGGGCACACAGTGCGGCACGACCAAGGGCGAGAACCTCTGCCAGCGTATCGCCGACATCGTCATTCAGGCAGTTGGCTGGCGGCAGCGTGACGCTGTCCAGGGTCAAATCACCGGCGGGCTGATCGTCGATAGTGCGGTAAAAGTGCGACGATGTGCCCAGTGCATTCGCAGGGACGATAAATAGACCTAGCTTGCCGTTATACAATCGAGCGGTAACCAGACTAGCCGCTGCTGCTTCAAGGTTCAGGACGACGTCTTTTCTGCCGCTTAACTGCCATTGCCCATCTTGCTGGGTCGCTTGGGTAGCGATCGCCAAGGCGTCGTAACGGGCGTTGTGCTCTTGCCATGCAAAGGCTAGCTGGTGTTCGCCTTCAAGCAGCGGGGTTAGCCACTGGGTTTGCTGATCGCTATTGGCAGTTAACGCCAGCAGTTGACCTGGCAGCACCAGACCGGCCAGATAGGCTTCTGGCACCAAGCCGCGTCCCAGCGCCTGCATGATAATCATCAGGTCGGTGCCGTCGCCGCCTAATCCGCCGACGTCTTCACTAAAGGGCATATGCAGCAGGCCCAGCTCGGCAAAAGTGCGCCATAGCGCAGAAGCACCATTGGGAGTAGCGGCAAGCATAGTACGGCGCTGTTCGGGCGATACCTGGTCGGCCACCAAACGGGTGAGCGTCTCTTCGAGCATGCGCTGCTCGTCGGTTAAAGCAAAATCCATGGTGACCTCACATGTTTAAAATGGTTTTGGCGACGATACTTTTCTGTATCTCGTTGGCACCGCCATAAATCGACAGCTTGCGACGGTTGAAGTACTGGGCGCTGGCGGCCGCGCTTTGGGCGCGCTCGTCATCCAGGCTGCCTTCGCCATGCAGGAAGTCGGGGAAGAATGGCAGTGCGGCGGGGCCAAGGGCTCGGCGGGTGAGTTCGCTTAGCTCCTGGCGAAGCTCTGAGCCACGTACTTTGAGTAGCGAGCTTTCTGCACCGGGTACGCCGCCATCCCGGGCCGCGGCAATCACGCGTAGGTTGGTGACTTCCAACGCCATCAATTCAAGCTCGGCTTTGACGACACGGTGGCGAAAGCTGGGCAGCTCCAGCAGCGGCTTGCCGCGATGCTCGATTCGGCTGGCCAGTGACTTTAAGTGACGCAGCGCCTGCTTGGCGTGGCCAAGCCCTGCAATGCCGGTGCGTTCGTGGGTGAGCAGGAATTTGGCGCAGGTCCAGCCCTGGCCCTCTTCACCGACACGGTTTTCAACCGGCACTCGAACGTTATCTAAAAAGACTTCATTAACCTCATGGGCGCCATCCAGGGTAATAATGGGCCGCACGGTAATGCCAGGGGTTTGCATATCAATCAGCAGAAAACTAATGCCTGCCTGCTTTTTCGCTTCTGGGTCGGTACGTACTAAGCAAAACAGCATGTTGGCGTGCTGGCCTAGGGTCGTCCACGTCTTCTGGCCATTCACGATATAGTGGTCGCCATCGCGCACCGCGCGGGTATTCAGTCCCGCCAAATCAGACCCTGCGCCGGGCTCAGAGTAGCCTTGGCACCACCAATCCTGGTTGCTCAAAATACGCGGCAGGTAATGCTCCTTTTGCTCAGCGCTACCGAATTTCATAATCACCGGCGCCACCATATTAACGCCAAAGGGCACGACTGTCGGCGCGTGGGCCGCGGCGCACTCTTCATCAAATATATGCCGCTGCACGGGCCCCCAGCCTGTGCCGCCATGCTGTTTAGGCCAGTTAGAGGCTAGCCAGCCCTGTTCGCTGAGGAGGGTCTGCCAGCGCAGGTGATCATCGGCACGCAGGTGGCGCCCTAGGCGCACGCGTTCACTAATGTCGCTGGGCAGCGCATCGGCTAGAAAATGGCGAACCTCTGCGCGAAAGGCCTGCTCTTCGGGGCTAAAGGTGAGGTTCATAGGGGGGTGTCCTTAAGGGTTGATTGACGGTGAGGCCCACCTAAGTGACGCGGGTATCCCAGTACTTCCACCGCCAACAAATCGATATCGCTCTCGCGGTAGCAGAAGCCGTTCTTTGCGATGCCGACGCTCGCCTGTTCAAGGGCAGTTTGTCTGTCGCTCGCTGTAGCCTGCTGGCTAGCAAGTTGCAGCGTATTCAGAAGGCTTTGCTGTCGGCTGACCACAACGTTTAACCGCAATGCTTTAAGAGTGAGTGCCGCTCGCTGTTGGGTAAGTGGCTCTGCGCTTAAGTTGACCAGCTCTACCATGCTGCCGTTTTCAGCAACGATAAGGCTTAGCGCGCTATCGCTGCCGCGGCTGATGCCAATGTTTTCTAGTGCGATGGTAGGGAGCGCTGTGCCTGATTCCCTCGCTGCATTTGGCGCCAACAGGCAGAGTTCAGTAGCGTTGTCTGGTGCACTGGTTAGGGTAATGCCCGCCTTTTGTGCGGCTTTTTGCAGGCGCTCAAACAGTGGATCTTCGCCGATTAGCGCAACGTGTTTAAACGCGTCGGCTTTCTCAACCTCAGGCACCATATGGGGGCTACGCGCAGCGAAAAAGAGATGAATAAGTCCGGCGCGTTGAGGGGAGTCCATACAGGCCAAAAACAGCTCCCGCTCACGACGCAGGCCGTCTTGGAGTGATTCAGCCGTCACAGAGGCCTCCACAGCTTCCACAATGCGAAACGGTGAGAAGAGCTCGGCAGCGTCTTGATGCAGCCGTTCCAACATAGCGGAGATTGCCTGGGGATTAGCCGCTGGCGCTGGCAGTTGGCCCGTAACACGTGCCATTGAGTTGTCTGCAAGCACTGCTTGGGCCACAGCTAAACCCGCTTCAAGCGGTGTTTCAGCACTGCTAATGGCGTCGATAATGCCTGCCTCAAGTGCTTCTTCTGCTTCCACAAAACGCCCGCTGGTGATCATCTCTAAGGCGCGCTCAACGCCTACTAAACGCGGCAAACGCTGGGTGCCACCAGCGCCGGGCAGTAGACCCAGCTTAACCTCCGGAAGACCCACCCGGGTTCCCGCCAGTGCCACTCGATAGTGGCAGCCCAAAGCCACTTCCAATCCACCGCCCAGGGCTGTGCCGTGCAGGGCGGCAATCAGCGGTTTTGGGCAGGCTTCCAGTTGGTTAATCACATCGGGCAGCAGAGGGGCTTGAGGCGGCTTACCAAACTCACGAATATCTGCCCCGGCAATAAAGGTGCGGCCATCGGCGAGCACGACCAGCGCTTTAGCATCTGCGTCAGCAACACCCTCTTTAAGCGCATCGACTAAGCCACTGCGTACCGCGTGACTTAAGGCATTGACCGGCGGGTTGGCTATTTGAATAACGCCTATATCGCCGTGACGCTGATAATGAACGGACATAGTTAGGCTCTCGTATTTCGCATGATAGTGAATTGAAAAGAGTACGCTTGGTGCCCCATCTGTTACGCAGCAGAGGCGCTTTGCGAACGCCGATGGTGGCGCTGGCTTAAGCGTGCCATCAAAACACCGGGTACCAGCGCGGCTGCGGCCAGACCGATCAATTCCCACTGGCTAAGCGGCACCATCCCACCACCCGGTAGCGCCAGTAGTAGGCCAGCGATCAGTATCAAGGCACGAATCACGATCTCTTGCAGCGCGCCATAGCCCAGTCGACCAACCCCCATCAGGTAACCCTGCATGGCAGAAGCAAACAGGATGATGCCGATGACCGCCTGGATAAAGACAGCCACGATCATCAGCGGCGCGCCCTGCATAATCAGCGCGGGGTTGAGTACGAATAGGAAGGGAATAAAGTAGATCACGCTACCCAGACGCATCGCCTGCAGGCCCGTTTCCATGGGCCGGGCTCCGGCCACGGTAGCCGCGGCAAAGGCACCCAGTGCCACTGGCGGGGTAATAAAGCTCAGCATGCCCCAATAGAGAATGAACATATGTACGGCCATGGGATCCAGTCCGCCGCCTTGAATCAGTGCAGGGGCTAGAGCAACGGCGAGGAAGATATAGGCAGCCGTCACGGTCATGCCAATACCCAGCACAAAACTGGTAACTGCGCCCATAATCAGCAGCAGCGGCACGCTGCCACCGGCAATATTGATAAAGTCGTTAGCGATGGTGCCGGAAAGGCCGGTCATCGAAAGTGCACCCACCAGCATGCCCACGCCAGCCAAAATAGCGATTAACTCGGCAAACAGCTTGGCCGCAGACGACAGCGTATCGGCTACATCCTTCCAGCCCCAGCGGTTATGTTTGGAAAGCTGGTTGAGCACCAACAGCAGCGCGGTGGCGTAGAAAGGTGCCACGGCTTCGCGCTGCATAATCAGCAGCATCCAAACTAATAAAGCAAAGACAAAAATAAAGTACCAACCCTCTTTGAGGGTTTGCCATAGCGAAGGCAGTTCAACGGCGGGCAAGCCTTTAATGTCGTGGCGGGCCGCGTAGGCATCAATCTGAATAAACAGACCCAAGAAATACAGAATTGAAGGAATGACGGCAGCCAGTGCTACCGCGGAATAGGGAATGTCGAGAAACATGGCCATGACGAAAGCGGTTGCGCCCATCACCGGTGGCATCAATACACCGCCGGTTGAGGCGCAGGCTTCCACACCGCCAGCAAAGGAGCGGCTCATACCGATACGACGCATGGCGGGAATCGACAAAACACCGGTGGTTAGTACGTTACTAATAACGCTGCCGCTCATCGAGCCCATCAGGCCGCTGGAGAAAATCGACACCTTAGCGGGGCCGCCGCGCACATGGCCCAGCAGCGCAAATGCCAGGTTGATAAAAAACTTACCGCCGCCGCTTTTTTGCAGCACGACACCAAAGACCAAAAAGCCGATCACCAGGCCCGCGAACGCCTGCAGCGGCACCCCCATGATGCTTTCGGTACTCATGGTGTGGTACATAGCGGTCTGTTCAAGCGTCGAAGGAAACGCCTGGATAGGGCCGGGGACGATATCCGCCACCAGCGGGTAAAGAGAGAAGACCCCCGCAATGATAGCAATCGGTAAACCGCCTGCCCGGCGGGCCGCTTCGATAATGAGCAGCCAGTAGGCATAGCTGGCATAAATAGCGATCTCAGGCGCAGAAAACGCCCAGCCGCGCTCTAAAATAGGGACTGCGTTATAAACAAAATAGCCGCCAACGATTAGCGTTATAGCGCTCAATAGGTAGTCGTACCAAGGGATAGGCTGTTCTTGTTGGCGACTCCGCATGGGCCAAAGCAAGAAAACCAGCGGTAGCAGTAGTGCCACAACGGCATAGTAGAACTGTGTTTCCAAGCCGGTTACGAACGTCAGTAAGCCTATGTTGAAAAGATAATCCAGCGTCATCGCCATCAAGATGACGGTGACCGTGGCGGGGATCCAGCGCAGCGCAGGGGGAAGCTGACGAATTTGGCTGATTTTTTCTTTAACCTGCTGATTATTGGCAGGTGAGATATCTGTGGTCATGAGGGCATCCGTCAATCAGCAGGGGGCGGCAAGTGCCGCCCCGTGGCGTATTACTCGAAGATCGGTTCGAAACCGGCATCGCTAAGCGCGGTGGCTCGGGCTTCCATCCAGTCGGCAGTAAACGCCTCGTCATCACTGGGGGCGTCTTGCATAAAGCTTTCCCAGGCGCTTAGCAGTACATCCTGACGTTCAACCAGCTTATCCTGATGGGCCTGCATTTCATCAGTCCATACGTCGATCTCTTTGTAGTACTCCACGACCGCATCGTGGAACGGCACTACCCATTGAAGATCTTGCTGTTCCAAGGCGTAGCCAAGCGCCCCTGGGGCGTTATCTTTGTAGTCGTCGAAATTTTCCTGCATGGCCTTGATTAGGCCATAAGCGACGTTGTCATCCAGGTCTTGGTTGGCGACCACAATGGGGTATGGGTAGCTAGCGCTGGGCACCGGGTTTTCGGCGCTGATGCCACCAGCCCCAGACGTGACTTCGTGCGGGCGGAAGTAGGGCGCAACGGCGGCCATGCGCTCCCAGCCTGCTTCGTCGTTGGGGTCTAGCACTGGCCAGCTAATGCCGCGCGGACTACTGGCCAGCTGCTGGGCTGGCGGGGTCACCGTGGTGGTAAAGGAGGCATCCACATCGCCAGCGATAATGCCGTCGAACGAGCGCCCGTAGCCGGGGTAATCAACCCGCTCTACGTCATCCCAGGTCAAGCCACCAAAGGCAAGGTAAGCTTCGGTGCCTTTATTGAGCGCATCGTCACCGCGGATATAGGCGATGCGCTTGCCGGCCAGGTCAGCGGGCGTTTCAACGTCCAGGTCGCCCGCAACCGCAAGGGAAAGACCAAAAGAGGCAGTGGAAGTGGTAATGACGCGTAGTGGCTGAGGACCCCAGTCGCGGTCGGCAAACATCATTACCCCTTCAGCGCCGTAGTAGCTGGCGATCCCGCAGGCGCAAAGGTCAACGCGGCCCTGCTTAAGCGGCGTCATCCGTGAAACATCGTTGTCCCCCGGCAGGATACGCACTGATGAATCGTATTTGTTCTGCAGCATATTGCCGATGGCGACGGCTTGGGCATAGCCGCTTGAGTTAGTGCCGTAGGCCGTCCAGGCCATGGTACCGGGGAGTTCAATGTCACTGGCGTGGCTGACTGCTGCGCCGAGTAGCGATAAAGGTAAGGCGGCGATGAGTAGGCGGTGAGCAAATGGATGCATTGGGATGCTCCTTTATTGTGGTTGTGCTTAAGGTTTTAGTTACGTTTGGCTACATAGTGTTTTGCTATGCGGTACTTGATTTTGCTAAGTGGTCGGCTGATAGTAGAGAAGCCGCTGGGTGGCTGTCAATGCTGTTGTCAGCAGCGGTGCCCGTTGGTAAACAACAGGCATAAAAAAACCAGGCAAAAGCCTGGTTTTTCAGAGCGGTAGCGAGAGCAATGCAGTTAAGAAAATTCGCGCCAAGCGGCGTAGGTGCTTAAAAATACCCGCCCGGTAAGCGCATCCAGAAAGTCACTCTTCTTTAGCTGATCCATTACCGGGCCTTTGACCTCGGATAAATGCAGTTTTACATCGGAGTCTTTTAAGCGGGCGTTGATGGCATCCAGGCTTTCTAGCGCCGAGGCATCAATCAGGTTAACCGCCGAACAGATCAATACAACGTGCTCAAGCTCGGGGTGGCTCGCTACCAGGTTATAGACGGTGTCTTCCAAATAGCGGGCATTGGCAAAATAGAGGCTCTCATCAATGCGCAGCAGGGCAACGGTATTGACCGTCTCGACATCGTGGCGGGTAGTATTTCTAAAGTGTTCGGTGCCGGGGACGCGGCCTACCAAGGCGCTATGAGGGCGGCTGGTGCGGTACAAAAATAGCGCAATAGAGAGCGTTACCCCGCTGATGATGCCCGCCTCAACGCCTTCGCATAGTGTCAGCAAAATCGTCACCGCCATGGCGGCAAAGTCGCTGCGGGAGTAGCGCCAGGTTTGCCGCAGCATGGGGATGTCCACAAGCGTCAAAATCGAAACGGTGATCGTTGCGGCCAGGGTCGCGATGGGCAGGTAGTAGAGCCAGCCGGTGAATGACATAGTGACCAGCGCAATACCTAGCGCCGCAAAGGCACCTGCCGCAGGCGTTTGTGCGCCTGCATCGTAGTTGATGACCGTGCGGGATAATCCCCCAGTGACCGGCATGCCGCTGGAAAGCCCGGCGGCTAAATTGCTGGCACCAAGGCCCACAAGCTCCTGATTGGGAGAGATACGCTGGCGCCGCTTCGCGGCCAACATCTGGCCCATGGAAACCGACTCCACAAAGCCGACCAGGCTAATCAGCAGCGCGGGGATCACAAGAGCCCGCCACAGTGAGTAGTCTCCCAAAGGGAAGCTCAGTGCGGGTAACCCGCCTGGAATTTGTCCCACAACGCTGACGCCTTTATCGCCCAACTGCCAGTACCAGGTAACCAGGGTGGTAATCACGACGGCAAAGACCGGCCCTGCTTTGGCAATCAAGTCTGCCAGGGTGCGTGGCAAGCCCATTGAGTGCAGGGCGGCTTTACCATGGCGTCGCATAACGATCAAAAACAGTAGCGTTCCACTGCCGATCAGTAAGGTGGGTAAGTTGAAAGTGGCTAAATTGGGCACCAGGGTGACAAGGCGTTCCACCAGGGTAAAGCCACTACTCTCAACCCCCAGCAAGCTGCCCAGCTGGCTAGCAGCGATCAATATGCCCGACGCCGTTAAGAAGCCGGAAATAACCGGGTGACTGAGAAAATTGCTGAAAAAGCCCATTTTAAGCAGCCCCATGATTACCAGCATGCCACCGGAAAGCAGGGACAGGATGAGCGCGGCCTGTAAATAAGTCTCTGTGCCTGTGACCGCCACGGAGGAGAGTGCGGCACCGGTCATCAAAGCGATGATGGCGACCGGCCCGACGGCAAGGGTCTTGCTGGTGCCAAACAGGGTATAGACCAGTTGCGGCAGGATGCTGGCGTAGAGGCCTACCACGGCAGGCAGTCCGGCTAGCAGCGAATAGGCCAGCGACTGGGGAATGACCATCACCGTGACGATCAAGCCCGCCAAGAGATCGGCCCCCAATAGGCGTTTATGGTAGTGGGGTAGCCACGTCAGGATCGGCAAATAGCGCTTTAGCATGGGTTCCAGGTGTTATCGGAGTGGCAGAACAAAGAGAGTAAGGGATATTCCATTTCATTGCAGTGCTTATGTTCATTTGCACGGCGGTAACTCCATGATGACGAAGCGCTTAATACTTTGCGTCTTCCCCCCAAAGTGCTACTTCTTTCATTAGCATAACCCGTTAAGCATAGGCATAAAGGACATTTAAACCTTCTTACTAAGACTGTTTGATACTCAACAACATCAATAAAAGGGTGCTGCTCATGAGTGTACTGCTATTGCTAGTTCCAGTGCTGATGGTGGCGTTGTCGGTTGGTCTTGCCACTCAAGGCGGCGTTTGGATTTATGTCGCTCTGATATGTGCCGCATTGGGGGGCGGTGCTAAAAAGCCGCTGTTGCTGCAGACCTACAAGCGGGACAGCGAAGAAATCATGCACGACCTTTCAGTGCCAGTGTATGTGCAGGAGCAAGCATTGGGGTGGCTTCCGAGTGGGTTATCAGCCGGAACGGGATACAGCATCGACGCCTACGCTGAAAGGCGCCGCAGACACCGACTCATCACCACTTGCTTAACTAGCCGCCGCGTAGCGCGAGCGTGACTGCCACGCTGACCAGGAATAGAGCGCAAGCCCGCTCCAGATAAGCACAAAGGTCACCAACTGGATAAGCCCAAGGGGCTCACCGAAAACGGTTAACGCGATCAGGAATTGAATACTCGGGTTGATGTACATCAAAAAGCCCAGGGTCGCCAAACGCAATCGGCGGGCTGCGCCTGCAAAGGCCATTAACGGCAGCGCAGTTAAAGCCCCACTGGCGACCAGTAAGCTGGTGGTTGAAGTATTTTGTAAAAAATGTGAGGTGTCGTTCCAGCTTAACCAGGTCAAGGCGATCAAGGCGAGGGGAAATAGCAACAGGGTTTCCACAAACAGCCCTGATAGGCCGTCTAGCGGCACTTGCTTACGAAACAGGCCGTAACTACCGAAGCTTAACGCCAGCAGTAAACTAATCCAGGGCAGCTCACCCAGCATGACAAACTGCGTGGCAATAGCAACGCTGGCCAAACCCAAGGCGACCAGCTGCAGCTTGGCCATCACTTCCCGCAGTACCAACATGCCTAGCGCGACGTTCACTAGTGGTGTTAAGAAGTAGCCCAAACTCGCCTGTAACACCTGCTTCGACTCCACCGCATAAATATAGATACCCCAGTTAAACGCTATTAATAGCGCGCAGGCCAACACACGGCCTAGTCGCTTAGGTTCGCCCAGCGCTGCAACAACGGGCGGCCAGCGGCGTAATAGGGTAATCAAACCGATCAAAAACAGACACGCCCAAATGATCCGATGAATCAATATTTCAAAGGCGGGGACGCCCTCAAACAGGGCAAAAAATAGCGGAAAACAGCCCCACATCGTATAGGCCGTTAGGCCAAACATAACGCCTTTGACGGCAGCTGGATCGCGTGTTGGAGTAGGAAGCATAGCAGCCTCATTATTTAAAGATGCTAATCTAGCATAAACATTGCAATAACTCTGGCGGAACGGAGGTGTTTAATGACTAAACTTAGATCCAGCTTGGTGCAGTGCGATCTGCGCTGGGAAGACCCACAAGCCAACCACGCTCATCTTGAGAAGTTACTCGGTGGGCTGGATAGCCGTGATACCGACCTTATTGTTTTGCCTGAAATGTTTGCCACCGGCTTTACCATGAATTCCCGTGAAATGGCTCAGCCGATGGCCGAAAGCCAAAGTGTGACTTGGTTGCAGACTCAGGCGCAGGCCCGTAACTGCGTGATGACCGGCAGCGTGGCGATCGAAGAGGATGGCGAGTTTTATAACCGCTTGATATGGGCAACGCCTAAGGGCGACTTAACCCACTACGATAAGCGCCACTTATTCCGTATGGCCGGTGAGCATGAGCGCTACGGCATGGGCAGTGAGCGTAAAGTGGTAGAGCTTAATGGCTTTAAGTTGTTGCTGAGCGTTTGCTACGATCTGCGCTTTCCGGTCTGGATGCGCCAGCAGCCAGCAGAAGGTGAGCATTTCGAGTATGATGCGCTGCTGTGTATCGCCAATTGGCCAGCACCGCGTCGCCACCCTTGGCGTACGCTGCTACAGGCCCGCGCGGTAGAAAACCTAAGCTATGTAATTGGCGTTAATCGCGTTGGAGAGGATGCCAAAGGACTTGCCTATAGCGGCGACTCCTTATTGGTCGACTTCAAAGGCGAAGCGTTAATTGATAAACCTGCCCATACCCCGTTTATAGAAACGGGCACGCTGGATAAAACTGCCCTTGATGCTTTTCGTGAAAAATTTCCTGCCTGGCAAGATGCCGACCATTTTAAGCTGCTGCCAGGAGTCGGTTAATGATGCGCCTTGATCGCTTTTTGAGTGAAACCTCACCGTTAACCCGCAGCCTCGCCAAGCGGGCACTCAAAAATGGCGAAGTGACCCTGAACGGTGAGCCGATCAAACAGTCAGCGACCCAAATCGATACCGATAACGATGTGGTGGTACTCAACGGCGAGCGGCTAGCGCTGGTAGGCGTTCGCTACATTATGCTGCACAAGCCCGTCGACGTTGAATGTAACGCTCGCCGCGGTCTCTACCAAAGAGCAATCGATCTAATTGATCTACCCAAAGCGGATCGGTTACAGCCGGTAGGGCGGTTAGATGTGGATACCACTGGCTTGCTGCTATTAACCGATGATGGTCAGTGGTCTCACCGCGTCACATCTCCGCGCCATCGCTGCGCCAAGGTGTATATCGCCGAGCTAGCCGAGCCTATGGAAGGCGCCGCGGCGGAGTGGGCGATTGGCCAAGTCGCCGATGGCCTGATGCTGGATGGGGAGGAGACGCCGACGCAGCCCGCAACACTTCGGCTGCTGTCGCCCACCCAGGCAGAACTCACTATTACTGAAGGGCGCTATCATCAGGTGAAACGTATGTTTGCTGCCTTGGGTAATCACGTGAACTCACTGCATCGCAGCTCTATCGGTGACTTAGCTTTGGATGCCAACTTGGCGCCCGGCGAATGGCGAGAATTAACCGCCGAAGAAGTCGCGCTCTTCTGAGTCCTTGGTTAATATCTCCATTAGCCGCTTCCCAGCAGGGTAAGCGGCTTTATTTTATCTGAATTTTTATACCGTTATCTTTATGGCTGCCGTCAGCAATATTAAGTATCGTGGCTCAATAAAGTTAGTAAATAAGAGCTGGTAAGTCAGAACTAATGAGTCAGATGCGCAGCGGCAATTAGCGCTTGGGTATAAGCATGCTGTGGCGCTGAAAGCACCTCTAGGCAGGGGCCTTGTTCGACCACTTCGCCATCCTTGAACACCATAATGCGGTGTGCCATGGCGCGCACGACGGCTAAATCGTGGCTAATAAATAAATAGCTTAGCTGACGGCGTGCCTGCAGATCGCGCAATAGGGTGACTAGCTGCTTCTGCACGGTACGGTCTAACGCAGAGGTTGGCTCATCCAGCACCAGTAATTCTGGTTCTAAGATAATCGCTCTTGCTACGGCAATGCGCTGGCGTTGACCACCGGAAAACTCATGGGGGTAGCGCGCAGCACAGCTCTCGGGCAAACCCACTTCGTGAAGGGTTTGGTTAACCCGCTGGGAAACTTCTTTGTCAGTCAGGTGTGGGTAATGAAAGCGCAGCCCCTCACTGACAATATCAAACACCGGCATGCGAGGCGAAAGGGCGCCATAGGGGTCCTGAAACACCATCTGAAAACGGTGGCGCTGGCGCCGCAAATCATCCCCAGACAGGGAGCTTAGTTTATCGGTGCCAAGGGTAACATCACCTTGGCTAGTGACCAGCCGCATGACTGCTGACGCCAGCGTGGTTTTACCCGAGCCGGACTCACCCACAATGCCCAGGGTTTCGCCCGGTGCTATTTGGAAATCCGTCGGGTGTACCGCCACAAAAGCGGGGGGCTGGCGCTTAAATAAGCCGGTCTTTGGGCGCTTAAAGCTCACGCTTAACTGGCGAGCCGTTAATAGCGGCGCTGTTTGCTCAATGGCTTGGGGCCTACCTTCCGGCTCAGCGGCGAGCAGCGCTTTGGTGTAATCACTTTGCGGGTGTTGAAAGACCTGCTCAACCGGTCCGATTTCCTGTATCCGCCCCTGATGCATGACGCAGATGCGATCCGCGTGACGGCGCACCAAGTTCAAGTCATGACTGATAAACAGCATGCCCATGGCGTGGTGGTCGCGCAGTTCACGCAGCAGGGCAAGTATCTCCTGCTGCACCGTCACGTCCAGGGCGGTGGTGGGCTCATCGGCAATCAGCAGTGAGGGGTTATTGGCAATTGCCATGGCAATCATCACCCGCTGGCGCTGTCCGCCCGAAAGCTGATGAGGCCAAGCATTCAGTAACTCTTCCGGGCGCGGCAGTTTCACTTGTTCGAGTAGCGCTTTGCAGCGTTGGCGAGCCGCCTGGCCGCGCAAGCCTTGATGCAAACGCAATGCTTCGCCGATCTGCTTGCCAACTCGATGGAGCGGGTTAAGCGATGTCATCGGCTCCTGGAAAATAAATCCGACACGATTACCGCGCACGGTGTTCCACTGGTCCTGGGTCAATGTCGACAGATCGGTGTCACCCAGCCAACGCCCCCCCTTGACGGTGGCATTGCTGGGCAAAAGGTTAATCATCCCGAGCGCAGAGACTGATTTGCCTGACCCCGACTCACCGACGATTGCCAGGGTTTCACCCGCATTGAGGGTGAGCGATAGCGCATGCACCACGGGCGTATCATCGAAGGCAATGTTGAGATTCTCGATGCGCAGGAGTGAGTTAGGCATTTTGTGTCTCCTGGGCAGGGCCTACTTGGCGCTGTTGTACGTGACGGGGGTCGAAGGCGTCGCGCAAGCCTTCGCCAATGAACACTAATAGCGAAAGCATGATTGCCAGCGTCATGAACGCCGTGATGCCCAGCCAGGGGGCATGTAAGTTGTTCTTGCCCTGCGCTGCCAGTTCGCCCAGCGAGGGCGCGCCGGGAGGCAGGCCGAAACCGAGGAAATCCAGCGCGGTCAGGGTGCCGATGGCACCGGTAAACAGAAACGGAATAAAGGTTAGCGTCGCGACCATGGCATTGGGCAGCACGTGGCGCCACATGATCAGGCGCGAGGGCAATCCCATCGCCTTGGCGGCACGCACGTACTCCAGATTACGCGCACGCAGAAACTCGGCGCGCACGATATCGACCAGGCCAAGCCATGAGAAGAGCAGCATGATCCCCAGCAACCACCAGAACCCCGGCTGAACAAAGCTGGCTAAAATGATGAGCAGGAACAGCACCGGAAGGCCCGACCATATTTCAGTCACTCGCTGACCGATCAAATCAATCTTGCCGCCAAAGTAGCCCTGCACACCACCAACCACAACGCCGATCACCAGCGAGCCTGCAGTGAGCACCAGTGCAAAAGCAACCGAGAGGCGAAAGCCATAAATGACACGTGCTAATACATCACGGCCCTGATCATCGGTGCCCAGCCAGTGGCGGCTATCCGGCGGTGCCGGGGAAGGGCGGGTCATGTTCATGTCCAGGGTTTGGTAGGAATATGGGATGGCTGGCCACAGCGCCCAGCCGTGCTCTTTAATCTGTTGCTGAATAAACGGATCCAGATAATCGGTACGCGTGGGAAGAAACCCGTTGAACTCGGTTTCGGGGTAATCCACCAGCAGCGGCACGTACCATTGGCCGTCGTATTGCATGACGATGGGCTTGTCGTTGGCGATCAGCTCGGCAAACAGACTAAACACAAACAGAGCCGTAAACAGCCAAAGCGATACGCGGGCACGCCGGTTGGCTTTAAAGGCCGCCAGCCGGCGGCGGGTAATGGGCGAAAAATAAGAAGAAAGAGAGGCCATGATCATGACTCCCGGGTCGAAAAGTCAATACGTGGGTCAACCCACACGTAGGTCAAATCGGAAATCAGCTTAAGGATCAGACCGATCACGGTATACAAAAACAGCGTACCGAAAATAACCGGGTAATCCCGCTGCATCACCGCCTCAAAACCGAGCAAGCCGAGGCCATCCAGGGAGAAGATCACTTCTATCAATAACGCACCGGTAAAGAAAATTCCGATCATGGCGGCAGGTAGACCGGCGATAATAATCAACATGGCGTTCCGGAAAACATGACCATAGAGCACCCGTCGTTCATCGGCGCCCTTGGCGCGTGCGGTAATCACATACTGCTTGTGAATTTCATCCAGAAAGCTGTTTTTGGTCAGCATGGTGAGTGTGGCAAAGCTACCGATTGCCGCGGCGATAACCGGCAGCGTGATATGCCAGAAGTAATCTTTGACCTTGCCCCAGGCCGTAAGCTGGTCGAAGTTAGGCGAGGTCAGGCCGCGGAGGGGAAACACGTCCCAGTAGGTGCCGCCGGCAAATAGCACGATCAGCAATATCGCAAACAAAAAGCCCGGAATGGCGTAGCCGACAATCACTAACCCCGACGACCAGACATCGAAACGGGAACCGTGGCGTAGCGCTTTTTTGATACCTAAGGGGATCGAGATCAGGTAGACCAGCAGCGTGGTCCATAGCCCCAGCGAAATGGACACCGGCAACCGCTCAATCATCAGTTCGGTCACTGGGCGGTCGCGGAAAAAACTGGTGCCGAAATCGAGCGTGAGGTAATCCGCCATCATGCCAATAAAGCGCTCGTGGGCGGGTTTATCAAAACCAAACTGCTGTTCTAGCTGTTCGATAAAGCGTGGGTCGATGCCCCGAGCGCCACGAGAATCGTCACTTACCTGCACATCGGCACCGCCCATATCCAAGCGGGTGCTGGCCATGGCGTCCGCGCCCTCAAAACGTGCCAGCATCTGATCAATCGGCCCGCCCGGCGCCGCCTGAACAATAATAAAATTGAGTAGCATGATCCCAAAAAGGGTCGGAATCATTAGCAGCAGTCGGCGTAGGGTGTAGCGGGCCACAGAGCACTCCGAGGTTTATAACGATGAAACCGTTGAGGATAAGCCGTTGCGAATAAGTCGCTGTAATTAAGACAGTCTCAGCGGCGCTGGCGCTGCAGTTCTGCTTCACGCTCGGTATCCACCCACCATGCATCCAGATCCATCGCATACTCCGGAAAGGGCTCGGGATAGCCAAACTTGTCCCAGATCGCAATGCGGGTTTCGCCGGAGTGGTAGTGAGGAATGACGTAAAACCCCCAGCGCAGCACCCGATCCAGCGCCCGCGTGGCGGTATCCAGTTCCTCACGACCATCGGCACTAATGATCGCTTCCACCAGCGCATCGACCGCTGGGTGGGCGAGCGCCATCCGGTTGCGGCTTTGCGGCGCCTCGGCGGCGGCGCTGGTCCAGAAGTCGCGCTGCTCATTACCCGGGTTGTTCGACTGGGGGAAATGGCTAATCACTATGTCATAGTCGTAATTGCGCTGCCGGTTTAAATATTGATTGATATCAACGATGCGCAGCGAGGTCTGCACTCCTAGGCGGGCCATGTTACGCAGCATGGGTTGAACCACTCGCTCAAGACCCGAATCGTAGAGCAGCACTTCAAGGCTGAGTGGCTGGCCGGTGGCTTGGTTGACCAGTACTCCCTCTTCAACGCGATAGCCCGCGTCGCGCAAAAGCGCCAGTGCCTTGCGTAGACGCTCACGCAGATTGAGGGGTTGATCAATGGGCAGCGGCTCGGTGAACAGGCGGTCAGACCCATGTGAAGCGATTAACTCTTCCCTAAACGGTTCGAGCAGCGCCAGCTCTTCTTCCGAAGGTAGCCCGGTAGCTTCCATCTCCGAATTTTGAAAAAAGCTTTCGGTACGCCGGTAGGTGTCGTAGAAAATATTGGTGTTGAGCCACGGAAAATCGAAGGTAAGGCTTAACGCTTCGCGTACCCGTGGGTCTTGAAACTTCTCTTTGCGCAGGTTGAACACAAAGGCCTGCATCATGGAAGGGTTGACGTCAGGTACCGTCAGCCGCTTCACCAAGCCCTCTTCATAGGCAGGAAAGTCGTAGCCAATCGCCCAGGTGGCCGCGCGGGCATCCGTACGAAAATCTGTTAGGCCTGCTTTGAACGCTTCCCAGGCGATATCGCGGTCGCGATAGTAGTCATAAACGATGCGGTCAATGTTGTAGCGGCCAACATTAACCGGCAAGTTTTTTCCCCAATAATCCTCATCGCGCTGGTAAACAATTCGCCTGCCTGGGTCAACTTCACTGATGAGGTAGGGGCCGGAGCCGGGGTGAGCCGCCAGGGTAGGCGATGTGAACTCGCGTGGCTCCCAGTAGTGGCGGGGGAGGATAGGCAGTTGAGCAACGATTAGCGGCAGTTCTCGGGAATTGGTATCGCTGAAGGTAAAGCGCACTTGATGTTCGTTGAGGGCGATCACTTCGCTCACACCCGCATAATAGCTGGCATAAAACGGATTGCCTTCTTCTCTGAGCAGGTTAAGTGAGAACACCACATCGTAGGCGGTGACGGGTTCGCCGTCCTGAAAGCGTGCTTCAGGGCGAAGGTCAAACTCAATCCATTCCCGGTCGGGGTCCAGGCGCACGCCTTCAGCCAATAAACCATACAGGCTAAAGGGCTCATTGGGGTTGCTGGCCATCAAGGTGTCATAAATTTGCGAAACGCCAGTGGCCGGTGTGCCGCGAATAATAAACGGATTCGTTGAATCGAAGCTGCCCCCAACGGCGGTATGGGTAATAGTGCCGCCTTTGGGGGCTTGTGGGTTTACATGGGGGAAGTAGGGGAAGTCTGCCGGTAGCTCTGGGCTATCGTAAAGCGATACCCCGTGGACTGTTTCAACCGGCACCACGTTGTTGGCATCCGTATTTAAATCGCCCACCACGTTGTTGCCGACAGTGCTGTGGGAAGAATCGCTAGTGGTCGCTGCTTCTGACGCGAGTATCGATACATGTATTAGCAAGCCACTGATAAGTAGAAATGCTTTCGCAAAAAACAGACCTCGCGGCATTGGTGACATCCCATGTGAACAAAGCCAACTAGTAAACCCGGATTCAACGCCCTGAAAGTGTCAGTAACTGCCCCGGTTGTAAAGCGCTGGGGCGGTCAATCGAATTCCAGCGTATCAGGTCTTGTTGATCAATATTATAGCGGGCCGCAATCGCTGAGAGGCTATCGCCCCTTTCAACGCGGTGCGTATCTGCGCTGTTATTTTGCGCAAGCGCTTGGCTATTGCCCTGTGCCTGACTATTACCCTGTGATAATTGAGCCAGCACTTGTTTATCCACTTCTTCGGGTACCAGCAGTGTCTGCGCGCTGCGTGGATCGATGCTGCCATTCAGTAAACCCGGATTCAGCTCAGCCAGTGCCATTTTGCTGACATCCAGCATTTGCGAGGCTTCAGACAGACTCACTGCGTGGGCCAACTGAACTTTTGCGAAGGCAGGGTCGATGTGAATCTCAGGTAAGCTCACACCGTATTTTTCAGGATCGTTAATGATTGTGGCGATCGCCTTCAACTTGGGAACGTACTGCATGGTTTCGTAGGGCAGGGATAGGTCCCAATAGTCACCACTTAACCCTTGGCCCTGTACCTGACGCTGGGCGCGATTGACGGTGCCAGCGCCTGCGTTATAAGCGGCCAGAGAGAGCATGAGGTCACCCTCGTACCACTGGTCGGCCTGCATTTCCAGGTAGTCCAGCGCGGCCTCGGTAGAGGTCAGAACATCCAGACGGCCATCGTAATTACCATTACGTACTAACCCCAATGCGTCGCCGGTGCGGGGCATAAATTGCCAAAGACCTGCCGCCCCGCGGTGGCTTCGTGCACCTGGGTCGAAAGAGCTTTCGACAAACGGAATTAACGCGATTTCACCAGGTAGGCCGCGCTCACTGACTTGCTGAGTAATCCAGGCAAGCCAGGGAGTGGCGCGTTCGGTGATTGTGACAATGTTTTCAGGGCTTGAACGGTAGTGCTCAATCCATTCATCCACTCGAGCTTGAGCTTCTACTGGCAATGTTTTCTCTTGCCACTGGAAGCTTTTACGCAGGGTCGTCCAGGCATTCTGGGGTTCAAGCTCTAGCGCCTCCCAAAAATGGGTTTGGAAAGGCGTAGGATAGGGCTTTTTATCGGTTGGCGACGTGCTGGTAACACCTTGAGGTAAGGCTGTTGTCGCACTTGCGGTGGTTTCGTAGGCTGGAGCAGAGGCTTGTGAGCTTGCCGCAGCGGCTAACATTAGGCCCATAATTACGGTACTGCCAGCGCTCAGCATCAAGCGCTGGCGAATCGTTCGATAGGTCATAGTTGCATTCGTTTGGTTTCGATAGCGTTCTTAAAAACGGTTCTTCCACTCGCGCAGAGTGGTAAACGTAGCGAGATCAGTATCATTAACACCCTGGGTGCCTGCTGCTTGGCGCACGCTATCGGTGCCCACGCGCAGGTAGGGATTAATTTTCAGCTCGCGTCCTATCGTGCTGGGTAAGGTGGGGCGATCCAATGCCCGCGCCTTTTCACACTCCTGCAAGGCGTGTTTAACGTCTTCGTTTTCAGGGTCCGCAGCACGAGCAAACGTCAGGTTCGCTTGCGTATACTCATGGGCTGCAAAGACCAGTGTATCTTCAGGTAGTTCCGCAAATTTGTTCAACGCGGCAAACATTTGCTCTGGGGTGCCTTCAAATAAACGGCCACAACCAGCGCAAAAAAGAGTGTCACCGCAAAAAAGAAGAGCAGGGATGCCCGCTGTGAAGTAGCTGATATGATCCAGCGTATGGCCCGGTGTCGCTATTACGTCGAATAAACGGCCCATAATGCGGACTTCATCGCCGTCGCCAACGGTCTCGTCAATCCCTTCAATGTTGGGGTTGGCTGGGCCGATAACGTGAGGCGAGTAGCGTTTAATTAATTCCGCTAAACCACCCGTATGATCATGGTGGTGATGCGTAATAAGGATGGATTTTAGCGTTAACGACTCACGCTCAAGAAACTCGATCACAGGGGCCGCTTCACCTGGATCCACCACGCAAACGCTTTGGCTGTTATCTTGTCTTAATAGCCAAATATAGTTGTCGCTTAGAGCTGGGATCGGTGTCACGCTCATCATCGGCGAGATCCTTTAAATTGCGAAAATACAGAATTCAGTAACCAACATGCGTAAACACGCAAAACATTGCGCTTCTTAACTTAATTAAAAAGTGGCGCTAAATCAGTGTAACCAAGGCGTTGAAAAGCCGTTACTGTGGAGGGAAGCGCTGTTCATGTCAAATTCGACAACGGCCACGACACTCGCCAAGCGCTTAATAAATTGCCAACCGTATTGGCAATCAGAGGCCGGGCGTTCGCTATGGGAAACACAACGTGCCTGTTTAGGTCCCGTGGTGGAATCGCGCGTGGGTGGCCACAGTTTGGAATTGAGTATGGGGCCAGCTTTAATGACCATGTCGGCGATTCCTCATTCCATTCGCTGGTCACCCACAAGGCCAATGGCTGAGAACGAGAGCACCTTGATATGCCCGCCGGATCAGTTAGCGCTGCCGGATCGCTGCTTAGATGTCATGGTTATTCATCACTGGCTGGAGTATTTAACCGACGCCCATTTCGCGCTTCAGGAAGCCGCGCGGGTCACCGCCGACAATGGGATACTGGTACTGTTTGGCTTTAATCCGATCGGTGTCGGAGGCCTTGCCCGCCAATGGCGAAAACGCCAACAGCAGTTCCCCTGGGATGGCACTTGGCGCTCTGTTAACCGCCTACGCGACTGGTTGGCGTTTGTCGACTTCGAGGTAGAGCGCGTAGACTATTGCTGTTTTCGTGGACGGACGAGTGCTAAATGCGGTGAATATTGGGAGTCGCTGGGGCGTAGGCATAACCTACCGCTAGGCGAGAGCTATATGATTCAAGCCCGCAGGCGTCAACGCCAAGCGCCAGTGCAACGCCTGAAGTTTGGTTTAAAAGCGCCTACGTCTCCCGCTTCATTAGGCGTTACCCGCTCAGGTTCATCGGCTCACTATCAATCCTATCAAGAGCTCCCAACACAAGCTCAGACGCATCAATCAAAGGATCAAGAAATTGACTAAAGAGGCTGCCGGGCAACTGCCTCGGGTAACGGTGTATACCGATGGGGCTTGTCGGGGCAACCCAGGCCCCGGCGGATGGGGTGTGGTGCTGGCGAGCGGCCAGCATGAGAAAACCTTGAAAGGCTATGAATCAGATACCACTAATAACCGTATGGAGTTGATGGCTGCGATTATGGCCCTGCGAACGCTAAACACTCCCTGTGAAGTCGCGCTATGGACCGACTCACAATATGTTCGACAGGGCATAACCCAGTGGATTCATAACTGGTTAAAGCGCGGCTGGAAAACCGCCGCCAAGCAACCAGTCAAAAATGCTGAGTTGTGGAAAACCCTGCACGAAGAGACCCAGCGACACACAATAGAATGGCACTGGGTGAAAGGGCATAGCGGTCATCCCGGCAATGAGCGTGCCGACGCGTTAGCCAATGAAGCCATTGATGAGCATCACAAGAGGAGAGCATGATGCGCCAGGTGATCCTAGATACTGAAACCACGGGTATCGACCCTAAAGATGGTCATCGTTTAGTAGAAATTGGCGCGATTGAGATGGTCAACCGCCGTTTTACTGGCCGCACCTACCATCAATATATCAACCCTGAACGCCATATCGACGCAGAAGTCGTTGCCGTTCACGGGATTGACGACGCTAGAGTCGCCAGTGAGCCGGTTTTCGCGAAAATAGCCGACGAGTTTTGGGCCTTTATCGAAGGCGCCGAGCTGGTGATTCATAACGCCCCCTTCGATGTGGGTTTTATCGACCACGAACTGGGTATGCTTAATCAGCAGCGTAAAGCTCCCGCATTGGGGCCGGTGCGCGATCATTGCGCGGTATTAGATACCCTGACGATGGCCCGAGCCATGCACCCCGGCCAGCGTAATAGCCTGGATGCATTGTGCAAACGTTACGATATCGATAATGGCCACCGCGTACTGCACGGCGCGCTATTAGACTCTGAAATTCTCGCTGAAGTTTATTTGGCGATGACCGGCGGGCAAACCGCGCTGACGTTAGACGCGGCCTCCGCAGCAGAACAGGAGCAGGCGGATACCTCCAGTGAAGGTCTGTCGATTCAACGTATGACGCTTACTCCAGGTCAGTTGCGCGTTGTGCGCCCAACCGACGAGGAGCAGGTGGCCCATAAAGCCAAGTGTGAAGCGCATCAATTGAATTGGTTTGAAGGTATGGCAAGCGATGCTTAGGCGAGAAATCCCCCATCATGAACAGGCCGGGCGGGTTATTCGCCTGTCGCGCAGTATGCTGGCGCCTGCACCGCTAAGCGGTAGTGATGAGCTAACGCCGCTACAACCCTTTCAGCCCTGGACAGAACAGATGCAGCCGCTGTGTTATTGGGATGATGAGCCGGTCGCACTGTTGGTTGAGTCCCAAGCGGAAAGTAGCTGGATCGATGGTCGACAGTGGATGAGCGAGCTTTCTACCGGCTGGTTCAGCCTACTTTCAACGGCGTTGCAGGTGGGTGCCTGGTTGGAGAATCACCGTTTCTGTGGGCGCTGTGGTGCGCCAGCTACCAAGCTTACCGCGGAATTTGCAATGCATTGCGATGCCTGCGGGCACCGCAATTATCCGCGTATTTCGCCCTGCATTATTACGCTGGTGACTAGCGGTGAGGCGATGCTGCTGGCGCGTAGCCCGCGTTTTCCGCCAGGCCGTTATTCAACCTTGGCCGGATTTATTGAGCCGGGTGAGTCCGCCGAAGAGGCCGTTCACCGGGAGGTGTTTGAGGAAGTGGGCGTGCATATTGACCAACTGCGTTACCACCAGAGCCAGGCTTGGCCGTTTCCCCATTCGCTGATGTTTGGCTACTTTGCTGAAGCGACAACCCGGCGTATTCGCATTGACGGGGTAGAGATCAGCGATGCTGCATGGTTTTCACCTCGCCAGCTACCATCGCTACCGCCACCTTATTCAATTTCACGCGAACTAATCGAAACTCATTTGGCACGCTGGCGCTAGACGGCGCCGCGTGCCGATATGTCATTACTCGCTAGGGAATAGGCTGGTCAGCTTGGTGGCCAGCATGACATTGCCGGTTGCTTTTAGCTTGCCGGTCATGAATGCCGTCATGCCATTGATATCGCCACTCATGATGCCTTTTAGCGTGTCAGTCGTTAGGCTTAAGCTAACGGAAGGATCATCGTGTTCACCCTCTTGTACATCCAGCGTGCCATCTTGGATATTTAAGTAGTAGCTACCCGCGTCTGAGAAGTGGAACTGGAACACTTCGTTCATGCCCTTTGCCGCTTCAGGATTAAAGCGCGCTTTCAACTTCTCAAGGGTGTTGTTAGACATAAAATTTCTCTCAATTAGGTAAATCAGACCCAGGCTAGCGATAATAGCCCAAAGAAACAATCGTGATGGCGAGCAAGATTATTTCATACACGCGTTTCAATCAAGCGTCGTGGTCAAACCCGCAACATCTTATCGGGGCAGAGCGCCCATCCTAAAAGACTCAAGCTGACCAATGGAGAACGTCGATGAATGAATGGATAGCGGAAATAGGTACGTTTGTCGTGCAAACCACCATCGTTATGTTGCTGATAGGCATTGGTTTATTTTTGATGGCGCGAACGAAACAAGACAAAGAGAGCGACTTAAAACTTCACATTGAGTCGCTGAATGAGCAACGCCGCCGTCGCGGTCGTCGTCTGCGGTTGACGGCCACGTTACCAGGTGCCCGTAAAAAGCTGCTAAAGACGTTTCGCAACGAAGATAAAAAACGCCATAAAGCGCAAAAAGCTAACCATGATACTACCCATGAACCACGGGTTTGGGTGCTCGATTTTCACGGTGACCTGAAGGCATCGCAAACTGAGCGCTTTGGTCAGGAAGTATCCGCTATTATTGATGTCGCCGCCGAAAATGACGAGGTGGTGATTCGGCTCGAATCCGCCGGTGGCCTGGTACACGCTTATGGGTTGGCAGCCGCACAGTTAGACCGCTTGCGTACGGCAGGGCTCACCACAACCGTATGTATTGATAAGGTGGCAGCGAGCGGTGGCTACCTGATGGCCTGTACCGCCCAGCATATCAAGGCAGCCCCCTTCGCTGTGATCGGCTCTATTGGGGTGGTGGCGCAAGTGCCCAATATTCATCGCTTGCTAAAACGCCACGATATTGACGTGGAGCTCCTAACCGCCGGTAAATACAAACGTACCTTGACCGTGTTGGGTGAAAATACCGAAGAGGGAAAAGCAAAGTTCCTCGAAGATTTAGAGAATACTCACCACTTATTCAAAAGCTATGTGGCTGAGCGGCGTCCCAGCATGGACATTGAAACGATTGCGACAGGTGAGATTTGGTACGGTAGCGAGGCCTTGCCCCAGCTGCTTGTTGACAGTGTGGGCACCAGCGAAGCTTATCTGGTTGAGCGCATGGCCGAGGCGCGTGTCTTTACAGTCAAGCTTGAGCCCCCTAAAACAGTGACTCGTAAACTTGGTTTGGCAGTGTCGGAAGGCGTTGAAAAAGCAGCCCTCAAAGCGCTTGGCTTGATCGACGCCGCTGGTTGGCAGCGGCGCTGAGCATCGTTCTGGGCTATGGTTAATAGCTAAGGTTAACAGCTACGGTTATTTTGTATGATTTTTAGCGATGTTGAAAACTATTAAGAGCTTTATGCTGCGTAGTGGTGTGCCAGGGTAGCAATCACTGCCTTGGCGCTCTCACTGCTCAGCGAATAATAGATGGTTTGTGACTCCCGCCGGGTATTGACGAGTTCATCACGTCTCAAAATGGCTAAGTGTTGTGAAAGCGCCGACTGGCTTAATGCAAGTTGTTGATTAATCTGCGTCACTGACAGCTCTTTTTCGGCAAGTAGGCAGAGTATTTGCAGGCGTTTTTCATTGGCCAGCGCTTTTAGCAGGTTAGTCCCTGCCTCAATAGCGCGACAGTTATGTTCAAGCAGGCGTGTAGCGGCGCTTGTAGAAGCAGACATAATGATCTCCTTGCCTACACTGTTACTTCAGCGTTTTTATGAGCATTGTTATACGTTGTAGTGGCATCGTCGCGTCGCGAGGATCAAGTTGTTTAATGATCTTTAATTTAGCGAGTTTTGTCCAAGTCGCTGTTTAACGATTAATCAATGGTAGGCCGAAGGCCGCTTTCTTGTCGACAATGCTGCTGATCAGGCTGCTACTTTAGTCGCTTTTTAGCCCATAGTATGAGGGTGGGCGGGCGATTTACTTTATACAGTGTCAACAATCATCTCGTATCCTCATTACAATAAAGACAGAGACATCATGAGCCGCTACCAACATACCTTCCAGCAGTCGATAGAGCATCCAGAAGCGTTCTGGGCCGAGCAAGCCAAACGAATTCCTTGGTATACGCCGCCTCAAACCATCCTCAGTTACGATGAGCAGCAGCATGCGCGATGGTTTAGCGATGGTGAAATGAACCTTTGCTTCGCCGCACTTGATTACCACGTTGAAAATGGCCGCGGTGACCAGGCAGCGATTTTCTGGGACTCGCCCGCCGCCCAAGCCAAACTCACCATTAGCTACCGGGATATGCGCGACAAAGTGGCTTACTTTGCGGGGGCGTTGACGCAGTTAGGGGTGGAGAAGGGTGATCGGGTGGTGATTTACATGCCAATGATCCCCGAAGCGCTGGTGGCTATGTACGCCTGCGCCCGGCTTGGTGCCATACACTCGGTGGTATTTGGTGGCTTCGCCCCCCATGAACTGGCGGCACGGATTGAAGACGCCGAGCCTAAAGTGGTGGTTGCCGCTTCCTGCGGTATCGAGCTGGGCAAGGTATTGCCCTATAAGCCAATGGTAGACCAAGCCGTTGAATTAAGCGCCCATAAGCCGGATGCCTGTGTCGTTTATCAGCGGGAAGCGCACCGAGCTGAATTGGAGGAGGGCGACTACGACTGGGAAGAGCTGGTTGCGAAGGCGCCATTTGCTGAGTGCGTGCCGGTGAAGGGAACCGACCCGCTGTATATCCTCTATACTTCAGGCACCACCGGAAAACCCAAAGGCGTTATGCGCGATACGGGTGGCTACGCGGTGGCGCTGGCTTATTCGATGCACGCGATCTACGCCATGGAGCCCGGTGAAGTGTTCTTTACCGCTTCAGATGTGGGCTGGGTCGTCGGGCACTCCTACATTGTTTACGCCCCCTTGCTACTTGGTTGCACCACGGTGGTATACGAGGGCAAGCCGGTAAAAACCCCCGATGCGGGCAGCTTCTGGCGGTTAATCGAGGAGTATCGGGTGAAGAGCTTCTTCACCGCGCCGACGGCGTTTCGCGCGATTAAGAAAGAGGATCCCGATGCCAAACTGCTACAGAACTACGATATCAGCAGCCTAAAGCATCTTTACGTGGCCGGTGAACGCCTCGATCCACCCACGTTTCACTGGCTGGATGACCTTTTGGACGTGCCGGTCATTGATCACTGGTGGCAAACTGAAACTGGCTGGCCCATCGCCGCTAACTTGCCCGGCTTAGAAGCCGTGCCCACCAAGGCAGGATCCGCAACGTTCCCCGTTCCTGGCTTCAATGTGCAAGTGCTCAACCGCGACGGCGAGCAGGCCAAACCCATGGAGCAGGGCAGTGTGGTGATTAAACAGCCCATGCCGCCTGGTTGTTTGACCGGCGTATGGCGCGACGAGAAGCGCTTTCATAGTGCCTATATGGCTGCATTCCCCGGCTACTATTTAACCGGTGATGGCGGTTATTTTGATGAGCAGGGCTACCTGTTCATTATGGGCCGCACCGATGACGTCATTAACGTGGCAGGGCACAGGCTCTCGACCGGTGAAATGGAAGAGGTGGTCGGTGCTCATCCTGCAGTTGCAGAGTGCGCGGTAATTGGGATTCATGACGATCTTAAAGGGCAACTGCCGATTGGCCTGGTGATTCCTAAAGATGGTTTTAATGGCGATGAAGCGACACTGGAGGCCGAGCTAATTGCGCGGGTTCGCGAGCATATTGGCCCTATTGCCTGCTTCAAGCAGGTGTTAGTGGTCGAGCGCTTACCCAAAACCCGCTCGGGTAAAATTCTGCGCAAACTGCTGCGTACGATTGCCGACGGCAAAGAGTTTGGTATTCCCTCGACCATTGATGACCCCACCAGCCTAGCCGATGTTCACGCCGTCATGCGCGAACGCTCGGTAGGTGTCGCTGATAGAGCCACACCACTGGATTGATGCGGCTACTTTTTATTAGCCAAGTGCGAGTGCATGCAGATTACCAGGGGGTGGCAGCTTTCATTGCCTGGCTTTTAATGTCATGTAGAAGCCGTATAATGCGCTCCCGAGAACAGCGCCAGCTTTATCAACGTTGATGTAGCTATGCGCTTACTACGCGAGGGTTCCCTAACCCCTCTTATCTATTAAAAAAAGGTCGACCCGCATGTTTGCATTGAGTGAGACTCAGCACCGCCGTTGCCTACTGGTGATGGTGGCTTTTCATATTGGCATTATTGCCGCCAGTAACTATCTTGTTCAGCTACCGTTTACGCTGTTTGGCTTTCATACCACCTGGGGCGCGTTTAGCTTCCCGTTTATCTTTCTAGCCACTGACCTAACGGTTCGCCTGTTTGGTAAAGGGCCGGCTCGATCGATTATTCTGCGCGTTATGCTTCCCGCGCTGTTGGTCTCCTATGTGGTATCCGTGGTATTTCCCCGCGGCAGCTTTGCCGGGATTGAGGCTCTTTCGGAGTGGAATCTATTTGTCGCCCGCATCGCCCTCGCCAGCTTCTTGGCGTATGTGATTGGACAATTACTGGATGTTCAGGTGTTTGACCGCTTGCGCCAGTGGGCCTGGTGGGTGGCGCCTGTTTGTTCGACGGTGCTGGGTAATCTAGCGGATACCTTTGCGTTCTTCTCGGCAGCGTTCTATAACAGTCCAGACCCGTTTATGGCCGCCAATTGGATGGAAATTGCCGCCGTGGACTATGCGATCAAACTCGCCATTAGTCTGCTGTTCTTCCTGCCGCTGTATGGTTTGTTGCTGGCCTGGCTTACGCGCCGCTTGGTGGTCTGGACAGGTCAAATGGACACAGCAACCCGTACGGCCTAATCGTATAAAGTCCACCATAATCGCCAAGGCTTAGGAGCAAGCATGATGAACGTTGCCACTGTTGATTTGCACTTTATCGATATGCCCGCCGACGAAGCCGCCGCGGATGCCACGCCGCTAGTCGTGATACATGGCTTGTTGGGGAGTGCTGATAACTGGCGTTCGCACTTAAAGGTATGGCAGCGTAGCCGCCGAGTGATTGCGCTTGATCTACGTAACCACGGCCGCTCCCCCCATGCCGAGGGAATGCGTTACGCCACTATGGTGGATGATGTGCTTGCGCTAATGGATAAGCTCTCGATTGAGCGCGCGCATGTGCTTGGCCACTCCATGGGCGGCAAGGTGGCGATCAGTTTGGCACGCTTGGCGCCTGAGCGAGTGGCATCATTAATCGTGGCCGATATCGCTCCGGTGGCTTACGAGCACGGTCACGATGATGTGTTTGCCGCGCTGGACAACGTGCGGCAAGGGCAGCCCAAAAATCGCCGTGAAGCCGATAACCTGCTGGGCGAACATGTCGATTCCCGGCCGACACGCTTGTTTTTAGCCACCAACCTGATGCGCAATGAGGACAACTTGATGGCGCTACGCGTTGGGTTGGATCATATCAAGCAGGGCTATAGTGACATTATTGGCGTGCCGGATGGCGAGCAGCCCTACGAAGGCTCAGCGCTGGTGTTGCGCGGTGGCGATTCCCACTATGTGGCAGACGATATGCTACCTACATTGCGCGACGTGCTGCCCCGTGCCCGCGTGGTAACGCTCAAAAACGCCGGCCACTGGCTACATGCTGACCAGCCAGAAGCGTTTCAGCAAGCCGTCATGGCGTTCATTGACGCTCAATAGGGCAGTCTTAACCGAGCGGGATGACCGTTAGGCCATGTTGTTCCGGGGAACGCAAAAAGCGGTTCAATATACGGTAGCTATCTACATCAAAGCTTGCGGACGCATCGGCTAGGGTTTTGGCCTTGTTAAGGCTTGCCGCACTGCCCAGGTAGCACCATCGGCGAACCACGTGCCAAGCAGGCGCTGTGCTATTCGCTGTTTGCTCTTCAATGGCAATACTGCCTGGCCAGGGCCACACATTAACCTGTAGCTGCATGAGCGCCGCCTTGGCTCGCTGAGTGTGCTGTGCAATCGACTCCTGGCCATGACAGGCGCCAAGGCACTTACCCACCTGATTGGCAAAACAGCGGCCCTTACCTTTTTCAAGCCCCAGTACTCGCGGGCAGAGCTTTTGTTCTTCAGCAACAGCTCTTAATGTGTTCTTAGCCTCTCGTGCATTGCGGAACAAACCGTACAGTGCGCCACTGATTGGCAGGCTCATGGCACTTCCGCTAAGCAGTTCCGGGTGGTTGGCTTCTGCCTCCCAGTGCCAGGTGGTCAGCTTGCGCTGCTTGCGTAGCTGCCGGTTCATAATCGGCATTAACGTTTTCACCAGTTGCGCCTCACGCAACTGGGCGCCTAAATCGCCAGCGGTTTCCTCCCATTCGATATGTTGCACCTGCTGAGCTAGGCGCATCTCTTTATCGTCCTGGTGATCATGCTGAAAGTGGCCTAGTACGCGGCTGCGTAGATTGACGCTTTTGCCCACATACAACGGCAGCCGATTGTGACCGTAAAACAGGTACACGCCAGGGCAGGTGGGCAGCCCTTCAAGCTGAGCGCTGTCTAAATGGGCGGGCAATGTTCGGTGGCGTCGCTCATCACCCAGCAGGTTCTGCCATGCTTCTTCACTGTGCTCAACTTGCCACGTTTGCCAGAGTGACCACAGGGCATCCACATCATCACCAGCCCGGTGGTGGCGGATAGGTGAAATGCCGTAGCGGTTAAGTAACGCTTTCAGATTGTGCTGACGCTCCTGGGGAGCTATCCGCCGCGATAAACGCAGCGTGCATATCAATGAGGCGCGAAAATCTTGCCCCGCGCGCTTAAACTCATTGCGCAAAAAGCTGTAGTCAAAGCGCGCATTGTGAGCAACCAGTTGCCCGTCGCCAAGCCACTCACGTAGTGATTCGGCGATGTGGGTAAACCGTGGCGCCTCTCTCAGCATATCGTCACGAATCCCGGTGAGCTGGGTGATTTGCGCGGGCACTTTACATTCTGGGTATATCAAGCTCGACCAGCGATCAACCAGCTCACCGTTAACGACTTTCAGGGCGACGATTTCGGTAATTCGGTCGCGGGTTGCCCGGGTGCCGGTGGTCTCAACATCGACAAAGATTAATGCTGTTTCGCTCATGCGTCGCCAACGTAGTGAGAGAGTTATCGGTATGTGATTACTGATTATAACGTGTGCGGATCTACCGCTAAACGCGATACCGGCAACACATCGCTAGTAATGCCCGTTTGCTGCAAAAAAGTTTCAAAGGCGGCATAACGTCGGCTATCTAGTGCTGCTGGGTTAAGCGCCATGCGTCGCAGGATGTCCTCCCAGGCCCCAGCATTAATGTCATTATCGAGCACCGGGTGGGTACTAATGAGCAGCTCCCAGGCAGCATCAGGATTGTCGACGATCCAGTGACTCGCCTGCTCAAGGGCAAGCACAAAGCGAGACCACGTATCGGCGCGGCGGGCAAGGGTATCGCTATTGGCCAGCACTACTAAGCCGTCACTACGGGGAAGATCCAGCTCATCGAAACGAATGATGTGGGTGTTAATCCCTTCCGTTGCTAGCTGCTGGGGAAGGTAGTGATAAAAACCATCCGAGACTGCGTCGATTTGGCCTTCCCGCATTGCTCGTATTGGGTCGAAGTGTAAGTTGACCGGTGCTGCGAAATCATCGGTTTGCTGTACTGAGCGGGGTAGTAACCGAGGAATACTCAGGTCGCGGCCTTCTCCAGTGGTATAACCGTAATGTAACCCTGCCAAAGTATTTTCAGTTTCCGCTTGTTCTTCCCCCGCCACAATGACCGCCGTAAGCGACGTTTCAATCAGTGTCGCAATCCGGATAATCGGTGCGCCGTTATGGGCTTGTAGATGAAGCAGCGGCTGGCGCGTTAACGCTAGATCAACCTCGCCTGCGGTTAGCAGCTTGATGGCGATGGAAGGGTCGGCCGGTGACTGAATCTCTACCTCAAGCCCTTGGTTAATATACAGGCCTCGTTCTTTCGCAATCACCAAGGCAGCGTGCTGTGGGCTTAGGTACCAATCCAGCATCAGCGTCAGGTGTTTAACCGGCGGTGGCTCAAGAGGCGGGGCTGGGGAAAGTGCCATAGTGGGCGCTGCTTCGGTATCACTTTCACTTTCCCTTTCAACGGGTCGCCATAAGCCATCCGGCACCTCAACGTCGGTATCCAACGTTAGGGGGGCGGTTTCATGACTGCTTACTTCATTCTCTTCATTTGCGTAACTAGCTGAATTAAAAAATAATAACGTAAAGATGAGGCTCAACAGGGTAGGGTGCCAATAGCGTGACAGGCAGCGCAACATAGTCAGTAACTCCAAATGTTGTAACGGCGAAGTGTAGCCGCCCGGGAAAGCTTCTGACTAGCCCTTTAACCACAAGGGCGCGTGGAGAAGACACAGTAAATTCAACGGTTACATGTAATAATAGCGCTGTATTGATGTAGAGACGGAGAGTCATGGACGCAATTTATATGTTCTTTTTGGTAGGCGGCTCGCTGATGGCGCTCAGTATCTTGGCCAGCCGCTTATCGTCAATGATGGGTGTGCCACTACTGCTGATCTTCCTTGGGCTAGGTATGCTAGCAGGTGAAGAAGGCGTGCTAGGCGTTGTGTTCGATGACTACTCCATGGCTTTTGCAATCGGCCATCTCGCGCTCGCCATGATTTTGTTAGACGGTGGTCTACGTACTCGCCTCAAAACCTTCCGGGTAGGTTTTAAGCCCGCGCTCTCTCTCGCGACCTTTGGGGTCTTTATCACCAGCGCTATTGTTGGCGTGATCGCGATGTGGATTTTTGATCTCACCATCGTGCAGGGTCTGTTGGTCGGTGCCATTGTTGGTTCTACCGATGCCGCTGCGGTGTTCTCCATGCTCAGTGGCCGCGGGGTCAATCTTAACGAGCGGGTAGGCGCCACGCTTGAAATTGAATCGGGTACCAACGACCCGATGGCGATTTTCCTAACCTTGATGCTGGTAGAGCTGTTAGTTGGCGATATTGGTGGCCCCACCGAAACGCTGCTGTTTTTTATTGCCCAGTTCGGCATTGGCTTGATTGTCGGCCTGGGTGGCGGCTGGCTGAGCGCTAAACTGCTGCGCTGGCTAGACTTGGCACCCGGCCTATATGCGATGTTGGCATTAGCGCTTGGCTTCAGTGTGTTTGGCCTAACCAGTGTGCTGGGTGGCAGCGGCTTCCTGGCTATCTACTTGGCCGGTTTGATGATTGGTAATCAGCCGGGTCGCCATCTCAACTTTATCCTCCCTGTTCACGATGGCCTCGCATGGCTTAGCCAGATTGGCCTGTTCCTGGTGCTTGGCCTGCTGGTGACGCCGAGTGAACTGTGGGACGTGGCACTACCTGCCGGCTTGGTGGCGCTGGCGCTTATCTTTGTTGCGCGCCCCTTGGCCGTGCTGATCACTATCAAACCGTTCTTTAAATTCCGCTGGCGGGAAACCTTCTTTATTGCCTGGGTCGGTTTAAGAGGGGCAGTGCCCATCGTACTGGCTATCTTCCCGGTGATTGGTGGGGTTGAAAACGCTTCACTCTACTTTAACGTCGCGTTTGCCGTGGTATTGATGTCGCTGCTAATTCAAGGCGGCTCGCTGACGCTGATGGCCAAGTGGTTGAAGGTAGAAGTACCGGTAGGCACCGTGCCTAACCGACGCGGCCCGCTGGGCATTTTGCCAGAAAACGATTTTGAGCTATTTGTTTACGGCGTAGAGAACCAGGATTTGGAGGACGTGCCTATCCGGCTTCTCCGCTTCCCATCCGGGGCGCTGATTTCGGCGCTGTTCCGCAACCACACCATGCTTCACCCCAAGGGCAGCACGCGCTTAAAACTTGGGGACGTGATTTGCGTTATCGGCCGCTCAGAAGACCTGTACTCCCTTAACCGGCTATTCAATGGCGATGCCAAACTCAAGCAGGAACGTGCCTTCTTCGGCACCTTTACCCTGGATGGCAGCGCACAAATGCAGGATATCGCCCAGGCCTATGGCCTAACACTAAGCCCCGGTGAGCAAAACATGACCCTGGCTGAGTTTATTGCCCTACGCGTGGGTGGGCACCCGGTCGTCGGGGATGATGTAGATTGGCACGGTATTCATTGGGTAGTCAGCGATATGGAAGGCGGCAAGATTACCCGCGTCGGGTTACGTTTGTACTAAAGGCGTTGACTTCCAAGGGAAAGCTGTTATTATACGCACCCATAAGCCGGAGGGATGGCAGAGCGGTTGAATGCACCGGTCTTGAAAACCGGCGTAGGTGAATAACCTACCCAGGGTTCGAATCCCTGTCCCTCCGCCATAACGCTTTAAAAGGCCCGCTAATCGCGGGCTTTTTTTCGTCTGTACTCCGCATAATCAATAACTTACGTTCGCATGGTGTTTTATCGGGTTGCACAGCATCGCACACAAGCGCAAACTCTATGTTGGGTGGGATGTTGGGTAAGGAGTTAGGAGCCCGTTATGCCAAGACAAACGAAGCCGTTAACCGCGCTGGAAGTGAAGCGACTCACACAACGCGGCCTCTATGCCGCTGGTGAAGTGCCTGGTTTATATCTGCAGGTCGCCAAGACTGGCACCCGGTCGTGGGTGTTGCGTTACGCCACTGGTGAGACGCGCCTAGCTGAATCTGGTAAGCCGTTCAAAGTGCGTCGTGATATGGGACTGGGGAGTTACCCCGGTGTCACGTTGGCACTGGCCCGCGAGAAGGCCCGCGCTATTCGTGAAAAGCTGGATGCTGGTATAGATCCTGTTGCCGAAAGAAAAGCCGCTGGTCAATCACGCCGCGCTGCTGAGCTGGCGCTTATCACCTTCACCGATGCGGCCGCCGCGGTTATCAAGATTAAGCAGGCAGAGAGCCGCAACCAAAAGCACGGTAAGCAATGGCAAGCCACGCTAGAAACCTACGCCTTTCCCACCTTGGGAAAAATGGCCGTTTCAGATATTGAGCTGGTACACGTCAAGCAAGTGCTGCAACCGATCTGGGAAACCAAAACGGAAACCGCTACCCGTGTTAGGCAGCGAATTGAAGCGGTATTGAGCTGGGCAACCGTCAACGGCCACCGCAGCGGCGATAACCCGGCACGCTGGAAAGGCAACCTCGACACCATACTGCCGTCACCGTCCAAAGTGGCGAAGGTGGAACACCACCGCGCCATGCCGATCGCCGCCATGCGGACGTTCTGGCAATCCCTCGATCTGCGCACCGGGGACGCGGCCAAGTGCCTGGCGTTCACGATCCTGACCGGCTGCCGTTCTGGTGAAACCCGTGGCGCTCGCTGGGATGAAATAGACCTGGCCAACGCCACCTGGACGATACCCGCCAGCCGCATGAAGGCAGGCAAGGAACACCGCGTTCCCTTATCCGCGCCAGCATTGGCCTTGCTCAAAGAGCAGTCCCAGGCGCGGGAATACGTCTTTATAAGCCCTCAAGGCAAGCTGCTGTCTGATGCCGCCATGACCGCCTTACTCCGCCGCATGAAAGAGGATCACCGGGCAACGGTTCACGGTTTCCGGTCAACGTTCAGGGATTGGATGGCAGAGCGCACCGGTACCCCTCACGAAGTGGCAGAGGCAGCACTGGCGCATAGCATCCGCAACGGCACAGAGGCGGCTTACCGCCGCAGCGACCTATACGCCAAGCGTGCCCGCGTGATGGATCAGTGGGCCGCTTTCGTAACCGTGCCTGCCCCGGCTGGCGCTGGCAATGTTGCACCGATCAGGGGAGAGGTGGCCACCGATGGATGATGATCTGAAGGCGATCCAAGACGATCTGGACAGAGTGCTAGAGCGGTTGGGCAAATACCTTCACCGCGGTCAATATGGCTTTTGCAACTTAACTCCGCGTAAGCGCACTTACGAGCGTCGCCCTGATGCACAGTTTGCGCCACCACCCTGGATACTTGATGGCCCGGTCACTTCACCAAGGGAAGATGCCGCTCGAGTTATTTTCCAGTATGTCTGTGGGCGCCAGCGGGAACAAATCACCCGTTACACCAATATGGCACAAGTGATTTTTGATGTTGGCTGTATTAGGCGCCAGCGTGAGGAAAAAACGGTTGAACTCATTGAAAAGCATGGAGAGGATTTAGGCCATTTGCTGGCTGCAATCGATGCCCTGTCGAATGTTTACGCCCATGGGTGGCAGCCCCTTGAAACTATCCAAATGGAGATGCTTGGGCACGCTGCAAGCTCTTACCGTTCTAAGCATGTGGAGTATATCGGGCAGGAGTTTGGTTTACAGTCACACCCCAAGCGCGAAGTAGATAAACGCGCTGAACAAAGGTTCTCGGCGGTGCTAACCGTCTTTAATAAAAATCGCCAGGATCCTAAACGCTATCCCATAGGAGAACCATTATTTGAACTTGCTGGCGAGCCGTATGGTATGTCTGCTTCGGTGGTAAGCCGTGCGTACTATGCGCCTGGAATGCAAAAAGAATTGAAAAAATTAGGCAATAAAATGGATAGCTTTGGTAATTCCAATAAGTCGTAATTGTCAAAAAGAGTAAAAAACTGACAATTACTCCAATCCGTCACAACGCCATGCTTTACCCCGTTAGCCAATACGACGAGGTAAAGCAGCATGACAGCGAAAACGAAACCCCAGATACCCGCCAAGCCCGGCAATGAATTCCTAAGCGCTGAACAAGCCGCTAACCGCTACGGCGTCCACCGCGCCAGCATTTACCGCTGGGCAAAAGAAAGCACCTTTCCTGCACCGATCAAACTAGGCCCAAACGTTACGCGCTGGGCATTGGCAGACCTTGAAGCATGGGAAAAAAACCAGCGGGAGGCGTGCTAATGCTTGCCAATGCGACGCCCTGCGTTTACGCTGATGGAGCTGGCGCAAAATCGTCAGCCGGGTTTGGCGACCCGAATACTTCTAGGCGCACTAGCGCCCACCATGAATCAGGCGCTTTTTTAATGCCTGGCATTCATGATTATGGTGGTTGTGCGTGGGAGACCTTCGGGTCTGCCGGTTTCCTAGAGTGCCGGTTCGCCAACCTGCGTACAGCCACCCCCACCAACTGTTTGGCGACAGTCGGGGGCGGCTCCTCAACTCTAGGAGTCACACCCATGGCATTACTACGCCTGTCCAACGTCATTACCCGCAACTTATCCAGCCGTGCCGCTGCCCATCGAGCAATGGCGAAAGCCGCCTTGTTTGCCAACAGCAGCGCCAGCACCCGCCTAAAGCGTTACAACCACCACATTGAAAAAGCCCAACAGCTAGAAGCCCGCGCCCTGGAAACTGCACAACGCAGCGCCGGGGGTGTGGCATGAGTTCCGTTAAGCCCCAGCTCGACAAACTAGAGGATCTGCTAGGCAACATTAGCGGCCTTACTGACATCATCCAGCAAGACCTATCCCGCAAAGGCTGCGAGGGCGAAACAGTTACCCTCAATGACAACCATATGGGTCACTTGCTATCTGCCATTGATGAGTTAGCCAATCGCGGTTATGACGCCCTTGAGGCTATTGATAAAGCCACGCAAGAGCAGGGGGTGGTGTCATGAAACAGGTTTACCATTACACCAATCAGACCCAAAAGCTGCCCTTGATACTCGAGGCCGGGCACTTGCTGCCCCGCGCCGATCAGGAAGGCGAGCAGCCGTTACTCTGGTTTTCAGCGCATCCGTTCTGGGAGCCGACTGCAACAAAGTCGCGTTGGATGGGTGGCTTCTTGCAACAGCTCACTTTTGCAGAATATCGAAACAGCGTCGGTTGTGTGCGGTTTGCATTGCCTGCTGATGATACACGCCTGATGCCCTGGCGAGCAGCCAGCAAGTTTGCAGGCATCCCCAAGCGCCACGTTTACGCCATGGAAGAGGTAGGAAGTGAGCAAGGCGTCAACCCAAAGCAATGGTTTGCTGTTCCTAGCGCTGTCCCGTTGACTGAAGTTCGAATTGAAGTGTTAAGCGGCGATAAGTGGGAGGTGGTGTCATGAATCACACTCAGACCCACGCCGAAGACATCCAAGACATGATGGCCGCTATTGTTGGCCTGGCGGACTTGCTCGAGCAGGATGGCTGTAGAGAAGGCAGTGAAGACGATCCGCAAATGCTTGGGCGTTTCCACCGCGGTTGCATGGTCACGGCCATTAAGCACCTATCGCATCACGCCAGCTCACGCGCTGACACCATCCTCGAGCTAGAAGCCCGCAAGGCCGCTGGCGCTGGGGGTGATGTATGAATACCCGCCAAACGCACCTGACCTTAGACCAAGTAACCGCGCTGGTGGCCATTGGTGACAAGGTGGACGATCTAGCTGAAGAGCTTCAAGCTGATAGCGTGGCCGCTGAAGCCATTGCTCACTATGCCCATGCCTGTCACCACATATCGGAAGCCACCAACGCGCTATTGGAAGCGATGAGCTTCATCCAGCACCCGATCACCCAGGCGTCAAAGCGTGTGGTGCTGTCGCTGTGTGCCGATGATGCCCACGACTTAGCGCACCTGCTGAAAGACGCCGCCAAGCAATTCGAGCAAGGCCCGCGGATGCTGCAAGTAACCGCTGAAGATGCTGATATTCGCATGGGCCGTGATGGCCTGATGGTGGGCACGATCAAGGTAGCCGATAAGGCAGGGGGTAGCGATGGAAGCTAGCACCCAAAACAGAGCAGCCCGGCGCAATGGCCGGGCTGTCGCGCCACCTACCAAAGCAAACGCGAAGCCTGAGCATAGCACACGCCCGGACGTTTACGCTTTGCTGTCACGCCTGGAAAAGGTGAAAGAGAACGGCCCCGGTCGCTGGCTGGCGTGCTGTCCAGCCCACCAAGACCGATCACCGAGCCTTGCAGTACGTGAAACGCCAGACGGCACCGTCCTAGTGAAGTGCTTTGCCGAGTGCCCCACGCCGGACGTGCTAGCAGCCGTGGGCCTAGAGCTTAAAGATCTGTTCCCGCAGCGTGACCGGGATGACTACCACGCCAGCAGGCGCCCTGGTGAGCGTTGGGTTCCCCGTGACGTGCTAAGCGCCATAGCACAAGAGGCGCTGATTACTCTACTAGCAGCGGAAGCCACACACCGGGGCGAACGGCTGGCGCGTGCCGATCTTGACCGACTGGCCACCGCTGCCGGTCGTTTGCGTAACGCGGCAAGGGAGGTGGGTTGCCATGTATGAGGCTACACAAGCAAGGGGGGCTACCTGGCTAGATGATTACGCCCAGAACCGCCAGCCCGGAGCGCCCAAGCCATTACTGCCACTGCCTAGCGCCTTGGCACCGGTAGCCCCGTTTCAGCCTGACATGCTGCCTGATGCTATCAGCGCCTATGTGATGGACGTAGCCGACCGCCAGCAGTGCCCGCCTGACTTTGTAGCCGTGACGGCAATCTGTGCGCTGTCTGCACTGGTAGGCCGTAAGGTGCTGGTATGCCCCAAGCAGCGGGATGATTGGACAGTCACACCCAACCAATGGGGCGCGATCATTGGACGCCCCAGCGCCATGAAAAGCCCCAGCATGAAAGCCGCACTTGCCCCGCTGGTGCGGATCCAGCAAGACGCCAGCGACAACCACAGCGAAGCCCTTCAGCAGTACAAGGCAGAGCAAAAGCTGGCTGAGCTGGAAAAGAAGGCCACGGAGGACAAAGCCAAAAAGCTACATCAGCAGGGCAAGCGAGACGAAGCGTTAGCCGTTTTGGTAGAGGCCGAGTATGAAGCACCGGCCCCAGGTAAGCCGCGGCTTATCGTTAATGACGCCACCGTTGAAAAACTAGGGGAGCTGCTAAACGAGAACCCCAACGGCCTTATCCTGGTGCGTGATGAGTTAGCGGGCTGGTTAGGTAAGCTGGCGCAGGATGACTACCAAAGCGACCGCGCCTTTTACCTCGAGTGCTTTGACGGTAACGGACGCTTTACCTATGACCGCATAGGCCGGGGCACCATCGAGATAGAGAACTGCACCCTATCCATGATTGGCGGCATTCAACCCGACAAGATAGCCCCCATCGTACGCAGCGCCAGCAATGGCACCGCCAACGATGGATTGGTTCAGCGCCTTCAGCTAGCCGTGTGGCCAGACGATCTGAGGCAATGGCGCTGGCGTGACCGCGCCCCTGACCCCCAGGCACGGCACGCATACGAGCAAACCTTTTACAGGCTGCAAGGGCTGGCGCTAGAAACCGATGCCGAAGGTGAGCCGCCAGCGTGGCGCTTCACCCCAGAGGCTCAGGCGCTATTCATTGAGTGGATGGAAGGTATCAACGCTGAGGCCCGTGAAAGCGACCTGGCGCCAGCGCTGGAAAGCCACCTACTCAAGATGCCCCAGACCATCGCCGGGCTGGCGCTGCTGTTTGAATTGATAGAGGGGGAAGGTGGATCCGTTGGCGGGGTAGCCGCTGCCCGCGCCCTTGAATGGGCAGACTACCTAAAGACCCATGCAGAGCGCCTATACAGCGCAGCCACCAACCGGGGAGCCATAGGGGCCGCGCTGATAGTTAAGCGCCGGGATAAGCTGCCTACCCCGTTCACATCGCGAGACGTACGCCGCAAGCAATGGACAGGCATGGATAGCACAGAGGCAGTACGTGACGCTCTTGACGTGCTGGTGGAACACCACCACCTGACCGCGCTGGAAGTGCCAACCACCACTAAGCCTAGAACGGATTACCACTGGCACCCGGAATTGGTACCGGTTGGGGAGGTGCGCTAATGGGACGCTGGCTATCTAAAATCCAGAAAAGCCCTATGTGTGTTACTGACAAAACTGACTTATTAGAATCTGTCAGAAAAGTCAGTGACACAACTGGGGCATTTAGCAAAACGGCAGGTGCTGCCGCTGCAATCCAGAAAAGCCCCATGCGTGCAACTGACAAAACTGACTTATCCAAATCTGTCAGAAAAGTCAGTAACACAACTAAGGCATTTCAGGAAAAACAGGGGGGAGGTGCTGGCGATGTAGATGCCATGTTAGACACGCTGAAGGCCATAGGTCGTGACCTTGGTGGCGATCTTGAGAGGCTGGCACGTGAAAGGCTGATGCCGTTGACTAATCCTGTGCGTGCTGAAGTTATCGCAGCCCTAGATGATGCGTTTACGGTAGCACCTGACCTACCTAGTGCCCGCCAGCAATGCCGCCACCTGCTAACAGACATGGGCACCATGGCAGCTGCCAAAGCCTGCTGGCCTGCTTTGCCTGAACCTGTTGGTGAGGTGCCCACCACAAACCGCCAGCAAACCGTTATGCCCATCATAGAGCCCTGGCTGGTGATGATAGAGCGGCATTGCCCGCTGGTGGCTGAAGATAAGCGCTATATCCGCGTGAGGCTGGTTACCTTGGCCCCAGGTCACGCCATGCGCCTAGCCCGCCAGTACGTTGAAGCGTGGCAGCAGGCAGAGCAGCAAGAACCACGCAGCCACGCTAAGGACAATGCAGGCCGCCGCGCTGCCAACCTCCTGCTAATGAGTGGCCATAAGTCTAAGCGCCTTCAGTAACCCCCAGCCCGGCACCTGCTGGGCTTTTTTTACGCCTGAGCGCTGAAACTGTATATTCATTCAGTAAAGACGATCACGCCAACCACCGGGGGGTACTATGCGCCGCACCAATCAAAGCCGCCGAAACTTCGCGACCGACGCCCGCAAGATTAACGATAACGCCTTTAAGCACACCTACCGGGGGGCTGAAGAGTACCGGGATGAACGCCTAGAAAGTGAGCGCGAACTTTTGGAGCGCCGCCTATCTTGGGCCATAGGCCGGGGGGATAATGCTGGCGTGAAGCGAATACAGCGCCGCCTTGATCAGCTTGCTGATGAAGCGCTGACCGATATTGACGCAGGTTGCACCCCCGGGCACCTGGAGCGCTGGAAGCGAGATCTGCAGCCGTAAGCCGCTGGTCCTGAAAAACGCCTGGGTCCTCCTGGACGGCCGTACCGGTAGCTACGGGGGCGCAGACTCTCGATTTCGCGCTATTTATGAGAACTTTCCAAGGCGAGGTTGTTGTTTTGTTATCGCTTCCCCTTTGGCCTATAGACTGCGTGGTTGCTGGGGATGCTCCTTTTTTCCCATTCTGAAGCACCAACTAAAACAACCTAATCTGCAAAAGCTAGCGATACGGTTGCACCGTGATCAGAGCCGGTACTAGACGCGCTTTTGTGCTTTGCTACCGACTTGGTTAAACCGGTTTCTCACAAGCCATGCGAAGTAGCGAAAAGCACAAATAAAACATCTATAAAGAGGGTGCAAAGCATATATAATGATACTGTTTATATATACATGGGTCTGGAGTTATGACGAAGCCAAGAGGCCAGCAAGTAGGTATGACACTACGCAGGCGAAGAGAGCTAACGCAATTTCTGAACGAATTAGCGGAAAGCGGGGACGCTAACGCGGCTGGTTGGCTTCTATTACTAGACGCACTTGGCCACCGAGAGCTAACAAGAGGTTAATCATATGTTTGGAATACGGAAGCAATCGAAAGTAGAAGCCGAATGGCAAGCATGGCTAATCCGCCGCAAAAGTTTGAAGGTGGCCATTGATGAATTGGCAATCACTGAGGCGCGATCCAGCCACACGGTTGCAGAAAATAAAGCCCGGCATGCCGCCATGGATGCCAAAGCCCATATGGGCTTTCGTCGTGATCTTCAGCACTTACCCACCGATAAAGAGCGGCAAAGCATCACCGCAGCACTTAGCAAACATGTAGCCGATCTTATGGACAAAGGCCGCACTGACTTAGCTTTTCAGCCCAAACAAGAGCTCGCAGAATTAAAAGAGGCGAATAAGGCCGCTGAGGCCACCTTGCAGCGACTTGAAAGCCTGGAAGGCCAAAAAGATGCATTAGAAATTGAGCTCCAAAGCCTTGTAAGCAATCCACCACACGCCGATCTGAAAGCCTTGGAGATGCTGGAAAAAGAGCAGGCACGGCTAAACAGCGAAAAGGCTCGCGTCCGGGAAGCTCTCGACAGCATGACGGATGATAACGGTGCTATTAAGCAAGCAGTGAGGGAAGCTAGAGCCGCACAAAAACAACTAGACGACATTGAGGCTTCAGCAGCGTTAGGAGACTCCACCGATTCAGAGCAGCGAAGTGCAGCCGCTGCCCTCGCCAAAGCAAAAGCACGAGCGACTAAGGCAAAAGAAGAGGCCGATAAACGATCTTCAGCACGAAGAGGGCTTGAGTCGAAGTTATGTAAGGTGGAAGAACAAGCGGAAGAGTTGAGCTTGCTGCACAATGAGGTGGCGTTAAATGTGTACGAAGAGCAAACAAAGGAAAGCGAAAAGCGCTTAATCGACTTTTTAGAAGCTGAAGAGATGCAGAGCATTACGAAACAGCTTTATGAAGCGCGGAATGGTTACGAGAAGGCTGTAGCGCAGCGGCAAGGGCGCCGACCACGCACGGGGGAGCAAGTTGCCGTTATGCTGCCTGGAATCAAGTTTCATCATTACAACACAGCGGGCAACGTTCACGGCGTTGACGTTACGCTGAAAATTTAAGACTGCGTTTATTCTAAGCAGGGCGGATTAGTCGGACAGTGCCGCCGCGTCAGTAAAACGCCGACAGTCGACAGGCTTTGCTCCTTAGCCGTGGCCGACAACCCAACCAAAACAGAAAAAAGCATCGCATAATGCCGCATCAAAGCGCACCCAAGCGCCTTTTTTTATGTTGGGTGGTATGTTGGGTAAAAATAAAAATGTATGCTAAGTATATGAATTAAAAGAGCCGTAAGCGGACTGTCCCTCCGCCACATATTACGAATAAGCCGCTGATTTCAGCGGCTTTTTTGTGTCTGTAATTCAGTCAGACCATACCCTAGCCCATACTTTGGTTTTGGCTCTCATTGAGTAAAACTGAAATGTTTTGGGCGCTGTCTCACTTACTGCTGATTCTTTGTCATTTACCCTCGAACCATAGTTCAGTAAAAGTTTCATGCGTGCACGCTCGTGAGAGGTGACACCCTCTTTTCATTAAGATACTGTCTTCTTAAGAATTGTGAGAAATTTCGATAGTCCGATATCGACCCTGAGCGAACGTGTCGGGAAATGCAGCAGGCGTGCGAACTTTGGATATTCAGCCTAATGGAAATTTGTAATTATATCTATCAATGGCTTAGCGTAGATTTTTTTAAGCTGCATTTGTCGGAGGAGCGTGCTGGCACGTTCCTCCATTCATAATATCAGCAGTCTAATACCTGTTATACCATCATTTAAATTGAGGGAAGGTGTCTTTAATGAGGAGACGGTTCAAACAAATCGACGTTTTTGGAGAGCATCGCTACACGGGTAATCCAGTCGCGGTTGTTCTGGACGCTGAGGGGCTCTCTACCGAAGATATGCAGAATTTCACGCGCTGGATGCATTTATCAGAGTGTGCCTTTCTCCTGCCTCCAAGGTCTGACGAGGCCGACTACCGTGTCCGGATATTCACGCTTACCCATGAACTTCCATTCGCGGGCCATCCTACACTTGGTACCTGTCATGCATGGCTAGAAGCTGGTGGTAAGCCCAAACTACGTGACCGAATCATTCAAGAATGCGGAGCCGGTTTGGTGCCAATCAGGTCCGATGGTGGTCTCGCGTTCTCGGCTCCCTCACTATTACGGTCCGGCGAGGTTGAAGAGTCGTTTGTTGAAGAGTTAGCGACCGTCTTGGGTATCAACCGCAACGAATTTGTTGATGTTCAGTGGGTCGACAATGGACCTGGCTGGGTTGGAATATTACTCGCAAGTGCGGATGCCGTTCTATCTATAGAGCCCGATTTTAGTCGTCGTTCTGGCAATGGTAACCTCGATATCGGTCTCGTCGGTCCCTATCCCGAAGGCTCGGAGTGCGCTTTTGAGGTGCGAGCGATTTTTAGCGATGAGCATGGGCAAAAGACAGAGGATCCTGTAACGGGCAGTCTCAATGCGTCCCTGGCGGAATGGCTAATTACCAGTGGGCGCGTGAAAGCTCCTTATGTTTCAAGCCAAGGTACGCGGCTCGGTAGGAAGGGTCGACCACGTATAAATCGGGACACTGATGGCACTATTTGGGTGGGTGGCGACACCTTTACTTGCATCAACGGTGAAGTTGAAATATAGCGGAATGAAAGATGTCAACATTAACTTCGATGTATAACGAGGCGCTGCACCTGACCGCTATTCCGCTAGTGCTCCATAGCGGCAGATGAGCGAAACCGTTATGGCGCTCAGCAGATCTGCGGGAAACAATCAGAAAGGAGTTCGGGAAAGGTGGGCGGTCTCAAGTTCCAAGCGCAACGCTATTGAAGGGTGCTCGGGCCAGCGACCGATTTCTTGAGCACCTCGGCGTAAACTTCCAGCGGCGTGCGCCAGTCCAGTGTCTTGCGCGGCCGCGTGTTCAGTGAGTCGGCGATCTCGTCGAGCTCTTCCTGGCTGTAGACCGACAGATCCGTGCCCTTCGGCAAGTATTGCCGCAACAGTCCGTTGGTGTTCTCGTTGGAGCCCCGCTGCCATGGGCTATGCGGGTCAGCGAAGTAGATTGCCGTACCGGTTTTCTGCGTGATCTCGGCATGCTTCACCATCTCTCTGCCCTGGTCGTAGGTCATGGACAGACGCAGGGCTCGTGGCACTTCATTGAGCTTGTCGCTGAAGCCAACGGCCGCCGCGGTGGCCGTGGTGCCATCCATCTTCGCCAGGATCACCAAGCGCGTGGTGCGCTCCACCAGCGTACCGACGGCGGAGCGATTGTTGGCACCGATGATGAGATCGCCCTCCCAATGGCCAGGCATCAGGCGGTCTTCGATCTCAGGCGGCCGCATATGGATGCTAACGAGCTCGGGAATCTGCTGGCGTCGATCCTTGCCACGGCTACGTGGCCGACGCTTGCCGTTGCCCTGCCGCAGGCAGGCGATGAGCTCTTTCTTGAGGCTGCCACGGGGCATCACATAGAGCGCGTTGTAGATGGCCTCATGCGAGACCTGTCGACGTGATTCGTTAGGAGACATGCGCTTCAGTGTGCGGGCTATCTGTTCCGGTGACCAGTACTTGCGCAGCAGGTAGACCACCAGCTCGAAGAGCTCGCCGTCGGGATGCAGCTTGGGACGCTGACGTGGCCGATGCCGCGTCAGGCGAGCCCGGTAGCCCGCCAAGCCGGCATCGTAGCCCTTGATGGGGTCGACCGTGTGGCGAGCGAGTTCTCGCGACACGGTGCTCGGTGCACGGCCCAGATGAGTGGCGATGGATCGGATTGAATGAGTCGCTCGCATCATCATGATGGCGGCTCGGTCTTCAGCAGTGAGATGGCGATAGCAGTAAGTCATAGCAACACCGTACCTGATGGGTCACGTGTTGCACTTGCTCATTGAGACCGCCGTGATACGTAATTTTTATACTTGCGATAAAGAAGTGGATGAAAATAGTCATGATGGAGAAGGATCAATAGACATCTATCGTGCGTTCAGGCGTAAAGATTTTGATGGTGCTTGGGATTTCGCTATTCGTGTTGTCATGCCACCGGGCAGCTCCATGGGCGAGCATACTCATGGAAACGATGAAGAAATGTATATCATTTTGAAAGGTGAAGGCACTATGACCATTGAAGGTGAGGAAAGAAAAGTGGCTTCAGGAGATATGATAGTTAATAAACGTTTTGGCACCCATGGTTTGGTTAATACATCGAACAATGAAATTGAGTTACTAATTATTCAAGCAAGTCTAAAGTAAATCGCCATAACAAAGCGTTTAAGGCAGATTAGCAACGCTCGGCATTTTTGGTTTGAATCAGTGGCGTTGCTCACTACTTAACGCGGCGTTAGAGCGAAACCATGAATAGCGCATGCCTTAAGGACCAAAGAGCTGAAAAACATTACGCTGAGTTGGCGGCTCTGATCCGTAAACATAAGCCTTTCAGGTATTTTGTGGAGACCAATTTCAAAACTGGCGAGAAAGCGACGTTTGCGAAGAAGGATGAGGAAGTTGCCAATCAAGGAGCAATCATTATTGGCGACATTATCCATAACTTTCGCTCTGCACTCGATCACACGTATTGGAATTGCACCGAGCAATCCGCTAAATCTGATGGCGAAAGGAGAAACATCCCGTTTTACTTAACCACTACACTTTAAGAACTGCTGGGCAATCTCTGCCGTTTTCTTGAATAAGATGACTCGATACCACTCGGTTCGCTCTTGGCGTTGGCCGCTATTGCGATCCATCCAGCTGTCACCAGTGGCAATGTTGAGATTGGCGACAGCGGTACCGCCTTGAGTGAAGCGTACTTCTGGGGCTTGGCCCAGGTTGCCAATCAAGATGACTTTATTAATGCCTCGGGCCATGTGACCTCCTAATAAAAAGGGCCCGAAGGCCCTCTGTGCTTATGGGCTGCTGTTAAGCTTGGAAGGTGCCCAGCAAGCACTCGCTCTCTGGCAGGCCGTCCGTTACCAGCTTGGCGAACTCGGCGGCAATCTCTTCTTTAGCGGCATCCAGAGCAATAGCACGCAATCCAAACGATGGACCGCCTTTGGTCTTGCTGAATACGCGCATTGCCAGCGTGAGCTCTGACAGGCCCTCGTAAGTAGTAAGCTTCCAATTAATAACAGTGGGCAAGCGGTCGGCATTTTTGACGGTGACGCTATTCATCACGCTCCCACGGCTAGAATGTTCGGTAATCCCCCCGAAAAACCAGAGTGTTCAAAAGTAGAATTTTCCGTAAGCTAAGCGCAGGGAGATTCTGCATGAAAAAATCACGTTTTTCCGACAGCCAAATACTGTCAATTCTCAAGCAAGCCGAAGGCGGCGCACCGGTTCCAGAGCTATGTCGTGAGCATGGCATGAGCAGTGCGACTTTCTACAAGTGGCGAGCTAAATTCGGCGGCATGGATGCGTCCATGATGGCCCGGCTGAAAGAGCTAGAGGATGAAAACCGACGGCTCAAGAAGATGTACGCTGAGGAACGAGTGAAAGCGGACATCCTCAAGGAAGCCATCGAAAAAAAGTGGTGAAGCCGTCTCGACGCCGTGAGATGGCGCAGAAAGCCGTCAATGAGAAGCGCATCAGTATTCGACTGGCTTGCTGGATGTTCAGCATCAGCGAGACCTGCTATCGCTACCGGGCCAAGCTCAGCAGCGAGAATGCCGAGATCGCCGACTGGCTAACCCGGTTGACCCATAACCAGCGAAATTGGGGCTTCGGCCTGTGCTTTTTGCACCTGAGAAACGTCAAAGGGTTTGGCTGGAATCACAAACGGGTTTACCGAATTTATCGGGAGCTGGAACTGAACCTGCGGATAAAACCCAAGAAACGCCTGGTTCGTGAAAAGCCGGAGCCATTGGCCGTGCCGGAAATGATCAATGACAGTTGGTCGATGGACTTCATGCACGACCAGCTCAACGATGGTCGCAGCTACCGGCTGCTGAATGTGATTGATGACTTCAACCGCGAAGGCCTTGGCATCGAAGTAGACTTCTCGCTTCCGGCAGAGCGCGTTATCCGATCACTGGAGCAGATCATTGAGTGGCGGGGCAAACCGCGCTCTATTCGCTGTGACAACGGCCCTGAATACATCAGCGGCAAGTTGGCGAACTGGGCGGAAAACCAAGGCATTGTGTTGGCGTTTATCCAGCCCGGCAAACCCCAGCAGAATGCCTATATCGAACGTTACAACCGCACGGTGCGTTACGATTGGCTGGCACAGTATCTGTTCGACAGCACCGAAGAAGTCCAGGATTATGCTACTCGCTGGCTCTGGCACTACAATCACGAACGACCCAATATGGGACTCGGAGGAATCACTCCTCAACAGAAGTTGGCCATGATGGCCTGAGGTCTACTTTTGAAGCCCTCTAAAAATGGGGGGATTACCGTTCCTGTTTGTCGCTTTCGATGCTCGTGAGGTCGTCGAGGCTGACTTTGCGGAAAGCGTGAATCACCTTGCCGCGCTCTAATGGCTCGCCTTTGTTGTTTTCGAATTCCAGCAGGTGGCCCCAGTCCTCTACCAACTCGACCATTTCTTCTTGATCTAAGGTATTGGAATCGGCGCGAAGGTAGGCGGTGAACTCTGGTGTTTTAGGTAGGTTGAGTGTTGCGGAATGGTCACAGTGTCAGGGGCGCTCTTTAACACCGATATCCAGATAGGAGCATGCGGCCATGGCGTCGCGGTCGATGAATACAGGCGCTTCGCTCTGGCGACCCGCCACGTAGGCAATAAAATCTATCAGCCCCTTGGTTCCTGGATCCATAGAATAACTGCAGTAATACGGTCGAGATAGATACTATATCGTCAAGACGGTGATGAACTGAAAGCTTAAAAGGGGAGGTATATCGTTCTTTGCGAGTCGAGAGATCTCTGTAAAACGGCAATAACTGATTCACGGGTGCGGTAAGTTGTTGGCGCAGGTGCTGATGAAAACAGTGAAAGAGAATAGCAACCAGTATGCTGGCGATGAGAGTGCTAGCGGCTAATAGCCATAGGTTCATGCCTTATCCTTACTACTCGCTGCCAACGGTAATTCTTCATCGTTAGGAGAGCTGGGTTGGCCCTCTTAATGTTTAAAAGAGGGTGGGGACGCATGCCAAGGCCGCTTAGTCTTGACTGGCGAAACTATCGAACGCCTCAAGGGCTTGGGCAGCATAGGTGAAAGCTGGCCCACCGCCCATAATGGCGCTCCCCTTAAAGTGAACTGAGGGTGGTTAGATCAGTGATAGCCTTCTCCCACTTTGACCTTACCGCGAAACACCCATTAGGACCATGCGGTGTAGGCCAGCACAATGGGAATAACAAACAGAAAGCCTATCAACAGAAACAGCTGGGATTCCGGTGCAGAAGAGGCATCCCAAATGGTGTAGTTAGGCGGCACAATCACGGGCCACTTACTTGCAATTAGCCCAAGGTAGGTAAACAGGAAGATGCCAAGAGACATGACGAAAGGGAGGCCTTCATCTTGGCGCTTCACCGTTCGGTAAACCATGCCTGAGCACACTAAGGTCAGCAGGGGAAAGACCCAAATAAGCTGGACTGTTCCAGCCAGCGACTATATACCTCAGGGCTAACAAGTGGTGTCCAGGTGCTCACCATGGCAAACACGACCAGTACTGCTAACAACAACTTTGGTGTAATCGCATAGGCCCATTGCTGTACATGCCCCTCTGTTTTCATAATGAGCCAGGGAGCGCATAGCCTGCCATCAGCCCTAACCCTGTTAGCACTGTGAAAGGCGTTAACCAGTCGAGCGCACCGCCGACATAGCGAAAATCTTCAACGGCAAACCTCTGGATGTAGGCACCTACAACAGCTCCCATGTGCACATGAGGCGCGAAGGTACGGTGCATCACTCTTATATGAGCCGTTTGACTGGGGTTAGCAAACGCTAATCCTTCACGTGCTGTCATTGGTAAGGTCATTCCTTGTCCCGAAAGCTAATCAAATAGCTCAAGGGATGCAAGATGATAAATGCCATAACACTCGTGGCAGCGGCAGCACCTAGCAGCGCTATCCAGTCAAATACTGTTGCTACATAGCCAAGCGTCGAGTGAGTGAGCCAAGGAATCCAGAGTATGGCTGTTAGCCCGATTAATAGGGCTAATAGGTTGGTGAGACGGCTACGGTGGTGAGTGATCTTATAGCCGCGTCGATAAGTGAGCAGGTGCAGGGCGATGATAATGATTAATCCCATTATGAGCAGCCACCTAAAGGGTGCTAAGGCGTACATCAATATGGTCAGCATACCGTTAATGGACATGTCAGCTCTCCTTATGCTTTGCCTTCAAGCACAGCATAGTAAGCGGGTTGAAGCATGCGGTCTTTCATTACCCATACGGCCCAGGACTCTTCAGTGGGATCAATAAAAGGGAATGAAGGCATAAATGCGAAGTTATCGGCGTAACCAAACTCTACCAGCATGGCCTTGCCTATGCCGGTAATCATGGGGCACGAGGTATAACCGCTATGGCTTGCAGGAAGCGCATTCCCTTGCATCACGGCAAGTAGGTTCTCTTCGACTACCGGTGCTTGCGCTTTAACGCTGGCGGCTGTTTTATTAATTGGGGCACCAATCACATCGCCAATGCCAAATACCTCGGGGTAACGGTTGTGCTGCAGCGTGTGGATATCAACATCTAACCACTCGCCCCTAAACGGACCGTCTTGTGCGATGAGAGCACTCTGTTTGACAAAATCATGGGCACTCATGGGAGGCACGACATGAAGAAAGTCGTAGTCTGCGATGACTGTTGGCTGGTCATCGCGTCTGAATTCAGCTTCTCGAAGTTGGTGGTGGGATGTGAACTCGCTTTCAGGCCCTACAAAAGCAAATTCAGCCTGTTTGGCTTGAGGGTCAATGGCGGAAAGTCGATAGTGGTGGCGTCGGTTAATGCCTTGGCTATCAAAGCGCTGCTTAATGAACTCATCGACCCAAGGTTGAGAGAAAAGACTAGCGCCGGGAGCCATATAGTCCACATCAAAAGCGTCACGTCGCCCGGTGTCTTCTAAACGACTTAGTGTTGTGAATGTCATTTTTAGCGGTGCCCCGGCGCACTTTACGGGTGTTGGGGCCGCGGTAAATATTCCTCTTCCATGACCGCTCTGGAGCCACGTTTGAATGGCCTGGTTAGTGCGTGATGCTCCCTCGATACCTGCATACACACTGCCAATCCCGTGCTGCCCCACCAACGCTGGTGTCATACCATCGATCAAGTGGTAATTGAGCTGAATGCCGGAGGCCACAATTAAGAAATCGTATTCCAGCGTTTCGCCACTGACGAGAGTTATACGCTTGCTGTCAGCATCAATGCTGTCTGCGTAGTCACGCAACCATTTGACTCCTCGTGGAAGAAACTGTGCATTAAGGCGCGTTGTTCTTTCTGCCGCCCATATCCCAGAAGCTACCATTGTCCAGCCCGGTTGGTAGTGGTGAGTTTCGCGAGGTTCCACGAGTGTGATAGTTCCTCCCCGTAGGCGTCTGGCGAGTCGGTTCACCATTGCCATGCCTGCTGCACCGCCACCAACAATCACGATATGTGCTTGTGTTCGCAGAGTGCTAGCAGATAACCCGCTGAACGGTAGTAAGCTACCCACACTCAGCCCAGAGCCAACTTTCAATAACTCTCTTCGTGTCAATAACGGTGATTTTTGCATGGAAGACTCCTTCAGCGTGGGCTAATATATGTATTTTGGGAATATCCTTATTCCATTATTTGATTTTTGCGTAAGAAAGCCATAAACATTTTGTCTTACTTAACAGAAAAGCCCTTTATAAAAAGTCAGAAGTAAATTTGAAAATGTATCAATGAGCTTCATCACTCATTCGTTAGGAAGCTCTGCAGTAATTCCCACCGAATGATCCGTCAGCTCTGAAAAACGATTATCAGCTAAACTCGACTAACCCTTACCGGCAAACCCTGGCGCACGCTGGCCCCGCTGATGGGCTCAAGCCAAGTGCCATCCACATTCCTCGTGGGGTCTTTAAAGCCTAGATCGTTGATATTGATACCCGCGCGCATCCAAGGCATATCCGGTTGAGATTCACCGTCGATAATATGTGGCGTTGCGCCTAAATCCCGGTGGCCATAGCCGTGCTCAATGCCCAAGGCACCAGGTATTACGCTTTCACTGACTAGCGCCAACCCGACTACGCTTCCGCCAGGGCTTTCTATGCGAATGGTATCGCCGTGCTGGATACCAAAGCGCTCTGCGTCTTGGCGGTGCATCTGTATCGGGTTGTAAGGCTTGATCATACGCAGCCGCTCACTGCCGATAGCGTAAGAGTTCATCAGGTTGGATTTGAACGAGAACGCCAACAGCGGCCACTCTTGCTCCGAAAACACCTCGCGCATGGGTTGCTTGTTCGCCATCTGAGGCAGCTTATGGCAGGGGACGCCGCTATTGGGCAGGCCATTAGTGGTATCAATGCTGGTGCCGACTGATTCGTTGTAAACACATAGCGTTTGCTTCCACTGGTATTTCAATTTTTCACCGATGAAGTGCTCGCTGGCATCTTCAAAGCGTCCACCCCGGGCATAGAGATAGGCGACTCGAGCGCGTTCATCAGTTTTTAGCGTTCGTGCGATTTTAGGCACCAGTGGGGCAATGCCTCCATGGGCAACATCAGCATCGTCGGCTTCTGGCAATGGTTCTTCTTGAAAAGCGATATTGGCCGCGGCCCGCAGATAATAATCCTCTGCGCGATTGAGCGGGTGCAGATTGCCCTGGGCATCGGGAATTGCGTTGTCGCCAAAGCCGGGCAGGCCAAGCCGTTTGGCCACAGCGATAAAAAAGCTGTCCATAGACACCGGTTCGCCCTCAGCGGTTTTTTGCTGGCGCGGCTCCACCACGGGCCAGCAGGCGGTGGTCAGCTTGCCCAGGGTGCCTTTCCACGCGCCCGTAAAGCCCCACACCTCGTACATTACAGAATCAGGCACAATGTAGTCGGCGTAGCGGTTGGTTTCATTGATAAAACCATCCACGGCAACAAAGAGTCCCAGCCGTTTGGGGTCTTTCAGCTTATTGACAATGACGCCTTTTAGGCCAGCCTGACCGTAAATCGGGTTAGCCATACAGCCAATCACCGCTTTGATGGGGTAAGGATAGCCATCTAGTGCCGAGGGTAGGTGCTCTGTGAGCGTCGGCGGCGCCAGCGAGCGCCACGGCGCTCTAGCCGGGTAAGGGTTTTCGCCTGCGGCGACTTTGCGCTGATACTCGGAAGACTTTTCGTAGGGGAAGCGCGAGCGGGATAGAAATACCCCCTGCGGCGCGCGCTTACCAGGAAAGTTGGCTAAATCGTAGCGTGGGCCCTCGCCGGTACCGCTGTAAGTGCCACCGCCCACGGCGCTGCCACCCTTCATGTTGTAGTTGCCCGCCAGTAGGTTCAGCATTTGCACGCTAAACGCGGCATAGAAACCGTTACCCGACATCATGCCGCCGTGACAGTTAACCGCGGCTTTTCTGCCATGGCTGGCATAGCGGCTGGCCAATTCAATAATCGTCGCCTTTGGAATGCCACAATGTTCTGCGTAGGTGTCTAGGTCGTACTCGTGGGCAGATTCGCTTAGCAACGTCAGGCTGCTTTTGACGGTCACGGTGGTGCCATCGGCAAGCTCAACCGGACGTTCGGCAAAGAGCTCGGCGGTCATCACCTCTTCGCTTAGCGCGAGTTCGCCATTGGCCACTACCACCGGCGAGTCAGCATCGCTACCCGCTTCTGCTAGGCCCAGGTCGCTGGCGCGAAGAAAATAACCTCTGCGCGAGTGTTCATAAGTGTCAATTACCAAATGAGTGGCGTTGGAGTGGGTGGTTTCGCCCGCTGCATCGGCGGCGGCTTTGCCGGGCAGGGCTAGGAAGTTGCTAGCATAGCCCTGGTTGTCAAGTAGCCACTGGATGATTGCCATGGCAAAAGCGCTGTCTGTCCCAGGACGAATAGGCACCCAGCGGTTGTTGTCGGCTGCGTGGGAGGTGGCGGCATTGAGCGCTGGGTCGACCACTACGTACTCCAACGTACCGGCTGCACGGGCTTGGGCAATCAAACGGCCTTGGCGCTTAAACGGGTTGCCCGCTTGGCTGGGCGCACAGCCGATATACATGATAAAACGTGCGTTTTGGATATCCGGCTTAACGTGGGCGTTGGTGACGATATTGTTCATCACCGCGCCAGATCCCATACGGAAAGCCAACCCGCAGTAAGCGCCATGGTGACCATAATTGCGGGTAGCAAAGGCATTGAGGGTAAAGCGCTTGAGTAGATCTGAGCGCCCGTAGTCAGTGGCTTCCATCACCATTAATTGGTTGGCCTTGGGGCCATATTCAGGGTTATCAGGGTCGATCAGGGTGTCGTGATCGCGAATATCGCGCAGTCCATCAACGTGGCCTTCGTTAAACAGGTCGCCGCCTTCGCAGATTTCTTCAATGAGTTGCTCAAAGGAGATTTTCTGCCATTGACGGCTGCCACGTTTGCCTACTCTTTTTAAACAGTGGTCGACACGGAAAGGGTTGGTAATTTGGCTCATCATGGCGTTGCCACGGGCGCAGGCGGTGGAGCGGTTTGTCTGGCCCTGTTCGCCATAGGCGCTAACACTGCGCAGTGCATCCGCCACCGGTGTACGCATGGGTAAATGGTCGTCGGTGGACAGCGGGTGGTAGGGATTGCCTGATACCCGCAGTACTTCGCCAAGGGCGTCATCGACCCTAACTCTCACGCCGCACCGTGTGGTACAGCCGTAGCAAATAGTGAAGGCGACTCGCTGGCCGGGGGTTAAGGTGAGTTCGCCAGTGTCTAAATCGACTCGATATTCTGGGGTCAGCGAGTTGCCATGAATATGGTGACTGGGTTTTTCACCCGCGCTACCGGTAATGCCCTTAGCCATTTTTGCCAAAGGGTCGGCATAGCCCACGGCAAAAGTGGCTGCACCACCGGCGACGGCAGCGCCTTTTAGAAAACGGCGGCGTGACGGGTCTTGAGCAGACTTAGACATGACTAGACGCTCCTTTTTTCGCGGTGAGAGAATGAGTAGAAGCATCTTGGGTAGCGTGAGTGGGCGTTGCTATAAGGCCGCCCTGTTGGGCCTGCCGCCAGGGAATAAACAGTTCAATCAGTAGAATAGCGGCGAGCCAGAGGCCGAAGGTGCCAACAATGCCTAAAATACCGGAAGAGCCCGCGGGAATGCCGTAGTGATGAAAGCCTGCGCTGTTGCGGGCCACATGCTGAACATCCATCAGCACCACCCAGCGGAACATCCAGCCCATGTGTATGGCTACGAGGCCTAACAACCATGCCCAGGCAAACAGTGCTGGCTGGTTAGAGGTTAGGACACCGCGCGCGTGCTTCTGGCGCAGGGTAGGGCGAGTCAGTAAAAACAACACGGCGGCAAAGAGCGCTAAGCCGGTAATCCCTCCCCATAGGGCGGTATTGCGCCACGAGTCGCTATGACGCACGGATTCCAATGCGGCGGCAACAGAGCCTACGTGGGCATTCACGCCATCCAAAAACCAGCTAATTGCAACCAAGCCTGCTAGTGCACAGGTCACTAGCAGCACATACAGCATCTGTCGTATAGCGGTTTGCGAACAAAGCCCACTAACCCGGTTCAGCACTAATACCAGCCCGGAGGCGGCGATAAACCCCGTGGTCGCCAGCATAGGCGGTAGCCATACGGTGTTCCAAAGCGGGCGGGCTTTTACGATTGCAAGCTCCGCACCGGTGTAAAGCATAATGCCGCTGGAAAGCCCCAGCGCAGCCAGACCTACCACGGCGACCAGTGCTCGTGGCGTTATGCCACTGCCCAGTGAAAGCCAAGTAGCTAGCATGCCGCTGAGTCCTGGTGCGCTGCGCTGCGCCTGCAGCGCGGGCCGCCATGCCAGCCAAGCAAGGCCAAGCACGCTAACCAAATAAAGCGGCAGAACAACGCTGCCAATCGACATCCACGAGTGGCTATTGGCGTAAGCGTAGAAGTGCCAGAACCGCAGCGGCTGGTGCAAATCCGCGAGTAGCGCAACGGGCGCTACCAGCGTAGTGCTAACGCAAGCGATTAGCGCCAGACGCGCGGTAGGCAGCCAGGCTTTTTTGCCGAATACCAGTGCTGGGGCGGCTAGCCACAGGCTGGCGTAGGAAACCGCAATCATGAAAAAGTACTGCACCGCCCACGGGTACCAGGCGATGTCATAGCGCGGTGCCAGTAGCTCAATGGTGGAATTCATAGCCCATCTCCTGACCGTGGGGGTCGAGTACTTCCAGCGCGACGGGTTCTGCCGTAGGACGCGTGGTGAAGCGCTCATCCATGCCTAGGTAGAACACCTGAGGAAGGGTGTGTTTTTCGGGTTGTAGCACCATCAATGCATCGCGATGTTCGTAAATCATGCGGCTGATTTGGCTTTGAGGATCGCGCATGTCCCCAATCACGCGGGCACCACCTACGCAGCTCTCAACGCAAGCGGGCAATAGACCGACTTCTAGACGATGGGCGCAGAAGGTGCACTTGTCGGCGGTTTGCGTGCGTTGGTTAATAAAGCGAGCATCGTAGGGGCAGGCGTTAACGCAATAGGCACATCCCACGCAGCGGTCACTATCGACCACCACAATGCCATCCTGCTGCTGGTAAGTGGCTTCTACGGGGCAAACCGGGACGCAGGGCGGGTTTTCACAGTGGTTACACAGCCGGGGCAGCATAAAGGTGGCTAATTCGCCGCTTTCCTGGTGCTGTACTTCATACTGGGAAACCGTGGTGCGGAATTGGCCCAGCGGTGCAGCGTTTTCGATATGACACGACACCGTACAGGCCTGGCAGCCGATGCACTGGCGTAAATCGACAAGCATGCCGTAGCGTTTAGTGGGATCGCCTTCACGGCGGGCAGGTTGCTGATTGATGCCAGCTTGGGCAAGGCTTGAAAACGGTATCAGCGCAGCGCCGGCGCTTAAACGTGCCATTTGACCCAAGAGCGAACGGCGTATTGCGTCCATAGCGCCTCCTTGGCGAATTAAACGGCATTCGCATGGGCGAATGGTCGGAATACGCTTAGGTTACGCCTTTTGTTAAAGGTGAAAATTGATACGTGTCAATGGGTTAGGGTATATCTCTTAATGCTCCCTTAATGTTAAATGGCTAAGTGTTTGTTCTGTATACGGAGTTTCATTTAGCATTAAACAATTGAATGGCGACACGGGTAATTTTTAGCGCACATATATAAAATAGCGCTTGCGCTAATAAACATGGCAAGCGCTATTTCTATGGTCTTGTTTGCTTAATAGACACTATTTAGTTTTGCAGGTAGTGAAGCCTATTAATTTATAAGCTGGGCAGAAGTTAAATAGCCCGGTGGCTAGCGGCAATACGCCGATCCAGCCCCACACCCCGATAGTGCCTGTTAGGGCCAGTACGATCAGTGCAATCCCTATCAGGATGCGTAAGATTTTATCGATACCACCGACGTTGCGACTCATAATTAACTCCTTAATTTAAGTTTGAGTGCTCAAAAACTGTAAACAGGAATGGACGGATCGCGCATCATTTCCGCTATGTGGCCAGGTGCCGCCACACCCACGCCTTCAAGAAGGTCGTCTTCTTCGTTTTCGCTGTTGGGCAGGTAAATGGCACACACATCCACGGTGGCGCCATTATCTAAAAGCATATTAAGCATGCCTTCCGGCTTGACTTGGCCTGCCGGGTTGCTCGGTGGCGTGTTGATAGCTTCCGCACTTGTGTATCCCCCGACGGCCAAATCACCAGCAGCATCACAAAGCAGTATATGCAGGTGAGTGCCTTGCTGCTGCATGGCGTTGGATAGAATCATGGCCATGCCTTGGGTCTGCAGTGAGTCGCTAGTAAGGATAACTAAGGCCTGATCTTCAGTTCCGTTTCTGCCATGGCTGTCAGACATTGAGAAACTAGAGAAACCGATAGCAGCAGTAGCAACTGCCAGTGTCAAGATCGTATTGCTGGTCTTATGTGTAATAGTCATGGGGTCACCTCGTTGGTTTTGATCAGTATCTTGGCCCTGCTGCTCAAGCAGTGACCCATATATCGGACTGTTAATGGGCAGGGCGCCATGCCACATCAGGGTTGATGTCATAGCTCCACGGAAGACCCGAATTGCGCCAGCCATCCTGCGCTCTTACGCCCTGGGAATTACCCTCCTTGAGCTTTTCACCCTCGAAACCGTCGGTCATGGAATAGACTTCGCTGTATCCCATCTCGGCTATCACATCGGCAGCGGGGGCACTGCGGGTGGCACCGGAGCGACACATGACAATGATTGGATCTTCTTTGTTTACGCCCAGCGCTTCTATTTTGGCTCTTACTTGCTCTTCGAAGTCAGCGTTTTTGACTACTGGCCAAGTCTTCGCTTCTTCATCGAAATTATCGCGCTCGGCTATCACCCAGGGCACATGGATATCGGTGGGCTCGGCGAAGCCAGTAAACTTGATCTCAATGGGGTCGCGTACGTCGATAAGTACAGCACGATCGTTATCTTGCATGAGGTCATGAGCCTCAATGGCCGTGACATAGAGACCTAACGTTGTTTCCCGGTAGGCCTCGACTTCGTCTGCAATAGAGGGTGTGGCTCCTAAGGCCATCGTGATTCCGATGACGGTAGCCATTGGCATTAAAGAACTTTTCATAACTATTTCCTCTAACGTAATAACTTAAGTCTTATTGTTTGAGGATAGACCTCTTCTCGCTTAAAAACACGAGGCATATGGCCGCAGCTTGATCCATATCAAGCCCATATGATTTTTCGAGGTCGTGAAATGACGTAACGATGAGGGAGTCTTTTTTCTCAACGACAACGACAAGCATTGCTCCATTGTCTAGGCCCCAGAGGAAACAGTTAGCCTTGGTGGATTCAGAAGGAGAAAACTTAAAACAGGATGACAACTCGGATATCTTAAGGCGTTACTGGCGCACAGTACCCAAATCAAGCGCCGCTGTAGGCTGACTTTATGCGGCTACTGGTGACGAGGAATAGCCAGGCTTTGGCTAATCACCTTTTTCATATGGGTATTCGTGGGTTTAGCGTTAAATTGCATCAAACGAGCGCGCCACTATCAACAAGTTTCACAACTAGGTCTTATTGTTGTTAGCTAATGGTAAGGTGCCGTACTCTTTCACCGGCTGGATAGCAAAGTTACTGCGAATATCACTCACCCCGGGTAGGCGAAGCAGTGTACCCGTTAGAAACGCCTCATAAGCCGCCAAGCTAGGCACCACTACCTGCAGTAAAAAATCAGACTCCCCAGAGACTAAGTGCGCAGTAACGACTTCTGGCAGTTTGACTACTGCCTCACGGAAGGCATTAGCCTGCTCTTCATGGTGACGTTCAACCTTGATACCCACAAACACCGTTAGCTCAAGTCCGACACCTCGCCGATCAAGCTCAGCATGGTAACCACGAATAATACCGCTAGCTTCCAAGCGTCGCACTCGGCGTAAACAGGGAGATGGCGACAAGTTTACTTTCTCCGCGAGTTCCACATTCGTTAAACGGGCATCACCTTGGAGCAATGCAAGAATGCGGCGGTCGATAGCGTCTAACTGGCCAATTGGCATGAGTAAGCATTTTCCTATTAACAATTGACACAAAATACCAATAAATATCATTTTTAAAGTCAAAATGGCAAGAAAACGCTCACCCCTTTAAAGGTACCATAGCGCTTGCGAAGACACTATTTGTGGTCTTAAGGAAGCAGCGATGGAAATTGGTCTTTTTATTAGTGCATTAGCCATTGTTTACCTAATTCCTGGTCCCGATATGTTACTTGTGTTGCATACCAGTAGCTCTCAGGGGCGTGGTCATGGGCTAGCCACAGCGCTAGGGCTAGGCATCGCCCGAGGGCTGCATGTGGCATTAGCAGGGTTGGGTCTAGCGGCGCTATTTACCGCCGCCCCGTGGCTATTTGATGTGGTTCGTTACTTGGGCGCAGCTTACTTGGTTTGGGTAGGTGTGCAACTTATCCGTAGTCGGCATAGCGCTGATAGTAATCATCACCAAGCATCACTCAATGGCAGCTATTATCTAGCTTGGCGTCGAGGGCTTCTAACTAATTTGCTGAACCCGAAATCGCTGCTTTTTTGTTCGGTGTTACTGCCCCAATTTATACATACCCAGCAAGGCGCCGTCGCACTTCAGTTCACTTTACTGGGAGCGGTGCTAGTGGGGGTGGGGCTGCTATATGATGTGCTATATGCTTGCCTGGGAGCGCAGATGCAACGCTGGTTTGCCAGCCAGCACAAACGGCAAATATTTCAGCGATGGGTGTTTGGAACGCTGCTTATTGGCTTTGCGCTGCGGTTAGCCGCTTAAAATTGCTATCCTAGTGTAATAAAGCCCCGCAAGCAGACGCAGGACTTGGCCGCCTAGAGGAATGAGGCTGATTAGGGAGGGAGGTTAGTTATTTTAGTCATTTCCTTAATCGCCTGGGCCACACTCCATACAGTGCTCAGTAATGGCAGGCCCTTGTTGAAGATTTGCCTGTAAATCGCGCAACCCTGACCTTAAACCCTCTTCAAGTACCGGATGGTAAAAGGGCATAGCGAGCATCTGGCTGACGGTTAGCTTTTGCTCCAGTGCCCAGGCAAGCAAATGGGCTATGTGCTCAACCTGGGGTCCGAATAGCTCCGCGCCTAAAAACTGTCCGCTGCCGTGCTCCGCATATAGCTCGAAATAACCTTTATTTTCCCCCATGACCAGTGCACGGCCTTGATCAGCAAAGGAAACTCCGCCTTCAGCGATGCAGCCACAGCCGCCATAACGAGTGTCTAACGTAGCGCGACTCTCACCCACAATTGCCATCTGGGGTTCGGTAAATACAATCGCCAGGGGGACGTTACGCTGACCCACTTGCACATCATCCAAATGAGCGGCATTTCGACCTGCGATTTTGCCTTCTGTGATGGCTTCGTGCAGTAGCGGTACCGACTGATTTGCATCACCTGCGATAAAAATATGGCTGGGTGTGTTTTGTGTACTTAGGCATTGCAAAGTAAAGCGATTAAATTCAGGTACGCCGTGTTTATTCAGCTTGAGTCCGGCCTGCTCGATGGCTAGCTGATCCACGTTGGGCCGACGCCCTGTTGCGGCAAGGACATACTCGAATGTTTCGGTGAGTTTTTGCCCCCGGTCACGTTCGAAAAACGTAATGGCAACGGCGTTATCGGTCTGTTCAATCTTGTCGAGATTGGCATCAGCATCCAGATACAGCTCGCGATTGAATGTCTCGTCCGCCAGTTGCCGGAGTTTTTCAGATTGAAAAGGCCCAATCGCACCCCCCACGCCAAACGTGCGAGTTTTCACACCTAATCGGCTAAGCGCTTGACCAAGCTCCATGCCAATAACGCCAGGGCCGATCACAGCGACTGATGCAGGCAACGTTTCCCAGTTGAATACGTCATCATTAATGATTAACCGATTGCCAGCGCCTTCCAGCAGTTTTGGCCATGTGGGCCGCGAACCCGTGGCAATGATGATGGCCTCAGCGGTGAGCCGGGTATGCTCATCTATGACCAATGTATGTGGATCTATAAAACGCGCGTGGCCACGCAGTAGGTTGGATTCAGGAATCGTTTTCATCGATTTCATTACATTACTGACGAAGCGATCGCGCTCATGTTTGACTCTTGCCATCACAGCTTCGCCTTTGATCACTACCTGTTTGACAGTGATACCAAACATCTCCGCTTTGCGCGCGTTGTGTGCTGCATTGGCAGCGGCGATGAGTAGCTTAGAGGGCATGCAACCCACGCGGGCGCAGGTCGTGCCATAGGTGCCCGCTTCTATCAGTACTACCTCATCGGTATGCTTGCGTGCGGCGTGCCACGCGCTAAGGCCGGCGCTACCTGCACCAATAATGGCTATCTTGGCGTGTCGCTGTTGCATGACGTTGTCTCCTCTCGTTGTGTTGGCAAGAGTGGTGAGTTGGCTTCGGCGGGATGGGCCAGTGCCTGCCAAGCATCAAAAGTCGTAAAAAACACCTGTCCGGTTAGCTCGCGGCAGAAGTCAGTGTGTTGTAACCGATCCATCACTGGCCCTTTTACTTCCGCTAGGTGCAGCTTGGCGCCTGAATCGTTTAGTCGCGCGTTGATCGCCTCTAAGCTTTCGAGCGCAGACGCATCAATCACGTTAACTGCTTGGCAAGTCAGCACAATATGCTTAAGCGAGGGTGAGCGGGCGGCCAAGGCCATGACGGTGTCTTCCAAATAACGGGCATTGGCGAAGTATAGGCTTTCATCGATGCGCAGCATCGCAACGTTCTCATCGGTTTCGACCTGATGGCGCTTGACGTTACGAAAGTGCTCGGTGCCCGGCACGCGGCCAATCACCGCGCTGTGGGGCTGGCTGGTACGGTATAGATGCAGCCCAAGCGAGAGCACTACGCCGCTTATAATGCCTAGCTCCACGCTGTGCAGCAGAGTGAGCAGTAGGGTGGCCACCATGGCCAAGCCATCGCTACGGGAGTATTGCCAAGTACGTTTCACCGCCGGTAGGTCAATTAGCGTGCCGACCGCCACAATAATGGTAGCTGCCAGGGTCGCTGTGGGTAAGAATGCCAGTAGGTCGGTTAGCAGTAGTGTGGAAAGCATAATGCCCAGCGCCGTGAATGCTCCGGCCAGCGGTGTTGCCGCGCCTGCTTCAAAGTTGACTACCGAGCGGGAAAACCCGCCAGACACCGGCGAACCGCCGCTGATACCAGCGCCCAGATTAGCCATGCCTAGTGCAATTAACTCTTGATTAGGATCTATACGCTGGCGGCGCTTGGCAGCCAGTGTTTGCGCCACCGATACCGATTCCACAAAGCCCACCAGGCTAATCAGCAGTGCTGCGGGTAATAAGCTAAGCCACAGCGATTGTTCCAGGTTGGGCAGTGCAAGGGCAGGTAGACCGCTGGGTACCGCACCAACTAGTGCTACCCCACGCTGCTCTAGGTTTAGCCCCCAGGCCAGCAATGTGGTGGCAATCACCGCTGAGATCGGAGCGGCTTTCACGATGAGCCCGGCAATGCTGGCAGAAACACCGATAGCCGTCAGCCACGTATTTAACCGCTTGCGGCACACCAGCAGAAAGCTCCACACTCCTAGTCCGATCAGCAGTGTCGTTATATTGACCTGCTGCCACTGGCTCAGTAGCGCCCCCATAAGGTCAATGATGTTATGGCCAGAGGCTTCTACGCCGAGGATATGTCGAAGCTGGCTAATCGCAATGAGTATGCCCGAAGCCGTTATAAATCCCGAAATTACCGGATGGCTCAAGAAATTAACTAAAAAGCCTAGCCGCAGCACACCCATGGCGATCAATATCAGACCTGAAAGCGCCGCCAACACCAACGCTGCCCCAATGTATTCCGGGCTACCAGGGGAAGCAAAATTACTCAGCGCTGAAGCGGTCATTAGTGCCGCTACGGCGACAGGCCCCACCGCTAAGCTAGCGCTGGTACCAAAAATGGCATACAGAACCAGTGGCAGCATGCTGGCATAGAGGCCCATTTCCGGCGGTAGCCCCGCCAAAAGAGCGTAGGCCAGCGCCTGCGGCACCAGCATTAGCGTCACAATTATCGCGGCTAGAGCATCCCGAGAGAGCAGCTTCCGGTTATAGCTGCGTAGCCAGCCGAACAGTGGCACCCAACGCTCAATGCTCATGTGACGTACTCGCCTGCTGATATAGTGTCATCACGACTAATGTCGTCGCACGGTTAGGTTGGTTGATCTTCGAGCCCTCGCCGATGCTCTTCCAAATCGAAGCCTGCTGCTTTTGCAGCGGTAAATAGCTCAGCCAGATCGCACTGCTCCGCTTGACGCTTAGCGTAGGCCCATAGATGAGTAGCCCGCTTACCGGTGCGGCAGAAAGCCAAAATAGGCCGGGGAAGTTGCTTTAGCGCCTCAGCAAAGGCGGCAATATCCGCTTGGCTGTAGTCACCGGGAGTAACCGGAATGTGCGCCCACTGAAGGCCAATCTCTGTGGCTTTTCGACGGTAGGCCTCTTCACCCGGAAACTCAGCGCTTTCTCCAGGCTTGCAGTTACAAATAACCGTCTTGAAGCCTTTTGCTTTTACTTGCTCAAGCTCTTCTACCGTGAGCGCCGAGGTAATCTCGACATCGGTTTCTAAAGGCTGCGTTTGCATGGTCATGCTCCTTCTATCGTAGAGGTTCTGAACATTAATGGTTTATTAATCCCAAGCGGCGCCTTCCAGGGCATCCAGCGGAATTTTTAGGTAGCGCTTACCATTAGCTTCCGGCTCCGGCAGTCTTCCACCACGCGTGTTGACCTGTAGAGCGTGCAAAATCAGTTTGGGCATGGGCAATTCACTATCGCGCTTGTGGCGTAGAGAGATGTAATCCGTTTCACTCATGTTGACTAAATGCGGGTTATGTTCACGCTGCTCAGCGACCGTACTTTCCCACTGGGGCTCGCGGTCATCGGGCATATAGTCGTGGCCGGTAAACAGCCGTGTGTTAGCGGGCAGCGATAGAATCTGCTGAATGGAGTGCCACAATACCTTGGCATCCCCACCGGGGAAATCTGCCCGTGCGGTACCAAAGTCTGGCTGGAATAGAGTGTCGTGCACAAAGGCCGTATCGCCAATCACATAGGTAATCGAGGCCAGCGTATGGCCGGGCGAGTAAAGTACGCGAGCATTCAGTTCACCGATGTTAAAGGTGGCGCCTTCACTAAACAGTGTGTCCCACTGGCGGCCATCGGTAGGCATTTCTGGCCAGTGATAGATCTCCTTCCAAAGCGTCTGCACTTTGGTGACATGCTGCCCAATAGCCGTGGGAGCACCTGTCTTTTCTTTTAAATAGTGTGCCGCAGAGAAGTGGTCGGCGTGGGGGTGGGTATCGAGAATCCACACTACCGACAGTCCCTCTTTTTCGATATAGGCTAGCAGTTCATCGGCGCAATGGGTCGCGGTCGCGCCGGACTTTTCGTCAAAATCCAATACGGGGTCGATAATCGCACACTGCTTGGTGGCGGGGTCGCTCACCACGTACTGGATGCTAAAGGTACGTGGGTCAAAAAAACCGGCGACATCGGGCGTGCCTGTTCCCGTGTGCTTTGAAAGCTTAAAAGTATTCATACGTAGTCCTCCTAAGATGTGAGGTATATCAGGATAAGGAGCTTCCAGCATTAAAGGGCCTTTTTACAGAAGTACCAGTCGGTGTATTCATAGCCTGCTGATTTACGAGCTTCCGCATCTTGCGAGGTGTGGGGTGGTGGGACGATGACCGGCTGGCCGGGCAACCAGGCTTCTGGTGTCGCCACCCCATGCTCATCGCTTGTTTGTAAGGACTTAACCAGGCGAAGCACTTCTTCCACCGAGCGACCGTTAGTCATCGGGTAGTACAACATGGCACGCAGCACACCCTCTGGGTCAATCACAAAAGTAGCGCGAACCGCAGCGGTGTCGCTGGCACCTGGCTGAATCATTCCGTAGGCATTTGCCACTTTCATGTTGAGATCAGCAATAATCGGGAAGGTAATTTCAACGCCGAAGTTATCTTTAATGCTGCGTGTCCATGCGATGTGCGAGTGAATGCTATCGATGGAAAGGCCCAGCAGCTCCGTGTTGACCTCTTTGAACTGTTCTGCGTAATTCGCAAATGCCGAAAATTCCGTGGTGCACACTGGGGTAAAGTCCGACGGGTGGGCGAATAAAACCAGCCATTTACCTAAATAGTCAGTGAGTGACTTTTCACCATGAGTGGTTTTCGCGGTAAAAGCCGGTGCTGGACGATTAATTTGTGGCATTACGGGTTGGAAGGTTTCGTTAGACATGTCGAATTCCTGAGAAGTGAATTTTTCTTTCAGGAATAAAGATAGATCATTTTGTTATCAATAGATAATAGTATGGCATTATGGAGTTGATAGGGAGCCCTTGGCAGTTTCCGGTGTTCCTTATGGTTATTTCCGCTCCCCCGGTGACTCGCAGCCAAGCCTGCTCCCGCCCAAGCAGCGGTTATCCCGTCGTTTGCTGGTATGGCATTGCGATTGCCCTGCACACGGCATCCCTTGCAGCCCGCGTTTACGCCTCGGGTGGCGATTCCAATATGTATCAGCGCTTGGCCTACACCGATCTAACGCGACCAGTCCGCAATGCGGAGCTACTGGCGAGCGTGCTCTCTTATTGCTTAGGGCGAAAGGCGGCCTTCCTATGTGCACGGCTATGGCCAACAATGCTGAGAGAAACAATACTTGAGACGCGGGTTGGCCAATCTCTCCGCAGTCGATAGCTGCCTGCTTGACATAAACTCGGCTTTGAAGCGATTCGCTAAGACGATTAGCTTACCAAACCAATTCAGATTAGTGATCATCACCCCGGTTGCGGAATTCACGATTTTTCTTATTAATTACTACGCATTAGGCTACATTTATGCGAGATTAACGGCCGCCGTTGCTGCGTTTGAGAGGTTTCATGTTTTTAAAGCTTCTTTTGTGGGCCAGCCGAGTGCTGGTTCTTTTAATGGTGGTGGTATGTCTTCTACCTTTGTTACCCAGTGGTGAGTGGTGGGTCAGGCTGTGGGATTTTCCTCGTTTGCAGTTAACCGCCGCGTTGGTGTTTCCGCTTCTTCTGTTAGCTATCCATGCGTGGCTCAAGCGCCCACGAAAAGAGCATGCCGCCTGGGTAGCCGTTATCCTGGCCATTGCTGGGTGGCACCTTTACCACATCTTGCCCTTTACCCCCGTTTGGCCCACCGAGGTTCCGTCGGCGGAAATGCGGTCCGATGACGACCGGACAGCGTTAAAAGTGCTGACCGCCAATATTACTTTCAAAAACGATCATTACTCCGAATTGATAGAGATGGTGCGGCGTGAGGACCCCGATCTCTTACTGTTGATTGAAGTTGATAGCGCGTGGGAAGAAGGGCTGGCACCGCTGGACGACTATTACGATTATCGGGTGGGAGAGGTGCGTGATGAAGGCCAGGGACTGGTGCTTTGGTCGCGTTATCCGTTTTTGGAGGAGAAGGTGGAACACTTAGTTTCTGAGCGCAGACCGTCGGTTTTCGCCACCCTTGATGTGCCAGGCATGGGTGCCGTGCGGTTTGTTGGCGCTCATCCTGTACCCCCCGGCCTTGAAGAAGATATCAAGAGCGAGGATGCCGAGGCAAGACGGGACAGCCGCGAACGCGATGCGGAACTTATGCTGATAGCCGAGCATGTGCAAGAAGACCCGGATAATCGCTGGATCGTCACCGGCGATTTTAACGATGTGGGCTGGTCGCATACCACGCGGCTGTTTGCCGATTTGAGCGATCTAAAAGACCCCCGTCGTGGCCGACGATTGCTGAGTACTTACCATTCGGCGTACCCGTTTTGGCGCTACCCAATCGACCATCTGTTCGTCTCTGACGGGCTTCATCTGGTTGAGCTTGAACGTGTCAAAGTGATTGGCTCCGACCACTTCGGCATCGTTACGACACTTGCCGTTGGGCGTAAAGACCAGGAAAAGCCCGAAGCGTCAGAAGAAGAAGAGGAAGAGGCCCAGGAAATGGTTGAAGAAGGAGAAGAAGACGCCGCCGAGCATGACGCGGGTGCTTCAGAGTAGGGCAGCTATGGTTAAGCTAACTGCTTGATCTGGCATAGTGTTAATCATAGGCTCCCTAGTATTTAGCTATAGTGTAGATAACTCTCTACTTACAGATAGGTTTATTTAAATTCGCTTGATTGAAGCATGCGCAGGCATCAGTGACATTGGTTTTTGTTTTAGCCAGCATGAAGCACGATCTTTTCATTAAGAAGATAGAGGGGGATGATTGGCCTCAACTTCGTCAGCGAATCCTAGACGCCGATATATTCATCTTGGGCAGCCCGGTTTGGTTAGGGCATCACTCCAGTGTTTGCCAGCGCGTTCTAGAGCGGCTTGATGCTTTTCTGGATGAGACAGATGACCAGGGGCGGCTTGTCTCATACGGTTGTGTTGCGGGCGTCGTGGCGGTGGGGAATGAAGATGGCGCGCATCATATTATCGCCGAACTGTTCCAGGGCTTGAACGATGTCGGTTTCACGATTCCAGCGAATGCTTCTACCTACTGGGTAGGCGAAGCAATGCAGTCAACCGATTTCAAAGATTTGAAGCAGACGCCAGAGGTCGTTCAAACCGCAACAGCGGGACTTACTCGTAACTGTGTTCATCTCGCAACGCTACTGAAGCAAGCCCCATACCCTAATCAAGATAACTGACACCTGCGTGCGTTAGGCGGAGCGAAGGGGGAATTGCTTTAGCGGGACTCGCTGAGCAAGCCTACCATTTGTTGTTCCGAAAGCCGTGTATTGGCCATGTAGTAGACGATATCGCCATCTTGTAATGGACGGTCCGTGGCAGGGTTGAGCATGTTGCCTTCGCTATCGTCCTGGCCGCTAGCGAGCCCTAAAACGGTGGCGTTGCAGATCTTTTTCGCCTGTATAAAAAGGTCGCCAAAAGTGGCACCAGTAGGCGGTTTACTTATCTTCGTTTGATACTGCGTAGCGCCGCGATCGACGGCAAGTAGCTCATTAACCACTCGCGAAATACCGGCATCTGAAGCGGAGCGTACCAGCATTTCAAGTGCCAGCGCCTGGGTGCATTCGATACCGGGTAAGGTGCGACGTAGCATCGCTGCGGTGTCAGGATTTGCGCAGTGGGCGACAATATGGGCACCTTTTCCTTTTAGGCTGTAGGCACTCAGTGCGACAGTGGCCACCCGATCATCGCTTGTGTCATAAATAATAATACGGCTAGCGTTCTCAACCCCCGCCCGCTTGAGAAGATCAGCATTGGAAAAACTCTCGCCTTTAATAAACTTCAGATCGGCTGGGCGTGGATTGCTCATCTCTTTGGTCACACAAAGCACTATCTCGTCAGGTAGGCTTTTGTCGGCTTTGAGAATATCCAAAATACGTTCTGTGGTTTCGCCGTGCCAGCCGATAACGAGGGTATGGCCGGTTAGGTGGCTAAAATCGCCTTTTCCTTGCATTTGCAGTCTCCAAAAAACTGAAAGTGTGACAGTGGCTTTACCAATCAACGCTGCAAACAGCGAAATGCCGCCTGGAATGAGATAGAGCGTGGTGATCCATTTGCCAGCCACTGTTTCGGGGCTGAAATCACCGAAACCGACAGTGCTGGCAACCACCACATAAAAGTAAACCCAATCGGTAATGGAGTCGGCCATTGTTTCGCCGACCATGGAAAAAAACGCCCAGGTAGTGCCCATGTGTGCGAGGACTACTAGCAGAAGAAATGTCCATGAGATTTGAAGAGTTGATGCTTTGAGGACGCGAAGCAGTCGCTGGATTACAGGCATTTGGGTCTCTTAGAGTAATAAGTGCGCATGTTCTTTGTTTGGCGCGGAAGTCGAGAATTGAGTGTTTAAGCGTCTATGGAATAAACAAAAAGGGTCGCAAGTAGCGACCCTTTGTTATTTATAAGCTGTAGCTCTTAAGCGAAGCGCTTGGCAATCCAGGAAAATGCGCTCTCGGTAAGTGATTTTTTACCGTGGTGCTCGCGGTACTGACTCCAGACCATACCGCCTGATACTACCGCAAGGCTCATCAACATACTGGCAAGAATAAGTTCATTCATAGCTTACTTTCCTCATCTGAGGTTTTATCCCGCTCCACATAACCATAGCCGAACGACCCGACAAAGATCAAGAGTATACCCAGTCCCACGCCCATCCAAACATTATCGGTATTTAAGCTGGGATTGGTGACTACCCAGCCCGCCGTGAAGCAAGTGGCCACTACGATCACGCCCACGTTGCGAGTCGCTTCCAGGAACTGCTGCCGGGTTGCTCGGGCGCCTATTCTCCTGCGTACTGCTGAGGCCCTGCGTTCCTGTAAGCTTTTGTTGAGCCTAGCACGTAGAGCCTCTTGCGGGTCTTTACCATCATGAGGTTCTTTCAAACGATCACCTGTCATTAATGTCAAAAACAGTAATTAAAAGCCAGCCTTATTTACTTGGGTTCCGCGTATGCAGTCGCCATAAACCATGGTGTCGCCAGCTTCTTCAGCAAGTTGTCGGCAGTCTGCCGTTCTGGAAGAGGTTGGGCCTGAGCTACAACCTACAAGCATAAAGGCCAAAAGGCAGAAAAGAATAAACGTTTTCATTGATAACTCCTTGTCAGCAAAATAATCCTTACGTCATTGAACATCATCGTTAATGAGCGTGTCGATGATCGACGGATGGCAATTTTAGTCTAGGGGCCGCAGGTCCACTGGCCTTTGATAGCCGATTGATCTGACCCGACGACCATTAATTCTGCTGGAGAGGGGGGAGATTCACCGCTGCCTTGTGGTTCGCCAGTAATGGAAACTTCAACAGCGCCGCCATCACCTTCAAAGGTGGTGCCTCGCAGCATGCCATCAAAGCCTCCAGGTGCACCGACATGGTAAAGCTCATTGTTTAGCTTGATGAGCCCTTCAGCAGGTGATGTTGAAGCAACCACACCCATGGCAATCAGTAAGACGGATTCATTATCAGAAGTAAAAGCACAGCTTAGCTCACCCACTAGCTCAGCATTGCTCATATCGTCTTGTGAAAGAGGCGTTAGTCGGTGTTCTTGAGCCGAACTGCTGCGGGAGTCTTGTCTTTCAGGGTTGTTGCTATCCCTTTCTTGGGAACAGGCCGCTAGCGTTAAGGCAGCCACCGCGCTGGCTAAACAAGCGTTAGTAACGTTCATTGCTAATATCTCCCGTTCCATGGATGAATTTACCAGCGGAACATCATGGCGTATGGCTATGTCTTACTCAAACACCTTACCACTAGGAAAATGAGCATGGATCGTATATTCGCATGGGATCATCACCACCGTCAGGTTGTATACCGCATTCCCGGTCATAAGCATGAAGACGGCAGGGAAGATAGTGACTTATCACCTGTTTGGATACCTGCGGAGGAGTCTGATTTACCAGATGGAGTCACAGTTGAAGATTTGCGGGATGTTTCTGTTAAGGAGTGACCCTTTCATTGCTTATTAAAATTTTGTCTCCCTAGTAAGGCTCCTAGCTTGGCAACGCAATGAGGAATTCTAAGCTCTCGCATGGTTGCGCTTTATTTTTTGAGTGTCTATCTCTAGATGCAAAGCAATCTGCTCCTTTCTAGACGATAAGATAGACACCAAAAATTCCCCTAATCGTTTCCAGTGCTACTGGGCCATGAATTAAGGCGCTAAGCATGAATATCCGGCCCTTCAAAGCGAATATTTTGGAAATTAAAAGACTACGTATTCATAATATGATACTAAAGTATATCCTATTTATTTCAAATGGTTATATTGGTTATCAAAAGCAAAGGAATTACCGTGTTGAATACGTAGTCTTTTTCATCTAGAACTAGGGAGGTTGAACGTAGCCAGGCTTTGATTCCCAAGAGCGTGGCGTTGTATCGGCAACAAAAATAATGACAAAAGGAGCTTAACGAATGAATCACATCCAGCTTACTCCGCGAACAATCTCTGTATTAGCGGGTGCGGTTGCGCTAGCAATGGCCACCAGCGCCGCTGCACAAGCCGAGCGAGTTATTGATGTTAGCTTGCCCCTTGGCCCTGATTCTCAGCAGGGCGTTGGCGTATTGAAGTTTGGCGAAGAGTTAGAACGCCTTTCAGAAGGGCGGTTGAGTATTGAACCGCATTATAACAATGCCTTAGGGGCCGAGCGTGAAGTCGTAGAGGGAATGGGATTCGGCATTATTGATGCCGGCATTACTTCTACTGGTCCAATGGGCGGCTTTGTCGATCAGTTCATGCTGTTTGATTTGCCTTATATTTTTGAAAACCATGACCATGCCTATGCTTTCCTGGACAGTGAGCATGGCGAAACGCTTGCACAGCTTGCTGAAGAGCAAATGAACGTTAAGTTCTTAGCATGGATGGAAAATGGCTTCCGCCACAACACCAATTCAATGCGTGCACTTAACAGCCCAGAAGGTTTGCAGGGTATCAATCACCGCACCCAAGAAAGCCGTGTGCAGGTGGACACCTGGGAAGCGTTGGGCGCCAATGCTACTCCGATGGCCTGGACCGAGGTGTATACCGCTCTGCAGCAAGGGGTCATGGATAGCCAGGAGAATCCGTTACCGACCATCTACGATGTAAATTTTTATGAAGTGCAGGACTACTTGAACCTGACTCAGCATGTTTACTCACCGGCACCGTTGATGATGGGGTTGGATCTGTTCAATTCGTTTAGTGAAGAAGACCAGGCGGTTATTCTGGAAGCCGCACAAATTGCGTTGCCTTTTCAGCGTGAGGCTAGCCAGGAGCTTGAACAGCGCTACCTCGTGCAACTCGAAGAGCTAGGTATGACAGTTACTCATCCCGACCTTGAGCCTTTCCGTGAGGCTGTCCGTCCTGTGATTGAACAGTGGTCACCGACAGTGGGTGAAGACCTCGTTGAGGCTGCTATTAATTTCGATTACTGATCCCTGGAAATACGCGGGAGAAATGTCTCCCGCGCTCTTTCGCTAATGGTGAGGCAGCTATGAAGTCTTCTCTGTTACTGATCAACAGAGTGATTGATCAGTTTAATCGTGTAGTGGGTTGGGGCTTGGCGTTCTTGTTGCTGACCATGACCGTACTGATTTTCTGGCAAGTTTTCGCTCGGTTTGTCGTCGGAAAACCGCTATTTTTTTCTGATGAAATAGCGCGTTTCGCGATGATTTGGTTGACCTTTATTGGGGCGGGTTTCGCTTATCGCAAAGGCGCACTTATCTCTGTCGATATTCTACTTGAGTATTCAGGACCTCGTTTCTCCAGTGTACTAAGAGTGTTAGTAGTGCTTTGTTCGGCGCTATTTGCACTGATTATCGTGATATATGGGTTCGACCTTGTCGGCCGCGTGGCCAGCCAGACGGCACCCAGCACTCGCGTATCAATGATGTGGCCTTATATGGCTGTCCCGCTAGGCGGTATCGTTATTCTCGTTAATAGCGTGGCACTTTTAATCGATGAAGTGGTGGGTAAAGAGCACCTCAAACGGGCAGACATCCAGCCGCCGGAGGTTAACTAATCATGGCCATCATGCTGTTCCTCCTGCTATTAGGCTTTTTTCTGGTTGGGGTTCCTATTGCTTTCTCTTTAGGGTTGGCATCAGCCGTGACGGTATGGCATGGCGATTTAATGCCTATGCTGATTGTGACCCAGCAATTGATTGGTTCGGTGAACTCCTTTCCCTTAATGGCGATTCCGTTTTTTATTCTGGCGGGATCGTTAATGCAGTACGGCGGCATTTCTGAACGCTTGGTTAATTTCTCTAATACCCTGGTGGGTGGGATGACCGGCGGGTTGGCTATGGTGGCTATCGTTACCTCGCTATTCTTTGCGGCCATTTCCGGTTCAGGCGCCGCGACAACCGCCGCCATAGGTTCCATCTTGATCCCAGCAATGATGGCGAAAGGCTATCCAGGCAGCTATGCGGCTTCAAATCAGGCAGCGGCAGGGGCTCTTGGCGTTATTATTCCGCCCAGCATTCCACTAATTCTTTATGCGATTGCCGCAAACGTATCGGTGGGCGATATGTTTATTGCCGGTATCCTGCCTGGCATATTAGTCACCATATCGCTGCTGATATTTGCCTACATTTTTGCCCGTAAAAACGGCATCGGGGGCAACCAGAAAAGCACGCCTAAAGAGATGCTGTTAGCGGCCCGTAAAGCGTTGCTGGCAGTTCTCATGCCGGTCATCATTTTGGGAGGCATTTACGGCGGGATCACCACCCCAACCGAAGCGGCCGTGATTGCCGTTGCCTACTCATTTATCATTGGTTTCGTGGTTTATCGCGAAATTAAACTGCGGGATTTAATGCGCATTTTGCAAGAATCAGCGGTTACCACGGCCGTGGTGTTAAGCATTATTGCGGCAGCTGGACTGTATGGAAGAATTCTGCAGAGCCTGAGAGTGCCAACCATGGTATCGGACTTTGTGCTTTCAACCATCGGTAGCCCTTTAGCATTTATCATTATGGCCAATGCGCTGCTGCTGTTTGTGGGTATGTTCATTGAAGCCGCTGCCGCCATTCTTATTTTCGTACCGATATTATTGCCGATAGCGATTAGCTTTGGCTTCGACCCGGTTCATTTCGGCATCATCATGGTGGTGAATCTGGCGATGGGGATGTTTACGCCTCCCGTTGGCCTAAATCTTTTTGTAGCCTCGCAGATTTCCAATATCGGTGTCGCCCGCTTAACGAGTGCCATCTTATCGTTCGTCGCCATCGTACTTGTCAACGTCTTAATTATCAGCTTGATACCTGCGCTATCCACGTGGCTACCGTCACTTTGATACCCCTAATAAAAAGGAGAATAAACATGTCAGTCATTGAAAGCTTAATACCGCGTCAAGGATTAAAGGTACTGGTTACCGCAGGCGCAAATGGCATTGGCTTAGTGATCGCCCAGGCCTTCAAAGAGGCAGGCGCAACGGTGCATGTATGCGATGTGGACGAAGCAGCACTGAGTGCCTTACCGGAGGGCATTACGTATACGCTAGCGGATGTTAGCAAAGAGGCCGAGATCACCCGTCTATTTGATGATGTAAAGCAGTTGGGCGGGCTTGATGTGGTGGTTAACAATGCTGGAATAGCGGGGCCGACCGCGGGCATTGAGGAGATCAGTGAAGAGGAGTGGGTTCGTACCATTGATATCAACCTGAACGGCCAGTATCGGGTTGCTCATCGCTCAGCCGCACTGCTACGTGAAAGCCAGGGATTAATGATCAACCTTGCCTCTGTCGCCGGGCGATTGGGGTTTGCTTATCGTACGCCTTATGCGGCGAGTAAATGGGCGGTCGTCGGTCTCACCAAGAGCTTGGCGTGCGAGCTGGGCCCAGATGGTGTTCGTGTAAACGCCATACTGCCCGGTATTGTTCGCGGCCCGCGGATTGAGAATGTGATTAAAGATCGCGCTGCCAAGCGGGGAATCAGCTATGAGGCGATGGAGAAAGAGAATCTAGCCAAGGTTTCTATGCGCAAAATGGTAGAACCCACGGACGTTGCCGCGATGGCGCTATTTTTATCTGCTCCTGGTGGCTCCAATATCTCCGGTCAGGCACTAAGCGTGTGTGGCAATGTTGAAACACTATAAATACAAAGAAGAGGTGCAATATTCATGCAATCAGTAACTGAAAGCTCGCCGGTTCACCCAACCGCAATGACGATTGGCATAGTCGGCGCTGGTTTAATTGGTCGCGCCTGGGCGATTGTGTTTGCCAGGGCTGGTTTTACGGTGAGTGTATATGACGTTAATGCCGCAGCACTTGAAAATGCTGGCGCGGCTGTTCGGCAATCGCTTGTCGGTTTACAGCAAGCAGGTTTAGTCGATGGCGTGGAGCAAGTGATGACGCACATCCGCTTTGATGGCGACCTTGCTAGCGCCATGCAGGGAGTGGGATATGTGCAAGAGTGTGGCCCTGAAAATGTCGAGGACAAAAGAGCCATCTATGGTGAGCTTGAATCGGTAGTCGCAGACGACACTATTTTGGCCAGCTCTACCTCTGGCATTGCCGCTTCGCTATTTAGCGATCATTTGCGTCATCCCGAGCGGTGCCTGGTTGCGCACCCCGTTAACCCGCCTTATCTAATTCCATTGGTGGAAGTAGTGCCCACGCCGCAAACCTCAGACGTTGCGACCAATACTACATTAGCGCTAATGGAAGCCGCCCAGCAGGCACCCATTTTGGTGCGTAAAGAAATTGAGGGGTTTGTACTCAATCGGTTGCAGGGCGCCTTGCTCAATGAAGCCCTGCGCTTGTTCCGTGATGGATACGTTTCCGCAGAAGACCTCGATAAAACCGTGAAATACGGGCTTGGGCTGCGTTGGTCGTTTATGGGGCCATTTGAAACCATTGACCTCAACGCACCGGCGGGCGTCGTGGATTACGCCAATCGTTATGGTCCTTTGTATCATCAGGTAGACCAACAGCGGGGCAGAGAGAACCCCTGGGATGAAGCAACGTTGCAGGCCCTGGATAAAGAGCGCCGTGACTTACTGCCCAGTGCTGAACTGTCCGCTCGTCATGAGTGGCGCGATCGCAGATTGATGGCGCTGATGGCCCATCAACGCTCAATGCCTGAATAAGACGCTTAAACTATTACAATAAGGAGGCCTTAACATGGCTCAAAAACGTAAAGTTATTATTTCCTGTGCGGTGACCGGGGCTATTCATACGCCATCGATGTCGCCACACCTGCCGGTAACGCCTGAGGGAATTGCCGACGCCAGTATTGCTGCGGCTGAAGCGGGTGCGGCCATTTTGCATCTGCATGCCCGGGACCCTGTTAATGGCAAACCGACTCAAGATCCCGCCATATTTGAGCAGTTTTTACCCAAGATTAAGACCTCTACCAACGCGGTGATTAACTTAACGACGGGTGGAAGTCCCCATATGACGGTTGAAGAGCGCATGCGACCGGCAATGGAGTTCCAGCCTGAATTAGCATCGATGAATATGGGGTCGATGAACTTTGGCCTGTTTCCGATGCTTAATCGTTATCAAACCTTTGCGCATCAGTGGGAGCGTGACCACCTGGAGAATAGCCGTGATTTGGTGTTTAAAAATACCTTTGCGGATATTGAAAAGGCGATCACTCTGGGGACGAAGAATGGCACCCGTTTTGAGTGTGAATGTTACGATATCGGCCACCTATATAACCTCCGTAACCTGATGGACCGGGGAGTGGTCGACGGTAAGATATTTGTACAGAGTGTGTTTGGCATCCTGGGAGGCATTGGCCCTCACCCCGAAGATGTTCTTCACATGCGACGTACCGCTGACCGATTGTTTGGTGAGCGTTACGAATGGTCAGTTCTTGGTGCCGGTAGTAGTCAGATGCGGATTGCTGCGCAATCGGCTGCCATGGGTGGACACGTTCGGGTAGGGTTAGAAGACTCGCTATGGCTTGAACCCGGAAAGTTGGCTGAAAACAACGCTAGCCAAGTTAAGCGGGTACGCGAGCTGTTAGAGTCACTCTCTTTTGATATTGCTACCCCTGATGAAGCGCGGGAAATGCTCGAACTGAAAGGTGCTGATAAGGTTGGCTTTTAAATGCTCAACGCTATTGAAGGCCCCAGCCAGGGCCTTCTGGTTTTATTACCCCAAAAATTCCTGTTCAAGTCCCATAACTCATAGCGAATTAAGTTGAATCAATGAAAAGAAAATCCATCACGTCACGCGATGTCGCTCACCTTGCCGGTGTTTCACAATCAGCGGTTAGCCGCAGTTTTTCACCCGCATCCAGTGTGTCAGAGAAAACGCGCAAAAAAGTGATGGACGCGGCTCGAAAGCTTGGTTACCGACCAAACACCATCGCACGCTCTTTAATTACGCGTTCAAGCCGCACCATAGCGGTAGTGACCTACAGTCTACAAAACCCGTTTTACGCGTATTTACTTGAAAAAGCCTCCCGATTTTTACAAGAGCAGGGCTACCATCTTCTGCTATTTTTCGCCCCGCGGAACGGCGATTTTGACATGGTGGTGGATGATTTGATTCGTAGCCAGGTTGAAGGAGTGCTGATGCTGGCGATCACGCTGAATCAGCACCAGGCGGCAGAGGTAGCAGATTTTGGCATCCCGGTAGTGATCATCAACCGCACCGTTGAATACTCCGGCATAAGCCAAGTCGGCAGTGACAACTACCAAGGGGGCTACTGGGCAGGGCGCTACTTGGCTTCACTGGGACGCCAACGCATCGCCTATTTGGCCGGGATTCCTGAGTCCACCACTAACCGACAGCGTGAAGAGGGGTTTAAGACCGGTTTAGCGGCAGAAGGGCAAACATGCTTCTCATACGATATAGGGCATTATCGTTACGATGACGCCTGTGATGCCACGCGCCGCCTATTTTCAGCGCGTAAACTCGAAAAGATGCCCGATGCACTCTTTTCTGCCAATGACCTGATGGCTATTGCTGTAATGGAAACGTTGCGAGATGAGCTGCATTTAACGGTGCCCGATAATGTCTCAGTAGTGGGATTTGACGATATGGTGATGTCTTCTTGGCCAAGCCATTCGCTGACCACCTTGCAGCAACCCGTCGAGCAAATGATTGTTAAGGCCACGGAACTGTTACTAAAACATATTAACAACCCTGAAGCACTACCTGAACAGCTAGTGCTACCGGTAACACCCAGGATACGCCAGAGCACGTCTCATATTTCGGCGTTTTAATAGGGATTTTTATACGTCCCAAAGGGCAGTCAGTCGCTATTTAATTCACGTTATTACCCATTGTCTTTACTAGATTTAGCGCTATTATTTCCTTAGCTTGGCTTATTAGCTCCCTAAGGAAAATCCTCATGTTAAAAGGTTTAATCGTCTGTTTTGCGGTGCTGTTTGCGCAATTGGCGGTACTGCATGTGATTGATGCTCGTCTTTACAATACCCCGCAAAATGCGCCTCAAACAGCAGCGACAGTCGTTACGCCACACAAAGATGAGAAAGACGACGAAGAAGAAGTTCAGAGCTAAGCTGCGGGTATGTTTACAACGCTGGCAATAAATATAGGCGCTGTTTCACTTGAGTAAGCTTGACTCTCGGGTGTCGTTAGTCCGCCATGGAAACTGGTATAGGCGGCAATATTATCCGCCTCGCCGGAACGCGCAATTTCTAACGCCACCGCACCGCCAAAGCAGTAACCCATTATGACCGTTTGTTCAGCAGCACCTTGTTCTCTCGCTTGCGCTAAACCACCCAGCGTTAGGGCACGCATACGCTCTCGATCTTGGTAGAGGCGGTTAGTGGCAGCTCGCTTATCGTCGACCGCCTGGGGGCGGTTGCCTGCACCATAGAGATCAACAGCAAAGGCGTCGTAGCCCTGCTCGGCCAACATATCGGCGCGCTTGCGCTCATAGTCATCCAGGCCATCCCAGTCATGGACAATTAATACGCTGCCCTTTGCGTTGTTTCCTCCAGTAATAAAATAGCCTTGGAAGTCCTCTCCGTTCACGCTGTACGAGATATCTTCCCCCGCGGGCGAGAATGCTAAAGCAGGCAGTGCGATTGCCAAGAGAGTTAAAGTGCTGCCAGAGAGCAGAATTTTTTTCATAGTAGCGTGTCCAATTGAGTATTCAGGAAGCATAAACAATGCTTGCTAAGCTGATTCAACGTTGAATAACCATTGGCGAAGAAGATAGTGTGAAATAGACAAAGGCTTGCGTCTGGAACTCGGTGACGGCATGCTTGTCAGTTGTTGGAAATACCATTAGGGAGCATGAACACATGGCTTACAACGATTCACGTATGGCACGTCCCCAGTCGGGCGGCGTTGCTAATAGTGTTAGTACTAACAAGGTGTTGCGAAACACCTACGCGCTACTGGCAATGACACTGCTGTTTTCGGCAGTAACCGCAGGTGCCGCAGTTGCACTTGGTATTCAACAGATGAACATCTTTGTGTTCTTCATTGGTGCCTACGGCCTGATGTTCCTTGTCCACAAAACCGCTAACTCTGCAGCGGGTCTGCTGGCAACGTTTGCCTTCACCGGCTTCATGGGCTTTACGCTAGGGCCGATCCTTTCTGCCTACTTGACCCTGCCTAACGGCGGTGCGCTGATCATGAACGCGCTGGCCATGACCGGTCTGACGTTTGTGGGTCTATCAGCGGTGGCGCTAACCACCAAGAAAGACTTTAGCTTCTTGAGCAACTTCTTGATGGCAGGTGCCATCGTGTTGATTCTTGCCATGATTGCTGGGTTCTTCTTTAACATTCCTGCGCTTTCACTGATGGTATCGGCTGGTTTTGTGCTGTTTGCTTCAGCTGCCATCCTGTATCAAACCAGCGAGATCATTCACCGTGCTGGCGAGACCAACTATATTCTCGCCACCGTGACGCTCTACGTTTCGATCTACAATTTGTTTGTGAGCCTTCTTTCAATTCTGGGTATCATGAGCAACGATTGATCTCTGGGAGCGCTACTAGATGATATGACAGGCCCTATTTTTAGGGTCTGTCTTTTTTTTAGGGCCACCGTCACTAGGTATTAACAACTAGGTATTAAAATGATGCAGTACGGCTTATTGGTAATGGGCGCACCGTACAGCAGCCCGGCCCCTCACTCTGCATTGCGTTTTGCCCATGCTGTGCTGGCGCGTGGGCATCAACTCGCAGGTGTTTTTTTCTATCACGACGGCGTTCATAATGCCTCTTCTCTGATGGCGCCACCGCAGGACGAACTCAATATGCACGACGCCTGGGCTGAGCTGCACCAGCAACATGCGGTCCCCCTGGACGTCTGTATCGCCGCTGCCCTGCGGCGCGGGTTGATGAATGAGTCGGAAGCGCAGCGTCATGGAAAGCAGGCGTATAATCTCTCACCTCCCTTTGAGTTGACCGGTCTTGGCCAGCTGCTTGAGTTGCAGCAACGTGCCGATCGCCTCATTACTTTTGCTTAAAAGGAGACCCCATGGCGACGCCCAACGCGCTGTTAGTGATTATTCGACACGCTCCTCACAACTCAAGCTGGTTGCGTGAAGGGTTAGATGCTGCCTTGGTGGCTGCGGCGTTTGGCCAGCCCGTGCATCTACTGTTCATGGGACAGGGGATACTGGCTTTGCTGAAAGAGCAGGGCAGTGGGGCTGCCGGGCAAAAAGCGACGCTGCCCACTATCGACATGTTGGAAATGTACGATATTGAGAAACTATGGGTAACGGAAGAGGCGCTGAAAGGCATGCACTTAACCACGGATGCCCTCGTAGAAGGAGTGACCCTCCTAGCGGAACAGCAAGTGCCTGGGTTATTGCAGCAGCACAGCAACATTCTTAGTTTTTAGTGGGGCTACTATGATTCTACACATCCTCACCAAAGCGCCTGATAGCAGTGCAGCTGCTCAAATGCAGCAGGCGGTAGGGGCGCAGGATAGCGTCCTGTTGATTGAAGAGGCGGTCACTGCTGCGCTTGCCCCTGCCTGGGAGGCTTGGGAGCAGTGCCCTTCGCGAATCTTCCTGTTATTGGAGGACTTGAAGTCACGTGGCCTTGCCAGTATTGCGGCCGAGCACCAACTGCCTACCCTGGAGATGGACGGCTTTGTAGCCCTTACGGAGCAATACACAAAGACAGTTACTTGGTATTAACTCATGTTAGATCCAAAAATATACCGTTATCTTGATTCAGAACAAAAATGGGAGCTAGATCCGGAAGGTTATCTAGTTGATCAGTCAAAGTGGAGCGATACCGTCGCTAACCTGATGGCAGAAGAAGAAGGCTTGCCGCTTACGCCTGCTCATTGGGAAATCATTGAGGTTGTTCGGACATTTTACCAACGCTACGAAATGGCGCCGGCCATGCGGCCACTCGTCAAGGCAACGAAAAACGCGCTGGGAGAAGAGAAGGGACGCTCGATTTATCTTATGCAGCTCTTTCCTGGCAGTCCGGCAAAAAGAATTGCCCGTCTGGCCGGGCTACCCAAACCTACCAATTGCCTATAACGTACTATTTGCGTTCGCTACGCCGCATCGCCACGGGTACACACGGAAAGCACCACTGCGTCGTCTTGGCTGGTGGAAACGAGCGCATGCCCCATGTCGCTATCAAAGTAGATGCTGTCACCCTCTGCCAGTACCAATGGGGCGTAGAATTCGGTGTAGAGCATGATGTCGCCATGCAGCACCATCAAGAACTCTTCGCCATCATGGCGTACCCACTGATGATACTCGTCGAAGCTGCGTGCCCGCACAATGGTTTTGAACGGAATCATACGTTTCTGGGCGAGTTGATGCCCCAGCAACTCGTGCTCGTAGGTCGGCGTAGGGTGCAGCTGGCCTTTTCCTTTCCGGGTCAAATCGCGCCGCCCCATGGTGTAACGCTCCCGTTTAGGTGGTGTCAGCAGTTGGGGTAGGTCGATGTTGAGACCGGTGGTCAGCTTCTGTACCACGCTGAACGTAGGAGAGACTTGATCATTCTCGATTTTAGAGAGCGTCGAGCGGGCAAGCCCCGTGCGCTGGCTGACATCTTCCAGAGTCCATTGATTGGCAAGACGGATTTGCTTGAGCCGTTCGCCCAGGCGCAGCGGCTCAACAAACGGTTTGCTTCCCGATGCGATACGCAGCGCGGCATGCTGTTCAGAAGTAGCGGTCATAAATTGTCAAATTGGCTGCGTTGGCTTGGGCTAGAAGTAGCTGTAAAACGCCCATGATATCACAGCCGCCAGGCCGCCAAGAGTGGTTGCCAATCAGATGCCAGCACTAGGGTACCTCTGCAAAGGGCAGACCCAACAGCGCTTTGAGATGCGCCTCGACACCACTGGCCAGCGACTTAGGGTTATAGCCGCCCTCAAGTACCGAGACAATTCGGTTGTCGGCATAGAGTGTCGCGATCTCCATTGCCAAATGCGTTACCCAATAGAAATCTTCGTCCTCCAGGCAGAGATCGCCCATCGGGTCATCTCGGTGGGCATCGAACCCGGCGGAAATCATGACGAGATCGGGCTTGAAGGCGTGCAAGGCAGGCAGCCAATGGTTTTCCACAACGCGACGGAACTCGCGTCCGTCGCTACCCACTTCCAGCGGCGTATTGACGACGTTTTGCCACTCGCTGCGCAAATAGCGCCAGGGATAAAACGGGTATTGAAAACTGGTGCAGATCAGCACCTCAGGATCATTTTTGAAGATATCGATGGTGCCGTTGCACTGGTGTACATCAAAATCGAGAATAGCGATGCGTTTGGCGCCATACTTGGCCCGGGCATGAGCCGCGCCCACGGCAATATTATTATAAAAACAGAACCCCATGGCATCGCTGGCTTCGGCATGGTGGCCGGGCGGCCTTACGGCACAAAATACGTTATCCGCCTGACGTTTAAATACCTGGTCAACACCACGAATGACTGCCCCCGCAGCCACGCGCGCGGCTTTCAGGCTGTTAGGGTTCATCATGGTGTCGCTATCTAGCGTAACAATGCCCTCGCTGGGCAAGCACTTTTCCAGAGCGCGCAGATGACGCAAGGGGTGTACCCTAGCCAGGGCTTCTTCGCAGGCTTCTTTGGCATCTGCCTGCATGGTCTGCTGTAATAGACCAGCAAGCGATAGGCGAGCGCGAATAGCCTCCAGACGCTGAGGGCTTTCGGGATGCTCCGGCCCCATATGGTGCAATGAGCAGTCTGGGTGGGTAAGGTAGGCGGTAATCATTCAAACGCTCCATTATTATTGATGCCACCTTAATCGCCTCCATGCCCTACGCGACAGTGTCAATAAGTCGTACAGCCGCTATTTAGTCAGGGGAGACTCATTCGTGAGCACGCGCTTTTTACACCATTTCTTTGAACCTCATACACTAGCGGTGTTTGGCGCCTCTGAAAAGCCCGCATCGCTGGGCGGTTTAGTGCTGAGAAATATTCAAGAGGGCGGCTTCAAGGGGGCGCTCTGGGCGGTCAATCTCAAGGGGTACCCGCAGGTATTCGGCGCCCCCTGCGTGAGCCGGGTGAGTGAACTGCCTGAGGTGCCTGATCTGGCCGTGGTCTGCACGCCTATCGAGGGCGTACCTGACCTGATCAAAAAGCTTGGTCAGCACGGCGTCAAGGCTGCCCTGGTGCTCTCCGGAGGCGCTTATCTGGATCGCGACAAGGGCAACAAGGGCTCGATTCGCGAACGTATGCTGAGTGCGGCACGCGTCTCCGGTATTCGTGTGCTGGGCCCGGAGTGCATGGGGTTGATTGTGCCGGGTAAAAAACTCAACGCCTCGTATGCCAGTCAGCCGGTGAAGGCAGGTAAGGTCGCCTACCTTGGCCAGTCCGGCATGCTCGCCAATGCGATGATCGATTGGGCCGCGGGGCGGGATGTCGGCTTTTCACATCTGATTACGGTTGGCGACAGCGTTGATGTGCTGCTGCCGGATCTAATCGATTACGTTAATCAGTTTTCTCCCGCGCAGGCCATATTGTTGCACCTGGAGCGGATCAGTGACGCGCAGCACTTCATGACCGCTGTGCGTGACGCCTCGCGTAACCGTCTGGTACTGGCTATCAAGAGCGGCCGTACGCCAGAGTCGGATATTTCCGGCATGGCACCGACACCTGGTATCGCCAACCGCGACGTGGTGTTTGATGCCGCTTTTGCCCGTGCGGGGGTCGTGCGGGTTGATGACTCCGATGAACTGCTCGACGCGCTGGAAACCCTCTCGCGAATGAAGCCGCTGAAGGGCGACCGCCTGGCGATTGTCTCGAATGGTTTGGGTCCTGCCATGCTGGCCATCGACAAGTTAATTAGTGCCGGCGGCAAATTGGCTGAATTTAGCGCCGAAACCCAGGCTGCGCTACACCGTAGCGAAGTCGATATGAGTAAACCGGGCGAGAACCCGGTGGATTTGGGCGGTAACGCCTCACCCGAGCGTTTTGTCCAGGCACTGGAGATTGTCGCGTCCGATGCCAACGTAGACGCCGTGTTAGTGGTTCATGCCCCCACACGCATGGCCCCATCTCTGGTGACAGCCCAAGCCCTAATCGATAACCGTAAGAAGTTCCGCCGCAACCTGCTGACTAGTTGGATGGGCCTAAAAGAGGCACTCAACGCCAGACACGCCTGTAATCTGGCCGGAATTCCGACCTATATTTCGCCGGAAAAAGCCGTCAAGGCGTTTATGCATATGGTGATTTACCAGCGCGTTCAGGCACTGCTGCAGGAAATCCCGCCAAGCTTGCCGTTTTCAACCAGCCCGGAAATTCGTGCCCAGTGCCGCACCTTGATCAAAGGGGCAAAAGAGCAGGGCAGGCAGACGCTGACCCACTCGGAAACAGCCCAGGTGCTGGAGGCATATGGTATCCCAACCGCGCCAAGCGTCTATCTGGCCAACCCGGAAGAAGCGCTTGCCCGGGCGACCGAAATCCCCGGCACCAAAGCGCTTAAGGTGGTTCATGAAGGCAACTGCCGTCCTTATCGCTACCGTAAGCACCCACATAAAATTTCGGCAGGCCTGCTGCAGGATTTGGAAACACCCGAACAGGTAGCTGAAGGCGTGCGGCGGCTGGGCGACAAGGTGGCTGAGAAATTCCCCGAGTATGCGATACGCGAATACTGTTTGCAGCCTATGCAGCGTGGCAAACACTCGATGCAAATTTGCGCCGGTATCACTCGCGACCCTGTGTTTGGGCCCCTGATCGTCTTTGGTATCGGCGGCTACAAGGTTAACGTGCTGGCTGACCGCCAAGTAGCGCTGCCACCGCTTAATATGAGCCTGGCAGCCGATGTGGTGGGCCGAACCCATGCCGCTTCGCTAATCCGTGAACACTCCGCTGACCCTGATCGCGATATACAGCACCTGTGCCAAATGCTGGTGAAACTATCGCAGATGGCATCGGATTTGGGCGATTTGCGCGGGCTGGAAGTGAACCCATTGCTGCTTAATCGCGATGGCATGGTCGCTGTGGATTTCGCCATGGACCTTGGTACGCCGTCGCGTTTTGCGATCATGCCGTATCCGGAAGAGCTGCGTGAATGGGTGACACTCAAAAATGGCTGGAAGGTGGAAGTAAGGCCGATTCGCGCTGAAGATGCCCACTTGATTACCACCTTCCACCGCCAGTTGTCGGAAGAGAGTATTCGCTTCCGCTACTTCCATAATAAGTCCAATCTTACTCAGCGCGATTTGTCGATCCTGTCGCATATCAATTATGACCGCCAGATGGCGTTTATCGCCGAACACTTGAGCGAAGATGGCAGCAAGGAAATGCTAGGGGTAGTGCGGGTATGGAACGACCCGGACAATATCCGTACCGAATTTTCGGTCATCATTCGTGATGATCTACAGGGGCTGGGCATTGGCAGCCTGCTGATGAATAAGATGATTGCTTACTGCACCAACATCGGCACGCTGGAAATGATCGGCAAAATCATGGTCGACAACCACCCGATGCGGGCCTTGATGAAACATCTGGGATTCAAGAGCCGTTACAACATGGAAGAGCAGGTCATAGATGCCGTGCTGCGTCTCAACGAACCCGAAAGCGAGTGGCAACGGCACCGCCTGGAAAGTTTGCCAGACTAAGATGCGCAACCCAAAAGGCCTGCGTTTTTATCGTCAGGCCTTAGGCGTATCGTTACGATTTATGGCGCCAGCCGGAAGCGGCTCCATTCACCACCATCGCGGCGTTCAAAGCGCAGCCGGTCGTGCAAGCGGCTAGGCTGGCCCTGCCAAAACTCGATCATTTCCGGTTCGACGCGATAGCCACCCCAATGGATAGGGCGAGGGATGTTCTGACCATCGTAGGCTTGTTCGAAACGGTTTTGGCGCTCTTCGATCCAATTGCGATCGGGAATCACAACGCTCTGAGTCGCAATCCACGCACCTAGCTGGCTGCCGCGTGGGCGGCTGGCAAAGTACTCGTCGGACTCATCGGCTGACACCGGCTCAACGGGGCCTTCGATACGCACCTGGCGAGAGAGCGAAGGCCACCAGAATGTCATGGCAGCGAAGGGTACATTGCTCAACTCGCTGCCTTTATGGCTATGGTAATTGGTAAAAAAGACCATGCCGCGCTCATCAAACCCTTTTAATAGTACTACCCGGGCATGGGGCCTGCCTTGGCTGTCAACGGTGGCAAGCGTCATGGCGTTACCATCCTTGCCCTCTTTTTCCAGCGCAAGAGTGAACCACTCAGCGAATAACACGAATGGATCGTCAGGTGCCTGGGATTCATCAAGCCTGCCGCCTTCATAATCACGCCTGATATCGGCTATATTACGTGTCATCGAATGCTTCTCCCTTGAATTTAATCCATGTTCGCTGGTCTGCCTTTAAAGCTCAAGTGATCGCCATCAATGAATGTTTAACGCAACTATTCACGACGGTCACTTCTCCCGTAGAGACAAACTTGGTTGCGACTAACTGTCCCGCATTCTATGAGAAAGTTAGAATTAATGCGAAGCTGTCTCACCCATACGGGCTCACCACCGGTTAGCTCATCACTGCTGATAGAGGAAAGGGCTATGCGTGGCAAGGTAGCAATTGAAGTATGGGATAGTTGGATGCGCCTGTTTCACTGGGGATTGGTGCTGGCAGTGTTGATCTCATTTTATACCACCAAGACTAGCGGTGCGCCTTTTCTCTTTCCCATTGAGGTACACGCCCAGGCAGGTTACCTGATACTCGGGTTACTTGTCTTTCGCTGGTTATGGGGCGTGCTGGGTAGTGTCTATGCGAGATTCAAGACATTTTTGTATCCACCGGCTAAAACAATGGCCTATTCAAAGGCACTCATCCAGCGAAAGCCGAGTGCTTATGCCAGCCATAACCCGTTAGGCGGCTGGATGGTGGTGATCATGCTGCTCTCGCTCACTTTTCAAGCAGTCAGCGGTGTGTTTTTGAGCGACGACATCTTTTTTCAGGCGCCACTCTATGGCTTATTTGGGGAAGGTGCTAGCAGCCAGTTGCGAACCTTGCATCAGTGGAATAGCGATCTCTTGATCATCTTAATTGGACTGCACTTGGTCGGGCTGGTAGTGCATCGGCTGCTTGGAGAGCCGCTATTAGCGGCGATGCTGGGAGGTACCAAGCGCTTTCACCAGCAGCCGACCGATGCTCACAATGAGCCGTTAACTGCCTCCATGCTGCGTTTACGAGCACTGGGTGCTCTGCTAATAGCTGCTGGTGTTGTCGTATGGCTCTGGTTTTAAACGTTATTTATTGACGTAGCTGACGACTACGGAAACGCGCATAGCCCATGCAGCCCGCAAATAGAGCCAGCGAAACGGCCGCTTCTAAAAGCCCGCGCGCACTTTGTCCGGGCAACGTTGCCAACATTATCCCCTGAGTAAAATAGAGCAGGCTGACAAATGCCAGCCACGCATGACCACGGGCTCGCTGGCCAATGATAGAGGGCAGGAACAGTACCAGGGGCAGGACAAAGGCTAACACCGGGCGCCAGTTAAACTCGTCGCCTTGTACTAGAAAGCCTCGGTAAATAACCAGCACCAATAAAATAGCAAAGCTGGCCAACACCAGTTGGCGGGTTCGCTGTGTGAGCTTATCAATCCCATGACGGGCTTCTACGTCTTCTAACCACTGTCTCATAATGCCTCCTGACGCATAGCGTGCAGGGCGAGGGCGAGCCGCGCTATGCGTTTGCCCTGGGCCACGCATAGCGCGCGCTCGTGTTCATCCACCGAGCGATCGCTGCGCGTACCGGCCAAGTGGCTGGCACCGTAGGGCGTACCGCCGGTGTGAGTTTCCAGCAGCGTGGTTTCACTGTACGGCACGCCCGCATAGACCATGCCATGATGCAGTAGTGGTACCAGCATGGTTAGCAGTGTGCTTTCTTGGCCACCGTGCAGGCTTGATGTCGAGGTGAAAGCGCAGGCGGGTTTATCAATCAGCGCACCGTTCATCCAGAGGCTACTGGTAGAGTCGATAAAATATTTCAGCGGCGCGGCCATGTTGCCAAACCGTGTTGGGCTACCGAGCGCCAGTGCGCTGCAGTTGCGTAAATCGTCCAAATCAGCGTAGACCGCGCCCTGTTCAGGAATCTCGGGATCGACGGCTTCACAGGTAGTTGAAACCGGTGCCACTGTTCGCAAGCACGCCTGAATACCGGGCACACTTTCTACACCAGCGGCAATTTGCTGCGCCATGGTGGCCGTTGCCCCAGAGCGGGAGTAGTAGAGCACCAAAACGTACGGAGTCATTTCACTCATCATTATTCCTGGCTAGGATCATGGAAGCTGTCACGCAAATAGCGCATAACATGGTTGCCTATGGTACCAGAGCTATTGGTAAGTCCGCGTCCGGTACAAACGTATTTTCTAGTACCGGTAAACGCAGATAAACCCAGGCGCGGGTGCCATCGCGGAGGGTGATTTCCATTCGCTCATAGCGAATACCCAGCCGTTCATAGCGGTCAAGGCGGGCCAGTTCATCAGCATCCACATGGAGCAGCAGGCCTTCTACATCACTCCCAGGCTGGGGGGAAAGGTCCAACCCATCGCGCTGATAGTCTTCCAGAGTGGCCTTTTCAGGGACGCCGAAACTGCCCATAACCACCAAGCGAATGGGCGCGTAGCGCAGCGTGCCGTAAACGAAGACCTGATGAGGGCGCTGTTCGATGTCGGCCAGGTCTTCTGGGCGGTCGTAAAACCACGGGCTCAGCATGGTTAACCATAACCATCCCGCTAGACTGAGCAACCCCACGCCAGCGATAACAAAAAGGCGTTTAAGCCACACCATTTTAGCCAAACCAAAGCGCCTCTGATTGATGATGAAAAAGTGGCTGTATAGCTTGGCGTGCCAACTTGGTGAAAACAAGCTCTATAATTTAAGCCCCATGTGTTTGAGCTCTATGCTTCACATCCTGAGTAATCGACTTATTTTATCTGCTTAAGCAAAGTGGTCAGATTTGCTAGGCTATCTAGGTAACATAGATGGTCTTTTGATCCTGCCGGAGGAGCCTGCAATGAATCAGCCACTTCGTGATGATATGGATTTTCGTGATCTCATCGGCGATGTTAAGCCACTACCACCAAGCAATCGTGCAGATCCTGGCGCTAATCGCAAAAGGCCTTCTGAGGCGCAGCTGGCTCGCCGTGAATGGGCGGAAGAGGAGATGGGGGCGCGCAACTTTCTATCCGATGACTTTGTCGACCTGCTTCCTCCGTTCGACCCGATGGAGTATCGGCGTGAGGGTATTCAGCAAGGCGTGGTCGATAAATTAAAGCACGGCGGTTATAGCGTTCAATCACAGCTGCACCTGCTGCGGCGACCCTTAAGTGAGTGCCGCCGAATGCTGTTCCCGTTCATTCAGGAAGCCTATGCCCATGACTTGCGCTCAGTCATGATTGTTCATGGCCGGGGGCGCGAAATCGACAGTCCTGCCAACGTGCTGCGTTCCTATCTTGCCAAATGGCTCAGCCAGTTTGAGGAAGTCCAGGCGTATGTATCCGCCCAGTCTTCAGAAGGGGGGCTAGGCGCTACCTGGGTCATGCTGCGCAAGAGTGACCGTGCCAAAGCCAATAACCGCGAGCGCCAGCAGAAGCGACGAGGCTAATCTGCCGTCCTAACCATCAAAAAGGGCAGCCGAAGCTGCCCTTTTACGTCATTTTAAAACTACTCGCTAGCGGTTAAGCGGCGTTCAAACAGCGCCTGACGCTCTTCCACATCAGGCTGGTAGCGAACGCTGATAAAGCTTAGCGCACGCAGGGCATCCTCTGGGTGCTGATCATCGCGCAATGCCATACTCGAAAACCCGCAGCGTCGCATGTAGTCCAGCTGATCTACCAGTACGTCGCCCACTGCACGAACTTCGCCCTCATAACCGTAGCGCTCGCGCAGCAGGCGCGCCAGGCTGTAGCCACGCCCATCGGTGAAGGCAGGAAAGTCAATCGCAATGGCCTGGGCACTGCCAAGCTGTTGCGCCAACTCGGCTGTTAGTTCGGTGTCGCTGGTGAGAAGTGGCGCCAGCTCGGCATCCTCCTGGTTGGCTTGCCACAGCGCTAGTGGTACAAACGCCGGGCGCTGTTCGGGAAGCGTTTCCACATCGTAGGAGACACACCAAGCGTTCTCTGCCGCTAGCTCGCCGTAAGCTATCAAATGATCAACATGTACTGGCGTCTGCTCAACTGCTTCAGTTTGCGTCTCATCTGTTTTATTAGGCACACGGCTATTAGGCATAGACACGCTCCTTAAAGGGTTTTAAGCCAATACGGCGGTAAGTATCCAGGAACCGCTCGTCTTCATGGCGCTGCGCCACATAGACTTCTAATACTTTTTCGACGACATCCGGCACGTCAGAGCGGAAAAATGATGGGCCTAGAATTTTACCCAGTGACGCATCATCGGTGGAGTTACCGCCAATGGAGATCTGGTAGAACTCTTCGCCCTTTTTATCGACGCCCAAGATGCCGATATGACCCACGTGGTGGTGGCCACAGGCATTCATGCAGCCGGAAATATTCAGATCCAGCGGGCCAAGATCATACAAGAAGTCTAGATCTTCAAAGCGTTCCTGCAGCGCCTGGGCAATAGGGATAGAGACCGCATTGGCTAGGCTGCAGTAGTCACCGCCAGGGCAGCAGATTATGTCGTTAAGCGTACCTACCGTGGGGTTCGCCATACCCAGCGCCTCAAGCTCTTTCCACAGTGCTTCCAGCTCATCGACCGGCACATCAGAAAGCACCAGGTTCTGCTCGTGGGTAACGCGTACTTCACCAAAGCTGTAGCGATCAGCCAAATCGGCGACGGCTTCCATCTGATCAGCAGTCACATCGCCAGGCGCATGCTCACGACGCTTCAGGGAAAGCGTTACTGCTTTATAGCCGGGCACCTTGTGATCCGAGACGTTATTGGTCACAAAGCGTGCAAAACTGCGGTTTTCAGTACGCAGTAGGTCGAACGCTTCGTTGGCGTTCTCGGCAACCGGGCGACGATCTGGCTCAGGGAAGTGGAGTTTGGCTGCATCAACAGCCGCCTGGTTGAGTGTTTGCGGGCCATCTTTCAGGTGTGCCCACTCTTCATCAACCCGGCGGCGGAACTCTTCGATGCCCAGTGCTTTGACGAGAATCTTGATCCGCGCCTTGAACTTGTTGTCACGACGACCGAACTGGTTGTAAACCCGCACACAAGCTTCCAGATAGGTCAGCAGGTGCTGCCAGGGCAGATCTTCGCGTACCACGTCCGCAATCATTGGCGTGCGGCCAAGCCCACCGCCGGCCAAAACTTTAATGCGCAGCTCACCGTCAGCGTTGTGCCACAGACGCAGGCCAATATCGTGAACCTGAATCGCGGCGCGGTCCTGCGCGGCACCGCTGACTGCGATTTTGAATTTACGCGGCAAGTAGGCAAATTCAGGGTGCAGGGTAGACCACTGACGAATCAGCTCGCACCAGGGGCGCGGGTCTTCCACTTCATCATTGGCGATACCAGCAAACTGGTCGCTGGTCGTGTTACGGATACAGTTGCCGCTGGTCTGGATCGCGTGCATTTGTACTTTGGCCAGATCTGCCAAAATATCCGGCACATCCTCAAGGGCGGGCCAGTTCAGCTGTAGATTCTGTCGTGTGGTGAAGTGGCCGTAACCACGGTCATAACGACGAGTAATCTCAGCAAGGGCACGTAGCTGATTACCCGCCAGCATGCCGTAAGGTATCGCAATGCGCAGCATGGGCGCATGGCGTTGAATATAGAGGCCGTTCTGCAACCTTAATGGGCGGAACTCTTCTTCACCCAAACGCCCAGCGCGGTAGCGTTCCATTTGGTCGCGGAACTGAGCGACACGCTCATCAACCAGTGTTTGGTCGTGAATATCATAACGGTACATGTGGCACGATCCTGCTAAAAAGCGAAATGGTCACGTTGAGATGGATGTTAATATTGTGTCACCTTAACGCGGGCGTCATATTCTACAAAAGAATATATAATTATCTTTTTATCTCTAAAAGCTATTTAGAACACATATCATGGGCCAGTCAACGAGTTAGAAAGCGGGGCCAGCCAGCGGCGGCGCTGCCATACCCATAAAAAACCGGCTGAGTTTATCAATCGGTAAAGCAGTTGCATAAGCCAAATACCTAATAAACCCTGTTCTAAGCCAATCCCCACCCACCAGGCCAGGGGTAAAAAAAGCAGCCACTGCATCCCCAGGGTTAGCATCATGACCGTGCGCTGGGCGCCTGCGCCCATTAACGCCTGGGCAAGCACCAGAGCGGCGGCATCCAGCACAATCATCACGCCGGTTAGCTGCAGCGGAAGTTTACCCAGCGCGACTAGCTCACTGTTGGTAAAAAAGAGTGCGAGTACTTGCTCGGGCACAAGCAGCATCGGCAGCGCCAGAACAAGCAGGAGCAACCAGGCGACCCGCAGCGCATCTAGCCCCCAGCGGTGGGCCTCCTGCTGAGCATCCCGGCCTAGCGCTTCACCCACCAGGCTCATGGCCGCAACGCCAACCCCCACTCCGGGCAAGATCAGCAACAGCGACAGATTAATCAACACATGACCCACCGCAACGCTGGCCGTGCCCAGCTGGCTTAATACCCCAATGAGTACCACGTAACCCGCTGCGAACAACAGCTGCTGCAAAGAGTGGGGGGCGGCAAGAACCAGAGTAGTACGCAGGGTGGCTAAGCTTGGCAGGTGTGTCAAAAAATGCGCGCTAGAGGGGCTTTTTATGCTTACCCAGCACCACGCAATCAAGCCTACAAACAGCGACAGTGTCGTACCGGCACCCGCGCCGCTAGACCCCATTGCAGGCAGGCCTCCCAGGCCATAAATCAAAACGGCGCTGACTACCACGTTGAGCAAATGAACCGCCACAATAATTCGTAAGTAGAGATGCGTCTGTTGACGACCATTCCAGTAGCCACGAAAACAGAGTGTTAGCGCAATGGCCATCAGTGACACCACCCGCCAACGAAAATAGCCAACCGCAACGGCTTGAACGTCATCGGCTTGGCTAATCAAGCTAATCAGCAGCGGCGCTTGCCACCAGGCCCAGAGAGTAAGCGGCAGGGCAACTGCAAGCCCAATCACCAGCCCCGACCTAAGCGGGTGGGCGATCTCTGTGTGGGCAGCACCGACGCGATGAGCAGTTTGTGACTGCACGCTTGAGGAGAGTCCAAACACGACAGCGCTGAGCATAAACATGGCGTAACCGCCGACTCCCACGCCAGCAAGGGCTACCTCGCCTAAATGCCCTACCAGTGCGGCATCGATCAAGTTGAGCATGCTCTGGGAGAGCATGCCCAGCATGATAGGTAAGGCAAGGCGAATAACCTTGCCGTGACGGCGAGCGACTAACAGCATTAATCAGCTCGGGGCGTAGGAGAGCACCGGTGAGAGCCAGCGCTCCATTTCCTCAAGGGGCATCTGCTTACGTGCGGCGATGGCCTCAACCTGATCGCGGGTGATTTTACCGGTGGAGAAGTACTTCGACTGTGGGTGCGCAAAGTACCAGCCGGAAACCGCCGCCGCTGGCCACATGGCGAAGTTTTCGGTCAACGCCAGACCGGTATTTTCAGTGGCATCAAGCAACCGGAATAGCGTGGCTTTCTCGGTGTGATCCGGGCAGGCGGGGTAGCCAGGCGCGGGGCGGATACCCTGGTATTTCTCGGCGATCAAGGCATCGTTGTCCAGCGTTTCTTCCGGCACATAGCCCCAAAACTCTTTGCGCACCCGTTCGTGCATGCGCTCGGCGAAGGCTTCCGCAAGGCGATCCGTCAATGCCTGCACCATAATCGCATTGTAGTCGTCGCCAGCGGCCTCATAAGCTTTGGATAGCTCATGAACGCCGTGGCCCGTAGTGACCGCGAAGCCGCCAATCCAGTCGCCTTTGCCGCTCTCTTTTGGGGCAATGAAATCAGCCAGACTGTAGCAAATACCGTCGCGTCCTTTCGTCGTTTGCTGACGAATATGAAAGAGGCGTTCAATCACTTCGCTGCGCGACTCGTCGGCATACACTTCGATCACGTCATCATCCACGCTATTGGCGGGCCACAGGCCGATTACGCCGCGTGCCTGCACGCGCTTCTCTTCTACCAACTTGCGTAGCATGACCTTGGCGTCTTCAAACAGGTTGCGGGCAGCTTCACCAACGACCTTATCGTCGAGGATTTTGGGATACTTGCCCGCCAGCTGCCAGCTCATGAAGAAGGGTGTCCAGTCGATGCGCTCAATCAATTCTTCAAGATCGTAGTCGTCAAACGTTTTTAGCCCCAGCATATTGGGCTCAGCTGGGGTGTGGGCGTTCCAATCGGTACGGAAGCGCCGCTTGCGCGCCTGAGTGTAGTCCAGGTCTGCTGCTTTAGGGCGGCGCTTGGCGTTACGCACGCGGACCTTTTCGTACTCTTCACGGATCTCGGCGACGTAAGGTGTTTTTAAAGCTGGCGTCAATAATTTGCCCGCTACCCCAACGGCACGGGAAGCGTCGGTGACATAAATCACCGGATGCTCATACTGCGGTTCGATCTTGACCGCGGTATGCGCTTTAGAGGTAGTGGCACCACCAATCAGAAGCGGTAAATCCATACCCCGACGCTGCATCTCCTTGGCCACGTGAACCATTTCATCCAGCGATGGAGTGATCAGTCCGGAAAGACCAATAATATCCGCGTTGTGATCTTTGGCCGCCTGCAGGATCTTATCGGCGGCAACCATGACCCCCAGATCAATCACTTCGTAGTTATTACACTGCAGCACCACGCCAACGATGTTCTTACCGATATCGTGCACATCGCCTTTGACCGTGGCCATGACGATCTTGCCTTTGGCTTTGGTCTCTTCGCTTTTCTCAGCCTCAATATAAGGGATCAAGTAGGCCACGGCCTGTTTCATGACTCGTGCTGATTTGACCACCTGAGGCAGGAACATTTTGCCGTCGCCAAATAAATCGCCGACCACGTTCATGCCATCCATCAACGGGCCTTCGATGACCTCAATAGGGCGCTCAGCCTGGGCGCGGGCTTCTTCGGTGTCATCTTCGATATACACCGTAATCCCTTTAACCAGCGCATGCTGAATACGCTTGTTAACCGGCCAACTACGCCACTCAAGGTCTTCTTTTTTGGGAGCCCCGCTGCCGTCGCCTTTGTACTTATCGGCAATATCCAGCAGCCGCTCGGTGCCGTCGCTGCGGCGGTTGAGCACCACATCCTCAACCGCGTCGCGCAGCTCAGCGGGGAGGTCGTCATAGACCGCGAGCTGACCCGCGTTAACGATCCCCATGGTGAGGCCCGCGCGGATCGCATGATAAAGGAACGCCGAGTGAATCGCTTCGCGCACCGGGTTGTTACCGCGGAACGAGAAAGAGACGTTAGATACGCCGCCGGAAATCATCGCGTGAGGGAGGTTGTCACGAATCCACTGGGTCGCTTCGATAAAGTCGACCGCGTAGTTATTGTGCTCCTCAATACCGGTGGCGATGGCAAAGATATTGGGGTCGAAGATGATGTCTTCGGCGGGGAAGCCTATCTCATCGACCAGCAGGCGGTAGGCGCGCTGACAAATTTCGGTTTTACGCGCAAAGGTGTCTGCCTGGCCCTCTTCATCGAACGCCATCACCACAATAGCGGCACCATAGCGTCGGCATTTGGTTGCCTGTTCGCGGAAGGCATCTTCGCCTTCCTTGAGTGAGATGGAGTTCACCACCGCCTTGCCTTGAACGCACTTCAGGCCCGCTTCGATGATCTCCCACTTAGAGGAGTCGATCATAATCGGCACGCGGGCGATGTCAGGCTCACCGGCGATCAGGTTTAGAAAGCGCTCCATGGCTTCCTTGGACTCGAGCATACCCTCGTCCATGTTGATATCGATGACCTGGGCGCCGCTTTCTACCTGCTCCAGGGCGACTTCCAAGGCGGTGGTGAAGTCCTCTTCCACAATCAAGCGCTTAAAGCGCGCCGAGCCGGTGACGTTGGTGCGCTCGCCGACGTTGACGAACAGTGAGTCGGCCTCAATATTGAACGGCTCAAGACCGGATAAACGGCAGGCGTGGCTGCGTTCGGGAATGACCCGGGGCGCCATATCACGAACAGAATCAGCAATGGCACGAATATGTTCAGGAGTGGAGCCACAGCAGCCGCCGATAATATTGACCAGGCCACTAGCCGCAAACTCGCTGACAATTTCCGACATCTCCTCCGGCGTTTGGTCGTACTCACCAAATTCGTTAGGAAGCCCCGCGTTGGGGTGCGCGGAGACAAAGGTGTCGGCCTTGGTAGAGAGCTCTTCCAGATAGGGGCGAAGCTCTTCTGCACCCAGCGCGCAGTTTAAGCCCACCGAGAGTGGCTGAGCGTGGCGCACCGAATTCCAGAACGCTTCGGTGGTTTGACCCGAAAGCGTGCGGCCAGAGGCATCGGTAATGGTGCCGGAGATCATTACCGGTAAGCGCTCACCGCGGTCATCGAATAGCTCTTCCAGGGCATAGATCGCTGCCTTGGCGTTAAGCGTATCGAAGATGGTTTCGATCATGATTAGATCGGCACCGCCTGCAATCAGCGCTTCGGCGGCTTCATAGTAGTTCTCGCGCAGCTCATCAAAGGTGACGTTACGCTTAGCGGGATCATTTACATCCGGCGATAGCGACGCGGTGCGCGAGGTGGGGCCTAACACACCGGCAACATAGCGGGGCACGCCGGTTTCAGCGGCCACTGCATCACACACCTCGCGAGCAAGGCGTGCTGATTCGCGGTTAAGCTCAACCACCAGCGATTCCATGCCGTAATCAGACTGTGACAGCTGAGTGCTATTAAAGGTGTTGGTCTCAATAATGTCGGCACCGGCTTCCAGGTAGTCACGGTGAATCCGCGTGACCACTTCGGGGCAGGTAAGCGCGAGCAGATCATTATTGCCTTTGAGATCCGAGGGCCAGTCGCTAAACCGTTCGCCGCGAAAATCTTCCTCGCTCAACTGGGCATTCTGCAACATGGTGCCCATGCCGCCATCCAGAATCAGGATACGTTGGGCAAGGCGTTGGGTGAGGGTTGCGATCAAAGCACTATCAGCCATGGCAGGGGGAGTTCTCCAGCGTCACAGTCGTCAAAGGGGATGTTGTTATCGTCGGAAAAAGCAGCATCTGTCGTTATAAGGCGCATAATGATAACAAAAGGGATGGCAAAAGGCGCCCCTACGGAGGCTATACGCAAGATAAGGAAAGATAATTAATAGTCGCTCGTAAAAAGAGCTGTTTAAAATAGCCGACTAAAACAGTCGGGATTGTGTCAGCGCGCTGTTTTGCTTACCATAGACACAAATGACATGTGAAGTGGCGCCGCCACTACCACGGGAGGAAGACAGCCCTCATGACCACGACTAGCGAAGCAGATACTAAAATCGATACCCAAGGTATTGATATCACAGACAGCGCGCAGGAATACTTGGCAGAACTGCTGGAAAAGCAGAACGTTGAGGGTATTGCCGTACGCATTTTCATTACCCAGCCGGGTACACCCTACGCGGAAACGTGTTTGGCTTACTGCCGTCCCGGCGAAGAAGAGCCTACCGATGTCACGCTGGAGCTCGAGAAAATCAATGTATTTCTCGACAAAAACAGCTTGGCCTTTTTGGAAGAAGCGGTGGTGGATTTCAACGCCGACCGCATGGGTGGTCAGCTGACGATCAAAGCACCCAACGCCAAAATGCCGAAGGTCAATGCGGATAGTCCCCTTGAAGACCGTATCAACTACGTGCTTTACAGCGAGATCAATCCTGGGCTGGCGGCCCATGGCGGTGAAATAAAGCTTGTTGAGCTCACCGAGCAGCAGTATGCGGTATTAGCCTTTGGCGGTGGTTGCCAGGGCTGTGCAGCGGTCGATTTAACGCTGAAAGATGGCGTTGAGAAAACCCTGATGGAGCGTATTCCCGAGCTTGCCGGCATTCGCGACGTCACCGACCATACCGATACGACCAACGCTTACTACCGTTAAACTAACGGTATCGCACCAAAAGCCCAGCCTTTAACAGCTGGGCTTCTTTATATTCTCCGTTTTAAGACCTGTCTTTTAAGAACGCAGCTTTGATCACTGTTCTGGTTCATTACCCTTGGCACTCTGATGTGAAAGCGCGTCGGGAAGCGCCGTTAGCTGTGTTTGCAACGCCTCCATACGGTTCCACAACTTCTCTTGCCACGCTTGCTGTAGCTCGGTTTCGCGATCGGCATGCTGTTGGGCCTGCTTCTTGAGCGCCACCTTCGACTCATTCAGCTGTAGGGTAAGCGCCTTCAACTGCTTTTCAAGCGATGTGATTTGTTGCATCTGGCCACTAAGCCGTTGCTCGCGTTCGTTGCCTTCCAGCTGCAGCTGATGCAGGGCCTGCTGCTTTGTTTTTAGCTCCTGACTTAATGTTTCCACACGCTGCTCAGACTGCAGATGGCGTTTTTGGTAACTCTTCTCCTCCTGGGCGCGTGCCTGTTGAGCACTATCCAGCATCGCCATTAGTCTGCCTTCCGCTGCCTCATGACGCTGCTCTTCTTGTGCCAGCCGCTGCTCCCACGCCACCTGCTGCTCACTAAGGGCTTGGCTATGCGTATCACGCTGCGCCTCTAGCTGACTCTTTAGCTGCTGTTGCGCCTGCTTCAGTTGATTGACTTCACTGTGTGACGCTTCAGCAAGCTGGTGCCAGTGGTGCTCACTGGTTTGACTCGCAGCTAATTCCCGGTTTAACGCCTCCATGCGCTGCTCCATATGACGCAAGTGCTCGGCGAGGGCGCTTTCGCGCTGCTCGGCGTTAGCGGCCTGCTGTTTTGCATCTTCTGCGAGCTGCTGGGCGTCTGCAACCTGGCGATTGGCATCTTCGCGATAGTGGAGCAGCGCTTGATTCGCTACCTCCTGGGCCTCGCGCCATAGCTCGCTAGCCATGGTTACCACGACTTCCGGCACACCCTTGGGCGGCGGCACGTCGCGATTTTGCTCCCGCTCGCTGCGCCACTGGCGAAAGTGATCACTAATCGTGGTGAAACTACCGGTGCCCAGCACATCGCGGATGCGCTGCACGCTGGGCGTGTCGCCGCGAGCCAGCAGGGCATCTATTGCTTGTTGCACATCGCTGTACTGAATGCCGTTGCGGGCCATGAAGCGCTCCTTCCTTGCGGGCTTTTCTTACGGGATTTGTCGTCGCATTGTCGGCATTAATGATTCAAAAGGCAATAATTACGTATTATGTAATACGTAAAATTATTTATGATATTGTCCATAAATTCAAGATTACCCGTCTTATCTTGAATTTATATGACTACAGAGACATACTTAAGGTAAGAGGATGCAAAAACCGGCTAAAAGAAGAGAGTAGGGACGGGCATGGCGAACGAAGTTATGACACCCACTGGTCAACTACAGATATTGAAAGAGTCGCCGAGTGGCGGACGTATCAGCGCCCAAAACGATGCCCAGGCAGTGACCGCATGGCTTGAAGAGTACGTGGATAGTCCACAAACCTGGAAAGCGTACCGTCGCGAAGCGGAGCGGTTGCTGCTCTGGCTTGCCAGCCAGAGGCACACGCTGGCCGATATCAACCGCGAAAACCTGCGCCGCTTTGAAGCCTTTCTCGCCGACCCACAACCAAGTGAGCAGTGGGTTGGGCCTTCAAAGCCACGCACCCATCCAGCATGGCGACCATTTCGTGGTGCCTTGTCTCCTGCTAGCCGCCGTCAAAGCCTGGTGATACTGCAAGGTATGTTTGCTTGGTTGGTAGAAGCCGGGTGGGTTAACCACAACCCGTTTCGCTTGATGCGCGATAAATCGCGACGCCTGAGTAATCAAACGCCGCGTGTTGAGCGCTATTTGGAAAGTGATTTGTGGGCGTGGCTGTGGGAGTGGCTGAATAGCCCGTTAGAGGCTGGGGAGGGCAGTCGTGCCCGTTTTGAACATGCACGACGGCGCTTTATCTTTGGCTTTGCCTATTTGCTGGCACCGCGCCTTAGCGAGATGGCCGATGCGCGCATGGGGGATTTTCAGCGCAGCGAAGGGCGCTGGTGGTGGCATGTGGTGGGCAAGGGAAACAAGATGGCACGCATTCCGCTGCCTGACGATATGCTGGATTGTCTGCGCCAGTGGCGCCATGTGCTGGGATTGTCTGAATACCCTGAGCAGTTTGAAGCTGAGGCACCGGTGCTTCGCGCTCTGGATGGACAGCGTGGCCTGGGCCATAACCAGCTTTATCGGCTTATTCGCGCAACGTTTCAGCAGGCGGCACAAGCACTTGAAGATATCGACGGAGCATCGGAACATGTGACCGCGCTTAACCAGGCAACGCCGCACTGGTTAAGGCACACATCGATCACCCATCAGGCTCAATCGGGCATTAGCCTGCGCCATCTGGCCGAAAGCGCCCGTCACGCGCGCCTCGATACCACCTCACGCTATCTGCACAGCGAAGACAACGAGTGGCATCGCGAGCAGCAGCGCCATCGATTGACTGTTTCAGGACACAACCTCCCTCAAGACTCCTTTGAGCCGTTATAATGGCTCAATGAGACGCAAAATGTCAGTCGCCACTATTCAGCCAATTCCAATAGAGAAGGAAATAGCATGAGCACTTCCGGCGCCGAACAGGCCCAGCAAGAGCTAATCGAAGATTTCGAGATATTTGATAACTGGATGGATCGTTATCAGTACATTATCGATATGGGTAAGCAGCTGCCTGACTTTCCAGAAGAGTGGAAGATCGAGGAGCTTAAAATTCAGGGCTGTCAGTCAAACGTGTGGATGCGCCATGAGGAGGAGGGAGACAAGCTGGTGTTCAAGGCAACGTCTGATGCCGCTATCGTATCCGGCCTGATTGCCGTATTGCTGCGTATTTATAACGAGCGCACAGCGGCTGAAATTCGTGCCACCGAGCCACACTTCTTGACCGATTTGGGGCTGGATAAACACCTTTCACCCACGCGCAGCAACGGCTTGCACGCCATGCTGGAGAAGATCTACGCAGTAGCGCAGCAGAAGTAGGCTAACAAGCTAGCGAGGGTGATGATCACAGCAAGAGGACGACGATGCTTTCTCATCATCCTCGCGACAAAGCTGTTCGCTGCGGCCGCCGGGCACTGGATCCATACCGCCAGGATTGCCTGGGTGGCACTTAACGATCCGCCTTACGGCCATCCAGCCGCCTTTTATTGGCCCATGCACCTGAATCGCTTCAATCGTGTAAGACGAACAGCTTGGCCAGAAGCGGCAGCGTGGGCCTAAAAGGGGGCTAAGCGTATATTGATAGACTCTAACGCAGCCAATCATCACCTTCATCAATACCCAGCGCGAACCTGAGCGCAGGGCTGATATTAACCGAGTCATAGCTTGCATAGGCAGAACTAGGTTTTTTTGCCGTACAGATCGTCAGGATCAATCAGCGGCTTGCTGGTAATTGAGGCCTGCTCTCCATCCACGGCAATATAGAAACAGCTACGCCGCCCGGTGTGGCAAGCAGGCCCCGTTTGCTCGACCTGCAACAACAGCGTATCACCATCGCAATCTAGCGCAGCAGAAACAAGCAGCTGCTGCTGGCCCGATGACTCACCTTTGCGCCACAATTTTCCCCGTGAGCGCGAGTAGTAACAGACCCGCTGAGTGGTTAGCGTCTCTTCAAGCGCCTGGCGATTCATCCATGCCATCATCAAGACTTCTTTCGAGTCATGCTGCTGGGCAATGGCAGGAATCAAGCCATCGCTATTAAAGCAAACTGCCGTCAGTAGGGTAGCGACAGCGGGAAGAGTATCATCAGGCGTGGCTCGCTCAAGCTGCTTAAAAAGGGCGTCTGGAGCCACTTGGTCAAAACGGGACATACTGTTTACTCGCTAGCTGTTTAACATAGCTGCTCAACACATCAGCTTGTTCGACAATCTTGGCAGAGCCCCTGGAGCTCAATCGTTTGGCGCTCAACGTTAAATCCTTGACTCTTGGCCAATGCCACCAGTTGATCACTTATCTCGTCTAGATGCAGCTCTTCCACATAGCCACAGTGACGACAAATGAGCAGCTGAAAGCCGTGAACATGCTCGGGACATGCACAGGCTACGTAGGAGTTCTGTGACTCTATTCGATGCACCAGGCCTTGATCAATTAAGAACTCAAGCGCTCTGTAAACCGTTGGTGGCCGAGCAGCAGCGTGTTCCGTAGAGAGCTTATCGAGCAGATCATATGCCTTCAAGCCACCTCCGTTTTCGGCAATTAGCTCAAGTACACGCCGGCGGATAGGGGTGAATCGAACGCCGCGGAGATGACATTGAGACTCCGCCTGCTGCAGTAGTGTATTCGCTTGGGTCATGGGCAACTCGTTGAACGTGGTTAGCCTAGGCTCTCTTCACTAGTCTCTCGTATCAGTCTACGCGCTGGCGGAGGAGGTGTCAGGGCTTTCTACCAGTTCGCTTTGGCGAGCAAAATGGTGCTGCGCAAAGGCAACGCGCTCTTTTGCAGGCACGCCATCAGGCTGACGCTCAATAAGATCAAGACGGCGGCGCAAGCCTTCCCCATTGGTCATTTGAATCGCCAGCCCTGGCCGGGCGTTAAGCTCAAGTAGCATGGGACCGTATTTACGGTCTAACACCATGTCGGTTCCCAAGTAGCCTAATCCCGTCATTTCATAACAGCCTGCCGCCAGATTTAGTAGCGTTTCCCACTGTGGCACGACCAAGCTAGCCAGGTCGTGCCCCGTATCAGGGTGACTAAAACAGGGCCGGTCAAACTGAACGGCACGCAATGCGGCGCCGGTCGCAATGTTCAAACCAACGCCTACCGCCCCTTGGTGCAGGTTAGCCTTGCCATCAGAAGCCGCCGTAGAGAGACGCATCATGGCCATGACAGGGTAGCCCTTAAAGACGATAACCCGAATATCGGGAACCCCTTCATAGGTGTAATCCATCAGGCTTTCATCGAAATTAATTAGCGTTTCAATGACCGCCACATCAGGCGAGCCGCCCAGCGAGTATAGCCCTGAGAGGATATTCGACACGTGCCGCTCAACATCGGTAAGCGTTAGCTTGGCACCACTGGGTTTGATAAAGGCGTTATCCTCCACCTTTTCAATCACCAAAATTCCCTTGCCACCGCTTCCCTTGGCAGGCTTGATAACAAAGCCTGCGTGCCCCGTGAGCATGGCACCAATGTGCTTTACGCCAAACTGGGTCGTCACCGTACCGATTAGCTCTGGCGTGGTAATGCCATACTGCTGAGCCAGCAGCTTGGTTTTAAGCTTGTCATCCACTAATGGATAGAGTCGGCGTTTGTTATAGCGACCAATATAACGAATATTACGCCGATTCATGCCAATGATACCCTTATCACGCAAGCGCGTTGGCCAGGTCCAATTGTTAAACCAACTCATGATGGTTTCTCATCATCTGTAATTGGTTTGAAACGGCGCAGCTCTAATAGGCGGTAGCCTGTGTAACTGCCCAGCAACAAAATCAACGCCATCAATATCAACTGCACGCCCAGGAAGTTGAATGTGATGTGACGCACCCAGGGATTATTCATCGCCAGGTAAGCAAGGATAGCCGTAATCAAGCTACCGCCACCTTGAATCAACACCTGTTTAGGACCTTCTTCTTCCCATAAAATCGACATCCGCTCAATAGTCCAGGCAAGGATGATCATCGGGAAAAAGGTAATCGTTAAGCCAGCACTCAGCCCCATGCGATAGGCCAGTACAGTAAAGATAGAAATGATCGCGATCACCGTGATGATAACCGCGGAGACCCTGGCCACCAGCAGCAAGTTCAAGTAAGAGAGATAGTTACGGATAATCAGTCCGACCGCGACGATAAGCAGGAAGCCAATCAAACCCGTGGGAAGGGTAGTTTGAATGAAGGCGAGGGCGATCAAAACCGGCATGAAAGTACCGGATGTCTTTATGCCTACCAAGACACGTAAAAACACCACCATTAGCGCGCCAATCGGAATCAGCAGAATGGTCTGGAATAGCGCCTGTTCTTCCAACGGCAGACTATGAATGGAGAAATTCAGCAGCGTGTCTTCGGAATAGTGATTGCGCACCGCGGCTGAAGCCGGCTGATCGTGGGTCATCATTGAGAAGGTAACCCGGGAGTTGGTGCCACCTTGTACTTCTAAAACAGCTCGACCACCCGTTTCCCATAACAGTAGGTTTTCGGGTTTGCCTTGCTCGCCTGTCAGCGGATGAAAAATGGCCCACTGTTCACCAGACTCGTCAAACACTTGAATCCAACTACTAAGTGTTTGGCGGCGACGTCCATCTTCTAATAGCAGGCCGCTTACTTCGCGCGCTAATACACCCGCTTGGATGAGCAATCGGACCACCAACGCTGCTGGGTTTTCCTGAGATAACAGAAGACGCGCGTTCTCGCCCTGACGCTCACCATTCACGTCTCGGATCAGTTCCCGGGCAAACGTCGCGTTATTGGCGCTGCGAGCCCAGGCTTGTTCGATCAGCTGGCTAGCCGCCGTGTCATAAGGGCTTTCCCATGGCGTTATTGGGGTCATTTCAGGCGGCGTTTGCGACGGTGCTCGGGCATCTTGCGATACCAGCATTTGAACAGAGTAATATAGCGTTTGGCTGCCAGCCGCTTCGCGAATCGTCCACTGCGCGGTACGGCCTAGCTCATCTGCTTGGTAGGCCAAGCCATACCCTGACGATGCTGTATTTTCGGTTAATACCCGATAGCCAGCCTGATGAGAAGGCAGCGCCAAATCGACTTGCACAGGACCATCTTGAGCATTGAAGTTTATGCCCGCTTCAATCTCCCAGACTTGGCGTTGTTCACCGGGTAACCAGGGGATTTCAAACTGCACATGGCGATGTATGCTGGTGGCAATACCCGCGACCAACAGCAAGCCGACAATAATATAAAACATTAACCGTGACATGGAGATTCCTTTCTACGTAAAGCGCCAGGGGAGAGCAGTTACTCTTCTGTATCGTCGTCATCAACTGCTTCATCTTCAGCAGCTTGATCGGCTGGCTCGCCACCAGGAAACTCGGGACGGTCATGTAAGTAAGTATCGGCGACGTCTATTACCGCGATATCCATTAAGAAGCGCCGACCCAGTAGCACTGGATACTCTAAATGTGAGCGGTCATTCAGCGTGAACTCGACGTTTTCGCGGATAGGTCCCAACGTCATTAATAATGAAATAACCGGGCGGGATTCTTCACCCGAAGCTTGAAGAATACGAACCCGACGAACAATAGGCGCCTCTACCCATTCACCACGCTGTGACTCAACGGCCACATCGTCGTCGTTTAGCGCTAGTTTGAAACGCACCCAGTCTTCACCGTCACGCTCGAAGCGGGTGATTTCGTCGGCCGACAGCGATGAGGTATTAGCTCCTGAATCGACTCGCGCCTTGAGGTAGGTACCCAGGCTTGGAAAACCAACCCATTCACTACGACCCAGTAGCGTTTTCGTGCTTAGCGTCTCATCAACTTCACACTCTTCGCGGATGATGACAGGTTCTTCACCACGGGCTTCTAACTGCTGGACATCTTGGCGTAGCGAACGTAACAAACTACCGACTTCACGTACGTCGGCAGTAAGTACCTGCTGCTGATCAAGTTGGCGTGTCTGAAGCTCAGAACGGGTGTCGCATTGCTGCGCCAATTGGCTCTCTAATTCAAGGATACGAGTATTGAAAGACGCTTCGCTTAGGGGAGGCGGTTCATTAGTTTCTGGCTGGGTTGCTGCACAGCCTGCGATTGAAAGCGACAAGCTAGCTATTAGCCACAAAACACCTGGGCGCATAACGAGAGATATCCTTGGACAAATAGGTGGAGGGAATAATAAGGAGATGGGGGACTAGTGTCCAACGTCATCACGATTATTCAGACACACAATTTACCTTATTTAACATAATATATATTAAGCGAACCCGGAGGTGCCCAGTAGCCACAGCCACTTAGGTGCTCTATGCTATGGAAATACTTTACCATAGTTGTACCAGCTTCCATTTCAATATAGGAAATATCTCCATGACCCGCTCCCTGCGCATTAGTTTTTTCACACTACTCTTCTTGCTGGCTGGTTGTGCTGGCGTTGATGTTGAAGACTACGCTGATTCTGAACCCCGCCTGGATATCGCCGAATACTTTGCGGGCACCACCCGAGCCTGGGGCATGGTGCAGGATTACTCCGGTGAGGTACAGCGACGTTTCAGCGTAGATATCCAAGGCACCTACGAAAATGACACTCTCACACTGGATGAGTCTTTCGTCTTTTCAGACGGTGAAACCGATCGCCGCGTTTGGACATTTGAACGCATTGATGAGCACCGCTGGATTGGCACCGCCAACGATGTAGATGGCCAAGTTGAAGCACACCAATACGGTCATGTCTTCCACATGCGCTATCCGTTAGATATCGAAGTTGATGGCCGAATGATCTCATTTACCATGGATGACTGGATGTACCTTCAGCCAGATGGCCGTTTGATCAATCGAACCGCCATGCGCAAATTCGGCTTCACGCTGGGTGAAATTACCCTGGTGTTTGAGAAAATATAAACCCATAGTAAATTTCTCTGCATAAAACCCAGGCTCAACAAAAAAGCAGCCCGCTTCATTTAGCAGGCTGCTTTTGTTATCTAATGCTAGCGTTATGTTTACTCTGGGGCTGCGTATGAGCCATCTTCCTGGTGAACTTCATTACCGGTGATCGGCGGCGTGAAGACACAGGCAACGGTCATGCCTTTCTCTTTACCGCGCAGCAGGTGTTCGTCATGCTGGTCTAGCAGATAAATATCACCTGCTTTGATCGGCCAGATTTTGCCGTCGGCCAGGGTTTCAACTTCACCTTCACCTTCATAGCAGAACACTGCTTCATAGTGATTTTTGTAGTGAATGTGGGTCTCAGTACCGGGGAAAATGCGGGTAATATGGAACGAGAAACCAGCATTATCATTGGCCAAAACAAGACGTGTGCTGTCCCAATTACCATTTTCAGCGGTGACTAGGCGTTCTGTTTTGCGCGCTTCTTCGAGATTACGAACGATCATAGAAGTACTCCATAGCATAGCAGCTAGCGATTACCAGCCGCAGTTCCCTAAAGAAACAGGTGTGAGTTTACGCTTTATCCTAACGCCAAATTACTCGCTAGCAACAGCTTTCACGCACATTTCCAGAATATCCAGGCCTTTAAGCAGGTCTTCATCGCTGATGGTCAGTGGGCACAGGCACTTCACGACTTCACCGTCCTGACCACTGGTTTCAATTATTAAGCCGTGCTCAAAAGCTTTGCTGGTAATTTTATCCGCGATATCTCCCGATACCACGTCAATGCCGCGCATCAGACCACGCCCACGTTCAGTGGCAGGCATTCCGCTCTCAGTCAGCAGTGCCGCAAGCTTCTGGAAACGCTCTTCTACAATACGTCCTTTGCGCTGAACATCACGCTCAAAGGTATCGTTGGTCCAATATTTTTTTAACGCGGCGGTCGCTGTCACCATCGCTAAGCTGAAGCCACGGAAGGTGCCGTTATATTGGCCCGGTTTCCACTTATCCAGTTCTGGACGCATCAACACATGCGCAAATGGCAGACCAAAGCCAGAGAGTGACTTCGAGTTGGTAATAATGTCTGGCGTGATGCCAGCATGCTCAAAGCTGAAGAACTTACCGGTACGACCACAACCTGCCTGGATATCATCGATAATCAGCAGAATATCATGGGCGCGGCAAATACTTTCCAAACGCTTCAGCCACTCCAGGCCTGCCACGTTGATACCACCCTCGCCTTGCACGGTCTCGATAATAACACCAGCGGGAACGTCCAGACCGCCGGATTTGTCGCCCAGCAGTTTTTCAAAGTAATCCAGCGTATCGGTATGCTCGCCCATGTAGCCATCATAGGGCAGGAAGCTAGCACCCTGCGTCGGGATCCCCCCCGTGGCTTCACGGAACTTACGGTTACCGGTGGTAGCCAAAGCGCCCATCGTTACACCGTGGAAGCCATTGGTGAACGTCACGATGTTGTGACGGCCTTTAGCAACACGGGCCAGACGAATAGCGGCTTCGACAGCGTTGGTGCCAGTCGGCCCCGGTAGATGTACTTTATAGTCAAGACCGCGTGGTTTGAAGATTACTTCTTCAAGCGTTTCTAAATAATCGCGCTTGGCATTGGTCCACATGTCCAGACCGTGCACAACACCGTCCGTTGACAGGTAATCAATCATTGCCTGCTTCATGTGCGGATTATTGTGGCCGTAGTTAAGCGTGCCCGCGCCGGCGAGGAAATCAATGTACTCACGGCCGTTCTCATCGGTTAGGCGCGCATTTTGCGCTTTGGTAAACACCACCGGGAATGAACGAGAATAAGTACGTACATTGGATTCCATGCGTTCAAGCGTCTGGGTCTGCATTGCGACCTCCTTGGTCAATCATTATGCCATTAGGCGTTGCTAGCCCGGAGCAACATGAGCGGGAAAAACAGTATGTTCACTACGTGCTATTGACGATTAAACGCACGTATTAGATTCGGTCTGTTTGGAACGGACCGATACGGACCAGGTTTTCCGGGTCATGCTCCCCTCCGAGCTGTTCGGTAGAGAAATATTCGCGGCTATTGAGCGGCGCATGCCAGCGCGCGGCCAAGCGACGAAATAAGCCCCAAGAGGCTAAATTGTCTGGGGTAATCGTGGTTTCAAGGTGATGCACATCGTCAAGCTCGGGGCGCGACATAATCGCCTCGACCAAGCGGCGCGCAAGCCCCGTACCGCGTGCTTTTTCGCCGACGGCCACTTGCCATAAGAAATAAGTATCCGGGGCATTATCTTTGACATAGCCCGATACAAAACCAACGATTTCACCCTCTTCATTGGTAGCGACTGCACAGGTATCACGAAACTGTGTAGCGAGTAACAAATAGGCGTAGGCAGAATTCACATCCAGCGGCGGGCAGGCTTTGATAAGCTCGTACACTCCCCAGCCATCATCCGCATTAGGTTTGCGAATAAACAGCGGTGTCTCTGCATGACCAACGACGGCATCGGCCACTGTAGGCCTGGCCAAGTCAGCAGAGGGGGTAAACGGTTGTATGGGCGTACTCATAGTTATGCTTCGCTGTAGCGAATTTGACGATCATTATAACAGCTGATTATGAGCAATTCAAAAACCATATTATTCACTACCCTGCTTTCCATAATTTTTTGTTATGAGAGGCGGCTTGTTAGCTATCTGCTCGCGCTCAGATCCGTCGTTACTGATTTAGAATAGCCCAACTCGCCGACAAAAAAAGGCGTGCCAATGGGCACACCTAAATCTGTCTTCACATGCGATTTCTGTAACATCAGCAACGGATCAAGTACGCGTGAGCGTACGCATGGTGACGAACTCCTCTGCTCCTGTTGGGTGGATACCCACAGTGCGGTCAAAGTCATACTTGGTAAGGCCTGCCCTTACCGCGATAGCTATACCCTGAATGATTTCACCTGCGTCGTCGCCCACCATATGAGCCCCGACCACCACATCAGTGGCATCGTCTACCACCAATTTCATTAAGGTGCGCTCTTGGCTACCCGACAAAGTGTGCTTCATAGCCCGAAAATTGGTGCTATAAACGCGGATATTGGTGAATTTTTCACGAGCCGCCTCTTCGGAGAGCCCTACCGTACCGATGTTAGGGTGGCAAAAAACAGCGGTTGGAATCGTGGTGTAATCGAGCGGCTGGGGGACGGTATCGGCAAAGTGGACATCCACCAGCTGCATCGCTTCTGCCAAAGCCACTGGCGTCAGTTCTGGGCCGGCGATTAAGTCGCCTAGCGCAAGAATCGACGGTTGCGCCGTTTCAAAACGCTCGTTGACAGGGATCTTGCCCTGCTCATCCAGGTTAATACCCAGCGCCTCCAGACCCAGGTCTTTGATATTAGCTTTGCGCCCAGTTGCCGCCAGCACCACATCGACTTCCATTACCTGCCCATCGGTGAGATGAACGTTGTAGGCATTCTGGGTGGCTTCAATACGCTCAATATTGGTGTTGAAGTGAAGATTGACCCCCTTTCTTTCCATTTCGGCACAGGTGAATTCACGAACCTGTTGATCAAATCCTTTCAAGAACAGTTCGCCACGGTAGATAAGGTGTGTCTCGCTGCCAAGCCCGTTGAAAATGCTGGAGAACTCGACTGCGATGTAACCGCCACCCAAAACCAGAAAGCGCTTGGGAAACGTATCGAGATCAAAGATCTGGTTGGAGTCCAGCGCATATTCACTACCCGGAAAATCGGGCACCCATGGCCACCCGCCCGTGGCCACCAGGATTTTTTCTGCGCTTATCGAAATATCGCCATGCTCTCCGCTCAACATCACCGTATTCGCATCAGCCAGCCGAGCCCGTGCATTAAAGAGCGTTACCCCGGCACCCTCCAGCATCCGCTGATAAATACCGTTTAGCCGTTTGATTTCGCTTATTTTATTATCTCGCAGCGTCGCCCAGTCAAAGCTTGCAGGGCCAGTCAACCGCCAGCCAAAACCGGCCGAGTCATCAAAGCTATCTTGAAAATGGGCGGCGTATGAGTAAAGTTTTTTGGGCACACAGCCAACGTTGACACAGGTACCGCCCAGGTATCGGTCTTCGGCAATCGCCACTTTGGCACCGGTGGCGGCTGCCATACGCGCAGCACGTACGCCGCCGGAGCCTGCACCAATCACCAGGAGGTCATATTCGTATTCGGAAACGTCTGCCATCGTTTGCTCCTGTGAAGTTAAATATTCCCACCCCTGACGGCCAAACAAGGATATTGACCTGACTGTCGGGGGAGGTTAAAACCATTTGCTGCTATTTTATACTGTTCAATCCCTTATACTTACTAAGATTTATTATTCCGCTTCTCGATCAGCGACTTAACTCTATTTAATCTTGCTGGAGACTCTATGTCTGACTCTATTGCGACGCTACTCGATAACAATCGTGCCTGGGCTGAGCGCATGTGCGAAGAGGACCCCGACTACTTTAAACGGCTTTCGAATCAGCAAAACCCAGACTATTTATGGATTGGCTGTTCGGATAGCCGTGTGCCCGCCAATCAAATTATTGCGCTGCCGCCTGGGGAAGTCTTCGTTCATCGCAATGTAGCGAACCTGCTCCACCATACGGATATGAATGCCCTGTCAGTGGTTCAGTACGCGGTGGATGTGCTTAAAGTCAGCCATATTATGATTGTTGGACACTATGGTTGTGGGGGCATTAAGGCCGCCATGATGGGTGGCGAATGCGGTGTGGTCGATTATTGGCTACATTCGGTTCGCGAACAGTACAACCGTCACCGTGATTCGCTAGACCATCTTCCTCTGGAAGACCAAATTGACCGTATGTGCGAGCTCAACGTTAAAGCGCAGGTGAATAGCTTGTGCCGTACCAAGATTTTGCAGCGCGCCTGGCAGCGCGGGCAGCAAATCTCGGTACATGGCTGGGTTTACGGTTTAAGTGATGGTCGCGTTAAAGACCTGAATTGCACCATCAGTGGCTTAGAGCAAGTGGAAACGCTTTACCGCATTGACCGCATACAATCAGGCGATTAAGTCTCTCTTTTAGCGCCTACTGAGACGCTAGTCGTAGCGGTAGGCGCGATGGCAGCTCTTGCAGCTAGCACCTACCTCTGAAAGTGCTCGCGCCGTGTTACGGGTATCCCCCTGTTCGGCAACCTCAACCAACTGAGTGATTTTATCCTCAAGGTCAGTAAAGCCAGCGGCAAACTCATTCCACTCTTCCCAAATAGAGGCGCGCGCCTCAGAACCACCGCCATGCGTACCCGCAATAAAAGCAGGCAGTAGCTGCTGGGCAGTCGCACGCTCTTGGAGTTCCGCTAAGCGCGGGGCGGCAGCCTCTACATCTTGATTGTTAATTAAGTCAAAACGCAGCTGACGAACCAGGCTTTCAATATCTTTGAGCTCTTGCTGGCGCCACATCACTGCGTCACGCTCGCTGGCGAACTGAGTGTCGCCAACGGTTTGAGGCATCGAAAGCTCACTAGTGGCCTCCTCGCTCGCCCAGGATAACGGCGCACACAGCAGCAGCGCCAAAGTGCTGCCTATCGCGCTACGCTTGAAAGCCCGCTTTCGGTGATAACGCTGCTGCATAATGGCTTCCTTTATAATGCGCTGGTTGGCTTGGTTAAAACTCGCTTTTAGCCTATCGGACACGTCACACCGGTGCCTTTTAAGCCGCAGTAGCCATTGGGGTTTTTATCGAGATACTGCTGATGGTAAGCCTCTGCATAATAAAACGCTTCAAGCGGTTTTATTTCGGTAGTGATTTGCCCTTTGCCTGCCTTGTCAAGCGCCTGCTGAAATGCGGACGCGCTTTGTTCAGCGGCTGCTTGCTGAGCCTCGTTGGTGGTGAAAATAGCCGAACGATACTGCGATCCAATATCGTTGCCCTGGCGATTTCCCTGGGTAGGATCGTGCTGTTCCCAGAACACCTGTAGCAGCGATTCCAGATCGACCTGCTTAGGATCGTAGACCACTCTCACCACCTCGGTGTGACCGGTACGCCCTGTGCAGGTCTCATCATAGGTGGGGTTGGGCGTTTCACCGCCGGCATAACCTGCCGCGGTCACATAGACGCCGGGCAATTGCCAAAACAGACGTTCAACGCCCCAGAAGCAGCCCATCCCCAGCACAATCTCTTCATGGCCCTCTGGAAACGGAGGGCGCAATGAATGCCCGCTGATGGAGTGAACATCGCTGGTCTCTATAGGGGTATCACGGCCAGGCAGTACACGACTGGTACTTGAAGAAGAAAATAGCGACATATCGCCCTCACTCATTGCTGCTGTAAGATTTTTGGGTCACCGGAACGGGTAAAGGTGTAGATCAAGTCCACCGCCTGATTGGTACCCGATACGGCCTGAAGATAAAGATTACGCCACAGCGTATAGCGTAGTGTTAGTTCTGCAATCGGCGAGAAAATTCCCACGCCGTAACTAATCCTAAGGTCGTCGGTCAGTTGGCCACTGACGGCGACTTGGCTGTCATCGCCTGCGCCGGTGGTATCCAGTGTTAAGTCGTCAATGCCGAAAGCCTCGCCAATCGAGCCCACTGCGCCACCGGTGCGTCCTAACGACATACCAATCAACGCCGTGGTCAGTGCGCTATCCACCCCACCGCCAGAGGCATCCGGAGCGCGGCCCCGTAGTAGATATGAAAGTGCACGTGCTTCATTCATCGCTGGTTCAGAAAAGATCTGTACATTGGGGGCTTCGGCACTACCGGTGACACGCAGGCCAGCAGTAACGTCATCTTCAGTGACATCGGGATGACGGATGGCCTCAAAGTCGAGGGTAGGTAGCCCGGGGGGGCCGCTAAACAGTAGTTCACCGCGGCGAATGACCAAGTCTTGACCGAACGCCTGGAAGCGCCCATCAACTAAATTGACATCGCCAAATAGCTGTAATGCACCGCCACCCTGACGAATTTCTAACGAGCCTCCCAATCCGGACTCTAAGCCGTAGGCCGATATCTGCATATCACTGCCCAGCGTTAGCGTTACTAGCACATCAAGGGCCATGCCGGTAGCGGCAAGTTCATCTGCAGCGCTAGGCTCATCACCATTGGCGGCAGCACGCCGTGCCTCAATTTCTGCCTGCCGATCGTCGCGCTCGGTGATAATCACTTCATCACCGCTAGGCGTAACGGCCGACGACGGCATATCGCCAATTTCAAGTCTTGCCCAGGGCAAGTTGATATCTCCCCTTACTTGTAATGTCTCTGGGGTCACACGAACTCGAATATCAGGCGCAGCTTCTAGACGACCAAACTGTGGCAATACGATCAGAATAGGCTCTTGAACAGCATTTAGATCGACGCCAATGCGCCAATCGTCACCGCTTGGCCAGTAAGCATCACCGGTGATTTCCAAACGCCCGCGTTCGGCCGCCAGATAACCGTCAATATCGCCCTGCTCACCGTCAAAGGAGACCAGCAACTCACCATCTTGTACGTCAACGGGAATATCAGGACCATTAACACGAATACCACGTAACCCAAGCTGGCCCTGTAAACCGGGCTGAGCGGTAGTGCCCGAAATTTGCACACTACCTGTCAGATCCCCTTCCAATTGCTCCATCCCGACGAGCATAGGGCGATAAGGTTGCAGTGAAACATCGTTTGCACGCAGCTCCCCATCTAGCTCGCCTGCCCCTAGTGGGTCATTGATCGATAAATCCAGGTTTAGATCGCCTGCCTCGGCAAGGGACAGCGTTACATTGGCATCCGCTTGTGCTTGGTTAGCCTCAATCTGGGCGTCTAAATTGATTTCTGGCAGTTGCACGGGCTGACCATAATCATTGATGGCAGTGACTGCGAGTTCACTTAGCACCTGAAGATTTGCCTGCCACTGTGCACCGCCCTGACGCCAATTAACGTTAAGATCCGCCGTTGTGTCGCCTTCTAACTGCCACTCTTCGGGTAAAAAAGGCTCCAGCATTTCCATAGGCACTTCACGTAATGAAAGCACGGCGCTGCCCTGTTGAGCAGAAGCATTTATTTCCTCTTCAGAACAAACCAGACCGCCCTGCTCACGGCGTAGGCAGAAGGGTGAAAGGTTCGCCTGACCGCTCGCCAAGTTGTAACGAAGATCCAAGGGTGCTTCAAGGCGAATATCGCCCGCTTCGGAAACGATTTCCAGTGGCGTTATCCGAGCCTGATACAATTGATTCGGCTGATCAAAACGCCCATCAAGGGCGAGTTGCGCGCGACTAAGGGCGAGTTGCGCGCGACTTAATACGTTGTTGTCCGTACCCTGGGCATTAAGCTCAAGACGATGCTCTGAGAAACGCCCGGCTAAATTTACGTTCATGGTAGACAGCGCTTGGCCACCGCCATTGACGTTTTGCAGTGCCAGTTGCACATCAAGGGCAGGATCATCGATTCCCTGCACATCGGCATTTAGCGTGAGCTGTGCAATGCGATTTTCGCCGAAACGCACGTCATCGCCTTGTAAATCAGCCAGCAATTGCGGCTGATCAAAACTACCGCTAGCTGCCAGCGTTCCCACAATGTTGCCCGCCAGATCCGGCGAGAGGGTTTGCAGCTGGCGTAGCGCAATGTCGGCATTTAATGACATCGCCTGTTCGCTGATTTGGCCTGCCGCTTCCAACCGATTATCCCCCTGGGTAAACAGCAGCTGTTTAATATCCAGCTCCATACTGCTGTTGGCGTCCAGAGCTGCCTGCAGTGTTAGGGGGTAGTCGCGCAGGACACCATCAATCGACACGTTGGGTACGCTGACAGCCCACACGGCACCTTGCGGGCTCTCTTGCTGGAACAAGGAAAACTCAATATCGCCATTCAGACTGCCGTCTAACTGCTCCACGAAGTGAGAGGGGTCGAACTGATCCAAACGGATACTCGCATTCACCTGCAAGGGAGCTAACCAGCTAACGGTGCCTTCACTGCGCAGGGAGCTTTCGCCTACGGCCAGGTTAAGCGGCTGCCAGCTAAAGTGTTCAAGGTCGCCCTCACCGCTGACGTTAATCTGGGTACGCGGCACGCTGGGGCCTTCAACGGCCATCGCGAGCTGAGCGCTATACTCACTCAGGTTTCCGGTCACCTGTAGATCCAGCTCATCGACCACATAAGGGTTGGTGACCCCATCGCCGTCGGCTTGCGCCGTTCCTTCAACGGCGAGCGGCCACTGGACCCGGTCACTTTGTAACTGCACTTGAAATGGCAGCGTGGGGGCCAGCGCGTCTACTTGGCCATTTAACGACGCGTTTACCGCGCCGGATGCCTCCAGCTGGGCTTCAAGGGCATCGAGTGGGCCAGACAGCGTTAACGTCAAGGTCTCGCCATCCAGCTCAGGAAACCTCTCAGCTAAAAAAAGTTCTACGTTCAAACGAGCTTCAAGTGGGTAACTGTCGCTTAAAGTCGCCTTTGCGGTTAATTCAGCCTCGACGTCTGGCGTAACGACAGCAAGCTCGGTTAACTCAACGCGGTCGCCCTCGGTCATCAGTTCAAGCTGAAGGCGTTCAACTTGATACTCAGTGGCGCCTTCCAGGCGAAAATCGTTAAGCGTAAATTCGGGTATTTGAATATCCACCGGCAAGGTAATGTCAGGTAATTCCAACCGTTCTCGTGTTTCTAACTGCTCTTCTAGAGACTCTACTGCCAGTACGGCCTCGTCTTGCGGTTCGCGGAGCAATATAGCGGCATCGATAGCCTCAGCAGAAAGTGGTGTTTCAGTGGCTTGCGTTAGTAACACGCCTTCTGATGGCGGCAAATAAAGGCGAGGTTGCTCCAAGTGGGTCGGCTCAAGTCGCACTTGATTGCCTTCAGCAACAGCCGCTGAGCTTAACGAGCGCCATGCGACCTCGGTGCCGTCGGCAAGGCGTAGGCTGACATCGTCAAGCTGTAGCGAACGTAGCTCGATCGGGAAGGGAAAACGAATAGCGAGTGGCGACCCCTCCTCTTCTGGCGGCGGCTCCTGTTCGCCCGATGCGCCTAAACGAACATTAGCGCCTACCACGCGGAGCGTGTCGATGCATAACCGGCCCGACATGACGCAGTCATCCGCCCACGCAAGCTCAAATTCATCCACGGTGATACGGGTTTCACCCAGCTGCAGTTGGAAATCATCGATCAGAAAATGATCAAGCAGCCCACCTTCATGGCCTGCATAGGTGAATAAGTCTCGCTGCTCCCCCTGCGAGAGCAATACACCAGTGCCCCAAGGCGATAACGCTACCCCAACAAGCAGCGCCGTAATCCCAAACAGCCAAATTGGCAATACGATAATCAGGCGCAAAAGGCTCCATAATAGAAGCCAGGTACGGTATTTGGGTGATAGTCGCTGGCGCTTATCAGACGTCGCTGTTTCAACCTGAGACAAATCTCTCTCCTAGAATTCCGGTCCAATGGAAAAGTGCAAACGCCAAGCGTCTTCGTGGTCAAAAGGATGTGCGATATCAAAGCGAATTGGTCCGACCGGTGAAACCCAGCGCACCCCGGCGCCGGCGCCTGTTTTCAAATCGTTAGGTCCCCAGTTGTCAAACGCATCGCCATTGTCCACGAAGGTGGCTGCCCACCAACCCCCAGTGACACGCCGTTGATACTCAAGGGTTGAGGTCAGCAATTGTTGGCCGCCCCGGAGCCGCCCTTCTTCATTGCGTGGCGAAAGGCTTTCATAGGAGTAGCCGCGCACACTGCGGTCGCCACCGGCAAAAAAGCGTAACGAAGGTGGGATTTTGGCAAAGTCATTGGTTTCGATGGCGCCTAAGCTAACCCGCGCCAAGAAGCGGTTATCATTGCCGATAGTGCGAATCCATTCCGTATCGGCCGTAACGCGTGTGAACTGTGCATCTGACCCCCAAACCTTATCCGAGTACTCTAAAGAGAGCTGCTGACGGTCGCCCCATAATGGAAAGCGCTGAGGGCGTGTCCGGGTTCGCGACCACTGAATACCAGGATAAAACAGCCATACTTGATCGGCTTCGCCCCCCTGTTCGAAGTCTTCATAAGTAGTACGGAAGTACAGAGTTTGAACCCAATCGTTATCAAACTCCCAGCGACGAGCCACTTCAACGGTGCCTTCTAATGATTGGGTATCACTATCGTCAATATTACGGATACCGTATTGCAGCTGGTAGCTATCGCGCAGCGGGTCTTCTAGCGGAACGTTATATACCCCGGTAAACCGCTGCTCCGGGGAGGATAAATAGAGGTCGTGGTCAAGACTATGACCATAACGATTGATCCATGGTTGTTCCCAACCAAAACGCAGACGGGGCCCCACATCGGTAGCGTAGCCAATGCCGACTTCAAACTGGTGGCGATCAGCAGGCTCCACACTGACATCAATAGGTAACTGCGTATCACTGGGCTTATTAATGCTTAGTGCACTGGTTAAAGCTGCGCCGGTGACTCGTGGGCGCTCTGGCTGGGAAGCAGTCGCCTCGCTCCACCAGGCGTCTCCACCACCAGGCGGAGAAACCACCAGCTCTTGCGCTGTTTCAAGTCTCGGCCGCACTGACACTGAGCTAAACCAGCCGGTTTCTGCAAGTGATTGGTTATAGTCAGCTAGTGTTTGCGCTAGATAGGGATCGCCTCTTTCAAACGGCTGTATACGGAGTAATCGGTCGATCTCTATGTGGCTACCCGTTATTGAAGTCTGTCCAAACTGGTAGCGGGGGCCGCTGTCAAAATCCATATAGAGGCGCGCACTTTGTAAATACGGACGGACTTCCATACGCCGATCCGTAAAGCCCCAGTCAAAGTAACCGCGCTCGATAGCCAAACCAGAAAATTGACCACGCAGCCGCTCCCACGGGGCATGCCGCAGTGCGTCACCCTCTTCTAGCGGGAAGTCTTCTACTGCTTGTTGAAACGGTGGGTCGTTACTGGCATCGCCTTCGACATTAATTGATAAAATTTCAATTTCAATTTGAGGCCCTGGCTCAATCTCAAGCGATACAAGCTCATTGTCGGTGTGCTCAAAAGTAATATCAGGCTCATAATACCCATACACACGCATGGCTTCTTCAGTACGTTGACGAACCTCACCTTCTAAACGCGCTTCGGTGTATTGCTCAGCCTCTACGTTCTGTAGATAGGCTTGAATATTACTTTCGACTTCATCGGAAACACCCGTGATGCTCGCCTCTAACGCCCATACCCCATGTGATGCATAAAATAGTGGTAGCACTACCAACACTGTGCGACCGGTGGCTGAAGTCCATCGCCGTTGTCTTCCCATACATTTTTATCCTAACCTAAATCAGCGGCTTCATTATCTAGTCATTTCAAAGGCTTATAGAATATTCTTCGGCACTAGAACGCATCAACGCGATACAACTATCCTGACTACCTTTTAACGTAGCATTTCTAACTGGGCACTAAAGGCAAGCTGTGCCTGACGGACTTGTCGAACATCACTCTCTAGCGAATTCAATCGTTGCGACCATTCCTGCTCTAATGCCGCCAGAGCATCTTGATCCGGTGACACTTCAACCTCAGCAACAGAAGCCTCCAGCTCATCAAAGCGCGACTCAATGGCATTTCTTTGCGCTGATAACTGCTCGTCCCAATCACTACTAATGTTACTGATCTGACTATCCAGTACGGACAGGCGTTGTTCGGTCAGTTGCTCAAGGTGGGACACTTCCTCAATCAAGTTTTGCCGTCCTGAGGTTCCAGCCTGTTCCAGGGCATTCAATGATTCCCGCATCGCCAACAGTTGACTGTCGCGCAACTCTGCTTGCTCATTAAGCTGGTTCAGCTGCTGCAGCAACGAATTGATCGAATCACTAGAGGCCATGTCCTCATTCATTGTTAGCAGACTGTACAACTCTTCGCGAGTATCGGTCAGCGCAATGGTCAGCTGCTCTTGCTCTTGAAAAAGCGTCGACATCTGAGCTTGTACAAAGGTTATCGCATCTTGTACATCGGTGTCATCCGAATCCAAGCGAGCATGAACATTGGACACTTCGCCGCTTACCCGATGTAACTCATTTAACAGTCGTTCACGTTCGTACCAAAGTCCAGCCGCCGCCGCACCCAATAGGGCAATGATTAATAACAAGAATAGCCATAGCGGCCACAAAGTAGGCCCCTTTCGGTGGCGCAAATGCTGCGCCGTCAAGCTTTGATCCACATCGGGTACGATACGAGAGGATGCAGTGGCGTCTGGCATAACAGTTCCTCAGAGAGTCTTCGGGTCAGCACGACGGCCTATCCCGCGATACATTAATCCACAGCTGGCAACAAATTCAGGATCGTAAATATTGCGTCCATCTAATACGAGCTTAGCGTTTAATAACGAGCCCAGCCGATGCCAGTCTGGGTTCCAATAGGTTTTCCATTCCGTTACCAACATCAGTACATCGGCGCCTTCACAGGCTTGGTAGGGGTCATGAGTAAAGGTGCGTAAATCTTCGCGCTCGCCTACCAGAGCATGGAGAGCTGGTACGGCGGCAGGGTCGTGTAGCTGAACCTTAACTCCCTGCGCCCAAAGTGCTTCAAGCAGTGTTAATACGGGCGCGTGGTCAATGCGTGCAGTGCCGGGCTTGAACGCAGCTCCCCAAATCGCCACGGTTTTTCCGGCCATTTCGCCGGAAAAATGGGACCACAGCTTGCGGAACAGCGTCTCTTTTTTCTGTTCGTTAATATCCATTACCTGCTCAAGCAGCGCTGAATACCGGCCACTCTGCAGTTGCACATCGGCCAAGCGAATCAAATCGCGGGAAAAGTTAGGGCCTCCAAAACCGCACCCAGGGTACAGGTACTCAAACCCGATACGCGAATCGGCCCCCATCCCCTGGCGGACATGTTCGACGTCCACGCCTAGAGTATCAGCCAAACCGGCGATTTCATTCATATAACTGATACGCGTGGCTAACATGCCGTTAATGGCCAGCTTAGTTAACTCCGCAGCGCGGCGAGGCATACACTGAAACACTTCGCTACGCCGATTAAAGGCGCGTAATAGCTCTCTGGTAACTTGCTCTCCTGTCGCATCATCGCAGCCTAGCAAGCGCCGGGTTGGGCGTGTGAAAGAGTCCCATGCACGACCTTCTTCTAACGTATCGGGCAGTGCCACACTGGAGTGCTGAGCCCCCATTAACGTATGCAGGCGTTCGGTCTCGCCTACCGGAAACGTTGAGTTATTGATCAGCACGATGCCTTGCTGATCCGCTAATAACGGGTTCTCAAGTAGTGCTCTCGCCTCTGAGCGTTGACTAGGTGACAAGCCCAGCCAAATCACTTCTGGAGTAGCAGCATCTTTAAGTTGCTCAATGACCTGCAGCGTACCCTCTGCCAAGCCCTGCTCAAGATGGGTCATTAAATGAGGTTCGCTGCGTAACCAATCAACCTGTGACAGTGCTGACCAAGGCGCATCCGCATGGGGCAACCACTGAACCTGATGTCCCACCCAAGCCAACGCAGCGGCTGCCGTCGCTGCACTTAATTCGCTACCGTAAAGTAACACCCGCATACATTACGCTCCCTGGTGGTAACGTGATAGCAAGGTTTGAAAAGCTTCTCCAAACTCTGGGTGACGGCGCGCATAGGCGAGCGTGGCTTCAAGATAACCCAATGGATGGCCACAATCGTAGGTGATACCTTGCATGCGATATGCCTGAACACCGGACTGTCCGCGCAGCGTCTCCAGCGCATCGGTCAGCTGAATTTCGCCACCGGCACCGGGCGCTGTTTTTTCCAGTATTGAGAAAATGCTGCCTGGTAACGCATATCGACCTATTACCGCTAGATTTGAAGGGGCAGCATCTCGCTTAGGTTTTTCCACCATGCCAGCTAAATCTGCTGACTCATTTGCCGCGGGCACATCACCGGCGGGTGCCACAATGCCATATTTCTCTACCTGCTCCCACGCCACCTCTTCTACCATCAGCTGCGCTGTTTTATGTTGATCAAACGCCGCCAACATGCCGGCCAAATCGGTTGCAGCATTGGCGCTGTTATCTACCAACACATCGGGCAGCAGGACTGCAAACGGTTCGTCGTCGCCAATGATCGGACGAGCACAAAGCACGGCGTGTCCAAGCCCTAACGGAACGCCCTGTCGAATGCTGATGATATTGACGTCATCAGGAACCAAATCACGTAACACCTTCAATAATTCATGCTTGCCCTTTTTTTCGAGGCTAGATTCCAGTTCAGCATGGGTATCGAAGTGATTTTCGATAGCGCTTTTATTGCTGCTGGTGACCAATACAATTTCGCGAATGCCAGCAGCAATCGCCTCTTCGACAACGTACTGAATGACTGGCCTATCGACAATCGTAATCATCTCCTTGGGAATTGCTTTTGACGCTGGCAAGCAGCGGGTACCAAACCCAGCAACAGGAAGTACAGCTTTACGAATCATAGAGAGGTCCTTTTCATGCGTTCCGACACAGGAGTGGTTAGAATGTCCATAATACTGAAGGCGTGAGTGGATACCACCTCGCCAATGGCGATAACGAGTGCGAATAGGCAATTACCAGTCATTAGTCGCCAACGTTTATCGCTCAATGCTTTATGACAACGGGAGCCACAATATGCAAGCGACACCACAGGATAGCACTGCTGATCATACTCAAGGCAATGTCGATGCAGCGGAAGTTGCCAAATTTGAAGCACTTGCTAGCCGCTGGTGGGATACTCAGGGCGAATTTAAACCGCTTCACGATATCAACCCTCTTCGTCTTGATTTTATTGATGCACGTGCGGGTTTAGCGGGTAAAAAGGTGCTTGATGTAGGCTGCGGCGGCGGTATTTTAAGCGAATCCATGGCCAACCGCGGTGCTACAGTTACCGGTATCGACCTTGGTGAAGCGCCTTTGGCGGTAGCTCGACTACACGCAGAAGAGCGTGGCGTTCAGATTGATTATCAGCATATCAGCGTGGAAACCATGGCCGTTCAAAAGCCGGGGTTTTATGATGTTGTCACCTGTATGGAGATGCTAGAACACGTACCCGACCCTGCCTCCGTCATTCGTGCCTGCAGCACTCTTGTTCGCCCGGGGGGGTATGTATTTTTCTCCACGCTTAATCGCACTCCCAAGTCATATGCGTTCGCCATTTTAGGCGCCGAGTACGTACTTAGACTGCTGCCTAGGGGGACACACAATTACGCAAAATTTATTCGCCCTTCTGAAATGGCGGCTTGGTCGCGTGCCAGTGGCTTAGAAGTACGTGAACAGACAGGGCTGACGTACAATCCGCTTACGCGTCACTATCGCTTAGTCAGCCATGATGTATCAGTCAATTACATGATGTACTGCCGTAAGGTGAGCGATTAAATGCCGATGCAAGCACCTCAAGCAATACTTTTCGACCTGGACGGAACGTTGGTAGATACGGCCCCCGATTTGGCAGAAGCGACCAATGCACTGCGTGCTCACCATGGGTTAGCGCCGCTACCCTTTGAGGTAATTCGCCGCCAAGTCTCTAATGGCGGCAGTGCGCTGGTTACGCTAGCGCTGGGCTTAGAGGCCTCTGCTGATGGACACAATCAAGCACGCCAGTTTCTGCTTGATGCTTATGAGCAAGCCGTAGCGGTACACAGCCGGGTTTTCTCGCCGCTTGATGTGTGGCTACAAGAGTGGCACGGCGATCAGCGGCCTTGGGGGATTGTCACCAACAAACCGCGCCGCTATACCTTGCCGCTACTAGAAGCTCTGCTGCTGCAGCCTGGCGCACTGCTATGTGCGGATGATCTCAGCGTTAAAAAGCCAGCACCTGAACCGCTTTGGGAAGCTGCCCGCCGCCTTGGCGTTGACCCTAAACATTGCTGGTACATCGGTGACCATGTGCGTGATATGGAGGCCGCCGCCGCCGCCGGTATGACCGCTGTCGCGGTTGGCTATGGCTATATCAGCGAAGAGGATGACTACCAACAGTGGCCCGCTGATATTTGGTTTGAAGAGTGTGCGGCGCTGGTCGATGCCCTAGGCGAGTTCAAGCTCTAGACAAGCATGATGGCGGGCGGGCATCGACGCGTTTTTCAAAACAAACGGTTATGTACGGGGAGGTTGGGCATCTAGCTTTTGCCCGCTGGTGCCTGCGCTGTCTGGCCCCATTAGCCACAGGTAGGTCGGCATAATCTCTTCCGGCGTACGCAGTGTGAAGGGATCTTCGCCGGGAAACGCCGTACGTCGCATTTGGGTGCGTGTGGCGCCTGGGTTAAGTGAATTCACCCGAATATGTGACTGATTACTCAGCTCATCAGCCAATACGTCGACAAAGCCTTCAGTGGCAAATTTAGAGACGGAATAAGCCCCCCAGTAAGCACGCCCTTTCCGCCCAACTCTGGATGACGTGAAGATAATGGAGGCATCTTCAGACTGTTGCAGCAGGGGTAACAGTGCTTGAGTCATCCAGATAGGGCCATTGATATTAACCTGCATCACTTGTTGCCAAAGTTCAGGATTGTATTGCTCAAATGGCGTGATCCGGCCTAGCAAACCCGCGTTATGTAGCAGACCATCTAAGCGACCAAACTCTTTGTCCAGCGTTTCGGCCATATCATGAAAATCTTTGAGCGTGGCGCCTTCAAAATTGAGTGGAAAAATCGCAGGCTGAGGCCCGCCTGCCGCTTCTATTTCGTCGTAAACACGCTCTAATTTGGCAATGGTGCGCCCCAATAGAATCACGGTGGCCCCATGCTGCGCATAGCTTAATGCTGCCGCGCGGCCAATCCCGTCTCCTGCGCCGGTTACCAACACGATGCGATTTTCCAATAGGTTGGGCGCTGGTTGATAGTCGATCTTGCAGCTCATGCTGATTCCTTGAAACTATTCTTAGAAGCGATAAAGAGCAAAATTTAACTTGCTGATTGGCGTAAAAAATCACTGGCAAGGCCCGCGGCACTGCTTTGCGGGTAATCGTCACGCACTCGCTCAAGTAACTCACGGCTACGCTCCGCTTCGCCTTGACGCGCTTTCACTAAACCTAACTTATAGATCGCATCAGGTACTTTGCTGCTACCGCTATACTCGTCAATAACGCGGCTAAACGCTTGGTCAGCAGCGTCCAACTTGCCTTCAGCCGAATATAACTCACCCAGCCAATAGTGGCCATTGGCCGTTAAACTGGAATCAGGATGATCATTGACAAAGGCTTCAAACGCCGCGATAGCTTCCTCAAAACGGCGTGCTTGAACATGCGCAAAGGCCGCTTGGTAATCGGCTTGCACCTCTTCACTCACATTGCGAGTAGAGGGCGCGTTAACCACTTCCTCGGCCGCTTCAGGTTCAACCGCTGGGGTTGATTGCTCAATCTGCGTTGGCCCACTGCTCATCAGCCGGTCTTCAATATCGAGATACTGCTGCTGTGATTGACGACGCAGCTGCTCCAACTGGTGGCGCAACTCTTCAATCTGACCGCGCAGTTGTTGGATTTCCTGCTGATGCTCCTGTACCTGGTTAAATAACACCAGATTACCGCTGGAGGCTTCCTGACGCTGCGTCTGCTGATAGAAGCTGTTGCTGGAAGCGTCAGAGTTGGAAAGATCTTGGACGAGCGGCTGTTGAGCGACGGCCATTAAAGGCAATACGGACAGCGGGAGCGCTAAGGCTCCCGCACCGCACAGCCTCTCAACGTAACGCTTGAGACTGTGATTCATAATGACTCCGTAGACGTAAACGGCGTGCGATAAGCCGCACGCCGAATTCATCAGTGGTTAAGCATTCAATCGTTAAATGCTCAGTAATTAAATGCTCAATAGTTAAATACAACACGACGGTTCTGCGAGTAGGCGCTCTCGTCCTGACCATTAACGGCCGGACGCTCTTCACCATAGCTAACAACGCTCATTTGTGAAGGAGAGACACCCTGAATGTTCAGGAACCGCTCTACAGCATTAGCACGACGCTCACCCAACGCCATGTTGTATTCACGAGTTCCGCGCTCATCCGTATGCCCATGTAGAACCATCTGAGCACTCGGGTTGGCACGCAAGTAGCGTGCATGCGACATTACGACAGACTCATACTCGCTCTTGATCGTATCTCGGTCGTAATCGAAATAGATGGTGCGTACTTCTGGAATACGCGAATCAGCCTGCTGGCCCGAGCTAGAACCAGAGCCTGAGGAAGAACCATATTGACTTCCCGTACCTGTACCAGAGGTGCTGGAACCGGTAGTACTGCCATCCTGGCTACCGTACGAGTCACCGTCCTGGGTTCCGCCGGTGCTGGAACAGCCAGCGATTACCACGATAGATAGCGCTGCTGCTAATGAGCGAGCCAACGGTTTAAGTTGCATAATCAGACTCCTTGCCTGAAAACTAAAAATTTCGATGTAAATCAGTTGTGTCGATCAATTTAAGAAGGGTGACCAAGCTGGGTCACGTACATCGCCCTGTGCTGATGGCAGCCTAAAAGATGAGCGACCATCGGCAGAAACAGCACTTAGCACCCCACTGTTACCCTGTTGGGTAGCGAAGATTACCATGGTCCCGTTCGGCGCAACACTAGGAGATTCATCTCTTGTTGATTCACTTAAGATTACTAAGCGATCGCCGCTTAAATCTTGTCTTGCCACTTGGTAACCGCGGCTAGAGCGGTGGATCAAGAATATCTGTTCCCCGTCTGGTGAGAAGCGTCCACGGGCATTGTAATTACCTGTATACGTCAAGCGTTCGGCTTCTCCACCGCCCATCGAGTACTGGTAAAGCTGGGGACCACCGCTGCGATCAGAGGTAAATAGCAAACTACGACCATCAGGTGCCCAAGCGGGCTCAGTGTCAATGCTGTTATTGTTGGTAATACGCTCTACGGAGCGGTTAGCCACATCCATAATATAAATTTCTGGCTGGCCGTCTTTGGAGAGAGACATCGCGATACGGCGACCATCTGGTGACCACGCTGGCGCGCCATTGATACCATCAAATGACGTTGCTTTTATCCGCTGGCCGGTTGCTACATCCTGAATATAGATAGCTGGGCGCTCAGTTTCAAACGAGACATAAGCAAGCTTGGTGCCATCCGGTGACCATGCGGGCGACATAATAGGTTCGTCAGAGGTCAATACCTGCTCACTGCGACGTCCATCGGCGTCGGCAACGTACAGGCCGAACTGCATGTTGTCTCCAACACCTTGTGCGGTGACATAGGCAATTTTAGTTGAAAACGCACCACGAATATCAGTAATCGCTTCAAAGATTTGGTCACTAATATAGTGAGCGGCACCGCGTAGGTCATTACCTCTCACCGTTACGGTTTCGCCAATCATCCGCCGCTGGCCGCTAATATCCATCAGCTCAAACTGTATTTCAAAACCGCCGCTGGTCTGTTCTGCCCTACCTACGACTAAGTAGCGTACGTCTAATGAACGCCAAGTATCGAATTGAACATCGTCAGATTGATTGGGCTGTTCAAACATCGCGCTACGCTCTAGCGGATCAAAATAGCCACTACGCTCAAGATCATCCTGGACAATCTGCGCAACATCTTCGGGCATCCCGTCTGAACCTGCGAACGGTACTACGCCAATAGGCAGTGCTTGATCGCTGCCTCGCGTGATTTCAATGGTTAAATTGGCACTCGCTACACTGCTGACTAGCAGCAGCACACAGAACAACCACACTTTGCTCAAGCTTTGCATCAGCGAACATCCCCCGGGGTAAATCGCAGATTAAACTGACGTAAATTACGCTGCTGATCGGCTGGTAAATCTCGCAATTCACCAAACGGTGCAGCATGTTCCACGGCCTGCATCACAGACCGGTCAAAAGCACTATCGCCGCTGGATGTCACGATCGATGTTGCCAATACTTCTCCAGACGGTCCTAGCCTCACTTGTAGGGTAGCACTCATCGAATCACTTGCACCGGCAGGAATCAACCACGCCTGCTCAACAGCGCGACGGACAATATTGATAAAGCTATTGGCTGCCTGCTCGGCCTGCTGAGCATTGGCCGCGGCTTCTGCTTCACCCGCCAGCTGTCGCTGCATGGCCTCCTCTGCGGCTTCTGCAGCCTGGCGTTGGCGCTCTGCTTCGGCTTCGCGCCGCTGCTGCTCTTCTACTTCACGTTGACGCTGAGTTTCCGCCTCTCGCGCTCGCTGAGCCGCCTCCTCTTCACGAAGCTGCTCTTCTTCTGCTTCACGCTGACGTTCGGCTTCTGCTTCTTCCTGGCGCTGCTGCTCTGCTGCTTCACGTTCACGTTCGGCCTCTTCCTCTTCACGGCGCTGCTGCTCTGCCGCTTCACGCGCACGTTCGGCTTCGGCCTCTTCCTGGCGTTGCTGCTCGGCAGCCTCTTGCTGACGCCGCGCCTCTTCGACTTCACGTTGACGCTCAGCAGCGGCTTCCGCCTCGGCCTTGCGTTCGGCAGCTTCAGCGGCTTGTTGCTCAGCCTGCTCTTCCACTTCTTGAGCCCGGCGTTCGGCCTCTGCTTCAGCTGCCTCTCGCGCGGCTTCTAATGCTTGCGCCTCCTCTTCGGCTGCCTGTCGGGCAGCTTCTTCGGCCGCTTGCTGTTCGGCGGCGGCTTGCTGTTCACTGGCCGACGGCTCTTCTGGTGCATCGGGCTCAGTAGGCGCTTCAGCCGGTGCATTCATCGCCGCCTGTTGTTCCGTTGCCTGCTGTGCCTGATCGGTAAACGTTTTCGTACTCACCAGCGTTGCCTGAACAATCGAAGAGCTATCGGGCTCCGCGTTGCGGGTCGGCAAACTGATTAAGCTAAACACGACAATCGAAATGTGCACAGCTATCGCCAGAACAGTCGGCCACTTATAGTCGACATCTTGAGGATCACGCGGTGAATTTACTGTCATGCGCGCGCGGCCCTTACCCATCTTGCGGCGGCTCAGAAAGCAGCCCCACGTTAGCCACACCAGCACCTTGTAACGTGCTCATCAAGACAACAATTTGTCCATAGGCCACATTGCGGTCACCACGCACCATTACTGGCGTGCCGGGACTTCGCTCTAAGATCGTGGTTACCCGCGCGGCCATCTCATCCAAAGAGACAGAGTTAGAGTCTTCTCCCAACGTGATGAAATATGCACCCTCGCTATCAACCGAAATGACAATGGGGTCATTATCTTCCTGCGTCTCTATAGGCTGAGAGGTAACTTGCGGCAATTCAACTTGTACGCCCTGGGTTAACATGGGCGCCGTAATCATAAACACAACGAGCAGTACCAACATGACGTCAATGAAAGGGACCACATTGATCTCCGCCATTGGCTTGCCTTTACCACTGCGATTGAAAGGTCCTTGCATGGCTGTCTCCCTTAACTCGCGCTTGGCTTGCCATCACGACCTTGTAAATTACGGTGCAGGATAGCGTGGAACTCCTCGGCAAAATCCTCATATTTACCGAGTAAGCGAGAAGATGTATTGGACAAGCGGTTATAAAAAATGACCGCCGGGATAGCCGCAAACAGACCCATGGCTGTTGCTATCAATGCTTCAGCAATCCAGGGAGCAACCGTTGCGAGCGTCGCCTGCTGGGTCAGTGACAGCGCTTGGAATGACCCCATGATGCCCCATACGGTACCGAAAAGGCCGATATAAGGGCTGGCAGAAGCAACCGTCGCCAGAAACACCAAGTGTTGGGTTAGACGATCTTCTTCACGCGACCAAGCAACGCGCATACTGCGTTGTACGCCTTCCAATACAGTATCCGCATCACGGGTTTTAGGCATTAAGCGGTTAAATTCGCGAAACCCTGCTTGAAAAATATGCTCGGCACCATGGCGTGGGTCATCAGCGGGGATTTCACGATAGAGTTCATTTAAGTCGACACCCGACCAAAAAGACTCCTCAAACTGGTTGTACTCTTGCTTGGCTCGACGCATTGCAATACTACGCTGAAAAATCACCACCCAAGAGAGGATTGACCCCACCAACAGTAGCAACATCACCAGCTGCACCACGGTGCTGGCATTCATTATTAAGTGGGGAATGGACATGGTGTTATCGTTCACAGGTGCCCTCATCAATCTATTAGGGTCGGTATTGCCGACGCAGTGAGTGACCTCTTGGTTAAGAGGCCCGTATCAAAATATTAAGTGATGCTGGCCATGCTTTAGGTCGCATACGTTCGACGCTCAAGCAGGCTATCTCGACTGTGGCAGAGCAGAGGAGTTCCTCATTACGCCAAACTTGCTGGTCAAATGTCATGCGACAACGCCCAATCTCCGTAACATGGGCACTGATTTCCAATGCGTCATCCAGACGAGCTGGTTTCGCATAGTGACAGGCCAAGCGGTATACCACTAGCTGTGTACCTTCGTCTAGCAGCGTTTGCTGATTAAGGCCTAAATGGCGCAGCCATTCACTCCGTGCACGTTCCATAAACTTCAAGTAGTTAACGTAGTAGACAATGCCGCCTGCGTCAGTATCTTCCATATAAACGCGCAGCGGCAGGCGATATCCTTTTTGCTTACTAGCGCTCACGGACGGCGCTCCCCTTCCATATCGGTTGCCTGTTCATGGGGTACTCGCTCAAAGTGCAGCCACGCTTGGCGGGTAACGACACGGCCACGCGGCGTGCGCATAATCAAGCCTTGTTGAATAAGATACGGCTCGATCACATCTTCAATGGTGTCGCGCTCTTCACTAATGGCAGCGGCAAGTGAATCAATGCCCACAGGGCCACCATCGAATTTTTCGATCATTGCCAGCAATAACCGGCGGTCCATGTGATCCAATCCATGATGATCAACGTTGAGCATATTAAGCGCGGCATCAGCCATGGCGACATCGACAACGCCGTCACCTTTCATTTCGGCGTAATCACGCACTCGACGCAATAGCCGGTTGGCAATTCGCGGCGTTCCACGTGAGCGCTTGGCCACCTCAACTGCCCCTTCATGACTGGTCTTAACGCCCATTAGGCGAGCCGATCGCGACACAATTTCGGTCAGCTCTTCGAGGTTATAAAACTCAAGCCGCTGAACAATACCGAAGCGGTCGCGCAGCGGTGAGGTCAGCAACCCTGCTCGGGTGGTCGCGCCCACCAGGGTAAAACGGGGCAAGTCCAGCTTGATAGAGCGCGCGGCCGGGCCCTCGCCAATCATGATATCCAGCTGGAAATCTTCCATGGCGGGGTAAAGCACTTCTTCGACGACGGGTGACAGGCGGTGAATCTCATCGATAAAAAGTACGTCGCCAGGCTCTAGATTCGTCAGCATGGCGGCGAGGTCCCCCGCCCGCTCTAGTACCGGGCCGGAAGTCGACTTCATGCCGACCCCCATTTCGGTGGCAATAATATGCGCGAGCGTCGTTTTACCTAGCCCAGGGGGGCCAAATACCAGGGTATGATCCAGGCTCTCTTCGCGCAGCCTTGCGGCGCCGATAAAAATTTCCAGCTGTTCACGCACACGCGGCTGGCCAATATAGTCATCCAACCGCTTAGGGCGAATAGCGTAGTCAATGCGCCCCTCTCCTTGTTCAGGTTCAGCGGCGATCAGCCGGTCGTGTTCTAGCATAGAGGCTCTTCTTTATGACGATTCAAATGCAATCTTTACCCACGTCTAACGCAGTCAAAGCCATCCACTTAGCCGCTCATACGTTGAGTCAGGGCAGCCTTAATCAGCGACTCGGTTGACTGATTGGGGTCGATATCGGCAAGCATTTTGGCTGCTTCAGTGAGTTTATAGCCCAAGCTGACTAACGCCGCTTCTGCATCGGCAAGGCTATCGCGAGAAGATGCTCGACCATTAGCGGCCTCAAGAGGCAGTAACGCATTGCTACCGTCTTCCCACTCAGGGAAGCGATCGCGCATTTCAATAATCAGCCGCTCAGCGGTTTTCTTACCCACACCTGGCAGGGTTGTCAGTGCTTTACTGTCATCGTCACGCACGCAGCGCATAAAGGCGTCTTCATCCATCCCCGACAAAATCGCTAAAGCAAGCTTAGGCCCTACACCGTTGACCTTAATCAAGGCTCGAAATAAGGCGCGCTCATGCTCTCTGCCGAAACCATACAGCAGATGGGCGTCGTCACGAATAGTGAGGTGGGTGAACAGAGAGGCATTTTCGCCGACGGCGGGAAGTGCCACCAGGGTATTCATTGACGTTTCCAGCTCATAGCCTACGCCATGTACGTCGATCACTATCCAAGGAGGTTGCTTTGCCAATAACTGGCCACTCAGACGTCCAATCATAAAATCGCTCACACTGGGGTGAATAACAAGAGAGTGAAAAACAAACGTTTACTATAAAGCGACTCTGTACAGGTGACCAGTAGTTCACCAACACAGCAAGGAATTAAAGTCGCCAGCGGCCCGTGGAGCGGCGGCGACCCCGTGCTGGCGACGCAGGCGAGTCGCTACTGTTATAGGCATGAGCGTTATAAGCATGCGTTAGCGCAATGGCTAATGCATCCGCGGCATCGGCCTGAGGTGTGGCGGAAAGCTGCAGAATAGCGGTCACCATATGCTGCACCTGCTCTTTATCCGCTCCTCCTTGGCCAGTGACTGACTGCTTGATTTGACGCGCGGCATACTCGGCTAGGCTTAACCCATGATTGGCCATGCAAACCAGGGCCGCTCCTCGTGCTTGACCTAGCTTTAGTGCGGAATCAGGATTTTTGGCCATAAACACCCGCTCGATGGCGACTTGATCCGGGCAATGCAAACCGACCACTTCGCTAAGACCCGCATAAATCTGCGCCAAACGCTGCTCTAGAGCCCCTTCCGCGGTACGGATACAGCCACTCGCCACGTAGCAGGGCTTCACACCGACCACATCGATTACCCCATAACCTGTGATTCGCGATCCAGGATCGATGCCCAGGATACGGATCGTGCTGGCCGGCTTTTGTTCATCCATGTCATCGAAACTCGTGGTGGCTATATACAAAAACACCGACGCCGGGGCGTCGGTGGTAGGCACTCAAACAACCAGTTTACTCAGTGGCTGTTTCTGGCTTGGCTTTCTGGCGGAGGCGGATATTCAAATCCTTTAACTGCTCAGGACTGACTTCACCCGGAGCATTGGTCATTAAGCATGCAGCGCTTTGGGTTTTCGGGAAGGCAATAACTTCACGAATGGTTTTAGCCCCCACCATCAACATGACCAGGCGATCCAAACCGAAAGCTAAGCCACCATGGGGCGGTGCGCCGTACTGGAGCGCATCCAACAAGAAGCCAAATTTCTCTTGAGCCTCTTCTTCACCAATCCCCAGAATCTCGAAAACGGTGCTCTGCATGGTCTGATCGTGGATACGAATAGACCCACCGCCCAGCTCTGTACCGTTGAGCACCATATCGTAAGCGCGCGACAGAGCCTTAGCTGGATCAGCCTTTAACTCTTCTGGGCTGCAAGAGGGTGCTGTGAAGGGGTGGTGAAGCGGGCTAAGACGACCGTTGTCGTCAGCTTCAAACATTGGGAAGTCGACGACCCATAGCGGCGCCCACTCCTGCGTGTAGAGCTCCAGGTCAGCCCCTAACTTAACGCGCAGCGCGCCAATGGCTTCGTTGACGATACGTGTTTTATCGGCACCGAAGAAGATGATGTCGCCATCTTCTGCGCCCACACGATCAAGCAACTCTGCAACGATATTTTCCATGAACTTGACGATCGGCGACTGCAGACCCTCAAGCCCTTTCGCGCGCTCGTTGACTTTGATCCACGCCAAGCCTTTGGCGCCGTATATGCCGACAAACTTGGTGTATTCATCGATCTCTTTGCGCGAAAGCTTGGCACCACCGGGGACTTTCAGCGCGGCAACACGGCCATCATCTGCGCTGGCGGGACCAGAGAAGACTTTGAAATCGACCTGCTGCATAAGGTCATCAACATCGGTCAATTCCAACGGAATGCGTAGATCCGGCTTGTCAGAACCAAAACGATCCATCGCTTCCTGCCAGGTCATGCGCGGAAACTCTGGTAATTCGGCTTTCAGCACATCCTGGTACAGCTGACGAATCATGGTTTCAGTAATGCCCATGATGTCGCTCTCTTCCACGAACGACGCCTCGATATCAATCTGCGTAAACTCAGGCTGACGGTCGGCGCGTAGGTCTTCATCGCGGAAGCACTTGGCAATCTGGTAATAGCGGTCAAAGCCAGCCACCATCAACAGCTGTTTAAACAACTGCGGTGATTGCGGCAAGGCAAAGAAGCTGCCTGCGTGGGTACGGCTCGGGACGAGATAATCACGCGCACCTTCAGGGGTGGCGCGAGTGAGTACCGGTGTCTCGATATCCAGGAAGCCCTGGTTTTCGAGGTACGCGCGTACGTTGTGTGAAATACGCGAACGCAGGCGCAGTTTCTCGATCATATCCGGGCGACGCAGGTCGATATAGCGGTGCTTAAGACGCACCTCTTCACCGACTTTGCCATGCTCATCAAGCTGAAAAGGCGGCGTAATCGCTGTATTAAGTACTTCGACGTCCTTCGCCAGCACTTCAATCATGCCTGTTGGCATGTTGGGGTTTTGAGTACCTTCAGGGCGCAGCCGAACGCGTCCAGTGATGCGCAGGACATACTCACTACGGGCACGGTCGGCAGTGGCGAACGCCTCGGCGGTATCAGGGTCGACAACGAATTGAGCGATGCCATCGCGATCGCGCATATCGAGGAAAATGACCCCACCGTGGTCGCGGCGGCGATGAACCCATCCGCATACCGTAACCGTTTGATCCACCAAAGTTTCGTTTAGCTGGCCGCAATAATGGCTGCGCATGTCAAATCCTGTTCTGTTACGTGGCAATTAGTGTGTCGCGGGCGTCCCGATCCTGACTGCCGCAGCTATGCCGCGGCGCCTTTGTCGCTGGGAGTAACGCTCTTGGGGGTAGCGCTGGTATCGCTTGATTTAGCGGTATCTGCAGAAGCAGTTTTGCCGTCAGCAACCAGATTCTTTTTGCTACCCGTTTTGAAATCGGTTTCATACCAACCACCGCCGGCTAAGCGGAAGCCCGCTGCCGAGACAAGTCGTTCCAAGCCATCGCTTTGGCATGCAGGGCAATCCTTGAGAGGATCGGCACTAATTTTTTGCAATTTTTCCAGGCGATGGCCACAGGCCTTGCACTCATATTCATAGATGGGCATGTTAATGGCTCCTAAAAAGCTCAACCCTGACAAACTACGTTCTTTTAAGACCCAGTCCCGATAGATCCAGAACTGAAAGAAAAGAATAGTGGCGAACACAAACGCTGCTAGGCTGCCAATATGTGGCCAGTCGGGATAAATTCCAAGGCTGCGGTTGATAAAGCGCCGCCATTATACCCTTTTGTGACCCCTGCCGAGCAAGGTTATGCAGCCTTCGGTAACTATTGGAGAGAATAAAATGCCTCATGCGGTGATACTGGACGCACAAAGCCTAGGCCCTGAGATCAATTTAAGCGCCATTAAAGAGTCGGTCTCACACCTTGAGGTGTTTGAGCAAAGTACGACTCAGCAGGCGCTTGAGCGCCTTACTAACGCCGATATTGCGATCGTAAACAAAGTAGTGCTGGACGCTGAGACCCTGCAGCAGTTGCCTAAACTGCGATTAATATGCGTATTAGCGACAGGCCTTAACAATATCGACCTAAATACCGCCAAAGAGCAGGGTATCGCGGTTAAAAATGTTGCTGCTTACGGCACCGCCAGCGTGTCCCAGCACACCTTGATGTTGATGCTTGCGCTGGCCAATCGGCTTCCACGCTACCAGCGTGATGTCGCTGCAGGTGAATGGCAGCGCAGCGCCTTCTTCTGTTTGCAGGATTATCCTACGTTACAGCTATCGGGCAAGCATTTAGTAATGGTGGGTCAAGGCGAACTCGGCACAGAAGTGGCGCGTCTGGCAGAGGCCTTTGGTATGCAAGTGACGTTTGCTGCTCGCCCAGGCAATGAAGCGAATGATGAGCGCCCTGCCCTGGATGAGCTACTTCCCGATGCCGATGTTATCAGCTTGCACTGTCCTTTGAGCGACGCCACCAAACATTTGATAAATCAAGAGCGCTTGTCTCGCGTTAAGCCCTCGCTGCTATTGGTCAACTGCGCCCGCGGCGGCGTTATCGATGAAATCGCCGCGCTCGAAGCACTGCGCAATGGAAAGCTTGGTGGGCTGGGCGTTGATGTACTACCTGCTGAACCGCCTAGAGAGGGGCACCCACTGCTGGACGCTCTCAACGAATCGCTGAACTTAATCGTTACTCCTCACAACGCGTGGATAACGCCGGAAGCCCGCCAAAATATTGTTAGCCTGACGGCTAACAATATACGTGATTGGAAAGACGCTTCTTAACTTTGAAAATACATTCTGACTTACCATAGGGCCTTCAATGGCCCTATTGGGTGCCAAAGTGGCTAGGTGCGCGGCAATTATCGAGCACATCGAGCTCAACGTGAGTGACGCGTGCCCCTTCTGACCCTTGCCATAGCCATTCACTTAACAGCTTGACGGCGTCGGTATGCCCACACATAAGCACCTCGACGCGTCCATCGGGTAGATTTTTGGCGTAACCGGTAATGTTGTATTGAAGCGCTTTCTCTTGAGTAGCGCGACGATACCAGACGCCCTGTACTTTACCCGTGACCACGGCGCGTACGCAGCAATTCGTCATATCTCCTCCCTTACTACCCGCACTTTACACATACTCGTGCTTAATCAACACCGCGCTATTGCGCGGAATCAATGGTCGTCCTCGGCGCAGCAATAAAGAACGAGTGAATGCTGCCCCGAATAGCAGTATTAGCGAACTGTAGTAGACCCAGAGCAAGATCATTACCACTGACCCGGCTGCCCCGTAAGTAGAGGCTGTGGCTGTATAAGCCAAATAAACTGAGATAACACTGCGTCCTATGGTGAACAGGACGGCTGTCACAACAGCGCCAATCAGCACGTCCTGCCAGCGAAGCACCACATCGGGAAGCACCTTAAAAATAGTTGCAAATAGCATTGTCACCATGGCGACTGAAATAAGTGATTCAAGCGTCGTGGTAAATAGACTAGCAAATGGGAGCAGGTTATCCGCCGCTAAAAGCATACCGCGCAATACGACCCCTAACACTAATGAAACAAGCAGTATAAAGCCAATAGAAAGCACGACCGTCAGCGATAGCAATCGGCTCTTGATAAACCGTAAAGCGCTATTTGAGGTCGGCTTTGCAGTGACGCCCCAAATCGTATTGAGTGAGAACTGCATCTGAGCGAAGACCGTTGTAGCACCTACGACTAGTGCGCCCACACCCAATAATGTGGGTAGTAAACCCGACTCTTCTATTCTGGACTGAGCAACGGCTTCTTGTATGGCGACGGCGGCATCCATGCCTAAAGTGCCCTGCAGTTGAGCGACTATTTGTCCCTGAGCGGCCTCTTCTCCCATCACAACACCGATGACCGTGACTGCAATAATAATCGTGGGTGCCAGTGAGAAAAGCGTATAAAACGCGAGCGAAGCCGCATAGCTAAACGCATTGCGTTCCAGCCATAATGAGGTGGCGTCTTGGGTGACTTTCCACCAAAAATTAGCCGCACGTTTTATCATATCCACTCCCTGTGTCGTTGGTATAAGGCTAATTTTAAACGTAATCAACAGCCTATTTTTTCTAGCATACCTAACCACAGCTTTTAGCGCAGTTTTCTGGTACGTTGACCCCTAACATCACCAAACCAAAAGGAAGCTTGGATGGCCACCGATATTGCGCGCTCTACTACCGCCTGCGATTTCGACTGTTTGGTGTTTATTGGTCGCTTTCAACCACCTCACCTTGGCCACTTGGCGATTATTCGAGAAGCACTAAAACGCGCGCGGCAAGTGATTGTACTGGTGGGCTCTGCGTGGCAAGCACGCTCATTGCGTAACCCGTGGCGATTTGACGAACGCCAAGCCATGCTCCGCTCAGGGTTTGATGAGGCTGATAATCAACGCTTAGAGATTACCCCGCTACTGGACGCACTCTACAATGATGATGTCTGGGTGCGCGATGTTCAGCGCAAAGTGCGTGATTTAGCCGCCCCTGCCAATGCCCGCCTACCGCGCATTGGTTTGATTGGAGCCAGTCGCGGACAGTCTAGCTACTACCTGTCGCTATTCCCTCAATGGGAGTCGGTCAGTGTACCGTCGGTAGAAGGGATTTCAGCGAGTCAAATTCGTGAGCGCCTGTTCCGTTCGCCTAGCTCCACCGATGACTACTTGAGTACGGGGGCTTACCACGACCTGCCCCCCGGCGTTGTCGAAAGTGTAAAGAAGTTTTGCCACGTCAGCGCCTATAAGCGCCTGCTGGAAGAGCAGCAGTTATTGGATCAATACCGTCAGGCGTGGGCCCATGCGCCCTACCCGCCTATTTTTGTCACAGTAAATGCAGTCGTGGTGCAGTCGGGTCATGTATTGCTGGTACGGCGTACGGCGGCACCGGGTAAAGGACTTTACGCCCTGCCAGGCGGATTTATTAATCCTCATGAGCGTTTACTCGATGCCTGTTTGCGTGAACTGCGCGAACGGTTGCGATTAAAAGTCCCCGAGCCTGTGCTTAAGGGGTCACTACGTGGCCAGCGGCTGTTTGATGAACCCCACCGCAGTTGGCGCGGGCGCACTTTGGCAGAAGCTTTCTACTTTGCGTTACGTCCAGACCAGCAGTTGCCTCGCTTAAAGCCTGTTAAAGGGGGAGATCATGCGCGCTGGGTGGCACTTGCTGACCTTGAACCTGAGAGCTTGTTTGAAGACCACTTTTTTATTATTCAGAATTTTCTCGGGCTGCCTGCCGATTTTGGCAGCAGCTAAAAAACTCAAGGGATTAGAAAGGCACACGCTTGAGACGTTTATGCCTGCAGGAAATCCCTGGGTAATTTCATCATTTGCCGCCATAAACGCTCCACGCCGGGCTTATGCACCATTGAGCAGCGGTATAAGCGAATTTCTAAGGGAATGTCCCAGCTCGGGTCGCCCGCCCTGACCAAGCGGCCGCTTTTTAATTCCTCACGAATACAGAAATCAGGTATCCAGGCAACGCCTACCCCTTGCAGCACCATCCCTTTCAGGCCTTCGGCCATGGCCGTTTCATACACGGTACGCAGCTTCATGCGTAGCGGATCATTCTTCAGCAGCATACGCACACTGCGCCCCAAAAATGCACCCTGCGTATAGGAAAGGTAAGGGATGGAAGTGTCATGCTGAAGGGAAAATTTAGCTTTTCCCTGTGCATCGGGTAGCGAGACGGGTAGCATATTGACCTTACCGATCGAGAAGGAAGGAAACACTTCGGCATCGAGCTGCATGGTGGCAAAGGGGTCGTAATAAGCCAGCATTAAATCGCAATTGCCTTCACGTAGCACATGTATCGCCTCACCTACGTTCATTGCCACTAGGCGTGTCGGCAATTCGCCTAAGCCCTGTTGTAAACGGGAAATCCAAGGCGGATAAAAGCTTAATGCCAGGGAGTGAGCGGCGACAATATCCAGCGCTTCATTGGCAATCGAAAGACCACGCAAATGGCTAAGCGATTCGTTTAACTGTTCGACCAAATTACGGGCGGTAACTAAAAACAGCTGCCCTTCCGGTGTTAGCCCAACAGGGGTAGTTGAACGATCGACAAGAGTGACATCAACGGCCTGCTCCAGTGCACGAATGCGCCGACTAAATGCAGGCTGCGTTACGTGGCGCTGTCGAGCTGATGCAGAGAAGCTGCGTGTGCTGGCAAGTGCTACGAAATCTTCTAGCCATTTTGTTTCGAGATTCACCCCAGGACTCCTTGTCTCACCCTTCGTGCATGCATATTGTTTTCCTATTTTGCGGTCTATTGGACGGGCGCCATTAAATAGGCAGCACGTGATACGACTTTCATCCACATTGAGCGCTGGTTGATTTCATCAATGCTGACCCGGCGGCATTGTGAAAAGTCATTTTCCAGCATAACTTCCACGCTAGCAGCAAAGTCTTGGTTAGGGATAAAGGCGGTTATTTCAAAATTTAACCGAAATGAACGGTTATCCAGATTTACGGTGCCAACTGTGGCTGCACTGTTATCTACAAGCATTACTTTTTGATGTAAAAATCCAGGAAGATAACGGTATATTTTTACGCCTGCTCTTAACATATCAGGTAGAAACGAGAAGGCTGATAGGAAAACCAATAAGTGATCTGGTCGTTCGGGAATCATGACACGTACATCTACTCCGCGCATGGCCGCAAGTCGCAGTGCATCCTGAACCCCTTGGTCAGGAACAAAGTAAGGACTGGTCACCCATAGGCGCTGTTTTGCGCTATGAATAACCTGTTGTACCAGCAGGCTGGCAGTATCCTGACGATCTGCAGGCCCAGAGGGCACAATAACTACATGATGATCAGTTGAAGAAGACGTCTCAGCCATCCAGTTCAGGCTAATCACTTCATCGGTAGCCCAGTGCCAATCTTCCCAAAACGCTTCTTGTAAGCCCAATACACTGGGACCTTCAAGTTTTAAGTGGGTGTCACGCCAAGGGCCATGCCGAGGATCTTTGCCTAAATATTCAACCCCAATATTAAAGCCTCCTATCCAGCCCTCTTTGCCATCGATGACCGTTACTTTGCGATGATTCCGGAAGTTAAGCTGAAAACGGTGCTTAAAGCCCCTTGATGAACGAAAAGCACTTACGGCTACCCCATCACTGATTAAATCATTTAGGTAACCATCATTTAATTGACGACTCCCCACCTCATCGTAGAGAAAATAGACGCGCACGCCACGCTGGGCAGCGTGTTGTAAATGCTGTTTCAAGCGCTGTCCGAGAGCATCGCCGCGGACAATAAAAAACTGTATCAATACATACTGTTCGGCACGATCAATGCCGTCAAAAAGGCTTTCAAAGGTCACTGGCCCGTCGATTAATAACGTGGCGTGATTACCATAGGTTAAGGGCATCATGGCAAGCTGCTCAACCGCCTGAATATCTGCATTACTAGAGGGCGCCACAAAAGGCTCTACATTAGCTCGGTAACGTACCAGCACGCGGCGTAGAACAGTGTCACGCTGCCCCCGTGCAGAGACATAGCCATAAAATCGCGGCCGTCCAAAAAACCAGTAAGCAGGAAGCGCCACGTAAGGGAAAGTCAGCAGCGATATAATCCACGCAACGGCCCCTTGAGAGGTGCGACTGGACATCAATGCCATAATCGCCGAAACGATTCCCAGCAGATGAATCAATAAGATGCTGGTCCCTAGCAACCAGGAGGTCATAGCCACGTCCTTAAAAAGCCCTCACAAAGAACAAGGCCTCGCCGTCAGCGAGGCCTTTATGCGCTTAAAAAGCAAGGCGTTCAAAGCCTAATCAACCTTCTTACCACTTTTGCTACGCTGACTGAGCAATAATCTCTTTCCACTTCGCAGGTCCGGTTTGATGCACTGATGTGCCCAGACTATCGACAGCTACCGTCACCGGCATATCTTCGACCTCGAATTCGTAGATCGCTTCCATGCCTAAATCTTCAAAGCCGACGACTCGGGATTTTTTAATCGCTTGGGCAACCAGATAAGCTGCACCCCCTACCGCCATTAAGTACACCGCCTCATTGTCACGAATAGCATCAATGGCGATTTGGCCACGCTCTGCCTTTCCTACCATACCTAACAGGCCAGTTTCTTCTAGCATGGTGCGGGTAAATTTATCCATTCGCGTGGCGGTTGTTGGGCCTGCGGGCCCCACCACTTCATCACCGATAGGATCAACCGGGCCCACGTAATAAATGAAGCGCCCTTTCATATCAACAGGCAGCGGCTCACCTTTGGCTAACATATCCACCATACGCTTATGGGCAGCGTCACGGCCGGTTAACAGCTTACCGTTCAGCAGTAGCGTATCGCCTGGCTGCCAGGTTTTGACCTCAGCGGGCGTTACGGTGTCAAGATTGACACGCTTGACGTTATCGCCTGCTTCGCGAGTGATTTCCGGCCAGTCCTCAAGCTTCGGGGCTTTTAGCGCCGCAGGGCCTGAGCCATCCAGGCTGAAGTGGGCGTGACGGGTTGCTGCGCAATTGGGAATAATCGCTACAGGCTTATTGGCGGCATGGGTTGGATAGTCTTTTACTTTAATATCCAGCACGGTGGTTAAGCCGCCTAACCCTTGCGCGCCAATACCGCTCTTATTGACCTTATCGAACAGTTCTAAGCGTATCTCTTCGGCGCGATTACTGGGCCCGCGAGCCTGTAGATCCTGAATATCGATGGGATCCAGTAGCGCCTCTTTGGCAATCATCATCGCTTTTTCAGCGGTGCCGCCGATGCCAATGCCCAGCATACCGGGCGGACACCAGCCTGCGCCCATCTTCGGCAGCTGTTCCATTACCCAATCCACGACGCTGTCGGAAGGATTAAGCATGGCAAATTTGGACTTGGCTTCACTACCACCGCCCTTCGCAGCCACGTGAATATCCACGCTGTCACCAGGCACAATCTGATGATGGATAATGGCGGGAGTGTTGTCTTTGGTGTTGGCCCGCTTACCGTCAGGGTCGGCCAGTACTGAGGCGCGCAGGACATTATCAGGCAGCAAATAAGCGCGACGGACACCTTCGTTGACCATGTCATCCAGGCTCATGTCCGCTTCCCAGGTAACGTTCATGCCCACGTGAACAAACACGGTGACGATGCCGGTGTCCTGGCAAATCGGGCGATGCCCGGTGGCGCACATACGCGAATTAATCAGAATTTGCGCAATAGCGTCTTTCGCAGCGGGGTTCTCTTCACGCTCGTAGGCGGCCGCCATGGCGTCGATGAAATCTTTGGGATGGTAGTAAGAGATGTACTGCAGAGCATCGGCAACGCTTTGAATAACGTCGTCCTGGCGAATCACGGTCATGGACTAACAGCTCCTAGGTTATCGTCTAGTCAGCGGCATTCTTGCGCATCGGCGCAGGTGCCGTCTTAGCGTGTAGCCAGTATACCGTATTGCCCTGCTGTCGGCAGCACTCCTCGGTAGTGTCTTGGCTACAGAAATTAGTGCTTTAGTAATTCTTGGCAGCAAACAAGATAACGGTATAAATGCTCAATAAAGCGTGGTATTAACTCTTCGAAGCTATTAACTGCCTTGGCAATGCGGGCAATAGTAGAGCCTTCGCGATCCCATCATTCGGCGCTCGATCACCGCACCACAGCGGTGGCACTCGAGACCTGCGCGATCGAATACCGCAAAACGCCACTGCTTACGTGACTCACCCGCTGCTTTAGCCTGTTCAATCCAGGCCTCTTGATTGGTCACACCTGCGGTTTGGTACGCTTGCCGAGTTGTCTCGATAATAAAGTGCGCAAGCAATTGTTGTTGATTGGTGGTGAGATCTACCGGCCGAGCGCTGGCCGGCAACTGGGTAAAGAATAAGATTTCAGAGCGCAGATAATTGCCGAGCCCTGCCACTAATCCTTGATCGAGCAACAGCGCACCCAAGCTTCGCCGGTGAAACTGCTTGAGATTTAACCGCTGCAGAACATCCGTGGGGGTTACATCCTGGCTCAATAAATCAGGCCCTAAACGGGCCAAAAAAGGGTGCTCGGCGAGATTGTCGCAATGCCAAAGCGAGATATCGGAAGCGCTGTAAAGACTTGCGCAGCGCCCTTCTGCCGTCAAACGAACGCGTAACGTGCGCTTTGTGTCGGGAGGTTTATCCTCACTATGCAGCTTCCAAACCCCATAGAGTTGATTATGTGAGTAAAGTACCCGCTCATCAGCAAACCGGATCAGCATTGCTTTGCCACGCGTCTCTACCCGGGACACCTGAACACCAGTGAAAGAGTCTGCTTGGCTGGCCAGCTCGGGAAAGGCGAACCAAGCTTTGTCAATTACCCGCCCGCCTATCTGCTGCTGAACACGATCGGCCGCCCGACGAATTTCTGGCCCTTCTGGCATACTGCTAGCCCAGCGCCAGCTGTTTTTCTTTCATTTGATGGAGCTGATCGCGTAGCCGCGCCGCCTCTTCAAACTCCAGGTTTTGCGCTGCTTCGAACATGGCATCTTCAAGCTTGCTGATTGCGCCCAGCAGATCATGCTTATTCATGGTGGACACATCATATTCAGCGGCACTTTCCGCCACTTTACGTTCACTGCCGCGCCGACGGCTGTTCTTTTTGCCCGGCGCTTGGGCGGCTTCCAGAATATCGGACACCGAGCGCGTTATCGTCGTCGGCGTAATACCATGCTCTAGATTGTGCTCAGTCTGCTTCGCTCGCCGACGCTCGGTTTCATCGATGGCTTTGCGCATCGAGTCAGTAATCCGGTCGCCGTAGAGAATCGCCTTGCCGTGGGCGTTACGGGCAGCGCGACCAATCGTTTGTATCAATGAACGTTCAGCGCGGAGAAAGCCCTCTTTATCGGCATCCAAAATGGCCACCAGCGACACTTCGGGAATATCCAACCCTTCACGCAACAGGTTAATACCCACCAGCACATCAAACTTGCCCAAACGAAGGTCACGAATGATCTCAACACGCTCAACGGTATCGATATCCGAGTGCAGATAGCGAACCCGAATACCGTGCTCGTCAAAGTACTCGGTCAGGTCTTCTGCCATGCGCTTGGTTAACGTAGTGACCAGTACCCGCTCACCTACGGCGGTACGCAGACCAATTTCCGAAAGCAAATCATCTACCTGGGTGCTGGCCGGGCGCACCTCAATTTCAGGGTCCAACAGACCGGTAGGACGTACCACTTGCTCAACGATTTGACTGGCGTGTTCGCCCTCGTAGCGCCCAGGAGTGGCAGAGACAAAGATAGTCTGCGGGGAAATCGCTTCCCACTCCTCAAACTTCATGGGTCGGTTATCCAGCGCTGAAGGCAGTCGGAAACCATACTCCACCAATGTTTCTTTGCGCGAACGGTCACCTTTATACATGCCGCCTACTTGGGGCACGCTCACATGCGACTCATCGATAAACAGCAACGCATCATCGGGCAGGTAATCGAAAAATGTCGGCGGGGGCTCGCCGGGCGCACGCCCAGATAGATAGCGGGAATAGTTTTCAATGCCGTTGCAGTAGCCCAATTCCAGCATCATCTCGATGTCATAAAGCGTACGTTGCTCCAGGCGTTGCGCTTCGACTAGACGCTCATGCTTGCGCATCCACTCAAGTCGCTGTTTGAGCTCTTCTTTAATGGCATCAATGGCGCCTAGAATGGTTTCCCGCGGCGTCACGTAGTGCGATTTAGGGTAGATGGTCATACGCGGCACCTCGCCCTTGACGGCACCGGTCAACGGGTCGAACAAGCGAATCGTATCGATCTCGCTATCGAACAGCTCGACACGCACCGCTTCTTCATCAGAGTCAGCGGGGAAGATATCGATCACGTCACCACGTACCCGGTAGGTACCGCGCCGAAAGTCCATATCATTACGTGTATATTGCAGCTCGGCCAGCCGACGCAGGAAGGCGCGCTGATCGATCAATTCACCACGGGTAAAGTGGAGACGCATCTTTAGATACTGGTCCGGGTCACCCAGACCGTAAATGGCTGACACCGACACCACAATCAGCGCATCCCGGCGCTCCAGTAGCGCCTTAGTGGCCGAGAGGCGCATCTGCTCAATGTGGTCATTGATAGAGGCATCTTTCTCGATAAACGTATCAGACGAAGGCACATAGGCTTCCGGCTGATAGTAGTCGTAGTAGGAAACGAAATACTCTACCGCGTTATCCGGGAAAAACGCCTTGAACTCACCGTAAAGCTGGGCAGCAAGGGTCTTGTTAGGTGCCATCACAATGGTCGGGCGCTGCTGCTGTTCGACGATATTGGCCATGGTGAAAGTTTTGCCCGAGCCGGTAACGCCTAGCAGCGTTTGATGAGCAAGCCCTGATTCCAGGCCACTAATCAGCCCTTTAATGGCGGCTGGCTGGTCACCGGCAGGCTGAAATTTTGACTGTAATCGAAAGGCTTTGCTCATCGATGCTCCAAAAAAGGAAAACTATTTTAAGGGTAACTAAACAAGACGTGTCTCTATCTCAACCGTGGACTCGGTCATCAAACGCTGGATGGGACAACGATGGCTGATTTCTTCAAGCCTGGCGCGCTGCACAGGGTCATTAATACCGTGCAGTGTTAAGGCGACACCCAGTTTGTAAATACCTTTTCTTTCCTGACTATCATCGCGCTGTACCGTGACGGTCACTCCTTCAAGCGGCCATCCCTTACGCTTGGCGTACATTTGCACGGTAATTGCTTTACACGTGCCCAAGGCGATATCGAAATAGTCGTGCGGATCAGGGGCACTGCCCTCGCCGCCAACCACTGGCGGTACATCGGCATACAAAGCTTCCAGACCATCGACTTCAACACGCAGCCTAAAGGCATGGTTGCGCTCACTAATGACGCTAATGGGTATGTGCATTAGGATACCTTGATGCCAAGCTTGAGTTTTTCAATGGCGTTAATCAGCGTTTCACGCTTTGCACGCCCATCGATATCAGCCCCGTGGCGGCCGACCTCGGCGCTGTCAACACCGTCCAGCATCATGAGTGCTGTGGTAATTTTATTAACCTGCTCGACCGATTTAACACCCTGGAATGTTAATGATTGCTGCGCCATACCGTTTCCCTGCCTATTGGCCTATGCAAGACTCCTACGAGGGAAAGAGTCTAGCACGCTAATAGTGCCTTGCAATTAATGCCGACTGCCCGCACTTAAGGGCAATACATGCATATCCATTTGTCCGCAAGCTTAGAATGGCTGACAAATCACCACTTTGATCAGGAGTTTTTTATGGCGACCGTTACCTCACGCACTTCCGCCCTCGGCAGCGTCCGCCTTACTCACTTAGCCGCGCTGGATGTGAAAGGCGCCGATGCAGAAAAGTTCCTTCAAGGGCAGACTAGCGCCCAAGTCAACCTAGCCGATGGACACTTTGCGCCGCTGACCTGTTTCTGCACGCCTAAGGGCCGCATGCTAGCCAATGCCCAATTGCTGCGCATGGGGGAAAACCATTTTCGGCTGCTACTAAGCAGCACCCTGTTAGAGAGTTTAGCCAACCATCTTAAAAAATTCGCCGCCTTCTATAAGGCCGAATTGACGGCACTGCCTAACCTTACGTTCATCGGCACTGGCGACAATGCCCAATCACCTGCTGACCAGCTTGGCCTGCACTTTCCTGAGCAGAACTTTCCTGAGCAGGTTGGCACTCACAGCAACAATGACCAGCTCTGCGCGTTGCGTTACCCCGGTAGGACACCGAGATGGCTATTGTGTTTCGATCACGATATCAACGGCGATAAAATATCGATACAGGACGACGATGAAGGCCGTAACGCATGGCAGCTTGAGGATATTCGCAGTGGCTTAGCGTGGCTAACCGACGCCCAGCAAGATCACTTTTTACCGCAAATGCTTAACTGGGAAGCGTTAGGCGGGATTAGCTTCAAGAAAGGCTGCTATACCGGCCAGGAAGTTGTCGCTCGCGCCCACTTTCGCGGGCAGGTTAAAAAGCGTCTGATGCATATTAGCGTGGGGGCACAAGCGCTACCCGAAGTAGGCGCCAACCTGACGAACAGTGACGATAAAGCGGTGGGCGAAGTCGTGGTAAGCGCATTTAACGAGCAAGGCGACGTCGAGCTGCTTGCAGTAATGAGCACCAAGGTCATGGAAGAAACAGTGCCCGTATTTCTCGCAGGGGCGCCAGCCACTTTACTACCATTACCCTATACGATTGAGCGAGTTGACCCCGAACAGTTGGCGGTTGGCCTGAATAACTAGCCTTGCCGCTTTCTAAGCGTGAGGTAAGCCAAACAGCGTTGTGGCGTTATGACTGCTCATGGTCGCGACCTGTTCCAGCGTTTGACCGCGCAGGGCAGCCACCACACTACATACTTCCGCTACCCGGCACGGTTCATTACGCTTGCCCTGGTAGCCGCTAAGCGGCATATCAGGACTGTCGGTTTCAAGCACAAAAGCGTCATCGGGCAGTGCCTCAACGGTTCGCTGCAACCGCTTGGCACGCTCATAGGTTACCGCGCCGCCCAACCCCAGCTTGAAACCTAAATCGAGAAATTTCGTCGCCTGCTCAATAGAGCCTGAGAAAGCGTGAATTAACCCAGCTTGAGGTAGCGCAAGCTGGCGAAGTCGCTTGGCGACCTTATCGTTAGCATGAACGCAGTGCACCACTATCGGCAGTGAGTGATGCTTAGCGAGCCTCAATTGAGCATCAAAGTAATGCCACTGCGCGTCCAGCGTGTCGCTAAAGCGGCCATCAATTCCACACTCGCCCAACGCAACAGCTTCAGGATGCTCGCTCAGAGCTAGGTCGAGCGCCTCAAGGTCGGCCTCTTGATGCTGTTGCATAAAGTACGGATGAAGCCCCAGACAAACCGAGGTGTCATCCCGCTCGCCCAGCGCCAGCACCTGTTGCCAACGGGCCCGGGTTGTACCCGGCACCACGAAGCGCACCACACCCACCGCCTTGGCAGCCTCAAACACCTCAGTTCGATCATGATCGAACTCAGAAAAATCGAGATGGCAGTGCGCGTCGATTAACATATCAATACTTAGTGTTCGCGGGTGGGTTGGAAGCGAATGTCCGGCCAGCGCTCCTGAGTCATCTGCAGGTTAACCCGAGTCGGCGCGATATAAGTGAGATAGCCACCGCCATCAATCGCCAGATTAGTGCTGGCTTTACGCTTAAACTCTTCGATTTTTTTAGCATCCTCACAGTAGACCCAGCGGGCAGTCTGCACATTGACGCCTTCATACAAGCAGTCGACCTTGTACTCCTCTTTCAGGCGATGAGCCACCACATCGAACTGCAGGGTGCCCACAGCGCCAAGGATCAGGTCATTATTGTCCATCGGCATAAAGACCTGGGTAGCGCCCTCTTCAGAAAGCTGCTGCAAGCCTTTTTGCAGCGCTTTCATTTTCAACGGGTCTTTTAACCGCACGCGCTTAAAGAGCTCTGGTGCAAAGTGCGGTATACCGGTAAAGCGCATATCTTCACCGACGGTAAAGGTATCGCCGATCTGAATGGTACCGTGGTTGTGCAGACCGATAATGTCACCGGGCCACGCTTCTTCGACCTGCGAGCGGTCAGAGGCCATAAAGGTCAGCGCATCGGCAATTTTGACGTCTTTGCCAATGCGCACATGGCGCATCTTCATGTTCTTTTCGTACTTGCCTGAACAGACCCGCAAGAAGGCAATGCGATCGCGATGATTGGGATCCATATTGGCCTGAATTTTAAACACGAAACCGGTGAAGCGATCATCATCAGAAGTGACTTCTCTGGTATCGGTTTCATGGGCCTGGGGGGGCGGCGCGTATTCAACAAAGCCATCTAGCATTTCACGCACCCCGAAGTTACCCATCGCAGTCCCGAAATAGACCGGCGAAAGCTCACCACGACGATAGGCGTCCAGGTCAAACTCATGGGAGGCACCACGCACTAGTTCCACTTCCATGCGCAGCTCTTCTGCTTGGTCTTCACCCAACACGGCATCTACTTCAGGATTATTTAGGCCTTCAATGCGTTTATCATCGGGGATACGGCTACCCTGCCCCTGGGTGTAGAGGTGAACCACATCGTTATACAGATGATAAACGCCCTTAAAGTGGCGCCCCATGCCAATCGGCCAGGTCATTGGCGCGCACTGAATATTGAGTACCGTTTCGACCTCATCCATTACCTCAATGGGGTCACGGATATCGCGATCCATTTTGTTGATAAAGGTGAGGATCGGCGTGGTACGCAGACGGCATACTTCCATCAACTTAATCGTACGATCCTCAACGCCCTTGGCGCCGTCGATCACCATCAAGGCAGAGTCAACCGCCGTGAGCGTACGGTAGGTGTCTTCAGAGAAATCTTCGTGGCCAGGTGTGTCCAGCAGATTGACAATACGCCCGCCATAGGGGAACTGCATCACCGAGGTAGTGACGGAGATGCCCCGCTCCTGCTCCATTTTCATCCAGTCCGACGTTGCGTGGCGATCATTGCGCTTGCTTTTAACCGAGCCCGCTAGCTGGATGGCGTTGCCAAACAACAGCATCTTTTCGGTGATCGTTGTTTTACCGGCGTCGGGGTGGGAAATAATAGCGAATGTCCTGCGAAGCTCAGCTTCACGGGCTAATTGAGTCTCTTTCATTGTGCCTCTTCAAATATAGGGTCTCATCCGCAGCACTCGATCAGAAGCTCTCGCTAACTGGCCAACGCGCGTTGAGCTATGTCCATTACGGCAATTGTAACGCTTGGAGGCGGCTGTTGTCGCGGGTGGTGTCAAACGTGACGCCCTTGAAAAAGACCAAAAAAAACGCTGAACAAGTCAGCGTTTTTATAACCTTATCGGCTTAGTCTGCCTAAGCATTAATAGTGATAGGTCTATTTAAAACCTGTCAGCGCGAAATGGCGCCATATCGATAGCCGTTGGCTGCCCTTCCATCATATCCGCCAACAAGTGGCCGGTAGCGGGCCCTAACGTAAACCCTTGATGACCGTGACCAAAAGCAAGCCATAGGCCAGAATGGCGTGGCGCTGGGCCAATCACCGGTTTCATATCGGGCAGGCACGGCCGCGCACCTTTCCAGGGGGCTTCATCGCGGCGCTCCCCTAATGGAAACACACTGCGAGCCACTTTCTCTGCCGCACCCAGTTGGTTAACGTCGGCGGGGGCATCAAGACGGTCTAACTCTGCCCCGGTAGTCAAGCGGATACCCGCATTCATCGGCGCCAGCAGGTAGCCAATTTCGGCATCCATGACCCAGTAATTTAGCTTGGCCTCTGCTTGCGGGGCGTAGTGCATGTGATAGCCACGCTTCACAAAGGTAGGGAAATGGTAACCAAGCTCCTTCAGCCAGCTACCCGCCCAAGGCCCTAGCGCCACCACGACGTCGTCTGCTTCTAACGTTTCGGCGGCGGTGCTTACCTGCCACCGGCCACCCACCTGCTGAACAGAGGTGATGTCCGCCTGCAGAATGCGTCCGCCATCATTGCTGAATGCTTGGGCATAAGCCGCGACCAGCGCGCCTGGGTCGGCCACGGTCCAGGGGTCGAGCCAATGAATCGCGCCGATAATATGTTCGCTAAGGGAAGGCTCTTTCTCCATCAGCGCAGCCCGATCCAGTTGCTCAAATTGAACACCATAAAGACGGCGCGCCTCTTCAGCATCTTTTAACCGTGCGGCCAACTTTTCAGGGGTACGGTAAAGCTCAAGCCATCCCTGCCTGCGCACTAAGTGTTCCGCCCCGGCAGCCTCAATCATCGGGCCGTGGGTCTTCAGTGACTGCTGAATCAAAGACGCGTATTCCGGCACGATTTTCTGGTAAGCCTTCGGTGCTGAGTTCATCCAGTAGCGCAACAGTGGGGAAGCGGCATTCACCATACCCGCAGGACGATAGCGAATATCAACCCGTCGGTTAGGCAACACGCTCAGGAGCGTTTTGACATCCCGTGGAAAGGGGTAAGGCCTAACGGCTTCTCGCTGAATAATGCCTGCATTGCCAAACGAGGTTTCTCGGCCAGGCTGAAGACGGTCTACCACGGTGACCTCATGACCGCGTTGTTGCAGATGCCAAGCAATGCTGACACCTACCATCCCTGCTCCTAAAACTACCGTTTGACGTCCCATGTTGATGCACTCCCCCCGCTGTCGATTCAGCACTATTATTGACAAGTAATAACTATTTGAAAAATATCACCAAATCAACCGCATTAATATAGTAGAAACCGCTGTTTTAAAGCTTGAAATAAGTAATTAATGCTGCATAAAGAGCTAAAAAGGATGACAAAACTATTAGCGGCATAACAATTGCTTAGTTTCTATTAGGCAACCTGAAAGGTATGCGATTGACGCCGCCGTAACGGCCTCTCCCTTCCCAGCGCAAAACACATAACGCACTAAAAAGAAGCGTTCGCACCAAAAGATGCCCTCGCACTCGTGATAAAGGAAAACACCATGCCTGCAACGCTAAATCTGGATAGCTCGCTGATCGATACGCTCTGGGTACTCTGGGCAGCCGCTCTGGTATTTGTGATGCAAGCTGGCTTTCTATGCTTAGAGGCTGGCACAACGCGTACCAAGAACGCGATTAATGTCGCTATGAAAAACGTAGCGGACTTTGCGATTGCCGTCAGTGTTTTTTGGCTCATCGGATTCGGCATCATGTTTGGTGATTCGTTGGGCGGCGCTGTAGGCACGACGTTATTCGGCTGGCAGTTAGATGCTTCGGGTAGCTGGGTGATCACGGTGTTCATCTTCCAGACAATGTTCTGCGCGACCGCCGCCACCATTGTGTCGGGTGCAGTGGCGGAACGCATGCCCTTTTTAGCGTATATTTGGACGGCGCTATGGATCGCGTTAATTATCTACCCCGTATTCGGACACTGGGCTTGGGGTGGGCTATTAGGTGGTGCCGCAGGCTGGCTAGGGGCTCTGGGGTTTGTTGATTTTGCTGGCTCCACAGTGGTTCACAGTGTAGGCGGCTGGGTAGCCCTGGCAGCGGTACTCTGCATCGGCCCACGCAGCGGTCGTTTCGCAAACGGCAAGCCTCCTACCGCTTTTCCCTCTGGCAACCTTCCACTCGCGATGCTTGGCGCGCTATTTATGATATTAGGTTGGTTTGGCTTTAACGGCGGTAGCACGCTGGCGGTTACCGACCAGATACCAGGCATATTGGCTAATACCGTGCTTGGAGCCGTGGGCGGCATTCTCTCCGGTATGCTCATGGGAATGCGAACACGTCGTTACGCCGATGTGATGTACGCAATTAATGGCGCCATTGCAGGCCTAGTCGCCGTCACCGCCAGCGCGCATGTGATCTCGCTCCCGGCGGCATTTGGCTTGGGGGCGGTTAGCGGCGTGCTAATGGTACTGACCAGCGAATGGCTGCTAAGTAAGCGTATCGATGATGCCGTGGGCGCCATACCTGCCCATTTGATATCCGGCATTTGGGGCACGCTCGCACTCCCCTGGGTGGCGGATATGGCACAACTGGATAGCGGCCTGTCCCGACCCGCTCAATTCGGCATTCAGCTACTTGGCGTTGTCGTTTGCGGTGTTTGGAGTTTTGGCAGCGCATGGCTGATTTTTCGCATCACCCGGCGCTTCCTGCCCTTACGCGTCTCACCTGACGCAGAAAAAATGGGCCTCAATTTAGCCGAGCATGGCGCCAACAACGAGCTGAACCAACTGCTCGAACATATGCGCCAGCATGAACAACAGGGCGATATACGCCAACGCATTGAAGCCGACCCGTTTACCGAAGTGGGTGAAATAGCGGCCAGCTATAACCGGGTAACGGCGGCTCTTGAAACCGCCGTTGGTCACACTCGCGTCATGCTGCGGAACCTGCGCGATGGAGTGATCACTTGGCAAGCAGACGGGACCTTAACCAGCCTTAACCCTGGAGCAGAGCAGCTTTTCAACATCAATGCAGCCAGCCTTATGGGTCAACCCGTCTCACATCTGTTGCCTGGCTTTACGTTAACCCCTGGGGCGCGGCATGAAATTAAACGACGCTGCGATGACAAGCGTATTCGCTATTTGGAAATTCAGGTTAGCGAAGGCGCTAGCGGCTCTGCATCAGAGCGTTCTGGAATGGTGCGCGATATTACTGAGCGCAGACAGCTCCAAGAGCAGTTAAACCGGGAGCGTGATCTTGCCCGCACGACGCTGGCTTCTATAGGTGATGGCGTTATCACCTGCGATGCCAGCGGCAACGTCACGTTTCTCAACACAGAAGCGCAACGCTTAACCGGCTGGTCACTCAAAGAGGCAATGGATAAACCCATTCATGTGGTATATCAATTACTCGAGGAAGCCAGTGGCGAACTGCTCAGCAACCCAGCCCGGCAAGTGCTAACGCAATTAACTTCCGTGCACTCCACTGAGCATTGCCTACTGGTAAAGTGTGACCAATCGTACACACCCATCCAACACAGTGCCTCACCGATACGCTCTCGCAGCGGTATCACTCTAGGGGCAGTCGTTGTCTTTCAAGATGTAAGCCTCACTCGCCAACTGACAGAACAACTGAGTTACCAAGTAAGTCACGATAATCTAACCGACTTACTCAATCGGCGTGCATTTGAATCAGCGCTTAACGCGTTGCTTAATCGCGATGATGGCCAACATGTCCTCTGCTACCTCGATCTTGATCAGTTCAAAATAGTCAACGATACCTGCGGCCATCTAGCGGGTGACGAGCTGTTACGGCAAGTGTCATTAAAGCTGAAATCCCATGTGCGCAGTAGCGATATTGCCGCTCGCCTGGGTGGTGATGAGTTTGCCCTGCTGCTACCCGACTGCGGTCTTGATAGAGCGCTTGTCATTACCGAAGCTCTGCGCAGCGATATCGAAAATTACCGATTTGCCTGGCAAGAGCACACCTTTGGGATTGGGGTTAGCATTGGCTTGGTTGAACTCAACGCTGCTCAACCCATGCAGCTTAGTCAAGCACTTCACGCTTCTGACGCAGCTTGCTACGCCGCAAAGGAGGCGGGACGCAATCGCATCCACTGCTATCAACCCGATGACCATTTGTTACTAGAGAGGCATGGTGAACTGCAGTGGGTTCAGCGCTTGCAAAATGGTCTTGATAACGATGCCTTTCGACTTTTTGCCCAGCCGATTAAAGCTATATACGGTGACGCTCCCGCTTATCGTGAGATTTTGCTCCGCCTGGAAGAGCATGGTGAACTTATCGCCCCTGGAAGCTTTTTACCTGCCGCTGAGCGCTATCACTTTATGGTGCGCATTGATCGTTGGGTAATTCGTAATACCCTGGCATGGCTAGGAGATCAAAATCGCCAATCCTCTCCACCAACATATAGCCTGTGGGGTATCAATTTATCAGGGGCTTCGCTGTCCGATGCTGATTTTTGTCAGGATCTGATTACCAAGGTCTCTACAGCAGACCTACCCCACGGCACGCTCTGTTTTGAAATTACTGAAAGTACCGCGATCGCCCAGCTATCCAGCGTAAAGACACTCATTAATACCTTGAGAGTTTATGGCTGCCGTTTTGCTCTTGATGACTTTGGTACCGGACTCTCCTCGTTCAGTTATTTGAAACAGCTACCCGTTGATTATCTAAAAATTGACGGTAACTTCATCCGCAATGTGCATCAAGACCCGATTGACCGGGCAATGGTGGAGGCAATTCACTCGGTGGGTAAGGCACTGGGGATCAAGACGATCGCAGAGTTTGTTGAAACCCAGGCTACGCTGGACACACTGCATCAGATAGGGATTGATTATGCGCAGGGGTATTTATTAGGAATGCCTGAACCGCTTACCAATATGGCCGGCAACCGTATTCGAGTGATGCCTCGTTAGAAAAACGAGAGCGCTTAAAAGGCGAAAACAAAAAAACCCAATAAAGGGCATAAAAACCGAAAAATAGAAACTAAAAACAGGAGGAGATAACAAGAAGAGTACATGCGGGTAATGGGGTGGATGATGGGACTTGAACCCACGACCACCGGAGTCACAATCCGGGGCTCTACCACTGAGCTACACCCACCACAACCTAAAACTGGAAACGTAAACATTGTCACTGGGGTGGATGATGGGATTTGAACCCACGACCACCGGAGTCACAATCCGGGGCTCTACCCCTGAGCTACACCCACCATAGACAATCTTACGTAGAAACAAGTATTACATGCTTGAAGAATGATTCTCTGACGGGTTGTTACCACTGAAATTAGGTGGCACGCCCAGCAGGAATCGAACCCGCAACCTACGGCTTAGAAGGCCGTTGCTCTATCCGGTTGAGCTATGGGCGCACAAAAAGCATTCAGAAATAACGAATACTGATGAGCACTAGACCACAACCAAAGCTTGAAAAAGCAAGCTACTACCTTTCACGTTTAGGTGTGGTCGGGATGGAGGGATTCGAACCCCCGACATCCTGCTCCCAAAGCAGGCGCGCTACCAGACTGCGCTACATCCCGATTTTTCATCACCCTAGACGCTACCGCTTGGTCCGTCTCAAGCGAGGCATATATTACTATTTTTAATTTTAAAGTCAACCATTAAAGTGATTGTTCGTGAAGGCGCTTTGCCTGGATGCCCTAGCGTGCGAAAATTACCGCCTTAGAAAGCGTAGCCAACTGCGCTAGCAGCACTAGGTACTGTCTTAAAAGCCATTACGTCAAAAGGCTTCGAGACACCGCCTAGCCCTTTTCCACGTCCACAGGGATTTCTCTACATGACTGCCCAACTAATCGATGGCAAAGCCATCGCTGCTACTGTTCGCCAACAGGTTGCCGAGAAGGTTGCCGCACGTAAAGATGCAGGCGCACGAGCACCGGGCCTAGCCGTAGTTGTGGTAGGAGATGATCCCGCCTCTCACGTTTACGTCAGTAATAAGCACCGCGCCTGCGAACAGGCAGGCATTCTTTCCTTCCAGCATACTCTGCCCACTGCGACCTCTCAGCATGACTTAGAAACGCTGGTTGATCAGCTCAATAGCGACCCGGCCGTAGACGGAATACTGGTTCAACTGCCACTACCCAAGCACTTAGATGCCGGCCCTATTTTAGAGCGTATTCGTCCTGATAAAGATGTTGATGGTTTTCATCCTTACAACATTGGTCGCTTAGCACAGCGCATGCCTGCGCTACGCCCTTGCACCCCTAAAGGCATCATGACCTTACTGGCGCAAAGCGACATCGCGCTACGCGGCTTGGATGCTACCGTGGTCGGCGCTTCTAACATTGTCGGCCGCCCTATGGCACTTGAACTGATGCTCGCGGGCTGTACCACTACCGTATGCCACCGTTTTACCCAGAACCTTAAAGACCACGTTAGCCGCGCTGACATTGTGGTGGTAGCCGTCGGCAAGCCAGGCATCGTTAAAGGGGAATGGATTAAGCCAGGAGCTGTCGTGATTGATGTAGGTATTAATCGCCAGGAAGATGGCACGCTAAAAGGCGACCTTGATTTCGCCGCCGCCGCTGAACGCGCTAGCTTTATTACCCCGGTTCCGGGCGGCGTGGGACCCATGACCGTCGCAACGCTGCTCGAAAATACGCTTGAAGCCGCTGAACGGCACGATTTAACGCCCCAAGATCACGCCTGATTAATACATTTTCATCCCTTTTATGCAGGAGCATGGCGCAGTGAAGCGTATTGGTATTATTGGCGCAATGGCGCAGGAAGTAAGCACTTTAGTAGCGCAGCTAGACAATGCTGAACGCTATGAACACGCGGGTTTTACATTCCATACTGGAACACGTTATGGCCTTGAGGTGATTGTGCTGCAGTCAGGCATTGGCAAAGTCAACGCCGCAGTGGGTACCGCTATTTTATTAGAGCGCCACCAACCCGATGTCATTATCAATACCGGTTCGGCGGGTGGATTTGCCACCGATTTAAAGATTGGCGATGTGATCATCTCTGATGAAGTACGCCATCATGATGTTGACGCCGTCGTATTTGGCTATGAGATGGGCCAAGTACCGGGGATGCCCGCCGCCTATCAGGCCGACACGGCGCTACGAGACATTGCCCGTAACGCCATTGCTTCATTAGGTGAGGTCAACATACGCGAAGGGCTGATCGCCACAGGAGACGCCTTCATGGCCGACCCGGCTCGCGTAGAAGCAACCCGCGCCCAATTCCCCACCATGCTGGCCGTTGAGATGGAAGGCGCTGCGATTGCTCAGACATGCTATCTCTACCAGTGTCCTTTCGTCGTGATCCGCGCACTCTCTGACATTCCAGGCAGTGGCGACAACCACCTCTCTTTTGATGAGTTTTTGGAAGTAGCTGCCGACCACTCATCGCGCATGGTCGATCAAATGCTGAAGCAGCTTAGCCAAGGCTAGCTGGTATCTCAGGGCTACGCCTTAATAGCCCATCCAAGCGATTCGCCCGCCAATAGCGGAATAATCGACTCGCCTTGGGCATAGGAGTAGCTCTCCGGCAGTCGCCATTCGCGTCGTTCTAGCGTCATGGTGTCAGCGTTAGGCGTCAGGCCATAAAAGCGCGGCCCGTTAAGGCTGGCAAAGGCTTCCAGTTTGTCCAAGGCATTCATTTCATCGAAAGCAGTAGCGTAAAGTTCAATGGCGGCGGGGGCGGTATAAGCACCTGCACAGCCGCAGCTTGACTCTTTAGCACCCTGAGAGTGAGGCGCGCTATCGGTGCCCAAAAAGAACTTGTGGCTACCGCTGGTGGCTGCTTTCAAAAGCGCCTGACGATGCTGCTCACGCTTGAGAATCGGCAAGCAGTAGTAGTGAGGGCGAATACCACCGACCAACATTTTATTGCGATTGAACAGTAAGTGATGGGCGGTAATGGTAGCGGCCACGCTGTCCGGCGCTTGCGCGACAAACTCTGCGGCCTGCTGAGTAGTGATATGTTCAAACACCACTTTCAGCGTTGGGTGGCGCGCCAGCAATGGCTTCATCACTTTTTCGATAAACACAGCTTCGCGATCAAAAATATCAATCTCAGCGGTAGTGACCTCGCCATGCACTAACAGGGGCATGCCTACTTCAACCATCTTGGCAATCGTGGCATCACAATGGGCCAAGTCGGTCACACCTGAGTCAGAATTTGTAGTGGCACCCGCTGGGTAAAGCTTGACCGCTTTGACGATGCCGCTCTGTGCTGCGCGTTCAATCTCTTCGGGGGGCGTGGTATCGGTAAGGTAAAGCACCATTAAGGGCTCAAAAGTACTGCCCGCAGGTAAGGCGTCTAGGATACGTTGACGGTAATCAATCGCCTGGGAGGTTGTGGTGATCGGCGGAGTTAGATTAGGCATAATAATGGCACGCCCCATCTGTGCGGCGGTATGGCCTACCACCGCCTTTAGCGCTTCACCATCGCGTAAATGAAGATGCCAATCATCGGGGCGGGTCAGTGTTACAGTGTCCACGGCGAGTCCTGTACTGGAGTGATGTCGGAAAAATGATAGCGACAGTATACGCAATTGCGCGATTGGATAAATCCACTCTTCGAGCGCCACACATTTGCCCAAGTGTCGTATCATGGCGGCACTTTTCTTAATGAACCCGTCTTAACGACTAGGGTTGATAGCTCGCTTTAACGTTAAGGACCCGATTGTTTATGCAGAATGTGCGACGTTATGCGGATGTCATTGCCAGTCTGGAGGGCGTGTTATGGCTAAGCTTGGCTTGGTCAATTTCGCTGTCAGTCCATATGGGCAGCACGGAGCCTACCCTTGCCAGTTTGTTAGTGATTGGTGCTCTCGTGGTGTTCTGCTGGGCGCATCGACCACTGCGTTTTTTGTTAGGTCGCTACCATATTCGCAAGCGGCGAACCGATATGTGGATTCATATTTTAGCCCTGCCTCTGCTGCTAGCGATGTTCTTCCACATCATGTTGGAAGCCCTATTAGGCAGTGCCTGGCTGCCACCTAAAATGCTGCTATTTAATATCCTGGCCTCTGCTGGCTGGGCCACCTACGTCATGACGTTGTTTATTAAGTTTGTGATTCATGGCCTAAAAACCAGGACTAAGTAAGCTCATTATGCCAACGGCTCTACCACTTCCGCTCTCTACGCCCAACCGTAATTTAGTGCGGCTCACTATCGTGCGCGGCATCACCTGGACCGGTTTTTTACTGGCCATTATTGTGGGTGTCGAATTGCTAGCCTTCGATTTACCAGTGACTGCTGTGGTGAGCGTGGTGATAGCCATGGGCATACTTAATATCGCCACCTGGTGGCGGCTGGGTCGCCCACGGGCCGTTACCCACCTGGAGTATCTACTGCACCTACTGGCCGATATTGCAGGCCTTACACTGCTGTTTTACTTTTCCGGGGGCTCCACCAACCCTTTTATTACCTACTACTTAGTGCCGGTTACTATTGCCGCCGCCACCCTGCCCTGGCGCCACGCCTGGATCATTGCCGCCTGCGCTATGGCGGGTTATACCTTTTTAATGTTCTCTTACTTCCCCATCCCGCAATTGGGTCATATTAATAGCGACAGCCCCTTGAGCCTGCACATATTGGGCATGTGGCTTAACTTTGGCCTCTCAGCAGGATTGGTGACCTTTTTTATCTACAAAATGGCCCACGCATTGCGTAGCCGGGACCAGGCACTTTCCCGCACCCGGGAAGCCGCGTTGCGTAATGAACAGGTATTGGCAGTAGCCACTCAAGCCGCTGGCACAGCGCATGAATTGGGAACGCCGCTCTCTACCATGGCGGTGCTACTCAAGGAAATGCAGGCCGACGCGCTACCTGATTCTGAGCTGCATGAAGACATTACCCTGCTGCGCCAGCAGGTGGACGTCTGCAAATCACGGCTGCAAAACTTAGTCTCTAATGCGGATAGGCGCCGGATGGCAGAGCCTGAAGTGCTTGACGCAGAAGTTTGGCTAGCAGGCGTTGTGCAGCGCTGGCTAGTGCTAAGGCCGGATGTGAGCCATCATTTCGAGGTGGCCGAGAAGCGTAGCAGGCCATGGCTTGCGGTTGATGCCACGCTTGACCAAGCGTTAACGAACCTATTGAACAACGCCGCCGACGCCAACCCTGAGCACATTGCGATTCGTTTAGACTGGCAGGATGAGAGTGTAGTCATTGATATACGCGACCATGGCCCAGGGGTGGCCATGTCGATTGCCGACCAGTTAGGGGAAACGTTTATCTCCACAAAAAGCAAAGGCATGGGCATAGGGTTGTTTTTAACCCACGCCACTATCAATCGCTTTGGAGGCGGGGTAAGCCTGTATAATCACCCGGAAGGGGGTACGCTAACGGAAGTTACGCTGCCCCGCTGCGCGGCACCGCATTAAACCCGGCTGCCCAAGCATCGCCTTTAATGGATTGAGGACAACATGCAAACGCGAGACCAACGCCTGCTGATTGTTGATGACGATGAAATGTTTTGTCATGTGCTAAATCGCGCTTTAACGCGGCGTGGTTACGAAGTCATTGTTGCCCATAATGCCGATCAGGCCCTGGCAATGGCCGCCCAGTACTTGCCCACGATGGCGACCCTTGATCTAAAATTGGAAAATAGTTCAGGTTTAAAGCTGCTTCCCGAGCTACTGGCCATTTCACCCCAGTGTCGCATTGTGGTGCTGACAGGCTACTCCAGCATTGCGACTGCCGTTGAGGCCATCAAGCTTGGTGCAGTTAATTATCTCTGCAAGCCGGTAGATGCTGATGATGTGCTAACGGCCTTTGAGCGCCAAAGTGGCGACCCTGATATTGAGTTGGCTGATAATCCACCTTCAATTAACCGCATTACCTGGGAGCATATTCAGAAGGTACTCCAGGAGCACGACGGCAATATATCGGCCACCGCCCGAGCACTGGGCATGCACCGCCGTACTCTGCAGCGCAAATTACAAAAACGCCCGGTGCGGCGTTAGATTGTTGGTTAATTGCCCGCTAGTCCAAGCCCCACCACACTAAAATGTTTTATGGCAGAGGCCTGAACGCTTAATGCGCTGTCCAGCCTAGATCAATATTAAAGCTTGACCCGGTCACCGCACCGGCGGCATCGGACACCAGATAGGCGACTAGTTGCGCCACCTCATCAGGCTCGATCAAGCGCTTGATCGCCGCCTGTTTGAGCATGACTTTCTCAATCACTTCCTGCTCATCCATACCGTGCAACTTAGCTTGATCGGCGATCTGATTATCCACCAGTGGCGTTTTCACATAGGCGGGGCAAACAGCGTTTGCGGTAATCCCTTGCTCCCCCCCTTCCAACGCTGCGGTTTTGGTCAGACCAATCATCCCGTGCTTGGCGCTGATGTAGGCTGCTTTACCAGGCGAGGCCACCTGGGCATGTATTGAAGCCACGTTAACGATGCGTCCCCAGCCTTTTTCGCGCATGTGCGGCCAGGCCGCTTGCGTGAGCAGAAAGGGAGCGGTCAGCATCAGATCCATAATCTGCCGCCATTTTTCCTCGGGAAAGGTCTCAATCGAAGCTACATGTTGAATACCGGCATTATTGACCAATATATCAACTCCGCCAAAACGCTTAACCGCATCGGCTACCGCCGCACGGCAGGCATCTGGGTCTGTCAGGTCAGCTTCAAAAAAGGCAGCGCCAGCCTGTTCAGCTATCGCTTTTCCCGCCGGGTTAAAGTCGACCGCAAGCACTTGATGGCCTAGCTCGCAAAAGTGCTTAACAACCGCGGCACCGATACCACTGCTGGTTCCGGTGACCAGCGCTACACGCGGCGTTGAAACGGATGAGGAAGTCATGGGCAATTCCTTGTCATAAGTGGTCAGAAGGTGTTTTCAGTATAGCGGTACGTGGTTAAGCGTCAGGCTCATCGACCGGTTGCATTAAACGCGCCATCATTTGCTGCGCCAACCTAGCAGCCTCCTGCATATTCTCGAGCTCTTCTAGATTGTGCAAGATGGCGCGCTTATAGAGCTCATAGCCACCAGGCAGGCTCTCAAGAGATAGCTGATAGGCGCCTGAAGGTAAGGAAAGTGTCAGCGAATCTGCCAAAGGTTCCGTAAGATGGGATTGATCAGGCACCACGACCAGCCAAAGCTCACAGGGTGTAATCAACGCGCCCACCATATTTCCTGCACAATGATGCTGAAAGCATAGCGCATCAAATCCTAAGCGCGGATTCCATCCCTCCTGTTGTTTCATGGAAGGTAAATGCACATCTCGATAGGCCTTCGCCAGTTCAGCAAGAAGGGCGTATTCGTCAGCAGTCAGCGTATACATAAACGTGTGATTTTTTCCAGGTGATAACAGGCATTAATGGGCAATGTAGCGAGCTGCTATTGGCGAAATAAGCGTTGCTAAGCCACAATGGGCGCAGATTATCGTGCCGCAAAGACTTTTCACTCGGTTACGTTCCACTTTGTAACTTATTCTGCTTATCGTAAAGGAGCGCCACCTATGTTTGTGGTTATTTTTGGTCGGATGTCCTGCCCCTTCTGTGTACGTGCTAAACACCTTGCAGATCATCTGGAAAAAGCCGGAAAAATTGAAGGGTACCGCTATGTCGATATGCCTTCTGAAGGCGTTACTAAGGAAGATATCGCCAAGACCGCTGGCAAACCCATTCATACCGTACCGCAAGTGTTCGTGGATCAAACTCATGTCGGTGGCTTTACCGAGTTTGATCAGTTTGTCCGCGACAAACAGCTCCTCGCCGTTTAATAGTAATTGGCGTTTGGCACTGTGCTGCCGTTAAAACCCTCGTTAATACCCGTTGAATCCTTGCCTGCCTTGCTTGCCTATACTGTGCAGTTACTCATGGCCCACGCGAGGTGTGCCACTTTTGGGCAAGGAGTTCACCATGCAGCGTCAGGAGTTTGTTCAGCAGCTGTGGCTAGACTACGTACATACACACCCCGATATTGGGGCATTGAGGCTGTGGCCACTCTCGGCCGCAGCCGAATATTTAACGTTAGTCACACTCAACTACGGTCCTTTTTCGGCTACCGCGCTTAGCAGCAATTTAGCCCACATGGGCTACCGCGCTATGAGTCACTACGCCATGGCGGACAAAGGCCTACTCGTGCACTTACTAGCCCCCAGCGATGGCAGTAGCTGGCTGGTGCTTGCCGAATTGCAAATAGGCACCCTTTCTAAAGCGCCGCGAGAAGCAATTGAAGGACTGGTGCGTCAATCGCATCCTCAGGATTGCAAAGGGCATAATTTACTCTGTCGCGGTAGACCCTGGCCAATGCCCTCCTGGGCACTTTATCAGCAGTTGCAGCAGGCCCATCCGCTAGCCGCATGGCTTGCAGTGAGGGGGCCCCGCTTGCACCATGCGGGCTTTGATTGTGGTCAGCTTGGCGAACCGTTAGCCGTTTTGGATCAACGTCTCAAAGAGGTAGGTATGCTGAGCCTGCAAGAGCAGCAGAACGGTGTTTTTACGGTGTCACCGCTGCTTGACCATCGTTTTTACCCAACGACACCGCAGAAAGCCGTATTCGCCGATGGCGATGAGCATCGCCTCTGCTTAGGGGGGCTGGCGCTCGTCCAAAAGCATGTAGAGCATAGTCACGAGCGCCTAGCCGACGTCCTTCTACCCCATCACACACGCTGTGAAATGGCATGAGTCGCTAACTCTTTCAGTTAGCGACTCACTATCTCACTATCTCTAATGCTACTCGACTTAAAAGCTGACGGGGTGCCTTATTAAGCGTCAAAGCTCATTTCAGGCACGTGGTCTGGCACGATTAGTTTGCCCGCTGTTTTTTCGACAATTTCTTCAACGCTAACGCCGGGCGCACGCTCTTTGAGGATAAATGCACCGTCTTTGATTTCCAGATAAGCGAGATCGGTCAAAACACGGTTAATACAACCAGCCCCCGTCAGCGGCAGCTCGCATTTTTCCAGCAGTTTGGATTCACCATGTTTAGAGGCATGCGTCATGGTGCAAATAATATTGTCAGCGCCAGCCACCAGATCCATCGCGCCGCCCATGCCTTTGATAAGCTTGCCGGGGATCATCCACGAGGCGATATTGCCTTGTTGATCAACCTCGAAGGCGCCCAGTACGGTCAAATCCACATGCCCACCACGAATCATGGCAAAGGACTCAGCTGAAGAGAAAATCGCCGCGCCCGGGCGCGCCGTCACGGTCTCTTTACCCGCATTGATCATATCCGCATCAAGCTCTTCTTCGGTGGGGTAACGGCCCATCCCCAGCAGTCCGTTTTCGGATTGCAGCATGACATCAATGCCGTCTGGAATGTAATTGGCAACCAGGGTGGGAATACCAATGCCCAAATTGACGTAAAAGCCATCTTGAAGTTCGCGAGCGACACGCTGGGCCATCTGTTCTCGTGTTAAAGCCATGGTGACTACCTCTTGTTGAATCGTTAAATAGGAAGCGAGTGAGATATTTGAAATTTAAGTCTTTAAAAAAGCGGTGACTTAACTACGCACCGTGCGTTTTTCAATGCGCTTTTCAAACGTGCCTTGAATAATCCGATCCACATAAATGCCTGGCGTATGGATCTGGCTAGGCTCAAGCTCACCCGGCTCCACAATTTCTTCAACTTCTACCACGGTGATTTTCCCCGCGGTGGCGGCCATGGGGTTAAAATTTTGTGCTGTATGGCGATACATCACATTGCCATAGCGATCCGCTTTCCAGCCTTTCACAATGGCAAAGTCACCAATAATGGCTTCTTCTAAAATATAGTGCCGGTCATTGAAGACACGTACTTCCTTGCCTTCGCCAATCGGCGTGCCGTAGCCGGTGGCAGTGTAAAAAGCAGGGATACCCGCGCCACCTGCGCGCATTTTTTCCGCCAACGTGCCTTGAGGCGTTAACACCACCTCAATTTCATCGTTCAGCATTTGCTTCTCAAATAACGCGTTTTCACCTACGTAAGAGGCCAGAATTTTACTGATTTGACGATCTTCAAGCAGTATCCCCAAGCCAAAACCATCCACACCACAGTTATTTGAAACCACGGTGAGATCATGAACGCCGCGGCGCTTGATTTCCGCGATCAGGTTTTCGGGAATGCCACATAGGCCAAAGCCGCCAGCAATGACGGTCATACCGCTCTCAATGCCTTCCATCGCTTCTTTGTAGGAAGATACTCGCTTATCGAATCCTGCCATTGTTGTGCCTCACGTTGTTGTCATTAAATATGAGTGGTCATTGATATGGGCTGTCAATAATACATAGACCGCCCCTTACGATAGTGCCAGTGTTGTGCCAGATGATATATTTGTTAAGTTTGTTTTTCTTATCAATTTATTGGTAAAACTTATAAAAGGCACTTTATGACCGTCAAACAGCTGCGCGCCTTTCTCGCGGTCGCCCAAACGCTCAGTTTTACCCAGGCCTGTGAGCGGCTGCATTTATCCCAGCCAGCGCTCAGCTTGGCGATCAAGGGGTTAGAAGAGTCGTTGGGGGGGAAATTGTTAATCCGGAGCACCCGGAGCGTTAGGCTAACCCCAGAAGGCGAGTCGCTGCTACCGCTGGCCAAACACTTGCTGGCCCAATGGGATAATACCGAAGAGCGGTTGCGCCAGCGCTTCACGCTTCAGCTGGGCCGGTTAAGCGTCGCCGCCATGCCTGCTTTCGCCTGTAATTTATTACCCGCAGCGTTAGTTAAGTTTCGCCAGCAATATCCCAAAATCAATATCACAGTGCACGACGTGATCAATGAAGAAGTCACTGAAATGGTGCGCTCTCGACAGGTGGAAATGGGTATCGCTTTTTCACCGGAAGGCGCGGGCAGCCTACTGTTCACCCCCCTGTTTGAAGATCATTTTGTCGCTGTGGTACCGCCAACTTCCACGCTAAATCAAGCCTCGCAGCTAACTTGGCCAACCCTACTCAATCACGACTTTATCACGCTGCAGCGCCCTTCTATGGTGCGCCGCTTGTTGGAACAGGAGCTGCGGAAACAACACATGGAACTGCCTGTGGCGTTTGAAAGCCACCAGCTCTCCACCGTCGGAAGAATGGTTGCTGACGGGTTAGGGGTGAGCGCGGTGCCTTCTATGTGTATTCGACAAATGCATGAGCTGGGCGCCCGGTGCATACCGCTAACAGCCCCAGCCATCTCTTGCCGAGTGGGTATTTTGACGCATCAAGAGCTTTCCGTTGCCGCCCATGCGCTTCGCACTGTACTGCTTAATACTGTTCAAGCGCCTTCGCTCCCTCGCGACTAACCCCTTACTATGTTGTTGAGACAGTTGATGAGACGAACTGGGTTTCTGCTGGGCAGCGTGGCTAGGATCATTTAGCATTCAGTATTACGCTATTCGTCTGACGGTAAGGAAACGTGGTATGCCTATTTTAAAAGGGCTTGTCAGCGCTCTGCTGCTAACCCTCAACACGCTATTCTGGGGCGTACCTCTAATTCTGTTGACGCTACTCAAACTCATTGTTCCCGGGCAGCGACTGAAACAGAAGGTGCTGCTGGGTTTAAATGCCGTGGCACTCAACTGGATCGGCTTTAATCTGTGGTGGATGCGGCGCTGGCTTAAGCCTGACGTATCGATCACGGTTCCCGAGCAGTTGAGCCCCCATCAATGGTGGCTGGTGATATCCAATCACCGCAGTTGGACGGATATCTTTATGCTATTCATGGCGTTACACCGCCGCATACCGATGCCGCGGTTTTTCCTCAAACGTCAATTAATCTGGATTCCTATCGTGGGCTTGGCTTTTTGGGCACTTGAATTTCCCTTCATGCGTCGCTTTAGCCGTGAACAAATAGCTAAAAACCCCAAACTTGCCACCATAGACCGCACGTCTACCGAGCGTATGTGCCAACAGGCACGTAATACCCCGATTGCGATTTTTAATTTTGTCGAAGGCACACGTTTTAGCGTCGCCAAGCGCGATGCTCAGCAAAGCCCTTATCGCCACTTGTTGCGCCCCAAAGCAGGTGGCGTTGCCCAGGTACTTAGCCTGCTAGGCAGTCAATTAGATGGTATTCTGGACGTAACGATTAGCTATACCAACCCATCCCCCACTTTTTGGGGTTTTTTGTGCGGTAATGAAGCGCCCATTACGCTGCACGCACGGCAACTAGATATTCCTCAGTGGATGTACGCACCTAATAACCACGACGAAAAGCAGCATAAGGAACGTTTCCACACATGGATCAATTCACTCTGGCGGGAAAAAGATGGCCTGTTGGACGGCAAAACCGATCACGACTGATTGGCTTGTTAAGCACCTGCCTATTAGCCGGAATGCTTGTCGGCTGTGCCAATGCGCCTCAATCGTCATCTCAGCGTGCGGCGGCTCCTAGTGCTACTCAGATTAGTGGCAATTGGGTGCAGGTACAGCGCGGGGACACACTCGGGAAAATGGCGGGCCGCGCTAATGTGCCGCTAGAACGATTACAACGATTTAACCCAGGTGTGAATGCACGACGGCTAGAGGTAGGCCAACGGTTATTGATCCCCACTCAGCAAGAGCGCGCACCTTCCGGCGGTCCTTATCGTTACCAAATTCGCCCCGGCGATACGTTTTCGAGTATCGCCCGCCATTTTGGTACCACCAGCGGCCGTATTCAGAGCGCCAACCCTAGCGCCACGCCCACTAACTTACGAGTAGGTCAAGTCGTTAGCGTTCCGCTTGGCGGCTCTGCGCCTCGAACCGCTGCTAGCAGTAGTGGTTCATCTAGCCCTAACCGACCCGCTGCCGCGCCCAGTAGTGCCCCCAGTCAGGCGCTGCCCGCTTCAGCTAGACGCTGGCCCTGGCCATTGGATGATTATCGTGTGGTTCGCCGCTTTGGCCCAGATAGCCGTGGCACTCTCCAGCCAATGCTGCTGGCAACACAAGCGGGCGCCCAGGCAAAATCCGTCGCCGCCGGTGAAGTACGTTTTGCTGATGGTATGCGCCAGCTTGGCGAAGTAGTGATTGTGCACCATGCCGACAACCTTCAAACCGTATACGCCCTTTGTGACCGCATATTGGTCGAGGTGGGTAAGCAGGTGAGCGCGGGTGATGCGCTTTGCGAAGTAGGCCAAAGTGATGCAACCCAGCGCTACGATCTCCTCTTCGATCTGCGCCAGGGTGGTAAACCCATCGATCCTAGGCAGGTGCTGCGCTAAAGCTCTTCGTACAGCACTGGTTAAAGCACTTGTTAAAAACCAAGCGGCCCCTGCTTAAACAGGGGCCGTGGGGTTTAGGCTAGTGTCTGCCGTTTTGTTAGCCGCGATAGTAGCCAGGTTTAACAAACGGCATAGTGGTAACCACCATGGGTAACTGCTTACCACGCACTACCGCATACACAGTGCTTTGCGGTGCCTCCAGCTCACGGGTCACATAGCCCATCGCCACCGGTTTACCGATGCTCGGTCCAAAGCTGCCCGATGTCACCACCCCAATCTCATTGCCCGCTTCGTCTACCAGTGTTGCCCCCTCTCTTACAGGCGCACGACCGTCGGCTAACAGTCCAACGCGCTTGCGGGTATGATCTTTGGCGTCAACTTGATGCAGGATAACGTCAGCGCCTGGAAAACCGCCTGCACGTTCGCCGCCATGGCGACGCGGTTTACCAATCGCCCAAATCAGCCCGGCTTCAACAGGCGTCGTTTGCATATCCATATCGTGCCCGTAGAGGCATAACCCTGCTTCCAGACGCAATGAATCCCGTGCGCCCAAGCCAATAGCCTCTACTTCAGGTTCTGCCAGCAACCGCTCGGCGAAGGCTTCGCAGGCATCAGCCGCGACTGAAATTTCAAAGCCATCTTCACCGGTATAGCCACTGCGGCTCACCCACACTTCCTGCCCCGCAATAGTGAAGCGGCCATGCTGCATAAACACTAATTCGCACGCTTCAGGACACAACCGCTGCATCACATCTCGCGCCTGGGGCCCTTGGAGCGCCAGCAAGCCACGATCTAATGTTTCAACCTCATGGGTGGAAGCTAAATTTAAACGCAAATGCGCTAAATCCTGATCTTTGCAAGCAGCGTTCACTACGAGATAAAAATGATCGCCTGCGTTGACCACCATCAGGTCATCAATAATGCCGCCTTCCGTGCTGGTGAATAGCCCATACCGTTGAGCGCCTTTTGCAAGCTCCACTAAATCAGCGGGTATCAAGGTTTCCAGCGCTTCAGCAACATTATTGCCGGACACACTAATCTGGCCCATGTGTGAGACGTCAAACAGGCCGCACTTCTGGCGAGTGTGTTCATGCTCCTTTTTGACCCCCAGCGGGTACTGCACAGGCATTTCGTAGCCAGCAAAAGGCACCATTTTGGCACCCAGCTTGAGGTGCAGCGCGTGCAGTGGCGTTTGCTTTAATTCAGACATGGGGGATTCCTCTTAGAAATTCTTCACTCTCAAAAGAGAACGGGAAGCCACCTGTGTGCCTTCCCGACTCCATTTAGCTATACATCAAACATATACTTGCAGCTCACCTAATAAGCTGAAGGTTTTATTGATCGTGTTCCAGCTCTTCACCCGGCAGCACATCTTTGCCATCGAAATAGTCCTTGGTTAGCTTAAAGACTACCGGCGAAAGCAGTGCCAAGGCAATCAGGTTGGGAATGGCCATCATGGCATTGAAGGTATCCGCCATTAACCAGATAAAGCCCAACTGAGCGATGGCGCCTAGCGGGATCGCCAGCACGAACAGCACGCGATAGATCATGATAGAACGCGTGCCAAACAGGAACTGGCAGCACTTCTCACCATAAAATGACCAGCCAAGAATGGTGGTAAAAGCAAAGATTGCCAAGGCGACCGCGACAATTTGATTGCCGAATCCTGGCAGTGCGGCGTCAAAAGAGAGCGCGGTCAGCGATGCGCCGGCTTCACCGTCGATCCATACGGTAGAAGTCAAAATCACCAGCGCGGTAATCGTGCAGACAATAATGGTATCGATAAAGGTACCCAGCATCGCGATTAAGCCCTGGCGAACCGGATTTTTGGTTTTTGCCGCTGCGTGGGCAATCGGCGCACTACCTAAACCCGCTTCGTTAGAGAAAATGCCGCGCGCCACACCAAAGCGAATCGCCGCCATAACCGCTGCACCGGCAAAACCACCGGCCGCCGCCATCGGGTTAAAGGCGTAGTAAAAGATTAAGCCAAAAGCTTCGCCAATCTGGCCGGCGTTAATGATCAATACCAGCAGGCCTGCCACCACATAGGCAATGCCCATGATGGGGACCAGTTTACCCGCCACCTTAGCGATACGCTTGATGCCACCTAGAATTACCGCCCCTGCCAGCACCATAATGATCACACCCGTGATCCAGTGCGGCACACCAAAAGTGGCATCCATGGCATCGGCTACCGAGTTCGACTGCACGGTATTACCAATACCGAAAGCAGCCACGGCGCCAAAGAAAGCAAAGACACCGCCCAGCCAGAGCCATTTTTTGCCCAAGCCGTTTTTGATATAAAACATTGGCCCACCGACGTGGAAACCAGTGCTATCGGTTTCACGGTAACGGACAGCCAATACCGCTTCGGCAAATTTCGTCGCCATCCCTACTAGCGCGGTAATCCACATCCAAAAAACCGCGCCAGGGCCACCTAGTGCAATCGCGGTGGCGACACCAGCAATGTTACCGGTACCGATGGTCGCCGACAGCGCTGTCATCAACGCATCAAAGGGAGATATTTCCCCCTCATCGCCCTCTTTACTCACCGCTTTATCAGCGCTGGGTTTTGGCTCACGTCCTGCCCACATTAGCTTGAAACCCATACCGAGTTTTCTAATCGGCATCAGTTTCAAGCCAATCTGCAGGTAGATACCTACACCCAGGAGCAAGATCAACATGATGGGTCCCCACACCACGCCGTTGATTGCCCCCAAGAGGCTAGTTAATGTTTCCATGTGCTTCTCCTCACCCTGTTAGTTTGTTGCATTTGTTAACCCAGAATCTGCATGTTTTACACTATGTGGCTAGTGGTCTTCTATGGTGATGTCGCTTGCGCATAGAGGATGCCGCTTTTTTCATAACCAAACACAAAAGAATAACGGAATCAAAATACCTCGCTCTACTACGTTTAAAGGGAGCAGATAAGAAATTTGTTTCCGATTGGAAACACGTTAACATGCATCTTTATTCGCTCGCTTTCCGCTAGCCGACAGTCGCCAAGGCGAGCGACAACCGCTAGTATGCCCGGGTCCAGAAAACTGTTTCATATAGGAAAACATCATGAGCAACCTTCCTGCCAATCTTCGTTACGCTGAAAGCCACGAGTGGGTACTTGACCACAAAGATGGCACCGTTACCGTCGGTATTACCGATCACGCCCAACAAGCACTGGGTGATGTCGTCTTTGTGGAACTGCCGGAAGTGGGTGCGGCGCTGACAAAAGGCCAAGAGTTTGGTGTGATTGAATCGGTTAAAGCCGCTTCTGATCTTTACTCCCCCGTTGCGGGCGAAGTGATTGAAGTGAATGAAGCCCTTGAAGACGCTCCCGAAACAGTCAATGACGCGCCTTATGAAGGCGGCTGGATTATGAAAGTTCGCTTAGACAGCGATGCCATTGATGGCCTGTTAGACGCCGATGCCTACCAGGCAACGCTCAGCGCTGACGAATAAAGCATACTCAGGCGCCTGCCTTTTCTGGCAGGCGCTTCGCTTATTATCCTGCACGGCTCTCTCTTAACGTTCGGAATCTTCTTCATGTCTCTTGAAACACGCCGCCTGGCCGAGCTGGCCGACCACGATGCTTTTATCAAACGTCATAATGGTCCAAGTAGTGATGACGTTACCACGATGTTAAAAGCGCTCAATATGCAGCACATGGAAGATCTGATCGAGCAGACCGTGCCAAGCGATATCCGCCTTGGGCGCGAACTGTCGCTAGACGATCCGCGCAGTGAATCCGAAGCGTTAGAGTACTTAGCTCAGCTGGCGCGGCAAAATCGCGTGGCTAAAAGCTATATTGGCCAGGGCTATTACGGCACGCACATGCCAGCGGTCATTCAACGCAATGTGCTGGAAAATCCCGGTTGGTACACGGCTTATACGCCTTACCAACCGGAAATCTCTCAAGGCCGCCTGGAAGGCCTACTGAACTTCCAACAAGTAGTAATGGATTTAACCGGCATGGAGCTTGCGAATGCTTCACTGCTTGACGAAGCCACCGCTGCCGCCGAAGCCATGGCGCTGTGTAAGCGCGGCAATAAGAAGAGCAAATCCAACGCTTTCTTCGTCGCCGACGATGTATTCCCACAAACACTGGACGTGGTTAAAACCCGTGCGGAGTTCTTTGGTTTCGAACTGATGATGGGCCCGGCTGAAGAACTGGCAGCCCACGATGTGTTTGGGGCCCTGGTACAGTACCCGTCTGCCAGCGGTGAAGTTCGTGACCTGGCACCGCTGTTGAGCGCGGCCGCCGATCGCAACATCATGACCTGCGTGGCGACCGACCTTTTGAGTTTGGTGCTGCTGAAAGAGCCCGGCAAGTTTGGCGCCGACATTGTGGTGGGCAACTCCCAGCGTTTTGGCGTACCCATGGGTTTTGGTGGGCCTCATGCAGCGTTCTTTGCCACGTCAGATAAGCTCAAGCGCTCAATCCCAGGGCGGATTATCGGCGTCTCCAAAGATAGCCGCGGCAATACCGCCCTGCGCATGGCGATGCAAACTCGCGAGCAGCATATTCGCCGTGAGAAAGCGACCTCGAATATCTGTACCGCCCAGGCACTGCTGGCCAATATTGCCGGTTTTTATGCCACCTATCACGGCGCTGAGGGGCTGCGCAAAATTGCGGGCCGTGTTCACCGTTTGACCACCCTACTGGCTGAAGGCCTTAAGCAGGCAGGCGTCACGCTCGCTCATGACAGCTGGTTTGATACGCTATGTTTGACGGGCGTAGATGCAGGCAAGATTCATGGCCGCGCCATGACCCATGATATTAACCTGCACTATTTCGCCAATGGCAATGTGGGCATCAGCTTGGATGAAACCACCACCGCTCACGACGTAGCCGCCTTGTTTGATGTGCTGTTGGGCGATGAGCACGGCCTTGCCGTTACAGTATTGGACGAGCAGGTGGTGGCGAACGGCACCACAGGTATTCCCGCTACCTGCCAGCGCGAAAGCGACTTTTTAAGCCACCCGACCTTTAGCCGTTACCGCAGCGAAACTGAAATGCTGCGCTACTTGAAGCGCCTGGAGAATAAGGATCTGTCGCTTGCTCACGCGATGATCCCGCTCGGCTCCTGCACCATGAAGCTCAACGCCACCAGCGAAATGATCCCCGTTTCCTGGCCATCGTTTGCCCACCTGCACCCCTTCGCACCTCGCGACCAAGTAGCTGGTTATCATCAGATGATTGATGAACTCTCGGCATTTTTGGTCGAAGTCACCGGTTATGATCATCTCTCCATGCAGCCTAATTCCGGCGCGCAGGGGGAATATGCAGGCTTAGTGGCGATTCGCCGTTACCAAGCGGCCCAGGGCGAAGGTCATCGTGATGTCTGCTTGATTCCTAGCTCCGCTCACGGCACCAATCCTGCCTCCGCGGCGATGGTGCAGATGAAAGTGGTCGTGGTTGAATGCGATCAAAATGGCAATATTGATATGGCAGATTTACGCGCGAAAGCCGAGCAGCATCGCGATCAGCTGTCTGCCATTATGCTCACCTACCCGTCGACCCACGGCGTGTTTGAAACTAGCGTGCGCGAAGCGTGCAAAGTAGTGCATGACAATGGCGGCCAGGTCTATATTGATGGTGCCAATATGAACGCTCAGGTGGGCTTGACGCGTCCCGGCGATTTCGGCGGCGATGTGTCCCACCTCAATCTGCATAAAACGTTCTGCATTCCCCACGGCGGCGGCGGCCCAGGCATGGGCCCTATCGGCGTTAAAGCGCACCTAGCGCCCTATGTGTCCAATCACGTGGTAACGCCTATCAACGGTGTGAATAGCGATAGCGGTGCTGTCTCCGCGGCGGCCTTTGGTAGCGCCTCTATTCTGCCTATCTCTTGGGCCTATATTAAAATGATGGGCGCGCGGGGCCTGCGTGAAGCCACCGAGCTTGCCATCCTAAACGCCAATTACATTGCCAAGCGACTGGAAGCGTCATTCCCTATTCTCTATCGTGGCCAGAACGGCACCGTCGCCCACGAATGCATCATCGATATTCGTCCGCTCAAAGCGGCCTCCGGGATTAGCGAAGAGGATATTGCCAAGCGCTTAATGGATTACGGCTTCCACGCACCGACCATGTCATTCCCGGTGCCAGGCACGCTAATGATCGAGCCGACCGAGTCGGAGTCACTGTATGAAATTGATCGCTTCTGCGATGCCATGATCGCCATTCGTGACGAGATCGCCCGGGTGGAAAACGGTGAATGGCCGCTGGATAATAATCCGCTGGTCAATGCGCCGCACACTCAGGCGGATCTGATGGATAGTGCCTGGGAACGGCCTTATAACCGTCAGCTGGCAGCCTTCCCAACCGCTGCTGTGCAAGCCGCTAAATACTGGCCCGCCGTTAACCGCGTTGATAACGTGTTTGGCGACCGTCAGTTGATCTGCTCTTGCCCCAGCATTGACGAGTATCGCGACTAAACGCCACTCAAACGCCCCTGCTGCCTTAACTGTTCGATGGCATCAGGGGCGTTTTTTCTTGCACACGCTGGGCGTGAAAACCGTTTAACAGCTTTTCGTAGCGTTTCGGCAGTACCGAGTCGCGACGGCGAAGCAGGTAAAGCACTTCACTGACCGCATTGGGCAGATTGAGTGCTTTGACTTGGCGCTGCCAAGGAGACGTTTCCAGCACCAGTCTCGAAACAACAGTAAAGCCTAGCCCCCTGGCGACCGCATCCAGCACCATACTGACTTCATTGGTAAAGCCCTGATGGCGGAAATGCGTCATGGAGCGAAAATCATCCGGGTAATTAGCCCGTAATAGCGCGTTAGCGTGGTTGATGCCGTCGTAATAATTGAGAAAGCCGATGCCCATTAGATCTGACAGTGTGCTGCCAGCAAAATCAGCGGGCACCACTAAACAGAGAGGCTCCTGGTGCCAAATAGAGCAATGAAGTTCAGGATGGTTCATCGCCTCCGTGACGATGCCAATATCGTAGCGTCCATCTAACAGATCATTCACAATTTCATGGTTAAAAGCGAAACTATAGTTGACCGTTAAATTGGGGTGCATTTGCTGCTGGCCCAAAATATACGGATAAAACATCAGACCCACACTTCCCGGTGACGCAATACGGCAGTCGCCACTGTCTAGTGAGTCGTCATCTAAGCCATGACGAAACTGTTCATGCTCAGCAAACAACTTCAACGCATAATCATAAGCTCGCCGCCCCGTTTCCGTTAGCGTAAAACTACGCCCCTTGCGCTCCAGCAGCTCTTTATTTAAGTAGCTTTCTAGCTTGCGAACATGCTGGCTTACGCCGGGCTGCGTCATTTCCAAACGATGAGCGGTACGGGTAAAACTGCCTGTTTCCACTAACGTAATAAACGTACGGAAGTATTGAGCGTTAAACATAGTAAAGAACCATTGTCTTTAGCAGCCATCCTTTTAAACAGGGTTCATAGTAGCACAGCGGCCTGGGTAGCCGATGCGCCGCTGTACCGGCTGCCAGGGCATGGTAAACTGCCAATAGCACTCAAACGACTAGGGACAGCCCCACTGATGACCGCAACTGCTCAACCCCGCGCCACCCTTTCCAGCATCATTTCCCCAGAAGGAAGCCTGGAAGTACTTTCTCAGCATGAAGTTAATCGCCTACATAAAACCTCTCAAAGTGGCCTTCATGATTTACTTCGGCGTTGTGCACTGGCGGTTTTAAATTGTGGTAACCCAAGTGACGACAGTCTGGCGATTTTAGAAGCCTATAAAGATTTTGATATTGAAGTATTGCAACAAGATCGCGGCATCCGCTTAAAGCTGACTAACGCGCCAGCGGAAGCGTTCGTGGATGGCCGTATGATCCGCGGCATCCGCGAACACCTCTCCTCGATCATTCGCGATATCGTTTACGTCTATAACGAAATTCAACATCACAACCGCTTTGACCTTAGCACTGGCGAAGGCACTACCAATGCGGTCTTCCATATTCTGCGCAAAGCGGGCACGTTGAAACCTGGCCGCGACCCTAGCCTAGTGGTCTGCTGGGGCGGCCACTCTATTTCTCGTGAAGAGTACGAGTACACCAAAGACGTCGGCTACCACTTAGGTCTGCGTGATTTAGATATTTGTACCGGCTGTGGGCCAGGGGCTATGAAAGGTCCCATGAAGGGCGCAAACGTCGCCCATGCAAAACAACGCCGTAAAGAGGGCCGCTATTTAGGTATTTCAGAACCTGGCATTATCGCCGCCGAAGCGCCCAATCCCATCGTTAATGAACTAGTGGTAATGCCGGACATTGAGAAACGCCTGGAAGCATTTGTGCGCCTCGGCCACGGCATTATCGTCTTCCCAGGCGGGGTTGGCACAGCGGAAGAGATTCTCTATTTATTGGGTATTTTGCTGCACCCAAGCAATAAAGATATCCCCTTCCCATTAATTTTCACTGGCCCTGCCGATTCTGCCGCCTACTTTCAGAAAATCGATGAATTCCTGGTCTATACGCTCGGTGAAGAAATCCGTCGCTACTACACGATTATCACCGGCGACCCGGTGGCGGTGGCGCGCACCATGCGCCATGGCATCGACGAAATTGCTGAATTCCGGCGTACGCACCAGGATGCGTTCTACTACAACTGGCGGTTAACCATTGCGCGCGATTTTCAGGCAACGTTTCAACCGACCCATGAAGCGATGCGAGCGCTAGCGCTTCACCGCCTCCAACCGACTCATGAGCTAGCCGCTAACCTCCGCCGGGCGTTCTCCGGGATTGTAGCGGGCAATGTTAAAGAAGACGGTATTCGCGCCATTGAAGCCCATGGCCCCTTTGTGCTGACAGCTGAACCTGAACTAATGCAGCGCTTGGATGAGCTGTTGACCTCATTTGTGGCACAGGGTCGCATGAAGCTAGATGGCCAGCCTTACACGCCCTGCTATGTACTTAAATAACAGCAAAACCGTACCACAGCCGCCGATTAGGTGGCGGCTGTGTGCTGCTGGCGCGATCAGCCCCTGGCAACAGGAACCATTTCAGAAAAAATTGGCCTGATTAGCTACACTTAGCGTGGACAATGCACCAGTCACTATTGCCCCCATCACTATTGAAAGGAACTCACCATGCCGATGATTAATCAGTTACAAGACGTAAAAACAAAGGATTTTGCCAAACACTGCTATGAAAGTAGTAGCGTTGATAAATTACGCGATGCCGCCGAAGGCAGCCCCGACCAAGCAGAAATGGAACATTGGGGGCTAACGGAAGGACAGTGGGAAGAAGCCATAGTGGCTGCGTTGGCAGATCATGAAGCCAAAGAGTAAATAACTTCAAATAGCGGGTAACCGCTAAAATATATGCGCCCTAACATTCAAACGTTAGGGCGTTTTATAGTACAGCCTCCCTTATGTATTCCATACGATGCTTATTCCACGTTCGATAACGCCACACCGCCATACTCCTCCCGAAGACGCTCTAGCTTGGTAACTTCGCTTTCGCTCAGCGCTGGGGAGTCCCATAATGGCTGCTTTTCAGCTCCTCGCAGGCCTTCCAAGCTAACTGTCAGTTCTGCATTACTAGGTATCTGAGGTTCTCCCCAGGGGCCAAAACGATTAGGCGCAAGACTCCAGGCCAGCGTCTCTCCCGGCTCAATTCCCCCTGGCATAACGTAGTAGAATTGTTCATCGATCCAAGGCTGTGAGCGGTCAGGACTGATAACGCGCCCTCTTAAAGAAAGCGCGGATATGACCTTATCAGTGGCATTCGTTACTTCAAGATCAATCACCGGCTCAGGAGCACCATAAGGGCTCTCACTCATGTAATAGCGAGCATTATCAATACTGAAACGCGCTAACTGCTGCTGGTCGCTGTTCGCCTTAGCTTGCTTCTCTTCCAGTCGTGTTAGCGTACGCATAGCCTGCTCACGCTCTCGTGACCGGCGCTCGCGAAGTATTTGATCGGCGCGCTCAATAACCTGATCGCCAGTCAATCCATGCATTTGCATATTGGCTGACTCAGCGATCTCCGCCGCGTTCATACGGTTAGGATTAAGAATGTCAATGCTGTTAAATGTCGATGCCGTCGAAATAATGATGAGCCCTTGATCAAAATCGTCGCGCTTATAAGTAGGCAGCGAGTTGCGCACTTTTTCGACCGAGACGACTGACGCTGGCATGGAGCTTGTGTCAATTTTAGGGTCTGAACAACCCGCTATCATGAGTACTGATAGTGCTATTGCAGACAGCCTTAGAAGGCTACACATACACTCACCTCAACGCAGACAATGGTAAAAATTGCTGAGGAGCTTAACGGAAAGTACTATTTATCACTACCCTTTGGTGCTGGCGGGATGAATTTGCCATCACCATAGTGGCACGCCGTCATCGTATTCTCTTTACTAGTAGTTACGTTGCAGAACAAACAAAATCAAAGTGAGATGCTGGCTTGCCTAAGAGGGTGTAACCTGAATTCATAGCGATGCACAACCACCTTCTCTTTTTACTCTTATTGCCACCCTAACAACCTTATAAAAGGGAGTAAGAAAATGCTAAAAATTGGCTTTATAGGACTTGGCTTGATGGGCCAGGGTATGGCCACCAACCTTATTAAGCATAATTTTCCTTTGACTATCATGGCGCATCGAAATCGTGCACCAATCGAAGCACTATGTCAGTTGGGAGCAAACGAGGTAGGAACTCCTGCTGAAGTTGCCTCACGAAGTGATTTAGTTTTTGTCTGTGTCAGTACCAGTGAGCAAATGGAAAACATTACTCTGGGCACTGAGGGTCTTCTTGCTGGCGCGAATCCTGGTTTAATTATCGTCGATTGCTCGACATCGCTACCTCAATCGACACAACGGTTATCCGCGAGTATCGAAGCCGCAGGATGCCACCTGCTGGACGCCCCATTAGCAAGAACGCCCAAGGAGGCACGCGAAGGACGCCTCAATGTCATGGTGGGAGGTAGTCAAAAGATAGTGGACCAGGCCTGGCCAGCCATAGAAGCCTTTGCTGAAAATATATTTCATGTTGGAGAGCTAGGTTCAGCGCACAAACTCAAACTGATCAATAACTATCTCTCGCTTGGCGCCGCTGCTCTGGCGGCGGAAGCCGCGGCGATGGCGGCTAACTTGGATGTTGATCAACACAAGTTATATGAAGTGTGTTCACAAGGAGGCGCCAATAGCGCCATGTTCAACGCCGTGATGCCCTGGGTGCTTGAAGCAGATGAAACGCGCTTGCGCTTTAGCTTGGGTAATGCCGGTAAGGACATGGGGTATTTAAGCGAAACGATAGCTGCGTCTGGTTTTAATAGTATGATGCTGCCCGCCTTGCGCGAGGTGTTAAAGCAAGCTGAACAGGCGTTGGGCAACGATCAATATGTGCCCCGGCTTTACGACGCAAGCATGCTGCGTAATGAGCAAAATCAGTAAGCCGCCCCGTTCAGCGAGCCGACATTGGATGTCTGCTGATTAAAAGCAGATACAACATCGGCGTAACGAATGCACATTAACTAAATTCGCCACGTCGATGTTGTTAAATCACACTATCCGCTACGCGTGTTGCTCAATACGTACCCGCGTAACTGCCACCATCCAGCAGTATATTTTGGCCGGTCATATAACTGGCCTGAGCGCTACACAGAAACGCACAGAAGGCGCCAAACTCTTCCGCAGTGCCGAAGCGCTGTGAAGGTACTTTTTTACGAAAGGTCTCCCGTACGCTCTCGTATTCCTGGTTGGACGATTTTGCGACGTTTTGATGAGTGCTCTTTAAGCGATCAGTATCAAATGAGCCGGGCAATAAATTATTAATGGTTACGTTTCGCCCGGCAAGTTGAGGCTGACGAGCCAAGCCCGCTATAAAACCCGTCAATCCACTGCGGGCCCCATTGGATAGCCCCAAAATATCGATGGGCGCTTTAACGGCTGCAGAGGTGATATTGATCACCCGGCCAAAGCCCCGTTCCGCCATGGCATCAACCGTTGCCTTGATGAGCTCAATCGGTGTGACCATATTGACATCGACAGCGTCTAACCAGTCTTGACGTGACCAATCTCGAAAGTCACCAGGGGGCGGACCGCCTGCATTGTTAATCAATATATCTATTTGCGGGCAAGCGGCTAGCGCCGCTTGGCGTGTCGTTTTTTGTGAAATATCCCCCACCACGGTGAGCACCGTCACGTTCGGATTCAGGTGCCGTAAATGTGCCGCTGTTTCTTCCAACAACTGGGAGGAGCGTGCGTTGATGACGACATTCACTCCCTCCATGACCAACGCCTCTGCACACCCTTTTCCGAGACCTTTACTCGCGGCACACACCAGTGCCCAACGTCCTTCAATTCCCAGTTCCATTATTCTGCTCCTGTTTCGCCAGTGATCGACTTATAGGGATTGCTCAAGCATCCACTGATAATCCTGCTCACTCGCAACGCGGGGATTCGTTTTATGAGTGTGATCAGCCAAGGCGCCTTTAATAATTCGGGGGAATAACTCTTCAGACACGTCCAATTCCGCTAACCCCATGGGTAAATCGAGACGCCTACTCATGTCTTTAATAGCAGGCCCAATGTCAGTAGGGCTATTGAGCTGCATCGTCTGAGCGATGCGTTCAAGCTTTTGCTCATGCTTTACAGAATCGCAGCTGGAGTTGAACTCAATAACCGCGGGCAGGAAAATGGCGTTGAGCGTGCCGTGGTGAAGCCTCGGATTAATACCGCCTAATGAATGACTCAAACTATGTACGCAGCCTAATCCTTTCTGAAAGGCCATCGCCCCCTGCATTGAGGCACTCATCATATTCATGCGTGCTTCCCGATCATCGGGGTTTCGTGTCGCCCGCTCAATATTCAGCCAGCCGCGGCGCAGTCCATCCAACGCAATGCCGTCGGCAGGCGGATTAAAGGCCGCCGACATAAACGTCTCAAGGCAATGGGATAAGGCGTCCATCCCCGTGGCTGCCGTCATTTGTGCGGGCAGACTCAACGTTAACTCGGGGTCGCAAATAGCAGATTTAGGTACCAAGTGGGGTGATAACAGGCCGACTTTACGCCCATCTTCCAGAATCAGAATCGCCCCCCGGCCGACTTCACTCCCGGTGCCTGCCGTTGTTGGAATCGCGATAACCGGTGCCGTCGCAGCGGTAATTCGCTCTGAGCCTCCCTCAACCACAGCGAAGGACTTCAAAGGGCCTTCATGGGTACCGCAAATAGCCACGCCTTTAGCAAGATCAATGGAGGAGCCGCCACCAATGGCAATGATGCCATCGAAACCACCCTCACGGTATTGCGCAACGGCTTGACGAACGGCGGCCTCATTGGGGTTGGGGGGCGTTTGATCATAAATGGCTGGATGAGGATCACGGAGATGCTTCAGTACCTGGTCGACAATACCCGCAGCCCGCACTCCCGCATCGGTCACCACCATGGGATGTCGAATACCCAGGCGGTCACACTCCTGCTGCAGCAACGAGGCGGCCCCGAAATCAAATTGAATTTGAGTGACGTAGTTGATTATTGCCATTTCATTACCTTTGGAATTGTTAGTGTTTTTAAGTAATAACTTACTCTCGCTCTGCTAACAAGCCTGTTGATGCAACGCCACAAGCCGATATCGCGAAGCGTAATTTCGACCCAGTCCCCGTTCAGAAAAGTCAGAGAAGTAGCGTCAAAATTGAACTAAAGTCTACAAAATATGATTATTGAACACAATGGTCGTTAATGCTAGATTTGTTTTGCCAACCTACAAATACACAAAAACCCGAGGCTCACATGAAAACAAGCACCAAAACAAAATCGCTCAAGCGCATTACTGCTCTGCTACTGCTGACGGCATCCAGCTCGGTGCTGGCGGCCTACCCTGAAAAACCCATCACTATCATCGTTCCATGGGCCGCAGGTGGCGGCACCGATGCAACCGCGCGTACTATTGCCGCGGCGTTAGAAGAACAATTGGGTCAAACGGTGAATGTGGTTAACCGTACCGGTGGTAGCGGTGTGGTCGGCCACAGTGCTATGGCGAGTGCCAAACCGGATGGTTATACCCTGGGCTTGGCTACCGGTGAGCTCAATATGATGCACTGGCAGGGCCTGACCGACCTGACGTATGAAGATTTCACTCCGATTGGCCAGATCAACTTTGATTACGCCGGCATTCAAGTAGCCGCCGATGCGCCTTACGATTCAGTCCAAGAACTCGTTGATGCTATTGCTGAGCAACCCATGGGCACCTTTAAAGCCTCAGGTACAGGTCAAGGTGGCGTATGGCATCTAGCCTTTGCAGGCTTCTTAATGGATCAGGGGCTTGAAGCCAACCGTGTGACCTGGATCCCCAGCCAGGGCGCGGCGCCAGCAATGACGGAACTTGCTGCCGGTGGTATCGATATTGTGCCGAGCTCTGTTCCCGAAGGTCGCTCAATGATCGAAGCCGGGCGTGCCAAAAGCCTTGGCGTAATGGCACCAGAGCGCATTAACAGCTTCCCCGACGTCCCTACGATTAATGAAGCGATCGGAAGCGATTATCTCGTCGGTGAATGGCGTGGCATCACCGGTCCTAAGGGGATGGATGAGGAAATCGTAGCGACCCTTGAGGAAGCGCTAGAGGCCGCTTACAACAGCGATACCTATCAAGGCTTCATGGCTAAACAAGGCTTTGGTACTGAGTGGCGCAATGCCGAAGAGTTTGGTGAGCTAATGGTCGAAATGGATGCCGTGTATGGCGACATTGTTGAGAGCGTTGGTCTGAGCCAATAAGGGGATAATCAACATGAGAGATCTCCTCTTGGGGCTAGCCTTCATGCTGCTTGGCGCCGTCGTGTTAACTGTCGCTAGTCAGTACCCAACAATGGCGAGTCTTCAATATGGTCCATCTCTGTTTCCCTCCCTCATTGGGGGAGGGTTTCTCATAGGGGGCCTAGTACTTTCGGCAACGCAGCTACCTACGCTAAAACGTCAACTGTCAGGCACCAATGCGAATGTGGGAAATTTCTTCGACTTACGCTCCGTGCTTGTCTCGCTCCTCCCTATAGCACTCATTATTTTTTATATATTCGCGAGCGAGTTTCTTGGCGCGGCCCTTTGCCTAGCCATCATTATGTTCGTACTGATGCTGGTGAGAAAAACTTCCCTACCTTTAGCACTACTGGTCTCCTTCGTCGCGTCGCTAACGATTTATTTCCTATTCTCGCGATACCTGCTGATCCCCCTTCCTGAAGGGCTAATGAATTTTTGGGGTTAGATTATGGAAGCTTTTCTGTTAGGGCTGCAGCTCGTTTTCAATGTAGAAACCATGCTGGTTATCTTTGCGGCCGCCATATTTGGTGTGTTCGTGGGAGCGGTGCCAGGGTTAACCGCCACGATGGCGGTTGCACTCTTGGTACCGATTACCTTCTACATGGATCCGACCCCCGCTATTGCCGCCATTGTTACCACATCGGCCATGGCTATCTTTGCCGGGGATATTCCCGCCACCTATTTGAACATTCCCGGTACGCCCTCTTCGGCTGCCTATGTCGCCGATTCACATCTATTGGCGCACAAGGGCCGAGCCAGAGAAACACTGGGCATGAACTTGATCTGTTCGGTATTTGGCGGTCTATTCGGAACATTAATCCTGGTCTTTGTTTCCCCTTCATTAGCCGAGGTGGCGCTCCAGTTTAGTTCTTATGAATACTTCTGGTTGGCGCTGCTGGGGTTAAGTTGTTCGATCTTTATTGCAATTGGTTCCAGGGTTAAAGCCTTCCTCTCTTTAATGATCGGGCTGCTATTATCGACGGTCGGTCTGGATATGATGAGTGGCGCGCCCCGCTTCACCTTCGGCATTCCAGACTTGATGGGGGGCATTAACTTCATTCCCGTCATGATCGGCATGTTCGCCCTCAACGAACTCATGCTGTTTTATGGTTCACGCAATGAAGGAAGAGAGCTGCCGTCGTTATCCAAAGACAGCGTTTTCAAACAGGCACCAAAGCATATAAAAGCTTATTGGCCGAACATGATAAGAGGGAGCTCGATTGGAACACTGATTGGCGCACTTCCCGGCGCGGGGGCTGACATTGCGGCGTGGATCTCTTATGCCGTTGGCAAAGGCCGCTCTAAACAGAAACAGGCCTACGGCACCGGCCATATTGAAGGCATTGTCGATGCCAGCTCCGCCAATAACTCGGGGATTAGCGGCGCTTGGGTGCCGGCCCTGGTATTCGGGATTCCGGGTGACTCGATAACCGCCATTGTTATCGGCGTACTCTATATGAAAGGCATGAATCCTGGCCCCACCATTTTTATGGATGGCACCGGCTTGATCTATGCCCTTTTCATCGTGTTCTTTCTTGCCAATTTAATCATGTTGCCGATTGGCTATGCGGCGATAAAATCCGCCAAGGTATTTATCTTAACGCCCCGTAAAATCCTAATGCCGATCATCTTATGCTTCTGCATTGTAGGCGCCTTCTCCATCAATAATTCGATTACTGATGTATGGATTATGTTGCTGATCGGCTTTATCGCCTCAATTCTCGCCCGATGTGACTTTCCCATGGCGCCTGCGATTCTTGGCTTGGTGTTAGGAACGACATTGGAAAACAGTTTTATGAGCTCAATGCTCAAAAGCAATGGCGATCTACTCAGCTTCTTTTCCCGCCCTATTAGTGCAGGTCTAGGTGCCCTCGTTATTTTGCTATGGCTTTCTCCGCTAATCACCATGGCCTACAAAAAATTCAAACATAACAGTCAGCACAAAGCACCGAGGATTTCATGAAACGCTATACAAAAAACTGGTTGGAAGAGGTACTGGTTACCCTGTTCATGGAGGCCGGTGCTTCACGTGAAGTGAGTGAGACAACCAGCAGTATTCTTATTGAAGGGGATTTATTGGGGCACCATACCCATGGCGTCAAACTGGCGAACGGTTACTTAAGAGATTTGAAATCGGGGCATGCGTGCGGTGATCACAACGCGATGACCTCAAAAGAGATCAGCTCAGTCGCTGCCCTTGTTGATGGCCACTATATTCTTGGCCCCTACTTAGTGCAAAAAGCGCTTGAGCGAAGTGCTGATGCAGCACGAGAGTCTGGCATTGGTATTGTGACCATAAAACGTTCGCACCATATCGCCTGCTTGGCCTCGTATTTACAGCCTTTTGTTGAGCAAGGGTTGATGCCGATCATTATGACCTCGGATCCAGCGGTGAAATCGGTCGCCCCTTATGGAGGCGTTTCGCCAGTTTACACACCGAACCCTATTGCCATGGGCATCCCCAGTCGCGTCCAACCGATCATGATGGACGTTAGCATGTCGACCGTCACTAATGGCAGTGTGGGTAAAGCACACGCTGAGCAAACCAAAATGGCACATCCCGTCATCCTTACCAATACGGGGCTTGCCAGCGACGATCCAGCGGATTTTTTCAGCGACCCACAAGGTAGCATCCTGCCGCTCGGCGGCCAGGAGTTCGGTCATAAAGGTTTTGCGATGGGGTTGATGGTGGAAGCACTGACCTCCGCATTAGGCGGATTTGGGCGTAAAGATGCGCCCACTGGTTGGGGGGCCTCGGTGACTGTCATGGTGATCAACCCCACCCTTTTCTCGGGACAGAGTGCTTTCCTTGATGAAACAGATCATTTAATCGAAGCATGCCTGAGTTCCAAGCCGGTCAACCCCCAGTATCCGGTGCGAATGCCTGGTCAAGCCGGGCTTAGTCGTCGAGATAAGTACTTGGAACAAGGTATTCCGCTGCCGAACGATGTGGTGACTGAGCTACAAAAAGCGATTGATGACTCATCACTGAAGGGTCGTTATTAAAGATAGCTGCGGCAAAAAATTGATCATCGTAGGACCAGAGCAGTGAGGCAATCATCATGAGCGAACCAACAACAATAGGCTTTATTGGCACAGGCATTATGGGTGGGCCGATGGCCGCCAATCTTGCCAAGGCGGGACATCAGGTGCGCGTCTGGAATCGCACCCCGGATAAAGCACAAGCCCTTACCTCACTGGGCACCGAGGTAAGCGAGACTTTCCAGCAGGCGGCTGAGCAAGCAGACGTTGTGGTGGTCATGCTCAGTTCAGGCCCTGTCTGCGATGAGGTGATCCTGGGACCCAACGGTCTATTGGCAGCCATGAAGCCGCACAGCACGCTGGTGGTGATGAGCTCGATCCCGGTTGAAACTGCACAGCAGCAAGCCAAGGCCGCAGCTGAGCGCGGGATTGGTTATCTGGACGCCCCCGTATCAGGAGGTGAAAAAGGTGCCAAAGCGGGTAATTTGGCGATTATGGTCGGCGGTGAAGTAGCCACCTTCGAGCGCACAAGTACCCTACTTAGGATAATGGGCAACCCGGTTCATGTCGGCCCTGCAGGTACCGGGCAACTGGCGAAGTTAGCCAATCAATTAATCGTCGCCAATACGATCGCCACTGTCTCAGAGGCGGTGCTTCTTGCAGAACGCGGTGGCGCTGATCCCGCTAAAGTTCGCGAGGCACTGTTAGGTGGTTTCGCAGATTCCACCATATTGCGCGCCCATGCCCCCCGTATGATTGCCAATGACTTCGCACCGGGCGGCCCCGCCAAATGGCAACTAAAAGATACCCAAACGGCCATTGGGCTCGCCAAAGAGCTGTCGCTTGACCTGCCCGTCACATCGCTGGTGAATAGCCTTTTCACGGACCTTGTTGCCCATGGCGACGGAGAGCTCGACCATAGTGCTTTGATACGAGAACTCAGGCGTCGAAACGAAATGCCCCTCGATTAATGACACAAACTATCTTTATCGTGATCGTTAGCGCAAGTAATCGGGGATGTCGAGAACGCCGTGGTCACGAAAATCGCTAAGACGCTCTTGAACCTTGGCTTCGGAGCCTGCCAAGTGAGCAGAGAGCGCTTGGCTTGCTTGCTCACCCTCTTTATGACGCATTCTGTCGAAGATTTTCAGATGGTCATGAAAGAACGGATCTTTGTCTGGCAGTGCCATGCTAGAGCCCAGCAGATGCTTGCTCATAAGCAGAACAGGATGGGTGCGCCTTAGCATGTCAAAAATTTCTTGATTGCCACCCATGCTCACGGTTCTGTAGTGCAGATCGCTTTCAAGTTCATCCAGTGTCGCGCCTGCGACGTTAGGATACTTCGCCGCCGTCTGCTCTAACTTCTCAATGAAATGGGAGATTTGTTGCTCGGGCATAATCTGCGTAGCCCTGGCAATCATAAAGGGCTCCAACTGCCTACGCGCTTCATAAAGATTATGCAGTCGATCATTGTCCAGCGGCACAATGGACCAACTGGTGTACTTCACTTTTTCAACCACCCCAATGGACTGCAGATAGAGTAGAATTCGGTGCGTAATCGTACGGCTGACACTGTATTTTCTTGCCAGCTGGAGCTCGTTGAGTTCGAACCTGCCCTTCATCGAACTCAAGACAACATCATGTTCCACAACATCAGCTATAGCGCGCCAAGTGTCCGTGCGCTCAATCTTGGCGTCCTCGCCCAACGCACTGAAATCGGCCGTGGTTAGATTCCGCCTGATAGGCTCAACGGCCGTTGCCCCCACCAAGTAACCACGGCCATCGAAACGGCAAATTAACTGTTCATCATGCAAACGTCCTAATGTCTGGCGAACAGGAGAGCGGCTCATACCGAATATTTCTGCAATATTGCCTTCGAGCAGCACTAAGCCTGACTCAAGGTGGCCACTGTTGATACTTCGCTTAAGCGCCTCGTAAAGCTGGTCTTTTAACGACTGCGACATTCAAGCCACTCATTACATAGGTGTTAGTTAAGGGTTGTTAAGTAACGGCACCCACCATCCACGGCACAAATTCATTGTTACCATAACCCAACGATTCACTGGCACTCTGTTCGCCCGAGGCAATCGAAATAATCTTCTCAAAAATATGCTCGCCCACTTCTTCTACTGTGGCGGTACCATCCACAATGGTGCCACAGTTAATATCCATATCTTCGAGAATGCTTTCGTACATCTGCGTATTGGTTGCCAGCTTAATACACGGCGCGGGCTTAAACCCGGAGACAGAGCCGCGTCCCGTGGTAAAACACACGACGGTTGCGCCTGAAGCAATCTGACCCGTGACGGATACCGGATCATAGCCGGGGCTATCCATGAAATTAAAACCTGACTCTTTCAACGGTTGTGCATACTCAAGCACATCATTAAGGCTCGAAGAACCACTCTTAGCCACGGCACCCAGCGATTTTTCAAGAATGGTGGACAAGCCCCCTGCTTTATTTCCCGGCGAAGGATTATTGTTTAATTCAGCCCCATTGATCTGCGTGTAGTGCTTCCACCACTCGATCCTTTCGAGCAGCTTACGCGCAACGTCTTCATTGATGGCTCTATCGAGAAGCAAATGCTCAGCACCATAGATTTCAGGCGTTTCACTCAATATAACGCTACCGCCATGTTGGACGATAAGATCAGCCGCATGTCCCAGGGCGGGGTTGGCAGTAATGCCAGAATAGCCATCTGACCCACCACACTGCAGTGCCACGGTAAGGTGACTCAACGGGGCTGGGCGTCTCTCGGCATCACGGTAGTCATTCGACATTTGACGGATTTTTTCCGATGCCTTCTCAATGCTCGCTCGAGTACCGCCAGCGCTCTGAATATTGAAATAAAATATTCTTGATGTATCGGTCAGTCCATATTTTTCAACCAGTTGCTTAACCTGATTCGCTTCGCAACCTAAACCAATAATAAGCACAAAGGCAAAATTCGGATTGATCGCATAGCCATTCAATACCCGTTCAAGAAAAGCAAACCCCTCAGACTCCGTATTCATTGCGCAGCCTGAGCCATGGGTGACCGGCACGACGCCATCAAAGCCTAATGCCTCAAATTCACCGCTGGCATTGAGCCGCTCTGCAACCACTTTTGAGACCGTGGCTGAACAGTTCACGGTGGAAAGAATGCCGATGTAGTTGCGGGTGCCTACTTGTCCATTGGCACGATGGTAGCCATTAAAGGTGCGCTGGCTGTCAGTCACCGATGTCCTTGGCGCTGGCTTGAAATGCTCCAGTGATGTGTCACGTTCCAACATAACAATATTATGCGTATGCACATGTTCACCGGCCTCGATACGCCGCGTTGCCAACCCAATAATCTGACCATATTTGAAGATGGGCTGTTCTGGCTCAATGACCGTTAACGCAACCTTATGGCCAGCATCAATATTCTCATGGGCAGTGTGCTGTTCATCGTCAATGGGATACCCCTTTGGAACAGCCCTACTCGCCACGCCAACGTTGTCATGAAGATTCAACCTAATGACCGCAGGTACACTATTGATAAGCTCCATTATTTTCTCCCTAAGCCTCTTAGACGTTTGCAAATCACTCAGTACCCCGCCATCAGCCTTTTCACCAGCGCGTTTAGAATTGTTGTACTGGGCATATTATACTATCGTCGATTTAATGATCATTGTGTGCAATATTCAATCAAGGTCAGTTTACTTTCTCCCGAAGCGCATGTCGATAGCTATAAAACAGAGCGAGGAAGCTGGTTAGCCACACAGGTGTAAAATGGGTTCTCTGCTACGCTTAAGGAGCGAAAAAAGAAGATTAAGGGCATGACCGCATAGAGAATAGTGAAATAGCATATGGAGGGCTGAAAACTTAGCCTGAGGTAGGTTGAAGTAGAAAATCAGGAACTCAGAGGAATACGGCGCATCGGATATTGTTACAAACCCTAGTCCATCTTGAATGGCTGGGACTTAACACCAATGCTATAACGAATATGCTCCTAAGCAGTTAGGTACCAGGAGGTTCGCATGAGGAAATGGATCGTAATGGCAGTCGTCAATTGGCTGCGTAAGCCAGCAAACAGACAGAAAGCCAAGGACGCTTGGAAAGATGTTCGTAGTCGCAATGATGCAAAGCGGACGCCTCAACAGCCGCAGGCTACCCCTCGCGATACAACAGCACAGCGCCCTGGCAATATCGATAATCGTCCTTAAATGCTAGGCAACTTGGTTTGCATAGATGGGAAACCTGAAACTTCCGCAGAAGAACTTGTTAAGTGGGCTTTTGACTACTTTCCCGACAGGGCGCTTGCAATTGCTAACCACTGACACGGCTAATAGCGGCCAAACTCAAAACTAAATTAACCACCTGTTGCATTCATGAACCTCACAACCTGAACCTCACCATCGGTAGTAAAATGATGACGCTCAGGTTTTTTCTTCATTGCCGCCACAATGCTCGATTTAAGCCGCTGGGTGTCCCCCGGATAACGCCGCATGACGGCGCGTAAATCTACCGAATGCTCATTGCCCAGACAAAGCAGTAGCCGCCCTTCAGCCGTCACTCGAACACGATTACAGGCAGCACAGAAATTGTGGCTATGGGGAGAAATAAAGCCAATCCGCGACTGGCTGTCTGCCATACGGTAATAGCGGGATGGCCCTAGGGTGGTCTCGGTGGTGGGTAAGAGATGATAGTGGTTTTCTATGGTCTCCCGCACCGTATCGGTAGAAAGAAAGGTCTCGCCACGGTTATGCTCGCTGATAGCGCCCAGCGGCATCTCCTCAATAAAGCTTATATCGACTTGTTCATCCCGGGCAAAGTTTACCAAGTCGATAATTTCGTCGTCGTTACGTCCCTTGAGCAATACGGCGTTGAGTTTAATTGACTGAAAGCCAGCGCAACGTGCTGCGCGAATACCCGCGATCACTTGGCCAAGATTACCTGTACGCTCAGGTTTGAGTGAGTCGAGACTGATATTGAGCCGATGTAGCCCGCCTTGCCGCAAAGCATCGGCATGCTTGACCAACCCTGAGCCGTTGGTGGTCATCGCCAGCTCGCGCAGGCCTTCCAATGCACCGAGTTTTTGCACTAGCGTTAGTACGCCCTGGCGTACCAGCGGCTCACCGCCCGTTAGACGGATTTTTTCCACCCCCAGCTCGACGAAAGCCTGCGACAGCATAGCTATCTCTTCAAGAGTAAGCAGTTGGGCGCGAGGCAAAAAGGTCATTTCCTCAGCCATGCAATAAACACAGCGGAAGTCACAACGATCAGTCACCGATATGCGCAGGTAACGCACCGTACGGCCAAACCCATCGACTAGCGCACTCATTCTGAGGGCTCCTCTGCTTGGGCACTGGCGTTAACGGGTAGCCGAGCTATGAGCCCTTTAACTTCGGCAGTGACCTCTTCAATGGTTTCCTCATCATAAAATTGGCCCCGCCGCTTACGCAGGCCGTTCTCATACATCTTGACGTGCTCAGTGGATATAACGCCCGCTTTGGAAAGACAGTGGCTGGCGCAATGCATCTGACACCCATCAATGGCTACAATAGGGCGCCCGGAGCGGGCAATGCGCACCAGACCGGGCACACCACCGCCGACACCGGCAATGCAGGACATTTCCGCCTCTCCTGCATGGTCAAGACGCAGGGCAACGCTATTGGCCAGTTGCGCCACATCAGAGCAGCCGGAGCAGGCATAAATCAGTGTGCGGGGTTTGTATTGTGAAGACATACCCTCTCCTATGAAAAACAAACGAGGTCAGTGGCCACGATAGGAAAAGCTGTTCAAGCGGCGAACTGATTGATGGGGTAATAGTGATAGGTGGCCCCTTCAGTTACCTGCGTGGCGGGGTTAATCATTAAATAACCATGGGCCTGGCTAGCCGCGCTGAGCATATGCGAGCCCTGGCCGCCCGCTAACTGCACCACGGGAGTCCCCTGTGACCAATCCAGCTCCACCCGTAATAGCTCGCAGCGCCCTTGGGGGCCACGCTGAGAAAAGCCCGCTTTTACCGGGTAACACTGTAGAGCCGCTACGGCTCTACCTTGCATAGCATGAATAAACGGCAGCGCGAGCAGTTGCCAGCCCACCAGGGAAGCCACGGGATTACCCGGCAGCGCCATTAACGGTGTGGAGGAAGAAGGCTCCGCGCCCAGATAACCGAACGCAAAGGGCTTCCCTGGCTTCATGGCGACACCATGAAAATGTAACCCACCGCGCTGCTCGATCACCGGGCGTACATGATCCTCCTCGCCTACCGAAACGCCACCGGTGCACATCACCACATCTGCAGCGTTTTGTGCGTGCTCAAAAGCCTGATGCAATGACGGCGGCGAATCAGCGATGACGCCCAAGTCCAGCACATCGCACTGAGCTTGCGCTAGCAGTACGCTAAGCATGGCGCGATTGCTGTCGTATACCTGTCCCGGTGATCGTGCCGTACCTGGGGCAATCAGCTCATCGCCGGTGGAAAGCAGTGCCACCCTCAGGCGCCGTTTGACGGTCACGGCATTGATTCCATGGCTTGCCAGCAGCGCAATCGACGCGGCATCAAGAAGCTTACCCGCAGCGAGCAGCGGGGTGCCTATGCGAGTCTCCTCGCCCTGGCGGCGAATGTTAGCGCCTAGCACCAAGCTACCCTCGAGGTGTATATGCCCGCGCTGATCAAGGGTTACCCGCTCTTGAGGCACTACAATATCTGCCCCCATGGGCACCGGCGCGCCGGTAAAAATACGCGCGCAGCCTCCTTCTGGTAGCAGCATGACGCCTGCGCCAGCCGGTACGCGTTGAAGAATGGGTAAACCTGCACCGCCAGGTGCTGCTTGGTAATCAGCCAGACACAGTGCGTAACCATCCATAGCGCTATTATCCACACCTGGCATATCGAGAGGTGCGACCAGCGTTTCTGCCAGCACTCGCCCCGCCGATTGTTCTAGAGTGATGGTTTCTACTGCATTAATGGGCGTGGCTGTATCGATAAGCCGTTGGCGTGCATCAAACAGATCTAACAAGCCGGGCGTGACTATTTCTGCGCAGTGACAGTTCATAAGCGCTCCACCTCATTGGAAGAAGTCGCTTTCTGGCGTCCACTGCACGGGGTCGCTGAAGGCAGCACCATGGCGGCGAAGTTGCAGGGCCGAGTGCGGGAGTCCAGCTGCAAAGCGATTATTTTGTCCCACGCCAACGCACACGCTTTGGGCGAGCCGGGCATCGCAAACATCATCGTTCGGTTGGCCACCCCCGCTACGGCGCGAGACTGGATCGTCGCTGTGCCGATGGTCTTCAGAGAGTAGTGGCGGAACAGCTCGCCATACCCCTCAATCGCTTTGTCGAACAGCGGTATCAACGCTTCGGGGGTGGTATCCCTGGCGGTAAAGCCAGTGCCGCCATTAACAAGAATTGCGTGAATATCTGCTCGCGCAATCCATTCCGAGACCACGGCACGAACCTGATAGATATCATCGGCAACAATGCGCCTCTCTACCAGGCTATGGCCGCCTTCGCTCAGATATTTAACCAGCAGGTCACCGCTGCCATCCTCATCGAAGCCACGCGTATCGGAAACCGTTAGCACCGCGATGCCAAGCGGAGTGAAAAGAGCATCTTCAGGAACATGGGACATCAAGCCTCTCCTATTAGCTTTGCTATTGCTTCAAGCTATTGCATCAAGCTGCCGCCAGCATCGTCATCCAGAACAATTCCTTCAACGCCTATTTCGCTCTCTAACGCCAGCAAATAGTGACGCAGCGCGCGTCGCGTTGCCTGTTCCCGTAGGCTATGGCGCACCCGGTCAATAACTTGATCGAAAGGTAACGCCCTACCGTCTCGCCGCTCGTCAATACTCACCACATGCCAGCCATAGCGAGACGCCAAGGGGCGCTCGTGTAGACCTTCGGGCAAGTGCTGCAAAGCGCGATCCAACTCTGGAACAGTCTGCCCCGATACCAGCCAGCCCAAATCACCATCCAGCTCTTTTGAAGGGCACGCGGAGTGGTGTTGAGCAAATTCGGCAAAACGTTCGGGTATCTGCTTAAGCTGTTCGAGTAGCTTTTCGCCCAGCTGGTAAGCGTCGTCGCGACCCTGGGAATCATCGGGTGCGGCCGCGAGCAGGATATGCCGCACGCGTAACTGCACTGGTTCGCTGAAGCGCTCGCGGTGGGTCTCAAAAAAGCGCTGGCAATCGGCTTCCCCCGGTTCCGGCACCTCAAGCTCCTGTTCGAGCAAGGCAGCAATCGCCGCATCTTCCTGTGCTTCGCTAACTTCCTGTGTCGATAGTAGGCCCAGGACGCTAGCACGCAGGCGCAGTAGTTCCCTGACCACCAACGCCCGAGCTGCCTGAAGCTGGGCCTCCCCCGCCGTTTCGGCGGGGTGGTACTGCATCTCCAGCGCAATCGTTGCTTCATCGATGGGTGTGTCGCCGACACGTACCGGAGGCGGGGCGGCACCCCCTGGTAGTTGTTCGATATCAATCATCTGCATGTTATTTCTCCTCTAGGCCTGGACGTGCACAAGCCGGTTTTAACTGCGCCTACGGACAATCTGATAACGGCGAGTCAAATAGCCGAACGGCACGCTCCACACATGCACCAGGCGCGAAAACGGGAACAGCAGAATGATGGTCAGGCCAATAAAGATATGCAGTTTGTAGATCCACGACACATCCTGCATGTAATCCGCCGCACCGCCGCTGAAGAAGACTATCGACTGCGCCCAGCTGGAAAGCGTCAGCATCATTTCGCCGTCCATATGGCCCAACGAGAAGATGATGGTCACCATGCCAAGGCATGCCTGTAAGACGATCAAACCCAGGATCAAGGTATCCATTAAGCTCGACGACGCCTTTACGCGAGGATTGACCAATCGCCGATATAGCAACATGGCGCCGCCCACCACGCACATGGCACCGGCAATACCGCCGACCACGATGGCAATTAGCTGCTTGGTACCGGCATGCAGGAAAGGCGCGTAGACCCAGTGCGGCGTGAGCATGCCCACCAAATGACCAAAGAAAATCACGATAATGCCGATATGGAACAGATTGCTGGCCAGGCGCATGTTTTTTGAGGACAGCATTTGGCTGGAGCCGGTCTTCCAGGTGAACTGGCCTTGGTCGTAACGCACGAGACTGCCGACCAAGAACACCGTACCGGCCAGGTAGGGGTAATAGCCGTAGATAAGATGCTGCAGATATTCTATGAACATGGCGATTCTCCTTTTAGCGATCGGCCACGGTTGAGGAAGGGGAAGCGCTCCAGGCGGACGGCATGATTTTGACGGGGTCGCTGTGCACTGCTTTTTTGCGCTCGGCAAGCCGCCGCCCTTCGGCAGACTGCAGCGCGCAGTCTTCGTCAGAGGTTGCCGAGAAACGCACCGCTTCTTCTTCCCACACGGCGTCCAATGCTTCGGGCGTGTTGTCAGGCGCTTCTTTTTTGACCTGGGGCCGATGCTCTTCGACATCGTCCTCGGCCCCGATTAACGCCAACAGTGACAGCGGTATTAGCGCGTGATCCGCTCCCCGCTCCTCCAGTCGTGCGGTCAGCAGCGCCAAGATATGGCGTATTTCCCCCAGCCAGCGGCCGATCTCGGCTTCATCGCACATCGAGAGGTACTCAAGGAACACCGGCAGATGGTCGGGCAGTTCACGGGCATCCAGCTCGAAACCGGCAGCGCTGTATTCGGCCATCAGATCCACCATGGCCTGACCACGATCACGGGATTCGCCGTGAACGTGCTCAAATAGCAGCAGCGAGGTAGCGCGCCCCTTGTCGAACATGGCGACGTACTCGGCCTGCAGTTCAAGCAGGTCGCCCTCTTGGAGACGCTGACACCACTCCATTAGCGACGACTTGAGAGCCGCCCCCAAGCGGCTCTCGGCATTGAGGATTTCGATTAGCTCGCCACACGCATCCTGCAGTTCCTGGGTCGGGTAATCGAGCAAACGGGCCAGTACGCGTAGGCTACGCATGCCCTGTAGCGGCTCGAACGACGGCTCTACCGGGGTAGACGATTGGGTAGCGGCTTCAGTCATGACGAGACTCCTCAAGTTGTGGCTGCGGGTCGAAGACCTCTACCGGTTTTACCAACACGCTGGTCTGCTTACGGCCATTAAACAGGCTGGGCTGGCTCTCACCGTGGCAACCATCACCAAAGGTAAAGCCACATCCCCCCCGCTCGGGGAAGGCTTCGGTGGCCATTTCCCGATGGCTGGTGGGAATCACGAAACGGTCTTCGTAGTTGGCAATCGCCAGGTAGCGGTACATCTCCTCTACTTGGGAGACGCTCAGCCCCACGGCATCGAGCACTTCGGCATTGGGGGCGCCGTCCACATGCTTGCCGCGCATATAAACGCGCATCGCCATTAAGCGCTTGAGTGCCAACACAACGGGCGCCTCTTCGCCGGCTGTCAACAGGTTAGCCAGGTACTTCACCGGGATACGCAGTGATTCGATCTTGGGCAGGATGCCATCGAACTCTACATGCCCCGCCTCAGCGGCGGACTGAATCGGTGACAGCGGCGGCACGTACCACACCATCGGCAGCGTCCGGTATTCCGGGTGCAGCGGCAGTGCCAATCCCCAGTCGATAGCCATCTTGTAGACCGGTGAGGCCTGGGCGGCTTTGATAACGTTATCCTGGATACCATCCCGTTTGGCCTGGGCAATCACTTCCGGATCGTTGGGATCAAGGAAGATCTCGCGCTGGCGGTGGTAGAGATCACGTTCGTCAGGTGAGCTTGCCACTTCCTCGATACGATCAGCGTCATACAGCAGCACGCCGAGATAGCGAATGCGGCCCACACAGGTCTCGGAGCAGATAGTCGGCTGACCGGCCTCGATACGCGGGTAACAGAAAATGCACTTCTCGGACTTACCGCTTTTCCAGTTGTAGTAGATCTTCTTGTAGGGGCAGCCGGAGATACACATCCGCCAGCCGCGGCACTTGTCCTGGTCGATTAGAACGATGCCGTCCTCTTCCCGTTTGTAGATGGCACCGCTCGGGCAAGCCGCTACACAGGTGGGGTTCAAGCAGTGCTCGCACAGGCGCGGCAGGTACATCATGAAGGTGTTTTCGAACTGGCCGTAAATATCTGCCTGCACCTTGTCGAAGTTGGCGTCTTTACGTCGCTTGGCGAACTCGGTGCCCAGGATCTCTTCCCAGTTGGGTCCCCATTCGATCTTTTTCATGCGCTTGCCGGAAATCAGCGAGCGTGGGCGCGCCACCGGCTGGTGTTCACCGATCTTGGCGGTATGCAGGTGTTGGTAGTCGAAGGTGTACGGCTCATAGTAGTCGTCCATTTCGGGCAGGTCGGGATTGGCGAAAATGTTCGCCAGCACCCGCCATTTGCCACCAATACGGGGTTCTATCCGGCCATCGGTACGGCGCATCCAGCCGCCCTTCCACTTGGCCTGATTCTCCCACTCCTTGGGATAGCCGATACCGGGCTTGGTCTCAACATTGTTGAACCAGGCGTACTCCATACCTTCGCGACTGGTCCAGACATTTTTGCAGGTCACCGAACAGGTGTGGCAACCGATACACTTATCAAGGTTGAGAACCATGCCTACCTGGGAACGAATCTTCATTTCACGGCCTCCTGAACGCTGTCATTGCCTTCACCATCCAGCCAGTCAACGTGTTTCATCTTGCGCACTAACACGAACTCATCGCGATTTGAGCCGACGGTGCCGTAATAATTAAAGCTGTAAGAGAGCTGCGCGTAGCCCCCAATCATATGGGTTGGCTTGGGGCAGACACGGGTGACCGAGTTGTGAATACCGCCCCGCGTGCCGGTGACCTCAGAACCAGGGACGTTCACGTTGCGCTCCTGGGCGTGGTACATCATCACCATGCCCGCCTTGACCCGCTGGCTGACCACTGCCCGTGCCGCAATCGAGCCGTTGGCGTTGTAGACCTCGATCCAGTCGTTGTCCTCGATATCGATTTCCGCCGCGTCCGCCTCGGAGAGCCACACCACCGGGCCGCCGCGGTTGAGCGTCAACATCATCAGGTTGTCGGAGTAAGTGGAGTGAATGCCCCACTTCTGGTGCGGCGTGAGGAAGTTCAGCGCCTTGCTCTTGAAGCCGTTGTCGGCGGGAAGCCGGAAACCTTTGGCTGCCTTGGTATCGATGGGTGGACGATAGACCAGCAGGCTTTCGCCGAACGCGCGCATCCAGGCGTGATCCTGATAGAACTGCTGACGGCCACTTACCGTGCGCCAGGGGATCAGCTCGTGAACGTTGGTGTAACCAGCGTTATAGGAGACATGCTCATCTTCGAGGCCGGACCAGGTAGGGCTGGAGATAATCTTGCGTGGCTGGGCGACGACATCGCGAAAGCGGATTTTTTCGTCATGTTTGGGCCTTGCCAGGTGGGTATGGTCACGCCCGGTAATTTTGGAGAGCGCTTCCCACGCTTTTACTGCCACGGCGCCGTTGGTTTCGGGTGCCAGGGTCAGAATCATTTCGGCAGCATCGATAGCGCTGTCGATCAACGGGCGCCCTTTATGCGGGCCATCCAATTTGCGATGGTTGAGCTTGCCCAGCAGCTCGACTTCAGCATCGGTATTCCAGGCGATGCCCTTGCCGCCATTACCGATACTTTCCAGCAGCGGCCCAACAGAAGTGAAGCGCTCATAGGTGTCGGGGTAGTTGCGCTTGACTTCAATAAGCGATGGCATGGTCTTGCCGGGAATCGGCGCGCATTCGCCCTTCTTCCAATCCATCACCGCCGGCTGGGCCAACTCTCCAGGCGAGTCGTGCTGCATCGGCAGCGTGACCAGGTCGGTCTCTTCGCCCAGGTGGCCTACACACACCTTGGAGAATGCTTTGGCAATACCCTTGTAAATATCCCAGTCACTGCGCGATTCCCAAGCCGGGTCGGTCGCCGCAGTCAACGGGTGAATAAAAGGGTGCATATCGGAGGTATTAAGATCGTCCTTCTCATACCAGGTTGCCGTAGGCAGCACGATATCCGAGTAAAGGCAGGTGGTGGACATGCGGAAATCCAGCGTCACCAGCAGGTCGAGCTTGCCTTCCGGCGCCTCGTCACGCCATACGACTTCTTCAGGCTTCTGGCCGCCGAAGTCGCCCAGGTCTTTACCCTGAATGCCGTGTCGAGTACCCAGCAAGTACTTGAGCATGTACTCATGGCCCTTACCGGAGCTGCCCAGCAGGTTGGAGCGCCAGATGAACATATTGCGCGGGAAGTTCTCCGGTGCATCCGGGTCTTCCGCTGCAAAGCGCAGTTCACCGCTCTTGAGCTGCTGAACGGCATAGTCGGCAGTAGACATGCCCGCCGCTTCGGCTTTTTTCGCTAGGCGTAGCGGGTTAGTGTCCAGTTGTGGTGCTGACGGCAGCCAGCCCATGCGCTCAGCACGCACGTTAAAGTCAATCAGGCTGCCGGGGTAATCCTCGGCCTTGGCCAACGGCGAAAGAATCTCTTTGATCTCCAGCTTCTCGTAGCGCCACTGGGAGGAGTGACTGTAAAAGAACGAGGTGGAGTTCATATGACGCGGCGGACGCTGCCAGTCGAGGCCAAAGGCCAAAGGCGTCCAGCCAGTCTGCGGACGCAGTTTTTCCTGTCCCACATAGTGGGCCCAGCCGCCACCGCTCTGACCGATACAACCACACATGACCAACATGTTAATCAGGCCGCGGTAGTTCATGTCCATGTGGTACCAGTGGTTCATACCGGCACCGACGATGATCATGCTACGGCCGTTGGTTTTGTGAGCGTTGTCAGCAAACTCGCGGGCTATGCGGGTGCACTGCTCTGCTGAGACACCGGTGATTTTCTCCTGCCACGCGGGAGTATAGGGGCGAATTTGATCAAACGAGGTTGCGCCATCATCTTCGCCGTCGCCGACAAAGCCACGGTCGATACCGTAGTTGGCACACATCAAATCAAAAACGGTGACCGCCAGCATTTCGCTGCCATCGGCTCTCTTAAGCCTTTTGGCGGGCAAATTGTGAAATAGCAGGTCGTCAGCAGCACCCACGCCAGCTCCTTTGACATGCTCAAAGTGCTCGTGTTCGATGCCACCAAAGTAAGGGAACGCCACGCGCGCGACGCTGTCGTGATGGTCAGCCAGGCTCAGTAGCGGTTTGATTTCGGTGCCTGCGGCGTCCAGCGATTCCAGGTTCCACTTGCCCACTTCGTCGCCAGTTTCGCCCCAGCGGAAACCGATGGAACCGCGCGGAACCACCAGCTGGTCGCGAGTTTCGTCCCAGGCAACGGTTTTCCACTCGGGATTGTTTTCTTGACCCAAGGCAGCATCAAAATCGCTGGCACGCAGTTGGCGTCCCGGTGCGAAGCTGCCATCTTCACGCACTTCAAGTTCCACCAGGAACGGCATGTCGGTATAGCGGCGCACATAGTCGGTGAAATAGGCACTGGGGTTATCGAGATGGAACTCTTTGAGGATGACATGGCCCATGGCCATCGCCAGGGCGGCATCGGTGCCCTGTTTGGCGGACAGCCACTCGTCGGTCAGCTTGGAGACTTCGGCGTAGTCCGGGGTGATTGAGACCGTCTTGGTGCCCTTGTAACGTACTTCAGTAAAGAAGTGGGCATCCGGGGTACGCGTCTGGGGCACATTGGAGCCCCAGGCGATAATGTAGCCGGAGTTGTACCAGTCAGCGGACTCAGGTACGTCGGTCTGCTCGCCCCAGGTCATCGGTGACGCTGGCGGCAGATCGCAGTACCAGTCGTAGAAGCTCATACAGACGCCACCAATCAGCGACAGATAGCGACTACCCGCTGCGTAGCTGACCATCGACATGGCAGGAATCGGCGAGAAGCCGAGAATACGGTCGGGGCCGTACTGCTTGGCGGTGTAAACGTTAGAGGCCGCCACCAGCTCGTTGAGCTCGTCCCAATTACCGCGAACGAAGCCGCCCATGCCGCGAGCACGCTTATACTGTTTAGTTTTGGCGGGGTCTTCGACAATAGACGCCCAGGCGTCTACCGGGTCTGGGTTAGCCTTCAGCGCTTCGCGCCATAGCGCCAGCAGCGGCTTGCGCACTAATGGGTACTTCAGGCGATTGGCGCTGTACAGATACCAGGAGTAGCTGGCGCCGCGGGGGCAGCCACGCGGCTCATGGTTAGGCAGGTCGGGACGGGTACGGGGGTAGTCAGTCTGCTGGGTTTCCCAGGTAACTAAACCGTTCTTAACGTAGATCTTCCAGCTACAGGAGCCGGTGCAGTTCACCCCGTGGGTACTGCGTACTACTTTGTCGTGCTGCCAGCGGGCACGATAACTATCTTCCCACTGGCGGGATTCGCTGCGTAGCTCACCGTGTTCGTTGGCAAAAGGCTCGCGGGACTTGCGGAAGAAATTCAGCCGATCTATGAAGTGACTCATGGTCGATCTCCTGGCTCCTCGGAAATTTGCATACCCGACAGTGCGGGTTCCATGGAGTGGATTCTGCGTGATCGACAAGCGAATTACTGCGTGATTACCTCCATATACACCCTGTCTACCCCCAAGGTGATAGAGCGGCCAACGTAAAGGAATAGACGCTGGGTGTTGTTGAAATTACACCGTGCGCCGCGCGCCAGTGTTGGCTTTTCTCATTGCAACTTACTGAACATTCATACAACATACTTGTTTAATAACTAGCTAGCCCTCGGAGCAAAGCTCACTCCATGCATCTCACCCGATTTACCGATTATTCGATACGCGTATTGATTTTTCTCGCTGTAAAGGGAGAAAAGCGCTCAACTATTAATGAGATCGCAGAGACCTTTGATATCTCCCGCAATCATTTGATGAAAATCGTTCAGGAGCTTAGTCAGAAGAACTACGTTACCGCTATTCGTGGCAAGAATGGCGGCTTACTGCTGACACGTGACCCCGCAACCATTGGGTTAGGCGAGCTGGTACGCGAGATGGAAAATGACATGGCGTTAGTGGAGTGCTTTCATAGCGACAATGCCTGCATCATTACACCAGCATGTCGCCTTCAACCGATTCTTAATGATGCACTGTCAGCATTTCTAGACGTGCTCGACCGCTACACATTGGCCGACCTGCTGGGCAGCCAACAATCTCAATTGGCGCAACTTATGCGCATTCCTACCGTTAGCACTTAGCACTTAGCACTTAGCACTTAGCACTTAGCACTTAGCACTTAGCACTTAGCACTTTCTAGCCATCCTGACCGTCGACTCGCGCCTGCATCAACGGCCAAGTGTAGTGCACGACGAATATTGCGTAGGCCACGCACCAGAAGATGATGCTCAGCGTATAGGTCCAGTGGGTGATCTGGGGAAATAACGCCAAGACGGGTGAGCGCACCAAGGCGGCTATTAGCATTAAGCCCAGCGCCACACCAATACCGGGCAAAGTGCGTATGGGGCGGCCCGTATGACCTAGCGAAACTCTGGCCATCATGGCCAGCATCATGGTGCCCATGCCACCAATGGTCAGGGCGTGCACGGCAAGTTCAACGCGCATCAGCCCCATGAGTGCCAAGACCCACATGACAAGACCTAGCGGAATGCAGGCGTAGCTGCCGTGCAGTCCCCAAAGTAAAGGTTCACGCCAGCTATGCAACCCACCCCAACGCGCCATGCGAACAGTGTTGGCCAACGCCGCTAAGAGCATCACTCCCCCCATTAATAAAGCAGGAATGGCAACCCCCAACATGATGACCAACTGCAGCACGACTACGCCAGCCGTACTCACCAGCGTCACTCCTTCGAGCAAAGCAATAGGTTCAGGTTTGGTGCGGCCCAAACGATTGGCAGTGAACATGGCAATCACACGTCCGCCCACTACGGTCATCATCAGTGTGATTAACAGTACGGCCAAGTAGGCGGCTTGGCGGATCAGCTCGGCGTCACCCTGCATCACCCCTAAGTGCATCGCCAGGTTAGCCGTGGCAAACAGCAACAGCACAGGTATAAAGATCAAGTTGCGCCAACGCTTTGCGGTAATAACCAGACGCGCCATAGTAATGGCGACCACTGGAAGAAATGCAAGGTCAACCGCCAGCAGCAGCCATCCTGGCAAATCCATGGGAAAAGCCATCAGCACTCTACCCAATAGCCATAGCACCACCAGACCCAGTAGCGGCGCGCCGCTTAAGCTCGGCAATCCGGTCCAGTTGCGTACGGCAGTAAGCAAAAATCCCGCTACCACCGCCGTGGCAAAGCCAAACAGCATCTCATGCTGATGCCAGAACACCAGGCCTCCATAAGGTCGCAGCAAAATATTGCCGTGCCAGAAGCCCAACCACACCAATAGGGACACCACGCTAAACAGCGCGGCCAGCAGAAAGAAGGGCCGAAAAGCCAGACGCATTAATGGCAGATGCTCAACCTTAGAAGCAGGCTGGGATGAGGTGGTCGTTGGCATGGCGTAATCCCGACTAAATTACTTGGAAATATGATTGTGCGCCTAGCCATCAACAAAGACCATGACATGTATCAAAAATACATCTTATGGCTGGCGTTTATAGACCCAAGGCATTAAGATTCATTTTAAATACTTCTTAATATGCCGAGGGATTAACAGTGCTAACACATGAGCAGGAAAAACTGATCAACGCAACCGCTCCCGTCGTGGCCGAACACCTGAATGCGATTACCCAGCGCTTCTATCCGCTAATGTTTACCCGCTACCCAGAGGTCAAACCGCTCTTTAATGAGGTTCATCAGCAAAGCGGTGGTCAGCCCCGTGCCCTGGCCAACGCTGTTTTGGCCTATGTCCAACTACGCAGCAACCCAGCTCAGGCGCGGGCCACGCTGGATGTTGTGGTCAGTAAACACATCTCGCTAGGCATTCTCCCTGAACAGTACCCTATCGTCGGTGAATGTTTGCTGGCGGCGATTGGCGAAGTACTCGGTGATGCCGTGACACCAGAAATCGCCGACGCCTGGGGCGCTCTGTATAAAGAGCTCGCCGCTCTTTTGATCGATCTTGAAGATCAGCGCTATCGTGAGTTCGAGCAGCGCCCAGGCGGCTGGCGCGGCACACGTCGTTTCACTATCGCCAGTACCCAGCAGGAAAGTGCCTTAATTCGTTCTTTTATCCTTGAGCCCGAGGATGGGGAACGCGTGGCTGATCACGAGCCAGGCCAGTATATCGGTGTACGACTAACCATTAATGGCGAGCGGGTTTATCGGCATTACAGCCTCTCAGATACGCCAAATGGCCAAAGCTATCGAATCTCGATCAAACGCGAAGAACAGGGCCAAGTAAGCCGCCACTTCCACGATGTTTTACAACCAGGCGATATCTTGGAACTGTTACCACCAGCTGGTGACCTTACCTTGGTTGAGGGTGACGAACCCCTGCTGCTTGCCAGTGGAGGGGTTGGGCAAACGCCTCTACTTCCCATGGCTCGCCATGCCTTGTCACTTGGGCGGCAGGTCATCTATCTACACGCCGCCTTGGATGCCGAGCATGATGCCTTTAAAGGCGAATTAGAAGCGCTAGAGAGCGAGTACCCTGAACACCTTCAGGCTGTCCGCATTCATGAGCGCGGCAACGAAGCCGAGCATATTGGTCGTATCGACCGCAGTTTATTAGCTCACTACCTACCAGACCTTAAGACACGCTGCTATTTTGTGGGTCCCCAAGGATTTATGACGGCAATCAATAGTGCTTTGTCTGAATTGGGTGTCGATGAGGATCGCCGCCACTTCGAGCACTTTGGCCCCTCGCGCCCTCTCGAAGCAGCCTGACACCTGTCCCCTGGTTAGAGCTTAGGGTTTATTGCCCTAACCCATGCCAACCAGGAAAGCGGGCTGTGGCAAATAGCGGCCCCCATCATATAGGCGAAGATGGCCAACGCCACTAATGCTGCCAAGGCTCGCACCGTTGGCGTTGCCCCGCGCTTAATCGCAATGGTGCCAATACCGATATAGGCCAGCAGCGCCAGTAACTTGGCGCCAAGCCAAGGAAGCTGCCAGGGCCATACGGAAAGCAATACCATCAAGGTCACCCCAAGCCCCAGCAAGGCCGTGTCGATGAGATGGGGCAATACCTTGACCCAACGGGCGTTGAGCCGCGGGCTTTCCTGTACCGACCACCAGGCGCGCACTACGAAGAGCGTGATGCTCAGCGCAGCGGCCGTCATGTGCAGGTGCTTGATGAGGAAATAGTGCTCCATGGTAGCCGTCCCTAACCAACGTCAACCGCATCGCCGTGATGATCGAGAGCTAGATAGGCGGTGATATTACCCATTTGCAGCGACTCCATCATACGCTGGAGCTGCCGTTCAACCTCGGTATCATCTTCTGGATCGTCCATGGCTGCAGCGAAGACTAGATCCCATTCGATCTCGGTACGGCGTGACTCTTCGACCAACACCGCCATGCTGGTCAATTCCTCCGTCGACTTATCTACGCATACCACAGGCACCAACACACCCCCTTCACCCTGTTCGAAGCGGCGCCGCTGGTCAGCATCAGGGAAATCAGGCAGCTCTGCGCGAACGAACACAAACAGCAGTCGCTGGGGCTTAGGTTGTTTACGTGCTTCCTGCAGTAAATCGGCAAACGTCGCTATGGTCATAAAAGGAGCCTTATCGCTAGTAGTTAAGAATCAGTAGTTAAGAATCAGTAGGTGAGACTAGTAGATGACGTTACTCGGGTGACTCTACAAAAAGCCATAGCAGCAGCATTATCATCAACAGTGGGATCAGCAGACTGAATGGCGCTGCGCGCCAACCATAGGCTTGGACGACCAGGGGCGCCATCCGCAAGGAAAACCCTACCCCCGCCGCTAAAGCCAGAAAAAGGGCGACACAAAGACTCACCCAACGACCAGGCATCCAGCCTTTGGCGTGGGCGATGCCGGTCGTAATCACCGCACCTCCCAGTCCAAGCCCAGCCCCCACTAACAAAAACTCCCACGGTCGGCTAGCCATCCCAAACCCGCCCAGCGCCAACGCTAGCCCCAGTAATAGCCACTGCATCAAGCGGCAGGTGTCTCCCCGCCTGGCGATATACCAAGCCGGCCAAGCCAACAGCACACCGCTACTCAACGGTACCAGCACATAGAGGGGTTGTTTTGCGAGCAGGGCATAAAGTGTCCAGCCAGCCACCGCTAAAGCGCTTGCCAGTGGCATTAACAGCATAGCTACCAGTATTTGATAACCATCGACTGGCTGTTTTGATGTCTCCAACGTGGGAGGCGGCACAGATGATGGCATGGCGTTTCCCAGCGAGGGTATAAAGACATCGGAAGACATGTAAGAATTGTCTGTAAATACTGGGCGTAGGTCAAAAAACATCGGAGGTAGGTCGGCTAACCCCAAAGGAATAGCCCTCGTATCGAAATGCAGACAGTGCCACACTCCCTTACCTCTTCCGCGCTATCGGAAATGCCATGAAATTACTTCAGCGCTCCCTGGTTGCTCGCATCATTGCGTCCTTACTTGCCATTAGCGGGATGGCCCTTATCAGCATCACCCTGACCATGGCAATGTCTAACAGCAGCCGTGGCGATGCGGCCGCGATTAATGTCGCTGGCTCACTACGCATGAATGCCTATCAGATCATGGGGGCATTGCAACGCCAGGAGTATGCTCCAGAGGAGACAAGCGAAGAGCAGCTCGAAGGTCTGATTTCGCGCTTCGATCAGCGTTTGCATGGCACAACGCTACAACAAACAATCCCTGCTGATGATAGTCATGAGCGCCGCCGTCAACTGGAGAAACTTCAGGTTTACTGGCAGCACACGCTTCGTCCGGCACTAGAGGCACCGTCCCCAGCCACTGCGCTTGACCTCGATACGCTAGAAATGATGATCGTGGCGATGGTCAATGACATTGAAGTGCTGGTGACCTATTTGGAAGAGAGCACGGAGGCCAAGGTGCGGCTGCTGGGGATGATGCAAGTGCTCTTTCTGGTACTGATCGCTATTGTCGTTTCGATAGCCCTCTACGATGTTCGCTTCAATCTGGTAGTGCCTTTGCGTCAACTGATGGTTCTTGCCCGCGAGGCGGCACAGCGTAACTTCAAGCCGCGTTCACAGCTTCGCGGCAGCGACGAGTTGGCTTTGTTGGGCCATACCTTTAACAAGATGTCTGCCGAGCTGGCAACAAGCTACGCCGCATTAGAAGACAAGGTGTCGCGCAAGAAGCAGGAGCTTGAACGTAGCAATCAGGCGCTGCGGGTAATGCACGATGCCAGCCGCTCGCTGTATGGGGGCGGTAATGATCTCTGCTCTAGCGCAGCGCCCATGTTACGCGAACTGGAAAAGCTGCTGGATATCGGGCCGATACGGCTTTCTCTCAACGATCCTTTCGACCAACGGGAAATGCCGGTTTTAGAAACCCACTCGCGTACCCGACCAGAGTATTGTCGTGACCAGGAGTGTCACGCTTGCCTGATCGATCCTCGCCCCTTGGAGATGGTGTCCAATAACCAGTCACAGTGCTTACTGCTACCGATTAGCGTAGGCGATACGCTGCTAGGTACCCTGGAAGTGTGGTATCCCCAGGAGCGCCTCAACGATAGCACCCGTCGGCTGCTCACCATGTTAGCCGACCAGCTCGCCACGGCGGTGTACCTGCAGCGACGTATCGAGGAGCAGCAGCACGTTACGCTGATCAACGAGCGAACCATCATTGCGCGGGAACTTCACGATTCTCTAGCCCAATCGCTCTCTTATCTCAAAATGCAGGTCGCTCGACTCGAACGCATGCAGCAAAAAGAAGCCACCCGAGAGATGCAGTCTGCGGTATTCGACGAGCTGCGTACCGGCCTAAACAGCGCCTATCGTCAGCTACGTGAGCTGCTCACTACCTTCCGGCTCAAACTTGAGGGACCGGGGCTGCAGTTTGCCTTACGCCAGACCGTCGATGAGTTTAGCCAGCGCATGGAGGTAACGGTCGAGCTTGAGTACGATGTGCCGCCTTACCTACTTAACCCCAATGAAGAAATTCACGTGCTGCAGATCATTCGCGAGGCGCTGGCCAATACCCACAAGCACGCCCAAGCCCACTGGGCTGGAGTCACTGTGCGCTTCGCCGATGCTCGCCTGCTAGTGCGTATTGAGGATGACGGCATAGGCCTGGAAGACGATAGCTCGCCACCTATGCACTACGGTTTGGTGATCATACGCGACCGAACCACTACCCTGAACGGGGAGCTAAGTATCACCAATCGTCCCACAGGGGGGGCCAGCATTGAGATAGTCTTCACCCCGTTGACCGCTCGCTTAATTCAGCAGCAGCCTGTGACGGCTGCCTCCGACTCTCACTTAGGTACAGGGACTTCTTAATGACGCTGACCACCGCCAACGATACACCCGCCAGCCTGATGATTATTGATGACCACCCGCTACTCCGGCGTGGCGTCGCTCAGTTGCTTGAGCTAGAGGACGATCTTGAACTGGTTGGCGAGACGGGCGACCCTGAAGAAGGCATTGCACTGGCCCTCAAACTTGAGCCTGACCTGGTTTTACTGGATTTAAACATGCCGGGCGTCAATGGCTTAGAAGCCTTGCGCCGCCTACGGGAAGCCAACTATAGCGGCCGTGTGGTGATGTTCACTGTTTCCGACCATGAGGATGATGTTGTCGCCGCACTGCGTAACGGTGCCGACGGTTACCTGTTAAAGGATATGGAGCCTGAAGACATGGTTCGCCAACTGCGTCAGGCTGCTTTGGGGCGCATGGTCATCAGCGAAAGCCTGACCGCCCTACTCGCTGAAGCCCTGCGTAATCAGCGCAATGCCCCCACCACCCCGGATATTCATAGCCTAACGCAGCGTGAACGCGAAATTCTGCAACAGCTTGCTGGCGGACTCTCCAACAAGCTCATCGCGCGCAAGCTGGATATTACCGAAGGCACGGTCAAGGTTCACGTCAAGCACCTGCTCAAAAAGCTCAACCTACGCTCACGTGTCGAAGCCGCCGTCTGGGCAGTCCAGGAAGGTATCGATCACTAGTCGGTTCTGTGTGGTTACCTCCAAAGACTCCCAGAATACTTTTGCTCTGCCCCGCCTTTACCCCTTCTCGATTTTTTCTCTTTAAAATCAATGAATCCAGGCTTTTCAGCGACTACCTCTCAAGAGGTATGTCGCTGTTTTTCATGCTATTTCCAGCTATTCCCCAATTTCTTCCCTCAGCGTATCTTGCTTTCTAACTGCTAGATGCAGACAGGTTTGATGCCAAGGGGAAATCGCCATGAGCAAGAGAAATGCCGACATTGAGAAATGGAATGTCGAAGACGCCCAATTCTGGGAACAGGAAGGCAAGCACATTGCCAACCGCAATCTATGGATATCCATCCCCAGCCTGCTGATGGGCTTTGCTGTCTGGATGATGTGGGGAATGATTACCACCCAGATGCAGAACCTGGGTTTTTCGTTCACGGTTAACCAGCTATTTTCACTGACGGCGCTTGCCGGTCTAGCAGGTGCCACCCTGCGCATCCCAGCATCGTTCATGATCCGCATCGCTGGCGGGAGGAACACCATATTCCTGACCACCGCGCTATTGATGATCCCCGCAGCCGGCACTGGTATCGCCTTGATGAACCCAGGCACGCCGTTCTGGGTATTCCAGGCATTGGCGCTACTTTCAGGTATCGGTGGCGGTAACTTCGCTTGTTCAATGAGCAACATTTCCACTTTTTATCCCAGCAAGCAGCAAGGTTACGCCCTGGGCATGAATGCAGGCCTTGGTAATTTCGGCGTCACTACCATGCAAATTGTCATCCCGCTGGTAATGACCGTCGGCATTTTCGGCGCTATAGCCGGTTCACCGATGGAATTGCAAAGCGCTAGCGGTACGCTGATCGGCAGGATCGAAGCAGGTACCGATACCTGGATCCAGAATGCTGGCTTTATCTGGCTTGTATTCCTGGTTCCATTAGCGTTCGCCGGTTGGTTCGGTATGAACAATCTTCGCACTATTACGCCCAACCCTGGTTCGCCGCTGGCGGCTTTCAGCAAAATATTGGGCCTCTACGGCGTCGGCATGGTGACTGCCATCGTCGGCATGCTGGCTCTCAGCTGGCTTAATATGTGGGTTGCCCTACCGCTAACCATTGTTCTGACTCTGGTGTTGTTGCGCCTGATTCCTGGCGACATCAAGCCCAATATCCAGAAGCAGTTCGCAATATTTTCCAATAAGCACACTTGGTCAATGACCATCCTCTACATTCTGACCTTCGGCTCCTTTATCGGCTTCTCTGCAGCCCTGCCGCTCTCTATCAACGTCATCTTCGGCAACATGATGGAAGCCACAGCCGATGGTACGCTGATTCGCGTGGCCAACCCAGAGGCGCCCAGCGCTTTAACCTGGGCCTGGATAGGCCCCTTCGTGGGCGCTCTGATCCGTCCGCTGGGCGGATGGATCTCCGACAAAGTGGGTGGCTCCATCGTCACCCAAATAATCTCTGCGGTCATGGTGGTCGCCTCTATCGCCACCGGCTACGTGATGATGCAGGCCTATAACGCCACAGATCCTAATCAATTCTTCTGGCTATTCCTGCTGCTATTCATCGTGTTATTCGCCGCCAGTGGTATCGGCAACGGCTCTACCTTCCGCAGCATCGGGGTTATTTTCGACCAGCAGCAGAAAGGCCCGGTGCTTGGCTGGACCTCAGCCGTCGCTGCCTATGGCGCCTTTATCGCCCCGCGGGTAATGGGCGAGCAAATCCAGGCCGGCACACCGGAACTTGCCATGTACGGCTTTGCGGTCTTCTACGCCATCTGCCTGGTCATCAACTGGTGGTTCTACCTACGCAAAGGTGCCTACGTTAAGAACCCCTAAATAGGGCTTGCTTCTTTATGCCCGGAGCCAAGCTCCGGGTCTTCACCCCCTACCCCAATGCGGGAGGACACCATGAAAATCATGATCGCCTATGACGGTTCGCGAAACGCCAAGCTGGCGCTCGCTCAGGTCGTCAATATGTTCCGCTGTAACCAACCTCTGCTGGTACTGGTCGGCGTGGTGGAGAATCCCCTCGACGCTACCGATAACAACGAGGCGCTTTTTCAGCAGGAGCACGATGAGGTTAAACAACACCTTCAAGAGGGTGTGGCATTCGCCATCGGCGAGGGCTTCCAAGCCGAGCAGCTTCTAGCCGAAGGGGATGCACGCAAGATGTTGCTGCAGGCCACTCGCAAACTCTCGCCAGACCTACTAGTAATTGCCCGCCATAGCCATCAGCCGGACGGCGGCATCATCGCCAAGTCGTTGACTTATTTTGTTGATGAACTCGACTACATGACTTTCGGCAGCGTCAGCTCGTTCCTGGCTCGGCGCGCCGAGTGTCCCTTGTTGATCCTACCCAGCCCTTGAGCAGCCCCTACCCCTACTTTTGGTAAAGACCACCCTTGGGACACAGGACGATACGACCATGAAAGTTTCCGCTGTATTCAAGTTTCGCAGCCCCGAGATTCGGGCCTTGCACCTGACCTGGATTGCCTTCTTTATTACCTTTTACGTGTGGTTCAACATGGCGCCGCTCGCGTCGAGCATGCTCAAGAGCGTCGACTGGCTGACCACGGATGATCTCAAGCTGTTCGCCATCTGCAACGTGGCCTTGACCATTCCCGCCCGCATCATCGTCGGCATGGCGCTGGATCGATTCGGCCCGCGACGGGTGTTCTCGGTGCTCATGGTCACTATGGCGCTACCGGCGCTGGCGTTTGCTTTCGGTAACAGCATGACGCAACTGCTGGTGGCGCGCCTGGTGCTGAGTTCGATTGGTGCCAGCTTCGTGGTCGGTATCCACATGACAGCGCTGTGGTTCAAGCCGAAAGACATCGGCTTCGCTGAAGGCTTCTACGCTGGCTGGGGTAACTTCGGCTCCGCCGTAGCGGCCATGTCGCTGCCGACCATCGCCTTGAGCATGTACGGTGGCCCCGATGGCTGGCGCTGGGCAATCGCCCAGAGCGCTATTGTTATGGCCGCTTACGGTGTTTACTACTGGTTCGCGATTACCGATGGGCCGGATGCCCAGGCCCACCGCAAGCCACGCAAGACCGCCGCCATGGAAGTGAGCTCCTGGGGCGATATGATCAAGCTGATCATCTGGACCATCCCGCTGGTCGGCGTACTCGCCATCCTGGTCTGGCGTATCCAGTATATGGGCTATTTATCAGTTACTGGGGCGGTCATCGCCTATCTCGTCATTGTGGCGATAGTTATTTATCAGATCGTACAGATCCTGCGGGTCAACCTGCCAATCCTGCGTAAGGGGGTGCCCGAAGATGATAAATACTCGTTCAACAGTGTGGCGGCGCTTAACAGCACCTATTTTGCCAACTTCGGCGCTGAACTCGCAGTGGTATCGATGCTGCCCATGTTCTTTGAGGAGACCTGGGGCCTGAATGCCGCTACGGCCGGCCTGATCGCTGCGTCATTCGCGTTCGTCAATCTGGTGGCGCGCCCCATGGGCGGCATGGTTTCCGACCGCATGGGTAACCGGCGCTTTGTGATGCTGTGCTACATGTTTGGGATTAGCGTTGGGTTCTTGCTAATGGCCATGCTCAATTCGAGTTGGCCACTCATTCTGGCCATTGCGGTGACCATCGGCACCTCGATTTTCGTGCAAGGGGCTGAGGGGGCAACCTTCGGTATCATTCCCTCCATCAAGCGCCGGATAACTGGTCAAATCTCGGGCATGGCGGGCGCTTACGGTAATGTTGGCGCGGTGGTTTACCTAACCATCTTTACGTTTGTCACACCGTCGCAGTTCTTCTACATCATCGCGACGGGTGCCTTCATCAGTTGGGTGATCTGCCTAGTGTGGCTCAAGGAACCAGAAGGCGCTTTCGACGACGAGTACTATGTCTCTTCAGTCGATAGGGCCATCGAAGAACAAGCGCTACAGAATGCGAAACCTTGAACATTCAGACCATCGTTAATTAACACACATAACCCGGGGTGTCAGAGCAGATGACCAAGATAGCTCCCTGGGTTACCAACTCAGGCAGTTGCCGGATAGCGGCGTTACAGATTAAGCACAATCATGACGGTATCTGCTTCATCTTTGGTTGACTGGACCACGAAACCAAACTCTTTCGCCATTTCTCGCATGGCATGGTTTTCTCGCAGAACATCGGCAAAGACCTGCTGAAGGCCATTTTCACGCGCATAGTCGATCATCTGCTGCATAAGCCGATAGCCAAGCCCGGTGCCCTTCATGTCACTACGCACCATGATCGCAAACTCCGCCTTTTCCTTGTCGGGATCAGCAGACAAACGGACAACACCCACGATTTCCTGTTTACCTTGTGGCATCGCAATAAACGCCATTTCCCGATCATAATCGATCTGAGTCAGCCGGGCGGCGAAGGCATGGTCGAACCGCCGGATGGCAGCAAAGAAGCGTAGCCGCACATCATCGGACGTGGAATAACGAAGCATATCCACCAGCGCACCCTCATCTTCGGGACGAATAGGGCGCAGTGAATAATGTTGGCCATTGCGTGTTTCGATAGTTTGCTCAAGTTGCTGCGGATAGGGGCGTATAGCAAACGGAGGCCGCTCTTCACGGTCGGCCCTGACCACGATGCGCGCATCCAAGGCAATCACTCCGGTAGCATCGGCCAGTAGCGGGTTGATATCCAGTTCAACCACGCGATCCAGATCGCTGATCAACTGTGACAGTTTAATGAGCGTGAGAGAAATCGCTTCCAAGTCGGCCGCAGGGCGGTCACGGTAGCCGCGCAGCAAACGTGAGATACGTGTCGCCTGGATCATTTCTTGTGCTAGCAGCGGGTTGAGTGGCGGGAGACCCACCACCCGGTCACCGATTAGCTCTACTGCCGTGCCTCCCTGGCCAAACATAATAATCGGCCCGAAAACGCTATCTTCCGCGACACCTAAAATCAGCTCATGCGCCCCAGGGCGACGAATCATCGGCTGCACATTAAAACCATCTAACCGCGCCTCAGGCGCCACTTGGCGCAGCGTCGCCAGCATATCCTCGGCCGCCTGTGCCACCGCACCGGGCGAGGCCAGGTTCAACTGCACGCCCCCGCTATCAGACTTATGCGAAATATCACGCGAGAGGATCTTCAGCACGACCGGGAAGCCCAACTGCTTTGCTGCCTCACTCGCCTCTTCCGGTGTATGCACAGCAATGGCAGGGACGGTTGGAATCCCATAAGCCGACAATATTGCCGAGGCCTCTGGCTCGGTCAGCACGTTGCGCTCATCTTTAAGGACTTGGTCAATAATAGCGTTCGCGCTGGCTTTATCGATGGTAGCGTCAGTGGAAATGGGCGGTGGCGTTTCCATCAACGTTTGCTGGTTTCGCCAGTAGCTGGATAAGTGCCAGAAGGCCCGGATGGCCTGCTCAGGCGTTTCGTAGGTTGGAATTTTTTGTGCCGCAAACAAATGGCGGGCCTTAGCTGGCGCCCCTTCTCCCAGCCAGCAGGTAAGAACGGCCGGGCGTTGCGACCCCAGGGTATCAACCACCGCTTGGGCAGCGTCCAGGCTATCTGCGACCGCGGTGGGACAGTTCATAACAAGAATCGCATCCGCTTCTTTCTCGTTAAGCAAGGCTTCAAGTGCGCTTGTGTAGCGTTCCCCCGGCGCATCGCCGAGGATATCAACCGGATTAGCATGCGACCACGTGGGTGGCAGCACACTATCCAAACGCGCTAGCGTTGCTTCAGAAAGCGCGGCCAAGCGACCCTGCATCTCGGCCAGCTCATCCACTGCCAGCACACCGATTCCCCCTCCGTTGGTGAGAATAGCTAGCCGGTCGCCTTTAACGTGGATACCGGTGGCCAGGGTGCCTGCGGCTTGAAACAGTTCATCAAGTGTATTGACCCGCAGCATACCTGCGCGCCGAAACGCTGCATCGTAAACGGCATCAGCACCCGCCAGCGCCCCGGTATGTGACAGTGCGGCTTTGGCGCCAGCATCGCTGCGCCCTGCTTTAACCACCACCACAGGCTTATTACGTGAGGCCTTGCGGGCCGCCGATAGGAATTTGCGTGCCTCGGTAATGGCCTCAACATAAAGCAGAATGGAATGCGTCTTGGGGTCGAGGGCCAAGTAGTCGAGCATATCGCCGAAATCGACATCGCTCATCGAACCGAGGGACACCACATGCGAAAAGCCGACCCCCCGCGCTGACGCCCAATCGAGGATAGAAGTAGCCACCGCGCCTGACTGCGTCACAAAGGCGACATTCCCCTTTTGGGGCATGATATGCGCAAAGCTGGCATTGATTCCCCGGTGCGGTGCCAAGACCCCCAAGCAATTAGGGCCAACAATGCGCATCAAGAAAGGCTTTGCCGCATCAAGCATCGCCTGTTTGAGCACTTGGCCATCGGCATGCTCACCTTCACCGAAGCCCGCGGTAATCACCACTGCAGCCCGGCACCCACGCTCCCCAAGCTCGCGAATAAGCCCGGGGACCGTATCTGGTGGCGTCGCAATAATGGCCAAGTCAGGCGCTAGCGGCAGCTCACTTACCGTGTGGTAGTTGAGAGCCGAGCGGATAGCCCGCTCTCTTGGGTTCACGGTCAGGATCGGCCCTTCGAATCCGGCATCAAACAAGTTACGCGCCAGCACAGCACCTACTGAGCCTGGGCGATTGCTGGCACCAATCAAAGCGATCGTGGTGGGAGAAAACAACGCATCTAAATTGCGAATTGACATTGAACATCTCCGTCTAGCAATGGCAGGTCAGCGCGGTATGCTGCGCGTTCATCAACGTTAGTTAAGGAAGAAATATTACAGCTAAATCGCCGTTCTCACGCCTTGCATCGAAAAAACATCAAGACGACTATCTAATAAAGTATACCGAGATGGCTACATAAAATTTAACTTGAAATTATTTAAACGAACCATGATGACCGTCAAGTCATCGTGTATCGCGTAAGGCAGCTAGGCCAAGGACATTTATACTGCTTTAACTTCACAGGAGAAACCAAGACAATGGTAATCCCCCCGAAAAATAATCGCGTTGATAAGTGGAATTTTGTAACCTGAAAAAACAGGAGATTTCACATGCGCAAATCACGTTTTACTGACAGCCAGATCATGGCGATTTTGAAGCAGGCTGAGTCTGGCGTGCCGGTCCCTGAACTGTGTCGCGAGCATGGCATGAGCAGTGCCTCATTTTATAAATGGCGCTCCAAGTACGGTGGTATGGATACCCCATGATGAAGCGCCTCAAGGAGTTGGAAGACGAGAACCAGCGCCTCAAGAAGATGTATGCCGAAGAGCGATTGAAGGCAGAGCTGCGCCAGGAAGCCCTCGAGGGAAAGTGGTAAAGCCATCTCAACGCCGCGAGATGGCAAAGAATGTCGTTGAGGCCGGTTGCTGCAGTATTCGGCTGGCCTGTCAGATTTTCGGGATCAGTGAAACCTGTTACCGCTATCAGGCGAAGCTGAGCCATGAGAACGCCGTTATCGCTGACTGGCTGGTGCGCCTGACCCACAATCAGCGTAACTGGGGCTTTGGAATGTGTTACTTGTATCTGCGCAACGTGAAGGGCTTTCGCTGGAACCATAAGCGCATCTACCGAATTTATCGGGCATTGGAGCTGAACTTGCGCATCAAGCCGAAAAAGCGATTGGTACGTGAAAAGCCAGCGCCATTGGTTGTACCCACGGCTCTGAACAACTGCTGGTCGATGGACTTCATGCATGATCAGTTGGCCGATGGCCGAACGTACCGGTTGTTTAACGTGATCGATGATTACAACCGGGAAGGCCTGGTCATCGATACTGACTTCTCACTGCCAGCAGAGCGCGTGATACGCTCCTTAAACCAGTTGATCGAATGGCGTGGCCGACCCAAGGCCATTCGATGCGACAACGGCCCGGAATACATCAGTGGCAAACTAACCCGTTGGGCGAAGCAGAACGGCATTGAGCTGCTGTACATTCAACCTGGCAAGCCACAGCAGAATGCTTACATCGAACGCTACAACCGAACAGTCCGTTATGATTGGCTGAGCCATTATCTGTTCGACTCGGTCGCTGAAGTACAGGATTTTGCCACACGCTGGCTTTGGACGTACAACCACGAGCGACCGAATATGGCATTGGGTGGAATAACACCGAAACAGAAGGTGGCCATGGCTGCCTAACCAACTCTACTTATCGCCCCGGTTATAAATGGGGGGATTACCCATTGGCTAACCGCCTGTGCTACATGCCTACTCTCCAAGGCCAGTCACCTTTCGCTGTTGCGCTTCAATCTGTTCGCTGCGAATATTTGCGTGAAGATTATACTTCCAAGAATGCGGCCCCTATCGGAGCAAAAAAGAGATTCCGTTGATCAGCTTCCATTAATAAAAAAAACACTACTAAATAATTTAGCCTAGCCACCCAATCAAACTGAAGGGCTTAGCCACTAGAACAGCCGAAGCGTAAGTAAAGTGCACTGATTCATAAAAATTAACTATTACGCTCCCTGATTGTGCCTATTACCCATCATCATACTAATACTCAATAATCACGCGTCCCTTTTGTTAAACTACTTTTGTTCTAAACACATCAAGAGATATGTGCCCTGACGGACTGCGCTCTAGCCACCATTAGCGTACATGAGCAGTTTTATAACGGCTCTTATATAACTATTAATAATCAGGAGGCAGCGTTTGGAGCTATTTCACTTCGCCTTGAATAATGCAGGTCTGCTGCTGTCACGCACAGTCGAGCATATTGCCCTTGTTGGCGTTGCCGTTGGCATTGCCACCTTGACGGGAGTGCCAATCGGCATCGCCATTACTAAAAATGAGCGTGTCGCACAAAGTGTGCTCTATCTAGCGTCCATCATCGTTACCATCCCTTCAATTGCCCTTTTTGGCATCATGATTCCGGTTTTATCGCTCATCGGGCATGGCATCGGCTATGTGCCAGCTGTGATCGCGGTATTGCTGTACTCCCAGCTACCTATCATCCGCAACACGTACACAGCGATTAATAATGTGAATCCGGCATTACGAGAAGCCGCTCGAGGCATTGGCATGAGCCCCAATCAGCGCCTGCGTTTGGTTGAAATTCCACTCGCCATCCCGGTCATCATGGCTGGCGTACGCACGGCCGTAGTGCTCAATATTGGCGTCATGGCGATCGCCGCCTACATCGGCGCCGGTGGATTAGGCACCTTTATTAGCCGGGGCATTTCTCAATCGGATCCACGCCAGCTAATCGTCGGCGCGATTGCTGTGAGTCTGCTGGCCATTATCGTTGACTATTCACTACTGTATTTACAAAAGCGCCTAACCCCTAAAGGAATGAGCCGTGAGGCTGCGGCGACCTAACGCCTCTTTCTTGATGTAATTGCTACTATAAGAGACACCCATATGATTCGACTTGATAGCCTGACCAAGGTGTTCGATACGCCGAAAGGCGCGGTGGTGGCCGCTGACCATATCGATATGGAAGTGCCTGAAGGGGAAATCTGTGTCCTCTTGGGGCCATCGGGCTGCGGCAAAACCACCACGTTGAAGATGATCAACCGGATCGTTAAGCCCACTGCTGGCAAAGTGTTTATCAATGGCGAGGATACAACCGGCCTCGATACTCAGACACTGCGTCGCAATATTGGCTATGTGATCCAGCAAATTGGTCTGTTTCCCAACATGACCATCGAGGAAAACATCACCATTGTGCCCAAGCTATTGGGCTGGGATAAGGCCAAATACAAAGCACGGGCACGCGAAATGATGGCGATGATCGCGCTGGAGCCGGATGCCTTTCTTAAGCGCTTCCCCAGTGAGTTATCGGGTGGTCAACAGCAACGCATTGGGGTGGCCCGTGCACTCGCCGCCGACCCGCCAGTGATGTTGATGGATGAACCGTTTGGGGCTATCGACCCGATCAACCGGGCCGTCATTCAAGATGAGTTCCTTAAAATGCAGCAGGAACTCAACAAAACCATCATGTTCGTAAGCCACGACATCGATGAAGCTATCAAAATGGGCAACCGCGTAGCGGTTTTCCGTGAGGGGAAGCTGGTTCAGTACTCCACGCCCGATGACTTGCTGGCGGCGCCCAAAAACGCTTTTGTGGAATCCTTTCTCGGTGAAGACCGTGCGCTTAAGCGGTTAAACCTGGTAAAAGTGCGTGAGATTGTTACCGACGAAATCGGCACCGTCTTGCCAAGCGATACGTTAGAGACAGCGTTGGCGAAAATTGACGACTACGGTTATCAAAACGCTATTTTGATGGTGAATGAACGGAAGCAGCCCGCCGGGATTATTAGCCGCTCCGTCGCCCGCACTACTAAAGGCTATTGCCGCGATCACTTCCAAGCTGTTCCTGCGGTTGTTGATCTCGACGATGACCTACGCAAAGCCGCCTCTTTGATGTTTGCTCACGACCAAACTTGGCTGCCCTGCGTCAACCAAGAAGGAACGGTGTGCGGCCAAATAACCCAGCGCGCCATGACCAGCCACCTAGGCGCACGCTATCGCGCTCGCCAAGGGGATGATCGCAAGCCATCTGCGGCCATTAAGGAATAACCATGCCTATTCGATCCATAAAAGGGGCGCTTAAGGTACTGGTGCTGGTGGCCATTTTTTTCGCCGGAGTGTGGAGCCAGTCTAGCGGCGTTATTGATGAGTTTTTGTGGTATCTACCTGACGTTCAGTATTTGATGGTTCAGCATATCTGGCTCACGGTGATGTCCGGTAGCTTGGCAATTCTCTTTGCCATTCCGCTGGGTATTGTTCTATCGCGCCCCAAAATGGCGAATGTAGCCGAATCACTCATGCAAGTGCTCAACGTTGGGACCACTATCCCCACCCTAGCCGTGCTTGCGCTGTCGATGAGCTTTTTAGGCATTGGCACGGTACCGGCTGTTTTTGGCCTTTTTGTGGCCACGCTACTACCCATTACCCGTAATACCTATACGGGATTGAAGGGAGTTAACCCAGCACTCATGGAAGCGGCTGCGGGGATTGGCATGTCACCGATGCAACGGCTTTTCAAAGTCGAGCTGCCCAATGCCCTCTATGTAATTTTTGCAGGGATGCGCACAGCACTAACGATCAATGTGGGCACTGTTCCCCTGGCGTTTTTGATCGGTGCGGGCGGTCTCGGTGAGCTTATTTTTACCGGCATTGATCTTTATGACCCGGTCATGATGCTTTCCGGTGCCATTCCGACCGCGCTGTTAGCGATCGTGGTCGATGCGCTGATCGCGGTTATTGCGTTTCTAGTTGTCCCTCGTGGGGTCAATCCCGGTCGCACTTAAGCCCCGCCACTCATGAAGCTTTTCTAACAAAAGAAGGATTCGATGATGAAAACATTTACTACAGCACTGACTAGTATTGCCTTGGCGAGCAGCGTTTCGCTCGCAAACGCCAACGACATTAGCGTTGGCGGTAAGAACTTCACCGAGCAGCAGATACTGGCCACCATGACGACACAGTATCTGGACAACCTCGGTTACGATGTTGATAGCCGCTCAGGCATGGGCTCGGCCATTCTTCGCCAAGCGCAGGAAAATGGTCAGATTGATCTTTATTGGGAATACACCGGCACGTCTCTGATCAACTACAACGACATCAGCGAAAGCCTAAGCCCTGAAGAAACCTACCAACGGGTCAAGGAACTCGACGCCGAGAAAGGCCTTACCTGGCTTGAACCGTCGGAGGCCAACAACACTTATGCGCTCGCCATGCGCGAAGCTGCCGCCGAGGAAAGTGGCATTGAAACGCTTTCTGACCTGGCCGACGCGGTCAATAATGAGCAGGGTCTAACCTTTGCGCTCAATGCCGAGTTCTACGCCCGTGAAGATGGTTGGCGCCCGCTAATGGAAGCCTACGACTTTCGTGTTGGTCGCAGCGAAGTGAGCCGAATGGATACAGGCTTAGTCTATCAAGCACTGCGCAATGAAGAAGTCGACGTCGGCCTCGTATTTGCCACCGACGGCCGTATTCCTGCCTTTGACTTTTACGTGCTTGAAGACGATCAAGGCTTTTTCCCGTCTTATGCGCTCGCTCCGGTGGTGCGCACGGAAACCCTGGAAGCTAATCCTGAGCTTGCCGACCAGATGAATAAACTCTCGGCACTTTTAAACGACGCGACGATGGCCGAACTCAATGCCAGCGTGGACGTTGAGCGTGAGTCAATCGAAGACGTGGCAGAGAGCTTCCTAGACGAGAATGATTTGCTCTAACACCGCTAGGCACATGCTCATAGCGCTGGCATAGTGTCTTGCCATCACATCACAGCAAAGCCGCTCTATTTGAGCGGCTTTTTCAATGGAGACGCCAATGCATTATCAAGACAAGCTTCGCGTCGGTGCCGCGCAGATCAATACAACATTGGGTGAGTTGAACGCCAATATCGACCGCCATTTATCGCTAATTGCCGAGGCAAAGCGTAAAGGGATGGAATTGTTGGTATTCCCCGAGTTGTCATTGACAGGTTATCGCCTAGCGAACCAAGTGATGCAGGTGGCGATGCCCTTGGAAGACCCACGCCTTAAAACGCTAGCCAATGCCTGTGGTTCTATGCAGGTCGTGATGGGTTTTGTCGAAGAGGCGAGCCCCGGTGAGTACTACAATGCGCTGGCCATCTTTCAGCACGGCCAGCTAATGGGCGTGCATCGCAAGCTTAATCTGCCCACCTATGGCGGGCTGGAAGAAGGCAAGTGGTTTACCCATGGCAGTGAACTCACGCATACCGATATTTGCCCTGGCTGGTCGGCCACTCAGCTGATTTGTGCCGACTTATGGAACCCAGCATTAGTGCATGCCGCCCTGCTCGCTCGCCCGACGGTGCTTTGCGCGCCGATTAACTCAGCTAGCGGCATCGTCAGTGAGGACTTTTCCAATGAAGAAAATTGGGCATTGAATACCCGGTTTTACGCCATGACCTATGGCACACCGGTCATTATGGCGAACCGCTTTGGGCCGGAGGGTGACAGCCACTTCTGGGGCGGCTCGCGCATTCTCGGCCCGGGTGGTGAGACGCTTGCGCAAGCCGACGATGAAGAAGTGCTGATTATGGCGGATCTTTCCCGTACCGCGATTGCCAAAGCACGCTTTGAATTACCCACACATCGTGATGCGGATACCCCACTGGTCAGGGAGCTTATGGCGGGTTATCGCTAGCAACGGCCAGCTCACCCGCCAGAGTAAGTATCCGGCGGGCAGGGGGTAAAGGTAGGTTCAGTGGGAGGGAAAGCTAAACTGTGCCGTCTCTTGGGCACTTTCCGTCGGCCAGCGCTGTAAGACTGCCTTACGCCGAGTGTAAAAGCGCACAGCGTCGGGCCCATAGGCATGCAAGTCGCCAAACAGTGACTCTTTCCACCCACCAAAGCTATGAAAGGCTACCGGTACGGGTAGCGGCACATTAATACCTACCATGCCGACTTCAACCTCATCGGTGAAGCGGCGTGCTGCTTCACCAGCGCGGGTAAACAAGCAGGTACCATTTCCATACTGGTGAGCATTTATGAGTTCAACGGCTTGATCAAAGTCATCCACGCGAACGACACACAAGACGGGGCCAAAAATCTCGTCTTGGTAAATACGCATCGCTGAAGTGACGTGGTCAAATAGCGTCGCGCCCATAAAGTAGCCAGGGGCGTTTTCCACTAGCGGATGTTTGCGACCATCGAGTCTTAATACTGCTCCAGCTGATTCGCCTTGACCGATATAGTCTGCCACCCGATCACGGTGGGCTGGGTTTACCAACGCGCCCATATCCAACCCCGGCTCTGTTCCGGGTCCAATATTGAGATGCTTCGCTTTTTCAGCAATCTTGTCTACCAACACATCAGCGGTTTGATTTCCCACACAAACAACCACCGAAATCGCCATGCAGCGTTCACCAGCGCTACCATAAGCGGCACCAATCAAGGTATTAGCCGCATTCTCAAGGTCAGCATCAGGCAGTATGACCGCATGATTTTTCGCCCCACCTAATGCTTGCACGCGCTTACCCAGGCTGGCACCACGCTGGTATATTGCTTTGGCTACCGGCGTAGAACCAACGAACGACAGCGCTTTAACCTTTGAATGCTCGATGAGCGCATCGGCGGCTTCGCGGTCTCCTTGTACGACGCTAAACACACCGGCGGGCAGGCCTGCCTCTTCAAGTAGCTCCGCCATTTTGATCGCCACGGAGGGCACTTGCTCTGACGGTTTTAAAATAAAACAGTTGCCACATGCAATCGCTATGGGGAACATCCATAGCGGCACCATCGTGGGAAAATTGAACGGTGTGATGCCCGCGACAATCCCCACCGGCTGATGGTTTGACCACGTATCAATACCCGGTCCAGCGTTATGGGAATACTCGCCCTTTAATAGCTCAGGAATACCGCATGCGTATTCGACGTTTTCAATGCCACGTTTGAGTTCTCCCATGGCATCTTCCAACACTTTGCCATGTTCTTCGCTAATCAGCTTACACAGCGCCTCAGCATCACGCTCTAACAGCATTTTGAAGCGATACATGACCTGTACGCGCTTGCTAGGCGGCATATCACGCCAAGTGGGATACGCCGTTAGCGCCATTTTCACGGCTGAATTGACCGTTTGCGTGTCCGCCATTGCCACTTGGCGCACCGTTTTACCAAAGGCTGGATCTACCACGGGGAAGTAACGAGCTGCTTCTACGGGGCTCCCTCCTATCCAGTGGGGAACAGTCGTCAGCGATGAATCAATCACGGGATTACACTTCCTTATTTTAGCAGCTCGTCGTTGAAGGGATAGCGTGAGAGCTTTTCGATACCGGTCTCGGTAATCAATACCTCTTCTTCGAGTTTGACACCATCAGCCGCGCCGACCTCGCCAATATAGCTTTCGACCGACACCACCATGCCTGGCTCTAGAACACCGTCCTTGGAGAACTTATCAAAATCCATATGGTGCGCGACCAGCGGCGTTTCACCATGCATCCCCACCCCATGAATGATCGATGGGTAGCGGCGGTCGATAAAGCGATCGGGGATTTTCCAGGCTTTATCGGCAATTTCACGGTAGCTCATGCCCGGTTTAAGCAAGCCCATATTGTGGTGTACCTGGTCGTACGCCATGCGATATATTTCGCGCTGATAGGCCGAAGGTTTGCCTGGACCAACGTGGAACGTGCGCGAGAAATCCGAGTAGTAACCGTGGCAACCGATGGTGTCGGTATCCAGTGCGACCAGCTCGCCAGGGCGAATTTTGCGGTCACTGGCTTCATTAAACCAAGGGTTTGTACGCGGCCCAGAAGAGAGAAGACGGGTTTCGATAAACTCGCCCCCGCCTCTGATCACCTCGCCGTACATGATCGCAAACAGCTCGTTTTCAGTGATGCCCGGTTTAATCGCGGCTTCGACTTCCGCCACGGCGGCTTCACTGGCGGCCATCGACTGAGCCAAACAAGCGATTTCTTCAGGCGTTTTGATGCGACGACAGTGCAACGTATCCTGCATGCAATCGTAGACATCAAGCCCCTGTGCTTCTAATGCACGCGCTAAATTAAGCGCGCAACGGTCAAGGCCCACTTTCTTATTACCCCTGCCGTGTTCCTTAACCAATTCGGCAATTTCCACACCAAAGGGGTCAGACGACATGCCATCGCGCTGATTCACCGCTGACCACACCACCTTAGAGGTGCGCGCCTCATCGATGGTCTCAAGCCAAGTGGACACGTGCGCGCTACCGGGATACTCAAATAGAATAATTGGCCCTTCCAGCGGGACATAAACGTATCGCGTGGAGTTACGCAGGAAGTAACCAAACATATTGCGCGACCCTGTCGCATAGCGCTGGTTATTCGGGTCAAACAGCACCAGTGCTGCATACCCTTCTTCCGCCATCATGGCACGCAGACGCTGAAGCCGCCCAGCGCGCAGCTGTTTAGGATCAAAGGCGGTGGGAATGCTATCGCCGTTGCCCATCGGCGCCGACGGCACCACTGGAATCTGATCAGGTTCGTTATCGGTAAGGTTTTCGCTTTCGACAATACTCATGCTATCTCTCGCCTCAGGGTTGGTTGGAGTCGCGGGGAACGTCTAAACGACTCCTAATCTGCTAGGCTATCGCTACGCTGCATGCCGTCTTTAAGGATTTGTTCATGAACTGGTGCCATGCGGCCAAAGATACGCTGAGCACGTTCCGGCCGACCCACAAAGCCTGGCTCTTTGGCGTAGGCAAAAATGACGGTGTGGCGCTCTTTATCTCCCTCAACCGGCGTCACTCGGTGGAGAGAGTAGCGACCAAAGAACACCTGTAAGTCACCCGGTTGAAGATCAAGGGTTTTCAGTTGTGAGCGATCCCCGTCGATGACTTTCTCAACGTCTGCGAAGTTTTCACCTTCAGGGCTACGGATCCCCGGCGCGTACTCGAAACGGCCGCCACCATGAGATTGACGCGTCATCATCGTGACAATGAACTCGTTGGTGTCATAGTGCCAAGGGTGCTGGCAGCCCTCACGCAACACGTTTACCACTAAGTCCGCCAACGGGTCGGCGTACTGGTGAATTTTTTCCATTCCCACCACGGCCCCGATAAAGCGTTGAAATTCTGGATTTTCATACACTTGTCGGATAATAGTGTCACTACCGATACGATCCCCTGCCACAAAACCATTCGTGCGATCGTCAAAGCGATTTTTGGGATGTGTGGCCGGCAGTGAAGGGTCTCCTTCACTGTTATACGGGTTCGTCTCCGTTTGGTTGTAATGAGCATCCGGCGACAGCCGCTCTGTTTCCCGTTCAAGACGTGCTAGAGCCTCCTCAGGAACAAAGTTTTTAAGCACGACGCAGCCATCTTCACCTAGCTGACTGCGACACTGTGCGATTAACGCACGTCCGGTTTCACTGTCCAGCGCATCAATGGGATACGTTTTGAGATCGATAAGGCCATCTAATGTATTCGCCGATGGAGCAACCGCAGTCGCTTGCATGAAAAATACTCCTGTCGAATTAACGAATAATCTGGTGAATAAGGTCACGTTGAATAACGTTTTGGACAGGGTAGTGATGGATGACTCATAATAGAAATGAATAGTTGAGATACGACCCATTTAAAAGGCTCATGAATTATGGATACGGATTTACTTCGCGCCTTTGTCACCGTGGCGGAATGCCAAGGGTTTAGCGCCGCCGGTAAGGTGTTGCATCGAACCCAATCGGCGATGAGCCTGCAAATAAAGCGCCTTGAGGATCAGATGCGGCAGTCACTCTTTGAGCGCACTAGCCGCAGCGTGTTGCTAACGGCCGCCGGAGAACGTCTGCTGCCCTACGCACGCCACATACTCAAGTTAGAAGATGAAGCCAAAGACTTACTTAAAGGAGGGACACATGGCGAAATCATTCGACTAGGCACTTCTGAAGAACAAGCGGCTACCTACTTGCCAGATCTGCTGCCCCGCTTTTCGGCACAGTTTCCCCATATTCAGTTAGAGGTACAGTGTGATATCAGCGACGCGCTGGTGAAGCGCTTTCAGGAAGGGTTGTTGGATGTCGTGCTGTCGGTTAGACATAAGCCCACTCAATCAGGGCAACTACTCGGTTGGGAGCCAATGGTGTGGGTGATTGCTGAACATGTACCGTTGGCGCAATGGCCAATACTTCCATTGGCCTTAAACCCTGAAGGCTGCATTTTTCGTGCGCATGCGTTGTCAGCACTCGGACGTGAGGAAAAACCCTGGGAGCTTCGCTACATTAGCCAATCCCCGACCGGCATTAATGTCCCTGTGCAAAATGGACTTGCGCTAACCGTTAAGACACCGCGCAGTGTTCCGCCAGGTTGTCGTATCGTGACAGAAGCCGATGGATTACCTGATCTTGGGCATGTGGAAATAGAGCTTCACCAGCGCCCTGGCCATTCCAGTGAAGCCTTTCAAGCATTTTGCCAAGCGCTAGAAGCAGCAGTTACTGACCATAATGGCATTGAATGCCTACATCTAGGCGCGTAGTAAACTTGTTTATATTTCCAACGTACCCCACCGTTCAGCCCTATTATTTTCATCATACATTTTCGAGCCATTGTTATGGCATTTGTGCGAAGTCGGCGGAAGAAAAGCTAGGTTTTGTACAAAAAGTTGGCTCGCAAGCAACGGTCGATGCACGCAACGCATACCATCGCTCTAAAGCTACTGGCTAATTTTTCATAGCGTGTGGCGATTCGCTGTAACTCTTTCAGCCAACCAAAGCAGCGTTCTACCGCATTGCGTTGCCGATATTTATGTTTATCAAACCGCCTTGGTAATCCAGGACGGGCTCTTCGATGCATATTACGCTGAGCTATCACGGGCTTCATACCGTGTCTGTCACAATAGCGGCGTAGCTCATCGCTGTCATAACCTTTATCCGCCACTATGTAACGACTACGCTTACGGGGCCGACCCGTTCTACCTGGCAGGTGGATTCTTTCTAAGGTAGAGATGAAGTGGCGAGACACTGACTGTTGGCCGGGTGACAAAGTGAAGGTCATCAGATATCTCGTAACGTCCGACCATCGTTTTCCCCTATGCGGCTATTGCATAGGAAAAGTTAGCAGATAAGACTTTTCGTACAAAGCCTAGGAACGTTCGTACAGCACTAGATCAACTGGATTTACGTGGGCTACCCATTCGCCTGAATAAGCTACTGGATGCCCTTGCCCTGGAAGAACGTGAGCAGCACGGTAATCGTCACTCCATCGGCTTTATTTGAGCTAAGAACCGAACGAAAACGTGCAAGAGATACACTACGCATCCATGGTGTAAATGAATAGATTATCCTTAATCAACTCCGAGCGCCTTCACGACTGCGTCGATTGGCTCTGCATAGAAGCTAGTCTGAAATTTGGTAAATAGCTCGCCGGGGATGGTGGAAATATCCATGGCGCTGCTCATCGGCAGGGTGACTCGCTTACCGCCGGCATCAAAGGCGACCTGCAGGCACTCTGCAAGGTTTTGAACGGGTTTTAAACTTCCGCCCAGGCTCATATCGCCTAGCACCACCATTTGGCTTTGCGTCGGCTTGCTGACAAGGCCTGATGAAAACGCCACCAAACTGGCTAACGACAAATCGCGCAGGACACCGCTATTTTGCAGATCTACCACATGGAGGTGGAAATCATGCTCCATGACCTTACGGGCACCGCTGATGCGGCTGGCATTGGCCTTGAAGTAATCAAACGCCATTTTGACCTGCTCTTTGGCTGCGGTGGAATTCCATAGTCCCGACATCGCCAGCTTGCCGCTGCCTGCGGTTACCTGCATTTCGATGCGGTAAACACCCGGCATGCCTTTATCGCTTAGGCCAATAGTATGCACCACGCCCGGCTTACCTTGGCCTTCTGGAATCAGACCACCGCCGCCCTGTTCTTTCACCGAAACAAAGTGCTCTTCCAGGGTCTCCTTGTCGATGTAGCTGAAATGGACATCGTAAAACTCCATGCCTCCAATTTTTTTCAGCTGCTCCTTCACACGACGACGTACCTGCATAGCGTATTCCAGGCACTCCCGTACATCGTCTTTTGTGTACTCCCCATGGGGGAACATTAGCTTCAGCAGGCCAGACACCGTTTTACGAACCGCGATCACGTCACGCTGATTGAGGTTGTCGCCCAGAGAAAAGTAACGATCAATCGCATCTGCGAAGCTGCGCTTACGCATTTCACGGAAAAATTCAGCCAGATAATCGACGATAAACCCATAGCGCTGAGTGAAGAACGATGGCCGCATCTTGGGGATTTCCCAGCCAGGAATGTAAGCATGGAAGCGATCAAAAAACGCCGCATCGATCATCGCATCAGGAAATGGCGTCAACAGATGGCTGGTTTTCACCATCGACTCAACGCTCTGGTTGATGTTGCCTATAAACACCATCGAGGCCGATGCCTCCATCTGCTCACGCCCACGGGCGAATGAACCAGACGCCATATAATCCTTCATGATCTGCACCCCGTCATTATCCTTGAACGAGATACCCGCTACTTCATCGAACGCCACCAAGTCCCACATGCCGACTAAACCAATGCGCCGTGAGCTCATGTTGTAGAACAAATTAGCTACCGTTGTCTGCCCGCCGGAGACCAGAATACTGTTGGGGGAGCACTCCTTATAGATATGGCTTTTGCCGGTGCCGCGTGGCCCTAGCTCACAAACGTTATAGTTGTTTTCAACAAACGGGATCATCCTGGCGAGCAAGTGCCACTGCACGCTCTCGTCTAGCTCAGCGGGTTCCATGCCAATCGAGCGGATCAGTACTTCACGCCATTGTGAATTGGTGAACCCACGCCGCCCTTCAAATAGCTCGTCCATATTCATGTGCGGCATTTGAATCGGCTTGAGCAGGCTGACACTGAATGGTGATGTTGTCTGCCCCTCTTCATGGAAGTAGCTGAGCGTGGCGATGACCCAAATACCGCCCACTAGCAGCTTTTCGTTCTCTTTTACGATGCCTGCGGAGATCTCAGCATCTTTGATGCCTAAGTTGCTAAATGCTGCTTCATAGCGGTCTTTCTTCTCGTTCAGTCGCACCGTGACACGATCAATGACCTTGAAGCTGCCCCGCTCCCGAACGATGGACTTCACCTTTTCCGCTTCATCAGGCCGAACGTAGTTATTCGTCAAAATCGCTTTAACGTTTTCCAGGCCTTTTGCAATCACCTCTGCATCATCAGATGCGCAGTACATACCCAGCAGGTACTCCAGCACGTAAACCGGTACGTTGGCGCCCTCTTTCACACGCTGAGTTAGATCCTTGCGCACCACTCGGCCAGCAAAGTGGCTATTGAGCAGCGTGTCCAAGTCTGCGTCGTGGAGCGAATCAGTCATTTGCGTAGCGGAAGATGGCTCGAAATCCATGTAGACGGTCACTCCTAAACGGCGAAAAAGAGCACAATTTTGTGTGTGAGAAAGCTAACTGGCAAAGCGTTGACAGATGACAAGTCGTTACCTGCATCGCGACTTGCCGGACGATCACTGGCTTAGAAGAAATCATCCGTAAAGGCCAAGTCGATCACCACCCGGTAGCGCTCCCGCTCGGTGCCTAAGTCTTTATCGCGCAGCACCAGGAAGTAGTCATTTTTACGGTCAAACGAAGTGCCCGAGAGTGAAAGGCGTACCGACTTCATGCGCTCGTTCATGTTGTCGCTCGCGCTATCGAAGGTGATTACCTCTTCACTGGAGACCACGTGACTGCCTTCATAAATCGCGACTGAAAGGGTGACAGGCCGCAAGCGTTCACTCACCGCTGCGGTTTGCAGCAGGTCGAAGCGCTGAATGTTATTGACCATCTTCAACGATGCCTTCGGTGAGATTACTTCGACCTTGCGGGTACTGCGTTTCTCGGCTTTTTCGCCACGCAGCTGCTGTATCGTGAGCACCGGCACAACGATTTCTTGAGGCATGATGCCACCATGCACAAAGCGCGCCCCGCCCACAAAATGGAAACGGTGCGCGCCTTTGGGTATCCAGAATTGGGTGGCGCAGGTGGTGCCTGCGGTATCGCGGGTATGCCCATGCCAAACGCTGGAGTTATCAGGCAGGGATTCACCCAGCACATAGCGCTTTTTGCTTTTGAACGCAGAGGCAGGCTTGTCCGTAAGCGCCGTGCGATCGGTGGCATCCAAGGCGCTACGTTGGAATAAGAAACCGTGGTCTGCCGTCACCAGCACCGTGCTAGTATTCAAGTGCATCAAAATCTTGCGGGTCAGCTGATCTAGCTCATCAATGGCATCTTCCACCGCCGCAAACGTCTCGCTTTCGGTGTTAGCGGAATCCCCACGGGCATCCACCACATTGTGGTAAACGTACATCAGCTGGACGCCTTTAATTTTTTCGCGCCCCTCTTCCCGAGACCACCCTTTCACCTCGTCGGCGGTGACCGCCATAGCCTCACCACCCAGCGCTTCCTTTAAGAGTTTGCTGCGGTTGACGGTGCCCTGGGTCGATTGACCATTCACCAACACCGTATCACTGCCTGGTTGATAGCTTAGCTCACGGTGCGGCAGCAGCGAGGCCATGCCCAGCGTGGTATAGCTAGGCACTACCCCCAACTGACTTTTCAACGTCGCTTCACTGTAACGCTTGGCATTGATGCGCTCGCGCAGCTCTTCGGCAGCCTCATAACGGAAGGCATCGCTAATCACCACGACCACGCGTTTTTGGCGGCTAGCGGCTAACTGAGGTTGCACCCAGTCACGGTAGAAGTTTTGTTGATTAGGGATGTTAGGCAGCTTCCAGTGCGTCAGCCGCTGTTCGGCCTCTACACGCTCGCTCCAGTTGCGCGTCAGCTGGCCCAAAAACCACTCGTCGTAACAGCGCTCGACGGCCGTATCCAGGTTTTTCAGCAGCTCAACACCGGTCGCGTCAGATGCCACCGCGTAGTGGCGATAAGCCGTATCAAAACGGTAGAGGTCGGTTTGGTAAGCGTGGTACAGCGCCTCAACGCTCTCAAAGTGAAACCCTTTGGCATGTTGGTGGCGCAGGCTGAACAGTGCAATAGCCGCGGTGAGCGCTGCGTACAGCTGCCGATAACGCTCGCGGCGGGCATCGTTTTTATGCCGAGACGCCCAATAGCCATCTAACCGCTCAACAATAATGCTATCGAATAGCCGCAGGTCGCGAACATTAGCGGTGGGAATTGTTTGGCAAAGATCCACAATGATCTGCTTCTCCACGACCTCAAACGTCGCCACATGGCTTAACTGCTCTAGCGGCACATCCTGCAGCTTGTCATCAATACGCTGGGCATCCGCCACCCACCCGGAGATCACATCGAACGCGGGGTAAAAACGCGAGCTATCCCGCCAGCGAGTCAGCAACGCCCGCGAAGATGCACGGGCATTAACAGAGGGAATCGCCACCTGGCGTGCCCAGTCAGGAATATCAGAAATACTCTCGCAATAGCCGGTAATCAGTAACCGCAACATTAACTGGCCGAAATTCAGAGGCGTTTCACCACTCAGCTCTTCACGGCTGGCGGGGTAACCGACTTCGGCTTGTAGGACACGTACAAACGCAGGCACCAGGGCGTACTTTTCGGACTCAACTAAAGCTGCCGGATTCGCCTCTAACCCCAGCTCGTGGGTCACCGCCTCTTCTGCCAGATGAAACAGCAGCGTCGCCACCTCTATTGACGCTGCCCCCACCACCACGGCCAGCATCGCAAGGTCCAGCTCATCTTCACTCATGGAAGGCTTGACTAAACGCATTAACCCTTCAAGACGTTTCCGGCTGGCTAAAAACGCCTGCCGCTGAGCTAGATGCTCGCGCAGCACATGGCGCGTAAGGCCCAGCTCATTAAAGATCATCGAGACGCGATCCGCGTAGAACCGCCCTGAGTAAAGCTTTATATCCAGCAGCCAGTCGTCTTCCGGTGCTGGCTCGGCGTAGGGAAAGTAGAGCAGCGTGGGAGTGTCAGGCTCTTCCAGCTCCAGGCGTAGCTTTACGCCAAGGGTCGACTCCCCTGCCATTGTGATCACCTGAATGCCTTCCAGCGCGAGGTCACTCAGCGACTCTGCAAAGTGGCCGGGGGCGTCATACCAGAAAACAATCCGATGGTAGTCGGTGAAGAAGGCGTGTTGTAAGCCCTGCTGGAGTTGTTCGAGCTGCACTGAGAATTCTATCCATGCTGAAAAAAAGTTATAGCAAAATTAAATTGCTAGGCTTAATAACTGTTAACTACTTGTTGGATTCTTTTTATCAATAGCGCCTTTCTCTGCAAATAAAAATCATCAAACTTTGCGACGTCATCTGGTAGCAGGTCTATCCCTTGGGAATGAAGATGACGCAAACGCGCCTCAGGGTCCGGCCAAGAAGCCTCATACCATTTCAGAGGCATTTTTTGGCGCTTCTCGTTATTGATGGTTCCTTCAAGTAATTGAAGATTTGGAAGCTGATTGTTCCATGCCTTGAAAGACTCAACTCTTTCCTCAGGCACACCAGCCTTTCTCAGCTTGCTTGTGGTGAAAAGTCCTTTCGGGTAGATGTGGTCTACATGAAAATGTCGAGAAAAATCGAATCCCGGGAACAACAAAGAAAGCAGCGCGAAGGTTCTTTTACCACCGTACTCCAACTCGGCCAGCTCTTCGACTTCCTCGTCAACAAAGTGGAGTGCCTTACCCCGGGCCGCCATCACCGAACTCAGCTTCTCCGCTGGAAAGCCTGCCTCACTATCCTCCTTAAGCACTCGGCGCAAGCTGGTTAGCAAAGTATCAAGACCACTGCCCCAAATACCAGACGCCTTTAACAACGATTTAATAAACCACTTGCGCAGAACTTCGCGATCCTTCGCATATTCTGAACGGGACAAATAACCATCATCCAGCTTTCGAGTATATAGGTAATAGGCAATCGGCAAAATTGCGCTATCTGCACGCAGGTTCTGCGAGTTGAATCCAAAAGTAGCCAAGAGTTTGGTCGTAAGGAGAAGAGCAGTTCGTATCTCAAGCCAGTTCTTCTCAAGGATAGCCATGTTAGCTTTATTGAAGTTATCGACTTTGAAGCCAACACTGCCAATATCTGACAGCATCAATCCTGCCTTCAGGACTAGATCTTTACTGAAGGAAAAACCATCCCCTGTTTCATTCATTTCGTCAACGAGAGCATGGATTTCCTCTCGTGCATCCAGGTCGTTCCACTGTGCAACAGCTATGGACAGCAACAAGTCCGAATATGAGAGAACAGTCCCCCCACTGTTCATACGGATGAAGATATTCAAGACATGTTCAAGGTCTTGCTCTTTTTCTTCATAGTAAGCAATCTTATCTTTGTCTAATATTGTGGTGATCAGATGTCTAAGGACACTTCTAGCGGACTTGAGGGACTCTCTATCGCCCTTCCACCCATCATTAAGTTCATCGTGCAAATCGTCTCTGTCTTCTTCTAGAATCCGCCCAACACGGAACCAGTACTCCCCCTCGGATCTGTCACCAGCTTGCTTGTCTGTTAGGAACTCGAACTGATAGCGGCTACCTGTTTCGTCCTCAGGCTGTCCCAGCAAATTGATATAAAGTCGCTTGAGAGGAAACGCATCGGGACTCGTCCACCACTTTCCATGGATTTTTTGGCTGTAAGATCCTTGAAGGCCAATGTTCAGAGCTGTAATACGCTGTTGACCATCCAGTACGGCAACCAGCTCGCGGGCAGGAAGGTTTTTTAGCGGCGGGCAGTGAGGATTGTCTCGCTGATGATAATGCGTAACAAAGTCGTAAAACTGGTACTTTCCACGATTATCAGGCTGTATGCGCCAAAATAGGAATGTGCCAAACGGGTAGCCCTGAAGTAGGCTGTCGAACAGGTTGCAGATCTGCTCAGGTCTCCATACAAACTCCCTCTGAATCGCAGGGAGAATTAATTCATGATTCCTCACCTGGTCAATTAATGAAGAGATGGTGCCACCTGCCTGATACATAGTATCTCCACTATATTGATTTTGCTTTCGATGGTTTAGCTACCAGATTAATCTTTGACCATTTTTGACTGGCCAGCCCATCATCCCGTTTTAGCTCTAGCTACTCTCACCATTATCGTTTCGTTCCTGCCAGTCCCTTGAGATCGAATCCCAATCCACTGGTCGCTGGATATCTTGATAGCTACCGTCCTCAAGCTCTTCAGATCCAGACCAAACATTCCAAAAATCTGGATCCTCGGAGGTTGGCCGCTCAGATTCTGCAAGGGAATTCATTTGCACAAGCACAGGCAACTCCGAAGCCCAACCCATCAAAATCGCATGGCGTGAGGGTAGAGACGGAAGGTCTCTCAAAAGGCCTCGAAGATTGTCTGGTACCAAACGATGCACCAGCTCTTGGTCTCTGTCGTTGCTAATGCGATGGAGGAGGAAACTATTACATTGAGATAAAACAGTCGGTGATAGCTCACTGGGCCGTTGCGAGGAAAGCACTAACCCCAGGCCATACTTTCTACCTTCTCTAGCAATCTTCTCGAAGACTTGACAGCAAATGGCAGCAGAGCTCTGGTTCTCTATATCAGCGTTGTACCGTTTTATGAAGGTATGAGCTTCCTCCATAACCAAGGCTGTAGGTAAGATTTTTCCGTGATTATTCTTTCGGTACCGCTGCAAGGCTTCCAGCGTCATCCTTGCAATTACAGCAGTAACCAAATGCACAACTTCTACCGGTAGTAAAGACAGATCTATAACTGTTATCGAGCCATTGGCTGCGTTACTCGCGCCAATATAATTTTCCAACCAATCGGTCAGAGAGAGTCCATCTGTCTCTCCAGAGACTGACTTCATCCGACTATCCCCGAGAAGTGTTCTCACTCGCATGAGCATCGTTTCCACATAGTCAGAAACATTTAATTGCTCAGCGTTTACCTCCAGACTTCGCAAAAAATCCGCCCCCGAGAACTCGCGTGGGACATCTGCATCTATAGGAAGAATATCCGTATCACTCCCACCAAATACAGAATGGGCAGCTTTTGTTTGGTTCAGTAATTCGTCTATCTCAGCTTTCGTGAAAGGTCCGGGCCAATCAGCACGACGAGCTGTACGATACTCGTTAATCAAGCCATATAAGCCTCTAATGCATTTATTCTCATTCGCCGAGTAGTCATTAGATCTTTTGAGCGCGTCCTGCCAACTTGCAAGTCTCTCGACAAATCCCTTAACCGGACCCGGACCTGACCACGGCCGCCCCGTAGATTTCTCTTGTTGAATGATTCCAACTAGCGTTCGTAGATATCTACGCATTTCATTGCTTGGGGTTACATTGTGTTCAAAAGACCCATCTCTCACTGAGCGGAGCGCTTGTACTAAGGTTGGCCTTTGCGCTCTTGGGCTAGCCTGGGTAAACGCGCTCCATTCTTCACTATTCCAAAACCACATTGGCACCTTAAGTGCCTGAACTCCTTGTTCTTCATCCCCCTCCACAGAAAAAATACGAACGTTTCCGAGATCTTTAAAGGTATTTGCATACTCACCGTTGGGATCCAGAACAATGAACCTTGCGTTCGGGTCACCTCCTTCTCGGGCCTTTCTTGCAGCCTGGAGCGACCAACGGATGAGCCCTGCTACGGAGCAGGACTTACCGCTACCAGTATTGCCCAAAACGGCCAAATGTCTCCCAAACAAACGATCAGGATCAACGCATACCGAGGCGTTTGCGGCCAACGGGCTCACTCCGATCTTCACATGCTTGTTTGTTCCGGACTCAACAATCGATCTGAGTTGATTTTGTGTGGGAAGCAGGACTGGGCTTCCAACTGTGGGATAGGAATCGACACCACGTCGAAATGAAAACTTGTCTTCGTCCTCCTGGAGTAACGAACCAATCGGATTCAGGCTCATTTTCCGCAGCGGGTACGGGAGATCGATCAAACCAAAATCTTGCATGCCCTGGCGTTTGGGAAATTGAGATCTTTCGACTGTTATCCACTCGACTTGGGCAACGAGGTAGCCCTCATCGCTGGGAATCAAAACGTATCCATTTATTCTCGGGAAAGGCCTAGGCGTGCCCGTGTTCAGGGCAACGTTGTCCGGAGCCTCGATATCGAGCAAGACCTTAATCTCATCCGGAGCGACAAAATCGATGGTTCCGATCCTCAGAGAGTCCGCATAGGCCATAGGGCTCATACTCATGGTTGCTCCCCCCCGGAATCACCTCCCTCTTCATCACGGTCTGGTGTTTGCTGCTCAGAGTTGAAACGTTGACGCAATAACTCTGACATTCTGGATGTCGTCTTATCGATGGCCGCTTTTGGTAGAAAATATTTTGTGAGGTTCTGGATGTCGGCCAAGCCAGAACCAACCATCAGGCTAATCTGCGATGATCGGCCAAGATCGTCATAGGTCTTGGTGATGCGGCCAAGATTATCCTCACGCGAAATGATGACAAGATGCGTTGACGGTATGGAGAGCATATCGCGAATCACGCGGTTGATATGCTCGTCCCCGAAGCTGTATCCGTAAGTCACAAGCGTGCTATTAGGCCTGCAGATTGCAGCCGCAAAATCGCGAAATAACTCAACGTAGGGATAGTCAGCCGTTTCTCTATCTTTCGCGGAGTTCGGATAGATCATCAATTTGTTCGCGTCTACACCCTGCAAACCGGGCGCACCCAGGTATGGCTTAATCTGTTCAGCACCAAACGGTAACCCAATACGCCGGATATCCTGCTCGGCTTGAATCCAATCCACGGAGCCATGGAGTTTTGTAAAACGTGCCACACCCTCCAGGTATCTTGGCTCACCCCGAATACCAGGGGGATTGTAGTGCATGTCCAGATCGAGCCGAGAGGACCTAAAAACGGGCATCAGGTTTCCAAGAAATCTGTCGAGCAAATGGAGGCCAGCGACCTCTGCACCTGCCTCAATCAGCCGATCGTAATTGGTTGTAAAAATATTTAACCGATCACGAACGCCGATCCGGCTGGCAAAGCTCATCAAAAAAGTGATAAGTGTATTCCAAGCCTCCTGTCTTTCACGCTCTCCAGCCTCAGCAATATTCCGCTCGCTCTGAAGGATTGAAAGCCCAAAATCACCAATTATTGTTTCAAGGTCAGTCCGTACAGCTTCGGCATCAGTAGTCTTCCCAAGAATTTCTAAGCCTCGAAGAAGTTCATTTGCTACACGTAGCTGATCTTCAATATTCGCCTGATCTCGCCCAGACCGTTCAGCAGACTCCTGTGCAGCGTTCTTGATTTCTTTATCTGAGAACATGAAATCAACACTGCTCATGCCAGCGGCTGGTTTTCCAGCAGCAATGAAATGAATCGCGTGGGTCAAGCCAGAACCAGCAAGTAGAGAAAGATGTTCCGTTTGAAACAACGATGTCAGCCATGGCTCGATACGAGATCGAAGCTCCTTGTAGCCAAACTCCCCGGAGTTCAGCCAAGATGTTTCAGAAAAGGTTTCACACTGAAATCTGCCGACGGAGGGATCACCTTCAAATTTGATAGGAGATGCATCATCCCTGACTTTTAGTATGTGTTTTTCAGTACTCATTCCACCTCTCCCTTATAATTGAGTCACTGCCCTTAACCCGAATTTTACTGAGCCTTTTCTCCCGTCACCGCCTTCACTTCCGCCAACAAATCCCCAAACTTCCCATAATTCACCTTCACCCCATCATCCAGATCCAGCGAGATACGCTGGTCGGCATAGTGACGCAGCTTCTCGTCAAAGGTGTTGAGTTCGGCTTGCTGTTTGTAGAGTTTGCTCAGCTCTTTCTCGATTGCTTTCGCTTCGGCGGCGGAAGTGCTGGCGTCTTTGTCTTGCTCTAGCTTTTCCACGTAGCTGGCGAGCTTGGTGGTGAGCGGGATGACGTAGTCGGTGCGCATCTCGGCCAAGGTGCTTTCGTTGTAGCGGTGCAGGTAGACCAGGCACTCGAAGGCTTTCTGCTTGCCGGTGGAGAACAGCCAGTAGATGGGGCGTTTTTTGTAGGTGCGCAGGTGGTCTTTAAAGAACTGGGTGCTGAGGTAGCGTCGGATAGTCTCTAACGCAGCTTCGCCCTTCTTGGGTTTGATGGCGTGTAGGCAGAGGCTTTCGGCTACGAAATCGAGATTTTCTTGCAGGTGCTCCTCGCCCCACACAGTTCGCACGAAGTCCCGGAAACGGTTGGTGGCGTCGTCGGGGAACCACTCCTGATCGGTGAGCGGGATGATGGCGTTGTCATCCGGGGCAAAGCTGGGGACGGGGATCTGGGCGAGGTAGTCGCGGACGGCTTCGCCTTGGCTAGCGAGAACCAGGCCGGGCTTGTCCAGCGAGTAGCGGCCCATCATGCAGCCGATGGCGTAGCTAACCAGCTCCTTGAGGGTGTCACACTGGAGCAAGGTTTCCAGCTCTTCTTCGCTGCGGTTACCTCCATAGCGATAATGTGGATTAACCCGGAGCGTAATGTCATTAAGCTCAACATTAGGAACTAACTCATCATGAAGCCCATACGCCTCAATAAATTTTAAATTTATGGACTCTTCCAGAGACATGACTTCTAAGACTAAGCTTGACCAAAAGCGGGTAATTATTTTGTAAATTTCTATTAAAGAAAAAACTTGCCTATTGCAAGCCAATAAATGTAATTCACTAAAGCTCCATGAGCCCTCATGAGAGTCCCAATCTTTCCTAGAAACCTCAATACACCTCTCAGCTTGAAAACTAATGTCTGGAAAGACTGATGGAACAGGTATTCGTGCAATATCCCCCTTATTAAAAGACATTGTCTGACTTATGAATGATAAAAAATACGAAGAAGTCTTACTACATGCTAGAGCTGTTAGATCAACCGCACTAAACTCTTCTCTACGTGGGAAAGCAGACTGTCCCGTATCATCAAATATAAAACCAGTTGGCATATATCGAGGAGAGAACTTACCCGAACTTATCTTTCCCCAAGTAAGCCCTTCTTTAAAGTAATTATGTCGACTTCTTGGGCTTGCCTTCAACCTTCCATCAGGTGCAGAGAATTCGCAAATTTCTTGACCGTCTTTATACCAGTCGACGACTGTATCTTGGTTTCCGTACCATTTTTTAAAGCTGCCTCCGCTACTGCAGGGAAACCATTTACAGCCACTTTTTAGAGCCTCCTCACGACTTCTAAATTCAAGGCCGAGACTTTTGAGAGAAACCTCAGCCCATTCCCTTTGGAATTTTTCATTATCCCCGGTGGTTAGCCCTGCCCTGCAGTCTGCCAGGCTTTCAAGCGGCTTGAGTTCTCCAAAATTATTCAAGGTTTGAGGCGTTGCCGAATAGATTACTGGACTCCCCGGAATCTTCTTAAAATCATCCGGCTTGGCATCATAGAACCAGCCACAGTCGCGGTTCTGAATGGCTTCTAGCAGTGCGCTTTTCTTCTCGGCTTCGGATTTACCCTCCACCAGCCGTATATAGGTGCCCTGATACTCCGGTTTGGCGATTTTCTCCATCACAAAGGCAGTGGCGGAGACAACTTCGCCGCTGATGCTGTCAAAGGCTCTGCCGCCCAAATGCGCCATGGTGATAATGGTGGTGTTATCCAGCAGCCAATCGCGCAGCTTTTCGTAGCTGGAAAGAAACATCCATGACTGCATATTGATCTGGGCGTTATAGCCCTGCGGTGCCAGCAGGCTAAACCCATGCTCCATAAAAATCGCGAACAGATCTGACTTGCTGTTGGGGTAGGCATTTTTGGCGTAACCCTTCAGCGCCTTGTTCATGCCTTTACTGCCCATATACGGCGGGTTGGCAATCACGGCGTCATAGCGTTGGGCCAATACCCAAGCCTGTTGTATCACCGGCACCAGCCGCTGAGCGGCGGCCTTTTGCATCATATCGCCGCTGTTGGTGAGTTCGCTCAGCTCTTCTAGCAGTGCTTTCAGCTTTGTTTCCCATTCATTGGGCACTTCAATCAGCGAGCCGAAGGTTTTGGCATCCTGAAAGCGCTCGATTAAGTCGGCCATCAGCTTGTAAGTGGCGTCGTTGCTGGAAAGCTCCTTCTGCTCGTTATCAAACAGGCTTTGAGATTGGCCCTGGTGCCAGTCGCCGGTCAGGTTCAGGTCGCGCCATAGGGTATTGGCATCCAGGTGTTGGCTGCTCTGCATGGCCAGCACGTTTAGGCGCACGTTGCGGGTTAAAATGCGGCGGTCGTCTTCGCGGGCTTTCATCAGCAGCGCAAAACCCGCCAGTTGGGCGGCGCGGTCGTCGATATCCAGGCCGAACAAGTTGTTTTCTAGGATCAGTTTGGGGATGTCGCGGGTGCGGTAGCCGCGCTCTTCGTAGATGGCCTTCAGAATGTTATAGGCTTCCACCAAAATATGGCCGGAGCCGCAAGCAGGGTCGAGTACCTTGATGGTTTCGGGGTCGATGCTGGCCGGGGTGATGGCGTCCAGTTGTGCCTGCACCTCAGGCTCCTGCTCGGCGGGCTCAATGTAGTAAGGCATCTGGCCTTTGAGTGGCGAGGCCGGGTAGGTTTGCAGCCACTGGCGGCCTACCGAGTTCTGCACCAAGTATTGAACGATCCAGTTGGGGGTGAACAGCTGGGTGGCAGCGGGAATGTCTTCGCTCTTCACCACCTTGCCGATCACCTGATCTTTTTTCTCGCTGATGTAGAACTGGTAGAGCCAGCCGATCACTTCTACATCCTGCCAGTCTTCCTCTGGAATGGCTTCCACCAGCTCGCGGATTAGCGAATCTGTTTTGGTCAGGTTGTTGGGCAGCAGCAGCTCGCTGGCGTCGTCCAACGGCTCGAACAGGAACGGCATAGCGTCATGCAGGGCGTGGCACTGGGCCAGCAGCAGCTCGCGGTAGAGGGTTTCATCTTGAGTGCCGTCGAGCTTTAACTCGCGCACGCGGGCGGTGTCCAACCCTGGCAGGTCTACCTCTAAGCACTCATCCAGAAGTTGGTATTGCCCGGCCTCGCCCCCTGCCCCGCTCAGCACGCGGCGGCCGTGGCCTAGGTAGCCGTGAATTTCCATATAGCGAATGGCGCACAGGCGGTTGAACCAACTATGGGCGGCCTGCTCTATCGCTTGGGTAAAGCCATCGCGCTGCACCCACGCGGCCAGCGCTTCCCGTGCGCGCTTTAGGTGGGCAGGTACGGTATGGGTTTGGCCGTCCTGAGCGGTCATCACCAACACATCGCCCTTTTGCTCCAAGGGGGCAATGACAGCACCGCCTTTGCCATCTGGGCTAATGCCCACACGGGCCGCCTGGCGCTTCATGGTGTCGATAAAGCGGGCGCGGGCTTTGGGGGCGCATTTTTTGATGTTGGCGGTGTTCATGGTGAATTCCTTATCGGGCCGCCTGCGTGGCTTGGCCGAGGTGTTCTGGTTTTTCTGTACGTGACTAGTCTAGGCTTGCTAGCCATCTACTGAACTGACGCTAGCCGTACTATGGCCGTGACTCTGGCCGTACTATGGCCGTGACTCTGGCCGTACTATGGCCGTGACTCTGGCCGAAGTGCTTACTGGATCGGTGGCTGGGTCAGTGACCCAGTGGTCGCTTCACACGAAATGACTGGTTTTCAAAGACAGAAAGCTTCCGTTTGGCAACTAGGTCTTTTTATGTGTTATCAAGGCTTGTATCTGTAAGATGTGGCGATCATGCATAGAAAATGTGGACGCTGAAATAATGTCCAAGGCGTTCAACCTCGTCTACTTACTTGGTTCCACTGGAATCGCACGATACTTCACCGGACGAGCTAGCTTTTCCACCTTTCCTGCTCCTACGGCCTGCTTCAGCCATGTGGTTACCTGTGTCTTGTGCAAGCCGGTTTCGGCGGTAATCTCGTCAACTGTCATGGGACTTTTTGCAAGTCGTTGCATCTCGTTCAGGAACAGCTGATAGAAATCGATCTGCTCAAAACGGCAGGGGTCGGCACCAATTCTATGAGCGGCAGGGTCAGCTAGTGGTTCATCCGGCTCCATCGTGTAGTTGGACTCGTACGTGGCTTGTTCAGGCACAACTGCTGATGTGGTCTCTTCTGCCTTTTCATTGTTGGCGGTGTTTCCACCAAACAAGTCTGGTTGAGGAGCCTTGACCGACTTTGAGGACACCTTCCGATCAGTATCTTCGGAAGTAGTGGGTGGCTTAGGCTCACTGTTTGCAAGTTCATACTGGATATCGTTTGCGTCAGCGACATCGCTCTGGGCCTTGTCTTCTTCACTTTCATTGGTCTCGATATCGTTGTTGATATCAGGTTCACGAGTGTTGATATCAGGTTCACGAGACGAGACAGTATTCGGCTGATCAGGCATTTGCTGAGAGGAGTGCGTTGCGGCAGTAGTAAACATCGATCCTATGTCTAGTTGCTCAATATTCTCTTCGCACCAGACGCCACCAGCCTTTACCAGCGCATGGTTTCCGGCTTCAAGGTCTTTCGTGGGCTTGACCCAAAGCGGCACCCAGCCCTTCTTCAAATTCTCTTCAGCACCCGCCTTGGTACCACCACTGCTGCCGGAGTGCACTACCACTGCGGCATCTGCCAAGCAGTAAATGTACTTGTTGCGTCCCATGGCATTGCCGGTATGGAAACTCGCTTCCGGATAATAAGGGGAAACTAGCACCAAACCACCACTCATTAGGCCCTGGCGCCACTGGCTAGACGTCGCCGCCTTGAGCAAGCCTTCGCTGAGGATGCCGGTGACAGAGCCTCCTTCCTGGATTGCTCCCTGCATGGCAGCTTCGTCAATGCCACGCGCCCCACCAGATACGATTCCGACGGCTGCCTTGGCGGCTATTGCGCCGACCCTGCGAGCATAAGTTAGATCCTCATCACCTGCCTTGCGCGAGCCCACCACGGCAAGACCACTGGTGTTGAGAAGTTCAACATTACCGCAGCCGAACAATACCGGTGGAGCGGCGTGCTTCAGACGCTTTTTTAAACGCCGAGGATATCCGGAATCGGAGCGGGTAATCACCCATAGACCCGATCTCTGCCACTTTTCCAGAGACAACGCCATGCTGCTGCCACGTTGGAGCAGGGCTTGCAGACGCTCTCTTGTCACCTTGGGATGGCTCCACCCCTGGAGTATGTCGCTGCTATCTTGTACTAGCAGATCGGCTGGCGTGTGGCCCTGCTCGTGCAACCATTGCGCAAAGGCCCCCCATTCAGTGGGCGTCAAGGGTTTAATAGACCCCTTAACCGGCTTACTGAAATAGCTAGTCAGAAGCAGGGTTGCCTGAGCGGCAGTAGAAATAATCATCAATCATTCACCGAGCTAGATGCCAAAGCTACAGGGAAAACAGGCCCCGTACCGGCACGCTGTAAAAGCGCGGCGATCACGGTCATCGTCCAACCTGAGTCCACAATATCATCGACCAACAGTACAGATTCTCTTGGTAGTCTATTGGCTACTTGGAAGACGCCGTCCAGATTACGGGACTGATGGAAGCTGTTCTGTTGGCCTTTCTGGGGCTCATTGTGCCTGATCTTACGCACTGCTTCGATATAGGGTAGACCCAACCGGTTAGCTAGCCGCCATGCAAATTCCGGCACAAGATGCGGATGGTTAAAAGAAGGCACCGCGCAGACCCAACCGGGGCGAGGTTGGGGCTGCCAGCGCTGTTCGATCATCTCGGCCATGGCCTCCACCAACTCGTCACTGAATTGGCTCTGTTGCTTGCCTTGCTTGACTAGCCGGCCCCATCCCCCATCGTTCCAACGCGAGAGCACGCGCCCTTCCTGTGCCTGCAACCCCGCTACCAGGCTCCCTCTGCTTGTTTGAAAGCCATACTGCTGAAACGCATTGGCGTTAACCTGCTTTCTTGGCTTTATCGGCATCTCGGCATTGCGCTGATAAGCGGCAGCCTGATGAACCAACTGCGCATCAACATTGGTTGGCATCAGCGGATGCTCCAGGCAATTTTCGCACTTCCCACATGCTTCGCTCTGCGGGTCATCCAGAGAGAAGCGCAGGAAGTTCATCAAACAGCCCTTGGTGTTGATGTAGTCGTTGACCTGCTGCCACTCACGCTTACGAATCTCTGTCAGGTAGTGGATGCGTTGATGATCTGGCCGATAAGCTATTGGCGTACGCCTCCAGACACTGCCTTCCTTCACCACTGGAGCAGGCGATTCTACACTGAGTATTTTTAGGGTCTTTTCGATCTGGCTGCGCTTTAGGTTGGCATTCTGCTCAATGCGCGCAACGGACAAACCGTCGAACTGTGCGAGTGTATCCAGCACCGTACTGACCTCATGGTCCGAGGGAAATGCAGAGCGCCGGAAATAGTCATGAATATCGTCATCCTCGTGTCCAGCAATCAGCACGCCAAGCGCAGAGTCAATAGCCCTCCCAGCGCGGCCAACCTGCTGATAATAGGCGACGATAGAGCCAGGTGCTTGGTAGTGGATAACGAAGCTAAGATCTGGTTTGTCGTAGCCCATTCCCAACGCCCCAGTGGCTACCAGCACTTTGAGTTCATTACAGAGCAGCCGGTCTTCCAGGTACTCACGATAACGGTTTTTATCCGTTAGCCCCTGCGCCTGCAGCCATTGCGGAGGAGTAACGTCAGAATAGTAGGCGCTGGCTTCAATACCCTGGCGCTGCAGCCAGTCGGCTACTTGATCGGCATCGCGGGTCGTCAGAGTGTAAACGATACCGGTGCCTGGCAACGTTGGGATTACATTGGCCAGCCAGGCAAGTCGAGAAGCCTGATCCGGTAACGTTATCGCCTGCAGCGCTAGGCTTTCACGTCCCAGAGGGCCACGTTGAATCAGGATATCTCCTAACTGGGTGCGGATATCCTCTATGACCCTGTCATTAGCGGTAGCTGTTGTTCCTAGAACCGGAACACCAGGCGGAAGCTGCCGAAGAATTGCCACGATGCGACGATAGTCAGGCCGGAAGTCATGTCCCCAATCGGAGATACAGTGCGCTTCATCAATTACCAGTAACCCGATGTGGTCAGCAACCGGCATAAGCACGGTTCGCACGAAATTATCATTGGCTAAGCGTTCTGGTGATATCAGCAAGCAGTCAACCTGACCCGCGAACAGCGCCCTTTTTACAGCCTCTTCTTCATGACTATTCGTCGAATTGATGGTGGAGGCTCTAATACCAAGCCGTCGAGCCGACTCGATCTGGTTGCGCATCAGGGCCAGCAAAGGCGAGATGATGATGGTGACCCCGAAGCCACGGTCTCGCAAAATACGAGTGCTTATGAAGTAAACAGAACTCTTACCCCATCCAGTACGTTGAACCACCAGCAGCTTGCGGTGCTGATTGACTATTGCATCAATCGCCTCCCATTGCCCAGAGCGAAATAGAGCAGAGCTGTCATTGAGGGCTGTTTTTAGCAATTGCTCGGCGTTCTGTCTATCCATCTATGATTTCACCTTCCGTTTTAACACTTTATTATCATTTAATGCTAATACGCTTGCCTGCTAAAACCGCCCCTTCCAGCTCTTTTCTAAGCTCATCCATAAAGGCATCTACCTCGGCTTGGCTCTCCAGGTAGACACCTCTATGCACACGACTGAGCACGTCGCTTACACGCACTCGCGCCACAGGTTTGGGTGCATTCACCGTAGCGGGTGTCGTGATTGTGTGAGGTCGGTAGCCATTGCCATGCGGTGTGGTTTGTGCGGCGGCGGTGTTATCCGGTGATTTGATGGATGTTCCGGAATCCCCACCCGTGGTGCCCTCGGCTGCTGAATTAGGTGCGGGCTCAGCCTGCTGGAGCTTGGCAGCCTCGGCCTGGGCTTTATGCAGCGCATCCAGGCTCTCTTCTTCTTGCTCAACGGCCGTTTCTGTTTGCAGCTGATAGATCTGCGCGATACTAACCGACTGATTGATCGACACCTTGAGCTGCTGCAGTGGGTGCAGTAAGCGATTGCTTAGATCGGCGGTGGCAATGCCGCTCTTTTCGATCTCTGCCTTCACCTTGGCGATGCGCGTGTCGATACGGGCAATGGCGTGTTCGCGTTTTTCGGTGACCAAGCGGGTATTAATGTCGTCCAACGTGCGCACCAGGCCATCTACTTTGTTCAACATGGCGTAGGGGGCATCGGCGCGGTAAATGCGCTCACATTCGGCCAGCGCTTGCTGGGCCTCAGGGTGTTTTTCTAGCTCCAGGCGGTTCACCGCAAACCGGTTGAGCGATTGTTCTAGCTGCTGCCAGGTGGTGAGCTGCTTGGTGAAGAAGTCGCTTAGGTCGCGGTAGTCTTCTTCTAAATCGAGCAGCGTGTCTTGCTGGCTGGCCACTTCTTTAAAGAAGTCGAAACTGTCGTCTAGGCGCAGTAGGCGCTCTACTTCCAACAGTGAGCTTTCAATGGCTTTTCGCCCTGGGAAATTGCCCACGTCGGTTTTGCTTTTGTACGCTTCTAGCTCGCGGCGCCAGCGGGATAAGCGATCCACATAGTAGCTGAATAGCTCTTTTTCGCTGCCGGGGCCTAGCTGGCCAAACAGGTCTTTGGTGAGGTTGCGGGCTTTGTTCAGCACTGCATCTTCAGTTTGGCGCTTTTTCTGAATGCGTACTTCACTGCGCCGGCGGGCGTTATTAAGCAGCTCGAAAGCTTCTTTGCCGTTGAGCGCAGGGCCAGCGGTGTGGAAGGTCAAACGGCCAGCGGCGTGCAGGCGTCCTAGAATAAGCAGCGTTTCGCCTTCCGGCCAGCCGAATGGTCGGTTACTAAAACGCTCAATCAGCGGGTTAAGCGGCACGGGCTCGCCGCTGTGCAGCGAGATATACTGCTCCACCTCTTTTACTGCCTGGGCGTTGCCCTCTTCTCCGTCTAAATTAAGGTTTTGTGTACCAATATCATCTGCTGTTAACACGGCTTGCAGTTCACGCATGGGCTCTGGGTTAAGCACCGTCAGCTGGCCCAACTTGTTATAGGTGTTTTCCAGCAGGTAACGGCAGGCTTCATCCAGGCGGGTGCTTAGCTGGCTGCGATTGAGTTCCAGCTTTTGGCCGAGCGCATAGGCGTCTGCATCTAATAACATCTCTTCCAGACGAACGCGCAGGCGTTTTTTGCGCTCTTGGTTTTCCCGGCCACGGTCGGCCAAAATGCGCTCAACGCTGTGGTCGTTGGCCGATAGGTTCAAGCGGATAAACTTGTCGGTTTTTAACAGCGTGCGCAGTTCGTCGGTAAAGCGTTTATCGTCGGGTAACTTAATCAACACCTGTCCGCCGTTGTCGCCGCTTTTGTGGATGCAGCCTGCGTCGCTAAGCTGCACGTACTCCACGTCTAAGGGCGACACCACCTCTACCCTTAGCTGACTCTGGTAGCGGCCATCCAGGGTATGGCCATCCAGGTAGCGGCCAATGCTGTAGTCGGTTTTGTTCAACGGGTAGCGGTATTTGGTGCGATCACGCAGCAGGTCTTTAAAGATCAGGCTGGATAGCTCTTTGTTCTCATCGCTGCTGGTCACTTCAGTGGCTTTGATTTTGCGGGTAATGTCGCGCTCTTCATTGGTGAGGAACTGGTATTCATCGCCATTACGCGTAATCAGGCTCTCTTTTTCTAATCGCGCTAAGGTCGCGTCCAATTGCTCACGAATAGCAATCCGGTCATCGTCAATCTGGGTAAGCGAGAGCGTAACGAGGTTGTCGACCGTGCCTTTGACAAGATCCACATAGCGGATCATAAACAGCGTGCGCAGCGTTTCGACATCAAACGCCTCTAACACAGGGTTTTCGCTGGCCTGGTCGATGGTGCGTTTTACGGCCGTATCTAGGAAGCCTTCTATCGCCGTATAAAAGCAGTGCATCGGCACCAGCGCGCCAATCGATTTTTCTTGCACAGCTTTGGCAGCCATGTGGAAAGCATCAAGCATTGAGCGCTCGCCATAGGCAAGATGCGCGCCGGTGGCCCCTACCTTGCGGATCTCTTCGAAGACTTTTTGCACCAGCTGGAAGTGGTACGGCACGAAGGGATAGTTGGCGATAAAGCTATCCACGCCTTCAATATTTTTCAGCGTGGGGCCTGAGCGGTCAAAGGTCAGCTGGTTACGCAGGATGGAGCCTTTGGCTTCAAACACGCCTTCCAGCTCAGCGCGTGCCGGGTCGGTTTTCACCAGCAGGCGCTTGCGGATGACTTCGTCAGAGTTGGAACTTGAGAGCGATAAGCGGGTTTTGAAGCGCCCGGCAATTTTGGAGAAATCGTTGGCTTTTGAGGCGGTCATTTCGCCTAGCACTGCGTCCATATCTGCCTGAGACGTCACCACAATCCAGGCGCGACCACCGCAAATCGTGCCCAGGTTTTCGGTCAGTGTTTGCAGGGTCAGCATAAGGCGCGTGTCGCTGCCAATAAACTGGCCGACTTCGTCCACCATAAATACCATGCGCCGTGTGGATGATTGGGATTCCAAAAACTCTTTCACCCAGTGGCAGAAGTTTTCCACTGAAACACTAAAATTGGCTTCTGACTCTTCAAACCATTTATGGGCAGCTTCTGGGGAAAGCTCTAGAGCAACGCTAATCGCTTGCTCGATGTCATCTTGGTAGAACTGATAGCCGTCCCTCTCCTCTTCCCACGCCATGCCGCTGGCGTCATTAAACGCCTGCTTGAAAGGCTCATACACGCCCCGCTTTTCTAAGTGGCGCTCCATGTGGGCAATGTGCGGGTAATCCGAGCTAAAGCCTTGGTACTCGTTAAATACGCGCAGAAAGACGTTGAGGATGGGGTTGCCATCGTCGTTAGAGCTGGCCTTGCTGTCGATGTTGAATAGCACCACATGGGCGGGTTCGCGTACCGCGTTGGTGATATCAGCCCGTATGGAGCTGTCCACCAGCTTCTGCTCATCAAAGAAATCCGCCGCCCGCTTGGCATGGCCGTGTTCGTCGTAAGCTTCAGTGTTTTCCAGCAGATAAGAGAGCGTTTTCAAAAAGTGCGATTTACCCGACCCAAAGAAACCGCTAACCCAGACGCCTACCCGGTTGGCAATGGAGGGGTCGTCTAGCGGGGTGGTGTAGGATTCAAAAAAGGCGCGGAAGTGCTTTTCTAGTTCATTGGTGACCACGTACTCATCTAGCTCTTGGTAGATGGTTTCCTGGTCACGCTGATCAGCCTTTACAACGCCATTGATTGACCGGCTGAGCGGCTTGAGAAAAAGCTCTTGAATGCGCATAACAATCCTATCCGTGAGCCGCGTTAATCCCGCGGCTGGGTAACTTCAGCAAATAAGTGAAAACGTAACGCGACAAATGGACAGATACGTTGTATTAAGGCACGAGCGCAAACGCTCGATAGTAGTTATTGCTCTGGATTTGATTAAACAGCGTGAGCGTTTGACCATCGTAGCGGCCTGGGTAAAACAGTACCAAAGGCTTATGCCCTAGCGGACCATGCAGCGCGTTCAGCAGGCTATGCGCCCGTATCATTGGCCACAGGCTGCCGACACCCGTTAACAGCACGATATCAGGCTCATGCGACAAAGAGTGTCGGATGAGGTAGGGAGCAAACTTATCCATGTGCAGCGGCCCGCGCAGCGCTTTAAGCAGCGCTGCATCGCCCTTACTTTTTTGCATGGCAATAGCTTTATCAAGAAAGCCGCGCTCGGTCAGGTAATCTTTGAGCACGTGAAGCAAATTGACCTGCGCCACATTGATATTGGGGTACTGGCGCGCCATCAGAGACGGTAGAAAATTCAGATAGGCACGTACCTGAAGCTCGTGCTCAGGAGCGTAATCAAAAATCCAGAAGCCGATTTCGTTACCTAACCCTTGGCCTGCTAAAAAATCCGGTCGAGTGATTTTCTCGGCGACTTGGTTTAATCGTGCCCGAAGCTGGTCATCCTCATGGAACATAACGCTGGTAGGTGGTAGGTGTTGCTCATTATGTGACATGCGGAGCGTCTCTATGTCGGGCATGTTTTGGGCATATTGTGGGCAAGATTACGTTGCTTACAGCCATAGCCGCAAGGTCTACTAAGTTTTCATTAGTTCAATAATGAGGTTTGCCCAATATATAAATGCTTAGCGCAATTTTTGAAGACAATTTTGCAATCGGGTATGGCGATGGGTTTCAAGCAGCATCTTCAGCTCGGGGCGGGACAAGAAAGGCTGAAGTCGACGCGATCGACTGGAATCCAATATGCCGACCTCTGTCAGCATCCGAAACACTACCTGACCCATTTTGCGCCTTGAGCTTTCTGCCCAGGTAGCAATTGCTGCATCGCGGTTAGCACGTTCGGTAAGAAACTCATCCCACTGATAGGACTGAAGCTTTTCAGACCGCGTTAAAAACGCATCGGCCACCACGCTCTCGAGAAACTCCACCAGCAGCAGGTTGCGCGCCATGGCAGCACAAAACGATACCTGCGACGCTAGCTGATCATCTCCATCGTGCAGGGCTTTCCAAAAAGAGGGTTCTAGTTTCTCTAAGCGTTTACGGATGGCCTGCGCTGCACGCTTGGCTGTCGCTGGGCGATTCTTCTGTAGCCGGTTTTCAATGATGATGGCTTGATGCCAGTGTGCGTCATCTACCTCGCCCAGCAATAGCGCTGCAACTGCACGGCTTTCACGCACCATCAATCCACCACCAATGAGGTCTGAGTTGTAGCTAAACGAAAGCGTCACAAGAGGTTTACCCTATTAACGTGCAGAGCATTACTGTAAACCAATTTGCAACAGCCTACGACCTAGTGCCTACTCAAGTCCTTAGCTTTACCAACCCACCATATTTTCCAACTCAGCAGCGCGTTCGGCGGTTTCACGTAGGAAGCATTCATTGCTGGCTATTTGTGCGAGTGTTCCTCCGATGTTGGCGTAGAAATCGCAGTTAACATCACGATAGTTGATCCAGTGGCGCTGGGCGTTTAGCAGCACCTGTTGGCGTTCTTCGGAAAGATCGCGGCGGGCATCGCTATAGGCCCCGTTCAAAAGCGCATCTTGAGTAGCAATCTCATCAGCAATGCAGTTCAGTATTTCAACAGTCACTCCACCAGAGGCATCCATACATTTACCAAAGCGGGCGGCGTACTCATCCTCAGTGCTGCTTTGTGCTGTTGCTGCCACTGGCAATATTAAGCATGACACTAGGGCTATAGTTGGCTGCCATGTTTTAAATCCTATGTATAGAGCAAATACCCCGACATGAGTCATGGTATTTGGTTCCTGAAATCACAGTACAAAAACACCGCCCGGAGGCGGTGCTGTTAATGGCTTAGATTTGGCCGAGATATTCCATCTGATCAAGCAAATGGCTAGGCACATCTTCAACCAAAACAAGCGTAATCTCGGAATTACCGTCATCGCTGGTAGCAACACTTTCACCAAGTGTTGCATTGATGATATCAGGTGAAAGGTTATACATAGCGCCAGACAGAGGATCAACAATCAGCCAACCGATCAAACCGCCAAAGATCAGGTTGCCACCAATGAACCAGCCATTTGGGCTAGAATTAATCATCATAGTGCGGCTTTCGTAGCCATCTTTGGAGATTTCCACATTGTAAGTCTTACCACCGAAGTAACTGCCGTCAGATTTACGCAATTGCACAGTCGTCGGCGTGGTAGCCGAGTGAACCTGCATAGAGCGCTCATCGGTGATCAACACATTGGCATTGCTCGGGCTGCTGTTAATCGTGATGCCTTGCTCTTTGTCACCCACGATGGAGGCACAGCCTGTCACCAGTGATAAGGCGGCAAGAGCAGCAGTCAACTTGAGCATTTTCATTTTAATGATCCCTAATGTTCCATTTTTGGATGAGTGGCTTGAGCCACTTTTCTATTGCGCGACTGGTTTAGTCACGTCTCTCTGGCATGATGCCAAATGCTTTTTTCGCGAATATCTCTCTCGCTAACCTGTATTCCTCCCTCTATTTTTAGAGGAGCAGGCCTTTTTATTCGATGGCAAGGATGTAACATCCCTCGTTGCATTGGCGTTCACGCGGCAGTCAACCTATTTTTACCGTCGCGGATAAAAGCACAGGCGTCTGGCTCTTAGAGGGCCGACAAGCAAGAATCTTTGTTTTACTAAGTAGCAACAAAAGGTATGGCAAGAAAATAACCGAAGGCTGCGACATCCTGTGCCGCAATGCGAGACTAATAATAAGCTATCAAATACTAATAATAATGAGGATATCATTACATTGAACTAGCTACCAGAGCAGAAGACTAATATTTTGCTATTGAAGGTTATAAATGCTCAAAAACCACCTCAGATTTTTAACCGTGCGAGCCAGTTAGTGAATGGTTGCGATCATGCATCAGGTTCATGGCGAAAGCCGAGCCAAGGTACAGTTTATTTCTCGTACACCACTCAGGAGAGATCAGTTCCCCCATTTAAGCTTGGCTATCGAAACAGCAATAGGTATTCTTCGCTTTTATGCGGCCTAAGTTGTCGCACCCATACCGTAGCTTATGACACCTCACCCTTGAGGAAAGGCATGCTATGGATACGTTGGCAGTTATCACTGCACTTTACGGATGCGCGGCGGCTACTTGATGAGATGAGTTCTAACGGCTTGAGCCAATGGGCACGTAAAGTTCGCGCCATACCCAATGGCAAAGCGCTTATTCCTGCGGCGCTTAATGAAATGACGTGGCAAATCATTTCTCAAGCCCTGCTGGAGCAGAAACCGGTAGATGTCGTGTATTTATACCGTGCGTCCAAAACAGAAAAGTACTTCACCCTTCATCCCCAAGGGCTCGTAAGCCGACACAGCGTGACGTATTTGTCGGCGACAGTGAACGGCTATGACGATATTCGTCAGTTCGTCATGCACCGCATCGAAACAGCCAATATCAGTGATTCGACCTGGCGACCTTTGCATGGCTTTGACTTAGACAATTGCATAGCGGGTGGAGCGTTTGGATATTTGCAAGGCAAAGCCCCCGTCATACTCGTCGCCCAAGTAGCGCCACAAGTCGCGTGGTTGCTCAGCGAGACTCCACTATCGGAAACTCAGCGGCTGACCTCACTACCCGATAGCAACTGGCAACAGCTAAAAGCCGAGGTGCCCGATGATCAACAAACGCTGTGGTGGCTGATGGCCATGGGCGCCAATGTCAACGTACTGGCGCACGCGACCTCTTAACAACTTGCCAACGATAGCCAACCTACTGGAAGGAGATAACGGTGCTGTGTTTTGCTTATGGCTCTAATATGTCTACCCAGCGCTTAGCCGCGCGGATTCCAGCGCGTTTTGTGACCACCGCCCTTCTACCGGCGTATCGCTTGGCCTTTCATCAGCAAGGCGGGGACAGCTCTGGCAAGTGCGATATTGTACCGGCATCCGATCAGTCAGCTGTCTACGGCGTTATCTGGGAAGTCGCTTCGCACCATAAGCTGACGTTGGATCGTTATGAAGGGCTCAACGCTGCCTACGATGAAACATGGCTGACGGTAACAGACCTAGCGGGTGACGGACAATTTGAAGTACAGGCATATGTTGGCAAAATTACTTCCATGGGTATGCGCCCCTATACGTGGTACAAGCACCATGTGTTAGCGGGCGCACGAGAACACGGATTACCCGCAGCCTATGTCCGCGCGCTAGAACGAATTGAAGCCCGACTTGACCCAGACACCGAACGCCACGCACGCGAAATGGAGCTACATGGCCTCGATGTACCGTTAGTGCGGGGAGCATAATGGGCAATGATGAGCGTTTAATCACCTTTTACCGCGGGGAAGGCCACGATCATAAGGGGCGTCGACTCGAAAACATCTGGAGACTCCGCTATTTCTGCCTGGAACACACCACGACTATATTCAGTGGCTGTTTCCTACTCCGGAAATGGGCCGTTTTAACACCTTTGCGCCTTTACTGACGTCCGAAGTGCAAGCGACTTTTGAGAGAGAATCATCCTTTACGCCTACACCAGCAACGGTCCCTTGATGTAATGCTGGACTTTTTAGGCTGGAACGCGAAAACCATGTCATCACAGCCCAACCTCTCGATCCAAACGCATACTTGGTTGAAAGCGGGTGGCCATAATCATCTACGCATTACTCGTATGATCCTTTCGTTAGCGTTGTGCCATGCGCCAGAGCTTGCTCAGGCTTTTCAGAAAGCCGTAATAGATATTGGTACTCAGCAGGGCATAGTGTCAGAAACATCGGTGCAGTTTTGGCGAGATGCGATTTAAGCAGCGTCAACTGAACGATATCGTTGGAGGCATCAAGACGAGCTCCGTCTAGGGTATCTCTGATTAACGCGGTGAGCGCAGCGTGCCAAAGGCCTCCTGAAACGCTGACAAACAAAAACGGCCACTGTAGCGATTAGCTAAGTGACCGTTTTATATGTCTTTTTTGGTCGGAGCGACAGGATTCGAACCTGCGACCTTTGCAACCCCATTGCAACGCGCTACCAAGCTGCGCCACGCTCCGCTGTCTTTATTGGCTGCTACATATTTGCCTCAAGACGGTGCGTATACTAGCGGTTTCTTGCATAAATGAAAAGCCCTTATAGCGCTTTCTTTTCAAGTATTTGTCTTTCACCGCCTTAACGCGATCCGCCCTTTCTCGTTAGTGTTGGTCAGCGTCGAGCAGCAGATAGGCCATGGCGTCATAGACACCCGGCGCAGCGACCAGCAAGTGTTCTGGGTAGAGGTCTTCGGGTACCGATTTGGGCGGTTCATATAAGTGGCCTACCCGCGCCCCGGCTTCGCGTGCAATGACCCAGCCCGCGACAAAATCCCAGGGCGAGACGCTTTCGTAATACGCATCTAAGCGGCCACAGGCCACATCGCACAGATCGAGGGCCGCCGCGCCGTTACGGCGGATATCCTGGCATTCAACCAGCACCGCCTCTAACCGCTTTAAAAGGTGCTTGCGCCCTTCTTTGCGGTAGGGGAATCCTGTTCCTACCAGGGTGTGAGCCAGTGAATCAGCACGGCTAGGCTGGATGGCCTGGCCGTTGCAAAAAGCCCCACCGCCTTCTGCCGCGCTAAAGGTTTCGCCTAAAAACGGTGCGTGTACAACACCGACCTTAGCAATGCCCTCTTCCATCCAGCCGATGGACACCGCCACATGGCGCAACCCCTGCGCAAAGTTGACCGTGCCATCAATGGGGTCCACTACCCAAAGCTGCGGCGCCTGCACATGCACAGCGTTCTCGGGGGCGAGCTCTTCACTCAGCCGTGCTTCACCAGGAAAATGCTCTTCCAGCCGCTGGCTAATGAGCTGGTCAACGGCCACATCCACATCGGTCACCAGCTCATTGTCTTTTTTCAACCGCTGCGAAAAACCTTGTTGCTCACGCGCCTGGATGATCATCTGCCCGGCTTCTTCGGCGATGGCAATGGCTCGCTCAAGACGTGCCGCTAATGTGTCGTCGCTCATTGACTCTCCCTTTAGAAGGCGATGCTGCTAAGAGCCTCTACCATAAGCCGCAGAGGCGTAATTTTCGAGTCATGCCGACTTCCCATCATGCTTGTTAGCGCAAAACATCGACCAGAACATCCACCACAACGCGGGTGGCTGCTTCGATCAAGACAACATCCGCCCCCACCCGCTCCCATTCATAGCCTGGGTATTGCGGTAACTGAGCGGCTAGCCGACCATCAAAGCGCTTGGCGATACCCGGCGGCAGCGGCTTACCGCGCTCTAAATTGCGCTGAACACCCGGCGGCAATGATTCAGCTCGCGGCGCATCGTGCTGGCGCAATAACTGGCGCAGTTCACCCTCATTAATGCGGGGTAAATCAACCCGCTCATATTGAGCGCTTTCGGTATGGTGAGCGTCGTGCTGCTGGGTCTGGTGATGACTACTGTTGCTCTTATCCCGCGCACCGTGGGCCGGGGCATGGTCGGGTTGGGCAAAGGCAGCGCTATTGAGTAGCAGTGCGCCACAGGCAGTTAGGATAATCAGTTTGATAGGGGTCACTGTAAGCTCCTCGCTCAACGTTAGAGCTGACAGTGTAAAGAATAAATGCGTAGGGATTGAGGAAGGATAAGGGAGTTTATGTAGGGCAACTGCCGAGCCAGTTTTTTGGGCCAATAGGATGTTGCTGGCCAATGCAGTTGACAGATATAAAAAGCGGCCAGCATTTCTGTTGGCCGCTAGTGTCATTTAATGTAGATACAGGCAGTCTTCTCTACATTACTTCTAACACTCATTACAGATAAGGTTACTCAGCAGCAACGGGGCAGTTATCCAAGGAGTAACTAAACGTACTTAGACACGTCCATTCACCCGTATCTGCATCACGACTAAAGGTTACATCATCATCATCACGTCTTGACACAATAGTAACATCAGCACCTGCAGCATCGCCTGTAATGTCTACATTGTCTGTTTCACTAACATCTAGGTCCAAAGGAGCCGCACTATCAAAAAGCTGGGCATCCACAGGAGTTCTATAAGATGAAGCCTCTTGATATGCTGCTGTAGCGTCAGAACGTTCCACATAGTTACCATACTGCGGAATAGCCACTGCCGCCAAAACGCCAATGATCGCCACAACGATCAATAACTCAATTAGCGTGAAACCGCCTTGCTTGGTGTTGCGAGTTATCGGTTGAAAAGTGCTTTGCATATCGTTTGTTCCCTGTATAGCCGGTATAGAAAGAATGCGTTTTTAGGTGAAACACCATCGGGATGAAGGTTTTCAATTCTGGCGTTACAAATATCACACTAACTTACATTTGACTAATTTTCAATGAATTGAGGACTACTTTTATCAACCTAATCTCATTCCGCTCTCATTCCACTCTCCTCCCAATATTAACCAGCGCCCTGCCTCTTTAGGATTACCGTCTCATTACGTTATCACTACTGTCCTCAGCGACTAACTGTGGTAAAAGTGAGCCGCATTGTGGGAACCCAGGCGAGCGTCCGATGAGCCAAGCGACTACCGAATCAACCTTAAGTTATGAGTCAACCCTAAGCCACGCCGCCGCACGCGGCGGGCAGCGCGGCATTGCCCAGCGTTTAATCAAGCACGGCTTGCTAACCGAAGCGCAGGCGGCGGCGGCCGCTAGCGCCGCCGTGGAAAACGATATTTCACTGTTAGAACACGTGGTTGAAAGCGGGCTTGTGCCCCCCACCGCTGCGGCGATTGCCGCAGGGTACGAGTACGGGCTAGCGGTTATCAATTTAGAAACCGTTCGTATTAGCTCGCTGCCCCCTGTTGCTGACTACCCAGTGAGGATTCTGCAAAGCTTAAATGTGGTGCCTTTGGCCCGTCATGGGCACCGTTTAACGGTGGCCGTGCCTTACCCCGCCACGCTTACCCAGCTTGATGAGTTACAGTTTGCCACTGGGCTTAGCATTGAAGGGATATTAGCCCCGATGGACCAGCTAGCCACCACGCTGAGTAGTTATTTAGCATTAACGCAAAGCGAACGTGGCATGCTGGACGAGTTTAATGACCTCGACGATGAGTTATCGACGCTGAGCGTTGCCGAAGACAGCGAAGTGCCTTTGGAAGAGGCCCCCCAAAACAGTGATGATGGCCCCGTCGTTAAGTTTGTTAATAAGATTTTATTAGATGCGATTCGTCGTGGTGCCTCCGACATTCATTTCGAGCCTTACGAAACGCAGTATCGTATCCGTTTTCGTATTGACGGCATCTTAATTGAGGTCGCACGCCCTCCCTTGGGGATGCGTAACCGTGTTGCCGCCCGCTTGAAAATTATGGCGCGGCTGGATATTTCTGAGCGGCGCCTGCCCCAAGACGGAGCGATAAAACTTAAATTATCGCGCACGCGCTCGCTCGATTTTCGGGTCAACTCACTGCCCACGGTGTATGGCGAAAAATTGGTATTGCGTATACTCGACCCCTCCGCGGCCCAGCTCGGCATCGAGCAATTAGGCTTTACTGATGATCAACGTCACTTTTATGAACGTGCCCTCAATCAGCCCCAGGGAATGATACTGGTGTCGGGCCCCACTGGCAGTGGCAAAACCGTGTCGCTGTATACCGGCATTAATATTCTCAATAAAGTGGAGCGCAATATTTGCACGGCGGAAGATCCGGTTGAGATTAAAGTAGCCGGTATTAATCAGGTCAACGTGTTACCTAAAATTGGGCTTGATTTTGCCAGTGCGCTACGGGCATTTCTGCGCCAAGACCCGGATGTGGTCATGGTGGGTGAAATTCGGGATTTAGAAACCGCTGACATTGCCGTTAAAGCCTCCCAGACAGGCCACTTGGTGCTTTCTACCGTGCACACTAACTCAGCCGCCGAAACGCTCACGCGGCTGGCGAACATGGGGGTAACGTCGTTTAACATCGCCAGCGCCGTTAGCCTGATTATTGCCCAACGCTTAACGCGTAAACTCTGCCCACGCTGCAAGGAGCCGGTTGTTATCCCCCACGAGGCACTGCGCAAAGAGGGCTTTAGCGATGAAGAAATTCAACAGGCCACTATTTACAAGCCGGTAGGTTGTAAGCACTGCACGCATGGCTATAAAGGTCGCGTGGGTATTTATGAGGTCGTTCCCATTACGGAAGCCATGCGCCAATTAATTATGAGCAACGCCAACGCGATGGATATCGATCAGCAGGCGCGCCGCGAAGGCTACCCCAGTTTGCACCAGAGCGGTTTATTAAAAGTCATGCGGGGGATTACCAGCCTTGAAGAAATTAACCGCGTCAGTAAGGAGTAAACCATGGCAAACGCTCGGCGTAAGCGTCGCCCATCTCTTCAACTTTATCGTTGGAAATGGGCGGGCAAAGGCCCTCAAGACAGAGCACTGAGCGGCGAAACCCTTGGCCGTAATAAAGCGGAGGTAACGGCTGAACTGGCGGGGCAAAGCATCAATGTTAAGCGCATTCGCAAAATAAACAGCCTCAGCGGCGCAGGCCGTATTAAGCCTACCGACGTGATGGTGTTTGCGCGCCAAATGGCGACCATGATTCGCGCCGGTATTCCTTTGTTACAGGCTTTCCAAGTCGTCGGCGAAAGTCTGAAAAAGCCTGCCATGGCGATGTTGGTAGAGCAGATGAGGAGCGATGTTTCATCGGGGTCAAGCTTTTCTGATGCGTTACGCCGTCACCCAAAACATTTTGATCAATTGTTTGTTAACCTCATCGATGCTGGCGAACAAGCCGGTGCGCTGGATCAGATGCTGGATCGTGTCGCGACTTATAAAGAAAAAGTGGAATCACTAAAAGCGCGCGTTAAGAAAGCCCTTTGGTACCCTAGCGCCGTGATGATCGTCGGGATATCGGTCACCCTGCTGCTGCTGATTAAGGTCGTCCCCCAGTTTGAAAGCATGTTTAGTAATTTTGATGCGGAGCTTCCTGCCCTGACTCAAATGACCGTTAACTTATCCGAACTTGCTCAGCGCTATTGGCTTGTGGCCCTGGGTAGCCTGGTGGCCACGGGGCTAGCCATCAAAATAAGCGTTCAACGCTCACCCAAAATTGCTTATGGCATGGACGTTTTGGTGCTTCGCTTACCGGTGATCGGCGACATTATGCATAAATCCGCCCTTGCCCGTTTTGCGCGCACCTTAGCAACGACCTTTGCTTCCGGCGTACCGTTGATGGAAGGTTTAGAGACCGCCTCTGGGGCCGTGGGCAATAAAGTTTATGAACGCGCCGTCATACAAACCCGTAAAGATGTCGCGACCGGGCAGCAGCTACACTTTGCCATGCGCATGACCAACCGCTTTCCTCCCCTGGCAATTCAAATGGTCAGCATCGGCGAAGAGTCGGGGTCGTTGGATGCCATGTTGAACCGCGTCGCTGATTATTACGAAGAAGAAGTCGACAATAAAGTCGACGCCCTCACCTCCCTAATGGAGCCGATTATTATCGTCGTATTGGGCGTACTGGTGGGCGGCGTCGTTGTGTCTATATACTTGCCAATCTTCAGCTTAGGCTCGGCTCTCTAACTTAGGCGCGGCCTTCTAAAATGCCTTACACCGGCAACTAACCCATTCGTATAGGGACATTCATGCATTACCCTCCACTGATTGTATGGTTCATGGCTTTATTGGTTGGGCTGTGCTTAGGCAGTTTTCTTAATGTGGTTATCACGCGCCTACCGGTCATGCTGATGCGCCATTGGCGGCATGAAGCACGTGCAGCGCTTGAGCTGGATGAGGAACACTCGCCACGCTTCAATTTGGCCACACCAGGCTCAATGTGCCCCCGCTGTGAAACCCCGATTGCCTGGCACGATAACCTGCCGCTGATTGGCTGGATTAAACGCCGCGGGCGGTGTGCAGGGTGTCAAACGAGCATCAGCATACAATATCCGCTAGTGGAAATGGCCGGTGGCCTACTGGCCTTGGCGGTAGTGGCACTCCATGGCCTCACTGCAGAGTCATTATTTATTTACGGCGCCTGCCTGATGCTGTTAGCACTCGCCGTGATTGATCTTCGCACCCAGTTATTGCCGGATATCATTACACTCCCGCTACTGTGGGCAGGCTTACTTTTTCAGCTACTCTTCCAGCCGTTTATGCTCTCCGATGCCGTTATTGGCGTAATGGTGGGCTATCTTTCTCTATGGAGTTTTTATTGGCTGTTCAAACTCGTCACCGGTAAAGAGGGCATGGGCTTTGGCGACTTTAAGCTGCTGGCCGCGCTGGGTGCCTGGCTAGGCTGGAGCTTTTTACCACTTATCTTGATACTTTCCGCAGGGCTTGGCGCGGTGGTTGGTTTAACTGCGCAGGCCTGCGCGCCTCGCTTACGTGGCAAACCATTACCCTTTGGGCCTTTTCTTGCCCTCGCTGGTTGGGTAGCGTTATTAGTTGGCGATGAGCTAATGGCGCTGTATCTCAGCCTGCTTATTTAACGTTTAACGATTGTTATTTTGGTTATTAAAGCTGGGTTATTAAATTTGGGCTATTAAAACTGAGCTAGTGAATTTGGGTTATTGAAAACTGAGCTAAGTGAGGCAGCAGATGATTATCGGATTAACCGGTGGCATTGGGTCGGGCAAATCGACGGTTGCGCGCGCCTTTGAAACGCTCGGCGCTGCCTCGGTCGATGCGGACGATGTCGCCAGAGAAATCGTCCTACCTGGCGAACCGGCACTATTAGCCATTAAAAACCGCTTCGGTGACCAGGTCATCCATCAGGATGGCACGCTTAATCGCGCGGCCCTACGCGCTATTATTTTTAAAGACCCAGAGCAGCGGCGGTGGTTAGAATCAGTCACACACCCCAAAATAAGAGAACGTCTATTGCAGCACTTAGCGCAGCTTAAAACACAAGGCGCGCCTTATGTGCTGCTGGTATCACCGCTGCTATTTGAGTCGGGCCAAAATGCGCTGGTCAACCGAGCGGTCGTGGTCGATGTACCACAAGCGCTACAATTATCGAGAACCCAGCAACGTGATGGGGTGAGCGAAAGCCAAGTGCATGCTATTCTCGCCGCCCAGCTTTCCCGCGAACAGCGGCTAGCACAGGCAGATGACGTGATAGATAACAGCGGTGACCACCGCAGCATGATGGAGCAAGTGGTGCGGCTGGATCAACGCTACCGTCAACTGCTTAACGACTGAGATATCGCCCCCGTTAACGCAATTGGAGTTTTTATGGTTCGCCCTGCAAACGATTCCCCCCTTGAAGTTAGTTGCCCTCAGTGCGCTAAGCCCGTGCCTTGGCTGCCTGAGAGCACCTATCGCCCTTTCTGCAGCAAACGCTGCCAACTGTTAGATTTAGGTGCCTGGGCCGATGAGTCGCACCGCATATCGGGCGAATCGGCGATGGATGAAGCTGATATAGAGGCACTGTTGGCGCAAGCCGACAAGGATGCGCCGCTCTCCTAACGCACCCAGGCAATCGACGTTTTAAGTCCCGCAATCCACATGGCTACCACAATGCCTGAGCAACCATCGCCTTCGGCCTATCATCTGCTGCTTCAGCTGGAGCAGCAGTTTGACACTTTAATTAACACGATTGAGACCGCTGTTTCGCTTTTTGAACGCCAACAACCGGCATCGTGGGTCTTTCATCAAACCACTCCCGCTCGCCACTGGCTACGCGAAGCGCTTTTCGATATGTGGCATGAACAAGATCAGGATGGTCGCGAAACGCGCAACTACATTGCCATTGTGGCTGCTAATGATGAATTACTGGCAGCGGTAGACACCGTGAATCAAGCTAAAAAAAGTTTTGCTGAGCTGCTGCAGCATATTAAACAGGCTTTTCCACAAACCTTGAGCGACGCCAAAAGCCGCCTGCCGCAACGCCATCCCTACGTTGATGAAGCGTTACGGCGCAATGGGCTTGCCCGTCTGCATCTTAAGCAGAGTTGGCGTCAACTGCCCATCGCACAAGCCCCCGTTTCTCGGGTTCGCTTTGCGTGGTATAGCAGTGGTCGCTCCATAAAGCGGCTGAGCGTTCAAGAGGCTGAGCAAAAGCTTTTAAAGCTTGATACCGATGCAGCGCATATCCGTATTCAACTACGCAAACTAGCCGGCATCCCAAGCGGCGAAGTGCTCGCCCAGGTGCAAACGCAGGCTCCTCTTATGCGGGCAAATCTATTTTTTACCGAGCCACTCGATGATGGCCATACAAGGCGGGCGCTGAATGCCGCCATGCCTATCTTCGTGCCAGACAATGACCAGCGACTGCCACACATAAACCTGCCCGCTTTACAGCCCCCCACCACCCGCACACGGGCACGGCGGCGCGATGAAAAGCTTGAGCCAGATGTATTTCTGCCGAGTTTGCGCGTTTACCGCTACCGTTAGCAATACCACACGTAGGATATAGTAGAGGTGCTAACTACCTGGCACTTGATCCTGCTGCCATAACCCATAGCCAAGTAGTGTTTCGACCAGTTCGGCCAGATCGCCATGGTCAATACCATACTCATTCAGCAAAGCTTCAAAGCGCTGTTTGAACACACGCTCCTGCTCTTGTTGTTGTTCCTTCTGCTTGGCTTCTACATCATCTTGCTCCAATGCCGCAAGCGACCTTACCGGCGGCCCCGTCGGTATATCAAAATCGCTTTCAGGATCGTCTAACTGACGTAACGCCTGCGCAAAGGCATCGTCTAGTTCACGAAATTTACGCAGCTTCTCACGCTCATCTACCGGCTTTTGAACCTTTTGATATTTCATCGATGTTTCATTTACACCTTGCTTGAAATGGTCGACATGGCTACATACGTAGCGTTTTTTGCAAAAACTGTACACAAATGCATAAAGATAATGAGCAAACTTGCCTCTTCCACCCTGTTGCCAGCATAAAGGCAACATCATTAGGCACACGAGGGTGACAAACATTTTATCAAATACGCCACAGTCAGCGATAACTCAAAAATTGATGCTTAGCATCAACATAGCGACAAGTAGCCTGAACAGAGATTCAACTCTTATCTAAACGCTGAACATTTGCTCTTCAGCTAGGTTACCAACACTAACGCACAGGGAGAGTGCACTACAGGCGAGATAAGCACGACCTGCACGATTCACGCATGAGAGGCCAGATAATGTTCAATGCGATGACATGAGCTAAGATCTGGCTGCAGGACACACTTGATAAGCCACTTGGTATTGAAGATCTGGTTAACCATACTGGTTATTCGTCTTCCCAAGTACGGCGCCAATTTCGCCAAAGCTTTCAAATTACGCCGAGCGCCTACCGCAAAAAAAGACGGTTAGAACGGGCGGCTGTATTGTTAGCCCTTACGCCTCTCAATATAGCGCAAATTGCGATATGTTGTGGGTATCATAATCATTCATCCTTTTCACGCGCATTTCAGCATCGCTATCAGCTCAGGCCGCGCAATTTTCGGAACCACTAAAAAGCGCGTTGTCATATTCAATGCCTAATTCAGGCCTCAAGACGAACATCCAAAAAGCCAGTGACCGCCAAATGATCCGAATTCGCCTCTATCAAGCTCCCGAGCGTATTAAAGGGCTAGGGGATGCAAGCTATCATAACGAGCAGCTAGCCTGCTTACCGGCGCGATTAAGCCTATCGACAACCACCATTTCACTGCCTGCTATACTATCGGCCAAAGTGGATGCACTTAATAATGAATATTATCATTCTTACCGCACAGACGTAGGTCTTTACCTTGAACAAATAGATAACGCTCAAGACATTGCCTTACCGGTGCCTTATCGGCGGGTCGATATTCCAACCCATTACTATTCAAGTACGCTTGGGTGATTTAGCTGATCTTTATGGTGCATTGGCGCAGACCATCACGCACGTGCTTTACAGTCAGGATAGCTTCCACGTAAGCGGCCAACCGCCTCAGGCCTTATGGAAAGCACATTATTTAGAGCTTCGGCTCCCGCTTATAGGCCAGCAGGAAGGATAACGTCTTTGAGGCACCGCTGAGCAGAGATCATAAAAAAACCGGCACTCCTGTAAAGAAATGCCGGTTATTAACTTGCTTAATCTTCCATGCGAACCAGCCAGGATTCGACGGCTTCATCACCGTACTCATCCTTCCAGCTACGCAGACCTTTATGATTGCCACCGCGCGTTTCGATGACTTCCCCAGTTTTAGGGTTTTTATAAATTTTAAGACGACGCTTACGGCGCGCATTGCCACTAGCCGTCGTTTTAACACTACGCTGGTCAGAAGCGGGATCTAATAAAGCAATGACGTCACTGGGACGCTTGCCGAACTCAGTCATAAGCGCTTCAAGCTTGGCCTTGAATTCCAACTCGCTTTTAAGGCGCTGATCGCCTTCTAAGCGCTGTAGGTCTTCTTGAAGCTGCTTCAGCTGCTGTTCTTTTTGGATATATTCGTTAAGTAATGACATCGAGGTTCCTTTAGTATCGTATCCAACTGAACGGGGTCCAACTGAAAGGGGTTCAACTGGTTTAGGTGCTAACTTGACAACCTTGGCACCTACTAGTTCAGAATGCTGGGACATTATTGCTGCAAAAAGACTAACTGACAACAGTCTAGTTGATTTTTACTCAATTACTAATCGTTTTTTAAAAACACAACTGCTATTTAAAGTGTTTTATAACCCTAATAGCGCATCATTGCTATGTGAATCTATGTATCATCTATTAGAAGCGTTCAACACTTACAAACAAAAGCGCCGCCCATAAGGGCGGCGCTTTTATCAACCAATAACTAATCGATAATTAGTCTTGGCCCATCTGCTGCTTGATCAGGTCGCCGATTGTAGTCGGGCCACCCGCAGTTTCCGGCTCTTGCTCACAAATCTTCTTCAGGTTCTGACGCGTATCGTCCTGGTCTTTCGCTTTAACCGACAGATTAATCTGGCGGCTCTTGCGATCAACACTCACAATACGCGCTTCAACGCTGTCGCCTTCATTCAGCACATTGCGCGCATCTTCTACGCGGTCAGCACTGATTTCAGAGGCTTTCAGCACAGCAATAACGTCAGTCGCCAATTCAACTTGAGCTTCTTTAGCATCAACTTCAATGACGCGACCCGTTACGATGCTGCCCTTATCGTTGACTGACAGGTACTCAGCAACGGGGTCAGAATCCATCTGCTTGATGCCCAGCGAGATGCGCTCACGCTCAGGATCAATAGACAGGATAACGGCTTCAGCTTCGTCGCCTTTCTTAAAGCTGCGTACGGCCTCTTCGCCAGTATCAGTCCAAGAAATATCAGACAGGTGAACCAGACCGTCAATACCGCCTTCCAGGCCGATAAAGATGCCGAAGTCAGTAATTGACTTGATGGTACCGGAAACACGATCGCCCTTGTTGTAGTCAGTATTGAAGGTTTCCCAAGGGTTAGCAGTGCACTGCTTAATACCCAGAGAAATACGACGACGCTCTTCGTCGATATCCAACACCATGACGTCAACATCATCGCCTACTTGAACGACTTTAGACGGATGGATGTTTTTGTTAGTCCAGTCCATTTCAGAGACGTGAACCAGACCTTCAACACCCTCTTCCAGCTCGGCAAAGCAACCGTAGTCAGTCAGGTTAGTGACGACTGCGTGCACTTTCATGCCTTCTGGGTAACGCTCTTTAATGTTGACCCACGGATCTTCGCCCAACTGCTTCAGACCCAGTGAAACGCGATTGCGCTCACGGTCAAACTTCAGAACCTTGACGTTGATCTCGTCGCCAACGGCAACGATTTCGGACGGATGCTTGATACGCTTCCACGCCATGTCTGTAATGTGCAGAAGGCCGTCAACACCACCCAGGTCTACGAAAGCGCCGTAGTCTGTCAGGTTCTTAACGATACCCTTGATCTGCTGGCCTTCTTGCAGAGTCGCCAGCAACGCTTCGCGCTCGGCACTGTTCTCTGCTTCCAGAACCGCACGACGTGATACCACAACGTTGTTGCGCTTCGGATCGAGCTTGATAACTTTGAAGTCCAGCTCTTTATTTTCCAGGTGCGCAGTGTCGCGAACCGGACGAACGTCAACCAACGAGCCAGGCAAGAAGGCACGGATAGAGTCAACTTCAACTGTGAAGCCGCCTTTAACCTTACCGTTAATAACGCCCTTGATGATTTCGTCTTTCTCGAAGGCTGCTTCCAGAATCTTCCAAGCTTCTGCACGCTTGGCTTTTTCACGAGACAGACGCGTTTCACCGAAGCCATCTTCAACGGCTTCCAGTGCAACGTGCACGTCGTCACCGATAGCGATGTTCAGGTTACCGTGTTCATCGCGGAATTGTGACGCCGGAATCTGACCTTCAGATTTTAGGCCAGCGTTGACAGTAACCCAGTCACCGTCAATGTCGACAACCTGAGCCGCGACAATTGCGCCTGGCTCCATGTTGATGTCGTTAAGAGACTGTTCAAACAGCTCAGCAAAGCTTTCGCTCATGGTGTTCCTACGTAATTACGTTGTTGAGGCATAAATGCCTTCTCCGCACCACCAGCAAGTGCGGGCCTAATGTCACTCAGCCTTTGGGGGTGTTAACGCTGGTTAGACCTGACCGGGCTCACCGATGTGAGTTTAGTGCCCTGCCACGTCGTGACACCTATCCAAAAGCGCCGCAAGGGAGAATCACACGCCGCTTACCAGCCCTCTTTGGGCGAGCAGTTCGGTCAGTCGATCAACCACTTCCGGTATGCTCAGACGCGTGGTATCAAGCGTAATGGCATCATCTGCCGGCTTGAGAGGGGCCACGCTGCGTTGCGTGTCGCGTGCATCGCGTGCCTGAATCTCCTTCAAAAGACTCGAAAGACTAGCATTCACCCCGGCTTCCTGCAACTGCAGATGACGTCGACGCGCCCGTTCATCGGCGCTTGCCGTCAAAAAAATCTTTAGCGGGGCATCGGGAAAGACCACTGTGCCCATATCACGCCCATCCGCGACCAACCCTGGCGTTTGGCAAAAATCGCGCTGCCGCTGCAGCAGTGCTTGGCGTACGGCAGGTAACGCCGCTACTTGTGAGGCACGCTCGCCAGCCTGTTCGGTACGAATCACCTGGCCAACGTCTTCTCCTTCTAGCAACGTACGCGGCTGGCCATCTTCAACCGGAAAGGCCACATCTAACTGCTCCGCTAAGCGGGCAAGCCCAGCCTCATCGTCAACCGCTACGTTATGCTTAACCGCCGCTTGAGCCGTCAGCCGATAAAGTGCACCACTATCCAGTAAATGCCAGCCCAGGCGTTCCGCCACTAAACCACTAATGGTGCCTTTACCCGCCCCACCTGGGCCATCAATGGTGAGAACGGGAACAGCTGAAGCGCGATCATTCATGCGCACCCTCCACGCTAACGCGCATGCCGATGCGCGTGGCTAATTCAACGAAATCTGGGAAAGAGGTCGCCACATTAGCGCAGTCTTCAATCTCAATTTCTGCACTCGCACGCAGTGATGAAATCGCGAACGCCATGGCAATACGGTGATCGCCCAGACTATCGATACGCCCGCCGCCGTAGCTCGCTTTTTGCGCATCGCCATTGCCGTCAATATCTATACCGTCGTCAAGCAGGGTGTGTTTAATACCCAAAATAGCCATGCCATCCGCCATCGCCTGGAGGCGATCAGACTCTTTGACGCGCAGTTCTTCGGCGCCTCTTAGACGGGTCACGCCATCGGCGTTGGCGGCAGCAATAAAGAGGGCAGGAAATTCATCAATCGCTAACGGCACTTGATCAACGGGAATATCGATGCCTTTCAGCGGTGCATAGCGGATACGAATATCGGCTACCGGCTCGCCGCCTACTTCGCGCTCGTTCTCAAGCGTTAAATCGGCCCCCATCAAATTCAGAATATTGATGACGCCTATCCGGGTAGGGTTAATTCCCACGTGCTCTAACGTGATATCAGCATCTGGCGTAATCGCCGCCGCAACCAAGAAGAAGGTTGCAGAAGAGATATCAGAAGGCACATCAATCGGGCCCGCTGTTAGCTTACCGCCACCCTGCAGCCAGCAGGTATCGCCTTCTCGGGAAACCGCATAACCAAAGCCATTGAGCATACGCTCGGTATGATCACGGGTCGGCGCAGGTTCGCGCACCCGCGTTTCGCCCTCCGCGTAAAGCCCCGCCAACAGCAGGCAGGATTTCACCTGGGCACTGGCCATGGGCATATCGTAATGAATGCCCTTGAGGTTAGCGCCGCCGTGAATTTTCAGCGGTGGGCGACCACCCTCAGCCGTATCAATAGTGGCTCCCATTAAGCGTAGCGGGTCAGCCACGCGCCCCATGGGGCGCTTGGTCAGCGACTCATCGCCGGTTAGCTCGCTATCAAACGCCTGACCCGCGAGCAGGCCGGAAAACAGCCGCATGGCGGTGCCCGAATTGCCTACATAGAGCGGCCCTGCGGGGGCTTTTAAACCGTGCATGCCAACGCCATGGATGGTGACTTTACCTTGATGTGGCCCTTCGATCGCCACACCCATTTCACGAAACGCCTGCAGGGTCGCCAGACTGTCTTCGCCTTCCAGAAAGCCTTTTACTTCAGTAACACCCTCTGCCAGCGCGCCCAGCATAATGGAGCGATGCGACATGGATTTATCGCCCGGTACGCGCAAGCGCCCCTGGGCTTGACCGCCCGGCTGCACACGGTAGGTGACCTTACCTTGTGGTTGCATATGATATTCCGCCTGATAACTGGTTTTATTCAATAAGGAGTCGAAATAGTGCCGGGCATGGCTGGCCCGATCAAAGGTGGCAATCAGCGCATCGCTGTCACCGGCTTCTACCGCCTGACGCAAGCGCGAAAGCCCCGCTTCAAAATCATCCAACGATGCTAAAACCGCCTGTTTATTGGCAATGAAAATATCCCGCCACATCACCGGGTCGCTACCCGCGATACGGGTAAAATCGCGAAAACCACCCGCTGCGTAACGGAAAATATCGAGGCGCTCATCCTGACGGGCCAACGTATCCACCAATGAGAATGCAAGCAGATGGGGCAAATGACTGGTACGCGCCAGCACTTGATCATGGCGCTCTACGCCCATTTCCAGCACATCGGCACCGCAGGCTTCCCACAAGCAACGCACTCGCATCAAAGCGTCGGCATCTACGTTGGGCTCGGGGGTAAGTATCACCTTATGATCCACATAAAGGCGTGGATTCGCCGCCGCCACACCACTTTTCTCTGAACCGGCAATAGGGTGTCCCAGCACCATATTGGTAGGCACTTGACCAAATACTCGTTGGGCGCAGGCGCGGATAGCGGCCTTGGTGCTACCAACATCGGTAATAACCACACTCGGTGACGCAGATGCCAGGACACCCGCCAAATGGGTCATTACACTTTCCATTGCCAGCACCGGCACCGCCAGCACCACCATGGTAGCGCCACTCACCTGCGCCGCAAGATGGGTACCGCCTGAGTCGATCAGCCCCATCTCTATACCGCGGGCGATTTCATTTTTATCAGGATCACAGGCAACAATCTGCCCCTTAAATCCTGAAGCGCGCAGGGCTGCCGCAAGCGAACCACCAATCAATCCCAGACCAACAATTAATAAGCGCGACTCATGACAAGATGATGTTGTTACGCTGCTTCCATCCATTAATGTCACAGTACCCCTATCGGATAGGAACCCAGCACACGCAAGTCCGCTGCTCGCAGCTGCACCTCTTCAAGCGCTGCCGCGACCTTGGGCTCATCACGATGGCCTTTAAAGTCGATAAAAAAGACATAGTTCCAAACGCCGGTGCGCGAAGGGCGCGTTTCGAGACGGGTTAAATCGATCTGATGACGATGAAACGGCTCAAGCAGAGCGTGGAGCGTCCCCGGCTGATTGCGCATGGCGACGACAATGGAGGTTTTGTCTTCGCCTGCCATGGGCACATCCTGGTTACCAATAATCAAAAACCGCGTCGAGTTATCGGGTCGATCTTCAATCTTTTCAGCAATGTGAGTAAGTCCGTATAGCTTCGCTGCCATATCCCCCGCAATGGCCGCGCTATGCCACTCGGTTTTGACTAACTTAGCCGCTTCCGCATTAGAGGAAACCGGCACGCGCTCCGCATGGGGATAGTGAGCATCGAGCCATTTCCGACATTGCCCGAAGGATTGCGGGTGGGAATAGATACGCGACACTTTATCGCGGCGGGTCGTTTCACTGACCAACAGATGATGATGAATACGCAGCACCACCTCGCCACAAATTTTGATGGAGGAGTCCATAAAGGTATCAAGAGTGTGATTGACTACCCCTTCGGTGGAGTTTTCCACCGGCACCACGCCGTAATGCACAGCGCCCGCCTCAACTTCACGAAACACTTCATCAATCGCCGCCATGGGCAAACTAACCGCACTTTCACCAAAGTGCTTGAGCGCTGCCTGCTGAGTGAAAGTGCCCTCAGGGCCCAAATAGGCCACTTTAACCGGCTGCTCTAATGCCAAACACGCCGACATGATTTCACGAAACAGCCGCGCCATCTCTTCTGAATCAAGTGGGCCTTTATTCAAGGCCATGATGCGCCGCAGCACCTGCACTTCTCGCTCAGGGCGGTAGAACACCGCATCTTTATCTTCGGCCAGCTTCACATGCGCCACTTGCTGGGCACAGCTGGCGCGCTCACTGATCAGATTCAGAATATCGCTATCTAGCTGATCGATTCGCTGGCGCAGCTCATCCAGATTGATCGACGTGTCGGACATGGTGTTTAGCCCCTTGTTTGTTCGAAATCGGCCATAAATGCGATCAGCGCATCTACCGCAGACTCAGGCACTGCGTTATATAGGCTAGCCCGCATACCGCCCACGCTGCGGTGGCCTTTTAAATTGAGCAGCCCCGCCGCATCGGCTTGTTGTAAAAACGCTTTATCCAGCGCCGCATCGGCCAAGACAAACGGTACGTTCATACGCGAGCGATTGTGCTTAGCAATCGGGTTGCTATAAAAGTCGCTGGCATCAATCGCCGCATAAAGCTTATCGGCTTTGCGCTGATTAATGACGTCCATCGCTGCTAGTCCACCAATGTCGTCTTTTAGCCACTGAAAGACTAAGCCCGCCAAATACCAAGCGTAGGTCGGCGGCGTATTCACCATCGAACCCGCTTCGGCCAGCATTTTGTAATCAAACAGCGAAGGAATGTTGGCTTGGGCTTTGCCTAACAAGTCGTCACGAACGACGGCCAACGTTAAACCAGCGGGGCCGATATTTTTCTGCGCGCCCGCGTAGATCACGCCGAAATCGCTAACATCGATCGGCCCAGACAGGATATTTGACGACATATCGCAGACCAACGGTACGCTAGCGCCATCGGCACGCTGCACATTGGGCGTATAGTCAAACTCCAAGCCACCAATCGTTTCGTTCGACGTGTAGTGTAAATAGGCCGCGTCATCGCTAACGCTAATGGTATCCAGCGCAGGCACCGCCATGTGGCCATTAGCTTCGCTACTTGCGGCTACATGACAAGCGAACCCAAGGCGCTTTGCTTCGCTAAGCGCTTTTTTGCCCCAGATACCGGTCTGAATGAAGTTGCCGCTACCGCCCTGTCCCAGCAGGTTCATCGGCAGCATGGCAAATTGCATACTGGCGCCGCCCTGCAAAAACAGCACCTTATAGTTATCTGGCACGCCTAGAAGCTCACGAAAATCAGCTTCTGCACGTTCAGCAATGGCAACAAACTCGTCGCTGCGGTGGCTCATTTCCATGACGGAAAGGCCACGTCCATGGTAGTCCAGTAACTCTTCCTGGGCGCGTTCCAGTACGGCTACTGGCAGGGCCGCTGGCCCTGCGCAGAAATTATAATGACGTGTCATCAGTCCCCGGTTCCTGTGCGTCATCGGATGATTCACTCGTCTGAACGTCTTCAGGTCGCTCTTCAAGGCTAGCTTCGGCACCCTCTTCGGCACCTTCCTCAAGACCAGTCAGATCGACTTCGGCGGGCTCATCAACACGAACGGTTTTGACTAATTTTTCTTCTTTACCCAAACGAATCAACATCACACCTTGAGTATTACGCGAGGTGGTTGAAACCTCTTCAACACGCGTACGCACCAGCGTGCCACGGTCAGTGATCAGCATCATTTCATCGCTGTCATAAACCTGCATCGCCGCCACTAGCGAACCGTTACGCTCGCTGGTTTGCATGGCGATAACACCCTGACCACCACGACCACGCAGCGGGAACTCTTCCAGGCGCGTGCGCTTACCATAACCGTTCTCACTGGCGGTCATAATGTAGATCTGACCATCGGCGGTTTCGGTCACGACGCTCTCTTGCGTACCATTCTGAGTTTCTTCTTCGGCATCCGCTTCGGCGTCGATTTGCTGGCTCTTGGGAATAATCAAGCTGATGACTTCCGCATCGCCGGCCAAGCGCATACCACGCACGCCGCGAGCAGTACGACCCATGGCGCGGGCTTTACCCTCTTCAAAGCGAATCGCCTTGCCGTTAGACGACAGCAGCATGGCATGATCATTACCGGTGGTAATGGCAGCGCCCACTAAGCGGTCGCCCTCTTCAAGGTCAATGGCGATAAGACCTACGCTACGCGGGCGCGAGAACTGTTCAAGACTGGTGCGCTTGACGGTACCTTTGGCCGTGGCAAAGAAGATGTAGTTATCAGGATTGTAGTCGCGCACCGGCAAGATCGCGTTAACCGCTTCGCCCTCTTCCAGCGGCAGCATATTGACCAGCGGCTTGCCACGCGAGCCGCGGCTGGCGTTGGGCATTTCATACACTTTCAGCCAGTACACTTTGCCGCGATTGGAGAACAGCAGCACGGTATCGTGAGTAGACGCCACCAGCAGGTGCTCGATCACATCTTCGTCTTTCATTGCGGTGGCAGACTTACCGCGACCACCACGACGCTGGGCTTGGTAATCCGACAGCGGCTGCGTCTTGGCGTAACCAGAGCGCGACACGGTCACGACCATGTCTTCTTCGGCGATCAAGTCTTCAATCGAAAGATCCAGATGGCTGGCCTGAATTTCAGTACGACGGTCATCACCAAACTGATCACGCACGGCGTGCAGCTCTTCCCGGATCACTTCCATCAACCGATCAGCTGATGCCAGGATCTCGGTTAGCTCGGCAATTTTCTCAAGAATATTCAAGTATTCGTCGAGCAGTTTCTCGGTCTCAAGGCCCGTCAAACGGTGCAGACGTAACTCAAGAATCGCCTGCGCCTGGGCGGGCGAAAGCCGATAAGAGGTGGCCGCGGTATTTAATCCAAAGCCCTCTTCCAGCTCCTCTGGCTTGCAAGAAGTAGCCCCGGCCCGTTCCAACATGGCGGTCACCTGACCAGGCTGCCAAGTTTGAGCGAGGAGCTTTTCACGCGCTTCTGCCGCGTTGGGTGAAGCTTTGATAAGCTCGATCACTTCGTCGATATTCGAGATAGCAACGGCCAAGCCTTCCAACAAATGACCACGCTCACGGGCTTTTTTCAGCTCATACAGCGTTCGCCGGGTAACCACTTCTCGCCGGTGGCGAATAAAGGCTTCCAGCATTTCTTTGAGGTTGAGCGTGCGTGGCTGACCATTTTCCAGCGCCACCATGTTAATCCCGAACACGTTTTGCAGCTGCGTTTGGGCAAACAGGTTATTGACCACTACTTCGCCGGACTCGCCGCGCTTGATTTCAATCACCACGCGCAGGCCATCTTTATCCGACTCATCGCGCAGCTCAGCGATGCCTTCGATCTTCTTCTCTTTCACCAGCTCGGCAATCTTTTCAATTAACCGCGCTTTGTTCACCTGATACGGCAGCTCACTAATAATAATGTGATCGCGACCGGTTTTATCATGATGTTCGATGGTGTGGCAGGCGCGCACATAAATACGCCCACGGCCGGTACGATAGGCCGACAAGATACCCGCGCGACCATTGATAATCGCCCCGGTGGGGAAATCAGGCCCGGGGATGTACTCCATCAGGTCATCCACGGTCAGCGTGTAGTCGTCGATTAAGGCTAAGCAGCCATCAATCACTTCACGCATATTGTGCGGTGGAATATTGGTTGCCATACCTACCGCAATGCCCGAGGAGCCATTGATCAGCAAATTGGGCGTTTTGGTAGGCAATACCGCAGGAATACGCTCGGTACCGTCGTAGTTATCGACCCAGTCGACGGTATCTTTTTCCAGGTCAGCGAGCAGTTCGTGGGCAAGGCGCGACATACGCACCTCGGTATAACGCATGGCGGCCGCGTTATCCCCATCAATTGAACCGAAGTTGCCCTGGCCGTCGACCAGCACATGACGCATCGAAAAGTGCTGCGCCATACGTACGATGGTGTCGTATACCGCGCTATCACCGTGCGGATGGTATTTACCGATGACATCGCCGACGACACGCGCCGACTTCTTGTACGGTTTATTCCAGTCATTACCCAGTTCATGCATGGCAAACAGCACACGCCGGTGAACCGGTTTAAGGCCATCCCGCACATCTGGAAGCGCGCGGCCGATAATGACGCTCATCGCATAGTCGAGATACGACTGTTTAAGCTCGTCTTCAATATTGACGGGCAAGATTTCTCTGGCGATGTCACCCATGAAAGTCAGATCCTTTGCACTGCATTGGCACTGCGAGAGTTGAAAGCGCTTAAAAACACCGCCCCTAAAAACTCAATGGAGCGGCGCGCAAATACTTCGCCATCATACCACTGCAAAAGCAGCAAGGGCAGCCAGGGAGCTCACCAAAGCCGTTTAGGGGGTAAATGCCTCTTTCTGCAAGATTAACGCCGTTAACGCTTCACGCACCTCGCCCTCAATGGCAGCGGCTTTATTAGCCCGCATATCCAGAAGGACGAAGGTCAAATCTGCCTGGGCAATGACGGTGCCGTCTTTGCGCACGATGCGGTGATGACAGAGGCCGCTGCGCTCACCGACGTCGACGATACCCGTCATGATTTCTAAATCATCGCCGTGACGCGCCGCGGCCAAATAATCAATATTCAAGTTAACCACCACAAACGCCCGACCAGCCTGATGGAGCTCCTTGATCATCGCTGGGTGTTGATCGAAGTAATCCCAACGACCCTCTTCCATAAACTCCAGGTAGCGAGCGTTATTCACATGCCCATAGCCATCCAAGTGATAGCCACGAACGCGTAATTGAACCCGTGACAGCGATGTACTCATAACCCCTCCTACTGTTCAGTTAAACAATGCAATTAATTGGCAAATAGTATTTAGTTGGCAAACCCTCAATCAAACACAAGTTTGAAACACGTGCAACAGAGACGATTGATGGCATCCACTGGTAGGAATGCCCCGCTTTCGCCATAATGTGCCACCTTTTGAACAGGATTGGCCTCATGTGGTTTAAGCACTTGCATTTATACCGCCTGCACGACGCGCCCGAGTTATCCAGCGATGCGCTCGCTAGCGCTTTACAAGAGCATGCCGCCAAACCACTCGGTAACGCTGATGCACGCCGCCTGGGCTGGACAGCCCCGGCTGGACGTATGGGCGGCGGGCAGTTAGTGCACGAAATTCAATCGCACCGCCTTCTTTCCGCCCTTCGCCAAGAGAGGCTACTGCCTGCCTCGGTAGTCAAAGAAGAAGTCGACGAGCTCGTCGCCGATATCGAAGCCAGCGAAAGCCGTAAAGTTACCCGCAAAGAGAAAACCGCGTTTAAAGAGCAGGTGACTGAAAATTTGCTGCCTCGTGCCTTTGTTCGCAGCCAGAAAATTGATCTTTGGTGGGACACCAAAGGCCAGATGATCGGCATCAATGCCAGCTCGCGCACACGGGCCGAGGATATCCTGGACTTGCTGCGCGAGACGCTAGGCAGTTTGAAAGTGACTCCGCTGAGTTCGCAAACGTTGCCCATTCGCGCCATGACCACTTGGCTGGGCGATGTGGCTAGCCGCCCTGCCGATCTGCAGCTGGGTGATCAAGTCGAGCTCAAAGCGAAAGGCGATGACGGTGTGCTTCGCGCGCGCCAAGTCGATTTAGACAGTGATGAAATTCAGCAGTTACTCGAAAGCGGCCGTCAGGCCAGCAAACTCGCTATGAGCTTAGAAGGCCGGTTAAGCTTCGTGCTGCACGATGATTTAGCGCTGAAATCGTTGCGCTTTGGCGATGCCCTGATCGAAGAGGCCGACCATGCTGACGACGGTGACGATGCGCTCGCCCGCCTGGAAACAGACTTTATTTTAATGGCGCAGGCACTATCTACCGATATTCCGCGCTTGATAGAGTGGCTCGGCGGCGAGACGCAGCGGGAACCCGCAGCTCAATAAATAGCTCTAAAATAAATAGTTCTAAAATAAATAGTTCTAAAATGTGTTCTAGCGACAGATTTATAAATCGTCGCTTTAACGCTCATAATCGACACCCTTCCTAATCACCAACGGTTTATCATCCAACGGTTCGCATGACTCATCACAATAACGCTACTAACACTGCTAACGAGACAGACCCATGGGCCGACATTCGGCCCTTTATGGATCATGAAGTAGCCGATGTTCTTGCTAGGCTCTCACGGGACAATGAGTTGCTGGATGCGCTGACTCGCTTTCGGCTTCCGCGCTTGGCGCGCTGGGCGCCATCGCTGGCGCGTGGCTTTGCCAGTCGCGCGGTCCGTCGTGAAGTGAAAGGAGTTACATCGGTCTACGAATTTCAAATGCGTATTGCGCATTATATGGAGCGCATGATTCGTACCACTACCGATGCATTTGAAGTCACTGGGCTTGATAAGCTTGACCCCAAGGGCGCTTACTTATTCATTGGCAATCACCGCGATATCTCGCTGGACCCTGCTTTCGTCAACTATGCGCTCTATCAAGCGAATCGTGACACCGTGCGCATCGCCATCGGTGACAACTTGCTCAAAAAGCCCTATGTCACTGACCTAATGCGACTCAATAAAAGCTTTATTGTGCCGCGTAGTGCACGGGGCAAACGGGCAATGCTGGCAGCGTATCAACAGCTTTCGGCCTATATTCGCCACACGATTACCGAAGACCAGCACTCCATCTGGATGGCACAACGTGAAGGCCGGGCAAAGAACGGTATCGACCATACCGAGCCTGCGATCATCAAAATGCTAATCATGGCGAGACGTGCTTCAGAGCGCGACATGGTCTTTGGTGAGGCCATCGCTGAGCTAAAACTGGTGCCGGTGTCGATTAGCTATGAATATGACCCCTGCGACGTGCAAAAAGCCCAGGAGCTGTACGATATTGACACCCAAGGCAGTTACGCCAAAAGTGAGTTTGAAGATATTCGCTCCATTGTGGCTGGCATTACCGGCTCTAAGGGACGCGTGCGGCTGCATTTTGGTACGCCAGTTGGTGCTGATATGGCAACACCCGATGAAGTGGCCGCGGAGATTGATCGTCAGGTGATTGGCGGGTACCGCCTCTTTCCCAGCCACTATTTAGCGCTTGAAGCATTGGGTGAAGCACCGGAATTAGTAGCGCGTAAAGCGATTACTAAACAAGACAGGGAGCGTTTCAATGCACGACTTGCCGATGTACCTGAGGCGTTAAGGCCATATTGGCTTGCTCAATACGCGAACCCCGTCAAGCACAAAGCCGGTCGATTGACGCTTTAAACCAGCGTTTTAATCTGCAGGTTTAATGCCGTGCAACTCATGCCCGTTGGCAGAAAAAATGCTATGGTCAACGCATTGATTGGCTTCGCTTGGCCCTGTCGTCGTTCGCGATCCTAAGGAGACTCCCATGTCCGGTTCAGAAATCCAGAAAACACGTGTCATCAATGAGCTGCGTGGCTTTATTCGCAAATTGCTTCAAGACCCCAAAATTCTTGAGCAATCCCTTGTGATCGCCAGGCAGCAACTGACCGAAGGCAACAGCCCCGCGGCCATGGCACGGATTGCTAACGAAATTTCCGATACTACCAGCGTGCATATTCCGGAAGATCCGGCTGAGCACTCTGAGGCTGATAAGCTTTTTTTAGAACTGCTGCGCGAAGTGGTTCAGGAAGAGCAGGCCTTGTATTAAATGTTGTATAAAGCATCGTATTAATCGTTGCTAAGGAAAGCCAGCGGCGAAGCCCACAGTGACTTCGCCGTGTTTTTAGTTACCGCCTGATCGGCACCCTTATTCACTCGGAATTAACCTTCACCATGTCTACTACCGCCACGCGCAATATTTTGGTGACTAGCGCGCTCCCTTACGCCAACGGAGCTATTCACCTCGGCCACCTGCTTGAATATATTCAGACGGATATCTGGGTTCGTTTCCAGAAAAGCCGTGGTCAACAGTGCTACTACGTATGTGCTGATGATGCCCATGGCACCGCCATTATGCTGCGCGCCGAGCAAGAAGGTATAACCCCCGAAGCGCTTATTGAGCGGGTTTCCAAGGATCATCAAACCGATTTTTCCCGTTTTGGTGTTGGGTTCGATAATTATCACTCGACTCATTCCACTGAAAATCGCCACTTCAGTGAAATGATTTATAAGCGCTTGCGCGATAAAGGCCATATTGCCACGCGTGATATTGAGCAGATGTTTGATCCCCAGAAAGGCTTGTTTTTAGCCGACCGCTTTATTAAAGGCACCTGCCCTAAATGCGGTTCAGAGGACCAGTACGGCGACAACTGTGAAAAGTGCGGTGCTACCTACACCCCCGCTGACTTGATTAATCCAGTCTCAGCAATTTCTGGCGCAACGCCCGAAGTACGCACCTCAACCCACTACTTCTTTAAGCTGCCCGACTTTGCCGACTTCCTACAGCGCTGGATTGACGACGGTCACGTTCAGCCGCAAATCCGTAATAAGTTGATGGAGTGGTTTGAGTCCGGCTTTAACGAGTGGGATATTTCCCGTGACGCGCCCTATTTCGGCTTTGAAATTCCTGATGCCCCCGGCAAGTACTTCTATGTATGGCTGGATGCGCCGATAGGCTATTTGGCCAGCTTCAAGAACTTGTGTGACCGCGAAGATATCGACTTCGACAGCTACTGGAAAAAAGGCTCTGACGCCGAGGTGTACCACTTTATTGGCAAAGATATCGTCTACTTCCATGCGCTCTTCTGGCCCGCCATGCTGCATGGCGCTGACTTGCGCACGCCGACAGCCGTCAACTGCCACGGCTTCCTGACGGTAGACGGTGCCAAGATGTCGAAATCCCGCGGGACGTTTATTAAAGCCGCCACCTACGCCGATCACCTCAACCCGGAATACTTGCGCTACTACTTTGCCGCAAAGCTTACCTCCAAAGTGGATGATTTGGATTTAAACCTGGAAGACTTTGCCGCACGGGTAAACTCAGATTTAGTCGGCAAAGTAGTTAACATTGCTAGCCGCTGCGCCGGTTTTGTTAAAAAAATTGGCGGTGGCACTCTCTCGGCTCACTGCGCAGAACCGCAAATGGTCGCCCGCTTTATTGCCGCCGGTGATGATATTGCCGACGACTTTGAAGCCCGCGAATTTAGCCGGGCAATGCGTAAAATTATGGAGTTGGCAGACGAGGCCAACACCTATATTGCAGATAAAGAGCCCTGGGCACTGGCCAAGCAAGATGGCCGCGACGCTGAAGTACTTGAGATATGTTCGGTCGGTATTAACCTGTTCCGGCAGTTGATGGTGTATCTAGCCCCGGTAGTGCCCGCGATGGCTGAGCAAGCCCGCGAATTTCTTAATGTCGAGTCGTTGGATTGGCACACGCGCCAAGCTGTCCTGACCGATCACTCGATCAACAAATTCAAACCGCTGATGACCCGCGTCGAGCGCGATAAGATTGATGCCATGATTGAAGCGTCGAAGGAAGATCTTGTGGAAGAGCAAAAACTGAAAGAAACGCCCAAAGGCCCGCTGGCGGATGACCCCATCGCCGCTGAAATCGACTTTGCGGCGTTTGCCAAGGTTGACCTGCGCATTGCGCGTATCACCAAAGCCCAATACGTGGAAGGCGCTGATAAGCTGCTGCAACTGACCCTCGACCTGGGGGGCGAAACGCGCAATGTGTTCTCAGGCATTCGCTCTGCTTACGCGCCTGAAGCACTGGAAGGTCGCTTGACGGTTATGGTTGCCAACTTGGCTCCGCGTAAAATGCGCTTTGGAATGTCTGAAGGTATGGTACTAGCCTCAGCCAATGAAGAAGGTATTTATCTGCTTTCCCCGGACACCGGTGCCGAACCGGGCCAGCGGGTAACGTAGTAGACACACAGTGTTTTAGAGGGGCAAGGGCTAACCCCCTTGCCCCTTTTGTTTTTATTTTGTTCATGTCTTACTTTATCACCGCTTAGTTCAGGCTCTCCTTATGGTTCAGCGCTTCTCACGCTCTTTACGTTTTCGTTTTCTAGCAGCCTTGGGAGGCGTTTTTCTCCTTGCCCTAATTTCCTTAGCTGCACTGAGTAAATGGGTAATATTCCCAGCACTTCACAAGGAGGAGCGTGCGGTAGTAATAAAGGAGCTAGCGCAAATTGAACGCAGCCTCAATATCAGCCAACAGGAGCTACTAGCGCAAGCGCGAGACTGGTCGATCTGGGACGATACCTATGAATTTATTCAGGGTAACTACCCTGGCTATACGGATACCAATTTTAGCCAACAGATGTTTGAAGAAATGCGCTACCAGCTAATGGCCTTTTTCAACGCGGAGGGCGATGTACATTTTCTAGCAGGTCTCAATCCTGCTACCGGCCAATACCACACTTGCTATACCGCAGAACGTGAGTGCCGCTGGATGTCGGGGCTAATTCGCACGATGCAGTCTTCTATTAAAGAAGATCCAGAACAGGGGAAAAGCAGGCTGTATGCGGGTACAACGCCGCTAATGGTAGCATCCAATCCCATTGTGAGAACTGATGAGAGCGGCCCGCCCCAAGGATGGCTATTCAAAGTGAGGCCAATGGACGATGCCTGGTTGACGATCATAGAAGACTATACAGGGCTACCAACGACGCTTTCGATGGTGGAAGGCGGTATCAATAATGACACAGCCGTCACTATCTCAGGCAATACGATCCAGGCGCAGCGCTATTTAACTACCTACCCGCATAACGAGCAGTTAGCATTGGGAACCCAGCTTAATCGCACCAGTTATTTGGCCAGTCTAGAAACGTTTCGCTACGTACTTTTATGGACAGCCTGCTTGATGCTATTAGTGATTGGCCTTGTTCTGCTGCTACTGGAGCGTATTATTCTGAAGCCACTCAGAACTCTGACCCAGTTTACTCAGCAAGCCAGCGTGGATCTAAAGGGATCAAGCAATCTATTAGGACGCGGAGATGAAATTGGCGTCCTAGCACGCGCCTTTCAAGAGCAGTTCAAGCATCAACAGCAGCTCAATGCAGAGCTTATCGAGCTATCTACCCATGACCCATTGACCGGTCTGCCCAATCGCCGATTATTCGATCAGCGCCTGCGAGAGGTCGTTAATATATCCTTGAACACAGGTCAGCCCTTGTCGGTAATGATGATAGACATTGATCATTTCAAACTGTTTAACGACCATTACGGACACCCCGAAGGCGATATATGTTTGCAACGAGTAGCGCAGACGATGCATGACGTTGCCACTGCCCATGGTTTTTTTATCGCGCGCACAGGTGGGGAGGAATTCAGTGCTATGTTGCCTGCGAACACCGCCACCCAAGCAATGGCAAAAAGCCAATCGCTTAGTGATGCTATTGACCAATTAAAGCATCCTCACCAGATGTCGCCAGTGGCCTCGTATGTCACCGTCAGCATTGGTATTAGCCAGTTGGATATAGGAGGTGTGATGACGCCCAGCGGATTAATGACGGCCGCTGACCAGGCGCTTTACGCAGCCAAAGCTGCAGGGCGCCACTGCGCCAAGGTTTATACGCCTTCGCTCGCCAACGCCACAATTTCTTCGCACAGTGCGCCATCATGAGTGAGCTATTTATCATTTTGATCAGCACTGCGCTGGTCAATAACTTCGTACTGGTTCAATTTTTGGGTCTATGCCCATTTATGGGCGTCTCCAATAAATTGGAGTCGGCCATGGGCATGTCCCTGGCCACCACTTTTGTACTGACCCTGGCGTCAGCAGCTAGCTTCGTGGTCTATCATGGGCTGCTGGTGCCGCTGGATGTCACCTACCTGCGCACCATCAGCTTTATTGTGGTGATCGCCGCGGTGGTTCAATTTACAGAAATTATGGTTCGTCAATTAAGCCCACTACTGCATCAAGTACTGGGAATATTCTTACCGCTTATTACCACCAACTGCGCGGTATTGGGCGTAGCGCTGCTATCGCTGAACCGCGAACTGAGCTTTTTTCATACCACCCTCTATGGATTGGGCGCGGCGCTGGGGTTTTCGCTTATTTTGGTACTATTTGCCGCCATGCGTGAGCGTTTGGCAGGCGCGGATATTCCTAAACCATTTCAAGGTGCGGCGATTGCCATGGTGACCGCTAGCCTTATGTCGCTAGCGTTTCTCGGCTTTTCCGGATTAGTACAAGGGTGAAGGTAGCGCATAATGAGTGACACATTCGATGCTATCAGCATGCTTAGCGCCGTTGCGGTATTAACCGGCTTAGGCCTGGGTTTTGGTGCCCTGCTAGGCCTGGTGAGCGAACGCTTCAAGCGGGAAGATAACCCGCTGGTGGAACAAATTGATGCACTGCTGCCACAAACTCAGTGCGGTCAGTGCGGCTACCCAGGCTGCCGCCCTTATGCCGAGGCGATTAATCAAGGCGATGCACTGAATAAATGCCCGCCAGGTGGCGAAGCGACGATCCACGCCCTCGCTGATCTATTAGGCCGGGAGCCTGAGCCCCTGGACGGTGAAGCTCAAAGCGAGGCAAAAGTGGCGTTTATTCGTGAAGCGGAGTGCATCGGCTGTACCAAGTGCATTCAAGCCTGCCCAGTCGATGCGATTATTGGTGCGGCTAAGTTAATGCATACGGTGATTGAAGATGAGTGTACCGGCTGTGATCTGTGCCTTGACCCCTGCCCCGTGGATTGTATCGATATGCTGCCGCGCACGGCACCGCTCCACCAGTGGCAACCGGTTATAGCGCACTCCCCAGGTTTAATTACCAGTGACCGCCAGCCTGCCGTTGGGAGTGTTCATGTCGAACGCCTTTGATTTCCCCGGTGGGATTCACCCGCCCGAGCGCAAACAGCGATCGAATCAGGCCACGCTGATCGACGCGCCATTACCTGGCCGAGTGACGCTGCCGCTGCAACAGCACAGCGGCCAGCCCGCCACGCCCTGTGCCGCACCGGGCGATACAGTCAAAGTAGGTAGCGTCATTGCCCAACGCGAAGGCATGATTTCCAGCCATCTGCACGCCAGTATTAGCGGCACGGTGCGCGAGGTGAGCACTACCCAAATCATCATTGATAGCGATGGACAGGATGAGTGGAACCGGCTACCCAGTATCGACTGGCAACGCGCCGCCCCCAATGCGCTGTTTGAACGCTTAAACGAGAGTGGGATTGTTGGATTAGGCGGTGCTGGGTTCCCCACGCATATTAAAGCGAGAGTGGTTGAACGGCATACGATCCACACCTTGGTGATTAACGCTGCGGAGTGCGAACCCTATATCACCGCCGACGACCTCACCCTGCGACATTACGCGAGCGACGTACTCGAAGGCGCACAGATAATCGCCAAACTGTGTGGCGCGCAACATATCGTTATTGGCATTGAAGATAACAAACCCGAGGCCATTGAAGCGCTGCGTCAGGCGATACAGAAGAGCCAGCCGATTACCGTTGAGCTCAAAGTGATTTCCACCCGCTACCCCAGCGGCGGCGAGCGCCAACTGATTAAGCGACTGCTAGACCTTAATGTTCCCAGCGGCGGCTTGCCCGCCGATGTGGGCGTGCTGTGCCATAATCCCGGCACCTTGCTGGCAATACTACATGCCGTGCGTGATGGTCAGCCGCTGGTGTCCAGGGTTGTCACGCTAACAGGCGAAGCGATTAGTCAGCCCGGTAATCGCTGGGTAAGGTTGGGCACCTCTATCCAAGCACTGCTGGAACAAGTCGGACTAGATCACACAGCATTACACCAAGTGATTCAGGGCGGCCCCATGATGGGAGCGCCGCTGCTAACACTCGATACGCCGGTTACCAAACTTACCAACTGTTTAATCGCGGCGACTATTGTCGAACTACCACCCGCCCCTGTGGAATCGCCCTGCATACGCTGTGGTGAGTGTGAAAGCGTTTGCCCGGTGTTGCTGCTACCCCAACAGTTGCACTGGTACGCCCGCGCCAACGACGATGCCAAGATGGAGCGCTATCATTTGTTCGACTGCATAGAGTGCGGCGCTTGCAGCTACGTCTGCCCCAGCCATATTCCGCTAGTCGTGGATTACCGCGAGGCTAAAAGCCGGATACGCCTGCAGCGGATTGAGACAGCAAAAGCGGAGTACGCCAAGCACCGTTTTGAGTTTCGCCAAGCGCGGCTCGCTCGGGAAGAGGCAGAAAAACAGGCACGCAAAGAAGCGCGCAAATCGCAACAACGTCGCACGCCGACCAGCGCAGTTGCCAGCAGTGAAAAGGTCGATTTACGGGGCCTAAGAATTGCCCATGCCGCTGCCAAGGCATCGGTTAAAAAAGCTGAAAAGACCCTGGCACGCGTCGCCCAGGAAGACCCCAAACAGCCGCTAGATGATTTGGAGATGCAGCTTGCCACTGCCCAAGAGAACCTGAAAGCAGCCGAATCCCAACTTGCCCAGGCGAAGGAACAGCAAGCAGCCTCTGCCCCCTCCCCAAGCGAGGAGTCTTCATGAGCATGATGCACGCGTCAGGCGTTAACGACGCCCCCGTGACGACTTTCGTGCCGCCCACAGCAAGCTTAATGCGCTGGGTGATCGTGGCGACGCTGCCGGGTATCGCCACCATGAGTTACTTTTTTGGTCTGGGCGTACTCAGCAATATATTAATAGCCGCTGTATTGGGTGTAGCGCTTGAAGCCGCGGTTCTGCGGCTCCGCAAGCGGCCCATTCGCGTTACATTGAATGACGCCAGCGCTCTACTCACTGCTATTTTGCTCGGCGTTTCGCTGCCCCCCGCTAGCCCCTGGTGGTTGATCGGCGTTGGGATGATCGCCGCCATCGTGGTGGGCAAGCAGCTATACGGTGGTTTAGGCCACAATCCTTTTAACCCGGCCATGATCGGTTATGCGCTGCTATTGGTGTCGTTTCCTACCTACATGACGCTGTGGGCGCCACCCCAAGAACTACTCCCGGAGGGCTTGTGGGCACAAATCACTGGAACGCTACCTACGGCTCAGCTAGATGGCCTAAGTGGTGCCACACCGCTCGATGCCTTTAAACACAAAGGCGAGGCAGTGCTTGCCAGCGAATTCTGGGCAACTAACCCACTGCCCGATGGGACGCTTGATGCCTGGCGCTGGGTAGCCCTTGCTTGGTTAGCGGGTGGCATCCTTTTACTCGTAAAGCGAATTATTAGCTGGCACATCCCGGTCGCGATGCTTGGCAGCGTATTACTACTTGCCACACTGTTTTATCTCAGCGATCCCAGCCACTTTGCCTCACCGCTTTTTCACCTGCTTACCGGGGCGACGCTGTTTGGGGCGTTTTTTATCGCCACCGACCCGGTCTCCGCCGCCACCAGCCGTCGCGGCAAACTACTTTATGGAGCCGGTATCGGCGCCTTGATTATCATTATTCGCACCTTTGGCGGTTACCCGGATGCAGTGGCGTTTGCGGTGTTGCTGATGAATCTATGCGTACCGCTGTTAGACCTGTACAGCGTGCCACGCCCGACGGGGCATCTAAAAAGCTCCCGGGGTGAGCAGCCATGACGCTCTTCCAAGCCATGCAGCGCGGTGCTCTCGCATTGGGCACCTTTGCTCTGGTTACTGCGGGTAGCGTTGCACTCACGCGTGCACTTACCGCCGAGCGAATAGCGACCCATCAGTTGGCTTACCAGCACCGTCAGCTACACGAAGTACTCCCCCAAACGCTGGGAAATATACCCGTCACCCAGGTGATAGAAGCCACCTTTACACTGCCTAATCCCGAAGCATTGGGGTTAAAAAGCGACAGCCAAGGCTGGTGGGTAAGCGACAGCGAGAACAGTGCCGTCATTTTGCCGGTGCTCACCAGGCAAGGCTATAACGGTGAAATTCGCCTACTGATCGGCATTGACGAACAGCAGCGCATTAGCGGTGTGCGCGTCACTCAACACCAGGAAACCCCTGGGCTAGGCGACGATATTGAGCGGAGCCGCAGCGACTGGATTACGCGATTTAATGGCTTAGGGTTAGCGAGCTTGCCACCGGAAGACTGGGCGGTAGCTAAAGACGGCGGTCACTTTGATGCTTTTACTGGTGCAACGATAACGCCTCGCGCCGTGGTGAATGCCGTACATGAAGCGCTGCAATATGCCGCTGACACTCCGTTACCCATTACTTTCAAGGAGCCCGGCGCATGAGCCTCCATCCAATAAGCCAATGGCGCCAACTGGCCCGAGATGGGCTGTGGTCGAACAACCCTGCTCTGGTTCAACTGCTGGGGCTCTGCCCGCTGTTAGCCGTTAGCGGCAGCGTAGTGAATGCGCTGGGCTTGGCGCTTGCCACGCTGTTGGTCATGGTGAGCGCCAGCACAGCGATTTCAATGATTCGACACCAGGTACCCAGTGCAGTGCGCCTGCCCGCGTTCGTGATGGTGATTGCTGCTTTTGTGACCTGCGCTGAGCTACTGATGGCCGCCTACGCCTACCCGCTCTATCAAGTGCTGGGGATTTTTATTCCGCTGATTGTCACCAACTGCGCCATTTTAGGCCGCGCGGATGCCTTTGCCTCGCGCCAACCTGTCATTCCAGCGGCCATTGATGGCTTTATGATGGGGCTAGGGTTTGGCGCCGTACTGGTACTGCTGGGCGCGCTACGCGAGCTACTCGGCCAAGGCACACTATTCAGCGATATGGCGCTGCTGTTTGGGCCTCAAGCCGCCAATTGGCAGCTGACGATAGCCGACGACTACCAGTTCCTGTTTTTTGTGCTGCCGCCTGGGGCTTTTTTTGTGGCAGGCATGTTAATCGCGCTGAAAAACGTCATTGATCAACGCAGCGCTGCACGCGCCAAGCCAGTCTCCACAACGCCTCGGCCTGAGCGTCGCGTGCGGGTCACCGGCACGATTAAATAGCTGGAAAGATACTCAAACATCGACGTGTAAACAGTTGCTCATATTCATCATTCGCATTTATCAAGAGACCCGCCATGAATGCCCAAAAGCGTCATGAAATTTTTGCTCGCCTTCAGGCAGAGAACCCGCACCCCACCACTGAGCTGAACTGGAGCACCCCCTTTGAACTGCTTGCGGCAGTACTGCTCTCTGCCCAAGCCACCGATGTGGGCGTCAATAAAGCCACCGCACGGCTCTACCCGGTAGCGAATACGCCCCAAGCGATCATTGATTTGGGTATCGACGAACTTAAAGCACATATCAAAACCATCGGCCTATATAACACCAAAGCCGAAAATCTGATGAAAACCTGCCATATGCTGGTCAACCTGCACGGTGGCGAAGTACCCAACACCCGCCAAGCGTTAGAAGCCCTGCCGGGGGTCGGCCGTAAAACCGCCAATGTGATTCTCAACACGGCGTTCGGTCAGCCCACCATGGCGGTGGATACGCATATTTTCCGGGTATCCAATCGCACCGGCATCGCTAAAGGCAAAGATGTCGTTGAAGTGGAGCAGAAACTGCTACGCCATGTACCCAAGGCTTTTCTTCAAGATGCTCACCACTGGCTGATTCTGCACGGCCGCTACACCTGCATTGCCCGCAAACCCCGCTGCGGTAGCTGCATTATTGAGGATTTGTGCGACTATAAAGACAAAACTGAAATCGCCTAGACGGAGTCCTTCATGCCTACCCCTGCCACGCTACTGCATGATCAGCCCATTGAGCAGCGTATTGATGCACTACTGGATCTGTCACGGCAACACGCCGAGCACTTCTGTAGCCCGGGGGCATGGCTGGCGCGGCAACGCTATATGGCCCAGCACACCACCTCCATCGTGGTAATGAAGTGTATGGATGGGCGGATACATATTCCCCACGCCACGCGCACGCCGTTAGGAATCATTACCCCGTTTCGCAACCTGGGCGGCATTTTTGATCTGGGCTGGCCCTATTTGGGCGAGCTGCTGACGGACACGGTTATCGATGCGGCTCAGGCGGGTCGCGGGACGCTAATGTTGATTACCTATCATTTTTCCCGCGGCAATTCAGCCCATGGCTGCGCCGGTTTTAACTGTGACACCGAAGCAGCCAAAGCCCACGCCTACGCCATTGCCGATCAGGCGGGCAAGCTATTTGGCCAAGACCACCAGCAGGTTTACCCGCTGGTGTGCGGTTTTGAAACTGACAGCGATGCACTGATTATTCATGGGTACGAAGGTGCAGTCCTTGATGTAAGTGAGTGGGTTGGGCACGCCCCTGAAGCGCTGAGCAGCCAACTCAATGCCATTTGCCCAGACATGCCCCACGACATGCAGCGGGACTTACTCCCCCTGCTAGAAGGCAACCTCGCCCACGTTAGTGAACTGCAAGGTGTTGAACGAGAGCTGGATATCGAGCACCGCGAATGGGTGATCTGTATTGGTCGAGGCTTTGATTTTTTGCACCTGCCCAACACCGCGTTGATCATCGGCCCCTACGGGCCTGACTTAGCAGTCCCCATTGGCAAGGCGGCCACTATCATTGACACCAATATGCGCGCCGGACGCATCCCAGACGATGGCTTTATGCTGCTGGCTTCGACGCCTTACCAGCACAGCGGCGTTGATCGCGCCCGCGCGGAGCTGAAATCCCACTTTCTGTCAGAGTTTGCCGAGCAGGTGATTCGCCGTGAGCACCCGATGCTTGCGCAAAAGATGCGTCGCCATACCGCCGTGGTGCACTGGCCGACGCGGAGATTAGACCGGCTCGACTGATAGAAGCTGGCGGTAGGCCTCGCGCCAAGCGGGCCACTCCCAAACCGAAGTATCAAGGGTGACAGGACGCGCGGCTGGCTTTGTCAGCCAAGCATTGAGTCGCTCATACAGCCCTTCTCGGGTGCCGTCGTAGCGATAGCCAGGTGGATATAAGGCAGGGAAGCAAAGCCGGTCCGGCACCAGGGGCAGCGCCCCGCGCTGAGCCGCCTCCATAATCGCCAAGCCCTGAAACTCATGCCAGGTGGTCGAAACCACAATGCCTGCGCTATCTAGCAACTCACGGTACGCCTCCTCGGGTTGCGGCCCCCAAGCCACAATATGCTTGGCTAAGCGCTGCTCGGCTTCGTCAAAAATGGCCGGGGCTTGGCGAAAGCGCTGCCCTAGCACTGCCAGCTCAAACGCCACTCCGGCATCGCTTAGCGCGAACAGCACGGCAAAGAAGTCATCAGGATTTTTGTCATACTCCCAGCGGTGATTCCAGACAATGCGCTGTGGCACCGTTTTTTGAACAGCCGTTTGCTGGCGGGATGTTGAACATTCAGAAATGGGTACTGGCAAAACCTGAGACCGCTCGCGCAGCGCCTCCAGTGGCTTTGCCGCAGGCAGATTTTCCGGCATTTTTTTCAAAAACGCCCGTGCACCATCGATAAAGGAGTCACGATTATAGGCACTGTTAAACACCACACTATCCGCCGCTAGCGCCGTGTAGAGATTGACCATTTTGGCCTCTACTTGGGGTATCTGATCGCTAGACTTAGGATAGGCAAACTGGTTTTCGTGAAAATAGACGATCTTTTTGGCTCGTCCAAGGTGCGGAAACAGCCCTATGAGCGTCGCCAGGTCCACCATTGAAGTGGCAAGCACCACCTCATACGACTGGCTAAGGCTATCGTGCTCTTTCAACATCCAGCTCAGCGGGTTGCCGCGAATGCGCCAGGCAAAATGACGTGGAGGTAAGGACAAAAGCGTCCACGACACCTCATCAAGTTGCGCCATTAAACTTTGCGCCCAGTAGCGATGACTCACCGCTTCGTAGGCGGATAACAGTAGTACGCGCATTCACAGCCTTAGCAAGCAGATCAGTGGTAAGCCATAGCACTTTAAGACATAGCACTTTAAGGCATAGCATGTTAAGCCATGGCACAGGAGCTAAGCAGTGTACCAAACCAGGCTCAATTGCTCGCTGCTAGCAGTTTATCTGCCGGTGCATTCGGCCAAGGTCGTCTTGGCTGGCAGTCTCGATCTATCTAGACTGCAAGCATGCATCGTTAAAACAAATAAAAGCTGGAGAACACCATGGCCAAAGTGCTCGTCGTCGATGACGAACCCAACATTGTTCTATCGCTTGAGTTCTTAATGGAGCAAGCAGGGTTTGAGGTAGTAACAGCCGAAGATGGTGAACAGGCGCTAGCACGTGTTACCGATAGCCAACCTGATCTACTCTTGCTCGATATTAGCCTGCCGGGGATTAGCGGCTTTGACGTTTTAGAACGCCTACGCAACGAAGAGGCCACCGCCCAACTGCCGATTATCATGCTCACCGCTCACGGCCGTGATGTAGAACGTGAAAAAGGCATGGCGCTGGGCGCTGATGACTACATTACCAAGCCTTTTTCCACCCAATCCTTGGTGGAAAAAGTCAAAGCGCTACTCATTAAGGAGCAGCCATGACCCGAGGTGGGCTGCCCAAACGCCAGCGCCTGATTGGCCTATGGCTCTCGCTAAGCGGCATCAGCTTATTGGGCGGGGCTATTTTTGCCGCTTGGCTGGATGCTCAGCTCGCGCCCACAGGCGTCACCCGCATGGCGCTATGGATAGGCAGCTTTTCCGGCGGCGCGACCCTATTTTTGGTGGGCTTAGTGCTTGAACGCATGCTGTTTACACCGCTGCGTCATTTACAGGTTCAGCTGGCACGTTTGGTTGCCAATCCCGACGCCCGTGACGAACACCCACCCGAGGGTTGGCTAAAAGGGCTGAGGCCAGATTTACGCCGTGTGCGCGAAAGCTGGCGCGAAGATCGTAGCCGCCTCGCTACTGCCCACGCCGACGGCGCACGCAGTGCGGCGCGCATTCGTCAGGAGCTGGAAACACTGCTGCAGGTACTCGAAACGCCCCTGCTTTTATGTGACTACCACCGTCGTGTGATGCTGTTTAACCAAGCGGCAGAAGACTTCTTTGAAGGTAATACAGGGTTAGGCCTGGGCAAACGACTTGAAGCGCTGCTCCCTGTGGCCAGCTTGCAGCAAGCACTCAGCCAACTGCCTAACGACGGCTCCCCGCGAGAGCTGCTCGCCCCCTGCGATAACCGCTGGCTCAAAGTGATACTGCGTCGCGTGCCGGGTAGCGATGGCGAAACATTGCTGACGTTTGGCGATGCAACGGCGTCGTGGTCGAGTGAAATGGGGGTAAGAGCCGAATTGGCCGATATGCTGACCCCCCTACGCCAGCATACCGCCAGTCTCACCAGCGCCGCCGATGCGCTGATCCAACTCCGCCATCAAAACGAAGCCAGCACGTCATTGCTGCGTCAACGGTTTGAGCGCGTCATTCATGAGGAAGGCATCACGTTAGGCGACAACGTGGCCAAAATCGGCCAACTGCTCGATGATATGCAGCATCAGGGCGAGCGCTTAACGCCGATGTGGTCGAACGATTTCTGGCAAGCCCTGGATGAACGCCTAGATCCAGAGCATCGCTTAATTACCCCAGTGGGAATGCCCGCTTGGTTTAAAGGCGATGCCCCCGCCCTGATTGCGCTGTTCGACTCTTTAGTGAAGCACCTCAGTACCCACCTTCCCGAGAGTGGCTTTGAAGGTGAGATATGCCTGGGCAATAAGCGTGTCTATTTAGATCTTATCTGGCGCGGCAAAGCGATCCCCGAGCATGAATTGGCGGAGTGGCGCCAGCAACCGCTCAGCTCGCTGCCCCTCACGCCCAGCGTTGCCGACGTGCTACGCCAACACGCCAGCGACATCTGGAGTCTGACTGACGATGATGGGGTGCATGCCCGCCTGCGCCTTCCGCTCCCCGCCGTTGAACGCGTCGGTGCCCCGCGGGAAACGGCACCACCACGGCCCGAGTTTCATGATTTTGGCATTGCCGACCTGCCTCCGCCGGATGAAGCGCTGGCTAGTCGTTCCTTGCGCAGCTTGGAGGTCGTGGCGTTTGATACCGAAACCACCGGGCTTGAGCTGCGCCGAGGCGACACGGTGATCAGTCTGGGTGCCTGTCGCGTGGTCAACGCGCGGCTGTTGGCTAGCGAGGCCTTCGATCAAAAAGTCGATCCTCAGCGGCCTATTCCTGCCGCCAGCACGGCCATTCACGGCCTTACCGATGCCGATGTCATGGGCGCACCACCGCTGGATATCGTGCTTACCCGCTTTCGTGACTTTGTAGGCGAAGCCGTACTGCTGGCCCATAACGCCGCGTTTGATCTGCTCGCCATCAGTCACAAAGGTGTCGCTTTTGATATTCCCGTCATCGACACCCTGCTGATTTCTCGGGCGCTGGACGAAGCCTTGGACGGGCATGACCTGGATAGCCTTGCCCAGCGCTACGATCTGGCATTCCCTCCCGGCACCCGCCACACTGCCTTAGGCGATGCTCGAGTCACCGCAGAACTCTGGCTAGCCCTGCTGCCACGCTTAGAGGCCCGCGGCGTCGACACCCTGGAACAGCTGTTAGCGCTGCAAGCCAATGCCTTTGACCGACAGGATGCGAGTGCCTTATGAAGGACACAGCGACATGAAAAACTCAGGCACTCAATCGCGCAAAAGCGAACGCTTAATGGCCCTGGTAGCGGTCGCTTTACTGCTGTTCTGTCCACCGCTGATAATCGTAATAGACCGACTTCCCTCCTTTAACGTCGGCTGGTTACCGCTTTATCTGTTTTGCGCTTGGGCAGTCGTCATCGGTTTGACGGCTTGGCTAATGGAACACCGTGCGGATCGCTGATGATGCGTACTGACGCCGTCATCCTGGGCACTGCCTTTGGCTATTTAGCGCTGCTGTTTGTGGTCGCCGCCTGGGGCGACCGGCGTGCCGAGCAAGGGCGATCGCTGATCGGCTCGCCCACGGTATATGCCCTCTCCATTGCCGTTTACTGCACGGCCTGGACCTTCTACGGCAGCGTAGGGCGCGCCGCAGAGTTCGGCCCCAGCTTTTTACTCATCTATCTTGGCCCCACCCTCGCCATGCTGCTGGCACCCTTTGTGGTACGCAAGATGGTGCGCATTGCCGCCCGCCAGCGCATTACGTCCATTGCCGATTTTATCAGTGCCCGCTATGGCAAAAGTACCAGCTTAGGCGCACTGGTAGCCTTAATGGCCCTGATCAGTATCACGCCTTATATTGCCCTGCAATTGAAGGCGATTACCGTTAGCCATGCAGTCCTTATCAACTATCCACAAGCGGCCGACACGACGCTGGTGGATGAACACTTTTGGATGGATAAGTCTCTCTGGGTCGCGCTGGTGCTGGCGGTGTTTATTATTCTCTTTGGCACCCGCCACTTGGATGCTAGCGAACGCCACGAAGGCATGGTGGCCGCCATCGCGCTGGAATCCCTGGTGAAGCTAGTCGCCTTTATGGCCGTCGGTGTGTTCGTGGTCTTTGTGATGTTTGAAGGCCCCGCTGCGCTGTTTGCACAGGTGGCATCCACGCCAGCGCTGGTCGATAGCATGCGGCTGGACAGCGTTCCTGGTGGCGCCACCGGCTGGGTGGGCATGTTGGTGCTCGCCTTCCTGGCCTTTTTAACCCTGCCCCGCCAGTTTCAGGTACTGGTAGTTGAGAATGTCGATGAACAGCATTTAGCGAGAGCGAGCTGGTTATTTCCCCTCTATATGCTGTTGATCAACCTGTTTGTGATCCCTATCGCCCTGGCAGGCCTGCTGCTAGGTGCGAGCGCAGGTGATCCCGATAGCTTTGTTCTGACGCTACCGCTTTCAGCAGGTTTAGAAGGCCTGCCGCTACTGGTCTTTATTGGTGGTCTTTCAGCAGCCACCGGCATGGTGATCGTCGAGACAATCGCCCTCTCCACCATGGTTAGCAACCAGCTGGTGATGCCACTACTGCTGCGCTCGCGGCGCTTACATTTAAGTACCAAAGGCGAACTTGCCGGTTGGCTACTGGGAATTCGCCGGGTCGCTATCGTGCTTATTCTACTGCTGGGTTATCTCTACCATGCGCTCATTGGCGACTCATACAGCCTGGTCACCATTGGGCTGGTCTCTTTTGCAGGTGCGGCACAGTTTGCACCGGCGCTATTGATAGGCCTTTACTGGCGTGGTGCGACTCGCCAGGGCGCCACAGCAGGCTTAATCGCGGGCTTCTTGGTGTGGTGCTATACGCTACTGTTGCCGGGCTTTGCCCAGTCGGGCTGGTTGGATGCCACGCTACTTACAAACGGGCCATGGGGAATCGGCTGGTTGAAACCCTATGCGTTGTTTGGACTCGAAAATTGGGATATTTACACCCACTCGCTGCTCTGGAGCATGCTGGTCAATGTCGGGTTGCTAGTCGGTGTTTCGCTGTTTACCCGCCCAACGCCCCTGGAGCAAACTCAGGCGGCGCTATTCACCGAAGCCATGCACCCCAATCTACAAACAACATCACTCTCTGCGTCATTAATGCGCGGTCAAACCACTCAGGGGGCACTCAAAGAGCTTTTGGTTCGCTATCTAGGTGCCCAGACTACCCGTCGAGTATTCAGCCACAGCAGTACCAAAAACGCATTTGTGGCGGACGAGCCCGCTGCCGCCGAGTTGATTACACGGGCAGAGCAGGCATTGGCGGGGGCTCTGGGCAGCTCTTCAGCCCGCGTGTTGATCAACTCAGTGGTCCGTGGCGAAGCACTGGATATTGAGTCGATTCTCAGCATTCTGGATACCACCTCACAAACCCTTGAGTACAACCGTCGCTTGGAGCAGAAATCCCAAGAGCTCGTCCAGATCGGCGAAGAGTTGCGCAGCGCTAATGAGCGGCTGCGGGAGCTGGATCGTTTGAAAGATGAGTTTGTCGCCATGGTCAGTCATGAGCTCCGCACGCCGCTTACCTCCATCCGCGCCTTTGCCGAAATTTTGCGCGATAGCGGCCAGCTGTCCGATGAAAAGCGCCAGCATTTTCTGGGTGTCATCGTTCTCGAAAGCCAACGGCTCTCGCGCTTAATCGAAGAAATTCTCGACCTTGCCCGGCTGGAAAGTGGCCGTTTAACGCTTAACCCGGTGCCACTCGACCTTGCCGCCCTTACTCGACATAGCATTGACGCCATTGCGCATTTGCACCAAGAGCGTGGTATCCAGCTAGAGGTTCATTTAGAAGCAGACCCAGCGATGGTGGTTGGCGACCATGATCGTTTAGAACAGGTGATTATTAACCTGCTTGATAACGCTAGTAAGTTTGCTGATCGAAACCAGCCTAAAGTGCGCCTGTCGCTCTATCACCATCGCCGCCATTTCCGTTTAAGCGTAGAGGATAACGGCGCCGGCATTAGCGCGGATGAGCGTGAACGGGTGTTTGAAAAATTCCATCAGATACAGCAGAACGATGATATTCCCAGAGGGCGCCCCAGAGGGAGTGGCTTGGGACTACCCATTAGCCGTGGAATTATCGCCCATCTGGGTGGACGCCTCTGGGTTGAGGATGCCAAAACGCTGGGCGGTGCCTGTTTAACACTGGAGCTACCCGCGGCGCCGAATGACACTCACGCTTGATGCTATCCCGCTAAGCACTTTTGGCGCGCTGAACAAATGCTCTAATCTGCTGCAGATCAAACTTTAACAGCAGGCGCTCGTCTTCACGCAGGCGGCGAAGATCCACCCAACCGTCAGCGGCTTGGCCAGCGCTTTTGTTGATACGCTGTTGATCCAACAGGCGCTGCTGAAGTCGCTCAAAGACTGCCAGCAATAGGTCGGATTGCGTCCTAGGCAGCACATTTTCCACATGACTGAGCCTTATCAAGCGCTCTCGAGTGGCTATTTCACGCAGGCCATGACGAACGCAGAGCAAACGCGCTGCGCTGATCAGCGGCATTAAGCCTTGGTGTTTAAGATTAACGGCGTGGTCGTGCGGGGCATCGAGATGCGGACTTGAGGCGATTCGCCCAAAACGGTCCAGCGCGACCGGCAACTGATCAAGTAACGCTGCCATTTCATCCATAAATAGTGACGCTTTAGGAAGTATTGAAGCGATGCTCACGCCCAGTTGCTCAGCAAGCGCTGAATTGCCAGCGACGGGGGCAAAATCGAGCAAAATATTGGTCTGCTGAACGCGCTTCACACGCCGATCCGCGCTCCAGATTTCAAGCTGTGCATGCCATTCACTTATCCGCTTGCGCCACATGGGCCAGCGGGCCATCACATGGCCGCGGCACAGTGGAATGCCGGCTTCATCCAGGCGTTGAGTAAACCGCTCGCCCAGGGCTTGAAAGTAGCCGTCAATCTCAACATGCCGATGGTCAGGGTAATCATCGATAATCAGCGCATTATCCTGATCGGGGCCGAGCAGGCTCTCGTAGCGGGCCGCCGAACCTAACATCAACACACAGTAATTGACCGGTGGTGTGCCCCACCCTTGCGCCTGCAGTTCATCAAGGGATTGCGCAATCGCTCGACGATATAGCCAGGCATTATGATCACTGATGACTTGGCTAATACGCCAAGCGGGTAAATCGTAATGTATCAGTGTTTCAACCAAGGAGGGTTGCCACGCATAGGCGTCGGCAATAGAAGTCTGAGGTAAAGAGAGTTTTGAGAAAAGATGCTGGAGCGGCGCGTCGAGCGCCACGGTGTTAAAACGTCCATGCTCGTTGAATAAGGAGCGCCAGGGCGAGGCTTGGTGTACTACTCGCATACGCCTCTCCTTTACGAACGTTTGTGTCGGCTTACTCTGTACTGTCGCCAGCACGACGTGGGTCAGGCTCGAACATTGCCTCTCCGACTTCATCGATATAGCGCTGCGCTTTAGTAACCATCATGGCATCACACGCTTCGCGACCTGGCAGCATATCGGAGCGCTCAAAACGGTGTTCAAGGGTTTCACCGCTGGCATCAGCTTTACGAATCCAACCGCTAACGCGGTATTGACCGCTTTGATCATCCGGCTGAGACACAATCTCATAGCCTTTGTATTCCACGGCATCAGCCGCTTTGGTGGTAGCGCCGGGAGCAGCCTGACGATCACTACCAAAGAGTCCGGATAATAATTTTTTGAACATAGGGGTTCCTTAATATGCCGGGCGGCAGCGATTAGCTGCCGCCCTATCAACATATGCGCTTTAAAAATTAGCTTTGCTTTCGGCCTTTGCCAGCAGCAATGCGCAGGCGAAGAGCATTCAGCTTGATAAAGCCTTCGGCATCTTTCTGGTTGTAAGCGCCCGCATCATCTTCAAACGTAGCGATCGACTCATCAAATAGCGATTCATCGGATTTACGACCCACGACGGTCGCATTACCTTTATAGAGCTTCATACGCACGACACCCGCTACATTCTTTTGGGTCTCGTCAATGGCCGCTTGCAGCATGCGACGCTCAGGGCTCCACCAGTAACCGTTATAGATCACTTCCGCGTATTTCGGCATCAGCTGATCTTTCAGGTGGGCTTCTTCGCGGTCTAGCGTTAGTGATTCAATGGCACGGTGAGCACGCAACATAATGGTGCCCCCGGGCGTTTCATAGCAGCCACGAGATTTCATGCCCACGTAGCGGTTTTCAACAATATCCAAACGGCCAATGCCGTTATCACCACCTAGTTTGTTGAGCTTTTCCAGCACTTCGTGAGCTTTCAACGGCTCGCCATCGATGGCCACGATATCACCCTTTTCATACGTCAGTTCAACGTAGGTAGGGGTATCTGGTGCGGCTTCAGGAGAGACGCTCCAACGCCACATGTCGTCTTCGGCTTCGGCCCAAGGATCTTCCAAAATACCGCCCTCGTAAGAGATATGCAGTAAGTTAGCATCCATGGAATACGGTGATTTTTTCTTTTTATTGGCAAAATCGACCGGAATTTTATGCTCTTCGCAATACGCCATTAGCTTTTCGCGGGAGGTTAAGTCCCACTCACGCCAAGGGGCGATGACTTTCACACCGGGCTTGAGGGCATAACCACCCAGTTCAAAGCGCACTTGATCGTTACCTTTACCCGTCGCACCGTGTGAAATAGCGTCGGCGCCGGTTTCATTGGCAATTTCGATCAAGCGCTTGGCGATCAATGGCCGGGCGATAGAGGTACCCAGCAGGTACTCACCTTCGTAAATAGTGTTAGCGCGGAACATTGGGTAGACGTAATCACGCACGAACTCTTCGCGCAGGTCTTCGATGTAAATCTCTTTTACGCCAAGCGCTTGCGCTTTAGTTCGCGCAGGTTCGACTTCTTCGCCCTGACCGATGTCGGCAGTAAAAGTCACTACCTCGCAGTTGTAGGTTTCTTGCAACCACTTAACGATAACGGATGTGTCCAGGCCGCCTGAATATGCCAGCACAACCTTTTTGACATCGGACATTCTTTGCTCCTTTAAAAAGCGATTGGATTTGAGACAGACACTGAGTATAGCGTTCTCAATGCCCAGCGAATACCGTCAACGACGCCTGGGGGCTAAAGCTGCTAGAATCACCCCATTCAAAGCGGCGGCTTGCCGCTAATGTCGAATGATTACTCGCTTTACTATTACTCGCTTGAACATAAGGAGAGCTGCATGAGCGAGGCAATTGCCCGCGAATTAATGGCCCAACGTTTTCGCAGTTACCTGCCGGTGGTCGTTGATTTAGAAACCGGGGGATTTAATGCCCAAGGTGATGCCGTACTTGAGATTGCTGCCGTTACGCTGACCATGGATCCGGAAGGCAACCTGCTGCCTGATGCTACCTATGCTTACCACATTCACCCCTTTGAAGGGGCGAACGTTGAGCAGTCGGCGCTCGATTTTACCGGCATTAACCTGGATGACCCGTTACGCAGCCAGGTCGCGCTTAGCGAAGCTGAAGCACTCAATGAAATTTTTCGCCCTATACGTAAATCAATCAAAGCTCACGATTGCACTCGCGCCATCTTAGTTGGTCATAATGCGGCGTTCGATCAAGGCTTCTTGAACGCGGCGGTGAATCGCTGCGGCATTAAGCGCAATCCATTTCACCCATTTTCTAGCTTTGATACAGCCACTCTGGCTGGCTTGATATATGGACAAACCGTGCTTGCCCGCGCCTGCCGTGCAGCTGGCATTGAGTTTGATAATAAAGCTGCCCACTCCGCCCGTTACGATACTGAGCGAACCGCCGAGCTGTTTTGCTCCATGGTAAATCGCTATAAAGATTTGGGCGGCTGGCAGCTTGCTCAGCGCGAACAAGAGATGGATAGCACTGATTAGCACCTGGCATCCGCCGCCTAGCCGCTAATGCAGAGAGCCATTAATGCAGAGAGCCATTAATGCAGAAAACCAGGCTTTACGCTAAACTTTGCCGCATTACAGCAATGTGCTTTACCACCGACAATGCCGGTTAGCGTGTGTGGCGGTGATAAAACGATGTCGATTAATTTTATCCATTTTCAGGAGATGAGACGTTTCCATGGCCCAGCATAATGCTTTTTACGCCCAATCCGGTGGCGTCACCGCCGTGATCAACGCCAGCGCCTGCGGCGTTATCGAAGCCTGCCGTCAGGCACCCGATCAGATTGGCAAGGTTTACGCCGGTCATAACGGCATTATCGGGGCTTTAACGGAAGACCTTATCGACGTTACCCAAGAGAGTGATGAAGCGATTGCAGCCCTACGCCATACACCAGGCGGCGCTTTTGGCTCTTGCCGCTATAAGCTTAAAGACATTGATACTCACCGCGCCCAGTACGAGCGCTTGATCGAAGTCTTTAAAGCTCACGATATTCGCTACTTTTTCTATAACGGTGGCGGCGATAGCGCCGATACCTGCTTGAAGGTCTCTCAGCTTTCCGAGAAGCTGGGCTATCCGCTCACCGCCATTCACGTGCCTAAGACTGTCGATAACGACCTGCCGATTACCGACAACAGCCCAGGGTTTGGCAGTGTGGCCAAGTATATTGCCACTTCAACCCTGGAAGCTTCGCTGGATATCGCTTCCATGTGCGCTACCTCAACGAAAGTGTTTGTGCTTGAGGTAATGGGTCGCCACGCGGGCTGGATCGCCGCTGCCGGTGGTTTAGCGGGCGAAGGCGAAGGCGAGCCGCCGCACATGATCATATTTCCGGAAATTGCGTTTAACCGTAAAGCGGCCATGGCGCGGGTTGAAGAAAGCGTTAAACAATATGGCTACTGCGTGATCGTGGTTTCTGAAGGCGCGCGCTACGAAGATGGCACTTTCCTAGCTGACGCAGGCAATACCGATGCCTTTGGCCATCGCCAATTAGGCGGCGTCGCACCGACACTTGCGGGTATGATCAAGCAGGATTTGGGCTATAAGTACCATTGGGCGGTGGCCGATTATCTACAGCGCGCCGCGCGTCACCTGGCTTCAAAAACCGACGTTGAACAAGCCTATGCGGTGGGTCGCGAAGCGGTGACGCTGGCACTGGCAGGCAAAAATGCCATGATGCCCGCTATTCGCCGCATTTCTCAGTCACCTTACCAGTGGGATGTCATCTCCGCCCCGCTGTCTCAGGTGGCCAATAAAGAGAAATTTATGCCCCGCGACTTTATCAGCGACAACGGCTTTGCGATTACCCAGACGTGCCGGGATTACCTCTCACCATTGATCCAGGGCGAGGATTTCCCCCCGTTTGAGAATGGCTTGCCGAAAGTGGCCAAGCTGAAACTGGCAAAAGCAGAGCGCAAGTTGCCTACTTTTACGCTGTAAACACTCCGCGCAGCGAAACAAGCTGTGCGGTAATAAAAAACGGGGCGATGAATAATTTCATCGCCCCGTTTTTTATTGCTGACGACTAACGCAACAGCCAGGAAAGCACGAGCAGCAATAGCAATATACCTGCTACCCCCTGCCAGAAACGCCGCGGCTCCTGGCGGCTCTCTTCCCGGTTCGGCAACCGCCCCAGCGGCACCCTAAGGGCATGCAAGAACTCCGATAGACGCCTAAAGCGCAGAGCCCGCTGCGGATCCAAAGCACGGCGTAGCGCATCGTCCAAGTCCTGGGATATCTCAGGGTTAGTTGTGCGCGCGCTGCGGTAGGTTAATTCTTCAAGATCAGTATGGCTGCGCAGCCGATTGGGCGTCAACGTATAGGGCAAAGCACCGGTCAATAACCAGTAGGTCGTGGATGCCAGCGAGTACTGGTCACTGCGCCGACCAATGCTGTCGGCCAACGCATACTCAGGGGCGGTGTGCTCGTTAAAGCCAATTTGGCGGAGCAACTCACCCGAGTGGCGGTGCCCTTCGCCGTCGCGCATATGGCAGGCACTAAAATCAGTCAGCACCAGCTTGCCGTGCGGGTCGATCAGGATATTATCGGGATTGATCTGCTGATGAACAATTTCCCGGTGATGCAGCGCCTGCACCGCCTTACCCAGCTGGTTAGCAATATCTAAGCGCTGCGTTAAACTGGCTTGAGGATGGCGTTCGGCCCACTGTCGCAGCGTTTCACCTTCAATGTGCTGCATCAGGTAATAGAGATAACGGCGCGGCCGCGACGGCTCCATCACCTTGACCACAAACGGAGAATTGACGCGCTCGACCACCCACTGCTGAAGCAGGAAGTGCTCCAGATAAGCGTTGCGCAACGAAAGTTCCGGGCTGGGCGCTTTCATGACCATTTCACGTTCACTATGCACATCGCGGACGCGATAAACCCGCGACTGCGCCGTGCGAGACAGCACAGCGAGAACTTCAAGGCCGTCTAAACGCTCCCCTGGCGCCAGCTCGGGCGGAATCGGCAGGTCACCATAAAGCTGCCCGGGATGCTCTGTCACTTCGTCAGGCAACTCATCGATTCGCACCAACTGGAAGCAGAACTGATCGCCACCGTAGCCACGATCCTGGGCGCGCTGCTTCGCTTCATCGGCAAGCCGTTCGCAGGCGGCATCCAGATCACTGGCATCTTGGCGGATCAAGCGCACATAGTCGGAAGGCAGCAGCGTACCGCGCACACCCTGGGTGGTGAACAAGAACAGGTCACCCTGTTTGAGCGCTATATGGGTGTAATCGATATCAACACTGCCATCCATGCCCAGCGCCCGGGAAGGATAACGGTACCCCCCTAAGTCGGTGACATGATCACGACTCAACTGCTCAAACTCGGCCCCGCGCAAACGGAACACCAGCGTGTCGCCCATGTGAAACAGATGCGCTTCGCGGCCACGGAACACCATCGCCGACATGGAGGAAACAAAACTGCCCTCTTTCACATGCTGGCTTTGGCTATAGCACCAGCTATTGAGCGCGCGCAGCACTCTCGTCGCCGATGTTTTGACATCCCAGTGATCAGGGGTCGAGAAGTAATCGGCCAGAAAGCCGCGCACGCTTAAATCACCGGCCTGCTTGGCCATGGTATTACGTGAGATAGAGTCGCTGATGACGGCACAGCCACCTTTGGCGCGCAGCAGCGGCGCTTCAGGAAAGCGAACCGACATTGAGCTGCGGTGCAGGCGCCGGTCCGGCGCAACAAATGCTTGACCATAACTGATGAGCAACTGGGCGTGCGACAAGTCATCCTCCTAGGCTGCCGACTCGATCGAGGGACTTCACTGTCAATAAACCCTGCCTATGATACACGCAGCGAAGCAGAAACGATGCCCAACAAACGTCTCTATCGTATTAGCGCGCTTTTATATGCGCTCCTTTTTGATTTCCCACATAATAGGGCAACGGCTAAACCACACCGGCCCACCTATGTCGCATTGGTAATCGCGTAGTCATGTTCGTATAATTCTTCGCCATCAACGACTCTGTAACGATTACCTAACCTCTGCACGACTCAAGCCACAGTACTACCAAGGAATCAACGATGAACTTCGATAATATCCCTGCTGGAAAGGATCTCCCCAACGACGTTTATGTGGTGATCGAAATTCCAGCCAACCACGATCCGATCAAATACGAAATTGATAAAGACATGGGTGCGCTACTCGTTGACCGCTTTATGGCCACCCCCATGTTCTACCCCGCCAACTACGGTTTTATCCCGCATACCCTAGCCGACGATGGCGACGCCCTGGATGCGCTGGTCGTGACCCCGCACCCGGTTCAACCCGGCAGCATTATTCGCGCTCGTCCGGTAGGCATTTTAAACATGACCGACGAAGCCGGTGAAGATGCCAAGTTGATTTGCGTGCCCCACGCCAAGCTTAGCTCGCTCTATGATGACATTCAGGAAGTCACTGACCTGCCTGAGCTGCTGCGCCAGCAAATCGCCCACTTCTTCGAGAACTACAAAGATCTTGAAAAAGGCAAATGGGTAAAAGTTGAGTCCTGGGAAGGCGCTGACGCTGCGCGCAAAGCGATTGAAAAATCCGTTACCGCTTACCAGAAAGCGTAATCGGTTTGTACAGTTGCTTCTGTGTATGTGAAAAGGTCGCCTTCGGGCGACCTTTTAGGTTGTTAGGATTAACGCACCATTAGCGACCGCGTCACGTCACCGCAGCGTATACGCGAGAGATTCAAGGTTGCGGTATGCTATTTGTCCTAGCTTGCGATGCCATTGATTAAGGACGCACCGTGTTATCTCTTAAACGCCTGAGCCTACTTCCCTTACTTGTTTTTTTTCTTGGCTGGTTACCGCTGAGCGCACACGCCCAATGGTTTTCATCGTCTAGCAACCAAGATGAATTTTTACCGGTAATGGAAGCCTTTCAGCCTACCGCTTGGCACGATGGAGAAACGCTTTTTATCGGTATCGACATCACCGATGAGTACTATCTTTATCGGCATCAGTTTGCTGTCTCCAGTCAGACTGAGGGTATAACACTTGGCGAACTCAGCATCCCCGAAGGCACATTCACCAACGATGAATTCATGGGCGATGTTTACATCTTCCGCGACCAAGTGGTATTTGAAGTACCGATCAGCGCCCCCTACGCAGGCCCGCTAAACGTGGAGTTAACCTTTCAAGGCTGCGCGGATGCAGGGCTATGCTATCCACCGGAACGCTTGAGCCTACAAGCGAGTGAGACTGAGCCGCCCAGTCAATTTGCGAACTGGCAAGAAGGAGATAGCGCCGCTATTAAAACCGCTACCTCTACTTCACAGAGTGACTTCACAGGCCCCAAAAGCGAAGATAGACGCTTTAGCGCTTTGATTAGCAATGCGAGCTTACCGTTAGCGTTAGGACTGTTTTTTATTGCCGGTCTTGGGCTTACCTTTACCCCCTGCGTACTCCCAATGATCCCGATTCTCTCCTCAATCGTCGTCGGCCAGAACCCCACCCGCCCACGCGCCTTTGCCCTCTCGTTAAGCTATGTACTGGGCATGGCGCTGACCTACGCACTGGTCGGGGTCTTGATGGGGCTGTTCGGCGCCGGCCTTAATCTTCAGGCGCGCTTACAGTCGGCACCGGTGCTTATCACTTTCGCCGTACTCTTCACGCTCTTTGCACTGGCGATGTTCGGGGCATTTACGCTGAATCTCTCACCTCGCTTGGCCAACCGTATTGACGCTTGGCAGGCTCGCGCTCAGCGCAGTGGCCCAGCGGGTTTAGCGTTAGCAGGCGCGCTCTCAGTACTGGTGGTCTCACCCTGCGTCACCGCGCCATTGGCCGGAGCCCTGGTGTTTATATCCTCAACCGGCGATGCAGTCATGGGGGGTGCGGTGCTCTTTGCGCTGGGTCTTGGCATGGGCGTACCGCTTCTTTTAGTCGGCACCTTTGGCGCCACGCTGTTACCCCGTTCGGGCGCCTGGATGAATGGCGTAAAGATTGCCTTTGGCCTGTTGTTACTGGGCGTGGCAATTTGGATGATCGAGCGTTTAGTCGCTGCGCCCATTGCACTACTTCTATGGGCATCACTCGCGATCGGCACAGCACTCGCGTTGGGTGCATTGAATTTCAATCAGCCGCAAGGGTGGCCGCGGGCACGTCAAACACTAGGGGTTTTGCTGCTGGCGTGGGGTGTCTTGCTGGTCATTGGTGCCGCGCAAGGTGGCAGTAACCCGCTGCGCCCTCTTGCAGCCACCTCCAGTGTGTCCGGAGAGTCTCCAGTGGCAGAGCTTGATTTTATTGAGGTCGATAACCTTTCAGCGCTTGAGGCAGCCATCGCTCAAGCGAACAGTGCTAATAGGCCCGCGTTTGTTCACTTTACCGCTGACTGGTGTATTTCATGTAAGCTGCTTGAGCGCGATGTTTATCCTGACCCACGTGTTTCAGCGGCACTAGAGGGTTACACGTTAATTGCCGCAGACGTGACGCAGACCGACCCACAAAGTCGTGAGCTGCTGGATCAGTTCAATCTTTTCGGCCCGCCAAGCCTGCTGTTTTTCAGTCAAGGCAAAGAACTTCGTGATGCGCGCATTCAAGGCGAAGTCACCGCCGCCCAACTGCATGAACATCTTAAATCCGTTAGCCAGTGGCTTGCCAATAGTTGAGCCACCACCCTACGAGTCTTGCCCACTAAGACACTTAAGCAGCGTTCTGACGCGAATATCGTCAAACAGTTGTTTAAATCTACATTCAGCGACAGTTTAAGCACTGGCTAAGGCTGTCGCTGGACATCCTGGCACTTTTTCGGCAAACTCCGCTCCCATATTAGCTAAAAACTTCCTTTTTTAGGGGTGAGAACGGGGTAACGTTCGCTAACATGCAGCGTTCTCTTCATTTTTAAATTTGGTTTACTGCGCCTATAGATGAGCCGCGCAGCGCCGCACAGCGGCTCGCCTATAGGCCACGGTTACTGTGTGATTATTTCTCATAATCTTCTTTTATGACATTGATGGGGCTATGCCATGGATATCCGCAAAGTTAAGAAACTGATCGAACTGCTCGAAGAATCCAATATTAGCGAGATTGAAATTCAGGAAGGCGAAGAGTCAGTTCGCATCAGCCGTCATCCTAACGGCGCTTCTTGGCAGCCGCAGCCGATGCCGCAATATGCGCAGCATCCTGGCTACCAACCAGCCCCCGCTCCTGCCTCGGCACTTACCGCTGAAGCCGAGCCCCAGGGCGCCAGCTACCGTGGTGAAGCAGTCAATTCGCCGATGGTAGGTACCTTCTATCGCAGCCCAGCGCCGGGCGCCAAGTCGTTTGTAGAAGTCGGTGATAGCGTCAAGCAAGGCGATACCATTTGTATTATTGAAGCCATGAAAATGATGAACCAGATTGAAGCTGACCGCGACGGCGTGGTGGAAGCCATCCTGGTAGAAGATGGTGAGCCGGTCGAATTCGATCAACCCATGATCGTCATCGCTTAATCCTTCATTTTCAACACGGGTGGACTCTCCCATGCTGGACAAGGTACTTATCGCCAACCGCGGCGAGATTGCCCTCCGTATCCTACGGGCCTGTAAAGAACTGGGCATTAAAACCGTAGCGGTACACTCCAAAGCTGATCGTGAACTCATGCATGTTCGCCTGGCGGATGAAGCCGTGTGTATTGGACCGGCATCATCAGCGCAGTCTTACTTAAATATTCCGGCCCTGATCAGTGCGGCCGAAGTCACTGATTCGACCGCTATTCACCCCGGTTACGGCTTTTTGTCTGAAAACGCCAACTTTGCCGAACAGGTTGAGCGCTCGGGATTTACCTTTATTGGCCCCCGCGCAGAGACGATTCGCCTGATGGGCGATAAAGTCAGTGCTATCCAGTCGATGAAGGAAGCGGGCGTTCCCACGGTGCCAGGCTCAGACGGCCCCTTAGGTGACGATGATGCGACCAATTTAGCCACCGCGCGTCGCATCGGCTACCCGGTCATCATCAAGGCAGCCTCCGGTGGCGGTGGTCGCGGTATGCGTGTGGTACACACCGAAGGCCACCTGCTTTCGGCAATCACCGTTACTCGCACTGAAGCCCACGCCGCCTTTGGTGACGGCACGGTTTACATGGAGAAATTCCTCGAAAAACCGCGCCACGTCGAAGTTCAGGTGCTAGCCGATGGCCAGGGTAACGCGATTCATCTTTATGACCGCGACTGCTCACTGCAGCGTCGTCACCAGAAAGTGCTTGAAGAAGCGCCTGCGCCAGGCCTGGACCCGGAAGCCCGCGCCCAAGTGCTTGAAGCATGCCGCCAGGCGTGTATTAAGATCAATTACCGTGGCGCAGGCACCTTTGAATTCTTATACGAAGACGGCGAGTATTTCTTCATTGAAATGAATACCCGCGTTCAGGTAGAGCACCCTGTCACCGAGATGGTCACCGGCGTCGATATCGTTAAAGAGCAGCTACGCATTGCCTCGGGTCTACCACTGTCGATTCGCCAGGAAGATGTAAAGCTCAACGGCCACTCCTTCGAGTGCCGAATTAACGCTGAAGATTCACGCACCTTTATGCCCTCCCCTGGCAAGGTAACGCTGTTTCACGCACCGGGTGGCCTGGGTGTCCGTATGGACTCCCACCTCTACACCGGCTACACCGTGCCGCCGCACTATGACTCACTGATCGGCAAACTGATCACCTGGGGCGCCGACCGTGAAATAGCGCTGACGCGCATGCGCAATGCCCTTGACGAGCTGCTGGTGGAAGGTATTAAAACCAATATCGACCTGCAAAAGGATTTAGTTCGCGACAGCTATTTCCGTCAAGGCGGTGTCAACATTCACTACCTGGAAAAGAAACTCAGCAGTTAACGTCTTCCAGCGCTATGCTTGATGCCCAACGGGGTGGCCATGTCCACCCCGTTTTTGTCTTTACTGTATTTGCCTTTAATTCGCCCCGCGGAGACTCTCCATGCCCTGGCTTCAACTCAAAGCCCACGTTGCTCCCGAACAGGCAGAGTTCCTCGAAGAACTGCTGCTTGACGAAGGAGCGACGGCCATTGGCCTTCAGGACGCCCACGATGATCCGGTATTTGAGCCAGAGCGTGGCACTACACCGCTATGGGAAGATACCATCCTCACCGGCCTGTACGATGATCTGGAGGGCGTCGAAAGCATGTTGGAGCGTATTGAGGCGGCATGGTCCGAACAGATGCCTGAAGAGCCCTGCCCCACCATCGAATATGAGCTACTGGCTGACCGGGAATGGGAGCGGGAATGGATGGATGACTTCACACCGCTGCAGATGGGTCAGCGGCTGTGGATCGTACCAAGCTGGCACGAACCGCCCCATGCCGACGCCGTTAACTTGATTCTCGACCCCGGCCTGGCCTTTGGAACGGGCACGCACCCGACCACAGCGCTGTGTTTGGAGTGGCTGGATGAACTGGCCGTTGCTGGGCACTTAGCCCAGCAGACCGTACTGGATGTGGGCTGCGGCTCCGGCATTCTCGCTATCGCCGCGCTCAAGCTCGGCGCTAGCCATGCTGACGCCACCGATATAGACCCGCAGGCACTCCAAGCCAGCCGTGACAACGCCGAGCGTAACGGTATTGCCGAGCCGGATTTAACTCTTTATTACCCAGAGCAGTTAAGCGATGGCGGCGGCTATCCTGTTGTGACCGCCAATATTTTAGCGGGCCCGCTGGTTGAGCTTGCGCCAATGATTGCCGGGCATGTGGCCCTTGGCGGCCGCATTGCGCTATCCGGCATCTTGGCGAACCAGGCAAATGAGGTTTATGAAGCCTATGCCGCACAGGGAATCGCCATGGAGGAGCCAGTGATTCGCGAAGGCTGGGTGCGACTTAACGGCCAGCGTCCGCGTTAAAGCGGCAAACGGCCTTCACCCCATCACCGAGTAGGCGTATCATACGCCCCCTTGAAACGCCTACTCGCCGCTAGCCCAGCACACATAAAGCCTAACGCCATGACTGTAGCCAATGCACCAGCCACCAATGAGCCCGTCACCATTGGGACGTATGCATTACCCAACCGGGTAATTCTCGCGCCCATGGCCGGCGTCACCGACCGACCTTTTCGCCAGCTGTGTCGGCGGCTGGGTGCTGGCTGGGTGGTGGGGGAAATGGTGACGTCAGACCCCAGCTTATGGCACACGCGCAAATCGCAGCTACGGATGGACCATCGCGGAGAGCCCGACCCGCGCGTGGTACAAATCGCTGGCGGCGATGCCGAGATGCTCGCCCAGGCGGCGCGCTTGAATGCCGAACTGGGCGCCCAGATCATCGACATCAACATGGGTTGCCCCGCGAAAAAAGTCTGCAACAAAGCCGCTGGTTCGGCGCTCCTTCGCGATGAAGTCTTGGTTGCCGAGATTCTTGACGCAGTAGTCTCGGCGGTCGATATTCCAGTAACGCTGAAAATTCGCACCGGCTGGTGTGCCGAATCAAACAATGCCCTGCGAATTGCCCGCTTAGCTGAGTCAGCAGGCATTCAAGCACTCGCCGTACATGGCCGTCACCGCCAGCAGCGCTATACTGGACAGGCAGAGTACGACACGATTGCTGAGATAAAATCTCACCTCTCGATACCGGTGATAGCCAATGGCGACATAACAAGTCCGGAAAAAGCCGCCGAGGTACTCGCTTATACCGGCGCTGATGCCGTAATGGTAGGCCGTGGTGCTCAGGGCAACCCGTGGATATTTCAACAGATTAACCACTATCTTCAGCATGGGGAACGGTTGGCGCTACCCACCCTTGTGGAGCGCCGCCACGTGCTACACGGGCATGTCGAGGCGTTGCATGAGTTTTATGGCACGACTATGGGTGTGCGTATTGCGCGCAAACATGTCGGCTGGTACCTCAGCGACGACCCACGCTTTACGCAGCCTCAGCAGCGCGCGCTTAAGCAGCAGTTCAATGCGTTAGCGTCACCTGAAACGCAATTTGATTGGATCAACGACGTGATGGCCCCCGGTGCTGCCATACGTTTGCTAGCCAAAGGAAGCCATGCTGCATGACCGAACGCGATCTTCTCTCTAGCGACACCCGTGCCAGCGAAGGCTACTCCCATTTAACGGGCACGCTTGCGGATCCCGCTGCTAGCTCACCGCCACAGCCGCTTAGAGAGGCTGTTGAAACGGCAATGCGCCGCTACTTTGAGCATTTAGATGGCAGCCAAGCCAGCGACCTTTATGCCATGGTGATGGCCGAAGTAGAGGCACCATTACTCGCCTGCGTTTTGGAGCACACAGACGGCAACCAGACCCGTGCGGCGGATGTGCTCGGCTTGAACCGCGGCACCCTGCGTAAAAAACTCAAGCAATACGGACTTATCGAAGGTGACGCCCCCTAACCCTGGGGCGTTGTTATTTTCTATTCTCGACACTGCATACGAGCATTCTTATGGCTGATAATCCTCTCATGGCTGATAGTTCTTCCTTGACTGACAGTAGCGCCACCCCCGTCCGCCGCGCTCTTTTGAGTGTTTCTGATAAAACCGGCATTGTAGAATTTGCCCGTGGCCTGACTCAACATGGTGTTGAACTGCTCTCCACGGGTGGCACCTTCCGCCTACTGCAGGAAAATGCTATTGCAGTGAAAGAAGTGTCTGAACACACCGGCTTCCCCGAAATTATGGATGGCCGGGTTAAAACGCTGCATCCAAAAATTCACGGCGGCATCTTGGCGCGCCGTGGTCAGGATGATGCGGTCATGGCCGAGAACGACATCACCCCGATCGACATGGTGGTCGTCAACCTCTACCCATTTGCCGCCACAATTGCCAAGCCTGATTGCACGCTGGAAGATGCGATTGAAAATATCGATATCGGCGGCCCAACCATGGTACGCGCCTGCGCCAAAAACCACGCCTACACCACTATCGTGGTCAATAGCAGTGACTACGCGCGGGTACTAGGCGAATTGGCCGCTCAAGATGGCCAGGTGAGTCGCGCCACGCGCTTTGACTTAGCGGTAAAAGCGTTTGAACACACCGCTGGCTACGACGGCGCGATTGCTGACTACCTGGGTCGCCAAGTGAATGCTAGCGATAAGACCTTTCCTCGCACCTTTAACCTGCAGCTCAATAAAAAGCAGGACATGCGCTACGGCGAAAACCCGCATCAGCAGGCGGCTTTTTACGTTGACTCCCAGGCGAGCGAGCCTAGTGTCGCTACCGCCACAATGCTCCAAGGCAAACCCCTTTCGTATAACAATGTCGCCGATACTGATGCCGCCTTTGAATGCGTAAAAGCTTTTACAGAAACGGCTTGCGTGATTGTTAAGCACGCCAACCCCTGCGGCGTCGCTATTGGCGCAACCGCCTTAGCCGCTTACGACAAAGCCTTTGCCACCGATCCGACCAGTGCGTTTGGCGGCATTATCGCTTTCAATACACCGCTGGACGCCGAAACGGCCCAGGCAATTATTGATCGCCAGTTTGTCGAGGTGATTATTGCCCCCGGGGTCAGCGATGAAGCCGCTGCCATTGTGGCGAATAAGCAAAACGTACGCTTGCTGGACGTCGGCGCCCACTGGCCCGGCGAGCAGCAGCCTGCGCTGGACTTTAAGCGTGTCAACGGCGGGTTACTGGTGCAGGAACGTGACGACGGAATGGTCACCCGTGACAACCTGACGGTGGTCAGCCAGCGCGCCCCTAGCGAACAGGAGCTGCGTGATCTGGCTTTTGCCTGGCGAGTGGCCAAGTTCGTCAAATCCAACGCCATTGTGTATGCCAAAGAGGGCCAAACGGTGGGCGTTGGCGCGGGCCAAATGAGCCGCGTTTACTCGGCTAAAATTGCCGGGATCAAGGCCGCCGACGAAGGCCTTTCGGTGCCTGGTTCAGTGATGGCGTCTGACGCCTTCTTCCCGTTCCGCGACGGCATTGATGCCGCGGCAGCCGCAGGCATTACCGCCGTCATTCAACCGGGTGGCTCCATGCGCGACCAGGAAGTAATCGACGCTGCCAACGAAGCAGGCATTGCCATGGTGTTTACCGGCATGCGCCACTTCCGTCACTAAGGTCAGCCACGACGTTTAGCCACACTATCGGCATCAAACTGATGCTGTAAAAAACTAGCCCCCATCAGCAGCGCGCTGATGGGGGCTTTTTTACCCCGTCTTACTTAAAAAAGAACACTTAGGGCTCAGCCAAGATCAATACATAGATACTTGGTTTCGAGGTACTCTTCCAAGCCCTGATGGCCGCCTTCACGGCCTAAGCCTGAGGCTTTGACACCCCCAAACGGCGCAGCGGCATTAGAAATGGCGCCGGTATTAATCCCGACCATACCGTACTCAAGCGCCTCAGCCACGCGCCATACGCGGGAGAGATCACGCGAATAGAAGTAAGAAGCCAAGCCATACTGGGTATCGTTGGCCATTTCAATCGCCGTCTCTTCATCGTCAAACGGGAAGACAGCCGCGAGCGGGCCGAAGGTCTCTTCGTGGGCCACCTTCATCTTATCAGTCGCAAAACTGATCAGCGTCGGCGTAAAGAAGTTGCCACCCAACGGGTGCGGATGCCCGCCCAACAACAGCTCTGCACCATTATCGATGGCGTCCTGCACATGCTCACTGACTTTTTTAACCGCATTGCCATCGATGAGCGGACCGATATTAATATTCGGCTTAGTGCCATCGCCGACATGCAGCTCGCTGTTCATGGCAACCGCTAGCTTTTCGCAAAAGGCATTAATCACGCTGGACTGAACCAGGAAGCGATTAGTGCAAACACAGGTTTGCCCGGCGTTACGGAATTTAGCGGCCATGGCGCCTTCTACGGCGGCGTCTAAATCAGCATCTTCAAACACGATAAACGGCGCATTGCCGCCCAACTCAAGCGAGATCTTCTGCACGTGCTCCGCCGCTTGCGCCATTAGCTTGCGCCCTACTTCGGTGGAGCCAGTGAAGGTAATCTTGCGCACTTTGGGCGACTGGGTCATGGCTTGGGCAATATCGCTGGCACTGCCCGGCACTACGTTGAACACGCCGCGGGGAATACCGGCACGTTCTGCCAATAACGCGAGCGCAGTGGCTGAAAACGGCGTCTGGCTGGCAGGTTTAACCACGATCGTGCAACCTGCTGCTAGTGCCGCACCAGCCTTACGGGTAATCATCGCCGCAGGGAAATTCCAGGGCGTAATGGCCCCCACAACACCGACGGGCTGCTTAGTCACCACAATGCGCTGGTTAGCTTTAGCGGCAGGAATGGTTTCGCCATAAACGCGCCGCGCTTCTTCGGCAAACCAGCGCAGAAAACTGGCCGCATAGGCAATTTCGCCCGCCGCTTCCTTGAGCGGCTTACCCTGCTCATAGGTCATCAGCATGGCGAGATCCTGCTGATGCTCCATCATCAGATCGTGCCATTTCATCAGCAAATCCGCTCGCTCCTGAGCGGTAAGGGCACGCCACGCCGGTAGTGCAGCATCCGCCGCGTCTATCGCCCGCTCGGTCTCAACTTTTCCCAAGCGGGGAATATCGCCAATCGCTTCGCCGGTTGCCGGGTTTAATACGGTGATCTGTTCGCCGCTATCCGCCGCGACCCAACTACCGTCTATATAGGCAAAGGGGCAATACAGCTGTGTTTCTTTTAGCGCTTCCATGACAGACTCCTGACCAAAATGATGGCCTTATAGGCTCATTAACCTCTTCATGCTAAGACGAAACACCCCTTTAGACCAAGCTTACCGCGTGCTTTACTCGCTAATTACCGACAGTTGACTCAGTTAATCAGCATTAAAAACTCTTGCCGAGTCGCCTGATTACTACGAAAACTACCCAGCATTACCGATGATGTCATACTGGAATTTTGCTTCTCTACGCCACGCATCATCATGCAGAGGTGACGCGCCTCAATGACCACAGCAACGCCCGTTGCCTGAGTCACTTCCTGAACAGCATCTGCAATCTCACGGGTTAAATTCTCTTGGATCTGCATACGGCGTGCAAACATATCGACAATACGGGCAAACTTAGACAATCCTAATACTTTACCGTTTGGCAGATAGGCAATGTGGCATTTACCGATAAAAGGCAGCAGGTGGTGTTCACACATTGAGTAGAGCTCAATGTCTTTCACCAACACCATTTCATCCGTTTGCGATGCAAACACCGCACCATTAACGATCTCATCCAAAGACTGAGAGTAGCCTGCATTCAAAAACTGCATAGCCTTGGCTGCACGTTTCGGCGTATCTCGTAGCCCTTCACGGTTTGGGTCTTCGCCTAGTGCTGAAATTATCTGGCGATAGTGCTCGGCGATATCATCGGACATATTAAGCCTCTTCAAAAACTGTATCAAAACCGTGCGCAATCGCGTCCAAACGGTCACCTAGGTCTCTAACCCTTTGCGCATGAAAAAAGTAAAACGACTACTAGAGGGACGTTAACCAACGTCTTTCTCTACCCAAGTTGTACAAAAAGTATACTTTTCATAAAAAACGCACAACAAATATTAATTAATTCCATTATTTTACCGCATCTCGCCTGCTGTTGGCTTCTCTAACTGCGGCAGAGCGCCGCGGTGCTCACTTTGCAACCTAGGGGCCTGTGCTATGATAAATCATTATTATTGATTGCCTTTACTTCTTCAGGCACCACCATTGAGAGTTCGCCATGTCATTTAAGCCAACGCCCTTTTGGTTAACCGCCATTGCGGTCCCCTTTTATTTCGCCACACCGCTACCTTCTTTCGCCGCAGAAGCGACACTTTCACTGCCCAATGAAGCGACTGTTGGCGTTGAGGTTGTTGAAGAGCTTACCTTTGAGTCAAACCAAGCACGTCTTAACGACATATTGCTACACCCCACTCAAGCTGAGAGAGCTTCGCACTCGCTGCCGGAATATTGCGTCATCGTGGGCAATGCCCAATTAGTCGATGAGCGCATTCGTGTTACCACAAAAGATGCCACCTGCATTGAAACACACGATGCTGACAGTGATATTTTTACGGGTGAATTCAGCGCCAGCGCGTATGCCGAAGATGGCCAATATGGCATCGCGTGCGAAGACACTCCGTGTACGCTTTCTCCTGGGCAAACTTTCGTTCTCACGCTGAATGAGTCCCTAGAGATTAAAGAGCAGGACAACCCCTCTGAAGAATTGAACGAGCAACGCCGCCAAGTTGACGGAGAAGGCGTCGCTAACCCCGTGCCCCGCGAAGAGGCCGTACCAGATTAAATCGCCCCTATTTACGCCAGCCAGCGGGGATTGTCTAACTGCAGGCACTGCTGCTCTAATTGGCGGATATGCTGATCCCAATAGCCACTATCCGCCAACCAGGGAAAGGCACGGGGAAAAGCGGGATCATCCCAGCGAGAGACCAGCCACGCTGAGTGCCTAATTAAACGATAACTTCTCAGTGGTTCTATCAACGCCATCTGATCAGTAGGAAATGAGCATGTTTCCTCATACCCTTCGGTAATTTCACTTAGATATGATCGCCACCCCTGGGGGTCATCCGTGGGCAGTAGCATCCAGATATCCTGCATAGCAGGCGCCATGATACAGTCGTCAAAATCGACCAGCGTAAAGTCCTCATCACGCCCCAGCACATTGCCCAAATGGCAATCACCATGGCAGCGAATCATGCTACTGGCGGGCACCGTATGTTTTACAAGCTGCTGATGCACCTTTTCAATGACACGGTCGTAGGCCCGGCGCTGATGACGGTTCAGCCAATTACTGGCCAGCACTCGCTGCTGAGCATCTAAAATACCACTCGCCATTTCTAGCCGAGGACGGTGCTGAAACGTTTTTTTGGCCGACACTTTATGCAACCGCCCTAACACCTGCCCCATGGCAAATAAGTGCGATGGATTATCTAACTCTGGCGCCTGGCCTGGGCAATGGGGAAACAGCGCAAATCGATACGCTTTAAAAGAGTGTAACGACACACCCGCCCTATCACGCCAAGGCGCAACTACCGGCACCTGCTGACTAGCGAGCTCCTGTAAAAAATCGTGCTCTTCCTGAATCGCCGCGTCTGACCAACGATCAGGTCGATAAAATTTAACGATCCAGTTTTTGCCGTCGCCATCACGAAACAACAGCACACGGTTTTCATAGCTATTTAGCGCAAAAGGCTCGCCCGCAGGCCAGATATCCAGCGACTCCACTGCAGACATCACTAAATCAGGCGAAAGAGAGCTAAACGGGTGTGACATAGGCCACTCCTGGGTTGGCGAAAGCGCTATTGAGTAAGCGAAAAGACTATTCTATCAATCCTTACCCAGGGGTGTCCGCGCGGTCGCCCAAATATCCACACGCTCTGCTCCCGCATCTAACGCCGCGCGCGCCAGTGCGTGCCCCGTTGAACCCGTCGTAACAACATCATCGATTATTAATAAATGCGCCGGGGGCGGTGATTCAAAGACAAAGGCACCCGCCAGATTGGCAACCCGTTGGCGGCGATTCAACGTGCGCTGGGAGGGAGAATCCTTTACTCGCCTGGCAGACACCAATGGCACACCAAGCTGGCGACTGAGTCTCTCGGCTAACCACTGCGATTGATTAAATCCTCGCGCCCGCGCATGCGCTGGGTGCATAGGTACCGACAACAGTGCGTCTGCTTGGGTAGGCGGCGGCGTTAATACCATTAACTCTGCTAACAACGTACCCGCCCGCGGAGAGGCGTGAAATTTAAAATCATGTACCAGCTCTTTAATAGACCCCTGATATAAAAGCCCCGCTTGGGTGGTCGAAAATGCCGGTGGGTCAATTAAACAGTGCCCACACAAGCTAGCCCCATGGGAAACAGGGTCACCGCACTGGCGACAGGCATGCAGGTTCCACGGCAGCCCGACCAAACAGGCGGTGCACCACCCCCGCCCCGCCAAGGCGGGTGCCAAACAAAAGGCGCAATAGCCAGGCAGGGCCTGCTTTAGCCAATGGCCGCCACGTTGTAGCCATTGTTTTACCTTCATGCCTTCTCCCCGATCGAGGTAGTAATATTAAACTCATGGTTGACTTCTATCACGAAGTTGATAATATACGCCTCGTCTTAGCGGATGTGGTGGAATTGGTAGACACGCTAGATTTAGGTTCTAGTGCCGTAAGGTGTGGGAGTTCGAGTCTCCCCATCCGCACCAATTAGTTTTTATTTTTCAATAAGTTAGATTTACCCCCCTTCAAAATACCTTAATACTTACCTAGATTAGGTGAGATTAGGGCTTTTTTTGCGTTTTTATCCCTCGCTTTAAATCATTAATGGCTCAATGCCATTTTTTCCGTGCTTAGTATTTGCCAAATTACATACTTTTAACAGGCTGACTTAGCTCCTCTTTTCCGCTAGGCTCTGTTAAAACGACTAACCGGATACTCGTCTATGCCTCAATGTGAAATGGCTTACTGCGAGTAATTGACACCAATACTATCGCCAATGACTACCTCCAATAGCTATGAGAAGGATCTCTAATAATGGAATGGCTCAACGATAATGCCCAAGCCATCTCGGCAATAGCAAGTATTTGCACCCTCTTCGTCTGGGTTTTCTATGCCCAATTGCTTTATAACGGCTATGTCCGCCAACGTCGCCCTCGAGTGATCATTAACCGTGGCAAAGGGATTGGTGTGGATGCTATTTGCTTAATCAGCAATATGAGCAGCGAAGCAATCTATGTTCAACACCTTGTGGCGGTGCTGCATACTCAAAAAAAGAGTTACTCTCTGGATGTGGTGGAGTACCAGCAACACGGCAGCGAACAACAGGAAGCCAGCTACCGCACCCATCAAGGCCCGTTAGCATCGGGGGATTACCTTAATATTCAGTCGTTTGGCGACATTGTCAATCAGGTTAAGCAATATTGGGAAATTGATGACAGCCTGCTTCATGAGCAGAATATACAACTCGAAATTCGTGTCATTGCCATTTACGGCTCTGAAGATATGCCCACTGGCGCCTCGAGGTCTTTTGATCTTGATCTAGACGCATCGCCCAACCGCCAGCTTATTCCGGCTAGCGTTGACACAGACCGACTCAATAGCCGTGGCCAACGTAAGCGCGTACTTGAATGGGCAAAAGAGATCGAGACTCATAAAGCACGTTAAACCCTTACCTTTGCAAAGCTGATATTGAACAGCGAGCACCTTTGATTGAGACCATTCGATGCATAAAATCCTAACCTTCTGCTGGCTCGGCATAATGACCACGGTTGCGGCTAGCGCTTATGCCGAAGAGGCTGACAGTGACCTACCTGCCTGGGCAGAAGAGCGCGTTGAACCGTTTCGTGAAAGCGTAGGTAATTGGGTAGATAACACGTCGCGCCGAATTGATGGTTTCTTTGGCACCGACGACCATATGCAGACCAAGAACGAGTCTTATCTTCGTTTTGGCCAAGAAATCGATTGGATGGAGGGGGATGGTACGCGCGGCGATACTTCACTTCGTTACCGTATAGACCTACCTACCTCGGAAGAACGCTTACGTCTGGTGATCGAGAGTGATCCTGAAGAGTCGCAAGGTACACTTGAAGAGCAAGGATCAGGGCGTCTTGCCAATGACCAGCGCGACCGCCGTAGCTCTACGTTAGGCCTGGATTGGCTAGAAAGTCGTGACAAGCGCGAAAATTGGAGCAACCGCGTTGGCGCTGGTATTCGTCTGCGCCTCCCTCTGGATCCTTATGTTCGCTTTACCAGCGAACGGCTGTGGCAGCTTGGTGAAGGGCCTTGGCAGCTTGAATCGAACAACCGGGTTTCCTGGTTTAACAATGAAGGCTATTCGGCACGAACGCGCTGGGATATCGGCCGCCAATTGAGCGAACGCCGCCATTTGCGGTTTATTTCTACGGTTCAGTGGCGCGAAGAGGAAGATAAGCTGGAATACAGTGAAATTGCCGAAATCAATCACCGCATTAACCGCCGCAGCGCATTGCGCTACTCGGCAATTGCTATCGGTGAAAGCGCTTCAAATCCTCGTATGACTAACTACTACCTGCAAACACGCTATCGCCGCGACATCCATAAAGGCATTTTATTTGCCGATGTGATTCCGGAACTGCATTTTCAACGCGATGTTAGCTATGACCCACGCTGGGCCATGACACTGCGCTTGGAGATGTATTTTCAGCGAAAGATTAGTCGCGACTATTTTTAAGCTCGGTTTTTAAGAACAGATTTTAAGCACGGCCTTTTAAGGGGACTCTTTTAACCGTGCACAATGGGCGGCCATGCTAGGCCGCCCATTCTGGTTACAGCAAGTAAATGCTACAGCCGCAACCCACCATCGCACTCAATCATACGCCCGGTGAAATAGTCGTTTTCAAGAATAAACGCAACGCTTTGAGCAATATTATCCGGATCACCCAGGCGTTTTAGCGGCACGCTTGATGAGATACGTTCCAATATATCGGGCCGCATTGAGGCGGTCATTTCGGTAGCCACAAACCCTGGGGCCACGGTGCCTGTCCGAATACCATAGCGCGCTAACTCTTTGCTCCAGGTGACCGTTAGCGCATGTACGCCAGCTTTTGCAGCGGCATAGTTGCTTTGCCCCATATTACCTGCCCGGGAAATGCTGGAGATATTGACAATCACACCCTCATGCACCATTTCGATCATCTGCGTGGCAGCCTCGCGACCACACAGAAAAACGCCGGTTAAATTGACGTTTATGACGTTTTGCCATGCCTCCAACGACATGCGTTTTTCCACTTGTCCCTCTTTGGCCTTTACCAGTAGTGCATCCTGAGTAATGCCCGCATTATTAACGCAACCGCTGATCGGCCCCATACGCTGAGCAATATCGGCAAACGCTTGTGTCACAGAAGCCTCGTCTGCAACATTCACCACAAAGGCTTGAGCATCGACCCCTTCTGTAGCAAGTGCTGATACCGCTTGATCAAGCGCTTCAGCGCTCATATCCAACAGCGCCATGCGTGCGCCTTGCTTACCCAGGCGCAGTGCCATGGCATAACCCAATCCACGCGCCCCACCGGTGACGGCGATTACTTTATCGGCAAGTACCATTATTGACTCCTTACGAGAAATACAACCAGTTCATTGTGCATTGCAGCATAGAGGAATTATGGGCATTAATCGAGCTACATCGCCGCTGGAAGGCGCAATGTTAGCTGCTTGCTATTTACATTCATGTCACCATATTACGCAATTAAGACGGTTATCGAGTCGCTATTTCTAGCTATTTCTAGCGTTTTCTGGAGTTAGTCATGCCTATTCTTATTTTTATATCACTGTTCACCCTACTTGATTTTGTGGTGCTTTTTTCGATGGGTAGCCAAATAGGGCTACTCACTACCCTGCTCCTAGTACTTGGCACAGGCTTTGCCGGGTTACATCTTATTCGTAAAGAAGGCGTATCAACCTTTGCACGCGCGCGTCAGCGTATGCAGGCCGGCGAAATTCCTTCTAGTGAGCTATTGACTGGCGCCGCGCTTATTTTTGGTGGTGCCTTATTAATGGCGCCAGGCTTTTTATCTGATGCGCTGGGCCTTGCATGCCTGATACCTAGCGCACGCCAATTGATGTTTAAAGCACTTACTTGGCTAGGTCTGAAAAAAATCGCCAGCCAGCAGCAAGACCCCAACGCTTCCTCGGCCCGACCAAGGGACTACCACACCCCAAACACCTCCCAACAGAAAGGTCCGATTGAGGGTGATTTTATTAGCAGAGACGAGCCCCCACGCCGCGACTAAGGCTCGGACTGGAAGAAAATTGCTAAAAAAGCAATTTTTTCTTACTCGCCCCCTTGAAAGACCAACCGCAGCCCCCATTTTTCACCCAGTACACAAATTCGGCAGCGATCTAGACGGTAGCTGCCATTAACAAGGAAGACCGTGAGGTCTTCACTTCTCGCGGGTCACTCCCTCGAGAACACTTTTAGACTAACCGCCCTCATCAGGGCTTCAACCCTACTCAGGAGAACGTGAATGAATATCCGTCCTTTGCACGATCGTGTCATCGTCCGTCGCGTTGAAGAAGAGCAGAAAACCGCTGGCGGCATCGTGCTTCCGGGCAATGCAGCAGAAAAGCCGACGCGTGGCGAAATTCTTGCTGTCGGTAATGGCCGCATTCTGGAAAATGGCGATGTCCGCCCTCTCGACGTTAAAGTTGGCGATAACGTGATCTTTAAAGATGGCTACGGCGTTGAGAAACAGAAAGTCGACGGCGAAGAAGTCTTGATCATGAGCGAAGCCGATATTCTTGCGGTTGTTGAAGGCTAACAGTCGTTGCGGCTCACATTTGATTGATGAGCGCCTCGATTATTTACTTTCACGTTTTTGCATTCAATTTAGGAAGTAGCAGATATGTCAGCTAAACAAGTTAAGTTTTCAGATGATGCCCGTAAGCGTATGGCGCGCGGTGTTGACGTTCTTGCCAACGCGGTAAAAGTAACCCTCGGTCCTAAAGGCCGTAACGTGGTACTGGAAAAATCTTTCGGTTCCCCGACCGTTACTAAAGACGGTGTTTCTGTCGCCAAAGAGATCGAACTGAAAGACAAGTTCGAAAACATGGGCGCGCAGATGGTTAAAGAAGTCGCTTCACAGACTTCTGACGCCGCTGGTGACGGTACTACCACCGCTACCGTTCTGGCCCAGGCCATTATCGCTGAGGGTTTGAAAGGCGTTACTGCCGGCATGAACCCGATGGATCTTAAGCGCGGCATCGACCAAGCCGTTAATGCTGCCGTTAAAGAAATCAAAGCAATGTCGGTACCTTGCACCGACACCAAGTCGATTGCTCAGGTAGGCACCATCTCTGCTAACGGTGACAAGCGCATCGGTGAAATTATCGCCGAAGCGATGGAAAAAGTCGGCAAAGAAGGCGTCATCACTGTTGATGAAGGCCGTGGCTTTGAAGATGAGCTGGAAGTCGTTGAAGGTATGCAGTTTGATCGCGGCTACCTGTCTCCTTACTTCGTTACCAACCAGGACACCATGACGGTTGAACTGGAAGATCCTTACATCCTGTTAGTGGATAAAAAGATCTCCAACATTCGTGAGCTGCTGCCGGTTCTCGAAGCGGTTGCTAAACAAGGTAAGCCGCTAGCCATCATCGCTGAAGATATCGAAGGCGAAGCACTGGCTACGCTGGTGGTTAACAACATGCGCGGTATCGTTAAAGTAGCCGCTGCTAAAGCGCCTGGTTTCGGTGACCGTCGTAAATCCATGCTGCAGGATATCGCTATCCTGACCAACGGCACGGTTATCTCTGAAGAAGTCGGCCTGACGCTTGAGCAAGCGAACCTGGATCACCTGGGTACCGCTAAGCGCATGACTATGTCTAAAGAGAACACCACCATCATCGATGGCGCTGGTGCAGAAGGCGATATCGAAGCACGCGTTAATCAGATCCGCGCGCAAATCGAAGACACCTCTTCTGATTACGACAAAGAGAAGCTGCAAGAGCGCGTTGCCAAACTGGCAGGCGGTGTTGCCGTTATCCGCGTCGGTGCTGCCACCGAAGTGGAAATGAAAGAGAAGAAAGCCCGCGTTGAAGACGCCCTGCACTCTACTCGTGCAGCCGTTGAAGAAGGCGTCGTACCTGGTGGCGGTACTGCGCTGGTTCGCGTTATGGCGAAAGTACAAGGCCTGACGGGCGACAACGAAGACCAGAACCACGGTATCAACATGGCGCTACGCGCTATGCAGTCACCGCTGCGTCAAATCGTGGCTAACGCTGGTGAAGAGCCTGCCGTTGTTATCAACCGTGTGAAAGATGAAACCGGCAACTTCGGCTACAACGCACAGACCGGCGAGTACGGCGATCTGTTCGAAATGGGCGTTCTGGATCCGGCAAAAGTAACCCGTACTGCGCTGCAGTCCGCTGGTTCTGTTGCTGGTCTGATGATCACCACCGAGTGCATGATCGCTGAAGATCCTGAAGAGAAAGAAGCTGGCCCAGACATGGGTGGCATGGGCGGAATGGGTGGCATGGGCGGCATGATGTAATGCACCCCTGAGCCCTTTTGCTCAAGACTGCTAGCGATTAAGGCAGTCACCAACAACCCCGCCATGTGCGGGGTTGTTGCGTTTTGTGGGTCGTTCGGCTCATTTCCTCCACCCATTACGCAGAGCGAACGTGGTACTATCAGCGCGGATTTTTATAAGGCTATAGGGCAAAACCAGCGCATGTTGCAGCATATTCGTATCGTACTCGTTCAGACCTTCCACCCAGGCAATATCGGCGCTGCGGCACGGGCTATGAAAACCATGGGCTTAACCGAGCTGGTGCTGGTGAATCCGCGCTTGTTTCCCGATGAAGAAGCCTCTCGCCTTTCCGCAGGGGCCACTGATGTTCTGGACAATGCACGGGTAGTGACAACACTGGAGGAAGCGGTTAATGACTGCGTTCAGGTGGTGGGTGCCAGCGCACGCTTGCGCAGCCTGCCCTTGCCCCACTTTGACGAACCCGATGAGATGGCGGCAGCCGTTATTCAGAACGCACAAACGTCGCCCGTGGCACTGGTGTTTGGACGAGAACGTTCCGGGCTGACTAACGATGAGATCCGCTGCTGCACGCATCAGGTGAGCATCCCCGCCAATCCTGATTACGGCATTCTGAATTTATCTCAGGCGGTGCAGATTCTCGCTTATGAAGTACACCGCGCTTGGCGTAAAGAAGAAGATAGCGGTTTTGCTTACCAGCGCCCACTGGAGGCAACGCCGCCCACCCGTGAACAGTTCCTACACTTTCAAGCCCATCTGGGTCGCTTAATGCAGGAGAGCGGCTTTTTAACCCAGCCCCACGCGCGCACTGAAGAGCAGCTTCAAGCCCTCTTCGCCCGCGCCCAGCCCAGCCGCAAAGAACTTTCGCTACTGCGGGGGCTATTAAGCGCGTTTGAATCTCACCTACCCAAACACTAACGGGTTAAATAAAAAAGGGACAACCAGCGTTGTCCCTTTTGGATTCTAATAGAGTCGTTTTGCCGCAAGATATTTAGAGCATCATCGCCGCTAGCCAACCAAAGCCCACTAACGGAATGTTGTAGTGTAGAAATGTCGGCACCACGCTGTCCCAAATATGATCGTGTTGACGATCAACGTTCAGTCCAGACGTAGGCCCTAAGGTTGAATCCGACGCTGGCGAGCCAGCATCGCCCAACGCCGCCGCGGTGCCAACCAGTACAACGGTCGCCATTGACGAGAAACCAAACTGAACTGCCAACGGGACGAAAATCGCTGCGATAATCGGAATGGTAGAGAACGATGAGCCAATACCCAGGGTAATAAATAGCCCAACCAGTAGCATCACCAGCGCAGCTAGGCCACGGTTATCGCCGAACAAGGCAAACGCACCTGATACCAAGGCATCAATCTCTCCAGTGGTTTTCATCACTTCAGCAAAACCCGCCGCCGAAATCATGATAAAACCGATCAGCGCCATCATGCGCATACCGCTGGTAAACAGATCGTCCGCTTCACGCCACTTAAAGATACCGCCCATTGAAAGCAGGCCAATCCCTACCAAACCCCCTAGTATCATCGAACCGCTATACAGCTGCAGGCCGAGGGCTGCGACGATCGCTACCCCAGACATAACCAGACCCAGCATATGCGGTTTAGCAGGCGCATGCGCTTCAGAAACATTCGCGGCAATATCCTGTGCCTGATAGTCACGGGGGCGCCGGTAACTCCATAGCAGTGCAACGATGAGGCCTAAAGCCATGCCCCCGACCGGTATTGCCATGGCCATGGGCACCATTCCGCGGGTGATTTCTAACCCCAACGGCTCACCCGCGCTGTTTAAGTTAGCCAGTAAAATATCGTTTAGAAATATCGCCCCAAAGCCTACTGGCAACAGCATATAAGGCGCGGTTAGACCAAACGTTAGCGCACACGCCACTGCCCGCCGGTCCAGCCTCAAACGATTCATCACGGTTAACAGCGGCGGGATCAACACAGGTATAAAGGCGATATGTACCGGGATAGCGTTTTGTGAAGAGATTGCCACCAGCAAAACCGCCGTTAGCAGCAACATTTTGACCCGCACCTGATGTGCCACGGTCGTTTCCTTGCCTAGTAGCGTTATCAAACGGTTAGCCAGCATATCCGGCAAGCCAGAGCGGGAAATAGCCACTGCAAAAGCGCCTAACGTAGCGTAAGCCAGTGCCACCTGGGCGCCACCGCCCACGCCTTCATTAAAAGCATCCAGCGTTTGCTCAAGCGATAAACCGCCTACTAAACCACCGACTAACGCACCCACCACAAGCGCGAATACCACCGAGACACGGGCCAGCGATAGCGCCACCATCACCAGCACCGCAAGAATTACTGCATTCATGAAAATCCCTAGAGCTATTAAGAGGTCATTAACGGCGAAGGGGGCGGATTTTAGCAGATTAATAGCGTAAAACTAATACTGCCTTACTTGCCTACTCCTAGCTTCTAAAAGCGCACAACGCATGCGATAGTGAGCTAACTGTTAGCCTGCCAATAAAGAGAACATCATGGCCTTCGTTCTTCGCCACTCGCTACTGCTGATTATATTGGGAAGCCTGGTTATTTCGACGGCCATGGGGTTACGCCATGGCTTCGGGCTCTTTATGGAGCCGCTCAGCAGCGAGCTGGGGTGGGGACGCGGCGTGTTTGCCTTTGCGCTCGCATTACAAAACCTGGTTTGGGGTTTATCACAACCCTTTACCGGCGCGCTGGCTGACCGTTTCGGCGCGGCTAAGATTATCGTTGTTGGTGGCTTATTATATGCCTTGGGGCTGCTGTTTATGAGCCTCTCTACCTCGGTGCTGGGCATGACGGTCAGCGCCGGGCTATTGATTGGCCTTGGTCTCTCAGGCACTACATTCTCGGTCATTTTAGGTGCCGTGGGCCGTGCGGTGGCGCCTGAAAAACGCAGTATGGCCATGGGCATTGTTAGCGCGGCAGGCTCCTTCGGGCAATTCGCCATGCTGCCCGGCACCCTTGGCTTGCTCGAGTGGCTTGGCTGGGCGGCGGCGCTTATGGCGATGGCGGCTATCGCAACCATCATCATTCCCCTGGGGGCAATGCTGCGCGATAAGCCCTCCGCCAAAACGGCAACCGATTTAAGCCTGAAGGATGCACTCAACGAAGCAGCTGGTCAAAAAGGCTTCTGGCTGCTCTGTTTAGGTTTTTTTGTCTGCGGCTTTCAGGTGGTTTTCATTGCCGTGCACCTCCCCGGCTACTTATTTGATAAGGGCCTTGCTGTTCAAGTAGGCACGACCGTATTAGCGTTAGTGGGGCTGTTTAATATTGTAGGCACCTATACCGCGGGATGGATGGGCGGCATCTGGTCAAAACCCAAGCTGCTCACTTGGCTCTATTTGATTCGCGGGGTGGTGATTACTGCGTTTGTTTATTTGCCGTTAAGCCCTGTTAGCGCTTATTTATTTGGTATTGCCATTGGGTTGCTATGGCTCTCCACTGTGCCATTAACCAACGGCATTGTGGCTTCCGTATTTGGTGTTCGTCACCTCTCCATGCTCGGCGGCATCGTGTTTCTATTTCACCAGTTAGGCTCCTTTATGGGCGTCTGGCTGGGCGGCTATTTTTATGATCTTACCGGGCACTACAATACAGTCTGGCAAATTGCTATTGTGCTCTCGGTCGTGGCCGCTGCACTACACTGGTTTATCAGTGAAAAGCCGCTTGAGCGCTCGCAGCCAACGACGGTGACCCCATGACAATCAATCATTTACTTAAGGTCATGGCGGCAATTCTGCTGTTTACCGGTTTAATGCTCGCATGGTGGGGCTGGCAGCACATGGACGCTACTTTGCTACTGATGGGTACCCGTTTATGCTAACGAGCAAAGGCCAATTAAGTTGATTACTTGCTAACATGACTATTCCTTACCCCGAGCATATCGCGGTTGTGGTAACAACCTTTGTTACCGTGGTCATTGCGGTACTGCTTCACTATGAAGCCCTATGGCTTATCTCTCGCCAAATAGAAAAATCTCGACGGCCACACCGACAACGAATCCTGGGGATGGCGTTTGGTGTATTAATGACACACATTGTCGAAATTTGGCTGTTTGGGATCACGGGCTGGTGGCTTACCGACCAGTTGAGTATTGGCGCTTTACATGGGTACGACAGCTTTAACGTACTTGATTACATCTTTTTCTCTGCGGTGACCTATACCACCGTGGGCTATGGCGATATTTATGCCATGGGGCCAGTGCGTTTTTTATATGGCACGTTGGCATTAACTGGCTTTGTGTTAATCACTTGGTCAGCATCGTTCACTTTTATAGAAATGCAAAAGCACTGGCGGGTTGGAAGATAATCAGCACCGTTACGCGCTCAAGGGATGCGGCATGTTTGAAGTAGTTATTTTATCGGTAGCGTTAATCTTTGGCATCGCGGCACGACAGCTAAGTCTGCCACCCCTCGTGGGGTTCTTGGTAGCAGGGTTTGCTCTTAATGCCTTTGGCCCCAGTATTGGCCTACCCATCGATGCGGGCCCACTGCTTGAGCATCTTGCTCATTTAGGGGTGCTACTACTGCTGTTTACCATTGGCCTTAAACTCAATATACGCAGTTTGGCAGAACCCGTAGTGCTGGGTAGCGCTTTTATACACCTAGTGATTACCTGCCTGTTGTTTACCGCAGGTTTTGTTATTTTTCTTTCGCTTCCCCTTGATAAAGCGATACTGCTGGCGATTGCACTCTCTTTCTCAAGTACGGTTCTGGCCGCTAAAGTGCTCGAAAGCAAACGCGAACTACGTGCCCTACACGGCCGTATTGCGATTGGCATTCTCATTATTCAAGACTTGGTTGCCTTAGCGGTTCTTAGCATCTACAGCGGTGACTCCCCTAGCCCCTGGGCATTGCTAGTTTTCTTACTGCCGCTATTACGACCAGTGCTTTATTGGCTAATGAACATGGCTCAGCACGATGAGCTTCTGGTGCTATTAGGTGCTGTGTTAGCCATTGCGGTTGGTGGTATGGGCTTTGAAGCCGTGGGATTAAGCTCCGAGGTAGGCGCCCTAGTAATGGGCTTGCTACTTGCAAAGCACCCTCGCGCGCAAGAGTTATCCAAGGCGCTATGGGGGCTTAAAGAAGTGCTGTTAATCAGCTTCTTTCTGCAGATTGGCATGGCAGGTTTGCCCGATAAAGAAGCACTGTTATTTGCAGTTTTACTGGCTGTTCTGCTTCCATTAAAAGGGGTTCTGTTTTTTGCCCTTCTCATTGCTTTTCGCATCAGAGCGCGCAATGCCTTCCTGGGAGGCTTGAGCCTAACGGCTTACAGTGAGTTTGGCTTGATTGTTGCTGCCAGCATTTTAGAAGAGTGGCTTGTTCCGCTGGCGATTACCGTTGCCCTGTCGTTTGTCATCGCAGCCCCGCTAAATCGCATTGCCCACCAGCTTTTTGATCGTTGGGAAAAAAGTTTGCTGCGTTTTGAACGACACGCTCGCCATCCCGATGAACAACCAGTGGATTTAGGTAGTGCCACCATTCTAGTGCTGGGCATGGGCCGAACCGGTAACGCCGCCTATGATTTTTTTACTGATAAAGGGTTGTCTGCTGTGGGTATTGATTCAGACCCCAATAAAATAAACACACAACGACGAGTTTTTTATGGCGATATTGAGGACGTGGGATTCTGGCATCATCTCAATATCAACCATCTAGCGGCAGCCACGTTGGCCACCCCGGAACTTGAAAGCAAATTGATTGCTACTCGCGAACTGCGCAAAGCGGGATTTACCGGCCACATAATTGCGGGCATTCACTTTCAGGATGAAGCCGCGCCTCTGCATGCTGCCGGCGTCGATCAAACGTACCTATTAATGACGGGTGCTGGCATCGGGATCGCCGAAAAAACCTGGGAAAGCCTACAAATACCCCTGTTGTGAATATCTGGCGCTAGCCGAGACCGCTGAGCTAACGCCCACTGAAATCAGCATCACGGTTTTAAAGCTGCTGGGGGTCAAACGCGTAGAGCAGCAACGGCCGATAAGCGAGCCACACCACCAGCAGGGCAATCACGCTGGCCACTAAGGTCAGCAAATAGTGCCGATTGCTGAACACCCAGCACATTGCCAAACAGGCAGCACCGCATGGGAGATCGCATCGCCAAACAGGCCAAGTGTTGCCATTAGTTCTGCCTCGTTAGTTCCCCCTGCGCTGCCGTTAAGGGAGATGCTTTATCGACCTGCACATCATTCGCCGACTGCTCGGTAGAACTCACCGCAAGCTCAGCTAAATTGGCATCGCTGAGCATCTCATCAGGCGAGCCTACCCCACGAATAAAGCGGTTGATCAACACCACATGGTCGACGTAGCGCCGTGCCCCGGCATATCGTGAGTGACCATGATTACCGTTCGTCCGGCCTCTCGCTCACCGGCCAGCACGTCTAAAATCAACCGCTCACTAGGTGGGTCTACACCCGCCAGTGGCTGATCAAGCAGTAAAATATCCGCCTGCTGAGCAAGCGTACGGGCAAGTAAAACACGCTTTTTCTGCCCACCGGATAGCTTGCCAATCGGGCGTTTCGCCAACGCCAGCATATCCACCGCATCTAGCGCGCTCTTTACCGCCTCACCATGGCGGGAATCATACCAACGTGAAGGCAGCAGACGGCGCCACAAGGGGTCATTACGCATATGCTCATAGCGGCCACCCATCACAGTTTCCCAGACCGAGACAGGAAAATCCCATTCAATCGCTTCACGCTGAGCCATATAAGCAATATGCCCCGCTTTACGGTGCGTCGAAATCGGCTCACCAATTGCCTGAACATTGCCACACTTAACAGTACCCGTCGCTCCTCAGGTATCGCTTCTAAGCGCTCTAACCATTGCTGTGTTTAACCATAGCGGTAGGCTCAAAGCTATATTCATCCCTTTTGTATTACTGATAAGTAGACTGTAACTCAAGAAAAAAAGCACTATGCAAACAGTTTAGTCTTGGCTAACAATGTTGCGTAAAAATAGGCTACTATCCCAAGTACGATCCAATGATTATTACCGCTGCTTCCGATATAATTTGCCAATGACTGATTCTAAACCGAACGCTTCATTAACCGCCCCAAGCATTCATGGTGATGCCCTTCCGCCCGTGGAGCAGCATGCTCAGCAGTATGCAACGGTGCGTAATGCCCATGAAACCGAGCTGATTGAAGACTACGTTGAGCTGATTGGGGATTTACTGACGCATCGTGGCGAAGCGCGTGCGGCGGACATTGCCAACCGCATGGCGGTGAGTCAGGCAACCGTATCGAAAATGATCAGGCGTCTAAATGAGCTTGAGCTGGTGACTAGCAAGCCCTACCGCTCTCTGTTTCTGACCGAGGCAGGCCAGAAAATGGCAGAAACCTCACGCGCTCGGCACGATATCGTATTGCATTTTTTACGCGCGCTGGGGGTCAAAGATGCCACTGCTCGTATTGATGCTGAAGGCATGGAGCACCACGTGAGCGATGAAACACTGGATATAATGCAGCGATTTACCGAGCAGCAGCAGAAAAGCTAAATGCTCATCAAGAAGCTATCGGGTTAAACTTCAAGGCTCCTGTGATGGGATAAGCGCAGGTTGCAGAAAATTAAAGCTCACCGCTCGCTACTCGTGCGGGCATTCCAAGGCGCCCTATACCTGGCAGCTTCAAGGCAGGACGCATCACATCAATACCAAAACTCAAGCCGAGAACATTAATTTCGATGCCCTCTTCTAGCGCCAGCATAATACCGGCTACCCCGCCTAATGAGAGCTGGTAACCCGTGCCACTTGGCGCAGGTGCCAAAATACCGTTGAAAATATAATCTTTGCCGATAGCGGTAACGGGCAGCGTCACCTCAAAGTCTGGTACTTCACGAATCACCCAAGCGATAAAACTGTTGCTGTTAGGCCCGGGCCATACGCGATAAAGGTCGGCTTGAGGGTAGTCAGCAGCAGCGGATTCTATCTTGGGTATTAATTGTGCAGCCGCATCACCGCGGTAATCGGCCAGCAGCGTGGGCGGGTTACCAAACCAGGCACGATCGGGGGTATCAATAGAAGAGACTACCGTAGGGCGACGCCAGCTCAACACTTGATGCAGCCGGTAGCTATCAGCATTCTCTGCTTTCGTTGCAATCCAGATATGTTCGCCAAACGCCCCGCGCCAATTATAGGCGCGGGCAGAATAGACCTGCACCACGGCTTCGGAGATCGCGGCTGGGTCTGGGGCGATCCCAGCGGAGGAGCGATCCAACGATGACCAATGTCCTTCTGTTACCACTTGATTACTTGCCAATATCCATACAGGCCCCACTAGCAGCAGCGCTAAAAGCACTACGAGAGTGAACAGCCATCGCAGCAGCGTTTTCATCGTGTTACCCGAAGCTAAGAGATAACTGTTAGTACCGCGATAGCTAGCTGGACGCAAGCATATATTGTCGATTTGAGGAAAACGCTAATAACGGAAGCTAAATGTAATAGCCGTTCAATTACTATGATATACGTTACCTTTTTAGTCAGTAATAAAAATGTAACATAGGTTAAAAAATAACCATAAATATTAATTAAATAAAAAGGTTAAGAAAATCATCGCTTCTTTAACTTGATTAATAAGGATAAATTTAAAGCTTATATGGCCTCTCAACGCAGACGATAGCCCACGCCTGTGAGCGTCTCGACCCGCGCAGACTGGTTACCAAGCTTGCGGCACAAGACACGAACAACGGCGTCAACCACATTGCTGCCGCCCTGATAACGGGTGCCCCAGACATGCTGCAAAAGCTCACGGCGGCAAACTGCCTTGCCCTGATGTTCAACCAGGTAGCGCATTACACCGAACTCCACAGGGGTTAGCGCAATACGGCCTTCCGCCAACATCAGTTGCCGGGTGTAGTTCTACTTTTCCGTTCCAGGTAGGCTTGTAAAGGGCGTGCGTTATAGCCAAATTTGATGGTTAGGTTCTTTGATACTGAGTTCCGGAGAGAGGATCACTCCAACAAAAAAAGCAGGCAAAAAGATAGAGTCATCGAACCCTTCTAGAGATTCGATGACCATTCTACGTTTTGAAATTTTATTACCTGTCACCTTCAAACCCTTATATCATCTATTACCTTCCATACGCCGGGCGAACTCCATGCAGAATGGTGTATTAAGTCTTTTTCCGCGATGCTGTGTGCCTTTCCACTTAGTATGACGTCGTGATCGTGCACCTCGACTTTGATCGCATTGGCATCCTGAATAGCCCTACGTTTAAGTGAGGCCTCAATATCGGCCTTAACAGCAGCAGCGGTAGGCTTAGGTTTGAGAACGATCTGGTTACTCACACCCGTAACCCCTGTCAAGTAGCGTATGGAACTAGCAGCCACACGCCGTTGATACTCCCAAGGGACTTCGCCGGTTAGCGTCACCCAACCGTCTTCAACCATTATCTTTAATGGGTCATGTGGAATGTATACATTCCACTCCAGCGTATTTTTAACCGCACGAGCAATATCTGCATCAGTGCGATTGTTATTTCCAGGCAGATTTACGTCCATTTCAACGGCAACGCCTTTAACACCGCTAACTCGCTGTGCTGCCATTTCTGAATGCCACTTCTCTGCATAACTATCCACATGGCCTGCCAATGTCACAATGCCGCCGTTAACCTCTACCCCAATATTCGAAGCACGAACAGTGGGTTCATACTCAAGTTCGGCAAGCACATCTTTCTGAATTTGACTGTCTGACTTTGGCATCATTTGTACTCCTGTAGTTTTGCAAGACAATCTTGTTATCAATTAGAAATACACGCTCTATCTACTTGATTTCAAGCTTACGCCGTGAAGCTTGTTTGGCTTTTGGCATAGTGATTGTCAATATGCCATCCTTAAATTTGGCTTCAGCATGTTTAGCATCCACTTCTACTGGCAGGGCAATCGTCCGAGAAAAGGAACCTTGCCAAATTTCTGAATGGTAATACTCATCCTGTTTTTCCTCGGTTTTTTCGGAACGCTGACCTTTTAGCATCACGGCATGTTCGGTTATTTCAAGGTCTATTTCTTTTCGGTCAATCCCTGGCATCTCAGCGCGCACTTCGATTTCTGTGTCTCGATCAATGATGTCAACTTTAGGGTTATGTTGACCGAAAAAACCTAGCCGTTCTTTTATTAAGTCTTCCTTGAAAAAGGGCTTCATCCAGCTGCGCTCGAAGAAACCTTCTATCATACGATCAAACTCTTCCAGCGGGCTTAAAGAGCGCTTACTTGGAAGTGAACTCGTATCTTTTTCCGACATTACAGGCTTGCTGATTGCTTTTTCCATGACACTACTCCTATGTAGTTCTTTTACTTAATAAAAGGGATAAACTGCATCTTTATCCTTCATTTTTTCAATGGCTACATTACAAACCATGGTATATTTATAGCGCAAATACTTTTATTTAAAAGGTGGTAAATGTAATAAAAAGCACTAATATGCAAAAACTTGATCCAGAGCAATTAATACCAGCTTCACCCCAGCTCACCTATAAAATGGTAGTAAAATTATTGTGTAGTAGTTAATTTCAACCCATATTAAACCTATCAATAGAATTTCATATCACAATGTTTTTTCATTATTGCTTTTGTTATATATGCGGGCAGCTTAAAGCACAGTGGCATCAGCGACACCTGGCACTCAGGTGAAGTGAATCAGTAAAGGTAAGTAAATGTTATTGCTAGATAAACTAACGCTCAGCTTCTAGGGTTAATAACAATGATTTATGATGAGACACAATACCAACAATTGGACAGGCTGGTACGAGCATCACTGGCAGGGCTAACACTTGGCATTTCTCCTACATCGGCCATGCTAACTTACTTGGACTGGCTATCAAGCCTCCAGCTTTCTCCTGGAACTCAGGCTCATCTAGTAAAAAAAGCAATGAAGAAACAGCTACGCTTGCTGTCTTGGGTTAGCCATTCGGCCTTCGACCCCAATGCCACACCTTGTATTGCCCCCCTGCCCCAGGATCGTCGTTTTCGTGACCCTGCCTGGCGTTACTTCCCCTATAATCTGCTTTATCAAGGCTTTCTTCTTCAACAGCAGTGGTGGCATAACGCCACCACCGGACTACGCGGCTTATCCCCGCATCACGAGCAGGCAGTAGAATTCGGTGCCCGCCAGTGGCTTGATGTGTTCTCCCCCTCCAATTTTTTACTGACTAATCCCGCTGTGCTCCAAAAAACCGTTGAGAGTGCTGGAGCCAACTTAATGCAAGGCCTGCAGCACTACTGTGAAGATATCCAAAACCACTATCTCGGCAAAAGGTCAGCGGGTGCTGAAATGTATGTCGTTGGAAAAAATGTAGCAATTACACCGGGCAAGGTTATCTTTCGCAACCATCTGATCGAGCTAATCCAGTACACCCCTACTACAGAAGAAGTACATGCGATGCCTATACTCATTGTGCCTGCATGGATCATGAAGTATTACATCCTAGATTTGTCCCCCCATAACTCGCTTGTTAAGTACTTAGTCGATCATGGCCATACGGTTTTTATAATTTCCTGGCGTAACCCAACGAACGAAGATCGCGATATTGGGATGGATGACTATCGCCAACAAGGCATTCTGGCGAGTCTCGATGTCATCGAAACCCTATTTCCTAGTCAGAAGATACATGCGGTAGGCTACTGCCTGGGCGGCACCCTGTTGGCCATTACCGCTTCTGCGATGGCCAGAAATGGAGCCAACCGCTTGGCCTCAATGACACTCTTCGCCGCACAAACGGACTTCCGAGAAGCTGGTGAACTAATGCTTTTTATTGATGAAAAGCAGCTCGCTTTCCTTGAAGACTTAATGTGGGCTCAGGGCATTCTCGATACGAAACAAATGTCAGGGGTATTCCAGGTACTGCGCTCTAACGATTTAATCTGGTCCCGGGTCGTGAACGAGTATTTATTAGGCACAAGGCAACCCATTAACGACCTTCTCGCCTGGAACACCGATGCAACTCGCATGCCCTACCGTATGCATTCTGAATACTTGCGTACCCTATTTTTAAATAATGACTTAGCCGAAGGACGCTTGCGGGTAGAAGGCCGCCCGGTGGCGCTTAGCGATATACAAATACCTATTTTCTGTGTTGGCACAGAGTGGGACCATGTCGCACCATGGCGATCCACCTATAGGTTGCACCTTCTTGCAGACGCACCGGAGATTACTTTTTTGCTCACTAGCGGTGGTCATAACGCGGGTATTATTAGTCCCCCTGAACAACCGCATCGGCATTATCGGATAGCCACCGCCTTTGAAGGTGACTCCTATATTGATCCAGACACTTGGCTGGAGCGTACAGCAATTAAGCCAGGCTCCTGGTGGGGTGCATGGCAATCATGGCTGGCAGCAAGGTCAGGCCCCCTTGTCGAGGCACCTCATGTTGGTTCACAACCCTACCCACCTCTCGAAAACGCCCCAGGCAGCTATGTCAGAAAAGCATAGCTCCTGTATGGCTAGCTTAATGAAGACGCTATTCACATTGTGTTCTTCGAGCCTGGCTATCTAACGAAACTGATCGGCGCCCACTAATATAGTGGGATCAACCCTATACAATTAGAGAAATAAATAAAAAACACAAAACGATAGGTAATAACTTTTAGCGACTTCAGCAACCAAATAAGTCTTAAAACGCAATCATACAAGCTTCATGTCCAAACCCTATAAAATATTATATACTTACTGCATCACGCCTCAAAGAAACGCTATAAAACAACTTAATAAACTGCAAGCTTTTCATATAGTCAAATCAAAAATAGAATACTAAAACCAGTATTGCTCATCTATCACCTTATGCAACTATTAGCAGTAGTAAAGCACAATACTATCACTCCTTTAAGTGATGCTTTGATGTATTTAAAATAGCCTCTACTCACTCATCAAACTGCCTATTTATTGGTGGATGAGTTAATTTTAGCTACCAAATAGCGCACTGACACACTCAGTGTACTTGCTAAGAAAGCTCCTAAAAGTGCTAATGTCATATCCTTCTGCGCATCCCAAATATCTCCCTGGGCACCTAGGTATGACTCCCCCAATTCCCCCGGGAAGAGCACAACCGCCAACCACTCTACAATCTCATAAAATGCCGAATGGGATAAAATCATCAATATAGGTAGTAAACGGCATAAAACTGTCTCATATAGAAATAGCCCTTTCGTAAGATCCTTCATCAATGGAAATAGGAGCAGCCCATAAAGAAAATGCACCCATCGGTCGTACTGATTACGTTCGAAGCCAAACCAATGATCCAAAGAAAACCCAAACAGGGTTTTCAACCACTGGTCATAGGGCACTTCCGAATAGGTATAGTGAGCGCCAATTTCATGAAATACTAAAAAGAGAAAAATACTTAACCATGCCAGAGGCGAGACGCCTCCCTGATACCACATCCAACCCAACACGGGCACCGCTACAAAGACCAGTATATTCTCAAGTAGCCAATCCGATCGATAATGAGGCGATATGGCTAGCCATAGCCAAAACAATATGAAGCCAATAAACAGCCATACAGGAAATGGATCAAGCGTTAGTAGCCGAGCACGTACTTGCTTAATCCTAGACACACTCCCCTACCTCTGTTTATTGATTTAACCAGCCTGTTCGGTGCATCACTATTTTTTCGACTTCCAATATAGCCATCATCACCATGCCGACGCTGATGATTAATACCCCATCCAAAACCGCTAACGGACGCGTATCGAAAAGGGCATTCATAGCAGGCCAGTAGGTAAACATCGCCTGAGCAACTACTACCACAGCGACAGCAGACAGCACAGCGGGGGTGCCCAGTAACCCCTGCCAACTAAATGAGGTGTAGTGTAGATAGCGCACATTAAATAGATAGAAAATTTCCAATACGACGATCAAATTGACCACCAAGGTGCGAGCCATCGGCAGCTCATCCCCACGCCCCAGTGAGTAAAAAAATACGCCCAACACCGCTGCCAAAAACAGGAACGACACAAGCGCTACCCGCCAGATCAGAAAAGGGGTCAGCAACCCTTGGTTGGCGGGCCTAGGGCGGCGCTGCATGACGTTGGGCTCTGCCGGTTCGAACGCTAGAGCAAGGCCAAGGGTGCCCGCCGTGACAAGATTAATCCACAAAATCTGCACCGCAGACATCGGCATTGAGAAGTTAAACAAGATAGCGGCAATCACCGCCAATACCTCACCGCCATTAGTGGGCAGTGTCCACGCGGTTACTTTGCGGATATTGTCATAGACTACTCGCCCCTCATTCACTGCAGCGACGATGGAGGCGAAGTTATCATCCAGCAAGACCATCTGGGAGGCCTCCTTCGCCGCATCAGTCCCTTTATGTCCCATGCCAACACCGACATTTGCCTGCTTCAACGACGGTGCATCATTGACGCCATCGCCGGTCATGGCCACGATCGCCCCCGTCGACTGCAAGGCACGAACGATACGCAGCTTGTGTTCAGGGTTGGTGCGAGCAAACACACTGGCTTCGGTCACGATAGCGGGCAGATCAGTGTCTGAAATATCATCAAGTTCACGCCCTGTCAGGACGTGTGGATCTTCTCCAAATCCTAGCTGCCGCGCAATCGCCGTGGCCGTCTCAGCGTGATCACCGGTAATCATTTTCACCGCAATACCCGCGGAGTGACACTCTTTAATGGCGGCCACCGCCTCCTCGCGCGGGGGGTCGATAAACCCTATCAGGCCAATGAAGACAAGCCCATCCAGGTCGGAAAAAGCCAGCTTATCAGTATCGGGAGCTACTGCTTTAACGGCGAAGCCGAGCACTCGCTCTCCCTGGGCGGCTGCGTTCGCGATCTTGGCAACCCAGGCGGCTTGGTCTAGCGATGCCGTCCCTTCACCATCTATCTGGGCGACACATCGTTGCAGTAGTTCATCGGGGGCGCCCTTAACAAAAATCCGACAATCGCCTGTTGAATGGCGATGAAGCGTAGCCATAAAACGATGCTTGGCATCAAAGGGGAACTCATCAAGTCGCGGCCATTCATGGCGAGTTAGCTCCGGCTCCAAACCAGCTTTAATGGCCAACGCCACCAGCGCTCCCTCCATGGGATCGCCCATTACATGCCAAGCACCATCTTCCTGGTTCAACTGAGCATCGTTGCACAGCACTCCCGAAAGCACTAAACAACCACTCTCTAGCTGCTGTTCATCCGCAGTAGCGTCATCGGTAGAAGCAGCTTCCAGCCGCCCTTCCGGCACATAGCCCGAGCCTGTCACCGTGTACCGCCCATGAGGGACTTCCAGCAGTCGCACCGTCATCTCGTTACGCGTCAAGGTGCCGGTCTTATCGGAACAAATGACCGACGTAGCGCCGAGTGTTTCTACCGCCGGTAGCTGCCGGATCGCTGCATGACGACGCGCCATGCGCTGTACGCCGATAGCCAATGTAATGGTGATAACCGCTGGCAAGCCTTCAGGAATAGCCCCCACTGCCAGAGCAACGACCGCTATCAGCGCGTCCGGCCAAGCATAGCCACGTACCCATACCGCAAAGGCAAAGAGAACGACCGCCACCGCCAGGGTGATCCAGGTAAACCGCACCCCAAAATGGTTAATCTGGCGCAGTAGCGGTGTGGTCAATGGTTGTACTTCACGTAGCAAAGTACTGATGCGCCCGATTTCCGTAGCGCTACCCGTTGCCACAACGACACCCATCGCCTGCCCGGTAGCCACCAGCGTCCCGGAATAGGCCATAGAGTACCGGTCACCTAATGCAGCGTCCTTGGGCGCTGGTGTTTCGCGTTTTTCTGCCGCTACCGACTCGCCCGTCAGAATGGCCTCTTCGATACGCAAAGCACTCGTACGAATAAGCCGCAGATCAGCAGGAACCCTGTCCCCTGGCTCAAGTGACACGATATCCCCAGGTACAATCTCTTCCACGGGCACCTTGACTCGCCTTCCCTCTCTTACCAGATAAGCGTGGGGGGCGATGAGATTGTGGATCGCGCTCAGCGCCTTTTCTGCTTTACCTTCCTGCATAAATCCAACCAGGGCGTTGACCAAAACCACCGCCGCAATGACCGCAGCGTCAACGAAATGCCCTAGCAGCGAAGCGGCAAGCGCTGCCGCCAACAGAAAATAGATCAACGCGTTATGAAACTGGGCAAGAAGACGCAACAAGGGATGGCGACCGGCCACCTCTGGCAACCGGTTACTTCCATAAGTAACGAGGCGCTGCTTCGCGTCATCCACTGCTAGCCCGGCGGTTGAGGTCCTTAGCGCCGCAAGGACGTCCTCACCTCGCGTGGTATGGGCATCGCTGGGCGGTGAATCCAATGGAGAAACAGTAGCGTGTTTAACAGTCGACGTCTCCATCCGGTCTCCCTGGCAGACGAACCCAAAAGGAATAAGCAACCTTTACAGCTTGAGCACCACCGTCACGATATCGATTTCATCACGGTCATGGCAGCAAGCAGAGTAATCATGGTGAGTGAAAGCAAAGTACCCAACTTACGAATCGACCTCGAACATCTCAGATGGTGGAGGTGTTTCCATCACCAAGACGGCAGCGCCGGTCAGCTTGCCTTCCCGGAGATCCTTCAGTGCGTCATTAGCAGCGTGCAGCGGGTAGCACGTTGTACTGGTTCGAATTGTCGCTTTGGAGGCCAGCGATAAAAAGGCCTTACCGTCCTGGCGAGTCAGGTTAGCTACCGAGCGTAACTGGCGCTCTCCCCACAGTAGCGCATACGGGAAAGAGGGAATGTCACTCATATGTATACCGCCACAGACGACGACTCCCCCTTTGCGCACAGCGCGGAGTGCCAGGGGTACCAACTCCCCCACAGGTGCAAAAATGATAGCGGCGTCAAGAGACACTTCCGGCAACTGTTCAGAGCTACCTGCCCACGTCACGCCTAAGTGTTGCGCAAATCGTTGAGACGCCTCATCGCCTGGGCGAGTAAAGGCGTACACTTCCACGCCCTGCCGTTTTGCGACCTGAGCCACGATATGCGCCGCCGCGCCAAAGCCATAAATACCGAGACGCTGCAGGTCATCGCCACACATGACTAGAGAACGATAGCCGATCAGACCGGCACACATCAGTGGAGCTGCTTCTACAGCGCTATAGTCGGGGCCGATTGAAAAGCAGAAGCGATGGTCCGCCAGCGTATATTCAGCAAAGCCACCATCAATCTGGTAGCCAGTAAAGCGCGCCTGATCACAAAGGTTCTCTTGCCCATGTAAACAGTAACGACATTCACCACAGCTATACCCTAGCCAAGGAACGCCCAGGCGTATTCCCTTCTCTAGCACTACACCAGGTCCACACTTAACAACACGGCCAATAATTTCGTGGCCAGGAACAATCGGATAGCGGATGTCTTGTAGTTCTCCGTCGAGCAGGTGTAAGTCAGTGCGACACACGGCGCACGCCTCTACTTTAAGCAGTACCTGCCCCGGCCCCGGCGTAGGAATAGGCCTTTCCTGGCACTGCAACGGCCCACCCTGTTTCTCAAGCACCATGGCCTTCATGCGATGTCCCTAAGCACTAAAAAATAAATTTTAATTAATTTTACTTACCTAGCTTTTGTGCGCTATTTTTTTTGCACAAACCCAAGCTTCGACCACAGCAACTATTAGTAGAGTATGAATAGTTATAGCGTAAGCTCTCTTGAAGAGAAGCTCTCTAAGCAAATAAAAGCACTTACTCATAACAGTATTGATCTAGCGCAAAAAAATCCTCTCAACGTGGCTCACTCTGCGTCAGTAGAAATATGCTCCTCCGCTGACATATGCTGTGTGCAAAACGGTGCTTTAATCACATCGCAAGACTTAACTCAGAAGAGCCTACTCCCCACTGCTCACGGCACTCCCGGAGCACAAGACACTCTTTCGTTTTCTGTGTCACAAAGTCGAATAATGGCTGATGTAGCTCAGGCGTCGCATTTGTTTCCAGCAGCCAACCAAAAAACGTACACGTCGCTTCAGCGGATTTTTCGGCATTTGCTAGTAGGTATTTCCCCATATTTTCATCAACAACGAAGAGGTGCTTATTAACTTTATTAAAAAAAGGAGGCTCCTTTTGCTGGTTAGCATTTGCGCAAGCGCCAAGCTCCATCTGACTAGCCACTTCCTGCAAACTGCAGAGTCTGTGCACACACTCCATACCAATCGCATCCATCAGGCGACTAATAGGTGGATCAAAGGGCAGAAAACTCAGTGCCAAGCCCCGGTAGCGATTCAGCTCACGTACCTCGTGCAAATAAGCTAAGCTCAACTGGTCTTGCGGTAGATAAGTAAGTGCTGTCAAGTTATCCATCATTAAAGCCCTCTAATCATCAAAAAAAGCCCAACAATGGGCAGCTTTTCAAAGGGCATCCTAGTGTGAGGCAAAGCTCGTTTTCTATGATACCGGTCAATTTTCTATATCAACATTAAAAAATTAACACTCATTAAAATCTTACCTGTTTTTTAACTAATCAACTATTAATACTTTATCACTATCATGATAACTAAAAATCTAATCATTTAGGTTACCATTTTCAAAACAACAAGGCACCCCATCCTTAGCAGCAGCTCTCTCCTTGAAATCAAGCATACTATCCATAAAAAATTTCAAGCCATAAAGCTGACAACGGTCAAATTTTTGTGCACCCATGTCGTCTATACTATTTGAAAGTTATTATTGGAGTTCTAGCTAACTTTTTGTATAGACACCATAAAACGTCAGTGTCGGCTGGCTGGTAAAAACATAAAATATTACAACAACATTAAAGCCATCTATACGGCCTTACCTTCAAAGAGGACAATAAAATGGTAACGTCAGATCTTACAAAACAGCCTTTGAAATCACCCCTCACAGAAAACTTGCTCGTTTTGTGGTCTCAACCGTGGATGGAATCCACTAACACAGCGATCAAGTTGCAGCGAATTTGGCTAGAGACACTGAATGACGCAACGCGTCACGAACTAGACTTCTTTTCAACCGTGACGAGTTCCTGCAACAAGCTGACAAGCTGCATGTTGGGCCTTGAGGGTCTGCTAACACCTTCGTCTATGGTGTCCTGCTATCATGAAATCACTGGTGATATGACAGAAGCGACGTTAAAACGCGCGCGTAAGGTATCAAAGCTCAGCGATGACCTAAGAGAGCGCATTTGGTGTGAGATCTAAAGATACTGCTCAGTAACGCATCACTTCCAACAAGAGCCAACCTGAGATAGGACAAGGGCATGACGGTTGAAACCATTAAAGACATATTGGAGCTGACCCGGCAATTGCATGCCAATCTGGCCGATACACTGAAGCGCGCCGCCATGGATGCCCGGCAAGAAAAGCTGCGCATGTTACTTGACTATCTTTCCCAACATGAACAAGAACTTAGCAGGGTCATAGCATTGAGCGAGGAGGATGCAGAGAAAGCCACGCTCCAAACGTGGTGTGCAGAATACTTTGACAAGTACCCTTTCAAGCTTGAAACACTGGGTAATTTAGACTTTGCCAACATGAGCACTGACGATGTCCTGCGCTCTTTGCTAGCAGTACATGATCGTATTATTGATCTCTATCGCTATTTATCGACACGGGCTGAAGTCTCGTCCACCGAGGAATTATTGAATGGCCTCCTCGCTTTAGAACAACACGAAATCATGCGCATGATACGAGACGCTGAAAAGCTGGAAGATCTTTAGTCACAGCTACAAGTTCTAGCGCTCATGCTGTTGGACCTTACTCAGAAAGCCGTGATGGTGTAACGCCACCGTCGGCCCGATTAAAACAGGTTTGAGCATAACGCGAGCTGTACCAAGTGTATTAGATGCCATATACCGCTCAATTGAACCGCCCCGGCTTTACCGGAGACTCCATATCTTGAGAGGATGGAGTTATGAACTCACCAAAACGATATTCCCCAGAAGTCCGGGAGCGAGCTGTTCGATTAGTCCTTGAACAGCAAGGCGAATACCCGTCCAAGTGGGCGGCGATCTGCTCCATTGCCAGCAAGTTCGGCTGTACACCAGAGACTTTGAGAGCCTGGTGCAAACGCACAGAACTCACGCAGGAAAACAGCTCGGTTAACCTGTCTGAACATGAACGACTCAAGCAGCTAGAGCGTGAAAACACCGAATTGAAGCGTGCCAATGAAATTCTCCGTAAGGCGGCTGCTTTTTTCGCCCAGGCGGAGCTCGACCGCAAACCCAATTGATGGTGTCATTTATCGACGAGCATCGTGCTCAGTTCGGGGTCGAGTCGATTTGTAGTCAACTGCCAATCGCCCCATCGACGTATTACCACCACAAGGCACTTGAAGCTGATCCTGAACGGCGGGCAGACCGGTATCGACAGGATGCGTTTCTTACCGCTGAGATTCAGCGCGTGTGGGAAGAAAACTTCTGCGTCTACGGTGCCCGTAAGGTCTGGCGGCAACTCCGCCGTGAAGGCGTTAATGTTGCTCGTTGCACTGTAGAACGGCTCATGCGCCGCCTAGGAATTCGCGGCGTGGTGCGAGGCCAACGCCCCTTCACGACCATCAGTGATCCCGGCCAGAAACGGGCACCTGATTTAGTGAAACGTGACTTTACGGCTATGCGTCCTAATCAGCTTTGGGTGGCCGATTTTACCTATGTCGCTACCTGGTCTGGCTTCGTTTACGTTGCGTTCGTTATCGATGTTTATGCACGCTGTATCGTGGGTTGGCGTGTAGCGACGTCGATGAGAACGGCACTGGTGCTGGACGCTCTGGAGCAAGCTCTGTGGGCACGAAAACACAGACAAGGGTTGATCCATCATAGTGATAGGGGAAGCCAATATCTCTCGATCCGCTACACCGAGCGTATGGCTGACGAGGGTATCAATGCCTCAGTCGGCACCACCGGCGACTCCTACGACAATGCGCTGGCTGAAACCATCATCGGCTTGTTCAAAACGGAGGTGATCCATCATCGTGGCCCATGGAGGGGACTGGATGCCGTTGAGTATGCCACGCTGGAGTGGGTTGACTGGTTCAACAACCGCCGACTGCTGGAACCCATCGGAAACGTTCCACCAGTAGAACGAGAAAGGACGTATTATCGTCAACTGGAAGAGTCGGGTGAAGCTGCCTGACTCAAACAAACCGGTCTCCGGAATAACCGGGGCGGTTCACAATAGAGCCACGTACTAACCAACATTAACGGGTACATCATGTCTACTCAAGATAGAAAAGCCTGGCTAGACAACCTACGGTTAGAGCTCAAAGCCCGCATCCATCACTATGAAGAACACCAGCATCGAAGCAGTGGCGCTCTGAATAAAGATCTTGATGATCAGGCGCTAGAGGTTCAAAACGACGAAGTTGTCGCGCGGCTGGAGGAAGAAGCTAGGCTAGAACTGGCCCAGGCCGAACGCGCCTTGGCACGCATCGCTGCCCAGGTCGGAGACTTCTGCGAGAAATGTGGCAAGCCCATCGCACCAGATCGTCTCAGGGCCTTGCCCTACACAACCCGCTGCAAAAACTGCGCTGATCTGTAACAAGGGCGAAACCTCCTCCAATAAGGCCCTCTAGCCTCTAGTAAGCCGCATTGAGGTTAGCATGGACAAACGTTACCAAGCATATATCCTCTTTTTTATTTTCGGCTATATTTTTGTCCTATTGGCTCAGGATTTCATTGCGGAGGGGCGTTCCTACGAACCGATTCCCTATTCCGAGTTTCGTCATCATCTTGAGCAAGGCATCATCAACACGCTTGATGTTAGTTCAGAGCGGATCAAAGGCACCTACAATACACCACTCTCCGACGGTACTACTGGCTTCACCACCTATCGCATCGACCCGACCTTGGCCAATGAGCTAGCCCAATACGATGTCACTTTCAATGGTGCGCCTAGTGAGTCATGGCTGACCTCTCTGCTTTCTTGGCTCTTGCCGTTCCTGCTCGTATTCGCTATCTGGGGATTTTTCCTGCGCCGTATGGTATCAAGTCAGGGAGGCTTCGGCAGCATGATGACACTGGGCAAATCGAAAGCCCGTGTTTATGTTGAGACCGAAACCAAGGTGACCTTCGCCGACGTGGCTGGCATTGACGAAGCCAAGGATGAACTCAAGGAAGTCGTGGCCTTTTTGCGCGACCCACAGCGTTATGGTCGCCTGGGGGCTCACGTGCCGAAGGGCATCCTTCTGGTTGGCCCTCCTGGCACTGGCAAGACGCTGCTGGCCCGTGCCGTGGCTGGCGAAGCTGGCGTTCCCTTCTTTTCGATTTCAGGGTCCGAGTTCGTAGAGATGTTCGTCGGCGTGGGGGCAGCCCGAGTTAGAGACCTCTTTGAGCAAGCTGCAAAAGCCACGCCGTGTATCATTTTTATTGATGAGCTGGATGCCCTCGGCGGCGCCCGAGGGCTTGGTATGCTCGGTGGCGGTCATGACGAAAAGGAACAGACCCTCAACCAGCTACTAACTGAGCTAGATGGCTTTGATACATCATCCGGGATTGTACTTCTGGCCGCGACTAACCGACCCGAGATCCTTGATCCCGCCCTGCTGCGTGCAGGACGCTTCGACCGTCAGGTTTTGGTCGATCGCCCCGAGCGTCGGGGACGTATTGCCATTCTCAATGTACATCTAAAACACCTCAACAAGTTGGCGTCTGATGTCGATGCCGAGCAGATAGCCGCCTTGACTCCAGGGTTTACCGGTGCTGATCTAGCCAACTTGGTCAATGAAGCGGCTCTGCTAGCCACGCGCCGTGATGCCGATGCGGTGGCATTAAGCGATTTTACACTCGCCGTGGAACGCATCGTTGCTGGACTGGAGAAGAAAAGCCGTGTGCTTAATGAACATGAGCGACGCGTAGTAGCGCATCACGAAATGGGCCATGCTCTCGTCGCCGCTTCGTTGCCTGGAATGGATCCTGTACACAAAATCTCTATCATTCCACGAGGGGTGGGCGCCTTGGGCTATACAATCCAGCGCCCAACAGAGGAGCGTTTCCTGCAAACGGTTGCCGACCTAAAGAGTCGCATGGCAGTGCTGATGGGTGGCCGAGCCGCCGAACGCATGATTTTCAATGAAATCTCCACTGGAGCGGCTGATGACTTGGCCAAGGTGACCGATATTGCCCGTAGCATGGTCACCCGGTTCGGAATGAGTGAGGAAGGCGGTCAAGTCATTTATGAGGAAGACCGGCAAGCTTTTCTAGGCGACAAATTTGGGCTCGCAAAGCCCAAGACCTACTCCGAGGAAACAGCCCGTGAAATCGATACTGCCATACGCAGGCTGGTCGACGACGCTTTTGATAGCGCCACCCAGATACTGACCCGCCGTCGCCAGGTACTGGAGACGGGTGCTGCCATGCTGCTGGAGCGCGAGACGCTGACCGCCCAAGATTTTCCGCCCATCGGGGGAGTAGTAGAGATAGCTGACAGGCCAGCGACGGATCGCATATAAGCTGGATCATTCTTGTGCTTTTCTGAGCCTTAAAAGGGCGCCCAAAAAAAACGCGCTGCCAATGATGGCCAGCGCCAACAAATGCGGCCAGACAATTCCCAATCCGGCGCCACGAAAGAGAATGGCCTGAGCAAGTTCGACAAAGTGAGTGGTCGGGGCGACAAACATGATGCGCTGCACAAGCTCAGGCATGCTTTCACGCGGGGTCATCCCACCCGACAGAATCTGCAGGGGAATCAGTACCAGAATGATTAACAGGCCCAGTTGCGGCATTGAGCGCGCCAACGTGCCGAGAAAAATTCCCATTGATGTGGTCGCAAATAGCAGTAGCGTGGCGCCGAAAAGATAGAGCGTCTGCGAGCCGCGAAGAGGTACTTGCAGCCAACCCTCGACGATGATGCGTAATGCGAAGACCGAAGCCAACAGCACGATCAACCCCATCGACCAGACCTTGGCCAACATGATCTCGAACGAGGTGACCGGCATGACCAACAAATGCTCAATGGTGCCGTGCTCTCGTTCGCGGATCAACGCTGCTCCTGTCAGGATAATCGACAACATGGTGATTTGATTGATAGCTTCATTAATGGCGCCGAACCAACTTCGGTTGAGATTAGCGTTGAATTCAGCATGAACTACTGCCTCAATGCGGCCCGGCGATGGGTGCTGGTATGTTCCGATGAAATCGGCCACCTCATCACTGATAATCCGTTGAATATGCCCAGCTCCCGTAAATGCCTGGCTGATCTGGGTAGCGTCGACATTCAACTGAATGGCCGGCTGTCGAGCGGCCAGCAGATCACGCTGAAAGTTAGGAGGAATATTAAGTGTAAAGGTATAACGCCCCGCATCCATGCCACGATCCATCTGGCCAATATCGATAAATTCAGGCGGCAAAAAATAGGGAAGCTGAAAGGCATTAACAATACGTAAGGATGCCTGAGACCGATCCTCGTCGACAATGGCCACGCTAGCTCGGAATGGCGCCTCCGGCTCGCCAGTGGCACTCAGGTAGATACCCAAAGTGAACGAGTAAATGATCAGTAACATCAGAGCCGGGTCGCGATACAGGCTGCGTATTTCTTTGATACCCAGTTGCAGAATATTGGCAAGCCTGGCCATGTCAGCGCTCCTGTTTCCTGAGACCCAAAACACTCAATAACGTCAGTACGGGGATGGTGATCAGCAGGGCCAGAAAATACGGTGTCAGATCTCCCAGACTGAGCGCTTTGGAAAACACGCCTCGGCTGATAATCAAAAAATGGCTGGTGGGATAGATATGTCCAATGACAGCCGCACCCCCTTGCAGCGCGGAAACTGGAGAGAGTAGCCCCGAAAACTGGATCGCAGGCACCAGTGTAGCGATGGCGGTACCGAAGATAGCGGCAATCTGACTATGCAGAACCGATGACATCAACAATCCCATCCCCGTGGAACAGATGACATAGAGCAGCGCGCCTAGGCTCAATGTCAGCAGGCTACCCTTCACCGGCACACCAAAGGCCAACACGGCGAACGCCACCAGGGTGACGAAATTGATCATCGCCAGCATGATGTAGGGCAACTGTTTGCCGAGCAGAAATTCCAACCGAGAAACCGGCGTAACGTAGAGATTGATAATAGAGCCGAGCTCCTTCTCACGTACGACTCCCAAGGCAGTCAGCATCGCAGGTATCAACATGAGCAGCAGTGGGATCATCGCCGGGGCCATGGCTGGCAGACTTCTAACGTCGGGATTGTAGCGGTAGCGAATGGCAATCTCGACGGGAGGAGAAAAAGCTCCAGCCCCTTCGCTCAAGCGAGCCAAGGTGTCCGCATGAATCCCCTCGACATACCCCTTGATAGTATCGGCCCTGACCGGCATGGAACCATCGACCCAGTAAGCAACTTTGGGCACATTGCCACGCTTGAGATCACGGCCAAACCCTGGCGGAATTTCCACCGCCAGGCTGATGTCGCCGCTGCGTAGACGCTGCTGTACATCGCTGTAGTCGGTCAGAGGAGGCTTTTCGGTGAAATAACGCGATCCCGTTAGATTGAGAGTATACGCTTGGCTGGTCGTGGTCTGGTCACGGTCGAGCACGGCATAGGTCAAATGTTCGACATCCATATTGATGCCATATCCCATGATAAACATTAGGATCAGAGTACCCAGCAGCGCCAGCGTGGCACGTATCGGGTCGCGACGTAGCTCCAGAGTCTCTCGGTGGGTGTAACTGAACATTCGGCGCAAGCTAACGGTCAACCCGCCTGACCGGGTCGGCGGGTGCGGTTTGAGAGAGGTAGTCGTCGGCTTTTCGGGCTTGGCTTCATCTATCTTGCTAGCCTCTTTCAGGTACGCCATAAAGGTAGCTTCTAGTGTGGGTAAGCCACGCGACGCTAGTAGCTTCTCAGGGGTGTCGGTAGCCAATACGCGCCCGGCATGCATCAAAGCAATCCGGTCGCAGCGCATTGCCTCGTTCATGAAGTGGGTGGAGATGAAAATCGTCACTCCCTCTCCACGGGAGATCTGCCCTAACAGCAGCCAGAAGTCATCACGTGCTATCGGATCCACCCCGGAGGTGGGTTCATCGAGAATCAATAACTCAGGACGGTGAATAACTGCCACCGCCAACGACAGCCTTTGACGCACTCCCAGTGGAAGCGCTGGCGGTAATTTGTCAGCCACTGCCGTGAGATCAAAGCGATCCAGCATCTCCCTCACGCGTGTGGCACGCTCAGCCTTAGGAAGATGAAACAGGTGCGCATGCAATTCAAGGTTCTGACGTAGCGTCAGCTCTGTATAGAGAGAAAAACCCTGGGACATGTAGCCCACCCGACTGCGCGTAGCAATATCGCGCGGATCGACGGGCTTATCGAACAGCAATGCCTTTCCTTCGCTGGCGGATAGCAGCCCGGTGAGCATCTTCATCGTGGTGGTCTTCCCACAACCATTGGATCCCAGGAAACCAAATATTTCACCGCGCTCGATACGAAAGTCGGCGTGATCCACGGCGACGAAATCGCCGAACCGCTTGGTCAGTCCATGGGCCTCGATGGCTATATTGGCATCAGGTTGGCGGGGCGATATATTGAACTCGCGATACCTGCGCCGTTTAGTCTCGGGCAACAACCTGATAAAAGCTTCCTCGAGCGTTGCACTTCCCGTCGCTGCTAGCAGATCGTTAGGCGCGCCAGTATTCAATACCTGCCCGTCATCCATCACCACCAACCAGTCGAAACTTCGCGCCTCCTCCATATAGGCAGTGGCGACTAATACGCTCATAGCTGGACGCTTGCTCCGTATCCGCCCAATTAGTTCCCAAAACTGAGCCCGTGATAAAGGATCGACGCCCGTGGTGGGTTCATCGAGTATCAAAAGGTCGGGATCGTGGATTAGCGCACAGCATAACCCCAGCTTTTGCTTCATACCCCCGGAGAGCTTGCCGACAGGGCGTTCCGTGAACCTAGCCAGCCCAGTACTATGCAAAAGTTCGGCAATACGCCTATGCCGGTTCTGGCGATCCTGACCGAATAGACGGCCGAAGAAATCGAGATTTTCAAAGACTGTCAGGGTGGGATAGAGGTTCTTTCCCAACCCCTGAGGCATATAGGCAATTCGCCGACACACCTGTTTGCGATGCCGCCCTTCCGCCATGTCGCCGTCTAATACGACAACCCTACCCTGCTGAATTTTTCTAGCACCGGCAATCAGGGCCATCAGACTGGACTTACCGACGCCATCGGGCCCGATCAACCCCACCATACAACCAGCGGGAATGGCCAAATTTAGGCCGGATAACGCATGCACTGAACCATAGCGCAAGCTAACACCTTCCAGCCGCACCACAGATCCATCAATGCTCATGGCGTCACGTTGACCTTCAATTCGTCGGGCCAATCGAGCGTATCATCAAGCTTGAGATAGGCCATGCCCGGCAAACCGGTTTTGACTTTGTCTAGGTGCTTTTCAAGTAGCGCGGGGTCGATACGGGCCTTGACCCTAAACATCAGCTTTTCACGTTCGCTAGCTGTTTCCACGGTCTTGGGAGTGAATTGGGCCACGCTAGAGACGTAGCTGACGTTAGCCGGGATCACATACTGAGGCGCTGCATCCAGCACCAAGTGCACATCGGCACCCAGCGCAACACGACCGGCTTGACGCTCGGGCAGGAAAAAGGTCATGTAGACATCGGTCAGATCGACGAGATTGAGTACCACGACCCCGGCTGGCAGCACCTCACCGGGCTGGGCGACACGATACTGAACCCTTGCCACCCGGTCACTACGCAGCTGACTGTCTTCAAGATCTGCCTCCAGCTTGTCCACCGTAGCGCTGGCTGCCTCAATGGCCGCCTGTGATTCGATAACCTTTGAGTCGGCTGCCTCGATGGCTGCCAAGGCGGAGAGCACACCCGCACGTGCAGCGGCCAGCGCGGCTTCGGTACTCTCCAGGCTGGCCAAGTCATCGTCGAGTTGCTGCCTCGGCAAGGCATTGCGAGCCACCAATGCCCGGGTGCGGTCATAACGCTTGTGTGCTGCAGACAGCTCAGCGTTACGTTGCAACACGACGGCCTCAGCAGCCGTTTTTTCGCTCTGTCGTTGAGCGACTTGTGCCTGGGCGGTCCGTGTCGCACTTTCGGCCTGTCGAACCTGTGCCCTGGCCTGCCCCAGTTCGGCTTCTAGCACTTTCATGTCCATACGCGCCAAGAGCTGATTCGGCTCGACCTGCTCCCCTTCGCCAACAAGCACCGCTTCGATACGACCCGCCTGCTTGGTAGCAATATCGATCTCTGTCGCTTCAATTCGCCCATTACCGCTGGCAAAACCATCACCCAGCCCCTCAGGTCGAAGCTCCAGCCACACCAACACACCGGCAATAAATGCAACACCGGCAATTATTAACATTCGCCATACGACTTTTCTCAGCGTGGAGGGCACGATTCGACATCCTAGACTAACTAGTCATTCAAAAGGAAAAGAACGTATAACGGCTAGTGCCAGCATTAGCCTTTGCAATCAGTATGAAACTGGAAAATTTAAACGTGGTGACGCAGATCAAGAATTTCTCAAGATATCTTGCATTCCTGATAACAATACTTGATCAGATAAGCTTGCAGTTTAATGCTGTGCTATGGTTGCATTCAGACTCTCCTAAGTAGGAGGTTCTCTGCCATCGGCTAGCAATTTCCTCTTAAAGAAGCCGTCGTGAGTTATGTATTCCTTGTGACTTAAACAGCGGCCGCGGTTTAGCCTAATGGCCAGCTAATCATTATTATTTCACTTGTAGAAGTAATCTAACTACCTCAGGCAGTTAGATTTTTGTAAAACGTCATTTACCGAGCTGACCAGGAAAAGGGATATACTCAGCATCATCTCCTGGAGGAAGGCGAAAGCGACCATTTTCAAAATCCGCTTCAACCCAAGCCTGCTTGGCGGCCTCCAGCTTTTCCTGCGAAGAAGCGACGAAGTTCCAAGATATATAGCGGGGGCCATTTAGCGTTTCACCGCCCAGTAGCATCAACCTAGTGCCTGTTTCGCCCGCCACCACCGTTATCGGATCGCCTGGTCGGAATACCATCATGCGGCCAGCGTCGAATGTTTCCCCTGCAATAATGACACTACCGGACATGACATAAATACCACGATCCTCATGGTCATCCGGCAATGGGATCTTTGCTCCTGGCTGCAGCACGGCATCCGCATAGAACATTTCAGAGAAGGTTTGTACCGGTGCCCGCTCTCCCCAAGCCGTGCCTAGAATCAAGCGCACTTCTTTGCCTTCACCTTTCAGCATTGGCAGCGCCTCCTCGCTGTGGTGCTCAAAGCTTGCAGGCTTATCTTCATAAGCTTCGGGAAGCGCCACCCAGGTCTGTATCCCCAACATAGAATGTTTGTTCTGACGAGTGAGAGAACTGGTGCGCTCCGAATGGGTGACCCCATTACCCGCCACCATCCAATTAACAGCACCAGGACGGATTATTTGATTAGTGCCTAGACTGTCGCGGTGCTGGAACTCCCCCTGGTACAGATAAGTAACCGTGGCAAGCCCAATGTGAGGATGTGGGCGAACATCAATACCCTCGTCTTTAAGAAACTCAGCAGGCCCCATCTGATCGAAAAAAATGAACGGACCCACCATCTGACGTTTTGGAGCGGGAAGCGCACGGCGAACCTCGAAACCACCCAGGTCTCGTGCTCGGGGAATAATCAGTGTCTCTATGTCGTTCAGACTACCTGCGGAAGGACATTTAGGCTCTATATCAGGCATCCAGCTCATAGGGTTGGCTCCAGACGTGAGAGGCAGGAAAATGTGGCACGCACCTTACAATAATAGAGCCTGCCACTCTGAATGGTGTGCAAACTATCCCTTGGCAAAAGGGTATAGCGGCACAGGGGTATGACTTTCTTACCCGAGGAGCGAGCGACTTCCATCGCTTTTGAATGAAAAGTTACATGTCAAAAAAGAAACGTTATCAAGATAATAGGCGATTATTTAAGAGGGAAGTTCAATAACTGGCTTTTCACCAAATATTTTATTACCTACAGCTTGTCATTAACGGCACACCATAAGTATGAATTTTTGCCTCATTAACGGCTGACTTTAATGAAACCTTCTTAAATAAAACCTTATAAATTACCGGGCAGACCGAAGGATGCTATGCCTACCCGGTAATACTTGCTACATCAGCTAGAGATAGCTTCGTCTAAGGACTTCTGGTTCCCTCACGGAATGTAATATCAGCCCGTGGGCCGCTGTCTAGCTGCGTAGTCACCGGTTCATATTTAACAATCATGTTTTTCTGACCCGATCCCTTCTCAGCGAGTGCTACACCTGAGATAAGCATTAATGTAATTATTAATGCCACATTTAACATTTTCATAATTTTACTCCTTTTGCTTAACTAGTGTTGTTCCATTCCCACAGCTGAAAAAGGTACGTACGAAAACGCCTCTACAGATGATGAGAACCCATGTTGCTTCCGCGCCAACGCTTGTTAATACTTCTTATTACAAGAAAAGCCTGTCGCTTAGACCAACAGCCAGTATATTTTCAATTCGGCGTCGAACCCATTGCAGACTCCATCTCTTTAACCACCATCAATCTGGTATTTCATTACATTTTTTTGACTCCAAACTAATTAGACTTTCCACCAACATCTACATTATTAGCTTCAATAAGAGTGAAGCGCATTACACAATACTGTCCATTTCTTGCCTGATTTGGTAATCGCCTCTCTCGAAAAAAAAATATGGCACGACTCATAGAAAATATAGAATCTTATTAACTAGTTGCGATAATATTCTGTAGAAAAAATACACGGCCAACTTAATACAACTGGCAGTTATGGGTTACTGAACGTCAGAAATTGTCGTTTATATTTTGAATTGAAATAAGCAGAACGTGACAACTGAAACTTATAGATCTTTTTCTTACTTAGCTTCATCTCTCTATTTCCTCTTTACATTCAGTCAAACGAGTGTATTTAAAGTTGCCAAATCATGTGATTTTGACACACAAACCTACCGTCCGCTTCCTATATACTCAAAAGCTCAGGCTGATGTTCTCATCCCGACTATGGCACTAATCTGAGCGTAACGCTATCGCCCCAATAGTCTTCTTTTTCTGCTTTATAAAAATGTTATCACTTCAACAAAATGGAGTTATTAGCACAATCGCAGAACTAAAAATTGACACTTAAAAAATATTATTTAATAACTGCTAATAATAGACGTCTGGTTGAACAACAAAGTTACCTACCTGCGGAAGGACATTTAGGCTCTATATCAGGCATCCAGCTCATAGGGTTGGCTCTAGACGTGAGAGGCAGGAAAATGTGGCATGCTGTCGGCCGACACTTATTGCTCCCATCAGAGAAAGCCGTACCGCTATGCCCATTTGTAAAGGCGCATTTTGCACATCACTCAAAGTGGCACGATGTGACGTTGTAAGGTGCGCGATGAATGTACAAGCTGAAAGGTTACGATTTCCGTAATCAAGCTCGGCAGAACTGTACGTGATTATCCTTTGTGGAGATTGTCGGATGGGATAGTTGCAAGACGTTCATCCTCAAGATTCTGATGTACTGGTTTAGCAATTTTAATCCCTACGAAAAGCTGCATACGAAGCGTTAGGATCATCAATCGCTGCCCTCTTGACGTTCGAGCTGAACCTGTAACAACGCATTCTCACGCTCCAACTGTTCAATACGATCACGAAGTGGCTGAACCCCTTTGGCGATTTCTTCTTCTGTGAAGCGTGGAGTGATATGTTGCGGGCAATTCCAATCGAATGCCTCCAACCGCAGCCGGAATATCCTTTCCGGTTTCGCCACGTAATCCTTATCCACCACTTGCTTAGCTAACACCGCATCAGCATCAAGCGCCAACTTTTCAACGTGTGCGTAAATCTTGAGGCGAGCACGTCGAGGGTAATCCATTAAAATCAGGCAGGCGCGATCATTGGCCTTGAAATTGCCAGTACTGATGTACTGCCGGTTTCCTCGATAATCCATGAAAGCGAGCGTCCGGTCATCAATCATTTTGAGAAAACCGGGAGGCCCTCCGCGATGCTGAACGTAAGGCCAGCCGGTTTCTGACACAGATGCGATATAGAAGGTATCTCGCTGTGCAATGAACGTAGCTTCTTGATCTGTGAAGCGGTCAAACGTGCGATTGCCTTTGAACCCAGACCAGAGATGGTCTACGCCCATCTCTGCCTGAGCAGCTTGTACACTGGGCGTAAGAGCTATATCCATAAAACCGTAAGTCATTGGCTGCCCCAAAAAAAAGCATGAACGAAGTGCAGGCGGTTAAAAAGCTAGCGCTTAACATTCTTCATTAATGACACAAAGCTCGTTTCCTAGTGAACTCTAAAACCTCTGCATATAGGCACAAAAACTACCACCCAAACCCCAGCCATGATTGTCATCACCAGCGCTGCAGGCACTTGCGCAGGCAAAACACAGTTACCTTAACCGGCATCCCTCGCTGCCTGCTGTGCCCGTAAATAACTTTCGGTAACAGCTGCATAGTTTGGCGCGACAAGCCCATAAAGCTGAGCAAGGTCGGCTGCTTCCGGACGAGCCCAGGTGCGATGAAATTCAGACAACAGTGAGTTGGTTGTGGTCGGCTTAACACCGCTCTGAACAAAACGTGCAAGGGAGACCCGAGATGCCATTTCGCTTGGATCACCTGATGCATCAATTACAGCATAGACCTCATAACCAGATTCTCGAGCATCAAGTGCGGGAGACATCACGCAGACACTGGTCCAAACGCCAGCCATCACGAGCGTCTTGCGACCCCTCGATCGGACCTCGGCTACAAAATCATCATTGTCCCAGGCGTTCACTTCCCCCTTGCGCGGCACATAAATAGCATGCGGAGCAAACTGGTGAATTTCCGGCATTAACGGGCCATTAGTGCCAGCAGGCTCCGAAGCCGTGGTAATCACCGGAACTTCCAGCAGCGTACAAAGCTTGGCAATCATCTCTACATTGCGGCGAAGGGCAGCGACCGGGATATCTTTGACAGTCTGGAAAAGGCCGGACTGATGATCAAGCTGCAGAACCAGCGTGTCGGCAGGATCCAGAAGCATTACGTCACCCCCTGGTTGAATAGCGCTACACTTTAGAGTCCGATTCTATGAGTCAGGAGATTGGACATGAAGAAGCGTTTCAGAGAAGAACAGATCATTGGTTTTCTAGGCGAAGCAGAAGCAGGACTGCCCATCAAGGAGCTATGCCGTCGGCACGGTTTCTCAGCAGCTAATTACTATCTATGGCGCAGCAAGTTTGGCGGCATGAGCGTATCCGATACCAAACGACTCAAAGAACTCGAAGCCGAAAATGGACGCTTGAAAAAGCTGCTCGAGGAGTCGCTACTGGAGATGGAGGTCACTCTGAACGGGTCAATCATAAGCGCGTCGAACGCCTCTACGCGGCGGCTCGATTGCAGATAAAACGCCGCAAGCGCAAGAAGGTTCCTGCGTCTGAGCGAAAGCCCCTTGGCCGTCCTTGTGCCGCCAACCAGGTCTGGTCAATGGATTTTGTGTTTGACCGTACGGCCGACGGGCGAGTGTTAAAGAACCTCACCATTGTCGACGATGCTACCCATGAAGCCGTGGCTATCGTGCCTGAACGTGCCATCGGGGGACTGTTGTTAACACGGATTCTAGATCAACTGGCTTTACAACGTGGCCTACCTAGCGCCATTCGTACGGATAATGGAAAGGAATTTTGTGGGCGTGCCATGCTGTTATGGGCTCATCTACATGGCATTGCCCTGTTTTTAATTGAACCTGGAAAACCCAATCAAAACGCCTACATCTAATCGTTCAATGGGCGTTTTCGAGATGAATGTCTGAATGAGCATTGGTTCACCAGTCTTCATCACGCCAAGGTTGTCATCGAAGCATGGCGGCGGGAGTACAACGAGGAAAGACCGAAGAAGAGTCTTGGCGGACTGACACCTTCAGCCTATGCCGAGCAACTGATGTTAAAACACGATAAAGTTACTTCTGACTCTAAACTCGGCTGCTACTGAAAATGGGGTGACGTCGAGACATCGGTATCCTGCCGATGATAACGCTGGAATGCCAAATAATGCTGCAACTGAGTCGACGCAATTTTCTAAAGCTCGCAACATCATCCCCGCTACCGATAACGCACGCAGCCCACGAGGGGATTCAATACCCTCATAAGCGGGGCTGCCACTGAAAGATTTCACACGACGTCTAAGTAGATCCCACCTGAAGTGTACAGCGCCAACTACTAGTCGCTGAGATTACAAAAATTGACAAAACAACGGAGACCACTAATTTAAAAATTAGGAAGGCTTGTAGAAATGGAATTGTGGCTAGGCGATTAGCAATACAAAACAAAAACAAGATCGGCGATGTGGTCACCGTTATCGCCGTGAGCGAAAGCGAGCGAGGTAAATCACATGGCAGACGATTTGCGCGAAAGCGCCTTACAGTACCATCGACTCCCCCGCCCCGGTAAATTGGCAATCCAGGTGATAAAACCGATGGCTAGCCAGCGCGATCTGTCGTTGGCCTAATCGCCTGGGGTAACCGCAACCTGCGAAGAAATTGAAAGCGAACCCAGCTATTCACTTATCTGCCCATCAGGCGCCAGAGAAACGTTCTCAATAATCAGTTTTTTTGCTGCTTACCTTTTTTTAAGCCTGCCATAAGTTACCTCATTTAGGATGATCCTTGTGCCAATCGACAAATATGTCTTGCACAGCCACCCATCATCGAAAAGAGGTATTACTTATGCGAACTCACATCACTAAGATTATAACATCGGCGTTGTTACTGACGGCTAGCACGGCTGCGCTGGCCGAGACTCATTGTACTGATGCCCCCAGTGACGAATGGATCAGCCAAGCTGATATGGAAGAACGTATCAGCGAGATGGGTTACAAAATCAAAGAATTTAAGGTCACCGAGGGAAACTGCTACGAGATATACGGCTGGGACGAGCAGGAGCGCCGGGTAGAGATCTATTTCAACCCAGTAGATGCCAGCATCGTGAAGCAGGAAGTCGAAGACTGATCAGGAGGTTACCATGGCCGATAATACCCGTATCCGTGTTTGGGACCCGTTGGTCAGGTTGGTACATTGGGCTTTGGTTGCTGGCGTAGCCGTCAACTTATGGCTAACCGAAGAAGGGGGCGATATACACCAATGGGTCGGTTATGCCTTGGTGGCATTAATCGTCGTACGCATCCTTTGGGGATTTATCGGTCCCTGGAGTGCACGCTGGCGGAGCTTTTGGCCTACCGTGAGCCGACTTCAATGTGTGCTGCGCGGTCGCGACAGCAAGATAGAGCAAACCGGCATTACCCATACACCGCTGGGCGCCATCATGATGCTGGTGCTGCTTGGGCTAATCCTCGGTCTGGGACTTACTGGCTACATGATGGAAGAAACGGATCGTTTCTGGGGGGTTGACTGGGTTGAAGAAGCCCACGAACTCATGGCCAACGCGATTCTTTTTCTAGTACCACTGCATGTATTGGGTGCAGTGGTAGAAAGCATCAAACAAGGCGATAATTTGATCGCTAGCATGTTGCATGGCTATCGCCGCCGCCCTACCTCTACCCCCAACACTAAGGCTCATGATGTTCAGTCTTAATTAAGATGTTGTTAAGACAATGCAATGATAATGGCCACTCCTTAATTTTGCACGAGTGGCCTTTTCAGACCTGTTTGACACAGAGCAATGGCTGCACTATCCCTTATTTATGCCACGACACCGAACAAGCGGCCTATGCCGAAGGTCAAGGTCATCGCCAATGCGCCCCAGAACATTACGCGCACCGAGGCTTTGAGTATCGGCGCGCCACCCACACGGGCAGCCGCCGCCCCTAGAAAGGCTAAAAACAGTATCGAGAAGAGCGCCACCAGAAGAATAAGCAATGGCGGCGGCGCCCACCAGGCGATTAGCAACGGCCACATGGCGCCAGCCGTGAAGGTCACAGCCGATGAAAAGGCCGCCTGGAGTGGGCGCGCTTGGCTTGTCTCGGTGATGCCAATCTCATCTCTGGCGTGAGCGCCTAGCGCATCGCTTGCCATCAGCTGTTCAGCGACTTGCGTGGCTAGCGCCGGTGTTAACCCACGCGCTTCATAAATCGCTGCCAGCTCTTCCAGTTCAGCATCAAAATGTTCTATCAACGCTTGGCGCTCAAGCGCAAGATCCGCATGTTCGGTGTCAGACTGTGAGCTAACGGAGACGTATTCACCGGCGGCCATCGACATAGCCCCGGCCACTAGCCCCGCAATACCGGCCAACATAATGTCGCTATGCGCGGTGCTCGCTGCTGCCACGCCGAGTATCAGGCTGCTAGTCGAGACAAGGCCATCATTCGCGCCCATGACGGCTGCGCGCAGCCAACCTGAACGGTTAGATCGATGGTGCTCTGTATGTTGCATGGCCTCACCTCGTGATTGATTTCCCCTTTCTTTTCAGAGGGAGAGTGGCAGATAGCTGTGTGGCAACAGCCTTCAGGGCATATTTTTAGCCAGCGCTTGTAGCAACAGTGCGATTCTCTGGTGCATATAACGGTTGAAATGCATTTAGATTCAATCACTTGTTCCAAAGAAAAGCACTGTAAGCTAATCAGCGATCCTGATGTTGGTTTTGCTCCCACACCACACTGACCGCCAGGCCATTGGGCGTACGATTACTAAGCGTAAGGCGTGCGTTCTGGCGCTGAGCCAACTCCGAGACAATCGATAAACCCAACCCGCTGCCGGTGGTACCCTGGCCAGACGCGCGCCGAAAGCGCTCAGTGACTTTATCCAACAGTGCCTCGGGGAGGCCGGGGCCAGTGTCACTCACCGTGAGTTGAGGCAACCCCTCCCAAAGCGCTAACTCTACCTCCACTTGACCGCCTTCCGGCGTATAGCGCAAGGCATTATCCAGTAGGTTACGAAAGAGCATTCCCACCTCGACTTCGTCGGCGCGAACCTCCAACCGGGTTAAGCCTGTTAGCCTCAAGTGCTGATCTCGCTCATCAGCGAGTGGCCACAGCTCGGCTATCAATTCAGCAATAATCGGATAGAGGTCAATAGTGGCCGGTGAGGTTGTGGCAACTTGATCCAAACGAGCCAAAATGAGCAGCTGTTCTACCACCCGTTGAAGCCGCTCAACCCCGACATAAGCCTTTTGTAATGATTGCTCTCCCCCTGCCTGCGCATTATCTAAGTGGATTCTCAGCGCTGCCAAGGGCGTGCGTAATTCATGGGCCGCATCTGCAGTGAAGCGCCGCTCGCGCTCTAACGTGGCTTTCAACCGGGCGATAAAGTCGTTTAGTGATTGGCGTAATCCATTAAGCTCTTGAGGAACCGGATTATTGATTTGACGCAGGTCGTGGGCGGAGCGACCTTGTACCTGGCTGGAAAGTGCTTGGATGGGTGCAACACCCCGCCGGATAACTCTACTCATCAGCCAAAGAAGGAGTGGCAGCAACAAGAGCATCGGCAATAAATTGTTCCAGGTGATGCGCTCCACCACTTCATCATGAAACGAACCCCGTAGTCCCATGCTGATCCAGGTATCGCTGGCAACATCGAACATGCTGAAAACCCGCCAGCGGTGACCATCGTAGCTTTCCCAGCGAAAACCCTCCTCTAAAGGCGCGGGGAAAGGCCCTGCATCATTCCATTTGCCCCCTAACAGCCTGGGTGAGCCATCGGCATTCCAAAAACCCAGTACTAATTTAAGCTCTTCCTCGTGGTAAAGCTTGGGACCTGATTCAGAGCTGCTCACGGGCACGGCGATACCGTCACGATATAGCTGGGTTGGATGCGCGGGAAGGCCCATGCGCGCAGCAAGGCGAGCATAGTCGTCGATGGTAGCGTTTGGATCGAGTTGGCCAGCCACAATCCGGCTATGCAGACTGAGTTGTGTATCGAGAATTTCTTCTAGCTCGTGATCCGTAATTAAGTAAGCCGCGGTAACCGCAACGCCCCCAGCGACCACCATGGTAATGGCTAGCGTGCGAAGCAGATAACGCCGTATCGATCTCATTGCGCCTGGCTATCCAGTCGGTAGCCAATCCCCCGCACGTTAATAATTAGATGTTTTTCAAGCTTTTTTCGCAGATGATGAATGTGAACTTCCACCGTGTTGGACTCTACCTCTTCGCCCCAGCCGTAAAGCAAATTTTCTAAACGAGGGCGAGATAGCACCCTGTCAGGGTGCCTAGCTAGCTCTAGCAATAAGGCATACTCGCGTCGGCCCAACTTTACGTCTTTGCCCCGCCAACTCACCGCATGGAGAGCCTCATCAATACTCAGTGCACCCAGCGTCAATATTTGCGAGGCCCGCCCCTCAGCGCGCCGCATTACGACACGCAAACGGGCGAGGAGCTCCTGCAAATTGAAAGGCTTGAGCACATAATCATCCGCCCCCGCATCTAAACCCCCAATACGGTCTTCCATCGCATCACGGGCCGTCAAAATAAGAATAGGCAGAGTAGATTGCTGTCGGAGTAAATGCAGTACTTGCATACCGTCCATATCGGGCAGCCCAAGATCCAAAATAATCACACTAAAGGTCTCGCTGCCGATAGCGCTGATTGCCTCGCGGCCAAGCATAAACCAATCAACCGCGTAGCCCTCGCGCTCCAGCGCCGTCTTGATGCCATCCCCAAGCAAGGGATCATCTTCTATTAGTAGTGCACGCATGCTGATTCCCTCAATCGACAAGCCGCTATCTTGGCTACCAAAACTTAAGCTTTTCTTAAATAGGGTAACTTACTTCTCAAAAAGCAACCTCATCTGAATGCAACCAGTAAGCCAACCACCCTATCTTTTCGAACTTCTTACGCAGTTTAACTCTTCTTTAAGTTATTTAGGCTCATGCTGCCTCTTTCGCCATGGGCAAAGCCCAAGCAGTGCCTTCAGTGACAGTTATTTTGATTATGCCCTGTCGCAACCGTGGGCAGGCTATTTTTTATTAATTGAGAGAGCGCCATAACATGCAATTACTAACACTTATTAGAACAAACTATTATTTAAAAATAATGGCCCGTTTTTTAGAAAAAAGAATGAAGCAATATTTACTGGGAGGCATACGGTATATCCTCAAAGCACCTACACCAGAAACCATTGACAGCCTTGTGGGCGTAGAAAAAATTCTCATTATTCGCCCCAATTTTCGTCTAGGCAACGCGCTAATTAGTACCCCTGTCATCGATGCTTTTCGTGAACGTTTTCCTTCCGCGCGCATAGACTATTTAGCGACTGATAAAACATGGCCACTGTTGCAACAACGACCTGTTGATTATTTCTTTTTACTGTCGAGAAGCGCCATTCTTCGACCTTGGCAGTGTGTGACATTATTACGACGTCTACGAGCACAACGCTATGACCTGGCGGTACAAGTGAGTGGAGGATCAACGAGCGGTTTTATAGTGACCCGGTTAATAGGGGCACGGTACACCATGGGTTCAGGTAAAGGTCACCAGCGCTGGTACAGCATTGAGGCGGAAGGTACGTCATCACATGCCTACGATGCCATCGTTAACTTAACACGTCCGCTCGGTGTTGCTTGCCGTAACCGGCCATTGCTCCAGATAACAGAGCAGGAACGCTATCAGGCAATAACGAAAATACAACAGCTAGCCAGCCTTCATAGCGAACAACCACCAGATACAAATTTTATTGCGATCTTCGTAGGCGGGCATCAAAACAAGCGTTGGCCGTTGGAATTTTGGTTAATGCTTATCGATGCCATGGAAGCCCGTAAAATACGCTATATTGTATTTCTTGGACCGGAGGAGTTTAGGCTTCTAGCACCTATTGAGAAGCGTTTGAAGTCATCACTTTATGGCAGCTTATGCTCACCGCTTCCTATCCGCCACTTTGCCGCGGTTTTGGAACGTGCGCGGTTACTCGTGACGCCAGACTCTGGGCCTATGCACTTAGCGGCAGCACTCGATGTCGCCACCATTTCCCTGGTACGCCAAAAAAAATCACTCGCTTTCGTACCACGAGAAGCCTATGACACTATTCTGTGGCACCCAGAAATCAGCACGGTAATAGAAGCCATACGCACTAATCTTAACGGACAAAACGCAACGGATCCCGTTCAATCGGCCTCGGCAACAAATCAACCAACACAGTGGGTAACACCACCACCCAGCGCTGCCCCTTTGCATTCTAGCCACTGAATTAAAGCGCATAACTGTTCGTTAAGTTTTGCACTTTATAGTGACCCTACTGTTACGTTATCGAGAGTACTGTCTTGCCTATTTCAACGACGTCAAAACCCAATGGCACGGGTTTCAAACGCATCTTCCGCGCTTCTATGAATGCAGTATCGGGTTTAAAAGCTTGCTGGATAAATGAGTCTGCCTTTAGACAAGAGGTGATGCTATGCCTCGTCCTCTACCCTTTTTTATTTTTTGTTAATGCCACTTCAGTGGAAAAAGCATTGCTGTTTTCTTCACTCACCCTTGTAGTGATAGTGGAGCTCATTAACTCCGCCATCGAAAGCACCATTGACCGTATTGGACTAGAACATAACGAACTTAGCGGGCGTGCTAAAGACATGGGGGCTGCCGCCGTCATGATGACCATTTTTATGATGATGGGTGTGTGGCTATGCGTGCTGCTCTACTAAATTCTTTCAAACCCGTAGCATCCGCCTGGCTTTTATTTATAATCGCCATGTCAGCCTTCAGCACTCTAAACATAGATTTTACGATAACGGACTTTATATATCGCCTTCAGGGTAATGCTTGGGCATGGAAAAACACCTTAATTACCCAAGATATTCTTCACAAAGGCGGTAAATGGCTAAGCTTGGCGATGGGTTTAGCCACACTCCTCCTATTAATACTAAGCACCGTGGTTACTCGTCTTAAAGCGTATCGCACGCCGCTTTTATATCTTTTTTCCGCAACGCTTCTTTCAGCGCTACTTGTAGCAACGATTAAACACCTAGTGAGCATGGAATGCCCTTGGGATTTAGTTCGCTATGGTGGGGCACGCGACTTTATTGGCTTGCTCAGCATACGGCCTTCCTCAATGCCAGCGTCCGCCTGCTTTCCCGCCGGGCATGCCAGCGCAGGGTATACCTGGATAGCCCTCTACTTCTTTTTTGCCGCCATACGGCCCCACTGGCGATGGGCAGGGCTTGCACTGGGCTTAGGGCTTGGCCTTACGTTTGGGATCACTCAACAGTTCCGCGGGGCGCACTTTCTCTCCCATGACCTCTGGACCGTCATGATTTGTTGGACCGTAAGCTTTGTCCTTTCAAGATTCTTATTACCCCCCAGCGTTCATTAATCTTTTCATATAGAGAGCCTTTCAATGCCCCCTTTGCTGTCATTGCCTTCAAAAATTGTAGGCACCGCTTGGCATTATCGCCCCACATTAAGTACGGAGCAGCTTGTCTTATGGGGTGTTGTCATATTCAGTGTTTTTTACAATGTCCCTTTTTGGCAACAAGCCTTTGCTGGCTATGACCCTCTTGCCGTCCAGACGTGGCTAACCTTTGCCAATATGTTTTTGGTGATGACCTGCCTTAACTATTTGATCTTCGTGAGCCTTGCTTTTCGAACGCTGGTAAAACCTTTATTAACCTTGCTGTTTCTGATTGCCGCCTTTGTCAGTTACTTTACCAGTTACTACGGCACCTATTTTGACACCTCCATGCTAGACAATGTGCTTCAAACGGACACTAACGAAGCACAGGAACTTCTCACCGCTGGTTTACTGATTCATTTGGCAATCTTTTTTGGCTTGCCTACCGTCATGATTTGGCGCGTTAACATCACACCTTCAACCTGGAAGAAGGCAATGTTGCGTCGCTCGGCTTATTGCCTTGCTAGCGCTGTTATATTGCTGTTAGCGCTCTTTTTATCTTATCAAGAAGTGTCGTCACTCATGCGCAACAATAAAGAGCTTCGCTACTTGGTGACCCCAGGTAATTATATTGTTTCGATGGCGCAGGCGCTTTCCAGCCAACACGCTTCCGCGAATACGGTGCGTTCCCCGGTGGGTGAGGACGCCAGTATCAGTTCACAAGCGGGTGACAAACCCACACTGCTCGTCATCGTGGTGGGCGAAACGGTACGGGCGGCGAATTGGGGGTTAAATGGTTATGAACGCCAAACCACACCCAAACTTGCCCAGCAGCCTGACGTTATCAATTTTTCAGATGTTTTCTCATGCGGTACAAGCACAGCGGTCTCATTACCCTGCATGTTTTCATTACCAGGGCGTGCCGATTACGCTAAATCGTATGCTCAGCAACATGAATCCTTGCTGGACGTATTAGCTCACGCCGGGTTAGAGGTCACCTGGCTTGATAACCAGTCAGGCTGTAAAGGTGTCTGCGACGGAGTGACAACAAAAGCGCTCTCGCCAGAGGAGTATGCGTCTTTATGTCAAGATGGACGTTGCTTTGATGAAGCACTGGTTCAAGCATTAACCACGCAAATTAGCGGTACCTCAGCAGATCAGGTGGTCGTGCTGCATCAGCTAGGCAACCATGGACCCAGCTATTACCAACGCTACCCTCCTGCTTATGAGCGTTTTGTGCCCACCTGCAACAGCGCTGATTTAGCCACGTGCTCAAGAGAGGCCATTACCAATAGCTACGACAACGCCATTCTATATACCGACACCGTATTGGATCAGGTGATTGAGACGTTAAAGCATCAGGATGAATACGCAACGGCGATGATCTATCTCTCGGATCATGGTGAATCACTTGGCGAAAAAGGGCTTTATCTGCACGGCATTCCCTACGCTATTGCCCCCGACGAACAGACGCATGTGCCTATGGTGTGGTGGCTGTCCAACTCATTTTCACAGCAGCAAGGGCTTGATACGGACTGCTTACGCCAAGTCTCTGATCAAGCCGCCTCGCACGATAACTTATTTCACAGCGTGTTGGGTTTGCTTGACGTAGCAACGGACGTTTACCAGCAGGCAAAAGATATTAGCCAAACGTGCCGGAGCCTCGCCAATTAATGAATGCTTAAGTGATCGTTAAGTATTCCATGGCAAGCTGCTTTCCACTCTGCTCAACTATTCTGGTGTATGCACATGGTTTTATCGCATTTATTGGGCTCCAGCCAAGGTTTTTGGAGACGGCTTCTACCCAAAAAAATGGCAACCTCGGAGGGCTTGGTAGGCGGTGTCAACGCCTCTATTCATTCTGCTAAATGGCTTTCCTTTAGAGCCAGCGTTGTTTTAGTTACTTTACTAGCGACTCTGCTGTGGTTAACGGGAATAGAAAACATCGAGATCACCATCGCCATATTAAGTGTAACGTCAAATGGTATATCACAGTTACTCGGTCGCTATTTTTCTCTCAGTGAATTGAAAATGGTTGAAAATGATTTGTTCGATACGCTCGACGCATTAGGAGCTGCAGGAGTTGGAACCTTAATAATTTTATATTTATTGGTTTAGCAAACTTAATATTTAATCCAGGGACAAAGCACCCTTGTTTATGCAGCTAGGTAAAACTAAAGAATGAAGAAAATAGCGGATGCATAAAATTCGAGCAGCGAGTCAACAGTTATTACTGTTATGGATTTTGCGCTACAAATTTATAGAGTTTCTGACACGGGGGTGGCTGAGCTTGTGTTTATAAATGACTCCACCCCATTTCGTAGAATTACTACAAAGATAGGTTATGTCACGACAAACCGGAAAATATGGCATTTTGGCTGGAATTCATATCACAACAGACTAGAAAAGCCAAAATGGAGGCGGCCCCAAAAGCCACATCCCGGCACACGCAGCCACCACTACCGTTGCTCCCTTCCGGGCCTGGCGGGGTTCGCAGTTTAGCGTTGCGGGAGGACCTAAGGGGCCACCATAACGGCACACTCGGTTGTTAAATAAGTGTGTTAATGCTGATGTGGTGGCTACGCCCTGATTTGAACAGGGGACCCCATCATTATGAGTGATGTGCTCTAACCAGCTGAGCTACGTAGCCTTTCCTCATCAACGGGTGCAGATTATGCCTATCTTAACGATGAAAGGCAAGCCGGATTCCGGCTTGCCCTGCTAGTTAACAAAGCGTATCGAAATTGACTTATTGAATAGCAGTACGCACGGCTTCAGCACCAGGCTCGCCGTTGCGTGTGGTCACGCCGTCTAACCACTCGTCAAGCACGCCATCATTGGCCTTCAAGTAATCACGCGCGGCATCACGAGGGTCTTCGCCATCATCCATGATCGCGCTCATTAGTTGGTTTTCCATTTCCAGGGTAAACGTCATGTTGCGCAATAGCGTTCCCACATTGGGGCACTCCTCCACAAAGCCCGCACGGGTATTGGTGTGCACCGTCGCACCGCCTAAATCTGGGCCAAAATAGTCATCGGCATCAGATAGGTAGGCCATCTCGAAGTTGGAATTCATGGGGTGCGGCTCCCAGCCTAAAAACACCATCCACTGCTCGTTGGGTACTCGGGCACTTAGCTCAGCCAGCATTCCCGCTTCGCTGGAATCGATTACCTGCCAATCGCCAAGGCCATAAGCGTCATCATCGATCATCTGCTCGATCATCTCGTTGCCGTCGTTACCCGCCTCGATACCATGCAAGCTGCGATCAAACTGGTCGGCATGCTCTGCCAGATCGTTAACCGATGTCACACCGGCATCGTAAACATACTGGGGCACCGCGAGGGTGTACTTCGCCCCTTCCAGGTTAGCCACCAGGCGCTCAACCTCGCCACGCTCGATATAGGGGTCGCTGATAGAAGCCATCGAAGGCATCCAGTTACCCAGGAAGACATCAAAATCATTGTTGCGCATGCCTGCGTAGGCGATCGGCACGGAAACCGTATCCACGCTTGGTTCATAGCCAAGCCCTTCGAGGACTTCGCTGGCGAGCGCAGTGGTGGCGGTAATATCCGTCCAACCCACTTCGGCAAAGCGCACACTGCTGCACTCGTTTGCAAAAGCCGCCGTTGGCAGACCCGCTGCCAACAATAAAGCACCTACGTAGCGTGAAGAAGTTCTGTTCATCATCGTTGCCCCCTTTATAAGCTTATTGCTAATTACATAGATACGAACACTCAGTTGCTGCCGTGGTCGCAGTGCATAGAAATCGTCGGCGCCTTTTATTGATTGAACGTTCAATAAAAAAATGCCATCATGGTTAGGTAATCATGTCTACGCCTGGGTTTCAAGCAGTGGCCCTGCTAGGCATTCAACGAATTAGGAGAGCGCTGTGCCAAAGGTGGGAATGGAACCGATACGCCGCCAGCAGTTAATTACCGCAACCATGGCAGCCATTGATGAAGTCGGCCTGGCCGAAACGACCGTCATGCGCATTGCACGTCATGCGGGTGTTTCAGCGGGCATTATCAGTCACTACTTTGGCGGTAAAGATGGCTTGTTGGAAGCGACAATGCGGCAAATCCTGACCGACCTGACCGGGGCCGTTGCGGTGCGCCGACATGCGTTGGAAGACGACTCTCCCCGTGCTCATATTGGCGCCATTATTGAGGGTAACTTTGACCGCACCCAGGTCACCGGCCCCGCCGCTAAAACGTGGTTAGCGTTCTGGGCCAGCAGCATGCATAAACCCATGCTACAGCGGTTGCAAAACGTCAATGATCGTCGTCTTTACAGCAACTTATGTCACCAGTTTCGACGTGTAATGGCCCGCGCAGAAGCCCGCAACGCAGCGCGTGGTTTGGCTGCCATGATCGACGGTCTGTGGCTACGTGGCGCCCTTACCCCAGAAGGATTAGATGCTGACGAAGCCCGCCTTCTTGCGCACACTTATCTCGATCAGCTTTTTGCTCATTATGGATGTACAACGCCTGCATCCCACACGAACAGTTAATTTTTTATATTCAAGGAGACCGACATGGCCGCTCAAGACGTACAGCCTCTTTATATTGATGGTCGCCAGGTAGCCTCCACCTCAGGCGATACTTTTACCGTTACCAACCCGTTTGATGGCAGCCTGCTGGCCACTATCGGCCAAGCTAGCCAAACTGATGTCGACACCGCGGTCGCCGCTGCCCAGCGAGGCCAGCGCGAGTGGGCCGCGATGACTGGCATGGAGCGCTCGCGTATTCTGCTGCGCGCCGTCGCGCTGCTAAGAGAACGCAATGATGAACTTGCTGAGCTGGAAACCCGCAACACCGGTAAGCCGATCAGCGAAACCGCCAGTGTCGATATTGTTACCGGCGCAGATGCGCTGGAGTACTACGCTGGCTTGGCGCCTGCTATTCAAGGCAGCCAGATCCCTCTGCGTGATAGCTCTTTTGTGTACACCCGCCGCGAACCGCTGGGTGTCATTGGCGCCATTGGCGCCTGGAACTACCCGATCCAAATTGCTTGCTGGAAAGCCGCACCGGCGCTTGCGGCAGGCAACGCAGTGGTATTCAAGCCCAGCGAAGTGACCCCGCTAACCGTGATGAAACTGGCGGAAATCTTCACAGAAGCCGGCCTGCCTAATGGCGTCTTTAACGTGGTACAGGGCGATGGCCGTGTAGGCGCCATGCTCACTGAGCATACTGGTATCGCCAAAGTCTCGTTCACCGGCGAAGCGGGCACCGGCAAAAAAGTCATGGCCGCCGCCGCTAGCTCGACGCTAAAAGACGTCACCATGGAACTAGGCGGCAAATCGCCGCTACTAGTTTTTGCAGATGCCGACCTTGATCGCGCTGCAGACGCCGCCATGATGGCCAACTTTTACTCCAGCGGCCAAATCTGCACTAACGGCACGCGGGTATTTGTTGAACGCAGCGTTAAAGAGGTCTTTGAAGCCAAGCTGGTAGAGCGCGTCAAGCGTATCAAAGCAGGCGACCCGATGGATCCCAGCGTCAACTTTGGCCCGCTGGTTAGCTTTGAACATCAAGAGAAAGTGCTTTCGTATATTGCTCTGGGCAAGGAGCAAGGCGCTCGCCTGCTCGTGGGTGGCGACGAGTGGAATACCGGCAGCTTTGCCAATGGTGCCTGGGCGGCACCGACGATCTTCACCGACTGCACCGACGAAATGCGCATTGTGCGCGAAGAGATCTTCGGCCCAGTAATGTCGGTACTCGCCTTTGATGACGAAGCAGAAGTCATTCGTCGCGCCAATGACACCACCTACGGCCTTGCCGCTGGTGTCTTCAGCGAAAGCTTGAACCGCGCCCACCGTGTGATTCACCAGCTGGAAGCGGGTATCTGCTGGATCAACACCTGGGGCGAGTCACCCTCCGAAATGCCCGTTGGCGGCTATAAAGAATCTGGCATTGGTCGTGAGAACGGTATCGAGACGCTTAATCACTATACCCAAACCAAGTCAGTTCAAATCGAGATGGGGCCATTTGAGTCAGTGTTTTAAATCAAAGTGCTACTTTCCGCGCAATAACTGACCAGGGCGCTGGGGGTGGCTTGTAGCGAGGGTCTTTTCCCAGGGATGGGAAAAGTAGCGCCCAGGGATGGGTTCACAGCGCCCTCGCGTAAAGCTACCGCCAGGAAGCCCAGCCCCATCTTCAGCCTCGGTAACTCACCATGTCTCAACCACGCGAATTTGATTACATCATTATCGGTGCAGGCTCGGCGGGCAACGTGCTCGCCACTCGCCTCACCGAAGACAGCAACGTCAGCGTACTGCTGCTAGAAGCGGGTGGGCCGGACTACCGCTTCGATTTCCGCACTCAAATGCCGGCCGCCCTTGCCTTCCCGCTTCAGGGTAAGCGCTATAACTGGGCTTTCGAAACCGACCCCGAACCCTATATGGACGGCCGCCGTATGGAATGTGGCCGCGGCAAAGGCCTGGGCGGCTCCTCGCTGATTAACGGCATGTGCTATATCCGCGGCAATGCGCTTGATTACGACAACTGGGCCAAACAACCCGGTCTCGAAGATTGGGACTACCTGAGCTGCCTGCCTTACTTCAAAAAGTGCGAAACCCGCGACATTGGGCCCAACAGCTATCACGGCGGCGATGGACCGGTGAGCGTGACCACGCCAAAGCCCACCAACAACCCGCTCTATCGCACCTTTATTGAAGCCGGTAAACAGGCAGGCTACCCAGAGACTGAAGACGTCAACGGCTACCAGCAAGAGGGATTCGGCCCCATGGACCGTTTCGTCACGCCCAAAGGCCGCCGCGCATCCACGGCCCGGGGCTACCTGGATACCGCCAAAAAGCGCCATAACCTGACCATCGAAACCCATGCCGTTACCGATGTGATCGAGTTTGAAGGCAAGCGTGCGGTGGGCGTTCGCTATGAGCAGAAAGGTGAAAAACAGCAGGCCTATGTACGCCGCGAAGTAATTCTGTGTGGCGGCGCCATCGCCTCGCCGCAGATTTTGCAGCGTTCAGGTATTGGCAACCCGGAACTGCTGAACGAACTGAATATCGAGACGGTTCATGCCCTGCCCGGCGTGGGTGAAAATCTCCAGGATCACCTGGAAATGTACATTCAATACGAATGCAAAGAACCTATCTCGCTCTATCCAGCGCTAAAGTGGTACAACCAGCCTAAGATTGGCGCCGAATGGCTATTCAATGGCACCGGCGTGGGCGCCAGCAACCAGTTTGAATCCTGTGGCTTTATCCGCAGCAGTGATGAAGAGGAGTGGCCCAATCTTCAGTACCACTTTCTGCCCATCGCTATCAGCTATAACGGCAAAAGCGCGGTAGAAGCACATGGTTTCCAAGCCCATGTTGGCTCGATGCGCTCAGAAAGTCGCGGTCGTATCCGCCTGACGTCAACGGATCCACACGCGGCACCCAGCATTCTGTTCAACTACATGGCCAAAGAAAAAGATTGGCAAGAGTTCCGTGATGCGATCCGCCTCACCCGTGACATCGTCGCCCAGCCTGCGTTTGATAAATACCGAGGGCGTGAGATAGCGCCTGGTCCGAACGTTCAGACGGACGCTGAGCTAGATGCTTTTGTTAAACAGCACGCAGAAACCGCTTACCACCCGTGTGGCAGTTGCCGAATGGGCGAAGGAGAGATGGCGGTCACCGATGGCCAAGGGCGCGTGCATGGGATTGAAGGTCTGCGCGTGGTCGATGCCTCCCTCTTTCCGGTGATTCCTACCGGTAACTTGAATGCGCCCACCATCATGCTGGCGGAGAAAATCGCCGACCGTATTAAGGGGCACGAGCCGCTCCCCCGCGCCAGCGTTGACTACTATGTGGCAAACGGTGCACCGGCCAAACGCGCTTGAACATTTAGCCTGTTTACCACTCCAAACGCTATGGCTTGCCGCCATGGCGTTTTTTTTGGCTACGTTAAAGGAACAAGCTGCGCCAAACGTGCCTAAAAACTTGCGTGTGATAGCCCCCATCTGCCAATATTCAAACAAGTGTTCGACTCAATATCTCAACAACCATGTTACTCGCGTTTTATTAACAACAGTCGGCCTGCAACAGTGGCCAGCAAAAAGAGAGATAACCTATGCTCACCCTACTTCTGATCGTGCTCGCCATTGTCGGCTTGCTCGTGGTCATGCGTCGCGAAGCAGGCGCCCCCGCGGCGCTAGCTGTACTTGGCGTATTAGGCCTTGTTGGCCTACTGTTTGACGCGGAAATCATTGGTGGCCTGCTGCTTCTTGGCGCTGCGGCAGTAGCCGTGGCAGGCCTGCCCACGCTGCGTCGCAAGTGGCTTACTCCACGCCTATTCGCCACCTTTAAGAAAGTCGCCCCCAAAGTGTCCGCCACCGAGCGCACGGCTCTGGAAGCAGGCAGCGTCTCTTGGGACGGCGAGCTATTTTCAGGCAAACCCCAGTGGGAAAAGCTGCTCGCCTTCAAAGATGATGGCCTGCGCGACGATGAACAAGCCTTTCTGGATAATCAGTGCGCCAAAGCCGCGGGTATGTGCAACGCCTGGGATATCGCCCAAGAGCGCGCCGACCTGCCCCAGCAGCTGTGGGACTACCTGAAAAAAGAGGGCTTCTTCGGCATGATTATTCCGAAGGAGTACGGCGGCCTTGGCTTCTCGGCCAAAGCGCAGTCCATGGTGCTGCAGAAGCTCTCTGCCAACGAAACCCTGATGGTCACCGTAGGTGTGCCCAATTCCCTCGGCCCTGGCGAGTTGCTGCTTAAATACGGTACCCAAGAGCAGAAAGATCACTACCTGCCGCGCTTGTCCGATGGCCGTGAAATCCCCTGCTTTGGCCTCACCGGCCCGCGCGCAGGTTCCGATGCCACCTCGCTGCCTGATACTGGCGTAGTCTGCAAACAGACTATCAATGGCGAAGAAGTGCTTGGCCTGCGCCTTAACTTTGAAAAACGCTGGATCACGCTGGCGCCCATCGCCACAGTCGTTGGTCTTGCCTTCCGTCTGTTTGACCCGGAAAAGCTGCTCGGTGACGAAGAAGATCGCGGCATTACGCTGGCGTTAATTCCCCGCGATACCGATGGCATGGAAATCGGTCGTCGTCACCACCCCATCGGCAGCCCGTTTATGAACGGCCCGATTATCGGTAAAGATGTCTTTGTACCGCTGGATACCATTATTGGTGGCCCGGACATGATCGGCCAAGGCTGGCGGATGCTGGTGGAGTGCCTGTCTATTGGTCGCTGCATCACACTACCCTCAGGCGCGACCGGCACCGCACGCTACGCCCTAGGCTGGAGCGGCGGTTTCACCCGCGTTCGTCGCCAGTTCAACGTACCGGTGGCCGAAATGGAAGGGGTACAAGAGCCCCTCGCTCGCATGGCGGCGCTTGCCTATATCTCCCAGGCCACCGTGTATCAAACTGCCAACATGATCGACCATGGCGAAAAGCCTGCGGTGCCCTCGGCCATCCTGAAAAGCCAGCTGACCGAGTTCCAGCGCGTGCTGCTTAGCGACGCCATGGACGTACACGGCGGCAAGGCGGTGACCCTTGGCCCACGTAACTACCTCGGTATCGGCTACAGCGCCAACCCAGTGGCGATTACCGTGGAAGGCGCCAACATCATGACCCGCAACCTGATGATCTTTGGTCAGGGTGCTATCCGCTGCCATCCCTACGTGCTGGACGAGCTGGCGGCGAAAGACGCCAATGATATGCAGGCGTTTGATAAAGCCTTCTTTGGTCATGCGGGCTTGATCTTTGGTAACGCGGCCCGCGCCTTTACTTTGGGCTTTGGCATCGGCAAAGCCAGCGTGCCCTTCGATGGCCCCGCCACCGTCTATGCTCAGGATATTGCCCGTCTCTCCGCTGGCTTTGGCCTGTGCGCCGACGCCGCCATGGCAAGCCTGGGTTCAGCGCTCAAGAAACGCGAAATGATCTCTGCGCGGCTGGGAGATGTGCTGTCTAATCTTTACCTAACTTCGATGGTGCTCAAGCAGTGGCAAGCGGGCAGTAAAGTAGAAGGTGAGGAAGCACTACTGCATTACAGCTGTCGTTTCCTGCTGCAGCGTGCCGAACAGGCGTTTGTGGAGATTTTCGACAATCTACCTAACCGCGCGCTAGGCAAAACGCTTAATGCTGTGGTGATGCCGACCGGCCGCCGCTGGAATAAACCTCACGATGACTTGGCTCGCGACATTGCCAGGCGTGTATCCACTCACAGTGCCCTACGTACCAAGCTTTTGGAAAACACATGGGACACGGATGACGGTGAACAGCGTAACCCGCTGGCGCGCTACAACGCCCTGCTGATCGATTACGATCGCGCTGAGGCGCTTTACCGCACGGTGAACAAAGCCTATGCCAAAGGCGAGCTACCGCAAACAGCACTGCACCCTGAAGCACGCGTTGAGGCTGGCCTGGAAAAAGGCCTGATCAGTGCCGAGGATGCGGAGTTCATGCGCACCTTTGAGGCCGAAGTTCTGGAAATGCTGACCGTGGACGATTTCACCTACGATGCCTTTGCCAAGAATAAGTCCACCTTGATCGATCACAACGAAAAACCTGCGCCAGCGCCAAAGCAGGCCGAGGAAAACGTTAAGTAATACCTCTTTTTCAAAGCATTACCTGTAAAGAAAGCCGACTCCTGGCATGCAGGAGTCGGCTTTTTTGTGTTCACTTTCTACGCCTAAATGCGTAGTCCGATGGATCAAAAACGCGTTGCAAGTTCGCAAACGATCAACTAGCCTTTCGTAAACGAAAGCGATTAGCCCTAACAAGTCGCATTTAAATAGCACTCTCCAACCGCTATTTCCAATAACAATGACGCTAGCGAGATCGGCATGTCCTTACATTTGCAAAATATCGATCACATCGTTAACGGTGTGCCGCATATCAGTGGCGTTGATCTAGCCCTTGAGCCAGGCTCCTTCAACGTGCTGCTTGGGCGAACGCTCGCCGGGAAAACCACGCTGATGCGCCTAATGGCAGGGCTTGAACCGCCCACCCGGGGCAAAATCATCATGGACGGCAAAGATGTAACGAATGTTTCCGTGCGAAAACGCAATGTCTCCATGGTGTACCAGCAGTTTATCAACTACCCCAGCCTGACTGTTTACGACAACATTGCCTCACCGCTTAAGCTGGCCAAACAGCCTAAAAGCGAAATTGATAAGCGGGTTGGCGAAATTGCTGAAATGCTGCATATCGAACACCTGCTCAAACGCTACCCACAGGAACTCTCCGGCGGCCAACAGCAGCGTACCGCCATGGGCCGGGCACTGGTGAAGGATGCTGAGTTAATTCTGTTTGATGAGCCGCTGGTCAACCTGGATTATAAACTGCGTGAAGAACTACGCGATGAATTGCGCGATCTGTTCAAAGCGCGTAACTGCATTGCGGTGTATGCCACCACCGAACCCAATGAAGCGTTAGCGCTGGGCGGTAACACAGCGGTGCTGCATGAGGGTAAGCTTCTTCAATACGGCCCTACCGAGCAGGTCTATCGCGAACCGAATGGTCGCTTTAGCGCAGAAATGTTCTCTGAACCCCCGATCAATATCGTCCCCGGCCAATTGACCGACAGCGAAATCACTTTTGACCAAACGTTACACTTTCCCTGTGACGACAAGCTAAAGCGCCTTGAACCGGGTGATTACGACTTTGGTGTCCGCGCTTCGCACCTCACCCTGCAGCCACAACGCGCCGATGACCTGGCGCTGGACGTCCATGTGGATGTAGCGGAAATCAGCGGCTCAGAAACCTTCCTACATGTTCACCACGAACGTTTCCCCTTAGTGCTGCACCTAGCGGGCATTCACCAGTTTAGTGTTAATGAACCCCTGAAAGTCTACTTCCCCACCCATCAACTTTACGCCTTCGACAAGCAGGGCCACACGGTCCATATTCCTGCGCGTCAGGGAGGAGCTGCCCATGGCTGAGATCACACTAAAAGGCTTGGCGCACTCCTACGAAAAAACGCCCAAGGGCGCGGCGGATTACGCCATCCGGCAGATGGATCACGTCTGGCACCAGGGTGGCGCCTATGCGCTGCTGGGCCCATCGGGCTGCGGTAAATCGACGCTACTCAATATTATTTCGGGCCTGCTTGAACCTTCAGAGGGCGACGTGCTTTTCGACGGCCAGCGAGTCAATGAGCTACCCCCTGAAGAGCGCAATATTGCCCAGGTTTTTCAGTTCCCCGTGATCTACGACACCATGACGGTGTTCGACAATCTCGCCTTTCCCCTGCGCAATATGAATACCCCCGAGTACCGGGTAAAACCCAAGGTACTCGAAGTCGCCGACATTCTTGAGTTGACGCCACTGTTGGATCGTAAAGCCAAGAACCTAACCGCCGACGAGAAGCAGAAAGTTTCCATGGGCCGTGGACTGGTACGTGACGACGTCACGGCCATCCTGTTTGATGAACCGCTCACCGTGATCGACCCGCAGCTAAAGTGGAAACTGCGCCGCAAGCTCAAAGAGATTCACGAGCGCTTTAACATCACCATGATCTACGTGACCCACGATCAGCTCGAGGCCTCGACCTTCGCGGATAAAATTGCCGTGATGTATGAGGGTCAGGTGGTGCAATTCGGTACGCCGAGAGAGCTGTTCGAGCGCCCCGCACATACCTTTGTGGGTTACTTTATTGGTAGCCCCGGCATGAACTTTATGGCCGTGGAACACCGTGACGGACAAGTGATGTTCGGCGCACAGCCGCTACCGGTTAGCGAGCACATGAAGCACGCCGTCGCCAACGCTAGCTCAGCCAATATCAAGCTAGGTATTCGCCCTGAGTTTATTGCGATTTCCTCAAGCTCTTCAGCCAACAGCGTGCCGATTCAAGTAATTAGCGTGCAAGACCTGGGCACCTACTCCCTGCTGACTTTCAAGCTCAACGAGCAAACCTTTAAAGCCCGCCTGCCTGAAGGACACTCACCAGTGAGTGAAGCGGCGTTTGCGCACTTCGACGCCGCCCATGTGGCGCTATATATCGATGAATATCTGGTGGAGGCTGGCCATGAATAACAAAGTACCCAATAACAGAGCCTGGCTACTGGTGTTACCCATGCTGTTGCTGGTGGCGTTCTCCGCCATCATTCCATTGATGACCGTGGTCAACTACTCGGTGCAGGACGTGCTTGGTCCGAATGCGAGCTTCTTCACCGGCACCGAGTGGTTTAAAAGCATGCTCAACGATGACGCGCTGCAAGCAGCGTTTCTGCGCCAGATTTCATTTTCGCTGATTATTCTTGCCATTCAGATCCCCCTTGGGATTGGCATCGCGCTGATTATGCCCAAACGCGGTTGGCAAGCCTCGGCAGTGCTGATCCTGATCACCTTGCCGCTACTGATTCCTTGGAACGTGGTGGGCAGTATTTGGCAAATATTTACTCGTGGCGATATTGGCTTGATGGGTTGGGGCCTGCGCGAGTTAGGCGTCGAATACAACATCACCCGCAATGCCGGCGACGCCTGGGTAACGATCATTCTGATGGACGTATGGCACTGGACCCCGCTGGTGGCCATGCTGTGCTATAGCGGCCTACGTTCGATTCCCGAAGCCTATTATCAGGCAGCGCGTATTGACCGTGCCTCAAAATGGGCCGTGTTCCGCTATATCCAGCTACCCAAGCTAACCAACGTGCTGGTAATCGCTGTGCTGCTGCGCTTTATGCACTCCTTTATGATCTACGCCGAACCCTTTGTACTGACAGGCGGCGGGCCGGGCAGCGCCACCACCTTCTTAAGCCAATCGCTAACCACGATGGCGGTCGGCCAACAGGATTTAGGACCTTCTGCAGCGTTCTCGCTGATCTATTTCCTGGTCATTCTGCTGGTGAGCTGGGTGTTCTACACCACCATTATGAATATGCAGAAAGACAAATCGCCGCATGGAGGTACCTAACATGAGCTATCAACTCGAAAACACCCAGCGCGGTGAAAAGTACAACAGCATTTTTAGCAAGGTTTCACCGGCCAAGCGGCGGAACCGCACTGCCCGCGCGCACTGGCGCTCGCGTATCCTGCTTGGCCTTTATCTGGCGCTGATGATCCTGCCCATTTATTGGCTAATCAACATGTCGCTGCAGACCAACAGCGAAATTCTGGGCTCCATGACACTGTGGCCCCAAAACCTTACCTTTGATAACTACATCGGCATCTTCACCAATTCAAGCTGGTACATGGGCTACGTCAACTCGATGCTCTATGTGGCGATGAATATGCTCATCACCATCTGCGTCGCGCTACCCGCCGCCTACGCCTTTAGCCGCTACACCTTTATTGGCGACAAGCACCTGTTCTTCTGGCTGCTGACCAACTTGATGGCTCCCCCCGCCGTCTTCCTGCTGCCCTACTTCCAGCTCTACTACTCAGTTGGTCTGTTCGACACCCATATTGCTGTCGCGCTGGCTCACTGCCTGTTCAACATCCCGCTGGCCATCTGGATTTTGGAAGGCTTTATGAGCAGCGTGCCTAAAGAGATCGACGAAACCGCTTATATCGACGGCTATAGCTTTCCACGCTTTTTCGTCAAGATCTTTATCCCCATGATCCGCTCCGGCATTGGCGTCACGCTGTTCTTCCTGTTCATGTTCTCTTGGGTAGAACTGCTGCTGGCCCGGACATTGACCGCCACCGACGCCCAGCCCATCGGCATGATCATGACGCGCACCTCGACAGCATCGGGAATTGACTGGGGCACCCTGGCCGCCGCCGGTGTACTGACCATTATTCCCGGCATTCTGGTGGTCTATTTCGTCCGTAACCATATTGCCAAGGGCTTTGCCCTGGGCCGTACCTGAGGAGATCTCGCTATGTCTTGGATGGTATGGACAGTACCCACCGCCATATTCTTTTCATCGATCGCTGCCATGTTGGCGGGGATGACAATCTGGGAGATTTTGTCGCCCACCATAGAGCGCAAAGGGTTTTTACCCATTGCCACCACTCGCGGAGACCGGCTATTTATCGGCCTGCTCTCGGCGGCCTTTATCCACCTGGGAGTGATCGGTTTCACCTCACTATCTATTTGGATTGCACTAGCAGTATCAGCCGTATGGCTACTGGTTTTAATGCGCTGGGGCTAGCCCTTGAGACAGCTTCTTGAGATAGCCCTTAACAAGTTGTTGAAAAAGCAATTCAGCGTTTATTCGGTATCAAGGACGGCCAAGCCATCAAGGAAGAACACAACAAAACGAGGTCACCATGCAAAAGCACGACAATAAATCCAAACGGACTAAGTTCAAACTGACAACCCTCGCCGCCAGTTTGCTGCTGGCATCGGGCACGCTGTCAGCGCAGGAAGAGGATACCCGCGCCATCGCTGAACGCTTGGTCGATGAGCACTTCCAAAACTCAACGCTAAGCCGCGAAGAGCAGATCGAAGAGCTGATGTGGTTTGCCAAGGCTGCCGAGCCTTTCCGTGACATGGACATTCAAACCGTGGCGGAAGGCCTCACTACTCACGTTTATGAAAGCGAAGTGTTAGCGGAAGCCTTTAGTGAGCTGACCGGTATCAATCTGACCCACAACATCATTGGTGAAGGCGATGTCGTAGATACCATGCAGAACCAGATGCAGTCGGGCAACAGCATCTATGACGGCTTCGTCAATGATACCGACTCCATTGGCACGCATATCCGCTATGGCACCACCATCAACCTCTCTGAAGCGATGGAGAACGAGTGGGCCGACTACACCCTGCCCACGCTGGACCTGGATGACTTCATCGGCCTGCAATATGGTACCGGCCCAGATGGCAGCATCTACCAGCTCCCGACCCAGCAGTTCGCCAACCTCTACTGGTTCCGCCATGACTGGTTCACCGACCCCGACCTGATGGCCCAGTTTAAGGAAATCTACGGCTACGAGCTCGGCGTACCGACCAACTGGACCGCTTACGAAGATATCGCCAAGTTCTTCACCGAGGACGTGGGTGAGATAGACGGCACCAAGATTTACGGTCACATGGATTACGGTCGTCGTGATCCGTCACTAGGTTGGCGTTTCCACGACTCCTGGCTCTCCATGGCGGGCATGGGCAGCCAAGGGGTTCCCTTCGGTAACCCAGTGGATGACTGGGGTATCCGCGTCAATGAAGATAGCCAGCCGGTAGGCGCCAGCGTTAGCCGTGGCGGTGCTACCAACTCGCCGGCCTCCGTGTTTGCGATGCAGAAAGCCGTCGATTGGCTACGCGACTACGCACCTGAAGAAGCGCAGGGCATGACCTTTGGTGAAGCAGGCCCCGTGCCCGCGCAAGGCCATATTGCCCAGCAAATCTTCTGGTACACCGCGTTCACAGCTGACATGACCGACCCCTCGGTTGCCGTGACCGATGATGAAGGTAATCCGCTGTGGCGCATGGCTCCTTCCCCCACCGGCCCTTACTGGGAAGAAGGTATGAAAGTTGGCTACCAGGACGTGGGCGCATGGACGTTCTTCGACTCAACACCGGAAGACCGCCGCACCGCCGCTTGGCTATTTGCCCAGTTCACTGTGGCGAAAACTACCTCGCTGGAAAAACTCATGCACGGTTTAACGCCGATTCGTGAGTCTGACATCTTCTCTGAGCAGATGACCGAGATGGCGCCGAAGCTGGGCGGCTTAGTTGAGTTTTACCGCAGCCCCAACGAGTCGAACTGGACGCCTACCGGTACCAACGTACCTGACTATCCGCGCATGGCACCGCTGTGGTGGCAGAACCTTGCACCGGTCATGAGTGGTGAAGTCACACCCCAGGAAGGTCTCGACAAGCTAGCGGCAGATCTGGGCAGCACCATGAACCGTTTGGCCCGCGCTAACGTCTTCGACAGCTACGCACCTGTACTTAACGAAGAGCAGGATCCACAGGTCTGGCTGGATCAGGAAGGCGCCCCGAAAGCCAAGCTGGATAACGAAATGCCGCAAGGCACCACCGTTCCTTACGATGAAATGATGGAAGCCTGGATGGCCGCCGGTACGCGCCAAGAGTAACTAAGCTTAATATCAGTTGAGTTTAGGAAAAACTACGCGTCAAAGCTTGCAGGGCGGGCAGTCGCCCGCCCTGCCAAGGGTTTCATTGGCGGTATGCCAGAGCAAAAGACAGAACACCCACTGCAACCGGGCTATTGATTGGTTAATTGGATCCGCTATGAAACTGCGAAATAGAAACATTGAGAAGCTACCTAACGAGACCTTTGATGCTCTGATTATCGGCGGCGGCATCAATGGCGCTGCCACCGCAGCAGCACTGGCTGGCAAAGGCGCAAAAGTTGCATTGATTGACCGCGGCGACTTCGCTGGCAGCACCAGCATGCACTCCTCAAACTTAGTGTGGGGAGGAATTAAATATATGGAAAGCAAGGATTTTGCCCTGGTTCGTAAACTATGCAAAAGCCGTAATCACTTGATCAAGAGTTACCCTTCTACGGTGCAGGAAATCCGCTTCCTAACCACTATTTCAAAAGGTTTCCGCCACTCTCCACGCTACCTATGGGCGGGCACCTGGCTTTACTGGCTGATGGGCAACGGCTTCACCAAACTGCCGCGTCTGCTCTCACCGAATAAAATCAAGCAGGAAGAGCCAATCATCGAAATTGAGGGGGCCGTTGGCGGTTTTGAGTATTCTGACGCCTACCTGCACGATAACGACGCTCGATTTGTCTTCAACTTTGTTCGCCAAGCGCTTAACTATGGTGCGATTGCCGCCAACTACGTCGAATCACTCGGCGCCGAGCGCCAGGATGGCCTGTGGGTGACCAAGGCACGCAATGTGATGGATGGCAGCACCTTCGATATACGCGCCAAGGTACTCATCAATGCGGCCGGCCCGTGGGTGGATCAGCATAATGAGCTGACCGGCCAAAAAACCACTCACCACCACCTCTACTCCAAAGGCATTCACCTCATCGTTCCGCAATTAACGGATTCCCAGCGGGTGCTGGCGTTTTTTGCTGACGATGGCCGATTGTTTTTTGTCATTCCCATGGGTAACCGTACCTGCATCGGGACTACCGATACCCATATGGAGCATCCTGAGGTGGAAGTCACCGCTGACGATATCGCCTTTGTACTGGAAAATATCAACAAGCGCCTGACCCTGGCCAAGCCATTGAGCCAGGACGACATTATCTCTACCCGCTGCGGCGTACGGCCATTAGCGATCAAAGATGATCAAGGCAACGATCGCGACTTTCTGCAGCTATCGCGCAAGCATGTAGTCGACACCAATGCCGAAAGCGCGCATATCAGTATCTTTGGCGGCAAGCTGACCGATTGCTTGAATGTGGGTGATGAAATTGCCGAAGAGATCAGCCAGTTGGGCGTTACCCTCACAGACCCTAAATTCCACTGGTACGGCGAACCACCCAACCCCGTCAAGCAGCAGTTTATGGATCAGGCCAAGCGCATGAACCTGGATGCCATGACCGCCCAGACCTCATCTGAGCTGCTCTCCACACGGCTCTGGCGGCGTTATGCCGACCAGGCTATTCAGATATTGGAAAAAATCCGCCAGGATCCTGCCCAGGGTGAAATTCTAATTGAGGGCACCGAGTATATCCGCTGTGAGATTGAGCATGCCCGTGACCACGAGATGATCACCCAGCTTGAAGACTTTCTACGCCGACGGGCCAAGGTTTCGCTGGTTGTGCCCCATGAGCAGTTGCGCCATTCAAACGGTCTGAAAGAAGCCTGTCGGGTATTATTTGGCGACGACGCGGAAGAGCGTTTTAACAGTTACTTCGAACAACACCGGGACACATCACTGCCTTTTACACCCATGGCCAATGCTTAATTGTCTATAAAACTAAAAAGCCCCCCTTATATGAACAAGGGGGGCTAATGGTTATTTAAGCAATTGGTTTATTTTACTCTTCATCTTCAATACGAAGTTGAGAGTCTCCCGCGAGCACTTCATCCCAGGCCTCTTCCAGTGTGCAGCCTGAACGACTATCCACCGTGTCGATAACCTCAACCGCATGTTGCAGTGACTCACGATTACCCTTCAGCGCCACAACCAACCTGGCGAGATCTTGCTTGCTGAAGGAGCTGGCGATGCTATTGGCTTGTTGGCTCAGTTCGATGCAGTTCATTAGTACTACCTCATGGTATGGTCATCCGCTGCCTAACCGCCAATCGGTTTAAAAGCAGCCATCTTAATTAACGACGTATGGTGACGTTGCTACTCATGCTGGGCCGGATAAGTGCCCAGTTCGGTAACTGCGAAACGGTCACAAGCGTTACAAGACCTTCGCCCTTTAGCGCTAGGGTAATACTGAAGCGCTATCGTTCTGTAGCAGGGATTAGTTCAGTGATTCGGGATAACGAGTCACCTTCCTGATCCATGACCTCACTATGGGCTACAACAGGAAAGCTCACAATGCGTCATTGGCCGCAGGCATGGTTGTAACTCGACTACATAAACGCTCAATAAGCGTTAATGGTGTTAAAGACTTTCATGAGGGGCGCTAAAAGCGAAAAAAGGCGGCCAATGGCTTAATTGGCCGCCGCATTATAAAGAATCGAAAGAGTGAATAGATAGTGTGCTTAAGTAGGGGTGCTGCCCTTATTAGTTGAATTCAGGTCATTATCTAAGGCGTAGAGCGGACTCTCGACACTGCATCCAACCAACCCTGGTAAAGCTGCTCACGTGTGGCTTCTTCCATGGTGGGCCTAAAGCTCTTCTCACAACGCCACAGCTGTTCGATCTCTTCCAGAGTTTGATACCAGCCCAGGCGCAGACCCGCTAAATAAGCAGCCCCCAGCGCGGTGGTTTCCAATATGGTGGGGCGATCCACCTGCACACCCAGCATATCGGCAAGAAATTGCATCACCCAACTGTTTTTCACCATGCCGCCGTCAACCCGTAAATTGCCCGGCGGCGCCTCCATATCGTCATTCATGCAGTGCTGCAGGTCACGAGTTTGGTAGCACACCGCCTGGAGCCCCGCGGCGACTATTTCAGCAATACCGGTATCGCGAGTTAAACCAAAAATCGCGCCACGTGCTTTTGGGTCCCAGTGCGGTGCCCCTAAACCGGTAAAAGCTGGCACCAGATAAACGCTATGCCCACTGCGGGTCTTCTGGGCCAGTGCTTCGGTTTCTGATGCATCGGCAAACAGATTCAGACCATCGCGCAACCACTGCACCGTCGCCCCGGCCACGAAAATACTGCCTTCCATCGCATAGGTCGGCTTACCGTTAAGCCGGTAGCCAATCGTGGTCAACAAACGATTACGCGAAAGCGAGGGCGTCTCACCGGTGTTCACAATCATAAAGCAGCCGGTACCGTAGGTACTCTTGCCCATCCCCGGCTGAAAGCACGCCTGCCCGACCAACGCAGCCTGCTGGTCCCCGGCTACCCCTGCGATGGGAAGCGGTGCGCCTAGCCAGTGCGCCTCGGTAGTACCGAAATCATCGCTGGAATCTTTCACTTCGGGCAGTAAATTGGCGGGTATATCGAATAGTGCCAGTAGCTCGTCGTCCCACTCCTGGGTATGGATATTGAACAGCGCGGTGCGAGACGCGTTGGTAGCATCGGTGACGTGCTGCTGGCCGCCGGTCAACCGCCAGATTAGAAAGCTGTCGACGGTGCCGAAGGCCAGTTCCCCCCGTTCGGCGCGCTCACGTGCGCTCTCGACATTCTCCAGCAGCCAGGCAAGCTTGGTCGCCGAGAAATAGGGGTCGATCAGCAGGCCAGTCTTGGCTTGAACGATCTCGGTATGCCCTTTATCCCGCAGCGATTGGCACAAATCCGAAGTGCGGCGATCCTGCCAGACAATGGCATTATAGAGCGGCTTGCCGGTTTTTCGATCCCACAGGATGGTGGTTTCACGCTGGTTGGTAATGCCGATACCGGCAATCTGGTCTGGCGTAATCTCGGCCCTGGCCATCACTTCTCGGCAGGTGGCCACCACCGTTTCCCAGATATCTTCAGGGTTGTGCTCGATCCAGCCGTCGTGAGGGAAGTGCTGGGTGAATTCCTGCTGAGCGACGGCCGCCACCTGACCTTCGCGGTCAAAGAGAATAGCGCGCGAGCTGGTGGTACCCTGATCAATGGCGAGTATATAAGAGGACATATCGAGTTCGCTTTGTTGTATTGTCTTTCGATTTTGTTGACTTGCTTTCGCTTTATTATGTTTTAAGGCTACTCCAGCCGCTCGAAATGCTCAAGGATGAAACTGCGACAAAGTCGGCCAGGCTAGGCGATATACAGCGCTACATCGTGCTGGGTCAGCAAGCGCTGGATCGCTTCCGGCGGTTTGCGATCGGTGAAGAGCGCATCCAACTGCTCCAGATTGCCCTGCCGCACCACCGGGTTACGGTGAAATTTGGAGTAGTCTGCCGCCAGGTAGATGCGCCGCGAATTGGCAATAATCGCTTGGGCGACACGTACTTCCTGGTAGTCAAATTCCAGCAGTGAGCCATCCTCATCGATGCCACTGATGCCGATGATGCCGTAATCCACCTTGAACTGATTGATAAAGTCGATGGTGGCTTCGCCGATAATACCGCCATCGCGAGAGCGCACCTGCCCCCCGGCGATGATCACGGTAAAATCCTCTTTATGCTGAAGAATGGCCGCCACATTCAGGTTGTTAGTAATGATCTCTAGACCCTGATGCTCCAACAACGCGTGGGCAATCACTTCATTGCTGGTACCGATGTTGATGAACAGCGATGAGTGGTTGGGTATGTGTTGCGCCAAGCAGCGGGCAATGCGCTCCTTCTCTTCCAGGTGAAGCGTCTTGCGCGTACTGTAGGCGGTATTCACCGTACTGGATTCGATGCCTACACCGCCATGCACACGGCGCACACGGCCTTCATCAGCTAGGGTATTCAAATCCCGCCGAATGGTCTGCGGTGTCACCGCAAAGTGGTCGGTGAGCTGTTCGATACTCATGTAGCCGTGCTGACGAACTAGCTCGACAATGGCATCCTGACGAAATTGTTGGTTCATAAGCCCGGCCTGTTCGATTTTTATTGGTTTCTGAACGTAATAGGTTAGCAAAATTTTCGAAACCTAATAGCCTTCATCCACCCCTTCGCTACCATCACACCGTCAGGCCGGACCGTTAGACGTTTTTTACAGCGGCCATACCAGCAGAATCAGCGGGATAGCGACAGCCAGTACTACCAGCGAAAGCGGTAGCCCCAGCTTCCAGTAATCACCGAACCGATAGCCCCCTGGGCCCAGCACCAGTGTATTCGACTGATGGCCGATGGGAGTTAAAAACGCACAGGAAGCACTTACAGCCACCACCATCAAGAACGGATCGAGCGAGACATCGAACCCATTGGCCAGGCTGACTGCAATCGGCGCCATCAGCAGCGCAGCCGCCGCGTTGTTGACCACATTCGAGAGCAGCATAGAGAGCAGGAACAGCCCCACCATGGTGACCACCACCGGCCAGTCGCTGCCAAAGCGCAGCAGTGCATCGGCAATCAGGTCGGCGCCGCCACTGGTTTCAAGCGCCTCCCCCACGGGTATCATTGCGGCCAACAGCACGATCACAGGGCCGTCGATGGCTTGATACCCTTCTCGCAACGGCAATACGCCAATCAGTAGCGAAATCAAAGCAGCGGTACTCATGGCGACTGCCGCGGGCAGCAGATCGAACAGCATGGCAATGATGGCTAAGGCAAAAATGGCGATCGACATGGCCAGCTTGCGCGGCTGCCCCAAGTGCAATTCCCGGCTAGCCAGTGGCAGGCAACCGAGGGAGGCCAGACTGTCGGACATTTCATTCTCACTGCCCTGTAGCAGTAACACATCACCATTCTTGAACCGGATATCACGCAGGCGCTGCTTCAAGCGCCCACCGTCACGGGCCACGGCCACCAAGTGCAGGCCAAACTGGTGATTCAGGCGTAACTGACGCACGCTGCGGTTAATCATCATGGAATCATTACGTACCACGGCTTCAATTAGCTGCAAGCCTTCGGTATCCACTGGCTGCCGGTCCTGTGCCGCATCTTTCGCTTCACCCGTGCCAGCTTTCTCGACCTCTTCGCCGCTTGCGGTGTGTTCAGGGACGTCCGCCTCTTCTTCCAGTTCGGCTATCGCACTAAGCCCTACCTTATCTTCCAGCATCTGGAGTTCATCGGGACCTGCTTCCAACAGCAGAATGTCCCCTTCTTCCAAGGCGCCGTGGAAGTTATAGCCAGCACGACGGTTATCATCGCGAACGACCGCTAACACGGGGATGGTTTCGTCCAGCTCATCACGCAGTTGCTGTAACGTTAAGCCTTTGGCTTTCGACTCTTCACCTACTTTCAATTCCACCAAATAGTTGGCGGTATCGAACATTTCATCGGTAGAGGCTTGGCCGCTGCGCTTCGGCGTCAAGCGCCAGCCCACCAACACAATAAACACAAGCCCCACCAGCGCCACCGCAATCCCGACAGGCGAAAAGCTAAACATGCTGAACGCTTCACCCGTCACATCGCGCCGGTAGCTGGAGATAATGATATTGGGTGGCGTGCCAATTAAGGTTGTCAGGCCGCCCAGCAGAGACCCGAATGCCAGCGGCATCAGCAGTAAAGAGGGCGAGGTATTATGTTCACGAGCCAACCGCATCGCCACCGGTAACAGCAGTGCTAGAGCGCCCACATTGTTCATAATGCCCGATAACAACACGACGGTACCCACCAGCACTAATAGCTGAAGCAGCAGGTTTTCACCCACTTTTAACACTTGATTGGAAATAATATCGACCACGCCGGAGCGTTCAAAGCCCCGGCTAAGTACTAGCACGGCGGCCACTGTAATCACCGCCGGATGGCCGAAACCCATAAAGGCGTTCTCGGCAGGCACTAGCCCGAGCATGACCGATCCCAGCAACGCCGCCAACGCGACTAGATCGTAGCGAAAGCGTCCCCATATGAACGCAACCAGCGTCAGGCCAAGCACGATAAACACCAACGTACTTGGCGAAAGCGCCAACCATTCAAGACCTAACGCTTCAAGATTGAGACTCTCAACACCTGAGCCCTCAGCACCTGAGCTCTCAACACTCATGTCCTCAGCCGACATCCTTTTCCTACTCCCTTGCCACCGTTTGATAACGGCAGCATACGATTGATGCACGCCATGCCACAGGCATGGCTATTCTCCACGCACATTAGACGTTTACTATACACAGGTATAGTCCCTGCATACGCATCGACCGTTGAATAGCCAACCAAGGCATTCGGCCCTGGCCAGCTTGTCAATAACGTGGCAAGCGTTGAGAGCCGAATGCGTCAGTTGAGTGTGTATGTAGCTGCGTATGTAGGGTATTTATGTAGGTAGGAATTAGGGCAAGAGAATAGTCGAGCCGGTAGTTTTACGGCTCTGTAGGGCGTCCTGGGCCTTACCCGCTTCTGCCAGCGGATAGCGGTTGGCGATGTCAATCTTGACCTTTCCGCTCTCGAGCATGGCGAAGAACTCCTGGCACATCATCTCCAGACGCTCGCGCGTGTCGGCGTAACCGTTAAGGCTGGGGCGGGTCACGTAAAGCGCGCCCTTCTGGTTGAGGATGCCGATATTAACACCATCCACCGGGCCAGAAGCGTTGCCGAAGCTCACCATCAGGCCGCGCGTCTTCAGGCAGTCCAGCGACATCTCCCAGGTATCCTTCCCTACCGAGTCATACACCACATCGCACATCTCGCCGTTAGTCAGCTCGCGCACCCGCTCGACCACGTTCTCTTCGCTGTAATTGATCGTCGCCCAGGCACCATTGGCCATAGCCAGATCCGCTTTTTCCTGGGAACTGACAGTACCAATTAGCTTGACGCCTAATGGCTTCGCCCACTGGCAGGCAATCGACCCTACCCCACCGGCAGCCGCATGGAACAGAATGGTTTCGCCGCCTTTCAGCTCATAGGTCTGGCGCAGCAGGTATTGCACGGTCAGGCCCTTGAGCATACTGGCCGCTGCCGTCTCGAAATCGACAAAATCGGGGAGCTTAACCACTTTAGCCGCAGGCAACGTATGCAGTTCTGCATAAGCGCCCAAAGGCCCTTGGGCATAAGCGACGCGATCACCGACGCTTAAGTGCGTCACGCCAGCGCCGACAGCATCGACTACACCGGCGCCTTCGGTGCCAAGGCCAGAAGGCATCGCGGGGGCAGGATAAAGCCCGGTACGAAAATAGATATCAATAAAATTAAGGCCAACGGCTTTATTGGCGATACGCACTTCGCCCTGGCCGGGTTCAGCGGGGGTCACGTCGACCAGTTCAAGCACCTCGGAACCGCCGGTCTGGGCAAATTGGATACGCTTAGACATTAGGGTTTCCTTTCATTGTTGGGTTTGTAGAAGATAGTCAAGACAACAGGTGCCGCTATACAAGCGCGTCATGACGTTTAAATCAAGCTAGCACGCTAGCCTATTTTCACCCCTATGCTGTTTAGCGGTGAAATACCGCTGCCATCCCCCCATGCTAGAATCAATACTCTTTTACCGTCCAAGGCTTAGAGCGCTGTCATGACGCATCCCGTTATTCAAGTTCCCTCGCTGATTGCCCACCGCGGCTACTCTGCCGCTGCTCCCGAAAACACCTTAGCGGCAGTGCGCGCGGCCCATCAGGCGGGCGCCACCTGGGTAGAGCTGGACGTGCAACTGCTCGGTGATGGCACCCCGGTCATCTGGCACGACGCCGACGTGTCGCGCTGCTCGAATGGGCGCGGCAGCCTGGCCTCAATGAGCTGGACAACAGCGCAAACGCTGGATGCGGGCAGTTGGTTTGGTGATCGCTTTGCAGGTGAAAAGATGCCCAGCCTGGGAGAGATGCTGGCGCTGCTTAACGAGCTGGAAATGGGCGTCAACATGGAGATCAAGGTCAACAAAGGACGCGACCCCATCGCGTTGGTGGAGCGCGCCCTGCCCGAGATGCTGGACACCCTGCCCCCCGAGCGGCTTATCATCTCCTCCTTCAATACCGAGGCCCTAACCCACTGCCGTCAGTTGGCAGGTAAGAAGCGTCTGGCGCTGGGCGTGCTGTACAATGGCGTACCCAAAACCTGGCGAGCACAGTGCGAAGCCATTGACGCTTTTAGTGTGCATCCGTCCTGGTCACGCCTAAAGCGCGCCCAGGTCGAGGCCATGCAACAGGACGGCTACCAGATCCTGTGCTATACCGCCAATGACCCCAGCGCCTTCCATAGCCGCTGGGCGTGGGGTATCGCCGGGGTGATTACCGACGAACCCGCCGCGTTTAAGCGCTTTCTAGATAGCCATTAATCCATTCATATACTTGAGTACGTTCAAACAATGACAAGGAGTCCGTTGTGAAATACCTGGGAGCCCACGTGAGCGCCGCTGGCGGTGCAGATCAAGCCGTTCACCGGGCGTTGGAGATCGGTGCCGATGCCTTTGCGCTGTTCACCAAAAACCAGCGCCAGTGGAAGGGCAAGCCGCTCACCGATGACGCGATTCAAGCCTTTCGTGATGCCTGTGCTAAACACGCTTTTTCGCCTGGGCAAATTTTACCCCACGACAGCTACCTGATTAATCTGGGCCACCCAGAGCAGGAAGGCTTAGCCAAATCCCGGGAGGCCTTTTTAGATGAAATGCAGCGCTGCGAACAGCTCGGCCTGACACTGCTCAATTTCCACCCAGGCAGTCATCTAAACAAGATCAGCGAAAGCGACTGTTTAAAGCGTATTGCCGAGTCCGTTAATGAAGCGCTTACGCATACCCAAGGTGTCACGGCAGTGATTGAAAACACCGCGGGGCAAGGCAGCAACCTGGGCTGGCGCTTTGAGCATCTGGCCGAGATCATTGAGCATGTAGACGATAAAACCCGCGTGGGCGTATGTATTGATACCTGCCATGCTTTTGCCGCCGGGTATGACCTGCGCAGTACAGAAGCGACACAGGCAACGCTTGATGAGCTCGGCAAAGTGGTGGGGTTCAACTACCTGCGTGGTATGCATTTGAACGATGCCAAAAGCGGATTCGCCAGCCGTGTGGATCGCCACCATAGCCTGGGCAAAGGCAATATCGGGCTACCCGCCTTTACCACCATCATGCAGGATGCCCGGATTGACGACATTCCTTTAATATTGGAAACCGTCGAGCCTGAGATATGGGCCGAGGAGATCAGCTGGCTGCGCGCTCAGGCGTCCAAAGAAGCCACGTCGAGCCATTAAACTCTGTATGGCTGCGGCTTTTGCATGGCTGCTGCTTTTGCACCGCAGGCAATGCTTGCCTACCCTTAGACTCCTTTCCCAAGCCCAGCCGACGTAAGGAGTATGCGATGAGCGGTACCGATCTTGGCAGCCTGGATGCCCAGACCTTAGCTCACTTGTTCGCAAGCCGTGAGGCTTCCCCCCTCGAGGCGGCCCGAGCCGCCCTTGAGCGGATCGAGCGCTTCAACCCAGACGTGAACGCTTATGTTCACGTGGATGCCGAAGGCGCCGAATCAGCGGCAAAAGCCTCGGCAAGGCGCTGGGGGCAAGGTAAACCACTCAGCCCCATCGATGGGGTGCCGGTATCGCTGAAGGACCTGACTCAGGTGGCAGGCATGCCCTGCCGGGAAGGGTCACTGACCTCCTCCGACGCGCCATGCGATACCGATGCGCCTCCGGCCCGCATGTTACGCGAAGCAGGGGCAGTGATACTGGGCAAGACCAATACGCCCGAATTCGGCTGGAAAGCGGTCACCGATAACCGTATCTTTGGCGCCACGGCCAACCCCTGGGATACCCGTTTGACCCCTGGCGGCTCCTCCGGCGGAGCCGCTGCAGCCGCAGCTCTCAATATGGGCGTGCTTCACCAGGGCGGCGATTCAGGCGGTTCGATCCGTATTCCCGCGGCGTTTACGGGGGTATTTGGCTTTAAGCCCACCTACGGCTGGACACCTCAGTGGCCGCCCGCAAAAGAGCCCAGCCTTTCTCACCTGGGGCCATTGACACGTACCGTGCGCGACGCGGTCAGCATGCTGAATGTGATAGGTCGCTACGATTATCGTGACCCCTACGCCACTCGCGGGCAGCCTGAGTGCTGGGGGGTCGACCTGGACAAAGGATTAACCGGGCTGCGGATTGGCTACTCCGCGGATCTTGGTTACGCCAAGGTAGACCCGCAAATTGCCGAGCGCGTGCATGAAGCGGCCATGAGATTGGAGGAGTTGGGCGCTGAAATCGTCGAGGTAAACCCAGGCTTTTCGTCACCACTGGAGACATTTCGCAAGCTATGGTTTACCGCCTCCTTAGAGCAGTGGTCGCAAACGAGCCAACATCAGCGCACGCTTTTAGATCCCGGCATGGTAGCCAATGCCCGCGAAGCAGAGCCCTGGAAAGCCGTTGAGCTGTTTCGTGCCCTGGCCGACCGCGCGGCATTAACGCAACGCCTGGAACACTTCAATCAAGAATATCATTTACTGATGACACCCTCGGTGGCAGTCAGTCCGTTTGAAATTAATCAGGAAGTGCCCCCAGGCAGCGGCATGCAGGACTGGGAAGAGTGGGCGCCGTTTAGCTACCCCTTTAACCTCAGCCAGCAACCCGCCGCATCGGTACCCTGCGGGTTTACCAATGAAGGCTTGCCGGTTGGCTTCCAACTCGCTGGCGGCAAGTTTGATGATATTCGCGTTCTACGCGCTTGCCACGCTTACATGGAAGCATATCCACCACGTTTTCCCAGCGTTCCCAATCCCGCCCAGTATGCGTAACGCATACTCAGCATAAAAAAACCCAGCCCGGCAGAAAGCCGGGCTGGGTTTTAGCGAGCAGCGTTAAACGTTACATCGCGGAAAGCTTTTCCTCGTCCAGCACGCCTGACATACGCACCATGGCCAGCGCTTCATCAAGGCTGCCCATTTCTTCAATCATGACTAACTCGCTCTCTAAGCTCACCGGCTGACCAGCCTTCTCAGAGAGTATTTTTTCCAGGGAAGCCACATCCATAGCGTCGTCTAAGTGGTGAACATCTACTGAGGCGCTGTTGCGGCCGGGCAGATAGATGGTGCCATTAGAGAAATCCACGGCGTAGGCAATCACCCCAGGTACGATAAAGAACAGTAACCCTACCCCATTGGCGATAGCGATAACCGGATCAATATCGCCACTCATCTGACCTTTTCGCTCAGGATGAAACAATGTACCGCAACCACTTAATGACACGATTGAAACGCCAATCACGGCGCCTGTCAACCAGCGACGAACTGCTTGATGCATGAAGATTCCCTCAATCAAAAAAGTAACCATAGTCGGCGTAACATGCTTTCGTGCAGCATTTTTTTATGGATATTCATTGCCGACTATCGCGCTCTAAAACCAACGTAGTTTAGCACAGCCTGCCAAAAGCATAGATAATTTGGCGATAAGCACTATTTTGCCGCTTTAACCGCTAGGCCGTACAATGGCCCGATTCAACGCTAACGGGGCTACCGCCCTGAATGTGAGTATGGCTTCTTCCAAGCACATTTTCTTCTAAACGCTATTTTCTAAGCTCTAAGGAATGCTCTAACCCATGCGCGCCAGCCAATTATTGATTGCCACTCTGAAAGAAACCCCGGCCGACGCCGAAGTCATTAGCCACCAGCTAATGCTACGCGCCGGGATGATTCGCCGTTTAACCTCAGGGCTTTATACATGGCTGCCGCTTGGCCTGCGCACACTGCGTAAAGTAGAAGCCATCGTGCGCGAAGAGATGAACCGCGCCGGTGCACAAGAAGTACTGATGCCCGCCGTTCAACCGGCGGAGCTATGGCAAGAGTCTGGCCGTTGGGAGCAGTACGGCCCTGAGCTGTTACGTTTAAAAGATCGCCATGACCGCGACTACTGCGTTGGCCCGACCCACGAAGAGGTCATCACCGACCTAGTGCGTAAAGAGATCGCCAGCTACAAGCAACTGCCGGTCAATTTCTATCAGATTCAAACCAAATTCCGCGATGAGATTCGTCCACGCTTTGGGGTGATGCGCTCGCGTGAGTTCATCATGAAGGACGCCTACTCCTTCCACCTGGATGAAGCGTCACTGAAGCAGACCTATCAGGATATGTACGATGCCTACACGCGCATTTTCACGCGTTTAGGGCTTAACTTTCGTCCCGTCATCGCCGACAACGGCTCGATTGGCGGTACCGGCTCTCACGAATTCCACGTACTCGCCGATTCCGGTGAAGACGATATCGTGTTCTCCAACTCCTCCGATTACGCGGCCAACATGGAGAAAGCCGAGGCGCTCCCTGCTCCGCTTGGTAGCCAAGCAACTCGTGCCGAACCCAGCGAAGAATTGCGCTTGGTCGATACCCCTGACACCAAAACGATCGCTGCCCTGGTGAAGCAGTTCGAGCTGCCGATTGAAAAAACCATCAAAACGTTGATGGTTCACGCAGCTGAAGGCGGCCTGATCGCGCTGCTGATTCGTGGCGATCATGAGCTCAACGAAGTTAAGGCAGAAAACTTGGCCAACGTCGCTGCGCCGCTAACCATGGCCAGTGAAGAAGAAATTCGTGCAGCGGTGGGTGCCGGGCCCGGCTCACTGGGCCCGGTCGGTCTGAAAATGCCGGTCATTATTGACCGCAGCGTGGCATTGATGAGCGACTTTGGCGCCGGTGCCAATGTGGATGACAAGCACTACTTCGGTATTAACTGGGAGCGCGATGTGGCCCTGCCCGAGATTGCCGATCTACGCAATGTCGTTGAAGGCGATCCGTCTCCCGATGGCCAAGGTACGCTCTCCATCAAGCGCGGTATTGAAGTCGGTCACGTTTTCCAGCTTGGCCAAAAATATTCCCAGGCCATGAACGCCAACGTGTTAGGCGATAACGGCAAAACCAGCCACCCGTGGATGGGCTGCTACGGTATCGGCGTGACCCGCGTGGTCGCCGCCGCCATTGAGCAGAACCACGACGAATCCGGGATTATCTGGCCTAACGCCATTGCCCCCTTCCAAGTGGCATTAGTGCCGATGAATGCGCACAAGTCCCAGCGTGTCCGTGAAGAGTCTGAGCGCCTTTACCAAGCACTCAGCGCCGCTGGTCTCGACGTATTGTTAGATGACCGCGACACTCGCCCCGGCGTCAAATTTGCCGACCTGGAACTGATAGGCGTACCCCATCGGTTGGTGATTGGAGATCGCGGCTTGGATAATGGCGAGCTGGAGTACAAAGGCCGCCGGGATAGCGAAGCAACCATGGTGCCCGCAGATCAAATTATCGACTTTTTGCGTGAGAAGGCCCGCTAAGTCGGCAAAGGTTGTCACCGCGTGGCGGGCTCTAGGCTTTGTGGCGCGGTGGTTAATGACGGCACGACGTCCAAGCGTTGCTATAACGCTTGGCGTGTTGTTGCTAGACGCTGTGCCATTAGCAGCACAGCCGCTGCCACCAGCTCTTCGCCCGACTCTTGAAACGGCCAACCAGCAGCATCAAACCGCTCAACAGCAGTGGGCAGCCCGCCAGTGGCGCATGCAAATGGATGCGCCACTGGCGCGCTTCATTGATGATGCGGCCCAACGTCAAACGCTGCTCACGCGTATCTACCAAGAAGCCAGACTCGCAGGTTTGCCACCGGATTTGGTGTTAGCCTTAATTCAGGTCGAAAGCGCGTTCAAAGCCGATGCCATTTCATCAGCGGGTGCTGTTGGCTTGATGCAAATCATGCCTTTCTGGATCAGCGAGCTAGGGTTGCCGATTGACGACCTCACCCACCCGCCGCGCAATTTACGCTATGGCTGTACGATTCTGGCGCACTACCTAGCCATTGAGAGTGGCGACTTTACTCGTGCGTTGGCGCGATATAATGGCAGTTTGGGAGAGACGTGGTACCCAGAACGCGTCATGCAAGCGTGGCGAGACACGTGGCGCCAGCCACCACAGCGTTAAGCAGTCTGCTCAGCAGCTTCAATCAGGCCGACCGCCAAGAACTGGTCCAACAGTTCGGCCATGTCCTTACGCACTTGTTCGAGTGAAATTTTTATAGGCTTACCAGCACCTATATGTCCCGCTGTTTTTGCTGGCGAGCAGCCTGTTTAACGCTACCGCTTACGCCGCGCAAATAACGATACACAATGCTGAAGGGTTACCGCTTGAAAACGCCGTTGTTGAGGTTTACTACGACACTGAAGCAAATCAGCCTCAAGAACAGAATATTTATCAACGCGATGCGGCTTTTCATCCCAGAGTGCTAACAGTGCCCACCGGCAGTTATGTTGCCTTTCCCAATCAGGACACCACACGCCTCCACGTCTACTCATTTTCACCGGCGAAAACGTTTGATTTGAATCTGTATCTACAGGAAACACCCAAGCCCGTTCATTTTGATCAGTCAGGGGTCGTCGTATTGGGATGCAATATCCATGACCATATGCAGGCATTCATTGTGGTGAGTGACGCCCCTTATGCAGCGACAACGGATTTGGAAGGCATGAACCGCCCCGGTTATTCCGGAGACCGGTTTGTTTGAGTCAGGCAGCTTCACCCGACTCTTCCAGTTGACGATAATACGTCCTTTCTCGTTCTACTGGTGGAACGTTTCCGATGGGTTCCAGCAGTCGGCGGTTGTTGAACCAGTCAACCCACTCCAGCGTGGCATACTCAACGGCATCCAGTCCCCTCCATGGGCCACGATGATGGATCACCTCCGTTTTGAACAAGCCGATGATGGTTTCAGCCAGCGCATTGTCGTAGGAGTCGCCGGTGGTGCCGACTGAGGCATTGATACCCTCGTCAGCCATACGCTCGGTGTAGCGGATCGAGAGATATTGGCTTCCCCTATCACTATGATGGATCAACCCTTGTCTGTGTTTTCGTGCCCACAGAGCTTGCTCCAGAGCGTCCAGCACCAGTGCCGTTCTCATCGACGTCGCTACACGCCAACCCACGATACAGCGTGCATAAACATCGATAACGAACGCAACGTAAACGAAGCCAGACCAGGTAGCGACATAGGTAAAATCGGCCACCCAAAGCTGATTAGGACGCATAGCCGTAAAGTCACGTTTCACTAAATCAGGTGCCCGTTTCTGGCCGGGATCACTGATGGTCGTGAAGGGGCGTTGGCCTCGCACCACGCCGCGAATTCCTAGGCGGCGCATGAGCCGTTCTACAGTGCAACGAGCAACATTAACGCCTTCACGGCGGAGTTGCCGCCAGACCTTACGGGCACCGTAGACGCAGAAGTTTTCTTCCCACACGCGCTGAATCTCAGCGGTAAGAAACGCATCCTGTCGATACCGGTCTGCCCGCCGTTCAGGATCAGCTTCAAGTGCCTTGTGGTGGTAATACGTCGATGGGGCGATTGGCAGTTGACTACAAATCGACTCGACCCCGAACTGAGCACGATGCTCGTCGATAAATGACACCATCAATTGGGTTTGCGGTCGAGCTCCGCCTGGGCGAAAAAAGCAGCCGCCTTACGGAGAATTTCATTGGCACGCTTCAATTCGGTGTTTTCACGCTCTAGCTGCTTGAGTCGTTCATGTTCAGACAGGTTAACCGAGCTGTTTTCCTGCGTGAGTTCTGTGCGTTTGCACCAGGCTCTCAAAGTCTCTGGTGTACAGCCGAACTTGCTGGCAATGGAGCAGATCGCCGCCCACTTGGACGGGTATTCGCCTTGCTGTTCAAGGACTAATCGAACAGCTCGCTCCCGGACTTCTGGGGAATATCGTTTTGGTGAGTTCATAACTCCATCCTCTCAAGATATGGAGTCTCCGGTAAAGCCGGGGCGGTTCAGCATGCTTACCTTACCTGCTCGCCTGGCCAGCATCGCGTTCGGGTTTGGCATCTATGTCTCGATGACAGACAGCAAGTCTAGTGGGAAGGCACCATTACCGATACAGACCAACTGGACGTCCGATTAGAACTAAATGCGGTACCTCCAGCGCCAACGCTGTCTCCTCTTCAGCAACGGTTTAGAGACGCTAGTTAGGCATTACCTACTGCTTACAAGATGTTGATCCGCCATTTTCTTAGGTCGCTATGCGCTTTCGAACGCGTCTGATGCTGGTACTGCTAACGGTGGTGATTGTTTCTCAACTTGCCACTGGTGTGGAGTTTCTACGCGCTACGCAAAACGACGTTCTTGCAAAAGGCTCCGAACGCTTAGAAGTGGGCACCAACGTATTGCAGCAGTTATTGGATGCGCGCGGCGAACAATTAAGCAATAACGTTGGCTATCCTCGCCGAAGACTTCGGCTTTAAGAGCGTCGTTTCTACCCAGGATACCGAAACCCTCTACTCCGTGCTGACCAACCATGTCGACCGTGCCACCGCGCTGTAAAACGAGTGAGGAAACAATTCGTCAAAGCTTGGAGGGCCACTACCGTGAGGAACATTTACTAGCGCTGCGTCAGTCTCTCTCCTTGTACGATACCTACCATGAGCATGTCGCCGAGTGCGATCAGTTTATTGAAGCGACTCTCAAACGACTTTCACTTACAACGCCAATGCCGGAAAGCTCGCTGCCTGCCGCTCGACATCGGGATGCCAACCCTAATGCACCAGCATTCGATGTACGCAATGGCCTGTATCAGGTTCTGGGCATTGACCTAACTCAGATCCATGGCCTTGGTCCCTATTTGGTACTCAAGCTAATTAGCGAGTGTGGCACTGATATGCGTCGCTGGACCATGGTCAAGCACTTTACCTCCTGGCTAGCGTTGTCACCGGGAAGCAAGATCTCTGTTGGCAAAGTGCTATCGTCAAGAACCCGACGAACCAAGAAGCGAGCGGCTGCCTTGCTGCGTCTGACTGCTACGATGGTTGGACGCTCCCAAACAGCTCTTGGTGCGTTCTACCGCCGTTTGTCGAGTCGACTAGGTAATGCTAAGGAGGTCACTGCGACAGCAAGGAAAATTGCAGTTTTATTTTATAACGTCCTGCGGCATGGCTGAGTTTATCAAGACCCCGGTGCTGACTATTATGAGGAACGCTACCATCAACGTATTCTTCGCAACTTACAACGTCGTGCGCAATCATTAGGCTTTGAATTGGCCAGCAGACCCCAGACAGCGGGTTTCTTAGGAAGAGTTGGATGAGTTTTATAAACTGTTAAATGTAACCAGCGCGCGGAGACACGACAAAAGCAACAAAGAGTGATAAAGCAGCCGCGTAATCTGTATTTTCTATGTTGCACATAAGTCTCTATGATCAATGCGTCCTGTAGGACAACGAAACGCTACATACCTCAGGCTTCCCTGATTGTTATCAAACAGACTGACGTCGGGATCCAAGAAGCTAGTAGCCGAACTAGCCTTAATATGTACTACCGCGTAATTCCAATCATCGGTTGAAATGCCTTTCGGATGCACTCGTGTGCCGGTAATAGCATCGTAACTATTCTTCACCATTTGTGTGAGGCTATAGCTTTTACAGCCCCTGAAATCGCTTGATCTCTGGTTCACAAAACAGTGGGCAACAATGACTGGAAAGCTGCATTTATTAACAAATTCACGTGCTTGTTCGTCGACACCAGGAACTTGTCTTGCTTGTCTGATTGATATGCATTGCTCTGTAACAAAAGTAATTGGCGCTTTTCCGCTTTGTTGGCCGACGGAACCGTTCGAGTTGGCCTGTTGCAACCCAGATCCAGACCTCCCGTAATATTGATCTGTTGATCTATTAAACGCCTCTAGATCAAAATCTGGATTTTTTACTGACGCAACGCCTGCGGCGATCCCCAACACGCTCGGATGGATTAAACCATCATGTGTACATCCTGTAGCTCCCACGAGCATCAGAAAGCTGATAGCCTTTAAAATGCGAAAAAACATAAAAAATTTTGGAAATTTATTTTCACTAGCCATAATTTTTTGCCTTCCCGATTTTTTTGCTACTAGTGGCCAAGACGCCTATAGGTAATAGCAAAATAAATTCTCTGTGCATCTCCCCCTTAGGGTATTGGTGCCATTTGATGCTACTTCGCTTTCTTCCGACATTCCCCAAATAGTCAGCCGGTAGGCGTCATAATCGACTGATCAGGCTAGTAGATTAAGTTTTCAGCCCTCCAAGTGTCGTCTCTAATTTCTATAAATCATTGTGGACCCCGTCGTCAAGACCAGTGATGCTTTTAAATTAAGATAAAATGCCTATGGGGTTAAAGTGCTTGTTCACGCGGCTTGCGGCCACTGGACGTTAGTTCCATGTGCCTCAGCCGGTGTCTTGTCATTGAGCGATTGGTGAGGGCGCTCATGGTTATAAAACTCGAAGTAGGTACTCAATCCCTCCCGTGCTGCCTGCATCGTTTGGTATTGCTTTAGATAGACCCCCTCGTACTTAACTGAGCGCCAAAGCCGCTCAACAAAAATGTTATCCAACACTCGGTCTTTGCCATCCATGCTGATGTGAATGTCATGAGCCTTGAGAACGCCCGTAAACACCTCGCTAGTGAACTGGCTGCGTTGGTCGGTATTTAAATGTGCCTGGTGCGCCATAGCGCTCCAGAGCCTCTTCAAGCGCGTCGACGCAAAACGCCGTATCCATGTATTCGACAGCCGCCATGACAATACCTGGCGGCTGTGCCAGTCGATAACTGCCACCAGATAGGCGAACCCTCGGCCTACTCTGATGTAGGTAGTAATATCGGTCGAATATACCTGGCCGAAGAGGCATGCACACCGAACTGTGAGGACAGCTGAGCCACTGTCTTATCTCCTCGAATTGCCTTCATGGCAACCTTGGCCTTGAATTCACTATTGAACTGTTTTCTCGCCACGTTACTTCTCCAGAATTATCGTGGCATTCTATCTAAGCCAGTGGTCTAAATCATGGGATCCACTATACTTTCAACCCAGCCGATTTTGATATTTCAAAAAAAAAAGCCAGCCCAATATGGGCTGGCAAAAGGAAGTTTACTAAGTTAGCAAACCCCCTCCCCTGACAAGGTTTACATGAACGGGATAAGCTACTTTTTGCGCTCATCTTTACGCAGATGATCGCGAATCACGAAGCCAACCCAGCCCACCATAAAAGCGATCACTAACGCGACGGTGGCCAAGCCGAAAACAATTGTGTCATCCCAATACATGGTGAATCCTCCCGCCGTGATGTATGCGTTGATACTAGTCACTCAACGGCGGGAGAATGCTGATCTAGGTCAAGTGGCGAGTGGCGCGAGTAAGCGGTTGAACAGGAAATTGATACTAGTCAATTTTTGGGCGTTCATAGCAGCGCTACCACGCTATAGTACTTTACGGTCTTCAACCTTGCTGTGCTCGGTGCCCGGCGGTAACGGGTGTCCTTTGGCAAGCTCTGCGCGGGTGGCGTCGCGTACGTCCAGAATCGTTACCTGATAGTTCAGCGTGCGGCCCGCCAGCGGGTGGTTGGTATCCACGGTAACTCGATCGCCATTGATTTCCAGCACGGTGACAATTTGTGGCCCAGCTTCACCTTCGGTTTGAAAGCGGCTACCCGGCTGCAGCTCAGCGTTACCAAAAGAGCCGCGACTAACTTCTTGAATCAGCGCCTCGTTGCGCACACCGTAGGCATCCGCAGGCATGAGCTGAACGCTTAGCTCGGCGCCAACAGTTTGGCCCGCTAACGCATTTTCTAGCCCAGGTACAATATTGTCGTGCCCATGCAAGTACTCCAACGGCTTATTGCGCGCCTGGGAGCCATCCAATACCTGCTTGCTGCCATCGTTGAGCACGTCGCTGAGGACATAGTGCAAGGTAACTACCTGATGCGCCGTAATCGACATGGAAAACTCCTCTCCGGTAAGCTGTCGGCTTTGTAATCGAACACTGCATCAGTTTATCACTTGGCCGTTGCCAGCGTCTTTCCACTTGGAGTAGCGTTTAATGTTAAACCCCACCCCCCAGCGCAGTTGGCTTGCTGCACTGGCTATTTATTGTCGTGCGCCCGTTATTACCATGCTGTTTTTGGGGTTTTCTGCAGGCCTGCCGTTTCTGCTGGTATTTTCCACGCTCTCCGCCTGGCTACGCAGTGATGGCGTCGAAGTCGCGGCCATCGGCTTTTTTGCTTGGATCGGCATGCTCTATTCGATCAAGTTTTTCTGGGCACCGGTGGTTGACCGATTAGCGCTACCGCTATTGACCCGCGCGTTTGGTCAACGCCGCGGCTGGATGCTGTTAGCCCAGGGGACAATTGCCGCCGGACTGGTAGGGCTGGCCGGTTTAAGCCCGGTGGGTAATCTCGGTTGGGTGGCGCTGTTTGCCCTGCTAGTAGCGTTTGGCTCAGCGACGCAAGATATCGCCATCGACGCCTACCGGATTGAATCTGCCGATGACGATGTTCAGGCCGCCATGGCCTCGACCTATATTATTGGCTATCGCGGTGGGCTTCTGGCCGCGGGTGCTGGCGCGCTGTATATCGCGGCGTCGGCCTCTTGGGATGCGGCGTATATGAGCATGGCGGCACTGATGAGCATTGGCGTGCTTACCGTGCTGCTGCGACCAGAACCCAAACGGGCATCGCTCTCTATTCAGCTTATTCATGAACCCAAAGTCCGCGCATTTATTCGCGCCAGCCGCGGCAAACCGAAAATCTTACGCCGCTTAGGCGCCTGGAGTATTGGGGCATTGGTCTGCCCATTCACTGACTTCTTCAGCCGCTATGGTGTAAAAGCGCTGTGGATTTTGGTGTTTATTGCGGTGTTTAGAATCAGCGATTTGGCCATGGCCTCCATGGCTAATCCGCTATATATCGATCTGGGCTTTTCGCTGGCAGAGATTGCTAACGTGACCAATATATTTGGCATTGCGATGAGTATTACTGGCGGGATATTAGGCGGACTTTTCGTGGCCCGCTACGGCATCGGCCCACTGCTGATCTTCGGCGCGGGGTTGGTGATGGTAACGAACTTGCTGTTTGCGGTGCTTGCCTTGGTGGGTAACCAACTGCCCATGCTGGTGGTCACGATTATCGGCGATAACCTCGCCAACGGTTTAGCCAGCGCGGTGTTTATCGCCTTCCTTTCCAGCCTCACATCTCGCGCCTATACTGCAACGCAGTACGCGCTTTTCTCATCGCTAATGACGCTACCAGGAAAGTTTTTGAGCGGGTTTGGCGGCTTGGTCGTTACCTCACAGGGCTACCCAAGCTTCTTTGTTATCGCAACGCTACTGGGCCTGCCCGCCATTATCCTGGCGATTTGGATCAGCCGAGACAAGCAGCTAGTGCCTACCCCCAAGCCTGCTTAAACAGGCTTGAAGGCTTAGACGAGTGAAGAGAAAATTTGGACTAGCGGTATGTTTCGAGCCAATCCAAGGCCCCTGGCGTAGTGCGCCACTGATCGCGCATCAAGGTGCGGTATTGCCACGCTTCCGCCCGCGAGCCAGGGTCAACCTGGCCATCGGGATGAGGCATGGAAGGCCGCGGGCTATCTGCGCAAATCAGCTCTAACGCGTAGCGGTTATGGCCAAGTACATCGCCAAGCGCGGCTTCTGCGGCCTCCCGCTGCTCTAACCGATAGAGCGCCAGGGTTTTACCCATTAATAGCCCCAGCACCAGTGAGCCGTCGTCGTCATTCTCTTCGGCTAGCGCCAGCGCTTCTTCGTTGCGGTCATCCCGCAGCAGTTGATCCAGCACCAGTTCGCGCAGCCCCAAGCTATCTTCCTGATCGATCAACAGTAACTCTTCGGCCAACTTACGAGAGTGCTGACGCGCACCGCGCTCCATTCCCACTACCAGCGCCAAGCCAGTACGTAGCAACATCGCGTTGTTGGCATCGTCCCAGCACAGGTTGCCATCGCCTTCGGCGCGGGCTTGCTCCAACCAGCGCGAGAGGCGCAGCGCCAGGGGCTCCAGCAGGCTTGGTGCCATCCAGGGCAGGCTGCCAAAGCGGCTGGTAAGTGCCAACGTTAAGTCCTGCACTACCTGCGGGGCATCCAGCCACTCAGGATGCGCGCAAAGCGCCGACATCCACTCAATGGCGTTGCCCCAGGGGTCATCACGAAAACCCAGCGCGACATCTTCATCGACCAGCACTTGAAACTGCTCATGCCAGCCGGCAAACAGCGTGGCTTCACGGGCGCTTGTGTTATACAGCAATCGGCCACTTTCAGGATCGGCGCTGACATCGATTTTGGGCGCGGTAGGCAGCGCGGCCAGCAATGCTTGAAGCGCCACCAGCGGAGTAGCGAGATCCTCTTCTGCGCTGAGCAATTGGTCAGCCAGCGTCGCGCCGGGGTTATCCGCCAGTGCGGCTAGAAACTCCAACTGATCTTCGTCCAGCTCGCCTTGGCGAACCAGGCGGCGATACCAGAAGTTAGCGCGCTCTTTGGCTTCCTGTTCATGACCTTCATGCAGCAGCAGCATGGCTTCAATGTAAGCCAAGGTAGGCGAGTCAGGCAGCGCCTGTTGGGCTTTCACGAATGCCCCGCGAGCGCTATCCAGATCATCGTTATCGAGGTGCATCAAGCACAGTCGTTCAAGAGCAACGCCGCGTAAGAACAGCGGCCCACGTTCCATCACCTCGTCAAGCAAATCGGCGCGCTTGCGAGTGAACCCGCGCTCTTGATAAATATCCAGCAGGATTTCAAAAGCGGGTTCCGCCTGCTCCGGCAGACGTGACCAATCGCTACCGTCGAACAGAGATTCAAGAATTTGCATTGCGCGGCCTGTTTGACCGCTTTCAGCGGCGATCAACCCGGCTTCAAGCAGCGCTTGAGGGGGCGCGTGCTGGCTATCTAACGCCGCTTTCAAGGTGGCGCCCTTCCACTCACGTAGCGACAGCATCCACATCATCTGATCAGGGATATCGGTGGGAAACTCAATCTTGTAGCAGCACTGCTTGAACTTACGCCCAGAGTCGCACCAGCAAGGCTCATTACGACCCGGCGTAGCGAGTGGCTCGCAGGCAAAATTAAGCCGCTCCAGCGGCGTTTGCGACCACAGCACGGGCGCTAATGCCTGAGCCATTGCCACATCGCCTGCAAATGAGTCCGCCCCTTTGGCGCGCACCCAGGTCATGAAGTCCGGATAGTGTTCTTGTTGCCTGATTGCCGAGAGTGCCCCGGAGGCAAATCCCAGCAGCTGATCGACCCATACCGCCAGCATTGCCGTCTCCACTGTGTTTTACGATGACCCGTAATCGATGTCTAAAATGAAAGCGGCATAGTTTATCACGAAGGCCGACGCCCTCGCAGCGGCAATCGGTTTATCGTTAATGGGCCCGTTGTAACAATGGGGTCGTACGCTCATTCATATCCAATCGCGCGCCTAAACGCACAAGATTCCAGTAGTGACCGTTGAGCGCGCGTGAAAGCAGCAGTGTATCTGCAGGTGGCTGCAGGCGGTCCATGGCCGCCCAGACCTTTGGGGTTAGCTCTCGTAACTGACGATGTACCCGCACATCGCTGAAATCCTGCTCACCCGGTGCGAACAGTGGCGCGATACACTCCGCCGATTCGCGATAGAGCGCTAACGGCGCGCCCTGCCCTTGGCGACCGCCCATCTGCATCAGCGCCTCATCCATGCCCATGGGGTCATGCTTTAACGTGGCATCAAGCAGCTGCATCATCGCTTTGATGCGCGTCTCCGGCATGGCGATCACCGCGCCTAAATCGTAAATCACCAGTCGCCCTTGGGCATCGGCAGCGAAGTTACCCGCATGGGGGTCAGCGTGCAGTTCGCCGTAGGTAAATAGCTCCTGGGTAATCCAATCAGCTAATGTTTGGGCAATGCCCTGGCGCGTCGCATCATCGGCATCCGCCAACTCTCGCAACGGCGTGCCGTCGACAAAGCGCATCGCCAGCACGTGTTGCCCGGAAAGCGCAGGCAGCGGCTCGGGAATGACAAGCCTGGGGTCATCTTTGTAACGTTCACGGTAACGGGCCAAGGCATCGGCTTCAGCGTGATAATCCAGCTCTCCCCTGAGGCTTTCGGCGAGCTCATCAAACAGGGCATCCAACCGCACCTGTGGCACCTTAAACCAACGGCCTAACCGCATAATGCGCCGCACCTGAACCAAATCACTCTCTAATACATCGGCAAGGCCCGGATACTGCACCTTGAGCACTACCGTTTCACCCTCATGGGTGGTGGCACGGTGCACCTGACCCATGGAGGCACTGGCAAACGGCCGCTCCTCGATTTTGCTGAAGTAGAAGTCGATATCGCCATATTGCAGTACCAACGCTTCTCGAATCCGCGGCCACGGCATGGGTTCGGCTTGGCGCTGCAGGCGAGCTAACTCCTCGGCAAGATCCGGGGGCAGCAGGTCATCCCATTGCGACATGATTTGCGCAAGCTTCATGGCCGGGCCTTTAAGCTCTGAAAGCCCTTCAAATAGCGCTTCGCCCAAAGCACGCCAATCTGCCTGACCGCCTAAGCGGGTTTTCAGCAACGCCCCACCGGTGCGTGCGCCCAACCCCATCAAACGTCGTGTTCTGCCTCGTTCGCGCATGCTTATACCCCTTAAAAACCCATCCCGATGACCCAACTCAGTCTCACTACAAACAATTATCTATACAAACTTTGTACAAACTAACAGCATTGACAACTTATCGCATCACTCTACTGCCTTACTGCCCCACCCACCAATGCCAGTCAAGCGTCTGCTACCATAGGCACCATCAAAGGATACGATGAAGGCTTCGCTGCTATGCGCCTGATAATTGCCGAAAAACCCAGCCTCGCCCAAGCCATTGCTGAGGCTTTACCGGGCACTGGCCGACGCCAGGATGGCGCAGTGGTATGTGGTGACACCACGGTCACTTGGTGCCTGGGGCATTTATTAGAGCAAGCGCCGCCGGAGGCCTACGATCCCGCCGATAAACAGTGGCGTTTAGATCGACTCCCGATTGTGCCGCACCAGTGGAAACTGATGCCTCGTTCTAAAGCACGCGGCCAACTGGCGGTGATTCGCAAACTGATCAAACAGGCCACCGATGTCGTGCACGCTGGCGACCCGGACCGCGAGGGCCAGCTGTTGGTGCAGGAAGTGATCGAGTACATGAAGTATCGCGGCCCGGTGCAGCGGCTGCTAATTAGTGATCTTAACAAGCCCGCCGTCAGCCGGGCACTTTCCAAGCTGCGCTCCAACGTTGAGTACCAGCCGCTCTTTCTAGCAGCCCAGGCGCGTTCCCGTGCCGACTGGCTGTATGGCATCAATCTAACCCGTGCCTGGACACTTACCGGTCGCCAGGCGGGGCACGATGGTGTGCTTTCCGTAGGCCGTGTGCAAACCCCGGTGCTGGGGCTGATCGTGCGCCGCGACAACGCCATCCGCGACTTTGTACCCCATCCGTTTTATCCGTTATGGGTGGATCTTAAAGTCACCCAGGGCCAACTGCTCGCCTGGTGGGCCCCCAAAGAGCATGAACCGCTCGATGATCAAGGGCGCTTGATTGATCGTGCGCCCGCGGATGACCTAGCGGCGAAGTTACCCGGCGCATCAGGGCAGCTCACCAAGCTCGACCAGCAGGAGAAACGCCAGGCGCCGCCACTGCCCTACTCGCTCTCTGCCCTTCAGGTAGATGCCGCCCGCCGTCACGGGCTTTCCGCGCAGATGGTGCTGGATATTTGTCAGCGGCTGTACGAACGCCACAAGTTGATCACCTACCCGCGCTCCGATTGTCGCTACCTGCCAGAGGAGCATCTCCAGCTAGCTCAACGCAACCTGACTGGCGCTTGCCAAAACGATCAAGCGCTCCAGCAGTGGCTTAATGGGGCTGACTTTACGCTACGCTCCAAAGCGTGGAACGATAAGCAGGTCGGTGCGCACCATGCGATCGCACCCACTGGCAAACCGGCAGATTTCAGTCAGCTTTCCGACACCGAAGGCCATGTTTTTAGATTGATCGTGCGCAATGTGATGGCGCAGTTCTATCGCCCGCTGCGCACCTTTGAAGTAAAGGCAGAATTTACGCTGCTAAATGAAGCCTTCCGTGCCCGTGGGCAAAGTATTCTCGACCCCGGCTGGAAGCCGCTATTTACCACCCGCGATGAAGCGCCACCGCTACCACCGCTCACCCAAGGCGAGCCCTGCCAAGCGTTAGGCGCAGGCGTGGAAGAGAAAGAAACCCGCCCGCCGGAGCCCTTCACCGATGCCAGCCTGATCAAAGCGATGATGAATATCGGCCGCTACGTGGATGACCCCGCCGTTCGCCGCACTCTGCGCGATACAGACGGCCTGGGCACCGAAGCCACCCGGGCGGGCATTATCGAAACCCTGGTACAGCGCGGCTACTTAGTTCGCCAGCAAAAAGCCCTGCGCGCCACCAAGCTTGGCACCGCCTTGATCACCGCCCTGCCCAGCGCCGTCAGCACGCCCGAACGAACCGCCCTTTGGGAACAGCGCCTACGGGCGATTTCCGAACAGCAAGATGACCCCGGCGCTTTCCAGCAGGCGTTGTTAGATGATCTACGCGGCCTGCTCACCCACAGCGATGCAGCAAAGCTCAGGCAGAGCTTGCAGAGCGCACAGGGGGAAACCGGCGCGCCAGCGAAGCGCACGGGTAAGACAAGAAAGAGTTATGCGAAAAGGAAAAGTACCGCGAAAAAGCAACCGACAAGCTGATTCAACGGAATTAAGCATGTTGTCTGCAAATTATATTAACTTTAAACAACGGACTAAGATAACGGTATAAAAATATGAAATGAGACTTTAAACAATATATAAAGGCGTCTACGGCCCTCTGGTGCTGACAGCGTCAACCACGAACCAGCGTAATTACATGAGATGACTTACTCTAAACAGGCTCTCGTATTTGGTGCGGCTATTGCTACTTCAGGATATTCACACCTTCTCTTAAGAAGTGCTCCCACCTTTGCCCCTGTCATCACCAAAGGTAGCGACGAATGCCTTTTTTTGGCAGCTCCACTTCAAATGTTAAGAAGTGAATAAGCTTACCAAGTCTCATCCGCCCCTGGCGGGCCAATATCCATCTGCATATCCGGCGCAATATCCACCACGCCCTGTATATGCTTTAGCCGTTCCGCGGTGACATCGTCTGCCGAGCCGGTTATACAGCCGATCTCTTCAAGGATATCCTTGATGGTCAGGCCTTCCTCGCTGAGACGCGTGGCCATTTCATTTATCGGTTGATCGCTGGAAATAGTGATCACCCATAGCGCTACCGTTGGCATCTGGCATATCTCCACAGTGAGTGCGCCGGGCGGCCTGAAAGAAGTGGAAGCGGCTACCCAGCGCGTCGCCCATGTTAGGGTGCTTGCACTAACCCTGCTCCCACGCCGGATTCAGGCAACGGCAGCTCTTGCGCTGAAGCCATCAATTGCTGCCACAGCTTCCTTCCCCGCAATGCGTCATCAGACTGTGCCCAAAGGGCTGCGCAGCCTGCCACGTGTGGCGCCGCCATGCTGGTGCCACTGATCGCCTTATGACGAGTAGGCCGTGGCCATGAGGAGAAGATATCGCGCCCAGGCGCGGCAATCTCAATCTTGCCATGATTGGAAAAGCTGGAGGGTTTCAGGTTCGGATCGAGAGACGCGACTGACATCACCGTAGGCGAATTGGCAGGCGCGCCCGTATTGGTCGCAGAATTCCCCGCCGCGGCGATAATGAGGCACCCATTACGCAGCGCCGCTTCACCCGCATGGGTGTAGGCGGCCTGCACCGGGCTCTGGCTGCCAAGCGACATCGAGATCACCTCACACCGGTTGGCAATGGCCCAGTTCAAGCCAGCGAGCACGCCCGCCCCGGTACTGCTGCCCGAGTTGGTCAGCACCTTCCCAACGTAGACCTCAGCTTCATACGCGATGCCGTAACGCTGGGTGTTTTCACTTGGCGCCTGGGGGCCACAGGCCGTGCCGATACAGTGCGTACCGTGCCCATTCATATCTTGCACTGGCTCCCCGACAAATGAGCGGGTAACGAACTCCCGTCCAGCGAAATCCGGGTGGCCAAGATCCATTCCGGTATCTAGCACGGCCACCTTAATGCCTGCACCACTCCAACTACTTTGCGGCACCCTGCACCGGGTTAGCCCCCATGTCGACTGCTGAGCTTCAGACTCAGCCCCCTCATCGGAGTCCTCCCTATCAAGGTCGACACCCAAGTCGCGCGCGATGGTGCTCGCTGCCCGCAAGAAGCCGCGGAGGTATTCCGAGTTTTTAGAGCCAGAGTTTTTAAAATCAGAGCTCTCGGAAAACGCAAAGTACTCTGGCTCAATGATTTCGATAGGACTATCCGCTGACACCTTATCCAACACACTCATGCCATGTTGCTCCAATGCATCACCACCTACCAGTGCCACGCCTAGCTCGGGAAACACCATCGCTTCGGCATCCCCGGCGTCTTCCAGGCTGACAGCCTGATCGGTAAAGTCACGGGCATCAGCCACCCGAAAGTTCTGGGCTTTTAACGACTTGATACCCTCTTCCATCCATCCGTCACGAAAGCTAATAAGAAAGCGACCGGTTTCCAGACAGCTGCCTCCCCGCTCCAGGGCCGCCAACAACAGTTTTTCGGTGCTACAAGATACGGTGGCAAGCGCCCCATTTTTTCCTGTGGGTGTGTTACCGTTTCCGCGGCCTGTCGGTTTTTTAGCCATCGCTGACCTCCATTTCGTCTGGCTTTCAAACGTTACTGCTCAAGTGCTTACCCATAAAAAGCAAAGCCTCTCTATGCAGAGAGTCGTGCTTTCAGCTTAACGCACCTAATGATCTTCGCCAGATTGATTGAGTTCATCGGGAAGACGCTCTTCAGCCCGAAGGGTGAGCACTTCAAAACCGGAAGCAGTGACGGCAATCGTGTGCTCCCACTGGGCTGACAATGTTTTGTCACTGGTGACCACCGTCCAACCATCCCGCTTGGTTTTTATCTTGGCCCTGCCCTGATTAATCATGGGCTCGATGGTAAACACCATGCCCTCTTTTAACGCCAAGCCTCTGCCTTTCTTTCCGTAATGCAGCACCTCCGGCTCTTCATGCATTTCCCGGCCAATGCCGTGGCCGCAATACTCACGAACCACAGAGTAGCCATGCTGTTCGGCATGTTGCTGGATCGCAAAACCCACATCGCCCAAGGTGGCACCGGGCTTGACCGCTTGAATCCCTTGCCACATGGCTTCGTAGGTTTTATCGACCAGTCGCTTGGCATAGGGAGTGACATCGCCAATCAGGTACATCTTGCTGGAGTCGGCAATAAAGCCGTCTTTCTCCAGGGTAATATCGACATTGACGATATCGCCTGATCTGAGCGTTTGCTTGTCGGATGGAATGCCATGGCACACTACGTGGTTCACTGAGGCATTCAATACGTATTGGTAATCGTATTGCCCCTTACTGGCCGGGCGAGCCTCTAGTTGATCGACGATATAACGCTCGGCCCAATCGTTAATGGCCATGGTGGATACGCCGGGCGCAACTCGTTGATCAAGATGGCTGAACACCAATCCGAGTAGCCGGCCGGCTTCCCGCATTAAGCGCAACGCCTCCTCGTTTTTTAGCGTTACCTCACTCACCGACCACCTTCCTTACTTCAACGTCGGCTTGTTTCATTTGCTCACGCATAATCTCAGAGAAAGTCATGGTCGGATTGGCCTCAGCGAGCATGCCCACTTTTATCCAGTACTCTGCCTGGGCATTGATAGAGCGCACCATCACCGAGCTCGCTTTGCGAATATCTTCGTGCAGCTGATCATTGATTTTTACGATACCCATCACACCATCCAATATATGAAACGAATATAAACCATATACGGATCATATATCGCGTGACGACTGGCGGCAAGGCTACCTGGTTACGTTAAGCTGTAACGTTAGAGAGAGGTTTCAACGCCACTACTTTCTTGCGCAGCGCCAGCTTCGGCTTCTCTAACGAAGCGCGCCACTGAGAACACTCCTGCTGTTGTTGCGGGTCGTTATCGGGGCTTGCGCCGAAGGCATCCAGCCAAGCCTGACGGGAACACAGGTCTTGATACTCCCCGAGCAGGCCCTGGCGGTGCTTCAATTCAGTCAGGAACAGCTCGGGAGTCTGCGGATTCAGATCAGCCAGATAGCGAATGCGCTTCACGCCCTTGCGCAGTTCATGGAACTCGGCGTCTTGAGCGTCCAATGAGAGTGCCGCCAGATCCTCATCGTGGCGTGCGATGCGCTCGTCTAGTACCGCCTTGATGCGTTTTGGCGTGAGTTTTGACAGCGCCTTTCCAACATCATCGGAAGCGATAAAACGCTGCCAGTCCTCAAGCTCTTCAGCGTACTCCGGTGCATTTAACTGCTGGCACAGCGTCTGGTGCCGTTCCCGCTGGCTAGCCTGCAGCCACTGCGTTAACCCCTTTCGAGTAACCGACGAGAGCGGCGGTGATGTCTTGCCCATATCCTCCAGAAACACATCAATATCACGGAGATCACTGGTGGCCTGGGCGCGATGCTTGAGCCGCTTAAGCATCTTCTTAAAACCAGGCACTCGGGTAATGGCGTGCACGGATTCACCCACTGCCCGGCTGCGGCGCAGATTGACCCGGTACTGGTGCAGAAACTCAGGATCAACACCTGCGATGACGCCAGGCTCCAAGGCCCGAATCATCTGATACTGGTGCTCCAGCATGGCGCATATTCGGCTGGCAGTGTCGCCTTTGTGTTTGGGTGGCTGGGGGGCAAGGCGCTTGAAAAGTGGGTAACTGGCCGCTTCCGGGGTCAGGCACCCCGTCAGTTTAGCTCCGCCCTGCTCCACGCTTTTCCAGGCAGTGCCAGACAGCGTGAAATGCAGCACGCTACCGGTGGGCAGCGAATGCGGCGCTGTGTTATCGAGCCAACGGGCCAGATCATGCAGCGCCGGGTTATGCCCAATCACCAGCACCCTTTCGGCTTCATCCGGTAACGCTTTGAGCCATGCCTGCAGCCCGGCGCCATCGAAAGTGTAAAGGTCTTCATCGAAGTGAACCTGATCGACCAGAGTATGTTCAGGCAGTTGCACCGCGATCTCGTCGAAGGTTTCCCGCGTGCGAGCCGCTGTACTGACGTAAATCTCCCCTTCCAACGCTTGCCAGCGCTGCAGCACATACGCCATCGCTGCTGCCTGTCGCTTACCCCGCTTTCGCAACGGCCGTTGGTGGTCGGTCATATCGCCACTGGGCTGTTTGGCCTTGGCGTGCCGCATTAGGTATAAGTGCCGCATGGGTTCGCTCACAAGTAAGGGGGTGTTGAACGAAGTTTAGTACACGCGCATCACCTATTGAGTAAGATTAAAGGCGCCCCCCGCCTTCGCCCTCTTTTATAGCATCGCGACACACCACGACTTGGTTCCTGCCGCCGCGCTTGCCAGCATAAAGCATCTGATCCGCCCGCGTGATGAGAGAGTCTAGATCGACCTCACCACTATTCGTTGCAGCTACCCCGATGGTGACACTTGGGCTCAGCTCGCTCATCTCTTCCTTTAACGGCAGCTCAGCGACCTTCTTTTTCAAGCGCTCAGCGATGATTTGCGCATCGTTTGGGTTAGTGTTCGGCAGGGCCACTACAAACTCCTCCCCACCAAAACGCCCTATTACATCCGATGGACGCAGCGACGCTGCGCAAGCCTCTGCGATTTTAATCAGCACCCAATCCCCGTGGCTATGCCCCCAGGTATCGTTAATACGCTTGAAATGGTCGACATCGATCATAAAAAGGCTAAACGGCATCTTTTCTGACTGTGAGCGCTGTAACAGCTCCTCGGCCAGTTTCATAAAATGGCCCCGATTATTGAGGCTGGTCAACGCGTCCCGCTCTGCGACCACTCGCAGCTGCGCCTCCAGCGATTTTCGATGTGCTATTTCCGCGTGCAGCTGGTGGTTATAATCACGCTCTTCGTGAAGCAACGCATACTGCTTGCGCTGAAGAATCTCCAAACGCAGCAAGGCAAAGAACCCCACCACGATTCCCATAATCAACAAAAGTACGATGCGAAGCGCCGTTATCAGGGCAATCTCCGTAAACAGAACAGCAGCGACTAAAAAGCCAATATTTAAGTAAAGGCTGGCAAACACCACCACGGTTAGCAGGTTGGGAATTAGAAGATAGAACGCCATAGTGGCGACCACCACAGCGGTAATTTGGGTGGGGAGACTGTCTGGGCGTAAAGGAATAATCAAAATGATGCCCGTTGCCAATATCCACAATGGCAACGCGTGGAGCCAGGGGCGATAAGAATGGCCAAGCCCATACCTAACAATCAAGGCAATAAGAAGGCAAAGACTTACCACCACAGCACGCATGCTAAGCAGCAGATAAAATTCGCTAGTGAGTCCAAGCAGGTAGTAATCCGAAATCGCAAACATACCAAAGACTAAGGTCGCGACGCTTAAGGCACGGCTAAACTCCAACCTAACGTTTTCCTGGATAGACTGGCGATACATCGACTCCCTGCCAGCGTCGCAAAATTGGCCCGTTAACCAATGCACCTGGTTCCGCTTTTTTTGTAATGGCAAAGCCCCACACTCCCTGAGTAACGCGGCGATTTCTTTCGGGTTCACTAAGTAAAGCTACCCCACTAACCGAAACAGTCAACTGGAGTGAGTTAGCGAACACGCTTATGCGGCTTCACCACCAGCCAACTGGCCAACTGGCCAACACCAAGCTGCCGAATAGCGTATAAACCACCACAAACACCCACTCCGGCAACGTCAAATAGAGCAGGCTATGCAGCCAGTGCTGAATAAATGACCCCGAATAGGTGCCAGCGCCCACCTCTGCTCTAAGCGCCATTTCCCAGGTGGTTAACGGGCAAACGATACCTAACCAGGCTTGACCCACCACATAGCCAATCGCGCACAAATGCACGATGCGGAAAATGCGATTGCGCACCCACTGCCAGTTCAGAAAATAGCCCGCGTATACTGCGAATAAGCCGAGTACCACGAAGGCCACAAACAACACATGAAGTATGAGGATAGCGTCGGCTAGCAAAAGTAGCAGGGACGGTGGCATAGGGAATGGGCTATCTGTCACAAAACACCTCAACCACTAACTGAAACATTTGTTACATGAATACCAGCGTTCGTTAATAACATCCTTTTATAATACTTACCGCTAATTGCGCACTAGGCTTACTCCTGTATAACAGCGCAATATTTTTGGCCGCCGTAGACTAAAAGACCGTCAGTAAGGCCTCTCCCAGCGTTTCCGCCCATTGTGACAATGCTTCTCACACCATAGCCGAAGGACAACAACAAAAGATGGCTCAGAATAACCGTCGTCTCGCCATGCAGGCTTGGCTGTTGATTCTACTCACTAGTAGTTTGCTGATCAGTGTCAGCAGCCTGCTGCTAGACCGCGTTGCACACCTTCCGCTACCCCCACAGTGGCGTTTAAGCCCTGACGGCACCCTTGCCGTGCTGTTGGTTAGCGTCGGCCTGCTGGCCCTGCTGAGCCACCAGTCACGCTGGCGACGTTTAGCCGGTGGCCTGATGATCGTATTGGGTGGTTATAGCCTTGGCCATGATCTTCTCGCACCGGGAACGGACGACGGGCTTTCATGGCTCACCGGACAGCCACGCCTGGGCAGGGTACCTGCGTTGCTGGTGGTAATCATGGGAACGAGTTGTTTCTTTTCTCCGGCATCGGGGGGCACTCGGCGCGGTTATCGCTTGATCGGCTGGGCGTCGATCATCCTCGGCGTCGCTACGTTGGCTTATCCACTGATCACCCAGACGTCACCCGACTCGGTGGCAGGCCTCACCTCCATGGGTAGCTTATTCTGCCTTCTGCTGGGCGCGGCTCTACTGATTATTGCCCATCAGCGCACCTATCCGACGCTGCCACTGCCCCGCTCTGCCATTATCGTCGGTGTGTTAGGCGTCACGGTCAGTATCATGATCTGGCTGGCCAGCAGCTGGGTACAGTACAACGCCCGCCTCACCGCTGCCGATACGCTAGTGAACAATGTCGCCGATGGCATGGAGCAGCGGATTGAGTCAAGAGTAAAACAGGTTGAGCGCCTAACAGAGCGCTGGATGGCGTTAAGAGGCGAGGGTCGTAGTGCCGTTCGCGAGCTTCAAGAAGTAGAGATGCGAACGTTTATGCGTGACGAGCCAAGCTTGCTGGCCATCGTTCACTTAGGCGATGACTCCCAAGTACGATGGCGAGTGGGTCGTGAACCCGCAAACCTACTATGGATGATGGATCAACTGACCGGCCCCGCGACACTGGGCTGGCTACGTCAGCAAAATGAACTTCATCAGCGTGTCAGCTGGCATTTTCCTGATCCCGAACGCAGCAGCCACGGCCTACTAGCGGTGACGTTCGATCGTGGGCAGACTACCATGCTGGCTGCTATCGACTTAGCCGAGATCATCCAGTTGCAGCGTCATCTGGATACGAGTGGCTTCACCATCACGTATACCTCAAACGACCAAACGTGGGGCACGTTGGCTGCCAAAAGTTCGCACGGAGCCCTTATCCCGAGGGCGTTTGACTCCCGCGAGGTGACGCTGCCCGGCGGGCCAACCTTCACGATTACAGCACTGGATGGGCCGCTGTCGCTGAGCAGCCTGCCCGGCGCTTTGCCAGTGATCTTCGGCCTAATGGGGTTAGTATTCTCTTATCAGTTGATCATGAGCCGTGCCCTTATCGCCTTCCGTAACCAACAGGCCACCGCTTTGCAGCTCAATGAGCAGCGCTTCCGGTCCCTGTTCACCCATAACCCAGATGCGGTATTTGCTCATCACCGTGACGGCACCTATGAAAGCCTCAATCCGGTGACGGAAGCCATCGTGGGACTCTCGGAAAGCGACCTACTGGGAAAGCACTTCCGCTCAGTCGTCTGCGAACCAGCGTGTTCCAATCAGGATGTAGAGCGTACGGAGATCGCTTTCAATCGCGCCATCAACGGACTCCCCAGCAGCTATACCATGCGCTTCGTACGCGAAGGGGCTTCTCAAGATTTGGAAGTAACAATGGTGCCCATAGTGGTTGATGGCGAGGTCAGCGGGGTCTTCGGTATTGCCAAGGACATCACCGATCGCGTTGCCGCCGAGGAGCGGCTGCTCATTCTGGAGCGAAGCCTTGAGGCGAGCGGCAACGGCGCCATGATCATTGACGTTCGTACGGAAGAGAAACAAGTGGTTTATGTGAACCACGCGTTCACACGGATTACCGGTTACCCAGAGCAAGAAGTTATCGGCCACGCGCCGCTACTTCTCAGCGGTGCTGAAACGGATACTGAGGACACCAAGCAGATCCAAGCAGCGATCCAGCACGGCATTAGCCTGACCACCACCGTGCGCACTTATCGTCGCGACGGCTCCCCTTTTTGGAATCAACTGTTCCTGTCGCCGGTGAAGGATGCCAATCAACAAGTTAGCCACTTCATCTGCATTATCAACGATATCTCCGAGCGTAAAGAGCAGGAGAGCCAGCTGGCTTATCAGGCGACCCACGACGTTCTGACCGGCCTTGGCAATCGAGCGCTATTCAGTGATCGCCTGGCCCATGATGTTGAATTGGCGGCTCGCAATGGCCAAACGTTGGCCGTACTCTTCGTTGACCTGGACGAGTTCAAACCTATCAACGATACGCTCGGCCACAACGTTGGTGATCAGCTCTTGATCAGCGTGGCAGAGAAGCTACAGCAGGGGTTGCGGGTCAGTGATACGCTCGCCCGCTTGGGTGGCGATGAGTTCGTACTGCTGCTGCCCGACTTGAGCCACCCCGATGAGGCCGAAGAAGTGGCCGGCCGGCTGTTGGAAGCACTCAATAAACCCCACCGGATCAATGAGCACGAGCTGCACGTGTCGGCCAGCATTGGTATCGCCGTAAATCGCGCTGGGCTCGATGAGCCCGAGCGACTGCTTCAGCACGCAGACATGGCTATGTACAAAGCCAAGCAGCAAGGTCGTAACACCTACCAGATGTACACGGACGATCTCGACAGCAAGCTCAGTCAGCGTGTCACCCTGCGCAGCGAGCTACAGGAAGCCATTGAGCACGGCCATCTCAACCTGCATTACCAGCCCCTGCTGAACCGCGCAGGCGATGTCGACGGACTAGAGGCGTTGGTTCGCTGGTACCACCCGACCAAGGGCTTTATCTCGCCAGCGACGTTTATTCCCATTGCGGAGGAGACCGGTCAGATCATTCCGCTGAGCCGCTGGGTAATGCGGCAGGCCTGCAAAGATGCCCAACAATTGGTCGAACAAGGCCTGTTAAAAGGACGCATGGCAGTCAACCTCTCGCCCCTCCAGTTTCACCGCCCCAACTTCCTCAGCACGTTGCGCAATGTACTGAACGAGACGCACCTTGCACCTGAGCACCTGGAGCTGGAACTGACTGAAGGCATACTGATGCGTGATGCCGACGGCGCCATCGATATCCTCCACGCCCTAAGCGGCATGGGGGTCAGTACCGCCATCGACGACTTCGGCACCGGTTTTTCCAGCCTGAGTTACCTGCGCGACCTGCCCATCGACAAGATCAAGATCGACCGCAGCTTCGTGCAGGATGCTGCCAAGAGCGACAAGAACGCCGCTATCTGCCAGGGCGTTATCACCTTGGCGCTGGAGCTTGACCTGAGGGTGGTTGCCGAAGGTATCGAAACGGTAGAACAGCACGACTACTTGATGTCACTAGGCTGCGAGGTTTTCCAAGGCTACCTGTTTGCCAAACCGATGCCACTGGACAGCCTCATCACTTGGCTTACGCAAAAAGCCCAGATGACATCCAACGCATGACGGCAACATCAAGGTGATTCTCCTGTGGGACCAAACTGATGTTGAGCCTTTAATGGTTTTCGTTATATGAGCCTGCTGGCCCGCGTTAGATTGTCATTAGCTTGCCGCGGTGGGTACCTCGGCACTCAGCGATTTTTGAGGCAGCGACGGAGTCGACGATGCAGCGCCTTCTCTGAGCTGGAAGGTGCCAACAAGATCTGCCAGGCGGACGGCCTCGTCTTCCAGTGATGACAAACCGATGAACAGCGCCGGATAATGCTGGAAATGGCTGTCTCCAACGGTAATCCCCCCGAAAAACCAGGGTGCAAAGAAAGCGGGCGCAATCAGCCCCTTAGCCTAGTAGTGTCGCCACCAAGCTGATCAAAATGGACTGTACGCTATATCGGCTAGAGCACCAGCTTCCGGAATAAGCCTTCATCCAATAGAACCCTGGCGCTTTGCGTACCGGGTCTAATGATACCCCCTATCACTTCCCCTTTATTCGTTGCTGGTGCCCAAAAGCTGAATTCGACCCAATGGCGCGTGTGAATGACAAGGTCTCATGTACGCCTGTACCAAGGTTACGGCTGGAAGAGCACATTTCTCTCATGGTTAATTTTTACTTTTAGCAGTGCGCACTAACCAATATTGTGCAGGAAATCCCTCTTTTTCTTCTCTTCATGCCTGCCATACTGCCTTGAGCTATATATAAGAGATAACTGTAAGTACACTCACTAGATCTAGATAGAGGAGAGAGACATTGATTACTTCATTGGTTAATAAATTGAGCTACTACATGACTCTCTCCAAAGAAGAAAAAAGGGTGCTGGAAACGGCGGGTACCCGAAGCATCTCTGTGGAGAAAGGAGACGTTATTATTAACGAAGGCGAGCGGCCTGAAAACGTCTATCTCATAGAAAAGGGGTGGGCATGTCGCTACAAGCTTTTGGAAAATGGTGAGAATCACATCATGGCTTTCCTGATTCCGGGTGATCTATGTGATGTGCATATCACCATTCTCGAAGAAATGGATCACTCAATACGCGCGCTTACCCCAGTAACAATGCACAAATTTCCAGCGGATGAGATACGCAATATTATGGAAAACCACCACCGACTGGCGCGAGCGCTTTTCTGGTCAACGCTGGTAGATGAAGCTGTTTTACGTGAATGGCTGGTTAATATGGGAACTCGGTCAGCCGAGGCGCGCTTGGCACATATTTTTTGTGAGATGCTGATACGTACTCGAATGGCTGGGCGTGCTGAAGATGATAATATTGAATTTCCACTGACCCAGGCGGAACTCAGTGAGTCGATGGGGCTAACCCAGGTACATATCAACCGCGTTCTTCAAAAGCTGCGCCACGAAGGCCTAGTGAAACTGGAAAAGAAACGCTTAACGATTCTTGACTGGGATCGGTTAAAGCAATTTTCACAATTTGACCCGACTTACCTGCATTGTCAGAACGTATCTGGATAGTCCTCACTGAAGAAGCCTTAAAGTTGCTGCTGTACTGATATACCGTGGGTATTCGCTGTTCGCTGCCACTTTAGTGATCTATAGAGGTTCCTAATCGCGACAAACAGCTTCTTTGTTATCCTAAACAGTTGTTATCCAGTAAATGGGTGACCCCACGGTTAGCAACCGGATCCCAGACACCGCTTAACCTTTCTCTACCGTCTATCCCAGCTATGCTCGATACTTCCTAACTGAGATTTTTATTGATCTTAGTTTTCCAGCAACAGGTACCCTTTATGCAGTATTTCATTAAAAGCGCAGATCTTCATGACGCCGTTATAATAAAAAAATTGAGGGGTTAGCTGAACTTAGCAGAGAAGAAAAGATTATTAATTATGTTTCACTCCTCCATCTCAGACGTTCAGAACGGAGTAACGTACTAAAGTCTTCTGCCGAAAGCGGCCTACTAAACAAAAATCCTTGAGCACCATCGCAGGCTTGTAACTTAAGATGTTCCAACTGTGCCTGGGTCTCAACGCCCTTAGCGATAATGCGTAACGATAAATTTTGGCCAAAGTTGATGGGTGCGTTGATGAAAATGGCATTTCCCGGTTTATCAAGCATATCCTGGAGAAAACAGGAGGCGATATTGACCGTATCGATAGGAAAGCATTTCAAGTATCTCAGGCTGGCATTGCCCGCTCCGAAGTCGTCGATACAATGCGTATCCCTAAGTGGCTCAACGCCACTAGTGTCGAAGCAGTAGTGTCATTTTGATTATGCAAGAGACTGCTTTCGGTTACCTCTAATTCTAAAAAGTGTGCTTCTAACCCAGTCTCGGCCAATATCTCGGCAATTCGAGCGGGCAATGTATTATCTCGCAGTTCAATGGCGGAAATATTCACCGCGATAGGCTCGATATTGACGCCTTCAGCTCGCCACGCCTGTAGACGATGGCAGACCTCACGCAGCACCCAGTGACCAATGGGAACGATAAGTCCGCTAGATTCTGCGACAGGTAGAAACGCCATAGGTGCTATATTGCCAACGGTTGGGTTGCGGCAGCGCACCAGCGCTTCAGCACTAACCCAGTCACCGGTAGTTATATCTACCCTGGGTTGGAAATTTAGAAAGAGAGACTCTTCCTTCAAGGCCTGATGAAGTTGAGACTCAATACGGATATGTTGGTCTCTCGTGTCATTCATGTCGGCCTTGAACAGTTGGTAGGTGTTACAACCGCTATTTTTCGCCTGATACATGGCCGTGTCAGCATTATTGAGCAACGTACGGTCATCGGTTCCGTGGTCGGGATAGAGGCTGATCCCGATACTGGCGGTAATACGCAACTCATGGTTACCGATTTGGTGAGGCGCGGCTAACGCGCCAAGTATTTTCTCTGCGATCCTGACTGCATCCTGAGGCTTTTCAATTTCGCTCAATAGCACCACGAACTCGTCGCCCCCCCTGACGGCATATCGTGTCTGTGTCGCGGATACAGTCGCTGAGGCGAACAGCAACTGACTTTAAAAGACAATCGCCTACTGCATGGCCAAGTGAGTCGTTGATGGGCTTGAAGTCGTCAAGGTCTAGATATATCAGAGCGACCTGATGCTGATGCCGCTTCGCCAAACCGATGGCTCGGGAAAGTCTTTCTAAAAGCAGGATGCGATTGGGCAAGCCAGTGAGTGAATCATGCTGCGCCAGATAGGCAAGCTTTAGCGATTGGGTGGGCGAATGGCAGGCATTATGAAACACGATCACCGCCCCCTGAGATCGCCATTACGATCATGGATGGGCGCTGCTGAGTCCTCTATCTCTAACTGACTACCATCTTGGCGAATCAGAATGCAATCCATGGCGAGCCCGACAGCGCGGTTCTCTTCCATGGCTCGTTGGGGCGGGCTGCTAGCCGTCTTTAGTGTTTGCCCATCGACAATCTTGAAGACCTGAGCTAAAGGCTTGCCGAGCGTATCAATGATCGACCATAACTTATATACGCTACCGTACGTATCGCATAATTTAAAATGCAACTATATAACACTCAGCAAAAACGAGAGGATTTAATAAGAGTAGCGGCGCGTTCCTTGCGAGGTCGAACTGGAAGATCTTACGTTAGCGGCGCCGCTTGTTCCTTGCAGCGCATAGTGCAACAACCTGTTGTATAGGCAAATCCATCGAAGCTCTAAGAATGAAACTAACGGGTAAATAACCACATGACCCTATGTTGGCGAAAACTGCGTGAGAAATCCACCCACCGGGAACGCTTTCCTGAGGTCACTAACAGCTCACCTACCTGTCCGAAAACTTTATGTGCGTTAGCGTACAGTCCTGTGCTCCCGATATTCTATACTTATCTAAGTGTATGTGAATCGGCGTAAATCACCGTATAAAAATACCTATAACACATACTCCCCAGTGCTAGTTTAAACAAGACTGCATGACGCTTGAGATAATGAGAGAGGGGTATTCAATGCTTGAACCGCGTGATTTTCAACAAAACGCGTTGCTTAGCCGACTGCCGGAAGAAGAACTGAATCGCCTATTGCCTGATCTCGAAAGGGTGACGCTGACATTGGGCCAATCGCTGGGGGAGTCCGGAGAGCTGATGAGCCATGTCTACTTTCCGGTTGATTCCATTGTTTCATTGCTTTATGTAATGGAGAACGGTGCTTCAACAGAGATTGCCGTTGTAGGCCATGAAGGCATTGTAGGCGTGTCGCTCTTTATGGGCGGTGAGACTACACCCAACCGAGCGGTCGTACAGAGTGCCGGGCACGCTTATCGTCTTAAGGGTAACTTGCTCAAAAACGAATTCTACCGCGCTGGTCCGATGCAACGGTTGCTGCTGCGCTACACCCAAGCCTTGCTAACGCAGATGGCACAGACGGCGGTATGCAATCGTCATCACAGCCTCGATCAGCAGCTATGTCGCTGGCTGCTGCTCAGCATTGATCGGTTACCTGGCAAGACATTAAACATGACTCAGGAATTGATCTCCAATATGCTCGGTGTTCGTCGCGAAGGGGTGTCTGAGTCGGCGGGTAAACTTCAGAAATCCGGTTTGATCTCCTATAGTCGTGGATGTATCACTGTAATAGACCGGGCTGGGCTAGAAGAGCGTGTCTGTGAATGCTATGCGGTCGTCAAGGAAGAGTACGACCGCCTGCTGAGCCACGAGAACGTAACAACGTAATTTAAGCGCCTAAATCAAGGCAACAAGCCTAACCGCAAAAAAGTATTAGCGCGTTGTGTACGCTAGCGAGCCGACGCGTGAAGCATCCAATGTTATTATGTAAGACTAACGTTAGAAGTTTTTCTAATGATGGTTTTGCAGCCGACATTGAAATGATTATTACCTTCATTGTGCCGATTGCCAGGTTCTTATGACCGGAGAGGCGCATGTCTTATTTTTTGCACACTCCTAACACCAATCAGCTACTTGCGTCGCTACCAGACGTTGAGCGGTATGCCTTGATGGCTGACTGTGAAACCGTGGAACTTGCCTTTGGCAAAGTGTTATGCCAGCCCGGCGATACGATCACCCACGTTTACTTCCCTATCGATAGTTTTATTTCACTCATTGCAGTCATCAATGGTGGCATCCGGCTTGAAGTCGCGATGGCAGGCCGAGAAGGTATGCTGGGCACCTCACTGGTGCTAGGTATCAATGAGGCGCCCCTCCTTGCATTGGTTCAGGGCTCGGGGACCGCCTTGCGTATCAGCGCTGCCCGCTTCCAGTGGCTACTTGAGAAGGGCCCTGTACTGCATCAACGGTTAAATAAGTACCTCTATGTGGTGATGAATCAGCTAGCGAAATCAGTGGCCTGTAACCACTTTCATCAGATTGAAGCCCGGCTCGCCCGCTGGCTGTTGATGACGGAGGATCGCGCTAACTCTGCTCAATTGCAGCTGACCCATGAGTTTCTCGCCATGATGCTCGGTGTCCGGCGTGCCGGGATTACGCTGGCAGCGTCCACCCTTCAGGCCCGTAGCCTAATTCGTTATCACCGTGGCGCAATCGTCGTGCTTGACCGACCGGGTCTGATTGAGACGGCCTGCGAGTGCTACACCGAAGATTGCGCACTATATGCCAGAGTAATGAAGTCATTGTAAAAGAAAAGAGAAGTAGCGCTCTGACCTCTCTCCCAAGCCCTTTTATCCAGCAACATGGACCGACTACATATTCGTTCAGACGGATGTCTCGGTTGGAAGAGAAAAGACGAATAGTTAAGTGTGAGCAAAATATAGACCTCACACTATAAGTGCTGACAAATAAAAAATGCTCAGATAATGCAAAGCAAGCGCCTTAGACGAAGCTTTACATTATCTGAGCCATTCGAGCATAGCGTTGTACTTTGGCACTATCTTGAGTGTCTAAGCGGTGGTGGAAAGAACCAACCGGCCACCGTTACCTTACGCAGTAAGATCCCAGAAATGCGCTATATGGCGGGTCGAAGAAATACCGACTTCCAGCATATACCTGCCTTCTTCTCCGAGGCCGTCTTCCCCCTCTGCCATGATCGGCGTTCCGTGCCCCATTTTCCCGATGATGTATTCCTCGATCACCTCCCGCCCATCCGCGTTGCACCAGACCTGTCGAGGAAAACTTTCTACCTCCTCCACCCTGGTCGGTGGCCCTTCGACCTCGTGAATCTTCTGCCACTGTCGAACGATGGAGTCAGCATTGGCATTGTCAACAGTCAAATCGCTGCCACCATGCCAGACCGAAATTGTTGGCCAAGGGCCGTCAAATGTCGACGCTCCACGCACAAGCGAGTCGAGCTTGCTATCCGAAGGGCCGCCATATCCTTTCATGCGAACCATCGCTTGCATCAGAGTGTCCGTGCTGCGGTAGGGTAGTCCAGCGATGATCGCACCTCCCGCGAATACCTCTGGATAGGTCGCCAGCATCACAGATGCCATTGCCCCACCCGAGGACAACCCCGTGATGTACACACGTGTTGGGTCGATGCCGTGATCCTCAACGACCTGATTGATCATATGACGAATAGAGAGCGGTTCGCCTCCGCCACGACGGGTGTCGCCAGCCTTGAACCAATTGAAGCTGCTAAGAGCGTTATTGGTTTTCCTCTGCTCCGGATACAGAAGCGCTATTCCGCATTCATCGGCGAGAGTTGACCAGCCTGATCCGTGATCATAGCTCTCAGCCGACTGGGTGCTGCCGTGTAGAACGACGACGAGTGGCCCATTCTTCTGAAAATTCTTCGGGATATAGGTGTCTGCATGCAACGACCCAGGGTCAGTTCCGAATTGTTTTAACGAGGTCAGGCGATTATGGGTATCTGAAGATGTCGTCATAAAATCTCCTTTGCCAGTTTAGTTTGGCTCATAAGGCTACCCGCAAAGAAAGACCGCTCTGGAAAGCCTTACTCAGGGTAGTTCTTTCTGAATTTTAAGCTGAATCCTTCTCTTCGATTGCAGCTGAACAATGATGTGTAGTTATCTATGTGATTGCTAGGATGCCCTCCAAGGGCCCTGCCACCTCAGAACGATCGCTGGAATCGCTCACCTTTGGTTAGCTAGAATTCAGGGCCTGGATGCCTTCTCTTCACCCTGAGCAGATCTCGGACTCAGCGCCAGCGCGAATAACACAAGGCCCACCGTAGCAGGGAAGATTCTCGCACTAAGCGAATCCTGGCCAGTGAAAGCCAAAAGCAAGGCTATCGTTCCAAGCGTTAGCACAAAAATGATTTTCATGACATTTTCCTTACAGCGGATCACGTTAATGCTAAGCCTTCATGCCATGGAGAAGGAGTTGCCCCCCCTCATCTCGGTGCTCTTACTCGAACCATTGCTCGTAAATACCCATCGCAGCACTACAGATATGGTTACTCATCATTAGTAATGAAAGTTGATGGGCCATGCTGTTAGCATCTGCCGGGGCGAGAGTAGAGATTATTCGTCAAAAACAATGTCAGGTGACGATACCTAATGCCAAGGACAACAGCAGAACGAAGAATGGAATACTATTATTACTATGGAAAAGGGGCGCTGCATCCTTACAGCGCATAGCGCAACTTCCTTGTTTAGGCATGTCCTTTGCCAAACTCTCTCTTAGGATGACGCTTACAGAAAGCACTCACCGTGCGCTTACGCACATAGCGGCGAAGGATTATCAAAAATAAAGGTTACTTAAATTAACTACTCTGAGAACTCACCCGATGAAAAGGAACTTTCCCATTACTGTGATTTTTCAGCGGTGTATTTTTGCTATTAGCCAAAGACCATTTTTTCAAATTCACAACACGACAAAGTAGCGTAATGTGCCCAATAAAGGGCGAGGCTGTGTGAAAACCCGAAAACTATTGGCGATTACAGAGCTCAGCCGTATTGGCACCATTTACGGCCAGCAAGGCAAATCACAATATCCTCACTCATTATGCCAACACCTGGAATTAATCGGGTAACGCCTAAGATACACCTACTAAGGAGTCCTACCAGCTTTTACAAGCGCGACAGAGCCATGATTAAGCCCTTAGTCTCTCAATCGACTTTGAATTTAGTGAGTTTGTCCAGGCGTTTCTCGTTAGCGAGAAATGCGTCCTCAGCGACTGAAATCTCCTTTATACCTTGGAATAAAGCAAATTGGTTGGGCAGAAGGCACCTCTGCGTCTTCGAGATATCTGGGCCATCCGTGTACAGCTACAACTTGCAAAAAAGACGAGAGATATTGCCCTCTTCAATTTAATCATCGATAGCAAAGCTGCGACCTCGTCAATTGATAAGTACGGGATATAGCCCATGGTACGCGCATATCTCCACGAGCCATGGTGATGAAGCAAAAGACACACCGACCTGTCCCGTTCGAAATTACCGAGCAAACTCGCGTCGCTATCATCGACTGGATACCGCTTGCTCAGCTCCTGACCTTTCCCCCAAGCTTAACTGCCAGTACCCAACGTCTTGCCACTGATTGAACTTAAACCCAACCTTTTCAAATTGGGCTACTTTTTTCATCCCCATTTTCTCGTGTAGCGCAACACTGGCTGGGTTGGGAAGCGTGATGCCGCCAATCACCGTCTGAATGCCACTCTCTTTGAGTTTGGAAAAGAGCGTTTCGTACAGTTTTGCACCCAAGCCCCTGCCGTGCGCTTGGTTGGAAAGGTAGACGCTGGTTTCCACTGCAAATCGGTAGGCGCTTCTCTCCTTCCATTTCGTCGCATAGGCGTAGCCCATCACCGTGTCGCCTTCCACTAAGACGATCCAAGGTAAACCTGCGCTCTGCACGCTTTCTATCCTTGCTTGAATCACTGCTCCAGAAACCGGCTTTTCTTCAAAGGAAATAGCGGTATTTTCGATGTAGTGGTTATAAATTTGCGCGATGGCTTCCGAATCACCTTTGACCGCATCTCTGATCATGGTTTATTCCATTTATATTCTAGGGGTTAAGTTCAACGAGTAACAAAATTCGACTGACGCTTTCTTGGTCAGCTAAGGCGCCTTTAACACTAAGCCAGGCGTCACCCACACCGCGTTGCCAGAAACTCGCCATTACCAACGGGGACGGTGCACGTGGTGAAATCGGGATCTGCCGATACCAGCGCCATAAAATCAGCCATTTCATCTGCATGGGAAGTGGCGTTATCCACCACAAGCAGTCCGCCCTTGCGTAAAACTCGCTGGATATTCGGCCACCACTGCACATAATCCGAGCGTTTTGAGTCTAAAAAGAGCAGATCGAAACAGGCATCGTCCAGCCTCTCAAGAAAACCACCCGCCTCACCCCGATGCTGAGTGATGACATCAGAGAGGCCTGAGCGCTCAAAATTCCTCACGGCCATCTCAAGCTTGAATTCGGAGAGCTCAACGGTAGTGACGTGCCCACCAATCCTCTGCACTGCCTGGGCCAGCCACAAGGTGGAGTACCCATTCGAGGTACCAATTTCCAGCACTCGTTGGGCATTGGTTGCTTGAACAAGTACCGATAGGAACTCCCCCGTATCGCGGGTGATATTGAGCATTCGTTTTGGGCGTTCAGAAATGGCAGCATCATTTTGTTGGCCAAATTTCTCAAGTTCCGTTAGCAGTTCTTTAATGGTTTCACTCACAGTTGTCTCCCGCTAGGCACAGCATTTCCATCATCAAATTTACCGGCCTTGGCTTACGCAGGCCGCTTGGCAAGCAGCGCCCAGACACCCGCTGAAGAGAGCAACGTTCCGCCAACCAAGTTAAAACGGCGCTGGGCACGACGCGATGCCAGTATCTTGCGCACCGACGTTGCGAATACGGCGTAGAGAGTGGCATTCAGCATTGCCAACACCACGAACGTGACCGCAAGTATCCATAGCTGCTGCCCGGCATCGGCGTTCGGGCTGACAAACTGCGGCAAAAAGGCGACGAAGAAGATAATGCCCTTCGGGTTAAGCGCAGTAACGAGATAGGTATTGGTGAAGAGCTTCCAGCGCGAACCCGATACCGCCGGTGTTACTGGCTGCACCGACGAAATACCGGCTCGCAACAGCTTGATGCCCATATAGAGCAAGTATAAACCGCCGATCCACTTGATCACGGTGAACCAGAATGCCGAGGTGGCTAACACCGCTCCCAAGCCAAGCAGTGAAAAGAGCAGCGCCGTTGAGTCACCCAATGCTACCGCAGCGACAAGCGGAATATTGGCGCGCCTGCCTTGTGCAATGGAGTAGCTAACCACGGTCAAAATCGTTGGCCCAGGGATAGCGAGCAACGCCAAGGACGCAAGAGCAAAGGCGAACCAGATTTCAATAGACATGGAAAGCTACCTCACAGGTTGTTAATGCTAAGTTAGCATAAGCTCAACAATGATTGGAGTGCTCTGCTAGAAGCTCAGTGAATCTATCTATCCCGCTTGCTTTTAACCATTACCACAAGCCCAACTGAACGGCGACCCAGCGCCCCGGTGCCAGGGAACCAACAAAGGCACCGACTAGCCCTAGATAGGCGCCAACCATCCAACCGCGATGCTGCTCTACCCTCCCCTTGAGGATAGCCACCACTGCAACGGCAAGAGCCACTAGCACCCACAACGAAAGCAGATGTATCGGCCCAAAGTGACCTATCAGCGGCAGAACGCCGCCGCCAAACCAGAAGGAGCTCAAAGCAGAGGATGCCATGGCGAGCACCCAGGTACTGCCCATTAGTCGATGGAGCATAGTGCCCTTTGGCGAAAGCAGCAGAATAGCCCCAAGCCCCAGGGCCAGAAGAGACGCGTAGAGATGCAGGGTAAACGCCATGGAACCTCCGAGAGCTAAGTCAATCGCCTGGCAAATGCAACTTGTTGCATAAGGCTAGCCCCTGCCATTTTATTATGCAACTATGTGCATAACGTTCGAAACACACGGTTACTCATGTCCCTACGCGCCGTTTTATTAATCACTCTTCAGCGTGAGCCCGGCACTGGCTACGATATTCTTCAGCGCTTCAAAGCGGGTCTCGCCCATGTTTGGCAGGCGAGCCACCAGCAGCTCTACCGCGAACTTGACCGAATGCGCGACGATGACCTACTAACGTGCGAGACACTGCCGCAAACCGAACGCCCCGACCGCAAGGTTTACCAACTCACCGAAGCGGGGCGACAGGCGTTGGACACCTGGCTCGCCGAGCCCTTGTCTACCGGCCCTGTGCGCCAGCCATTGTTTGCCAAGTTTTTCGCCTGGGAACGCTGGCCTGAGGAGGCCCGCCGCGAAGAGCTCGCTGCCTTCAGGAAGCAACTCCAGGAACGCCTAACGACTTACGCTGCCATCGAACAGGAGTGGTTTAGCAACCCAGAGACGTTGACGCCCTCCCAGCTTGCGCCCTGGCACACATTGCGACTTGGACAACGCCTTACTGAAACCTGGGTGGAATGGGTCGATGAAGTGATGGAGGAAGATTAGCTTTTGGTGCAACCAGCTTCTCGTGGAAGCTGGGGGCTTTGGTGGGGGACTGTGATCAGCCAATAGAGGCTGCCAGCGCTTTACGGGCTTGCTTTTAAAAGTTCAGAAAACGAGGGAGGTAGGAACTCATCGATATAGCTATCATTGAATTCGACAAACCGCGCCAACGCTTCGGGGTCGGGCAGCTTCACGTGCTGGCGGTTTCGGATCACCAAGCCCTCATCACGCAGCATCGAGAAAGTCCGGCTCACGTGTACCGGGCTCATCCCCAGCGCGTCGCTAATCAGCTCCTGCGTGAGCGGCATGAGGAAGCTATTGTCCTCAACGGCATTGATCCGTTTCAGTCGCAGATAGATTTCGTAGAGAAAGTGAGCCAGCTGCTCGTGGGCTGAGTACTTGCCGAGGTAGATCAGCCGCTCGGAGAGTTGCGCCTGCTGACGCATCGCAGTCGCCATGATACCGACGGCTAGGTTTGAACGCCCAAAAAGTTCAAAAAGCTGCTGATAGGAGAACGGATAGATCACACCTTCATTAATCATCGCCGCACTTGCCAGGCGTCGAGTGAAGCCAAAATCGCGAATGCCGATGATATCACCAGGAAGGTAGAACTTGAGGATCTGCTTTGAGCCATTTTTCAAGTTGCGATAAGAATATGCCCACCCTTCCTTAACCACGCAGAACAGATCAGCCTCCTCGCTCTCCTGCCAGAGCACCTCGCTTGCTGACATGTATCTAGTGCTGAGTTCAAGACCCAGCAATAGCGCTTTGTCTTCAGGCGACAGAGCACCTTGGGTACTTAGGCCCCGCATCACCACTGTGTCGATGAGAGCCACTACGCTACCTCGCAGGCAAATGATTTATTAACAGCATTCTAAAACATATGCTTACATTTCTAACTTAACATATGTTATGAATAATCCGCATTATCAATCAGTTGCGTCAATCTTTACTGATTTCTGTCAAAAAAGAACCGTGTTGGATCGCATTCGGCAAAAGGGATCTCTGGATCTGCAGACTCATGCTGCATATAAACAACGAGCTCGTTTGCCGATCGAGCATACTCAATGACTTTGGCTGCATTCGTTACTGCCTTTTCGATACCTACTAGCGGCAGCGTGCCGTCACAAAAGAAGCGGCCCTAGGAATTAAAAGGAGATGACTTCGCCATCGGAAGGAATCAATACGTGATCTTGAATTCCCTCTTCCCGCACGTAATCGGCGAGCTCATCACGGCTTAACGTTATATGGTTCACGGCATCCATATGCACCGCGATGATGGTGGCATCTGGGGCCGCCCGATGCGTTCGCAGCGTGTCCTCCTTACCCATAATAATGGGGTCACCTTCAAAGCCGGTGACCTCGGCAGCACCTGTATTCAACACGATCACCTGCGGATTATATTGCTCCAGCGCCCGCTCGACCTCGTCACGCCATACGCTATCGCCGACCACATAGGTAGTATTTTCTCCTGGCACTTCAAAGACCACGCCCATGACGTCACCTAGCAATTTCGCCAATTCAGGAACCGCATAGAGGGTATCGGAGCCATGCTGGCCGCCTGTCCTGTGAAGCTTCACTCCGCCGAACTCAGCGCTACCATCAAGGATGCGCACATCGCTGAAACCCTGTGAGCGAATCAGCTCGGCATCGGCGGCATTCTGAACAAACAGGGGGATATCCTTCGGTAGCAACGCTTGAGCGGCATCGTCCCAGTGATCAAGGTGGGTGTGAGTGACGATGACGGCGTCAGTACCGTCGATCACCGCCTCTGCCGACATGGGCAATCCAACCAGCGGATTACGTAGCTCGCTACGGTAGGTACCCTCAAAGCCGGGATAAGCTCCCTGTTCGGCCAGCATAGGATCGATCAGAAAGGTGGTGTCGCCGTAGGTGATCTTCACCGTAGCGTTACGAATTTGCTGCACCTGATGCGTTGCTTCTTGAGCGTTCGAAGCCGCAGAGGCGCTACCGGTAACAAGTGCAGTGGTAAGACCAAGGGAACTGGCTAAGGTTTTAAATAGCATCTACCTACTCCTTCAATACAGTGTTGGGTTGATAGCAAGCAGTTTAGAGGGCTTCAAATAACTAAAAAATTGGCCTGAAAGCCATAGATCGACACTTTTGGGCCAACATTTTTTGGGGCAGCATAGTAGTATTGAGCGAAGAAAACGTTAGGAGCCAAGCCTTGTCCGTGCCCCGTGTCGGAGTAATCCTCCACCCCCGCATCACTCCATTCCATTTCTCGGTGCCTTATACGGTGTTCGGTATGGCCTTACCCGAGCACCCTTTGTTCGATCTTTCCATCGTGGCAATGCCGGGGGAACCGCCGGAAAGCGAGCAAGTAGTGACGGTAAGACCCGACGGCGGTCTGGAACTGCTGGATAGCGTGGATATTGCGGTGGTGCCTGGCTGGCATGACCTGAACGAAGCCCCGCCGCCCGAGTTGGTTGAAGCGCTCGTCCGCTGTCATGAACGGGGCGCCCATGTGGTGGGGCTCTGTTACGGCACCTATGCCCTAGCCTATGCCGGGCTGCTTGATGGCAGGCGGGCATCAACGCACTGGATTGCTGAGCAGGACTTCATTACCCGTTTCCCCCAGGTCAAGCTGGACACCAATGCGCTCTACGTTGAGGAGGATCGGCTGGTGACCTCGGCGGGCACGGCCGCTGGCCTGGATTGCTGCTTGTTCCTGGTGCGCAAGTATTACGGCGCGCAGATCGCCAACAAGATTGCCCGCGTCATGGTGGTTCCACCGCATCGGGAAGGTGGGCAGGCGCAGTTCATTGAACAGCCGGTTGCCGTCTCCACCCAGGATGCCCATATCAATCGCCTGCTCGACTACCTGCGCGAACATCTGGCGTCATCGCACACTATCGACGAACTCGCCGCCCGAACGGCCATGAGTCGGCGAACTTTCACGCGCCATTTTCATAAGGCCACCGGCATGACGGTCGTGGAGTGGCTGGTAAACGAGCGCTTACGGCGCGGGCGCGAGCTGTTGGAAACCACCTCCTTGTCGGTAGAAGCCATTGCGGAAAAGAGCGGCTTTCACACGGCGACTTCGTTTCGGCAACATTTCAGGCAGCGCCATCAGGTCAGCCCCCGGGACTGGCGCAAGACCTTCGGCGACAATGCCTGACTATCCTGCCAAACTTCTCCTGTCAAAACGTCAGAATTGGCGCTGAGTACCCCTTCTCAAAGCAAAGGAGTTGCAAATGAAGCACCATGAAAAACTTGGACAAGTTGGGCGCAAAAGCTTTTCCCTACTGGCTCGGCTCGGCCGCTACGAACTGGCGATGCTGCTATGCGTCGCGGTACTTTCCGGTGGGATTTGGGGGTTCGTCGCGCTGGCCGAAGAAGTTATCGAGGGGGACACCCATAGCATCGATGAGAGCCTGCTGCTCGCCCTTCGCAACCCCGCAGATCTTAGCGACCCAATCGGGCCGGGCTGGGTTGAGGAAATGGGCCGAGACTTCACCGCACTGGGCGGTGTCGGCGTGCTGGTACTCATCACCTTGGGCGCCCTGGGCTACCTGTTACTTGCCAGACACTATCGCGCGGCCCTCTTCGCCTCAATCGCGGTGCCCGGTGGCATACTTCTCAGCACCGTGATGAAGCTGGGCTTTGACCGCCCTCGCCCCGATCTCGTGCCTCATGAAGCCATGGTCTACACCGCGAGCTTTCCCAGCGGTCACTCAATGATGTCAGCCGTGACCTACCTCACCCTGGCAGCGCTACTCATTCGCGTACAGCCCGCGCTGAGGCTAAAGGCTTACCTTTTGATACTGGCGATATTGTTGACCCTGCTGGTGGGCATAAGCCGCGTTTACCTTGGGGTTCATTGGCCGACCGATGTACTTGCCGGCTGGACGGCCGGGGCGAGCTGGGCAGCACTGTGCTGGATCGTGATGCGCTGGATGCAGCGGCATGGGCAGTTAGAGCCGGAAGAAAGCAGCTCCGGCACCGAATAACGTGGCTCAAATAGCGCTGGGCAACACAGAGGGTGTTGCCCAGCCACCTGGAAGAACGAATATTTGGCTTGAAGCGAAACAAGGTGCTGTCTGCCAGTCACCTTGCTACTTCCTGAAGATTCCATAAGGCCAGGGTGAGGCCAACTTTTACGTTTTAGTAGGGTATTAACTATATACAATGCGCGTCGACACTTTATGCGCTAACATCAGCTCACGGAAGCTGGTTTCATACAGCTTAACGGGTCACTAATGAATTAATAGAGGCAAATAGTATGAGCAAAGGAAAAGACACTAAAAAGAACCCCCTTCTAACAGCCAAAGAAAAGAAAGCTGCTAAATCATCAAAGAAAAGCGAAACCAACGTACTAGGTAACTAAGCGAACCTAACTAAGCACTACCGCCTCCTGCTAAGACTAATAGCAAAATGCAGTAGTGTTAGGCTTAGCTTATGATAGAACGCAACTTTGTTTCCTTACATAATTTCAAACAGCTCCTTCACACTCTTGCCTTTCACTTTTAATTGCCCACTGCATAAACCACGCCAATAAAAACTGCAAAGGTAAGCGGGCATATAAATATATGCCTGGGTATATCAGAATATTGCTCAGGGTATAATGCCAGATTTATATCGGCAGGATATCTGACGGTGCTTTTTAGCTTAGAGAGACTCCACAGCAGTTGCACCACTACACGCCTGCCTAGCGCCCTGTGTAAGCCTTAATCGCCACTCCGGAGCTCACCTAGATAGCGAATGATTTCACACATAAAATCTACATTTACCTTAAACACTTAAGCGCTCAGGATAACCGGGTGACTAGGAAGGTAAACCGCCCAACCACGCTCTCGTAAATCAAGGGCTCGACCTCAAGCGAACAAGCAGGCATGGTGAGTATTATTATCCACCATCAGCGAACCAACAGGAGGTTACGCCAATGCCGAACTCTCTTACTCAAAACCTGTCTCAAAACCTATGCAGGATGGGGCTATTATCGCTCTTGGCGTTATCCCCCAATGCCTTCAGCCAACAACAACCTGGGGCAGCGTCCGGTAATGATGTCACTACCGAGTCGTTCCAGGACTGGGAAGTCCGTTGCCAGAGTAATGCCGAGGGCCCGAGCCCTTGTGCGATGTCGCAATTGATCACTCAACCTGACAGCGACCAGCCCTTGATGCAGGTAATTCTCGACTACCCGCCCCAGATCGATGATCCGGTGATGAGCTTCTTCGTGCCACTGGGGGTACGTCTGGCCCCGGGCTTGCAATTTAGTGTGGATAACGGTGAGCCAGTCCAATTCCCCTATCAGGTCTGCCAGGAGCAAGGGTGCCGTGCTGACGTGCCCATTGAGTCGTCGATGTTGCAGCAGCTCCGCAGTGGCAATACAGCAACCCTCAGCATGATTAGTCCACGCGGTGAACGCATGGACATAGATATTTCGCTGATCGGCTTTACCGACGCCAGTAACCGCATCGCTCCCTAATCTTAGGGGCCTTGCACGACAAAGCCGGCTTAAAAGGGTCGGCAAGTCTACTCAGCCGTTGCCAGCAGGCCTATGTTTACGCCTGCTGCCTCGGGGCCATGCAAAACTGCGCTCTAGCACTTAGCATTTTAGCCACATGGAGCGACGCGCCGAGGAAATCGATAAGTGCTCAATAAAGCCGCGTAATGGATAGAGCATCAGCCTCATGAATCAAGGTGTTCCGATTGCTCTGCAATGGTCAAGCAGCGGCGCAAGTGTCGTGTTGACGCGTCCCCCGTCGACTCCAGCATCCAGATGATAATTCCCATTTGGCATTGGCACTGCGCTGATGAAATTGGATGTCGGTCGAAGTCCTGCAAAGGTGCTTTCGTCGACGGCCATCCGCCCACGGAACCGTGCGAAGGTAAATCCCTCATCGCCATTGATCTGGCTCTCCAGGCGAACGGGAAGCGTCCACTCCCCATCCATTCCGTAGGCGCTATAGGTCATTACATAGGTCGCATCCGGATCGAGATCGTTGGACTGTGTGCTGGACAGAAACTGACTGACGTCGAGTTCTCCGTTTTCGGCGCAGGTCATCATCAATCGCACAATGCGGCCTGGAACTCGTTCGCCGGGCTTTAAGCCAAAATAGCTGGAGTCGAAAACAACAGCCGGCATGTCGTCGATAAGGAGGAGATTCAATTCTCCCGGCGACCTGTCGGCGTCATCCGGAACGTCGTAAAGAAACGACAGCCTGGGATCGGTACCTTTGGCAGCCTCCTCTATAAGCATCACGGTTGCATCGGCACCGGCGTAAACGTACGCACTCTCTCCCGTTCCAACGGATTGATCACTGGAGCTGAAAAGCCGTTCGTTTTCTGGGCTGACCCAGGCGGGATCCCCACCACTATTGAAGGCGATCATATTGGCTTCGAGATGCTTGCGCATCTCGGAAGCGCATGAAAGCTCCTCAATTGCGCCATCGACAAGGTCACGTGAGTAGACGCCGGGTGTGATATCCTCGGCTTGGTCTACGATATGATAAAAGGCAGCTGGAACCGTCACTTGCTCGTTGTAGCGTCCGATTTCCCGGGACATGATTTCGGTGCCATAGCCGTTTCGTGTCGTCTCGGTTTCGATATAGGTGCGTGAGATGGGGATCAATCGATCTCCGCAGGAGCCCAGAACCTGAACCCGACGGATGATGTAGGACGTGATTAAGGCATTCATCGGGCTGAAGTTGTCGCTGGTTCGAAAGCCCCATTCGTAGAAATCTGCGACCGGGTTGAAGCCCGACGGCCCCATCGCCCGAATTTGCCTTACCGCTTCGTCGGCCGACTTGCGATGCTCTCGGCGTGCAGCGCCGAAGTCTCCGCGGGCGATGTATGACAGCATCCTGCCGCCATAATCGCTCCCCAGAGGAAACAACCCTGCGTCAGAGCTGCTAACAACTCTCGACCTTTGCATGCTGTCCGGATCGTAGGGTGCGTCGAGCATCACATTCATACTTCGCGCGCCGGTGACGCCCTGAAAATAGATCGCAACGGTGGATTCACCCTCGCTGATCGTCATCTGGGGAAGATGCTCAGACAATGCAGCGCGAAGCGCTCCAGCCAGTTCAGAGCGGCATCCTTCGCGCGCAAGGATCTCGGCGAAGGCGGCCTCGTTCTCCTCATCGGTCTGAGTACGGATCGCGTAAACCTCAGGAACGGCAGCATTCGGATCCCTGCTCCCGAAATCCTTTATTGGATCCTCCTCATACTCTGCAATAACAACCGGCACCAACGACGAAGCGGCAAGATAGAACTCCTCGAATTCCGAAGGAGATAGCCTAATTTTCTCATCCTCGCGAAGAGCGAGGCGGTCACTTTCGCGCGTGAAAGTATATTCCTCCCAATCATCCGTCATCTCGGCATGACAGGTTGCGTCGTATGCCCGGTGAAATGCGATATAGATACCAATCTTGTTGGCAGCCGAATTGCCGGCCGATTTGTCACCTTCAATTATCCGCGTAAAGTAGCGTCTCTGGCTACGGGGCAGATAGCCTAGCTCCGGCCCCGCCTCTGCTACCACCAAGACAGCGTCTTCTGAATCAACCGAGGCAGGCGCCACAGTGGCAGCCACCTGCCCAGGAAACTGCGTCGCCATCACCTCAAGCGCCAAGCCGAGGGTCTCTGGACAAGCGTTGACGGGCGGCCCGATGACAAGTAATGGATGCAACCCTGACTCCGGCACCTGAAATGCACGCAGTGCTTCAGGCCCGATTGCCGCGGGAACAGCGCCAGACCAGAATGCAAGGTTAATGCTCCGCGCAGACGTGAGGTAATCCCGGTCGTCAGCCGGAGCGGCCGAATATTGATCATATATACATCGAAGCACCGGGGGAGCCTCCGCGATCGCCGTCATCACAGGATCAGTGAAGAGCCTCGCGTACCGACTTTCTTCATAGAGAACGTTTTGCCAAGCCTGGTTTAGTGCCCCGCCCTGCGGTGCATCGGAGGGGTCGAGAAGCGTGGCGACCGGTTTAAAAAAATTCCTTAAGAAGACAGCAGGATTCGTCAGCGACATTTCTTGTACGAACGAGTTTTTGGCGTCATAAACGAAGTTGTAAAACCGGTAGTCACTAATGATCGACCTCTTGCCAGAGGGGGGCTCTTCGAGCGCCGGAAAGCTCAGAGGGACACGGCCTACAAGCTGAGGTACCTCGGTGAGCGCTCCGTGAGCATTGACGAGATGATAGCCACGGGTTGCCAAGTAATCTAATGCACGCTCCCGGCTGTGTGAATTTCCGGCTGCGGCACTAATGTAATGTGCGTCATCCCGCGAAAGCTCTCCTGGCGGAAGACCGAACATGTTCTGCACACACGCAATAGAATCGTCTCCATCGTTCAAGTCGCCGTCTATCTTCGGCACAGCACACCCTAACAGTGTCAGACCATATTCCAGGTAAATCCGGTTTTGTAGGGCCGCTTGATAATGGAAACTGGCGGGTGTGCCGTTTTCATTCAAACATGTCAGTTTACTTTCTTCGCCCTGCACCTCCACACTGCAAGTAAAAGCTGTCTCTTGTGACAAGGCGGGAAATCCCAAGAGAGCCCCCGTCATCATAAATGCAATGGTTGCGCCTAATCGCAAATAATTTATTGAGACATTATTCACTGCACCACTCCTCACGCCAACTTATTAGAAAACAGTCATTTAGAGATCTTAATTTTTAGATCAACGCATCTCAGCGTGAAGCTAATTATGGGAGGGAGCGGTTCAGCAACCCAACGCTGCCGCGAGTATAACGGTGCGTTGCAGAAGCTATTTTTAGTCGAAAATATAGTGATAAGGTTCGTTTATTTAAATGCTGAGTCAATATGAAAAACCTCATCAAATAAAGCGGGGGTTTATAATTCAGCACCGACGTCACCCCCAGATCGAAGCGCTATACTTTAGAACCTGGTCTTATGGATAAGGAGATTGGACATGAAGAAGCGTTTCAGTGAAGAACAGATTATGGGCTTCCTGGGCGAAGCCGAGAATGTACACTAGAAAAGCTGCTCACCGAATCACTACTAGAAATAGAGGTCACTCACCAGGCCAATTAGAAAAAACGGGTGAGTGCTCATGCGTTTCGCTAACAAGCGCCCCCTGATAGCAAAGGCTCTGAGTGATCGCATTGCTGCCTTGGCACATCGGTGTCGTTGCAATGGTGCTGGCATAATCTAACTGAAACTGCATAATGCGCAGTGCTACGCAGCCAACGTGCAATCGTAGGAGGCTCGTAAACTTCCGCACGTGCACGCAACGATTACATCACACGGAGAGTGTATGCCATTCACTCCTTTTCACATGGGGCCAGGAGTAGTGGTTAAATCTCTGCTCCAAGGTAGTTTCAGCTTAATGATTTTTGGCTGGGCACAGATTGTAATGGATATTCAGCCCTTGATCGTCTTAATCTCCGGCGACGGGCATCTTCACGGCTTTAGTCATACGTATGTCGGAGCCACAATCTTGGCTATATTTTCAGCCTTGTCAGGGAAATACCTGGCTGAAACTGGCTTGTTTTTATTAGGTTTAAACAGCAAGTGGCAGGTCAATATCAAATGGTGGGTATGCTTTTTCTCAGCATTCATAGGTACATTTAGCCATGTGCTATTAGATAGTATAATGCATGCTGATGTTGCCCCATTCTTTCCATTCGCAGCAGAAAACTCGTTACTTTCCTTAATATCTGTTAAATCACTACATAAAGCTTGTTTGTATAGCTTTTTAATCGGGAGTGTACTTTATTTTGTGGTTATTTCAGTCATGAGATCTTACAAAGCAAAAAACTTAGAGTCTTAACTGCCATCAGAAACCAGCACTATAAAGCAATATTCGCAACTCAATCCTTAAGAAACCAACAGGCACACCATGAAATATATCATCACATTGATACTTATATCATTTTCTCAATCCACAATGGCGGACAACACATTAAGATTTTCTGACTACACAAGCAATCTTCGCGTTATAGAAATAGATAACACCCAAAGCGTAGTTCGCTTTTCTGGAGAAGTCGAAGTTTCTGGAACAATAGTGTTTAGATTGGATATGTTGTCAGAAACAGAATATGGCGAACCATTATTTGTAGATTTTATTCCTGCCCCAAATCAGACATCTTTATTTCCAGAGGTGATTTCTGGATTTTACGCTGGAAGCTTAAACCAGATATCCTTACTAAATACGGATGAATTATATATACGCCTGTTTGGTTCTGAAAGTGAACACAAAAGCAGAGAGCTGCGTATAGCAGGAACCCTTAGACTCAATTCATTTTCTACACGTGTTGAGTGTGACTCACGTCAATACTCTGCGAACTTAGTGAGTTTTAGTCAAAATGAGTCGGTGTCCGCTATAAATCGTCAGCCCATTCATGGCTGCTAAGAGTTACCTTCATGCCGAGCTTTAGTTCTTTGAAATCAAGTCACAAGCACAGCATTTGCAGTGTTTAAGGCTCCTGAATGTTCGGACGCCAGCCTTCGCGGCGAGTGTATCGTAACTGCGATCACGACCGTGTTCGATCATGTTAACATGCCAAAAATAATCGTCGAATTACTCTGGTTACTATGCTCACCTTCATCAACCAAGATACGTTTAGGTTATGCAAAGCCGCATCTGACATCCTGAAAGCTGACCTTGAAGATGATGAACACCCGCAACCCGAAAACCACTTTCAACAACCAGTTTATTTGAAAGGATTTAACGAAAAATGTAGACGCCCAGCTCCGTGGTGAAAGGAAAGTGGTATCAAACTTTAACAGGCAATGTAGCCTGCCTGCTTTTGGGTCATTTACTGCCAGCTTCTATCCATCAGCGTCGCCTAAAATTCAGCATCCGGCCAAATGCGGATGTTAAAGAGTTTTCAGATTAATGATGTTCACACGCCCCCTTCCCTAAAACGCGGAGCGTGGCGGGCTGGGAATGTCAGTTTCCGTCCTTGAATTTTGCTTTACAATTGCCGCTCATGCACATGGTACAGTAGTGCTCTCTATCCTCATGCTGGGTACCCTCAGCGAGGATAATGCCGCAGCCGTTGCAGAACAGGGTGCCAATCCCGTCTTCGAATTTCACAATTGCATGTTCGTAGTCCATAAAGTTCTCCGCGAAGACCCCATCCTGCAAGAACGGGTAGTAATAGCTTGTCAGCAAAAGCCGACCTTTATCTGATATTTCCTTCGATGGCGCTATCAGGCGTCAGTTCAATTTCCTCTCGACCATCAGGTTGATACAGATAATAACAACACACCTAAACAGCACAGGCTAAGCAATTCTATCCCTGGCAACAGATGCATTCAGTGCCATGATTCTCGGATATGCAACTCTGCATCACCAAAGTTGGCTTGGCCGCTATCGGCCAAAAGCGGTCTTTTAGGCAGTGCTGATGTAACGCCCTCAACACGGGCAAAGTTGAAGCACAGCAGAGACTTTGCCCGTGTGCCTGCGATTGTTAGCTGATGCAGCTTGATAGAACTTCACAGACCTATTAAAGCCCTGCAGAAATGCCATAGTAATAGCTTTTGTTCGCGAATTTTCGTCTGTATTTTCGTCTCCAAAGATACTTACAAACACCTTAGGGCCCCTGGAGTTCATGGGTAGCATTTCTGTGGGGCCTGAGCGCGCTGGCATAGGCCGCTACTCCATCGAAAGCGCTTTCCCCCAGTGCACTGGGGATCGTTGGTTCGCGGTGAGACACCAAAAAAAGGGGGTAGCCCGAAGACTGCTGAAGGAGCACCGATCAACGCGTTGGTTAACGCTACCAGTAATGCGACGGTGTTGTCACAAGCGACGCAAATTCGGGGAGGGGGAATATCGCTTACGCCTCCTTAGTAGTCAGCTACTACTCTTGACTAACCATCCCAACTCCCACGATTCAAAGCCCCATGGATGTAACCATACTTTTTTCGTCCACAGGCTCCGGCGTCACCACCGCATCCTTGATCATCAGCTTTCCGCTCAACAGCCGATCTAGGTGTACATCGAAGGAATCGAACTGCGGATGTAGCGCAGCGGGCAAATGAACGTATACGTCCTTTGCCTGCCCGATCCGGTACACTCGATCAGTTGCCTGGGCTTCTTTCGCCGGGTTCCAGTGACGCTCTACGTGGATAACATGGTTGGCGCCTACCACCGTCAAGCCCACACCTGCAGCAATCGGTGACATGATGATAATATTGAACCCGGCAACTGATTCGAATTGCTCAATCATCTTCTTGCGAGTCAGCACGTCCCGCTTTTTCTGCACAGCTGCGGTATCGCCGTTGATGATGTGAATGTCCAGGCCATAGATCTGGCTCAGCCACATCTTGAGCGCTATCTGTAACTGTTTGGTGACCATGAAAAGAATCACCTTCTCCCCTTTAGCCTTGATGCAGTCAAGCTGCTCCAGCACCACCGACAATTTTGCCGACTCTGCAATCGCATTGCGCGCAGCTTCTGCTCCGGTAACTCGGAGCAAGCCCGTATCACCCATTCGTGGATGCAGCGAGATAGAACGCAACTGCTGCAACGCTGAAAGTGCCTGCCCACGCATATCTTCCTCTACACGCTGTCGCCGGTAACTATCCAGCACACCGTCATAAGCCTGTAACTGACCACCTTTCATCGCTACTGCCAGTTCGGGTGCCCTATGAAGATTCCCAGCTTCGCTCTGGAGTAGCCCTGAGCGTATATATTTGTTCGGCAAGCCTTCAAGCTGCTGCTCTTTAATTCGCCGCAGCATGAAAGGGCCAACCGCTTCTCGCAGGGAAGAGCCGATCTCGATGCGCATCTGATCCCGTGTTTCTTCCGTAGCCTGAGTAACCGGAGTGATCCATTTACTCCGGAACTCTGCCCAGTTGCCGAGCAAACCCGGCTGAGCCGTATCCATTAGACACCAGAAATCACCCAGACTGTTTTCAACAGGAGTGCCGGTTGCCAGTAGTTTGAAATCCGCCTTCAGCCCCTTTGCCGCGCGGGTCTGCAGTGTATTCGGGTTCTTGATATTCTGCGCTTCGTCAAAAATCACCACACCCCAATCAATGACACAGAGTGAAAACTGGTAATCGCGCAAGGTCTGGTAAGTAGTCAACACTACCCGGCCACCCATATCGAGACGCTGGGTACCGGCTTCCCATCCAATTTGTAGCGAGTAACGGATATCCGCTTCGCTCATCGCATCGCTTTCATCCAGCAAATCAGCCAATTGAAGCGACTCTCGTTGGGCTCCTTTGATACGGAACTCCGACAGATCCCTGCCGGCCTGCAGCACCTTCACATCCCGGAACGGAGAAGTCTTGAAGGTCTTGCTTATCTCATCTTCCCAGTTTTCCAGCAAACTGAGCGGTGCTACCACCAATATGGGCTTCTGTGTTTTACCCGCCGCCGTCTGGATGGCCAGATATTCGGCAACCATCACCAGAGTCATGAAGGTCTTGCCCAGACCCATATCGTCGGCTAGCAAAGCCCCCTGCAACCGATACATGTTTTCATGATCGTCGGCCAAAGCCTTGAGCAACAGATCAAGCATCCAACTGATCCCTTGGGCCTGATGCGGGTAGGGCGATCGAAGCAGATTCGAGGCATCGACTCCCGGCGCTCTGTCCTGCTGCTGCGCTTTGATCAGCAATTCACGGTTGAGTTCGTCCGCATCCTTTAAAAGAAGCGTGACCCGCTCGGTTGCGAGCTGGTCGTTACCTTCCTGTTCCTGTTTTACAGGTTTATGCTGAAGGTCTGCTTCTATGTTCCTAAGGACACTTGAGACATTGGCAGGTTCACTGATATCAAACTGCTCTCCTTCAAACTCAACGATCTGGGCACCCTGTGCCTGGGCGGCGTGCAAGCGTTCCTTGAAGGCATCAAGATCTTCATTACAAGTAACATGTTTATGCAACGATTCAGGAGGCTGGGGACGCGATGAAGTCGCAAACCAATCCCGTTTCTTGTCATCCAGTGGGCCGAAGTCCACGTGCAGCATTTTGCCAATACCCAGCACGCGAACCGAAAATCCCATATCTAGATTGATCAGAGAAGCATCAAGGAACGCGGAGGGTGTCTTGATGAACTCCTCCACCTTGTTAGCTGGTATAAGCCGACTGCCCAGCACCTCTCGTACCGCAGCGATCTTCTCCGGTTCCAGCAGTACCAGTCTTTCCTCTACCCTCAACACGCCACCATCGCGGGTCAGATCCAACTGGCTCCAGCGCTTGTCGAGTTGATCCGGAGTCGAACCATCACCCAGTGAAGGACAAAGCTCAAGGCTGCCATCCGGCATCCGCGTTGCCACAACACCAATCCCTTCAGGTACCACCACGTCGAGATTACTGAATGCGCCAAGGGCAAGATCCATACCACTGCGCCGGGCGGCCTGCAGCTGCGCCATCAACCTCAAATTTGCGGCTTCACCGGTCTCATCAGGAGACAGGCTACTATGACCTGCAAGCGCCGAAAATGCCGACATTTCAGCCGGATTCAGACGGTACGGCTGGCTCTGGCCAACATGTAAGTAAGGGCCCTTGATGAGGATCGGATACTCCTTCCCATCAATGGAGGCAAAAAGCTGCACTCTGAAGCCAGAATTTCGGGTATGCCCTTTCACATTCGCGACAAAGCCATGGGTAAAGCGACCAGGCAGATTCAGCAAATCCGCCTGTTCATCATCAAGCGCGGCAGCAACTCGCGAACTTACCAGATAGCCGTTTGGCAACGACTCGGCATCGCCTTGTTCAAGCAGCATCTGCAGCACAACCATTTGCAATAACGCAATAGGCGAGCCCTTACCTGCCTTAAGCTCAGCAATGGTCTGGGGAGAGGCAAAAAAGAGCAAACCGCTGGAATCAACCTGCGTCTGCAGCGGCTCGCCATCTATTCCAGTTGCTTGCCGACCAAACATCAACGAGCCGAACAGATCCTTGAGATGATTTTTCATGTTTTCAAGCCATTCATCGTCTTGGTTTAACCCAGGCCATGTCTGTCAGTGTTATCGTTTCTTGGGCTAGCAGCTGACAACGGATCAAGCCGCGTTTTCAGCGGCTTTACATAGGGTACGCCAAACCGCCTGAGATAGTTCCTGTAGTCATCTGGGAACATCAACTGTTCGATATCAATAGACACCCCATGGTCGGCCAAAAAGCCGAAAAAACGGTTGTGCCACGTAGAGGGACTATGGGTGATGGCTTCGTATGGCGCATCTACACCGTAAAGTCCCTTATATCCACTTGGGGCACGTATCGTCAGTTCGGAATGTGATAGTTCTTTAGTATTATAACTATACAATCTCTCCCACGGTGGCCGCAGGTATACCCACAGTTTGAAGTTATGGGAGCCTTCAATCAGACAAAAATCACCGCAATCAATATAGATAACCGCTTTGTCAGACATGCCGTTGGCATTGGAGAGTCTTACGAAGTTTGTTTTTAATTCATCACCAAGAATACTCTTCACCGCGAACGCGGCTTTGGCTCCAAGCATCAGGCGTGTTTTGCGTACCAACTTGAGTCTGTCGAGTCCCTCGATAAACCGCTTACGAGCCGGAAACATGCGCTGCATGGCAGCATCACCGCTTTCCTTGCCAAATTGCTCCAACGCGCTAAGAAATAAACGCAAATCCTCCTTGTAAAGCCAACGTCTCACCTTTTCAATTCGATCTTCGCCCAGCGGCTGCCACCATTCACGATAGTTCTGTGCAGTACTTGCGATACGTGGATCACCAGCCAGATCCATAATGAAATTCTGCCACTCATCACCCGGTGCATCACCTGCCCGATCAATAAGAATTTCCAGAGCAACATGGCCGATACGGTTGCCGTCCTCAAAGGGGGCTTGGCTGACCGCTGGCTTGAGTAGCTCAGCCAGTACCTCGTGATATTGACCAACCGGCAACTCCCTCAAGGTATTCAAATAATAATGCGCCCGACAGATACTCGCATACCGGCCATCATCGAGCCCCCGTAGCTCGAAGTACAGAAAGGCCCGGTCAAGCTCCAAACCTTCCTCATAGACGTAATCCACCAAGTGTTTCGGCCCATTAATTGAAAGAAGCCATTTCGCTTCGGAATACAGAATGGACAATAAGTCCCGTTGGTGACCAGAGCATTTGGAATTATGTGCAAAGCGTGTAGACAGCTGTTGCTCTAAGAGGTGTTGCAGTTCTTCTCTGAGGTTTTCCCCATGCTGATTTAGCTCATCGAACATGCGGAAGTACAAAGCAATCAGGTTCTGCAACGGAACCACGCCTAACTGCCCAAGCTGTTGCTTCACCAAGATAGCAAGGATTTTCGGGCTCAGCATTCTGCGGCGGAACTCGGCATCTTCCAGCCAAAGCTGAGTAATGGCCCTAGCCGTAATGCGTTTGCGCATCAAGTTAGCGAGTGCCCGACCATCCATGCCCCTCGACAGCCGCTTCAAATCCTCGGATGTTTCGTAAAACAAATCGTTTTTGCCAGCAGCTCCGGCCACCCTTTTCAGGCGTTCTGTCAGTATCGGCCAGCTTTCCAGAGTACCCTCAGGCCAATCTATTACCAGCAGTTCAGGTGGCGGAAGATTCATCGTATAGCTTCCTCAAGATTCTCACTGACCCTACGGTACTCTGCACTGCTCGGTCGCCTGATGGTAAAGCGGATATCGATTCGTCGATTCTGGCTAAGCTCTTCTTCTGTATCCTGTCGTCTGGTAGCCGGTCGGGTTGGCCCATAGCCACTGACTGAGAACAGCGGCTGATTGTCTTTATTCTCTATGTCATCCAAAGAGAATTGCTCGGGCAGCAGCTCATCCCATAGCTGCCAGAGCGAGATGGCTCGAAAAGCCGACAGCCCCCAGTTTCCCTTGCCCATAAAGCCGTTCAGTGGGCGGTTATCTGTGTGGCCCTCAACAAAAATCGTATCCAGGTAATCAACTCGATTATCCTTATTTATGACATCACTAAGCACCCTGCCAATCTCTACTGCTGTGCCCTGATAGGCTGTCCCAATTTCATGCGCACCGGTACCAAACCCCAGAATATCGTTAGGAATACTCAGAACAGTGTCATTTTCACTTACCGTGACGCGTATGCCACGTTGTTGCAACAAATCAGCTGCCTCATGCAGGATAGTTCTACGCACCTGCTCTGCTTGCCGCAACTCCTGTATTTCCTGATTGAACTCCTGTTGCTGCTTTCTCAATTCTTCTTGAATTTCCATTAGTTGGATGATCAGCACAACAGACGCTAGGATGAATATGATCAAAAGCGCAGACATTACATCGGAAAAGGACATCCAATAGGGATTTTCCTCATCCACATTAGCGGGACCCTTTTTTAAAAAGCGCATCAGACCTTCTGCTCCAGATCATCCACTATCCCACTGATCGCACTCACCGTGCGCCGCATCTGATCAGCAAACTCCAGCGTGTTCTTGTTCCAGTGCTCCATCCTCTCGCCAACCTGAGTACGCACCTCAGTGGAGTAGCTGCGTAGCCACTCATCAGCCTGTTGCTCGATCCCGCCGACCTGCTCCTTGAGCGCCTGGCCAAGCCCTTGAAACTCAGTATTGATGCCCTGCAGGAACTGCTGTTGATGGTTGGCAAACACTTCAAAGCCTTGCTCTGCAGCCACCGCAGCCTTCTCGAAATGCTGGGTCGCCGTGGTCAGTTCTGCCTGCAATTGTCTGAGCGTATCCGCCTGCAAGCTCACCTGTTCGGCCAGCTCGCGGTTCTGATCAGAGGCCCCCGCCAGTGTTTCTGTTACAGCCTGCAAGCGCGAATCTAGTACGTCCGCTGCCTGCTTTAGGTTAGCCGACAGCAGACCCAATTGAGTGGAGCTGTTGTTCATATGCTGACTGCTAACCTCAACCGAACGACTGACCTCGCCCATTTTAGTCATCAACTTCTGGTGCTGTTTGGTCAATTCAAGCATCTGCTGTTGAGTATGCTGGGCCCCCTGCGTCACGGCAGACAATAACTGCTGCTGTTCTGCCGCAAGCCGCTCAAGCTGGCTATTGAAGCGGGACTCGATAACACTCTCACGTTCACTGGCTGCTGCAGCCTGGCTGCTTATAAGCGTTTGCAGACCGCCCAGTGCCGATTCAAAGGTCTGACCCATTTCGCTCTGCTGTTTCGCCGAGGCTTCGTTAATGGCCTGGATCTGGCCGCTCGAAGCGCTATTGAATTGCTCCAGCTGACTCTGGAATCCAGACACCATCTGCGTATGCAAATGCTCCTGGGCGGCTGCCCGTTTGCGCTCATCCTCCGCCGCCTTGTCGAACTGCGTGCTGACTTTCTGTTCCATCTGTTCCATGAGCTGATTGAAGCGTTGCTCCATTTGCTGCTGACGCTGCGCGGCATCTGCGACATGCTGTTCAAGCAGTTGTGCAAATTCTCTGGAGGTGCCCTCAGTCTGTTCTCTTGCCCTACTCTGCTGCTCGTCCAATTGCTTGAATAGCGCCTCCATTTGGCCGGCCATACCGGACACAGCCTGTTGCACTTCTTCAGCGGCATTCTTCATCAGATGACTCTGATCTGAACCTGCCGTTTTCATGCCATCCATAAAACCAGATACCAGCTTCTCCAGTACATCCGTTGACTGCTGGTTAGTATTATTCACCAAGGACTGAATGGCGGGTGCCATCACGGTATTGATCGCATCAGTAAAGGCCTGCTGCATTGAGTCACTCATGCCAGATACAGTTTCCTGTAAACGATCGCCGATACGTTCATGCAGCTCCTGCAGCGCCTCCTTGCTTTCATCGGTGGCAGCTGCAATCTGAACCAGCGAATGCTCCGCTGGTAATCGTGGGTACAGAAAGTCGATACGTTGCTGCAGGTCACGGATTTTTGCCAGTGCCCCCCGTTCTACCAGCTTCTCAAACAGGTTAAGCAATAAGCTGAGGGCCACACCCCAAATCGAGGTCATGAAGGCAACAGCCGCACCGTTGATCATCACTGAAATGCCATCTTTCAGAGTCTCGACATCTCCGGCATTAATCTGCAAGCCCTTGAGTCCGAGTGTCAGCCCAAGAAAGGTACCCAGCACCCCGATAGCAGTTAGAAAGGCAGGCGCGGCCGCAAGCAAACGACTTGAAGTCAGACCATAGGCCAGGGTGTAGTTATTGAAGAAATGCTCGGCTTCCAACGTATTGGACAGTCGGGACTTGTCTGCTGAATAAACTAGGCTTTCATCAAATTCCCGCCACAAAGGGCCAGTAACAACCGGATCCTGTTCAAGCGCCTTTTCCAACGTGACAAACCGATTCTGAGCCAGGCTGTTGCGATCCTCCCCTTGGATAAGCTGCTGAACCCTTTTCAAGCGCCGTGAGAAATGCAACCGATGCCGAATTACAGACATCACTGATATGGCCATGATTACCATCATGAGCAACCAGATCCAGACTGCAATTTCCTCCATTTCCAGACCTGGCGTGAGTACCAACGCGAACTGTGGCCATAAATGACTGATCAAGTCGAACATATTTAACCCTATTCACTTTTTTTATGCTGGCGCTCCACGAGCTCCAGGTAATTCGTTTGACGGCGGAAGATCCACCACGCCACGCGGTAATCCTCTTCCCTGCACGGGCGGAAGAATGCACTTTATCATCCACTGTGTACTCTACCGAGCCACCTGGCAAAGTATTATCTAAGTAATCTTTTAGTACCGTACCTTCAGTCAAATTTAGGGCACCTTCTCAGCACTGGGAGATGCAGTGTAACTGCGCCTGTGTCACACGAAGCTGGGAAGTACTGTCAGGTATCTAGGGATAGAGGTAGATGGCGCGTTGGAATGGCAGAACATACTGAAGTTTGATGAGGGTTAACGACGGCCTATTTGGGGCCGTCGTTGTCCGGCCAGAAGCAGCCTACTAGTCGACACTGATATAATGCGAAAGCTCAGCCGCGGCGGAGCCGTCGACTGCAACTTCTGGTCATGCGCTTATGCTTGGGCCACAAGGTATTCCGCCCCATTATTGGTAAGGAGATCGTCAAGCTCAGACCCTTCCATTAGTTCAGCATCTCGGACGCGATCGACGAAGAGCTTGTATGTATGAGCCCCAAGAAGGTCAGCCCTTCTCTCTTTGGGAAGCCTCACGATCGTTGTAACGTCCTCGGCTGTAAGCGCCTCAAACAGTGGCAGGATTACTCGAGTTATGACCGCGTTTGTTCTATCCCACGAGCCTGATTCCGCTAAAAGCTCAAAAGCTCTTCCCTTGCATGCATCATGAACTTGAGGAAATTCTACAACTCCCGCAAGCTCGTCAAGGTTGAACCCTCGGATTCTTGTCTGCAATTCAGGCCGCAGTTCATCAATATCGGCAAGCGCACCTATGGCAGGTGACAGGTCGTCATACGGCGCGACCTCTACAAACCGCTCGATTCGAGCTTTAGATGGCTGATCAATAAGGTCCCAAGCACGCGTGACTGACGCGACGAGGTAGAAAACGCTCAAAAACCTGTCGTCTCCCACATCATTGATTGCTTTGCTCAACTGAAGACCGAGCCGCTCTTCTACTAGACCAGGAGAAATCTCGTGCAATGCATTGAGGGCCGTGACAGCTTGATCCTTCTCGTACAACTCGTCGTCAGGCGTCAGAAAACCGAAAACGAGGGCATCCAAAACGGAGCGCACAAGTGCATCCGTTGGACTGACCAAGCCAGCCTTCCGAAGTTCAGCTACTGCCTTATCTACAGATGCAGGAAAATACTGAGAGGCAATAGTGGTCTTAATCCCAGCGAGTGCCGCCCTGCCCTGAACCGGAGGCTGTGAAAGCACATGAACCACAGCATTTCTAATATGGAGCCTAGCTTGCTCTGCGGATGGCCTATAAGGAACACCGACCTGCTGAAAAGAAGGATGAGCACATCGATGTCGATCTTCTCGTAGACGCTCAAGATCTACGAACTGTTGCTGATCAAAAAACTGCAATTTGTCTCGACAAGTAGCAAGGATGTTTCGCTCAAACTCGAGAGCCTTTGAGGTTCCCTGTTGATTACCTGAGTTTATCTGGCCGATATAGGTGGTGAGCTTATGCTCAAGGGCTATCGCGTTGGCGTCACCACTCACCGATAAGTCTCGGATCTTGTCGATAAGATCGAAGACCACCGCGACCCAAGTACTTACTATCGCTGCTCGGTAGGCACCGGCGCGATAGCATTGGTTAGCCTCTGCTATATAGCTCTTCGACTGATCAGAGCGGCACCGTAGGGTAAGCGCCTCAATATCTGCGAGTGTTTCCTGCAATCTTTACCTCCTTACAGCATAACGCCTGCATTTGCGGCTGGTTTGAAGCGTAGCGAAAAACCAGTCCGACAAAATGCTTTTGTTAGGGCTCAATCAGCGTAGTCGGTTCTTTAGCGTCTTTTAAATATTCTGCTTACGCCAGTTACCTACGGCAATTGCCAAACGTTTATCCTTGGCGGGCTTTTGCCATTCATCCCAAAAATCGACCGTGCCGCTGTTTGGTTTATTCTGGGGCTCGTCGACTCTGATCCGGCTTGGTAGCAGACTAGCATCACCAACAACAAGTGCTTCGCCTGTATCGAGCGTGGGCAAGATATCGCTGAATCCGCCCAAACTATCCGGAAGGAGACGCTTGATAACGCCCTGATCCTCGGCGTTGGTCAACCGCATGGATACAAAGTTGTTGCATTGGCTGAGCATAGTTTTATTTACCTCGGACGGACGTTGGCTTATCACCACCAAACTCACGCCGTATTTACGGCCCTCCTTCGCGATTCGCTCGAAAATATCGAGTGAGATGTCGTCAGCAGAGTCAGCCATGTTGCGCTGAGGCATGTAGAGGTGCGCCTCATCACACAGCAGCGCAATAGGATGACGTAGCTCCGATGGCGTCCACTGTTGGACCGAGAACGTGACTCCCGCAACCAGAGATACGATCAGGGGCAGAACGTCGGAAGGCACTTCAGAGAAGTTAATGATTTTTATGCCAGCCTTGTCATTCTCGTCGGTGCTCCCAAGTACCGCAGTGACGAATTTATCGAGCCAAGTGAAGTCCAGAACATCGTCACCACCGTTGAACATAAAGCCAAGGCGTCTATCGGAGACTTTGTTCTCAAGGCGGGAAATCATACGGGCAAGTTTTCCGAAAAATTCACCTTGTTTCTCGCTACCAGCCTTTGCTCCAGCAACCATTTCGACGTTGATTTCATTCAAGCACGCCATCAAGACATCCAGATCAAACGGGACCGGGCTATCGACCGTAAAGTGCCTTAACACATCTTCCTGACTGTTTTCTTCGAGGTACTTTTGCTTCGCCTGATTGATTTCCCGCGCCATAATCATGGCCTGGTTCGGAGCATTTTGGTCGCTGCGGTCAACGAACATGGATACAAGTGCTTCATACGAAAGCAGCCAGTATGGTAGGTAGAGCACTCCGTCGGCTATGGTTTTCTTAGCCTCAATGTCTGCTGGTCCAGCGACCTTAAAGTGCTGGATGCCTTCTTCTGCCAGGGGCGAGTATTCTCCGTGGAGGTCGAAGACGATGGCGTTGGCCGAAGAAAGCGCCGACATCTGCTCGATGATTTTGGCAGTTGTCCAAGACTTACCCGAGCCGGTGCTTCCACCAATAAAGGCATGGCGCTGGAAAAACTTGTTACCGTTGAGGTAGGCAACCGCGTTTTCATCCAGAGTGTATTTGCCGAGGGTCAAGGTATTCCCATCGGCTGAGATACTGGAGAGGGTTCGCATAAACCCAGTGAGGTTTTCGCCTTCGAGCGAGAAGCAGTTCGCGTCGATTTCAGGAACGCTTTCGAGAGTGCGGCGGAACACATTCTCCTTTTCACCATCACGATCCAGCATCGTGCCAATGAGGGCTATACGACACATATTTAGCTCGGATGGGTGGTCGTTTATACCGTCACCAACAACCTCTTCAATACCGCGCTTACGGGTCACCTGCGTGATAAGACCGATGAGATGTTGCCCCGGCTTGCTACTTTGGAGCACGGCCAGATGGTTAACCTGCAACCTTTTGAGCTGGTCAACATTCTCCACTTCTACAATCACATTGGTTGTGTCGACGGAAGCCACCTTCCCAAGTGCCGCCTCATCGTTAAAGTTAAAAATCGGCATATCTTCTTCCTACATGATGAGTGACAGGTAACCGTCAAGAGTCCAGAGATTTTCTTCTACCTTAAGCGGATTCATATCGAGAGAGGAATAGACGATGGATTGATCGTCTGTTTCACCCCGCTCTATCGCCAAGTAGTTCTGTGCTTTGCCATCAAGAATTAGCCTCTTGGCGGAATCAGAAAGCGCGTAAGTGATAATGGTGATAGGAGTATTCTGCCGGAGGCACTTAACCATCAGTTTCGGCTGAATATGCTCGTCATTAAAACCGTACCCGACACAAAGATAAGAACCCGCTTCATTGAGAGCTTGGTCAGCGTTATGAATAATGGAACGGAATGGCTCAAGATGCGTTTTTTGGTACTTTTGTGTTCCAGGAGTCACGATCTGCGGTTGGTAGTTATCAGGTATATCATTGATATTTGAAAGGGCGACAGTATCTTCCAGAGGGGACTGGAACCAATCCAGAGACCCATGGACTTTCCAAATGTTAGCCCTACGCGCCGAGGTTATTTCTGCAGGGCCTGCCAACTGACGGAAGAAACCATGGGTGAATCCGGTAAAATGGTGAATCCGCCCTTGATCGCATGCATACTCTGCTAGGCGATCATAGTTTGTAGTGACAATGTTCACAGTTTTAAGGCTGCTTTTGAACATATGCTGAAGAAGGCGAGTCATTGGAAACATCGAATTATCTTCAAGGCTACTTCTAAATATTCCGTTATCTTCAGAGTTAATCAGTGCCCAGGTAGACTTGACGATTCTGAATGTCAGTTCTTCAGAAGCCGTCACGCAATATAAGGCGGCTTCCAAATCAACACTATCCTTTAACAACTGGCAGAATTCGTCCCACGTATCGTTCTCGGAAGCATTCAGCCCCGAAATGTCAGTATTTTCGACAAGATGGTTACCCAGCGCCCACATTCCAGACATACCATGTGCAGCCGAGGCACCACTGCCCAAAATGATGACAGGTGCTTTTCCATAGAAGTCCTGAGCTTGTTTTTGGTAGTTCAAACCAGACATATCACTCTCTCTATTATTGCACCTGTATCCTTCGTTTTAATTTATGGCATGTCGATAGCCCCACTCGCCCTAACAGAGATTATCGTACCGGCTGCATAACACGGCTGAATCAGCATGCCGCTTTCGCCGGAAGGGCCGCTTTGGGTCGAAAGCAGCCATCTAATAATGCCTCATAACCACATCAGGTATAACACGCTGTCAGTCATTGGCCACTTCACCCACCAAATTCACTTAGCCTCAAACGTATCAGACATTATTTACCACCGTCACTAGCCATTAGTCCCCTTTGCTCGGCTTTTTTCACCTTCGCTCCCCTAAAACAAACGCGGTAAGCTTGGCGGCAACGCCGCTGTTGAGTACGTACTTAATATGACTACCCACTGGATACTCGGCCCAGGCGCCATTGGCCGCCTGCTAGCCCATTCGCTTTCACCCATAGCAGCCACCACGCTAGTTGGCCGCAGTGGGCTGCCTGCGCGGCAGATGCTGACCACGCCGGAGGGCGAACAGCGTGTGGTGCCGTTAAACTCGTTGACGATAGCTCAACTGGCATCAAACACGCCTGAACCGCCCGCTTTTGTGCATATCACTACCAAAGCCATGGTGGCTGAGTCGGCGCTGGCTGGCATTACTGACTGTATTTCCCCTTCTACTCCGCTAGTGCTGTGGCAGAACGGTTTTTTGGCGCAACCGCGTATTACTCAGGCGTGGCCGGGGCCGGTGTTGTGCGGGACAACAACCGAAGGGGCTTATCTAACCGGTGATGATGGCGTGGTGCATGCGGGGCGTGGGCATACCTTTGTGGGTGATTTGCATAACCAGCACGGTGCGCTAGCGGAAGAACTGGCGCAAACATTAACCCAGGCAGGGCTTGCCGCCACAAAGGTGGATGATATTCGCCAGCGCTTGTGGCAGAAGCTAGCGGTGAACGCGGCGATTAACCCACTGGTGGCGTTAAATGGTGTGCGTAATGGCGAGTTGCGTGGTGAAGCTTATGCGGGCCGTGTGGTGGCTGTGGTAAAGGAAGTCGCAGCGATTATGTTAGCCGAGGGCATTGCGCCGCCCAATGATAGCAACGGTGAAGGTGCGTGGTTAGCGTTGGTGTGGCAGGTGGTGGAGAACACCGCGAACAATAAGGCTTCGATGTTGCAGGACGTGGAGGCCAAACGCCCCACCGAGCGCGGGGCGATATTGGGGCCGTTGATTGAGAGTGCCCAGCGCCATGGGTTAGTGTGCGAGGTGTTGAAGGGGTTGGATGATGAGTTAGCTGTGCTAGAGGATAGTTTTTAGGCAGCTGCGCTACCTATTCGCGCGCTGAAGCGCCCTCCCACAAAATGCATGAGTGAGATCAGTGCATCTTTCACGTTACAGGAATCACGACCACTTTTTGGTAGGCGGGGCGTTCAGCGATTTGTTGGTACCAGCGTTCTAAATGGGGGCGCGGCTGCCAGGTTAAGCCGATATGCCATAAGTTGTAGATAAACGGTGCAACGGCAATATCGCCCAGGCCAAACTCATTGCCCGAGAAGAACGCTTGCTTGGCCAGCACGTTATCCATCAACTCAAACAGTTCTTCACACGCCTGCATACCTGCTTCAAGGGCAGCATTGTCGCGTTTTTCGGGTGGGGTTCTGACGTAGCCCATCAGGATCGTGCGGTGCCTGGGTGATAGGGTGCTGTTCGACCAATCCATCCACTTTTCAGCCTGCGCCCGTTCGGCGGGGGCTTCGATCCATAGCTTGCTTTGCCCGTACTGCGCGGCAAGGTAGCGAATAATCGTATTGGATTCCCACAGCACGCTGTTGGTGGCGTCATCTTTGAGTAGCGGCACTAGCCCGGTGGGGTTCATAGCCAAGTATTCCGGCGTATCGTTAACCCCGTGCTCAAGCCCCGCTTGGATCTGCTCGAACGGTAGTTCCAGCTCTTCTAGCACCCAGCGCACTTTTTTGACGTTGGTGGAGTTGTTACGGCCCCAAAGCGTGATCATGGTAGTCCTTGTATATGAGCAAAGAGAGGAAGTTGAGTTTGCCTCGCACAGGTTGGAGTGGCAAGTTGGAGCGGGCTTGGTGGCGACTCAGGGGCGGCTTCGCCGCCCTCTCGCGGGTGCCTCGTTTCTCGCTGCGCTCGCTACTCGTTACCACGCGCTACAAAACCTATTCACCACTCTCCATTTACCATTTCCCCCTCACGATTCACCCTCTTTATCCTGATAGAACTGCATCAGGCTTGAGAAGTCGAGTTTACCGTTGCCTTTGGCTTTATGCAGGGTGAACAGTGAGCGGGCGGCGGAGCCCATGGGGACTGCGGAGGCGCTTTGCTGGCTGACATCCATGGCGAGGCCTAAGTCTTTGATCATTAGGTCGACTTGGAAGCCGCCTTGGTAGTTTTTGGAGGCCGGTGCGTTTTCCATGACGCCTGGGTAGGGATTGTAAACATTGAGCGCCCAGTTACCGCCGGAGCTCTGCTTCATGATCTCTGAAAGCACCGCGGGATCCAGGCCGTTTTTGACGCCCATATTGATCGCTTCGCAGGTGCCCGCCATCAGGATAGAGAGCAGCATGTTGTTGCAGGCTTTGGCCACCTGCCCTGCGCCATGGTCACCGGCGTGGAAGATGTTTTTGCCCATGGCTTCCAGCACCGGCTTGGCCTGCCTGAACTCGGCCTCGCTGCCGCCCACGATAAAGGTCAAGGTACCCGCTTGAGCGCCGCCTACCCCACCGGAAACCGGCGCATCTACAAAGCCGATCCCCAGCTTCTCGCCCTCTTCTGCAACGCCTCGGGCAGTGGCCCCGTCAATGGTAGAGCAGTCGATGACCAGCGCCCCCTGCTTGATCACTTCAAATAGCGGCGCGTCGTCTTCAATATATAGCCCGCGTACATGCTTTCCTGCGGGCAACATTGAAATGATAAAGTCGGCATCAGTGGCGGCTTCCTGGGCCGAAAAAGCCACTTCGCAGCCGTTGGATTTGGCGATCTCCAGCGCGTCTTCTAAAAGGTCAAAAGCGCGAACGCTGAAGCCTGCTTTGGCTAGATTGGCGGCCATCGGGCCACCCATATTGCCCAGGCCGATAAATGCGATGGTGTTCATTTTATTATCCTTATTAGCCGGTAATGGGAAGATTATATTAGCGTAGATCCGCCAGCGGATTTTGCGACCATGCGGAAGATAGTAGCTCGTTGATAAAGCTCTCCTCTACCGAGGCCACATCGGGATACGTCCAGTTCGGTTGCCCGTCTTTATCGACCAGCAGTGCGCGCACGCCCTCGGGGAACTCACGGTGTCGGCAGCACTGTACCGAGAGGGACATTTCGGATTGGAACACCTCTGCCAGCGACATATGTTTAGCCCGCTTTAGCTGCTCATCAATCAATTTCACTGACACCGGGCTACCGTGGGCCAGCGTTTTCTGTGCCTTGCCAAACCACTTATTGTCGCTTTTTACCGCCGTAATAGCGGCGACAATTTGCTCCACGCTGTCGTGATCCATCAACTCGCGAATCAGCGGTGAGTGCTGGTATACGGGCGCTTCCATCTCAGCAAATACAGGCTGGGATGTTTGCTCAAGCTCACGCATGATGCGGTTAACCACCCCGTTGGCATCGGTATGCTCACCGGCTCCCCATTGTGCGTCGGTCAGTTGCTGCAGCATGGCATCACGGTGGTGGCTGGCGATACAGCGGTCAGCCAAACCTAGATGCACGGCATCTGGCGCATTGATCTGGCAGCCGGTCATGGCTAGAAAGCGCCCTGCGCCGTTGGGAAGCCGGTTTAAAAACCAGCTGGCACCAACATCCGGGTAAAGCCCAATGGTGACTTCCGGCATTGCCAAACGCGATGTCTCGGTCACGACACGGTGGCTACTGGCGCTTAACAGCCCCATGCCGCCGCCCATCACAATACCATTGCCCCAACAGATCACCGGTTTGGGGTAGGTATGGAGCAGAAAATCGAGCCGATACTCGGTCTCGAAAAAGCGCTCGGGGAAGCTGGGGTCGCCCTCGCCGGTAATTGTTTTATACAGGTTGACGACATCACCACCGGCACAGAACGCTTTCTCGCCTGCGCTATCCAGCAATATCGCCACCACACGTTCATCAGTGGCCCATTCGCGCAGGCGCGGCAACATCGCTTCGCACATTTCGAGCGTTAACGCGTTCAGCGAGCGCTCGGCATCCAACTTTATTTCAGCGATGACGTGGCCGTCTTGGGCGGGGTGTTCGGTAAACAGTACACTGCTCATGGGCATTCCTTATCCTTTACAGCTCGGTGGCGCCGTCTGCCAGCACCCGGCGGGAGATGATCAGCCGCATGATTTCGTTGGTGCCTTCAAGAATCCGGTGTACCCGGGTATCGCGCACGTAGCGCTCCATGGGGTACTCCTTGATATAGCCATTGCCGCCGTAAAGTTGAAGCGCTTCGTCGCACACCTTGAAGCCCACATCGGTAGCAAAGCGTTTAGCCATGGCACAGTAGGTCGGTGCATCGGCGTGGCCTGCATCTAGCTTGGTAGCGGCCATGCGCACCAGCTGCCGTGCAGCCACCAGCTCAGTGACCATGTCGGCCAGTCGGAACTGCAGTGCCTGGAACTCGGCTAAACGCTTACCGAACTGTTTGCGCTCCAGCATATACTCCCGCGCCTTGTTGATTGCCTGCTGGGCGGTGCCGATAGAGCAGGTAGCAATATTGATACGCCCGCCGTCGAGGCCCTTCATGGCGATTTTAAAACCGTCGCCTTCATTGCCGAGCAGATGATTGGCGGGTACTCGCACATCTTCAAAGGTGATCATGCGGGTTGGCTGGCTGTTCCAGCCCATTTTTTCTTCCTTGCGCCCGTAGCTAATGCCATCACTCTTGGCATCAACCGCAAACGCCGAGACGCCGCTGGCGCCCTCACCGCCGGTGCGCGCCATCACCACGAGAAAATCGGTGCTCCCGGCACCGGAAATAAACATCTTGCTGCCGGTCAATACGTAATGGTCGCCGTCGCGCTTGGCAGTGGTTTTCAGCGAGGCAGCGTCGGAGCCTGAGTTAGGCTCGGTTAAACAGTAAGAACCCAGCAGCTCGCCTGTGGCCAGTTTTGCGCCCCACTGCTCGACCGCTTCCGGCGTGCCGAAATCCGCCAGCATCCAGGTGACCATATTGTGAATGGTTAGATAGGCCGTGGTAGAGGTGCAGCCCATGGAGAGTTGTTCAAAAATGATGCTGGCATCCAGCCGCGAAAGCCCTAACCCCCCCACGCTTTCCGGTGCATAAAGAGAGCAGAAGCCCAGCTCGCCCGCTTTGCGAATCACATCGACGGGGAAGAAGGAGGTTTGATCCCATTCGGCGGCGTGAGGCTCTAGTTCGTTCTGGGCAAACGCCCGCGCCATATCGGCAAAGGCGACCTGGTCTTCATTGAGCTCAAAATTCATGGCTATCTCCGCAAATGTGCGTACACACAGGCTGTTGTCGTTGTAATTGACGTTTACGTTAACTTATCTATTTAGCCGACTACAAGCAACATAACAGCGCTTGCGACCTTAGGTGTAGGCCTAAATAAATGAATAAAAAAAGGGCGCCAAACAGCGCCCAACATCGGACAGAGAGGGAGGGTGCTACTTAAAGTTTTTGCGATACATCTTGTCCAGTTCACCGATTATTCCGCTACGGAAACTGAGTACACAGACCACAAAGATGATGCCGAGAATAACGCTAACCCAATTCCCCAGCGGCGACTGCGCCAGGATATGCTGCAAGCTGACCACAATGCCTGCGCCCATTAACGGGCCCAGCAAGGTGCCCACACCGCCCAGCAGGGTCATCAGTATTACCTCACCGGACATATGCCAGTGCGCATCGGTCAACGAAGCCAGCTGGAAGACCACGGTTTTGGTGGAACCCGCCAAGCCCGCTAAACCTGCAGAGATCACGAACGCCACTAGCTTGTAGGCATCGGTGTTGTAACCCAGCGATACCGCGCGGGGCTCGTTTTCACGAATCGCTTTTAGCACCTGGCCAAACGGCGAGTGCACCGTGCGCTGAATCAGCGCGAAGCCGAAGATGAAAATCGCGAACACAAAGTAGTACATCGCCAGGTTGCTGCTCAGGCTGATAAACCCAAACAGTTCGCCACGGGGCACGCCGTGCAAGCCATCCTCACCGCCGGTAAACGGCGCCTGCACAAACATGAAGTAGACCAGCTGGGCGATCGCCAACGTCACCATGGCAAAATAGATGCCCTGACGCCTGATGGAGAGCACCCCAAACACCACCCCAAGCAGCGTGGCTAGAACAGTCCCGGCGATAATACCCAGCTCAGGCGTCAGCCCTGGGTAGCTCGCCAACAGGTAGCCGGTTACGTAACCGCCTGTTGCCAAGAAAGCCGCATGGCCGAAAGACAACAGCCCCGCATAGCCCAGCAGCAGGTTGAACGCGCAGGCAAACAGTGCGAAACAGAGCACTTTCATCAAGAACACGGGGTAGGCCAAAAACGGCGCTATCAACCCCACCACGATTAGCGCCAGATAGAACATATTGCGGCGAAACTTGGCCCGCTTCTGACGTTCCAGTACCGCGGATGGCGCCGCCATTGATTGAGATTCTGCCATGTTCATGCCTCCTTACCGAACAGCCCAACGGGGCGCAACATGAGCACGAGGATCATGACAAGAAAGATCACCGTGTTAGCGGCTTCCGGATAGTAGACCTTGGTCAGCCCTTCGATAATGCCCATACCGAGACCGGTAATAATGGCGCCTAGAATCGAGCCCATACCGCCAATGACTACCACTGCAAACACCACGATCAGCAAGCTTGAGCCCATGGTCGGCGATACCGGATAGAGCGGCGCTGCCAACACGCCGGCAAAGGCAGCCAGACCCACCCCAAATCCATAGGTGAGCGTAATCAGCAGCGGCACATTAACGCCAAAGGCTTGCATCAGCTGCGAGTTCTCAGTACCCGCGCGAAGGTAAGCACCCAAACGGGTACGCTCGATCATAAACCAGGTAAACAGGCACATCGCCAGCGCTGCTACCAGCACCCAGGCGCGATATGTCGGTAGGAACATAAAGCCCAGGTTCAAACCGCCCTGGAAGATTTCCGGTGTCGCGTAGCGCGCCCCGGAAACACCGAAGAAGTTGACCAGCGTGCCCTCAAAAATGAGCGCTAAGCCGAAGGTGAGCAACAGCCCATAAAGGTGGTCCAAATGGGCAATACGGCGCAGCAAAAAACGCTCCAGCAGCACCCCAAAACCACCAACCACTAGCGGCACTAACAGCAGCGCCAGCCAGTAATTAATCCCTAAATAGCGAAAGCCTAATAGCGCGGCGAAGGCCCCCAGCATGTATTGCGCCCCATGGGCAAAGTTGACGATCTTCAACAGGCCGAAGATGACCGCCAGGCCCAGGCTAAGCAGTGCGTAAAAGGCGCCGTTCACAAGACCTAGCGTCAGCTGGCCCATGAAGACGGCCAATGGCACGCCGAATATCATCGTCATAACGCGACTCTCCTCGCCATCAAACAGTTGGCGGCAACTTGCCGCCAACCGGTTTTGCACATCTCTTGCGATGACTTCCTAGCGCAAGTGCTGCCTGGGATTAGTTCTGTACCAGTTTGCACTGGCTCTCAGAAAGCGGGCGGTAGGCTTCTGCGGCGGGAATGGTGCTGAGAATTTCGTAAAGGTCCCACTCACCGGTGGACTCTTCAGGCGTTTTCACCTGAGCCAGGTACATATCGTGAATCATGCGGCCATCTTCACGAATGCTGCCGTTGCGGGCAAAGAAGTCCTCGATGGGCATGTCAGCCATCTGCGCACGCACGGTTTCAGGGTCGTCGGTGCCCGCGGCTTCTACGGCTTTCAGATAATGCATCGTGCTTGAGTAGATACCGGCTTGTACCATGGTCGGCATACGGCCCACTTCATCGAAGTAGCGCTGCGCCCATTCACGAGACTGCTCGTCCATATCCCAGTACCAACCGGTCGTCAGCAGCAGGTTCTGCGTGGCTTCCAGGCCAAGGGCGTGAACGTCATTCAGGAAGATCAATAGACCCGCGAGCTGCTGGCCGGATTGCGTCAAACCAAACTGGCTGGCCGTGGTGATCGCGTTAACGGTATCCGCGCCCGCGTTGGCCAGGCCCACGATCTTGGCACCCGAGCCTTGGGCTTGAAGAATATAAGAGGAGAAGTCGCTCGTTGGGAAGGGGTGACGCACGCCACCGACAATCTCACCGCCGCTCTCTTCCACTACCTTGGTGACATCGGCTTCAAGCGCATGACCGAAAGCGTAATCCGCGGTCAGCATGAACCAGCTGTCGCCGCCCTGCTCTACGACTGCTTTGGCGGTACCGTTAGCTAGCGGATAGGTGTCGTACACCCAGTGAATATGGTTAGGCGTGCAGTGTTCGTTGGTAATGCTAGAGGCCGCTGAGCCGGAAACGATGCCCAGGCCGTTATTCTCTTCGAGCACCTTGGTAACGGCGATCGAGACCGAGGAAGCGACCAGACCGCCTACCATGTCGACGTTATCCTGGTCGATCCAGCCACGCACGGTATTGGCGCCTACGTCGGCGCTGTTGCGATCATCGGCACTGGAAATCACGACAGGCGCCCCATCAACGCTGCCACCAAAATCAGCTACCGCCATTTCCATGGCGGTCAGGCCGCCTGGGCCTGCCAGGTCACGGTAGGTACCGGACATATCGGCCAGGTAACCAATGCGCACTTCGCCGTCGCTCATATCCGCCTGAGCGGTAGACACAGCAAGGCTTGAAGCTGCCGCCACGGCGATGCTGGCAGCCAGCGTTTTTTTGATGAAGGTCATGTTCTTCTCCTGGCCCTGGGGCCTTTGTTGTTGTGAGATGATGGTGTCGCTTTGAGTTGTCGTTGAGCTGTCTTGGAAGTGCGAACTGCTCATTAATGGTTACTATTATTATTGGTGAGCGGCGTGCCCTTGGCGTAAAGAGCGTTTAATGATTAATCATCAGTGCGTTATACCCCTAGCATCGAATTGAGATGTTCCCGGCGCGATGGTAGCTGCGCGGCGCTGATTTCTTCGACAATCTGACCGTGATCCATCACGAAGTGGCGATCTGCCAGCGGCGCCGCAAAGCGGAAATTCTGCTCTACGAGGACGATGGTCATGCCGCGTTCCTTAAGCTGAACCAGTACCTCGGCCAATTTCTGCACGATGACCGGGGCAAGCCCTTCGGTAATTTCATCCAGCAGCAGCATCCTTGCCCCAGTGCGTAAAATGCGCGCCATGGCCAGCATCTGCTGCTCACCCCCGGAAAGCCGGGTGCCCTGGCTTCTACGCCGCTCATAAAGGTTGGGGAACATGGCGTAAATTTCATCGAGGCTCATGCCGCCGGAACGCACCGTGGGCGGTAATAAAAGATTTTCGTGAACATCCAAACTAGCGAAGATACCCCGCTCTTCCGGGCAGTAGCCCACCCCCAGACGCGGAATATGGTGCGGCTTCATGGTCAGCGTTTCATTACCATTAATCACGATGGAGCCGGTGCGTCGCCCTACCATGTTCATGATCGATTTCAGCGTGGTACTGCGCCCAGCGCCGTTGCGGCCCAGCAGCGTCACCAGCTCGCCTCGCTTCACATCAAAATTGACGCCGTGCAGGATATGCGATTCGCCATAAAAGGCGTGCAGATCCTGAACCCGCAACATCTCCAGGTTTTGCATGTTTTCGATCGGTGCTTGTGCTTCGGCAGTCATCATACCGTGGCTCCCTCTTCCTCAGCGGCATCGCTGCCCATATAGGCTTCACGCACCAGCGGGTTGCGCGACACGCTGTCGTAATCGCCCTCGGCCAGTACCGCGCCCCGCGCCAATACCGTGATGCGGTCACACAGGCGGCTAACAACGCTTAAGTTATGCTCTACCATCAGCACTGTCCGGCCCTGAGAGACGCGCTTGATCAGCGCAACGATGCGATCAACGTCTTCAGCGCCCATACCTTGGGTCGGTTCATCGAGCAGCATCATGGTGGGGTCGAGCGCTAGCGTGGTGGCGAGCTCCAGCGCTCGTTTACGGCCGTAGGGCATTTCTACCGTCAAGGTATCGGCGTATTCACGCAGCCCCACCTCTTCCAGAAGCTCTAGGGCGCGCTCATTGAGGTGATCCAGGGATTTTTCAGATTTCCAGAAATGAAACGACGTGCCCAGCTTGCGCTGCAGCGCCACCCGCACATTCTCAAGCGCGGTCATGTGCGCAAACACCGCCGAGATCTGAAAGGAACGCACCAAGCCTAGCTGGGCGATTTCGTTGGATTTTTTACTGGTGATTGAGTTGCCGCGATACAAAATATCGCCGCGGGTAGGCGGCAGAAATTTGGTCAATAAGTTAAATACGGTGGTTTTACCAGCCCCATTGGGGCCAATCAGTGCGTGAATATGCCCTTCCTGTACCTGGAGATTGACATCGTCCACGGCGGTGAAGCCGCGAAACTCTTTGGTCAGCCCTCGGGTTTCGAGGACAGGTCCCTGAAGGACATCGTTTGCACTCATAGAGTGGCAAGCCTCTTATTGTTGTTGTGCTAAATCTTTACAGGCATGGCAAAAGCGGCTGCTACTGCCTTACCTGAACGTAAGGTGTATGTGCAAACTAGCAACTGTCGCTATAGCAATACAATTACAACTTTGGTCTATTGCGGGAATTTCTCTGAATTAACAAGCGCTTTCAAAACAGTTATATCAATGACTTACTACATTTCAACGCTTTTCAACTGCCTGCAACAATCGCTTTACGTTAACGTAAACTTGTTTTAGCCTCATTGTCAGTGTTCCATAGGTGACAACCTTTAGGAAAAACGTCTTTTTAAGAGAACGTCACCATGAGCAAAACCTACTCGATTAGTGAACTGGCCAGCGAGTTTGACTTGACCACCCGCAGCATCCGTTTTTACGAAGACCAGGAATTGCTTCACCCCACGCGCCGTGGCCAAACCCGGGTTTACAGCAGCAAAGACCGTGTACGGCTGAAGCTCACCATTCGCGGTAAGCGGCTAGGGTTTTCATTGGCAGAGATACGCGAACTGTTCGAGCTTTGGGACGAAACCCGCAGCGGCAGTAAAAAACAGCTGCATCTAATGCTTAGCAAAATAGGCGAGCGCCGTGCGGCGCTGGATCAACAAATGAAAGACATCACCATGGTTCAGCTAGAGCTTGAAAGCGCTGAGATCCGCTGCCGCCAAGCGCTCGAAGAACTACTCGAAAAAGAGCCTCAAGAAACACAAAACGAAGAAGAGCACGCGAGTTCGGCCGATAAAGCCTCAGCCCCCTCTTCCGCCACTATGCACTGACGCGTCCGCCAGCTCGATTAGCCGACAAAGCTACGCCAGCCCAGATGGCTAATTACAGATAGCAAACACAAATAATCAGCACAGGTGATTGACCATGTTTTCACACTACTCAGAACTCAATTTTGGCCTCGAAGACGAACTGAACATGTTACGCGAGCAGGTCAACGCCTTTGCTGCCAGCGAGATTGCTCCACGCGCTGCCGAAATCGACCGCAATAACGAATTCCCTAACGACCTATGGAAGAAGTTTGGCGACATGGGCCTGTTGGGCATCACCGTCTCAGAGGAAGATGGCGGCAGCGGCATGGGCTACCTCGCCCACTGTATCGCCATGGAAGAGATCTCCCGGGCCAGCGCATCGGTCGCGCTCTCTTACGGCGCCCACTCCAACCTGTGCGTGAACCAGATCAAGATCAACGCCTCCCCCGAACAGAAAGCCAAGTACCTCCCCAAGCTGATCAGCGGCGACCACGTGGGCGCTTTGGCCATGTCGGAACCCGGCGCAGGCTCGGATGTGGTCTCGATGCAGCTACGTGCCAAGCAGAATGGCGATCACTACATCCTTAACGGCAATAAAATGTGGATCACCAACGGTCCGGATGCCGATGTGCTGGTGGTGTACGCCAAAACAGATCCAGACGCCGGCTCCAAAGGCATCACCGCGTTTATTATCGAAAAAGGCATGCCCGGTTTCTCTACCGCCCAGAAGCTCGACAAGCTGGGCATGCGCGGTTCCAACACCTGTGAACTGGTATTCCAGGACTGCGCCGTTCCCGCTGAAAACATTCTCGGTGAAGAAGGCAAAGGCGTACGCGTACTCATGAGCGGGTTGGACTATGAGCGTACCGTACTGGCCGCTGGCCCGATCGGCATTATGCAGGCCGCCATGGATGTGGTGATGCCCTATATCCACGAGCGCAAACAGTTCAACCAGTCAATCGGTGAGTTCCAGCTGGTGCAGGGCAAAGTGGCGGATATGTACACCACCCTGAACGCCTGCCGCGCCTATTTATACGCCGTAGCCGGTGCCTGCGACCGTGGCCAAACGTCCCGCAAAGACGCCGCCGGTGTGATTCTCTACTGTGCCGAAAAGGCCACTCAGGTCGCACTGGATTCCATTCAGCTACTCGGCGGCAACGGCTATATCAACGAGTACCCCACCGGGCGCCTACTGCGCGACGCCAAACTGTATGAAATCGGCGCGGGCACCAGCGAGATTCGGCGGATGCTAATTGGTCGCGAACTCTTCACCGAAAGTAAGTAAGGGCCCTGTCATGAGTTCCATTTCTACTCAGATCAACCCGCGCAGCGACGTGTTTCAAGCCAACGAAGCCTCAATGCTCGGTGAAGTGAACAAACTGCGGGAACTGACCGCCGCCGTCGCCCAGGGTGGCGGTGCCAAAGCCCGAGAGCGCCACGAAAGCCGCGGCAAGCTGTTTGTCCGCGACCGCATCGATCACTTGATCGATGAAGGTTCGCCGTTTTTAGAGTTTTCCGCCCTGGCAGCGCACAACATTTACGATAGCGAAATTCCCGCCGCTGGCGTGGTCACCGGCATTGGCCGTGTTGCCGGCGTCGAATGTGTGATTGTCGCTAACGATGCCACGGTGAAAGGCGGCACCTACTTTCCGCTCACGGTGAAAAAGCATATTCGCGCCCAGGAGATCGCCCGCAAGCATCGTCTGCCGTGCATCTATCTGGTCGATTCCGGCGGCGCTTTTCTGCCCCGTCAGGACGAAGTCTTCCCCGACCGCGACCACTTCGGGCGCATCTTCTATAACCAGGCGACCATGTCGGCTGAAGGCATTCCGCAAATCGCTGTGGTAATGGGTTCCTGCACGGCGGGCGGCGCTTACGTGCCAGCCATGGCAGACGAATCGATTATCGTCAAAGAGCAAGGCACGATTTTCCTCGGTGGCCCGCCCTTGGTAAAAGCCGCCACCGGTGAAAGCATTAGCGCTGAAGATCTGGGCGGGGCAGATGTTCACGCCAAGGTCAGCGGGGTGGCCGACCACTACGCCGAAAACGACGCCCATGCGCTCCAGCTTGCCCGCGCCTGTGTCTCTCGCCTGAACTGGCAAAAGCGTGGCCAGCTTGCCATGCAGGCACCCAAGCCACCCAAGCTTGACCCTGCTGAGTTGTATGGAATTGTCGGCACCGACCTAAAAAAGCCCTACGACGTGCGCGAAGTGATTGGCCGCATCGTCGATGACTCCGACTTTGATGAGTTCAAGCGCTACTACGGTGAAACCCTGGTCACCGGCTTTGCCCATATTCACGGCTACCCGGTGGGCATCGTGGCCAATAACGGCGTGCTGTTTTCCGAAAGCGCGGTGAAAGGCGCGCACTTTATCGAGCTCTGCGCTCAGCGCAAGATTCCGCTGATCTTCCTGCAGAACATCACCGGCTTTATGGTCGGCTCCAAGTACGAGCACGAGGGCATCGCCAAGCACGGCGCCAAGCTGGTGACTGCCGTGGCCTGCGCCAAGGTGCCCAAATACACCGTTCTGATTGGCGGCAGCTTCGGCGCCGGTAACTACGGTATGTGTGGCCGCGCTTACGACCCCAACCTGCTGTTTATGTGGCCCAACGCGCGCATTTCAGTGATGGGCGGCGAGCAGGCAGCGGGTGTCCTGGCCCAGGTTAAGCGCGAACAGCATGAGCGCGAAGGCCGCGAGTGGAGCAAAGCGGATGAAGAAGCCTTTAAGCAGCCCACCCGCGACCAGTACGAGCATCAGGGCCACCCCTACTACGCCAGCGCCCGCTTATGGGACGACGGCGTGATTGATCCGCTGCAAACCCGCGATGTGTTAGGGCTTTCTTTAGCTGCCGCGATGAACGCAGAAATCGAAGAGACACGCTTCGGCGTGTTCCGGATGTAAGGGGGTCTTACCATGGCTTACTCAACGCTGACTATAGAAAAGGGTGTGGCGCGCCTGACCTTAAACCGCCCCGAGGTGCATAACGCTTTTGACGACAGCCTGATCGCTGAGCTAAACGCGCACCTTGACCAGTTGCATACGTTGGCTGAAGCAGGCGATGTGCGCGCGGTAGTGCTGGGTTCAGAAGGCAAAAGCTTCTCCGCAGGTGCCGATTTAAATTGGATGAAGCGCATGGTCGATTACGACCTGGAAGATAACGTCGCCGATTCCCGCAAGCTGGCAGCACTTATGCACGGCCTGGATACGCTGCCCTGCCCTACCGTCTGCCGTGTGCAAGGCGCCGCCTTTGGCGGCGCGGTGGGTTTGGCCGCTTGCTGCGATGTGGTGATCGCCTCGGGTAAAGCCAAATTCTGCCTTTCGGAAGTCAAAATAGGCCTATCGCCCGCAGTCATCAGCCCTTACGTGCAGCGAGCCCTAGGCGAGCGCCAGATGCGCCGCTATGCGTTAACCGCAGAAGTCGTGGACGCCGAAATAGCGCTCGCGCTGGGTTTAGTCCATCTAGTGGTGGAGCACGATAAGCTAGACGACGAAGTGGACGCCCTGCTGGCCACTCTGTTAGCCGGCTCGCCCCAAGCCCAGCGCGCCACCAAAGCGCTGATGGCCAAGGTCGCTCAAGCGCCTGACAGTGACGCCACCCGCGAACATACCTGTCAGGTGATCGCCAAACTGCGGGTAAGCCAAGAAGGGCAAGAGGGTTTATCCAGTTTCTTTGAAAAGCGCCGCCCCGCCTGGGCCGATTCTAATAACACACCCCACGCTTCGGAGCGTCGCTCATGAGTCATTCACCCCCTATTGAAAAAAACGAAAGAGCCGAAAAAGCCGCTCGCACGACGCCTTTTGACACGCTTCTGGTCGCCAACCGCGGTGAAATCGCCTGCCGGGTGATGCGTACTGCCCGCCGGATGGGCCTGAAAACCGTTGCGGTTTACTCCGACGCCGATGCCAGCGCACGCCACGTACGCGAGGCTGACGAGGCCGTTCGCCTGGGGCCTGCCGCCGCCCGGGAAAGCTATCTCAATATCGATGCGGTGATCGAAGCTGCCAAGCGCACCGGCACTGGCGCGATTCACCCCGGCTACGGTTTTCTTTCCGAAAACGGTACCTTCGTTAAAGCCCTTGAAGAAGCGGGCATTACCTTTGTTGGCCCGCCCGCCTCGGCGATTGCCGCCATGGGCGACAAATCCGCCGCCAAAGCGCGTATGGCCAATGCGGGCGTGCCGCTGGTGCCGGGCTACCATGGTGACGATCAGGACGACGCTCTGCTGCGCGGCGAAGCCGACAAAATCGGCTACCCGGTGATGCTCAAAGCCAGCGCCGGTGGCGGTGGTAAAGGCATGCGCGTAGTGGAAAGCGGTGATGGATTTCAAGCCGCGTTAGATGGCTGCCGCCGTGAATCCAAAGCTGCTTTTAGTGATGACCGGATGCTGATCGAGAAGTATCTGGTGCAGCCCCGCCATGTGGAAGTGCAGGTATTTTGCGACCGCCACGGCAACGGCATTTACCTGTTCGAGCGGGACTGTAGCGTTCAGCGGCGCCACCAAAAAGTGATCGAAGAAGCCCCCGCCCCCGGCATGACGGCGGAGCTGCGTAGCGCCATGGGCGATGCTGCCGTACGCGCCGCCCAGGAAATCGGCTATGTGGGCGCAGGTACCGTCGAATTTTTACTAGACATTGATGGTTCGTTCTACTTTATGGAGATGAACACTCGCCTCCAGGTCGAACACCCCGTCACTGAGATGATCACCGGCCAGGATCTGGTCGAGTGGCAGTTGCGCGTCGCCATGGGCGAACCACTGCCCTGCTCTCAAGATGAGCTGACGATTACCGGCCATAGCTTTGAAGCGCGTATCTACGCCGAAGACCCGGATCAGGATTTCCTGCCCGCTACCGGCCTGCTCAACCGTTTCGCGCTGGATTTAGAAGGTGCTGGTCTAAGCGTAGATCAGGTGCGTTTGGACAGCGGTGTGGAGAGCGGCGATGCAGTGTCAATGCACTACGACCCCATGCTCGCCAAGCTGATTGTTCACGGCGCCGATCGTGATGCGGCGCTGGCTACACTCAACCGCGCATTGGCGGCGCTGGATGTACAAGGTGTCGTGACCAACCGTGCCTTCTTAATGCGCTTGGCGACCCACCCCGGCTTTAAGAACGTGGAGCTGGATACCCGCTTTATAGAACGCAACGAAGCGACGCTGTTTGCTCCCCGCACTTACAGCATGGAGGCCTACGCCAGCGCGGCGCTGATTGGTCTGAATCAACTTGCTCAAGAGTGCGAAAGCGACTCGCCCTGGGATCGCCACGACGGCTTCCGCTTGAATGCGCCACACACCATTCGCATTGCGCTGTGTGATCCTACGAATGTTCAAGCCGCTGACAGTGATGACGCGGTAGTGATCGTCGAAGGTAAACGCAATGCGGGCGAATCGCTGTGGAACCTCACCATCGGCGATGAAACGCTAACCGCGAGCCTGCAGCCGCTCACCGGTGACGCGGTTGCCGTTACCTTGAATGGTCACCGCCGCCGCTTGCAGGCGTGCCGAGATGGTCATGTGGTCGTGATGGCCGATCCCGGCGGTGAAACCCGCCTGTTCTGGCGGCGCATTGATGCCATCGACCACGGTCACCACGAAGCGGAGTCCACGCTGACTGCGCCCATGAATGGCACGGTGGTGGCTCTGCTTGTGGCGCCCGGCGTGGCGGTTGAAAAAGGCATGCCGCTAATGGTCATGGAGGCCATGAAAATGGAGCACACCATGACTGCCCCCGCCGATGGCAGCGTGGATGCGTTCCATTTCCAAGCGGGCGACACGGTTAGCCAAGGCGCTGTGCTACTCGACTTTGCGGCCAACGAATAGGAGTCACTGATGCCACTGCCTACTTCTGTGAAGCTGTTTGAAATGTCGCCCCGTGACGGCCTGCAAAATGAGCCGGGGGCCATTGTGCCCACCGGGACTAAGATTGCTCTGATTGAGCGGCTTGCTAAAGCAGGTATCACGCACATCGAAGCCGCCAGCTTTGTATCACCCAAGTGGGTGCCACAAATGGGCGACGCCGTTGAGGTGATGGCGGGCATCACACGCCAGCCAGGCGTGGTTTACTCCGCGCTTACGCCCAATTTAAAAGGGCTTGAAAACGCCTTAACCGTGGGTGTTGAAGAGGTCGCGGTATTTGGTGCGGCGTCAGAAGCGTTCTCGCAAAAGAACATTAACTGCTCCATTGCCGAGTCGCTGGAGCGCTTTGAACCCGTACTAGAGCGCGCCCGCGATGCGGGCGTTCGCGTACGCGGCTACGTTTCATGTGTATTGGGCTGCCCCTACGAAGGCGAGATCGCTCCCGCCAAAGTGGCTGAAGTAGCCAAGGCGCTTTATGAGATGGGCTGCTACGAGGTGTCGTTAGGCGACACCATTGGCGTCGGCACGCCGCTGGCCGCTAAACGCATGATTGAGGCGACACGCCAGCAGGTGCCCATTGAGTTTCTGGCGGCCCACTTCCATGACACCTACGGCATGGCACTGGCAAATCTTTATGCCGTCCTTGAAGAGGGTGTTAGCGTTATTGATTCAGCCGCTGCTGGGCTTGGTGGCTGCCCTTACGCAAAAGGGGCATTAGGCAATGTGGCTACTGAAGATGTGCTCTATTTGCTTGAAGGGCTGAACATAGAAACGGGTATCGACCTACAGGCCGTGATTGATACCGGTTTCTGGATTACTCATGAGCTCGGCCGTAAACCCAGCTCCAGAGTCGCCCTGGCTAAAGGCCCTAGAAGTTAATATTAGTCATTAATAATAAAAAAACAGTACGGCTAACGATTCTCTGCCTTCCCGTTTAGATAAAAAAAAGACATCGGAGAGATTTAACATGGCATCACCTGCTCTTACCCAACCCAGCTACTCCAGCAGCATGGCGGACAAGCCCCTTCTGGGCATGACTATTGGCGACAAATTCGATCAAATCGCCACCCTACATGCAGATAACGATGCGCTGATTGTGCTACACCAGAATATTCACTGGAGCTACCGCCAGCTTCAGGAAGAGGTCAATCGCTGCGCCCGCGCCCTGCTCTCTATCGGTGTCAATAAGGGTGACCGGGTGGCCATTTGGGCACCTAACTGCAGCGAATGGACGTTAACACAGTTTGCCACCGCCAAAATTGGCGCCATTCTGGTCAACATCAATCCCTCTTACCGCACCCATGAACTGGAGTACGCGCTGAATCAATCCGGCGCGCGTTTTCTGGTCACCGCTAACAGCTTCAAAAGCTCTGACTACAGCGCCATGCTGTATGAATTAGCACCAGAACTCAACACGTGCACTGAAGGCCAACTCAAGTCGCAAAAACTGCCTAACCTTGAGTGCATTATTAATTTAAGCAGCGAAAAACTGAGCGGTATGTGGCGCTGGTCTGACCTGATGAACGAAGCCAGCAAGGTTAGCCAAACCGACGTTGATGACTTGCAAGCAACGCTGCAATTTGATGACGCCATTAATATTCAGTACACCTCAGGCACCACGGGCTTCCCTAAAGGCGCGACCCTTTCTCACCACAATATTCTCAATAACGGTTTTTTCGTGGCGGAAAGCATGGGCTTTACCAGCGAAGACCGTTTGGTGATCCCAGTGCCGCTCTACCACTGCTTTGGCATGGTAATGGGCAACCTGGGTTGTATGACCCACGGCGCCACCATGATCTACCCGGATGAAGGCTTTGATCCCGGTAAGGTGCTCAAGGCGGTGCACGAGCAAAAAGCTACCGCGCTTTACGGCGTGCCAACCATGTTTATCGCCGAGCTTGATCACCCGGATTTCCCTGGCACCGATCTCTCATCCCTGCGCACCGGCATTATGGCAGGCTCTATCTGCCCCGCTGAAATCATGAAGCAGGTCATCAGCAAGATGAACATGAAAGGCGTGCAGATCGCCTACGGCATGACGGAAACCAGCCCGGTATCTACCCAGACCGGCGCCAATGACAGCATCGAGAAGCGCGTCTCCACCGTGGGTCGCACCCAACCGCATCTGGAAAATAAAATTGTCGACCCCGGCAACGGCGGCATTCTCCCCCGCGGTGAAATTGGCGAACTATGTACCCGCGGCTATAGCGTGATGTTGAAGTATTGGAACAACGATAAAGCCACCGCCGAAGCGATTGACGAAGCAGGCTGGATGCACACCGGCGACCTGGCCACCATGGATGAAGAGGGTTATATCCAGATCGTGGGCCGCATTAAAGATATGGTCATCCGCGGCGGCGAGAACGTTTATCCCAAAGAGATTGAGGAGTTCCTTTATGCCCACCCTGCGATTTCCGAAGTACAGGTCACCGGCGTACCGGATAAGAAGTACGGCGAAGAGCTGATTGCTTGGGTGAAACTCAACAGTACTGCGGGCGAAGTCACCGGTGAAGAGCTGCGCGAGTACTGCAAAGGCAAAATCACTCACTTCAAAATTCCACGCTACTTCAAGTTCGTTGATGAATTCCCGATGACCGTCACCGGCAAGATTCAGAAATTCAAAATGCGCGAAATTTCGATTCAGGAACTAGGTTTAGATCAAGAATCAGGCTTGGATCAAGAGTCATAACGCGCAATGACCAACCCCAACCGTTTAGCGGATCACTATCAGCGCGCCCTGCGCGCTGATGAAATTCTGACACAAATAGATGCCCACTACCCCGACGGCCCCACACTCCACCAACTCGCCCCGCTGGATCAGCTGCATATTGGCGGCGTAGCGGCCTCTACTCGGCTGCTTGAACTGCTCAGTCCTAACACCCATGGCAAAGTACTGGATATTGGCGCTGGGCTAGGTGGATTAATGCGCCAAGGCGCGGCGCTAGGGTTTCAAATGACCGGGCTGGATATCACCCATAGGTTCAGTGCATTAAACAAAGCATTGAGCTTACGAATAAACCAGCCTGAATCACCCCCTATTGCCTGGGTGACCGGTAACGCGAGCGCCCTGCCATTTGCTAAAAGCAGTTTTGACGCCGTACTGTTTCAGCACAGCCTGATGAATATGCCTGACGCTGCCAGGGTACTCGCAGAAAGTCGGCGAGTTCTACGCCCTGGCGGCCAGTTGGTCATGCACGAGGTTGTCAGCGGCCCCTACGTGGCACAGCTTCGCTATCCAGTGCCATGGGCGGCTTCTCCTGAGCACTCGCACCTACTGACCTTAACGTCATTAACCCATTTGCTCGAAACGGGCGGCTTTGTGCTTGAACATGTTGAAGATTGGAGCGAAATAGCCTTGGAGTGGCGCCAACGTCAGCGCCAAAAAGAGCAGACGCCACGCCAAGCGGTGCTCTCCCCTCAATGGGTGTTCGGCGAGCGCTTTATCACCATGGGTAAAAATTTAGTCGATAACCTAGCCAACGGCGCAATTAAAGTGGTGGAAATCCAAGTCAGTTGCTAACCTGATTAGGAATAGCTTTTCTTTCTCTACCCATACGTATACGACAATAGGTGTACGAGAAATGCCAATGAAACGCTTGGCAATTACTCTGCTGTGCTGTTCTGTTCCCTGGTTTAGCAGCTACGCCGACGATAACCCGCCGGTGATGGCTTATACCGCCCCCGACAGCGAACTTATGCAGCTTGAAAACGGCGTTATCCTGGAAGGTAGCGACCTGCAAAGCCTGGACAACTACTCCAGCGGCTTCCGCGTAACAGCTGGCTTCAGCCCCTGGCGGCTTCCTCAACTGGATATTGGCGCGGAAATCGCCTACCGGGAAAGCGAAGAAATCTCCACCTCGTCCAGTGTTAATCCGCTGATCATGGATACCTTAAGTTTAGGCGGCGCCATTGTCGCCGGTGTTCGCATGGGCGCCTTTAGCGTCTATGCGAAGTCCGGCATCACCGAATGGCGCGGTGAAAGCGATGTGGAAGGTGCCGATGAAAGTGGCACCGCGATGCTGCAAGGCTTCGGTGCCACCGTAACGGTCAATCGGCTTGTTAGCCGACTGGAATACGAACGTATCAACTCCCCCACACTTGAACACCTCACTATGCTAAGCGCCTCGTTGCACTTGCCGTTTTGAATTTCATTTTTTTCAAAAAAAATGCGTTAATGATTACATTAAAAATAGCTGCGGCTATTCCTCCCAGACTATCGCGTCATTGCATAGACGGTTGGCATTTTGTCGCTCCAGGGGCACGAACGCTCAAGCTGAGCCGCTAGTGACGCAAGATATAGTCAATAATTCAACAATTGGAAGTTTAACGCTATGTCGATTGAGCTTTGGTTATCATTTGTGCTGGCGTCGTTTTTGATCATCGCATCTCCCGGCCCCGCCGTTGCCCTGTTGGTAACGACCGGTATCAATCAAGGCCGCAAAGCCGCATTGGCAATGTTGCCCGGCTTTTTCTTAGGTGATCTGGTGGCCATGTCACTCTCGTTTGCAGGCGTCGGCGCTCTGCTGATGGCATCGGCGAATCTATTCGCCATCGTTAAATGGCTAGGGGTTCTCTATCTGCTTTATTTGGGTATTAAAATGTGGCATGAATCCGGCCAATTGAACGACCTGGAAACCTCGGAAGCCAACGTCAAACAAGGCACCGCGAAAGCATTTTGGGTGACACTCCTAAATCCCAAAAGCATTCTGTTTTTCATGGCGTTCATGCCGCAGTTTATTAACCAAACTCAGCCCTTAGCGCCGCAGTTGGCAATTTTATTTGCTACGTTTCTTATAATGGGTGTTATCTCGGATCTCGGCTACACACTGTTGTCGACGACTAGCCGACAACTAATGACCGCCAAGTTTCGGCGACTGCTACACCGCTGCGGCGCCGGTAGCTTGTTTGGTGCCGGGTTATTGATGACCGTTATGCGACGCCCGGCAGGGTAATATCGCCTCAATATTTGCGCTTGTTTTCATCAGCGGCAAATGCGCGCTCAATGCCTACTGAATAATTCAGTAATGGAAGCTGTCCGCTCTACTGTCCCCACAACAAGGAGGTATCTATAGCTTGTCTCTAGTAGCGTCTAATTGCGGGTTGTTAGACTGTCCAATGACCTCGGATAGCGATTAATCGGGGCATCACCTCATCGATTGTCAGGCGTTGTTCAAGTCGTCGATGCTTGTCTTAGTAAGTCAACAATGGAGGTTTTCCCACGACCCGCCTATTTTAAAAGTTTGGCAGTTACCTTCTTGTTGTTAACTTTTTTGTTTCATTGCTTACCCTCTTCAGGTGGCGTCCAGATCGGCACGTCTTCGCGCTGGGGCTCGTGCCACTCTTGTTGCATTGCACTGTTCAGCGCTTCTTCCAGCTTCATAAACAGCTCGCCGTAGCGGGGGCTGAAGCTAATACTCCCCTCGATCTCCTTCCAGGCTTCAAACAGCTCGTCCTCATGGGCATCCTCATTTTGCACAAACGCCCAGGTCATTTGCTTGGCCCGCATGGGGTGGACACCCATCGCCGTTAGTGCGTGGCCGCCCAGCTCCAGAGCGGAATGATAGGTTTCACTGACAACGTCATCAGCCCCTGCTTCTCGCAGTTGATAGCCATGGCCGCGATCAAAGGCGCGGGCTAGCACCCAGACATGCGGATAGTACTGCTTCACATGCTTGACCATGTGCACAGCGCGGTCGCGGTCGTCCAAGGCAATAACGATTAACCGGGCATGCTCGATACCAGCGGTTTCGAGCAAATCGGAGCGGCTAGCGTCGCCAAAGTAGCTTTTGATGTTAATTTTGCGCAGGTTTTCAATCTGTTCGATCTCATGGTCCAGCGCCACAATAGGAATATTATTGGCGCGCAGCAGGCGACAAATAATTTGTCCAAACCGCCCTACGCCCGCAACGATCACCGGGGCCTGCTCTTCTATTGCGTCAGCTTCCCGACTGTCGTTCTTGGCACTGCGGTAGCGCGGCAGAACCAACCGGTCGTAAGCAATAAACAGTAGCGGTGTCAAAAACATTGAGAGCGCCACCACTAGGGAGAGAATCTGGGAGATGTCGGTTGGAATGACACTGTTCTGTACGCTATAGGTCAGCAGCACAAAACCAAATTCACCTGCCTGGGCAAGGCCCAGGGTGAATAGCCAGCCATTGCTGCCACGCACTCGAAACAGCAGTGCTAAGCCGAGCAGAATCACGCCTTTTACCACGATCACGGCCACGCCTAACGAGAGAACCGTGCCCCACTCGGCCGCCAGCACCGAGAAATTAATACCTGCCCCCACGGTAATAAAGAACAACCCCAACAGTAGGCCTTTGAAGGGCTCAATATTGGCTTCCAACTCGTGTTTAAATTCGCTGTTGGCAAGTACCACCCCGGCCAGGAACGCGCCGAGGGCGGGCGATAAATTAACCAAACTCATTAGCGCGGCAATGCCGATGACCAGCATCAGGGCCGTGGCGGTAAATACTTCGCGCAGGCCAGAACTAATCACATAGCGAAACAGCAGGGGCACTAAATAGTAGCCTGCCGCTATCACGCTCGCGATGGCCGCCACGACCACCAAGGCATGGGCCCAGCCGGGCAAGTGTGCGACCAGGCTTAAGCTGGCGTGTCCATCATCGCTAACGTCGCCCATTAACTCGGGAAGTGCCAGCAGCGGAATTAGCGCCAGCATGGGAATAACGGCAATATCCTGGAACAGCAGCACCGAAAAGGCGCTGCGGCCCCCTTCGGTTTTGGCAAGCCCCTTCTCGTTCAACGTTTGCAGCACAATCGCCGTGGAAGAGAGCGCAAAAATGAGCCCCACCGCCAGGGCAGTTTGCATCACTAGCCCTAGCCACAAAGCAATAGCGGTGCCTGCAGCAGCGGTTAGCACTACCTGAAGCCCCCCTAGCCCCAGCAGTCGAACGCGCATCGCCCATAACCCTTTCGGGTCGAGCTCCATGCCGACCAAAAACAGCATCATCACTACGCCAAATTCCGCAAAATGCTGAATAGTGGTGGTTTCCTGGCCCACCAGCCCCAGGATCGGGCCAATCACTACCCCGGCGACCAAATAACCCAGTACCGAGCCCAGCCCAAACCGTTTGGCAAGGGGAACCGCAATTACCGCGGCGACAAGATAAATAAAGGCTTGAATAAAATAGCCGGTCATCGTGTTTCCTCAAAATAGAACGAGCTGCTTGACTTCCCTGAGCAATAATGTAGCGTACTAGTACGCTAGTACATTACTTATTAACCGATGGCATTCTTCGATGGTTTCACAACTTACCTTTACAACATGACGACAAACGATCACTACCAGGCTGAGCTTATTCGCCACTTGCTCGCCATAGACTCACCCGAGGCAATGGACGCAGCACTGGCCGACCTGCTGACTCCCGCAGAGTATCAAGAAATCAGTAAACGCCTACAGATTTTTAAGCTGCTGCGCGAAGGGGTGCCGCACCGCAAAATTGCCGAAACCCTAGGGGTGGGTATCGCCACGGTTTCCCGGGGTTCGCGCGCGTTGTCCACCTTGCACGCTTCAACACCGCTACCCTCTTCACAAGCTTCTTCACGGAACGATGCACCATGACCATTGCCAATACGCATGCCTCGAGCCCGCAGCCGTTTACGCTGCCACGCAAACCTCACTACGTGACGCTGGCGGCGGACTGCGATTTCTTTGCCCTGTTTCAAAAAATCGAGCGGCAGTTTGATACCTGCTACATGCTGGAGTCGCTTGGCGAAGATAGCCATATTGCACGCCATTCGATCATCGGCTTCGACCCCGAATACACGCTGTATGCCAATGGCAACACGCTAACTATCGAAGACCGTGACGGCAATGCAAACGAGTACCCAAGCGATAACCCTTATGAACTACTGCGTAGCCTGATCCCCCAAAATATTATTTCACGTAAGTACGCGGGTGGCTTAAGCGGCTACCTCGGTTACGACGCGATGCAGTACTTCGAGCCCTCGCTGACCCTAAAAGCCAGCGACGACTTCGATACCTTCCGCTTTGGGCTCTACAAGGATGGTCTGATCCTCGACAAGATGACCGGGGAGGTTACCTACTTCTACTATGACAATAGCCGTTACGACTTCCTGCAAACCCTGATAGACGCCGACGAAGAACCCGCAGGCCCGCTGCACATTACCGCGCTGGGCGACACGATGAGCAAAGCTGAGCACGCCGAGGCGGTCGCCAAGGTGAAGCAAGACATCATCGACGGCAAGGTGTTTCAGTGCGAGGTCGGCTTTAAAAAGCGCTTTCAGATTGAGGGCGACACCCTGGCCCTTTATGACCAACTGCGCACCATCAATCCGTCACCCCAAATGTACTACGTCAAATTCGGCGAGCAGAAGCTGATCGGCGCAAGCCCGGAGCTGCTGTTCCGCCTGCGCCAGGGTGAGATGGAAACCTTCCCGCTGGCGGGTACCACCCTTCGCGGCCAAACGCCCCAGGAAGACACCCAGCTCGCCCGGGCGCTGCTCAACGACCCCAAGGAGATCGCCGAGCACAATATGATTGTGGATCTGCACCGCAACGATATTGGCCGGGTGGCCCAGTTTGGCACGGTAAAAGTGCGCAGCCTGATGGATATCAAGCGCTTTAGCCACGTTCAGCATATCTCCAGCGAAATTGTCGGGATTATTGCCGAAGGCGAAGACATGTTCACCGCCCTGGCGAGCAACTTCCCGGCAGGCACGCTCACCGGCGCGCCCAAGATTGAGGCAATGAAGATTATCGATGATCTGGAAACCGACGGGCGCGGCCCCTACGGCGGTGCGGTGGGCCAGTTCTCGTTTAACGGCGACTGCACCTTTGCGATACCCATTCGCACCGTGTTTATGAACGGCGAGCGCGCCTACGTGCAAACCTGCGGCGGCAATGTGTTCGATAGCAACGCCGAGGATGAGTACGAAGAGATTCGCCGCAAGTTCGCTGGCACTCGCAAGGCCCTGGCCCCTTTTATGAGCACGGATATGGAGAGCCCCGCATGAAGGTGCTGATCATCGATAACTACGACTCCTTCACCTATAACCTTTACCAGTTTATTGGTGAAATCTTAACCACTGAGAAGAATCGCGGCGGGTTGCCTTATTTTGAGATCATCGTTAAACGCAACGACCAGATCGATTTCCACGCCATTGAGGCGCTGGCGCCGGATCGCATCATTATTTCCCCCGGCCCCGGCTCGCCGGATGACCCACGCTACTTTGGCGTGTGCGCCGAGGTAATAGAGAAACTGGGTAAGACCACCCCGCTGCTGGGGGTTTGCCTGGGCATGCAGGGCATCGTGCATGTGTTCGGCGGCAAGGTAGTTAAAGCGCCGCTACCTATGCACGGTAAGATTAGCCCGATCAATCACGACAATCGCTCGGTGTTTAACGGCGTGCCTGACCAGCTTGAAGTGATGCGTTATCACTCACTGATTGCCGATGCGACCACTTTACCCGAGTGCCTGGAAGTAACCGCCACCGTGGGCGCACTTGCAGCTGATAGCTTTGAACAGCGCAGCCGCTGGCAGGCAATGGGTGAATTCGAACTAATGGGCGTTAAGCACCGGGAGTACCCGATTCACGGCATTCAATTCCACCCTGAATCGTTCGCGACCGAAGGCGGTAAGGAGTTGATAGCCAACTTTCTTTTCGCGCCCAACGATCAAGCCAGAGCGTAGGCACGCAGCATAGGGTGGCTAAATGAGGTTCAATGAAACCGTTAGCCACCCCGCACAAACCAGATTCACGACAACCGTCAGCCAGAACGTAACCTGGAAGACGGTTTTCTGGGTTTTATGCTGCAGCCGCTGTTGAGCCAGGAACGCACCCGGCCAGCCACCCACTACCCCAAGCAGATGTAACGTTTTCTCGCTCACTCGACGGCGGTTATTGATAGCCGACTTTTTGTCGATGGCGTAGGTAATGTAAGCGAGCATGCTAACCACAGCGTAAAAAGCGACGATTGGGATCACAGTGGGGACTCTTGAAGAAGGAGGAGCTACTTACGTCGCTGAGAAGGTTTGCCGCCCACCGCTGGCTTACCGCGGCCTTTACCAACGGGCTTACCTTTAGCACCAGGCTTGCCGGGGGCTTTGCCCTTGGGTTGCGGCTTACCTGACACGCCGCCTTTCGGGCCGGCACCTGTTTTTCCACTGACTTTTCCGCTGGCGGCTTTTTTACCTTTGGGAGACGGTTTAGGCCCAGCAGCCTTCGCGCCCGCTTTGGCCGGTCGCCCTTTTGCGGAAGGCGGCTTTGCCTTTCCTGCGCCTGAGCTGTAGTTGGGCCTTTCCGGCTTAGCTTTACTCTTCTTCTCCGGCACGGCTTCTGATTTTTCGGTCAGCGCGATAATGGTGTCGATCTCTTTAGGGGTGAGATCGCGCCAATCCCCCAGGGCCAAGCCTTTAAGGGGCACATTCATAATGCGCGTGCGAATTAGCTGGGTAACTTCATAGCCGAAGTACTCGCACATACGGCGAATTTGCCGATTGAGCCCCTGAACCAAGGTAATGGTGAATACACAGGTGGACTCTTTTTGCACCTTGCAGCGCTTGGTCACCTTGCCAAGAATCGGCACACCGCCTTGCATGCCCTCGACAAACTCGTCGGTGATCGGCTTGTTCACCGTCACCTGATACTCTTTTTCGTGGTTGTTATTGGCGCGCAGAATCTTATTAACCAAATCGCCGTTATTGGTTAAAAAAATCAGCCCTTGGGAGTCTTTATCGAGCCGGCCGATGGGAAAAACGCGCGTGCCGTGTTTTACAAACTCAACGATATTGTCTTTTTCGCTGGACTCGGTGGTGCTAACGATGCCCACCGGCTTGTTCAGCGCAATAAGAACCAGATCCTCCTCTTCCTGTGGCTCGATCTCCTGGCCATTGACCTTGACCAGATCACCCGCCACCACCTGGTCGCCGGTAGTGGCACGACGGCCGTTAATCCACACGTTGCCCTGTTCCACAAAGCGATCTGCTTCACGGCGAGAGCACATTCCACTTTCACTAATGTATTTATTGATACGGGTAGATTTTCGTAACGACATAAAACGCCATGTGGCTAAAAGGAGTGAACAAAAAAGTTAAAAAGAGGAGCCGGGCTGCTTTAGAAAAGCCAGCTCCTCGTCGGTAGAGCCCCGCCCCAACAGTGCATTACGGTGCGGGTAACGCCCGAAGCGATCGATGATAGCCTTGTGGCGCACTTCAAAATCGTAGTTATTCGCTAACCCCGGCTGGTCGAACAGTTGCATCGCCACCTCATGAATGGCGGTCGACTCGCTATGCATATAGGGCATATACAAAAATGCCCGCTGCTGGCTGGATAGCTCGGCGTCTGCCCCCGCTGCCACCGCCTCCTGAGCCAGCGCTAGCGCCAAGGTGTCGGTGGCAAAGGCACGGGCATCATCGCGGTAGATATTGCGCGAGAACTGATCCAGCACAATGATTTCCGCCAGCCGCCCTTCAGCCGTTTGCCGCCATGGGTAGCACTCACACCGGGCGGCCTGGGCATGCACTTCGCCAAAACGCGCCAGGATCTTGCGATCCATCTCAAGGTCTTTTTTAAACCACTGAGCAGGCGTCAACGCGTCAAACCAAAAGTCGAGTACCGCTTGAGCATCTGAAGACATTGACACCTCTTTGTCGTGATAGGACGTTCTAATAAAACTTCCTATAAAACGTCGTGGTAAAAACTGCGGTTATAAAAAAACTAGCCAGTATTGCGTAGTCCAGCTGCGATCCCCGCCATGGTCACCATTAACGCGCGCGACAGATCGGCGCTGATCGCCCCATCCGCATCGCGGTTGCGCTGCAGCAGTTCCGCTTGAAGGCCATGCAGTGGGTCGATGTACGGATTGCGTACATCGATCGCCTGGCGAATCAACGGCGTGTTCTCCAGCAGCTTATCCTGTTGGAGAATATCGAGCACCGCCTCCTCAAGCCGCGCAAAACGCTCACGTAGCTTTTTGCCCAGCGCCTTTAGCGATGGCTCATCGACAAGGCGATGCTCGTAGTAGGCGGCAATGGCCACGTCGGCTTTGGCCAACAACATCTCAAGCATGTCGAGATAAGTGCCGAAGAAGGGCCACTCAGTGCGCATTTCTTGCAGCACATCGCGGCCGCCGGGCTGCTCTAAGCGGGTTGAGAAGGCTTCACCACTGCCCAGCCAGGCCGGCAGCATCAGGCGAATCTGCGTCCAGGCAAAGATCCATGGAATGGCGCGCAAGGTCTCTACGCCGCCATCCTGGCGTCGCTTGGTGGGGCGTGAGCCTAGCGGCAGCCTTCCTAAAGCGCCCTCCGGCGTTACCGCCCGGAAGTAAGGGACAAAATCGGGGTCTTCCCGCACCACGCCGACATAAGCACCATGCGCTACCTTGGCGAGTTGATCCATCTCTTCACGCCAATGCGGTTCCGGCGCGCGAGGCGGCAACAGCGTGGCTTCCAGTACCGCGCAGGCATAAATCTCCATGGAACGTAGCGCAATATCGGGCTGGCCGAACTTGAAGCGAATCATTTCGCCCTGCTCGGTCACTCGCAGGCTGCCGTTCACCGAGCCGGGAGGCTGGGAAAGAATCGCCGCATGGGCCGGGCCACCACCACGACCAACAGTGCCACCACGGCCGTGGAACAGGGTTAAATCAACGCCGTGCCGGTTACACACATTGACCAGCGACTCCTGAGCGCGATACTGCGCCCAGGCAGCGGCCAGCTGGCCGGCATCTTTTGCCGAATCCGAGTAACCAATCATGACCTCCTGACGGTCATCGATCAGCGAACGGTAGCCCGGTATCGCCAGCAGCTGATCCACCACATCGCCTGCGTGATCCAGGTCATTAAGGGTTTCAAACAGCGGTGCGATAGGTAGCGTTACCTGCCCTCCCACCTCTTTCATTAGCAGTGCTACGGTAAGCACGTCCGAGGGCTCAGCGGCCATGGAAATGATGTAAGTTCCCAGCGCTTCTGAATGCTCCTGGGCGATGACTTTGAAGGTATCCAGTACTTCACGGGACTCGGCGGAGCACTCCCAGCGGCGTGGGATCAGCGGGCGACGTGAGGCCAGTTCGGCGAGCAGAAACTCCTGGCGCTGGGCTTCGTCCCATTCGCGGTAGTGACCAAGTCCCAGCGTGCTGGTAAGCTCTTCAATTACCTGTGCGTGGCGGCTGGCCTCCTGGCGCAAATCGAGTTTGGTCAGCGTAACGCCGAATACGGCGACCCGGCGCAAGGTATCCAGCAGCGCCCCGTTAGCGATAGTATCGAGACCAACATCGCACAGTGAGCGGTAGCAGCCGAGCAGCGGTGAATAGAGCTGATCACGGGTTTCAATAATCGGCCCGCCGTCATAGTTACGCCCCTCAAGCTCGGCCTTGGCCCAATCCCGGGTTGACTCCATTCTTGTCAGCAGGCGCTTTAGCACTTCGCGATACGGTTCGGCCACATCGCCCGCCTCGGCTTTAAGCGCACTGTTGGCCTTCCACATGGAGAGCTCGGTCTTCAACTGCTCAAGATCGCGCAGGTAAAGGTCGGCGGCCATCCAGCGGCCCAGTAGCAATACCTCGCGGGTGACCCGGGCGGTCACATTGGGATTGCCATCGCGGTCACCGCCCATCCAGGAAGCATAGCGGATGGGCGCGGCATCCAGGGGCAACCGCTCACCGGCGGTATCCAACAGCAGATTATCCAAATCCCGATGGAAATCTGGCACCGCCTGCCATAGCGAGTTTTCAATGACCGCAAAGCCCCACTTGGCTTCATCCACCGGGGTGGGCCGCTCGTGGCGGATCTCGTCGGTATGCCACGCCTGGCTAATCAGCTCTTCCAGGCGCCCCTGGGCACGAGTGCCACGCTCCGGATAATCCTCGGAGCTCTCAATAGCGGTTAAGCACTCATCAATGGCGTCATATTTTTGAATCAGCGTACGCCGGATAACTTCGGTGGGGTGAGCGGTTAGTACCAGCTCAACGCGCATGTTGGCAAGGGTCTCGACCAATTTGCGCGGTGAGTTGCCGGCCTGTTCGGCACGCGCAAGCAGCTCCCCCAGTACCGGCTGGGAGCCGGGCTTGTAGTCCTCTACCCGGCGAAAGCGCGCCCGATAGTGCTGTTCGGCAATGTTCGCGAGGTTTAAGAACTGGTTAAACGCACGGGTGACCGGTAGCAGATCCCGCTCGGGCAGCTCACGCAGGTACTCGATCAATTCACGCTGCTGCAGCGAGTCGCCCTGCCGCCCGCGTTTGGCATGGGCGCGAATGGTTTCAATTTTATCGACAAATGCCTGGCCCAAATCGTCGGCAATGGTTCGCCCCAGGCTGTCGCCCAGAATACGTACGTTATCGCGCAGAGATTCGTGTAGGTCGTGACTCATTGGCATGGCCTCCTTGCAGGGGTCGCATCATTATTAGATCAGGAATGGGTAGATTGTTTTTCTTCTGCTTTGGCTGCCTGCCAGTGGGCTTCCATCTCGTCTAGGGAAGCCTCTGTTAATGGCCGCTGGGCAGCGCTAAGCTCACGCTCAACAAAACGAAAACGGCGTTCGAACTTGGCATTGGTAGCGCGCAGGCACTGTTCAGGGTCGGCATTCAGCGTGCGGGCAAGGTTGGTCACTGCAAACAGCAAATCGCCCACTTCTTCCTGAGCATGCTGTTGATCACCCGCGGCGAGCGCCTCTTCCACTTCCGCCAATTCTTCACGAATTTTCGCCACCACACCGCGGGCATCAGGCCAGTCAAAGCCTACCCGCGCGGCGCGCTTGGACAGCTTGGCAGCGCGGCTAAGGGCGGGCAGCGTGCGCGGTACATCGTCCAGCACAGAGGGCGTGGCATCAGCCCTTTCGGCGCGTGCCCTTGTGTCACGTTCTGCAGCTTTGAGTGATTCCCAGCGGCTGTTGACCTGCTGAGTTTGCACCTCTGCGGCGCTCACTCCTGGCGGGCGCCGAGAAGCCAGGGTGCCCTCCGGAAATACGTGGGGATGTCGACGCAACATCTTGGCGGTCAGGGTATCGACGATATCAGCAAAGTCGAAGCGCTGCTCCTCCGCCCCGAACTGGGCGTAGTAAACCACCTGAAAAAGCAGATCGCCTAGCTCACCGGGTAGCTCGTCAAAAGCGCGTCGCTCAATGGCGTCGGCGACCTCGTAGGCCTCTTCCAGCGTATGGGGCACAATGCTGTCCCAGTCCTGCTGTAAGTCCCATGGGCAGCCCTGCTCGGCGTCACGCAGCACTTGCATCAGGGTCAGCAGGTCGTCCATACCATGGCGCATCATTCCCCTCCCTTACGCGTTTGCTTTTCCGGGTCTGCATTGCGCAAACGGCGCACTTCGGTAACGTTTGGCAACTGCTGGATACGGGAGAACAGACGCCCCAGGGATTCCAGGCCGTCGACTTCCAAGGTAATGCGCAGACGGGCAATGCCCTCGTCGGTATCGGTTAATGTGTTCACGGCGAGTACGTTGACTTTTTCATTGCCGAGCAGCCCTGTCACATCGCGCAGTAGCCCAGAGCGATCCCAGGCTTGAATCTCAATGGTCACCGGATAGCGGGTCTGGGCGCGTTCGCCCCACTCTACCTCGATAATGCGCTGGGGTTCGTCCAGGCGCAATTGCAGAATATTGCTACAATCCTGGCGATGCACAGTGACGCCACGCCCCTGGGTGATAAAGCCGATGATCGGTTCGCCAGGCACTGGCCGACAGCAGTTCGCCATGCTGGTTTTCAGGTTGCCGACGCCGAGCACGGTGATATCACTTTTGGTGGCTTTGCTGGATTGCCGCTGAGGCTTGGCAAGCAGGCGATTAAGCTGCTCCTGATCGTCGGTCTCGCCGAACAGCTGTTGGGCCTGATGCAACACTTGGCCAATACGCAGATCACCGGCACCAATGGCGGCGTACATATCGTCAGCATTGAGGTAGTTAACCGCCTTGGCCAGCTTGGGCAGGTCGAGCCCTTCGACATCCAGGCGGCGCATTTCGCGGTCAAACAGCGCGCGCCCTTCATCCAGGTTTTGACCCCGTGCCTGGTGCTTGAACCACGCCTGGATTTTGGCCCGAGCCCGGGAGGTACGCACATAGCCCAAACTGGGATTTAACCAGTCGCGGCTAGGCCCGCCTTTGGTGGCCGTCAGTATCTCGATCTGCTGACCGGTTTTGAGTTTATAAGTGAGCGGCACAATGCGCCCATTGATCTTAGCACCTCGGCAGCGGTGGCCAATTTCGGTATGCACTCGATAGGCAAAATCGATAGGCGTGGCAATCCGCGGCAGATCAATCACGTGACCGTCAGGAGTGAAGACGTATATGCGGTCAGGGGCCACGTCGCTGGAGAGTCCTTCGCGCAGATCGCCAAAGCCGCCCACTTCGTCCTGCCACTCCAGTACCTGACGCAGCCAGGCAATTTTCTCTTCGTAGCTACGGCTTTTGGCGTTGGTATCGTGGCCTTTGTAACGCCAGTGGGCACACACGCCCAGCTCCGCTTCGTCGTGCATGGCGAAGGTGCGAATCTGGATTTCGAGTACCTTGTTCTCCGGCCCCATGACGGCGGTATGCAGCGACTGATAGCCGTTCTTTTTGGGGTTGGCGATATAGTCGTCAAACTCGTTGGGCACGTGGTGCCAACGCGAGTGAATAATCCCCAGTACGGTGTAGCAGTCCGACACTTCCGGCACCAGAATGCGCACCGCACGCACGTCATGAACTTGCGAAAAATCGATCCGTTTGCGCTTCATTTTGCGCCAGATCGAGTAGATATGCTTGGCCCGCCCATCCACGTCGTAGCGGTGAATATGTTGGGCTTCCATCAAGCCCTTGATGGTTTCCACCACATCGTGAATATAGCGGTCGCGGTCAAGGCGCTTCTCCGCCAACAGCTTGGCAATCGCTTTGTACTCATCTTCATGCAAGTAACGAAACGAGAGGTCTTCCAGCTCCCACTTAAGCTGACCGATGCCCAGGCGGTGGGCCAGCGGCGCGTAAATATCGGCGACTTCCCGAGCCACCTGTAAACTTTTTTCCCGGGGAGCGTCTTTTACCTGGCGTAGTGCGCAGGTGCGCTCAGCAATTTTTATCAGCGCCACGCGCACATCGCCGACCATATTAACCAGCATCTTGCGCAGGTTTTCCTGCTGATTGTGTTGGCCCATGCCGTGGTCAGGCGCCAGTGGGTAGCTGATAGCGGCCATTTGCAGCACGCCATCGATCAGGCTAGCAACTTCTTCTCCAAAGCGTTTTGTCACCGCTTCAAGGCTCAGTAGACCTTCCCGCACCGCACGGTAGAGAACGGCGGCTTCCAGCGTAGCCTGATCCAGCTTCAAATCGCCAAGGATATCGGCCATTTCCAGGCCCATGCGGAAGCTGGACCCCGGCGAAAGCCATACACGATGCGTGCGAGGAGCTTCTAGCTCTAACGTTTCAGCAAGCTCACAGGCCTCGACTAAACGCTCGGGATCACGTAGGCGCACATCTTCTTGCAGGCGCGTTAACCATTGTTGTATATCCACCTTTCCGCTAGCGGTTAGCGGCTGGTCTTCACGCACTTTTACCATGACTATCACTCATCCATTCTGGGGGACGATCTCCACACGGCTGTCACCGTGGCTTGACGCATTTAGCTGCATCAGCTTCACACAGCATCAGTTTCAAACAACATTAGTTTCAAACAACATTAGTGTTTCCATATGCGCAGTGTGAAGGAACATATCTGCCACTGCTACTTGCTTAACCCGGTAACCCGCATGCACAAGATGTGCCGCATCCCGGGCAAGCGTTGCGGGGTCACAAGAAATATAGACCACTCTGGGCACCGGGTGGCGCGCCAGCGCCTGACAAATTGCTTCCCCACCGCTACGCGGCGGATCAAGTACGAGTGCATCACTATCGCGATGAGCAGATAGCAGCTCTTTAACGCTGGCGGGGTCGTTCAAATCGGCCTGTTGGCCGCTGACCATCAGCGCGTTGTGTTTAGCATTTATCGCAATCCGCGCCACCATGGCAGGGTTGCCTTCCACCGCGTGCACTTCAGCACCCGCCGCGGCGATGGGCAGGCTGAAATTCCCGATACCTGCAAACAGATCGAGCAGTTTTTGCCCTGGCTTGGGCACCAACCATTGCATCACTTGGGCAACCATTTGCTGATTAACCTGGGCGTTGACCTGTAAAAAATCGCCTGGGGCAAAACTCAGTTTTAGCGATGGCTGGTCGTTGAGTATTAGCGACTCCTCCAGCACCGGGGGTGCGCCATGCCAGTGCAGCGTGGGTGTTTCACGACCCAACCAGGTGCCTAAAGCCACCTGACGGTGCTGGGCATAGGCTTGCCAGCGCTCGGCATCCTGAAGGTGCTCTTTGAGTTGACGAACCAGTACTACTTGGGTGGTCGCCGTTGCCAGCAATTCTATGTGACCCACATGGCGCGGCGCATCTAAGCGTTGGAGCAACTCGCGTAGTGGTGTTAACAACTGCTGCAAAGAGTCAACCAATACCGGACAGCGCTCGATGTCGACTAAGCGATGGCTATGGGCAGCACGAAAGCCAAGGCGCGTGTTGCCCTGGCTATCTACCTTGACGCCTAGCCGTGCACGACGCCGATAGCCCTGGTCATCGCCCTGAATCGAGCCAATCTCGCCTAGCGTGATGCCTTGACGCGCAAACAGGTCGCGCACCACCTCACGCTTGTGAACGCGCTGGGCATCAATATTTAAATGTTGTAAATCGCAGCCGCCACAGTGGCCAAAATGCGGGCATGGGGGCGTAACACGCTGATCAGAGGACGTTAGCAGTGATTTAACATGCGCTTCATCAAAACGTTTGCGCGTCAGATGAATCGCCACCTCTACCTGTTCACCGGGCAACGCCTGATCAACAAACACGGTTTTACCGTTGGCTGAGTGGGCGACGCCACGGCCATCGTGCGCTAAGCGCTCAATCACCAAGGGCGACGTATCACCATCGGTAGCCGTATGACGCGTTTTGCCGCCTGGCGTGCCAGCAAGCCCAGAATGACCTGACGCGGGCCTAGACGGCCGCCTTTTTCCCAACATGGCCATGGTTATACTCCTGGGGCAAATAGGCCAGTAGAGAGATAGCGGTCACCGCGGTCACAGACAATAAACACAATCACCGCATTTTCTGTTTGCTCGGCAATGCGCAGCGCGCCTGCCAAACTACCACCTGATGAAACTCCAGCCAGAATGCCCTCTTCACGGGCTAGACGACGCATATGCTCTTCGGCTTCTTGTTGGCCGATATCAAGTGTGACATCCACCCGGGGCGCTTCAAAGATGGCGGGGAGGTACTCTTTTGGCCAGCGGCGAATACCAGGAATGCTGGCGCCATCGGCGGGCTGCAAACCGACAATTTGGATAGCCGGGTTTTGCTCTTTTAAATAGCGTGACACGCCCATGATAGTGCCCGTGGTGCCCATTGAGCTTACAAAGTGAGTCACTTCGCCACCGGTTTGTTGCCATACTTCAGGGCCGGTGGTGCGATAGTGCGCCAACGGGTTGTCTGGGTTGGCGAACTGATTGAGCGGTTTTCCCTCTCCACTGGCGATCATGTCATCCGCTATATCCCGAGCTTCCTCCATGCCGCCGGCTTTACTGGCAGAAATGAGTTTGGCCCCATAGGCTGCCATCGCCTGCTTACGCTCTTCCGAGGCGTTTTCCGGCATCACGAGTACCATTTTGTAGCCTTTGATCGCCGCCGCCATGGCCAGTGCAATGCCGGTATTACCTGACGTTGCCTCAATCAGCGTATCACCGGGGGTAATATCACCACGGGCTTCCGCCTCGCTGATCATGGAGAGTGCGGGACGATCCTTGACCGAACCCGCCGGGTTATTGCCTTCAAGCTTAGCCAGCAGCGTATTGTTGCGACCGGCGCTAATGCGCGTCATGCGCACTAATGGCGTGTTGCCAACCACATCCTCTAACGTGGGATAGCCCTTAAGATCGTTCATGAAAATTCCTTATCGTAACCGTTATGCTGCATTATATCGGTGCTGTCTTGACCTGGACAGGCAACCTCATTGAATCAGCGAGCTTCTTTTCATGTCATTGAACACCCGTCTTCTGTTTGCCCTACTCGGTTTCCCGCTCCTGGTGTACGCCATAATGGCCGTACTGCTGGTCATACAGAGTGGTACGGAAGCTCGGGCGGCACAGCAAGAACGCTTGGAAAATGCTGGCGAGCTGTTGTCACCCAGTGTTGCTGACGCAGTCGCACAGGGTGATTCTCAACGCCTTGAGGCCCTGGCCCGCCAACTTCTCACCATGAGAGGATTACGGGCGGTAGCGCTCTTTGATGCGCAAGGCGATCGTCTTTTATTACTGGGCAACGCTGCACGACCCACTCTGGAAGCGCCCGCTAACAGCCAACTGCTCATGGAAGAAGAGGCTTGGCGACTGCGCTTACCGTTAGAGGTTACCCAGCCTAATACAAGTCCAGCCAGTGCGGTCAGTGATAGCGCAGGCTGGCTGGTTATCGAGATGGACACCCGAGCGCTCACCCTGGGGCGTTATAAATTGATCGCTAGTCTTAGCTTAGGCGGTATGTTGCTGGGCCTGCTGATGTTTTTAATCGCCTTCGCCATCAGTCGCTATGCCACCCGCCCTATCGAAGAAGCTAACCAAGCGCTTTATCGCCTATCCCGCGGTGACTATCGGCTACATCTGATGCCTTCTAATGCGGCGGAACTTAACCACCTGACTAGCCACATTAATACCCTCGCTGAACACTTTCAGCAGGCCCAGCGGGATATGCAAACGCAAATTGAGCAGGCCACCAGCGAACTGCAAGAATCCATGGAAACCATTGAGGAGCAGAATATAAAGCTCGATTTGGCACACCGCAGCGCTTTGCGGGCGAATGCGGTGAAATCCGAATTCTTAGCCAACATGAGCCATGAGATTCGCACCCCACTCAACGGCATTATTGGGTTTTGTCGGCTGCTGGGCCGTTCATCGCTGGATACGCGCCAGCAGGAATGGTTGCAGCACGTCCATCGCGCTTGCGACAACCTGCTTATGTTGGTTAACGACGTGCTCGACTTTTCCAAGCTTGAGGCCAATCGCCTTACTCTTGAAGAAACGGATATCGATATCGTCGCGCTGGTTGATGAAGTGATTGGGCTTCACGCGCCTGAAGCCCAGCGCAAGCAGTTACACTTAGTGGCGATGGTGTATGACGATGTCCCTACACCGCTGAGCGGTGATCCGTTGCGTATTCATCAAGTGTTAAATAACTTGATTGGTAATGCGCTCAAGTTCACTCATGAAGGTGACGTGATTGTGCGTGTCATGCTGGATAACCAGGAAGGCCAGCATGTCGTGCTTAACCTCAGCGTTAGTGACACCGGGATTGGTCTTAGCGATGCCCATCAGAAGGCCTTATTTAGCGCCTTTTCCCAAGCTGAACCCAGCCATTCACGCCAGTTTGGCGGCAGTGGCCTGGGGCTTACTATCTGCCGCCAGCTTATTGAGCGCATGGGCGGCGAGATTGAGCTGGAGAGTGTACTGGGCCAAGGCACCACTTTCTCCTTTACACTGCCCCTACTGGCTCACAAAGCAATCGAACGGCCGGCGGAGATTAGCCTAGCCAACCCCACTATTTGCCTCTATGAAACCCATGCGCCTACCCGACATGTGTTGGAGCATTTGCTGCAACGCTGGGAAGCGCAACCGATTGCGTTTGATGCCTCTGAACCGGCACAACTGCTTATATTGGGGTTGGAACACAGTGATTATACGCCCGAACGCCACCGCTACTGGCAAAAAGTCATTGATCAAACGCCTTGCCCTGTATTGATTTTAGCCAACGGCAACAGTCTTGACCTGCCCCCTTTGCGATTACCCCAGGGCGGTGAAACGCTTTACAAACCCTTTTCACGCGCTCAATTGGTGGCATCGCTTAAGCAATTACTGCTACCGGTGCTTGTTTCCTATGACAAGCCTGAGCCGTTAGCTGCTCTGCCAGCGTCGACTCAACCGGTCAAGTTGCTGATTGTGGATGACAATGCGCCGAACCGTGAGTTGCTCAAAAATATGCTTGAAGATCCCGCCCTGCATATCACGGCATTAGAAAGTGGCCACCAAGCACTAGAGTTTGCGCGAACCAGCAATGTGGACATGGTGCTGATGGATATCCGCATGCCTGGCATGGATGGTGTACAAACCACCCAAGCGTTGCGCAGGCTTAGCAGCACTTGGGCTCGCTGCCCCATTATAGCGGTCACCGCTCATGTCCTCAGCAGTGAACGCCAAAAGTGGCTCGCCGAAGGCCTTGATGACGTCCTGATAAAACCCATTGATGAGGCACAATTACATCAACTGCTTCATCGCTTTTTGGGGGTTACTCATCGGCTAGCCGACAGTAATGCAACGCCTCCTTCAACGAGCAGTAGCAAAACCGCTATTAAGTCATTTAGCCACACGACGCCCGCCAAACTACTCGTTGTGGATCTTGAGATAGGCGCACGCCTAGCAGGCGGTAAAGAGTACCTCGCACGGGAGCAGCTAAAACGTTTGATCGACAGCTTGGACGAAAGTGAACAACACATGCGTAGCGCTTTTGCGCAACAAAATTTGCCGATGCTGCTCGATTGGGTCCACGGCTTGAATGGCGCCAGCCGTTACTGCGGCGCACCGGAGCTGGCATTGCTGGTAGAGACGCTGGAAACACGGCTGCGGACCAGCGGCTTAGACCATGTAGAAGAGCTACTGGAGGACCTATATCAGGCAATGGCACGACTAAGAGCACACCGCCCGTTTTTACTCAGGCCCTAAGCCAATAAATAATGCCTAAAGACCAAAAACCAAAGACAAAAGCTTCGCCCGGTCTTGGCTGGCTATGAGCGTTCCAACACCACAAAAGCAACCGCGTACTCGGCTTCGTCACTCAAGGTGATATGACTCGCCGTGACGCCTGCCGCCTGGAGTAGCCGCTCTGCTTTACCGTCAAGCACGAAGTAAGGCTTACCCAAGGCATCATTAAGCACCTGGATATCACACCACTGCATTCCGTGGCGCAGGCCAAGCCCTAGCGCTTTAACAAACGCCTCCTTGGCAGCAAAACGTTTGGCGAGGAAAGCGGCAGGCTGGGATTTCTGCAGCCAAAGCGTATGCTCTTCAGGCCCTAAAATTCGCTGCGCAAAGCGCGGGCCGTGCCGCTGCACGGCCCGCGTAAAGCGCTCTATACGCGCTATATCGGAGCCAATACCCACAATCATCGCCTAAAAAACCTCTTAGTAGGGACTCCTGAATAGCCAATCTCTGGAGAGTCAATCTCTGATCAATGCCCGCAGCAACCGTGATGCACATGATCTTCTGTATGTTCATGTTCATGGTCGTGCTCATGATCGTGGGCATCGAGAGCTGCCATTAATCCCGCCTCTTGGCCTGCGATAGTCAAGCGTTTCATTTCTTGCACGGCCTCTTTCAGGCCAACAAACAGCGCACGGGCAATAATGGCATGACCAATATTAAGCTCGTTGACGCCTGGCAATGCCGCAATAGCTTCAACGTTATGGTAGTGCAAGCCGTGACCAGCATTGACCACCAATCCTAGTGAAACAGCATGCGTGGCGGCAGCTGTTAAGCGGTGATACTCCGCATTTGCCGCTTCGCTGCCTGGCCGAGCTTCAGCATAAGCGCCCGTGTGCAGCTCGATGGTAGGAGCTCCAGCGCGCTGGGCAGCGTCAATTTGCGCTACGTCAGGGTCGATAAACAAAGAGACGTCGCAGCCCGCTGCGCTCAGCCGCTGGCAGGCACTGGCAATGGATTCAAAGCCGCCGACCACATCCAGGCCACCTTCAGTAGTCAGTTCTTCACGCTTCTCAGGTACCAAACAAACGTGGGCTGGGCGCACTTCTTCAGCCAGCGCCAGCATCTCTTCGGTAACCGCCATTTCCAGATTCATGCGGGTATTAAGCACTTCAGCCAGAATGCGTATATCCCGAGGCTGAATATGACGACGGTCCTCACGCAAATGCACCGTAATACCATCAGCCCCCGCCTCTTCAGCCACTAGCGCGGCTTGAACAGGGTCAGGGTAGCGGGTACCTCGAGCCTGGCGAAGTGTCGCAATGTGGTCAATATTGACGCCTAACAGTATCCGAGGGGGGTGCATAATGCCTCCAGCGCAGCGATAAGAAAGAGATTGTGAGTAAGAAATTCAACCATTAGGGACGATGGCGGCGGCGCGCTAAATCGAGCATTAATTCCCGCGAGCGTAAGACGGTGGAACCCAGGTGCGGTGCCAGTGCGGCACGCATCACCGCCTTCAAAGCGTTAGCGAGCCCATCATGCTGCCAGTCACCCTGTTCAATATAGCGCAGCGTGCGGCCATCTAAACCGCGTTCGGCCGGGGAAAAAGCGCGCGTCGCTGCATCAAAACGATAGCGCAGCTGGGGATCCAAAACGCTACCCTCCGGTGTTGTAAACTGCGGCGTTGCTTCCAGCGCTTCCAATAGCGCCCACTCATAACGGCGCAACGCCAACGCCCTCTCAGCGGGCGCTGGCAATGCTTCCAGCAGCGCCGTATAAAAGGCGAACACATCAGGGGCTGGCAACTCTAGCGGCAATAGTCGGGTGGCGATCTCATTGGCGTAAAGCCCACATAGCAAGCCTTCACCCGCTAATAATGCCGTTTGGCCGCGTGATTCCATCAGCGTCAGCCGCTTTAAATCACGGCTGCCCTGCCACGTCACGAATAGCGGTGTAAAAGGCTGCAAACGTTGTCGCGATTTTGATCCGGGCCGTTGCCCACCATGGGCTACAGCACGCACTCTGCCGTGGTCAAGGGTTAGTAGATCTACCAGCGCACTGGTTTCACGGTAAGGCCGGCGATGAAGTAAGAAAGCCGGCTCAGGCGCCATCGCTACACTCAATCGAGGTCGTAACCCAGGCTTTTCAAGGCGCGCTCGTCATCCGACCAGCCACGCTTCACTTTCACCCAGAGATTCAGCATGACTTTGGTGCCCAGCGCGCGCTCCATATCAAGGCGTGCTTCACGACCAATACTCTTGAGTCGATCGCCGTTTTCGCCAATCAAAATAACTTTTTGACCCTGCCGCTCAACCAGGATGAGTGCGCTGATATGTGTCACACGCTCGGTCTCGCGGAACTCTTCAATCTCAACGGTCATCTGGTAAGGCAACTCATCACCCAACTGGCGCATTACTTTTTCACGTACCAGTTCAGCGGCCATAAAGCGCAGACTTTTATCGGTAATCTGGTCTTCAGGGAAGAAGTGAACGCTTTCAGGGAGATGCTTGGCCACCTCCTCTTCCAAGGTATCCACCTGGGTGCCATGTTTAGCTGAAATTGGCACGATGGCGGCGAAGTCGCGTCGAGCACCCACCTCAGCCAACCACGGTAAAAGATCACCTTTCTCGCCGAGACGGTCGACTTTATTGACCGCCAAAATAACCGGCGCTTTGACGTGTTCCAGACGCTTCAATACCGCTTGGTCTTCTTCGGTCCAGCGAGTGCGGTCGATAATAAACACCACACAATCTACGTCACGCAGTGCCTGGGTAGCCGCCTGGTTCATAAAGCGGTTGATCGCCTTATTACGGTCCTTGGACATGATGTGCATGCCCGGCGTATCGACGTAGATGAACTGGGTCTCATTCTCCGTTTTAATACCCATTACCTTGTGGCGCGTGGTTTGTGGGCGCCGTGAGGTAATCGATATTTTCTGCCCCAAAATACGGTTCATGAGGGTCGATTTGCCCACGTTGGGTCGGCCGACGATGGCAACGAATCCGCAGGTTTGGCTCATGATTTTTCTCCAGGGCTTTTTTCGAGGTACGACAGTGCTTCTTCTGCTGCTTGCTGTTCAGCATGACGGCGGCTAGGACCTTTACCAGTGGTATGCTCAACCAGCAGGTCAATGTAGCACTCCACGGTAAAGGTCTGGGCATGCGCCTCGCCCTTCACGCAGACAACTTCATAGCGCGGCAAGGCGGCTTGACGCGACTGCAAAAACTCCTGCAACCGCGTTTTGGGGTCCTTTTGGGTATCTTGCAACGAGATATTTTCCAATCGCTCTGCATACCAATCCAATACACGGTCACGCACCACATCCATACCGGCATCCAGATAGATAGCACCAATGATGGCTTCAACCGCATCCGCCAGGATCGATTCACGGCGATGTCCACCGCTTTTCATCTCACCAGAGCCTAGCCGCAAGCACTCACCGAACTCCATTTCCCGGGCAAGCTCCGCCAGCGTTTGGCCTTTCACCAACCGCGCACGCAGGCGTGAGAGCTGACCTTCACGAGCCTGGGGGAAGCGTTGAAACAGCGCCTCGGCGATCACGAAATTGACAATGGAGTCACCCAGGAATTCCAGGCGCTCATTGTTACGACCACCGAAGCTTCGGTGGGTCAAGGCCAATTCCAATAGCGTATCGTCGCCAAAGGTATGGCCGATTCGTCGGCAAAAAGCGTTCAGGGAATTACTCACAGCTCTCCTACGTCATTGACGTTAACTAAAGGGACATAACTGACTAACCACAATCTAAGCAGGTGCTTCATTCAATACGCCGCACGCTGGTAAAACTCGGCAACCCGCCATCCCAATGCATCCAGACTCCAAACGCACGGCCAACAATATTCTCTTCCGGCACAAAGCCCCAATAGCGGCTGTCGTTGGAGTGGTCTCGGTTATCACCCATCATGAAATAGTGCCCTTCCGGCACTTCTACTTCACGCATCTGCGGGCCTGGGTCTCGTGGGTTGTTATAAATAAAGTGCTCAGCGTCGCCAAGTCGTTCAGCTAATAATAGCTGCTGGGGAGAACCTTCGGGGCCCTCTTCAATCAACTCTTTAGCCACCGCCTCCCCGTTGATAAAGAGCTGCTTACCTTCATAGCGAATACGATCCCCTGGCATACCGACCACCCGCTTGATGAAATTCACCGACGGTTCACCTGGGAAACGAAACACCATCACGTCGCCACGCTCGGGATCATCTACTTCGATAAAGCGCGTATTCACCACGGGTAACCGTAGTCCGTAAGCAAATTTGTTGACCAGAATAAAGTCGCCCACTTCGAGTGTTGGTCGCATCGAACCCGAGGGAATTTGGAAGGGCTCAATGACAAAACTACGCACCACCAGCACAACCAATAGCACCGGAAAAAATGAACGTGCGTAGTCGACCGGCCAGGGTTCTTTAAGCAGTTTTTCACTGGTAGCAGGATCAAGCCCTTCCTTGGTATTGGCCTCTGCTGTGGCGAAACGTTGGCGGCGCTTGGGTTTTAATACCAGCACGTCCAACAGGTAAACAACGCCCGAAAGCGCAACGGCAAGTACCAAAAGTAATGAAAAATCCATGGGTGGTGTTCTTTCCTAGTCGTTTACCTTGAGCACAGCAAGGAAGGCATCCTGGGGAATTTCCACACGCCCCACTTGTTTCATGCGTTTCTTACCCGCTTTCTGTTTCTCGAGCAGTTTCTTCTTACGGCTGACATCGCCACCGTAACACTTGGCGGTCACGTTTTTGCGTAGTGCCTTGACCGTCGAGCGAGCGACTACCTGGCCACCGATAGCGGCCTGGATGGCCACATCAAACATTTGCCGCGGTATAAGCTCTTTCATTTTTTCCACTAGCAAACGACCGCGATGATGGGCATGGTCACGGTGAATAATGACGGCTAATGCATCGACTTTATCACCGTTAATGAGTACGTCTAAACGTACCAACTTGGCTTCTTCAAAGCGTTCGAAGTTGTACTCAAGCGATGCATACCCTTTCGAAATAGATTTCAGGCGATCAAAGAAGTCCATGACCACTTCTGACATCGGCAGTTCGTAGGCCAATTGAATCTGGTTGCCTAAGAACTGCATATCCCGCTGTGTACCCCGGCGCTGTTCACACTCGGTAATCACGTTGCCCACATACTCCTGGGGAACCAGGATGCTGGCGCGGACAACTGGCTCGCGCATTTCATCTACGTCGGCCATATCGGGCAGCTTGGAGGGGTTGGAGACGTAGTTAACGTCGCCATTTTTCATCGCTAGTTCATAAACAACCGTTGGCGCCGTGGTGAGCAGATCAATATTATACTCACGCTCCAGGCGCTCTTGAACAATCTCCATGTGTAGCGTGCCAAGAAAGCCCACCCGGAAACCGAAGCCAAGAGCATCGGAGTTCTCTGGCACATATTCAAGCGAGGCATCATTAAGGGCCAGTTTTTCTAGCGCATCGCGGAAATCTTCGTAATCATCCGCGCTGACCGGGAACATACCGGCATAAACCTGTGGCTTCACTTTTTGGAAACCAGGTAAGCGCGCGACGTCAGGGGTTTTAGTATGGGTAATCGTATCGCCCACCGGTGCCCCGTGAATCTCCTTGATGCCCGCGACAATAAAACCAACTTCACCGGCACGCAGGATATTAGTCTGTTTACGCTGCGGGGTAAAAATACCTACTTCCGTCGTGCCCCAATCGCGGCCCGTCGATTTAATACGGATCTTATCGCCTTTGCGCAGCGTTCCATCAAATAGACGCACCAGTGAGACTACGCCGAGATAGTTATCAAACCAGGAGTCGATAATGAGCGCTTGTAGGGGTGCATCGGGATCGCCTTTGGGTGGCGGAATATCACGCACCAAGCGTTCAAGCAGGGCATCGATGCCAATACCGCTTTTAGCCGACACCCGGCAGGCATCGGTCGCATCAAGCCCGATGATCTCCTCGATTTCCTGAGAAACCTTGTCACAATCAGCCTGCGGCAAATCGATTTTGTTAAGCACCGGCAGGACTTCCAGGCCTTGTTCAATCGCGGTATAGCAGTTGGCCACCGACTGGGCTTCCACGCCTTGCGCTGCATCTACCACCAGCAGTGCACCTTCGCAGGCGTAGAGCGAACGCGACACTTCGTAAGAGAAATCAACGTGCCCCGGCGTATCGATAAAGTTGAGCTGGTAAACCTGGCCATCGGCAGCCGTATAATCCAGCGTCACCGACTGCGCCTTGATGGTAATACCACGCTCGCGCTCAATGTCCATGGAATCGAGCACTTGCTCTTTAAGCTCACGTTCCGTTAATCCTTCACAGGTCTGAATCAAACGATCAGAGAGCGTCGACTTACCATGATCAATATGTGCGATGATAGAGAAATTTCGTATATGCTTGATTTTACTATCGTTTTCTTGGGTCATTTGCCAATTTAATCCGGGTATGTAGGCAATCGAGTACGATTAAAAAAAGTACCTTGAAATGCGCAGTCGAAATTTGGTGTCATTGTACCGTTAGCGGGGTTCCGGTGCTATGTTCATCAAAAAATGCCAAAAATAACCGCTACCTAAACACCTTGCTAATGTTCTACACGTACTCCTTATCAACCCTTGTGCAGGCATAAAGGCAAGCCAGCTTTACCTATTTCATAGTGTTGGCTTGTTCCTATACTAGGTTTTTTATTGGATGAGCTTTAAAAAGGAATGCCATGGAAACCGAAATCTCCATCCTGGATATGCTAGCCCGCCTGCTTGTTGCCTCTGGCCTGGCCCTGTGTCTTGGCTTGGAACGGGAGCTTCGTGGCAAACCCGCGGGGCTTCGTTCTCATATGCTGGTGTCACTTGGCTCGTCTGCGTTCATCATTGTTGGCATGAGCGTGCTGTTTGCCACGGGTGAAGGGGATCACGCGGCAAGTATTGATCCTAATCGTGTTGTTGAGGGCGTGATTGGTGGCATAGGTTTTTTGGGTGCTGGCAGTATCATCCGCAGTGGCGCCCACATTGAAGGGATTACCACTGGCGCCTCGATTTGGCTGGCTGGTGCTGTCGGCGTCGCCGCGGGCATCAATAATTTCCCATTAGCCGTTATGGTCACCATTTTGGGATTAATCATCATGGTGTTGTTAGGCCGTTTCGAGCACGACATGATAGAGAACCTTGTTGATAAAAAAGGTAATAATAAAGAACGTAGAAAAAGGAACGAGGAGTGATCAAAAGAGGCAAGGGGCAATAAAGTGGTCGGGGAGAAATAGAGGTCAACGGAAATACAGTCTAGCGAGCTTAATTATCGAGTGAGGCAGGTTAGCAGCCATAGTCCGGCGAGAACCGCCGGACTATGGGTAACAACAGACGGATTATTCTAGGCGAAGCGCTACAAACAGCGAACGACCCTCGCGGAACAGGCGCAACGGAATGGCACGATCAGTGGGCAACTCTTCGACAATGCTCACTAACTCCTCTGAAGAAGAGACGCTGCGATGATCGATACTTACCAGTACATCCCCAGGCCGAATCCCCGCTTTAGCTGCCACGCTATCTGACTCAACTTGGCGAACTACCACGCCACCTGAGATATTCAGCTGCTCACGCATAGCATCATCAATTTCAGCCACCATTACGCCAAGACGTGTTTGGTTGTTGCTAGTGGCTTGAGCAGTTTGCTGCTCGGCGTCCGGCCAACTGCCCAGCTCTACTGATTCGGTCAGCTGTTCACCATCACGCATCAAGGTAAGCTCTACCTCGGTACCGGGCGCACCTTTGCCAATTAGACGCGGCAGTGAGCTTGAGCGCTCAACCTCTTCACCATTGACTTCAAGAATGACATCACCAGCCTGGAGGCCACCCTGCGCGGCGGGGCCTTCGGGATCAAGGTCAGCAATCAGCGCACCAATCGCACTCTCCATGCCAAACGACTCAGCCAAATCTTCGGAGACCGGCTGGATCATGACACCTAACCAGCCGCGATTAACTCGGCCATCTTCACGAAGTTGCTCGGCCACATCCATGGCTACGTTGATGGGGATCGCGAATGAGACACCCATGAAACCGCCGCTACGAGTAAAGATTTGTGAGTTGATGCCGACCACTTCGCCCTCAAGATTAAACAGCGGACCACCGGAGTTACCGGGGTTGATCGCCACATCCGTTTGAATAAAGGGAACATACGCATCACGCGGCAAGGTACGATTGATTGCACTGACGATACCCGCCGTGACGGAGTGATCAAAACCGAAAGGCGAGCCAATCGCAGCTACCCATTCGCCAACTTTGAGTTCGTCAGAATCGCCCAGCGTCAGTGTTGGTAGGTCATTGGCCTCTATTTTAAGGAGTGCCACATCGGTTTGTGGGTCACTGCCAATCACTTGGGCACTCAACTCACGTCGATCATTGAGCCGCACGAGAATCTCATCAGCGTCTTGAACAACGTGTGCGTTAGTCATCACGTAGCCATCTTCACTAATAACGAATCCAGAACCTAAGGATTGACGCTCCTCACTACGTCCTTGTCCATTGCTAGGCGGCGCGGGGAAGCTATCGCCAAAGTTATCACCAAAGAAATGGCGGAAAATTTCCGGGATTTCCTGACCGCCGAACCCTTCAAAACCCGGGACGCTGCTACGCTGAACCGTTCTACTGGTAGAAATATTGACCACCCCAGGGGCGGCATCCTCTACCAGCTCGGTAAAATCAGGCAAACCCTGAGCGCTGGCCGCTTGGCCAAAGGTTAGCAACGCCACCACGCATACCCAGAGGGTGGAGGGGAGAATCAAGCGCTTCATGCAAGAGCTCCTACTTAAGGTGATAGTAATCGAAGGCAGATCAATAACTCACAGCAACGTTCATAGAAACAGTTAATAGAAACAGTTTATAAAAAAGTGCCGGAGAACTAAATTAACCTTCTAATTGACCAAGCGAGGACGAAAGCGTTCCCCTCGTCCACGCATTAGGTAGTTAATACTTAACGCACCGCCTACCAAGGCGATAAAAAAGATCAGTGGCGGCAGCCAAATTGAGGCACTAACACGCGAGACTAAGCCGGATAGCAACAGCGCTAACAGTAAAGGCAGCCCATAAACAAAAAAAGCGAGCAACGTGACGGACGCACTTGGCAAGCTTATGGTGACCAAATCCCCTAACGGATAGCGCTGCTCAATATCTCGGGCTGACTCAGGAATTGCTATAGCAATGTGCTGGTTGCGCCGACGTGCTAACAACCCCAAACCGCAACCTCTTCCCTGTGCACACTGCTCACAGTTCCCTCGGGCAGACATTTCTACAATAAGATGCTGGGGCTTAAACCCTACAACGGTGCCAGTGCGCAATAGAGAGGAGCATGCAGTAGGGGCCATCATTTCATTTCTCGACAGGCGTAAAACGAAAACACTAAGGTTTGCCCTCATCTTGGCTATCACTACTGGCCTGAGATTGAAGCGAGTCAAAGTTGATGGAACGGACGATCCGTTGGAGTGTTACTACAGGCAGCTCACCAATAGCCACCATTTGCCAACGGCCTTCAGCGCTCATTGTATGCTCAATGGCGACAGCAGAAACACCCAGTTGCTGGACGCCTTCTTTTAAAGCGGTAGTAGCATCAGAGGAAAGAGGCTCCACAAAGATACTTACCGTCGCTAAACCGTCGCTATAGACTCGTTGACGCCGATCATTGCCGGTAAAATTAATCGGTTGTGTAACAAACCCTTCGGGCAACCAGGTAACTTGCCAGGGAGTACCCAACACGACCTTAGAATCATCTACCCTAACGATCCCAGTATACTTTTGAGGGGATTGAAGCTGAGTGATTTGAAAAGTTTCAATGATTCGACCCTGCTGATCAATGAGCACATGCTTTAGCAATAGGCCGGTGTCTTGATCTAGCCACCACTCATGGGAAAAACGCCATTGATCGCGAGGCTCAAACATTAGTTTAACCGCTTCACGACCAGCAACACGCGCGTTATCTTCAAGCTCAACGGAATAGAACTGCTCGAGGTGGGCGGCCCACCGCGCTGGCGAAGGCAGCTCACCAGTGCTGTCCTCTTCTGTCCAGGCTAATCGCCCGACTGGCGAGCGTCGCTCGATACTGACAGAAGGACCATCTAAATACTGAACTACCTGCTGTCGGATACCGTCTTGAATTCGGTGTGAAAGCGCAAGAGTGCGCACCCCGATTGGATCAATAGCGACGGCCCTTGCTTGGAAGGCATAACAGTGGCTGGCCCACAAACCACGCTCAAGCCACTGTGTTGCGCTGCTAGGCGCCTGCAGCGAAGCCACTGCACATTCATAACCAGCGTGGCTTTCTGATTGTTTATTTATGCTATCTGCATAGACATCAAAAGAGAGCATACAAGCTACAGCTGCTAGCCCCCATGCTCGCTTAGTCCGCAGGGCAACCATCATATTGCGCACTTCCATCTCGCGCACTCCCCGCTCACCTAATAGGCGCTATGAAAAAGCCCGTCATTGAGGCTTAACGCTGCCCTAGTGGCTCAGTTACTGCAGAAGAACGCATCAGCGGCATCCAGCTGTCACCACTACCGTAAGCAGCACTTTGGGTGTGCTGTTTTAAGTAAGATTGCAGTAAGCCAATCTGATCAACATCAATGTTTGTGCCTTGTGAAGCGGTTACTCCCCGAGGAGTCTGCGCTGAGAAGCCAGCTTCACTAATATTCATCAAGCCGCTTTGACCTGACTGCCCGCTAAGCCTAAACGGCGTAGGTTCAAACATCGGCATATCTGCACGCCCAGCAACTGCCGACTGAGACGCCAAACTAACGGGTTGCACTTGAGTACCCCCATTGGTATTAGAAGCAGTCGTTGCAATGTCGCCACCTTGACCAACCGGCGAATCATTGCCAAAGAACTGCACACCTGTAATGACCATCAAGGAGACAGCAGCAGCAACGCCAGCACCACGGGCAAACGAAATCCCGCCAGCGCGATGGGCCACTTGGTCTGAGCCTTGCGTTATAGGAGCAGGCTCGTCGCGCAATCGGGCCATGATGCCAGCAGAAAGATCAACGCTTACATCGACACCCTGCTCACGCTGCATCATGCTGCGCGCAAGATGGTAGCGGCGCCAAGTATCGGCGGCGTCATCATCGTTAGGCAGCGCCTTCAACACTCGGCGAAGCTCTAGCTCATCACTTTCGCCATCCATCAACACCGAAAGTGATTCCCGTGTGTTTTGACTCATACTTCACACCCTCACACTGTTTAAAAGAAGTACTGGCATGGCGGTCACTCTGAACAGGCGCCATCACGCCGACGACTTCCAAGGCCAAGGCTCCGTTACAAGCTACTTAGGATATCCACCTAACTAGGTTACAACGCTAAGCTCATGACGCTTTGCACATTGATACAGCCATTGTGCTCATCAAGATAGTCATGCTTTATGACGCTAAACGTGCCAGACAGTTCACAAAAAAAGTAAAACCTTCATTTTTTGTGATGGCGACTCAAAGCGATCACTTAGCCCTTCTACTAGTGACCGTTATTCATCGCGACTGTTCCTGGCCGTCGATACTAACGGACGAATATGCTCATCCACCGCTTCCCGAGCGCGGAAAATTCGTGAACGAACGGTACCCACCGGACACTGCATTACCTGAGCGATATCTTCGTAAGCAAGACCATCAAGCTCTCGCAAGGTAATCGCTGTGCGCAGATCATCAGGTAAGTTGGCAATAGCTTGGTAAACCGCTGCTTCAAGCTGGTCTCTAGCAATGGCCGCTTCCGGCGATTCCGAATCGGCCAATCGTCCACTTTGATCGATCATTTCAGCATCAACAATATCTAGATCGCTGCCCGGAGGACGCCTGCCCCGCGAGACCAAATAATTTTTGGCAGTATTGATAGCAATACGGTACATCCAGGTATAAAACGCGCTTTCGGCGCGAAACTTGCCCAAGGCGCGATACGCCTTGATAAATGCCTCCTGAGCGACATCCTGAACTTCAGAGTGATCATGAACGTAACGACCGATCAGGCCGATAATTTTGTGCTGGTACTTTTTTACCAGCAAATCGAAAGCGCGCGTATCGCCTTTTTGGGCACGTTCCACAAGCTGTTGGTCTGTTTCCCGAGTGCCCATTCACACGCTCCTCCAGCTCGTACGGCGTGCGCCGAGCCCCATTCCTATTAGCCCTGACAAGTGGGCGTTCACAGCAAGCAGCATAGCGTCCCTTGGGCATTGATTAATAATAGAGTGAATAAAAGAGCGAATACATCGCCCGTATATGTTGTTGCATTTTATAACGGTACCGAATTTTAAAGACAGGGCCCAGTTAAAACAGAGCCTCAGTGTTGCGCGTTCCGTGCAGGGCATCAAGCACTTAGCTCCTTTCACAAAACCCTGTGGCTGACACTTTTAATGCTGCTATAGTTCCACAACAATTGATTTTTACCTCCCCGGCAAGCGATAGTAGACGCCACTTTTATCGTCCCTTCACTTTTTCAGCCATTACGCAAGCACAGGTAGCAAGATGTCAGAACAGCAGGTTAATAACCTTAACGTCCTCGCTCAAGACGTTCTCACCACGCCAGAAGCGCTCAAAAAAGCCGTACCATTAACCGATGCGGCTGAGCGCACCGTAATAGAAGGACGTAAAACCATCCAGAACATCCTGGATGGCACCGACCCAAGATTATTGGTAGTGGTCGGCCCTTGCTCAATTCACGACGTGGAGGCGGCGCTTGATTATGCCCGCCGCCTTCGCAAACTTGCCGATCAAGTCAGCGACAGCCTGTATATCGTGATGCGCGTCTATTTTGAAAAACCGCGCACTACGGTGGGCTGGAAAGGCCTGATAAACGACCCGCACCTCAACGACTCTTTTGAGATCGATGAGGGGCTACATATCGCTCGAAAACTGCTGGTCGATCTCGCTGAAATGGGCTTACCGCTCGCGACCGAAGCTCTCGACCCTATCTCTCCCCAGTATATGCAAGACTGCATTAGCTGGTCAGCGATTGGCGCTCGCACCACCGAGTCTCAGACCCACCGGGAAATGGCTTCCGGCCTCTCCTGTCCGGTCGGCTTTAAAAACGGTACCGACGGCAGCCTGGATGTGGCGATTAACGCGCTTCAGTCCGTGGCCAGCCCGCACAATTTCCTGGGTATTAACCAAGCAGGCCAGGTGGCCATTATTCGCACCCGAGGCAATGCCTACGGCCACGTTGTTCTACGTGGCGGCAACGGCAAGCCCAATTACGATAGCGTAAGCGTTACCCTGGCGGAAAAAGAGCTCGAGAAAGCCAAACTATCACCCAACATCATGATTGACTGCTCCCACGCCAACTCCAACAAGGACGCAGCGCTACAGCCGTTAGTATTGGAAAACGTTACCAACCAAATCCTGGAAGGCAACACCTCCATTATCGGCCTGATGGTTGAATCCAACATTGGCTGGGGCAATCAAAAACTGACCCAAGACCTTAGCCAACTACAGTATGGCGTTTCCATCACCGATGCCTGCATCGACTGGGACACCACGGTGGAAACCTTCAACCGCATGAACGACAAACTGGCCGCCACCCTGGCCAAGCGCATTGCTAAGTAACACCAACACCGTTGTAGCTGTATTAAGCTGCTATCAAATCCCCCGCCGCGGCGGGGATTTTTGATTGTTTCCTAGAATATTGAATAAGCGGCTAGCGACTAATTTCGCGCCGAAATGGCGGCAGTGCATCCAGCAGTGCTTGCCCGTAACGGCGGGTAATCACCCGCTTATCCAGCAAAGTGATTGTCCCACGATCACTCTCTTTGCGAATCAAACGCCCGCAGGCCTGCACCAGCTTAATAGACGCATCAGGCACGCTAATGCGCATAAATGCATTGCCACCCTGACTCTCTATCCACTCCGCTAATGTAGCGCCCACCGGATCGTCGGGTACCGCAAAGGGTAGCCGCGTAATCACCACGTGCGTCAAATAGTCGCCGGGAAGATCGATCCCCTCGGCAAAGCTCGCCAAGCCAAAGATGATACTCCCCTCCCCCCTATCCACCGCCGCCCGATGGCGCTCGATTAACTCGCGTTTTGGCAGTGCATCCTGAGCTAGCACTCGCTCTTTCACACTCACGGGCAGTGCTTTATCCACCGCACGCAGTTGGGCACGGGAAGAGAACAGCACTAGCGCCGCCTCTTTGTCGGCCAACTGCGAGACAAACGTCACAATCGCCCGCTCATGGGCTTCTCTGTCACCAGGGTCAGTAGCCTCTTTAGGCACGCGCAGGACCGCATTGGCGTAATCAAAGGGGCTCGGCAGCGTCTGATAGCGGTAGCGATTCGCCAAGCCTGCACGCTCCTGCAGGCGTTCAAAGCGCCCCAATGCGGTCAGCGTTGCCGAAGTGACCACCGCCCCATGACAGCGTCCCCATAAATGCTTGGCCAGGGTATGCGCGGCTGAAACGGGGCTGGCCGAAAACTCAATTTCCGGCTCCCCCGCTACCCGGCTTAGGGTAATCCAACGGGCGCTGGGCGCCTCGTTAGCCACATCCTGCTCGCTAAACGCCTGCCACAAAGCATGCGCTTCTAGCGCTCGGCCATGAAGCAACGCGACGAGCGGCAGCCAGGTTTCTGCCTGCTCTCGATCGAGGCCGGTCTGCTTATCGGGATCAAGGCTTTCGCGCAGAATATCGCTGATGCTTTCCAAACATCGCGATAGCGAGGCGAACATCACCAACAATTGCTGCGCCTGTTCCCGCAGAGCGTCGGGTACTTGACCCTTCTCAAAACGCGATTGATGAGTGGCTTCTTCGTCGGCCAAGCCGTTTGGCCGCTCCGCCAGTTGATGCCCCATGCTAAACACATCGCCCAGCGCGGGTTCCAGGTTATGAATCAGCTCCGGCAAGCTCACTAACAGCCGCGACACCGTTGGTTGAATGGCTAACGCCTGGTGCAGATCGGTCAAACTGCTTTTCAGCGTTTTCAGCCAGCGCAAGCAGCCATGTACTGCAAAGCGGTGGGCGAAATGGGAAAGCGCCTTCTCGGGCAGGTGGTGGCCTTCATCGAAAACAAAAATGCAGTCCGCCGGGTCTGGCAAAATAGCGCCACCACCCAAGGCTAGATCGGCCAGCACGAGGTCGTGATTGGCGACGATCACATCCGCGTTTTCAAGCTCACGACGGGAACGAAAAAACGCGCAGGCACCAAAGTGCCCACAGCGCCTGCCCGTACACTGGCGATGATCCACCGTCAGCCGCCGCCAGTGGGCATCCTCAATTGCTTCTGGCCAATTATCACGATCCCCTTCCCATTCGCCCTGTCCATAAGCTTGCGCCATATCGCTGGCAATGACCGTAAAGTCACTACTTTGCGTTTGCAGCGATTGCTCAAACAGAGAGAGCGTTGGGTTGGGTTCAGTGCCTTCGAGCGCCTGATCCAAACGCGCCACGCACACATAGCGACCACGCCCTTTGGCTAATGCGTAGCGAAAGGCGATACCGCTGTGGCTAGCGAGTGAAGGCAAGTCCTGATTAAGCACCTGCTCTTGGAGAGCGACCGTGGCCGTGGAAATAATCAGCCGCTTGCCGCGCGCTTTCGCGATGGGCAAGGCGGCGATTAGATAGGCCAGCGTTTTTCCAGTGCCGGTGCCCGCTTCAAGCACACACACATGAGTATCGCTTGTACGCTTACCTTCGCTGTCGCTTTCTATATTGCCCAGCGTCCGGGCGATTTCGGCGATCATCATACGCTGGCCGTAGCGTGGTGTTAGCTCAAGGGTATCCACCACGCGACGGTAAGCGTCTTGAATCTCGCTTTTGAGGGCATTATCCAGCATGCGGCTTAGAGCATACCTTCCGGCGGATGCACGCAGGGAAGCTTGTCGTTGATATAGCGTTCGATTTCCGGCAATGAGAACGCATCCTCTTCGCCAACGAAGCTAATCGAGACACCCTTGGCACCGGCGCGACCGGTACGACCGATACGGTGTACGTAGTCTTCCGGGTCTTCGGGCAGGGTGTAATTGATAACGTGGCTGACGTCTTCAATGTGAATACCACGACCAGCAACGTCGGTCGCAACCAACACCTGAATTTCGCCTTCGCGGAAGCTTTCCAGCGTTTTGATACGCTGATTCTGAGGTACATCACCTGACAGCATCGCCACGCTTACGCCCGCTTTTTTGAGCAGATCGTCAAGCTTGCGTACCAAGTCGCGGCGGTTACCAAAGACCATGACGCGCTCAAAGCTTTCTTGCTGAAGCAGATTGACCAGCAAGCGCTGCTTGTCGTCATCAGACACCAAATACACACGCTGGTCGATATCCGCCTGGTTCTCAACGGTCACTTCGATCTCGACGTGTGCAGGATCAAGCGTCCACTGGCTGGCGAGATTCAAGATGTCGTCGGTAAAGGTGGCCGAGAAGAGGAAGGTCTGGCGCTCCTCTTTCTTCGGCGTGTAGCGAATAATCCGCTTCACGTCGGGAATAAAGCCCATCGACAACATGCGGTCGGCTTCATCTAACACCAATACTTCGACCTCACTGAGGTCGATATCGCGCTTCTGATGGAAATCCAACAGGCGCCCAGGTGTTGCCACCAGGATATCGATCTTGCTGCCCAGGCTTTCACGCTGCTTCTGGTAGTCCATACCGCCGACCACACTGGCCACATTGAGCTGGGTAAATCGTGCTAACGCTTTAGCATCTTTTTCGATCTGCAACGCCAGCTCGCGAGTAGGCGCAATAATCAAGGCGCGCGGCGCACCTGGCTTTTGACCATTGGGTGTTGGCTCTTCAAGAAAGTAAGCCATCACAGAGATCAAAAAGGCCGCGGTTTTACCGGTTCCCGTTTGCGCCTTACCGACAATGTCACCACCCAATAGCGTTTGGCGCAGGGCCTCGGCTTGAATAGGTGTGCAGTATTCAAACCCTTGGGCGTGAATAGCGCGCATTAATGTCAGCGGCAGATCAAAGTCATGAAAGCGCCACTTACCGGCCACGGCGGGCACCTGAAACTGACGAAGATCCCAGTTCGACTGGCGACGACGCGGTTTACGGCGGCGGCGCTTTGGCTTGCGATTCTGGGCCGGGGCTGTGGTCTGTTCCGACTCGCTCATAGGCTGTCTATCTGTCCATTGCTGTGGAAGTTGGCTTCTTGACGTGCGCATTGTACCAGGGCTTGGCGATAAGAGCGCGCCCTGCTGTCGAAGGAGTCCCAAGGCCTGTTAGAATAGCCGTCAAATCGACGTAAGGAGCGCGACATGACGCGTAAGAAAAAAACTCGTTCACTGGCCGACAAGGTAACTATTCGTACCGGCCGGCGTAAAGATTATAAAAAATGGCGCCACGACAACCCTGACCAAGTGGCTCCATCGCGCCGCTTTGTGGCAAAAAAGCAGCAGCAGCGCAAACTTCAGGCAGTGAGAAAACTTGCTCGCCAGCAGAGTGGGCAGGATATCGCTATTCACCCTGACAAAGGCAGTGAATCCGACAATCCCAAGGGGAGCGATTCATAATGCGCCTGGTTTCGTTCAACATTAATGGCATCCGAGCACGGCTTCACCAATTACAGGCGTTGATCGATACTCAGCAGCCGGACGTAATTGGACTTCAGGAAACCAAGGTGCAGAATAGCGAGTTCCCGATCGCCGACGTGGAAGCCATGGGTTACCACGTCTTTTATCACGGCCAAAAAGGCCACTACGGGGTTGCCTTACTGTGCCGTCAGGCACCTCAAGAAGTGTTTTATGGCTTTCCCGATGATGATGAAGACGCCCAGTGCCGCATGATCGGCGTTCGCCTAGTCGCGGAAGATGGGGAAGCCGTGACGGTATGGAACGGCTATTTCCCTCAGGGCGAAAACGTTACCCATCCCACTAAGTTTCCCAACAAAGAGCGCTTTTATGGCCAGCTAGCACGGCTGCTCAACGAGCGGTACCGCCCTGACGAGCGGCTAGCCATCATGGGCGATTTTAATATATCGCCGGAAGACCAGGACATTGGCATCGGCGAGGCCAACCGCAAGCGCTGGCTGCGTGAAGGCAAAACCAGCTTTCAACCCATTGAGCGCAAATGGCTCGAAGGCATCAAAGCGTGGGGGCTTACCGACAGCTATCGCATCAGCTATCCGCAAAGCGATGACCGCTTTAGCTGGTTTGACTACCGCTCAAAAGGGTTTAACCAGGAGCCCAAGCGTGGCCTGCGCATCGACTATATTCTCGTCACCAAGGCGCTAGCCGAGCAGGCCACCGGCGCAGGCATTGACTACGACCTGCGCGGCATGGAACGCCCCTCTGATCACGCCCCCACCTGGAGTGACTTCGCTCTTACGCTTAAGCCGTAGCCTTTAAGACAAAAAACTAGTTGAAGCTGGCCAGCCACTGGGCGGCTTCTTCATCGCCTAGCTCTGCGGCGCGGACAAATGCTTGCTGCGCTTGCTTATTTTCACCCCAAGCGTAAGCAAGCTGCCCATAAGATCGCCAGTCGGTGGCTGTTTGGGTGTACTGAGCCAAGGTTTGCCAAGCATCCAGGGCTTTCTCAACGTCTTTAGCCTGCTGCCAAGCGTTCGCCAATAAACGCAAATTTGACTCATCGCGGACAACATCACCCTCTTTTAGCGCCTCCTCAAGGTGCTCGGCTGCTCGGGCGGGAGTGCCGCCTGCCAAATGGAGCTGGATCAACAGCCAGCGATCTTCCGGCTCGGTTAATTTACCTAACTGCCACGCCATCTCCCACAGACCAGCGGCCACACCAGGCTGACCTGCCTGCTGTGCAAGACCTGCCGCTTGGCGCCAATCAGAGAGATCGCTTTGCGAATCCAATCCATCCAACAGCCAACCCAAAGCCTGCTCACTTTGCCCAGCATTGCGATAAATCGCCAATGTTAAAGCCTGCTGCGCTTCAGTTAACTCGGCTGTCTCACTAAGTGCCTGTTCAAGCCAGTTGGCGGCCTCCTCCCAGCGCTCCTGCTGCGCCAGCAGGCGGGTTAGCTGCCAAACGGCATTACTATCTTGCTGATTGGCTAACCACTCAGTGAGAAGCTCAATAGCTTGATCGCGCTGCCCGGCAGCACGACGCAGTGAAGCTTCTTCACGGAGCCAGCGGGTAGCCTGATCGTCATCAACACCACTTAACCCACGCGCAATTGCCAACCGATCCGCTGCCGCAGCAGGCTGATCCTGTCGCGCCAAGGCGCTTGCAGCCAGCTGTTGATAGAGCGCACTAGCCCATTGATCCGATTGATTACCCGAGGCTAACCGCTCCGCCTGGGCGGTGGCACGCTCGACAACGCTGCTTAGCGCTCCCTCTTGCAATTGGCTCTGCAGCGCGTTGAGGTCGGCAATAATATCCCCAGGCAATGCGGGACTCGCCTGCGCTGAAAGCGACCAGACGCTTAGCAATAAAATTAAAAGACGCTTCATGTTGCTACCTCAACTGAAACTCGATCCGCTGGGTGGCATTGCGTAACCGATCACTGGGCTCAAATTGCCACTTAGCAATCGCGTCCCGCGCGGCATCATCAAACACCCGACGCGGCTGCGCGCTGGTAACCCGTATAGAAGAGCTGTCGACACTGCCATCACGCCGAATCGTAAAGGCCACTTCTACAAAGCCTTCCATACCTCGGCGCTGGGCACGGGGCGGGTAATTTGGACCAACTTGGTTCGTCGGTGTCACCTGGCCCACATTCACCGGCTCATTAGAGGGCACTGGCTGAGCTTCCGGGGCGGCCTCACGCACGGCGGGTGCAGAATCCACTGACGCAGGGGCAGGGGCTGCCCTAGGAGCTGCCTCGACAGGTTGCTGTTGCGGGGTCGGCTCTGGTCTCGGCTCAGGAGTAGGTTCGGGCCGGGGTTCCGGTTTCACTTCCGTTAGCTCCGGGAGTTCGCTGTCCATCTCAACCGGCTCAACGGGCTCATCCGGTAGCTCTACTTCCGGCAAACTAATCGTGCTTTCCGCTACCGGAGGCGGCTCGGGTGCGGGCATGGGCGACGGCGCTTGCTGTGGCGCGGCTTCTACAGGTTGAGGCGTAGGTGCCTCCTGCTCAGGAGCTACTTCCGGCGCTTCAACCATGGTCATTGCCATGCTCATGGTTAGCTCCTCAGGCTCACGCTCAGGTGGAGCTACCAACTGTGCCAGCAGCCAGAACAGCCCCACCGCCAGCACGACACCCCCTAATAACGACAGCAGGTGCCGCATCATGACCCACTCCGACTCGCCGCCACCGCCACTTGGTCAACGCCCGCCTCACGCAAACGATCCATTACCTCGATCAGCAAGCCCGTGGTGGATTCGCGATCCGCCTGAATAACCACCGAGCCATCGTCACTCAGCATATCAGCGACCTGCTGGCCGACCCGGTGAACATCCACCGGACTGCCATCTACCCATACGGCGCCTTCCGGTGAAATCGCTACAAGCACCTGGGCGTCTGGGCGCGGCGTCGCAGCGCTGGATTCAGGGCGATCAATCTCCACACCGCTCTCTTTAACAAAGCTAGTAGTGACGATAAAGAAAATCAGCATGATAAATACCACGTCGAGCATGGGGGTAAGATTCACCTCATTACTCTCTGCAGTGGTTTCTATAGAACGGCGTCTACGCATCACTTTCCTCCAGTGCCCGCGCCAAGCGATCTTGCAGCCGCTGGTCTTCACGACGAATGACGTGCTCTAAACGACTAATAAATAAAAGCCCCACCACCGCAATGGCCATACCGGTTAGGGTCGGCAGCGTCGCACGGGCGACACCGTCCGCCATGGCACGCGCTTGATGCGTTTCGCTTAGGGAAAGGCTATCGAACACGCTAATCATGCCGGTCACCGTGCCTAACAAGCCCAATAAAGGGCACAGCGCGACCAGCAGTTTCAGCCATGGCAAGGGTTTACGCAGTCTAGCGACCAGTGCCTCTGCCCACACATGACGTAACGTACGAGCGCTCCAACTGGTATGGTCGCTGCGCGCCGTCCAACGGCGCAGTAACTGACGCCGCGCGATACGCCAGGTAATTCGGTAGTACCACCAGCGCTCCATGGCCATGGCAAATACCAACACAGCCACCACTGCCAGCACGACCAATACCGCGCCGCCCGCCTCCACTAAGCGCTCAACGGGTTCGAGCCAGAGAGGAAGAGTGGACATATCAGTTCACCGCGGGCGTGTGAGATTCGAGATGATCTGCCAATGTCGCGCTCGCCTGCCCTTCAATCACATGGGTTAAATAGCGGCTACGACCCGACAAGGCTGTCTGCACGAACAGCAGCGGCACGGCGGTAATCAAACCGAGTACAGTGGTTACCAGTGCTTGGCTAATACCGCCCGCCATCAGTTGCGGGTCGCCGGTGCCAAACACGGTAATCGCCTGGAAAGTTACGATCATGCCGGTGACCGTACCCAGCAAACCAAGTAACGGCGCAATCGCGGCCAGCAATTTGACCATTGGCTGGCTTCGCTCCAGTTTTGGCAGCTCAGCCAGCACCGCCTCATCCAAACGTGCTTCCAGCGCTTCAGGGGTCTGGTGTTTGTCCATACCTTCAAAACGCAGCAATACACGCCCCAGTGGGTTGTTAGGTTTTAACTGGTTAAGCGACTGACGCTGTCGATTAACACGCAGGCTAACAAGCACTAAATAGAGGTACTGCCCTAACCCAATGATCAGACCTAAAATACCTAATGCAACGACCACATAACCAACATAACCGCCTTGCTGGAAACGCTCCCACAGGCTGGGCTGCTGGGCTAGGGCTTCCAGCACGCTGCCCTGAGTAGGATCAACAGCGAAGACATGGCTCTCGCCCTGGTAGTAATCCGCTAGTAACCCGCCAACGACATCAGGTGTCCGCGGCAATACCACTAGGTTGCCGTCATTTTCTCCCCGCTCTAAAAGCTCGTTTTCGGTAAAGGCTGCGAAATCTCCAAGCCGCACCAACTCACGGGTGGTTACTTCGCCGTTAGCATCGGCGACAGGCAGTGAAAGGCGCTCAGCGAGGCCCGTACGCGCCGTTAATGCCGCCAAGCGATCCACTACCTCTTCCAATTGATGGCGTTCGAGCACTTCGACTTCATCCAAACGTGGCGGCAGCGTCCCTTCTTCTAGGGAAAGCAAACTCTCGTCACCCAATGCATTGCGAATTTCTGAGCTATGCCGGGCAAGGTTAGACAGCAGCCCTGTCAGTGCCTCGCCCTGCTCCGCCTGACGCTCGCTTAACTCCCTGGCTTGATCGGTTTGCTCTGCCTGCTGGATCTCTAACGCTTCATGCTGCTGCTGAGCCTCTTCGTGCTCAGTCCGGGCTTGCTCCAGCGCAGACTCTAATGCTTGCTGGTCGTCTAAAAATCCCACTAAACGCTGCTGGTCACGCGCTTCAGCCGCTTCTCGTGCTTCACGCAGCGACGTTGCGCTTTCAGTTTGTGCCATTGATGCGCCACTGATCGCTACCAGCCCTAATATCAAGCAGGCATAAAAAAGTTGACGGAGAGTTGGTCGACTCATGGTTGCTCTCCCTGCTGGTCATTCGCACTGATTGAGAGCGGCAAGGTTAATAAATCCGGAGCGCGCTGATCTTTCGCCATTCGCAGCCCATTGCGCACTTCACGCAGGTACTCGTCATCAAGCGGCTGCCATCCACCGCTTTCAGCATTCCACACCCCGCCTTCGCGCCCATCAGGGGTTAGATAATAAAAACCGATACGACCAACACGTAAAAAATCCACTTCACGTTCGCGGCCATCCTGGCTTAAACGACCCCGCCAGCTATCCATCTCACGGCCATAATCGAGCTCGACGCGCCAGGCTTCGAGTAGCCCATTAATGCGTTCAATGGTATTTTCGCCCTGTTCATCAGGCTGACGCTCAACCCGTGCCAGCCGCTCCTCGCGTAGAAACGGCAGGTCACGTTCAATCCATTGGCTGAGCTGAACAGACATATTTTGTTCAATCACAGGCAGCGCTGCACGCGTCTCTTCAAGCGTATCCAAAGCAGTCGCCAGACGCTGCTGGCGTTCGGCTTCTTCCGCTAAACGCCCGGTCAGTGAGGCATTTTCAGCGTCTAACTGGCGTGTTTCGCGCTCTAAGCGGCGTAGCTCTTGTAGTTGCTCACGCGTTTGTTCATCGGCAGCATCAATTTGCGCCTGAAGTGCTGCCTGGGTTTGCTGGGCTTCTACACTTTCGGCCGCTTGAGCCACTGCTTGTTCACTTGCCAGCAGCGTGCCACTGGCCAGCACCCCCGCTAGCCACCATCCACGTAAGGCAAAAAAAGGCCTGTTCAGCACGTCGACTCTCCGTCACTGAGTAGCCAGCGGCTGTCACCGCCCGGCTAAAAACTAATTAGGTATTAGAACGATTTGCGTTTAACTTTCACGCGCCTAGCCTACCACTAATATAATAAATGACAATATTTATCATTAGCAATCAGGCGTTATCGCTCATCGAGCGCGCATAAAAAAGGCGCCTATCAGCGCCCTTTCATCACAAACATCACTAGGTGTGCTCTACTGCTACATACTCTTTCGTCAGCGGCGCTAGCGGAAGCTGCCAAGCCTCTTCACGGGTCACCCATTTTGCTTCGGCAATTTCAGCGGCCGCCTCGACAGGCTCGTCAATAACAAGCCCAAACAGATGCGCTTCAAGCATCACGCCCGGCTCATTAGCCGCTGGCACGGAATACATTCCGAGCGGTATCAGCTGATCCTCGCTAATATGCAAGCCAAGCTCCTCTTGCAGCTCGCGGCACAACGCCTCTAGCGCGCTCTCACCTGCATCGATTTTGCCGCCTGGCTGCATATAGAAAGAGGTATTGTGCTTACGCACCAATAGCAAGCGCCCATCTGGGTCACTCACCACGGCAGCGGCAATTTTCAGTACACTACCAGCATTCCCTGTCATACCCCTCTCCTTCGCTCACCACTCTAAACCATTAACACCTAAACCCTATCAAAACGCCCAGTCGTCGTCTTCGGTGGCGACGGCTTTTCCGATCACGTAGGAAGAGCCCGAGCCGGAGAAGAAGTCGTGATTCTCGTCGGCATTGGGTGAAAGCGCCGCCATGATAGTCGGATCCACATCGGTAACACTGCTGGGAAATAGTGGCTCGTAGCCAAGGTTCATCAGCGCTTTGTTGGCGTTGTAGTGAAGGAATTTCTTCACGTCTTCACTTAGGCCAACTTCGTCATACAGTGACTCGGTGTAGCGCACTTCGTTGTCGTAAAGCTCCAGTAGCAGCTCGTAGGCGTAATCTTTGACTTCCTGCTGCCGTTCTGGCGTCGCTTCCGCCAGTGCCTGTTGGAACTTGTAGCCAATATAGTAGCCGTGCACGGCTTCGTCACGAATGATCAAGCGAATCAGGTCGGCGGTGTTAGTCAACTTGGCATGGCTTGACCAGTACATCGGCAGGTAGAAGCCGGAATAGAACAGAAACGACTCAAGGAAAACGCTGGCCACTTTGCGCATCAGCGGATCATCCGAGCGGTAGCGCTCTAAGATCAGCTGCGATTTTGCTTGCAGCGTAGGATTCTCTTCGCTCCAGCGAAACGCGTCATCCACATCACGCGTGGTGCAGAGCGTGGAGAAAATCGAGCTATAAGAGCGAGCGTGCACCGACTCCATAAAGGCGATGTTGGTGTAAACCGCCTCTTCGTGGGGAGTGCGCGCATCTTCCATTAATACCGGTGCCCCCACGCTGCTTTGGATGGTGTCCAGCAGTGTGAGGCCGGTGAATACGCGGATCGTCAGCTGCTTTTCTTTTTCAGTCAGGGTGTTCCAGGACTGAATATCATTAGACAAGGGCACCTTTTCGGGTAGCCAAAAATTACTGGTCAGACGGTTCCACACTTCCAGGTCTTTATCATCCTGGAGTCGGTTCCAGTTAATCGCATCAACTCGCGATAAACGTTGCATGGTGTTCATGGCATTGCTCTCAAAACGTAGCGTTCAATGCCCGGCGATCAACACCGGGCATTCAATAACAGATACAAAGCGCTTGCTGATTACAGCGTGCAAGAAACGCAGCCTTCTACCTCGGTGCCTTCTAAAGCACTTTGACGCAGGCGAATGTAGTAAAGCGTCTTGATGCCTTTGCGCCAGGCGTAAATCTGCGCTTTATTGATATCGCGCGTGCTAGCGGTATCCGGGAAGAATAGCGTTAGCGATAGCCCTTGGTCGACGTGCTGCGAGGCTTCCGCGTAGGTATCGATAATTTTTTCCGGGCCGATTTCATAAGCGTCCTGGAAATAGTCAAAATTGGCTTCATCCAGGAACGGCGCCGGGTAATAAACACGGCCTAGCTTGCCCTCTTTACGAATCTCGATTCTCGCCGCCACCGGGTGAATACTGGAGGTGGAGTTATTGATGTAAGAGATTGAGCCGGTGGGCGGTACCGCCTGCAGGTTACGGTTGTATAAACCGTGGGCCATGACCGACGCTTTCAACTCCTGCCAATCATCTTGGGTCGGCAACGCAATACCGCTACGCTCGAACAGCTCACGTACTTTGTCGGTCCGCGGCAGCCACGCCTGATCAGTGTACTTATCGAAGAAGGTTCCCGAGGCGTAGGTGGAGTTGGCAAAATCTGCAAACGTATCCTTGTGCTCAATCGCTAACCGGTTGGACGCACGTATGGCATGGAAAGCCACGCAGTAGAAGTAGAGGTTGGTAAAGTCCAACCCCTCGTCGGAGCCGTAGTAGATGTGCTCACGCGCCAGATAGCCGTGCAGGTTCATCTGGCCAAGGCCAATCGCCCGCGACTGGGCATTGCCTTCGGCAATAGAAGGCACACTGCGCAGGTTGCTCATTTCCGAAACGGCGGTAAGACCGCGGATGGCAATTTCCACGCTGGTACCGATATCCCCTGCATCCATCACCTTGGCAATGTTCATGGAGCCCAGGTTGCAGGAGATATCCTGGCCGATATGGCGATAACCGAGGTCATCGTCATACTCAGTCGGTGTGTTGACCTGGAGGATTTCCGAGCACAGGTTGCTCATATTGATACGGCCAGCAATCGGGTTAGCGCGATTTACCGTATCTTCAAACATGATATACGGGTAACCCGATTCAAACTGCAGCTCTGCCAACGTTTGAAAGAAGGCGCGTGCATTGATCTTATGCTTACGGATGCGCGCATCCGCGACCATCTCCTGATACTTCTCGGTAACGCTGATATCACCAAACGGAACACCATAAACCCGCTCCACATCGTAGGGCGAAAACAGGTACATGTCGTCATTGCGCTTGGCGAGCTCAAAGGTAATATCCGGAATCGTCACGCCCAATGAGAGCGTTTTGATACGAATTTTCTCGTCGGCATTTTCCCGCTTGGTGTCGAGAAAGCGCAGGATGTCCGGGTGGTGAGCGTTTAAGTATACCGCGCCGGCACCTTGGCGAGCCCCCAACTGGTTAGCGTAGGAGAACGCATCTTCCAGCAGCTTCATAATCGGGATGATGCCCGACGACTGGTTTTCGATGCGCTTGATCGGCGCGCCGGATTCGCGAATATTGCTAAGCAGGAAAGCCACGCCGCCGCCGCGCTTGGAAAGCTGCAGCGCCGAGTTAATGGAGCGGCCAATCGACTCCATATTGTCTTCGATGCGTAGCAGGAAGCACGACACCAGTTCGCCGCGCTGCTGTTTGCCGCAGTTCAAGAAGGTGGGTGTCGCGGGCTGAAAACGGCCGGAGATGATTTCATCGACCAGTGACTTGGCCAGCGCTTCATCGCCCCGCGCCAGGGTCAGCGCGACCATGCAGACACGGTCTTCATAGCGCTCTAAATAGCGCTTGCCGTCAAACGTCTTCAGCGTATAGCTGGTGTAGTACTTGAAAGCGCCCAAAAAGCTTGGGAAGCGAAATTTATACGCATAAGCCTGCTCGAACAGCGCTTTAATAAAAGCAAAGCTGTACTGGCTCAGCATTTCCGCTTCGTAGTACTGCTCTTCCACGAGGTAATCGAGCTTCTCTTCCAACGAGTGGAAGAATACCGTGTTCTGGTTAACGTGCTGTAAAAAGTACTGGCGAGCCGCTTCGCGATCTTTATCCAGCTGTAATTCGCCGTTGACCCCGTATAGATTGAGCATGGCATTGAGGGCGTGGTAATCCAGCGTGCGCGCCTCAGGAGCCGCCGCAGGCCGTTTTGTTCCTGCCACATTCTGGGTAGCTACGTTAGTCGTTTCCAAAACTCTTCTACTCCTTTACGCACGTTGACCACGTCATCGTCAGTGCCAAATAATTCAAATCGATACAGCAGCGGTACGTGGCATTTTTTCGCAATGATGCGGCCAGCTAGACCATATGCTTCGCCAAAATTGGTGTTCCCCGCAGCAATGACTCCCCGCAGGAGGTTCCGGTTATGCGTGTCGTTGAGAAAATGAATGACCTGCTTGGGTACGGCACCCTGTGAACTTCCCCCTCCATATGTAGGGGTAACTAAGATATAAGGCTGGGAAACACGTAGCGCAGGTTCATCTCGATTTAGCGGTAGCCGCGTGGCGACAAAACCCAGCTTTTCTACAAAACGATGGGTGTTACCTGATTTAGTAGAGAAGTACACCAAATTGCCGGCCATAGATGTGTGTGAGCAACTTGCCAGCATGTTGTCGGCTTACGCCAGGGCTTGAATGCGATCCGGACGGAAACCCGACCAGTGATCTTCGCCGACTACCACGACAGGAAGCTGGCGATAACCCAGCGCCTCAACTTCTTCTTGAGCACCGGACTCTGCGGTGATATCGATGACAGTATAATCGAGCCCTTGCTTGTCTAGCGCGCGGTAAGTAGCGGTACATTGAACACAAGCTGGCTTGCTATAAATCTGAATTTCCATGGGTAATCCCCTTTTCATAGCGGCATTTTTCGGGTAGAGCACATCTAGTGCCCGCCCTGACTAAAAGACACAACGCATACTATATATAGACCATTGGAAAATCAATTCAAGCATATGTGGTATTTTTTTACCCACAGGATATTGACAGCTAATACCCAAGGCTATACCAGACAATAAAAAAACCGCCCACTAAAAAAAGCGGGCGGTTTTTTTCACAGCGCCAGAACGGGCACCATTAGCGGGTCATAGCCGTATTAGCTAATCGCTGCCTGATAACGACGCTCTACGTCTTCCCAATTAACCACGTTGAAGAACGCAGCAATATAGTCAGGACGCTTGTTTTGATACTTCAGGTAGTACGCATGCTCCCAAACATCCAAACCGAGTAGCGGCGTATTACCGTGCATCAGCGGGCTGTCTTGGTTCAGGGTATTTTCGACTACCAGTTTTTTCTCAGGTGTAACGGAGAGCCATGCCCAACCGCTACCAAAACGACCAACGGCCGCTTTTTTGAATTCTTCTTTAAAAGCTTCAAGGCCGCCGAGCTCGGCATCAATCGCTTTTGCAACATCACCTTGAGCATTACCACCGCCGTTGGGCGACATCATCTGCCAGAACATGGAGTGGTTGGCGTGACCGCCGCCGTTGTTGATAACGGCTTGACGCTTGGCTTCCGGAACACGATCCAGATTAGCGACGAGCTCTTCAACAGGTACATCTTCAAGACCTGTGCCTTCCAACGCGGCATTCAGGTTGTTGATGTAGGTTTGATGGTGACGAGAATGGTGAATTTCCATCGTCATTGCATCAATATGTGGTTCGAGAGCGTCATATGCGTACGGCAGTTCAGGTAGTGTATGTGCCATATCATCATCTCCTTGAGTGGCTTTCGTTGAGTTCATTTACCTATGTGCGGTCAGCCCGCAGCTTTTTCAACCACCGGGGTGGTTTTTCTTACCCTTTGCCCCAGTACTTTAGTCAACTATTGGCAGTTTACCTAATGTACCCATCACAAAAAAGCCGACTTCTGGCGAAGTCGGCTCAATGTTTATAGATCATTCAAATGCTTACAGCTTGCTCTCAAGCTCTGGCAGGATCTCGAACAGATCCCCCACCAAGCCGTAGTCGGCCACCTGAAAGATTGGTGCTTCGTCGTCCTTGTTGATGGCGACGATGACTTTGGAGTCTTTCATGCCCGCCAGGTGTTGAATGGCACCAGAGATGCCCACGGCAATGTACAGGTCCGGTGCGACTATTTTGCCGGTCTGACCGACCTGCATGTCATTGGGCACAAAGCCAGCGTCGACCGCCGCGCGGGAAGCACCAATGGCGGCGCCCAGCTTGTCAGCAATGCCATTCAGCAGCTTAAAGTTCTCGCCGTTGCCCATGCCGCGGCCGCCAGAGATGACGACCTTGGCGCCGCCGAGTTCTGGACGGTCGCTCTGGGCCAGCTCTTCTTTGACGAAGCTGGATTGGCTGTTGTCGGCGACAAAATCCACCGCTTCAATCGTGGCGCTACCACTGGTACCGACGGCATCGAAACCGGTGGTACGAATGGTGATCACTTTCAGCGCGTCGTCGCTTTTCACCGTGGCAATGGCGTTACCAGCGTAAATCGGACGCAGGAAGGTATCGGCACTCTCGACACCCAGCACATCCGATAGCTGGCTGACGTCTTTCAGCGCGGCCAGGCGCGGTAGAACGTTCTTGCCGGTGGTTGAAGCGCTGGCCAGTACGTGGCTGTAGCCATCGGCCAGTTCAACCAGCAGCGCGCCCATGGGCTCAGCAAGCTGATGGGCGTAAACAGCGTTGTCCGCCACGCGTACTTTATTAATGCCGTCGAGTTTCGCCGCAGCGTCTGCTGCCGCTTGAACGCCTTCACCGGCGACCAGGATATCAATATCGCCACCAATGGCCTGGGCGGCCGCCACGACGTGGGCGGTGGCGCCAGCCAGTTGGCCTTCATGTAGGTCGGCAAGTACCAAAATGCTCATAGCATCAGCTCCTTTCAAAGCGTTTATCTCAAAGTACGGAGAGTCAAGAACCGACCTTAAAGAACTTTGGCTTCGTTTTTCAGTTTGTCGATCAGCTCGTCGACCGAGGCCACTTTGACACCGCCTTTGCGCTCGGCAGGGGATTCCACCTTGAGCAGGCTCACCTTAGAGGCCACTTCCACGCCGTAGTCAGCAGGAGTTTTCACATCCAACGGCTTTTTCTTGGCCTTCATGATGTCGGGCAGCTTAGCGTAGCGCGGCTCGTTCAGGCGCAGGTCGGTGGTGACAATCGCCGGGAGCGTGAGGGCGATGGTTTGCAGCCCGCCATCGATTTCACGGGTGACGTTAACCTTGTCCCCGTCCACCGCCACTTCCGAGGCGAAAGTGCCTTGCGGCAGCCCCGTCAGCGCAGCGAGCATCTGGCCGGTCTGGTTGTTGTCGGTGTCGATGGCTTGTTTGCCGAGAATCACCAGACCGGGCTGCTCTTCATCCACTACCTTCGCCAGCAGTTTGGCCACGGCCAGCGATTCTACGCGCTCGTCGGTTTCAATATGGATGGCGCGGTCGGCACCCAGCGCCAGCGCGGTGCGCAGCTGCTCTTGGGCGGCCTTGGGGCCTACCGTGACGGCGACGACTTCGGTCGCCACACCCTTCTCTTTCAGGCGCACGGCTTCTTCCACGGCAATTTCGCAGAAAGGGTTCATGGCCATTTTGACGTTGGTCAAGTCCACATCAGAGTGGTCCGCTTTCACGCGGATTTTGACGTTGTAGTCGATGACGCGTTTCACCGCGACGAGTACTTTCATAGGTTCCTCGCTTGGCTTGTAATAAAAGCCGTTAACCTGGGACGGTACCCGCTTCGCGAGTACCCCTTATTAAATAGTGACTAGTAATAGAGTTACTGCATACGTTATTAGCAATAACGTCTTGCTTGGGCACTGCCAAAAATGGCAGTGCCGTCAAATTCATTCAAGCGTTTGATAGATACATGATTGAAAAACCCTATTAATTTGCCATAGCCTGCCAGTTAGTGACAATACTTGCTAGCTACTGCCTTGGTCTTATCATTGATCTATCGCTAGCAACACATACAGCCAAGAAATGCGGTTTGCACCATCGTAGGCGTGACCTGACACAGGTATTATGCCTATCATGGGGCATAACCAGAAGCAAACGACCGTTTTAAATTAAGGCCATCTATTTATAAGCTAGTACCTAAAACGTAGGCATTCACTAGCTTTTGCAGATATTGGCGCTTAAAGAGAATAAGGAGAAGCCGGGTGGAAACTGTTGAACGCGATGTAATGGACTTTGATGTCGTCATTGTCGGCGCTGGCCCATCCGGGCTTTCCGCCGCCTGCCGACTCATGCAGCAAGCTAACGAGGCGGAGCAAGAATTAACGGTCTGTGTGGTTGAGAAAGGCTCAGAAGTTGGCGCTCATATTTTGTCAGGAGCGGTTTTTGAGCCCCGCGCACTGACTGAACTCTTTCCAGACTGGAAAGAACGCGGCGCGCCGCTCAATACGCCCGCCATTCGCGATGACGTTGTTTTGCTTAAGGACGCCGAGAAAGCGCAAAAAGTGCCTAACGCACTGGTGCCGAAAAGTATGCATAACACCGGCGGCGATCAGCAACGTTACGTTATCAGTGCCGGCAACCTCTGCCGCTGGCTGGCCGAGCAGGCAGAAGCGCTCGGCGTTGAAATCTTTCCAGGCTTTGCCGCCCAGGACGTTATCATTGAAGACAACGCTGTGCGCGGCATTCTGATTGGTGATATGGGTGTCGCCGCCGATGGTACACCCAAAGATGGCTACATGCCGGGTATGGAACTGCGCGCCAAATACACGCTATTTGCTGAGGGTTCACGCGGCCATATTGGGAAGCGCTTAATTAAAGACTTCTCGCTGGATGAGGGTCGCGACCCCCAGCACTACGGTATTGGCCTCAAAGAGCTGTGGGATGTACCTGCCGAGCAGCATGAGCCTGGCCTGGTAGTTCACGGTTCAGGCTGGCCTTTAGATAACAACACCCACGGCGGGTGGTTTTTGTACCATGCGGAAAATCAGCAGGTGGTGGTAGGTCTGATTATGGATCTTGGCTACCAAAACCCATGGCTTTCACCGTTTGATGAATTTCAGCGTATGAAACATCATCCGGCTATTGGCCAATACCTTAAGGAAGGCAAACGCGTTGCTTACGGCGCCCGGGCCATTACCAAAGGGGGCTTCAACTGCCTGCCAAAAATGACGTTCCCCGGCGGCCTGCTGGTCGGCTGCGATGCTGGCACGCTCAACTTTTCCAAAATTAAAGGCTTACACACCGCCATGAAGTCGGGCTTAGTGGCTGCCGAGAGCGTGTTTGAGGCAATTAAAGGCGGTGATGAGGGCGCTCAGGAACTGACGAGCTTTACTCAGAAATGGGAAGCCAGCTGGGCGTATCAAGAGCTTAAAGAGAGCGCCAGCTTCGGCCCGGCTATCCATAAATACGGCACCATCGGTGGCGGCGCGTATAACTTTGCCCACCAGTTGCTGGGCAACAAGTTACCCAACGTCCATGACACCACTACCGATCACGGCGCCCTGAAGCCTGCGGACGAGTTTGAAAAGATTAACTACCCCAAGCCGGATGGAAAGCTTTCCTTCGATAAACCATCGTCAGTGTTTCTGTCGAATACCAATCATGAAGAAAACCAGCCGTGCCATTTACGCCTGGAGGATCCGGAGCTACCGATCCGAGAGAACCTGCCTAAGTATGCAGAGCCAGCACAGCGCTACTGCCCGGCCGGTGTGTACGAAGTGGTTGAAGATAGCGAAGGACAGCCGCGTTTTCAGATTAACTTCCAGAACTGCGTACACTGCAAAACCTGTGATATTAAAGACCCAGCGCAAAATATCACGTGGGTAGCACCGGAAGGTGGCGGCGGCCCCAACTATCCTAATATGTAAGCCAATCACCCTAATATGTAAGACAGCCGCATGAAGGTTACGGCTAGAAGGGAGCACGCGTCCCTACTAGCCGTAGCCCCTCCCTTTCACATTCAACTTACACGCTAAGAGAGAATAGCGCTTTGCGAGCCTTCCAATAGCTGAATGGGCGCTCGGCGGGCAATAAGCCTGCGTCGGCCAGCTTGGTCAAAGCGCACATCAATCACCGGGTCGCTCGCATTTCCCTCTACTGCCGCCACTTCACCCTCACCAAATACCGCATGGTGCAGACGCTGACCGGGATAAAAGCGAGTATCGGCCGAATAAGTTGCCTTGTGCTCTTCAACGTGTGCCGCTGCGAGCACAATGTCGTCTCGCCCTAAACGCGTCAGATAACGCTCAACCAGCCCCACCGATGTCACTTGCAGCGATGCTTCTGGCGCACAGGGGTTAGCTAGACAAGAGGCCACACGCATACTGTCTTGCCAGGCACTTTCGGCGATAAAGCGGCTGGGACGGTGTACGCCCCCATCATGGAGCACTAATAGCTGTTCTTGGGCGCGCGTGATGGCTACGTAGAACAACCGCCGCTCCTCCTCCAAGCGCTCATCGCTAAGCGGATTATCGCGGCTGTAGTGGGGAAAATCCTCTTCATTGACACCCACCACAGCTACCAATGGCCACTCAAGCCCTTTGGCACCGTGCACTGTGCTAATCAGCACGCCGCCCGCCTGATTTTCAACCGGGCGTTCCAGTAGCTCGATAAAGGCATCTGGGTCTTGAACGCTTTGCGCCTGCTCAATTAAGACATCGAGTAAGCGTACATCCTCTTCACCTTTATCGCGCCGCGCCGCTGCCCGTTTAAGTGTTTTTTCCGCCTCAATGGTTTCCACTACATGCCTTAACAGCTTGGCGGGCGGCCATGCACTCAGCTGAGGCAATTCACATAGCAGCAACCAGCGTTTTTTAAGCGTACGCCGCTGGATCGGCTTTAATGCCGTCAACATAGGGTCATGCCGCTCAGGCCACTGCTGGGTAGTCGCCAGCTGATGGGCTAATCGCTGCAGTCGCTCACGAGCAACAAAGGGAGTCGGTTGGGAAAGCAGCAGTAATAGTTGCTGCGGATCGCGCAGCAGATCGGGACGACGCGACAGCTTCAAGTACCCAGCGAGTGCCTGTACCAACGGCAGACGAAAGACAAAACGATCCTCGCGCTGAAGCCGAAACGGAATTCCCGCCTGCAAAAGCGCCAGCTGGAAAGGTACTGACAGCGCCCAACTACGCACCAGCAAACTGGCCTCGTTAAACGCACGCCCTTGGGCCTTCCAATCCATCAAGGCATCCAGTAACAGCCGACTGCCCTGCCCTACCGAGACGCGCGTCTCAGGGTTATTGGGCGCGGCCAGACACAGCTGATTGGGGCGGCGCTGATTGGCGGCAATGGCATGATTAGCGGTAAGCGCCAAGGCATGGCCATGACGGAACGTGGTAGATAGCGGGTAGTCGGTGGCCTCGCCAAAGGTGGCGGTAAAATTTTCCAGCATCGTATCGGGTTTGGCGCCACGCCACTCATAGATGCATTGGTTAGCATCGCCGACCGCCATTACCTCGGCACGGCTGCCCACCAGCACGGATAAAAGGCGCTGCTGAGCGGCATTAATATCTTGATACTCGTCAATAATGACATGATCCAAAAACCCCTCGACGCGACCACGCAGGGCGCTATCTTCCTCTAACGCCTGCAAAGGGCGATAAAGTAAATCAGCGTAGGTCATCACCCCTTCCGACTCTAGTAGCCGCTCCGCCTCGGCAAAAGCAGCCGGAAAATAGTCGGTATCCGGGTCAACATTGAGTCGTTCATAGAGCGATTCAGGGGTAATCATCTCTGCTTTAACCAAGCCGCAGAAGTGGGCCAAGGTTTCAAGCCGATCTCCTTCTAGCGCAGCATCACGGCGCTCAACTGCGTCGCGCAGCACATTAAGGCTCGCTTGACGAAGCAGCCTCTCTAATTGCCAATCGGCGGATAATAGCTGACGAGGCGCAAGCGCGCCCCAGCGACATAGGCTTTGGGTTAGGCGGTGGCCTAGTGAGTGAAACGTGCGCACATCCGGCAGCGCCTGCCCGGCAGGCGCCATTGACGCTAAACGGCGCTGAAAATCATCCTTGGCGGAACGGTTAAACATCAACACCAGAATGCGCTTTTGCGGCACACCACGGGCCAACAGGTGTAGCACCCGAGCGGCCATGGTAGTGGTTTTACCTGCGCCTGCGACGGCCGCCACCCGCGCATGACCGGCGGTATGATTCACAACGGCCTGCTGTTCAGCGGTTAACTTCACGGCGCCTCGCCTGATGGTTCATCGTCAAGCTGACCGAGCGCAAACCACTGACCGGCACTCATTAACCCAATCTCAGTAGTGCCATCGTCGTTTTCACGGGCTTCTGTTGCGTCAACAAGCTGGTAATACACATTACGGTGCAGCCTGGCGGCCAGCCCAAAACGTACCGGCAGTTGCGGGACTGCCTCGCCTTGAGGCGTTAAAGTGACGGAAAGCGGGTGCTCGGCATCCAAGCGAACGACATCGTCAAACTGGGTGGTGAACCACCAAGCATCGTCGTGAAAGTCGGCCTCTACCGCGACCAGCGGTAGGTCTTCTACCTCTATCCGCCAACGCTCTACCGGCGTGACTAAGCAGTAACCATCTTCGTCAAGACGTAGCAGCGTGGCCAATAAACGCGCCACCTTGGGACGGGCAAAGGTCTGTCCTTCGTGCCACCAGCTGCCATCGGCGTGAATACGCAGGTTCATGTCTCCAGAGAGCGGAGGCTGCCAGTGGTCAAGGGGAGGAATAGTGCCTCCCACTTCGTCACGCTGCAGCAGCAATCTATCGATATTCATCTCGCCCTCCTTGCTTAAGCGCATTCAACACACAGGGCTATAGAAGCCCAGACTGTTCTAACGCCTCTTTGACATGGTGCGGAGCATCAGGCGCAGCGGCACGAAAGAGCTGATAAAAGTTGGCTGTGGTCTGCATGGCGACCTCGTCAACACTGACCCCCCGCTCACTAGCGATACACTCCGCCACTTCCACTACCCAGGCCGGCTCGTTGGGCTTGCCGCGATAAGGAACAGGGGCAAGATAGGGGCTATCGGTTTCGATTAGCAGGCGATCCAGCGGCAGCTGGCGGGCTAGCTCTCGCAGCAGTGCAGCGTTACGAAAGGTGATAATCCCTGATAACGAAATGTAAAAGCCCAACCTTACAGCTTCACGGGCCATCGCTAAGTCTTCAGTAAAACAGTGTAATACACCGCCCACGCGAGGGTCGCTATATTCACGCAGCAGAGCCAACGTTTCTTCTTTGGCTTCACGGGTATGCACAATCACTGGCAGTTCTAACTCACGCGCGGCAATCAAATGACGCTTGAACCGCTCGTGTTGCACATCTAGCGGCACGCTGTCGCGGTAGTGATAATCCAGCCCGGTTTCGCCGATGGCTACCGCGCCATACTGCTCGGCAGCTTCTTTTATATCCTCAACGTTGGGCTCGTTCTCACTGTGATGCAAAGGATGCAAGCCAGCAGAGATCGCCACATCGTGATGCTCACGAGCAATGGCTGCAAGTTGCGGCAACTCCTCCAAGGTAACGGCGACCGCAAGAAATTGGCTAACGTGGGCCGCGCGCGCAGTTGCCAGTGTGGCAGCGAGGTCGCCCCCGTGCGTCTGGTCAGATAAACGATCTAGGTGACAGTGCGAATCAACAAACATGCAGGTCTCGACAACGGATAGGGCGTTAACACCATGGTGCTTACTTTCAAGGTATCAACGGCGATTTAATCAGAGCGTGAACGACGGGGCTGCCTTATCCAACTGTCCGGCAAGCAGCGTCTCAATGCGATCACGCACAGGGTAATCTTGCTGGCTGAAATGTAGACCAATACCAGGAATGCGCCGGCCGCTGACACCCTCGGGCGAGACCCATACCACGTGGCCGGTGATTGAAAGACGTTCGCTTTCACCCGGCAGCGTCAGCAGTAAAAACACCTGCTGACCCAGTGCATAGGGAGTCTGAGTGGGCACAAAAATCCCCCCTCGATCCAGAAATGGCATATAAGCGGAGAGCAGTGTCGGCACATCAGGAATGTTAAGAGAGAGCGCTTTTTGGGCTGCCATAACAACCTCGCTAGATTGCTGTGAAATAGGGAGAACACTCTCCGCTAGGAGCGTAGCAGAGCCGCCCAGCGAACCAACCACGCCTCAAGCACCAACTGGGGATTTGGGTTAGCCCCCACCGCCAACAGCCGCCGCTGTTCACGGGCATAATCCAGCAGGCGAAACCAATCCTGCACCCGGCCATTTTTGACCGCCTGACGATAAAGCGGCTCAAGATCGGGATTGTGCAGCACGGCTGCTTCACCGGATAAACCGAGACGAATCAGGTCTTCCAGCCAGGCAATACCGTACCACAAAATGGCATCAATCGCCTGGCGATCCAGCCGCGCGGCCTCTGATACTGGCTCTGCGCCGCGCACCAACTGCTCAAAACTGTCGTGAATTTGGTGGCGCAAAGCGCGCTCTTCGGGCGCGGCCAACTCCACCGCCAGTAGCGGCAGGCCTCCCGCTACCTGCCACCAGAAGTAGGCTTCGTCGGCACTGTTGAGTTTCTCGATCAGCCAACCACGACACGCTTCAAAGGCAACACTGGGCAGGGACCACTGCTGACAGCGCGAGCGGATCGTTGGCAGCATCCGTGAAGGCACGTCAGAGAGCAGGATAAACAGCGTCTTATTGCCGGGCTCTTCCAGGCTTTTAAGCAGCGCATTAGCAGCGGCAACGTTCATTGCCTCAGCCGGTGAAATGACGATGACCCGGTATCCCCCCTGCTGAGCCGTTTGAGAAACAAAGCGGTTAACCTCGCGAATAGGGTCAATACGAATCTGGCGTTTGCCCTCTTCCGGCGAGACCCGCAGCAAATCAGGATGATATCCCGATGCCAACATAGCGCAGCTATGGCAATGACCACAGGCCTGGTCGGCAGGAGTGGCGCAAAGTGTCCGGGCGATTAACGCCTCCGCCAACTGTTGCTTACCTACCCCATGGGCGCCATGAATGAGCAGCGCATGGGGCATCCGCCCTCCATCGGCCAGACGGGTTAACTGATGCCAGGTGGCAAGGTGCCACGGCATAACACCGGTTAACGCCATGCTGTTACTCGCGCCGAAAGGGTCTTACGAAGCTGCGTCTGTACTTCTTCTAGGGAGTGTTGAGCTTCAATCACTGCAAAACGTTCGGGGGCTTCTTCTGCTCGTGCCAAATAGGCGTCGCGTACAGCTTGGAAAAAATCGGCCTGCTCTTGCTCAAAACGGTCAAGCTGCTCGTGACGATCGCGCAGGCGTACTTCTAAACGCTGCTTTGCCGCCTCTTTAGGCATATCGAGCAAAAGCGTTAAATCGGGCGAGAGCCCCTGCTGAACAAAATTTTCCAGCACGGCGATACGCTCCTTGGCAATACCTCGGCCGCCGCCCTGATAGGCAAAGGTAGCGTCAGTAAAGCGATCACACACTACCCATGCGCCTCTTGCCAGGGCAGGCAGAATTTTCTCCGCTAAATGCTGCGCCCTAGCGGCAAACATAAGCAGCAGTTCTGCGTCCACATGCAGCGGCTCTTGGGGGGCCGGGTCCAGCAGCAGTGCTCGAATAGCTTCGCCTCGCTCAGTTCCCCCCGGCTCACGTGTGCACACCACTTCCAGCCCCTGGGCTTCCAGCCACTCGGCGACAAAGCCCACATTGGTAGACTTTCCCACGCCTTCGCCGCCTTCCAGCGTAATGAAGCGTCCCCGCTTGCTCATCATGCTCCCTTACTGTGGTGATCAATGTGATGATGACTTTGATGATAGGTCATAGCTATTACCGATTGCGAATATAGCGATTAACGGCATTATTATGCTCCCGCAATGTACGCGAGAAGTGATGTGTGCCATCGCCCCGGGAAACAAAATAGAGCGTTTCGCCGGGTAGCGGGTTTACCGCCGCTTCCAATGACGCACGCCCCGGCAAAGCGATCGGCGTGGGCGGCATGCCATCAATCACATAAGTGTTATAGGGCGTCGCTTCACGCAGATCAGCGCGGGTGATGCGTCCTTCATAGCGCTCGCCCATGCCATAAATAATCGTCGGGTCGGTTTGTAAGCGCATACCCTGCTCCATGCGGCGCTTAAACACCCCGGCAATCTCGCGCCGCTCCTCCGGCGCCCCCGTTTCGCGCTCAATCAAAGAGGCCATAATAAGCGCCTCGTAGGGCGACTCAATGGTCAGGTCGTCGGCACGCTCTTCCCAGACACTGTCCAGAATTCGCTCCATACGCTCAAGCGACTGCTGTAGTAGATCGACGTCGCTCATCCCCAGGTGGTAACGATAGGTATCGGGAAAGAACCATCCCTCAGGAAAGGTGCCTTCACGATCAAGTAGCGTCATCACCTCTTCGTCGCTCAAATCAGCCGTGCGATGGTCAAGTTTTGGTGCGGCATTGAGCAAGTCGCGCATTTGACGAAAGGTCCACCCCTCAGGAATCGTCAGCGGATAGGTGACAACGTTATTACTGCCTAGCAGCGCCATCATTTCCAGCCCGCTCATATCCGGCAAAAGCTGATATTCGCCAGTACGCAGCCGCGGCACGCGCTCCGGCTCCACCCGCGCTAATAAGCGAAACGCCCAAGCATCTTCCAGTATGCCCTGGGATTCCAACTCCGCCACCACCTGATTAAACCCCGCACCAGAAGGCACTTGGTAAAGCGTTGGCTCATCAAGCGCTAGCGGTGCCTCTAAGCGGCTCTGCCAATAAAAATAACCGCCTGCTGCACCGGCAGCCCCGATTATGACTACGACTAACAAAGCGGTTAATAACCGTTTCACCATGACACCTCAAAATAATTGCAGGGCGATATTGATAAGAAGGCTGACGTTTAGACAAAGCCTAACAACTGATGGGCCAAACGCTGAAAGGGATCAGACTCACTCACAGCCCAGCGCTGCAGCAACGAACCATCCGCTGCTAGCAGTGTCGTCACAGGCCACACTCCCTGAACAGAGTTTGCTACCCATAGCCGCTCGACCTCTGCAAGGCAATCCAGCGACAGCGCCCCCAGAGCAACGACACCTTGATCAATTAATCCAGCGCGCAACGTGCCTGCTACTCCGCATTGGTCAACAAAAGGCGTGAACACTTGCCCTGCCTGCAGCCAAAAAATATTCATACTGGTGGCTTCTATGACCCGGCCTTCGCTATCAGCGAGCAGACCTTCGGCGATCGCGGTATCGCTCCATTCCTGGCGGGCCAGTACGTTCTCCAGACGATTAAGGTGCTTAATACCGGCCAACCGTGGCTGGCGGCTAAGACGCAAATTACAAAGCCTGACTGTGACACCCTGCTGCCAGCGCTGAATTGAGGGTTGAAATGGCGTACGGCGACTAAGTAAACGCGGTGTTACTTCATCCGGCTGCGCATAACCCCGCCCACCACTGCCACGCGTCAAGATAAGCTTGAGTACTTCCAGCTCAGCGGTGCAGTCACCCTGCCACGTGGCATCCAGTGTTGCTTGACAAGGTAACGGTATATTTAGGCACTGGCATCCTTTCGCTAGGCGGTCTGTGTGATAACGCCATAGCACCGGTTTTCCCGCCCGCAACAGCACCGTTTCAAAGAGGCCATCACCATACGCAAGCCCGCGATCATCAAACGGCACAGTTTGTTCGTCAGATAACGCGGGCGGCAACATCGTCAATTACACCTTCTTGAATAACAGCGAACCGTTAGTACCACCAAAGCCAAAGGAGTTGGAAAGCGCCATATCAATCCGCATGTTCCGTGCGGTATGCGGTACATAATCCAGATTGCAACCCGGCTGTGGGTTATCCAGGTTGATGGTCGGCGGTGCGATCTGGTCACGAATAGCCAGAATGCTGAACACTGCCTCTACCGCACCAGCGGCACCCAACAGGTGGCCGATCATCGACTTGGTAGAGCTCACGGCCACATTATTGGCTGCATCACCCAGTACGTTCTCAATGGCTCGACTTTCTGCTAGGTCACCTGCCGCGGTTGAAGTGCCATGGGCATTGATATAGTGCACTTCAGAAACGTCAACCTGGGCATCTTTGATGGCATTGCGCATAGAGAGCGCCGCGCCGCGACCATCTTCCGGTGGCGATGTCATGTGGTAAGCATCATCGCTCATGCCAAAGCCGACCAGCTCGGCATAGATGTGAGCTCCTCGCGTTTTGGCATGCTCATACTCTTCAAGCACCAACACACCCGCACCGTCGGATAAGACAAAGCCATCGCGATCAGTATCCCACGGGCGGCTGGCCGCCTGAGGGTCATCATTACGCGTTGAAAGCGCGCGAGCCGCTGAAAAGCCGCCAAGACCTAGCGGGGTCGTCGCCATCTCGGCACCACCACAGACCATGACATCCGCATCGCCATAGGCGATCGTGCGCGCGCTGTAACCAATATTATGGGTACCGGTGGTACAGGCAGTGGTAATCGCGATATTCGGCCCTCTAAAGCCGTGCTGAATCGCCATATTGCCCGAAATCATATTAATGATGGAGCCCGGCACAAAGAACGGCGACACCTTCCGGGCCCCACCCTTGTTAAGCGCGTTGTGGTTATGTTCAATCATTGGTAGGCCACCAATGCCTGAACCGATAGCCACACCGATACGATCCGCATTCTCTTCCGTGCACTCGATACCGGAATCTTCAACCGCTTGGGCGCCCGCCGCCATACCGTACTGAATGAAGAGATCCATCTTGCGAGCATCTTTAGGATTCAGGTACGGACTAATATCAAAGTTCTTGATCGACCCACTAAAACGCGTGTTAAAGCCACTGGTGTCAAAATGCTCAATAGGCGTAATACCGCTTTTACCGGCCACAATGTTGGCCCACGACTCATCAACGTTATTACCCACTGGGGTCACCAGGCCTAACCCAGTTACCACTACCCTTTTCCGTGCCATCAGCTTTCCTCCAGGCATCCATGGTGACGCGACCCACTTGGGTCATTCGCTGCTTAAATTTGGTCAACAGTATAACGGAGATTGAACGTTATAAGCATTGTGGCAGCAAAGCAAAAAAGCCGCCCTGCGAAAGGACGGCTCTTAAGGCGGGTGACTAGCACCCCACCCTGGTTCGATGCATCGACGCAGCCCTTACTGGTGGGCGTTCACGTAATCGATGGCTTCTTGAACCGTGGTGATTTTCTCAGCTTCTTCATCAGGAATTTCAGTATCGAATTCCTCTTCCAAAGCCATGACCAGCTCAACGGTGTCGAGCGAATCAGCACCCAAGTCTTCTGTAAAAGAAGAGCTGTTTTGGATGTCTTCTTCTTTAACGTTCAGGCGCTCTGCTACCACTTTCTTAACGCGCTCTTCAATAGTACTCATTAACGTACTCCAGTCGTTCACATTAGCCGTTTTTGATAACCAGCTATTTGGAAACCGCAAGCCAAAAGCTGCGGGGTAGTTTATAGACGCCCTCGGGTCGACGCAACCGCCATCCCCAAGGCCATCAACGCATATTCATGCCGCCATTCACGTGAAGCGTCTCACCGGTGATGTAACCGGCTGCATCACTGGTCAGAAAGCCAACCGCTGCGGCGATCTCTTCCGGTGCCCCTAAGCGAGCCAACGGAATTTGCTTAAGTAACATTTCATGCTGGGCTTCGGGCAACGCCTCGGTCATATCGGTGGCAATAAAGCCCGGCGCCACCGCGTTAACCGTAATGGCGCGAGAAGACACCTCACGCGCTAAAGCACGACTAAAACCTTCCATACCCGCTTTGGCTGCAGCATAGTTAGTTTGGCCCAGGTTGCCCATGGTTGCCACTACAGAGCTGATCGACACAATACGCCCAAAACGCGCCTTGGTCATACCCCGCAAACACGCCTTACTAACACGATAGACAGATTTTAAGTTGGTATCCATCACGGAGTCCCACTCATCCTCCTTCATACGCATCAGCAAATTGTCTCGCGTGATACCGGCATTGTTAACCAAAATGGTCGGCGCACCAAAGCGCTCAGTGATGGTTTTCAATACGCTGTCAATGCTGGCCTGGTTCGTCACGTTAAGACACAGACCTGCGCCTTCAATGCCATTCTCTTTTAAATCAGCATCAATTTTTTCAGCACCGGACTCGCTAGTCGCTGTGCCAATGACGATACGGCCTTGACGACCTAACTCACGAGCAATGGCCTGGCCAATACCGCGACTGGCCCCTGTTACCAGGGCAACTCTACTTTCTTGGGTCATAACGTTCTGCCTCTAACCGTGTAATCAAGCAAGGATAGCGGAATAACACAACCCTTGGTCACGCTTTATCAGCCAACGTTTCACGCGCCAGCTCAAGCGCAGCATTCAGGCTGTCAGGGTCATTCACTGCCAACCCCTTGCTACCCTTCACGATACGCTTATTGAGGCCGGTCAACACCTTTCCAGGCCCGCACTCAATAAATACTTCAACATCTTGACTAGCCATTGCCTCAACGCAGGCGCTCCAGCGCACTGGCTGATAAAGCTGTTCGATGAGACGTGTGCGAAGTGTCGCGGTATCAGCATGCGCCTTGGCGTCGACATTTTGAATCACGGTATAGCGTGGCGTTCGCAATTCAATTGCCTGCATAGCCTCCGCTAGGCGCTCGGCGGCCGGGCGCATTAACGCACAATGCGAAGGAACGGAAACGGGTAATGACATGGCGCGCTTGGCCCCCGCTTCTTGGCAGGCAACGATAGCCCGCTCAACGGCTGCTTTGGAGCCTGCCACTACGACCTGCCCAGGGGAGTTGTAGTTGACAGCAGACACCACGTCGCCCTGGGCGGCTTTTTCACAGGCGGCTTCAACCGCGTCGTCTGCCAAGCCAAGGATGGCCGCCATACCACCTTCACCCGCGGGAACGGCCTCCTGCATGGCCTCACCGCGCAGACGCACTAAGTTAACGCCCTCGGCAAAGCTCATGACGCCAGCGCACACCATCGCGCTGTATTCGCCCAAGCTATGGCCCGCCATTACAGTAGGCCGAGGCCCTTCTAGCTCCTGCCAAACGCGCCAAATAGCGACGCTGGCAGAGAGTAATGCGGGCTGGGTGCACGCGGTTGCATTAAGCGATGCTTCAGGACCCTCTTGGACGACTTTCCATAAGTCGTAGCCCAAAGCATCCGACGCTTCCTCAAATGTCGTTCCCACCACACTATAGCGCTCGGCCAGCTCTCGCAGCATTCCAAGCTGCTGAGAGCCTTGCCCGGGGAAAATGAGGGCAAGGGGTTGAGACATGTCGTTCACCTTTGCACTTGTAGGCATTTGCTCATATGAGCGATAGGCGAGATTATTGGCACATCCTGATGCCACCTATAAGCTCGCAAAAAATAAATTATTTATTATCTAATCATGGCTCGCAGGTGCCACTGCTTCACGTAATGGCGCCTGCCAACGGCCTGCGATCCGCGCAGGCAAATTATGTTCTACTTCCTGAAGAGCACGCTGAATAGCGTAGTAGAAACCATCGGCATGGGTACTGCCGTGACTTTTCACCACGATACCGCGCAACCCCAATAAACTGGCCCCGTTATAGCGCACAGGATCTAACTCCTGCTTTAAACGCCTCAACACAGGTTTGGCCAGTAGGCTTGCTAAACGACCACTTAAGCGCGATTCAAACGCCATCTGCACGCGTTCAACCAACATACTTGTCAAACCTTCGCTTGCCTTGAGCACAGCGTTACCCACAAAGCCATCGCATACCACTACGTCAAGCTGGCCTTTAAACAGGTCACCACCCTCGGCATAACCTTGATAGTCAAAAGCACCTCTATTGGCATGCTCGCGCAGCAAACGATCAGCTTCGCGAACGCTGGCACATCCTTTAGTGGCCTCAGCACCAACATTGAGCAGCGCGACACGTGGCATAGCCGTGCCATCAACGCACTGCGCCATCGCCGCGCCCATTAGCGCAAAATCCACCAGCCGATGAGCGGGAGAGTCCACATTGGCACCTAAGTCCAGCAAATAACAGCGACGCCCTTGGCGCGCTGGAATCGCGGTACTGATCGCTGGCCGAGAAATACCCTCGACCATCCCCAGCTCGCGCCTTGCTAATGCCACAAGTGCTGCCGTATTACCCGCACTTACACCGGCAACCGCCTCGCCCTGAGCGACACTTCGCAGCATGTGCATCATACTGGTCGCCTGCCCCTTGCGCAGCGCCCAGGCAGCGGTTGTCGATGGCATAATGCAGTCAGGTGCTTCACGCGCCACCAAACGTGACGCTGCCGCAACCAGAGGCTGCGGCAAGCGTGAAAGCTCAGCAAGAATCTGCTGACGCGGGCCAAACAGAATCAGCTCAAGGTCTGGGTGTTCCACCACTGCCTTTGCAGCACCTGTGATAATCGCATGAGGGCCTTGGTCACCCCCCATCACATCAATCGCTAGGCGCATACCGCACTGAGTCCGTTTAGCCGCTTAATAACGCAATTGAGGTTTATACTTCAATCACTTTACGACCACGGTAGAAACCGTCTGGAGAAATGTGGTGACGCAGGTGAGTCGTACCCGTTTCTTTGTCTTGAGACAGCGTCGGAGCGGTCAGTGCATCGTGGCTACGACGCATGCCGCGCTTGGAACGAGTTTTACGGTTCTGCTGAACTGCCATGGGTGTTTACTCCAAGGTATTTAAGTTAAAGGGTGCTTATTTTTTGCCTTTTAAGACATTGAGCACCGCAAATGGATTCGTCGCTGGCGTTGTTTCTGCCGCCGCGCCTTCTGTTTTGCTGACCAGCTGCTCCGCCGAGACATGACATTCGGCTTCATCGTGATAGACCACCTGGGGCAGGCTGAGAATTAACTCATCCTCAACCACCGTCAGAAGATCCAGCTGTTCCTTTTCCACCAGCACCGGTTCATGACTAGCAGGCAACTCGGCCGCTAAGGCTTCGTCAGTGACCATTCCAAGCAGAAAGTCACTGCTCACCTCTTGAGGCAGCGGCACCAGGCAGCGTCGGCAGGCAAGCGCCAACGTCGCTTGCAAGTGGCCACGAATTTCACGACGACCTTGAGCATCGACGCCAAACTCAAGCACGACATGACAGTCGCCGGTTTGGACACCCGCTTCTTCGGCAAGACGTGGCAGTTTATCCAGCGCTACCAAGCCTTCGATTCGTTCGTGGCGGGCTGCGAGCTTATAAGGCTCCACCCGACTGGGGAGTTGTGAGGTCAACATAGGCGCGCAATGATAGGCACTCCCCCTGCTGGTGTCAAAGCTGTCGGTATATTTCTTCATGCCTTCCTCAATCAATAACCAACCGTGGCCTCAATAAACAGCCAACATAGGCAGGTTTAGCTGCTTTCGCTACACTCTACTGCTTTGAAATTGCATTTGCGCCACGTTGCGCCACTACCCAGCCAGGAGCTATTTGTGACTTCATCCGCAATGACCGAGCCATCAAGCAGTCAGGCATCAACGACCGAGCTGGTACTGGCCTCCAGCTCGCGTTGGCGGCGCGAGCTGCTGGATCGACTGCAGCTCCCCTACCAATGCTATTCGCCGAATATTGATGAAATGCCCCATAGTGGCGAAACACCCCACGCTCTGGTCCATCGACTAGCGCTCAGCAAAGCTAACGCCGTTGCGCACCATTTCCCCCACCACTGCATTATCGGCTCTGACCAAGTAGCAGTATTTGAAGGCGACATTCTTGGCAAACCGCATACGGAAGCCAAGGCACGCGCCAACCTGAGCCGCTTTTCCGGCCAGCGTGTCACTTTTTTGACCGGTTTAGCGCTGTTGGATACACGCCACCAGCGTCATCAGGTGCACGTCGAGCCATTCGAGGTGGTTTTCCGCCACTTGAGCACCCAGGAAATTGAAAACTATGTCGCCAAAGAACAGCCACTCGACAGCGCTGGCAGCTTTCGCATGGAAGGCTTAGGTATAGCGCTGTTTGAGAAGCTTGAAGGCCGCGACCCCAACGCATTGATTGGGTTATCACTGATTGCGCTTTGTGACATGCTGCGCCAAGCGGGTTTAGACCCGCTTGGCGCCTCCTGATCATCAGTAGAGCCGACAACCAAGGGCCTGACAACTAAGCGCTTAGAAGCGCAGCGGGGTAGCGGGCGCACTGACGCCCAACACCTCGGCGACGACCTGGGTAAAGCGGCGCGTCAGGCGCTCAAATGGATCAAGACTCGGCGTATAATCGACCCAATTGGTGTCACCCACTCGGTCACGCGCCACTTGCTCAAGGCTGCCTAACTGGTCAACCAAGCCTAGATCAAGGCTCTGCTCACCACTCCAGACCAGGCCTGAAAATATATCGGGGCTGTCGCTAAGCCTTCCACCTCTTCCCGCACGCACATCATCAATAAACTGACGGTGAGTTTGGCTGAGCACTTCCTGCCAAAACTGCTCCGCCTCTTCATCCAGTGGCTGAAACGGGTCAAGAAAGGCTTTATTTTCACCAGCCGTCAGTACGCGGCGCTCCACACCAATGCGCGCTATTGCCTCTTCAAAACCAAAGCCCGCGTAAATAACGCCAATAGAACCCACCAGGCTCACCGGCGACGCAATGATCTCATTCGCCGCCGCCGCAATATAATAAGCGCCGCTGGCACCGACATCTTCGATCACTGCGATAATCGGCTTATCGCCCTGCTCGCGTAGACGCATAATTTCTGCATAGATACGCTGAGACTGCACCGGGCTACCACCCGGGCTATTAATGTGCAGCACCACAGCAGCAGCGCCTTCCGCCTCCCAGGCGTTATTCAGCCCCTCAATGATACGCTCGGCATTGGCAGGCGAATCGCTGGCAATTACCCCACTGACCTCCACAATCCCTAAGTGTCGCTGTGTGGGCGCGGTAGCACTAGACGAATCCCAAAACAGACTATAAAGGGTGGTAAATAGCGCCACCAACACAATAGTAAGCATCATCAGGCGGAAAAACAGCTTCCAGCGGCGAGTGCGTCGCTGTTCCGTTAACACGCCGCCTATCCAGTGATCCATCATTTCCAGCTGCGCCAGCCGCTGGCGTTCGCGCAGGGTTTCGGCATCATCGTCTGGCGCACCCGACATAGGCTTAGCGCCCTTACTAGGTGGCACCTCTGATCCCTGTGTCCAACGATCCTCCCTCACCTCATTGCGATCATCATTGGTCGGGCCGTCACGTCCGTCGTTTGTGCCACTGGGGCGGTTTGGGTCATCGCTCATAAAATGTCCTTATGTAAATGCTGGCTATTCACCTTACAGCCGATCAAAAAGCTCATTAATGCTATGGGCAATCCACTTGGGCTGGCTGAGCGCCAAACGCTCTGGCGTATGTACGCCGTAGGTGACGCCGACGCGATCCATGCCAATGGCCCGGGCCATTTCAAGGTCGTAAGCCGTATCGCCAACCATCACGGCTCGCTCGACGGGCACCTCTAACTCGGCCAATAGTTCCGAAAGCATTTGCGGATGGGGTTTCGAGCGAGTTTCATCGGCGGTGCGGCTGGCGTGAAACCAGCCGCCGCTGTTGGTCTCAGCAAAAATGCGGTCAAGGCCGCGGCGACTTTTACCGGTCGCTACCGCCAACCGCTGCTGCTCACGGCCACGCAAGCGGGCAATTTGTGCCTCAACCCCGGCAAAAAACAGCATCGGCGTCGCATCCGCGGTGACAAAATGGTGCGAGTAACGCTCACGAAGGCGCTCGGCCTGCGCAGGCAAAATACCCGGGCATAGCTGGGCAATGGCTTCGGGTAATCCCAAACCAATAATATCTTCCACTTCAGCGGTCGAAAGCTCGCCCCACTCAGCTTCCAGGGCAGCGGCCTGCATGCAGGAGACAATACGCGGCACCGAATCCATCAAGGTACCGTCCCAATCAAATATAATTAGCTCATACTGCATGACAGCTCCGTATTGAGGGGGCGGGTTATTGACGAGCACGCGTGAGGGTAGCTTCCAGCGCCTCTGGCAGCGGTGCTTTAACGGTCACCGGGCGTCCATTGCCGGGCTCTGGAAATGTTAATGCACGCGCATGCAGAAACAGCCGCCCCAGTCCCAACTGCTTAGTGAGCAGACCGCTCTCCCGGGTGGCGTATTTATCATCGCCCAACAACGCATGGCCTGCATGAGCTGCATGCACGCGAATTTGATGCGTACGCCCCGTCACCGGTTCGGCTTCGATCAGCGTGACTTTTTCAAACGTCTCGACCACTGAAAAATGAGTGCGCGACACTTTGCCATTGGGGTCGACTCTCACCCGGCGCTCGCCATTGCCCGCATCAAAACGATCCAGGCGGGCACTCTCATACGTTTTACGCGCCGGCCAGCGCCCGCTAACCAAGGCTAGATAGCGCTTATCCATACCGTGCTTTTTCAGTGACTCATTGAGGGTTACCAACGCATCCCGGGACTTGGCTAGTAACAAACAGCCCGAAGTATCACGATCCAGACGGTGTACTAATTCCAAAAAACTCAAATCATCGCGCACCTGGCGCAGCGCTTCAATCAAACCTATTTTAACCCCGCTACCACCGTGCACCGCCAAGCCCGAAGGCTTGTTCAGCACCATCCAATCAGGGCCTTCCATAATAACGCTGCCCACCAACAGGTCGCGTAAATTATCGCTCACTTCCTTGACCGCCTCACGGGGCGCCAAGCGCAGCGGTGGCACGCGCACTAAATCGCCCGCCTGCAAACGGTAATCCACTTTGACGCGCTTTTTATTAACGCGCACTTCGCCTTTACGTACGATGCGATAAATCAGCGCCCTTGGCGCTCCTTTGAGCCGCGTCATGAGGAAATTATCAATTCGCTGCCCAGCTTGCTCTGGGGCAATATCCACCCACTGTACTTCGCGCCCTTCGGACATTGCCGCTTGCTCCTGCTGTAGTTCGCTAACATCAGCTAAAAAACGGCATTCTAGCGTAGACCCAAGGGCATTGCGTCAATTGCTGGTCGTTGTCTTTACTGTTATATTCCAAAACGTTCACCAGCCAAGCGCATAAAGCTTTCTTGTCTAACGCTCGCGGCTAGCAGCTAAATAGCTAATTGGTTAAATTTGTTAGCAGAAGACGTCTACGCTGAGCTCGGTTAATGCGCCTGCCCGACTAACACGCAGGCCTGAACACAAAAACGGCACCAGTGTACGCATTGCCCGTTTTTCAGTACCAATATCTGATCTAAAAAAATGCAGTAACTCTGCCGCCCGTTTTTATGCTGGCAGAGAAAAGTAAGCCTCGCCCTCAACGGCAGGCAGCAACGAAACAACGCCACGCCCCGAGCAGCCCCTCCTTTCTCGTCACAAGGCGCTGGCTGGCTCCGGGCGACAAGTTCAACGCTGTGCCGGTGGCCGGCGTTGGTGAATCGATGAATGCCAGGTGTTGGCGGTGTCAGCAGGGCCGGATGGATGTGACAACCACCGGAATATGTCCTGCCTCCGCCACGTACTCAACGCCCTACTGGCCGGGTTGGCAATGATGCCTTCCCGGCTTGACGCGTCAGCATTGCAATGCGCCGAGCACAAGCACGCAGCACCCAGCGGTTCGCCTACGTCACCCCATAGGCAGTTCGCCGGCACGCAACGCTATGCGAGACAACATGAAACGGATGCTTATTAATGCGACACAGCCTGAAGAGCTGCGCGTCGCCTTAGTCGATGGACAACGCCTGTACGATTTAGACATCGAATCCGGCGCTCGAGAACAGAAAAAAGCCAATATCTATCGCGGTAAAATCACCCGCGTAGAGCCCTCACTTGAAGCTGCCTTTGTCGATTATGGCGCTGACCGCCACGGCTTTTTGCCGCTCAAAGAGATCTCTAAAGAGTACTTTGTAAAAGACGTTTCCGGCCGTCCCAGCATTAAAGAAGTGCTTAAAGAGGGCCAAGAAGTCATCGTTCAGGTCGACAAGGAAGAGCGTGGCAATAAAGGCGCCGCGCTTACCACCTTTGTCAGCCTGGCGGGCCGCTTTTTGGTATTGATGCCCAACAACCCGCGTGCGGGTGGCATTTCTCGCCGTATCGAAGGCGATGAGCGTAGTCAGCTCAAAGATGCCATGGGTCAATTGACCGTGCCGGACAAAATGGGCCTGATCGTGCGCACCGCTGGCATTGGCCGTAACCCGGAAGAGCTGCAGTGGGATTTGGACTATCTGGTTCAGGTGTGGGAATCGATCACCACTGAAGCCGCCAAGCGCCCTGCCCCATTCCTAATCTACCGTGAATCCAACGTCATCATTCGCGCTATGCGCGACTACTTGCGCCAGGACATCGGCGAAGTATTGATCGACAGCCCCGAGATTCACGCCGAAGCGCTAGGCTTTATTCGCCAGGTAATGCCCTCGTATCAGCAGAAGATCAAGCTTTACGCTGACGAGGTACCGCTGTTCTCGCGCTTTCAGATCGAATCGCAAATCGAAACGGCCTATCAGCGTGAAGTAAAACTCCCATCTGGCGGGTCGATCGTGATCGACCACACGGAAGCGCTGGTTTCTATCGATATCAACTCCGCGCGTGCTACCCGCGGTAGCGATATCGAAGAAACCGCCCTACAAACCAACTCCGAAGCCGCCGATGAGATCGCCCGCCAGCTACGCCTGCGCGATATCGGCGGCTTGGTGGTAATCGACTTCATCGACATGGGGCCAGCGCGCAACCAGCGTGAAGTTGAAAACCGTATGCGCGATGCGCTTAAGCTAGACCGCGCGCGGGTGCAGATTGGTCGCATCTCACGCTTTGGCCTAATGGAAATGTCCCGACAGCGCCTGCGTCCTTCGCTGGGTGAAACCAGCGGCGTGGTTTGCCCGCGCTGTAATGGTCAAGGCACCATTCGCGATGTGCGTTCGCTGTCGCTGTCAATCATGCGCCTGATTGAAGAAGAGGCCATGAAAGAGAACAGCGCGCAGATTCGCGCTATTCTGCCGGTACCCGTCGCTACGTATCTGCTCAATGAAAAACGCAGTGTGCTGGCCGATTTAGAGTCCCGCCAAAATGTTCGCGTAGTGCTGCTGCCTAACCCTGACATGGATACGCCCCACTACGACGTACAGCGCCTGCGCGATGATCATTTAGACGAGGATGACACTCAAAGCCTTTCGAGCTTTGAGCTCTCCACGGATACCGAAGTAGGTAAGGAACCGACACCCAGCTTCGTACCGCCCGCTCAACGCGCAGAAGCAGCGGTAAAAAGCGTTACGCATAACGCCCCCGCGCCGGCATCGCTGCAAAGCGAAGAGAAAGCGCCTGCTGCTGCCCCGGCGGTGAAAGCAGCACCGGCGACCAGCGAGCAACCCAGCGTCATTGGCCGCTTTATCCGTGGCTTCGCCAAGTTGCTAGGCAGCGACGAAAGTAATGCTGAAGCTGCGCCAGAGCCCAAGACTGAAACCCCGGCGCCGCGCAAGCCAAGCGAGCGTAAAACCAATCAGCGCAGCAGTGAGTCGCGACAGAAGCCCTCACGCAATGAGCGCGGCGACAACACTAGCCGTAGCGAGTCGCGCAGTGATAACAGCGCCCGGTCTGAGCCAAAAACTGAACAAAAAGCCGAGCAAAAAAGCGAGCAACGCACCACTGCTCCGCGTCCTGCCGGTGACGATAACAGCGACAAGCGCAGCGGCCCCAGCCGCACCCGCAATCGTCGTCGTCATCCCCAGCAAGACGATGCCACCGAAGAGTCGGCCAACAAAGCGCCTCGTAAAGAGAGCCAGTCGGATAGCTCTGGCAAAGACAGCTCTAAAAAGAGCAATAACGGCAAAAGCGCAGCGCCGAAAGAGCCACGTCGCGAGGCTGGCCAAGACAGCCAACCCGATGAAACTGCCAAACAGCCAGAAGCCAAGCAGGATGACGGCAAGCCGAAGCGTACGCGTAACAACCCGCGTAACCGCACACGTACCCAGGCGATCAACCCACAGGCAGAAGCCGAGCAGTTAAAGCTGCAGGCAGAAGTGGTAGATGAAGCGCCAGAAACCGCTGAACCTGCGGATGAAGCGCCTGTCGCGCCAACAACCGAAGCGTCAGACGCGAAAACTTCGGCACCGGAAGTAGAAGCACCAGCTTCAGAGAGACCGGCTTCAGAAGCACCAACTGCCGAGACTCAGAATGCTGACGTCGCCGCATCTGCCGATGAAGCCACTCAACCTGCTTCTGACACCGCTGAGCAGGAAGCCGCTGTCAAGCCCGTCACCAGCGAAGAGCCCGCACCTGCTGCTGCCTCTGAAACGACTGAACCTCATTCTGAAGAGAGTAAGACTACGTCAGTGCCACCTGAGGTGAACTCAGAAGCAATCGAAACCAACTCGGAGCCTTCTGAAACTGAGCAAACTGCTGATAACCAGCCAAGTGCTAGCGAATCGGTAGCACCTGAAGCTATCGAACCGCCTGCGGCCAACGCGGTCGATCCGGCGGCCACTATTGAAGAAGCTGCCGCTGAGCCTCTCAGTAGCGCTGACACGGATCAAAGCAGCGAACAGCGCCAGCCTGAAGCGTCAACTAACGCCCAGGAAATTCGCCAGGAAGCAGTAACACCAAGCATTTCTGAGAGCGCTTCTGAGCGTGACGACGCGGCCTCTTCAGTTGAAGAGCCATCCAGCAGCGAGCAAAAGCAAGGCGAGGAAGAAAAGAGCGTCGAACATAGCGGCGAACTAGAAACGACTGAAGTAGAGCCTCAGCCTGCTCAGCCGGTGGCTAGCGAAGCTCCCGCTGAAGATGCAGCAACTGAAGAAACGCCTAAACCACGTCGCCGCACACGGGCTCACAACGATCCGCGTGAAAAGCGTAAACAGGCGCAACAGGACACCCACTCCGAGTAAAATCGGACGCGTGTTGCAACAGCAAAATCCCCGCTTAAGCGGGGATTTTGTTGTCTAGGAGGCGCCTTTTAAAAACGGCAGAAGGATTCGCTGGAAAAGGGCGTTAAGGATTAATAAAACGTGGTTCGGGTTCTAACAGCACACCAAAGCGTGTTTTTACTTGAGCGGCGATATAGCTGGCGATTTTCATCAAGCCGAGGCGATCACCGCCACCAAAATGCACCAGCACCAGCGCTTGATGCTGGTGTACGCCAAAGGCGCCGTCGCGCATCCCTTTTAAACCGCACTGGTCGATCAACCAACCTGCCGCTAACTTTGTTTGCCCTCCCGCCTGGGGAAAATGGGGCATCGCAGGATACTGACGCGACAGCTGCGCTGCCTGCTCATCACTTACTAGCGGATTTTTGAAGAAACTTCCCGCGTTGGCAAGCACCTCAGGGTCGGGTAGCTTCTCGCGGCGAATAGCACAAACGGCTTCAGCAACCTCAAGCGGCGAGGGTGTGGCAGATAACCGCGCGGCAAGATCGCCATAATTCAGTTGCGGCGCTGGCATACGTGATAAACGCAATATTAGCTGGGTAATCACAACACTATCGGCTAACTCGCCTTTAAAGATGCTGTCCCGGTAAGCAAACGCGCACTCTTGAGTACTTAACCAATAACAGCGTCCAGTGGCGAGCTCCATGACCTGCACCGCTTGCAGCGTGTCAGCAAGCTCAACGCCGTAGGCGCCAATATTTTGCACCGGTGCCGCCCCGCAACTACCGGGAATTAGCGCCAAGTTTTCGATTCCCCACAAACCCCGTGCGGCAGTCGCCATGACTAAGGCGTGCCAATTAACCCCAGCGCCCACTTGGGTAAACACCTCCCCTTGTTGAGCGCCTTTTGGTTGTCTCAGCCACCATTGCTTTAAGGCTGGGCGTAGCACCAGGCCCGGCACCTGCTCAGGTAACAGTACATTGCTGCCACCGCCCAGCAACGTAACGGGCCAGTCCTGAGCGTGGGCATAAGCGAGTGCAGCGCGCAGTGCTGACAGCGTACCCGGCGCTGCATAGTGCTCGGCGTGACAAGGTAGCCGCAGCGTATTGGCAAGAGTTAAATCAATATTGGACTGCAGATTAAAAGCCGCCACCTCAGTGCTCACGCTTGAGGTGTTGAATGAGCCCGTTTGAAGCGGCTTCAATCATATTTAGAACGTTTTCAAAGCCCTCATCCCCACCATAATAAGGATCAGGTACTTCTGCACCAGGCGTACCGGCAAAATCTAAAAACAGGCCGACATGAGCCTGGCTATTGGCGGGTTTCAGGTCACATATGGCGCGCAAATTGTCCTGATCCATACCCAGCACGTAATCAAATTCAGCAAAATCCTGCACATTTAACTGGCGGGCACGCAGACCACTTAAATCGATACCACGGCACAAGGCTGCTTGCTGGGCGCGTGAGTCCGGCGCTTTGCCCACATGCCAACTGCCGACCCCGCAGGAGTCTATTTCAACCTCGTCGGCTAGCCCTGCTTGCTCAAGGGCACGGCGAAAAACACCTTCTGCGGTGGGCGAACGGCAAATATTGCCTAGACACACAAATAACACTTTCACAACAACTCTCCTTAGGCGCTAGGCAAGCAGCGCACGCACACGGGCTAAATCCTCGACAGTATCAACACCCGTGGGATTTACCTCACAGGCTAAGGCTACCTGTATCGCGTGGCCGTTTTGTAATGCACGCAGTTGCTCAAGCTGTTCAAGTTGCTCCAGGCTAGAGGCGGGCCAGTCACGGTAAGCCGCTAGAAAACCCGCGCGGTATGCATAGAGGCCAATATGGCGCAGCCAAGCGTCGGTCGCCAGTAGCGTGGGCGCCTGTTTGAAATGCTCCCGATCCCAGGGAATGGGCGCACGTGAGAAATACAGCGCTCGACCCTGCAAGGTGCGCACCACCTTAACCACGTTGGGATTAAACAGCGTGTCGACATCGTTGATAGGCTCCGCCAGCGTGGCAATCGATGCCTCGGGGTCATCGGCCAAGCGAAGGGCCACTTGATCAATCAAGGCAGGCGGAATCAAAGGCTCATCGCCCTGCACATTAACCAACAGAGCGTCATCCGCTAGCGCTAAAATATCAGCCACTTCGGCTAAGCGGTCAGTGCCCGAAGGATGATCGTCGCGCGTCATGATCACCTCAGCACCATAAGGCAGCATGGCATCCCGAATGCGGCTATCGTCCGTGGCCACCACAACCCGGCAGGCATGGCTTTGGCATGCGCGCCGCCATACGTGGGCGACCATCGGCTCTCCGGCAATTTCTAACAGCGGCTTGCCGGGCAAGCGGGTGGAGCCATAGCGTGCGGGTACGACAACCGTAAAGTCTGGCACGGCAACGTCAGGAGAAGCCATTAAACGCCTCCGGATTGTCCTGAAGCGCGTCCTGACGCGCTCCCTGACGCGCGACCAGGGGAAGTAGGCAGCTTCTCATCGGCGTCCATGGCACGGGCTTCTTCCGGCAGCATGACGGGAATCCCTTCTTGAATGGGATAGGCCAGGCCATCGTAGTGGCAACGCAGCTCTTGAGCCTCACGGTCATATTTCAGCTTGCCGTTACACAACGGGCAGACCAGCATTGCCAGCAGTTCCTTATCCATGCGCTTGACTCCTTTAGGAAAGTGCCGACAGCCGTGCTGCCAGCCAGTATTCAAATTCAGGTGGAAGCGTGGCTTCCACATCTAATACCCAACTATTCGACGGCGCCAGGGCATAACATTTAACGGCATCTTTGGCTGTCATGATAATCGGGCGGATATCTGCAAATTTTAGCGCGTCAGCGCTGTAATGCTGATGATCGGCCAACGGGTGCCAGTCACCACTGACCCCCAAATTGGAAAGCGTGCGAAAAAAACGCCTGGGATTGCCAATCCCCGCTACTGCGTGCACTGGCAGCGTAAACGGCAGCGGCGCTAGCGAAAACCGAGCACCGTCATCTAAGCGGCGCCAATAACGCGGTGCTAACTGCATAGTGGTCACAGAGCCGACCGGCAACGCCTGCTGTGAGTCACCATTGACGATCACGGCATCAACGCGCTGCAAGCGGCTGGGCGATTCGCGCAGCGGCCCGGCGGGTAAGCAGCGACCATTACCTAAACCGCGGGCACCATCAACCACGACTAGCTCAATATCCCGCGCCAGTGCCAAGTGCTGCAAGCCATCGTCGCTCAAAATAATATCGCAACCCGCCGCCACTAGCGCCTGCACGCCGCGCGACCGTTTGGGGTCTGCCACTACCGGTAGCCCTGTCTGCTGCGCGAGCATCAAGGGTTCATCGCCGCTTTCGGCAACATTAGTGGCGGCGGTGACAAGCAAGGGATAGTGCGATGATATTCCGCCATAGCCGCGGGTAACAATGCCTGGTGACCAGCCCTGCGCCACCAGCCAATTGCCCAACCACGCCACTAACGGTGATTTCCCGGTTCCCCCTAAGGTGATATTGCCGACCACAATCACCGGCACGGGGGCCTTCCACATAGCCTTCTTACCATGCTGGTAGGCCTGTTCACGGCGGGCCATTCCCCATTGATAAAGCGCCCCTAAGGGCTTTAGCGGCCAAAGCCAACGGCTGCCCTGATAGGCACCTTGCAGCCAACGCTCTGCCAGTGTCCGAGTCTTTTGCGCTTTTTTAGGCAGGGTCATAATGCTTCTTGAAACTGCAACTGATGCAGCGCTGCATAAGCGCCATCGGCATCCAACAAGGCCTGATGGGTGCCCTCTTCAATAATACGCCCCTGATCCATCACCACGATCCGGTCGGCCCGTTCGATGGTGGACAGGCGGTGGGCAATCACCAATGTAGTGCGCCCCTCACAAACGCGCTCCAGCGCTTTCTGAATATAGCGCTCAGATTCCGTATCCAACGCCGAGGTGGCCTCATCGAGCACCAACAGTGGCGCATCCTTGAAGATAGCTCGGGCAATCGCCAGCCGCTGACGTTGCCCACCCGAGAGCATCACGCCATTTTCGCCTACGGTGGTCGCATAACCATCGGGTAGTTTGTCGATAAACTCGTGGGCATAGGCCGCTTCAGCCGCCGCTTGAATAGCCTGTGGGTCAGGATTAGCCACCCCATAGGCAATGTTATCGGCAATTGAGGCATTAAATAGCGTCACCTGCTGGGAGACCAAGGCAATCTGCTGGCGCAGCGGCCCAAGCGCGTACTCATCAACATTGACGCCATCAATGGTGATAATGCCTTGGCTAGGCCGGTAGAAGCGCGGCAATAGGCTCACCAGCGTAGATTTACCACTTCCCGAGCGACCGACTATCGCTACCAGCTCACCTGGCGCCAGCCGTAGATTAATATCATGCAGCACTTCGGGTTGGTCGTCGGCATAGCGGAAGCTAACCTTATCGATAACGACCTCACCGCTTAAACGGCTGGCAATACGCTTACCGTTATCCTGCTCCGGCGTCATATCCAGTAGACCAAAAAGCTCTGACGCTGCCGCCAACCCCTTCTGAATCTCACCGTTAATCTCAGTCAATTGGCGCACTGGTTTGATCATCAGGGCGGCGGCCGTAATAAAGGCGACAAACTCACCGGGGGTCATGTTCTCCATCAGGGAGGGCGCCATCGCCAGCCATACCAGCAGCGCCATAGAGATAGCCACCAGCATCAGAATTACCGGCGAGCTAACCGCCCGGGTCATGGCCTCTTTCATACTTTGACGACGATTCTCTTCACTCACTCGCTCAAAGCGCTGCTTTTCATAATCTTCTGCGCCATGGGTGCGCACTACGCGATAGCCAGACAACGCTTCCGACGCAATATGGGTCACATCGCCCATAGAGTGCTGAATGCGCTTGGAGATACGCCTAAACCGCTTACTGACGTAACTCACTACGACGGCGATAATCGGCGTCACGCCTAAAAACAGTAGCGTGAGCATCCAGTTGGTCCAGAGCAGATAAAGCACTAGGCCGACGACGAACAGGCCTTCACGTAGAATAATCGTCACCGCCTTGGTGGCCGCCCCTGCCACTTGCTCGACGTGGTAGGTCACCCGCGATACCAGTTGACCGCTGGAGTGGTGGTCAAAAAACCGGCCAGGCAGGTGAAGAAGATGAGCAAATACATCGCAGCGCAGGGTATGAATCACATAGCGCCCCACATAAGCCATAAAGTAAGTACTTAAAAAAGTGCCTACCCCGCGGGCGGAGAACATAATAATGACAAACAGCGGCAAGAAGAACCGGAAAGCAGCATCCGGGTTTTGAATGCCATCAATCAGCCGCTTCATCATTTCCGCCAGTGCGGTACTCGACGCGGCGTATACCACAAACCCCACCAGCGCCAGCAAAAACGCGCGCCAATGTGGCTTAACATAGCCCAATAACCGCTTGTAAATACCCCAGCTTGAATCAGCCACACGCGCTCCCGGCAATAGTGTGCAATGCGGTGAATTCTACCTGATGGCGACGTGGTTCAACACCGATTGCGTCGACTTGACCGTGGTCGCGTCGTTCTAACCTCAAAAGGACGAGCAGCTTCCAGCCAAAAACGCAGTGCGCCGTCTTGGGCCGTACTCCACAAACAGCTTTCCTGATCACGAAAACGGCGCACGACGGCATCTCCCGGATGCTGAAAAGGGTTATCACGTCCTGCGCTAAAAACAACATGTTCAGGGGCGGTATGACGTACGAACTGAATACCCGAACTTGTTCCACTGCCGTGATGCCCCGCGACAAGCATAGAGACAGGCGAATCCACTTCAAGCAAAAAGCGTCGCTCTATCTCGCTACTCACATCCCCCGTGATGAGCAGCCGGTGCTCGCCTACACTGACTTCCAATACGCAGGATCGATCATTGGGTGACAAAGCATTAGCGCCCGCGGGCGGCCATAAAAAGCGATAATTAACGCCATCGCGCTGCCAGGTTTGACCTCGCTGGCACGCCCGGCTGTCTACTGACAGGGTCTCACCCTCGGGCGCTATCCACTGATTAACCTGATGCTCGGCTAATAACGCATTAACACCACCCGCATGGTCGTTATCGGCGTGACTAACGATCACCTGATCAAAACGTTGACCCGGAGACCACAGCGTTTCCAGCGGCATAAAACCGCCACGAAAGCGCGGCCCGGTATCATAAAGCAGTCGATAATGTTTGCTACGTAACTCGATCAACTGCCCTTGCCCCACATCATGCACGCTCACTCGAAGCCCTTGCTGGGGAGTCGTTGACAATAGCGACCACCAAGGCAGCGCCACCACCAACGCCGTAGTGGCTAGCCGCATACCCGGTAGCACCGCAGGCAATCCCCAGCAGAGTGATAGCAGCAGCAGCGCAAAGGCCAGTGGATAGGTCAATGGCCGATCAGGCTCCCATAGCGGCCAGTGCTGAACAGAGAGGCTCAACAGTAAATGGAAAATATTAAGTGCGGCCTCAAACAGCCACCATAAAGCATGGCCTAGAAAAGGCACCGGTGATAATAACCAGCCCAATAACGCCGTAGGCACCATGATGGAACTCACCCACGGCACGGCCACTAGGTTAATCAATGGGGCGGCGGGCGCTATGCGCCCAAATGCTACCAGCACAGCAGCGGCCATTAGCGGAGCAAGCAGCAACTGTGATCTGACCAGTGCCCAACACCAGCCTTTAATACCCTGAGGGCGCCGCCGACCCTGCCAAATAGCGATTAACCATGCCACCGCCACAAATGACAGCCACATACCGGGCCGCCACAGAGCCAGCGGATCAACGAGAAGCACCAGCGCAATGGCCAGCCACCACCCTTGCCATGGGCTTGGTGCATGTCGACCACTAAGCACCCACAGGCCAATCAACGTCATCACCATGGCACGCATAGCGGGCGGTGCCATCCCGGCAAGCGTGGCGTAACTGATGCAGGCTACCGCCGCCACCCACCAAGGCCAAGCGCGCATGCGCCAGTTGGTAGGCGTCGTTAAGCGCGCACCGAGCTTGGCAAGCATCAATACAAATGACGTCACCAGCCCAACGTGTAAGCCTGAAATAACGACCAGATGGGTGGTGCCGGTCGCATTCAACAACGACCAGTCATCTTGGGTAAGCTGTTCGCTATCACCCAATGTCAGTGCCGCCAACCAGCGTTTAGTGCGCTCATCTAGCGCCTGCCGGGCTAAAAAACCCACCCCCAACTGACGCAGCGATGGCCCGGCGGAAGCTAGCCGAACGGGCGGTGGATCTTGGCGCAGATACCCAGTAGCGTGAATTCCCTCACGCCATAGCCATTGCTCATAATCAAACGTACCGGGGTTGGCAAAACCACTGGGAGGCCGCAAACGGAGCGTCATTCGCCACTGCTCACCGGGATAAAACGCTTTATCGCTATAAGCCGTTACCCGCACCTTGTTTATCACCACGCAACGTGGTCGTTGTGCCGGGCCTTGGCAGCTATCAACACGCAGCATCAGACGCGTTGCGTCCCCCGACGGCTGAGCGTTCAGCACAGTGGCTTCAACGGCTATATCCTCGCCACTCAGCCCTGCTGGCAAACGGCTCGTCCATTCATGCTGAACGCCAGCAAATACCCATAGACCCATCAGTAGCCATACACCTCGGCGGGGTTGCCACGCCACTATCAACAACGCGGCGACCAGCACCCAGCCGAACGCATTGGAGGTCATCCCTGCGGCATGGCTGTACCATGCCAAAATCCCTCCAGCAAGAGCTGCAAGTGCAGCGGGCATGGCGACCCCTAACCGCATAGAACTCTCCCTGGCGAATGTTCATTGATGGCCTAGCATAGCCGAAGGGCAACGCTATATGGATAATGGGCAGCATCGATAGGTAAGAGTATCCGTCATGCCGCGCAGGTTCCTGCAGCGCTACATGCCCAAACCCGACACCATCAGAAAACAGCGCTCGCTACGCTTTATGGCACCGCTGATTGCAGACCCGGGTTTGTGGCTCCTCACTCGCCGAAGCGTTGCCAATGCGTTTAGCGTGGGCGTGTTTTGCGCCATGCTCCCCATCCCTTTTCAGATGGTGGTCGCTGCGCTGGGTGCTCGCTTAACGCGCTGCAACTTAGCCCTTTCGATCGGTTTGGTATGGATCACTAACCCTTTAACAATGCCGCTCATTTTTTACGGCAATTATCGGATTGGCACTTTCATACTCGGTGCGCCTGTACGAGAAGCGCCCTCGCGTATTTCAACGCGCTGGATTGCCGAACAGATGCACGACATTATGCCGCCCCTGATCGTTGGCTCGCTGGTGACAGCGTTGATATTAGCGATCGTCGTCAATGTCGGTATCCGCTTAATCTGGCGCTGGCACGTCTCCCATAATTGGAAACGCCGCCGCCAAAAACGTCGGCAGCGGCGTGCGCAGATTGAAGCAGAATTTGATGATTAAGCCTGATAGTGAGGCTAATGGCTGAGCTTGACCAATAAGCTTAATGCATCAGTTCATTGGCCAAGCTCGACCCTTAAAGCGTTGGCGTTTGTTCGACCAATTTGCCCGCATCAAGCTTTAGCACACGATCCTGATGGGCCGCGAGACCCACATCATGGGTCACAATCACAAACGCACAGGCGCTCTCTTTGGCCAGTTCATCCATCAGCGCCAAAATAGTCGCTGCGGTGGTCTGATCAAGATTGCCCGTAGGCTCATCCATTAGCACCAGACTAGGATCGGTAACCAGCGCCCGGGCAATCGCCACGCGTTGACGCTCCCCACCAGAAAGTTCACCTGGCTTATGATCGGCACGCGGCTGCATGCCCACTCGCTCCAATATCTGCATCGCCCGCTGCTCGGCCGCCTTTTTCGACTGGCCGCGAATAATCAGCGGCAACGCCGCATTTTCGACGGCGGTGAACTCCGCCAGCAGGTGGTGAAACTGATACACAAACCCAATGTAGCGATTACGAAAACTACCCAACGCGGCTTCATTTAACCCCGACAGCGGCTCACCGGCGATCACCACGCGACCGTCATTAGGACGATCAAGACCGCCCAATAGATTCAGTAACGTTGTTTTACCCGACCCCGAGCTACCAACGATGGCAACTCGCTCGCCAGCCCGAACCTGCAGATTGAGTTTATCCAGCACCGTTAGGTCTTGGGGGCCTTCGCTGTAGGTACGTGTCAGCGCTTGGCAGTCAAGCATGATGGCGGCGTCTTGCTCTTTGTTCATAGACAGCGAATTCATCGACATCGTGTCATCCTTATTCCTGAAGCCATTATTCATAGCGCAACACATCCGCTGGCTGAACCTTCGCCGCTCGCCACGCAGGATAAAGCGTCGACAGGAACGTCAAACCAAAGGCGGCCAATACAATACGACTAACATCGTCCCACTGTAGGCGAGAAGGTAAATCGCTAATGAAGTAAACCCCAGCATCCAAGAACTGAATACCCAGCGTTCCTTCGACCCAGCCAATCAGGTCAGCGATAGTGAGTGCCAGCAGCACGCCCACCGCCACACCGATCGCAATGCCAATCGAGCCAATGGCCAACCCCTGAACAATAAAAATGCCCATGATAGAGCGCGGCGTGGCCCCTATGGTGCGCAAAATAGCAATATCGGCACGCTTGTCCGTCACCACCATGACCAGCGTGGAGACGATGTTAAACGCTGCCACGGCGATGATGACGGTTAAGAGCAGCGCAATCATGCGCTTTTCCATCTGTATCGCCTGGAACAAATTGCCATGAGAGAACGTCCAGTCGCTGCCGCGGTACTCAGGGCCAAGTTCATTGAGAATGGCCTGGGTTTCGCTACTAGCAGCAAACAGGTCATCTAGCTGAAGGCGAAGCCCGCCAATAGCGTCGCCCAAGCGGGCAAGCGTCTGCATGTCTTCAATATTGGCATAGGCCAGATTGGCGTCTAAATCCGCACCGACGCTAAAAATACCGCTAACGGTGAAGCGCTTTAAGCGCGGGAACACCCCAGCCGGGGTAATCGAAGCCTCAGGCACCAACAGCGTCACTCGGTCCCCAACGCCAACGCCCAGGCTGCGCGCCAGCATCGACCCCAGCACTACATTCCACTCACCGGGCACCAAATCGGCTAATGCCCCTTGACTCATATGTTCGCCAATAATGGAGACACGGTCTTCCCAAGCGGGATTAATACCATTCACCATGGCACCCTGATTGTGGCCACCGACCGAGAACATGCCCTGCTGCTCGACAAAAGGCGCCGCGCCAATGACCCGCTCTCGCTGCATCAACTCTTCGGCCAGAGACTCCCATTCGACCATTCCCACACGGGACTCAATTTTAGCGTGGGGAACCATGCCTAAAATGCGCGTCCTCAGCTCATGGTCAAAGCCGTTCATTACCGACAACACCAGAATAAGTACGGCGACCCCTAACATTAACCCCAGCATTGAGGTAAGCGAAATAAACGAAATAAAGTGGTTCCGGCGTTTAGCGCGCACGTAGCGCAGCCCCACCAGAAAAGGCAAACGATCAAGCATGGCGTCATTCCTTATCAATAAGCGCTCATGGTACGGTTTTTTTAGTCTCGCTGCATGTTCCAAACGGCCATTAGAGCGATCAGCCCTGCGAGCGTTCAGATTAAAAACGTTACGCTTGCAACTTGCCCCGCCACCGCCTACATTGCGCCGATTTACTGCTGACCGTGGGCCTGCGCTTTTATGACTTATCGTTTGCTACCCGAATGGTATCCCCAAGACGGGATACAATTGACCTGGCCGCGGCCGGACGGCGATTGGGCGCACATGCTTGCTCGCATCGAAGCCACCCTGGAACGTATTGTGATCGCTACGACTCGCTTTCAGCGCGTGCTGATTTGCGTGCCCGATGAGTTAACGCAACAACGCATAACCACTACATTTGACGCTTACGGCGTGCCTGCTTCCCGGCTGCAGCTTATTGTCGCACCCACTGATGATACCTGGGCGCGAGACCATGGGCCGATCAGTGTTATCGACGCCCAGGGCCAGATGCTGATGCTTGATTACACCTTCACCGGCTGGGGCGGAAAATTCCCCGCTGAGCGTGATAACCGGCTTACCCAGTGGCTTGCCGAGGCGGGCGTTTGGGCTTGCCCGCTAGCGACACGGAATTTAGTACTGGAAGGTGGCGGTATCGAAACCGACGGAGAAGGCACCCTGCTCACTACAGAAGCATGCCTGCTCAACCCCAACCGCAACCCCACGCTATCGCGAGAAGATGTAGAAGCCCAGCTCGCCCAAGATTTTGGCATTGACCGCGTATTATGGCTGGTCAACGGTCATTTAGAAGGCGACGATACCGACAGTCATATCGATACGCTTGCCCGTTTTTGCGATCCAACCACTATCGCCTATGTACGCTGCGATGATCCCAATGATCCTCATTATCCGGCGCTGGCGGCGATGGAGCAGGAGTTACAAGCGTTTCGACAACGCAATGGTGAGCGCTACCGTTTAATCGCGCTGCCTTGGCCCCAGGCCTGCTTCGACCCTGATGACGGCCACCGCCTGCCAGCCACTTACGCTAATTTTCTGATCATCAATCAAGCCGTACTGGTTCCTACTTACGGCGACCCGGCGGATGTTACCGCGCTACACGCGCTGGCAAGTGCATTTCCCGAACACACCCTAATTCCGATTGAGTGCGTCAGCGTTATTCGCCAACATGGCAGCCTGCACTGCTTAACCATGCAGCTTCCACAAGGCACGCTTACCCAGAGTACGTTTCCCGCGACCGCTATTTGTTAAAGGAGTCACCATGTCGACGACGCTAACCGTCGCTGTTGTGCAGCAACCTGCGTGGCCTGATAAAGCGCAAAGCCTGGCCGCCAGTGAAGCAGGTATTCGCAGTGCCGTTAAACAAGGCGCTCAGTTGGTACTGCTGCAAGAACTGCATGCCACTCATTACTTTTGCCAGTTCGAAGACCCTTCGCTGTTTGATCTAGCGGAGCCGTTGGATGGCCCGACCGGCCAGCGTCTTGCAGCACTCGCTAAGGAGCTGGACATTGTCCTGGTCGGTTCGTTGTTTGAGCGCCGCGCACCAGGGCTTTACCACAATACCGCGGTGGTCTATGACCGCGCCAAAGGGCGCGTTGGGCAGTACCGTAAAATGCACATTCCCGATGACCCTGGGTTTTATGAGAAGTTTTATTTTACGCCAGGCGATCATGACAGCGCCCGCGGCGAAGGCTTTACGCCCATTGAGACATCCGTAGGCCGTCTTGGCGTGCTGGTCTGCTGGGATCAGTGGTATCCAGAAGCCGCCCGATTGATGGCCCTGGCCGGTGCGGACTTACTGCTCTACCCCACTGCGATCGGCTGGGACCCCAATGATGATGCCGCTGAGAAGGCACGCCAGAAAGATGCCTGGACAGTGATTCAGCGCGCCCACGGCGTAGCCAACGGTTTACCCGTGCTGGTCGCTAACCGGGTTGGTTTTGAGGCGGATCACTCCGAGGTCGGCGATGGCATTCAGTTCTGGGGTGGTAGTTTTGTCTGTGGGCCGCAAGGTGAACTATTGGCCCATGCGGGGGAAGAGACTGAACAGTTAGTCGTTGAGCTTGATATGGCGCGCAGTGAAAACACACGCCGTATTTGGCCCTACCTGAGGGATCGTCGAGTAGATGCGTATGGGGATCTAACTCGCCGTTACCGCGACTAACCCCGTGTCAAACCCCTAAGAAAACAAAACGCCTGCTTGGGTATTCATTCCCGGCAGGCGTTTTTGATGATACAGAACGGGCTAGCGCGACCGATTACTTCCAGAAATCGCGAATTGAGGCGATCCCTTGAGCGCCTACGGCACGAGCGTGATTGGCATCAAAGCGCGTCATACCGCCTAATGCAAACACCGGCATACCAGCACGCTCGACCAACTGTTGAAAGTCATGCCAACCGAGCGGAGCGACTTCAGGGTGCGATGGCGTGGTGCGCAGCGGCGACAGGCTGACAAAGTCACAGCCTAATACGGCTGCTTGGGTCAGCTGCTTCTGGTTGTGCGTCGATGCGGAAAGCCATTTATTTTCAGCAATCGGACGACGCTCAAGCTGCATCAAACGCTCGCTGGTCAAATGAATGCCATCAGCGTCAATATGATCCAGCAGCGTGGGTTCACCATTCAGCAGCAGCCGCGCGCCGTGCTCACGGCATAGAGTCAGCGCTCGCTGAGCACGGGCGAGATAAGCCGCTTCGTCCAACTGCTTGGCACGCAGCTGCACCAAGCGAATCTTGTCTTCACGCAACGCACGCTCCAAAAATGCATCGAAGCGCGCTTCGTCAGCCTCTTCCCCGGTAATCAAATACTCGGTAGGCAATCTTACCGCTCGCAGAATCGGTAAATTGGCCGCCGGGAAAGGATAGTTGGAGAGTTCGCTCATAGGTACCCAGCGCACGGCCTGTCCTTCACGGCCAAAAGGCTCTCCGGCAAACTCATGCACCTGCCATACATCCAGCAGGATATGCTTGTCAGGATACTCATGGTGGACGCGAATCAATGGCTGAGCACAAACAATCTCGACGCCCAGCTCTTCATGCAGTTCACGCTTTAATCCTTCAAGACCGGTCTCATAAGGTGCTAGTTTGCCACCCGGAAACTCCCACAGTCCGCCATGATCAACGTTTGACGGTCGACGAGCGATCAGTACTTGCTGTTGATCGGCGCTGATAATCGCAGCTGCCGCGACGTGAACCCGTCGTTTTACCTTTATGCTCATATACTCATATACTCGTTACGTCTTGATCCACTGCGCGCACCAACGCTTCTGCCATCGGCGCTATCTCGCTGCGTGTGTCCATTATCCCTGCCAACCAATGCCCTCGGCTGAGAGCGACCGACTAGCTACGGTAATCCGCGTTGATAGACACATAGTCATGAGAGAGGTCAGAGGTCCACACCGTGGCACTCTCTTCGCCGCGCCCCAAGTTAATGCGAATGGTAATTTCTGACTGCGCCATGACAGCGCTTCCCGCCGCTTCGGTGTAACCTGCCGCGCGTCCACCCTGTTCGACTAAACGCACATCGCCTAAGTCAATCACCACGCGGTTAACGTCAAAGTCGTTCACCGGCGCCCGCCCGACGGCTGCTAGAATTCGCCCCCAGTTGGCATCAGAAGCGTACAGCGCTGTTTTGACCAGCGGCGAGTGAGCAACGGTGAAGGCTACATCAAGCGCTTCTTGCCGACTTTGCGCTTCGCCAACCTGCAGGGTGACGAACTTGGTCGCCCCTTCAGCATCGCGAATGATCGCTTGCGCCAGCTCGGTCATTACCCGCTGTAAAGCGTTACTGAACGCGGCTATCTGCGCTTCATCGGCGATTCGAGGGCCTGTGCCGGTCGCCGCCAACATACAGGCGTCATTGGTAGAGGTATCGCTATCCACCGTGATGCAGTTAAACGAACGATCGACGGTTTCACGCAGTAGCCGATCCAGTAGCGGTGCCTCGATAGCTGCATCGGTCACCACAAAGCCCAACATGGTCGCCATGTTGGGCTTGATCATGCCCGACCCTTTCGTGATGCCGTTAATCGTTACCTGCTGATTACCTATTTCAACCGTGACACTGGCCCCTTTGGCCCGCGTGTCGGTGGTTAAAATGCCTTGGCCTGCGTGTTCCCAGGCAGCACTGTCGCTGGACAAACTTTCAAGCGCCGGTGTCAATCCCGCTAGCAGTTTCTCCATTGGCAGCGGTTCACCAATCACGCCGGTTGAGAACGGCATTATATCTTCAGCCTCAACCCCAACCTGCTTGGCAAGCTCAGCACAGCATGCCCGCGCATCGCGCAAGCCTGCCTCGCCAGTGCCCGCGTTCGCATTGCCGGTATTGATCAACCAATAACGCGGCGAGCGGTGCTCCGCACGGCACTGCTCAAGGTGCTGCTTGGCCACTACTACCGGCGCTGCACAAAAGGCATTACGGGTAAAAACCCCCGATACCGTCGCTGTATCGGGCAATTCAATCACCACCACATCACGACGATTCGGCTTTTTGATACCCGCCATTGCAACCCCAAGGCGCACCCCTTGCAGGGGTGGCAACTCTGGAAAGGGAGTGTTTCCCACCGCCATGATTCTCTCCTTTAGGCAAACCTTGGTCAGACGTTATCTAAGACACAATCGCCGTTAGCTTAATTTTCCACAGCACTGCTTGTACTTTTTACCTGAACCACAAAAACAGGGGTCGTTACGGCCCACTTTGGGGCCTTCGCGACGCACCGGACGCCCTTCACTGCCAGGCGCTTCTTGTTCGCTCTCAGTTTGCTCAGGGGTCGGGGCATCATGACGACTAGCGGCGGTGGCGGTTTCGCGCTCCAGCGCTTCGCGGCGTTGACGCTCAAGGGCATCTACTTCCTCGGGCTGACGAACCTGAACGTGGCTCAGAATGCGCGTTACATCTTCTTTAATATGGTCAAGCAGGTGTTGGAAGAGCTCAAACGATTCACGCTTGTACTCCTGCTTGGGATTTTTCTGGGCATAGCCACGCAAGTGAATACCACGGCGCAGATGATCCATTGACTGAAGGTGCTCTTTCCAGCGCGTATCCAGCACCTGCAGCATGACTTGCTTCTCAAAGCGACGAATCAGTTTCTCGCCCGCTGCAGCCACTTTTGCCGCATAGGCTTCACGGTGCATGGTCTGCAGCCGCTCACGTAACTGCTCCTCGCTAAAGCGATCATCCTCAGCAGCCCACTTAACCACGGGCACATCAAGATTAAACTCCGTTTTCAGGTGCGCTTCCAAACCGGGCAAATCCCACTGCTCGGGCAGGCTCTGAGGAGGAACATAGCTGCTAATTGCCGTTTCCATTACCTCTTCACGAATACCGATAACGGCATCAGCCACATCGTCCGCGGCGAGAATTTCATTACGCTGGTCGTAGATCACCCGGCGCTGGTCGTTGGCAACGTCATCGTACTCAAGCAGCTGCTTACGAATATCGAAGTTACGCCCTTCGACTTTTTTCTGGGCACGCTCAACCGCATTGGAGACCATTTTATGCTCAATGGCTTCACCATGCTCAAGCCCTAACGCCTGCATCAAGCGCTTAACGCGATCAGAGCCAAACAGACGCATCAGGCTGTCTTCAAGCGACAAGAAGAACCGCGTGGAGCCGGGGTCGCCCTGGCGACCAGCACGTCCGCGCAGCTGATTGTCGATACGCCGAGACTCATGGCGCTCAGACCCTACCACATGTAAGCCGCCAGCGGCCAACACAGCATCGTGACGTGCCTGCCACTCGGCTTTTAACGCATCAACCTGCGCTTGGCTTGGGTTTTTCAGCTTGGCCGATTCAGCCTCCCAATTGCCCCCCAGCACAATATCGGTACCCCGGCCAGCCATGTTGGTGGCGATGGTAATAGCCCCTGGGCGGCCTGCCTGAGCGATAATTTCGGCTTCACTCTGGTGCTGTTTGGCGTTAAGCACGTTGAACGCGAGGCCTGCCTCTTGCATCAGGTTGGCAAGGTACTCTGATGTTTCAATTGAGGCCGTACCAACCAGCACAGGGCGCCCAGCTTCCGTCTCAGTTTTGACATCTTTAATGATCGCTTCGTATTTTTCTTCAGCGCTCAAATAGACCAGATCGTTCAGGTCTTTACGTGCCAATGGACGGTTGGTAGGAATAACCACCACGTCGAGGCCATAAATTTGACGAAATTCAAAGGCTTCAGTATCCGCTGTACCGGTCATACCGGCTAACTTCTCATACAGACGGAAATAGTTCTGGAAGGTGGTGGAGGCAAGCGTTTGGCTTTCGCGCTGTACTGTAACGCCCTCTTTGGCTTCTACAGCCTGGTGCAAGCCTTCCGACCAGCGGCGCCCTGGCATCGAACGGCCAGTGTGTTCGTCGACGATGACTACCTGACCTTCAGAAACGATGTAATCGACATCACGATTATAGAGGTAGCGGGCGCGCAGGGCCGAATGCATATGCTGGAGCAAATTGAGGTTTTGCGCTGCATAGAGTGATTCTTCATCACCCAATAAACCCTCGCCGCGCATTAGCTCTTCAACTTTGTTATGTCCCTGCTCCGTTAGCTCTACCTGTTTCTGCTTTTCGTCAACTAAGAAGTCGCCGACCACCGGAGCATCTTCATCTTCACTCTCTTCGCCTTTCTCAAGCTGCTGGGCCAACTGATTAACGACTTTATAGAGATCCGTATTTTCGTCTACCGCGCCCGAAATAATCAGCGGTGTACGCGCTTCATCGATAAGAATCGAGTCAACTTCATCGACAATCGCAAAATGCAGGCCACGCTGCACTTTGTCTTCTAACGAAAACGCCATGTTATCGCGTAGATAATCAAAGCCAAACTCGTTATTGGTGCCGTAGGTAATATCGCACTGATAGGCATGGCGCTTCTCTTCGCCAGACTGACCGGAGAAAATAACACCAATGGAAAGGCCTAGAAATTCATACAGCGGGCGCATCCACTCAGCATCACGACGGGCCAAATAGTCGTTCACGGTCACCACGTGAACGCCTTTCTCCGTTAGCGCATTCAGATACACCGCCAGCGTTGCCACCAGGGTTTTACCTTCACCGGTTTTCATTTCTGCAATACGGCCACGGTGCAGGGTCATTCCACCCACCATCTGCACGTCAAAGTGACGCATGCCCATAACGCGCTTACTGGCCTCTCGGACGATTGCAAAGGCGGGAGCTAACAGCGCATCTAGGGACTCACCTGACGCGAGACGTTCGCGCAATTGCGCTGTTTTTTGCTGCAAATCAGCGTCACTTAATGCCTCAAATTCTGCTTCTAGGGCATTAATCTGAGGCACATTTTTATGCATGCGTTTTACATCGCGGTCATTTTTAGAACCAACGACTTTACGTAATAAATTATTAAGCATGAAATATCCAAGTATTCACGAACAACCCATCGGACTTTGCCTATATACAGCAGACCTTTTTCTGCAGGTCTTCTACCTACCAGCGTAGGGACAAAGTAAGTATCTTAACGGCATACTTGATGGGCAGGAGGTCCGCGCTGGGTCAAAACATCACGCGCCGCCACCAGCAGGGCCATCGGCGCAAGCCAACTGCTGAGACGCCGCACCGGGGCAAAGCGCCTAGGGCGTTGAGCCCAACGGCGCAGAGCGCGCTGCCGTTTAGCAATCCAGTGCGACTGCGCACGTAAAATCGCGGGTACCCATAAACAGATAGTAACGCTGCGTTCGCCACTGCGAAAAGCATCCGCAGGGCTTAAACTCGCGGGTAATAGGCAACTTACTAATAAGCCGGCCAGCCACCAACGCGCTAAGCCATACCGGCGATGGCGCCGCGGCAAAGCTGATTGAACATCAAGCGTAGGTGACATGCTGTAGACCGGCTCCTGAGCGTGGTAAAATCTGCTAAAGTGAGATCGGTTAATGTCTCCGACATCATCATTAGCGGCACCCTAGGATAGCGGTGCCCTAGGAATTAAGCGTATGAGTATAAAGGTTAAGCGTTCTCGCGCACAGCCCATTGCCCGCCTACTCTCAAAGTCGGGCGATATTAGTCAGTTAATGCGCCTATCTCGTTTAATTGACCAGGCGCAGCAGCATCTTCGCGCGCATCTGCCCGAAGAGATGCGTGAACATATTTTTGTCGGTGGCTTTCGCGAAGGTCGCTTAACACTGATCAGTGGTCAAGCAGGCTGGCTAACCTGGTTACGTTTTGAGCAGCGTCGGCTATTAGAGCTGCTTCATCAGTTGCCTGGCTTTGAAAGCGTGAGCGGCTTTACCTTTAAAGTGCGCCCAGTGCACCCTATCGTGGCCCCGCTACGTAATACACGCAGCCTTTCAGCAGATGCAGGCAAAACACTGGCTGAATGCGCTGAAGACACGACAAATCCCACGTTAAAGCGCGCCCTTGAACGGCTTGCCTCTCATGCTCAGCCACCCAACGAGTAACAGTTGCCATAAGGCTATGGCAAACAAATTTACCGGCTATAACGCTCTTGGCGTAAAACGTATGCTGGCGACAAAATGCATAAAGCACCGCCTAAGCGATGCTTTATTGATATTACCACTGCTACGATAAATCTTCGGACTACCTTATTAGCTAATAGCAGCTTTTCTATAAGCGGCTATATTATGCCATTGCGGGCGCAGCATAAGAGATCGGCGCCACGGCCTTATCTTCTTCAAACGTCACTATTTCATAAGCGTCAGGCTGAGCCATCAGCTCACGGCACAGCTGATTATTCAACGCATGTCCTGACTTAACACCACGAAACTCACCAATCAGACTGTAACCCAACTGGTATAAATCGCCGATGGCATCTAATACTTTATGCTTGACGAACTCATCTTCGTAGCGCAAACCACCTTCGTTAACAATGCGGTAATCGTCTACCACGATCGCATTGTCTAAACTGCCGCCCAATGCCAAATTGTTAGAGCGTAAAAACTCTAAATCACGCATAAAACCAAAGGTACGTGCGCGCGACACTTCTTTGACAAATGATGTGGTCGAAAAATCGATCAACGCCGTCTGTTTCTGCTGTTCAAAAACGGGGTGGTCAAAATCAATCGCAAACGAGACTTTAAACCCTTGGTGGGGCAAGAAAACAGCCTCTTTATCACCATCGTTAACAGCTACACGATGTTTAATGCGAATAAATTTCTTTGCTGCATCCTGTTCCAGAATACCGGCTGACTGAATCAAGAAGACAAACGGGCTAGCGCTACCATCCATTATGGGAACTTCAGGTTCGCTAACGTCTACGTAGGCGTTATCAATACCCAATCCAGCAAAGGCTGACATCAAGTGCTCAACAGTAGCGACTTTAACCCCATTAAATGAAAGCGCCGTGCACAGCTTGGTATCTTCAACCAACTCAGCTCGCGCTGGCACGTGTACAACGGGGTCCAGATCGGTTCTGACAAACACAATCCCAGTATCGGCCGGCGCCGGACGCAGAGCTAAATGAACTTTTTTGCCTGAATGCAGGCCCACTCCGGTGGCACGAATGACGTTTTGTAGGGTGCGTTGTCTGATCATGGATAGTAGCCGAACTCTGATGACGGTAATAACCGCAGGGGAAAAAGTTATCAAACAGTGTTCACTTTAACAGCAAGCGAGCGTTTTAGCCAATAAAACGCTCGCCCGCTGTTACAGTGAGACTGTTATCGAGAATCAATCCGCCTGGCGGCGTAGAAACGCGGGGATGTCCAAATAGTCATCAGCTTCAGTAGAGCGACGCTTCTCAGGACGAGGTTTAGTGGCAGCTTCGGGTGCTTCAGCACGCGCTGTCGCCTGCTGACGCATCACCGTAGGTTGCTGCATTTTGCGATAATCGGATGTTGATTCCGCCGCTGAACGGCGCGCCGGTTCGCGTGCGGTGGTTTTGGCTTTCTGGCCATCTAGGCCTGCGGCAACAACCGTGACGCGCAGCTCATCAGACATCTCCATGTCAATGGAGGTGCCAACGACGATGGTGGCATCTGGAGAAGCAAACTCTTGAACGGTAGCGCCAACATCATTGAACTCACCGATTGATAAATCGGGACCAGCGGTGATGTTAACCAAAATACCGCGCGCGCCATGCAGGTCGATATCTTCCAGCAGCGGACTGCGAATAGCTTTTTCGGCAGCTTCACGAGCACGATTCTCGCCCGTCGCCCCACCGGTACCCATCATCGCCATGCCCATTTCAGACATTACGGTGCGAACATCAGCAAAATCGACGTTAATGATACCTGGGCTGGTAATCAGCTCTGCGATACCTTGCACAGCGCCTAGCAGCACATCGTTCGCCGCACTGAAGGCTGTTAGCAGCGTGGCGTTTTTGCCCAATACGGAAAGCAGCTTTTCGTTGGGAATCGTGATCAACGAATCAACGTGCTCGGAGAGCTCTTTCATGCCCTCCTCAGCGGCACGCATTCGCTTCGGCCCTTCAAAGGGGAAGGGGCGCGTCACTACCGCGACGGTAAGAATCCCAAGCTCTTTAGCGACCTGAGCCACCACGGGCGCACCACCAGTACCGGTGCCACCGCCCATACCAGCAGTGATAAACACCATATCGGCGCCGACCAGCAATTCCGCGATACGCTCGCGGTCTTCCATAGCCGCCTGCCGCCCCACGTCGGGATTGGCACCTGCACCTAATCCTTTAGTGATTTCGCTACCCAGTTGCAACACGGTTTTTGCTGAACAGCGCTTAAGCGCCTGGGCGTCAGTGTTAGCGCAGATAAACTCAACGCCTTCAATATTGCTTTCGACCATGTGGTTAACAGCATTGCCGCCACCGCCGCCAACACCAACCACTTTGATGACCGCACTGCTCGAGGGTGCGTTATCTACCAATTCGAACATAAGCCCCGTCTCCTGAACCGCGCTTGCGGCCCTGTCAGAAATTTCCTTTGAACCAGCCTTTAATTCTTGCCAGCGCCGAATGGTCTTCCTTGATATCACGCCGGGCAAGCTCGTTGCGACCCTTATGGGCTGCAACCACTCCCCCGTGGCTTCTTAGACCTTGCCCATGACGCGTTTCCTGCAAGGCATAATGCAGCAGACCAACCCCCGTCGCATAAATGGGGTTACAAACGACGTCCGCCAAACCTCTTACATTCTGCGGACATGCGATACGAACGGGCATGTGGAAAATCTCTTCCGCCAATTCGCTAACCCCTTCCATGCGCGAAGTTCCACCGGTAAGCACAATCCCAGCAGCCACCATGTCTTCATAGCCACTTCGGCGCAATTCATCTCTTACTAGCGTAAATAGCTCTTCGTAGCGTGGCTCTACCACTTCAGCGAGCGCTTGACGCGATAGATCACGCGCAGGACGATCACCTACGCTAGGTACTTTAATCATTTCATCGCTTGACGCTAAGTGAGTTAGCGCGCAAGCATATTTAACTTTAATCTCTTCAGCGTGTTGGGTTGGCGTTCGCAGGGCCATGGCAATATCGTTAGTGACTTGGTCACCCGCAATAGGTATAACCGCCGTGTGACGTATGGCACCTTCACTAAAAATTGCCATGTCGGTGGTGCCGCCACCAATGTCCACCATACAGACGCCCAGCTCACGCTCATCTTCCGTCAGTACGGCCATGCTTGAGGCAAGCTGCTCTAAAATAATAGCATCTACTTCTAATCCGCAGCGACGAACACACTTTTCAATATTCTGAACAGCATTCAACGCAGCCGTGACTAAATGCACCTGAGCTTCCAAACGCACGCCGGACATGCCCAGCGGCTCACGGATTCCTCCCTGAGCATCAATTGAAAACTCTTGCGGGAGTACATGTAATACGCGCTGACCTTCCGAGATAGCGCGGGCACGCGCAGAATCAATAACGCGCTCAATATCAGAGGGAGTCACTTCTCGCTCTTTAATAGCCACGACACCATCAGAGTTCATTGAACTGATATGACTACCGGCAACGCCAACATATACCGAATGAATATCACAGCCAGCCATCAACTCGGCTTCTTCAACGGCCCGCTGGATAGACTGCACCGTTGATTCAATATTGATCACAACACCGCGCTTCATTCCGCGCGAGGGGTGCGAGCCAATACCGGCAATTTCAATTCCGCCGTCATCGGTGGGTTGACCGACTATCGCGACGACCTTGGACGTTCCAATGTCCAGCCCGACCACCATATTGGATGCGTTGGGTGAGCCTGCCATGAGTCGGGAAATCTCCTTGCGTCATTGTTAAAAATAAATATTAATAGGGTGACGCTTAATCCAACGCTTAACATTGAAGGCGTACTACCCAAAATAAACAGTGGTTTTCTCAGTTACTGACTAAGTACAAATAGCTGGAATTTAAAACCACTTAACCATCATCTGGCCCATAGTATAGAAACAATAGTCGTAATACGACTAGTACGAACCCACAATAATAGGCATTGAAAGCAATTTAAAGCCGATTATTGGCTTTTTCATCGATGGCAACCACTCACTTTTACACCTTATTTGCATCAAGTAATAGAAGAGTTACTCATCTTGCACAGCAAATTCACTTTCTCCATGCCACGCTACGGCGACACCATTAGGGTAACGGAGATCTATATAGCGGATCTGATCACCAAGAGAGTACAACTCCCTTTGCCAAGAAGCAGATAAACGCGCCAATCGAACTTCGTGCTGACGACGCCCTAACATCACCCAAGCGCCGTCATTTAATTGCAGCCGCCAAGCCCCACGCGGCTCTAAACGAAGTTGTGTAAGATCAAGTGATAACTGAGTAAAGTGCGGCAACAGCCGATGATAGTATTGCAACACTTCCTCGCTGCTACCGACAGGACCCGCCATATCAGGCAAACCCGACGGCGGGTTTAATGGTGCAAATGCGAAAGGCTCTCCCTCAGGATTAAGCAAGAAATCATCATTCCAGCGTGCGACGGGCTGTTGTTCAATGAGCTCAAACACTAACGCATTCGGCCATTCGCGCGTAATTCGCACTTCATTTAGCCAGCCGACTTGCAGGGCGCGGTCACGCAACTCACCCAGATCCGCCGAAAGCCAGGTGGCATCGACCACCAGGGGCGCCAGCTGGGTACGCAGATAGTCGGCGCTGACGTATTCCCACTCACCGCGAATAGACACCCGCTCAATAGGGCGATCTAACCACAGCCAAAGCGCCCGGCCACCGGCGCCCATCAGCAAGGCTAATAGAATAACGCCCAACCAGGCATTACGCCTTTTCATAAGGCACCCTTCATAACAAACTCGTCATAGCGATAACTGCCTGCCAGCGGTATTCAATATTTCCATCACCAGCTCGTCAAAAGAGATACCCGCATGTGCCGCTGCCTGGGGAACCAAGCTATGGTCGGTCATCCCAGGCACGGTATTAACTTCCAGTAGCCAGAAACGTCCTTCGCTATCGTGCATCACATCAACACGCCCCCAGCCTACCCCGCCGATGGCGGCAAATGCCTGCTGGCATAGATCCGCCAGCGCTGCTTCCTGCTCCGTTGCTAGGCCACATGGCAAATGGTACTGCGTGGTATTGGCGATATATTTGGCTTCGTAATCATAGAAACCGCCTGGGACTTCAACCCGAATCGCTGGCAACACTTGATCGCCTAGCAGCGCAACCGTGTATTCGTCGCCGACGATAAAGCGCTCAGCCATGACGCGGGCGTCGAACTGTGCTGCCTCGTGATACGCAGCCTCAAGCGCCGCCTGACTTTTGACAATGCTAATACCCAGCGTTGAACCTTCATGCACGGGCTTCACAATCAGCGGCAAGCCAAGCTGGGCGACCACGGCTGACCAATCCGAACCGGCATCCAGCATGATGCTCTCTGGCGTCGGCAAGCCAACCGCACTCCATACCTGCTTGGTACGCTGCTTATCCATGCCCAGCGCTGAAGCGAGCACTCCGCTACCGGTGTAAGGAATATTGAGCAACTCCAACGCCCCCTGCAGCGTGCCGTCTTCACCGCCGCGTCCATGCAAAGCAACGAAGACCACTGAAGGAGCCAACTGCTCTAGCCCCACCAGGCCGTTGTCGCGAGGATCATAACCACAGACATCGACACCCTTACGTTGAAGGGCCTCAAGTACTGCCGCCCCGCTTTTAAGCGACACCTCGCGTTCGGCAGACGTACCGCCGTAAACGACAACGACTTTTCCTTGCGACTCAGGGGTTGTTACGTCAACGCTCACAGATCTACCTCGTTCATCGCTAGCTGTGCCTGTGCCAGACGCAGGGAAATCCCCCCCACATCACCAGCACCCTGGGTAATTAAAATATCGCCTGGCCGTAACACATTGGCTAACAGCACCGGTAACTCGTGCTTATGCTCGACAAAGAGTGGGTCGACCTCACCCCGCTGGCGAATCGACCCGGCCAGGGTCCTTCCCTCGGCACCAGGAATAATAGCTTCACCGGCGCTGTAAACATCGAGCAACACCAACGTATCGACTTGGGAAAGCACGCGGACAAAATCTTCATATAAATCGCGGGTACGGCTATAGCGATGGGGTTGGTAAAGCATCACCAGGCGGCGCTCGGGCCACCCAGCGCGAACGGCCTGGATAACCATGTCGACTTCACGTGGATGGTGACCATAGTCATCCACCAGCATGATGTCGCCGCCGCCTTTGGGTGCAGGGAAATGCCCATGCACCTGAAACCGCCGACCCACGCCTGCAAAGCTCGCCAAGCCACTCAAAATCGCGCTATCGCTAACGCCTGCGTCAGTGGCCACAACAATCGCCGCCATCGCATTCAAGGCATTGTGGCGACCTGGCATGGCCAAGCGTACCGCTAGGGGCTCAGCGCCGCCTGGGCGTAACGCAGTAAACGAGACCTCTCCTTCTCGCTGGGCAAAGTCAACAATGCGATAGTCAGCATCGCTATCAAACCCATAGGTTACAAACTGCCGCTTCACCTGCTCGCACAGCACACGGACATGCGGGTCATCGATACACAGTACCGCCAAGCCATAAAACGGTAGATTATGCAGGAATTCGATAAAGGTACTTTTCAGCCGCTCGAAGTCACCACCATAGGTGGCCATATGGTCAGCATCGATATTGGTAACGATGGATACCATTGGCTGCAGGTGCAGAAACGAGGCGTCGGACTCATCGGCTTCGGCAACGAGATAATCGCCCTCGCCCAGGCGAGCATTAGTACCGGCGCTGGTCAGCTTGCCGCCGATGACAAAGGTCGGGTCTAACCCTCCCTCTGCCAGCAGTGTCGCCGTCAAACTGGTCGTGGTGGTTTTGCCATGGGTACCCGCCACGGCAATACCGTGACGGAAGCGCATCAGCTCGGCGAGCATCTCAGCCCGGCGCACGACCGGTACACGATGCTCATGGGCCCAGCGAATTTCAGGGTTGGTTTCATCGATTGCGCTAGACACAACGACCACGTCGGCGTTTTCTACATTGGCTTCAGCATGACCGATCGCCACGCATACACCGCATTGGCGAAGCCGCTCTACGACTGAAGAGTTTTTCATATCACTACCGCTGACGATGTAGCCCTGGTTGGCTAGCACCTCTGCGATACCGCACATACCGGCGCCACCTATACCCACAAAATGAATGCGTCGAATGCGACGCATGCCTGGGCCAGCGGGAGTGCCACGTGAGGGTGCCGTGGGTTTGTCTTTATCGATCACGCAGAATCTCCTAGCTTTATCATCGCCAAACACCCTTCAGCCAAGCGCTGAGTCGCATCCAAATGCGCGGCCTGACGGGCGTTCGCCGCCATCGCAGCCAGGGTATTGGGGACGAGCAATTCATTTAAAAAGTCGCTTAAACGCTCAACCGTCAACTCAGACTGTACAACGCACTTGGCGGCGCCCGCCTTAACTAACACCTGCGCGTTGATACGCTGATGGTCATCGACCGCAAAGGGAAAAGGCACCAGCAGTGAAGGCTTGGCGGCGGCAGCCAGCTCTGCCACGGTGAGCGCACCAGAGCGGCATACCACTAAATCGGCCCACTCATAAGCAGCAGCCATATCATCAATAAAGGGACTAACCTCAGCGTTTACGCCGTGCTGCTGATAATTTTCGGCAGTCGCAACATCACGATCATTACCTGCCTGATGGCGGACCTCGGGTCGCTGCTCAACAGGCAATGCAACAAGCGCTGGCGCCAAGCGTTCGTTTAGCGCAACGGCGCCAAGCGAGCCCCCCACCACTAGTAGACGCAGGGGTCGTGCAGAGAGCATTTCAGCATTCCTTGGCGTACTACCCAAGGCAGCGATATCGTCACGCACGGGATTTCCAATCACTTCGGCGCGCGAGCCAAAGGCTTCTGGGAAGGCGGCGTAGGTACGCTTAGCCAGTCGCGATAAAACGCGATTTGTCAGCCCTGCCACAGCGTTCTGCTCATGGATAACCAAGGGGATACGTGTCAACCAAGCCGCTAACCCGCCTGGGCCACTGGCAAAACCACCCAGGCCAACCACAACATGCGGTTTGAACTCTCGAATCACCGTCCGCGCTTCTAAGACTGCACGGGAGAGGTTCAACGGCGCCTTCAGCCAGCCGGCTATGCCGTTGCCGCGTAGCCCGCTAATGGCAATAGTATGTAATTTAATACCCGCTTCAGGCACCAGTCGGTTCTCAATCCCCCTGGGGCTGCCCAGCCACTCAACATCCACCTGCTGCGCCTGCAGTGCTTTAGCGAGTGAAAGCGCTGGGAACACATGGCCGCCGGTGCCACCTGCCATTATCAGCACTCGTCGCCTAACATTAGTCTTCACATCAAACTCCTGATAGCACCAAGCGGCATAACGTTACGATAAACGCGGTTCATGGCGCGATTTATACGGGGTGGACGCACGTCGGGGGCGATGACGCGTTTCGGCATCCGTGCGCAGCAGCAGCCCCACCATCACGCCAGTTACCAATAGACTAGAACCGCCATAGCTCATTAGCGGCAATGTTAAACCTTTGGTTGGCAACAGCCCCGAACTTACCGCCATATTAATAAATGCCTGCGCAGCCACAACAAACCCAATGCCGTAACTTACATAAGCGCCAAAAAGATGCCCGGCCATCTCCGCTTTGCGCCCTACCCACATAGCGCGCGCAATAAATAGCGTAAACAGCAGCACGACAATAATCGCGCCGATCATACCCAACTCTTCGGCGATCACCGCAAAGATAAAGTCGGTATGCGCCTCAGGCAAGTAGTGCAATTTCTGAACGCTGTTACCCAGACCGGTACCGGTTACATGACCCCGCCCAAAAGCAATCAACGCCTGGGTTAATTGGTAGCCAGTCGCAAATTGATCGGCCCAGGGATCCAAAAAACTGGTCCAACGCGCTAGCCGATAGGGTTCAATCAACACCATCACAACCGCACCAGAACCTAGCAACAACCCGCTACCCATTAACAGCACCAACGACGCACCGCACATCATCAGCATGCCAATCACACAAATGGTAAAGACCACCATGCCGCCAAAATCAGGCGCTAAGAAAAGCAGCCCAACAGGCACTGCCAGCACGGCAAGCGGGCGCCACATACTGAACGCCCGGCGACGCAGGTCATAAGTAAAACGCGACATGAACGCCGCCATATAAAAAATCAGCCCGATTTTGGCAAATTCAGAGACCTGCAAACTAGGCAATGGCCCCGGCAATGCTATCCAGCGCTTACTGCCGTTAATTTCCTGGCCAATAATCAGTACTAGGACCAACAGAAAGATAGAGGCAAGCAGAATAAGCGCAGCATTCTGGCGCCAGGCTTCCAGCGGCACACAGAGCATAAATACACATGCCATGATAGCGAGTACTAGGAAAACGCCGTGCTGGCGGGAGTAGTGGTAAGTATCTTCCAGTAAGCCAATTGATGCCGAACTCACCATTACCCAGCCCAAACCCGCTAAGGCTACTGCCGCCATCACCAGCCAGATATCACAGGGCAAATCCCGCGTGGAAAGAACAGTACGCAGACGCTGAAGTCGGCTCATGACGCTCCCCCAGTAGTGGACTCTGCCTGTTGGTGCACCCAGCGGCGAAATACCTCGCCGCGTTCTTGGTAATTAGCAAACTGATCCAGGCTTGCACAGGCAGGTGATAGCAGCACGCAGTCTCCAGGCTGAGCGATTTCAAACGCTGCTTGCATGGCCTGAGTTAGATCGTCTACTTGCTGAGTCGTTACGTGACCATCCAACGCCTCCGCCAATCGCGGAGCATCCAACCCAAACAGCAGCACATGACGCGCGCACTTCTTTAAAGGCTCGGCCAACGGGGTAAAGTCCGCGCCCTTACCAACCCCGCCGGCCAATAAAATCAAGCACCCTTCCAGCGTAGCGCCAATGCCATTGATGGCCGCCAGAGTAGCGCCCACATTGGTGCCCTTGGTGTCGTTAACCCAAGTAACATCGTTGATACGCGCTATCATTTCGCTGCGGTGTGCCAGTCCTTTAAAGTCACGCAGTGCGCGACACATGGGCGCCGCTGCAAACCCTAATGCCTGCCCCATTGCCAGCGCAGCCAGTGCATTAAGGTAATTGTGCTGCCCAGTCATGCGTAACTCATCAATGGACAACCAGGGCGTGTCACCCTGCATCAGCATTAGTTCACCTTGATTACGCGCCAGCCCCCACTGCCCCTCACCCGGAGCGTCATGGAAAAAGTAGGCCACTTGGTCAACAGGATATTCAGGCCATGTCAGAGGGTCATCCCCATTCGCCACCGCGTGCTGGGCACCGATAAAGATACGCTGTTTTGCAGCTCGATAACCGTACATATCACCGTGGCGATCAAGGTGATCTTCGGACAGGTTCAGGAACGCGGCACAGCTCGCACCCAGACAAGGAGTCGTCTCCAGCTGAAAGCTCGAGAGTTCAAGGATATAGAGCGCGGCATCCGGATGGCTAGCCAACAAGTCCAACGCGGGGGTGCCCAAATTACCGCCCACTGCCGCACTCACGCCTGCCGCCGCTGCCATTTCACCGAGCAGTGTGGTCACCGTCGACTTCGCATTAGAGCCAGTGATCGCTGCAATAGGCGCCTTCGCGGCACGCACGAATAGAGCCATTTCACCCACCACCATCGGCTCCCCAGTGCGAGGATTTAGCTGATCCACCAGCTCTTTTAAGCCCGGCATTCTCGGGTCAAGCCCAGGGCTTACCACCACCTCTTCCACATTGCGTAGATCCAGCGCGGTCAGCGAGCCGCAGTGAATTTCCACCCCCGGATGCGCAGTGCGAAAATCATCAAGCCCCGGCGGTTCGGCCCGTGTGTCCGCTACCATGTAAGGTACATCTAAGCGACTTAAATGACGGCAGATCGCTCGACCGGAAAGCCCCAGCCCTACAACCAGTGTCACTCCCTTAGCTACTTGAACCATTTCAAGCTCCCTCTCCCATCATGCCAACGATCCGTCGATGCACTCATGGTCAGAAGCATTAACGAACTGTCATTAACAAACCATCATTAACGAACTTTGAGTGTTGCGAGGCCAAGCAGCACCAGCACCACGGTAATAATCCAAAAGCGGACAATGACCCGCGGCTCAGGCCAGCCTTTCAATTCATAATGATGATGCAAAGGCGCCATTCGGAAGATGCGACGCCCGGTGAGCTTGTAGGATCCCACCTGAAGGATGACCGAAACCGTTTCCATGACAAAAACACCGCCCATGATAAACAGCACAATCTCCTGGCGTACGATCACGGCCACCACACCCAGCGCAGCCCCTAACGCCAAGGCACCTACGTCGCCCATAAAGACCTGGGCGGGATAAGTGTTAAACCATAAAAACCCCAGCCCAGCGCCAGCAATAGTGGCACAAAACACTGCAAGCTCACCGGTACCTGCAATGAACGGAATATGCAGGTACTCGGCAAACACGGTATTGCCACTCGCATATGCAAACACCGACAGGCCCATGGCGACCAATACGGTGGGCATAATGGCCAAACCATCCAGACCATCGGTTAAATTAACCGCATTGGAGCTGCCTACAATGACAAAGTAAGTAAGCACGATATAGAAAACACCCAGCGGTAGAGCCACCTCTTTAAACAGCGGCACCAACAAACTGGTTTCAACCGGCGTGGAGGCCGTTAGATAGAGCAGTACAGCCGCCCCCAGGCCTACGACTGATTGCCAGAAATACTTCCAGCGGGCAGGCAAACCGCGTGGATTTTTCTCCACCACCTTGCGGTAATCATCAACCCAACCGATGGCACCAAAACCTAGCGTGACCCCCAACACCACCCAGATATAGAGGTTGGTTAAGTCACCCCATAGCAAAGTACTCATGGCGATGGCCAACAGTATCATCGCCCCGCCCATGGTCGGGGTGCCGGCTTTGGAAAGATGGGATTGCGGGCCGTCGTCTCGCACGGATTGACCGATTTGGCCTTCGACTAAACGTCGAATCATCCATGGCCCTAGCCATAAACAGAGCATCAGTGACGTGAGGGCGCCTAAAATCACACGCAAGGTTAAATAATTAACGACCTGAAAATCAGATTGGTACTGCGACAGAAAATTCGCCAAGTGAAGTAACATGAACGGCGTTTACCTTATTTATCCGAACGCAGTGCATTAACAACATGTTCCATGCCCGCACTGCGCGACCCTTTCACCAGCAACGTGGTGTCAGGCGGCAAAGTATGAGTGACATAACGCGTTAGCGTCTCGTGATCGTTAAAGTGCAACCCACGACCAAAGGCTTCACTGGCGGCACGTGCGGCCTCGCCCAGCGTCAATAGCTCATCAATACCAAGCTCGGCGGCGTAGTGGCCGATATCGGCGTGCAGCGCAGCCGATGCCTCCCCCAGTTCGCCCATCGCCCCTAACGCGCACCAGCGTGGCGGAGGAAAGCTGGCCAAGGTATCCAGGGCCGCTTTGACCGCGCCAGGATTGGCATTATAAGTGTCATCCAGCACAGTAACACCCCGCAATCCGGACACCACGACCAACCTGCCGGCAAGCGCTTGCAGCGATTCCAGGCGTGATATAACTTGCTCTTCCGACACGCCTAGCATTAATGCCGCAGCTGCAGCGGCCAACGCATTACTGACATTGTGCTTGCCCAGTAACGGCAAACGCACCTGGCCCAGCGCTCGACCATGCTGCAATAGCGTGAAAGCATACCGCCCTTGCGAATCACAGGAAAGCGCTGCGGCGCTCACATCCGCCTCGGGGTGAAAACCAAAGCTCACAACCCGCCGCGGAGCCGCACGAGCAGCCCAGAACGTAAAATAGTGATCATCCCTGTTCAGAACAGCAGTACCCTGCTCGCCCAGCCCGACCAGCAGTTCACTTTTCGCCTGGGCAATTTGCCCCATGCCACCGAACTCGCCCACATGGGCACCGGTGACATTGGTAATAATCGCCACATCGGGCTTGGTCAGCGGGGCTGTCCAGGCAATTTCACCTAAATGATTAGCGCCCAACTCGATCACGGCGGCTTGATGATGCGGCCGCAATCGCAATAAGGTCAGCGGCGCGCCAAAGTCGTTATTCAGATTACCTTGAGTGGCTAATACGTCGCCTAAAGGCGCTAGCAGAGCAGCGCACATCTCTTTAACAGTCGTCTTACCGCTATTGCCGGTGACGGCTACCACGGAGCCATGCCATGCGCGCCGGTGCGCACCAGCAATCAGTCCCAGGGCCAAACGTGTATCCGGACAAACCAGCTGGGGCAAGTTGACAGCAACGGGGGCGTCGACCAATGCCGCTACGGCACCGAGTTCGTGGGCAAGCGCAACAAAATCATGACCGTCAAAGCGGGGGCCTTTAAGGGCAACAAACAGGCAGCCAGGCTCGATCTTGCGGCTATCGGTTACGACTGAACTGACTAGCAGCTGCGCCCTATCAACAGGCGTCTCAATACCCAGCAATGAGGCGAGCTGGCCAAGTGTCCACTGCATTAGTGACTTCTCCACCCAGCGAAGGCACGCTGGATCTCTTCGCTATCGGCATAGGCATGGCGAACCCCTTGGATATCCTGATACGCCTCATGGCCTTTTCCGGCGATAAGCACGACATCTTGTAAAGCCGCCTGCTGAATAGCGGTGGCCACGGCCTTCCGGCGCTCCCCGATTTCAATAGGGTGCGCGGTATCAGAGAACCCGGACAAAATCTGTTGGCGGATTTGCTCAGCAGACTCGTGCCTAGGATTGTCATCGGTAACGATAATGTGGTCTGCCAACGTCTCGGCAGCTTTAGCCATTTCGGCTCGCTTACCCGTATCGCGCTCTCCCCCGCAGCCGAATACACACCACAATTTGCCAGCATCACCCAGATGGGCACGCAGCGCTTGTAGCGCGCTATGAAGTGCATCTGGCGTGTGCGCATAATCCACCACCACGGTAGGCGTGCCGTCATCACCATAGCGCTCCATCCTGCCCGGCACCGGCGTCAGCGAAGAGGCGGCTGAGAAGAGGTCGTCAAGTGATTCGCCTAATCCGTACAACACAGCCATCGCTAACAGCACGTTATCTAAATTAAAACGCCCCATTAAACCTAAGCTGAGCATTTTCTCGCCATCGGGAGTCGCAATCATTGCCTGCTGCCCCTGCTCAGATGCCTGCCAGTCCAGCACGCGCAAGGTAACGGCTTCATCTTTACCCGTCGCCAGTACCCGCACATTACTGTTGCAACCTGCCAGCATTAAGCGTGCTAAGGGGTCATCGCCATTGACTACCGCTAGACGGAGCTCAGAGCGCCGGAAAAGCTTCGCTTTGGATGCCGCATAGGCGGCCATGCTGCCATGGTAGTCCAAATGGTCGCGCGTCAGATTGGTAAACACGCCTACGCTTACGTTTAGCGCCTCTAAGCGGTACTGATCCAGCGCATGGGAAGAGGCCTCAAGCGCCACACGTCGTACACCCTGGCTGGCAAGCTCACCCAGCGTCGCCTGCAGCGCTAAGGAGCCAGGCGTGGTTAAGCCACTATCGCGCAACTCACCGGGGCGTCCTACACCCAACGTACCAATCAGTCCGGTGGGCGTTCCTAATGCCTCGCTAAGCGCAGCGATATAATGAGTGACGGAGCTTTTACCGTTGGTACCGGTCACGCCAATCACTTCAAGATCATTAGGCACTTTAAACATGGCGCGCCCTAACTCACCTAAGCGCACCGAAAGATGCGGCAGTTTCAGCACGCGGTCTTCAAGCAACAACTGACCGGACTCGCCTTGCGCTAACACAAGCACAGCACCCGCCTTGAGCGCTTGCTCGATAAAATCGCGACCATCACGCTGACTGCCCGGCACTGCCACAAAAACATCGCCCGTTTGTAGCTTGCGGGAATCCATTTCTATGCGTACTAGATCCGGCAGCTCAGGCAAGTCGGCGGGCAGTGGTGAATTAGGCCATACGTGCGCAAGCGCCGACACCACATCGACTGAACTCAGTGTCATGCAAACTCCTTAGAAAAACTACTCGGCATCGTGATCTGGCGGAACATCCAACAAGCGCAAAGCATTACCCGTTACGCTGGAAAAAACCGGGGCAGCGACAGCACCGCCATAAAACTCACCGGCCTTGGGGTGATCAATCATTACCACAGTGACAATACGCGGATCAGAGATGGGGGCTATCCCGGCAAAAACGCTGCGGTAAGCATCGGTGGTATAGCCTTGCAGGCCTACTTTACGCACTGTGCCCGTTTTACCGCCAACGCGATAGCCCTCTACACGGGCTCTGCGCCCACCGGTATAGGCCGCCACCGACGTTTCGAGAATATTCAGCAGATCATTGGCAACCGTCGGTTCGATCGCAGGAATACCCTGGGGTGGCTCAGAAAGGCGCAGCAACGAGGGTGGCAAACGCATGCCATCATTGGCTAACGCCGTGTAAGCACTGGCCAGTTGTACCGCTGACACAGACAAGCCGTAACCATAGGCGAGAGTCGCTCGCTCGCTGCGCGACCAGCGAACCGGCGACGGCAGGCTGCCCGTAGACTCGCCTGGAAAGCCGGTTCCGGGCGCCTGGCCCAAACCTAGCTGATTATACTTGTCCCAAATCGCCGTATCGCTTAACCGCAGCGCCAGGCGGGACATACCCACATTTGAAGAGTGTTCCAGAATGCCAGCCAAATCCAATTCGCCATAATTACGGAAATCGCGGATGGTGAACTGATCCAACCGCATCCAGCCGGGCGATGTATCCACTATGGCATCGCGGTCTACCACCCCGCTTTCCAAAATAGCTGCCATGGCCAGCGGCTTCATGACCGAGCCAGGCTCAAATACATCCACCAGCGCTTGGTTACGCAACCCACGCGGATCGAGTCCTGCCCGGTTATTAGGGTTATAGGAGGGCAAGTTCGCCATTGCCAACACTTCCCCTGTGCGCGCATCCATCATTACCAGCACGCCACCATCAGCCTCATTCTCAGCAACCGCCGCGCGCAGCTCGCGGTAGGCCATATACTGAATACGTTGATCGATAGCCAAGGTGAGCTCGCCCCCCGGCTGGGCTTCGTTAATCACGCCAAGCTCACGCACCAGACGCCCACGGCGATCTTTAATCACCCGCCGTTGCCCAGGGTGGCCGGCCAAATAGGGCTGATAGGAGAGCTCTAAACCTTCTTGCCCAATGTCATCAACGTTTGTGACGCCCAATAATTGCGCCGCCACTTCACCAGCAGGATAGTAGCGCTTGTATTCACGCTGGGGATAGACACCGGGGGTCCGTAGATTAAGGATCTGCTGAGCCGCGGCGGGCGTCATTTGGCGGCGTAAATACATAAATTCACGCTCGCTAAAGCGTGCTACACGCGACTCAAAGTCATCCAGCGTCATCCCTAACGCCTGGGCTAGCATAACGCGCTGTATGGCATCCTCGGGCAACTCCTGGGGGTTCGCCCAGAGTGTGACGACTGGCGTAGAAATAGCCAGTGGCTCTCCATTACGGTCGGTAATCATGCCGCGGTGGGCGGGAATCGCTTCATGGCGGAGGGTACGTGCATCCCCCTGGCTTTGCAGAAAGGGGCGGTCAATAACCTGAAGCAGCGTAATGCGGCCGATTAAAATAGCGGATGCCAAACCAATCGCCAATAAAATAAATACGAACCGACCACCTCCAAGAGGAGGTGCAATCGGAGCCTGACGAGAGGTGCCTCCGCGACGCTCGCTACTCATGGCCTAATCACCTCAACATCATGGACATCGGGGATTCGCATGCCCAGGCGCTCAGTGGCAATTTGTTCTATACGAGCAGGCGTTGACCAGGCGCCCTCTTCAAGCAGTAGCTGCCCCCACTCTGTTTGCAATTGGTTCTCTTCTTGCTCTAGCTGTTGCAGCTGAGCAAATTGCACCCGCGTCATATGCGTAGTAATGACAACAGCTAACCCAGAGGCCATGCAGAGTAAAAATAACAGGCTAATAACCACTGGCCAGGCGCGCAGGCGTAGCTTGAAAGGCCATTCGGCGCGTAGCGTGGTTGCCCACTGCTCAATCCGATCCATGCTCATGATTACATCCGTGATGACATCCGTTTGCGTGCAGCCCGCATGACGGCACTTCGTGCGCGAGGATTAGCATCCACTTCTTCCTCACTTGGCCGCACGCCTTTGCCTAACGCCTCAAGACGCCGATTCATTTGATCGTCGCGAATAGGCACCCCACGCGGAAGGTCAGTGTCACCGCGCACATGATGACGGATAAAACGCTTCACACGGCGATCTTCCAGCGAGTGAAAACTGATAACCACCAAGTGACCGCCGGGGGCAAGCGCCTCAAGCGCCGCATCAAGCGCACTGTCTAATTGCTCAAGCTCGCCGTTGACGAATATACGCAGCCCTTGAAACGCTTTGGTGGCTGGGTGACGACCTTTTTCCCAGGCGGGGTGAGCAACTTTAAGGACTTCAGCCAAATCCACCGTATGGGTAAAGGGCTTCTCGACTCGACGAGTGACCACCGCCCGGGCTAAACGCTTGGCATAACGCTCTTCACCGTAGGTTTTAAATACGTAGGCAATATCAGCTTCACTGGCACGCGCCAAGAATTCAGCAACGCTTTGGCCCTGGGTAGGATCCATGCGCATATCCAGCGGGCCATCACGCATAAAACTAAAACCGCGTTCGGGATCATCAAGCTGAGGGGAGGAAACGCCTACATCAAGCAGCACCCCTGAAAGCTTACCGAACACGCCTTGTTCACGGGCAAATTCGGCAAGCTGGGCAAATTCACGTTGAGTAATCTGGAAACGCGCATCATCAATGTCAGCTGCTGCGGCAATGGCTTGAGGATCGCGATCCATGGCGAGCAACTGACCTTGCTCGCTCAGACGGTCAAGAATTACCCGTGAGTGACCGCCTCTCCCGAAAGTACCGTCTAAATAGACGCCTTGATCGTCATGCACCAGGGCATCAATAGCACCTTCCAGTAGTACGCTGGTATGGCGAAAGCGGGAAGCAACCTGTTCAGCGTCAGGAGAAGGCATTTTTTTCTCACACAAGATGTTAGAGACAACGTAATAAAGAGCGTGCATGCACGCCCTGATGTGGAAATGGGGGAGTCGGCCGATAAGCCGGGTTCTGTCGTGGACAGCCATTCCTCTAGGCGCTGCGTTACCACAGCGCTCAAGCAACCTACCCGGACCCAGCGCGGGCCACGCCATTGGGTCCCTATTTGGTCTTGCTCCGAGTGGGGTTTACCATGCCACGCACTGTTACCAGGCGCGCGGTGCGCTCTTACCGCACCCTTTCACCCTTACCGGCCCCAGAGGTTTATTTCAGGGGCTTAGGCGGTCTACTCTCTGCTGCACTTTCCGTCGGCTCACACCGCCCAGGCGTTACCTGGCACTCTGCCCTATGGAGCCCGGACTTTCCTCCCCCAACACCTTTTAAGGGGTATTAGCGGCGACTGTCTGGCCAACTCCGGCGGCAAGCATACCAGCGCCCTCGACTTGCCTCAATGCTCGCCTTTAATTGCTTGCAAACGAGCGTACCAAGTTTGCTTGCGACCACCGAGCATTCGCGAGGCAATCGCAGCGCTCTGCTTAACGCCCACGCCCTCTGCCAGCAGTGCCTCTAGCAAGACCTCCGCTGATATATTCTGATGTTCACTCTGCTCAACCGGCGGAGCGCCAGCCACAATAATGACGAATTCGCCGCGAGCTTGATTAGGGTCAGCCGCCAACTGCTCAAGCAAACTCTCAGGCGTTCCGTGCAAAAATGTCTCAAAAGTTTTGGTTAGCTCACGTGCCAATACCACATCCCGCCCGGCCATTTGCTCCTGCAGCGCCTCAAGGGTGTGCACAATACGGTGAGGCGACTCGTAAAACACCAACGTCTCTTCACGGGTTTTCCAGCCATCGAGTGCTTGGCGGCGAGCGCCTGGCTTGGCAGGTAGAAAGCCAGCAAATACAAAGCGATCTGTCGGCAAGCCCGCTCCCGACAAAGCGGTAATCAACGCGCAAGGGCCAGGAATAGGCACGATATGGCGGTTTCGCGCCCGCAGCTCACGAACCAACACAAAACCTGGATCGCTAATCAACGGTGTTCCTGCATCGCTGATTAAGGCAATATCTTCTCCTGCGGCGAGATAGCTATCCAAGGTATCCACACGACGCGCTTCATTGTGCTCGTGTAAGGAGATCATCGGCTTATTCAAGCCTAAGTGCGCCAACAGGCGGCCGCTATGGCGGGTATCTTCAGCTGCAACCCGCGCGACTTGCCCTAACACCCGAGCGGCACGTGCGGTTAAGTCGTCCAAATTCCCAATTGGCGTGGCAACCACGTACAATGTACCCGGATTATGGTCTGGCATTGTTGACTCTCAATTCGTTGATGGCTTGCTCTATCGGTGCGCTATGCTTGTGCCGTAGCCTCGGCAATCGCTGGCAAGCAGCGACAGCGCAAATGGAAACTTAAGGAAGGATACATGAAACAGTCATTACGTGGCTTACTCGCCGCTGCCCTTGTGGCATTTCTCGTTGCTGGCTGTGCGATGCAGTCGCCAAGCGTGGTAGACCGCGTGCCTGTTGAAGACCCAGGTCAATTACTCAACCAAGCGGAACAGCAGGCACCCGAACAAGCAGCTAAAACGCGCTTGGAAGCAGCCAACATTCTGGCGAGGCAGGGTGAGCGCGACAGAGCCTTTGAAACCGCCGACGGAATCGATGAAAGCCTGCTATCAGAACCTGACCGTGTGCGCTGGGCGTTGCTATTTTCCGAACTTGCCCGCGCCCTGGATGAACCACGCGCCGTGTTACGCGCCACACAAGTACTCGACGACGAACTGCCAATGCAGGCTAGCCAGCAAGAGAGGCTTGCAGAGCGTCAGCGCTGGGCTCGTGAAGCGCTTGACCAACCTGGCGCGGTAACGGTCGCACTGCCTGAGCTTGAAGGTCAGGCAATACGCCGTATCGTGGTTGCACTGCCCGAATCTGGCCCACTTAGCAGCGTCGCTAACACCATCGCCACCGCCATGCGTCAGCACCATGATGTTAAAGGGGGCAATACCGAACTCAGCTTTCTCGACGCGTCGCGCTACTCACTTGATGAGCTCTATGACCGCGCCCAGCAAATGAACGCGCAGCTAATGATTGGCCCATTAGATAAAAGCCAAGTCACCCAGCTAGAGCAACGCGATAGTGTTCCCCTTCCTACGCTGGCGCTCAACTATGGCAGTGGCGATAACAACCAAGCACAGCGGCTATTCCAGTACGGCCTCTCCGCTGAAGATGAAGCACGCCAAGCAGCTCGCCGTGCGTGGCAGGATGGCCACCGCCAAATGTCCATGATGGTGCCTGATAACGATTGGGGGCGCCGCGTAGGTGAAGCCTTTTGGAATGAGTGGCACAGCCAAGGCGGTGAAGTTGCCAACGCCGTACGCTACAACCCTGATAGCTCAGTCTCTAATGCGGTACAAACCGCTCTCAATGTCAGCGGCGAACGCGCCCGCCTAAGCAATATTGACGCACTTTTCCTACTCGCGTTACCGGAATATGCGCGCCAAGTGCCGCCCACCATGGACTATTATTACGCCCCTGATCTGCCAATTTATGCCACATCGCATTTACATGAAGGCCGCTTGCAAACGCGCCTTGATCAAGATTTAAACGATGTCATGTTTATGGATATCCCCTGGCAAATCCCCGATGCTGCGGTTGGTGGTGAAGAAGCGCTTCCTTTTGCATCAACCTATCAGAGCCTACGCGATGAATCGGATGCCTCTATGTTCCGCCTAATGGCCATGGGTGTTGATGCTTACGAGCTGGCAATTCGCTTCTCAAATCTTAACGAGCTCAACGGCTTGAACGGCAGTACCGGCATGCTTTACTTAAACGACGACGGCCGCATTTACCGTGAGCTGCCTTGGGCAAAATTCCAAAACGGTGTTCCATCGCCTATTTTGATCCCTAACCGTAACGTCAGTGACGAATAACGCCCATACCGCTCGTGCCCGTGGTGCCGCCATTGAGCAGATAGCTGCTCAATGGCTGCGCCAACAGGGACTCACCCTCGTCACGCAAAATCATCACGTGAAAGGGGGTGAGCTTGACTTGGTAATGCGAGATGGCGATATTCTCGTCTTTGTCGAAGTTAAACATCGCACTACGACGCGCTATGGCCATCCTCTAGAAACGGTCACCCACCAGAAACAGCAGCGATTGGTTCGTGCGGCCAGGTTATATATCGCTCGCGGTGGACTTTCATCGCCATGCCGCTTTGATGTCCTGGCGATTACTGGCAAGTCCCCCGATCTTGATTTTCACTGGGTGAAAGCTGCTTTTGATGCCTTTTGACTGTCTTTAAAAACGGTCTTTACACTTTAATTTAACCAGGAAGCCCTGATGGACTTTCAATCTCGGATACTCGGCCACTTTAACGCCAGCATCGACACTAAAACGTATGCCAGCGAAGTGCTTCCGCCCTTTATTGAAGTGGCAAGCCAAATGATGGTGCAGTGCCTTGTTAGCGAAGGAAAAATACTTAGCTGCGGCAATGGCGGCAGTGCAGGCGACAGCCAGCACTTCTCCTCTGAACTGCTCAACCGCTTCGAACGTGAACGGCCAAGCCTGCCTGCGTTAGCGCTCACCACCGACACATCCACGCTAACGTCTATCGCCAACGACTATAGCTATAATGAGGTATTTTCAAAGCAGATCCGTGCTCTGGGCCAACCGGGCGACGTACTGCTGGCTATCTCAACTAGCGGCAATTCAGGCAATATTGTACAAGCTATCCAGGCGGCGCATGATCGCGATATGACCGTTGTCGCCCTTACCGGTCGCGATGGCGGCGACATGGCCTCACTGCTAGGCCAGGATGATTGTGAAATCCGCGTTCCTGCCACCTCGACGGCGCGCATCCAAGAGGTTCATCTTTTGGTAATTCACTGCCTATGCGACCTTATCGACGAACAACTGTTTGGCAGCGCTTAAACACCAGTAGTCCTTGTTTATAGCGTTAACATAAACGGACTTCGATTAATTTTTAACAGCTAGCTAGCACCAAGGAGTCATACCGATGCCCCAGCACCTCTCCTCTCGCGGTTTTATCGCTGCTGCGCTTTGCGCGGTAATGTTTATCAGCGGCTGTGCCAATAACTCCGCTTCCAATCAGTCAAACTATGCCCAACGTAGCGACGACGTTGAAGCCATTGATGCCACTATAGAGCGTGAAGTTGACGACGCACTTGAGCGCGCCGATGCGCGACTCGGCGACGCCCGTATCCGCGCCCATGCCTATAACGGTGTGGTGCTATTGGTGGGACAAGTGCCTAGTGAAGAGCTTCGCGCTATGGCGGGCGAAGTCACCACCAGCTTACGCGGGGTCAATGAAATTCATAACGAACTCACCATTGCCGCTCGCCTACCGGCCAGCCAGCGCCTGACGGACACATGGCTAACCACCAACGTCATCAGCCACCTAGCAACTAATGACCACATCGATTCTTCTAAACTAAAAGTGACTACAGAAAACGCCAGCGTTTACCTGATGGGCAGCGTGACGCGTGCAGAAGCCGACCGCATCGTTAATGCAGCCTCCGCAGTTGGCGGCGTACAACGAATCGTCAAGGTGTTTGACTACCTCGACTAAGCTGTACACCCTTTCATTGCCAGCTCGCATAAAAAAGCCTCGCTTGATAAAAGCGAGGCTTTTTAATTCACACCACAGGTGTTATTTAACTAGCGTTATTTAACAACCCGTAGCGTTGGTTTTTTCTTAGCGCTAGAAGCTTTATCAGAGGTTTCGGCTGAAGTTTTGGGATCGCCATGTTCATCATGAACTGGCTCAGTGACTGAAAGCTCAGGCTTACCAGAGGCTTTCTCGTCGTCCTCAATATCCCCAAAAGATTCGGTGCCTTCACCCAACTCAGGCTCATGGCCAAAGACCATTCCAGCGCCATTTTCCCGGGCATAGATAGCAATTAAAGCCGGCGTCGGAATCATCACCTGCATCGGCTGCCCACCAAAGCGGGCATTAAAGCCTATTGCTTGATTCTCCATAAAAAGATCGCGCACGGCAGTAGGCGCCACATTCAAAACGATCTGGCCATTCTGAACAAACTGGCGAGGCACCTCGACGCCTGGCAAGGTAGCATCCACCACCAGATAAGGTGTTAGCTCATTATCCAGCAGCCACTCATAAAGCGCTCTGGCGAGATAGGGCCGACTCGATTTCATCTAGACTCCCTCCTCCTTACAAGTAAGGCTCCCTGCCTCTAACAAGCGAACGGGAGCCGAATGAATTCAAGCGCGCATCTCTTTTTCACGCTCACTTAAAGATGCCTTAAACGCTTCACGCTCAAATACACGTGACATATATGCCAGCAACGGCTTAACCTGCTTTTCAGGCAGTTCAATATTGAGATCCGGCAAGCGCCACAACACAGGCGCTAAGCAGCAATCCACTAGCGTAAACTCTTCGCTCATGAAATAAGGCATATCTTCAAAAATTGGCGATATACCAATTAAGCTTTCGCGTAGCTCTTTACGCGCCTTATCCGCTTCTTTCTTTCCACCGCTGCGAATCTGATCAACCATTGGACACCACTCACGCTCAATGCGGTGCATCCATAGACGACTTTGCGCCCGAGCCACTGGGTAAACAGGCAACAACGGAGGATGCGGGAAACGCTCATCCAGATACTCCATCATGACTTTGGACTCATAAAGCACTAGGTCACGATCTAACAGTGTCGGTACACTGTTATACGGATTGAGGTCTGCCAGCTCTTCTGGTGGTTTTTCGTCGAGAACATCGACGATATCAACGGCGACCCCCTTCTCGGCCAGCACAATGCGCACACGATGACTGAAATGATCATCACCACCTGAGTAAAAGATCATCGACGACCGCTTGGCCACAACACCCATGAAAGCATCCTCACTTCAAAACAATCTTGGATAATAACACGCCAGCACACCCTTAGGGGAAGCTAGCTTGCTTTGCTTTATTGTCATGCTGACAAGAAAAAGGCGCACGGCTCACGCCGTGCGCCCTACTGACGATCAGCTACTACTAATTAGTGGATATCTCGCCAATACTCACGCTTGAGCAGGTAAGCAATCACACCAAAAATGAAAATAAAGATCAGCACCTTAGGCGCCAGTGCCTGGGCCTGAAGCTTGGAGGGCTCGCCTACATAAGCCAAGAAGTTAGTAAGATCATACACCGCTTCCTCAAACTCAGCAGGCTCGAGCTCACCAGGCTCTGTGACTTGCAGCACGTCACAAGACTGATACTTACCTGATAACGCATCCGGCTCTTGCCCTTCTACCGGATGATCCGTTTCAGCACACACCAGCTCTTGCACGCCCTGCAGAGGCTCCAACACGTTAGGCATTGCTACCAAATCGAATACCGTGTTGTTGACGCCGGTTGGACGGCTGGGATCTTTATAAAAACCGAGCAGATAGGAGTAGATCCAATCGGTTCCTCGCACACGTGCTTTCAGCGATAGGTCGGGCGGCGGCGCACCAAACCAACCCTCTGCATCGCCACTGTCCATAGCAATGTGCATTTGATCGTTATAGGCCAACTCAGGCGAAAAAATCAGATTCTCTTCCACCAGATCCTGAGGCATCCCCAAGTCGTCAGCCGCACGGGCAAAACGCTGATACTGAAGCGAGTGACAACCCATGCAGTAGTTAACGTAGAGCTTCATGCCGTTTTGCAACGAGGCTTGATCGTGAAGATCAGGCTCCATCGAATGAGGCACACTTGCGCCTCCTGCAGCCATCGCGGTTACTGGCACTAAGGCGAAAAGGAGTCCTAATAGATGCTTTTTCATTAGCCAGTCACCCTTTCTGGAACGGGTTTAGTCTTCTCAAGCTTGGTGTAGACAGGCATCAAGACAAAGAAGGCGAAATAAATCACGGTGCACGTTTGCGCCAGAATGGTTCGCCCTGTCGTTGATGGCAACACACCTAAAACACCAAGAATAACGAAGCTGATGGCAAACAGCAGCAACATCACTTTCGACATCCAGCCTTTGTAACGCATAGAGCGTACCGGACTACGATCCAGCCAGGGCAGAACAAACAATATTGCAATCGCTGCGCCCATGAATATAACGCCCAGGAACTTAGCGTCTAAGCCAAACACCGAGAAAGTTATAGCACGAAGAATGGCGTAGAACGGCGTCATGTACCAAACGGGCGCAATGTGGTCAGGTGTTTGCAGCGGGTTAGCCTGATCAAAGTTAGGACGCTCAATGAAGTAGCCTCCGCCTTCTGGGAAGTAGAACACCACCACACAGAAAACAAACAGGAATACCGCAACACCTACCAGGTCTTTAACCGTGTAGTAGGGATGGAAAGGAATCCCGTCCAACGGAACACCGGCCTCATCCTTCTTCTGCTTGATATCAATACCGTCGGGGTTATTTGAACCCACTTCATGCAGGGCAATGATATGCAGCACTACAAGCGCCAAAATAACGATGGGCAGGGCCACCACGTGCAGCGCAAAGAAACGGTTAAGGGTAATCCCTGAGATCAGGAAGTCACCGCGAACCCACTGCGCTAAATCAGGGCCAATAGCGGGAATGGCAGAGAATAGCGAAATGATAACCTGCGCGCCCCAATAGGACATTTGGCCCCAAGGAAGCAGGTAGCCCATAAAGGCTTCCGCCATTAGCACCAGGTAAATCGTCATGCCAAAGACCCACACCAACTCGCGGGGGGCTTTGTAAGAACCGTATAACAGGCCACGGAACATATGCAGGTAAACAACGAGAAAGAAAGCAGAGGCGCCGGTGGTGTGCATATAACGAATCAACCAGCCCCACTCCACATCGCGCATGATGTATTCGACAGAATCGAACGCACCTTCAGCCGAGGGATTAAAGCTCATCGTCAGCCAAACCCCGGTTAGGATTTGGTTAACTAGCGCCAGCAGCGCCAACGAGCCAAAGAAGTACCAGAAGTTGAAGTTTTTGGGCGCGTAATATTTAGATAGATGCTCTTGCCACATTTGCGTAGCAGGAAAGCGATCATCTACCCACCGCATGATGCCCTTTTCCGCTTTGGCTTTATTCGGGTTACCCATTAGGCACTCTCCTCATCTTCGCCGATGACAATGATATCGTCATTCTCAAAGCGGTAGGGTGGGACCTCGAGGTTAGTCGGCGCAGGAACGTTACTGAACACACGACCAGCTAAGTCAAAGCGAGAACCATGGCAAGGACAGAAGAAACCACCCGGCCAATTATCGACGCCCACGCCCTCTGCATCAGGCTCAGGGCGAAAAAGTGGTGAGCAACCTAAGTGCGTACAGATACCAATCAGCACCCCAATCTCAGGTCGAATCGACCGCAACCCACCATCGATGTACGCAGGTTGTTGTGGCACTTCCGAATCAGGATCAGCTAACTGGTCACTGCCCAGCGATTCAGTGCGCTCAATCATCTCCGGTGTACGGTTGATAATCCATATAGGACGACCACGCCACTCAACGGTCATACGCTGCCCTGGTTCAAGCCTCGATATATCCGCTTGAACAGGAGCACCCGCCGCTCTTGCCCTGGCACTAGGCTGCCAGGAAGCCACAAAGGGTACCGCAACCCCGACAGCACCTACCGCACCCACAACGGAGGTGGCACCTACGAGGAAACGGCGTCGGCCTTTGTTTACGCCGTTATCTGCCATTTCAGGTTTCTCCCATCAGCTTACCCGCTTCGCCGCAAAGGCGTCTTGCGACGACGAATATCAAATACGCTCTATGGTAAAAAAACAAAGCGCTGTGCACAAGAACAACCGCCCGTGACCATAGTGGTACGAGCAGTATAATTTTATGATATTTCAATAAAAAACGCCCAGGTCGGTGACCTGGGCGCTTTACCGCATAGCGTAAAGAATTAACGCTTAGAGAACTGCGGACGACGACGTGCTTTGCGCAGGCCGACTTTCTTACGTTCAACTTGACGAGCATCACGCGTTACGTAACCGGCGGCACGTAGCGAAGGACGCAGGTCTTCATTGTAGTTCATCAGGGCACGTGTAATGCCGTGACGAATAGCACCTGCTTGAGATGAGCCGCCGCCGCCAGCGACAGTCACGAAGATGTCAAACTGGCTTAGCGTTTCAGTCAACTCGAGCGGCTGGCGAACAACCATGCGACCAGTAACACGACCAAAGTAAAGGTCTAGGTCTTGGTTGTTGACAGTAATTTTGCCAGAGCCCGGCTTCATAAACACGCGAGCGGTGGAAGTCTTGCGGCGCCCGGTACCGTAATACTGCTGTGTCATGGCGAAGATTTCCTCAGATGTTCAGTTCAAGCGGCTGTTGGGCAGCATGCGGATGCTCGGCACCGGCGTACACTTTCAATTTAGTGTACATGGCGCGACCCAAAGGGCCTTTCGGCAACATGCCTTTAACGGCAGACTCAATAATGCGCTCGGGCGCATGATCAAGCATTTTGTCGAACGTCATAGAGCGCAGACCGCCCGGGTAACCGGTGTGGCGATAATAGGTTTTAGCCTTCGCCTTATTACCAGTTACATGGACTTTCTCTGCGTTGATGACGACGATGTAGTCGCCAGTATCAACGTGAGGGGTAAATTCGGGCTTATGCTTACCACGCAAGCGGCGAGCAATCTCGGTTGCCAGACGACCGAGCGTTTTGTCCTTAGCGTCGACTACATACCAGTCGCGCTGGACGGACTGCGGCTTAGCACTGAACGTCTTCATGGATGAAATCACCAGATTTAATGTATTGGGTGACTTACACCGTTTCACGGCGAAGCACCATCCCTATTCTTTTTGGTTGCCAGCCTTACGCAAGCAACATGTAGCGAGGCGGCATTCTACAGCAAGGGTAGCGACAAGTTAAGCCATAACCGTGACTTTTTTACTTGCCCGATGGACTCTTTGCCTTCTAAGGTTTATGCGCCAGCGCCAAGTATTCTTTTGACTGCATTTCCTGAAGCCGAGAAAGCGTGCGCTGGAACTCAAACGTCAGCCTGCCATCGCTGTAAAGCTGCTCAATCGGCACTTCCGCCGACATCAGCAGCTTTACGCCACGGTCATAAAATTCATCGACCATATTGATGAAACGGCGCGCCTGATCATCCTTTTTTGCATCCATTCGCATTACATTGGAGACCAACACGGTGTGAAACTCACGGGCCAGTTCAATATAGTCATTTTGACTACGCGGCCCGTCACACAACTCAAGAAATTCAAACCAAGCAATATCATCATGCAAACGGCGGGCTTTCAGCACACGATGGTTAATTTCTAGCGACGCATCTACCTCGCCCTCCTGCCCCGCTATTTCACGAAAGCTACGCGAAAGTTCATGCTCAGCCGCTTCTTCCAGCGGTGAGTGAAAAATAGCAGCCCGCTCAAGTGCGCGCAGACGATAGTCAACGCCTGAATCGACGTTTACCACGTTGCAATGCCGATTGACAAGCTCAATGGCAGGCAGAAAACGGGCCCGCTGCAGACCCTCTTTATACAGGTCATCAGGCACGATATTTGAGGTTGCCACCAGCACCACCCCGCGCTCAAAAAGCGCCTCCAGCAGGTTGGCAAGTATCATAGCATCGGTAATATCTTTGACGAAAAATTCATCAAAGCAAATCACGCGCGCCTCAGTGGCAAATTTACCCGCAATCAGCGTGAGGGGATTTTTTTCACCCTTGTAGTGTGTCAGCTCATTATGGACGCGCTGCATAAAGCGATGGAAATGGGTACGCATTTTGTCAGGAAAAGGGAGGGATTCGTAAAACGTGTCGACTAAATAGGTTTTACCGCGCCCTACCCCTCCCCAAAAATAGAGCCCTTTTACCTGAGGCAAGACCGGTTTATCGGCAGAGGAAGATCTTTTACCCATTAAGCCGGCCATTTTGGCTTTCAAGCCCTTATGGGCAACCAAGGTTTTTGGCACGGTCGTAGGTGCAGCTACAAGCTCATCATAAAGCCGCTGCAAATGTTTTACTGCTGATTCCTGCGCCGCATCATATTGAAAATCCTCACGCTCTAAATCCGCGCGGTAGCGCTCAATAGGCGATGCTGGGCGTGTTTTGGACATTGCCCTATCCGCAGATGTTGATGACATGCAATCGCCTCCCACAGCATGTAAGGCAGCAGCCAGCACAACGGCTGGCAACCCTAAGAAGGCTGCAATTATACCCGTAGAGACGTCTAAGCGCATGAGTGGATTGACCCAACCGGCAGACTGACGCCTATAATGGCAGCCTGTTTAATTCAAAAGCTGCTGGCTAATGCAGTCTGCGGTTATATTCAAGGCGCCAGGGAGAACACTGTGGACGCAAGCTCACCATTAACCTTTGCCATTATCGGTTTTATCGTCGGTTTAATCGTTGGATTAGGCTGCTATCGCCTCTTCAGCAAAAGCCAGCGTGAGGCTGCTTCCATGCGTCAAAAGCTACTCGAACGCGAACATCAAATCGCTGAAATGAAGAACAGCGTGGGCAGCCATTTGACCGGGATCTATCAGCGACTCAGCAATATTCGCGATGAAGCCAACCAACTAGAACTTCAGCTAAAAGAGGACGCTGAGGAGTGGGATATTCGCGATGCGGCGATTCAGCCAAGCCTTGATCTTTCTGGCATCAATTCTACCTCTGAACAGCAGGCACCGGCTGATACAGCGGCTCCCGCTACCCCGCGCGACTACGCCGACGGTAAAGGCGGTACGCTATCTGAGGATTTTGGCTTGAAAAGAAATGAGGTGACAACGCCTCAACCACCCCGCTATTAAGTGACTAAACGACAATATTAAGTAACCAAACAACAATAAGCGGCCCCGATTCTCGTCAACAAACTTTCGGGGCGCTTAATGTGTTAAGCAGGATTATCAATATCCACAAAGCGATGCTCAACATCGTACTCATTACTTAACCACTCACCCATGGCCTGGATCCCATAGCGCTCGGTGGCATGATGACCAGCAGCGATATAATGGATCCCCATTTCGCGCGCCAAGTGGGTGGTTCGCTCGGATATTTCACCCGACACGAAGGCTTGCGCCCGCGCCTCAAAGGCTGCCGTAATCATGTCTTGCGCCCCACCGGTGCACCAGGCAATGCGCTCAATATCACCCGCCTGTGGGGCTTCAATAACCAAAGGCTCACGCTGAAGGGTGTGCGCAATTTGCACGGCGAGATCCTGTACAGAAAGTGGCTGCGCTAAACGTCCTGACCATAAAAGTCCTTCTCCAAGCTCGCCATCAATACACCCCTCCACTTTCCAGCCTAGGCGCCTGGCCAATTCGGCGTTATTGCCCATTTCGGCGTGAGCATCCAACGGTAGGTGGTACGCCAGCAGACTGATATCGTTATCAAGCAGTGTTTTAATCCGCTTCTGCTTCATACCGGTGATCGCAACGGGTTCGTTTTTCCAGAAATACCCATGATGCACCAACACCACATCCGCCTGCCAAGCAACGGCTTCATCCAGCAAAGCCTGACAGGCTGTCACTCCCGTCATAACACGTTTAACGTGCTCACTACCCGCCACCTGCAAACCATTAACAGTATAATCTTTAAACTGGGCAGCGCGCAGCTGATGGTCACAGGCTGCCACTAATTGGTCACGATGAATCATATTGCGTCCTTTTATTGATTTAAATGCACCCGTGAGGAACTTGCTAAGAAAGTGTTACCATTAAAACATTGTAAAACTCGCTGCTTTTTATCGCGAACAGTGAGACTGACTCGTTAAGGAATTTATTACATGCGACGCTATATGCTGTCTTACCTATGGCCTGTTGTTACTGGCGTACTGCTCGCTGTGGTGATCCTGTTTGCGCTCCCCGAGCAACTTCCCAACCCATTTCGTGATTCAACGCCTCAGGCGCCTCAATCTCCGGCCCCGGTTATTTCTACGGTCCCAGCGGCAGTGGAACCCAACCCTAATCGCCCAGCTCCAGAAATACACCAGGCTGCCCCTCTATCCCGCAATAAGGGCCCGGTGAGCTATTCACGAGCAGTCGAACAAGCAGCGCCGGCCGTGGTTAACATTTATTCATCACGTATTGTGGAACGCGATCAGCACCCACTGATGTCGGACCCCTTCTTCCAGCAATTTTTTGATAGCCAGGGCGATGATGCGACGACTCACCAGCGAATGCTTTCCAGCCTAGGCTCTGGGGTTATTGTGAGTGAAGACGGCTACGTATTAACCAATCACCACGTAATCAATGGCGCCGACGAAATTCAGGTGGCGTTACGTGATGGTCGCGAAACGTTGGCCGAAGTGATTGGCACCGACCCTGAAAGTGATTTAGCCGTGCTGCGCATTAATTTGGACGACTTGCCGGTTATTGAACTGACCGATTCTGCCGATGTAGCAGTGGGCGACGTAGCACTGGCCATTGGTAACCCTTTTGGGGTCGGCCAGACCGTCACCATGGGCATTATTAGCGCCACGGGGCGTAATCATCTGGGGCTCAACGCCTATGAAGATTTTATTCAGACAGATGCTGCGATCAATCCAGGCAATTCTGGCGGCGCGCTGGTCAACCCTGACGGTGCCATGGTGGGTATTAATACCGCCATTTTCTCACGTTCAGGTGGCTCCCAGGGTATTGGGTTTGCGATCCCCGCCAACCTTGCCCACAGCATCCTAGATGAACTGGTTACGCAAGGGCGTGTGATTCGTGGCTGGCTGGGCATAGAGGCACAAGCGCTGTCACGTGAGCTAGCGGCCTCCTTTGGGCTGCAAACACCTCAAGGCGTTATTGTTGCCGGTGTCGTCAGCGGCGGCCCGGCTGCGCTAGCAGGCCTAGAGCCTGGCGATGTACTACTCGCCGTGGACGGAGAGCCTATTCTGGATGCTCGCTCCACGATGAGCGAGATCGCCTCAATACCGCCCGGCACGTCGCTGCCGTTAACCATTGTGCGCAGCGGCGAGCGTATGGAAATGACACTGGAAGTAGGCGAACGTCCGCTTCCTGCTATTCCGATTAATGAAGAGGTGCCCGGTCAACGCGACTCATAGCGGTAACAGCTTGAGCGCGTTGATAAGGTCTAGGGGGGGCATCAATCGCGAATACGGTACTCAGCTGAGCGGGCGTGGGCGGTTAATGACTCGCCCCGCGCCAATACAGAAGCAATTTTACCCAGCTCAGACGCACCGCCTGCCGAGCAGTGAATAATCGAAGAGCGCTTCTGGAAATCATAGACACCCAGCGGTGACGAGAAACGTGCCGTTCCAGAGGTAGGCAGCACGTGATTGGGGCCCGCGCAATAATCTCCCAGCGCTTCGGCAGTGTAACGCCCCATAAAGATCGCCCCGGCGTGACGAATATCGTCCAACCAAGTGCCTGGCTCAGCCACCGAAAGCTCCAGATGCTCAGGGGCGATCCGGTTAATCAGCGTAATCGCTTCTTGGGCGTCCTGACAGTGTACTAGCGCTCCACGTCGGCGCAGCGATTCACGCACAATCTCTTCGCGCTCTAAAGTCGGCAGTAGACGCTCAATCGCGGCCTCAACAGCAGCTAAGTGCGCTTTATCCCAGCTCACCAAGATCGCCTGAGCATCTTCGTCGTGTTCGGCCTGGGAGAACAGATCCATTGCCAACCAATCAGGATCAGTCAGCCCATCGGACACCACCATGATTTCCGAAGGGCCGGCAATCATGTCAATACCCACCTGCCCAAATACCGCACGCTTAGCCGTGGCCACATAAATATTGCCTGGGCCAACTATCTTGTCGACGCGAGGCACCGTTTCTGTGCCATAAGCAAGCGCAGCCACCGCCTGAGCCCCACCGATGGTGAATACATAATCGACCCCGGCCAGGTGGGCCGCAGCCAATACCAACTCATTGAGCACGCCATCCGGCGTAGGCACTACCATGACAATTTCACGTACACCGGCCACATGGGCAGGAATCGCATTCATCAGCACCGAAGAGGGGTAAGCCGCCTTTCCACCCGGCACATAGATACCGGCGCGATCCAGTGGGGAGACTTTCTGCCCCAGCACCGTGCCGTCAGCCTCTTCGTATTGCCAGGAGCTGGGCTTTTGGCGCTCGTGGTACTGCTTAATGCGCTCGGCAGCACTGGAAAGCGCCTCTCGCTGCTCAGAAGGCAGGTGATCAAATGCCTTCTTCAACTGTTCCGGTGTGAGTTGCAATTCGTCCATTGAGCTAACAGAAAGCCGATCAAAGCGGTTGGTAGCTTCAATTACTGCGGCGTCGCCTCGCTGTTTAACACTAGCAAGAATTTCTTCTACGCGTGCCTGAACTGCTTTGTCTGACACCCCTTCCCAATCTAACAGCGCATCCAGCTGATGGTGAAAGTCTGCATCGCTTGTCGACAGGCGTGAAATGGTGGCATTACGTGGTTCGCTCATGGGTCACCTCATGTCATTCGGCAAGCTGTGCCTGACGCTTTTTGACCGCGCTGTCTAGGCGAGCCAATAACGGCTTAATGCGCTCATGCTTCATGGTCATGGCCGCCTTATTCACCACTAGTCGGGTGCTGATATGGGCGATTAGCTCACGCGGCTCCATACCATTCGCCCGCAATGTATTGCCGGTATCAACAATATCGACAATTTCATCCGCCAGGTTCATCAGGGGCGCAAGCTCCATGGCGCCATAAAGCTTGATCACTTCGGCTTGAATGCCCTGCTCGGCGTAATAGCGACGGGCCACATTCACAAACTTAGTGGCTACACGGCGCCGGGCTCGCGCAGGCAACTGGCCGGTAACGCCCGCTGTCATCAACTTACAGCGAGCAATCTCCAAATCCAGCGGCTCGTAAAGCCCTTCAGCGCCGTGCTCAAGCAGTACATCTTTCCCAGCGATACCGACATCGGCTGCCCCCAACTGAACGTAGGTGGGCACGTCGGTTGCGCGGATAATCACCAGCTTGACGTCTGGCAAGTTAGTGTCAAACAGCAGCTTACGGCTTTTGCTCAGATCCTCGGCGGGCGTGATGCCCGCATCGGCCAGCAGTGGCAGCGTTTCTTCAAGAATGCGGCCCTTCGAGAGGGCTAAAATCAGTTGCTTACTCATCGTTTAGGCCAGTGGTTAATAGCATGCAGAATTAGTAGCAAGCGAGCTTAGTTGCATGGCTTAGCCAGGAATACGGCGAATGCGCGCGCCCAGTAACTGCAATTTTTCTTCGATGCACTCGTAGCCACGGTCAATGTGATAGATACGATCGACCAGGGTTTCGCCTTCGGCCATCATCGCTGCAATCACCAGCGAAGCGGAAGCGCGTAGATCGGTCGCCATGACAGGTGCGCCGGAAAGCTTCTCGACCCCTTCTATTAATGCGGTATTACCTTCCAGCACTATATTGGCGCCCATGCGATTAAGCTCTTGAACGTGCATAAAGCGGTTCTCGAAGATCGTTTCGACTACTCGAGAGTGCCCCACGGCCACTGCGTTCATAGCCACGAACTGCGCCTGCATATCGGTTGGAAACGCAGGGTAAGGCGCCGTGCGAATATTCACCGCCTTCGGGCGTTTGCCGTGCATATCCAGAGCAATCCAATCGTCACCGCTGGTAATCTCAGCACCCGCCTCTTCCAACTTGGCGATGACCGCATCCAGGATATCCGCCCGGGTGCGCTTAACCTTCACTCGTCCGCCGGTCATGGCCGCGGCTACCAGAAACGTGCCCGTTTCAATACGGTCGGGCATGACATCGTGTTCGCAGCCGTGCAGCTTTTCAACACCTTCAATGGTAATAGTGTCAGTACCTTGGCCGCTGATTTTAGCGCCCATCTTGATCAAACACTCTGCCAAGTCGACGATTTCTGGCTCGCGGGCAGCGTTCTCTAGAATGGTTTTGCCATCGGCCAACGTCGCTGCCATCAACAGGTTTTCGGTACCGGTTACTGTCACGGTATCAAAGTAAATCGTCGCGCCTTTCAGGCGGCCATCGACCCGCGCACGGATGTAGCCCGCTTCAACGCGAATTTCAGCACCCATGGCCTCTAAACCACGAATGTGCAAATCCACCGGGCGCGAACCAATCGCGCAGCCACCGGGCAGCGACACATCGGCTTTACCGAAGTGGGCAAGCAGCGGCCCTAACACCAAGATGGAAGCACGCATCTTCTTGACCAGCTCATAAGGTGCGTGGCATTGGGTCACCTGAGACCCATCTAACTGGATACTCAGCTTCTCACCCATTACCGGCTCAACCCCCATACGACCAAGCAGCTCTAAGGTAGTGGTAATATCCTGCAGGTGCGGCAAATTACCAATCACTACGGGGCCGTCGGCCAACAGGCTGGCACACAAGATGGGTAACGCTGCATTTTTGGCACCGCTCACCCACACTTCACCGTCTACCGAACCATTGCCGGTAATGATTAATTTATCCATGGAGCGACCGTTACTGGACGTTTTCCGGTGCAGTTTGCCACTGCGCCGGAGTAAACGTTTTGATACTGATGGCGTGGAGCGCGCCAGAGGCGATCTCATCACTGAGAGCAGCATAGACGAGCTGCTGACGTTTGACTGGAGAGAGACCTTCAAAGGCATCGCCAACCGCAATCACCTGAAAATTACAGCCTTCACCCTGAATATGGAACTGGCATCCGTCAATACGGGATTCAAGCAGTGCTTTTACCTCGTTGGGTTGCATGGCGCAAAAAACTCCTTTGGGGTCGTCGATATCAATAAACGTAATTGGGTCGACATAATAAAGAAAAGCAGCGCGCTTGGCGATGGCGTAGCTTTAAACAGCCAAAGTCGCTGAGGGATGATCAATCAATGCATCCAGTTCGGCTAATGAGGCAAGTCGGCGTAGAGGGGCTGAAAAGCGGATAGCCTGAACTTTGATTTCCCGCTGCCGACACGCGCGCAACCATTCAAACAGCACGCTGATGGCAGCACTGCTGGCTTTTTCAACGCGGCTAAAATCCAGTGTTAGTGAAGTTAACTCGGCTTGCTTGAGCCAAGCAACGCCACTGGCGGCCAAATCGGCCGCCAACGTCACATCCACATCACCAACTACTTGCAAGGTAGCGTCTTCAGCATCCACCGTGACACCGGGACCCGAAAAAAGCGTTGTCACGCATCGCCTCCCTGTTCAAGCTCTTCAACACCCACCTCAGGCGACCAACCGTCGATGACAGCATCATAATCGCGATTGTTATCGCGCATGGCTTGGTCAAATTGATTGCGGAACGTCAAGCCCAGGTTAATGCCATTTACGATCACATTGACCACCCGCCAATCGCCATTAGAAAGCCTTAAGCTATAGCTCACGGGATATACTTGCCCGCTATTCGCCACCACTTCCATCGCGACACTGGCTTGATCGTCATAGCGCTGTGCTTGCTGGGCATCCAGCACTCGCAGCTCATCATAATCAAATGTCACCAGTCCACGGGTATAGGTATCAATCAACGTTTGACGAAATACATCGGCAAAACGGCTGCGCTGCTCTGGGGTGGCGTTGCGGAAATAGTTACCCATCACACTGGCACCGATATAGCGAAAATCAGCCACTTGGTCGAGATTTCTATCTACTAACGCCTCAAGCTCACCCAGATTATTAGCGTAATAATCTTTACGACCCTCAAGGTCTTCCATTAGCGATTCAACATTATCGCGAACCAATGCTTCAGGGGACTGGGTCTGAGCTAGGGCCTGTAGCGGCACCACTAATCCCACCATGATCATACCCACCAGCAACCAACGACTCACCATCCCGTTTACTCCCTTCATAACCATTATCTCCCGACCCGTTAATGCACTGGGTTCGTGCCGCGTTATTTGAAACATTAATTACTTGCCATGTTGGACACAAATTGCTGGATAAGTTCTTCCAGCACCAACGCCGACTGGGTATCACGAATCGTGTCACCCTCCTCCAGCACCTCCGGGTCACCGCCTACGCTAAGGCCGATATACTGCTCGCCTAACAAGCCGGCAGTAAGAATAGACGCTATCGTGTCTCTGGAGAGCTGGCCTTCCAGCTCGCTGTCCAGGCTTAGCACCACCCGTGCATCGAACCACTGTGTATCCAACTCAATAGATTCAACGCGCCCCACCGTCACCCCCGCCATAGTGACCCGGGCGCGAGGTTTTAAGCTGCCAATATTGGCAAAATTCGCCTCCAACTGAAACGACTGAGCGGGCGCGGAGAGTGTCAGCCCACTAACACGCAAGCCGAGGAATACAAGTCCCAAAATGCCAGCAATCATAAACAGGCCAACACCGAACTCCATGGTTTTACTGCGTCTCATGAAACTGCTCCACCCATTAAAGGCCGCCAAACATGACGGCAGTCAACACAAAATCAAGCCCCAGTACTGCAAGCGATGAATACACTACCGTGCGTGTGGTAGCACGAGATATGCCTTCTGAGGTCGGCACCAGGTCGTAGCCCTGAAAGACAGCAATCCAGGTCACCACCAACGCAAACACAGCGCTTTTGATCATGCCGTTACCAATATCACTGACAAAAGCCACATTGGCCTGCATGTTGCTCCAGTAAGAGCCCTCAAAAACGCCCAACCACTCGACGCCCACCAAGTAGCCACCCCAGATACCCACCACACTAAAACCTACGGTTAGAATGGGTAGCGACACAAAGCCCGCCCACAGCCTCGGAGCGACCACCCGACGCAGCGGATCAACCCCGATCATTTCCATGCTGGTGAGCTGCTCGGTGGCTTTCATCAAGCCAATCTCAGCGGTCAATGCTGAGCCCGCACGGCCTGCAAACAGCAGCGCGGCCACCACAGGCGCAAGCTCACGCAGCAGTGACAGCGCCACCATCTGCCCAAGCGCCTGCTCAGCGCCGAAATCGACCAGAATGGTATAGCCCTGCAGTGCCAGCACCATGCCGATGAATAGCCCAGATACCAACACGATGGCAAGTGAAAGCACGCCGACAAAATGCATCTGATGCAACCATAATCGCCAACCCTCACGGGATGGCACGCCCACAGCGGACTGGAACAGAAACACCCCCGCACGGCCTAATGCTTCCATTAAATCGCACCCTCGACGCCCCAATCGGGTAATACGCGCGGTGCCGTTAGAAAGTTTTGACTGCATTTGTCCTTGCCCTGTATTTACCCTGCATTGAAGCCATTAGCCTGTCTTTGTCATCGGGGGCTCGCCCAAAATATCGCGATAAAACGCCTCCGCGGGATAGTGAAACGGCACTGGGCCATCGGGCTCGCCATGAATAAACTGGCTAACTCTGGGGTCTTGATTTGTATCTAAGGTTTGCGGCGTACCATGGGCAACCACCTGACCATCAGCAATCAAGTAGAGATAGTCTGCAATGCTCAGAGTCTCTTTAATATCGTGAGACACCACCACAGAGGTGAGTTGCAGCGCTTGATTAAGGCGCTTAATAAGCTGCACTAAAACGCCCATAGAGATGGGGTCCTGACCAACGAAAGGTTCGTCATACAGGATCAACTCCGGGTCCAGCGCCACGGCACGAGCCAGAGCGACCCGCCGCGCCATGCCTCCCGACAGTTCTGCGGGCGTCAAGTGACGCGCGCCGCGCAGCCCGACCGCCTGCAGCTTCAGCAGCACTAGGTCGCGCACCATGGTGTCAGGCAGATCAGTATGTACGCGTAACGGAAAAGCAACGTTTTCGAATACATCTAAATCGGAAAACAGCGCGCCACTTTGAAATAGCATTCCCATCCGCTTACGTAACGTAAATAGCGCCTTACGAGATAGCCGATGAACATCCTGCCCATCAATCACTATCCGCCCACGCTCTGGGGTCAACTGTCCGCCGATTAGCTTGAGTAGCGTGGTTTTACCAGTACCGCTTGGCCCCATAATCGCGGTTACTTTGCCGCGCGGAATCGTCATATTTATGCCGCGAAAAATCTCGTGATCGCCACGTGAAAAATGGAGGTCTTGAATGTCAATAAATGGAGCATCTATCATGGATCAGTTGACTCTTAACGAGGCGCACTTGGGTCAGCCATCATACCTTACTTGCGGCTACCGCGGTTATAAAACAGTGTTTCTAAAACATTATCAAACATTGTACTATAACGCTACAAGACACGACGAAACGCTTGAGTGTTTCCACTGGCCTACCCGTTTATTGATAGCGAACCCGTAGCAGACCGCCTTATCGTCAAAACGCGCCTGGGCTAACGTCCCCAACTACTGCCTATAAAGGGTGCCGAGATGTTATTCTTGGTGGTTACTCCTTTTTATATGTTCAATGATTAAGAGAAAACGCTATGCGCCAGCCTCTCGCTCCACCCAGCCTACTACGCGAAAGTGCATTGCGTACGCTACAAATTGAGCAGGCAGCCATTGGCGGCCTTCAAGCCAAACTAGATGAAAGTTTTGACCGTGCCTGCGAGCTAATTCTCGCCTGCCAAGGCCGCGTGGTGGTGACCGGCATGGGCAAGTCGGGGCATATCGCTGGTAAGCTGGCGGCCACACTAGCCAGCACAGGCACGCCAGCTTTTTTCGTTCACCCTGGTGAAGCCAGCCACGGCGATTTAGGCATGATCACCCGTTCCGATGTGGTATTGGCGCTGTCTAATTCGGGTGAAACCGCCGAAGTCACTGCGCTCTTACCGCTGCTTAAACGCCTGGGTACGCCGCTAGTCAGTATGACAGGCCGCCCCAACTCCACGCTGGCTAAACACGCTGATGCGCACCTGAACAGCGGCGTAGAGCGTGAGGCATGCCCGCTCGACTTGGCACCCACCAGTTCCACAACGGCGGCGCTCGCCCTGGGCGACGCTCTGGCTGTGGCGCTGCTGGAAGCGCGTGGCTTTACCGCTGAAGATTTTGCTCTTTCCCATCCTGGCGGCAGCTTAGGCAAACGCTTGTTGCTGCGCGTTAGAGATCTTATGCATGACGGTGCGCGCCTGCCCCAAGTCCCCCTGGGTAGCCCACTGCGCGACGCGTTATTGGAAATTACCCGTCAAGGGTTAGGCTTTACCTGCGTAGTGGATAGCGATGGCCGCCTAGCCGGGGTATACACTGACGGTGACCTTCGACGTACGCTCGATCAGTTCCACAACCTGCGCGATGTCATCGTTGACGATGTTATGACCCGGCCGGGCAAGCGCATCGGCCCCGATATTCTGGCGGCGGAAGCGGTACGCATCATGGAAGAGAGCCGCATTACGGCGCTAGCGGTGGTGGATGAACAACAGCGTCCTATCGGGGCGCTACATATGCATGACCTGCTTGCCAGCGGCGTTATTTAAGCCAGCGGCGTCATTCAGCAATGTTACCGACCCGCTTTACGAATTTAATGATATGGAGGTTCTATGACCCTACCTAATGCGCTACTTGATCGACTCCGCCGCGTGCGCCTATTAGCGTTGGATGTTGACGGCGTACTGACCGACGGCCGCCTCTACTTTCAGGCTGACGGCATCGAAATCAAAGCATTTCATACTCAGGATGGTCATGGGCTGAAGCTTCTTAAGCGAGTGGGCATACATGTAGCGCTAGTGACGGGCCGCGATTCCCCCATGGTGAGCCAGCGCGCCGCATCACTGGGCATCAACCTGGTCCATCAAGGCTGTGAAGACAAGCTTGCTACCCTGCGCGGGCTTTGTCAGCGTCTCGATATAGAGCTAGAGCAGGTGGCCTACTGTGGTGACGACCTGCCTGACTTGGCCGCTATTAAGCGTTGCGGCGTCGGCATTACCGTCCCTAATGCGCCAGATTACATGCACACCCACGCCGACTGGACCACGGAACGACTAGGTGGCCACGGCGCGGTACGTGAAATCTGTGACACACTGCTTGAATCTCAAGGGCACTGGGGCGCGGTGCTAGACACCTACCTTCACGGTCGCACCTAATGGTGAAGCAGATAAAAGTACGCGTTTGGTTAGCCGGGCTGGTGGTAGCCTTGGGGGCTTTACTGGTGTGGCTTGACCCACAGGGGCCTCAAGACACGGCCATTGACCCTGGAGCGCAGGCCCAGGAGCCAGGCCACGTCCTGGAAAACGCTGAGATCACCCTTTTCGGTGATAAGGGCAGCGTATTACAGGCGCTTAAAACCTCACGTCTGATCCATACGCCGCAGCGTAGTGAAACCTGGACGGAAGAGCCCGAAGCTATTTTATACGACAGCGAAAACCGCCAGTGGCTGGCTAGCGCCGATGTAGGCACGCTTAACACGTCCACTCAGGTCTTGCTGATGTCAGGCTCTGCTCGCCTGATCGCACCGGATGAAGGTTGGCAGTTAGATACCGAATTATTGCACTATGACGGGCTAAACCAGCATGCATGGAGTGAAACACCGGTAGTGCTACAACAGCCACCCCAGCAAATGAACGCGTCGCGCATGGACGTCTGGCTTAACGAAAGCCAAGTGCGCTTAACTGATAATGTGCGTGGCACGCACCCTCCGGCCACGCAACGCTAACAGGATTTGCCATGAAATCACTGCTATATAGCGCCCTTTTTGCCCTTGCGGTACCGCTCTCGGCACTGGCCCAAAACAGCCAGGCCCCGGTAGAAGTCGAAGCCGACCGCTTAGACCTTGACCAGCGAGCGGGAACCGCTGTCTATACAGGCAATGTCGATATTCGCCAAGGCGGAATGCAATTACGTGGCGAGCGAGTAGAGATCGAACGCAACGAGGCAGGCGAGCTCTCCCGCGCGACCTCCACCGGTGAGCGCGCCTACTTACGTCATCAAGCTGAAGGGCAAGAAGGCCCTACGGAAGGGTGGGCAAGGCGCATTATTTATCATGTCGCTGAACGCCGCGTTGAGCTGATCGACCAAGCCGAATTAACGCAACAAGAAGACACCTTCACCGGCGGTCGCCTTGAGTATTTTATTGACCGTGAAGTCATTCAGGCCCGCTCTGACGTTGACGGCAGCGAAACCCAGCGCATACGTATGACGCTTCAGCCCGAACAATAGGGAGCCAAGCCTTGGCAACTACAGACACCACGCCAATCAAAACCCTATATGCCCACCACTTGGCCAAAAGCTATAAGCGACGCCGAGTCGTTAAAGACATCAATTTAGAGATCTCCCAAGGTAGCGTTGTGGGCTTACTGGGCCCTAACGGCGCGGGTAAAACCACCTCGTTTTATATGATTGTGGGGCTGGTGAAATCCGATGCTGGCAAAGTGGGTATCGACGATGTAGATCTAACCCGCGCCCCAATGCATGAACGCGCTGCGGCGGGTATCGGCTACCTTCCGCAAGAAGCGTCTATTTTTCGTAAATTATCGGTTGCCGATAATATTATGGCGATACTCGAAACGCGCAAAAAGCTCAGCCGTAGCGACCGCGAGCAGCGCCTGGAAGCGCTACTTGAAGATTTTCACATTACCCATATTCGCGACAACCTGGGCATGAGCCTTTCAGGCGGTGAACGCAGGCGTGTGGAGATTGCTCGCTCACTGGCGACAGAACCCGCATTCATTCTGCTGGACGAACCCTTTGCTGGCGTAGACCCCATTTCGGTGGGCGAGATCAAAACCATTATTCGGGCATTAAAGCAGCGCCACATCGGCGTACTGATCACCGACCACAACGTGCGCGAAACCCTGGATATTTGTGACATCGCCTACATCGTAGGCGATGGTCAAATCATCGCCAGCGGCTCTCCAGCCTCGATACTCACTAACCAGAAAGTGCGAGAGGTTTATCTAGGCGCCGATTTCCGCCTCTAGCTTATTTTTCACGTCTAATTAGCGCTCTCCAACAACTTTACTACCAATGGCATGCTTATTGCACTTGCACCGGAGACCTACTCGCACTAGGGTGGAGCATTCTGATTAACGAGTGGTTCTCAGATGGTCATGAAAGCTTCTCTTCAACTGCGCATCGGCACACAGCTGACCATGACACCTCAGCTGCAGCAGGCCATTGCCCTGTTACAGCTATCAACGCTGGACTTACGACAAGAAATTCAGCAGGCCCTAGATGCCAACCCCATGCTGGAACAAGAGGATGAATTTGGCGAACAGGCTGCCAGCGAGCCCAAAGAGGAAGAGTGGTCAGAGAGCATTCCCACCGAGCTCTCGGTAGATAGTGACTGGTCTGATACCTACCAAGATATGGGCAGTCACGGCGGCACCAGCAGCGAAGGACCTGATTTTGAGCGCCAAGCGGCTGGCCAGAGTCTTCATGGGCATTTGCAGTGGCAGCTCGCCATGACTGATTTTGGCGCGCGAGAGCAACTTGTCGCAGAAAGTCTTATCGACGCGCTAGATGCTAATGGCTATTTAACCCAGCCGCTCAACGACATCCGTGAAGGGCTTCGCGCCCAAGGCGTCGATGGGCTTAGCCAGCGCGAAGTAGAAACCATTCTACTTAAGCTTCAGCAATTTGAGCCAACAGGAATATTCGCCCGCGACCTGCGTGAGTGCCTGATGCTGCAGCTGGCCACTCTTCCCGATGACACGCCGTTGCTGGTTCCTGCCCGCCGCTTAGTACGGCAGTTTCTGGAAGCACTAGGCAAAGATGACATGCGCTTACTTAAACGCCGCCTGGGACTCGATGATGACCAGCTGGCTGATGTCATTCTCCTTATTCGTAGCCTTGATCCACGCCCAGGCAGCGCCTATGGCGATACCGATGATAGTTACGTAACGCCCGACCTGGTCGTACGCCATGACCACGAAGGCTGGCACTTAGAGCTCAATCCTGAGGCATTGCCAAGACTGCGCATTCAGCCCGACTACGCCAGCTTAATAAAGCGTGCGGATAAAAGTCAGGATAATCAGTTTTTAAAAGAACACCTGCAGGAAGCGCGCTGGCTGATCAAGAGCCTCTCTAGCCGCAACGATACGCTACTGCGCGTTGGCCGCGAGATTATCACCCGGCAAATTGGCTTTTTAGAACACGGCGAAGAAGCCATGAAGCCGCTCATATTGGCCGATATCGCCGAGGCCGTGGAAATGCACGAATCGACTATTTCCAGGGTGACCACTCAGAAATTTATTCATACGCCTCGCGGCGTATTTGAACTCAAATACTTTTTCTCAAGCCAAGTCAGCGGCCAGGATGGTGACAGCCATTCAAGCACCGCTATCCGCGCTCGGCTTAAGAAATTGGTTCAAGAGGAGCCGCCAGGCAAGCCGCTTTCTGATAGCCGCTTAGTCACGCTATTAGGAGAGGGGGGAATTCAAGTAGCGCGTCGAACGGTGGCTAAATACCGTGAAGCCATGGGCATTCCCTCCTCTAGCGAGCGACGTCGTTTGCGCTAGCACAAATCAACGTTTTAGGGAAACTCTCGACAAGGGCTTTGCAACGCGGCAAAAAGGGTTACAATCGAAGTACAGTCCGATGGATAAGGAGTACGTCAATGCAAGTTAATATCACTGGTCATCACGTAGAACTGACTGACGCCTTGCGTGACTATGTCAATGAAAAGCTTGAACGTGTAGAGCGCCATTACGACAATATAACCACGGTGCAAGTCACCTTATCTGTGGAGAAAGAGCGCCAACAGGCAGCCTGTACACTGCACGCAGCAGGAGCAGATTTGCATGCGGAAGCCTTAGACAGTGATATGTACGCCGCAATTGACGCATTAGCGGACAAAATTGATCGTCAACTCGTTAAACATAAGGAAAAAGCACAAGCTCGCGCCCAAGGCGCAGGCGTGCGTTAATTCAATGACGTTGGAAACCATACTCCCCCCGGAACGTGTTCTCTTTGACGTCCCCGGGGGCAGCAAAAAAAGGGTGCTGGAGTTTTTCAGCACCTTTATTGCCCAAAATATCCCCAGTCTGGACAGTCAAGAAGTGTTTAGCCGTTTAATTGGCCGTGAACGCTTAGGCAGTACCGGGATTGGTAACGGCGTGGCTATTCCCCACGCGCGTAGCCCTCACTGCTCTGCCCCAATCGCTGGTTTTTTAAAACTCGCAGAAGCAATTGATTTTGATGCTATCGACGGCGACCCGGTGGATCTGGTGTTTGTATTGCTAGTTCCAGAAGAGGCTGATGACACACATCTCTCTCTGCTCGGCCAGGTAGCGACCATCATGAACGATGCAGATACGCGTCAGAAGCTGCGTAAAGCAGGCAGCCAGCGCGAACTACTTGAGTTGCTTACCGCTAAAATTCGTGAGCAAACAATCTCCTGAAGGCCTAAGCCTGCCAAGCGGTACTCAACGGCAGGTTGATTTGCGCTCACCCCCTTAACGCAGCTTGATCAAAGCAAAGAGAGACTCTATGCAACTTGTGATCATTAGCGGCCGCTCTGGGTCAGGTAAATCTATCGCCTTACAAGCGCTCGAGGACCTTGGCTATTATGCGATTGATAACCTTCCTGCCATGCTGCTGGGTTCGTTGGTGGACGAACTACGCGACCAGGGCGACCGAGCCCATTTGGCGGTCAGCATTGACGCACGTAACTTGCCTGGCGCGCTAGAGCGACTGCCCTCTATGTTAGAGGAGCTGCGGCAACGCAATATTGCTTTTCAAGTGATCTATTTGACCACAGACGCCCGCATATTGCTTGAGCGTTACTCCGCCACTCGTCGTCGCCACCCGCTCACGCGCGACAGCGAAATGACACTTGAAGAAGCCATCAATAAAGAAGAAGAGACGCTACACGATATACGTGATCTGGCTGATTTATTGATCGATACTTCACGGCTATCGGTTCACGATTTACGTCGTCGCATTACTGACCAGGTCGCCCATCAGCGGCGCGATAAGCTCACGCTGACGCTTGAGTCGTTTGGTTATAAGCGCGGTGTACCGCTGGATGCTGATTTGGTTTTCGACGTGCGCTGCCTGCCAAACCCTTATTGGGACCCAACGCTACGCCAATTCACAGGCCGCGATGCGAACATAGTGGCCTTCTTAAGCGGTTATCCCATCGTAGACGCCATGAGTAACGATATTCAGGCTTGGCTTGAGCGCTGGCTACCCGCTTACCAAGATAGCCAGCGTAGCTACATGACTATTGCGATTGGCTGCACCGGTGGGCAACACCGCTCGGTCTATATGGTTGAACAGCTAGCAGAGCGATTAGTACACAGTATGGGCGAAATTCAATTACGTCATCGCGAGTTAGGCTTGCAGTATACATTAAATGAGCAGCCAGCTGCTCCGCCTGCCAGCACCTCCCAGACCGACGAGCAGCAAGCAACGTCTTAAGCGCTTCTATCCATTAATGACACCACTCGGCGAAAAGGAACCAGGGTGCCAGAAAGAATTCTCACACTTACCAATCAACGCGGCCTGCATGCACGCGCGGCGACCAAACTGGTAAAATGCGGCCAACAGTTCACGGCGACAATACGTGTTCAAAAACAGCAACAGGTCGCTGACGCCGCCAACATCATGTCACTGCTGATGCTCGCCGCCCCTTGCGGTACCGAGCTAACCATCAATGCTGAAGGCGATGACGCCGAACAGGCACTTGATGCTATTCAAGCGCTGTTCGATGCTCGTTTTGAAGAAGATCAGTAGCTTTTAATCTCCCGCTACGGTCATGGCATCAATTAACCAGCTACCCGTGTGAACACTGCCACGGGTATCGGTGTCATCGCCAATTCCCACTAACCCGGCAAACATCCGCTCCAGGTTCCCGGCAATCGTAAACTCCTCGATCGGGTACTGTACTTTTCCATCCTCTACCCAAAACCCTGCTGCGCCACGTGAGTAATCACCGGTCACGCCGTTAACGCCCTGCCCCATCAGTTCGGTTACCCAAATACCCCGGCCCATCTCTTTTAATAGACTGTCACGGGATTGCAGTGGCGCCACTAAACGCACATTACGTGCCCCACCAGCATTGCCCGTGGTTTGCATACCCAGCCGACGAGCGCTGTAGGAAGAGAGCATATAGCTGGCAATGCTGCCCTGATCGATAAAACGATTATTACGGGTTTGCACACCCTCGCCATCAAACGGCGAACTCGCTGTGGCACCGATTTCCATTGGACGTTCTTCAAGGCTAAACCAATCGGGAAACAGCGGCGTGCCAAGCCGATCACACAGAAACGAGGCTTGACGATATAAAGCACCACCGGCTAAACCACTCAGTAAATGACCAATCAAACCACTGGACAGTGATGGGTCAAACAGCACTGGAAAGGTACCCGTGGGCGGACGTTTTGCACCAAGCCTGCGCAGCGTACGTTCGGCAGCTTCGCGCCCCACTGCGGCGGGGCCACGCAATGCCTTGGGATCGCGTGCAGAAGTGTAGTCGTAGTCGCGCTGCATACCGCTCGCATCCTGGGCAATCAGCATGCATGAAAGCGAATGGCTGCTGCCTTTCTGCGTCCCGAGGAAACCGTGGCTATTGGCATAAACGCGCACGCCTTCACCACTCGAAAGTGAAGCGCCATCCGACTGCGAGATACCGTCAACATCACGCCCCGCCTGCTCGCAAGCAAGCGCTAGCTCGATCGCCTCATCGGTTGTGAGTGCCCAGGGGTAGTGCACTTCCAGATCGGGTAACTCGGCGGCCATCAACGATGCATCGGCTAACCCGGCGGCCGGGTCTTCTCCGGTATAGCGGGCAATCGCCAGCGCTTTTTCTACCGCAGCCTGGATCGAGGCACTGCTAGCATCCGTTGATGAGGCACTACCTTTACGCTGGCCTACGTAAAGCGTCACGGCGATGCCCTGATCACGGGATAACTCAACCGTTTCAACTTCACCCTGGCGTACGCTAACACCCATTCCCTGATCGACGCTTGCGCCTACTTCGGCAGCATCCGCGCCCAAGCGCTTTGCCAGCGCTAGTGCCTCTTCGGCCCGCGCGATCAGTAACGACTGCTGCGCGGATGCATCAAATGCCTGTGCCATATGGCCTCCTTTCTCAACCGAATGTCTCTCAACCGAAGTCTTTCAAGAGAGTGTCATCGGCGAATCAATGTTGTACTCGCAGCTGGTATAATGCCGCCACGAATTTTATCTGTGAGCCACACTATGCGTAAGCAACGTCCCGACCCCGTTGAAGTAGAAGAGCAGGAAGAACGCCCAAGCAAGTCGCAACTCAAACGCGAAATGCATGCCTTACAGGCACTTGGGGAAACGTTAATCGCCATGCGACCGGCAGAGCGCGCCCGCTTTCCCCTTTCTGACGATATGCTGCGCGCTATCGAGGAAACCTCACGCATTCGTTCTCATGAAGGCCGCCGCCGCCATATGCAGTACGTCGGAAAACTTATCCGTAAAGAGGACCTCGCCGCCATCCAAGGCGTGTTCGACTCTATTGATCAAGAGCAGGAACAGCGCGACCACGCGTTTCACCGGCTCGAAAAATGGCGTGAACGCTTAATTGACGAAGGCGATGATGCTGTTGACCTGTTTATGGCGGAGCATCCCGATGCGGACCGCCAAACGCTGCGTCAATTAATTCGCAACGCCCAGCGGGAACGCGAGCAGGGCAAACCACCGACCAGCTCGCGTAAGCTCTTCAAACACCTTCGCGAAACCTTAGCGCTTTAAGAAACGCTTTTTAAGACTGCGTGCCGCCAACGGTCAGCTCATCCAATTTCAGGGTGGGCTGGCCGACACCCACCGGCACGCCCTGCCCCTCTTTACCGCACACGCCGATACCAGTATCCAACGCCATATCATGACCAATCATGGATACCCGCTGCATCGCTTCTGGGCCGTTACCAATTAACGTGGCTCCTTTCACCGGTGCCGTCACTTTGCCATCCTCAATGAGGTAGGCTTCGCTGGCGGAGAACACGAATTTACCCGAGGTAATATCCACCTGGCCGCCGCCAAAGCTGACCGCATAAATGCCACGCTTAACGCTTTTAATAATATCGCTAGGCTCATCCTGACCAGCCAGCATGACCGTATTGGTCATGCGTGGCATCGGCAAGTGGGCGAAAGATTCACGCCGCGCGTTTCCTGTGGGTGCCATGCCCATTAATCGGGCATTGAGCTTATCCTGCATATAGCCCGTTAAAATGCCGTCTTCAATAAGCGGCGTATACTGACCCGGCGTCCCTTCGTCATCCACGCTCATGGAGCCACGGCTATCCGCTATCGTCGCATCGTCGACAATAGTGACGCCTTTAGCGGCCACGCGCTCGCCCATTTTGCCGGCAAAGGCGGAACTGCCCTTGCGATTAAAATCACCTTCCAGGCCGTGCCCTACCGCTTCATGCAGCAAGATCCCCGGCCAGCCGGATGCCAACACCACGGGCATTTGCCCTGCGGGTGCATCGACGGCTTCCAGGTTGACCAATGCCTGACGCACAGCCTCTATGGCGTAATGCTCTGCCACTTGATCATCGCGCAGTTTAGCCATGGAGTAACGACCGCCGCCACCGGCGCTGCCGCGTTCGCGACGCCCATTCTTAACTGCAATCACGCTGACATTGAAGCGCACTAGTGGACGAATATCGGCTGCCAACGTGCCATCACTCGCCCGCACCAACACCACTTCATAGGTGCCCGACAAGGAGGCACTCACCTGACTGATACTGGGATCGGCAGCACGCGCCACACGGTCAGCCTGTTTCAGCATGGCGACTTTTTCTTCAGCACTCAGGCCAGCCAAGGGATCAATCCCTGCATAGCGCGACATAGCGGACACCGGACTAACCAGTTGCCCAGGCAAGCACTTACCACTGCGCACAATGCCAGCCGCGGTGCGGCCGGTATCCATTAATGCATCGGCGGTAATTTGATTGGAATAGGCAAAACCAGTCTTTTCACCCGCCAGCGAACGCACGCCGACACCACCATCGATATTATAACTGGCCTCTTTTACCTCGCTATCTTCCAGTACCCAGCCCTCTTGCCAAGTCCGCTGAAAATAAAGGTCGGCGTAGTCAATACCCGCGCCCATGGCGTAGCCTAGCCCTGTTTCCAGAGCGTCTAAATCCAACCCTCCGGGAGTTAACAGGATGGCTGCAGCGGTATCTACATCACTTTTATATGCGGTCATTGGGGGCCTTCTAAAGTAACCTGCGGCGAGGTCCAAGGGCCTCGCACGCGATAATGAAGCGTTGTGGCGCGATCTAGGGCGTCGCCAAACAGTTGATCGGCGAGGAATAGCGCGCCGCCGACGATGGGCGCACCAACGGCAATGGCCGCGATCGGCAAACTTTGTGTTACTGGCAGTGTGACGCCAAGCCGCTGGTCAAGTTCACGCGTTACAAGATCGACGTTGCCTGTCAACGTTAGGGTGGTGGCCGGGGCGTCAATTTGCAATGGGCCGCGAAGTATTAGCAGTCCACCGGTTACATCGGCGGTACCGTTGACCCGGTCAAATGCAGTGCCCTCGCCGGTAACGTCAGAAAAATCCAAGCGCAGCCGTCGTAAGATGTTATCGAAATTGAGCAAGCCGATTAAGCGCGCCGGTGCCGATTCCAGGGTAACGAAGCTGCCATCACGAATGTCGGTGCTGATATAGCCATCGGCATGTCTTAACGCCAGTTGCCAGGGGGCGCCCGGCCAATCCAGCGAGGCCACCACATCGGTGCTGCGGCTGCGCATGACCACAGGCTGGTCTAGGCGCTCAAGGGCGGTGCCGATATCCCCGCCTTGAATTGAGATATCCGCACGGGTGTGACTGGAAGCGGCGTTACCTTCCCAGTGCAGCTCGCCTCGCGCGGAGAGCTGGCCCAAGGTCAAACCAACCGGAGTGAGAGAAAAGCGCTCTCCATCGGTTTGCCAGTAGGCCGTCAACGGACCGAAACGGCGTGGTCCCATGGAAATTTCGGCTAACCGTAATCGCCCATTAGGCACATCGGCCAGCCAATCGGGAATGGCGGCTGGCGCCTCGCGCTGGGTTTTAACCGCTTGCATCCAGGAGTCCGGCGTAGGCGCATCACTGTCATGTTGTTTGTTAGCTAACGCCAGCAAACGATCAAGTGACAACGCTTCAATCGTCATATCCAAGGGCTGCGGCGATTGTGCATTGTACTGTAAGCGCCCGGTCACAAGATTTCCGCTTAAATCCATATCAATGAGGTCATCGTTCATGCCACCGGTGGCACTAAGACTGCCTAAACACTCATTTTGATAAACCACGCAGGGTGTCGTTAACGCTACCGTTAAGGGCACCTGGCCGTTACCACTGCTGGGCGTAGACGCACCGTTTGCCATTAACGGTGCAATCGACTGCTGCCAAGCCAGCGGGTCAATACGCGGTATATCGGCATCAATGCTTAACCCGGCCTGCGTAGGCCAAGTGTGCGTGCGCGTTGCCTCATTGCCTAGATATAGCGACCCGGCAAGAGAGCCATTGCGCTGCTGAAGTCGCGCGGAAGCAATATCAGCCAAACGGCTTTCGATCTGTCCCGCTTCAATGTCAGCCGTCACGCTCCAGGGCCATGGCTGCTGGGCCGACTTGGCAAAGGGTGCCGGTAAATAACTGGTGACACCGAGTAAACGGCTTTCCAGGCGCAGGATTGGCGTGGGCATTAAGCTGACATTGCCTTGCCACTGTAGCTGCCCTTCTAACGGCAGACGCCCTTGGCTGTCATTTAATCCAGCAAGCTCAAAAAGTGCAGAGGTCGCTACATTACCCTGCAACTGTATCCTGTCGTTTTGGGTGTGAATATCGGCGGCTATTTGCCCGCCTAGCAGTTGGCCACTGGCGTCACCCACCAGCCCGCTGCTCTCTCCGTCCTGCAGCCAAGCGAGATCACCCTGGACCGACTGAAGCCGTAAACCCAACGGCTGGTAAACCACTTCGGAGAAGCGTGGCAAGGCATTGATTTCCAGTTGCAGCGCATCAGGCGTTTCCAGCGGTAGCGACAAGGCAATATCGCCATTAATATCGCCCGTTACGCGCAAATCACTCAGTGGGGAAAGGTCAATATCGGGCATCGCCTGTAAAAAGGTCGTTAACGCTGAACCATCCGCCTGCAGCTGACCCGATAGATTAAGTATCTTATTCTCCATCACCACTTCACCCTCTGAAGCAGTAACGCCATGGCTTTGGGCATGTTCAACTTCAGCCTCTAACACCTTATTTTGCCATTTTAGACGACCTTCAACGTCATCAAGACGTGGCCAGCCTGGCGCAATCGGCAAATGGCCTTGTGTAATTGCCAGCGCAAGTGTGGCGGTAAAATCCTCAGTGGTTACCGTTTTTCCTAAGGGTTGGCTTAGCTGTAACGACCCCTCGGTGACATAGCCACCGATATCGTTGAGCAGCCAATCGCGTAGCCCTTCACCCATCACGCTAAGCGGCAGCCACTGAGCCAGTGGTCGATCTAGCGCGTCCACCTCACTAAAATCTAGATCTAAGCCAAAATGGCCACGCTGATTACCGGTGACTAAACCAAAACCACCCGACACCTGAGCGCCATCCCAGTCAACGCTGAGGTTCTTGCCACTCACCATGGTATTAGGGCCATCGTATACCCACTCTACCTCCCCTTCGGCACGCCTTAACTGCATGGGAGCGGCAAAGAATTCGGGGAAATAGAGGGCACTATCGCCATTACTGCTAAACAGAACGCGGCCGCGAAAATCACGCGCCTGTACCCAGGCGTCCAACGGGCCGCCGCCTGGGGCCTGCTGCCAAGGCGACACCTCCACGCCCGTGAGCGCTGCATCTACTCCCCAGCGACCATCCTGCTGCCCAACGTGCAACCCCTCGACCTGCCCTCGGGGGGCGAGGGTTTGCAATACTCGCGTCACGGACTCAGGGAGCAATACATAGTCGCGCCAAGCGGTCAGTGAGGCGAGCTCAAAGGCACTGGTGCGCACTTCCCATTGTCCCGGCTGATGGGTAGCGTGCCAGTAACGAGGCAATGCGGGCCCTACATTACCACCAGGTGGCTGTGCCCACTCTACGCTATCAGCGTCGCCGCTTAGCCACGCCTCGCCCCCTTCGCCGTCGCGCTGCCACAAGCCATTGGCCTTAATGTCTCTTAACACCGCGTACTGGACTTGGTGGCGTAGCGTTAACTGTGGAACGTCGACGGCAACACGGGCTTCCTCAATGCGCCCGGCGCTCCAACGCCCCCATAGTCGAGCACTGCCCCCGGCCTGTTCTAAATAAGCGGCATGATCAGGTCGGAACATATCCGCCAGCACGACTAATTGATCAAGCTGAATATCCAGCTGCAGTGCTGCCGAAAAATCGCTAAAACCACGTCGGCCGGGCTGCATCTCCACCTTCATTTCCGCCGCAGGAAGGTCTCTATCGCGAGCCTGCTCTATCGATTGAGCGATATTGATAGCACCCTCTAACCGCGTTCGCCGCTCATCACCTGTCAGCAGCAGCGTCTGAGCATGCAGCATCACAGTATCTTGCTTACCATGCAGCACTACGCGAGTGTCATCCACCCACAGACGTTGGCGCAAAATCAAGCCCGCCCAGCTATCAATTGTAGCCAGGTCCACGTCAGGGTCTGCCGCTATCAGTAGCGGTAACTCCGCGGGCTCGGGCCACGCCAAAGCCGCCCCCGAACCTTGATAGAGGTGAAACTGTATACCGCTGATGCGCGCATCGCTAAAAATCGGCGCCATATTGACAAGCGACGCCCAGGTATCCAAACGCAGTCCTGCATGTTCAAGGGAAAACAGCGCTTGCCCATCGGGAGTTTCCGCGTTTATCCCATCAAGGCGTAGCAGCAGATCATTTCGGGCGAGAGCAAGTGATAGGCGTTCGATGGTTACCGGCACGCCAATGCGTGCTTCAAGGAGCGCTTCGATGCGGGGAGTAAGGGTATCGGATTGGCTGATCGCCAGACGGAGCAGCAACAGCAGCACGGCCGTGCTGCCCAGAAGCCAGGCCACTATTAGCAAACTCCAACGCACCAGCGAACGAGTCAGCATGATTACATCAACACAATATCGTACTGCTCTTGGGAGTAGTGCTGTTCAACCTGGAAGCGGATCGTTTTATTAATAAATGTCTCCAGGTCTGCTACCGCAGCTGACTCCTCATCTAATAGACGATCAACGACTGACTGCGAGGCAAGCACCATATAAGTTTCAGCGCTATAAGCACGCTCTTCGCGCAGAATCTCACGAAAGATTTCGTAGCAGACGGTTTCTGGCGTTTTCAGCGTCCCCCGTCCACTGCAGGTAGGACAGGCTTCACACATCGTTTGCTCTAGGCTCTCCCGGGTGCGTTTCCGGGTAAGCTGAACAAGGCCAAGCTCGGTGACGCCGGTACACTTGGTTTTAGCATGGTCGCGCTCTAAGGCTTTTTCCAATACCCGCAACACTTGGCGCTGATGCTCAACATCGCTCATATCGATAAAGTCGATAATGATAATGCCGCCCAGATTACGCAGCCGAAGCTGGCGAGCAATCGCCGTCGCTGCTTCAAGATTGGTCTTGAAAATCGTCTCTTCAAGATTGCGGTGCCCCACATAACCACCGGTATTCACATCAATGGTGGTCATGGCCTCAGTGGGGTCAATGACCAAATAGCCACCAGACTTGAGCTGTACCTTACGCCCCAAGGCTTTCTGGATCTCATCTTCGACGCTGTAGAGATCAAAGATGGGGCGCTCGCCGGGGTAGTACTCAATACGCTCGACCGCATCGGGCATAAACTCTTCAGCAAACTCTACCAACTTGACGAAGTTTTCTCGTGAGTCGATACGCACTTTTTCGATATCGTCGCGCATCACGTCACGTAGCGTACGCATAAAGAGCGGTAAATCATCATAAATCACGCTTTGTGGCGTCGCGGTTACTTTACGCTCACTCACCTTGCGCCATAGACGCAACAAGAAATACATATCGCCTTTCAGTTCTTCATCGCCCACCCCTTCAGCGGCGGTGCGAACAATAAAGCCGCCCGTCACTTCCAGCGTTTGCTCTGCCACACTGCTATCCAGTAGTGTCTTTAAGCGCTCGCGTTCACGCTCATCTTCAATACGCTGCGATACGCCATGGTGTGGCGATTCCGGCATGTAGACCAAATAACGGGAAGGGATCGACAGGTGCGTGGTTAAGCGCGCTCCCTTGCTACCAATAGGATCTTTAGTGGCCTGGACCACCAGCGCCTGCCCCTCGTGAAGCAGCTGACCGATAGTTTGCTGCTCATCTGGGGGCGTACCAGGCGGCATTACCTCATGGGCATGAATAAACGCCGCCCGCTCTAAGCCAATATCAACAAAAGCAGCCTGCATTCCAGGCAGCACACGCACTACTTTGCCTTTGTAGATATTGCCCACGATACCACGCCGACGGGAACGTTCGATCAGTGCCTCTTGCAAAACGCCATTTTCAACCAGCGCGACGCGGGTTTCCATTGGCGTTAAATTGATGAGAACTTCACCGCTCATGCAAAATTCCTTATTGGTTGACGTATTCCTTGCCAGCGATCTAGGCGGCGCTCTCATCCAAGGGGAGTTAAATGCGCTGCCAGATGGGGACTCCCTGTCGGCGTAGCAAGTGCGTCGTCTCAAACAGTGGTAGCCCTACCACCGCCGAATGACTGCCATGAATCTGTTTTACAAATATGGCTGCTAATCCCTGTATTGCGTACCCACCTGCCTTATCAGCGGGCTCGCCGGTACGCCAGTAGGCAGCAATCTCATGTGCTTCTATTTCTCGCATGGTCACCTGGGTGGTCACGCCGCAGGAGAGCATACCTTCAGGCCCACTCACCGCCACGGCGGTCAACACTTCATGCTGCCTACCAGAAAGCAGCCGCAGCATATCAGCCCCCTGCTCGGCATCCACCGGTTTACCTAGAATTCGTCCATCAACGACGACAGCGGTGTCTGAACCTAACGTAGGTAAGTCAGTAAGGGGGGTTGCCGCCTTGGCTTTGGCAATCGCTAAGCGCTGTACATACGCTTGAGCCGACTCACCAACCAGCGGTGTCTCATCAATACCACAGGGGTGAACCGTGACAGACACACCAATAGATTCCAGCAAGGCCCGACGGCGTGGTGAGGCAGACGCTAAGCATAAGACAGGCGCAGTCATGAAGCGGCCAACCGACGCTCAAATGCTTGGAACATGGTAGACAGCCACGGCCATAAAAGTGCACTGATCAGCGAGGGAATTAAAAAGGCCAGGTGAATCGAAAAATCACCCACGATGGTGCGCAGCCACTGCGCGACGAGCTGCACTAAGCCGAGCAACACCAACACGAGAGCCGACTGTTGTACCAGTGAATAAGCCCGGAAGCGTGGGTATACCAATGCACAAAGAAACGCTAAGAGCGAATAGATGAGGGCATGCTGCCCCAGCGCGGTGCCTTCAATTAAATCCATCAAAATGCCTAGTACAAAGCCATGAAAAACGCCGACTCTATCGGGAGTTCGCATACACCAGTAAATTAGCATAAGTCCCAGCCATTCAGGCCGATATACCTGCCAGCCATCGGCCAGCGGCATGACTTGCAAACATAACGCCAATAGCAGGCTTAGCCAAATAGCTAAAATAGGCACAACCGGTGCACGCGCCATCAGGGCACCTCTTGATCGGGATTAGCAAGCCGTAGCGAGGAGCGTAACGCCTCTGCCGAGATATTCAGCGTTTCATCCCATGCATGCTGTTCCACTTCCACACGCGGAGGCGGGAAAAGCAGCAAGAAGTGGCGCGAGCGTTGTAACTGCGCCATGGGCTCGGCCGTTACACGCGCAAAGGGCTGTCCAGGGTCGTGGAAAACCTCTGTTACGCGTGCGACGGGGTACCCCGGCGGGAAACGCCCCGCTAACCCTGAAGTGGTTAGCAAGTCACCCTCACGAATATCCGCCGTATCGGGGACATGCATCACATTAACACTGCTGTAACGCCCAGCCCCCTGAACAATAAAGCGTAACCCATTACGGTTTAGCTGGACCGGCAAGGCATGACTGGCATCCGCCAATAGCAGAACGCGACTGGAGTAGGCAGAGACAGCGGTAATTTGCCCCACCAAACCAGAGGCATCGATAACCGGTTGCCCCACGTAGGCGCCGTTACGATGCCCACGGTTGACCACCATTTGATGACTAAAAGGGTCATTATCCAGCGATAAAAGCTCCGCCGTGATATAAGGAATATCACGACGCTCAGCGGCCCTCAGCAATTCGCGCAGCTCACTGTTTTCCGCTGTTAAATTCGCCATTCGCTGACCACGATGGGAAAGGGTAAGAATCTGCTCACGCAAACGCCGGTTTTCATCCACCAGTGCCTGTTGATCAGAAAGCGCCAGCGACCCCCAATTCAACAGGTCACTAGGCACGCTAACCACCCATTGGACAGGGGCAACAACTGTCGATAGTTGCGCACGCACTTGTTCCATACGCGTGAAACGCTGATCGACAAACATCAAAGCACTAGCAGCCAACACGCAAAAAAACAGCCGATAGCCCGGCAGTGGCCCGTGCGAAAACAGCGGTTTAATAGGCAATCCCCCCTGCAATTAACCGCTGCGATTAGTCGCTCGACAGCAACTCAAAGGTGTGCTGATCAATCATTTCCAGCGCTTTACCACCGCCACGAGCAACGCAGGTCAACGGATCTTCCGCCACAATCACCGGCAAACCTGTCTCTTCAGCAATGAGTTTATCCAGATCGCGCAACAAAGCACCGCCACCCGTTAACACCAAACCACGCTCGGCGATGTCGGACGCCAACTCGGGGGGCGACTGTTCAAGCGCGCTTTTGATCGCTGCCACAATGGAACCCAGCGTTTCCTGCAAGGCTTCCAGGATTTCGTGGGAATTGAGCGTAAAGCTACGCGGGATACCTTCAGCCAGATTACGGCCACGCACATCAATTTCACGTAGCTCACCCCCTGGGTAGGCGCAGCCGATCTCTTCTTTGATGCGCTCAGCCGTCGCTTCACCAATCAAGCTACCGTAGTGACGACGCACGTAAGCGGTGATCGCTTCATCAAAGCGGTCGCCGCCCACCCGGATAGACTCGGAATAGACCACGCCATTAAGTGAAATAATCGCGATTTCAGTGGTACCACCACCGATATCGACCACCATCGACCCTTGCGCTTCATCAACCGGAAGACCCGCACCAATAGCCGCGGCCATGGGTTCTTCAATCAAGAACACCTCGCGAGCACCAGCACCTTCCGCTGACTCACGAATCGCCCGACGTTCGACTTGCGTTGACATGCAAGGAACGCATACCAGCACACGTGGGCTGGGGGTTAAAAAGGTGCTCTGGTGCACTTTGCGGATAAAGTGCTGAAGCATCTGCTCGGTGACGGTGAAGTCGGCAATCACACCATCTTTCATCGGCCGAATTGCCGTAATATTGCCAGGCGTACGCCCCAGCATTCGCTTGGCATCAGTACCGACTGCCGCGACGCTGCGCATATTGCCTGACTGACGGATAGCAACCACGGACGGCTCATCAAGCACGATGCCGCGACCGCGTACATAAATCAGTGTGTTGGCCGTACCCAGATCAATCGATAGATCGCTGGAAAACAGCCCCCTTAAACGTTTAAACATGGATGTTGTTACCTAGTGCAGACCGGGAACCCTGTGCGGATGCAAACGGTATCACCGCAACCCCCTGGCAGCAAGCACGAGTCGTGCCTAATACTGCCCGTTAAGGCCAATATGTGGTACCTTTTGCGGCTATTTTCCACGTCTGCGACACAAGACGTTTTTTTGATATCGGTATGTATACCGCTTAAAGCGGATATTGTTCAATTACGTTTACGAGGAATATCGATCATGGCGCTTGAAGAATCTCATGTGCGCCGGGCCGCTCACTTGGCCCGACTCGCCGTCAGCGATGACCAAGCCAGCGGCTTTGTAGAAGACCTAAGCCGGATTCTGGACATGGTCGACCAGCTACAAAGCCTTGATACTGAAGGCGTTAAGCCGCTCGCCCATCCCTTAGATGCAACCCAGCGACTGCGCGCCGATGAAGTCACCGAATCTAACCAGCGCGACACTTTTCAGCGCTGTGCTCCGGCAGTGGAAAACGGCTTGTATCTGGTGCCTCGCGTCGTTGAATAACAACGTTGCCGAGCTAACCCGAGCCACCCACACCGCCTCTTTTTTTCGCCCCTGAACGGAGCTTCCGGGTCATGTATGAGAAAACATTAACGCAACTCGCTGCTGCCTTAAAAAGCGGCGAGTTCTCAAGCCGAGAGCTGACCGCTCACTATTTGCAGCGCATTGAAAAAGCTGACGGCAAATTGAACAGTTTTATCAGCGTGACCGCTGAGCAAGCGCTGAAGCATGCTGAAATAGCCGATAACGCCCGGGCGGCGGGCACTGCAGGGCCGCTGGTAGGCATTCCTCTGGCCCTTAAAGATATTTTTTGTACTCGCGATGTAAAAACCAGTTGCGGCTCAAAAATGCTGGATAATTTTATCGCCCCCTACAATGCCACCGTCGTTGAAAAGCTGAACGCAGCGGGCACGATTAGTCTGGGCAAAACCAATATGGATGAGTTCGCCATGGGCTCGTCCAACGAAAACAGCTACTACGGCCCGGTCAAAAACCCTTGGGATTTGACCGCGGTGCCGGGCGGCAGCTCCGGCGGCAGCGCGGCAGCGGTCGCGGCTGGCTTGGTACCTGCCGCCATGGGCACCGATACCGGCGGCTCCATCCGCCAACCGGCGGCGTTTTGCGGCATCACTGGTTTAAAGCCTACTTACGGCCGTGTTTCACGCTTTGGCATTATTGCCTACGCTTCAAGCCTTGATCAGGCAGGCCCCATGGCGCGCAGCGCCGAAGATTGCGCACACCTGCTGGGCGTTATTGCCGGTCACGATGGACGCGACTCCACCAGCGTCACCCGCGGCGTACCGGATTATGTGGAAAGCCTTAACGCCCCGCTCTCAGGCTTAAAGATTGGCCTACCTAAAGAATATTTTGGCGATGGCTTAGATCCCGATGTTGAAAAGGCCGTCCGCGAAGCAGTGAAAGTGTACGAATCCCTGGGCGCGACGGTGCGCGAGGTCAGCTTGCCGCACACCCACTATGCGATTCCGGCTTACTACGTTATCGCCCCTGCCGAAGCCTCTTCGAACCTGTCGCGCTACGACGGTGTGCGCTTTGGCCATCGCTGCGACAATCCCCACGATTTGATTGATCTGTATACCCGCTCGCGGGCTGAAGGCTTCGGTGAAGAGGTCAAGCGGCGCATCCTGATCGGCACCCACACGCTGTCGGAAGGTTTCTTTGACGCCTACTACACCAAGGCGCAAAAAGTACGCCGCCTGATCCGCCAGGACTTCCTAGACGCCTTTGAAGATGTGGATGTGCTGATGGGCCCGGCCTCTCCCACGCCAGCTTTCGACCTAGGCGCTAAAAAAGATCCCGTATCAATGTACCTTCAGGACATCTACACCATCGCGGTGAATCTGGCGGGCATCCCCGGCATCAGCGTACCGGCTGGCTTTTCCAATGGTCGACCGGTGGGGCTGCAAATTCTTGGCACCCACTTTGCCGAAGCGCAGTTGCTGAATGTCGCTCACCAGTTTCAAAAAGCGACCGATTGGCACCTACAACGTCCTGCCTTTGCCGAGGAGTACGCCTAATGCAATGGGAAACCGTGATTGGGCTTGAAGTCCACGTTCAGCTCGCAACGCGTTCAAAAATTTTCTCCGGTGCCTCAACGGCGTTTGGTGCTGAGCCTAATACCCAAGCGTGCGCGGTCGATTTAGGCCTGCCCGGCGCATTGCCGGTGCTTAACGAACAGGCGGTGGCGATGGCCGTCCAGTTCGGCTTGGCAGTACATGCGAATATCGCTGAAGTGTCGGTGTTTGACCGTAAGAATTACTTTTACCCCGACCTACCCAAGGGCTATCAGACCAGCCAGATGCACCACCCCATCGTGGGGCCTGGCGACATTGAGATTACCCTGGAAGATGGCAGCACCAAGTGTATCCGCATTCACCATGCTCATCTTGAAGAGGATGCCGGCAAGTCGCTGCATGAAGATTTTCATGGCATGACCGGCATTGACCTGAACCGGGCGGGCACACCGCTGCTGGAAATCGTTTCAGAGCCCGATATGCGTAGCGCGAAAGAGGCCGCGGCGTATCTCAAGGCGATTCACTCGATCGTCACCTACCTGGGCATTTCTGACGGCAATATGGCGGAAGGCTCAATGCGTTGCGACGTTAACGTTTCAGTACGCCCCACAGGCCAGGAAGCCTTTGGGACGCGCGCAGAGATTAAAAACGTTAACTCTTTCCGCTTCGTCGAACGTGCGATTGCGTTTGAAGTTGAGCGGCAGATTGAACTGATCGAAGATGGCGGCAGCGTGATTCAAGAAACGCGCCTATTCGACCCAGATCGCGATGAAACCCGCAGCATGCGCACCAAGGAAGAAGCCAACGACTATCGCTACTTCCCCTGCCCTGACCTGCTGCCGGTAGTGCTTGATCAAGCCTACTTGGATCACTTACGCAGCCAGTTGCCTGAACTGCCTGCCGATAAGCGCGAACGCTTCCAAAACGAGCTGGGCCTCTCTGCTTATGACGCTAATGTCATTTCAGCCAGCCGCGATATGGCCGAGTTTTTTGAGGCCGTGCATAACGAGTGTGGCGATGCCAAACAGTCGGCTAACTGGGTACAGGGCGAGCTTTCCGGCGCCCTTAATCGCGAAAACCTGAGCATTGCCAACAGCCCGATTTCGGCGCGCCAGCTAGGCGAGCTGATCAGTCGCGTGCTGGACGACACCATCAACGGCAAAGCGGCAAAAGAGGTTTTCCAGGCGCTATGGAATGGCCAGGGCGAGTCCGCCGACGATATTATTGATGCTAAAGGGCTCAAACAAGTAACGGATACTGGCGCGATTGAAGCGATGATTGATCAAGTGATCGCCGACAGTCCCGCCCAGGTCGCCCAGTATCGTGATTCGGAGCCGGAAAAACGCGGCAAAATGATCGGTTACTTTGTCGGTCAGGTAATGAAAGCATCGCGTGGCACCGCCAATCCGCAACAGGTGAATGGCTTGCTAAAAGAGAAGCTCGACGCGCTGTTGTAACGGTAATTTTATCTGAAAGTTGCTAACTACTAGCGGCTGCCCCGGCAGCCGCTTTTTCGTCTTTATGGCCATCAAAGCTGGCTCGGCTGGGTAAAACGCTTCAGCTGCGCACAGCCTGCCGCCCAGACCTCGGCTTCAAACTCAGCAATGGCGGCGGTAGGAAAAACAATGCCTTGGGCAGGGCTACCCTCTACCAACAGCCCCGCTAAATCGCCCACCAGCGGCATATGGCTAACCAGCATAATCGGTGTGCTCTCAGGCTGTTCAAGCAGCCAGTCGCTTACTGCATGGGGCGAGCCATCTGGAGTGATAAAATCCAGCGTTTCCAGCGAGGTTCCCAGCGCCTCACAGAGCCTTTGCGCGGTTTGCTGCGCGCGCGCATAGGGGCTGGCATAAATCCTCGGCATAAACAGCTTCCCATCAGCCACGCGCTCAGTCAGCCAACGCGCCATTTTTCCGGCCTCCTGCTCGCCGTGGGGCGTTAGTCGGCGCGCTTGGTCGGGATAGCCCGGCGCGGCCTCACCATGGCGCATAATCAGCACATCAGGCATTCCTGCTTCCATTGTCTTTAGAAACTTGGTCCTTAGAAACCTGGTTGTGAGGAGCTTGGTCTCGATGGGCCTGCTGCACGGCTTCACGGGGCAGGATAAACTCCACATCGCTACTCTGCTCACCCATCATTAGGGTACGCGCCATCTCCTGGGCAGGCACACCGTCAAACAATACGTGATTGAGGCCTTCCGCCAGCGGCATATAAACCCCCATCTCGCTTGCTTTAGCGCATACCAGCTTAACGGTATTTACCCCTTCAGCCACCTGACCAAGGGCATCGACAGCCTCTTCCAGCGTGCGTCCTTCACCCATAGCGTAGCCGACCCGGTAATTGCGCGACAGGTTAGACGAGCAGGTAACGATCAAATCACCCACTCCTGCCAGCCCTAAAAAGGTCATCGGGTTAGCCCCCCGGGCGACGGCAAAGCGGCTCATCTCGGCCAAGGCGCGGGTCATCAGCATACTGCGGGTGTTTTCACCCATGCCCAGCGCTGCCGCCATACCGGCGGCAATCGCATAAATATTTTTCAGTGCACCGCCCAGTTCAACACCATGGCGGTCGTCGCTGGCGTAGACACGAAAGTAACGGCAGCCCAATACCTGCTGTACGCGGGTGCGCGTGAGCGGATCCGCGCTGGCAATCACAGTCGCGGTTAACTGCTTATCGGCAATTTCAGAGGCCAAATTGGGCCCCGCAATCACGCCAATGTGACTAAAGCCCGTTTCCTGCTCAAGCACTTGGCTCATCAGTAAAAAGCCTTCCTGTTCGATCCCTTTGGTGGTACTAACCAGTATCTGCTCAGGCCTCAACCACGCTTTCGCCGCCTGCACCACGCTGCGAAAAGCCTTTGAGGGAATCGCGATGAGTACTAGCTCCGCGTCAGCCAGTACGGCTTGAAGGTCGGTTGAGGCCTCCACGGCCGGATTCATTGCGTAGTGGGGCAGATAGCGCCCGTTACGATGTTCTTGGTTAATTTGCGTGACCAGCGTTTCGTCACGCATCCACTGGCGAACGCGGGCGCCATTATCGGCGGCAATGCTCGCTAGCGCCGTACCAAAACTACCGCCCCCCAGTACCGCTACGTTGATTGGCACTGCGACGTTGGTTTGCTGCTCAGCCATGATGATGTCCTAGTCAGTCCTGCAGAACGTATACCCTTACTTTACCAAAACAGACGGCCCGCTGGGGTAACCAAGCGGGCCGTCATTTACGTAGTGTGTCCTGTTAAGCAGTTAGCACACTATTCAAACGCTTCACGTAGGCAGCCGGATCATCCAAGTGGCCACCCTCAGCGATGATAGCCTGATCCAGCAGGATATAAGCTAGCTGGGCAAAGAGATCGCCCTCAGCACCTTCCAAACGTGCTACCAGCGCATGACTGGGGTTAAGCTCAAGAATCGGCTTCACCTCGGGCAGCGGCTGACCGGCAGCTTCCATAATGCGGCGCATCTGGTAGCCCATCTCATGCTCAGGAAGCACGACGCAGGCCGGCGAATCGGTGAGGCGGTGAGTCACTTTCACCTCTTGCACACCATCGCCCAGCGCCTCTTTAACGCGCTTCACCAGATCCTCTTTGGCTTTAGCGGTCTCTTCCTGGGCTTTCTTCTCTGCTTCGTCTTCTACATCGCCGAGGTCAAGCTCACCCTTGGCCACATCGGCAAAGGTTTTGCCATCGAACTCAGTCAGATGGCTCATCAGCCAGTCATCGATACGGTCAGACAGCAGCAGAACTTCGATGCCTTTTTTGCGGAAGATCTCCAGATGCGGGCTATTTTTTGCCGCATTGAAGCTATCAGCCACCACGTAGTAAATTTTCTGCTGACCCTCTTTCATACGCTCTACGTAGTCCGCCAGCGCGTGCTCTTGGGTAGCCGTATCGGTATGGGTTGAGGCAAAGCGCAGCAAGCTAGCGATTTTCTCGCGGTTAGACGGATCTTCACCCGGCCCTTCTTTCAGTACGCTGCCGAAGGTATTCCAGAAGGTTTGATACTGCTCTTTATCCTTAGCGAGCTTTTTCAGCATGTCCAAGCCGCGCTTGGTAAGCGCCGATTTGATCTTATCGACGTTGGGGTCTTGCTGGAGCAGTTCACGGGATACGTTTAGCGACAGCTCGCGGGTATCCAGCACGCCTTTGATAAAGCGCAGATAGAGCGGTAGGAATTGTTCGGCGTCGTCCATAATAAAGACGCGCTGCACATAGAGCTTAACGCCCCGGGCGCCGTCGCGGTCAAACATATCAAACGGCGCGCGGCCCGGCACATAAAGCAGGCTGGTGTACTCCAGTTTGCCTTCGACCTTGTTGTGACTCCAGGTCAGCGGGTCAGAAAAATCGTGGGCAACGTGCTTGTAGAACGCCTTGTACTCGTCGTCGGAAACCTCACTCTTGGGACGCGACCACAGCGCTGTCGCCTCGTTAACGGTTTCCCAGGTAGTCACTTCACTACCCTCGATGCTATTGCCCTCGTCGTCCTTCGCCGTTTCGGTTTTCGGCATGCGCACCGGAACTTCGATATGATCCGAGTACTTACGAACCAAGCCCTGCAGGCGATAGTCGTCAGCAAACTCTTTGGCGTCCTCTTTCAAGTGCAGAGTGATTTCCGTACCGTGCTGAGCACGCTCGATATCGGCAACGGTAAACTCACCTTCCCCTTTCGAGCGCCACTCAACCCCTTCGGAAGCTTGCGTGCCCGCTTTGCGGGTGCGCACCGAAATTTCATCAGCAACGATAAACCCCGAGTAGAAACCAACGCCGAACTGACCAATCAGCTTGGCGTCTTTCTGCTGCTCACCGGAGAGCTGCTTAAGAAACTCGGCGGTGCCAGAGCGGGCGATGGTACCCAAGTTGGCGATTACGTCTTCGCGGTTCATACCGACACCGTTATCACGCAGAGTGATGGTGTTGGCATCGCGATCGTGCTCAATTTCGATACGTAGCTCGCTGTCGCCTTCGTAGAGCGCATCGTTATCGAGGGCCGCGTAGCGCAGCTTATCGCAGGCGTCGGCGGCGTTTGAGATAAGCTCGCGTAAGAAGATCTCCCGGTTGGAGTACAGGGAGTGAATCATCAAATTAAGCAGTTGCTTAACTTCCGTCTGGAAGCCGAGCGTTTCTTCGTGGTTAGTTGATTTATCAGTTGCTTGTTCGTGGGTAGCTGTAGTCATGCGCTTAGCCCTTATCAATCACGTTGAGTCACATCCCTCTGCGTGTACATGCAGCGGGATAAAATGGTTTCGTGGAGTAGATATGGGGATAGGCAGCGATTTTTCAAGCAACCCTGGTTAACCAGCCACAGGGGTTAACAAGCCGCGGGGGTCAAGAAGGCGTTATATCGGGATCGGTATATTTCCAGGCCCGATAGCCTTCCAGGCGCTGATCAATACGATTAAGCAACCAGCCGACAATCAGCACGTCATCTACCACGCCGATTAGCATCAAAAAATCGGGAATCAGGTCGAACGGCATTACCAAATAGCCCAACGCTAATGCCATCATGCCGAAGGCCGACCAGGGAATCGGCCGAAAATCGCCGCGAACCACATCACGCGTCATAGGGATAAATAGCTTTAAAGCGCGCACAATACGTTTTGTCGCCCAAACGCGGGATTTGAGTCGACGCAGCAACCACCAAGTGGATAATGGAGCCATTAACATTAAATCCTTTGAGTATCTGGGCTGTCAGATCATGATTGCGACTATTCGTTCAGTATAGCGGGTACACCGCAAACTAAATGGGCTGACTTGAACCCAGACTAAGTGACATCGATTTATAGAGAGAGAGCACCATGTTGGTTTCGCCATTTCGCCATACCGCCCGCGTGCTGTGTACAGCACTGCTGGCGGGATTACCTGCGTTTTCGTGGGCCGCATCCGATAGTGAGTTACGCGATGCGCTCGCTGCCGCAAGGGAGCAGCAGTGGTCCCAGATTGATGAACGCTCAATTGAAAACCACCCGCTGCGCGGCTACGTGGAATACCACCGTTTGAGGGGGCAATTGCCTAACGTTTCCCCTAATCGCGTGCATCAATTTATCGACCAGCACGCAGACTCTCCCCTAGCGGGGTGGCTGCGTGGGCAAGCGATTGCAAAGTATGGACACGCAGGGCGCTATAGTGACCTTCTCGCGGTGGCCGATGGCGAACCAGCAGGCACCGCTCGCCAGTGCTACTACTACACGGCGCTGCTGGATGAGCAGCCTCAGCAGGCGAGCCAGGCGGGGTTAGCTTTATGGCGCGTAGGCAGCTCGCAGCCCAACGCTTGCGACCCGCTATTTGAGCGCCTGCGGGCCAACGGCACTATCGATGCCACGGCTATTTGGGAACGCAAGATGCTCGCCTGGCAGGCGGGAGAAACAAACCTATCAAGCTATCTTGGCGGGCTATTAAGCGGCCAATGGCAAACCGCACTAGGCACTGTGGATAGTGTTACCGCGCGCAGCAGCGCAATTACCCAGGCGCCCGCCTGCCTGGGCCCGGAGTGTACCGCCACGGCAAGCTTCTACAGGGCCGCCATGCAGCGCTTTACCCGCGAGGACACCTCGGCAGCACTTGCCGCTTGGCAGTCGCTCTCGCCGCGTTTAAACCTTTTGCCCAGCGACCGTGCAGCCATTGAAGAAGAGTTGGCTTTTTACGCCCTGGTGCGCGATGTACCGGGCACGCTAAGTTGGGTTGACGGCGTACTACCGAGTATTGAGAGCGAGCGCGTGTTAGAGCTGCGTGTCCGCCATGCGCTGGCTAGCCGTGATTGGAACGGCGTGCTCTACTGGATTGCCGAAATGCCCGCTATTCAGCAGGAAAATAGCCGTTGGCAGTATTGGCTGGGCCGCGCCAATGGGCAGCTTGGCAATCAGGCGGCCGCCGAGGCACGTTACCAGCAGGCTGCGCAGGATCGCAGTTTTTACGGCTTTGCAGCAGCAGAAAAGCTCGGCCAACCCTATCAGTTGAACCTTGAGCGCAATCATTTTGACGAAGCGTCGCGCCAGCGTATAGCGCAACTCCCCGCCGTTCAGCGCACCGAGGCCTTGCTACGCATTGGCGAGGATGGGCTCGCCAACAGTGAGTGGCTGCACGCGGTGCAGAGCGGTTCGCCGCAACAGGCACGAGCGCTAGCCGACTACGCCGCTCAGCAGCAGTGGCATGCACGCCTGGTGCAGACCACCATTGCCGCTGAAATGTGGGACGCCCTGGATTGGCGTTTCCCCCAGGCCTATCACGACAGCTTTCAGCACTGGGGTCGCCTCACTGGCGTAGACCCGTACCTGCTGATGGCCATTACCCGGCGTGAAAGCGCTTACAACCCTAACGCTCTTTCACCCGCAGGGGCGCGTGGATTAATGCAGCTAATGCCTGGCACCGCCAGCCAAGTCAGCCGCGAACTCGGCATTAGTGATCCTGGCCCTTACGGCGTCCTCGACCCAGAGCTAAATATCCGCTTGGGAAGCACCTACTTGCGTGACAAGCTGCAACGCTACCAGGGCAATCGCTTAGCAGCCGCTGCGGCTTATAACGCTGGCCCTGGCCGCGTTGACCAATGGCTAGGTGATGGCGTAGAGGCATTTGACCTATTTGTGGAAAGCATCCCCTTCCGCGAAACCCGCGACTATGTGCAGGCCGTGCTTAGCTATCGGGTGATTTTTGAGAGTCTCGCCAACGGCGGCAATAGCGAAGGCGTTTCGTTGCTAAGCGATAACGAACAGCAGGTACGCTACGACCGAGCCCTCCTCGCCCGCCGCTAAGCACTTCTCTACTCGTCACATTACCAGCGCCCGGTTTATACCGGGCGCTGTGTTAATGCCAGCCGAATACCAAACACCACCAATACACTGCCCGTAGCGGCATTTAGAACTTGCGCAAAACGTGCGTTAGCCAACCACTTGCCGGCACTTCCCACCATCATAACCACGCTGATTTGCCAAATATTGGCAATGATAAAGTGCACCCCCGCCAGCCATAGCGACTTCAGTAGCGCTGGGTCTCCAGGAGCGATGAACTGGGGTAAAAAAGCCATGTAGAACACCACGGTTTTGGGGTTCAACACATTGGACAAAAATCCCTCTTTAACCGGCTGCCAGCGAGAAACAGCAGGCGCCTCTTTTAGTACGCCATTAACGGGCAGCGGCTGCCCTCGCCGTGCTGCCAATAAACTGGTGACCCCCAACCAAATCAAATACCCCGCCCCCACCAGCTTCAACATATGAAACGCCCAGGCTGATTGCAGCAGAATAAGCGAGATGCCTAACGCAGAGATGGTGGCATGAATAAACAGCCCACAGCAGATAGCTACACTGGTAGTCACACCATCGCGAATGCCTCCGCGAGCCGTGTTACGGATGACTAGCAGCGTGTCGACTCCTGGGCTAATCGTGAGCAGCGTGATCGCCACCAGAAAGGAAATAAACTGCGCATCAACAAAACCCAACTGCATCATTTGTGCTTGCTCGCAAAGAAATAAAAAATCTTAGGTATGTGGCTGGACGACAGCCGCGTTTGCATCTAGAGTAATTGTAGCGGGTGGACAATTGAGTTGCCCGTTTGAATATTAAGCACGTTAAGGAAATAGAAAATGGCAACTGGCACAGTTAAGTGGTTCAACGATACTAAAGGCTTCGGCTTCATCTCTCCTGATGACGGCGGAGACGATCTGTTCGCCCACTTCTCCGAAATTCAAGCTGAAGGCTTCAAGACCCTGCAAGACGGTCAAAAAGTCAGCTTTGAAGTGACTCAGGGTAAAAAAGGCCTTCAGGCTTCCAACATCCGCCCAGCTTAATTGCTACCGGATGGACAAAGGCCCGCTAACGCGGGCCTTTTTTATGGCTGATTTTTAAGGCTCAGCTTAGCCGCAACTGTTTATTCCTCACGATTGCGATTAGCTGATTGGCTATCTTCACTGGTATCAAGCTCATCCATCTCACTAGCGCCTATATCACTATCACTCGCGTCTGACTCGATCGCTGGGCCAGTCTCGGCCTCTCGACTCTCCAGTTCCTGAAACTGCTCTTCAAGACGCTGCTGCGCTTCTTCAAAGCGACGCTCTGTATCTTCAATCAAAGCCTCAACGTCGGTAGCTTCACGGTTATCTTCCAGCGGCGTTCGCTCTGGCAAGCTGTTGTCTTCGTCCCAGCTAGACGAGAAATCTTCATTTTCCATCGGCTCTAACGTGGGCGCCTGCTGATCTACCTCTTGAAACTGCTCTTCAAGGCGTTTTTCCGCTTCTTCAAAGCGGCGTTCAGTTTCGGCAATCATCTCATCGACATCAGAACGGGTTGCTTCCCCCGGCATTGCGCTTTCCTCATTGAGCACATCGTCAGGGTCGGCTGCCAGCGTATCTTCTTCGGCCTCTACCGTCGCAGCATCAGCAGCAGAATTATCACCGTTCTGGCTGTCACTACCTTCAAGTAGAGCTTCCGCTTGCTCAAGTTCTTCAGCGGCTTGCTGTGCCTCAATGTCATCCTCTACTTCTTCGGGGCTAGACATTTCTGCCGCGTTTTCAGCCGCTGCTGGGGACTCCTCTTCGCGCACTGCTTCATCATCCGTCACCTCAGAATTATCATCTGGTGTTATGGTGGGATCTTCCTGGGAGTCACCGCAGGCACTCAGCAGTAGAGCCATTGCGGCAACTGCAGGTATCCACACGCGATTTGCCATTAGATACTTCTCCTTTATAACGTTTAAAATCTGAGTCAAACCAGTTAAGGCCGGTTGCTGGAAGAGAGTAAGGGGCACTCCTCTGGTAACAGCACACGCAACGCTAGAGGCACTACTTCGGCACAAAAATGGTCATAACAGCGCGCCTCACCATCCAGCGTTAATGGCCAAGGCGGATCACCTGCCTGTGTCGTCAGCGTTAGTTGAGTCGTGGTGAAATAGCGCACAAACCGCCCCTCAGAGGGAAAATTTTGCAGCTCGCTAATCAGCTTGCTCAGTTCTGTCACCGAACGAAAGTCCTTGACCAGAAGCACATCCAGACGACCATCATCAAGCTTGGCCCGTGGCCCCAGCACCTGCCCTCCACCTGATTGGCGGCCATTGCCTAGCGCTAGCAACAGTAGCGATGCACTCTCCTCTTTTTCATCCCAATGCAGCGTGCCGCGATAGCTACGGTGTCGCCATGCTTTGAGCGCGCCCATCAGGGAATAGGCGCCGCCCCCCAATAGTCGCTTTAGGGTTTTCGGCGTTGATGAGGTAATTTCAGCGCCAAATCCCCCGGTCGTCATATTGATATAGTAGCTGGTTGCGGACTCACCACCCGCACCAGCCGTCACACGCACAACGTCAATGGGGTAGGCACTTAGCGCTCTTGCGGCGGCTAAAGCAGGACCTGGCTCTAATGGCAAACCAACTGAAGTGGCAAAATCATTGGCACTGCCTAATGGCACGATACCTAATACCGGCCGACGATCATGGGGCAAACGCATCAGCCCGTTCATGACTTCACTAACCGTGCCATCGCCACCGCAGGCAATCACATGCGTAATACCCATGGCGTCAGATAGCTCAGCAATATCAGCAGCGTCGCCCCCTTCCCAGGTAGCTCGAACAGTAATTTGCATCCCTGCTTGGCGTTGTTCATTGACTGCTTCACGCAATGCCGGGTTACCGGCAGATTTACCATTAATAATAAGTAAATAGTGTTGCTGCGAATCTGTCACCGTTGTTGTTCCTTTCCTTGGTTAACTGCTGTTGCCCATTATGCCAGTGCTTTTTCGACCACCTCATATACATTAGAAGATAGCGGCTCTTGCTTAATACGCTCTAATTGAGACCGCATTAATGCTTGGCGGGTTTCATCAAAACGCTGCCAGCGCGTTAGCGGCGTGATAAGCCGCGCGGCAATTTCTGGATTAAGCCGGTTGAGCTCAATCACCACATCGGCCAGCAGCTGGTAGCCCTGACCATCTAAGCGGTGGAAATTGACTCGGTTCTGGGCAAATGCCCCAATGAGGGCACGCACTTTGTTGGGATTTTTAAGTGAAAAAGCGGGATGTTGCATCAGGTACTTCACGCGCTCAAGCACATCTTCCTGCGGGCGTGAAACTTGAATGGTGAACCACTGATCCATCACTAACGGATCATGAGCCCATTTTTCGCCAAATGATTTCAATGCTGGTGAGGCCAAATCATCGCGATCGCTGTGTACCAGTAACGTCAGCGCTTGACGAACATCGGTCATATTATGATCAGCGGAAAACTGCGCTTCACATAGTACCAAACCTTGCTCATCTTCGATCGACATGAGATAGGAGAGCGCCACATTTTTCAGACTACGTTGGGCAATTTGCTCAGGCGTCGGAGCGTAGGGCTCCTCTGTCACATTGGCCTCATAGACCGCCATAAACTCTTCGCGTAAGGCTAACGCCAGCGACTGGCGCACAAATTCACGTGCCGCGTGTATGGCGTCGACATCCACAATAGGCTGCTGCTCAGCAATATAGGCTTCTGAAGGAAGTGTCAGCATTTCAGCTAATACCGCCTTATCGCTCATTGGGCCGTTCAGAAGTGTTTTAAAGGCATCAACAACACGGCTGTCCATCACCTTCTCGACACTATTACGGTGGGCAGCAATTAAGTCATCCAACGCCAAGAGCGCCAAGCGCTGGCCAGCATCCCAGCGGTTGAAGCCATCGCTGTCGTGGGTCAACAAAAAGGCCAGATCTTCTCGTGAATAGGGGAAGTGCAACTTAACGGGCGCTGAAAATTCACGCAGTAAAGACGGCACCGGCGCTTCAGCGACATCAGTAAAGACAAAGGTCTGCTCATCATCACGTAGGTGAATAACGGCATCTTTGCCTATTTTTTCGCCATTGAGGGTTAATGTTAGGTCTTGGCCTGATTTTGTACCGACTAACCCCATACGTACTGGAATATGCAGCGGCAGTTTATCCGGCTGGCCTGGTGTCGCGGGCGTGCGCTGTCGCAACGTTAAATGATATTCGCCATGCACATAGTCATACTCGCCGTGAGCATCAATATCCGGCGTACCTGCCTGGGAGTACCAACGCATAAACTGGCTTAACTCTTCGCCGGAGGTTTCCGCCATGCAGCCTACAAAGTCTTCAATCGTCACCGCTTGGCCATCGAATCGCTCAAAGTAAAGATCTGAGCCGCGACGGAAATTCTCTTCCCCCACTAAATTACGCAGCATGCGTACGACTTCTGCCCCCTTCTCATAAATAGTCAGGGTGTAGAAGTTGGTAATTTCAATAAAGTGGTCGGGACGAATCGGATGCGCCGTAGGACCAGCATCTTCGGCAAACTGTGCCGTGCGGAAAAAGGAGACATCCTGGATGCGCTTAACCGGTGCAGAATTGGTATCCGCCGAGAAGCACTGATCACGGAAGACCGTAAAGCCCTCTTTCAGCGAAAGCTGGAACCAGTCGCGACAGGTGACACGGTTGCCCGACCAATTATGAAAGTATTCGTGGGCAACGATGCCTTCAACATTCTGAAAGGCGGCATCGGTAGCGGTATGGGGATGCGTCAGCACCGCGGCGGAGTTAAAGATATTAAGCCCTTTATTCTCCATCGCTCCCATATTGAAATCATTAACGGCCACGATCATAAATAGATCCAGGTCGTACTCACGACCATACGCCTGCTCATCCCACTCCATGGCCCGTTTCAACGAGGCCATAGCATGTTCAGTTTTATCTAGGTTCTCTTGTTCCACCCAAAGTTGCAGCGTGACCTCGCGCCCGCTCATGGTGGTGAAGTGATCTTCTACGCGATGCAGGTTGCCTGCCACTAGCGCGAATAGGTAACAGGGCTTGGGATGCGGGTCTTGCCAGGTGACGAAATGACGACCGCCTTCCAGCTCGCCGCGCTCTAACGGGTTACCGTTAGCCAGTAATACTGGTTCACGCTGCTGATCGCCGATCACCGTGACCTTGAAGGTCGCCATTACGTCCGGGCGGTCGGGGTAAAAGGTAATACGTCGAAAACCCTCGGCTTCGCACTGAGTACAGTACATACCGTTGGACTGATAAAGCCCCTCTAACGCCGTGTTCTCTTGCGGTGCGATCTCTACCTCACTCTCCAACACAAACCGCTCTGGAACATTGGCAATACTTAGGGTCTCTGCATCTACTTGATACGCGGATTCATTCAGCGGCGTTGCATCCATTGACAAGGAGATGAGCTTTAAATGTTCGCCGTTTAATACCAGCGGCGCATTCGCGTCAGCCTTCGCATGTCGCTCCATCAACAGTCGCGCTTTCACACGGGTCGCGGCGGGGTCAAGATCAAACGTCAGCTCGGTATGAGTTACCCGGTAGGCGGGTGGCTGGTAGTCGCTTAAATAAACCGGCTGCGGATCAGACATAGTGCGTGACTCCTGTATAAAACGAATATTTATATAGTTAACACCGGGTGACGGCGGCAAGTGGCGCTGCCCTGCTAATCGCGGAAGTTATCAAACTGGAGCGGCAAATCCGGTCCCTCTTCGCCCCGCAGCAGTGTCATAACAGCCTGTAAATCGTCGCGCTTTTTACCCGTTACCCGCACCTTCTCACCCTGAATTTGTGCCTGTACTTTGAGCTTGCTAGCTTTGATGCGCTTAACCACATCTTTGGCTTCCGCCGCATCGAGCCCTTCCTTTAAAGCGACTTCCTGGCGCGCTTTCACGCCAGAGAGCACCGGGTCTTGAACGTCCATACAGCGGGCATCGATGCCACGGGCGATAAGACGGGCTCGCAGCACATCAAGCATTTGCTTAAGCTGGAAATCAACTTCCGCCTCTAGCTGCACTTTGTCGCCTTCCAAAGTGAAGCTTGCATCGACGCCTTTAAAATCAAAACGCGACTGCACTTCTCGGTTAGCTTGGTCAACGGCGTTAGCACCTTCGTGCTTATCGAACTCTGAGACAATATCAAATGAAGGCATGATGTAATTCCTGACAAGACATGACCACCTATTCTAGAGCAGCCAGCCCCCTAGGGGCCAATTCTGTTGTTTATCTCTTGTTCTTTTCGGTGTTGAAGCCTGTTTTATTGAACCAAAACTTGATTATCACTCACCTAAATCTATACAAAAGTTATCCTTCAAGCCCTTCAAAAAGATGTTCAACCCCTGTTAGATGACTTAGGCTAGCGCGACAAGCTTCTTGCCATCTTAAAAAACGTTACCTCCAGGAGACATCATGAGTGACCGCGAGACCCGCCATAAAGCCTCCATGCAGAAGTTGAAAGCACGCGTAGATGAGAAAGTCGCCAGTGCCGACGAGCAGCGCGGCCTAATCATTGTTAATACCGGTAACGGCAAAGGCAAAACCACCGCAGCCTGGGGGACGGTCACCCGTGCCTTGGGTTATGGCTATAAAGTTGGCGTGGTGCAGTTTATTAAAGGTCTCTGGGAGTGCGGCGAACGTAACCGTCTAGAGGAAGACACCAATCTTGAGGTGGCGATAATGGCCACCGGCTTTACCTGGGACACCCAGAATCGCCAAGCGGATACAGAGGCGTGCCACGCAGTATGGCAAGACGCCGAGCGTATGCTAGCGGACCCAGAGATCTATCTGGTGGTGCTTGATGAAATTACCTATATGCTCAAGTTTGGTTACTTGGACATTGAAACCGTTAAACAAGCGCTGGAGAAACGCCCGATGGAACAGACGGTGATTATTACGGGAAGAAATGCCCATCGCGAGCTAGTCGCCATGGCCGATACGGTGACCGAAATGCAGGAAGTTCGTCATGCCTTCAATAACGGCTTACAAGCGCGCCGTGGCATCGACTTTTAAATATAAGCTGATACATACAGAAAAGGGGCAACTCCGTTGCCCCTTTTGCTCATCTGCTCATTAATAGCCAGCTTGAACCGTTATTAACTATCGAACGGGTTACGCAGCACGATGGTTTCCATACGGTCTGGACCAGTAGAAATGATGTCAATACTCGTACCCACCTGCTCTTCGAGGAAGCTGATGTAGGCGCGGGCATTGGCAGGCAAATCTTCGACCCGTTTAGCGCCCAACGTGGACTCTTTCCAGCCTGGTAAATCCTGATAAAGCGGTTCGACAGCTTCATAGCCTTCCGAATCCACAGGATTATCCAGCACGTCGCCATCTTTACTGCGATAGCCAACGCAGACGCGGATATTTTCCAGTCCATCCAGTACATCCAGCTTGGTCAAGCAGATGCCAGAGACCGAGTTGATCTGCACCGCGTGACGCAGTGCTACGGCGTCAAACCAACCGCAGCGTCGTGCACGGCCAGTAGTGGCACCAAACTCATGGCCACGCTCGGCGAGGTGGCGGCCATCAACGTCAAATAGCTCAGTGGGGAATGGGCCTGAACCCACGCGAGTGGTATATGCCTTGGTAATACCCAGCACGTAATCCAAATAGAGCGGACCGACGCCAGAACCAGTGGCGGTGCCGCCTGCAGTGGTGTTCGAGCTGGTGACGTAAGGGTAAGTACCATGGTCGATATCCAGCAGCGAGCCTTGAGCACCTTCAAATAGGATGTTCTCACCGGCTTTACGCAGGTCGTGCACCATGCTGACGGTGTCGCAGACCATTGGGCGAAGCTCTTCCGCCATTTGCATCGCGGTATCCAGCACTTCCTGGAAGTCGACTGCCGGTTCGCCGTGGTAATTCACCAACACGAAGTTATGGTAGTCGAGCACTTCACCCAGCTTGGAAGCAAAGCGCTCGCGATGAAGCATATCGCCTAAGCGCAGGCCACGGCGTGCCACTTTATCTTCGTAGGCGGGACCAATGCCCCGGCCGGTGGTGCCAATTTTAGCGATACCACGGGCCTTTTCACGGGCCTGATCCAGGCGCACATGATAAGGCAGGATCAGCGGGCAAGCGGGTGAAAGACGCAGGCGCTCACGCACCGGTACGCCTTTAGCTTCCAGCTCACGGATCTCTTTGATCAGCGCTTCAGGTGAAAGCACCACGCCATTACCAATCACGCAGGTTTTGCCTGGACGCAAAACGCCGGAAGGAATCAGGTGAAGAACGGTTTTTTCACCGTCAATGACCAGCGTATGGCCAGCATTGTGACCACCTTGGAAACGCACCACGGCGGATGCTGATTCAGTCAACAGGTCAACAATCTTACCTTTGCCCTCGTCACCCCATTGGGTGCCCAGCACTACGACATTCTTACCCATTATGATGCACTCGTCTCTTGTGTCAGGGCCGTTGGCTGCCAACGACCATTGATAAGCTCAAGACGGCGGTCACATTCATGCTCCGCCGGCCCAGTACGCTGCCCAGGCAGCGCTTGAATCACGCGTTCCCCTTGCTCACGCAGTGCAACAATGGCAGCGTTGAGCGACTCATCCTGCTGGGCGGGTGCCCAAATACTACCGCAACTCGGGGCAGCCAGCGCCAACGACGCCAGTTGTTTAAGATCCATCGAGAAACCGGTAGCGGGGCGAGCGCGACCAAAGGCACGCCCTGTATCGTCATAACGCCCGCCTTTAGCAAGCGCATGCCCATAGCCCGGCACGTAGGCGGCAAACATCATACCGGTATGGTATTGATAGCCACGCAACTCAGCCAAGTCAAAGTAGAGCGACACATCAAAGCGTGCCAGTACGCCTTGATAGAGCGCATCCAACTGATCCAATGCCGCCGTGACCGAGGCAGGTGCGCCAGCAAAACGCTCGCGCGCCTGGCTTAAAATATCCGCTCCGCCATGCAGCTCACCAAGCGCCAACAGCATATCCGCTAATGCCGGATCACTAACACTAGCGTCTACAAGCTGTGCTAATTGGGTAGGCGATTTTAGCGCCAGTGCTTCAAATAGCGCGCTTTCCTGCTCATCACTGAGAGCTGCTGCTTCAACTAGGCTGCGGTAAATACCGATGTGCCCAAGCGCTAGGTGGATCTCCTGAGCGCCGGCCGCTTTCATACTGGCCAGCGCCAAGTGAATAATTTCACTGTCAGCCTCAAGCCCAGCATGGCCAAACAGTTCAGCACCTACCTGCACGGGACTACGCCCGCCTTGGTGCTGATCCGCCTTTGCACGCAATACGTTGGTGCAATAACAAAGGCGCACTGGCCCCTGTCGCTTAAGCGAATGGGCATCCATGCGCGCCACTTGCGGCGTTACGTCAGCGGAGGCGCCCATCATGCGGCCGGTTAGCTGGTCGGTCAGCTTAAAAGTCTGTAGATCGAGATCTGTACCCGTACCTGTTAACAAGGAGTCCAGAAACTCAACCGGCGGCGGCATTACTTGGTCATAGCCCCAGCAATGGTAAAGATCGAGCAGCGCGCGGCGCAGCTCTTCCATGCGGCTTGCCTGAGGCGGAAGTACCTCATCCATGCCGTCGGGCAGTAGCCAGCGGTCAGCGATGGTCATGTGAACAATCCTGCAAGACGATGAAGGCCCAACAAACTCAAGCAGTAACGAAGCAATATGATTGCCGACGCCAGCGTTAAATGAGGGCCACAAAAAAACCGGGCGACGCCCGGTTGATAAATTCTATCACGTTTATTGGCCGGATAAACCCCGCCAAGCCCTATGAATGACGAGACGAGGAATACCGGTCAAACGCTACTTACTCACTGTCGCTGTCGCTTCCTTTCGGCTCTGGGTTACGCAAATAGCGGAAGAAATCGCTATTTGGCTCCAGCACCATCAGATTGCCATCGTCAGCAAAGCTTTCGCGATAAGCTTCTAGGCTGCGCCAGAAGGAAAAGAACTCCTGATCCTGACCATACGCTTCAGAGAAGATCGCAGCCGCCTGGGCATCACCTTCACCGCGCAGGGTTTCTGAGCGCTCATTGGCTTGCGCAAGCAACACCTGGCGGCGGCGATCTGCATTGGCCCGAATACGCTCAGCCTCTTCCTGACCTTGAGCACGCCACTCGCGAGCTTCACGCTCACGCTCGGAACGCATACGTTCAAAAACAGCTGCCGAGACGTCTTCAGGCAGGTCGATCCGCTTAATACGAATATCGCGGATAGCTACACCTAATTCCTCACGCATCAACTCGTCGAGTTCGGCGGTGGGGCCTGTCATCAGATCATCACGTCGCTCGGCAATAATCTCTTGCAGGTTCAAACGACCAAACTCATTACGCAGGCTTTCATCCACACGCGGTTGAATCAGGCGAATAGCCATCAGCTCATCGCCAGCCGTCGCCTCGTAGTAGCGCGTTGGGTTAATAACTTGCCACTTAACGTAGGAGTCAACGATCACCGCTTTCTGCTCAAGCGTCAGATAACGGCTAGTATCGGTATCCAGCGTTAGCAAACGCGTATCAAACTTACGAATCGTTTGCGCGATCGGCACTTTTGCGTGCAAACCAGGCTGAATATTCTCTTCGATGACTTCACCAAAACGCAGCTTAACGGCGCGTTCAGTTTCGTCTACCACGTACAGAGTGTTGCTCGCCAGCCACGCAACGGCAGCCAGACCACCAACGATTAGCAGGGATCGATTATTAATCATTTAACGGCCCTCCCTGCGGATGGAGCTACTATTGGTATTCGATGATGAACTGCCCTGGGTGCTACGCAAACGCTCCAACACATCAGGGTCTAACGAGTCATCACTGTTGTTCGCACTATCGCTCGACGATGAATTGCTGCGATTGCCACTAGTACCGCCGCGCATTTGATCCAGCGGGAGATACATTAAGGGGGCGTTTTCGCTCACATCCAGCAGTACTTTCGGCGAATTACTAAACACTTCTTCCATTGTGTCTAGATACATACGCTCGCGCATGATATCCGGCGCATTACCGTACTCGGAGAGTAGCGAGTTAAAGCGGTTGGCTTGACCCTGCGCTTCAGCCACTACCGACTCACGGTAACCCTGGCCCTGCTCAACCACACGCTGGGCCTGACCCTGGGCAGCAGGGATAATCGCATTGGCGTAAGCCATACCTTCGTTGATCGTACGCTGACGATCTTCACGGGCACGGATAACGTCATCAAAGGCATCAATTACCGGCGCAGGCGCAGATGTCGACTCAATGTTGATGGTTTGCAAACGAATACCAGCACCATAGTTATCAAGATAGGACTGCAGGCGACTAGAGACAGAGCTGCCCAGGATCTCACGACCCGAGGTCAGAATATCGATCATATCAGTACCGCCCACCACGTGACGCAGCGCCGAATCCAACGCATTCTCGATTGAGATAGCGGGATCACGCACGTTTAGAACGAAATCACGGGGATTAGCAACTTGGTACTGTGCTGAAATTTCAACTTCAACAATGTTTTCATCGCGGGTCAGCATGGACTGCGTTTGTGTCAATGAGCGAACGCGGGTCACATTCACCATCCGCACCTCGTCAATCAATGGCGGATTCCACTGCAGGCCGGGCTCTACTATGCCCTGGAATTCGCCAAAACGAAGCACAACACCACGCTCGGATTGGTCGACTAGGTAAAAACCCATCGCAGCCCAAATCGCCAGCGCAACAATAATCAGTAAGCCAGGCAAAGCGAAAGGGTTACGGCTTTTACCGCCACCGCCACCACCATCGCTTTTTTTGCTGCCGCCTTTTTTACCGCCACCCAGCATACTGTTGAGCTTATCCTGAAATTTTTTCAGCGCTTCATCCAGATCAGGAGGGCCTTGGTTGTTACCTCCTTTATTGCCGTTGTTGCCACCATTATTACTGCCACGGTTTCCATCATTATCATTTCCACCGCGTCGGCCGCCACTACTCCAAGGGTCGTGCTGGTTGCCACCACCAGGCTCATTCCAGGCCATACTTCGTCTCCACTAAGGTATTCGCTAACGCAAATGCCAACGTTTTAAACGATAGCATTTGCGTTTTGATATTATTGCTCTATAAACCTTGTACCATTTTTATACAAAGCAGAATACAAGCAGCGCTTTAAGATTCGTAATAAGCAGCCTACCACTCATCGGATTCACGTAATGCTACCGGTAAATAAGTATTGGCACGCTCGCCTAACTGAGCCATCAACTGATTAAAATCGCGCCGCGGCAAGCGCACATCCAGCACCGAATGTCCCTGCTCATCAAAAGCTTCCTCACGAACTGCATTCAGTTCGTGAAGACCAGCACGCAGCTTACCTTGCTCAGGATTAAGTGTCAGCGAGAAGCCAATCACATCGTTTGCTAAGCGTTCAGTCAGTGCTTCATGAAGCAATTCTAGCCCCTGGCCCTGCTGCGCTGAGAGCCAAACCACCTCTGGCACACCATGACCATCACGTTCAATACGCGGCACGCTGTCGAGCTTATCAATTTTATTCATGACTTTGAGCACTGGCACATCATCTGCACCAATCTCTTTTAGCACTAGCTCCACCTGCTCCACATTTAATTCGCGGTCAGGATCTGCTGCATCAATCACGTGTACCAGCAACGACGCTTCTGAAGCCTCTTGAAGGGTTGCTTGAAACGCCTCAACCAGCTTGTGCGGTAAATGACGGATAAACCCGACGGTGTCCGCCATTACCACAGGTCCGACGTCTTCAATTTCAAGCCGCCGAAGCGTTGGGTCTAGTGTGGCAAACAGCTGATCAGCGGCATAAACATCAGAGTTAGTTAACGCGTTGAACAACGTCGATTTACCCGCGTTGGTATAGCCCACCAGCGATACACTGTGGATTTCAGCGCGAGCACGGGCGCGACGATTCTGGTCGCGCTGGCTGCGCACTTTATCCAGCCGCTTGTGAATCGATTTAATCCGTCCACGCAGCAGGCGTCGGTCGGTTTCAAGCTGAGTTTCGCCCGGGCCGCGCAGGCCAATCCCGCCTTTTTGGCGCTCAAGGTGCGTCCACCCGCGCACTAGGCGAGTCGACATATATTCAAGCTGAGCAAGCTCTACTTGCAGCTTACCTTCATGCGTTCTCGCCCGCTGCGCAAAAATATCGAGAATAAGACCGGTACGGTCAAGCACTCGGCACTTGAGCTCTTGCTCAACATTGCGCTCTTGAGAGGGACTTAAGCTGTGATTGAAGATCACCAATTCTGCCGCGTGAGCCGCGAGCAGTGCCCGCAACTCTTCCAGCTTTCCTGACCCAATAAATGTACGTGAGTCAGGCCGGTGGCGGCTGGCAGTGAGTAGAGTCGCAGGCTCTGCACCCGCAGAGCGCACGAGCTCTAGAAACTCACCCGGGTCTTCACGTTTTTGCTCATCATGGAAATCGACATGAACAAGAACTGCCGTTTCACCGGCGTCTGGGCGTTCGAAAAACAATCAATACCTCGTGGAATCTCTTGCTTATCCAGCAGTGTTAAATCTCCGCGTCTTGCTCTGCCGGGTCTTGCGCAGGCAAGCGTACGTTACGAGACGGAACCACCGTAGAAATAGCGTGTTTATAAACCATCTGACTGACGGTATTGCGCAACAAGATAACAAACTGGTCAAACGATTCGATCTGGCCCTGAAGCTTAATGCCGTTGACCAAAAAGATGGAGACCGGAATGCGCTCTTTGCGCAGAATGTTCAAGTACGGGTCTTGAAGGGACTGCCCTTTGGACATGTTGCTCTCCCTAAAACTGTCGTTGGGGTTAATTATCAAATGGCGTGCCCTACTAGTGCTACGCCGCAATCTTTTTGCCCGAAAGGCCTAATGTTGTCGAAAAGGCCAAGTGGCCATTCGAAAACATACGCTTACTAAATTACTATCTTGAAGAACTATCTTACGCTAAGCACCGCTTTCACGCACGAGTTTCAACACCTTATCAAGCGCGTCAGGGTGCTGCGAATCCACCCATTCAAGCGATGGCCAGCTTCTTAACCACGTTAGCTGACGCTTTGCGAGCTGGCGAGTCGCGATTATACCCCGCTCTACAAGCGTGGCGTAATCATACTCACCTTCCAGATACTCCCACACTTGACGATAACCAACACTCTTCATCGCCGGTAGGCCTAAATGTAAGTCATTACGCTTTTTGAGGGCAGTGACTTCATTTATCAAGCCCTCATCCATCATTAGTTCAAAGCGCTTAGCGATACGTTGGTGCAAAAGGGCACGATCACTAGGTGCCAACGCTATCGACAACACGCGCCATGGAAAGGTTTCAGGCTGTTGCTCCGCCCATAACTCACTCATTGGCCGACCGCTGGCATAATACACTTCTAGCGCACGTATTAAGCGTTGAGGATCATTGGGATGGATACGCTGAGCAGAAACTGCATCCACTTCGGACAACCGTTTATGCAGCGACTCCAGCCCCTCATATTGCCATTGTGTTTCAAGTTGTTGCCGTATGACCGGATCAGCAGAAGGTAAACTGGCCACCCCCTCTATCAGCCGCTTGTAATAAAGCATGGTACCGCCAACCAATAGAGGAACCCGGCCCGCCGCGCTGATTTGTCGCATCAGCTCTATCGCATCTTCACGGAAGTCAGCCGCTGAATAGGGCTCTGCAGGATCGCGGATATCAATCAAGTGATGGGGTGCGCGAGCAAGTTCAGCGGCACTAGGTTTGGCGCTACCAATATCCATACCGCGATACACCATAGCTGAATCAACACTGATCAGTTCATGCCCTAAGCGCTCATGCAGCGCGATCGCGGTATCGGTTTTCCCGGCCGCAGTCGGACCCATCAAAAAAATTGCCCAAGGGCGCGTATCAGCCATGCGCGGGTAGTGCTCCACTATTTTTCAGAAATTAAATTGTCGTTCGTCATGCTGCTATTGGCCTCTTAAGAACAACCGATCAAGTGCTTTTAGCCCCATCTGTGTCCAGGTGGGTCGGCCGTGATTGCACTGATCACTGCGCTCCGTGCGCTCCATGTCGCGCAACAGCGCGTTCATTTCGTCGATCGTAAGCCGCCGATTAGCACGTACGCTGCCATGGCACGCCATGGTAGAGAGTAGCTCATGTAGCCGCGCCTCGACCTGATGAGTGCGCCCATAGCGCGCCAACTCCTCTAGCATTTGTCGCACTAAAGCCTCAGGGTCCGCCTGAGAGAGCAACGCTGGCAACTGGCGCACCAGCAGTGTTTCCGGTCCGGCAACATCCAGCTCAATGCCCAGCTTGGCAATGGCCTCTTGCTCGCTCTCAGCCGTCGCCACTTCTGCCCGACTAGCGGCGATAGAAACCGGCACTAGCAGCGGCTGGGCATCTAATCCTTTAGCAGCCGCTAGCTGTGTTTTCATACGCTCATAGACAATTCGTTCATGAGCGGCATGCATATCCACCAGCACCAACCCCTCAGCGTTTTGAGCCAGAATATAAATGCCGTGCAACTGTCCCAACGCAAACCCCAGCGGCGGTGGTGCAGTGGGATCGTTGTCGGGCATGGACAGGGGCGCTTCACGCACCTCGCTACCTCGCTCACCAGGAGCGCTCGTCTGCGGTGTTAACAGCGTCTCTTCGTGATTGGGATGGAGCGCCTGATAACCCTGCATAAAGCGGCGCACACGCTCTGCACCAGGGTGACGATCCGGCGAGTGGGTCAGCGCAATCCCCTGCTGCTGCCAACGGGGCTGTTCAGCGTTCGCTTCTGAAGCCGCGCCCTGTGCCAATGCGCCTGACGTGTCAGCCACCTCGCCCCCCCCTCCCCTGGGGTCTCGGCGGGTTTAGCGGACGCCAGGGAGTGGTGGAGGCTCGAATAGAGAAAATCGTGAACCATACGACCATCACGAAAGCGCACTTCATGCTTGGTGGGGTGGACGTTTACGTCCACAACGTCTGGATCAAGCTCCAGATAGAGCACAAACACCGGATGCCGACCGTTAAACAGCACATCGCGATACGCCTGACGCACCGCATGGGCCACCAAGCGGTCGCGCACTACGCGTCCATTGACAAAAAAGTACTGCTGGTCGGCCTGGGAGCGGGAGTGGGTGGGCAGCCCCACCCAGCCGCTTAGCCGCAAACCGCCCGCTTCGCGTTCGATATAGCGGGCGTGCTCGATAAAATTTTTGCCCAGCAGCGAGGCGATACGCCGCTCACGGGCCGCTGCAGAATGGCCGGCGGGTAGTTGATGAATGACTTTTTGGTTATGGCGCAATACCCAGGCGATGTCGTAACGCGATAGCGCCTGACGGCGAAACGCCTCTTCCACATGGGCAAATTCGGTCTTTTCAGTGCGCAGAAACTTGCGCCGGGCGGGGGTATTAAAAAACAGGTCGCGCACGCCGACGCTAGTACCCCGTGGGTGTGGCGCGGGGGTAACCCTGGCTTCCATTCCCCGCCCTTCCGCGACCACCCGCCAGCCATGGCGGGGGTCATCTTCGGCATTGGAGATCAGCTCCAGCCGTGAGACAGAGCTAATTGATGCCAAGGCCTCGCCGCGAAAGCCTAGCGAGCTAACGCCCTCTAAGTCTTCCAGGCTGCCAATCTTACTGGTGGCATGGCGGGCCAGGGCCAGCGGCAAATCCTCTTCGCCAATGCCAATCCCGTCATCGCGCACCTTAATCAGTCGCGCGCCACCCTGCTCGATCTCCACTTCGATACGCTGGCTACCTGCATCAATGGCGTTTTCAATCAGCTCTTTGGTCACCGACGAAGGGCGCTCAACCACCTCACCAGCGGCAATCTGGTTGGCCAACCGTGGGTCGAGCACATGAATACGCGGCGCGGTAGCGGTCATATCAGTCAACTTGAAACCTCATGAACGATTAGTCATGAACGGGGAATCTGTAACACTTGGCCAACGCGAATCACGTCACCGTTCAATTCATTGGCCTGCCTCAATTGATTAACCGGCACGCCGTGACGTACGGCAATCGCAGAGAGGGTATCCCCCGACTGAATACGGTATTCGTTACCCGCAGGGCGACGCTGATTATCACGCTGCCAAGCAAGCAGGCTGGCCGGTGGCGGGTAGCGTTCAAAATGCTCACGCAAGCCGCTGAAAATAGCCTGCGAAAGCCCCGATTGATGGACTGGGTCGCGCAGACGACGCTCTTCATCCGGGTTGGAAATAAAGCCAACCTCAATGAGCAGCGAGGGTATATCCGGAGATTTCAGTACCATAAACCCAGCCTGTTCAACGCGAGACTTATGCAGCCGATTAATCCGTCCTAGTTGCTCTAACACCTGCCCGCCGATAGACAGCGAATCGTTTAAGGTGGCGGTCATGGTCAAATCCAGGAGCACGCCGCGCAGCACCTGGTCTTTATCGCGCAAAGAGAGGTTGCCATCGACACCGCCGATCAGATCGGAACGGTTCTCGCTATCGGCCAGCCATTGAGCGGTTTCCGAGGTGGCACCACGCTGGGAGAGCGCATAGACCGAACTACCTTGTGGCCTTGGACTGGTAAAGGCGTCGGCGTGTATGGAGACAAAGAAGTCAGCCTTCTGCTCACGGGCCAACGTGGTGCGCTGACGAAGTCCTAGATAGTAGTCTCCATCCCGCACCAGCACGGCCTTAAAGCCTTCGGTGCCGTTGACTTGCGCGGCTAAGCGCCGGGCAATTTCCAGCACTACGTCCTTTTCGCGGGTACCTGATGGGCCAATTGCCCCAGGGTCTTCGCCACCATGACCGGCATCCACGGCAATAATAATATCGCGCCTTGGATGCGGTTTGGCTTCCTGGACCTCTGCCGGGGCTGGGTCACTAGGCGACGCTGCGCTGCTGGGTAGTTGGCTTTGAGCAGATGCTCGCTGGGCCTGAGTTTCCTGATCTCGAATCATCGCCTCGATAGGATCGATCGGGTTCTCGACGGCGCTCTCACCGGGATACTCAAGATCAACGACCAGCCGGTGGCCGTACTGGTCGTTAGGTGTCAGGGTAAAGTGACGCGGCTCAATTTCTCGATTGAGCTCAAGCACTACCCGAAGGCCGCCGCTTTCTCGCGTGCCAGTACGCACCGAGGTAATCGCACTGTCATGCAAAGGCAGCGTACTGGGATCGGTGTCCATTTGAGTATCATCTAAATCAATCACCAACCGCGCAGGGTTCTCTAGTGAAAACACGTTGGCATTCGTGGCAGAGGACAGATCAAATACCAGCCGGGCATGATCCGGCGCCGCCCAAAGACGCATACTTTCCACGCTGGACGCTTGAACATTAACCGCCGCCAGGGCAAAAAAACTGGCGGCTAACAAACAAGATACACGTGCCGCTATGCCCTTTATTTCCATTGAATCACACCGTTGCCCAAATGGTCGGAACTTACCTTGCCTACTTTACTTTCCAATAATGCCAGCATACGCCTGCCCCGATCACTGCTCGCTGTTAATGAGGCTAAGCGCCCTTGAGCGGCCACTTCAAGCACCAGCGCGATATCAGGAGCTGGCAGCCACCCTTCCCCTCGGCTGGGCCACTCAACAATACTAAGCGCATCGTCGGCCAGCATGTCTCGACCACCGATAAACTCAAGCTCTTCTGGATCTGACAAGCGGTACAAATCTAGATGATAAACCCGTTGGGCACCCAGCTCGTAAGGCTCGACCAGCGTGTAAGTGGGGCTTTTAACCGTCCCTCGATGGCCATAAGCACGCAGGATACCGCGGGTTAGCGTCGTTTTACCGGCTCCCAGCTCACCTTCCAGATACACCAGCCCGCGTCCTTGCAACACCTGCCCGAGTGCTTCGCCAAAGGCGACCTGGGCTTCTTCGTTGTCTAATTGCACCTGCATGTGGGCTGCCTTCACGGATTAATCAATTTTCGCGCATAGGATGCCAGATCGCTGGCCAGCAGGCCACGCTCACCTTCTTGCTTTGCCGCTCGATCAGCCGCTAACGCGTGCACCATCGTGGCTAGCCAGGCGCTAAACTCCACCTCACCGCGCTGCGCAACCAGCGCTCCCAGCATGCCGCTAAGCACATCGCCCATCCCGCCGCTGGCCATGCCCGGGTTGCCGTAAGGGCACACGACCAAGCCACTGGGGCCAGCGATTAAACTGCCCGCGCCTTTTAGGATTACCACGCCACCCCGGGCGCGTTGCAGTGCCTGGGCAGCGGCAGGTCGATCTGCCTGAATATCGGCCACCTCACAGCCCAACAGTCGTGCGGCTTCACCAGGGTGCGGGGTCAATATCCAGTTATCGCGGCGAACATCCGGCCATTGACGCGCCAACAGGTTAAGCCCATCAGCGTCCACCACCAGTGGCGCATCTGACTGAAGCGCACTCTGAAGCACCGCCTGCCCCCAGGCAGCCTGACCCAGCCCGGGCCCCACTACTACAACGTCAGCGTTATTAGGCAGCTCTGCGGCCTCGGCGCCACCGCGTACGCCATGGGCCATCACTTCCGGGCAACGCACCAAACTCGCAGTGATATGCTCTGGGGCCGTCGCCAAGCTTACTTTCCCTGCCCCCAAGCGCGCGGCGGCCTGGCAGGCCAGCAGCGCAGCGCCACCGAAACCGGGTGCGCCGCCCATCACCAGTACGTGCCCCATATCACCTTTGTGGTTAGTGCGCAGGCGTGGCGCAAAGGCATCGGCCAGTAGCGAATCATCCAGACGCCAAGCCGTGGGGGGAATGTCGAAATAGGGCTGGGCTTTGACGCCCAAGGGGCGAAAATCGATCTCGCCGGTATAGGCTGGCGCCTCCCCTGTATGCAACCCCACCTTATCGCCAATAAAAGTCACCGTGCAGGCGGCTTTAACAGCAATACCCAATACAGCACCGGTGTCTGCGACTAATCCTGAGGGAGTATCAATCGCCAGTACCGGCCGATGCGCGGCATTGATCATTTCGATAGCACGCTTGAAGCGTCCCTCTACCTCACCGGTCAAACCGGTCCCCAACAGCGCATCGACAATCACTTCGCCGGTGAGCTCAATGCCAGCGTGCCACTCTTCGCAGCCCACCCCCGCAGATGTTGCCAATTCTGCTGCACGGGCCGCATCACCGCTTAGCTCGACTAGGGGCTTCAGCGTAATTCGCTGCACCTTAAGGCCGGACTGCATGGCCAGCGCTGCCAGCACGTGACCATCGCCACCGTTATTACCACTCCCACACATCACGGTTAAACTGCGCACTTGTGGCCAGCGGGAGCGGAAACTGTGCCAGGCACTTGAAGCAGCGCGCTGCATTAGCGCAAAACCATCAATGCCGCCGGCAATGGTGCGACGATCCAGTTCCCGCACCTGGGCGGATTTATATAGAGGGCGTAGCATGGAAGTACTCGGGACCGTCACGATCGCTCCTTTCACATGTTTTGATGGCTGCCAATGCGTTAGCATAGCGCGCTTAATGCCTTGCTGTTGATTGACTATGTCGAATTCCACTGCCTTTGCACGTTCTGATGGTGCAATGACTGACCAGAAACTTGCTCGCCTTGCCGACCTGATTAAAACCTGGGGGCGAGAGCTGGGCTTTCAGCAGGTGGGCATCACCGATACTGAGCTGTCGGCTCATGAAGCCCATCTCGAGGCGTGGCTAGAAAAGGACTACCACGGCGAAATGGGCTTTATGGCCAAGCATGGCACTAAGCGCACTCGCCCTGCGGAACTCGAACCCGGCACTCAACGCATTATCAGCGTACGCATGGATTATCTCCCCGCCGAAGTGGAGAGCACCAAGGTGCTCGGTCAGCCCAGCCGCGCCTATGTATCGCGCTACGCCTTGGGGCGTGATTATCACAAGCTAATCCGCAAACGGTTAGCCCTACTAGCAAAAAAAATTGAGCAAGAAGTCGGTGACTTTGGTTACCGCGCTTTTGTTGACTCAGCGCCAGTCATGGAGCGCGCCCTGGCCCAAAAAGCGGGGCTCGGCTGGTTTGGCAAAAACGCCATGCTGCTCAACCCTAAAGCGGGCTCGCTGTTCTTTCTGGGCGAACTGTATACCGACCTGCCGCTCCCCATTGACGCACCGTTTGAGCACGAACACTGCGGTAGCTGCAGCGCTTGCCGCACCGCCTGCCCTACCGGCGCCATCGTTGACGATAAAGTGGTCGACTCCCGCAAGTGCATTTCGTATCTCACCATCGAACTACACGGCGCGATTCCGGTCGAGTATCGCCGCGCCATGGGCAACCGTATTTACGGCTGCGATGACTGCCAACTGGTCTGCCCTTTCACCCGCTTTACCCATATCACCCAGGAAGATGACTTTGCGCCGCGCCATGACCTAGACCGCGCATCGCTTATTAGCCTGTTTGGCTGGGGCGAAGCGGAGTTTCTAGATAAAACCGCTGGCAGCCCCATTAGGCGCATTGGCTACCAGCGCTGGCTACGCAATATAGCCATTGGCCTGGGCAACGCACCCTGGAGTGAGGCCGTAGAAGCCGCATTATGGTCACGCCGCGCTTACCCAAGCCCTCTTGTCCGTGAACATGTTGCCTGGGCGCTTGAGGAGCAACGCAGGAAGCGCGGTGAGCGCATTGCTACCGATACCTGCGCTTCTTAACGACGCTTTTTAACTACCCTTCTTAACGACTCTTTTTAACTACTCTTCTTCGTCACTGCTCTGCTCAACGCGCAAAAACGTACTGCGGTAGTGGGCTAGCTCAGCAATCGACTCTTTAATATCGTCCATGGCCAAGTGCACATTCTGCTTACTAAAGCCCGCCAACGCGCCGGGGTTCCAGCGTTTGGCCACCTCTTTCAATGTCGACACATCGAGATTGCGGTAGTGGAAAAAATTGAGCAGCGCAGGCATCTCACGCTCCAGAAAACGTCGATCCTGATGGATGCTATTGCCGCACATGGGCGACGAACCCGCCACCGCGTACTGCTGCAGAAATGCCAGGGTTTGCTGCTCAGCTTCAGCGGTTTCCACTTGGCTGGCTTTCACCCGTGCAACTAAGCCTGAATCGCCGTGGGTTTTCTGGTTCCAGTCATCCATTTGCGCCAGCAAACTGTCGGTCTGTTTGACCGCAATGATTGGCCCTTCCGCCACCACGTTCAAATCCGCATCCGTAATGAGTGTGGCTACTTCAATAATGCGCTCTTTATTTGGGTCGAGACCGGTCATCTCGAGATCAATCCACACCAGTAGATCATCTCGTGGCACCGTTTTTCCTTCCGTTGCACCCGTCGTTTCGTTGCTCATTACCATTATTCCTTTGCCTAAATGCGTATAACATCGCGCAAGTGTGCCTTAATTTGGCCCATCAAGCAGCTAGACAGGCCTACTTGGCGTCTAGATAAATACAATGACACCTTTGCTAGGTACAATGGAGCCTATTGTACCTAGCATCGGGTAGACATGAGCAAACGTAAATTAAGTCGTCAGCAGCAGTGGCGAGTCGATAAAGTCCAGGCGGAACGTGCCCAGCGCGCTGAAAAGCGCGACGTACAAGACGCTGAAAAACTTGCCGCCGGCGAATACGGTGCCGAACAGCCGGGCCGTGTCGTTGCTCACTTTGGACGTACCCTAGAGGTACGCAATAGCGATAATGAACCTGTGCGCTGTCACTTACGCGCCAACTTAGATGGCCTCGTTACCGGCGACAGAGTGATATGGCGCGCAGGGCAAGAAGGCTCCGGCGTGGTGGTGGCACGGGAAGAGCGGGACAGCGTGCTAAAGCGCCCCGATGCTCGCGGCCTGCTCAAACCGGTGGCCGCCAATATTGATCAGCTATTGATCGTATTTGCGGTTGAACCCGCGCCTCACGCCAACCTTATCGACCGTTACCTGGTTGCAGCCGAAGCTACCGGTATAGCGCCAGTGCTAGTGCTCAACAAAACCGATCTACTGCCAGAAGATGGCGGCGAGTTAGGCAAACTATTAGAACGCTATCGCGATTTGGGCTACCCCGTCGTGCGCACCACCACCGCCACCGAAACCGGACTGGATGATCTGCGCAGCCAGCTCGAAGGGCGCACCTCGGTTTTTGTCGGTCAAAGCGGCGTGGGCAAGTCTTCGCTTATCGACCTGCTGCTACCTGATGAAACCCTGCGCATTGGCGCGCTCTCGGAAGACTCCCGCAAAGGCACTCACACCACCACCACGGCACGCCTCTATACCATGAGTCGCGCTGAAGTGGCCGACGGCGATGTCATCGACTCACCGGGTATTCGCGAGTTTGGTCTGGTGCACCTCAACGAGCAGGAAGTTACCGACGGCTTTATTGAGTTTCACGACTATATTGGTCATTGCCGCTTCCGCGACTGCCGCCACCGTAATGAGCCAGGCTGCGCTTTACTCGCAGCGGTCGAGGCAGGCAAGATTCATCCAGCACGCTTTACCAGCTACCGACGCATACTTGATAGCTTGGATAGCTAGGATTTAGAGGAGTTACCCATGAGCACCGAAAACCAATCGTCGGAATCCAACCTGCTGCCGCTAATCGTTGAGCCCGAACAGCTGCAGGAATATTTGGATGATCCACAGCTGCTGATTATCGATGTACCGGTTAATGGCGATAGCTATCGCCAGGGCCATGTGCCTGGGGCTATTTTCCTCGATTTTCGCTACTTGATGCGCGGTGAAGGACCGGTACCCAGCGACGTTCCCAGCGTCGAGGCGCTATCAAGGCTGTTCAGTGCCCTGGGCTTAACCCGCGATACTCATGTGATCGCTTACGACGACGAAGGCGGCGGCTGGGCGGCACGATTACTGTGGACGCTTGATCTTATCGGCCACACTCGCTACTCCTATTTGAACGGTGGCATTCACGCTTGGCGCGATGCGGGCCTGGAAGAGAGCACAGAACCGACCGCCCCGACCCCCAGCGAATACCACGCTGAGTTTCTCAACCCCCAAGCCCTGATTACCGGCGACGAAATCAAAGAGAAGCTTGACGATAAGCAGTTTGCGGTATGGGATGCGCGCTCCAAAGATGAGTACGATGGCGTACGTGGCAACAACAAACACCTGGGCCATATCCCAGGAGCGGTCAATATGGATTGGCTCCTCGCCATGGACCGCACCCGTGCGCTACGTATACGCGATTACGCCGAGCTCATCACCGAGCTAGGTGCCTTGGGCCTCACGCCCGACATGGAAATTGCTACCCACTGCCAAAGCCATCACCGCAGCAGCTTTACCTGGCTGGTGGGCAAGGCGCTAGGCTTTAATATGCGCGGCTATGCGGGCTCCTGGGGTGAATGGGGCAACCGCGACGACACACCGATCGAGAAGTGAAAATATTACTGTGACTCTTTCCCAAAAAGCCTTTTCGCTACTCCAGTATCCGCTGCCCCAGCACGCGCTATCGCGCCTGACCGGCAAGTTTGCCCAGTGCGATAACCCCTGGGTAAAAAACACGCTGATTAAAGCGTTTATCAAACGCTTTAACGTTGATATGAGCCAGGCGCTGGAACCAGACCCCACTGCTTACGCCACGTTTAACGACTTTTTCACCCGTGCACTTAAAGCCGATGCGCGGCCCGTGGGAGAAGGCATCCTCAGCCCCGCCGATGGCACGCTTTCCCAATACGGACGCCTACAGGCCGGACAACTGGTGCAGGCCAAAGGCCACACCTACTCCGCGCAGATCCTACTGGGCGGCGATACGGCACTAGCAGAGGAGTTCTTAGGCGGCAGTTTTGCCACCGTGTATCTCTCCCCACGGGACTACCACCGGGTGCATATGCCGGTAACCGGCACTCTACGCGAAATGATCTACGTGCCCGGGCGGCTCTTCTCGGTCAACCAAGCCACCGCCAACTACGTGCCCGGCCTCTTCGCCCGCAACGAGCGCTTAGTATGTATCTTTGATACCGAGCACGGCCCCATGGCGATGGTACTGGTTGGTGCGGTGATCGTCGCCGCTATCGAAACCGTCTGGTCAGGGCAGGTGACGCCGCTTTCTGGTTACCCACAGCGCATGCAGTTTGGGCAGCCCATAGTGCTGGAAAAAGGCGCTGAGATGGGCCGTTTCAAGCTTGGCTCCACGGTCGTGATGTGCTTTGCTAACCCCGTCAACTTTGAAGAGCGTCCTCTGGCGACAATGGTCAGCATGGGAGAGTCGTTAGGTAATCACTAGCAATTAGGCGTTGAGAATGTAAGCACGTCTTCCAGGCGTGCTTTACCCAGTGCCAGTTGAATAAGACGATCAACCCCCAGGGCGACACCAGCACCTTCAGGCATCCCATGCTCAAGTGCGGCCAACAGGTACTCATCAACGTCTACCTCAGGCAAGCCTAAGCGGCGGCGTTCAGCGTTGTCTTCAGCAAAGCGTGTGCGCTGTTCCTGTGCATCGGTCAGCTCATCGTAGCCGTTAGCCAACTCAATACCGTTTAGATAAACCTCAAATCGGGAAGCCACCCACTCACCGTCTACGTCTTGATGGCGTCGCGCCAGGGCTGCTTGGCTAGCAGGATAATCAATCACCACACTTAGCTCCTGCTGGCCTAACTGTGGCTCGATTACAACGCTCATTAACAGGTCAAGGCATGTCTCGCGGCTTTCATCGGCTAAAGATTGGACAGGCATTTGCGCACGCTCGGCAGCTATCGCCCGCAGTCTATCCAGCGAGGTGGTGAACGGATCAACCTCTACGTAAGTATGAAACAGCTCCCGGTAGCGGTAATGCACAAGCGGGCCGGGAAAACTGGGCAGCAGTGACATAATGAGCGTCGCGGTCTCATCAATCAGTTGATCCAGCGTAAACTGTGGCCGATACCACTCCAGCATAGTGAACTCGATATTATGTCGGGCGCCGATCTCACCATCGCGAAAACTGCGCGCAAGCTGAAAGATCGGCCCACTGCCCGCTGCGAGCAAGCGTTTCATATGGAATTCAGGGGAGGTTTGCAGCCATAGACGGCGCTGCCCCTTGTCCGTGCGCGCCAAGGTGTATAGCGAGACCAAGTGCACATCCGTGCTGCCCCCCTGCCCCAACACTGGCGTTTCCACTTCTAGCACGTCACGCTGGGCAAAAAAAGCGCGCACTTTGGCCATTAACCGCGCTCGCTCGCGGAGCGTCTCAATAGACGCAGAGGGTTGCCAATCAATGGCCATCATTACTCCTTATAAGCACTGTTTTCTAAAATTAGTTTTCTAACATTAGTGCCGAGCAAAAAATGGCCACGCAAAATGCGTGGCCATTATCATTACTCTTTTGAAAAACGATCAAGCGCGGGAGACGTAGTCACCGCTGCGCGTGTCCACTTTCAGCACTTCGCCCTGGTTAATAAACAAAGGTACACGAACAACAGCACCTGATGACAAGGTAGCTGGCTTGGAACCACCCTGGGCGGTATCGCCTTTCAAACCGGGGTCTGTTTCAACGACTTCCAGCTCAATGAAGTTGGGCGGCGTGACGGAGATCGCTTTATCGTTCCAGAGCGTAATGACATAAGGCACCTGCTCCTTAAGCCATTTCTCAGTATCACCCAAGGCTTTCTTCTCCACCGCGTACTGCTCGAAGGAGCCATCGGTCTTCATGAAATGCCACATGTCACCGTCGGTGTAGAGATACTCCATCTCTAAATCCATGACATCGGCACCTTCCAGCGAGTCACCGGATTTGAAAGTCTTCTCACCTACGCGGCCAGTCATCAGATTCCGCAGCTTAACGCGGTTAAACGCCTGCCCCTTACCGGGCTTGACCAGCTCGTTCTCAACGATCGAACAAGGATCGCCGTCGAGCATTACTTTCAGACCGGCCTTGAATTCGTTGGTAGAATAGTTCGCCATAATGTCTCTCAATCATCCATTTCAGTTATTTGTTTCAACAGGTGGTGCGCGAAGCCATACTTTACCGCCGTCAGCAGGTTTATATACCAGCAGCTATATGCCAGCAGCGTTGCAAATGGCGTCGTTAAATAAGTGCGCGCATGATAACCCGAAGGAGGGCTTTTTTGCAGGAGAACATCATTATTGCCGCGTCTGAAACGCAAAGCCATTGCTATTCAATGGTGCAATCCACTTGGCAGCAGCAGCTCTCCCACGCCATTCGAGACCCGCAAATACTTTGTGACCGGCTGGGCCTAAGCCACGACTGGTTGGCGGGCGCCCAAGCAGGTCACGACCTGTTTGACGTATGTGTGCCAGAGGCTTATCTCAACAGAATAGCCTATGCCGACATAGACGACCCACTGCTGCGCCAGGTGCTGCCGCTGGGCGAAGAAGCGCTCACGCCGCATGGATACGTCGTCGATCCGCTCGCAGAAGCCGACCACCGGCCCGCTAAAGGGCTGATTCATAAGTATGCTGGCCGGGTGCTGCTTATCGCCAGCCCCAACTGTGCCATCAACTGCCGCTACTGCTTTCGCCGCCATTTTCCCTATAGCGACAACTCCCCCTCCAGAGCGCAGTGGCAGGAAGCACTCGACTACTTACGAAGCGAAACCACTATTCACGAGGCGATTCTCTCCGGCGGCGACCCGCTGGCCGCCAATGACCGCCAATTGGCATGGCTGGTGGAACAGCTAGAAAGCATCCCGCACCTTAAGCGGCTACGCATTCATACCCGCCTACCGGTAGTGATTCCTGACCGCATTGATGACGCCTTGCTCAATTGGTTATCCACCACCCGACTACAAAAAGTCGTAGTGCTGCATATTAACCACGCCAACGAGATTGACCAGACAGTCGTTGATGCCTGCGCGAGGCTTAAACAAGCCGGGGCGACGCTACTCAATCAAAGCGTGCTGCTGCGCCGAGTGAACGATAGCGTCAGTGCGCTTGCAGCGCTATCTGAACGGCTATTTGAAGCGGGCATTTTGCCCTATTACCTACATGTATTAGACCCCGTGCAGGGCGCTGCGCATTTTGATGTGCCGGATAGTGAAGCCCGTGAGCTCGTTGCTCAACTGCGCGATCATTTACCGGGGTTCTTGATGCCACGCCTGGTGCGGGAAATTCCTGGTAAGGGCAGTAAAACACCTCTTTGACGCTGACCAAGCGACACAAACCAGTGCAGAAGCTCACTTTTTCGCACCATTAAGATGCATGCAGCGGGCCCATGCCCCTGCCGCTCTGCAGGATTTTTCACTGTAATTATCTGAAACGGAAGGATTTAGATTGAATCGGCCACGATTTTGCCTTGTATCTAAGCGTAACAAACGGGGTATCGGTAGCTAAAGCTGCCAGACAATTTAGTTTCCAATAGATCGCTAGGGTTCCGACTCCATCAACGTATAACCCCTGATGGATGTGGCTGGTCCGAGAGCAATCGACCTGACGCCAAGGCGTGAGGTTACACGGCGGGACAAAAGCCCGGGAGGATAAGGCGCAGTGATGCGCCGATGCCCCCGAGTTTTCCCTTAGCCGTTGGAGGCTGCCATGACCCGTTGCAATCATACTTCCCCAAAGCACTTCCCCCTCGCTACACTTTCAGCCGCGCTCTCTACCACTCTGCTGGCAACAACCCTTGTCGCCGCTGCGCCTGCCCAGGCACAAGAGCGGGAAGAGTTTAGCGTTTGCTGGTCGATTTATGCCGGCTGGATGCCCTGGGCCTACGCCGATGTTGAAGGCGTCGTCGACAAATGGGCCGACGAGTACGGCATCAGCATCGATGTGGTGCAGGTCAACGACTACGTTGAGTCAATTAACCAGTTTACCTCGGGCAATGTTGACGGCTGCGCCATGACCAATATGGATGCGCTGACAATCCCCGCCGCCAGTGGGGTTGACTCCACCGCACTGATTATTAACGACTACTCCAACGGTAACGACGGCATAGTGCTCAAAGGCAGCGACGATCTAGCCGATATCGAAGGCCGCGAGGTCAATCTCGTTCAGTTCAGCGTCTCCCATTACTTTCTCGCTCGCGCCCTTCAGAGCGTCGGCTTAACCGAACGCGACATCGAAACAGTCAACACCTCCGATGCGGATATTGTTGGCCTGTTCTCTAGCGACACCACCGAAGCCGTGGCCGCCTGGAACCCACAGCTAAGCGCTATTGCTGAGATGCCCGACAGTAACGTGGTGTACACCTCAGCGGAAATTCCCGGTGAAATCCTCGACATGATGGTCGTCAACACCCAAACCCTGGCGGACAACCCAGAACTTGGTCATGCCCTGGTAGGCGCTTGGTACGAAGTGATGGACTTGATCGAAGCAGACGACGAGAACGCGCTGAGCATTATGGCTGACGCTGCAGGCACTGATGTGGAGGGCTATCGTAATCAGTTAGACGCCACCTACCTCTACACCGACCCTGCCGAAGCTATCGAGTTGATGGAGAACCCCGAACTGCTTGACACCATGGAGCGCGTCGCCGAATTCAGTTTTGAGCACGGTCTACTCGGCGATATGGCACCCAATGCAGGCGTGGTCGGCATCGAAACCCCCAGTGGCGTATTCGGCGATGAGAGCAATGTGCAACTGCGCTTCGACCCTAGCTTTACCCAAGCTTACCTCGACACTCAGTAACGGGGTCCTCCTGCATTAGCGCGATGGGAGCGGCGCCTGCCGCTCCCTCTGCACTCATCTTCTGTGGACAACCGCCATGAAGCGATTGATTAACCTAGCGCCCTCCCGGGGCAGCCGCTGGCTTTTAGGCCTACTGCCTTTTTTGCTACTGGCGATGCTGTATATGAGCCTCTCCAATGCAAGGTTGGCGGAAAACCCTGATGACCGCCTGCTGCCTACTCCCTCGACCATGGCCAGCACTTTTTACCATTTAGCTACCGCTGAGAACGTGCGTACAGGGGAGGTGGTGCTGTGGACAGACACCTTCGCAAGCCTGGAGCGCATCGTCATTGGTGTGGGTATCAGCGCGTTGATTGGCTTGGTCGTGGGCATCTTAAACGGCGGCATTCCCATCCTTCGTGCCAAGTTCTCGCCGCTGGTCACCGTCGCCTCACTGATTCCCCCCATGGCGATACTGCCGATTCTATTTATCGCCTTTGGTACCGGCGAAGCCGCCAAGATTGCACTGATTGTGATTGGGGTAACGCCCTTCCTTATTCGTGACCTACAAGGCCACGCCTTGCGGCTACCCGACGAGCAGTTGATCAAAGCGCAAACCTTAGGCGCCAGCTCCTGGCAGGTGTTGTTAAGAGTTCTGCTGCCACAACTTACCCCACGGCTATTAAACGCCACCCGTTTGGCACTGGGCACCGCTTGGCTGTTTTTGATCGCCGCCGAAGCCATTGCCGCCCAGGAAGGGCTTGGCTACCGCATCTTTTTGGTGCGCCGCTACCTCTCCATGGACGTGATTCTGCCCTACGTGGCCTGGATCACCCTGCTGGCGTTTTTGCTTGACCAGCTGTTGGCCTGGGTGTCGCGGCTGGCATTCCCTTGGTACCACGCTGGCGAAGGAGATAACTCATGAGCCTGCTAGCGGCCAAACGGCTAGAAAAGCACTACGGCAATCATGTGGTGCTCGAAAATCTTAATTTCAGCGTTGAGCCTGGAGAATTTGTCACCTTAGTGGGTGCTTCAGGCTGCGGTAAAACGACTTTTCTGAAAATGCTGTTAGGTACCGAAGCCATTTCGCGCGGCAGCTTAACCCTGGATGATCAGCCCATTCCCAATGAGCCAGGACCAGATCGCGGCGTGGTGTTTCAGAAGTACTCGGTGTTCCCCCACTTAACCGTGCTCGGCAACGTAATGATTGCCGATGAGTTACACAGCTCAAAACTGCTGGGCAAAAGCTTCGGTGCCGCCAAGCGCCGCGCAATAGAAAAAGCGCGCGCTCGGATTGAAGAAGTCGGCCTGGGCCACGCGCTTAATAAATACCCTCATGAGCTTTCCGGCGGTATGCAACAGCGCCTGGCCATTGCCCAGGCGCTGATGATGCGGCCACGCATTTTATTACTCGATGAGCCTTTCGGTGCGTTAGATCCCGGCATTCGCCAGGATATGCACGTGCTGATCAACCGCCTGTGGCAAGAGCAGCAGCTGACCATCTTTATGATCACCCACGACCTTAAAGAAGCCTTTGAGCTGGGCACACGGCTGTGGGTATTTGATAAAACCCGCCACGATCCCCAGGCGCCGGAAGCCTATGGCGCCACGATTACTTACGACTTACCTATTTCACGCGATCGTCCTTCGAACGAACTTAAAGAAGCGCTTCACCAGGGCGGCCTGCAAACTCACACCCAGGAGACGCTGCTATGACAGACGCTGTTATGAATAGCCAACCCGCTTACACCACCCACTTACCCGGCGGGCATCACTGGTCGCTGCGCCTGCGCCGCGGCACCACCCTCACGCTGACGGCCAAAGAGGCCGACAGCAACGTGGGGCTTTTGTGCTACAACCCGGAAAACCTGCTGGAACGCTTAAACCTGCCCGATACCTTGAAGGGCCAGCACACCTTTAAGCTTACCCAGGGCCACTGCCTTTACTCAGATATGGGGCGCATTTTCGCCTCTATCACTCATGACGACCTGGGCTGGCACGATAGCGTTGGCGGCAACCTGATGCCCCATCACTTGCTAAAGAAAGGCTGGCAGCCGGTCAGCTATCAGCAGGCTCACAACGACTGGACGCTTACTGGCTTCGACGCCTTTTTGGTTGAGCTTGCCAAGTACGGCCTGGGCCGTCGGGATATGACGGCCAACCTCAACCTGTTTTCTCGGGTAGAAAGCGACGACGAAGGCAAGCTGCGCTATGTGCCCCGCCACTGCCAGCCGGGCAAAAGCGTCACGCTGCGCTTTGAGATGGACACGCTTGTCCTGTTGCATACTTGCCCTCACCCCCTCGATCCCAGTGCTGACTACCCCCGCCGTGGCGTGGACATTGCCCTCGGCACCGCCGAGCCGGTGACAGAAGACGATCCCTGCTACCGCTCGCGGCCTGAAAACGCGCGTGGTTTTGCAAATAACCGCCTTTACCACCTCGGCTTATAAGGGAGACGCCGCATGATTATTGAAAGCACTCTACGCCCCGAAAACGCCTTGAGCCGCACAACGGTGAACGCAGGCGATCACTACATTGGCACGGTCAAGCGCGGCCAAACCCTGCGCATTCTCGATTTAGAGGGTAACCAGGCCGCCGACACGCTGTTCTTTAGCGCTGACGATACCAGCGAACGCTACAGCGCTATGGATACGGTACGCGAACAGGGCGCGGTTTATCTCACCGCAGGCACGACGCTAATGTCCAGTGAAGGCCGCGCCATGCTGACGATCAGCGCCGATACCTGCGGCCGTCACGACACCCTGGGCGGCGCCTGCGCCAGCGAAAGCAACACCGTGCGTTACGACCTGGAAAAGCGTCATATGCACTCCTGCCGAGATAACTGGATGCAGGCCATCGCCAACTTTCCAGAGTTCGGCCTGACCAAGCGCGATATCACCCACAACATCAACTTCTTTATGAACGTGCCGGTCACTGCCGACGGCGGGCTGACCTTTGAAGACGGCATCTCCGCGCCGGGCAAGTATGTGGAGATGATCGCTGAGATGGATGTGATCGTGCTGGTCTCCAACTGCCCTCAGCTCAACAACCCCTGCAACGGATACAACCCAACGCCCATCGAGCTATTGGTTTGGGAATAAGTACTTCGCCCTAGGGACGACCCTAGAAGGCCAAGCAACCTGCGGGACGACCCGCCTTTGTTTGCAGGCAGTGCCATGTCCATCAATACAACGTTTAGCAAAGTTCTGATTGCCAATCGCGGCGCCATTGCCGCACGCATTTTACGCACGCTGAAAGCCCTCGGTGTGGGCAGCGTGGTGGTTTACGCCGATGCGGATCGCGACGCCCCCTACGTCCACCAGGCCGATGAGGCTTACTCTCTCGGCGAAGGCGGCGCCAGCGATACCTATCTTAATATCGATAAGTTGATCGCCATTGCCCAACAGAGCGGCGCCCAGGCAGTGCACCCCGGCTACGGCTTCTTGTCAGAGAACACCCGCTTTATCGCTGCCTGCGATGCCGCAGGGCTGACCTTTTTAGGCCCAACCGTCGAACAGATTGAGCAGTTTGGTCTTAAACACCAAGCGCGTGCGCTGGCCGAAAAAGCCGGTGTACCGCTAGTACCCGGCTCCGAGCTGCTTACAAACGTTGATGAAGCACTCAAAAATGCCGAGCAGATTGGCTACCCGGTGATGCTCAAATCCACCGCCGGTGGTGGCGGCATCGGCATGCAGGTATGTCAAAACGCCGCCGAACTTAAGCGCGCCTTTGACTCGGTCAAAGGTCTGGGCGAGCGCAACTTCGGTGACGGCGGCGTGTTTCTCGAGGCCTATATCGCCTGCGCCCGCCATATCGAAGTGCAGCTCTTTGGCGATGGCCAGGGCAATGTCGTTGCCCTGGGCGAGCGTGATTGCTCGACCCAGCGCCGCCACCAAAAAGTGCTCGAAGAGTGCCCGGCCCCTAATCTACCGGAACATGTTCGCCAGGCGCTGCACGCCACCGCTGTTCAGTTGGGCAAAGCGGTCAACTACCGCAGCGCCGGTACCGTTGAGTTTATTTACGATACCCAGCGCGAGGCATTTTATTTTCTTGAAGTGAATACCCGGCTCCAGGTTGAGCACGGCGTCACCGAGATGGTGTATGGCATTGATATCGTTGAGTGGATGGTAAAACTGGGCGCAAACCAACTGCCCACGCTTGAAACACTGACAAAAGATCTCGCCCCCAGCGGTCACGCAGTGCAAGCACGCCTCTACGCCGAAGACCCCGCCCACGATTTTCGCCCCAGCGCAGGTTTGCTGACTGAAGTTGATTTCCCACAGGCTGACGGCCTGCGTATCGACCACGCCATAGAAGCCGGGCTGGAGATCTCAGCGCTCTTCGACCCCATGCTAGCCAAAGTAATCGCTCACGCCGACAGCCGCGACGCTGCTATTGAGCAGTTAGCTGCAACGCTTGATACCGCCAGTGTTTATGGCATCACTACTAACCGCATCTGGCTGGCCCATGTGCTGCGTGCCGAGCGTTTTCAACATGCCGACCTGGATACGCACTGGCTTGCTACCCTTGAGTGGGCGCCCCCCGTCGTAGAGGTGATCGCTCCTGGCACAATGACGACGATTCAGGACTTCCCAGGCCGCCAGGGCCACTGGGATGTGGGTGTGCCGCCTTCCGGGCCATTTGATGACTGGTCATTTCGCCTGGGCAACCGCCTGCTGGATAACCCCACCGATGCCGCCGGGCTTGAAATCACCCTCACCGGTCCAACGCTACGCTTTCACCGTGCGACCCAGATCGTGCTGGCAGGTGCCAGGCTCCCCGCTACGCTAGATGGAGAAGAAGTAGCCTTTTGGCAGGTAGTGGATATTCCTGCCGGTTCCACGCTGACGTTGGGCAAGGCCGCGGCGGGCGCTCGCGCCTATCTATTGGTACGCGGCGGCATTGCCTGCCCTCGTTACCTGGGCTCCCGCAGTACCTTTACCCTGGGCCAGTTTGGCGGCCACGGCGGCCGCGCGCTAAGAAGCGGCGATATGCTAGATTTACCTCTGCTCTCGCCTACCTCGGCGGCTCAGCTTGATAAGACGCTCATCCCGACCTTTGGCAATCAAGGCAGCGGTAAAACCTGGCGAGTGGCGGTACTTTACGGCCCCCACGGCGCGCCGGACTTTTTCACCGATGACGATATCGAGCGCTTTTTCGATCACGAATGGGAGGTGCACTACAACTCCAGCCGCACAGGGGTCCGGCTGATTGGTCCACGCCCCGAGTGGGCGCGAGCCGACGGCGGCGAGGCGGGACTACACCCCTCCAATATTCACGATAACGCCTATGCCTTTGGCACTATCGACTTTACCGGCGATATGCCGGTTATTCTGGGCCCCGATGGGCCTTCACTTGGCGGCTTTGTCTGCCCCGCCACCGTAATCCGCGCCGAACGCTGGAAGCTGGGGCAGCTCGCCGCGGGCGATAAAGTACGCTTTGTCCCGGTTAGTCTTAACACCGCTCGCACCCTGGAAGAGCGCCAGCTAGACCAACTGGCGTCTCTCACAGCAGCGCCCGTCGAAGAGATTCAGCCAGAGCGTGACACCCCTGTTGTGCGCGACGTACCCGCCGAGCAAGCCGGTGAGCGAATTGTCTACCGCCGCGCCGGGGATGATTTCCTGCTGATCGAGTTCGGCGCCATGGAGCTGGATATCGCGCTGCGCTTTCGGGTTCACGCCTGGATGCTGTGGCTACGGGAACACTCGCTGCCCGGTCTGCGGGAATTAACCCCCGGTATTCGCTCGCTGCAGATTCACTATGAGCCATTAGCACTGTCCTTGGATAAGCTGCTCGCCCATCTGCAAAAAGCCGAGCAGGCGCTAATAGATGTGGAATCGCTGGAAGTGGAGTCGCGGGTGGTGCATCTACCGCTCTCCTGGGACGACCCCGCCTGTCAGGAAGCCATCGATAAATACCAGCGCAGCGTGCGCCCAGATGCGCCCTGGTGCCCCAGCAACCTCGACTTTATTCGCCGTATAAACGCCCTGGAAAGCGAACAGCAAGTGCGCGATATCGTCTTCGATGCCCGCTACCTGGTAATGGGGCTGGGGGATGTCTACCTGGGTGCGCCTGTGGCGACTCCTCTTGACCCGTGCCAACGGCTGGTGACCACCAAGTACAACCCCGCTCGCACCTGGACAGCGGAAAACTCCGTGGGCATTGGCGGCGCTTACCTGTGCGTTTACGGTATGGAAGGCCCCGGCGGCTACCAGTTTGTTGGCCGTACGCTGCAAATGTGGAGCCGCTACCGCACCACGGCACACTTCGAGAACCCTTGGCTGCTGCGCTTTTTTGATCAACTGCGTTTTCATGAAGCCAGCCACGAAGAGCTTGAGCAAATTCGCCGCGACTTTCCCCATGGTCGATATGACCTATCCATTGAAACCGCACGTTTTCGCCTAGCGGACTACCAAGCCGAGATCGATAAAAATGCTGAAGCGATTGAGACCTTCCGCACCAAGCGCGAAGCCGCTTTCCAGGCAGAAATGGCCGCTTGGCGGGCCAATGGCCAGTTCACATTCGAAGATCAGGCACCGGAAAGCGCCGAAGTAACAGCGCTGGATGACAACGAGCTAGGCATCGAAAGCCCCGTCACCGGCAGCCTTTGGAAGTTACTGGTTGCAGAAGGTGAGCAGGTAACCGCTGGCCAACCGGTGGCACTGGTGGAATCGATGAAAATGGAAGTTGAGATCACCGCCCACTGTGGTGGCCGCGTCGTTCGCCTGCCGCTTGCAGAGGGAGCATCGATTGCCCCTGGGCAGCCCATCGTGGTGCTTAGCAGTGAAGCGGAGGCAACCCCATGAGCCAATCAACGAACGATCAGCGCCTCGCCGATTTTCAGGCGATCCCAGTGATCGATATTCATGACCTGCTACATGGGGATGTAAGTGCGCGCCAAGCCGTTGCCGAGCAACTTGGCCGCGCCGCCCGCGAGGTGGGTTTCTTTCAAATGGTGGGGCACGGCATTGATCGCTCCCTTCGCGAAGGGCTAATCAGCCAAGCCAAGCGCTTCTTTGCCCAGCCAACCGAGACCAAAATGGAGCGCTATATTGGTCTTTACCACCACCACCGGGGCTATGTGCCGCCCGGTGAAGAGTCGCCGGATCCCAAAAAGCCGGATATGAAAGAGGCCTTCGATCTTGCCTTTGAACTCCCCAGCGATGATCCTGAGGTCTTGGCAGGCACTCCCCTGCTCGGCCCCAATCCCTGGCCCGACCTTGAGCACTTTCGCGAGCCGGTCGCAGCCTATTATGACGCGGCCTACCAGGTTGGCCGCACACTGATGGGCGGCTTTGCCCTAGCGTTAGGGCTTAAAGAGAACCATCTACTTCACCATGTAACTAAACCGCCCAGCCAGCTGCGCCTGATTCACTACCCCTATAACCCCGATGCCGAAGATGCTCAGGGCATTGGTGCCCATACAGATTATGAGTGTTTCACCCTATTGCTCCCCACCGCACCGGGTCTTGAGGTGATGAACGGCGCGGGTGAATGGATTGATGTGCCGTTTCGAGACGACGCCTTGGTGGTCAATATCGGCGATATGCTGGAGATATGGAGCAACGGCGAGTTTGTCGCCACCTCTCATCGGGTGCGTAAAGTAAAGGAAGAACGCCACTCTTTCCCGCTGTTTTTCGCCTGCGATTACCATACCGAAGTCGCGCCACTGCCCGAATTAGTCGAAAGACACGGTAAAGCCCATTACGCACCGCTCAAAGCGGGTGATCACCTTTACGCCCAAACTATCCAAACCTTTCGCTACCTGCGCGAGCGTTTAGCAAAGGGTCAGATTGCACTTCCCGAAGGTGCCCGTGAAGTAGGCAGCCTGGGCCAGCACGGCAAACATAAGGCCCCCCCCTTATGAACGTCGACGTGCCTGCCACACCTCATGCATTTCGCGGCGTATGGCAGCGCACGCTCTACGCCGAACCCGCTAAAGAGCCCTATCAACAGGCCGACACCGCTACTCAAGTTTATTGGCTACAGGGCAAGCACTGGCACGCCGATCTGCGCCTGCCTGCAGACTCACCTGACTTTGCAGGTATCACCTGTTTAGACGACTGCAATCGCCGCCAGCTTGAATGGCTGGCGGGGCTCACTGCTTTTGCAGGTATTACCCAAATCGATAGTGAGCTAGGGGTATGCACCTGGCATCGCTATCAGGATCTATGCCCTAGTCTGGAAAAGGATGTAGGGCTACTGCAATGGATTAACGACACCACCCTGGAAGAGCAACACCCACACGGTCAGTACGTTGAGCACTGGCAACGGCTTGCCAATGATGTCGTTGAAGAAGTGATTCAAACAGATCAGCAAGGCCAACTGCGTTGGCTGCAAATCGGCGACCGCGCTATGGCAATTACCCCTCGCCCTTGGGCAGATAGCGCAGACGCACTATTTGCCCCAATCAGCAGCTTAACTGACAGCGCTCTTCGCTGGCGCGCCAGCCTATGCTTTGACTACTTAGAGCGTAGCCAAGACGTTTGGCAAGCAGTGCTATCTACCCAGCCCTGGCGGAAGGGGCAACACGTAAAATAAGGACGATCCAAAACAGCGCAAAGTGCATACACCTTGCGCTGTTTTATCGCATCAATAGCTTAAAAATTACTTTCGAACACTTTTCCAAAATTAACAAACCTTTGTTTTATCAATATAAATACCCATATCCGCAATATCATGGCCCTCAAAGTGCATACACATTGGTAACTATCGATACCCTTGTGAGGATCAACCATGAACCGTCGCGACTTCCTTAAAAGCACTTCCGCCTTAACCCTGGGCGCTGCTGCTCTCCCCTTTTTAAAAGTTCTTCCCGCCATGGCCAGCGCTAATGAAACGCTAGTGGTGGTGATGGGCAGCACGATTAATAGCCTCGACATCCACCGTAGCGGAACCAATCGCCCCAGCTATCAAGTCGCGGTGAACTGCTATGACCGCCTGATGACGTTTGGCACCAAGACACTGGAAGATGGCTCGTTAAGCTATGACTACGACAATTTAAAAGGTGAGTTGGCGGAGAGCTGGGAAGTCTCTGAAGACGGACGGACATTAACGTTCTATTTGCGTGAAGCCACTTTCTGGGATGGCCGTGCCGTCACCGCTCAAGACGTTAAGTGGTCGTTTGACCGCTCTGTCACCCTGGGCGGCTTCCCTACCACTCAGATGGCAGCAGGCTCAATGACAAGCCCTGAGCAGTTCGAAGCCGTCGACGAGCGCACCTTCCGCATTCATTTGCCTCATGCCTCCAAGCTTACCCTGCCAAACCTCACGACGCCGATCGCCATCGTGATTAACTCACAGCTGGCGTTAGAGCACGCCACTGACGAAGATCCTTGGGCAACCGAATATCTGCACCGCACCCCGGCAGGCTCGGGCGCTTTCCAAGTCGAGCGCTGGGAACCAGGTCAACAGCTGGTTTACCGCCGCAACCCGGACTGGGCCAGCGGTGAGCTGCCAGGGGCAGAACGCGTCATTTTGCGGGAAGTACCCTCTACGTCAACCCGACGTGCATTGCTTGAACGCGGCGATGCCCATTTGTCACAAGACGTGCCTCCCCGTGATGCCATGGAGCTTGACGCTCAATCCAACGTGAAAGTGGTCAGCACGCCGATTGAGAACTGCCTGCATGTGCTTTGCCCAAACCTAACATTCGAACCTTTCCAGGATGTACGCGTGCGCCAAGCCATTGCTTGGGCAATTCCCTACGAAGCCATTATGCAAAATGCCGCCTATGGCCGCGGCGTTCCCATGTGGGGAGGGGATAGCGAGTCCCCCGCTGATATCGCCTGGCCGCAACCCTTTCCTTACAGCAACAATCTTGAACGTGCGCGCGAGTTAATGGCGGAATCGGATTACTCCGAGGGCTTTGAAGTCCCTCTCTCTTTTGATTTAGGCCAAGCCGATTGGGCAGAACCCACCGCGCTGCTGATTCAAGAGGCCCTGGGCCAGATTGGCATTACCGTCAACTTGGATCGTATCCCCGGTGCCAACTGGCGCACCCGCGCGCTGGTAGATAAGCAGCTGCCCTTGCACTTGGAGAACTTTGGTGGCTGGCTCAACACGCCTTGCTACTACTTCTTCTGGGCCTATATCGAAGGCAATTTATTTAACTCGTCCAATTACCACAACGACGAGATCGCCCAACTGGTCGATGAAACCCTCTTTATGTCCATGGATGACCCTGAATACGCGCCCAAAATTCGCCGCATGATTGAGATCGCCTTTGCAGATGTGCCGCGTATTCCGCTTTACCAACCGACGCTCAACGTGGCGATGCAGCCCAACATTTCGGGCTATGAGTTCTGGTATCACCGCCAGCTCGATAACCGCCCGCTGCGTGTCAGTTAAGGAGGCAGCATGGCCACTATGTCCCGAACGCGCCTAATTGCCTGGCGAGTCGTTCAAGCGGTACCGGTGTTGATGGGTATTGTGATTGTTTCGTTCTTACTTACCCGGGCGCTGCCCGGGGATCCCGCCGCGTACTTTGCCGGGCCTGCGGCTAATGCCGAGTCGATCCAACAAATACGTGTCAGCATGGGGCTAGATCGCCCTCTACCGCTGCAGTTTATCAGCTATGTCCAAGACCTATTGCGAGGCGACTTGGGTACCGCAATCTCTACGGGGCAGCCGGTGATACACGAGCTAACCACGCGCTTGCCTGCCTCATTGGAACTCACCGGCGTTGCGCTGCTCTTTTCAATGATCATTGCCTTACCGCTGGGTATTCTGGCCGCCACGCGCCCTAACACTTGGGTAGATCACCTATGCCGTGCCGTGGTGACCGCCGGCGTATCGCTGCCCACGTTTTTCACTGGCTTGGCACTTATTTACATCTTTTATTATTTGCTCGGCTGGGCTCCTTCCCCGATGGGTCGGTTGGATTTTTTGTATCTTTCACCGCCCAATGTGACCGGCTTTTATGTCATCGACGCACTGATTGATCGAGACCTGGAAACCGCTTGGGGAGCGCTATCGCAGCTACTGCTCCCCGCCATCACGCTAGGGCTATTCACCCTTGCGCCTATCGCACGTATGACCCGCGCCGCCATGCTACAAACCCTGGAGAGCGAATTTATCCGTACTGCCCGAGCCGCCGGTTTGCCGCGTCGAAAAGTGCTTTTCACCTACGCCCTGCGCAACGCCATTCTGCCGGTGATTACCACGCTAGGCATGGTGTTCTCCTTTGCACTGGGGGCCAACGTATTAGTGGAACAAGTCTTCTCATGGCCGGGCATTGGCTCCTATGCCGTTGAAGCCTTGGTGGTCTCGGACTACGCCTCGGTGCAGGGGTTTGTACTCACCATGGCGCTGCTGTTTGTCGCCCTTAACTTGTTGATAGATGTGATCTACACCCTGGTGGATCCGCGTCTAAATACGGAGGAGTAGCATCATGACCACATTAACCTCCGCAAGCAGCGCCAAAGAGGGCTCAATACGCCGTTTCGTGCGCCACCTGCTCTATGTGATGACCGATAACCCTGTCACAGCAGTCGCTTTTGCGCTGTTTGTGCTGATAGTGATCGCGGCGCTATTCGGCCCCTGGCTGGTGCCCTATAACCCGTTAGCCACTGATTCGAGTAGTACGCTACAAGCGCCCTCTTGGCAGCACTGGTTTGGTACTGACCACCTGGGGCGTGATGTGTTCTCACGTGTGGTGGTCGCTACTCGCCTCGATCTAATGATCGCGGTGACCGCCGTAGCGATCGCCTTTGTGGTCGGATCAACCTTAGGCGCTATTGCCGGTTTTTATGGTGGCTGGACGGATCGAATTACCGGTCGCTTAATGGACACTATAATGGCCTTCCCGCTGTTTGTGCTGGCCATGGGGATTGTCGCTGCAGCGGGCAACACCATTGAAAACATCATCTATGCCACGGCGATTATTAACCTGCCTTTTTATGCCCGCATGGCGCGTACCGAAGTCGCTGTGCGTCGTCAGGCCGGTTACGTACAGGCCGCCCGATTATCCGGCAATCGGGACTGGCGTATTTTGGCATTTCAAATATTCCCCAACTCACTTCCCCCCATGATGGTGCAAATTTCGCTCAACATGGGGTGGGCTATTCTTAACGCTGCCGGGCTTTCGTTTATTGGTCTAGGCGTCAGCCCACCCACCCCTGAGTGGGGCATCATGGTCGCTGAAGGTGCGAACTATATTGTCTCAGGCCAGTGGTGGCTTGCCGTATTCCCAGGGCTGGCTCTTATGCTGGCTGTGTTTACCTTTAACTTGCTAGGCGACGGGCTGCGCGATCTGGTTGATCCGCTGCGGCGTACCTGAGGAGCTTACTATGGCTATCCCGCTGCTCGATATTCGTGATTTAACGGTTGAGTTCGCTACCCGTAATGGCACCGTCACGGCGGTTAAAAAAGTCGATATCAGTATTAATAAAGGCGAGACGTTAGGCATCGTTGGCGAATCGGGCTCTGGAAAGTCCGTGACCTCCTATGCTCTGCTGCGCATTCTTGATCGTGCAGGGCGCATTGCCGACGGCAGCATTGTATTTGGTGGCGTTGATGTGGGTGGCGCAGACGAATGCACTATGAGTGAGCTGCGCGGGCGCGAAATGTCGATGATCTTTCAGAACCCTCGTGCGGCCCTTAACCCAATTCGTGCCGTTGGCCGACAGATTGAAGATGTAATGATTCAACACGGCCTGGCCACACGGGGGAATGCCCGCGGCAAAGCCATCAAGATGCTGCAAGCAGTGCGCATTCGTGAACCTGAACAGCGCTACCACGCCTACCCATTTGAGCTCTCTGGCGGCATGTGCCAGCGTATTGTGATTGCCATTGCGCTGGCCTGCCGTCCCCAATTACTTATCGCTGACGAGCCCACCACGGGGCTTGATGTGACGACGCAAAAAGCCGTGATGGATTTGATCGTCGAGTTGGCCGCCGAGCGGCAGATGGCCACGCTGCTGATTACCCATGATTTGGGCTTAGCCGCCTGCTATTGCGATAGGATTGTGGTGATGGAGAAAGGCGAAATCGTAGAGTCCGCTGCGGTCGAAACGCTCTTTGCAGCCCCACAGCACCCTTATACCCAGCGCTTAATGCGCGCCACGCCCAGACTCGACTCTCAGGTAGCCGATCTTCTGCCCGCCGATGATGAGCGCCGTGCCAGCACCGAGCGCCAGCCCATTGGCCCACCGCTGCTTGAAGTCGATGCCCTGGTTAAAGCCTTTGGCTCGGCCGCTAACCAAGTGCGGGCGGTGGATAACCTTAGCTTTACCCTGCATGAGGGCGAAAGTCTTGGACTCGTCGGTGAGAGCGGCTGCGGAAAATCAACCACCTCAGCGATGATTATGCGCCTGCTGGATCCGACTAGCGGTGCGCTAAAGTTCGCCGGTAGCGATATTGCCGCTATCAGCGCGGAGCAGTTTGCTCACCACCCGCTGCGCAGCAAACTGCAAATGGTGTTTCAAGACCCGACGGATAGCCTTAACCCCCGCTGGAGCGCCCGACGTTCAATAGAGGATCCTTTACGTAGGCTTGACAAGGTCAACCGTCAGGAGCTTAACACTCGGGTATCAGTGCTTGCTGAGCGTGTTGGTTTGCCTGCCCATCTTTTAGACCGCTTTCCCCATCAACTTTCCGGAGGGCAAAAGGCGCGAGTTGGTATTGCCCGAGCCATCGCCTTGGAACCCAAGCTGCTGATTCTTGATGAGCCCACCGCTGCGCTGGATGTCTCTGTTCAGGCAGTCGTGCTGAACTTATTGGCGAGCCTGCGCGAGCAGCTCAATATGAGCTATCTCTTTATCAGTCACGATCTCAATGTCGTTCGATTGCTTTGTGACCGCGTGATGGTGATGCAGGCAGGTAAAATCGTTGAGGAAGGCCCTACAGAGAAACTGCTGAGCGAGCCTAGCCACGCCTATACGCGTGCGCTACTTAATGCGATTCCTCACCCACCGGCTCAATTCGGCTCTGCCCCCTCCAGTTCTGCCCACCCACCAGTGACCGCTTTATGAAAAATCTGCCTGCTTTGAGCCCAGCCAAGTTACGCGAAGGCACTACGGTCGATGACATGCTCAGCATTCTCGCCGATGAGATTATCAGCGGTGACATTGCGCCAGGTACCAAGTTGGATGCCCGGGTAATTGCAGAGCGCTTTGCCGTATCACGCACACCGGTACGCGAGATGTTTGGCCATCTCGCGGCCATGGGGCTGGTTGAAAAGCGTCCCAATCGTGGCGTAACGGTCGCCAACATCACCGATGAATTGCTACTGGCGATGTACGAAGCCATGTCGGAACTGGAGGCCGCCTGCGCCCGTCTCTGCGCACTGCGAATGACACTTGAGGAGCGCCAAGCCCTTCAGCGCCTACATAAAGATGCCTTACGCATAGTGCGCGACGGCACCACCAGCGACTACGAAGCCTTTAACCATGAATTTCATACTCACCTCTATGAAGGCAGTCATAGCCCCTACCTGCGCGATTTAGCGCTGGCCACGCGAAGCCGGTTAAAACCCTTCCGCAAAGCCCAGTTTCGTATGCCGCAACGCCCCAGCCTCTCCTGGCAAGAACACGACGCTATCGTCGTCGCCATTCTGGAAGGCGATGGCGAGGCTGCTGCCCGCGCCACACGCTCCCATGTTATGCAGGTCAGTATTAGCACCCAGCACTACATTGACGAGCACAGACTTTGAAAACCCTGTTTTTAAAATCACTGACATTGAAAGCACTGAATTTAACAAAACAGAATTGATGAAAACAGACACTAAGCAAGGAAGACACGATGCGCTACTCACTTACCATCGAATCACTACACGCCGCCTACCAGCAGGGTGAGCTTACCCCTGCTGCGTTAATCGACGAGCTGCTGGCCCAAGCTGAAAGTCACGGCAAAGAGCCCGCCTGGATTACTCGTTTAACGCGAGAGCAACTGGAGCCTTACCTACAGCGCTTGGAAGGCGAATCACCAGACACACTGCCGCTGTACGGCATTCCCTTTGCGATGAAAGACAATATCGACTTGGCGGGGATTCCCACCACGGCAGGTAGCCCGGCGTATGCCTATACGCCAACCGAAAATGCTTTTGTGGTGCAGCAGTTGATCGATGCGGGCGCGATCCCGATGGGTAAAACCAACCTGGATCAATTTGCTACTGGTCTGGTGGGTGAACGGGCGCTGGAGGTATATGGTACGCCTGCTAATGCCTTCGATCCTAAGCTGGTGCCCGGCGGCTCCAGCAGCGGTTCGGCGGTGGTCACCGCGGCGGGGATGGTCAGCTTTTCGCTGGGCACCGATACCGCTGGTTCTGGGCGCGTGCCCGCCTGCTTCCATAACCTTTACGGGGTCAAGCCAAGCCTGGGGCTGCTTAGCACCCGAGGCGTAGTACCCGCCTGCGCGACGCTAGACACCATTAGCCTGTTTACCTTCACTGCCGACGATGCCGCTAAAGTGCTCGGCATTACCGCTGCCTATGATGATCAGTGCGCTTGGTCGCGGAAGCATGACTTTGCTGTGCACGGTAAACGCTATGGCAAAGCCCCTGCGGCGTTCCGCTTCGGCGTGCCGCTGGAATCCCAGTGGCAAACCGACGCGGCTTACACCAAGGGCATGCACCAAGCGATTGCCGAGTTCGAGGCCATTGGCGGCGAAAAGATTGAACTGGATTGTTCGCCGCTACTCGCAGCAGCGCGTCTGCTCTACGAAGGCCCTTGGGTGGCGGAACGCTACCATGTTATTCGCGAGTTGATGCAATCACATCCTGACGCTATCCACCCGGTAACGTTTGAAATTACCCAAGGCGGCGCTACACCACTGGCCGTGGACGCCTTCGATGCGCGCTATAAGCTCGCCGAATTTAAGCGCCAAGCCGACGCGTTAATCGCTAACGTCGATATCATGCTCTCGCCCACCACAGTCACGCACCCAAGCAAGGCCGAAGTGGCGGCGGACCCCATCGGCGTCAACTCCCGCCTGGGCACCTGGACTAACTTTATGAACCTGCTCGACTACAGTGCTCTGGCCGTGCCTGTAGGCTTTAGCGAGCGCGATTTGCCAGTGGGCGTGACACTGTTTGGGCCGGTGTTTGCTGACTTAACGCTGCTCTCCCTCGCCCGTGCCATAGAAGCCCGCTTAATGCTGCCGTTAGGTGCCACAGGCGTTGCCCATCCGGCGTTATCTGAGCCCTTAACCAATGCCCAAGACGGCACCATGGAGCTGGTAGTGTGCGGTGCACACCTGCAAGGACTGCCGCTTAACCACCAATTGACCGAACGCGGCGGCGTATTAGTGAGCACCACCCAAAGCACGCCGCGCTATAAGCTGTTTGCCCTGGCAGGTGGGCCACCCAAGCGCCCAGCAATGCTACGCGACGACAACGGCCAAGCGATTGAAGTGGAAGTATGGCGCCTGCCTATTGAAACCATCGGCAGTTTTTTAGCTGGCATACCCGCACCGCTCGGTTTAGGCCAGGTGGAGCTCGCCGACGGCAGTTGGAAGTGTGGCTTTATCTGCACCGCAGGCGCGCTTAATGAAGGGGGCGAGGCAGAAGATATTACCGAGTTTGGTGGCTGGCGGGGGTGGCTCAAAAAACTCGCTGCTGAATAACGTTTATTTATCCAAAAACTCAAGCGCTTGTCGTGTGGCGGGCCACATGACGCTGCCATGGTTCTCTCCCGGATAGAGCGTAAAGCGTACTTCCATGCTTCGCTGGTTAGAGAGCCACTTGGCAAAGCCTTGAGCATTATCGACCATTCCCCGAGCGCGCTGCCGTCTGGCGCGCTCGGATTCGTTATGGTGATCAAAGGCAGGCTGCTCCTGTTCGCCCACGCCAATCATAAGACGAGTGCCATTAGGTATACCCGCTAACGCTGAGTCTTGATTAAATAGCCTATCAAGCGGCTTTTCGCCATACCACCAAAGCGATGGGCTAATCGCTATGTAATTATCAAAACTTGCTGGTTGGTTGAGAAGCACATGAAGTACAAAGAGTCCACCTAATGAATGACCCAATATCGCTTCTTGATCGCTATCTAAAGCAAAGCGCCGATTGATTTCAGGCTTTAGGTGTTCTTCGATAAACGCAAGAAAGCGTTCCGCACCGGCCTGTGGTCTCTGCTGGTTTTGGCTAACGGTATCGTGGCCATGGGGTACGGAAGGCGTAAAGTCTTCACTGCGTCGGTCCATATTAAAACGGCTTGTTTCAGGGTAGCCAATCGCCACAATCAGTAGCGGGCTGCCCGCGCCTTCCGGCCCTCTGCGCGTTAGCGTATCGCGTGCGGCTTGTAACAGCGGAAGGCGAGCGTTACCGTCCAGTAAGTACAGTACGGAATAGCCGGTTTCTGGGGGTGGTGCATCGGGCACTGATAACTGAATTAAGTAAGCATGTCCTGTTTCGGGTGATACCAGCGTAAATTCCGAGGTGCCCGGCAGTATTACTTCACCGGGTAGCGAACAATAAGCCATGGCCGGAATCCAGCACAGTAGTAAAAAAGCCCAATGGCGCAGTTGCCGATAAGCCGTTTGAAAACGAAAAGCGCGCCACGGTTTCCCGTGGCGCTTGATCACACCATTAAAAGTCATAGCGTAGCGATGCCACCATGTTGGCCGGGGCCCCCGGCATGTTGAAGGTGTTCACGCCGCCTACCCGGTTATAGTAATCGCGATCCAGCAGGTTGTTGATGTTGAGCTGACCACTGAGCTGCGAGGTGAAGTCATAGGCGATCATGGCGTCGACCACTGCATAGCCTGGCGCCTCGATCCCGCTGCTGGACTCAAAACCACTCATGGCGGTCACGCCGCCGCCGATACGCAAGCCGCCCAGGGTATCGCCAGCGAAGTCGTACTGCGTCCATACGTTCACGATGTTATGAGGCATCAGTAGAAAAATACCGTCTGCACGTGCTGAAGAACTGCGTTTTACTTCGGTATCCAGATAGGTATAGCCGGCAATAACCTCCCATTGGTCGGTTAGGCTTCCGGTAACTTCAAACTCTGCTCCCTGAATCCGCATTTTACCCACTGACTCTGAATAGCTGGCAGACGTATCTGCAGGCGCAGCGGCACGGTTTTCGTCATACAAGCGGAAGGCGCTGACGCGGGCGTTTAAATCGCCGCCCATGTAACTGCCCTTAACGCCTAGTTCATACTGTTCCCCTTCCCGCGGCGCTAACAAGTCCCCATTCACATCGCTTTCCGTTTGGGGCTTAAATACCTGTGAGTAGCTGGCATACACGGAGTGGTCGTTATCAATATCGAACACCAGCCCCGCATAGGGGGTGATTTCCGTGTCACTACGGTTCTGTTCCGTAACGGCATCGCGGTTCTGGTATTCAAGCTCGTAATGGCTTACCCGCCCACCGGCGATTAACGCTAACGGCTGCACTGGGCGCAGCGTCAGTTTTGCGTAAAGGCCCGTCTCTTCAAGATTAGTCGCTGTATCGGTGTAGCCTGACCCACTGGTACGCGCTGCATCAAGAATGTTGACGTATGCTAAATTGTTCAGTTCCTCTAGGGTCACACGCCCACCCGCCACGCTACGCGAGCTGCCTGACTCCGTTTCGGTATCAAAGCGTTTGTAATCACTACCCACGACGAATTCGCTAACGTTACCAAACGCTGAAAACGGCTGGCTGTAGCTTGCATCCACCGCCAGCGCCTGCTGATCAATAACGCTAGCGGTACCCGCCACCGTGAGGGTATCGTCGGCATCCAGTGCACTTCCACCGAAGGCGTAATTATAGTCAGCATTACGATCCGAATAACGCGCCGCCAAGCGGCCATAGCCGCCGGTATCAAACCGATGGGTTAATTCAGCAATCCAATCATTGGATTGGCTATTAAAATCGTTCCAATCAGCGCCGTAGAAATCAGCGCGCGACCCATAAAGCAGTTCACCATCACTACCGACCGGATGGCCGTTGTTCACCGCTATATCTTTAGTATTATGGATATAGCCAAGACCTAACGTTGTTGCTTCATCCAAATCGATATCGAGCGCTGCATAAATATCATTTTGGTCATTTTCATTGTGGTCGACAAACTGGTTGTGTTCAGTATGGTCAATCACTAATCGCCCACGAACCCGACCTTTCGTAGCAATGGGGCCAGATAAATCTACTTGAGCAGAGCGCTGATGATCGCTGCCCAGGCTACCGTTTACATGGCCCTGAAAATCTTCAGTAGGGCGTTTACGCACCAGATTTACAATGCCACCCATCTCACTGGTGCTATCAAAAAGGCCCGAAGGACCACGCATGATTTCTACACGATCAAAAGCTGCCAGCGTGGGGACGGAGCCGGTAATACTGGTCATTGGAGCAGGCAGGCCGTCAATGCTGTACTCATCGTACTCGTAGCCACGCGCGTAAATGGATGAACGGCCATTGTCATTTGTGAGCACACGCATCCCAGGCGTCCGGCGCCCCAGCTCATCTAACGTGGTAAAGTTTTGATCTTCAATGGCCTCGTGCGTGACGACGCTAACCGATTGCGGTATATCTCGCAGCGACGCAGGCGTTTTAGTGCCGACAGTGGCGGCGTCGACGCTATAACCGCCGGTGGCTTCAGAGGACAACATTTCATAAAGCCGGTTACCCTCCACCGTCACAGGTTCCAGCCGTGTCACGTCTTCAATCGCTTGAGCCAAAACGCTGGGAGCGAAACTTAACAAAACGGCCGAACCGCCCATCATCACCGCTGAACGTCGGATGAGTTTTTCTTTAGATGCCATGCTGCGTCCCCTTATGTGCCCTGATACCATTGACCAACTTGCGAATGAGAATTCATTGCAATAGAGCTTATGGCAGCGCATTATGGCATCACTTAACCCGCCTCGCCTTTGCGAAAATAGCGGTTTGCTTTGCAAACACAGCAAAATGCTATAACAGATAGCTAGCGAGGATTTAAGCGAACCACTTTCATAAAGGACATGCGTGGGCGAACTGACAACCGAGCAAGAAATTAGCGCCGCCGATTTGCAGCAGCTCTCGGCAACACTGGTCAAACGTCAGCGGCTGGAAGCACCTTGCTGGGACCAACGCTCAGCACCCTTAGCGGGACGTATGTGGGTCAGCGAACTTGAGCCGGGGTTGCAACTACGCCTGGCCGACATCCAAGATCGATTTGGCTTGAAAAGCCAAGCAATATTGCCTGCAGGGATAAAGATCGCCTTGGTAATTGAGGGAACCGTACAGGTGCGCTATGGCGCTTTTGAGGTACAATTAGGGCCTCAAACACTAGGCACACAAACGCCTCATACCGGTCTTTTAGTGGCCCTGCCTTCAGCGACCAGTTTTATGCGCCTTGGCCAAGCAGGTGCGTTTGAGCGCACGCTGACCCTTAGCCTTACGCCACACTGGTTAGCACGCTATGGCCATAGCGATTTAATGGCAGCGCCCAATGGTTTGCCCCACCTTCACTACTGGGCGCCCTCGCCTGGTTTGATCGCTTTAGCATCTCAGCTTTTCACGCCGCAGCAGTTAGCAAAAGAGAACGTTGCTCACCGACTTCAACTCCTGGGCTTTGCAATGACCTTGGCCGGCGAGGCACTAGCCAGCGCGCAACTGTCCTCAACTGAAAATAGCCATTCGCCTACCCCTCCCCATCAGGAGAAGTCAGACCGTCGTTTAGCCACTCTTATGAGCCTCATCGATAACGGTGAGGCGAAACGAATGACTCAAGCAGATTTGGCTAGCTATTTAGGCATGAGCTTAAGCAATCTTCAGCGTCGTTTTTATCGCCAGTATGGGGAATCGTTAGGCAGTTTTTTACGCCATTATCATCTTTCGCTGGCCCGGCACGCTATAGCGCAAGGGGTAAGCATAGAAACAGCAGCCTCGCTTGCTGGCTACGCGAGCGCCGCCAATTTTGCGACTGCCTTCAAGCGCGAATTCAGCACTACACCCAGCCACTTCCGGCAAACGTCACGCTCATCTCAGCGCGTGCCAACGATTAGAAATAAACATTGGTTAAAAAAGTAGCGCTACTTATTTCCTGTGAGCACTCAAAACTCTTTACAGAGCCAAAAATATTAGTTCTCTGCTAAATTTATAGGGCTAACGATTTCTGACGTTAACTTAGCTTTAATGTCAGGCACCTCACTCACACAGAGGCCTTACCGTTATGTTGCCATCCAACTCTTCCAGGGTAGGCGCTATCATTGTTTTGATAGTCTCACTTGCTGGGCTTGCTATTGCGCTTTATGCCTATTTCACACCGTTAACCGGGGTGACAGGAACACTTGGCGCGTTAATCGCTATTGTCGCCTGCCTCGTTCTTGCGGTGTTGGCACTTCTCCTTGCCGTAGTCAAAGGGCGTGGTGCATCCATCGCGCTAAGGGTACTTACCCTGATAGGCCTTGCTGGCACTTTTTTCGCTGCAATGCTGCTACACCAGTGGTGGGTCTGCGTAGCTATGGTGATCGGCCTAATCGGGCTGATCCTCGATATGGTTCGCCCGTCGCATCACGCCCGAGCCACCCATGCCTAAGGAGCCTACCATGCTGACTTTGATCACCACTAAACAACGCTGTACGGCTACTGCACTGGGAATTTGCCTTAGCCCTTTGCCCCTTTTGGCTCAAGAGCAGCCTGAGGAGCAGGAAAGCAGTGCCCAACAGGAAGAAATTAGCGCTACGCCCATTCCGCTGGTGCCCGATGAACCCACTTGGGATAGCTTCCATGGCCAGCTCAATGCGCAAAAATATAGTCCTCTGAATCAAATCAATGCCGACAATGTAGGTGAGCTGGAGAAAGTGTGGGAAATCCATACGGGCGATGTTGCCGATGGCTCGGGCGAACTACCAGCCACCGTTTGGTCTGCCACACCGGTATTTGCCAATGACACACTCTATATCGGCACCCCTTTTTATCGGGTGCTGGCGCTCAATCCGGCCACGGGTGAAGAGAAGTGGAGTTTTGATACACAATCCTCTCTAGAAGCGTTGACCCAGCCTGTTTTGAAGAATCGGGGCGTTGCCTATTGGCAAGCCGACGATCCTGTGGAGGGCGAGTCCTGCCAAAAAATTATTTATATGGGCACCATGGACGCCCAGCTTTTCGCTCTGGATGCTGATAGCGGCGAACTGTGTGAAAGCTTTGCCAATAATGGCGTGCTCGACGTCAACCAGTGGAACGACACCAACGACAAGTGGCCGCTGTCGCTGTTGCAGCCACCCACCGTGGTTGGTGATCGCCTAATCCTTGGTTGGGCGGGGATGGACTGGGCCTATGAACAAGCGCCGCCCGGCACTGTATTTGCGATCAATGCGCGTACCGGCGAACGAGAATGGACGTTCCAGGCATTGTCAGATGAGGTACGCGAGCAGAGCGGTACCGCCAATGTGTGGACGCACATGTCCGCCGACGAGGAGCTCGGTTTAGTCTATTTACCCGTGTCTTCTCCGTCGCCCAACTTCTGGGGTGGCAATCGTACCGACGACGTACCATTAGCGACTTCGACCACCGCCTTGGATATCGAGACCGGTGAAGTAGCCTGGTCACGTCAGTGGGTGCATCACGATATCTGGGATTACGATATTAACGCCGCCCCAACACTCATGGACATTACCGTGGATGGCGAGGAGATACCGGCGCTCATCCAGGCGACTAAAATGGGTTTTTTGTTTGTCGTCAATCGTGAAACCGGCGAAGACGTATGGCCGATTGAAGAGCGCCCAGTACCCGGCGGCGACGGTAATGTAGAAGGTGAAGTTTATGCGCCTACCCAGCCCTTCCCGACGAAACCAGTGCCGCTGCTGGATCAGTCCGAGAAGCCCGAGGTCTGGGCGTTGGCTGATGCCGTAAGTTTCGGGGAGTGCTCCGCCCTGTGGGACGATCTCTGGTATGAGGGCCTATACACCCCGCCCACCACTGAAGGCGCAGGGACTATGGGTTACCCCATCACAGCCGGTGGTGTGCAGTGGGGTGGCGTGGCGTTTGATCCCGCAAGCCAAACCGCCATCGTTAATACCTCGCACATTGTACAAACCCTGAAGCTCTATGATCGCGAAGCCTATGAATCAGCCAACAGAGCGTCAGGGAATGAGAGTGGCTTTGCCTCTCAAGAAGGGGCTCCCTACGGGATCCTGCTTGAAATCGCTCAGAACTGGCTTGGAATGCCCTGCTGGGAGCCTCCCTTTGGCGAGCTGGTGGCCCTGGATATGACCACTGGCGATGTAAAATGGCGCCGTCCAATGGGTGCATCACAGCAGCATGGGTTCTTTATGCCCGATAGCTGGGGCTCACCCACCATTGGTGGTCCGGCGGTAACGGCGGGCAATATCGTCTTTATCGGCGCATCCATGGATGCCAAGGTCCGTGCCTACTCGCTTGAAACCGGTGAGGAACTCTGGACGGATCAGGTCGAAGCACCTTCTGTCTCCAACCCTGCGGTTTATGAGTATGAGGGACGCCAATACGTCGCCTTTATTGGCGGCGGCAATACTATCCTCAAAGATCAGGTAGGGGATCAGGTCGCGGTTTACGCGCTGCCAGAATAACCCTTAGCGTAGGTAAATGTAGATAAAATGATAAACGGGGCGGCCTCTGAGGCCGCCCCGTTTACGTTAACAGCTACTTTCTCTCCACGCGTCAACCAAGGTCACGGGGCTGAGGCTTGGTACGCCTGGCCAACTGATTATTTGCCGTCCTAAAGCATACCCGCATCAGTGGCACCAGCAGCCACAGTATCGGCGTGAGTAACCAACGGTAGATAAAGCGAGCAATGAAGAGTACTGGCAGTAGCACGACGAGCCAGATAAGAAACTGGCCAAACCAAACTGGCCAGCCAAGCCAGCCAGAGAGGTTAGCGCCAAGTGCGCTCACAAGGCTTGGATGGCGAACCACTACATAGGCAGTACCCGCCACAGCGGCAACTTTGGCCATACGTGGCAACGCCGCAAAACGCCCGCTGCCACTCATTAACGCGCCTTGGCGCAATCCCGTCCGAGCACCCTGCGCTTCCACGCTGCCCACTCGAGCAGCACGAGCCGCCCTGCCTGCTCGCAGCACCTTCACGGTGCTGGCCATCACGAGTAGATCGACACCGGCCCAGCCTAGATCGGCAGCGCCGATGTCGTCACCCCGCCGCCACTGGCTTTCCAAATCGCGTAGCCCACTGGTGAAGAAATCGCCCAGGCCCGCCACCAGACGCTCACCTTGTAGCCACTCCACTTCGCCTTGTTCACTGACCACAAACTGGTTAAGCAGCGCGTGGCCATTGGCATCCAGCAGCGCAATGCCCATCTGCCCGCGACGATAAGGAGTAAACGCTGAATCCGCTTCTCCCTCTTCGTCGCTCCACCAACGACTAACCTGCTGATAGCGCTCGCCGACCCAGTGTTGCGCCCTTAGCGTAGCCACATCGTGGCTACGAAAGTAGCTGATGGGCATTATGGCGTCGGCCCCATAGCGCACCAGTACTCGCTGAAAATCGGGCAGTAAGCCGTACTCCACTAATACATCGCGGGCCCTATCACCGTGGCGCAAAATCGCCAAAGAGGCGCTCATCCACAGCGCCTGATCGTCAGCATAGCTGAGAAACAGCGCATTGAGCTCCGGTGTTTCCTGCTGAAGCGACGCCTCTAGCGAGGGCAATGCCCGCTGAGCTTCCAACCGAACCAGTTTGGACTCAAACGGCTCATGAGAGGCCAATGTTGATGCTAGCCCGGCAACTACTATTGCGGTTACTACTATTATTTGCCAGGGGCGCATCGTAATCCACCTCACTCGGTCGGTAACTGCAGGATTATCCCAACGTCTCCGCCGTCACGTTGGCCGCCGCAGGCTGGGGCGAATGGTGGCGGTTGATGGCGCTCAGCACCCCCTTCATCGACGCGCTGGTAATACTTTCATCGTTACCTACACCGAACACCGCTTTACCGTCGATACGCACTTCTACATAGGCAATCGCTTCAGCATCAGCGCCTTGGCCACGGGAGTGCTCGTGGTAGTCGATAATCTCTACATCGTGCCCAGCCGCTGCCAATGCTTTAATAAAGGCGGCTAACGGGCCGTTGCCCTCGCCCTTTAACGTTTGCCGTGTGCCGTTCTCCTCAATCACGGCGTCCAGCGTCACTTTGGGGCTGCCAGGTTCAGAAGAGAGCCGGTGACTCACCAACCCAAAGGGTGCTCGCTGCTCCAGATACTCATCAGAGAATGCTTGGTAGATCATCTGCGACGTGATCTCGCGCCCGGTCCGCTCAGCGACTTCCTGCACCACCTGGCTGAACTCAATCGAAAGGCGACGCGGCAACTCAATGCCGTGCTCCTGCTCGAGCAGGTAAGAAACGCCGCCTTTACCCGATTGGCTATTAACCCGGATAACAGCTTCGTAGCTGCGCCCCACGTCCAGCGGGTCAATAGGAAGATAGGGCACATCCCACACAGCCTCTGGATTCGCACGGCGATCCGCCATGCCTTTTTTGATCGCATCCTGATGAGAGCCAGAGAACGCGGTGAATACCAAATCGCCCACGTAGGGGTGGCGAGGATGCACTGGCAGCTGATTGCAGTACTCCACCTCGCGCATGATCGGAGTGATATTGGAGAAATCGAGCTGCGGGTGAACGCCCTGGGTGTACATGTTCATCGCCAATGTAACAATATCGACGTTACCGGTACGCTCGCCATTACCAAACAGCGTGCCCTCAACGCGGTCAGCTCCCGCCATTAGCGTCAATTCTGCTGCCGCCACGCCGGTACCGCGGTCGTTATGCGGGTGAACGCTAACAATCAGATAATCCCGATTTTTGACGTTGCGACAGAACCACTCAATTTGGTCGGCATAGTTATTGGGCGTGGCGACTTCTACCGTTGCGGGCAGGTTTACGATCATCGGTTTATCAGTGCTCGCGCCATAGGCTTCCATGACCGCTTCGACGATCTCAACGGCAAAATCCATCTCGGTGGTGGTGAACAGCTCCGGCGAGTACTGAAAGGTCCAGTTAGTTTCTGGCACAGCTTCCATCTGCGCGCGAATCTGTTGAGTAGCCTCTACAGCAATCTGCACACACTCCGCTTTATCAACGTTAAACACTACCCGGCGGAACATTGGGTCAGTGGCGTTATAGACGTGGACGATAGCGTTTTTAGCACCCTGAAGTGCCTCAAAGGTGCGTTCAATCAAGTGCGGGCGCGCCTGGGTCAGCACTTGAATGGTCACATCCTCAGGGATCTTATCGTGCTCGATCAGCGAGCGTACGAAATCAAAATCGGTTTGCGAGGCCGAAGGAAAGCCGACTTCAATCTGCTTAAAGCCAACATTCAACAGCATGTCGAACAAGCGCTGCTTACGCTCCTGGTCCATCGGATCAATCAGCGATTGATTACCGTCGCGCAGATCCACACTGCACCAGACAGGCGCTGCTTCAATGCGCTGGCTCGGCCACTGGCGGTCAGGTAGATCAACGGCTACAAAGGGGCGGTACTTTTTGGCGGGGTCAGACAACATCATGGCGGCTCTCCTAAAATCAGTCAGTGGTGGGCTTGTCGCTGTGCTTACCGCCCGCATCATTCTGGTGTGTTGGGGCTGGCGAGTATGCTTGAGAGAGTGCTGACTCCATACGGTCAAGCTGCGCTTTCAGCCCGCGAACATCATTGCGCAGCGACTGCAGCTCGGCTTCTTCACCTTCGCCGTTGTCCAGCGCCATTTGCGCGCTCTCTTTCTGCATCACATCCAGCACAATACCGATCATCATATTGAGAAAAATAAAGGCATTCAAAAAGATGAAGGTTAAAAAATAGATCCAGGCGTAAGGATAAACCTCCATGGTCGGATAAAGCACCGCTGTGGCCCAGCTCTCGAAGGTCGCCACTTGAAATAGCGTCAACATGGCCAGGGAAATATTGCCCCATAGTCCCTCGTCCACATTGTGGAAAAGGAAGCTCCCAATGGCGGCGTATATGTAGAAGATGATAAACATCAACAGGACGACATACCCCATCCGTGGCACCGACTTGACCAAGGCGCTTAACAGCATTTGTAGCTCGGGAATCATCGAGACCAAGCGCAGCACCCGGAAAATACGCAGTAGCCTAGCCAGCAGCACCATTTCAGAGTCATCCATGGGAATCAGGCTGGCGGTCACGATGAGGAAGTCAAAGACGTTCCACCCTTTCTTGAAGAAACTCAGTAGCGTGCGTTCAGCGGCTATCCTGATTAAAATCTCAATCAGGAAAAATATGGTGACCGCCATATCAAGATAGAGCAGCCACTGCTCCACTTGAGTGGTTTCTTCATAGGTTTTTGCCCCTATCACCAGGGCAGAAATGACGATAATGGCAATCACGACCGCTTCAAAAATCTTATTACTACGCAGCCTTTCAAAACGGGCTTGCCAGGTATTAAAGGGTTCACTCATGGAACGTAAAATCTCTCAACGGTTGACCGGCACACTTCATACTAAAACTACACACCTTCTACACAAGTGATATCCTGTTGTTTCACTTGATGTATCCTACGCCATCAGAACGCCCTCAAAGCGCCCTGTTGGTACTCTTTTGAATTTTTTAACTTTAGCCGCTGGATGATCCCCCATGACACTGCTTTGGATAGCCTTATTGCCTCTGCTAGGCGTACTGGTGCCAGCACTTACCGCACAGCGTGGTCGCAGTTTCTGTTCACTTGCGACGGCAGTGCTGCCAGCGACCGCCTTAGTAATGACGCTACTCAACGTGCCAGCCCTGCTAGACGGTGAGCAACTACGTTTTTCGGCCACCTGGATGCCTGAGCTAGCGCTGGACTTAGCATTCCGCCTCGATGGGCTATCGCTGCTGTTTAATCTGTTGATACTGGGCATTGGCTTACTGATTATTCTGTATGCCCACTACTACTTAGCAAAAGATGAACCCTTTGGCCGATTCTACGCCTTCCTGATGCTTTTTATGGCGTCAATGGTCGGTATTTCAATGTCGGATAACCTGATTCTGCTATGGCTATTCTGGGAGTTAACCAGCCTTTCCTCGTTTTTACTGATCGGTTACTGGTCCTACCGCAGTGATGCGCGCAAAGGCGCCCGTATGGCGTTAACGGTCACCGGCGCGGGTGGCCTTGCGCTACTGGCAGGTTTGCTGCTGCTAGGCGATATGGCGGGCAGCTTCAATATGGGCGATGTGTTAGCCAGCGGAGACGTCATTCTTGCCGACCCGCGCTACCCCCTCATGCTCGGTTTGGTACTGCTGGGGGCCTTTACCAAATCCGCACAGTTTCCTTTCCATTTTTGGTTACCTCATGCGATGGCGGCGCCCACGCCAGTATCGGCATATCTCCACTCGGCGACGATGGTGAAAGCGGGCATTTTCCTGATGGCGCGGTTGCACCCTGCCATCGCTGGCAGTGAGCTGTGGAGCGTGGTCGTTTCACTCGTCGGCATCGTCACCATGCTGTACGGCGCTTGGTTTGCTCTGATGAAAACCGATCTGAAGGGCATTTTAGCGTTCTCCACGGTCAGTCATTTAGGTTTAATCACGGTACTGTTAGGCATTGGCAGTCCCATGGCGATCCTGGCTGCGCTTTTCCATATCCTCAATCACGCTACTTTCAAAGCCGCTCTGTTTATGAGTGCAGGCATTATCGATCATGAGACCGGCACCCGGGAGCTAAAGCAGCTGGGTGGCCTGAAAAAAGCCATGCCTGTCACGGCGCTCTTGACCACGCTGGCGGCTGCCGCCATGGCGGGCGTGCCGCTATTTAATGGCTTTTTATCCAAAGAGATGTTCTTTACCGAGTCGTTAGCAACCCCCGTTTTGGGTGGGGTGAGCTGGCTATTACCCGCGCTAGCGGCCCTCGGCGGCATTCTCTCGGTCGCTTATTCGCTGCGTTTAGTACACGCCGTCTTTTTCAAACCTGCCCGTGAAGAACCGCCCAAAACGCCCCATGAACCGCCGCATTTGATGCGCCTGCCGGTAGAAATATTAGTGGTGCTTTGTGTGGTGGTCGGACTTTTCCCAGCTTTTATGGCCACAGGGTTATTAGAACTTGCCAGCGAAGCGGTGATTGGAAGCCCGCTCGATTTTCATCTGGCTATCTGGCACGGCGTTAATCTACCGCTAATCATGAGCTTGCTGGCCTTTGTCGTCGGTATTGCGCTGTATTGGCGCCATGGTGATGTGCGCCGATTTACGCAACAATTTGTAGGCATTGACGCCCGACGCGTTTTTGAACGCATTCTTATCTCAATCGGCTACCGTGCTGAGCAACTGATTGCGGCTCTGGAAGGCAATTCGCTTCAACGCTATGTGGGCTGGCTATGGCTAGCAGCGCTGATAATGGGGGGTATTGGCCTTGTTCAAATCACCAACTTGACCGGCGCGGCAGGAAATCAGCCGCTGGACGGCATCCTTATTCTAGGTGCTGTGATGCTGATGTTTGGTGGTGTGGCGACCGCCGCCACCCATCGCTACCGGTTGATCTCTTTGTTAATGCTGTCGGTAGTTGGGCTGTTCGTTGCACTGACCTTTGCCCGTTTCTCGGCACCCGATCTAGCGCTGACACAGCTTTCAGTGGAAGTTGTGACCATGATTCTGCTGATGCTGGCACTATTTTTCTTACCACAAAAAACGCCGCGCGAATCCAGCCCACTACGCAACGTTCGCGATATGTTACTAGCAGGTTCGCTTGGCCTGGTGATCGCCAGCCTTAACTACGCCGTCATGACGCGCGATACGCTGTCGATTTCCAGCTTCTTTGTGGAAAACAGCAAACCCGGTGGTGGCGGCTACAACGTCGTCAACGTCATTCTGGTCGACTTCCGTGGTTTCGATACCTTAGGGGAAATCACCGTATTGGCCATCGCGGGTCTGGCGATCTTTAAGCTGCTCAACCGATTACGCCTGTTTATGCCACACAGTGACGGTGAGGGACGGGTATGGTCACCCGACCGCTACCCGGCGGTGCTAACGTCGATTTCAATGACACTGCTGCCGCTGGCGCTCCTGGTCTCTGCGTTTATCTTCCTGCGTGGCCACAATCAGCCGGGCGGTGGATTTATTGCCGGCCTGATTACCGCAGTCGCCCTCATTCTGTTGTATATGGCGCGTGGCGTGGAGTGGGCGCAAGAGCGTCTGGATTTCCCCTTCCAACCGGTAGCCGTTATCGGGGTCGCCGTTGCTACGCTCACGGGGCTGGGTAGCTGGCTGTTTGGTCATCCGTTCCTCACCTCTGCCTTTGACTACTTCAGCCTACCGCTGATCGGCACCTTTGAATTGGCCACCGCGCTGCTCTTTGATCTGGGTGTCTACTTAGCGGTGGTGGGCGCCACACTGATGATTCTTGCCAACCTTGGTAAGGTCACCACCGCCCATCGCCCGGTTACTGAAGCCTCAGAAAAAGACACCGATGCCGCTGCTGCAACCTCTTCTGCTAAGGAGCCTCGTTAATGGAACTGCTCTATGCAATGACCACCGGCGTCTTAACCGCCTGTGGTCTCTACTTAACCTTGCGAGGCCGTACCTTTCCCGTGGTAGTAGGCCTAACCCTGCTCTCTTATGCAGTGAATTTGTTTCTGTTTTCAATGGGAGGTCTCACCACTGATGGGCCCGCCATCGTGTCCGAAGGAACGAACTATGCCGACCCACTCCCCCAGGCGCTAGTACTCACGGCCATTGTCATCGGGTTTGCGATGACCGCATTCGTGGTGATTCTAGCCATGCGGGCGCGCAGTGAAGTGGGTAACGACCATGTCGACGGTAAAAAGGAAGACCGAGAATGATGCAGCACCTGATTGTTTTTCCTGTCGTTTTACCGCTAGTGGCGGGTATATTACTGCTCTACCAACGGCAAGGCTTAGTGCGCTATAAGCGTGCAGTCAGCGTTGCCGCCACCGTGCTATTACTGCTGGTAGCAATCGGCCTTTTGCGCCAAGCCGCGAGTGATCAGGTCACTTATTATGCCCTGGGCGATTGGCAAGCACCGTTCGGCATTGTGCTAGTACTGGATCGCCTATCGGCACTGATGCTGCTGGTCACTGCTGTTTTGGCGGTTGGCGCCGTGGTATTTGCCTGCGCGGGGGATGATGAAAAAGGCAGTAACTTCCATGGCCTTTTTCAGTGGCAACTACTGGGCATCAACGGCGCCTTTTTAACCGGTGATTTGTTTAACCTGTTCGTCTTTTTTGAAGTACTGCTATTGGCCTCTTACGCTCTGCTTTTGCACGGTGGAGGCAAAGCGCGCATTCAAGCCAGCGTCCACTACGTGGTTCTCAACCTGGCAGGCTCGTCGCTGTTTCTGATAGCGGTGGGGATTCTGTATGGCGCCACGGGCACGCTCAATATGGCCGATATGGCGATCCGCGTGGCTGAACTGCCCGCAGAGCGTGAAGGCCTAGTCACCGCTGGCGCATTAATGCTACTGGTGGTGTTTGGGTTAAAAGCCGCCATCCTGCCACTCTACTTCTGGCTACCCAAAGCCTACGCATCCGCGCCTGCGCCGGTAGCAGCGCTGTTTGCCATCATGACCAAGGTAGGTATCTACGCTATTTTGCGTGTCTATTCCCTACTGTTTGGCGATAGCGCTGGTGGGCTGGAAGCACTGGAACAACCTTGGGTTTGGTGGCTATCGCTTGCTACTTTGGCGGCCGCGGGTGTCGGCGTAATGGCCGCACGCGATTTGCGCTTGCTGGTGGCTTATTTGGTGTTGGTATCCGTAGGCACGCTGCTGGCGGGTATCGGAATGCGCTCACCTCAGGCTGTCTCAGCCCTGCTCTATTACCTGATCCACACCACGCTGGTTACCGGTGGTTTATTCCTGCTAGCGGAAATGATCGGCCTGCAGCGTGGTAAAGCAGGTACGCGCCTGGTGAAGGGTCGCCCGATGGCACAGGGCGCAGGGCTCGCCATGCTATTTTTTGTTGGCGCCATCGCCGTTGCTGGCGTTCCGCCATTTTCAGGCGCTATCGGCAAGGCATTAATGCTTAATGCCGCCGAAGGTACGCAGCGCCTATGGCTTTGGCCGTTACTGCTGCTGACCAGCCTAGCCTCGCTGATTGCACTTTCCCGTGCAGGTTCTACGCTGTTTTGGCGTAGCCATCGTGGCAACATTAGCGGTACACCGTTACCCCGTCGCCAGTGGTTTGGCGTTATCTGGCTGCTTAGCGCAGCGCCGCTGTTGGTTGCACTGGCAGGGCCCGTGAGCAGCTACACTCAAGCGACGGCTGACCAATTAGCCAACCCTCAGGTGCTGATTCGCACGCTAATACCCAATGCTGCTGGAGATGCCCAATGATCGCCCCGCGTTCCTGGCTACCCACGCCTGTGCTATCAATACTTCTACTCGTCGTGTGGCTGTTGTTAGTACGCAGCTACGCGTTTGGTCATTTCGTGTTAGGCGGCTCGTTAGCTATTTTGATTCCCCTACTGACCCATCGTTTTTGGGATGCACGGCCTCGCATTGCTAAGCCAATCGCCCTGCTGCGTTTTTTCTTCCGTGTGCTGGGCGACATCATCACTGCCAACTTTGAAGTGGCTTATTTAATCGCCAATCCCTGGCGCAAGCTTAAACCACACTTTATTGAATACCCGTTAATGTTAGAGGAGCGGTTCACCATCACGCTACTCGCCAGCACGATCAGCCTGACACCGGGCACCGTGTCGGCCAATCTGCGCATGGATGGTAAATCACTGTTGATTCACGCCTTGAACGTGGACAATGAGGAAGCGCTGATTAACCAGATTCGCGAGCGCTATGAACGCCCACTCAAGGAGATCTACGAATGTTAAGCATTGCACTCTATATCACCTTAGCTCTGGTCGTGATGGCGCTGCTGATGAACCTCTACCGTCTGACTATTGGGCCCAGCTTGCCTGATCGCGTGCTCGCGTTAGACACCATGTACGTTAACTCCATTGCGCTTATCGTACTGCTGGGACTGTGGCTGAACAGCAAAACCTATTTCGAGTCAGCGCTGTTGATCGCAATGCTAGGTTTTATCAGCACCGTGGCGGTGTGCAAATATATTTTGCGCGGAGACATTATCGAATGATTAACATGAGCTATCGAACGATGAACAAAAGCCAGGGGGATCTATGTCAGTAATCGTTGAAGCGCTTATTTCACTGCTGCTGATCGCTGGCGGGATCTTTGTTTTTATTGGTTCGCTGGGAATGGCGCACCTGCGCGATTTCTATATGCGCCTGCATGGCCCGACCAAGGCCACCACCTTGGGCATCGGCTGTATGCTCATTGCTTCGATGCTGTATTTCTGGAGCGTGGACGGCAAACCGGATATCCAAGAACTGCTGATTACGCTTTTCCTGTTTATCACCGCCCCCGTCAGCGCCCACCTGCTGGCCAAATCTGGCTTACACCTGCGCTTGAAGCATACGGTCAAAACCCAGGGGCATCCGGTCGAGCTAAGGGCCGAGGAAGTCGGCGACAAACCGGTACCGCACCCCGATAAGGGCCATGGCTGAATCGGCATAAAATAAAAAGCGGGTGGTGCTGGAAAGCACCACCCGCTTTTTTACTGCCTACACTTATACTGCCCACTCTGATACTGCTCTAAGGTGTTAAATCCTGCTGCTGGTAGCCGAGCAGGTAGAGCACACCGTCAAGACCCGATGTCGAGATCGCCTGACACGCTTGGGCACGCACCAACGGCTTGGCCCGAAACGCAATGCCCATCCCCGCTTTGGCAAGCATCTTAAGATCGTTGGCACCGTCACCCACGGCTATCGTCTGATCGAGTGTAAAGCCCTGCCGCAGTGCGATGACTTCGAGCAGTTCGGCTTTGCGCTCAGCATCCACGATTGGCTCGCTTACTTCGCCGGTCACTTTGCCATTTTCGATGATCAGCTCATTGGCATGGATCTCGTCAAAGCCAAGCTTCTTCTGTAAGTGGAGGGCAAAGTAGGTAAAGCCGCCGGAGAGTATGGCGGTGCGATAGCCTAACCGCTTTAAATTGACCATCAGACGCTCAACGCCCTCCATCAACGGTAGTTCCTCCGCAATTTCCGCCAACACCGACTCATCCAAACCGACCAGTTTGCTCATCCGCTCGCGAAAGCTCGCCTTGAAATCCAGCTCCCCGCGCATGGCACGCTCGGTGACTTCGGCGACCTCTTCGCCCACGCCATGGCGGCGAGCCAGCTCATCAATCACCTCAGCTTTAATCAACGTGGAGTCCATATCGAAACAGACCAAACGGGGCTGAACGTGATCGCGAGTATCTGGTTGGGCAACGATATCAATACCCAGCGTTTCACTCAGCAAAAGCGCGGCGTCGCGCACTGCTTTGCTATCTGCGTCGCCGGACAAACAGTACTCAATACAGTCGATGCCGTCACCTGGCTGAAATGAGACATCGGCAAGCCGCTGGGTACTCTTCACGTTCAGATTAAACTGCATAATGAGAGCATCTACCTGAGCTTGAATGTCGGCGGTTAAATCCGACGCCAGTACAGTTAGGATCAAATCACCGCGTGCCATTACTTACTCCCCTGCCTCTAGTCGATCTACTTTCTGGAAGCCGCGGGGCAGCTTGCTACCACGACGACCGCGCTCACCGCGATAGTATGCCAAGTCGTCGGCTTTTAGCGTCAGCTTGCGCTTGCCTGCATGGATCAACAGCGCATCACTGGCGGCTAGCACCACAATGCCGGTAACAAACTCCTCCCGGCGGGCGGCTCGTGGGCCTGGGATATCGAGCATTTTATTGCCCTTGCCTTTAGACATCTCGGGCAACTGATCCAAGGGGAACAGCAACAGCCGACCTTCGTTTGAAACAGAAGCCACCCACAGCTCATCGCCCTCTGGCACGTCAATCGGCGCCATCACATTGCAGCCTTTGGGCAGGCTAAGTACCGCTTTACCGGCTTTGTTTTTACCGGTAAGTGTGTCGAGACGCGCCACAAAGCCATAGCCACCATCAGTGGCAAGCACGAAGCGCCGCTCCGGTGGCGCAAACATTAGCCCCGCCATTTTTGCTCCGGCGGCCACGTTAGCACGCCCGGTAACCGGCTCACCCTGGCCACGCGCACTGGGTAGGTTATGTGCAGACAGCGTATAGGCGCGACCGGTGTCATCCAGCAGCACCAGCGGTTGATTGGTTTTACCTTTCGCCGCCAGTTGGAAGCTATCCCCAGCTTTATAGGAGAGCCCCTCGGGGTCGATATCGTGCCCCTTGGCCGCACGAATCCAGCCTTTATCGGAAAGCACCACGGTAATCGGGTCAGCGCCCAGCAGCTCGACTTCTGTCAGCGCCTTGGACTCTTCGCGCTCGACCAACGGTGAGCGGCGCTCGTCACCATGCTCTTTACCCGCCGCGCGAATCTCTTTTTCGATCAGGGTAGTGAGCTTAGCTTCGCTGCCCAGTAGCCCTTCTAAATATTTGCGCTCTTTTTCCAGCTCATCCTGCTCACCGCGAATTTTCATCTCTTCGAGTTTGGCAAGATGACGCAGACGCAGCTCTAAAATGGCTTCCGCTTGACGTTCGGAGAGGCTGAAAGTCGCCATCAGCGAGGCTTTTGGATCATCTTCCTCACGGATAATACGGATCACTTCATCCAGGTCGAGGTAGGCGATCAGAAGGCCTTCCAAGATATGCAGGCGATCCTCGACTTTACCTAGGCGGTGCTCTAAACGACGGCGCACCGTGCTACGGCGGAACTGTAGCCATTCGCCCAGCATTTCCGTCAGCGGCATGACCCGTGGGCGACCGTCCAGGCCGATCACGTTCATGTTCACTCGCACGTTCTTTTCCAAATCGGTGGTGGCGAACAGGTGCGCCATCAGCGACTCAACGTCAATGCGGTTGGAGCGCGGTTCAATCACCAGCCGGGTCGGCTCTTCATGAGTCGACTCATCGCGCAGGTCGGCCACCATGGGCAGCTTTTTGGCCTGCATTTGCGCGGCGATCTGCTCCAGCACCTTGGCGCCACTAACCTGATAAGGCACCGAGGTAATAACGATATTGGCTTCTTCACGGATGTAGCGCGCGCGTAGCTTTACCGAGCCGCGGCCAGATTCGTAGAGCTTACGCAGGTCCGCAGGCGGGGTAATAATTTCCGCATCGGTAGGGAAATCCGGTGCAGGCACGAATTCCATTAAATCCGCGGTAGTCGCCTTGGGGTTGCGCAGCAAATGGCATGTTGCTTCGACGACTTCCGACACATTATGCGGCGGAATATCGGTCGCCATGCCGACGGCAATCCCGGTACCGCCATTGAGCAGCACATGGGGTAACTTTGCAGGTAGTACCAGCGGTTCCTGCATGGTGCCATCGAAGTTGGGCGCCCAATCGACGGTGCCTTGGCCCAGTTCACCCAGCAGCACTTCGGCAAACTTGGAAAGCTTGGCCTCGGTGTAGCGCATGGCGGCGAAGGATTTGGGATCGTCGGGGCTACCCCAGTTGCCTTGGCCATCCACCAGCGGATAGCGGTAGCTAAACGGCTGCGCCATCAGCACCATGGCTTCGTAGCAGGCGCTGTCGCCATGGGGGTGAAATTTACCCAGTACGTCGCCGACGGTACGCGCCGACTTTTTATACTTGGCGTTGGCGTGCAGCGCCAGCTCGCGCATGGCGTAGATGATGCGCCGCTGCACGGGTTTCATGCCGTCGCCGATATTGGGCAAGGCGCGGTCGAGAATCACGTACATCGAGTAGTCGAGGTACGCTTTTTCGGTGTAGTCGCGCAGAGAGAGACGTTCGACGTCACCCTCCGCTACTTGAATATCCATGGTCATCGGGGGTTATACCTCAATGTCTGCGAGGTTGCCGTAATCTTCCAGCCACTTTTTGCGGTCACCGGCGCGTTTTTTGGCCAGCAGCATATCCATCATTTCCATGGTGCCGTCACCCTCCGTCAGGGTGAGCTGCACCAGGCGCCGGGTTTCCGTCGACATGGTGGTTTCACGCAGCTGTAGCGGGCTCATTTCACCCAGGCCTTTAAAGCGCTGAACGTTAGGCGTGCCGCGCTTGTTGGCCAATTGCTTGAGAATGGCGGCTTTTTCGCTCTCATCCAGGGCGTAGTGCACTTCTTTACCAAGATCGATGCGGTAAAGCGGTGGCATCGCGACATAGACATGCCCTGCGTCGACCAAGCTCGGAAAATGGCGTACAAACAGCGCGCACAGCAGCGTAGCGATGTGCAGACCGTCGGAGTCGGCATCGGCGAGAATACATATCTTGTGGTAACGCAGTTTTTCTAAATCGGCGCTGCCAGGATCGGCGCCAATGGCAACGGCGATATCGTGCACCTCCTGGGAGCCGTAGATATCGTGGGTTTCCACTTCCCAGGTATTTAGAATCTTACCGCGCAGCGGCAATATCGCCTGGGTCTCGCGGTTACGCGCCTGCTTGGCACTGCCGCCTGCCGAGTCCCCCTCGACCAAAAACAGCTCGCTCTGGGCAGGGTCTTGGCCGGAGCAGTCCGCCAGCTTACCAGGCAGTGCCGGGCCGGAAGTCACCTTTTTACGGGCGACTTTTTTGGCTTTTTTCTGGCGGTTTTGCGCCGCGCTAATCACCAGCTCGGCAATCGCTTCGGCCTGATCCACGTGGTGGTTCAGCCACAGCGAGAAAGCGTCCTTAACAACGCCGGAAACAAAACCGGCAATGGTTCGAGACGAGAGCCGCTCTTTGGTTTGCCCGGCAAACTGTGGGTCGAGCATTTTGACCGAGAGCACAAAGGAGGTACGCTCCCAGAGGTCATCGGCGGTGAGTTTAATGCCCCGGGGCAACAGGTTGCGGTATTCGCAGAACTCGCGCAGCGCGTCCAGCAATCCGGAACGAAAGCCGTTCACGTGAGTGCCGCCCTGCGGCGTGGGAATCAGGTTAACGTAGCTCTCCAGCAGCGCTTCTCCGCCTTCGGGTAGCCACTGAATCGCCCAGTCTACGCCGTGCTCGTCGTCATTGAAGTGGCCGACAAACGGCTCCGCCGGCAGCACTTCGTAGCCGTCGGTAGCTTCGACCAGATAGTCGCGCAAACCATCGGCGAACTCCCATTCGGTCGAGGTACCGTCAGGTTCTACCAGCGTGACTTTCAAGCCGGGGCAGAGTACCGCTTTCGCACGTAGCAGGTGTTTGAGCCGGGTTAGCGCGAGCTTGGGACTATCGAAGTAGCTCTCATCTGGCCAGAAGCGCACCAGAGTACCGCTCGCTCGCTTGGGGGCTTTGCCAATCTCATGCAGCTCTTCGACTTTCTCGCCGAATTCGAAGGCCATGGCATGGCGTGCGCCATCGCGGGTGACTTCGACATCTAACCGACGCGACAGCGCGTTAACCACCGACACACCTACCCCATGCAGGCCGCCCGAGAAGCGGTAGCTCGTGGAGGAGAACTTGCCACCCGAGTGTAGCTTGGTAAATATCAGTTCAACGCCTGAGACGCCGTGTTCTGGGTGCAGGTCGATCGGCATCCCCCGGCCGTTGTCCTGCACTTCGATCCCGCCATCGCTATGCAGCACGACGTGGATCTCGGTGGCGTGCCCCGCCAGCGCTTCATCGACGCTGTTATCGATGACTTCCTGGGCTAAGTGATTGGGGCGTGTGGTGTCGGTATACATACCGGGACGCTTACGTACCGGCTCAAGCCCGGACAGGACTTCGATGGAACTCGCGCCGTACTGAGAGGCATCAAACTGGGTCATGTAACGTCGATTCCTGAAAAAATAGTGCTGGCAGCCTCGCTGGGCGTTAAGTCAGTGGTTAAAAGCAGACGTTAAAAATAGAGTTCAGCAGTTTACAAAGAGCCACAGGATAGCGGAAAAGCAAAAAGCTGTATATCTAGCCATGCTTATTATCAGGGGCCTGGGTATGGCCCCCTCTAATGACGACTCTTTATCACTCTTGCTCAGCGGCCCAAAATGCTTCTATCAATCCACGGCTGGAGGCATCCATCCGCGATAGATCGCCCTGATGGTCGATAATCTTTTGGGTGTCCGTGGCGATCTGCTTACCTAGCTCAACGCCCCACTGGTCAAACGGGTTGATATCCCAAATCACCGCCTGAACAAACACTTTGTGCTCATAAAGGGCGATAAGCGAACCCAGGGTAGCGGGCGTCAATTGGTCAAGCAGCACCGTGGTTGAAGGCTGGTTGCCACGGTAGCGCTTATGCTCGGGCCGCGGGCCGTCATCTTCCAAGGCATCGTCGCCAAGCATAAGAACGCGGGACTGGGCAAAGCAGTTCGCCAGCGACAAGCGGTGCTGGGCTTTAAGGTGGTGACGGGTATCCGCATCTTCTACTTCGTCATAGCGCTTCAGCGGCGCTATAAAATCGCACACGACCGATTGAGTGCCCTGATGCAGTAATTGATAAAACGCATGCTGCGCATTGGGCCCCAGCTGCCCCCAAAGCACCGGGCAGGTAGAGTAGTTAACGGGCTGACCTTGGCGAGTCACTGACTTGCCGTTGGACTCCATCTCCAGTTGTTCAAGGTAAGCGGCAAAATACTCCAAACGCCCATCGTAGGGCAGAATAGAGTGCGCGCGGATATCCAGAAAATTGACGTTCCAGATACCTGCCAACCCAAGCAGGACAGGCAAATTATCTTCCATGGGCGCTTCAGAAAAGTGCCGATCCATGGTGTGGGCGCCCGCCAGGAATTCGCGGAAATTTTTCATCCCCACCACTAACGCAATCGGTAAACCAATCGTGCCCCAAAGCGAATAGCGACCACCCACCCACTCCCAGAAGGTTAACTGGTGATCGGGAGTGATGCCCCACTCCGTCATTTTGTCAGGACTAGCCGAAACACCAATGAAATGCTGACGAACCACTAATTCAGCGCTAATCGGCGTCGCGCCATGTTGGGTTAAACGGCTCACCAGCCATTCGCGAGCCGTGTTGGCGTTGGAGAGCGTATCGATAGTCGTAAACGATTTAGACGACAGCACAAAGATGGTCGTTTCAGGGTTTAACCGGCTCAAATAATCCGCTAACTGCGAGCCATCCATGGTTGAGGCAAAGTGCACTTCGACTGGATGGATATCTTTGGGTCGAAAATCGGTTAACGCATGGGTAACCATTAACGGCCCAAGGTCAGAGCCGCCGACACCTAGGTTAACCACATGACGAATTGGCTTGCCGGTGGCCCCGCGCCACTGCCCGGCGTGCAAACGGCTCACCAGGCGCTCCATTTGGGCAAGACTTTCGTGCACGGCGGCGACGATATCTTCACCCTCAACCTCAAGCGTCGCATCGGCGGGTAAACGCAACGCCGTGTGCAACGCCGGGCGATTTTCGCTGACGTTCACCCGCTTGCCACTTAGCAGCGCCTCAATGGCAGAGGGTACGCCCGCTTCGCTGGCCAGGGTAAACAGATGCTCGAGCGTGTCGTCATCCCAGCGCTGCTTGGAGAGATCTAACGTTAAGCCTGCCACCTGGCGAGTAAAGCTTTCCCAACGGGAAGGCTCGGTGCCAAACAGCGTTTTCAAGTGAACGTGCTGCAGCGTTTCAGCGTGATGCTTCAACGTCTGCCATGCGGGTAATGTATCGGGGGTAGCGCTTGATGCTGAGGCCATATGGCATCTCCAGTGGCGTCGATCCTTGCAGCAGGAATCTATTCTAACCAGGCCTATCCTAACCAAGACTATTCTAACCAGGCCTGTTCTCGTTAATTCAGGGCGCGTAAACTAATACGCCTTTCCCATGATTCCGGCTTGCCCATGAGTGATGCATCTTACCGTGACGCTATCTTTTCGACACCCCTTGACCGGGTAGCGCGCTTCTCTTTCGATGAAAAAGTGGTTGCGTGCTTCCCTGATATGATTCGCCGCTCGGTGCCTGGTTACGGACAAATTCTGGGCATGCTGAGTCTCATTGCCCAGCGCCATTTGCGCCACGGCGCCCATGTGTATGATTTGGGCTGCTCGCTGGGCGCTTCAGGCCTTGCGCTTGCAGGGGCGTTAGCATCGGATGCCTTTCGCTATACGGGCGTTGATCTCTCCCCGGCCATGGTCACCCAGGCACGACAGACCTTTACTGACGAATGCCCAGCGTACGCTATGCAGGTAGAAGAAGCCGATATCCGTACTCTGGAGTATGCACCTTCGGGCATGATCATTCTCAATTTTACGCTGCAGTTTCTACCCGCCTCGGACCGCGACGCCCTATTGTCGCGGCTCTATGCAGCGCTGGAGCCCGGAGGCGTACTGATTCTCTCTGAAAAAACCGTGGATGCGGATGAGCGCGACAACGCTTGGCGGGTTGAGCGCTACCACGATTTCAAACGCGCCAATGGCTACAGCGACCTGGAAATCAGCCAGAAGCGCACCGCTCTTGAGAATGTGCTAGTGCCAGACACCTTGGACGCACTCCACGTTCGTTTGAAACAGGCGGGGTTTCCCCGCTCGATGACGTGGTTCCAATACTTGAATTTCGCTTCCGTCATTGCCTTTAAGGAGGGGTGAGGTGCCGCTACCCGACGACCAACGCGCCCTCTATCAAGCGTTTCTGGATCAAGCCGTTCTTAACCCATCGCTCACCGTTTGGCTCGCCAGACTTCCCGAGCAGTTAGCCCATGGGCTTGACCGCAATCGCCACGGCGATCTGTCCGCCTGGGAAAAAGCCGTCGCTAAACTGCCCAAGCTACCCGCTGAGCGAAAAGTGGACTTAAACAGCGACACTATTACCGTTGATCTCGACCTTAGCGATAGCCAGCAGCGGCAGTGCTTTAACCTGCTTCGAAAGCTCGCCCCCTGGCGGAAAGGCCCTTTTCAACTAGGCGGCATTCATATTGATACCGAATGGCGCTCGGACTGGAAATGGCAAAGAGTGGCCCCGCACTTGGCACCGCTAAAATATCGTAAGGTGCTCGATGTCGGTGGTGGCAGCGGTTACCACGCCTGGCGGATGACGGGGGCTGAGGCTGCTTTTGTGTTGGTGATCGACCCCTCACCGCGCTTCTACTGGCAGTTTCAGGCGGTACGCCACTTCGTCGGCGATGCCGATGGCGGCAGAACGCAGTTTTTGCCGGTGGGCATTGAGGATGTACCGGAGAACCTCGGTTTTTTCGATACAGTGTTTTCCATGGGCGTACTCTATCATCGCCCTGCGCCCCTGGAGCATCTTCAACAGTTAAAAGCGGCGCTGGCGCCGGGCGGCGAGCTGGTGCTGGAGACCCTGGTGGTCGAGGGAGACGAGCAGACGGTATTCGTGCCCGGCGAGCGTTACGCCGCCATGCCCAATGTCTACTTCCTGCCCTCTTCCAAAGCGCTCTGCCACTGGCTGGAACGCTGCGGCTTTATCAACGTCCGCGTGGTCGATGAAGCGGTCACCACCCTGGAAGAACAGCGTTCAACAGCGTGGATGGCCTACCAATCACTGGCGGATTTTCTTGATCCTAACAACCGTACGCGCACCATTGAAGGCTACCCCGCACCACGTCGCGCGGTGATTTTGGCCAATAAGCCGGGCTGATTAACATGCTGGTGGGGCTGGTGCTCGGTGGGCTGATTCTCCGGGCGCTTCGCCGTACGTTGCGAGAGACGCCATGTATTGCTGATGCGTGTGAGTGCGCCGTTCACTATGCTGTGTAGGAACGGGCGTGCAGCACACGCCACCACCATCCAAGAGGAAAGGACGCCATGTCGGATAACGCAGCGCCACTCTGGGAGCTAAGCCTGAGCGATTTTCGTGACACCGTCGCCCGCGAGCCGATGCCCGGCTGCGGAGCCGTGGTCGTGGTCAGTGCCGACCTGGGCTTGGCACTCGTGCTCAAGGGGCTGCATCTGAGCCAGCATCCTGATGCCACGGCGCCGCGCCAAGCGTTGATCGATGAAGGGGCGTCGCTTAAGCAGCAACTGGCGCCGCTGGCACAGGAAGATGTGGCTGCCTTTGAGGCGTTTATGGCAGCCGTCGGCCGCGATAAGGAGGATGAAGGACGTCATGACGCTATTCATGCGGCGGCCCAAACTGCCGTCGAAGTGCCGCTGAAAACAGCGCAGCTGTGTGAGGCGGCGCTGGCACTGACGCAGCAGGCGGGGGAACATATCGAGCAGCAGTTTGTTAGTGATGCGCACGCCGGGGCGCGATTGATTCATGCCGCACTGCACAGCGTGCTGCTCAACGTGGATGCTAATGCCGGACAGCTCGGCAGTGATGCCGCCCGCGACCGGGCCAGGCTTTCCCGCGATGGCCTCGCGCAGCGCGCCGATACGCTACTGACGGCCATCACCGACAGTGCCGCCGGACGCGGTCCTGGGTCAGGAGTTTGAATCAGCGTTACAGGAGTAATGAGGAGTATCGTTACCTACCTTCGCAAAATCACCAGCCAACGGCCCAGGTTCATCACGCTAGCGAGTGAGGCGGCCACATAGGTAAACGCGCAGGCGGTGAGTACGTGTCTTGCGCCTGCCATGTCGGCAGGTGGCACGTACTCTTTCAACAGCGGTAGCGCTCGATTGAAACTGGCATCGAACTCCACCGGTAACGTTACTAAGTGCACCACGGCGGCGGTACCAAAGCTGATCACCGCCATGGCAATCACGATTGCCATGCCTCCCGGCAGGCGTGTTAATAAAAATAGAAACGGCGCGGCCATCATCAGTAGAGCACCAAGTTTTTCGGCTTTTTGAGCCACGCCGACTAACCGGCTGCGCGCTATTAGTGGCGCATACCCCTGAAAATGCTGAATGGCATGCCCCACTTCATGGGCAGCCACGGTGACGGCGGTGAGCGAACGTCCATCGTAGTTATCCGGGGAAAGCCGCACGCAGCGTGTTTCAGGATCGTAATGGTCACCAAACTCCGTGCGCTCCACGCTAGCGCCCTCCACACCCAGGCGGCGTAGCAAATGATCGGCAAGTTCGGCTCCTGTGCCGGGATAATCGTCACGGCCCTTTGTGTAGCGCTTAAGCACCCACTTGGCCCAGATATTAGGGAGCACAAAAACAGCCAGCGCAAAAATGATCAGTAGAATAACCATGGCAGTTCCTGTCTACAAAAAGCTTTGTACGAACAACCGTCTAAAAAAGCCGTCGTTAAACACACTTCTTCGAAGGGTAGCTTTTACCATGGTGGCTGGCTTGGCAACAGCGTTAGGCGGACAGGTTGTTAGGCTGGATGGTTTTTAGGCGGGATTATTGCGGTGTTCTTCCACATCGCGCTTGACTGCCTGCAAACCATGAATGGAAATATCGCCCTGGGCGTGAGCATGTTCAGCAATCAGAATGCTATCTACCGCAAGCACCAAATCACATTGAGTGCCGACCAACTCATCGCGCAGTCGTTGAATAGCCGCTTCCCTTTTAGAATTTTTATCCACTCGCCGAATATAGATAGCTTTAATGCGATTTGGGTAGGCTTTGACGATTTCGATATACACTTCTGGATCGTGCTGGCCGCTATCGCCGATGAGTATACACGGCATATCGTGGTAGAGGGTGAGCATACGGTCGATCAAATCACGCTTATGCTCTTCAGCACGCCGTGGCCAGGGGCGACGCCAGGAGATCCCCCATTCGCGCAAGAAGAGTATTGGTCCAACAGGAATACGATTGATCTGAAAAAACGTTTCAAGCATTTCGTAAATCGCCCACGGCCCACGCGAGACATATAAAATAGGCCGTTCTGCACGCTCACTAACGCCTCGGTGCAACGCTTGATAAAGCGATGCGACGCCAGGGAAAGCGGTGCGGCGGTGGGGTTTTTTGACAAATAGGCGATAAAGCATTTTGAGCTTCTCTGCCACACCGGTAAACATAACGGTGTCATCGATATCGCTAATCACCAGCAAATCCGCTTCTGGTGGTGGCACGTAGACTTCTACATGAGTACGCACCGTCGTTTGGTCCGCACGGTGTACCAAAATATCAGCGCGGTGCCAGGAGACATCTATCGGCAAGGTATGACTGATCGGCAAATGGACATCGAAATAGCCATCGCGATCGGTGCTGACACAGAGCTGATTATCACCAATTCGAACCTCTACCTGCGCATCGGCAAGCCCGCGGCGAAAAATGCGCCGCGCGACGTCAGCCGTATCGCGCAACATGCCATGGCGGGGAATCGCGCGACCCAGCGCGGCTTGACGAAAAACCCTGCCCATGACAAATATTTCATTCTGGGAACCATAGCCGCGATAAGGATGGACTACCATCCCCCCACGGCTACTGTCTCCTTTAATGGGTTTGGAAATAACGTGGACAAGCCTTTTGGCAAAGCTTGCCCACTGACGCAATAGCCCCATCAAGCGTGCTGACCGGAGTGACGACCTTCCTGCAATTCTTCGAGTAACTTGGCATTAAAGGCATCCAAGTCTTTTGGCGTACGGCTGGTTACAAGGCCACTGTCGACAACGACGGGCTCATCCACCCATTCAGCGCCAGCATTAAGAAGGTCTTGTGCAACGCTAGGAACAGAAGCCATACGACGCCCTTCAACTACGCCTGCGTTAATTAAAATCCATGGAGCATGGCAAATAGCGGCGACAGGCTTGCCTGCCTGGAAAAACGCTTTTACGAAGCTCAACGCTTCATCGTTAGTGCGCAGTTCGTCGGGATTGAATAAGCCACCGGGCAGAACCAACGCGTGGTAGTCAGATTCATTGACATCGGCAAGGGCTTTATCTGCCTCGTAGGTATCGCCCCACTCGGTTTCCGCCCAAGCACGAATGCCCTTACCATCAGGCGTTACAATGTGAACCTCTACGCCCTCTTTCTGTAAGGCGGCACGCGGCACGCTCAACTCAGACTCTTCAAAACCAGCGGCGGCTAAAATAGCTACTCGTTTACCATTCAGTGCTTGTTTCATCATGCTCTCCTTTTCGTGATGATTTGCGTCAGTAACGCCTCACTATTGTGGCGCATATAGTAACAGCGTCAAGCTACCCTGCTAATCAATCAAGGCTATCGGGGACGCTAGGCGTTATGTACAATCTTGCCTGTCTCAGCAATAGTATAACCACCCAACTGTATTGAACGCTCTGCGAAACGGGCTTGTTGAGCAAACGCCATCAGCTGCTGTACGGCAGGTTCGAAATAGCTGCGCCGCTGCATAATTAAATCAAACGGCTCCTCGCAAAGTGGAATAAAGCCCAGTTGCTGGCGATGGGCGGCGGCTTCCACGCCCAAGCCTACATCCGCTTCGCCCTGACCAATGCTGAGTGCCAAGTCATCTTCACTTAAGGAAGCGTGTGGCGCCCAGTTAAGCGTCGAGCTCTCTACTCCCGCTTGCTGTAGCAAACAGCTCAGCAGTCTTGCTGCTCCCGCGTCGGGTTGGCGATGCGCTACGCGGACATCGGTTCGTTTTAAATCACCCAGCCCGGCAATCTTCAGCGGGTTGTCGGCTGGCAATAGCAGCCCCTGGCGGCGCTTAGCCCAGTGCACTATCAACAGATCACGCATACCGCTTAAACCGAGTGCGCCGGGTTCGTTGTAGCGCTGAGTGGTCGCATCCAGCAGATGAATACCCGCCAGCATCGCCTTGCCATCGAGCAACCGCCGCACACCGTCGCCACTGCCTTGGCAGAGCATTGCCAAATCAGAGCCGCTTTCTCGAATAGCCCACTCAAGCAGTGGATCCTGACTACCCGCGACCACTAGCGGTACTGATAAACGCTGCGCCTGATCCCCTTCCAAATGGTTCAACACCCATAGGTCAATTTGCTGGCGGGGAAACAGCAGCTTTCCCGTGACCCGACTACACGGGATCTGGCCTTGGCGCACCAAGTCATACACCTTGCGCTCTTTTAGGCGCAAGTAGTCGGCGACCTCTGCCGTGGTCAGGTAAGCATGTCGTTCAGACATAGAAAGGAAACCTCACTGCACAAATACAAACGGCAATTTTCGTAGTTTAACTGCATAGAACTGCATCTATTCCAGCACAGAGTGCATTAAGTCACTTTTAGATACATCATGCCAATTCTCGTACAGTCGTTTTCTCACCACAGTTCACATACAAAATGATACCAACGCTCAATGCTGACCAGTGACAACGCCTTTAGTACCGCCCTTACCCTGATCCTGAGCATGGATAGCGCATTAATCGACATCGTGATGCTTTCGCTGCAGGTGTCGCTTATGGCGGTGATGATTGCCAGCCTGATAGCCCTACCATTAGGCGCTGCGCTGGCGCTATGGCGTTTTCCCGGACGTAACGTCGTCATTGTCGCCCTTAATGCGCTCATGGGCTTGCCGCCAGTGGTCGCAGGGCTTTGCGTTTACCTACTGCTTTCACGCGCAGGCCCCCTAGGTGAATGGGGGCTGCTGTTCACCCCTACGGCCATGGTGATCGCTCAAGTGATTTTGGTACTACCGATCATCGCCGCCCTTACCCGCCAGCAGGTGGAAGCGCTTCACGGCGAGTATGCAGAGCAGTTGAACTCACTAGGGCTAACGCGCCTCCGTATGATCCCCACTCTGCTGTGGGATGCGCGTTTTGGACTGTTAACAGTGATACTGGCGGGCTTTGGCCGCGCCAGCGCCGAGGTGGGCGCGGTAATGATTGTGGGTGGCAATATCGATGGTGTGACCCGCGTGATGACCACCAGCATTGTGCTGGAAACCAGCAAGGGCAACCTCCCCATGGCGCTAGGTTTAGGGATCATTTTGCTCGCCCTGGTCACCATGATTAACGCGATTGCCCATATGATCGGCGAAACGGCGAAAAGGCGGTTGGGATGAACGCACATCATATGCCCCCCGTCGCCACTCTCGAGCTCGACAGCGTGGGCTTTATCCATCGTGGCCATACGCTGCTTAAGCCGACGTCGCTGCGCCTAGTAGGCTGCCAGCGTACGCTAATTATGGGCCCTAACGGTGCGGGCAAAAGTCTGCTCATGCGCTTAGCCCACGGCCTGTTAACGCCTACTAGCGGCACCGTTCGCTGGCAAGGCGCACAGCCTGCACAAGCCATGGTTTTCCAGCGTCCCGTGTTACTGCGTCGCTCAGCGCTGGATAACCTGACCTATGTGTTAGCGATCAACAAAGCGGCACGACCAGAACTGAAAGCATTACCTCGAAAAGCTCAGGCGATGAGTGCCCTTGAAAAGTTTGGTTTAGCGCACCTCGCCAAACGGCCTGCGCGAGTGCTTTCCGGCGGTGAGCAGCAGCGCTTAGCGCTGGCGCGAGCATGGCTGCTCAATCCGCAAGTGCTTTTTTTAGACGAACCCACCTCGGCACTCGACCCGGCGGCTATCAAAGCAGTTGAAGATGCGGTTCTTGAGTTCCATCACAGCGGCACCCGTATCGTGATGACTACCCATGATCTTCATCAAGCGCGTCGCTTAGCCAACGACGTGCTGTTTTTGCATAACGGCGAATTACTCGAACATACCCCAGCCAATGATTTTTTTACTGCCCCCTCTTCATCTGAGGCAGGGGCATTTATTCGGGGCGAGCTGGTTTGGTAACTCCGAAAGGCGTGAACTCTGTGACTAATCAAAAAATGAGCAAGGAGCAATAAAATGAAGAAAGCCACCGCATTGATAACGGCAGGCGCCCTGGGTGTGACCTTTAGCGGCATACTGATGGCGGCCGATGATTACATTACCCTGGCGTCCACCACCTCGACTGAAAATTCAGGCTTGTTCGACACGATCATCCCCACCTTCACCGAAGAGACGGGCATTGAGGTTCGCGTGGTGGCTGTCGGTACCGGCCAAGCGTTTGAAATAGGTCGCCGTGGTGATGCCGATAGCCTTTTAGTGCATGACACTGCCGGTGAAGAGAAGTTTGTAGCGGAGGGCTATGCTACTGAACGCCTCAATGTGATGTATAACGATTTCGTTATTGTTGGGCCGAGTGATGACCCGGCGGGTATCAGTGACAGCGAAAACGTAATCGACGCCATGCAGCGTATAGCGGAAAGCGAGTCCCCCTTTGCTTCGCGCGGCGATGACAGTGGCACCAACCGCGCTGAACTCCGTTTGTGGGAAGATGCTGGGGTCACGCCACAGGGTGAGTGGTACCGCGAGCTGGGCAGCGGCATGGGCCCTACGTTGAATACCGCCGCGGGCATGGACGCCTATACGTTTACCGATCGCGCCACCTGGGTCGCCTTTGACAATCCGCAAGACTTAACCCTGCTGTTTGAAGGCGATGAAGCACTGTTTAATCAGTATGGCAGCCTATTGCTCTCGGCAGAGCGTCACCCGCACTTGAAGCACGACCTCGCCGCCCAGTGGCACGAGTGGCTGGTTTCCGATAAAGGCCAGCAAGCGATTGCGGATTTTGAGGTAGATGGCCAGCAGCTGTTTTTCCCTAACGCCGAATAAACTCCACCCCCTGGTCATTGCGAGCGAAGCGAAGCAATCTCATACCGGCGGTGGCACTAACTCTGAGATTGCCGCGCTGCGCTCGCAATGACAAAAGCGAGATTGCCGCGCTGCGCTCAATGAAAGGGACTCCTCCCCTCTCGAAGCTTCAGCGAGCTACATTGATAGTTGAACCACATCAATGCGGAGGGGAAGAGTCATGAACAAGCATAAGATAATCGGTATTGATCTGGCAAAGCGTGTTTTTCAAGTGTGTGTTGTCGACACTCACCGCCCGCGTGTTCAGGTCAACAAAGAGCTTAAACGGCATCAGGTCTTGGATTTTATGCGCCGCCAACCGGCCTGTCGGGTATTTATGGAAGCGTGCGGTGGATCGCATTATTGGGCGCGACAACTGCAGGCCCTCGGCCACACCGTTGCCCTCATATCGCCCCAGTTTGTAACGCCCTTTCGCAAGGGGCATAAGACAGATGCCAATGACGCGCTCGCCATTGTAGAGGCCGGGTTGCGCCCTGATATGCGCTTCGTGCCGCTCAAAAGCGTCGAGCAGCAGGATATTCAGAGCCTGCACCGCATTCGGGAAAGGTATATTCATCAACGCACCCAGTTGATCAATCAGGTTCATGGGTTATTGCAGGAATATGGAGTGATCAGCGGTCGGGGACAGAAAGCGTTAAAGCAACGTGTCTGGCTCGCCCTGGAAGATGCCGATAACGAGCTTTCGATGCTGATGCGTGACTTGATTGCCGAGCAAATGGCGGAGCTGGATCGACTCAACGAGCGCATTCAGTCACTGGATAAGCGCGTGGAGCAGATGAGCCGTGCGGTGATGCCTTGTCGCCAACTGTTGGCGATTGAGGGAGTGGGGCCGGTGGTCGCCACCCAGCTCTATAGCGCCCTCGGTAACGGCGACGCGTTCAAGAAAGGTCGCCAAGCGTCAGCCTATCTGGGGTTAACGCCGACACAACACAGCAGTGGTGGCATCGCGAAGATCAAGGGCATTGGCCGAACGGGGCAAATCTCGCTGAAAGCCGCCCTGATACGTGGCGCACACTCGGTCATCAACACCATGGGTGACAAACAGGATGCTAAAAGTCGTTGGCTACGATCCCTGGTCGCTCGCGTTGGCAAGAACAAAGCGGCTGTCGCGTTAGCGAACAAGACAGTGCGAACCGCCTGGGCGGTTCTGCACAGCGGACAGTCCTATTGTAGAGAGTTTAACGACGGTTCCGCGCTGATGGTGAGCTAAGCGGTAGCACCATCAGCGGCTAAGCGCCGACAGGCGGCTACCTTGTTGCCGGGCAACGATCGATGAAAAACAGGTCAGACCGACCTTCTCAAAACCTGCTCATTGCGATGGCTGAAAAAGCCTACGCCTCGTTGAGGAGAGAAGGTGCGCGACGTTCATCAGGGTCAGGGGATAGCGTCCCCATTGAGAGACCGACTATACGCACGCATCGGCTTATGTTGTTCATCATCGTCGCTTGCAACCGGGGAGGAGTCCCTATACGCAATGACATAAGGAGAACTCCTCACTCTGATGTGAGGAGGCTCATGACCGGAGCTTATGCCGGTTAGCGGTTAAATAATCCGCTGATATCTTTAGCTTCCCAGTGGGGGAAATGCTTCCGCACCAGTGCATTCAGATCGCGCTCAAAGGCCGCCCAATCGGTGGTACTTGAAACACTGCCTGGAGCGCTTGCCGTGCCGCGAATCATACCGGCGCCTACGGTCACGTTGGTCAACCGATCAATGATGATAAAGCTGCCGGTGCCCGGGCTGGTGCGATAATCATCCACCGGAATAGCGGCGGTCAGCTCTACGTCGCAGCGGGCAATCGCATTTAAACCCAGCGAGTGAGTGGCATGTTTCTCGAGGGTATTGACGTCTATCTGGTAATCAATCGCACTGACCTGACCGGAAAGATCGCGGGTTGCCAGTTTGAAATCGTAGAGCTTACCCGGCGTTAACGCCTCTTCCTGCATCCAGACAATATCGGCTTTAAAGGTGTTGGCGAGCGGTAGTTCGCTATCTGCTGCCACCAGCCAGTCGCCACGGGAGATATCAATCTCATCTTCCAGGGTCACCGTGATCGCCTGGCCTGGATAGGCCGCGTCAAGGTCACCATCATAAGTAACAACCCGTGCAACCCGCGACGTTTTACCCGAGGGGAGTGCCTTAACGGCTTGCCCTGGGCGCAACACACCCGCGGCTAAGGTGCCGCAATAACCGCGAAAATCAAGGTTCGGGCGGTTGACGTACTGCACCGGCAAGCGCAGATCGCTGAGGTTCTGATCGCGTGTAATCTCGACACTTTCCAACAGTTCAATCAGCGTTTGCCCCTGGTAACTGTCGTTAAAATACCAGGGCGTGTGTTCGCTGCGATTGACCACGTTGTCGCCATTCAGCGCCGACATCGGCACAAAGCGAATGTCCGGCGCCTGCAGATTAGTGGCAAAGGCGCGGTACTCATCGACTATCTCGTTAAAGCGCTGCTCGGAGAAGTCCACCAGATCCATCTTATTGACTGCAATCACCAGGTGTTGGATACCCAGCAGGTCGGCAATAAAGCTATGGCGGCGAGTCTGGGTCTGCACGCCGTAGCGGGCATCGATCAGGATAATCGCCAGGCTGGCGGTTGAAGCACCTGTGGCCATGTTGCGGGTGTACTGCTCATGCCCAGGCGTATCGGCGATAATAAACTTGCGCTTATCGGTAGAGAAAAAGCGGTACGCGACATCAATGGTAATGCCCTGCTCACGCTCTGACTGCAGGCCATCCACCAACAACGCCAGATCAACGGTATCACCGGTCGTACCACTGGTTTTAGAAGCCTGGGTGATCGCTGCCAGTTGATCTTCAAAGATCATTTTCGAGTCGTGAAGCAGACGGCCAATCAGCGTCGATTTACCGTCGTCGACGCTACCGCAGGTAATAAAACGCAGCAGGTCTTTGTTTTCGTGCTCGTGCAGGTACTGCTCGATATTATCGGCGATTAAATTAGACTGGTGAGACATCAGAAGTACCCCTCGCGCTTTTTCTTCTCCATGGAACCCACCTGGTCGCGGTCGATGGCGCGGCCACTGCGTTCACTGGTTCGGGTCAGCAGCATCTCTTGAATAATTTCCGGCAGCGTCGCGGCTTCGGACTCTACCGCGCCGGTTAGCGGGTAGCAGCCAAGCGTTCTAAACCGTACCGACTTCATTTCCGGCACTTCGTCGGGCGCTAATGGCATGCGGTCGTCATCCACCATCACTTGCATACCGTCGCGCTCGACTATGGGCCGTTTGGCCGAGTAGTAGAGCGGCACGATGGGTATCGACTCTAGGTAGATGTACTGCCAGATATCCAGCTCAGTCCAGTTAGAGAGCGGAAAGACGCGGATCGATTCGCCTTTATTAACCTTGGCGTTATATACGTTCCAAAGCTCAGGGCGCTGGTTTTTAGGATCCCAGCGGTGATACTTATCGCGGAACGAGTAGACGCGCTCTTTAGCACGCGAGGCTTCTTCATCGCGGCGGGCACCACCGAAGGCTGCATCAAAACCGTATTTATCCAACGCCTGCTTGAGCGCCTGGGTTTTCATGATATCGGTGTATTTGGCACTGCCATGATCGAACGGGTTGATATTGGCCGCCCGCCCCTCTTCGTTGGTATGCACGATCAGCTCCATACCCGCTTCTTCTGCCATGCGGTTGCGGAACTCGATCATTTCGCGGAACTTCCACGTGGTATCCACGTGCATCAGCGGGAATGGCGGTGTACCGGGGTAAAATGCTTTACGCGCCAGGTGCAGCATGACCGACGAGTCTTTGCCAATGGAGTACATCATCACCGGGTTGGCGAACTCGGCGGCGACTTCACGGATAATATGGATAGACTCGGCTTCTAATTGCTTGAGGTGGGTCAAGCGCGCGGCATCAGGGGCATTAAAAGCCTCCTCCTGCGTAGCTGAAGATGAAGAACGCGTCTCTGAAGACCGATCTTTTGACGACCGCTCCTTCGAAGAAATAGTAGACAATTGGGTCATGGCCCCTTACCTCACAAGAACAAGCTCGTCACACAAGCTAAAATCAGCGTACGTTATAAATAAATGTACGTTCGAATGTGGGTAGGGTAACGCCGAGCCAGTAATAACCCAAAAGAATTAATAACTATCTTTTTATTCCTAAAAAACCTATCTAAAAATAAGGGAGCAATAAACCGTCTAATCAATGCGCTCAATCCAGCTCTGCCACTCGCTTTCCTGGGTATCGCTCCTCGCCAAATCGATAATGCGATAGCCAGGGCGGGAAGCTTCATCGATGGCGAACTGCTCTGCACCAGGCATAAACTGATCGGCCATCGCAGGACAGCCATAAACATCAATCGTCGCTTCGCCTATTCGGCGATGCTCGGCGTAAGCTTGGTGCACGTGTCCAAACAAGATGATCTTGACGTGAGGGTGCTGGCTTAGCAGTTCCCAAAACGCGTCGCGATCTTGTAGGCCAATGGCATCCATCCACATCGCACCCACGTTAACCGGCGGATGGTGCATAGCAATCAGCGTGGGGCGATCGTCGCTCTTTAACTGTTCAGCGAGCTGATCTTGGCGCTCGCTTCCCAGTTCGCCGTGGGGCTTGCCCTCCACCTGGGTATTGAGCATCAGTATGCGCCACGAATCCAAGTCCACTTGATCGACCATCGGACGCTCGGCAGCCATGAACTCGGGCTGATCGTGATTACCCGGCAGCCAGTACCAGGGGCAAGGCAACTGCTCCAGCGCCTCCACCGCCAAAGCGTAGGAAGCAGCTGACTCGTCCTGGCTCACGTCACCGGTAAACAGCACGATATCGGGCTTTTCAGTGACAACGGCACTCAACACCTGCTGAAACTGTCGCCAGGGTATTCCCGCGCGGGAACGCGCTGCGGTATCCGCATAGAGATGGGCGTCGGTAATCTGAACCACACGCATTAGGGAGTCTCCGGCACGTCAACACTGTGGCCGTGGGCAAGGCCGTGAGCCAGCCACTCGCCCAGGAAGCGGTTGAGTTGAAGCTTTTCATCCGGCTGATGCATACGGGCGTTAGGATAACGGTAGCGGCCACTAAAATGACGCTCGCGCTGAAAGTCGGTCACTTCCGCCATGCGCACATCGTGATAGAGGTGTACGCGCATACGCGGCCCTTCCATGACGGTATCTAACGGGCCAGTTTGAGAAACATTCACCATGGTGGTGTAAGGCGCCTGCTCTTGAATATACAGATGCAGATCGCCGAAATGCTGTTTATCGCCGCGCAGGGCAATATCACGACGCTGTCCGGCCTCCATATCGCCCACCAGTCGCACCAAACGTAAATAGTTGGCGCTGCACTCCCCTTGGAGCGATTTTAAATCGGTGACATAGGCCGTTCTCGCCATGTTCACTCCTCGTCGGTTTCGCTTTGTGTCAGCGCCTGCTGTGAAGCGGCGCGAAGTGAGGCTCGTTGGCTATTAAGCCAATGTAGTCCAATCAGACACATGGCGTTGTCGAGTCGTCCCTGCGTCAAGAGCTCCCAGGCATTGGCAAACGGCATGACATGTACCCGAATGTCCTCATGCTCTTCGTCTAAGCCATGAATCCCACCTAGCCCTTGGCAATCCACCAAACCACAAAATAGGGTCACTTCCTCGTTGCAGGCGCCGGGGCTTGGATAATAAGTGTGTAATTTGGTCAGTGCGGCCACTTTACAACCCGCTTCTTCCCACGCTTCACGGCGGGCCACGTCTTCCAGTGACTCGCCATCTTCCACCAGACCCGCCACCAGCTCGAGCTTCCAGGGAGACACGGCATCATCAATGGCGCCTGCGCGAAACTGCTCAATCAATACCACTAAATCGCGGGCAGGGTCGTAAAGCAGCACACCTACCGCGTCAAAACGGCTGTGTACTTCTCGGCTTATAGGTTCGCTCCAGCCACCTTCGAATAGGCGGTGACGAAGTTCCAGGCCTTCCAGGCGGAAAAACCCTTGATGCAACGCCTCACGCTTGAGCAGCTCAACGTCACCGCGCTTTAACTGCGGAACGCTAAGCGCTGAGCTTCGAAAAGGGGCCTCTTGAGATGGAGAATTTCCAAACTCAGCGTTTTTAGGGCTAGACGCCATGGAGCACTCCCGGTGGTGATAATCGATCTATTATCAATGCTTGCCACCGGGAATGCCAATCCAGTGAGCGGATTAAAGCTGATTGAGCAGCGTCTCGGCATCGCGACGCAGCGCTTCATCTGAGACTTGCCGGTTCTCGCGAGCGGTGCCGTTAACCGCCCGCTCGGCATGCTCACGCGCTGCCTGCTCATTGCCCTCTTCTTTCAAGAAAGCGGCATAGTAGTAGTTAACATCGATACCGTCCGGGCGGATCTCCAGAGCACGCTGGAACATGCGTTCAGCCGTCTCGCTATTGCCGAAGCCGAGTGGTCGACCCGGCGCGCGGTCGTAAAGCGCGCCTAGCGTGACGTAGGCCGAACCATTCAGCCCTTGCGGATCGATTTCAATCGCTTGCTCCAGCGCATCGCGCGCATCACCTGCGGTTCCCAAGGCGCCCAAGCCACCCCTTTCCCGGGCATAGGAGGCCAAAATAATGCCCTGCCAGACAAGTATGTCAGCTTCATCTTCGTGCTGTTCAGCCAATTGTTCCACTTCGCCGGCCAACGCTTTCAACGTACTTTCTCGCTCATTGGCAGGCATCTCCGTCACGGTGTGCTCCCAGCGGTTTTTCAACGAAAACAGCTCGCCTTCGAAGGCGGTCGCGGTCAACGGTGACAGCACCAGCGCGGTACTCATCGCGGCGGCGATCAGGGAACGTGGTAAAGACATGGGTAAAAAATAGAGAGTTCGCATACATGCTCCTGAATTATTATTGTCCAGCGTAGACTCACCAATGGCGGGCCTCTCACATAATGTAACGAACGTTTGAATGATTCGCCAGTGGCATGTTGCTTGGTATGCTTCGCGCAATTAACGTAAAGTAGGTAGCTCGAAACACGAAGGGGAACAGGTAATGAAAGGCCGCAACATGACCCGCTGGCGCGATCCAGCCAAAGATCCGCGTCAAGCCCCTAAGAGCAATCTGATCACCCCGGAAGGGGCGTCACGTCTGCGCGCTATACTGGATCATCTTTCACGGGTTAAACGCCCGGCCCTTTCAGAGAAAGTCGGCGAAGCCGCCGCTCAGGGCGATCGCAGTGAAAACGCAGATTACACTTATAATAAGAAAGAGCTAAATCGGGTTATTGCCCGGATTACCTACCTGACAAAACGTTTAGACGAACTGCAAATTGTCGATCGGCTGCCTGCCGATACTAGCAAGGTGTTTTTCGGCGCCTATGTGAGCCTGGAAGATGAAAACGGCGAGCAGGTACATCTCAGGATTGTTGGCCACGATGAAATCGACACTAAAAAACGCTGGATCAGTATCGATGCCCCCATGGCCAAGGCCCTGCTGAGCAAGCAGATAGGCGATGAGGCGAAGGTGCTCACCCCCAATGGTGAGATGTTTTATACCATCACCGCCCTAGACTACACGGGCTGAGCGCCCTTCCCTTGGCGCGTTCCTATTAAGCCTAGTCCTGTAAAGAATAGTCCACCGTGGTGACGACGCGGACGCGTTTGGTTTGTGGCGTGTAGCTATCCAGATCTTCAATGGAAAAGTAGCCTTGCGTGGCCTGACGAATCTGCCCCACTTGGCTACCGGAATCTTCAGCAAACTGCTGTGCGGCGTTGCGCGCATCCGCCGTTGCCGCTGCAATCATTTCGGGCTTGATGTCATCAAGCCCGGTGAATAAAAATTCCGTGCGGTATTCATAGCTGGGTGAAAGCAGCACGCCTTCACGCACCAGCGAAGTAGCGCTAGGGATCGCCTCAATCACGCCCTCAACATTGGGGGAGCGCAGTAGCAGCGTCGCTTCGGCACGGTAGCGTTCATCCGGGCGCTGACCGCCGTATTGGTTGCTAAATTGATCGGTAATTCGTGGCGGTGTCGAACTAACATGCTCTGGGGCAAAGCCCTGGGCCTTAAGAAAATCGCGAATCGCCTGCTCATCCCTGGACAACTGCTGCTCAAGGTCGCCCAAGCTATTGGCGCTGACACTGTAGTTGAACGGCCAAAGCACTAAATCTGCTGGCACTTCCCGCTCTGACAAGCCGCGCACTGTCACGCTACGGGACGACTGCTGCCACACTTCGGCAGCCCCCTTGATATAGCTGCCGCCGACAACCAGCCCTATCGCTAACAACCCACCAAGCAAAACGGCACTTGCCAGTACCGCCGTATTTCGAATACTGCCTGCCATTTCAGCCACTCCCACAAACTGCCGTTAAATTAACGACTACTTATTTGCATCATAGACCTTAAAGGTCAATTCGTGGGCGGCTGATTGTGGCAAGTTTGAGGAAATGCCCCCCTGCATTTAAGCAGAGGGCCGGCATTAAAACGATTTATTTAGAAAACGAGCGCGGGCAACGCGAGAGAGATTGCGGGAACGAAGGTGGTCAGTAGCAGGATGCATACCATAACTAGCCAGAACGGCATGACGGCGCGAATAAAAGAAGCAACGCTAACCCCCGTAATACTGCAGGTCGTGAACATCACCGTTCCCAGCGGCGGGGTAATCGTGCCAATGGTAGCATTAATGATGAAAATAATGCCGAAATGAACCGGATCAATACCGAACTGAGCCGCGACTGGAGCCAGGAGGGGGGAAAGCACAATCAGGATGGCATTGCCTTCCAGAAACATCCCTAACACCAACAGTAGCAAATTAGCTAATAGCAGGAAGACAATCGCGCTACCTACTTGGGATGAGAGCAGCATAGCGATCTCTTGCGGTATCTGTTCCCAAGTAAGGAAGCGAGCAAACCCTGATGCCACGGCAATAATAAAGAGCACATTGACAGAGGCAAGAAGTGACTCATTGGTTGCCATGGCGATGCTTTTTGGCGTCATCTGCTTATAGACAAAAACGCCAACAATTAGCGCATAAAGCACCGCAATAGCACCGGCTTCTGTCGGCGTGAAGACACCAATCCGAATACCGCCAATCACCACCAATGGCAGCATCAAGGCGATAACACCTGCACGGGTAACACTCACCCACTCATGACGTGTCACCTTCTTGCGCTCGGGTGGCTGATAATGATGCCGACGACATAAATATGAAACCAGCACCATCAAACTGATGGCCATCAACACACCCGGTACTACTCCCGCTAGAAATAGCCGCCCAATTGAAACGTTATTGACGTAGCCATACACGATCAAAGCAATACCAGGTGGAATTGTCGAGGTAATCAATGACGACGCCGCCGTAACCGCACTGGAAAAAGACTTGGGATAGCCCTTCTCAGTCATGCTGGGCACTAGCAGTTTTGCGTTCATGGCGGCATCGGCAATGTTGGAACCGGAAAGCCCTCCCATAAAAGTACTCAACAGCACGTTGGCCTGCGCCAATCCGCCATGCATGCGTCGCGTCAGCAGCTCAGCCAGCCTGAGTAAACGGTCAGTGATACCCGAATAGTTCATGAAGACGCCAGCCATAATGAAAAACGGGATCGCCAACAGCGAAACCGACTCCAGTCCTCCGGCCAGGCGTTGGATCAGCAGCATCATCGGTTGATCGGCACCCACGATGAAGTATAGAAACGTCGAGAAAAACAGTGCAAAGGCGACAGGCGTACCTAATAAAAACAACACAAACAGTGCGCCAAGAGCAGTCGTGACAGCCATGTGGTTGTCTCCTATGGTTTATGTCGCTGAAACAACCGCACCACGCAGTGATATATCATTACCACTGCGCTAACGGGAATCGCCACATGAATCCAGTAATAGGGAATTTGCAGCATCGGCGTACTGCGAAATGCTGAAATACTGAGTAATTGGGTGCCCCAATACAGCATGGCCAGAGCACTCATTAAAATGATGCCCACGCTGAATAGCTGCTCATTCCAATGCGCTAAGCGGGGTGGAAGCTTATCGGTAACGAAGCTGATGAATACATGCTCGCGGCGGCGCACCAACGCACTAGCCCCCAGAAAAGTGGCCCAGACCAGCAGTAACTGAAGTACCTCTTCTGTCCAAGCCAAAGGGAAATTAAACAGATAACGCATAAAAACATTACTGATAGCTACTAAAAAGAGCGCGAAAACAGCTGCCGTCGCGATAACCTCATCCAGCCGCATCACTCGATCTAGCCACGTAAAAATACGCTTCATACCAGACTCCTTGACCAGATACCCCAGCAGGCGCTGGGGTACCATAAAATCACACGCTAATCAGCCGTTGATGATCTCGTAGACATCGTCATAGAGACCATCACTCCACTGAGGGAACGCGGTGGGAATCTGTTCTGCAGCTCGCTCACGGAAGGGGGTGGTATCAACCTCGTGAATCTCTACGCCTTCGCTGCGCAGTTTCTCCAGCGCCTGTTCACTATCTTCTGCGACAAGCTCAGCAAGATATTCAGCCATTTGCTGGCCGGTATCAGTCAGAATCTGCTGCTGCTCTTCATCCAGCTGATCCCAAAATGCCTGTCCCGTAACGAAAGGTGCCACGGTATGCATATGCGCCGTCAGGCTAAGATGCTTGACCACCTCGTGAAACTTTCCGCCAAAGAGCACGGCAGCAGGGTTCTCGACACCATCTACCATTCCCTGAGCCAAAGCGGGATAGACATCCCCCAGTGACATAGGTGTTGGTGTCGCGCCCATGGCACGAATGGCTTCGACATACATCTGCGAGTTCTGGACACGTACGCCCACACCGTCGAGGTCATCAGGGCTATTCACCGGCTCACGTGTTAACAAATGGCGAACACCGTATACGGCGTTAGGAATTACAATGTGATACCCGGAGGATGCTACCTGCGCCATTTGGTCAGCAAACCATTCAGAGTCAAATACCTTGAGTTTGGTCTCAAAGTCTTCGCTCAAATAGGGGGCATCCAGTACGGCGAGGTCGGGAACCGAGTCTAGAAAGTTGCTGTAAGCCGTAATCGAAATGATGGCGGAACCGAAACGAGCCTGTTCCATCACCTCGGTTTCAGAGCCTAATTGGCTTGCTGGAAAAACTTTAAGCTCTATTTCACCATTACTTGCTTCATTGACCCATTCGGCCCATTGATTTACAGCGACATCTACCGGTTCACCGGGCTGGTTGCCATAAGCCACACGAATCACAGTGTTTGCTTGGGCAGCACTGACAAAGCCAATGCTGGTGACCGTAGCAAGCGTAATCGCGATAGAGAGTTTATTTAGACGCATGATGTACTCCATTTTTTTTGTGTGTAACGACGGTTATTGTTCCTACCCTGAAGGCAGTGTTGTTTTATATACAATTTATCTACATAAGATAATACTGCAGTAATAGAGCGCTATTATCTCTGCCATGTGATTTACATAGCACCTCCTTATAAGGGGCTTACTGCCTTCTACTTCCTGCCAAGCGCTGCACAAAGCCGTGGAGTGGCGATCTCATATTTAATTCCTAGTTCCACCACAGGTTCCAATCGCCGTGTCAGCTTATCGCCATGATAATTTGCAATATCCTCAAGCCGATGATCCAGGTAGGGGTTGTCGAACCGCTCCAAGGTGTTATGCCAATAGGCGTTTAAATCCATATCCGGCAGTTCACGGGCCAACACGGGCAATACCTCTTGCATCATGACTTCGCTGAGGCCATTACGTAGCCATGGCTCCTGCATAGCCTCTCTTACGTAGGTAACGGACTCTGTTAACCCATTCTGGCGCCACTGATCGACAAGATAGGTATGCGCTAAATTGAGAATGTGCAGTTTGCGTAATTCAAACGGCTGAAGTGAACTTGCCATCTCAACGGCAGGGTGCTCAAAGGGCATTACCAGACCTGGTGTTTGTTGTATTGCCCAAAGCGCATAAGGCTCGGCAACTGCGCCGACGGGCTCCAAAGGGGCCGAAACGATGCGATCCACAAGCGTATTGACCCAGCAACAATGGGCCGCTAACCACTCTTCAAAGGGTGTATCGTGATAATCCCGACGCGCCAGTTGAAGCACTATTTCCTTCAATACGTGACCATTGCTGCCGATCAATTCACAAGGCAGCAGTGTCAAGCCTGGCTGCCCTGCACTAAAACGTGCATAGAGTAGCTTGGTGAGCTTACCGGGAAAGCTTGAGGGCACATCAGCGAGACTAGTGTCATCTGCCACTTGGTAGCCACTGTCCCCTGTGTTGGAGATCACCCAGCGTGCCATGTAGATAAAGTGGTGCTCTAACGCCTGCCACTGCTCTTGAGCCACCAGGCAGCCTGCAACGCTACCAATTGAGAGCTGCTCATCGACGGGCTGGCCATTGCGCAATCCCCTAATATGTAGCGGGTAGCTTGCTTGTTGTGCCAGCGCGACTGCCTTGGCTTTCCCCTCGGGCCGTGAAGAAGTTTGTACGACAAGAATGGCTTCCTGGCTGTTACCGTTTTCAATCGCCTGTGCAGCAAAAGCAGCCACATGACCCAGCAAAAAACGGCTGGTACCAAACTGAACAATACTCGCCTGAGAGAGCGGCAGTTTCACAATGACACTCCTCGTTTCCAAGGAATAAAATCCAACTGTGAAAGGCGCTCTGCCTTGGTGGTATAACGACCCGACGCGGTATCGATACACAGTTGCAGCAACTCATCCGCGAGCTCTGCAATGCCAGCTTCACCACGAATAACCGGACCAGCGTCGAAATCGATGACATCGCTCATCCGTCTTGCCATCTCGCTGTTACTGGAAATTTTGATCACTGGTGCCACAGGATTACCAGTGGGGGTACCCAAACCAGTAGTAAACAGCACCAAGTTGGCACCAGATCCCACTAGTCCTGTTGTAGACTCAACGTCATTGCCAGGCGTACATAGCAGATTAAGGCCCTTGCGGGTCATGGGCTCGGTATAGTCGAGCACATCCACCACTGGACTATCCCCGCCTTTTTTAGCAGCCCCCGCCGATTTCATCGCATCGGTGATCAAGCCGTCACGAACGTTGCCCGGTGAAGGATTCATGGAAAAATCAGCTCCCACTGCGTGGGCGTGACGTTGATAAGCTGTCATTAACGACGTAAACCGCTCGGCCACTTGGGGATCACCACAGCGGGCGAGCAACTCATGCTCAACGCCGCACAACTCAGGGAACTCACTTAAAATACCACTCCCTCCCAGCGCCACAATCCTATCTACCACAGCCCCGACAACAGGATTGGCAGAAAGCCCAGAAAAGCCATCCGAGCCACCGCACTCGACGCCCAGGGTGAGCTCAGAGAGCGCTGCCGGTTGTCGTGTCAATTGATTAGCTTTCTTCAGCCCATCAAAAATGGCTGTCAGCGCATCGCGGATAAGCTCTTCTTCACTGTTGGATGCCTGCTGCTCGAAGTAACTTACGGACTTATGACCTTTCGGATCACGCGCCGTGATCGCCTGCTGTAGCATACTGATCTGCGCTTTCTGACAACCCAGACTAAGCACCGTGGCCCCAGCCACGTTAGGGTGGCAAATATAGCCTGCGAGTAACTCGCAGAGTGCTCCAGCATCGCCATCCGTGCCGCCGCACCCTTGTTGGTGTACCAGAAAACGCACGCCATCCACATTGGGGAATAGCCGCTCACCCGCAGGCAGTACCGACTCAGCGGCATTTTCGCCATGTAACAACTGCCTCGCCATACGCTTGTAGTCATAAAAGGGGTCGTCCCCCAATGCATCGGCAACGCACTGGCGCAGCACCTCAATATTGCGGTTCTCACAAAACACCAAAGGCACTACTAACCACACATTCGCCGTTCCAACTCGCCCATCCGGGCGGTGATAACCATCAAACGTTGTCTGTTCAAACGCGGTCACAGACGGGGGCTGCCACGCCTGCTGGTGCATATTGCCGGTTAAATCCTCCGTTGAGTGCACCAAGTTCTCAGTGGTAATCGCCCCACCAGCAGCAATTGACTGAGTCACTTTACCAACCCGAACGCCGTACATAATGACCATATCGCCCACGGCCATATCTCTGAGGGCGAACTTGTGCTTATGACGAACAGGCCCAGGCAGCGTAATACTGACGCCTTGATCCTCGATCACCGTGCCGGCGGGTAGATCGGTCAACGCGACGCGAACATTATCCACCGCATGGACACGCAGCGTGAGATGGGGCGTTTGGCTCGCGATCAGGTCACTCACGGGCGTACTTCCTCAGCGTCAATGGAAATCATGGCTTTGATAACCTGATTGGCAGGGTCACACCACTGGGACATTTGGGTGGGTACGTCGGCGAGCGGTGCCCGATGAGTAATCATGGCTTCGGCGTTAATGTCACCGCTCTCCATCAGGGCCACCACGTTATCGAAGTCTTCTCGGGTGGCGTTTCGGCTCCCCATGAGGGTCAGCTCTTTCTTGTGGAAATCAGGGTCGTTAAAGGTAATATCGGCTTTGACCACGCTGACCAGCACATAGCGCCCACCGTGGCCTGCCAGATCGAACCCCGCCTGCATGGCACGCGGGCTGCCGGTGGCATCGAACACCACATCCGCTAATGCGCCGCCATTCAATTGACTTATTAGCTCAGCCACATCGGCGTCCTGAGGATTCGCCACCGCATCAGCGCCCAATACATCGCGGCAAAAAGCCAACCGGGAAGCGTTGGTATCGACCATCAGTGTGCGTGCACCTTGGCTTTTAGCCACCTGCAGCACGCCCATACCAATCGGGCCAGCGCCAACGATGATGGCAAGCTCATCCGCTTGTAGCGCGCTGCGCCTAACCGCGTGAGCGCCAATCGCCATGCACTCCACCAGGGCGAGCTGATCGATACTCAGTGTTTCCGATACCACCAAATGGGTAGTAGGAACGGACAAATACTCCGCCATACCGCCATCTTGATGGACGCCAATCACCTGCATGTTCTGGCAGCAGTTGGTTTTATGCTGCAGACAGGCGCGGCACTCACCACAATGCAGGTAAGGGATAACGTAAACCTGCTTCCCTAGTAAATGCTGGGCTTGGTTGTCAGCGACCTCGACTACCTCACCAGCTAGCTCGTGGCCCAGCACGCGAGGGTATGCAAAATAGGGCTGGTTGCCGCCATAAGCATGAATATCCGTTCCACAGATACCGATACGGCGAATACGCAATAACGCTTGCCCAGGCGAACACTCGGGTCGATCGGCGTTAGCTAGCTCCAGATGGTGCGGTTTTGTACAAACAAGCACTTGCATGAGTGCGCTCCTTTTCACCACGCCAATAACTCACCAAGCCACTAAGGCTAACCAAGCAGAGCGATGGGTACATTGATCCAGTGGTCAGGCCTTTCTGGGTAAAAAAAAACCATATTTTAGCCTTGGGCCTGACACTTATCGTGTTGCTACTATCAACGGGCATCACCCGCTGATAGTTATAATTCCAGAGACTTTATTTACTACGCCTGTATGACGCGCTGTAGCTGCTCACCAAGGCCTTCAATCCCTAAGCGCATTTGCTGTCCATTGCGAAGGTAAACAGGAGGCTTCTGCCCCATGCCAACTCCTGGCGGCGTTCCGGTTGAAATCACATCACCGGGCTGCAGACTCATAAAGCGACTCAAGTAGCTAATCAAAAAAGGCACTTGATAGACCATGGTGCGGGTATTGCCATCCTGATAGCGGTGGCCGTCAACCTCCAGCCACATACTCAGCTGGTGGGGGTCCGCGACTTCATCTCGAGTTACCAGCCAGGGGCCTAATGGGCCGAACGTATCGCAGCCTTTGCCTTTATCCCAGGTACCACTGCGCTCTAGCTGAAACTCGCGTTCGGATACGTCGTTGACGACACAGAAGCCAGCCACATGGGACATCGCATCAGTTTCATCAATATAACGGCCACCTTTGCCGATAATGACCCCAAGCTCCACTTCCCAGTCGGTCTTCTTAGAACCGCGGGGGATTTCAACATCGTCATTAGGGCCGCAAATGGCGCTGGTCCACTTATTGAAAATGACAGGTTCAGCGGGAACCTCGGCGCCGGTTTCAGCCGCATGGTCTGAATAGTTGAGGCCAATACAGATAAATTTACCCACACGCCCTACACATGGCCCCAAACGAGTATCAGCCGAGACTTCAGGCAGTGCTGTTACCTCGATATCGCGCAATTTTGTTAATGCTTCATCGCTTAAAACATCGCCAGCAATATCACCCACGATAGAAGAAAGATCACGCACCTTCCCCTGACTGTCTAAGATACCCGGTTTTTCCTGGCCCGGAGAGCCAAAACGTACAAGCTTCATATTGTTATTCCTTCTAAAGTAATCAGTTTGCCCAGCCGCCATCAATCAACTGTGTAGTACCCGTAATAAACTCAGACTCATCACTGGCTAGAAATGTTGCCAACGCCGCGACCTCTTCAACTCTTCCCAGCCGGCCCATTGGCTGGCGGGCAATAAAAGACGCCAGTACATCCGCTTCACTGCGTCCCTCTTTCTGGGCCTGCTCAGCGATGCGCTGCTTTAATGAAGGCGACTCAACAGTGCCTGGGCAGATAGCATTGCAACGAATGCCTTGTGTCATAAAGTCGGCAGCCACTGATTTGGTGAGACCGATCACCGCCGCTTTGGAAGCGCCATAAGCACAGCGATTCGCCACCCCTTTAACGCTGGATGCCAGGGAAGCCATATTGATAATACTGCCGCCCCCATTTACTAGCATGCCCGGTAAAAAAGCCTGCAAGGTATGAAACATAGAGGTGACATTAATATCCAGGGAACGCTGCCAAGTGGCTTCATCACACTCCAGTACAGATCCCCCCGCCACCATTCCCGCACAGTTGAAGAGTATGTCGATATTGGGTAGAGAACTGGCTAGCTCGTGAATCGCTTTGCTATCCGTGACATCCAGGCGATACGCTTCAACGCCTTTTACCCCTTCTAGCGTGGCAATATTAATATCTGTGGCAAATACCCGCGCGCCCTCGGCAACAAAGCGTTCGGCGCTGGCGCGACCAATACCATTCGCGGCGGCAGTGATGAGAGCAGTCTTGTTTTTGAGTCTCATGGTATGGCTATCCCTAACGGCTATAGGACGTCCCTAAAAGCGGTGGCACGTCCTAGCAAAGAGTGGGAACATACATCAGGCCAAAATATCCAGATATCTAATGGCCTGACCAATGAGTCGAGTATGCTAGAACAACTTTGACCCTGGCAAGCCTCAAAAAGCTAAATATTAGCTTTAGAGGATCAACTTTAGTCGCTATAAACCTTAGTCTTGCAAACCTTAGTCGAATGCCTTCGATGAAACGGATAGGAAACACCACGAATGCCGATTCAAACCATCCGCTCGCAGCGCCTTTATCGCCAGATTGCAGATCAATTGCAGCAACTGATCAACGATGGCGAGTTCCCCCCAGGGGCGCTGCTGCCACCTGAGCGGGAACTGGCCCAATCGCTTGGTGTAAGCCGCGCCTCTGTTAGAGAAGCCTTAATTGCACTTGAAGTGGTTGGGCAAGTAGCCGTTCGTGTTGGGCACGGCGTGATGGTACTTGAGTCTAGAGCGACGCCCCTTGAGCCTGTGATGCGTGCCGCAGCACGCACCGAAGCTTGGGCACTTGACCCAGAGTTCGAGAGCGAGATCGAGCTCAACCTGGATGAAGAAATCCCCCCCTTCTCACTGCTCCAAACGCGGCGTTATTTGGAGCCAGAAATTACCGCCTTGGCTGCCATGAATGCCACCGATGACGACCTGAAAGCAATTCGCCTGGCCTTCGAACGCAATGTATCTGACAACGCTAATGGCGGACGCAACTGCGCCGGAGACCGGTTGCTGCATATCCGCATTGCCGAGGCCTCCGGCAATGCCGCCTATGCGCTGGTCATCAAGCATCTGCTTGGTCATCAATACGGTGCCATGTTCCGCCGACTCCAAGAGCTATTCACGGAAACAGATATGCCTCAGCGCTCCCAAGACGACCACGAACGCATTGTCAACGCAATCGAATCGCGTGACCCTATCGCTGCTCGACATGCCATGGAAGTCCATTTAGACCATGTTTTAAATGTTTTCTTTGCTGAATAAACCGCCCCTCACCGCTAGCGTTTAACGACTTGGTTTAATCGCACCGTACACCTTAAAACGACGATTGTCGGCCAGCGTATAAAAATCTTGGAACGCACGCTGCAAGTGATCGGGATAAGGCAGAAAGCCGTTAGCAACAATCACCAAGCGTCCACCAGTGGTTAAGTGTTCAGGTGCTTGGCTAATCAAGCGCTGGCTTGGGCCATAGCTGATATCGCGCTCTTTATGGAAGGGTGGATTGCTGATAATCCAGTCAAACTGCTCCTCCTCAAGCGCGCTAAAGACATCGCTACAGAGTACTCGCCCTTCGAGCCCATTCTCGGCTAACGTGCGTTTACAGGCTTCTATCGCAAAGGCACTAATATCCACGGCGGTCACAAGGTGACCACGCTGGGCCAACCAAGCGCTGACAATACCGTCGCCACAGCCCATATCCAGTACTTTGAGCGGTTTTTTCGGCAAGCTATCCTCAATGCTTTCCAGCATTAATAGCGTGCCTTCATCGACTTTGCCATGGCCAAAGACACCAGGATGGCTGGCTAGCGTTAAACCCAGCGCTTCAATGTTTTGCCAAGCGCTATCACTAGCTGAATCTAACGCAATGGTATAGGTGGCAAAGAGTGAACAGCGACGCGCGTTATCGCGCTTGTCCCACCTCATTCCCAGCTCATCCAGCATCTTGGGAACACGCTTGATCCCCCCTTGATGCTCGCCAACAATCTCTAACGGCGTGCCGCTAGGTAGCTGTTCACATAACCACTTCAGCCACCAAATACCTAACTGATGGGCTTTTGGCCAAAACAGCACCACTTCTTTTCCTAATGGCTCACCCGCGGCCAAGTCAAAAGGTGTCCGGGCTTGCTTGCCCTTTGCCTTCCATTCGTTTAGCACCGCAAAATCACCGCTCAACACTCCCGCTGACTGGTCAATAAGCCAGCTATCCACAGGCGGGCCTACGACCCATAGCGCTGCGTACTTATCTCTTTGGCGCTCTAATAACTGACACGCAGGGGCTTGGGCACTCATTCAGAGCTCTCCGGTTTCGTTAATGTGTACAGTAGGTAACGACCCAATCGCCAGTGCGGGTCTTGGCGACAGTACTGTTTTTCCAGCGCCAGTAGCGTTTCTTTTTCTGCAGGCGTTGCGGGGGGATGGCGTAAGTAATCTTGAAATACTCGGATGCCAGCTACGGCATCTATTTTCAGTCCGTTTGCTGCGCTCCACTGGGCAATGTCGGCGTGCGTTATCGGCGAAATGGGCGTTAAACGTTGCCGTTTTCCCTTCCCCTCCAATCGGCCACTCAACGCCTTCTCAAGATTGCCTTTAACCACATTAGAGAAACGCAGCGCATCGCGATTAAACACCATCAAGCTAAGCTGGCCACCAGGCGCCAGCAGATCACTTAGGTTAGTCAGGGCTGCTTGCGGGTCACCCAGCCACTCCAACACTGCGTGGCAAGTAATCAGCGACCATGGCCCCGGTGCCTGCGGGGGCAGGTCCTGCAAGGACGCTTGCCGGTAAGTAATGGAGGAGTGAGGTAGCGTCGGATCATCGTGATGCCACTGTTGGGCATAACTGAGCATGTCTTTCGAAGGCTCCACCATGGTCACCTTATGCCCACGCTTGGCAAACCACGCCGTTTGTTGGCCCAGACCGCCGCCCACGTCAAGGACGTTCTGCTCGTTTAAAAGCAACATTTGCGGTAATAAATAGTCGAGCATCACTAAGCGCAACTCGCCACGGGGTGCCTGATAGAGTGAACGGGAGAACTTATCGGCCAAGCCATCGAAATAGCGATCTCCAGCCTCTGTTAAGTCATAGCTTTTTGGTAAATCGTTTGGGTGCATACCGCGGGCATCGCTTTTGCGAGGAAACGCGCAGTTTACCTGATTCATCCTGCTCAGCCGAATGGCATACTCCTCAACGCCACTCATAGCAAAAAGCTATCAAAAAACCACCCCGTATAACAAAAAAACATGAATAGATTTACAAATAGCCGGGCGGTAACCCCCTCCGATTACAATATTTATATGGTTAACCACATCTAATTAACTGTGTACCGTTGCTTTTGATGTCAAGCATATACAAAATGGAACCGTTCCCATTCCGCGAAGACCATTATGTCATCTGCAGTACGACGTTCTACCATTCTTGAAGTCGCCCGTTTAGCCGGTATTTCAAAAACTAGCGTTTCGCGTTATTTTGGCGATGAACGGGAACGTCTATCGCCCACTCTTCAGGACCGCATTGCCCAGGCAGCAAGCACTCTAGATTACCAGCCCAACCAAATGGCGCGTGGACTCAAGGGTGGGCGCTCCAAGCTCATCGGGATGCTGGTAGCGGATATCCGCAACCCTTTTTCCGTGGCAATTACCCACGGTGTCGAACAAGCATGCCGCCAGTACGGCTACTCATTATTGGTATGCAATACCGACAACGATTCTGAGCAGGAGCGCCAGCATTTAGACCTTCTGGGTGCGTATCAGGTGGCAGGCTTGGTGGTTAATGCCACCGGCAGCCCCGAAGCCCAACTACAGACTTTCATCAGCCATGGAACGCCAGTCGTGCTGCTAGACCGCGAAATCAGCAATGTGGATGCAGAAGTAGTAGGGCTTGATAACCAGCTAGCGATTGATAGCGCACTTGATCACCTTTCTGCCCAGGGTTACCAAGCCGTGTTGTATGTCAGCGAAGCCCCTGAGCAGTCAAGCACACGGCAACGACGGCTGGCCTGCTTTAACGAGGGCGCCCAACAGCGTGCGTTAAGCCATGCAACGCTACTGTTATCAAGTGACACCAACACGCGCCAGGCGCTAAGCCATTTTTTAGCCGCCCATCCTCAACACGCCTGCGCCGTACTGTGTGGCAACGGCAATGTGACCTTGACGATAACGCGCCTTTTCCAGCAGCTAGGCCTACCGCTTGGTCAATTCGGCTTAATGGGCATTGATGAACTCGACTGGTGCGATCTCGTGCCTCCTGGTATTACCACGCTTGCCCAGCCAACCGATGCTATCGGGAAAACGGCGCTTCACTGCTTGAGGCATAGAATTACACCTCAAACAACGCCGCCGCCGACAACATTGAGTTTTGCACCTACCCTAATCGCAAGAGGCTCCACCCGGCGTTAGCATTTTATGATCGCCCAAGCTTTATAAAAGCAACATAAATGGTATCGTTCCCATTAACCGACGACCAACAACATCAAGAGATGACTAACCATGTCCCACTCCTTTACTAACCCTCCAGAAGTCCTCACTTTTGGCGAAGCCATGACCATGTTCGTGGCAGACTCCCCCGGCAAGCTTTCCGACGTTGAGCATTTTCAGCGCCGCATTGCAGGCGCAGATACCAATGTGGCGATTGGTCTGTCGCGTTTAGGGTTTCATGTCGGCTGGTTAAGCCGTGTGGGCAGTGACAGCTTTGGCGACTTTATTCGCAATACGTTAGAAAACGAAGGGCTGGATTGCCGTCACCTTCATACAGATACCCAGCACCCTACTGGGTTACTGTTTAAAGAGCGCGCACTTGGCGGCGCAGACCCAAAAGTAGAGTATTTTCGTCGCGGCAGCGCGGCCAGCCACCTATCCCCACAAGACGCTAGCGATATTGACTTCGGCGCTCTGCGCCATGTACATGCAACGGGCATTCCCCCCGCCCTCTCCGCCTCTGCACGTGAACTCGCTTACCATACGCTTAAAGAAGCCCGAGCTAATGGTGCGAGTATTTCTTTTGACCCCAATTTACGTCCCAGCCTATGGGCCAGTGAAGCCGACATGCGCAAGACGCTCAATGCCCTTGCCATGTTCTCCGACTGGGTATTACCTGGGCTTTCAGAGGGCCAACTTCTCACTGGGCAGAAGACGCCTTACGACGTAGCAGGCTACTATCTGGATCAAGGCGCCTCGGCGGTGATCATCAAGCTGGGGCCGGAAGGTAGTTATTATCGCGGCAACCTAGGTGGGCAGGAAGAGAGCTTTACGGTAGACGGTTGCCACGTAGCAGACGTTGTGGATACCGTAGGTGCTGGCGATGGTTTCGCTGTCGGCGTGATCAGCGGCCTGCTTGACGGCTGCTCGGCACGTCAAGCAGCCCAACGGGGCAACCTCATTGGTGCTCAAGCCATTCAGGTGGTTGGCGATATGGAAGGCCTACCTAACCGCCAGCAACTTCAAGCGCTTGAAACCGATCAACCCACTGCTTAATTCGCCCCGTTATGCTTTATTAAGCGCTTTATAATCAGGAGACAACAATGAAAAAACAACTAGTGGTTCAAGGACGACTCAGTGATGCTCAGTTAGCCGAGCTTAGCGACTTGTTTGAGGTGGAGGTGCTGCCGAAAACGACCGCACTGAATGATCCTGCTAATCACGCTCTACTGGCTAACGTTCATGGCATTATCGGTTCCGGCTTAGCGATTACCCCTCAGCTGTTAGACACAGCGCCTAAATTGGAAGTCATCGCGACTATCTCTGTTGGCTACGACAACATCCCTGTTGATGAACTGACCAAGCGCGGCATCATGCTATGCAACACACCGGATGTGCTCACTGAAACCACCGCCGATACCGGCTTTACCCTGATCATGGCCACGGCTCGCCGGGTAGTTGAATTAGCCGAGTGGGTCAAAGCCGACAAGTGGCAAGCGAGTATTGGCCCGGCACTGTTTGGCAGTGATGTACATGGTAAAACCTTGGGCATGGTCGGGTTTGGGCGCATTGGTCAGGCGGTCGCCCGGCGTGGTGCCCTAGGGTTTGGTATGAAAGTGATTTACTCCAACGCCTCTCCCAAGCCTGAATTAGAAAGCGAATTAGGCGCGCAGCGTCGCGAACTCAACGAGCTGCTAGCCGAGGCCGATTTTGTCTGTGTGACAGTGCCTCTCACGGCTGAAACCGAACGATTGGTCGGTGCCCAGGAGTTCGCACAGATGAAGCCTTCAGGCATATTCATCAATATTGCCCGCGGTAAAGTGGTCGATGAGAGCGCTTTGATTCACGCCCTTGAAAACGGCGTTATCCAAGCCGCTGGATTGGATGTATTTGAAAAGGAGCCGCTCTCCGCCTCTTCGCCACTGCTGAAGATGTCGAATGTGGTCGCTCTGCCTCATATAGGCTCAGCCACCCATGAAACCCGCGACGCCATGGCCCAGCGCGCGGTGGACAATATTCGCCTAGCGCTGCAGGGCGAACGCCCAATTAGCCTAGTTAATGAGGAAGCCTGCCGATGAGTACTGATAAGTCCCCCTCCTCGCCTTTCTGCTTACTCTTCGACTGCGACGGTACCCTGGTGGATAGCGAAATACTGCTTGCCGAGGTGATGGGCGCGCTCCTTCCCGAATTCGGTTTACCCTTCTCAGCACAGCAATATATGGACGAATTTAGAGGGGTACGTTTCCAGACGATTGTCCAAACGCTGGAAAACCGTTTTCAGGTGTTAGAAGAAGACACATTTTCCCAGCTTGAGGCGGGTATGCGAACACGTATGGAAGCGCGCATGCGCGCTGAACTTATCGCGATATCTGGTATGCCCGCCGCGTTAGAACAGTTAAGCAGCCACCCTAAAGCCGTGGTCTCTAATGGCCCAGAACGCAAAATTCGCTGCGCCCTGGAAAGCACCCAGCTGGGTCATCACTTTGCAGGTAATTTATTTAGCGCTTATACCCTCAATGTCTGGAAACCCGACCCTGAGCTTTACCTTAAAGCGGCGGCCGCCATGGGCTTTGCCCCCCAACGCTGTATTGTAATTGACGATGCGGCCGTGGGAGTGGAAGCCGGTCTAGCGGCAGATATGCACGTTATTCATCTCAACCATTTCCCGAACGAGGAAAGCACTCCCGAAGGCGCCCTGGGGATTCATCACGCAAGCGAACTGCCAGCGGCAATTTCACGCTTATCGACCGCCGCTATCGCTTAGCGGCAGGAGCGAGGAGGCTTTTAAAAGCAGGTCGCCAGGTGTTCTTTCACGTTCAAGGCGTCATCAACAAGCAGCAGTTGGCGCCATTTATCAAACGTCAGGCATGGATGGGAGGCACCAAACACGCAACGAGTCACCGATCTGAACATCCTGGGCATCGTCAGGTAGCTGCACGAACGTGTGCTCATCCATAATTTTCGTCACTTCCCAACCAGTCACCGATAATGGCTGCGAGGGATCATCCCCATGGACAACGCCTTCATAGCCTTCTAAACCTGCCAAGTAGAGCGCGGGCTCATTATCGATGGCTTCGGCAAGCGAGAGAATTTGCTGCTGATTGCGGCAGCCACAGCGACCACCTGCTACGCCTACCTCAATAAGAACCGATAACGTCAAGCCCCGTTCAGTGAAGAATTTTCAAGCTGGCGTACGTTCTCATAGCTATCGACCACACAGTAAAACGTAGCCCCTGCTCAATCAGACTCGCGATGATGGCCATATTGGCCTGGCCCACCAATTGGTTCGCCATCAATATTCGGGTGATGCCATTGGCGAAGGCAGCACGACACTGGGGTGCAGTGGCAAGTGTGATACCCCACGCACCTGCCTGGAGCTGTCGATGGAAAAGCGCAGGCGTCATGGTGGTCTTGCCGTGGGGCGCCAATTGGGCCCCGTGGGCTTCTGCAAATCGCTGCATCCACATCAGGTTGTGCGCGAGAGGAGCCTCATGCACCACCGCTGCGGGCAGGCTGACACCGGACAATAAATTAGGGCCGAGTTCCACTCTGCCTTTATCTATCGCTAATTCATGTGAACGCATACGTCTCCTTTAGAACGTAGCCGCTTATCTGAGTGTTAACTGCCGCACCGCCAGCTCTACACCCCGTAGCTCAGCTAGACCGCGCATGCGCCCGTAAAGGGGATAACCCGGTGCCGTATTGCGCTGTTGATCATCAAGAAGCTGGTGGCCGTGATCAGGCCGTAGCGGCAACCGCGCCCCACCCTCTCTTTCTCGGCGGCGCTCTTCCTCCACCAAGGCATGTATCACCCCTACCATATCCACATCACCGACTAGGTGCGGCGCCTCATGGAAAGAGAGCGTATCCGCTTCGCGCTGGGTAGCGCGAAGATGGATAAAGTGAATATGCGGGGCAAAATGGCGGGCCATGGCCACCAAATCATTGTCTTGTCGAACGCCGTAAGAGCCAGTGCAAAGCGTCAAACCATTGGCGGGGCTGGGCACGCGATCAATAATCCACTGGGCATCCTCGCGAGTCGACACCACTCGAGGCAGGCCCAGTAGCGGCCGAGGCGGATCATCCGGGTGGATCGCCATACGAATACCTACCTCTTCTGCTACCGGAATAACGGCCTGCAGAAAGTAGCCTAGATTTTCCTGCAATTTAGCGGCGTCAATGTCCGCGTACTCTTCCAACACCGTGCGAAACTGCTCAAGGGTGTAGTGCTCTTCGGCCCCCGGCAGCCCCGCAATCAGCGTATTGACTAGTTTGTCACGGCCAGCGCTATCTAACCCCTCTAGGTGGCGGCGCGCTTGAGCCTTCTCTTCATCGCTGTACTCTTGCTCAGCCTCTGGTCGCTGAAGCAGATAAAGATCAAAGGCGGCAAACGCCACCTGATCAAAGCGCAGCGCCAAGGCGCCGTCGGGCAGCGCGTATATCAGGTCCGTACGCGTCCAATCAAGCACTGGCATAAAGTTATAGCAAACGGTGTCGATACCGCAGGCCGCCAGATTGCGCAGCGTCTGACAGTAGGTGCCAATCAACGCATCCCGTTCGGGAAAGCCTTTTTTGATCGACTCATGTACCGGTACGCTCTCCACCACCGACCATGTGAGGCCTGCCGCTTCGATCATCTGCCGACGCTCACGGATCGCCTCAACCGACCAAACCTGATCATTAGGCACCTCGTGCAGTGCCGTGACGATACCGGTGGCGCCTGTCTGGCGAATCTCTTCCAGCCGAATAGCATCATTAGGGCCAAACCAGCGCCAAGTATGCTCCATGGTCATCTCCTTTTATTAGTTGCGCTCAAGCGCCGCGAGCGCCCCATTCAATCCATCTTGGGTAAGCGTTTGATACGCCGTTAGTACGGCCTGTGCAAACGCCTTATACGCTGCCAATGCGTTAGGCACCACATCGTCCATGGCTAAATAGGCCGCTACCAGAGCGCTGGTATCGCTACCATGCGCCTGGTGTAGTTCTGCAAAGCGCTTGGCTAGCGGGTCATCGACGGTGTAGCGATTCCCCAATAAATCATCGCCTGCGGTGTAGCGAATCCAGGCCGCCATCCCCAGCGCCACACAAGGCGATGCTTGCCTCGTAGCGCTGCGCTTCAGCGCGCCAGAGAGCCAGCGCTGAGGGAGTTTTTGGCTGCCATCCATTGCGATTTGCTGCAGGCGATGGCGCAAGCTGTCATTGGCGAAGCGTGCCAGCAGCGAATCAGCATATGCGTCTAAATCGATTCCTTCGGGCATATCTAATGTCGGAGCCGCCTCTTCAAGCATATAGCGGCGTAATAAAGCGCGAAGCTTTGTATGATTGACGCCTTCAAAAACCGTTTCGATACCTGCAAGCGCGCCAAGATAGGCAAGCAAGGAGTGACTACCGTTGAGCATGCGCAGTTTCATGGTTTCAAACGGCGCCACATCCGCCACCATCTCAACACCCTCGGCTTCCCAGTCGGGCCGCCCCTGGGGGAAATTATCTTCGACCACCCACTGCGTGAACGCTTCACATACCACGGCGTTTGGATCGGTAATGTCCAGTGCCGCTAAACGCTCAAAGTCGTCGTCGGTCATCGCAGGGACGATGCGATCCACCATGCTGCAGGGAAACGACACTTCATTGGCAATCCAATTGGCCAATACTGGGTCTCGATGCTCGGCCAATTGCACCACCGCTTGGCGTGTTCGCTTTCCGTTATCCGGCATGTTGTCGCAAGAGAGCACGGTAAAGGGGGCGATGCCAGCCTCATGCCGCCTAGCTAACGCTTCCACCAGTAAGCCAGGCGCAGTGCGCGGCTGTTGGGGCGAGGCAATATCACCGATGATCATCGGGTCGTCGACTCTCAACTCACCGCTGGCGGGATTCAGAAAATAGCCCTTCTCGGTCACCGTTAAGGTAACGATACGGGTGTCTGCAGAAGCCATCCGGGCCAGCAGCGTCTCCCGATCGCGAGCCCAGCTTCCGGCACTGTCACAACCAGAGAATAGCGTCTCTTCAATCACACCTATTTCACGCAGCGTGATGCTGTCACTATCAGCGTACTCCGCTACATGATAGCGCTGCCCTGCCGCCCGTAAGCCGTCGACTAAACCAACACTAGAGCGTAAATTCGCGCTGCAGACGCCCCACTCACCATCGCCACTGCGTTGGCGATAACGCTCTAAATAGACCGCCTGGTGGGCACGATGGAAAGCGCCTAAACCAAGATGAACAATCCCGATATGGCCGCTTGTTGGCGTTGTTTCAATACGCTGAGGAGCCCTCATTAGTTACTCTCCCATCAGCAAGTTAGGTAACCAAAGCGAAATCGCGGGGACATAAGTCACCAACAGCAGCACCGCCAAGTTGCACAATAAAAATGGCACGATGGCTCTCGCTACTGTCAACATCGGCAGCTTGCCAATCCCTGCTACCACAAATAGACATACACCTACCGGCGGCGTTGTCAGCCCAATCATCAGGTTCAACACGGCGATCACCGCAAAGTGAACCGGATCGACACCCACGCCAGTGGCTACGCCCACCAAGGCTGGGAAAAGAATAATCAGCGCGGCAATGGTCTCCATAAACGCGCCGACAAATAGCAGGATTAGATTAAGTATAAGCAGAACAATGAGCGGGTTATCGCTAATCGAGAGAATAAGCGCGGCGATCATCTGGGGGATCTGTTCGCTGGTAAGGATCCAGCCGAACAGGTTGGCTAACCCCACCATCAGCAGCAGAGCCGAGGAGGTTAAAACGGTGTCTGACAAAATCGCTGGGAGCTTTTTCCAAGACAGCCCTTTATAGACATACATGCCAACCACCAAGGCATAGAGGCAAGCCACAATAGAGGCTTCGGTGGGGGTAAAGAAGCCGCCAATAATGCCGTAAAGGATAATCACGGTCATCAGCAGTGCCCAGAAGGCCGTTTTCGCTTCACGCAGCAACTGCAAAAAAGGGACCCGCTTCTCTTTGGGATAACCACGCCGAACGGCCAGGATATACACCGTGACCATCATGGCGAGCCCCATCAACAGGCCAGGAATCGCACCTGCCAGAAACATACGCCCGACCGAAATACCGCTAAGTGAGCCGGCAATAATCATCGGCACACTAGGCGGTATAATCGGCCCAACGGTTGACGAGGCAGCGGTAACGGCCGCGGCAAACGGTTTGTCATAACCCGAGCGCGCCATACCGGGAATCATCACCGAACCGATGCTGGCTGAATCAGCAACGGCCGTGCCGGAGATACCACCAAAGATCATCGAACCCGCCACGTTAGCCAAGCCAAGTCCGCCTCGGATGTGGCCTAACAAAGCATTGGCGAAACGTACAATATGCTCAGTGATATTGCCGACGTTCATTAAATTGCCGGCCAGCACAAAGCCGGGAATACACAGCAGTACAAAAGTGTCGATACCGGCGTACATCCGTTGCGGCACGATGGTTAATGAAATGCCTTCAAGCAGAAGATAAGAGAGCGAGGCTAACCCCAATGCAAACGCAATGGGCATACCCACCGTGAGCAGTATTAAAAAAACGCTAAACAGGATAATGACTTCCATGCTTACAACTCCTGGAGGGAGGCAGAGGAGCGACACATTGCGATAATTCCCTCAAGACACCCTAGTAAGCTGTAGACCAGAAGGAGCGCAAAGGTGACTACTGTAGAGAAAAAGATATACAGCATGGGAACATGCAGCGTTGGCGAGGTTTGCCAAGCGCCGTTTTGCGCATACTGCCAAGCGTAAGGCAGCACCAGAAAGGCAAACAGGCCAATCAGTGCGCAAATGAGCACTTGAAAAGCCGCCTGCATGCGCGCGCCCAACAGGTGATGAAAAAGCTCAACGCTGATGTTTCGGTGCTGGCGTAGAACAACACCAACAGATAGCGCCACCATATAAATAAACAGATAGCGCGAGAGCTCTTCAGTCCAGGCTATCGAAAACGGCAAAAATAACCGCGAACAAATTTGCAGCAGCACCGTGACAGCAATCGCAACCAGCGCCACGACGGCCAAGGTCAGAAAGCACGTATCTACCCAGCCAATCACGCGGCCTATCGGGCCTGCTAGCTTAGGTACCGCTGCCATTGGATCCAGACTCTCTAGCGCTTCCTGCTCGAGCGCTTTATGATCCGAGTTCATAACCGTATCCTCATGAGCAAGCCGCTATTGCAGCTGAGATTGGGCTAGCATTTCGCCAGCCCAATCTCATCCGCCATTCACTCAAAATTCGCTTCCAAGAACTTACAAGTCTTGGATAGCATCAAAGAGCTCACGCTGCTCATCTGTTAAAGCCTCAAGCACGGCGGGGCGAGCTTTGTCTGCGAACGCATCGACATCAACTTCCACAAATTCCATGCCACGCTCCTGTAATGCCTGCTCAAGACGCTCCTGGTCATCAACGAAAAGCTCGGCCTGATACGCTTGCATCGTTTGCGCAGCATCACGAACCACCTGCTGAAGCTCTGCAGGCATATTTTCCAGCTGGTTACGCCCAATCACGACATAGATCCAGCTGCGCACATGTCCAGTCATGTTGACGTAGTCCTGTACCTCATTAAAGCTGGCGCTTTCGATCAGACTAAGCGGGTTTTCTTGCCCTTCCAGGGTGTTTTGCTGGAGCGCAGTGAACACTTCACTAAATGCCATTGGGGTTGGACGCGCCCCCATTGCCTGCCATGTATCGACGAATAACGGCACGTTCGGGACGCGAAGTCGTAGACCATCCAGCTCATCAGGCGTACGGATGGGACGATTGGAAGTAAGTTCGCGAGGGCCGCGCTCAAACCACGCCAAGGGAACCAAGTTAGTTCGCTCGGTGATTTGCGCCTCGATCTCATCGCCAATGTCACCATTTACCGCCGCGTGGAGATGTTCGGAATCACGAAAAGCGTAAGGTACGGCCATCATCGCGGCTTTAGGCGCCCAATTCTGTAGGCTTTCACCGGTAATGGTCATATCCGCCGTGCCTAGCTGGATACTGTTGATCACATCCATCTCGTTACCCAGCTGCTCACTGGGGTAGAGGCGTACCTCAATCTGCCCGTCGGAGTTTGCTTCGACCTCTTCTTTAAATTTTTCGGCGGCCTGGTGCCAAATATTTTGCTCATTGGCTAAATGGCCAAAACGCAGGGTAAAGTCGGCCGCCATCAGGGAGTGGCTGCCGACTAAGGCAGCGCCAAGAACAGCGCTGGTGATAAGTTGCTTAATCATTGTATTTCTCCTGCATAAGAGTGTTGTTAATTGTGGACTGCAGTTGCTAATTAATAGCTGTTAATTGCGTGGGGGTTGGCGTGGGTTGGAGTAGCCTCCCTCAAGTACTGATTTTAATCAGCACCTTGCGGGCCTCTTCTGGTCGGTGATCAAGCATGTCGATGGCGCTGGGCATGTCGTTTAGCGGCAACCGATGGCTGACTAAGGCCAACGGATCCAACTGCCCACTTGCCATTAGCTTTAGCACCTCCGGAAACTGACGGTTGTTAAGTCGTGAACCTACCAAGGTCAGTTCTTTCTTAATCACCTCTAACTGCACTAGCTCGCTGGGCTGGGCGCTAAAACCCAGTAGACCAATGCGCCCTGCTGGCGACGCTAAACGCAGCATTTGCGGTAGCAGCGCGGGTACGCAGGCCGCATCGGCAATCAGTGGCACACCTTCGCCCTGGGTGAAGGTAAGCACCTCTTTTTCCACATCCTGCTCGCGACTATTCAATACCTGCGTTGCCCCAAGCTGTTTTGCAGCCGCTAATCGCTCATTAATAACGTCAGTGACGATAACCTCTTCGATACCCTTGGCCAGGGCCATCTGCAGGATCGTAAGACCAATAACACCGGCGCCCAGAATCATTAGTCGATCACCCGGGTGAGGCTGCATGCGATCAAGTACATTGGCAGCAATGGTGTAAGGCTCAACTAAGGCAGCAGCATCTAGTCCGATATGCTCGGGAAGGTGGTGTACGTTATCCGCGGGAACGACCACAAACTCTTCAAAACCGCCATTGCGATGCACGCCGATCACTTCAAGTGAACTACACACATTGGGGCGGCCAATGCGGCAGGGATAGCAGTTGCCGCAGCTAATAACCGGATCAATACACACACGAGCTCCGACGGCTACGTCCGTCACGCCCTCTCCTACCGCTTCCACTACCCCGGCGAACTCATGGCCGGTGATGCGCGGAAAACGCACAAAGGCGTTGTCGCCATGGATAATGTGCATATCCGAGCCGCAGATACCGGCAAATGCTACGCGTACCAGCGCTTCACCTGCGGCCGCTTTGGGCGGCTCAACTTCCACGACCTGGTAGTCATGGGGCGCCTTTACCTGAAATGCTTTCATTTAGATGAACTCCTTACCAGTGCCACAAGGTGCCGTCTTCTAACCGGTTCACCGGCAGGCTGGCGCGCTTATAGGGGTACTGCTTGGCTAACTGCTCATCGATATCCACACCATGCCCGGGCTTTTCACCAACGATGAAATGCCCATCCTCAAAGCGATAGTCGTGGGGGAAGACCTCATCAGTGGCGCTGGTATGCGGCATATACTCCTGGATACCGAAGTTGGGCACCCAGGTATCAAAGTGAATTGCCGCGCCCAGGCAAACCGGCGAAAGGTCTGTCGGACCATGGAAGCCAGTGCGCACATGATAAAGGCCCGCTAAATCAGCAATGCGGCGCATATGGGTAATGCCGCCAGCATGCGTCAGAGTGGCGCGAATATAGTCGATCCACTGATTTTCAATCAGCGCTTTGGCGTCATACAGACTGTTAAAAACTTCACCTACGGCAAGGGGCGTTGTGGTGTGCTGGCGGATAAGACCAAACGCTTCCTGGTTTTCTGCCGGGACGCAGTCTTCAAGCCAAAAGAGATGGTAGGGCTCCACTTCTTTACCTAAGCGAGCAGCCTCAATGGGCGTCAGGCGATGATGCACATCGTGTAGCACGTGCAAATCATCACCAAAGCGCTCACGCACGGCAGCAAATAGTTTAGGCACATGGTTTAAGTATTTACTGGTACTCCATACGTGCTCGGCAGGCAAATCAGCATCGGCAGGCTCATAAGGTTCGCCATCTTTTTTGGCAACGCCATAAATAGTGGCAATGCCTGGCACACCCGCCTGAACGCGCACCGCTTTATAGCCCTCATCTACATGTCGTGCGACCTCTTCTAAGCACGCATCAATATCACGCCCCGTTGCATGGCCATACACCATCACTCGGTCACGGCTCTTACCACCTAACAGTTGATAAAGTGGCATGCCCGCAAGCTTCGCTTTAATGTCCCAAAGGGCCATATCGACAGCAGCAATCGCACTCATCGTAACGGGACCGCGCCGCCAGTAGGCGCCACGGTAAAGGTAGTGCCAAATATCTTCGATGCGCTGTGGGTCACGGCCGATTAACATCGGGATAACGTGCTCCTCCAGGTAAGCCACAACGGCCATTTCTCGGCCATTGAGCGTTGCATCACCAATACCGTACTCGCCCTGATCGGTGACAATCTTTAACGTCACAAAATTTCGGCCCGGCGAGGTCACGATGGTATATGCCTGCTCGATTTTCATTGAGTCGCCTCCTGCTTCAGCGCTGAATTTTCTTGTTCTTCAAATGCTAGTTGCCCTTCAAACATGGCGGGGAAACGACGAACCAGATCGGGCATTGAGACTAAAATTTCACGCAAATGCAGTGACATCGCTTCTTCAGCTTGCTGAATATCTCGTGCCTCAATGGCAGCAACGATGCTGGCATGCTGTTGCACAAGCCGTTCCAGCGGAGTGCTATGGGGCACACTGAGGTAGCGTACCCGGTCAAGCTGAGCACGGACTTCTTCGATGACTTTCCAGGCAGCGTGCTGTTTTACCCCCAGTGAAAGCGTGCGATGGAACGCTTCATCAAGACGATAAAACCGATCGTTATCATTAGGTTCAATACAGCGATGCTGCCGCGCCAACAGATCGTGTAAATCTGTTAACACTGTAGGCTCAAGGCCTTGTTCGGCTGCCAGCCTTACAATGGCGACCTCAACCGCTTCACGTACAAAACGCGCCTCGAGCACCGCCTGTTGGGATATTTTGACCACATAAGTGCCGCGTTGAGGCTTCACTTCTACCAACCCCGCCTCGGAGAGCCTGATGAAAGCTTCTCGCACCGGCTGGCGACTAACCGAAAAAGTGTCAGCCATCTCTTTTTCTGATAACGCCTGCCCCGGCGCCAATACCATCTGGATAATTGATTGCCTCAGTACGTGAAATAGCCGTTGGCGAACCGATTCTCCCTCGTGCGTTTCCTGCCATAGCGTTTGTAGGGTCGTGTGCATAACACCTAAATCCGAATATGAAAGCCTATGAAGCATAGCGGCCAAAGCTGATATGACTAGTATGGTAGTTAAATTAAAATAAAAAAAGACTAAAATTATTAGCCTTTAGTCGCCCCCTGCTCTTCCAATTCATAAAAAATAATGATATCCCGTGGCCCCTCCCCTGCAATGCAGCAGACACGCGGCGGTTGGCGCCATTTATCAAAGGTCAAACATGGAACACTAAATTGAAAACCACCGATAACGGGCTAACATAAAAAAGAAATATGCTTATAGCCAAATAGTAGGTATTTTTATGCTCAACATTAATGGTTTTCATTACGGTACGTTTGTCGCATCGATCTTTACTCTGGCTGGTTGCACCGGCATGGGTGAAACGCACTCGACCACCGAGGTTTCTGGTAGAGCGGAGAGTGCAAAATCTCAGCTATTAGAAGCAGGAGCAAGCATGATGCAAACAGACGCTCCCCCATCGCGTCTTAATGTTTACCTCGTCGGTTTTCATCCGCTCAAAAAAGAGCCACTGCATCAGTTTGAGGCCCATCACTTCTGTGATCAGGTCAACGAAGACTTCTTGCAGTGCGCTCTTTACGACGGCAATACTGATGATGCGAAGCTAAACGGTATTGAATACATCATCTCTGAAAAACTCTTTGAGCAACTCCCCGAAGAAGAGAAACAATACTGGCATCCGCATAACGGTGAAATTCTTTCCGTCCAGCTGGTTGCCCCTAATTTACCAGTATGAGTATCTCTCGGGGCATTACAGACTAGCAGGATGATGGCTTCGGAACTTCTACTCTGTGGGCTTGCTCTTTTATCATACCAATATCCCTGCTATAAAATGTCAACAGCCCTTAGCCCCTTCAGTCGACTCCCAGGTTTCCAAAATTATAAAAAACAATAGTTTCTAAAACCTAATGAGACGACGATCCAAGTCAACCAAGAAGCCGACCACTATGCCAGTGCGACCTCGTACACGTAGTTACAGCAGCGCCGGTTAACAAGTCATATTTGTTCGGCTATGCAGCCAGCCGCGCCGGACGGGGCCCGTTGATCTGCGGGGTCCATACCTAGCGGTAAGTGCGTCGAGGCCCAGAAAGTGCAGTCCACAGGCGCGCTAGGTAAAACCTTACACTTTCTGGACAACCAGAGGTTACGCCTGACCCGGCTCCTGGACGATGAGCTGCCCCACTGGAGCAGAGTACGCTATCCGGCCATTCGTGGTGGGCGTAAACGTTGGCTGTTTTTTGGTTGCTGATCTTCTCAAGTGTCCTAACCTTCCCACTCTGCCTTCTGTCGTTATTAATAACTTGAATATAGTACGCACAGAGAGCCATTCGGTTAAAAATCATGCACAGGCCGTTGAGCATGATTCTGCTTTGAACGCCACCAGCCTTAGTGCAACCTCGCCTGAGCTAAAATTGACTGAAGGTATATGAATCAATAATACCGGCGCAGCGATTGATACACCTCAATGCGGTACCCAAGCGTATCGAACGTAGGTCGACTATTTATGAAAATATTTTCCACAAACTATTCACTCGTCCACGCTTCTGCGTCATACTACACCTTAGTCGCATACACTAACGTCTAATCTCGATCTATAAGCTCGTTTTATAAGCCCAATGCTTATGACAGCTCTTTAAGAGGCAATAGAAGCCATGAAATACCAAGATCACTTCCCGACAATTTGGGACGCTCCTCATAAAACTAGCGTTAAACCCGCTAACCAAGCACCAGCTAAAAAAGTACTTTCACCGGTTAAAGAAGCGTTTTTATCTATTTGGGATACTCCAAAACGCCAGCCCAGCGCTTAAAGCGTCAGGAATTACATCGGTAACACGGCAATGATGTGTGACTCCAGCTGCTGCTCAGGTACCTCATCTTGAGAAACAGCAAAACTACGCACACTGATCCCTTTACGGTGTACCCGTTCGGCGTCATTGCTTAACAGCGGATGCCAGCCCGCCAGCTTACGCCCCTCTGCCACTCGCCGGTAACCACAGCTTTGTGGTAACCAGGTGAATTCTTTTACTAAGGCAGGAGTAAGCTGGGTGCAGTCGGGAACCGTTTTAAAACGGTTCGCATAATCGCTGCACTGGCAGCTATGGATATCCAGCAGGCGGCAAGCCACGTTCAGCACTGCGAGTTCCTGGGTATCCTCGTCGTGCAACTTTAGCAGGCAGCACTGCCCACAGCCGTCGCATAGCGCTTCCCACTCCTGGGGCGTCAACTCTTCTAGGGTGTAGCGCTCCCAAAAACGCTCGCGCATCGCGGTTTCCATCGTTTCCTCCTTCACTACCACACAGAAACACGTCCTATGGTGGTGTATCAGTGTGGCTTAATTCTGCCAACAGCGCTGGCCATAAAGCTTGAAAGTCGTCCTCTAGCGCTTGGTAATCGTCGTGCAGCCAGGGCACCAGAGCGGCAAGCTGATTCGGGCCAGACAATCGCTGGCCGATTCCCGCAACAGCGCGGCAGGTAAACGCGAAATCAGCGTAGCCTCTTAACCAGTCGTGCGCGACAAGTGATGGCACCATATCCGCCAGCCGGTTCGGCGCAGAGCGCGCTAAGAGCAGTCGATAGCAGCGTTTTACAATTATTTCCTGGTCAGCCTGTCCCGCCGTATCCCGGGCTAGAAAATGGTCCCATACCATGTCGAGTGCAATGCCCGCATAGCGGCGGTGAGCAGGCGGGGCGCGTCGCCGCGCATTCACCACGTTCGGATGACTATCCACCCAGGCATCCACACGGCGGTGATGACGAATGCCTAGCGCCGTGGCCGCGGGCCAATCACTTAAGTTGCGCCCCTTAACCCCATCGGCAATTAAATTGCCGTAGAGAAAATCATCGCTACCCGCCCTGACGAGCCAAGCATGGGCAAGAAAGTTCATGTAAAACTGACGCTACTCATCTTCAGAACGCGCATTAGAATGCGAGGCCACATGGGCACGATGCACGTCGAGCAAATAGGCCTCTTTCGGCGGCGGCATTTGCAGGTAGAACCCTTTGTCTTTAATCCCTTCCACCACGTCTGCCGCATTAACCCGTGACAATTTTTTATCAGCGGTCAACAGCATGGTAAATACCGGTACAGGCTTGCCGAAGGTTTCAAGTAATTGCGTAGGGATGTCTGCAAACCCTTGACGTTTATCAACATACAAATACATTTCATCTTTACGCGAGCTTTTAAAAACCTCGCAAATCAGCTTGTCGCTCATTATGCTCGCTCCTCAAGGGCCTGGGCCAACGCGCCATTCAAACACTCGCCACGCCAACCGGTCGGCCAAGTGAGAGGTTCTCCTGCCAAGTCCTGCATCACCAGTGTTTCAATATCGCGGCGGCGCATGAGCATTTCCGGTGCCACACCCAAGTCATTAGCTTTAGCGGTTACCGCTCTCTTGAGTGCTTTAAAGCGTGATTTGAACGTCGGGTGCATGGGGTCTGGCCAACGCTTGGGCAGCGCCTCTTCATCACAGTGCTGGGCCTGTTTGACCATTGCCAGCAGTGCGTCGCCCACTTTTTTAATTAGCACCGGCTTAACACCTTCCACTTCAGCCAGCTCGAAGCGGTTGCTGGGCATCTTTTCAGCGATGGCGAACAGTAACTTATCGCTAATGAGCCAATTGCGCGGCAAATCGCGGCGGCGTGTTTCGCCTTCGCGCCACGTAGTCATCAGCCGATACGCTTCCATTTGACGGGGCAGTAAGCGCCATAATTGGCGTTGACGGGTATACCACTGTTGATCGTTATCAACGCTACGGCCGGCCTGCTCAATCAAGCTAGCGCACTCAGCATCCACCCAGTCGCGACGACCTAGCGTAGTGAGCTTTTCAGCCTGTAGCGTCCAGACTTTTAATAAATAGATAACATCCAGCGCGGCGTAATGGCACTGCGCAGGCGAAAGCGGGCGCACTAACCAGTTTGAGCGTGTTTCCTCTTTAGGCAGCGTTTCACCGACCCAAAATTCGACCAGTTTTTGATACCCCATTCCTGGATTTTCACCCAAAAAACCTTGTACTACCTGAGTATCAATTAAAGGTACCGGTAACACCCCTGCCCAGTGCTGAAAAACTTCCAGGTCCTCGCTACAGGAGTGGAGTAACTTAATCGCCTTGTTTTGCAGTAGAGCACGGAATTTATCAGTACACGGGACAGCCACCGGATCAATCAGATAAGCCTCTTCACCCGCGGTGAACTGAATCAACGCAGGCACTGGAAAGAACGTATTCTCTCGGAAAAACTCGGTATCCAGAGCAATCACAGAAGCATCGGCTACTTGATCGCACGCAGCATCAAGCGCCTCTGGAGTATCAAGCCATTGAAAAGAGGGAGTAAGAGAGGACAAAAGCATTCTTCCAAGTTGGCGCAAGCGCTGAAGCGCTTGCGTTTAGATAGGCTTATTCGCTGGCAAAAGGCAGGCGACCATTAAACGCGCGACTCAAGGTGCCGCCATCAACATACTCCAGCTCACCGCCCATCGGGACGCCATAGGCAAGCCGCGAGAGTTTGACGCCATATTCTGCTAACTGTGAGGCAATATAGTGAGCTGTCGCCTCCCCCTCGATAGTAGGGTTCGTCGCCAACACCACTTCTTCGACGAGCCCTTCGGCGACACGTGCTTCTAACAAATCCAAACCAATCGATTCTGGGCCAATGCCATCTAACGGCGAAAGGTGACCGTGCAGTACAAAGTAGCGGCCTTTAAAGCCTCCGGCCTCTTCAATCGCTAATTGATCGGCAGGTGACTCCACCACACACAGCAACGCATCATCGCGGCGTAGGCTTTCGCACAGCATGCAGATGTCGGCTTCAGTGAGCGTGCGGCAACGTTGACAATAGCCCACTTCTTCAATGGCTTGTTGAATAACTGCAGCGAGCCGCTGCCCCCCTGGGCGTTCACGCTCAAGCAGGTGCATCGCCATGCGTTGAGCCGTTTTAGGCCCAACGCCTGGCAGTACGCGAAAAGCATCCATCAACTGCTCAACGAGAGGAGAAAAACGCATTGCTTAGAACGGCATCTTAAAGCCGGGCGGAAGGCTCAAGCCAGCGGTCGCTTCTTCCATTTTCTGTTTAGAGCTAACTTCCAATTTACGCACCGCATCGTTGACTGCCGCGGCTAACAAATCTTCCAAAAGCTCTTTGTCTTCTTCCATAACGCTGGGGTCAATGGTCACGTTTGACACGTCGTGCCGACCATTCATCGTGACCTTGACCATACCGGCACCCGCCTCGCCCTGCACTTCGGCTTTGGCGACTTCTTCCTGGGCTTGCTGCATTTTTTCTTGCATCTCTTGGGCTTGTTTCATCAAGTTGCCCATTCCACCTTTAAGCATGGTCTAGTCTCCAACGTGGTTAAAAGATAGGTCGGTATTGCGATGATATGTGAGACAGCTTAGCGCATTTCATCGGCTGGCTTAACGCTGGATTCTATCAGCTTTGCCCCAAACGCCTGCTGTAATTTCTGTACATGGGGGTCGTGATTGAGTAGATCAACCGCCTGGGCATGGCGCTCTTGATTAAGCCGCTCTTCGCGCTGCCGGGGTGTTTCCAGGCTATTAGACAACTCAGCCACGTAAAACGCTATTCGCCGCGACATGCCCTGCTCTTTCAGCGCCCGCTCAATACGTGTTTGGTGCACCTCCGCCTGCATGGCCTCCTGGCTGGGGTCCAGGCGAAGGGTCAGCAGCGTGCCATCATCACTCTCCACTAGACAGTTGCCTGCCAGGTTACGCGTCAAACCACCCAGCCCGAGTGCATCAAAGCATTGCAACCATTTTGCGTTGTCCAGCCTACCAGTCGGGGCTACCGAAGCAGGTTCCTCCTGCGCAGGAGCAGGATCAGTTGCCAACTCAGGCGCTGGCGACGAAACCGGTTCCGGCGCTGCTGTTGATTCCGCGACAGGCACTGGCTCAACCATAGCCGCTGGCTCTGGGCCTTGCTGAGGCGCGCTAACCTCTAACGATGGTGTTTCATTCTCGACAACCCAAGGAGGGAGCTCTTGCAACGGCGCCCCCTCTTTAGCGGCAGGTGGGGTCTGGGGCTCGGCTTGGGGTTCTGACTGCGCTTCTGGCGTGGGCTGCTCTTCTGAAATGGACTGAACGTCAGGCGTTGTTGTCGTTTCTGGGGTGGGCGCCGGCGCTGATGAAACCGTGGCCGGCGCGGGAACGTGAGCATTCATTTCTGACGCTGCCTTACCTGTAGGCTCGCGGCGCAGGGGCAGCGGCGTACGTGGCGGTTTAGGCACGCCTTGAGGACGAAACGCCAGCATGCGCAGCAGCGTCATCTCCAAGGCGCTGCGCAGATCCGGCGCGTGCACCATATCCCCACGGCCCTGAATACCGATTTGGTAATAGAGCTGAATGTCCTCAGCGGTAAAGCGGCTCGCTAGCTGCAGGATAACATCGCGGTCACCGTGGCTGTTATCGACAGCGTCCGGCACCATTTGCGCCACCGCTAAGCGGTGCAGAAGGCTGGAAAGTTCATCCAGCACCGCAGCAAAGTCGGGGCCTTGTTCTGCCAACTCAGCCACTTCGGCCAGTAAGCGCTGCACATCCACATCGGCCAGGGCTTCTGCCAGGCCAAGAATATGACGATGATCCAAGGTGCCCAGCATGGCAGCCACATCCGCATGGCGAACCGCCCCCTGACCAAACGCGATAGCTTGGTCGGTCAGGCTCATGGCATCGCGCATTGAACCTTCGGCCGCTTTACCCAGCAGCCACAACGCGCTCTCATCAAATGCAACACCCTCTTCCCCTAGTACGTAAGTGAGATGCTCTACGACGCGCTCAGGCGGCATATGCTTGAGGGTAAATTGCAGGCAGCGCGAAAGCACCGTCGGCGGCAACTTTTGCGGATCGGTGGTCGCTAGTAGGAATTTAACGTGAGGAGGCGGCTCTTCCAGCGTTTTCAGCAGCGCATTAAAGCTGCTGGTGGAGAGCATGTGCACCTCATCAATCAGGTACACCTTGTAGCGCCCTTGGGTCGGCGCGTACTGAACGTTATCGAGTAGCTCGCGGGTATCTTCCACCTTGGTTCTAGAAGCTGCATCGACCTCAATCAGATCAACAAAGCGTCCTTCATCAATGGCTTGGCAGCTATCGCACTGCCCACAGGGGGTAGAGGTAATGCCCTCATCGCCGCGCCCGTTGGCCGTGCAATTCAAACATTTAGCGAGTATGCGCGCCAAGGTGGTTTTACCCACCCCACGGGTACCTGTAAAGAGATACGCATGATGCAAACGCCCCTGGTCAAGGGCATTTACCAAGGCGCGTTGAACATGGGTCTGACCAACGAGTTCGTGGAATGTGCGGGGTCGCCACTTGCGGGCCAGAACCTGATAGCTCATGAAGCTGTACTTCCTTCAGCGGGCTAACTTACCTCGCGCTGAAGACAGCGCAAGGTAAGTGCCACGGTGCATAACAATGTGTCATTCTAGCGGTTGCACCATAGCCCGCCAACCGCTTAGGGCGGAGTGCTCAACAACACTTAAGCGTTGTCACCACCCTCAGCAGCGCCAGCGCGCTCGGCAGCTGCTTTTACTAGTTTTTCCAGTTCGCCGTTCTGATGCATCTCAATCACGATGTCACAGCCACCCACTAGTTCGCCTTCCACCCATACTTGAGGGAATGTCGGCCAGTTAGCAATTTTGGGCAGTTCAGCGCGAATATCCGGATTATCCAGGATATTAACGAACGCAAAGCGCTCACCGCAGCTCATCAACGCTTGAACGGTCTGGGCGGAAAAGCCGCACTGGGGCAACTGGGGCGATCCTTTCATGTAAATCAGAATCGGGTTTTCGCTAATTTGACGCTGAATGTTTTCGGCAGTGGTGCTCATACTATTTCCTCGCTTATTGATGACCGATGCCCTCTCACTCATCTACTTGGCTTAACCCTCGAACCAGACCCTAGAACCTAGTTCTTGAACCTAGCCCTTGTACCAGCCCTGGTAATTAGTACTTGAGACTAGTGCTTAAGAATAGTACCTGAGTAGAGCGCTCAGCTTTAACATGTCATTGGCATTCTACGCATGCCGTTCGCGTTGCGCATCCCCTGCTGCATAGCTAGGATAGTGTTTTTGCGCGGAGAGAAGCTCTTATGGCGACACGCCATTTCCTGACGTTGTTGGATTTGACCCCGGATGAGCTGGATTATTTGATCCAGCGCGCCATTACCATCAAGACCAACCTTAAAGCCCAAGGCCCTGTTTATACACCCTTACCCAACCGCACCCTGGCGATGATCTTTGAAAAATCGTCAACACGTACGCGAGTTTCATTCGAAACGGGTATGGCACAGTTTGGTGGTCACGCGCTATTTCTCTCCCCTCGCGACACCCAACTAGGCCGCGGCGAGCCGATTGAAGATACCGCTCGCGTACTGTCGGAAATGGTCGATGCGGTAATGATCCGCACCTTTTCCCACGCAGGCCTGGAGACCTACGCCAACGCCAGCAGCGTGCCGGTTATTAACGCCCTGAGTGATGACTATCACCCCTGCCAGTTGCTCGCCGACATAATGACCTGGACCGAGCTACGCGGCAGCGTAAAGGGCCACACGGCAGTATGGATTGGTGATGGCAATAACATGTGCCACTCCTGGATCAATGCGGCCCGTCAGTTCGGTTTTCATTTGCGCATATGCTGCCCGAAAGGCTACGAGCCACGCGCCGACATCATGGCGGCCGCTGGTGACCAGATAACATTGCTGCATGACCCGCAGGCAGCGGTCAAAGATGCCGACCTGATCACCACCGATGTCTGGGCCTCCATGGGCCAGGAAGAAGAACAGGCCAAACGAGAGGCGGATTTCGCTGGTTTCCAGGTAACCGAAGCGATGCTTGATCAGGCGAATCAAGAGGTACTGTTCCTGCACTGCCTACCAGCACATCGCGGCGAAGAAATCAGCCAGACGCTGCTTGATGACCGCCGCGCCGTTGTTTGGCAGGAAGCCGGTAACCGTCTACATGCACAAAAAGCGCTGATCGAATTTTTGCTACTGGGCAAGGTTGCTGAGTAATCTTTACGGAAGACGAAAAAAGCCTCGTTTAATCAACGAGGCTTTTTCTATAATCTTGGTGGAGCCTAGCGGGATCGAACCGCTGACCTCAACACTGCCAGTGTTGCGCTCTCCCAGCTGAGCTAAGGCCCCACATGCTGCTCTTTTCGACAGCGAGGCGGATACTACGATGAACATTTACCTCGGTCAAGTTTTGAACCATCAGCGTTGTCTAATTCTCCTTTGTCGCCAGCTGTGGCACTCTACATGTAGTTAGCAAGATATGCAGTCAGCAATATAAAATAGTGTACAAGACCAACGCCTGAGCCCACGATGTTTCCATGCAGGAGCCTGTCCATTGATCAGTGTACTTATCGCCGATGATCATCATTTAGTAAGAACCAGCATTGCGCACCTGCTAAACGAAGAGTGTGACATGAAAATTGTGGGCGAGGTCGACGACGGTGAAAGTGCAGTGACACAGTGTCGCCATTTGAAGCCCGACATTGTGCTAATGGATATCCGCATGCCGGGCATCGGCGGGCTGGAAGCCACGCGCCGCATTCACCGCTCGATGAAGGACGTCAAGGTATTGATCCTGACCGCGCACATGGAAGACAGCGTACTGCGTCGCATGCTGGAAGCCGGTGCCTCAGGATTTTTAAGCAAAGGCGCGGACACAATAGAGATGACCGACGCCATACGCCAAGTATTTCATGGTAGGCGTTATGTCAGCCAGGAAATTGCGCAACGCTTAGCCCTTTCACACTTTACCAATGAGGATAATCCGTTTAGCCACCTCTCCCACCGTGAGCTACAGATTGCCCTAATGATTGTTAACTGCCAACGCGTGCAAGACATCTCAGATCGCCTGCACTTAAGCCCTAAAACAGTAAATACCTATCGCTATCGACTGTTTGATAAACTAAAGATTGCTACTGACGTTGAGCTCACTCATTTAGCGCTCCGCCACGGGTTAGTCGAGGGGTTTGACGTCGCCCAGATATAACTCAATTTCCTCTGCTGTTATCGGGTACCGACAGGCTGATATGACCTTTGATGCAAAACAGTTCTTAAGCTCGGTAAGTACCTCTCCTGGTGTTTATCGCATGCTTGATGAACAAAGCAACACGCTCTATGTGGGCAAAGCCAAGCGCTTAAAAGCGCGCCTTGCCAGCTATTTTCGTGGCCAGCTGAATACTAAAACCCAGGCCATGGTCGGACGTATCGCCGACGTCCAGGTCACCGTGACGCGAACTGAAACTGAAGCCCTGTTGCTCGAACAGACGCTAATCAAGCAATTGCGTCCGCCCTACAACATTTTGTTGCGCGATGATAAGTCCTACCCCTTTGTCTTTGTCACCGACCGCCACCCTTACCCGGCACTTGAGTATAAACGCGCTCGTCAACGTAGCGACGACGGTCGCTATTTAGGCCCTTACCCCAGCAGTGGTGCTGTACGAGAAAGCCTAGCGCTGATGCAAAAAATATTTCATATCCGAAACTGCGAAGACAGCGTGTTTGCGCACCGTTCGCGCCCCTGCTTGCAGTATCAAATTCAGCGCTGTAGTGCTCCTTGCGTCGACTATATTTCCGCCGAGGATTACCAGCGCGATGTTGAACATGCGGTGATGTGCTTGGAAGGCAAAAGTGAAAATGTCACCCAAGAATTGATGGAGGCAATGGAGAGGGCCAGCCAAGCGCTTAACTTTGAGGAAGCCGCTCGTCTTCGCGATCAAGTTCAGCAGCTACGCCAGCTTCAACAGCGTCAGTTTGTCGATACAGGCGGTGGTGATGCCGATATTTTCGCCCTGGCACAGCGACCCGGCGCGCTTGGCGTTTCTGTTCTCAGCGTTCGCGACGGACGCCTCCTGGGGGCACGACATCATACGCCAAAAAACGATCTGGATCTGCCACTAGAAACGCTGCTCACTGAAGTCGTCAGCCAATATTATTTTGGTCAACCGCATAACGTTCCTAGCGAAGTCATTACCAGCCACCCACTCGACGATAGTGAGCTGATTGCCGAAGCGTTGACGCAGCAGGCGGGTAAGCGCATCCGCGTCACCAGCCAAGTCCGCGGCCACCGCGCCCAGTGGCAACAGCTTGCGATTACCAACGCGGAACAGCAATTGGCGTCGCAGCTTGCCAATCAAACGCAGCTGACTCAGCGCTTTACCGCACTACAGAAAGCACTTGGCTTGGAAGAAACGCCTCAACGCCTAGAGTGTTTTGATATTAGTCACAGTCATGGGGAAGCGACGGTTGCTTCTTGCGTGGTGTTTGATCATCAAGGCCCACGTAAAAGCGACTACCGCCATTTCCGCATTGAAGGGGTGGCCGCAGGTGATGACTACGCCGCCATGCAGCAAGCGCTCACACGGCGCCTTAAGCGGGTGAAAAGTGGCGAAGCGGTGGCCCCCGACATATTGATCGTTGACGGTGGCAAAGGGCAGCTCAACATGGCACGTGAGGTGTTTAAAGCGCTTGAGATCACCAATATTATTCTCTTGGGCGTCGCCAAAGGCACCACGCGTAAAGCGGGGCTTGAAAGCCTGTTTTTGGAAACAGCAGACAATCCGCTTGATTTGGATCCGGCCTCACCAGCCCTGCATTTAATCCAACACATTCGCGATGAGTCACACCGTTTTGCCATTGCTGGCCACCGCGCCCAACGCGATAAAGCGAGACGCACCTCGACACTTCAGGATATTCCTGGCATCGGCCCCAAGCGCAGGCGTGAGCTGCTGCGCTTCTTTGGCGGTCTGCAGGGTGTACAAAAGGCTAGCCGCGATGAACTCGCCCGCGTTCCAGGTATTAATGCCTCGCTAGCTGAGTGCATTTACCGCGCGCTCAATGGATAAACCGCCTCTTGGCATAGATGCTATCGGCCAAGGGGGATAGAATAAGCGCCAGACACTTCGAATCCTCTGATTTTCCGGCAAGGATCGCACCCTGCGATGAATATACCCAACATACTGACACTGGCGAGAATCGCCTTTATTCCGCTGCTAGTGGTGCTGTTTTATCTGCCCTTCAGTTGGAGCATGCCTATAGCGGCTGGCCTATTTGCGTTAGCCTCCGTCACCGACTGGCTGGACGGCTATTTAGCGCGGCGCTGGAATCAGTCAACGCCATTTGGCGCTTTTCTAGATCCGGTGGCCGACAAACTTATGGTCGTCGTGGCCCTGGCGCTATTAATAGAGCGCTATGACACTCTGGTACTCACGCTCCCTGCACTGGTGATTATTGGTCGTGAAATTGTCATTTCGGCGCTGCGTGAATGGATGGCCGAAATGGGTAAGCGTGGCATGGTGGCCGTGTCTTGGGTAGGCAAATTGAAAACAACACTACAAATGGTGTCACTGCTAATCTTGCTGGCGCTTCCACCAGCGCACGAATTTGCGCTGTTAGGGATTATGGTGCTCTATGCCGCTGCTATTCTCACGTTATGGTCTATGATCCAGTACTTGAAAGCCGCCTGGCCACATCTTAGCCGCTCAATGTAAGCTGCTGATAAGTAAATAAGGAACACGCGCCAATTCATTGATTGACAAGCTGACGGTGATCCGTATAATTCGCCCTCGAGTCGAGCGGGAATAGCTCAGTGGTAGAGCATCGCCTTGCCAAGGCGAGGGTCGGGAGTTCAAATCTCCTTTCCCGCTCCAACTTGGATAGCGTGGTAAAGCATGAAAAGGTCGTGAGCTGGAACGTCAGCCCGGTCGGATCTCCTTTCCCGCTCCAACGACTCTTGAGGCTGGATGGCAGAGTGGTTATGCAGCGGACTGCAACTCCGTGTACGCCGGTTCGATTCCGACTCCAGCCTCCATCTTTGTGTAGTAGTGATGTTTTAAAGATCTCTTCTTAAAACAGCATTACGATGTTTTGCCCGGATGGCGAAATCGGTAGACGCAAGAGACTTAAAATCTCTCGGGGGCAACCCCGTGCCGGTTCAAGTCCGGCTCCGGGCACCATTACCTATTGCTTCTCTACCTCTCCAGCCTCATCCCCTTTAAACGCTTAACTTCCTAGATTAGTTATCTTTACGCTGCCCTTTGCTGTGCTCTTTTGCGTGCCCGAACATTGCGCATTGACAGCCCGCACACCACTCATTTCTTACCTCAAAACATCGCTAAACGCCAAGTGCCACGCTATGATGCCTGCCTTCTAACTTTTTTGCGCTCGGCGAAGCTAGCGACGTTTAGGGTTGGTAATATTTCGGTCAGTATCAAGGGGGAGCGGGCGCTATGAGCACGCCAACATCCGATGTACTTATCATTGGCGGCGGCGTCGCTGGGCTAACCCTTGCCTTGGAAGTGGCTGATCAGCGGTCAGTGACGCTGGTTCGTCCTGCGCAAGACGACCAAGGCGCCAGCCGATGGGCGCAAGGGGGCATTGCCGCCGTTCTTTCGCCCGACGACGACCTAGAAGCCCATATTAACGATACCCTGATAGCTGGCGACGGTCTCTGTGATGTCGAGGCAGTACGCTTTACTGTCACCCACGGTCCAGCGGCTATTCAGTGGTTAATTGATCAGGGCGTCCCCTTTACGCCAGAAACCGACCCTGCCGCACGCTATCCGTATCACCTCACCCGTGAAGGCGGCCATAACGCACGGCGAATTATCCACGCGGATGACGCCACCGGTCGTGCTGTAGTGGACACACTATTAGACAGCGTTGCCCAGCACCCCAACATCACCCAGCGCAACGATCTAACCGTGGTTGGCTTGCTACAGGATGTCCACGGTACCTGCCACGGCGCCTATGGCAACGATACTAACCAACAGTGGCACTCCCTTACTGCGCGCCATACCGTATTGGCCACTGGCGGCGCAAGCGGCCTTTACCGTCACACCACCACGCCTGCCCCTAGCAGCGGCGAAGGCATGATGATGGCCGCAGAGCTGGGTGCTCGGTTAATGAATCTAGAGTTTCAACAGTTTCACCCCACCTGCCTATTTGACCCTGAAGGCCCGGCGTTTTTGATCAGTGAGGCGGTTCGTGGTGAAGGCGGACATTTGCTCAATGAGGCGGGAGAGCGTTTTATGCTGGCGCTAGATAAGCGCGCCGAGCTAGCCCCGAGAGATGTCGTCGCCCGCGCCATTGATGCTGAAATACAGCGCAGCTCTCTGGGCCACGTATGGTTGGATATTCGTCATTTAGGTGAAAAGGCAATTCACCATCACTTCCCCACTATTCAGGCGCACTGCGCCTCCCGGGGTATTGATATCACTCAGCAGGCTATTCCCGTAGTGCCTGCCGCCCACTATAGCTGCGGCGGTGTCGCCACCAACCTGCAAGGCGCCACCAACGTTGCCAACCTATATGCCATTGGCGAAACGGCCTGCACGGGCCTGCATGGCGCCAACCGTATGGCCAGCAACTCGCTATTAGAGTGTTTGGTATTTGCCCGCAGCTGTGCACAGGCGCTGTTAGCCGATGCGGAACAAAACGGCCTAACGACCAGCAGTAGCGAATTTCAGCCTCCGACCCCAGCTGCAGCCGCCACCTTCCCTAAAGCAGTACTTAGCGATATACGCCAACAGATGCGCACCACTATGAGTCAGCATGTCTCCATTGTGCGCAGCACCACCGGGCTAAGCACTGCTCTGGAGCACTTGAAGACACTGCTAAATAGCGTGGAAGAGATTCAGGGCGCTCTAAAAGCCCCGGAAGGGAAGCGCTTACACCAGACCTTACAGTTAGCACTATTGACAGTTATCGCCGCTCAGCAGCGCCATGAGTCACGCGGGCTACATTACTCCACCGACTGGCCCCACCAACGACCTCAAGCCATTGCCTCTGCGCTATCGATAAACGATTTAACAGACGCGTTAGAAAAAAACCGTTAGTGGCCCGGACGATGGAACAACTGCCTTACTTCACGCAGACTTTCTTGGGGCGCACTATCAGGGCAGAGCCAAACCCGCTGCTTACCCACATAAAGCCCTACTAACCAGGGCCCTAAATAATCACAGCGCACCTGATGTGCTTCGCCAAGCACTTCGCCTTGCATGAGTGCGGCCTCTGTTGACTGTGGTTCGCGCAACCAACGGCCTTGAACTTGTGACGCCGTCGAGGTCAGCGAGAGCACGCCTTTGGGTTGATGAAGATAGCCGCGCCAAACAACGCCACCGCCTAACACAACTATCGCAACAGTTGCGGGTGTCCCCACGACCCAATAGCTTAGCGCCACTACCCCGACAAACAACCCACATTGGGCTAGCAGCCAAAATCTAGAGGGTACGATAGGCAGAATTATCGGTGGTTTCAGCATGCTCAACAATCATTTGTACGATACGCCGTTGGCTGGGCTCTTCAGGCCACTCACGATGCATCAGCCAGACAAACAGATCCTGGTCTTCACCTTCGATTAACTGCTGGTAAGCCAGTTGATCTGCTTCACTAATTTGATCAAAACGCTGCTCAAGAAACGGAATTAGCAGTAGATCAAGCTCCCACATACCGCGCCGGGAGTGCCAGTAAAGCCGCTTACGCAAAATGGCTGCAGGGGAATTGTCATCGTTCAACGTCAGCCGCTCCAATTACAAAAATGAAAGGCCAGTATACCTAAGCTACAGGGTCGCGCCAGCGCGCACCTTCGCCTATGCTGTTAATGAGTCTAGAACCTTGTTTTATCTGAATTGTTTTATGTTGAATTGAGCAGTATGCTGAATTCGATATTAGTGAGGTCGAAAGCGCGTTACGGCCTTCAATGTTCGCAGGGAGCTAACCGATGACTAAATCTGAATTAATCGAACAAATTGCGATGCGTCAGCCGGAGTTGTCCGCCAAAGATGTTGAAACGGCGGTGCGTATTATCCTGGACGATATGACGGATTCTCTTTCTAGCGGTGGTCGCGTTGAGATCCGTGGATTCGGCAGTTTTTCACTGCACTACCGGGAGCCGCGGGTAGGGCGCAATCCAAAAACAGGCGATGCAGTTGATCTGGAAGGCAAGTATGTGCCGCACTTCAAGCCTGGCAAGGAGCTACGCGAGCAGGTAGACGCTAGTCGCGCACTCGGCTATTAAGGGCGGCTATTGCGTTATCCGACCTTCTGCAGGATGACGTCGCCGCTCGAGTCGTACACAATAGCGCTACCGTGAACGTCACAGACTAGGAAACTCACATGCGTTGGATCAAAGGGCTTATTCTGGCCGTTATTTTGCTGATTGTAGTGCTGGTAGGTATTTTGTTTGCCGTTAACAATCAGCAAACGATTGCCTTGAACCTTATTTGGCTGGAGCTGCCAGCCGTATCACTCTCTGTTTGGTTATTGGCAACACTGGTGTTTGGTGTCCTGCTGGGCATGCTCGCCATGCTAGGCGTCTACGTACGATTAAAGGCAATCCTGGCCCGCAGTGAGCGACACAATAAGCAACAGCGTAAAGAGCTCGATAACCTGCGCACCCGGGAGTTTAAGGAACTGGCATAAATGCTGGATGTCGCGCTGCTAAGCGTACTATTGGTAGCCATTGCCATTGGTTACGGGTTAGGTTATCACCAAGCTGGACGCCGCCGACATCGTTCCCAACCGCCCGCGACCTCGTCGCAGGCGCTCTCCCGGGATTACTTTGTCGGGCTTAACTACCTGCTTAACGAGCAGCCCGACGAAGCGATCAATACCTTTATTAACGTGCTTGCGGTCAACAGCGAGACGGTTCACACCCATATCGCCCTCGGCAAACTGTTTCGCGCCCGCGGCGAGGCTGATAAAGCGGTGAGCATTCACCAAAACCTGCTAGCACGCCCCGCCCTTTCCCAGCACACCAACGAACAAATCCAGCTTGAGCTTGCCCGGGATTTTATGGCGCTTGGTGTTCATGACCGCGCACAGCGGCTACTCAATACGCTGCTGGAGCACAGCGGTGATGATGATCACCGCTATGCGGCGAAACAGCTGCTCATTGATTTATTAGAGCGCGAAAAAGCGTGGCAGCAAGCCCTCGACGTCATTCAGCCGCTGCTTAAACAGTATCCTAAGATGCGTCGTCCTGCGGCCCACTGGCTATGCGAGCTGGCGTTAGAGGAAATTAGCCAAGCCAGTCGACCACTGGCGAAAAAGCACCTCAAAAAAGCCCTGCAACTGGATGAAAACTGCGTTCGCGCCACCCTGCTACTGGCCGAATTAGAGATGGACAACGGGCACTATGACCGCGCGATTGAGCGATTAGATAACATCCCAGGGCAAGAGATAGCGCATATCCCCACCATGCTGCCCGCCCTCAAGCACGCCTATCTGCGCAATAATGACGAAGCTGGCTTTGAGGCTCATCTTTACCGGCTACTTGAGCAAGCGCCTTACACCAGTACGATTATTGCGCTAGGGCAGCTCGTGCATCAGCGTGAAGGGGTCGACAAAGCAATTGAGTTGATTGGCGAGCGATTGCGCGCCGTGCCGAGTTTAGGCGGGCTGGATTATTTGATTGATCTGTATATTGAAAGCCAGCGCCTGAGTGGAAAACCTTCCCCGGATACGCGCCTACTGCTACTAAAACATCATACCGATGCGCTGCTGCTTAACCGCACGCGTCATCGCTGCCAGCGCTGCGGCTTTGCCAGCGACGCGTTACAGTGGCAGTGCCCCAGTTGTCGCTTCTGGGGCACAATTAAGCCGGTCATTGGCGTTGAGGGCGAATAGTGCTCGCCAAGCACAGGTATCAGCGAGCCTCTAATTCCGCCTCAATCGCCTCAAGCGCTACCATGGGGTCGACAGCCTGAGTAACAGGGCGACCGATGACCAGGTGGCTACTTCCCGCCGCAATCGCCTCGCTGGGGCTCATCGTACGCTGCTGGTCATTAGCGACTGCAAAGCTTGGCCGAATACCGGGGGTCACTTTTAAGAACGACTCACCGCAAAGCATTTTGATCCGCGCAGACTCCTGGGCCGAGCAGACCACCCCTTGCAAACCACTCTGCTTCGCCAGCAGCGCTAAGTGCTCTACGTGCTCGGCCAGTGGGGCCCTGATACCTAACTCTGCCAAGTCCTCGGCCTGCATACTGGTCAATACGGTAACGGCGATTAAGTGAGTCGTTAGCGCGTGTTGATCCAAACGTTGCACAGCTGCCTCCATCATCCGGCGCCCGCCGCTGGCATGTACGTTGACCATCCACACACCCTGCTCCGCCGCCGCCTGCACTGCGCTGGCTACGGTATTGGGAATATCGTGAAATTTAAGATCCAGAAATACTTCAAACCCACGCCCATGCAGTGCCTCAAGTACCGCCGGGCCGCTGCGGGTAAACAGCTCTTTACCTACTTTCACACGGCATCGGGCGGGATCCAACTGATCAGCCATGCACAGCGCGGCGTCTAACGACGGGTAATCAAGGGCAATAATAATCGGGGAATCGGTGGCCACAACGTTGCTCCAAATACGTTTTGGTCATTATATCAGCCTCTCCCTACTCCTCGCGCCCCCCGCATGCAAGCTGCATGTAAGCCATTTGCCATATCTCCGTCGTTAAAAACTTACAACTGCTGTCATAGATCTCTTACAGAAACACGTTTTCAATAAAGCTAAGTTAGTAAGGCATTGGCGTTTATCTTGCTCATTATTAACTTGGGCACATGTAAAAACCGCTACGCAACACCGCCTATGCAATCCAAGCAACCTAACGTTATTAAAAGGATCATTGCAGATGAACATGACATTTAAAGGGATATTGGCCGCACTACTGTTCAGCATTAGCTTAGGATTTTCCGGTGGCGTACTGGCCCAAGAAGTAGCCCCGATTAACGTCAATACTGCCGACGCTGAACTGCTAGCCGAACTACCGGGGATTGGCCCCAGCCGAGCCGACGCGATCATTGAAGAGCGCGAAACCAATGGCGCCTTTGAAAGCGCTGAAGAACTTGAGCGCGTCAATGGCATTGGGCCTGCCACCGTTGACCGCATGCGCGATCAAGTGATCTTTGAATAGCCTCATTGGAAAACAGTTCTTTCGGTAACCGCCACAATGCCCGGTGTGTATAAGCACCAGGCATTGTGGAAAGTGGGCTTTAAATCATCCACATATCCATAAATTTGTGTACTGGCAACGCTTCAAGCGTTGACTGCTGGCTGCATAGTTCGGCAATTGTTTGGCAACGAGTTGTCGGAAAGCGGGTTGCCAGATTGCGCTCAAACTTTTCAACCAATAGTGGCATCCCCTCTTCCCGACGACGTCGATGGCCTACCGGATACTCCACGACGACTTTATCGGTCGCACTTCCATCGCTAAAAAACACCTGCACTGCATTTGCAATGGAGCGCTGCTCAGGATCATGGTACGCCGCCGAATACTCGGCGTTTTCTTCTACCACCATCTTATTACGCAGTTCATCTATCAGCGGATGCTCCACGTGAAAGCTATCTTCATAGTGCTCAGCGGTAAGCGCACCAAAGATAAGCGGCACCGCGGTCATGTATTGCAGGCAGTGGTCGCGATCGGCAGGATTAGCGAGTGCGCCGGTTTTGGAAATAATCCGAATAGCCGAATCGTGGGTGGTGAGTACGATCTTATCGATCTCGGCTAAGCGATCCTTCACCTGTGGGTGGAGGGTCACGGCGGCTTCGCAGGCGGTCTGGGCGTGAAATTCAGCCGGGAAGGAGATCTTAAACAGTATGTTCTCCATCACGTAGCTGCCAAACTCACGCTGAAAGCGCAAGCGGCGCTCTGCTTCTGGCTTCAGGCTCAAATCTTTATTGGCGTGGCTAAACAGCACATCGTAGAAGCCCCATTGGGGCGCCGACAGCGCGCTGGGAATACCCATTTCACCGCGCAGGGCGATATCCGCTAAGCGCACGCCCCGAGAGGTGGCGTCCCCCGCGGCCCAGCTTTTCCGGGAACCCGCATTGGGCGCATGACGATAGGTGCGCAGGCTCTGGCCATCCACCCAGGCGTGGGAGAGCGCCGAAAGCAACTGCTCGCGATTGGCGCCCAACAGCTTAGCGGCCACGGCGGTAGAGGCAACTTTCACCAGCACCACGTGATCGAGGCCAACGCGATTGAAGCTATTCTCCAGCGCCAGCACGCCCTGAATCTCATGGGCCATAATCATGGCGTTGAGCACATCCCGCATCACCAGGGGCGCTTCGCCTTGAGCGACCCGTTGCTGGGAAAGATGGTCGGCAACGGCGAGTATCCCACCAAGATTATCGGAGGGGTGGCCCCACTCGGCGGCAAGCCAGGTGTCGTTATAATCCAGCCAGCGGATGACACAGCCTATATCCCACGCCGCTTTGACTGGATCAAGACGCAGCGAGGTACCCGGCACCCGCGCTCCAAACGGCACCACCGTGCCTTCTACTATCGGCCCAAGGTGCTTGGTACACTCCGGAAAGCGTAGTGCTAGCAGCCCACAGCCAAGTGTATCCATCAGGCAATAACGCGCAGTTTCCAGTGCCTCTTGAGATTCCACCTGATAGTTCAGGACATAATCGGCAATAGCCTGCAGCTCGGGATCGTAATCGGGCCGCTCGTTGGCCTCGGATGTGTCAGATGGTCTGGTAGACATAGCCCTCTCTCCTACTGTTGGATCACCCACTTAGTATGGCCCAAGGAAGGCTTCCTAAAAGCTGTCACCAGGAATTCTCACCAATCCTTCCATCAACACCCGGGCGCTGCGACTCATCACCGCCTGCTCGATATGCCACCGCCCGTCTACCAAGCTTGCTTCAGCGCCCACCCGCAGGCTGCCGGAGGGGTGCCCGAAGGTGACCTCGTTTCGCTTACTACCACCGGCGGCCAGATTCACTACTGTGCCCTCAATGGCTGCTGCGGCAGCAATGGCGACGGCGGCGGTGCCCATCATGGCGTGGTGCAATTTGCCCATAGAGAGCGCTCGCACCAGCAGATCGATATCAGACGCCTGTACGTTTTTACCGCTCGATGATACGTAATCCGCTGGCGGCGCTACGAAAGCGACTTTGGGAGTGTGCTGTCGTTTACCCGCCTCGCTGACATCACTGATCAGCCCCATAAGCACCGCGCCATGGGCACGAATGGTTTCAAACATCTCAAGCGCCCGGCTGTCGCCATTGATGGCGTCCTGCAGCTCGGCGCCGGTATAGCCAATGTCGGTAGCGTTAATAAACACGGTGGGAATACCGGCATTAATCAAGGTTGCTTTCAATATCCCCACGCCTGGCACATCAAGCTGATCAATGAGATTACCGGTGGGAAAAATGGCTCCCTCGCCATCGGCCGGATCCATAAAGGCCACCGGAATCTCGGCAGCAGGAAAGGTCACGCCATCCAGCTCAAAATCGCCAGTTTCCTGCACTTCGCCATTGACGATAGGCACCCGTGAGACGATGGTTTTCTGTATATTCACCTGCCAAATGCGTACCTCGGCCACCCCGTTTTCAGGAATACGTGCAGGGTCAACAAGACCATTGCTAATCGCAAAAGGGCCGACCGCCGCGGAGAGGTTGCCGCAGTTACCGCTCCAATCCACATAGGGCTTGTCGATGGAGACCTGACCGAACAGGTAATCCACATCGTGTTCTGCCGATTCACTTTCAGACAGAATCACCGTCTTGCTGGTACTTGAAGTGGCGCCCCCCATACCATCAATCTGCTTTTCGTAAGGGTCAGGGCTACCGATGACACGCAGTAGCAACTGATCCCGCGCCACGCCTGGCTGCTGGGCCGCTTCGGGTAGGTCGCTTAGTTTAAAAAACACGCCCTTACTGGTGCCGCCGCGCATATAGGTGGCTGGAATTTTTATCTGCGGCACACGGTTGTTTTGAACTGACTCGCTCATCATTACCACTCCTAAAAATAACCCGGTGCTCCAAGCTTTATCTGAAAAGCTAAAGGCACCGGGTTCACTTGGTCAGCTAGGCCGTTTCAATTAAGCCGCCGTGGACTCAAGAAAGTCCTGGGCAAAACGCTGCAGTACACCACCAGCAGTGTAAATCGACACCTCCTCGGCGGTATCCAGGCGACACTTCACCGCAACCCGCTCACTTTCACCGTTTTGGCGGTGGATCACCAGGGTGAGCATCGCCCCTGGCGAAACGGCGCCTTCGACATCAAAGGTTTCAGTGCCGTCCAGGCCCAGTGTCATACGCGTAGTCCCGGGCTCAAACTCCAGCGGCATCACCCCCATCCCGATCAGGTTGGTGCGGTGAATACGCTCAAAGCCTTCGGCGGCGATCGCTTCCACGCCCGCCAGCGCCACGCCTTTAGCCGCCCAGTCCCGTGAGGAGCCCTGACCGTAATCCGCCCCGGCAATAATGATCAGCGGCTGCTTGCGGGCCATGTAGGTTTCAATCGCCTCCCACATGCGGGTGACTTGGCCTTCCGGCTCTACCCGCGCGAGCGAGCCCTGTTTAACGTTGCCGTCGGCATCGCGCACCATCTCGTTGAACAACTTCGGGTTGGCGAAGGTAGCACGCTGGGCAGTCAGGTGGTCACCGCGGTGGGTGGCGTAGGAGTTGAAGTCTTCCTCCGGCAGGCCCATTTTGGCCAAGTACTCCCCTGCCGCGCTGTTCAACTGAATCGCGTTGGAGGGCGACAAGTGATCGGTGGTGATATTGTCCGGCAGTATCGCCAGCGGCCGCATACCTTTCAGAGTGCGCACTTTAGCCATATTGCCCTCCCAGTAAGGCGGGCGACGAATATAGGTGCTCTGGGGCCGCCAGTCATATAGCGGGCTGACCTGAGCGCGGGCACTCTTGTCCAGATCGAACATGGGAATATAGGTCTGGCGGAACTGCTCCGGCTTCACCGACGATTTAACAATCGCATCGATCTCTTCATCCGCTGGCCAGATATCCTTCAAAGTGACGGGATTTCCCGCCTGATCCACGCCCAGGACGTCTTTTTCGATATCAAAGCGAATCGTACCCGCAATGGCGTAGGCGACCACCAGGGGCGGAGACGCCAAAAAGGCCTGTTGGGCATGGGGGTGGATACGGCCGTCGAAGTTACGGTTGCCGGAAAGCACGGCGGTCGCATAGAGATCACGCTCAATAATCTCCTGCTGGATTTTTGGATCCAGCGCCCCGGACATACCGTTACAGGTGGTACAGGCGTAGGCCACAACCCCAAAGCCGAGGTTTTCCAGCTCGCTCATCAACCCAGCTTCTTCCAGGTACATCTTGACGGTTTTCGAGCCCGGCGCCAGCGACGACTTCACCCAGGGCTTACGCAGCAAACCCAACCGGTTGGCGTTACGGGCGATAAGCCCGGCGGCGACCATATTTCGTGGGTTAGAGGTATTGGTGCAGCTGGTAATGGCGGCGATGATAACCGCGCCGTCGGGCATTTTGCCCGCTTTCTCTTCCGCCTGTGCCGCCTCAAGCCCAACAGCAATACCACGTTGGGCGAGCTCTGAAGTAGGCAAATGGGCATGGGGATTGGAAGGCCCGGCCAAGGTGCGCGTCACCGATGAGAGGTCAAAGGTCAGTACTCGCTCATACTCAACCTCGGTCAAGCTATCTGCCCACAGGCCGGTGTGCTTGGCGTAGGTTTCCACCAGCGCCACCTGCTCATCTTCACGGCCGGTAATTTTCAGGTAATCGATGGTTTGGCCATCGATGTAGAACATCGCCGCAGTCGCGCCGTACTCGGGCGTCATATTGGAGATAGTGGCGCGATCACCCACGGTGAGCGCGTCGGCACCTTCGCCATAAAACTCCAGGTAAGCGCCCACTACCCGCTCTTTACGCAGGAACTCGGTAATCGCCAGCACCATATCGGTACCGGTAATCCCTGGCTGTAGCTTGCCGGTCAGCTCCACGCCGACGATATCCGGCAGGCGCATCATGGAAGCGCGGCCTAGCATGACGCTTTCGGCCTCCAGGCCCCCCACGCCTACTGAAATCACGCCGAGTGCATCCACCATGGGCGTATGGCTATCGGTGCCTACACAGGTATCCGGGTAGGCAATGCCGTCGCGGTTCTGTACCACCGGCGACATCTTCTCCAGATTGATCTGGTGCATGATGCCGTTGCCGGGGGGGATTACATCGACGTTCTCAAAGGCCGTTTTAGTCCAGTTGATAAAATGGAAGCGGTCATCGTTACGACGATCTTCAATGGCACGGTTTTTTTCGAAGGCACCCTCTTCCGATCCTGCGTGCTCTACCGCCAATGAGTGATCGACGATTAGCTGGGTGGGCACGACAGGATTAACCTTGGCGGGGTCGCCGCCCTTCTCGGCAATAGCGTCGCGCAGTCCGGCCAAATCAACCAGTGCGGTCTGGCCGAGGATATCGTGACAGACGACACGTGCCGGGTACCAAGGAAAATCCAGGTCGCTCCTGCGCTCGATCAGCTGTTTCAGCGCATCAGTGAGCAGGTCAGGATCGCAGCGGCGCACCAACTGCTCAGCCAGCACACGCGAGGTATAGGGCAGCTTCGCATAGGCACCGGGCTGGATATCTTCCACCGCCTCGCGAGCATCAAAAAACTCAAGCGCTGTGCCAGGCAGGGGTTTACGGTATTGGGTATTCATAGCAGACAGACTCACAAGAAGGGGCTGAAAAAAGCCCGGTGTCCAAGTCACCGGGCAGCAAGCGGTTCAGTCTCGCGCTTCTATCGGCACCCACTCGCTCTTCTCAGGGCCAGTGTAATCGGCGCTAGGGCGAATAATGCGGTTATTGGCGCGCTGCTCAAATACGTGCGCCGCCCAGCCGGTCAGCCGTGACATAACAAAAATCGGCGTAAACAGCTTGGTAGGTATATCCATAAAGTGATAAGCGCTGGCGTGGAAAAAGTCTGCGTTACAGAACAGCTTCTTCTCACGCCACATAACCGCTTCGACCCGTTCAGAAACCGGGTAAAGCACCTTATCGCCCACATCGTCAGAGAGCTTCTTAGACCAATGCTTGATAATCGCGTTGCGCGGGTCGGACTCGCGATAAATCGCATGCCCAAAGCCCATGATTTTATCCTTACGCTCCAGCATGCCCAGGATTTTGCTTTCTGCTTCTTCCGGCGACTGCCAATCCTCGATCATCGCCATGGCCGCTTCGTTGGCACCGCCATGCAGTGGGCCGCGCAGCGACCCAATCGCACCGGTCACGCAGGAGTGCATATCGGAAAGCGTGGAGGCACACACCCTTGCGGTAAAGGTAGAGGCGTTGAACTCATGCTCGGCGTAAAGAATCAGCGATACGTTCATAACCCGCGCATGCAGTTCAGAGGCGGGCTCGCCGCGCAGCATATTAAGGAAATGCCCGCCTACTGAGTCATCATCCGTTTCGGTGTCGATGCGTACGCCGTCGTGGGAAAAGCGGTACCAGTAGCAAATAATCGACGGCAGCACCGCCAGCAGCCGATCCGCAACGTCTTGTTGTTGATCAAAATTTTCCTCGGTTTCCAGATTGCCCAACATTGAGGTGCCGGTGCGCATGACATCCATCGGATGGGCATCTTTGGGAATCTGCTCAAGCACCGTTTTCAGCGCATCGGGCAAACCGCGCAGGCTTTTGAGCTTGCTGATGTAGTGATCTAATTCGCCCTGGTTGGGCAGCTTGCCTTTTAACAGCAGGTAAGCGACCTCTTCGAATTTGGCTTTTTCGGCGAGCTCTTTGATATCGAAGCCACGGTAGGTCAGGCCTGAACCTGTTTTGCCTACCGTACACAGCGCGGTGGATCCGGCGCTCTGGCCACGTAGTCCTGCACCTGTTACGGGTTTATCAGCCATGGTGTGTCTCCTAACTCTGCTTTATTTTAAATTGTGTTTTTCAAATATGGTCGTTCATTAAGCTGGCGCTTGGTTTACTGGTCATCGCCTTTCTCGGCAAACAGCGCGTCCAGCTTCTGCTCAAAGTCGTGGTAGTTCAGGAAGTCGTAGAGCTCGTCGCGGGTTTGCATCAGCGGTACAACGTCTTTTTGGTGGCCGTTGTCGAGGATGCTTTGATAGACCTGCAGTGCCGCGGCGTTCATAGCGCGGAAGGCCGAGAGCGGGTAAAGCACCATGCGGCAGCCAACGTCGCCAAGCTCCGTTTGAGTAAATAGCGGTGTAGCGCCGAACTCGGTAATATTGGCCAAAATGGGCGCGTTGACCCTTTCGCAAAAGGCTTTGTAATCATCCAGCGTGTGAACGGCTTCGGCGAAGATGGCATCTGCCCCGGCTTCCACGCAGGCGTTGGCCCGCTCAATGGCCGCATCAAGGCCCTCTTTTTGAAATGCATCGGTGCGGGCAATCAAATAGAAGTCGGGGTCAATCTTGGCATCGGCGGCGGCTTTGATACGGTCGACCATCTCCTGCTGGGAGACAATTGCCTTATTGGGGCGATGGCCGCAGCGTTTTTGCGCGACTTGGTCTTCCATATGCACCGCGGCGACGCCAGCCCGCTGCATCTCTTTCACGGTGCGGGCGATATTAAAGGCACCACCCCAACCGGTATCGATATCCACCAGCAGCGGCAGCTCGGTGGCGCCGCAAATGCGGTGGGCATCTTCCACCACATCATTCATGGTCGTCATGCCCAGATCCGGCAAGCCGAACGATGCATTGGCGACACCGCCACCGGAAAGGTAAATAGCCTGGTGACCGACTTTTTCTGCCATCAGCGCTGTATAGGCATTGATGGTGCCGAGTATCGGCAGCGGACGATTCGCTTCTAGCGCGGCCCGAAAGCGGGCGCCGGGAGTCATCTGGGACATGAGGAGCTTCTCCTGTTGTTAATTTTTAGTTATGTTTTAGCTGTGTGATTGAGAGCGTTACGATTTAGATGCTGACTGTTCGAGAGTAGCTGCATAGCGATCCGCCACATTGGCGCGGGAGGCGCTGACGTGGCGGCGCATGAGCAGCTCGGCCAGCTCGGCATCGCCGGCCTCAATGGCATCGACAATGCGATGGTGCTCCACAAAGGCGCGCTGTGGTCGCGTGCCACTGGCACTGAACTGGGTGCGATAAAGACGCACAAGGTAATAGAGATCGTCGCAGAGCAGGTTCATTAGCATTTTGTTATGACTGCCCTGAACGATGCAGTAGTGAAAATCGAGATCACCTTCGCGCTGGTAGTAAGCTTCGCCGCGTTTCAGGTCGGCCTGGCCTTCATGTAGCGCCAGAACATCCCGCAAGCCCTGGACCTCTTCCGGCGACATATGCTCCGCCGCTAAGCGCGCCGCCATACTTTCCAGGGCTTCACGCAGGTCAAACAGCTCTAAAAGCTCTTTCATCGAGAGCTTAACCACCCGAGCGCCCACATGGGGAACCCGCTCGATTAAGCGGTGTGCTTCCAGGCGGCGCATCGCCTCGCGCAGCGGCCCGCGTGAAATACCGTAGGTTTTAGACAGTCCCGGCTCGGTGATCTTACTGCCGGGAGCAAGCTCTCCGCGTACGATGGCATCCTGCAACTGATGAAATACCCGCTCGGCGAGCGTGCGTACTTCGGGTACAGCCATTTCATGCAGCGAGGTGTCGGAATAAGAAGAAGAAACGGGTAAGCTCATAGCGAATTGTCGACAATTAGGAACATAGCGAAACTTTAGCCTCGCGAGCCACAGCCGTCAACTTGCTTATAAAGCGACTCTATGCATCTTTCGTTGTAGACAAAAAGTCTAGCTGCAAAAAAAGTGTCAACAATCCCGCTTCGAGCGTGAGAAATGCGTCAATCGTGCCACTGGTGCCGATCTTCAACGACCTCTAACATATGCAGCCCTTTTACCGGCCAGGCGTTTGCTTAATGAACCAGGCGTTGACGATAACTGCCCTGCCCTATTCACCCGATCCATTGGGAATATTCGCCTGCCTACGTGCCAGGCCCGGCGCGGTGCTGCTCGATAGTGGCCGCCCTATCGCCACCGGTCGCTTTGATATTATCAGCAGCGACCCGCTTGCTACGCTGGAAGTTGCTCACCATGGCGAAGCGAGTATTGCGTCAGATCAGCTTAGCCTACCGGCGCACATAGCTAGTGATGCGTTTGCCCTGCAGCAGTGGCTACTGGATCAACTGGATATTCCTAATGAAACCAGTGAACTCCCTTTTTTAGGTGGGTTAATAGGCTACTGGGGCTACGATTTAGGGCGAAAAACCTTATCGATACCGAGCGCTCAGGCAAGCCCAGTAACGTTACCGCAAGCCCGCTTAGGGCTTTACGATTGGTGTATCACACTGGATCACATGGCCCAACAGGCGTGGTTAATCGCCACCCCGCAGCGCCGGGAGCAGGTGGAGAGCTGGCTTACCCAGTCGCCAGGGCCAACTAGTGCGTTTACATTAACCAATAGCTTTAAAGCAGAACTTAGCCACGCCCAATACGTCGCACGCTTTAACGCCGTGCAGAGCTATATTCGAGCGGGTGACTGCTATCAAATCAATCTGGCTCAGCGTTTTTATGCCGATTACCAGGGGGATGAGTGGCAGGCCTACCTGCAGTTACGCAAAGCGACCCCCACGCCCTATTCAGGTTTTATGGCCTGGGGCGATAAGGCCGTACTGTCACTTTCGCCCGAGCGGTTTATTCAGTGCCGCAATGGCGAGGTCGAAACACGGCCGATTAAAGGTACCCGCCCGCGAGGCGCGACGCCTGAAGAGGATCAGTCGCTGGCTGAAGAGCTAATGAGCAGCACTAAAGATCGCGCTGAAAATGTGATGATCGTTGACCTGATGCGCAACGACCTGGGTCGTGTGTGTCAGCCCGGCTCCATTCGCGTGCCGCAGTTGTGCCACTTAGAGAGCTATCCTAACGTTCACCATTTAGTTAGCGTCGTACAGGGGGAACTGGCCGATAACGACACCCCGCTGGCACTGCTTAAGGCAGCTTTTCCCGGCGGCTCAATTACCGGCGCACCCAAGATTCGCGCCATGCAGATCATTGATGAATTAGAGCCCTGCCAGCGCAGCGTCTATTGCGGCAGCTTAGGCTATGTCGATGTACGCGGCAGTATGGATACCTCCATCGCTATTCGGACAGTGGTTGCCGAGGCGGGAAGATTGCACGTATGGGGAGGCGGAGGCTTAGTGGCAGACTCTCAAGCGGACGAAGAGCACACCGAAACACTGGATAAGATTCGCCATCTGATTGGCGCGCTGGAATAAGAATTTAAATTTCTATATCAAAAAGGAATATAAAAGCCTAACTAAACGGTATTGGGGAGTCAGGGGTCGGGTTTGATAACCTAGTCACCATATCTACACTCGAACAGGTGGCAGCATGTCCTCAGAGCTTGAAGCGATCAATAAAGAATTTGCAAACAACGGTAACAAAAACCCTCAAGGCTTGATTGAGTGGGCGCTGGCGCAAGGCGCACGGCCTATTTGCACCACCAACTTTCGCCCTTTTGAGGCGGTGCTTCTGCACATGGTAAGCCAGGTACGCCCGGATATACCCATTGTATGGATGGACAGCGGTTACAACACCGAGGCGACCTATCAATTCGCCGACGAGGTGATAAAACAGCTCAACCTCAATATCGTCAGCTTTGTGCCCCGTCGTACCCGCGCCCACCGCGAAGCGCTGGACGGCCCCATGCCGGGCATTGACGACCCGCGCCATGCAGCCTTTACTCAGGAAGTTAAACTCGAACCCTTCGAGCGTGCGTTGCGTGAAATGCAGCCCGACGTATGGTTCACCGCACTACGCGCTGAAGACACCCCCGAACGCGCCAAAATGCAGGCGGTTAGCCGCAACAGCAACGGCCTGTTAAAAGTGGCCCCGCTGCTACAGTGGAGCGCTAAAGATATGTATCAGTACCTACAGGCGCATAACCTACCCAACAACTTCGACTACTTTGACCCCACCAAAGTGGAAGAGAAGCGCGAATGCGGGCTGCATTTACAGCACTGATTCACACAGCAGATTAATACTCAGGCAGGTCTAAATCATCGAATAGAGACTGTTCATGACGCGGGCCTGCCATTAGCGCTTCCTCTACCCGGTCGCGGGTTAAATGAGGCGCAAAACGCTCTAAAAAATCATACATATAGCCGCGCATAAAAGTGCCACGACGAATACCAATCTTGGTCGTGGAGCTAGCAAATAAGTGGCTAGCATCGAGCGCTACCAAATCATCATCAAGCGCTTCATCCACGGCCATATGCGCCACAATGCCAACCCCCATGCCCAACCGCACGTAGGTTTTGATCACGTCAGCATCAGCGGCGGTTAGCACTACATTGGGCGTTAGGCCCTTGGCTTTAAAGGCATCGTCTAACTGCGAGCGGCCGGTAAATCCAAACACATAGGTCACCAACGGATGTTCAGCGAGCGCCTCTAGGGTCAGCGGGCCGTTATGGGTTGCCAAAGGATGCCCCTTAGGCACCAATACGCAGCGGTTCCAGCGATAGCACGGCAACAGCACTAAATCGGTAAATAGTTCTAGCGATTCGGTCGCAATAGCGAAATCTGCCTGACCTTCACTGACCATCTGCGCGATCTGCTTAGGCGTACCCTGCTGCATATGCAGCGCCACATCAGGGTATTTCAGAGTAAATTCGCTGATAATGGGCGGCAGCGCGTAGCGAGCTTGAGTATGAGTCGTCGCAATGGCTAGGCTACCGCGGCGCTCGTCGCTATGCTCCTGGGCCACCTGCTTGATGTTTTCGGTGAGGCGCAGAACCTGCCCGGCCAGGTCAATAATCGACTGCCCGGCCGGCGTAACCCGCGTCAGGTGCTTCCCGCTGCGGGCAAAAATTTCGACGCCAAGCTCATCTTCCAACAACCGTATCTGTTTGGAGATCCCTGGCTGTGAGGTAAATAGACTTTGCGCTGTGGCTGAGACGTTTAGGTTATGTCGATTGACTTCCCAGATATAGCGTAGCTGTTGTAGCTTCATATCCTCACCTTATTTATTCTCTAAACAGATCAATGTAGGACGCGCCTGAAACACATCCTTGCGCAGCTACTACGATGCGTTTGATGGAAAGCGGCGCTGGTGCCGCACTTTACAGCACCAGATAGAATAAAAAACAAATGAATAATACTTTTATATTATAAAAAAATCTTCCTACCAGCATCCATTAATTTCTGCTATTCAGATAAATCACCACACGGGAAATTTGCCAGCAACCTCCGCGCCCGCTAACATCTGCCCACGCTTATCGTGATAGAGATGAGGCGCGGTGAACGAGCGCCAATTGATCGCGTAATGACCGTTGCTCCATTTGAGGCAACGAAACAGTAAGAGCAACGCAAACGGGAGAAGCAAATGGCTAATAATGTTGATGTCACCAACGCCAATTTTGAGCAAGAAGTCCTCAACGCTGAACAGCCTGTGCTAATGAAATTCTGGGCGCCCTGGTGTGGCCCATGCAAAGTCATGGCCCCGGTCGTTGATGAAGTAGCTGCAGAGCGTCAGGACAGCCTGAAAGTCGTTAGTGTCAATGTTGACGATGCACCTGAAATTGCTGCCGAGCAAGGCGTACGCGGTGTACCTACCGTGATGCTGTTTAAAGCTGGCACCAAAGTCGCCTCACTGGTCGGCGCGCAATCTAAGTCGCAACTGACGCAGTTCATCGAACAAAACGCCTGATGAATGTGTAGCACTTCTAACAGCCGCCGACTCTGTCGGCGGTAGCATTAGCCAGTACTCCCTACCCTAGCTTCTGCGCTTCCACGGCGGCAAACTTGCATCACTCGCCCGGCCATCTTTAACGCGACGCTTCCCAGGCCCTAACAGTCGTGCGATCCAACGTGTTTGTGGATGACTATCGAGGGCAATCTTCAGCGTCATCGTCAGCACCACAGAAAGCAGCATCCCCGCCGCACCAAATATCCACCCCCAAACCACCAGCGATAAAAACGCTACGAAAGTGGAAAGTCCCAGCGCCTGCCCCATTACCCGCGGCTCAATCAGGTTGCCGAGCACAAAGTTGATGACTAAATAAGCGGAGGCAAGTAGCAGCGCCTGAAAAGCACCGCCATCTTGAGCGACCAGCAGTAACAGCACGGGAGGTATCGCGGCCAACGCGGAGCCAATATTAGGGATGAAGTTGAGTGCGAAGGCCAACACGCCCCACAATAGCGGAAAATCCACGCCTACGATCATGCAAGAGAGCCATACCAGCGCCCCGGTAGCTAGGCTAATCATGGTTTTTACAGCTAGATAGCGCTTCAGCGTTAAGCTGAACTCACTAAAGCGTTTCAGGCTGGGGGCCGGATTCTCCAATGCACGCGAGACTTTGTCGCGTACATTAAGCGTTTCAAACAGCATAAAGATGACCAGCAGCCCAACAATAATGCTTTGCATGAAGAGGTTGCCGAGCTGACCCAATAACGCCGGCATCCAGGAGCCTTCATCTTCCCCTTCGAACAGCGAGTTGATCTGGTCGGGATTGATGGCTAGTCCCCGTGACGAGAGCGCATTAAGCAAGTTCCAATACTGCTCATAAAGCCGCGACTCTATCTCCGGCAACGCTGTTACAAAGGTACTAAAGCTATTAACGACCAGCAGGCCAATCAGCGATATAAACGCCAGTAATACCATCAAGGTCAGAAATGCCGACATCCGCATGCTTAAACCACAGCGATGCAGCCACTGTACCGGTGAGGTGCACACGACAGCGATAAATATCGCCAGCAGAAGTGGCACTAATAAATCAGCGCCTGCTTTCATTCCAGCGATAATCACTACCAACGCAGCGAGCGCCAAGGTGGCATTGAGTGGAATACTGCGGTAATCCTCGTCCGACAAGTTCGACATAGTCCATCCCTAGCTTGTTATCCATATATAATGGCTGCATTCGGTATATTGCACAAACCATGCAATTAATAAGTAACTGTTTTGCGTCCACTCTTCCGCACTGAACTTTCTCTCTCACTTTGCTTCCAAGCTGAGTCTGCCCTAACTTATTAAAACAGCTTTTAAAATCAGGGTTTAACTTGGCGGCGCGACTGCCTGTTCTCTAAGGAAAACATTTATGAAAGCAATACCGGCAAACCTTCAAACACCAGGCTCTAAACGTTTACGTAATGGCCTACTAGGTGGTGCTCTATTGACACTCCTTAGCGTTCCTTTTGCTCACGCTTCACCATCAACCCCGCCCCAACCCAGCCTGCATGTTCAAGCGCAGTCGTGGGTTGAGGTAGAACCCGACAAAGCCACCCTAAATGCGCGGCTATGGGAAAACACTCCCGCCCTTTCCACCTTGGAAGAGAGCGATAGTAGCGCACTTAGTGATGCGCGCGAGCGTTTAGAGATCCGCGCCAGCGAATTAATCGAAAAAATGGAAGCTACGGGCCTTGAGCGCACCGCCATTAACGCTGGCTCGCTCAATGTTTATCCTGAGCATATTCAAGGACCGCGCAACGAAGACGGCGAGCATGAAACACTCCAGCGCACGCGACTGGAGCGCCCAATCACCGTCGAACTTACCGATCTTAAGCAGTTAAGCGAAGTGTTAGACGCACTGATTGCCGCAGGTGTTAACTCGCTGGACGGCGTGCAATTCGATCTACAGGACCGTGATGCCGCCACCGATGAAGCATTGGTAAAAGCGCTAGAGAAAGCGCAGCACAAGGCCAATTTGATGGCCGACAGCTTAGATGCCGAACTTGGCCATGTGCAGCGCATTGAAGAGACCCAATCGCCTATTTTCCAACCACGCATGATGACAATGCGGGCAGAAAGCGATTCTGCTGCCAACCAATCGGGTGCCGCCAATGATTACAGCCCCGGCACCATTCGTATTGATGCCGGGGTTAGCGTTGAGTGGGCGCTTAAAGGGCCAGACGCTCCACGCCGCCCAGATAGCGACGTAGCGGCTCAGGAATAGTTACCGAGCCATCCGCCTGCTGGTGGTTTTCAAGTACCGCCAGCAGGCAACGACCTACCGCCAGCCCTGAACCATTCAGCGTATGCAGCAACTGCGGCTTTTTGGCATCTGGATGGCGATACCGCGCCTGCATACGCCGGGCCTGGAAATCCTCGCAGTTAGAAACCGACGAGATCTCCCGGTACGTCTCCTGGCTGGGTAACCACACTTCTAAATCGTAGGTTTTAGTCGCCCCAAAGCCCATATCCCCGGTACACAGCGTTACCACGCGATAAGGCAACTCCAACGCCTGCAGAATCGCCTCGGCGTGACCGCGCATCTCTTCCAATGCTGCGTAGCTTTTCTCCGGCTCCACAATCTGCACCATCTCGACTTTATCGAACTGATGCTGGCGGATCATGCCGCGAGTATCGCGCCCGTGTGAGCCCGCTTCAGAGCGGAAACACGGCGTATGCGCGGTAAGCTTCATTGGCAATGCCGACAACTCAACGATTTCATCGCGCACAAAGTTGGTCAGCGGCACTTCCGAAGTGGGTATCAGGTGGTATTCTCGCTCATCGTCCAGCTTGAACAGATCTTCGCCAAACTTCGGCAGCTGGCCGGTGCCCATCAGCGAATCACGGTTGACCATATACGGCACGTAGCACTCTTCGTAGCCGTGCTGTTCGGTTTGGGTATCCAGCATAAACTGCGCCAATGCCCGGTGCAGGCGCGCAATCGGCCCGCGCATGACCGCAAAGCGGGCACCGGTGATTTTAGCCGCCAGCTCAAAATCGAGATAACCCGACTTTTTACCTAGATCAACGTGATCCAGCACCTCGAAATCAAACGCCCGCGGCGTGCCCCAGCGGTGCAGCTCAACGTTATCAGCTTCGCTTTTACCTTCCGGCACGCTTTCGTGGGGTAAGTTGGGAATACCGCTGATAGCGTCGTCCCACTCTTCCTGGACGTCGGCCAGCTCGCGCTTGGCTTTATCCAGGTGATCGCCTAAATCGCTGACTTCATCCAGCAGCGGTTGAATATCTTCACCGTTGGCCTTGGCTTTACCAATCGCCTTGGAGCGCATATTGCGCTCGTTTTGCAGCTGCTCGGTTTGCGTTTGCAGCTCGCGACGACGCGACTCCAGCGCCTGTAGTCCCGCTTTATCAAGCACAAAGCCCCGGCGGGCCAGTTGTTGAGCAACCGTGTCAAGATCACCGCGCAGCAGTTTCGGATCGAGCATGAATCCTGTCCCTTGGCCTGAAAACAATAAGAGCAACGCGCTGATGCGCGTGCATAAAAAGAGCTATTGTAGGCAAAAGCGTGGCGGGGGGCTATGGGTGGCCTCAGGGGCTAAGCAATAGCTTATACAGTGTAAACATTTAGCTATAGAAAAAGGGGATACTTTAAGGCTAAGGTGACTAAATAATTAATCATGTTGAGCCATGCAAATGCCACCTAAATCGTCGCACTTTTACGCTCACTCACTCCCAGAAACAGACAAGCAAGCCTGGCAAACCCTAGATGATCACTTACAGTGTGTCGCCGAAATGGCGGCAACACGCGCTGAACGCTTTGGTATGGCAGATGCAGGATATACAGCGGGTCTTTTGCATGATTTAGGCAAATACAGCGCGCCTTTTCAGCGGCGACTGGAAGGCTCTCCAGAACGTGTTGATCATTCCACTGCAGGCGCTATTGTCGCTAAACAACGCTTCAAAGGAGGAATCGGCGACTTGCTGGCCTAGTGTGTTGCGGGCCATCATGCAGGGCTTGCCAATGGCCGTGATTCAGGCGAACGCTCCCCGCTTAGTGAACGCCTTAAAGCGGATATTCCTGCAATAGATAACGCTTGGCAAGATGCGCTTACGCTTCCACAGGAGCTACGTCCTCCTGGCACGTTTACCCAACGTTCAGAACGGGGTTTCTTTCAACTCGCGTTTCTCACCAGAATGCTTTTTTCATGTTTAGTTGATGCAGACTATATCGATACCGAAACCTTCTACGCCCAACATGAAAACGGCTTAGCACGGCAACGCGGTGGCGGCGCTTCGCTAACGCTGCTTCGAGATGTGCTCAATCAACACTTGGAAACCTTCGACACCGAAAAAGGCATTAACCAATTACGTAAGCATATCCTGCGTGAGGTACGTAACAAAGCGGGACTGAGACCCGGCTGTTTCAGCCTCACGGTACCCACTGGCGGTGGCAAAACCCTCGCTTCCCTCGCCTTCGCCCTGGATCACGCCATCACCCATGGCATGGATCGCGTTATTTATGTTATCCCCTTCACCAGTATCGTAGAACAGAACGCTGCCGTGTTTCGGAAGGCGCTGAGCCAATATGGCGCTGAAGCAGTGCTCGAACACCACAGCACCTTCGATGCTGAAAAAGCGTCAAAAGGCGACAAGGATAGTCTTGATAAATTCAGACGCGACAGTGAGAACTGGGACGCACCGATTGTCGTTACAACATCCGTGCAGTTCCTGGAAAGCCTATTTGCCGCTAAAACATCACGCTGCCGCAAATTACATAATATTGCCCGTAGCGTGGTGATTCTCGATGAAGCACAGACAATGCCACTACCCTTGCTGCGCCCAAGCGTTGCCGCACTGGATGAACTCGCGCTGAATTATCACGCCAGCATTGTGCTCTGTACCGCGACCCAACCCGCCCTGCTTGAAACTAATGATGCAGCCCGCAGCTTCACAGTCGGCTTCAAAAACGTTGAGGAGCTATAGTCGCGCCCCGCTCGGGGCGTGCGGATAGAAAAATGGTCTACTTTAGCTAGGCTAAAGACTCTCGTGGCATCGCATAACGCGTGCTAATCAAATTTTATCAAACAACTAAGGTGAATTTATGGCTGAACTACTCGATCCCACTAACGACTATGTGTTTAAACGACTTTTCGCCGAGGCACCTGAGCTACTTGTCAATTTGATTAACGATCTCCGTCCAGACCTGCCCGATATAGCCTCAGTAGAGATTCTAAACCCGAATATTGAGCCGAGCGAGCTAACAGGCAAATATATCATTCTTGATGTGCTAGCGCGTGATGGTGAGGGGCACTGCTATAATGTGGAGATACAGGTACGTCGTTATGGCGCATGGCACAAACGTGGATTGTTTTATCTTACCCGCATGCTTGGCTCTCAACTCCACATGGGTGAGGATTATCGAGAACTACGGGCTTCGGTAGGCCTGCATTTATTAGATTTTGACCTGTTCACAGACACCGAGGAACAACTCCAACAGGCCATATGGCGATTTGAAATGCGCGATGAATACCAACCCAATGTTTCACTCGGGAACATTCTTCAGATGAACTTGATCGAACTTAGTAAGGCCGATCGCCTAGGGCTTCCATCCGACCCACTCACCGCATGGATAACATTTTTCAAACACTGGCAGGAGGAATTGACCATGGCTAATATTGCCCACGAACCTGTTAAAAAGGCAATGAACCGTATCAAACAGCTCAGTGCCGATGAAGAAACCCGCCGCCTCGCTTTTGTCCGTGAACGCGCTCTACGTGATGAGGTCTCGTTTATCAACGACGCAGAGCTGCGCGGAATCGAAAAAGGCCGCGAGAACGTCGCCCAAAAACTAATTGAGATGAATGTGCTAACTGATGACCAAATTGCCACTGCGTCAGGCCTAACTCTTGCAGAGGTAAAAGCACTACGCAGTGACGACATGCCAGTCCATCGCTCAAACGACCTGCCGAAATAGGTCTCTAGTTATGTAATTTCCAGATTTGTATTGCCTACAGGCGCCACATGCTCCCCCTTCCATACTAAAGTTGTGATTCACGCAGTTTCTCGGCAACCTAGTCCTTAATCACTCGAAGCCGAGCAATGCCACTATGACTACTGCCTTTGATCAAACGCTCATCGCCATCAATGCCCTGCATGCCGAGGACCCGCGCTCCACGACGCTTGCCGATGGCACATCCATGCCTCAGGAACTGGCCTATGCCCAGCGCATGAGCGACTGGCTAGACCGCGTGCATGACGCGCCCGATGAGGTGCTGCGCTTAGCCGTACGCGCACAGCACTTACAGCGCTGGTTAGTGCCGCGTGAGGAGTACCCCGAAGGGCGCGTAGGCTACTTAACCTGGCGGCGCGACCAGGGCAAGCGCGCAGGCGATACCACCGCCCAGCTAATGCGCGACGCAGGCTACAGTGACAAAGAAGCCGAGCGCGCCGCAGCGATTATTGGCAAGAAAGGCCTGGGCCGAGACCCCGATGTGCAAGCGCTGGAAGATTGCGCCTGCCTGGTATTTCTAGAGAACTACTTTGCCGACTTTTCGCGCAAGATCGAGCACGACCATATGGTGCGTATTGTGCAAATGACCTGGCGCAAAATGTCGCCCCGCGCCCACGATCTGGCCCTAACGTTACCCATGTCGGACGCCTCATTAGCGCTGGTAAAAGAGGCCCTGGGTGTGGAGTAAGGTGTGGGGTAAGCTACAGAGCAATGCGCTACCGTAAGATGCAGCCGGGCAGCCGCTGCGGTAAAGTAGCCGTCTTCTTTTTTTGCGCCCCCGGCACTGACGGCTTGCTCAACTATGATTGCATCCTTGGATACCCGTACCGCCCCGTTCGAACGCTTGGGAAATTCGTATGTACGTTTTCTTCAAGCCCTTAAAACACGTGGCTTTGAAGGCGAAATTGCCCCCGACTATGCCAACCGCACGGTGCTGGCGACGGATAACTCGATTTACCAGCGCCTGCCCCAGGCGGCGGTCTACCCCAAGCATGCCGAAGACCTAGAGCGCCTCACCCGGTTGGCCGCGCAAACCACTCACCGCAGCATTGTATTAACACCCAGAGGCGGCGGCACCGGCACCAACGGTCAGTCGCTCACCGACGGCATCGTGGTGGATGTCTCCCGGCATATGAATCAGATCCTAGAGATCGATGTGGAAGCACGGCGGGTGCGCGTTCAGGCGGGCGTGGTGAAGGATCAATTAAACACGGCGCTCAAACCGCATGGACTGTTTTTCGCCCCGGAGCTTTCGACCTCCAACCGCGCCACCATCGGCGGCATGATCTCCACCGACGCCAGCGGCCAGGGCAGCTGCGAATACGGTAAAACCCGCGACCATGTGTTGGAACTCGATACTATTCTGATCGGTGGAAAGCACCTGCACAGCCGCGCTTTATCATCGGACGAAGAGCAGGCTGAGCGCCAGCAGGAAGGTATTCTGGGCCGCGTGCATACCACCGCCGCCGACATTATCGACCAACAGCGCGACTTGATTGCAGCCAAATTCCCGCCGCTCAACCGCTGCTTGACCGGCTACGACTTGGCCCACCTGCGCGACGACGAGGGGCAGCTCAACCTCAACAGCCTGCTGTGCGGCTCGGAAGGCTCGCTGGGCTTTTTAAACGAAGCCGTCCTCAATGTATTGCCGATCCCCAAACACTCCACCCTGGTCAACGTTCGCTATACCAGTTTTATGGATGCGTTGCGGGATGCCAAAGCATTAATGACTGCCAGCGCGCAGCCTACCTCGATTGAGACCATCGACGACACCGTGCTGCAACTGGCGATGGAAGATTTCGTCTGGGACAGCGTGGCAGAGTTCTTCCCGGCAACCGGTAGGACGCCGATTCGCGGCATTAACCTGATCGAATTTAATGACGACGATGAGAGCGCCCTCGCCGAGCGGGTGCGCGCCTTTACCAACCACCTAAGCCAAGACGCCACCGTAGAGCGCCTAGGCTACACCTTGGCCGAGGGGCGTGGGCAGATCCAGAAAGTTTACGCCATGCGCAAACGCTCGGTGGGTTTGCTCGGCAATGTGCAGGGCGAGAAGCGGCCGATTCCGTTTGTGGAAGATACCGCCGTACCGCCGGAGCATCTGGCCGATTTTATCGCCGAATTCCGCGCCGCGCTGGACGCCCGAGGACTCTCCTACGGGATGTTTGGCCATGTAGACGCTGGTGTACTGCACGTGCGCCCCGCCATCGATATGAAGGATCCCGAACAGGAAAAACTGATTCGCGCGGTGTCCGATGAAGTGGCGGCGCTGACCCAGAAATATGACGGCCTGTTGTGGGGCGAACACGGTAAGGGCGTGCGCTCCGAATATTCGCCTAAGTTCTTTGGTGAACTCTATCCCAGCCTACAGCGGGTAAAAGCCGCCTTCGACCCCTATAACCAGCTCAACCCTGGCAAGATCGCTTCGCCCGCCGAAAGCGGCGAGCTAATCGCCAAGGATAGCGACCCCGATCTGTTGACGGTCGATGGCGTGCCCATGCGCGGCCAGTTTGATCGCACCATCGATGAGCGTGCCTGGCAGGCCTACGACGCCGCAGTGTACTGCAACGGTAACGGCGCCTGCTACAACTACGACCTTGACGACCCCATGTGCCCTTCGTGGAAGGCAACGCGGGATCGTCGCCACTCGCCCAAAGGCCGCGCCAGCCTGATCCGCGAATGGCTGCGCCTGCAGACCCAGGCAGGGATTGATGTCGTTGAGGAGTCGCGCAAGAAGAAAGCCGAAGGCGGCTGGGGCTTTATTAAACGCTTTCCGCTGCGGGTGGCGAACACGCTCAGCCGCAAGCAGCACCACGACTACTCCCACGAAGTTTATGACGCCATGGCGGGGTGTCTGGCGTGTAAGTCTTGCGCGGGGCAGTGCCCGGTTAAGGTCAACGTCCCCCAGTTTCGTTCACAGTTTTTAGAGGTCTACCACGGCCGCTACCTGCGCCCGATTCGTGACTACGTGATTGGCGGCACCGAGTTTATGCTGCCCACCCTGGCCAAAGCCGCGCCGCTGTATAACGCCGTGATTGGCCAACGTTGGGTAGAGCAACTGATGCGCCGCACGCTGGGCATGAGCGATTCTCCGGCGCTTTCACGGGCCAGTGTAAAAAAGCAGTTGAAGGCCTGGGGCGTTGCCGAGGCAACGCCGCTCTCGCTGGCCCTGTTAACCGAGCAGCAGCGCGCCAACAGCGTGATTATTGTGCAAGACGCCTTCACCACCCACTTTGAAGCCAAGCTGGTCATGGACGTGGTAGAGCTACTCTCGCGCCTCAATCTACGCGTGTTCGTGATGCCCTATTCGGCGAACGGAAAACCGCTCCAGGTGCAGGGCTTTCTGGGCGCCTTCGAGCGCACCGCCGCCAAGCAGGCCGAACGGCTACGCACCCTGGCCCGCTTTGATATCCCCCTGGTGGGCATCGACCCGGCGATGACTCTCACCTATCGCCAGGAGTACGTCAAAGCGCTAGGTAATGAAGCCGTGCCAGAGGTGCTGATGCTGCAAGAGTGGCTGGCAACCCGCATCAATACGCTGGTGCCCACCCCGCTTAAGCTAACCGACCCAGGCTTTAAGCTGCTCTCCCACTGCACCGAGAAAACCAACGCGCCAGGCAGCCCCAAAGCATGGCACCAGGTATTTGCGGCCTTTGGGTTAGAGCTAGAGTTGATGGCCACCGGCTGCTGCGGCATGTCGGGCACCTACGGCCACGAAACCCGCAATGCCGCTACGTCCAAAATTATCTACGCCCAGTCGTGGCAGCCCCAGGTGGAGGCCAAAGAAAACGCAGGCAAGCTACTGGCTACTGGATACTCCTGCCGCAGCCAGGTGAAGCGCTACTCGAATCAAGTACTGCAACACCCTTTGCAAGCGCTACTCATTGCCCTAAAGCGCAGCTGAAATTTGTACAAACACTAAACCTTGTATAACGTTGAGGGAGCTAACGGCGTGCAGTGTAAAAAGCTGTCACGCTGTTCATTGACTGCAGGGAGCCTCTTATTAACGTAATGAGCGCAGGCCAGACAAGGCAAAAATCAACGAAAAAGCGGAGTTTACGAATTGTAAATGAGCATTTTGAGGTGATTTTTAACGCCGTATGGGCAAGCGCAATAGTTAATCAGAGGTTTCCTATTTTTCAGGAGCTGCCTTGTTGTCTCTATTTTCTTCCCTGACTCGCCTAGGCGCAGGCGCTGTTTTAACACTGAGCCTGGCGGCCATGGCGGTCGCTCAGGAAAACCGTGTTGAGACGCAGGTAGTGGCGGACTCTCCTCGGATAGAGATGTTGCCGTTGACCGGCAGCGTTAGCGCCCCACGCACCTCACAGCTATCAAGCGCTGAAACGGGTCAGGTCAGTGAGCTAACGGTTGAGATGGGCGACACAGTCACTCAAGGCCAGCCGCTGCTCTCACTGGATACCCGCGATATTAGCCTGGAAAGCCAGCGTGCCCGCGCGGATCTGGCCCAGGCCGAAGCCGAACGCGACGAAGCGCAACGCTTAGTGAGCGAAGCCAACCAGCTTTCGGCGCAAAACTTTGCCGCCAGCCAGCGCCGTCAGCGTGAAGGCGCTTTGGCGGCGGCCCAGGCCACCCTTGAAGCGCGCCGAGCCGACTACGAGCTGGCCCAGTTGCAGTTGGAGCGTCATCAAATACGCGCCCCTTTTGACGGCATGGTCACTCACCGGGAGAGCAATATCGGTGAGTGGGTCAACCCCGGTGACAACCTGCTTACCTTGGTCGATTTAGCGTCTCTACGCTTGGATTTCTCGGTGCCGCTCTCTGCCTACCAGCGCTTTGAGGGCTCTCAATTAGAGGTACGCTTAGAAGGCAGCGATCAATGGCACCCGGCGCGTACCCTCGCGCGTATTCCCCTCGATGCCAGCTCAAGGCAGTTTCTGCTGCGAGCGGCACCTGAAACACCCCTTGAAATGCTACCGGGCATGGCGGTGGAAGGCCGTTTGCAGCTTAACGGCGAAAGCGGACCCAGCGTGCCGCGGGATGCCCTCATTCGCCGCCCGGATGGCAGCGTCAGCGTTTGGCTAGCCCGCCAGAGCGATGATACTTGGCAGGCTTTCGAACAGCGGGTTGAGATCGGCAGTAGCTACCAGGGAGAGGTCGCCGTCAATGATGGCCTATCAGCGGGAGACCGCGTGATCGTCGTCGGTAATGAGCGGCTTGAAGAGGGGCAAGAAGTGTCCCTGAGCGACGACTAAAGGAGCGATACCCGCGTATGTTTGCCGCCATTATTCGTCACGGCATCTTGGTTAGCGTTATTACGCTGATCCTGTTGATTCTGGGTATCGCCGCCATCTGGCGTATTCCGGTACAGATGATTCCCGACCTGGAAACCCGCGTGGTGGGCATCGAGACTCAGTGGCCTGGAGCGACGCCGCAGGATATCGAAAAGGATATCTTGATTGAGCAGGAGGAGTTCCTGCGTAATGTGCCCAACCTGCAGCGCATGGAGTCCACCGCCAGCAGCGGCAGCGCCGAAATCGAGCTGGAGTTCCCGTTTGGCGTCGATCTCACCGAAACCTTGATTCGGGTTAACAACGCGCTAAGTCAGGTGCCCTCCTACCCCAACAACGTCGACCAGCCGCGCATCGTCGCCAACTCCTTCTCCGCCAACGCCTTTATGTACTTTAACGTTGGCCCCCGTGAGGGTAACCCCCGCCAGCTCGACATGCCTGCCATGCGCGACTACCTGGAAGATAATGTCCGCCCGCGCCTGGAGAGCGTTGCCGGCGTATCGGAAGTCACGGTTTCCGGTGGTGCAGAGCGGCAAATGCAGCTACTGATCGACCCCGAAGCGCTGGTCGCCCGTGAACTGAGTATCGCTGATATTCAGGCCGCCCTTCAGGCCCGCAACCAGGATGTCTCCGGCGGTAACCTCGAGAGCGGTAAACGCCGCTACCTGCTGCGTACCGTGGGCCGTTTTGAGGATGTGGAGAGCCTTGAAGCGCTGATCCTCATCCGCGACGGTGACGCGGTTACCCGGTTGAGCGATGTGGCCGAAGTGCGCCAATCCTATGCCGAACTCACCTCTCGCGCTTACAGCTCGGATGGTCAGCCGGTACTGAGCGTGCAGGTGCGACGGGAACCGGGCGCCAATGTGATTGATATCAAGCGCGCCATGCTCGACGAAGTCGCGGCGCTTAATGAAGGTCTACTAGCCGAGCAGGGCATGCGCATGACGCTCTCCAGCGACGACGTGCGCTACGTGGAGTCATCGATTGCCAATGTTTGGGTCAACCTGGGCCTGGGGGCGCTGTTTGCCACCCTGGTGATGTACGCTTTCCTGCGCTCTGCCCGCGCTACCCTGGCCGGGGTCATCGGCATTCCCATTTGCACCATTGCTGCCTTTCTAGGCCTGCTGCTGGCGGGCCGCACGCTCAACGTTATTTCGCTGGCAGGCGTTGCTTTCGCCATCGGCATGACCATCGATAACACCATCGTGGTGCTGGAGAGCATTGAGACCCAGCGCCGCCGTGGTCTGGCGCGCTTTGAAGCGGCGCTTGAGGGGGTTAAGCAAGTATGGCCTGCGGTGCTCGCTTCGACGCTGACCACTATTTTAGTCTTTGTGCCGATCTTCTTTATTCAGCAGGAAGCCGGGCAGCTCTACTCCGATATTGCAGTGGCCATCTCGACGTCGATTATTGTCTCCATGGTGGTCGCCATTACCGTCATTCCCACCCTGGGCGCGCATATCGATTTTCGTGGCAAGGAGAGTGCCTCAACCACATCACCACGCTGGGTACGCGGCTGCCTGTGGGTGGTTGATGGCATGATCCGTACGTCTTCCCGGCGCTTTCTCGCTATCGTGCTGGGCATCGTGGGAGGTATCGGCATTTTTGTCTGGCTGACACCCCCGGCGGAGTACCTGCCCGAAGGCGAAGAAGCCAAAACCTTTGCCAGCATGAACGCCCCGGCGAGTTACAACCTGGCCACCATGGATGCCATTGCCCAAACCCTGCAACAGGAGCTGGAGCCCCATGTGGGCGCTGAGCCTGAGCGCTTCGTGCGCGGCGATACCGACATCCCGCCGATTCGCACCATGGGTATTCAAGCCGAAGCGCAGAGCCTGCGGATCATTGCGGAAACCATCGACCCCACCCATATTGAAGCTTTGATGGACGCCCTCACTCAGCGCTTCGAGAAATACCCAGACATGCGCGCCTTTGCCGCCCGCGGCTCGATTATCTCCAGCAATGACGGCGGAACCCGCAGTATCACGCTGGATATTGCCGGCAACGATCTAAACGAACTCTACACCACCGCCAATGCGATTTATCAGCGCGCCCAGACAGTGTTCGACAACCCGCGCATTCAGTCGCGCCCCTCCGCTCTGGATCTTGGCCAGCCGCTGATTGAGGTGTACCCCAATTGGGAGCGCGCCGCAGAAGTCGGCCTTGATACCAACGCCCTGGGCACTACCGTCGCGGTGCTCACCAACGGCGCCTACCTGGATGACTTTTATCTCGACGACGAGAAAATTGACCTTTACGGCTATGGCCCCGAGGCCGGCGATATCGACCTGGATGCCCTTGCCACCCTGCCTATTTATACCCCTTCTGGGGTGAGCGTTCCGCTCAACACCCTTGCCGAAATTCGCGAAACCGTGGGAACGGCTACGCTGCGGCGGGTGGATGGTCGCCGCAGCGTCACGCTGGACGTTATTCCATCCCGCAGCGTGGCACTGGAAGCCGGTATCGAGCAAATGCAGGATGAGGTGATTGACCCACTGCGCGATGAGGGCGTCATACCCACCAACATTAATGTCAGCGTGACCGGCGCGGGCGATCAGTTGGACGCCACCCGCCGGGCACTTACCGGCAATGCGTTAATCGCGTTGGCGATTGTGTATCTGCTGCTGGTGGCGATTTTTGCCCACTGGGGTTACCCGCTGCTGATCCTCGCCACTATTCCGTTAGGCGCAGCAGGAGGGATCGTGGGGCTATGGCTGATGAATACGGTGGGCGCTCAACTGCCGAAAATTGGCTTGAATGCCATTAGTCAGCCGTTTGATATGATCACCATGCTGGGCTTTTTGATTCTGATGGGGACGGTGGTCAACAACCCGATACTGGTGGTTCATCAGGCGAGGGAGAATCTGCGCACGGCAAGCATGGGGGTGAGGGAAGCCGTTCAGCAGGCGGTAGAGAGTCGCTTACGGCCGATTGCCATGACGACGCTCACCACCCTGTGCGGGCTTTCGCCGCTGGTGTTTCTACCCGGGGAAGGCACCGAGCTTTACCGCGGCGTCGGTGCCATTGTGCTATTTGGGCTGCTCGGTACGGCAATGGTCACCGTTACCTTCTTGCCAGCCCTTACCGTTGCCGTGCTCAGTTGGAAAACCAAACGGGCGGCGAGCTAAAGGCGGGTGATTTAGAAAAACAAACGCTTAAGTGCCAAACCCGGATCACTTTCGCGCATAAAGGCTTCGCCAACCAGGAACCCGTTAACGTTGTGGTCACGCATCAGCTCAACGTCATCGCGGGTATGAATACCCGATTCGGTAATCACCGTGACGCCTTCAGGAATGCGCGGCAGTAGATCCAGGGTCGTATTCAGGCTGGTTTCAAAGGTATGCAGGTTGCGGTTGTTGATGCCCACCAGCTTTAGATCCAGCGCCAGGGCACGCTCAAGCTCATCGGCATCGTGGACTTCGACCAGCACGTCCATGCCAAGTGCAATGGCTTGCTGATTCAGGTCACGCAGCTGTGCGTCGTCCAGGGCGGCCACTATCAATAAAATACAATCCGCCCCTATCGAGCGGGCTTCCGAGACCTGATAGCCATGGGTGATAAAGTCTTTGCGAATCACCGGCAGCGTGCAGACATCCCGAGCGGCAATGAGATAGTCTTCGTGGCCTTGGAAAAAGTCGGCGTCGGTAAGCACGGAGAGACAGGCAGCGCCCCCTTGCGCATAGCTTTTAGCAATATCCGAGGGGTGAAACTCTTCACGAATCACCCCTTTTGAGGGCGAGGCTTTTTTGACCTCGGCGATAATCGCCGGATCACCCGCCGCGATGCGTGTATTAAGCGCCTCAATAAAGCCGCGCGGGGCACTCTGCTGCTCCCCGAGGGCGAGCAGATCGGATTCCGAGACCGCTTGGCGACGCTCAGCCACTTCTTGATCTTTGCGAGCCAGAATGCGCGTTAAAATAGTCGGCGTTGCCTGTTGAGTCATGGTGATCTCTTTTTTTAAAACTTATCTTGTTTAAGAACCTACTGCTTAAAAACGCTGGTGAAGTGCGAAAGCTCTTTAAGCTTCTCAAGCGGCAGTTTGGAGGCTTGCGCATCCTGAGCCACCATCACCCCCTCTTTTAAGGTATCCGCGACGCCTGAACAGTAGAGCGCGGCCCCGGCGTTTAGCGCAACCATATCCGCAGCGGCGCCTTCACCAGAAAGCGCGGCTTTGACCAAGCGCAGGCTATCTTCCGCACTATTGGCCTTCAGCGTTGCCAGGCTCTGGCGCTCGATACCCAGCTCCTCAGGCGTAATGGTGTACTGGGTGATTTCACCGTCTTTTAGCTCGGCCACTAAGGTGGGGCTGGCGAGGGAGATTTCATCCAGTCCGTCATCTGAATGCACCACCATCACGTGGCGGCTGCCCAAGGTTTTAAGCACTTCTGCCATCAGCGGCACTAATTCAGCAGCGTAAACACCCAGTACTTGATTGGGGGCGCCAGCAGGATTGGTCAGCGGGCCCAAAATATTAAACAGCGTGCGTACGCCCATTTCCCGGCGCGGGCCAATGGCATAGCGCATGGCCGGATGGTGGTTGGGTGCAAACATAAAGCCTACGCCCACCTGCTCAATACAGCGCGCTACCTGGTCAGGTTTGAGATCCAGGTAGATACCCGCCACATCGAACAGATCCGCGCTGCCCGACGACGACGAAACGCTACGATTACCGTGTTTAGCGACATGGGCACCAGCGGCCGCGGCGACAAAACTGGCAGCGGTGGAAACGTTAAACAGGTTGGCGCCATCACCACCGGTGCCGACGATATCCACGATGTTTTCGGCATTCAGTTCAACGCGCTTCATTAGCTCGCGCATTACCTGCGCGGCGGCGCTAATTTCAACGGCACTTTCGCCCTTCATGGCTAAACCGACCAGCAGGCCGCCAATTTGCGCGTCAGAAGCATCGCCGGTCATGATCTGGCGCATCAAGGCGTGCATGGCATCGAAAGAGAGGTCTTCGCGGCGCATCACCGCATTAATCGCATCTCGCATTTGCATGAGCAGAGGGGCCCCTAAAAGCGTGTGAAACCGGCCATTAGCCGCGTTTTAAAAAGTTGGCCAACAGCTCATGGCCTTGGCGGGTAAGAATCGACTCAGGGTGAAACTGCACCCCTTCAATATCCAGCTCGCGGTGACGAAACCCCATGACTAAACCGGGGGTCACGTCGTCATCACCTGTCCAGGCAGTGACTTCCAAACAGTCAGGCAGGCTCGCTTTATCGACGACCAGAGAGTGATAGCGGGTAACCTCAACCGGGTTATCCAGCCCTTCAAATACGCCGTGGTTAGCGTGCAGCACAGCAGAGGTTTTGCCGTGCATGACCTGTGGGGCGCGCACGACTTTGCCACCAAATACCTGCCCAATGGCCTGATGGCCCAGGCAGACACCTAAAATAGGTAGCTTGCCTGCAAAGTGTTTGATGGCGGCCATGGAGATTCCCGCCTCGTTGGGCGTGCATGGCCCTGGTGATACCACCAAATGCGTCGGCACCAGCGCTTCGATTTGCTCAATGGTGATGTCGTCATTGAGGTGAGTGATCACTTCCGCGCCCAGCTCACCCAGGTACTGGACGATGTTGAACGTGAAACTGTCATAATTATCGATCATGACCACTTTACGTGCTGGCTGATTCTGCGCTGACAGCTTCTGCACCCACTGAGCTTGCGCCATTGCCCCACTTACTCCGTTGCGTCATTCAGATCACAGATGAAACCGCTAATGACTTGATGATACCGCAACCGGGCGCTGCGTTGCAGGGGTTAAGTGCCGCGCCGGGTAGGAATGGTAAGAAGTTCTCCCAGCGAGCTTGCGCACCGCCCCATAAAAGGGGCTCACCAACAGCGACAGAAGAAACCGTTCGCTCAGTCATTAGGCACGCTATGCTTAGGAGTGTAAAACTGTTAAGCATAGTGGCACTTTTCCCTGTAGGTAATCCTCCCTTGGGTAATACCTTCTGCGGCCTGTCGTTGCATTGGAACTGGCAACGGGCCACCGCAGTCTTTATTATCTGCCGTCTTTTTTCGATAGTTTTTTTAGCCAGTTAGGAGCGTGGGATGTCAAAGTGGGTTACCTGGGTGTGTACGCTCTTATTCGTCGCGCTGATAAGCACTGCGCCAGCCTATGCCAACACAACATTACGCGTTATTGCCTCTTTTTCAGTCATGGAGGAATTGGTCAAACGCGTGGCAGGCGATACGGTAAGCGTCAACGTCATCGTTCCACGAGGAGAAGATGTTCACCGCTGGGAGCTAACCCCGCCCAACGTCCTGGCACTCGAAGAGACCCATATCGTGTTTTATAACGGACTTGGGCTAGAACCGTGGATACGCCATATTGAAGCGATGTCTGACGATGAGCTAACGCTCGTGGAAGTGGCCAGAAAGGCCGACTACACACCGCTGATGATCTCGACTGGCGCGCATCAGGGCGAGCCAGACCCACACATGTGGATGGATCCAGAGGGAGCTGCGGCCTACATTGATGTCATTGCCGAGACCCTGGCCAAGCATCTTCCCGACCAGGCCGACGAGTTTTATAGCCGGGCTGAAGAGGCACGCCAGGCGCTGGATAATCTTAATCTAGCGGTGAAAGAGCGCCTCGAGGGGATTCCACAAACTAACCGCACGTTACTGACCAGCGAAGCAGGTTTTGGCTATTTCGCCCGAGCCTACGCCTTTGAAGCCCAGGGGGTGTGGGGCGTTAATCACGAAACCCAAGGCAGCGCCGAGGCCATGGCCAAGATGAGCGAATATCTTGCTAATAATCGCCCTCGCCCTCCAGCGCTGTTTTTTGAAAGCACCACGCCCAGCATTCATATGGACGCCCTGTCACGGGAAGCATCGCTTCCCCTGGCAGGCCCGCTATATGTCGACTCGCTGAGCGGTGCAGACGGCCCGGCGGCCAACTACGCAGATATGCTGCACCATAATGCAGAGGTCATGCACACCGCTCTAGGGGGCGCTACAGCTGAGTAACCAGGCCCTTGCCGATTCAACCATCGCCTGGCTTATCTGGGAGTGGTTATTAACAATTCGGTTAACGAGCCGAGCACTAAATCGGGGTGACTGTTTTCAATCGGCTCACCGTGATTATAACCGTAAGGTAGCGCCAGGGTGGTAAAGCCCGCCGCCTTACCGGCAGCAATATCGTGACGTGAATCGCCGACCATCACACACTCCGCTGGCGGTATTTGGCAGTGTTGCGCAGCGTGCAGCAGCGGCAAAGGGTGGGGCTTCTTTTCGGCTAGCGAATCTCCGCCGACCCATAGGGTAAAAAAGTCCCGCAGCTCAAAGTGCTTTAGCAGCGGCTCAATAAAGCGCTCTGGCTTATTGGTGATCAGCACCAGCGTCATACCCTGCTGATGCAGCGCCCGTAGTGCTTGCTTTACCCCAGGGTAGAGCGTTGTCAGGGTATTGGGTGCAGCGCCGTAGTGGGCCATAAACGCATCATAGGCGCGCTGTTGTCGTTCGGAACAGGGCGTTGGCTCAGGGGTTTCCTGCAACGCCCAGGCCAGCGCCCTTTCCACTAATACCGGCGCCCCATTGCCAACCCAGTCTCGGACTTTTGCTTCGCCCGGCTCTGGCAGGTCAAGGTCGTTTAACATCTTCCCCACTGCGGCGGAAAGGTCGGGCACTGAATCAATCAGCGTGCCATCCAAGTCAAACGCAACTAGCCGTTTACCCTGTAGTATTGTGTGTAACTCTGAATATTGTGTTGGATGCACCTTCAATGCTCTCTGCCTCATCTTGATTAGACAACCATCTTACCTGTTTAGAGCAAACGTTCGCATTAGTCAGAAGCGTAAGAACCTTCTATGCTGGGGCTAATTTAGTTAAAGAGGTAGTGATATGCCCACTCCCAGAATCGTGATTGTCGGTGCCGGCGCAGGGGGTTTAGCCCTCGCTACACGACTAGGCCGCACCTTAGGCAAGCGAAAACGTGCAGAAATTGTGCTGCTGGATCGCAATACCACCCACGTGTGGAAACCGTTGCTCCACGAACTGGCTACCGGCGTACTGAACTCCAGCATGGACGAGGTGGATCTCCGCGGGCACTCCTCGGCTCACTTCTACCGTTATCAGCGCGGCTCGCTAACCGGCATAAATCGCGAGCAGCAGACGCTGCAACTATCGCCGATCTATGACGAAGATGGGCAAGAAGTGCTGCCCGCCCGCGAGCTTGCCTATGACTATCTGGTCATGGCAATAGGCAGCATTTCCAACGATTTCGGCACGCCCGGCGTGGCTGAGCACTGCCACTTTATTGATTCGCCCCAGCAGGCTAAGGCGTTCCAGCGCGATATGATCAACACCTTTCTGCGCTATACCGATCCCAATCTACGCCAGCATACTCAGTTGACCATTGGGATTGTGGGCGGCGGCGCGACGGGGGTAGAGCTTGCGGCCGAACTGTTTGACGCTTCGCGCATGCTCAATGCTTATGGAGTGACGGCATTAGATAACCAGCAAATCAGCGTGCACCTACTGGAAGCGGCACCGCGCTTGCTACCGGGGCTTTCCGAGCGGGTTAGCCAAACGGTTAAAACAGAGCTTGAGAGCATGGGCGTAACCATCCACACCGACACCGCGATTAAAGAAGCACAGGCACATCAGTTAATCACTGGTGATGATGAAGTGATCAAGACCGATATCAACGTGTGGGCAGCGGGTATCAAGGCGCCACCGTTTTTGACTGAGCTAGGCCTAACGACGAATAAGAAAAACCAAATCGAAGTAAAACGCACTCTGCAGAGCGTCGATGATGAGAAGATTTTTGCCCTAGGCGACTGCGCCAGCTGCCCGATGGGGGAAGATAGCGCCGTTCCGCCTCGCGCCCAGGCGGCTCACCAGCAGGCTAAGCTGCTCGCCAAAAACCTGGTCAATCAACTGGAAGGCAAACCGCTCGCCGATTTTCGCTACCGTGACCACGGCTCGCTAGTATCGCTGGCCCGCTACGATGCAGTTGGCAATTTAATGCGCAGCTCCGCCTCCCGCGGCCTGTTTTTAGAGGGCTGGCTGGCTCGCCAAGCCTATGCGTCGCTCTACCGCATGCACCAACTCTCTATTCATGGGGCGCCGAAGACGGGGTTAGCGTGGCTGGTCGATAAGCTTAATCGCTATTTAAAGCCGCGCATGAAACTGCACTAAACGACACTTGCTTATTACCTAGCCAGCGCCGCCCGCAGCTGCTTGATCACCGTGTCATAGCCGTGCGGGTCGCTGGCTTGGTGGGCGCTGAATATGGCGGAACCCGCCACAAAAGTATCGGCGCCCGCTGCGGCGATCTCAGCGATATTATCCACTTTCACCCCACCGTCGATTTCCAGGCGCATATCAAATTCTGACGCATCAATACGCGCCCGCGCTTCGCGCAGCTTATCGAGCGTACCGGGGATAAAGGATTGCCCACCAAAACCTGGGTTAACGCTCATCAGCAGCACCATATCGATCTTATCCATCACATAGTCGAGATAGGAGAGCGGGGTTGCTGGATTAAATACCAGACCTGCTTTACAGCCGCCATCACGAATTAGCTGCAGCGAGCGGTCAACGTGCTCAGACGCTTCGGGATGAAAGGTGATATAGCTGGCGCCCGCTTCAATAAACTCGCTGATCATGCGGTCTACCGGTTTAACCATCAAATGCACATCAATCGGCGCCGTCACCCCGTGCTTACGCAGTGCTTTGCACACCATGGGGCCAATGGTCAGATTGGGCACATAGTGATTATCCATGACGTCGAAGTGCACCACATCCGCGCCTGCAGCCAGCACGTTATCCACCTCCTCACCCAGCTTGGCAAAGTCAGCCGATAAAATAGAGGGGGCAATCAAGAAATCCTGCGCAGCGGTCATATTCCATTCCTGCTTATCAATCAGTAGACGAAGGGGAGTCACTCGATATACCCGCGAGTATGCAGGCAAGAGAGCAAAGTCAGGCCGCTATCTTATCAGAGCCGCTTAGCAGAACCACGTATCAGCGTCTCCGCAACTCATCACACATATATTCTTAAATAGAATATAAAACATGATTGTAATTCCACATTGATAGATTTAATCTTGCCAATATTGCGACATTAAGCGCCGACTGTTTTTAAGGAGTTTCTCTATGGCACTGCCAACAATTTTCCGCCGCAGCCTGATTGCCATTGCATTAGGCGTTACGGTAAGTGGAACCGCCGCCGCCCAAGAGCGGGAGCTACTGAACTCGTCTTACGATATCGCTCGTGAGCTGTTTGCCGCGATCAACCCAGAGTTTCAAGCCTGGTGGCAGGAAGAGCATGGTGAGGAGATTGCCATTAGCCAGTCTCACGGCGGTTCTTCAGCCCAAGCGCGAGCCATCCTTCAGGGCCTACGTGCCGATGTGGTGACCTTTAACCAGGTAACCGACGTACAGGTACTCGCCGATGCAGGGCTGGTAGCCGAAGATTGGCAAGATGCCTTTGAAAATAATGCGTCGCCCTACTACTCCACCACCGCTTTCCTAGTGCGTAAGGGCAACCCTAAAGGTATTGAGAGCTGGGACGATTTAGTCAAAGAAGATGTGCAGATGGTCTTCCCCAACCCGAAAACCTCGGGTAACGGTCGCTATACTTACTTAGCCGCCTGGGGCTTTGCCGAGAACGAGTTCGATGGCGATGAAGAGCAAATCGAAGAGTTCATGCGTACCTTCTTAGCCAATGTAGCGGTGTTTGATACCGGCGGTCGTGGTGCCACCACCAGCTTTATCGAGCGTGAAATTGGCGATGTGCTGATTAGTTTCGAGTCTGAAGTCAACAACATTCGCAAGGAGTACGGCAGCGACGACTATGAAGTCATCGTGCCACCCGTTAGCATCCTGGCCGAGTTCCCTGTTGCAGTGGTCGGCGAAAACGCTGAGCGCAACGGTAACAGCGATCTGGCCCAAAGCTATCTTGAGTACCTCTACACGGAAGAGACTCAGCGCCTGCTGGCAGGCTTCAACTACCGGGTGCATAACGAGACCGTGGTTGAAGAGTTCGCCGACCAGTTCCCGGAAACCGAACTACTTGAGGTAGATGAAGTATTTGGTAGCTGGGACGAGGCGATGGAAACCCACTTTGAGGGTGGCGCCCTTCTTGATCAGCTACAGCGCCGCTAATATTCACTCATGAGCCAGCCTGAACTATGAGTCAACTTGCCACCTGGCGAACCGGCAGCACACGCGTGCTGCCGGGTTTTGGCCTTTCTATGGGTATCAGCGTACTGTTTATCTCGCTGGTACTGCTGCTGCCGATTACCGGCCTGTTTGGCCAGTTAGCAGGGCTTAGCCTCGCCGAATACTGGGCGATCATTACCGAAGGGCGCGTGGTCGCCAGCTATATGGTCACCATTGGCGCGGCAGCCGTTGCAGCGATTATCAACGCCATATTTGGTTTATTACTGGCGTGGGTGCTAGTTCGCTATGACTTCCCTGGCAAGCGCTTACTCGATGCTTTAATGGACCTCCCCTTCGCGCTGCCCACCGCGGTGGCGGGCATTACGCTCGCAACGCTGTACGCCAGCAGTGGCTGGATGGGTGGTTTATTGGAGCCGCTAGGGTTTCAAGTCGCTTACACCTGGGTGGGTATAGCCCTGGCCATGGCGTTTACCAGCATTCCTTTTGTAGTGCGCACGGTGCAGCCGGTACTGGAAGACTTGCCCGCTGAGGTCGATGAAGCCGCTATGTCATTGGGTGCCACTGACGGGGTCGCCTTTCGCCGCGTGATCTTGCCGCATATCTGGCCTGCCTTGGTGACTGGAACCGGGCTGGCGTTTGTGCGCTCGTTAGGCGAGTTCGGGGCGATCATTTTTATTGCTGGCAATATGCCTTATGAAACAGAGATCACCGCGCTGATGATCTTCGTCAAGCTGCAAGAGTACGACTATGCGGGCGCATCGGCGATCGCTTCGGTCGTACTGTTCGTATCACTGACGCTGCTACTGGCGATTAATGTTTGGCAGGGCCGCTTTGTGCGCCGCCTGCATGGAGGTAAGGGGTAATGCGTCGAATTGGTGATGCGCCGCTAATCCGGCGCCTGCTGATAGGAGCCGCCCTGGTACTGTCAGCGCTGTTTTTGCTGTTGCCGTTGGTGGCCATTTTTGCTCAGGCGTTTTCTGAGGGTGTCATGGTCTTCTGGGCCAATGTTAGTAATACCTTCACGCTGCATGCGATTGGCTTAACACTGATGATTGCGCTACTCACTATCCCGGTGTGCTTGGTGTTTGGTGTAGCGCTGGCGTGGCTGGTCACGCGTTTCAGCTTTCCTGGGCGGCGCATTCTGCAAACCCTGATCGATATTCCCTTTGCGGTATCGCCTGTGGTGGCGGGTCTGATTTACTTGTTGCTGTATGGCCGCAACGGCTGGATCGGTACTTGGCTGGACGGCTATGATATTCAGCTGATGTTTTCTTGGCCGGGCATCCTCATGGTGACCATTTTTGTTACCTGTCCTTTTGTGGCCCGGGAACTGATCCCGTTGATGCAGGCCCAAGGCTCCCGTGAAGAGGAGGCGGCCGTGACGCTGGGTGCTTCCGGCTGGACGACCTTCCGTCGCGTTACGCTGCCTAACATCCGCTGGGCGCTGCTTTATGGCGTTATTCTGACTAACGCCCGCGCAGTGGGGGAGTTTGGGGCTGTCTCGGTGGTCTCCGGCGCTATTCGCGGTAAAACCAATACGCTACCCCTGCATCTTGAGCAGCTGTATCAGGATTATAACGCCGTGGGGGCGTTTGCCTGCGCGGCCCTACTCGCCTTTATTGCCCTACTGACGCTCGCCGCCAAGGCCGGGCTGGAATGGCGCGCTGCGCGCCGGGAGGCATTTGCATGAGCATTCACCTACACAACATCGCTAAGCACTTCGGCAATACCCAAGCGTTAGAGCCGATCAACCTGGATATTCACGAAGGGGAATTGGTAGGCTTACTTGGCCCTTCGGGCTCGGGCAAGACCACGCTGCTGCGGATTATCGCCGGCTTGGAAAATGCCGACCGCACCGCCCAGCCAAGTAAGATTCTGTTTGGCGACCGCGACGTGAGCAACGTGCATGTACGCGACCGGCGGATTGGTTTTGTTTTCCAGCACTACGCGCTGTTTCGCCATATGAGCGTCTACGACAATGTGGCCTTTGGCCTGACCGTACTGTCGCGTAAACGCCGCCCGAGCAGTGGAGAAATTCGTGCCCGGGTGTTTAGACTGCTTGAAATGGTCAAGCTGGAGCACCTTGCCAATCGCTACCCTGCCCAACTTTCGGGCGGCCAGCAGCAGCGGGTATCGCTAGCCCGCGCCCTGGCCGTGGAGCCTGAAGTATTGCTGCTGGATGAGCCGTTTGGCGCACTGGATGCCAAAGTGCGCCAGGAGCTACGTCGCTGGCTGCGTCATCTTCACGATGAACTCAATTTCACCAGCGTTTTTGTCACCCACGATCAGGAAGAAGCGCTGGAGTTATCTGACCGCGTAGTGGTGATGAGCAATGGCCGCATCGAACAGGTTGATACGCCCGATGAGCTCTACCGCACGCCGAAAAATCGCTTTGTGTTTGAGTTTTTAGGTGATGTGAACCATTTGGAAGGCAAAGTGACCAACGGCGTACTCACCTGCGGCGACGCCTATTGGCACATTGATCTACCCGATGGCCATGAAGAGCTGCTGCTCCGCCCCCATGAAGTGCGGTTAACCGAGCAACCTACCTCAGAGAGCCATCTACCGGTCACCATCACGGCGATCTCGCCGGTGGGCGCCGAAGTGCGCGTGGAGCTAGAGGCTGATTGGCTCGCCCAGCCTTGGCTTGCTACCGTGCGCCACACTGACTTTGAGCACTTGGCGCTACGCCGCGGGCAACGCTTATTCGCTCACCCCCGCCACTGGCGACGCTTCCCCAAGGCGGAATCGAAAGCAGCAGAGCAAACCCGTGTCGCTTAGACCTGCTAACTGCAACGGGAGGAGGTAGCTTTAGCTCGCGACTGCCTAGGTAACAAGCTTTGTGTGGCACCTTTTTATAGTCAAAAGACTGCTATGCATGTCTTTCATCAAGCGAGCAAGGCGCGGCGACATAGCAATGTATCGCTAGCGCGGCGCACCGATTACGCCTATTGATGACTAGTCTGCTGCGTTTGCGATTAGTGCCCGTTTGCGATTAGTGACCTACCTCAGCAAAAAGAGCAGCCCATGCTGGAACTTCATCAGGTCCATAAAACCTATACGACGCCTCAAGGCGCGCTAAAAGTACTCAATGATGTCTCTCTTCGCTTAGCACCGGGACAAAGTCTTGCATTAATGGGCGAATCGGGAAGCGGTAAATCAACGTTACTTCATCTCGCCGCTGGGCTCGACCTGCCCGATCAGGGCAGTATCAATCTCTCAGGACAAAACGTAGCGACGTTAGCTGAACCCGCCCGTGCCAAGCTACGCCGCGAGCAATTGGGTTTAGTATTTCAACAATTTCACTTAGTCCCCAGTCTAAGGGTCATCGATAACCTCCGCCTACAGGCGCGCTTGGCTAGCCGTGACGATACCGAATGGACAGCCTACTTAATCGCGCGACTAGGGCTTGAGGGACTTGAAAAGCGTTACCCGGAGCAGCTTTCTGGCGGGCAGCAGCAACGTTTAGCCATTGGCCGCGCGCTAGCCCCGCGCCCTGCGCTGTTACTCGCCGATGAGCCCACGGGCAATTTGGATGAAACCACCGCGGGTGAAGTGCTGGAACTGCTGCTGAGCCTAGTGCATGAAACCCAGTGCGCCCTACTCGTTGTCACCCATAGCCCCAAGGTTGCCGCGCCGCTAGATCGCTGCCTGCGCTTGCGCCACGGCCAACTAATTAACACCGCGATATGATCAAATCGCTGCCCACGGTGGTGGCAACGCTACTTGCCCACTATCGACGTCATCCTGGTCAATTAGCCATGCTGTTGCTCGGCCTGTGGGTAGCTAGCGCTCTGTGGAGTGGCATTCAAGCCATCAACGCCACGGCTCGCGATAGCTACGCCCGCGCCGATGCCATGTTTGATATTCAGTTAGATCAGCTTGAGCGACGCGATGGCGCTCCCATCACCCGCGCGGAGTATCATGCCCTACGCCAAGCTGGCTTGCCCGTTTCGCCCATGCTGGAGGGTGAAATTGTCACTCAAGATGGCACCCGGCTAACATTGATCGGCATTGATCCGCTGACCCTTGCCAGTGATAACCCGCTGGCCCAAGCAGACACCTCAAGATCGTTAACGGACTTCCTGACCCCGCCGTGGCAAACACGTGCAGCCCCCGATGTCTTAACGACCACCACGACCCTTGCGAACGGCAAATCACTCCCGCCCCTTGCATTAGCGCCAGCGCTACCCCCGGACACGCTAGTCATGGATATCGCCGCCGCAGCGCAACTGCTTGAAAGCGGTGAAGAAATAACACGCCTCGTGGCTGCACGGGGAACGCTAAACGAAGCTCCCACCGGATTAACGCTCACCCGTGCCACACGCATCGCCACCCCCGGTCAACTTACCGAAAGTTTTCACTTAAATCTTACGGCGTTGGGGCTACTCGCTTGGGTCGTAGGGCTATTTATCGTGCAGGCAGCGCTAGGCCTGGCCTTAGAGCAACGCCTGGGTATGCTGCGCACCCTACGCGTACTCGGGGTCTCAGGGCGTAGTTTGGTTCTAGCGCTCAGCCTAGAACTACTCCTGCTCGGCCTGATAGGTGCCGCTGCTGGTATCGCCAGCGGTGTATGGCTGGCTCGCCTATTACTGCCCGATGTCGCGGCCACCCTAGGCTCACTGTATGGCGCAGGTGTTGGCAGAGAGCTCAACTTACCCTGGCATTACTGGGTCGGCGGGCTAGCGGTTAGCCTTGGTGGGCTACTGCTGGCCGGCGGCGGCGTGCTGTGGCGCGCTGCCCGCTTAAACACGCTGGAATTAGGCCAGCTGCAGGCTTGGCGCAGTGGTTACCGTCGGCAGTTAATGTTGATGAGTACCGGCGGCGCTTTCGCGGTGGGCGTTGCGCTAGCACTGTATGGTTGGCTTCGCTTTCAGCCCCCAGGTGATGGCTTAGTGGCAGGCTTTGCGCTGGTTGCCGCGTTACTACTGGCCAGCGCACTGTGGCTACCGCCCCTGTTAGCGCTTACTTTGAAAGTGCTGGCACATTTCGCCCGACGACGCCCGTTAATTCATTGGGCACTGGCGGATATGCAGCTCCAGCTACCCAAGATCTCGCTTGCCATGATGGCCCTACTCATCGCCCTGGCGACCAATCTAGGGGTCGGCAGTATGGTCGGTGGTTTTCGCCTCACCTTTTTAGAGTGGCTGGATCAGCGCTTGGTCGCCCCCCTCTATTTGAATGCTCCTGCCGAGCAATATGCGGACATTGATGCTTGGCTGGCTGACCGCCCTGACGTATCAGAACGCCTGCTCACTCGGCGGAGCGAGGCCGTTCTTGAGTCCATCATTACGTCCGACGGCAGTCGCGCTTTAGGCACCCCTATCGAGCTTTATGGCATTACGCCAGGCGCATCTTTGACACCTCACTGGCCGCTCTTGGCTACCCAACAAGATCGCGAAGCTGCCTGGGCAGCCTTTGACCATGGCGCGGCTTTTGTTAACGAACAACTCGCCACCGCAGAGAACCTTTCCCCCGGCGACCAGCTAAACCTTCGCGCGCCGGGCGTCTCTGAAACGCTGACCATTGCCGCGACTTACCCTGATTACGGCAATCCCAGCGGACAGATTCTTATGGCATCGCCCCAGCTTGCCGCGCGCTTTGATGCTCCGCCTAGCTCGATGGGCGTGGTGCTGCATCCCAACGCCGATGTGGATGCCCTGCGTGAAGCACTTAACGAACGCTTTGGCCTGGGCAGTGATGCACTCAGCGATCAACGCGAGATCAAGCGTGTTGCCACTGACATTTTCGAGCGCACCTTTACCATTACCCGTGCCCTAAATGTACTGACCTTAGCGGTAGCAGCCCTGGCGCTGCTAGCCAGCCTGCTTGCCCAGGCCCGCAGCCGACGCCAACAGCTAGCACCGCTCTGGGCAATAGGAGTTCCCAGAGCACAGCTGGCCCAGCTCAGCTTGGTACAGCTGGGGGGGGCGGCATTAGTCACCGGCCTGCTGGCACTGCCACTGGGTATCGCGATCACCTGGGGCTTGGTGGCGATCATTAATGTGGCCGCCTTTGGTTGGCGCCTACCGCTCTATTTATTCCCTTGGGAAATGGCTGTCACCCTGGCGACCGCGGTTGCCGTGGCGCTGTTATCTGCAGCACTGCCTGCGCTGCGCTTTTGGCGAGCCTCACCGCGCACGTTACTAGCAGAAGAGGCCAATCAGTGAGCCTAAATCAATGAGCTTAAGTCGACTGCAAAACTTCCGTCTTCTACTGGCGTTCACCGCGACGCTGATGCTTTACGGCTGCAGTTCAGAAGAACCAACGTCGTCTGCTAACACCGGCTTTGCCGGGCTGGGCCAGGAGGCTGATGGCTTTCAAAATGCCGATCAAAACCAGTTACTTACGTTCCCAACGGATCACGCCGCCCACCCGGATTACCGTATCGAGTGGTGGTACTTAACCGCCAATCTTGAAGACACTACCGGAGAGCCACTCGGCCTGCAGTGGACACTTTTTCGTCAGGCGTTAATGCCGCCCAGCGAGCGTCCTGCTCCCACACCCTGGGCGGCTGACCAACTCTGGATGGCCCATATGGCGATCTCCCAAGGCGAACAGCACGAAGTTGCCGAGCGTTTCGGGCGCAGCCATTCTCAGGCCGACCTGAGCGTCCCCCAGGATAGTCAAGCAGGCGTCATCTCCAGCCCCTTTCATGCCTGGTTAGATGATTGGCAGCTTAAAGCGAGCGAAGAAGCCGCCAGCGGCGCTTTTAGCTCTCTAACGCTCACCGCCTATAGCGGCGAAGGCGAGTCGCGCTTTGGCTATTCGTTAACGCTTACCGCCCAAGGGCCGCTGGTTTTGCATGGAAAAAAAGGGTTCAGCCAGAAAGCCGCCAATGGCCAGGGCTCTATGTACTACAGCCAGCCCTTCTGGCAGATAGACGGCAACGTTACCCTTAACGGCGAGACCACAGCCGTCAGCGGGCGGGGCTGGCTCGATCGCGAATGGAGCAGCCAGCTACTCGATGCCCGTCAGTCAGGCTGGGATTGGCTATCGTTGCATTTTAACGACGGTCACAAGCTAATGGCGTTTCAGCTACGTGGCGGTGGTGACGACACTGATCAAGAGCAAGGCGCTGATTATCGCTCGGGCACCTGGATTACCCCGCAAGGTGAACCCACTCCTTTGGCAAACACCGACATCATTATGACCCCGCTGGCAACGTCGGCTGTCGCCGGGCGCGAAATCCCCACCCGCTGGCGGCTGGAAGTGCCATCAGCAGGTGTCGATATCAACATCGAAGCGCCCTACGCCAACCGCTGGATGACCACCAGCGTGCCGTACTGGGAGGGCGAAGTGCAGATCAGCGACCGCGCCAGCGGCGAGCCGCTTGGCGAGGGATATCTGGAAATGACGGGGTATTAATAAGCAAGTGGCGTAATTTATGGAGCTCTTTTAAACAGCCATGTCACTCGGCACTCTCTGTGATAAAAGCAGCTAGATTAGCAATATCATCATCCGATAAACCGGTGGCGTTGGGGATCATCAGAAAGGAGTTTGAACCCACCTTCTCACCAGCCCGGTATGTTTCAAGGCGGGAGGTAATGTACTCCGCGTCCCGTCCGCTAAGTGACGGAAAGCTCGCCATTCCCTTCCCTTTTGGGCCGTGACATTGGGCACATGCGTCAGCAAATAGCGCTTCTCCAGCGGACTTATCTGCCGCCTGACCCGTTGTCGACCCCATCGCCAGCGCCATCGTAATAATGAAAAACAGCGATACCTTCATAGTGACCTTTTCCCAGTAGAGTGGTCTTGATCAAAAAGCATGAGTTGGTTTGGGTGAGCGCGCAGCCGCACTGACATACGCCAGCGCGGCTGCCAATAGCTTATTCTGGAGTGATGCGGTAAATGCTGCCTTCATCAACCGCCGTATAAAAATCACCCTCCGGGCCCAGTACCAATGAACGGAAGCGAGCAGCTCCCATGGGTACCGGCATTTCGGCAACGTCATTGACCGAAAGACCATCTTCGACGATATCAATCAGGTTAATGCGCTGCCCCACCGGCGTACCGCCGAAACCGATGCCCATAAAACCAACAACCAGACGGCCGTCCCAATCGCCCCACTGCTCGCCGACTAGAAACTCGGCAGACGAGATTCCCTGAGAAAGCCCATCGTTTTTCCAGGCAGGCTGCATAGCGTCCGGGTAGGTTTCGGTGTCGGTCACCGGCATATAGGCCGCCCGCTCTTTTGGATCCATCCCCTCGGTCTGATTGGGCTCATAACCACAGTAATCGTCCGGGCAATCACCACGGCCCGCCATGTTGGGTTTCGGATCCCAGCCACTGTTGCCACCATTGACCAGTGCATTGATCTCATCCGAATGCCAGGGGCCGTGCTCCGTCACGATGGGTTGGCCAGTCGTAGGGTGGAAAGTGATGCCCTGTACGTTGCGGTGACCGTAGGTATAGATGCGAGGATCAAAGCCCTCAGGCGGTTTGTTACCCTCGGCAGCCTCGCCATCCCGGTCAATACGCAGCACCTTGCCACCAAGCAGCTCTGGTGACTGCGGAATCTCACTATTATGGTTGTCGCCCGTGGTTACATAGAGGTAGCCATCCTCTGGGCTGAAGCGAATACGGCCACCGTTATGAGCCCCCGCGTCGCCGAACGGATGGTCGGTGGCAGCGGGCTTGTAGGGAATGTCCTCGACAATATCAGTGCGATCCGACACGTCATTAAAATCGCTATTTACCGTCATGCGCAGTACACGGTTAGTGCGTGGCTCGGACATGTTGGAGGCTGAGTAGACGTAGACCGTGCGATTTTCTTCAAAATCAGGATCGATCGCCACACCATTCATCCCCGCCTGTCCTTCACAGACAAGATCATCGGCGGTGGTGGCATAGTCATCCGTACCTTCCATCCCCAGTAGGTGCTCTACTTCACCATCGGGAAGCCGTACCGAAAGCCCAAGACAGCGTTCGGTGTAAAACATCGTTCCATCAGGCAGAAAGGCCATATCCCAAGGGTTCTCAAGACCGGATAACACCTCAGACTGGCTGAGTTCAGGCTCATTGGCAGTAGCAACGGCGGGTAAGCCTATGATCACCGCAGAAGCGATGGCCGCACATAGCGGCCGCATAACGAGTTTATGGGACATGGCAGGCACTCCTTCCAGACGTTGTTTGTAATTTTTATTTACATTGCACGCGCTTATTGAGTTTAGGTCGCCAATCAGGGCGGTCAATACTCTTTGTCAACAATTTCTTGTCTAAAATTTTCCTACACGCAGCATCACGGCAGGTAACGACAAGTAATAAGCGCACGGCGAAAAATGCCTGTCACGTATATTGAATGTCGCTTTTCGACAACTCTTTATGGCTCAGCGCGACACACTAGTCAGCGAATAAACTGCTGATTAGAGAGCACGCCATGAACCGCAATGTCATTCTCACCTGTGCCGTTACCGGCGCAGGGGATACCACAGCCAAAAACCCCAACGTCCCCGTGACACCCAAGGCCATCGCGGCCTCCTGCATTGAAGCTGCTCGCGCCGGAGCCAGCATCGCGCACATTCACGTTCGCGATCCGGAGACCGGTGGCATCAGCCACTCTTCTGAGCAGTTCCGCGAAGTAATGGAGCGCGTTCGTGAAGCGGATGTGGATATCGTGATGAACATCACTGCTGGCGGCGGCGGCGATTGGATACCCGATGCCACAGACCCAACTCGAGGCGGCCCCGGCACCGATATTCAAACGCCCGTCGAGCGTCACGCCCCAGTCGGCGAACTACTCCCCGAGCTGTGCACGCTGGACTGCGGCAGCCTCAATTTTGGCGACATGGTCTACGTCAACCCTGCGGACTGGCTGCGCGAACATGCCCGCCTCGTTCAAGCCGCAGGCGTTAAGCCGGAACTGGAGTGCTTTGATCTGGGCCACGTCTGGTTTGCCCGCCAGCTTCAGCAAGAGGGGCTGATCGACGGCGACCCGCTTTATCAGCTCTGCCTGGGTATTCCCTGGGGCGCCGAAGCGGACACCGAAACCATGCTGGCCATGCGCAACAAATTACCCACCAACGCTAACTGGGCCGCGTTTGGTATTGGTCGCCATCAAATGCCCATGGTTGCCCAAGCCGTGCTGCTGGGTGGCCACGCTCGGGTCGGGTTGGAAGATAACCTGTTTTTAGAGAAAGGCGTGCTGGCTAACAACGGCCAACTGGTCGAGAAAGCGTCAACCATTATTGAAAACCTAGGCGCCCGAGTAATGACACCGGCAGAAACCCGCGCCCATTTGAAGTTACGCAACCCGTCAGGAGATGTTGTATGAGCCGCTTAGCCGTGATTGGTACTGGCGTGATTGGCAACGGTTGGATTGCCCGCGCCCTCGCCCAGGGGTGGGACGTCGTCGCCTTCGACCCGGATCCCAACGCGCCAGCGCGCACGCAATCGTTTATCGACAATGCCTGGCCCTCGTTAACCCAACTCGGTTTAGCGCCCGATGCTAGCCCTGATTGGTTAACCTTTGCGACCACGATTGAAGAGGCCGTGAACGGCGCTGACCTGATTCAGGAGAATGTCCCCGAGCGTCTACCGCTAAAGCAAGAAATTTTAGCCGCTATCGATGCCGCTGCCGCACCGGACGTCATTATTGGCTCGTCGACTTCCGGCTTTAAGCCCACCGATCTTCAACAGCAGTGCCAACAAGCACCTGGGCGCGTGATCGTCGCTCACCCCTTCAACCCGGTGTATTTACTGCCACTGGTGGAGCTTGTTGGCGGTGAGGCCACCCAGCCCGCACAGATTGCCAGCGCTCAAGGTTTATATCAGTCGCTCGCCATGCGGCCGCTAGTGGTGCGCCGTGAAATAGAGGGCCATATCGCCGACCGCTTGATGGAAGCGCTGTGGCGGGAAGCCTTGCACTTGGTCAACGATGGCGTGGCCACCACCGAAGAGATCGACGCGGCGGTGGTTTACGGCTGTGGGCTACGCTGGCCTTTGATGGGCACCTTTTTAACCTTCCACTTGGCGGGCGGCGAGCCTGGCATGCGCCATATGCTGGAGCAGTTTGGCCCCGCGTTAAAACTACCCTGGACCAAGCTGGAAGCGCCAGAACTCACCGACGAGCTCATCGACAAAGTGGTCGAAGGCTGTGAGCATCAGGCCGCGGGGCGTTCAGTGGCCACGCTGGACCGGCGCCGGGATGACTTTTTAGTCGAGCTGCTGGAAGTAGTGCAGAAATACTGGCCGGAAGCCGAAGGTTTAAAGGGACGCATTTGATGATCATCCATGAAACCCACGTCGCCCCCGAGTGGGTCGACTACAACGGCCACATGAACGACGCGGAGTACGCCCGCGTCTTTTCTCAGGCCTGCGAAGCGCTGATTGACCAGATAGGCTTAGACGAAGCGGGCCGTGAGCACTATGGCTTCACGATCTACACGCTGGAAACCCACCTCTGCTATCGCCGCGAGGCGCACCAAGGCCAGCCGCTCACTATTGATCTCACGCTGCTCGATAGCGATGTCAAACGTCTGCACGTGTTTTTCGCCATGTTCGATGACGAAGGCAACCTGCTGGCGACCAGCGAACAGATGTTGATGGGCATGAAACAAGCGTCAGGACGACCAAGCCCGTTTCCCGAAGCGGTCGCGAATCGCGTAGCTGCGCTGCCAAAGGCAAATGGCGATGCCTGGCCGGAGCTTGCTGGCCGCACCATCGGTATTCGACGCTAAGGGTGACTTCAAAGATGAACGTAGACGCCTTTATTCAGCGCTTTAGCGCAGGGCTGGCCGTGATGGAGGAGCTTCCCCTGCCTCAAGCGCGGCGCGCCTACGATAAGCTTTGCCGCACCTTCACCCCACCCGACCCGGCGGGAATGCGGATCGACAATAGCGTTTATGATGGTATTAGCCTGCGCCGCTTTATCCCCCAGCGGCGAATGCCAGGCTGCGTGCTGTTTATCCATGGCGGCGGTTTTACGATCGGCTCAGTGGAGAGCCACCACGGCCCCGCCGCCAGCTTGGCCCAACTGCTCGAGCGTGAAGTGGTAAGCGTTAACTATCGGCTGGCACCAGAGGTAGATTACCCCACCATGTTGGCAGACTGCCAAGCAGTACTAGCAGCGGTTCATCCGGTCGCGCTGGTGGGTGATAGCGCGGGCGGGCGATTGGCTATCGACCTTGCCCATCAGCATAGTGACGCACCGCCGCTTGGCTTGATCTACCCACCGGTCGGCGAGCTATCGCCTGAATGCCTTGGGGAGGATGCACCACTGCTGTCACGCAGCGACGTGCTCAGTATTCGTGAACAGTGCCCTGAGATTATCGCCACCCAGAGGGATCAAAGCGCTCCTGCTAGCAGCATCGAAGTGCTTACCGTGGAGCACGACTCGTTAACAAGGCCTGTCGAAACGACGGTGGCGCAATGGCAAAAAACGGGGGCATCCATTGGCTATCGCTGCGCGCCGCAGATGGTCCATGGCGCGCTTCACGCCCACGCCCAGCTACCCGACATGAGTGCCGCCTGGCAAGACTTTTGCCACACATTAAAACAGCGCCTTAATCAATAAGGCGCTGTTAAGCAGTTCAGTTCGTAAGGGTCATGCTTTAAGAGTCGAGCTATTAAGAATCAAGCTATTAAGAGTCGAGCTATTAAGAATCAAACTGGGCCCGCACTTGCTCAATAGCGGATTCGCCATCGCGGGTTTCAACGCCGTCTAACCATTCGGCAACGGTATCCAGGTTGTTGCCAATCCACTCGTTCGCCACTTCATCTGCCGGGCGCTCTTCGTAGCTGTACTCGTGCACCCACTCGTTCTGGTCTTCGATATCGATCACGTATTGCGATAGGAAGCGGTGAACCTGCGGGGCCTCTTCGGCGAGACTGGCGGGGGTAATGGTCCACACCGTGCTTTCAATGGTCGCCACGCCCGCATCATCGCTGTCGGCTAAATAGGCTAAATCGAAGCTCACGTTCATCCAGTGAGGCTCCCAGCCGACGAATGTCACCCACTCTTCGTCGGCCATTTTTTGCTCAGCCTGGGCCAGCATTGCTGAGGTCGAGCTTTCGCGCAGTTCCCAATCGCCTAGACCTGCAAGGTCGTTATCGATGGCATTGAGAATCGCATCGTTAATGCCAGTACCCGCTTCAATGCCCTGGATTTCGCCATCAAAGCGATCATGGTGCTCAGCCAATTCAGCGACCGTGGTCACGCCGGCATCGTAAACATACTGGGGAACCACCAGCCCAGAATTGGCCCCGCTGATATTGGAAACCACCTTCTCGACTTTGCCATCCGCTACCAGCGGCTCGACCATATCAGTCTGTACCGGGTACCAGCCACCTAGATAGATTTCCAGGTCATTACGCGACAAGCCTTCCAAAATAACGCTGACTGCTAAATCTTGCTGGCGGGTTTCGTAGCCCATGGTCTCCAGCAATTGGGCAGCGATTTCTGATTTTACCGTGACCCCAGGCCATGGCGGCACGCCAAAACGTAGCTCATCAAGCTCTGCCATGGCGGGCGTGGCAGCAAAGGCAGCGAATAAAAAGCCCGCTTTTAGCGATAGTGACTTGGTGGTGGTAGCGCTAGGAGTGATAGACATCATATGGCTAAACCTCTTATTAGTTGGGTTTAGTTAGTATGCGCGGCTGCCTCCCCACTACTAGGCGATAAGCGACGCTTACCAGCCACTACACGACACTTCACGACACTACCGAACCTTAAACACTTTTCTCCCGCACCTGTCGCGGCGAATAGCCGTAATGCGCACGAAAAGCACGCGCAAAGCTGGAAGACGAGCTAAAGCCGCAGGCCAACCCCACCGCCAACACTGCTAAATCGGTCTCCGCTAACAGCCGCCGGGCGCGCTTGATGCGAAGCTGCAAGTACCACTGCCGCGGGGTCTCGTTAAGCTCCTGCTCGAATAAGCGCTGAAGTTGGCGAACCGATACCTCTACCCGGCTCGCGACCTCTTCAAGGGCAAGCGGCTCTTCAAGGTTCTGCTCCATCAGGGCCACCGCTTCGACCACTCGCCGATTATGGGTGCCTAGGCGTTTCACCAGCGCCATGCGCTGCTGATCGCTGCGAGTACGGATTCGGTCATGGATGAGCTGCTCAGACACATCGATGGCCAGCTTCGCGCCATGCCGCCGCGCAATCACCTCCAACGCCATATCCATGGCTGCCGCCCCGCCCGCGCAGGAGAAGCGCCGCTCCCCCAGCTCATACAGCTCATCCGTGGTCTCAATGCCCGGAAAGCGCTCACGAAAGGCGGGCAGACTCTCCCAGTGCAGCGCCACCCGCTCGTGTTTTAGCAACCCAGTGGCCGCGAGCAAAAATGCCCCGGTATCAATACCGCCCAAGCAGCAGCCCGCCTGATCCAACTGATGAAGCCAGGCCATTAATGGCCGAGTGAGGTGGGCTTCCGGCGTAAACCCACTGCATACCGCCAGCGAAGGCAAGTGATGCACATCCGCCGTTGCTTGATCCGCCATCAGGGTCATGCCGTTAGACGCCGTCACCGGCCCGCCATCAGCGCTTATCAACGTCCAGTCGAACAGCGGGCGATGGGCAATGCGATTGGCAATTCTCAGCGGCTCTACCGCCGCAAAGAAAGCCATCATCGAATATTGCGGCAGTAGTAAAAATCCCACCATTTCAGGCAGCGGGCCCTGGTAACTAAGACGCATCACAATACCTAAGCTTATTAAAGTAATTTCAAAAAGGCGTTTCGACAGTATTCAGCAGCGTATTGCGTCATTTTGATCCTGCCCAGTAACCGAGGACACATCAAGTTGGACGTTACCTGGCAAGATACAGGTTTATTCAAAAGTGCATTTGCTGATGACGAAAATGGTAGCTAAGCTGTAGCTAGCCATTAACGCTGTACAAGCATTGTCTATGGCTATTTTTGGTACCCAATTCATAAGGCCAATTCATAAGGAGAGTGACGCTATGTCCAGCCCGGAACATAAGCAGAAGATCTGGAAGATGATCAAAGATATCAAAGTCGGTATGCTCGTGACGTTAGATCACGGCACTCCCCGCGCCCGGCCAATGCACTTAGTGCAAGACGAATACGATGGCACCCTGTGGTTCTTTACCCGCCGCAGTGCCGAAAAGGTGTTTGAGACCGAAAGCGATCACGACGTGTGCCTGAGCTTCTCCGACCAGGAAGAGGGTCTCTACGTATCGCTATCGGGCAAAGCCAACCTGACCGACAACCGCGAACTGATCGAAAAATACTGGAACCCTTTCATCGCCGCCTGGTTCCCGGAAGGTAAAGACGATCCAGACGTCGCGCTGCTAGAAATTAAAGTGCAGATGGGTGAGCACTGGAAAGCCAAAGAGAGTAAGACTTTCCAGCTTTATGAAATCGCCAAAGCAAACCTCAAAAAGGACGCCACTCCGAACCTAGGCGAGAATGAAAAGTTTGGTGGGTAACTTCCTTCCCAAGCGCCCCGCTCTCGGGGCGCTTTCCAGCCTCATGGTCGTCATACTCATGGGTTCAGGCAGCTCTTGGGCCAGTGACGAGTCCCAAAGTGATAATGCTACTCTTCAGGGCAAATGCGAACTCAGCGATCAGCAGCAGGCAATGCTGTCGCTGGTTAACGAAGCGCGTAGTCAGGCTCGACAATGCGGCGACCAACGGTTTGAGGCCGCAGAGTCGTTAGCATGGAGCTGCAAGCTGGAAGCAGCAGCCAAGAGCCACTCTGAAGACATGGCCGAGAACGACTACTTTAGCCACACTGGCCCTAATGGTGCAGGTATTGAGCAGCGTGTGGGTAATCAGGATTACGTGTGGCAAGCCGTGGGTGAGAATATCGCCGCTGGCCACACCTCTGTTTCCGCCGTGGTGGAAGGCTGGCTAGACAGCCCCGGCCACTGCCGCAACATCATGAATGACGCCTTTACCGAGATGGGCATGGCAAAAGCCGAGGATTCAGAGGCGCGCTACTCAACCTACTGGACACAAACGCTCGGCAATCCTCGCTAGGCGCCCACGAATCACTTACTGGTTGCCTCCTATCGCACCATAGTTGACGGCGGTAATCGCATTTTTAGGCGAGCCATCTACCAGCTTGGTACTGTAAGTCAGATACACAAAGGTCTGGGTTTCAGCATCATGCATGCGAACGACGCGCATATTTTTGAAAAGCGCAGAGCGACGCTGAGTAAAAATCACTTCTTGCTCCTCTACTTCAGCAAGGTCGAAGATGATCTCGCCTGTCTGCCGACAGGCCACGCTCGCCTCACTGGCCTCCTCAGCAAGCCCCACCGCCCCAGAGATCCCGCCAATCTGTGAGTAGGAGAGATAACAGGAGATACCCTGAACGTCCGGGTCATCGAAGCGCTCCACTTCAATGGTGTTGTTCGGGCCCAGCAGCTTGAACTCGGTACGCACGCTGCCAATATGGGCATCCTGAGCCAGCAGCGCGGGCGGCAGCAGCGCAAACATAGCAATGAGCGACGTGAAGGCAACGCGTTTTGGGAAAAACATGGATAACTTCCTTGGCAATAGTCAGCCGCGTGGGGTCAATCGAAGAGAGCATCATTACTCAATCAGGGGGGAGACGTCGGACCAAATTTATGTCTTCAGATAACCTCTAAGAGCAGTCTATAAAATAGTACCAGAACGTCCTTGTAATGTTACAAAGATGAGTCAATATTGACGACAATGCCCTGCCATGTTACCGGCAGGTTGCATCATTCGTAATCGGCACGGCAGGATTGTTCTCTTTGCGCGGCAGGCTGCCGGTGATAGCGACACAAATAATACAGGGCTGAGACATAAACACTCTCTTTGTTCTTATTGCGAATAAATAGGCTTGAAGTTTTTAGCATCAAACCCACTTTCAGGAACTTTCACTGGGCGAGAACCTGAAAATAATAAAACGCTGTTATTTAAACTAAAGCGATAAAGCTGATATTAAACACTAGCTATATCCCCTCTCATAACGCAGTGCCCGTAGAAACGTCCAATCTGGTCATATTAACGACTGACCAACCTGTCATTGCCTGTGTGACATACCGAGAATATGCCATCACAAGGTTATAAATCTGTCATTAGCAAAGCAGGATAAACGACGGATGCCCTTGTTAACGCAGACTCCCTACGTCCAACAACAAAGACTATTTATCTTGGTGGCGGAGAGAGACCCACAATAAGATTTCTAAGGTGACCTCATGGACAACACTCGACTCAAAGGTAAAAACTGCTTAATTACAGGCGCCGCACGTGGCATGGGCGCCGCCGTTGCCGAACACTATGCGGCTCAAGGCGCCAAGGTGTGCGTAGCAGATATCAATATTGAAGGGTGCGAGGAAGTCGCTGCGCGCATCAAAGCAAACGGCGGCGACGCCATTGCGGTCAAACTCAACGTTACCGACCGTGCCGAAGTGCAGGCCGCGGTTAAAGCAACGGTTGATGCCTTTGGTAGCTTGAACGTGATGGTCAATAATGCGGGTATTAACAAGCCATTAATGTTCCTGGATATTACCGAGGAAAACTGGCATCAGATCATGGATGTTAACGCGTTAGGGTGCCTACTCGGCATGCAGGAAGCCGCTAAGCAGATGATCAATCAAGGCAAAGATAACGGGCCTTACAAAATCATTAACGTGGGCTCAATTCTATCGCGTCAGGCTTTTGATGATGTGGTGCCTTATTCGTGTAGCAAGCACGCTGTGCTCGCCATGATTAATGGTGGCGCTAAGGCCTTGGTGGATCACAACATTACCGTTAATGGCTATGGTCCTGGCGTCGTACGCACAGAGCTTTGGGAGCAGCTCGACAAAGACTTGGTCAGCATCGGCAAGTTCGATAAGCAGGGGCAGTCGATGGATGAGCTGGCGGAGAAGATGATACTTATGAAGCGTTACTCCTACCCTGAAGATGTGGTCGGCACCGCGTCTTTCTTGGCCAGCGCAGAATCCGATTATATGACGGGCCAGCTGCTGATGATCGATGGCGGCATGATCATGCAGTAACCGGCACTCCCCGTCCCCATGCCTGCCTCTCAGGCATGGGGTTATGCCACACTCCTTACTATTCGCGCCTCACTCAATAATGCCCCTTGGCTCGCATCACTTTGTCCGCCCGTTCCTGGGCGATCGACAAGGCTTTCTTAATCGAACGCCTACCATCTAGCACCTCGAATATCTCATTGCCTGCAATACTAATAAGGTCGGTAATTCCCGGCACGGGTGGGCGTGGCCAAGCCTGTAAAATATCCTTTTGTGCCATATCGTCGACAATTTTTATGAGGGGTGACAATGCAGAGACTTCAGGATCTTGGCTAACACTGAAACGGGGCGTCACTAGGCTGCCATTCATAATGTAGAGTTTGGACATGTTTGCAGATGTCAGATGCCGTAAAGCCGTCCACACTGCCTCAACCCGCTCTGGTGCTAAGTTAGCCGGAATGGCGAGGGCATAACCTCCTATTGGGGTTATGGCACGGCCATGATTTCCAACAGGATGGGGAAGATAGCGAGTATTGCCATAAGCAGGTGAGTGCCGATTCAACTCAAACAACGGGGCGAGTAGCGTGTAGCAGTAGGCCATACTGGTTTCACCCGATGCATACGACTGCGCACGCTCGTACCAAGACATACTGAGGATATTAGGCGGTGAATATTTCAGTATATCCAGCATATATTCGCAGGCCCTATAAGCGGCATCTGATTGAAACATAGGACGTAGCTGCTCGCCTCTGGCTTGCTGAAAGTCATAACCTCCTTGACAACTCGATAGATTAAGGAGCGGCTGACCGAACTTCGCCATAAGAAAACTAAAGGTATGCCCGAGTGGCGTGCCTCTCGCTGCATTCCAAGCGATGCCGTAACGTCCTTTGGCAGGCTCATGTAGCTGTCTAGCGACTTTGACAAGCGCTTCTGTTGTGGTTGGAGGCGTCAACTGCAACGCCTCGAAAACATCCTGACGATAGCAGAGCAATTCTGGTGTTGTTTGAACGGGTATACCGTACTGACTGCCCGCATACCCTGAGCTCTGTATAGCCATTGGATGAAAATCAGAGAGATCATAATCATCGCGTTTAATTAATGCATCAAGTGGCATCAGAACACCATCCGCCGCTAACTCACCAAACCAGGGTAAGTCACAGGCCACTACGTCATAGCGCGACTTGGCTAAACGAGCATTGTCTAGAATCTCATCTAACAGATTATCGATTGACCTTGCCTTGTTACGTATTTCCAACCCAAAGATCGACTCCAACTGACGTTTAAGATTGTGCATCGCCATGAACGTTGGGTCAGCATGCGCTAACACGCGTAATCCCCCCTTAAGTTCAAGCCGCGCAGAGAGCACTGCCGGGGTCGATATCACCCGCTCAGAGGACGACATACCCAGAAAGATCTTGCTGGCTGAATCTGATGTTGGGTCTATACCGAACAACGGCCCAAGGAGCCCTTTAATACGCTCGGCGTAGCTTTCCCACTCCTGGATCATTTGAGGGGAAGGATGCAACGAAACCGTCTTACCCGACTTAGTTCGTGGCCGTGAGATAAGCAAACCGCGCTGCATGATACTCTCGATGCCGCGTTTTGCCGTACCGTAGGTGAGGCCAGACGCATCGGCAAGAGACGTGGGGGTAGTTAACCTACCCGCAAGGTGGTTACGCATGACGTGCAGCAGCATACGCATCTCACGATAGCCAAGCGCCATAGAGAGCGAACTTTCAGTTTCATCTTCAAATTTTTCAATGAAGTCGATAAATCGTGCGAGCTCTGTATTCGAGATTTTGGAGGAGGGCATTTGCGATAACTTATCGTAAGGCCCTTCTGGGTTTGTTTCGTTTATCTCAACACGACCTTCTCTCATGACAACTCCAACACATCACCAAACCACCAGGCCGCCAACGTGATGGTAAACACTTTTCGCGATGGGGCTGCTTGCTATTAAAGAACAGCTATAAAAAAAGTTTACCATTAAGTGTCAGCCTATACCGTCCATGATTAAGCGGATACCCAGCAGAATAAGCAGGCAAAGAATCACCCGGAAAAACAGCTCGCCATTGATGCGTTTTTGAATAACCAGCCCCAACCGAACCCCCAGCCATGCAACAGGCATCAGCAACAGCGCTATGGTCAGGTTATCAAGGTTAACCAAGCCCAGCAGGGTGTAGGGAACCAGCTTCACCAGGTTAGTAATGGCCAGAAAAACCACTGCCGTCCCCAGGAATTGCTGTTTGCTCAGCTGGCATTGCAGCAGGTAAAAATTCAGCGGTGGCCCGCCCGCATGGGCAATAAAACTGGTAAATCCTGCAATGCCACCACATAGGCGCCCTACCCAGCCAGGCATTAATTTGCCACGTAGCGGTTTGAATAACCCCCACAGGCCAAACAGTACCGAAAACACCCCCAACAGCAATGTCAGCAGCGCCTCATCAAACCAGCCATAGGTGAAGTAACCCACCACCACCCCTAGCACCGCGGGCGGAAACATAAGCCACAATAGACGGCCAACCCGCTGGTGCCACCACGCCTTGAGACTAAACACATCCATTACAATCAGTAGCGGCAGCATCACCGCGACAGCAAACGTCGGGCTTGCCTTTAACGAGATTAACGGCACGGCCACCACCCCTACCCCACCGGCAAATCCTGACTTGGAAATACCAGTCAGCAGCACAGCCACTACCATTAACGCCACGAACACCCAGTCAACAACCATCTCAACGCCTCACTAGTTTTGCGCCGAGGCTCCCCTTGCTGCGATGCAAGCGAAAAAGGGGGCCATGACAGTCACGGCCCCCTTACGTTTAGGCATACCAGCAAGCGTTAGCCATAAAGTTTGTTACATCACTTTGCACACTTCATCAAAGGAGAAGCGGTCGCCACGAGGGAACAACGCGCTCGTATCGCCATAGCCTAAGTTACACAGAAAATTGCTCTTCACTTTGCCATCTGGGAAGAACTCTTCATCCACGGCCGCGTTGTTGAAGCCAGACATAGGGCCAGCGTCCAACCCTAGCGCGCGAGCCGCTAAAATGAGATAGCCGCCTTGAATGGAGCTATTACGGAATGCCGTGGAATGAATAAAGTCCGGTTTGCCTTCGAACAGCGATTTTGCGTCTTTGTTATGGGCGAACATGCGCGGCAGATGCTCATAGAACTCTGTGTCGAAACCAAGCACGGCGACCACCGGTGCCTTCATGGTTTTTTCCTGATTGCCTGGCATCAGAGCGGGTTTCAGGCGCTCTTTGGCCTCATCTGTGGTCAGGAACAGAATCCGCGCTGGCTGGCAATTCATCGAGGTGGGGCCGAAATGCATTAGATTATACAGCTCGCGCAGCGTTTCCTCGCTAACGTCACGATCCTGCCAAACGTTGTGGGTACGTGCTTCAGTAAATAGCGTTGCGATAGCGGTTTGATCGATCGTTGTCATGTCGTTTCCTCTTTAGGTTTAACCAGCTCAGTTCGAGCCGGACGTTCAGGTTGAGACGCTCAGGCCGTCTTTAAGCCGAAGTCGTAATGAAAATAGCGGTAAGGCGTTTCTATCTGCCGACCATCGGGCGCTTGCCCTGCTGGCTGCTGAGCAAACGTCTTCACCAGTGAATCCTTCACACCAAATACCGCATCCGAATCAAGGTAGGGGTCGTCTTCGGCGAAGATTTGGGTGACCAAGGTTTCGTACCCCGGCGCCATCAGCATGAAATGCACATGCGCCGGGCGATAAGGATGCCGCCCGGTAATGTCGAGCATTTTGCCGACTGGCCCGTCTGTTGGGATCGGATAAGGCGAAGGGGTGACGGTCCAGAAGGCGTAACCGCCTTGGCTATCGGTATGGAAGCGAGCACGCAATGAAGCGCTTTCAAGCTCAGGCTTTTGCACGTCGTAAAAACCTTCACTGTCCGACTGCCATACATCAATAGTGACATTTGCCAATGGCTTACCCTGGGCATCGTGCACGCGGCCTTCAACGAATAGCGGCTCGCCTTCAACCCCCCAATTAATGGCATCACCCTGATTCGCTTGGGGAGGGTCCGCCACATAAAAAGGCCCCAATACGGTACTTTCGGTAATGTTCGGGTCACTGTTTGAGTGGTTGATGGCGTCCACCAACATGGTCACACCAAGGGTGTCAGAAAGCAGAATGAACTCTTGGCGTTCGTCATCGCACATTTGCCCCGTGCGGGTCAGAAACTCAATCGCCTGGGTCCACTCTTGCTCTGTGGGTTGTACTTCACGCAGATAAGCGTGCAGGTGTTTGACCAAACCATTAAGCAGCGTCTTTAGCCGTGCGTCTTCACAGCTAGAGAACTCTTCAATTACCGCCGCGGTGATATTGTCGGTCGTCAGGTTGCGCATCTTATTGCCCCCTATGCGGTGCGGGTGTCGGCTCACCGAGCCCCGAAAGTCGCTCGGTGTGGTGTACGGTAGCGATATAGTCATCATCGCCATGGCCGGTGGCGATAAGCGCGGTATAGGCTTCGCGCATTTGGGCGGCCAGTGGCGTTGTGACCCCGGAGGTGTGGGCGCAATCAAGTATCAGATCGAGATCTTTGGCCATTTGGGCAGCGGAAAATGTCGAGGTGAAATCGCGCTGGGAAAGTGGCGGCACCTTGTACTTCACCATCGGTGAACCCACCGCGCTGTCGGAAATAAGCGTCAACATGGCGTCCCATTCAATGTTGCCTTTGCGCGCCAGGGTCAGCGCTTCACTCATCATTCCGGCACTGACGGCAATCATCAGGTTAATCGCCAGCTTGGCGACCCGAGCCTGCTCTTCATCGCCCAGCCAATATTGTGCTTTGGTAAAGGCTTCAAACACGGGTTTGGCGGATGCCAGTGCATCGCGGGGGCCAGATACCATCGCCGACAGCGTGCCTGCCTCAGCCGCCACGGGGTTCCCCGACACGGGGCTACGCAAATACGAGATGCCATGAGCCTTGGCCGCTTCGGCCACGCGGGCAGACGCTTCAACACTCACCGTACTGGTCTCGACCAAGATACTCCCGGGCATCATATGACGAACCAGCTCGCCCGCTTCAAGGCAAAGCGCGATTAAAGCGCGGTCGTCGGGAATCGAGACAAACACCAGATCACAATCAGCCACCGCACTGGCAAGCTGCTGATGGGGCGTGACTCCTAACGCTGCGGCCAACGCGAGGCGCTCGCTGGAAAGGTCAAATCCTTGTACCGCGGTTCCTGCCTGGATAATTCTGGCGGCCATGGGCAAGCCCAGCTTACCCAAGCCCACCCAAGCCACCTTAGGTGGCGAAGGGCGCGTGGTGGAAACGGTTGTCATTGGTTTGCCTCCTGTGTCGAGTGGGCTTCACGCGCCAGCAGTTCGGCGTGAATACGGTGGCCAGACTTAGCAAGCTCAGCGATACCTTGCTCGGTATTAATCAACAGGCGGCCGCTGCGCTTTTTGAACTGCCCGGCCACCATGACGCTGTCGATGTTAGCTAGGCTTGTCTGCATCACCACCGTAGAAACTGGGTCATTGACCGGCTGCATATTGAGCTTGTTGCTGTCGATCAGCACCAAGTCGGCCTGCTTGCCTGGCGTAAGGCTGCCAATGCGGGCATCGAGTCCAAGAGCTTTCGCCCCATCCAGCGTGATCCAGCCAAGCGCTTCTCGGGTAGTAATAGTCGAGGTGTCCGGTATCTTGCCTTGCTCCCGACGTGAAGCATCGTTATCCAGGGAACGCTGCATCCCCAGTGCGGCACGGGCAACACTGAACATGTCACCCGAAAGTACAGACTCAAGATCAACCCCCAGAGACACCACCCCGCCGTGCTGGCGTACCAGCCCAGTGACTGGAAAGCCGTGGCCTTGGGTCATCTCGTTTTCCGGTGCAATCGAGAACGTCACACCACTGGCGCAGAACCGTGACATCTGGCCGTCATCCAGGCTTTGGCCATGCACAATGTTGATATCGGGCCCCAGCAAACCACGGCTTTCAACTTCATCCCAGGCGCCCGGCGCTACCGCCGCGCCCCCGCCCTGATGCATCGAAGCCACAAGGCCAAACTCTTTCGCCAGGGCAAAGTCTTTCAAGGTAACGTCAAGGGTTGAATAGTGAGGGCCAAGGATGGCCATGCCTAAAGTGACAAGCCCCTTTGGATTCGCCAGCTCACCCTTTAACAGCCGTTTTATTTCATGGCGTGGGTGGGGGATCTCACTAAAATGCGGCTGGCCAGGCTGTGGGTCCGGTTTCGGTGAGCCGTGCATAAACAGCGCCCGTATTCCGGACTCTTTTAGCCCACTCACGGCAGCGTCTGTGTGGTCTGGGCTAGGGTTGTTATGACACCAGTCACCTAATGTGGTGGTGCCACAGTTAAGCTGATTAATCGCGCCCATACGGGTCGCAATATAAATGTCATTGGGCGTGAATAGCGCCGCCAGACCGCGGTGGACGTGGCGAAAATACTCAAGCAGCGTCCAGTTGGCGGCAACGCCACGCAGCCCGGTCTGCCAGGTATGCATATGCGCATTCACCAACCCAGGGATGAGAATACCGCCAGCACAGTCAATAACCTCTGCGCCCTGCGCCTTGGGGTCATCGACCAGGCCATGGCCCACGGCGGCAAGGCGATCATCTTCAACCAGCACCTGGCCGTTGCTTAACTCGCCCAACTGCGAGTCCATGGTAATCACGGTAGCGTTAATGAAGAGCACTTTCATTGCGCACCCCCAGGTTGAGCGTGAGGGCGACGGCCCGCCTGGGCATCGCTGAGTAACTGCTGAATGCCCGTGGCTTCTATTTCGCGCGGATTCCAATAGGGGTTCTGAGTAGCGATCTCTGTGGCGCGCTCAACATCGGCGGGGGTAAAGCCAAGTTCAGCAAGCCCACTGGGTGCGCCAACTGCACGGCCTAAGTCATAAAGCCCAGCGGCGGCGTCCGAACAGCCCAGCGCACGGCCAATGCGAGCCATTGCGTCAGGCACGGCAGGGGCGTTATAAGCCAGTGCATGGGGCAGCACAATGGTGTGCGTCTCCGCATGGGGTAAGTTAAAAGAGCCGCCCAAGGTATGGCACAGCTTATGGTGCAACGACATCCCCACCGAGCCAAGGCACGTTCCGCACAACCAAGCGCCATACAGCGCATCAGAGCGCGCTTCTACATTGCTGGGGTCGTTAGCAATCACGGGCAGGCTTCTCGCCAGCGCCGCGATCCCCTCCTCTGCCATTAGCGCGATTACTGGGTTGCAGTCACGGGCATATAGCGCCTCTACCGCATGAGCTATCGCGTTAATGCCGCTGGTTCCGGACATCTCAGCGGGTAGCGTCAAGGTGAGATCCACGTCATAGATGACGGTTTCCGGCAGTACATCTAAAGTGCGCTGCGTCGTCTTGATACCGTCGCGGGTCTCCCCCAGGATCGGGGTCATTTCTGAGCCTGCATAGGTGGTAGGAATGGCGATCTGCGGCAAGCCGGTGCGCAGCGCGATCGCCTTGCCCAAACCAATCGTCGAGCCACCGCCAATGGCAATAGTGCAATCCACGTTCAGCTCTTTCACTACCTGCAAGGCATTGTCGGTCACGTCGACTGGCGTGTGCATGGCGGCGTCCGCGTAAACGCCTATGCCCTTCTCACCCAACTGCGCTAGTACGCGGCTTGCCTGCTCGTGCTGTTGAGGCGTGGCCAACACCAGGGCGCGTGAACAGCCTAGATGGTCAAGCTCTTCACTTAGACGCGACAAGGTTCCTCGGCCAAACACCACGCGGGATGGCAGGCCATCATAAACAAAGGGTTGCATAAAACATTCCTTATACGTTTGAAGTGGTCTGTATGTGCTCTTGGCAGAGCACATCAGTCGCAAAACGGCGAGCTAGCTCGCCTGCGCCTGCTTGCCCATTCCGGTAATTGCCTGAACCAGCTCGTCCTCGCTGACGTTGTCACCATCAAACTCAGCGGTAACGCGACCGTCGTACATAGCGATAATGCGGTTACTCAGGCCAAGCACCTCGGGCATCTCGGAAGAGATCACCAGCACCGCATAGCCAGATTTGGCCAGGTCTTTAACCAGGGTGTGGATTTCCGACTTGGATCCCACATCAATGCCTCGGGTTGGCTCATCAAGAATCAATAGCTTGGGGTGGGTATGCAGCCATTTGCCGATGACGATCTTCTGCTGGTTACCACCGCTCAGGTTGCCCACTTTTTGGCGCCAGCTGGGGGTTTTGATTTTCATCGCCTGATGGTATTTGTCGTACACCTCACGCTCTTTGGCACTCGCCATAAAGCCCAGTGACGACACGCTAGAAAGGCTTGCCAGAGTCATGTTGTCTCGGCAGTTCATTCCCAGAATCAGTCCCTGATCCTTGCGGTCTTCAGGCACCAAAGCAACGCCATGAACCACGGCGTCATGGGAGTTACGGAAGGACAACACCTTGCCGTCTAACACCACCTCGCCAGTGGAAGGCGTGCGCAGTCCGAAGATGGTTTCTGCGACCTCAGAGCGGCCCGCGCCTACCAGGCCGTACATGCCCACAATTTCACCCTTGCGAACATTAAAGCTGACGTTCTCGAATACGCGCTTCACCGAGAGGTTGCGCACTTCCAACAAATTGTCGCCAAAGTTACTCGGTTTGCTGGCATGATCGAGCTCCAAACTGCGGCCGATCATCATTCGAGTGATCTCGTCCTCGTTGGTATCCGCTGTATTGACGGTTCCGGTGTATTCACCATCCCGCAGTACGGAAATACGGTGTGATAAGTGAAAAATTTCATCCATGCGGTGGGAGATATAAACAATCCCCACGCCTTGCTCGCACAGCGAATTGATCACGTCATAGAGCACTGGTTTTTCATGGTCAGTGAGCGATGCCGTCGGTTCATCGAACACCACTACGCGCGGGGTAAACGCCAACGCTCGGCCAATTTCGACCATCTGTTTCTTAGCAATCGACAGCGATCCCACTAAGTCATCGTGTTGAAAACCACACTTAAGCGTCTCAAGAATCTTATTGGTATCCTCGCGCAGCTTGCGCCAGTCAACGCGATTGAACGGCTTTCTTGGCAGGCTGCCGAGAAAGATGTTTTCGGCCACCGTCATTTCGGGTACCAGCGACTGCTCTTGATGAATCAGCACGACGCCTGCCCGCTTGGCATGCTTGGGGTTTTCAAAGGCCATTTCCTGACCAGCAAGAATGATCTTTCCTTCATTCGCTTGGTGCTTACCCGCTAGCACTTTCATTAGTGTCGACTTGCCTGCCCCATTTTCGCCAAGCAGGGCATGCACTTCCCCAGGCCGCACGTCAAAATCCACACTATTTAGGGCAACCACCCCAGGAAAACGCTTGGTGATACCTTCAAGCCGCAGTATCGGTTCAGCGTTAATCGGCTGTCGTTTGTTAGATGAAAAGTCGTGTTGTGAAGGGCTCATATCCGCACCTCCTTAGCCGAGGGTGCATTAAGCTTCTTGTCGATAATCAGCACCGAGATGAGGATAGCGCCGAGAATGACCAGCACATAAAACGCGGGCACCTGCATCATGTTCATGCCGTTGCGCAGAATACCGATGGCCAGCACACCGCCTAGGGTGCCGACGATGCTGCCGTAACCACCGGTTAACTTGGTACCGCCTAATACCACTGCGGTAATCACCCAGAGCTCATAGTCACGACCCAGATTGGGTGTCGCAGCCCCCATCTGGCTAGCTAACAGCACCCCTGCCAGTGCAGCAAAGAAGCCCACAATAATGAAATTAATCATCATATGGCGCCCTAACCGAATGCCTGCATCAATCGATGCTTCAGGGTTGCCGCCCACCGCATAGGTGTTGCGCCCATGGCCGGTTCGGGTCAGCACTAGGTGCATGATCAATGTGCAAATCAGGAAGATAATAGCTAATACTGGAAAAGGTCCGATGGTGCTGGCACCAAAGTCAGAGAAGGCGAAATTCATCGCATAAAACGACTGTTCACCGGTGTATAGAAAGATTAACCCCCTTACACCCAACATGGCACCTAGCGTCACGATGAACGCATTAACGCCCGTCTTCCAAACAATCAGGCCGTTAATCGCGCCCAGCAACACACCTGAACCGAGTGCCGCAAGAATCGCCAGTGTCATGCTCGTCTCTTGCAACCCGACTGCCAATGAAGCCGCTAGCCCCAAGGTCGCACCGACCGACAAATCAATATTGCCGTTGATCATGACAAGCGTCATGCCAAGGGCAATCAGGCCAATGGTGGAGGTTTGCACCAGAATATTGGCGAGATTGCCAAACGACAGGAAGTACTCCGACATGAAGCTAAAGAAAATAAAGATGGCGATAACAAACACCCAGATCGGTTGGATAGCCGTTCTACCACGGAAGAACCCTTTTAAACTTGTCATGTGTTACTCCTCCGCGTTATGAGTGGGTCGTTAGCAAGCGCTTGCGCTTGTTGGCGAGGTCCAGCCATACGGCCAGGATGATGATGACCCAGGTCACGATCCACTGGATGTAATAGGGGTAGCCCATCAACAGCAGGCCATTCTGAATAAAGCCCAGGATCAGCACGCCAATCACGGTTTTCCAGATGCTGCCAGCGCCCCCCAGCAGGCTAGTACCACCCAGGATGATCCCGGCCAGCACCAGCAGCTCATAACCTTGGCCAACATTGTTCTGTGAGCCCATTACCCGCGAGCCAAGAACAAGTGCCGCACACGCCACACAGAACGCTGAGATTAGATAGGTGCTGAACACGCACCAGTTCTTGCGAATGCCCGAATAAACGGCAGCCATGGGATTGCCACCGACAGCAAAGATGCGACGTCCGTAGCCTGTGTAGCTCATCACCACTTGAACCAGAATGGCCAGCAAACCAAACAGCAAGATAGGGACAGCAATCCCCGCCATATAGCCACGCCCAAAGAACGCAAACCACGTGCCGTCCTGATTCGCGATATCAACGTTCTGGCCACCGCTGTAGATCAGCACGAAGCCTTGGATGGCAGACAACATCGCCAGCGTGACAATCAGGGAGTTAAGGCGCAAAAAACCGATCAGAATGCCATTGACGGCACCCAGCATCAGCGTTAATGCAAACATCATCAGAATGGCCGTGGTGGGGCCAAGCTTATCGTGTAGGTCTACCACCAACACCGTCGAAAACGACAGCATCGACCCCACGGAAAGATCCAGATTACCGCCAATAATCACCACCGTGACACCTACGGCGATAATGCCAATAATCGAGGCTTGGCGAACCACGGTCATGATGTTTGACTGGGAAAGAAACTGCTCAGAAAAGAAAGAAAAAACGAACATGCCAACCAGGAAAAAGATGAGAATTCCCTGGGCCGATAGAAAACTCATGACGCTTGCTTTGCTAAGTTTTCCTGCCGGCAGATTGGATTTTGATTGTTCTGCGAAAGCCATGCTAATCACCTGTATAAAAACACCCCGGAACACCCGGTTAGCGCAATGGACAACGACATCATCCATAGACGCTTACCGTGAAATCCAGTGCAGAAACCCTACTTTCAGGTGCATGCTGGCTCCCAGAGACGACGCACTAAACGCAGCGCTCTGGGCAGCAGCATGCCTCGCTTCAGAAAACGGGACGATCGAACTCGCTCAGGTTTTCAGCAGTGATCTTGGGTGTCTCAAAGAAGTTCATCTTCGGCACTTCTTCTCCGGCTAACACATCCAAAGCCGTTTGTAGGGCGGCTTCCGCATCATCTACGGGAGACTGATAGATAGAACCGTAATACTCGCCACGCTCAATCGCGTCGTAACCAACGGCGAAATTCGTGGCACCAATGAAGATAATCTCATCGGCACGATCAGCGCCTTTCGCCGCATTCAATGCGCCGACCCCCATGTTGTCATCGCCGGAATAAACGCCGTCAATACGGTCATATTTAGTCAGGAAATCTTCCATCACCCGCTGAGCCCGCTCACGGTTCCAGTTACCGGGCTGCGTCTCCAGCAGCTCTACACCAGGGCAAGCTTCAGCAAGACGCACCTCGAAACCGGTCGCTCGCTCCATGGCGGTGGTGTAGCCCGGCTGGCCAGCAATCTGCACGATCTGCCCTTCGCCCCCGAGGGCATCACACATCATTTCCGCAGAGGCAATGCCTTGCTGAACATTATCTGGGCCTGAAAAGGCAGCGATGAATTCAAGACCCGCTTCAGCAATTTTGGAATTAGTCACGACGACAGGAATGCCCGCCTGATGAGCCTGACGAATAGCAGGAATTACGGCCTGCCCATTGGTTGGCCAAATGATAATGGCATCGACTTGCTGCTGGATAAGATCCTGCATTTGACCAATCTGACGAGCGACATCACCGCCGGCATCTAACACCACAATATCAACGTTGCCTGCCTCTTCAGCAGCAGCTTCAAACGCACTTTCATAGGTCGTTTGATAGCTATCCACACCCACGTTGTTTTGAGTAATGCCGATGCGGTAAGGGCCTTCAGCCTGCGCTGTTGTGATGGACATCATGATGACAGAGGCGGCAAGAGTGGTTTTCTTGAACATTGCGTTTCTCCTAGCGTTTTTAGTAATTGTTTTTTTAGCCTGCAAGGCAAGCTTGGATTGGAGCTTACTGCCGCGCTTCGTTTGCACACAACATGACCACCGTAGAGAAATGACCAAACTGGTTTTTTTAAGCTTTTCGTTCCGAATCAAGCGGTAGATTGATGAATCAGCAATCCTTCCGGAAATTCGGAGCGGCTATAAGCCTGGATTCAAGCAATAAGTGCATGGTGAGGCGCTGACTAATGGTCGAGTGTGGCGATGCGGCGTCACTCTTTAAGCCAGCAAAAGCAGCGTCCTACCGCATGTCGTGCCTATCACAGTCATGGCGCAGCTCACCGCTGTCACCTTCTTTATCAGCCACTCTATAGCGACTACGTCTGTGAGGACGCCTGACACTATGTGGCAGAGAGATTCTCTTCAACGTGAAAGCGAAGTGCCGAAAAGCTACTTGTTGGCTGGCGGGCAGGGTTAATGGCAGTGACCAAGTATGACGATCACACACCAAATGAATTGGGAGTTAAACCGAAGCGGCAACGGCCAAGGGCGAGGTCTAGCGGTTCTTTCGAGCCCCTTTTTTGCCGCCTTCAGCGGCAGCGCGTGTGGCTCGCACTGAAGTGGCATCTATCATCCACGTGTCCAGGGCCATAAGCCCATCCTCACGTAACTTGGGGCGCAAGCGAAAAGAGCCGCTTCAATGCAGTGCTTGTGAACACTAGGGGAACCACTAGGGGGGGAACTAAAGGCTTGAGTGGGGAACGCACTAGAGAATTACGTCATTAAGCCATGGATTTAATTGGCGTCCCTGGCAGGAGTCGAACCTGCGACCTGCCGCTTAGGAGGCGGCTGCTCTATCCTACTGAGCTACAGGGACAAACGTGGTCTTAACTTGCGGGCGCGTAGTATAACGCGTCGACTTAGGTAGGGCCAACCGAATGGCTATATCCAGCCCAGCAAACGCAGCGCGAAGATGCCTAGCGTGACAGTAATGCTCGCCATTAGCGTGGTGATGGCGATGATATTGGCTGCCAGGGCCACATTGCCGCCTATCGCTTTCACCATTACAAAGCTCGCCGCGGCAGTGGGGCTGGCGAAGAACAGGAACAGCAAGCCCAGCTGTTCGCCTGAAAACCCCATTAGCCAAGCCGCCACAGTAGAAAGTATCGGGAGCGTCACCATTTTCATCAAGCTAGCGCCGAGAGCCACCTGACTGCTGTCGCGCATGCTCGACACGGAGAGCGTCGCCCCAATACAAATCAACGCCAGCGGCAGTGTTAACGAGGCAAAATAGTCCCCAGAGGTAATCACCCAACTGGGTAGCGGGATCGACAGTGCCGTAAAGGGTAACGCCGCAAACACAGAAATAATCAGCGGATTTTTGGCGACATGCTTAAGCAGGCTGCGCCAATCGGTGGACTGGCCCGGTTGGTAGAAGGCCAACACGACAACCGAAAGCGCGTTATACGTCACAATCACCACACCCAGCAGCAGGCTACCCGCAGAAAGCCCGTAGTTCCCGTACATTCCCGCGGCCAACGCCAGCCCCACTATCCCGCAGTTGCCGCGAAACGCTCCTTGAACGTAAATGCCGCGATCCTGATGCACGACACGGTATCGCGCCCATACCCAGCTCAATAAAAACTGCCCCAACGTAGCCACGGCAAAAAACACCATCAGCGATACGTCTAGCGCAACGCTTAGATCGGCTTTGATTAAACTAAGGAAGATCAGCGTGGGGAGCGTTGCTTTAAATACCAGTGCGGAAGCGGTCGAGACAAAAGCGCTATCGATCCATTTCAAGCGCTTAAGGCCCAGGCCTATAAACACCATCGCAAAAACAGGCAGCGTAATATCCAGCGTGCGAGCAAACAGTTCAATTAGGTTCACAACAGTATCTCGATCAGCCTTGATTTTAAAAAACTGGCTTATAATAACAAATTCAGCACTTGCTTATATTCTACTGCTGGGCAAGTTTTGTCGACTTGTTAAGCACACCACAGGCATCAAAACGGCTTGGTGCATAGCGATAACTATTAAAACCGATCGAAAAGTTCCATGACATCATCATGACTTTGGGGCGGATTGACCACTACCCCATCTCGCCCTTGGCGTTTGGCTGCATAGCTGCCGGCATCGGCCCGCGCTAAGATATCCATCACATTGGTGTCGTCTTCATCAAAAGTGGTAACGCCGATGCTTAAAGTGACGACGTACTCTTTACCTTCATGTTCAACCGAGATTTCACCTACCGCTTTGCGCAATGATTCAGCTATTTTTTGCGCCTGGAGTAAAGTACAGCTGGGCAACAGCACGCCAAATTCATCACCGCCCTGCCTAGCGGCATGGTCACTACGACGCACTTCCCGGGCGACTACCTGAGCAATACGACGCAACATTTCATCTCCCAAGGCATGCCCACCTTCATCGTTGATGGGCTTAAAGTGATCTAAATCGAACAGCAAAAGAGCCGAAGGCGTGCTGGTTTTTTGGAAATCGGCAAAGGCTTCTTCAAGGCGGCGCTCAAAACCTCGACGATTTAACAAGCCAGTTAGCGGGTCATGTTCCGCTTCCCAACGCTGAATAGCCTCCTGCTCCCGGCGTTCTGTGATGTCTTTAACGACTCCTACCAACCCAAGTGTATGACCATCCTGGGAAAGCATGACCACACGAGCATGAATATCCAGCCACAGCAGCTCTTGATCGCTGCGTAAAAAGCGTAACTGACGCACAAAATCACTCCCCGTGCGTAAACTATGACGCCAGAGGTCTCTAGCCCCGTCGCGATCTTCTAATTGAATCTGTTCAAACCATGCTTCTAAAGGTAGATAAGAAGAAAACCCCAACAATTTCAAAAGTGCTGGATTCATATAGGTAATATCGCCATTAATGTCAGCAACAAACATTCCTTGGGGCACCGTGTTTAAAACAGAATCAAGAAAAGCTTCCCGCTCCTGAAGATTACTCATCAATAGCTGGCGCTCATTATCGACCCGGTTAAAGGTATATGCCACTTGCTGTAACTCGAGCATGTTGGTGGCAAGACTGACGCTTTCACGATGCCCTATCCCGACTTCTCCAATTTGGGTTTCTAAATGCTTAAGAGGAGAAAGGAGATGGCCTAACATCCACCATATTAAAGGGAACATCAGCAAAATCAATGCGATCCAAAGCCACCATAGCTGCTGAATAAAGCCTGCCAGTGGCAACTGTGCTTGATCAACCGGCAAATACAGCCCAATAATCCAACCTGCAGGCCACACTTGTGCATAGGATTGTAGTGCGGTTTGGCCGTCTAAAAGCTCACCGAAGCCATCTCCTTCCCAGCCATCTAACGCCAAGTCTAACCAAGGATTTAACGCCTTGTTCGGCACATCTAAGTTAACTAACGCACTATCTGGGTGATATAAGATTTTGCCAGACGCCGTTGCAACACTCGCGTAGCCATTCTCCCCCAAGCGTATCTTTGCAATACGTTCGAATAAACCGCTAGAGTTTAGGGCCACCACGCCACCCACAAACCCGGCAAACTGACCGTATACATCAGTTCGTGGCACACCAATGAGCACCATTGGCATACCAGTCACCCGCCCTACAAATGGTTCACTAACATAATTTTTTCGAGTGCCTCGCAGCACCTCGAAGTACTCAAGATGCGCGGTTTCAAGGCCAGCACGACCTTCTACCTCCGGCCAGTCAACTAACACGTGTCCACTAGAATCGACGACTATAAGCGTCTCAAACCATGTCATTAAAGCATCATTATCACGCAAGGCCTTGAGTAGTGCCTCAGCATCATTATTGTCACCAAGAATGGCATCGAGCCTTTCAAGTGCATGAATACGCAACTCAACTTGCTGGGTAACTTCGCTAGCAAGAAGAGAGGCCTCATAACGCAGATGGGTCATATTCGTCTGATGCACCATCGCTTTACCAAGCTGCCACGACATGCCCAATACCAATGTCACGACTAAAGCCCAAGTAAGCGCTAGCCCCAGCAGTAGCCTGCCTCTTAATGAGCGAGGGAGGAGTATGACTTTCATAGAAACAATTGCACGCACCTAGCGAACTTGATATGCATTAAAACTCATTTATTGAGATGGGCAGGCAAGTATTGTCTAAATACTTTCAACAACCAACTTATAGAAAGTATTACCTATGTGATCGTTGATGTACATCAACCATACATAGCTTTTGTTAATGCCCGAGCTGGAGAGTGCGCACAGGCAAGCTTATCGAGATGGGCCCGCCTCCTGGGTACTTTTTTTATTGACTGGTAAACAATTTAGTAGCCTTTCATGGAAAAACTATAAAATATTATAAATACAATATAGGTTCGCGGCTCAGCCCGCCCTATTGCCACTTCCTTCCATGGCTTTTCAGGGAGTTGTGAATTGATAACCCTAGCCAATTCACGTATGTTCGCCCACCTATCCTTCATCCTGCTACATTACTGCGGCCTTACTGATGGCAAAACGAACAGCCGGTTATACATCCTCGGGTATTCGCAAACTGGTCGCCCTGACCACGCTGCTGCCCGAATTTGATCGTTTTGTCCACCTCAACCCATTGAAGCCGAAGCCGAATGCTGTCATTGGTTGGGGGTTAAAGCCCACCAGCCTTCGTGCCAGACAGTATGCAAAACGACATCAGTTACCTTATATCGCGCTAGAGGATGGCTTTATACGCTCGCTAGGTTTGGGTGTAGACGGCTTTCAACCGCACAGCTTGGTCGTCGATGAAACCGGCATTTATTACGATGCGTCACGCCCTTCTGATTTGGAAAACTGGCTCAACACAGCCAGCTTCAACGATGAAGAGTTAGTCCAAGCAGAACGCTGCATGGCGCTGATCACCCGCTATCGTCTCTCCAAATATAACCATGCCCCCGACCAGCCGCTTCAGGTCTCGAGCCGAGCCCGCGTATTAGTGGTTGACCAAACCGCTGGAGATGCTTCTATTTATTACGGCGGCGCCCAAGCGGAAAGTTTTCAGAAAATGCTGGAAGCCGCGTTAGAAGCGCATCCCGAAAGCGACATTTTGGTCAAGATCCACCCCGATGTTATCGCGGGCAAAAAACAGGGCCATCTGCTTAATGCCGCTGACCACCCCCGCTGCCGGGTAATCAGTGAAGACCTTAATCCCTGGACACTGTTTGACCAAGTTGATCACGTTTACGTCGTGACCAGCCAACTGGGCTTTGAAGCGTTGCTTGCTGGTAAGCAGGTACACTGCTTTGGCATTCCGTTTTATTCAGGCTGGGGCCTCACCCATGATCAAGTGGCCTGCCACCGTCGCCGCATTAAACGCCCATTAGTTGAAGTGTTTGCCGCTGCTTATTTACGCTATTGTCGCTACGTTAATCCTTACACTCGACAATCTGTCACGCTAGAAGAGACCATCGCCTTGATCGCCGACCAAAGGCGCCAGCAGGAGCGCTACCGGGGAAACTGGCGGGCATGCGGGTTTTCCTCATGGAAACGGCGCTTTATCGGCGATTTTTTAGGCCCCGCCGCTCAAGTAAATTATCATGCTAAATTACCCGCCAGCGAACAGCCCGAAGAGCATCTGCTGGTATGGTCAAGCCGCATTGATGCTGATTTTAAACATCAGCACTCCCAACACATGGCCAAACTATGGCGCATGGAAGATGGCTTCATCCGCTCGGTGGGACTCGGGGTCGACCTCACCCAGCCATTGTCGCTGGTGATTGATTCCCAAGGCATCTATTACGACCCCAGTCAGCCCAGTGATTTAGAAACCCAGCTTAATCATGCTCACTTTAGCAACGACCTGCTGCTGCGTGCCCAATATTTGCGTAAACGGCTAGTGGCGCTCAAGCTCTCAAAGTACAACGTAGGTGGTCAGGCTACTATTAGGCTGCCCAAAGGGCGCCACACCATACTGGTGCCCGGCCAAGTAGAAAGCGACGCCTCGATTGCTACCGGCTCCCCGCACATCAATACCAATAGCGGGCTGCTTAGTGCCGTCCGGAGCGCGCATCCAGATGCCTTTATTGTCTACAAAGCCCACCCGGATGTAGTAAGCGGTGCACGTATTGGAGCACTCGATACCAACGCAAAACGCCTGTATGATCTAGACGCCAGTGATATTGACATTGCAACCCTGCTAGAGCGCGTCGATGCGGTTCATACGATGAGCTCTTTAACCGGCTTTGAAGCACTGCTACGCAAGCGGGAAGTCACCACCTACGGCCTGCCATTTTATGCGGGCTGGGGGCTAACCCAGGATGCGCTTAGCTGCCCACGCCGCATGCGCTCACTCTCGTTGGATGCGCTGGTGGCTGGCACGTTGATTCTTTACCCCGGCTATGTAGACCCAACGACCCGCCAGCTATGCAATGCTGAAACCGTCGTCAGCCTGTTGGAACAGGCAAGAACACAAAAAAACACCCTTACATGGAAACAGCATCTCTACCGCTGTTATCGTAATTTGTTGATCGGAAGGCATTGAGTTGAAGCATCAGAAGCGTGCATTCTTATTTTTGCAGGGCGTTTGCTCACCGTTTTACCAGCGCTTGGCCAAGCGTTTGGTCAACGATGGGCACCGTGTCGTTAAGGTCAACTTCAATGCTGGCGATATCGCCTACTGGCAGCGCACCCATGGCGAAAGCCACTTGTTTCGCGGCCCACTGGCCGAACTACCCGGCTATATCCAACATCTGTGGCAGCAGTACGCAATTACCGACCAAGTCGTGTTCGGTGACCGCCGCCCCATTCACCGCCCCGCCGTCGATAATGCCGCCGCCGCAGGCGTACGCACCCATGTATTTGAAGAAGGCTACTTTCGCCCGTTCTGGATCACCCTGGAGCGCGAAGGCGTTAACGGCCACTCGCTGCTGCCCCGTGACCCAAGCTGGTTTTATGAAACCGGCAAAGCGCTGCCCAAGCCATCGGCACCCGTGCACTTTCGGTCTTCTTTCAAAATCCGTGCGGTGCATGATGTTGGCTACCACTTGGCTGGTTTGGCCAATCCACTTATTGCACCGCGCTACCGCAATCACGCGCCGATCACGGCCCCTGTTGAGTACGCGGGCTACCTGAAGCGCTTCGCCCAGTTAAAAGCCGTTTGGAAAAAACGCGATGCCGAACGCATCAAGGTATTGATAGAAAGTGGCCGCCCCTATTTTATACTGCCGCTACAGTTAAATAGCGATGCGCAAATTCGCGATCACTCACCCTACGCCAATATGCAACAAGTGATGGACGATGTGATGGCATCGTTTGCTAAACACGCGCCCAGCGATTCACAGCTATGTATTAAGAACCACCCACTGGATATGGGGCTGGTCAACTACCCCAAAATCATTCAACAGCTTTCTGAATGCCACGGCCTGCAAGGGCGTATCGTCTATTTAGAGTCTGGGGATCTCAACGCCCTGCTCAAACATGCTAGAGGCAATGTAACCGTTAACAGCACCGTGGGCATCGTATCGCTGGAAAAGAATTGTCCAACCTTTGCGCTTAGCGATCCCATCTATAATCTGGATGGGTTAACCTACCAAGGTGACTTAGCGGATTTTTGGCAGCAGCCGCAGCCGCCTGACAGAGAGCTATTTGGCTATTTTCGAAAAACGGTGATGCACACTGTGCAGGTCAATGGCGGTTACTACTGCCAACCCGGTATTGATTTAGCGGTAGATAACGCCGCCCGCATACTCGAAGCCTGCCCCTCGCCGCTGGAGAAGTTGTTGTGAATGTTGGTGTGAAAGAGGCTGTGAGCCAATCTCAACGCTCACGCTGCGTGCTGATCACTGGCGCTACGGGTGCGATTGGCGGGGCGCTAGCCCGCGCCTATGCCGCCCCCAGCACCCATCTCGTACTGCACGGCCGGCAATTAGAAACGCTTGAAGCGCTGGCTTCGATCTGTCGCCAGCAAGGTGCCCAAGTCACACTCTCGACCATTACACTAACCGATGACCACGCTTTAAAAAGCTGGCTAGACGACCTTTGCGCCGGGCAGGTACCGGATATCGTGATTGCCAATGCGGGCAAAAACACCCACCCCCAAGCCCCCGCTATTTTAGAGCCCTGGGCAGACGTGCAGTCGCTGCTGGATATTAACCTGAAAACGCCCATCGCCATGGTGCAACACCTAGTGCCCGCCATGCAGGCTCGCGGCAGCGGCCAACTGGTGTTGATCAGCTCGCTTGCCGCGTGGCACGGCCTGCCCACCACGCCCAGCTACAGCGCCAGCAAGGCAGGCATTAAAGCCTACGGCGAAGGGCTGCGCGGGCTGCTCGCCCCCCATGGCATTGGAGTGACTGTCGTGATGCCCGGCTATGTGACCTCGCCCATGTGCGACGCCATGCCCGGCCCCAAACCGTGGGAGTGGCCGCCCGAGCGCGCCGCCAACGTCATCAAGCGCGGCATTACCGCTAACCGCGCACGGGTAAGCTTCCCCTTCCCGCTTAATTTCGGCACCTGGTGGTTAGCGGTGCTGCCCGCCGCCGTTTCGCAGTGGCTAATTAAACGCCTGGGCTTTAATCACTCAGCAGGCACGCCCCATGATTAGCGCGCTGATGTGGCCACTGCTAATCGGCCTGTTACTAAGCGGTGGATTCGAAGCCCTGCTCAAACCGCGGCCGCGCCCCTTCTGGCAGCGCGGCGTGGCGGCTAATGGCGTGCATGCGGGCTCATGGGTGCTGCTGTTCGGTCTATTAGTGTTGCTGCTGCAGCGTCCCTGGTTCGCGGTCATGGTATTCCTCTCGCTACAGCTCGTCGTCGTACAGTCGAGCAACACCAAGTCGAACACCCTCAACGAACCGTTTATTTGCCACGACTTTGAATACTTCTGGGACGCCCTTCTGCATCCGCGCTTATACGTGCCTTTTTTCGGAGTTGGCTTGGCGATTGCTGCCAGCAGCGCGGCGGCCGTTGCCATTGGAGCATTTTTCTACTGGGAAACGTCGCTAGTCACTAGCGAGGGCGCTAGCCGCTTTTTAATCAGCGCGTTTGAGGTCATCGCCATCGGCGTACTGGTGCTCTCTTTCAGCACACCCAAGCTGCCCGCCATTACCCTGCAACCCACTCAAGACCTGCAGCGTCTAGGACTGTTTGCCAGCCTATGGGCATACGGTATGGCGCTGATGCGCTCACCTATTCCAACACCAGAACAGTCGCCTTTTTATCACTTAACCGAGGTGGCTAAAGCATCTAAAGATGAGCAAATTCTGCCTAACCAAACACTGCCAAACCAGACATTGCCAAACATAGTACTGGTACAGAGTGAATCGTTTTTCGACCCGCGCCCTTGGTGTGAGGAGGTCGATGCCAATCTGCTTCGCCATTATGACAATACCCGCACCAAAGCCCTACAACACGGCGCACTGAATGTGCCCGCGTGGGGCGCCAATACCGTGCGTACCGAGTGCGCGGTATTAACCGGCATCCCCCCCGACCAGTGGGGCGCACGCCAATTCAATCCCTATCGCACCCTTTCACGCCATCCACGTCCCAGCTTGGCGAGTGCGCTGAAAGCGGCGGGTTACCGCACCGTGTGTGTGCACCCATACCTGGCGAGCTTCTATTTTCGTCACAAGGTAATCCCCCTATTAGGCTTTGATCACTTTATAGATATCAATGCTTTCGAGAGCTGCGATAAAAGCGGCCATTACATTAGCGACTTAGCAGTTGCACGAAAGATTGGACGCCTGCTTGAAGATGACGATAATAGGCCGCTATTTATCTTTGTCATCACCATGGAAAATCACGGTCCGCTACATTTGGAAGCACCCAACCAGACGACGTTAGCTAACACGCTGCCCAATGCGCCCTGGCCACTGCCCGGTCATCTGCGTGACCTCGCGGTCTATTTGCACCATTTAAGTGAATCCGACAAGATGTTGGCCAGCGTTAAAAATTCGCTAAATACGGCAAAGCGACCGGGGCTGCTAGGATGGTATGGGGATCATGTGCCGATTCTACCGGAGGCGTACACACACTTTACGCCCCCTGATAGCCGCACCCCCTACATGATATGGTCAACTGAACAGATGGCAACGGCCAGTCTGGCAGCAGCGAGAGAGCCATTTGAGCTAGCCGCAAACGAGCTTGGTGTCCAACTGTTCAAACAGGTGTTTGGACATGCTATGAATAGCGATGTGATCAAGGCAGAACCAGAACCTCAGGAGCAAGAATGACTAAACGCGTTGCCATCATCGGCGCCGCCCATCGTTTCCCCGGCACCACCCCTGAAACGTTCTGGCAGGACCTGCAAGCCGAAAAATATTTAGTGACCGAAGTGGCCGCCGATCGCTGGAGCCACGAGGCCTATTTGCACCCGGATAAACGCCATCCCGGCACCAGCGTGACCTTTGCCGCCGGTAGCCTGGGCGATATCAGCGGGTTCGACGCTGAGTTTTTTGGTATTTCACCCCGTGAAGCGGCCAACATGGACCCCCAGCAGCGCATGCTATTAGAGCTCGCCTGGGAAGCCATGGAAGACGCCAGCATTCTGCCCAGCTCCCTGCGCGGCAGCCAGTGTGGGGTATTTTTAGGTGTCGCCAGTCTCGACTACTCGTACCGCTTAGCGGACGACATGTCGGCCATTGACGCTTCCACGGCCACCGGCAATACCTCCAGCATCGCCTCGAATCGCTTGTCTTACGTGTTTGACCTGCATGGCCCCAGCATGTCGCTGGATACCGCCTGCTCGTCTTCCATGGTGGCCTTTCACCAAGCCTGCCAATCGATTCGCAGTGGGGAAACCAACATGGCGCTGGCGGGCGGCATCAGCCTTCACCTGCACCCCTACGGTTTTATCATCTTCTCCAAAGCCAGCATGCTCTCGCCCACCGGCCGCTGCCAGGTATTTGACGAAGCGGGTGACGGCTATGTGCGATCGGAAGGGGCTGGCATTTTCCTGCTCAAGGATTACGACCAGGCGGTCGCCGACGGCGACAACATTATTGCCGTCGTGGCAGGCTCGGCGGTCAATACGGATGGCCATAAATCCGGCCTGACGGTACCTAACCCCAGCGCTCAGATTGACCTGATGAAACGCGCCTACCAGCAGGCGGGCATCTCGCCGGACGAGATCGACTACCTGGAAGCTCACGGTACCGGCACCGCCGTGGGCGATCCCATAGAGACCCGTGCGATTGGCGAAGCGCTCGGCCAGCACCGTAAAACACCGCTGCTGATCGGCTCGGTGAAAAGTAACCTGGGCCACCTGGAAACGGCTTCCGGCGTAGCGGGTCTCGCCAAGGCGCTCTACAGCATTCAGCACCGCGAAGTGCCTGCCACCATTGGCATTCGTAAGCTTAATCCGCGCATCAAGTTTGATGAGTTGAATTTATCAGTCGTCACCAAAGGCCAGCCGCTGAAAAAAGAGGGCCGCCTCGTTATCGGCATTAACTCTTTTGGTTTCGGCGGGGCCAACGCCCACGTGATTCTGGAAAGCCCGCCCGAGCGGAGCAAACCCGAGCCGCAGGCACCTGGTTCGACGCTGCCGATTCGTCTTAGTGCCCGCAGCGCTGAAGCGCTTACCCAAAGTGCCGAAACGCTCGCCCACTATTTGCGTGAGAACGCCTCACACAAAAGTAGTGAGATCAGCCTATACGACATCGCCTATACGCTGTTCCACCACCGCGAACGCCATCGCCATGGCGCGCTGCTGTTTGCCCAAACCGCGGACGAAGCGGCCACGCTGCTCAGCGAATTTGCTGGCGGTGAAAATAACGACATCGCCACCCTCGAGCGCCTGCCTAACGCGGTCGGGCCGGTATTTGTATACGATGGCAACGGCTGCCAGTGGGAAACCATGGGCCGCGACCTGCTCAGCGAGTCCCCGACTTTCGCCGCCGCGATTGACCACGTCGACACCCTCTTTCAGCAGCACGGTGATTTCTCGCTGCGCGCCGAGCTGGAAGGCCGTAATGGGCAAGACGACGATAATCGCTTTGCGCTGACCGAAATTGCCCAGCCCGCGCTGTTTGCCCTGCAAGTAGCGCTGACCGAGTGGTTGCGTGAGCAAGGCATTGCCCCCATTGCGGTGTTCGGCCATAGCGTAGGTGAAGTGGCCGCCGCCTGGGCCAGCGGTGCGCTAAGCCTGGAAGATGCGGTGAAAGTGATTTTCTACCGCAGCGACTATCAGGGCAAAACCCGCGGCCAAGGCGAAATGACCGCCGTGGCCATGAGCGCCGACGACATCGCCGAGTGGCTCGAAAACCCCGAATACAGCAAGGTTTGCCTGGCCGGCATCAACAGCCCTAAAGGCATTACCCTGGCGGGCGATAGCCGGCAACTGAGTGCCTTGGAAGCCGCGCTAAGTGGGCAAGACATTTTTGCCAAGCGCCTACCGCTGGATTACGCCTTCCACAGTCCAGCAATGAACAGTATTAAAGCAGGCGTGATCAACGCGCTGGCAGATATCACGCCACGCACGACGCAGATCCCCTACTACTCCACCGTGACCGGCGAACTAAGCGACGGGCTTGAGTTGGACGCCACCTACTGGTGGAAAAACATTCGTGAGCCGGTGCTGTTTGACGCTGCCGCCAGCGCCTTGATGGAGCAAGGTCATAACGTCTTTGTAGAGATTGGCGCTCACCCCATTCTGCGCCGCTACCTCAATGAGTCACTGCGCCAGCTGGAGCGCCCCGGTCTGGTATTCGGCACCATTGAACGCCATAAACCGGGCTTTGAAGGCTTGCAACGCTGCTTAGGCCAACTGCTGCTTAGCGGTCTTGATTTGGCTAGCCGCCACCTGCCAGTAGTAGGACAACGCGTGCCACTACCACGCTATGCCTGGCAGCGTAGTCATCACTGGGTACAAGGCACTAACGACGGTCAAGGGCTGCTTATGCGCTACTACCAGCACCCGCTGCTGGGCTACCCGCTGGCGCAGCACGAACACACCTGGGAAAGTCAGCTCGATACCCAGCGCCAGCCCTGGCTGGCGGATCACGTGGTGGGTGAAGGCGCCGTCTTCCCCGGTGCCGGTTTTGTGGAACTGACCCTGGCCGCGGCGCTACAGCTAAAAGACAGCCCCCTGCTGGATATCGAAGAGCTGGAAATTCGCGCCCCGCTGCTGTTGGACGGCCCCCATGGCCGTGCCATGCGGTTAACCTACCTGCCGGAAGATGGCCGCCTGGAGATCCACTCCCGCGAGCCCGCCAGCGGCAGTGAGTGGCAGTTGAACGCCGTGGCCCGCACCATGCGCGAAAGCCGGGGGTTCCTGCTTAACCGTAAGGCCCCAGCGCTACCTTCCCGCGCACCGGACTACACGCTCGAAGAGCACCTGCAGATGGCCGAGCGTATCGGCCTGCACTACGGCCCCGCCTTCCAGGCCATTTCCAAAGGCTGGATCGAAGGCGATGCGGTGATTGGTGAGATTGCCCTGTCGGATGATGTACAGGCGCAACTCAGCACGCTGCACGTACATCCCGGCATTCTGGATAGCGCCTTCCAGATGTTTATCCCGCTGTTGGCCCAGCACAGCGAGTTTGCCGCCCAGTTGGCCTTTGTGCCAGTGCGTGTAGGACGCATTCAGGTGAACACTCAGGCGGGCGCGCCGGTGATCGCCCGCGCGGTGATGGGTAAGCGCGCACCGCACTCCTTTACCGCCGATTTCGAGCTGTATGACGCCGCCGGCAATGCGGTTGCGGTATTGAGTAAAACCCGCTTCAAAGCGATTCGTCTTAACCGCGCGCATCATCAGCATTTCAGCTACTTGGATGTGGAACTGACCCCGGCACCACTGCGTTCAGAACCACTGGCACTGCCCGCCGAGGCGCTGGCCCGCCTAGCCGATATTGCCACTATTTACGGTAAGGGCACCGGCCATCGCTATGGCAACGAAGTCGCCCCGCTGCTGGACAGCCTCAGTGAAGCCTTTGCTCAGCAGCGTCCGGACGCAGAAACCGATACTGATTCAGAAGGCGCACAGCACTCGCCTGACGTTATCTGGCAACTGCTGGTGCAGGACTACCCCGATTACTTTGCGCCTATCCATCTGGTGGGCCGTTTAGGGCTTCACCAACAAGCGCTGCGCAGCGGCAGCAGCGATCTTGAAACGCTGGGCATTAGCCAGGAACACCTTGCGCGCTTGAACCGCGTCCTGGTGGGCGAAAGTGGCTGGCAGGCGTTGGCAGGCGAGCTAGGCGAGTTAATAGATGCGCTGATAACAGAGCTCCCCGGTGGGCAGCGCTTGCAATTCCTTGAAGCGGGCCCCAGTGCGCCTGCGTTGGGCGAACGCTTACTGGAACGCAGCGCCCAAGCGCTTTACCACGACCTTACCCATTACCGCGTGATCACCACCCTCGATAGCACGCGTCATCAGGTGGAGCAGTTGCAAGAACGCTTCCCGCTGATGGATATGCAGCACCTTGACCAAAACGATACTGCAGCGTTAACCGCCCCCACGGGCGTTGAAAAAGCCCAAGTAGCGTTTGTCAGCGTGGATATCACCCATCCCGCCGCCACGCGCCAATTGATAGAAGCACTGCCCGCGCAGCTAGCGCCAGGCGCCCAGGTCATGCTGATTGGTATCGCCCCGAGCCGCTGGCTGGATGACCTGCTGGCCACACCCGGCATCGATCAAACCGCGCTGGAGCAAGCGACGCTGATCGGCTGGCTAAACGATCAAGGCTTTGTGGTTTCCACGCCCATGGCGCTGGAAGAGAGCGAGAACGGTGCTTATCTGCTCCACGCCCACTATCCGTTAGCCGCGGACGAAGATGAGTCCACCGTGACTCAACGGCGTCACTTAGTGGTCGCCGATCAAAACAATGAAGCGCTGGCGGCCAATCTCGTCGAGGCACTGCAATCGCAAGACGCTTCCGCGCTGCTCAGCATTAGCCAGAGCGAACCCGCTGAGCTGCTGGCTCAGGCATTAATGCAACCGGCGCTGGCTAATCACTCAGAGCAAACGCTCAATGTCATTGACCTGCGTGGCCTGGGGGCTAGCAGCACTGAAGCGCAAACCGCCCGCTGTGATCACGCCCTTAAGTGGACGCTGGCGTTAGAGCAGCAGTCGCTGGCCGCCTCCTTATGGCTGGTGACCCGCGGCCTTAGTGCGCTCTGGCAGGCATCGCCCGCCACTAGCGCGAACGAAGCGCCCGGTGATGCCGCGCTCTGGGGCTTTGGCCGCTCGCTGGCCAACGAAGCCGTGGGGCATAACGTTTATCTGCTGGATGTACCGGCAACGATCAGCGAGCCAGCGCTAAACGCCTGGGCCACGCTGCTGGCTCAGCCGGATAGCGAAAACGAAGCGCTGATCGATCATCAGGGCCACCGCTTTGCCACTCGGCTGCGCACACTACCCGCGCCGCGCCCGGCGGCGGTAGCCCCGACTAACGAGCGGGCCCAACAGCCACAGCAAGCGATGACGCTAGGCTTTACCATGCCTGGGCAACTGCGCCAGTTAACGTGGCGCCCTCGCCCGCTACCGCCAGCCAATGCTGACGAAGTGGCCATCAGCGTTAAAGCCACCGGGCTTAACTTCCGCGATGTGATGTACACCCTGGGCCTGCTCTCCGATGAAGCGATTGAGAACGGCTTCGCGGGGCCGACCCTGGGCCTCGAATTTGCGGGCGTGGTCGAATCCGTGGGTAGCAACGTCACCCACGTGACGCCTGGCCAGGCGGTAGTCGGCTTCGGCCCTGCCAGCTTTAGCGATAAGGTGATCGCCAGCCAGCACGCCGTTGCCCCGCTGCCGGAAGGCATCAGCTTTGCCGCGGCCGCCACGATCCCAACCACCTTCTTCACGGTCTACTACGCGCTTAAGCACTTGGCGCGCTTAGAACCCGGCGAAAAAGTCTTGATTCACGGCGCCGCGGGTGGCGTAGGTATCGCCGCGCTGCAAATCGCCCAGTGGCTAGGCGCGGAAATTTACGCCACGGTGGGCTCCGAAGAGAAGCGCGACTTCCTGCGTCTGATGGGCATCGATCGGCTCTATGACTCGCGCTCGCTCACCTTTGCCGAAGAGATCCTGGAAGACACCCAGGGCGAAGGCGTGGATGTGGTGCTTAACTCGCTCGCCGGAGAAGCGATCAACCAGAACCTGCGCGCCTTGCGCCCGTTCGGCCGCTTCCTGGAGCTGGGCAAACGCGATTTCTACGAAAACACCCATATTGGCCTGCGCCCGTTCCGCAATAACCTCAGCTACTTCGGTATCGACTCCGATCAGCTAATGAAGGTGCAGCCCGCGCTCACCCAACGCCTGTTTGGCGAAATGATGGCGCTGTTTAACGACGGCACCTTGAGCCCGCTGCCGTTTACCTCGTTCAGCCACACGCAAGTGATCGACGCCTTCCGCTATATGCAGCAAGCGCGTCAAATCGGCAAGGTCGTGGTGACCTATGAACAGCCCATCGCGCCACCCCAGAACGACGTATTGGGCACGGCAGCGATACAGCTTTCAGCGGATGCCAGCTACTTGGTGACCGGCGGCCTGGGTGGCTTCGGGTTAAGAACCGCTCAATGGTTAGTAGAGAAAGGTGCGCGGCAGCTGATTCTGCTTAGCCGCAGCGGCCCTGCCAGCGAAGAAGCCCAAGCAGCCATGGCGGCCTTCGAGCAGCAGGGCGTCAAGGTAGTGGCTGCGGCCTGCGATATTACCGACCGCGCGGCTCTAACCGCGGTACTGAAGCGTGCCAAGACTGAACTCGCACCGCTACGCGGCATAGTGCACGCCGCCACGGTGATCGACGATGGTCTAATCCGCAACCTGGATGCCGCACGTATTCAGAAAGTGTTGGCGCCCAAAATCGACGGTGCCCGCCACCTTGATGCGCTAACCCGTGAAACGGCGCTGGACTTTTTCGTGCTCTACTCGTCGGCCACCACGCTGTTCGGTAACCCCGGTCAGGCTAACTACGTCGCCGCCAATCACTGGCTAGAAGCCTTTGCCGCTAACCGCCGCGCCGCTGGCTTACCGGCGACCTGCGTACGCTGGGGCGCCATTGAAGATGTCGGTTTCCTGGCTCGCAACACCCGCACCCGGGATGCGCTGCAAGAGCGTCTGGGCGGCTCGGCACTACGTTCGGATGACGCGCTGAATGTGCTCGAGCAAATGCTGCTGACCCCAGGGCCAAGCCTGGGCGTTCTGGAGCTGGAGTGGGGGGCGCTTGCTCGCTTCCTACCCACCGCTGAAGCGCCCCGCTTTAATGAAATTGCCCGTGCCAGCGACGATGTTAGCAGCGTCGATGCCGACGACGACATCAGCGCCCTGCTGGCCAACCTCTCGCCAGAGGAGCTACACAGTACGATCACCGACTTACTACGCGCCGAACTGGCCAGCATTTTACTAATTGATGAAGAGAAGCTCGATATCCACCGTTCGGTCTACGACATGGGATTTGACTCCCTAATGGGCGTCGAGCTAATGACCGCCATCGAGAACCGCTTGGGCGTTCAGGTGTCAGTCATGGTGCTCAGCGAAGCATCGACGCTCGACAAACTCGCGGGCGTGCTTATTCAGAAAATGCATCAGCACGACGATGTTGAAGAACCTCCGCAAAATGCGATAGCCGCACTGGCAGCCCAGCACGGCACCGAAGGATTAAACACTGCGTCTGCTTCTTCATTATCTGCAACTGAGACACTATGACCGCCAAGCGCTCTGAACTGAAACAGCAGCTTCTGGAACAAGCACGCAAACGCACCGCGCCGCGTGCTGCCAGCAGCACCACGGTGTCATCCAATGGGCAAGGGGCTGAGCAGCGCTCAGTGCCTGAGCGCTTTACGCGCTTTGATGCACAACCCGGCTATCAGCAAATTGCCATGATGCGTCAGGCCGCCGATCAGCTCGGCTTGGTCGACCCGTTCTTCAAGGTACACGAAGGCACCGCTGGGGCGACCAGCGTGATTAATGGGCAGACCTGCATCAACTTTGCCAGCTATAACTACCTCGGCTTCTCAGGCGACCCGCGTATCAATCAGGCCGCCTGCGATGCCGTGGCCCGCTACGGCACCTCAGTCTCCGCCAGTCGCGTGGTATCCGGCGAACGGCCTATCCACCAAGAGCTGGAACAGGCCCTCGCTACGGCCTACGGCGTTGAAGATGCGGTGGTGTTTGTGAGCGGTCACGCCACTAACGTCTCCACGCTAGGTTACCTGCTGGGGCCTAAAGATTTAGTGCTCCACGACGAGTATATCCATAACAGCTCCCTCGTCGGCGCACAGCTTTCTGGCGCCAAGCGCATGTCGTTTAGCCATAACGACCCGGCCGCCCTGGAAGCCCTGCTGGCCCGTCATCGGCATCAGTTTGAACGCGTGCTGGTGGTAATCGAAGGGCTTTACAGCATGGATGGCGACATCCCGGAGCTGCCGCGCTTTATCGAATTGAAGCAACGCTATCAAGCCTGGCTAATGGTCGACGAAGCCCACTCCTTTGGGGTCATGGGCGACACCGGCCTAGGGCTGCGCGAGTATTTCAATATCGACCCGCGCGATGTGGACATCTGGATGGGTACCATGAGCAAGGCCTTGGCAGGTTGCGGCGGCTATATCGCCGGCAGCAAGCCACTGGTGGAGACCTTGCGCTATCTGGCGCCCGGTTTTCTCTACAGCGTAGGCATGCCCGCGCAAGTGGCAGCCCCTTCGCTGGCGGCGCTGCAACTCATGCAGCAAGAGCCCGAGCGTGTTCAGCATCTGCACGCTATTTCGCGCTACTTCCTCGAGCAGGCCACCGCCCGCGGCTTGGATACTGGCCAAAGCATCGGGGCTGCCGTCGTGCCGGTGATTATTGGCAGCTCTGCGGCAGCAGCAAGGGTCTCCCACGGGCTATTGGAACAGCAGATCAACGTGCAACCGATCCTGCATCCGGCAGTGCCTGAAAAAAGCGCGCGGCTGCGCTTCTTCCTTTCATGTGGCCACACCCAAGCACACATTGACCAAACGCTAGATGCATTAACCGCAGTGTTACCGTAATCTCTTTAACTATATTAAATTTGGCTAGCCCTAAGGAGATGTATGGACGCTGTCAGCAACCAGCAAGGCGCTATAGCTTGCTGGTATGTTATACAATGCAAAGGAGGCGAATCATTTCGCGCCGCCGAACATCTCACCAATCAAGGTTATGAGGTTTTCCACCCGGTTCTAACTATTCAACGCAAACACCAGGGCAGGCTCAAAGAGGTGACCCAGCCCCTATTTCCCTACTACCTATTTATCTGTTTAGATCAAGTGGTCAGCAATTGGCGGCCTATTCGTTCCACCCGAGGAGTCCTGCGCCTACTCACCTTTGGCGACAGACCTGCTACGATTCCTTCACAGCTCGTCGAAACACTGCGTTCTCAGCCACACCATATAGAAGGCATTCACACCTATTTTAGGGCCGGTGAGGAAATCACCATCAATGAAGGTCCCTTCAAAGATATAGAGGCGGTATTCACACGCTGCAAAGGTGAAGAGCGAGCCATTGTCTTGCTCAACCTACTTAACCGCACTCAACACCTTGTTCTACCAATTAAAAGTATAAGTAAAAAGTAAAGGCCCTTCAGAGCAAGCGCCCGCTGCCAAGTTAGTTTAGTGCCCCCATACAATAAAATAGGGGTTGAGCTTTTCACTTGGAGTCGCATAACTTAGTGGCACGCTCTCCAACGTTTCTACACGCCCACCCGCCTGAATCACCACAGCGTGTGCAGCACCTGTATCCCAAAGACAAGTAGGTCCTAAACGTGGATAGACGTCGGCTTTGCCTTCAGCGATCAAACACAGCTTGAGAGAACTACCCATCGGCAACATCTCATGCTCTCCTAGCTGCTCCAACCACTCGGCTAAGTCTGGGCTTGGATGTGAGCGACTTCCCACTACACGCCAGATAGTTTGTGGGTCAGGCTGACCTGCTACTTGAATGGCTTCTCGCTGGCCATCAGCATCGATTTTGAATGCTCCTATTCCTTCTGCCGCTACATACGCTACATCTAGCGCAGGCGCTGTAACAACACCTAACACTGGCTTCCCGTTCTCAATCAGCGCAATATTAACGGTAAATTCACCGTTACGCTTAATGAACTCTTTAGTGCCATCCAGTGGATCAACCAACCAATAACGGCCATCGCTATCCACGCCAGTAAAAGCTTCTGCGTCCTCTTCTGAAAGGATAGGAAGTTGAAGCGATAGAGATTCAAGTCCGCGCATAATAATTTTATGAGCAGCTTTATCGGCTTCAGTTAACGGGCTTTTATCCTCCTTCTCTTCCACGCTAAACTCACGAGCGTAGACCTTCATAATCGCACTACCCGCATTACGGGCAATCTGCTCAACATCGTTTAGCAAAGTTTGATCAATCATGTCCTCAATCCCTTATAAAAAGGCCACCAAGTGAAGGATGGTTCTCCGACACTTGGCAGCCAATATATGACAACAAATCGCGTGCGTTTATTTAACTAATCAAGCCCCGTTGACGCAGCGCATCAATCACCGTGTCGGCTGCTTCTTCAGCACTCATTTCTGATGTTTTAAGGTGAACATCGGGGGCTTCAGGCGTTTCATATACAGAGTCGATACCCGTGAAGTTCTTAAGCTCACCACGTCGCGCCTTTTTATAAAGGCCTTTAGGATCGCGCGCTTCAACAACCCCAAGAGGAGCATCAACATAAATTTCGATAAACTCACCTTCGTCCAGCAAGTCACGCGCCATTTGGCGCTCACTGCGGAAAGGTGAAATAAACGCGGACATCACGATTAACCCAGCATCAACCAACAACTTAGTGGTTTCAGCAACGCGGCGCACGTTCTCAACACGATCAGCATCGGTGAAGCCCAAGTCACGGTTTAAACCATGACGTACGTTATCCCCATCCAGTAGATAAGTATGCTGTCCGTTTGCAAACAGCTTCTTCTCTACAAGGTTAGCAATGGTAGATTTACCTGCCCCTGATAGCCCGGTAAACCATAGTACGGCCGGTTTCTGGCCCTTCGCTAACGCGCGCGCTTCTTTATCAATATCCACATGCTGCATATGAATATTTTGGCTGCGGCGCAAAGCAAAATGCAGCATACCAGCACCCACAGTGTTGTGGGTCATCCGGTCAATCAGGATAAAACCACCGGTATCCTGATTATCTTTATAGGCATCAAAAGCTACCGCACGATTCAGGCTCAGTGTACATATGCCGATACCATTTAAATCAAGCTGCTTACTCGCCATGTGTTCAAGGGTATTGACGTTAATCTGATACTTAATATCAGTAACGGTAGCCGACACCGTCTGAGTCCCCAGCTTCATTAAATAAGGACGACCTGCTAAAAGCGGTGACTCATGCATCCACACTAGAGTCGCTTCAAACTGGTCAGCAGTATGAGCGGGGTGATCCACGCCTGAAATAACATCGCCACGGGAGATATCAATCTCATCTTCCAATAACAGTGTCACTGACTGCCCTGCGACCGCCTCGTCCAAATCACCATCTATCGTGTAGATACTTGCTACGGTACTGCTTTTACCCGATGGCTGAACACGAATCTCATCGCCGGGGCGAATCACTCCGCTAGCAACCATGCCACTAAAACCGCGGAAGTCGAGGTTAGGACGGTTAACCCACTGTACAGGCATACGGAAAGGGGAACGCTGAAGGTGTTCAGCATCTAGCTCAACCGTTTCCAGATAGCCCATGAGCGTGGTGCCGTGATACCAAGGCATCTTCGCGCTCTGCTCAATAACGTTATCACCCTTTAAAGCCGACATTGGTATGAAAGTGATATTTTCTAGACCAAGCTGCTTAGCAAACGCAATGTACTCCTCTTTGATCTCATCAAAGCGGGCTTTTGAGTAGTCCACTAAGTCCATCTTATTGATGGCAACAACCACGTGACGCATACCCATCACTGACATCAAAAAGCTATGTCGACGAGTTTGCGTCAAAATACCGTAGCGCGCATCGACCATCAAAATAGCCGCGTCCGCCGTCGAAGCTCCCGTCACCATATTACGGGTGTATTGCTCGTGCCCTGGGGTATCCGCTACGATGAACTTCCGCTTCTCAGTAGAGAAAAAACGGTACGCCACATCAATGGTGATACCCTGTTCACGCTCAGCAGCCAAGCCATCTACGAGCAGCGCGAAATCCATATCGCCGCCCTGAGTGCCGTATTTCTTGGAATCTGCTTCAATCGCCGCTAACTGGTCTTCGAATAGCAACTTTGACTCAAACAATAAGCGACCAATAAGCGTGCTTTTACCATCATCTACGCTTCCACAGGTAATAAAGCGTAGCAGCCCTTTATGCTCATGAGCTTTCAGGTAACCTTCAATATCGTCGGCAATTAGGTCAGATGAGTGAGACATTAAAAATACCCCTCTTGCTTTTTCTTCTCCATGGATGCCGCGCTATCGTTATCAATTACCCGGCCCTGACGTTCCGACGTCTTGGTCAACAGCATTTCTTGAATAATTGCCGGCAAGGTATCAGCTTCGGATTCGATAGCCCCCGTCAGCGGATAGCAACCCAAGGTACGGAAACGTACTTTACGCATCATAGGCACTTCACCAGGCTCTAACGGCATACGCTCGTCATCCACCATAATGAGCGCACCATCACGCTCTACTACTGGACGCTCGGCTGAATAGTAAAGCGGCACAATAGGAATGTTCTGGAGGTAAATGTACTGCCAAATATCCAGCTCGGTCCAGTTGGAGATCGGAAAAACGCGAATCGATTCTTTGGCATGTTTACGTGTGTTGTAAAGCTTCCACAACTCTGGGCGTTGGTTCTTCGGATCCCAACGGTGCTGAGCTGTGCGAAATGAAAAAATGCGCTCTTTGGCACGCGACTTCTCTTCATCGCGACGAGCACCACCAAAGGCCGCGTCGAATCCGTATTTATCCAACGCCTGCTTCAAGCCTTCAGTTTTCATCACATCAGTGTGAATAGCCGAGCCGTGGGTAAACGGATTAATATCTTTTTCGATACCTTCCGGGTTGATATGCACCAGCAGATCCATGCCAATATCTTCCGCCATTTGGTCACGGAATTCGTACATAGCACGGAACTTCCAGCGCGTATCTACATGCAGGAGCGGAAACGGTGGCGGAGCAGGAGCGAACGCTTTACGCGCTAAGTGCAGCATAACCGCTGAATCTTTCCCAACGGAATAAAGCATTACCGGGTTTTCAGTCTCGGCAACCACTTCGCGCATAATCTGAATGCTTTCTGCTTCCAGACGCTGTAGATGGGTAAGTGATGTCATCATCTGTCCCAATGTTGTTTAAAAATTTGTTCTCAAGAAGCCATAGCGGCACTGTCTTAAAAACCCATGGTAAAAGTGCTGAGTGTTTAAGCTGTTATTGCCAAGTTTCTCGGCACTGGTACTAGCCAAAACGCAGGCTGCTCTGCTAGCCATTGTTTAACTTCAGGACTTACCTCAAGCAACGCCCCATGAAACACCACCACCCCGGGACCCTGCCGGCTCAACGCTTTAAATAAAGACACATAGTCGGCTGCTACCGGCGGTCGTTCAAAACAACGCATCAGTAACCGACCACGAACTCCATGCAAATAAAATTGATATACTGACCGAGAGGGATGTGCGATTCGCCGTACACCAACTTGCCAACGCTGGGTAGCCTCTTTGGTCTTAGAAAATAGCGGCTCTACGGACTGACGATACCACCGCCCCTGCTGTGAACGTTGCTTTGCAAAACGCACCAACGGCCAAGGCTCATGTTTTAGTCCTTCGCTTTCCCACCAGTGCTCTATCGCACGCTGTGTCAGCTCAAGATTGTGATTTTCTTTTAACCAATCAGCCAACCCGGCACTGCTCCAGGCAGGCGCGTCATCAGGAGGTGCTTGGTTAAGTACCTGCCAAAGCACCTTCTGAAAAGAAGCATCGAGTACATTCGCCTGCCCCTTCAACCTCCCGCGTGTTTTGACTGGCACTGCCGCCCACCCGCCCTCACGAAAAGCTTTCCACGCAGCAGACACAGTGGGCGCAGAAAGCCCTGTTTGTTGAGTAACTTTCAAGACAGTATGCCCATCTAAACGCAACCGAACCGCTTGTTTTCGGCGCTCATTCAACGATCCAGGCGATAAATATTTTGCATTCAAAATTTATCATAACCTTTTGTTTTAAAACAAATTAAAGGCAAAATAAAATACTATTTTTATCAATCATTAGACACCATCATATAAGCCTGCGTAAAATCCATCAAGTACACAACGTCTTTACTGGTTCATAAGGACCCACCATGACCCCCTGGACTGTACTCGTATCGATTATTGCCTTACTTGCGTTACTCATTAGTGGCAAGGTAAAACCGGCCATTGCCTTTGTTACGCTAGCAGGTATTTTTCTAGTGCTAGGCTTTGTAGATACCAACACGCTACTCATGCAGTTTTCCAATCCGGCGCTTGCAACATTACTGCTGCTGCTGCTCGTTTCGCTTGCACTAGAGCGCTCACCTTTACTGGACTGGCTTTCTCGGCACTTATTGAGCGGCCACCCTCGTCTCGCCACCGCGCGACTGATGGGAAGTACCGCCATCCTCTCTGCGTTTTTGAATAACACCGCCGTGGTGGCTGCTTTTTTAGGCGCGGTTTCACGCCAACAACGCATCGCACCTTCGCGGCTGTTAATTCCACTCTCCTATGCTTCGATATTAGGCGGCATCACAACGTTAGTAGGCACCTCCACTAACTTAGTGGTTAACTCTTTCAATGTTAGTGCCAGCGGTACTGAGTTGAGCATGTTTCAATTTAGCCTAGTCGGCATACCCGTTGCTTTAATTTCTCTATGTGTGCTGATGTGGCGCGCCAATTCATTACCACACCACCGGTTGGAAGATACCAATGAGAAGCTTGCCTACTTCTTAGCCGCTGACCTTGATCCCAGCTCACCGATGATCGGTAAAAGCATTGAAGATAACGGTCTACGCAGTTTAGAGGGACTCTATTTACTAGAAATTGAACGCCAAGGAAGGCTTATAAGCCCCGTCGCTCCAGACGAGCTGCTGCAGGCTAATGACATGCTGGTCTTCACCGGTGAAACAGGCAAGGTACAGGCCTTACAGCGCTTTCCAGGGTTACAGCTATTCGGACATCAAGCTGACAACCTACTCGCGACAAACCTCGTGGAAGTCGTTATTTCTCATGAATCAGAGCTTCCCGGAAAAACACTGCAGGATGTGGATTTCCGCAGCATGTTCAGTGCAGGCGTGGTGGGCATACGACGAGGGGAAAAACGCCTGGAAGGGCAACTAGGGAAAATCCCGCTCCGCGTTGGTGACTGCTTACTACTGGCCGTAAGTGCTGATTTTCGGCAGCACCGCAATCTAGACCGCAACTTCCACTTGCTCAGTGGCAGCTTCACACGGCCGCGGCTGAGCAACAAAGAGAGCTTATTCACGGTAGGCGGATTCGCTGCGGTTATCATCTTTGCCACCGCCAATTTACTGCCCTTATTTCATGGGCTGTTGATGCTTTTAGGCGGGCTACTCGTCATGAAAGTCATCAGTTTCGCGGAACTACGCCGCCGTTTCCCGTTTGAGTTATGGCTAATCATTGGCTCAGCATTAGCGATTGCCCAAGCACTTGAAAATTCCGGCGCCGCAGGCCTGCTAGTGACCGGAATGCAGGCTTTATTCAGTGGCTATGGTATCTACGCCGCTTTTATAGGGTGCTATTTATTAACGCTGCTGTTGACAGAAACAGTCACAAACAACGCCGCTGCCGCCCTGGCCTTCCCCATCGCCTGGAGCACTGCCCAAGCGTTTGGAGCGGACCCACTCCCCTTTGTAATGGCGGTAGCCTATGGCGCCAGCGCGTGCTTTTTGATTCCCTTTGGCTATCAAACTCACCTGATGGTGTACTCACCAGGACGCTATCAAGTGGCTGACTTCCTCAAAATTGGGCTGCCTGTCAGTATCACCTACTCTGCTGCCGTGTTGATCATCACGCCACTCGTGTTCCCATTTTAGTAAGTAAAACGCTTAAACCTTATAGCCAGCTTCTCGCGCCAGCATGGTATTGGCTTTTAGCCACCCATCAATGTGCCCGCAGTCAAAAGTACGACCCAACATCCGAAAGGCCTCCACGGATCCACCTTCTTGCATTAAGCTATCGATAGCATCAGTAAGCTGGACTTCGCCTCCAGCACCTGGAGGTAAGCCATCCAACAGCTGCATAATGCGATAAGGCAATACGTAACGGCCTATCACCGAAAGACGCGAGGGAGCATCTTCAGGCTTTGGCTTTTCTACCACACCACGCATAGCAGCACTCTCACCAGGGGCTGGCTCATCACAGTCTACAATACCGTAACGATACACCTCCTCATGGGGAACAGCTTCCACCATAATTTGCGCCACCTGCTTAGCATTCCAACGTTCAACCATGCTGCCTAAATCGCATGTACTACAGGAAATTTGAGGCTTCACCAGTACGTCCGGCAAAATAACCGCAAACGGCTCATCCCTTATCCAGCAGGTAAGCGGCACAAAAAATCGCATGACCTAAGCCTTTTGCGCTCGGCTGGCGAACACTGGTTACCTTTAATTTTTTAGGGGAAATAGACGAAAGGATTTGCAACTGGGCATCCTTGCCCTTGCTGGCCAGCGAGTGCTCAAGCTCAAAATGCGCATCAAAATGATCTTCAATGGCCGATTTTCCTGCTCGAGTCACCAAAATAATTTCATTGATACCCGCTGCCAACGCCTCCTCTACTACATGTTGTATCAATGGCCGATCAACAACGGGTACCATCTCTTTCGGAATGGCCTTACTAATCGGCAACAAACGAGTACCAAACCCGGCTACGGGTATAATTGCTTTGCGTACCTGCATCACGAATGGCTTCCTTTTCAAAATACATTTTAAGCTACCCTGCTTTTTTCCAATCATTCAATTTAGACAAAAGTTGAGTAGTGCTGGGATCTTCTACATTCTCCTGCTCAACAGATTTATCAGCAAGCGTTTGATAAAGACTGGTCGCTAACTGTTTACCGAGCTCTACACCAGGTTGGTCAAAAGGATTCAAGTTCCATAAAACTGATTGAACAAACACCTTATGCTCATAGAGCGCTAATAGTGCACCAATTGACCAAGGATCTAGCTGCTTCAATAGTAGGAAGGAATTAGGGTGATTACCACGATAACCTTGCGCAATTTGTCCCTTGAGCGCGACGGGAATAGCCTCATCCCCTAACGCAAAAAGCTGTGCTTGTGCCAAGCAATTTGCTAGTGTTAGCTGCTCTTGAGAGGCTAACGACTCTTGTACTTTATCAGGCGCATTCACTTCACGCGTAGCCACAGCGACAAAGTCTGCGCTCACCGTATGCCCCCCCTGATGCAACAGTTGATAAAAAGCATGCTGCGCATTGGGCCCAACGTCCCCCCACATAATGGGGCATGTAGCATGATTAACGGAACGACCATCTAAGCCAATCTTTTTCCCGTTAGACTCCATTTCTAGTTGCTGTAAATAAGCAGACAGGCTTTTTAGACGACCATCGTAGGGTAAGACCACATGAGTAGGAATATTAAGGAACTGACAATTCCAAGCGCCGACTAATGCCAACAAAGCAGGTAAATTAGTGGCCAATGGCGTGTCTATAAAGTGGCGATCCATTGCATGAGCGCCATCTAATAATGCATCAAAACATTCCGTACCCAGCTGCATAGCGACACTAATACCAATAGGCGACCAAAGTGAAAAGCGCCCTCCTATCCACTCCTTAAATACCAACTGATGAGACTCAGGAATACCAAAGGTGGTCATCTTTTCAGGCTTGGAAGAAACACCGATCAACTGGTAGCGACAGATAGTAGCCTCGTCTACCTCAAGTGCACTGCTTAGCCAAGCCAACACGGTACGCGCATTAAAGTGTGTATCGGCCGTAGTGAACGACTTTGAAGCAAGCACGATAAGGGTAGTCGCTGGATTCAAACGCTCCATTAAAGGCAGAATCTGCGACCCATCCATCGTTGAAACATAATGCACGCCCACCTTCGTACTACTAGGAAGATCGGCTAATGACTCACTGATCAGTTTTGGCCCCAAATCAGAGCCTCCAACACCAATATGCACTATATTGGTGATTGTTTGACCGGTGGCCCCAAACCATTCGCCTGCATGAACACGCTTAACCATTTTAGCCATACGCGCCCGCTGCTGCTGGCAAAAAGCAGCAGCGTACTCCATTCCTGCTGGAGGGGTCGCCGTTTCAGGCCACCTTGCGGCCATGTGCAAAGCGGCACGCTGCTCGGAAGGGTTAACCATCTCCCCAGCGAAGAATGCTTGACGCCTGGCTTCAATACCGCAACTGCGCGCCCATTCAATCAATAGTGCTATTGTTTTTTGGGTAAGCCGTTGCTTGCTGAAGTCAACATGAAGCGAGCCAAAGGTAAACGCCAGTGCTTTAGCACGTTGCTTCGCCGTTGGGCCATTGCCAATGAGGTCGCGTAGAGACTGAGCCTGCAGCCTCATGGCGTGAACTGCTAGTTCATTGGCAGGCGTGTAAAGACGTTGGTTTACCGCTGATAGTGGGGCATCCATGGTGTCTTCCTTAATAGACTAAATAAACAGATAACTACTCATTTTATGAAGCAAGCGATGAGCCATTTCCACCCTCTCAACATTTAATCTTATGTTTTACAACGTGATGACAAAAAAGGCAGAAGCCCAAATAAATTTTAAGCTCCTGCCATAATCGAAGACTAATAAGACTTTTATCCTCTCAAAACACCGGAAAGTAGCCGGGCAGCACTTTCAATCAGCTCATCTAAATGCTGAGGGCCTTTGAAGCTTTCCGCATATATTTTATAAAGCGATTCGGTACCGCTAGGCCGGGCGGCAAACCAACCATTATCGGTCGTTACTTTAAGACCACCAATGGAGGCATCATTGCCAGGCGCTTTTACCAACACCGCCGTAATAGGATCACCCGCTAGCATCGTCTCTGTGACACTTTCAGCACTTAACTGCTTGAACGCTGCTTTTTCCTCAGGCGTACAAGCAGTATCTACTCGCTTATAGAAAGGCTCGCCGAAACGCTCAGTCAGCGAACGGTAATACTCACTAGGCGTTTTCCCCGTTACCGCAGTGATCTCTGCCGCTAACAAGCACAACGCGATACCATCTTTGTCTGTCGACCAAGGTTTACCATCACGAGTAAGCAAGCTAGCCCCTGCGCTCTCCTCCCCACCAAACGCTAACCACCCTTCGTGCAGCCCATCAACAAACCACTTAAAGCCCACGGGTACCTCATAAAGTTCCCGCCCATGAGAGGCGACCACTCGGTCAATCATTGAAGAAGAGACTAATGTTTTACCTACTTTTAGCGACTCCGCCCATTCAGGTCGATGCCCCATCAGGTAATCCACACACACCGCCAAAAAATGGTTAGGGTTCATCAAACCATTAGCATCAACAATGCCATGCCGATCAGCATCAGGATCATTACCAAAGGCGATATCGAAACGGTCTTTAATTTCGAGCAGGTTGGCCATTGCCGCCGCGCTAGAGCAATCCATTCGAATTTTACCGTCATGATCTGGCGGCATAAATGCAAAATTGACGTCCAAAGTGGTATTAACCACTTCTAAGTTCAGACCATAATGTTCGGCGATCGCCTGCCAAACAGGCAAAGCAGTCCCCCCCATAGGATCCACACCCAGAGTCAGGTTAGCTTTTTTAATCGCAGTTATATCGACGACAGACCCTAATTGAGCGACATAATGTGAGGTAAAGTCATACTCCTGTGCGTAGTCGAGCATATTTTCAACGGGCACAGGGGAGATATCGCTTAACCGGCGCAATAGATAGGCATTCGCACGTTGTTCAATCCATTCCGTCGCGCCTGTATCAGCAGGGCCGCCATGGTGAGGATTATATTTAATCCCGCCATCTTCTGGCGGGTTATGGGAAGGCGTGATGATCAAACCGTCTGACAAGGAGGCGCCTAGCATAGCGTTATGCTGCAAAATCGCTCGGCTCACTAACGGAGTAGCGGTATAGCCATGATTTTTTTCAATCATTACAGGCACTTTATTCGCAGCTAACACCTGTAATGCGCACTGCCACGCGGGTCTGGAAAGCGCATGCGTATCAAAGGCCAAAAAAAGGGGCCCCTGATAATCCACTTCTCGGCGATAGTCGACCACAGCTTGAGTAATGGCGATAATATGTCCCGCATTAAACGTTCGCTCTGTCGCACGCCCTCGATGACCAGACGTACCGAACGCGACGCGTTCCTTTATAACGCTTACATCCGGCTGCTCACTAAAAAATGCCTCAACTATATCGCTCATCACACCCGCCCTTTTCGCTTAAAGATATTGTCAAAACTATCGCTTTCCTAGTCTAATTTAGCCAATTTTTTCTCCCATGCCCATGCATGTTGGATAATAGTGTCCAACGCCGAGAAGTTGGGATACCAACCAAGTACCTTTCGCACAAGGGCTGAATCTGCGACCAGTGTTGCCGGGTCTCCTGAGCGCCGCTCCCCCTCAAGCACCACGATATCCCGGCCATCGTCTGCCACCACACGCCTAACCGCATCGATTACCTGCTGCACAGAAAATCCCGCTCCATTGCCCAAATTATAAGCATTCGCCCCTATAATCTGTTTATTCAACAGTGCCTTTAAGGCAAGAGCATGAGCAGAGCATAAATCTTCAATATGGATATAATCGCGGACACAGGTACCATCCTCTGTCGCATAATCACGGCCAAAAACGGTAACAGCCTCACGCCGACCTGAAGCCGCTTGTAGAATAATAGGAATTAAATGTGTTTCAGGATCATGACATTCACCAATCTCACCACCTGGGTCCCCACCACAAGCATTGAAATAGCGTAACGACACGGAATTAAGTCCGTAGGCAGCGGCATAGTCGCTTAAGATGCGTTCAACCATCAGCTTAGACATACCATATGGATTAATCGGCTGCTGTGGATGAGCTTCATCAATCGGCAGATAATGAGGCTCACCAAAAGTAGCCGCTGTCGACGAAAAAATGAACTGCTTCACATCGTGTCGCACCATGACATCAAGCAAATTTAGCGTATTAGCCACATTATTGCGATAATATTTACTTGGGTGCTGCACAGACTCTCCCACCAAACTGCAGGCAGCAAAATGCATGACACCATCAAACTCATATTGATTAAATAAATTTTCCAGCAAGACAATATCGGCTAAATCACCGACCACCAACTCGCCGTAACACGCCAATTCACGGAAACCACTGGTTAAGTTATCCAGTACAACAACATTATGCCCCTCTAAGCTAAGTTGCTTCACCATATGTGAACCAATATAGCCAGCGCCTCCAACAATTAATAAATTCACGATTCACCTATTAATTTCAGTATAAAAAATAAAACATCTAATAAATATTAAGAAGCAGAGAACTTAATCGACTCACCAGCTAACGGAGCATTAACTTTTAAGGGTGAAAATTGTAAGAAGCTATACAGTTCCTCCTCAATCCAACGCTGCTCAAAGGGAGGGACTGCCGCATAACTGCAGCGCCTATCACGCATTAACACATCCAAGCGCCGGAACGCATGGCCACTAGCGGCCCGTTGATAAACCTGCTGGGCACCACGGAGGGTAAACGTCAGCTGACTGGCACTTTTATCCTGTACTTTTTCATCCTCTAAAGCCACCACCATTAGATTCCGTTTCCAACGCAAGGTATCAAGGTAGCCAATGGAAGAAACATTTAAAGCGAATGCCAACACGCCTTGATTCACTTTAGCATTCAAGTGGGATAAATCAGCAAGGTAATAGTGCCAATCTAAAGAGTTATCGTCTTGGGAGGCAACTGAGAATGGGTCATGGTAAAGCTCTGAACCAAGCTTATCCTTTAAAAATGCTTGAACGCCCTCTAAGGCATGTTCTTCATCATAGACAAACACCACTATTTTTGAGTAAATAGACTTTAAAAAATCCCAATGATTATGCTCAGCTGAAAGCAACGCTGGCCAACGGACTTTGGCTTGATAAAAGCGCAGAAAGCTATTGAAGGAACGAGAAGTCGTGTATTTACCATCAAGGGAAGCAACCAGCTCTCCCACTAATGGTAGTGACAAACGACTCAATTCACAGTTTCTATTTTGCAAAAGATGAAGAACTTTACTTTTTAAATAAAGATCTTCCATAAGCGCTTTATTAATTGGTGCAACACGACTTCGGTCTATCATTATTACATGACAGTCACTGTTCCAGCGCAGTATTTCCAAATACCTTAAAGCATTATCGCCAAGGGAAAAAATAATTGTTTTACCAGGATTCTGAAAAGCAATATCCCCTAACTGCTGGTGCCACTGATGCTGCATTAACGTTACCGCATCGGGCTCAGCTATCAAACCATGCCGATGACTATAACCAGCACCGACCTCCGTATTATCAAATAAGTCTCCATATACCACGGTGTGCTGGAGTTTATTTAATTCTAGCAAAGCTTGGTATTTGGTTTCGGGCTCAGATCCGATTAATATCAACATCGGGTTAGGAATAGATTTTACATAGTCATAGGGGTTTTCATAGCTAGAATCAAGACTATGCCAACGATGCTGCTCTATCCCCCTCAACATTGCAGAGCGCTCTTCCAAGTAGAGACGTTCGGCTTCAGCACCTTCAAGCAAATTAGCGAACTCACTAATGTCAAGTGGCGCAATCCTAGCTAAGCGATCACGAAGCTGGTGAGCGCGATAACTGACCTTACGAACGAAAAAGCGATTTTCGCCTAATAACTCGGGATAGTCATCATCATAATAAACCCTTGGAATCCCCCAGTTATTAAACTTATAGCGAGTGATTAATTCATCACTAATTTGCTCATTGGGTATGAGATTAGCCACCATGGTTTGAAAAAAAAGCTCATCGGGCACCCAAGTGCGCCGATAAAATTTCTTCAATGCCGGATGACTGCGATAAAGATCAAGAATGCTAAATACAGTACTTCGCCGTAAGCACCACCACTGCGATCCCATATGAGCCGTATGATTCAGCGGTATCGCACGCTTTATTTTCAGCTTGCGCTGTAACTTAAGCGACCAATCAAACCAAAATGTTTGGTAACGCCAGTTAAAAAAATGGTACTTCGACCAACGCTGTTTCTGAAGCCCTGCGGTCACCCATTTATTTTTTTCCGCATTGACAGCTTCAATGTGATCCTGGCCACTTTCCGCTAAATAGTGTTCAAGTAACTGTATCGGTTTAACCGGCATACACGAGCCAGAAATCAGCATAAAATAATCGCTGTCCACATCGTGCTGTTGAATGGCAGCCATACAATTAAGGGTAGCCTGCACAATAGACCACTCACCCCACACCACTTTTACACGCTCAGCAAAATAAATATTGCCGGGCAGTTGATCGTAGCCCCAATCTGCCACAGCAGCAGATAAATCGCCCCCACTAGAGGCATCATGGTGCACAAACACGTTACTACCAGCGCTAAGTAGCGACCCTAATAAATCTTTAAGCTGTTCTGGCTTCTCGTGTGCGAGCAAAACGAATGACACTTTCACTATTACCAACCTCCTAAATTTATTAGCCCGCGTTTAGCCAGATCTTTCCATCCTTTAAAAGGTACCGATACATTCTGATCATAGAGTATATCTTTCTGATCAATCACAGCGCCATACTGCTTATACTCAGCAGAATCGTTATAATGCTGCTTAGCAATCATTTCCTGCTTTACTTTATCATTTAACTGACTAATAAATTTAAAATGCAGCAGCGCCCCCGTTACCATACGTTCATCTATGCAGCGATTTAAGCGACGTGGCAACATCATGTGCATAGAGGAAATATAAACATAGTTCCATTTCCATTTAACAAGAGGTACTTTATTCAATGCTGGCGAACTAGCTGGTTGTTGTTTAGAAAACACTCGACGCCTAACGCCACCCTGCACATACAAATTTCGATAATTTCCATTGTACTGTTTTGAATAGCCATAACCATCGAAATAAGGGCAGGCGTTTAGTGGGTCTGTCCCTTCTTCATAGAAAGTATCAGCAACAGCTTTATCGCTGTACATGTCAAGCATGATAGTAAAAAATGAGTCCTGTTTTATAGCCTCCAAATACTGAGTAAGATCTCGCAGATCGCGCGTTTCCATATGCGGATAAACAAAAAATTCATCAGGATCACAAGTAAAGCACCAGTGCCCACGGCCATAACGGAAAAGCAAATTATTAAGCCAGTGCATTCCAAAATTGGAGTCTTTATAGCTGCCCTCAGTATAATAGTGGGTAACATCCGGCTGTTCAGCCAATAGCGCAGCGGTATTGTCAGTAGAACCATTATCGGCAATAAAAAAATGATCAACGCCAAGACGACGGTAATAATCTAAAAAGAAGACAAGCCGGTGCCCTTCATTTTTCATTGTTGAGAATAGAAGAATACTTTTTGTGGAATAACTAGCACTCCCTTTTTTAACTCGTGTCAGACTTTTTCCGCAGGAATAGGCTGCACGAGCATAGGGGTAAATTTCACTTAACCAACTCCATTGCTTTTTAAAAATCTTAAACATGATCGCCCCGACAGTTACTAAAATTTATGGCAAATAAAGTGATTGGCAGAAACCTAATTTCTGCTCATGCAAGCATACGTCTTGCTGAGCAATATATGCTTCCTTTTCAGTCACAACAGGGGGCGAAAACTGAGCAAAATCAGTAAACTTCATGTCAGATCCACGGTCAACAATCGACTGATGCTTCACGTTATAATACTTGCTATCTTTTGAGTAGATACCATTAACACCCGCTCTAGCCAGTATAAAGTGCACATGGAAGCGAGCACATATAGCGAAATCATCAGGACCGACGTTAATTTTTTTATAGAGCGAATCTTTAATTACTAGCTTTTGGGCGGCTGGAATTTTCTTTTTAACAATGTCAAAAACCTCATTATCCTGCCAAGGGTAGCTTTCGAAAAACAAAACCTCATCAAACGTAGCAGAAAATGCCTGCAAATTATCCCAATACTCTGAAGTAACTTTATTCAAATTATACGCAAGAAAAGAAAGATAGAGCCTCTTTTTTGAATTATCCTTTTTGACAATATCGGTAATGGCATACAAATAGCAATCATCCAAACCATTAACAAAATGACCGTTAGTAAATTTACTCTTAAGCCATCTAAAATTGTCAACATCGCGTAGTTCGAAAGCATGATAATGTGCAAAGATGTTATTTAGCAGCTCTAGCTGTTCTTTCTTTGGCTCTGGTGCAGGGCCAAAACCGATCCCTGTAGCGACTATTTTTTTTCCGTATTTTTCTTTTAAAGAAGCAAGAAAGCCGATGTAAAAGCCCTTCTCAGGATCATAATTATTCAAATACCCCCCACCGTGAAGGTGAACTATGTCAGCTTCAAAAAACGGTTTAAGATCAAATTGGTGATACTTCTCGACGCCACCATTATCGATAAAATGGTAGCCCCGAAGCACCTGTTCCCAAAAACCTATTTCAGAGAAGCTTTTGGCCACTTTAACCAAGTCATCTTTAAATTTAATATTTCTTGTTTCACCGTGTAGTTTCTTTTCTTTATCCGCTATATTTTCATATAACGTAACCGTTGACCCAGGCAGTTGCTCTTTGAAAAAGTCTATCCAACCTTTAACAATCAACTCGTCACCGTAATTGGGCGCACCGGCACCACCAATAAGAACAACTTTACTCATACGTAAACCTTATATATTTTCTCAATTAAGTATTGCTTGAAAAATCTTTACCAAACCTTTTTTCAAGATAATCATACTGTGTCATCATTATGTCACTTAAGTGACTGGCAACTTCCTTTGGCATTTTCAGCCCACTACCTTTATGTACTTGCTTATCAGCTTCAGTAAAACATTCAACATCTGAAACACCGATGAACTTTGCGACTTTTTTCAGCAGGCCATTTGGATCAGTACTAATTTCCTGAAAAGGCACATACAAGACTTTATCTTTTAGTTCATCCCATTTTGGAATATAGCTTTCATAATCTGCCCTATCAACAATAGAATAATGTTTAATATTATGGTGAAATAAATCTATATCTACGATCTTATTTTTTTTAGCCACCGCTTTGTTGAAGTCGCCGTTTCTCACCATATTCATTTTCAGCTGCGACCAAGCTCTCTTCACAGGATCTCGGATTATGTAAATAAAAACAGGATCATTACATAATCGTCTCATATGAGCGATTGCCTGTTCATCTAACGTTGAATATTCCGGTGTGATTTCACCTGTAACAGTACCCGGCGGCGCTACAGAAAAGATATTCGCATACCACTCATCGGTAAATTTTTTGCTATCGGTCATAATGCTGGCGAGATACCTCACTCTTTGCCAATCAATAGCAGATTTATCGCTAGTAATTTTTAAAAGCTCACGCCGCATCGTGGATTTTAAATGCCATCCAATCCATTGTCGAAACTCAGGTCTATGAACATAATCAAAATAATGAATTTCTTTCATTGGCGGCATCCATATTTCAGGATGATAGCGAAGTTGCTGATCCAACCATGTCGTGCCAGCTTTTTGTGCACCAATACAAATAAAACTAGGCGTGCTCATACAGATAAACCCTATGCAAATAATTATGTTTTACAGCGAACTTCATAATCTCTAATTTTTTTACTAATATACTGACCATGGGGTCGCAAATCTTTCGCTAATTTCATCACCTGTAAACTTATATCAATATCAACATCTTCAAGTGAAATCGCATAATCCCTAACTTTATTCACGGCTCCCCTTGGGACAGTTTCTACTGAACCTAGTTTCAATTTCAAAATTTGCTGATGTAAGTTTATTATTTTATTTCTTCTAGGCGTTAAATACTTATTTTCCTGACTTTTAAGCCATGAATAATATTGCGGATACTGCCTTCTTTTTCTCGCTTTTTTATAAAAGTCTTCTTTTAAAGATAAATTAAAATAAAAGCTTTCGAAAAGCCACCTTAGAATGCCTAGCTTAGCCAAATGCACAGGCATAAAGTGGCCCACACCTGGAAGCTTTAACTCTTGCAAACCCTTAAGCCGTTTTGCATGAAGTTTATCTAGTTCAAATAAAGGATCATACACAATGTAACCATTCATCTGGCAACTTGCGCGATCACTATAATTAAACTTCCAGTCTAACCTGCTACTATGAACTTTAAATCTAGTTTCAAAATCAACCAAATCTTTATCAAGTGTAGTGATCGGGTTCATTACTAAAACACGATCTAAATTCAATATTTCGTAATAGGCTAAAATCCCGAACCCACCCATACTGCCGCCGTACCCTAACCGCTCGGGAAATGAATTAAGCAATTTCTTCAGCTTACCAAGTAGGTCAGCAAGCTCGCTATCAAGATACCAAGACGCTTTATCGATGCAACAAAAAGAAATAACATTTATTTCTTTTTTAGCAACAAAACCATGCCCCCAAATATCATGCAATGCGTTAATATTTTCACTCTCTACATACTTTCCCATCATAGAAAAAGTAATCACAACGGGTTTATTGATATCAAAAAAAGAATACCGGCAATATGTCTTATTCGTCGAAAAATAGCCCTCCAAGAACCCATCTTGCCACTGCAAAGCATCCTTTAATGTCATGTAACTTTCCTTGCGAAATAGTACTGTTTGCCAAGATGGCAAACTTCCCTATGACTCATAATGTCAGGCGTACCCTGCAAATTAAAAGAATAATACGTTAGCTCATGAGCTATTTTTAGATGAGACTGCCGACAAAGCGAGTTAAAAAAACATTCATCAGGTATCCATACCCATTTAAAGAAAGAGCGATAGATGGGCTCTTGCTCCAGTACATACGCTACAGCTTCCTGTGTTAGGCACCACCACTGGCTGCCAAAACGGATAGTTAGGTCTTGAGGCACTTTTCGCTTCAGCCCCAGCCATTTTTGCACTTTATATGTCCAACGATGTAGACGTGGGTAATTCCGCTTATTGAGAAAGTGGCGATACAAGTAGCGATCCTCTCGGATCCCCCCTTTTATCCAGCGGCTATCTTCGCATTCAATAAAATTCGTACCCTTATTTGCTACCAAATAGCTTTTCAGGGCACTGAGCGACTGCGTGGGGTAACAGTACTCACTCATCAGGTAATAATAATCGGTTTTACCGGTTGACTGGGCATGGCGGAGCATTCGCAACGTGGCATCTACCAGGCTCCATTGCCCCCAACCACAGTACGCCCGCTGCGGTAAAACATAGCAGCGCGCTTGCGAATGGTACCGTTCACATAGCCACTGATAGGGCGCCTCACCCGATTTTTTATCAAAGTGAATAATCACCCGCCCACTAAGATCCTGCGCCAACAGCTGATCAACCAAGCGCGCCACCCGTTCGGTGCTGTTGTGTGCTAGGACTAAATAGGTAAGCGAAACATCAACCATGAGTCGCTTCATCCAACAGAACGGCGGGCGAAATAGTAGGAGGCCGGCGTTCAACAGGTAATTGATTGGTCATCACCTGCTGTAAGCGTTTAAAGTTTTGCTTATGACGATAGTAACCAAACCCTTTACGCTTGGGGTGCCATAGGTGTACTAGCGTACATCCTGCTTGGCGGCACTGCTCGCCATATAACGCGAAGTAGGCACGAAAACCACGGTACTCTGTGACAGTACCGCTGCCCATATTGCGCTCATATTCTGGTGGCTTTTCAGCGATGGGAAAGCGGCATGCTAGCCGGTGAAGTAGCTCGAAATCTTCTGCGCCGTGGCCTTTGAACCCCTCATCGTGGCCACCGATACTCAGCAAGTCTTTGCGGTTCATGACAATGCATGAACTGCCCTGAACCAGGAACTGCAAACTTTCCAAAGGTAACTGACGCCGATCACGGAAACACCACGCTTCCTGATGGCGTTTAAATGCCTGCATAAAATGCACCGTTGCAGCTTCCGTAAGAAAGGCCACGGGTACACAAAAAAAGTTTTCAGGCTTAGCGGCCAACTGCTGCGTTTTAATATGCCGCAGAAGACGTTGATAGACAGAAGGTGCCGCCAGAAAATCCACATCATGAAACAACACGACGGGCGCTGCCGCTGCCCGTGCCCCCGCATTGCGTGCGCGGGCAAGCGAAAAGCGGCGAAAGCGGGTAGCAAGGGAAACAAGCTTAAAGCGGCGAGTATGGCCACCCGAATGGTGCTGCCACTCCTCGACCAAATGGGTGAGCCACTGCTTAACAGCCTGAGGGCTGCCATCATCGACGATGATCACCTCATAGCCCTCAGGCAGCGTTTCCACTAGCTGAATTAAACGCACCATTTCAGGCTGCCGAACCGCTTTAGCGCGCAGCGGTATAATAATTGCTGCATCGAAACAGCTGTTACGTTGCAACTCAACCATAAAACCCTCTGGGCCTAACTGTATTCAAATTGCACACCTGTAAACCAGTATTCACAGCAGCGTTATCACCACTGAGAACACATGTTACCCAGATTGTTCAGCCAGCACCCTAATAAACGCAACAAATACTAAGAATGCCTCGAAATTGTGCGCAGATCGCGCACATCATTGTAGGCAACTTCGAGGATAAGCTCTAGAGAAACGTGGTTATACTTAGGAACCCGTACTCGGTGAGTGAGAAATGGCGGTACTACGTGCTAGCCAGAAGGAGAGTGCATGCTGATGGTGACCGATGGCAGCGGCTTTTTTAGCCGCCGCCCTTGCCATGGCTAAGGTCGCCTCTGGGTCATCAAGCAACACCTGCATACAGTGTAGCCAGTCGGCGGGATCGTCATCCGCTAATAGGCCATCTACGCCGTGCTCTATGATTTCATCGTAAGGGTAACGATTGCTAAAAATGCCCACCCCTCCCATCGCCGCAATATCCAAAAACTTAATATAAGATTTCCCGCGGTTAAACGCAGTGGGTAGCAGCGGTGCCAAGCCTATATGTATTCGCCGCTGACGCTGATATTCATGAAAGGCTTTCCACGGCAGTGGGGCTGGCGTAACACAGCGGTGCAATAGTTTGAGCGCTTCGGGCGTGTGCTCACCCAACATCACCTCGAACATGACATCCTCTCGCTGGTCATGCAGTTGGATAATGGCGGGAGCAATTTGCGCTAAATCAGCCACGTGTGAGCGAGTACCATGAAAGCCCACTTGCCAGGGCCTGGTTTCGTTAGGCGGCTCCTTAAAATGGAGCAAAGGTGGCAGAGGGGCAAGCAACGGCGGAGGTAAAACAGAGACATGAGCATGCTTGAGTCTTAACGTTTCCGCTAACTGCTGACTGGGCGTCACAACCTCATCGGCGAGTGCGATCATCGAAGGCTGTAGCTTGGCCACACGCCTCATGCGCCGACGATAAGCGATCGGCAAGGTGGTATCATTACTGGCCGCTTCTATATTATCGTCGATTAAATAAATAATCCGCCCGATGATAGCCTTATGCTGAAACAACCAGTGTAACCAAGCGCGGGGCAGAGAACGGCATATAAGCACGTTGGCGCCTTCAAACAAGCTGGGCAACTCAGCTGAGCGCCACCAAGGGCACCAGTTTCGCCGCGTATCAATTTCTTTGACATACATCCCCTGATTTCTCAGTACCGGCGCTACCGAGCCTAAAAAATAAATATCCTCTGTTGGACGAACACGGTCCACCAGCATAATCCATCGGCCCTGCTGCGTTCCCTGCTGTTCTTGATCATATTCAATCAATACACTGGCCCTTTATTTATCCTTTTTACACTCAAGCAATATGAGCATCCCTATTCCCTATAAAAACGCTCAATAATGTCGATATCACTACCGTGACACAAAAAACGTTTAACGCAGTGAAAAATCTTCATGTATAAGCGTTAAATTAGGGTTATATGCAGGGTCGTTATCTAACTGTTCTCCCCAGGTTTTGCGCATAAAGGCCACCTCGGCGGCCGCGCGAGCACGCTTTTTAGCATTGTCATCAGCCCCGCGAGATATCGATTCATGATGATAAAGCTCCGCATAAGGTGTCCATAAATTACGGTAACCAGCTTCTCTAACCTTAAGACAAAAATCCACATCATTAAACGCCACGCTAAGATGCGTAGCATTAAACCCACCAACCTCATCAAACACAGCGCGGCGAACCAGCAAACAGGCCCCCGTCACCGCCGAAAGATTATGAGCAACATGCAACCGGGTGAAATAACCGTGAGCACTGCGCGTAAAATACTTATGGGCGTGCCCAGCGACACCTCCAATCCCCAGGATGACCCCGGCATGCTGAATAGTATCGTTCGGGTAATAGAGTTTGGCCCCCACACAGCCGATCTCAGGCCGGGACACTTGGCGCACCATTTCGGTAAGCCAGCTCTCATTAATCGGCTCAATATCATTATTGACCAAGCCGATAATCTCACCATTGGCGTGCTGCGCGCCAAAGTTGTTAATCGCCGAATAGTTAAACGCGTGCTCCCAACGCAGTACGCGCACACGGGGGTCTCGTGCCTGCACTTCTTGCATGTAAGCAAGGGTATGGGGGCAGGTGCTGCGGTTATCCAGAATCAGCAGCTCAAAATGGTGGTAATCACTTCGCGACAGAATAGCCTCAACGCACGGCTTGAGGATCTCAACCCGGTCACGCGTAGGGATCATCAAACTAACCAATGGCAGTGGCGAAGGAAGCGGCCAGCGAACCCGATAGGTATTGGCATAATCGCCTGGGATTACCTCGGCGCCGCTATGATGCGCCGCCACATAGTCGGATACCGCTTTAAGCCCCGCCTCAGTGGTATAGCTTTTAGCTGAACTCTCTTTGGCGGTAGAGCCCACCACCGAACGCCAGTGATAAAGCACCTGGGGAACATGGAGGATCTGATCAGCTTGCAAGCCGGCGCTAATGCGTAACACAAGGTCGTGGTCCTGACTGCCCTCAACCCCTTCCCGGAAACCACCCACCTCGCGCACAAGCGCCGTTTCATATACCCCCAAGTGAGAGATATAGTTTTGAGCCAATAATAAATCAGGGTTCCAGCCTGGTTTGAAATGAGGATCAAAACGATAGCCGTCCTCATCGATTTTATCCTCATCACTATATAAAAAGCGCGCGGTGGGATACTCATTGATGGCCGTCACCATGGCCAGTAACGCGTCTTGGGTCAGGCAGTCATCATGATCTAATAACGCTACATACTCGCCGTTTGCCAGCGCCAGGGCACTGTTGCTGGCCGCACAAATGTGCCCGTTGGTTTTACGGCTAACGACGTTAACGCGTCGATCTTTCTCAACATACTCCGCTAATAAAGCGGCCACACCAGGGTTTGTCGATGCATCATCCGCAATACACAGCTGCCAATGCGGGTAGTGCTGCGCTAGCACGGAATCCAAGCAGCTTTGTAAGTGCTCAAGTGAAGGGTTATAAACCGGTACCAGGATGGACACTAAGGGCGTGAACGACAATTGCGCCAACCGTTCACTCACTACTTCCGAGGTTAGCGCGGGTTGCTGATCTAGCCAATCGGCATAACTGCGTTGCGCAGAAAAACGCTCAAAAGTCGCTTCGTAGGTCTCAAGAGCAACATGACGCCAGTGACGATGGGAAGCAGCCGCTTTGCGCTTAAGCTCCCCAATCACCTTTTTGGGCGGCATATCGCGCCACTTGAAGTGCATATTGACTAACCGCTGGGCTAAACGGTCGTGGGCAAACCACGGTGTTAGCCAGGAAAAACGCAGGTGTTTAATAGCAAAGCGGCCTTCACTTTCAAGGGGGTCTAGTCGCAGGCCGCGCACTTTGGTAGACATCCAAAACAGGCGCTTGGTGACCACTCCGGTTTTTAGCGGCAGGTAAACACAGTTGTCTTCATGAAAGCCGTCACCACGGTCCACATACAGTTTTACGGCAGCACTGGGTTGGTCGTGCACCATGGCTATTTCAAGCATGTGCCAACCCGGTAACAGCGGTTTATTTAATAACTTGAATTGCGGATCAACCCCGGTCGATAGCCACTGATATTTAACATCCTTACTTAGCCGCCGTAATTGGCTGCTGGGCTTGTAACGGGGTGTACAGACAAAAAAATTCACAGAGTACTCGTCATATTAAACTGGCGCATAAGCTTCCATACATTGCGTACCATTGACTTACAAAAAGCATTAAATTTACTTACATTTGGAACGAAATTTCATAAACAATTATACGCGTTTTTGCCCAAGCACCTGCCCTGTTTCCGACGCGACGGCTTGAATTTTAGTCCCCTTAGCCGGAGGCTTAGCAAAATTGTACTGGAAACCCACGTAGCCATGCCGTGGCGGTGCCAAACTTAATTGTGCAGGCAACAGTTCCTTCGCCTCCACCGTATCAATTAGCTGGCTATCAACAACGATGTTCACCTTCACAGCAGTGTCATTATCGGCATACCATGCCCAACCGCTCAACACTTTACCGGAAAGCGGCTGCATTTTACCGTGCACGTAAGGCTTATCTGCTTTAAACAGGCTTTGCCGTTGGCTAAAAAGCTTAACAGCTTTATGGTAGAAATTGATATCATCTTGATTAAGTGAACGTATCTCTTCAAGCTGAGCCTCCGGCAGTTCATAGCCTTGATGCGTATCTTTACGGCCCATATTCATAGCAACCGAAGGTATGTTCACCCCATAGAGCTGGTTAAGCATGGCCAAACTAGCTTCGTACTCTTCTGTTAACCCTAAGAAGCCGATGCCCTCCAAAGGCACTCTTTGGAGCATTTTGGTTTGGCGGTTAATAAATTGCGGCTTACGGTAAAACGAAGCTAAATCACCCTGGTAGCCATGGTGGCGTACAAAGTGATTATATTCAGACACAAGGCGTTGCACCGGCTCACGCAGGAACGTCACTGTTTGGCTAATTCCAAACAGATGAATGTATTTCCTGGCGTGCACGTGGCCGCTTAAAAAGGCGATATTCGCCTGTTCCAACGCATGGTAGCAGCTCAGCCAATCACCCTTTTCGTAGACCCACTCAAGGATAAGCGGCGATGTCTCTTCAGAGGCAGGGGAATAGTCATAGACAACGTGCGATGCACTATAAAACTCTTCCGCAGCCTTTCGAAAACTGGTGCCAGCTGTTTTGGGGATATGAACAAAAAAAATCGGGGGCATAAACGTCCTGATTATAACCAGCCTATAAAATTATCACTACCAGTCAATTTTCAAACACTTAATTAAGAAAATATCATTTTCACAACACAGTTGGACTATCTTTATTTTCTCATCTCAGACGCTTGAAATGACACATTATTTGACAATACTCTAGCAATACATGGTGGCTAAGTGGTTTTAAAAAAAAAGAAAAGCTAACATGCTGTCAATACGAAAAAAACAAAACTCCACGAATGATTCACCAGTATGCCAAACACAACCCATAATACTTGCTAAATAGAAGCATTGTAAAAACTCACAGTTCATAAGAAAGCGAAGCTGGACAAGGACCCTTGAACCACTTCGCTTATTTAGAAAAAAACCATATAGCTAACTATCGAGAGATCACCTAGCGAATTATTTACGCTTTTGGCTTAGCTGGCTTCAAAATGATACGTTTCACTGTATTTGGGGTGCCATTTTTTTCGGTCTCAACCTGACGGATATTGATTCGCCCTAAGCCAGCCACTTGTAGGCCGCCAGCATCATGTGCGTGCACTTCTTCAGCTAACGCCCTCATAGCGGTTCTTACAATAGCTTGCATACGCCTATCAGGTAGCTTGCCGACTATATTCGGACTTATAGCGACCATACGCTCAATAAGCACTTCCGAATCTACTTTAACGATATCAGAAGCTTCAATTTTCGTTGCAGTTGCCATTTGTTTATTCCCTTTTAAGAAGTTAAACATTTGAGTCACTCCAGTAAACCTCGCTGTTTAAGCACTTTGCGCAAGGGGTGCCAGCTGCGCAGCAAACTATCCGCCACGAGCTGAGCCGACTCTTGACCTTCTTCTTGCTGCTCAAACCACAGCTGCGCTTGGGCCATTTGTTCAGCAAGCGTTAGCGCCGCCAATTCTTGCTTAAGCCAGTTGGCCCGATGATGAGTCGTTAACCACACATCGAACTCAGACAACTCGTTGCTGCTTAGATGCGCTCGCAAGTCATCACTCAACACCGGGTTTATTAGCTTGACGCTACCCACCACTTCCGCCCTACCACGCTTGATGGAAGGGTCGTAAGTCATGCGAATCAATTGCACGACATGCCGACGGACTCTAAAGTGCATTTAAACAACCTATTTATTGGAACCTCATTGACAATATATTGCCCGTAACAAACACTGTCAAACACTATTTAATATCAAAATTTGGACAAAAAACAGTCAGAAAGTTAAATGTGGCACTTATATTGCATAAGAAACTCAAAATCAGTTCAGATCACAATATTTGAAACATACATCTTACTGACTGATGTCACAAAAAAAACTCAGAAACCCAGGAACACGTCCTATTAAAATAGGATAACCAATACTGTGTAATTTTAAATTAGAATGATTTTATAGGGCTCCACATAAATAATATTCAATATACAAACCTGTTTAAACAGGTAATACCTAGAACTATTCTCTATTTATTAGACCCTCTATTAATTAAATGAAAGGCACGCTGACTTGCACCCCGTACCCCCCGAGCAGCCGATTGATGACCATTTTTTTCCAGAGCATCAGCTAGTAGGTTCAACAAGGTTACTGGCTCACTTTTTGAACTTTTAATATTAGTTAATTTTTCGGGTGTAAAGAGAGTATTCTCAGCGAGTTCTAAAGGTGAAATATCTTGAGCATGCAGTGTGCGCAGTTGATCTATAAGCTGAGCCAAGCCTGTGATATCTTTTCTCAAAGGCGCTACTTGCTCAAGCAAATGCCAAATAGCTAAGCGACTTACGTAAGCTGAGCTGAGTAAGCTTTTTTCACAGTCAATGGCCTGGTGAGTGATGCTTGGCTCTTCAAGAATAGAACTACCTAGCCTTTGCGAAATCCATTCAATATCTTGATGGTTAGCCTCAAAAACGGGGGCTAACGCTAATTCTGAAAAAAGTAATTTTTGGTTGCCTACTTCATTCAGCTTTGCAATCAAAAGATTATTATCACGATTGTACCCCTTATACCCTTTAGGCTTACCTCCAAAGCACCTAAAGGCAAAAAGTAGTGCGGTTGCTTCTAGCGAAAGCGATTCATTAGTGCGCACGATCTGCCTTGCGTCTATAGTTACACCAATGCGGCGTGCAAAATCTTGAACAACATCTCCGTTGTGCAACGAATCGCGATTAAATGCTATTAACTCAACGTTTTCTTTACCAAAAATAGCATCCATTTTTTCGAAAGATAGTTGATAATAAGGATAAACTTTTTCTAAATCAAAAACATTTTGACCACCACCTTTCATTCGCTGCTGGAAAGCAGACTGCATATAGCTAGCAGGTGGACGGACATAACCAATTATCCGTATCCGCCTACAATAAGGTGAAAGTAATTTCTTTAAATATTCAATTTCACTGTATTGATTACTAGAACTGGACAAATCCTCCGCTGAAATTAATGCTTTACTTTTCCTCACCCCCTCGAGCACTTTATGAAGCTTTTCCAGGTATGACTGCTGTAGTTCACGCACTTGCTTTTTGTTTAATCCATTTCTACGATGTGTATGGTAATTTTCTGGTTCTTTTAAGAGAACAGTCGAAAAAAAACCCGAATGATTAGCAGTACCTAATGACAGATATTCGACATTAGCCATAGAAATCTTACTAAAAGTATCTTGGATTGAGGAGGAACCTGTTTTATGCATTCCCATATGTATAATAATTTCATCAATCATTTGTATAGATATCCAAGTAACACTAAAATAAAGCAACCGAGCTGGTGTCTCAAAGCACTACGGCTCTTGGTATTCTTCCCAGCTGGTTATCGCCGTGCGACTAGCCGGTCTTTCAGTTTATACAACCCCTCGACATCTGGTCTCAAAGTTATCGCCGCTTCAATAACTTTAATTGCTTCTTCTATTCTTCCATGGCGTTCAAACGCTAACGCCAATTCGCGTAGGGCAACAACTGGTGGAAGCTTTTCATCCTCAAGTAAGGCTATCTGCTTCTCCGTAAAAAAACATTGACTGCCATAAACAGGAACGAGCCCATTAGAATTTCGACCGGCAATGGCAGTGCGAAGCTTTTCTATCCAGTGGGCAAGCTGTTGTGGAGTTGGATCTGCTTTCTCTTTTTGTTGTTTAACATAATTTTTAAGTGCATCGAACTGTTCAACCGCAATCTTCAATAGCTGAGCTTCACTGGTAATCGCCTCAGAATCCATTGAGCCTTGGTCGGTAATAGGCAAACCAAGACGCTGTTCCATCCATGCTATATCGTCACGATGCTTTTCTAACACTGGATCTATCAATGCGCCAGCAAAGCGAAGTTTTCGGGAACCAAAATCTGCCAAACTGGCCACCAAGGCATTGTTATCCCGAGCTTTACCAGGGTAGGCTGCATACTGTGGGCCTTCACGACGGTAGGCAAACAATACCGCAGTGGCTTCTAGAGAGAGTGATTCATTAACCCGCTGAATTTTCTCTGACGGTATAGGCTCTCCTAGGAGTTGGCAAAAATCGACTACTGCATCCCCACCTTCCAACTGCTCGGGAGCAAAAACGCGCAAGGTAACATTGTCACGACCAAACACACGGTCAAACTTTTCAAACTTGTTTCGATAGTGTGGATAATAAGCACTTGGCGTTAGCCGTGCCAAATCGTGATTTTTAACCAACTGTTGGAACGCAGAACCAATAAACGAAGCAGGCGGTCTTACATAACCAATTACTTTAATACAATCAAACTGAGAAGCAAAATAATCCCTTAATTTGACAAGTGCTGACTCCACCATATGCCAAATATCCTCTCCAGATATAATTTGCTGCCCCTGTGCTAAGCATATTTCATTTAATTTAACTGAAATTTGCCGATTGAAACGAGCTACTTCTTCTGGACTGCGCCCAGCTACTCTGTGCCCCCGCCACGCATACGGGTCTTCTGAAAAAAAAGAAGTTATTATCCCACCATGATTAACCACACCTAACTTTGCATATGAGAATTCACCCAATTGTTCCTGGGAAAAAAGCGTCTCCTGGATTGATGAAGTACCGGTCTTGGGCATACCTATATGCAGTATCAGTTTTGACATATTTAGTTACTCCCTTGAACCAGTTGTTGTGAAGTTTTACTATGACGAGTTTTATTAACAAGTTTAGCTGCACGCTTACTAGCGTCGCGTACACACTGAGACGTTACATGTTGACCACTTATCGCTAATGCATAAGCCAGCGTATTTAAAATTACTGCAGGCTCATTATATGAGGATGCAATTGACTCGAGTTGATTGGAATTAAATAGCGTATGCTCAGGAGACTTTAACGGTAAAATATTCTTCGCGCGCAAGATTTGCAACTGATCTATTAGTTGTGCTATCCCCTGGCTATCTTGGGTTAAGGGTACTGTTTGCTCAAACAATTGCCATATAGCCAATCGATTGGCATAGGCGACATTTAGTAAATCATTTTCGCTTTCAATTACTTGGGATGCAACAACAGGTTTATCAAGTATCGAACTCCCCAGTCGTCCAGAAATCCAATCTAAATCCTGGCGATTAGCTTCAAGAAATGATGCTACTGCAGATGCCGAAAATACCAGTTTTTGACTACCAAAATTATTCAGCATTGCTATAAATTGGCCGTTATCTCTGTTAAATTTTTTATATGGAGCCGACTTATTTAAACGCCTTAAAACATATAGCAGAGATGTCGCCTCTAGCGAGAGAGATTCATTAGTACGAACAATTTGATCAGGCGCTAAATCAACGTCAATGCGGTGTGCAAAGTCGAGTACAGCATCACCTTCGTAAAGGGAATCACTCCTAAATGGTACAAGTTCAACATTCTCTCTGCCAAAAACAGTATCTATCTTTGAAAAACGCTTATAATAATTGGGATAAACTGACGTCAAATTTAAATTAAAATTTATCCCTCCTTTTAATCGCTGCTGAAAAGCTGATTGCATATAACCAATAGGCGGGCGCACATAGCCGATAACTCGAACACGCTTGCAGTAACCTAGAAGTATCTGTTGAAAGTACTTAAGCTCACTAATACTTCCATCGGGCCGAGACAAATCTTCTGCCGAGATTAATATTTTAGGCTTATCCACATTTTCAAGAGCATAATGTAATTTTTGAGTATAGTTTTTTTTCAGCTCCTGAACTTCTTTATAACTAAGCCCATTGCTCGCATGGCTATGATAATCGTGAGGGTTATCAGAAAGGACTGTCATCAAGAAGCCAGAATGATTAGGCGAGTTAAGCGACAAATATTCGACCCCCTGCATTGGGAGTCGGCTTAATGTGTCTTGAATAGAAGACGAGCCTGTTTTAGGCATCCCCACATGCACAATGGCTTCTTCAATCATTACCAGTCACCTGGGTAGCTATTTTTTTGTTGAGGGTCTCCACTTCTACCGATAGATACTTAATCATTTGCAGTAGGGCACGATTAATCTCGTGCTGGTTGGTTGAGTAATCTTTTACCTTCGGTTCAGTAAGATCAAAAATAGGCTCATCATGTGCTTCAAAATAACTATTTAGCTGGATAATTTCTTCACTGTTTTTCTGAAGATAGTCATTAACATCCACCTCATTGGGTAGCATATTGTTATAAGCTTTTGCCTTTTGCTTATTGCCATAAATACCACTTTTACTAAGCAAAGGTTCCAGCTCGGAGGGCAATACCTGCCCCTCTGATAATGAGTTATAGTATGCAAAAAGGGCCATTGCCACTGAGGGGGGGGTCTCATTAGCCCGTAAGGGGTTAATACCGTCGGTCGCTTCCGGCAATAGAGCCGTATTAAAATGCTGGGCAATATCACCAATGGCATCAAAGTTAAAAAATTTTATGCTGTTACCTATTGATTCCCAACTCTTAATTTTGGGTATGACGCTATAGCCCATTCCGCCCGACCAATTCCTAAACGGTTTTAAAGGTCCAGCATAGCTTTTGTGCTTAATCCCCCACTGCAAATACGCAGAAGTAACCCATGAGTCTGGTCGACGAATATAACCCACGATTTCAATATCAAAAATTTCACTTGCCGCTTCAACGGCGGACTGTACTAGGCTAGCACCATCGAACAATGCCTCATTGGACCAAACTAAGGTATGTATCTCAGAGGGCAGCTTTTTGTCAGTTTCTACGAATACACTTAGTAACTGTTCATTGGCTTGCTTCGTATCAAGCCCTAAAAAAGCCCCCCATCCCGAGTCAACCTGCCAAGAAAATGGATTTTCGCTGGGCGCATGTTCAAGCATCAATCCAAGATAACAGACTCCCCTACTATTTAAAGTATTTTGAGCTCTTCGTAGTGTACTTTGAATAGAAGAGCTACCAGTTTTCCCCATTCCAATATGAATAATTAATTTTCTTTTCATAAATATCACCAATGCGTATTAGATGTGTAAACACGTTGAGCGCGATACCCTGTTTCCTGAACCAACTGCGGTATCACTCGTTCAAAGGCGTGGAGTACTGAGCCATCGTAAGGTACGGGCTCTGGCAGTTTAAAGGTCTCTGGATCCCAGCGCGTTAGGTCTCTTAGGGCTTCTGCCCGCGCCCAAAACATAGTGCCCAAAGGAAAGCACCGGTAAGCGGGCCAGCGCGAGTAGCCCAAGGGCTCCAACAGCTCTTCTATCCACTTGCCGTTATCGGCTTCATCGACCATGTGACTGTCTTCTGCAAATACCAACCCCACGCGCTTATCTGCAAACTGCCCCATTATCTCGTTCGCGGCCGAACGCGACCCCATTAAATTGGTCAGCAGGTAGCGCCGCCATCTATCCCCTATGCCGTCCGCATTGTCAGTCGATTTTTTGGTATGAAAGTGGCCAACCACCTCGTAATGACCGTAAATTTTTTCCACGAACAGCCGGTGGAAGGGATAAACATCTCGACCGCAGTTATCTACTTTTTGGGTATACACCGTGCCTGTAATAGAACTCTGTAATAGCTCAAGCTGCTCAGGTGTCAGATCGGGTATATGGCTCACAAACAAATCTACATTTTGGTCTGCCAGATTTTTAAAATACGCGCAGTAGTCCGGTATTAGATCGGCAAAGTAGACATGAAACTGTAAGGCAATCGTATCCGGGGCATCGTCAGTACCGGCACCTGTTACCCGGTGAACGGGCATCGCAGGGTCTTCGCTACCCATTACGCTTTCTACCAGCGCTTCAAAGCGACCAGGCTGCTGATGGTAGGCATCTAACGCACGCTGTATATCACAGCCGGGGAACGGCTTGGATAGTGCGACCCCTTTGCGCAGCAGGCTCAGGAAATGCGTCGCCTTGTCCCCACCGGTTGAGAAGTTTAAACCGTAAAAAGTGGGGTCAAATTTCAGCTTAAAGCGTTCTGATTCGGCCACCTTGCGCACTTCGCTGCTGCGCTGATTGGCCTCAACTAAGGCTTCCTGCAATGCATCAATATAGCGGTCAAAATCGAGCTGCTGATGGCAGAGCTCGATGTTTTTACCATCGCGGGTCATCAGTGTGTCTAGGTTTTCAGACAACAGCTGCGCAAGATGATGCGGGTTGCCGTACTTACCAATAACCGCCCGGGCAGCATGTTCTTTTACAAAGTCAGCAACACCGCTGGCTTCTTCAAACACGCCTAGCCCACAATCCGCATTCAGCGCATCAATCGCCACGTTGGGGAATGGGTCAAGCCGAGACGTAAGCAAGTAAATGTCGACATCTCTTAACGCTGCGGCCACATCATGTACCGCGCCGGGGAAGTGGACACGCTCACTGATGCCTACCCTTTGTATAAAGGCATCCAACCATACGCTGACCAACACATCATCTTCACTATAGCCATTACCCAGCCATACAAATTGAAGATGCTCGGCCCGGTGGTCACCCTTCATTTGCAGGGTGCAGTAGAGGTGGTAGCAGGTTTCCAGGAACCAATCGACGCCTTTGCGCGGTTGCACATGCCCCGCTCCGGCAATAATGATGGCCTTTTCATCCAGCCCCAGTAATTTTCTTAATGACCAGTCTTTATCCACGTGGGCTTGAAAGCCAAGATACCCTTGCGGCTGAATACGGATATTGTTCAGTTCATGCTTGATACCGGCTTTGGTGTTAAGTTCATGTATTCCAGAACGCGCTAGACTTTCTGCCGGGTAAATAATCACATCAGAGGTCAGCAACATGCGGCCAATTTTACCCACGGGGCGGGTATACTCCGCAAACTCATGCAGCAAACTCAGCGTTGGTAAGCCTAAGTTGGCCGCCGCATCGGCCATATTGATTGACTCGACTGAGTTCAGCAGTACCGTTTTAAGGTCATGGTGATCCATCAAGTATTTGAGCGAAAGCTCTAACGCGGCAATACCGTTATGCGCGGGTGCGTCCAGATGGAGCGTTCCTATTTCTATGAACCGCTCTCTTAATTCGCCCCCCCGTAGCACGGCGGTAATAACATTGAAACGCCCTGCAAACCTACGCGCCACTTCGAGCGCTACGATAGGTGCCCCGGTGGCGGATGCTTCATGGCTTACGACCAGAAGCGTTTCTAATCCTTCCTGTTTTGCTACTCCACCTTGTGTCAATAGTTCCGGGATATCCAGACAGCCTGCTCGGCCCTCTTTAAAGCCGTGCATTATAAAGTGGTGGAACGCATTAATGGGCGCGTTACGAATATCGGGGTAAATTGATTCGTAGAACTTTTGATCAAAAAAACCTTCAATTTTCGCGTTGCCGTGTTCGGATATCTGGATTAACTCATCCAGCCACGGCCCTAACCTCTCTCCTTTGGCCGCTGCAGCGGGTACCTTTTCGCTGGTCAGCAGTTCCCGTAGTCGGTTTTTTAACACGCTGTTAAAGCCGCTTGCGGCATCCACAGGCGGTGGTGCTGGTGCTGGCTCCGCTGGTGGCTCAGCGGGCTTGGGTGGTTCTGGCTCTGGTTTGTGTGGTTCCTGCTGAGGTTGTTCTTGCTGGGCCTGGGCAGGTTTGGCAGGTTGTACCTGAGCTGGTGTAGCCACCGGTTTGGGGGGCACCGCTGCTTCTGGTTTTGGGGATGGCTCAGCTTTGGCAGGCGCTACCGGTTCCACCGTAGGGCTTGGCCAAGCGGGCCGTCCTTCTTTTTTGCCGTATAGCAGGTAGTGCACCAACGGGTTGGCGCCATCCATCTCTACATCGGGGTTTGTTTCCAGGTAGTAAGCGGAATCAAACCATTCCGGCTCCACTACCGGGTATTCATAAAAATGTTCAAGAAAAAAGGCGATCGGGTCTTCAATACCGGGGGGCAATGTAGTGGCATAGCGCTGCCAATCTACCTTGGATCTCTCCAATAAGGGTTTGAACTTTGGCTCCGTACGTTGTTGAGGTCGCAAGGCCTTTCTAAAAAGCGATTTCATTGATTAGCCAAGCCTCTTTTGCATATAGCGCTCTATGGTCATGGCCCATTCAGGTTTGCCCAATGCGGCCTCAAGCTTTTCAGTTGAAATAGAGCTATTGACGATATCGGAGGGGCTCGCCGTTCGCTCTACAACCACCGCGGAGGGTTTTAGTTCTTGGGCATAATCAATAATCCACTGCAGTGATGTTGGCGTTCCATTACCTACATTGTAAATACCGGTATGCCCTTCCAGCGCCATACGCACCAGTATTTTGGCCATGCAGGGGGCATAGATAAAGTCCCGCATCGCTTTTTGTGGGAAGGCGGCTACAAAAGGCTCATTCTTACTTAGCTGCGTTATTAATACATCAATCAGCCCATGGTTCGAAGCGGTAGGGTTACCATAAGGGTTGGACACTCTGGCGCAGGCGAAAGGCACATTGTAATCCTGTGCATAGCTGCGATACATCGACTCTTCCATCACCTTCATACGGCCATACCACGAACGGGGCCGAACGGGGTCGGTCTCACAGCTGGGCCGCTCGGCTGCTTCACCGTACACCGTCCCCGCTGAAGAAATATGCAACAGCCCTGCAGGCGGATGGTTCTGAAGATAGCGTATAAAACGTTCGAGGCTAGCCCAGAATTCGTTCATGGCTGCCGTGAAATTTTCATTGAAGTTTCTGGGCTTCAGCCCCCCTAACGCATTAATAATAATAGGCTTTGAACGCAATACCTTTGTCACTGATGGTGCATCAGTTAATGCAATGGTTGGCTTGTCGCCGCCGCGGATATTTCGCGCCACCCCAACCCATTCAATACCTTGCTTATCAAGCTCGTTCCCAATACTTGATCCTATAAACCCTGTTGACCCAAGCAGTAGCACACTGGCCATAATTTTATCACCTCCCCCAATCCTCCCGACAATATTAATTGAACTTAGGTGCGGCATCAAAGGGTATGCCTTGAGCATCCTTTTCAGAAACCTTCAGCTCAACGCTGTCAATAATTCCCCAGTCAATCGCTAACGAACTGTCATCCCAACGAATGCAGTGTTCATCACCTGGAGCATAGTAGTCGGTGCATTTGTACTGAAATTCCGCGTCTTCACTCATAACGTAAAAACCGTGGGCAAACCCTGGCGGCACCCAGAGCAGGCGCTTATTGTCTTCGGTCAATATCGCACCCACCCACTGACCAAAGGTGGGGCTTGATTGGCGAAGGTCTACCGCCACATCGAACACCTCGCCACGGCTAACGCGCACCAATTTTCCCTGCGGGGTTTGCAACTGATAATGCAAGCCGCGGAGTGTTCCTTGGGAAGACCTACTGTGGTTGTCTTGTACAAACTGATAATCCCCGCAGTGCTGCTCAAATTCGTTCTGGCGGAATGTTTCCATGAAGAAACCGCGCTCGTCGCCAAAGACCTTGGGGGTAAGCAGTACTACATCAGGAATAGCAAGCTTTTCGTAATGCATGGATAGTTCCTTTATTGCCATCGGCATCTATGGAAAAGTGCCAGTGATAGGGCCAGTGGCTAGCGTTATGCTTACTACACTAGGCACTCACTGAAGCAGCCTTTAAAAAAGTCTAAAAGCATCGTTCACTGAGAACCTGTGCCTAACACTTTTTATTTAAGTCACCTACTTATTTAATACACTTGTTTGATTAAGTCGCTTGTTTGATTAAGCGTTGTAGGTATTGACCATACTGTGTTTTTGCAAGTGGTTTGGCGAGTTCAGAGAGTTGCTCATCGCTGATCCAACCTTGCTGCCATGCAACTTCTTCAAGACAAGCCACCTTTAAGCCTTGACGGTGTTCAATCGTTTGCACGTATTGGCTGGCTTCTAGAAGACTGTCGTGGGTGCCGGTATCTAGCCAGGCAAACCCACGACCTAAGCGCTCAACGCGCAGGTCGCCACGCTCAAGATAAGTGTTATTAACACTGGTAATTTCCAGCTCGCCCCGCTCTGAGGGTTGAACGTTTTTAGCGATCTCCACTACATCATTATCGTAGAAATAGAGGCCGGTGACGGCATGTGCTGATTTAGGCACTTTGGGCTTTTCTTCAATGGAAATTGCTTTGCCATCTTCACTGAATTCAACGACCCCAAACCGTTCTGGGTCTTTCACCAGGTAGCCAAACACAGTGGCGCCACTTGGCTGGGTATCCGCCCGCTTTAGCTGTTCTGAAAAGTGCTGACCATGGAAAATATTATCGCCTAATACAAGACAAACGGGGCTATCCCCAATAAATTCTTCTCCAATAACAAAGGCTTGTGCGAGGCCGTCGGGGCTGGGTTGCTCTGCGTATTCAAACCTAATACCAAAGGATGCGCCGTCGCCAAGCAATTGCTTATATTGGGGAAGGTCTTCTGGGGTTGAAATGATCAGTATTTCGCGAATACCGGCCAGCATCAGCACTGAAACCGGGTAATAAATCATCGGTTTGTCGTAAACCGGGAGTAGTTGTTTAGACACTCCTCGGGTGATCGGGTGAAGACGTGTACCTGAACCGCCTGCGAGAATAATGCCCTTCCGTTTAGGTATATTACTCACATTTACCCCCTTAATAAGTTTTTCAATAAGCTTGATAGGATAACGACTGAACTACGCCATAATGAGAAAAAATCGATTTTCTAATTTTAATATTACAGTCGCCGTTCAATAATTTTACGTACTATCTCCCCTGTACTTTTCCCTTAGTACTTTTTTCTTCGCACTTTTTCCTTAGTCCGTTTTTCTTCGTACCTTTTTCTGCGTACTTTTCTCTCGTATTATCTGCACAGTACTTTTCATTGCCCTTTAGCCTGCTAATTTTCTCATAGACCAGCACTGAATTGACGCTTAAAGCCTAATATAGTTCCTATATACGTCGCTACCGTTTAATCATTTTACTAGCAGGCTAATAATTACCAATGAAGTGGTTTGTCAATATAAATACACAACTATCCAAATACCTATCCGCCAAATTTTTCATTAATCCAAATATTCCTGCAAAGTTAGTGCCAACTGACTTTCCCAAGATGGCAATATTAAATCTAATTCAGCTTCTAGCTTAACGAGTGACATGCGTGAATTCAATGGGCGTTTTGCAGGCGTTGGGTATTCCGCAGTGAGTATACCCTGGGTGTTTTCAGGTTTTATGACAAGCGGCACACCCGCTTGCATTGCCTGCTGAAAAATTTCGCTTGCAAAACCATACCAACTGGTAGCTCCAGCAGGTGCCAAGTGGTAAATACCTGATGAAACACGTGATTCAAGAGATGAGCCGTGAGGTGTAAAGGCGAGCGCCGTGACCTGGGCGATCAAGCGAGCGGGAGTAGGCGCGCCAATTTGGTCGTTAACAATATTTAACGCTTCTTTCTCTTGGCCAAGACGCAGCATGGTCTTCATAAAGTTGCTACCACGCGCGGCATATACCCAACTGGTGCGAAAAATCAGGTGGCTTGCACCACTTTCGACCACTGCTAAGTCACCTTCGAGCTTAGTTTGCCCATAAACGCTTAACGGCCCTGTGGGGCTATCTTCCTGCCACGGAATTTCGCCATCGCCTGGGTAAACATAATCACTTGAATAATGCACTAGGCTAATTTTTTGGCGAGCAGCGTATTGGGCTAGCTGTGCAGGTAAGCCCGCATTCAGCCGCTTAGCCAGGTCTGGTTCGCTTTCGGCTTTATCAACTGCGGTATACGCTGCGGCATTGAGGATCAACCCAGGGTTATGCTGGCTGAGGTAGGCCTCAACCGCTTGCTCATCGCGAAGATCAAGCTCTTGCCGAGTCGGTGTCAGGATATCACCGAAGAGAGAAAATTGACGTTGCAGCTCAAAGCCAACTTGTCCGTTACTACCGGTAATTAGAATTTTCATAAAGTAACCTTTCCTGCCACGAACTAACACTAAAATACAGACAGTATCAAAAGTACACAACTTTTTTGTCAGTGCTTTTCGTGACCAATTTAAATCAACGTTAACTTACGCCTAACCGCTCGCCTTTATAGCTGCCGTCTTGAACGCGTTTCCACCATGTTTCGTTGGCGAGATACCATTCGACGGTTTTGCGCAGGCCGGTCTCGAAGGTTTCTTGGGGAGTCCAGCCCAGCTCGCGTTCAATTTTGCTAGCATCAATGGCGTAGCGTACGTCATGACCAGGACGGTCGGTGACGAAGGTGATGAGTTCGCGGTAGGATGCTTCTTTGGGTACTAGCTCCTGGAGGAGGTCGCACAGTGTTTCTACTACGGTGAGGTTGGCTTTTTCGTTATGCCCACCAATGTTGTAGGTTTCACCCACCTGCCCTTCGCTTGCTACTTTAATTAGCGCCCGTGCGTGGTCTTCGACATAAAGCCAATCACGAATCTGCTGGCCATCGCCGTATACGGGTAAGGCTTTCCCTGATAGCGCGTTGAGGATCATCAGTGGGATAAGCTTTTCAGGGAAGTGATACGGCCCGTAATTATTTGAGCAGTTGGTCACCAATGTGGGTAGGCCATAGGTACGCTGCCATGCCCTCACTAGATGATCCGAGCTCGCCTTGCTGGCTGAATATGGTGAGCTAGGGGCATAAGGCGTTTGTTCAGTAAAAAGATCATCAACACCTTCTAAATCGCCATATACCTCGTCAGTGGAGATGTGGTGGAAGCGAAATTGTTGCGCTTTATTGGCGTTTTGCTGCTGCAATTGTTTCCAGTACCCGCGAGCAGCTTCCAGCAGCACTGCCGTGCCTACTACATTGGTGTGTATGAACTCAGCGGGGCCATCTATAGAACGGTCAACGTGACTTTCTGCTGCAAGATGCATGACGACATCAGGCTTAACCCCGCCTTATTCACGAGGGCGCTGATTGAGCGGTCTGAAGGTACTGGCTGTTGGCATTGCTTATCAGGATTCGCATCTTCAGCGCGAGTGGCTGTTGAGTAATGCCAGAACGCAGCCCTTTTCCTACTTACTTATAGCTCTTTGGAATCAATGGCGGCCGTCCAAGCAGCCGTGATCGCCGACCGCCGCTCCGGTCGCTCGCTTTCTGATGCTGTGGTGGTCTCGCAGGAGCGTCAGCTCAGTGCGGTCAGCTTCGGCAGCCCCTTAAGCAAGGTCGGCCACCACTTGTCGGCAGCGGCTCCGAGATGAACCGTGATTCGCCGAGCGTGCAGCCTCAGCGTGGCGGCGACCTTCAGCACCTGCTCGCGCATCCGGCTGAGGCTCCAGCCTTGCCGGGTCTGCCGCTCCAGCAGGCAGCGCAGGCCATGCAGGACCTGGTAGGCGTAGAGGCTGAGCAGCAGGCTCACCTCGTTGCGGGCCATCACGTCCTGAACGGTGGAGGCGCCACGATCGGTCGACGAGAGGTGCACGTCCAGCGCCGACTTCACCTCGCCCATGTGCGCCTCGGCGCTGCCGCGCTTGCGGTAGAGCGCCAGGACCTTCTCCGGCGGCCAGTCGAACTTGCCGAGGTTGGTGACCAGGAAGAAGGCATGCAGCAGCAGGTCATCGGGGCGTTCCTGCACCACCAGCACCACGCGACGCGGTGCCGACCAAGAGCCCGCTTGATACTCCAGATCGTGGCACCACTCGCGAGGCTGCTCGGGTGGCCGGCCGGGTGGCCGCTTCAGGTGCGGTGCCGCCAGCTTCTGCAGGCCGGAGTGACTGCGCAGTCGGCCCAGGTACTCGATGTCGCGCTCTTCCAGGGCCTCCAGCGTCGCGTTGTCGGTGAAACCGGCGTCGATGCGCACCCGAACCTGGGCGCCGGTGCTCTCGTTGAGTCGCTTCACCAGGTGCGGGATCCAAGTGTCGGCGTTCTCGGCCGGGCCGGCGTTGCCCTCGCGCAGCAGCCCACCCACCATGTCGCCGGTCTCGGCCAGCGAGGCGACCAGCGGCGAGTAGATGCGGGCCCCGTAAAGGCCATGATAGGCCGACCCGCCCTGGTGGCCATGCACCTTGATCGGCAGGCCGTCGATGTCCAGCGTCAGCTGCTTGGGACGTTCACCGTTCTGCAGCGAGGTCAGGCGCCAGACCACCAGCCGCAGCAGGCCTTCGTGCACGGCATCGATATTGTCGTTACGACCGAGGCAGCTCAGCAGCCGCGACAGCGTGGCTTGAGACGGCCGGTCCTGGGCCAGGGGCGTTGTCCCGCGCGCATCGCTGCAGGCCAGCTGCCAGAGCGGATCACGGCGCAGCGTGTCGGTATCGCTGAGGTCGATCCAGCCCATCGCACGCTGCAGCACCAGGGTACGCAACTGGCTGGCCAGCGAATGAAGGATGCGCAGCGGGTGGCGTCGATCGACCAGATTGTCTTCCAGCGCCTCAATCACGCCGCTGTTGTCGAGGGCCTCACGCAACAGCAGAGCGCCGCTGTCGCTGGTAGTGCGCTGGCCGCTCAGCTCAACACGGACAGAGCCGTTGCATGAGGGCGTCCAGGTGGATAGGCTTTCACCCATAGCGGATGGCTCTCTTGGTTCAGATTCTTGCCGGAACGTTCTGATTTCTCAAGAGAATACCATCCGCTATCTTCGTTTTCAGGTCGGCCTCATGAATAAGGCGGGTTAACGTCTTCAAATAGCTGCTGCATGGCACGCGCGTCACAAATATCCGCCTGGATAAAGGTGTAGCGTTCATTATTGTCTACACTCGTTAGCGATTCTAAATTGCCAGCGTAAGTCAGCTTATCAACGTTGATAACATGGTGTGAGGTATTGTTAATTAATTCACGGACTACCGCCGAGCCGATGAAGCCTGCTCCTCCGGTAACAAGAAATGTTTTTTGATTCATCGGTTCCCTTCCTCTATGTGCGAGTTATTGACTTCATCAGAGACATTCTGCTGTGCTTGTTCCAGTGCTTCTAAATGCTTGCGAGCTTTAACTGTTTTGCGGTTCCGATTGGCTACATCTTTTTTTATAAACTGTTGGATATAAGGCAAAAATTGCTGCTCTTCGGCCGTTGCCTGAGCCTCTTTGGCTTTTTTGAGTTTCTGGCGACACTGCTGAAGATGTCGTTTTGCGCTGGGGATATCGCTGGGTAATGGCTCATCAGCTTCAGCCGTTGCCGTATTTCCTGGTACCGCCTTTGTAGGTGCGGTCTTTTTAGCAGCCTGGCCGCCAGCGGCAGAGGTACTTGCCGAGGCTTTGTCATTAGCGACTTTACTATCAGCATTACTGTTATTAGCAATACTTTCATTCGCTACACGGTTAGCAGTCGCGGGGGCTTTTGCGAGCTTGCTAGCTCTTGCTGCTTTTTTGGCATCGCTATCACGGTGGTAGGTTTTAATAGCAGCGTTAATGTCATCGAACCAGAAGGCCTCGCCCTCTTTTATATATACCCCTGCCTGGCATAGGTCTTTTAAGATGCCTTCTGAGTGCGACACCATGATAAGCGACGATTTACCTACCTTGGACCGAAACAGGGTCTTGGCCTTTTCTTTAAACGCCCGGTCACCAACGGCGGTGGCCTCATCTGAAATATACACATCAAAATCAAATGCTAGCGAAAGCCCAAACGATACGCGTGAGCGCATACCGGAGGAGTACGTCTTGACGGGCTCGTCGAAGGCTTCACCAATTTCGGCAAAGTCTTCAACAAACTCAATCACTCGCTGGACTTCTTGCGACTTTGAGCCTTGCACGCGAGCGACAAATTTGACGTTTTGCCGTCCTGTCATGTTGTTTTGCATGCCGCCCGTCACGCCCACCGGCCAGGAAACCCGGCTGCTGCGCACAACTTCGCCACGCTCTGGCGTATCCATACCGGCAATCAAGCGTAACAGGGTCGACTTACCAGCCCCGTTAGCACCGATTAGGCCCACACTGACGCCCCGCGGTATGGTGAGGTTGATATCTTTCAATACCCAGTCACTACCATGATGATTGTGGTAGCGCTTGTAGAGATTACGAATTTCAATCATGAATAAGCACGCTGTAAGCCTTTAAAAGATCTGTTTAATCGCTCCCAAACAGGTCGCGTGTGTATACCTTTGCTGAGACATCCGTGAGCTCGGGGGCCATGCGATTAGTCAATATTACATCGGCCTCTTGTTTAAAGGCTGCTAGGTCGCTAATCACACGAGAGTTAAAAAAGTGCTCCTCCTGCAAAGTAGGTTCGTAGACAATGACTTCTACCCCCTTGCCTTTGAGTCGCTTCATTACCCCTTGCATAGCGCTGGCGCGGAAATTGTCAGAGCCTGATTTCATGATCAGCCGATACACGCCTACCACACGTGGGTTACGCTTAAGAACCGATTCAGCAATAAAATCCTTACGCGTGCGATTAGCATCGACAATGGCTTTTATGATGTTATTGGGCACTTGATCATAGTTTGCCAACAGCTGTTTTGTGTCTTTAGGAAGGCAGTACCCGCCATAGCCGAAGCTGGGGTTGTTATAGTGATTACCAATACGAGGGTCTAGACTAACGCCTTCAATTATTTGCCGAGAATCCAAATCGTGATTTTCGGCGTACATATCCAGCTCATTAAAATAAGCGACACGCATGGCCAGGTAGGTGTTGGCGAAAAGTTTAATCGCCTCTGCTTCTGTGCTGTTCGTGAGTAAAATAGGGACTTCTTTTTTGATCGCGCCCTGCTCAAGGAGCGCAGCAAACATTTCACCGCGTTCCGAGCGCTCGCCAACAATAATCCGTGAGGGGTAAAGATTGTCGTGTAGCGCCTTGCCCTCCCGTAAGAACTCAGGAGAAAATATTAAATTTTGCGTACCAAAGCGCTCGCTCGCCTGTTTTGTATAACCTACTGGCACCGTGGATTTAATCACCATCAAGGCTGATGAGTTAACCTTCATTACCAGCTCGATGACTGCTTCAACGCTTTGAGTATTAAATGTATTAGTGATGGGGTCATAGTCGGTAGGCGTCGCGATAATGACAATGTCTGCCTGCGAATATGCGTGTTCAGCGTCCAGAGTGGCGTCAAAATTAAGCGCTGTATTGCTTAAGTATTCTGAAATTCCTTTGTCTTCTATCGGCGAGTGACGGCTATTAAGTAGGTCAATTTTTTCTTTGACGATATCAACCGCTACGACATCATTGTGCTGAGCGAGAAGTACTGCATTGGAGAGTCCGACATAACCGGTGCCCGCAACCGCAATTTTCATGACATACCTGCTATTGAAATAATACAAAGGGAATAGCGTATCGCGGCTATATACGTTACACAGTTCATTATGCACTCACTACCGTTAATGATTTTCCCGCCTGCTGATACAACTCTGCTAGCTTTTGCTTGAGTGCCGTTCGGGCGTCGTGCTCACCATGCACCAGGCGTATGATAGCTGGCCAGCGATGCATCCGCCTTACGTAGTTAAGTAAATCCTTTTGATCCGCGTGAGCGGAGTAACCACTCAGCGTGGTAATGCCTGCTTTAATATCAATTCGCTCCCCCTCAAGCTCAACCCAGCCGCCACGTGGGCCATATTGCTGTATATCACGACCAGGCGTACCAGCACCTTGGTAGCCTACAAATAGCACTTGATGACGTTCGTCTCCTAACATGGCTTTGAGGTAATTAATAATACGTCCACCTGTACACATGCCGCTAGCGGCAATCACCACCGCCGGACGGCCTGTTTTAGCCAAATAGGTCACTGCCCTTAAGTGTTCTTCATGACGCTCAATAGTGTAGAGATTGGCAAAGTTAAGCGGGTGGCGTCCACTGTCTAAGCGACGCTGGGCTTCTTTATCCCAGTAGGGTTTTAGTTCCCTATATACACTGGTAAAGCGTGCGGCCAGGGGAGAGTCAACTATAATTTCAAGTTCCTCCCACATTGATGAGTGTGCTTGATGAATGATGGTTTCCAATTCGTAAAGCAGTTCTTGAGTACGCCCAATACTAAAGGCGGGTACCATGACGGTTCCACCGTTTGTGAGTGCTTGTTCAACGGCAGCTTTCAAGGTGGCACGGCGGTTTCGGCGTTTAGGGTGATGGCGGTCACCGTAAGTGCTTTCAAGTACTAATTGGTCGCAACCATAGGGCGATTTTGGCGCTGGCAATAGCGGCGCATAAGGCGCGCCCAAATCGCCAGAGAATACGACTCTTTCTTTCTCACCAGTAGGAAATTGATGGTCAACTTCTACGTAACTGGAACCCAGAATGTGACCTGCCCGCTGGAGTTTTATACGTGTGGTGCCCGCCTCTGAGTTAGGTACGACACTTCGCCATTTTCCGTAGGGAACACTGATGAGCTGATGCTTTAATTGCTCTTGGAAGCGGTTAATTAGCTCTGCGTTACGGGTAAACCCAATCTTCAACGCATCATCAATTACTAAGGGCAGCAGCTTGGCAGAAGGGATGGAGCAGATAATAGGCCCTTTAAATCCCGCCGCTAGTAGGTAGGGCAGGCGCCCTATATGATCAATATGGACATGAGTGATTATTAATGCCTGAACAGTGCTGATATCGAATTCAATTTGTAATTGCTCAAAGCTGTTCCCCGCTTCATCTTCACCTTGAAATAGGCCGCAATCAATTAGCAGTGAGTGCTCACTATTTAATATGAGCTGGTGACAGCTTCCAGTGACGCCAGTGGCGCCACCGTGATGAATGATATTAAGCACTGACTTGTTTCCTCTAGCATTGGGAGCCACTTCATGACTTCTTTTGCAGACGCGTTGCTCCGCGTGTTAACTCACTCCTTACGTGTCACACCTCACCACCCTTCCCTTGTTACTCTTTTATCAATCTCGGTGATCTTTGACAATCATTGCCATCATGCTAAAAATAAACGCGATAAAAATAGTCAAGATTGCAAAAACACTGCTGTTATAGAGACGGTTAGGCGCCGTCGGATATTCTGGGAACAGCGGGCTTTGCAATACGCTTACTTGCTTTAGCTGCCGCGCAGCTTCTAATCGGGTATTTTCTAACGAGGCAAGCGCGCTTGAGTAGGTTTCTTGAGCGAATTGGGCCTGTAGCTCTAAGGTTTCATATCCCGCAGAAACGCGGTTAAGGGAATCACCAGTGGCTTGAGCCAGGCGATCACGCTGCACCACAATTTGATCGCGTAGCGCTGAAATACTTCGCTCGACTTGTCGCAACTCAGAAGATTGCGAACTTTGGAAACTTGCCAGGGCATTGCGCTGTGCTTGCAAACGGGCCAAGTCACCTTCTAGCGTGGCCACCACTTGATTAATACTCTCTACCGTTGAGGTAGGCGACACAAGGCCAAACTCATTTTGGTATTCAAGCAGCTTGCCACGGGTTTCTTCAAAGCGCTCTTCTAAACGTACCATTTGCTGCTCTAAAAAGCGCACCTGCTCATCAGCTAGACGGTGACCCATTTCGTTCATGTGGTCTTCACCGGCCTCAAGCAGTAACGCGGCCATATCATGAGCAAATTCTGGAGTGTAGCCCTGCACATGTATATTTAGCACACCAGCATATTCATCTAACTCAATCTCTACGCGCCGTAAGTAGTATTTGTGAAGGTCTTCAATGGGTACGTTGGGATCGCGTAGCTTGGCAAAAAAGTCGCCATTCTCGCTATAATGCTGGCGTATACCTAGCTGTTCATCCAACAGGCGTAGCATATCCACCGAAAGTAAGTGCTCACGTAGCAGCAGCAGATCATGCGTATTGCCACTGCTTCCACTCATTAACGATGAAAGGGATAATTCAGGCGAAGCCACCTGCGGGCTTTCGAGCACCACTGTGGCGCGCGATACATAACGGTCTTCTGCCCATATAAACCAATAGAAAGAGACGAGAATAATCGCGATGATAGCAACCGCCCATTGCGGCGATTTTTTTACAAAATGACGTAACGAAACAGGCATAGGTTATTTGGCCTTTAACCGGTCAACAAAACGTAGGTGCATTAGTAGCCCTAGCGCACTTATAGAGAGTGTTACCATCCAAAAATAAAGCATACTAGTGCCATGGACCGTTTGGTAATTTTCAAAGAACCCTAATCGGAGCACTTCAATACCATGCGGAATCGGATTAAGCATGAGATATTCCAACAGCCAGTGGGGAAGCTGATTGAGTGGAAACATAACACCTGAAAGAATCAAAAGCGGCAGCGAGAGCATCCGGACCACACGGCCCACTTCTGGAACTAATGTTGCTACCACCGAGGTTAATAGCCCGAGTGCAAGCCCTAAACTCCATAGCGATAACCATGCGGCCATCGCCCGAATAGCGTTATCGGGGTATATATCCAATCCGAGCATCAAGCCGCCCAGAATAAATAGCAAAAAAATAAACGAGCGCAACATGCCTTCCAGAAAATTGCGCACGATGACTGGGTCAACTGGGTGTACCTGACGATATGCGAATAGTGCACTGTTACTTTCAATAGCGCCCATCCCTCGGAGCATACCCTCGCGTACCAGGAAAAAGCCCATTAACCCGGCAATCATCCACGGAATAAACTCAGCATTAACAATTAGCCGATCACTACGTATGAAACTGCGTATGGCCACCATAATGCCAATAAAGGCCGCTGGCTCAAAAAGCATCCAGAACCAGCCCATGCGGTCTGCCATTGTGCGTGATATGGCTTCACGCATAAACATGGCATACCACACACTCCGGGTCACTTGCCATGGAGTGCGGGCACCCTTTGGACCACTGGTTATATTTTCCATAGTTCAACTTTTTGAAAGTGAAGCAAATCGTTCTCTTTGAAGTGTGAGGTACAGGTTGAGGTGAGAGATACAGGCGAGTATTAGCCTTACCTCTCACCCGTGCTTATTCACCACCTCACAACTTGGTCTTCATTTATTGGCAACCATCCGCTACAGATCCACCGCAACGCGTGTTGCAACGGCTATTTGGAAAAGAATTTGGGTTAGAGTGGACGCTAGCTGCAGGTTATGCGTAGGAGCCGCCGGCATTACCAGGATCTCATCACCTGGCCGTAGATTAACATCTCGGGCATTTTCAACTGCACCATTTTGACGAACCACCAAGATGTGATCTTCGTCGGCACGTTCGGTAAAGCCTCCAGCACCTTCAATGTAATCAATCACGTTCATACCAGGGCGATACACTGCGGCCTGGGGCACTAATATTTCACCACTGATCAACATAGAGTCGCTAATTTCAGGAATCGTCACTATGTCGCCATCTTGCAGACGAATATCGGAAATTCGATCATTATAAGCGACAACTAAGCGCCCACTCGGTTCTAACTCGCGCGCGCGCTCAATAAAATTTTGAATGAGTTCGGCTTCTTGAACGCGGATTTGAGCTTCTTCATTGGTACTTGACTCGGCCCCTAGATAAGTCGTTTCTAAGCGACGTAGGCTGTCTTCCATTGATTGCTGCTGCTGCTCTCTCACGCTTTCACGTTGGAGCGAAATACTTTCAACGGCTGTCATGTTTTCAGGTACAGGTATCGCATCAAGTAGCTCACTCAAACGCGCATCACGTGGCAGTGCATAGCGTGAAGGGCCGTAATAACTTCCTTCTATTTCTACTACGATAGTTTCGCTGCGCTGATCGGCACTGAAGAGGACTTCGTCACCGCTACGTATAGTTTGCCCGTAAAATAGCTCAATTGGGAAATATTGGGCAATGGGACCTTCTTCACGGTTACCACGTAATAGGACGTGGGAAACACCGCTTTTTAGACGAGCTAGGTTAATCAGTTCTGCGCCGCTCAGCTGATTACCCATTAGCTCATAGCGGTGCTCACGATGGACATCGCCACCTACGGCGATCGCCGGACCACGCTCTTCCACCACAATAGTATCGCCATCTTGAAACTGCGGACGGGGGATACTGCCATTAATCAGAAAGTCGTAAAGGTCTACCATGGCCACCGTTTGGTCATCACGTACCACCCGAATTTGCCGATAGCTCCCTAAGTCTTGGTCAATACCTCCTGACTGGTCTAGGAAATAGAGCAAGGAGTCGTTAGGAGTACCGGCATAACGCCCAGGGTTTTCTACGTAACCGGTTACAAATACCGCCACCGGCTGTACGCCCTGTATATTGGTATATACTTCAACATTTTCAGGGTATACCGAGGTAATGGCCCCTCGCACACTGTTATCAACTTGCTGGCTATTTTGCCCCTCTATATACAATGGGCCAGAGCCTGGTATAAAAATATTGCCCTGAGCATCTACTGGCAATATTCGGTCAAACTCAAACGCCCCCCACACACGCACGGTGATTTGATCACCGGGCTTGACTTGATAGCCTGCATTTAAGCCATCCCCCATCGCCCCTCGAAACCCGCCGGTAAATAGGTTAGCGCCAAAAGGGGGGAGGGTATCCGGATCGGCGGTTTCCATAGCAACGGGACCATAGGTGCCGCTACGCCAATCAGCTCGAGGGGTATCGTCTACTTGCTCTTGCTGGTCTCCGCCCTCTTGATCTTCAGGCAGGATGCTATTCGGGAGACTAATACTTTGTGCCAGTGCCGTGCTACTGGTGAGAGCGCTTAGTAGCAGAAATGAAGCAACGGCGATGGGGCGCTTGATCGATAGCCGTTGAAGCATGCATGAAACATTCATTAATAGCGCCCTTCCATTGTTGAATCCATGTTAGCGAATACACGTTGATTCACCCAGCCATCAGGTGTTTCACAAGTAAGTGCACTGGGTGCAGCTGCCCCTGCACTGTCGACAATGCGTAACCGACGACACTCCCTGCCACTGGCGGCTAGGTAAGGCGCATCGGCAACAATTTCAACGTTATCCCCCCAAGGACTGCGTGCGAGATTGAGAACAGAGCCTGCTGGTGCTTTGGATAGGAACTCATTAAGCGCCACATCTTCCAGAAGCGTTGCCGGGTCGTTATTCAACACGTACTGCGCTTGTTGTTGGGTGCTGCTATTTGGGTAACTGGCACAGCCGCTTACCACGACAACACTTAGCGCCGCCAATAGCATACGAGCTAGCCGCGCTATCGAGAATGGGGTATTTGACATGATATTTCCTAAAAAAAGGTACGCTACCGCCCAGGAGTTCTGAAGGGCGTGTTCCCATGCCCTACTCTAAACGGATGAAAAAGTAATTAATCCACGCTACTCAAAATTAGTTTCGATTGTAAGGTATTCATTGCCGCCACTCTACATAGACAAACCTTGTACATGGGGATAATTTTATTCAACATTTTCGTCATTCAACCTCTCTGAGCCAGCCGCTTTTTCAACCCTACTGCTGATGACATTCGGTATGCCCACCGCAACCAAAAGGCACCTAGAAGCAAGCGCTTCTTTGAAACCTAGCGCCTTAAGACTCAGGGGCGCTAGGTACAACATCATAGGCACGGTCGGCCTCAAAATCCATGCTTAGCAAAGGCCTCTATAAACGCTTATACCTCCCCAACATGGCCACGACGTTAAGCCTATCAGCGGCATCACAACGCGAAGCTGGACAGGCCATTGCAGTGGCGACACTGAACAATATCGAACCAAACCATACCCACAATGCACTTTCAACACCCAGCTGACATGGTCAATTGGAAAACATGCATGTGACCATCTTCCTCATCAGCTGTAAATTAAAAATTTGATTTATAAGAACATTATTCTAGAATAGTCCTCTTTGCCTCTCATTTTTTGCTAATATTTCAGTAGGCATTCTTGTTAGCAAACCCTGTAAAAACTGTTAAAAAAATAATGCGTAAATCCAACCACAGTGACCAGTTGTCGATGTACCAAAGATCATACTCGACCCTACGCTCCATTTTCTCCAGGGTATCCGTTTCCCCCCGCAAACCATTCACTTGGGCCCACCCTGTGATGCCTGGCTTTACCTTATGGCGTCGCATGTATGACTCAACAAGATCTTTATAGTAATCGTTATGAGCTAACGCATGGGGACGTGGGCCAACGATCGACATACGACCCTGAAGTACATTATAAAATTGAGGTAGCTCATCAAGAGATGTCTTACGCAGAAAAGCACCTATGGGCGTTATTCGTTGGTCGTTCTTGGTGGCTTGGGTAATTTGACCTTCTTTTTCCTTATGGACTCGCATGGACCGGAATTTATATACCTTCACCCGTCGTCCATTTGCACCAGTACGATATTGTTTAAACAGTATGGGGCCTGGAGAGGTAACCTTGATAGCGACAGCAATCAATAGACAAACGGGGGTAATCAATAGCGTAATAAGGCTCCCTACCATTAGATCTTCAGCACGCTTGATAATACGCGCCATGCCGCTGAGTGGCGTAACGCTTAGATCAATAGCAAAATGCCCCGCCACCTCGCTAAATCTGTGGTTAAGCAATTGCATACCCTGGAAATCAGGGATAAAACGTACTTCCGCAGTGTGATTTCTTAAAGCATAAAAAATGGAACGAACAGCCCCCCCCATTTCTAAAGGGACACAAATCCATACTTCACGTGCACCAGACATTTCAATTCGTGCCGCAATATTGGGCAAGCTTTGTTCGTTGAATCCAGAGTACAGCCTCTCAACACCGACAATAGAGTAGCCTTCCCCCTTAGCGGCACGCATGCTTCTTGCCACTTGTAGCAACTGGCTGCTGGGGCCCACCAAAAATATGGATCGCCTCGCACGCCCCTTCATGCGAGCTTTTCTCAAAATAATTTGTGCAAGTACACGCCCTCCCGCCGCTATGATATAAGAGAGGAGCAACGAGGAGGCTACCCACAACCTCGAAAAACGAACAGAAGCATCTGCCAAAAAGATCAATGATGTTGCCAACAATCCAACCGCTACCCAAACCATTAAAAGTCGGGCCACCAATGTAGAAACGGGGGTAGTACGCCATCGACTGTAACCACCAAACATACTATTTAATAGGATGGCAAACAGAGCGATGAGAGCAGTCGCTAAAACATAGCGCTCATGTAAATCAAAAGTTCCAAAACGAAATTTAAAAGCAATAACACAGGCGCAAACAATTGCGAAAAAATCAAAAACGGGCACTATCAGCTGGGCAGGATACCGTTCAGTTAGGCCTTGTGTTTGCTTAAACATTTAAACTTTCCTTTCCCAGATACTCATTACCATTATAAAACATGTCAATAGACAAAAATCACTTACTCCAATAATGTGAGTGCATCGACAATTTTTGCTTTATAGACACTGGTAGTTTTTCTGACCGCTGACCTAATTTATAACCAAATAATTTTAAAGCATTTCTGATCAAGCTAGACGGCCAAAGATAAAAACGTCTTAACCCAATATACTTAATCTCTGACTTTACATACTTAAACCCTTCTCCCCCCGCTCCTCCAAAATTATCTCTAATCCATGGCTCTTTAGCATGAAACACACCAATATCAAAATAACGACGGAATTCTTCTATAATTGTATAGTTATGAGAATGTCGGCAACAGGCATCGCCTGCGTAAACAATTTCATAACCTGCCATCAACATTCTGGCAGTTACAAACATGTCTTCTGACAAAATAACATCATCAGGAAACCCAGCTACTTTAATAAGCGATTCCCTACGATAAGCAGCAAATGAATTAGACATAAAGGGCGTTTTTATACCTAATGACGAGGCATCCTCTAAAGACTTATAAATAGATTCTGATGGGTAATTAAATATCCGTGCATGAGCGGCTAATAGATTAGCATCATCGTGTGGCAGCTGTCTTCCACATACTGCAGCCACAGTACTTTTGTCAAAATACTTAACCATGTTAGTAATAGCGGAAGGATCATCCAAATATGCGTCTTGAGTCAAAAATATAAAAACATCATACTGCGGATAATCATTAACAATTTTCTGTCTAGTGCCGCCATGATTAAACTCACTAGAATTTATAACGACTAATTCATCTGCCCTTTCTTCAGCTAATTCCTGAGATCCATCAGACGATGACGAATCAACGACCAGAACATCAAAGTGAGCTTTTTGTTGATCCAAAGAGTCAAATAACCGTAGCAAGTCCTGCTTGCCATTATAAACTGGTATGACGCATGCAACCCTTTTACTATTTACCATATGGTATTCCTTACCTATTTAAAACAATCCGTGTGTTGGTTTAAAATATCCGAATAACAAATAACAAGCTCTTTTACATGGTTTTCTAAAGTAGGCGGTTTTTTCCAAAAATCATCATATGCCTGAGCCCCAAGGCGATTAACAGTATCATCGCATTCTAACAAAGCAAGCTGATCATCCAGACTAGCACTATTACCAGTGGAGAATAATAATCCAGATTTATTATGTGTAACATAGTCAGTCGCTGATGTTTGAGAAGCTACAACGGCAGGCACACCTACAGCAGCAGCCTCTAAAACAACAAGCCCTTGAGTTTCATACGACCTAGAAGTAAATAACAATGCACGTGTATCATATAAATATTTTGATATTTGAGTTGAGTCTACCCAACCTAAAAACTCAGCTTCGGGCAACAATTCCATCAACTCCTCTTCGACCTCTCCTTTTCCAATGAAACGCAATCTATCAGGCGTAATGCTTTTCACCTTCGCTAAAAGCAAAGCCCCCTTTTCGGCCGACAAGCGACCCACATAAGTATAATAACGTGAGTTGCCTGGTGTTGTAGGTGACGCTTTTTTTATATCAATAGGATTTCCCACCCTCCAAAACAAAGCGGTGCTGGGAAGCAAAGGTTTCAGTATTGACTCACTGTAATCCGATACACTAATAAAATTTTTAATACCATTTTTAAACCCTGCTCGCTTATATGCTAGTTGTCTGATAACTCGCCAAAGCTTATGGGAATAACTACGAGCATCACAATTAGTAGTGACACAATCTAGTGACATTGGCTTTTTATGGCATATGCTTTCTTTTTGATAATCATATAAGCCACCGTTAGGACATACAGAAAAATAGTCGTGTAGCGTTAAGACATTGGGGATTTTAGAATTAACAACAGCAGCTACCGCACTAATACTCAATGACTTGACCCACGTATGAATATGCACGACAGTATCATATGGACTTATATTATTCAGATACTGTTTTATTACCTTATAAGACTGACTATTCCAAACACCTCTGATAGCGGCATCCTTACGACTAGGATTATCTAGCAAGTCATACTGTTTTAGATCAATTAACTGAATATTAGGATGAATCAAATCATTACTAGCGGGTCCCACTGCAAAAACATAAGAGACTTTGTATCCAGCCAACGCAAGACCAAGAGCACTTGAAATTGCTACTTTCGCTGCCCCACCCTCTACCCTAGCATAGTCATTAATAATGATTATATTTTTAAGCTTGCTAGCATTCATACTAATACTCGTCTTTTATTTAAAAATGCGACATAACATGCAGCAATGACTACAAACACTCCAGGAGAAAAATAGCCATAACCTCTAAGGAAAAACTCAATAGAAAAGCCCATAAAAAACCCGTACATTAGTATTCTTTTTCTCAAAAAATCATCTTGAATAGTATTACCTTTCAAACTACTAAAATAACGATTGGTGTAAAAAAACATATTAACTAGGGAAAATAAATAAAAAACAACTAAAATGACACCCAAAATACCGAATTCAGCAACAATTTTAGCCAATAAAAAACCGCCATCATATGTGTTAAAATACTTTCCGGTTAAAACATATATTCTTTCAGTAACATCAGGAAAATACGTAGCCTCAGTACCAAGCATCTGAAAACCTATGCCTAGTCCATAGGTCTCGATGAGATTAGTATAGGCCATCATCCAGCCCTGAAGAAATACTAATGTGGTTAGGTTGTTTGAGTCTTCAAACGCCAGCCTGCTTTGAAAATAAGGAAAATAGTCTAGTAGAAAAATAAAAAAAACCATACCAATGGTAAACAAGAAAGTAGCACATAAAACCAAATAAGCAAGCCTCATTCGTAATACATACATTAAACACGATAAACTAAAAACAACTAACATTGTAAGATTAGGAAATAAAATAGCTAGCAACAGTATATTTAATAAAAAAGCAAAAACCGTTTTGAAATTTTTACTTGTAAGAACATAGGGTAAAATTACCATGCTCAATGCTAGTGCATAATGACTTTCTTCAGAAAATGGAAATACAGATTTTTCCAATTCACCATATCCTCCCCAATGCATACCCACTAAAACTTCAACCCATCCAATAAGCAACAACAATATGATAACGTAAAATAACGTAGCGTGTATTTTTTCAAAGGGTAAATAAAGCATGTAACGACCAAAAATTACTGCTGAAAACGCGACAAAAAACCAAACAAGGGAAAGCAGAGGCTTAATATCTTGATAAATAAAGCAAATTACAGCACAGTTAATAGTGACCACCAATAATACAACGGTGAATATAAATAAAAATTCAGTATCAACTTTAAATGCTCCCTTGCTAGTAAATAACAATAGCAGTACTAGCAGTGATGAAAAAAGCATCCCCACCGCTAACGAGCTAGCCTCCAGTAATACAAAAACGAGGCTTGGCATAAGCAATATTGACATAAACAACAATAGCAGTCTTACATCAAGCTTAGTATTACTTAGATGCATATCCAATTACTCTATTTATAAAAATTGACAATAAACCCACTCTTTAAACTGAAAATCAAAATACAGTATGCTTTATCAGAAAGAAGCATTTTTTTATATTACTTTCGTTTCTTCCATTAGCTACCATAAAATTATGACATGGCGACTTCTAAATATTTCATTGTATTTTCTTTTTGCTTATCTAATTCAAGATGAACAGATTTAAAATCAATCTCAGTAAGCAGTGCTGCGTCTAAGTCTTGACTGTCTTCAACCAGACGATTTCCTAACCCTAGCCCATTCAAAAAATACTTGATTCGATTAGTTCCAGACTCAGGTTTGATTGATATAAAAGGAACTCCAAAATTTGCTGCAAATGCAGTCCCATGAAAAGAGTTTGTAACTACAAATGAAGCGTTATTTATAAGTGTCATATACTCCAGTGGGCTAGCATCACGATAATGACGATCTGTTTTATAAAGTAAGAAAGGATCTTGATCGATAGCTATAATTTTTAAATCGAATTTTTTGGCAACTTTATTTATTATTTCGTATACTAAACGATCTTTTTTAAGTGTATAGACAAATATATAAGGCTCCGTAGGAGCTTGCTGCTCTGGCAATTTCAGCAATTCAGACCATTCTTGGCGAGTTAGTAATAAGGTGGGATCTAAGGTACAGCTAATATCATCACGCTTTGATAAGGTTTTCATGCGTTCAGCCGTATCAATTTCGCGAAATGATAATGAGGAAAAACTATTAAGAGCATCTCGAAGATAATCACTTTCATCTCCTTCATGTATATAAGATCCTGCACTTGTTGAAAACGCCACTTTTGGCTTACCTTCAACAAAATCCAACATATAGTTTTTATCAAAAGAACCAATAATTACTGGATTCCAAATTTGGTCGCTACCACAAACAAAAACATCAAAATCATCGTTTAATTTCTCAAGTTCAAATTTTGTATGACAGGGTTGAGTTAAATTATAATTTTCTTTCATAAAATGATGAAATCTGGTTAACAACCTTTTACGAGGAAAATAACGACTAATATCTTTAATTAAGTGCAAAGCGGAACGTGGACTTTTACTAAACCGTAAAAGCTTCATTGTATTTTCTAACTGTGGCGTTTTATAGTCGATTATCGAAACTTTTCCAAATTTAGAAAGAATCGTTTGAGTAGCTAACGCCTGTAAACAACCACCATAGCTATTGGCATAATGTATCGTGATAAGAGCTATCTTTTTCATCTTGTAATCCTTTACTAAAGTTTTGTATAAATTTCTTCGATAGGCCGGCGTGGCGATTGACAAACCTTACTAGTGTCATTGGGATAGCCGATTGCAAGCATCATAATTACAGAGTGTTCTGGGTTAATAGGCAATAGTTTTCTCAATTTTAGGTCAGTTGCTGCATCCTGACTCCAGTTAAGACAACAAGAACCTATGCCGATTGAATGCAATGCCAGGATCATGGACATTGAGAAAATGCCTCCATCAATCCAGTGCTGATAGCGCTCTTTGTATGAAACAAAGGCTTCTAAATCACTACAGATAATTAAAAGTCTTTTAACTTTATGACCAAAACCACGATTTCCATTCTGCAATGATAATGCAGCACTGATAACTTCCGGGTTCTCAAGATCGTAGATATACCATGCTTGCCGGTTACAAACCGATGGAGCTTTCATAGCCATGTGAATAGCACGTTTTAATTCAGTGTCTTTAATACCGAGGTCACTAAACTCACGGATAGAATGACGCCCTAAAAAAAACTCTTCAGGATTTTCTAAATTTAAAATAGAGTTTTTAATTTCTAGTATTCCACCCTCTTTACTAGCTTCATCAGAAATGTGTTGCAACTCCCTATGCAATTTCATTCCTTCACCTTTGTCTACGATTTGAGCTGTAAAATCACTCAAGACTTTCAACGCTACTCGATCCTGAAAGCCATAATCATTTGCCTCTTTCGCTCTATCTAAAATAGCTTTTAGCAATTTTGCGTTCTTTCCACCAGCAGATGGGTTTCTTTCAGTTAAGCTAAGGCTTTTCTCTAAACTATGATAAACGCGAACAGAGGCGTAATTTCTTTCCTGCTTATTACGCATATTTTGGCGCCATCCGCCGTAACGAGTAAACCGAAAAAAATCATAGAACATACATAAGAGGCAAAAAACCAGACGACCAAATGACTTTAATATACTCACCAAAATCTCCATCAATTTTTGATAACCAGCCGTTTAGCAGTAATGAAATATAGTAATGCAAGAAGAGCATTACTTATGATTGTTGCAGTAGCAGCACCCACCATTCCATAAAGCGGTATTAACACTAAATTAAGAGAAATATTTAATAGAGCAACTAAAATCATAAGTTTTACCTTTAGTTTCATGTTATTTTGGGTAACAAGAACAGCACCAGAACTAAAAGCAACAAACATGAAGGGAACAGAAAAAGAAAGTATTTTTAAAATAAAAGCTGCTTGAGCATAGTGATCGCCAAATAGTATTGAGACCATCCAATCTGCTGTTATCCAAATGCCAATAAGAAAAATAAGACCCAAAAACAGCATAGCAATATTGCCTTGTTCAAACAATTCCCTTACTCTTGCAGGTTCCTGTATTGACCAGCGATGTATTTTAGGTAAAAAATATTTTTGATATATAACCCCAGGCAAAAGATAAATAGCCGAGATTACCAGGAAGGCAATATTGTAAATGCCTGCACTAGTATCGCTGTCTAAATATTTAAGCAATACTATATCACTTTGGTAATATATTAAATGAGCAAACGCAGCTAAACCGAATGGCCATGATAGATTAATTACCGTTTTCCAATTTTTTCTCTCACCGTTAAAAACATTAGTGTAATTTTCGTGTCCGACTAGACAAAATGTTCTATTAAACATCGGTTTTAACATGTAATAGCCTACTGGAATCATTAATACTGCCACAGCTGCATACATTAAAGATCCTAGCACTACGTTAACATTTTTACTTAAAAATAAAGCTAATGCGGCTACCAATAAGAATCGTGATAAATGCGGAAAAAGCTGCCACATAGCTAAAGATAAAAATCTTTCCTCGAGCTGTAATCGGCTACTCACTAGCTCTAGAATCACTTGCGCTAGCACATGAAAAGCTAACAAGCATAATACCAAGGTTGTTAGTTGATTATGCGGCCCCACCATAGCCCAAGCTATTAATCCGCAAAACACGAGCCCTGTAGAATATGAAATAAACCTCATGGAACCGCTTAACCATCGCCTTGCTGCCCAGCCTTCTTGACCAAACGCTTTTAGCCAGAATTGGGCAACTCCAAAACCAGCAAGAGGTACGAACAGCATTACAAAAGACAAAGAAGATGAAAAAACACCGTACGCTTCTGGAAGCAACAGGCGAGCAAGAATAGCTTGCGTAATGAAAGCCAATCCTGCACCAGCCAGGGTTGCAAGCCAAAGTGAAGAAACGGCTTTTATTGCTTCACGTTTTAATAAACTCATTCCGCTCCTAAAGCTCGGCTTACGCTAATCAAAACCATTCTTTACTATTCTTGTAAATCACGGCGTTTCATATTTTTAAATGATACTGACATCAATGCGATAACGAGCCCAAAGATACTACCTATAACAATAGACAGTGCTAATATTAGGGGCTTGTTAGGTGATACCGTTCGCTCTCCTGGAAAAGCATACTCAATTACGTCCACTACCCTCTCAGTTACTATAAAATCATCTAACCCGTTTTTAGAAGATTCATCTTCGCTTATTGAGTCACTAATCTGTTGTCTTGCATCTATACTTTGTTGATTATCTCTAACATTTTGATTACTTAACCCTTTATCTAATGAGCTAATCAATGCGTCTCTCTCTGACTCAAGCGTTTCATAACCCATAAAATATTTAGGCAAATTTCCAACGTTAGAATAAATTATTTGGCTACCGCGCTGTTCGCCATCGAGTTGATAAGGCATCGTTGGTGTTTGAATATTCAAGTTACGAGCAACTGTTATTGCACGTTCAACTTCAAATATCTCTTCTTCGCGCTCTGTGCGAAGCGCAGCTTGTTCTAAGTTAAGGTTTATATCCAAACGCATTAATTGAGCTTGGTTATAAGCAGCAAACCTTGCATGTAGCCTAGACCAAACCGTACTTGAAGTTTCTGCTATGTAAGAATTTAAGAGTTCATCACCATTTTCACCTTCTGGGTAGCGATACTTAATACTCATAGTCATACTTCCAGCCCGGTCTGCAACAAGACCTTCAATGGTAAATCTGTTTTGAAAAAGCTCTATTAAAGATTCTTCACTATCAAAGGATAACTCATCCCCTCTTTCTTCAATAAAGGCTTCAAAGTTCTGAAAACTAGTTAACCTATTCCCTAATGCTCTATATGCATCTTCTGGAGAAATTTGAAAATCATTGAAGTGATTGAATACTGCAAAATTTGATGCCGCTGGAGGAGCAGCTCGAAAACGGGCTTCATAGACAGGTGTTACTAACCATAAATACACTAGACATAGAGATACACTTAGCAATAAAGTACCGATTATCCAATACCAAGAACGGCGGTCTCAATGAGCAAGTGCAACACGTGACCCATCAGGTACGGTGTTGCTATGACTTACTGCTATCGCCATCTCACTGCTGAAGACCGAGCCGCCATCATGATGATGCGAGCGACTCATTCAATCCGATCCATCGCCACTCATCTGGGCCGTGCACCGAGCACCGTGTCGCGAGAACTCGCTCGCCACACGGTCGACCCCATCAAGGGCTACGATGCCGGCTTGGCGGGCTACCGGGCTCGCCTGACGCGGCATCGGCCACGTCAGCGTCCCAAGCTGCATCCCGACGGCGAGCTCTTCGAGCTGGTGGTCTACCTGCTGCGCAAGTACTGGTCACCGGAACAGATAGCCCGCACACTGAAGCGCATGTCTCCTAACGAATCACGTCGACAGGTCTCGCATGAGGCCATCTACAACGCGCTCTATGTGATGCCCCGTGGCAGCCTCAAGAAAGAGCTCATCGCCTGCCTGCGGCAGGGCAACGGCAAGCGTCGGCCACGTAGCCGTGGCAAGGATCGACGCCAGCAGATTCCCGAGCTCGTTAGCATCCATATGCGGCCGCCTGAGATCGAAGACCGCCTGATGCCTGGCCATTGGGAGGGCGATCTCATCATCGGTGCCAACAATCGCTCCGCCGTCGGTACGCTGGTGGAGCGCACCACGCGCTTGGTGATCCTGGCGAAGATGGATGGCACCACGGCCACCGCGGCGGCCGTTGGCTTCAGCGACAAGCTCAATGAAGTGCCACGAGCCCTGCGTCTGTCCATGACCTACGACCAGGGCAGAGAGATGGTGAAGCATGCCGAGATCACGCAGAAAACCGGTACGGCAATCTACTTCGCTGACCCGCATAGCCCATGGCAGCGGGGCTCCAACGAGAACACCAACGGACTGTTGCGGCAATACTTGCCGAAGGGCACGGATCTGTCGGTCTACAGCCAGGAAGAGCTCGACGAGATCGCCGACTCACTGAACACGCGGCCGCGCAAGACACTGGACTGGCGCACGCCGCTGGAAGTTTACGCCGAGGTGCTCAAGAAATCGGTCGCTGGCCCGAGCACCCTTCAATAGCGTTGCGCTTGGAACTTGAGACCGCCAACCTAAAATAGCTATAGCTAAATCTCTCAAATCAATTTCATATGATTTTGCAACTTGAGCATCTGATTCCATTGCCATTTCCGTTTTTTCCCTATTCTATTCATTAATAGAAAATCACTATTGATCGTAATGTATAAATAACCATATCTTATTTTTGCCCACTTGGGCGGAGTATGACACCTTAATTGACAAAACAGTTGATTTTATATTTATCTGCTAGATAACACAATAATACGGAACTCACTTAGCGATAGAGAAATTTGCAATGCCAGCACTTAGTAAACAAAAATCATTACCATCTTTTTTTTGATATTGCGCTGCTTATGAATTTTCTTTTCCCTATATGAAATAAAAGACCTTCATTATTAAATGAAAGTCTTAAGAAAGTTAAATATTTAGCACTTGAGCAGCTTATCACCAAGCCATCTTAAAAATGATAGCGGGCTCAGGACAGCCAATACGTTCTATTAGCTGTACTTTCTTGTCGGACGCTGGGTGCGTCGCCGTCGGCTAGCTCTACGAACACATCGAACGCGCTGGAGACCTTGTAGTAGGCACCCGCTGCCCAGGCGCTGCTCTCCTCGCTCTCGTCACGGTCTACGTTGTAGTAGTCGGCGGTAAATGCCCATGGACCAGTGGTGTAGGTTCCGCCTAGGCCAAGTGTCTCGAATCCTCCACCATAGGTGGCACTATTATCTTGCGTTTCTGCCCCTAAACGCATGGTTAGCTGGTCACTCAATGCATAGGAACCGATCAGCCCATAGAGCATTTCACCATTCCCGCCGCCGCGTACTACGTTCTCAACCGTGCCAAACCCGACTTTGAAGGGACCTTGCTGATAATGAACACCGCCTTGTGCGGCAATCACCTCGCCCTCTTCACTCTGCTCAGCTGGGGTTGATCCACGCTCACTGTACTGTTTTAGCTGCACAAAGCTGGTAAATCCGTTTAGCTCTGGCGTGTAGTAGCCAATGGAATCCCCCCTGGATTGTAAACCAGTCGCGTTAAAGAGCAGCCCGCGATCTAGGTAAACGTCAAAGGGGGCTGATACAAACTGGTAATAAAGACTATCGAAGTTCCCAGCTTGAACGGTGCCGTACTGCTTGCTGGCCAGGCCAATGTAGCTTTGGCGGATCTCATTAAAACCCTGATCGGTATTGCGCTCATCACCTGTGAAACGCCACTCTAGACGCCCAAAAGCAGATAAATCTGATGTGACATCATGGCTCATGCGAAAGCCAAGCCGTGAATAGACATCGACAAATTCTGTACCGTCATCTACCTCGTTACCTGCGCTATCGAACTCGGGGCCACCACCAGCAATGCCCATGGCAATGCGCCCGTAAATATCAAACTTCGCTCCTTCTTGGTCGTAGAGTGTTGTGGCTTGCGCTACCGATGCAGACAGTGAGGCGCTAACAGTGGCTGCTAACAGCGTTTTTTTCATCGTTAATCCCTTACCTTTATTTTATAAACCTACCTATAGGATGCTATTGGCTTATGCATCTTATGCAATGTTATAAGATAACAATAAATAAAGGAAGGTGATTTCACTTACAAATGTTCCTAGGCTGTTAATTTATCGGTAAAACAACCATGACTATTTATCAATAGAAAAAACAGGCAAAAAAAACCGGCCTCTAAGAGGCCGGTTCTATTTGGTTCTGCTAGGCAGTTACCCTTTAAGCGTGGTGTTTAAACCAGGCTTAGAAGTGGTAACGAGCGCCTGTCAGGTAGTACATGTCATCGCCATCAGCAGTAACGTCGGAATCAAGACCGTCAACTTCGATGTTGATAGACTGCTGGTCAGCTTGCTGCAGCTCTAGGAAGACGTCAAAGTTGCTGGAAACTTTGTAGTAAGAACCCAGTGCCCAAGAGGTGCGGCTGTCGCCGTTGTCAGGATCTACGTCGTAGACGTCAGCAGCGAATGCCCAAGGGCCAGTGGTGAATGTGCCACCTAGACCAACTGTGTCGTAACCACCACCACGAGTGTTGTTGTCATCACGAGTTTCGTAACCAAGACGCGCAGAGAACTGGTCAGTAATGTCGTAAGAGCCAATCAGGCCGTACAGCATTTCACCATTACCGCCACCGTTACCGCTGCTGTTTTCATCAACGCGGGCTACATCTTCAACAAAACCCAGGCCAATAGTCACCGGGCCCTGTGCGTAACGAACACCACCTTGCGGTGCAATTACGTCACCCTCTGAAGATTGCTGAGCTTCTGTCAAGCCGCGCTCGCTGTAGTGTTTCAGCTGCAAGAATGCAGTGAAACCGCTCAGGTCAGGGGTGTAGTAACCGATGGAGTCGCCACGTGACTGCTTACGATGACCAGCGAATTCCAAACCACGATCAATTTGCCAGTAGAAAGGCAGGGAAACAAACTGGTTGTAGAAGCTGTCGAAGTTACCAGCTTGGAAAGTACCGAACTGATCGCTCTGTACACCCAAGTAGCTCTGACGAACTTCGTTGAAACCGCCGTCGGTGTTGTTCTCATCACCAGTAAAGCGCCACTCGAGACGACCGAAAGCAGTCAGGTCGCGAGAAACTTCATGGCTCATGCGCAGACCAAGACGTGAATAAACGTCTACGAATTCAGCGCCATTATCGATCTTCTCTTCGTCACTGTTGTACTCAGGGCCGCCACCAGCAACACCCATGGCGATACGGCCATAGACGTCAAGCTTGGTGCCGTCTTGGTCATAGACAGTTGCTGCTTGTGCTGCAGCAGAGGCACCCAGGGCGCCAACGATAGCAGTCGCTAAAAGTGTTTTTTTCATGATGTAAGTTCCTTAACTCGTATACTGTTTCGATCGTTGCTGCTCGACTCTTAATAAGTCGGCAGGTGGCTTTTGTGGGCCATGCTCTTTTCCATCCCCGGTTTTTCCCGGTGGTATGCGGCATGTCCTCAACTAAGCCTTGTTATAGTCCAATGCTCGCAGAACAAACTCTATACCGGGATTCCAGGGAACGCAATAGAAAAAAACAGTGTTTCTTTACTATTTGCATTTTTTTATGGAACCCCTGCTCTCCGGCCCGGTCTCAGCGGCCTTTGAATTTCTGCTGCAAGCCCAATAATTTGTCTTCCATGCTAAGCGTCTTGCGAGGTTCATGTTTTTCTAACTCATGCCCCACCACAGGCTGTTTTGGCGCCTCTTGGCGGGGCTTTTTCGCTACAGGAGATGCTTTTGAGTGAGGTGGCTTTGGCGCTCCATTATCGCGTTTTTCACCGCGTTTTTCTGATGCATGCTGTGCGGCTTCTTTATCAACCTTACCCGCAGGTAGACCATCTAAATCCACCCGTTCAGCGCCTATGCGCACTGCTTTTATATATCGCGGAAGGTTTACATAGTTGGCAAGCGCTCGGCGAATCAGCTTGTTCGGCCACTCTTCGCGCTCTGCCAGGTCCTGGTGAATGCCAACTTTGAGTGGCTTGGTATGGCCTTTGAAAAACGCTTTTGGGTAACGCTCATACCATTGATTAAGCAGTGCATGCGGCGAAGGTGTTTGCGCTGATTCAACCGTTTGCGTTGATTGCCCTATTTCGGCTGGAGCTGCTTTCTCAAGAGCTTCTTTGCTTTCGCCGTATTTTTCAGCTGTGGCCGTAGTTTCTGAGCTTGGCACGCTTTGGGCTTGGGCGTCTTTCAGCGCCAATTGCTGTTTTAGCCGCTGATTTTCTTCACGCAGGGCTTGTAGCTCAGCTTGTGTGCGTTCAAGACGCGTTTCTAAGTCATCCAACATATTCATTAAGCTGGCGGCCATAGCCTTCTCCTTTGACCTTTTCAGTCAGCGATACGCTCGTAGACCACAAAATCGTAGTTTGGCTGCCCTTCTGCTGGCTGCCCCGCTACGCGCTGTACTTCTTGCCACTCGCTGGGATCAAAGTCAGGAAACGTGGCGTCGCCTTCTACGTCTATATCCACTTCTGTTATGTAGAGCCGCTGGGCAAAGGGTAGCGCTTGGCGGTAGATTTCCCCGCCGCCCATCACCATGATCTCTTCTGCCGCTTCTATCGTGGCATGTTGGTCGGCCAGTTCCAGCGCTGAGGTCAAGTCATGGCACACGCGCACGCCTTCGTGGGAAAACTCCGCGTTGCGGGTTACCACTACATTAAGCCGGTTCGGCAGCGGCTTGCCAATGGAAGCGTAAGTTTTTCGCCCCATCACGAGCGGTTTTGCCTGGGTGATGCGTTTAAAGAACTTTAGATCTTCAGGTAGGTACCAAGGCAGCTTGCCGTCTACGCCGATGACGCGGTTTTTTGCCATGGCGACAATCATTGCCACAGGCACTAGAGAGTCGAAGCTATCCTTGTGCTTAACCATGTCGCTTTGCTGGCTCATACCGCCACCTCGGCTTTGATGTGGGGGTGCGGCTCGTAAGCCTCAATCTCAATATCTTCAAACCGGAACGCAAACAGGTCGTCTATTGCTGGGTTAAGCACTAGCTTTGGCGTGGCCTTTGGGTTGCGCGCGAGCTGTTCTTTGGCCTGTTCCAAGTGGTTACTGTACAAGTGCGCATCGCCTAAGGTGTGGATAAATTCACCCGGTTGCAGGCCGGTTACTTGCGCGACCATGGTTAGTAGCAAGGCGTAGCTGGCGATGTTAAACGGTACACCGAGGAAGATATCGGCGCTGCGCTGATAGAGCTGGCACGATAGCTTGCCGTTGGCCACGTAAAACTGGAACAGGCAGTGGCACGGCGGTAGCTGCATTTCATCGACCTGGGCTGGGTTCCAGGCCGAGACAATCAAACGCCGCGATTGGGGCGTGGTGCGAATTTGGCCAAGCACTTTGGAAATTTGGTCAACGCTGCCGCCTTTAGGGTCGGGCCAACTGCGCCACTGGTAGCCATACACGGGGCCTAGGTCGCCGTTTTCATCCGCCCACTCGTCCCAGATCCGCACGCCGTTCTCTTTTAAATAGGCGATGTTGGTGTCGCCTTTCAGGAACCACAGGAGTTCGTGAATGATAGAGCGCAGGTGGAGTTTTTTGGTGGTCAGTAGCGGAAAACCACGCGACAAATCAAAGCGCATTTGATGGCCAAACACGGAGCGCGTGCCTACGCCTGTACGGTCGTGGCGGTCAACACCATGCTCCAAAACGGTTTGCATCAGGTCTAAATAGGGTTGCTCAAGCGCGGGCGTTGTAGCAGTCACAGAATTTCCAAATTAACAGGCGATGTAGCGGTTTATTCTAGGCGCCCATAGCGGCTCGGTCTAGCGGTGCCGGCTGGTTAGCGTTATTCGACCAACCCCGGCACCGCTGCGCGCTGCTTAATTTGCGACTTTTACATCTACTGGCTGGGAACGTGACCAGGCGATGATGACTAGGCCCAGCGCAATCATCGGTAGTGAGAGCAGCATGCCCATGGTGACCCAGCCGAAGGCGATAAAGCCGATATGGGCGTCGGGCATGCGGACAAACTCGACCATGAATCGGAATACGCCGTAGCAGACTAAGAATAGCCCGGATAAAAAGCCACGGGATGTTGGCTTAGCCGAGACCCACCACAGAATAGCAAACAGTACGACGCCTTCTAACAGGGCTTCATAAAGTGCTGATGGATGACGCGCTTCAGGCCCCATACCGGGAAATGGCATGCCCCAGGGTAGCGAAGTCACGCGACCTGGTAGCTCATGATTAATAAAGTTACCGATACGCCCGGCACCTAAGCCAATTGGCACTAACGGGGCGATGAAATCGGTAAGGGTTAAAAATGCCAGCTGTTTACGACGGGCGAATATCCAGGCAGCGAGCAATACGCCGAGCAGGCCACCGTGGAAGCTCATGCCGCCATCCCATACGCGGAAGATCCAGAGCGGGTCTGCTGTCCATTGCCCTAGCCCATAAAACAGCGCGTACCCTAAACGCCCACCGGCCACGACACCGATCGCGCAATAGAAGAGTAAATCGCCGATATCGTCATTATTGAGGCCGATACGCGATGCGCGCCGACAGCCGAGCCACCAGGCCGCTACAAAACCCACAACGTACATCAGGCCATACCAATGGACTTGCAGTGGCCCTAAGGAGATTGCCACTGGGTCAATCGTTGGGTAATTAATCATTTAAACTCTCTAATCTGACCAAAGGAATTAATGAGGCCTTCTCGCGGAGGTAGGCATTTAGCAACCGTACATCGTCACCACAGGCCACCGCCACGAGGCGTGCGCCAATGTCACGGGGGCAATGATAAGTCGGCATACTCAGAAAGCCACCTTTATCGTCATTTAGGCGGCGGCGCTTTAATCCTGCGCACCTGGAAACCAGCGGACAATCATATTAAGAAGAGTTTCAGGTTGATAGGGCTTGGCGAGCAGGTCATCCATACCGGCAGCTAAACAGGCATCGCGCCCGGCATTGTCGATATTGGCCGTTAACGCGACCAGCACGCTTGGACTGCCGCCACTTTTGCGCTCGTACTCGCGCCAGCGCCGGGTAGTTTCACGCCCGTCCAGAGTGGGCATAAAGATATCCATAAACACCAGATCAAAGCGGGTGTTTTTTTGGCGCTCCAACGCTTGCTCGCCGCTGCTGACGCCTTCCACCTTTAGGCCTTGGGATTCCAGCATTTGCCGCGCCAACATCAAATTGACCGGACCATCGTCGACGACTAATACACGTAAATTGCGCTGGTCCCCTGTGTGCTCGCCGCCCCCCACCTCTGTTGCACTGCTTACAGCAGCTTGTCCAGCATCCTGCTCAGCACCTTGCTGAACGAGGTTCACCAATAGCGCACGGATATCCGAGACGTGCTCGTACACTTCCATGACATTTTGTCGAAAGCTATCGGTAATCTCTTTTTCAGCCATCGCACTTAAATGATCTAACAAGTTATCCGTTTCACGCTGCAGCAACGTTAAATAGCCTGATTTCAAACGCGACTCTTCCCGCGCTCTTTCGCGCCCTGCCATTAACAGTTTGAGCTGACGCTGCTGATGCTGAAGGTCGTCCAACAGGGTTTGCTCATGCTCCTGCTGGGTATTCTTAGTCGCGGCAGTGGCTACTTGCGAGCAGTGCATGCAGCGCTCAAGACCGGCTAGCACTTCATTAACGTTGGCCAAACGCTGAAGAGGTAGATGGGATTCGTCGGCAGCATCCGGAGGAGAACATTTATGTTCGGGTAACGAACGTGCAGCGGTGGCGCACAGGGCCTGACTATGCCGTTCAAGTTCGGTGAGCTCTTGCATAAAACGGCTATCTTTGCGCCGAGCGCGGGCTTTCACCAGCATAAGAAAGGCGCCAACGTTTAAACTACTGCCGACAAGCAGGGCCGCCATTAACCACAGCATGGTGCTCCAGGAAGCGTAACTGGGCGACATTCCCCACACCATTGCGCCAACCACCAGACAGAGCACAACTAGTGCTGCTTGTACAAGCAATAGAGGCCACAGCAGAGGCCAAACAATGGCGTTCCAAAAGTGCTCCCTTTGATAGTGCTGCATGATCTCGCCTTCCTATTAGCCGCATGGCCGCTGATAACGTGACCGCTTTAACCTTTGCGCGAACTGCCGACACTCATAAATCACCCCTTTCTGTGTGATGATTTATGCTACAAATATGATACCGATGTAAGTGTACGTCTACACTTCGTTACTGTCATGCGGCTGTTGCGTTGAACGCTCTCCACCCTTTTTGTCTACGAGTTTGTTATGTGCTTGATATCGTTTGCTTGGCAACCCGGCACACCCACGCCTTTGCGGCTGATGGGTAACCGTGATGAGTTTTATGCTCGCCCCACCGCGCCCATGGGTGAGTGGCAAGATAGCCCTTACGTTGTCGGTGGGCGTGATTTAGAGGCCGGTGGCTCATGGATGGCGGCCAGGCGTGGCGGTGTCTTGGCGGCCTTAACCAATGTGCGTGACCTGCAACTAAGTGTGCCACCCGGTGCACCTAGCCGAGGCGAATTGGTCGCTGGTGCCTTGCAGTGTGGCAATATTGAAGCATGGTTAAGGGAGCTTAGCCAGGGAGAGGCGTTGCGCTATGCTGGCTTTAATTTATTAGTCGCGACCCCACAGCGGCTTTGGCACCTGCACCGGGGCCGCGATCGCTTGGCTCTCAGCGAAGTGCCCCCCGGCGTGCATGGTTTATCCAACGCCGATCTTAACTCCCCCTGGCCAAAGCTTTTAGATGTGCGTAGGGCGCTTGAGGACGCTATTTTGCAGCCAGGATGCTGGCCAACCGCGGTTCAGCGCGCAATGCAGAACCCGCAAGAAGCGGCTGTCGAGGCATTACCGGATACCGGCGTTGGCCTTGAGCTGGAGCGCCAGCTTTCGGCGGCGTTTATAGTTGGCGAGCACTACGGCACCCGCGCCACTTCGTGGCTAACCCTGGATAGCCACGGGCACATCAAGATTACCGAACAGCGCTTTGGGCCGCGGGGACGCTTTGAGGGTGAAACCACCCTGGCGCTGGCCAACGATTCGCTAGCATCAACGCTCTAGGGTTTGCCTAGTCACGGGGTGGCATCAGGTGCGACAACTGCCACTCATCCATACGCCCTTCTAAATGGGTATGCACCTGGGCAGGTGTATCCAGCTCCATCACTTCTTTGAGCAACTTCTCGGCATCGCTAAGCGGAACCCGGCGAATGGCCGCGCGCACTTTGGGCAGGCTAGGCGCATTCATGGAGAGACTGGTAAAGCCCATGGCCATGAGCAGCAACGCCCCAGCTGGGTCGCCGGCCAATTCACCGCATAGCGAAATAGGCTTTTTCAACCGCGTGGCATCGTTGGCCAGTTCAAGCAGCGCCCCCAGCAGCGCCGGGTGAAGCGCGTCGTAAAGGCTTGATACGCGTGGGTTATTGCGATCCACCGCCAGCAGGTACTGAGTGAGATCGTTGCTGCCCACTGAGAAGAAATCGACGCGTTTCGCTAGCGCATCCATTTGGTAGATAGTGGCGGGCACCTCGATCATCACGCCCACTTGGGGCCTAACGACAGTAATGCCCTCTTCACCCAATTCCAGAATGGCGCGATCCAGCAGGCGCAGCGCTTCGTCAACCTCTTCGACGTTGGTGATCATCGGGAACAGTACGTAGAGGTTTTCCAGATCGATCGAGGCTTTGAGCATGGCGCGCAGTTGCACCATCAGCACTTCCGGGTGATCCAGCGTGACGCGCATACCGCGCCAGCCTAGAAACGGATTGGCCTCTTCAATCGGGAAGTAGGGCAGGTCTTTATCACCGCCAATATCCAGGGTACGCATCACCACCGGCAGCGGCGCAAAGCCTTCAAGCTGGTCTCGATAGAGTTTGGTTTGCTCTTTTTCGCCGGGGAAGCGTTCGGTAATCATAAACGGCACTTCGGTTCGGTAGAGCCCCACCCCACCGATACGGCTTTTTAGCAACGCAGTGGCATCTACCGCCAAACCGGTATTGACCATTAGTGGCATGGCGTGGCCGTCGGGTGTGGCGCTGGGCAGATCCTGTTCGTGCTCAAGCAGTTCGCTGAGCGCCTCTTCTTCGGCGATCAGACTGGCATAACGCGCAGTAAGTTCAGGCGCTGGGCGCACAAACAGTCGGCCACGGTGGCCATCCAACACCACCGGTGCACCACCTAGGCGTGGCAGCGGTAAATCCACCATGCCCAGCACGGTAGGAATACCCATGGCGCGGGCGACAATCGCCACGTGGGACGTGCTGGAGCCGCGCACCGAGACGAGCCCTTTGAGCTTGTCGCGGGGGACTTCACCCAGCATGGCCACGCTAATTTCATCGCCGACCAGGATGGCGTTATCGGGGTAGGTTTCCGGCGTGGATGGTGTGTCTTCCTGCAGATGGGCGAGCACACGGCGGCCTAGATCACGAATATCCGCCGCTCGCTCACGCAGGTAGTTATCGTCAACCCGCTCTAAATACTGTACGTGGCGTCGCACTACATCGGCGAGTGCGCCTGGGGCCCACTGCCCTTCACGAATACGCTTTTCGACTTCATCGGCCAATGCCGCTTCACCAAGCATCTGCTGATACACATCAAACAGCGCCAGCTCCTGGGCGGAGATACGGCTGGCCAAACGTTCGGCCGCTGCACGAATTTCGCTACGGGTTTTGCCAATCGCTTCTTTTAAGCGTGCAACTTCATAATCCAGGTCGCTGGGTACCAAATCAGGCACGCTGTTTAAGTCAGCAGGCGGGGTAATCACTACCGCTTCACCCATGGCCATGCCTGGCGAGGCGGCAACGCCTTTAAACATTGCCTGCCCCCCCGCAAGCGCCGGACGCATTAGGTTGCCGGTCGCCAACGCATGGGCCAATACACCTGCCAACTGAGCGGCCATGGTCACCAAAAAGGCTTCGTCTTCATCGTCGTAGCGGCGTTTTTCGGCTTGCTGAACCACCAGCACGCCCAGCATATGGCGCTGATGAATAATCGGCACCCCCAAAAAGCTGGAGTAGCGCTCTTCACCGGTGGCTTCAAAATAGCGGAATTGCGGGTGGGTCTGGGCGTCTTCGAGGTTAAGCGGCTCACTGCGCTTGGCTACTAAGCCTACTAGGCCTTCACCTAATGGCAGTACAACGCGCCCAACGGCCTGAGTGCGCAGACCAATGGTCTCCATTAATACCAGCGACTCAAGCTCTTTGTCGTAAAGGTAGAAAGAGCACACGTCGGTCTGCATTGCTTTACGAATTCGACGTACCATTGTGGACAGCGCGGCATCGAGGTTGCGCGCGCCGTTCACTTCCTGAATCACCCGGCGCAACACCTCAAGCATGGACGTTTTACTTTTCACTGTTATTTGCCTCGCTGAGGAATTTCTTGGCAAGCTGCCGCTGCCCTACCTTGGGCAACGGCTTTTCACCCTAATCGTCATCCTGTGCCAGGCGCTGAGCGCGGGGAGACAATTCTCGCAACGCGCGCCGATACACCTCTCTTTTAAAAGGTACTACCTGCCCTAGCGGGTACCAGTAGCTCACCCACCGCCACCCATCAAATTCAGGTGTTGGGGTTGCCGTCATACAGATTTGGCTTTCCTGGCAACGGATTTTAAGTAAAAACCACTTTTGCTTCTGGCCTATGCAGACCGGACGCGAATGTGTGCGAATCATGCGTCGTGGCAGACGGTAGCGTAGCCAGCCCCGGGTGCAGGCAACAATATCAACATCACCGGCGGTTAAGCCGATCTCTTCGTAAAGCTCACGAAAAAGTGCTTGTTGTGGCGTCTCGCTTGCATTGATGCCCCCCTGGGGAAATTGCCACGCATTTTGTCCTACCCGACGCGCCCAAAGCAGCTGCCCCTGGCTGTTGGCAATGATAATGCCAACATTGGGGCGAAAGCCGTCAGCGTCGATCACGGACATCACCTTCATAAATTTTCAGTTGTCCCCATTTTTCCACAAGGGAGACAAGCGTATCAATACAATATAACGCTAAGTGATGAATGGTTGCGGCGCGTTGGTGGGAATGAGGTGGCGACTCTGCGATAATCCGCCTCCGCTATTTGCCTAATTAGCGCCTATTTCACCACTACTATTCGCCTACTATTATCACTGACTAAAAAAGGGGAGCGCCGTGAGTCTGGCCATATTCGATTTGGATAATACGCTGCTATCCATCGACAGCGATCATGCCTGGGGCGAGTTTTTACTCGAACAAGGGGCTGTCGACCCGGTCGCTTACCGGGAAGCCAATGAGCGTTTTATGGCCGATTACAACGCGGGCACTCTGGATATGGCCGCCTTTTTAGAGATGGCGCTTAAGCCGCTAGCCGATAACCCCCCTGAGCAGCTTGCTGCCTGGCATCAGCAGTTTATGGTCAGCAAAATCGAGCCCAGCATTCTACCCAAAGCGGAAGAGCTGCTGGCCCGTCACCGCACTAAAGGCGACACGCTGCTGATTATTACCGCCACTAACCGCTTTATTACCGCGCCGATTGCGGAGCGCTTGGGTGTCGATCACTTGATCGCGGTGAATCCGGAAGTGAAACAGGGCCGTTACACCGGCCGTGTTTCCGGCACGCTGAGCTACCGCGAAGGCAAAGTCACCCGCCTAGAGCAGTGGCTTCAAGAGCAAGACTTAAGCCTGGAAGGCGCTTGGTTCTACAGCGACTCACACAATGATTTACCGCTATTAGAAATAGTCGAGCACCCTGTCGCCGTTGACCCTGACGACACCCTACGCAACGTCGCCGAAGAGCGCCAGTGGCGAATTATGAGCTTGAGGGATTAGATTGGTGAAGGCGCTAGGCCTCAGTACGGTAACCATGAACGGCATGGCCTGGTGAAATTACTTCCTCTATCGATTCTGGCGTTCCATTGAAGAAATGCTTGTCTACCTGCAAAAGACCATAGCAAGACTCGCTCATTTCATTATTTTATGGGTGCAGTGTCAGTCGTTTTTGCAGCCACCACCGGCTGTTGCGATTGGTTCTCTATGGGCTGATATAGACAGGAGTGATTCAATTGGAAAAGACTGGTCAGGCCCAGCAGCGCCATATTGCGCTCAATCTCGCGCTGCAAGAGATCGGCGACATGCTCCACACCGGCTTGGCCTGCACAGGCGGCCGCGTAATTAAATGGGCGTCCGATGAAGACGAAGTCGGCCCCCAGCGCCAAGGCCTTGATGACATCGGTGCCACGCCGGAAGCCACTGTCGATCATGATGGGGATATCGCTGATACGGCGTTTGACCTCGGGTAGCACCTCAAGTGGAGAGATCGTGCAGTCCAGCTGTCGAGCGCCGTGATTGGACAGGATGATGCCGTCCACGCCTGCCTGACGGGCACGCACCGCATCCTCGGGGTTCAGCACACCTTTGACGATCAATGTGTCAGGCCATAAGCGCCGCACAAGATCGAGATAATCCCAGTCAAAATGGCGACGCCCCGAGAAGTCCCGCGCGGCTTGGCGGGAGATGACGGGGGCTCCCCGCTCGGCATGGTTGTTCTCGAAGTGCGGCATGCCATGTTTTAAGAGCGTGCGCAGGAAGGTATTACACAGCCAGCCGGGTCGCATCAAACCATCGACTGCCAAGCGAAGGGTTGGCTCAAGCGGGGATGAAAACCCCGAACGGCGGAAATTGTCGGGATTGGGCGGCACCGGATAATCAAGCGTTACCACCAGTTTTTTGAAGCCTGCTCGTTTGATCCGCTCGAGCAGGGCTTCGATACCTTCCGGTGTGCCGGGCAGGTACGCCTGGAACCAGTCGGCGCCCTCAACCTTTGCCACCTCTTCCATCGGCACTAGAGACGACCCACTCATTATCATCGGCAGATTACGTTTCGCCGCTGCGCGTGCCAGCACTAGGTCGCCTTGATAAGCCGACAGGGCGCTGATGCCCATGGGGGCGATACCGAAAGGCACGGCATAACGCTTGCCATACAGCTCCGTTTGCAGATCAATCTGCGAGACGTTGACAAATGCCTTGGGCAAAAAGCGGTAATCATCAAAAGCGGTGAGATTAGCGCGCTGGGTTCGTCCATCCTCTGCGACATGGTCGATATAACCAAAAATAGGCCTTGGCAACTTCCGACGTGCTAAACGCTCTACATCGTGCAAATTACGGATGCTGGCGAGTTTGTTTCGAGTCCAGCGTTGTTGGAGCCAACCTTTCACGCAATACTCCTAATGATTATTTTATTTTAAGCTATTTGGACAGTTAACCCGTGTTTACCAACCCACTAGGTTATTAATAAATCACTAGGTTACTAAATCACTCTCAAATACGTTAGCTCAAGCAGCCAATAAAAATGGGACAGTGCCTTGGCACTGTCCCATGTTGACTACTTAGTCACATTCTAACTACTTAGCTCAGCAGCGTCTTAGGTCAACTGAGGCCCAGCCTGAATGATCGCTTCGTTAACGCCTTTAAACTTCTTGAAGTTATCGACGAATTTTGTCGCCAGCTCTTTGAGGTGGCGGTCGTAGGCATCGCGATCCTGCCACGTTTCACGCGGGTCGAGCAGGCTGGAATCGACGCCCGGCACAGCGACCGGCACTTGCAGGTTAAGCCCATCGATATGTTTAGTGTCAATGTCGCGCAGCACACCAGACTGAATAGCACTGATGATGGCGCGGGTGGTCGGGATAGAGAAGCGCGAGCCGCCTTCACCGTAAGCACCGCCGGTCCAGCCGGTATTGACCAAGTAAACCTGAGCATCCTGCTTATCGACACGCTTGATCAGCAGGTCAGCGTATTCGCGTGCAGGGCGCGGGAAGAACGGTGCACCAAAGCAGGTGGAGAATGTGGCAGCTAGACCTTCAGCAGAGCCCATTTCAGTGGAGCCCACTTTAGCGGTGTATCCTGACAGGAAGTGATAGGCCGCGGCTTCTTTGGAAAGAATCGACACGGGCGGCAGTACGCCAGACATATCGCAAGTCAGGAACACAATGGCATTCGGCTCGCCCGCCAGGTTTTCCGCTACGCGCTTTTCAACGTGCTCCAGCGGGTACGCGGCGCGGGAGTTCTGGGTCAGACTATCGTCGGCGTAGTCGGGCTCGCGACGATCATCCAACACCACGTTTTCCAGCACGGTGCCGAACTTAATAGCGTTCCAGATGACCGGCTCGTTCTTCTCGGAAAGATCGATACACTTGGCGTAGCAGCCGCCTTCCATGTTGAAGACGATACCGTCGCCCCAAGCGTGCTCGTCATCACCAATCAGGAAGCGCGCCTGGTCAGCGGAAAGCGTGGTTTTACCGGTGCCCGAGAGACCGAAGAAGAGACAGGTTTCGCCATCTTCACCCACGTTCGCGGAGCAGTGCATGGGCAGTACGTCGGCGGCGGGTAGCAGGAAGTTCTGCACGGAGAACATGGCTTTTTTCATTTCACCGGCATAGCGCATGCCCGCAATAAGCACTTTTTTCTCGGCAAAGTTGATGATCACGCAACCATCAGAGTTAGTGCCATCGCGAGCAGGGTCACACTCAAAGCCTGCGGCGTTGAGAATTGTCCATTCCCCTTTAACAGCCTGGTTATAAGCCAGGGGGCGCACAAACATGGTACGGCCAAACAGGTTTTGCCAAGCGGTTTCGGTGGTGACGCGCACTGGTAGGTAGTGAGCGGAATCACTGCCCACATGCAACTCAGAAACAAAATGGTCTTGGCTGACCAGATAGTCATTGACCCGATCCCATAGGGCGTTGAACTTGTCTGCGTCGAAAGGCTGGTTAACGTTGCCCCAATCGATTTGGCTGCTGGTGGAGGACTCGTCAACGATATAACGGTCTTTCGGTGAACGCCCGGTACGCAAGCCGGTATTTACTACCAGAGCACCGTGGGCCGAGAGGCGGCCTTCGCCACGTGCCACGGCGCGCTCGATGAGTTCGGCGCTGCTGAGATTGACGTGGGCTTGGGGAGCTTGAGTCGTGGTCATGTCGATTCCTGGGCCTTGAGGCCGTTATATCTCGTTACCGGGCGTCACCGACGCCTTAAATGTCATCCCAGTCCTGCTAAATCGGCTGGGCACGCTGAAGTCCGGCGCATTATGGCAAAAAGAAAGCCCCCAGGAAACGGGGACTAAGACCAAATATCTTGTAGTTAAACTACTACAAAGACACTACATTTTGTGCTGCAGCGCAGTAAAAATTAAAACAGTCGTTTGCAATAATGGCCAAATTCATTGGTTCTACTGGCTCGCTTAGCGACACTTAAAAACGCCCGACTGTACAGCTGCGACTACATACCTAGTGAATTGTGGGCGATGGGGCTTCGGGGTCGTCTAACAAAGTTTCAATATCCGCCGCCGTGTAGTGATATTTCGTATGGCAAAAGTGGCATTGGGTGTCGATAGCGCCCTGTTCGTGAAGAATATCTCGCAGTTCTTCCTTGCCTAGCGTGTGCAGTGCATGGCTCATTCGTTCGCGGGAGCAGGTGCAGCCAAAGCGCAGGGCTTTGGGTTCAAAAACGCGCACGGTTTCTTCATGGTAAAGGCGGTGCAGCACTTCGCGCTGCTCAAGCCCGAGCAGTTCTTCTGTTTTAATCGTATCGGCTAACTGCACGCTGCGGTCCCAGGCATCAACATCCTGGTTTTGTGACTCTGCGGGGAGGCGTTGGAGCAACAACCCACCTGCGCGCTTCTCATCCGCCGCTAACCATAGGCGGGTTGGCAGCTGCTCGGATTGCGTAAAGTAGGCTTCCAGGCAGCCCCCTAGCGTCTCCTGATCCAGCGCGACAATGCCTTGATAGCGATGGCCTTCACGGGGGTCGAGGGTGATGACGATTTGGCCCTCACCGACCAGTTCACGGAAAGAGGCATGCTCGCTAGGCAGGTCGGCGTCTTCCGCGATACGGGCAATCGCCCGCAATTCACCACCGGGGTTGGATTCAGCCATTAGTAATGACAGAACGCCGCGGCCGCGCACTTCGATGCTTAGCGTGCCATCCAGCTTAACGGTATCGGTGAGCAGCGCCACGGCAGCTAACAGCTCGCCCAGTAGCTCATTGACCGCGGGTGGGTAGGCGTGGCGATCCAACACTTCGTGATAGGCGGCCGCTAGGGTGACGATCTCGCCGCGGACATTGGTGTGATCGAACATAAAACGTTGAATTTGATCGGACATAATTTGGCAACCTACTATAAAGGACGGCGGGTGTTTAGCTGCGACTCATCTTTAACTGGGCTATTGGTGCTGCTGCACTGAGTGAATAGCCGTGTGGGCTACTCACCCTGATTGCGTTGGAAGCGCTGAATATCGCGGCGCTGCTTTTTATCAGGACGTTTGAGCGGATGCTGCATCGCCTCGTTAGTGAGACGCCTTGCTTCGGCTTCCTTGGCACGACGCTGCACACTTGCGTCTGTTTCTGCATAGAGCGTGCGCGCTTCTGGCGCACCGCGCCGTTGATCCGAAAGCGATATCACCTCTACCTCTAAGACCTCCCAGCCCTGGGGCACCCGAATAAGCGCACCTAACTCGACCTGCTTGCTGGTTTTAGCGCGGCCGCCGTCGTAGTGAACCTTGCCACCTTCAATGGCTTTTTTAGCCAGCGCGCGGGTCTTAAAGAAACGCGCTGCCCAGAGCCATTTATCTAAGCGTACGCTCTCGCTCATTAACGCTCTCCTTGCGATTCTGACAGCTGTTCCGGCAGTTGTTCGGGAAACAGATGAGCGAACCGATCCAGGGCTATAAACTCCTGTAGCTCTTTTTCAGGCCGCTGGCTGTCAGGTTGTTTAATGCCCAGCAAATGCTTAATGCCAAACTCACGAGCACTTTCCAGCACGCGGGCATTGTCATCAATAAATAGTGTTCGTGCCGGGTCAAAAGGCTCGATTTCCTGCAACGCAAACCAGAACGCCTGCTCCTCTTTAGCAGCCCCCACGTCCTCGGAAGAGACGATAGCATCCAGGTAGCTTTCCAGGCCGGTGAGGGGCAGTTTCAAGGCAAGACTGGCGCGATCAGCGTTGGTGGCAAGCACCACCCGTGGGTGTGCTAGTTTAAGCCATTTGAGGAAATCCAGTGCGTCGCTGCGCAGGCCTATCAGATGTTGCACTTCCCGCTTCAGGGCAACGATATCTACCCCTAGCTCGCGGCTCCAGTACGCTAGGCTGTACCAGTTTAAAGTACCCTGCTCGCCGATAATACGCGCCCGCAGCGCTTCCTGGGAGGCTTCATCCAACTGGTGCAATTCGCGGTAACGTCGCGGTAAATGATCCAGCCAAAAGTGGCTGTCGAAATGTAAATCCAGCAGCGTGCCATCCATATCAAGGAGGACAGTGTCTATCTCGCGCCAATCAATCATTGCCGCTCCAGTCACGTTAGGAGTAAGCGTGCTATTGTAGCTTAACCGCCTTTTACCAGCCATGGAGGCACATGTTTATGTCTACGCTCCCCCCTACTCGCCCAACCTTTAATCACCCTGAAGATGGCAGCGTTAACCGCTCGGGTTACCAGCAAAAACCACAGATTCTGGCGCGTAAGCAGATTGCCCAAAGCCGTTTATTCCAGATTGAGTCACTGGATCTGCGTTTTTCCAATGGCGAAGAGCGCCAATTTGAACGTTTAACCGGCGCGGACCGGGGCGCGGTGATGATGGTGGCAATGCCTGACCCGGAGCACGTGCTACTGATTCGCGAATACGCCGCCGGGTTTGAAGATTATGTGCTCACCTTGCCAAAAGGGTTGGTCGACCCCGGTGAAGACATTATCACCGCTGCCAATCGCGAGTTGATGGAGGAGTGTGGCGTGGGTGCGCACCGCATCGAGCCGTTGGTTGAGCTTTCCCTGGCGCCGAACTATATGCGCCACCGCATGCAGGTGCTGCTTGCCACCGACCTTTACCCCAAGCGACTGCCAGGGGATGAACCCGAGCCATTGATTGTGGAAACCCACGCCATTGAGGAGCTCCCTGCCCTGCTATTGCGCGAGGATTTTCACGAAGCCCGCGCGATCGCAGCACTCTATATCGCCCGAGACCGGTTGCGGGAAGAGAAACGCAATAGTGCGACGGATTTGCTTTGAGGTAATAACGTAAAGCTTTCCTTCCGTCACTGCAGATATTTTCCTGATGTCGTTGCAAGGAGCGCAGCGACGCGGCAATCTCAATCCACGGCGGCATACCAACCCGAGATTGCTTCACTGCGTTCGCAATGACAGAAGGCCTGCGTTTGCAATGACATGAAGCTCGCGTTCGGCTTCTCTTACTTATTTAAAGATGATTTTTCAATGTAATCCAACGCCGCTGGCGGTGGCTGTCCAGGCCGGCTTCCAGCAGAGCCATCGAACGCAGGGCATCGTCGACGCTTACCGGTAGCGGCGCTTTATCGCGGATAGCGGCGGTAATGCCCTGGTAATAAGCCAGGTAATCACCCGGTAGCGTCGGAAGTTCACGGCGCATCAGCGGCGCGTTTTCACCCTCTCCTTCACGCAGCGTTAACGTGCCATGTTGGCTATCTTCGCCCCACTGTGGTGCGGGCACTTCGCCTGCTTTCAGGCGATCCTCCTGGGGATCCAGACCGTACTTAACGAAGCTGCCTTGGGTGCCATGAATCCGAAAACGGGGGGTTGGATCGGCAACCAATGTGCCAGCGGCCAAGGTAACGCGAAAGCCTTCGTAATCGAGCAGTACCAGGAAATCGTCGTCGACCTGGGAGTCGTCACGTAGTGCGTCCAGTTCCAGCAAGATTGCCTGAGGCATGCCAAACAGTTCGCAGGCTTGGTCCAGCAGGTGCGGGCCCAAATCGTACCAGATGCCACCACCGGGGGTCGCTTTCTCGCGCCAGCGATCACGCACTTCCGGGCGAAAGCGGTCAAAATGTGATTCAAAATTCACCAGTCGCCCTAGCGTCCCCGCTTCAAGCAACGCTTTAACGGTTAAGAAATCGCTATCCCAACGGCGGTTGTGAAATACCGACAAAAGACACTCTTTTTCATCCGCCAACTTTTTGAGCAACTTTCCTTCAGACAGCGTGACCGTGAATGGCTTATCGACCACCACGTGCTTGCCCGCCGACAGTGCCGCTTTCGCGAGCGAAAAATGCGTGTCGTTGGGTGTCGGAATAACAATCAGATCAATATCGCTGCGCTTGCAAAGCGCCAACGCCTGGGCCTCCACCTCTACGCTAGGAAGTGACGCCTGCACCTTAGCAGCATCGCTTGAGGATACCGCCACCAAATCCAGGCCGTCCGTGGCCTGAATCAGCGGTGCGTGGAAGGTTTGGCTAGCGAACCCGTAGCCGACTAATCCAACGTTAATAATTGCCTTCATTTGATTCCTTCAGGTTTGTTACTGCGACTGATGATTGCTGCACTTAGTGCCCTATCAATCCAGCTTGCTTAGGTCCCGAACGGCCCCTTTGTCGGCAGATGTCGCCAATAGCGCATAGGCTTTCAGCGCTGGGGTAATCTTGCGGGGGCGCTGTTCAACGGGCTTCCAGGCGGTGACGCCTTTTGCCTCCATCGCCTCGTGGCGAGCCGCCAGCTCAGCATCCTTCAGGTTGACGTTGATCGTCCGGTTAGGAATATCAATACGGATGATATCGCCCTGCTCAATTAAGCCAATGGCGCCCCCAGCTGCGGCTTCCGGCGACACATGGCCAATCGAAAGCCCAGAGGTGCCGCCCGAAAAGCGACCATCGGTGAGCAGCGCGCAGGCTTTGCCTAACCCTTTAGACTTGAGATACGAAGTGGGATAAAGCATCTCCTGCATACCGGGGCCACCTTTAGGCCCCTCGTAGCGGATCACGACGACATCGCCCGCTTTGACCTTATCCGCCAATACATGGGCAACCGCCTGATCCTGAGACTCAACCACATGGGCGGGGCCTTCGAATACCAGGATTGATTCGTCGACCCCGGCGGTTTTCACCACGCAACCATCCAGCGCGATATTGCCATACAGTACGGCTAAGCCGCCCTGCTGGGAGAACGCGTGCTCAAGATCGCGAATACAGCCGGTGGCGCGGTCGCCATCCAAACTCGGCCAGCGGGCGCTTTGGGAAAAGGCAGTCTGGGTGGGGATACCGCCCGGCCCAGCTTTAAAGAACTCAACGACTTCGGCGCTGGGCGAACGCATAATGTCCCACTCATCCAGCGCGGCTTTGAGACTGTCGCCATACACGGTGGGTACCGAGGTATCCAGCACACCGGCACGATCCAACTCACCTAGAATCGCCATGATACCGCCCGCACGATGGACATCTTCGATATGATATTTCTGAGTGTTGGGCGCTACTTTGCAGAGCTGGGGCACTTCACGGGAGAGGCGGTCGATATCCGCCATGGTGAAGTCCACCTCGGCTTCCTGGGCAGCCGCTAGGAAGTGCAGAATAGTGTTAGTAGAGCCACCCATGGCGATATCCAGGGTCATGGCGTTTTTGAACGCTGCTTTGGAGGCAATGGCACGGGGTAGCAGGTGCGCTTCATCGCCTTCATAGTAGCGTTTGGCCAGCTCGACAATGCGGTGACCGGCTGTTTCAAATAGGCGACGACGATCAGAGTGGGTGGCCAGCACGGTGCCGTTACCGGGCAAAGCCAAGCCTAGCGCCTCGGTCAGACAGTTCATCGAGTTGGCGGTGAACATACCCGAGCAGCTACCGCAGGTGGGGCACGCGCTACGCTCGACTTCGGCAAGCGTTTCATCATCCACGCTGTCATCGGCGGCCATGACCATGGCATCGACGAGGTCCAATCCGTGGTTAAGCAGCTTGGTTTTACCCGCTTCCATGGGGCCGCCAGAAACAAAGATAACCGGGATATTGAGGCGCAGCGCGGCCATCAACATCCCTGGGGTAATTTTGTCGCAGTTGGAGATACATACCAGCGCATCGGCACAGTGGGCGTTGCACATGTACTCAACGCTGTCGGCAATCAGGTCACGGCTAGGCAACGAGTAGAGCATGCCGTCGTGTCCCATGGCGATGCCGTCATCCACTGCAATGGTGTTGAACTCTTTCGCTACGCCACCCGCTTTCTCAATCTCCCGCGCCACTAGCTGGCCCATGTCCTTTAGGTGAACATGGCCCGGCACAAACTGGGTGAAGGAGTTGGCGACGGCAATAATCGGCTTTTGAAAATCACCATCCTGCATACCAGTGGCGCGCCACAGGGCGCGTGCACCGGCCATATTACGACCAGCGGTGGTGGTTCGTGAGCGATACTCTGGCATGGCGTCTCTCTCTTGATGTCTATCTCAAAGACGATTCACTATTTTTATTAGCCCACGGCAAGGATGGCCGCAGGCCAAGCTATTCTGAATAATATCAGCAACCTTGGATTGTGGCATGCGCTTTACACAGAGACTAGGCCCACTCTGAAAACACAGCGAGCAAGGGTAATTGTCCTTACTAACTGTAAGGCTGATGCAGGATTATTTGGTAATTCAGTAAACAAATGTAAAAAAGCGCCGTACTTACGTACAGCGCTTTAATTACGTCATGGGTGTAACGGTTGAACCTACCCGCGACCAAACACCACATCGGCTACATCGCGGTAGCGTTTGGCAAAATGCACCGTCATGCCCTCTTTCAGATAGTCCGGCAACTCTTCGTAATCACGTTTATTGGCCTCGGGCAGGATCAATTCGAAAATATCACTGCGCCGCGCGGCAATCACTTTTTCGCGAATACCGCCAACCGGCAGCACTTGGCCGGTTAAGGTTAGTTCGCCGGTCATCGCCAGGGGCCGATCAATGGCATGGTGCTTAGCCAACGACAGCAGCGCAGTGGTCATGGTAACGCCGGCCGAAGGGCCATCTTTCGGCGTGGCCCCTTCGGGCACGTGTAAGTGCACAAATGCCGAGTCAAAGAAATCGGCATCGGCGCCATACTCCTGCAGGTGGCCCAGGGTATAGCTGTAAGCGATATTGGCTGACTCCTGCATCACCTCGCCGAGCTTGCCAGTCAGCTTAAAGCCACGATCCAGCGAGTGTACCTTGCCCGCTTCAATGGGTAGCGTTGCCCCGCCCATGGAGGTCCACGCCAAGCCGGTCACCACCCCTTCGCCGGTCAGCACTTTTTCCTTGCGGAAAATCGGTGCGCCTAAGAATTCTTCCAGATTCTTCACCGATATCTTGACCGTTTCGGGCTCCTCTTCGAGCAGCTTGACGGCCGATTTACGCACAATACGATGCAGCTGCTTTTCAAGCTGGCGAACACCGGCTTCACGGGCGTAGCCTTCAATCACTTGCTTTAAGGCCGCATCGGACAGACTGATACGCTTTTTCGTTAGGTTGTCGCGTTTGAGCAGCTTCGGCCACAGGTGATGCTTGGCAATTGCCAGCTTCTCTTCGGCGATATAGCCGGAAAGACGGATCTGCTCCATGCGGTCTAGCAACGGCCCTGGAATTGAATCCAGCGTATTAGCGGTGCATATAAACAGCACCTTGGAGAGATCCATACGCACATCGAGATAGTGATCGAGGAAGTCGACGTTCTGCTCGGGGTCGAGTACTTCCAACAGCGCCGAAGCAGGGTCGCCCTGGAAGGACTGCCCTAGCTTGTCGATCTCATCCAGCATGATGACGGGGTTTTCGACCTCGACCTCTTTAAAGGCTTGCACCAGCTTGCCCGGCATCGCGCCGACATAGGTACGCCGATGGCCTTTAATTTCCGCTTCGTCGCGCATGCCCCCAACAGAGAAGCGGTAAAACTGACGTCCCAGGGCTTCAGCGATCGAACGCCCAATGGAGGTCTTACCTACCCCTGGCGGGCCGACCAACAGCACTATCGAGCCGCCTACGTCGCCTTTAAACGTGCCCTCGGCCAGAAATTCGATAATACGCTCTTTAACGTCTTTCAAACCGTCGTGGTCGCGATCCAACACTTGCCGCGCGTGGGGTAGATCGAGCTGATCCTGGCTGGTCACCCCCCAAGGCAGCGAGGTTAACCAGTCCAGATAGTTGCGCGTGGTGCCATATTCCGGCGAGCCGGTTTCCAGCACACTGAGTTTATTGAGCTCATCGTCAATACGCGATTGAACCCGTTCGGGCACAACCAACGACTCCAAACGCGCTCTAAAGGTATCCACGTCATTTTCGCGATCATCTTTGGAGATACCCAATTCACGCTGGATAACCTTGAGCTGCTCACGCAGGAAGAACTCGCGCTGGCGATCCTGCATTTGCGCGTTGACCTGCTCGCTGATCTCACCCTGCAGCAGCGCTACATCGATCTCTTTACGCAACAGCGGCAGCACTTTCTGCATCCGCTCTTCCACCGACAGGGTGGCCAGCACATCCTGAAGCTCTGGGCCTTTGGCGGAGGTAATAGCGGCGGCAAAATCGGTCAGCGGGCCCGGCTGGTGCGGGCTAAAGCGGTTGAGGTAGTGCTTGAGCTCTTCACCGTACAGCGGGTTGATCGGCAGCAGCTCTTTAATGCCGTTGATGATCGCCATGGCATAGGCGCGGGTCTCTTCGTTCTCCGCGTCAACCGGCTCTTTCGGGTAGGTGACTTCCACCAGATAAGGCGGTTCTTTGGAGAGCCAACGGGTAATTTTAAAGCGCTGCAGGCCCTGAGCGATAAACTGGATCTGGTCGTCTTCGCCCTTGAGTTTATGCACCTTCACCGCCGTACCAATCTCAGGAAAACCTTCGTGATCAAGAGAGGTAACGCCCTGCTCGCCGACATAAGCGACGCCCAGGGTGTGGTGCGGCGTGTTACCCACGCGGCGCATGGTCTCTTCCCAGCGCTCACGGTTAACCACCAAAGGCTGAACCTGGGCGGGGAAGAAAGGACGATTATGAATAGGGAGAAGATAAATGCGCTCGGGCAGCATGTCGCTGGCGGGCACTAGAGAGTTCACCCGCTCGCCGTCAGAGCGATACTCTTCACTGCTCTTCTCGTCACTGCTCTTATCATCAGCGTCGTGGGATTTATCGGTATTTGAGGATGACTCTTCATCGTCAATTTGCCAATCGAGGTGTTCTTGATCGCGTTCGTAATCCTGGTCGCTCATGCGTCCTCCAATGAACCGATACCGGCGGTGAGAACCGCCTAGCTTTGTTCATGGAATGCGGGCACATAGCAGAAACTTCAACCCTTAGGGAGGTTAGATGACAAAATGCTAGTCCCTTTTGCACTGCGAAGGAGCCTAGTTCGATCATTTAGAGGAGCTTTCTCATACGCAATGACAAATAAGGGCAACCCCAGATTGCGTCAGGGCGTTCGCAATGACAGGCCTAAGGCCATAGTTCGGGCATGGGGCGACCATTAACACGCCAGACGCCGCGCACTACATCAAACTGCAGTTCACGGGTGCCAAGCGGCAAGCCTAACCATAGCGCGGCAACGGTGGGCGCATCATACCAGGTAAAGTCACCATCAATACGCTCCCGCCATTTCGCCTGCTCTTCCTCTTCGTCGAGATTAACCACGCTCAGCTCATCCAAGGCGCGGGCGTCAAAAAACAGCGCGCCATCCGCATCGAGACGAATCCCTAGCAGTGGGCTGTCTATCGCCACTGTGGGCACATCTAGGCGCGGCGAGTCACTGAGCATATTCCGAAAATCAGGCTCAAGACGGGCCAGCAACCCTTCAGCCATGGGCAGGCTGGCATCGCCCCAAGCGGCTTCCTGGCGTAAACGGCGAATGGCGTGGCGAACCGCATCGGCGTTGATGCGCGAAAGCTCCATCTCTATTCGCCCATTAAGCAACGGCGTGTCGGGCGCTTCTGAGGGAACCATCACCTCCCCCACTTCTAAATCGCCGTTAATGCGCAGTTCGCTTTCATCCAGCACCATATGGCTATTTAAATCGAGCGGCGCCAGTTGGATGTCATAGGAGGGATAACTAAGCGTCAGTGTCTCAATATGCAGATGATCGCGCTGGGCAAAGTGGTAAGCACCATCGGTATAGGTGTAGCGGCTTTCAAGCACCGTGGGCCCTAATGCAAGCTGGGCCAAGCCATCGGTCAGTGTTAGCTGATCCAATAACCCACGCAGGCGCCAATCACCAAAGACGCCTTCGAGGCGCAGCCGACCACCACGGACGGCTAACTCGCGACCATTTTGTTGAATGACAAAAGGCGCCAGGGCAAGGCGTAGTTCACTGTGGCCGCTAAGGGTGTGATAACGCCCCTGCCAGCGAGGCACCGAAGGGGCGGTAACCTCCCCCACTGCTTGCTGCAATACGGTATCCAGGCGAGGTAATACGGTGCCTTCTACATCCGTGCTTAAAATGCCGTGGCGGGCGCTATAGGTCAGTTCAAGCCGCCAGGGGCGACCCAATAGCGGTGAAAGTATCAGCCGCCCTTGGGAACTTAGCCAACCCTGGCGGCTCTCAGTTCTGTTGACACGCCATTCGCCCCGCGCTTCCAGATCTTCTAGCGCCTGACGCAGGCTGCGCTCAAAGAGCACACTTGAGAGAAGTTGCGCTGCCATCCATACCACGGCGATTATCGCCAGGGTAGGGACAATCAGACGTTCCTTGCGCATGCTGCCTCCTTGGTGCCAACGCACTTAAATGGCGAAAGCTACCGACAATGCCTAGTATCTGTAATAACTAGTATCCGTACCGTTTTCCTAATGAATTTTTTAATGCAGCCAGAACCACAAGTGCATAATACTCCAGGCGTAGACCCCTGCCATCACATCATCAATCATAATACCGAAACCACCGGCTACACGGCGGTCAGCCCAACGTATTGGCCAGGGCTTAAAAACATCGAAGATACGAAAGACCACAAATCCCCATAGCGCAGCTTCCCATGAAAAGGGCACCGCGGCCATAGTGAGCCAGTAGCCAACAAATTCATCCCACACAATCCCTGAGTGGTCGTGTACGCCTAAGTCGTGTGACGTCTTATCGCATAGCCAAACGCCAACAACAAAAGCGACGAAACAAATGCTTAGGTACCAGCCTAAGGGCAAATCCGCCATCATCCAGTAGAACGGAATGGCGGCCAGCGTGCCAAAGGTGCCGGGAGCCCACGGCACCGTGCCGCTACCTAAGCCAAAGGCAAAAAAATGTGTTGGGCGACGCCAGACACTTTTCGGTGCACGATTCATGGCGTGTCCCCACTAAAATGCTGCCAACCGGCATAGCCATTGACATAACTACTCAGATCACTCTGGTCAGAAGCACTAATGCCTAGCGGCTCGCAACAGCGACCAATCACCGTTAGCGTCAAGCCTAATGACGCCAGACGCTGCTGAGCCTTGGCTATATCGTCAGCGTGTAAGGTGACGAGCAGTTCATAATCATCACCACCGGACAGCGCCGCCTTTAGTGCAGCCTCCCGACCCAGCGTGTTTTCCAGCTCTTCTGCCAGCGGTAAAGCGGCTATGTCGATGACTGCCCCGACCTGCGAAGCCGCGCGAAGATGCGCCAGGTCGGCCATTAAGCCATCAGAAATATCCATCGCCGCGGTGGCTAATCCACGCAGTGCCACGCCCGCCACCAAACGCGGTTCAGGCAGCAAATAGCGGCGCAGCAATGGGTGCGCCAAGTCACGCTCACCCTTGTGCCAGAGCGCTAGCCCACCGCCCCCGCCGCCTAATGCACCGGTAACGGCAATCAGGTCGCCAGGCTGAGCACCGTTGCGGGTCAGCGCTTCGCCCACCGGCACCTCGCCCATGACGGTCACGCCAATCGAAAGCGCGCCAGAAGTGACGTCCCCGCCCACCAGCGTGGTGGCGTGTTGCTGGCAGAGTGTATGAAAGCCACGCGCATAGTCAGCAAGCCAAAGATGCGTTGCTTCATCATCGGCAAATTGGCGCTGATCAAAGGTTAATGCCATCAGGCACCAGCGGGATTTGGCCCCCATGGCGGCTAAATCGCTAAGCGCGACCGCCAAAGCACGATGGCCCACCGCGAAGGCTGGCGCTTCGCGGGGAAAGTGAACACCCACCACCGAGGTGTCAACGCTCACGGCCAACTGTTGGCCCGCTTGCGGCATCAATAGCGTGGCGTCGTCTCCACATCCTAGTGTGACGCCATTTGACGCGGTCGACGCCTCCTGCGACGACATGAAATAGCGTCGGATCAAATCAAATTCGGCAAGCACAAAGGCCCCTTAAACGCATTGTCATGACACTCGCGTTCAGAGACGGCGAGCGCTGACCTCGGCACTACGCAGGCGAATCGCCAGCTTGTCTAGAATGCCGTTCACGTATTTATGGCCGTCGGTGGCGCCAAATGACTTAGCCAACTCAACGCCTTCGTTAATCACTACACGATAGGGTACTTCCATTCGTCGGGATAGCTCGTAAGCGCCTAAGCGAAGAATTGCCAGCTCGACGGCATCGAGATCTTCCAGGCGGCGATCCAGTAATGGAGAGATTTCACGATCCAGTTCCGCTTTAAAACGTACGGTGTTGTGCAGCAACTCGTGAAACAGCGCTTTGTCGGCGATCTCCATCACCTTGACCCAGTTTTCGTGGTCTTCCAGGTCGTCATCGGCTACCTGGCTACGAAACTCAGCTTCAATGGTAGTGATGGATTTACCCGTCATGTGCCACTGATAAAGCCCCTGCACGGTTAACTCACGCGCCGCGTGGCGGCCTTGCTGAGCGGCAGAGGGTTTACGCTCGCTCATTGGGTATCTCCTAACGGCAGCGCGCGTAGTAGTGAGACCATTTCCATGGCGGCCATGGCCGCTTCGGTGCCTTTATTACCGGCTTTGGTCCCCGCACGCTCAATCGCTTGTTCGATCGTCTCAACGGTTAACACGCCGTTAGCGACCGGGGTTTCAAACTCAAGCTGCAGGTGATTAATCGCTGTGTTGCAGCCGCCCGCCACGTATTCAAAGTGCGGCGTTCCACCGCGAATCACCGCGCCTAGCGCGATGACGGCATCAGGCTTCATCACCTTCAGCACGCGCTTAACTGCTAACGGCAGTTCCCAGGCACCCGGCACGTGAACAATATGAATATGCTCGGCATCGACGCCATGACGCGTCAAGCTGTCGACCGCCCCTTCCACCAGGCTATCCACCACGTGATGGTTAAAGCGACCGACCACGATGACATAATGCCCATCGACGTCAACAAAAGTACCTTCAACTTGAGAAAGGGAGTTCATCAATTTATTCCTGCTGCTTAGTACTGCTAGATTAGTACTGCTAGATTAGTACTGCTAGATTAGTACTGCTGGATTAGTCCTGCTGGAGTGACCCTGCTGGATCACTCCTGCTGAAAGGTTGGCTCATCCGCCGTGTCATTAGGCCCTAGACGCTCAACGACTTCGAGATCAAAGCCGGATAGCGCGGAGAACTTCCACGGTGAACTCAATAATCGCATTTTACCCACGCCTAAATAGCGCAGGATTTGCGAGCCGGTGCCGATGGTTAAATAGTTGCCAGCGCCGTCAGAATCACTGGTCCGCGGCTGGCGAACGCGATCCAAAAAGATATCCAGTTGATCTTTTAAATCCTGATGGGGGCGACCGTCATCAATCAGCACAAACACCCCTGCGTTTGAACTGGCAATCTCCTCCAGCGCCCGGTGGGCATCCCAGCGGCACTGGTCGCCTTTCATCAGGCCCATCACATCGCGCAGCGTATCGGTAAGATGCACGCGAACCGTGGTGGACTCCTCTGGGGTGGGCTGACCGTTCACCAGCGCCAAATGGTGAGCGCCCTGGATGCGGTCACGGAAAACGTGCAGCGTCAGTTCGCCATGCGCCGTCATCACCGTTGAGGCTTCCAGGTGATCAATGGTCTGCTCGTTGACGATGCGGTAGTGAATCAAATCCGCAATGGTACCGATTTTTATGCCGTGCTGTTGAGCAAACGCTTCCAGTTCGGGGCGACGCGCCATACTGCCGTCGTCGTTCATGACCTCGCAGATCACCCCGCTGGGGTCACACCCTGCCAGCGCCGCCAAATCACACGCTGCTTCGGTATGCCCCGCACGGCGAAGCACGCCGCCGGGCTCTGCCATCAACGGGAAAATATGCCCCGGCTGAACGATATCAGAGGGCTTGGCATGGGGCGCCACTGCCGCTTGGACCGTGCGCGCGCGATCTGCGGCTGAAATACCGGTGGTAACGCCTTCGGTCGCTTCAATCGAGAGCGTAAATTTGGTGCCAAAGCCGGAGCCATTGTCACGCACCATAAGCGGCAAATTAAGCTGCTCACAGCGGGCACGGGTCATCGGCATACAGATAAGACCACGGGCGAAACGGGCCATGAAGTTGATATGCTCGGCCTGCACTTTTTCGGCGGCCATGATGATATCACCTTCGTTTTCGCGATCCTCATCGTCCATGAGAATCACCATTTTGCCCTGGCGGATATCTTCCACCAGCTCGGCGATAGGGGCTAAGCCTCTAGAGGAGGAGTGCGCCATGGAATCTCCAAAAGTTGTCGCGTAACGTTGCCGCAAAAAAGCTGTTGCGCCAGCTTGTAACGAAAAGTCGTCACGAAATAAGGTTGTCACGTTAGCTGCGATTTCGCGCGTCAGGGTACCTTGCTATCGCCAGTTGCGCTAGTCGACTGAGGGGAAGCGATAATGCGCCAATCGCGCCCCACCGCTCGCATATCATGAATGGTTAAACGTCGCTGATCGGCCATGCGTGAGAGTCCTGGCAGCGCAAATAGCGGTCGTGCCTCGCCACCTAACAGCGTGGGGGCAACAAACAGCTGCAGCTCATCGACCAGTCCCGCATCAAGCAGAGCACCCGCCAGGGTCGCGCCGGTTTCTACCAGCAGCTCATTAACCTGTTCGCTCTCGGCTAACCAATTCAGCATCAAGGCTAAATCAATGCGGCCATCACTACCGGCAGGCAACACCTGCACTTCAGCACCCGCTTTGGTTAACCGTTCGCGCTTTTCAGCCACATGGCCTGGGGTGGTCACCACCAAGGTTCGCCCCGGTTCGCTTAAACAGGCGGCCGCCAAGGGCAAGCGCAAATGGGTATCTAACACCACCCTTAGTGGTTGGCGCTGCACCACCTCATCGGCATTGGCAAGCGACAACTGCTCGGCGCGAAGAGTAAGCCGCGAGTCGTCCATGATAATCGATTCAACGCCGCTTAATATCGCACTGGAGCGCGCTCGCAGCCGCTGCACTTGCGTTCGCGCTTCGGGACCGGTAATCCACTGAGACTCACCGGATCCCATGGCCGTACGTCCATCTAAACTCATGGCCATTTTCAGGCGTACAAAGGGGCGCTGTGTGGTCATTCGGGCAATAAAGCCAGGGTTCAATGCCCGCGCTTCACTCTCAAGCAGGCCTACTGCCACCTCAATACCGGCTTCTTCAAGCAAGCGAATACCCCGGCCACTGACCTGGGGGTTGGGGTCCTGCATCGCAATCACTACCCGAGCCACCTTGGCCTTTTGCAGAGCAACCGCACACGGGCCGGTACGCCCAGTGTGCGAGCAAGGTTCAAGAGTGACGTAAGCCGTCGCGCCCTGGGCCCGTTCACCGGCTGCGATTAAGGCATGGATTTCCGCATGCGGCTCACCGGCTCGCCGATGAAAGCCTTCCCCAACGATCTGCTCATCGCGCACGATCACACAACCGACCCGAGGATTAGGATCGGTGGTGTAAAGCCCTTTGCGCGCCAGCTTAAGCGCCTGCGCCATATAACGGTAATCGTCTTGGCTAAACAGAGCGCTCATTTTGGCGGCTCGCTAGTGTGTCTCACTGTAGAAGAGGACGCTTGATTGGGCTCTTGGGAAAGCCGATCAATCTCAGCACGAAATTCATCCAAATCCTGAAACTTGCGGTACACCGAGGCAAAGCGGATGTAAGCCACATGGTCGAGGGTTTTCAGCGCCTGCATCACCGACTCACCAATATCACGGGCGTTGATCTCACGATCGCCTCGCGCACGGAGGGTTTGACGTATGCGCTCGACGGCCGCTTCAATGGCTTCCGCGCTGACCGGGCGCTTTTCAAGCGCACGCAGCATGCCCGCCCGGAGTTTGGCTTCATGAAAGCTTTCCCGGGAACCGTCTGACTTCACCACGCGAGGCATTACGAGTTCAGCAGTTTCGTAAGTGGTAAAGCGCTCCTGACAGCTCGCACACTGGCGACGACGGCGCACTTGATCGCCATCGGCCACCAATCGCGAATCGGTCACTCGAGTATCGTTTGCACCACAAAAAGGGCAATGCATAGCGGTCAACCTGTTGTCAGCTCGTGCTGGCGTGCCGCACGAGTTAGCGTGTTATAACCTGGCAATGAATATGCTATTAATGGCGTTTAAACCGGCATCAACGTCTTAAGCTAATGGATGTTAGCGTTTAAACGCGCTATCAACCTCGCATTGTAACGATTTGGCACACATGCTGCAGCGTTTGTGGCAGATTGTTTATCAGGAGCCACCCATGTCCCCCTTTGAGCAGACCGTGCACGGCTACCTCAGCCACCTATACGGGCCGCGTGCTGGCGAAGTGCAGCGCCGCTTAAATCAACACCTTGAGCATTTTCTGTCGCTTGCCCCTTTTTCGTCCGCCTCCGGCGATGCTCCTTCCAAAAAAGCACCTTCATGGAGCGAAAAAGATCAGTGGGTAATTAGCTATGGTGACTCCATTATAGAAGAGGGTGTGCCGCCACTGGCAGTCCTTAGCGATTTTCTTCAAGCGCGGCTGGGCGAGCGTATCAGCGGCGTGCATGTGCTGCCCTTCTTCCCGTGGAGTAGCGACGACGGCTTCTCGGTGATCCACTACCGGGAAGTGAATAGTGAGCTTGGCAACTGGTCGCATATCCGCGAGCTCGCCGGTCATTACGACCTGATGGCCGATTTGGTGCTCAACCATGTTTCCAGGGAGTCGCTCTGGTTTGTGGATTACCTGAGCGGCAGCCTGCCCGGCCGCGACTACTTCATCGAAGTTGACCCTGACACCGATGTCTCTCAGGTAGTTCGCCCCCGCAGCAACCCGTTGCTGGTACCTATTTCAACCCGGCGCGGCACCCGTTATCTATGGGCAACCTTCTCCGAAGACCAGCTCGATCTAAACTTTGAACATCCCGATGTTCTGCTGGAGTTCGTCGGCATTCTGCTCTTCTACCTGGAGCAGGGCACACGGATTATCCGCTTGGATGCGGTGGCTTTCTTATGGAAGCGGTTGGGCACCTCCTGTATTCACCTGCCGGAAACCCACACCGTGGTGCGTTTGCTTCGCGCGATTGTCGACCATGTCGCCCCCGGCACTCTGCTGATTACCGAAACCAACGTGCCGCACCAAGAGAACATCAGCTATTTCGGGCTTGAACGGCTCCCCAAGGGGCCGCCCGATGAAGCGCACATGATTTATCAATTCACGCTGCCGCCGCTGCTGCTCCATACCTTAACCCGTGGCGAGGCCAGCACGCTGCAAACCTGGCTTGCCAGCCTGCCGGTTCTGCCTGACCACTGTACTTACCTGAACTTTACCGCCAGCCATGACGGTATTGGTGTGCGCCCACTGGAAGGCCTACTGCCCGATCACGAGCGCGATGCACTGCTGGAGCTGATGCACAAATTCGGCGGTTTTGTCAGCATGCGCAGCAACCCGGATGGCAGCGACACGCCCTACGAGATCAACATCACCTGGTTTGAAGCCATGCGCGGCACCCGCCGTGGCCCGGATCCATGGCAAATAGCCCGCTTCCTCTGCAGCCAAGCGATCATGCTCAGCCTGCAGGGAATACCAGCCCTCTATATTCATACGCTGACGGGCACACTCAACGATGTAGAAGGCGTTGAGCGCAGTGGTCGCCTGCGCTCGATCAACCGGCGGCGCTGGCAGCGTAGCGAGCTGGATCTGCTACTGGATAGTCCTTCCACCCCTACCCACGATGTGTTTCATGCCTTAAACCGGCTGCTGGATCAGCGTCGTCAAGAACCCTGTTTTCACCCCAGTGCTGCTCAGCGGGTGTTGGAATCGCCCCCAGAATTGCTGGCGGTGGAACGTGGCCCCCTGCATGATGGCCGTCGTCTGCTGGCACTATATAACGTCACCGACCTGCCGCTCCCCTTAGCGAATGTGGGTGAGGCGGTAACCCAATCGCTGAACCAACACGCATGGCAGGCGCTTGACCCAAGCAACCCGTGGGTGGCCGAAGGCGCCCTGCCGCCTTATGCGGTGCGCTGGCTGGTGGCCACCGGTTAGTCGCGGCGCCTCCCCCGCCAGTTGCGACATAACGCCCCAGGGGCAACTAACATAATCCTTAAATAATCCAGTACTGCGATGATGCCAGTCCAAGATCACATGAAGGATCGTTACTGGTTATGTTGCAACAAAGCATCGCCCTTGGCCCGATGGGCTTTAGTATTCACCAGCTATTGATCGGCCTGGCCTTTTTATTGGCACTGCTGGCTGGCGCGCTGTTGGGAAGGCGCCATCGGGTAGCCGTCAGCGATACGCTGTTTACCCTGCTGCTGGTTGCCCTTGTCGGCGCGCGCCTGGTTTTTGTCCTGCGTTACTGGGGCGAATACGAGGGGCTACTTTCCCGCCTGGATATTCGAGATGGCGGCTTTGATATTGTCGGTGGTCTTGTCGCGGCACTGGCGTACGCCGGCTGGACGCTGTGGCGCTCCCCTCGCCAGCGGGTGCCACTTTCCGGTGCCCTACTGGCGGGCGGCTTTGTCTGGGGATTGACCGCCGCTAGCGCCACCATGATAGAGCATCAATCCCGGCCGTTGCCGGAGGTGGCGCTGACTACCCGTTCAGGCGAGCCCATTGACCTTCCCCACCTGTCACGCTCGACCCAGCAACCCATGGTGGTCAATTTATGGGCCAGCTGGTGTCCGCCCTGTATCCGTGAAATGCCGGTGTTTGCGCAAGCGCAGGATAATGAACCCGGCATCACCTTTGTGTTCGTTAACCAAGGGGAGTCGCTCGGCCAGATCAACGCTTTTATGGATGAGTACGGCTTTTCTCTCGATAACGTTTGGCAAGACCCACGCAATGCCGTTGGCCAGGCTACCGGCGCCAACGCGATGCCTACCACACTTTACTATGATGCCGACGGCCAACTCGTCAGCACTCATTTTGGCGAACTTTCCAGCGCCACCCTGCAGCAAGGATTGGAGCGTTTACGCTGATTGCTGCACGAGCCGACCACCTTTTTTCGCCTGGCTAACGTCAACTCACTCAACAGGATGTTGCAATGCGCTTGAACCACTACACCACTATCAGCCGTTTTGTTCTCCTGGCAGGGCTGGGAGGAGTATCCATAGGCTACGCCGATGATCTCCCTACCCCAGTACAGGCACTGGCCGACCAGGGCCTGGAAATTCATGGCCAGTTTGACGCCCCTGGCGGTTTGCGCGGCTATGGCGCCAGCGTTCAGGGCCAGGACATGGCCATTTACCTGACCCCAGATGGCGAGCACGCGGTGGTGGGGACACTGACGGACAGCGAGGGTAACGACCTCACTGAAGCGCAACTGGACGAGCACGTGCGTGCGCCTTTAGAAGCACAGACCTGGCAGCTTCTGAGCGAAAGTCATTGGATTCAGGATGGTGACGTGGATGCCTCCCGTGTGATTTACACCTTCACGGACGCCAACTGCCCCTATTGCCGCCAGCTTTGGCAAGACGTTCGCCCCTGGGTGGAAGCAGGTAAGGTACAGCTACGTCATATCATGGTCGGAATCTTAGCGCCCGACAGCCCTGGAAAAGCAGCCGCCCTACTCGGAGCCGGTGACCCGGCTGCGACGCTGCATGCCCATGAAAGTGGCCAGCAGGAAGTCGAAGCTAGCGCCCAACCAAGGGAAATTGAAGAACAAGTGTATACCAATAACCAGCTGTTCGAGGAGCTGGGGCTGTATGCTACCCCCACCTCGGTTTTTCAGCGGAAAACAGGGAACGGAAACGTGCGTCTTGACCGCATTCAGGGTATGCCCAGTGACGATCGGCTGATCGACATGATGGGCAGTGAAGCGCCCTGAAGCCGCGGCGTCACTCTTCAACGTCAGCTCGCGACACCGTGGTCGCGAGCTGACGTTACATCCTGCAGTGTTGCAACCGATTACCACTTTCACTCCTCCGATAAGTTTTCAAACCTCGGCATGCCTACATTCCAGGGTTTGATATCGCCTTTCTCTCCGAAGTTGTCATGGTCTCCCAGCACATGACCATCATGCTCGCGGGTTTGACCATAGAGTGAACGGCCATGGAACCGTTCAGCCGTCTCGGCGACATCCCCTGTATAGCGTGGGTCCTGAGGACGCTCCTGACTGGTGATGTAATAGGCAATATCCCAGGCCTGTTGATCACTGAGCGAGCGGGGCTGGCCAAGCGGCATGTTTTGATAAATGAAGCCCGCCATGGTTTCCAGCCGCGCAATGCCTGCTCCCCAGTTATTGGAGCCGTCACCCCAGGGCGGGGGAAACACGTACTCATCATTTTCATAGTGCCCGGCACCATTTTCCTGGTGGCATATCGAGCAGTTTTCCTGGTAGGCAGTTTCCCCTCTAGCGTAGCTGGGCTCTTCGGTCGGCTCTTCTGGCGCTGGGAAGCCACGACCATAAATCGGCTTGTCGGGATACATCGGTGCGCCGGTGGCCAGCCACTGGTGATAGGCACTGAGTGCCAACATTTCATCACTGCCATACTCCGGTGGTACGCCGTTCATGGAGTAGGCAAAGCAGCCGGCGATACGCTCTTCCAAGTTATTCACATGCTGGTTCTTGCCACGGAAGTCCGGCAGTGTAATGGCCGCTGTCCACACCGGGGCACTGAACGGCACCCGCCCTTCCCCCAGATGGCAACTGGAGCAGTTCATGTCATTGAAGACGTTCTCACCACGCAATTGCTGCGTATTAGTGAATAGATCATGACCGTAGCGGATGACTTTTTTCAGTTCTGGATGAATATCGGCACTTTCCAGATCTTCCATGGTGGGCGGTTCGTGCACCAGTTGGTTCAGCGCTGCATCCGCCCGCTCTTCCTGAGCAAAGACACTGGTGGCGTAAACGCTCATAACGATGCCGACTGTCAATGAACAGCCAGTAAGCGCTAAAACGAGAGGGCGTGGACAGGTTATCATTGTGTTGACTCCTGGTCGGCGGAGGCGGGTTGCTTGGCGTACCAGGCGGAGACAGCCTGGATGTCGTCATCACTCATGCGCTTGGCAATGGCGCCCATCAGGTTTTGCGGATCGTTGCTGCGTGTCTCGTTTTTCCACGCCGACAATTGGGTGCGGATGTAGCCGGCATGCTGGCCTGCAATGCCTGGGAAGGTGTCACCTACGCCCTTGCCCCCAGGCCCATGGCAACTTTGGCAGGAAACAATGTAGGCGTTCCAATCGCCACGTTCGGCGAGCTGCTGCCCGCGGGCCAGTAGCGTCTCGTCGGCTTCATCGCCGCCTTGTCCCTGGGTAGCGGGTAGCTGGCTGTAGTAGGCGGCCACATCGGCGATTTGTTGGTCGTTGAGCATATTGGCAAATGTTGCCATCGTCGCGTTTTCACGCCGCCCCGCTTTAAAATCATGTAACTGCTTGGCGATATAGTCGGCATCCAGGCCAGCTAACCGCGGCCAGGACTCACCATCAGGCACATTCATGCCACTGCCATCGGCCTGGTGGCAGGCGCTACAGCTGGCCGCGGCGGCTTGACCCCGCTCCACATCCCCCTCCTGGGCCACCGCCCCTGCGGCGAACAGGGTGATACCTACACAGAGACCAACCCTGCTGACGTATTTGTTATTCATATCGGTTTCTCCCTTGCGTTATCTTTTTTAGCTGTCCGCCACTGGCACCATCAGGCGAGCGGTAAACCCGCCCCCTGCCGGGCTGGCAAACGCCACTTCGCCATCGAATCGTTCAGCGATTGCCGCGACAATCGCCAGCCCCAGCCCGCTTCCCTGCTGTTTGCTGGCGCGCCAGAAGCGTTGTGTCAGTTGTTTGAGCGTCGCGTCATCGACGCCAGAGCCCTGGTCGCTGACGCTGAAGGTAAGAAAGCGCTGCCCGTGCTCCCACTGCGCCTCCAGCGTTACGGGCGTTTCCGGCGGCCCATGGTGCAGCGCGTTATCGAGCAAATTGCGTAGCGCGGTAATCGCTAGCTCACGAGGCATGGCCAGGGTGGTCTCTGGCCAGCCAACGGGCACCACAAAGCGGCCAGAGTGACTGTGGTGGCAATCCGCCAGGGCACACTCGGCAACATCCGCAACACGGCTTACCTCGCCATCATCAAACCGCGCACGCCCTTCTACCCGTGCCAGAGTCAGCAGCTGATCAAGAGTTGAACTCAGCCGCACCACGCCCTCTTCCGCCTGATTGAGCGATGTCTTCGCCGCTTCCCCGTCAACGCGGCGGGCAACTTGCAGGTGGGTCTTGATGGCCGTCAGCGGCGTGCGCAGCTCGTGCGCGGCGTCATTGGTAAAGCGCTGTTCGCGGATAATGGTTTGCTGCACCCGTGCCAACAGCGCGTTAAGCGTTGTGATGAGAGGCCGGATCTCTTTTGGCAAGCCGTAGGTAGCCACCGGGGCCAGCGCATCCGGATGGCGGTTGGCAAGCGACTCTCGCAGCCGTGTCAGCGGTGCCAGCCCACGCCAGATACCTAGCCACAGCGCCACCATGCTGCCCACCAGCGCCACCACAAACGGCACCACCGCCACCCGAATAACACCGTTGAGCAGTATGTTCCTTTCATCCATCCGGTCGGCGGTGGTAATCACGATGCCATTGCGCTCGTAGGTGAAGACCCGCCAGGTCACATCGCCAGCCTGGCGATAAGTGTGCCCGCTCTCTCCCGGCGCCAGCACATCGTCCATATCGGCATGGGTGCGCGCCATGACCTCGCCTTGGGGTGAATGCACCTGGCAGGCCAGCCCTTCAATAGAAGGAATGGAGAGCACCGGATGCTCGGCGTTCGCCCAAACGTCAACAGGAAGCTGCAAAACCAGCCCAGCTACCATCCGTGCCGACTGCGCCAGGCGTTGGTCCAGGGTTTCTACAAATTTGTCTTCCAGGTCACGCATCAGCCACGCCGCGGCGATACCCCATAGCAACGCCAGGGTTAGCCCCAGGGTGAGCAGTAAGCGCGCGCGTAAACTCATAGCTGGTCCTTATATAGCCGACCCTTATAAGGCGTGCCCGCCAAGTGCACCGCCTCAGGCTTGCCCAGCCGATAGCCAAGCCCGCGCACCGTTTCGATCACTCCGCTCCCGAGCTTGCGGCGCAGATGGTGAATATGCACATTCAGCGCATTGCTCTCGACATCATCATTCATGCCATAAAGGCTGTCTTTGAGCTGATCGGCCGACAGTACGCTACGCGGCGATTGTAGGAAGGTTTCCAGCAGCACCAGCTCACGGCGAGACAGTGAGATCAGTTGCCCTTCGACATACACTTCGCGGGCGGCGGGATCTAACGCGAGGGCTCCATGGGAAATCATGCCGCTGCTGCGCCCTGCCACACGGCGCAGCAGAGCGTGCAGGCGCGCAACTAATTCATCCAGATCGAAGGGCTTGACCAGATAGTCATCGGCACCGCCCTGCAGGCCATCCACCCGGTCTCGCACGGTATCTCTTGCGGTTAACACCAGCACCGGCACATCGACGCCCTGCTCACGCCACTCGGCCAACAGCTGCAAGCCATCGCCATCCGGCAAGCCACGGTCAAGGATGACCACATCACTAGTGACTGTTCGCATCGATTGGCGAGCAGCGTTGAGCGTGGAGACGTGGTCGACGACAAAATCGAAGGTCATTAATCCAGAGCGGATACCCGATGCCACCAGCGGGTCATCTTCAATCAGCAAGACGTGCATAACGGTTTCCTTTTTATTACCTGACAGCATGACGGCCACGCATTAACCCAGCGTTAAGAAAACAAAACGCCCTTGCAGTAAAGGCAAGGGCGTTAGCAGCAGCGGCCATATAAGTCCGACTTATATTAGCCGAGCCTTTTGGCGGCAAACCACCCCAGCACCATCGTCACCAGCATGGCCGCTAGCGGTAGTGATACACCGCCAATAGAGGCGATCGCAGGCCCAGGGCAGTAGCCGGAAAGCCCCCAGCCAATGCCAAACAGGGCTGCGCCGCCCAGCAACTTGCCATCCAGCTCCTGTTTAGTCGGTAGCTGAAAGACGCCACCCAACAGGGGTGCCGAACGCTTGAATACCAGCCGATAGCCGATAAAGGTGGTCACCACGGCCCCGCCAAGCACAAACATCAGCGTCGGGTCCCAGGCGCCCGCTACATCTAAAAACCCCAGCACTCGTGCTGGGTCGGTCATGCCGGAAATTGCCAAACCCAAACCAAAAATCAGCCCCGCCGCATAACCAGCCGCTGTTTTCATCGCGTTCCTGTTCATTGCACAACGCCTAGGCCTAACAGATGGCGCGAGATATAAACGGTCACTAGCGCCGTCAGCAAAAACATACCGGTGGCTGCCATGGAGCGTGGCGCCAAGCGTGCCAGACCACATACGCCATGCCCACTGGTGCAACCGCTGCCAAGCCCTGTGCCCACACCCACCAGCAAGCCGGCCACCAACATCAATCCGACACCACCGGCTGGCGCGCCAATCACCTCACCCGGGCTTCCTGCCACGTTTCCCAAGCCGCCACCTAACGCCATAAGCAAAAGCGGGCCGCTAATCAGCCCTAATAGAAAAGCCACTCGCCAAGTGCTATCGCCCTTGGGGCGTTGGGTTATCAAGTTGCCCACGATGCCACTGATGCCCGCGATACGCCCCAGCGTTGCCATCAGCCAGGTAGCGGAAAGTCCGATCAACACACCCCCAACCAGCCCTTGTAAACCTGCTGTCCAATCCACTGGTGACTCCTTAGATCGCATTTAAATCGTTAGAAAAAATTAATCGGCACTTTGAGATAGACAGTGCCGTTCTCTTCCGCTGGAGGCAGCTCCCCTGCACGCATATTGACCTGCACCGAAGGAATGATGAGCCGTGGCATGCCTAAGGTGGCATCGCGCTCGGTGCGCATCTTCACAAACTCGTCTTCGCTGATGCCTTCATGAACATGGACATTCTCACTGCGCTGTTCCGCTACGCTGGTTTCATGCTGAAAGGTATCGCGGCCGGGGGCTTTGTAGTCGTGGCATAAGAACAGCCGCGTCTGCTCGGGAAGCGCCAGCACTTTTTGAATAGAGTGATAAAGAGTGCGCGCATCGCCGCCGGGAAAGTCACACCGCGCGGTGCCATAATCCGGCATAAACAGCGTATCGCCTACAAAAGCGGCATCGCCCACTACGTAGGTTAAACAGGCGGGCGTATGCCCTGGGGTGTGCAGCACATGGCCCTGTAATTGGCCAATGGTGAACGTATCCCCTTCTTCGAACAGCGCATCAAATTGGCTGCCATCCCGAGCAAATTCGGTACCCGCGTTGAACGCCTTGCCGAAGATCTCTTGCACCTTGACTATTTTTGCACCAATACCGGTTTTGCCCCCTAGTTGCTCATGCAGATAGGGGGCTGCCGAGAGGTGGTCGGCATGCACATGAGTCTCCAAAATCCAGGCGACGTCGAGTTGGTGTTCGCGAACAAAGGCGATGATGTTGTCAGCTGAACGCACATCCGTTCGCCCTGCGGCATAATCAAAGTCGAGTACCGAATCTATGATCGCGCAGGCGCGGCTGTCGGGATCTTGAACGACATAGCTAAAGGTGTTCGTGGGCTCATCAAAAAAGGGTGTAACGATTGGGCGTTGCATTGCTGCCTCCCATTAGTGGTAATCGCATTCTCATGCTTTAAAGACAGCATAGTGCATTACAGGTTCTATCGTTAGACTATTTTTGAATATTACAGCAGCTACTATTCAAAAAAATAAGAGTGATACACCAAACAGCATTTATGAGACATTTCGCTCATCTCTATCCTGTTTAGGCCGATAGTAACGACATAGGGGCAGAACTCTTCAATGACAAAAAAGCCAGCTACCGGTGGGTAGCTGGCTTTTTTTCATTATGCAGTCTGTGGGGTTAAACCTTACCTTGATTATCCAGCTCGACCGCCTCGTGCATGCGGGTAAGTAAGTCAGGTGCGGCCGCCTGTACCCGGTTCCAACTGGGAATAAAGGGCCGTTCTCTGGGGTTATCCAGGAAAAGGTTGCCTGCTTCGAGCAAATTACTGGCAAATAGCTCAACCGCCTGCTCCTCACTATGGCGATCAAGGCTCAGACCATTCATCGTGGCATCGTGGTCGTAGGCCTCGATCAAATCCAATGCGAAGCGGTAGTAAGTCGCCTTGAGCGTGCGGAAATCTTCGCTGCTAAAGGTAATACCCTGAGTGGCTAATTTTCGATACAGCGCTTTTGAGATATCCAAACTCATCCGGTTTAAGCCACCGTTGGGATCATCTTCACTAACCGGTTGATGCTTGTGGTCGTAGGCATCGGCAATATCGACTTGGCAGAGCTGGCGCAGTGAGTAGTTACGCTGCAGCTCCGATAGCACACCGATTTCCAGCCCCCAATCAGCGGGGATACGAATGCCTTCCAGCACTTCGCTACGCATCGCAAACTCACCTGAAAGTGGATAACGGAAGCTATCCAAGTAGTCAAGATAGGGCAGCGGCCCACAGACGGTTTTCAGCGCCCGCAGCAACGGCGTAACTAACAACCGAGAAACCCGGCCATTTAGCTTGCCTTCCGCAATGCGGGGATAATAGCCTTTGCAAAAACTGTAGTTGAAATTGGGGTGGGCCACCGGGTACATCAACCGCGCCAGCAGGCCACGCTCGTAGGTGAGAATATCGCAATCGTGCAGCCCGACCACCGTCGAGCGCCCAGATGACAACATATAACCTGCGCAGTACCACACATTGCGTCCTTTGCCTGGCTCCAACGCCCCTAGCCCATGCTCTTCCAGTTCCGCATCGAGCGCTTTCAGGCGCGGGCCATCGTTCCATAAAATGCGCGTATGCTGCGGCAGACGCGAGAAAAATTCGCGTGCGTATAAAAACTGTTCGCGGTCGGCGCGATCCAGACCAATAACAATCTCATTGAGGTAAGGGACCTTAACCAGTTCATCAACAATCGCTGAAAGCGCAGGTCCTTCCAATTCGGAAAAAAGCGACGGTAGAATCAAGCCCATCGGCCGCCGTCGGGAAAATTGGCATAGCTCCTCTTCAAGTGCCTCGACTGAACGCTTAGTCAGGTTATGGAAGTCGGTAATAATCCCATTTTGATGAAAGTCACTCATGCGCTTGCCTCCCTGGATTCATGGAACGGTTCTCAAATACCGAACTGTTCTCAAATAACAACAGCATCATCTTTCTCCGCCGTCGCTAAACGGCGGTCGTCTCGCCCCCACCAGTGGGCAACCCCCTCTGCCCAGCCGGTCGGCCCTGTTGCTTCCGTGCGATATAGCGAAGTATTACGCGGCTCTACGACTAAGTTGTGACAACCGCGGATGACGACGGCTTGATCAACCGCTTCAAGCATAGAGATATCGTTCGGTCCATCACCCAGCCCTAACGAGAGAGGCGTGCGGCCTCTTAATGCCGTAAAACGTTTCACTAACCACTCTACTGCACTGCCTTTATCCGCCGAGCGCCCCATGACATGCCAAAAACGCCCGCCTTGCGTTAGCTGTAGGCCATCCCCCTCCAGAGCAGCACGAAACGTCTCTAATGCTGAGTCACTGTCTTTCCATAACAACGGCTCACTGCCTTCCCGCTGCCGCGCATCACGGGCGCGGGGCTCGTCCAATCCAGTCAGCTCCATGACGTCCTGCACACTCAGCTCACCCATTCGGGTAAATTGAAACCCCAGGCGCTCGCGCCACACCTTTAAGCGCGCACGAATAAAGCCAACATCCACCCCTGGGTGTTTAATCACAACGCCATCGCGACCGCTACCAGGGCGGTCTAACCGCGCATGGCACCAACCTGGCGGCAGGCCAATCACCGCTCCATTCTCAGCGATAAAAGGCGTACCCGTCAGGCCCAACGCTTCGCGCAGCGGAATCAACTCCGCACGGGTTTTACTGGTGACCGGAATGACCGGCACACCCATTTGTTTTAAACGAGCAAGCCACGGCGCGGCGGGACTAAAGTCATAACTATGGTGATCCAGCAGCGAGCCATCTAAATCGGTCACTACCAGACGCGGCTGAAACGCTGGGTCTACCGGCGATGGTGACGGAGAAGGCGACGGAGAAAGCGGCGCTGAAAAATGATTGGATTCCGGCATGGCACTACCTCTATTCGGTCTTAGCACATCGTCAAGACAGTAGCCTGCGATGCCCTATGGCGATGACCAACGAGTAGTTGGCTATGAAAAGGATAGCAAGTTATAAGCCAAATCAGAGAAGTGTAGCTTTAGCAGGGGGTTACCGGGGATTTTTAGATTTTTATGGCGCACCACACTCCCAAGCACCAAAAGGAAGCAGCCTGAATGCACCAAAATAATGCATGGAACACAATAGTGCACTGTCGCACCGATACCCATTAAAAAAATGAGACAAAACTTTAAAAAACTGAGACAGTACTTGGCAACGCCTCATAAATAGCTATACTCAAATTGTAACCACTGGTGGTCTTGTATACCCCTCACCTGATGCCAGTGGGCTGCAGTGAACCAAGCCCTTTCATGCCCGCCTCCCCCGGCGGGTTTTTTTATGCGCTACCACAACAGAGACAAAAAACGGGTGGCCCGCATGGGTCACCCGTTTTTTGGGCTGTCCTTAGCCAGGAGAATCGCTATAGCGACTACTTATAAACAGGCAGCCGTGCGCAGACGTCAGCCACTTTATCCAGCACCTTCGCTTCAATGGCGCTGGTGTCTTCGCCTTTGGCCAGGACGTCCAGAATGTCGCAGATCCAGCCAGCCAGCTGGGTACACTCTTCTTCGCCGAAACCGCGTGTGGTGACTGCCGGCGTGCCAATACGCAGGCCGGAGGTGACGAACGGGCTTTGCGGGTCGTTAGGAACGGCGTTCTTGTTGACGGTGATGTGGGCACGGCCAAGCGCCGCATCGGCGTCTTTACCGGTTACGCCCTGCTTGATCAGCGAGAGCAGGAACAGGTGGTCTTCAGTGCCGCCGGAGACGATGTCGTAACCGCGGTCGATAAACACCTTGGCCATGGCCTTGGCGTTTTTCACCACCTGCTGCTGGTAGGTTTTGAACTCAGGCGCCATGGCTTCTTTGAAGCAAACTGCCTTGGCAGCAATCACGTGCATCAAGGGGCCGCCCTGGCCACCGGGGAATACCGCCGACTGCAGCTTCTTCTCGATATCCGCGTCGTTTTCTGCCGAGAGAATCACACCACTACGCGGGCCGCGCAGCGTTTTATGGGTGGTAGACGTGACCACGTGCGCATGGGGCAAGGGGCTCGGGTAAACACCCGCCGCTACCAAGCCTGAGACGTGCGCCATATCGACCAGTAAGTAAGCGCCCACTTCATCGGCGATTTCGCGAAACTTGGCCCAATCCACAATTTGCGAATAGGCAGAGAAACCGGCAATGATCATTTTGGGCTTGTGCTCACGAGCAAGCTGGGCCACTTGGTCGTAATCGATCAGCTCTTGGTCATTGAGGCCGTACTGAATGGCATTGTAGTGCTTGCCCGAAAAGCTCGGCTTGGCGCCGTGAGTCAGGTGACCGCCAGCATCCAGGCTCATGCCTAGAATGGTGTCGCCTGGCTTAACCAGTGCCTGAAAAACGGCGCTGTTGGCTTGCGAGCCCGAATGGGGCTGTACGTTGACATAGGTAGCGCCGAACAGCTCTTTGGCGTAATCAATCGCTAGGTTTTCAGCGATATCGACGAATTCACAACCGCCGTAGTAACGCTTGCCGGGGTAACCTTCGGCGTATTTATTGGTCAGCTGGCTGCCCTGGGCTTCGAGTACGCGGGGGCTGGCGTAGTTTTCGGAAGCAATCAGTTCGATGTGGGCTTCCTGGCGCGCCACTTCTTTCTGCATGGCATCAAACAGCACATCATCGAATCCGGCAATTGACATATCACGGCTGAACATCGGCGGGAACCTCGTAACGAGAAAGGATCATCATGGAAGAAGCGAGGCCGGTATCATAACGCAGCCTGTCACTACTTTCATCGCATCCGCGTCAGGTCGTGCATGAGCGTGCTTCATGTTGTGCGAGTCAGCAAAGGTTGACCGATTGGGCAATAACGCTTTTCGGTGTCATTCCGAATAGCCTCTTCTTTGTCATTGCGAACGCAGTGAAGCAATCTCAACACTATCCGCCCATTTGCATTTTCCTTCACTCTGAAAAATACTGTATATTCATACAACACTTTAAGAGTCAGGATGCCGACAATGCCGGGCCAGTCTTCTCATTTTACCCCCGCCTTGCCGTTAAGCGCCCAGCCGCTGCCGTATTTAACCTTTTTGGGCCGCGCTGGCTTTAGTGGTTTTCCTTCGCCTGCGCAGGATTACGAGCCGTGCACGCTGGATCTCAATACCCGGCTGGTTAAAAACCCTACCCAGACGTTTTATGTCACCGCTACCGGTAACAGCATGGAGGGGTGGGGGATTTTTGAGGGCGACCTGCTTATCGTCGACCGCGGTATCGAGCCTCGCTTGGGCCACATTCTGGTCGCTATGCTGGAGGGCGAAGCGTTGATCAAACGCTACGCGCTTTACCAGGGAACGCCCCACCTCTGCTCCACCCATCCCCACTACCCGCCCTTGCCTCTTGAGGGCAGCGACTGTCAGCTATGGGGCGTGGTGCGCGCCGTTATCCATGAGTACGTACGATGATTGGCCTGGTCGACGCCAATAACTTCTATGTCAGCTGCGAGCGGGTATTTCAGCATAAGCTGGAAGGTAGACCTGTTGGCGTGATGTCCAACAATGACGGTTGTGTGATTGCGCGTTCCGCCGAGTTGAAGGCGCTGGATATTCCCATGGGTACGCCCGCCTTCAAACTCGAAGGGCTGCGCCAGCGTGGCGAGATCCACCTGCTCTCTTCCAACTATGAGCTTTATGGTGATATGTCCGCACGGCTGGCCCAACTGCTGCGTGATGCCTGCCCAGAGATTGCGCCCTACTCCATTGATGAAATGTTCGTCTATTTAGAAGGTTTCACCACCGAGCAGTGTGAAGCACTGGGGCGCAAGCTGCGTCAGCGTATTCGTCGTCATTTAGGATTGCCGGTGTGCGTGGGGCTTGCCCCTACCCATACACTCGCCAAGCTGGCTAACCACCTTGCCAAGCAAGACCCCCGCTACGAAGGCGTTTGCTTATTAAGCGGGCAGGACCACACCACGGAAGCGCTGCTAAAGCGCTCCCCGGTGGGCAGTGTGTGGGGAGTCGGTCGTCGGCTTGCTGAGCGCTTGGCGATTGGCGGCATCAATACCGCCTGGGATTTACGCGAAAGCGATGAAAAACTGCTGCGCAAGCGCTTTTCGGTGATGCTGGCTCGCACAGCGCTTGAACTGCGTGGTACTTCTTGCCTGGAAATGAACGCGTTGGAGCAGCCGCGCCAGCGCATTATGACCTCGCGCTCGTTCGGCCAACCGACCGGCGTGTTTGCCGAGGTGCACAACGCGTTGCGCCACCATGCCCAGCGTAGCGCTGAGAAACTGCGTGAACAGGGCAGCATGGCCCGTGCGGTGATGGTATTTCTCAATACCAACCGCCACCGCCGCGACCAGCCGCAGTATTTTCCTCAGGCACTGATCCCTCTACCCTCGGCCAGCGACGATACGCGGGTGATTCTTGATGCCGTACGCCAGGGGCTTGAGCAGATTCACCGTCCTCGCTTTCGATTTATGAAAGCGGGCGTGATGCTGCTCGACTTGGTGGACGCCGAGCAGCATCAGCTTTCGCTGCTGCATCCCCCGGCCCGTGAGCGTCACCCCTTCTTGATGGCCACAGTCGATCAGATCAATCAGCGCATGGGGCAAGGCACCATCAGCTTTGGCATGACCGACGCGCCTGCTGCCTGGCAGCTACGCTGTGCTCACCGTTCCAACCGCTTTACCACGCGTTGGGATGAGCTGATGAAAGTGGGCACTCACCCCGGCGCTATCGATGCGTGTACTTCGCGGACGTAACCGCTACCCTAAGAGGCCAAATGCGTAGGAAACGCCGTCCTCATGCCTCTCAATCGGCCAGATAAAGAGTACGCTCCTGCCCCTGGCTTAGCGCAACGTTGGGCCAGCCGCTATGTACAGGGCTATTTACGCCGTCAGCCGGCACTTGATTCACCCGATCCACATGCACTTAAGCGTGCACGGCGCTGGATCATTGCTTGGGCAGCGCTAGCTGGCATGATTTCCGGCACGCTGATTGGTGGCGCCGAGTGGTTTATGCGCGAATTTGCCACTGGCCACTGGGAAGCCATGAGCCTGCGGGAGCAGCTTCCCTACTGGGCGGGCTACCTGGCCGTTGCAGGTACTATTACCGCGCTGGAAATTGGCTTTTTGTACTGGAATGCGCTGCGTGGCGTAGCGAATATAACGCGCTTAGCGGGTCTACATTATGGGCAAACGGACGCACTGGAGCCCGACATTCAGTTGACTGTTCACGGTGTTTCCCGAGCGGCCTTGGAATACCCCAGCCCCGGTAGTCTTATCTATGGCGTAGACCCTCACGCCTATCTGCACGGCTGGAGATTAACTTTTAGATCGCTGCTTTACCGCTTAAAAATCAGCTTGAGCAGCTTTCTGCTGCGCCTACTGCTGCGTCGATTATTAGGCCGACTGACGCTACGCGGTTTTCTACCCGTTTTAACCGGGCCGCTGTACGCGGCGTGGAATGCTTGGATTGCCGCACGTATTATTCAAGAAGCCTATTTGCAGGCGCGTGGCCCTGCCCTGGTGAAACACTTAATGAAAACGCTGGCTGACAGCGATGAGCATACCCGGCGTCTGGTAGCCCAGGGGGTGGGCGAACTTATCATGCGCAATCAGCACCCTCACCCGAACCTGGTGTTGCTGTTGGCTCGCCTACTGGACAGCCTAACGGGTAAGCCGCAAGCACTGGAGGTAGATTGGCCCATTGCCCTGCGCGACTACGCCCAGTTGCCTGCCCCTGCGCGCCAAACACTGCTTAATACGCTCACCCAGGCGGCGCTGCTTAGCGGCACCTACCGGGGTTCGCGCAAAAAATTCTTAGCCGAGGTGTTTGCAACCTGCCAAACGCCGCTGCGCAATGAAGATATAAAAGCACAGCAGCGGCGTTTGCTATCAGGTCAGGCACCGTAAAGGATAGATGCCGTAGCGGATTACGCCGTTTTTAGCGCGTGACGCAGCCGCGGGCTTAGGGTTTCCCCAAGCGTCACCATAACCACCAGTATCGCCAGCAGCCACGGCCAGTGCGCTGCAAACGAGACCTGATAAACCCCCAGCGCATCGACAAAAATCACCACAATGCCGAGCGGGCTAACGTAGCGCACCATGGCCAGCCATAGTGCATAAGGCAGCGGCGACAGCCCGAGTTCATCGCGGAAGGTGTCGCTTTTCAATACAAAGCCCGCCAGCAGCACCATGCCCAGGCCACCCAGCGGCATCATCCAGCGTGAGGTCAGGTAATCCAGCCAGTCGAAAAAGGTCTTGCCTGCCAGCGTCCAATCCGCGCCCAGATTGAATGACAGCATCGCCAGGGTGCTAATCAACCACAGCACAATGCCCGTGCCCCAAGCGGCTGCCGGGCGCGAAATGCCTTTGTTATCGCACAGCCAGGAAACCGTCGCCTCGACCATGGAAATGGCAGAGGTCAACGCGGCCATGGAGAGCATCAGGAAGAACAAAATGCCAAACAGCGTCCCCAGCGGCATCGCCTGGAAGGCCAGGGGCAGGCTCATGAAAATAAGCCCTGGGCCTTCGCCGGGGTCCATGCCGTTGGCGAAGATCACCGGAAAGATCGCCAGCCCCGCCATCAACGCCACGACCGTATCCGCCACGGCCACACTAACCGTGGTGCGACCAATCGAGGCACCTTTGGGTAAATAGCTGCCGTAGGTAAGGATCGCCCCCGAGGCCAGCGAGAGGGTAAAGAAGGCATGCCCCAGCGCTGCCAGCAGCCCTTCGCTGGAGAGGCTGCCCGCGTTAAACGAGAACAGGAAGTTAACCGCCGCACCAAAGCCACCGGAAAACAGGCCAAAGCCAATCAGGATCACCAGCATGATGACCAAGCCCGGCATCATCCAACTGACACTCCTCTCGATCCCCTTCTGTACACCCTTGCCCACAATTAGCATGGTGAGCAGCGTCACCAAGGTACTCCAGAAACCGAGATTCAGCGGATTAGCGTTGTTGGCCCCAAAGACAGCGGCCATATCGTTAACGCTGCTACCGGACAGGCCACCGGTCAGCATCTTCCACAGATACGAGAACGACCAGCCTGCCACAACGACGTAAAACGACAGCACCATAAAGCCGCAGAGCATGGCCATCCAGCCAATCAGCGACCACACCGACGAGCGGCCTGATTCATTGACCACGCGGCGAATGGCATCCACTGGGCTGCCCTGGCCGCGCCGTCCAAAGGCGATCTCGGTCATCATGACCGGCACACCCACGGCAAAAATACAGGCCAGGTACACCAGTACGAAGGCACCGCCGCCGAACTCCCCGGTGATATAGGGGAATTTCCAGATATTGCCCAGCCCAACCGCCGAACCGGTTGCTGCCAACATAAACCCCCAGCGGCCTAGCCACTGGGTGCGAGGTTGCCCAGAAGAGGTCATTTGCCCAGTTACCCTGTCAGAAAAAGGCGCTCATCCTATAGGATTTTGCGGGCAATGCCCAACAGCGTCTAGGCGTATACGGCGGCCTTGGCGGCAGCATCCAGACGCTGGGCGGTTTGATCCACCCGGCGCAAACAGACCAGCAGCACGGCGCCGAGGGCCACAAAGCCGCCTGCCAACCAAAGCCCTAGGCTGTAATTGCCAGAGGCTTCGGCCAGCATGCCGGTCAAGGCCGGGGCGCATATCTGGGCAACGCCGTAGGCCAGGGTCATCTGCCCCATTAACCGCGCTGGGCTTGAAGGATAAAGCCGCCCTGCCATGGTTAGCACCAGACTGACGCAGCCGAGGAAGGTACCGCCGTAGAGCACGGCGCTGAGCAACACCGCCGCTGCATTCGCGGTAATCGCAGGCAGTAGAATGCCCACTACCTGAATGCACATGGCAATAATCAGCGCCCCCAGGTAACCGACGCGGCGGGCGACTAGATCCCACAGCATCACCGCCGGGGCAGCGGCTAAACCAGCCAGGGCAAAGGTCCAGTTACCCAGCCCCGCCAGCAGCGGCTCACGCTCGACAATCGCGACAAGAAAGGTAGCGCTGATCACATAGCCATAACCGGCGCAAAAATAGGCAGCCAGCATCCAGCGCATAAAGGTGCGTGTGGGCGGCATCGCGGGTTGGCTGTTAGCCGCGGGAGCACCGACGACCGGTTTCTCCGGGCGCGGCAACCACTGCCACGCGGGCACGAGTAGAGCTGCGCCCAGCAGGCTAAAGCCCCACCACTGGGTCTGCCAGCTAAACGAAAGCTGCAGCATCATTTCAACCGCGACGGAGACCACCACCATACCAATGCCCAAACCTGCAAAGTGGATGCCCAGCTCGCCGCGCTGACGGTGTTGCATCAGCCAGTGAAGAATCAACCCGGACGCTAGCAACATTGAGCCACTGCTGGAAAGACCCGCCAGAAAACGCAGCCCCGCCCATACCCAGAAGTGCTCGGTGAGCGCCATGCCCGCGGTAGTAAGCACTGCCAGGATTAACCCACAGCGAAATAGGAGGTCTTTGATATAGAGACTGCGGATAGTGGCGGCCAACACCGCCCCCAGCATATAGCCCGCGTAGTTGAGCGCCGCCAGCCAGCCACCATCGGCGTCCCCCATCCAGGTTTGCTGCTGCATGACTGGCAGCAACGGCGTATAGGCAAAGCGGGCGATACCCACACACAATACCTGGCTGAAAACGCCCGCCAATAGCACTCTAAAGCGCTGGGAACCTAGCGTTGCTGCGGTCATCGGGCTGCTCCTTAAACACCACTTTTATTATATTAGCTATCGCTATATTGATTAGCTCGCATGCAAGTCCATGCATAGTAGGGCGTTTTGAGCAGCGCGTCATGACCACCTAGGTCGAGTGCGTGGTTAAAAAACTGGCTAGAGGTGAACCTCCAGGCTTAACAACAAAAACGACAGCGTTTTGCCATGGCCATCCAGATTGAGTGCCCCGTTAACGCCACCTTGAAGCACATCATCGATCACGAAGTTCATGCCTGCCAAGTTAGGTAGAGGGTAGCGCCGCACCCGACTAGCGCCGCGATGGGAGAATAGCGCCAGCACTCGTTCTTCGGTGACCTGTTCCAGCAAGGTGGCGTAGTGATCCGCCTCATAGGCAAACAGCGCCACGTTGAGGCGTTCGCCTTTATCCCCCGCACGGGCGTGCGCCAGCTGGTGAAGAGAGATCGAGGCGGGCGCACGCATTGACGTTTGTGTGGGTTCAGCTTGCAGCATAGCGTTCGCTCCTGTGGGCTTCCTGGGTCGGCGACTCAAATAGCGTGGCATGGGCATAAATGTCGCTACGCTTGACCAGATATGAGGCGGTAAATACCCGCCGTTGAAACTGACGTCGCACCCCGCCGCCGCCGGCAGGCCCGGCACAGTAAAGCGCCAGTAGCTCTTGGGTGGCGCGGGCTACCCAGCGCCGCTCGCTGTGCTCCGCTGCCAACCGCAGCCGGTAATCGCCGCTGACAGACGTTGAAGCGCTACGCTGAAGCTCGCCGCTATCACTATCGAATACGCTGGCGAGGCCAATGATATCCAAGCGGATCCGCAGCTCAGCCGGGGCGCGAAATACCAACCGCTCACGCAGTACCTGGGCGGCAAGCTGGGCTCTTGCTAGCGCATTGGGCCCGGCATAGGAAATTTCTGCTTCACCCTGCCACCCCCCTTCGTAGCAGACGGTGGTCTTTAGCCGTTCGGGGGCGGGCTTGCCGCGAATCCCCGTTACCGCTACGCGGTTAGGTGAGAGCTGGCGGACCTCGGCGTGGGTAAGATCCACCGTGACATCCGGGGTCAGGTAATTGGCTGGGTCATGGACCTCATAGAGCAGCTGCTCTTTCACCGTTTGCTCGGTAACACAGCCGCCGGTATTGGCAGGCTTGGTGATGATTAGGCTGCCATCCTGCTCCACTTCAATAATCGGATAGCCCACCGTGGCGAGGCCTGGTACGTCTTTAAAACCTGGGTCGGCAAAGTAGCCGCCGCTTACCTGGGCGCCACACTCGGCCAGGTGTCCGGCCATCATGCCGCAAGCCAGGCGGTCCCAATCATCCCAACGCCAATCGAAGTGGTGCATCAGCGGGGCTAAGAACAGTGCCGGATCGGCTACCCGCCCGGTGACCACGACATCGGCTTGCATGGCTAACGCTTCGGCCAGTGCCTTGGCGCCCAGGTAGACATTGGCGGAAATCAAGGCGTCATCGCCCGGCATCTCCAACCGTTCGGCCTCCCAACGCTGCAAGTCCAGGCCATGCAGTTGCTGGCGGATATCATCGCCATGCACCTGGGCAATCCGCACCTCTGGACGACCAAGCTGTGCGGCTAGCTCCGCAATGACCTGGCACGCGCCACCAGGGTTCGCTGCACCGAAGTTGCCTAGAATTTTAATGCCGTGATCCAGGCAATCGCGAAGCACTGGCGCCAGCAGCTCGTCCAGCAGCGGTTCAAACCCGCTTTCGGGGTCCTCACGCATCGCCCGGTGGGCGGCCGCCAATGTCCGCTCACCCAGGGTTTCGAATACCAAGGCAGAGGGTTGCTGTCGCTTGATCAACTCTGCCACCACCGCCACGGCCGCATCGGTACGGTCACCGGAAAAGCCTGCCCCGCTGCCCAGTAAAAAACTCATAAATGTGTCTCCTTAGCCTGAAGGGAGTGGTGGTCGCCGGAGGCAACTACCGGCTCGTCATCCAGCAGCGAGCGGCGGCGTATAAATAGCCCAATGATCAAGGCGAGCGCTGCCAGCGTGGTCAGCCAGCCTGGCGTCAGCGCAAGCCCAATCACCGCGATCAGCGCCACCACATCAATCACGCGCTTACCCGTCATGGCGACCCGAGACATCAGCGCGGCGAAGGCCATCACGAACACGACACCCTGACAACTGGCCAAGACGATCTCCAGGGGAGTCCCAAACCCCGCCAGGGCTGGGTAGATCAGCAGCAGGAAAGGAATGACATAGATCGCCGCTGCCAAACGCACCGATTCGACGGCGGCAGGCAGCCAGTTGGTGTCGGCAATGCCTGAGGCCACGAATACCGCAATACAGACAGGCGGTGTAATGACTGAAAGTGTCGCGAAGTAGAAAACGAACAAGTGGGCAATCAGTGGCTCAACACCGATGGTGGTAAGCGCCGGAGCCAATACGGAGGCGACGAGTACATACGCTGCCGTGGTCGGAATACCCATGCCCAGAATCAGACAGACGCCGCCAACGATAAAGGCGACCAGGAAAAGGGACTCTCCACCGACCGTGACGATCAAGCTCGCCAGCGTTACGCCGATGCCGGTCATGCCAATCATCGCCACCAGAATCTGCGCCCCAGCCAGCAGCACGCCGATAATCACCATGCCTTTACCGGCATCGACCAAGCCCGCCACCAGCTTGCCGAGAATCTCGCGCAACGGCATCTTGGCCATTAGCGCAAAGGGTACAAAGGTCAGCACGGTCATCAGGATGCCGTAAAAAGCGGACATCTGAATCGAACGGCCGCTAAGCACACCGTAAAACAGCCCACCCAACGCAGCCAGAATGGGAATGATCCGTTCAGCGCGTATCACGTCTGACCAGCTGGGCAGCTCGTCATCGGGTACCACCTGCAACTGACGGCGCTTGGCCACCAGGTGAATCGTGACAAACACACCCAGGTAGAAAAGTATCGCCGGCAGCAAGGCCGCCAAGGCGATACGCAGGTAACTCTCACCGAGAATTTCCGCCATGATAAATGCCGCAGCGCCCAGGATCGGCGGTGCGATTTGACCGCCGGTGGAGGCGACCGCTTCTACCCCAGCCGCAAACGGGCTTGGGTAGTTCAAGCGTTTCATCATGGGAATGGTGAAATTGCCCGTCGTGGCGACATTGGCCACCGCGCTGCCACTGACCATACCAAACAGCCCGGAGGCTACCGTGGCTACTTTGGCTGCACCGCCCGGCGAACGGCCGCTAATACGCAGCGCCAAATCCATAAAGGTATTGCCGCCCCCGGTGTGCAGTAGCAAACAGCCGAAAAGCACGAAAGCCGCAATGGTGGTGGCGGCAACGCCGACCAGCATGCCCCACACGCCTAGATCACCCAGGTAGATGGTTTCGGTCATGTAGTAGAGATCAAAACCCCGGTGGCCGAGCGGCCCTGGAATCGCGGCCCCGAACCACGCGTAGGCTAACCCCGCTACTACCAGCAGTGGGAAAATAGCCCCGATAGCGCGTCGCGAAAGCTCCAAAATCGCCACTAACAGCACGCCGGTTAGCAACATGTCGCGGGGCGTAGCCCAGGGGAGCTCCACCAGGATTTGCTCATGGTTAAGTGCCACATAGCCGCAGGCGCCTAACACACCTACTCCAAGTACGACATCAATGGCGATGCCCAGCGGCCGCCAGCGCTTGCCCTCCCCTAATGGGTAGACGGCAAGCCCTAGCAGGATGACCAGCGCGAGAAAGATACTCCGCTGAATCAAGCTCTCAAACGGCCCAGTGGCGGAGGTATAAAGGATTAGACCGCCCAACAGCAGCGCCAAGCCTTTGGTGACTGTCTCGCGCATGATCATCTTCTCCGAATGGCCTTACTGGACAGGCTGCAAAGCATCAGGGATGTCATACCCCTGCTCTTCGAAATAGCGCGCCGCACCAGCATGTAGCGGGACGGTGCCAACTTCCAGGGTCATCTTCGCCATATCGGCATCTTTCATCGCGGCAAAGGCGTTAACCTGCGGTTCGGGGTTTTCCATCACGGCTTTGACGATTTGATAGGCGGTCTCTTCATCCATATCCGGGTGCGCATGTACGGCAACCCCAAACGCCCAGGTGGTATAGGCGGGGATACCTTCTGCGGCACCTTCGGGCACATCGACAATCGCCACGTCGGGCATTTCGCTGCGCAGCGTGTCGGCCTGCGCGTCATCGAGAGACAGCACGCTAATGGGGGTAAATGTCGCGATATCCATAGAGGAGCCATCCAGACGCTCGCCGACGCCCGATTTCACCGAGCCCATCACCCGGCCATCCTTCATGGCGTCGACCATATCGGTGGTGGAACCACGCACGTAATCCGGCTCTATGCCGAGGGTACGCATCACTGCTTCAGTGGTTTTCTCAGTGGCTGAGCCGGTGATGCCGGGGTTGAAACGCACCCCATCCAAATCAGCGAAGGTGGCGACGTTGGCATCCTGGCGCATCACTGCGTTTTGGGGCGCCACGGTGTAGACCCACAGCAGGCGGTTATCCACTGGATGGCCTTCAAAATCTTCCTCACCGGCGTAGGCGTGATAGCCGGTATTGGTCGTTACCAGCCCCATATCAATCTGATCGCGCCCCAAACGACGCAGGTTATCTACCGTAGCGCCGGTTTCAGCGACAGAAGAACTCACACCTTCGACCTGGTTGTTGATGATCTGATTAACCGCAACAAAGTAGCTGTAGTGGCTGGAGGAGCTGGAGGTAGAACCAATCAGCAGGCGCTCATCGGCATGGGAAGTGGCAGCAGCCAGCACCGCGGCGCTTGCCACCATGGCGGTAAGTAGCGTTTTCATCGTGTCTCCGAAGCTCGCAAGGCGAGCTATTGTTATTGTAGAGCGGTTTTTTTATGTAAAACGGTGATCGCAACTCATCGAATCGCGATAAATCAAGCATGATGTTAAGGGTTGATTTTGTATATTGAATATTTTTTTGGTTTTGTTTTATTTTATAAAACAAACCTGCTGTGCTTCTTTAGTGCTTTTAAGAAATGGCTTAGTTGCTAATCAGGAATTTCTACTCGCCCCATGCTGGCACGAATGGTATCGCTGGGATGGGGTTCCATAAGAATAGGGGGGAAATGCGCGCTATCGAATTCGCCATCTTCTCCAGGCATGGGTCTAATCACCTGGCTGGGTGGAAGTGGCGTGCCATGTCGAAGGTGCGCATACATTATTTCTAGAGCATCTATATGATACGGCTGAATCGGTACAAAATTCTCAGCATAGCCAGGCAGCCTAGCTCCAAAATGCTCAACGTTGGTTAGCTCGTAGAAGTGAACATTAGGCTGGTGATCTGTTAAGGAATTGAGCGCCAGATAAGGACGCGAAGTAAAACCCACGGGTACACGCGCATCAGATCGACCATGCACAATGATAGTACTGGTGCCACCCAAGTCAGCACTGCCTTGAACTTCCGCAATGCCCGCCTGTACACGCAAGGCATTTTCAGAGTTGCCCACCACTAATTCGCGTAAACAAAGAGCGCCATCCAAATTGTAGTCCTGCTTACCATTACTTGGAGAGTGAGACAGCGCATCCTTCATGGGGCCGCTTGGGTTTTCATCATTAACGATGTCAATTGAACCGACAGGAGCACCGCCTGACGCAGTCGCAAAAATAACTGCTAGCTCGTTCTTCGGCACTGGTTGAGGCGTGCCTTGCTCATTAACAGAGGCAAAGCTATAACCACATAGACGCTCTTCTACCCCAAAGCGGCCATGGGAGCTTGCATATTTAACTGCAGTGGCGGTAGGTGCTATTGCATAATGTGATGCGTGCAACATGTCCGACTCGGGTTCCCAGCCGTACATTTGCAATTTCTCCAGTGCCTCAAGTCCTTGTGCTGGTAGCGTTTCGGCCTGCAATAGCCCGCGTTCTTTTAAACTATGACAACGCTGTTCTGCCTGAGTAATAGCCTGCCTCATTGGTGCGTTAGGCGTCGCTATTGCCGCACAAGGTTGATAAAGAATCGCATAGGTAAAGTAATCCATAAGAGAGCGTCCCGTTCCCTCTATCGTTCGCTCGCCCCGAACGACTGAAACACGATCATCAGGCCGGAGCTGCACCTGCGGCTGGGCCGCCACAATCCCGTCTATCAAACCTTCCCTGTCATTTTCTCCGGCATATAAAGCAGCGCCGCCACCATTTGAATTACCGGCGACAATTACCATGGTATTAGCAGCGTCCAGATCGTCGGTTTCACTAGCCTGGATTTCTCATAGTACCTCAGCCAGTACCGCACTCAGGCTGTAACACCGCTAAACACCTACTGGCTCGACTTACATCGGCTACTTTTTAACCACTTTCCGGCGTTCAGACACACTTCCCCCTTTCCCCCATTGCTTCGGGCCGGGGGCGCCCGAGCAGTCAGTTAGGAACCAACCGCCTGACGAGATCGGATAGCGCCGTTTTATAGGGGTAGCTGTCACTCATGAGTACTCGGATTCGACGCGTATTGCGGATGATGACCGCGCCTACTTTGATGAGCTTGAGCCTCAGGTTGCTCGGACTCATGCGCGCGAAGGGCGTGTGCTTCAGATAAGTCCGTAACCGCTCGAACAGCGTATAAGCGAAGCCCGACAAGATCAGCCGCCACTGATTGGCCCACCAGTGCGTGCTGGAGGTCCGGTCAGCAAACAGGCTCAGTTGTTGATCCTTGATCCGGTTCTCCATGTCACCCCGGGCACAGTACTGCTCGTAGTAAAGCTTGAAGCCATCATCGTAACGGGAACTGATGATAAACCGGGGATTAGAGCCTAACTCGCCTTCTTCTAGGCGGGCCACCACCCAGCGTGAGTATTTCCAGGAGTGGGCTTGATACTGGAAGCGGAACGTCCCCGCTACTTTCCCTCCCACCTGCCATTGGGTCTTGCGCACCAGCATCATGGGGACGTCCACTTCCTTGAGCAGCCGGCTGTTCTTGGCGATTCCCACGATGTAGTCGACGTGATGCCGATCACACCAGTTCAGCATCCGGGGACGACAAAAGTGGCTATCACCTCGTAACACGATGCGCGTATCGGGCCAGTATTGACGGATAAAGCGTACCAGTAAGGCGAGGATCGCCCAGCTATGGCGGCTGTCGCTGCGGTCACTGGTGCGCAGATAGCTCACCAGTAAGTGGCGCCCACAGAAGACATACAGTGGGAAGTAGCAGTGGTGATCGTAATAACGGTTAAAGAACTTGCCGGGTTGCTCGCCATGCACGGGGATGTCGGTGCCATCAAAGTCCAGCACGATCTCCTTTGGTGGTTCGTCATGCTGTTCAATGAAGTGATGCCACAGCAACTCATGGGCCTTCACTATTGCTTGCCGATCGGCGTTCTGCTCCACCCGGCACAGCGTCGACTTGCCTGCCAGCGTATCCTCTTCACCGAGCGCTGTCTGAAGGGCCTGATCATAGCGCAGGGCCTCATGGTCGTTGAAATCTTCATAGCCAGCGGCGACACCGAACACCCGCTGACGAACCAAAGTGTCGAGCTTATGACGAACCTGTTCCGGTGCGCGGGGATCATGAAGCACGGCGGCCAAGCGGCGTGTCAGGCGATGCTGTTTATCGACTTCACGAAGCAGGAGTAATCCGGCGTCCGACGTAATGTGGCCCCCGGAGAAGTCGGCTTCAATTTGGCGGCGTGAGAGTGGCGAGAAGGTCAGCTTTTCAGGTACCATTTTGGAAGCGGCTGTTGGTGCTTGATGGATTGGTTAGGTTCTTGAAATCATAGCACTTTCAGCCGCTTTCTTTTATACCCTGTGAGAAATCCGGGCTAGGTCTTAACCGATTTAACTGAAAAAGAGCAAACTGTATGGAGCGTAGTACATCCCGCCCCCAGGAAGCATCAGGATTCTGCCGAGAGTGCGCATGTTTAAATGCAATTCTATGGGGGTAATTATTCAAAAAACTGTGACGCTGATCGTCAGCAATATCGGCTGTAAAAAGAGAGTCTATCCCGGCATCTTGTGCTGTTAATCGAATACCGTCAAACCGCGTCACGGTATCGTTCTCAAGATCATGAAACCCATTACCCAATCCTTTATCTGTATAGGTAACTGCACAATTCTTTTGCAGCCCCCAGTAGCCAATGGTCGCAATATCACGAAACAGACTTGCAGAACCAGCTACTGGTACCGCGAGGACGCATGGCGTTTCCCAATCAAAACGTTTCGGCACCTGTAGGAGCAGAGAAACGTTCTCGTCCCCGCTGCCGTTATCGGCATAGGCCATAATTTCGGAGCCAGCTATCAGCTCATTATTTACAAGGCTCCCCGTAGACGCGTCGACATTGGGCCCATAAATGACTCCAAAACCAGCTGTGCCTTTAGTAAAAATAGAGTTACGCCTTAACTCTTCCGAAGTCGGTACTAAAGAATCTGAAAATTGAGGGACAACCCCATTTTCCATTGCCTCTATGCCAAGTCCCGCTGTCACCAAGTCGTTACTTTTACCATCATAACTTTTTTCACTAATAAATCTTAGCCAAGATAAATCATTCTCCTCTTTTGCTTGAACTAAAGTAGAGCCTAATATAAACAAGCCAATGAATCCAACAGCATAAAAGTTGACTATCACATTACTTTTCATATTTATTCCTCAAAGCGTTGTTTTTGTTGATTATAAAGTCATACTGATGTTCTTCTTCCTCCAACTCAAACCATAAGCACCTCTTAAAAAACCATTCGCATATAGCTTCTACTGAAAATAATAGCGTCCGACTATTATTTTGGGTATTGAATAGTTTTTAATTTATGTTTTACTTTCTAAATGAATCCAAGCATCCAGCAGTTGCGCGTTTTTATTGCCGTCGCCCACTCGCGCAGCCTTGCGGAGGCCAGCGAGCGAGTACACCTTTCCCAACCGGCGATTTCGATTGCACTACGCAAACTGGAAGAGAACGTAGGCGGTGCGCTATTTGCCCGCACATCACGCCAGCTTGTCTTGACCCCGGAAGGCGACGCTTTCCTACCGGTTGCCGTGCGGTTGTTAAATGACTGGAACGAAGCTTTTGAGGATCTCAACGACCAGTTTTCCAAGCAGCGCGGCAAGGTAACGATCGCCGCCTTACCCACCCTGGCAGCGGGCTTGTTCCCGCAGGTCATCCGGCTTTTCCACGAGGCTTACCCCCGTATCAACCTCAGCCTGCACGATGTGCTGGCCGAACAGATCAACCAGATGGTGCGCGAAGGCCGTGCCGACCTGGGGCTTTCCGTACCTCCCGGTGACGCAGATGACCTCACGTTTGAACCCGTGCTCGAAGATAGCTACGTGGCAGTTTGCCCTTGCGGGCACCCACTGCTGGCACAACCGGCAGTGGCGTGGGGGCAGCTCGCCGCCTACCCGTTTATCGGCATCAATCGTCTTTCCAGTTCACGCCAGGATATTGACCGCATTATGCAGAGCGTCGGGGAACGGCTGGATATCTTGTGCGATGCCCGCCAGATCGCTACCGTCGGCCGCATGGTGGCGGCGGGCTTGGGTATTAGCGTGCTGCCCTCACTCAGCTTTCGCCAGATTGCCACCGATGGCATTGCACACCGCCCACTGGTCGAACCGACTATCCGTCGCGAGCTGGGCATGATATTGAGCCGACGACACCCCCCTTCCGCCGCCGCCAGCGCCCTGTGCCAACTGATTCGTGATCACGAATGAGGACTTCCCACAAATAAGCGTTTTCGGTGAGGCTTTCTCTACACCTGAGGTGGGAATCTGGCAGACTAGAGGCGATGAACATCCACCTTACTAAGTGAGCAATACGATGAGTGATACAGCAAAACCCTGGACACAACCCATGCCCGACGCGCAGTTCAAACTGATGCGCGATATTCTTGCTGCGCCTAGCCCCGTGGGCCTTGAAGCCGCAATGACCTACGGCGTGTTGAAGCCGCATTTTGAAAGCTTTGCGCCTAAAGGCTGGCACCTGCACCAGTTCAAGGGCAACGCCGGTGTTGTGCTGGACACCCATCCCGGCCGTGACGATATGTTCAAGGTCATGCTGATCGGCCATGCGGATAAAATCCGTATGCAGGTGCGCTCGATTGGTGAAGACGGCAAGATCTGGATCAACACCGATTCTTTCCTGCCCACCGTGCTGATCGGCCATGAAGTGAAGCTGTTCAGTGAAGACCCGGATGCCCCTGGCAGCTATCGCTGCATTGAAGGCGGCACGGTAGAAGCACTCGGCGCGATCCACTTCTCTGACCCTGCCCAGCGTGATGGCAGCAAAGGGATCAAGAAAGAGCAGATCTATCTGGATCTACAGATTCACGGCGACAATAAGAAACAGCAGGTGTTGAATCTCGGCGTGCGCCCTGGTGATTCGATTATCTTTGACCGCCCTATTCGCCCCGGCTTTAGCCCAAATACGTTCTATGGTGCTTACCTGGATAACGGGCTGGGCTGCTTTGTGGCTGCCGAAGTGGCGCGTTTGATCGCTGAAGCTGGCGGCACTAAAAACGTGCGCGTACTGTTTGCGATTGCCAGCTATGAGGAAATTGGCCGCTTCGGCAGCCGCGTGATGGCCGGGGAAATGAAGCCGGATGCGCTGATTGGCGTTGACGTCAATCACGACTACGTGGGCGCGCCAGGCATCGGCGACAAGCGCATGCAGCCGTTGGAAATGGGCAAGGGCTTCACCATGGCGGTGGGTTCGATTGCCAGCGAACAGCTCAACCGGATTATCGCGACAGCCGCTAAAGCGCAGGATATTCCGCTACAGCGCGATATCGTGGGCGTGGACACCGGTACCGATGGTATGGCGGGTGTGTTGGCATCTATCGATAGTGCTGCTACCTCGATCGGCTTCCCTATCCGCAACATGCACACGATCTCGGAAACCGGCCATACCCAGGATGTGCTGGCAGCTATTCATGCCCTCACCCATACCCTGCAGGCAATGGATGCCATGCCGGATCTACCGCGTGAGTTCCTGGATAATCATCCACGCTTAGACCAAGCGAGCCCACTGACCCACCAGGGCAGCGACAAGCCCGACAGTGAGGGTGATGACAGCAAAGAGAGCCAGGTAAGCAAAGAGAGTAAGGAAAGTAAGGAAAACAGTGCCAACAGCAATGAAGCTGCTAGTAAGAAAACCAAGAAAAAAGCGAAAAAATAAAACACACGTATAAAAAGAAGCCCCAGCCATTCCTTGGCCGGGGCTTTATCAAACCTTCCTTGATTTTCTTCACAAACATCCTGTTTGTGCTTCCCTGAGAGCGTTTAGCCTTCCTGGCGTTGCCTTCCCTGTTTCCACTTCCTTGTGGTGTATGCCCACAATGGACGTTATAGCGCTGTGTTTATCTATCCCAGGTTATTAAATCAAAAAAATATTGATTTAATATTAAAACAGCCTTGTTGCGTCGATTTAATGCACGTTTGCAATACGTTTCGCATGGCGAATATATGAATTGACACTTATACTTAAACCGTGTCGGTAACGACACGGATCAACAGGGAGGTTACCACGCCTGAACCATCATCAACCCTAATGGTAGGAGGTCAGCGTGCGAAACATTATAATCAGCAATAAAGTCAATGAATTAGATATCATCTGTCGTCATTGCGGCAATTCAGAGACAGCCAAGTCACCATTTTTTAATCGCTTTCGTTTAGAAGGCACAGGGAAAAACACGGCGACGGTGCGCTGCCTTAACTGCCAAACAGCAGTTGAAGTGCCCTTGAATGAACTAAGCACGCTCTATTATCACCATGCGTGTTAATGGGCAGGCTGGTTAATAAAAAAGAAGGGGTAGATGGCTAACACATCTGCCCTTTTTCTTAGCAAGCTATTTAAAATAAATGAAAAATACACAATTCTGTCACTTTCACGTCATTTATTACCGAATAAAAAGCCCCAGCCATTCCCTGGCTAGGGCTTAATTACCGCATCTTTCTTCCTCACAAACATCCTGTTTGCGCGTCCATGAGAGCTTAAGCCGTCCTGGCACTATCTTCCTTGTCACCACATCCTTGTGCTTGATGATTAGGATGCGCCTTTTAACGACGATTTTACCTAACCTAGGTTATTTAATGAGAAAATAGTTTTTACACTAAGCTAAGTGTTTTTTAGTGACGACTACGCGCTTTAAGGCTATTCTTAACCTGTCATCGCTATGTTACAAAAACGACATATAGCCCTCTAAATTGAGGCATTTTTGATTAAAGGACCCAAGCAACACTGGCCTTACGTTAGGTAAATCCAACTTTCAATAAAAAGCAAATTCGTCATTGACTTAAGCTTGCATAGCGGTTATAAAAAATTTTAAATTCCTGATATTTATAGGAAAGCAATTAAAACTAGCCAGCTACCCATGAAAAGTCAAACAAACGATTGATTAATTTTTTTACTATCTTCAGCAAAAAAATAAAGCTCAACCATTTTTGGCTGAGCCTTATTAGGTCTTCCATAACCGCACACTACAAATATCCTATTTGTGCATCCTTGTACTGCTCAAGCAATCCTTGCTTGGTCTTCCTTTTCGCGATTTCCTTTCGCTGAGCACACAATGAGCCTTATAGAAGTATGTTTATTTAACCTGTGTTAGTTAATAGAAAATAAATTATTATTAAACGTTCGTTTGCCATTTTATCAAGCGGCTTGCCAAGCTTCCAAGCTTGGCGGGAAGCACGCCGGTAACGGGCGATGTGGATGGCGCCGAGTTGGAAGCATCGACTGCTTGGCGATTGCCTCTCAATGAGCGTACATTCTTTACCCTTACCCCGAATGTGGCCTAACCGACGAAGAGTGGGGTTTCTACACGTGACAGCCTACGTAGCGGCATTGCCAGCTATAACCCTGATGGCGGCTCCTGGCGTTTAGGGGTTAGCACCAGCCTAACCTATGCGCTAACGCCGCAATGGTCGGCCACTGGTTTTGTTGGCACCGGCTACCTGACTGACAATGCGTCTGACAGCCCCATCGTTGACGATTTAGGCAGCGAATGGCAGACCGTGACGGGTGTATCGCTCAATTATCATTTCTAGCCGTATTAAGCCGCTAGAAAGCCTGGACAACATAAAAGCGCCCTTCACGTTTAGGGCGCTTTTGCGTTTAGTGGATGGTTCTAGTGATGTTGTTCTGGCAGTGCTGCTCAAAACCACATTTTAAGCGGCATCCATAGCCCCATCAGTATCATTGCAATGTTTTCCGTTAACGATATAAAGCCTAGTGGTACATTGCTGCTACCGCCAACACACGCGCATTTCAATTCACGCTTATCGATGTACACGGCTTTAACCACCGACACCGCCCCCACCGTACCGATAAACAGTGCCAACGGCGCCGCCAGCCAAATCAAAGCGCCTGCCAGCATTAATACCCCGGCCAGGGTTTCAGCGTAAGGATATACATAACTATAGGGGACATAGCGCTGAGCCAGCAGGTCGTAGTTAAGGAACATAGAGCTGAAGCTCTCTACATCCTGAAGTTTCTGTAACCCCAACAGCACCATCGCCGTTGCCACTGCGTATTCAGGCATCCGCGCGGCCAACAAGGTACCATTGGCGACCCAACTAACCGCCAGACCGATCAGCAAGGCGGTAACAAAAATCGCGATTACCGGTCGATATGTGGTCTCTTTTGCATTCGGCACGCTCATCCCAAGATGCTTGCGCACCTCTTCATAACCACCAATACGCTTATCGCCGATATAGGTTTGCGGCGTGGTATCGACATTTTCCTGAGCCTTGAACGCCTCTATTTCATCTCGGGAGGTTAACGGGTGATCGTCAACCTCATATCCTTTACGCTTTAACAAATCGACCGTTTTCATACCAAACGGGCAACGGTGCTCTGCCGTCTTCATCCGATAAACATGTGCCGTCTCCATGTTAACCACCTCCTTGATGCGTGTCTGAAAACTACCTATTAAGCAAATTCCCCTCTCTACCTTATAAAGGTAGTCAGAATATGGTCTGTGACCAAAATAGAAACGGCGAGGATAGCCTCGCCGTTATCATTGAGCCTGCGTTACCACCTAGCGGTTATTTCTCCAGCCACGCCATCAGCGTCTTAGCCGTTAGCGCTGAAGAAGGCGGGTTTTGCCCGGTAATCAGCTGGCCATCTTCACGCACGTAAGGGGTAAAATCTTCTGCCTTGGTGTAGATACCGCCACACTGTTGCAGCGCATCTTCGACCAGATGCGGCACGATGTCAGTCAGGCCAACCGCATCTTCTTCGCCATTGGTGAAGCCTGTTACTTGGCGGCCTTTAACGAGCGGCTCGCCTTCGCTGTTCTTGGCATTCACTAAGACAATTGGCGCATGGCAAACGGTAGCGACCGGCTTGCCTTGAGCAATAAATGTTTCGATCAGGCGAATGGAGTCTTTATCGTCAACAAGATCCCATAACGGACCATGACCGCCGGGGTAGAACACCGCATCAAAGTCATCGGCCTTCATATCGCCCAAACGATGGGTCGCTGCAAGCTCAGCATTGGCCTTTTCATCTTGCTTGAAACGGCGCGTTTCATCGGTCTGGCTATCCTCAGCGTCGCTCTTGGGGTCCAGCGGCGGCTGGCCACCCTGAGGCGATGCCAGGGTTACCTCGGCCCCTGCGTCTTTGAAGACATAGTATGGGGCGGCCAACTCTTCCAGCCAAAAGCCGGTTTTATTACCGGTGTCGCCCAGCTGATCGTGAGATGTCAGTACCACTAAAATACGCTTGCTCATATCTTTCTCCTGGCGGTGGAAAAGGAGGCGATTAAAAGTCCTTGTTGTTTCTTAGTGGGGCCTCTGAGGTGGAATGCAAGGAGATATCCAAGATCGTCATCACTGGCTCAAACGGCAGTTGATCACCAGTAGTGTCAATCCGTTAATGGCGCTTTATCATGGCGTCATTCAGTCATTGCCAGGTGAAGCGACCAGTGAGTATTGAAGCGCGGGATTTTTACCGCAGCGGCCCTGATCACCGCCAAGGGCAAGCCAGCAGCTTTGCCTTGATCCGGCGTCAGTTTGATTTTCGCTCCATTGAGATTGGCCGCTGGGTCACCAGCGCTGAGCGCGACCGTGCCGCCGAGCTGTTTCACGATGCGCTGTGCGATCTAATGGTGATTCTACAGGGGCCAGAGGCGCTGATTTCGTTACGCGGCTCAATCGCCCTGCAATACGGCAGCGGTGGCCGACCTGGCGTTTCTGCCCACTACGACCCCAGCCAACGCAGTTTTGCGCTGGCCAAAAACGCAGGCCCCGGCAGCATTGCCCACGAGTGGTTTCATGCTTTCGACCACTATATCGCCAGTAAGTGTTTTCGCGGCACGCCTGCCGGTATGTTCGCCTCTACTGCTTGGCTTGCCGATGCAACGCCCATCGCCCACCCTCTGAATCAACTGCTTATGCGCTGTTTCAAAGCCGTATTACTGCAGCCCGAAGGCGACCAGCCTAGCGATCTGTTTCAAAGCTCGGTGCAGATGGATAAAAAGCTTGGCCAGCTCTATTACAGCAAACCCGAAGAACTCTGTGCACGCGCCTTTGAGGCGTTTGTGCAGGATGCGGACATCACTAATCACTTCCTGGTCAAAGGCACCAAAGCTTCACCCGAGGCCGAACGCGGGCTTTATCCCCAGGGTGAGCAGCGGGAACGGATTAACGTGGCATTTAGCGACTATTTTGGCGGGCTGGGGAAAGCGTTGCGTGATGCAGAGTAAGCATCACGGCGCTCGACAGGCTTTGCTGCCGAACACCGTGGGCTTATAAAGCAGATTAACCTAGGTAGAGCACTTCGTAATACCTGCGCATTTCGTAGTGCGCATCACCGCTATCAGATAGCACAATGCAAGCGCTAGAAAGCCCAGTAGGTCACTGATCCATTCGGGATAGATCATCAGCGCGGCAGGTATCAGCAGCGCACAACGCATGCGCACTCCCACCGAACCTATCCGATAAAGATATCCTTCCATCGCCGCTGCCACCAGCCAGATCGCAGTCATGGCGGTAAAAGCGGAGGCTATCACGCTCAACAGGGGGCCCTGCAAAATCAGCGATGGGTTGAGCACAAACAGGAACGGCAGCACGAACAGCACGGCTCCCAGCCGCACGGCATGCAGGCTTGTTAGGGTACTGTTGGCACCGGCAACACCGGCCGCAGTAATGGCCGCCAGCGCCACGGGTGGCGTGATATAGGAGAGCATTCCCCAGTAAAGAATGAACAGATGGCTGGCAAGAGGATTGAGACCAGCCCCCACCAGCGCTGGCGCAAGCAGGATCGACAGGAAGATGTAGCACGCGCTGACCGTCATGCCCATCCCGAGGATAAAGCTGGTAATCGCCCCCGCCGCCAGCATTAGGGGAATGCTATCACCTGCATACAGCAGCAGTTCGCGAGAGAAAGCCCCTGCAACCCCCGTATAGGAAAGCCCACCGACCACCAAACCGATACCGGCTAGCACAGCAACAAGACTCCCTACCCCATGTGCCAGCTGATAGAAAAAATCCAGCACTTGACTGATACGCAGGCGCTGCTGACGGCGAACCAGCGAAATCACCAGCAGCATAAGGGTGGCATAGTAAGGCGCCTGACTTTCCAGGCGCATGACAAGCAACATATAGATCAACACGCTCAGGCTAAGCAGGTACGGCCAGCCAGAAAGCAGCGTTTCACGCACTCTGGGGATATCCTTGGCGGGCATACCCGTGAGGCCTTTGCGGGCGGCATAGTTATCCACTTGAAGCAGCAGGGCCAGGTAGAAGAGCAACGCAGGCAGTAGCGCCGCCATCATGACCTCACCGTAACTGACGCCTAGGAAGGAAGCCATGATGAAGGCAACGGCCCCCATAACGGGCGGCATCAAGGTACCCCCCGTGGAGGCGCACGCCTCTACGGCGGCGGCATACTCGCGGGAATAGCCACTGCGCTTCATGGCAGGAATGGTAATCGTCCCTGTGGTCAGGATGTTGGATACCGCACTACCGGATAAGCTGCCCATGAAGGCACTGGAAACGACGGCCACCTTGGCAGGCCCGCCGCGGCTTCGGCCCATCAATGCAGTGGCGAAATTCATAAAGAACTCACCGCCACCGGTGATGGTCAGCGCTATCCCGAACACGACAAAGCCGATAATCAGGTTGGCGACGACCTGCATCGGCACGCCCACAATGCTCTCCGCCCCCATGACATGGGCTCGAATAGTTTCCCCCAAGCCAAAGCCATTGCTCCACAGGAAACCAGGCATGTGGCCTGCATAGAGCGGATAGAGCCCAAACAGCAGTGCCACGGCAAAAATCGCCCAGCCACCACAGCGGCGAACGCCCTCCAGCACCAGTAGCAGCATCATCGTTGCCACCAGCGTTGCTTCGAGCGGGGCGAAATACTCCCACCCTTGCTGGGTCATGCGCAGGCCATTAAGGCCAAGGTAGATGGCGCCACCAAGAGCAGCCCCCGCCAGCACCCAGTCATACCAGGGGAGGCGTTCGGTATCAGCCTTGCGAGCCGGAAAGATCAGTAGTGCCGCCGATAGGAACAGCCCTATCAGATAGTAGATGAAGGCATTACCGATCGGATAGAACCCCAACAGCTTGAGGGCAAAGGTTTGGTTGATCGTCATCAACAGACCGACGGCCCCCAGCCCCATCACTATCCACCTTGCCGAACCTTCCAATCGCTCTTGACTTGAATTGCTCATGCTGTCGCTCCCAGTGACATATCCACCCCGTGGTCAAAGCGCGCCTATCACTTCTTGCCGGCGAGCTTCCCAACGTTCGGCAAGCGCCTCCCCTTCGAGGTCTGGCTCCTCGTTCAGCAGGCCATCCCAAGCTTGCTTCAGTGCTTCCAGGCGGGCGAGGCGGTTATCGTTCCATGTCTGCATCTCCTCGCTCCATAGCCCTTTTTCTTGCATGTAGCGGATAGCCCCAGGGTGAAAAGGTATATCGATAGGCGGCACACCGGCGTCCTCGATTGCCCAGCGGTGAATGGCAGCGGTCGCGTCACGGTAAAGGTCATAACTCTCATCCAGGCTCTTGATGAACTGGTAGACCTCTTCTTCGTCACGATCAGCCATGGCCACGATGATCGGGTAACGGTAGGCAAGCATGTTGGCGGGAGATTCTTCGCTTAGCCCGGCGCCAATGGTTTCACGGAATGACTGGAAGACGGGGGCCACCTGGTTCATGCGCGCCCAGCCCTCTTCGTCATCGGCAGGAATATCTACCCAGCGAATACCACGAGACGACTCTTCCAGCTCATAAAGCTGGCTGGCGGTGGTGGTGGTGCAAGTAGCATCGGCCCGATCCTCGACCAGCGAACTCATGGCGGCGCCGTGAGTCGGGAACATCACCGCCTCCACATCGTCGCGCCTCAGCCCTGCAAAGGCCAAGATCGCATCACATTTCACATTGACCGAAGGGTTGCCTGCCACGTAGGCAACCCGTTGCCCCCGCAAGTCATCAAGCGTGTGGATATTGGCGTCGGCAGCCGATGGCACACCAAAGGTAGATGGTCTTCCGGCAACGGCTCTGAGGTCTTGGGGCCCCCAGCGGCGCTCGCTGAAGTCGTAAATTCCTTCCGTTGCAAAGAAGGACTCCGTGGCCAGGTAGGCATAGTCCGCCCGGCCACTCACCAGGGGCTGCAGCCGCCCAATGGCCGATCCCGCAGGCTGGATACGGATGCGGGTGTTGTAGGCCTTGCCAAAGGCATCGGCGATGGCGGAGGCCTCCGAGTGCCCTTGCGAGCCCACATCATAGGCGGTCCATGTCATGGTGCTGGGAAGCTCTGCGGCCGAGGCCGTATTGGCTAGTACGGCAAAAACGGTGGAGATAAGGCCAGTGGCCAGGGGCGTGCGTTTCATGGTTTTGCTCTCATGTTGTGTTGTTATTGGCATCAACGTCATTGGTGATTGTTATCAGCCCATTCGGCTGGGCAGTCAGGCACACAATGGTGCACTGGGGCTAAGCCACCGGTACATCCGGCAGCACGCCTTTCGCTCTCAGGTGCTCTATTTGTTGCTCAGTCAACCCTGCTTCATGAAGGATTGCATTGGTATGTTCGGCAAAGCGTGGCGGTGGCGTTTCATAGCGCGAGGGTGTGCGAGCTAGCTTGATCGGCGAGCCAGTGCCCTTGTAATGGCCGATCTTGACGATCATATCGCGGTGCTGGGTATGCGGATGCGCCAGTGCTTGCGTGGTATCGAGTACGGGCCCGCAGGGAACGCCGATACGCATCAACCGGTCGGCGAGCTTGTCCCCTTCCCACCTGGCCATGGCACTCTCCAGCACATCACGCAGTGCAGCGCGGTTACCCAGACGGGCACCATTGGTCGCAAAGCGTTCATCCTGGCTAACGTCGTGGCATTCGAGCAACTCGCATAAGCGCGCGAACTGCACATTATTGCCAACCGCCAGAAAAATCGGCTGTGTCGCCGTCCGGTAGACCTCATAAGGGGCAATATTGGGATGCTCATTTCCCGTGCGGCGCGGCGGCGGCCCACCGTAGAATACGTTGGGAAAGTGGGGGTGCATCAAGGACAGTCCGGAGTCGAACAGTGCTGTCTCGACAAACTGCCCACGTCCGCTGCGCGTACGCTCATGGAGAGCCAAGGTGATACCGATGACGGCATTCAGGCCAGTCACGATATCGACAATGGGCAGCCCCACTCGCAGTGGCTCCCCCTGTTTCTCACCGTTGACACTCATCAGCCCTGCCATTGCCTGGATGATGGCGTCATAGCCAGGCAAACCGCCCATCGGACCATCAGCACCAAATCCACTGATTCGACACTGGATCAGACGGGGAAAGCGCGCGCTGAGAATGTCATAGCTCAGCCCCCACTTTTCCAGGGTTCCCGGCTTGAAGTTTTCCACCAGCACATCGGCGCCCTCCAGCAACTGCAGTAGCAGTGCTTTGCCGTCAGGATGACGAAGATCCAGCGCCATCCCGCGCTTGCTGCGGTTCAAACCGTGGAAATAGGAAGCCGCATCGCCTTCGAAAGGAGGCCCCCAGCCACGGGTTTCATCCCCCCCAGGAGGTTCGATCTTGATCACATCCGCACCGTAGTCCCCCAGCACCTGGGTGCAGTACGGGCCTCCCAGCACACGGCTAAGATCAATCACCCTGATTCCGCTCAGTGCGCCATTGGGCTTATCCATGACCCACCTCCAGCCCGTGGGAACGCGCCAGTGCTTGGGTATTCACCACCCCAGCGACCTGTTCGTCGGTCATCGGCGTTTCGCTGAGCAGCATCGCCAGCGCTTCCGGCGACGCGCGACTGACCGATAGCGGATCGGGGGGTAGTAACTTGTGGTGTACCACCAGCCAGGCGAGTGCCAAACGCCGCCTGTCTCCCGTGATCCTGGACGCCTCCCAGGCCATAAGAATGGCGGAGGTAATGTGATAGAGACCGCTGGCGATCCGCCGCGCGTCGTGCTCGCAGGCAGGATCCTCTGCCAGTGCATTCGCGCTCGCCACTGCCTTGTCGAGGAGCACCTGCAACAGGTGGCGCTCGTGCTCCTCAAGGGCGGACGCTTGCAACTGCTGGTGCAAGTAGTCAGCCAGTACCGGCAAGGTCTGTTCACGCCGAACCGCCCGGAACACATCCAGGGCAACGATATTGCTGGTGCCTTCCCATATTGAGCCAAGGTGGGCATCGCGCAGCACGCGGGCATCCGACCACTCCTCGATGTAGCCACATCCACCACGTACTTCCATGCCATCCCCAGCCACCTTGCGTGCATCCCGCGTGGTACGGAACTTGATCATAGGCGTCAGAATGCGCAAGAGCTTGGCTGACTGGGCATCCCCCGCATCGGCACGCCGCAGGCACTCTCCCGTGTGGAAGACCATCGTGCGCCCCTGCTCGGCAGTGAGCATCATCTTGCTGAGCTGACGCTGCATAAGCGGCAGCTCGATGAGCTGGCTACCGAACGCCTGCCGATGGCGGGCAATGAAAAGCGCCTCGTTGAGTGAGCGCCGCATCAAGCCCGCCGACCGCACCCCGTTCGAGAGACGAGACATGTTGATCATGTCCGTCATCTGCTTGAAGCCCTGCCCCGGCTCTCCCACCACATAAGCTTCGGCGCCTTCGAGCAGGATCTCACCGCTCGCCATGGAGCGAGTACCCAGCTTGTCTTTCAGGCGTACGATGCGGTAATGGTTAAGATCACCATTTTCCAGATACCGGGGCAGCAGGAACAGCGTGAGGCCGCGAGTGCCCCGCTCCCCCTGCTCGGGGCGCGCCAATACCATCGCCAGCGCGGCATCGGGGTTAGAGCAGAACCATTTGTCGCCATAAAGGCGCCACTTGCCCTCTTCCTGCCTCGCTTCCGTGGTAATCGCCCCAACATCAGAGCCTGCATCCTGCTCGGTCATGAACATGGCTCCCTGATAGGCCAGATCCATATCCTGTGAGGTCAACGCTTCCAGGTAGCGGTTCACCAAGGCATCGTCGCCAAACTTGCGCAACGTGCGAGTCAGTGCATCGGTCATGCTAAGCGGACAGCAAAGGCCAAACTCAGCCTGCACGAACAGGTACGTCAGCGCATACTTCACTACCGGCGGCATGGGTTCCGACCAGTCAAGCACGCCACCGCGGTGCGACATGGCCGCCAGCCCGAACTGCCCATAGGCATACGCTTCCAGGCGTTGATAGGCGGGATGCTTGAGGATCTGCTGACGCTCGGCACCATTTCTGCTGCGCAGGGCAAGTTCAGGCGGATGCTTGTCAGCCTCGATGGCCAGCGCTTCCAGTTCACCGCCAGCAAGGGCTCCCATCTCGTTGAAATGGCACTCCACGTGCTGACGTAGCGCCGTCGGCAAATAGAGATCCAGAAGCTGGGAAAGGGTGGGGTCGTTATGGTAACTGTTCTGCCCCCAGGAATCGGGGATATTGCGGTGTATCATGTCATTCACGACGGCGTACCTTTTGGACTTATTATATGTTTTATCGTCACATTAGGCGGGTATGGAGGCCGTCTCCAATACTGTTTTAGGATCCATTGATTCAGTTTTATGTATGATTGAAGAACAAGAAATAATAAGGAACGAAGCCAATGGCACTGACATTTCGACAGCTGCGTTACTTTCTGGTGCTCTCGGAGGAGCTGCATTTCGGCAGAGCAGCGCAGCGCCTGCATATTTCTCAACCACCGCTAAGTGCCAGCCTGCGTCAACTGGAAGAGGAGCTAAAGGTCAAGCTGCTGCTGCGCAATAGCAAACGCGTTACCCTCACGCCTGCCGGAGAAGCCTTCCAGCGCCAGGCACGCCGGATTCTCGAGCAGCTAGAAGACTCGCAAACGCTGGTGCAGCGCATTGCCTCAAGCGCCACCGGCCTGGTGCGCGTCGGGTTTACGCCTGCCATGCTCTTTCGCGGCCTGCCGGAACTGCTCAAACGCCTGCAATCCCGCTATCCCGGCATCGAAATACAATTGATCGAACGCAACTCGGCAGATCAAGTAGAAGCAGTGATGCAAGAGCAACTTGATATCGGCTTCATCCACTCAATGCCGTTACCCGTGGGAATCGAGTCGGTCATCCTATCGGACGAACCCTTCCTGTGCTGCTTGCCAGCGCATCACCACCTGGCAGGCCGACGCGAGTTGGCGGTCAAGGAACTGGCCAATGAGCCCATCATCCTGTTTGGTCGCGACCTTGCCCCTCACTATTACGATAGGATCATCGGACTGTTTCACCACGCCGATGTTAAACCTCATATCTGCCACGAAGTCTCCCACTGGTTGACCATTCTTGCTCTAGTAGCTAATGCGATGGGGGTTGCTCTAGTTCCCCAATCACTTGCCAAAGCCGGTTTTTCCAATGTGAGCTTTCTTCCTCTGACCGATTCAACGACACGCCATCAGTCGCACTGCATATGGCGCGGCGACGCGGAGACACATGAAGAAATCCGTCAGTTGCTGCTTAACTGCCTAAAAGAACAACAGCACGTCAGGTAAGCACGCCGACAAGCCCAGCAGCCCCCTACCGGCCCTACTCCTGCTGGCGCATGCTGGTCACTTCATTCCGTCGTGAGGAAACCGTAGGGCAGTCGTTTTCGCCAACGTGCGAAATAGCGCTTTCGCGACTACGCTATAGCAACGCTCACTATTCAAAGGAAGAGAATATGTCTACTACCACTATCGTCGTTATCGTTGTTGTTATCGTTGCCGTGCTGGGTATTGGCTTCGGCGGTGTGCTGCCTTTTTAATCGCTCGTAGAAGTGGTTAACGTAGGGTGCCTAAGCGCGCATCACACCCATGCCCAGCTCGCAAGAATTTAACAAAAGTTAAAACCTTAAGTTTAAAAACTAGCCTACCAAAGGCTAGTTTTATGTCATGCACAAAAAACAAATAAAATAATTATTATTTTCAATTAGATACAGGCACCAAAATCATATGGTTAATTTTATCTAAGCGCTCTAGGCGGCTGGGTAATTTTTATTTTCTTAAATAATTTAAATAAGCTTTTTATAATTTCGTATTTAAAATATTCTTGTCAAGAAGATCTACTTATATGTCTAAACATTATTTTTATTAGCACTCAAGCAGAGACACTGTTGCGAAGGGCTTCATTCCTGCCAAATCTGGAGCAAACATGCCGACTGCCCTGCTTCCTCATACCCACCTGATGATTCGCAAGTTAGAAAGTAACTTCACCCTTACTGCCGAGGAAAAGCGGGCGCTCCAGGAATTACCGGTACAAACACAAGACGTCAAGTCTAACCAAGACATCGTTAAAATGGGCGACCAACCTCGTCAATGTTGCTTACTGCTGGAAGGTTTTTCGTGTGTCTACAAATTAACCCTTGAGGGCAAACGGCAAATAATGGCGTTGCATATTCCTGGCGATATGCCAGATTTGCAAAGCCTGCACTTGCAAGTTATTGATATCAATATTGCATCACTCAGCCCATGCAAACTCGGCTTCATACAGCACCAAGATTTATCGCTTTTATTTGAGCGTCACCCTCGGCTCACTGCGGGTTTCTGGCATGAGACGTTGGTGGATGCTTCCATTTTCCGGGAATGGTTGTTGAATGTAGGGCAACGTGAAGGCTATTCACGGATCGCTCATATTATCTGTGAGCTCTTGCTACGCCTTAAAGCGGTGGGATTGGTAGAAAATGAAAACATTTTTGATATGCCTATCACCCAAGCAGAGCTGGCAGATGCAACGGGGATGACCCCAGTACACGTAAACCGAGTACTACAGGCCCTTCGTAACGATGGCTTGATAATTACGAACAAAAGAAAGGTAACCATACCTGACTGGCAGAAACTAAAGGAGGCTGGCGAGTTTGATTCGCTTTACCTTCATCTTGATAAAAAAGTCATAGGGTAAAGTAATTTTTTACTTTTGATGCAATAGCCATGAAAGGCGGATTCAAGAGTTAAACCTGACCTGTAAACCTTTTCGTTAGGTTTTGTACTAAAAGTCGGCGAGCGAAGACTAGGTTTTGTACGAAAAGTTGGCTCGCAAGCAACGGCCGATACACGCAACGCATACCATCGCTCTAAAGCTACTGGCTAACTTTTCATAGCGTGTGGCGATTCGGCGTAACTCTTTCAGCCAACCAAAGCAGCGTTCTACCGCATTGCGTTGCCGATATTTATGTTTATCAAACCGCCTTGATAATCCAGGACGGACTCTTCGATGCATATTACGCTGAGCTATCACGGGCTTCATACCGTGTCTGTCACAATAGCGGCGTAGCTCATCGCTGTCATAGCCTTTATCCGCCACTATGTAACACTACGCTTACGGGGCCGACCCGTTCTACCTAGCAGGTGGATTCTTTCTAAGGTAGAGATGAAGTGGCGAGACTCTGACTGTTGGCCGGGTGACAAAGTGAAGGTCAAAGGCCAGCCGTGCCGGTCACATACCAAGTGAATTTTGGTGGTGAAGCCACCGCGGCTACGGTCAAGCGCATGATCTACCGGTTCTTTCGAGCCCCCTTTTTAGTGCCACCAGCGGCAGCGCGTGTCGCTCGAACTGAGGTGGCATCAATCATCCATGTATCCAAATCCATAAGCCCATCTTAACGCAGCCGAAGCTGCAGGCGGGCCAAGATGGCCTCGAAGGTGCCATTATCCCGCCACTTGGCACCCGAGCATAATATCCAGAGATACCATTGAGCACTTGCCGATCATCGCGTCTGGGCCTGCCCATGGTCTGAGGAGGCGAGACGATATCTTCAATCTGTGCCCAACCGTCATCAGATATCTCGTAACGTCCGACCATCGTTTTCCCCTATGCTGCCATTGCATAGGAAAAGTTAGCAGATAAGACTTTTCGTACAAAGCCTAGTCACTGCCCTGCTAGCGGGCGTAGATGTCATCTTATGGGATAACGTCCGGGGAGTGTTTGGCAATCCCAACCTAGACGCCTTTCTGACGTCGGCAACCTTTACTGACAGAATTCTTGGCCAGTCCGTACAGGTCTCACTTCCTAACCGCGCACTATTTCTGGCAACCGGAAACAACTTTATTGCTCAGTCAGATACAAGCCGTCGTTTAATTGTCTGTCACATGGATCCAGGCGTAGGGTTCGCTTATAAGCGACGTTTTGACTTGGATCCCGTCACCCATTGCCAACACCACCGCCAAGCGATTGTCAGAGCCGTGTTACTAGTGCTTCGCGCCTATCGGTAATCAGGTGCCAGCCCTAAGCCTGGACGCTTGTCGAGCTTTGAACATTGGGATGATATGATCCGCCAGCCAGTAGCGTGGCTAGCTGAAAGGTATGAGTGGCTAACCGACCCAATGGATGCAATAGACGCCAGCCAAGCTGTAGACCCAGAGAAAGAAGCTCACGTCGCGTTACTCATTGCATTGCATCACGTATACGACGCGAAGGTATTTACCAGTAAAGATGTAATGAAGACATATAAAAGTTATGAAAGAGACCGTGACATAGACTTAGATTACGGCGCTGATCCCCGAGGGGGGCACGCGTGTCGTGACTTGGGCGAATGCTTAGAAGACCTCGCACCAGGCAAAATATCATCGCGCACCATTGAACGTATTTTAAGCTTTCGTGAAGGCCGCATAGTTGGCGGGCGGCGACTCAAGCCGTTACCTCACACTCGTGAGAAACGCTGGGAAGTGGTACTGGCCGAATGAAGCGCTATGTCAGCAAGCTAGTTGAACGGCGCGAGCTAGAAGGTATTGGGCGCTTATGCGCGGCGCGCGTTGATCCAGAATCAAGATTTGCAGTTTCAATGATTCCGCCGCGCACAGAGGGGACGACCTGGAGCCGCTACTCTTGCCTGCTTTACGATGGAGAATGGCTACCAACAAGCGTTATTGCACGTGCGCTGGACGTCCGCATCAAGACGTTTCGCGACTGGACTAAAGAGCCGGGATTCCCACCGCCCTATCCCGCCGAAATTTTGCTCCCTGAACGACTTCTGCTTCACTTTGAAAACGGCGGCGCTATACCCCCAGTCATTTGGGAGCGCTACGCAGGCGCCCATGTTTTTGGAAAGAAGCTACGCCGCGGCGAATGGCTATGGTGTGGTGAATCGGTAGGCGACTGGATATTTGCTACCCGTGGGCACCGTGTAAAGCACGCATATGGCTGGTGGATGTTGGATGTTGGATGTTGGATGTTGGATGTTGGATGTTGGAAGTAGAGTTTGGCACTTGGACACCTGAAGAGGGTTATATTAGTGCCCCACCCATGACCAAACGCCAGTGGATTAATACTTGGCATGGTGTATAAGCCACATTAGTCGTAACTAAGTACCGCTACCGGATGCCCGGTGGCGGTTTTTTTTTATTTTTATTGCTCTATTTTTTTCTTATCGAGGCCTATAGCGCTAAGAAATATGCAGTTTAATCACTCCTCCTCCATTCAATACGTTTTAGTGATCTACCTATCACCACATAGAAGGGGGCGGAAACTAGGTGATCAAACCGACCAAACTGCAAATTTCGGAAATTTTTCGCAGGCGACCTAAACACCATTTATGGGCAATCATGCATATAAAAATGGGGGTGGGGGCTAGCTCTCTTTCAGCCTAATTGCTCGGTACTCAAATTTCATAATACAAATCAAGAACGAGTGGAATGGAGCCCATTTTTTGGAACGATCACAGCTATATTTTCGTAAAAATCACATTCGCTTCCTGATGGACTATACTCAATCCCCCATGGGCCCTAAAGTAATTCAATACTTGCGCACCAACTTTGTCACAGAGCTTTATCATTTGATTCGGCAACTTGCTGCCTTGATCAGCTGAGGCATATATTAAATCTACATAACTTGGCAAGACGTATTCATCCAAGTATGGCTTAACACGAGAATTAAAAGCACTCAAGTTTCCTGCCTCACTATCAACAACCATACCAATTTGGCTCCTATCGCGGGGTTGGTATAGATGCTTAAGAGCTAGATGCCATCCGATCAATTCTGGATTAGTGTTACTTCTTGGGTTTTTAAATAAGTATGTTACCAAAGGGGCATAGGGAACCTCTTTAATTCCGGGGTAAAGCTCTTCAGTGGTAGCGTAGACTACAGTACATGCATAAACAACGTCTTTCAGAGTAATATAGTTAGTATCAACTGCCAGCAACCATTTGTACTGCCTAAGCAATTGTCTTTCTGGTGAGAATGAAGCTTTACCATCGCAACTTGGGATAGACAATTCCACTTTGTCTTTTCCAGACATTCTCTCGTAGCTTCGATCTGTCTTTGTGAACTGTGGATCCGAACCAATTATTTCAACTTCGTCGTCAACAATACGACAATCAATTTTTTGGATTTTTTCTGAAAACTTGAAATATGCCCACTCATCTCTTGGCCTAGGCTGTTCCTTCTTTCTAGACATAAATTTTACCTACTAATGTTTCCATAATGGGTTAATTTTCATTATAACCGTTCATTTTTTACACAGAGATATTGGCCAACGTTTTATTGGGCGCTTACCAAATTTATTTATTGACTATATATCAACAACTCATCGTACAGCGCCAGCAATAAGACCAATATGCTCTTTAAATATCAACAGTTTATACAGAAATGTCCAACTCTTCTTAGAGATATCACTGCCGGTTTACATACACCACAGTGACCCTGTCTGGAATGATGATGTTCTACTAAAAAAATCGCGATAAAGCTAAATAAAAAAGATATGGGTGGGCTCACCGGTACAGTGGTTTCTCTTGAGGCCGGAGGGAGCAAGCGTTTTGTTAATGGTGGGCTGGATGGTGGGTGTATAAAAAAACCAGCCGTAAGTGGCTGGTTTATAAGAATTCTTGGCGGAGGGGGAGTCCGCATTAATAGACTCCAAAGCCATCTAAATTTACACATTAAGCTTATGATTTTTTTAAAAAATTAAAATTACGCAGTCCAATTTCATCCACATCAATATCACTCCAAACAAAGCAAAAGTATGGGCTGGTGTATGGGCTAAGATATGGTACGCTAGAATCTTACTTTGAGGATAGCGGCTATGGGCAAACTGACGACAAAAGGTGCACAGAAGCTTGTCCGGGAATCAACCCCTGGCATGACCAATGATGGAGATGGTTTATACCTCAAAATTGGCAAAGGTGGCGGCGCAAGCTGGATTTATCGTTTTCGATGGGCTGGCAAGCTGAGAGATATGGGACTCGGTAGCTTTGCAGATACATCTCTATCAGTGGCAAGGGATTTAGCTTCTGAGCAACGCAAGCTCGTCAAGCAAGGCATTGACCCACTAGCAGCACGTGAACAGAAAACTGAAATAGAAACTGGGCCTGTCACGTTCACTCACTGTGCAGCACGCTACATTCAGCTGCAGCGTCGTGGCTGGCGAAACTCTAAGCATGCACGCCAGTGGGTAAGCACGCTAAAAACATACGTACGCCCGGTAATAGGTCACCTCCCTGTAGAGGATGTTACCACTCAGGATATATTGAAGATCCTCGCGCCTATCTGGACAGTCAAAAATGAAACAGCTAAGCGTGTACAAGGGCGCATTGAAAACATACTAGATTTTGCAGCAGCTCATGGGTATCGCGACCCGGTTAACCCTGCACGCTGGCGTGGCCACCTCGACAAACTGCTCGCTAAACCATCACGGATACAAAAGGTGAGTCACCACCCTGCTATGCCTTACGAGCAAGTTGCAGCGTTTATGGACTTAATTCAGCGCTATAGCAGTATGTCTTCAAAAGCATTGCAGTTCCTCATATTGACCGCCACACGCACGTCAGAAGTACTCAATACTGAGTGGCATGAAATCGACATAGCAAAATCAACTTGGCAGATCCCTGCAGAACGTATGAAGGCGAATCGCGAGCACCGTGTACCTTTGTCTAAGCAGGCAATGGATCTGCTACTTAGCCTCCCACGAGTGAAAGGTAATAATCATATTTTCCCAGGAATAAAAGCGGGTCGCCCGCTTTCCAATATGTCTCTTCTGCAGTTCATGCGGGGGTTGGGTTACGGCCCAAGTGGTGAGAAAGGGAATTATGTACCTCATGGTTTTCGCTCAAGCTTCAGGGATTGGACAGGTGAAGTGACTAGCTACCCGCGTGATGTGGCTGAGATGGCACTGGCACATGCCATTGAAAACAAAGTGGAAGCTGCCTACCGGCGAGGCGATCTATTTGAAAAACGTAGGGCTATGATGCAGGAGTGGTCAGAGTACGTAGCACCGCAAGACACGGGAAATATATTTGGTTTAGATTTGACTGATCTAAAATCCAAGCGATAAGCTTTATTCAATTTTTAAGAGAATGTTCTTAAGAGCTACTTATCATGCCAATTTTTTACCAATCCGACGAGCCAATTACCTCCGCAAAAAATGCCATAAGGGAGATTGGCTGCAGTTTAGAAGAATTAACAATTGCTTTCTGTGAAGAAAAAGCATCCTTAATAGTGGTCCCAAGCACACCTTTTCATATTGGAGTGCGATTTCCTAGAAACTACCGAAAAGGTATTTTTGACCGTGCCGGTGAAAATCCACTTTCAATCGATATTGAAGATGCAGATGGCTTTACTATCTCGCCTGGTGATAGTGAAAAAGTGTTACGCATTCGCAATTGGAAGACTGTAACGCCTCAAAAAATAGCATGGCTTACTCATAAATATCGCAGCGTGGATCTACATACTCCCTATAGCCTTTCACTACAACAACGCCTGCACGAAGGAGAGTGCCGCCTTCACTGTGTTTGCGGCATTGGAGACCTAAGAAGGGCTTATCAAAATCAAGAATTTTTCTTTAAAAACAAATTATTACTCACAACACAAATAGATCTAAATAACTGTTATATTTTACAATCAGATCTTGAACTTATTGCTAAAAATATTCATGAAAAAACAAAGCCTAATTTTTCAAATATTGGCGACTATCAAATAAATGAATGGTCTAACAGCGTAATCATAGATATTAATGCAGCATACCATCACCTAAAAAATACAACCAAAAAAATTAATTATCATTACCTTAGCTCTAATGATGAAGCGATAAAGACTTGGTTTAGAGAAAGATGGAAAGGTAAGAAAGGTGTAACAGCAGCATGTTTAAGGCAAATTCCTAAAATAGTCAAAAATGAAAACATAGAAATAGACTTAGATGCGTTAGATGTGCTCGAAGAAGAAATTTTCCGCAACCAAACAGGCGCAACAGATATATTAATATTAATTGACATTTCTGCAGAAAGGCGCATGAAGAAGGTAAGGAGCTACTTAGGCTCCGAAAAGTTTAATGATGAATTAATTAAGGTCGGGATAAAGTCAGCCGAATTACGACAGGCAATTTACAGCATTATAAAAGCAAAATGAGCTTGTTTATTTTTACCAAGTCATGACGCCCATAATGCGATATCCCTATATCAAGACTGGCGCATCAGAGAGACCTAGCCGACTTCTAGTAGTTACACTCAAGTGATGAGCTTGCTCAAAGAGCCAATCAACAAACTCAGCTCCATCCATGACTTGTACATCATGGCTTTCTGCATAAGTCTTTGTTTGCTCTTCAATGAGTGCAGAGGTGATAAGCCAGCGCTGTGCGCCCTCTTCTTCGATGGCCGCTAGCTGCTTGATTCCATGTGCATCTGTTGTGCCCTGGTGGTGCTTAACCTGAAGCAAGAGCTTTGTCTGGATGAAACGATCCTGCCGATACGCTTCAATATCAGCATCCGCTATACCTGCATAGTGACGGTAAGCGCCCATAAATCGGCACCTACAGCCACGCCCTGAAATTGCCCACACTGATTTCCTCATAAACACCAGGAGGAATCAGCATGACACACGCCGAACGCAAACGTCTCTGGCAGCAGCATATCGAGGACTGGCAGGCGTCGGGTTTGTCCGGCATGGCCTACTGCCAGCAGCAATCACTGACTTATTGCCGCTTTGTTTACTGGCGCAAAAAGCTGGCCGAACCGGAGACAGCGGTTCCGGAGCAACCCGTGTCGTCGCCTGGGTTTGCCAAGGTATCGGCAGTGCCTGGTCCGGAGTCGTCAGAAGGATTAACGGTGTCATTGCCCGGCGGCGTCTCGATCACCGGCCTGCACGCTGGCAATGTGGAGTTGCTCGGTGCCGTGCTGAGGCAACTGTAATGCGCCACCGCTATCTGCGCCCCTCCTGGGACCTGCCGGAGATATACCTGTATCGACAGCCTGTCGATTTCCGCAAGCAGGCCAATGGGCTGGCGCTGATTGTCGAGCAGGAGCTGGGGCACAGCCCGTTCTCCGGCGCGCTTTATGCGTTCACCAACCGGCAGCGCAACAAGATTAAGTGTCTGATGTGGGAAGACAACGGCTTTGTGCTTTACTACAAGTCTCTGGCCGAGGAAAAATTTAAATGGCCGGGCCCGTCGGATGAGCTGATGCCGCTGAACGGCGAGCAGATCAACTGGTTGCTGGACGGCTACGACATCACCCTGCTGCAGGGCCATAAAACCCTGCATTATGAGAGCGTTGGGTAGCACTTTTTAAGTGTGTCAGGGCGTTGTTTTTGCTATCATTTCGCCATGAAAACAATGCCTGATAACACGCCCAAAACACCCGATTTCAGCGGTCTCTCGCCCGCTGAAATGGCGGCGGTTATCAACGATTTGCAGGAACAACTGGCCGCGAAAGAAGCGGCTCTGCAGAGTCAGTTGCAGCAGCATGATGAGGCCCTCCGGCGTCGCGACAATTACATCGCCATTCTCGAAGAGCTGCTGCGTCACAAGAAGATCCAGCAGTTCGCCGCAAGCAGTGAAAAACAGCCCAACCAGATCGTGTTGTTCGATGAAGCCGAGCTGGAAGTGGCGATTGACGAACTACGCGACGAACTCCCTGACGATGTGGAAGAAGCCGATGCGCCGCCTCGCTCCCGCAAGCGCCGCCAACGCGGCTTCTCCGACACGCTTTTGCGTGAGCGTATTGAGCTGACCCTCAGCGACGACGAGAAAGCCGGCGCCAGCAAGACCTTCTTCACCAAAGTGAAAGAAGAGCTGGAGTATATCCCGGCCCAACTGAAAGTCCTGGAGTACTGGCAGGAAAAGGCGGTGTTCGAACAAGACGGCCAAGAGCATGTCATTGCGGCCGCCCGGTCCAAGCACCCACTGGGCAAGTGCATTGCCACACCGTCACTACTGGCTTACCTGATCACCTCCAAGTACGCCGATGGCCTGCCACTGTACCGGCAGGAGCAGATGTTCAAGCGCCTGGGTCATGACCTGAGCCGCACCAGCATGGCCCACTGGATCATCCGCCTGAACGACGTGTTCAAACCGCTGATGACCCTGATACGTGAAACCCAGAACGGCAGTGACTACCTGCAGGCCGATGAAACCCGGATCCAGGTGCTCAAGGAGGATGGCAAAAAAGCCCAATCGGACAAGTGGATGTGGGTGACCCGGGGTGGTCCACCGGGAAAACCCTCGGTGCTGTTCGAGTATGATCCATCACGAGGTGGCAAGGTGCCGGTGCGCCTGCTGGATGACTTCCAGGGCATCCTGCAAGCCGATGGCTATTCCGGCTATGGACAAGTCTGCCGTGAAAACGGCCTGACCCGCATCGGTTGTTGGGACCATGCCCGACGCAAGTTCGTGGAAGCCTCCCGGGCCGCGCCAGCCAAGGGCAAAAAAGGCCAGCCATCGAAAGCCGATGTGGCCCTCAGCCACATCCGCAAACTGTACGCCGTCGAGAAAGCCGCGAACGAACTGAGCGACGCCGAGCGCTATCGCGTGCGCCAGGAAAAAAGCCTGCCGCTGCTGAATGCCTTCAAGGCCTGGCTGGATAAAAACACCAGCAAAGTACTGAAGGGCTCGCTCACCCGCAAGGCGATGGATTACACCCTGAACCAGTGGGATACCCTGGTGGGCTACTGTGAACGTGGCGACCTGAAAATCAGCAACGCGGGTGCCGAGAATGCCATCCGCCCGTTCGCTCTGGGAAGAAAAGCCTGGCTGTTCGCCGATACCTCGCAGGGCGCGAAAGCCAGCGCCACCTGTTACTCGCTGATCGAAACGGCCAAGGCCAACGGACTGGAGCCGTCGGCTTACATCCATCATGTGCTGACGCACATCGCCGATGCAGTTACCCTCGAACAACTCGAAACGCTCTTACCCTGGAATGCAGAGCTGCCAGCTTTAAAAAATGTGGCTCAATACGGTTAGGGCAAGTGGGTCGGTTTAATGGCGCTTACCATCCGCTATACCTGCATAGTGACGCTTACTAGGGCGATGAACGCTATAACCCTCTAACTCCAATAGCTCCATAACCAACCGCTCAAAGCCCTCTCCACCACTTGCTAAGTAGGTACCACCCTTTTGGATACGCTTGAGTAGTTCGCTTTTCGCCTCAGCTACTAAGTCATTGTTTAGTGCTTCGTAGTGGCTGCTAATACTGCTATGCCCACCCTTTTCCAGCGTGGTATAGAGACGCTCTAGCTCATCGGAGAACTCATCCAGTGGCGCAATTGCCATGCGGATTTTTAGTCGTGTTTCTAGTGCATTGGAGAGATCATCCCGAGGAACACGCTTTAAGCTTCCGTCAGGGTTACGCAGGAACTCAGCGCCTACACGATTTTCACCATAATGCACATCTAGGCTGAAACTTTTCTGACCCGTTGCTCGGGCAAGCAAAATCGCCCGATTTACTGGCACTACAAGCAGGTCACCCTGCTGAATATTGAAAAACCGACGGATTTGGTTTTCTTTTCGTCCAACCTCTATATTTTGCTCGCGAAAAGCGCCCATTAAGTCATCAGCGCTCGCATGGCCAGAAAAATTCATCTGGGACCAACCGTAGCCAACCTGATGCTGACGACTTAGAAGCGCAGGGCTGCGTACTAATAACACTCGACTCAAAGCAATCTTCCCGTGTTATAAAGTAAAGGAAAAAGATTATTTCTTAAAATATCAAAAACTTAATATGCATTAGATAAACATCAAACGCAATAGAGCAGTATTACTTATTCCATTACCAGCGATGACAATTTTCTAACTTCTGATTCATTGCGAAATCTGAGCCATCACTTAACTTGCTGTAAGAAAAAACCAAAACTTCGCGTTAACGTTTTGATTTATCATTTTCGTTAGCTATTCTTACTCTTAAGATAAGAATCGGGTAATAACAAGGGCTACTGGTATTTCTAGTCTCTTAGGCCTTCTACAAATCCCTTTTGCATATATTTACAATCAATACCGTATAGCAACTAACACTTCCTTGGCCACATCGGCCTTATAGACCGATCAGATATAGGCATGGGCTTGCCAAGATTCTGAAAAATAGGAGACTCAGTATGGAATATAGCTATTCATCGAAATGGAAAGATCTTTGGAATCGATGGTCGCACTTTGAGCGGCATTATGAAGGAGATCATCGACATATGCTTATCGATCCCGCAATCACATACTCAATACCGCGCCGTGATAGTTCCTTGCAGGATTACCGAAACAACTCAAACCTCGTGCAACCATCAAACGCAGAGGTGGAGAGTTTGTTCGAGATGGGGGAAGTTTACCGAACGTTACCCGATGGTGGCATTTACCCTGATGTTTACGCGGCCGCTTGTGCTTTTAAGGCTGGGCATTTATTCAACCCAAATACAGATGACTACAGGGAACATGGGGTAGGATTCAGAGGGACGAGAAACGAAAAGTGGCCATTGGTACCGTCGATACTGCGTGGCCTTCCGCTAAATAACGTGCAGGCTGAGATTGAGGAGTGCAAGCGTCGATATAAAGATCTCGCACTGTTTTGTGAGGCAATGAAGCAACTTCTAGAACAAAAAGGTGAGGGTTCATCCGAAAGTGTCTGCATGGCCATTGCTCAGCACTATGGCATTCTATCACCACTAATTGACCTAACTAGAACAGCCTGGATAGCTTTATTCTTTGCTAGCCAAGAAGGGAAAGATGGCGACATAGGAATAGTTCAGTGTTTTTTTCTATCAGAGCTTGAAGAACTATTTCAAGTTGACAATGCCAGCTTTGGGGATTTTCATATTGTCCAAGCCGATTTTATTACAAGAATTAAGAATCAAAAAGGTTTTTTTTTAAGGCTGCCAGGGCACCGCCTTGATAAGCAAAACGTACCTTTCACAGTTCGTTTCAAACAACATGAAGGTCTCTTGTTTGAAGATGAAGATCTTAAGGTCACTAATTCGTACCTCTATCCTTCTGCCGACAATGATCCATTTGCACCGTTTGCAGATCCCCAATTAAAGACTTATCCGGCCGTTGTTGCTACCCGTCCAACCAGTCCAGAGGATTACTATAGCTTTGCAGAAAGGGTATTCAAAGAGAGAAACTTGGTGATGGATACCCTGAACGAAATGATCGTACGAAGGACTTGTGATTTTCACTACCGACTTCAGTTTGTGGATGGGCTTAGTGATGTGGCACGGTCATTGAATAGACTCAAAAATGCTATTCAAACCATTAGAATTGCACAACAGGAAAAACGCCCTCTGAACTTCAACAATGTCTTAAACACATACCAGAGTCACTCCACCTCAGAAAACTGGCTACTGATCTTAAGCGTTGCAACCAGGCAGCGACGCTCTTTGTCGCTTGAGTTTAAACAGAAAGCAGCCAGCCTGGTGCTAGATCATAGCTTAACGATTCGCCAAGCCAGTACGGCCCTGGACGTTAATGAGAGCACAATACGTCGCTGGGTGAGGCAACTAACAGAGTTGCGTAAGAGTGCACCCTGACCTTTCCCCAGAAAGACCAGGTTTTAACTACTGATATCAAGCTTCAAAAATCCACCTCTTGTAAGCTCTTATAACGAGCGAAAATACTGGTTAGGTATTGATTACAGAAAACAATCATCACCTCACCAAATCCAGCAAGGTGTCGTAAGAATCCACAACATCGTATTTCACCTGGGCGGTGGCAATAGTATCGAAGAACTCTGTAGCGCATTTGATCTTGGCTTCTTCCACATTGCGTAATTCCATAGACGACATGCTGCCCTTGGTCTCTGCAATGAAGTAAATGTGTTTGACGCCTTTTTCATGGAAGGCAATCGCCCAGTCTGGGTTGTAATTGCCCACTGGTGTCGGGATGAAGAAACTCTTAGGCAGCTTGGCGTATACCACGACCTCTTTGCGCGTCTCCATATCTTCCACAAAGTCACGCTCAATGCCGGAGTCAGTGACCACGTAATCGTAAATATGCCGTTTGGCTTTGTAAGCGGTATCCAGCCGGTTTTCAGGCTTCTCGATGGTGAAGATTTCTTGGCTATGAGTCTCATTAAGCGGGTCGTAGCTGATGTGCTCGACCACCATGGTCGCCTTCTGCTCATTGATAAGGCGCACAGCCTGCATCATGAAGTCTTCTGGGTTCATCGCGTACTGCTTGAAGGTACTCGCCTTGACCTTAGAAAGCATCGCAGCAATAGTACGGCGCGTTAGCTTTGTACCATCTGCTAATCGACCAATAAGGTCATACGTCACCGCTGAATGCACTGAGTCTTGGTATTTTTGGTTATCTCTTTCCTTAACCGTAAAGCCTTCGCCACGCTTGAGGTCTTCATAGCTGGCATCCACATTTTGCTCGCCACGCTCGATTTTGTATTCAAGGCGCTTCACCTGGAGCTTTAAGTCCAGATAACCGACGCATTTTTGAATCAGCTCATCTGAGTCAAAGCGTACCGAGTACGCCGCTTTGCGATTTATCTTCTCCCACAGCGCCTGGAACTCCTGCTTATTGAAGTTATCGTTGAGGGGATTGAGCTTGGTGCGACGGCCATCGTCGATGTGCGGCAATTGAGCATTGCTGAAAACGCTATCGATCAGCTGACCAATTTGTGCCTCATAAGGCTTCAGTGAATCCGGCAACTCCGCTAGCACGCCTTTTTCTTTGGCCTGGTGATAGGTATCGGTAATGTGGTCATCGTTATCGGTGTAATCATGTTTGAGCAAGTAACGATAGATGTCCTTCGCCATCGCATCCGTTACTTCGGTCTCTTCACCGGCATCGTTCACCAGCAGTTTACCCTTGAAGTAATCCTCATCAGCCTTACGGGGCCGTTCAGAAAGGTTGGCGGCAATATCTTTCTGCAGTGCGGTGACGAAATCCTTGTAGCTTTCGCTGGCGATTACGGTCAGTCCGTTGATGTCGTGAACGGTCATGGGGTCATCCATCCGCTCACCCAACTGATTAACCGCCAAACGCAGCCCACGCCCGACTTCCTGGCGACGTGAGATCGTGTTATCGCTATGCTTTAACGTGCAGATAACAAAGACGTTGGGATTATCCCAGCCTTCTCGCAGCGCTGAATGCGAAAAAATGAAGCGCGTTGGTTCCTTGAAGGAAAGCAGCCGCTCTTTGTCTTTCAGAATAAGGTCATAAGCATCGACATCATCCGTCTCAGTCGAGCGAGCCTTCGTTTTGGGGTCTACTAGCCGCTTGGACTTCTTGTCGATAGAGAAGTACCCGTTGTGGGTTTTCTCAGTGGCAATTCCCTTCAGGTAGCGATGGTAGTCACTGTCTTCTAGCGTCATCACCTCGTTGAGTTCGCGGTTGTACTCCTCTTCAAACATCTGAGCGTACTCACCTGCGACCTCGCCACTGTCGTCATACTGGCGGTACTTGGCCACTTCATCGATAAAGAACAGCGTTAAAACCTTGATACCTTGGGAGAAGAGCTGCTGCTCTTTCTTGAAATGGGCTTTGATCGCCTCGCGAATTTGTATCTGACGCAATACCTTTTCAGAGATATCAGCGGTGATATCACCCACCGTTAGTTCAACGCCGTTGGTAAAGCTGAGCTGGTCAACCCTGGCATCAATGTCAGAGACCACAAAGCCTTGGTACTGGGCTAACCCACCCGACAGCTCATAAAGGTTGTCACCCAGCCGCAGCTTGCGACGCTTACGCCGAATACCGCTTGCCCCTTTTTCTTCGTACTCCACTACCGCTACGGGTGGTTTGCTGCGGGAGGTTTCGATATTTTCGAGGTACAGATAAGCATCCGTGCCGGTTAAGCCACGGGTAGTGATGCCATGCACTGATATTTTTTTAACCAGTTTTTGGTTGTAGGCATCCAGCGCATCCAGCCGGTGGATTTTATTGTAAGTCGTTTTGTGTGTGGCTGAGTAGCGCACGATAAACAGAGGGTTAAACTCGCTCAGCGAGCCAAGCGTTTTGCCGCCCTCCATCTTCTGCGGTTCATCAAGGAATAGAATGGGTCGATTAGCCTTGATAACATCAATAGGCCTACGAGATTGGAAATCATCTAGCTCGTCGTATATCCGCCGATTATCGGCACCACGGGAGTTAAACGCCTGGACGTTGATGACCATCACGTTAATGCCCGCATTAGAGGAAAAATCCTCTATTTGGTGAAGCTGCTTTGAGTTGTAGATAAAAAACCGTGCTTTCTTGCCATAGGCTTCTTGGAAGTGGTCTGCGGTGATTTGCAGCGACTTATATACACCCTCACGAATGGCAATGCTGGGTACGACAATAATGAACTTGCCCCAGCCGTATTTTTCATACAGCTCGAACATGCTCTTCAAGTAAACGTAGGTTTTGCCGGTGCCGGTCTCCATCTCAACATCAAGGTTAATGGAACAACCAGTTTTATCATCCTTAGCCAGCGAGTCTGAAACGGGCAAGTTCTGGCGCTGCTGCACCGCTTTTATATTGCCCAATAGCTCCATTTCAGAAAGCTCAACATCTGCGTTTCGAAAGCCCGCATCAGCCGCTTGCGGCGATGCATAAAGGTCACGCTGCATAGGGGTAGAAAGCTTGCTCACCCTGCCTGGGTCGATCTGGTACGTTACCCCACGGCTTGGCGGCTGCCCTTTGAAGCAGGCCACTACAGAGTCAACGGCTCGGGTCTGATATGCCTGGGTTTTAAATTGGAGCTTCATCAAATCACCTTCACATCTGTGTTAGGTGACTTCTGAGCAAATACCTGTTCAACATTGATTTTGACGCTGTCGTTAGCAAAGCCAGCATCGCGGAACACGGCACGTAGCGGCTCGTATTCAGCCAGCTGCTTGACGAAGGCCTCATCGATATCAAGATCAAAGCAGGCGGCTAACGCCATGTGCTTGTCGCTACCATCTACAAAGTAAACCGTTTTACCCGCAATCTTTTTTTGCGATATAGGAAGGCTGAGATCAACACCCCAGTCCAGCAACACCTGAAAAAGCAGGTCTTCTGGAGTGCGATCTGGGCGAATATTGTTGGCAGTATCAGACAGCATATCCTGACGCAGCTGTCCCGGTTGGTAGTAAACTTCTTGCATATTAGAGCTATCTACTTTAAATACCCTAAGACCTAAATCCAACATTTCATCATCTTTTGTGTTCTTAGAGAGCTCTTTTGCAGCTCTTTTAATCCTGTCGATTGATATATCTGAAACTTTTTTATACCCATTTTTGTAAGCATCGCTCTTAACAGCACATGGTTCATCTAACTGGACGATAATAAATTTACGATCGCCTTTATCTAATTTATTCAATTTCATTACTGCATGTGCTGTAGTAGCAGAACCACCAAAAAAATCTAGAACCAGATCATCTTTCTCTGTAGATAAACGCAATGCTATTTCTATTAAATCTACTGGTTTAGGAGTATCAAAAACAGATTTACCATCAAACAGTTTTTTTAGATAATTTTTTGCTTGTTCATTTGTAGCTGCTTCATCAGCAAACCAAATTGTTTCTGGAGTAAGCCCCCTTTCTTTATCATTCAAATAAGTTTTAACTCTTGGAACACCATTGCCGTCTCTACCAAACCAAAGCTTCCCTTCCTCAGCAGCTTTTTTCATAGTTTCTTCAGTGTATAACCAGCAACGTCCGCTTTGAAGCTCATGCTTCTTTCCGTTTGGAGCTATGAAGGTATAAAACTGACTTTTAGTTCCATGTCCAGCTTGGGCTGTAGCAGGATCTGACTTCCATAAGCCACGGGGATCATTATCTGGGTTTTTGTAATTAGCTAATGCTTTTTCACTCATAGGTAGCTGCTTAAGAACTCTCTCACTATGGTAAATATTCTTGCAATAACAAACTACATAGTCATGTCTTGATGATACCACCTTACGGTTTTCTCTATTTGTCCTTTTCTCCCAAACAAAATTAGCAATAAAATTATCTTCCCCGAAAATTTCATCACAAATTTTTATTAAATTAGAAAGTTCATTATCATCGATAGATAAGAAAATTACGCCATCATCTTTCAACAAATTTCTGGCAAGTCTTAAACGACCATACATCATCGAGAGCCAGTCAGAATGGCGGCGGCCATTGCTTTCAGTGTTGGCAACCAGCTTACCCTTGCCCTCACTTGACTGTTGAGAGTACAAAAGATAATCGTCAACTGAAACAGAGTAATCATCACTATAAACAAAATCATTACCGGTATTATAAGGAGGATCAATATAAATCATTTTGACCTTTCCAAGATATGTCTCCTGAAGTAATTTTAATGCCTCAAGGTTATCCCCCTCGATAAACAAGTTTTTGGTGTTATCAAAATCAACACTTTCTTCCCGGCAGGGGCGTAGTGTTTTAGCAATCGGCGCATTGGCTGCCAGCAAAGCATCCCGCTTGCCGGGCCAATTCAAGTGGTAACGCTCCTGGGAACCATCAACAATATGGTCGGAAAGCTCTTGGCGCAGCTGATCGAAGTCGATTGCTTGCTTTACCTTGCCATGCTCATCACGCGCTTCCGTCACGCAGCTAGGGAAGAGTTCTGCCAGCTTGGCGATGTTGCCCTCTGTTAGGTTGGGCGAATGCATTTTGAGCTTATCCATGGTGATTTCTTTCTCCTGGCCTGCTAGGCGCTTGACCCCTAGTGGGCAATATATTCGGTAATCTGTTTTCGTATGCCGCGAAGCTCGGCATTCAGCTCGACTTTGCGGTTAAATTGTTTCGTGTTGCGCAACCGTTTCTCTAATTTTTCAGCCTGCTTCTCTAAAGTGCTGGCTGCACTAAATCTTGCCAGTTGTTCTTCCAAATGCTCGCCATCGCGCTTAGGCGTGGGTATCAGCTTACTCAGCCACTGGTGGTAGAGTGCCTTCAGATGAATAGCAGGTGGTAGCGGATAGCGCTCTGTATCCTCCGCATGCCAACCGCTACTAAGATAGCTTTCGTCAGTTACCCATTTGTTAGCATCCGCTTGGCTTGGGCGTTTATAGGCCGCTTTAAGACACACGCCGCTTGGCCTTTTCAGCTCAAACACAATGGGAAATGGGATAGCATGGTCTATGGCGCTCAATACATCGTCATGGAGTGCTTCACCTTTCAGGGTGACCACAAACACCTGCAGCTCAGGCACATCCTTCGTGCTGGGTAAATTCAGTGTGCTGGGGGCTATTTTGGCATGCCAAGTTATCTGCTCTACTTCATCACGAAAAAGCTCACGCAGCTTGTTGCTTCCCTTGGTGTGAGCAAGCACCTTCTGCTTGGCTACCACGCGATCTAAGCGGGTTTTATCTGGGTAGTGATAGAACATGACTGACGTTACCGGAGCAGTGTGGCGAGTAGGTATCGATACGGCGCACTGTCAATAAACTGGTCTATCGCTTCTGGGTGAGCTTTCGCCACTACCTCAAATTGTTCAATCCATTTTTTTCTGTCACGTACAAGCTCGGCGTGCCTGTTTAACCCCAACATATCGCGGGTCTGCGTCACTTTGTGGCGCTGTGACCGGTTCAATCCCGCCAGTGGTTGGATATAACCGCCTTCGGTGCTTAGGGTCCAGTGATCATTGCAGCCCGGCCCTGGTGGTATGGGTAACACTTTTGCTTGTTTGCTATGCCCACAGGTGTTGTACGTGGAACAGCTATGAGCAAAGTTGGTGTACTCGAAACAGAGCGTTGGCTGAGCATTTGGCCCACCTTTGGGCACTATATGCTCAATATGCCCCTCTTCATCACTCAGCCAAGCCTCACAATAAACGCAGCGCCCTTCCTGCAAAAGGTTAAGGGCCGAGCGTATTTCGTACTTGATAGCCTGAAATTGCTGATTCTCTTTAAAGTCTATTACCTGCAAGCCAGGGTGCTGCTGCTTGAACGCTGTCAGGACATGAGGTTCTGTGTTGCCATGCTGTAGTTCAACCATTGTTACGGCTCTTTTTCAGGTCTGCCAAAAAGCGCCAAGTGTGAAGCTCTGCTTCAGTAAATTCGTAGCCCATTGCCGTGAGGGTTTGCATAGCTTGCTGCGCTTCTGGCGTTTGCTCTTTGCCTGCACGAATCAGCTGCTCGGTTTGCGCCACCAGTTCTTCAATGTTGTCGATGGCGGGAGTGGGCGTTACCCCCATGACATACGAAAGCGCATCCCCTGACGAATGCCCCAGGGGGCTGAATTCTGGCATACCAACATCGAACTGCCCGTCCTCTTCGTGAATCACGCGCAGATTCTCCCGCGCCACGGTTGTGATCACTTGGGGGCTATGTGTAGTCACCACAAATTGAATAGAGGGAAACGATGTTTGTAATGCCTGCAAAATCCGCTGTTGCCACCGAGGATGCAGGTGCATATCTACTTCATCGATCAACACAACACCCGTCGTTTTAGAGGGCGCTTCCGACCCTAGATGTGGATTCAGGCGAATACAGCGGTAGGCTAAGTCCCCTACCATTGCCAAAACACTACGTATGCCGTCGCTTAGCTGGTCGACCGATAAATAGCCTGCATTATCATGATTGAGAATAAGGGTTTCGCCATCTTCCAGGCTATATTCCAATGTATGCCAGCCGGTGGTCGGCTTAAGAATAGCGTCGATAGCATGCTGAACAGCTTCAATGCGTTCATGAGCGCGTATTCGGTCAGCTGATGTTGCCGATTTACGCTCATTCGTGTTGGTACGACTTTTCCAAGCCCAGATAAACCAGTCACGAAAATATTTGAACGATGAGGCCGGGTCCATACAGTGTCGGTAGGCAAAAGTGCGCACGTAGAAGTCGTCTTTCTCAGACTGTTTTTCTGAGCGACGATCTGCTTCTGATAGTAGGCGCTTCTGCATCCACAAGCGCCCAGTGCCGTAATAACCAAAAACGGGTAAGGGAGAAGCATCTTCTGGCTTGCGCACCGTTTCCTGTAGCGCTTTGGCCCACTTCTCCAACTGTTTGGTATCACCATCCCCTCTCGTTTTGGTGCGACTAGCTTCACTTTCACGAAAACGAAGCCAGTGTGACGCTGGCATGGTGTTGCCGCACTCGACTGAACAAAGCTCGCCCCAATCGGCTTCCATTTCGATAATGGTAGGCAACTGACGCTTCATCCCCACGCTGCTCTCCATCACACGGCGCACGTCTGCGACTGAAATACCGTTTTGCGGGTCGCTGTATCCTGAAGCCTTTGCCAGATCAAAACTGCTGATGAAGGGCCATAGCCCAACGCGTAACGCATCTAGCAGGGTGGATTTCCCCTGACCGTTCTCCGCCACAATCACCGTCATTTGGGGGTGCAAAGACAGGCTCACTGACGCAAAGCAGCGGTAGTTCCTGACATCAACTTTGTTCAGTTTCATCCTTCCCCCAGTTAATCGCAGCGATATCCTTTTAATAGGCTTGATGCGCTGCGTCGCGAATCACCACAAACGCCATCAACTCAAAATCGCTAAGTCCTTGTATGTTATCGACTAAGGCCGTGGTTGTCCCGCCCCCGAACAAACTATCTACCTCTCGCTCTTCCTTGGCAGCCACCATAGAGCGAATTGCTTGATCCAGCAGTGCTGAATAAACGCTCATATCACGGCCATCCTGGGTTTCTTCATTAAACGGACGATAGGTTGGCTCTACAGCGTTGGAATACCCTTTGCAGGCCGTGCGCGCTAAATCTAGCAGGCGTTTGACCTCAGTATAATCGTTCAGTACCTCTCCATCATTGCCAATATAAACCAGGTAGTAAGGATGTAAGCGGTTCTGTTGCTGCAGTTCGCCTTCTGCTTTGTGGCCGGAGTTCGTGAGGTGTCGCAACAGAAAAATCACACCAGGAAACAGGCCTTTGTCAGGCTGTGCTGGTGCAACGCTATGCAACCCATTGGGCAGATGGCTTAAATCACCGTGCTCTTTGATATAGCCCAGCAGATCCATACGGAACTCGTTCAAGCCCAGATCCGTAATAGAGACACCGGACTTCAAATCTTCCATCTCGACGACTTCGTCTTGAAGACGGCGAAGTTGTTCGCGCCGGTAGGCAATGTCGTTGGCCTGGGCATTGAGTACGTTGTCGTCCCCCGTCGCGGTGACGTCGGCAATCACCATGCGGTTCTCTACCCGCTCTTTCAGGTTGATGTACTCATCTAAACTGATATCAGGCCAGTAGTTAACTAGCTGAATGGTCTCGTTGGTTGATCCTATACGGTCGATACGCCCGAAGCGTTGGATGATACGCACCGGGTTCCAGTGAATATCGTAGTTAATGAGGGTGTCGCAGTCCTGTAGATTCTGGCCTTCTGAGATGCAGTCTGTCGCGATCAGGATATCAATTTCACGCGGCTCATTCGGAAACACCTGCGTTTTGCTTTTGGAGTGCGGCGAAAACAGAGTGAGTAAACCTTGGAAATCGTAATGGCGGCGGCTACCGGGCATATTACCTAGTGTAGAAACCGGGGCATCGCTACCAGTCACTAGCGCAGTGTGAAGACCATGCGCTTCTAATAGCGTCGGGGACAACTGTTGGTAGAGGTACTTAGCCGTGTCCGCGAAGGCGGTAAAGATGAGAATTTTCTTATTGCCCGGGTTGATAGGTGCCCCGATTTTGTCAGTAACATAACGGCCTAGATGCTGCAGCTTGGTATCTTCTTCAGGCGTGACTTTTGCCATTTGTTCTAACAGCAGTTCTATCCACACCAAGTCATTGTTAAGGTCATGCTCCCACGAAGGTAAATCCATGTCTTTCAAGCTGATCTGTATCTTCTTGCCCACCGTGCTGTCGTCAGGCATGGGGATGTCATCATCTTCAGGATCAGCGTTCTCATAAGCCGCTGCAATATCAGCAAAATGTTGCGTACTGCCGTTTTGCTTGAAGGCTTCGATTTTATCTAGAATCGTCTGATGACTATTTTGCAGCGCTTGTAACGTCAGTCGAAAGGAAGCCACCGAGCTTTCTAGCCGCTTCAACAAATTCGTTGTCATCAAGGCTTGCAAGCTCTTTTCCCTATCAGCCTGCTTGAAACTCCCTCCACCACTTGACACTTGGGTGTCATACATCGCTTCGTACTTCTTCAAACGGCTGGGCAGGATATAGCTGATAGGCGCATAAACAGCGAGTCTAAGCTGTGACAAGTGTTGGAAAATCTCATTGAAATCAATGACACCTCGACGCTCAGTCAATGGACAATGAAATGACAGAGGCTTTCGACGCTTAGGAAAGCTGCCTATCTCGCTGGTGTCGTAGAAGGTTTCAATATGCCGCCGTGACCGCGCAATGGTGACACTGTCCAGCAGTTCAAAGAAATCAAAATCCAGCGATTTAAGGATAGCGCTAGTAGTGCGCTTTTCAGGAGGCAGAGACGACCAATGATTAAAAGCGGCCTGAGCACGCCTAAACACAACATCGATATCCTGGGTGCCACTGAGATGACGCGTCAGGTTTTCTGATTCACCTTCGTAAGCGAGTGCCAACTGATTCTTCAAGTCGTTAAAGCGATTATTGACTGGCGTCGCGGACAGCATCAGCACCTTGGTTTTCACACCAGCGCGAATGACCTGGTTCATCAGCTTTTGGTAACGCGTTTCCCGGTCTTTATAGATGTCGTTATTGCGAAAATTATGTGACTCGTCGATCACCACCAGGTCGTAATTACCCCAGTTGACCCGATCCAGTGGCATGCCTAGGGATTCGCCAGTGGTGCGCTGCAAGTCCGTGTGGCAAAGCACATCGTAATTAAGCCGGTCTTGAGCAAGTACGTTGGTGGTCAGGTTACGGTTATAGGTCAGCCAGTTATCGGCTAGCTTTTTCGGGCAGAGTACCAGCACGGCACGATTGCGCAGCTCGTAGTATTTGATCACCGCTAGTGCCGTGAAGGTTTTACCAAGCCCAACGCTATCGGCCAGGATACAGCCGTTGTAGGTTTCTAGCTTGTTGATAATGCCAGTGGCTGCATCCCGCTGAAAATTGAAGAGCTTCTGCCACACCACTGTATCTTGGTAGCCCGTGCGGTCATTGGGTAAAACGTCTTCGCTGATGTCTTCCAGGTACTCGTGAAAGATGTGGTAAAGCATCAAAAAGTAAATGCGCTCGGGCGAGTTCTCTCGATACACGGTTTCGATATGCTCGCACAGCGCGGCGGTCACATCCTCCAGCTTCTCTTCATCTTCCCAGAGCTGGTCAAACAGCGTCATAAATTGTGTGGTATGTGCTGGGTCACTGAACCGCGTGACAAAGTTGGAAATGGCATTGCCTTGCTGGTAACCAAGATCGACAGCGGTAAAGCCTTGCAACGGCATATAAACGGTGTCGCCCGCGTGCGCCTCTACCCCAGCAAAGGGCTGCATGGCTGCTTGACCACGGTTTGAGCGGAAGCTGGCTTTACGCCGAATCCAACTAGCGCATTCACGGGCAATGGCCCTTTGATTCAGTTGGTTCTTGAGCTGAATTTCAAACTCGCTGCCATGCAGGCTGCGTTCACGCTCTGCTTTGGGAATAAAGAACTCACGGTGGGCCTTTCGAAACGTATCGGTGGCTTCATGGGGCACGAAGGTAGGGGATGTAAAGATGAACTCTAGCGAGTCTACGCTCTCTAGCTCTTGCTTGAGCGCTTCAAATGCGTAAATAGAGAAACACGAAGCTGCAATCTTGAGCTTAGCGCCGGGCTGTACGGTGCGTTTCAGATCGTCGCCCAGCAGGCGGTTGATATTATCGATGATCTCCAAATACTCCCCCTTCTCCGTCCCTGACTGCCAACCGGAGGCCCTTGCCTCAATTAGGCATAACTTCAGAAAATAACTTTACATCAGCGTATATCAATTGCTAAGGCGAATGAAGCGCTATAAAAATTCACTATATTTTACCATTACCCATGTATGCAAAAGCCCCGAGCCTGAAAAGGCCCGGGGTTGTTTGGTTGGCTACAAGTGGCTAGCTATGAGTTGACTACCGTCATCAGTAGCGTTTGGTCGTCTTGGTAGTTTGGGTATAGGTCAATGATCGTTTTCTTAGCCAATACACCAACACGAATCTCACCATTATTTTGCATAAGGTTTGTCAGAATATTGAGCTTCCCCGCATCACGTAGCGCATTGGGACAATATTTCCTGACGTGATTTTTGCGCAGATAGCGGTAGCCTTCAGCCCGCTTCTGGTTGAACCAGCTTTGCAATGATAGGTAGTCACGCTGCTCTTCTGAAGGGGCCTGAAACAAGCGGATAAACTCGTTTGAGAACCAAAAGCAGAGCGCAGTAGCATCATCGAGTGTGCGTAATGACACCTCTCCTTTTATTCCAAATTCGGCACAGTGCAGCAGCACGGCCATCCTAGCGATGTTGTCTGCCAGTTTGGAGGCGTGATCGCCAAAGCCCGCAAAGCGCCCTCCTGGACAAATTTCACGCTCAATAGCGTTAGCTAGCACAAACCAACGCCCTTTAGCGTCATTATCAAAGCGGACGATGATACGCTCGGAGTTGGAGGTATTGGCTACTTCAACGTTGTGCTGAAATAGCTCTTTTACCCAAGCGCCGTATTCATCGTTGGGTATCTTTATAATCTCCTTAACAGGCCGCATGCCCTGTGTGGTTGCCGGAAAAGTAATGTGAGTTCTAGCAAAAAAACCTATACCTCGTGCGTTTTCACCTCCTTTGGAAACAAATCGTTGCAAAACGCTGGGCTGGGCTTGCACATACAGCGTTGTTCGTGGCCTCACTACGCAGCTCGTGCTCGTTTTGCGGTCAACTCGCACTGCATCACCACTCCATAATGAGTTCCAAAGCGATAATTTCTGAGCTGCGTGCCCGGATAAAATTTCCTCCCCTTCACTAGAGCGCAATATAGTGGATTGAATGGCCTCACGATCAAATAGGGCCATGGCGGCGGCAGGCGTTACATCACTAAGTGTGCGAATACCTGCTCTTATTGGGTGATCAGGTTTAAGTTGTTCGAGCTCATAGAGCTCCTCAATGGCTACTTCACTTCCGTTCCTTGCAACTATTTTCAACAGTCCGTTTTTTCGCGCCTTCCAAATCGTCAGTGCAAGCTCATAATCTCGCACCTCCTCCGCGTATTTTTGGTCTAGCTCACTTTCTAGCTCGTTAACCTCCGCAAAGAACAGATTATCAACGGTTGTCTTACGTTCACCTGATTCAGCGGCGGCCACAAAATACTGGTTCGGCGGTACAATTTGGCCGTTTGGCTTTTCAACATCTATCAGGTTCTGCAGCAAGAAGGAGGCAACGGCCAAGCCCCCTTGCGCGACCATCGGTAAAGGTGCCTGGGTAGCCTCCCGTACTTGGTGAATCTTATTTTGCAACACACCACCACTCTTAATCAGTGGAAAATCAAAAATAGTGGCTGGTAAACAGCTGAGGTAATAGCTGCTGAAGTTAGACATGGTGCTTTCCTCATGCAGGCACCTATTCCATGCAGCGCAAAGCTCACGCCACACGCCGCATAGAAAATGCACAAAAATACGTTGTTAAAGAGCAAATGCAGTTTTGGAACTTGTCAGATTGGCTAGTCGCGTTGTTGACGACGAGACTCCAGCCAGGCCACCACCTCACCTCGGTACCAACCTACAGCAGCGATACTTAATCGCACCTGCCGAGGAAATTTAGGGTCGTAGCGCTTTGATTTTGGGTCCAGCATTTCGTAGATCTTTGAGCGAGATAGACCAATAAATTTTGTCAGGTCTTTCATCCGTAGGACGGTTAAATCGTCGGTTGCGTGCATGGCTATATGCCTCCTTGTTTGTTAGCAAATTACCCAGGGCGCCTTGGATGGAAGGCAATTTAGCTAGCTATGAGCCGCGTATCCAGGTAGGTTTTCTGGGATAAAAAAAGGAGAAGATACGACCCTAGATTTTAATCATTGACAAATTGAATAACTCATGATTTTAAAAACACATTCGCTTTATAGCCAATTCCGCAGAATTCCTTGCTACATCGCTACCTGTAGCGGAAATAAGCGCCTGCTCAAACGCCCTTGCTCTTTCTCTAGGCAATGTGAGGCGGCGCACTGCTACAACGGCCATCCTCGAAAGCAGCTCTAATGTAGAACTTTTTTCGAGAATCAAACGATGAAAAAATTTGTGAAAATCCTAGATTTTTAGTCAATACACGCTGTTTGCTGGTTACTAAACGCGGCTTCACCAATCCACGTAACGTTCGCTCAGACGTTGTAAGAAAAAAGCAAAAAAAAGCCCCCATTCAGGAGGCTCCTCAGTTATTGGTCATTTATTGAAAGGCTGGATGAATTGGATCGTACGCATCGTGTCACAAGCGACTGACGCGCCACCCTCGACACCTAACATGTCAAACTCTGGGTCGTTCGGGTCTACCGGATCAAATTGGGTTGCAACCTCAGCAGCGGTTAGCCAACTTTTGCTCATATCCTCAAAGTGCACAAAACACTCGTCGACGGCACCCTGGTCACATAAGAAGGCAAAGATTTCCTTAGAGCTAGATACCCAGCAATGACTGTCACTTTCTACGTGCCAGCCACGAAATTTATCGGCAGCCGGACCTGTGCCACTCTTATATAAGGTGAGCCTTCAACATTCATGACAATAAAACACGAAAATGATCATGCGGGTCAGGGCCAACTTTCTGCCAGAAATCCGCACAGAAATCTTGATCTACATACGATCGCTGGAAGCAGCGTGCTGAGGACGAGAAATCCTTTGAATAGGCTTTACAGAGGTAACTGGCAGCATACATCACCTCTTTCAAACCCTCCGGCCCTTGTTGGCGACGAAAAGTGAAACTGATGGGCCGTTGACTAATATCTTTTGCAAACTCCACTAGACCTGGCATGCGCTCATGAGGCCGATTACCTAAAGCATGCGACCAAGATCGCTGAATACGGTGCGCTAAACACTGGTCAGCGTAGTTACCCGCCCAAGGCCCATTTCGCGTAGGAAATATATGGCCCAACGTATTGAAGGAGTCACGATTAAGAAGAATCAGTAAATGGTAGTGCGGTTTTGTCAGATCTGCTTCTCGGTCTATAAAGTGCGATTCATTAGGGGCATAACGGCGTTGCTGGTCGTTGTGCTCACGAGCCCAGATATAATGTAGCTTTCTCGAGTGTTTACCATTAGCCTGGCTTAGCTCATAATTTAAATGTTCAAGAAATAGTTGTACAGCCGTATTACTCTCTACCCAAGAAGGACACCACGCATCTCGTGGAAACCGAAGATCAACACGCAATGCAAAACATTGGCTGTATTGGTATTGCATATAAGCAAGTGACTCAAGTGTACTTTCAAGATATTCTTTAACTTGCGGCCCTTTTGGAATATCCTGCTGTATCGGATACGAATAAAAATACCTTTCCCAATAAGCATGTAGATGAGGGCGTTGAGATATGCGCTTACGTATTTTAACTCGATAGACCATTTTTCCCTCCTATAAAAACAGTTAACCCTTTTTATAAAGACAGCACTACTATCAGCGAATTAACAGCTGAGCAGCTTACTTAGCCTGCCTAGTGGCGGCTTTAATACTGCCTACTCTCTTTGTATTTCTTTGCTATTTTATTATTTTTATTTAACCCCTATTTTTGCATATTACTATTTACCGGAAAAAATTTTTTTATAAGAGATAAAAAAACACCCTTTTAAAATAGAAAAAATATACCAACAAAGCAAAAAAGTGAGCAAGCAATGGAAATAGTTTTTACACTTACATTCTCCAAATGCTCGCTCACAGCCTATCTAACCAACCAATCATAAAAGCAGTCTTTAAAGACAAGAATCAATAGAGACATACTGTTTAGAAACCTCTATTCTACAGAGGTCAGGGGGATAAAAATCGCCGTGTCAGTCTATATAACCCCCCGCAACATCTGCTTCATAACGCTCTATCTCCATCCACTCTTCTGGCCAACTGCCAAACTGTTTATACCAATTTTCTCTCCATTGGTAATACCGCTGTTCATTTTCTTCTATAGCTTGTTGACGCTGCTCTTCAATAGCTTCTCTTTCAGCAAGCTCGTCAAAATAAAGACGTGTATCCTCAGAAATATCGTCGTACATACTTACCTCTTTTATCGTTTAAAATTAACCCCTAGCCCTCAGCATAATGACTTCTGCTAAAGACCTCGGAAACGATATTACTACTTTAATTTTCGAACACAATGCTAAAAAATCTTGAAATCTTGATTATTATAAAAGCCTATCTTCACTCGGTTTAAAGTGGATTGAATTGGACAGTAAACTATTTTTTGTAACATTTTGTAAATTTTAATTTTATCGCCACATAGTCCAATGAGTAGCTAACTACATCAGACTTTTAAAGCGGGTTTAAAAATATGTCAGCCACGTATTACTTGAGTGAAGCCCTACTCATGAGGCGCTTCCGATTCACTTCACTCAAGGAGGTGGCTTATGTCCGCCCACTGTCCACGCTGTACATCAACGCAACTGATACCACGTCGATTAGGCCGCCAAGTGGGGGCAACCACGGGGGTTGTCTCTGGAGGTGCGACAGGTGCCATGGGGGCGCTGAGTGGTGCCAAAGCCGGTGCGGTGGTCGGTGCTGTCGCAGGCCCCGTCGGCGTATCGATTGGCACCTTAGCCGGTGCGCTGTTTGGTGCATTAGTAGGCGGCACCGCAGGCGGTGTCGCCGGTGCTCGGCTTGGCGATGAGCTAGATACCAAGGTGCTGGATAACATCGAGTGCTGCGCGTGTGGCCACACTTTTCGGCTGCCGCTCGCAGAGTACCCTGGCTATCCCTCTCGCTAATCGCAGTTCACTGATTCCTATCTCGTATGCGCTACCACGGCTTTGCCCGCTTCCTGATAGGTCGGGCGGCCAGTGGTTCGTATTGATGCCTATGAAAATTCTTTGAGGAAATCACCATGGCACATCTCGTTGAACAAATGGCTTACGTAGGCGCTACCCCTTGGCATGGCCTGGGGCAGCAACTCGACCGTCATCAACCGCTGGAGGTCTGGCAGCAACAGGCTGGTATGAATTGGCACATTGAAGAAGCCCCAGTACGCTTTATTGCCGAAGGGGCTAGCCACCTTGGCAGCATTCACTCGTTCCCTGAGCAGAAGGTGCTCTACCGCTCAGATACTAAAGCACCGCTGTCGGTGGTGTCACAGCGCTATAAGGTGGTGCAGCCCGAGGAGATTTTGGAGTTTTACCGTGACCTGACCGAGTACGCCGGGTATGAGCTAGAAACCGCTGGCGTGCTCAAAGGCGGACGTAAGTTCTGGGCGCTAGCCCGTAGCGGCTTAAGCACGTCGCTCAAAGGTCAGGATGAGGTCAATGACTACCTGCTGTTGGCCACTTCCTGCGATGGCACTCTCGCTACCATGGCAACGCCCACCACGGTGCGGGTGGTGTGCAACAACACGCTGCAAATTGCGGTCGATGGAACGTCGCAAGCGGTGAAGGTGCCCCATCGTTCAGAGTTTGATCCGCGTGCCGTGAAGCGTCAGTTAGGCATTTCGGTGTCGCAATGGAATGACTTCATGTACCGGATGAAAACCCTAGCGGAGCGTAAAATCACTCGGCAGGAAGCCCAGCAGTATCTTCAGTCGGTGATTTGTGGGGCCGAGAAGCCGCTGGACGATCCTTCCAAACTGCCCAACTACCGGGCGCTGAATAAGGTGCAGAAGCTCTACCACGGCGAAGGGCGTGGCGCTCACTTGGTGACGGCCAAAGATACGGCCTGGGGCTTGCTCAATGCCGTGACCGAGTACGTCGATCACGACAAGCGGGCACGTAGTAACGATACCCGTATGGACTCAGCCTGGTTCGGTCAGGGGGCACAGCTCAAACAAGAGGCCTTGGATGCCGCCCTACAGCTGGTGTCGTAACCATCCATACACCCATTCCCACAAGCGATTCACCTAATGATCATACTAACCCTCACGGCATAGACGCCCAGCCCCTGAAAAGGCTGGGCGTTTTGCTGTGGGGCTTATGCTGCGAGGTACCCATATGAGCTTTGTTTCCGACGCCATTGAGATGGCTCTCACTCGACTGACCAAACAACTGCTAGAACACGACGCCCATAACGCAACGTCACTGGTGTGCGCTCAGGGCGAGTTTTATCGAGCGGAGATACGTCTGGAGCGTATCGATCCCGCAGACATTGCGTATCACTTACCCGATGTTCCTGAGCTCGTTAAATGACACACCCCATGAACAGGGCTGACTAGCCCCTCTTTCTCTATCCACACCACAGGAGGTGCCCCATGGCACAGCGTACTCATGTAGTAAATGCTTCTACACAAAAAGCTCCAGCTTCTGCCATTCAAGCAGACACCAACGCTCAGCATTCCCCAAACTCAGCGGCGCTAGAAGCGCATCCTACAGCTGATAGCACCGCCATTATCCAAGTGATTGAGCGAGCTGCCCTCAACCCCGATGTCGATATCGACAAAATGGAGCGCCTGCTGCAAATGCAGGAACGGGTAATGGATCGTCAAGCCATGATGGCCTACAGCGCTGCCATGGCGGCGATGCAAACGGAACTGCCTAGCATTGAAGAGCGTGGAAAAACCAACAACGGTTGTTACGCCACGTTAGAGGATATCGTCGATACCGTGCGACCCATCTTGCAGAAGCACGGCTTTGCGGTGAGCTTCCGTATTCAGACCCAGGAACGCGGTATCCAAGTGACGGGCGTGCTGATGCACAAGGATGGCCACCGGGAAGAGACCAGCATGCTATTGCCTGCGGACATGAGCGGTAACAAGAATGCAGTTCAGGCATTTGGATCGTCTACCAGCTATGGCAAGCGCTATGTACTTTCCGCACTGCTCAACATTACGACGCGAGGCCAAGACGATAACGGCAACGCTGCTGGTGGGGTCAGGCTCGTGACACCGTTCCAGGCAGGCCAGATTCAACGTCTGATCAGCCAATGCCCAGCCACGACCCAGGAATGGTTCAGTGGTAAATACGGCTCAGCGGTTCAGGTGCCCCAGGTTGACTTTGACAAACTACGGGCATCCCTGACTAAACGGATGATGAAGTAGGGCACCAATAAATTTAAGTGATAGCAGAAAATTTTTGGGTTTATTTTATTTAGCCTACAGAAGCCCACCAGGAGATACGAGTTCATTTGTTCCAGGTGGGCATTTACACACTGTGTCAGATTCTTAGCAAAATCATATTCCTTGTAGGTAGCGAGTTTTTGAATGAAAGAAGCTCAAGTTTTAACCAATTGGCCGCAATGACCGAACTGGTACTCGCCGCAGCGCTAAAATTAGTCCCACATGCCACAATCTGTGCTGATACGGAATACCGCTGCGGGGCGCAGTGGTCTGCGGCAAAGAACTGCGCCGAGGTCGGCGTCAGTCTCCATATTAACCAACTGCTCTTTAGTCATCTCTTTTGGGTCGTAGGGCATCCGGCAGGAATTTTCGTATTGCGATAATCGTACAGTGCCGAAAGACAAAATACTAAATGCAAGATTTTTTGTAGAAAAAATCTTGGTTTGTGTTTTATGGTCTGCTTAGATCAACGCCTAGCGCGCGTGAAATACTCTCCATGTAAGATTGCTTTACCGCTTCGTTGCGTAGAAATTCGGCGGCTTCGCCCCGTTCTGATTGCGGCTGAGCATATGCGGGCTGTGTTGGGTATTGATCGAGATAATCCAGATTATTATCCTCAGTACTCAAGTAACGGCGCATATTGTCAGATCGTGTTTCACGCCAAGAGTCTCTTAGCGAGGCAAGCTCTGTTTTTTTTGAATCACGGCCAAATAGCTCATCCGCAATACCTAACGCCTGTTCGATACTTGCCTCACCATCAGCACCAGGGGGTGGGGAAGCAAGGCCGTGGCGTATCAATTCGCCCGCTGTATATTCGCCGTCATATATACCCATGCCGTCTAACTCAGGAAAAGGTAGATACTCATCAGCTAGCACCACTCCGCCGCAATAAGCCAAAAATAGTGTTGCGGGGAGAACCAACAAGCGGCGCAGAAAAACAGACTTGTAGGGACTCATATGAGGAACTCCATCAGAGCGGCACGAACTAGGTATCCGAGACGCCAACAAACATATATTCGTTGCAAAAAATGAATGGTGTTGAATGCTGTACTACAACCCAATAGCACCCTTCATTTGCTCAAACATATACGTTCTGAAGTCAAGGAACGATTTACCGAACAAAGGCGGTTCACCTGACATGCGTCGAACCATATCGGGAGACGCCTCATCGCAATCGGCCGCTAGGAACGCAGCCTGCTGAAGATCACCTTCGTAAACCCCTCTAGCGTGATCCTGCGCAGATCTCATTAGATGTAAACGCTCACCAGAAACACTATCGCCATCACGGTTGAAGAACATGTTGGTGGTGATTGCTGTTGCAGCCCTAGAAATGTAGTTAGCTGCCGCACCAGGTCGATCAGCAATTTGGTAATGGTGAGCTATGTGCGCATAAACACCGACACATGAAGCGATTTCGGCAGTGGCAAGATCCTTGTCTTCCCAGGAAATCGCATAAGCGCTGGCCGAAAAACATAATGCTATCGAGCAAACTACCAATCTCATTGTTGCCACCTGAAGGAGTTTAGGCTAAGGGGCGGTATCTATAGAAACCCATAAAGAGTCCGTATTACTCCAAATAGTATCCATACACCAAACACATAAAAAATATACCGACTAAGTTTATCACCAAAACTTTCACCGTTATCTTCGTAGAAGTTTTGGGTGGTGAAAGAATCCTCGCAGTCCTCGCTTTCATAATCTCGAAGCGCTTTCTGCTCTAATTCAATATAAACATTCTCATAACCGTCGTCGCTGTAACTATGTGGACCGTCAGAGGATTTGCCCTCAAATTCTTCGTCTCTTGGATGGTACAAGTAACGGTCAGCTTCTCTCTCGTACTCATCCATAGTGCCTGCCTCGCCTATCAACGTTGCTCAATGATCACATCGCTTGCGCGTCGACCATCTGCCCTATCAAACGCAGGATGATCTTCATTTAAAGACCGAAACTCTAACACCGTCTCGACAGCCTCGTTAAACCAATGATCGTTGGTCATATCTTGACGCAAAACGCGCTTGTTTTGAGACGCGCAAATTCACTGGCCTGCTGCAAAACCATCGTCATTGATTTAGTTGTACCGCCACAGGCAGGGCAGGCAACCGCACTCGTCATATAAGTTAAGTGTCTGGGCCAGTAGGCACAATATCACCCGACATTGTACAGCCTCCTAATAGTGCAAATGTAAAAATCAAAATGGGATTGCGCATAGGCAACCCTATAGTCTTTGGTAGCGGACAACCAAAATAATATTAGGAGAACAGTATAGAAGGCATATTAAGAGAAATAAACAAACGAGTACCGAGACTTTTGTCGAGAGTCGCGTGTTGGGGTGTGGAGTTCCTGGCGAGCGGAGGCACCCAACTGGATTCGGGGTTCGGTTCCGCCCGTTTCTGGCTTCAGACCCTTGGAACCTTAGTTCGCCCCCTCCCCAGGGGGGTATCGAGATAGTCACTAAACGGCTGCAACCAGTCAGCTGCCCGCACGACCCACACTAGCTAAGCGAGAATGATCATGCCTGCAAAACTATAAAACCATTTAAAACAGTCGATCAGTTGTGCAGGAGTTTTTGTGGGTGGCCGTCTGATGTGCCACGTACAGGATAAATTATCCCACTCAACTTTTTTAGAAGCTATAAACAGGAAGCTACCATGAAGATATTAACGATACCACAAGGCTCCCCTGAATGGCTGGCGGCGCGCTTAGGGCGCGTCACTATGTCGGAGCTAAAAACGCTGCTGGTCAACGGCAAAGGCCCTGGTGGGTTTGGCACTGGGGCCTTTTCGTATATGCACCAACTAATCGGCGAACGGATTACCGGTGAACTGGCTGAACCGTTTCAAGGCAACGTGCATACCCGCCGTGGTCATGAGCTAGAAGGCATAGCCCGAGAGCTATACCGCGATGCCACTGGCGAACCAGAACCGAAGGAAGTAGGCATTATTCTCAATCATGATGTGGGCTACTCGCCCGACAGCCTAGTAGGCGATAACGGCTTGCTGGAAATTAAAACCAAGCTCCCCAAGTTCCAAATCGAGGTGCTGCTGAGCGGTGAGATTCCCGCCGAACACGTAACTCAGTGCCAAGGTGGGCTCTGGGTCAGTGAGCGGGAGTGGATCGACTTTGTGAGCTACTGGCCCGGTATGCCGCTGTTTATAAAACGGGCTTACCGTGACGACATCATGATTCGCACCATCGCTGAGCGGGTCGACGCTTTTCATGAAGAGATGGAGCGGCGAATGAGCCAAGTGATGGCCGCGTGATTCTTCACTCTCACAGATATTCCAATCAACCATTAACGATATATATGCCGGGGCCACCACCCCGGCATTTTTTATTTTTTGGAGGTCATCATGTTCCATAGCAAACTCAAAGCCGGTGAAGTGGTAGGCACCTATCACGTCACATCACCAGTCACAGAAACCGAGATCATCTCCATGGCCAAGCGCTTCGCACGCCGCAAGCTCGCCAAAGGCCGCAAGATCACCCAGCCCTCGCAGGCATTCGAGCACCTGCAGTTACTGCTTCAAGACTACGAACATGAAGTATTCAGCGTGCTGTTTCTCGACAGCCAGCATCGCGTGATCCGCTTTGAAGAGCTGTTTCGGGGAACCATCGATGCCGCCAGCGTCTATCCACGGGAAGTGCTGAAAGCCGCTCTGGCTTACAACGCCGCCGCTGTGATCCTCGTTCACAACCACCCTAGTGGTGATCCTGAGCCTAGCGATGCGGATCGGCGTATTACCGAGCGACTGAAAGAAGCACTGGGACTGATGGATATCCGAGTGATTGATCATGTGGTGGTGGGGAGTGAGGGCTGTGCATCGTTTGCAGAGCAAGGGCTGCTATCTATGTGATTGAGCACGAAGCACAATAGGGCCGCCCGGTGGGGGCGGCTTTGCGTTAAAGGATTTTTTTTGGTTTTATAGCTAATATGGAAGAAGGTCTTCAGGAGCATTTATGGACGGATAGCTATACCTCATTGCCTCTGGTATTTTGCAGGGTTGTTCAAGTATTATTTCAGATCCGTTGTAGAGTCTTAATCCGTCAAAGCTCCATCCACGACCTATACCAGAATAAGCAACATAAGTGTAGTTTCCGTTGGTAAATGCTATATAGCTAGCACCTCCACCTGAAAAACTTTCTTCGCCCTTATATACAGTTCCCTCAGCTGAGCCTTGTGGCAATACCATTTCAAAGTTGCCAGCAGTGCCATAGCTATAAACTGGAGCGGTGCTCAAATTGCTCAAAGTTAATACTTTTTCATTTTCCAGCACACAGCTCACACTTTCAGCATGAGCCGATGACGCCGCCAAGCCCATTCCCAATACGGATGCGGTCATCAGCATTTTTTTCAACATGAAAAGCACCTCACTTAGAAAGGAAAACTTTAAATTATAGATTATTTTACCTTAGATAATTTTATTGGCGCAATAAAAATGTGAGCAAAATATTAAATATTTGTAATAAACATCTTACAATAAAGCCCACCTTATTGATTAGAGTAATGCTCTAGTTTTCTAGGCAGGAGGCAGGAGGCAGGAGGCAGGAGGCAGGAGGCAGGAGGCAGGAGGCAGGAGGCAGGAGGCAGCAAATACTGGCTATAGGCCGCAAGATTACCTAGCCCTCATAGGCGTTTTGAATATCTACTACTTCAAGAGTAAGAGAATGCAGTGTACTGTTCCTGAATAGCCATCATCGAGTGATTCGTTTTAAGGGCTCTTTAGAGGAACTGATCTTGCCCAGTAACAGTGGACACCTCAAGACCAGCGCAATGACAAAGAAGCCCGCGATCAGGCTAAAAAATATGCTAGTCACAGTACCGGCGTCGGCAGCACGCAGATAAAATTCCAGTACGCTGGGGCCACTCAGTAGAGCCGTGAATAATTCCATGTTTCAGTTTCCTCTTAATCCCCCTGAGCTATAAAACGCCGCCTATAATCAAAATATAACCTTTATTTAATTCCAGGATTTAATTATTATCCAATTTCATAACAATTTTTTCTGACTAACCACGCTTTGCCTATCGTTTATTGAATTTTGTGCAAAGCTGAAAATCTTCTCTAAGGTCTTAATACCAACACCTTGAACTCTTCCAATTTGATTTAACTGATAAATATCACTTGACTGCATTGCATCTAACACCTTAACAACATAATCTTTTCTTAGCCCGGTTGACTTTGATATATAATCAACTTCCTGTGATAGCAGCCAGCTTTTTGTTTTTTTATATAAATCATCTTCAGCACCTGGCAAGTACTTATATATTTCAACAACTATATCTAAATTTTCTAAATAACCTTTCATTACTGAAAGACTTATATCTTGCGATATTCCGCCTTTATCAGCACCAAGTAAAGGGAATGCTACTGAGGTAATGCCTCTAGCTTTATATGTTGCTACAAATTTTTCAAGCCCAGCGTGTAAATACGATATTTTTGAAGGGTATTTCCAATGTGTTTTAGTTGGGAAGTTTAAAATCCAACGATCATGCGATTTATATATCCATAGCTTACCGACTTCCATTTTTTTTTCATTGCATAGATTGATATACTTTAGATGCATTTCTGGATAACGCAAACGAAATTCTAAAGCGATGCCTGCCCCCATAACACCAACACAGTTAACTGTGTTTACTATAGTCTGACAGGTGCTTGTAAATATATTTCCTTCGATTATATTAAAACTCATAGCTTTAGCCTAAAAAGGGATTTCATCATCATTAAAGCTCCCGCAGGTTTGATTAGTTTTATTCTGATTAAAAAAAAACTCAGGTGATATTCTTGCAGAGCAACCAAACTTCGTAACATAATTCAATGTTTCAGTTGAGTTGCAATGTATTTCCACTATGCACTCTGGTTGAATTAGTGGATAAATTAGTAATTCAGAACACTTTTTTCTTTTTCCATCAGCAAATCCACTCCAATAAGGTGCTTTTATTACTTCCCATGGTAATAGTTTTAAATCATTTGCACTATTGAAGAAAGATGTATTGCGCGAAGCTGCATTACCATCAGTAAAGACAAAATCACTATGCAATAAAGAAGTCAGTGATATTTCAACTAAACAAAGGTCATCTTGAATGTTCTGTCTGACAAACAACATCGGGTTCCTAACATTAAAATATGTAGGCGCATATTCGTGTACTCTGCGTTTATAGATAGGCTCTTTTGCTTCTCGCCATCTTTGAGCACCATGATCAGAAATGTCTACTGGTAGATTTTCTGTTTCATACGCAAGATAGTTGCTAAGAATTCCTTTATTAAGAATTCCTTGAAGATTTTCTCTATGAGTAATATGCCAAACTGAAGATACACCGTAAAACTTCAGCTTTTCAATAAATAAATTTTTCTCATCAATCCAAAGAGCCTCGTGGTTAGACATATCATCTAGCCATGGAGGCATCTCATCTATCCAAGGTGGTATTTCACTTACCCAAGGTGTTGTTATGTCTATCTTAGATGCCGTATCTTTAGAGCTTGGTAAGCTCTTTTTATTAAAGCTATCTAGAGTTACAAGATTATTACATTTTTTCTCTGAGAAACTGTTTTCAATAAGCTTTGGCTGAATAAATGTTGATTTTGTTTTTTTTTGCTCTGATTCTGATTTTTTTGCGCTTTCATCTCCTAGCTCTTTTAGTACTCTATTTACTTCAGAAACTGTCGAAGAAGCTGTCTTAGCAGTTTTTTTAACAGCTTTACTGGCTACTTGCTCTTTACCCCAGCCATTTTTTTTATTTAACCACGTACCTATGATGACAGTGATAAATAAAACGTGTGGCATAGCCGCAATTAAGCAAATAGGATTTAGACAAAAGCCAAAAAAGAGCAGCTGATTCAAAATCATTACAACTACAAAAGTGCCTGTATACATCGTGGCAACTTCTTTCGTTCTTACCCAGAGCTTATTGAACATTATATTTTTTGCCTGCATATGGATGGCAAACGACGCAGCCGATTGTATGGAAATTTTGCTTTTTGATTTATTGATGAATTTTTATTATCTTTCTATCCTTGCTAATATAAATTTTCTTTAGGTAATTAAATATTAAAAAGTGATGCCTTGTAAATGCCCTATATTAAATATTTTTTGGAAACACTTCAAAACCTCACCCTCTCCGCATTTTCCCTCAACCACTCACGACACTGCGGATAATCCGGCATCACCCGCCCCAGCTCATTCCAAAACTCAGGGGAGTGGTCGTGGCGGATGAGGTGGCAAAGCTCGTGCATCACGACATAATCCACCATGCGGTTGGGGGCCATCATGATCTGCCAGTTGAACTCCAGCTGGCCCTTGGTGGTGCAGCTGCCCCAGCGTGATTTAAACGTGCGAATGCCGACGCCCATGGGCGATACCCCAACAACGGGGGCAAAGCGCGTCACTTTCTCTTTTATTTTTTGTTCGGCTTGGCGTTTGTACCAGCGCACCAGAGCGTTACGCACCATGGATTGGCGCTGGGTACTTCGGGGTAGCGTGACCAGCAGCCTGCCGTGTACCAGCTTTACGGGAGTAAAGGCACCGGTTTCTATCTTGAGGCGATAGTTACGCCCCAGGTAAGGGAACGCTTCGCCGGAGACAAATTCTCGACTGCTGGCAGGTGCGGCCAGCTGGTGTAGCGCCATTTTTTCTTTGATCCAGCGCCGCTTGCTGGCCAACAGCTGGTCGATCTTTTCTAGCGTGGTGTCACTGGGTACGACGATAGAGACTGCCCCTTCTTCCACGCGGATATCCGCCGATTTACGGCGGTTGGTGCGGATGATTTCAGCAATAAAACCCGAGGCCTCTCGGTATTCGGTTGGATGTGCCATAGCGGTCATGGGGTTGCTTTGCCGAAACGGTGCTTGGCCAGCTCCATAAAGCGGTCTTGCACGACGGTGACCAGTGCTTTATCCGCAAAGGAGCCATCCAGCACGGCGCGCTTGATCTCTTTTTTCATGCGTTTGACCTGATCCTGCTTATCGAAGAAGTCGACGATCTGGGTGGCTTCATCAAACATATCGACAAGGTGCTGGCTAATGGCCTTGATCTCATCATGCACCGCTTCGCTAATAGCATCTTCCCCGGCATGCTGGGTCACTTCCGCCATTAGGATGTTGTAGAACGCGAACTCGGTTTCACTCAGCCCCAGGGCATCGGCTTCCTGTTTACGCTCGGTATTAATGGTGCTGACCATCTTTGAAAGCAGCTCCAGCTGCTGATCCCATTTGCCCGCCGTTTTCTCGATGATATCTCGCAGGCGCAGGCTGAGCGATTTGTAATACTCGGGGTCTTCTTCCAGGTTGACGGTAATGTGATGCTTGATGGCACTCTCAATCTCGGACGCCTTAGATTCCGGGGATTTTATCTGCTCCACGGTTTGCTTGAAGTTGGCATCCATTAAATCCACTGGCGGGATCTTGGGGTCTACCCCCGTGCTGATAATGTGGTCTTCCACCAGCCTGCGAACTTTCTCACCTACATCAGCCAGATTAAGGCCGGGATCGCGGTAGCGGTTTCTCGCGGCGTTTTGCACCTTGCCCCAGAATTTCAGGTCAGGCACAAACGGTTTGGCCGCCGTGTCTGGCAGGATGATATCCATCTGCTTGGCAAAGGCTTTATAGGCCAGCTCAAACTGTTGGCGTTTGTCTTCGTCTTTGAGAAACAGGACGTAGGTATCAATATCCTTCTCTTTCACCCCTGCAAATAGCTTAGCCACCCGCGTATGGGCGGCCTTCAGCTTGGGTATCTCGTCTTTCAGGCTGTGGTAGGTGCCTTCGGCGTCGTCGTTACTGAACATCTCCAGCGCTTCGGTCAGCTGATCAGATAGCCCGTAGTAATCGACAATAAAGCCTGCCTGCTTTGCCCCCTGGCCGTTAGGTGACGCGCAGGTGCGGTTAACCCGCGCAATTGCCTGCATCAACGTGTGGTCTTTCAGGTTACGGTCGATATACATGGCTTGAGCAATAGGCGCATCAAAGCCCGTCAACAGCATATCTTTCACGATCAAAAAAGCCGTCGGGTCTTCACTTAACGGCTTGGTGAAGTTGCTGATGACCTGTTTCTGGTGGGCTTTATCGGTGTACTGCGCCAAATAAGCGGGGTCGTTGTGGCTACCGGAAACAATCACTTCAGACGGTGGTGCATCTAGCTCATCCAGGGTTTTCTTGAACAGCGTGGCGGCATAGCGGCTACCGACCACAATCATCGCTTTAAAGCCGTTGGGCTGAATATGTTCGCGGTAGTGTTTCAGCAGGTCGATGCATACCCAGCGGATGCGTGCCGGTGCCTCGCGTATCGCACGTTCGACCCCGTACTTTTTTCGAATCTCTTTTTTTTCATCATCGCTGTAATCGCGAAAGTACTCCTCAAACAGCGCATCCAGCGAATCGCCCACCACATCGGTGAGCACCTGACGGCCTTCGTAGAGAATACGCACCGTGGCTCCATCGGCCACGGCTTCGTTGATTTTGTATTGATCAATGTACCCGCCAAACGCCTGGCTCATTTTCTGCGTTTTCAGCAACGGTGTGCCGGTAAAGCCAATCTTGGGGGCATTAGGTAGCGCCGCGTTAATGGTGGCGGCGAGGTTACCGAACTGGGTGCGGTGGGCCTCATCGGCTAGCACGATCACTTTATCGCTGGGGTTCAGGTCGCTGAAATCGCCTTCGGCTTCGGCATCCTGAAATTTCTGCACCATGGCAGTGACGATATCGGATGAGTCGCGCTGCAACAGCGTTTTTAGCTGAGCAACGGAACCCGCATTGTGGATGGTTTCATTTTGAGCATCGCGGAACGTCGCGGAGAGTTGGCTATCTAGCTGCGTGCGGTCGGTCACAAACACCAGCTTGTACTGCTGTAGTTCTGGGTCGCGACGCATCTTCACCGCCAGCATGACCATGGTGAGCGACTTACCCGAGCCTTGGGTATGCCACACCACGCCAGATTTTTCCTTACGATCCCGCCCCGTTTTTAGCCGTTCAATGACTTTATTAACCGCCCGGTACTGCTGATAGCGAGCGATCTTTTTGATCAGCCGCCCATCCACGGCTTCAAACAGCGTGAAGTTCTGCAGTACATCGAGAAAGTTGGCCGGTGCGAAAAGTCCGGCGAGTAGCCGCTCTTGGGCGGTAATAGCGCTGTGAAGCGGATTGCCCGCTGCGATACGTTGCGCCTCTAGCAGGTAAGCGGGTGAAGGCACCTCGTTAACGTCATACGAGTTGGAGGAAGGCTTAGGCGTGTTGGCCACCTGGGTGGAACTGAGTAACTGATGAATATCCGCATCGCTAAACGGGTAGGCATCTTTCCAATCGCCGTAATGCTGAGCGCTGGAGCTAATCGTGCCGACCCTGGCATGGTCTCGGCAGGTAGACACCATCAGTTGGTTGTACCAGAACAGCTTTTGCGCACCTTCGTCATCTTCGGGATAACGCAGGTTGGCGTAGCGCCGTAACTGGTCAATACCTTGCGCCAGAGCATCGGCAATATAAGGCGACTTACACTCAATCACCGCCAGCGGCAGCCCGTTCACGAAGCAAACGATATCCGGGATGATGTTCTGATTGAGGCCTTCAATCTTGAATTGGTTGGTGCAGAGAAAGTCGTTATTGTCAGGCTGGTCGAAGTCGATGATTTTGACCGTCTGCCCTTTTCGCCCCTTGCCTACGTCCTGCTCTACCGAGAGGTAGTTGACCAGATGCTGGTAAATCGCGTGGTTGTACTCCATCAGGCCTGCGTGATGGGGATGAGTCATTTCCCGCAGTACCTTGCGCAGGTTCTCTTCACTGATCCAAGGGTTCAAGCGCCGCAGGGCGGCTTCTAACTGTTTGACGAGTACTACGTCACGATAGTAGCCGCGCTCACCAGTAGAAGGGGCACCGTCAATAGGCAACACAGGGGATAAACTTGCCCCAGGAACATAACGCCACCCCAGTTGCTGGAGTTGGGCAATGGCAGGTAGCTCGACCTTTTCGACTTCATCCTGAAACAAGGTAAGTATCCTTTGTCATGCTTTTTGCTCAGCCTACCATGCTACCGCCATCGGTTCAGCCGTTTACGGCATTCAGTCTCCGGTAATCGGGCACCTGCCTTCAGCATGCGGTCTAACGCATCGGCGAGCTGTTGCGTCGATAGCAAGGCGTGGCGTTCCAGCTCGTCCAAAATCCAAAGCACACCCCGCACCTCAAGCTGGCCTTGTTGGCCAGATTTGCGCAGCGCACCGTCACCAGTTAATAGCGGCCAGCGTCGCTCTCTGGCCAGAAAATAGCAGGACACATCGGCCAGAGAAGAGTTGCCCAGAGTCTGGCGAAGTTCAAAAAGCGACACCACCTCATCGCCACTTAAGCCTTCTATCGTCAGCCCCAGATCGGTCAACTGCTGGCCAGGGGGCTGCCTTAGCTCACGCCATACAAAATCCGTGGTGACGAAGTGATGGGGCAGTGCAAAGACGGTTGAGAGTAGGCCACTACGATGAAGATCAATCCAAATATTGGTATCAGAGACCAGTATTTTCGCTGACATGCGCGCCGCCACCTGTCTGTCCGTTGGCCATGACCTCCTGGATATCCTCCAGGCCGGTATTGAGTAATTCCGCTGCCCGTGAGGGGGTCACTAACCCTTCCGCAAGCGCCCGATAAACCAGCTGCCGTAGGCGGTAAGAAGTCTCTGAGGGCAAGGGGTTAGGCTCACTGGTGCGGTAGCCCTGCATTGACCAGTATTTGGCAGTGCTTTGGTAGAGGTTCGGGTTGATGATACCCAGGTCATGCAGCCGCCGTAGAATCGCCTGAATGGAAATGCCCCACTCTTGTTTTGCCAGCAGGAACTCATCAAACAGCACACGCTTGCGGTGCTCGCCGAAAATGGCGCGCACTTGGCTGGCAGGAAACAGAAAGGCACCGGCAAAGCGGTGGCAGTGGTTCTCTTCTTCCCGAGTACCGTGAATAGCGTCAGGCATGGCCATGACGAGGTGGCCCAGCTCATGGGCGAGGTTAAAGCGTTGGCGTTCACCGGGGCGGTCAGTGTTGCTCACAATCACCGCATCCGCGCCATCGTTGACCAGCGCACACAGGCCATCAAACTTTTGGTGGGCGTGCAGGCCCACGACCTTGATGTCGTTTTCTTCCAGGGTTTCGGTCAGGTTAGCAATCGGGTTTAGCCCCAGGTTCCAGGCGTGGCGTAACGCTTCCGCCGCCTGTTCGATCTCTTCAGCGTTAGCGACCGCAAAACGGCGATGCCATTGGGTAAAACCACGGCGGCGTGGTTCAGTTTCAAACACGCTTTCCGCCGCCAAATAGCGCTCAAGATGTTCGCGCACCTGCTCTTTCACGGCTTCTTGCTGGCGTTTGCCAAAGGCGGAGTGCTTGCGAAAGTCGACTGCGCCTAACGCCACGGAATCCGGGCGGAAAAAATACTCAGGGCTTACCCCCAGCACATCGGCGAGCTGGATTAAGCGAGTGGAGTTGGGCGCGTCCTTGCCCTGCTCATATTTGGAGAGAGCCTGCTTGGTAATGTCCCCCAGCTGGTCGGCCACCTGCTGCAGGGTCATGTTCTTGAGGACACGCGCACGATGCAAACGATCATGCAGCATGAGGGAGCACCTTAATGACGAGGAAGTGAGTTGACAAGTATGAGTTAAAATACAGGCCTGTCAACTCAGGGAGAGAGCAGTTGAGGGTGAAAGATCAGGTGTCGGCTAGCTCGCGGGCATCGACATTAACGCGGACTTTGCCGGTGAGTAGGTCTTGCATCAGGGCTTTTTTCATCCTTTCAGCTTGGTGGAGCTTTAAAAACGTTGAGTCAATTCTTCTTACAATGGAATCCAGTGGCTTAGTTATGGATTGTTGTTCTTGTACTGGAGGAAGAGGTATAAGTATTTTTCTAAAGGTGGACTGCTTGATACCTGCTACTGTTGAACCAGTCGATTGAAGTTCCAACTGGTCTTGGAAGTATCTGCTTTGCATCAAGTACAGCAGGTAGTCGGAGCTAATGCACGGCGCAGGGTTCAATGCCAAAACCCTTTGGCCAATTGCGAACTTGAATCCAGGTACCTTTGCCACATTTCCTAAAGGGGCTTCGGTAGTGATAAAAATATCCCCTGTTGTGGGAATGCCACGAACCATCCAGGACTCATACTGGTCTGCAAAAATATATTCCTTAGGATTCTCATCTATGTAGCCCTGACGAATGTTCTTAGCAGTTATCAGTGGGATTCCACAATCACTTTTCGGTGGGCTTTTCCCACGGTAATCAATAACTTTATTTAATACACTCTCCATTGTTATAACGTTCCACCCTGCCGGTATACGCCCCACAGGTGAGTCCTTGAACTCAGTGTGACCAATCCCCTTGGTCAGCAGCTCCTGCATCATGCCGGCTTTCAGGTCTTTCAGCTTGTCGATCTGGGCGCGTGTTTTCTCAATCACCTCATCGACGGATGATAGAATGGCGGCGATTTTTTTCTGTTCGGGGAGTGGAGGGGCCGGTACATTCCAAGTGAGAGTTTCACTTGGTGTAACACGAACATGACTGTTAGTTGAGCCTGTGGCAACTAGCTGTAACTTATTCGAAAACTTTTCTGAGAGCAGGTAATACTTGTAAAAATTCAGATCTAAGTCTTTATTTTTTGGTGCATATGCCATGAACTCAGTCGAGGCACACTGCCTAAGGCCACTTTTTTTTGCCACCACCTGAACTCTAGGCTTACGTGGGTTCAGCTTAGAAACAAGGATTGCTGGCTCAGAAATTAAAGTCTTGTTGCTTTCAATTTCAAAACCCATGACTACCGAGAAAGAGCCGCATTGGTCGAAGACTGGAATGCTGTAATACTCAAGCTTTTCAGTTGGATTATCTTGAGGAACAATCGAGCCTCTTAACAGCTTGAAAACCTGTCCTAACTTCGGAGCTTCCCAACCTTCAGGAATCGTATTACTCATACCCCAGCTCCTTCAAATAGCCCTTCATCACGCTTTCCGCCTCGGTTACTTCAGCATCCAGTTCATGCAGCGATACCTTGTACTTATCCCACCAGCGTTCTAGCTGGCTGATAATAGCGGCGCTGTTTTCAGCATCGGGGGCTTCTTGCTGAACGATGTTACGTAGCTGCTCTTTGCTTTCGATGATGGGCTTGAAGTCGTAGTAGGCCTCATCACGGCGATCAAATACGCAGCTAACGTCAAACGCCATCAGGATCTCTTCGCGGATATACTCGCTTTCCACTTCCCGCACGGGGATGCCGCCGTGGAGGATGGCTCGCACATCGAAGATTTCTGGCGGTGGGCTGGTGTCAGCATAGCGGCGGATGTTCAGGTTGTAGTCGTTCTCGGCTATTTCAGCCAAGCTGACGACTTTGGAGTAGCGCTTGATTTCAGCGTAGTTATCGAACGTGCTGACGATCTTCTCGATATCCTGCGTGCGCAGCTTGTTCTGGTTTTTGCCTTCTTCAAACTCCAGCTCGCTGTTGATAAACAGCACCTTGCCTTTGCGTTCGGTTGGTTTTTGCTTATTGATAATCAACAGGCTGGCGGGAATGCCGGTGCCGTAGAACAGCGCCGGTGGCAGGCCAATCACCGCTTCCAGCAGGTCGTCGTTCAAAATGCCCTGGCGGATAGCTTTTTCGCTGGCACCCCGAAACAGCACGCCATGGGGCATCACCACGCCCATCATGCCTTCGGCATTTAGACTGGCGATCATGTGCTGCACAAAGGCTAGGTCGCCGGAATCTTTCGGCGGCGTGCCGTAGGGGTAACGGCCATAGGGGTCGTTATCGGCTTCTTCCTTGCCCCACTTCTTCAAGCTGAACGGTGGATTGGCCAGTACCCGGTCGAAGGTCATCAGCTCACCGCCTTGGGTGTGCTGCGGGTCGCCCAAGGTATCGCCCTTGCGAATATCGGCACTGTAAACACCGTGCAAGAACATGTTCATCTTGCAGATGGCCCAGGTGTTCAGGTTCATCTCTTGGCCAAACAGCGATAAGTTAGCCGGATTCTCGCCATTGACGGCTAGATGATTGCGGGTTTGTACCAGCATACCGCCCGACCCCGCCGTTGGGTCGTAAATGCGCATGCCCGCATGGGGCTTGAGCAGCGATACCAGTAGCTGCACCACTTCAGACGGCGTGTAAAACTCGCCGCCTTTTTTACCGGCGCTGTCGGCGAACATCTTGATCAGGTATTCGTAGGCCGTACCCAGCAGGTCAGGCCGCTCGAAATCCTGGTTGCGTAACCGGTAGCGGCTGAAATGGCTGAGCAGATCCCGCAGCTTTTTATCAGAGAGCTTGTTCTTGATGTTGAAGTCGATCGACACCAGCACGCCTTCCAGCGTGGCGTTGTGCTCTTCAATGGCTTCGGTGGCCTTGTTCAGCTCCGCGCCAATATCGTGTTTCAGGTCTTTAATGGCACCCCAGCGAGCAACGGGCGGGATGTAGAAGGTTTTGTCGTACTCGTCTTCGTCATCGGCCAGCTCACGGGCCTGGGCTTCGCTTTTGCCTTTGCTGAGGTAATACGCAACCACTGACTCTTGGGCTTCCTCGAAGGCATCCGACAGGCGCTTCAAGAACATCATGCCAAAGATGTAATCTTTGTACTCGGACGCATCCATATTGCCGCGCAGAATATCGGCGGCTTCCCATAAGAAGGATTCCAGCTGTTGCAGCGTAACGGTGTGGCTCATTGATGATTCCATGTATGGCAGTAACCGTGGGTATGGCGGATACCTAGCCCCCACAAAATAGTGAGCTGAGTTTAGCGGTGTGGGGGCATGGGGGCAAAGCGATACTCAGTTAGCTGTGAACATTACCTGTAGGGTAAACAACAAGAAGCCTGGGAGAGAAGCGTCCAAAAAACACCAGATCCGCTCAATGAGAGCCAAACCACAAGTATGGGCTGAGGTATGGGCTGACTAAACAGCAGACACGAAAAAGCCGCTGAAATCAGCGGCTTAATATATGTTCTTGGCGGAGGGGGAGGGATTCGAACCCTCGAAGCCTTGCGGCTTACACACTTTCCAGGCGTGCTCCTTCGACCACTCGGACACCCCTCCGCGTTTTAGCTCTGTTGAGAGGCTAAACCTTTCGCAACAGAACGGCGCATATACTATTGGCTAAGCCTCGAAATAGCAAGCCTTTTCAGGCCGATTACCCCTTCGGTTAGCGTGACGGCAACACCGCGTAATTGCCACTGGCTTCCAGGCAGAGGGTCTCGCCGCAATAGAGCTGGTGGGTTAACGCAATGCGCCCTTTACCGCGGTCAGCGAGCTTGTTGGCAAGTTGCTCAGGCCCATTTAGCTCTGTTGGCTTACACACTAGACGGTAATCGTTGGTTACTGGCGCAAGAAAGCGCTGACTGGCTTCTGCAACCACCACATCCCTTGCCAGACCTCTTTCACGTAACCATAGCGTTACCCAGCACCAGCCTTGCAGCGTGGTTTGCGCCGAGAGAGCGCCGCCAAAGCCTGTGCCTTTATCGTTTAGGTTGGGTTCAAGTGCCAACTGCCACGTGAGTGAATCGTCGTGACGCGTCATCTCGCTAATGCCTAACGCACTTACCATGGGAATAGCGTCACTCAGCCACTGCTGGAAAGCGGCCAAGTCGTCTGGCTGGCCTTCTGGCAACGGCAAACGTGGGTGAGGGGAACCTGGTTGACGGGATACGCTCATGGTTAGTCCCAACGCTCCACAAAGTCAGCAACGTTATGCTGCGCCACCGGTTTATGACGACCACCCAGGGTACCCAGATAGATAAAGGCAACGACTTCATCATCTTCATCCAGGCTTAGCCCTTTGCGTACCACCGGGTCAAACGCGTACTTTCCACTGCGCCACATAGCCCCCAGGCCGAGTGCGTGAGCGGCCAGTAGAATGCCGTGGGCGGCACAGCCAGCAGAAATCACTTGCTCCATTTTAGGCACTTTAGCGAGCTCAGGCGTGACCTTGGCAATCACCGCGATAATCATCGGTGCACGAAGCGGCTTTTTGCGCGCGGAATTGAGCGTATCGTCGTCGGCGCTAGGATTTTCCTGGAACTCCGCCTCGGCAAATAGTTCGCCCAGACGCTCACGCCCTTCCCCGCTGAACTCTATAAAGCGCCAGGGGCGCAGCTCTTTATGGTCAGGCGCCCGCAACGCAGCTTGATATATGTCGCTTAGCTGTTCGCTGCTAGGCGCTGGCTCAATCAGCTTGCCCATCGAGCTGCGTTCGTGAAGTAGCGTGAGTGCATCCATTAATAACTCCAAATTCAATCGGTGGGCTACTTAGTACCGCCATTGATAGCATCGCCATTTATAACACTGCCTCTTACTGCCTTGCTAGGCGCAGCGGTGTGGGCGGCGTTAGACCCGGCGTTGCGCGCCAGGGGCTAATGTCTAATCCACCGCGACGCACGTAACGCGCCAGCACCAGCAGTTGCGTTGGTTTTGCATGGGTCATTAGGTCGGTGAAAATGTGTTCAACGCAGTGTTCGTGAAAATCCTGATGCTGACGAAACCCAATCAGGTAACGCAGCAACCCTTCGCGATCGATTTTGGGCCCTTGGTAGCGAATTAACACGCTTCCCCAATCCGGCTGGCCGGTAACGGGGCAGTTAGATTTCAATAGATGGGAGTAAAGCGTCTCTTCTACGACCTCTTCCCCCACCGTGAGATGTGCGCTGCTAGGTGTGTAATCGCTTACTGCGATATCCAAATCGTCCAAGCATTCGCCCGGCAAATGCTGTGCTGAAAGCTCGGGGGCATCCACATCAAACAACTCAACGCTCACCTCAGCCCCTGCCGCTACCGCGAGGTCATTGGCAAGCGTTTCCATCACTTCCTGACGACTATAAAAGCGGGTTTGATTGAAGCTATTGAGATAGAGCTTCCATGATTTGGACTCAATCAGGTTGGGCGAATGCGCGGGCAGCCGAAAGCGCGCCACGGCGACAATGGGCTTGCCGCGGCTATTCAGCCAGGAGACTTCAAAGGCGTGCCACTCGTCCTCGCCTTCAAACGGCAAAGCGCCCTCTTCAATACCCAGTGGCACCCGGTTGGCTGCGCGGGGAATCGGATATAACAACCCCGCATCGTACTGCTCAGGGTAGGCAGAATCGCGCCCTAACGGCGCGTGCTCTAACGTGTCTGGGCGATGTACCATGTGATAAAAGCTCTCTTTTCAAGCGGATTGATGCGTCTAGCTGCGGATACCTTTACCGCGCTCCAGCATCGCAAGCGCAATGCTAAACAGCACAATGATAAAGGCAAAAATAGCAGCGAGCGCCCAGCCAACGGGAATATCCGACACGCCTAAGAAGCCGTAACGGAAAACGTTAACCATGTACAAAATCGGATTGAGCATGGAAACGCCCTGCCAGAACTCGGGCAACATCGAGATAGAGTAAAATACCCCACCCAGATAGGTCAGCGGCGTGAGAATAAACGTCGGCACGATAGAAATATCGTCGAACTTGTTGGCCAGCAAAGCGTTAATAAACCCGCCAATGGAGAACAGGGCCGAGGTGAGCACCACCACCAACACGGTGAGCAGTGGATGCTCCATGGTGAGACGGGTAAAGAACAGCGAAACGATGGTCACAATCAGCCCGACGCCCAGACCACGGGCCATGCCGCCTAGAATAAAGCCGGCTAAAATGACCCAGTTGGGCATTGGCGAAACCATCATTTCTTCAATCGAACGCTGGAATTTATTAGAGAAGAAGCTCGACGCCACGTTGGAGTAACTATTGGTAATCACCGACATCATGATCAGCCCCGGGACGATAAAGTCCATGTAGCTGAAGCCGTCCATGTCGCCAATCCGCGAACCAATGAGATTACCGAAGATGATGAAGTACATCGCCATGGTGATCGAAGGTGGCAGCAGCGTTTGCGGCCAAATACGGGTGAAGCGTTTGATCTCTTTGAGCACCAGCGTCCATAGAGCGATCAATGTTTGCGTAGCGTTCATACGCGCTCCTCCTGCTTCTCGACGCGCTGGTCTATCGCCCCTTGACCACTCCCTTCCACCATTGACACAAACATCTCCTCTAGGCGATTGGCCCGGTTGCGCATGGAAACCACCTGGATGCCCTGCTCGCTCAGCGCACTAAACACATCATTTAAACGTTGCCCGCGGTGCACCTCGAGTGATAGCTGAGTAGATTCCAGCTGCTTTACCTCAAACCCTTCTATCTTGGGTATGTCTGTAATGGCCTCTGAGGTATCAATTAGGAAGGTCTCGGTATTCAGTTCAGCCAGCAGGCCTCGCACACTCGTATTCCGCACTATGTCGCCATTATTGATAATCGCCACATTGCGGCAAAGGCTCTCGGCCTCTTCCAAATAATGAGTGGTAAGAATAATAGTGGTGCCTTCATCCTGATTAATCCGCCGCATGTATTCCCACATGCTGCGCCTTAATTCAATATCCACCCCAGCGGTTGGCTCATCCAGAATCAGCAATTTGGGGCGATGCATCAGCGCCCGGGCGATCATCAGGCGGCGCTTCATCCCGCCGGAGAGCATCCGCGCGCTGCCGTTGCGCTTTTCCCATAGGCCCAGATCAGTTAGCAGCTGTTTAGCGCGAGGCAAGGCTTCGCGGCTCGTCATACCGTAGTAACCCGCCTGGGCCAATACGATATCGAGCACTTTTTCAAACTGATTGAAGTTGAACTCTTGCGGCACGACACCTAACTGGTATTTGGCCTTGGCGAAATCTTTATCGACATCAATGCCAAAGATGGAGACCTTGCCCGCTGTTTTTTGCACCAGCGAGCAAACCACCCCCAAGGTGGTGGATTTACCGGCGCCATTGGGTCCCAAGAGAGCAAAAAAATCGCCCTGCTGGACGTCTAAATCAATACCTTTGAGCGCCTGAAAGCCGTTGCCATACACTTTGGTAAGGCCACGGATCGACAATGCCGGTTCGGCCATGAACATGTCCTGTCAGCAAAATAAGAAGAGAAGGTAAAACATTAGGGCGCAAACGACTTTTTTCAAGGCGAACAATCGAGCCGAGCGCTAGACACGCAGAAAAATAGCGTCCAGCAATAGCTGATGCATCAGGGAAGCAATTGAGACTAGAAGCGCTTTGAGTGGGAAAGGGAACCTTTGCGGCCCCCCCTCAACAAGGTTTTCAATGATACAGCAGTCGTGCGTTAGCTCGTCTGCCCTGCGGAGTGCAAGATCAACAGTCGCATGCCCCTGAGAGTCGTTTAGAGCCTGTTTCAAAACCTTGAAAACAGGCTGTGGCCGAGAACCCAACTTCGTGCGTGCTGGCAAGAAAACTCACATTAACAATGTACTCCCGAGCATGACGGTCAGAACTGACCGTCGATGTCGGTAACGCCAATCAACTTGTGGTTGACGAATTCCTTCAGTCCGAGGCCAATCAACTCGCGACCATAGCCGGAGCGACGAACGCCGCCGAAAGGCAAGTCGGCCTTCACTGCCGTTGGGTGATTGATGTAAACCATGCCGGTGGATATCTGAGCCGCCACCTGGCGACCTCGCTCAATGTTCTGCGTGAACACTGATCCGCCTAACCCAAAGGGAGAATCGTTGGCGATCTCGATGGCTTCGGACTCGCTCTTGGCTCTGAACACCAGAGATACCGGACCAAAGAACTCCCAGTAGTAAGCAGGATTGTCCTTCGTCAAGTCCGTCAGCAGCACAGGCTGTACGAATGCACCGCGCTCGGGTATTGCGGCGCCGATTACGGTCGCCGTAGCACCATGCTTAATTGCATCTTCCACTTGCTTTTGGACATCGTCCGCTGCGCTCTGAGACGACAAAGGCGCCAATGTCGTCGTCGGATCCATGGGATCTCCTGCTTTGAGCACGGCGACGCTGGCTTTGTACTTCTCCAGGAAGGCGTCATAGACCTCCTCGACGACGATAATCCGCTTGGACGAACAGCATACCTGCCCAGCGTTCCAGTGGCGGCCGAACACGGCCCATTTCACGGCCTTGTCGATGTCGGCATCATCCAGCACGACAAACGCGTCGGCGCCGCCCAATTCCATCGTTGACTTCTTCAGCGCCTTGCCAGCCTGTGCAGCAACTACCGCGCCAGCTGCTTCAGAACCGGTCAAAGCAACACCGTGAACGCGTGGATCGTTAATGATGGTTTCCAGCTGCTCGCGCGTTGCATAGAGATTCTTGAATCCGCCAACTGGCAAGCCAGCGTCAAGCATCAGCTTCTCGAAAAGCGCAGCCGATTGCGGGACGTTGGATGCATGCTTGAGCACGACCACGTTACCGGCGGCAAGCTGAGGAGCGATGATGCGGGCGATCTGATAATAGGGGAAGTTCCACGGCTCTATCGCAAGGATAATGCCCAGGGGCTCGTGCACCAGCCAGGCCTCGGTCACCACCGGATCCTTGGACGGCAGCTTCTCAGGTGCCAACTGCCGCTCGGCGTTCTCGACGTAGTACTCGAAGATCGCAGCTGACAGCTCGACCTCCGCCTGCGCCTCGCCCAGCAGCTTGCCCATCTCCAGGGTCAGCAGTTTTGCATACTCCTCGCTATTGGCTCGCAGCAAGTCGGCCGCTTTCTGCAGGATAGTGACCCGCTGCTGGACGGGAGTGTTCTTCCAGTTGCGGAATGCTTTATCGCCGCTATCCAGCGCCAGAGCAACCTCTGCATCGGTTGCGTTGGGGAAATTTTTGATCGTCTCCCCGGTATAGGGATTGGTCGTTGCATAAGCCATTTTTTAATCCTCTGTTAACCGGGTTATCTGTGTGGCATCAGTTTCGCGCGCGCAGGGCACCCTAAATCACTGTGAAAAGAAACGATTACCCAGGGCTACCCCCGTTCTGGTAGGCATCCCCGTCCTAGCCTTCAAGCGCCCGGCAGCTGCCTGTGATCGTCGGTCATCGAAGCCTCGCTGCATGTAGGAATCAAAGCCAGCGCGCATTGGTCATCGCGATCTGAGTGGCAAATGTACCCAAGGCCATGCACCGTTGGGTCACCATCATAGCTAAGGTTACGCATTTGCATATTGTCGTGGGTCACGTCTACGTGCGCTAATAGTAAGTGACAGCGTCAGTTACTGGCTTATCTTCAAATTAATAAGATGCCTAACTGCCAATATGAAAGCGGCAAGCTTCATATGATTTAGAACGACGATGATAGCCTGACGGGAGGGAGCACTGACGAACCAGCTGAGCTTGGACAAAAAACCAAAGAAAACCAGCCCGTGGTCATCCAAGACGTTTAGCCAGAGCCCTATTAGGCTAAAAGCCACTGACTCAGTATCAGCAAAAAGAACATAGACGAAAACTGCATATAAAGCAGTGAAATGGAAGAAGTTTTGGATACTAGAAGCTTAGCGGAGAAGGTGAGCTATAGGCTGTCATATTGCAGGACTGACATTCCAGTTCCCGACGCTGTCATAGCTACCTGATACTGTTTAACTGGAGCGGGAAATAGATTGACGGGGCTGCCCCCAGCCGGGCTGGCGTACCAGATCCCGACCCTCGCCTTGGTAAGGCGATACTCTTTACCACACCATCAAAACTGGAGCGGGAAAGGAGATTCGAACTCCCGACCCTCGCCTTGGCAAGGCGATGCTCTACCACTGAGCTATTCCCGCAACGCAAAAACGACGTGTAACGCTAGATGGCGTCCCATAGGGGGTTCGAACCCCTGTTACCGCCGTGAAAGGGCGGTGTCCTAGGCCACTAGACGAATGGGACTAAATCAAAACTGGAGCGGGAAAGGAGATTCGAACTCCCGACCCTCGCCTTGGCAAGGCGATGCTCTACCACTGAGCTATTCCCGCTTATAGAACACTTGCTTACTTAGCTTTTTACCTAATCTATCGGAAGTGGCGTCCCATAGGGGGTTCGAACCCCTGTTACCGCCGTGAAAGGGCGGTGTCCTAGACCACTAGACGAATGGGACACTGTAATTACTTCAACTACTTTGGAGCGGGAAAGTAGATTCGACCGGGCTGGCGTTCCAGCTCCCGACCTCGCCTGACTTACCACACACCTAATTGGAGCGGGAAAGGAGATTCGAACTCCCGACCCTCGCCTTGGCAAGGCGATGCTCTACCACTGAGCTATTCCCGCATTCCGATAACCTGACGACCGCTTACTCTTAAAAACGCTCTTCCTTAAAGGACTTACCTTTAAAGGACTTGGGCCTCAAAAATAAGTGGCGTCCCATAGGGGGTTCGAACCCCTGTTACCGCCGTGAAAGGGCGGTGTCCTAGACCACTAGACGAATGGGACGTTGCAATGCCTCGTCGAGGTGGCGCGTATGTTACTCAGACCTTATTGAGCTGTCAAGCTCTCTACCTTCACCAATCTAATTGGCTAGCTTTCAATTACCTGCAAGCAAAGCGTGGGGGTTACGACATAGCCATGCACGCTGAAAGTGCTCAGCATTATAATTCGGCGTCATACCGGTGCAAACGCTTATTTCGCTTAGTGCTGCGCCCTCCCCCACCCACCTATAAAATCGTTAAAAATCTTTTATTTACAATAAAATCGATTTTTATGGCACACCCCTTGCTACCTCATTGTGTTCCCTTGCTGACTACTTCCCACTTAATGAGGTGTGCTATGTCCTTATCCCGCCGCAAGTTTCTCACCACGGCAGCCGTCTCCTCCACTGCTGGCCTTATATTGGGCGCCCCCTCTATCGCCCGTGCGCAGTCCGCCGAGAGCTTCAACTGGCGTATGACCAATGCCTATCCGCCTGGCTCACCCTTTTACGTGGAAGGGCCTGGCAGCCCTACTGATGTAATCGCCAAAATCAACGCCATGTCCGGCGGACGCCTCAATATTCAGCACTTCTCTTCCGGCGAGCTGATTCCAGCCTTTGAAGGTTTCGAAGCCGTTCAAAGCGGCACGATTGAGATGAACGCCGCTAACAGTTACTTCTGGTCAGGCACCACCTTTGCTGCCCAATACTTCACTACCGTACCGTTTGGTATGAGCTTTATGGGGCATATGGCGTGGCTTTACCACGGCGGTGGTTTGGAGCTGTGGCACGAAGTGTATGAGCCCTACGGCATGGTGGCCTTCCCGCTGAACAATACCGGCGTGCAGATGACCGGCTGGTTCCGCGAGCCCATTGAAGATATTAGCCAGCTCAACGGGCTGCGCATGCGCGTTCCTGGCCTAGCGGGTCAGGTTTACTCCTCGCTTGGTGTGGATGCCCGCGTCCTGCCCGGTGGCGAAATATTCCCAGCGTTGGAGCGTGGCGTGATTGACGCAGCTGAATTCGTTGGCCCTTTCCAAGACCGTCGCATGGGTCTGCATAACGCTGCCAAGTTCTACCACACCACTGGCTGGCACGAACCCTCCACCACAGGCGAACTGCTGATCTCGAAAACCCACTGGGATAGCCTGCCGGAAGACCTGCAGATGATTGTCAAAACCGCCTGTATGGCGGCCTGTTTGGAGAGCGTCACTTGGTCCGAAGCCGTTAACGGTGAAGCCATGACCGATCTGGTTGAGAACGAAGGCGTCACTGCCAGCATGCTCCCCACCCCCGTTGTCGATGCGCTGCGTGAAGCCACTCAAGATACCCTGGCGACAGAGGCCAACGCCGATCCGCTGGTGCGCAAAGTGCACGATAGCTATATGGCGTTTAAAGCCAATCATGACCGCTGGGCAGGCGCCAGTGAACGCGCCTGGTTAAACGACATTATCGGAGTCTGATATGCGCGCCGTGGCATGTTTTGTCCACGGAGTTGAGGCGGTGGTTCGGCTTTTTGGCTGGATCGCCGCCTGGACCTGCGTGGTATTAGTCGGATTAGTCGCTGGTGACGTATTGATGCGCTATGCATTTAGCGTTGGCGCGGTATGGCTGCAGGAGCTGCAGTGGCACCTGATCTCACCTATCGCACTGTTTGGCATGTCGTATCTACTGCTGATGGGTGAGCAAGTTCGCGTAGACGTCTTCTACGAACGCTTCCCCGCGAATCTGCAGCGAGTAATTGAGGTGATCGGCGGGCTATTACTGCTAGTCATGGGGCTGTATATCGCCTGGCTGACGCTGCCCTGGATCGCCCAGTCGTTCGCCCGCGGCGAAGCATCGCCCAACCCAGGCGGACTCCCCCTTCGCTGGCTGCTCAAGTCGCTCATTCCGTTCGGTTTTGTCCTTCTCGCGCTGCAAGGGTTGGCCCACGCGCTGCGTCAAGCGTTTGCCCTACCCACACGAGGTGAATAACGCATGTCTCCCAATGAATGGCTAGCGATCGGCATGATCGTGGCTTTTTTCGTGTTCCTGCTGATTGGTATTCCGGTGGGTATCAGCATCGCGGCCACGGCTTTTTTCTTTGGCTATATTGGCTTTGGCCCAATGCTGTTTAACCTGCTGCCATCCCGCATCTATGGGGTGGTGACCAACTACACCTTTATGGCTATTCCGCTGTTTGTATTTATGGGGGTGATGCTGGAAAAGTCGAAGCTGGCCGAAGAACTGATTGATGTGATTGGCCACTTGTTCGGCGGCCTATCAGGCGGCATGGGCGTGGCGATTATTTTGGTTGGTGTGCTGTTAGGCGCCGCTACGGGCATTGTCGGCGCCACGATCGTCACCCTGGGCTTACTCACCCTGCCCACGCTGCTCCGCCGCGGCTACCCCAAGACCCTGGCCACCGGCATGATCTGCGCCTCTGGCACCTTGGGACAGATTATTCCTCCCAGCCTAGTGCTGATTCTACTCGCTGAAATCCTGGGTGAATCGGTCGGCACCATGTTCGCTGCGGCCATGGTGCCGGGGCTGACGCTGGCGGCGGTGTATATTATTGCCATTCTGGTGATCGCTAAACTTTATCCTCACCTGATGCCTCCCATTCCAGCTGAAGAGCGTGCGGATATGGGGCGGCGCCAGTTGTTTCGCAAAGTCATCACCGTGGTGGGCCCGCCGGTGGGCTTGGTGTTTGCGGTATTAGGCTCGATTATTGGCGGCATTGCCGCGCCAACTGAGGCGGCCTCCATGGGCGCACTAGGGGCGTTATTAATTGTGACTTGCTCCGGCCGGTTAACCTTTGCGCTACTCAAAGAGGTCGCCAAGGCCACGCTGGTGATCTCGGCCATGGTGTTCTTTATTCTGATCAGCGCGCAGGTATTTGGTCTCGCATTTCGTGGCTTGGGCGGCGAGCACTTGGTGGCCCGTATGTTCGACTGGGTGCCCGGTGGCGAGTTAGGCGCGATGCTGTTTATGCTACTGCTGATGTTTGTGCTGGGCTTCTTTCTTGAGTGGATTGAGATCAGCTATATTGCCCTACCGCTGTTTTTGCCCTTCTTTGTCCAGATGGGCGTCGATATGGTGTGGCTGGGCATTCTGGTGGGGCTGGTGCTGCAAACCTCGTTTCTTACCCCACCCTTTGGCTGGTCGCTGTTTTTCCTCAAGGGCGTGGCGCCGAAAGAAGTCTCGACGCTGGATATTTACAAAGGTGCGCTGCCGTTTATCGGCCTCCAGTTTGTTGCCGTGGCGCTGGTATTTATCTTTCCCAGCATTGCTACCTGGTTGCCCCAAGCCATTGGCTGGTAACGACCTGCTTTAGCACTTACTTAATAATAAGGAATCAAAGATGCTTCATACTCAACGTAGTTACGGCGGCAGCTGCGTCGCTCCTCACCACCTAGCCGCTAGCGCCGGGCGCGATGTGCTTAAGCAGGGCGGCAACGCGGTGGAGGCCATGGTCGCTGCCGCTGCCGCTATTGCGGTCGTTTATCCGCATATGAACGCCCTGGGAGGCGATGGCTTTTGGTTGATTCATGAACCGGGCAAAGCGCCTATTGCCATCGACGCCTGCGGCCCGGCGGCAGGCTTGGCCAACGCGGATTTCTACGCCGGTGAATCGCACATACCTGAGCGAGGCCCAAAGGCCGCCCTCACCATGGCGGGCACCATTGGCGGCTGGCATGAAGCGCTGAAGGTAGCGTCAACATGGGGTAAACAGCTTCCCCTCACCACGCTGCTGGCCGACGCTATTCGTCATGCCGAAGCGGGCATTTCGGTCACACAAAGCCAGGAAGCCCTCACCGCCAAACACGTTGAGCGCCTTTCTCAAAGCCCTGGCTTTAGTGATTCCCTGCTGCTTAACGGCCAGCTGCCCCGGGAAGGTGAGCGGCTGCGTCAGCCACGTTTAGCGGCCACCCTCAAGCGCTTGGCGGAAGCCGGATTAGATGATTTCTATCGCGGCAAACTGGCCGCTAGCATGGCGAAAGACTTGGAAGCAGTGGGCAGCCCCCTGCGCTTGGCTGACTTTCACGCCTACCGCGCCCAGCGCGTCACGCCGCTGGAAGTAACGCTGCAAGATGCCACGCTGTATAACCTGCCGGCGCCGACCCAGGGCATGGCGTCGCTAATGATTTTAGCTATTTACGAGCGCTTGAAGGCCGACAAACCAAACGGTTTTGACCACTTGCACGGGCTCATCGAAGCCACCAAACGCGCTTTTATCCTGCGCGACCAAAACGTCACCGACCCCGGCCGTGTGCCAACACCGCTGCAAAATTTGCTCAGCGAAGAGAACATTGGCTTAGAAGCGGCTCAGATCGACCCGCAGCACGCCCTACCCTGGCCCCACAAACCAGCGCCGGGCGACACCATTTGGATGGGCACCGTGGATAGCGAAGGGCGTGCGGTGAGCTTTATTCAGAGCATCTACTGGGAGTTTGGCAGCGGCGTGGTGCTGCCGGAAAGCGGCGTGCTGTGGCAAAACCGCGGCATCAGCTTCTCGCTTAACCCCGACGACCTGCGCGGCTTAGCCCCTGGTCGCAAACCCTTCCACACGTTAAACCCGGCGCTGGCCAAATTTAACGATGGCCGCACCATGGTCTATGGCACTATGGGCGGTGAAGGCCAGCCGCAAACCCAGGCGGCCGTATTTTCACGCTATGCAATGCACGACATGCCGCTCCAGCAGGCGATTACCGCCCCCCGCTGGCTGCTGGGTCGTACCTGGGGTGAAAGCAGCACTAACTTAAAGCTGGAAGCGCGCTTTGACGACGCGCTGATCACCGCCTTAGTCACGGCGGGCCATGATGTGGAAGTACTCCCAGAGGCATTCAGCGACACCATGGGGCATGCAGGTGGGATTGTGCACCACCCCGATGGATTAATAGAAAGCGCCCACGACCCGCGCAGTAATGGCGGGGCGGCAAGCTTATAAGAAGCAGACTGGCGGCTTTCTCAGCCTTCGCACAGGCTGAACTTGGGCAGGTGGCTAGCTGTCACTTACACAAGTGATAAGCTAGTCTGCCTAATAAGCCTCTGAATGATTGAAACCAGAGGGAAAGGAGAACCCCATGGCGAAAATAGAAAAATCCCCCGACGAATGGCAACAACAGCTAACCCCAGAGCAGTACCGTGTTGCGCGTGAAAAAGGCACTGAACGACCGTTCACCGGCGACTATCAGGTGCGCGATGCGCAGGGCATTTACCACTGTGTGTGCTGTAATGCGCCACTGTTTGAGAACGAGCACAAGTTTGACGCTGGCTGCGGTTGGCCAAGCTTCGACCGGCCGCTGGGCACCCGCTGTGTGGAGGAGCATACCGACACCACGCACGGCATGCAGCGCACCGAGGTGGTCTGCTCCCACTGCGATGCCCACCTGGGTCATGTATTCCCCGATGGGCCACCCGATACCACCGGCTTACGCTACTGCATCAACTCGGTGTCGTTGGAGTTTCACCCCGACGAGTAATCAGCGTTAAGTCCGGCGGGCTGCTATAATGGCAGCCCGCTTTTTTTGTGCTTGTAGGAGAGATTCATGCTCGGCTGGTTTCCAGGACATATGAACAAGGCCCGCCGCCAGATTGCGGAGGTGCTGCCAGAGATCGATGTCGTGATCGAGGTACTCGACGCGCGTCTGCCCTACTCCAGCGCCAATCCGATGTTGGCCGAGCTAACCCGCCATAAGCCGGTGTTGAAAATTCTCTCCCGCGCCGATCTCGCCGACCCTGAGCGAACGGCCGAGTGGGTGGCTTTTTTCGATGCCCAAGAGAATATGCGCGCTCTAGCTGTCACCACCACCAATACCCGCGAACTAAAGAAAATCCCCAAGCTATGCCATGAGCTGGCCGGTGCCGTGCGTGCTGATCGCGATGTCCGCGTAATGGTAATGGGCATACCGAATGTCGGTAAGTCCACGCTGATTAACGGCTTAGCAGGGCGAAAAATCGCCAAAACCGGCAACGAGCCTGCGGTGACCAAGCGCCAACAAAAGGTGCGTATTGATGGGCGTGTAGCCCTTACCGACACCCCAGGCGTGCTGTGGCCCAAAATCGAAGACCAGGCCAGCGCCTATCGCCTCGCCGCCACCGGTGCCATTCGCGACACGGCCATTGAATACACGGACGTGGCGATTGTGACCAGCGCGGAGCTTGCCAAACGCTACCCTGAAGCGCTCATCGAGCGCTATAAGCTCAAAGAGCTGCCGCCCTACGCGGCACCCGACATTCCCCACGACATTGATGCGGACGGCCCCAAAAAGCCTGACTTTCTCGCTATTGCTGGCTTTGACGGCAACGCCATCTTAAAAGATATTGCTGCCCGCCGAGGCGGCCTGCGCCCTGGTGGCGCGGTGGATCTGCACCGTGGCGCCGAAGTACTGCTTCACGAACTACGCGACGGCAAGCTGGGCAGGCTAACGCTTGAAACTCCTGCGGATATTCCTCCGCCGCCCGTGCAAAACGACGAAGACAATCAAGCGCTTTCCGACGCATAATGGCCTGACTGCTCTTTAGCCAAAGACACGGCTTACGGACATTTTTTAAGCACTCATGTTTTTTTGGACACTTTTGGGCCTCTAGCTACTTTTGGACAGACACCTCATGGATACCCTGCAGTCGCACGAATCACAACCGTTAAAGAAATCTCATAAGCTGCACAATGTCTGCTACGACATTCGTGGCCCGGTGCTCGACCACGCCAAGCGCTTGGAAGAGGAAGGCCAACGAATTCTCAAGCTGAATATCGGCAACCCCGCGCCCTTCGGCTTCGAGGCGCCGGAAGAGATTCTTCAGGATGTGATGCGTAACCTACCAACGGCCCAGGGCTACTGCGATTCCAAAGGTCTCTACTCCGCCCGTAAAGCGATTATGCAGGAGTGCCAGCGCAAGCAGATTCCCGGCGTGGGGATTGAGGATATCTTCATCGGCAACGGTGTGTCTGAGCTGATCGTCATGGCCATGCAGGCGCTGCTGAATGACGGCGATGAGGTACTGATTCCAGCGCCGGACTACCCGCTATGGACCGCAGCCGCTCACCTTTCCGGTGGCCACGCGGTGCACTACCTGTGCGACGAGCAGGCCGACTGGACGCCTGACATGGCGGATATTCGCGCCAAGATCACCAGCCACACGCGGGCCATTGTGCTGATCAACCCCAACAACCCGACCGGCGCGGTGTATCCGCCTGCCGTGGTGAAAGAGGTGTTGGCGATCGCCAAGCAGCATAACCTGGTGGTGTTCTCTGACGAGATCTACGACAAGATCTTGTATGACGGCGTCGAGCACACCGCCACGGGCGCGCTGGCGGACGATGACCAATTAGTCATCACCATGAACGGGCTCTCCAAAAGCTATCGCTGCGCCGGCTTCCGCTCGGGCTGGATGATTATCTCCGGCAACTTGGCCAAGCTAAACGCCCAGGACTATATCCAGGGGCTGAATATGCTGGCTTCCATGCGGCTATGTGCCAACGTGCCCGCCCAGCACGCGATTCAAACCGCGCTGGGGGGCTATCAATCGATCAACGATTTAATCCTGCCCGGCGGGCGGCTGCTGGCCCAGCGCGATATTACCGTGGAAAAGTTGAATGCGATCCCCGGGGTTTCCTGCGTGAAACCGAAAGGCGCGCTGTACGCCTTTCCGCGGCTCGACCCCAAGGTCTTTAATATCAAAGACGACCAGCAGATGGTGCTGGATCTGCTGCTGCAGGAAAAAATATTACTGGTACAGGGCACTGCCTTTAACTGGCCAGAACCCGACCATGTGCGCATTGTGACACTGCCCTGGGCAGACCAGCTAGGCGATGCACTCGACCGCTTTGCCAATTTCTTGTCGCGCTATCGCCAGTGAGTCCGGTAATTAAATCGACTCATTGACACCGCCATGACTTGAAACTGCCATGAACAGCACGTATCTAAGCCATTAATCTAGTAATGCTTCGATGAACTTTAGGGGAGAACCTGCACCATGATGCGAATTCTGCTGTTTTTAGGTACCAACATAGCGGTTTTGCTGGTCGCCAGTATTACCCTGCGCCTGCTAGGCGTAGAGGGCTATCTGCGCGGCCAGGGCATCAACTTCACCAGCCTGCTGATTTTCTGCTTTATTTTCGGTATGGCAGGTTCCATTATCTCGCTGTTTATCTCCAAATGGATGGCCAAACGCAGCACTGGCACGGTGATTATCGAAACGCCCTCCAACTCCACCGAACGGTGGCTGCTGGAGACGGTCGCTGAGCTCTCCCGCGAGGCAGGCATCAAAACCCCGGAAGTGGGCATATTCCCGGCTCAGCAGTCCAATGCCTTTGCCACAGGCTGGAACAAAGACGATGCGCTGGTGGCCGTCTCGGCAGGCCTACTCAACCGCATGCGTCCAGAAGAAGTGCGCGCGGTTCTGGCTCACGAAATTGGCCACGTCGCTAACGGCGATATGGTCACCCTGGCGCTAATTCAGGGCGTGGTGAACACCTTTGTGATGTTTTTTGCACGGGTAGTGGCGCATTTAGTTGATAATTTCCTACGCAGCCGCAGCGATGGCGGCGGCGGTCTAGGCTTTATGGGCTACTTTGCAGTGGTCATGGTTGCGGAAATTGTGTTTGGTATTTTGGCCTCGGCTATCGTCGCCTGGTTCTCGCGCTACCGCGAATACCGCGCCGATGAAGCCGGTGCACGCTTAGCAGGTACTAATGCCATGGTCAGCGCGCTGGCGCGCTTGAAAACTGAAACTGAAATGCCTGATCAAATGCCAGATACGCTGCGCGCCATGGCCATCACCAAAGGCCAAACGCGCTCGCTGGTGGAAAAGCTATTTGCTAGCCACCCGCCCCTGGATGAGCGCATCCGAGCGTTAAAAGAAGCGGCTTATCGTCAGTAAGTAACGCCCTTAGGGTCGCGAGCTAAAGCTACCTCCCACGACTGCATCTAGTTGGCTGGGAGCCTAACGTTCGCGATCCTAATCTACTGCTCACTGAGTTTGCGAATCACATTAAACCCTGCTCCACGCAATAAGCCTTCCAGCGCTACCGCCTCCCCTGACAGCTGCACGTTGAGTGTGGCGAATTCGCGCCGCAGCGGGTAGTTGGCACGGCAGTCATCAAAGCCTTTGCGCATTCCGTGATGTTGGGTTTGGCGCTGTAGCGCATCGTGGTCGCGGCGTACGTCATACACCGCTCTCATGCAGAGTCTAAGTGCATCTTCCGGAGGGAGCGCGTGCTGCAAATGCAGGGACGCCAGCGCAGGCGGTGGGCAAATATCGGCGAATGTTAATCCACTAGGCCGTCCGCAGTGGCGGGCTAGCGCCTGCTGAATCATCCAGGTGCCGCGCAGCTTGCCATCCAGGCTATGCCCGGCAATATGCGGTGTTGCCAGAGAGACTAGATCACACAAACCTGCATCGATATCGGGTTCTTCCTCCCACACGTCCAATATGGCACTGATATCGCCCTTGCCCGCAAGACGACTCCGCAGCGCCAAGCCATCCACGCAGTCGCCGCGCCCGGCATTGAGCAGCACGCACCCTGGTGCCAGCTCCTCGATACGTTGAGCGTTGAGTAGCTGATACGTCGCGTGGGGGCCTTCGCGGGTTAGCGGTGTATGCAGACAGAGCACGTCACAGCGCTCGATCAGAGCGTCTAAGGAGTGAAAGCCTTCCTCAGCCCCCTCTTCTTCTCTGGGCGGATCACAGGCCAGCGTTGCCACGCCCATGGCGGTTAGCCTTGCCTGTAGTCGTCTGCCGACATTACCCACCCCCACAATACCCACGGTGCGCTCGCTAAGTGCCCAACCATCGCGCTCCGCCAGCGTTAGCAGGCTGCTCAGCACATAATCAACCACCGCTTCGGCGTTGCAACCTGGTGCACTGGAGAAGGCGATATTGCGCTGGGCAAGCGCTGCCTGGTCGATATGATCGGTGCCGATAGTGCAGGTGCCGATAAAGCGAACGGGAATATCGGCAAGCAGCTGATCGTTGACCTGGGTAATGGAGCGCACGATGAGCGCATCGGCATCCCGAAGGTGGGCGGCGTTTATCTCCCGCCCTGGCACACGGGTGAGCGTACCGAAATGGCCGAAGCAGTGCTCGGCAGCGGGGATATTGGCGTCGATGACAAGTTTCATAGGCGTTTGGGTATCCGGGCTTTACAATACCGCCCGCGACGGCTTGATGGGCAGGCGTGTTTAAAGGCTATCTTTTAAAGGCTATCTTTTAAAGGCTATCTTTTAAAAGCTAAGTAAGGAGAGTGTTGTGATCGTACGCTGGGAAACCAACCATGACTATGTGTTGGTTCATATTCACCAGGATATGTTTGGTGACTGGATTTTCAGCCGCGCCTGGGGCCAAATCGGCACCCAATTTGGCGGCCTGAAACATCAGCTAGCCGATACGCTGGAGCAAGCCCATATGTGGCTGGAAGATGAAACCACTATTCAGTCTTCGCGGGGCTTTCGCAAGGTGCTGGAAGTGGCCGACCATACCCCGGAAGGCCAGGAAGCGATGCGCCAGCTATCGCTACTGGATGTGCTTTAAGCTTCGCGCTGGCCCTATGCTTTTTTGCTAACCATGCACTTATTAACTTAAGAAGCGCCTTCCACCACGCTCATAGGCGCCTATGGGTGCTGTGGTGTCCGGCGGGGCAGTAAACCCCGCCAGTGCCGCTTCATCCAGCCAGCCGCGTTCGCGCAACCAAGCGCTTAATCGCTCAAGCTCAAAGCCACGATCCAGCTCATTGCCGTCACCATCCACCAGCACCGGTATCCGCACGCCGTAGCGCTCCACCAGCGCATCATCTTCGCTAATCTCGATGTGGTGCAGCCACACCTTTTGATTTGCCAGCGCTGTCACCAGTGCCTCTAATTGGCTGCACAGGTGGCAGCCCATGGTTGTGTATAGCGATAGCTGAATCATGCTGAAGCTCTCTTCATACTAGCTCTCTTATGACACCTTATGACGAAGTAGGAATACGTGGTGCAGGTTAGTGCGCCGCTGGAAATCGGGGTCAAAACTGCGCCCGGTAATATCCTCAATCGCGTAGTGCTCGCTAAGTGCTTCATCGAGTTTAAAGCGCCGCTGGTTATTAGAAAACACTAACGTGCCACCGGGTGCCAAGCGCGCCATGGCGAGCTCCACTAACCGCGGGTGATCTCGCTGCACGTCGAGCGTGTCACGCATCTTCTTGGAGTTGGAAAAGGTCGGCGGATCCATAAAGATCAGATCAAATTCAGCGTTGGCCGTTTCCAGCCAGCGGAAACAGTCGTCACGAACCACACGGTGCAGCCGTGTATCGAGTTTGTTCAGCGCAAAGTTGTCCTTGGCCCACTCCAGGTAGGTGTTGGACATATCCACGCTCACGCTGTCACTGGCGCCACCTAAGGCCGCCTGTACGGTCACTGTGGCGGTATAACAGAACAGGTTTAAAAAGCGCTTACCGCCGGCCATTTCGCCCAGCATGCGCCGTACCGGGCGGTGGTCAAGGAACAGCCCGGTATCCAGGTAGTCACGCAGATTGACCCATAGCCGTGCTGCGCCCTCCTGCACCTCAAAGCGTTCGCCGCTGGCGGCCCGCTTCTGGTACTGGGCGCTGCCGGTTTGGCGTTCGCGCCGTTTGATATAGATTTTGCTGGCGTCAACGTTAAGCGCCTCGGGCATGACTTCCAAGGCATCGTACAAGCGCTTTTGCGCCTGGGCTGGGTTGATCGAGCTAGGTGCCGCGTACTCTTGTACATGTACCCGATCACCGTAGCGGTCCACCGCCAGGGCGTATTCCGGCATATCGGCATCATAAACGCGATAGCTGGTTTCACCGCTCTGCTTCAGCCATTTCTTCAAGCGCTTCTGATTTTTAATCAGTCGATTGGCAAACATCTGCGCATTGTCTTGGTTTTTGTGGGCGGCTTGCTCTTCGCTCGCCGTTTCACTAGGCGTCACCACTGCACTGCTCTCGCTCTGGACGGGCTTTGTATCGCTCTCGGCAGGCGGATGCTCAGCGCCACCAATCTCCATAAGCAGCAGCTTGGCATCTAGCGCACCGTTTTTAAGCGCGTACTGCTTGTGCGCACGCATGCCCAGCCGGTGGCCTAGATCCGGGTTGCCGGTAAATACCGCCAGGGTCCAGCCGGGGAATAGCGCTTTGGCTTTCTCACCAAGCTGAGCGTATAGACGCACCAGTTCCGGTAACTCACCCAGCCGCTCGCCGTAAGGAGGATTGGTGATCAACAGCCCGCTCTCAGCTGTCAGTGTTTCGGGTCGGGTTAACTGGGCAAGGCTCTGACCATGCAGGCTAATCAAGGCTGGAATACCCGCGCGCATGGCATTGGATTTCGCTGCTGTCAGTGCTGCAGGGCTCTGATCAAAGCCGAGTAGCTGGGCTTTACAGCGCTTGCGGCCAATCGACGCGCGCGCGTCGGCTTCGCGCTTCTGTTCCTGCCAAGCGAGATCATCGTGCCCTGCCCAGCCGTGAAAGCCGAACCGATCACGGTTCAGGTTAGGCGCTTGGTCAGCGGCCATCATGGCGGCTTCAATCAGCAGCGTGCCTGCACCACAAAGCGGATCGATCAACGGTTCACCGGCCTTGAGGCGCTCGGGCCAGCCTGCGCGCACCAGCAGTGCCGCCGCCAGATTCTCTTTTAGCGGCGCGTGGCCAACGTCACGACGATAACCACGGCGGTGGAGACTTTCACCAGAGAGGTCCAACCCAATGGTTAAATTCATCCGGTGCAGGTGGGCGTAGATGCGCAAATGTGGCGTTTTGGTATCCACATTGGGGCGTTCCTGCCCCGCCAGTTGGAGTGCATCAACCACGCCGTCTTTAACGGTTTGCGCACCAAAACGGGTGTGGCGAATATGTTCGCTGCGGCCGTGAAAATCAACTGCCAGCGTATTGCCCGGCGCCAAGTGCTGAGTCCAGGCAATGCGGGCAACCACATCACGCACTTGCTCGGCGGTATCGATCATCGACTCGCGTACCAGGGTTAAGATAACCCGGTTGGCCAATCGCGACCACAGGCATACCCGGTAGGCGATGGCTTGGCTGGCGGTGAAGTAAACACCCGCCACCGTGGTTTTGCCCGGCGTGGCGCCCAGTGCCACTAGTTCATCGTGGAGCAAGCCTTCAATGCCTTTCGGGCAAGTGGCTAGCAGACTCAAGGGGGCGTTTTGATTCGACTCGGTCATGATAATAGCGGCGCGTAAAGGCGCGAAATTCCTATATATAGCAAATGAGTTTACGTTTTATGACAAATTGATAGTCGACAGATGACACCATCATGGTCTAACAATAAGAGAGTAGCTACTGAAAAACGCATGCGTTGCTTGTCAGGGTCGGTTCAAAACTAGACCTATGGACTACAAGTGTTCTTTGTAAGAGATTGCCGCTCGGCTCGTTCAGCCCGTGAGTGCCAAACAAAAGGGTTGGAGCGGCGTCTCGCTCTTGAAGCAAGCTCTCGGAATAGTGGCTGTTGTTGATAACATAAGTCGATAACACCCTATTTCTTATCAAAGGCTTTCGTGAAAAGAGGTTAGCCAATGAAACGGCAAAAACGTGATCGCTTCCAGCGGGCTTATGTCCACGGATACAAAGCGGGTGTATCGGGTCGTTCTCGTGACGACTGTCCCAGTCAAGATATCAATTTACGTGAATACTGGATGAGCGGTTGGCGTGAAGGCCGCGGTGACCAGTGGGATGGGATGACCGGCATCTCGGGCATCCACAAAAACCCCTTAGTCATGGCCTAACGTTTTATTTTTCAAGGTATTAAAAGAAAGATTTTAAACGAGAGGTTTTCAATGAGCCCACTTTTTCAAGTGGGCTTTTTAGTGCGCATTGATACCCATACTGCTTCGCTAATCATCTGCACGTCAACCGTTAGCTTTCAGTGCCCTTGCGCATTCACCGACCAATTTAGGCCCTTGATAGATCAACCCCGAGTAGAGTTGCACTAAATTTGCTCCCGCCGCGATTTTGGCCTGAGCAGCAGCAGCACTATCGATTCCACCGACACCGATGATAGGTAGCGATGGTAAGTGCTCACGCAGTTGGCGAATAACGCGATTGGATGCTTCGAAAACTGGTTTTCCAGAAAGCCCGCCCGCCTCCTCCGCTTGTGAGTCACCCTCTACTCCGGCGCGGGAAACCGTCGTATTGGTAGCAATCACGCCATCAAGTGCATTGCGCTCAATACTTTCTGCCATCAACGCCACTTCTTCCGCGCTCATATCCGGGGCAATCTTAATCAGTAATGGAATTTTTCGGCCCGCTTGGGCATCAAGCTCGTTGGCGCGAGCACGAATAGGCCCCAGCAACGCGTCCAGCTGTTCGCCGAACTGCAGGGTGCGCAGCCCAGGGGTATTTGGTGAAGAGACGTTCACGGCAATGTAATCCGCATAAGGGTGCACCGCATCTAGACATACCAGGTAGTCATCCAGTGCGTCCTCTACGGACGTCGTCAGGTTTTTACCAATATTGATGCCTACAATGCCACCGTAGTGACGCTGCTTGACCTGCTGAACCAGGTGCGCAACCCCTTTGTTGTTAAAACCAAAGCGGTTGATGATCGCCTCATGCTGCGCTAAGCGAAATAGCCGAGGCTTAGGATTGCCTGACTGCGGCTTAGGCGTCACTGTACCCACTTCGACAAAGCCAAACCCCAGCGCGCCCAGCGCATCGAGGTGATCGGCGTTCTTGTCCAACCCGGCGGCGAGACCTACTCGATTGGCAAAGCGAAGCCCCATCAGTTCGACGGGGTCCTCAACCCGCTGGCCAAATAGCCGTGTAACGCCCCCGACCCGATGCAGTGCATCCAACGCACCCAGCGCCATACCGTGAGAGGTTTCTGGGTCAACGCGAAAGAACAGTGAGCGGGCGAGGTTGTACATAGCGGGTCTCTTGAAGCGGAGGCTGAAAACGGGCGCCAGTATAACGCAATAAAGCGCGCCCTGGTGGAGAACCAGGACGCGCTTTCATACTCCTATTTAATTAAATAGATACGCTTTAATTAAATAGATCCGCTTTAATCAGCCTAGGTACGTTTAGGCTTCGCTATCGCTTTCAGCCAGATCTACCAGTTCGCGTACCGCTACGGCGAAGAGCGCAAAGCCCCCTTCACTGCCGCCACGCACCTCTTCAATCAAACGACACCAGCGGCGATGCAGATCGGCATGCTGATCCAACCACTGCGCCACCCGCTCCTGGGTATCGCGACTGCCGGCGTCGAGCTTTAATACGCTAGTGGTCAGTGCCAGTTGCTGACGCTCGATGTCGTCGCGGAAGGTTTCCCGCGCCTGGGCCTGCCAGGCGTCGCGCACTTCCAGCTGGGTTACCTGCTGAATCATCCACGGCAGCTCCAGGCGGCTGCCAATTTCGTACAGCACCTCTGCCACTCGCTGCGGTTTTTCATTGGTCAGGCGTGCCGCTTGGATAATACCTAGCCCGGCGTAAAGGCTGGATGACGCCGCGACAGTGGACGCCAAGGCTTCCGGCACACCTGCTTCCAGCAGCTCGTCACGACGGCTATTCCAAGCGCTCAGCTCCTCACCGCTGAGCAGTTCACCAATACCTTCCTGCAGCTGCGCCAGGCGAGGAGCAAAATACTCGATAGTGTCCAGCGTCGAGAGCCCTAAATGCTGACGCACAAACCAGCGCGTGGCGCGACGGATCAGGCGCATCAGGTCAAGCATCATTGAGTACTGGATGCGATTCGGCACTTGATTATCGAGCGCTTCAATTTGCGCCCATAGACCGGGCAAGTTAAAGCTATCGCGGGCCACAATATAAGCGCGAGCGATGTCGGCACGCCCGGCACCAGTGGAGTCCATCAGGCGACGTACAAAGACGATACCCATGTGATCAACCAGATCGTTGGCTACCTGGGTAGCGACGATTTCTCGCTTAAGACGGTGTTCGTACATTTCGTCTTTAAAGCGCTCTACCAGCACCGAGGGGAACAACCGCTCCAGATGACGGTGAATATACGGGTCATCTGGCACGTCAGAGGTGATCAAGTCGCCCTTCAAGGTGCTCTTGGCGTAAGAGATCAGTACCGACAGCTCAGGCAGGCGCATCCCTTGATCGTTGCTGGCTCGCTCTTTGAGCACATCATCGGTGGGCAGGAACTCCAGCTCACGATCAATCTGCCCGGTGGCTTCCAGCTCACTAATAAAGCGGCGGTAAGGGCCCATTGCCTGATTGGACAGGATAGCCGACAGATCCAGCGCCTGGCTTTGGCGATAGTTATCCAGGATCACCAGATCGCCCACCTCATCGGTCATTTCCGCCAGCAGCTGATTACGCTGCTTGTCGGTCATGTCGCCACGCTTGACCACTTCATCGATCAGGATCTTGATATTGACCTCGTGGTCGGAGCAGTTCACCCCACCGGCATTGTCAATAAAGTCGGTGTAGACACGCACGCCTTTGGCGGCGGCTTCCATACGGCCACGCTGGGTCAAACCGAGGTTGCCGCCTTCACCGACCACGCGACAGTTCAGATCGTTGCCATTGATACGCAGGGTGTCATTGGCTTTGTCGCCGACATCGGCATCGGTTTCATTGGAGCCCTTCACATAGGTACCGATACCACCGTTCCAGATCAAATCCACCTTGGATTTGAGCATCGCGCGGATCAATTCGTTCGGCGACAGGCGGGTTTCCTGGATGCCAAACACCTGCTGCATTTCCGGGGTAATAGCGATTGATTTAGCACTGCGGCTAAAGATACCGCCACCGGCAGAGATCAACTCCTGGCTGTAGTCTTCCCAGCTGGAGCGTGGCAGAGCGAACAACCGTTTGCGCTCGGCAAAAGAGGCCTCTGCATCCGGGTTGGGATCGACAAAGATATGCAGGTGATTAAAGGCGCCCACCAGCTGAATCTTGTCAGACAACAGCATGCCGTTACCGAACACATCGCCGGCCATGTCGCCTATTCCCACCACGCTAAACAGGTCGCGCTGGGTATCCACATCGAGGTTTTTGAAGTGGCGTTTAACCGACTCCCAGGCACCGCGGGCGGTGATGCCCATTTTTTTGTGGTCGTAGCCGTTGGCACCGCCAGAGGCGAAGGCATCGCCCAGCCAGTGGCCATACTCGATGGAAATTTCGTTGGCGATATCCGAGAAGGTCGCCGTGCCTTTATCGGCAGCCACGACCAAATAGGCATCATCTTCATCGTGGCGAACAACGTTTTCCGGCGGCACCACATCGCCACCCACCAGATTGTCAGTAACATCCAGCAGCGCGCGGATAAAAATTTGATAGCAGGCGATGCCCTCTTTCTGCACCACATCGCGGCTGGCGTTTTCCGGCATGCGCTTGCACACGAAACCGCCTTTGGCGCCGACCGGTACGATAACCGCGTTCTTCACCTGCTGGGCTTTCACTAGCCCCAGCACTTCGGTGCGGTAATCTTCAAAGCGATCCGACCAGCGCAGACCACCGCGTGCCACTTTGCCGCCCCGCAGGTGGACACCTTCCACGCGCGGAGAGCAGACAAAAATCTCAAACATCGGGCGCGGCTTGGGCATGCCGGTCACTTTGGAAGGCTCGAGTTTGTAAGCGATATAGTCTTTAAAGCGGCCACCCTCGGCGAGCTGGTAATAGTTGGTACGCAGCGTAGCGAGAATCAGCTCCATAAAGCGACGCAGCAGCTGGTCGTCATTAAGGCTGGCAACGCCTTCCAGTCGCTCGTTTAAGCTAGCGATGCATTCATCGGTGGCGTGGTCCTGCTGCTCAGGATCAAAACGCAGGCGGAATAGCTCAACTAATTCGCGGGTGATGGCCGGGTAGTTGGCCAGCGTCGCGGCAATATAGTCTTGAGACATACCAAAGCGAATCTGCTTGAGGTAGCGGGCGTAGCCACGCAGCATCGCCACTTCACGCCAATCCAGACCTGCGCCGATAATCAGGCGGTTAAAGGCATCGTTATCGGCTTCGCCGGTCCAGATGCGTTTGAAGGCTTCCGTGAATACATCGCGCATATCGCCCAGGCTGACATCCGCACCGCTATGCTCTAGCTCAAAATCGTGAATCCAGTAGCGCTGCTCAGGGGAGTTAATATCGTAGGGGCGTTCGCCAATCACGCGCAGGCCGAGGTTTTCCATCATCGGCAGCACGTCGGAAAGCGGAATCTGGGTGCCGCGATGGAACAGCTTTAGATTAACGCCGCCGCCCTGCTCTTCCAGCGGACGGTAGAGCGACAGCGATAAGTCGTCGCCGTTGTTCAGCGTTAACAAGTGCTGCACATCAAACACCGCGGTGCGTGCGGAAAAGTCTTCACGATAGCTTGCTGAGAATGCTTCGCGGAAGTGATCCATCAGGTGGTTGGCACGCTCTTCGCCAAACCCTTCCACCATGGCGTTGTGCAGGTCATCGCGCCAGCTACGCGCCAGCCGCGCCACTTTGCTTTCCAGACGCTTAAGATCGTAATCGCTGGGCGCATCGCCATTGAAGCGCAGAATCAGTTGAATGCGCGCCAGTACCGACTCGGATAGGTAGGTATTGAAATCGCCAAAGTGGGCATCCAACTCATCGCACAGCACATTTTGAATTCGCTGACGCAGGTCCGTCGAGAATACGTCGCGGGGCACAAATACTAAGCAGGAGTAAAACTTGCCGCTGATATCGGCGCGGATAAACAGCCGCACCTGACGGCGCTCGCGGATATTGAGAATGCCCAGCGAGGTACTGGCCAGCGATTCGGTATCGATTTGGAACAGGTCGTCGCGGGGGTAAACTTCCAGCACCTGCAGCAACTGCTTGCCGTTGTGGCCCTGGGGATTAAACCCAGCGATATCCATCACCGCTTTGAGCTTGCGGCGCAGCAGCGGAATATTGCGCGGCGACTCGTTATAGACCGTGGAGGTAAACAAACCAAAGAAGCGCCGCTCGCCAATCACATTGCCATCGTCATCGTAGCGATCAACGGTGATGTAATCGGGATAAGTGGGGCGATGCACGCGGGAGTGATGGGCGCTCTTGGCAAACGATAGTAGCTGCGGCACCAGCACATACTCATTGTGCTCATCCACGCCCTCTTCAGTGCGGATCCGCTCGCAGTAGCGCGGCTGATCCAGACGGAACACGCCCAGCACGCTCTCGGCATCGCGCTGTAGTTCACTGCCTTCCAGCAGGTACTCGTCGTAACCCAGGAAGGTAAAATTATCCTTGAGCATCCACTCTAAAAAGGCAATCGCTTCCTCGTGGTCGTCAGGGTCGATCTGCGGCGGGCAATTTTTTTCAAGCTCTTGAATCGACGCGGTAATTTGCGCGCACATAGCGTCGTAATCGCGCACGGCGGTGCGCACATCACGTAGTACGTCGTTCAGGTTGCTTTCGATTTTCTCAAGCAACGCCACGTCGGTGTGTCGATCGACTTCAATAACAATTAGCGACTCGCGGGCTTCCGGCGCGTTCTCATCGCGAGGTGAGGTCTGCGCCTGTAACTGGTGGCGGTCATCACGAGCAACCGCCAGCACGGCGTTTTGAATCGCGTGTACTGTTAAACCGCGACGGTTGAGCTCGATACGCACCGAGTCGACCAAAAACGGCATATCCTCATGCAGCACGGCCACAAAGGTATGCGTTGATTGCCAGCCATGCTCTTCAAAATCTGGATTAAACACGCGCACTTTAGGGCTTTTTGGGTCGTGGTGCTGTAAAAACTGCCAGATTGACAGCGTTGCACCATACAGGTCGTCCAGGCGACGATCGACGAGATCCTCCACCGGCACGGTGGCATAAAAGTGTCGAGCAAAGGCGTCAATTGTCGCGGCTCGAGCAGGCTCCAGACGCGCATATAATCGCTCCTGAAGCTGCTTCAAAAGATCCTGACGACTCTCTTCAATCGCAACGTAGTGCATCCATCACCTCGACTGCCTAGGCCATTAATCGGCCAAAAAACGAAGGACAATAGGCCTTTAGGCCAACATAACGGCTAGCTTACGCTACCTATCGTCGCGTCCCTAATCACATGACAAGTTGTTCATGGCACATACCGTTTACGCATTAGGCCGTTAGAACATTAACTTTTGCTTAAACATCCCGCCGCGTTAACAACACCCCGCATTCACAGTGATCGGTAAACGGAAACTGGTCAAATAGCGCAAAGCGCTCTATCCGATGAGTGTTGGTCAGTATGGTCAAGTTTTCAGCCAATGTGGCCGGGTTGCATGAAATATAGACGATCTGAGCGTACTCGCTGAGCTGTTCACAACTCTGTTCATCTAGCCCAGCGCGGGGCGGGTCTACTAGCACGGTGGAAAAATCGTAATCATCCAGTCCCATTTCCGCCACGCGACGCCCGGCCTTTTCGCCCTTCAGCGCCTGCGCAAACTCTTCTGCTGACATGCGACCAATCTGCGCGTTCGTGACGCCATTGGCCTCTAAGTTGACGTTGGCACTGGCTACCGACGTGCGGGAAATTTCCGTGGCCAACACGCGGCGGAAGTTCTCGGCTAAGGCAATGGTAAAATTGCCGTTCCCGCAGTAGAGCTCGACCAGATCTTTCTTCGCACCCTCATCTTGTTGCTTAGCGGTCACTTCCCGCGCCCAGCTGAGCATTTTTTGGCAGATATGCGCATTGGGCTGAGTGAAGCTGTTTTCGACCTGTTGATAGTGCAACGTGCGGCCGTCCACTTCTAGGCGCTCCCAGACATGGTCACGGGTCAGCACGATGCGCTGCTTGCGGGAACGGCCAATAATCATGATGCCGAGCTCGGCTTCAAGCGCTCGTGCTTCGTGTTCCCACTCTTCGCCTAGCGGGCGGTGGTAAATCAGCGTGACCAGCGCTTCGCCGGAGAGCGTGGTTAAAAATTCAACCTGAAACAGCTTACGACGCAGCTCATCAGACTCAAGGCAGGCCTTGCGCAGCTGCGGCATGAGTTGATTGATTCGTTCGCTGGCGACAGCGTATTGATCCAAGCGAATAACGCGCTTATTTTTCGGATTCTCAGGATCGACTTCAAACATGGCATAGAAGAGATCGTTCTCTTCGTGCCAAATGCGAAACTCGCAGCGCTGGCGGTAGTAGCCGGGCGGCGATTCAAACACTTCCAGTGCCGGTGGCTGGAAAGGCGCAAAGGTACTCTCCAGATAGTCGCGCTTGGCGGCCAACTGCTCGGCATAACGTTCAGGTTCTACGACGGGGATAGCCAAGGCTGCTCCTCTTGAATGGGTTCAGAAATAGTAGCGACAAATAATGTTTGTTAACGCACGTTTAGCAATTGGGGCGCTTTAAACCCGTAGCGCGCTAAACCCGCGGTCAGATTCGCAGCGGGCGCAGTCGTATAACAGCGACCATCGTGATGATCGCTGGATAGCTCAGCAACCACTTGCGCCACACGCCGAGCGATAGCATCACCAGAATCAATCCAATATAAAGGCGCAGGGGCAAGTTGCTCTAGCCAGGGTTTTAACAGCGGAAAATGGGTGCAGCCGAGCACCACGGTATCTAGTTTGGGATGCTCGGTAGGAGCAGTGACGACTTGCCATAACGGCGTCAATGCCGCCTGCATACGCTCTGTATTGGGCGTGATGCCAGCCAGGTAGGCTTCTGCTTCCACCACCAAGGCATCGGCGGCAACGCGCGTGATGACACAGTCACTGGCGAAGCTATCAATTAAGCGCTGGGTATAGGGCCGCGCCACCGTGGCCCTGGTGGCCAATAAACCGATATGCCGCGTTTGGCTAATCGCAGCAGCAGGCTTGATAGCAGGCACGGTACCTACCACAGGAATGGCTAACTGTTGGCGAAGATGCTCCAACGCTAAGGTGCTTGCGGTGTTGCAGGCGACAACCAACACGCTCGGTTGGCAAGCGTCAACAGCCGCTTGACAGACCGACACGATACGCTCGGTTAGTGCGGCGTCTTCGCGAAGCCCATAAGGCAGCCAAGCATTATCGCAGGTGTAGCACATAGCAGCATCAGGGTAGTGTTGACGCAGCGATTGGGCCACCGACAGGCCGCCGACACCGGAATCAAAAACTAATACGGGGCCTTTCATGACTCTCTTTGCATCACTATCCTGCTTCATTCATCAGCGCCGAGCTGGTCGATGGTTAAACTGACACCCAATAAAAACGGAGCCGCCAGTTTAGCATGCCCCGCCTATGAATTTATTGATTGTCGCTACCCGCTTAAGTCGTTTTCCCTGGCTATACCGCGGGCACATCAGCCCCTCGCAGTTCGGCGTAGAGTTCGGGGTAGGCTTGCTGCAGGCGTTCTAACTCTTGTTCCGCACCGGCGGGAAGCGCCTCGCGAAGCTTTTCCATATCTTCTTGACTAAAGTGCTCATCAATTAGCGGGAACAGCCCTTCACGCTCGTGGCGCAAGTAGGCCCGATGCGCCTCTAAATAATCTTTTAGATCTTCAGCAAAACGATCCATGGGCAGCACATTGTCCATCAGAATCATATCGATATCGCTGGAGAGACGCTGCAGACGAGGCTTTAACTCACGATAATCATTGGCCATCTGTTCGGTAAGCGCACTATGGTCGGGCGCTTTAGCCTGCAACCGCTCAACGCAAACCTTTTCCAGCGGGGCGGCAAAACCATCCATATAGGATAAAATGTAATCGACTACCTCACGCATCAGCTTGAAATTGGGCCGTTCTCCCTGTGCTAACGTTTTTTGCTTCAGCTGTAGCACATGAAGCATCCGGGCCATGTTGGCATGATCTAGACGCAGTTGGTTTAACATTGAGCCGTCTCCTTTATCGTGTCATGCCTGCCGTTTTGCCTAATTAAGCTGACGGCACGCAATCATAGGGGCATAGCAACTAACAGGGGTTATCATTAACAATGCCTCTATGGCGTTATCCTAGCAAGCGCATCTTTCTGTTAGGTTACGCCAAAGGTAGTTCGACAAGCTGCGCTTTACCACAGACACTTGTAACCAATAAGTAGTTCTACGCCCCGATTGACAACGGAAGTTTACATGGACCTTTTTGATAGCGCCCACGCAGCACCTTCAGAAGACGCCCCGCTAGCCTTTCGTATGCGCCCACGCCAATTGGACGATTACGTAGGCCAACAGGCGTTGGTGGGGCCGGATAAACCGCTACGCCGTATGGCGGAATCAGGCGTTGTGCGTTCGATGATTCTATGGGGGCCGCCGGGGGTGGGCAAGACCACGCTGGCAGAGCTTTTAGCCCGGGCCTCTCAAGCCCACCTGGAGCACCTCAGCGCGGTGATGGCCGGGGTGAAAGAGATTCGTGCCGTCGTAGAACGTGCCCAGCAAATGTCATCCAAGGTCATCCTCTTTTTAGATGAGATCCATCGCCTCAACAAGAGCCAGCAGGATGCCCTCCTGCCCCATGTAGAGTCGGGGCTGCTCACGCTGATTGGTGCCACTACCGAAAATCCGTCGTTTGAGGTCAACTCGGCGCTGCTCTCCCGTGCACGGGTTTACGTGTTGAAATCTCTCACTCAGGATGAGTTGATTACAGTGATGCGTCAAGCGCTTAATGACGCTGAGCGAGGGCTGGGAAAACGCGATATTCACGTTGACGATGAGGTGTTAAACGCGTTGGCTCATGCCAGCGCAGGCGATGCCCGTCGGGCGCTGGGGCTATTAGAAACGGCGTGTGATTTCGCCACCCAGGAAGCGGGCCGTGAAGTACTCCATAAGGACGTACTGGCGGATGTGATTGGCCACCAAGCCAGCGCTTTCGATAAGCAGGGTGACGCTTATTATGATCTGCTCTCGGCCATTCATAAATCGATACGCTCATCACGCCCTAATGCCGCACTGCTGTATATGGCGCGTTTTATGCAGGGCGGTGGCGACCCGCTGGACGTGGTACGCAGATTGACCGCCATTGCCTCAGAAGACGTCGGCAATGCCGACCCGCGCGCCCTACCATTGGTCATTGCTGCTTGGGACGCCTACCTGCGCCTTGGGGATTACGAAGGCCAGAGAGCGATTGCCCATGCAGCGATTCATTTGGCGGTGGCGCCCAAAAGCAACCGCATTGATCGCGCCTGGAGTGAGGCCAAAAAGTTTGTAAGCCAGCAACCCCAGGTGGAGGTGCCAACTTACCTTCGCAACGCCCCCACCAAGCTAATGGAGCAGCTGGGGCATGGTGAAGGCTATCGCTATGCACACAACGAGCCAGACGGCTACCCGGCAGGTAGCGCCCACGACTGCTGGCCTGAAGAGTTGCCTAAAACTACTTTCTTCAAGCCGAGCCCTTTCGGACAGGAGAAACGCTTTGGCGAAATTATGGCGTGGCGGGAAAATCGTGATCAGGAAGCAGATCAGGCGCCCTAAGGCGCCTGATGGTTATTACCTAACTACGAATCTCAATCAACCGCTGACTCTTTACCACTATCCCTCCACCATTAAAGCTCTTCGCGGATAACGTCAGTGCCTTCGGGAATCTCGAAATCAAACACGTCTGAAGCAATCTCACCATTGAGGGTAATATTACTAAAGGTAATCGCGGTACGCTGGCCGGTACTATCCATCATCCATAGTTCGGTTAGCGTGTCAGCATCAAACACCATGCTTAACTCTTCGAACAACGTATCGGCAGAGATAGGTACCAGGGTAAACACATCTTCTCCCCCGTCCTGCTCGTAAAACACCTCATAGCTTTCGGTTAAATCGTTCACGCTTCCTGACAGCAGTAACGCAGGGGTGTGGGTGACGCGATCATCCATCTCTTGAACGGTGACTTGTTCAAGGTCGGGATCGTACATGTAAACATCGTCTCCGTCGGAAACCACAGTCTGGGAATAGGGTGCTTCTACTTCCCAGCGCAGCATACCAGGGCGAGAAAGCCACATTTCACCGCGCGCACTTTGAAGACGATCGCCGCTGCCATCTAAAATCTGCTGCTCAAAATTGGCCTGATAACGCTCAAGCGGATCTAATCGCTCGGTCAAACGCTCAGCTGCATCATCCGCCCATGCGGGGGCGCCAAAGGTTAGACCCAAGGCGCTTGCCGCTAATGCCAGGGGTGAAGCGCCCAGCGATGAAGTTCGTTTTGTTTGCGTATCGCGCATGTGATCTCCCTAGACAACCGTTGCCAAATAACGGCTACTCAAAACGGTCGCTCAAAAATTAGTGCTCAATAATCAAGCTGTGAGGTCGGCTTAACCATCCATGTGTTGTTAAGACGTAAAAAACGCCGCAGGGTTTCACCCGCGGCACGGCTTTCACGCTTATTGCATAATTGTCGCCATTCAACCCGGCGTTTAAAACCAGCCACTTGTACCCTTGGGAGGTAGCATTGGCTCGCAACCATTCGGCTGGCCTAGTGGCCTACCGGCGGCGGCGCAAGTACTTCGCGTGCGCCGTTAGAGCCCATGGAGGTCACCACACCGGCACCCTCCATCGCCTCCACTAAACGAGCGGCCCGGTTATAGCCGATCTTGAAGCGGCGCTGGACGGCAGAAATCGAGGCTTTGCGTGTTTCAGTGACAAACTGGATAGCTTCATCATAAAGCGCATCCTGTTCGGCATCGTCACTATCGCCCCCTTCGGCTTCAAGGCCGGTCAAGGCATCGGCTGAGACGCCCCCTGAGAGGATCTCTTCGATATACTCCGGTGCGCCCCGACGCTTCCAGTCATCGACCACCCGGTGCACTTCATCATCATCGACAAAGGCTCCGTGGATACGATTAGGTGGCCCAGAGCCAGCAGGCAAATAGAGCATATCACCATGCCCCAACAGGCTTTCAGCACCGCCCTGGTCAAGAATGGTGCGCGAATCGATGCGCGAGGAAACCTGAAACGCCATCCGCGAAGGAATGTTGGCTTTGATCAGACCCGTTACGACATCCACCGAGGGCCGCTGGGTAGCCAGAATCAAATGGATACCCGCGGCTCGCGCCTTTTGTGCCAGGCGGGCAATCAGCTCTTCGACCTTTTTGCCGACGATCATGAACATGTCAGCAAATTCGTCGATCACCACCACGATATAGGGCAGCTTTTCCAGCACGGGGTGCGGCTGGTGCACTTCCCAGGGCTGTGGCTCCCATAAAGGATCCGCCACCTGGGCACCGGCGCGCTCTGCTTCATCCAAGCGTCCATTAAAGCCCGCGATGTTCCGCACCCCCATCGCCGCCATCAGCTTATAGCGGCGCTCCATCTCAGCCACACACCAGCGCAGGCTGTTGGCCGCCTCTTTCATATCGGTGACCACTGGCGCCAACAAATGGGGGATACCATCGTAGACCGACAGCTCCAGCATTTTGGGGTCGACCATGATCAGCTTCAGCTCGCTGGGCTTCGCCTTGAGCAGCATCGAGATCAGCATGGCGTTAACGCCCACTGACTTACCTGACCCAGTGGTACCGGCTACCAATAAATGAGGCATCTTACCCAGGTTGGCCACCACGGGGCTGCCGCCAATATCCTGACCCAGCGCCATGGTCAGCGGCGAGGTTTCCTGCTGGTATCGGTCAGAATCGATCACTTCGCGCAGACGAATCATGGCCCGATTGGGGTTAGGTATTTCAATACCCACCGTGGGACGGCCAGGAATAACCTCGACCACTCGCACGCTCTTGACCATCAGCGAACGCGCCAAATCTTTGGCAAGATTGCTGATCTTGGAAACCTTCACACCCGCCGCCGGCTTAATCTCAAAGCGGGTAATCACCGGCCCAGGCCAGGTATCGACGACTTCCGCCTTAACACCGTATTCGCGCAACCGCACTTCAAGCAGCTCGGCCATGTCGGCCAACTGTTCATCGCTGTAATTAGGCTGATGCGGTTCAGCAGGAGTCAGCAGTTGTAAGCTCGGTACATCGCCTTCGGGCTCGTCCAGGGTCTCAAAGGCAGGCCGCTGGCTCTGCAAATGCTCCACGGTCCACAGCGCGGGGCCTTCGTCAGATTCTTGCGCTTGAACATCGGGCGAGAAAGTGGGCTCTTGGCGTGCTGCTGGCGTAGGCACTGGTGCTGGTTCGCTTGGCTCCTCTGGCTGGTACAACTCGTCGTCCAGCTCTTCGTCGTCCCACACTGGCTCCGGGACGACTTCAGCCACACGCTCCGGTTTACGTGCGGGCTCAGGCTCCATGGCGCGCCTAGAAACAGGCTCAGGTGACTCGCTGAGTGTCGGCTCACTGCGGCGTTCAGCAGGCGCTGACTGAGTATGCGTTTTCTCATCAGGCGCTTCGTCGCTGACAAAGAAGTTACTTGCAGCAGATGCTGGCGACTCTTCCTGACGCGAGGCGCGTAGTGGGAAGGAGACGTCGGCTTCCTTGGGCTCATCGTTTTCCTTGGGAACGGGCTCAGGCACTGCTGCCGGCTCCTCTGCCTGGACAAAGGCATTTTCTCGCGGCGCAGGGGGTGCCGGCACCTCCGCCTCTTCTGCGGATTTATCTACTGGCGGCACTGACGCCTTTGCAGGCGCCGTAACTGCTGGCTCCTCGGTAGCGGCCGGTGATTTAGCGGGCACGTGCTTATTGCTTGAAAAAGCCGCGGCTTCCCAGGGAATCGAGGTATCGGTGGTCTCGCTGCTGTGTTCAGTAGCGGCTGAATGGTCGGTGACACTGTTATCAAACGGCATGGAGAAACCTGGCTCGCGCCGTTCGCGACCCGTGGCACTTTTACCTACACCTACCGATTCAGCAGTCGGCTTAGCTTCCGTAGGCTTAACGTCAGCAGGCTTGGCTTCAGCAGGTTTATCCTCAACATATGAAGCTTTGGGAGCTAGCTCGGGTTTTACTTGAGACTTCGCCGCAGGGGCGGTTTTCGCGGCCGCTCGCTGCGCTGCGCGCATGCGTTTTGTCTGCCGACGAGCCGATAGCCAGCCGCCCAGGCAACATATACGCTTACCGAGCTCATCCGCCACCTGCAACCATGACACGCCACTAAACAGCGGAAAGCCGCTTAAAATAAGCGCCGCGGCGATTAACCCAACGCCGCCACTGCCTACTAAAGGTCTTAATGCACCGACCAAGCCTTCCCCTAAAATGCCGCCAGAGGCATAGGGCAGCATGCTGTCAGGATGATAAAAGTGCAGCGCACCTAACATGGTGGTGCCAAAAATAAGGAGTACTAAGCCACCCGCGTGCACAGCAATCGCGACCGGGTCGAGTTCAAAGCGCACCTGACGTGAGCGAATCAGCCACCAGGCGGCAAAACCAAACATCCCCGGCCACCACAGCGCACTGGCCCCTAGTAGTGAATAGAGAACATCGGCTAACCAGGCCCCCACCTGCCCCATCCAGTTACGGATTTCCGTTTCCGGCCCTTGGTAAGACCAGCCTGGATCAGAGGAGTGGTAACTAAATAAGGCTAATAATAAAAACACACACAGCGCTAGCAGTAACACCACTACGCCTTCGCGCACGGAGCCTTGTAAGCGCAGACCAAAACGGCGAGCCTGATCCTTTGCGGCGTTAACACGCGCAGAAGAAGCCGATGGTGGTGTTTGACGCGCGCTACGCTGCGTTCGCTTGTTGACTGCTTTATTCACTTTCAAGCGACTCTCCCTTTACACCTCAATGGCGTCTTTAATCCACTTGCGAGTTTGCATGATACCGAGCATCCTTCCGCCGTCACAGAGCTGTTATCTAAGCGCTCAATACAAGAGCTCAGTACAAGAACTCATCTCAAGAGCTTAGTAAAAGCACGTAGCAACAGGAGCAAGTAATGCTACCTTGGCTTTCCTCGCCATATCCTAATTTTCCAACCACCACTAAGGCCCTGGATTCCCCCAACGGCCTGCTGGCAGCCGGTGGAGAGCTTTCCCCCGTTTGGCTGGTAGAAGCCTACCGGCGGGGAATCTTTCCGTGGTTCAGCGACAACGACCCCATTTTATGGTGGAGTCCAGACCCGCGCATGATACTCCTACCCGAGCAATTTAAGCAGCGTCGTAGCCTGACCAAGCGATTACGCCATGGTGGCTTCCATATCACCCTGGATCAACACTTCGATCAGGTTATTCATGCCTGTGCCGCCCCACGCGAAGAAGCAGGCGGCACCTGGATCACTGCCGAAATGCGCGACGCTTACAGCCAGCTAAATGCGCTCGGCATTGCCCATAGCATTGAAGTCCATCAAAACGGACAGTTGGTAGGTGGCCTGTATGGTATCGCAATGGGGCCGGTGTTTTTTGGCGAATCGATGTTCTCCCGCGCGCCTGATGCCTCCAAGGTAGCGCTAGCCCACCTAGCCAGAGCAATGCGCGAGCATGATGGTAAGCTCATCGACTGCCAAATGCATACCCCTCACTTGGCCAGCCTGGGCGCTATTACAGTCGCTCGCGAGGCATTCATCAACTATCTTAAAAACTGGTTACCCGATAAGGCGTTTACGTTACCCTCATCACCCGTTGAAATACCGCCTGTTCCTGCATCGCTGTGGCTGAAGGCGATTGCTACTGAGGCTAACGATTAGAGATGAACTCATTCTGTTTCACCCAGGAGGCAAGCTGTGAGTAGTAACACTCCGCGTCGCCCGGTGCGGGATTTGCGCTTCTTCCTTACCGTGCCTCATTCTTGCAGCTATTTACCCGGCAGAGAAGCGACGACGCTGTTCCTCGACCCTCAGGAGTCACCTGTGCCTGGCGTCTATGACTCGCTGGCACTGCTAGGATTTCGTCGCAGCGGGCGTCATCTATACCGTCCTCACTGCGAAGGATGCAACGCCTGCCGCTCGGTGCGCATTCCGGTTGAGCAGTTTGAGTCCAATCGCACACAGCGTAAAATCTGGCGTCGCAATGCCGATATTAGCATCCGCATCATGCCCGCTTACTTTGCATCCACCCACTACTCGCTTTACGCTGATTATATTCGTCAGCGCCATGCTGACGGTGATATGTATCCGCCCAGTCGTGAACAGTACCGCACGTTTCTCACTCTTGATGAGCCCTATGCTCATCTCATGGAAATGTACCTTCACGACGAACTGGTGGGCGTGGCTGCCTTTGACCAACTGGAACATGGCCTATCCGCCATCTACACCTTCTTTGCCGTTAGCGAGGAACTGGATAAGCGCTCACTCGGTACTTTTGCCATTCTCCAACTGGTAGAGCTCAGCCGACAAAAAGCGCTTCCGCACCTATATTTAGGGTATTGGATCGAAGAGTGCCGTAAGATGCGCTACAAACAGGCTTTTGCGCCACTAGAAATTCTTGATGGGCGCCATTGGCGGCAATTAATTCGCTAAAGACGTCAGCTTTTTTGCCTTGACGGCAGGCTTACGGCACAATATAGCGCTGTTTCTTGGGTGCCCACCTATGCGGCCCTCAATTTCTGACCGATTATTACATTACTAACTCATAAGTGAGGACATGCCTATATGGCACGCGAAGATCATATTGAAATGGAAGGCGTTATCGTCGATACCCTTCCGAACACCATGTTTCGTGTTGAGCTGGAAAACGGTCACGTTGTTACCGCTCACATCTCTGGCAAAATGCGCAAAAACTACATCCGCATTCTGACCGGCGACAAGGTAAAAGTAGAGCTAACACCTTACGATCTTTCTAAAGGCCGTATCGTATACCGTTCGCGCTAAGTCGTTGCACCGTTAACGCGTTCGGCTGATCTCAACTGTTCCCGCTAGACTGTCTTTAATGACAGCTTTTAACGACAGCGCCGATCAGCGTCAATGGCTGTTCACTAAAAACGACAACGCCCCGTCAATGACAGGGCGCTGCGTTTTGGCTGCTTGTAAACAAGCGTGATTGACTTTAGAGCGCCTTAGCGCCCTTTTCAGGGCGCATCAGCCATTTCCGTTTCTGTGGCAAGATGCAGTTCGCCTTCTTCCAGGCTGACATGAACAATGCCACCCTGATCAGCCAACTCACCAAACAGAATCATCTCGGCTAATGGCTTCTTCAGCTTCTCTTGAATGAGGCGCGCCATTGGGCGTGCACCCATATCAGGATCATAGCCTTTGTCAGCCAGCCAATCCCGCGCCATGTCGTCCACATCCAACTGAACACGCTTCTCATCCAACTGTGCCTGCAGTTCTATCAAGAACTTGTCGACCACGTTGCGTACAACAGAAACCGGCAGTGAGTGGAACTGGATAATGCTATCCAGGCGATTGCGGAACTCTGGCGAGAACGTGCGACGGATTACTTCCATGGCATCGGTCGAGTGGTCTTGATGCTGGAAACCAATCGAACGACGCGAGGCCTGCTCGGCACCGGCGTTAGAGGTCATAATCAGGATAACGTGGCGGAAATCCGCTTCGCGCCCGTTATTATCCGTTAAGCGACCGTGATCCATCACCTGCAGTAGCAGGTTAAAGACTTCCGGGTGCGCTTTTTCAATCTCATCTAACAACAGCACACAGTGCGGCTGTTTAGTGACCGCTTCAGTCAACAGGCCACCTTGGTCATAACCAACATAACCTGGGGGCGCACCAATCAGACGCGATACGGTATGACGCTCCATGTACTCCGACATATCAAAGCGAACCAGCTCAATGCCCATAATATGCGCGAGTTGCTTGGCCACTTCGGTTTTACCCACCCCAGTGGGGCCAGCAAACAAGAAGCTACCCACCGGCTTGTCGGGCGCTTTAAGCCCTGCCCGGGACAGCTTAATAGCCGCAGAGAGACTATCAATCGCTTCATCCTGACCAAACACTAGCATTTTCAGGTCACGGTCGAGCTTTTCAAGCAGCTTACGATCAGAGCTTGAAACACTCTTCGGTGGAATACGCGCAATAGAGGCCACAACGGCTTCTACTTGTTCAACGTCGATCGTTTTAGCGCGCATTTCCGGCGGTAATAGCCGCTGGTGAGCGCCTGCCTCGTCAATCACGTCAATCGCTTTGTCAGGCAGGAAGCGATCATTGATATAGCGGTCCGCCAACCGCGCTGCGCTTTCTAATGCACCGTCGGTGTATTTAAGCTCATGGTGCTCTTCAAAGCGTGAACGTAGACCTTTGAGGATCTTGATGGTGTCATCCACCGACGGCGCCATTACGTCCACTTTCTGGAAGCGGCGCGCTAACGCACGGTCTTTTTCAAAGATACCGCGGAATTCCTGGAACGTGGTTGAACCAATGCAGCGTAGCTCGCCCGAAGAGAGCAGCGGCTTAAGCAGGTTCGACGCATCCATCACACCGCCGGAGGCGGCGCCCGCACCAATGACGGTATGAATTTCATCGATAAACAACACCGCATTGGGCTGCTTTCGCAGCTCACCCAGCAGGCTCTTAAGACGTTTTTCAAAATCACCGCGATATTTGGTGCCTGCTAGCAACGCGCCCATATCGAGCGAGTAAACCACTGCATCGGCAATGACATCGGGCACGTCTTTTTCAACAATACGCTTGGCCAAACCTTCAGCAATCGCGGTTTTACCTACGCCCGCCTCACCGACCAACAGCGGGTTATTTTTGCGCCGCCGCGCCAGTATCTGAACGACGCGCTCAAGCTCGTGATCCCGGCCAATCAACGGATCGATTTTGCCCAGCCGCGCCTGCTCGTTCAAATTAGTGGCATAACCAGTAAGCGGGTGTGCAGCACCTTCGTTGCTTCCCTCTTCCGCGTCTTCATTTTCTGATGAAGAGGGCGAAGGAGATGGGCCATGACCAGCCACTTTTGAGATACCGTGGGCAATATAATTCACCGCGTCAACGCGGGCTACGTTTTGCTGTTTAAGGAAGTAAACCGCCTGGCTCTCTTGTTCAGAGAAGATAGCCACCAGCACATTCGCGCCGGATACTTCGCTCTTACCCGATGACTGAACATGGAAAACCGCACGCTGTAAAACGCGTTGAAATCCGAGCGTGGGTTGTGTTTCACGATCACCCTGACCCTCGGGGATCAGCGGGGTGGTCGAGTTGATAAAATCCTGCAGATCGGACCGCAGCTTGTCGAGGTTAGCCCCGCATGCCTTCAGTACGTCTACCGCTGAGGCATTATCCAGCAACGCTAGCAGCAGGTGCTCAACGGTCATAAACTCGTGGCGCTTGGAGCGGGCCACGGTAAAGGCCGTGTTCAGGGTCATTTCAAGTTCTTTGCTCAGCATGGCAGTCCCCTTTTCGCTACTACCTAGGGCGTATCGCCACCTAGGGCTTGCGTCGGATCAGTTTAATCGACCGGCACTCTCAACATCGGGTACAAATGGCACGGTTGCAAGCCTCACCACCAATTATTTCTCAACGCTTTTAATTGGCGGCCTCAATATCACTTATCAACGGGTGCTCACACTCACGGGCGTACTCGTTTACCTGATAGCTTTTGGTTTCCGCTATATCCCGCGTAAACACGCCGCAAGTGGCCTTTCCTTGGGTATGTACCGCGAGCATAACCTGAACGGCAGTCTCGCTATCCATGTTGAAAAAACCTTGTAGTACTTCAATAACGAACTCCATCGGCGTGTAGTCGTCATTATGAAGCACCACCTTATAAAGTGGCGGTTGCGCCAGCGCTGGTTCTGCCGGCTGCACCGCTATATCGCCATCTTCATCGGGCATATCTGGACGTGTCATTCCCGCGTATACGGGAAAATCGACCAGGTATGAACTCTCTAGGTTGGACATAAGCAGCACGGTTGGTTGTCTCAAGACTGACCGATGTAAGCATCGCTTACGTTTCACTATAGCTAATCCACAGCGATGGCGAATTTACAGCTATAACGAATTTACTAGAACGTAAGACGCTGCTGATCAGTAAGGGTTCATGGAAAAAGTAAAATATCACAGGATGCAATAGTGAAGGCAGTGTAAAACCCCGCCTACCAAGCCAAGCGGGCGGGGGTTCAGGCTTAATCGAATACGGGAGCGATTAGCCTTTTGCGACGATGGACAATGTCTCGTTGAGGGTCTTGCTGGGACGCATCACTTTGTCCGTCAACTCGTGGTCAGGGTGGTAGTAGCCACCAATATCGGTAGGCTGGCCCTGCACACTATTAAGCTCATCGACAATCGTCGCTTCTTTAGCTTTTAACGCTTCGGTTAAGCGACCGAACAGTTCTTGCATCTCGGTATCACCACTCTGCTCAGCCAAGGCTTCTGCCCAGTATAGCGCTAAATAGAAATGGCTACCGCGGTTGTCGAGTTCACCCACTTTACGTGAAGGCGACTTGTTACTGTCCAAGAACTTACCGTTGGCCTGATCGAGCGCCTTGGCTAACATTTTCGCTCGGGCGTTATCGAACGTGCTGCCCAGGTGCTCAAGGGAAGCCGCCAGAGCAAGGAATTCACCCAGGGAATCCCAACGCAGGTGGTTCTCTTCCAACAGCTGTTGAACGTGCTTCGGGGCAGAGCCGCCTGCGCCAGTCTCAAATAGGCCACCGCCATTCATTAACGGTACGATCGAAAGCATCTTGGCACTGGTACCCAGCTCCATGATCGGGAACAGATCGGTCAGGTAGTCGCGCAATACGTTACCGGTAACGGAGATAGTATCTTCGCCCTTGCGAATACGCTCCAGCGAGAAGCGCATCGCGTCTTCCGGCGTCATGATGCGAATATCCAGGCCAACGGTATCGTGATCTTTCAAGTAGCTTTCTACTTTCTGGATCAGCTGAGCATCATGGGCGCGTTGCGCGTCCAGCCAGAAAATAGCCGGAGTGCCGCTTTCACGGGCGCGGTTCACCGCCAGCTTCACCCAATCGCGAACCGGGGCATCTTTGGTCTGACACATACGCCAGATGTCGCCCTGCTCTACGCTGTGCTCAAGCACGACGTTACCGTCGGCATCCGTGACCCGCACGGTACCGTCGGTGGGAATCTGGAAGGTCTTGTCGTGAGAGCCGTACTCTTCAGCTTTCTGCGCCATTAGGCCGACGTTAGGCACGCTGCCCATGGTGGTCGGATCAAACGCACCGTGCTGTTTGCAGTCTTCGATCACCGTTTGGTAGATACCGGCGTAGCAGCGATCAGGAATTACCGCTTTGACGTCGTGCAGCTGGTCGTCGGCGCCCCACATCTTGCCAGAGTCACGAATCATCGCCGGCATAGAAGCATCAATAATCACGTCGCTGGGCACGTGCAGGTTGGTGATGCCTTTATGAGAATTCACCATTGCAAGGCGTGGGCGCTCGGCATACAGCGCTTGGATCTCACCTTCAATCTCAGTCTGACGCTGTTCCGGCAGCGACTTGATCGCCGAGTAGAGATCGCCAATGCCGTTATTGGGATCAAAGCCTGCCTGCTTCAGCTCATCAGCGTGCTTGCTCAACACGTCCTGATAGAATTCACTAACCACCATGCCGAACATAATCGGATCAGAGACTTTCATCATGGTCGCTTTGAGGTGCAGCGAGAACAGTACATCTTTCGCTTTGGCGTCAGCAACTTCGTCAGCCACGAAACGACGCAGCGCGTTACGGCTCATGACCGCACCGTCAACCACTTCGCCTTCGAGTACTGGCGTTTTCTGCTTGAGCACTGTTGTGCTGCCATCGTTAGCGACCAGCTCAATCTTAAGATCAGTGGCTTTTTCAATCAGCGCCGACTTCTCACTGCCGTAAAAATCGCCTTCACTCATATGCGCCACGTGGGACTGGGAGTCACTGCTCCACTCGCCCATGCGGTGCGGATATTTGCGTGCGTAATTTTTAACCGACAGCGGTGCGCGGCGATCTGAGTTACCTTCACGCAACACCGGGTTAACGGCACTGCCTTTGGCTTTGTCGTAACGCGCCTGAATGTCTTTCTCTTGGTCAGCCTGGGGCGCTTCCGGGTAGTCGGGAAGCTTGTAGCCCTGCTGCTGCAGCTCTTTAATCACCGCTTTCAACTGGGGCAGTGAAGCACTGATGTTGGGTAATTTGATAATGTTAGCTTCTGGGGTCTTGGTCAGTTCGCCAAGCTCGGCCAGGTGATCGCCGATCTGTTGCTCTTCGCTCAGGTAATCAGGAAACTGAGAGATAATCCGAGCGGCCAGCGAAATATCGCGCGTCTCTACCTGAATACCCGCTGAATCGGTGAAGGCATCGATAATCGGCAACAGGGAGTACGTCGCAAGCGCGGGGGCTTCGTCGGTGAGCGTGTAGATGATCTTCGGCGTTTTGGTCATTTTTGCGTTAACCTCTCTTGTCACTACGATTGCAAGAAATCTTGAGCGGAGCGCGAGTTCACTAATGGCCGGGTCTCTAGCCTGTTTTTAACGATGACGCCCCCAGCGCGCCCCAGCAGCTAGGCCGGAGTATACCAGCGCTGTCCGCCATGCGCATTGTCGACATGTCCCGTCCCAAGAGCGCATAAAAAGTAAAAAGAGTAACGAGATGTCATGAGCCGCCTCTATTTATTGCATAAGCCGTTTCAAGTATTAAGCCAGTTCAGCGACCGCGAAGGGCGCCAAACACTGGCTCAATATATTGATGTCAAAGACATTTACCCCGCAGGGCGGCTTGACTACGACTCTGAAGGCCTGCTGCTGCTCAGCGACGACGGCGAGTTGATTCATCGCATCTCTCATCCACGCCACAAACAGCCCAAAACCTACTGGGCGCAGGTCGAAGGGCAAATAGATGACACGGCCCTCAAGGCGCTGCGTCAGGGCATTACCCTCAAAGATGGCCCGACCCAGCCAGCGAAGGCTCGCCAAATGGAGCCTCCCACCACCGCCTTGCGCCAATCTCCTATCGACCCCAAGCGCCACCCGTCGACTAGCTGGGTGGAGCTAACCATTAGCGAAGGGCGCAATCGCCAGGTTCGCCGCATGACCGCTCACGTAGGCTTTCCTACGCTGCGCTTGATTCGCGTCTCCATTGGCCCCTGGACATTGGAAGGGTTAGCGCCTGGCGAGTGGCGTAAAGAGACCCTGCACGCACCCCGACCGGCGAATACAGCTGCAAATAAGCGAACAGCTCAACGAGCGCGACCCGCCGCTAAACGCAGGAAGCCATCATGAGCCTTATTCACAGCACGGCGGCCTGTGTTATACAGCGAGGCGAGCGCTTCTTAATGGTGGAAGAGCAGCGCGGCGGGCCGCATAGCGTGTTCAACCAGCCCGCCGGACATATCGAGCCCGGTGAGGGACCCATCGCAGCCATTCTGCGCGAGGTGCAGGAAGAGACCGCCTGGCGCGTGTCGCTTACCAGCTACCTTGGGCTATATATTTTTCATACCGATGCCGGACAAACGTTTCATAGCCACGGTTTTAGTGCCGCGCCTCTGCGTCAACTCGACCTTGCTTTGGACCCCGACATCATGGCCACACACTGGCTGACACTTGAGCAACTGCGCGAATTAGATCAACAGTCACGCCTGCGTAGCCCACTGGTACTCAAACGTATCGAAGATGCCCTCAGCGGGCCGTGTTATCCGCTGACGGTGATTCGCGAGTGAAGCACTCGAAGCCATTACCCCCCATCGTGTATAATCCTTCCCCAATTGCACACTACATCTACTGAGGATGCTTATGCCATCCACTACTGCGCCAAACGCTAACGGCAAAGTGATTGTCGGTATGTCCGGCGGCGTTGACTCGTCTGTTTCTGCCCTTCTCCTCATGCAGCAAGGCTATGAGGTGGAAGGCCTGTTTATGAAAAACTGGGATGAAGACGACGGCACCGAATATTGCACGGCCAAAGAGGACCTCGCCGACGCCGAGGCTGTCTGCGAAAAGCTGGGCATTAAGCTGCACACCGCTAATTTTGCCGCCGAGTATTGGGATAACGTATTTGAGCACTTTTTAGCCGAATACAAAGCGGGCCGCACGCCCAACCCGGATATTCTGTGTAACCGCGAAATCAAGTTTAAGGTGTTCCTTGAGTACGCCGAAATGCTTGGGGCCGACAAAATCGCTACCGGCCACTATGTTCGACAAGGGGTTCGTGAAGGCCGACCGCGCCTGCTGAAAGGACTCGACGGTAATAAAGACCAAAGCTATTTCCTGCATGCGGTGCCGGAAGCCGCCATTGCCCGCACTCTGTTCCCCGTGGGTGAACTGGAAAAGCCTGCCGTGCGTGCGCTGGCAGAAGAGCATGGACTGATTACCGCCAAGAAAAAAGATTCTACCGGTATCTGCTTTATCGGCGAGCGGCGCTTTCGCGACTTCCTTCAGCAATATCTACCCGCCCAGCCCGGCACCATTGAAACGCCGGATGGCGATGTCATCGGCAAACATATGGGCCTGATGTATTACACCCTGGGCCAGCGCCAGGGGCTAGGCATTGGCGGGCTTGCCAACTACTCAGAAGAGCCCTGGTACGTGGCGGCGAAAGACTTAGATCGCAACGTACTGATCGCGGTGCAGGGTAAGCACGATCAACTGCTTTACTCCGACACCTTGGCCACCGAGGTGATGGACTGGGTGGCAGGCGAGCCGCCGGTTCAGCAGGGCCGCTTTACCGCCAAAACGCGTTACCGGCAAAGTGACTGCGGCTGTGAAATGCGCGCGCTGCCCGACGGCGGCGTAGAGATCACCTTCGATGATCCTCAGTGGGCAGTCACGCCTGGCCAGTCGCTGGTGCTTTACGATGGCGACATTTGCTTGGGTGGCGGCGTTATTCGCGCCACCTGGAAGAAAGCCGCGGAGGCTGCTGCATGAACCCCACTACGCCGATTCATCGCGCGCCTGATTCCCCGGCAGCTCGCCAAGCGCTGGCGCTGGCCGGTGTGTTTCAAGCCGCCAGTCTGGTGGACGAACTCGCCCGCACCGGTCAGGTAGACCCGCGCGCCTGGGAAACGTTGATTGAAGCCACCGTGGATACCAATCCGGCAAGCTTCGAAGCCATCTATGGTGGCCACCCCAACAACTTGCGCCGCGGCCTGGACACGCTGGAAGCCTTAGTAGGGCGCAAACAGGCGAACCCGGTGGTGCTGCGTTACGGCTTCTCGCTGCTCATGCTGATGAACAAGTTGCGCACCAATACCAACATGATGGATTCCCTGGGCCAAAAGCTTACCCGTATCCAGGGTCAGGCCGAGCACTTCGGTCCCACCCATGAAAACGTGGTCGCCAGCCTAGGGGAAGCGTACCAAGAGACGATCTCCACCTTTAAAACCCGCATTGTGGTGCAAGGCGACCCATCCCTGCTGCAAAGCCGCATGATGCCTGAACGCGTTCGCGCCTGTTTAATGGCCGGCATTCGCTTTGGACTCCTGTGGCACCAGCAAGGCGGGCGGCGCTGGAAGCTGGTCTTCCAGCGCAAAGCGCTACGCCGGGCGCTGGACAGCCTCAACTAGTCCGCCAATCTATTTGACCGACTTGTTCTCGATTAATCTGCTCTCGAACTACCTGGAAACCATGCCATGCAACTCTCTGCTTTGACCGCCCTCTCCCCCGTTGACGGCCGCTACGCCTCTAAAGCCGCCGCCCTGCGCGAACACTTCAGCGAATTCGGCCTGATCCGCGCCCGTGTGATTGTGGAAGTTCGCTGGTTGCAGCGCTTGGCCGAGCACACGAAAATCGTCGAAGTGCCGCCCCTCTCCGCTGAAGCGACGGCGTTTCTTGAACAGTTGATTCGTGAGTTTTCGATTGCCGATGCCGAACGGATCAAAGAGATCGAGCGCACCACCAATCACGATGTCAAAGCGGTTGAGTACTTCCTGAAAGAGAAGATCGCAGGTCAGGCCGAGCTCCACGCAGTGACCGAGTTCATTCACTTTGCCTGCACCAGCGAAGATATCAACAACCTCTCCTACGGCGTGATGCTCAGCGACGGCCTTAACGCCATGCTGCCCACCATGCACGAAGTGGCTGACGAAATTGCCAAGCTGGCGATTGCCCATGCCGCCCAGCCGATGCTGTCGCGCACCCACGGTCAAACCGCGACCCCTACGACCCTGGGCAAGGAAATGGCCAACGTGGCCTATCGCCTCAAGCGCCAGCTCAAGCAAATTGAAGCGGTGGAAGTGCTCGGCAAAATCAATGGCGCCGTGGGCAACTACAATGCCCACCTGACTACCTACCCAGAGATCGACTGGGAAGCCAATGCGCGCACTTTTGTGGAGGGCTTGGGGTTAACGTTCAACCCTTACACGACTCAAATCGAACCTCACGACTATATCGCCGAGCTGTTTGATGCCATTTGCCGCTTCAATACGATCCTGATCGATTTTGATCGCGACGTATGGGGTTACATCTCACTGGGCTACTTTAAGCAGCGCACGGTCGAGGGCGAAATTGGCTCATCCACCATGCCGCATAAAGTTAACCCAATCGATTTTGAGAACTCCGAGGGTAACCTGGGCCTGGCCAATGCAGTGCTTAGCCACCTAGCGCAAAAACTGCCGATCTCCCGCTGGCAGCGCGACCTGACTGACTCCACCGTGCTGCGCAATCTAGGCGTGGGCTTGGCGTATGGCTTAATTGCTTATCACGCCAGCCTCAAAGGCATCAGCAAGCTTGAAGCCAACCCTGAACGTTTAGACGCTGATCTGGATAACAGCTGGGAAGTGCTCGCCGAGCCGATTCAAACGGTAATGCGCCGCTACGGCATTGAGAAGCCCTACGAAAAACTCAAGCAGCTGACCCGGGGCAAACGTATTGACCAAGCAGGCTTTGCGGCGTTTATTGATACCCTTGAACTACCCAGCGACGTCAAAACCGAATTGAAGGCGCTTTCACCGGCCAACTATATTGGTAATGCCCAGGCACAAGCCGAAGCACTGACGCATCAGCTAAACTCGCTGTAACCCATTTGTTGTGACCAACTTGCTGTAACCAACGTTGCTGCGACCACTACACCAGGACACGCCATGAACCATCACGATAAGCCGCTAACACTGCTGGGCGATCTTACCGCCGCAGACTTCCTGGCCAATTATTGGCAGCAAAAGCCGCTGCTGATTCGTGGCGCAATGCCCGACTTCATTAGCCCGATTGAAGCTGATGAGCTGGCGGGGCTCGCCTGCGAGCCTGGCGTAGAGGCACGCCTGGTCGAAGAAGAAGGCCCCGATGGGCCCTGGCAGGTCTCCCACGGCCCCTTTGACGAAGCCACCTTTGAACGGCTGCCAGAGAACAACTGGAGTCTTCTCGTGCAGGCCGTTGACCATTATGTGCCTGCGGTCGCCGCGCTAATGGACGAGTTTGATTTCCTGCCGCGCTGGCGGCTCGATGACGTGATGATCAGCTACGCGCCTCCTGGTGGCAATGTGGGCGCGCATATCGATCAATACGATGTTTTCTTACTCCAAGCCAGCGGCCATCGCCGCTGGCAGCTGGGCGGCAAGCTCACGGAAGATGCGCCGATCATCCAAGGTATCGATCTTCGCATCCTGAAAGAATTCACCGTTGAGCCGGACTCCGACTGGGTGCTTGACCCCGGCGACATGCTCTATCTCCCCCCCGGCTGGGCACATCACGGTGTGAGCCAAAGCGATGATTGCATGACGATCTCGATTGGTTTCCGCGCGCCCTCCGCTGATGAGGCGATTACCTCCTATGCCGATTATTTGGGCGAGCAGCTTCCTGCCTCACAGCGTTACAGTGATGCGGGCATGGCGCCTGCCGAGCAGGTCGGTGAGCTGGACGACGACGCCGTCGAGCGTATGCGCCAACTGATTATGTCGACGCTGGATAACCCAACCCAGGTTGCCCAGTGGTTTGGCCGGGTGATGACCCAGCCAAAGTATGTGGATCAAGTGGTGCCGCTTGAAACGCCGCTAACCGAAGCGGCGCTTGTTGCTCAACTACAAGAGGGTGAACCGCTCTACCATATGCCTGGCTCACGCTTTGCCTGGCGACACGACGCCAGCGGCACCACGCTATTTGTGGATGGTGACGGCCACGCCTGTTCAACTGAATTAGCCAAGCGCCTAGCCGACACCAAGCCCCTTTACACCGAAGACCTTGAGCTTGACGGTGCCGCAGCGCTCATCACCCAGTTGGTCAACACCGGCAGCTTGGGCTTTATGAGTGATGAGGGTGAGGACGACGAGGAGTATTAATGGCCATTACCCACATTAGCACTGGCGATTGGGAGACACTTGGCCCGGCGGCTAGCGAGATCCGCCGCCAGGTGTTTATCGACGAGCAGAACGTGCCTCAGGATGAGGAGTGGGATGGACTGGATCCCGCGTGCCAGCACTTTCTCGCTATGCTTGACGGCCAGCCAGTGGGCACCGCACGCTTGCTACCCGATGCGCACATTGGCCGTGTCGCGGTACTCGCTACTGCCCGTGGCACCGGCATTGGCGTACTGTTGATGCAGGCTGCGATTGAGGCAGCGCGTCATGCGGGCCACCTCCAGGTCGCCCTCAGCGCTCAGGTCCATGCTCTAGCGTTTTATGAGCGGCTGGGCTTCATCGCTCATGGCGATGAATTCCTGGATGCAGGCATTCCCCATCGAGAAATGACGCTTTCGCTCGATTAACAAGCCCTCTTGATGGATCTCTAGCACTGCCTCGGCAGTGCTTTTTTATGCCTGTTTGACGAAAAACCACTACACAAACCCTCCCTTCCTCTACCTCCCTGTCGTCGGGTTACAACGGCCTCTGCCCCCAAGTGTCAATTGTTGAAGGCGCCATCCTCGTGGATAGTTATTGCATTGCAGCGTTAAGCCGATTTGGTCAATCCATAAAGCCCGCTCAACGCTGTAGCGGAGGTCTCTAGCGTTACTGCTTCCAGCTTTCAAGACGTTTGCATGAGAGACGATTGGCCTAGAGACACAATCACGAAATTCAATAATGCTAAATACAACCTCGCAGGTGCAGCATAAGCAAGTGCTGATTTGCAAAATACGTTCACTACCGAAGAGGATAAGCTCATGACAGGACTGCTCGACGATATCAAAGCAATGGCCCAGTTACGCGAAGCTCAAGGCGGCAAATGGGAAGCCATCAAACCGGAATACGCCGCCCGTATGCGTGCACAAAACCGCTTCCACACCGGCCTGGACATCGCTCGCTACACCGCCAAAATCATGCGCGAGGATATGGCCGCTTACGATGCTGATACCGCACAGTACACCCAGTCGTTGGGTTGCTGGCACGGTTTTATAGGCCAACAGAAGCTTATCTCGATCAAAAAGCACTTTGGCACCACCAAGCGTAGCTACCTCTACCTTTCCGGCTGGATGGTTGCCGCGCTGCGCTCCGAGTTCGGTCCGCTGCCCGACCAGTCAATGCACGAAAAGACCTCTGTTGCGAATCTCATCGAAGAACTCTATACCTTCCTGAAACAAGCCGATGCGTGGGAGCTTAACCACCTATTCCGTGCCCTGGATGAAGCCAAAGAGACTGGCGACAAATCAAAAGAGCAGGAACTGATCGGTAAAATTGACAACTATGAGACGCATATCGTCCCAATCATCGCCGATATCGACGCCGGCTTTGGTAACGCAGAAGCCACCTACCTGCTCGCCAAGAAGTTTATTCAAGCGGGCGCCTGCTGCATCCAGCTGGAAAACCAGGTTTCCGATGAGAAACAGTGCGGCCACCAGGACGGTAAAGTCACCGTGCCCCATGAAGACTTCCTGGCCAAAATTAACGCCGTGCGTTACGCCTTTTTGGAACTCGGCATTGAAGATGGCGTTATCGTTGCGCGTACCGACTCACTCGGCGCGGGTTTGACGCAAAAAATTGCCGTCACCAATGAGCCAGGTGATCTCGGCGACCAGTACAACAGCTTCCTCGACGGGGATGTGATCGAAAACGCCGCCGACATTAATAACGGCGACGTGGTCATCAAGCAGAACGGTAAGCTGGTGAAACCCAAGCGCCTCGCTTCGGGCCTCTACCAGTTCAAACCCGGCACTGGTGAAGATCGCGTGATTCTTGACTGCATCACCAGCCTGCAAAACGGCGCCGACCTGCTGTGGATCGAAACCGAGAAGCCCCACGTGGGCCAGATCGCCAGCATGGTTAACCGGATTCGCGATGTCGTGCCGGATGCCAAATTGGTTTACAACAACTCACCGTCGTTCAACTGGACGCTGAACTTCCGTCAGCAGGTGTTCGGTGCTTGGCAGGAAGAGGGTAAGGATGTTTCTGCCTACCAGCGTGACAAGTTAATGAGCGCCGAGTACGACGACACCGAACTGGGCCAGCTGGCCGATGAGTGGACGCGCAACTTCCAGCGCGATTCGTCTCGCGACGCAGGCATCTTCCACCACTTAATTACGCTGCCGACTTACCACACGGCCGCCCTCTCGACCGACAACCTGGCGAAAGGCTACTTTGGCGATGAAGGTATGCTGGCTTACGTGAAAGGCGTACAGCGCCAGGAAATTCGTCAAGGCATCGCCACGGTTCGCCATCAGGATATGGCAGGCTCCAATATCGGTGATGATCATAAAGAGTTCTTCCACGGTGATGCCGCGCTCAAAGCCGGGGGCAAAGACAACACCATGAATCAATTTGGTTAGTAATCGCCCACGTTACTTTTTGATCCCTGCACAGGAGGCCTAACGGCCTCCTGTTTTGGTTCGCTCTGAGTATTTGCACACTGTTTTCTTAATACGCTGTTACACTCTCCGTTATGATATTTCTTGACTACTTTTTTGTCAGCTTTGACCTTTTCCATTGATTGCTGGTCAAAATGCTTTACATCAGCTATCTTTAGCGAACACCGTTCTATAACTATAATCGCTCTTCACTTTGCTTTTAACGACGGCAGTGTGGGCGACAGTTAACTCAATAGACACTCTGGAGGTTTTAATGAAACGTCTTCTTCTACCGGCTGTAGCTTTAAGTATTCTCACGTTGGCTGGATGTGCCAACACCTCGGGATACTCGGGTGATGTCTATAGCGGCAACCAAGCAAAAACCGGCCAAAGCGTTACCTACGGCACTATCGTGGCGGTTCGCCCGGTACAGATTCAAGCCGATAGCCGCGCTGGAGGCCTTTTAGGCAGCGGCGGTGGCGCCATTATCGGCGGCCTTCTGGGTAACCAAGTGGGTGGTGGTTCAGGTCGCCAGCTAGCAACCGTGGCAGGCGCTCTCGGTGGTGCCGTAGCTGGCACTGCAGCTGAAGACGCGACTAACCGCGTTGACGCATTGGAAATGGAAATTCGTCGTGACGACGGTACCGACGTTATCGTTGTACAACGTGCAGACCGCCAGTTCCAGGCTGGTCAGCGGGTACGCTTAATCGGTAGCGGCGCCAGCATGAGTGTTGCACCTTATTAATTGATTGCTATCGTTCAATAGTATTTTGTTATCAAAAAAGCCCGGCCATCTTATTAGATGGCCGGGCTTTTTTATGGCAACTGACTTTTTATGGCGGATAACTTAATGATGAGTCTTGTTACTTGCCCAATTAGCTAGAGCCATGATGGCCCAGCCAATAAGAGCTAGCAGAATGACCACCAACAGCATCTCTACGGGCTGGATCAGAGTGGTGGCTCCCAGTACTGCCAGCGAAATCACCCATAAGTAGCGATTGTTGCCATGGCTCTTCAGCACACTGGGCAACATCTTATCCAACCCTTGGCTAACACCCTTGTTCCAGCGGTCATTGACAAAATAAGCAATCAGGCAAAAGGCGATAAGCCAAATAATCAAGATCGTCATTGCATGCTCCAAAATGATAGGGCAAAGAAAAAAGTGATGGCCGTAGGGTATCCCTGGTCACCCTGGCGCGCAATACCGTCGAAAGTGGTGAGTAGGAAAAAGCGCCGCCACCCCCCCTGACAAGTCAGCCTACACGCGTTACCATATTGGAACATGCACTCACCGAAAGGTTATTCCATGCAAATTGCGCAAAACTCGGTTGTCGCGTTTCACTACACTCTGACCAACGATGCAGGTGAAGTGCTAGACAGTTCCGAAGGCCGTGAGCCGCTTACCTACCTCCATGGCGCCGGTAACATTATTCCGGGCCTTGAGAAAGAGCTGGAAGGTCGTGCTGCTGGCGAAAAGCTGAACGTTAGCGTTTCTCCTGAAGAAGGTTATGGCGAGCTGCAAGAGCAGCTAATGCAAGAAGTACCGCGCGATGCGTTCCAGGGCGTTGAAAGCATTGAGCCGGGCATGCAATTCCAAGCCCAGACTCAAGGTGGCCCGCTAATGGTTACCGTCAAGAAAGTCGAAGGCGATACAGTTGTTGTCGATGGCAACCACCCGCTGGCTGGCCAGCAGCTCAACTTTGACGTTGAGATCGCTGAAGTACGTGAAGCGAGTAGTGAAGAAGTTGAGCACGGCCACGTGCACGGCGAAGGCGGCGTAGAGCACTAAGACGCTCACGCTACCGATCAAAAAAGGTGGCCTCCGGGTCACCTTTTTTTTGGCATCTGAAAAGCGGGCTTATTCATCGGGTATCAGCACTAGCTGCCCGTGGCGCACGCTTCGCGACGAGGTAACTTCAGCGGCGAACTGCTTAAGTACACGCCCTTGACCTTTGAGCAGCGCTACTTCCAGGCAACTGTCATGATTGATATGCACGTGAAGGGTCGAAAGCGTGAGGTCATGATGGTCATGGGAATGACGGGTCAAGCGCTTGGACAGCTCGCGAGCGGCATGGTCGTAAACATACACCAGCGCGCCCATGCAGGGCGAGTCCGGTGCAGCCTCTTCTCTCACCTGCTTTAAGCCACTGCGGGTTAAATCACGAATCGCTTCTGAGCGATTTTGGTAGCCGCGCTCACGCATTAGCGCATCTACTTCTGCCACCAGTTCCTCATCAAGCGTTACCGTTACACGCTGCATTCACGCCTCCTCTCATAAGACCCGCTTTCCATGTGCTGCCGCCACCGTTAGTATGATGTTATTGTAAAAACATCATACTAAATAGCGTAAAGGATAAAGCGATGGCTCCACCAACTCGGCCTATCTTACTGGGTATTGCGCTAAGTTGTTTAGCTGCCATCAGCACCGCCGAGGCAAAAGAGCGGTTAATTCTGGCCATTGGTGGCGAACCCGAACAGGGCTTCGATCCACTTTTGGGTTGGGGGCAGTATGGCACTCCGCTGTTTCAGTCGACGCTGCTCTCGCGGGGGAAAGATCTTGCGCCGCAGCCAGAATTAGCCACCGAGTGGTCGCTCTCTGAAGATCGCCTCACCTGGACGCTAACGCTACGTGAAGACGCCCGCTTTGCCGACGGCATCTCGTTGACCGCCGAAGATGTGGCCTACACCTTTAATACCGCGGCAGAGGCAGGTGGGCGGGCAGACTTAAGCGCGCTTGCCGAGGCGAGCGCCATTGATGATCAGACCGTCACCCTTCGCCTTCACGCCCCGCGAATTACCTTTATAGACCAACTGATGACGCTGGGCATTGTGCCCCACGCCGAGCGGGATAGCGGCTATAACGAACAATACGGCCGACATCCCTTGGGCTCTGGACCCTATCAACTGGTGGAGTGGCAGGAAGGCGAACAGCTGATAGTTGAACGAAATCCCTATTTTTACGGCCCTGCCCCCACCTTTGATCGCCTGATATTTCTGTTTACCGGCGAAGACGCCACGCTCAGTGCGGCCCATGCAGGCCAGGTCGATATCGCATCAATTCCACCGGCGTTGGCGGCCAATGTGCCTGAGCATATGCAACGGGTCACCATGGAGAGCGTCGATAATCGCGGCATTCTTTTCCCCATGCAGCCAGCCACCGGCGAGCATGCCACTTCCGGCGCACCGATTGGCAACGATGTCACGGCTGACCCCGCCATTCGTCAAGCGATCAATTTGGCCGTTGATCGCGATACGCTGGTGGAAGTAGCACTGCACGGCTTTGGTCGCCCCGCCTTTGGCCCGGCAGACGGCCTTCCCTGGAGTAGTGATGAAGAGCGGATAGACGCACCTGACCTTGCCCAGGCGAATGAGCTACTTGACGCCGCTGGCTGGAAACTGAGGGACGATGGCCTGCGCTATAAAGATGGCCTGCCCGCTCGCTTTCGGCTTACCTACCCCTCAAGCGATACCACCCGACAACTGCTTGCGGAAGTGAGTACCGAGATGGTTCGCCCATTGGGCATCGAGATGCAGCCGACAGGCCGCCACTGGGATGAAATCCAGCGTGAAGCGATTCACCAGGACGCCATCATGTTCGGCTTTGGCAGTCACAGCCCCCAAGAGGTTTATTACCTTTTTCACAGCCAGCATGGGGGCAACGGTTTTTATAACAGCGGCCTCTACGCTAACACTGAAGTGGATACACACTTAGATGCCGCTCAGGCCGCGGAGAGTGTCGAAACTGCTAACCAGTACTGGCGCGCTGCCCAGTGGGATGGCACCACTGGCTATGGCGTACGCGGCGATAGCAGCTGGGCGTGGCTGGTTAACCTTGAACACGTTTACTTCGCCAACACCTGTTTAGACGTTGGCGAGCTTGGCGTAGCGCCCCATGGTCACGGCTGGCCCATCACCGCTAATCTGCTTGAGTGGCGCTGGACGTGCGACTGATCCTGCGTATTGCAAGGCGCTTGGGCCGCCTGACGCTGGTGCTGCTGTGCGTAGGCCTGGTGTCATTTGGGCTGATGATGGTCTCGCCCGTCGACCCTGTGGATGCCTACCTCGGCCCGCAAATGGCGCAGGTAAGCCCTGAGCAGCGTGCACTGATTGCCGAACGCTGGGGATTCGATGCGCCACCCGCCGTTCAGTTTGGCCACTGGCTGCGCCAGCTGGTAAGCGGTGATTTAGGCTGGAGCCATGTGTATAACCAGCCGGTTAGCGAGGTTATTGGCCAGCGATTTCAGCGCTCAATCATGCTTCTGGGCAGCGCCTGGCTACTCGCAGCGCTGCTCGGATTTAGCCTAGGCGTTGTGGCAGGTGCTAAAGAGGGTTCCACGCTGGATAACATCATTAGTACCTACGCCTATATTACCGCCTCCACGCCCGCCTTCTGGCTGGCGATACTTGCCGTGCTGCTTTTTTCAGTAACGCTAGGCTGGACACCCACTTGCTGCGCTGGCCCAACGGGCACCTTAAGCCAAGATGTCACTCTCGCTACGCGCCTGCACCATCTGATACTGCCGATCGCCACCCTGGCGTTGCTGGGCATTGCCAATGTCACTCTTCACACCCGCGCTCGCATGCTTGAGCTAATGCGCTCAGAGGTGGCCACTCATGCTTTCGCCCAGGGTGCCAGCCGAATTGATGTGGCCTGGCGCCACGGCCTGCGCCATGCCAGCCTACCAGCGATGACGCTGGCGTTTGCTTCACTGGGCGAGCTATTCGGCGGCTCTATCCTTATTGAACAGGTATTTGCCTACCCCGGTTTAGGTCAGGCCACGGTGGCAGCGGGACTGCGCAGTGACGTTCCCCTGCTGCTAGGCATTGGCCTCTTTACCGCGCTGTTTGTCAGCGTCGGCAATATGATCGCCGATACGCTCTATGGCGTTATCGACCCTCGCATTAAGCAGGGCGGCCTATGAGACTCGCCCTAACAAGCCGCGATGCTCAACCACGCCTGCGTGCCGCTTTCAGCCTGGGCGTCACCGTTCTGCTGGTGACGGGGCTGGTCGCCAGCCAGTGGCTGCTGGGTGATTCAGCTCAGCAGATGCAGTTTGACGCCCGCTTGGCCCCGCCCAGCCTTGACCACTGGTTAGGTACCGACGCGCTAGGTCGGGAACTTTGGGCAAAAACCCTGGCCGGGCTGGCACTCAGCTTTTGGGTGGGCTGCCTGGCGGCGCTACTAAGCACACTGATTGCACTGAGCCTGGCGGCACTGGCCACGCTATCAGCGCGGCTGGATGCGCTGGTAAGTCTACTGATTGATACGCTACTCAGTGTGCCCCACCTGATTTTATTGATGTTGATCGCCTTTGCCCTGGGCGGCGGCACCCAGGCAGTGATTATTGCCGTAGCCGTCACCCACTGGCCGAGTTTGGCCCGGGTGCTACGCGCCGAGCTGTTGCAACTGCGCCAGGCACCCTATGTGCGAATATCCCGGGCGCTAGGTAAATCACGCTGGTTTGTGATCCACGGCCATCTATTACCCCATCTTGTTCCCCACTGCTTAGTCGGTGCCCTGCTGCTGTTCCCTCACGCCATTCTCCACGAAGCGGCATTGACCTTTTTGGGATTTGGCTTGAGCCCCAGCCAGCCCGCTATTGGCGTACTGCTGGCCGATGCCATGCGCTATTTGAGCGGCGGTTACTGGTGGCTGGGGGTATTTCCCGGCCTGGGGCTGCTGTTGATGGTGCTGGGATTCGAGCGCCTTTCCACTCATCTACGCCGGGCCCTTTAGCGCTTTCAAGGAGATTACTGATGGGAGGTTTACCGTGTTAACGATTGATCGGCTGTCGCTACAGCTACCGTTATATGTCTCCTGGTGGAAGCGTGAATGGGCCACCTGCCTGAATGAATGTTCACTAAAATTTTCCGCGGGTGAAGTGCATGCAGTGGTCGGCGCTTCAGGAGCTGGAAAAAGTCTCTTGGCCTACGCAGTGATGGGGTTACTACCAACACCTGCTCGTTTGAGTGGGCAAATTGGCTACAAGGGCGAACCGCTGAATGCATCACGTCAACGCAAGCTTCGCGGCCGGGAGCTGGCGCTTATTCCTCAGTCGCTTAACGCACTAGACCCACTGGCGCGCACCAAACGCCAAGTGGCCTGGGCGGCCCAGCGCGCCGGACACTCGTCACGTCACGCTCGACACGCCGCCCAACGTGCCTTAGACCACTACCAGCTAGATGCTCGCGCCCAGCAGGCCTACTCCCATGAGCTTTCCGGCGGCATGGCACGTCGCGTACTGGCGGCGATGGCTCATGTTAGTCAGGCACAGCTAGTGATTGCCGATGAGCCCACAGTGGGCCTAGACCCTCTCCATCGCCAGCGTGTTTTAGATGCACTGCGCGGACTGGCCGACCAAGGAAAAACGGTGATATTAATTACCCACGACCTGCGCCACGCCCTGCCGATTGCTGATCGCGTTACCATTATGCGTAACGGCCAGCAGGTCGAAACGGCCCCGGCCCGCGCCTTTCAAGACAGCGGCGCTTCGCTTACCAACACTTACTCCCAGGCATTGTGGTTAGCACTGCCCGACAATAGCTTTTCGAGCCACGCGGTAAGCCATGCTCCACAGACGGAACAGGAGGCCACCGTTGCTTGAAGCGCGCCAACTTAGCTTTCATTTCTCACCCGATGCGCCTTTGTTTGATTCCGTTTCACTCACGCTGAACGCGGGCCAGTGGGCAGGGTTGAGCGGTGACTCAGGGGCAGGCAAATCGACGTTGGGAAAACTACTGGCAGGCTACTTAGCTCCGTTTGAAGGAGAGGTAAGCTTAGATGGTAAGGCCCTGCCGAAAAGCGGTGTACAGCCCGTTCAATGGCTGCCGCAGTCGCCGGAGCTGGCGGTTAACCCCCGCTGGCGAGTCGGCAAGATTTTACGCGAAGCGTGGACGCCTTCTAACGCGCAGTGCCAAACGTTTGGCGTGCAGCCAAGCTGGCTATCTCGTTTTCCACAATCGTTATCAGGGGGAGAGCTACAGCGCGTTTGCGTATTGCGTGCCCTTGCACCAGAGGTACGCTTTCTAATCGCCGATGAAATATCAACGATGCTCGACCCCATCACTCAACTTGAGCTGTGGCAGGCGCTAAAACGGGAGGCGGAACAACGCCAGCTTGGCGTGCTGGTGATCAGTCACGACAGCTCACTACTGGAACGGCTTTGCCCACAGCGCTTGCACTTAAGCGGTGGCCAATTGAACCCATGGTAGTTGATGGTAGTTAACCAACCGCTTGGCGACGTTCAAAGCGCCAGAGGCCGAAGGCAATCATTAGCGTAATACTTAGCAGTAACCACGAACCAATGCTCACCCCGGCCCAGCCTGCCCAGCGCCAGAACGGCTCTAACCAGAAGCCACCCAGACTGGCACCCACATAGTAGAACACCAGATAGAGCGCCGAGGCACTGCCCCGGGCGCCCTGGGCATAACGCCCCACCCAACTGGAAGCCAACGAGTGCGCCAGGAAAAAGCCGAAGGCATTGATGCTTAACCCGACAATAATCAGCACTAGCGACTCAGATAAGGTGATCGCCGTGCCCAGCATTAAAATCAGCACCCCCACCATCATGCATGCCGCCGGCGAAAAACGTCCTGCCAACCGACCGGAAATCATCGAGCCAAAAGTGCCGCCTAGATAAGTTAAGAAAATCAGCCCCAAACCGCTGGCCGCCAGTTGATATGGCACCGCCGCTAAGCGGAAGGTGATATAGCTGTACTGGTTAATAAAGATCAGAAAGTTGATGCCGCCCAAGCAGTAAGCGGCCAGCAGCACCGGGTTGCGCAGATGACTGACTAAATCACTGGCCGCTTTGCGCAGCTCAAAGCGCTGGGGAGTAAAGGCGCGACTATTGGGCAACAACCGCCAAAATACGACGCAGCCGATTAGCGTCATGATACCGACCGCTAAAAATGCCGCGGTGGGGCCACCTATTTCGGCAGCGCCCCCACCGACAATACGCCCACTGATTCCGCCGAGCGAATTAGCGCCAATATAGAGCCCTACCGCACTTAATAGCGCTGGCTTCTCAAACTCATCGCCCATCCAGGCGATAGCCACTGCTGGCAACCCGCCCAGCACGAAGCCCTGCACCAAGCGCAGTAGTAACAAGCTTTCAAAGGTGGGCGCGAAGGCCAAAGCAAGGGAGCAGCCGCCTGCCAGCAGCAGGGTTATGCGCATGATACCTTCGCGACCGATGGCATCCGAAAGGGGGCCAAATACCAGCAAAGCCAAGGCGAGAGAGAGGGTCGATACTGACATGAGCAAGCTGACACCCAGGGTCGAGACATCGTAAGTCTCCTTTAACCCTGGCAACAACGGCTGCGGTGCATAAAGATTAATAAAAACAAGAAATGAGCCGAGGCAAAGCGCCAAGGTGGCGCGCCACCAGGCGCGCGTTTTGGCTTCAATCATGCCGTTCCTAACTAAAAAGTGAGAGGCCTGACGGCTAGAAAACACTTCCGCTTAGCTGGGCCAAATGCGTTGGCTCCAGGGCACGACGCGCCTGCCAGTAGTAACGCCGCCAGTAACTATTATCCAAGCTGGAAATAATCACCCCTTTCGAGGTCGAGGCATGCAGAAAATAGCCATTACCGACATAAATGCCGACATGGTTATATCGACCTGGGGGGCTGAAGAACACCAGATCGCCCGCCTGCAGTTCTTGGCGGTCGATCGGGCGTCCCTCGTGTATTTGCCCTCCAGTGGAGCGCGGTAACTCTAAATTAAAGGTGTCACGGTAAACATTGCGAACCAGGGCCGAGCAGTCAATTCCTCTTTCTGTCGTGCCGCCAATCCGGTAAGGCGTTCCTGCCCAGCGCTGATGCTGGGCCAGCAGCGCCTCGCGCACCACTGTTGGCGGCGGGACTTGCATACTGCGCAATTGCGCATCGATGGGATCAACCGGCGACATTTGCGGATTCGCCCCCATACCCGGCAACGACATAGAGAAGTAGTTTTCAGGGGCCTGCATATTGCTCTGTCGAGAGGAACCTGCGCAGCCAGCCACCAATGTAACTATAAAACAAACACTTACAACACTAACAGCGGTCACAGCGGGGCGTGGCAACGCAACCATGCGATAAACCTCGTGACATTGATAAGGGGTCGGTATGACAAAACTCATTTTCCCACGCATGACTATAAGCTAGTTATCCTATGTTTGGCGAGCCTAATGTAAGGTGCGCTGATCGCCCGGCAGCGTATCAATATGCAGTGGCGCAAAATGGCGCGGTTTATTCCCCGGAAAATCGAGACTGACCCACGGCCCGGCCAAGACCGGCGCACCACATACCCAGGCCACCAGGGCTTGACGAAAACCGGCTAAAAAACTCTCTCTTTCTGGGGTTTCGCCCATAAAAAACGAGAAGCCAGCGTACATGCCCATGGCATACTCCTGCCACCCGGCGTAGTGATCCGCCGCCAGCTGATAAGCGCGATCCAATACGCTGGCAAACGCAGTACTATCAAGCCAACCAAGCTGCCGTGCTGCAATCGCCAGATCGACCAGCTGGGCAATATCCCAGGCCGCCATATCGACTTCATTACAGCCATCTTCGTTGTCGCGTACCCGACGTAAACGAAGCAGATGGTGGTGCTCATCTTCAGCACAGTCGCCAGATTCAAGAATGGCGATTTCAGCGCTTAAACGTTCGGTATTGAGGGTGTAAGGCGCATAGTTGATCTGATACTCCTGGCGATCCCCCGCCTCGAGCATATAGGTCAAAAATTCCTGCATATCCCCAGCGCTGCTCAAGTGATAATGGCTCTCTACCCACTCGCGGATTTCAGCGCACTCACGGGCGCTTTCGGGCTGTGGTTCGCTCCATACGGCACTGTTTAAAGGCCCGACCAGCGACATGGCCGTGAAGTGGCTTAAGGTGGGACGGCTGCCCGGCTCACACCAGGCGTCGTGGCGCCAATCAAGCCAGTGGAACAGGCTACCGGGGTCTTCGATATGCCAAATAATTTCGTTAATTAGCGATGCATGCTCGGGCTCGGGCAGGCAACTCTCCCAGGCAAACCATGCGTCTAATAAGCGCTTGGCATTGGGGTAAAACCGACACAGGCAACTGCGAAGCGCGCTGGCGTACTCCATTAATGGCCCACGATCCAGTAAGCCGCTATCGAGGGACATATGCAGATAGAAAGCGAATTTTTCGGCCATATGGATAGTGGCCGCGTGACGGCTCACCCCCTTGACGGCATTACGCTGTTTAAGCTCTTCCGGAGTCGGTTGGCCAAACCAACTTTGCGAGGGTGGCAAAACGCCATGCACCGCGTCAGCCGCCAGTTGATTAAGATGATGCGCCTGAGCGGGTAGCCAGTAGCGCGCCAACGCATGGGCACCTTCATCGGCGTGCAGACCCAGCGACTCCTGCAAATAGAGCGCCGCATCGGCTCGCTGCTCTTCTGGCAGCGCAGCTGACGGGTCTATTTGGCGCAGCATCACATCCGGCTCACGGACGCTGGCTAATGCCAGCAGCCAGTGGTGAGGGGTATTGCGCCAATCACGAATACGCGTTTGAGACGCCTTCCGCGTGGGCTCATCCAATAGCTCACCCGGCGAACGCTTCCAGGGGCTGTGAGCGCTGTGCAGCAGTAACTGGTGCCGCTCACTGGGAGTTTTACCGCGCCGGTCAATGCCATCAAACAGGCTCTGTCCACGCCCATAGGCGTTAAGGACGGCGTACCAGTCATGGTAGCGGCGGCTGATCAAATCGGCGGCGTGTCCCGCCAGGTCATCGGCCTCATCCTGACTGAGCCAACCGCAGCAAGCGCCCGCCCAGGCAAGCTCGACAAGTCGAAGCCAATCCCAGGCTGCCCACTCCAGCGGTTCTCCCTGGTTTACAAATTTATTCAGTACGGGTGCATATGGCGACTCTTCGACTACGCTGCGCTGCCACTCCATGCGCTGAGCGTTATCCATGCTCAGCAGTTCACGGGCTTCGATATCCCAGCGCTGTCGCTCGCCCTGTGCGCCTAGCCAGAGCATTCCCCCCAGCAGGGCGTCGCGGTCATGAACATCCCATACGTGGGCCAGCCACGCGGTGGCGTCGGGCCAGTCGGTATGGCTAGCAGGATAAACAGTGATTGGCCGAAACAGCGCGCATAGCCGCCAGCTCTGTGCCTGAGGCTGTTGAGGCCAGAGTGACGCAGGGGCAGGAAGTTTAGCCAAGGCGTTTTCGAGGGCTTCCCAAGTGACGCCTTCGCCATCGGTTTCGAGATTGGCAAGCGCCTGGCAGGCATCAATAAAGCGATCGTCCGCACCCACTTCCCAGCCTCTTGCCCCCAGGGCACGGCGCAGGTCAGCGAGCCATGCGCGCAAATCGCTGTAATCACTGGTAATACGGCGTGTTAAATGGTGCGCCCAGGCGCGTGACTGATCTGCTTCTAACCAGCCCGCTGCTCCGGCAAGCGCAGCCCACTCGAGCGCGCCTAATAGACGATCGGCACGACCTGCAGGTGCACCCAGGCCGTGAAACAGCTGTTCGGCCAGCTCTCCCCGATCGGTAATTCCCAGTTGCAGCAAACGCTGCTCAGCAGCGCCTGCATCGACCGCCAGCGGATGAGGAGTAAACGCCCAATCACACAGCACGAGCTGTTGGGCCCACCAGGCATTTAACGCGTCGATCAAGAAGCACCTCGAAAAAAACACAGTGGCACCGACAAAGCGCCGGAATAAGGCCGCCCAGTGTAACGGAAGTGGCGCGAAACACCGATAGCGTCAGTATAAAACGACATCGCCCGGCACAAGGCCGGGCGGTGTTTTACAGGTAGCAACTCAATCGCTACGCTTTTTTAACCTTACTGATTACCCAAAGCAGTACCACAGCACCCACGGTCGCGGTGACTAGCGAACCGATAAAGCCACCAGAAGAGAGGCCAAGAAGGCTGAACAAAAAACCACCCACGACCGCACCAACGATACCGACACCGATATTACCCAGGATGCCAAAACCGCCGCCGCGCATGATGTTGCCAGCAATCCAACCAGCTAAACCACCAATAATTAACCATGCAATAAAGCCCATATAGTCTCCTTACTATTTAATGACGGGTTTCAAGTACGTATTTCAGCTATGTATCTCCACTACGTATGTTAGTAGGTGTTTTACCTACTAGTCACGCTTGTTCTACCATAGCACACAGCGTTAGTGTTCGGCGCCTACCGGTATAGCTGCTTGGCAACTCTTAAAGGAAAATTCATGATCCCCGACTCGCTCAATCAACTGGTTAAAAGCACTCAAGGGCAACAAACGGCCCAGTGGGAAGGCCGAGACGTGGTGCTTTTCAATATGCCGTGGGGCGAGTTGGTGATTAGCTTCCAGGGCGCTCAAGTGCTGCACTTCTGCCCTGTAGGCGACACCGACTGGTTATGGCTGACGCCTACGCCACAGGCGTTGCCAGGTGCTATCCGGGGCGGTATTCCGCTCTGCTGGCCGTGGTTCGCCGACGAGCGCTATGCCGATGAGAGCCCCAACCATGACGGTCCCTTCCATGGCCTTGCCCGCCACGCTGAATGGCATTTGGACGCCGTGGATGAGCACGCCGAGGGAATTGAACTCCATCTTTCCCCGGCGCAGCCCCTGCATACAGTGCTCACAGCGCGCCTGGTGGTACAAGCCAACGCACAGCGCTTAAACGTTGAGCTGATTAGCGAAAACATCGGCGAAACGCCGATCAAAACCAGCGGTGCGCTGCACACCTATTTAGCCGTTGCTGACACCCATCAGTGCCGCTTGGAAGGCCTTTCCGGCGCCCGCTATCTCGACAAACTACGCGACTTTGCTGAGAGTGAGCAGCAGGGCACGCTGGCCGTTCAGGGCGCCGTTGACCGCATTTATCACACCAATGAAGCCGTGCTGCTCAACGATGGCGAGCGCAGCCTGCGCATCGGCAAACAGTCCAGCGACTCCACCGTGGTGTGGCATCCCAACCACGACCTGCCCAGCGACACTCCCGCCGAGGTAGCACGCCAGTTTATCTGCGTTGAAGCGGCCAATACGCGCCTAGACCCGGTCTGGCTGGTGCCCGGAGCACAGCACCTGTTAGGCACCACCCTCAGCCGCGGTTAACCTTCGGTTCATCAATATTTTGCTATCATGCGCTCACTTTCATTTGAGCTAGGGAGATCCAATGGATCCGCAGCAATGGCTAGAGGCCGCTACGCTAGCCTTTAATTTAATCGGCATGGTGGTGTGTTTAGTGGGTCTTACCTTGGCGCAAAAAATGACTCGCCGCTGGCCGGGCTACACGTTGGCGGGGATCGGCTTTTTGATTGCCACCCTACCGATGCTTTCACAGCTACTATTAATGTTTCGCCAGTAATGGTCATACAGCCCGGCTTGTTTTGAACTGGGCTGATTATGAAGAGACCCAGTTTTGAATAGAGACGGGACCGCGTTAAGTTGGCAAGAGCCATAAAAGGATCGAAAGGATGCGTCAGCCGTTAAGTCGCGAACTGAGCAATTTGTTAGAGCGGGGGCGGGATCGCCAGTTGCGCTTAGCGGTAACGGGCCTCTCGCAAGCAGGCAAAACCGCTTTTTTGACCTCGCTGGTCAATCAACTGCGTCACGCTGGCGTTGAGGCGCGGCTCGATTTGCTGCCCGCTGCCAGGGAAGGCCGCCTGCTCGGCGCCCAGCGGCTTAACCAGCCCGACCTGGGCGTGCCGCGTTTTCCCTACGACCCCGGCATGGCTGCACTGCGCGATACGCCCCCGCGTTGGCCGGAGCCCACCCGCGGGATCAGCGAGTTACGCTTACAGCTACGCTACCGCCCTGCCCGCAGCGGCTGGTTAACCCCAGAAATTGCCCACCTCACTCTCGACCTGTTCGACTACCCCGGCGAGTGGTTGCTCGACTTACCGCTGTTGCAGCATGACTTTTACAGCTGGAGCAAAGCCCAGGCCATGTACGCAGGTGAACAACGCCGCGGTCTTTTCAGTGAGTGGCTGGCAGCGGTGGAACAACTCGACCCTGCAAGCGAGGCGGATGAGGCTCAGCTCGCCGCTCTGGCCGAGGAGTACGCCCAGGGCCTGCGCCGCGCCAAAAAGGCCGGTTTCTCCGACCTGCAGCCGGGGCGTTTTTTGCTGCCGGGCGAGCTGGAAGGGGCGCCTGTGCTGCAGTTTTTCCCGCTACCGCAGCTTAATTCAACTCAACTTGATACCTCCAGAGAAGCGCTTGAGGCACTGCCCGCCAACAGCCTTTACGCTACCCTGGCAGCTCGCTTTCGCTACTACCAGCAGCAGGTGGTCAAGCCCTTTTATCGCGACCACTTCCGCCGCTTTGACCGCCAGATTGTACTGGTGGACGTGCTTGGCGCACTCAATGCCGGGCCGGAGCGCTTTGAAGACCTTTCCAGTGCGCTACGCCAGTTAATGCACAGCTTTGATTATGGTCAACGCAGTCTACTGACGCGCCTGTTCGCGCCTAAAATAGACCGCCTGGCGATTGCCGCCACCAAAGCCGATCACGTCACTCCCGATCAACACGGCCACTTGGTGCAGCTGTTAGAGGCCCTGCTGGCAGAGCCACTCAAAGATCTACGCTTTGCCAACGTACCGGTCAAAGCGCTCTCGCTGGCAGCGATTCGCGCCACGGAAGCCCGCGAGGTGACCCATGAGGGTAAGCGCTCACCTGCTCTGCGAGGCACCACATTGGAAGGCGAAGAGGTGCTGGTTTACCCCGGCGATGTGCCCGCCCGGCTGCCCGCTGCCGATTTTTGGCAGCAGCAGGGCTTTGACTTCCCCGGCTTTCGCCCGATGCAAACCACTTCAGAAGCGCTGGATCATATTCGCATGGACGCCGCCATCGACTGGCTGATTGGAGATAAACTGACATGACAACCCCACAGCCACGGCGCCACTTTACGTTGGATGACCAGCCCGAAGAGGCCGCTGATGCGGAGACGCTCTTGCGCCAGCGCGAAGCCTTTGCTGGCACTAGCGAGCACCATCCGCTAGCGCCCCTTCCCGAAGATAAAGCGCTACCTGCTGCCAGTTTAGGTGCCCCGCGTAAACGCCGCTGGGGGCTGCTATTTGCCTTGGTGGGTGGTGCCGGGCTAGGCACAGCCGAGCTGGTCACCGGCATTCCTGATGCGATGGCTCAGTCACAGTGGCTCGCCATTGCCTGGCAGTTGTTCGGGATTAGCCTGATTGGTCTAGGGGGCGTTTCACTGCTGAAAGAGTTGGGGCGTTTGCGCCGCCTTAAACGCCACGACAAACTGCGCGGCGACCTTGCCGAACTGCCGCTGCGCTCACCCAAACAGGCCCGGGCCATGGCCGAGCAGTTGAGGCGCCAACTTAAACTAGCCGACGATGACCCGCACTGGCTGGCCTTTCAACGCGCTAGCCAACCCCACCATAGTGGTGAGGAGATCCAGACACTGCTGCGTTATCACCTGCTAACACCGCGTGACCGCGAGGCCCAGCGCCTGATTACGCGTATGTCCGGTGAAACCGCCATCATGGTCGCCATCAGCCCGCTAACGCTGGTGGATATGGCGCTGGTAGCCTGGCGCAGCCTGGCGATGGTGGATCGACTCTGCCGCCTGTATGGCCTTGAGCTGGGCTACGCCAGCCGCCTGCGGTTGTTTCGTAACGTGCTGCACAACATGGCTTTTGCCGGTGCCAGCGAATTGGCCACCGACGCCAGTATGGATATGCTCTCGCTGGATTTAGCCAGCCGCCTCTCCGCACGCGCAGGCCAAGGCCTCGCCACCGGGCTGCTTAGCGCGCGCCTTGGGTTACGCGCCCAGCGGCTCTGCCGTCCGGTGCCCTTCACTGTCGATGAACAGCCCAAGATTGCCGATCTGCGCCAAGATTTATGGCGGCAGATCAAGCAGTTGGATAAAGATAAAGTGCCGCAGAGCCGTTGATAAAACAACCTCCACAAGCTGTTTTTTAACCACTAGATGGGATTCAACGCTGATTATCCTCATGATGGAGGTTTATCATGGCATCCTCCAATGAAGAGACGCAGTGTATGAACCATCCTAATGAATCAGAGTCGCCTTCGGCAGCGAGCGATATGCAGACCGACTATATTGTCGGTCAAGACAATATCAAGGGGCAGTTTGGCCCCATCGGATTCGACATCCACAACCGCGTCTTTGTGGTCTCCGCGCTTGCTTCGGCCATTTTCATCATCCTCACCCTGCTGTTTCCAGAGCGAGCGGAAAGCGTTTTCCAGTCCATTGTCGCCTTCTCTACGGGAACGCTGGACTGGTATTTCATGATCCTGGTCGATTTCTTTATTCTGTTCTGCTTAGCACTGGTGGTGCTGCCTTATGGCTCAGTCAGACTGGGCGGGGCCGATGCCCGACCGGATCACAGCTATCTCTCCTGGTTCGCTATGCTGTTCACCGCGGGCATCGGCATCGGCCTGCTGTTCTTCGGCGTACTCGAGCCGGTTTACCATGCCAATGTCTCGCTGCCCTTGGGCGTCGAGTCCCCGTTTGGTGCTGACGGTGAGCTAAACCCAGCGGCGATTGCTGATGCCAGTGCCTTAGGGCTTGCCGGCACCTATCTCCACTGGGGTATCCATGGCTGGGCGGTGTATATCGTCATGGCGCTAGCGCTGGGCCTGTTTACCTATAACAAGGGCCTACCGTTCTCGATTCGCTCGGCGTTCTTTCCCATCCTCGGCGAGCGTGTCTGGGGCTGGTGGGGCCATGTGATCGATATCCTGGCGGTGTTTTCCACCCTCTTCGGGCTGGCAACGTCCCTCGGGCTCGGCGCCCAGCAGGCCAATGCGGGGATGAACTTTGTCTTCGGCCTGGAAGTCAGCACCTTAACCCAGGTCATCGTCATCATTCTGGTAACGGCGGTGGCGCTGGTGTCGGTTTGGCGCGGTCTTGAGGGCGGTTTGAAGAAGCTCTCCGAGATCAACATGATCCTGGCCGTTCTGTTCTTCTTTTTCGTGCTCTTCGCTGGTCCCACGCTTTTGGCGCTAAGCGGCTTCTGGTCGGGGCTTACCACCTATGTCACGGACTTTATTCCTCTATCCGCGCCCTTCGGTCGCGAGGACGATGCCTACCGTCAGTCCTGGACGATTTTCTACTGGGCGTGGTGGATTAGCTGGGCACCTTTTGTGGGGATGTTTATTGCTCGTGTTTCTCGGGGGCGCACGGTGCGTGAGTTTATCCTCTGCGTTTTGCTGGTTCCCAGTCTGTTTATCTTTATCTGGATGGGCGTCTTTGGCTCGACCGCCCTTGAACAGCTCTACGCTGACCCGGCGGGCAGCCTGGTGAAAGAGTATGTCATCGACAACTACAGACCCGAGCTTTCGCTGTTCGGCATGCTGAACGAGCTACCGTTGACGGGCCTAATGTCGACCCTGGGTATCGTCCTGGCGCTGATCTTCTTTGTCACCTCCTCGGATTCCGGCTCTCTGGTTATCGATACCATCACCGCCGGTGGTAAAATCGACGCGCCGCGGCCACAGCGTATGTTCTGGGCAGTCATCGAGGGCCTGATCGCGATTGTGCTGCTTATCGGTGGTGGTCTGACCGCGCTTCAGGCAGGGGTCACCGCCACCGCTATTCCGTTCTCGATTGTGATGTTGCTATTGTGCTACTCGATTATCAAGGCGCTCAATGGCGAGTTGCGGCTTATCCGAAAGTGATACCTGCAGCTAAAACCTTTAGGCAACTGTAAAAAAGGCCCTCTGCTGAAACCAGCAGAGGGCCTTACTATTTCACAACAGGTTCAAACCAAGTTGATTACGCAATACGCTGCTCGGTCTCCGCATCAAATAGAATCGCCCGGCCCATATCAACACGCAGCGATAAGCGCTCCCCTGCCGCCACCGCGCATTTGGGCCCAACACGGGCAGTCACTTCCTGTTCGCCCAAGGGTAAACGCAGCAGGATATCCGCCCCGGTAGGTTCGACTACCGCCACACTGGCGCTCAGCAGCGTTCCTTCCGCTTGGGACGTTAAGCGCTCATCCTCTTCGCTGAAGTGCTCTGGGCGTAGGCCGAGAATAACCGGTTGGTTAAGCCGTTCGGCCATATCTGCGGCGATGCGCTCTTCTGGCCAGGGCAGCACCAGCTCATCCTCACCGGGCGTGGCAATGCGCAGTTGATAACCGCCGTTGTTATTTTCCAGAGAGGTACGAATAAAATTCATCGACGGCGAGCCCATAAAACCCGCCACAAACATATCCACCGGGTTGTTGTAGACCTCATCCGGCGAGCCGAGCTGCAGAATATGGCCGTCGCGCATCACCGCAATGCAGTCGGCCAGGGTCATGGCTTCGACCTGGTCGTGGGTAACGTAAACGATGGTGGTACCCAGGCGCTGGTGGAGTTTTTTGATCTCGGTACGCATATCCACACGCAGCTTGGCATCCAGATTAGAGAGCGGCTCGTCAAACAGGTAGACCTTGGGCTCCCGAGCAAGCGCCCGCCCCATGGCTACCCGCTGACGCTGGCCGCCGGAGAGCTGCGCAGGCTTGCGTTCCAGCAGGTGAGTAATTTGCAGTAAGTCGGCTACCCGCTCCACGGCTGCTTCCCGCTCGGCTTTGGGCACCTTGCGCATCTCAAGCCCGAAGCTGATGTTCTGGCGTACGGTCATGCTGGGGTAAAGCGCGTAGGACTGAAACACCATGGCGATGTCCCGATCCGCGGGGGTGCGCCAGGTCACGTCTTCGCCATCGATATAGATATTGCCAGAGGTCACCGGCTCAAGCCCGGCAATGGCATTCATCAGCGTGGACTTACCGCAGCCTGAGGGACCAACCAGAATCAAGAACTCGCCGGAATCGATCGAAATGCTGACATCTTTGAGCACCCGCTCGCTGCCGAACTCTTTGCGTACGTTGTGGATTTCTAACGCTGCCATAATAAGGAACCCTATTTTTGTTAGGCTTTTAAAATAACTAACCTTTAACCGAACCCGCTGTCAGCCCGCGCACGAAGTATTTTCCCGCCAGCACGTACACCACCAGGGTAGGCAGCGCGGCAATCATTGCCGCCGCCATATCCACGTTGTACTCGCGAACGCCGGTGGAAGTATTCACCAGGTTGTTAAGCGCCACGGTAACGGGCTGGGTGTTGTGGGCTGAAAACGCTACGCCAAACAGAAAGTCGTTCCAGATTTGGGTGAACTGCCAAATTACCGACACCACGATGATAGGCGCGGAAACCGGCAGCAGAATGCGCCAGAAGATGCGGAAGAATCCGGCACCATCCAGCTTGGCAGCAGAGACCAGCTCATTGGGAATACCCACGTAGAAGTTGCGGAAAAACAGCGTGGTGAAGGCGATGCCAAAGACCACGTGAACCAGGATCAACCCCGCTCGGGAGCTGGAGATCCCCAGCCAGCCGAGGGTTTGCGCCATGGGCAGCAGCACCACCTGGAAAGGAATAAAACAGCCAAAAAGCATTAGTGCGAAGACTAATTCAGAGCCTTTAAAGCGCCATTTGGTCAGTGCATAGCCGTTAAGGGCGCCGATAGTGGTGGAGATCAGCACCGCTGGAATCACGATCGCAAAGGAGTTCCAGAAGTAGCCACCCACCCCCTCGCAGCGCATGCCGGTGCAGGCTTCGCCCCAGGCTTTCGTCCATGGCGCGAAAGTGGGATTTTGCGGAAACGAGAGCAGCGACCCGGCGCTGATTTCGCTCAGCGGCTTCACCGAGGTCATCAGCATCACCACCAGCGGCAGAATATAGAACAGCGCGGCGAGTATCAGCACGCCATAGAGCAGGCCACGGCCCAGCCGCGCAGCGGGCGTCTGACGACGAATCACATTAGCCATGCTTGCGGCTCCTTAATTCGGAGTAGAGATAAGGAATCAAAATCGCCAGCACGCCGCCCAACATCAGCATGGCGCTGGCCGAGCCTAAGCCAATCTGCGCGCGGGTAAACGCATGGGCATACATAAAGGTGGCGGGTAAATCGGTGGCATAACCCGGCCCACCGCCGGTGAGCGCAACGACCAGGTCAAAGCTCTTAATGGCAATATGGGCCAAAATCATCACGGCGCTGAACACCACCGGGCGCAGGCACGGCATCACCACGCGCCAATAAATCCGCGGCAGGCTAGCGCCATCTAGTTGTGCGGCTTTGATAATACTGTCGTCGATACCCCGCAGCCCGGCTAAAAATAGCGCCATCACAAAGCCTGACGCCTGCCATACGGCGGCAATCACCAGGGTATAAATCGCCATATCCGGGTCAGTGATCCAATCAAAGCGAAACGATTCAAAGCCCCAACTCTGGACCATGGCCTGAATACCCAATTGCGGGTTGAGTAGCCACTTCCACACCACCCCGGTCACGATAAACGACAGCGCCATGGGATAGAGGTAGATCGTGCGCAGTGCGCCCTCTTGGCGAATTTTCTGATCAAGCAGAATTGCCAGCAGCGAGCCAATCACCAGGCAAACTACCACGAACAACACGCCAAAAATCATCAGGTTGGTCGAGGCAACCCACCAGCGCTCATTGGCCATAAGGCGTGCATATTGACCAAAGCCGACAAAGTCGTAGCTGGGCAGCATGCGTGAGCTGGTTAGCGAGAGCACGAATGTCCACAACATGAAGCCGTAAACAAAGAACAGCGAAATGGCCACCGACGGTGCCAGCACCAGACGAGGCAGCCACGCCTGCAAACCGCCGGATGGCGTCGACCGCTTAGCGCCAACCCCTAAAGGCGACGCAGAGGTATTTTTCATGGGGAGGGAATCTCTCATGGAGAAGTATCCTTGCCAAGCAACATAGTGTCCTTGCTAAGCAAAATAGTGTTCTTGCTAAGCAGAATAGACGCCGCCATTGCAGCGGCGCCTGGAGAACGCAAGCGCTAGAAAAGCCTAGAAAGAGGCCGCTTCGGCGGCGCTCACCATACGTTCTGCCGCTTCTTCAGCGGGCATATCGGCGTCGTTGAAGTAGTTAGTCACCACGTCAAAAATGGCGCCCTGAATATCCGCGCGTACGGCCATACCGTGAGCCATACTGGGCACTAAGCCACCCTCTTCGGCGGTGCGCTGGAAATCAGCCAACGACTGCTGGGCACAGCTATCGAATTCGCTCATGTCCAGATCAGGCCGCGCAGGAATTGAGCCCTTGGCAAGGTTAAACGCCTCTTGGAAGGTAGGCTCAAGCACTAGTCGGGCTAACGCTTGCTGCGCTTCGCGCTCTTCGTCGTCGGTGACCCGGAACATGGCCAGGCTATCGATGTTGAAGGTGAACGCATCTTCGGTGCCCGGCGCTGCGGCACAGAGGTAATCTTCGCCGGCGGTCAGCCCTGCCGCGGTGAACTCACCTTTTGCCCAATCGCCCATCAGCTGAAAGCCGGCCACTCCCTCAATCACCATCGCAGTGGCAATGTTCCAATCGCGACCGGACATACCCTCATCCATCAGCTCGCGCATACGCTTGAAGTCTTCAAGGGCATCGATCATTTGTTCACCACCCAGGGCTTCAGGATCCAAATCTACCAATGCCTGCTGGTAAAACTCGCTGCCCTGGCCACCCAGCAGCACGCTTTCAAATACGGTCGCGTCCTGCCAAGCTTGACCGCCGTGAGCCAACGGTACGAAGCCCGCTTCGCGGATCGCCTCGCCTGCCTCGAACAACTCATCCAGCGTGGTGGGCATCTCTACCCCTGCCGCTTCCAGCACTTCCGGGTTGGCCCACAACCAGTTTACCCGGTGCACATTGACGGGCACCGCCACGTATTTGCCGTCGTGACGCATGATATCGGCCACGACTTCCGGCAGCAGTTCATCCCAACCTTCCGCATCGGCAACGCCGTTCAGGTCACCGAGCAGGCCAAGCTCACCCCACTCCTGAATTTCGGGGCCTTTGATTTGGGCGGCGGAGGGTGGGTTGCCCGACATGGCACGGGATTTAAGCACCGTCATGGCGGTTTCTCCGCCGCCACCGGCCACGGCGAAATCCTGCCAGCCGTAGCCTTCAGCTTCCATTAACTCTTTAAGCACGTTGGCAGCGCGAGCTTCACCACCGGACGTCCACCAGTGCAGCACTTCGACTTCATTGGCCTGGGCGGTACTGGCGAGCGAGGCTCCTGCCAGAGCAAGCACGAGGGTTGTCTTCTTAAACGTCGACATGGAGTCACTCCTTATATTGTTATTGTCCTCTCGGACGTGCGACATCCAAGAGGTTACGCCAAGGTGTGCGTCAACGGGAGTTACCGAGTACTGCATAGTGTTGGGGTTTTATTACAAACCTGTAATAGTTTCCTGGCGGGGTAGCGAGAGAGTCACCACCAGCCCACCATCAGCATGGTTGGCGAGCGTGATATCGCCGCCATGGGCACGGGCAATATGCCGGGCAATGCCCAACCCGAGGCCACTACCACCAGTATGTCGACTGCGTGAGGGTTCTAAGCGCACAAAGGGCGAAAACACCCGCCCCAGCTGCTCTTCGGGTATACCTGGGCCGTGGTCACGAATACGCATGGTGACAACATTGCCGTGATCGATTAGCTGCACATCGGCCTGCTTTCCATAGAACACCGCGTTCTCAAGCAGGTTTGCCAGGCAGCGCTTAAGCGCCAGCGGTTTGGCAATCAGCGGTGGAATAGGGTTACCGCTTTTAGTCTCGATAGTGACCTTACCGCCTTGAAGGCTAAGCTCCTCGGCCAGCTCTTCGACCATGTTCGTTAGATCAACGGGCGCGGGCTCTTCGTGCAGATCCAAGCCTTTCACTGAGGCCAAGGCGCCTTTAACCAAACTATCCAGCTCATCCAGTGAGGCGCAAAAACGCTCGCGCTGATAGTCGTCTTCGAGCATTTCAGCGCGCAGGCGCATGCGGGTTAAGGGGGTCTTTAAATCATGGGAAATCGCCGAAAACAGCCGCTCGCGCTCCTCAATCTGCTCGCGGATGCGCCGCTGCATACGGTTGAACGCCGCCGCAGTGGCAGCGACCTCTTTGGGGCCGCTCTCTTTTAGCGGCGGCATATCCAAATCATCGCCCAACTGATTCGCTGCCCGTGAAAGCCGCGCCAATGGCCGGGTCACGCTGGTTATGCCCAATAGCGAAAGCGCCAGCACACTCAGCAGCACCAGTAACCCGACCAGCAAACGCTCCTCAGAAAGCCAGCGATAGCCGCTGAAAATATCCGGTACGCCTAGCAGCGTGGCGACATACAGCCAGGTGTCCGGGGCAAGCTCCAGTTGAACCACTAAAATCGGTGGGGAGAGTGGCTCCATCAGCAGGCTGTGCTGCCCCCAGCGGGGCGGCAGGTCGTAAAGCAGCACTTCGTTATTAAGCACCCGCAGGTTTTCCGGGCGGGAGAACTCGACAATCACATCGTTAATATTGAGCTGCTGGGTGAGCACCGAACGCACGTTGTTTACCACCACCTCTTTTTCCGGCCCCGAGCCGATATCGTCGATAGTGAGCCTGCGTTCGTTGACGCTGACAAAAAAGCGCGTGCCGCCCATATTACGCAGCTGATCCAGCACGATGTGGCGGTAGTCAACGGGCAGTGAGCGGAAAAACTTCATGGTGGAGGCGATGCTAAACGCCATATTGGTGGACAGCTCATCCAACTGAGCCAAGTGGCTGGAGCGCACCTGAGAAGTCCAGATCGCGTAACTGGCCCCTTGGGCGACCAGCACTCCGGCGATCATGATGATCACGAAGCGCCCGCGCAGCGACGCCGGCAGCCAGCGGGCTACTCGTCTGGATAAACGCCGCCTGGTCTCGGCCCAGCCCACTTGTTTCACGTTAATGCATCGACCTGAGCGGTTAACACATAGCCTGCCCCGCGCACCGTTCGAATTAACTGCGAGTGCTGAGCATCTTCCCCCAGCCGTTGGCGCAGGCGGCAAACGTGGACATCAATGGAGCGATCAAGCGGCGGCGCGTCCCGCCCACGGGTAAGCGCGTAGAGATCATCCCGAGTGAGCACCTTCGCCGGATGCTCTAAAAACACCTGCAATAGCTGAAAATCAGCCCCAGACAGCGCGGCGCGCTCGCCCTCCAGGTCAATCAGCTCGCGAGTCATACGGTCGAGCTGCCAATTGCCGAAAGTGACCCAGCGCGCCTGCCCGGCGGGCAACGCTGGCGGAGCACTGCGGGTACGGCGGAGCACCGCTTTGATGCGCGCCAGCAGTTCGCGGGGATTAAACGGCTTGCCCAAGTAGTCATCCGCACCCAGTTCAAGGCCTAGAATACGGTCGGTCTCATCGGCACTGGCGGTCAACATGATAATCGGCACATCGCTGTGCTTTCGGACGTCGCGGCAGATGGTAAAGCCGTCATCACCGGGGAGCATTAAATCGACTATCAGCAAGTCGGGGGTATGTTCAGCGCGCAGCGAATGCAGCGCTTGGGCACCATCCGCCGTCAATACCCGGTAACCGTGCCGCCCCAGGTAGTCAGCGAGCAGTTCACAAATTTCCGGGTCATCGTCGACCACAATCAAAGTAGCAGGGGTTGTCGTCATCGCAGCGGGTTCAGCCCTACATTGTTGTCTTTATTGGGCCTTGATGATGGTCGAGGGGCTAGGCAGTAGCAATACCGCTACGACCAAGGTTGCATTAGTGTCGCAATTTAAAATGAATTCAGGATATCAAACCGCGTTTTTAACCATGCGGCAATGCAGGCTTCGCAGTAACATCAATTGAACGTATAAGTTAGAAATTAGTGTCGGGACTGCTTAATTGCCATTTCCAGCTCAGCAACTTTTTCACTGAATTCACCATCTTTCAACTGTTTCAAACGCATAGTGGTTTCGTTCCAGTCAAGAAATCGTGAAACGGATTCGGCTGACAGAGGATAATAAACCCTATCACTCATCGCCCAGCCTCTAAGGTGATCCAAAATTTTGAGAAATCCTTCGTCACTTTCGCAGTATTTTTGTACCCACGCGACGGCATCATCATTTTCAGATATGTTAATCCAGCCATATAGATAGGCTGAAACATCAGGCAAGCTTGGTATGATCTCTTTAATATCTGGCTGACGAACGCGCTCTCTCAGAATTTCGATTGCTTGATCAAGCACCTTTTCCGAAATTTCCCATTGATCTGGATGCTCAGCCTTATCGCCTACCTTACCGTGGCGAAAAAGCTGGTTTCGAAAAAAATAGCCAACTAACCAGTTTATGGCTTTTCCGTCACTTGCGATTTTTCGAACAGTTTCAGCTTGCTTATCAGGGTTTAAGACTTGTAACCGACTAGGCTTTGTACGAAAACTGCCTGCGCTCGACAATACGGCGTTAAAAATCGCCTCGAAATGCTCATTTACACCTCGTAAACTCCGCTTTCTCGTTAATTTTGCCTTGTCTAGTCTTCGCTCGCCGACTTTTCGTACAAAACCTAAGACAACACTGTGCAGCAGAATCAGCGGCCTGATCTACTGTAACAAAGAAGAAATCTTGATTATTCCCAACAGAAATTGCAGTGTCCATCATATCGGCAAATGCTAGAAGGAACCCCTCCAACTGCTTCTCATCAAGATTTGATATGCACCCATCATCCAGTCTATCTAACACATGCTCAAACCAAGTTTTACCAGAGCCCCGCCGTTTTTCAACTTCTTCAGAAAGGCGTGATACCAGTTTTTCAACATCAGATCTTGCCAACTCTAAAAGGCTATTGAAATCATTATCAGACATGACAGTCTTTGGGCCAGTGAGAGCGAAATAAAACCTATAATGTAGCGGGCTACCTAGCCTTTTTAAGCTTATGGTCTTTGAAACCGACATGGTGCCAGCTCGATTAAAAACACTCTCTTCAGGCTTTTTTTGGTTAGACACACCGGGAACAAATCGTTGCAAGCTCCAAATTGACTGAGCTGAACCAACGCCCTCTGACGGTAAAAGTTTTTTTAGAACTTTACCCATTTCAGCTCTTTCATCACTTGCAACAGTTGCATCACCGGTCACTAAAACTGAACGTACAGACAGGTATGACTCCAACCATTGATACAATTTATAATGTGTAGTTTTGATCAAATGTAGGCGACAGAAATCAGGAAAATATACATCGTCTTTAATCTGAGGAAACACAAAACGAATACCGTTCAGAGCGAGCTTTACTTCACGTGGAGTAGATAGCTTGCTTCCTTGCCGGTCAACAGCAGTTTTCAAGTCAACAAGTAACTCACCTGCGATCTTGTTACCCATCACTTCTTCATAGATTAATTGCGCTTCCTCTAAGAATTGTGTTCGAAGATCAAATGGCTCTGGAAGTGGTATACTGAATGTGAGTTGCACAATTTTTTGTAAGAAAAGATCACCATCATCTATTTTCAGGCCGGTTTTAAGTGCTTGTGCCAATACTTCCCGGTCATAGCACATTAAATAAGCAACTCTTGGAAAATCAGCGACAGAACGAACTAAGCGCACTACCTCAACTGCTTGTGCCGGTTCAAGACGATCAAGATCATCTAGGATGACAACAAACCCAATATCCAAATCTCGGATTTTTTGCCCTATTTCTTGCTTTAGTTCTGAAGGTGTCTTTTCTGTCGGCAACACCTGTTCTGCCGCGTTTGCACCTGCTTCAAGCGCACCGCCAACAAGCTGAGCTCCTGGGACAAGGTACCCTACAACATTTGCAATTGATGCGGCTCTTCGCGCTGTCTTTGGGCCGTAGTTACGGAGCAATTGACTGACTTCAGCCATCCTTTCCCTTGTTTCTCTGGCCTGCCCGCTATGAGCTTGAGCTATCTCATATTCTTTCTTATTTAATATCCCACTCATCGGCTCCAACAATGAAGCTACTAATGATGATGTATCTCCATTTAACCAAGGGGCAATTGTGATGGTATAAATTTCCTCATCTTGAGCGGCAACAAGCTCATGCCGAAGAAAATTTAGAAGCGAAGTCTTACCTGAACCCCACTTCCCCTCCAATCCAATGACTATGCCATCACCTTTCGATGCCTCAACGAGTGAAGGAGCCAGCCTCTCTGCCATACCAGCAAAACCAAATTTGTCCTTTGTTTCGTTCTCCAGTGCTCGATCAGAGTCCAATTGCGTTGTCATTTTGTCATCCAGTCAAGTTCGCTCAAACAATCTATATCGCTTGTTATCGGAGCTATCTATAATTTACCGAGGCTCATAGAACAACTTCAGTACTTGGGGCTACCTTATTGATAAAGGTATGTGAGTTAGTTGCTGACCTGGGTAAATCGCCAGTAGCTCAAGATCGTCCAACCCATCATCGGCGACAATGGTAGCAAGCGTGATTGTCATCGTGAAAAGCGTCCACTAAGTTATTATCTTTTATAGTAGCTAGATAAAGGTGAAGTGGAGCGCCCTACCTAACGCGAACAGCTGTCTACTAGGCTGGTTGAGGTAAGCGTTACAGTCCAAACCGTTTTTTCAACCATTCGGCAACAGCCGCTTCACCGTGATGACCGATACGCTCGGCGCCTTTTATACGGTCGAATAGATCAAGGTGGGCGTTGGCCATTACCTGGGCTTCCCCGGCTAAAACGAGCATTTCGGTATCGTTAAGATTGTCGCCAAATGCTAGGCAATCTGCGGGCGTTAAGCCCAGCCGTTCAAGCAGTGATGACAGCGCCACACCTTTGTTGACCCCACCGGCCATGATCTCCAGGGAGTCAATCGTCGAGTAGGTGATATGCAGCGCAGCGCCATGGGCCTTATGAGCCTGCTCTTCCAGCTGTTTCAGCGCCTCCGGGTCGCCTAGATAAAGCACTTTACCCACGCCGTTAATGTCCATCTGATCAGGCGGCACGACGTCATAACTAAACCCGGTAGAGGCGTGAAGAGATAATAGATGTGGGGCTTCGGCATCAATATGCCAGCCGCTTTCACGGTAGAGGTTCAAGCGCACCTGAGGCGGACGCGGGAGATTTATCAACGTTTTTGCATGCTCAGGGTCAACATGAGTAGCGGCCAGCAAGGTGCCTTTCGGGTCGTGCACATAGGCGCCGTTGGTACTGATCAAGTGCGCTGGTATATCCAACTGATCGCGAAATACCTTCATATCGTGATAGTGGCGCCCCGAGGCAAGCGCGACATGGTGGCCTTGCTTCGCCAGCACCCGCAGCACTTCAACCGTGCTTTCGTGCAGGGTATGGTCGCTTCCTAAAAGAGTGCCATCCAGGTCAGAAACAATCAGGCGGGGTGTCATAACGCGCTCCATATCCATGGGCGTTTAGCTTAACCGATTCTTTTGGACGCATGTAAGCCTTTGACGTGCCGTTACCAACGCTAACATTAGGGCCGACTTCGCATGGCGGCAATTGGCGTGGCAAGCGGGAATCCGTATAGTGGCACCCTAACTCTCGCCAACTGATTGAGCTCATGCTTCAGAATAACGCCATGCTTGCCCAGCTCAAGCAACAGATTCGTCAAACCACCCCCCGTGCTGAAGGGGTGATCAAAGCCACCGACAAAGGTTTCGGATTTCTCGAAACTGACGACGGTGAATCCTATTTCGTGCCGCCGCCCGCCATGAAGTTAGTGCTTCATGGTGATCGTGTGGAAGCGGTTATCCACGAGAACGGTGACAAAAAATCCGTTGAGCCTGAAAAGCTGATTGAAGCGGGGCTGGATCGGTTTGTTTCCCGCGTGCAGAAGCGCGAAGGCCGCCTGTCCGTCGTACCCGACCATCCGTCGATTAAAAATGTGATCAAGGCACGGATTAAGAACAGCCTTGATGAAGACACCATTGCTGACGGCGACTGGGTCGTTGCCCGCTTGGTGCGTCATCCGCTAAAAGCCGATGACCGCGCTTTCTTTGCCCAGATTGATGAGCTGGTCGCTAAAAGTGATGATCCGGCGGTACCATGGCGCGTCACGCTTGCCCGCCATGCGCTGGAGCAAGAGTGCCCCGATGCAGGCACCGACTGGCCGCTGATGGATGAAGGCCTGGCTCGCGAAGATTTAACCGCCACGCCCTTCTTCACCATCGATGGCGAGAAGACCCGCGATATGGACGATGCGCTGCACATCACACCTCGCGCTGAAGGCGGCTGGCAGTTGAGTGTCGCGATTGCCGACCCCACCGCTTATGTGGAAGAGGGCCATGCGGCTGATTTAGAAGCCCGCACCCGTGCTTTCACCGTTTACCTGCCCGGTCAGAACGTCACCATGCTGCCCGAGCAGCTAGCGGATGATCTCTGCTCGCTATGGGAAGGCAAGGATCGCCCCGCGCTGGCCTGTACGCTGAATATCAATGCCGACGGCAGCCTGGGCGAGTATCGTTTTTTTGCGGCGAACGTTAAGTCTCACGCCAAGCTTGTTTATGACAACGTCTCCGACTGGATCGAAGGTCAAGGCGACTGGGCGCCCACAGATGAGATTGCCGAGCAGCTCACCGCGCTGCGTGATTTGACCGAGGCACGTACCGCCTGGCGCAACGAACACGCGTTGGTGTTTAAAGACCGCCCTGACTACGTGTTTGATCTCGATCCCGCTGGCAACGTATTGGCCGTGCGCACCGAAGAGCGCCGCATTGCCAACCGCATGATCGAAGAGTCGATGATTGTGGCTAACGCCTGCTGCGCGGATTTCCTGGCCCAGCATATCGGTCACGGTATCTTTAACGTGCATCGCGCCTTCGAGCCAGAGAAAGCCGAAGCTGCCCAGGAATTCCTGGCAGGCCAGGAGATTGTGGTCGAACGCGAAGCGCTGACTGAGCTTGCCCGCTACACCGAGCTGAAGCGTGCACTGGAAAGCCGCGACGACGCTTGGCTGGATGCGCGCCTACGCCGCTTCCAGGGCTTCACCATGATGTCCGCACAGCCTGGCCCGCACTTTGGTTTGGGTCTGGCCGCCTACGCCACCTGGACCTCGCCAATCCGTAAGTATGGCGATATGGTCAACCACCGCCTGATCAAACGCGTGCTGAAAGGCGAACAGGCGCCCGCCGAAGCTACCCAGCAGCTCACCGAGCAGTTGACGGAGCGTCGCCGCCTGAATCGTATGGCCGAGCGCGATGTGAAAGATTGGCTCTACGTGCGCTACCTAACACCCGCCGCGCAGAACCAGGATACGTTTGAGGCCGAAATCATGGCCATCAACCGTGGCGGTATGCGCGTTCGTCTGCTGGAAAATGGCGCGACCGCCTTTGTTCCAGCCCCTTTAATGCACAGTGACCGCAGCAAAGTGGTGATTGATGATAAAGAGGGACGTATCCAGATAGAAGGCGAAGAGCGTTACAAGCTAGGCGACCCGCTTCGCGTCATCTTGACCGAAGCCCGCGAAGAGACCCGCTCGCTGGTAGCAAAGCCAGCAGTTTAGTCCTCACTAAACCATTAGTAATCGTTAACAACGGCGCCCTTTGGGCGCCGTTGTTGTTTTTGTGCGGGCATAAGTTATCTACTCAGCCTTACTCATGTTGCGGGCGAACTAAAAGTAAGCGCCATTAAACCGACCCACTTGCCCTAACCGTATTGAGCCACATTTTTTAAAGCTGGCAGCTCTGCATTCCAGGGTAAGAGCGTTTCGAGTTGTTCGAGGGTAACTGCATCGGCGATGTGCGTCAGCACATGATGGATGTAAGCCGACGGCTCCAGTCCGTTGGCCTTGGCCGTTTCGATCAGCGAGTAACAGGTGGCGCTGGCTTTCGCGCCCTGCGAGGTATCGGCGAACAGCCAGGCTTTTCTTCCCAGAGCGAACGGGCGGATGGCATTCTCGGCACCCGCGTTGCTGATTTTCAGGTCGCCACGTTCACAGTAGCCCACCAGGGTATCCCACTGGTTCAGGGTGTAATCCATCGCCTTGCGGGTGAGCGAGCCCTTCAGTACTTTGCTGGTGTTTTTATCCAGCCAGGCCTTGAAGGCATTCAGCAGCGGCAGGCTTTTTTCCTGGCGCACGCGATAGCGCTCGGCGTCGCTCAGTTCGTTCGCGGCTTTCTCGACGGCGTACAGTTTGCGGATGTGGCTGAGGGCCACATCGGCTTTCGATGGCTGGCCTTTTTTGCCCTTGGCTGGCGCGGCCCGGGAGGCTTCCACGAACTTGCGTCGGGCATGGTCCCAACAACCGATGCGGGTCAGGCCGTTTTCACGGCAGACTTGTCCATAGCCGGAATAGCCATCGGCTTGCAGGATGCCCTGGAAGTCATCCAGCAGGCGCACCGGCACCTTGCCACCTCGTGATGGATCATACTCGAACAGCACCGAGGGTTTTCCCGGTGGACCACCCCGGGTCACCCACATCCACTTGTCCGATTGGGCTTTTTTGCCATCCTCCTTGAGCACCTGGATCCGGGTTTCATCGGCCTGCAGGTAGTCACTGCCGTTCTGGGTTTCACGTATCAGGGTCATCAGCGGTTTGAACACGTCGTTCAGGCGGATGATCCAGTGGGCCATGCTGGTGCGGCTCAGGTCATGACCCAGGCGCTTGAACATCTGCTCCTGCCGGTACAGTGGCAGGCCATCGGCGTACTTGGAGGTGATCAGGTAAGCCAGTAGTGACGGTGTGGCAATGCACTTGCCCAGTGGGTGCTTGGACCGGGCGGCCGCAATGACATGCTCTTGGCCGTCTTGTTCGAACACCGCCTTTTCCTGCCAGTACTCCAGGACTTTCAGTTGGGCCGGGATATACTCCAGCTCTTCTTTCACTTTGGTGAAGAAGGTCTTGCTGGCGCCGGCTTTCTCGTCGTCGCTGAGGGTCAGCTCAATACGCTCACGCAAAAGCGTGTCGGAGAAGCCGCGTTGGCGGCGCTTGCGGGAGCGAGGCGGCGCATCGGCTTCTTCCACATCGTCAGGGAGTTCGTCGCGTAGTTCGTCAATCGCCACTTCCAGCTCGGCTTCATCGAACAACACGATCTGGTTGGGCTGTTTTTCACTGCTTGCGGCGAACTGCTGGATCTTCTTGTGACGCAGCAGCTCTTCGAGAATGGCGATGTAATTGTCGCGACGCCGGAGGGCCTCATCATGCTGCTGCAACTGACTCTGCAGAGCCGCTTCTTTCGCGGCCAGTTGTTCCTGCAAATCGTTGATAACCGCCGCCATTTCAGCGGGCGAGAGACCGCTGAAATCGGGTGTTTTGGGCGTGTTATCAGGCATTGTTTTCATGGCGAAATGATAGCAAAAACAACGCCCTGACACACTTAAAAAGTGCTACCCAACGCTCTCATAATGCAGGGTTTTATGGCCCTGCAGCAGGGTGATGTCGTAGCCGTCCAGCAACCAGTTGATCTGCTCGCCGTTCAGCGGCATCAGCTCATCCGACGGGCCCGGCCATTTAAATTTTTCCTCGGCCAGAGACTTGTAGTAAAGCACAAAGCCGTTGTCTTCCCACATCAGACACTTAATCTTGTTGCGCTGCCGGTTGGTGAACGCATAAAGCGCGCCGGAGAACGGGCTGTGCCCCAGCTCCTGCTCGACAATCAGCGCCAGCCCATTGGCCTGCTTGCGGAAATCGACAGGCTGTCGATACAGGTATATCTCCGGCAGGTCCCAGGAGGGGCGCAGATAGCGGTGGCGCATTACAGTTGCCTCAGCACGGCACCGAGCAACTCCACATTGCCAGCGTGCAGGCCGGTGATCGAGACGCCGCCGGGCAATGACACCGTTAATCCTTCTGACGACTCCGGACCAGGCACTGCCGATACCTTGGCAAACCCAGGCGACGACACGGGTTGCTCCGGAACCGCTGTCTCCGGTTCGGCCAGCTTTTTGCGCCAGTAAACAAAGCGGCAATAAGTCAGTGATTGCTGCTGGCAGTAGGCCATGCCGGACAAACCCGACGCCTGCCAGTCCTCGATATGCTGCTGCCAGAGACGTTTGCGTTCGGCGTGTGTCATGCTGATTCCTCCTGGTGTTTATGAGGAAATCAGTGTGGGCAATTTCAGGGCGTGGCTGTAGGTGCCGATTTATGGGCGCTTACAACTAAAACACGCTTCTCATCCTACGACTAATTTTTCTTAATGGCTTTCATACGCCACGTTGGCTTAACAGCAAATTTACAAACGGCCAACCAATAACGGGGAGAGGGTAGGCCTGAAAATCTGAGAGCGCCTGGCACATCTATTGGGTAGCACGCTTAGCTTCTAAAAATAAATTAATACTCATCATCCCTCCCTACTCAATCAGCGAAGTCTGCAGGAAATAATTATTTTGTCGTAATACCTCTATTAGAGAAAACTCGGATGGCTAATGATGAATTTTGCCTCAATATGGAGCAAATAAAATCTCAATATGAATACAATATTCTTTTCTAATGCAAACAATCAAACTCAAATAACTGTTTTAAATATTTTTTTTAAAAAATGGACTGACTTTTGCAGAATATTAACAGTATTCCGGAAATTGCTACCTTTTTGATCAATAGACTATTGATGCCTTCACCACGTTCTTAAACAAAAAAGTTGGAGAAACATGCATGAATATTTCTAAAAAAGTTGCCGCGATGGCAGGTGCAGCCTGCCTATCGGCGATCACATCATCGGCTACGGCTTCCGAACCAATAATAATCGGCGTCCCGACGGGTCTAAGTGGAGCAAACAGCACCGTAGCACCCGCAGTGGTTCAGTCCTCTGAACTGGCGGTAGCGGAGATAAATGACAGCGGTGGTATTTTAGGACGCCAAGTAGTTTTGGAAATTGCAGATGATGGCAGTGGTGCTTCCGGTGCTCAACGCGCTTTTGACGACCTGATCAGTAACCGAAATGCTGACGCTATAATCACTATGGAAACCAGTGCCGCTCGGAATGCTGGCATTCCCATCGTCGAACGACATCAAGTGCCTTACATATATACCTCGCTATACGAAGGTCGTTCCTGCAGCCCTTACCTGTATGCCAACGGTGCTGTACCAGAGCAGATGGTAGGTCCTATCGTGGACTATTTCATGGATGAAGAAGGTTCAGAACGCTTCTTCCTAGTAGGCAGTGACTACGCTTTTGGGCGAGGCATGCTTGAGTTTACGCGCAGTTATATTGAAGAGCGTGGAGGAGAAGTTGTCGCTGAGGAGTATCAACCTATGGACGCAACCGACTGGACATCCATCATCAGTCAGATGCGTCGTAATAATCCCGATGCAGTCATCATGTCCACCGCCGGAGGAGCACCAAATGTTACCTTGCAGCGCCAGTACAAGGCGGCAGGTATGCAAGCATTGGTGGGCAATCTGAGCGTAGATGAGTTAACCGCACAGAGTATGGGCGAGGACGCTGAGGGAATCTATATTTCAGCCTCTTATCTTACGGCCATTGATAGCGCGGCTAATAGAGACTTCCTTGAGCGTATAGAAACTCACTTCGGGAGCGATCTTCGCACCCCAAACGACCTTTCTGTACCACAGTACGATGCCATTTATCTCTACAAAGCCGCTGTAGAAATGGCTGGCACCACGGATGCTGACGCGGTTATCGAAGCACTGGCGGAAGTCTCATATGACGGTCCTCGTGGGACCGTGCAGATGAACGCTCAACGCCATGCGCCACTCACTACGCATCTCGGCCGGGTCCAAGGTGACGGTAGTGTAGAAGTGGTAGAAATATTCGAGGGCGTAGATCCCGGCGAGCAGTGCCCGACCAGCTAATCACGCTTTAGCCCACGCGACCGTCACAACCAGCTAACCCCGAGGTTTGGGTGACTGTGTGGTGGTCGCCAGCAAGGAACAAAAAAAGTGAATTATCTGTTTCTTGATATCATTACCACCGCAGCGATCCTCTTCATTATATCTTCTGGTTTACTCATTATCTTTGGTGTGATGAAAGTCATTAATTTCGCACATGGTGTATTCCTCACCATTGGCGGTTATTCATCATTGGTGGTGACTCGATTCGACTGGGACCCTTGGTTTAGCATGCCGTTGGCCTTTGTGGTCGGTTGCCTACTCGGCGCATTCATAGAGCGCGCTATACTGCGTTTTCTTTACCATCGCCCCTTAGATGCCATCTTGGCGACTTGGGGACTTGGTATCGTTCTAGGACAGTTGATCATCATCGCCTTCGGTCGCGAGGTGCAGTTTGCCGATAGACCAGTGTCTGGGGCCGTGGAGCTGCTAGGCGCTTTTTATTCGCAATACCGACTACTCTTGATTATCTTCGCAGTGCTGGTAGCTGCAGCCATGTGGCTGCTTCTGAAGGGTACTCGCATTGGTTTGCAAACCCGCGCTGTCATCATGAATGAACCCTTGGCGCGTGGTCTGGGAATCAATAGCTCGCGTGTACGCCTGATCACTTTTTCATTTGGGGCTGGCCTGGCCTGTCTAGCGGGTGCTTTTATAACGCCATTGTCCAGCGTAGACCCCAACATGGGGCTGCCATGGCTAGTTAGCGCCTTTATGCTGGTTCTGGTATCCGGCAATTCATTCCTTGCCTTGGCTATTGCCTGCCTAGTGCTTGGGGGCGCCCAAGTGCTGGCAAGTACCTACATCAACCCAATCATAGGTGGTTTGACAATCGCCGTCCTGGCCGCCCTCCTGTTAAGGCTTCGTCCCAAGGGGTTTGCATATGACTAGGTTTATCGGCGGCGTTGAAGCCGACCACGGTTATCTTGTTCTGCCACTTCATGTTCGCTTCAGAGCAGTGTGTATATTGACGGCCCTGGCCTTGATAGTCGTTCTCATCGGCCCGTTTGTTCTGGATCCCTATACTCAGAGTGTCCTGGTAAGAGCTTTCCTGCTAGCAGTGACTGCCTTAACCGTAGATCTGCTATGGGGCACAACCGGGATCCTGACTTTCGCTCAAGGCGCGTTTTTCGGCATCGGCGCCTATGCAGCCGGACTCATGTTTACCCATGTCGGCTACACAGCAGGGACAGTATTGTTTGCCTTGTTGGCGGCAATTACCGTATCTATGCTGGTTGCTGCCTTTGTAGGCTGGCTAGCCTTCTGGCAAGGTGCAACCTCACTTTATGTGGCGGTAGTCACACTTGTATTGCCGATAGTCGTGGTGCAGTTAATCTATTCTGGAGGCTCTTTCACCGGCTCCAGTAGCGGGCTAGTAGGTTTTGATGCGCCATCATTATCCATGAGTGGCTGGTTCTGGTTTACCGGTACCCTGATGGTTTTGCTGACGGCTTGCGCCTGGGTTTTCATCCGCAGTGATTACGGCCGCATGCTAAATGCAATACGTGATAACGAAACACGCAACCGTTACCTAGGCATCCCAACAAGTCACATAAAGATCACTCTGATGATGGCCATGGCTGCGCTGGCTTCAATGGCAGGTTTCATTTATGCCTGTGTGGGCACTATTGTTGCGCCAGAACATGCCGGCTTCGTCTTTGGTACCGAATTGGTGATCTACGTCGCCCTAGGTGGACGCGGCACGGTCCTGGGGCCCGTCATAGGCACTATTGGGCTGGAGTGGGCTAGTGCCTATATCAGTAGCATTCTACCGTTTGTATGGACCATCATCATCGGGACCATATTCGTTGTAGTTATCGTAATTATGCCAGAAGGGCTGCTTCCTCCAATCTGGCGGACACTGTCGAAAAAGCTACCATCTCGTTTGGCTAAAGCTGCTAAAGGTAAGGGAGCAATCACATTCTACCCGCTTGCTGAGAGTGACATTAAGACCTTTCCAGCCAACATGAGCCAGCCCGCACTTGATTTGAGCAGTGTTACCAAGCGCTACGGACACTTGAAGGTATTGCAGGGCATCGATATTGCCGTAATGCCGGGAGAGCTTGTGGGTATTGTAGGCCCCAATGGCGCAGGTAAGACAACACTAATGCGCTGTATCAGCGATGGGCTGGAGCGCAGCAGTGGAGTCATCAAGGTCAACGGCAAGGATATTGGCCAAAAATCACCCGCAGCCATTACGACACTGGGGCTTGGGCGAAGCTTCCAAAATACTAGCTTATTTGAAAGTCTTAGCGTGTCCGAGTGTTTGCGTCTTGCTCGCTACCGACATTGGCAGCCATCAAAAACTGATACGGCAGACCGCATCGGGCTACCCACCGCTGCGATGGAGGTTTTAGAGAGCACTGGATTGACTTCACAGCTGGACGGAAAAGTAAACAACCTCCCTCACGGCATGAAGCGTGCCTTAGAGCTGACGATGGTACTTTCTTTAGAGCCAAACGTACTGCTGCTTGATGAGCCTACGGCCGGACTGACAAAAGCAGACCGCCTCATGATTGGCAACATTCTTACGGATTTACAGACTAGACTCGGTCTCGCTATCGTGCTAATTGAACACGATTTTGATTTCGTCAAACAGGTCTGCTCGCGGCTAGTAGTGCTTCACCGCGGGGAACTGGTCTTAGATGGCGAGGTTCAGGAGGTAGTCAACTCTGACCTAGTACAAGAGATTTATTCGGGGCATGTCGAATGAGCGAAAATACGAAGAAATCCGATAAAGCTACTGTCCTGGAGTGCCGTCAACTGAGTAGCGGCTACGATGATGCGACTGTCATCGACAATATCAACATTCAAATCACCGAGGGCCAAGTCTTCGGCATTCTAGGCAAGAATGGCATGGGCAAAAGCACCTTGCTAAAGACCATTATGGGCTTTCTTAAACCCATAAATGGGGAAATCTATTATGCTGATCAGCCCATAGGCGGCTTAGAGCCTCAAGTGCTCGCAAGGCGTGGCATCGCCTACATTCCTCAGGAAGCCGCCATTTTCCAGGATCTGACCGTAGAGGAAAATCTCCGCCTTGGCCTGCCGAGTGATCGCTTGCTGCCAAGCGGTATGGAAAAGGTTGCTGCCTATTTCCCTATTATCCCCCAACGACGCAAGCAATTTGCAGGCACCTTAAGTGGTGGCGAGCAAAAGATGTTGCTGATGGCCCGGGCACTCATGAGCGATCCCAAGCTGATGCTGGTAGACGAGATCAGCGAGGGGCTGCAACCCACTATGGTGGAGAATATCACGCAGGTTCTCGGACAGGTGGCGGCGAAAGAAAATACTAGCGTTCTTTTAGTGGAGCAGAATGTACGATTGGTCACTCGCGTTGCTCATTCGGTGGCGTTACTGGAGATTGGCCGCATCGTGCAAGAAATGCAGCTAGATGATGGGGCTGACAACGAGCTAGCACTGACCGAGATGATGCGCGTCTGATCACCCCCACATCGAAAGGAGACTCGTTAATGAATACTCTACGCATCTTTTCCCATCTCCTGCCGGACGACGGCCTCCTAGGCCGTAACGAATCAATTAACGAAGACCCACTACCCCTACGTGTAATTCAAAAAGCTAGGGATATTGGCGCTATTGACTACATCCCTGTTCGTCTACTTCAGCTTTTAGGCTGCCAAGAAAAGGCGGAGCGAAAGGTATCAATACCTAATGCGATGTTCTAGTGTTCACCGAGAGTAATTAAACATCTTAAAGTTTTCATAGGCAGCTATCTGAAATCTCGGCATATAATTTAGCGAAACTTATATGCGCATATTACTCTTTAATAATAACATTATTTACATCAAGGACTGGACGCATGAGCCTCGTAGCCGACCCACTAAAACAAATACTTTCACCCCTAAAGATGGCTCAACTGCATAACAACAACTCTGCAATTTTAATTGTTGATATGCAGTATTTAGACGCTCACCCTGAATATGGGCTTATCCAAATTGCAAAACAGCATGGAATTGACACAAAATATTATGAAGACCGCCTCAAGGTAGCCATTAAAAACATACAACTCTTACTGAAAGCATGTCGCGAAAATGGCCTGGAAGTAATTTATTGTACCATTGAATCTATGACAAAGGACGGGCGTGACAGAAGCAAAGAACATAAAAAAGCAAACCTTCATGCTAGCCCCAACTCTAAAGAGGGTGAAGTGATTGAAGAATTAAGACCGATGCATGATGAAATGGTTTTCAAGAAGACCTGCTCAGGGGTCTTTAATGGTTCAAATATAGACCAGAAATTAAGAAATCTCAAAATAGATAACTTAATTATAACTGGTGTACTAACCAACCAGTGTGTTGATACTGCTGTCAGAGATGCAGCCGACCGTGGATATGACGTGGTACTGGTTACGGATGCCTGTGCAGCTTTCCACGAGTCGTTGCATCAAGCATCTGTGGAGATACTAGAAGGCATTTACTGCTGTGTTGAATCAACTAAAAAGGTGGTTGATCACATATATCAGATTAACCGATGAACTTATGTTTTCTCTTTCCTACAACTGACTTTGCGAAAACATAAATTGATACAAGTGATGCATTACTTATAGTTCGAAAATTATTCGCCGAGATGATGCGGATCCCAACTTTCAAACGCCACTATGGAAGCTTGCTTATGGACACTGTACGTACTCTTGCCGGAATTCAACTAGACGACGAGCGCTTAGAGCATGTTATAAACGCTTACCGACCAATCCTGAACGAGATTGAAAAACTGCGCACGCTTAATCTCAATTCAACCTACCCAGCTGTCCATTTTAGCCCACTAGCCGCCTATAGCGCAGAGGATAAAAACAATGAGTAACTCTCCTAGCTACTGGCCGTTGCACCAACAAGTGGCGGCAATAGCCAGCGGCGACCTCTCCGCACGTGATCTTGTCCTTGCCTACACCGAGCGTCTTGAAGCTTATGACAGTCAGTTAGCAACCCATGTAACTCTTAGCAACTCCGCACTGGAAGAAGCCGCGGCAATCGACAAAGCGCTCGCCAGGGGGGAAAAGCTCGGCCCCTTGGCAGGCGCCTGTATTTCAGTCAAAGATAACTACCTGACTCATAATATGCCCACACGGGCAGGCACTGACGTCGCTGAGATATCTTTTCCTGAGACAGACAGCCATGTGGTGGCTAAGCTGCGCAAAGCTGGGGCCATCATCCTGGGTAAGACTCGGATGCACGAGTTCGCATGGGGTAATATCACTCCACCAACCCGAAACCCTTGGAATACTCAGTGCGTTCCCGGAGGTTCCAGTGGCGGCTCTGCCGCAGCCGTAGCAGCTGGGCTCTGTAGCGCGGCCATGGGCAGCGACACCGGTGGTTCAGTGCGCATTCCTGCCACTCTATGCGGCACTGTGGGGCTCAAGCCTACCTTCGGATTAGTTGGTCGAACGGGGATTGTTCCGCATAGCTGGTCATTAGACCATGCCGGACCTCTAACCCGAACGGTAACCGATGCAGCCCTGATTCTCGAAGCGTTGGTGGGAAGTGATGCCGATGACCCTGCCTCATTGAGTGCTCCAGAGATCAGATATCAACCGTCAGCTAACCCCACAATAAAAGGCTTTCGCATAGGAGTGATCCGCAATCATTTCTCGGAGCGCATCTCCGCTGACGTGGCAGACAACTTTGCCACGGTACAAGAGTGGCTAAAACACAAGGGGGTGGAGATTCAGGAATTCGATGTCCCTAATCTAGACTATGGCTTGGGAGCAATTTTCGCCATCGAATTAGCGTCATCCTCAGCTTATCATGAACAGGCGTTACAGAGTGGCTTGACAAGCGGCTTCCAAAGTGACGTACGAGATCTAGTAGAAATGGGTAGACTGGTTTCCGCTGTGGATTACCTACATGCGGAACAGCTACGCTCTGAGCTATGTAAGGATTTCGCAAGAATCTTCAATACGGTGGATTTGGTAATCTCTCCAACTAGCCCAATCACCGCATGGAACTCAGGCCAATGGGAATTAGATATTGAAGGTTCCCTAGAAAGTGTCCTCGCCGCTTCATGGCGCTTTACCTACCCCTTCAACCTAACCGGCATGCCGGCAATTAGTGTGCCTTCGGGGTTTGACGGAAAGGGTCTACCAATAGGGCTACAGATTGCAGGCCCTCCCCTGTCCGAACGAAAAGTGCTTACATTTGCCGCTGCTTTTGAGGCAGAGCACCCACATGCTGAAGATAAGCCAGTTGGGTTCAATTAAATTTAGCCAAACGGGAAAAATAAATGAGCAACGGTCGAAATAACAGACAGGAATCCTTGGTAAGAGTTGCCTGCATACAGATGGAGCCTCATGTAGGGGATATCTCAGGCAACATAAATAAAAGTATCGCACTTATTGAGGAGGCCGTAGTTAATCAGGGAGCCAGACTTATTGTACTGCCTGAATTAGCCAATTCAGGGTATGTATTCAAATCGAGAGAGGAAGCCTTTTCATGCGCAGAAGTAGTCGGTACTGGCCCTGCGTCAGTCGCCTGGATGAAATTATGTAAAGAGCATAACTGCTGGATTATCGCAGGCATGGCAGAACGAGATGGAGACAGACTTTACAATGCCTCTGTGTGCTTCGGCCCAAATGGCCATGTAGGCACCTTCCGCAAGATGCATCTTTGGAATGAAGAGAATCTATTTTTTGAACCTGGCAATCTAGGTTTCCCCGTTTGGCATACCCCCTTGGGACGCCTCGCCAGCTGCATTTGCTACGACCTCTGGTTCCCTGAAAGTTCTCGGATCGCGGCCCTCCAGGGTGCAGACATCATATGCATTCCTACCAACTGGGTACCGATTCCCGGCCAGGATCCAGACCGGGAAGCCATGGCGAACATTCTGTGTATGGCATCAGCACATAGCAACTCTGTTTTCATCGCTGCAGCGGATAGAGTCGGTACCGAGCGCGGGCAACCATTCATTGGCCAAAGCCTGATTGTCAGCTATACGGGTTGGCCAATTGGCGGCCCAGCCAGCCCGGACAAAGAGGAAATAATATATGCCGATCTGAACCTTGCTGACGCCCGGCGAAAGCGAAACTGGAACGAATACAACCAACCCCTCAGGGACCGTAGAGACGATTTTTATGGCAGGATGCTGGGAAGTCAGCACCCTGTTGGCTGGCATTAGTTTCACTGTAACAAATAGTCATCGCGAATAATCACTGTAAATGGCGTTCAGATTTATAGCTATTGAATTTGCATTTTGCATTCCAGGGCTACTTTGTTGGCTGAACGACTCATGCTGCCCACCCAGTGATTGGCTTTCAGAAAACTTTGCCAATATCCGCTGCTGAATTGGCTTCCTTGATCCGAATGTACCATCACAGATCCTTGTGGTTTGCGTCGCCAGACTGCTGATAACAAAGTATCAAGCACCAACTCCGTGGTCATACGAGACTTCATCGACCAGCCAACCACTTGACGAGAAAACAGATCGATAACTACCGCTAAGTAAAGCCAGCCTTCGTAGGTTCGGAGGTACGTAATGTCCGTCACGCAAGCAACATTTGGCACTGTTACTATAAACTGACGATCTAAATGGTTGGGTGATACAACAGCCGGTTTTAAACCACCATAGCAGCCAGGGCGTCGTTGATAGCCTGTATGAGAACGTAGGCCTTCCCTACTCATTAGACGGGCCACACGGTGTTTGTCACAGGTTTCACCAGCCTCACGCAAATCTTGATGGATCTTGCGATAGCCCTGTATACACCACCGCTCTCAAGCCAGGAATGCTTGATCAATCCCTGCAGGCGCTTATCTTCCCGAGCTCGATTAGAAATCGCTTTTTACACCATGAGTAGTAACCGCTGGGATGCACAGCCATCATCTGACACAAGCGACGTTCCGGATATTGGCTCGCATGCTTTTGAATAAACGCGTACCTCAGTCGGATTCCCTGGCGAAGTTCTGGGCGGCATTCCGACGGTAGCCTTTTTTAATATATCTCGCTCTTCTGATATGCGTACTAGCTCAGCCTTCAAAAGACGATTTTCCGCTGGAGATCGTCATCTTCTTGCTGCTGCTCTACCGGCTTATTGTAGCGTTTGATCCAGTGTTACAAGCTGTGGCCTGTCACGCCTAAACGCTCAGAGACTGCTGCAATGCGATGGCCGCGCTATTCCCCCTGTTTAACGGCTTCGAATTTGAATTCTTCAGTGTAACGGGGACGGTTCATATCAAGCTCAAAGTGGTGGGGGAAGGATCTTTTAGCTCGTGCCAATAAAAGTAAAGCGCTTGTAAAAGCCAGTGCTTTTTCAGCAGTCTTGACGGCGCCCTAGGGCGCCGTTGTTGTTTCGATTGTGCGGGTGAGGATTAGCTCATCTTCATCAACGTACGTGCGACCTGTAAAAGCTTCTTATCCTGCCAGCGGTCGGCGATTATCTGGACACCGACCGGCATGCCGGCACTACCTTGGCTCGACGGTAAATTGAGGCACGGCACTCCCAACAGTGTCCATGCCCGACAGTAAATCGGGTCGCCAGTTGCATCGAGGCCTTTCGGCGCTTCGCCTTGAGCACTAGCGGCGAGGATGATATCTACCTGCTCGCTAAATACCTGCGAGAGCGTCTGCTGCATCTGACTGGTGGCGCGCTTGGCTTCAATATAGCGTTCAAAGCTTGTCGCCCTACCCTCCTCGATTAGCTCAACCAGCTTGATACCCATCTGCGCAGCGTAGTGGTGATATTCACTCGCCAGTGCTTGAGATGCCTCATAAGCCATGACTACTTTTTGGTGCTCCACTAGCGCTTCATAGCGCGCATCCAGGCTTAATGGCACTATCTCAGCCCCCGCGTTTTCAAAGCGTTCTTGGGCATTTGCCAGGGCTTGCTTAACATCCGGTGCCAGTGGTTCATCCACCGGCAAGCTACGTATACCGACGCGAACGCCTTTGAGGTTATCCAGCGCGGGGATGGGGGGCGCCTTGGTCAGCGCCGAGAATGTCGTACAGACATCGTCGATATGGCGGGCAAACCAGCCTAACGTGTCTAATGAGGCTGCAAAGGGTTTAACACCGTCACAGCTAAGCGTGCCAAAGGTGGGTTTAAAGCCAAACACGCCACAATAACTCGCTGGCCGAATCATGCTACCCGCCGTTTGTGTACCAAACGCCAGCGGCACCATCCCAGCCGCCACGGCCGCAGCCGAACCGCTTGAAGAACCTCCGGGGGTGCGCGTCGGGTCATGGGGATTATGGGTCTTGCCCGGCGTAAAATAGGCGAACTCCGTGGACACCGTTTTACCCATGATCAATGCCCCGTTTTCCTCCAACAGCGTGACCAGCGCGGCATTTAGTTGTGCACCAGGAGAGCTAAGATAACCGCGAGTGCCCCAGGTAATGGGCATATCCGTGGTGTCGATAATGTCCTTAATACCTACCGGCACTCCATATAGTGGCACGCTGCCAACATCTACCTCTGAAGGCAACGCTGGCAAGCGTGGTGCCAGCGCCTCCCAGGCTTGTACCTCGGGCTCGCGTTTTTCTATACAGGCCGCGCAGTAATGCCACCAGTCATAAGGCTCGGCACTGCCCTCTTTTAAAGCAGTTTGATAGTTCTCGATGGTCAAATGGGGATCAAGGGTCACAACACTCTCCTGTAAAACTATCAAAGACTATGACTAACAATTCACACCTGTAAACAAATCAAGTGGCACTACGCTAGCACTACTTGATTGCCCCTATCCTTTTTATAAATAATAAAACTATTGGACTACTTCATTGGCAAATGAGGCGTCCACAATATCCTCGTAGTACATCTCGCCTTTAATATTGCCTACGAACTGCTGCATTTCAATCGCGTTGGTAAAAGCATCTTCAGTAATCATTACGCTTTCAGGGTAGACACTATTTTCAATCATACGCTGGACGGCCGCATCCACCACCTCTCCTTGCAAGTCACCAAATTCAAGCCGCGCGACTGCTTTTGCAATGTCGGCATCAGAGTGAATCAACGCCAGTGAATCATTAATCGACATCACAAATCGTTTTACTAAATCAGGGTTTTCATCAATCATCTCTTGAGAAGTGTTAATAGTTGAAAAGGCATACTCAGGATAGTCATCGGTAAAAGCATGAATAATCTCCAAACCTTGAGATATGCCTTGCTCAACCTGTGGCTGATAAGCAACCGCAATATCACCGCGCCCTGAGAGCACAGGGCCCAACTCAGAGCCATTCTGTACTTCGGTGACATCCACTTCCCCTTCAAGACCTGCATCGGCGATCAATCTGCGTATCAGTGTATTCGAGGTACCAGGCGCCAACCCAACGACCACCTCTTTGCCTGCCAAATCCGCAGGAGAGTCGTAGTCGAGATCTGGATGAGCCAAAACCCATACAGGCGCACTGTTGGCTACGGCACTGATGGCTTTTCCGCTGCCCCCCTGCTCCTGAGCAAAACCAACGTGCTCAGGACCATGAACTGAAAACTGTGATTCTCCCGCTAATACTGATGCTAACGCAGCAGGTCCCGATCCCGCTGAGCGCACCACTGGCACATCAATATTATGATTATTGAAAATGCCTTCATGTTTAGCGACATAGACTGGTAAATAGAGCAGCGAATGGAAGGCTTCATTAATTAAAATAGTGTCCATATCATCGGCGTGGAGCGGAGCCGCTGCGCTTAGTGCGAGTAGCCCAGTACCGAAAACAGCATGCTTATAGACGGAAGAAAATTTCATCTTGTCTGCCTCTTGAGGTTATCGATTGACGAACAGTGGTGATGCACTACCTACTTCGCTGCATCTATCGTTGGCCTTGTTCCCATGGCAATAAGCGCTTCTCAACCTGAGATACGATGACGTACAGCACGATGGCCACAATCATTAGTGTGATTACGCCCACCCAAACGACGTTAAGATTAAACAGGTTGCCGGCGACAAAAATCATGCGGCCCAACCCCCGATCGGAAGAGATAAACTCACCGCCAATTTCAGCAATCAAGGCAAATCCAATATTTAAGCGGAAAGCAGAGATGATCCAAGGCAACGACGCTGGCGCAACTACTTTGGTAAACACTTCACGGCGACTGGCACCCATCGAGCGCATCAAGTTAATAAGATTGCGATCTATTTGATGCGTCCCTTGATAGGCAGAGAGCAGAGCGACAACAAAGGTGGCCACAAAGGCAAGAGCAATTTTGGACAGCATGCCGGAGCCAAACCAGATGATAATCATCGGCGCCAGAGCAATCTTGGGTAGGCCGTTAAGTGCCACCATGAAGGGGTCAATAATACGAGCGGTAGTCCGCGAGAACCACAGCAGCAACCCACTGATAGAACCGAGAATACTGCCTAGCAGAAACCCCACCACGGTGGCATAAACCGTCGCAATGGTGTCATTTAGTAACTGGCCAGACTGAATCAGCCGCCAAGCTTCGCCCGCGATACCAACAGGGGACCCCATCAAAAAGGGATTAATCCAGTCAGTCATAACGCCTATCTGCCATAGGACCACCACTAACCCTATGCCAGTCACACGCCATAAATTGTCAGTGATAAAGCTACTTCGTGTGCGCTGCTCATCGTTCTCTTTAATACTCCCGGCACGAATGGTATGGGTATAGAACTGTGCTTCGCTCATTGCTCGGCCCCCGAAATTTGGATATCTAAATCATCCCAAATGCTGTCAAAGTAGCGCTGATAACGGGTATCACTTCGCGCTTTTAAACAGGAACCGAGCTCGCGGGATAGGCCTACATCATAGATTTTCTTTACTGACGTAGGACGTTGTGTCATTACCGCCACTCGATCTGACATAGCAATAGCTTCGCCAATATCGTGGGTAATCAACACCACCGTTTTATGGTGCTCTTTAAGAATTGAGACGATCTCTTCTTCAAGCACCAAACGTGTCTGGTAGTCGAGCGCTGAGAATGGTTCATCAAGCAGAATAAGGTCTGGATCAGTGATTAACGTACGAATCAGTGCCACCCGCTGACGCATACCACCTGACAGCGTACTGGGGTATTGATCAGCGAAATCAGCAAGACCATAACGAGCCAACTGTTCGCGGGCCATTGCATAACGCTTGGCTTTGGCTACACCTTGAATTTCCAACCCCAAGCACACGTTGTCGATAATGGTGCGCCATGGAAAGAGCAAATCACGCTGCAACATATATCCAATACGCGCACCGCATGCTGGATCTCGACCACGTAAGGTAATACTGCCATCGCTGGGTTCGAGCAAACTGGCGATAATATTGAACATCGTGCTCTTACCACAGCCGCTTGGCCCTACGATGCTGATGAACTCCTCTTGCTTGATGTCTAAAGTGATATCTTCGATAACAGGAATTGATTCACCGCTGGGGCTTGTGAAGGCCTTTTTAACACCGCTCAGAGAAATCACACTCTGACGGAGCATTTCTTGGTCATTCAGCTTAGCGTTTGGAGAGATGGGGACGGCGATTGACGAGTTCATCGTTAGAGCCTTTGGGCTGCCTGGGTCCCCTAGCAACTGCATTTAATGTGCCAAAAATCGATTTAATTATAAAAAATCAATATGATTCCAGAAAAACGAGCAGCGCTATTTTTTAGTTATCTTGTTAACAGCGTTGTGAAACCACCTTCACTATTAATTGTATGCACCATAATGAATGCATTTTGCACTTTGTTGTTACATACACTCTTACCACCTTAACCTTGTATCCGCTTGAAAAGTAAGAACGCCACCACGGTTATCGACCGTGGCGGCGCTGGGGGTACCAGCTAGAAGCGTCGGGCTTTCGCCGCCCGACAAGTCACACCTCAGTTCATGTCACGTTCACACTGCTGATGCTGTAAGAAAAAACGCAGCATTTCCTTGGTGGCATCGGGGCCCTTGGAATCGGTATAGCTTCCCTTCGCGCTGCCGCCCGACCAGGCGTGGCCAGCTCCATGAATGCGCCACTGCTCCATGTGTGGTTCGCCCTTCTCGTTGTGATGCGTGGTACGCGTATAGGCATGGCCATTAGCCACCTTTCCCTGCTCTACCGTCGCACTTTCTTGACGCGATGTGCTGTACTGGGCGGCCACGCGATCCGCATTGCTGGGGTGCACGGTGGTGTCAAGATCCCCATGAAAGATAATCGCGGGCACTTCCGATGCCCAACCGGCCCCTTTCGCTTTACCACCGCCAAGAGGCCCTGTGCCTCCTTGCATGGCGCCTAAGGCATCAGGAAGACTTTGGGCCACGCCGTGGGGTAGCCCGGAGTGCACGCCCACCGCCGCAAATAGATCCGGGTAGGTCATCGCCAGAGTGGTTGCCATGGCGGCGCCTGCCGACAGGCCTGCGACATAGATTCGGGTTCCATCAAGGCCATGGGTATCAATGATCTGGCGGGTCATGCCCGCAATAATCGCGGGTTCACCGCCCTCGCGCTGCTGGTCTTCGGCTTTGAACCAGTTCCAGCATTTCGAGCTGTTAGCGGTCATCGGCTGGGCTGGATAGAGCACATAACACAGCTGCTCTTCGGCCAGCCGGTTCATCTCGGTTCCGGCAGCAAAGTCATCAGGGTTCTGTGTGCAGCCATGCAGCATCACTACCAGCGGCAGCGCTTGACCAGTATAGCCGCTAGGGATATACAGTTTGTAATCACGCGAACCCACAGGGTTGGTAAACCGGCCTGCAGTAAACGCCCCGGGCTGTGGCTCCTCGCTGGTATTCGGTGCTTGCTCGGGTTGCGCCATTCCACCGCGAAACTTCATCCACTTATCCCGCCATGCAGCAGGCACCTTAATAGCGCCGGGCAAGAATGCGCCGGCTGGCGCCTCAGCAGGCTCTGGCTTTGATTCGGAGGCTTCTTCGTCGATGACCTCGTAGGTACCGTCGAAGGTATTGCCTTCCTGGTAGGATGTATTCGGCGTTTCAACGCCGCTCGATTCGGGTGCGCTACCCTGGAGAACCGCCATCGCCTCTTGCAGTTTTCCCGCACGGGTTAGCCGCGTCGCTTCTTCCATTCGCTTAGTCATCGTGGCATCGATCATTTTCAATATCCTTATTCAATGATTGCGTAGTCAGTGTTTATTGAGTGAGCCTGAGCCCTTAGTGGATGCGATCTGCCAGAGCGGCCTTAACCGCTTTACTGGCGTGCAAGGCGCCCAGAACTACCACGGATTCGATAGTGGCGAGAGCCAGCTCAGGCGTTACGTCATCGGCTATGCTGGCCATGCCCAGCACCTGGATTTGTAACGTCTCGCCTGTCGCTTGCAGGGCTTCCAAATCTGCACGGCTATAGTGCTCAAGCCCGAGTACAAACGACTTTCGGGACACGGTCTCCTTGACCACCTCCGCATGAGTCGCCAGTTGATTACGAATGGCCGTGCGGATTAGATCCGTTCGGTTGGAGTAAAACCCTTCCTGCACCAGCAGGTCGATCTGCCCTAAGTCAACCAAGCCCAGATTAATGGTGATCTTCTCGCTGGAGTCACCGCTTTTACGACGCAGTTCATGCACGCTCATGTGTCATTGCCTCTTTTGCAGCGAAATAATCCATACACCATCCATATGGATGGTAATAATAGACATTAATCAGCAATAGTCCAGCTAATAGCGTAAATAAACGCTCACCCCGCCCCCTGCAAAGCCACTGTCGCTGAACTGACTTATTTCTCCTTTATGGTGAAACGATGACACTCTTTGTGGTTGGAGGTTAGCTTGCACATTGCCGATGTGACGATGTTCCATGCACCCGCCAGCGGCGGTGTACGTACCTATCTACAGGCCAAACACCGTGTTTTTTCACGTATCCCACAGCTGCGTACCAGCCTGCTGGTGCCGGGGGCGGAGCGCGATAGCCTGGGTGACCACCACACCTTACCGGCGCTACACCTGCCTCTAGGCCAGGGCTATCGTTTCCCACTACGTGGCTCCCCCTGGCGGGATGCCCTGATTGATCTAAAGCCTGATCTTATTGAGGCTGGCGACCCGTACGTAACCGCATGGGCGGCGTTAGCCGCGGGGCAGCGACTCGGCGTGCCGGTGGTCGGCTTCTATCACTCTGATCTTCCACGTTTGATGGGTGATCGCTTAGGGCGCTACGTTGAGAAGCGCTTAACCCGCTATGTAGCGGACCTTTATAGTCGGTTCGATAGCGTATTGGCGCCCTGTAACGCGATGGCAGATCGGCTGCGCGACTGGGGCGTCGACAATGTTCGCGTGCAGCCGTTGGGTGTCGATTTAGCGCAATTTAATCCCCAGCAGCGTGACCCGACGTTCCGCCAGACCATGGGCATACCCAGCGATAAAAAGCTGCTGATCTTTGTGGGACGTAACTCACGCGAGAAAAATCTTGATGTACTGCTTTCAACGATGCGTCAGCTAGACAGCGATTACCATTTGCTGTTGATGGGCCCCGGTATGCCGCATCACGTACCCAGCAATGTCACCATTGTGGATCGCTGCTGTGGTGCCCACGAGGTCGCCAAAGCACTGGCCAGTAGCGACGCTCTGCTGCACGCAGGCACCCGCGAAACCTTCGGCTTAGTTGCCCAGGAAGCCATGGCCTGCGGCATTCCAGTGGTAGCAGTCAGGGCCGGGGCGCTGGCCGAAAACGTGCCGTTGGGAGCGGGTATTTTATGCAAACCGCTCGACCCCACTGCCATGGCTGAGGCCTGTCTAGCGCTGTTTAGTAATGATATCGCTGCTAGCGGGCGCTATGCGCGTCGCCATGTCGAGCGCCATTTCAACTGGGATGGTGTTATGCACTCGCTGCTTGAGCACTATCAGCAGCTTTGCCACGGCAGCCAACCCTATGCACTCCACCAACACCACTAGTCGTCGCCAGCTACTGAAGTGGCGGCCTATCCACGGCGTAATGATTGCCTTGGCGCTGATTGCGCCGCTGGTGCTCACCGCCTGGCTGGGTGGAGCCGAGGCGCTGCAGCGCGTCAAACACTTCCCACTGGGGTTGCTGCTATTGATGCTGGTGATGGCCGTTCTGTGCTGGAACCTGAATGCAGCTAGGCTACGTTTGATGCTGGGGGGCCGTGCAGGCAGGCTCGGCCAGCGCGGCGCGCTAGGGATTGAACTAGCTTCTAAGTTTGCGCTGTGCGCCACCCCAGGCGGCAGCGGTGGCCTAGCGACCCTGCTGTTGCTGCTTGCACGGCGCGGCTTTCCGCCTGCCAAAGGCGCGGCAGTGTTTCTGATTGATCAAGGCTGTGACTTACTGTTTTTCCTGGCCATGTTGAGCGGCCTGGTGCTCTTTTCGGCGCTCAGCGATACCCAGTGGCCACACCAATCTCTCGTACAATGGGCGCTGGTGGGGTTAGCGTTCATGGCGACGCTGGTGAGTGTGGTCATGCGCTATCTACCAAGTCTACTGCGCTCACCCGGCGTGAACACGCCGTGGCCAAGCCAGTATCGCCGACGTTGGCTTGCACGGCGCCTTTTGCGCTGTCGGCATGCACTCAAGGTGACGCTAGAGCTGCCGCGCACGACGCTTCTTGCGATGATGCTATTGACCACCGCCCATTGGCTGATGCGCTACAGCTTGCTCTATTTGGCGGTTCTGGGAGTAGGCGGCCATGCAGACTGGATGTGGACCTTCTTGACTCAAATGCTGGCGATGGCCGCGAGTCAGCTTAGCTTTCTGCCTGGTGGCGCGGGCGCTGCGGAGGTGGGCGTGGGTGGTCTGTTGCTGCCGCTAATGGAGCGCGAACAGGCCGCCGCAGCGGTATTGGTGTGGCGATTGGTCAGCTACCATCTTTACTTGGCGGCAGGCGCACCGCTGTTTGTGCTGTATAGCTACCGAATGCTGCGTCGCTCGGCGCCATAGCAGTATTATTAAATAGCACGCAGAAATAAATAAGGGCGCCCCGAGGGGCGCCCTTATAGCGTGCAGCTAAACGTTCATGGCTTACCAGCCAGTCACTTCTTTCAGCGCATCACCGATTTCAGCCAAAGAGCGCACGGTTCTAACACCGGCGTCTTCCAGGGCCGCAAACTTCTCGTCAGCGGTGCCTTTACCGCCAGAGATGATGGCGCCCGCGTGGCCCATACGCTTGCCAGGAGGTGCAGTCACACCGGCAATGTAGGAAACCACGGGCTTGGAAACGTTGGCTTTGATGTAAGCTGCCGCTTCTTCTTCAGCCGTACCGCCGATTTCACCGATCATCACGATGGCTTCGGTTTTCGGGTCCTTCTCGAACATTTCGAGGATGTCGATGAAGTTAGAGCCCGGAATCGGGTCACCGCCGATACCCACACAGGTAGACTGACCGAAACCGTGATCAGTGGTCTGCTTAACGGCTTCATAGGTCAAGGTACCAGAACGAGATACGATACCTACGCGGCCCGGCTGGTGAATGTGACCCGGCATGATGCCGATTTTGCATTCGCCAGGAGTGATAACACCCGGGCAGTTCGGGCCGATCAGGCGTACGCCCAGCTCGTCACACTTCACTTTCGCTTCGAGCATGTCGAGCGTAGCGATGCCTTCAGTGATGCACACAATTAGCTTGATACCGGCAAACGCCGCTTCAAGGATTGAGTCTTTACAGAACGGCGCCGGTACGTAGATAACGCTGGCTTCCGCGCCGGTTTTCGCTACCGCTTCTTTCACGGTATTGAAAACGGGCAGACCGAGGTGCTCTTGGCCGCCTTTGCCCGGTGTAACACCACCGACCATTTTCGTGCCATAGGCAATCGCCTGCTCGGAGTGGAACGTGCCCTGGCCACCGGTAAAGCCCTGGCAGATGACCTTGGTGTTCTTATCGATCAGGATGCTCATTACTTGCCCTCCGCCGCTTTAACGACCTGCTGAGCCGCGTCGGTCAGACTAGTAGCCGCGATAATGTTCAAACCGCTAGATGCTAGTTTTTCAGCACCCAGTTCGGCGTTGTTACCTTCCAGACGTACGACTACCGGCACATTGACGCCCACTTGCTCAACGGCACCGATAATGCCTTCAGCAATCATGTCGCAACGTACGATACCGCCGAAAATGTTAACCAGTACGGCTTTAACATTGTCATCCGACAGGATGATTTTGAACGCTTCTGCCACGCGCTCCTTGGTGGCGCCGCCGCCAACGTCCAAGAAGTTAGCGGGCTTGCCGCCGCTCAGGTTGACGATGTCCATGGTGCCCATGGCCAAACCTGCGCCGTTCACCATGCAGCCGATGTTGCCATCAAGCGCTACGTAGTTAAGTTCCCACTTCGCCGCATCGGCTTCACGCTGATCTTCTTGCGAAGGATCACGCATGGCCTGCAGGTCAGGGTGACGGTATAGCGCGTTGCTATCCAGACCCAGTTTGGCGTCGAGGCAGTGCAGATTGCCTTCTTCAGTGACGACCAGCGGGTTAATTTCCAACAGGGCCAGGTCTTTGTCGTGGAACAACTGAGACAGACCTAAGAAAATCTTGGTGAACTGCTTGATCTGGTCGCCTTTCAGGCCCAGCGCAAAGGCTAGCTCACGCGCTTGGTACGGCTGTGCGCCGACCAGCGGATCGATTTCAGCTTTGAGAATCTTTTCCGGCGTCTCTTCTGCAACCGTCTCGATCTCTACACCACCTTCGGTAGAGGCCATGAAGACCACACGACGGGTAGTACGGTCGACAACGGCACCGAGATAGAGCTCGTCGGCGATGTCAGTGCAGGTCTCAACCAAAATCTTGGCAACCGGCTGACCTTTTTCGTCAGTCTGGAAGGTAACCAAGTTCTTGCCTAGCCACTTTTCAGCAAATGCTTTGGCTTCAGCCGGGTCTTTGATCAGCTTAACGCCACCCGCTTTACCACGGCCACCGGCGTGCACCTGGGCTTTAACCACCCACATGTCACCACCGATTTTTTTGCAAGCCTCTTCCGCTTCTTCGGGAGTGTCGACTGCAAAGCCTTTAGACACTGGTAGACCATAATCGGCAAACAGCTGTTTACCTTGATACTCGTGAAGATTCATCGATTCATGCCATTGGTTGCATGTGACTCGAACGATGATCAGTTCTTTTTTAAGAGCAGTCTTACAAAAACGGTCTTAAAAGAACTGGTCATCCCCGTTCTTTCGATCTTTGTTTGTTACCACAAAGCCGAAAGTTTGCGCCACCCATAAAAGGTGGCGCTTCGTTGTTTAACTAAATTACTTACGCTTCTTGCGATTGGCCATATGAATCGCATGGCCATCTACCGCAAGCGCTGCTTCGTGAACAGCTTCCGACATGGTCGGGTGCGCGTAGCAGGTCAGGGCCAGGTCTTCGGCACTAGAGCCGAATTCCATGGCAATCACGCCTTGGGCGATCATCTCACCAGCGTGTTGACCCACGATGTGCATACCGAGAATACGGTCAGTTTCCGCATCGGCGATAATTTTGGCACTGCCTTCGGTGGCGTTGTTAGCCATCGCACGGCCGCTTGCCGCGAACGGGAAGGTACCGGTTTTGACTTCGATGCCTTTCGCTTTAGCGTCTTGCTCAGTCATACCGACCCATGCCACTTCCGGGTAGGTATAAATGACGCTAGGAATCGCGTCGTAGTTCATCTCGGCTTTATGGCCAGCGATGATATCCGCCACCATGATGCCCTCTTCAGAGGCTTTGTGCGCCAGCATTGGTCCGCGTACACAGTCACCAATGGCGTAAACGCCCGGGACGTTGGTACGGCACTGGTCGTCAACAAAGATAAAGCCACGCTCATCCAGTTCAACGCTAACACCGTCGGCAATCACGCCTTTGGTGTATGGGCGACGGCCGACACAAACGATGAGTTTATCAAATGTCATCTCTTGTTCGCCGTTGGCATCGCTGTACTTCACAACGACTTCGTCGCCTTTGACTTCAGAACCGGTCACGCGAGCGCCCAATTTGATATCCAGCCCCTGCTTCTTAAGCAGTTTCTGCGTCTCTTTGGCGACGGTGGTGTCCACCATGGGCAGGAACGAGTCCATAGCTTCAAGTACGGTAACTTCAGAGCCGAGACGGTTCCATACGCTGCCCAGCTCAAGGCCGATGATACCGGCACCAATCACACCCAAACGCTTGGGTGTTTCAGTGAACTCAAGCGCGCCGGTTGAATCAACAATCAGGCCTTCAGTCAGTGGCGTCGGCGGAATTTCTACCGGCACTGAACCCGCTGCAATCACAATGTTGTCGGCGTCGTAAGTAGTGGTGTTGCCATCGGTATCGGTGACTTCAACCTGCTTGCCGGAAACCACTTTACCGGTACCTTCGATGGCGGTTACGCCATTGGCCTTGAACAAGCCAGAGATGCCGCCGGTCAAGTTCTTAACGATCTTGTCCTTGCGGGCCATCATCTTGGTAACGTCCATGGAAACGTCGCCAGCCTGGATACCCATATCGTCGAAATCGTGCTTGGCTTCAACGAACTTGTGGGAGGCTTCAAGCAGCGCTTTAGACGGGATACAGCCCACGTTCAAGCAGGTGCCACCGTGAACGACATTGCCTTCTTTACCAATCCATTTTTCAACACAGGCCGCTTTCAGGCCCATCTGTGCAGCACGAATGGCGGCAACGTAACCGCCAGGGCCGGCACCGATAACGATCACATCAAACTTATCAGCCATGTTGGCTCCTTTAGCTTGCTGGCCTCCCCCCATTTTAACGCGACTGGGTGGGAGGCTGTGTGCGAGTGCAGTTAAATCCTGGTTTAAGCAGTAGCGTACTCAATAAAGATGACGCTTATACTTTAGACATCCAGCAGCAGACGAGCCGGGTCTTCCAGCAATTCTTTCAAGGTAACCAAGAATTGAACGGCGTCTTTGCCGTCGATCATACGGTGGTCGTAAGAGAGCGCCAGATACATCATCGGACGAATCTCGACCTTGCCGTTAACTGCCATCGGACGATCCTGGATTTTGTGCATGCCCAGAATGGCGGTTTGCGGCGGGTTGATGATCGGGGTCGACATCAACGAGCCAAAAGTACCACCGTTGGTGATGGTAAAGGTGCCGCCGATCATGTCGTCCATGCCCAGCTTACCGTCACGACCACGCTTGCCGAAATCGACAATTTTGCGCTCGACGTCAGCAATTTTCATGCTGTCGGTGTCGCGCAGTACCGGCACGACCAGACCACGGTCGGTGGAAACGGCAACGCCGATATCCTGGTAACCGTGATAAACGATGTCGGTGCCGTCGATAGAGGCGTTCACGTCCGGATAACGTTTGAGCGCTTCTGAAGCTGCTTTGACAAAGAAGCCCATAAAGCCCAGTTTGATATCGTGAGCTTTTAAGAACGTCTCTTTGTACTGCGCACGCAGGGCCATGATCTCGGTCATGTCCACTTCGTTATAGGTCGTCAGCATCGCCGCCGTTTGCTGCGCCTGAACCAAGCGCTTGGCGATGGTTTGACGCAGGCGGCTCATCGGCACGCGCTTCTCGATGCGCTCCCCCTCGGCCGCCGGTGCAGCAGCCGATTTCGCCGGTGCCGCTGATTTGGCTGCTTTCTTGGCGGAACCGTCTTTGACCGCTTTCTGTACGTCTTCTTTCAGGATGCGGCCACCTTTTCCGGTGCCCTTAATCTTGGCAACGTCCAGGTCGTGCTCAGCCACCATTTTACGCGCAGCCGGAGCGAGGATCTTGTCACCGACTTTCTCATCGGCGCCATCGTCGTCGCTGCTGGTGTCAGCTTTAGCAGGCGCTGCATCGCCGCCGCTTTCGCTACCACTGCTGTCGCCACCGGCGCCTTCGGTAAAGGTCGCGAGAATCGCTTCGGATTCGACCTGGCTACCCTCTTCGGCTTTAATTTCAGCCAGGGCGCCATCGGCCGGCGCAACCACTTCCAGTACGACTTTATCGGTTTCGATGTCGGCCAGCACCTCATCGCGCTTGACCGCTTCGCCGACTTTTTTGTGCCAAGTGGCCACGGTGCCTTCCTGAATCGACTCAGGGAAGCTCGGGGCTTTTACGTCGTGCTGCTTGCCGCCACCGCTACTGGCAGGCTTTTCTTGCTTCTCTTCAGACGCCTTAACGTCAGACTTCTCTTCGGATTTTTCAGCGCTATCATCGCTAGAAGATTTCTCTTCCTTGCTGCCTGACGCACTGCCTTCACCGATTTTGCCCAGCACCTGCTCTGACTGAACGGTATCGCCCTCTTCGGCCATGACGTCGGTCAGGGTACCCGCTTCCGGTGCGACGACTTCAAGCACCACTTTGTCGGTTTCAATCTCAACAATCAGCTCGTCACGCTCAACGCTGTCACCCGGCTTTTTATGCCACGCCGCCACTGTGCCTTCGGCAACGGATTCCGGAAAGGTTGGCGCTTTGATCTCAGTAGCCATGTCGTTTCCCTTATGTGTTCTCTAAATCCGGTGGCCGCTTATAAATTAAAAGCGTCTTCCACCAGCTGGCGCTGCTGTTCAGTATGGACGGACATATAGCCAGCTGCTGGTGCAGCAGAGGCAGGACGTCCTGCAAATTTCAACTCGCGTCCGAAGCCATCTTTCAGCATATCGGCCACTGCACGCATATTGTGCTGACTGGAGTACCAAGCGCCCTGATTAAGCGGTTCTTCCTGGCACCACACAATGTCTTCTACATTGGTATAGCCTTGCAGCGCTTCCAGAAGCTCTTCTTTCGGGAAGGGATAAAGCTGCTCAACACGCAAGATTGCCGTGTCATGGCGCTCATTCTCGGCGCGCCAAGCGGCTAAGTCGTAGTAGACCTTGCCAGCACAAAGTACAACGCGGGTGACCTTCTCCGGCGCAAGATCGGCTTGATCAGCGAGCACCATATGGAACTTGCCGTGGGCCAGATCTTCAAGGCTCGACGTCGCTTCTTTATGACGCAGCAGCGATTTAGGCGTCATTACGATGAGCGGCTTACGCAGCGGACGAATCACCTGACGACGCAATAGATGATAAATCTGCGCGGGGGTCGTCGGTACGCACACCTGCATATTGTGCTCAGCACACATTTGCAGGAAACGCTCCAAGCGTGCCGAAGAGTGCTCCGGACCCTGGCCTTCGTAGCCGTGTGGTAACAGCATGGTCAAACCACACACCCGGCCCCACTTCGTCTCACCGGAGGAGATGAACTGGTCAACGACGACCTGTGCGCCGTTAAAGAAGTCACCAAACTGGGCTTCCCAGATCACTAAATCATTCGGTGCTGTGGTGGAGTAGCCATACTCGAACGCCAGCACGGCTTCTTCCGAGAGGAAGGAGTCATGAATAGTAAAGCGCGGTTGACCATCGGCCATGTTCTGCAGCGGAACATAAGTGGTGCCATCTTTCTGGTTATGCACCACCGCATGGCGGTGGGAGAAAGTGCCGCGGCCCACGTCTTGCCCGGTAATCCGAATCGGGTGACCCTGCTCTAACAGCGTGGCGTAGGCTAACGTTTCCGCAAAGCCCCAGTTCAGTGCCAAACCACCGGCCTGCATTTTACGGCGATCTTCATAAATCTTGGCGACTTGACGCTGAACGTCGACGCCATCCGGCACCTCGCACATACGGGCAGCCAACTGCTGCAGACGCTTCATATCAATCGTCGTGTCTGCATCGCCGGTCCACTCGTGGCCCAGGTAAGGCGCCCAATCAACGAATAGAGAGGCATTGGGCTCTTGCACCAACGCATTGGCTACGTGGTTACCCGCCACCAGGTCATCACGATAGGTCTCTATCATCGCTTTGGCGGACTCTTCAGAGAGCACACCCTGATCAACCAGGCGCTTGGCATAAAGCGAGCGCGCAGAGGGGTGATCTTTTATTTTGGCATACATCATCGGCTGCGTGCCTGACGGCTCATCAGCTTCGTTGTGGCCACGGCGACGGTAGCAGACCAGATCGATCACCACGTCTTTCTTAAACTGCTGACGGTAATCAAGGGCTACTTGAGTGGCGTGCAGCACTGCATCCGGGTCATCGCCATTAACATGGAAAATAGGCGCTTGAACCATCTTGGCAATATCAGTGCAGTATTCTGTGGAGCGTGCATCCAGCGGATGCGAGGTGGTGAAGCCCACTTGGTTGTTAATCACAATGTGGACCGTGCCACCGGTTTTAAAAGCACGGGTCTGGGACATCTGGAATGTCTCCATCACCACGCCTTGACCGGCAAACGCTGCATCGCCGTGGACGTTGATCGGCAGCACTTTGCTACCCTCTTCGTCGTTACGGCGATCTTGGCGGGCACGCACCGAACCTTCCACGACGGGTGCAACGATTTCCAGGTGCGATGGGTTAAACGACATCGCCAAATGGACTTCGCCGCCCGGGGACATGACGTTCGAACTGAAGCCCTGGTGGTACTTCACGTCACCTGAGCCACGCTCAATCACTTTCTTGCCGTCAAACTCATCGATCAAGTCAGCTGGGTTTTTACCCAAAATATTGACCAATAGGTTGAGTCGCCCACGGTGTGCCATGCCAATGACCACTTCCTTGGTGCCATAACCGCCGGCACGCTGGATGAGTTCATCCATCATTGGCACAAACGTTTCACCGCCTTCAAGACCAAAGCGCTTGGTACCTGGATACTTGGATGCCAGGTAATTCTCCAAACCTTCAGCGGCCGTCAAACGCTCCAGTACGTGCTTACGCACATCAGCACTGAAATCAGGCGCACTGCGTACCGACTCGAAACGTCGCTGTAACCAACGTTTCTCTTCCGTATCGACGATATGCATGATCTCGCAGCCGATGGAGCGGCAGTATGTGCGCTCCAACGCATCAACGATGTCACGCAGTGGCGCTTTGTCGATACCTAAAAAGAAAGAACCGGTTTGGAACTCGGTGTCCAAATCAGCTTTTGAGAGCTGATGAAAGGACAGATCAAGATCGGGGACGGGGGTGGGATTACGCAGTCCTAGCGGGTCGATATTGGCCTTTTGATGGCCACGGAAGCGGTAGGCGTTAATCAGCTGCAGGACTTTTACCTGCTTTTTGTTTTCACCGCTATCGGCAGCGGCGACTACACGGCCCGGACGACTTTCGCGCCCCAGCTGGTAGAACTGATCACGGACTGGGCTTAGTGGAACATCGTGGGAGGCACTGCCCTCGGGACGCGGCAACTCATCAAAATAGCTGCGCCATTCGTCAGGGACAGACTCAGGATCGGCGAGGTACTGCTCGTAAAGCGCCTCCACGTAGTGAACATTGCCGCCACTAACGTGAGAGGAACGCCACATCAACTCCATTATGCCTTGTTGCATCTCTCGGTCACCCTGCACTGATGGGGTGGTATCGGTATCGTCGCAAACGTGCGGCGACATCGCTATTGCCCTGCCGGCGGGGCGGGACGTTTGCCGGCGGCGCCGGCCAACGGCCGGAAACCCTATTCATCTAACTATTCATTATCTAACGCGTCATACGGTGTTTCGTCTTCAGTTCATGCTCGAAAGCCGGTACCCAAGGCACCGGCTTTCAAACTTGTCTGACCAGCGGTGCGACGTGACGCCGCACCACGTGACAAACCCTATGATAACAAGCGAAGCGCCATGATTTAAGTGGCATTGTTACCCAACTTAAGTGGCACACGCTTTTTTACTCAAATGTCATGAACTTAGGTAGCATCAGCGAGAAGCATTTCGCGAATTTTACCAATCGCCCGAGTGGGATTTAGGCCTTTTGGACAAACCGCCACACAGTTCATTATGCCACGGCAACGGAACACCGAGAACGGATCTTCCAGATTGCTCAACCGCTCGCTGGTAGCCGTGTCACGTGAATCGGCCAGGAAACGGTAAGACTGCAGCAAACCGGCTGGGCCAACAAACTTCTCTGGGTTCCACCAGAACGACGGGCAAGACGTTGAGCAGCAGGCGCACAGAATACACTCATACAAGCCATCAAGCTTGTCGCGCTCTTCCGGCGACTGCAGGCGCTCAATGGCAGGCGGCGGCGTGTCGTTTTGCAGATACGGCTGAATACGCTCGTACTGCTTATAGAACAAGCCCATATCGACCACCATATCGCGAATAACCGGCAAGCCTGGCAGCGGACGCAGCACCAGCTTGTTGTTCTTCACAACGTCTGACAAAGGCGTAATACACGCCAAGCCATTTTTGCCGTTCATGTTCATGCCGTCAGAACCGCAAACACCCTCACGGCAGCTACGGCGAAACGCCAAACCGCTGTCTTGCTCTTTCATCATATGAAGAACATCCAGCACCATCACATCGCGGCCTTTGGTATCGACCTGAAACTCCTGCATGTAAGGTGCGGAGTCGGTTTCCGGATTGTAGCGGTATACGGATACCTGAAGATTGGACATAGTGACTCCCTCTCGTCTATGCGGCGTTTAGTAGGTACGAACCTTAGGCTCGAACGTATCAACAGTTTTCGGCTTGAAGTTAACGTCGCGTTTTTTCAGCTCTTTCGTCGCAGGGAAGAACAGCGAGTGCTTCAGCCAGTTGACGTCATCACGGTCTGGATAGTCGTAGCGCGAGTGGGCGCCGCGGCTCTCTTTACGCTCAAGGGCAGCGATCGCCGTCGCTTCAGCCACTTCCATCAAGTTATCGAGTTCCAGCGCTTCTACACGGGCAGTGTTAAAGGCATTGGACTTGTCAGGCAGGTGGGCATTGGCGATACGCTCACGCAGTAGCGCTAGCTTGTCGACGCCTTCCAGCATGTTTTTCTCTTCACGGAATACGCCGAAGGAAGTTTGCATGATGTCCTGAAGCTCAGCCTTCAGCTCAGGAATACTTTCACCACCCTCAGACTCATTCCAGCGCGTGATCCGCTTCATGGCCGACTCAATGTCAGACTCAGAAGCGTCCAGGTACTCAATGCCTGCGTTCAGCGCGCCTTCGATAAACATACCCGCGGCACGCCCAAACACTACCAGATCGAGCAGTGAGTTACCGCCCAAGCGGTTGGCACCGTGAACCGATACACACGCCGCTTCACCACAGGCAAACAGTCCGTTAACGATATGATCGTTACCGCTTTCGTCCATGGTAATCGCCTGACCATGAATGTTGGTTGGAATACCGCCCATCATATAGTGGCAGGTCGGCACGACCGGGATTGGATCTTTTGCCGGGTCAACGTGAGCAAAGGTCTTAGAAAGCTCAACGATACCGGGCAGGCGCTTACCAAGCACTTCTTCGCCCAGGTGATCAAGCTTCAGGAAGACGTGATCGCCCTTCTCGCCACAGCCACGACCTTCCAGAATTTCCATGACCATTGAACGAGCAACAACGTCACGGCCGGCCAAGTCTTTGGCGTTCGGTGCATAACGCTCCATAAAGCGCTCGCCGTCTTTATTGATCAGGTAGCCGCCTTCACCGCGGCAGCCTTCTGTGACCAGCGTGCCCGCACCGTAAATGCCGGTCGGGTGGAACTGCCACATTTCCATGTCCTGCATCGGGAAGCCCGCACGCAGCGCCATACCGATGCCGTCACCGGTATTGATCAAGGCGTTAGTCGTGGAGGCGTAAATACGGCCTGCACCACCGGTCGCGAGTACCGTGGCCTTCGATTTAACGTGAACTACTTCGCCCGTCTCGATGCACATGGCGATACAACCGACCACGTCACCGCTGGCGTTTTTGACCAGATCAACCGCGTACCACTCGTTGAGGAACACGGTGTCGTTCTTCAAGTTATTCTGATAAAGCGTGTGCAACAGCGCGTGGCCGGTACGGTCAGCCGCCGCACAGGTACGTGCCGCCTGGCCACCTTCACCGAAGTTCTTTGACTGACCACCGAACGGACGCTGATAAATACGGCCGTTATCTAAACGCGAGAACGGCAGGCCCATGTGTTCGAGCTCAAAGACCGCTTTCGGGCCTTCAGAACACATATACTCAGCCGCGTCCTGGTCAGCGATATAGTCGCCGCCTTTAACGGTGTCGTACATGTGCCAGCGCCAGTCATCATTCGGGTCATCAGACGCGATTGCACAGGTGATACCACCCTGAGCAGAAACGGTGTGAGAGCGGGTCGGGAAAACTTTCGATAACACGGCCGTCTTTTTGCCGGACTTGGCAAGTTCAAGCGCGGCTCGCAGGCCAGCACCACCGCCACCAATGATAATGGCGTCAAACGTCAGGCTACGCAGATTAGACATGTAATCAAGCTCCCCACAGAATTTGAATGCCCCACACCAAGTACACGAAAATGCCCAGGATGATGACAGCTTGGACACCCACGCGCAGGCGAGTGGACTTGAGATAGTCGGTGGTGACGGTCCATAGGCCGATCCAGGCGTGCGCGGCTAAGGCGACGAACGCCAGTAGCGAGAAAATCCGCATCCACGTCTGGTTGAACAGGCCGCTCCACGCGTAGTAATCGAGATCGGGATTAAACAGCAGGAAGGCAACGATAAAGACCGTGTAGATGGCCAGAATTACCGCCGAAACGCGCTGCATCAGCCAGTCAGAAAGCCCACTACGGCCAAAACTTGTGATGTTAGTTACCATACCCAAACTCCTGCCAGAATAATCAGAACGGCACTGACCACGACGGTGATCTGCGCTTTTTGTACGCCACCTTCAAGGGTTACCCCAATATCGGCATCCATCAGCAGGTGCTTAATGCCTGCTACAAAGTGGAATGCCAGGGCGGACAACAGCCCCCAAGCGATTAACTTAGCCAAGAAATTATTGGCCAGCACATCGCTAACGGCGTCAAAACCCGCCGGAGATGACAAGGATTTACCCAGCGCCCAAAAAGCGAAAATCAGGCCAATGAACAGGATGACACCCGTAATACGGTGTGCGATCGACGTCAGGGCCGGCAGTGGGAAATGGATCGTAGTAAGGTCTAGGTTTACGGGTCGTTTGCTATTCACGGCTTTGTACACACTCTCTTGGCCCGCTCTGCGACAGGTCGGGCATGGCCCGAGCGGGCGGTGGTTGCTGGAAGGGGCTCGGCCGTTGCCAAGTCGGGCACGACCACCTACCTGCCGGTCGCGCGCCGTGGATTATAAGAACCTTCGCCCTCGCTTACAAACCGAACTCAGGCTTAACTCGACTATGGTGCAAGAAAATTACCATCATTCGGATTCGATTTTGCGCTGCAGCATCGCTATAGTGACGATAGAGTAGCAATTTGATAAGCCTGTTAACATCTCATGTTAAACTATTGTTAAAATATCGCCGGTCTTTTAACGCTTTGTCATATTGTAGACTTTTAAATCTTATACAACACTCATCATAATAACAATTTTTGTACAATACACAGCTAGCGCTTAGGCTAATTGACAAAATGTCGCACACTTCTATAGTGGGCAGGCCTTTTCGCCGGCGCGGTATGCGCAGCAACGACTTTACGTCCCAACCCGAATTCGAAAGGAGGCCAGCATGGCTGACAGGAAAGCGACATTGACGGTAGACGGTCTTGATAAACCGATCGAGCTACCCATGTATTCCGGCACACTTGGCCCCGACGTCATCGACGTACGCGGCTTAGGCGCTGAAGGCCTGTTCACCTACGATCCCGGCTTTATGGCCACCTCTTCCTGCCAATCTGCCATCACCTATATTGATGGCGGCAAGGGCGTACTGCTTCACCGCGGCTACCCCATCGACCAGCTGGCCAAAGAGTCTAATTTCGTAGAAGTGTGCTACACCCTGCTATTTGGTGAGCTACCTAACGACGAGCAATACGCAGATTTTGAATCGCGCATTCGTAACCACACCATGGTTCACGATCAGATCAACAACTTCTTTAAAGGGTTCCGCCGCGACGCGCACCCGATGTCTATCCTGTGTGGCGTAGTCGGCGGCCTAGCCGCTTTCTATCATGACCATATGGACATTACTCAAGAAGAAGATCGTGTGATTAGTGCGATCCGTCTGATTGCTAAAATGCCGACGCTGGCGGCCATGTCGCACAAGTATAATGTGGGGCAGCCGTTCAACTATCCGCGCAACGACCTGAGCTATGCAGAGAACTTCCTCTACATGATGTTCAGCAACCCGTGCGAAGAGTACAAAATTAACCCGGTATTCGCGAAAGCCATGGACCGCATCTTTATGCTACATGCGGACCACGAGCAGAACGCCTCTACCTCTACGGTACGCCTTGCAGGCTCCACGGGCGCTAACCCATTCGCCTGTATCAGCGCTGGTATCGCGGCACTTTGGGGCCCCGCTCACGGCGGCGCTAACGAAGCCGTACTGGCGATGCTCGACGAAATCGGCGAAGACTCCGAAGAGAACATCCAGCACTTTGTCGATAAAGCCAAGGACAAAGACGACCCATTCAAGCTAATGGGCTTTGGCCACCGCGTATATCGCAACTTCGATCCGCGCGCCAAGGTAATGAAAGAGACCTGCGACGAAGTACTTGCAGAACTCGGCATGGCCGACGACCCACAGCTTAAAATCGCCAAGCGTCTTGAGCAGATCGCCCTTGAAGACGAGTACTTCATCGAGCGTAAGCTATACCCGAACGTAGACTTCTATTCAGGCATCATCCTGAAAGCGATGGGTATCCCCACCAATATGTTCACCGTGATCTTCGCGGTATCGCGCACCATTGGCTGGATCTCTCATTGGCACGAAATGCTCAGCGAAAGCTACAAAATCGGCCGTCCGCGTCAGCTCTATATTGGTCATGACCAGCGCGACTACCCGAAAAAATAAATCAACACCCCGCTTGATCAAAGGCCACCTTCGGGTGGCCTTTTGCGTAAGGTCCCTTTCACGCTGGGCTGGCATTACGCCAGTCACCTGCCAGCGACTTGAGCCAACAAAGGTCTCTACTCGCCTGTCGTTCGCACCGCTACACCAACGAGGGCTTGAGCAAGTTCACCGCCTGACGGGCTACTATAATGCCCGTGCAACCAACACCAGCTGACTTCGCTGGGTATCTCCATTACTTAGTCAATTTTGAATCAACCATTGCGCTAAATCACCACCATTAAAACACCTGAGCACCCCTAATATCGCTTGACATTTTTGCCTCTCGGCTTCGCTCAGGGTTTTCCACACTATCTGTGGATAACCCTGTTCACAACCACTTCAAAACGTCCCACAATCGCCATGGGCAGTGGGCCAGCCTTAAATTGGTCATTTTTTGATCTAATGTAAGTCATTGTTTTTTAATGATTTAAGTTCTGTTCAATATTTTTTGCGTCAACAACAAGGGGTTGTGCACAACCTTGAAATCAGAATCGCAAAAGTGGACAAGTCAAGCATAAAATCGCCCAAAAAGTGGCGATTTGTAGCTTTTTTGTGAACGGCAGGAACGCAGAAATCCAGCAGATGAGAAGACTCATTGCCAGAAAAAACATTAGAAAGGGAGTAGTAAGTAGTGGCGTCCCATAGGGGGTTCGAACCCCTGTTACCGCCGTGAAAGGGCGGTGTCCTAGACCACTAGACGAATGGGACGTATAACACTAGACATATAACGCTAAAAGCGTGTCTTCCCGAGCAACTATTCACATGCTGCTGAATTGGTGGAGCCTAGCGGGATCGAACCGCTGACCTCAACACTGCCAGTGTTGCGCTCTCCCAGCTGAGCTAAGGCCCCACATGTCGCGAAGACGGAGCGTATAATACTGATTCCCCTGGCCTTCGTCAACATGAAAAACGCCAATTACTTAAAGATAAGAAATTGGCGCTAGCACTATCTCAATTGCGGTTAGCTGATGTTACTAAGCTCTTTCACAGAGCTCTTTCACAGAGCTCTTTCACGAAGCTATTTCACGAAACTCTTTTTCAAAGCGCTTCGCCTGTTTCTTAGAGACGCCACCCAACACCTCTATCGCGCTGCGCAGGCGAGCCCGGGTAACGTCGGAGCCAAGAATCGCCATGGCGTCCATAACCGAGGTGCTGGACGTACTGCCGGTAATCGCAATAAACACCGGCGCCAGGAACGCTTTCATTTTCAAATCAAAATGCTCGGACAGCAGCTTAACTTCGCTCAGTAGCGCCTCTTTATTCCAAGCGGAGACGCCTTCAAATCGCCAAACAAGGAACTGGAGCAGTTTTACCAGCTCCTCTTCCTCAAGCTTCACACTCTCAAACGACGCTTTAGTCAGTGCTGGCAAGCCCGAGAAGAAGTGCCCTGCCAACGGCATGACCTGGGAGAGCGTTTCTACCCGCGGCCGTACCTGCGGCAGAATCTGCTTAATATAGGCTTCATTGAAGGCCCACTCACGCAGCGCGCTTAACAGCGCATCGTCGTCCAGGTCTTCACGAATATAGACGCCGTTCAGCCAGGTCAGCTTCTCCAGGTCGAATACAGGGCCGCCTAACGAGACACGCTGCACATCAAATTCTGCCATCATTTCTTGCAGACTGAATTTCTCGCGCTCATCGGGCATTGACCAGCCCATCCGCCCCAAATAGTTGGTGACGGCCTGGGGTAAAAAGCCCATTCGACGGTAATAGTTGATCGACGTTGGGTTCTTGCGCTTGGAGAGTTTGGATTTATCCGGGTTGCGCAGCAGCGGCATATGACAAAGTTGCGGCATTTCCCAACCAAAATACTCATACAGCAACTGGTGCTTTGGTGCGGAGTTAATCCACTCCTCCCCACGCAACACATGAGTGATTGCCATTAAATGGTCGTCGACCACGTTGGCTAAATGGTAGGTAGGCATGCCATCTGATTTGAGCAAAATTTGCGCGTCTACCTGCGCCCACTCCACCTCGATTATGCCACGCAGCATGTCCTTAACAACGCACACGCCTTCGGCGGGCACATTCATGCGCACTACATAAGGCCAGCCCTCTTGCTCACGGCGCGCTTGCTCTTGTGCATCCAGCGCTAAATCTGCAGGTTTTAAGGCCAGCTGCAATCCTGCGGCTTTGCGTGTCTCACGCAGCTCATCCAGCTCTTCACTGGTGCGGTAGCACTTAAACGCATGACCGGCATCCAAAAGTTGTTGAGCGTGTTGGGCATAAATGTCGCCACGCTCGCTTTGCCGATATGGGCCATAGGGGCCACCCACATCAGGGCCTTCATCCCACTCAAGACCCAGCCAGCTCAATGAATCAAGAATCATCTGCTCTGATTCAGGCGTAGAACGCACCCGATCAGTGTCTTCAATACGAAGGATAAATTGGCCGCCATGCTGACGAGCAAAACATAGATTAAAAAGCGCGATGTAAGCCGTACCAACGTGGGGGTCCCCTGTCGGAGAAGGCGCGATGCGAGTACGTACGGTCATGAAAACGTCCTATTGGCAAAAATGCATAGCGTTATTATACGCACCTTAGGCGCAACCAACAGCGGCACCCAGGGAACAACTCGCGCAAGAAAGCGTCAGAGAAATTAACTCAACGTTATTTGTCCACTAATGCGCGCTAAAGCACAATCGCTTAGTATGGCACTGTAGCAACCCCTTGAGCGCATACCTCAAGACTGAAGCAGAGCAATAACGTATGTTCGTAGCGCCACTATTTATATTTTATATTGAAAAAGACGACTATAGTGGAAGACATTCACGAGCTTTTTAGCTCATCATCAGGAAAACGAAATGGAATCGCTAGGCTCACGGATCAAGCAACTGCGGCTTAGGGCCAAGCTCAACAAAGCTGCCCTTGCACGCAAAGTTGGCGTGTCAGATGTCACCATTTCTTATTGGGAATCCGGGGCGATCAAACAGATCGGTCACGAACGCTTAGTTGCGCTCGCTGACGCCCTCGACTGTTCCCTGGCAACACTATTGGAAGGTGATAGCGCACCCGAGCTATTAACGTTGACTCATACTGGTCCCCTCCCCTGGGAACAGGTACAGGCAACCACCATTAAAGTGCCCAGCCATTTGCCGTTGAACATCGACTGGAAAGCACCATGTGTGATGGCAACCCCTGGCCAAGGTACGGATTTTTCGCCCGTTAACGCTGGTGATTTACTGCTGCTCGGGCCTACCCATGTGTTTCATAAAGCGGGCCACTACGTGGTGCAACGCGATGATCGTTTCGTCATTGAGCACTTCGCCAAAGCCCCCAGTGACACATCGATTCATGCAGTACTATTAGCCCATTGGCATCCTGCCTAAAGCGTCTACCTCCCCGGACTCTCTAGCACCTCCACCTGGTCACGCGTTTGCCTTGGTTCACTCCCCACCAAGAAACGCTGTGAGTAGGTGGCCACTTGGCCCAGCCCATGGCGGGATTGGCTGACAAGCTCTCCCGCCAGGTGCTGGCCCTCGTGGCCAATACGCGCCTGCACGGCGACTGGCTGCACGCTGCCTTCCGAGACTTCCACGCGGACATCGTAGCCGCCATCGGGCAGCCCACTGCCAGAACCAAACGGGCCGGCTGCAAACTGGCCATTTTCGATTTGCGTTCTTGCCTGCCAACGCACCCGGCTGATCTCACGCTCGACTACAATGCGTACCTGGGTGCCATCCGGTAAGTTGCTTTTACCTTCCACCATTAAGCGCCGATCGCTGCGTAAGGCGACCTGCGTCGATATCTCGACAACAAGCGGCTCTACTTCCACCTCAGCAATTTCCGACTCAGTCACCGGGGCTTCAGGGGTGGCCTCAGGTTGCGCGGAGGAAACTGTGTCAGTTGACGGCTCCTCCATGTCGCTACAGCCTGCCAATAGCGCAACTACCACTACCAAAACGCCAACATTGCCTATTACCTTGCGCATACGAACTCCGAAACATTACTTGTCCTGCAGCTTACCACTGCATCGCCGCTACCACAGTCGAATACTCGACTTTGGTCCCGCTACACGCGCCGCTTCCGGTACAATGTGCTTATCGTGCTAACAAGACACTTTTAGGAGCAGCGGATTTGGACATCATCTGGTGGTTGGCATATGTAGCACTGGGCGGCTTTGTTGGCTTGATGGCAGGCTTATTAGGGATTGGCGGCGGTGGCATTATGGTGCCGATTTTAACGTCGCTATTTGTACTTCAAGGTGTGCCCCATGAACATCTCGCCCACTTGGCGTTAGGCACTGCCATGGCGTCTATTATTCCTGCGTCTACCGCCAGCCTGCTTTCCCACCATCGGCACAAGGCGGTACGCTGGGACATCGTGCGTTATATTACCCCCGGCATTTTAGTCGGCACGTTTTTAGCTACCTTTATCGCCGCGCTGATCCCCACCCGTAGCCTAGCCATCTTTTTCGCCTGTTTTATGGTGCTAATGTCGCTCCAGATGTTGGCAAACATCAAGCCCAAACCGAACCGCGGCCTACCTAGCCCAATGGGAGTAAGCGGTGTGGGCCTGGGCATCGGTGGTATTTCAGCGCTGGTGGCGATTGGTGGCGGCTCACTAACCGTGCCCTTCCTCACCTGGTGCAACGTCAAACTCCCCCGCGCGATTGGCACCTCGGCAGCCGTTGGGCTACCCATTGCCGTCGCTGGGGCGCTGGGTTACATCATTAATGGTTGGAGTACAGCCGGGCTGCCTAGTGCCGCGCTAGGCTATGTTTATCTTCCCGCGTTTCTACTAATGGCGCCGTTCAGCATTATAACCGCTCCGATTGGTGCCAAGCTCGCCCACAAGCTGCCCGTCGCGCTACTCAAGCGCGTATTCGCGTTTATGTTGATGGGACTGGCGCTGCAGATGGTGTATGCGGTGTTTACGGCGTGAGCTATACCTGCAGTATTAGGATAGAGACGCTGTAAGGCATTGCCAGATGAAAGGAAAGCAGCGTATTTCCGTGCCATAATATTCGGCCCGTTTGTAGGAGGCGGCATGGGCATTATTTTTGGTAATCGGGAATTTATTGACGAAACCACTCTCCCAGGGGCACAGGTTCAGCATTTTTCGCTAGCTGGGACTAACTACGGCGCGTTATTTATTCCTCGTCCCGCATGGGACGATAACACCGCTCTTAAAGTGACCCAGGAACTAGGCGTTCAGATCCCAGAAGATGCCTACGAGATCAAATTTGATACGCTTGATAGCCTATTGGATGACAACCCAGCCCATGGCTACCGTACTCGATATCAGTTAGGTCTAGCCCCTTACTCCTTAACCCGCCTTATTCACGAGGGCGCTGATTGAGCGGTCTGAAGGTACTGGCTGTTGGCATTGCTTATCAGGATTCGCATCTTCAGCGCGAGTGGCTGTTGAGTAATGCCAGAACGCAGCCCTTTTCCTACTTACTTATAGCTCTTTGGAATCAATGGCGGCCGTCCAAGCAGCCGTGATCGCCGACCGCCGCTCCGGTCGCTCGCTTTCTGATGCTGTGGTGGTCTCGCAGGAGCGTCAGCTCAGTGCGGTCAGCTTCGGCAGCCCCTTAAGCAAGGTCGGCCACCACTTGTCGGCAGCGGCTCCGAGATGAACCGTGATTCGCCGAGCGTGCAGCCTCAGCGTGGCGGCGACCTTCAGCACCTGCTCGCGCATCCGGCTGAGGCTCCAGCCTTGCCGGGTCTGCCGCTCCAGCAGGCAGCGCAGGCCATGCAGGACCTGGTAGGCGTAGAGGCTGAGCAGCAGGCTCACCTCGTTGCGGGCCATCACGTCCTGAACGGTGGAGGCGCCACGATCGGTCGACGAGAGGTGCACGTCCAGCGCCGACTTCACCTCGCCCATGTGCGCCTCGGCGCTGCCGCGCTTGCGGTAGAGCGCCAGGACCTTCTCCGGCGGCCAGTCGAACTTGCCGAGGTTGGTGACCAGGAAGAAGGCATGCAGCAGCAGGTCATCGGGGCGTTCCTGCACCACCAGCACCACGCGACGCGGTGCCGACCAAGAGCCCGCTTGATACTCCAGATCGTGGCACCACTCGCGAGGCTGCTCGGGTGGCCGGCCGGGTGGCCGCTTCAGGTGCGGTGCCGCCAGCTTCTGCAGGCCGGAGTGACTGCGCAGTCGGCCCAGGTACTCGATGTCGCGCTCTTCCAGGGCCTCCAGCGTCGCGTTGTCGGTGAAACCGGCGTCGATGCGCACCCGAACCTGGGCGCCGGTGCTCTCGTTGAGTCGCTTCACCAGGTGCGGGATCCAAGTGTCGGCGTTCTCGGCCGGGCCGGCGTTGCCCTCGCGCAGCAGCCCACCCACCATGTCGCCGGTCTCGGCCAGCGAGGCGACCAGCGGCGAGTAGATGCGGGCCCCGTAAAGGCCATGATAGGCCGACCCGCCCTGGTGGCCATGCACCTTGATCGGCAGGCCGTCGATGTCCAGCGTCAGCTGCTTGGGACGTTCACCGTTCTGCAGCGAGGTCAGGCGCCAGACCACCAGCCGCAGCAGGCCTTCGTGCACGGCATCGATATTGTCGTTACGACCGAGGCAGCTCAGCAGCCGCGACAGCGTGGCTTGAGACGGCCGGTCCTGGGCCAGGGGCGTTGTCCCGCGCGCATCGCTGCAGGCCAGCTGCCAGAGCGGATCACGGCGCAGCGTGTCGGTATCGCTGAGGTCGATCCAGCCCATCGCACGCTGCAGCACCAGGGTACGCAACTGGCTGGCCAGCGAATGAAGGATGCGCAGCGGGTGGCGTCGATCGACCAGATTGTCTTCCAGCGCCTCAATCACGCCGCTGTTGTCGAGGGCCTCACGCAACAGCAGAGCGCCGCTGTCGCTGGTAGTGCGCTGGCCGCTCAGCTCAACACGGACAGAGCCGTTGCATGAGGGCGTCCAGGTGGATAGGCTTTCACCCATAGCGGATGGCTCTCTTGGTTCAGATTCTTGCCGGAACGTTCTGATTTCTCAAGAGAATACCATCCGCTATCTTCGTTTTCAGGTCGGCCTCATGAATAAGGCGGGCTTAACTGAGTTGAATCTACTCGGCTCTGGCTTGCTAGAGTCCATTAGCCTGTTTGATTATGATATGCATGGCTCGGGCTATTATGGCTGTGCCGTTGATGACAATACTCAGCTGTGCCACTATTACAGAAGGCTTTATCGACGCTATGGAGCTTATTTCCTAGCTAGCGGTCTAACGCCCTATACCTCCCAGAGAGGAACATGCTATGCATTTATACGCGGATGAACACATCACACAGCAGCAGCGCAAGGCAGCAACCATTGAGGCCGCACGTAAGCGCTATCTTGCCGCACAACGGCAAGGCAATGTAAAAATCAGCCTGAGCGCTGAGGAAGCGCAGAAACGCGCTCAGAAGTCCGTTTTTCGCCTGTCCTAATTGTTAGCTTCAACCCCCCCCCCGACCACTCCACATGGTCGGGGATTTTTATTGCCGCATTAATCTGGCGAAACGTTTCCGCAACGCGTGCTCTTAGGCGACACCTTCAATATGGCAAAGTTGCCAGCAAGTTATTTCCCGTTACGCAATGTAATGACCACCTGCACCATCCAACGCCTCGCCTGCCTAACTCCCCCCTTAAACTGCTGCACAGTCGCAAAACAGCCCTAACTACCTCGGCCGACAATTGGCGGCAACGGAAGCCCAACCAGATAGACAAACCACAAATGGAAGAGGAACGCCAGCGCAGCCAACAGCTAATGGCCACCATGGACGCGCTATACGACGAATTGGGATGAGTTGATGGTGGCGTATACGAATGAGGGGGCGGCGAAACAAGCAGTAAGAAATATTTAGTTGAAAAAACATCAAGTTGCAAAAATCTAGATTGGGCTATAACAATGAAACACCTATTATTTTGCATAAAAATCCGTGAAAATGGGCTTCAAATTCGAAATTGCCAAATACACTAAATTGAGAGTCAATATGTCTTCGCCCCGCTCATTCGTTACTCCCCTACGCTACCCGGGAGGAAAGGCTCGCCTTGGTGAATGGTTGGGTAGTTTAATGCGGCACAATGGCATCAGTGGCGGTTCATATGTAGAGCCTTATGCAGGGGGTGCAGGTGCTGCTATCTACTTGTTAACACATGGTTATGTTAACAACATAATTATAAATGATGCTGATCCAGCAATTTATGCCTTCTGGTGGTCGATCTTAAATGATGACAAGTTTTTCTTCGATCTTTTTGAGAAAACTGAAATCAACATGGAAAGTTGGTATCAGCAAAAAAATATAGTTAACAATCCGGATGAACATAGTATAACCGAACTCGGATTTGCCACCTTTTTTCTAAACAGAACCAATAGGTCTGGAATAATATCAGCAGGTGTCATTGGGGGAAAAAAACAAGAAGGAAAATATAAGATTGACGCTCGTTATAACAAAGAAAAGCTTTTGAAAAGAATAAAGAGCATAAACTCCCTCAAAAATCACATAACTGTTTACAACTTGGACGCGTTAGAATTAGTAACAAAAAAACTCCATGAAGAAAACAGCAAATGCCTTGTTTATCTCGACCCCCCTTATTATGTCAAGGGCAGTCAATTATATAGAAACCATTATCAACCTGAAGATCACGCTAAAATTGCAGACACAGTAAGAAAAATCCGCCATCCCTGGCTAGTAACTTATGACAACTGCGATCCTATAAGGGCTCTATACTCTCAAGAACGGAATGTTGAATTTTCGCTACATTATTCTACGCACTTATCAAGACCAAATGCAACTGAAATCATGTTTTATGACAACTTAACATTGCACAACAGCCCTACACTCCGTCGTTAGGAAGGCTTAGCCCTCCAACAAATTCCTATATAAAATGAAACTTCATCCCATAGACTATTTAGAACTTGTCCCGTGGGATGAAATGATTCTGAATGAACATACTTCTGAATAGTTTTTATGTGGAGCATGCTTTCGGCAGTACGGGTTTGACGCATCACAACTTCATACTCATCCTTAGCTATAAACCCATTTTCCAGCATATGGTCAGCGACTTTAGCAACTTGCTTATGAAAATCTTGATCTTTTTTAACATCACTAAAATTATTACAATAATTTTCTGTACTAATTTCAATTAAAGCCCTTAATAGCATTGCAACTGCAATTGGCGTTCCCGGGGTACTTCTGCTACCGTTAGTTTTTAAACGTCGAAGCTCCGCTACGATATTCTTAGCCTTTGTATTAACGGTAGGAATTGGGATTCCATCCTTCCCTCTCGGAAACAGCCCGGGGCGTTCCCATGAGGCAGAACGAGTACCTTTAACTTGTGAACCGGTTCCAGCTGGCTTTTCAATTTCAGCATCATCAGAGCTAGTAGACTGACTATTATTAGATGCACTTTCGCGACTATTACCTGTTGCTTCATTTGAGTCTGAACTTTCTTGATTATTTATCTCTGACTCTCCTTCTGCTCTTGCTCCCGTATTAGAATTGCTATCAGCTTCATTTTCTAAATTAGCGTTTAGGCCAACACTTCCTCTTACTTCATATAGGTATGATTTAGCACTGTCTGGTGAAAAAACATCCCTTACAGGCTTACCACTACTAAAGTCCGAAATAACTTTAATTGCCATTAACTTTGCAGTAGCTTCTGGAACCATCAGCTTTAAAGCATCATCATCTTGCACTTCAAAGCCTAAAAAATTCATATTTTCTTTTGTAAAAAACCTGTGCAAACTAGTTATTGGAAAATCATCCTCAACAATTAAGCCCTTGGATTCGGCCCAAAGTAAATATTTTCCAGCTCGTCTATAATCTGTTGAACCATTATGATTCAACGAAAAAACAGCTTTCATATAAGCAGCCCAAGAGAGTTGCCCAGCTCCTCCCATAGCTCCAGAGTGTCTTGCAATAACCTCCTTCTCTAAAGACTGTATATCACCACTTGAAAGACACTCAACTTTATCTAATATGTTATCTTTGAATTCATCTGCAATTCTTTTTATTTTCAGCTTCAAGTATTCTACAGGGCATCTTTCAGGGTGCCTTAGCAGCTTAAGTGCTGTCGTACGCCTATTACCATCCCATACTAACCACTCCCCATTATCTAAAGGCTGAACCAAAATGGGCATAGTTGTTAATCCATTTTCAGCGATATCCTGTATCAGCGTAAGCATTTGCTCTTCTTTGGCCAATATTTTTCAATACAGTCTCGCTGATCAGCTCCGGTTCTGATACGTGCATTTCCAACGTCTAGCAACAAATCATCAACAGAAATTTCTTTATTAGTAAAATTACGTCTACTCACTTTGCCCCCGATATTTTTAATATAATGATTAAAATAGACTTTGAGACTTGCTCAACGGTTATTTATCAAACCACCCGCCCAATCCGAATCTCACACCGCCCCAGAATCTCCATATTATGCATATCCAGGCGGCTTGATAATTTCCGGCTGGTAGTGGTCGTTGACGCTGATTAGGTACAGCGCACCGCCCGCCAGGCGCTGTACTCGTCAGATCCGTCGCTCGCCACTTACCAGCAGTATGAACACGCCTTCCTATTTTGGGACGCGGCATTTTTGTACCAACCATTTACTAACCTTAAGAAAGCCTAACCCATCAATAAGGTTAGCACCATTCTCCTAAGGCACATTTACAGCGCTATTTCATGGCATTGCTGGGCGGTAACCAACCTGATCTGCGGCGTAAGCGCTGTGGCAACTACCCTGCTATGTGCTGCGCGCCCTTTCTTACGTACAATGGCGCGCATACAACATGCTACCTGTGAGATAGCTATCAAGGTGTAACCGGTTTTTGAGGCTTCAGTCACTACCGCTGCTGGGTACATCAGGTGCGTTAATTACGGTTTTAAGAGGCAATATGGCTGCATTTAGTGCAGCCAAAAATGTTATTAAATGACTAATTTAATTAAAGAAAATAGTGCAGATCGTGGGCGGCTTTTTTCTGTGGCCCCGATGATGGACTGGACAACCCGCGATTACAGAGCATTCGCACGTACCTTAACCAAGCGGACGCTGCTGTATACCGAGATGGTCACCACCGGTGCGATTTTGCACGGGACGCCCCGTGAGCGCTTTTTGGGCTATAACGAGGTGGAGCATCCGCTTGCGCTACAGTTGGGCGGGAGCGATGCCGGTGAGCTGGCGGAGTGCGCGGCGATTGCCGAGGCGTGGGGCTATGATGAGGTGAACCTGAACGTGGGTTGCCCGAGCGACCGCGTGCAGAACAATATGATTGGCGCGTGCTTGATGGGTTACCCCGAAAAGGTGGCCGATGCAGTGCGGGCGATGCAGGCGGTGGTGTCTATTCCGGTCACGGTGAAGTGCCGTATTGGCATCGATGACCAGGATGAGGATGCCGACCTTGAGCGGTTTATCGCTATCGTCGCGGACGCAGGCTGTGAGGTGTTTACCGTTCACGCCCGTAAGGCGTGGCTACAGGGGTTGTCGCCTAAGCAGAACCGCGATGTGCCGCCGCTTAACTCCCCCCGCGTTCATCGTTTGAAGCAGAGTCGGCCCGAGCTACATATCGGTATTAACGGCGGCATTAAAACGCTCGCCGAGTGCCGTGAACAGCTCACCCAGGTGGATAGCGTGATGGTGGGGCGTGAGGCGTATCAAAACCCTTGGCTGCTGGCAGGCGTCGATGAGCAGCTGTTTGGTGAAAAAGGCCCCGCGGCAAGCCGCTTGGATGCTGCGAACGCTTTCCGGCCTTATATTCAGCAGCGTTTGGATGAAGGCGCGAAGCTGAATCACATTACCCGTCACCTGCTGGGCCTGTTCCAGGGTTGCCCTGGCGGCAGGCGCTTCCGGCGCCATTTGTCAGAATACGCCCATAAGGAAGGCGCAGGATTGCGCCTGTTTGATGACGCGCTTAGCTTGGTGAACGAACCTGAGTTCGTTGTATAAGTGCGTCGTATAAAAAAACCCGCTACGCAATGTAGCGGGTTCGTTTTCCTAGTAGCGTAAGCTTACTGACCGCTTTCCCGGCGGTTCGCCATTACGCCCTGCTCGACACGTTCGCCGATCGTTTGGTCGACGTTTTTCCAGTACTCAAATACCCGTGATAGCACCGGCTCTTCAACACCGTCGGAAACGTGGCCCACAATGTTGTTTACCAATCGGTCGCGGGCAGCATCATCCATTACCTTATTGACCAGGTCATTGGCCTGGTTGAAGTCGCCATCGCCCGGGCGCAGCGTGTAGGCGGCGCGAACCAACTCGCCGTCCGTCTCCCATACCGCATCTTCCGGGTACTTTTCCGGGTTGGCGTGCGCGCCCCCTTTGCTATTAGGTGCATACACCGGGTCGGTGGAGTGATTAATACGCATCTGACCACCCTGGCTATAGCTGTTAACCGGGACCTTGGGTGCGTTAACGGGAATATGTTGGTAGTTCACCCCTAAACGCGCGCGGTGCGCATCAGCATAGGATATTACCCGCGCCAAGAGCATTTTATCCGGCGAGAAACCGGTGCCCGGTACCGAGTTGCTGGGCTGAAACGCTGCCTGTTCGATTTGGCTGTGGAAATCGACGGGGTTGCGATCCAACGTCATCTTACCGACTTCTTGCAGCGGGTAGTCGCCGTGCGGCCATACCTTGGTCAAATCGAAGGGGTTGATGTGGTAGGTCTTGGCATCTTCAAACGGCATAATCTGAACTTGCAGCGTCCAGGTGGGATAATCCCCGCGTTTGATGGCATCGAACAGGTCGCGGCGATGATAGTCGGCATCCGCCCCCGCCATCTTATCGGCCTGTTCCTGGGTCATGCACTTAATGCCCTGGTCCGTCTTGAAGTGGTACTTCACCCAAAAGCGCTCGCCTGCAGCGTTGACCCACATATAGGTATGGCTTGAATAGCCGTTCATGTGGCGCCAACTGGCAGGGATACCACGATCGCCCATTAGCCAGGTCACCTGGTGGGCAGATTGCGGCGAAAGCGTCCAGAAGTCCCACTGCATATCGTGATCACGCAAGCCGTTATCCGCTCGACGCTTTTGTGAGTGAATAAAGTGCTGGAATTTGAGCGGATCGCGAACGAAAAACACAGGGGTATTATTACCCACCATGTCGAAGTTGCCCTCTTCGGTGTAGAACTTCAGCGAGAAGCCACGAGGATCGCGCCAAGTGTCCGGGCTACCTGCCTCACCGGCCACCGTCGAGAAACGCGCCAACATCTCGGTTTTCTTGCCCGGCTGGAGAAAGTCCGCCTTGGTGTATTGGCTAACGTCGTGAGTTACTTGAAAGTGACCAAAGGCGCCACTCCCTTTTGCGTGGGGCTGACGATTCGGAATCATTTCCCGGTTAAAGGCAGCCATCTGCTCCATCAAATAGTGATCATGCAGAACAATCGGCCCATCGGGGCCTACTGATAGTGAATGCTCATCACTGGTAACCGGTATACCCGCATCCGTTGTGGTGTGTTTTGGTTTATCGCTCGTCATCGCTTTTCCTCCATGTCACGGCAGACGTGGCGTATGATCGCCACTCGTTCTAGTACGATGAAAGCTTGGCTATTTATCCTCATTGTTGTCATTTTGATAGCCGCTAACAAAGCCCATAATAGGTATAGTCAACGAGTCACTAACTTGCCATTCGCGAAGGCTATCGCTTGCCTATCAGCTCAATAGTTTTTATTTATGAATAAGCACTTAAGAGAACGAATCAGTGGGCGGCACTAAGCTGGAATTAAAGCTTTCAACGGCGGTTTCGGCCTCTTCAATTTCATCAAAACGGGCAATATGAAACAGCGCTTCGCCTTCGTTGGCCAATGGCAAGCGGCTCATCCCAATCACGATGCCATCCGCCACAGCACGCACTTCGCCCTCGTCGTTACCAAAGGGGTCAGCCACTTTGCCCAGCACTTCGCCTTTGGCAACGCGGGCGCCCAGGCGCACCTTGGGGCGCAAAATGCCGTCAATCGGCGCGCGCGCCCAGCTTGACCCATTGGCCAATTCAGCGGGTGCTGGCGTGCGGCGGCGCTGCTCGCCGGTCAGCATGCCTAGGCGCCGCATTACCCGCAGCACACCGCGCACGCCGGGGGCAATCGCCCACTCGTCAAAACGCAGCGCTTCACCTGCTTCATAGGTCAATACCGGAATGCCGCGAGTCTGGGCGTAATGGCGAAGGCTGCCTTCACGCAGTTCCGCATTGAGTACCACGGGCGCACCGAAGGCATCGGCCATACGCTCGGTTTCACTGCCTGGGCGCAATTGAGCGCGGATTTGTGGCAGGTTAGTGCGATGAATGGCGCCTGTGTGTAGATCAATAATATGGGTGGCGTGATCGACGATTTGTTCGCGGAACAGCGCGGCAATCCGTCCGCCTAGCGACCCTGACTCACTGCCTGGAAAGCAGCGATTGAGATCGCGTCGATCGGGCAAATAGCGTGTTTGCTGAAGGAAGCCAAACACATTCACCACTGGCACGGCAATCAGGGTGCCGCGAATGCTATTGATCGCTTTCGCGCGCAGCACCCGGCGAACAATTTCCACCCCGTTAATTTCATCACCGTGAATGCCACCACACACCAATAATACGGGGCCCTCCTTACGGCCATGAACCACTTCCACAGGAATATGCAGCGGCGTATGGGTATATAAACGCGCCACCGGCACATCCACTTGTAAGCGTTGGCCGGGCATAATGGTATGTTCGCCCAACTGAAAAGGAGCTCGCGCCATGCTTTATGTCCTGTTTTTAATCGGTTATTTTCGCGATGTTAGTAAGATTCAAAGCTAGTAACATTGCCTGTTTATACGCTTTCACTGGCAAAATGACGAATTTGTTAACTTACGTTATGCGTTGAGTCAATTATCCATACAGTTTTGAATGTAAATACTCACTCGCTTAGGTTAAAATATGACCATACAGAGTTGATAACGAGGTTCCGTTTCCATGGCAAGAAAGACCAAAGCTGAAGCTGCTGCTACTCGCGAAGCGCTGCTTGAAGCTGCAGAAGAGGTATTTTTTGCCAAAGGCGTGGCACGCACATCGCTTGAGCAAATTGCTCGCCATGCGGGCCTCACCCGCGGTGCTGTCTATTGGCATTTCAAGAATAAAGGCGACCTGTTCATGGCATTGGTTGAACAGGTACGCATGCCCTTCCAGTCGTTAATGGATGAAGTCGACAAAACGGACACCGCCCTATCACCGTTAGAAGCGATACGTCTTGCCTGCCATGCGGGCTTGGTGCGCCTTGAACAACCGTCATACCAACGGATACTGTCGATTTTACTGCACCGCTGCGAGTTCTTCAGCGACATTAACCCGCTTGATATGCAAGAAGAGATCGGTAACGAGTGTTACCAGGAAATGCTGGCGGTATTTGTACAGGCTAAAGAGCAGCAACTACTGCGCGAAGATTTAAGCCCAGAAGTAGCAACACGGCTAATGCAATCCATGTTGGGTGGTCTTTTCCATGACTGGTTGCGTAATCCTGACGCTTTTGCAATACGTGAACGCGGCGGCGAGCTGATCGATACCTCTATTCGTATGATGCAGCGTTAAACACCTCACCCATCCCTCGCTGCAATGCAGCAAATATGCTACTACTGGCGCTATGTCTAGCCGTGTGAGCATTCTATGGATACCCTGGAGTTTGTTCGCGTACGCGAATTAGAAGTTGCCGTACGCATTTGGAACCCTTCCGCCCCCCGCACGCTTATCGCCTGGCATGGTCTTGCTCGCCACGGCGGCGACTTTAGTGCACTGGCGCGTGAACTGGGCAGCGAATGGCGTATTCTTGCACCCGATACGCCAGGCCGTGGGTTATCAAGCTGGTCGTTATTTCCGGCTCACGACTACCTTTATAGCCATTACGTGACGGTCGCCATCGCTCTATTAGATCACTTTAAACTTGATCACGTTGATTGGCTGGGCACGTCGATGGGTGGCCTGTTAGGCATGCTGATCGCTGCTGATTCAGAACACAGCGCGCGCATTTCTCGGCTAATCCTGAACGATGTAGGGCCTGAATTGAACAAACAGGGGCTGATTGCCCTTTCTAGCTACTTTGGCGTTACTCACCGATTCTCTAGCTTTAGCGAGCTTCATCAAGAACTCACCCAGCACTACGCAAGTTTCGGCATCACTAAGGAGTCCGCTTGGCGTGAACTAGCGCTTAATAGTGCCCGTCGGTTGCCAGACGGTAGCTGGACGTATCACTTTGACCCACGCATTGGCGAGCAATTTGTGCACGATACACCACGCGACACCTGGGCCGACTGGGCGAGTATCCGTTGCCCGGTGATGGTTATTCGCGGCGAAGAATCAACCTTGTTAGATGCCGAAACGCTGCCCCGCATGGCCGAAGCACAGCCCACACTTGTCACCCTGACCGTCCCTAACTGCGGCCACGCCCCCATGTTGGATCAATCTGCCCAGGTCGATCCCATTCGCCACTTTCTAAACCGCCCTGTACCACGCCCCATTCCAGGCGGCTCATCGCAAACCGGCACTGGCTGGCATTACTTCTGGCATCACCCAGTGCAGTGGTTGGCTCATCAGTGGCGGCGGTGGTGGAAATAAACCGGGAAGCTCAAGATTTGGGCCTCCCGGCGGCGACCCACAATGCGTGTGATAACTCAGTGAGAGGCCGAGTAATGGCTAGCAGGGTGATGTTTTTGGCTTAACCGCAGTTTATTTAAACGAACACGTGTCTCCAGATACTCTTGCTCAGTGACACTGCGGTAAGCCCCCTCATCAGGCAGGTACTTCACCAATACCCGACGCTCGCCCTGTACAGGCAAGGCATCGCGTTTGCTGAGCAGTTTTACGGTGCTGTTAGGCTCATTATCAATGACCGCAAACGCCTGTTCACCCTCCCCCTGGCGCTCGGTCACCACCACCGTTTGGCCCAGCAAACACCGCCGGGTAAAGGGGTGATAGCGATGTAGTCCGCGGTGTAAAACGTGGCAAAGCCCAGCTGACACGGGTGAGGCAATCACCAGCGAGCCCCAGAGCACCAGCACACCGACAGGAATACGTATTAAACCCAGCGGCAACCAGCGCAACACCAGCAGTTCGATCGCGATGGTGAGTGCTGCAGCAATCGCCAGGATGACCGTTAACGCCAGCGTCGCGGGTACGCCCGCAAAGCCTAAAGAGACTAACGTACTTGCCAGATGATCCTCTTTTAGGCTATCGCGCTCAAACAGTTCCAAGGGGGCTAAACGGATAATAACTAATAGCCAGTAGAGCGCTAACAGCCCGAGTAGAAACGTAAACACAACGCTTGGGAATTGCATCGCTGCGTGCAGTAGCTCGTTCATGACGTCCTCCTCCATCGGTACTTAGCCGACGATGTATTATTCTTTTAGCTTAGTCGACGTTAGCTTTTCTGCACCAATTTTACTTTGATTTAAATTATCACGACAAAAAAAAGGTGCTCCCCGCAGGGAGCACCCGTTTCTTTACACGTTGGTTTATCGGCTTAGGCGTAAACCTTAGTGGTGATCATGCTCCAGCGCTGGCTGGTTAGAAGCATGCTTTTTCCCCTTCATTTTGCGAGCTAACCAATCAGAAGCTGTCGCAATCATGGCGTAAAAACTGGGAATAAACAGGCTGCCCAAAGTGGCAACAGAGAACATACCCATCGCCACCGTGGTACCAATGTGATGGCTGCTAATGTCGCTGGCGCCGGTCGCTAAAGCCAACGGCAAGGTACCGAAGATAAACGCTAAAGAGGTCATCACGATGGGGCGGAAACGTAGCTCTGCTGCGGTAACTGCCGCTTCGCGAATGGTTTTACCCTGCTCTTTACGCTGAAGTTCGGCGAACTCTACGATCAGAATAGCGTTTTTCGCGGCAAGCCCGACCACCACTAGCATACCGATCTGTACATACACACTGGTGTCCAGCCCGCGCAGCACGATGCCACCTATACCACCGAGGAAAGCAAAGGGCGTTGCTGTCAGTACCGCCAGCGGTAAAGACCAACTTTCATACTGAGCCGCCAGAATCAGGAACACCATCAATAGCCCGAAGACAATCGCCAGGGTCGCAGCATTACCCAGGTTCGACTCTTGATACGCCGTACCGGTCCAGCCCATGCCCCAGTTGGTTCCCAGCGTTTCTTGAACCACCTGCTCCATCGCTTCAATCGCCTGCGCCGAGCTATAGCCAGGCGCGGGATTACCCTGAAACTGAGCACCGGCGTAAACACCGAATCGCGATACCACAGACGGCCCCGTTTGACGCTCAAGCTCAACAAACTCCGAAAGCGGAATACGCTCACCATTACCGCCACGAACATAAACGTTGCTCACGTCTTCTGGCGTTTTACGGAATTCATCCTCGTTTTGCAGATACACCTGGAAATTACGGTTTTGGTAGCTGAAGTAGTTCACAAAGCCGTTACCAAACGTATTGGATAAAGCCGAGTTAATGTTCTCCAGCGCCACACCGTAGCTGAGCGCCTTCTGCTGATCAATGTTGGCCCGATACGAGGGAACGTTCACGTTGAAGGTTGAGAATACCTGGTTAAGCGCAGGGTGCTCATTCGCCTTCTGCATAATTTGTAGCGAAGCTTCGTAAAGCTCCCGCGGCGTCGACCCTTCAAAAGATTGCAAATAACCGGTGAAACCGCCCGTCGTCGAAAGTCCCATAATGGGCGGCACATTAAAGGCCATTGCCGAACCGCCGTCGATACTGGCGCCCAGCCCCATAATTTGACCTACGAGTTCGCTGGCCGTCAGATCTCGCTCAGCCCAGGGGTGCATATTGACGAACATAATCCCACGCGCGGTGTTAACAGCGCTGGAAAGAATGTCGTAACCTGCCACCGCTGAGGAGTATTCAACGCCAGGGATTTTTTCAATCTCGGCACTAAGTTTCTCCATATAGCGCTGAGTACGATCAAGGGACGCCGCATCGGGAAGCGATACGCTGACCAGCACGATCCCCTGGTCGGTCTCGGGTACCAGGGTCGAGGGCGTATTGGCGTAGAGCCAGTACGACCCCACCCCGGTCAGCACCGTGAGCGCCAACGCCAATACCCAAAAACGCACCAAGCCTTTTACCACCAACATGTAAGCGGCGGTAATCCCCGCAAACATACGGTCAAACAGGCGCAGCGGCGTATGCAGGGCTCGTTTGAACTTGGACTGCCCGGCACCGGCGATCTTGTGCTTGATGAAGATCGCTGACAGCGCGGGCGTGAAGGTCAATGCCATGACCGCCGAGAGCGCCACAGAGATTGCCACTGTAATCGCAAATTGCTGATAAATCTGGCCGGTGAAACCGCCCAAGAAGGCAACAGGTACAAACACTGCCGCCATGATGAGTGAGGTGGCGATAACGGGTCCGCCGACTTCTTTCATTGCGCGGATAGTGGCATCCGTTACGCTGATATCCTCCTCTTCACTCAACACCCGCTCAACGTTCTCCACCACCAGGATGGCATCATCGACCACTATGCCTATCGATAATACCAGCGCAAACAGCGTCAGCAGATTGATCGAAAAACCGAACAGGTAGAAGCCAGCAAATGTCCCCACCACCGCGACGGGCACGACCGACATGGCAATCACCGTAAAGCGCCAGTTCTGCAGAAAAATAAACAGAATGACAATAACGATCAGGAAAGCTTCCACAAAGGTTTTAAGTACGGTTTCAACTGAGGCATCAATGAAGAGCGTGGTGTCATAAGGCGCGACATACTCCAACCCAGGCGGAAAGCGCCCTTCCAGCTCGTCCATGGTAGACCGCACAGCATCTGCGGTTGCTAGCGCATTGGCCCCAGGCTGCTGATTAATGATGATCGGCGTCATGGTAGAGCCGTTCAAACGTGCATCAACCCCGTAAAAGGATGCCCCCAGCTCAATGCGCGCTACGTCTTCCAAACGTAGTGAGGAACCATCGCTGTTGGTGCGCAGGTAAATATTGCGGAAATCATCGACGTTATTCAGTCGACCACCCGCCGTAATCGTATAGGTATAGGCACGCGGTTCACTTTGCGGCGTTGATGCCAAGCTACCAGCCGGAATCTCAGTGTTCTGCGCTCTAATCGCACTCGCCACTTCGCTAGGCGTTAGATCGTACTGCGCCAATTTATCCGGGTCCATCCAGATACGCATGGCGAACTCACCACCACCCAACACTTCGGCATTACCCACCCCAGGCACTTGACGCAGTTCATCAAGCACGTTTAGCGTGGCGTAGTTCTGCATATAGATGTTGTTGTAGTCCCCACTAGGTGAGGTCAATGCCACCAACATCAAAATAGAGTCTGAGCGCAGCTCCACAGTCACGCCTTGGGACTGTACAGCTTCAGGCAACTGCGAAAGCGCCCCTTGAACGCGGTTGTTGACGTTGATGGTATTAATATCGCCATCGGTGCCGATATCAAATGCCACGCTGAGGCTCATGGTGCCGTTATCAGCACTGTTAGAGGTCATGTACAACATGTCCTCAACGCCATTAATGGCCTCCGCAAGCGGTGCCGCAACGGTTTGCGCGACGGTTTCCGCATCCGCACCAGGGAACTGCGCCTGTACCGACACTGTTGGCGGTACCACGCTGGGATACTGCTCAATCGGCAGCACCCGCATCGACATAACACCCACCAACGTCACGATAATGGCCAGCACCGTGGCAAATATCGGGCGGCTGATGAAGAAGTTAGAGAAGTTCATTATTGCGCACCCTCTTCCCCTTCAGCGGGCTGCCCATCGGCGGCCCCTGCTTCCATCGCTTGCGCTGCCTCGGCCTGTTCTTGCTCCTCTTCTTGCTCTACATCTTCAACGATGTATTCAGCGTTGCCATCAAACGACTGAGGATCAATCGCCATACCCGGTTCTAAACCAGCAGGGTCGCCAACCACCACGCGATCACCCGGCTCCAAGCCCTCACGAATCAACTGCCAAGGGCCTGCCACTTCACCTAAAGAGACCGTCTGTTCGCGGGCTTTATCCTCGTCATCCAGCACATACACCTGCGGGCCCATCAAGCCTTGGGTCACCGCAATTTCTGGCACGGCTATCACATCAAAGCGCTTTAAGCCTTCGATACGTACGCGGACAAATTGGCCGGGTAGTACGCTCGCTTCAGGGTTTTCAAACGTTGCGGATGCCTGAACGGTGCTAGTGCCTTGATCCACACTGGAACCCAGGAAGTCTAAACGCCCTTCCAATTCGGAATCACTGCCGCCGCTCACGCCCGGAATACTTAGACGTGCACGAATATCCGATGCTTCACCTCCATCGCTCAACTGACGACGCAACTCAAAGGCATCGCGCTGAGGCAACTGGAAACGCACTTCTAAGGGATCAAGCGGCGTGATGGTGGCTAGCTCAGTGCCAGAAGTCACTAAATTGCCCACGTTAATTTGGCTTAAACCGATCATGCCCGACACCGGAGCAGTTACCTGCGAGTAACCTAGGTCTAAGTTAGCACTGGTTAATGCCGCCTCGGCCTGCGCTACGCTTGCTTGGGCGACTCGCTGGTCAGCGAGCGCTTGGTCGTACTGCTGACGGCTGACCGAGTTCTGACTTAGCAACTGCTCGAAACGCTGGGCATCGCGCTGGGCACGGGAAAGCTCAGCACGCGCGCTTTGTAAATCAGCCTCCCGCTGATTAACGGTTGCCTGGTAAAGATCAGGCTCAATGGTGTAAAGGCTATCGCCCTCTTCTACCAGTTGGCCTGGTTCGAAGTGACGCTCTTCAAGAAAACCGTTTACACGTGCCACCAAAGTGACTTCATCATCGCTGCGTAGCAAGGAGGGGTAGGATTTATCCAGCGGTATATCCTGACGCGCCATTTCAGTTACTGCTACTTGATGGGGCGGGGATTCTTGTTCAGCGCCCTGCTGGGGCGCCTCGGTTTGCTCTTGACCACAGGCCGCGAGTGCCAGCGCGGCTACCAGCGTTACTAGACTCGCTCGGCGTGAGTGAATCATCTTCTTCATACGTTAAGTTCCCATGTATCTTTTAAAAGTCGACTGATAGCACTTGCGCACCTGGGTCATCCCCAAAACAGCAGCAAATTACATACCCGGTTGGGGCGGTGCACCAATGTCGAGAGCGCTGTCATAGCGGTCGTTGCCGTCACTTTCTGGCAAGATAAAGTTCACCTCATCGCCGGTTAACCACGCATTGACTTCCTCAATGGCTTCAACGTCCAGGCGACCGGCTTGTTGGCGCAGCGAGAGCAAATTCACCACATAGTCGTAGCGAGCTTCCGCGTAGTTGGCGATCGCGTTGTAGAGGTTTTGCTCAGCGTTCAACACATCCACGATGTTACGGGTACCAACCTCGTAACCGGCGCGGGTAGCCTCTAAGGCGCTTTGGTTGGAGACAATAGCCTGCTGGCGGGCTTCAACGGTTTCCACATCATTGCTGACTTGGGTATACAGCGAGCGGACTTGCTGGATCGAAGAGCGACGCTGAGACTCGAAATCATACTGGCTGCTTTCCAGTTGATAGGTCCCTTGACGGATACTGGCGCTGGTACGGCCGCCGGTATAAATCGGCAAATTAGCGCTTAAGCCCACCTGGCTAGAGGAATCTTCACCGGTGGTATTATCAACATCACTGTCACTGTATTGATAATTACCAAACGCTTGAAGCGTAGGTAAGTTGCCCGCCCGGGCAATTTCTACGCCGCTGCGTGCTACCTCAATACCGGCCTGTTGGGCCAATACCTGCGGGTTAAGCTCAAGGGCCTGTTCAACCCAGTAGTCGCGACTACTTGGCTCGGGAAGGCCAACCGGCATGCTGTCGCCCAGTGCTTCAATGCTGGCATAACGTTGGCCGGTCAGCTGCTCCAATGCTTCAAAAGCCACTTGAAGATTACTTTCTGCGGCAATGCGGTCAGCACGAGACTGGTCAAAGGTGGCACGCGCTTCTTCGACTTCGGTAATCGCAATCAAGCCAACTTCAAACTGCTCGCCGGCTTGCTCAAGCTGACGGCCAATCGCCCGCTCTTGAGCGAAACGTGCTTCTAATATTTCATGGGCGCGCAGAATATCAAAATAGGCACTGGCGGTATCAATCAGTAGCTGCTGTTCGGTGGCCGCTAGCAGATATACCTGCTGGTCAATCTGACGCTCGGCCTGAGTGACTTCTCTGCGTGTCACCTCGTTATAAAGCGCCTGGGTGGCTTCTAAGGTGAGCGATACGGTGTTGTAACGGTCATCACCGGTACTCACATTACCGGTGCCTGTGCCAGTACCTGCACGCGACGATGTCTTACTTTCGTACTGCTGGTTGTGGGCAACATTACCGGTTGCGTTAACTTGGGGGAGCAAACCACTGCGTGCCACATCTCGGCCAGCTTCAACGCCTAAATATTCGGAACGTGCCGATGCTAATGCCGCATTATTGTCTAACGCATCACGGGTAATCGTGAGGAGGTCAGCAGCTTGAGCAGGCAACACAAAAGAAGCTGTGAATACCGCTAACAGTAAGGGTCGTAAAGGGGCATTGACTGCCCAGTGTGCCAGTCGCATGGGGTTGCCTCTAAGTATCAGCGTCAGGATGGCGAACGAACTAAGCTTCTCATCTTACGAAGTCTCTCAGCTTACAAAGAATCTAAGCTTACAAACTCACTCAGCGCATTAAGCCACTCAGAAAGATGAGCATTATAGTTACATTCATGTATGTATGCTAGCCTTGAACAATCTAAAATTGTGTGTACGGCCTATTGTCAAGTCGCATCCAGCTTACCTTAGTCCAAAGCATGAGACTTTGACGATAGATGCGGCTTTCTTTTACGAAATTCCCTTGGATCAATGCCCCACTTTGTTAGCCGTGACGCTAACGTGGTTGGCTTGATCCCCAGTAGCTCCGCAGCGCCGCCCGCCCCAGACACTTTGCCGCCCGCCTTGGATAGAGCGGCAATGGTGCTTTCTTGCTGGCGCTGGCTAAGCGCATGTTCGGTTAGCAGCGGTGCTTCACTTTGTTGCCCACTAGAATGAGCCACCGAGTGCACCGAGTTATTGCGGCTTGACAAACGCGGCGGTTCACTCAGCAGCAGGTCATCAAATACCAGGCGCCGGTCCTGGGTGACGATCACCTGTCGCTCAATGACGTTTTCCAGCTCACGAATGTTGCCGGGCCAGGGGTAACGCTGGAGTATTTCTAATTGGGCGGGAGGAATACGCACGCCGGGCTTATTGAATTTAAGACAGGCACGGTGCAAAAAATGACGCGCTAGTAGCGGCACATCCTCAATCCGCTTACGTAGTGGCACCGAATCAATGGGAAAGACGTTAAGGCGGAAGTAGAGGTCTTCCCGAAAGTGGCCCGCTTCGATCATGTCACGCAGTTCACGGTTGGTCGCTGCAATGACCCGCACATCGACCTCCCGTGTGCGGTTGTCACCCACCCTTTCAAACTGCTGGTCCTGCAATACACGCAGCAGCTTACTCTGCAGCTCCAAGGGAATTTCACCGACTTCATCTAAAAACAGCGTACCGCCGTGGGCCAGCTCAAAACGCCCGGGACGATCCTGCACGGCACCGGTAAAGGCGCCTTTTACATGGCCGAAAAACTCACTCTCGAAAAGATCTCGCGGGATAGCGGCGCAGTTCACGCGGATCAGCGGCCGATCGCTGCGCGCATTGCCCGCATGAATAGCCCGGGCGATCAGCTCTTTGCCAGTACCGGATTCGCCGCTAATCAAGACATTGGCATTAGTGGGCGCGACCATCTCTATCTGTTTAATCAGTTGTGCCACCGCCGGGCTATTGCCCACGATATCGCGGTGATTTAACTCCGCTTTTATCTCTTCTTGGAGGTATTCGTTCTCTAGCTCTAGGCGCTGTTTGAGCGTCTCCACTTCAGCCAGCGCATCGCGCAGCTGCTGCTCGGCGCGCTTACGCTCACGAATATCACGAAACAACACTACTGCCCCGACCAAACGGCCCATCTCGAAAATCGGTGTACTGGTGTACTCGACCGGGATCGCTTCGCCGTTTTTATGCCAAAACACTTCGTTATCGACGTGATGGACCTGACCATCACTAAACGAGGCATGAATCGGGCACTGCTGCACCGGAAATTGGCTGCCATCGGCGTGGGTGTGATGGAACATCAGATGCGCGTCGTGGCCCACCATGTCCTCGGTACTCCAGCCTAAAATGCGCTCCGCGGCGGGATTAACAAAGGTGGTTTTACCCTCGGCATCCAGGCCATAAATGCCCTCGCCTGCCGCGCCGAGAATCAGCTGGTTCTGCTTCTCAATGCGCTCGAAGACCTGCTCGACACGCTGCCAGCCCACTTCACCCTGGCGGTGCTGGCGACCAAGCTCTGCCTTGGCACGTCGCTGCTCGGCTTTATTACGATCAATCAGCGTTAACAGAAGCTGGTCAGAGTCTTCAATGCACTGGGCATAAACCTCTACCCGGTAGGGCTGGCGCAGCATATCGAGTATCACCAAATCATCCGACCAGGCGGTTTTTTGCACCAGCGCCTCATCCGTAAAGCTCACCCATAGCGGCAGTGACGCACTCAAACGGTGGCTAAAGGGAGCCGCTAGAGACATGCCTTGCTCAATACCTGTTTGCTCAGTACATAGCTGTTCAATGCATAGCAGCTCACAGGCAGCCGGATTGGCAGCCAATAGCTGATCGGTAAAGGGGTCGATCACAATCATGGCAAGCGGTGAGTAGCCGCCCATGAGTGCAGAGGCTGTGGCGTGCGTGGTTTCCTGCATAAGCATTAGCTACTACCTCAGGATTCAAGGTGATCTTCACTAATGAACCATTCAATTCCCACGCCAGTTACGATTTTTCGTTAATAAAACAACGAAATATCGTTATTTACGATTTTTCGTAACTATTCGAGTGATTCAAAACCAATGCCAAAAAAATAAATTAATTAAAAACAAACGGTTAATCAGCACAATCAAGAGTTGGCACATAAATCGCAATACAAACAGTGATAGTGCGATAGCGCCACACGCTTAATCTCTTTTGCACCAGGAAGGCGCAGCCATCGGTTTTATTGCTCCTATTTATTGCTCCTAGCAGGAAACTCTAAAACTCTTGGGTTAAGCGTTAATTAACCGAAATGACACAGGAGACATGCTTATGTCTTATCTAATGCCCAGTGAATTTGTCACCAAGCTGGTGGATCAGGGTGAATCAAAAATCTATATGGGCACCCGGGATACACTTATTCGCTCCTTTATGGCGGGAGCTACCCTGGCGTTGGCAGTTATTTTCGCCATTACCATAGCGACACAAACAGGCAACTTCTTGATAGGGGCGCTGCTCTTTCCGGTCGGCTTTGTGATGCTTTACCTGATGGGCTATGACCTGCTCACTGGTGTTTTCACACTGGTGCCTCTTGCATGGCTCGACAAGCGGCCTGGCGTCACACTACCCCGAATGCTGAAGTGCTGGGGGCTGGTAGGGCTCGGCAATCTTGGGGGTGCCCTATTTATCGCCACCTTCGGTTACTTGAACTTCACCATGGGCGGCACTGAAGAGATCAACGCTGTCGGCCAAACGATGATGACCGTCGGTGAAAGCCGAACGGTGGGTTATCAGGATGCCGGCATTGCCGGTTGGATCGTGCTCTTCCTAAGAGGCATGTTCTGCAACTGGATGGTGTCCATGGGCGTGGTGGGTGCTGCCATCTCTACAACGGTTTCCGGCAAAATCATGGCCATGTGGATGCCGATTATTGTCTTCTTCTATCTCGGTTTTGAGCACTCCGTTGTCAACATGTTCCTGTTCCCGATTGGTCTGATGATGGGCGCTGACTTCACTCTGTATCAATACATTATGTGGAACGAAATCCCCACCGTACTAGGCAACTTGGTAGGCGGTTTGACGCTGGTTGGCTTGGTTCTCTACACCACCCACGTCCGCACTCAGGCCAAAAAAGTCTTTTCTTGATCGCAGCCTATTAGGCAAAAAAGGGCGTCAAACGCCCTTAACTCTAAAGGAGAACCATCATGGATAAGCTCGAAATGCGTCATACTCTGCTCGCCGCCAAAGCGCGTAAAAAAATGAGCTGGGACGACATTGGTAAAACGGTTGGCATGTCGCCGGTCTGGGTCGCTTCCGCCTGCTACGGCATGAATAGCGCCAGCAGCGATGTGGCTCATCAAATATGCGATACGCTGGGCGTGGAAAGCGACGTCGCCGAAGCGTTAGTGGCGTTTCCCACCAAAGCCTGGGACGAAGCAATTCCCCAGGACCCCTTCATCTACCGCCTGTATGAAGTGGTCGGCGTTTATGGGGAAACCTTGAAGGACGTCGTGCAGGAGAAGTTCGGCGACGGCATCATGAGCGCCATCAACTTCACCATGGAAGTCGACAAAATCGAAGACCCCAAAGGCGACCGGGTTTTGCTAACGTTAAACGGCAAGTTTTTGCCCTATAAGTCTTGGTAACTCAAGCGAAGGACTCGACCCTCGCCACGCTGCGCTCAACCGCCGAGCAGTAACCGGCACCGAACAGCAGCAGGTGATTCAACAGCGGGTAAAGCTGAAACAGCGCTTCACGCCTCGGCCAGTCGGTCGGGGCGTCGCCGTTCCAGTAGGCGTCAAAAAAGGCCTCGCCGGGCGAGCCAAACAAGGTCAGCATCGCTAAATCCACTTCCGGGTAGTGGCAATATATCGCGGGGTCTATCAGAGCGGGCCCCTGCGGGGTGGTGAGTACATTCCCCGACCAACAATCACCATGCAGCAGGCTGGGTGGTGCATCGGGCAGCCAGCGCTCTAGATCTTCGGCCAAGCGCTCGATGCGCTCGCGCAGCTGGCTATCCAGCAGCCCTTGCTGGTAGCACGCCTCGCTAAGGGGGAGCAGGCGGCGTTCACGCTGGAAAGCCCGCCCATCACTAAGCGGCGCATTAGGCTGGGGAGTGAGCCCACAGGCATTATCCTGATGCCAGCCGTGGGCATCGCCAATCACTTCGTGCAAGCTGCGCAGCCCTTCGCCAAGCGCAGTTGCGTTCTGCGGCCTGGGCACCGTGTCTAACGACTCAATGACCAGCCAGCCGTCTGCCAGTCCGAACACTTCCGGCACCACTAGCTTCGCACAGGCATTGCGCAGGGTACGCAAGCCTTCTGCTTCACCACGCAACCGAGCAGCGTCGTCATGCTTGATCACCACCTGCCCCTGCCGCGTCTCCAGGCGATAAACAGCAGCGATATCGCCCCCACTTAGCGGCTGCAAATCACCGCTCGGGGTCAGCTTAATAGACTCCAGTAACTGCCGCAGAGTGGCATCCATGACACGCTCCCCATATCTGAATATAACGTCGCCGACGTCAGGGCACACCCTAACCCCGACGCACTTAAACCATGGGCTAACGTATTTTTCAGCCTAGCCGTTTATCAATCAACGATTCAAGCTCCAGCTGGTCGTCGTGGAAGCGGCGGATACCTTCAGCCAGCTTGTCATTGGCCATGGCATCCTGGTTATGCCCCCAGCGGAAAGCGGCTTCGTTAAGCGGCGCAGTGGGTTTACCCGCACCTTCCCCGGCACGGATTTGCGCAGTAACGCTACCTTCTGTCGCCTCTAGCTCTTCCAGTAACGCCGGCGAAATGGTCAGCCGTGGGCAACCTGCCAGTGCGAGCACTTGGCCGGTGGTGCGAAAGCTCGCGCCCATTACCACGGTGTCGTAACCACCCTGGTTGGCTCGCTCACACACGCCCTGCACAAACTGAACACCCGGGTCGTTTTCTGGCGTGTACTCACTGCCGGTCTCTTTTTTGTACCAATCGGTCACTCGGCCCACGAAGGGTGAGATTAGAAAAACACCAGCGTCGAAACATGCCTGGGCCTGTGCTTCGCTGAACAGCAGCGTTAGATTGCACTGAATACCCTCGCGTTCGAGCACCTCAGCGGCACGAATACCTTCCCAGGTAGACGCCAGCTTGATCAGCACACGGTCGCGTGACACGCCACGGGCATCGTACAGCTCGATGAGTTCATGGGCCTTGGCGATACTGGCCTGGGTATCAAACGACAAACGAGCAGCCACTTCGGTGGAAACTCGCCCCGGCACAACCGCCGAAATCTCACTACCCATGGCCACGGCAAGGCGATCAACGGCATGTTTGACTTGCTCTTCACGGCTGCCGCCAGAGGCTTTTACAGTGCTTAGCTCTTCGTCGATTAGCGCTTGATAACCGGACAAACTAAATGCCTTGAGCAGCAGTGATGGGTTGGTCGTGGCATCTTGTGGCTGATAGCGACGAATGGCCTCAAGATCGCCGGTGTCGGCGACGACAAGCGAATGTTGCTTTAACTGTTGCAGCTGGCTGGTCATAAAATCTCCTCGATATGCTTTTAAGCGCCGCCATGGCGTTGTTCAAGTGCTGCGCAATAACGTGTATAAATCGGTTGGTACGCGGCCACACGGTCAGGATGGGGGTCAGCAAGTGACTGGGCATCCAGGTGGACTAACTTTTCACACAGATATTCCAACGTTACGCCTTCTGCACGCTGGTCGCACCAGGCCGCCTGTATCGCGGCGCCCAGGGCAGCCGCATCGGTAATTTCGGGGCAAATCACCTGGGTACCGGTAATGTCCGCCACCATCTGGCGCCATACGGGGCTATTAGCGCCGCCGCCGATCAGACGAATCTGGCTAGCCCCGGCGGTTAAATCACCCAGCAATTCCAGCCCATAGCGTAGCCCGAAAGTGGCGCCTTCCACCACGGCGCGGCATAAATTAGCCTGGGTGGTATTCAAACTAGTCAGGCCAAGAAAGTCAGCTGAGGCGTTGGGCAACATCGGCACCCGCTCGCCATTGAAAAAAGGCAGCACGGTAACGCCTTCGGCGCCGATAGGCGCACTGGCCACTTTTTCGCCAAACGCGGCTAGGTCCAGGCCGAACAGCTCGCGTACCCGCGTGGTCGCCGAGGTGACATTCATGGTGCAGATCAACGGCAGCCAGCCACCGGTGCTGGAGCAGAAGTTGGCCACCATGGCGTTATCGCACTCGACTGGCGTAGCCGAATAGGCGCAAACGGTGCCGGAGGTGCCCAAGCTCAGCGTGATTAACCCTGGGGTAATATTGCCGGTGCCAATGGCGCCCAGCATGTTGTCGCCCCCACCGGAAGAGACAACGACCTGATCACCAAGTCCCAGCTCACGTGCCACTACCTGGCGCACCACGCCAACCGGCTCATGGGCTTCCAGCAAACGGGGCAGCACCCGTGCCGGGTCTAGCTCGGGGGCTATTTCCTCAAATACCTGCAACTGCCAGCAGCGTTTGCGGGTATCGAAGTAGCCAGTACCCGAGGCATCGCCCGCTTCGGTGACCCGCTCGCCGGTAAGCCAGAAATTGAGATAGTCGTGGGGTAGCAGCAGGCTTTCGATGCGGTGGTATGCATCTGGGTGATGCTCACGCAGCCAAGCAACCTTGGAGGCGGTATAGCCGGTTTGCAGCACCAGACCCAATTTTTCCAGGCAGCCCGCTTCACCGCCCAGGCGGGCAACCAATTGGGCATTCTGCGCGCTGGTTTCGGTGTCGCACCACAGCTTGGCGGGGTAGACCGGCGCACCATCCGCATCGAGCGCCACCATACCGTGCTGCTGGCCGGAAACGCCAATACCACGCACCTCACTCGCCGAGACCCCGGCTTTGTCGAGGGCGGCAAAGAATGCGCCTTTCAGGGCCGCCAACCACTCGGCCGGTGCCTGCTCACGGCGGCCATTTTCGCCCTCTTCCAAGCGATGGGGGCGGCTTGCTTCCGACAGAATCATGCCGCGTTCAACGTCGACCACCACTACCTTGGTACTTTGGGTACCGCAATCTACCCCGATATACATCACACTGTTCCTTTGGATGACGCCAGACCCTCTAGCGTAGCGCGTGCGCCATGTTCGTGCAGTGACTTGAGGGCAGTTAAGTAGGCTTCAACAAAGCGGGCGTTATCGATCAAGTCACCAAACAGTTCACGGTTTTCGATAAAGGCCGTGGACCGTTGGCGGTTCTCAGCGGCAATGGCCATCAGCGGTGCCTTCAAACGATCAACAATCTCAATCGGCTCGCCCTGCTCGTCCACCCCCTCAGCGTAGCGCGCCCAGCTGGCCACCACGGCGGCACTGCGCTCTATCTCGCCACCCTGGGCCAACTGCTGGCGAATCACCGGCACCAGCCACTTGGGAATACGGTCAGAGCTCTCGGCGCAAAGCCGTGCCAGGGTATCTTTGATTTGCGGGTTGGCAAAACGCTCGATCAGCGTTAAGCGATAATCTTCAAGATCAACCCCCGGCACTGGCGCCAAGGTCGGTGTGCCCTCTTCGCGCATATAACCCAAGAGAAAATCAACGAATAGCGGATCTTGGCACACCTCATGGGCGTAGCGGTATCCCGCTAAATAACCAAAGTAGGTCAGCGCCTGATGGCTGGCGTTGAGTAGGCGCAGCTTCATCAGCTCGTAGGGTTCGACATCCTCGACAACTTGAACGCCTACCTTTTCAAACGCCGGGCGGCCAAGGGGAAAGTGGTCTTCCAGCACCCATTGCGTAAAGGGTTCGCAAACCACCGGCCAGGCGTCCTCAACGCCAAAGCGCTGACTGAGTTCATCAATATCGGTAGGTGATGTCACCGGGGTAATGCGATCCACCATGGCATTGGGGAACGCCACCTCGGCTTCCAGCCAAGCACCTAACTCGGCGTCCCTCGCCTGGGCATAGGCGCTAAACATGCGTTTAGCGACATCACCGTTGCCTTGAATATTATCGCAGGACATAACGGTAAAGGGTGCAATGCCTCGCGCGCGGCGGCGGGCCAGCGCCTCCACCACGAGCCCAAAGCTGGTGGTCGGCTGGGTGGGATTGGCCAGGTCGGCACGTACCTGAGGATTATCGAGGTCGAACTCGCCACTCACCGAATGAAAGTTGTAACCGCCTTCGGTCACGGTCAGCGAAACGATACGGATCGCCGGGTCGGCCATCTGCTCAATCACAGCCTCGGTATCGTCCGGTGCAAATAGGTAATTCACCATACTGCCAATGACCCTGGGCTCGTACTGGCCATCAGGGTGCTTGACCACCAGGGTGTAGAGATGATCCTGCGCTGCCAGCGCTTGCTGCATGCGTTTGTCGCCAGGCATCACGCCCACGCCAACAATCCCCCAGTCCAGCGCCTCACCCTGGTTCATCAACGCATCCAGATACATCGCCTGGTGGGCACGGTGAAAGCCGCCTACGCCGATATGCACAATACCGGGTGTGAGCGTCTTGCGGTCATAGTGAGGCACAGCAACGTCGGCGGTTAGATTGCCCAGGTTGTGATTGTTAAGTTGGGTCATGGGAACTCTCCAGCCAAGGCCTACTTGGCGCGATGGGGATAATAAAAGTGACTAAAACGGTTATAAAAACGCTAGCGCCAGCGCTGGTCAGGCGTTAAACAGCAGCGTTTTACCAATTGCGCGTTGAGCATGTCTTTGTGGTGGGTCCGCTCCAGCGCCCCGGCGCGGTCCTGGGCCATCTCAAGCCAGCGCTGGATCAGCCGCTCAACCAGTACGTCGTCATCGACGTCTAGAAATAACGTCCAATCAAATAGCGGGCGCAATTCGCGCCAGGGAGAGCGATTCAGCAGCAAGTAGTTGCCCTCGACGATCACGATGCGCTGCTCAAGAGTGATCAGCCGCCCACCCGCACGTGCGAGATCCAGCGGGCGATCAAAGACCGGCACCGCTACCGGATGGATAGCCTGACGAATGCGTTCAAGGTCGCAGCGCAGCCCCTCCACATCGAAGGTGTGAGGCGCGCCTTTAAGCGGCACCTGCTGCTCGCCCAGCACGGCGTTATCGAAGTGGTAGCCGTCCATGGGCACCAGACCGGCTTGGCCCGGCAAGCGCTGATTAATGGCATCGCAGAGCTGGGCACTGCGATAGGATTTCCCCGCACCCGGCGGCCCTGCCAGCGCTACCAAGTAGCGTGATGCACCGTCAGCGGCGCGAATAATCTGTTGTGCTAAGGCATCAAGATCGGGGGTCATGGCCACCTCAGCTCATCCAATTGCCGCCATCGACATTCAGCGTCTGGGCGACCACGTAATCGCTGTCCTGGCTGGCCAGAAAAACCGCCGCGCCGGTGTGATCTTCCGGCAGGCCCATACGCCCGAAGGGGACCGCTTCGCCTACCAGGCGTTTCTTCTCGCCAAGCGGACGGTTCTCGTAACGGGCAAACATTGCGTCGACCTCTTCCCACATCGGCGTATCCACCACGCCCGGGGCAATGCCATTAACGTTGATACCGTGTTTGATGAGATCCAACCCACTGGATTGAGTGAGGCTGATGACAGCAGCTTTGCTGGCGCAGTAAACGCTTACCAGGGCTTCACCACGGCGACCTGCCTGGGAAGCCATATTGATGATTTTGCCTCCCTGGCCGCGGGCCACCATCGAACGGGCAACCGCCTGCAGGGTAAAAAACATGCCTTTGGTATTGACCGCAAACTGCTTATCAAAGCTTTCCTCTGTGACCTCAAGCACAGGCGCCATGTCGAAGATCGCAGCGTTATTGACCAGAATATCGATACCGCCGAAGCGCTGCGTCACAGCTTCTATCATGGCGTCGATCGAGGTCTGATCGCAGACATTTAGTGCCACCCCCATCACTTTCTCGGCGAACCCCAGCCGCTGCAGTGTCGCAACGGCATCGTCGATGGCGCCACGGTCAATATCGGCCACCACGATATTGGCGCCTTCTGAAAGGTAACGCTGGGCAATGGCCAAGCCGATGCCGCGAGCGCCACCGGTAATCACTGCGGTTTTATCGATCAGTTTCATAGCTATCTCCGATGAGTTGGCACGCCGTTAGCATTTGGCAAGCTGGCGCCATGGGTCTGCCATTCGTCCACCAACGCTGCCAAGCCGTGCATGTGCTCTAAAATGCGCCAGGCACCGGCCTGGGTAAGGCGCGCCGACTGTTCAGCATCCAAGTGGCTGGCGCCGACAAAACCGATCACGCACATGCCTGCGGCATGGGCGGCAGTCACGCCGGCAACGCTATCTTCCACCACCAGGCAGTCCCGCGGCACTTGGCCTAAGTGGGAAGCTGCCAAGCGATAGAGCGCGGGGTCCGGCTTTGGGTGCGCCACCTGATCTGCGGTAAAAATAGGCACCTCACCTAAGGCTTTGGCCAACCCCGTACTTGCCAGTGACGCCAATACGCGACTGCGCCGACTGTTGGAAACCACCGCCTTCTCCAAGCTGATGCCTCGAATCGCCTTATCGGCACCGTCTATGGCTTTAAGCTCCCGTGCCAGACGCGCTTCAATGGCGGTGTCCACCTGCTCTGTGGCGTCGGTTGGCAGCGTGTGGGCACTTAACGCTTCGAGATGATGCAGGATATCCTCAGTGGTCATGCCCAAGGCTTGGCCAAGCTCTTGGTCGATATTTAGATCGGGCAGCCAGCGGCAGAGGTACTCCATCAGCGTGCCTTCAGCGATGGCTTCGCTATCAACCAGCACACCATCACAGTCAAAGATGAGTGTCCTCATGCAGGCTCCTCGGCAGGCGAACCCGGCGCGCGATTATCATGGCGCGTCAGCCCTGCCAGCGGATGCTGCTGCAAGCTCGTCAGCGCCAGACCGCCTGCGTCAAACAGGTGGGCACGCTCAGGGGCGAAACCGAAACGCACGGTATCGTTAACCCGGTAAGCCACGTCGCCATCGGCCATGATGGTAATGAGCTCGTCATCCATCTGAACGTAGAGCGAAGTTTGGCCGCCGAGGCGCTCAAGCACTTTGATCTGCCCACTCAGCGGTCCCTGTTCATCGAGCAACAAGTGTTCGGGACGAACACCCAGCTCAAGGGCGGCGTTGGACGCCAGATGCTGTCCGTCAACGGGCACGCTGCGCTCACCGCCACCGGGCAAGCGAATAGCCACCCCGCCAGGCGTTACGCCGGTCAGCGTTACGGGCAGGAAGTTCATTTTCGGTGAGCCAATAAACCCCGCCACGAAGCGATTGCAGGGGTGATGGTAGAGCGCCATGGGCGAGCCCACCTGCTCGACCACACCGTCGTGGAGCACGACGATTTTATCCGCCATGGTCATCGCTTCGATCTGGTCGTGGGTGACGTAGATCATGGTGGCATCCAGCTCATCGTGCAGACGCGCCAGCTCGATTCGCATCTGCACACGCAGCGCGGCATCCAGGTTGGAGAGCGGCTCATCAAACAAGAAGATGCTGGGGTTACGTACAATCGCACGCCCTATCGCCACCCGCTGACGCTGACCGCCGGAGAGCGCTTTGGGCTTGCGGTCTAACAGCGGCTCTAGCTGCAGAATCTTGGCTGCTTCCAGCACCTTGGCGCGGCGCTCCTCTTTGGGAACCCCCGCCAGGCGCATGCTGAAGCCCATGTTGCCTTCCACCGTCATATGCGGATAAAGCGCGTAGCTCTGAAACACCATGGCGAGGCCGCGGTCCGCTGGGCCAACGTCATTAATACGCTGACCGTCGATCAAAATATCGCCGTCGGTAGCGCTCTCCAGCCCGGCGATCATGCGCATAAGGGTAGATTTACCGCAGCCAGAAGGACCAACAAAAACGACAAATTCTCGGTCATTCACCTCAAGGTCGATACCCTTGATGACCTCGGTGTCGCCGAAACGCTTGGTAATATTGTGTAGTTGTAGTGTTGCCATGAGGAAGATCCTTTACTTGACGGCACCAAAGGTCAGGCCACGCACCATCTGTTTTTGTGTCATCCAACCGAGTATCAAAATCGGCGCAATCGCCATGGTGGAAGCAGCGGACAACTTGGCCCAGAACAGCCCCTCTGGGCTTGAGAATGAGGCAATATAAGCGGTTAACGGCGCTGCATTTGAGGTCGTCAGGTTGAGACTCCAGAACGCCTCGTTCCAACTCAAAATGACCGAGAGCAGGCCCGTTGAGGCGATGCCCGGCAGCGTGAGTGGCAACAGCAGAAAAAACACTTCCTGGAGCGTGGAGGCGCCGTCCATACGCCCTGCTTCAAGAATATCTTTGGGCATATCCTTGAAGAAGGTGTAGAGCATCCACACCACAATCGGCAGGTTCATTAATGTGTAGACGATAATCAGCCCCGTTCGGGTATCCAATAGGCCAACATCGCGAAAGATCAGATAAATCGGCACCAGTACGCCCACTGAGGGCAGCATTTTGGTGGAAAGCATCCATAGCAGCGTACCCTTGGTACGTTTAGTCGGCAAAAAGGCCATGGCGTAGGCGCAGGGAATGGCAATTAACAGCGCGAAGAAGGTAGAGCCAAAGGCGACCGCAACGCTATTAAGCGCAAACCGCGCATAGCCCGAACGCTCGTGGACTGCTTGGTAGCTTTCCAGAGTGGGCGAAAAAATCAGCGTTGGGTCAGCGATCGCCGCCGTTTCCGTTTTAAACCCAGTCAATATCATCCAGAAAATCGGAAAGAAGATGACCAGGGCAACCGACCAGCCCAGCACCGTGATAATGGCCCGTTTGGCCTGTGCTGACCGCCACCCCGTTACCGAGCGTGGTGCAGCTGTTTTGGAACCTAAAGTTGTCATCGAAGTGCTCCCAGGACACAAGTGCCGGTCTAGTCTTCCAAGTTTTTGGCCACCATACGGACCAGGAAGATCGCCACGATATTGGCTAGGATGATCGCTATCACCCCACCGGCGGACGCAGTGCCCACGTCAAAATCGAGTAGCGCACGGATGTAAATCAGATAGGCCAGGTTCGTTGTTGCTAAACCAGGCCCCCCCGACGTCGTCACAAAAATTTCCGCGAAAATAGTCAGCAGGAAGATCATTTCAATCATGATCACCACACTGATCGCGCGCCTTAAATGTGGCAGGGTAATAAAGAAGAAGATGGCGATAGGGCCTGCGCCATCCATGCGGGCGGCTTCGACTTGATCTTCATCCAACGACTGCATCGCCGTCAGAAGAATCAACAGTGCAAAGGGCAGCCACTGCCACGCGACGATGATTACAATCGAGGTCAGCGGTAGCGCAGAAAACCAGTCCAACGCAGGCAGCCCAACGGACTCAAACAGCCATGACAGCACCCCGTTTGAAGGGTGCATCATCATATTTTTCCACACCAGAGCACTAACGGTGGGCATCACAAAAAACGGTGAGATCGCCAGCACACGGGCGATCCCGCGGCCCGCGAACTCCTGTTGGAACAGCACCGCCAGCAGGGTGCCGCCCACCACGGTAATCGCCAGCACCCAACCTACCAGCAGCAGCGTGTTGCCCATGGCAGCCCACAGAGCTGGGTCTGTGAGAAGGTACTCGTAGTTTTCCACCCCGGCAAAGCCGGTCATGTCGGGCATTAGCAGGTTGTAGTACTGGAAGGAGAACCATAGCGTCATGCCTAACGGCACAATCATCCAGAGCAACAGTAGCGTCACGGCTGGTGCTTGAAGTGCAAGCGTTCTCAGCCCGCCAACAGTACGGCCGGAAGCACGGGTTTTATTCATGGGATTACCTGCGAAATACGAGGCTTGATACGAAAACGGCTAGAGAACATCGATAAAGCGCCTGCCCTCACTGTTAGTAACTAAGTGAACAAGCAGGCGCTGGTCTCGTTTATCGTTCGATGTAGCCCGCCCGCTGCATGGTGCGTTCGGTGGCACGCTGGGCACTGTCTAATGCCTGCTCCACCGTGGTGTCACCGGTTAGCGCCGCGGCAATGGTTTGGCCAACCTGGGTGCCTATCGACTGAAACTCCGGGATACCGACGAACTGCACGCCAACATAGGGGTTAGGTTCCAGAGTCGAATCGGTGGGGTCGGCGTCCTGGATAGCTTTTAGCACGAAGTCAGCAAAGGGGGCTGCTTCGGTGTACTGCTCGTTGGCGTAGGTCGACTCACGGGTGCCTGGCGGCACGCTGGTCCAGCCTTGGGTTTCACCGACCAGCTCAATGTACTCTTGCGAAGTGGCCCAGGTAATAAACTCAAGCGCTGCCTCCTGGTTTTCTGAAGAAGCCGGGATCGCTAATGCCCAGGACCACAACCAGTGTGAACCTTTCGGTGTTTCGGCCACGGGTGCTGGAGCAAAGCCTAAGCTATCCGCCACAGCGGATTCATTGCCGTCATACAGTTTGCCCGCTGCGGAGGTGGCATCGACCCACATCGCACAGTTGCCACGGGAGAACAGCGCCAGGTTCTCGTTAAAGCCATTGGAGCTTGCGCCTGGCGGGCCGTAGTCATTGAGCAAGTCGACATAAAACTGGATAGCGTTAACCCACGCCTCAGAGTTGAGCTCGGGATTCCACTCTTCGTCAAACCAGCGGCCACCGTAGGTATTTACTAGGGTGGAAACAAAGGCCATGTTCTCGCCCCAGCCGGGTTTGCCGCGCAGGCAGATACCCGCCAACCCCTCTTCGCTGCCGTGCAGCTCGCCTGCCCACTCGCGTACCTCTTCCCAGGTGGGCTGCTCGCTCATCTCAATGCCCGCTTCTTCGAATAGATCCGTGCGGTAGTACATCATTGAGCTTTCAGCATAAAACGGCAGTGCGTGAAGCGTATCGTCGTAGCTTAAACCATCGCGAACAGAGGCTAGCAGGTCGTCTTCATTGTAGTCGTCGGGCAGGTTATCCAGCGGTGAAAGCCAGCCGCGCTCTGCCCAGATAGGCACTTCGTAAGTACCAATGGTCATGACGTCAAACTGGCCACCACCGGTGGCAATATCAGTCGTCATGCGCTGGCGGAGCACGTTCTCTTCCAGCACCACCCAGTCCAGAGTGATATCGGGGTGCGCTTCTTCAAAGGCATCGGTGAGGCTCTGCATTATCACCATGTCGTTGTTATTAACCGTGGCCACGGTAATTTCAGTTTGCGCCTGGGCGTGGCCTGACATGGCAATGGCGGCCGCTAGCGTTGAGACGGGCAAGTGACGTGCGAGTCGCATAAAGAACTCCTAGTGGGCTGGTATTGGCATTGTTGTCGCCTTGATCTTATTGATCACCTATCGAACAAATGATCGTACGTAAGCCAAAAAAAAGCAAAGCCGATTAACTTAGACTTTACGCTAACTTATCTCTTTTACTGCATGTTGCAGCGCACGCAATTAGAGTGCTTCCACTATCTGGCGGGCGGCCACTTCGTCGGTAACCAACCCTTTCAGCCAGCGGCCGCGCAACGCCGCATGTATCGCCGGGGCTTTATCGCGGCCACCCGCTATCGCCACCATATGGTGCTTTCCAAAGCGCTCAAGGGGAAGACTCGTGACACGACGCGTAATCGAACAGTCGATCACTTCGCCGTCTCGGTTCAGTGGCCAACCCAGTAGTTCACCCACCGCTTTCAGGCCCAGCAGCTCATTCAGCTCGCTTTCACTAATGAAATGATCTTGAAACAGCGTGGCCTGACGATCGATGCGCCCAATGCCAATAAACGCCGCTTCTGACTCCCGTGCCACATCGGCAATTGCCTTAAAAAGACGCTGCGCCAGCATCGCCTCTTTTTCAGCCAGCGATTCAGCGACCACTGGCGCGGGCAGTAAAAAACGCTCACCGCCGGTTTTATCCGCCATTACCATCACCGCGTCATAACGGTTAGCCGAACCATCCCGGGCGACATTACCAACTAGCGATACAAAGCGATGCTGGGGTCGTTCAAGTCGGCTAAGCGCTTCTACCGCTGCCCGCACCGAACGCCCGGTGCCTAGCGAAAGCGTCAACGGCTCGCTGCGTTCAACCAACTGCGCCACCCGCTCAGCGGCTGCCACGGCTAGGTAAGAAGCGGCACTTTCGGCGGCGTGGTTATCGGCAGGAACCACGTCGCAGTAGGTCAAACCAAAGTGATCACGCAACGTGCTGCCCAGCGCCATGCAGTTAGAGATTGGGTGATCAATATGCACTTTAACCAGGCCCTCTTGGCGGGCCAAGGCCAACAAGCGCTGCACGCCTGGCCGTGAAACACCCAACTGGCTGGCGATCTCATCTTGGGTCATTCCCCCCACGTAAGACATCCAGGCGGCTCTGGCCGCCTGGTCCAGCTTTACCTCAAATTTATCCATACAATGGCTCACTTAATGAGTACTGAAACATCATCATACAAAGCTAAGCCCGCGACCAGTAGTCGTCTATCCGCTAACATAGCCTGAGTTCAGCGTTTCACAATGGATAGACTGCTTGGAGAGACAGCATGTATAAACTCGCTTTTTTTGTCCCCATAGAAGATGCCGAAAGCGTTAAGCAGGCGGTGTTTGAAGCCGGTGCTGGCCGGATCGGGGCATACGAAAATGTCTGTTTTCAAACTCGTGGTACGGGGCAGTTCCGCCCAACGGAGGGCGCCCACCCGCATATCGGCTCAGTGGGCAGCTTGGAAAAGGTCGAAGAGTTTAAAGTCGAGCTGCTCTGCGATGAAGCGCATATTCACGGCGCCATCGCGGCCTTGAAGCTTGCTCACCCCTACGAAGAAGTCGCTTATGATGTATGGCAGTTGGCCGATCTGTAAGTGGATTTTTCGACGGGGCATGAATGACTCACGCGCTACCAAAATAGCGTTCGCGGTCTTCTGGGGTCACCATGCTGATATGCAGCGGAAACTCATTGAGGGCGCGATCAGCGTAAAAGTGACGTAGGGTGCGCTCAATGGTGGTGAAAGCCAATTCATCCCAGGGGATTTCATGCTCTTCAAATAGCGCGACTTCCAGGCTCTCCGGCCCGGCACTGAAGCCACCGACTAGCTCGGCACGGAAAATCATATACACCTGATTGATATGCGGCAGGTCAATCAAGGTGTAGAGGTTGGCCAGTTCGACTTCGGCACAGGCCTCTTCACGTGTCTCTCTAGAAGCTGCCTGCTGGGTTGATTCGGCATTTTCCATATAGCCAGCGGGCAGCGTCCAGTAGCCTTTGCGCGGTGAAATCGCCCGCTTACAGAGCAGCACTTTACTACCGCTAACGGGCAGCGTACCGGCCACAATGCGTGGGTTTTGATAGTGAATCGTGCCGCAGGCATCGCACAGGTAGCGCGGGCGGTCATCGCCTTCAGGGACGGCAAAACGTACTTTATCACCACACTGGCTGCAAAAGTTCATCGCGTATTCTCAACGGCTAGTGAATAGAAGCCTCGACGCGCTTGACGTCAACGACCGCTGCTGGGTAAAAGAGAACAAAGTAACGGGATGCCCCATGTTAGAGAAACTGCGTAAACAGCTGCAACAGCTAACCCCTCAACGCTTGGATCACATCGTGATGCCCGAGGCCGCCGTGCTGTTGCCGATTGTCGAACGCCCAGCGCCTACCTTGCTGTTTACCCGCAGGGCCAACCATTTGAGCACTCATAGCGGTCAGGTTGCGTTCCCAGGCGGCAAGCGCGAGCCCTTTGATAGCGACCTTTACGCCACCGCGCTGCGCGAGGCAGAAGAGGAGATTGCCCTCGACCCCGCTCTGGTGCAACCCCTGGGGCGGCTGTCGGACGTTATTTCCCTGCACGGTATTCGCGTTACCCCCTGGGTGGGCATTATTCCGCCGGATTTACCGCTGATTGCCGACCCCGGCGAGCTAGACGCTATTTTTGAAGTGCCGCTAAGTCACTTTCTAGACGATCACCGTACGCATACCGACGTAATTACCGTGGATGGCGTTGCCCACTACGTGCCCAGCTATCATGTGGACGGCCATGTGATTTGGGGGCTTTCGGCGATGATGCTGGTGGAATTGCTGGCGGAAGGCTTTGGCATGCCAATTGATTTATATCAGCGCCCCCAGGGGCCGCTGCGCCACCACCCTGAGCGCAAAAACCGTCTTTCTACATCCTCTACGACCGTTTCCAGTTCGGCGCCATCGAGATCCAACCAATGACTCCCAGTGTTGCTACGTCATCACCTGCGCTTCAGCCCGCGACGCAGGTCGCTCTTGTCGATGCGCTGGTTGAACAGGGCTGGTATGTGGGCCGCGGAGTTATTGACCTGGCACTGTGCGACGCGCTAAATAATGAGCTTCTACACCGGGCGGCCTATAATGGACTGGATGAAGCGGGCATTGGTCGCGGCCAACAGCACCTGCTGCGTAAAGATATCCGCGGTGACGCTATTCATTGGCTCGATCGAGAAAGCGCTGCCCAACGGCGATACTTAGACGCCATGAGCGAGCTACAGCAGGCGCTTAACCACGCGCTGTTTTTGGGCTTATTTGAGTACGAGGCCCACTTTGCCCACTATCCACCGGGGGCTTTTTATCAACGTCACCTGGATAGCTTTCGCGGCCGTGCCAACCGCGTGATATCTACGGTCGGCTATTTGACGCCAGACTGGCCCAGCGACGGTGGCGGTGAGATGGTGATCTACCACCCTGACGACCCCAGCCAAGAGGTCGCCCGGGTGGTACCCGAAGCAGGCACCTTCGCCTGCTTCTTATCTGAAACCATTCCCCACGAAGTGCTACCTACCCGCTGCCCGCGTACTAGCATTGCGGGCTGGTTTCGGAGCAATGCATCACTGGGTGGGGTGCTGGATCCAGCACGCTAGCATTTAGCTAATCGGCACGATCTGGCCATTCGCTCGCTCTAATATTTCACTTACCTGCTCGTAGTTGATGCTGGCAGTGTTTCCACCGTCATGCTGTTCAATTAAACCAACAACGTTTAACAGCGTTTCCATACCAAATGCTTGCTCATCCGTTGCTGTGAAGGCCTGTATGTAACTCTCTTTCCCTTCACCCCAGCCTACTTTGATCGGCGAATCGATAATGTTGACCTGAGTGCCTACCGGCACCCGCCAGAAGACCGACTCGATGTCTTCCGGGTGCATGCGGATACAGCCTCGGCTAGCCCGCATACCAATACCATCGGGCTGGTTGGTGCCATGGATCAGGTAACCGGGAATATCCAGCAAAATAGCGTATTCACCCAAGGGATTATCGGCACCAGGGGGAACCACTGCAGGGGCTGGGTCGCCCCGTTCAGCGGCTTCACGGCGAATAGACTCAGGTGGATACCAGGCAGGGTTTTCAAGCCGCATGGTGGTTTCGGTAATGCCCAGCGGGGTGTTATAAGCATCCCTGCCGATACCAATAGGGTATGTTTCGACCCGCGGCGTCTCGCCCTCGGCTACCTCGGGGTAGTAGTAAAGGCGCAGCTCCGCTACGTTGATCACAATGCCGCTGCGCGCCTCATCGGGAAGAATATACTGCCCAGGGATCGTCACCGCGGTACCTTCTCCCGGTACCCAGAGGCTGGTATCCGGGTTGGCCATACGAATTTCTTCGTAGCCCACGTTGTGCGCCCGGGCAATGTCCAGCAGCGTATCCTCTTCGGTTGCCGTAACGGTATACACTTGGCCCACCATATTGCCCTCTTCAGGCAGCAGAAAATGGCCTTTGGGCAGTTCGCTGCTATCGGCTACAGCGCTTGAGGCTAATAGCCAAGCGCCTAGCGCAACGCTGCTGACGCAGAACTGCTTTAAATACTGCAAAGGGCGAGATGTCATGGTCAGGGATTCTCCTTTTTATGCGACCTCGCTTTTTATCAAACCGTGGACAAAAAGCGAGTCATTTGGAGACGAATATGAACACTGGGCGGGAGCGGGTCAACTCGACAGACTGTCGCACTAGGGCACGGGCCTAGGCCAATGGGCGTGAAACTGAAACGATCGTGTTACCTAAAAGTTTCAATTGAAAGGTTGTATTTTTGAACACAGCAACTAACCTGATAGCTGTCTTAGCGCAGTGAAGCGCAAGATAGCGTCAATTATCCTGATGCATTACATCGCCAGGATAATTAACACACTCAGGAATAATAGTATCGGGGTAGCTATCGTTTATTTTAAACGAAGCCAAAATCGACACTATTGATTTATTCGGGTTGTTACGCGGAGTCGTTAAGCTCAATAAAATCGCAAGGAGCAAGCAAAATGAAAAATATTAAACCCGCTATTCTAGGTACTCTCATGGTTCCAGCCTTTATGTTTGCCGCTGGCAGTGTGAATGCTGAAGAGAATACCACCACCATGGAAGCGACTTACTTAACAGAAGCGCCAGAAAACACTTTCCATGCTGATGCCTTAACTGGCAATCAAGTCAAAAGCAGCGTTGAAGATGACGAAGATATCGGCACCATCACCGATCTAGTAATTGATGAAGACGGTCAAATCAACGCTGTCGTGGTGGGCGTTGGTGGCTTCCTCGGTATGGGCGAGAAAAACGTCGCTATCGAATGGGACTCACTTGAGCTGACAAAAGACGAAGATGGCGAAGACTATGTCATTTCCGTTAATGCGTCAGAAGATGCGCTTGAAGCAGCTGAAGAGTATAACCGCGACAACGATAACGACGAATAAGCGCTCATTAGTTACTAAAAGCCTTGGCAATGGCCAAGGCTTTTTAATGTTTGCCATTAAAAAATATTTAAAAGATTCTAATCAACTCAGGCAGCAAAATGGCTCGCGCACACTGCTTGTACGCAAGCCATCTATGTTAAGAAAACCACCTACTTATGAGCAAACTATAGCCTAAATAAAAATTAGGCTTTCAGTTTGGCCGTCATGCTGATATCCGCATTAAGGACTTTGGAAACAGGGCAATTAGCTTTCGCCGTTTCCGCTGCTTCCTGGAAAGCTGCGTCGTCGGCGCCACTGATGGCAGCGACTACATCCAGATGGATTTTAGAAATATCAAACCCTACATCGCTCTGGGAAAGGGTTACTTTAGCGCTGGTCTCAATAGAATCAGCAGTATAGCCTTTCTCACCTAAAATCATGGAGAGCGCCATGGAGAAGCAGCTGGCGTGTGCTGCACCAATCAGTTCCTCAGGATTAGTGCCTTTTTCATCTTCAAAGCGCTTGCTGAAGGAGTAACTGGCATCTAAAACGCCACTTTCGGTTGAAATGGTGCCTTTGCCATCCTTAAGACCACCTTCCCAACGTGCGCTAGCTGTACGATCCATAACAACTCCTTGTGTGTGCCAATATGCGTAAACATATTGTCAAGTGTAAATGTCTGTGTGGGCCCGGCGACGGTTGCCGCTTGACCACCTCACCAGCGTAGCTGATTTTTTGTTTCTCTGCCGCCCCCGTACTTCCATCGCTTCCATCGACTCTCGTTCAGCCGTAAGCTAGTTAGCTACCTAACTGCGTTACTGTTAAGGACACGCCATGTCATCAGCTGATGCGCTGCGCTTGATTCTGCTCTCTTCCCTGTGGGGCCTTTCGTTTATCTTTATGCGCGTGGCCGCCCCCGAATTCGGGGCGGTACCGTTAGTGTTGGTACGTATGGGAATTGGCGCACTGCTATTGATGCCGCTGTTGATCAGCCTGCATTACCTGCGATTGATCTGGCAGCATAAGGGCCCGCTGCTTTTTTTAGGTATTGTGAATCACGTACTGCCCTTTTCGTTATTGGCACTTGCCACTACGCGACTAGAGGCGGGCTTTACCTCATTAATTAACGCTACCACGCCGATTTTTACTGCACTGATCGGCGCACTGTTTTTCGCTACCGCCATACAGCGCCAGCAGTACTTAGGCCTCGCCCTGGCACTGCTGGGAGTCTATGTGCTCTCAGCGGATCGACTTGATTTCGCCCTGGGCGGTGACGGCTGGTTTATTTTGGCTGTCTTAGGCGCCACTTTTTGCTATGGCATTGCAGGCAACTACTCGAAAACGCGCCTTGGCCATCTGCCCACACGTGTACTCGCCGCAGGCAGCAGTGCCATGTCAGCGTTAGTGCTGCTGATTCCTGGCATTCTATTATGGCCAAGCGAGCCCATTAGCACTCTGGCCTGGGGAAACGCACTGGCACTGGCAGCGCTAAGCACCACCCTGGCCTTCCTGCTCTACTTCGGCTTACTCGCCAGCGCGGGCGCCACCGCCACCTCAACGGTGACGTTCCTGGTGCCGGTGAGCGCGCTAATATGGGGTTATCTACTGCTGGGAGAGACGCTAAACGTTCAGATTATCGCGGGTATGGTCATTACCCTGATCGGCACGGCAATCGCCACTAAACTGCTACGCGTCAAGCGTCGCGAGACGCCGCCGCCAGTCTATCCTTCACACGAATAATGCTGCCTGCGCCTTCGAGCAATGTGGCGTTCTGGCCAAAGTGGGCGCCTTTCAAGGCGGGCTGAGTATTAAGCTCAATCAAGGTTTTTAGCGGCTCAGCAGGAGCTGGTACTGTCGCCGTATACTGATCGATGGTAGTGATTTTGCAGCGCTTACAGGGCTTGCGCAACGCTAGTTGGAAAGCTCCCTTTTGTTCAGAAAGCGTCGCCCAACGGTCTTCAGCCCACGCTTCATCGCTCTCTACCACAATATTGGGCCGGAAACGGTTCATGGGCACTGGCGTGCCCCCTTTTGCCACCAACGCTTGATTAAGTGCGTCCAACGAGCCCGTGGACGTTATCAGAAACGGGTAACCATCGGAAAAGTAGGTATGCGCCGCTCCACCGTCAAGAAAATCCTCTTCGACTGACCGGGTAAATTCAGTCGCAAAACGCACCAAACTCAGCCCTTGGGCCTGTGCGCCCAAGGCAGCGACTAACCAGCGAGAAACATCTTCGCTCTCCGGCAGAGCTTTACAGTGATCATTCCACACGCTGACCAGGCGCAAATTACCGGCGGGTTCTGCCAGCGGTATGTTCATTGGGTCAACGCCAGGGTGAGATAGCACCAAGTACTCATCGGTGAGAGCGACCTCAATGGTGGCGAGCGCAGGGAGTTGTCGCTGGGTAATAAAGCGTTGCTGGGCGTCCACCAACATCCAGCGGCGATCCCAGGCGAGCCCGTGCTCTTGTAGCTCGCTGTGATTAACGCTGATGCCTTTTAGCGACTTTACGGGGTAGATGTTGAGTTGGGTAATCTGCACGGCAGCCTCGCGACAAGTAAAAAGGCTACTTTAGCCACTCACAATGGTGATCGCTACTCAAAAGCATGGCCTATAGCGTCATGCCTGTTTCGATACGGTAGCCTAAATCCACCACTTTCTGGGTCAGTGGCTCACCGCGAATACGCGCTAACAGCTGCCCCGCTGCTGCTTCGCCGATGGCCTGGCGCGGTGTCACCACGCTGGCCAAGCGTGGTGTCATCACATGGCCCACATCGTGGCCATGAAAGCCCGCCAAGGCCATGCGCCCAGGCACCTCAATACCGCGTCGCTGGCATTCAAAGTAAGCGCCTACGGCAACGTCGTCATTGGTACAAAACAGGCCATCCGCTGCTGGGTAGTCGACTAACACCTGCTTGAGTAGGGCTGCTCCCACACTATAAGAAGAGCGTTGGGTGCTTTGCAGCGTCACCGGCGGCAATCCGTGCTCTTCCATGGCACGGCGGTAGCCCAACTCACGCTGCCGGGTACGTTCATCCAAACGAACCGCCAGATAAATCACTTGGCGACGGCCGCGGCGGATCATCTCACTCACCATGTCATAGGCGGCTTGTACGTTGTCGTAGCCCACGGTCTGTTGTAGCGGAGGGCGATGGGTGTCCATGATTTCGACAATCGGGATCCCGGCGGTTTCCAGCATACGCAGGCTACGCGGCGTGTGATCACGGTCAGAAAGGATAACGCCATCGACGTTATAGGAAAGCAATGAAGCTAGGCTGCGCTCTTCAAGCTCAGGGCTATAGCCATAGTGAGAGAGCATTAAATGATAGCCCGCTGGTTCCGTTAACGCCTCAATGCCGACAATGATATCGGCGAACACTTGGTTGGTCAGCGACGGCACCAGCACGCCAATCGAATGACTGGTGGCCCTGGAAAGTAAATCGGGCGCACGGTTGGGAATATAGCCAATCTGTTCGGCAATCGAGAAAATGCGCTCACGAAGCCCTTCCGAAACCGTTTCAGGTTCACGCAGGCAGCGGCTTACCGTCATTTTGGTAGCCCCTACGTGGTCGGCAATGTCCTGTAGGGTGGGGCGTTTTTTCTTCAAAGGGGTAACTGCCTTATGCAGTGGGGGAGCATTGAGGCCGCCCCTTCAATCAGCGGCCTCAATACCTATTAACTCTTTTGCCTAGTGAGCGTTAGCCTAGTGTGCGTTAGCTTAGTGTGCGGCTGGGTAGCGGCAGCGTGGCAGCAAATTGATCGACGATTTGCATGGGCGACAGGGCAATGGAGGCGTTAAACGCCTCCTCTTCATCAGGCGGTTCTAAATCAGCCAATTGACTGGCCAACATGGTATCGCCTTTGAAGAAGTGCCCTGCTCGGGTTTCTAGCCGCTCAAGCAGCAGCTCTTGCGTGCCCTCTAAGTAGAGAATCTGCAGCGCTGAGTCGCCTTGGCGCAGCCGGTCACGGTAGCGCCTTTTCAACCCTGAGCAGGCAATCACCAACGACGCATCTCTGGCCCGATACTCGGCGAATAGCGCTGCCAACGTATCGAGCCACTCGCTCCGGTCATCGTCATTGAGCGGTGTGCCGCTGGCCATTTTGGCTACATTGGCGGGCGAATGGTAATCGTCGCCATCAATGAACGTCGCCCCTACGGTTTGGGCCAACTGGCGGCCAATGTGCGACTTCCCAGAGCCAGACACACCCATCACTAAAATACGATGCGAGAGGGTCTTCACAGAAGCTCTCCTATTCATTACCAAGAACCTCAGTTGCCGCGCACAGCGGTAAGATCAGGCAGCCAGGTAACGATACCCGGGAAGGCGATCAGGATCACCAGCACGACGAGGAGCGCTACGTAGTAAGGTAGCATCGCTTTGACCAAAGACTCCATGGAGACTTTGCCCACACCACAACCGACGTAAAGGCAGGTGCCAACCGGCGGGGTTAGCAGCCCGATGCCCAATACAAAGGCCATTAGTACGCCAAAGTAAGCCGCATCAACGCCCACCGAGGTGACAATAGGCGCTAGCATCGGCGCCATGATGACCATGGCCGGAGTCAAGTCCATGACAAAGCCCACCAACAACAGCAACGTTGCCACAATCAGCAGTAACAGGAACGGGTCTTGGGTAATCGCCTGCACTTGGCTGACCAGGGTTTGCGGCACCATATTAATGGTTAGGAACCAAGCAATCACCGTCGCAAACGCTAGCAGCATCATCACCATACCGGTCAAACGAGCAGTACGAATCAGCATACCGCCGAGCTCTTTGAGCTTGAACTCACGGTAAACCACCAGCGAAATAGCCAGCGCATAAAGCAATGCCGCTACGGCCGCTTCGGTTGCGGTAAATACACCTCCAATAATACCGCCAATTACGATGACCGGGAGTACCAGCGCAAGCCAGGCATCTTTGAAGGCTTTCCAGAGGCGATCCCAGCGGAACTGCTGCACACCGCCGCCATCCTTTTTAGCAAGAATATAGGTGGTCACCATCAGCGCAAAGCCAATCAACAGACCCGGAATGATACCGGCGATAAACAGGCGGCTAATCGAGGTTTCAGTGACGATGCCGTACAGAATCAGCGGGATGGAGGGCGGAATAATGATCCCGATCACCGAGGACACGGTGTTGATCGCGGTAGCATTAGCCGCGGTGTAGCCCTGCTCTTTCATGGAGGGAATCATCATCGCGCCGGTAGCAGCCGTATCGGCCACCGCTGACCCACTGATGCCACCAAAGAACATCGAACCGGTAATGGCAACCTGCCCTAGCCCGCCGCGCATAAAGCCGACCAAAGCGCCAGCCAGCTCCATCAAGCGACGAGCGATACCGCCATTGCTCATCACCTCACCGACTAAAATAAAGAACGGGATAGCGAGCAGCGGGAAGCTGTTTACACCACGAATCGACTGCTCGATCATGATCGACAGCGGAATATCAGATAGCACCGCCATGACCAGCGCCGCCACGCCCAAGCCAAAGGCAATAGGTAACCCAATAACGATAGAGGCCAATAAAATAGCCAGAAAAATCCATAGCATGATTAGCGCTCCCGCTCAGGATGGCGAATAACGTTTAGGCTGACCCACATCCGCCAACTCGATACCACCGCAATAAAGATGACGCACAACACCAGCGAAAGGCTAATGAAGCTCAATGGCACATCCATAATCGCTGAGCGCCCGCTTGAACGCGACAGCACTTGGTAGCCACCCCAAATCATGACCACCATGAGGGCGGTGATAATCAGGTGCTGCAGCAAATAGAGCATGTGCGCCAAGCGCAGCGGCAAGCGCCGCACCAAAGCATCAACGGCAATGTGCTCGTAACGGGAAAATGCTGCAGCGGCACCGATAAATACCAGCCATATAAACAGCATACGAGCCAACTCATCTGCCCAGGGCAGGGAGTAATTAAACAGCGCACGCCCCACCACGTTGCATGAAACGGACACGATCAACGCCACTAAAATGGCGCCGATCAGATACTCCATGCCTAAGGTCAGCCAGCGGAACACTACTGGGCCTTGGCGGGTATCGGTATCGATTTCCAGCAACTTGCGATTTGGGTCGTCCAGATACACCGAGGGATCTTCAATCGGCGTAGGAGTATTAGGGGGTGTAGAGGAGAGTGACATAGGAGCTCCAGGGGCACTGACACGTTGGGCAGGCTCGATGGCCTGCCCAACGGTGCGCTAAACGTAAGGTTTAGTTGCTGCTCTCTTCAACGATCTTCTGAATGTCCGCGATCAGGTCTTCACCAATGCGCGGCGCCCACTCTTCATAAACCGGCTGAGTGGCTTCTTGGAAAGCGGCTAACTGCTCATCGTCCAAGCGGGTAATTTCCATACCACGCTCTGCCAACTGATCACGTGACCAGTCATCGTACTCAGCTGACAGCTGAATTTCATAGTCGGCTGACTGACGCGCTGCTTCCAGTACCAGTTCCTGATATTCGGGTGCCATGCGCTCCCAAGTACGCTCAGAAAGCATCATGATAAAGGGAGTATAGACGTGGCGTGTTTCGGTGCCATAATCCTGTACTTCATTAAAATTCGAGGTCAGGATGGTGCTCCAAGGGTTTTCCTGGCCATCTACCACGCCCTGCTCCATCGCCGAGAAAAGCTCACCAAAAGCCATCGGCGTTGGGTTAGCGCCTAAGGCTTCCCAAATCGCTAGATGCACCGGGTTTTCCATGGTGCGAACGCTTAAACCGCGCACATCAAGACCTGCTACGTCGTCAGGACTTGCCACCGGGCGAGCACTGTTAGAGAGCTGGCGATAGCCATTCTCAGAGAACGCAAGTGCTTTCAGGCCGGTACCATCAAAGGCGTCCAGCATGCCTTGGGCCACATCGCTCTGCATAACGGCTACCGCGGCTTCACGGCTAGGCAGCAGGAACGGCAGGTCAAAAGCGGCAAGCTGTTCAACGTAGCCAGTAGTGGCGGAGCTAGACGGGTAAGTCATATCCAGCGTGCCGGTTTGCAGCATTTCCAACATCTGAACGTCGTCACCTAACTGGCTGTTAGGGAAAACGTTAACCTTAATGCGACCGTCGGTACGCTGCTCCAAAATCTCACCAAAATATTGGCTAGACAAGAACTGTGGCGAGCTTTCCGCAAGGCCGATGCCCATACGTAGTGTATGCGAGCCATGATCGCCGACTACCTCGCCCTCGATCTCAGGCGGATCAGAGAGTTCTGGGCTTTGAGCATGCGCCATACCAAACGTCAGTGTGGTCGCACCGACCAGGGTTAGCGTGCTGCGCCAAATAGTTGTCATCGCGTGATCTCCAAATATTCGTTGTTGTTAACGGTGAATGGGTAAGAATTGAGTTGTTACTGGCTAATTTAATGAGCACCAAATTGTTACCGGTAACATTAATGATGCGAAGGCTAGCTAGCTGCCAAGTGCGTGTCAAAACAAAACTGCCAACTTACGACCAACGTCTAGGGATAGCCACTTACTGCTTCGCGCGCTACATTACCCTACATATTTCGGATCGGAACCCATACTTGTGCAACCATCTTGTAGCGAACTAGAACTTGATCATCAGCTCTGCTTTGCGCTCTATTCAACTTCGTTAATGATGACCAAGGTGTATAAACCTCTGCTCAAAGAGTTGGGGCTTACTTACCCGCAATACCTTGCCATGCTTGTTTTATGGCAAAACGATGGCATTACCGTTGGCACGATGAGTAAGCGCCTACTCACTGATCCTGGTTCGCTTACGCCGCTCCTTAAGCGCCTGGAAGCCGACCACTTGTTGAATCGCAAACGCAGTCATCATGATGAGCGTGTAGTAGAGCTTTACCTTACCGATAAAGGTAAGGAGCTGCGTGAACAGGCTTACCACATCCCTAGCTGCGTGGTGCATGCGAGCGAACAATCAATCGAAGCATTGACCACGCTAAAAGAAGATCTGGTGCGACTGCGCGATAGCTTACAAAAAAGTCAGTAGCCCTTTGCCTTTGGCGTCATTCGATTTTCGTCTTTGGCAAAGTGCAACCAAATTAATTCGCCATTTATCTTGCGCACAAAATAAAGCTGCACTAAATTAAAAGCGTAGGTTCATAATTAATAACGCTGACAGGAGAATCAATATGACGACCACTATCGAAAACGTTGTTTATCGTGCCCACGCAACCGCTACTGGCGGCCGTGAAGGCCATGCCAAATCTTCTGATGGCGCACTCGATGTCAAACTCAGCACGCCGAAAGAGTTAGGCGGTGCTGGCGGTGATGGCACTAACCCCGAACAGCTTTTCGCAGCAGGCTACTCTGCCTGCTTTCTAGGCGCACTGAAGCACGTGGCGAGCCAGGAAAAAGTAAAACTGCCCCAAGAAACCAAAATTGATGGGCATGTAGGTATTGGCGCCATCCCAACCGGCTTTGGCATTGAAGTTGAGCTAAAAATCAGCCTTCCAGGCCTAGAGCAGGAAGTCGCTCAGCAGTTGGTCGATAAAGCCCATATCGTATGCCCCTACTCAAACGCCACCCGTGGCAACATCAATGTCACTCTGACGTTGGTCTAAGCGTCGTTATTCATTTAAGTCATCATGTTAGTGCCCACACCACCGCTCTCTCCACATGCAGAGCGGTGGTGTCATAAAGCGGCACCGCGGTATCTTGCTGGCTTACCAGCATGGCAATTTCAGTACAGCCTAAAATCACCGCCTGGGCGCCATGAGCATGCAGAGAATCAATGATTGCTAAGTAGCGTTGCCGCGATGCAGCTTCTACACGGCCCTGGCAAAGTTCATCAAAGATCACCCGATGGATAGTGTCGCGCTCAGACTGATCGGGCACCACGACCTCAATACCGAACTGCTTTAAGCGGCCGATATAAAAGTCCTGCTCCATGGTAAAGCGCGTACCCAATAGGCCGACGCGCGTGATACCGTCGGCGGTGAGCTGCTCAGCCGTAGCATCGGCAATATGCAGCAGCGGAATGGTAATCGCCTGCTCAATAGCGGGCGCCACCTTATGCATGGTGTTGGTGGCAATCAACAGGCAGTCTGCGCCCGCTCGCTCGACGCTTTGGGCAGCGTTGGCCAGCAGTTCGCCAGCGGTCTGCCAATCGCCCTGCTGCTGTAATGCTTCAATCTCGGCAAAATCGACGCTAACCATCACGATCTTAGCCGAATGAAAACCACCTAGCGCCGCTTTTACGCCCTCGTTTAGGGCTCGGTAGTAGCCTTGGGTCGACTCCCAGCTCATACCACCTAGCACACCAATGATACGCATCCGCCACCTCAATTTAGGAAAATGGACTACTTTATTAACAGGCTAATCACCAGCCAAATCTAGTAGCCGCTTTGACACCGATAAAATATTTATAGCGAGGAAACGAATGAGCGACAACACCTATACTCCCCCGAGCGTTTGGAAATGGGAACCTGGCAACGGCGGTAAGTTTGCCAATATCAATCGCCCAATTGCTGGCCCTACTCATGACAAGGCCCTGCCGGTGGGCAAACATCCTCTTCAGCTTTACTCCCTCGCCACACCCAACGGTGTCAAAGTCACCGTGATGCTGGAAGAGTTGCTGGAGAAAGGCATAACGGGCGCCGAATACGACGCTTACCTGATTCAAATTGGCGAAGGCGATCAGTTCAGCAGCGGCTTTGTCGAGGTGAACCCCAACTCTAAAATTCCCGCACTGATGGATCACTCGACCACTCCACCCCAGCGGGTATTTGAGTCGGGGGCGATTCTGCTCTATCTGGCTGAGAAGTTTGACGCTTTCCTACCCCATGACCCCGCGAAACGGACCGAATGCCTCTCTTGGCTATTTTGGCAAATGGGCAGCGCGCCAATGTTAGGCGGCGGTTTTGGTCATTTCTATGCCTACGCACCTGAAAAGTACCAGTACCCGATTGACCGCTACACCATGGAAGTGAAGCGTCAGCTTGATGTACTTGATCGCCATTTGGCGGATAACCGCTTTATGGCAGGCGATGAGTACACCATTGCCGATATGGCGATTCATCCATGGTATGGCGCGCTAGTGAAAAACCGCGTTTACGAAGCGGCGGAGTTTTTGGAGGCACACACCTACAAAAACGTTCTACGCTGGACCGAAGAGCTCGATGAGCGCCCCGCCGTTAAACGCGGGCGCATGGTAAATCGCACCTGGGGCGAACCTCACGAGCAGCTGCACGAACGTCATGATGCCAGCGACTTTGAGCTTCGTACTCAAGATAAACTGGCTGATAACGAGTAATTAACCGCTAAGAAAGAGCCTACGCTTGATCTCTCAGCGTAGGCTCTTGGTCGCTTTCAACTCAAAGGCTAAGATTATTCAACCCGTGAGTTATTCAAGGCGTAATTCCATACCCGGTAGAAGTAGAAAATATATCCCAGCCCAAAGGTGACCAGCGAAATCAACATCCAGAGGATAATGTGGCCGATGTTGCTGAACAGGTTGATATCGCAAACCATTTTTCGCTCTACCCCAGCAGCATCCACTACCGAAGTACGGTTAATAACAAACCGCGAAAACGAATAAGGGAAGAAAAATAGCGCTATACCAAAAGTAACGATACTGAGTACCACCCAAATAATCAGATGGCCAATAATATCAAGAATGGAAAGATCTGCTTTGATATTCACTTTGCGTCCTTAAAATTAACAGTGGCGAAGAATACCACTGCCAGGCACAAACGTGAACGTAAAAATTAATTTAACTTAGAAAAATGAGTTTTGCATGGGCTTCACCGGGGGCCACGAACACCCTCTAAACTCGAATGACTGCTCTCTGCATGACGCTTAACAACGCTTAGTGAGCCATCTGTTTCTATAACAACGGCCTCTACGTCGGCTACATCACTAAGCCCACTACTACGGATAGCGGAAAGCACTTCGTCTTGGGTTACCCGCGCTTTTCGCAGTGAAGTTAATAGAAACTCACCCTGATAGAGCAGCATCAGTGGCTCACCGGTCACTAATCGACGTACCCATCGAAACCGCACACTGGTCCACGTAATAATAAATTGAAGTGAAATCAGCAGCGCTAACGCGACAGCTCCATCCGCCAATACCACATTTTTAGACAGCAGTACGGTCGCCAGCGTGGAACCCAGTGCCACCGTGACAATTAAATCGAAGGCGTTCATTTTCGACAGCGTGCGGTTGCCTGAAAGGCGTAAGAAGAGAATCAGCGTGGCGTACGCCAATAATCCGATAATCAGAATACGTAACACGCTGCCCCAGCCATTAAAAAATACCATTTCCATATGCGCTTTATCCTTGGTCACTTAGCGATAGGCAAAGAGTTTGCTTGCCGCCCTGCTTAGGCTAACAGCTCCGAGCCTATTGTGTACGCTAGAAAGATATTTAGAGTTGGCTCTCCCACCACTTGGCATAGGAACTGTTATGGGGCGCAAAGCCGCCTTCATCAGGGGCATTATCATCCCACCACACCGGGCCACGCTCACCTAATGCTTCTTTAGCAGCCTGAACCGCGTCACGGGCTTGACGAAGCGCGTCGTCATCACCGTGCTGCTGGGCCGTTCTGACGGCTCGACGTGCTTTCATCAACTCTTTGATATGAGTGCGCTTTTGCTCTTCATCTAAGCGCGGATCAGTGCAGCGCCACAGGCGATTTTTGGCCACAAAGTAGCGCCCATCAGGGGTATGGGGATATTGTTTGGCCATGAATTGTTTCCTCCCACCTACACACTTTCCTTCTGAAAGGCGCCCAAAGCTTAACTAATTTTAGAAGCGCTTAGATAGCGTGATGGACCCAAACTTATCCTGCTCTTCCTGACCGTCGAATTCACGCGAGCGCTGCACTGCGGCGTAAGTAACCTGCCAATCTTCCCAAGCCAGCGCCAGTCCTGCAGAAACGTCACCTACCCACTCTTTACGATCAACCGAGTGGCGGCTATTTCTGAACGTATTGCCATCCAGCGTCAGATTTTGTGCCATGTAATAGCCGTCTACGCTCGCAAACAGATACCACTGCCAGCCATTATTTCCAGTCATGTGGTAGCGACTACTAGGGTTTGGGGTCAGCGTAGGTATGCCGGGCGCCTCATCGCCCCAGCGAACGCTATACCCAGCACTTGCGTAGGTGTAGAGGTTGCCCAAAGCGGCGCTGACACTAGGGCCATGGGCAAACTGCTTGCCGATTAATGGGGAGCTGTGCCACCACTGGCGCCGCATGGCTACGTTGACGATCGCTTCATCGCCAAGCTGATTCTTCCAGCCATTGGGGCGATCACTATCGGTCACCCTGTGTACCTCACGCTGAATACTATCGGCAAGTGACGAGGGCCCAACCAAACCAATATCCAGATGCAGGTCAGTCGCTTGTCGCCAGCTCCCCATGGGCACATCTTCATAGAGCGATATACCGCCGTAAACAATCCCTGCGTAGGGGCGATCATCTTCTATCAACCCACGCTGCTCAATATTGTTGGGCGTATAAATTTGATGCACGAGCCGGAAAGCGGCCATATCAGCGTTGCCTATCAGGCTATCGGGCAAAGCAGTCGCCAGGCGCTGTGTCCAGCTTTGCGCTTCGGGTTCAAACGCCCAATTGAGCTCAAAACCGCTGGTAAAGTGGCCATCATCACTACTGGCCATGCCATCATTTTCGTGCTTAATCGAGAGGACGCTATCGTTGGCCTGCGCCAGCGTCGACAGCAAGCTTACGACAGCCACTAGCGGGAAGAGCTGCCATCGTAAAGGGGTCATTGCTTTCATTACTCGTTCCTTGAGGTTTTTCTAGGGAGCGTTTTTGGAGGCTGCTTTTTGATGAACATCAACAAACATTGTTGATTGTATGTAATTGTGCAAAAAGATAGCAAGCATACTTTTGCAAATTTCTACACAAAAAGGCTAAGACACTAAAAATTAAGGATGGCTCATAGGCCACCCTTATGCTGTTGATTGCTTAGATTTATAGCGTAGTCGACTAGACGAAAGTTGGTAGGCTAATGATCAAGAATAATCACTATCTGTCACGCAGCAGCCACTGCGGGGTAATTTCATGCTGACCGTTTTCATCGGTAATAAACAGCGAGCCTTCGCTGATCATTACCGCCCAATTGATAGCCCGTGGCAGATCTTTAGCGATGGTTGCGAGCGCCTCTTGGGGCAGCCCCGCCACGTGCACATTTTTCAGCGATGCCACATTGGCGAGTACTTTGCTCTCCCATAGGTCTACCCGACCGTAGGCTAGCAGCGTCACGCGCTCGGCCCGGCGCGAGCACCAGGTGATACGCTCAGCATCCGGCAAGCCTACTTCAATCCAGTGCAGCAAACGCCCATCTAAGCTTTTCTCCCATAGCGCTGGCTCGTCCACATCGGAAAGCCCGCGCCCGAAGGCCAGCGTTTCGCTGTACCACAGCACATAAGCCAGTAAGCGGGCGGTCATGCGCTCTTCGGTCTCTGAGGGATGACGAGCCACGGTAAAGCGCAGCGTTTCATATACCCCGCGATCCAGGTCGGTCAGATTAATATCAACTTTGTAGGGCGTTGCGCTAAGAGCCATGGACGTTTCCAAACGAAAATTTGCGCTAGTGTACCCGATGCCGAGTGTCGCTGGTGAATTGTCCCAAGGTTAAGACGTGCGGTAATCAACTTCCAGCGTGCCATTCTTTAGCGTTTCAGCTTCGTGCATAGGTTCGCGCCACGTTTCTGCTAGCGCGGCTTGATACCAGGCCTGCATGGCAGGCAGTGCTAACAGGCGCTCGACATAGGACTGGGATTTCTCACTTATCGGCAGGTTGAATGTCTGTACGCGAAACGCCACAGGGGCATAAAACGCATCTACCGCTGAGAATTGTTCACCCGCTAAAAACGGCCCGCCAAAGCGCTCAAGCCCCTGCTGCCATAGCGCATCTAAGCGGTTCACATCGGCCTTGAGATTGGACGATAAACTATTCAATGCCACCCGCACACCGCAGTTCATTGAACAATCATCACGCAGGGCGCCAAAGCCGCTATGCATTTCAGCAGTAGCTGAGCGCGCCCAGGCGCGGGCGGTTTTATCACTCGGCCATACGTCGGCATGTTGCTCGGCCAAATATTCAACAATCGCCAGCGAATCCCACACCGCCAGATCACTCTCCCTATCCACTAAACAAGGCACTAAGCCCGATGGCGAAAAGCGGGTGTAAACGTCATGGCTAGCGCCAAAGCCGCCTTCAAACGGCATCAGGTGTTCGTTAAACGGAATCTCCAGCGCTTTCATCAACACCCAAGGGCGCAGCGACCAAGAAGAGTAATTCTTGTTGGCAATATAGAGATCAAACATGCAGCGCTCCTTATGTGGGGAATTGGATTAGCCGGTGTAAGTAAGCACCCTTAACGTGTTGCCTGAGCCAGCGTATTACCGCCTAGTCCCATTAATACGCTGCCCCCAATGCGCTGAATGAGCCGGGAGGAGCCATGGGATTTTTGTAACCACTCACGCAACGGGCTGGCCAGCAGCACCACCACGACATCCGCCGATGAGAACAGCGCATTGGTGGCGATACCCAGCCAGAGCAGCTGCCATGCTACGGGCATAGCGCTCTCGGGTTGCACAAATTGAGGCAGAAACGCGACAAAGAAAAGCGCGGTTTTAGGGTTGAGCATCTCCACCAGAAAGCTGTCGCGCAGCACGCGTTTCGTGGTTGCCAGCGGCACCTCTTCGCCGTGGGCGCGAATGCCCTGCTGCCATAGCCGCAGCCCCATCCAGAGCAGGTAGAGCCCACCGATGATTTTCATGGCGATGTAGGCAGGTGGAATCGCTGCAAACAGCAGCGCTAATCCTAGCGCGGCGGCCACCACATGCACATAACACCCCATATGCACACCGATGACCGCTAGCCACCCAGCCCGTCGGCCGCGCCCCAACGTCTGCGCTGCGGTATATAGCATTGCAGGCCCAGGTAAATAGGCGAAACCAAGCGCAGCGAGGATAAAAGCGGCCCATTGCATAGTGGCAGTTCTCTTGAAGGTAATCGTTAGTTTTCGAGAATAAAACGGGGGTGACGCAAGCGCCACCCCCTAAATAAGTAAAACTGTAATTAATCAAACCTTAGAAGTTCGGTTTGCGCTTCTCGACAAATGCCGCCATGCCCTCTTTTTGCTCGTCACCGGCAAAGCAGAAGGCGAACAGGCTGGTTTCCAGCGCTAGTGCGCTATCAAGGTCTTGATCCATACCGTCGTGAACTGCCTGCTTGGCGCCGCGCACTGACTGTGGGCCGTTGCCTTTGAGTTGCTTAGTGAGCTCTTCAACGTAGCTCTCGAGCTCCGCTTGCGGCATTACCCGGTTCACTAGGCCGATACGCAGCGCTTCTTGGGCATCGATTTTGCGCCCGGTAGTAACCAGATCAATCGCCATCGCAGGGCCAACGCGGCGCGGTAGGCGCTGGGTGCCGCCAAAGCCAGGAATGACGCCCAGCAGCACTTCCGGTTGACCAAACACCGCGTTGTCGCTGGCTACAGCCCAGTCGCAGGCCAGTGCCAGTTCGCAGCCGCCGCCAAGGCAAAACCCGTTCACCAGCGCGACCACCGGCACGGGAAGTGTCTCTAGGCGTTTAATGGTACGCAGCGCTTGGCTGGCGAAGGCCCGCGCTTCTTCGGGTGTTTTTTCACGCATTTCAGTGATATCCGCACCCGCCACGAAGGACTTCTCGCCCGCACCGGTAATCAGTACGGCGCGTAGGTTCGGGTGGGCTTCAAGCTCAACCAGATGCGCTTCCAGCGCGGCAAGCACTTCGCTGTTAAGGGCATTCAGCGCTTTAGGACGATTGATGGTCAGTCGCACCATCCCATCGTTATCAACCTTCTCGATCACTGCTTCGCTCATGGCGGACTCCTTATTCGATTTATTATTGAATATGAAAGTGAATACCACTCAACCCTAGCGAACGCTTGGTTGAGTGGCAATGACTTCTTTATGCCGAGCTGATTTCGTCAGCGCAAGTTAGTCGTAGTGATAGAAACCGCGACCACTTTTACGGCCTAGATAACCCGCGGCGACCATGCGTTTGAGCAGTGGGCAGGGACGGTATTTCGGGTCACCAAAGCCCTCTTGAAGCACTTCCATGATCGCCAGGCACACATCCAGCCCAATCAAATCCGCCAGCGCTAGCGGCCCCATGGGGTGAGCCGCGCCTAGTTTCATAGCGTTATCAACCGCTTCTGGCGTTGCGGTGCCCTCCTGCACGATAAACGCTGCCTCATTGATCATTGGCACCAGCAGTCGGTTCACAGCAAAGCCCGGCGCATCGCCTACCGGCACGGCAGTTCTGCCCAGCGCCTTTGCTAGCGTTTCAATCTCGGCCACGGTAGCGTCCGAGGTTTGCTCGGCGCGAATCACTTCCACCAGTTTGAGCACCGGCACCGGATTAAAGAAGTGCATGCCTACCACGCGCTCGGGATGCTCGCACACCGCCGCCAGCCGGGTGAGCGACAGCGACGAGGTGTTGGAGGCTAAGATAGCCGTGGTGCTCATTTGGCTAAGATCACGAAACAGCTTCTCTTTGAGTTCAGGCTGTTCGGGGGCCGCCTCGATAATGATCGCGCAGTCGCTTAGGTCATTGAGTGTGGTAGTGGTCGATAGACGGGCGAGAGCGGCACTTTTATCCGCCTCGCTGATCTTCTCTTTAGTGACCAATTTACCCAAGCCTTTATCGATATTCGCCTTGGCGCGGCCAAGCTGCTCTTCGGCCACATCGTAAAGGCGCACGTTAAAGCCACTGGCAGCCACTACCTGGGCAATCCCCTGCCCCATGGTACCGGCTCCCACCACGCCAATTTGTTGGTCACTCATGCACGCTCTCCCCTATTGATTATCACTACTGGCGGTTATCACCGCTAGTGCTTATTACTATTAGGAATGATTAATGATTTTTAGCTTCTTCACGCAAGACGAATTTTTGTATCTTGCCCGTTGATGTTTTCGGTAGCTCGCTGAAAATGACTGTTTTAGGGACTTTGTAGCCCGCCAAATGTTCGCGACAGTGGGCGATAATATCGGCCTCGGTGACTTCGCCGTAGCCCACCTTGAGCTTCACAAACGCACAGGGCGTTTCGCCCCACTTCTCGTCTGGCTTGGCGACCACTGCTGCCTCTTCAACGGCGGGATGGCCGTATATAGCGTCTTCCACTTCGATGGTCGAGATATTCTCTCCACCGGAAATAATGATGTCTTTCGAGCGATCTTTGATTTCGATATAGCCATCCGGATGCCAAACCGCCAAATCGCCGGTGTGGTACCAGCCGCCCTCCAGCGCTTGCTCGGTGGCCTCCGGGTTCTTTAAATAGCCCTTCATGACGTTGTTACCGCGCATCAGTATTTCACCCATGGTTTGGCCATCCTTGGGTACTGGTTCCATGGTGAGCGGATCTGCCACGCACAGCGCTTCGAGCATGTGGTAACGCACCCCCTGGCGGGCTTTGATTTTGGCCCGTGCTTCCAGCGGCAATTCATCCCACGCTTCCCGCCAGGCGCATACGGTCACCGGCCCGTACACTTCGGTTAGGCCATACACGTGGGTCACTTCAATGCCCAGCTTCTCGACCCCGGCAATTACAGAGGCTGGCGGCGCGGCTCCGGCGGTGGTGACCTTGACGGGGTGATCGAACTGGCGCTTATCTTCCGCGGGCAGGTTCACTAAGCCATTAAGAATAATAGGCGCTCCGCTGAAGTGAGTGACCTTCTCTTCGGCAATGAGCTGCATGATCTTTTTCGGGTCGACGCGACGCAGGCACACGTTAACTCCGGCGTTGGCGGCAATGGTCCAGGGGAAACACCAGCCGTTGCAGTGAAACATCGGTAGCGTCCACAGGTAGATCGGGTGGTGGGGCATTGCCCACTCCATGATATTGCTCACCGCGTTGAGATAAGCGCCGCGGTGGTGGTAAACCACGCCCTTGGGCTTACCGGTGGTGCCAGAGGTGTAGTTAAGCGAGATCGCGTCCCACTCATCCGCTGGCAGTTGATAGGCAAAATTGGCGTCGCCCTCGTTAAGCAGCGCTTCGTACTCAATCTCGCCAATGCCTTGCGTGTCGCCGAGAAACTCTACATCGGCAACATCAATGATCAGCGGCTTGTGGGTTAGCTTGGCAACGGCTTGCTGGATGACCTCAGCAAACTCGGGATCGACCAAAATGGCTTTCGCCTCGCCGTGCTCCAGCATATAGCTGATCGCCTCGGCGTCCAGGCGAATATTCAGCGTGTTCAACACGCAGCCCGCCAACGGCACGCCGAAGTGCGCCTCAAACATTGCCGGGATATTAGGCAGCATCGCCGCCACCGTTTGACCCGGCTGAATGCCTCGCTGCTTGAGCGCAGAGGCAAGCTGGCGGCAACGCGACCAGGTCTCTCCCCAGGTGCGGCGCGTGCGGCCATGAACCACCGCTGGGTAATCAGGATAGATAGAGGCCGAGCGCTCGATAAAGGTCAGCGGTGAAAGCGGCACGTGGTTGGCAACGGTTTTGGGCAAGCCTTGCTCAAAGATAGCGGTCATAATCGGCTCCTGGTCTTGTTATTGAGGACATTGTTATTGAAAGCGTTCGTTTTAAGGGTTCGTTTAAAATAGTTGTTTTGATCGCCTAGAAACAACAACGCCGCCCAAAGGGGCGGCGATACGGGCTGAAATTAACGTTAGTGAACCTCAAATTCGCTTAAACACTGCATACCTGCTTCAATCACCGCGCGTTGAGCGCGGCCTACCGGCAGCCATTGCGTGATGGCAAATTCGGCGCTGCGCATCTTGGCAGTATAGAAGGGATCATTGCTTCCGTTGTTAAGGGCTGCCTGGGCGCTAAGCGCCGCCTGCCCCATCTGCCAAGCACACAGCACGTGGCCCGCCAAGTTAAGGAACGGCGTAGCATAAGCCTGCACCGCATCTGCCCCGTTTCCAGGGTCGCGGCCTTGTTCCAGCACCATCGCTTGGGCGGCTTTTAGGTCTTCTAAGCCCGCGGCCAAGCCACGGCCCAACGCTTTTAGTGCGGGGTCGACGTTTAGCTGCTCCACAGTGGCGGCAACGTCGTGAAGCAACGCGGTGAGCGCTTCGCCGTTGTCACGCTGAAGCTTCCGCCCCGCCAAATCGAGCGCCTGAATACCGTTAGTGCCTTCGTAAATGGGGGCAATGCGGGTATCGCGCAGCAGCTGTGCCGCGCCGGTCTCCTCCACGTAGCCCATCCCGCCGTGTACCTGAATGCCCATGGAGGCAATCTCCACCGCTTGATCGGTAGAGAAGCTTTTGATCACCGGAATCAGGATATCGGCGCGGGCCTGGGCGACTTGGCGGGCTTCATTACTTTCAGCGTGGCGGGCGGCATCCAACTCGGCGGCGCAGTATAACGCCAGGGCGCGCAGCGCATCAGTGCGGGCACGCATGGAGAGCAGCATACGGCGTACGTCCAAGTGATCGCTGATGGTGCATTCAGCGCCGCCACGCGATTTTGGAGAGCGACCCTGGCGACGCTCCAACGCATAGGCAAAGGCGTGCTGGCAGGCTCGCTCGGCCACGCCTATCCCCTGAATGCCGACTTTGTGGCGCGCCTCGTTCATCATGGTGAACATGTGATTAAGACCACGCCCCTCTTCACCGACCAAGTAGCCAATCGCGCCGCCATTTTCGCCAAAACTGAGGGTGCATGTCGGCGAGCCGTGAATGCCCAGCTTGTGCTCAATAGAGGCGCAGGTGACATCGTTGCGCTCGCCCAATGAGCCATCGTCATTGACCAGGAACTTGGGCACCAAGAATAGGGAGATGCCTTTGTTGCCTGCCGGTGCATCGGGCTTGCGGGCCAGTACCAGGTGGATAATATTCTCGGCGGCGTCGTGCTCGCCCCAGGTGATATAGATCTTCTGGCCGCTGATGCGGTAGTGGTCGCTTTCAGGCACTGCGCGGGTGCGCACTTGGGAGAGATCCGACCCCGCTTGGGATTCGGTGAGGTTCATGGTGCCCGTCCAGGTGCCTTCCACCAGCTTGGGCAAGTAGGTCGCTTTGAGGGTATCGCTGCCGTGATGCGCCAGTGCTTCGATAGCACCAGCGGTCAGCATGGGGCAGAGCCCCAGCGCCATATTGGCGCCGTGAAGCATCTCCTGAACCGCGCTAGCCACCACTTCGGGCAGGTTCTGACCGCCTAGCGCTTCTGATACACCGATGCCGTTCCAGCCACCCTCGACATACGCCTGGTAAGCCGCTGCGAAGCCTTCCGGTGTCGTCACACTGCCATCGGCGTGGCGCTTGGCCCCCTGCAGATCACCACTCTTGTTTAGCGGCCCCCAGACGTCACCGGCCAGCTTTGCGGCCTCTTCGAGTACCGCCTCGACCAAATCGGGCGTGGCTTCTTCAAAGCCCGGTAGGCTAAGCGAGCGGTGCGCTAGCAGCTCTTCGAGCACAAAGCGCAAATCGCGTACCGGCGCGGCGTAAACATTCATGGCGAACCTCGGGCTGAAAATTAAACAATTGTTTGAAAGTGTGCCATAGATAGTAGTAACACTCTCCTGCCTACACCATTAGCCCAAGGTATCACCCGTTACCGATAACGTCTCCACGCCGTTTTATTTTCGCTCAATTGCTTGCTCCACATCATCATAATAAGTGATATGGCTCTCATCTTCAGCGGGCGGCCCTACCACCGGTTCGGCGGCGTCAACGTCCCATACGGCATCGGAAAGATCCTCCAAGTGCTCGTGCTCCAGTGCCCCCTGCATCAACTCTTCGGTGACCACTAGCTCGGCACCGGCGGCGGTCATTGGCGTAGTCGGTGTAAAGGGCGCCACGGGCACAGGCGCTGGGCGCACGCTACGGCGCCAGGAGAAGAACATCACAAAGAACAGACTTAGTGAGCCGAAAGCCCAGAACAGGCCCGCATCGCCCATTACGGTCATCACCGGGGAGATCATCAGCGGGCTGATCGTGGCGCCAATCGAGTTAATCAACAGCAGGCCCTGGCTCATGCGCACCAGCGCCCCTGCGGGCGCACGGTCGGCGGCGTGGCTTACGGCCACTGGATAAAGAGCAAAGACGCCACCGCCGAGCAGGAACAGCAGCACTGCCAATAGCGGTGTCGAAAGGGGTAGCCAGAGCATCGCCGCGGAGATAAGCACACAGAAACCGCTGATGGCGATCAGTACCATCTGGCGGTCATGGCGATCCGACCAGCGGCCAATGGGGTATTGCAGCAACATGGCCCCCATGATGAGGACCGCCATCATCTGCCCCACCTGACTCACGCTCATACCATTACGCTGCAGATAGAGTGGCAACAGCGTGTAGGCCGCTGCGACAACCATACCCGAGCCTAAACTACCCATCACGCCAGTGGGCGTCAGGGTAATCAAACGATGCGGGGGCAGCGGTTCGGCGTGCTCCATAATCGGTGATACGCGGGGAATCATCGCCATGGGCAGCACAGAGAGCGAAGCCAGTAGGCCAATCACCATAAAGGGCGCAGTGACGCCCATGGCGTTGGTCACACCGAGTAGTAGTTGGCCCAATACACCGGCGGCATACAGCGAAATCATATACAGCGCCAACAGGCGGCCACGAACCTTCTGGTCGCCCGAAGTGAGCAGCCAGCTTTCAATGACCAGATAAACCCCGACCGTGGCCCAGCCGCCGACCAAGCGCAGCGCAAACCACGCCCAGGGGTCGAAAAACAAGCCTTGCAGCAGTACCGTGACGGCCACCAAAGAGGCAAAACTACCGTAGGCGCGAATATGGCCAATGCGCAGCAGCAGGCGGTCATTCACCATTGCGCCTAAGGCTAAGCCGATAAAGTAAGCCGACGAGACAATCCCGATCACCGTGGCTGACTCACCGGCGGCATCGAGGCGCACGGTAATTAAGGTGGCAAGAAAACCGTTGCCTATCCCGAGAATGAAGAGCCCTAAAAGGGGCGCCAGCGCCATGGCTAGCAGTTGCCGCGACATGAAAACCTCGTCTTGACTTAACGTTTTGAAAACAGGGGCGGAAAACAGTTGAGAGAAACGCCTCCAAGCGACTTCTCAAGATCCGTTATCTCACCTGGCACAGCGAGTCAGGCGGGGATAGCGGCGCGCAATTATTGCCCTCAAGGGGGCAAAGTCAATGCTTTTCTAAGGTTACAATTATTCACCTTAGCGTTTTGTGTAGAATAACCGTGTCTGGCCCAGGAAATTCCACTACTAAATTATTCTTTTGAGCCCACCAACGGAAGGTCTCTTCGCTAAAAAAGCTGATATGGGTGGGGTCGCTAATATAGTGCCAGCGAGCAAAAGCGTCAGGGGTGGAAACGCGCTTGGTCATCAGCCCAAGATAACCACCGGGCGCGAGCTGTCCGGCCAGTTGAGCCAGCACTTGGCCAGGCTGCGACAAATGCTCCACCACTTCTGTGGCAGTGATAAAATCGAACGTCTGAGTAAGCACCGCGGTATCAGGGGCATAAAAGAGGTCGTAAATCACCACCTGAAAACCTTGCTCGGCAAACATAACTGACAGCGTCGGCCCCGGCCCGGAACCAAAATCAAGCCCACGCGCATTAGGAGCGAGCTTCGCCGACAGCGGGGTAAATAAACGCCCTAGAAAGCGTCTATATCCCGTATCATGCGGCGAGTTTTGATGTTTATCATATTCGGCCTTTTCTGCAGCGGCGCTCAAATGCTGCTCAGGGGGGACAAATACCAGTTTGCACGTGGCACACTGGTAGTAGTCACGACGCCGATCCCGGTGGTAGAGCGCAATAGTGGATTCCGCGCAGAGCGGACAGCGGCGCATCATCGTATTCTCTGGCTTATCGTTACGAATTAAGGAAAGTGGCATGCTATCAGGTCTGGATCATCTTGTAGTTACCGTGACCGACATGGGTCGCGCCGTCGACTTTTACTCACGGGTGTTAGGGTTAGACGTACGTTACCGCGACGCCCAGCGGGTCGATTTAATGCTCGGTGATACGGCGCTACGCCTGCATCAAACCGATACCGACATCGCCCCCATCTCTGCGACGCCTACCCCTGGCAGCCTGGATTTATGCCTGCGTTGCCAGTTACCGCTTGATGAGTTCAAACAGCACTTGGAGGCACTGGCAATTGATATAGAGCTAGGCCCCGTTGCTCGCCAAGGCGCTAATGGGCCGATCGAATCAATCTACCTGCGCGACCCAGACGGCAACCTGCTGGAAATATGCCGCCCCGCTGCTCGTTAACACCCCGTGGCCATTAATGAGATGGCGAAGAGCGCACGCTGTCATAGAGCACATGAAGCGCCTATCGAGGCGTACCAGCGCCAATACAGGATTTATCGAAAGGAACCGTTATGCGTGATAACGCCCATGATGCGCCACTAGAAGGCGACGTTGTTAGCGAAGAGCGAAGCCAACAGCCGGACACCACGATGGCGATGGTGATCTATGCGCTCTATCTAGCCAGTTTTATCCTCGGCTTTACGTCTATTATCGGCGTGGTCATCGCCTACGTTTATAAAGACAAAGGTCCGGTTTGGTTAGACGAGCACTACCGCTATCAGATTCGTACGTTCTGGATAGGATTAGTCTACGGCATTGTGTTTTCGATATTGACCTTGATACTAATCGGTTTCCCGCTACTCCTGGCCCTTGCTGTCTGGCTAATTATCCGCTGCGTTAAAGGCTTCAAAGGGCTGCAGGAGAAGCGCGCGCCCTCCAACGTAGATTCCTGGCTGTTTTAGTGATGACGCAACCAACGGGTAACACCAGCAGGCTTTTTTCCAAGGCCAGTGCCATCAGTTGGCTGTGGCGTCAGTTATCACGCTGGCCAGTCACGCGCCTATGGCGCATTTCCTCGGTGCTGGGCCCAGTCGTTTACCGTCTCAATAAGCGTGAGCGTTGGGTAACCGAGCGCAATCTTACGGCCGTTTATCCAGCTCTCTCTAACGCTGAACGTCAAGCTCTTGCAAAGCAGAGCTTGAAACATTCGACCGCTACCATGCTGGAATTGGGTCACGCCTGGATGGCGGAACCACAAAAAGTAGAAACCAATATTTTAGCGGTATACGGTCGCGACAAACTCGACAACGCCCGCACCGAGAGCCGCGGCGTGATTGTGCTCGCGCCACACTTTGGCAATTGGGAAGTGCTTAACTTCTGGCTATCGAGCCACTTCCCGTTTACCGCCATGTACGAACCACCCAAAATCATTGATCTCGATCCTGTGATTCGACATGGCCGCGAGCGCATGGGGGCGAGTCTGGTGCCCACCAACCCGCGCGGGGTGGCAGCACTGCTCAAAGCGCTTAAACGCAGCGAAGCGATTGGCATGCTGCCCGACCAGGAGCCCGACTGGGGCAGCGGCGTTTTCGCGCCCTTTTTTGGCCGCGACGCTTATACCGCCACACTACTGCCGAAACTGGTAGCCCGTACCCAGGCAAGGGTAGTCACCGGCGTGGCGCTGCGGGTACCTGGCAAAGGGTTCGAGATTCATTTCCTGGAAGCCGATGAGCGCGTGTATAGCGACGATGATGTGCAGTCTGCGACGGGGGTCAACGCCAGTGTGGAGGCCGCAATCAGCTTGGACCCTGCCCAGTATCAGTGGGAGTACAAGCGCTACCGTAAAGTGGTTCAGGAGCAGCAGAAATTAGCTAACTACCGCGACTATCGGCTTTATTAACAAGGCTTACTTATGATGCAAAACGACCTACCCGGCGATGAGACCCGCCCGCCGCAAATTATTTACGCGCTCTACCTGGCGGGCATTGTGACCGCCAATATCACCCTGCTGATCGGTGTAGTGATTGCCTACGTCTACCGCAAAGATGCAGCGCCATGGCTACAGCCGCACTACCGTTACCTAATCCGCACGTTCTGGATCGGCACGCTGTACGCCTGCATTGCCTTCTTGCTCAGCATTGTCATCGTTGGCACCCTGCTTTGGCCACTGCTAGCGGTATGGTTGGGCGTGCGCTGTGTGCTCGGCTGGGTCGATGTACGCAAAGGCCGCCCACCGGCGCGCCCTGCCAGCTGGCTCTGGTAAGTGCTGGTGAGCTAGGCGTCATTCACTGCTATGTCGGGCGTAAACATCATCTAAGCGCTCGATGTCGTCTTCACCCAGGTAGCTACCCGACTGCACTTCAATCAGCTCAAGAGGAATCTTGCCGGTATTTTCCAGACGATGGAGCGCGCCAATGGGGATATAGGTCGACTGATTTTCACTCACCAGGAAGCTGCGCTCCTCAAGCGTTACGCGCGCGGTTCCCCTCACCACAATCCAGTGCTCAGCGCGGTGATGATGGCGCTGCAACGAGAGCCGCCCGCCGGGCTTCACGGTAATGTGTTTGACCTGATAGCGCTCGCCGCTGTCCATCGCCTGAAAGCTGCCCCAAGGGCGCTGCACCTGAGGCGCCGAGCAGGGCTCGCTGCGCCCCGCCTGAGTAAGCGAAGCCACCAGTTGCTTGACCTGCTGCGCCTGATCACGATGGGCCACCAACACGCTATCCGATGTTTCAACGACGATGAGATTCTGCACACCTAGCGTCGCCACAAGGCGGTGCTCGGCAAACACCAGTGAACCCTGGGTATCGGTTAGCCAGGCATCACCTTTGCTGGCATTGCCCGCCGCATCAGGCTCAACGGTAGCCCACAGCGCGTCAAAACTGCCGATATCACTCCACTCGGCGGCCAAAGGCACCACGGCGGCGCGATCACAATGCTCCATCACCGCGTAGTCAATGGAGTCAGTCGGGCAACGACCAAACGCTGCTTCGCCCAGGCGCAGAAAATCCAAGTCACGGTGCGCGCTGTTAACCGCTTCTTGGCAGGCTTTCAGCATTGTCGGCTGTAGCCGCTGTAATTGATCCAGATAGTTTGAGGCACGCAGCAAAAACATCCCGCTGTTCCACAGGTAATCGCCGCTTTCGACTAGCGTAGCAGCACGCTTGGCGTCCGGTTTTTCAATAAAAGCCGCAAGATGATGGCCGCCTTCCAGCGGCTCGCCGCAGGCAATATAGCCATAACCGGTTTCAGGCTGGGTCGGGACTACTCCGAAGGTAACAAGATAACCCGCTTCGGCTAGCGGCTGGGCAAGTGACACGCTATGTTGGAACGCCATGACATCTCCAATAGCATGGTCTGCGGGAAGCACCAGCAGTAGCGGATCCTCTCCCGAAAGGCGGGCTAACAGCGCCGCACAGGCAATGGCCGGGGCAGTGTTACGACCTTCGGGTTCGAGCACAATGGTGGCATCTTGATCGATTTCCCGTAGCTGCTCGGCCATTAAAAAGCGGTGGCTATGGTGGCCCATCAGCATCGGTGCGGTATCGGTTAATCCGGCTAGGCGGCCGAGGGTTTGCTGCAGCAGGCTCTGTGAAGAGGTTAAGCGCAAAAACTGCTTAGGCATCTGCTCTCGCGAGAGCGGCCAGAGCCGCGTGCCGCTACCGCCGCTTAAAATCACTGGCTGAATCATTGCTGCGTCCTTGTCATAGTCCTTGTCACGGCCCCTAAATCTGGGGGAATTTCTGTCTCAAACGTCGTCCCTGTTTGCTCATCAACGCTTAGTTCAGTCGCTAACTCGCCAAAATCCTCCTGCAGCCAGTGGCGCAGTTGGCTCATCCTGGGAGCGTTCGGCGCTTGGGCGAGCGGTGGCAGCGTGCCATTAACAAAACCGCGTGCCAAAAATGGTGCCAATAAAGCTGGATCTCCGCTGATAATATGCACCGGCACCGCCGCACTGGCACTGTCGCCGGTGATCAACGGCGCTGGCTGATGATCGCCAAGCACTATCAATAGCGTGTTGTCGTCCACTACGCGCTCAGCCCAGCGTCCCGTTACCTTAACAGCGTAGTCCACCGACCACGCATAGTGATCACGAATGCGCTCGATGTCCTGCCATAGCACTTCTGGCGGGTCGCCGGCCTTTTCCCAAGGCGCAAAAATACGCCCATCGCCGATGGATGACCAATCATCCAACACGGGCAGAATGGGCGTCCAGGGGGCGTGGCTGGAGATCAGCGCCAACTGGGCGAACAGGGGGGAATCACCGATCAAATGGCGCTGAGTGTAATCGAGGGTAAATTGATCGGGCATGGTCACCCAGTTGAGTACAGGCCCGGCGTAGTCGATATCCTTTGCCGCTGCAATTTGATCGAAGCCGTAAGCCTCCCCTTCCGGCCATGCCATAGAGATAGCCGGCATCACGGCCAGCGTGCGCTGCCCGGTGGCGCTGAAGTCGTCGATCAACGTGGAGTGGCTGCTGTCTAGCATCAATTGATACCACAGCTGATTATCGATCCATCGCCCGCTTAGCGCCGTTGCGTGGGCCAGCCAGGACTGTCCGCCCCGAATCGGCGACTGCAACATTCCGGATACCACGTGGAGATCGCGCGCTGCTAACCGCTGCTGCATATCGGCCAGCGTGGGCTGGAGGATGCTTGCATAACGCGGATCATCCAGTGCCGAGACACCGTAGGACTCGACAAAGGTTAGCAACACATTGCGCCCTTCAAGCCCCGGTAGCGGCTGACGCTCTAATGGCGCAGCCTCCAACTGAGCGGTAAAGGCAAGGCGTGCGGCGTGGGTATCGGTAATTTGCTGCCACTGAAAACGCGTGCTGTTTACCATTGGCAAACGGGCACTATCCACCCATCGAACGCCGTTAATTTCGAGCACCGCGCAGGTAGTGGCAACGATCAACAGCGTAAAAGCCACTATGCCGGGCAGCCGTTTGAGTGGGTAACTTACCGGGGGAAGCAGCAGTCGCGTTAAACCCAGGGTAATGCCGAGCAGTAAGGCAACGCCTGCCAGCATGGCGAAGACGGCCAATAACTGGCCAACATTACCGACTAGCAGGTGATAAATAGAGCGCAGCAAGGGTACATCGAGATAGAGGTTGAGTGGCCGAGCAAATGCCATATGGGTTGCCGCTGTCCCCAGGTTAGCCGCGGTTGCCAGCATGACCCAACTGACTAATCCAATCCCCACTAAGCGGCGCACTTGGCCGGCCGGAAGCAGCAGCATAAGAGGCGCAATGATGAACGCTTCCCAAGCGATCAAATGCGCACTCAAATCTCCAAACCGCCACCATAGCGGCGCGACGAGCAGGAAATTCAGCATTAGCAACGTTAATAATAATCGACTCATCGCATTCTCATTGGTACCTGCTTTAGCTTACAGTGTCTTAGGTAGTGTGTTAGTTAAGGCCTGTCAGTGCTCAGCCTCGAAGAGAAGCTATTGACGTTTTAAAGAGAAGAGAGCAAGGAATAAGGCTGCTGAAAAACGCAATAATCATGTACTGTTGCGATCAATCGTATAGCTATTGTTCAAAAATTTCACGTTTTGCCTGGCCTAATGCCATGCGTTTAGCAGGTCTTCACTCGAAAGGATCTCGCCCATGCATTTCAACTATTTCAACAGAGGGCATGCCAATAAAGGGCATGCTGGTAGGTGGATGGTTTTACTTGGCTATTCGATGCTCGCCTCTACCGCCTTTGCTGAAGACGATAAACATTTCAATGCGGTCATTGAACGCGCCCAACAGCTTGCAGAAACGCCTTATCAAGCCCCTGAAGAATCACTGCCTGAGGTATTACGTGAACTCAACTACGATACCTACCGGCAAATTCGCTTTGATCCCGACCACGCCTATTGGAAAGATGAAAGCCCGTTTAGCCTCCAGCTATTTCACAGCGGCTTTCTGTTTCAAACACCGATTGCGCTCAACGTGATTGAAAACGACACCGCCACCCCGCTGCCCTTTTCGTCAGAAAACTACTCCTATGATGGCAATGCCGAAAAGCTGAAAGAGTACGATCTTTCCGGTAGTGATCACGCTGGGTTTCGTCTCCACTACCCACTCAACAATGCAGAGTACGCTGACGAGTTTGCGGTTTTTCTCGGTGCCAGCTACTTCCGTATTGTGGGACGAGACCAAGCGTACGGACTATCCACCCGCGGGCTGGCGATCGACACCGCCTCGCCCGATGGCGAAGAGTTTCCGGCGTTTCGTGAATTCTGGATGTATAAACCCGACGCCAATGCCGAACAGTTTGAGCTGTTAGCACTGCTGGACAGCCCCTCCGTCAGCGGCGCTTATCGCTTTATCATCCAGCCCGGTGAAGATACAGAGGTTGAAGTAGAAGCCGAGCTATTTGCGCGGGAAGATATTGCCAAGCTGGGTGTCGCACCGCTTACCAGCATGTTCACCTACGGTGAAGCAAGCCGCCAACGCCCGGACGACTTTCGCCCCCAGGTGCACGACTCAGATGGCCTATTAATGCACACCGGTAGCGGCGAGTGGCTCTGGCGGCCGTTAACCAACCCTGAACAGCTACGCATCTCAACGTTTACGGATAGCTCCCCGCAAGGCTTTGGTTTGATGCAACGAGAGCGAGATTTTAACCGTTACCTGGATACCGAAGCTCAATACCACCGGCGTCCAAGCCAGTGGGTGGTTCCGTTGGATGAGTGGGGCCCAGGGCACGTAGAGCTTGTCGAAATTCCTACCCCCGATGAAACTCACGACAATATCGTTGCCTACTGGGTAGCGGACGATGCTTTAGAGGCTGGTGAGTCACGCCGCCTCCATTACCTCACCCATACCCTGAACAATGACCCAGAAGCTCATACGCTGGGGCGTGCAATTCGTACCCGGCATGGCAGTGCAGCGGGGCCAGGGCAAACCGATTCCTCGGCCAGCGAGCAACGTCAATTTATTGTCGATTTCCAAGGGGGCGCGTTAGATGAGATCGCCGCAGATCAACCCGTCGAATTAGATATTAGCGCTCAGTTAGGCGAGGTGCTGCTGCCCCAGGTCACCGCGCTGCCCAATAATGGCTGGCGTGCGAGTTTCCGGGTGCCCGCTAACGGTCAACCCAGCGATGTTCGTTTAAGGCTCACCTTAAACCATGAACCGGTGAGTGAAACATGGAATTACGTGTGGTATCCCGATGCAAAATAACGCTGTTAAAGCAAACCTCTTCCCCCCAGCGTCAAGGAAACCCAATTAATGCGGCGCATGGCGTTACAACGGCTGCGTAGCGTGGGCGGGCTTGCCCGCTCACTGTTCATCTATTGGCGACCGGGTCGTCAGCGAGGGCTCCAGCGACTTTATCAGCCGTTTATTCAGCCCGGTGCTGCCGCGTTCGATATTGGCGCTCATTTAGGTGACCGCAGCGCGGCTTTTCATGCGCTAGGCGCAAAAGTAATTGCCCTGGAGCCCCAGCCCGATCTCGCCAAGTGGTTCAAGCGATTGGTTCGGCCCACCAGCATCACGCTGCTCCCCATGGCAGCAGGCCCAACGGAGGGCTTTGCCGACATCGCTATTAGCCCCGGCAACCCGACGCTTTCCACCCTGGCCACTGAATGGCGCGAGCAGATTGGCGAGCGCAATGCAGGCTTTAGCCAAGTGCGCTGGGAACAGCGCTTGCGGGTACCGGTCACCACGCTGGATACGTTAATTGAAGAGTATGGTGAGCCCAGCTTTATCAAAATTGACGTAGAGGGCTTTGAAGCTGAGGTGTTGGCAGGACTAAGCAGCCCGGTGGCCGCGCTTTCGGTAGAGTTTGTATCCGGTGCGTTAGAGGTTAATCATAGCTGCATCAACCATTTGAGTCGTCTTGGCGAGTATCGCTACAACATCGTCGCTGGTGAGCAGCGCCATTTCCGCTGGGCCGAGTGGCAAACGCCGCAAGCGATGACCGAGTGGCTCAATGCGGGTGCCGAAGCGTTACCTTCGGGCGATCTTTACGCCTGCCGCTCGGATCATCGGTTACTTCAGAACAATGTTCACAACAATATCCACAACAATGTTTAAACCCTAAAGGCTTATCATTTCATGATTCACCATTGGCAAACGCTCACCGCACCGCAGTTAGCCGAGTTCGCCCAACGCGACCCGGTAGCGGTGCTGGTACTCGGCGCCATTGAACAACACGGCACTCACCTTCCTTTGGCGACCGACCTTACGATTGGTGAAGGCCTGCAAGCCGCCATGCTGGAGGAGCTTGATCCGAGCCTTAATGTCATCTGCCTGCCCGCCATTGCCGTCGGCGCAAGCGACGAGCATGCCAGTTTCCCAGGCACGCTGAGCCTGCCAGCGCCGCTGGCCATTGCCACGTTAGAGGCTTATGGCGATAGCTTGGCTCGCGCCGGCATACGTCGACTGGTGCTGCTTAACAGCCATGGCGGCAATAAAGCGGTGATGGATTTAGCCGGGCTAACCCTGCGGCGACGCCACGGGATGCGTGTGGTCAAAGCCACTTACACGCGACTACCCGCACTGGAAGGCGCCATTGAGGCCGATGAGCTGCGTTACGGGTTACACGGTGGGCTACTCGAAACTGCCATGATGCGCTATTTGGCACCAATGCTTGTCCAGCTAGATAACTATCAAGCCACACCGCCTGCGGCGCCCGCTGGCGATGCCTTAGTGAGTGCAGAGGGTGCAGCAGCGTTTGCCTGGTTAGCGGAGGATTTAAGCTCCCATGGCGTGGCCGGTGATGCCAGCCACGCCAGCGCCGAATTAGGTGAGCGGCTGGTAATGCATTATGCCCGCCAGTTAGCGGCAGTCGTGACAGAAACTGCCCAGCTACCGCCGCTAACTAATTAAAACTACTTCACGATTGGAGCAGCTTGAGCTTGCGACCGTTTGCGGCGGTTAGCGCTGCCCGCTTAGTACGTCTTCTAACAGATGCCCGCCGCGGGTGGCCTTGGCATTTAGATAGCGCTGGTTGTGATCGGTAACGCTGCCGTACAGCGCCTGGCGCGAGACGACCTCGATACCGCCCTGGCGCAGCGCTTCCATTTTCAGCGGGTTGTTGGTCAGCAGCTGCACTTGCTCAATATCGAGGGCGTTAAGCATATCCACCGCTACCGCGTACTGGCGCTCATCGTCCCCGAAACCGAGCACTTGGTCGGCATCCACCGTATCCAGGCCACCATCTTGTAAGGTGTAAGCGCGCAGCTTATTGGCTAAACCGATGCCCCGCCCCTCTTGCGCCAAATAAAGCAGCACTCCGCCGCCCATGGCCTGAATATCGGCGACTGCGTTGCGTAATTGCTCGCCACAGTCACAGCGCAAACTGCCAAACAGGTCTCCAGTTAAACACGCCGAGTGCATGCGCAATGGCACCGCACCTTCCCACCTCTCCGGTTTACCAATAACGACGGCAACATGCTCGCGTAAGCCGTCCGGCTCACGGAAAAGCACAAAGCGGCTTTCAGCGGCATCCTCCAAGGGAATATGTGCTTCGCTAACGCGCTTCAGCATGCCCGGCGCACCGGCCAAGCAGTGTTCAGCGTCTTTAGCGGTGACTTGCAGTAGCTGCCCTTCTGCTAGCTGTTGCTCAATATTCGCAGCGGCCTCTTTGCTGACAAAAGCACATAGCGCTGCTGGAATTAACAGCGCACGACGCATCAGCGTAACGGCCCCTAGCTCGGCTAACCCCGCTGGCTTTAAGCCGCTTAGCAGCCCACCCGCAGGTTGTGAAAGCGCCTCCGCCGTGGCTAAGCCATGCAGCTCATTGGTGCTGATGTTGGCCACTAACGGCAAGCTGGCGGCTTCAGCGGTCAACGTTACACCCATGGCTGCCAAGCGGTGGCGGGTAAGCACCAGCGAAGGCCTTTCACCCGCTAACCGAGCAAGCGCTTCGACTGATTCACTGCCTTCCAGTGCCTGCACTAGCAAACGCTGCTCACCGGCATTTACCACCACTGGCAATCCGCGACGGATATCGAAAATAGCTCGTTCAATCTGGTACATGTAGGCCTCCTGGCTTCCTGGCGTGGGGGTTATTACGCGCTCGCGCTGAACGAGTTGCTCGGGCTACTGGTTCTGAACTACTTGCCCTAGACCAAGTAGAGCCCGCATGATGAAGCGGATTTATTAGCGCGGAGGCGTCATGCCCGACTCCCATGTCAATACGGGTGTTAATAGCAGTGTTATAAATACTAGCGGCACTATTTCGCTGGCCGATGCTTGGCAATGGCTCTCGGCTCTGCGTCATCGGCGCACTTGCGAGGTGGCGATCACCGTGACGCCAAGCGGTGAGTGGCAAACGGATCAGCCGGTCAGTGTTGAGGCGCGTGAGCTGCTCGACTGCCTGACCCCGTTGGCCAGTTGCCCGGCCTGGGTCGTGGCTCAGTTGGGCCAAAGCCTGGATGGTCGCATCGCGACGGAAAGCGGCCACTCCCATTACATCAATGGCCATGAAAGTTTGGTTCACCTGCACCGCCTGCGCGCCCTGGTCGACGCGGTGGTCGTGGGCGCGGGCACCGCCAGCGCCGATAATCCTCAACTGACCGTGCGACACGTAAGCGGTACTAACCCGACGCGGGTGGTGCTGGACCCACGCGGCCGTATCTCTAATGACTTGGCGCTGCTGTGTAACAGTGCCGCGCCGACACTGCTGATTGTGGGGCATGGGGTAGCGAACACGACGCTGCCTGCCCACGTTCAACGTTGCGTGCTGCCACTGGGTGCCAACGGCCACTTCACTCCGCTTGATGTCATCACCCTGCTGGCCGATAAAGGCCTGCCCCGTGTGCTGATTGAAGGCGGCGGTATCACGGTATCTCAGTTTATCGAAGCAGGCGCCGTTGACCGGCTGCACCTGCTGGTCGCTCCGCTGCTGATCGGCTCCGGCAGGCCAGGGCTTCAAATGACGCCCATCCAGACGCTTGAGAGTGCGCTGCGCCCGCCCACGCGCACCTTCCGCTGTGGAGACGACACGCTGTTCGACCTGCATCTGCGGGATACCACCGTCTGAGGGCTGCGCTTTCTCGCGACGGCTCAGCGCCACCCAAATACCCGGTAGGCTCGCCAGCAGCACCAGCACACCGTAGGCCAACGACACCGCCACGCCTTGGGCCGGCGGCAGTCCTACGAGCGCCCAGACACCAGCCGCAGCGCCCTCACGTAAACCCCATCCGGCCACGGAAAAGGGCACCAACATCGCCAACAGCAGCACCGGTGCCAGCGCCAGCACCTCCAATACCGCTAGCTCAACGCCAATTGCCCGCGCCGCACACACCATCACTAGGCCGTAGCTCAGCACAATGACCAGCGACGAGAATAGTTGCTGAGGCCATACATTACGCCGCCATAAGCCACGTTTAACGTCGCGCGCCAGGGCTTGGCACCAATGCGGCAGCCGTGCCAACCGATGGCTTATATGTTGGCGCAACAGCAGGCCGCTGGCGATAACCACCGCGAGAACAGCCACGACGCCTAAGCCCACCGCAGTAAGTACTGACACTCCCAACGCGGCATGCCAGAGCGGTGATAACAGTAATGCCGCAAGCGTTAGCAAGACCACAGCCACCTGGCCCGAGGCGCGCTCAATAATTACCGCTCGCCAAGCGCGACCGCGTGACTGCGTCTGAGCAGCATGACGATGTGCCCGCCCGGCATCGCCCAGTACTCCACCGGGCAACAGCTGATTAACCAGCAGCGCCAAATAGTACTCTCGCAGGGCATAAGCAAACCGCAGCGGTACATCAATCAGCCCAGCGGTAAACTGCCAACGCCAAGCGCAGAGCATGATCTGCAGCGTACTGATGACTAACGCCAGCACTACCCACCCAGCCGAGAAGCGCTGCACTTCCGCCACGATGGCCCGGGGGTCGACCCACAACAACACGGCCCCCAGCAAGGCAATACTGAGCACCACCCGCCGTAGCCATGGGCTTTGCAGGCATGGGCGAATGTACGCGCCTAGCCGGGAGCACAACGTCTGAGCAAACCCCATCGGCTTAGGCCTCTTCCTGAGGCTTGGCAAACGGGGGGATGGCAAAGAGATCACGGTGCCCCACCCAAATCCCCAGCTCGCCGTTGGCCACCGCCTGCTGGCGCTGCTCCAACCAGCTGGCAATGCGTGCCGCGGCGTCAGGGGCTTGTTCGGTGGCGGCCTCGGCCCAACCTTCCAACAGCGCCATCATTAGCGGCTGCTGGTCATGGTTGCCAGCAGCAAGCTGCCATGGGGTATCGTCCTGCTCAATGCGATAATCGGCCTTCTCAAGGGTAGCTACTAACACCTCTTGAGCCTGACCGCCCAGCGCATCGCCCAAGCCTTTATCGCGCTGTTGGTGGGCAATAAACATAGCCAACAGCCAGTGGTCTTCGTCATCCAGCACCGGCTCGCCCTGGGCATCGATAAAGTGCCACTCTCCGGTCACGCTCAGCGCGATTAGAAGCGCTTGTTGCCGCTCGGCACAGCGCCCCACTAATGCCTCGATCCATTGCTGAGAAACCAGATCAAGCAGCGCCGACGCCGTCACTAGGTGCGCATCGCCCAGCGGTAAATCGGTAATCGGCTCCAGCGATACACAGTGCGTTTCAACGGCCACAGGCTGCCCTTGGCTATCGCTTAACCCGGCGGCACACTGGCGCGCCTGCGCTAACAAGAGGGCATCGTGATCAATCAACTCCCAGCGCTGGTGAGCGCAAAAGCGCGGAGCCAGAAAGCGCATATTGCTCCCCCGGCCACAGCCAAGATCCGCTATTACCGGCGCTGAGCTAAGTGGGCTCAGCCACTCAGCGGCGAACGTAGCTAACCGCTGACTGCGAGAAGCGAAATCAGCGGCCTCGCGCAGCGTTAGCCAATCGGATTCAAACTGACTCCCAGCGCGCAAGGTTAGCGAATCATTGGCGGCATGGTTTTGCGCTGTTAACGCCGCGGCGAAGGCCTCGCTCGCTGCCTGCCAATCGCTTAACTGGCCACGGGCCTGCGCAGCGCCATGACGCAGTTGCTGGCGCAGTTCTGCATCGTTACAAAATTGGCTCAACGCGTCTTGAAGTGCCGCAACATCGCCCGGCTCAACGCTTATCCCGGCACCTTCTGGCAAGGTGTCGCGTAGCGCGCCACCGGTGGTGGTAATCACCGGCAGACCATGGGCCAGGGCTTCGGTGACCACCATGCCATAGCCCTCATACCAGGAAGGCAGCACCAGCGCGTGCGCGTGTTGGTAAGCCGCTTCCAGCGTCTCGCTATCGCACTCGCCACGGAGATACACGCTGCTTTGCAAACCGTTCTGATCAATCAGCTGCTGCACGCGTTGCGTAAACGACGCGTCTCGCGCACCGCCATAGCAGTCGCACTGCCAGTGATCACCGGCCACACCTGCCAGCGCTTGAACCAGAACATCTTGCCCCTTGCGCGGCGTTAGCGTTGCCACACACAGCAGGCGCAGTGTTCCACCTGGCTCAGCTTCTGGGCTAACCGGTGCCTGGGCCACGCCCGGCTCCACTACGGTGACACTTGCATTGATGGGTATGGCGTAGTGCGCCGCCAGTTCCGGCAAACGCCGAGCGGTAAAATGGCTGGTGACAATAATGCGCGCCACAGAAGCAAGCGCGGTTAACTCGCTGCGATGAAAGCGCTGCTGATCAGCCTCATCAAGGCCCAGTTCATCGCCTAAGGGATGGTGCAGCAGCGCGGTAATATCCAGCCGCGTCGCATGCTGGGCAACTACGTCAGGCAACGCCCCCATGGCCAGGCCATCGATCACCACCGCCGCATGGTCGGGAAGTGTCTCAAGCGCTTGAGCTAGGGCCGCTGCCGCTTCGGCGTCCGCATCGGGAAACACGCCTGCAAGGCCCACGACGTCAATCTCCCAACCCTGGTCACGTAGGGCCGAGACAATACGCGCATCGTAAATATAACCACCGGTGCGCTGAGCAGGGTCACCGGCAACGATCAGAGTAAAACGCCGACTCATAGCGCGCCTTCGTAGCTAGCCCAGGCCACATGAGACTCGTGCAGTTTGATCTCCATATGGGTAATGCCCTGGGCGGTGGTGCCCATTTTGCCTTCGCCGATCGCTTTGGCTAGCTGGTCGAAAATCACCTTAGCCATAAATTCGGTGGTGGTGTTTTTACCTTTAAATTCGCTTACTTCATCCAGGTTTTGAAAGTTGTAGCCTGCCAATACTTCTTTGACAGTTTCGCTGGCAAGGCCAATATCGATCACTAAGCCATCCTCATCCAGCTCAGGACGCTGGAAAACCACATCCACCACATAAGTGGCGCCATGGGTACGCTGGGCGGGGCCAAAGATCTCGCCGTTAAAGCTGTGGGCAATCATAAAATGGTCACGAACGCATAAACGAAACATAAAAACTCCTGATTAAAATTTTAAAAACACAAGTTATGCGGAATATCGCAGCCGATGGCAGAGCTCAACACTACCGCGCCCAAACAGCGTATGAGCAAGCGTAGGCAATTGTTTAAAGTCGCTTTCACCGCTGATCAGTGCATCCAAGCGCTCATCCACCAGTAAGCTCAGCGCGAGCCTAAGGCGGCGCTGGTAGTCCCAACGAGGGCGAAGTTTTGGTGGCAGTTGGCCTACCTGGCTGGCTTTAAGCGTCAGCCGTTGGGAGTGAAAAGCGCCACCCATAGGAATCGAGACGTCGCCCTCGCCAAACCAGCTCATTTCGATAATGCGCCCTTCGCTACCCACTAACTCCAAGGCCTGGCGCAAGCCAGCCGAGTGGCCGCTGGCATGGATCACGCAATCTTGATCATGGGGGGCTTGTTCAGGTGTGGCGAAGGCAACGCCTAGCTGCTCGGCGAGCTGGCGGCGCGCTGGGTTGATATCGACCAAATGCACGTCGACGCCAGGCACCTGGGCACACAGATACGCCACTAGCGCACCGACGACACCGGCACCAATAACGCAAATCCGCTCACCCAGCATCGGCTCGGCGTCCCACACGCCGTTGATGGCCGTTTCCATATTGGCGGCCAATACGGCGCGTTGAGCGGGCACATTGGTGGGCACTTCAAGCACCGCTGAAGCAGGCACGGTGTAGTAGTCTTGGTGGGGGAACAGGCAAAAGACGGTTTTATCTAACAGCGCATCCGGCCCTTGTTCAACGCGACCAACGCTGCAGTAACCGTACTTGACCGGGGCGGGAAACTCACCCGACTGAAAAGGGGCGCGCATGCGCGAAAATTCGCTTTCAGGCACGCGACCGTTAAACACCAGCGATTCGGTGCCTCGGCTAATACCGCTGTACAAGGTGCGTACCTGCACTTCATCCTGAGCGGGCGTCGCCAGAGGCTCACCCCGCAACTCGCCATGGGCTGGGCTGGTCACCCAGAAGGCAGTGGCGCAGCGGTTTTTGCCAGCGTCCGGGCTTTCGCCAGCGTGGAGGTTTTTGCCAACGTATAGCTTTTTGCCAACATCGTCAGGCGTCGACATGAGCGATCCTTTTCGTTACAAGCTCAACTAAACCGAGCTCTATTTCATTCCATTGAAAGTAGTGTGGGGCCATGGCGCTGCACATTAAGGCGAGGTTGGTCGTTATGTGACTTGGCCCCTTACCAAACTGGACGGCCACCTCTTGAATGGCCTCATGCAGAACAGTCATTAATGGCTCACCATCTTTAGCGTAGCGGTTGAAGAGAAATTATTCGATTAACAATGTGCAACACTTGAAGCTAACTAGGCTATTTTTCTTGATCATATAGACAACCCTACCTTCTTCTACAAGAATGGTACATATAAAAATACTTGCATCATTTATTTCAACTGCGGACAGCGATGCCGCTTCGTGAGCCACCATGCCGTTTTTTTCAAATGCCTCATCCATGACACTACCCAAACGGCTTTATAGCGCTGCAGAGCTACTGCTGGGCGGCTTGGTGCTAATGACTGTAGGTAAAGGATTACCTCAATTAATGGCTACCTCGGCCAATTGGTGGGTTGCCTTGGCCTTCTACACGTTTATATCTATCTTAGTGATGGTGTTCTGGCCCCACGGTTCACTGGGTTGGGCAAACCGGGTAACGCTGGCCCGCGCGGTATTAGTCGCGCTGCTGGCAGGTGCGCTCGCCGCCAATGCGTTTGTAGAGGTCATCTGGCAATGGTTGGCAATTGCGGTGATCGCTCTACTGTTGGATGGCGTTGATGGCTGGATTGCCAGGCGCACCAAAAGCCACTCCCTGTTCGGCGCGCGCTTTGACATGGAGCTGGATGCCCTACTGATATTGCTGCTTTGCGCAGGATTGTTGCGGTTAGAGTCCCTGGGCCTGTGGGTGCTGATGATTGGGGGGATGCGCTACCTGTTTGTGGCCGCCAGTTGGCCGTTCCCCTGGCTTGCAGAACCGCTGTTCGAAAGCTTTCGCCGTAAAGCCGTATGTGTCTGGCAGGTGGTTGCGCTGCTGTTGGCGTTAACGCCACTTACCTCCCACCTTACTGCCAGCCTGCTGGCCATTAGTGCGTTGCTTTCATTGCTATATTCGTTTGGCATTGACGTTTGGTGGCTATCTCGAAAAACACGCCGCTCCTAACCTACTGCGTCTTATAGCGAACCGCTTCGCAGCTTAGCGATAAACGCTTGGATAAGCTGTTTCTTCCTTACTATAGTTACTTTCAAAATATTCATAATTTTCAAATTTTAAATATTTAGTACATGACCAAGGAGAGCGAAGAAGCCTATTTCAATGCCACTCAGAACGCCCGCGTAGTGAGAGCCGCCGAACAGTATTATCGGCTTATGTACCGTGGTTCCACCCAGTCATGGAACCTACGAGATCGCCACATGTTCGATACACTGCAGCAGGTGATAGAAGCCAAAGGATCAGACGCTAAGGTGGTAATCTGGGCGCATAATTCCCACATCGGTAATGCGTCTGCCACTGAAATGGGCTGGCAGGGTCAATTCAATATCGGCGAGCTGTGCCGCACTGCCTATGGCGAACAAGCTGTTTTAATCGGTTTCGGCACACACGCGGGGAATGTGGCAGCGGCTGATAACTGGGATTCGCCAATGAAAATCAAGCAGATTGTGCCGTCACGGGCAGACTCCTTTGAACGAATTTTTCATGAAACGCAGCTGCCATGCGCCTTAATTGAGCTGCGCAACCCTCAACACTCTGAGGTTCGAGAACAGCTAACCCAAACACGCCTGGAGCGTGCTATTGGCGTTATCTATCGTCCGGAAAGCGAGTACTACAGCCATTACTTCAAGGCCTCGCTAGCGGAGCAGTTTGATGCCTATGTGTGGTTCGATGAGACCACCGCCGTGACGCCACTGCCGAGCGCCAGACCCCAGGGAGTACCTGACACTTATCCTTTTGGGGTTTAGGCCGCTTGGCGCTTAGGAGCCACACATGCACACGCAACAAGCACTTTTTGATAATCGACGAGCAGCAGGACAAAAGCTTGCCCACGCATTATCCGGGGCGCGATATGACCTAGTGCTGGCACCACCTCGTGGGGGTGTGCCCGTTGCATACGAGGTAGCGATAGCACTTAAACTTCCGCTGGATGTGGTCATCGTGCGTAAGATTGGCGCACCTGGGCAACCCGAGGTTGGGCTAGGCGCTGTCGTCGATGGCGACCCACCTCAGGTGGTATGGACCGCGGATGTGCTGCAGGTTTTTCAGCCTTCTGAACGTTATCTTGAAGCTGAAGTAGAGCGCCAACTAAGCGAGATAACCCGCCGCCGTCAGGCTTATATTGGTAACCGGGCGCCCATTAACGTGAGCGAACGTCATGTATTATTGGTGGATGATGGTATCGCCACCGGCGGAACCGCCAAAGCAGCCGCCAGGGCGCTACGCCAGGCAGGCGCCGCTACCGTTACTCTGGCTGTGCCTGTCGCCCCGCAGTCCACACTGGATGAGTTAGCTACCGAGGTTGACGATTTGGTCTGTTTAGCTACTCCCGAGCCTTTTATCGCCGTTGGCCTTCACTATCACGATTTTACCCAAACCAGCGATGACGAAGTGATCACCCTTTTGCAGAAGGCTCCCTCTTTTTAATGCCCTCTTTTTAACGCTCTCTGTGATATAGAGTAAAATACAAAAAAGCCAGCTTTCACGACGTATGAAAGCTGGCTTTGTTTAATCTAGGCTTTTACGCGGGCTTAGGCAGCCATCGCAGCACACTCATTGGCGCAATGATGGCACGCTTTAGCGCACTCCTGACAATGCTCGGCATCGTGTTTGGCACACTCATCACCGCACGCTTTGCAAATATCAGCGCATATTCGGCAGATGTCCTTGGCGTATTCACTCCCCTGGGCCATGAAGGAAGCTGCCAAGCCGCAAATTTGCGCGCATTGGCGGTCCAGACGAATACACTCAGCCATCATTTTCACATCATCTTCTTGCAAGCAGGCCGTGGCGCAAGAATCACAATAAACGGCACAGACATTACACGCTTCAATACACGACTTATATTTTTCAAATTCCATCTTTCCACCCTCCTTGTCAAAAAACGAGAGCACGGCTGGACTTTCGCAAGATAAGGCCTTACAAGCCGTACATTGAACTCCAATGGGTCGCATTTCTATGGAGTTCGTATAAAAGAGTAGAACAGCCTGCTTTCAATACAAGCGAAGCAAGCGGCCTCATTAACGGCCTAGCACTCCAATCCTAGCCGCTGATGCCACTCGGCAAGACTCTCATCCGGATACTCATCAAAGCATTTGTCTTGGAACTGCCCATTTACCTCCACCCAGTCTGCCCGACTCCCCAGCATCATGTGAGTCCGCTTGGGCGGTGTCGGTAAGTCCGAATCGATCGCCGAAGCGAAAGGGTGTACAAGCTCGGGCCAATCGGGATCGTAAACCCATAACGACGAGGCGCAGTGCTTACAGAAGTGTCGCTCTCCCGTGCTCTGCTCACCCTTAATAAAGGCGCGATAGACAGTAATATGCTCTTCGCCACTAACGTTGAGCGTTTTGCTGTCGCCGCTGAGATTGATGGCATAGCCGCCACCGCCCGCCGTTTTACGGCAGATAGAGCAGTAACAGCGATTGAAAGGATAAGGGTGGTGTGACTTCACACTGAATGTTACGGCCTGGCAATGGCATGATCCTTTAAGCAGCATAGTCGCCTCCATTGCTTGCTTGAATACTCTTTCACTATAGCCAAACCAGCGTAAGCCCCGCATTTTTCTGCGGGGCTTACGCATTCATTTTCAATCTACCACGACATTTCAACCTACCGCTAACGATAGCCAACGTTAGGCAGGCAGTTCTTTTCGGTTAGCGTCCCCTTCACTGTGCAGTGTCGAAGCGTGATGACTGGTCAAAGGGCCAGCCAGCTTTCTCAGCGCCACGTAGAACACCGGGGTGAGGAACAAGCCAAACAGTGTCACCCCAATCATGCCGGCAAACACCGCCGTACCCAGCGCTGCCCGTACCTCGGCACCTGCGCCGGTAGCGATTACCGAAGGCAACACCGCTGCCGTGAAGGCGATCGAGGTCATTATGATCGGCCGCAGACGCAGTCGGCAGGCTTCCAGGGCTGCTTCCACCACACCCTTGCCCTGCAGTTCCAGCTCGCGGGCGAATTCCACGATCAGGATGGCGTTCTTACAGGCCAGGCCAATCAGCACCACTAACCCCACCTGCACGAAGATGTTGTTGTCACCCCCGCCAAACCAGACGCCGATCAACGCCGCGAGCATCGACATGGGCACGATCAGAATCACCGCCAGCGGTAGCGTCCAGCTCTCGTAGAGGGCTGCCAATACCAGAAATACCAGCAGGATCGACAGCGGGAAGACCACCAGCGCCGCATTACCCTGGGTGGACTGCTGATAGCTCAGGTCGGTCCACTCCAATGCCATGCCCGGCGGCAGTACCTCTTCCGCCAACGCGTTGATGGCGTCCATCGCCTGGGCGGAAGAGAGCACGCGGGGGTCAAATTCGCCAGCCAGGTCCGCCGCGGGATAGCCGTTGTAGCGCAGCACCGGGTCCGGGCCGAAGGTTTGCCGGATATCCACCATCGTACCGATGGGCACCATCTCCCCCTGGTCATTACGGGTGCGCAGGCGGGCGATGTCTTCCACGCTGCTCCGGTAGGGGGCGTCCGCCTGGGCGATCACCTGCCAGGTGCGGCCAAAGCGGTTGAAGTCATTCACATAGGTCGAGCCAAGGTAGGTTTGCAGGGTGTCGAACAGTTCGGTCAACGGGACACCTTGGGCTTTAGCCCTCAGCCGATCCACCTCGGCATCCAGCTGCGGCACGTTGGATTGATAACTGCTGATCGGAAAGCCCATCCCTGGCGTTTGCGCAATCGCGCCCTGGAGTTGGTTAACCGCCTGCTGCAGCGCCCCGTAGCCAAGATTGCCGCGATCCTCGATGAACAGCTGGAAGCCCGACCCATTGCCTAGCCCCAGAATCGGCGGTGGCATGAAGGAGAATGCAAACCCCTCTTTTAAGCCGCCAATGCCTTGATTGATTCGAGCATTTATCTCCGCAGCACTCAGGCTGCGCTCACCAAAGGCGCTGAGGGTAAGAAAGGCCACCCCGGTATTGGAAGTATTGGTGAACTGCAGCGCGTTCAGGCCAGGAAAGGCAATGGCGTGCTCCACCCCTTCGGTCTCCATGGCGATGTCCACCACGTCCTGAAGCATCTGGTCGGTTCTCTCCAGCGACGCGCCTTCCGGCAGAATCACGCCCGCGATCAGATAAAGCTTGTCCTGCACTGGAATAAAGCCAGGCGGTACCGCCTTGAACATCACGCCGGTACCCAGCAGCAACAGCGCGTAGACCACAAACACGGCACCCCGATGCTTCAGGGAGCGGGCCACACCGCCCTGGTACTTGTGGGAACTGGCGTTAAAGAAACGGTTGAAGGGGCGGAATATCCAGCCGAATAGCGTATCGATCACGCGGGTGAGGCGATCTTTGGGCGCGTTATGCGGCTTGAGCAGCATTGCGGCCAGCGCGGGCGAGAGGGTCAGGGAGTTAATGGTGGAGATCACCGTGGAGATGGCAATCGTCACCGCGAACTGGCTATAGAATTGACCGGTCACCCCCGACAGGAAAGCCATGGGAATAAACACCGCACACAGCACCAGCCCCACAGCGATAATAGGCCCGGAGACTTCCCGCATAGCCTGATGAGCGGCAGCCTGGGGCTTTAAGCCCTCCTCAATATTACGCTCCACGTTTTCCACCACCACGATGGCGTCATCCACCACGATACCGATAGCGAGCACCAGACCAAACAGGGTCAGCGTGTTAATGGAGTAACCCAGCAGGTAGAGCGCGCCAAAGGTGCCGATCACCGAGACCGGTACCGCAAGCAATGGGATGATGGAGGCACGCCAGGTCTGCAGGAACAGCGTGACCACCAACACCACCAGCAGCACGGCTTCCAGTAGAGTGGCTATCACTGACTTTATAGAGTCATTAACAAAGATAGTGGTGTCGTAGACGGCTTCGTACTCAACGCCTTCAGGGAACTGCTCCGACAACTCGTCCATGGTGGCAATCACCTGCTCTTGGATATCCAGCGCATTGGCACCCGGTGCCTGGAATATTCCCACCCCCACCGCGTTGTTGCCGTCCAACTGCGAGCGTAGCGTATAGTCCCCGGCGCCCATTTCCAGCCGGGCCACATCCGCAAGCCTGAGTATCTCGCCGCTGTCGCCGCGGCTCAGCACGATATCACCAAACTCCTCCACCGTTTCAAGCCGCCCACGGGCGTTAATCAAAGTGAGAAAATCGCTATCCGCGATGGGTTCGGCCCCCAACTGCCCGGCGGACACCTGGACATTCTGCTCTCGCATAGCTCCCACTACATCGCTGGCTGTCAGGCCGCGGGCAGCGATACGATCAGGATCCAGCCATGCTCGCATGGCGTAATCCCCCCCACCGAAGATTTGCGCATCGCCAATGCCTTCGAGCCGGGCGAGACGGTCGCGGACATTCAGCCGCACATAGTTGCGCAAATAAAGGGTGTCATATTCACCGCTGGGCGAGGTTAGGTGAACGACCATCAGAAACGTCGGCGACTGCTTCTGGGTAGTGACACCTTGACGACGCACGGCTTCCGGCAACCGAGCCTCTGCCTGGCTAACGCGGTTCTGTACGCGAACGGCCGCTTGTTCAGCATCGGTACCGGGACGGAAGGTGACGGTCATCTGCAGCACGCCATCAGAACCCGCCACAGACTTGAGGTACATCATGTCCTCAACGCCATTGATGGCTTCTTCCAGTGGCGTGGCGACGGTCTCGGCAATCTCCTTCGGGTTGGCGCCGGGGTAAACCGTTCTCACCACCACGGAGGGCGGCACGACATCCGGGTACTCGCTGATGGGCAGGTTGGGAATAGAGATCAGCCCCACTGCAAGAATAATGATCGACAGCACCGCCGCAAAAATCGGTCGGTCAACGAAGAAACGGGAGAAATTCATGGCGGTTTACTCCTCCCTGGCCGCAATGGTGGGCTGGTCGTCAGAAATAGGGGCATCAGCCGCCGGGGCTGCTGCTACGCTTTGCGGGCTCACTTCCATTCCGGGGAAGAACACTTTTTGCACGCCATTGACGATCACTCGATCACCCGTTTGAAGCCCGTCGGTGATGACTGTTCGTTCTGCCACCTGCCGCCCCGTGGTGACCTGGCGCTGCTCTGCCAGGTTATTCTCATTGACGACATAGACGTAGCGGCGATCCTGGTTGGTCAGCACTGCCTTACGATCCACCAGTAATGCTTGCTCTAAACGCGCAACCGGCATTTCGACCCGGGCAAACTCTCCAGGCCGAATGCGACCATCCGGGTTAGCCAGCACCGCCCGGAATTGCAGGGTGCCCGTATTGGGGTTCAAGCGGTTGTCGATAAAGTCCAGGGTGCCCGTGTACTGCCGCTGCGGGTCGCCGCCCAGCTCGATTGTCAGGTTATTCGGCGCGTCAACGGTTAATAGGGTCTGGCTGGCAAACGCGGCCTGCTCATCCGCTTCAAAGTAAACGTGTACCGGATCAATGCTTACCAGCGTGGTCAGCAGGCTCTGATCGGCACTGGCCAGGTTGCCGCGGGTCACCATTGCCCGGCCGGCACGGCCACTGACCGGTGCGGTAATGCGGGTATACTCAAGGTCTAGCTCGGCGGTATCTAACGCCGCTTGGGCGGCATCCACCATGGCGCGTGCGTTGTTTAGCGCCGACTGACGCTGATCATGTACTTCCTGAGAAATGGCCTGACGCCCCAGCAACACCCGGGCGCGCTCAGCTTCGCTGCCAGCTTGAGCCAGCTGGCTCCTGGCCTGGGCAAGATCCGCCTCGGCGGCGCTAACACGGGCCTGGTAGGGACGCGGATCGACCAGAAACAGCAGATCCCCCTGCTCGACCAGTTCGCCCTCTTCAAATGCCACTTCCTGGATATAACCGCTAACCCGGGCTCTTAACTCGACCGTTTCAGCCGCTTCCACCCGCCCGGTAAACGACTCGCTCAACACCACCGGCTGAGCGATGATTTCCGCGACGTCGACTTCCGGCGGCGGCGGTGACGAAGGCGCTGCTGCCTCCTCACTCTTGGCCTCGCACCCGGTCAACAAGGCCGTTAGTAGCAGGAACAGAATCACTGCCCGGCTGCTTACAAAGCGGGTTCTTTGAGACAGACTTCCCATGCTTACTTGCTCCAATGGCTACCGAAAACCGATAGCAACGTTCGTTGTACATTGCGCACCGCGCAGGCGGTTGACGATTAACTAGTCGTTTAAACAACGTCAGAATCGACAGTCATTTATTGTTAACAGGAGGACTGAATGGGCTGGCATGATTGAGCAGTGCCTTACTGTCAATCAGACGTTACTCACCATAGGCGACGCGAACGCATTTGAGGTATCAGGTTCCTGCGGGAAGATTGCCTAATTCTGTCGTGGCGAGTGAAAACGTAAATAAGAGGGTGAGGCGGGATAACGACCTATTTCGGTGCATAGGCACGATGACAAGGTGATGACACTTAGCGCGAATTGTCGGTTTCTACGGGGTGCTTGCCTGATTCTGCAAAACCAGCCGAAAATCCTTCGATTCCTCAAGCGAGGGCATATACTGCAAACTGTTAAGGAGGAGAGCCCGTGACCGTTATCGCACCTGAACAGATCACCCATTTCAGCGACAGCCTGCCGCAGCAACTGAGCCAAGTCGTCCGCCGCTGGTCGCCCCTGGAAGCACTTCAGGACACGGCGATTGCCGAAGTTCAACTGGTGCGCACTGATGCCCCTTCCAGTTTTCACTGCGCCGTCTATGAACCGTGCCTGTGCTTTGTCATTCAGGGCAGCAAGACCGTGTTACTGGGTGACAAGGAGATCGTCTACACCGGGCCCAGCTACATGGCGAGCGCCGTTCACTTACCAGTGGTAGGCAGGATTGACCATGCCTCCTCAGAAAAACCCTTCCTGGCGGTAAAAGTCTCTGTGGATCCTCAGCAGGTAGCGGGGCTAATACTGGAACTGGGTGATAAGGCACCGCTTGGGGGGAATGATGCTATTTGCCCCGAGATGGACTGCGGATTAAGGTCGGCCCCTATGGATGCTCGTATGCAGGGCGCGCTCTTTCGCTTATTAAGCCTGCTCGACTCCCCGGAAGATATTAAGGTGCTTTCACCCTTGGCCCGGCGGGAGCTGATCTACCGGGCGTTAATGGGCGCATTGGGGCCACATATGCGCCGGTTTGCCGCCTCGGACTCCCAGGCTAATCGAATTGCGCAGGTTATCTACACGCTTAAAGAGCACTATGCCCAGCCGCTTAAGATCCGTGAGCTGGCAGATGCAGCCAATATGAGCGAATCGACGCTTTATCACAGTTTCCGTCAAGTCACTCGCATGTCGCCCCTGCAGTACCAGAAGAAGCTTCGCTTGCATGAAGCCCGGCGGCTAATGCTCGCCGAGGGGCTGGAAGCGGCCACCGCCAGCTATCGTGTGGGTTACGAAAGCCCTTCCCACTTCAGCCGCGAATATAGCCGCATGTTTGGCGCGCCACCTCGCGCTGACGTTAGCCAGTTACGAGGGGCACACGCGTTATCACAGCCCGCCTAGATGCCAATCTTTTAAGCAGGCATTGTTAAATATTTAAACCGTTAACCCTTAGTTTCAAATCACTCAACAACACCACTTTTAAAAGGTAAAAAAAACGCTAAAAATCATTAAACATTAAAATCCCAACAAAGTAAGCTAACACACACATTGTTAGCCTCGGCTATATTAGTTCGTATCTACAAACTTTATTTTTTAACTAGCCTACTTATTTAAACATTAAAGCATGCTAGCATTCGTCGCTATTAATCACCCTATATTTACACTCAGACATGGCTTTTTATTGCCATGTTTTTAGGTTTATATACCCGGTACTTTTTCAGCGAGCGAGTTCATATTTCATGACGCCTATCACCCTGCTATTCCTGGCCGTTTCCATGTCGGCAGACGCCTTTGCGGCCTCTATCAGCAAAGGCGCCGAGCTGCAAAAGCCCCGTTTCCGGCATGCTATCGGTATTGGTTTGGTATTTGGCGTGATTGAAGCAATAACACCAGTACTTGGCTGGGCGGCGGGTAAGGCATCGCAGCAGTATGTGCAGGCCTGGGATCACTGGGTGGCCTTTACGCTACTTTCCATTATTGGCCTACATATGATGTATACCGGGCTCAAAAAAGACGACAAGATAGAACAGCGCAAACAAACACTCTGGTTATTAGTGTTAACCGCCACGGCGACCAGTATTGATGCCATGGCCGTGGGCGCCAGCCTTGCGTTTATCGATGTCAGTATCATCACCACCAGCTTGGCTATCGGCCTCGCAACCACGGTAATGGCCTTTATGGGCACATTACTGGGCAATAAGCTTGGCAAGTTTGTTGGTCACTGGGCAGAGCTTATCGGCGGTGTGGTGCTGATTGGCATTGGCTTAGCGGTACTGGCAGAACATACGGCGTTTTTTTGAATCTTTGCACGTAATACTGAGCTTTCGATGCCCAGGCATAAACACTTTTCGAGCATTTAGGGCGTAATCTCCGCCCATCCCGACCTCTCTATCCCCCCTACCCATTAGGGCAACAACCTGTACTGTTCATGCTTAAGGGAGTAGGGTAGCTAACCGGATCGATCCTCCCAGCGCTTTGTTGCAGTTCACTGTGTGCGTCAATTCGGCCCCCTTACCACGGCGTCTCCAACGCCGGAAATTGCACGACCAGACTGCCAACCGCAGTCTCATCTCGCTACAGACATACCTAGAAAGATGTTCTGTTTTTGCTTACGTCCTCTGACGCCTCTCCGTAATGGAACTCTGGTTGTGATGAAGGATGCTAAGGCTGCTAAGCCTATGGGTATTCCATGAACGAAGAAAGTTTTTATCAGTTCTCGACCCTGACTGTCCTCGCTTTGCTAGCGGCTTTTTACGGCGGCACTTACCTGCTCACCCTGCTGATTAAAAAGAAAAAGGAAAATACCGACGCCTTTATGGTGTCCAACCACCAGATTGGCTTTGGCCTTGGCGCTGCCAGTATGACCGCCACTTGGATCTGGGCGGCCTCGTTCTACGGCGCGGCCACTTCAGGTTACACCTACGGCATTTCCGGCCCTTTGCATTACGGGCTGTGGGGCGCATTGATGATTCTGTTCATCTACCCCTTTGGCCGTCGCTTTCGCAAACTGGCGCCCAACGCCCACACCCTCGGTGAGCTGATCCACGCCCGCCATGGCTCTTCCAGCCAGTTAATTCTCGCCTCCTCCAACATTCTGGGCAGCATCATCAGTCTGATGGTGAACTTTACGGCTTCCGGCGCGCTGGTCTCGGTGCTTTCGCCCCTCTCGTTCCAGGCCGGTGTAGTGATTGCCGGGGTTGGGGTGCTCTCCTATACGCTGTGGTCAGGTTTCCGCGCCTCGGTGCTGACGGATTTCGCCCAGCTAATGGCGATGATGGCCGTGGCCATTCTAATTATTCCAGCGGTGATGTTCGCCCTCGGCGGCCCGGAAACGCTGTCAGATGGCATGAGTCTCCTTACCCCAGAGCAAGCCAACCTGTTCTCGATGGATGCGATCCTCAATCAAGGCGCGCCCTTCTTTGTGGCGGTGCTGGCTTACGCGATTGGCAACCAGACTATCTCACAGCGGCTATTTGCCGTGCGTGAAGACCACATCAAACCGACCTTTATCACCGCAACCATTGGTTACGGTGCGATCGTGATTGGCCTTGGCATGATTGGTTTGATGGCACTGATGACCGGCATGGAGCCGATTGATGGCGACATGAACAACCTGATCCCGCAGATGGTTTCTATGTACCTCTCGCCGGTGTTTATCGGGCTGTTCTTTATCCTGGTAATCGGTTCGCTCTCCTCTACCGCTGACTCGGATCTCTCCGCCATGTCGGCGATTGTGATGGCCGATGTTTACGGCAAGAATATCGCCAAAAACAAACCCGACCCGACCAAGATGCTGTTTATCGGCCGACTGACCATGATCGTTGCGACGCTGATTGGGGTGATTCTCGCCAGCTTCTCGATGGATATTCTGATCATGCTGGTCTTTGTTGGTGCTCTTTGGGGCGCGATTGTGTTCCCGGTCATCGCCAGCTGCTTCTGGGATCGCGTGACCAACAAGGCCTTCACCTCTGCGGTAATCGCGGGCTTGGTGATGTTCTGCGTCGCACGATTCGAGCTAGTACCGATGATTGGCGTCACTGCGGGGCTGTTTGAACTACTCGCCGCCGTCGGCGGTGGTGTAGTGCTCGGTTTAATGGCCTTCGGGTTCTGTGGACGCCGGGTTGGCTTGGTCTTCGGCACACTCTGCGCCATCGTGCTGGCCTACTTCTGCGTCGGATTCCTGCGGGACTACACGGTGCTACTGGCCTCCTTAATGGCCTACGGCGTCAGCACCATCGTCTGCATCGCGGTCAGCCTGATGAGTTCGAGCAAGTTCGACTTCTCGCAGATCGATCAGAAAGTGATCAACTACGATCCGGCCAAGCCTGCTACACAAGGCTAAGCCCGGCGTTACGTTCGAGTCACTTCATCCGCTGGTGCGCCAAGCGCACCAGCCAGACAATAGGAAAGCCCATGCAAACCTTTATCTTGGCGTTATACGTACTGATCTGGCCGTTAATATCACTCGCCATATTCGCGATCATCGGCATCGCCACCGTCAAAGACATCCGCATTGCACGACGTGATAAGCGTGAGCTGGTGTGACATAGCTATTCATAGATGAGCAAGTAGTAGGGGAAATAAGTGCGGCAAAGGACTGCCGTGACTTATAGGCCTACATCAAGCTCCAAAAAGCATCGACCAGCGGATTTTTTAAGTTTTTCTTCAACGTAAACAAGCCAATATCGTAGGGTTCCAGCTCCGGCGTCACGTCGAGCACCCGAATACGATCCACCAATGGGCTGTTATCGAGCACAATTTTTGGCACCACACCAATGCCGAAGCCCAAGCTCACCATACTCACAATCGCCTCATTACCCGTGACCTGTGCATAAATGCGCGGGGCAATATCGCGTTGGCGAAACCATTCGTCTACACGCGCTCTTGAGACACCGCTCTCCGATAAGATCATTGGGATACTCGCCCACTCTTCCGATGCGGTTGGCGAAGTCGTGGGAACGTTCGGCACTTGCTGCTCAAGCGGCGCAATAAATAACAAAGGCGACGTCGCAATGGGCTTAAAGGCTAACCCGCGAGGTAGGTTGGCGGGGCGTGCCGCAATGCTGAGGTCTTCTTTACCATCCAGCACATGCGCAATCGCGTGTTCCGGGTCCCCCGTGCGCAGCTTTATTTCAATCGCAGGATAGGCAATACGAAAACGGCGCAGCAGCTCGTATAAAAAGCTATAGCTAGCGGTGACGGAACCGTACAAGCTGATTTCACCGCTTAATTGATCAGCGTTGTCGGTTAACTCATGGCGGATCAAGTTCCACTGGCTGCTGGTATCACGCGCGTATTTAAGAAATTTCTGGCCTTCCTGGGTCAACGCCACGGTTCGATTGTCGCGATTAAACAACGGCACACCCAGCTCGTCTTCTAAATGACGAATATTGCGCGACAGCGCAGAAATGCTGATATGACACTCATCGCTGGCGCGCCCGAAATGCAGCGTTTCTGCCAAGGCGAGGAATTGCTTTAAAAGTTTAATATTCATACAAAAGATGGCACTCCGCGTTTGCGCTCATGGCGATATCCGAATACTAACCGACCGTTGCTAATAATGGGACGTGTTATTGCAAATATATCAATTTAAGAAAGAGTCGTACTTGTATACATTAGCCCTACTCACATGCTCTTAAAGACATGCTCTTAAAGACATAGCGCTAGCGCTCACCCCTAGCGACGGTGTCACCCTTTTTAATATCGGTGTACCTTACATCGACACATTGATCATAAAATTAGGATGCTAACGATGGCTAACTATTTCAATACCTTACCGCTACGCGAGCAATTGGCTCAGCTAGCGCAATGCCGCTTCATGCACACCGCTGAGTTTGCTGACGGCGTCGAAGCGCTGAAAGGCAAAAAAATGGTGGTTATCGGCTGTGGCGCACAAGGCCTTAACCAAGGTTTGAACCTACGCGACAGCGGCCTGGACGTTTCTTACGCACTGCGCCCGGAAGCCATTGAGCAAAAGCGCCAGTCCTGGAAAAATGCTTCTGAAAACGGTTTTGTGGTAGGTACTTACGAAGAACTGATCCCCACTGCAGACGTTGTGTTGAACCTCACCCCCGATAAGCAGCACACCTCGGTAGTGAACACGGTGATGCCGCTGATGAAGGAAGGCGCCTGCCTGTCTTACTCTCACGGTTTCAACATCGTAGAAGAAGGCATGAAAGTTCGCGACGACTTAACCGTCATCATGGTGGCACCGAAGTGTCCAGGCTCTGAAGTTCGCGCTGAATACGTGCGTGGTTTCGGCGTTCCCACCTTGATCGCTGTTCACGAAGACAACGACCCAAAAGGCGAAGGCCTTGCGCTGGCAAAAGCCTACGCGGTAGGTACTGGCGGCCACAAAGCGGGCGTGCTGATGTCCTCTTTCATCGCGGAAGTGAAATCCGACCTGATGGGTGAGCAAACGATCCTGTGCGGCATGCTGCAAACGGGCTCACTGCTGTGCTTCGACAAGATGATCGAAGAAGGTATCGACCCGGGCTACGCCTCACGTTTGATTCAATACGGCTGGGAAACAGTCACCGAAGCGCTGAAGTACGGCGGCGTAACGAACATGCTAGACCGTCTTTCTAACCCAGCGAAGATCAAAGCGTTCGATCTTTCTGAAGAGTTAAAAGAGATCATGCGTCCGCTGTACAACAAGCACCAAGACGACATCATGAGCGGCCACTTCTCTAAGACAATGATGGAAGACTGGGCGAACGATGACGCTAACCTTCACAAATGGCGCGCCGAAACCGCTGAAACCAACTTCGAGAAAACACCCGCTGGCGATGTCGAAATCACTGAACAAGAGTTCTTCGACAACGGTATTTTGATGGTGGCGATGGTGAAAGCTGGCGTTGAGCTTGCTTTCGAAACCATGACAGCAGCGGGCATCATCGCTGAATCGGCTTACTACGAGTCGCTGCACGAAACACCGCTCATCGCGAACACCATCGCACGTAAGAAGTTGTACGAAATGAACGCGACTATCTCGGATACCGCGGAATACGGTTGCTACCTTTACAACCACGCCTGCGTGCCGCTGTTGGCAGACTTTATGAAAGGCATCAAATCCGACGTGATCGGTAAAGGGCTTTCGCTAGACGACAACGGCGTTGATAACGCACGTCTGATCGAAGTTAACACCGCCCTTCGTTCACACCCCGTAGAAGCCGTTGGCTCGGTTCTTCGTGGCTACATGGCTGACATGAAAAAAATCGTTTAATCGCCTGATTAACCGATAGACGTTCAGGTCTTCAACACCTAGGCCGCCAAAAAAAGCCGAGATATCATCACGATATGCTCGGCTTTTTTGTTCCTAGAACAACGTAAGGAAGAGAGTAATGGATTCGTTAACCCGCCTAGACGATATTCACCAAAACCATATCCGCCTATCAAAAGCGACGGTCAGCTTTGATGATCGTTTCACGCTAAGCGAGATTGATTGGACCATTACGCCAGAACAACACTGGGTTATCACTGGCCCCAACGGCGCGGGTAAATCTGCCCTAGCAGCTGCGCTAGCGGGCATTGGTGACATTAAGAGTGGGAGCATTCAAGGCCTTCCCAACAACGTGGAAATTGTCTCTTTTGAAGTCCAGGCGGAGCTCATCGCCCAAGAGCTGAAGAAAGACGACGCCGACATTATGGACGTCATTTCACTCGGCACACCCGTCAGTGAAATGATTTTCGATCATTGCCAAGACACTGAACTTGCCCAATCCTTGGTCGAAAAATTTGGCCTAGGCACACTGCTCGATCGCGCGTTTCGCAAACTTTCCACCGGCGAAACCCGTAAAGTCATGCTGATTCGCGCACTGGCCAACAAGCCTGATTTACTTATTTTAGACGAGCCCTTCGATGGGTTAGATGCCGACACGCTCAAGATGCTGCAAGCACACCTAGCCTCTATTATCGACGCAGTTCCCATGGTCATGGTGCTGAACCGCTTTGATGAAATGCCGGACTTCATCACCCATGCGGCCTATTTAGATAAAGAACGTGAGGATAAAGAGCGTGGGGATAAAGACCGTTCGGTTAAACAGCGTGGAGACAAAGGCCGCCTGAAGCTCACGGTAGACCGTCAAGATGACGCCGCCTTCAACGAGCTCTACCAATTACTGCATTTAAAAACCACCGACCTAAGCGTGCCGGAGGCCGACCCCACCAATAAGCTACCCGCTCTCGACCCGAGCCAGCCATTAGTCAAATTAACCCAAGCGACCATCCAGTACGGCGACATGGTGATTGTCGATAAGCTCGATTGGACGATAGAACGGGGCCAGCATTGGCAGCTAAGTGGACCTAACGGTAGCGGCAAAACCTGCGTTTTATCGTTGATCACCGGTGACCATCCGCAGTGCTATACCAACGATATTTTCGTGTTTGGTTTCCAGCGCGGTAACGGCGAAAGCATCTGGCAGATTAAACAGTTTATCGGCTATGTCTCCACTAACCTGCAGTGGGAATACCGGGTTAGCACCAGCTGCAAAAACGTGATTATTTCTGGCTTCTACGACAGTATCGGTATGTACACCAAGTCCACCGACAGCCAGAAAAAAATTGCCGACCAGTGGCTCGAACTACTCGGCATGCAAGACCGCGCCGACCAGCCGTTTAACAAGCTCTCATACGGCGACCAGCGCCTGCTGCTCATTGCCCGCGCCATGGTTAAACATCCGCCCCTGCTGATTCTAGACGAGCCTTGTCTTGGTCTGGACGACATCAACCGCCAACTCGTTCTCGCCCTGATCGAAAAAATCTGCCAAGGTTCAGAAACCACCGTGCTCTATGTCAACCACCACGCGGAAGACCAGATCTCAGGCATAGAGCATTATTTAGCGCTGAAAAAGAATCACTAATTTTTCAAATAGTTAACAGCAGTAACGATATTAAAAAATGGCCAGCCAGCTAGTCTTTTTTATCTATCGTTACCTCAATAGACTTGCTGTCACCAGCAAACCATTTCTGAACATACAGCGTGCCCACAATAGGCGCCGTTCCTGCATCAGGCACTTCCTTATAGCGCACGCTGTTTTTGGTTTCTTTCTCGTATTCAAACATGACTACTTTCTTCGACATGACATTTACCCGCTAAATAACGACAATTGATTCGCCAAGCACCCCTTCAACAACGGACTGTGCTTGGTTTGGATCGCGCGATTTATAGTGCCTTATTCCACATGACCGTAACCTCCTTCAGCCTTTTGCAATTTCGCTGAAAACGCGGAGCCCTCGATTTCTTCTCATGGATCAATATTGCCGCATTAATCGGCAAACGTCTTAATATACAGCGCTTCAACTTTATCTCGCGCCCATTGTGTTTTACGTAAAAATTTCAACGAGGATTTGATGGAAGGATCACTGTAGAAGCAGTTGATGTTGATTTCTTCGTATAAGCCAGCCCAGCCGTAACGCTCGAACAAGCGAGTTAATATCGTTTCGAGGCTTAAACCATGCAAAGGGTTATTAGGTTGCGGATGGTTCATCAAGTCATTCCCAGTGTCATTGTCAAAGCCTTATCCATTACTGCTAGGCTACCAATAACTTAGATTACCAGAGGAGCTTAAGAAAGCGCAGCCGGAATGGAAGTCGACTGCGCCTGCCATGCATTGATTTTACGCATCAGACGGTAAAAGCGTACCTCCAACGTCATTTTTCTGAAGCGATATTTGAACCTTGGGGAGCCACATTGATGCCTAATACTATAGAGAGAGCAATATGCAGACGATTGAGCTAGGCGGAGACAGCGTACCCCGTATAGGCCAGGGTACTTGGCACATGGGCGAGGATGCCGGACAGCGGCAGGCTGAGGTCAGGGCACTGCGTGAAGGTTTGGATTTGGGCATGACGCTGATCGATACCGCAGAGATGTATGCCGAGGGCGGCGCTGAAGAGATTGTTGGCCAAGCGATCCGTGACCGGCGCGATGAGGTGTATCTGGTCAGCAAGGTCTACCCCCATAACGCCAGCAAAGAGGGTGTTCAAGCCGCCTGCGAGCGCAGCCTGCGCCGATTGGGTACCGATACGATCGACCTCTACCTGCTGCACTGGCGCGGCCAGTACCCGCTGAGCGAAACAGTGGAAGCTTTTGAGCGGCTGCGCGAACAGGGTAAGATCCTGCGCTGGGGCGTATCGAACTTCGACACTAACGACCTAGCCGAGCTCGACGCGCCCGCTTGCGCCACCAATCAGGTGCTCTACAACCCCGAAGCACGCGGCATTGAATACGACCTACTGCCCTGGCAAGCACAACACAACATGCCGCTTATGGCCTACTGCCCCATCGGGCAAGGCGGCGAGCTACTGCATGACGCCGCCCTGCAACGCATCGCCGACAAACACACCGCCACTCCCGCGCAAGTCGCCCTCGCCTGGGCACTGCGCCACCCCGGTGTGATCGCTATTCCCAAAGCCGTGAACCTGGACCACCTCAAACAGAACTTTGATGCAGATAAGGTCAGGCTCGACGAAGAGGACCTGGCACAAATTGATGCCGCTTATCCTCGCCCAACGCGCAAGCAGTCTTTGCAGATGGTGTGAGGACGCGCCATTAAAGGCCCAGGACAGGAGCGCTGTCATGTCACTGCCCGCCCCACAACCAAATGCCTGGATCAGCTTCCTCGCCCACCTGCTGTTTATCCTCGCGGCGTGGACGCTTGTTCATCAAATACCTGTTTCCCGTGGGTTACGCGCTGGCCTACGGCGAGCCCTGGGCGCGGTATATCTATTGGGATCTATGGCCACTGGCGCACGTCTGGCTCGGCTGGGCGCTGCTCGAACGGCCTCGCTATACGCGCGCATTGGCGGTGGGCATGTCGGTCATTGAAATCCTTATCATCTGCACCCTGTTCGCCCGTTTTCTTGCCGACCCTGAGTGGTCGATCTGGCGTACCAACTGGTTTGTGAATAAGGTATTTGTGCTGACATGCTTTGTACTGGTGTTGGCTGCCACGGTTCCGATTCAAAAAAACCTGAAAGAGCGACCGCTATGAAGCATCGCATCACGCGCAGACAAAGCCTTACGCTCATCGGCGCCACGCTCGCTGCCGTGACACTCCCAACCGCATCGCTTCTTGCCAACAAAGACGGGATGCGCCAGAAGGCCTTTGCGGACACGGACAAAACGCTACCCGTTATCGGCATGGGCACCTGGCGCACCTTCAACGTTGGTAGCGACCCACAGCTGCTCGATGCGCGTACCGAGGTGGTCAAGGCATTTTTCGAGCATGGCGGCGGCCTGATCGACTCTTCGCCCATGTATGGCTCGGCGCCGGACATGATGGGCTATGCCCTGGAGCAGTTGGGCACGCCCGAGAGCCTGTTTGCCGCAGAGAAGGTCTGGAGCCCCGCCGGTGGCTCCGCCCGCGAGCAGGTAGCCGAGCTGAAAGACCGCTGGAAAGTGGAGCATTTTGATCTAGTGCAGGTGCACAATCTAACCGACTGGCGCGAGCACCTCTCCGCGCTCCAGGAGATGAAAGCCGAAGGCATCATCCGCCATGTGGGCATCACTACCTCCCACGGGCGCCGCCACCGCGAGATCGAGCAGATCATGACGTCAGAGGATATCGACTTCGTTCAGCTCACCTACAACATCACCCACCGCGAGGCCGAAAACAGGCTACTGCCCCTGGCAGAGGAGCAGGGCATCGGCGTGATCGCCAACCGGCCATACGATGGCGGCAGCCTGATCAAGCACCTCAAGCGGCGTGACGCGCCATTGCCCGAGTGGGTGAACGAGGAATGCGGCTGCACAACCTGGGCGGACTTTCTGCTGAAGTTCATCGTCAGCTACCCGGCGATAACTTGCGCGATACCCGCCACCACCCAGGTCGAGCACCTGCGCGAGAATATGCGTGCTGGCCACTCCCCCATGCCCTCACCCGACGCCCGGCAGCGGATGACCGCTTATATCGAGTCATTATGAACGAGTGGACAAGCTACCAGCTTCAGGACTTTATCCCCTTCACGGCGGAGGTTTACTTTCGCCTGCTGGAGCGCATGGGCGAAACCTTCTGGCCCCTGCATCTGCTGACCCTAGCCCTGGGCGCTGCCGCTCTTGTACTGGCGCTGAAACACCGCACGCGACTCGCCTGCCTGCTAGCCGCCCCTCTCTGGGCCTTCGTCGCCGTCGCGTTTTTCTTTCAGCGCTATGCAGAACTCAACTGGGCGGGGGGCTATGTTGGCTACGCTTTCATCACTCAAGCCGTGCTGCTAGTATTGATGGCGCTAACGGGATGGGGAGTGGATAACGAACCACATGCAACAAACCCACCGGTTGCTATAGGCACAGCCATCACACTTTTCGGCCTGATATTAATGCCGCTGATAGCGCCGCTGAGCGGCGGTTCCTGGTACCAGGCAGAAGTGTTCGGCATACACGCCGACCCCACGGCGGTTACCACGCTGGGCCTGATGCTAATCATGCTCCGGGGTTTCGCCCTCTGGATCGCCGTCATCATTCCCGCGCTCTGGCTGGTAGTTTCTGGCCTAACGTTGCAAGCGCTGGACTCGACGGGCGGCGCCGTGCTGTTCGCTGTGTTGGCGATCGCGCTGATTGGGGTGGTCTGGAAAAGTATCGAGGCCAAGCGGTAACGTAGCCGCATCGGTGCTGGAGGCAAAGCTGGTAAAAAATGCCATTTGGGTGCCTGTGTCTATTCGAGCCTGTTAAGCCAGTACTGCGGCCGTCTTCGGTCATGGGCAACGGCTAGTATTTGAAAAACGCGTGGTTGTTCTCGATATACGATGGATAGCGGAAATCGGTGAAGCGGGGCTCTGCGAATGTCTGGCTCTAATTCGACCTGCCAGCCTTTTGGTGACTCGCCAATCAATTCGGCAAGAGCCTCAAATTCCTTAATCAAGGCATTACCCAAGCCTTGAAGCTTCGATTCATAGTAACCGACTGATTCCAGAAACTCTGCTTCCGCTGCCGGGTGAAAGGCCTATTTCATTTAATGAGCGCTCGAGCCTTTTTCATGACTTCATCACCGGACACAGCTTGAACCGCGCCACTATCGAGCTCTTCTGCTCTTCGACGAGCCTCAAGCAACCAGTCAGACCTAAGCTCTTCATCTGATGGAGATTCCAGGCTAAGAACCAATCGCTGTATCAACTGGGCCCGCTGCTCTTTAGGGAGATGAAGCGCCTCGTCTTCAATGCTTTGAAGATTCATGGTGAAACCTCTCGTTCGTTTATCCCTTAATTTTGACATGGATGGGTAAAGGCTGCCATGCATTGGTTTTTCGCATCAAACGGCAAAGCTAATAGGTTCGTTACTGAAATAACAGATAACAGCCTTGACGTCGTATTACCGCCAAATAAAGCACTTTCTATATCCGCGACGGTCGCTAATATTTCATGTTCTGCTTTTTCATAAGTTGCCAGCTCCACGACAAACTTAGGGATCAAAGCCGAATCTTCACTGGTCGCTTACAGGATTTCCACTCCTGGCATCACCTGCTCCCGTATCTTGTAATAACGCTAATGTGTTCCGCTTGCTGCGTTTCCATTAAGCGGCTTGTTAGCAGCTTCTATCTGAAAACGCCCAACCAACCGAACCTTAATAATAGATTGCCGGGTAACACCGGTGCGAGCTGAGGAAAGCGCCTTAGCAACGCTGGCGGCGTGCCACCTGGAAGTATGCAAGGATTGCACGAGATAAAACAGCAGCGCCGGGGCTCGCCCTGGCACTGCTATCGCACATGGTAAAAAAATTGACGGTTAGAAGCGGAAACCGGCTGACGCGGTAAAGGTGTCGATCTGATAGTCGCTGTCGAAGTCGTAGCGCTCGTATTCGGTACGGACCAGGAAGGGGTCGAAGTTGAACTGCGCGCCGACACCGTAGACCGGATCGGTACCGTCCTGATCTTCAAGGTCAACGCTAGCACCGCCAAGGTTACCGTCGACGTCGGTTTCCCACTTGGCCACACCGGCCTTAGCGAAGGCGGTAAACCAGGAGGTGATGGGCAATTGACCGACCAGACTCACCCCGTAGGCGTTTGATTCCAAATCGGTATTGGCGTCACTGTTACCCTTCAGGCGCGTACGACCAAGATCGGCATAGAAAATTTCGGTAGCAAAGTAAGGATTGAGTTCGTAGCCGACGAAACCTTTAAAGACGTTGTCTTCGTCATCATCCAGATCAAAGTCTTCGGCGCCATCGGAGATGAAATCGCCGACTTCGTCGTCGTCGTTCTCCAGCGAGCTGAAACCGGTACCGATGCCCAGATAGAGTCCATCTGCATTGGGTGCGGCGAATGCCGACGGTGCCGCAGCGAGCAGAGCGGTAGAGGCAAACGAGGCGGTAAGAAGGGTTCTGAGTTTCACGTGTATTCTCCTTGTGACGACTTGGTATGAACGATTCTATGAATCGTCATGGTATTGAAAGGCTATCCTGCCGTGATTCACGCAATGTGACCGTCGTTTGATTCACACGTATCAAACATAGGAAAAACACTGTTCGACAACAAGGAAGATCGGGTTACGATATGTAAACTTTTGTTACAAAAAGCACTTCTACCGGGAAAGTAGAGGCGCTTCGGTCATCGACTCAGAGCCTAAAACGCTTCATCAATATGGCGAGCATTGCAGTGTTACCGAACTGGAGCGAAGTGGTTGTCAGAAGAGGAACTTCTTGAATAAAGCTCCTCTTCTCCGAGAATGCATGGGAAGACACTCTGTACTGGCAGAAAACTGACAAGAAGGTTCTTAACCGGATCAACAAGCTAATCAAAGAGACCAAACGAGAGGCATGTCAAGGAGTCGGCAAACCAGAGCCCTTCAAACATAGCCACGCCGGATATTGGTCTCGGCGAATCAACGAAGAACAACGAATGGTTTACAAAGTCACGAAGGACGCTTTGCTTATTGCTCAGCTGCGTTATCACTACTGATTTAACACCTTGTTAAGGGGTGAGCAACGCAATACCGAAGCCGCTGCAGACCACCTTAAATACATAAACTAGCGCAGAGTAAAAATCCTATGTGGTGCGATTGGAACTTGAAACCGCCCAACCTTAGCACTCTGATCGTGTTCATAAGAAATGAAGCTCGCAATGCTGCACCCAAAACCCACTAAAACTCAGGCATCAACGAGGTTTCTCTAGAACCTCACGAATGCCAGCACACGCAAATTTTGGAAACCACGGAACCACAAAGTAAAAGTAGTCACCGTGTTTGAGATTGTCATGCGTCAACTTGAATACTCTTTGAAAGCCTGATAAAAGTTTCACTTCCAGAATCTAGGTGAAAGTCGATGGAAAATTCTCCGCGTTGATTTGCTGGCCAGAACACGCGCAGCAACAGTTCGGAGCTGTCTCCTGGGTCAACTGATTCCAGCTCTAATACTGAGTTCTCCCATGGCCGAGGGTCTCGGTCATCGTGTGGATGCTCCGGCATAGCCCTAACCCTCAAGGGGGCAGCAGTTTTATTAGTTATAGTGAAGGGTATGATTAAAACATCGCCTTTTCGCATCAATTCTTTCTGAAAAAGCGGAAACTCACCTTGAGAATAATTTTCACTCAGTTGAGAGAGTGCATATCTATGGCTATGTTGTCATCTTCTGTTGATGTGCTTTAAATATACTGTATAAAATACTGTATGTGTAGTCTTCGTGTGGAGAGCGCCATGAAGCAAGCAGACTTCAAAATCCTTGAGAGGACACTTTCCAGCCTTCCTGTTGAGTGCAAGAAATACATAGCGGAACGACTTCTTGGGCAAATCAGCTCACAGGCAGACACTCTGATTGATACCTTAAGCCATCACTTTCCATGCCCACATTGTGGCGGCGAGCACGCTGTTAAGTGGGGACGCAGCGGTGGCCTACAGCGGTATCGATGCCGGAATCCCGAGTGTCACAAAACATTCAACGCCCTTACAGGCAAGCCCTTAGCCAAGCTGCAACATCGAGATAAATGGTTCGACTACCTGCGCTGCATGCGAGACAGCTTGACGTTGCGCGCCTCAGCGGCCCGAGTGGGTATTGATTTGAAGACGGCTTTCCGATGGCGTCATCGTTTCCTGAAAACGAGTGCTCAAGACAATGCCAACCCACTATCCGGCATCATTGAGGTAGACGAAACCTTCTTCCTGGAGTCCTGCAAAGGAAAGCGTCAGATTACTCACCGCAAACCTCGCAAGCGTGGGGGACAAGGCAATGTTAAGAAAAAAGAACAAAAAATTCAGGTGCTTATTGCGCGAGACCGTAATGGAAAGGTCAGTGATTTGGTTGATCCGGCGCTCCAAAAATCGACTGTTCATGAGTTTCTGGCGCCGATCATCGATCGCGACTCGATTTTATGCTCTGACGGACACAGCTGGTATAAAACCTTCTCTCGCGACTACGGCATTGCCCATCATCGACTCATCGTATTCGATAATCAGCGAGTGATCGGCAAGGAATACCACATTCAGAACGTGAACAGCTATATGAGCCGCTTGAAGGGGTGGATGGGGCGCTTTCATGGGGTGGGGACAGCGTACTTACCTAATTACTTGGCATGGCGACGGTTATTTGAAACCACAAGGCCAGCCGAGGAAGCGTGGCTTCGTGCGGCGATAAGCGCTGACCAACAGCAGATGCCAACATAGCCATATCTATCCAGTGAATTCCACCCGATATCTGATAAAAACTCTAAAGAGCTCATTCGCTCCGTATGCTCACGCTCACTTATGCCTTCTTTCCATTTATCATACATTTCAAACCCCACAACAGGAGTTGCTAAAACAGATAGAAAAAAGGCAATAAATAGCACAATACTCCCAGTATTTTGCGGGACATTTTCAATTCCTTCAATGAACTTCCCTTTTGTTATCTTTGAAGAAACAGTAGATATTTCATCCTTAGTAAAATCACCGCCTTCAACTAGCATTAAGACAGAATAATCATCTCCAGGTGGAATTCTAGGTATTCGAATAAAACTACCATCTAATGCTGAACTTGAGTCAGTAGAAGCCAAAACTTCGTAATCACGATCTGGTGAAAGCGCAACAAGAACATCCTCTTCTGTAGCGCGACCCTTATTAAAAACTCTGACTTCTATGATTTTTCCTTCTGATGTCAGTGCGGAGACTGAGAACAAGCGCGGTATAACAACATAAAGTTGTCGGACACGAAACGCGTAAAGTAGAACTGACCCGAACACTGTAACAATAAGGCCTATTATTATTGCTTCGATCATTTAATCAACTCTTTTAATTATAGCTGTGGGTATAAATCCCATAAAACATCCCTAATACTCGTGAAACCAAATTTATTAAATTTATGCATATAACAGCATTAATACTACATCTTTATATTTCTCGTAAGCAAAGAAAATTTTGGCATCATATCTAAAATCTATGTCCTTGCTCTGTTTGCGATTTTTGTAACTATTCACAGATCCCTACCTTGCATCTCCCCCACCCGCCTCCTACACTCCATCAACGAACAGCTTGACGGGGTGCCGGTGATATCCGGCTGAGATGGCGCAGGGTGTGCATTTTGCTACCAAGCGCTGGTCCCGCTGAACCTGATCCGGCTAATGCGCAGCTTTTTTAAGAGCGGCGCGGGTACCGGCGTAGGGATCAAGCGATGGCCATGGCTAGCTCTCACGATTGCACGCCACCTCTCTGCGCCATTTTCTCGATCTCTCCCGCCTGCCCTCCGGATCATTACCACCGGAGGCAACATGGGCTACCGCTTTACTGATCTCACCACCGCCTGCCAGGACGATTGGCGCGCCTATATTGAGCACGATTTTGTGCGTCAACTAGGCAACGCCACGCTGCCTGAAGCGTCGTTTCGCCACTACCTGAAGCAGGACTACCTGTTTTTGATCCACTTCGCCCGCGCCTATGCGCTGGCCGCCTACAAAAGCCCCACCCTCGCCGATCTTCGCCAAGCCCACGAAGGCTTAAAAGCCATTGTCGATGTGGAGCTGGGTCTGCACGTGGGCTTTTGCCAGGAGTGGGGGATTTCCGAGCAAGAACTGGAGGAGCTTCCCGAAGCCAGAGCGACGCTCGCCTACACCCGCTACGTGCTGGATACCGGCAACCGAGGCGACTTGCTCGATTTGCACGTGGCGCTGGCCCCCTGCCTGGTGGGTTATGGCCAAATCGCCAATTGGCTGAATGCCCAGCCATCTACCCTGCGCGGCGCGCAAAACCCGTTTGATGCCTGGATTGCCATGTACGAAGGCGAGGAGTTTCAGGCCGCCATGCAGGCGGAGCTCGAATGGCTCAATGCCCGCCTTGCCGATGTCACCCCCGCCCGCTTTGCCGAACTAAGCAAGATCTTCCGCGATGCCACCCGCCTGGAAATCGACTTCTGGCAGATGGGCCTAGAGCTGATAGACGAAGACCTCACACATTAATGACTAACAACTAAAAGGAACCTACCCATGAGCAAAACAAGTCATTTTCTAGCCGAAACCGCCGAAGTCGATGCCGCCGCCATTCAGCCGCTGCCCGGCTCACGTAAGGTATATATCGAAGGCTCGCAGCCGGATATTCGCGTGCCGTTTCGCGAAATCACCCTGTCACCGACCAAAACCACCGGCATCGATGAAGAGAACCCGCCGCTGCTGGTATACGACACCTCCGGCCCTTACACCGACCCCGATGCCCAGATCGATCTACGCCGTGGCTTACCGGAGCTACGTCGTGCCTGGATCGAAGCGCGGGACGACACCGAATTTCTATCAGGCCTTACGTCTGAGTACGGCAACCGCCGCGCCAACGACCCCACCCTTGCCCAGCTGCGCTTTGATTTAACCCGCACCCCGCGCAGGGCTAAAGCGGGCCAAAACGTGACCCAGCTGCACTACGCCCGCCAGGGGATTATCACCCCGGAAATGGAGTTTGTTGCCCTGCGCGAAAACCAGCGTCGCCAAACGCTGGGGACCGCTGAGGTGGAACGGATTCTGGGCCACCAGCATAAAGGTCAAAGCTTTGGCGCCAGCTTGCCGGAGGAAATCACCCCAGAGTTCGTGCGCGAAGAAGTGGCCCGCGGGCGGGCGATTATTCCCAATAACATCAACCACCCGGAAAGTGAGCCGATGATCATTGGCCGTAACTTCCTGGTCAAGATCAACGGCAACTTGGGTAACTCGGCGGTGACGTCTTCCATTGAGGAGGAAGTGGATAAGATGACCTGGGGCATCCGCTGGGGCGCGGATACCATTATGGATCTCTCCACCGGGCAGAACATCCACGAAACCCGCGAGTGGATTCTGCGCAACTCGCCGGTGCCGATTGGTACGGTGCCTATCTATCAGGCGCTGGAGAAGGTTAATGGCGTGGCCGAAGACCTCACCTGGGAAGTCTTCCGCGATACGCTGATCGAGCAGGCCGAACAGGGTGTGGACTACTTCACCATTCATGCAGGGGTGCTGCTACGCTATGTGCCGCTCACCGCCAAGCGGGTCACCGGCATTGTCAGCCGCGGCGGCTCGATCATGGCCAAGTGGTGTTTGTACCATCACCAGGAGAGCTTCCTGTATACCCATTTCGAGGAGATCTGCGAGATCTGCAAGCAGTACGATGTGGCGTTTTCACTAGGCGATGGCCTGCGCCCCGGCTCGGTGGCCGATGCCAACGACGAAGCACAAATGGCGGAGCTCAAGACCCTCGGCGAGCTGACCCATATCGCCTGGAAACATGATGTGCAGGTGATGATCGAAGGCCCCGGCCACGTGCCCATGCACCTGGTGAAAGAGAACATGGACAAGCAGCTGGAGTACTGCGACGAAGCGCCCTTCTATACGCTTGGCCCACTAGTGACGGATATCGCCCCCGGCTACGACCACATTACTTCTGGCATAGGGGCGGCGATGATCGGCTGGTTTGGCTGCGCGATGCTCTGCTACGTCACCCCGAAAGAGCATTTGGGTCTGCCAAACAAAGATGATGTCAAAACGGGCATCATTACCTACAAGATTGCCGCCCACGCGGCGGATCTTGCCAAGGGTCACCCGGCAGCGCAGCGGCGTGATAATGCCCTCTCCAAGGCGCGCTTCGAGTTCCGCTGGGAAGACCAGTTCAACCTGGGGCTAGACCCGGATACCGCCCGTGAGTACCACGACGAAACCCTGCCCAAGGATTCCGCCAAGGTGGCCCACTTCTGCTCCATGTGCGGGCCGAAGTTCTGCTCCATGAAGATCAGCCAGGAGGTTCGTGACTATGCAAATGAACACGGCCTAAACGGCGACCAGGAAGCGGTGATGAAAGGCATGGAAGAGCAGGCGGAGAAGTTTCGCAATAAAGGCAGTGAGCTGTATCAGGAAGTTTAAACTTCGCCTCTCGCTATCAAACCAGCACCCCGTCGAGATGACGGGGTGCTGGGGTAACGGGCTTAGGCTATTGGTCACATACTCCATACATCCTGGGTCGGGAGTAGCCACAAGATACCTAAACAGAGTATCGCGGTGACCTGAAACACCGCTGTCAATTGCCAAATCTCTGCACCAAGCCCGGCGAAGGTGGGCGATATCAGTTGTCCTGCAGAAATAAGAAAGAAGGTTAGACCAAAGCCAGTGGACGGAGCTTCTGGAAAGCAACTGACACTCCAAATACCGTATAACGCCGTAATAAGAATGAACGTAGCGCCAAACAAAACCGCCGATAGCGTTAGCATCAGTATCCCGTCACTCGCAATGGTGAGTAAGGCTATCGAGGCAGCTATGGCCAGCGTCGCCCACTTCAATGCCTTGGTCAGTCCAAAGCGAGTCACCAGTTCTCCGGCCAAACCACCCGCCACACCGGCAATGCCCACGACAATCCAGAAGATCACCCGGCCGGTATCAGAAAGGCTTTTCTCTCCCGCGATCAACTCAACCGAAAACGTCCAATAGATTGAGGTTACCAGCCCGAATAGAAGCGCACCCAGCAGTAGGCGTCGGACCGAACTATCTTTCAACTTGCGTCTCAGAAAGGTAAACATAGGCTCCTGGGAAGCGCCCGGCTTAACTCTGTTTGAGAGCTCATGGTTAGGCGCATTGCCCGGCATTATAAAAAAATTCCATAGCGTGGCGATCAGCGCGATAAATGCAAAGCACAACCAAGCCAGTTGCCATTGAGGACCCGCAATAAGGGCCAATGGGCCAGAAACCATCACCCCAAAACTGGTGCCGGAATTGATAATGGCGTAATAGCGGCTTTGCTTTTCAGCGAGACAGAGTTGCTTGATAGCATCAGAAAGCGGTGGATACGCCAGGCCTGGGCTACAACCGGCAAGCGTCACCCCCAATGCTAACCATACCGGGTTACCCGCCAGCGCGACCAACAGCATACCCAGCGTTGCGGTCATGCCGCCCAATATAATCGGCATACGCGGATTAAAATGGCGAACCAGCAGCGGACTCACCAACGTTGCCAGCAGGTACCCCAGATAGGAGGCACTGCCAATCGCACCTACGGCCGTTTGGCTTAAATTGAAATCATCCCTGATAGCGGGCACGAACAAGCCATAAGTATAGCGCGACAACCCGTAGGTAGATGCCACAATTAACAAGCCCGCGCCGACAATATTGAAGGCAGAGTTACGCACTAGTAAGCTGGAGAGAACCATATTTCAGGCCTTTCAATTCCGCAGTGTTAATTGATAAGCGACAGTTTGATCGCCGCTAAAAAACTCCTTAACTATTTGAAAATCATTTTCTTTTTGGCGTGCAGCGCGAAATTGTTCCTTAGTATATTTAAGGCAACAGTTTGTAAGCAGGTAACGATGATGATCAAATAGTTGATACGGTATGACTGTGGCTGCAGTCATTACTGGACCTAGCTCAGTCTCAATTGGTGTCAGGAAAATCCTATGTTGACCTGCTGGCTTAAGCTGAGCCCGTTCGCAGATTTTTTGGGAAAATTGTTTCATTGGTTGTAAGCTATAAAAATCAATTATTGGTTTCCAGCCAGCCAAACTAGAAAGCTGCATCTCGGAAAGCAACAAATCACCTTTGCTAGTTAATTTTTTAAGTATCTTCAACATTTTCCTGGGTAGTTCATTTCCTTCTTGAAACCCCATCATAGTGACTACTGTAATACCATCATGAAAACCGAAACTGGAAGACTGCAATTCGTTGTAATCGTTAATTGTATAGCTGAACCGTTGTTTACCGACAACCGGTTCCAACGCCACACGCATGGTTTTCTCTGACTCAGGGTTAATATCCAAACCAATATAACTCGTTAAATCCACACCATTCCTAATTAACCTTTTTATTATGAGTTCTGTTTTATAGGGTTCAGGACCAATTTCAATGTAGCGCACCGAAGTGCCATTGAATTTATGAGAAATGTAATCAGCTGTACTTATTAAACTATCATGAAGGGAAGCATTTCCGGAACGATCAGCACATATCCCGCTACCACTTACAGCCATCTTATTGAGTGCTGCCATATACCCAAAGACATCTTCTAGAGATAAGTTATCCGTGTCTCTAACATTCTCTGATATTGAATATTTGCTAGCATTACTAACAGTATCAATCTGATCAGCAGATAAGGGAGTAAAACAACCCAGGGAATCTCGAACAATAATCTCCAGATTATCTTCATATTCTGTATCATTCATAGGACTGCCCCACTACGATAATGAGAAAGAGTTTTCATAGAAGTCTTCATTGCAGAATCAATCGGCCAATCCTGCATAAAGTTCTGCGCTTGAATAATGGCACCGTCAAAAAGTGAGTAAATAGTATTCACTAACTCGTCAAATACCTCAGGCTCCATCATGGGCCGATATTCACTCAGCACATTATTGGCGACAACTTGTCTTACACGCTCCTTGTGATCACGCACGAGAGCCCTAACCGGACTCTTTTCATCGCTGAATTCCCCAGCCATATTAATAAAGCCACAACCACGGTAGCCTTCTTCGCGAATCTGGTCGTACCACATAGTGTACATAGCGGAAATTCGCTTCTCAGTTAGTTGATGCTGAGAAATTCGCTCAGTTAGCTGTTCAATCCACCGTTCTTCGCGCTGCCTAAGCCAAGCTATGGCAAGGGCCTCTTTACTAGGGAAATGCGTATAAAAACTGGCCTTAGCAACCCCCGACTCGCTGATAATCTGATTAATTCCCGTAGAACAGTAACCTTGGCGAAAAAACAAACGACTGGCAGCCTCAATAATGCGTTCGCTAGGCCGTGAGAGTGAAGATGGATTATGCGTCACTATTAAACACCTCCGTACAGACAGGTCTGTCTAAAACCTAGATGCCAATATCCTAAGAGTCAAGGCCTAAACGAAAATCAGGAAACGTTGATGGGAAGCATGGGCGATGGATGAACTGGCAGAGACATTTCGCTAGGTAAGGAAGGTAGCAAACTGCGTTAAGAAGCCTAAACTGTGCCCATTCGTACTATAAAAGCGAAACTAGTCAATGTTTTTGGAATAATGGTGTTTGTACCATCATCAGGAGAGCTTTCTCTACACCCACTTCGAGGAGATCTGCGAGATCTGCAAGCAGTACGACGTGGCGTTCTCCCTCGGCGATGGCCTGCGCCCCGGCTCGGTGGCGGATGCCAACGACGAAGCGCAGATGGCCGAACTCAAGACCCTCGGCGAGCTGACCCACATTGCCTGGAAGCACGATGTGCAGGTGATGATCGAAGGCCCCGGCCATGTGCCCATGCACCTGGTGAAAGAGAACATGGATAAGCAGCTGGAGTACTGCGACGAGGCGCCCTTCTATACCTTAGGGCCGCTGGTGACGGATATCGCCCCCGGCTACGACCACATTACCTCCGGCATTGGGGCGGCGATGATTGGTTGGTTTGGCTGTGCGATGCTCTGCTACGTGACGCCCAAAGAGCACCTGGGCCTGCCCAATAAAGACGATATCAAAACCGGCATCATCACCTACAAGATTGCCGCCCACGCAGCGGACTTGGCCAAGGGCCATCCGGCGGCACAGCGGCGCGACAACGCGCTTTCCAAGGCGCGCTTCGAATTCCGTTGGGAGGACCAGTTCAACCTGGGCCTAGACCCGGATACCGCCCGTGAATACCACGATGAAACCCTGCCGAAGGATTCGGCCAAGGTGGCGCACTTCTGCTCCATGTGCGGGCCGAAGTTCTGCTCGATGAAGATCAGTCAGGAAGTGCGTGACTATGCCAACGAGCATGGCCTAAACGGGGATCAGGAAGCGGTAATGAAAGGCATGGAAGAGCAGGCGGAGAAGTTTCGCAACAAAGGGAGCGAGCTGTATCAGGAAGTTTAAATCTACCAACGCACGATAATTTACTACTTGCTGCGGCTTTTCCCTGGGCAGCGCTAAAAAATGGCCGCAACCTCCCATCGCTTGTGTGCTCCTTTGTTTTCTAGCGCTGCCCCAAGAGTATGGCTTAACAGTAGTTTTACGCAACGCAGCTCATTTAACATTTGAGAGTGACGAAAAAAACCTTGGTTATAGCTGCCCAGCTCATAGCAAATACTATCAATTAAATACCGACTAGTCGGTATTTAATTGACCTAAATCAAAATCACAATTAATAATAATAGGATAATAGAATCCGTTTATTACGCTCTGTGATGCGCCACCGCTGGCTCAGAACGACGAGCTTAAGCCCTTTGGCCCTGGCCCATCCTCTGAGCTGCTCATCAATCGTCTGGCCATCCGCCAACCGAGGATGCAACATTATGAAGTTCAGCAGTAAAAGCCAGTGGTTCAAGGGCCTAGCAGCCATAGTTGTTATAGGCATCGCGGCCTGGTTGACCTGGTGGGAACTGCAGCCGGAGGGCCTAGGCGAGGGCATCACCCAAGGCAATGGGCGCATCGAAGCCACCGAGATCGATATCGCCACCCGGGTCGCTGGCCGCCTCGAGGAAGTACTGGTCGAGGAAGGTGAGTTCGTCGATCCCGGCCAAGTGGTCGCCCGTATGGATACCGCCACCCTGGAGGCTGAGCTGGCTCAGGCCAGCGCACAGTCCCGCCGGGCCGAAAACGCCCTGGAGACAGCTCGAGCCATGGTAGCCATGCGCCAGAGCGAGCTGGAAACCGCCAGAGCCATCGTCAACCAGCGCCAGGCAGAACTAAACGCCTCTCGCAAGCGCTACGAGCGTTCAGCCAGCCTAGTGGAGCGCAACGCCATCTCTCGCCAGCAGTTCGACGATAGCTTGGCCGACTACCAGAGCCAGCAGGCCGCCCTGGCCTCAGCCAATGCCCAGGTACTCTCCGCTCAGGCCGCCATCCGCGCTTCCGAATCCCAGGTCATTGAGGCCGAGTCAGAGATAGAAGCCACCCTTGCCGCGATCCAGCGCATTGAGGCCGACCTTGACGACAGCGAGCTCAAAGCCGACCGTTTGGCCCGCGTACAGCTCCGGGTGGCCGAACCGGGCGAGGTGCTCGGTGCCGGTGGCAAGGTACTCAACCTGATCGACCTCACCAAGGTCTACATGACCTTTTTTATGCCCACTCGAGATGCTGGTCGGGTGGGCATTGGCGACGAGGTACGCCTGGTGCTGGACGCTGCCCCTGACTTCGTGATCCCGGCGCGAGTGAGTTTCGTGGCCAGCGTCGCCCAATTCACCCCCAAGACCGTGGAAACCGAGAGCGAACGCGAGAAACTGATGTTCCGCGTGCGCGCCCAGATCGATCCAAAGTTGCTGCTTGAGCATATCGAGCAGGTCAAAACAGGCCTGCCCGGCATGGCCTACCTGAAGCTCGAGGATGACGCCACCTGGCCCGACCACCTAGAGGTCAACGTCACCCCATGAGCGAGAAGACGCAACCCGTAGCCCAAGTCAGCGCGCTCACCTTACGCTACGGCCGCACCATAGCCCTGGACGCGCTGGATCTGGCAGTGCCGTCCGGCTGTATGGTCGGGCTGATTGGCCCGGATGGCGTCGGCAAATCCAGCCTACTGTCGCTGCTGGCCGGCGCTCGTGCCGTGCAACAGGGTGTGATCAAGGTGCTGGGCGGCGACATGAGCGACAAGCACCACCGTAACTCAGTTGGCCCGCGCATCGCCTATATGCCACAAGGGCTAGGTAAGAACCTCTACCCTACGCTCTCGGTGGAGGAGAACTTGCAGTTCTTCGCCCGATTATTCGGCCACGGAGCCGGTGAACGCAGGCGTCGTATCGACGACCTGACCCGCAGCACCGGGCTATATACCTTCCTCGAGCGACCCGCTGGCAAACTCTCTGGCGGCATGAAGCAGAAGCTCGGACTCTGCTGCGCGCTGATTCACGATCCCGACCTGCTGATTCTCGACGAGCCCACGACTGGCGTGGATCCGCTGGCCCGCGCCCAGTTCTGGGAGTTAATTGCAAGCATTCGTGTTGACCGCCCTCAAATGAGTGTGTTGGTCGCCACCGCGTACATGGACGAAGCCCAGCGTTTCGACTGGTTGGTGGCTATGGACGCCGGCAAAAAACTTGCCACCGGCTCCCCGCAGCAACTACTTGCACTCACCCACAGCGACTCCCTGGAAATGGCGTTCATCGAGCTGTTGCCGGAAGAAAAGAAGCGCGGCTATGCACCGGTGCACATCCCGCCGCTGGCACAGGATGACAATGAAGTCGCCATCGAGGCCAAGGACCTCACCATGCGTTTCGGTGACTTCGTTGCCGTCGACCATGTCAGCTTCCGCATCCGGCGTGGCGAGATATTCGGCTTTCTCGGCTCCAACGGCTGTGGCAAGTCGACGACCATGAAGATGCTCACAGGACTGCTGTCCGCCAGCGAAGGCCAGGCCTGGCTGTTCGGCCAGGAAGTCAATCCCCGCGACATCGACACCCGACGCCGGGTCGGCTACATGTCCCAGGCATTTTCACTATACGGCGAGCTGACCGTACATCAGAACCTGGTACTGCATGCGCGTCTGTTCCAGATTGCCAAGAGTGCCATCCCGGCAAGGGTCGCCGAGATGGTCGAACGCTTCGGCCTCGAGGAGGTTCTCGATACCCTGCCGGAGAGTCTTCCTCTCGGCATGCGTCAACGGCTTTCTCTGGCAGTGGCAATGGTTCACGAACCCGAACTGCTGGTTCTGGACGAACCCACCTCGGGGGTCGATCCCATCGCCCGCGATGCCTTCTGGCGCCTGCTGATCGAACTGTCGCGCCGCGACCGGGTGACGATCTTCATCTCCACCCACTTCATGAACGAGGCCGAGCGCTGCGACCGCATGTCGATGATGCATGCAGGTAAAGTCCTCGACAGCGACACACCGGCGGCACTGATCGAAAAGCGAGGGGCAGCGACGCTGGAGGACGCCTTTATCGGCTACCTGCTCGAGGCTGGCGCCGATCAGGAGAGTTCCACACAAGAGGCCTTGCCCCAGGAAGCCGCTCCCCCCTCGCCGCTCGTCGCCGAAGCGCCCCAGCACGGCGCACCGCGCCACCGGCGCTTCAGCCTCCAGCGAATGCTCAGCTACATGTGGCGCGAAACTCTCGAACTACGCCGCGATCCGGTGCGTGCGACCCTGGCGCTGGTTGGCTCGCTGATCCTGATGTTCGTTATGGGTTTTGGCATCAGCATGGACGTGGAGGAGCTCAGCTACGCCATCCTTGACCGCGACCAGACGTCGCTAAGTCAGAGCTACGCGCTGAACCTCTCGGGATCGCCCCATTACTTTAGAGAGCGCCCGCCTATCTCAGACTATGCCGCGTTGGATCGACGTATGCGCAGCGGGGAGCTATCCCTGGCAATCGAAATTCCCCCCGGGTTTGGTCATGATGTAAAGCGTGGCCACAATGTCGAGATCGGAGCATGGATCGACGGCGCCATGCCTCAACGCGCCGAAACCGTGCAAGGCTACGTACAGGGCATCCACCAGCAGTGGCTGCTGGCGCAAGCAAGGCAATCCGGAACCGCCGCCAGCGCAGCGGCAGCCAATATCGAGAACCGCTACCGCTACAATCCTGATATTCAGAGCCTGCCAGCAATGGTTCCTGCCGTGATTCCACTGCTGTTGCTGATGTTGCCGGCAATGCTCACGGCACTCTCGGTGGTGCGTGAAAAAGAGATGGGCTCAATCATCAACCTTTATGTCACCCCTGTCACCCGCGCCGAGTTTCTGATCGGCAAGCAAATTCCCTACATCGGCTTGGCAATGGTCAATTTTTTATTGATGACCGGGCTGGCGATCACATTGTTCGGCGTGCCGATCACCGGTAGCTTCCCGACCCTAGCGCTGTCGGCCCTGGTATTTTCCATCATCGCCACCGGCATGGGCCTGCTGGCCTCGACCGTCACCCGCAGCCAGATCGCCGCTATGTTCTTCGCTATGATCGGTACGCTGATTCCCGCCATCCAATTTTCGGGCCTGACCGATCCGGTCTCTTCACTGGAAGGCACCGGACGCCTCATCGGCAATATTTATCCAGCCAGCTACATGTTCACCATTAGCCGCGGCGTATTCAGCAAGTCCCTAGGGCTAGGTGACCTTATCGGGTCGTTCCTGCCGATGCTGCTGGCGGTACCGGTGATCATGGGCATGGCGATCGCCCTACTGAAAAAGCAGGAGAGCTGAGATGCGCAGGATTGCAAACATTTATCGCCTGGGCGTCAAAGAGTTCTGGAGTCTATTGCGTGACCCCATAATGCTGGTGCTGATCGTCTATGTGTTCACTGCTTCGGTCTACACTTCCGCGACGGCGATGCCCGAGACGCTGAACAACGCTCCTATCGCTATCGTCGACGAAGACGACTCACCGCTTTCCACGCGTATCGTATCGGCCTTCTACCCACCACAGTTCGTGCACCCGCAAATCATCACCTTCCAGGAAATGGATGCGGGTCTGGATGCCGGAGACTACACCTTCGTACTGGTTATTCCCGCCAACTTTCAGCGCGACGTGCTGGCCGGACGCGGCCCCGACATTCAGCTCAATATCGACGCCACGCGCATGAGCCAGGCCTTCTCGGGTAATAGTTATGTACAGCAGATCGTCATGGGCGAGATCAATGAGTTCGTAAGCCGCTACCGCGCAAGCACCATCCCGCCAGTCAACTTGGCACTACGAGCGCGCTTCAATCCGGGCCTTGACCAAGCATGGTTTGGCTCACTGATGTCGATCATCGACAACGTGACCATGCTCTCAATCATCCTCACTGGCGCGGCACTAATTCGCGAGCGCGAGCACGGCACCATCGAGCACTTGCTGGTGATGCCAGTGACCCCTGCCGAAATCATGCTGGCCAAGGTGTGGTCGATGGGGGTTGTGGTGTTGCTAGCGGTGACGTTATCGCTGACTTTCGTCGTACGCGGCCTGCTTCAAGTGCCGATAGAGGGATCGGTTGCACTGTTTCTGGCTGGCGCGGCCCTGCACCTGTTTGCCACCACCTCAATGGGCATCTTCCTGGCGACGCTGGCCCGTAGCATGCCCCAGTTCGGCATGCTGATGATCCTGTTCTTGCTACCCCTACAGATGCTCTCAGGAAGCACCACGCCCCGCGAGAGCATGCCCGAGCTCGTCCAGAACCTTATGCTGCTGGCACCCACAACCCACTTCGTCGAGCTAAGCCAGGCCATTCTGTTTCGCGGTGCCGGCATCGACGTTGTATGGGGACAGTTTCTGACACTGTTAGTCATTGGCAGCGCTCTGTTCGCCATTTCGCTGTCTCGCTTTCGCAAGACCATCAGCCAGATGGCCTGATGCAACCCGCGCGCACATCGGCGCATCACACCAGAAGGAATATACAATGAACCACAATACCATCTTACCTCTGGCACTTTATCAAGCTAATCAGAACCTTTGCCAACAAACGATAGCGCTAGTGCAGAAAAGTCAGCAGACATGGTACGAATTGGGTACACAACCCTTCGCTGGCGGCCCCCCAATGCAGCAGATCTTTGATAATCAGAGCGCTCTGCTGCTTGGCCTCTTCGATACGCTGCAAGCCTGGCAGGTACAAACGGGAAAAGCCTTGATTGAGACTGTCAGCGTTGTCTCCCCAGCACTCTACTGGTTAACCGCCAGTTCGCAAGACGATCCGGGTACAACAAAAAAAGGAGACTGAACCGATGACTTATCAGCACACAGCTCTGGTCACCGGCGGTATGGGTGGCCTGGGTGAAAGCATCGCCCGAACTCTGCACGATGCAGGGCATAGCGTTCTCGTCACCCATTCGCCAAACAACGACCATGTCCAGACCTGGCTGCAGAAGCAGGCCAGTGAGGGCTACCACTTCTCTGCCTACTCTGTCGATGTGGCCGATTTTGACGACTGCCAGCGACTCGCAAACGATATCCAAGCCGAAGGCACCGTTGTCGACATATTGATCAATAACGCTGGCATCACTCGCGATACCACTTTCCGGAAGCTCTCCAAGGTCGACTGGGATGCAGTGATGCGAACTAATTTGGACTCGATGTTCCATGTAACCCAGCCGTTTTGCGAAGGTATGGTCGAGCGCAACTGGGGCCGTATCGTCAATATTTCTTCGATTAACGGCTCCAAGGGCCAGTTTGGCCAGACCAACTACGCTGCGGCGAAGGCCGGCATCCACGGTTTCACCAAGTCGCTGGCAATGGAAGTGGCAAAGCGGGGTGTCACTGTCAATACCGTCTCACCCGGCTACCTGGAGACCAAGATGGTGCTAGCGGTTCCTAAGGAGATACTGGAATCGAAGGTGATCTCGCAGATCCCGGTTGGGCGGTTAGGCAAACCAGACGAGTTAGCGGCGCTGGTCGCCTTCATCTGCAGCGAACAAGCCGGTTTCATGACCGGCAGCAACGTGGCAATGAATGGCGGCCAGCATATGTTTTGAACATGCGGCCTAGCGGGATGGGTGGCCATGTCGTCTATCCCGTCCGGTATTTTCTCGCACTCACGCAGGAGAAGTTCTCATGGCAAGCGAAGGTTCCAATGATCGCCCCTGGTATACGGACGCATGGCCACTATTGAGCATGGCTCAAGACTATGCAGCTGCCGCGCTAAGCTACACAACCGATGCATGGCAACGCTCGATACTCTACGCCGATGTGATGCGTCAGCGTGGTGATCAGTACCAAGCACACCTTGAGGATGACGCTCCTCACGTGCTCGACTTTCCCTATGAGGTAGTGATATCTGGCCATGAGCTGCCGCGCCCAGTCAACTATGGGCTGGCGCGCATTCTGCTGTCAGAGGGCTCTCCCCCCGCGCCAAGCACAAGCAAACGCCCCTTCGTCGTGGTTGACCCGCGTGCTGGCCATGGCCCCGGCATCGGCGGCTTTAAGGCCGAAAGCGAGGTTGGCGCTGCTCTCAGCGCAGGACATCCTTGCTATTTTATCGGTTTTGGCCCCGACCCTGAGCCCGGTCAGACAATAGAAGATGTGGTGCTCGCCGAAGTCGCTTTCCTTGAGAAAGTCATCGCACTTCATCCACACAGCGAGGGCAAGCCGGCAGTGGTCGCCAACTGCCAGGCTGGCTGGCAGATATTGATGGCCGCAACCCTTCGCCCCGAGCTATTCGGGCCCATCATCGTGGCTGGTACGCCGGTGTCGTACTGGGCGGGTTGGCCAGGCAAAAATCCGATGCGCTACGCTGGCGGTCTGCTCGGCGGCAGTTGGCTAACCGCACTCGCTAGCGACCTGGGCAATGGCCGCTTCGATGGTGCTTACCTGGTTCAGAACTTCGAGAACCTCAATCCGGCCAACACACTATGGGGCAAGCAGTACAATCTGTATGCAAATGCCGACAGTGAGGCAACACGCTACTTGGGCTTCGAAAAATACTGGGGTGGCTACGTATTCCTCAACGATATAGAGATGCAATACATCGTCGACAACCTTTTCATCGGCAATCGGCTGTCAAGTTCCGAACTGATAACCTCCGAAGGTATTCGCCTGGACTTGCGCAATATCCGCTCGCCCATCGTGGTTTTTTGCTCCAACGGCGACAATATCTCGCCACCGCCGCAAGCAATGGGCTGGATCACCGACCTCTATCGCGATGATGATGAAGTACTCAGCCACGACCAAACCATTGTCTATGCCACGCACGATAACATTGGACATCTGGGCATCTTTGTTTCGGGCAGCGTCGGCCGCAAAGAGCACCGCGAATTCACCAACAATATCGACTTAATTGATGTGCTACCCGCCGGTATCTACCAGACGCAGATTCAGGATAAGCGAGTGGATATGCCCCTTGCGGAACTCGTCGAGGGTGACTATGTGATGTCGATCCAGCGGCGCAGCGTCGAGGATGTGAGCCAGATTGTGCAAGTGGATGCTGAGAACGACCGCAAATTCGCCGCACTCAACCATATATCGCGAATTAACTTAGGTCTTTATCGCCAGTTCGTTCAGCCCTGGGTACGTACCTGGACTACTCCCGAATCGGCACGATGGCTGCAGAGCGTACATCCGTTGCGTCTCTCTTACGAACGCTGGTCGAGCCGCAACCCGATGACTTTGACAGTGGCTGAATATGCACAGAAAATCCTCGCAGCACGCCAACCAGTAGCGGCAGACAATCCTTTCCTGCAGTGGCAACAAGCCTATTCCGATACCGTGATCTCTGCGTTGGATCATTGGAGGAAACGGCGCGATAACGCTTACGAACAAATATTCAACGTAGTCTATGGATCGCCGTGGGTACAAGCCATGGCAGGGCTATCTGCCGATGACTGCCCCCCGCGTACACATCCTGGGGTCTCGCCCGAGCATCTCACTTTCGTTGCTGAAGAAATTGAGCGGCTGCGCGCCGGAATTTATCAGGGAGGCCTGCTTGAAGCCAGTATCCGCGCGCTGCTCTACGTCAGCCGCTTTCGTGGCGAAGCCGACGAGCGCCGCTTTAATCTAGCGGCCAGCTTGCAACAGCCGGACTATCTAGTCCACTTAGATATGGCCTCATTCCGACAGCTAGTACGTCGCCAGGCCAACCTGATGCGCCTTGATCTTGATGCTGCAACCGCTGCCATCCCGCGACTGCTGGCGGACAGCGCCGCGAACGAGATACGCGATCAGGCGCGGCTTCTTGAGCAGATGCTGACCGCCACGGAAGCATTATTGCCAGAAGAAGAGGCAAGCTTAGCGCAAATGCTGAAGGTGTTCGACGATGCAGCCCATGAACAGGAAGCCATCGTCACAGCAGGTAAACGCAGCCTAGGAAGGTCGAACGAAAATAACACTGCCAAGCCTGGAGAGCCATAACCGCCAAGCTTCGTGCCTGACTTATATTAGAAGTATTCACTTAGGAGTCATCCATGTACACCAAATTGCTGGTACCTATAGACGGCAGCCGCACCTCACTTTTAGCCTTGGCACAGGCAAACTATTTAGCAAAGCTGACGGGAGCCAGCATCGAGCTACTACATGTGGTTAATGCAATGGAGTACTCCAATGGTTTCGAAAGCCCGCGCGCCTATATAAAAAAAGTCAGACCCTATTTTCTGAAAGTCGGCAATGATCTGCTCGACAACGCTCGGATACAGCTTGAAGCCCAAGAACTCAATGTCACCACAGTACTTGTCGAGGCCGAGGGCAAACGAGTATCAGAACACGTTGCGGATCACGCAGCTAAGTGCCAGTTCGATCTGATAATTCTAGGCACCCATGGCCGACGTGGCATGAAACGACTTCTCCTCGGCAGCGACGCCGAGCAAGTGGCACGTATTGCGCCGGTGCCCGTCATGCTGGTCAGAGACGTAAACACACAAGCAATTTCTCGTACTCTAGACAAAGAAATGATAAAAGGTGCCGCATTAAAGCAACCAACTGATGAGTAACTGCACCTTGCCTTCCTCTCCTACTAAACAAGCTCGCAAACATCGCCGACTCCCCCCCGATGTGCGTATAGAGCAGATCCTCTGTGCGGCTTTGTACGAGTTTTCGCAACACGGGTTCGCCTCTGCCCGCATGGAGGATATTGCTCAGCGGGCGGAACTCTCGAAAGGCGGCCTCTATGCTCACTTCAAGAGCAAGGAATCGATATTTGAAGCACTACTATTAAAACGCCTGACACCAAGGTTCAACAATCAGCAGTGGGTGCTCAGCGGCGGCGACTCCCTGAGCGAAGCTATCGAATCCTTTATTGATCACCTCTATAGCCAACTGAGTGATCCAGATGTCATAGCTATGCTGAAGCTGCTGATGACGGAAAGCCGACGCATCCCTCATCTTGTTGATTTTTGGCGCAGGGAGGTAATTGACAAATACCTCGCAGAACAACAGGCCATTTTGAAAACTGCAGCCGATAAAGGGCATCTTCGTCACAGCGCCTTCCTTGAAGACGCAGCGCTGCTAATGGCACCAGCGCTATATGGTGCCATTTGGCAAATGATTTTTGATGAAGCGACTGCCGCCGCCACCGTTGGCTCGCTGCGCCGAGCCCATTTGCGAATGCTGCATGAATTCTTAGCACCATGATCAACTGATGGTTGACTCCCAAATCACCGTTAACTGTAGGTAAAGTTCATTCACTAAAAATCGCCCCGAAAGCGCCACATGACCGATTAATAAGGTGTCGTTGTGAAACCAGCTAAGCTTATCACCTTACTCAACACGCTACTTATTATCCTAATAGTGAATGGTTGTGCCATGGTTGGCGTCTCTTCGCTTAGCCCTGGTGAGTATATCGCGCTTAAACGCGGAGACCTGCTTACCAGTGGCGAGCTAAGCGCAGCTACCCAGGAAACCATCAAAGTTATCGGGCTGGATGAAGGGAGATGTCGTGAGCACTCCCAAAACTGTATAGATATATTATCCAGCACCGCTGGCATAGCTGAAGAACGCAGACTTTCCGCACTGGCAGAACTGTGGCTTCAAGAAGCGATGTCAAAAGCAGGATCATCAAGTGATATCCCGAGTACCGAGGCTGACATTTACGCTTGGATTGAGGTTGCCAGACATACTTATGCTTACTTGTTTTTCTCCGAACGATCTCCTGGGGAACGCGCCTTCGAAGATCGTCAGATACAAGTACGCGACTATTATAACTATTCAGTTCAACAGATTGTTTCATGGCTTTTTCAACAGAATCTCTCAGCCATTGAAGATAAAAGCCGCTCCTATTCTTTGGATACGCCTAGGCTTTCTGGCTGGAAGGTTACAACCGACTTCACCGGCGTACGCTTCGCCGGCGACATCGACTTACCCGAGAACCTAGTTCCAGCATCTTCACTGGTCTTTTCCGGCTTGCGTAGCACTTATCGCCGTGACGGCTTTGGTGCCGAACTGGTCGCGGTAATAGACGATAGCCTCGCGCTTCATCGCGCTCGACCTTATAGCGAAATGCCTTTTCCGGCACTCACCGCACTAATCCATTTTTCCGGTGAGGATTTAGCTCAGGTGCTATCGACTCAATCACTAGAGGTGATCGTAAGAGACCCCTACCAAGACGCCAGCATACAGTTGCATGGGCAACAGATTCCCCTAGCCGCAAATTTCACTGCGGGCTATGGACTATGGCTGGCGCATTCAGGCTTTTCGCGTCAGGCCATACGCTCTCTGCTAGGCCACAGCCAAGGTATCAACCGACCACACCTTTATATGATGCAGCCCTTCGATCCTGAGCGACGCATCATCCTCATGCTGCATGGCCTTGGCAGTAGTCCCGAAGCCTGGGTAAATGTAGCTAATGAAGTGCTGGGCGATGAGAGCCTGCGGCAACATTTTCAGGTATGGCAAATCTACTACCCTACCAATATGCCACTGCCGATTAATCATACGGCGATACGACGCACTGTGAATGAAACACTACTGGAACTTGACCCCACCACAGAAACGCTGGCTTCACAAGGTATCGTTCTAATTGGCCATAGCATGGGGGGTGTATTGGCGCGCCTGATGGTCTCTTCTAGCCAAGGTAGGTTGTGGAGCGAATTCGTGGAACAACGCCAATTGCCAAAGGCACATAGGCAGCTCGCCCAACAACGCCTAGCCCCCCTACTACGTTTCGAATCGCTACCAGAGATAAAACGAGCAATTTTCATCGCAGCACCACATCGCGGCACACCGGTGGCCGGTAATCGTCTAGGGAGAGCAGTCGCTCGTTTCGTTCGTCTACCACTCACCCTGCTGGAAGAGTTCGACGATGTCATCAGGGCTCTGGCTAATACTGACGCCGAATCAGATGGGGCATACCTGCGCCTTCCCAACAGTATCGATAATTTGAGTGAGGCAGATCCGTTCATTAGAGCAACGGCCAATCTGCCTATCTCCCCTCAAGTTCACTACCATTCTATCATTGCCCAGCGTGACACCAGTGTACCGTTAGAGGTTTCAGATGATGGGATAGTGCCGTACGCCAGCGCACATTTGCCGGGAGCCATATCAGAAAAAGTGTTTATCGCTGGGCACAGCGTCCAGGAAACGGCCCAAGCGATTCTGGAAATCAGGCGTATCTTGCATCAAGACCTAACCGAATATAGTAATTGAAATTCAACCCAGCTGCGTCTTACCACCACTGCCTAGTGCTCTGCGCAGATAAGCAATGATGACAGGTATAAAAGAACGGGCGGAGAAATTTCGCCACAAAAGCAGAGTACTGTACCAGGAGGCGTGAGCTGAGCACACCTCCTACTGAAGAACAGCCTTGCTGCTGAACATCAATCTTAGCTTTGAACCTCAGGAGACCTCAAGCGCCACTTTCAATACGCCGTCTCGCTGGTGGGCGAAGAGATCGTAGGCTTCGACGATATTCTCCAGCGCATAGCGGTGGGTGACCATGGGCCCAAGATCCAACCGACCGGCGTCGATGATGCTCATCAGCCTGCGCATGCGCTCTTTACCACCGGGGCATAGCGAAGTGATAATCTTATGGTCGCCGAGGCCAGCACAGAAAGCGCTCAGCGGAATCGTTAGGTCTTGGGAGTAAACGCCCAGGCTGGAGAGCGTTCCGCCGGGTTTTAACACCCGCAGGGCGGATTCAAAGGTCTGTTGCAGGCCAAGCGCTTCAATCGCGGAGTCGACGCCGCGCCCGCCGGTGAGCTTGAGAATTTCCTCGACCACATCCACCTTGCGGAAATCCAGCGTTACGTCCGCGCCCATCTGCTTGGCCATGGCCAAACGCTCATCAACCCCGTCTACCGCAATGATCATCCCGGCCCCACGCAGCCGCGCCCCCGCCGTGGCGCATAGGCCAATCGGCCCTTGGGCGAAGACCACCACCGTGTCGCCGATTTTGATACCGGCGGCTTCGGCACCGGCAAAACCGGTGGACATAATGTCCGGGCACATCAGCACCTGTTCGTCGGTTAGGCCATCCGGCACTGGCGATAGGTTAGCCTGGGCATCCGGTACCAGCAGGTACTCGGCCTGGGCACCATCGATGGTGTTACCAAAGCGCCAGCCGCCCATCGGTTTATACCCGTGGCCGTGGTGGCCGCCATCTTGTGAGCAGCAATCATCCTGGCAGGCGTAAGAAGTAAAGCTGGGGCAAATGGCGCCAGCAATTACCCGCTGGCCTTCCTGGTAGCCTTTTACGTTGGCCCCCAGTTTTTCGATCACGCCCACGGGTTCATGGCCAATGGTCAGGCCACGCTCCACCGGGTACTCACCTTTCAGGATATGGATATCGGTGCCGCAGATCGTGGTGGTGGTCACGCGCATCAGGGCATCGTTGGGGCCAATCTCGGGGATGGGTTTATCGTCAATTTCGATACGGCCGGGTTCAACGAAGATGGCCGCTTTCATCATGGTAGGCATGGGTCGCTTCCTCAGTGAGGGGAGTCAATGGCACCTCACCATTAAGGCATAGTTGGAAGCGGAAATGATTGCGCTAGATCAAGCTTCGAATTGACGTGAGGCAAGTTGCCAAGCGCCCATCCGCTCTAGACTTAAGTAGCCACTCAAGCACTGCTTTATTGCCTGTGAGCGTACCGCAGCCACCTACTTACTATAGGGTTCCACGATGCCGACGCTACCTTTCAAGCCCTTGCCAACCGCTATTGCGGTGGCGATCACTCTACTGATATGGCTGGCTATTCCACTGCCGGAGGGTCTCACTTCGGACGCTTGGCTGATGCTGGCAATTTTCGTGGGGACGATTGCCGCGATTATTGGTAAGGCAATGCCCATAGGGGCCATCTCAATTATTGCCATTGCGATTGTGGCGGCGAGCGGGGTGACCAGCGACAACCCAGGTACCGCCATTAACGATGCGTTAAGCAGCTACTCCAACTCGCTGATCTGGTTAATTGCCATCTCGATTATGATCTCTCGGGGGCTAATCAAGACAGGGCTAGGAGCCCGCATCGGTTACTATTTTATCTCCATCTTCGGCAAGAAGACGCTGGGGATCGGCTATAGTTTGGCGTTTTCAGAGCTTTGCATTGCACCGGTTACTCCCAGCAATACCGCTCGCGGCGGCGGAATCATGCACCCCATCATGCGCTCTATTGCTAAAGGTTTTGACTCACGGCCGGAAGACGGCACTTCGAGCAAAATCGGCAAATATTTGGCACTGGTGAACTATCACAGCAACCCGATTACTTCAGCAATGTTTGTCACTGCCACTGCTCCCAACCCACTGACCGTGGAGCTAATTTCCATCGCTACAGGGGCGGAAATCCAACTGAGCTGGATGACCTGGGCGCTCGCCATGCTACTTCCTGGTTTGGTCGCCATTCTGGCCATGCCCTATATTCTTTACCTGCTTTATCCACCGGACATTAAACAGACTCCACACGCCACACAGATGGCACGGGACAAACTTGCCGAAATGGGGAAGATCAGCCGGGATGAAGGCATTATGCTGTTTGTCTTCTTGGTACTATTGCTGCTGTGGGCAGATATACCGGCGCTATTTATGGGCGACTCGGTCACCCTCAATACCACCACCTCCGCGTTTATTGGGCTATCGATACTGCTGCTGACCGGCGTATTAACCTGGGATGATGTACTGGCAGAAAAGAACGCTTGGGATACCCTGCTCTGGTTCGGCGCCCTCATTATGATGGCGACCCAGCTCAACCAGACGGGCTTGATCGATTGGTTTTCCACCAATATGCAAGACTGGATCACCATGATGGGCATCGGCTGGATGGGAGCGTCCGCTTTACTAGTCCTGACCTTCCTTTATACCCACTACTTTTTTGCCAGCACCACCGCCCATATCACCGCTATGATGGCTGCCTTCCTTACCGTTGGATTGAGCCTTGGCGCCCCGCCTATGCCTTTTGTTCTCATCATGGCCGCTACCTCTTCCATAATGATGACGCTGACGCACTACGCCACAGGCACCTCACCGGTAGTTTTCGGCTCAGGTTACCTAACGCTAGGCGAGTGGTGGAAAGCTGGCTTCATCATGAGCGTGGTTAATCTAGCGATTTGGGTACTAGTGGGTGGATTGTGGTGGAAGCTATTGGGTCACTACTGAGGGGTTGCAATAAACGCCAACAGGGGGCCGAAGCCCCCTTTTGGTATCAGAGTTACGTTATTAGCGCTTTTTCTTTTGGCTATCCTTGGCGTCGCCTTTGCCTTTTTGCATTTCACCTTTCGCCTGCTGGGCTTTACCTTTAGCTTCTGTTTTGTGACTGTCAGTCGCTTTGCCTGCGGCTTCTTTGGCTTTACCGGCTGCTTTGTTGCCCGCGCCTTTTGCTTTATCTTCTGTACCCGTTGCCATGACAAACACCTCTAATCCGTTAGTAGGGAAAGCATCGTATGTGAAGGTGCACGCGGCACGTCAATTACATATCGACACCTCATCAGATTAGCCTTTATTAAAAAAGTTGCGCTACTTTATTTATGATTTATGGCAGGTTTATGTGGTTAAGCGGGTTGGCTCCCAGCGGTTCAATAAAAAATGCAGGCAGGCCATGACGAGCAGGGTGAGTGTCAGCGCGACGCTCATGGAGGAGAAGCGGTAAAGCGCGCTATAGATCAAATCTTGCTGCGGGCCTAGCGATTGTCCAAACAGAATCCCCAAGGTGGTTAGCCCGCCAAAACCGATCCCCGACCCGGCGCCTTCAATGATATGTTCTCGCGCAAATAGCATTAATCCCAGCCAGTAGAGCAGCATCACCAGTAGAAAGTGGTGGCTCTGGGTATAAAGCAGCAGCTGCATCAATAGCGCTAGATTACAGCCCAGCAGCGTGCCCACGGCACGCTTGGCGGCGGAGACCTTCGCACCGGAATACCCCAGCGCAAACAGTACCAAGATGGTAGCCATCTGCGCGGAAAGCGACCCCTGCAAGTCAAACACCTGAAACACCACAAAAGAGAGCGTGGCGGTCAATGCGCCAATCAAGGTTTCATGGCGTATCTGCGAGGCTGGCTTGGTAGCCCCCGGTGGTGGCTTACGCGGTTCAACATCAGGAAAAAGCGTATGCATCAGCATGGCGATAAACACTGCCAAACCGCTGGCAACAAGATTGCAGGCCAATAGGTCGCTCAAATCCACACTCGGGTAACTGGCGAAGTGGAGCAGAATGCTGAGCGTCAGCACGCCGTTAGCGCCAAACAGAAACAGCGGCCCTTTCGCCATCAGGTTAAAGCGAAACAGAAACATCGCCAGCACCACCAACGTCATCACCACCGGCATATGCTTGAGCAGCCCGACCACCAAGCTCACCTCAAGCACATTGAGCGATACGTTGGCTAAAAACTGGCGAATGATATGGCCATTGAGAATAGGCACCATGCCGAGCAGAAACATCGGGAAAACGGTGAAAAACACCCCATAGTTCCAACCCATTAGCTGGCTGATCACAAAGCCCAGCGCACCGCCGCCCGCCACGCGAAGGCACTGCCGCAACCCGTTCTGGGTTAGCCTAGACTCAATAAACATAGTGAAGCCAGCTGATCAGGTGTGACTGCAGCCATACAAAAGGCTTGGCTAGGGCCGCGTCACCGGGTTGAAGCTGCACCGTGGCACGTGCGCCGCTGGCGAGAGCGTTGGCAACCGGTTCTGTTAGCGCGATGTGCACACGCATGCGCTGGGCATCGCGCACCCAGCGGTCGGTGGTGGGAATATCGGCCAGTTGGCCATCGGCAACCAGTTGCCCTTCGCGCACGCCAGCATCCATGGCGAGCATTTGTGCATCAAACACTTGCCCCGGCCAGGCATCAAACACCACCCGCGCCGGATCACCGGGGGCCACATGGCGCAGGCTCTTTTCACGGAAATCGGCAATGATATCTACCTCATCCGCCACCACGGCTAACGCGGGCTGGCCAGCCTGTACGTAGTCCCCTACGTTCAGTTGCAGGTTGGTCACACTTCCCGCTTGCGCCGCGCGCACCTGAGCATGAGCAAGATCCAACTGGGCCAGGGAGAGCGCGTTGTCGGCCTGGCGCAAACGCAGGTTGGTCTCGCCTGAATCGCCCAGTTGGACTTCCAAGCTAACGATTTTCGCCCTGGCCGCTGCCACACTGGCTTGAGCGGTATGCTCAGCGGCCACCTGCTGTTCGTACTGTTGACGCGATACGCTTTGCCGCGCCATTAGTGTTTCCGCACGGCGAAGCTCGCCCCGCCGCTCGGCAGCCGTGGCTTCAGCGGAGGCCAATTCCGCTTGCGCGGAGGTGAGTTCTGCTTCTAATCGGGCATTCTCCCGCTCGGCCTGTTCGCGGTTTAGCTGCGCCTGCTCAACGGCTAACCGAAACGGCGCCGGGTCTATCTGAAACAGCACCTCGCCCTTTTCCACATGCTGGTGGTCGCTCACCAATACGGCGCTTACCGGACCGCTAAGTTCAGGGGCAATCCGCGTTACCGGCCGCATCACCCTTACTTCGGGTGTCATGGGCATAAAGCTATCGGCCAGCAGAAAATAGATAAATAGCAGCACAAAGGCAGCAAGCGCTACCTTCACCCAGCGGGCAAATGTTTGGTCGGGGGTCATGCAGAGCTCACTTGTTAGCCACCAGGCAACCACCTGGCCAGCGCCATTCATCGGACGCGCATCATTTAGGGAATAGCATAAGAGACTTTAGTCTAACAATTAATTAGCGCGCTAACAATATGAACTTGCCTGTCTGCTCTTACATTACTGGATAGAAATGGTTAAAAAACAAAAACCCCCATGGCGCTTCGCCATGGGGGTTTGGATATAACTAACGAGTAAGCTACTACTTTAAACGCTATTAAAACCGGTAGCGTAAGCCAACACTGGCCGCATCGAAGGTGAAGTCAGATTTATCCAGGTAGCGCATGTAATCTGCGCCGACGGACAAGTTGGGAGCTATGTCCATTTCAGCGCCACCACCATAGGAGAAACCACTCTCCCGGTTGTCACTGACCTCAACTTCTGTGAAGCCCGCTAAACCGTAAAACCGCACTTCTGGCGCCACCGGGAAAATCCCTTTTGCATAAGCACCGGCGAGATGGTCTAGGTCAGCGCCACCATCGGAACCGCCCGTGCCTAAGTGTCCTTCAAGCGCAAAGTAGTCATTAAATTGAGCACCGCCGCGTAGACGAAGGCCTACGGCATCACGGGACGAGCCTCTTTCTGGATCCAGGTTCCAGAACATTGCGTCACCGCCTACATATCCTTGTGGGTAGGTGAAGGATTGCTGTGCTTGAGCAGACATTGCAAATGCGCCTGCGCCAACCAGGAGTGCCGCCGATGTAAGTGATACTAGGGACATCTTCATAGGTTGTACCTCAGTTAAAAAACAGTGTTTCCTTACTCCATGCATTGTGGTCCATAACCATGAAGAACGCAAATGATTACCTTCCTTTGGATAAACTGAGCACCACAATACCGCCCACCACGACCGCGCCACCCACTAATTGGCCTAGGCTAAGCATTTGTCCTAGAACGAAATAACCCAGCACCAGAGAGGCTACCGGCTCGATATTCATCACCGGTGCGTTGCGAGCCATATCGAGCCTGGGTACAAAGATAAACAGCGTCGAAAACGCGGAGCCATAGAGCAGCCCCAGCAGTGTTAGCCCTAGCCAGCCCGCACTGTTATCCGGCAGACTCATCCCCCCTGGCACTACACCCGCAATGCCACCAATAATCATGACGATAAACACCGTTTGCATGGTCAGCAGGCTACGCAGCGTACTGCCTACCCCAGCCAAGCGGTGTTCGGTAACCCATAGCGCGCAAGCAAACACAAAGGCGGCCATCAGCCCGAAGCCAATCCCGGCTATCCAACCTGGGCCCATGCCATCTGCACTGGCAACCCACGAAGGAATATCCAGCACCACCAACAGGCCAATTAAAATAGTCCCCATGATCAGGCAGCTACGCAGGGTGGGGCGCGGCCCGCCCAGTGCCCAGCTCAATAACGCCAATTGAATGGGGAAGGTATTCACCAGCAGTAGCGCTATCACCACCGGCAGTCTTGCCACCGCTGAATATAGACTGACGCTTTGAACCGCAATCAGCAGCCCCACGGTGAGTTGCCAAGGCCATGAGCCTGCGGGTAGCCATAGGCGCTTGCGTTGCACGATGACCAGCGCCACCAAAATCAAGCAGGCAACGCCCGAACGGGTTAAAACGGCTAGTAACAACCCCGTACCATTATCAAATGCCAGCCGTGCGGAAACGTGGTTGGCGGCGAACATGGTGGCCACGGTCATCATCAATAGAATCGCCAGATGGCGCGGCAATAGCTTGGGCAGTGTGGGCGCTGACATAAGGACGTAATGGCTCGTTAAGGGAGTAAAAGACTCTCGTTAAGGGAGAAGAGACCAAGGGACAATCGAGCCAGTGAAGCATACCTGGCGGTAAAAAGCAGGCTAACGAAAAGCGCACACTGCTTTCTGAACCGCAGTATTTTATACTAAAGTCTAATGCATTTCTTCCCTTATCCTGTCTTGGCTGTAGAAGGACAACAAAACGCCCCGAGCAGATAAACCGCTTGGGGCGTTTTGATTAACACAGATGGCCTCTAACGACCATTACACCTACACCAGCATGGGCACCATCGCCTCCAGCACCATGACTAAGCTCATCGCGGTGATGGTGAGAATGGAGACCCCAAATACCTTCTTGGCCCAGCGCACATCATCGTCTAATCGATAGCCACGCAGCGCCAAGTAGAGCCAGTAGCCGCCCATGGTCAGCGCCACACACAGATACCCCATGCCTGCTTGACTGGCCAACACCAGCGCCAGCGAAGCGGGAATAAACGCTACGATATAGCCCAGGATATGGTGCTTGGCCATTTTGACCCCACGCACCACCGGCAGTACCGGGATCGATGCTCTTTGATAATCCGCGTAGCGGAAGATCGCAATCGCATAAGAGTGCGGCATCTGCCACAGGCAGAAAATCACTAGCAGCATAATGGCACCGCTGTCGAATTGTCCCGTGACGGCGCAGTAGCCCACCACCGGTGGCATGGCTCCCGAAAGGCTGCCCACCAAGGTGCCGTATTCGGAGCGGCGCTTCATGTAGAGGCTATAAATCCCCACATACACGCCCCAACCAATCACTGCTAAGGCTACGGTTAACCCATTGGTTCCTAGCGCCAGGCACACCACCCCCGACACACCCAATAGCGCCGAAACGCCCAATGCCTGGGTGATGGAAATGCTACCCCTAACCAGTGGGCGATGGCGCGTACGCGCCATTAGTGCATCAATATCGCGGTCGATGACGTTGTTACACGCACAGCCCGACGCAATGATTAACGCAATACCCACCATAACAGAGACAAAGCTGAGCCACTCAAACTGCCCCTGGGCGGCAAGAAAGTAGCCGCCCAAAGTGGCAATCAGGTTACCCCCGATGATGCCGGGCTTTGTCAGTTCGAGCAGATCCCGCCAACGGCTAGGTGCCGTGATCAGCCGATCATCATGTTGAGATGCAAATGCTGCATGATCCACAGCGAGCCTCCTACCACTAAGACGAGAATCGTCAGTGTGAAGACGAAGGACATCACGTTCCAGCCTTCGTCGGCTTTGGTATTCATGTGCATGAACATGACCAGTTGCACCAATATCTGCAACACAGCGGTCACGGCCACTACGATGACAGTGGTCAGTACACTAAGCGTGCCACTCATCACCACCCCAAAGGGGATAATGGTCAGTATCAGCGACAATACCAGTCCTGTCACATAAGACTTTACGCTGCCATGGTTATTAGTGGGGCTAGTCGGAGAATGACTCATCTCACAGCACTCCCATCAGATAGACGAATGAGAAGACACAGATCCAGACGATATCGAGGAAGTGCCAGAACAGACTTAGGCACAAAATCCTCGGCCGGGTCATGTCGTTCAAGCCCTTGGTATAAAGCTGAACCAGCATGACTAAAATCCAGATCAAACCAAAGGTGACGTGCAGCCCGTGGGTGCCGACCAAAGTAAAGAACGACGACAAAAAGGCGCTTTTGTCGGGGCCATAGCCTTCATGAATCAGGTGCTGGAATTCGTAGATCTCCATGCCCACGAAAGCCGCGCCCAGCAAGAACGTAATGCCCAGCCATGCTTTCACCTGACCCAGGCGTTCGGCATTCATCGCCAACACACCCATGCCGAAGGTAAAACTACTGAACAGCAGCAGGAAGGTTTCGACCAGTACAAACGGTAGCTCAAAGATATCGGCAGCCGTTGGGCCTGCCGCCGTGCCTTTCATCAGCACGGCGTAGGTAGCGAACAGTGACCCGAAGATCACTAAATCGCTCATTAAGTAAACCCAAAAACCAAACAGCTTGGTGCCCGCCGCATCGTGATGCTCGTGATGATCGGCCGATCCTTCGTGATGTAACGTATCCGTTGCCATTACGCTTTCACCTCCACGTAGCGTTGCTTACCTTCGCGTCCTTCAACCTCGGCAGAGGGTTTGTAGGGATCGGAATTTTTAACGCGTTGTTGATGCTCACGCTCGATACGCTCAACTTCAGCAGCGGGAACGTAGTAGTCGATATCGTCGTTAAACACCCGCGCCATAAAGCTGACAAAGACACCGATGGCACCGACTCCTGCCAGCCACCAGATATGCCACACCAAGGCAAAACCAATGACCAGCGCAAATAGGCTGATGACAGGGCCAGCCACCGTGTTACGCGGCATATGAATATCGGTGTAAGGCGCTTCTTCCTGCTGCTCATTACTGCGCTGCTTTTGTGACCAGAAGCTGTCGATGTCACCGACGACTGGCAAGCGGGCGAAATTATAAAACGGCGCAGGTGAAGAGGTTGACCACTCCAAGGTGCGGCCATCCCAGGGGTCACCGGTCACATCAGCGTTCAGTTTGCGGTCGCGGATACTCACCCAGAACTGGATGATGGTGCAGGCAATACCCATCATGATGATTACCGCCCCTACCCAGGCCAGGATCATCCACGGCTGCCATTCAGGGTTGGCGTAGGACTGCATGCGGCGCACGGCACCGAAGAAGCTCAACACGTAAAGTGGCATAAAGGCGACATAGAAACCGATAAACCAGCACCAGAACGAGCGCTTGCCCCACTTTTCGCTTAGCGTGAAGCCAAACGCTTTGGGGAACCAGAAGGTAAGACCGGCCATCATGCCGAACACAACGCCGCCAATAATGACGTTATGGAAATGAGCAATAACAAACAGGCTGTTATGCAATACAAAGTTGGCTGCGGGTACCGCCAGCATGACGCCGGTCATCCCCCCCAGGGTAAAGGTGATAATAAAGCCCAGGGTCCAGAGTACCGGCGAGGTTAGTTCCAGGCTTCCACGGTAAATGGTGAACAGCCAGTTGAAGACTTTCACCCCGGTAGGAATGGCGATGATCATCGTCATAATGCCGAAGAAAGCATTGACGTTGGCGCCCGCCCCCATGGTGAAGAAGTGGTGCAACCAAACAATAAATGACAACAAGGTAATCGCAATCGTCGCCCATACCATGGTCATGTAACCAAACAGCCGCTTCCGGGCAAACGTCGAGATCACTTCAGAGAATACGCCGAAGGCAGGCAGAATCAGGATATAGACTTCTGGGTGGCCCCAGGCCCAGATGAGATTGACGTACATCATCATGTTGCCGCCAAAATCATTGGTAAAGAAGTGCATGCCGAAGTAGCGATCCAGCGTTAGCAGCGCAATCGTCGCGGTCAGAATCGGGAACGAGGCGATGATCAGCACGTTGGCGCACAGCGAGGTCCAGGTAAAGATCGGCATGCGGAACATGGTCATGCCTTTGGTGCGCATCTTTAGAATAGTCACGAAGAAGTTGATACCGGTGAGCGTCGTGCCTATCCCCGATATCTGTAACGCCCATATCCAGTAATCGACCCCCACCCCGGGACTAAACTCGATCCCCGATAAAGGCGCGTAGGCAAGCCAGCCGGTTTTGGCGAATTCGCCCACCACCAGCGAGATATTGACTAATATTGCCGCTACAGCAAACAGCCAAAAACTCAAGTTATTCAGGAAGGGAAAAGCGACGTCGCGGGCACCAATTTGCAGAGGTACCACCAGGTTCATCAGACCGATGACCATGGGCATGGCGACAAAGAAGATCATGATCACGCCGTGGGCGGTAAAGATCTGATCGTAGTGCTCAGGCGGTAAATAGCCCGCTGCGCCCCCGGCGGCCATGGCCAGTTGGGTACGCATCATAATCGCATCGGAGAAGCCACGTAACAGCATGACCAGCGCGACGATGAAGTACATGATACCGAGCTTTTTGTGGTCAACAGAGGTAAACCACTCGTTCCACAGCCAGCCCCATTTACGGTAGTACGTTATTAAACCAAACAGCGCTATCCCACCAATGGCCATAACGGCCGCCACGACCATAATAATCGGCTCGTGGTAGGGAATGGATTCTAAACTGAGTTTTCCAAACACGGCTTAACCCCCTGCTTCAACGCTAGCAGGATGTGTGCGCATAGCATGATCCTGATTAGCATGGTTATCGGTGTGGTGACCAGATGCGGCCGCTTGATGGGTGCTAGGTGCGTTATCACCATCGGAAGAGTCAGCGTGGTCGCTGCCCATTGAGTGATCGCTGTCCATCTCGTGCTCACCGCCCGTGTGAAAGCTTTTCAAAATGCTTTCGTATAGGGCTGGTGAGATCGCAGAGAAGTACTCTACTGGGTGCGATTCGCTAGGTTCCGCCAGCGCTTCGTAGCCTTCAGGGTAAGTCAGCGTTTCAGAGGCACCGCGCACGGTTTCAACCCAGTCATCAAACTCGCCGGGGGTAGTCACCTTGGCTTCAAAGGTCATACCCGAGAAGCCCGCGCCACTGTAATTGGTAGAGCGACCTGGGTAGCTGCCCATTTCATCGGCAATCAGATAAACATCGTTATCCATGCCCGCCATGGCGTAGATTTGGCTACCAAGATGGGGAATGAAGAAGGCATTCATGACCGAACCCGAGCTAACGCGAAAGCGCACTGGAGTGTCGACGGGAAAGGCTACTTCATTAACGCTCGCCACGCCCTGCTCGGGATAGATAAACAACCATTTCCAATCTAACGCCACCGCCTGAATCTCAATCGGCGCTACGTCGCTTTCCAACGGCTTGTGTGGATCCAGGCTATGCGATGTTTTCCAGGTCAACAGCGCAAGCACCGCGATAATCGCGCAGGGCACGATCCAGATCACCGCTTCAATTGCGTTGGAGTGTGCCCAGTCAGGCAGGTATTTCGCTACGCTGTTACTACGCCGATACCGCCAGCCAAATAGCAGCGTCATCGCAATAACAGGAATGACGACAATCAACATCAAGCCAAAGGAGGTGAGGATCAGCGAGCGCTGCTCAGCACCAACTTGGCCTTTCGGGTCTAACAGGGCCGAACTACAGCCTGCCAGAAACAGACACAGCGCAAGGAGCACCAAAGTGCCTCGCCTGCGCCATAGAGAGCGTCGTTGCATGGTGTGATCTCGTGAAATGTTCAATAAACACTAGCCTCTATATAGCAGGCTAACTATCACCCCATACTCTTCCCAAAACATGCTCCTACGAGCACAAGAACATGCGTAGTGCACTGAGCGTCACTGCTCCGGGAAGAATATGCGCCGCCAAGTGGGAACAGCGGCGGGTCTTGCTCGCCTAAGCTTTAAAAGCAACAGCAAGTAAGACGAAAGTATTTTCTATTGATCTAGATCATGAAAGAAGTGGCGCATTGCCGCACCCAAGCTATTGACGGGGATAGGCAAGCGAAAAACCTCTACGCCACGGTTACCACTGGCACATCGCGACCATGTCCCCCTAGCAGTTGCGGCGCACCCTCTTCGTCGGTAACAACTACATCAAAATCATTTAGGGCTGCGAAATAAGCCGGTCGCACCACGCCAAACTTGCTGGCATCCACTACCAGCAAGCGCTGCATCGCGGTGGCAATGGCGGCCTGTTTAGGCGCTACTTCGTGAAAGTGGAAACAGCTTACGCCGCGCTCCAAATCCACCCCCGCCGCGGAAATCAATGCTTTATTGATGCCCAATCGTTCAATGGCGGCGGCCATATTGTCGCTGCCAAATGATTGTGAAGCGGCATAAAACAACCCGCCCAGTAGCACAAGGCGTACGTTGGGCAAGGCGGCAACGGCATTGGCGACGTTGAGTGCATAGGTCACCACCGTCAGTTCACGAAAGTGACTTAACTGACTCAGCAACGGAATCAGCGTCGAGCCACAGTCAATAAACAGCGTATCGCCCTCTTCAATAAAGGCGAGTACTCGCTGGCAAAGGCGATACTTCGCCTGATAGTGGCTAGCCTGCTGCTCGGTTAAGTCGTAAATCGGAGTGACACCAGGATAGTTCGCCATCACCAAGCGCCCGCCCAGCAGGCTCATCGCAGTAGGCTGGGTAGTGAGATCGCGGCGGATGGTCATCTCCGATACATCGCACAGCTCTGCAGCATCGCGCAGATGAAGAGTGCCGCCACTGGCTAGCGCTTCCTGAAGTTTGGCAAGGCGCTGAGCGCTGCGGCCATTCATGGTGGGCATCTCCTTATCAACCCCTCTTGTTGTGATTAGCGCAACATAAGCCTTCATGCTGCCTCTTGTTGCGTTTCTATGCTGAGCGAGCAGCGACGGAATTTCCACTGGAACAGCGACCATTAACGCTATTCGTGATGCTTACGATAGCGATATGACATTTAAATAGCGTTGATGTGACAATACTTGCAAATCAGCGTTAGAAAAATAACACTAAATGTTATAATTTTAACATTAACGCCAGCCCGCACGATTATAACCACGGATAGCCACACTCAAATGGCTCCGCGACAACCCCCGTTGAGGCTTACATGACTGCTCGAAAACACACTCGCTCTTCATCGCTTGTCACCCTTAGTGCTGGCGCTTTACTGACAAGTACTGCCCTAGTCACTCCAGCATTTGCAGACGACGCTCAGCCCCACCCGCTTGACCGGCTGTGGTCGTTTGCCAATGTCTCGGTCAACTATCTCGATTGGTCGAACGGCACCGAAGCACGCACCGCCTCTAACGCGGCGAAAAGCGACTTTATGTTTCTCGAAATTGAAGGCGGCGCTGGCTTTAGCTGGGGCGAATTTTACGGCTTCTTTGATTTCGAGAACCCCACCCATGACCAGTTCGATGAGTCCAGCGGTGGCCAAGACAACTTCCGAACCGCGGGTAAAATAACCTCGCACATTTATCTGGGCGACAGCCCGCTGTCGATTTATGCCCACCTTTACGACTTCCGTGATTACGGGTACGAAAGCCGCGAGCAGGATCAGATTCTGGGTTTAGGCTACCGCACCACCTTCGATAACGGCCTGTGGTTTAAACCCTTTATTGGCGCGGCGCGGGTGCAAAGTAACAGCTATACCGGCATGAACGGCTTCATGGCTGGCTGGGTCGCGGGGTATGATTTCTCGGCGCTCAACCAGAACTTCAGCGTCACCAACTGGCACGAGCAAACGTTTGGCCGTGATGACGATTATCTGGAGCAAAATTACGTTGGCGATACAGCAGGCAGTGTAGGCACCAACGGTGCACTGAGCCTATGGTGGCATCCGAGTGAATTGATCACCACCGGTATTCAGTATCGCTACTCTGATAACAAATTGGGCACCCCCAATGATTATCAGAATGCGATGATCTACTCCGTCAAGCTCAACTTACTTTAAACGCGTTACTGTCTATAAAAACGTTACTTACGCGCTGACGCGAAGGATCCCCCTATGACACTCCTTATGAGCTTGGTGGGTATGGTCACTCTGGTGGCCATTGCCCTGATCTTCTCTTACGACCGTAAATCGATCCGGCTACGTACCGTGCTGGGCGCCTTTGCTATCCAGGCGGGTATCGGTGCCTTTGTACTTTACGTGCCCTTCGGTCAGGCGGTGCTGCAGGCCATCTCCTCTGGCGTTAGCCAAATTTTGGTGTATGCCAATGACGGTATCGGCTTTCTGTTCGGCGGCTTAGCCGATGTGGATAACGTCGGCTTTGTGTTTGCCATCAAAGTACTGCCGGTGATTATCTTCTTCTCCTCGCTGATCGCCGTGCTCTACTACATCGGCATTATGCAGTGGGTCATTCGCATTCTGGGTGGCGCACTACAGAAAGCACTAGGCACTTCGCGTACTGAATCGCTCTCTGCAACGGCCAATATCTTCGTCGGGCAAACCGAAGCGCCGCTGGTGGTGCGTCCGTTTATCGCCCGCATGACGCCGTCGCAATTGTTTGCGGTGATGTGTGGTGGTCTGGCGTCGGTCGCCGGTTCAGTCTTGGCGGGTTACGCCGCGCTGGGTATTCCCATGGAGTATTTGGTAGCAGCCTCCTTTATGGCGGCACCGGGCGGGTTGCTGTTCGCCAAGCTGATCATGCCGGAAACCCAGGATGTGTCCGATAGCGACAGCGTTTCCAAGGTAGAAGAAGAAATTGAAGCCCAGGAAGATAAGCCCGCCAACGTGCTGGATGCGGCGGCCTCCGGCGCTACCTCGGGCTTAATGCTGGCCGCCAACGTGGGCGCCATGCTGCTCGCCTTCATCGGCTTAATCGCTTTGATTAATGGCATTCTCGGCGGCGTTGGCGGCTGGATGGGCTTTGAATCGCTTAGCCTGGAACTAATCTTGGGCTGGCTGTTCGCCCCGCTGGCGTTCCTTTTAGGTGTACCCTGGGAAGAAGCTACGCTGGCCGGCTCGTTCATCGGTCAAAAACTGGTGGTCAACGAATTTGTCGCCTATATCAACCTAGCGCCCTACATTGATGGGGAACAGGTGGTGGCGGCGACAGGTCAGATGATGACACCGCACACCATGGCGATCCTCTCTTTTGCGCTGTGTGGCTTTGCTAACCTCTCCTCCATTGCGATTCTGTTGGGTGGTTTGGGCAGCATTGCACCGACTCGCCGTAAAGAGATTGCCCGCTTTGGTGTCAAAGCCGTATTGGCCGGTACACTGTCCAACTTGATGTCGGCCTCAATTGCTGGCTTCTTTATTGCCCTAAGTAACGCCACTGCTTAACGCAGCGGGGTTTACTGAAGGTGACGGGCACTGCGGCTTTATCCGCAGTGCCCGTTTTTATCTTTTACTGATTTGTGAGAACTCCATGACTGCGACCGCCTCCCCCCATATTGCCCAAGCCGCCCGCCAAGCACTCACCCTCATGGATCTAACGAGCCTGAACGATAGCGACACCGACAGCACCATCGAAGCGCTGTGTCAGCAGGTAAAAACGCCCTTTGGCACCCCTGCTGCCGTTTGTGTCTACCCGCAGTTTATCGTTACTGCCCAGCGCGCGCTTACCGCGCATAAGCTCGATAACCAAGTTAAAATTGCCACGGTCACCAACTTCCCCAACGGCGACGACGACATTATGGCTGCCGCCCGTGAAACCCGCGATGCGGTTGCCTCCGGCGCCCATGAAGTTGATGTGGTCTTTCCCTACCGCGCGTTGATGGCAGGCGACGAAGAGACCGGCCTTGAGCTGGTTGAAATGTGCAAAGCGGCCTGCGCTGGCCAAGCGCTGCTCAAAGTGATTATTGAGTCCGGCGAGCTTAAAGAGCCCGCGCTGATTAAACGCGCCAGCGAACTCGCTATTGAAGGCGGCGCTGATTTTATTAAAACCTCGACCGGCAAAGTAGCCGTTAACGCTACGCTGGAAGCCGCCGAGATTATGCTCAAGGCCATCAAGGCCAGTGGCCAAGACGTTGGTTTTAAAGCAGCAGGTGGCGTCAAAACCGCCGAAGACGCGGCGGAATATCTAGCCCTTGCCAACGATATTATGGGCCAAGGCTGGGTAACCCCCGCGCACTTCCGCTTTGGGGCCTCTAGCCTGCTGGGCAATCTGCTAGCTACGTTGACCGGCAGCACCAGCGCGGCACCCCAAGGCCAAGGAGGTTACTAATGTCTGCCAATGTAACCCAACACGCGTTGCTGCCCCAGGAGCTGATTCGCCTTAAGCGTGATAACCAGCTGCTGCCCGCGGAAGAGATCAAAGCGTTTGTGCAGGGCATTGCCGATGACCGCATCAGCGACGCCCAGATTGGCGCCTTCACCATGGCGGTGTTTCTCAACGGCATGAGCCGTGAAGAAGTCGTTGCGCTGACCACCGCGACCCGTGACTCCGGCCATGTGATGCAGTGGAGCGATTTGAACCTGCCTGGCCCGATTGTCGATAAGCACTCCACCGGCGGCGTGGGCGATTTGGTTTCGCTGGTGCTCGGCCCCTGGGTCGCCGCCTGCGGCGCCTTTGTACCGATGATCTCCGGTCGTGGCCTGGGCCACACCGGCGGCACCCTGGATAAGCTCGAATCGATCCCCGGCTACGACCCCTACCCCGCACCAGAGCGCTTCCGCGAGGTGGTGAAATCCACCGGCGTGGCAATTATCGGCCAAACCGGTGATTTGGCACCTGCCGACAAGCGCATCTACGGCGTGCGTGATGTGACCGCCACGGTGGAATCGATTCCGCTGATTACCGCCTCTATTCTAGGCAAGAAGCTGGCCTCCGGGCTGGATGCGCTGGTGATGGACGTTAAAGTCGGTAGTGGCGCTTTTATGCCTACGCCGGAAAAGTCCCGCGAGTTGGCCAAAAGCATCGCCAATGTGGCCACCCAGGCGGGCACGCCCACGACTGCCCTGCTGACCGATATGAGCCAGCCGCTAGCGCCCTGCGCTGGTAACGCCGTTGAAATCGTCGAGACACTGGCCTTGCTGCGTGGCGACCGCCCCAACAGCCGTGTGATGCAAGTCACCCGCGAGCTGGCGGTAGAGATGCTGATCGCCGGCAAGCTGGCTGGCTCACGTGAAGAAGCACTAACTAAGCTTGAGAAAGCGCTGACCTCCGGCGCTGCCGCGGAAGTGTTCGCCCGCATGGTGCGCGAACTCGGCGGCCCCAGCGACTTTATGGAGCGCTCAGATCACTACCTGGCCAAGGCCGACGTGATTAAACCCGTGTATGCCGAGCAAGCAGGTGTGGTCCAGCGCATCGATACCCGCGCTGTAGGCATGAGCGTGGTGGAACTGGGCGGTGGCCGCCTGCGTAACGATGCTAGCGTCGATCACAGCGTTGGCTTCACTAACATCGTCGAAATCGGCGAGAGCGTGGATAGCCAGCGCCCCATCGCCATGGTGCACGCCCGCAGTGACGCCGCCGCCGAGCGTGCCGCCGAGCAGCTGCGCGCGGCGTTTACGATTGGCGAAGGGACGGCCAGCGCCGACACTCTGCTGCAAGACACCTTCCGTGGAGAAGCCTTATGAGCCGCGCGATATTACTGGTACTCGATTCATTTGGGATTGGCGCCGCCCCGGACGCCGCGACCTTCGGCGATGAAGGCTCCGACACCCTGGGCCATATCGCCGCCGCTTGTGCCCGTGGCGAAGCGGATACCGCCAATCGTTCAGGGCCACTCAAGCTGCCCAACATGACCAAGCTGGGGCTGTTTCACGCCCACCGCGATGCCACAGGCAGCGTTGCCGAAGGCGTCACGCTGCCGGAAAGTCTGGAAGGGGCTTACGCCCACGCCAAAGAGATTTCCAGCGGCAAAGATACTCCCTCCGGCCACTGGGAAATTGCCGGTGTCCCGGTGCGCTTTGAGTGGGGCTACTTTCTGGATAAAACCGACAGTTTCCCTCTTGAGCTGCTCGACGCCATCGTCCAGGAAGCCGGCCTCACTGGCGTGATTGGCAACTGCCACGCTTCGGGCACCGAGATCATCGCTCGCCTGGGTGAAGAGCACATAGCCACCGGCAAACCCATCGTTTATACCTCGGCGGATTCGGTGTTTCAGATCGCCGCTCACGAAGAGCATTTCGGCCTTGAACGGCTTTATAAGCTGTGCGAAACCGTCCGCGAGCTGCTAGAGCCTTACAACATTGGCCGCGTCATTGCGCGTCCGTTTATCGGCGAAGACAGTAACACCTTCGCCCGCACCGGCAACCGCCGCGACTACAGCGTTGAGCCGCCCTCGCCCACCGTGCTGCAAAAGCTTGATGATGCCGGCGGTGAAGTGGTCTCGATTGGTAAAATTGCCGATATCTACGCCCACTGCGGCATTACCCACAAGGTAAAAGCCAGCGGCCACGACGCGCTGATGGACGCCACGCTCAAAGAGATCGAGCGCACTGGCCAACGCGACGAAGGCGAGCGCGCCATGATCATGACCAACTTTGTCGATTTTGACTCGGTCTATGGCCACCGCCGAGACGTGCCGGGCTATGCTGCCGCGCTGGAAGATTTCGACGCCAAGCTGCCTAAGCTGCTGGCGGCGCTAAGCGAAGATGATCTGCTGATTCTCACCGCCGATCACGGCTGCGACCCCAGCTGGCACGGCACCGAGCACACCCGCGAGTATATCCCCATCCTGGTACACGGCCCCGGCTTTACTCCCGGCCCGCTGGGCGAGCGCGGCACCTTCGCCGATATTGGCCAAACCCTGGCCGACTTTTTCCTGCTACCGGCAATGGCCGATGGCACAAGCTTTTTACCTGACGCCGCTTAAAAGCTAGCGCCGCTTAAAGGAGACCTTTGATGGCTACCCCACATATTAATGCCGAGATGGGCGATTTCGCTGATACCGTGCTGATGCCCGGCGACCCGCTGCGCGCCAAGTACATTGCCGACACTTACCTGGAGAACGTTCGCCAGGTCAACGACGTGCGCAACATGTTTGGTTATACCGGCACCTATAAAGGCCGCGAGATTTCCGTGATGGGCCACGGCATGGGCATTCCGTCGGTCTCCATCTACGCCAAAGAGCTGATCACCGACTACGGCGTTAAATCGCTGATTCGCGTGGGCTCCTGCGGCGCGGTGCGCGACGACGTTAACGTACGCGATGTGGTCATCGGCATGGGCGCCAGCACCGACTCCAAGGTCAATCGTATGCGCTTTAACGACCACGACTTCGCCGCCATTGCCGACTTTGAACTGACCCAGCACGCGGTTGCCGCCGCCAAGGCTAAAAACGTGCCGGTCAAAGTGGGCAACATTTTCTCAGTGGACCTGTTCTACAACCCGCAAACCGACATGGCTGAAATGCTCAAACGCTACGGCATTGTCGGCGTCGAGATGGAAGCCGCAGGTCTTTACGGCGTCGCCGCTGAGTTCGGCGCCCGCGCCATGACTATCTGCACCGTGTCGGATCACATCCTGAAAGGCGACTCGCTCTCCAGCGCAGACCGTCAAACCACCTTTGACGACATGATGCTGATTGCTTTGGACACCGTGTTACGCGACGACGAAGCCCGCGCTTAAGAGGAAGTTGTGATGAGTCAGCAAACGGATGAAGTATCAGAAGAGATCGTTGAGAAGTTATTCAGCGCGCGGGCTAACGCCTATGTGCCCTACTCCGCGCACCCGGTGGCCTCTGTGATGGTAACCCCTGACGGTCATCAGTTTGCGGGCACTAACGTGGAGGTGGCGCACTACAAAGGTCTCTGCGCCGAAGCTTCGGCCATTTCCGCCATGATCACTGCCGGGCAGCGCCAGCTGGCGACCGTCTACGTGATGGGCCCTGGCGATCACCTCTGCACGCCCTGCGGCGACTGCCGTCAGCGGATTCGTGAGTTCGCGACCCCAGAGACACAAATCAAGGTTCTTTCCGGCAGTGGCGAATTGATGAAAACCTACACCATGGAAACGCTGCTGCCCGACGCCTTTGGGCCAGAGCAGTTGCCGCCACGCTAAGTCAGCCCGCTTGGCTTTCAAAACCAGCCCCACTCGGGCTGGTTTTGTGCATATATTGCTCGTACTCTTAGCAGCCACTGTATATTTTTGATGAAGTGTGCCGATGAGAGCACTGTATTTATTTGGAGAACGCCATGGCTGGTTTACTGCCCAACGTCGACCCTGACGGCTTGCTTGAGTACTCAGTGGTCTACACGGACCGCTCGCTGAACCATATGTCGCAGCAATTTCAAGGTGTGATGCGCGATATATCGGCCACGCTGAAAGAGGTCTACAACGCTCACTCGGCCATCATCGTTCCCGGCAGCGGCACCTTTGGTATGGAAGCCGTCGCGCGGCAGTTTGCCATTGATCAGAAAACATTGGTCATCCGCAACGGTTGGTTTAGCTACCGCTGGACGCAAATTATCGAGATGGGCCGTTTAACCGACCAGCACACGGTGCTTAAGGCGCGACGGCTGAATGCCGATGACTCGCATTCGCCTTTCCAGCCGGTTCCCATTGATGAGGCCGTGGCGCAAATTCGTAGCGAAAAACCCGCCGTGGTGTTCGCCCCGCAAGTCGAAACCTCCGCTGGTTTGCTGCTTCCAGATAACTATATTCAAGCGCTCGCCAAGGCCACTCGCGAGGTAGGCGGCCTGTTTGTGTTAGACGCCATTGCCGCTGGCACCCTGTGGGTGGATATGCAGGCACTGGGCATTGACGTGGTGGTAAGTGCGCCGCAAAAAGGCTGGAGCGGTTCGCCCTGCTGCGCCATGGTCATGCTCTCAGAACGCGCCACGCAGCGCTTGAGTGACACCCAGAGCAACAGCTTTGCCTGCGACCTGGGCAAGTGGCACAGCATCATGCAAGCCTATGAGAACGGCGGGCACGCCTACCACGCCACGATGCCTACCGATGCGCTGCGGCAGTTGCGGGATATCATGCAGGAGACCCGCTCTTACGGCTTTGCCAAGGTGAAAGAGGAGCAGCAAGCGATTGGCCGTGAAGTCCGTGCCATGCTTAAGCGCCACGGTTTTGTGAGCGTGGCTGCGGAAGGCTTTGAAGCACCGGGTGTGGTGGTGTGCTATAGCGACGATAGCGGCTTAGTGGGCAAACTTGCCCAAGCGGGCGTGCAAGTAGCGGGCGGTGTGCCGTTAATGTGCGATGAAGGCGATAACTTCCAAACCTTCCGCATAGGCCTGTTTGGCCTAGATAAGCTGCACCACACAGAGCGCAGCGTGAACAGCTTAGAGCAGGCGATTAAAGCAGTGGTTTAAGAGCGTGTTTAAGAGAGTGCTTAAGAGAGTAAGGAAGGAAAAGCCCGCTATTAAAATAGCGGGCTGAAGGTCACATATACCCCACGCCCCGCGGCATCATCCCTAGATGGTTTTCGACGCGAGTTACCCCAGCCACATTTTCTGCTGCGACCGTCACCGCCTGCTTCTGCTCAAGCGACTCGACCAGCCCCCAGACCTCTACAGCACCGCCATCAACAATCACGCTAATGCCTTCGACTTGTACGCCGGTATTATTCTCAACCTCTTTGAGAATAGCCTCACGAATTTGTCGATCGTCCGAGGGTGACTGAGTCGGCGCTACCGCCGCATTGGCAATTCCTTGCAGCAGATTAGCGCGGCTGACGATCCCCACCAACTTACCTTCACGCACGACGGGTACACGTTTGATGTGGTGCTTTTCCAGCATTCGCGCAATGGTATGCAGTGGCGTGTTCTCTTCCACGGTCAGTGGATCTGGCGTCATCACTTCGTGGGCTTTACGACCATGCGTCTTGACATAGTCGCCAGCATCCTTGCCGCCCGTAAATAGCGATAACCACCATGAGTGACCGTGGTCACTGTCATCTTTTACCCGGCGCATCAAATCGCCTTCACTGACAATGCCGATCACCCGGTGATCGCCATCGACGACAGGCACAGCGCTGATACGGTGTTTAAGCAGCAGTTGCGCAATGTCACGCACTTCCGTATCGGGTCCCACACTCACCACTTTGGGTGTCATGATATCAATAGCTTGCATGGCTCTTCTCCTGGCGCCTAGCCCCCTTTAAATCAGCCTTACGCAACTCGCCCTTGGACTTAAATCTGACACGTTGAGACTGATTCGTTAAGGCTAAGCCGCAGTGGCAGTTCGCCCTGCCTTCTCTTTGAGCCTAGTTCGCTACTGGAAATTTGCCTATGCCGGCTGGCTATCTAAAAGAACGCATTGAGACTAATTTGATCTAGCGCAGCTTTATGCCTGCTTACCGGTTGGTTTGTTCGCCGCTGTGGCACTACTCTCTTCCACTTTCTCCACATCAACAATGCCTGAGCGACTTACCACGACTTTCCAGCGAGCAAGGTAGGGCGTGTCTTCACTGCCCGTTTCACGAATCACCAGATTAAACAGGTGGCGGCGTTCGACGCTTTCACGCACTGCTTGGCCATCTTTAAGCCGATAGATGTGGTGCTTCCCTTTACTCATTAGCCGCGTGAGCATGGAAATATCCAAATTCAGTGTTTCGCGCGTATGCTCATAGCCGCTTAAAAAGCGCGTGGGTGACATACGTGAACTTGAGCGGTAGTGCAGCACTACCTCTTCCCGCTGGGCCACCTTGCGACGGCGCAATTGTTGGATGTCATCACTCAGCGAAGCGAAGCGCTTGTAGTCAAACCACTCCAGCTGGCGACCCACCACGGCATTTCGCGTGGGGTCTAGATACTGGCGACGCCACTTAGGACGGCCTTTGCGCAGCAAGCGCCAAAGGGTATTGCGCAAATCATCCTTAAAAACTTCACGCATGGCGTAGAGCAGCGCCATGGCTAACACGAATAGCGCAGAAAGATCCCCTAACGCGCTACGTAACTGCAGCACGCCTAATGTCACAAACCCCATTACCACCGCCGTGGCCAGGGCTTTGACCGCTTTCTGCTCGCCGCCGCCCAATTCCAATGCCTCTTGCTTTAGCGTAATCGGATGTTCAATCAAACGCCGCAGTAGGCGCATTTTGTTCGACATGCGCGTCGGGTCCGCCATTACTCGCTCGGCGTTGTATTGTTGTTCGCGGCGATGTTCGTCCTCCCGGTGGCACACGCTGATAAAGCGTCGACGAATCTCAGTAAACTCACCACCACGGGGCATATGCGCTACTAACGCCAGTAATTGCTGTTCGGTAAACCAGGAGAGGTAGTTATCAATATTGGCGAAGTATTTTTTGAAGCTTTCGTCATCCGGCTGATTGCGTCGCAGGCGCTTGAGGATTCCGTCACTCAAGTCGATCATTTCATGCAGTTGGTCACGTAAGGCAACCGCACTTTCTTGCTCTTCACTACTCTCTTCCCGCTGTTGTTGGCGGGTATGACGTAACTTATTGGCGCTTACTAACATCGCTTGCGTGGTGCGCTCCATCGCTTCCACGTATTGATAGGCGTATAGGCTCAAACTCAACCGGTAAGAGTCACTCCCCAGGCGATTGCGACTGGCCAACCGACTATGCACCAGTGGCAGCAGGTATTCGTCACTGTAGTAAGTGCGCGATACATGAATGGCGGCATGATAAAAAGCCTCCTCTGAGATAAGCTGAGTACTTAGGCCCAGCTCGCCAGGCACAAAGAGATAGACGTCGAGGTTATGCGACGTCTCTTCCTTGAGCCGACGGGTAAGACGCAGCTGAAAGCTGTTTTTACGCTCAACGTTGATCAACCCACCAATCTCCTACTCCTTTGTCTAACGTGATGATATACCATGGCTAACATAATCATGGCGCTGCACAAGATCACTGCCGCCTCTTCATCTGTGGAGCTAGGAAATGTCCATTGCCCGTTTTTCACCCTTTGAGCTGCTGTTATTAGAGTGATATTGGCAGGTTACGCGCACGCTTAGGACTCAGCCACGGCGCTCACTGGCAAGGCGATGTGGCGAATGACTTTTCGCTGCCTCCCGATCATGCAATCTCGCGTCACGACGAACTGGTTGACCGCGTTAACCACGCGGTCTCTTTGTATAACCGTTGGCGCCGCTTACGCGGGCCGTGGTTACTCATCGCCGTGTTCTCCGCCGGTACTGGCATAGGTATCGGCCTGGGGCTTGCCTTGTGCTGGGGGCTTTTGCCGGTGTGACGCGGCGCGATTAGGCGTTTCATCGTGCTTGCGCGCCTGCTCATCGCGCCGTATTTCTGCCTTGGTTGGGCGGGGTGCCGGCTTCGGTGGTGCGGGTTTCTTATGATCGTCTGTGTTTGTTTCGCTTTCTTGCTCAGCGTCTGACTCACCCTGCTCACTTTCTGGTGCACCATTGTCCAGCGAAAACGACGTGCCCGCAGTCGCCTCCATGCGGTCTTCTGAGCGCGATTCCATACTGATGCTGAGCCGCGGCACACCCAGGTCAATCTCTTGAGCTTCCATGCGCTGTTTGAGCAGCAAGTTAAACGCCCGCGAAACATCCCACTGCATTTCTGGCGCGGTGCGAAAACGCATACGCAGGATGGGACAGCCATCTTCAAATCCCTGAACCCCCTGCATCTCCAGTGGTGACCAGATGTAGTGACGCATCATCGGGTCACGGCGCAGCTCCTGCGCGGTTTCCTGCATCAGCGTAATGGCATCGTCGATTTTCATATCAAACGGAATACGGATACGCATCAACGCAATGCCGAACTGCCGAGACATATTATGAATCGACTCAATGCGGCTAAAGGTAATGATATGCACGATCCCGTCCAAGTCGCGAAGGCGAACCGTGCGCAGCGTCAGCCCCTCGACCGTGCCCATGTGGTTATTGATCTGCACAAAGTCATCTACCGCCAGCGAATCTTCGATCAAAATAAAGATGCCGGTGATTAAATCCTGCACTAATGTTTGGGCACCAAAACCAATCGCTAGACCAATCACACCAGCACCGGCTAACAGCGGTGTCACGTTAACACCCAAGTTCGCCAAGCCGGCGATGACGGCAATAATCAAGATAGTCACAAAGATGACGTTGCGAATCATCGGCGTGATGGTTTGCGCCCGGGCCTGGTTGACCCGCCGCCCCCGCGAGCGTGCCGACGAGGTAAGCGCCCGCTGAATGGCGGTGTCGGCAAAAATCCACACCAGCCACGCCAACAGCACTGTGGCGCCAAGACTGACCAGCGCTTGCCCAATGCGGGCACTGGCGACTGCTTGTTGGCCCAGACCAAAGAACGAACTGCCCCACACTTGCATCGAGAGCTCGGCAAATACCATCCATGCAAAAATATGGGCGAGGACAAAGCCGAAACGCTCTAAGCGTTTGCGGTATTGGCTCTGACGATGACGATGACGGCGCTTGCCCATCCGCTCCGCTTGACGGCGCAGCAGCCCGGTCACTACCAGCGTAAGGACCAGCAGGCTGGCAGAGATAATTGAGCGCGCCAGCGCAGTGCCGACATCGCCAACGGTAATAAAAATCGCCAGTAGTGAACCACTCACCAGTAGCAGCGCGGGAATGTGCCATAGCCCACCCAGCGAGCGGATCATCTCAACCGCAGTGCTGGCGTCACGGCGTTGTTTAAACGGTCGGTTGCAAATCAAATGACGCACAGGGCGTTTGAATTTAAGAATAAACCGCGCTGAAAGCAGCGCCGCCAGCATGTTGGAAAGCACCGAGACCAAGCTCGACAGTTCGCTGCCCAGCATCTCAACCAAGCGGGTTGAGTTGACCGCATCACCAAGCGCAATCAACGCACCAATCACAAACATCCCACGCAGGGCATGCTGCTGAAGTAATTGAACCGCCGTAAACCGGTGGCCGCGACTAAAGAAGGCGATGACCGTTTCAAACACCACCGACAGCGCCCGCCCGCATAGGCAGATATAGGCCACCACCAACACCAGCGTCCGCCCTGGGCTGTCCGGAAGCACTTGTCCAATGCCAAGCGTGAAGGCAAACGCCAACGCCCAGGGCAGCATACGGCGTAAGAAGTGCACAGCCATTAACCAGGCTTTGGGGTCACGAGGCAGATCCAGCGGCCACTCTCGGCGGGTAGCGACCATGCGCCCGAAAGCAATCATTACCACCAGCAGCCCGATCCAAACCAGGGCCAGGACAGCTCCTTCAGCAACCGCACGAATGGCTTCGCCTTGGTCGGCATCGTCGTTCAGGGCGCGTAAATCGTCCGCCCCCTGAACCAGCTGGCGCGCCCATTGGTCAACCGGTGAGTCGCCTGCCTGCGCCTGATCGCCAAGGTCGCTTAGCGTATCGGCGAGGGCACCCAGCAGCCCTTGGCGCACCACGCCCTCGTCTTCGGTGGCAGCATCTGCGGTTACCTGCAGCTCGCGCAGCGACGTGAGCAGCTCAGTGCGCCGCTCCTCGTTTTCAAGCATGGTGATGACATCAGTTAACGAGGCCTGGAACTCTTCGCCGCTGACCTCAACTTCCTGTTCCTCAGAGCCACCCCCCAAACCGGGTATCGACACCACTTGCGCCTGGGCCTGAGTGATTGCCATGCTCGTCAGTACTAGGCTCGCCAATACAAACAAGACAACGCCTATTACCGCGCTAATTAACCAGTGCTGTCGCACGCCTTACTCCTGAATATTAATCTGAATGGCGTCCTGCTTACCGTTTACCGCCGCTTTAGTTTATAGCCCTTAGGAATGCACTCAGCCTCAACGCGTGACTATGATAGGCTGGATGCTTAAACGTTCACCTCAAGGATGCCGAGATGACGCTACAAGCTCCACCTAACCGCTTAAACAGTCATGGGAATATCCGGCAGGTTGGCGTCGAAATTGAATTTGCTGGCCTGCCACCTCGAGACACGGCGATGATCGTACGTGAACTGTTTGGCGGGGAGCTTAACGTGGTAAGCCCTCATCGGCTACTAGTAGAGAATACCCGCTGGGGCGAATTTGGCATTGAACTCGACACTCAGTACGCTCACCCTGACAAAGCCCTACTGGAAGACCCTCACGCTCAAGACAGCGAGTGGGCGCGCCACCAGCACCAACGACGCATCCAGTTCCATCAAAAAACCCGCGAACTGATTGGTGATATGGTCACTGGCCTAGTGCCTACCGAAATTGTTTGCCCGCCGGTGCCCTGGAATGAACTTGAAGATTTAGACGCGCTGTTTGAAGCACTGCGAGAGCACGGCGCCAAGGGCACCGATGCTAGCTTGATGTATGGGTTCGGGTTGCATCTAAACCCTGAAGTAGAGCGCTTTGATGCCGACTATTTGCTTGCCATGCTGCGCGCGTATTTATTACTTGCCGGATGGCTGCGCGATGAAATTAAAGTCGATATTACCCGCGAGGTGCTGCCCCATGCCAACCCCTTTCACAAAGCATACGCGCTAAAGGTCCTGGATAGCCGCTACTCACCTGATCTGGATACCTTGATTGACGACTACCTGCATCATAATCCAACGCGCAACCGTGAGCTGGATATGTTGCCGCTGTTTGCTTATCTGCGCCCTGACCATGGCCATGAGTTGCTACATGCTCAGCTCACGAAACCACGTCCCACTTTTCACTATCGCTTACCCAACGCCCAACTTTCCCAACCGGGTTGGGGCTCGGCAATGGAGTGGAACCGCTGGGTGGAAGTTGAGAAACTTGCCGCTAACTCGGAGGTGCTGCTCGCTCGCTGCGCTGAGTATATTGCCGAACATAACCGACCGATGCTGACCCGCGTAAAAGAAAAACTGGTCCGTTGGCTGCGTCGTGAGCGCTAATTTTTTAATGTCTTATTTTCAACTTCACATTTTTCAACTTTATTTCTTGCCACAGTGAGTAACCACCTGCATGTCTCGGCCGCTTATCGGAATTACCACCTCTGACCGCAAAAGCCACTTAGCATGGTGGTTTGATTGGTTCGCCGTCTGGCGCCATGGCGGCAAACCGCTGCGGTTATCGCCTTCACGCCACCAGCCTGACCATTTAGATGGTTTAATCATTGGTGGCGGAGATGATATTCAGGCCCACCTTTACGGCGGCGAAGTGCAGCTGGATGTACGCCTCGACCCGGCACGGGATGAATTGGAGCTTGCGCTGCTTGAGCGGTTCATTCCGCTGCATACGCCCGTACTGGGTATTTGCCGGGGGGCGCAATTAATCAACGTCCACCTTGGTGGCACTCTAGACCCGGATATTTACACCACACATGAAGGGCTAAAACGACGCCGTACGGTACTGCCGCGCAAAACCGTCGATATTGTCGGCGCGAGTAAGCTACACCGGTTGCTCGGCGTGACATGGTGCCGGGTTAACAGCCTGCACCACCAAGCTGTTTATGGCGCAGGCAGGGGGATAGAAATTGTCGCCCGCGACCGGGACGGCTTGGTACAGGGCATCGAGTCACGTGAACATGAATTTTTGATTGGCGTGCAGTGGCACCCCGAGTGGCTAATTTTCAACCGCCCCCAGCAGCGCTTGATTCGCGCGCTGGTGACGGCTTCACGACGTCATGCTAGAAAACGCCCGCTGTCAGCTCAAGACGGCTAACGCTGCGTCGTAATCTGGTTCGTTTTTCAGCTCGCTGACCAACTCACTGTGTAGCACGCGATTATCGGCATCCAGCACCACCACCGCACGGGCACACAGCCCCTCCATCGAGTTATTACACAACGCCACGCCCCAGACTTCACGAAACTCTGGGTGACGGAAAGTAGACAGCGTTTCAACGTTATCCAGCCCTTCTGCACCGCAAAAGCGTTTGGCAGCGAAGGGTAAATCAGCCGAAACCACCAATACCACGGTGTCAGCAAGGTTAGAGGCCAGTTCGTTAAAGCGACGCGTCGACATCGCGCAGGTAGGCGTATCCACACTGGGAATAATATTAAGCACCTTACGCTTGCCCGCATAGGTCGCAAGCGTAACGTCTTGCAGCTCAGTGTTGGTCAGTGTCATTTCAGGTGCTGCCTGATCTTTAGCAGGCAGTGTGCCAGCCACATCCAGCGGCTCGCCCGCACGGGTAATTTGTTGCATTGTCGTTTCCTTATGTCGTTAATAACGAATGAATTCTTACCATCCAGGAGGCCATGGTAGGCTATCATCATGCCTTTGTGCTCTTCCTGAAAGACCTTTGTTTAACATTTGCGTTTCATCGTACCGAGGGAGTGATATGGCCTGTGTATTAATCGTTAAAACCGGCGATGCTTATCCAGAAGTCGTCGACCAGTACGGCGACTTTGAAACGCTATTTGAAAAGCAGCTAAGTACTGCCTTACCTGCGCATTTAGAGGTGCAGGTATGGGACGCGCAACGCAACCCTACCCCACCCGCTCTAGACACCTTGGCAGGCATACTGATCACTGGCTCGCACAGCATGGTCAGCGATGCAGAACCCTGGAGCGAAGCACTTAAACCATGGCTGCAAGACGCGTTGGCAAACGATATGCCCATGCTGGGCGTTTGCTATGGCCATCAACTCATGGCCGCCGCTTTTGGCGGTGTCAGCGATTACCACCCAGCAGGCCGCGAGTCGGGTACTCATACGGTGCGACTGACGCTGGCTGGCCGACAAGACCCGCTATTTAGTCAGTTACCGGAAAGTTTTGCGGCACACCTTTCCCATGCGCAGTCGGTCATGCAGGCGCCTCACGGCTGCACTGTGCTGGCCCACAATAGCCACGACGCCCATCAAGCGCTGCGCTATGGCCCGCGCCAATGGAGCGTACAGTTCCACCCTGAGTTCAGCGTGCCCGTCATGCGCGCCTATATAGAGCGCCAACGCGCTATCTTGCGCGACCAGGGTGAGAACCCTGCAAGCCTATCAGCGAAGGTGACTGATGCATCAGACGCAGCGAGCCTGCTCACGCGCTTCCTCGCGTTTGTATAGCCCCGATTAACGCTGATCTCGCCGCGACGCTAAGCGATCGGCAAGCCGTGTAGGTTCAGGCAGTTTGGTACGCCCTAAACAGCGCATCACCCAGGCAAGCGACGTTTCCAGGGTGATGCGATGCCCTGGTGACACATACACCGGTTTTACCTTGGCACGAGAGCGCAGCACGGCCCCAATAGTTTCTTGCCCCGCGTAAAGCGGCACCCAGTCTCCGCGCTGCTCGCCCACCTCAGCGTGTTTGCCATATAGGCGTGATTTGGCAATCCCAATAGTGGGTAAATCCAGCCACAGCCCTAAATGCGCCGCCACCCCTAAGCGCCGTGGATGGGCAATTCCCTGCCCGTCGACCATGACCAGTTCAGGCAACACGCTGAGCTTTTCAAACGCCCCCAGCGCCGCCGGAATTTCACGAAACGAGAGCAGGCCAGGAATATACGGCATGCGGGTGGGCTCACGATGAACCACTTGTTCCACCACGTTTAAACTGGGCGCGGTAGCAGGGTCCCACTCCAGCAACACTACGGCTGCCCGGGTTGTTTCGCCGCCATCTTCAAAACCGATATCCACTCCCGCTATATGCTTCACAGAGGCCAAGCGGTCGGATATTTCCAACCCCTTCGCCAACTGTGTCTGTAACGCCCTCGCTTCCCTAGGTGCTAAATTCCATTCGTGTAGCGGTGCAGACATGTCATCCTCCCTGACAATAAATAATCCAATGAATGAAGAGTAAGGTAGCAAAAAAACGCCCCCGCACCAGTAAAGGAGCGGGGGCGTTTGAGATTTTCTCAGTGGCCGCTTGGCGGCAGCTGATTAATCCTTACGTCGAAGGCTTAAGCACGTTCGCGACGACGAACCGGCGCATCGCCTTCGTCACGACGGCGGCGCGGAGCGCGCTCAGCCGGGGCGCTGTCTTCGCTGATTTCCAACGGACGACCGGCCACACGGGCACGTGCCATCTTGGTCAGAATCGTTGCGGGCAAGCCGCTCGGCAGTTCGACTACAGAGAACGCGTTGCGGATATCGATACGACCGATACGCGCGCCTTCAATGCCGCCTTCGTTGGCAAGAGCGCCGACTAACTGACCCGGCTTCACGCCATCTTTATGACCTACGGAGACGCGGTAGCGCGTCATACCTTCGGTCGGGCCGCTAGTGCGTTCACGACGGGCACCCGGCTTACCAGCAGGAGCGCCATCACGCGAGGGCTTCTCTTTACGCGGTGCCTGTAGGCGACCAATCGGCGGCTCATCAGCACGCGCCATCGCGGCAAACGCACAAGTTAGCTCGATCGGGTCATGGCCTTCTTCGATCAGACGCTCAATCAGAGCACGCTGCTCTTCGGCGCCTTTCGTCAAGGAGGCAATCACGCGCTCATGGAAGACTTCATCGCGATGAGCACGAATAGCGGCTTCATCAGGCAGCGGCATTTCGGTCATTTTCTGGCCGGTTGCCTGCTCCATCCAACCCACTTTGCGCGCTTCACGGAAGCCAGCAAAGGTAATCGCGATACCGCTACGACCCGCACGGCCCGTACGACCAATACGGTGCGTGTAGGCTTCTGCATCTTGCGGCAGATCGTAGTTAATAACGTGCGTAATACGCGATACGTCAAGACCACGGGCGGCTACGTCGGTGGCGATCAGTACGTCGACTTTGCCACGCTTCAAGCGCGTAATGGTACGCTCACGCAGGCTCTGGTCCAGATCACCGGACAGGCCAGCGGCGTTAACACCACGGGCAGTCAGCTGCTCAACTAGCGTGGTACAAGCGGCACGGGTACGCACAAAGACGATAGCGCCATCGACCGGCTCGACTTCAAGAATACGCGCAACGGCTTCAAGCTTAGCGCCACCATCAACACGTACAATGCGCTGTTCGATGTTTTCGCCGGTAGTGGTACCTGACTCGATCGCCACTTTTACCGGGTTAACCAAATAGCGGTTAACGATGCGTTCAATTTCAGCCGGCAGCGTGGCCGAGAAGAACACACGCTGAGCATCTTTCGGGGTATCGGCAACCACGCGTTTTACGTCGTCGATAAAGCCCATGCGCAGCATTTCATCAGCTTCGTCCAGCACTAGAGCGGACAGGCCATCAAGCTTCAGGCTACCGCGATCCAGGTGGTCGATAATCCGGCCTGGGGTACCGACAACCACTTGCGCGCCACGCTTAAGGGCGCCCAGCTGTTCACGGTACTCTTGGCCACCACATAGGGTCGCCACTTCGAGACCTTTCAGGTTTTGACCATACTTACTAAACGAGGCAGCTACTTGCTGAGCCAATTCGCGCGTTGGCGCCATTACCAACACTTGCGGCTCGCGGCGAGTCAGTTCTAAACGTGACAGTAACGGTAATGCAAACGCTGCAGTTTTACCGGTGCCGGTTTGTGCTTGGCCCAGCATATCGCGGCCTTCAAGCAGCGCAGGGATGGTTTGCGCTTGAATCGGCGAGGGAACTAAATAGCCCTGTGATTCAACAGCAGAAAGAACAGCAGGCAAAAGAGCCAGGTCGCCGAAGCTCGGCGAGGCGACAGAAGTCGAGGTCATTAATCACACCTTGGTAGGCCGGTAAGTACCGGCAAAAAACATCATAAGCGTCCCTGACTCTGTTAGCGCATAACGACATGCATGTAGTCGTTATCGAAAACAGGCACCGCCGTAGCGGTCATAGCCATCAATGGAGTCGGAGACGCCGGTCGCACCTAGCATCCGGTTGGCAAACACCGCATTCGCGGGCCAACCGTTGTGGCGACCTTCTGCGCCGATTTCACCCGTGTGGTGAAATACTGGAGGCGCGCCATCTACACAGCAATGAACATCTAGCAATTGGCGAGATGTTCCCGCAAGCGATACTGCTGATAACTATTAATCACTACTCATTAATAACTATGCAAGTAAACGCTCACCGTCGTGATGGAGGGGTCAGCACATGCGAGGAGCGCGCATCCTAACATCGCATTTTGCTTCTGACCAGCACTTTTAACTTACACCATACTGAATCATGGACTTGCGCTCATGCAGATATGGTCTAACCTAGAAAGTACCTAATCAAGTTCACTACCCTCAAGGAGCGATGCAATGAACTGGGATCAGATTGAAGGCAAATGGACAGAAATGAAGGGCAAGGCTCGCTCTAGCTGGGGTGAGTTTACCGATGATGAACTGGATCAGATTGGCGGTAAGAAAGACCAGTTAGTCGGCAAGCTTCAGCAAAAATATGGCCTTGAGCGTGAAGAAGCAGAGCGTCAGGCAGACGACTGGGCTGATAAGCAGTAAATCTATATTTGCAAAACCTGTATTTGCAGTACCTGTATTTACAGGAAAGTTTTCAGTAAACATTTTTTATTGATCATTTATCGTAGCCACATGGAGAGATGCTATGCGTAAGACAATCCTCACAACAGCGATTGGCACTGCCCTACTAGGAAGTTTTGCTATCGGCGCTCATGCGTCAAATGAGCCGCAAGGAATGTACTCTGCCGATGACATCCTTGATGCAGAGGTCTACTTTGCCGGCGGTTCCGATGAAGAAATTGGTGATGTAGATGACATCTTGTTTGATGAAGAGATGCGTATTAATGCGATCGTGATCGAAAGTGGCTCAGTGCTTGGCCTAGGTGGCCGCGAGATTGTTGTAGGCACTGATTACTTCACTCTCGAAACTGATACGGAAGATGACGGTGACACTGAGCACCGCATTATGGTCGAAGCCAGCCAGGAAGAAGTCGAAGCCTTCCCCGCTTATGACAACGATTGGTGGGAGCAAACCAAAGCCAATGCCCGTGATGCTTGGCAAACAACCCAAGAAGGTGCTGAAAGTGCTTGGCAGCGTACCCGTGAAGCAGTAAATGCTGACGAGTAATGGTTAGAAGCTATCGTTAGATTGACTGAAGAGCGAAGTTTAAAGGGCCGCCTAAATAGGCGGCCCTTTTTGATGCTAATTGTTTGTGGTGGCCTATTTGCGTCGTACGCCCTGCCCCGGCAAACGCTCACGGTCATGAGCACGCTCAAAATCAAGCAGCGGGCCTGCTGGCACAATCCGCGTCGGGTTAATCGTGTCGTGGCTATAATAGTAGTGGCGTTTGATATGATCCATATTGACGGTCTCCGCCACACCGGGCCACTGATAGATTTCTCTCACGTAATTGGAAAGATTGGGATAGTCTTCAATACGCTTAAAATTGCATTTGAAATGGCCGTAATAAACTGCATCGAAACGTATCAACGTGGTAAACAGACGAATATCGGCTTCGGTCAACCATTCACCTGCCAAGTATCGCTTCTCAGCTAAACGCGCCTCCATACGTTCCAAAGCGTCAAAGAGCGCTTTCACGTGTTTTTCGTATACCGCCTGCTCGGTAGCAAAGCCCGATTTATAAACCCCATTATTAATGTGGTCATAAACATCAGCGTTAACGTCATCAATCACGCTGCGTAGGTCTTCCGGGTAAAGATCCAAGTCGTTGCCGGTCAGTTCATCAAACGCATGATTAAACATACGCATCAGATCGGCAGACTCATTATTCACAATGGCACTACGCTGCTTGTCCCATAGCACAGGCACCGTGACGCGGCCGGTATAGTGCGGATCGGTTTTGGTGTAAAGCTGATGATGGAAGTCCACATCGTTAATCGGGTCACCACTAGCGCCTTCACCCTGGTGGTAGGTCCAGCCTTGGTCGAGCATTAGTGGGCTGACATGGGAGGTGCCTATCAGCGGCTCCAACCCTTTCAGTTTGCGCATGATCAGTGTTCGATGCGCCCAAGGGCACGCAAGCGATACATATAAATGGTAGCGATCTTTTTCTGCAGGATAACGGTCGCCATCTGTTTCGGGCTCGGCGCCCACCCAGTCGCGTAATTGGGCGGATTCACGCACAAACTCGCCGCCGTGCTTTTTTGTGTCATACCACTGGTCTTGCCATTTACCATTAACGAGCAGTCCCATTGGGCGTCTCCTGAAAGTCTTTCGGGTGCTTGGCTAGATGCCTTACGCTTTTTTCAGCATACCCCCGCCTCAAGGATGCTCAAGCGGATGTTTTACGCCTTTTCGTTCGAGTGAATCGAATCATGCTGGGCACACTCGCTAATTACTGCCTGTTTTAATGCAGCGGCCATCGCATGAGCCGCAGGCCCTGCCCGGTCTCGGTCGCGGAAAATCAACTGAATCGGCACTTCACGAATACCGCCTGCAGGTAACGGCAATACCTTTAATTGGCCGTTTTTTAACTCCTCACCAATACGTGTTTCTGGCATCCAAGCAAATCCCAATCCACGCCGCAGCATATCAAGCGATGTATTGAGATGAGTAACGGTCCATCGCTGCTCTGCTTTTAACCAGCCCGCGTTGGTTGATTGACGCAGCGCTGAGTCGCGTACAACCAACTGGCGGTGTTGAGCGAGGTCTCGCAGATCCAACGAGCGGCCCAACTGATGCAGGGCATGTTGAGGATGCGCAACCGCCACAAAGCGAACCGTTACCAGCGGTTCGCCCAAAAAACCTTGCGCCTCAATGCCGGAGACCACCAAGTCTGCGCGGCCATCGTAGAGCATTTCAATGCCCCCATTGAGCACACTTTCGTGCAACTGAACACGCACCTGAGGATACGTTTCAGAAAAGCGCTCGAGCGCCTTGGCTTGAGCACCCGTTGGAAATACCTGATCAATGGCCACCACTATTTCTGCTTCTAAGCCGGCGGCTAGCCTGGTAGCCACATCTTCAAGCGAGGCTGCGCTTTCGATTAACTGGCGCGCACGACGAAGCAACAGCTCACCCGCTTCAGTTAAGCGTACTTGGCGGCCAATGGGTTCCAGCACCTGAACGCCTAGCTGCTCTTCTAATTTATGCACGGCATGGTTGAGCGTAGAAGGGCTTTTATGTACGGCTTCTGCCGCTCGCGCGAAGCCACCATGGTCAACCACGGCAGCCAACATTTGCCATTGTGAAAGTGTTACCCGGGACATTTCGATTTCCTCAACGCAATACAGCGGAACAATGCGCTTATTATTCGAAAAAACATGACTAGAATGCCAGGAAACAGTCATCAATGCCGCCTATGTGTATAAAAAGCCTGTTACTCCTCTATAAGTAATGGGTATTGAAAAGTTTGAACACTCGGATGCTATATAAATATTAGACACTTGCTATATTTATGCTTTAGAAAAATCAGTTTTCGTCTATGATTGGTACAGAGTATGTAGTTAGCCTGCTTTTTCAGTTACATTTGTTAGCAAACGGTGTTTATAAATAGTAATCTTTGTCTATTGTTGCCATAATTCTTTTTAATTAAATTTTATGTATAGACATACAGTCTATTCACCCTTGCCCTCATGGGGTATGGTTCCTGGGTTTATGCGCTTAACTGTTGCTTTTAATCACGAACTCGGCGGTCCATTTACCCATGTTGCGAATCCTTTATTCGCTGCCCCGCACGCACAAATTATTACTGTTACCTGTGGCCACTATGGTCACTGTGCTGGGCACACAGAAGTTACTGACGACATACCAAGATCTAAATCAATCACACACACCGCTTGAAAGCGTGCTGGTTCCGCTTCCTAGCGATTCTACTCCGGGGGTCCCTTCCCTGCGTCAAGAACGCACGCCGGTAGCAGAAGCGATCGATCGCGCTTCACGCGCCCTCGACGCCACCCGCGACAATATTCCTCTCAGCGAATTAACCGCCACCGAGATCGTTGATCTCGATATGAACGTTATCTCCAGTGCACAAGCAGACATGGCCGGACAAGCCGCCTTGGGCGACGAAGTAACGGTACTTAATGCCGCAGCCCTGGATGCGCCTGCTCTTGATATCGCAACGCTAAGTAGCGCAGGGCTTGATGACGGCGCATTGCATATGGCGATTGTGCTGGGCACCCTCTCCAGCGGTATGCTGGATGCAGACGACGCTTCATCAGTTGAAATTGCCGATGCCACTTCTTATGAGGATTACGGTGTTGAGCTATTTGGTGACATCTCATTTCTGGATTTAGAACTGGCAGCTGAAGAGCCGTTTGTTCCTGAGTGGGAAACGCATATCGTCGAATCTGGCGAAACGTTCGCTTTGCTGGCACAAAATGAATTAGGCCTTGGGTACAGCGAAGTGTTGGCCCTGCTTGAGGATTTGCCCGACCAACGCATGCTAACCAACTGGCGCGCCGGACACAGCTTTGATTACCAGCTAGACGAAGATGGGCGTTTACTTTCCTTACGCATGATGAAAAATACCCGTGACGGTATTTTATTGGAGCGTGATGCAAACCACTTCGCTATCACCACTATTGAGCGGCAAGGTGAACCTGTTCAACGCCTTTATGCCGGTAGCGTCAGCGGTAGTTTTGCACGCTCCGCCCAGGCAACAGGCCTGAACAGCGGCTCGGTAACGGAACTAACAAAGCTGCTCGAAAAGAAACTCGATTTTCGGCGTGACAGCCGCCGCGGTGATCGCTTCCAGGTTCTAGTCGAGTCAGACATGATCGATGGGGAAACGCTTGATTCTCGCGTACTCGCGGTGCAATACGACGGCGAACGCATGGACTTAACCGTAGTGCGCAATGCCAACGACGATAACTTCTATACGCCTGGGGGCGGAAGTTTGGATCCCGCCTTTGCCCGCCACCCGTTTGAAGGCAGCTATCGGTTAAGCTCGGGCTTCAATCCACGCCGGAAACACCCGGTGACTGGCCGCATTAGCCCCCATAACGGAACCGACTTTGCTATGCCCATTGGCACGCCGGTAACGGCTCCCGCCAATGGTGTTGTTGAGCGCGTCAGCAACCATCACGCCGCAGGACGCTATATTGTCGTCCGTCATGACAATGGCTACCGGACGCGCTACCTGCACCTCTCCCGGCCGTTGGTGAAGCAAGGTGAACGCGTGACCATGGGCGAGCGTATTGCACTGTCTGGCAACACAGGCCGTAGCACCGGCCCACACCTGCACTATGAAGTCATCGTTAACAACTCACCGGTGAATGCGATGACCGTCCCCCTACCCGAGAACACCAGTTTGAGCGGCGACACGCTTATTGCGTTTCAGAACCAAGCAGCGCCAATATTAGCCACACTGGAAAGCGGCGAAACAGGGCCGGTTAGCGTGGCTAATTATCAGCAGGAAAGCGACGACTAGCGACCGCTTCATAGCCACCGGATACTCAAACGCAAAACACCGCCACTAGGCGGTGTTTTGCATTGACTTACGCTATTTTTCACCTATCTAAACTGGCCGCTGCAGCGCGGCCAGTAGCGCTGCATCACGGCGGTAGATATCAGGCCTAAACTCCACTTCACCTTCCGCATTCGGCCATGCGGTTAAATAATGCAGTGCAATGGGTATACGCTGGGATAAGCTCACATTACGATCACTCCCTCCATTTAACAGGGTGCTAAATTGGTAACGGCTGCCGGTATCTTGCAACAGCATCTGCGCCAGTTCAGCCACACCCTCTACCCGCACACAGCCTGAACTGAGTGCGCGCTGGTTACGCTGAAATAGCCCTCGGGCGGGGGTGTCGTGCAAATAGATCATGTCATTGTTAGGAAACCGTATCACGACACGACCAAGCGGGTTACCCGAGCCTGCCACTTGGCGCAGCATCACGCCGCCAGGGCGCTGCCAATCGATCTCTTCTGCCACCATCGGCTCGCCGGAAGGACTAATCACTCGAATATTTTGGCGCGCCAAGTAATTGATATCCGCCCGCACGCGAGGCAGTACATCCTCACGCATGATTGTCGGCGGGATGGTCCAGGATGGATTAATCGTTAAATGGCTGATAGTAGAGTGGATGATCGGCGTTTCACGACGCGGCGAGCCGACGACCACTCGGGCATCCCAGTGCTCGCCGTTAGGGCGTACATAGTGCATTCGGTAACCGGCTATATCGACCCACACTCGCGGCTCGGCAGACTGCATCGGGCGGATCCACCGCGCGCGTTCTAAATTGACCCGCAGTTGGTCGATTCGCGCCGACACCGGCGTATTTAACGCCAGCCGGGTCTGTTCACCCACCACACCATCTTCCTGTAGTAAATGGCGGCGCTGAAAACGCTTCACAGCGGATTCAAGTGGCGCATCAAACACGCGCTGATTAGACGCTGCTTGCACATCAATTAGCGGATAAGCCCTGCTATCAGCCACCATCAAATCCGTTTCACCCCAGAGTGCCAAACGCTGGCGCAGCACAATAACATCGTCGGCTTCATCCCCCGGCCGAAGTGACTCCTCCCTGGCGGCTAAGTAGGGTGCGCTGCCCAGGTTTGCCAACTGGTAATGTTGCTTTAGGGTGTCACGCAATTGCTGATATTCACCTGACGAAGGCCTGGCCAGCGCGGTGGCATTATCCAGCGCACGATCTTCAACGGCATGTACAACACGTAGCAGCGAGTAGTCGCTTTCTGGTCGCGGCGCGTCCCACTGTGGCTCTACGTCTCGCGGATTCACCTTACCGCGCTCTAAATGATCGAGCGCCAGCAACAGCGAGTGAGTGGCTTTGATATCAAACGAGGCCTGTGCGGCATCATCACCCGACTGACTACGCTGAAACTCACCAAGCAACGTATCAGCGTCATAATCTGTCGGCACCAAGCCATCGTTTTCCAAACTGTTTAGCGCCTCGACCAGTGACTCAACTGCAGCCGCTGCCTGCCACACGGGCTGACCATCACTTAGTTGATAAAACTCAGTAATAGGAAGTTGTCGCGCGTCTGCGGAGCTTAATTGTTGAGCTATCGCCTGCTGCAATGAATCTGAGGCTGAATCCGCATATACAGGGCTGATGCCTAAAGGGCCGTAGGTAAGCGTTAGACACAGAGCGCTCCCTATCGCCCATCGTCTTAGTGGCTGTCTCTCGTTCATCACCCTCTCCTTGCGTTACTATAATCTTCCACATCGCCGACTCTGTTTTTTTATATTAGTCGGCTAATTTTCATAATGACTGATATTGCAGGTAGGATCGACTTTTATGGCTCTTCGTTTAAATGTTGCCACGTTATTATTTTCTCTACCTTTTACATTATTTACATTACCGCTACACGCCGCCAGTTTCTTTGCCCAAGTTGAATCTACACCACCACGCGGCGTACTGCCTTTACATCACCAGTTATTGCAACTCGCCCCCCAGGCAACGCCCGAGGCATTGCGTTTGGCCGCTCAGGCACTCAATTGTGCCGATCCCACTGCCGAGCGCCTTGCAGTCATTGACTACTCGCTGCCGTCTACCGAACCACGCCTATGGGTATTTGATTTACGTCAGCATGAATTGCTCTTTGAGGAGCTGGTTTCTCATGGACAAGGGTCTGGCGATGCCCAGGCCGAGACATTTTCCAACACGCCTGATAGCCACCAATCCAGCATTGGCCTATTTCGTACCATGAATAGCTATTACGGCCGCAACGGCTATTCGCTGCGTCTGGAAGGCCTTGAACCTAACGTCAACGACCTAGCATTCGAGCGCGCCATTGTGATCCACGGTGCTGACTATGTGAGCGATGCGTTCATTACCCAAACGGGGAGATTAGGCCGTAGCCATGGTTGCCCCGCAGTACGTGAAGACGTTACTTACCCACTGATTGATAGCCTGAAAGAAGACCAATATGTATTTGCTTATTATCCTGATGCCGAGTGGCTTGCCACCTCAGCGTTTCTAGGCTGCACAGCCGCCGCTCAACTTGCCCGTCGCTGATGCTATCCAAACGCTTAGCTATTCCGACGTTGAGCTATTCCGACGTTGAGCTATTCCGACGTTGAGCTATTCTATCTTTTAGCTATCCTGGCTTTTAGCTACCCAGTCTTTTAGCTATCTAGCCTCTTAGCTCTTCAGACTCTTAATAAAGAGGACGTTAAAAATCTCATTCTCGCAGGCCATGGGCAGCTGAATTTCATCATTTAAAGCAGCTAAACCAAGCGTATGGGGGAACCCTCTGCAATAATTTGTGACAAATCAACACAAAATATTGCTACCTGCCATAGGTGTCTCTGCCATGTTCACCTTTATGCATCCTTTTCAAAAAATTCGCCGCCTGGAACAGGAGGTCGCCGACTTACGCACTCAGCTCGACGCCGCCACCCTCTCGCCCAGCAGTCGTCTGTTAAGCCTAATGAAACCGTCGCAATCCATCGGCATGCTGCAAGCGAGAGGGGCGGATATGCTAGCCTCGCTCAATAACGGCCTTCAAGAGTATGCCGACCAGCTTGCCGGGGAACGCGCCACCCTAACGGAGACGTTTAACCTGATTGCCGCTGCCGAGCATGCCATCGACACCCTTGATCAGCGTTGTCACGATCCTGAATATGCCGAAGCGCTCCCCGCCTCGCCGTTAGTATTAGCTAAAACCCTACACGCCCTGAGCCAACTGCAAGTAGCGCTTGCTCGCAATGCGGGTCACGCGCAAGCATTAGCGGTTAGCACAGCACTCGAAACGGCCCATCGCCAAGGTCTTGGGAGTGCTGGTTCCGCTAGCCAGTAGTCACCGGGAATAGCCGCCATTGCAGACGACGTTCATCGCTTAGCGCTTAATATGCAGCAACTAAGCCATCAGCTCAGCCTGCTAATGGAGCAAGTCAATAGCCAGGTAAGAACGCACTCGCAAGCAGTGGTGAAAAAACGCCAAGCCGACGAAGACACGGCCCAAAAGGCACAGACAGCTAAGCACGCATTGCATCGGTTAACGGATCAAACTCAGCATATGCACAAGGTGATACATCACAGTGCTACCGCTGCGTTTTTACACTCTGCCAAGCTTGACCATGCAGTATGGAAATGTCGCATCTATAAGCAGTTATTATCTGCCAACACCGACACACTACTAGAAGATCATCATCAATGCCGCCTAGGGCGCTGGCACCAGCAAGGTGAGGGCTACCAACGCTATGCCCGCACGGAGGCTTATCGAGCATTAACAGCACCGCACAGACGCATGCATGAAAGTGGTGCTGAAGCGCTGAAGTTTGCCCGTCTAGGCGACCGCAATGGTCAATTAGCTGCTTTAGGCGTCATGGAAGAAGCCAGCCAACAGTTAGCCCTACAGCTGGACAATCTTATGGAACACGCCATATTTGAGGCGCCCTACTCAACCAGTCATCACTCACCGTTAGCAGGGGCCCCCTGAACATAACGCGCATTCCATTGCTGAAACATAACTCTCACTGAGCCAGCACCTTGAGTACCCCGAGCTTTCTGCTAAATAGCCCTTCATCTTCTTTAGTTGCCTATGCCATGCTGATTTCACTGCAACAACTCTTCTCACCAGTCGCAATGGAAAAAGCATATGGCACAGGTCAAAAAGCTAGACCTCGCATTACAAGGTGGTGGCGCTCACGGGGCGTATACCTGGGGCGTGATTGATCGCCTATTAGCGGATGAACGCATTGAAATTGAAGGGATCAGCGGTACCAGCGCCGGGGCGATGAACGGTGTCGTCATGGCCGATGCATTAACACGCGGTGATAAAGAGACGGCTCGCCAGGCGCTGTACGACTTTTGGAAAGCCGTCAGTCGAGCGGGTATGACAAGCCCAATCCGTCGTACGCCCCTGGATATATTGACCGGCAATTGGAGCCTGGATCACTCACCCGGTTTTATTGCTATGGATCTGTTAAGCCGCGTGGCCTCGCCCTATCAGCTCAATCCGCTCAACATTAACCCGTTACGCGATATCGTGGCTGAGCATATTGATTTTGAACGGGTCCGAAAATGCGAACAGCTAAAGCTGTTTGTGGCGGCTACCAACGTGCGCGCAGGAAAGCAGCGCGTGTTTCGCCGAGAAGAGATGAGTGTGGACGCCGTGATGGCCTCCGCCTGCTTGCCGTTTATCTTCCAAGCCGTAGAGATCGACGGCGAAGCGTATTGGGATGGCGGCTATATGGGCAATCCGGCACTGTTCCCACTCATGGAAGAGTGCAGCGCACGGGATATTCTGCTGATTCAAATCAACCCCATTAGCCGCAATGATGTACCCACCTCTGCGTCAGCTATTATGAACCGTCTCAACGAGATCACGTTTAATTCAGCACTGATTAAAGAGATTCGCATGATCGCGCTGCTTAAAAATGCGCTTGATGAGCAGGGAATTGAAAATTGCTACCAGCAGGCGCTTTTTCACCGTATCAGCGGTGAGCTGGCGCTTGAAGGACTCTCTGTGTCGAGTAAATCCAATTCCGAGTGGCCTTTTCTCTGCCATCTTTTTGAACAGGGCCAGAACGCCGCCGAACGCTGGCTAGGTGAACATTTCGATGCCATTGGCGAATACTCTACGCTCGATGTAGACGCTGTCTATTTACATGAATAGCGGCCTACATGAATAACGGGCTACATATATAACGGGCTACGCGAAGAGCGCCGATGTTTACCCGCGTGGCCAACGCCCTTTTAAGCACCAAGATGCCGCAAAAAAAGAACTGCATGCCCACTCATGCAGCATCTTCACTTCGCCAATGCACTAAAAAAAACAACAAAAACAAATTAAGATTATGATTTTTAACAATAAACATTCAACTGGCAAACTACCTGCATATTTTCAGCAGTGGTGGTAGGCGTGGACCAGGCCCAACTGGGTACGAGTGCGTCGAGCCTGACCTTCAATGGAGAAGGCATGTTCTCGTCAATTGCTGGCGCAAAGCGCTAATTTTCGCGTTTAGCGTAGTGATCAACTCGTTTTATGCCCCGTGAGGCCATCCCATGGACATACGCAACAAAGCCAACCGCATTCGGCTGCTTAACTTTTCGACCCCTCAAATGCGCGCTTTCCACTTTTCATGGTTTGCGTTTCATATCTGCTTTTTCGGCTGGTTTGGCATCGCCCCTCTTATGGCGATTGTTCGTGAAGACCTTTCACTGACCCAAACACAAATCGGCAATACTATTATTGCGTCGGTGGCGATCACCGTCATTGTGCGCCTAGCCATTGGCGTACTGTGTGACCGTATTGGGCCGCGTAAAACCTATACCGGGTTACTGATGTTAGGTGCTATTCCGGTGATGGGCATTGGCTTAGCCGATAGTTTTGAAACCTTTCTATTAGCGCGCTTAGCCATTGGGGCCATTGGCGCCTCCTTCGTTATTACCCAATACCACACCTCAATGATGTTCGCCCCCAATGTGGTTGGCACCGCCAACGCTACCAGCGCGGGCTGGGGTAATTTAGGCGGCGGTACCACACAAATTCTGATGCCGCTGATTTTCTCAGGCATGCTGATGCTGGGCGTCAACGAAGCCTTTGGTTGGCGCTTAGCGATGATGGTACCCGGCGTTGTGATGTTCTTTACCGGGATCGGTTATTGGTTCTTTACTCAAGATGCACCCAACGGTAATTTCAGTGACCTGCGCGCAACTGGCGAGCTGCCTGAAGCAACCGGTGAAAACGGCGCAAAACATAGCTTTCTAGCCGCCGCCAAAGATATTCGAGTATGGGCGCTGTTTGTTGTGTACGGCCTATGCTTTGGCGTAGAGCTTACGATTAATAACATTGCCGCTATCTACTTTTTTGATAAATTTGACCTCACCTTAGCTACGGCGGGCCTGATTGCTGGCTTATTCGGTCTGATGAATATTTTTGCCCGTACACTGGGTGGTGTCTTTTCTGATTTATTCGCCAAGCAAGGCGGCCTAAAGGGGCGTGTACGCTGGCTGTTCATTGCCTTGATTTGCGAAGGGATTGCGCTGGTAGCGTTCTCGCAAATGCATGTACTCAGCCTCGCGATTGGTATCATGCTGGTGTTTAGCCTGTTTGTGCAGATGGCCGAAGGCGCCACTTATGGGGTCGTCCCGTTCATCAATAAAAAGGCCCTGGGTGCGGTGGCGGGCATAGTCGGTGCTGGCGGCAACGTGGGGGCAGTCGGCGCTGCCTTTCTGTTCCGCAGCGAAAGCCTGAGCTATCAGCAAGGCTTGTTCTACCTGGGAATAACGGTGCTGGCACTGGCATCCTGTGTTTTGCTGGTACGCTTTAGCGACGCCACCGAAGCTGAAGAGGCCAAAGCCTACCGCGATGCAGTTGGTGACGACGTTGGCGCAGGCGCTCTCTCGCTACGTTAAGCGCTTTCCAATACACTCAAGAACCCTCCCATACGCCCTTATCCAGCTAGGTAGCGATATGGGAGTGTTTACATTTAGGCGGCGAGCCGTTAAGGAAAATTCTATGTCTTCAGCGCAGCAACTGCTCTTAACCGCCCTCCGTTGCGATATCGACAACCTTACTCACCTTGCCACCACCGCCGATATTGTTGGTGACATTAGCCGCTTTATTCATATGCTCCAACGTGAACGAGGAGCGTCAACGATCTATCTAGCCTCTCAAGGCCAGCGTTTTAAAACCCGCCGCGATACTTACCGCCAACACAGCCAGCAGGCGGAAACCTTAATGCGCCAGCGGCTGGAAGCGCTCAGCCAAGAGGCTCGCCCTCAGGCAGCCGCTCGCTTACTACGCCGGATTGCCGCCGTTTGGTATGCCCTTGATGAGCTTGATGAACTTCGTCTGGCTATCGACACCTTTGCCATCTCGCCTGATGCAGCCACTCAGGCCTTTAATCAACTGACCAGTGGGCTGCTAGCGATTGTATTTGAAGCCGCTGACTCCTCTATCGACCCCGATATCACTCGCCATCTGGTTGCCATTTTTCACTTAATGCAGGGCAAAGAATTAGCTGGCCAAGAGCGAGCCTGTGGCGCATTCGGCTTTACCCATGGCCACTTCGATGAAGCGCACCGCGCTTTATTGAATCAGCTAGTGACTGACCAGCAGCGCTGCTTTGACACTTTTGTAGAGTTTGCTACGCCTGAGGCGCAGCAGTCATGGCAAAAGGAGCTTTCACCTCGCACCCTGGCCGGTATTTGCCATTTACGCGACATCGCCTGCCAGCGTCATTCGGCATCACACACACCACCCAAAGACACATCTGATTCACTGGGTGAAACCTGGTACGAACTGACCACGCTACGTATCGACTCGATGAAAACAGTTGAGGATGCACTGATCACTCAGCTGAGTGTGTTTTGTCACCGCAAAATCGCTCAGGCCGAAGATGGATTGGAAAAAGCCAAAGCAGGGCCCTGTCGTCCTACGCCTGCCCCCTGCGAACACTTACTAACGCTGGCGGGTGCGCAACCATTAGGTGACCTGACAGCCAACGCGCTAACTTCACCGCTAGGGCGCTCGCTGATTGAACTCACCCAGGCACAGGCCAGCCGCTTACAAGGGCTTAGCGATGAGCTTGAAAATACCCGTAAAGCGCTGCGTGAACGCAAACTGATTGAACGCGCGAAGGGGCTTATCATGGCTCATCAAGAGATGAGCGAAGAAGAGGCCTACCGGTTTCTGCGTAAAACCTCTATGGATCAAAGCAAAAGCATGGCGGATATGGCCCAAGCTATTCTGGATCTCTCTGCAATGCTAAAACGCAAAGAAGATGGGCACGCCCGCTAACGTTAAGTAGTAGAGCCGTACCGCAATGGTTAGGTAGGTATGTTTGCAGGATGCCACTCCCTTAGCCATGCTAAAGGCTTACTTAGTTAAACGAGCAAGGAGTGCAACCCATGCATAAAGGCGTGTTATTGATTACCGGCGCATCCAGCGGTATTGGCGCGGCTACCGCCCGAGCAGCCTCTCGCGAAGGCTACAAACTGGTGTTGGCCGCCCGTTCTAGCGAAAAACTCACCGCACTTGCTCAAGAACTGGGGCCAGAAAACGTACTGACCTGCGAGTTGGACGTGACTAATTTTGAGCAGCAACAGGCGATGGTTGAGCATGCACTGGAAACCTTTGGCCGCTTGGATGCGATCTTTGCCAACGCCGGTCGCGGCGGCTCACCCGGCGGGTTTAGCGGCGCGGATCACGACGCATGGCGTGAGATGATTCTTACCAATATTTATGGCGTTGGGCTCACCATTCAAGCTTGCTTACCCGCCTTAAAGCGTAGCAAAGGCCATGTGTTATTAACCGGCTCAGCGGCAGGCCGCACGACCATCCCAGGCTCGATGTATAGCGCTACGAAATGGGCGGTCACGGGGATTGGCTATAACCTGCGTGAAGAGCTACGTGGCACCGGTATGCGCGTGACGTTGATTGAGCCAGGCATGGTCGACACGCCATTCTTTAATGAACCACCAGAGCATGCGCTAGAAGATCGTGATATCGCCAATGCCGTAGTTTATGCGCTTGCGCAGCCTGCCCATGTGGATGTTAATGAAATTCTTATTCGCCCCACCCCGCCGCTAGAGTAAGCATGATCGTACCGTCACTCCGCTCTCACCCAGTCCATACCGGCACATGTCACATCTACATGGCTCAGACCTTGTAATTTATGTTCACTGACCGCATAACGTGTAATTACCAAGCGCGCTAAGTAATTTTTCACTCAATGCGCCCACGAATTAACTTGCAGGTGACCCATGAGCCAACTCGCTTCCGCGGCGCTTTCCGTTCTTGATCTGGCCCCTATCCGCCAGGGCGGCAGCGCCGCTGAGACCTTCCAAGACAGCGTCTCGCTGGCACAGTTAACCGAGCGGCTAGGCTATACCCGTTACTGGCTAGCAGAGCACCACAATATTGCTGGCATCGCCAGCGCTGCCACCGCTGTGCTGATCGGTCATATTGCTGGGCAAACCTCCACCATCCGCGTGGGTAGCGGCGGCATTATGCTACCAAACCACCCGCCACTGGTGATTGCTGAGCAGTTCGGCACGCTGGAAACGCTCTATCCTGGTCGTATAGATTTGGGGTTAGGCCGCGCACCCGGCTCAGACGGTGCGACGATGCAAGCCATGCGGCGCAACGCTCATGCCGGCGTAGACGACTTTCCGCAATTGCTGAACGAGTTGCGCAGTTATCTAGACGATGCAGAGCCCCAGCAACGGGTGAAAGCCGTCCCTGGTCAAGGCACTCATGTGCCTATCTGGCTATTGGGTTCTAGCGGCTATAGCGCACAATTGGCCGCTAAGCTGGGCTTGCCCTTTGCGTTTGCTGCTCAGTTTGCGCCGGGCTATTTATTTGAGGCACTGCGCTTATATCGCGACAATTTCCGCCCTTCCGAGCACTTGGATAAGCCCCATGCGATGGTCGGCCTGCCCGTGATGGCGGCGGAAAGCGATGCGATGGCCCACTACTTGGCCACCACCGCGCAGCAGAAATTTCTGAATCTTATCCGTGGCAAGCCAACCCAGTCGCAGCCGCCTGTAGAGCAACTAGACTGGTCGCCGGTTGAGCAAGCCCAAGTCAGCCAGTTTTTAGGGGCGGCGATTATTGGCGGCCCAGAGACGGTCAAAGCCGAACTTGAAGAGTTCCAAGCGCGTACCGGTGCTGATGAATTAATGATTAACAGCGATTTTTATAACCATGCCGACCGGCTGCGAAGCTACGAGATTGTGGCTGAGGTCGCCCGTTGAACGGCGGCACTACTATGTCTACATTTATGTCTACATTGCATTTCGCTCCCATGTCGGACGAAGACTTCACCAGCTTTTGGCCTACTTTCAAGGCGATTGCCGAGGCGCAAGAGACTTATGCCATTGACCCCGACATCAGCTTTGAAGCTGCCCGAGAGCTATGGTGCAGCACGCCTAAAACAAGCGTGGTCGTTAAAGATGAACACGGTCATCTACTGGGTGCTTACTACCTAAAAGCCAACGCGGCAGGCCCCGGCGACCACATCTGTAACTGTGGTTATATGGTGACGCCCGCCGCACGCGGAAAAGGGGTAGCACGTGCCATGTGTGAGCATTCCCAGGCGCAGGCCAGGGAGTTAGGGTTTCAGGCCATGCAATACAACGCCGTTGTAGCAACGAATGAGGTTGCCGTCGTGTTATGGCAAAAGCTGGGATTTCAGATTGTAGGCACCGTTCCTAATGCCTACCGACACGCGCGCCTTGGTTTTGTCGATACCCATGTGATGTATAAGGCGCTATAGCGATTTTGTCAGGCTGTTCTCAATCAGTTTAGACATTGACTCTTTTTGCGACGTTTTGCTAAACATGACACTTTTTCTGACCGTTTCATTGCAGCAAACGTCGCGCATATTGAAAGCTTTTCCGGTAAAGTCATTCTCATAACATAAATTAAACGTTTGGTTGATAAGCATCTATTGATCGCCCTAACCATCCGAGCATGACTCAAACCACGGTAAAGCTTTTGTAATGTTCTATAGCTTCTCGCACTTCTCGCTGCGCTCGCGTTTTATCATCTTGATTGCCGCCTTGGTATTCGCCACGACGCTACTGCTTGGCTGGGTGGCTTCTCGAGAATCGGCTAAGCAAAATTGCTGCCCAACACCAGCGGTGAGCCTCTGCAATTTGTCGATATTGCCACCCCTGTGTATGGTTCCAATGAACAGTTACAAGGCGTTCTGGCCGTTCATTTAAGCTGGCAATGGGCTGAGTACGTCCAACAATCCATGCTTACTCCCTCTGGATATCTGGAAGACACAGAGATACTGCTGCTCTCCGCTAACGGCACGGTGCTATTAGGCCCAGAGACGCTGATTGACCAATCGTTAGACAGCCTGAACCACATACCTAGTTCCACCACGACAGCACCACAATGGGCGATTGAAACATGGCCCAACGGCGAACGCATTGTGACAGGGTATGCACGCAGCAGCGGCTTTGAAGATTTTCCTGGTTTAGATTGGATAGCGGTTAGCCGTCAACCCGTAGCTACTGCCTTTGCCCCTATTGAAAAACTGCAAGATGCCATTATGGGAACAGGCCTATTACTTGCATTACTGTTTGCTATAGTTGGCTGGATAATCGCGTCAAGACTAGCGGCTCCTCTTCACTCGCTTAGCAAATGCTGCCGACAGAATGCAGGATGGCGAACACGCCGATAGCATTCCGCTTGAAGATGGCTCTCCAGAGCTTAAGCACCTATCGACCTCTATGCGCAACATGGTCACCCGCTTACTGGATCAGCGCAGCACTATTAACCGCTTAGAAGACTTAGCCAATACCGACCCGTTAACAGGCCTGCCGAATCGTGCGTTTTTAAATCAGTACTTAAAGCTTGCGATACCGGAGGCGGAAAGAAACCAACAGAGTATGGCGGTCATCTTTATCGACCTGGACGGTTTTAAACAGGTCAATGATGAGCTAGGCCATCATGCGGGCGACCTATTGTTGATTGAGATTACCCAGCGATTGAAAAGCGCATTACGCAGCGGTGACGTGGTAGCCCGAATGGGCGGTGATGAGTTCGTTATGGTGCTTAAAACCAAGGAAGAGCATCTTGAAATGCTCACCCATGAGATTAGCAGACGCTTGCTGAGCTCCATCGACCAACCCGTTTTATTACCTGATAACGAGCAGGCACGCGTTGGAAGCAGTTTAGGCGCCGCCTAGTGGCCCCACCACGGGCTCCATATCAATACCGTTCTGCAACTTGCGGATGACGCGCTGTATGCGGCTAAAGCTAAAGGCAAACATCAGCTTGTTATTCACTCCACCTGATTAACGGATTCGAAACAGCGTTGCAGCTGCTGCTCTGCAGTGTCGCTGCCCAACGCCGTTAACTTGGCAATATTGCGTTCGGGAATAGCGTCGGTATCGCCATAAAACTCGATAGCCTTTTCAACGCTCTCTTCGCGTAGCAGATGCACCATGGCGTAGGGAGAGCGGTTGGTATAATTAGAGGCATCATCGGGTTCGGCACCGTCAAAGCAATAATCTGGGTGAAACGTGGCTAACTGATAAACACCTTCATAGCCCTGGTCGACCAGGATGCTTTCAGCAAGCTCCACAAAATCCAAGTAGTGATCAAAGCTTTTAAACAGCGTCGGGAACACCAGCAGCGTGGTTTCTGTTTCGGGGTGCTCATCCAACCACTGCACTTCCACCATCAGCTCCTCAAGCGCCACTTCAATTTTTTTAGAGCGCACCACTTCCACACGAATCGTTTCACGCTCCAACTCACGCTGCGCAAACGGGCAAATGTCATGCGCCACAATAAAGGTGCGCACCCAGCTCAGCGTTTGCGCGACTATTTGGTTATCTGTGTGCATAGCACTCTCTTTACTCATCTGGACGGCGACGACTGACATTATATTGACAGCAGTTTACACACCGCAGACACGCTGTGTCGTCGCTACCGGGGCAGTTTCTCCTGCTAGGCGTGCTCTTGATAACGTTTTAGGGCAACTTCGTAAGATTTATGAATATGATCATCCATTAATTCACGCGCTGCTTTGGCATCACGCTGTAATGCCAGCTCCACGAGTTGATGATGCTGCTCGTCCAGCTCTTGACGAATCGTCGGCATTTTCGGCCCCAGGCGGCGGTAGCGGTCAAACTGGTCATGCAACTGCTCAATAAAACGCAATAACCAAACAGAGCCACAGGGGGCGACTAACGTACGATGAAATTGAGTATGTAGACGCTCCCACTCCTCGCCTTTATCCAGGGTGATGTCGGCCCGCTTCAGGCGGTGCGCCGCGGCTAATAAATCAGCCTCCCAGAGCGAATCACCGTTAGCAATCGCCCGCTCTAACGCCATTCCTTCCATCTCTAGGCGCATGTGGGCAATATCATCGAGCTCTTCCCGGGAAAGCTTCGGCACACGAAAACCACGTTGATTTTCCTGAACTAATAAACCATAAGCCGCTAATTTATTGAGCGCTTCCCGCAGCGGGCTCAAACCAACTTGGTAATGCTCTTTGAGTGCATTGATGGCGAGCTTTTCACCCGCTACAAAGCGTCCACCGACGAGATCCTTACGTAAATTATCAAATACGCGACTTGATGCAGTACCTGCTGGACCTACTGGCGTTGCTACCTTGGGTAAAGAATTATTCATGACGATATCCTTTATTCATCTCAGTTCCCGCTGTCCATTCAGTTTTTCACGGTTGACGTCGGATCGGGCACTACCTATATTATATTTTAGACAAGATAATCGATTTTTTAACCTACAAACGATAAATAAGGTTTGGTTATGCTTCTGATCTCCTCATTAGCTTTGCGGGATACGCGTTCATGAAAATACGCGGCACCTCCTGGCAACTGTTCTGGGCTTTTTTCCGCGTCGGCATTTTTGGCTTCGGCGGCGGTCCTGCCATGATTCCCCTGGTGCGTGCCGAAGTTGTCACCCGTCATCACTGGCTCACCGATGAAGAGTTCGCCGACGTACTGGCGATCGGCAACACCCTACCCGGTCCAATTGCGACCAAAATGCCTGGCTATATTGGCTATCGCGTGGGCGGTGTGTCCGGCTGTATCGCCGCCGTCATTGCCATCATCTTGCCCATGATTGTGGCTATGATTGTCATGTTAGGCATTTTTAGCCGATATCGCGATGTGGCTTGGATTCGCGGCATGGGCCAAGCGGTCGTTCCTGTGGTAATGATAATGATGGCACAACTCACCTGGGACTTTTTTGATAAATCACAGGCTGCACTTGGCTGGCTGGTCAGCATTGCTATGGCCGTTATTGCCGCGGGGCTTATCTATTGGCTCGGCATTCACCCCGGCTGGGTCATTGGCACCATTCTAGTTGCCGCCCTATTGCGCCCCTCTGGCCCTAAATCCTCGAGCACTAAAAAAGCGGAGGGGACAGTATGATCTACTGGGATCTCTTCTTAGCCTTTTTTATCCCGAACATTATCGGCTACGGAGGTGGCCCCGCCATCATCCCCCTAATTGAGGCCGAAGTGGTTGGCCGTTACGGCTGGATGACCGCGCAAACGTTCGCTGAAACCCTCGCTTTAGGTAACGCGCTGCCTAGCCCTATCGCCACCAAAATGGCGGGCTACGTAGGCTATGAAGTTGCTGGTATTGGCGGTGCTTTCATCGCGGTGTCCGCCACGGTGATTCCTACATTGCTTTTGATGCTCGGCGCACTAGGGCTGCTGTATCGTCATCGCGATTCTCCCCGAGTTAAACGCATGAGCCAATGGGTTCGCCCGGTCATTGCCATGATGATGGCTTGGCTAACGCTGGGGTTCCTGCTCGAAAGCCTCAACACTAGCGGCACAATTCACACTCTTATCATTGGGGTAGTCGCAGCTATTGCACTGATGCGCTTCAAAACGCACCCCGCCTTTGTCGTCATGGGCGCCTTGGTTTATGGAGGGCTGTTTCTCGGCTAACACTCACTGACACACGATCTCGTAAATAGACGATTGTGTGGTGACAACAAGAACCCGCTAACGGGACCACGCGCTCACCACGCCGCTGCAGTTGGAGCGGCATCCCACAACACCAAACTCAATCTATAAAGGTGTATAAGAATGACGCGTTCAACATTTACTCTAAGCACGACGCTAAGTACTACCCTCGCCGCCATCGGACTTGCGTCTAGCATGGCAATCGCCTCCACCGCTCAGGCTGATTATCCTGAGCAGGATATCCGTTTGATCATCCCTTACGGCCCAGGGGGTGCAACCGATATTCTTTTCCGACTCATTTCCCAAGAGGCGGAAAAGACGCTGGGTGAATCCATCGTTCCCGTCAATATGGCGGGCGCAGGGGCGACCCTGGGGTCCCGCAACGTGAAAGACGCTGACCCCGATGGCTACACGCTGCTTGGCAGCCACGACACCATTGCGCTTTCTAAGCTAGCAGGCACCGTCGATTACTCATTTGATGCCTTCGAACCCATCGCACTACTCACCCAAACCATCAATATTCCAACCGCACATGCCAATCACCCTGTGCAGAGCGCCGATGAAATCGCTGACTACGTGAGTGAAAATCCAGGCCAAGTGCGTTTCAGCATGATTCCTAGCTCCACTGACCACTTTTTCTGGGCGCAATTTTTCCAGGAAACGGGCATTGATATGGCCGACGTACGCCTAGTGGGCTACCCCGATACTGGCCAGCAGGTATCAGCGCTGATGGCGGAAGAAGTTGATTTCGCCATGTTTAACCTGCCATCAGGTGGTGCCTTCTTTGAAGATGGCACCTTCCGCGCCCTTGGCATCGCTCATCCAGAACGTCTTGAAAGTATGCCGGATGTCGCCACCCTGCGCGAGCAAGGCATTGAGATGGACCACTCCACTAGTCGCGGCATTTTTGCGCCTAAAGGAACGCCTCAGGAAGTCCTCGACACCATCGCTAACGCTTACGAAAAAGCCCTGGAAAACGAAGAAGTACAGAGCCGTATCGAAAATGAATTTGGCTCTGTCGTGAGATTTCTAGCGGGCGATGATTATCAAGCGTTCTTGGATGAAAACGAAGCTGCGCTTAGCGCCGCTGCCGAAAACATTGATTTCCAGAACTAAGGACGCATTCCCTAGCCCTCGTATCTACGTGGGCTAGGGTTGCCGGAGGCATCGCTAATGCTAACGCTAACTAAAGACCGCGCCTTGGCGCTGGCGCTGCTCTTGATTGTGGCTGTCATGTGGATGGAGTCGGGTGATATCCGTCCGCCAACCAGTTGGCAACCTTACGGGTCGGCGCTTTTTCCTCGTATCTTGTTAGTTGTGATTGGTTTGTTATCGCTTCTGATACTGGTGCGCTCCTTGTTGGTAAAAGTGCCTGAACGGCCTGGCGCAAAACAGCTCATTACTGAGTGGTTTCAAAGTCGACGCACCATACTCGCTCTGTTTCTGCTGTTTGGGCTTTATGCCGCGCTACTGCCAGTGGTGGGGTATATCGCAGCCACCATAGGCTTCTTAGTCGCTTCTCTTGCACTCCTTATGGGAATCAACACGCGACGTAAATGGATGATCAATCTCACCCTTAGCTGCACCTTGGCTATCGTGATATTTGTCGTTTTCCGCTATGGCCTGAATGTTTGGCTGCCTTAACCTGGAGACAATAATGACGAACTTTTTTCTCCAAGCACTCGCGGAGGTCGGCACGCCATCGGTCCTGGGCCTGATTGTTATTGGCGTTCTGTTTGGGATAGTGGGCGGTAGTATCCCTGGCTTTACCGTCACCATGGCCATCTTGGTAGTTTTCCCCTTCACGTTTGCCATGGACCCGGTAAGCGGCGTTTCGCTGATGGTCGGTGTGTTTGTAGGGGGGTACTCGGGCGGCATTGTGTCTGGCGTTATGTTGGGGATACCCGGCACACCCTCTTCTATTACTACCGTTTATGACGGTTATCCGATGGCACAGAAAGGCGAACCGGGCCGTGCCCTGGGCATTGGCGTCGCTTCATCCTTTTTAGGCACCCTCATCAGCGTGGCGGTGTTGGTCTTTTTCGGGCCGCTAATTGCCAGCTTCAGCATGAACTTCCGCCCGTGGGAAATCACCGCATTAATCGTTTTTGCGCTGACGCTGGTGGCAGGACTCTCCAGCGGCGCTCTGCTCAAAGGCCTGATGGCCGCTGCTCTAGGGCTTTTGATTACCACCGTTGGTTATGACCGTAACAGCAATCTGCGCTTTGACTTTGGCCTTCCGGCAATGGGTTCTGGGTTTGAAATTCTCCCCGTAATGATCGGTATCTTTGCCTTCTCCCAGCTACTTGGCAATATCGAGAAGCTTAAGGACGAGAAGAGCGAAACCAGGAAAATCGATACCAACGTAACGATTCCCTACGGCCAGATACTCAAAGATATGGCGGGGCAAAAGCTCAACACACTGCGCTCTTCTTTAATTGGCAGCTTGGTGGGCGCACTCCCCGGCACGGGTGGCACCGTAGCGAATTTTTTGAGTTACGACCAAGCTAAGAAATTCTCAAAGCATCCAGAGAAATTTGGCACGGGTACACCCAGTGGCATCGTGGCTTCTGAAGCCTCCAATAGTGCGGTGGCGGGGGGTGCGTTTGTGCCCACGCTGGCGCTGGGGATACCAGGCGATTTGCCTATGGCCATCATGATGGGCGTGTTGATTCTGCACGGCATTACGCCTGGGCCAATGATGTTTGAGCAGAACCCCGTATTGGTGGGCGCTATCTACGCCAGCCTGCTGATCGGTGCGGTGGTCATGGTGCTTTGCAATCTGCTGCTCGTGCGCTGGTTCGCCAAAATATCGTTGATCCCCCAACAGATCCTCGTTCCCGTTGTGTTAATGCTATGTGCCATTGGCGCTTATGCCCTGAATAACAACCTATTTGATATTTGGGTGTTATTCATCTTCGGGATCATTGGCTACCTGCTGTGGAAAGCGGAAGTCCCGCTGACGCCGCTAATACTGGGTGTGGTGCTCGGCGACAACCTTGAGCGACAGCTATTCCGTGCTCTTGAACTTAATGAAAGCTGGATGACCTTTTTAACCCGACCACTCTCTGCGCTTTTCTTAGCGTTAGCCGTCGCTTCCATTCTGTTTTCGCTCTATCAGGATCGTAAGATCCAGCGCTTAAAGAATGCCGCTCTGCGCGAAAACATTTGATATTCAAATAATTTAGATCAACAGCACTGCTTAAAAGGAAACTGGTATGCAACAAGATGCACTTTTCTACCCCAGCGCCTCGCGCCGGATGGCAACCTTCGGCAAACGTGGCATGGTCGCTACTTCTCAGCCATTAGCGGCGCAGGTGGGTATTAGCATACTGCAGCAAGGGGGCAATGCGATTGATGCCGCGATTGCCGCCGCCGCTGCATTAACCGTGGTGGAACCCACGTCGAATGGGATAGGAAGCGACGCCTTTGCTATTGTCTGGGTCGACGGCAAACTGCATGGCCTTAATGCCAGCGGCCCTGCCCCGCAAGCGGCGACCATTGAAGCGCTGAAAGCACTCGGCCACGACACCGTGCCAAACCACGGCATGCTGCCTGTTACGGTACCCGGCGCTCCGGCTGCGTGGGCGGCACTGTCTGAGCGCTTTGGCAAGCTGCCGTTTGCTGAGTTGCTAGCCCCTGCTATTACACTGGCGGAAGAAGGCTTCCCCGTCTCTCCCGTTATTCATCAAATGTGGAAGGACGCCTTCACCAACTATTCAGCCTATAGCGAGGCTTCTTTCAAACCTTGGTTTGATACGTTTGCCCCCGAAGGTCGAGCACCGGAAGCTGGTGAACTGTGGCGCTCGAAAGGCCATGCTAAAAGCCTAAAAGCGATTGCCGATACCCATGCCAAGGCATTTTATGAGGGTGAACTGGCTGAAGCTATCGACGCCTTTTCCCGCGAACACGGCGGCCTGTTGCGCAAGGAAGACCTGGCGGCTTACCAGCCGGAGTGGGTCGACCCGATTAGTGTGCGCTACAAAGGCCATGATATTTGGGAAATCCCCCCCAACGGCAGCGGCATGATCGTGCTGCAAGCGCTGGGTATGCTGGAGCACTTAGGCGAAGAAGGACGCGATCCGGTGGAAACGCTCCACCGTCGTATTGAAGCCACCAAACTGGCCTATGTCGATGGCTTCGCACATGTTACTGACCTTGATTCTATGCGCCCCACCATTGATCAGATGCTGGCCGACGACTATTTGAAGTCGCGTGCGGCACTGATTGGCGAACAGGCGGTTGACCCAGTACACGGCAACCCAATTCAGGGCGGCACGGTGTATCTGGCAACGGCCGACAGCGACGGCAATATGGTGTCGCTGATTCAAAGCAACTTTAAAGGCTTTGGCTCGGGCATGGTCGTTCCCGGCACTGGCATTAGCCTGCAAAACCGCGGTTGGTCATTCTCACTCGACCCGCAGCACCCTAATGCTTTGGCGCCCGGCAAACGCACCTACCACACCATCATCCCCGGTTTTATCACCAAAGATAACCAAGCCGTTGGTCCGTTTGGCGTGATGGGCGGCTATATGCAGCCGCAAGGCCATGTGCAGGTGGTAACGGCGATGCTAGAAGATCAGCTTAACCCCCAAGCGGCCCTCGATATGCCCCGCTGGAAGTGGACCAAAGGCAAAACTATCGAAGTCGAAGCCGACTTTCCTAATCACTTAGCGCTTGCACTGGCCCGCCGGGGCCATGACATCGTCAAAGTTGCTGACTCTATCAGCTTTGGCCGGGGTCAAATCATTCTGCGCGACCCTGAAACGGGCGTACTGCAAGGCGGCACCGAGCCGCGCACCGACGGGGCAGTGCTTCCCTGGTAAATCGCTGCCCTGATAAGCATTCATACAGGTAATTTCCTCTCCGCCGCGCTGCCGTTGAAGGCAACCGGCGGTTGAGCTGGCTATCCACGCTTAACCACCGCATTATGGCACTCCTTTTTTGCTAGCTGCTTGCCTGTCCAACTATGTCACCACCACCTTCTGAATCTACTTCCTCCTCACCGCTAAGCGGCTTTTTTGGTGTGTTTCGTTATAGCCGCCGCGCCCTAGGCTTGGTGTGGGAAACCTCCCGCTGGATGATGTTGGGGTTAGCGCTGTGCACCTTGGTCGCGGGGGTGTTGCCCGCCGTGGCGGCCTGGGTAGGCCAATTGATTGTGGATGGCGTGGTCAGTGCCATGGACGCTCATCAAGCCGCTTCAAACCCCAACCTGTTGGCGTCTATTACCCCCGTTCTCAAGCTAGTGGCTGTTGAGGCGCTTATCATTGGGTTAATCGCGCTTGCCCAGCGCGGCCTTTCTGCTCAGCAGTCACTGTTAAGAGCGTTATTGGGTCAGAAGGTCAACGTCATGATTCTGGAGAAAGCGGGCACGCTGTCACTTAGCCAGTTTGAGGATTCAGAACTTTATGACCAGCTCACCCGGGCGCGGCGTGAGGCGTCTACACGCCCACTTGCGCTGGTAAACAAAACCTTTGGGTTGCTGCAAAATGCGATCTCCCTGGGTAGTTTTGGGGTACTGCTGGTGCAGTTCTCTCCTTGGGCACTGCTGATCCTGGTAGCTGGCGCGCTGCCGGTATTTGTATCGGAGGCCAAATTCTCGGGCGATGCTTTTCGGTTGTTCCGCTGGCGTTCACCGCAAACCCGTATGCAGATTTATTTAGAGACGGTACTTGCACGGGAAGACAGCATTAAAGAGGTCAAACTGTTTGGTCTTGAAGGGCTGTTTCTTAAACGCTACCGCGATATTTTCACCCAACTGTTTGCAGAAGATCGTCGTTTAACCCTTCGCCGGGAAAGCTGGGGATTTCTGCTCGGCTTGCTCGGCACCTTAACGTTTTACGCTGCCTACGGCTGGGTGGTGATTGAAACCATTGCCGGGGCACTGACGTTGGGTCAAATGACCATGTATTTAATGGTTTTCAAGCAAGGCCAAGCGGCGCTCTCCGCTAGCCTTACCGCCATTAGCGGCATGTACGAAGATAACCTTTATCTATCCAATCTTTATGAGTACCTGGAGCAACCGGTTGAGGCCGAAAATGGCACGCTCACACAAGGAGCACGGCCTGGGGATGGGCTGCGCTTTGAGAATGTCAGTTTCTCTTATCCTGGCGGCGACTCTGTTCTGCAAGATCCAGTTCTACACGATATTTCGCTGCACCTCTCCCCTGGGCAGAGCTTGGCGTTGGTGGGTGAAAACGGCTCTGGCAAGACCACGCTGATCAAACTTTTGACGCGACTCTACCAACCTACTCAAGGCCGCATTCTATTAGACGGTAGCGACCTACGTGACTGGAGCGCTCAAGCACTGTATGAGCGTACCGGCGTCATCTTTCAGGACTTCGTGCGCTATCAGCTACAGGTGGGTGAGAACCTTGGCGTTGGCGATACCCATGCCTTTGACAATGAACAGCGCTGGCAGCAAGCCGCACGTCACGGCATGGCGGATGAGTTTATTACACGCATGGGGAATGGCTACAAAACCCAACTGGGCCGCTGGTTTAAAAATGGCCAAGAGCTCTCCGGTGGCCAGTGGCAGAAAATCGCCCTCTCAAGGGCCTATATGCGAGAGAACGCAGATATTTTAGTCCTGGATGAACCCACTGCCGCCATGGATGCCGCCGCAGAAGCCGAAATATTTACCCGTTTTCGCGAACATAGCCGCGACAAGATGGCGATACTGATCTCGCACCGCTTCTCCACAGTACGCAGTGCTGATCTCATTTTAGTGATCGACCAAGGGCATATTATTGAACGTGGCACCCATGAAGCGTTGCTGGAAACTGATGGACGATACGCAAAGCTGTTTAAGTTACAGGCGGCAGGATACCGCTGATAAACAGTTGACGCTCATATAACCATCGGTTAAAAGATAAGAGCTGTCTTTAAAGAGCAGCTTCATTATTTAACGATATTTTCTCAGAGACCTTCTCATGCGCTGGCAAATCCCCGCGACACGAATGAATAAGCTGCATCGCATTATTAATAATGCGGTATCAGCTTATTATTGTCGCGCGCCAGAGATGTAGAGAGGAAATTGGCCGCGGCAAGTGTCGCGGCTATGTTGTTTTATCGTTATTTTTGAGACTCCCTGATCGCGATGTTGCCCGGCCTCCTAACCCAGGAGACCGACCCCATGGCGATTGCAACCATTACCCGCAAACTACTCAGCGCCTTCACCCACTATCGTACCCAGCGGCGTTTTTACGAAGATCCGCGCTTTCATGACCCGCACCTGTTAAAAGATATCGGCTTACGCTGGGAGCAGGGCCAGCTGGTATCTATTCACGGTGTAGAGGAACCAAGTCAGCGCAACTCACGCTATCAGGCTGAAACCCGCGACACCTACGAAACATGTCCACACTGTGGGAGTAGTTTGGGATAGCCAACGCCCCGGTCACAGGAAGCGGCCGGGGCGTTTTATTGGCTGAATTTAGAGCTGAAAAGCAATAACAGAGATATAACCAAGCCGTCGAGGACAAAACGGGTTTCAAGCGGCTTGGCTATATCCCTGCTTATTCCCAAGGTTAGCTCCTTGCTTAGTGATACGCCCTTTACGGGAGTAGCTGCCTTTACCTTTTTTCGGCGTTTGCTGCTGCATTTTGAACATCGGCGTTCGCAGCTGCGCTTTTAGCGCGTTGTCGTTAATTTTTCGCTGTTTCATCATTTTCTCCGTTAATCTACAAATGCCTGCTAAACGCAGGCATTTGCTAGGACAGCTATTCACTTTCAGCGTTCCAAGTGTGCTTACTCCTTTCCCTTACTCATCCCAGTCAGGCGCAATCTCTGGGTTGGCAATGCGCTCATTACGATCCAGCTTGGCGATTTCAGCCATTTCGCTATCGCTTAAGACTAAATCAAAGGCCGCCATATTGCTTTGGATATTACGCGCTTTCGTGGATGAAGGAATCGTTACCATATTGCGTTGTTTAACCCAAGCGAGGGTGATTTGCGCCGGGGTCACACCATGCGTATCGGCAATCTGTTTAAGGGTCGGGTCGTCCATCACCTTGCCGACAGCTAGCGGCATAAACGCAGTCACCTGAATTCCGTGCTGCTCGCAATGCTCAGCTAACGTGCGGTTTTGCAGGAAAGGATGAACCTCAATCTGATTGGTGAGGATTTCACCTTTGCCCAGAATACTGACCGCTTCATCTACCTGTGAACAGGTAAAGTTGGAAATACCAATGTTCCGCGCCTTGCCTTCCGCTTTGACCTCTTTCAAGGCAGTCAGGTAATCAGCCATCGGCACTTCATCCTTGGGCGATGGCCAGTGGATCAGCAGTAGGTCAACATAGTCGGTGCCCAATTTCTGCAGGCTTTCGTCCACGCTGGCTTTCAGCCTTGCCGGTTCAAGATTATCAAACCACACCTTGGTGGTCAGAAAGATGTCGCTGCGCGGTACGCTGCTGTCGCGAATTGCCTCCCCTACGCCAGCTTCATTACCATAAAACTGGGCGGTATCAATGTGCCGGTACCCCGCCTCAAGCGCCGCATGAATACTCTGCTTGAGCGTCTCGCCTTCCAGGCGAAAGGTACCGAAACCAGGGTTAGGCATTACATTTTGCATCATTAACGTCCTTTTCTATTGATAGCGTGTTAACTAACATGGGGTGGCAACCGCTTTACTTCAACCCTTTGCTATTGAAACCTCGCCCATCATGAAGACGCCATGACCTCCTCTACCGACGCGCTAGCTTCTCCTTCAACACCTTTATTGCCGCTACACCGCCAATCGGGCTTTTTGAGCTTTTTACTTTCCCGCTTGGCGGCCGTCTTTGCCATGCAGATTCAAGCTATCGTGGTAGCTTGGCAGGTTTACGATATCACCCGCGACCCCATGGCCCTGGCGTATGTCGGCCTGGCCCAGTTTCTGCCCATGGTGCTGCTTCTGCTGCCCGCGGGAGATGTCGTTGACCGCTTCTCGCGCAAGCGCATCCTGCAGCTTAGCTGGGGAGTACAAGGGCTATGTAGCGCGCTACTGCTCACGCTTTCACTCAACGGTAGCCAAAATGTGGCTGGATTTTACGCGGTGCTGGCGTTGTTTGGAGCTGCGCGTGCCTTTACTGGCCCTGCCCTGCAGAGTTTGCTGCCCAATATCGTGCCCCGCGCACAGCTTGCCTCGGCCATTGCCTTGAATAGCTCGATTATGAAAATCGCCGTGATCGCCGGCCCGCTATTAGGCGGTATTCTGTATGGCTTGGGCGGTGGCAGCCTCGCCTACAGCGTATGTTTAGGCTGTTTTATGGCCGCACTGATACTGCTGCTCCCGGTGCCGATTCGCTACGTTGAAACCGCCAAAGCGCTGGAAAGCACCGCCGTGAAGCGCTTCACCGCAGGTATTCGCTATATCCGCCATCAGCCGATTATACTGGGCGCCATTTCTCTCGACCTGTTCGCGGTGCTGCTAGGCGGTGTCGTGGCACTGCTACCCATCTATGCTCAGGAGGTGCTCCACGTTGGCCCGGAAGGGCTGGGCGCACTACGCAGCGCCATTGCGGTCGGCGCACTATTGATGGGGTTGTATCTGGGGATAAAGGGCATCAAACGCCGTGCTGGCTTGGTCATGTTTATGGCGGTGGCCATTTTCGGTATTGCCAACCTGGTGTTCGCCTTTTCGACGTTTTTTTGGCTCTCAATGATAGCCATGTTAGTGGCGGGTGCCGCCGATATGATTAGCGTCTATGTACGCATGACGCTGATCCAACTTGCCACCCCCGATGAGATGCGCGGGCGGGTGAATGCGGTCAATATGCTGTTTATCGGCTCCAGCAATGAGCTAGGTGAGTTTCGTGCAGGCAGTATGGCGGCAGGATTGGGTGCCGTACCTGCGGCCGTTATTGGCGGTGTCGGTACACTAGCCGTGGTCGGCGCCTGGATGAAACTTTTCCCGACGTTACGCCGGGTTGACCGTTTTGACGATGCGCGCTGACCATACCTGTATCGCTCATCAGCGCAGCAGCAGGGCAATGACCGTAATCGCCAGCGTCAGCGATACACCTTTCCAGAACAGTACCGGGTCACGTTCTAACAGTGGTAACTGGGCGCGTTTAAGCATGACAGAGCTTGGCGAGCGCAGCTCAAAGATAAACTCCGACAGCGCTGGGTAGCGTTTGTGAGGGTTGGGGTGCAAGGCTTTTTTGAGCACCTCATCCACCCAGGCGGGCAGTTCACGGTTTTCGCTGAGTGCCGATTGATAGGCAAGTTTATGCTGTGCCGCCCGAGTGCGGGTTTTAGCCACTTCGGTACCATAGGGCAACGTGCCGGTTAGCATCTGATAGGTGATAACGGCGAGGGAGTATTGATCCGCACGCGGCGACCCACCTTCGCCCAGAAAATACTCCGGTGCGGTGTACTGGGCGGTGCCTAAAATATCGCCGCCAGCAAGGTCTTCGCCCGCTGCTTCGGCGATGCCAGCCACTTTGGCGGCGCCAAAATCGATCAGTTTTATTGTGCCATGATTATCGATCATGACGTTGTCGGGGCGTAAATCCTGGTGGAGCATTTCCAGGCGATGGAAAGCGCGAAGGCCTTTAGCGATCTGCTCAATGATAGGTCTTACAGTGGCTAAGTCGGCGTTGGGGTGATCGCGCATCCACTGGGTCAGGGTGTGCCCTTCGATATATGCCAGCACCGTATAAAGGTAGTGCCGAGGGCGTTCTTGCGCGGGGGCTTTTAGCACGTGGGCATTGTCGATTCGGCGGGCAATCCACTCTTCGCGCACAAACCGCTCGATGCTTGCCGGGTCTTGGCTTAGCTCGGTGGAAAGGGTCTTCAGCGCCACTTTATGGCCACTTGCTATCTCTTCTGCCAAGAAGACATGGCTGCGACTGCTGGCATGCAGTTGGCGCACGATACGGTAGCCGTCCAGCTCGCTTCCTGCGCGCAGTTCCGGCGGCTGGGGTAGCGCACCAAGTGCTGCATAAAGCTCATCTGCAAGGCCGTCGGGCAGTGTCTCAATGCGCACAATCTGCACCGTCAGATTATCATCGCTACCGTTCTCGATTGCCGCGGTAATCATCGCCTCGGCGGCGGCGTCCAGGTCGCTCCAGTGGGCATGAATCAGTTCCGCCATTTCGGTCGCTCTCAGCCACTCATAAACCCCATCGGTGGCGAGCACAAACACATCGCCTGCACTAAGCGATACCGCACGATAATCCAGCTCCAGATGCTGACCAGCGCCCATGGCGCGGCTTAAATGACTCACTTCCCGTGACGCCCAGAAGCGGTGATCCTCGGTCAACGGCTCCAGCGTATTGCCCGCCAGCTGGTAGATACGGCTATCGCCGACATGAAATAGATGCGCAGTGGTGGACTTGATCACCATCGCACTCAAGGTACATACATAGCCGCGATCCAGGTTGTAGCGGTACTGGCTTTGTCGGGTTTGGGCGTAAAGCCATGCGTTGGTGGCCTGCAGTACACGCTGGGCTGAGGTTTTCACCGCCCAGGTGGCCGGGGTGGCGTAGTAGTCCATCAGAAAGCCGCCCACCGCTGCTTCACTTGCCTCTCGGCTCACCTCGCTGCTGCTGATCCCATCCGCCAACGCGATCGCGATGCCTTTGGTGGCGCGCTGGGATGCATTGGGCAGGTAAGCGCCATAAAAATCCTGATTGCTTGGTTTGCGCCCTTTATCAGAGTGCTGGCCGAGCGAAATGGTCAGCGCTGCCATCGGCTAACGAGCACCTTCGCTGGAATGACCTACGGCGGCTAGCTCAACGGGCGATGTGGCGACCCTTTGCACCACGCTGCCCACCACAATCAAACAGGGTGACGGTAAGGGAGTTGCGGCGAGTTTTTCGGGCATATCCGCCAGCGAGCCTACCAGCGACTGCTGTTCACTCTGGCTGGCGTTAGCCACCAGCATGATCGGCCACTCATCCGGCAGGCCTGCCTGGCGTAGGCCGTGGCAAATTGCACTCACTTTTGAAAGCCCCATATAAAACACCAGGGTTTCATCCTTGCGCGCCAGCGATGCCCAATCCGGTGTACCGTCTTCGCGGCAGAGCTGGGCAGTCACAAAGCGCAGTTGCTGCGCATGGCCACGATCGGTGAGCGGAATACCCATACAGGCAGCGGCGGCAGAAGCGGCGGTAATCCCCGGCACAATGGCCGCAGGCATCTGGGCGGCGGCCAGGGCATCCAGCTCTTCGCCCATTCGCGCAAACACCGCTGGGTCGCCGCCCTTCAGACGCACCACCGATTTACCTTCGCCAGCGAGTTTTACCATCAGCGCGCCGATCTCAGCTTGGGGTACGCTGTGATGGCCGCGGGCTTTGCCAACGTAGTAGCGCTCGCTGCCGCTAGGAATCAGCGCCAGCACGTCATCACCTACCAAGCGGTCATACACCACGGCGTCCGCCTGCATAAGTAAGCGTGCAGCCTTGAGGGTTAACAGTTCTGCATCGCCGCTGCCCGCGCCGACCAGGTAAACCTGTCCGGCGCGGCACTCGCCGCGCAGTGGCAAACGTATGTCTGCAGCATGCTGAACCAACGGCGTTAGCGCGCGGTGCGATAACCGCATAAAGGCGTTAAACCACTTCTGTAGTAAGGGGTTGCTTAGTGCGGGCATTGGGCCGCTCCTCTTCAATCAGTGATTTCAATTCGGGAATACAGCTACCGCACTGGGTGCCGCAAGCGAGTCTGGCGCCCAACGCTTCTACGCTGGTGTCGCCCTCGCGGATAGCGTTGACGATGGTAGTTTGGCCCACCTGGTGGCAACTGCACACCACCGGGCCAGTATCCGCGGCGCCGTCGTCGCAGCCGGCTAATAGGCGGCGACGATGGGTATCGCTCAGCGCCGCCTCGTTAAAACGCGCTTCCAGCCACGCTAACCCTGGCAACTCGTTGGGCGGGCCAACCATCAGCCACCAGCACAGCTTGCCATTTTCCACACAGGCGGCACGCAGCCGTCCGTTAGTGGGGTCTTGGCTGACCACCGCCACTTCCCCAGGCAGCCACTCTTTCAACTGCGCCAACCAATCGTTAACCGACTGTGTATGGGCAAGTTGCCAGCGCTGGCAGCCGCGCATAGGTATGCGTGTCCAATAGACACTGGTACACCACGGCGTCAACTCAGTGGCGCCATCGGCGACCAGCAGAGTGGCCTGCCACTCAGTGGCAAGCGGGGCCAACGCCACGGCACCGTGCTTTGATTCCGGCTGCCCGGAGAGCGGGTCTGTAATGCCGCCGATCAGCGCGCTACTTCTGGCCTGCTGGGTAAAACAGTCAGTCCAGTGGATAGGCACAAAAACTTCGCCGCGGCGTTGGGCATTGGACACCCGCACCCGAGCCCGAAACTCACCCTTCGCTGCGCTTAGCACCGCCAAGCCTTGATCCACCACACTGGCGGCCTGAGCGTCATCAGGATGCACGTCCATGAACGGCTCCGCACGGTGATTCATCAGCCTCGGGGCGCGCGCAGTACGGGTCATGGTGTGCCACTGATCACGGATTCGCCCTGTGTTTAAGCGCAACGGATAGGCGGCGCTGAGCGCTTGTTCAGGGCCCTGTGGCTTAATCGCCAACAGTTTGGCACGGCCATTGGCCGTGGCGAACTCGCCATCTTCAAACAAGCGCGCGGTTCCCTGCGGCGCTCGAGCCGTCACCGGCCACTGAACCGGCGCCAAGGCATCGTAGTCTTTCCGGCCCAGGCCCACCAAGCCCGAGATATCGAAAAGCCGCTTCGGGCTGCCGGCTAGCCCATTTTCAAATCCAGACAGCCGGGCGTGTTCATCGAATATTTCCCAGGGGTGCGAGTAGTTAAACGCCTCGGCAAACCCCAGCCGTTTGGCCACTTCTGCGATGATCCACCAATCATGGCGAGCTTCCCCTGGGGGTGGCAGCAACCCCCGCTGGCGGGAGATGCGCCGCTCGGAGTTGGTCACGGTGCCATCTTTTTCTGACCACCCCGAGGCTGGCAGCACGATATCTGCATAAGGCAGCAAATCAGTATGGGCTGCACACTCAGAGACAATCACCAGCGGGCATTTTTCCAGCGCAGCGCGCACCCGCGCGGCATCGGGTAGGCTAATCGCGGGATTGGTGGCCATCACCCATAGCGCTTTTATCTCGCCACGCTCAATGGCTTCAAACAGCTCCACCGCTTTATAACCCGGCCCTTCCGGCAGAATGGGCGTGAGATTATCGGTCGCCCAGAAACGGCTGACCAGATCAATGGCGCCGGGGGTGTGGTAATCCATATGCGCAGCTAGCTGGTTTGCCAGCCCACCTACTTCGCGCCCGCCCATGGCATTGGGTTGGCCGGTAATCGAGAACGGCCCTGCCCCCGGCAAACCGATTTTTCCGCCCGCCAGGTGGCAGTTAATAATCGCGTTGCATTTATCGGTGCCGCTGGCGGATTGGTTAACGCCCTGGGAATAGAGCGTGACCACATGCAGTTGGCTGGCAAACCAGTAGTAGAAGGTTTCCAGACGCTCAGGGTCGACATCGCAGGCAGCCGCTACTTCCGCCACCGACCCAGCGGTTTGTTGAGCTGCCGCCAGGGCCTCATCAAAGCCTTCGGTGTGACGCTCAAGATAGAGGATATCGAGCTTGCGACGCTTTGCCATCCACGCCAGCAGACCATTAAACAGAAAAGCATCGCTGCCCGGCTTAATCCCCAGGTAGAGGTCAGCGATTTCACAGCTATCGGTCACGCGCGGGTCGATGACGACCAAGCGCATCAGTGGGTTGCGCTCTTTAGCGACTTTAATGCGTTGATAAAGCACCGGATGGTTCCAGGCTAAGTTGGAACCCACCAACACGACCAACTCCGCCTCTTCCAAGTCTTCGTAGTTGCACGGCACCGCATCCGCGCCGAAGGCACGCTTGTAGCCAGCCACCGCGGAGGCCATGCACAGTCGCGAATTAGTATCTAAATGAGGCGTACCCAAAAAGCCTTTAAACAGCTTATTGGCCACATAGTAATCTTCAGTTAATAGCTGTCCCGACAGGTACGCCGCCACGCTGTGATTGCCATGCTCGGCCCGCAGGGCGTTTAAACGCTCAGCGGTGGTGTTCAATGCGGACTCCCAGGCAACCTCAACGCCATCTATACGCGGATGCGTCAGGCGGCCCTGCTCGCCCAACGTCTCATGTAGCGCAGAACCTTTAACACACAGCCGACCATAATTCGCAGGGTGCTCACGGTCGCCTTCTACTGCGCTCAGCGTGCCTGCTTCAATGGTCGCCGTCACGCCGCAGCCGACGCCGCAGTAGGGGCATGTGGTTTTGGCCTGAGTCATAGCTACTCCTCGGATTCCTCATTCGCGCCAGGCATAAAAAAACGCCCAGTCCCTTTCTCTAATGCGCTCTATAAACGCATTAAGAGAAGAGGGCTGGACGTCGTTGCCACAGCGCACCTTCTTCGGTGCAGTACTCTTTGCAGTAGTCTCTTCAAACAATCGAAGACTTACTAACAGCTACACATTTTCTAACGGCTAGTTGTTTTTCTAACGGCTTTGGAATTGTTCGCTGCCATCGCCAAACAATGAGCGCTTATTCCTTGTTAACTCACTTATTGCCTTAATAGCTGCAAGAGCCAAGCCGACAACCGGCCTACCGGAAATTAACTACTGAAAAACAAATAGTTAAAAAATAAAAGATCTTCACGCAACGCTCTTTTTGGCACTGTGGTCACGCTAAATGGCGTGTGAGAGTGCACACCACCTCCCTTTTCGCACCATCGCTGTGCAGCTTGCTCTAACAGCGATGCGACTGTTCTCCTACCATCATTTCCTAAACAACTGACGTGCTTGGATAAATAGTGATTAATAGCCAGTTGGCTAGTTCCTTGCTTTATACACGGTAAGGTTTTTAATCAGCTGGCAGCCAATGGCGGTTGCCGTGCGTTTAAAGCATAGATTTTAAACAACGCTATCGGGCAACGACGCCCCTGATGCTCCCTCTTTCTCCACATTGTGGAAAGGAAGGTGTGTTAGGGGCGTTTTTTGTTTGGTGCTCAAGAAGCCGCAAAGACACAGAGGAGCCACCCATGGAAACCACTTCCCGGTGCTCACACAATGATCATCTCAATGACCACCTGGTGATTATTGGCAACGGCATGGCCAGCCACCGCCTGATTGAGGCGTTGGTGAAACTACCCACGCGTCCTCAGCACATCACGGTGATTAGCGCTGAGCCAACTCCCGCTTATAACCGTATTCTGCTCTCGCCACTGCTGGCCGGCGAGATGACTCAAGATGCACTCACTCTGCGTGATGCTCAGTGGTACGAGGACCAGGGTGTCACGCTGATTCTTGGCGAAAAAGTCGACGCCCTTCATCGCGACCGCCGAACCGTGGTCACCGACACCGGCCGCACGCTGCCTTACGACCACCTAGTGCTTGCTACCGGCTCGCGCCCAGCAATGCCCGATGTACCTGGAATTGAGCTTGCGGGCGTGCACGGCTTTCGTGACTTGCAAGATGCTGATGCGCTGACCGACATCGCTCAACGCGGTGGTGAGGCAGTCGTGATTGGCGGCGGCCTGCTAGGCCTGGAAGCTGCCGAGGGGCTGCGTAAGCGCGGCAACGATATCAGCGTCAGCGTACTCCAGCGCAGTGAACGCTTAATGAATCGCCAGTTGGATACCACCGCCTCACACCTGCTTGAAAACGAACTGTCCCAGCGCGGCTTGAAGATTATTACCGGCGCCCAGTTAGCACGGCTTGAGGGCAACGCCCAAGGACAGGTCAGCAAGCTTCATCTTGATGATGGCCGCCAACTGGCTGCCACGAGCGTCATTGTTGCAGCGGGCATTACGCCTAACGCAGCACTTGGCCACCAGGCGGGCCTGACCACCGAGCGCGCTATCGTGGTGGATGAGTTTCTCACCACCAGCGACCCAGCGATTTCAGCACTGGGTGAGTGCTGCCAATTTGATGGCACTACGTACGGCTTGGTGGAACCGATCTGGCGTCAGGTGGAAGTACTCGCCGCCCGGCTAGGTGGCACACCTACCCTTGGCTACGCGGATGCTCCCAGCGCCACCAAACTCAAAATCAGCGGCGTGGCGCTCTATGCCTTTGGCCCCACCGAGGCCAGCGCCGAGCACGAAGTGCTGAATTACCACGACATTGAGCGCGGTGACTACCGCCGCCTGCTGCTGCGCGATGGCCAGATAGAAGGCGCGGTGCTTTACGGCGACACCAGCCAAGGCCCCTGGTACTTCGAGCAGGCGCTCGCAGGTACCGATCTCAACGCTTACCGCCACGCCCTGCTGTTTGGTGCCGCTGATGTTGAAGTACTCCAGACCAACATAGCGGAACAGCAGAGCGACACTCCCCATTTATCGACCTTAGAGGTGGCATAATGTCTAGCCCAAAAACGGCAACTCCCGAACAGCTTATTATTATCGGCAACGGCATGGTCGGCCACCACTTGGTCGAGCAGCTCGTCGATAACGGTGCCCTTGAGCGCTATCACGTCACCGTGTTTGGCGAAGAGCGCCACCGCGCCTACGACCGGGTGCACCTATCTGAATACTTCAGCGGCCGCGACGCCGATTCGCTCGCGCTTTGCGAAGCGGATTACTACGCCGTAAGCGGCGTGGAACTGCGCACTGGCGAGGCTGTAATCGAGATCGACCGCAACGCGCAAGAAGTGGTCACCGACCAAGGCCGTTACCCGTATGACCGCTTGGTGTTGGCCACCGGCTCCTTCCCCTTTGTGCCGCCGATTCCCGGCAACGACCGCGATGGATGCCTGGTTTACCGCACCCTGGACGACCTGGACGCCATTCAGGCCGCCGCCGAAAACGCTACCACCGGCGTGGTGGTGGGCGGTGGCCTACTCGGCTTGGAAGCGGCTAACGCCCTGCGCGGCTTAAACCTGGATACCGCCGTGGTGGAGTTCGCTTCACGCCTAATGCCCATGCAGGTGGATAATGAAGGCGGCGAGCTGCTGCGCGAAAAAATCGAAGCTCTGGGTGTACAGGTGCTCACTGAGCGCGCCACCCAGCGCATTGAAGATGGCGAGGCGAGCCGACACCGCATGGTCTTCCAGGACGACAAGGTGTTGGAAACCGACCTGATCGTGTTCTCGGCGGGCATTCGCCCCCGCGATCAACTAGCCCGTGACTGCGGTCTGGAGATTGGCGAACGCGGCGGCGTGGTAGTGGATAACCAGTGCCTCACCAACGACCCGGCCATTCTGGCGATTGGCGAAGTCGCACTATGGAACCAAAGCATTTTCGGCTTGGTGGCACCAGGCTACCAGATGGCCAAAACGGCGCTGTCGACGCTAACCGAAGGCGATATTCAGTTTGGCGGCGCCGATATGAGCACAAAGCTCAAGCTACTGGGCGTGGATGTGGGTTCGATTGGCGATGCTCACGGTAACCAGAACCCCGGCGCGCGGATGTTTCGCTACCTGGATCCCATCAAGCAGGAGTACCGCAAGCTGGTAGTCTCCAGCGATGGTAAAAAACTATTGGGCGCCATGCTGGTCGGCGACAACAGCGTTTACGACACGCTGCTGCAGTACTATTCCAACGGTATTGAGCTGCCCGCTGAACCCGCCTCGCTGATTCTGCCGCAAAGCAGCGGCGCCGCGCCAACGCTCGGCCCCGGTGCACTGCCCGAAACTGCCACCATCTGCTCTTGCCATAACGTCACCAAGGGCGACATTTGCGCCACGATTGACGGCGGTGCGGTAGATCTTGGTGGCGTCAAAGGCGCCACCAAGGCCAGCACCGGCTGCGGCGGCTGCACCGCGCTGCTTAAAAGCGTGGTGGATCACGAGCTGGAAGCCCGCGGCGTGGAAGTCGATAAATCGATTTGCGAGCACTTCGCCCATACCCGCCAGGGACTTTACGATATCGTCCGTGTAGAGGGCATTAAAACCTTCACCGACTTGATTGAAAAACACGGCAACGCCGACACCCACCGTCTGGGCTGCGACATCTGCAAACCCGCCGTGGCGTCCATTCTGGCCTCCTGCTTCAATGAGCCGATCACCGATGCGGCGCATATCCCGTTGCAGGATACCAACGACACCTTTATGGCTAACATGCAGAAAAACGGCACCTACTCGGTGGTGCCGCGTGTGGCTGGTGGCGAGATTACGCCCGACAAACTGATCGCCCTGGGCGAAGTGGCCAACAAATATAGCCTCTACTCCAAGGTGACGGGCGGCCAGCGTATCGACTTGTTCGGCGCGCGGCTGGAAGACCTGCCGGATATCTGGAGCGAGCTGATTGCCGCAGGCTTCGAGACCGGCCACGCCTACGGTAAATCGCTGCGTACGGTGAAATCTTGTGTGGGCAGCACTTGGTGCCGCTACGGCGTGCAGGACAGCGTTGGCATGGCGATCCAGCTGGAGAACCGCTACAAAGGCCTGCGTTCCCCTCACAAGATCAAATTCGGCGTTTCCGGCTGCACCCGCGAGTGCGCCGAGGCCCAGAGCAAAGATATTGGCATTATCGCCACCGAAAACGGCTGGAATTTGTACGTGTGCGGTAACGGCGGCATGCGCCCTCGCCACGCCGAACTGTTCGCTACCGACCTGGACGACGAGCAGCTCTACCGCACTATTGACCGCTTCTTAATGTTCTACGTGCGCACCGCCGACCGGCTGCAGCGCACCTCGGTATGGCGTGAAAATCTTGACGGCGGCCTGGAGTATCTTAAAGAGGTGATTCTGGAAGATAGCCTGGGTATCAACGACGAGCTGGAGCGTCAGATGCAAACCGTGGTGGACACCTACCAGTGCGAATGGGCCGACGCCATTAGCGACCCGGAAAAGCTCAAGCGCTTCCGCAGCTTCGTCAACGACGACCGTCCGGATCCGTCCATCATTATGACCAGTGAACGTGGCCAGCTTCGGCCTGCTTGATTGATGCGTTAACTGACTCTGAATAAAAACGAGGCAACTCATGACCGCAACGGCACTGAAAAAAGAGATGGATACCATGGCGGAACAAACCACCAAGACGTGGCAAAAGGTCTGCACCAAGGCCGATCTTGTCGAGTTTTCGGGCGTCGCCGCCTGGATTGAAACCGCCGATGGCCCCGCCCAAGTGGCTATTTTTTACTTGCCAGGGCTGAGACAAGGAAAGGATCACGAACTTTACGCCCTCGACCATTTTGATCCCTTCTCCAAGGCCAATGTGATCGCCCGCGGCATCGTTGGTGACCTTAAAGGTGCCGCCGTCGTCGCCTCGCCTATCTACAAGCAACACTTCCGTTTTGAAGATGGGCAGTGTTTGGAAGATGAGAGCGTCAAACTGCGCACCTGGAAGATCGAATTTAAAGGTAATGAGGTGTGGGTTGAGGGGTAACCACATTAATTAGCTTTGATAAATCGACAACGCCGCCTTCAGGGCGGCGTTGTCGTTAGTGGGAAGTAACTCTCAAACGTTATTCATCCAGATGCTTATTCATCCAAACCCTAATCATTCATAAACTGAATCAGCGCCTGATTAAACTCATCTGGGTGCGTGGCATTCAGGCCATGCGGACCACCCTTGATCACTTCCGTCTTCGCGTTGGGCAGTAGCTCCTGGGTTCGCTTGCCGCTGACCTCAAAGGGCACGATACCGTCTGCATCACCGTGCAGCACTAGCGTGGGGATATCGATCTTAGGCAAGTCTTTACGAAAATCGGTGTAGCTGAAGGCTTTGATGCAGTCGTAGGTCGCTTGGGGTGATGCAAAGGCGGCAATATCGCGATGGTACTGGCGGTTCGGTTCACTGATTAAATCGCTGCGCTCACCGGCAGCAAAGAAGTTCTTGGTAAACTCCTTCAGGAAGGCGATACGGTCACCTTTCACCCCCTCCAGAAACTGATTGATCGTCGCGTCATCCAGGCCACCTTCGGGGTTGTCGTCAGCTTTATACAGGTAAGGCGGCACAGCAGCGGCAAACACGGCTTTACTCACCCGGCCAGTGCCGTAGCTTGAGAGGTAGCGGGCCACTTCGCCGCCGCCCATGGAAAAGCCCACCAGGGTGGCATCGTGTAGATCCAGCGTGTCGATCAATTTTTTAAGGTCTGTTGCGAGCGTATCGTAGTCGTAGCCGCCATCGGCCTGCGTCGACCAACCAAATCCCCGGCGGTCATAGGTCACGACTTTATAGCCTGCCTCAACCAGCGCTGGCACCTGTTTTTCCCATGAACGACCACTAAGTGGCCAGCCATGAATGAGCACCACAGGCTTACCTGCCCCACGTACTTCGTAATAAAGCTCTACCGGCGTGCCCTGCTCCGTTCCTACGCTCAGCATTGGCATCGTCTCACCCTCCTGTTTGGCTTAACGTGAATCAAACAAATGTGCTCTAAGGTTAGTAGAACTAGCAGTGCTGTCCAAAGGAAGGCGTTGGGCAGTCTGGTCAGAAAGCAGGGCGAAAGACATCAGCACGGCGCCGTCGATAAGTCACTAACAAAATTGCTATGCTTAGCGGCTATTTATACGGTGTGCACTCTGGAGCAGAAACGTTTGTGAAGAAAGAATCGAGTACCTTGGCCTTCTCCGCTGTTATGGCGCTGCTCATTGGCTGTGCAGGCATCGTGGCCACGCTGGCCTCTAACTCTCAAGCGATCCTACTGGATGGGCTATTTAATCTGATCTATTTCAGCGTTGCCCTCGTGACCATTAAGGTCAGCAAGCTTGCCAGCCGCCCGGACAGCGAATCCTACCCTTTTGGCTATAGCTACTTCGAGTCGCTAGTCAATCTTTGCAAAGGGCTGCTGATTTTAGGCGTTTCCATTTTTGCACTGGTGGATGCTGTCGCCGCGCTACTAACAGGCGGTCGTGACATTGCCGCTGGGCTTGCCGTTATCTACGCCCTCTTTGCCACCGCGGCCTGCTCGCTTACCGCCTGGGTCATGCACCGCAGCCAGCGCCATGTCAGTAGCCCCCTGGTGGCAGCAGACAAACTCAACTGGCTGGTCAACAGCGTCATTTCTGCCGCCGTACTCGCGGCGTTTTGTTTGGTGATGCTGTTTGAACACCTGGGCTGGCTGGCCATTCTGCCCTACGTGGATGCGGTATTGGTGATTGCGGTGGTGGTGCTGTGTTTGGGCGTACCGGTGCGCATGGCTTCCCAAGCACTGCAGGAACTGCTTAACAAGACCCCGGAGGAGGCCATCGCAGCACCCGTCCGCCGCGCCGTTGCGAATGCCCTGGCGAGCACTGACACGCAAGAGGTGCGCGTGCGTATGGTTCGCCCTGGCCGCCTGCTGTATGTGATGGTGCATGTGGTATTGCCAGAGGAACCCAATTTGACCATCGTTCATCAAGATGCGCTGCGCGCACGGGTCGATGAAGAAGTGCGCCGTTACTATTCGCTGGTGGTGTGTGATGTAGTGTTTACCGCCAACACCCGCTGGGCCGCGCCCTCTTGCGGGCTGTTGGTCGAAAAAGGGTAGCTTAAGTGGTCGTCGATCACGTGAGCGCTCTGCGCAGCAAAGCGAACGCCGTGATCACACCGCCTAATAGCGCAAAACCAAACAGCGTTAGCGCCAGGGTATGCCCCACTGCATCAATAAGCGCCCCGGTCGTGATCACCGGGAGGCTGAAGCCAATATACGCCATCAAAAAATAGCCTGCGCTGGCCTCGGGCGCGGACGCATCGGCCGCTGCCAACACGCCACTCAACCCACCCAGGTAGATAAACCCATAGCAGGCGCTACTGGCGGCCACCGTACCCAGCAGCACCGCTGCTAGGTAGCCTTGAAGGGCTCCCCAGGCGATCAGCGCATAGGCAATCGGCAAAATCACCAGCCCCAGCAGCGTCGCCCTTCTTGGCGCGAACCGTCTTGCCCAGGGCTGAAACAGCACCCCACAGCTGCAAATCCCGAACGTGGCGAAGCCGCTCCAGGCGGCTAAACCGTGTCGCTGCAGGGCGGAAGGGAGTATCGCAATCACTAATCCCACCGTCGCCCAGGCCAGCAAAATAGCCAACCCAAAGGCAAATGCGCCCCGAGGGTAACTAGGCAGACGCAGCAGCGAGCGGTTAGTGTCACTCGGCGGGCTATCCTCCAATGTGGTGACCACCACTAGCGCCAGCACCGCGGCGACCAGGTAAATCCATAGGCTGGGCGGCGACACACTGGGGGTATGAAAAAGAAACAGGCTGGTGACCGCTGCTCCCAGGCCAAACCCAAGCGAGGTGCTGGCCGTCACGTAATTGGTGGCGAGGCGATTATCATCCCCATCCACGAGCAGTTGCATATACGCAGGCGCCACTGCCGACGTTAATCCCATGCTAATACCCAACAGGAAGCGGGCAACCCCTAGTGCCACTAGGTTGGGAGCTATCAAGATCATCGCCGTCGCCATCAGGCTTAACAGTAGTGCAGCAATGATCAATGGCTTGCGCCCCACCCGATCTGCCAAGCCATTTAAGCCCAGCAGCACCGGCAAGACACCCGCCACATAGCAAGCGAAGGCAAGCGTGGTTGCCCCTACCCCCAAGCCGTCGCGCGCCGCCAGTGCATCGTAGAGCGGCGCCTGTAAATTAACTGCCGTGGTAATCATGCACAGCGCAAAGGCCAGATAAACGGCGCTACGTTGGGTGATGGTTCGATTTAAAGCGCGGTTCATAGCGTTACCCTAAATAAGCCAATATTTGAACCACTAAGCTCCCACGCTTGCCGATCACCGGTAAGGTACACTTAACCACCACTTTCAAGACACTGTTCCGCCCTTTTCGAGAACAGTGCTGAGCCACAGGGTCAGCTATGAAGCTTAAGGTTAACCGCGACGCCCCCACACCCATTGCACAGCAGATTGAAGCCGGTATTCGCACCTGGATTGCCGCGCACGGTGCCGGTGGTGGCCGCCGTTTACCCTCTATTCGCCGCTTGGCCGCGACCCATCATATTAGCCGTAACGCGGTGATTGACGCCTATGAGCGCTTGGTGGCTGCCGGTTTGGTGCGCTCACGGCCCGGGTCAGGTTTTTATGTGGCGGATAGCGCGGCAGCCCTGGTATCGCAGCCAGCAGCTACGAGCGGATTGGAAGAGGTCACCAATGGCCTGTGGGGGCTTTTCAGTGCCAGTGAGCACACGCTTAAGCTGGGCTGCGGCTGGCTACCCAGCCACTGGCGCGAGGACGATGACCTGCCCCATGCCATTCGCCAGGTCGCGCGTAAAAGCCGCTCGGGAATTTTCGAGTACAGCACGCCGCAGGGGCCTGAAGAATTACGCCGCCTGATCCAAGAGCGTCTGCGCCCGCTAGCGATCAATGCCGACGCCCAGCAGATCGTGATGACCAGCGGCGGCAGCCATTCGCTGGATCTATTGGTAAGGATGCTGCTTGAACCGGGCGATGTGGTGTTCGTGGAATCACCGGGTTATTACAACCTGTTCGGCCTGCTGCACTTGCAGCGCATCCGCGTGATTGGCGTACCGCGATTGGCCGATGGGCCAGATATCGAACGCCTGGAAGCGTTACTGGCGAAGTACCAACCCAAACTGTTTTACATTAACAGCGTGTTTCATAACCCCACGGGCAGCACCCTCACCCCAGCGATTGCTCACCGGGTGTTGCAGCTCGCCGAACGACACGATTTTCAGATTATTGAAGACGATATCTACGCGGATTTTCAGCACGCACCGACGACACGCCTTGCCGCTTTAGATGGCTTGAATCGGGTGCTCTACCTTGGCAGCTTCTCAAAAAGCCTCTCCTCTTCGCTGCGGGTAGGCTTTATCGCCTCACCCCCCTCTCTGATGCAGCGGTTGGTCGATATCAAGATGCTGACCAGCATTTCTGCGTCGCGCTTTGCGGAGCAAGTGGTCACTACCATGTTACAGAACGGCAGTTATCGAAAGCTGACCGAGCGGCTGCGCACCAAGCTCGCCAATCAAATGGCGTTGGCGCTAAGTATTCTCAAAAAGTCGAACTGGGAGGTTTATACCGAACCGGCAGGAGGAATGTTTGTGTGGGCCAAGCCACCGGCCACCATCACGCCAGAGGCGCTGTCTGAGCTGGCTGACCGGTGCGAGGTAATGCTGTCACCAGGCCATCTGTTCTTTGCGGATCATCAACCAACCCCCTGGCTCCGGCTAAACGTTGCCTATATGCAGGATCCCAGGGCGAAGGCGTTTATTGATGCAGTTCGTTGAACCTACCCTTCCTTAACCTCTTTCACTGGCCATACATCCGCATCCACAAGCTCTGGGCGTTTCAGTATGACAGGGTCAAATATCGGTTCTTTAATACCGTCACGGCGCTGGCGCTCATAGTCTTTCAGCACGGCTACGGCAATTGGCCCCATGATGAGTATCGCAAACAGGTTGGTAGTCGCCATCAGCCCCATCGCAAGATCGGCAAAGTCCCAGACAACACTCAGTTCAGCCACCGAGCCGAGCAGCACCATGACGATCACAATCACCTTGAACACGCCCACCGCTTTTGCGGCGTGACGGCGGAACAGGAATTCGATATTCACCGCTGAGAACGAGAAGTTGGCCAAGATTGAGGTAAAGGCAAAAAACAAAATCGCCAGCGCAATGAATATCTCACCAAACCCGCCTAGATGATCCACCATGGCATCCTGGGTCAGTTGAATACCTTCAATACTATCGCCCGGCGACTCCGACATCAGCCGCTCATAAACACCAGAAAGCAGAATCACTACCGCGGTGCAGCTACAAATCACGATGGTATCGACGAACACCCCGAAAGACTGCACTAAGCCTTGGGCCGCCGGGTGCTTGACGGTCGCCTGGGCCGCCGCATTCGGGGTGGAACCCATGCCCGCTTCATTGGAGAACAGGCCACGCTTGACGCCGTTTTCCATCGCCGCTTTGATCGCATAGCCAGCTGCACCGCCTACCGCTGGGCCAAGCCCAAAAGCACTCATCACAATCAACGAGAGCATGTCAGGCACGGCAGAAAGGTTAGTCACCAGAATCCATAGCGCCACGAGCAGATAAGCAATCGCCATCGCTGGCACAATTTTCTCAGCGGTACGCGCTACCGACTTGAGGCCACCATAAATAACAAAACCTGCCAAGATGGCAATCACGACGCCCGTCAGCCAATTGGGAATGCCAAAGGCGCCATTCATCCCTTGCGCGATAGTATTGGATTGCGCCGCGTTAAACGCCAAGCCATAAGCAATAATCAGAAACACTGCGAACAGCGCGCCTAACCAGCGCCACCCCAGGCAGCGTTCAATATAGTAAGCCGGCCCGCCACGGAATACGCCATCCTCGTTGCGATGCTTATAGACCTGGGCCAAGGTCGACTCGATAAACGCGGTGGCAAAACCCAGCAGCGCGGTCACCCACATCCAGAAAATCGCCCCCGGCCCGCCAATCCAGAGCGCCAGAGCCACACCGGCTAGATTACCGGTACCGACCCGCGCTGCCATCGACGTCGCAAAGGCCTGAAAGCCACTGATACCATCCCCAGCCCCGCGGGCAGTGAATGTCACATACGCCATGTGCCTGAACAGACGAAACTGCATCCCCTTGGTCATAATGGTGAACAGCAGGCCAGCGCCTAGCAGTAGATAGACAAGAATGTAGCTCCAAATAAAGTTACTGACAGGCATCATGATGGCATAGAGACCATCGCGCAGCGGGGCAATGAGTAATTCGAGGGTCTCCATGGGAATGCTCTCCAGTTAGCGTTTGTTCACACCCGGGTTACCAGAAAATCCAGGAAGTACCCTAGCCCGAGGTGTTGAAATGGCCGCCGAAAACACGACGCCCCCCCCGATTCTAGCCAGTTTTTGTAGCAGCCCCAAAAAACGCCTTAAAAAACCTCGCAGCTTACCCTTAATGATTGCGACGTTAGCTACTCGCTAATGCCTTGAGCTCGTCATACAACACCTGAGGGAAAGTGATGCCATTTACTTGGCTTCGCTCTCTTGCCTCAAAGCGGCGCTGAGAAGGCAAGCGTGCACCTTGGCCCAGAATGCTCTCGAAAAGGACTTCAGCGTGGTTGAGGTGGCCCTCTGCGCCCTTGCCCAGAAAAGCCTCAGGTGACATCGCGATAATCAGCTCGCCATGAAAGGGTTTGCCGGTTTTTTCGGCATTCGCCGCCTGGGTTTCATGGCCTAGCAGATCACCAATCAGCGGGCCTGCCAATAGCTCCACCATGGTGGAAAGCGCAGAGCCTTTATAGCTGCCAAAAGTCAACATGGCGCCAGCGAGGGCTGCCACAGGGTCAGTCGTCGAGTTTCCCTCATCATCCATCGCCCACCCTTCAGGAATCGATTTACCCGCACGCCGATGTAGCTCTATCTCGCCACGGGCGACCACGCTGGTGGCAAAATCAAACGTATAGGGTGTCTTCCCTGGGCGAGGCCAGGAAAAGGCAATGGGATTGGTACCAAAAAGGGGCGAAGTACCACCCGCCGGAGCAACAAAAGCATGGCTTGGGGTCATGGCTAACGCCACAAGCCCCTCTGCTGAAAGTGCTTCAACTTCGGGCCACAGTGCTGAGAAATGGAAGCTATTATTAATGGCAAGCGCCGCAATCCCATTGTGTCTAGCTTTTTCGATTAGGTAGGGCTTACCCCTTTCAAACGACAGCAGCGAGCAGCCCTTATTAGCGTTAACTTTGACGACACTTGTTGCTTGGTCAGTGATAGTCGGCTCGGCTTGGGTATCAACCCCGTCATTCAAGGCGGTTTGGACACACCCAATCAGCCGGTATAAACCGTGGGAATGGCACTCATCACGCTGGGCCGCTATGACGCTGCGGGTAATCGCGTCGGCGTGGGTTTGGCTAAAGCCATTATGGGTAAGCACTTTGTTACTCAGCGCTTCGGCTTCTTGTAGAGAAATAGTAATAGCATCACTCATAGCATCACCTTACACACTCTTGTTGTTACTTCTTTATTTACAACCGCCTTTAAAAACCGCACTAAAAAAGCAGGCAATGAATGCCTGCTTGTGGAATGCGCGATAATGACAGCTATTTTTTAAAGTTCGCGTTTGCCGTCGACTAGCCGCGAAACCTTCAGCGGATTACCCTCTTTAAGCGCGTCCGGCAGCAAGCCTTCTGGTAATGACTGGTAGCATACTGGCCGTAGGAAACGGTGAATGGCCGCCGAACCTACCGAGGTAGTACGCGAATCAGACGTTGCTGGGAACGGCCCGCCGTGCACCATGGCATGGCAAACTTCGACCCCGGTGGGCCAGCCATTGGCGAGAATACGGCCTGCTTTACGCTCAAGCGTCGGCAGCAGTGCTTTAGCAGCCTCGATATCCGCATCATCCATATGCAGCGTAACGGTGAGCTGGCCTTCTAGCTGCTCAGCGACGCGCTTAACCTCAGCCGCATCGGCACATTCAACCACCAATGAACTGGCACCGAACACCTCGGCTTGCAGCGCTTTTGATGCAAGGAAATCGCTCGCAGAGGCGGCAAACAAACCGGTTTGGCACTGATAGGCGCTGCCAGTTTGGCCACGGGCGATTTCACGCACGTTGGCTGCGCCGCTCAGGCTGGAAACGCCCTCTTGATAGGCGCGATGAATACCCGGCGTCAGCATGGTCTGCGCGCCGCTGGCTGCCACTGCACCACGTGCCGCCTCAATGAACGCGTCAAGCTCTGGGCCTTTAATGGCGATAACCAGACCGGGGTTAGTGCAAAATTGCCCCGCGCCCATATTGAGCGAACCGACAAACGCTTCACCCAGTGCTTTACCACGCGATTTAAGGGCTTCCGGCAGCAAGAAGACGGGGTTAATGCTACTCATCTCAGCATAGACCGGAATCGGCTGGGGGCGTGCTTGGGCTGTTTTCATCAGCGCCATGCCGCCACTGCGCGAACCGGTAAAGCCCACCGCTTGAATACGCGGGTCATCGACCAGCGCCTGACCAATTTCATTACCGGCACCAAACAGCAGCGAGAAAACACCTTCCGGCAAATTGCAGGCTTTTACGGCTTTTTGAATCGCCTGCCCGACGAGCTCAGAGGTACCCGGGTGCGCCGAGTGGCCTTTCACCATGACCGGACAACCAGCGGCGAGCGCTGACGCGGTATCACCACCGGCCACCGAAAACGCCAGCGGGAAGTTGCTAGCACCGAATACCGCAACTGGGCCTAGGGCGATATGGCGCTGACGCAGATCCGCTCGCGGCAGTGGCTGGCGATCTGGCATTGCCGGATCGATACGTACATCTAACCACTCACCCGCACGTACGACCGAAGCAAACAGGCGCAGCTGCCCGCAGGTTCTGCCCCGCTCACCTTCGATCCGTGCTTGCGGCAGGCCGGTTTCGGCCATGGCGCGCTCAATCAGCTCGCTACCGATGGCTTCAATTTCACTGGCGATGGTCTCTAGAAACGTCGCCCGCTCTTCGAGGGGCGTTTCACGATAGGTGCCATAAGCTGCCTCGGCTAGTTCGCAGGCTTGCTCAACATGGGCCCGACTGCCACCCACATAAACGGGCTCTAGCTTTTCACCGGTGGCGGGGTTCACCGCTTGAATGTTGGCTTGGGTACCGGTCACTGCTTGTTGACCAATTAGCATTTCGCCTCGAATCGTCATAGGTCGCTCCTTATAGGGGTCAGTGATATCACTGTTCGCGATACTGGGCATACGTGTTGCGCGCCCGGTTGAGGTGCTGAAACATCGTTTCGCGGGCGGCTTGAGCATCGCGGGAAAGAATCGCTTCAAGTATGTAAGAGTGTTCTTCCTGCACTCGTTCTAAATAACGTTCAGAGGAGATCGGATTAATATCAATGCTTAACAGCTTGGCGCGAGGAATGACGCTCTGGCTCCACTGCTTATAAAAGGATTGAAAGAAGGGATTTTTGGTCGCTGTGGCAATCGCAAAATGGAAAAGATAATCTTCTTCGCGCGCTTGTGATTTGGCAGCGTACGTTTTACTAAACGCAGCGTGCTGCGCTTCGAGTCGCTGACGATCTTCATCATCGTAACGTAATGCTGCCAGCTCAGCCGCAGTGGGCTCTAGCGTTAAACGTAGCTCCAGCAAATGTAAGATATCTTCGACGGTGGTCGGATTAATGCGCTCAGCAGGCCGCGCCTCTACGGTAGATGAGCGCAGCACCGATGTGCCGACACCCCGTCGAGTCTCCACCAGCCCCAGCGATTTAAGGTGGGTAATCGCCTCGCGTATTACCGTGCGGCTAACGCCAAAGGAGTCACACAGGCTGTTCTCGGTGGGTAGTTTATCCCCCACCGCAACCTTGCCCTGAGTGATCAACGCTTCCAGCTGGTCAGCTACGTGAACGGACAAGCTGCCCTGCTGCGTCACTTTGCTTACTTGAAGCGGTTTTAGAGCAGATGCCGTTGCGCTAGGTTTGGCCATGAAAGCTGTCCTTCATTAATGCCTAAAGTTGTATTATATCGTACAACTCAGGACTTATAAGTACTATTAAACGTCGTCTGGGTGCCCTGATTTAGTAAATTTACCGCCTTGAAAACGTACAGCCAAATCCTTGCTATCAATGGTCCGATCAAGCTGCTCGGTCTCTTCCCGCCAAGGCTCTGAGCTGTCTTTAGGTGCCCAACCCAAAAAGCTGGCATGGGAGTTATCCCACCATTTTTCAGCATTATCCGATGCGCCGTAAATTACTGTATGCCCTAAACTCGGCGTCACAAAAGCACGCTGCAAAAGACTGACAAAATCCGCTAAGCTCAGCCACGTTGCCATCATGCGGGTATCAACAGGCTTATCGAAGCACGAGCCAATTCTCACGCTAAGCGTCTCTACACCAAACTTGTCGTGATAGAGGCTAGCGAGGTTTTCACCAAAGCATTTTGAAACGCCATAAAGGGAATCCGGCTTTTGAACTACCTGGGTATCGATACGCTGATGGCGCTCATAAAAACCGATGACGTGGTTGGAGCTGGCGAACACAATCCGCGGCTTCCCTTGTTTACGGGCCGCTTCATAAAGGTGATAAGTGCCCATGATATTGGCCTGCAAAATGGCCTCCCAGGGGCTTTCTACCGACATGCCGCCTAGGTGAACGATACCATCGCAGTCGCGCACCAGTTCTGAGACTGCTTGCATATCGCTAAGATCGGCTTGAACTAGCTCTTCACCTTCACCCGCCTCGCCTAATGGAGCCATATCAGATAAACGAACATGCTTGGCGAGTTTGGATAAATGAGGCCGCAAGCTGTTGCCCAGACCACCCGCCGCACCGGTAACTAAAAGTCGATTTAACATAAGAACTCCTTACTGTTTTGTATAAACCATTAAATAAAGCGTTGTTTTAGAAGCCGTCAGTTTTAAAAGCCATCTGTTTTAAAAGCCATAGAGCGCGGCAGGATTATCCACCAGAATCTTTTGGCGAATGCTCTCATCGGCCCAATGCAGCAAGACATCCAGTTGTTCAGCATCGTCGGGATACTGCTCTCTGGGGACGCCAACATGGGGCCAGTTTGAGCCCCAGATCACCCGCTCAGGGGCATGCTGGATAAGCCGCTTAGCAAGCGGGCTAACATCAGCATACTCAGGCCCGCCGCTTAAACTGGTTTCATAACCGCCGCAGATTTTTATCCATGCATTACCACGATCCAGCAAGCTTAGTATTTGCGCTACCCTAGGATCATCAGCAACTACCGGCGGCATAAATTTACCGATGTGATCAATGATGTAATCGGTTTCGATCGCTTGCAGCGTGGCCATGTAGTTATCGATCTCATGGCTATTGAACTGCACCATTAAATGCCAACCAAACGCTTTTACCCGCGCCTCCACTGCGGCTAACCCCTCCATCCCGACGGCCCCACCGGGTAGCTGCATAATTCTGGCACCCCGAGCACCTTGAGCATGTAGCGTTTCAACCTGTGATTCAGAAATATCCGTGGGGACTGCCACAACCGCTCTGGCGCGCGCCTGCCCAATGTCCGCCACGCCTTGCAAAATCGAGCGATTATCAAACTGGTAAGCGTTAGATTGCGCTACCACAACGCGCTCCAGCGAAAGCCGCTGCTGAACTTGGCGGTAGTCGGCCACTGTCGCCAACTCGGCAATGTTTGGGCCACCCGCCTGCGCTTCATAGCCGGGCAAATATAAATGCATATGGCAATCGGTTGCCCCTGCAGGCGCCTTTAAAGCAGGCGGCGGCCCTGTTAGCGGACGTGTATTGGCGGGGATAGACAACGTTACTTCTCCCTAAGTGCGTAGGTGGATAGCGCATCGCGGTTAATTTCAATCCCCAGCCCGGGGCCATCAGGGATCGTCATCACGCCCTGATGATGCTCTAAAGGGGTTTGTACAACGGCTTGGCGGAAGGGGTTTTCAGTGCGGTCGAACTCCATAATGGGCTCGATAGGCTTGCGGCGTGGCGGGTTAGGCGGTAGCGCGGCCATAAACTGCAGGCTTGCCGCCAAACAGACCGCCGTTCCCCATACGTGTGGTACCAAGCGAACGCCATGCAGGGCGGCCATATCCGCCACCCGGCGCATTTCGCTGAACCCGCCGACGCCACAGATATCCGGCTGCACAATATCCACGGCGCGACGGGCCAGCGGCTCGTGCATGGCATAGCGACCATGCCAGTTTTCACCACTGGCAACAGGGATCGGCTGACCGGCACGAACCGCTTCATAAGTAGAAATTTGTTCAGGTAGAACGGGCTCTTCAAACCAATCGATACCGTATTGCGCGGCGCGCTTGCCCAGCTCAATGGCTTCCAAGTAATCGTAACCGTGATTGGCATCAATCATCATGCGCATATCCGGCCCAATGGCATCACGTACGGCGGCAATCACCGCAAGATCTTCCTCGACATCGAAGCCAATTTTTATCTTAACGGCGTGAAAACCATCGCGACGGTAGCCTGCTACTTCTGCAGCTATATCCGTGACGCGATCAACGCCCTCACGGCGGAAAGAGCCGGTGGCGTAGGCGCGCACGCTGTCGCGAAAACGTCCACCCAGTAGCGTCGAGATAGGTACACCAAAGTGCTTGCCTTTGATATCCCACAGCGCAATATCAATACCGCTTAAGGCCGTCACGGTTAAGCCACGCTGACCTTGGTCGCGTAACCGGTTATAGAGCGTTAACCAAACTTTCTCTGTTTGGAGAGGATCTTCGCCTACGAGCGATTGGGCGTAGACCTCCACAATGGCGGCATTAGGCTTCGCGGGGCCCAAGCACTCGCCCCAACCGATGGTGCCATCGTCACAAATGACTTCGACTAAGCAGTGTTGGCGGCGCGAAAAATGCATAGAGGCACTTTCAAACGCCGTCTCAAGCTGATAATCAAGTATATGGGTATTTACAGCGACGACTTTCATGATCTGTCTATCCTTGTTAGCGATTTTAATCAAACGGCCTTATTGAAAAAAGCTGGGTAGCGTCAAAGAGATAGCGGGCACATAGGTCACCAGCATCAAGGCCACAAACAGCGCTAAGAAGAACGGCCAAATAGTGCGCACTGCTTCCTCAATTTTGATTTTGCCGATCACGCAGCCGACAAACAGGCAGGCCCCAACGGGAGGTGTACATAGCCCTAGCCCCAGGTTCATCATTAAAATAATGCCGAACTGGATCGGATCCATACCGAACTGCATGGCCACCGGAAGAAAAATAGGCGTACAGATAAGAATTAACGCCGCCATATCCATAATCATCCCTAAAATCAATAGGATGATATTAAGCATGAGGAAAATAACCAGCGGCTTATCGGAAATAGCCATCAGGCCTGTTGTCAGCATTTCCGGAACATTATAGAGCGCTAGCAGGTAGGAAAAGGCCGATGCACACCCGACCAAGATCATCACCAGCGAGGTGGTTTTTACTGCTTGAATCACGGCTGACTTAAACGATGCCCAGGTCAATTCGCGGTAAACCAAACCGGTCACCACAATGGCATAGATAGCCCCGAAGGCGCCCGATTCCGTGACGGTTAGGATGCCTGACAGCACCCCACCAACGATTATTACAGCCGTCATCAGGCCAGGCAGCGAGGCGACAAAACTAATCATCAGTGCATACCAACCAGGGAATGCTTCACCTTTGTAGCCGCGTTTAACCGCAACGATGTAGGCCGCAACGGCTAGGCTTATGCACATCAAAATTCCCGGAACAATACCGGCGATAAACAATTGAGTAACGGAAATGCCACCGCCTGCTGCGACCGCATAAAGAATCATGTTATGGCTAGGAGGAATCACGACACCCGCAATTGATGATGTCACGGTGACGTTGACGGCATAGTCGGCATCGTAGCCTTTCTCTTTCATTACCGGGATCAGGATAGAACCCAAAGCAGAGGTATCCGCTACTGCCGAGCCGGAGATTCCCCCGAACAGCATGGAAGAGCTGATATTCACCATTCCCAAACCACCGCGCACCTTACCGACCATCGCCGATGCTAAGCGCACCAAGCGAGTGGAGATACCGCCGTGCATCATTAGCTCACCGGCAAAGATAAAGAAGGGAATTGCGAGTAGTGAAAAAACGGAAATACCGGAGAGAATGCGCTGAAAGGCCACAAACAGCGGCAAGCCTTCATACAGGAAGGTAACAACGGCAGCTAAACCAACAGCAAAAGCAACCGGTGCGCCAACTATAAGGCCTAAGAAAAAGATCCCGAAAAGAATAATAAGACCCATCGTTTATACCCTCTTAACTTTTCGAGTCAGTAAGCGCTGCGCTATATCAGAGGCTGCAAAAAGCATGATTAATACACCACATATTACTAGGGGAGCTGCACGCCAACTTTCTGATAGTCCTATCATCGGGATAGCTCTATTCAGGTTTGACATGACTAATGTCCACCCCTGAAAGGCCATGAATCCGCCAAAGGAAAGAATAAAAAGGTCAGCAAGGTGATGCATTAAGCTACGTAAAGGGCCGCTAAAGCTCTCGCGTATAAAATCGATATTAAGATGGCTATGATGCCTGACACCTGCCGCTGCGCCTAAACAGGTGATATACACAACCAGCACTAGTGAGGCCTGTTCAACCCACGTAGGGGTATTGTTAAGTACATATCGGCCAAAGACTAACCATCCAAAGATAGCAATCAAGGCAACTAACAAAATACCCGCCACCAGGATGCATAAACTGGCAACACTATCTAAAATTCGATTCAGTGAGCCGCTATGTTCTGCGTCTTCTTTATCGACCGACGATTCAAGTTCGATACTCACGGCACGTTTCCTTTTTAACTTCCGACAGCGGCTACGTAACCGCTAGCTAACTGCCGGAAGCGTATGGGTGTCAGTATTACTCGGTGGCGCGAATTTCCTCGATCAGATCACCCGTGCCAGGGTTGTTGGCGATAAACTCCTCATACATAGGCTCCATAAGGGCCTGGAAGGCGGCTTTATCGTCTACTTCGTTAATCTCAACACCATAGTCGAGAACAATCTGACGACTCTCTTCGGAGCTTTCCACCCATAGCTCGCGCTGACGTGCGGAAGCCTCTTCGGCTACTTCACGAACAATTTCCTGGTCTTCTTCCGAGAGTGCCTCCCAGCTGGATTTAGCCACGCACAGACACTCAGGAATAATCAAGTGCTCGGTTAATGAGTAGTACCCCGTTGCTTCATAATGATTGCTTGACTCAAAAGAGGGATAGTTATTTTCAGCACCATCAAGTACGCCGGTGGTTAAGCTTTGGTACACCTCGCCATAAGACATCGGCGTGGCGTTACCGCCCATGGCGGCAATCATGTCGACGTAAAGATCGTTATTCATCACGCGAATCTTTAACCCTTCAACGTCTTCAGGGGTTTTAATAGGGCGTTGGGTGTTATATATGCTGCGGGCACCCGAATCGAACCACGAAAGCACCACCAAGCCTTTATCTTCTAAGGCGTCGGCAAAACGCTCACCTATTTCACCATCCATTACCGTATGCATATGTTCAACATCATTGAACAGGAAGGGTAGCGAGAACACATTGGTTTCTGAAACGATCGGGCCCATCGGCCCCATATTAAAATTAGCAAAATCCAGCGCCCCGTTGCGGGTTTGCTCGATAGCGTCGGACTGATCCCCCAGCACCGCATTGTTATAAACACGTGGGTTAACGCGCCCTTCCGTTTGCTCCGCCACGGCGTCGGCAAACTCTTCTAGCGCCATGGTATTGGGGTAACCGTCAGGGTGAATATTCCAGCCACGCCAGTCTTCAGCTTGGGCAGGTAGCGCAATGGCGACTAATACAGCCACGCTGGCAATGGGGGCTAACGTTTTTAAAGTGCGGTTTTTCATAGGGCTGGCGCTCATGCAGTTGTTATGTGTACGCATGTCTAACATCCTCTTATTATTGATAGTTATTTATTAGTTAGTGCTGTTTTATAGCATCAATGACGTATTAGTACTTTTTTGCTACCTTGATAAGGGCTTCAAGCAACAGGCACTCCTCGTTGGTTGGCATTACCAGCGGTGCGCGAACATTGCCCGCTGGCCTACCGACAATGGCAGCACCTGCTTTGATGAGGCTAACGGCATAGCCTGCTTTTCGATCCCTGAGATCTACGAAAGGAATAAAAAAGTCGTTGGTAATCTGCTTCACGACGTCCTTATTGCCTTTACGCAACTCCTTGTAAAACGTGACAGCCATTTCCGGTACAAAGTTAAAAACGGCTGAGGAATAAGTATTCACGCCAATGGACACATAGGCTTCAGCAAAAATTTCTGCCGTAGGCACACCGCCGATATACACCAGCCGGTCACCCACGGTTTTGACGATTTTGTTGAGTGCCTGAATATCGCCTTTGCCATCTTTCAGCCCCACTAAATTAGGGCAGTGATCGGCGAGTTGCTGAACAGAGGAAGCGGTCAAAATGCCATTGCCGCGGTTGTAATAAATCACGTTGACGGCGGTGGCATCACAGATCTGGCGAGCATACTCAACCAGGCCATCCTGCGGGCACTCGGTGAGGTAGGGAGGCATTAAAAGGATGCCGTCAGCACCCGCCTCTTCTGCCGCTTTTGCAAAGGCTTTGCCTGTCTCTACGCTTAACCCCGCGCTGGCGATTACCGGCAAACGTCCGTCGATTACCTCAACAGCAACACGAACAATGTCACGATACTCATCAATTGAGAGACTGAAAAACTCGCCCGTACCACCCGCCACGAAGACTGCGGAAATTTCATGGCTAATAAACCATTCGAGCCGTTTACGATAACTCGCTTCATCAAAACGGCCCTGGCTATCAAAGTCCGTGATGGGGAACGATAGCAATCCATCACCGATGGCATTGATTACTGCTTCTCTTGAAAACGTCACGTTGCGCCCTCTTTGTAAATGCGCTGACCATTGAATGAGCAGACTCCATCGGCTGGCCAACATCTTATGTAATACATCATACAACTAGGAAGATAAGTATCGAGCCGATATGGCGCAAGCGAAAGTAGCGTAACTTAAACCAAAGTAGAACTTCTTCGTAAACCCAAACAGTCACCCGAAACAGCCAGTAGATAGACGCAACCCAATGAAATAAATAATTTTTTATACGTCAATCACCCAATCTGGCTTAAATAGCTCAGGAGTGAACTCATAAGGATAACCACCGGGGTTGGCGATAACGCGCGTACCATTACGCAACATATCTATTGGTTCATGAACATGCCCATGCACCCACACATCCATCTTGCCCATCAGGTGCGGCAGGTTTGAAGCAAACGCGGGGGATAACGCGTCGCCTAGGTATTGGCCAGGAATACACCCATGCAGCGGTGCATGATGGCTGATCACCACCTTAGGGCCGTCAAACGGTTGGGCCAGTTGGCTTTCAAGCCATGCTAGCGCTTCAGCATGTAGCTGGCGGCTCGCCAGCGGGGTGAACGTTATGCCGGGAGAGGTTTGGACGATTTTGAAATCGGGCATATAACGCAGTGCTTTTGACTCGGCATGGGCAGGGTTTTGGGTCGGGTCATTGGCATAGAGCGCGAAGTCCGTCCACAGTGTTGTGCCGTAAAAGCGCACGCCGTCGAGGGTTACCGCGCGATTATCCAAAAGCTCGATATTGAGGCGCTCGGCTTCGCGCGCCAACTCTCCACGCAGCTGCGGCATGCACGTGCCGTAGAATTCATGGTTGCCAGGTACATAAATAATAGGCATATCCGGGAAGCGGTAACGCGCCCAGGCAAGCCCTTCGCTCTCGCGATGAATATCGCCAGCTAGAATCACCATGTCGGCATCCACTTCTGGCAGTTCGCGGTTGCCATCGAAAAACTCCAAGTGTAAATCAGACAAAATACGCAGGCGCATAAGGCTCCTTGTGGCTTTCATCACGGTAGCTAGCGTGAACGACATTCAACAAACCGGCTGACCAGACTCACTACATCGGCTTCACACTCACGATGAGGGACGTGGTGAATATTGGCCAGCATTTCGCCGTGTGCAGAGCCGTTAATATAGCGAACAATACGCTCCGGCTGACGGTGCGAGCCATACTCATCTTTCTCACCATGAATCACTAAGCTGGGGCACGTCACCTGCGCCAATGCTGGCGTTAATGTCCAGTTTTCAAACGCTGGATTTAACCAGGTTTCTGTCCAGGCCTTGAGTACCCATTGGGCTTTATCACCATGATATCTTTCCAGCTTGGCAAGCTGTTCTGGCGCCTGAAATACCTCTTTGGCTCCCACAATACCGTTTCGCGTACGTGCTTCGTTAAACGCCTGGGCAGAGATGGTAATCAGACCATCGCACTCATCGGCATATACCCCCGCGCAGTGAACAGCCATACAGCCACCTACGCTATGCCCAAGGGCAATAAAGCGCTTAATACCCAATGCATCACGAAGGACAGAGAAACCTTGAGCTGGTTCATCATCGATAAAACTCAATGGCAACGTGTCGTGGCGGGCATCAGAGCGGCCGAAACCCAGGCGATCATAGGCGACTACCGTGCGATGGGTAGCTGCACACAGCGCAGCAGGAAAGCTACGCCATAGTTCAACGCAACCTAGTGAGTCGTGCAGCAGCGCGATAGGGCTTTGTTCAAGGGACTGGGCACTGGCTGGTTGCCAGGCACGTACAAATAGTCGCCCACCTGGGGCGTCTATCATGCTGTCATGGTGTACAACCGAGGCGGAAGAGAGATAAGTCATTAGAAGATACTATCTTTATTTTTAGTCGTTTATTAACAATAACATATTTTATTTTAAGCCTGTTTCTCTTTACCCAGAAGTTTTTATAACAATTTTTATGCTGCATCGCAGCATAAAGAGACTATACTCCATATGTAGTCCCACTAGGAGGACCACATATGACATTTCTAATAACGCCCCCTGCACGCGATAAAGAAGTTCTAGAGTTCTGGAACTTGAACGCCCAATGGAATCGTGCCGCAGCAGAAGCGCTGAAAGCCTATTTAGGCTAATTCAGGTGCTTTATCCCCTTAAGACTGAAAGATAAACACAGAAGCCGGGGTAACTCCCGGCTCTTTATGTCTATGAAAACCTTTTCCATTCAATTGCCTAGAGGTATATATGGCTTAATTGTAAGCAAATACTTACACGTAATGGCAAATCACCTACATCTTTTGAACTAGCCGTAGCCAGGAAAAGCCCTTACTATCGTTACCCACAGCTAAAATACTGCTTTGTAAAAACTAACATGTGTATAAGAAATAAGCTGTGAATTACAACGCTTTTCACCTAACCCCTGAAAAAGGAGCGGTCGCCATGCAGCACTCACTCAACCACGGACAGTCGATGGAAGCCGATATTATGGAAGTCTGGGCTAAACGTGCTCAACAGCAGCGTGCGGCGCTTGATGCGATCAAGGCCTATCTCGGCTAAGCGTAAGCCCTGTTTTGCACCCTGCGATGTCAGCTACATATCACGCCTCGTCACAGCGAGGCGTTTTTTTTGGCTATGTTCACAGCCAGTTAGATTCGGGCGCTTCGGTGGTATCAAGTTGATCGAGATAGGTGCCCTGTAGGATATACATACGTTTCACATCCCGATACTTGCCATTGATAAAGAACTCATGCACTAGATGCCCCTCTTCAATAAAACCGCTCTCTTCGTAAAGATGGATCGCTTTAACGTTCTCCACCGCCACAATGAGATAGACCTTATGCAAGTTTAGGATAGTGAAGGAGTAGTGCAATGCTTGGCGAATCAACGAACGGGCAAACCCTTTACCCTGATGGTCCGGAGCAATGATGATTTGAAATTCGGCACTGCGATGGATGTAGTCGATCTCAATCAGCTCGACCAAGCCAATCGCGGTACCGTGGCTATCTTCGGCGACAAAGCGCCGCTCTGCATTGTCATGAATATGCTTGTTATAGAGCTCCTCTAACTCGTCAAATGACTCGTAGGGTTCCTCAAACCAGTACGACATGATGCTCTGATTATTATTGAGCTCGTGGACAAAGCGCAGATCATTGCGCTCTAGTGCCCGTAAATACAGTGTATGGCTCATGGCCCTCAATCCTTGTGAATATCCCTTCAGAATACTCGTTTTCCACTGACGCGCCGCTATATTTTATGACTGATTTTAAGGCCGAAGCCAAGGTCGCTTTTTACTGTTCAGTCATTTTGGCTAGGCGCCGGAATGAAAACAGTTCTGCCAGCGGATGCTCCTCTCCTTCAATCAGCGCCCGCAGTAATGTTGCCCCGATCATGCTATAGCTAATGCCGTTACCGCCATACGCCATGGCGAAATGTACCCGTGGCCCATGAGCTTCATGGGGGCCAAAAAAAGGCAGGCCATCATCGGTTTCGGCAAAGGTACCTCCCCATGAGAACGTCGGGTTGATATCGAGCTTAGGCCATAGTTCCTCTACCTTCTGAGCCAGCCCTTCGGCTTTCTCTTCCACCCGAGCATCGCGACGCTTGGGAATATCTTCATCATCGTCGTCGCCACCCACTAAAAGGCGACCATCGCAGGTCGTACGCATATAAAGGTAGGGCCGCGCGGACTCCCACACCATGGTATGACGCAATTTACCTAATGCCTCCGGCGGTAGCGGGTCGGTAATCAGCGCATAGCTACTGCGGTTAATAGCGACCTTCTCAGGCAACCAGGCTTGTGACTCATAGCCCGCCGCCATTACCACGTACTGGCAGCGCAGGGTGGCACCGTTGGTAAGCGTGAGCGTGACTCCCTGTTCGTCCGGCGTCATCATCTCCATCTGCGTACGGTCATACACTTCCCCACCGCGCTCGACTAACTTGGTAAACAGCTGATAAGCCATGCGGTATGGGTCAATACTGGCGGCCAATTGGGTCAGTATCGCGCCGGGGGCCACAAAGCCGTACTCCGCCAAGATAGCCTCACTTTCAAGCCAGGAAGCGTCAAAACCGTGCTTTAAACGTAGCGCCAGTTCCTCTTTTAACGACGCCACATCCTCTTCATTACTGGCATAGTAGAGGCTCTGCTGACGCTCAAAATCGACATCCCCCAGGCCAGCCGCCAAGGTTTCAAGCTCACCAATGGCATCGGCACAGGCGCGGTAAGCAAGCACCGCGTCGGCTTCACCGTAACGCTTCGCTAGCTCCGTCATATGCGTATCAATCTCATACTGAAGTAAGGCAGTGCTCGCAGCGGAGCTGCCCCACCCCACATCGCGCCGTTCAAGCACGACCACATGGTGGCCGTGGCGGCTGAGCTCATCGGCAATCAGTGCACCGGTAATACCACCACCAATCACCACCACTTCGCTTTGGTGGTCTCGGGTAAGCTTTGGAAAGGTTTTCAACAGGCCGTTTTTTACAGCCCAAAAGGGATAGCCACTTTTTAGGTCCATCGGGATGCCTATGCTGGAGAGACTTGCAGTATGCTGTTAACCATAGATGGTTCCTCAAAACTTGCTCGACAAAATAGCCCTAAGTGGGCGCTCTGAAACAAAAAAGGAGTTCCACATGATTGATTTACGCAGCGACACGGTAACGCGCCCCACTCCCGAGATGCTTGAAGCCATGATGTCCGCGCCGGTAGGTGATGATGTGTGGGGCGATGACCCAACGGTAAACACTTTCCAGGCAAACTTGGCCGAACTGGCAGGCAAAGAAGCTGCGCTACTGTTTCCTAGTGGTACGCAAAGTAACCTAGTTGGGCTCATGGCCCACTGCGAGCGCGGTGATGAGTACATTGTGGGTCAGTCGGCGCACACTTACCGTTATGAAGGCGGTGGCGCAGCGGTCTTGGGCAGTATCCAACCTCAGCCTATTGAAAATGCGGCCGATGGCACGCTGCCACTGGAAAAAATAAGCGCTGCCATCAAAGCTGACGATTGTCACTTTGCCCGTAGCAAACTGCTGGCGTTGGAAAATACCATTGGCGGTAAAGTGCTGCCCGAAGAGTACGTTCTAAAAGCGACAGAACTCGCTCGAGAACGCGGCCTAACAACGCATTTAGATGGAGCACGTCTGTTTAATGCTGCTGTCGCAACCGACAGGTCGCTTAAGCAGCTCTGCCTACCTTTCGATAGCGTTTCATTATGCTTTTCAAAAGGCTTGGGAACACCAATGGGATCGGCATTAGTGGGCTCTCAAACGCTGATTGATAAAGCTCGCCGTCTACGCAAAATGGTGGGCGGTGGAATGCGACAAGTAGGCATTATCGCGGCGGCCTGTCAGTACGCCCTCGATCATCATGTGAGCGATTTAAACGAGGACCACCGCCGCGCCGCACGACTGGCCGAAGGCTTGGCAACACTGCCGGGGGTCGACATCACCTCACAGGCAACCAATATGGTGTTCGCACGCTTTCCCGACAGCCATGTGCAGCCACTTTCCGCCTGGCTAAAAGAGCACGGTATTTTGATTGAACTACTTTACGCTACCCGCTTTGTTGTCCATCGCGATATTAATGACGCGGACATCGATAAAGTCATCGCGGGCATGGAGGCCTACTTTAGTCGCCATTAAAAACGAGCCGCCATAAAACGCTCAGCGGCTTAGCTGAGCGACGCCGAGCCAAGCGCAAGATGAATGGCAATGCCTGCCATCATCATGCCAATCAATCCGTCAATGACGCGCCACGCAATGGGCTTTGAGAGCCACGGTGAAAGCGCGGCGCCGCCCCAAGCCAGTAGGCTAAACCACAGGATTGAAGCCGTGGAGGCACCCGCTACAAAAATGCCCGCACTTTCCTGCTGCGCGCCAATGGCGGGTATTAGCAGCAGCGTATCCAGATAGACCTGGGGATTGAGCACGGTGACGGCAAGGGTGGCGAAAATTACTTTAGTTAAGCTAGGTGCTTTGCCCGCCTCAGCGCTTAACCCTTGCCGACCGCTAACCGCACGCCACAGCGCCTGGGCCGCCAGCCAGCTCAAGAATACCACGCCGACCCAGCGCATGGCTTCCATGGCATTGGGCATGGTCAGCAGAATGGCGCTCACGCCAAACATGCCCGCGGTAAGCAAAATGATATCCGCACTGATGCACAGCCCCGCCGACCACCAGTGGTATTCGCGACGAATCGCCAGCCCTAGGATATAGGCATTCTGCGCGCCAATCGCCATGATAATCCCGCCGCACACCACCAGCCCGGTGATATAACTTTCCCACATTGCTCTGCCCTCATTGCCGGAATTAGCGCCGCGTTCATTAACCTGGCAATAAAGTAACTGGGAATGCTGATTGCTAAAAATCATCCTGCTAATGGGGTATTAGTTTTTCTTATGATGGGGGTATTGATTGGATTTATTAAAAAGCATGGGATTCTATACGCCCCCAACACTCCCTGGGAGCAAGAGAGTTAGCGGTGACGCTTTGCTTGACAATTCTCAGGTTTCAAAGGGCAGGCGGCGCACAACGGCTCATTTGGAAGGCGATACTTGATACAACACAAGCGTCGTACGCGGTTGGGAGTATCGCCACCCAATTCAAGATAACGCACTGGTTGATAGAGTGGATTGCGCCGCCCATCCGGTAACATGGTGCCAACTGCCCCAAAAAAGGGGCAAAACCAGACGCAAACAATAAGTGATAATACTTATCATTACAAATCATATGGCGGTGATCAGATCCGTGTTAGGGCGTGGTTGGCCCCTCTAATGCCTCAACGAGGGATTCGGCGAAGCGGAGGGCTGAGGGAAGAGCACCGAATACCCAGAACGGAGGAACTGTTATTAAATTTTTTTCTCGAATGCTAGGCACATACTGCCATAGGCCACGGCCGTAAAGTTGGCTTGCTATATTCCCAGAAAGTTGTGGGCCCTCCACGATTACTAGTCGCGCATCAATGCCGATTAGCTCCTCTACACCGACAATTGAAAACCCCTTCTGGTTTGTTGGTTCTTGCCAGGCGTTGGCTAAGCCCAGGCGATCAAGCACGGCTTGAACCAAGCTATTTTTTCCGTAAACCCTCACATGATGGGAATCTAGAGCGCGAATAATCAGTAGTGGTTCGTTCCACTCCTTGATTCTATTTTTTAAATGTTCAATTTTATTTTCAACGTCGGCTATATACATCTCTCCAGCATCTGACAGTGTAATAGCCGAAGACACTTCTCTTGTGAAATCTGTAAGTTCATTCCATCTATTTACATCTTCGTGATAGAGAGTGAAGCGATATGTCTTGTATTTGTCTGATAGCTTCTCATCGGATACGGCGAAAACACTGTCTGATATTATTATATCTGGGTGCATCGATGTAATGAGTTCAAGATTTGGTTGAAAAGAAAGGCCAACTTCAACTGTGTCTTCGGGTATGGATCTGATGCTTCCCCATTTCTGATAATTATTTCTCATTGACATCCCTTCAGGTGGGGCGCCAATGGCGACCAGTGTTTCGGCAGTAGTCCAACTAAGTGCTATCGTAGAAGGTAGGGGCGAAGCTAGACAGGTGACGGGGATAAAAAATGAGAGGCATACAAAAAAGGCACGCAGAGAAAATTCGTTGTTTATCTTTGGTTGAGAGAGAGGAGTACTCATGTTTTTCTCAATATATGGTAATACTTATAAAAATATATGCGCTGTTAACGTGGCGGCAACTTCAATCACTCATCATTTCAGTAGCCGTTAAGTTTCCGCCAAGTTAATAAGTCCTAGAACGGCAGGTATATTACTCTGCCCATGGGTGATTAGAAATTGTAATCCATGGTAAGCATGAAGTTTCGTGGTGCACCGTAATAATTATGCCTACTTCCTCCTCTAATTGTAGAGTAGTACTCCTTGTCGGTTAGGTTATTACCATTCAATGAGATGTCCAAGTTCTCATTGACCTGATAGCCGAGCAGTGCTGAAACAGTGGTATAACCTCCTTGTTCAGTTTTAACATCCCCACTTTCGGCATAAACTCCACTAGCGGTATTCACGCCTGCACCAACCCGCCACCCCTGACTTGGGTTGTCGCTAAAGCGATAGCGTGACCATAGGTTGAAGTTATGCTCAGGTGTGTCCGGTGAGAGTGTGAGGCCTTCTGAGCTAGCGTCCCTTACAAACTCTGTCTGCGTATAAGCATAACCAACGCTGAGATCCCAGCGAGGCAACAACTGACCGCTGATTTCAGCTTCTAAGCCTTCACTCTCGGCTTTTCCAATAGGGATCGCGAAACCTGGATTATCAGGATCGGCAAAGGCACGGTTGGTGTCTTCAATACGGAAAGCTGCGACATGCCAGTTTAAACCGCCCTCAAGGTTAGATCCTTTGATCCCGATCTCTATTTGGTCGCCTTCACGTGGATCGATAATATTGTCATTGCGGTCTGTTGCCGTCTGCGGTTCGAAGAAGCCGGTGTAGCTAGCGTAGAGATTGATCTCGGGGTTGAGTTGGTAGATCAAGCCCGCATAGGGAATGAATTCGGTTCCACTGCTAGCATTCTCGCTCACTGATCCTCCAGAACTGAGGGAACTCTCAGTTTCCCACCAATTGATGCGTCCCCCCAAGGCAAGGGTGAGAGGATCAAATAGGTTGAACTGAGCTTTACTATAAGCCGCATATTGCTTGCTACCTACGTCAAAATCGACAGGGTTTTGATCGAAGGTAGGAGGCTCTGAAGTTCTATGGCCGGAAGAGAAAATGCTTGCCGGAACAGTGATCGGATTACCAGATGCAAATATACGGATAACTTCCCTATCTAAATAGCTGGCGCCGAATACGGCTTCGTGAGAGTTTCCAGCCAGTTCAAAGGGAGTACGTGCCTGAAGCTCGAGGTAATCATCTTGGCGTTCTTGATCCCACTGGATTCGGCGCATCAAGAATTCACCGGTATCGGGTGAAACGGACGAATGGCTTTCACTCTTTTGGAGGTTAGAATCTCGATTCTGGTGATTGGCTTTAAAAGTGATTTCAGCACCATTATTCAACTGATGCTCCAATTCTAGAAAATAGCGCTGGGCATCACCAGCTTGTTTTTCCCAGTCCGAACCTAGATACGTAGAGCGACTAATATTGAGTAGGGAGCCGTTGCTGTAGGTCGGTAATCCAGAGTTAGGACGGAACTCCTCCTCTTGTATGGTTGCCCCCAAGGACAATGTGGTATTCGGGGTCAGGTCGAACTCCAATGTTCCATAACCGACTTGGTTCTCCGAATATACATTATCAATGAAAGAGCCGCGATCATCATAGACACCGACGAAGCGGCCCCGGACTCGCCCATCACTATCCAGTGCACCAGTTACGTCGACTACCCCCCGGTAAGCATCATCTGTACCGGCAGAAAGGGTAACCGAAGCTTGGCTTTCAGCTAAAGCACGTTTGCGCACCAGATTGATGGTACCGCTGGGCTCACCAGTCCCTTGGAGAATACCCGCAGGCCCACGGAGCACCTCAATACGATCGAGTAGGGCTGTATCAAATACTCCAGCGCTTTCCCAGGCACTTTCTGGACTCTGAGCAGGACTACCATCAATGAGGAAGGAGTTAATATTATAACCTCGAGACTTGAGCTCGTACTGATTGGGCCCGTACTCACGCACGGTCATACCAGTAACATTGCGCATAGCCTCAGCCAATGAGGTCGTACCTTGGTCGTCCAGACGCTCTCGTGTAACAACACTCACTGACTGAGGTATTTCCTTCACTGACTGTGAAGCTAAGCCAATGTTAGCGCCTTCGCTTGTGTAGGAGTTACTATTCTCGGTCATGCCGTAGGGCAGGCGCGCTCCGGTTACTTCTACTGTCGTCAATGCCACATCCGCAGCCCGCTCTTCCAACCGATAACTACCATCACCCTGGCGGGCTGCCGTTAAACCTGTTCCATCCAACAACCGCTCCAGCCCTTCATCGACGCGATACTGGCCTTGCAGGCCAGGGCTTTGACGCCCTTCTCCCAGTTCGCCGGCGCCGCTGATAAAAACGCCCGACTCGGCGGCGAAGCGGTTGATAACCCTACTTACCGGGCCGCTGGCAATATCATAGTGGCGCGTTTGCTGCTGGGAGGCTTGTGCCATGGCGGGCTGCGATAGCTGCGGCACGGCCAATAGTCCGGCGGCGGCAAAATGAACCGCCAGCGCCAAGGCGCGGCGGTTAAGCGTCGGTTGGTGCTTGGCAGTAAGCGGTTGAAGTGCAGTGCGCTGTTGGAGCATATCGATTCCCCTTGCAGATACGTTTTAAGTGCTTATAAAGGGGAATCGAACCAGCGCGAAAAAGGGGAACCAGAAAAACCAATTTTTTCTCTTTTTATTCTTGGTTGGGGCTTTTCTCGCTTGCCTCGATCTTGATCCACCAGGGCATGACCCGGCGCACCTTCACCGGCAGCGTGGTCTCGACCATGTTCAGGGTGCGCTCTAGATCATCAAGCGGGAAAGCGCCGAGCAGGGTGAGATCCGTCACCGCGGGGTCGACCTCAAGGCGGCCACGATGATGATGACTAAGCTCCGCAGCGAAGGTCTTAAGCGACATGTTCTCGGCCAGCAGAATGCCGTTGGCCCAGGCTTCCCTGCGGCCTTCAGCGGGGGTGAGTTCACCGATGCGGTCAGCGGCGTAGTAAGCTTGCTGTCCTGCATTGACCACCTGCCGCTGACTCGCATGCTGAGCATCACCCAGGGTCTGGATCGCCACGGCACCGTCAAACACCGCCAGCAGTTCGCCTGATGGCTGCTCAGCCACGCTGAAGCGGGTGCCCAAGGGCGTTAGCCGGGCACTGCGGGTATCGACATAAAGTGGTCGTTCGGGGTCTTTGCCGGTCGTAACCAGCACTTCGCCCGCCACCAGCTGCAGTCGGCGCCGCTGGCGGTCGTAGTCCAAGTCCAACGCCGAGGCGCTGCTGAGCCACACTTGGGTGCCATCATCCAGCTCGATGCGAGTGATGTCACCGGTAGCCGTACGGTAGTCGGCGCCCCAGTAGGCTACCCATTGGGTCAGTGGCGTCCACTGCCAAGAGAGCCCTATCAACACGGCCACAATCGCCAGGCTAGAGAGACCACTTAGCAGATGCCATCGCCCTCGCCGTCGTTGCCGCGCCGAACTGATGACCCAGTCGGCGGTGTGGCGCTCAGCCTCATCCAGACGAGTGGTAAAACGTTGGCTAACGCCTTCCACCTGTTGCCAGGCCCAGCGGTGGGTATCGCTGGCTTCCAACCACGACTGCCAATGCTCACGCTGAACTGAAGAGAGCTCGCCTGCCTGCCACTCAGCAAACCACTCGGCGGCATCGGCCAAGGCGCGGCGCTTGGCGGCTTCATCAGGGCTGGCGGCAGAGGCCATTTAGAGGCTCGCCTCGAAGCCCGCTTCGATCAACGCGCACCGCAGCATGGCTTGGGCCATATATTTTTTGACCATGCGCTCAGAAACCCCTAGCTCCTCAGCAATCTGCCGATAGGGTTTGCCGTGTAGCTGGGAGGCCAGAAAGGCGCTGGCGACTTTTTCGGGCAACCGCGCCAGCATGCGGTCGATTTCGCACAGCGTCTCTATAACGATCTGCTGGTGTTCAGTAGAGGGCAAATGTGTCTCGGCACTAGCTGCCAAGGCTTGCTGCCAGGCACGCTCGATATCCTGACGGCGCCAATGATCCACACATAGCCCTTTGGCCATACGGCTGAGATAGGCTCTGGCACCGTCGAAACTATCCAGTTGGCGGGGCGTTTTGATCAATCGCACAAACGCATCCTGCGCCAAGTCAGCCGCCGATTCACTGCACCCCAACCGATGGCTGAGCAACTGCTGCAGCCAAGGCTGGTGGTGGTGATACAGCTGGCCGAGCGAGTCCCGGCAGCCGGTATGATACGCCGTGGTCTTGGCTAAATTAGGCGCCCCAACATCGTTACGCATTACCCACTCACCTTTGCCACCGCATCGCGGCTCGCGGCTTCTCGCTGCTCACCGGTGAGCTCTACCAACTGCCCTTGGCGCATTTCCAGCAGGCGATCAGCTTGGTCGAAGTAGTGATCATCGTGGCTGATTACCACCAGCGTCTTGCCCAACGCCCGTAACTGGGGCAGTAGCTCACGATAGAAGACTCGCCGAAACTGGGGATCCTGGTCGGCGGCCCACTCGTCAAGCAGCAACAGGTCGCGCTGCTCCGCAACGGCTAGCAGCATCGCCAGACGCTTGCGCTGGCCCTGGGAGAGGTTGACGTTGGTGATGCGATCGCCGTCGAAGTCGAGCTTACTGCGCATGCCCAGCGCGGCAAGCCACTCCTCCACCAGCCCCGAGTCGGGTGACTCGCCCGCAGGGCCCATCAAACGGTCAAAGAGATGCAGATCGGTGTAAATGGCCGAGAAGTGCTGGCGATAGCGTGTCCAGTCTTCTTCCCGCAGCGGCCTGCCATCGACTCGCACGCAGCCGCTTTGGGGCTGGTAGAGCCCAGTCAGCAGCCTCGCCAAAGTCGATTTCCCGCTGCCGTTACCGCCGATCAGAAACACCACCTCGCCACGCTTCAAGGTCAGGTCGATAGGGCCGATGGCAAAACCCGCCCGAGACTCCTCATCCGGGTAGCAATAGCTAACCTGATCCAGGGTGAGCGCTTGCCAGTCATGGCGCAGCGCAGAATGGCCGAACCCCTCACGGTGCTCGGCCAGGTCTAAGCTGCTGATTTTTTCAAACGCCACTCGAGCGTTAATCAGTGTCGGAAAGGCACCAATGGCCTGCATCAACGGCGCACGCAAAAACAGCAGCGTGAGTGAAAAAGTAGTGGCTACCTGCACCGATGCCCAGCCCAGGCCGTTGGCCAAAAAGAACGCCACACCGATGGCACCCAGCATCATGATGTTGAACCAGTTCACCGCGCTGAGATGGTAGGTATCACCAAGAATAAAATGACGCCGACACTCCTGTGCGTTAGGCGTATAGACATCACGATACAGCCATTCGGCACGGTCACGGTTGAGCGCCAGTTCTTTGCGCCCCTCAATGACCGCCTGGTAATCCGCGTAGAGACGATCCTGTATTTCGCGCAGTTTGGCCATATGCCCATAGACACGTGCTACCAAGCGTATACCAATTAAAATAGTCACAATCACCCAAAGCGCGGTGACACCCAGCATGGCAGGCGAAAGCCACGCCAGGTAAAGCGTGGCACCTATCGTCAGCACTCCGCCCTGCATCAGCTCCGGCAAGCGTATAAAAGCAACGGTCACTGAACTCACGTCGGTGGAGAGACTCGCCAGCAAACGCGCACTGCCAATCTGCTCGGCGCGTTCGATATTGGTATCCAGAATTCGTTTGATCAACTGCCCTCGCAGCCGGTAGACGAAATGGTGACCCAGGGTAGTTAGCGCCAATTGTGATGTCAGGGTAATGACCAGCAGCAGCGCAATCAGCCCCAGGAATTCGGGCAGGATGCGCCAGGGATCGGAAAAGGTGCCTAGCAGCCGTTGATTGATAAAGGCGATGACACCGATGCCGAGACCAGCGCTGACCAAACTGAGCACCACCACGGCCACAAACGGCCAGCGATAATCACGCCATACAATCCTTAACAGCTCCATGACCACAACTCCCCGGCATCTTGTTTTCGGTGCATGCTAAAAGCGCGTGCTAAAAGCACGGGTAACTACAACCGCCTTAGCCCCCACATAAAGTAGGCACCGCCAATCAGCGAGGCGACCAAGCCTGCAGGTATCTCGTAAGGGAAAATAATCTGACGCCCCACCCAGTCCGCCAGCACCATCAATAGCATGCCGATCAACGCAGCACCCAGCAGGTGCTGCCCTGCACGGGAGAAGCCGACCAAGCGCGCCATATGCGGCGCCAGCAGGCCAATAAACGAAAGCGGCCCCACCACCAGGGTGGCGCAAGCGGTGAGCAGCGCCACCAGTAGCAGCAACGCCAAACGGGCACGGTTTAGAGTGACCCCAAGGGCCTTGGCCGTGGGCGCGCCCAGGGGCAGGATATCCAGCCAGCGAGTGAAGGGCAGTGTGACCAGCGCCAATACAGCGGCAATCCCCCCTACCACCACCGCATTGGTGATATCCACGTAGTAGGTGGAGCCCGCCAGCCAGGCAATCACCTGCTGGCCACGAGGATCGCCACCTGCCAGCATTACGCTGCGAACCGCATCAAATAACGCACTGACCGCCACCCCGGTGAGCAGCAAACGCTCGGGGAGATAACCGCTCTTGCGGTTGATACCCACCAACACCAACAGCGTCGCGAAAGCCCCCAGGGTGCCCACGCCAATCAGCATCATATTGGTGGGCGCAGGCAGCAGGAAAATTCCCAAAATCAGCGCAATGGCACAGCCACCGCTGATACCCAGTACCTCGGGGCTGGCCATGGGGTTGGCAGAAAGGCGCTGAAGAATCGTCCCGGCAATCGCCAGCATCAACCCGCTGGCGGCTGCTGCCATCACCCGGGGCATGCGCCACTGCATGACATTCCAGTTATTGGGCGCCAGCCAATACCAGCCGTCTACACCCTGGCCAAACAGCAAGCCGAGAACCGTTGCCCCCAGTAACGCGAGGATTAAACCAGTGGCTAAACGTGACGGCGCAGGGTGGCGATGAGCGAAAACACCGGCCCCTTTTGGCGGCTGGTCGCCCTGCAGTTTCAGGCGCGGAATCAGCCACATTAACAGCGGTGCCCCCAGGGCACCGGTAATCGCCCCGGTAGGAATAAAGGCCGCCACCATGCCACCAAACTGCTGCAGGAGCAGATCGGTGGTAGCCAGCAGCACGGCCCCCAATAGCGTCGACCAGAGTAGCCGTGGCCCTAAGCGGCGCGCACCAGCCATACGTACAATATTGGGCGCTGCTAACCCGATGAAACCAATAATACCCACCACGCTAACAATGGTTCCGGTAATAAACACCGCCAGCCCCATCCCCGCAAAGCGCAGATAGGTCAGCGAAACCCCCAGGCTCTTGGCGCTGGCATCGTCAAGCTCCAGCACTGCCAAAGGGCGCAGCAAAAACCACGCGGCTATGCAGCTAATCGCCAGCCGAGGCCAGAGGATGGCAACACCATCCCAGCCGTTTTGCGCCAGCGAACCCGCGCCCCAGATCAGCAGCCCCGAGAGCGCCTCGTGGTTAAACAGCAGCAGCGCCGTAGACAGCGCCCCCAGGTAAAGATTGACCACCAGGCCCGCCAGCACCACCACGATTGGCGCCAGCCCGCGCCGCCAGGAGAGCAGGAAAACTAACCCAACCGCCAGCGCGCCACCCAATAAGGCGACCCATTCGCGCCCGGCGACAAGCAGCCCCGGCGCTAGCAAGGTGGCGGTCATCAGCGCCAGATTAGCGCCCGATGCCACCCCCAAGGTGGTGGGCGAGGCCAGCGGGTTGCGCAGCACCTGCTGCATGAGTACGCCCGCCAGCCCCAAGCCGCCCCCGGCGAGCAGGGCGATCGAGAGTCGCGGCCACCAAGCATAGTAAAGCAGCAACTCATCAACGTTTTCAAAGGAGGGAGCCACTAACGCCTGCAGGCCTAGCGCAAAACCGCCTTGGCCCTCTAGGCCCACCCAAAACAGCACCACCATCGGCAGGCTAAGCAATAGGCAGGCTTTAGCGGGCGACATCCCCCCCGCTCTTTGGGCAAATTGCGCGGCGCCTAACATAGCGAGCACCCTTTCGTGGTAACCGGACAGTTCGCCCAAAGAGACGTGATAGGCAGCAGCGTCATTTTCTTAGCCTTACTATTTATGCAAACGAGTTTATGGAAATTAGCGATTGAATAACTAACAATGATTCTAAATGATAACGATTAGCACTACAATTGACTCCTTATATAAAGGAGACATCATTATGGCAGCCAAACCGAGCTACCGGCTTTTCGATATCACCCTCGCCCGGCGCACCCAAGTCAGCGCCTCATTAGTCAGGTTCACCTTTACTGGCCCAGATGTTGGTCAAATGGACACCTACGCCCCGGATCAGCGCGTCAAGCTGTTCTTCCCCGAAGGCGGTGGCAGTCTCGACCCGCTGTTTGAGATTGCCAAGCTGGAAGAGCACGACTGGTACGGCGCCTACCGCGCACTGCCGGACGCCCAGCGCCCCTCTGCGCGCACCTACACCATCCGAGCCCTGCGCCCAGAACAAGCCGAGGTGGACGTTGAATTTGTACTCCACGGCGACAATGGCCCCGCCTCACGCTGGGCAATGCATGCACGCCCCGGCGACCGCTTAGCGATGACAGCCCCCGACGCCAGTGCGGAGGGCCCAAAGCTGGGCTATGAGTGGAAGCCACCCCAAGGCGTGCGCCGTATTCTGATCCTCGCCGATGAAACTGCCCTCCCCGCTGCCGCCGGTATTTTGGAAACCCTTGATGATTTGCCGCTCAAACCCAAGGTTGAAGCGCTGTTCGAAGTGCCTCGCAGCGACGATGTTCAGCCGCTCCCCCATGCCGCCAAACTTCACTGGCTGGCACGCGATAGTGAGCCAGGCTGCCAGCACGGTGAGCTACTACTGAGAACGCTACGTAATATTGATTTACATAAGGAAATTCAAACGCTAGGCGGCACGCCTACTAACACCACTACCAGCGCCACTACCAACGACGAAAGCGACGATGAGGACGGCCCGCTCTGGGATCCCGCCACTCTGGACGACAACGCGCCCTTCTATGCCTGGATCGCCGCTGAAACCAAAGTCGCCATGACGCTGCGCCGCTACCTGGTCAACGAGTGCGGCCTCCCCAAACAGTACGTCACCAGCATGGGCTACTGGCGTCAGGGCAAGGCCAATGGTTAAAGAAGCAGTAAACAGCACGGCGCCAAACAGTGATTACTTAAGCACACCAGCTCAAGCGCCTATTGGCTGGCGAGACAGCCCTGACGGCTATGGGCGGGTCAGCCGTGCGCTTCACTGGCTGACCGCCGCGCTGGTCACGCTGCAATTTACCGTGTTGCTGGCCTGGCGAGGAATGGGCGAAAACGCTATCACGCTGTTCTTGGCGAGCATCGGGCCCCACGGCTCATTAGGATTTATGATTCTGATCGTGACGCTGGCTCGCCTTGGCTGGGCATGGATAAATCGCAAGCAACGCCCGCCCCACACGCCAGGGCTAGGTGGGCGCTTGACGCGCTTTGTCCATATCACCTTTTATGGGCTACTAATGTGGTTGCCCGCTTTCGCTATTTTGCGCCAGTACGGCCGCGGCGGGGCGCTACGCTTTTATGGCATGGAGCTGCTGCCCGAAGCGGAACGCGACATCACCTGGATGATCGTCCCAGCCGAGCTCCTTCACGGCCCGCTCTCGTGGCTGTTATGTGGATTAGTCATCGGCCACATCACGATGGCGCTGATTCACCGCTTCTGGCTCAAAGACCGGGTACTGGCGCGGATGGTGGGGTCAAGTGGCCGGTGAGGGTTCCGCTAGCGACTCTTCGGCAGTCTCAGACTCAGCAGTCAATAGCTTGCCACTCTCTAGCCGCACCAATCGATCCGCAAGGTGGAAATAGCGGTCATCGTGGGTGATGACCAGCACCGCTTTGCCCATGCGTTTTAGCTCGGGCAACACCTCGCAGTAAAACACCTCTTTGAATAACGGATCCTGATCCGCCGCCCACTCGTCAAACACCAAGAAGGGCCGATCCTCAAGGTAGGCCACGACAAGCGCCAGACGCTTACGCTGGCCCTGGGAGAGTGCTTGAGTGGTAAACGCACCGTTTTCAACCCGCACCTTATGCTGCAAGTGCAGTTTGGCCAGCAGGCGGTTGCCCTCTTCGTCGAGATCTTCCCGCGGCGCTTCCAACAGACGCTCGAAGAGGTGGAAGTCCGAGAACACCACCGAGAAGAGCTGCCGGTAGGCATCCCAGCCATCTGGCTCGACCCGCTCGCCATTAAGCAACACCTCGCCACCCTCCGGCGGGTAAAGCCCCACCACTACTTTGGCCAGCGTGGTCTTACCGCTACCGTTACCTCCTACCAGAAACACCACCTCCCCCGGCGTAAAGCTCAGATTAATCGGCCCCAACTCAAAGAAGTCATCGCTCTGCTCGTGGTAGTACTGATGGGTGACGTCGCGCAACTCAAGACGCTGCAAAGCAGGCACCTGAGGTGACGCTTGCCTCTCCTGCCCCTGGGGCATCTCTCGTGTGATGTCATCAATTCGGCTAGCGGCTACCCGCGCCATATTGATCCGTGGAATATTGATCAGCAAGCCCTCAAGGGGCGTCACCATAAACACAAACACCAGGGCAAAACCGGTCATTACCTGGGTTTGGTTAGGCCCATCGCCTGCCAACACGAACAACACCAGACCAATAAAGGCGTACATCAGGAACTGCCCCCAACTGGTCGAGATCACGAACAGCGACATGCCATAGGTACGCAGCCGCCGCACGCCTTCAACCGACTCCCCCAGTATCTGATCCATAAAGACCCGGCTCTTGCGTTGGTGTAGCCGCAACTCTTTTGCACCATCGGTCAGCGCGCGGAAATGACCAAACAAGCGATCCTGCTCTGACGAGGCATCCTGGAGGTAGTGAATAGCGCGTAAGTGCACCAGGTGGTAACCGACAGCGCCCAGCCCAATCACCCCAAGTGCAAATAAAAACACCTGCCATGAAAGCATTGCCAGGTAGCCCAAGCATCCCACCACGATGACCGTATTGGTCAAAATCACCGGCAAGCTAACGAACAGTACCGCCACGTTGTTGCTGTGCTCGGTGAGTGCCGACTGGATCCGCGCACTGCCCACACGCTCGAACCGAGCAAAGGGGGTTTCGGCCACACACTGGGCGACAAAACTGCGCAACTCGGCCAACGCACGCTGCCCCAGCCGCTCAAACAGCGCCGTCGACACCATGCGACAGACCATTAGGGCCACGGCAATGCCCGCGAAGGCCCAAGCAGGGTTGACATGAGAGTCGGCACGGCTGGCGACATCGCTGGTTAACGCCGCATTAATTTGGGCAATCAGCAGCACGCTGAAAAGCCCCGAGAGAATGCTGGCCAGCGCAGCAGCGGTCATCAACCCGCGAGTTCGACGAATCAGATAGGGAAGCACATTCACCTCATTGGAAAGCCATTAGAAAAAGCGACTGGAAATCGGCACCTATCTCTAATGACGAACCGCTCGCGTAAAAAGTTAACCAATTTTATGTAAACAAGCCTCATTCTCATTCGTCATTAAATAAGGAAGTCAGTAACGCCGCCCTCCGGCGGGGTGATTTTAATTCGTTTCTTTGATTCGTTCTTATTGATAGGAGCTTAGCGGTGTCCAGTTCTGTCCAGGCACAACCACAGGTACACGTACCCTCTGAAAGCTACGCGGTGGCCTCGCTGCTCTCACGCCCAGAGGGGTGCACCTATCAAGTTTCCTATGAGGTAACCACGCAGACACTTTATGTGGAAGGACATCAAGAGCGTCTTGAGTGGTTGCTAGTAGACGATAACAGCACCTTGATGCTGCAGTGGTCACAGCGTTCAGCACCACCTTTCCCGGCATTGCTTGCCGCTATCGAAGGGGCTTTTGCCTTTTACCCGGCCAGTGTTGCGCTACGCCTTCAGCTACCTAGTGTTTTGCACGCCAACCTGTGTGCCGCCGGCATCGCGGTTCAAGAAAGCCATGGAGAGCTCTGGGTATATGCGGAGCTATTTTGGCAGTTACCCACGCTCTGGCTGACCTCAACGCGCATGCGCCCCTATCCGCAGCAGCCCATCCTGGAGAACGGAAAACGGCACCCGCGCCGCCCGCCGCGCCCCAGCGGCACGGTATATCAGCGCCATATTGCCTGGCTGGATGCCACCCTGAGCTTTCGAGTGCTTGACCTGGAACTTGATCTGGAGCGCTTCAACCGCTGGATGAACGACCCGGTCGTCGCCCATTTCTGGGAAGAGCAGGGTGATTTGGAACAGCATCGCGAGCGGCTAGAAAGCACGCTCCAGAACCCCAGCGTTGTACCGCTGATCGGCTGTATCGACGGCGAACCCTTCGGCTATTTCGAGACCTACTGGGCCAAGGAGGATCGCATCGGCGCTTATTACGACGCCGATGACTTTGACCGCGGCTGGCACGTGCTGATCGGTGAAGCCGCTTTTCGCGGGCGGCCTTATGTCGCCGCCTGGCTGCCCTCTATCTCGCACTACCTCTTTTTGGACGACTGCCGCACCCAACGCCTGGTGATCGAGCCCCGGGTGGATAACGCCAAGATGCTGCGCAACCTTGCCCAGTGCGGTTATGCCCATGTGAAGGCGTTCGATTTCCCCCATAAGCGGGCCATGCTCGGCATGCAGCTACGCGAACACTTTTTCAACGAGCGCTGCTGGGTTCCGCAGCCCTCGCACCCTGGGTCAGCCCCACGACCCGATCCACGCTTCACCCCATAAATACGTCAGCCACGAGGACTCTTATGCATATTCACGACTTGATCGGCATCGGCTTCGGCCCCTCCAACATTGCCCTGGCCATTGCGCTTGATGAGCAACGTCAGGCAGGGCAAGCGAAGGATGCCTTGTTTATTGAGCGCCAGCCCTGCTTTGCTTGGCACCCGCATATGCTGCTGGAAAATGCCCATATGCAGATTTCTTTCCTCAAAGATCTGGTCACGCCGCGTAACCCAGGCAGCCGTTTCAGCTTCCTCAATTACCTCCACAGCAAAGGCCGCTTGCAGGACTTTATCAACCTGCAGACCTTCTTCCCCAGCCGTCATGAGTTCAATGATTACCTAAGCTGGACTGCCAGCCACTTTGAACACCAGTGCACCTATGGAGAGGATGTGTTTGAAGTGCTGCCCGAAACTGATAACGACGAGGTCGCCTACCTCCGCGTGCGTTCACGGGATGAGAGTGGCGCGGTGCAGGAAAGGCTCACCCGTTCATTGGTAATTAGCGTGGGGGGTGCGCCCAATGTGCCTGAATGCTTCGCCGGGCTAAAAGACGACCCGCGGGTCTTCCACTCCAGCCACTACCTCAGAGAGCTAGCAAAGCAAGACGCCCCCAAACGCATCGCCGTGATCGGTGCAGGCCAGAGCGCCGCTGAGATATTCCTTGATCTGCACGGCCGCGAAGGTATTCAGGTGGATCTTATTAGCCGGGCATGGGCCTTTAAACCCTCGGACGATAGCCCCTTCGTCAACGAGATATTCAATCCCGAATACACCGACTACGTTTTCAACAACCCCACTGGCCAGCGGGAAGCGCTGCTGCAGGAGTACAAAAGCACCAACTACTCAGCCCCTGACTTGGCGCTAATTCAGGAGATTTACGATGTGTTCTATCAGCAAAAAGTAACCGGCCAGGCCCGCCACCGCTTCCGTCGCCGCCATGAGGTTATCGGCAGTCAAGCAAGCCCTGAAGGCGTTGAGCTAAACGTGCGTGATTTGGAGACTGGCCATACGGATATCACCCGCTACGACGCAGTAGTGTTAGCCACCGGCTATGTACGCGACACTCATAAACAGCTGTTAGCCCCCGTTGCGGACTACCTGCCTGATTTTGCCGTTAACCGCCACTATCAGCTTTACGCCAAGCCTGCGTTCAAACCGGCTATTTTCCTGCAAGGTAGCTGCGAGCCCACCCATGGTTTAAGCGATACCCTGCTGTCGATTTTGGCAGCCAGGACAAGTGAGATTTGTGAAGTGCTTAATGAGGCACTGCCAACATCCTATTCAGGAGTATCAACTTCCTCACTAGTAGGCGCGGACTAACCAAGCACTATTAACGCATGGCCGCTCTCTCAGAGCGGCCCCTAATACCGAGACTTAAGCCCATTATGTCCTTACATCCTGATGTCGCCGCTTTCTTAGACCTAGTCGCCGATAGTGGCAGCCCGCCTTTCCACTCTCTCTCACCACAACAGGCACGCACTGCCTACGAGGCATCATCACAGATGCTTGATGAGCCAATAGCTAACGATGCAACGGCACTGAGCATCACCTGTCGAGATGGTCACCCTCTTAAACTGCGCCGCTACCAAGGCGAGGAGCCTTTAGCGCCCACTCTGCTCTACTTCCATGGCGGCGGCTACCTACTGGGCAGCCTGGATTCCCACGATTCGCTCTGCCAAAGCATCGCTCAAGCAACTGGCTACACAGTGTTGGCTGTCGACTATCGCCTGGCCCCCGAGCACAAGTTTCCGACAGCTTTTCACGACGCTGAAGATGCCTACTGCTGGCTGCTGAAGCATGGCGAAGAGATGGGCCTCGATACCTCACGCATCGCCGTTGGTGGTGACAGTGTAGGCGGCACCCTCGCCACGGCTCTTTGCATGTCAGCACGTGATAATGGTTGGCACCTTCCACGCTGCCAGATTTTGCTCTACCCCTGCACCAGTGCCTGGCAAGACAGCGAGTCTCATCGCCGATACGCGCAAGGCTACCTGCTGGAAGCAGACACCCTGCAGTGGATGTTTGGCCACTATCTAAATAGCAGTGAGGAACGCCATGACTGGCGCTTTGCGCCGTTGGAGGCTGCGAAACTCAAAAACTTACCACCTGCCTTCATCGCCCTGGCCGAACATGATCTTCTAGTCGACGAAGGCATCGCCTACGTGAACCGCTTACAGGAAGCGAACGTGGATACCCAACTAACCATATACCCCGGCATGGTGCACGACTTCGCGCGCCTGGGCAGCATTACCCCCGATGCCACCGGCCAGGTACGCGCAGATATCGCCAAAGCACTTCAGCACCATCTTAGTAAGCACCCCAGCCCTGTTGATTTTTAATTTCCTCCCATGGGGCACGGCATGATTAGTACCTGTGGCGCCTCTTGCCATAGGTACCATTTTGAGCAACAGAGTGTTGCAAGACAGTACAAATCCAGAACATAATGCTAATAATAACAATTACCATTAACGCATAAATATCATTCAAGGGGATTACTATGCAGCAACTTCGTACCGGCCTGCGCAGGCAACTGCTCTCTGTGGCCATTGCTAATGCCTGCGCTGCGACGCTATTGGCGGCACCGGCTGCCCTCGCTCAAGGCACTAATCTACAATCTAACGAAAACAGCGAAACAAGTACCACACTACCTACCCTGCAAGTAACCGAAAGCCGCCTCTATGAAGAAGCCACAGGGCCTGTACAAGGTATTGCCGCCACTCGCAGCGCAACAGGCACCAAAACCGACACACCTATTATTGAAACGCCGCAGTCTATCTCGGTTGTTAGCAGTGAGGAGTTTAAAAACTACGGGGCTCGGAACTTCACTGAAGCGCTCGGCTATACTGCTGGCATCTCCAGGTTCAATGGAGCCGAAAGAACCACGGAAGGGTTAAGAATTCGCGGTTTTCGCAACACAACAACCTACCGAGACGGCAGCAAATACCAAGCCAACATGTATGACGGTCAGCAAGAGCTCTATGGTCTGGAACGGCTGGAAGTACTTAAGGGCCCCTCATCAATCTTGTATGGTGTGGCTGCCCCAGGAGGCATTCTTAATGCCGTTAGTAAACGCCCCACCAGTACTCCACTACGCGAAGTTAATATCGAGGCAGGTAGTTTCGACCGACGTCAAATATCTGCGGACTTTTCCGATTCCTTGGATGAAGATGGCGTATGGTCATACCGTATTACCATGCTGCATCGGGACAGTGACAGCTTCGTCGACCACGTGCCGGATGATCGCACCTATATCGCTCCAGCTTTAAAATGGCAGCCTAGCGAGAATACTTCGCTCACCCTACTGAGTGAATATCAGCGCGACGACACGGCCTATGTGTATGGGCTACCCACCAGCGGCACCATTCTTTCTAACCCGAATGGTGACATTCCTCGGGAGCGGTTCACTGGGGAGCCCGGCTTTGATGAGTATGATAACGAGCGTTATTCGATCGGCTACTTGCTCGAGCACGACTTCTCTAACAGCCTCCACCTACAACATAGCCTCCGCACTTTCCGGGCCGATCGAGATTTTCCTCAGATAGGTCTTGGCCAAAGTATCGATCAGCGGATTTATGCCCGGAGCGCCCAGGATCGCCGTGATGCCTCATCGGGCTTAACCTCAGATACCTCCTTGCAATATGACTGGGAGGCTGGCAACACCAACAACACCAGCTTGATCGGAATAGACTACACACGACAACGCCACGAAACTGAGCGCTACAACCGAACTGTGTCATCGCTTGATTTATTTGATCCTGTGTACGGAAGTGGAGAGTTCGGCGACCCGGTGGCCTTTGCATGGTCATCCAAGCAACGCAGTGAGCAGGTTGGCTTGTATGCTCAAAATCAGATGAAAATCGCTGACAAATGGGTTCTCTTATTAGGAGGGCGTCAGGACTGGACTGAATCTGAGACCTCACCCTACTTTGGCCCCACAGAGTGGAGTCGTGAAACGGATAATGCTTTCACTGGACGTGTGGGGGGAGTCTATCTTGCCGATAACGGTTTGGCGCCTTTCATCAGCTATAGCCAGTCGTTTGAACCTACCAGCGGCACTGACCGTAACGGCAATCAGTTCGAGCCCACACGGGGTGAGCAATATGAATTAGGCGTTCGCTTTCAGCCAGATGGCTGGGATACAATGCTCACCGCAACCGCTTATGAGCTGACACAGGAAAACGTCAGCGTCACCGATCCGGTGGACACCAGCTTTCAGACACAGATAGGGGAAGTGCGTTCACGTGGTGTCGAATTGGAAGCGAAGACGGCACTAGGCCCCAATGCCAACTTGATAGCCGCCTACACCTACACAGATGCGCGTACAACGAAAAGCAGCCCCGTTACGCCAGATCAGGTGGGCAGGAGAACGGCCAATACACCCTATAACCAATTCTCGCTATGGAGTGATTATCGCTTTGGCGATTTCGGCCTGCCGGGGTTGAAAGTAGGAGGTGGAGTTCGCTACGTAGGCCCAACCCGGGCGACTTGGGTAGAGGGAGAAGTGCCGTCGTTTACACTTGTCGATACGCGAGTGAGTTATGAAACTGGATCTTGGGTATATGCAGTGAATGCCACCAATCTCACTGATAAAACCTATATCGAGTCCTGCACTTATGGCTGCTACTATGGCGAGCCGAGAAGCATCATAGGCTCAGTAAGTTACCAGTGGTAACGTCATTACCAATAGAGGCAATGGCAGGCGGCATCACCGCCTGCCATTGTTTTATAAAAGCCAAAATAGAAATTATATAAATGATCGATATGGGCAACTTACCATCGTCAGGCCACAGAGCAGTTTTTTTAGTCATACTGCTATTTTTACCGCTGATCGTGCCACTTGCTAACGCTGAAGAACCCAAAAAACTCGTCACTTTCGACTATGCTATTGCAGATACACTTGCTGCTTTGCAACGCCCTCCCATAGCAATGGCTGGTTTAGCACAATATAGAAAATTAAACCAAGAACACTTACTGCCTGACACCCTTGAGCTCGGACTTAGGTTTCAGCCCAATTTTGAATATCTAGCATCATTGGAACCTGATGACATTCTGATATCGCCACCGGCCCACTTGAATTTAGAGAATAAACTTTCCGATATTGCTGATGTAATTAAAATCCGGTTGTTTGGGAAAGAATTAAATATTTGGCAGAGCCTTGAACAACTTACTAGAAATTTGGGGAAACTGAACGATCAGCAACAGCAAGCTCAAACATTAATTGACTCTGTAGACGCTGAGCTATCATTAATAGCCACACAGATTGAAAGACCTGCAGATCCTCTGTTGATCGTAGAAATCCGAGATGACCGACATGTTCGTGTCTATGGGCCTGGAAGCCTGGAGGATATGACCCTAACCCAACTTGGATTGGAGAATGCCTGGAAAGGCCACACTAATGACTGGGGGTTCAGCACATTAACTATCCCAGAGGCATTTCAGTTAGAAGGGAAAATAATTCTGCTTCGCTCGAATTACTCTCAAGACTTACCTGACTCAACATTGCCAGCGTCAGGACTATGGCAGCATTGGTTGGATGATACATCAGTAAGTGTCAATAGAAATTATTGGCCATGGGGAGGGTTCCCATCCATGCTCCGCTTCGCTAAATCACTCAAAGAAGCGCTGGAAAATACTTAACTTTCCCGACTGCCTTCACCTGGCAGCCGAGAAGAGTAAGCATACTTTTCAAAAACCGGCCCTTAGGCCGGTAAGTTCTCCTCTATACACTTCGATGGATAGGGTACCTCTTGCAGTTTTTCCACCACCTGTAACAACAGCAAATCACTGGAAACAATCGAGAAGTGATCCTCAGAAGTTTCAATAGCACGATGTGGCGCTTGCCCCACTTGATTCGTTAACGCTTGTCGCTCCTCGTGTGGACGCCCCTCAGACCACCAACAATCCGCTTCACAGCCCAACGCTGGCAAGGTATCGGTCTGCAGGGAGAGCCTTTTCAGATGCCGCGCTACACAGAAGATTCGAGCTAGTTCCTCACCGCCCAGAGCGGCATAACCTTCCCGTCCGTGTGCCTCATCCGACGCCAGTAGCCTATCCAACCTGTCGGCTAGCTTAGTTTCGCTCGGCTCCTCATGGGGCGCGTCACTATTACTACTGGCTACTGCCTCAGCCGAGATGCCCGGTAAGATCACTGACACAAAAGCTGCGAAGTCCTGCCGCCAATCATCTTCGCGCCTCTGGTCGCTACCCGGGATATAGGGATCCACCAGCGCCAAAAGGCTCACCTCCTGGCCTTGCTTTTCAAGCCGTGCCGCGATCATCGCCCCCAAGGTGCCGCCTAATGACCACCCTAATAACCGATAGGGCTCGTGAGGCTGCAAGCGACGAACAATGGTTGCATATTCATCAGCCATTGCTTCCAGCGACGTATCACAATGTTGCGGGTCGGTTAGCATCCGGCACGGCAATCCATATACCGTACATACTCCCTGTAGACTCCGTGCCAGCGGCTGGTAGTCGTAAAGGGTGCCCATACCGGCATGAACACAGAACAACGGAGGTTGATCCTGCTTCTCGCCATTGAGCATAACCACGCCATCCAGCAAGGCATCCGAAGCTTCTCCCAGCCCCAACAAGCCAGCAATGGTCGGCTTCTGCATCAGATCACGCAGTTTGAAATCAAGAGTACTCTCCTTGAGAGAGCGTACTCGGCTCAACACCTTCAGGCTCAGCAGGGAGTCCCCACCCAGCTCGAAGAAGTTATCAGTTTCTCCGATCCGCTCGATACCCAATACGTCCTGCCAAATCTCGGCGAGCTGACGGGCTTCCGGTGTAGAGGGGGCCACGTGCTCGCGGTTCTCATCCAGCCGTGGCTCGGGTAACGCCGACTGATCCAGTTTGCCATTGACCATACGCGGCAGGGCTGTTAGCACCATCATATGTGCTGGCACCATGTAGTCGGGCAGATGCGCTTCGAAGTGTCGGCGTGCAAGGCGCACTAATCGATCGTTATCTGCCTCCTCATCAGCTACCAAATAAGCAACCAATTGATGGCCATTCGAGGTTTCATGGGTAACGATGGCGACATCACTCACGCCAGGTATTTCACGGGCACGTGCCTCTATCTCACCCAGCTCAATACGGAAGCCACGTACCTTCACTTGGTGATCCGCCCGGCCCATATACTCCATATTGCCATCTTCTCTCCAGCGCACCAGATCCCCGGTGCGGTAGAGACGCGCCCCTAAAGTATCGAAGGGATCGGCCACAAAGCGCTCGGCTGTTAAGCCGGTACGTCCAAGATACCCTCGCGCCAAACCATAACCGCCGATATACAACTCGCCCACAACGCCCTTGGGTACCGGCTGTAGGTTGTCGTCCAGCACGTAGAGCGACCGCTCGCCAACGGGGCGACCAATCGGTGCATAGGCACAGTCAAAGGTCTCTTCGGCGGGTGTCTTCCACAGCAGCGGTGTAACCACCGTTTCGGTGGGCCCATAACCATTGATGAACCAGCGCGACCGCAGTGTGCGGCGCGCTTTGTCATAGGCTGCCTTGGGCATTGCCTCGCCACCGAAAACGTATAATTCCACCGGCGGCGTATCATTACGCCCTTCCGCCCAGTCAGCGACTTGATTCAAATAGGCTGGAGGGAAAGCCACGTTCGCTGCACGATAGTGTTGCAGGGCCGTATAGGCTTGTTCCGCTGTCCATAGCTCTTCTTCCCGAATCGCTAGACTCATCCCCGAGCACAGGGCTGTCAGCCAGCGCTCATGGGCACCATCGAAGGAGAATGACATGAAGTGTAACTCGCAGGAGTCTGGTTCCATATCATAGAGCTCGCTGATCGCCTGGCAATGCATTGCCAGCGGGCCATGAGCCACCGTAACGCCTTTAGGCGTACCGGTGGAGCCCGAGGTATAGATCACGTAAGCCAATGACTCTTCATGCACGGCCACATCGAGATCAGCATCGTCATAACGGCTAAGATCGAGCGCCTCGCAATCCACATAAGGTATACCCTCCACCTTTGCCAAGCGCGGCAGCACCACGTGCTGCGTTAGTAGCAGGGCCATGCCACTATCTTTGATCATAAAACTCAGACGTTCGGGCGGGTAAGTCGGATCGAGTGGCACATAAGCACCGCCCGCCTTCAGTACAGCCAACAGAGTGACAATGACTTGGGGCGAACGCTCCAGCGCTACGCCGACCCGCACATCTGGCCCTACGCCTTGCTCGCGTAGATAGTGAGCAAGGCGATTAGCCTGAGCGTTCAGCTGCGCATGACTTACAGCCTGATCACCCATACGAAGTGCAGTGCTATCTGGCCGTGTATCCGCGTGCGAAGCGATACGGCGATGCACAGGCATGCGAGAGAACCCGCTGCGGCCACTCTGGCCCAACTCACTCAGTGCATCCCATCGAGTCTTTTCAATCCACTCTAACTCACCCACAGGCCGATCAGGCGACTCCGCCATCTGACGAATGAGCAGTTCCATAGCATATTTCAGTTCATCAACGAACGGCTCAGGGAAATCCCTTCGGCTATAGCAGTACTCAATCTCCAGTTCATCGTCGATCACCACCTGCAGATCCATCGCGTAGCCAGTTATGCCTTCCCCAGCAACCTCACCAAAGCGCAGACCATGCCGCTGCTGATCACGCATTGTTCTATCGACGGGGAAGTTCTCAAATACAATGATACTGTCGAACAAGGCGCGGCCCGATGACCCAGACCAGCGTTGAATATCTGCTAACGCGGCATGTTCATACTCGCGAATGCCCAGATTGGTAGCCTGCACACTCTGCAAGTAAGTACCAACACTCTGCTCAGGCCGCGCCTCCAATGCCACAGGGATGGTGTTGATGAACAGACCGACCATCTCCTCAGCGCCTTGCAGGCTGGGTGGGCGACCGGATACCGTCGCGCCAAACACCACCCGTTCCTGATGACAGTAGCGCTGCAATAACACACCCCAGGCTGCCTGTATCAAAGTGTTTAGAGTCACGCGTTGCCGCTGAGCAGCAGCTTTTAGTAGAGCGGTATCTTGCCATCCTAGACGGGTATAGCGTTTGGCGAAGCCCTGGGCCTCACTCTCCTGACGGGTCGACTCTGCCAACAGTGTCGGCCCCTCCAGCTCCGCCAGTTCCGATGTCCAGAAGGCTTGAGTCGAAGCGGCATCCTGGCGCTGCAACCAGCGAATGTAATCACCGTAGGGCCGTCCAACAGCCGCCAAGGGCTCTTCCGCGTAGCTGGCCAGCCACTCGTTAATTAGACGGGCTTCTGACCAGCCATCGGACAAGATATGGTGCCGAGTCCATATCAGTTGATAGCGGTCATCATCGAGTCGAATCAAATGCAACCAGGCTAAGGGTGGTGTCAGCCAATCAATTTGGCGCTTAATTACTTGCTCAGCATAGGTGGCGAGGGACTCATCAAGCCCATCTTTCCTATTGCGCCAATCCAACTGTACGATCTCAGGCTCTACTTGTGCCAAGACGAGTTGTAGTGGACGCGCCATACCCGCCTGCCATAAGAAACCCGTTCTTAGCGTGGCGTGGCGTTCGACCATAGCTTGCCAAGCCCTCACTAGCCTATTGGCATCCAGTCCACTGACGTCTACGTTCAATTGATTGACGTAGAGCCCCGGCTCTTCCGCTTCAAGAGAGTGGAAGAACATCCCCTCTTGCGTGGGCGACAGGGGGTAAACATCTTCGATATTGTCTTGGTCTAAGCCTAGGGCTTCAATCTGCTCACTGCTTAGATAATCTGCCAATCCATTTAGCTCGACTTCACCTTTTTGCGCCTCCTCCAGCGCACCGGTCGCGTTCAGAGCCAACTCGGCTATGCTCTGGTGCTCAAAGACTTGACGCGGAGTAACCATCCAACCAGCCCGTTGCAACCGTGAGACGATCTGAAGGCTGAGAATCGAATCACCACCTAGCTCAAAGAAGTTGTCGTGTCGGCCCACCTGCTCGACGCCCAGTATCTCTGACCAGATTTCCGCCAGCGCTTCTTCCACCTCACCCTGGGGCGGCTCGTACTGCGAGTTACTGGTCAAGTCTGGTGCGGGCAGTGCCTTACGATCCACCTTACCGTTCGGGGTTAGCGGCAGCGCCTCCAGAGTGATTAGCACTCCAGGCACCATATAATCTGGTAGCTTTTGTTCCAGCGTTTCGCGTAGCGAGGTAGTATCGAGCTCAACGTCGGTTTGGGGAACCACATAAGCCACCAACCTAGATCCGCTAGGCCCCTCTTGGGCAACCACCACTGCCTCGCGTATCTCCGACAGGGCTAGCAGTTGGGCTTCGATCTCGCCTAGCTCAATACGGAAACCGCGCACTTTGATCTGATGGTCAATCCGTCCCAAGTACTCAAGCTGGCCATCCTCCCGCCAACGCACTAGATCACCGGTTCGATAGACTCGTTCGCCCGCAATAAAGGGGTCGGCCACGAAGCGCTCCGCCGTCAGTTCTGCACGGCCCAGGTAGCCCCGCGCTAAGCCCACACCTCCTAGATACAACTCCCCCGCCACCCCTTGGGGTGCCAAGTTGAGCGCACTATCCAAAACGTACAACTGCGTCGCCGCAATCGCCCTTCCCAGGAAAGCTTGGCAGCCCTTCACTTGATCCGTTGCTGACCAAATCGTGGTCTCAGTGGGGCCGTACATGTTCCACAATTCGACCCCCTGAGTTTGCAGATCCTCAGCCAAATCAGGTGGCAAAGCTTCACCGCCACATAGCCCCTTAAAGCCCTCTATGAGCGGAGCCGTCGTCCATGGCCAGCCTGACGAACGTAGCAACCGCCAGCCGGAGGGTGTCGCCTGCAGAACCGTCGCTTTTTCCTGATTGAGTAATTCACCCAAGGCCTTGCCATCTCGAGTCGTCTCGCGGCTCGCCAGCACGACCCTTGCTCCGCTGATCAATGGGAGATACAGCTCCAAGGCGGCAATATCAAACGACAGAGAGGTTACGGCCACCAGGATATCGTCTGGGCTTAGGCCAGGGGTTTCCTGCATGCTTAATAAGAAGTGACTAAGGGCGTGATGACGCACCATTACGCCCTTAGGTCGCCCGGTGGAGCCCGAGGTGTAAATGACATAGGCGAGGTGTTCACCGTGCAGTGCCACCTCCGGGGTGATTGACGCATGATGCGTCACATCCAAGCGATCCAGTTCAATAACGTTTAGCCCATCGGGCATCGGCAAGGTATCACGCAGATGTTGCTGGGTAAGCAGCAGCTCAATGCCACTATCTTCGACCATATAGGCCAACCGCTCGGCAGGGTAATCCGGATCCAACGGTACGTAAGCACCACCTGCCTTGAGAATCGCCAGCAGCCCCACCACCATCTCGATGGAGCGTCCCACAGCAATGCCCACTCGGGTTTCAGGTTTTACGCCTAAGCCAATCAAGTAGTGGGCTAAACGATTGGCACGGGTGTTAAGTTCAGCGTAGTTGAGCGACTGATCTTCGAACACGAGTGCCCTGGCTTCTGGGGTTGCCGCCGCCTGTTGCTCAACCAGATGATGGACTGGAGAAGTGCCTGTATACTGTTGCGTATTCTCTCCCCACCCGCTCAACAACCGCTGTTCGTCTGCTCTGAGCAGGCTGATCTCACTTAATGGTTGTCGAGGCACCGCTTGCAGATTTCCTACGATCCCTGCAATGGCGGCACTCAGGTAGTCACACAACCGCTGAGCACCAATGATACGATTCACCTGCCCTACCAATTGGAAGCCGTTCCCAAGATCGTCCACCGACATCGTGATCGGGTAGTTGGTACGCTCCTGGCCACCCAGCATCTCCATACCTTCCCAGCTATGAACGGTGCTGCCCTCTTGCTGAGGTGCGATGTAACGATAGTTCAGCAGACTCGTGAATAGTGGCGTCCCACCAGGCAACCCGCTGCAGCGCTGTGCGAGTCCAAGGCTGGCATGTTCATGGTGCATTAGCTCAGACAGAGTATCGTGGGTGAGGCGTAGACACTTATCAACACTCTGGGAACCTGTTTTGATACACACAGGGAGCGTATTAATAAACATCCCCAGCGCCCGTTCGGCACCTTCAGTACCCTGCATGCGGCCGAAAAGCACGGTACCAAAAACCACATTATCCCGTCCGGTGGTTTTGCTGAGCACCAAGGCCCAGGCCAGATGGAACAGGCTTGCCGTACTGACGCCATGACGCTGCGCCTGTTGCCGAGCTTGCTGGGCCAGTTCCGCAGGCAAAGGAAGGCGAACTTCCTCGATCTCGCTGCCATCGCCACGAACGTCTAACAGGCCGAAGGGCGCGGTCGGTTCTTCAACATTGCCCAACCGCTCACGGAAGAAGGTTTCATGCTCTTCCAGGCTTACCCCTAGTCGGGCCTGTGCCACGAAGTTGCGGAAGGGTAGCGGCTTGGGCAACTCAGCTTCACGGTCTTGCTGTATCAGAGCGATCTCTTCCACCAATAACTCAAGGGTGGTGTGATCCATGACTAGATGGTGGCTAGGTAACTGTAGCAACCATCGCCCTTGCTCGGCATCGTATGCTGCCACCGCTCGTAGCATGGGTGCTCGGCGCACATCGATGTGGTGATGTTCAGGATCCACCTGGGTGTATAACCATTCGGCGACACGACCAGCTTCCTCATCCGGCACCGACGGCCATTCGACCTCCATTGCGGCATGCTTGTATACCACCTGCACCGGCTCACGGAGCCCTTCCCAGAGCACAGCGGTACGAAGAATATCGTGGCGGGCAATGAGCTGGTTAAAACCAGCAATAAACCTGTCCAACCGCTCCCGACTATCGAAACCAAGTAGGCAGGGAAGCACATAAGTATCTCCCCGGTGCCGCAGACGGTGATGGAAAAGGATGCCCTCCTGCAACGGCGCCAATGGGTAGATGTCCTGGATGTTGGCAGCACCGCCGGGCACTGCCGCTTCGATCAAGCTGACCTCTTCGGCATTGAGCTCGATTAGTGTCAGCATGTCCGGCTGGAGAACCTGGCAATGACGAGGGATCAGATTGGGCGGGATGGTGATCTCAGCTTGCTCAGGCGCTTGCGTCAACGCTTGAGCAAATGCCACCAGCTCCGGGTACTGGAATAGGATGCGCACCTGCGCTGTCAGACCTTGATGCCGCATTTTCTCAAGCACTTTCAGAGCCAGCAGCGAATGCCCACCCAACTCAAAGAAATTATCATGACGCCCTACCTGCTCCACCCCCAACACCTCGCTCCAGACCTTCGCCAAGGCTGCTTCCACCTCTCCTTGCGGTGGTTCATACTGCGAGCTACTGGCTAAATCCGGTGCGGGCAGTGCCTTGCGGTCTATCTTTCCATTGGCATTCAACGGCAGCGCATCGAGGATGACCACAGCTCCCGGCACCATATAATCCGGTAGCTTCTGACCTAGTGCTTCACGTAGAGAGCCAGTGTCGAGTTCAATGTCGGCTTGAGGAACTAAATACGCGACTAATCTAATGCCGACGAGGGCTTCTTCGGCTACCACCACCGACTCACGCACCTCCGGCTGAGATAGCAGTTGGGCTTCAATCTCCCCCAGCTCGATACGGAAGCCACGAACTTTCACCTGGTGGTCAATACGCCCCATGTACTCGAGTTGGCCGTCTTCATGCCAGCGTACTAGGTCACCAGTGCGATAGAGCCGCTCTCCAGAGCCAAACGGGTCAGCAACAAAACGCATCGCAGTAAGGCTGCGGCGGTTCAAATAGCCTCGTGCCAGACCTGCTCCTGATACGTAAAGCTCTCCAGGAATCCCGATGGGGGCGCGATTAAGCTGGCCATCTAATACATGTGCACCAAGATCTGGGAGTGTAATTCCTATAGGACTACGTTGACCTCTCAGATCATCAGCTGTCACACGCCGATAAGTGACATGCACCGTAGTTTCAGTAATGCCATACATGTTGATTAGGAGGGGATGATCATCACTGAAATGCTCAATCCAAGGGCGCAGGCTTTCCGGTTCCAATGCTTCACCACCGAAGATCACTACACGCAGTGCTAAGTCTTCCGTGTTATAGAGATCAGGGGTGGCCATCAACTGCCGGAAGGCAGAAGGCGTCTGGTTTAGGACTGTCACTTGTTCCCGGCATAGCAACTCAAGGAAATCCTCCGGCGAACGGCTAACCCAGTAGGGCACTACGACAAGTTTTCCGCCCGTACACAGTGCCCCAAACATCTCCCATACTGAGAAATCGAAGGCGTAGGAGTGGAACATTGTCCAGACATCCTGCTCGTCAAAATTGAACCAAGGTGCCGTGGTATCAAGTAATCGTGTCACGTTCGCATGACATAGCTGCGCCCCTTTAGGTTGCCCTGTGGAGCCCGAGGTGTAGATAACGTAAGCAAGATTTTCGCCGTGCAGCGCCACGTTTGGATTGGTCGACGCATGATGCGTCACATCCAACTGATCCAGTTCGATGACATTCAGGCTTTCAGCTACTGGTAACGACTCACGAAGATATTGCTGGGTAAGCAGCAGCTCGATGCCACTGTCCTCGACCATATAGGCCAACCGATCACTCGGATAATCTGGATCTAGCGGCACATAAGCGCCACCCGCTTTGAGGATACCCAGCAGTCCCACCACCATTTCAAGGGAGCGCTCAACAGCAATACCCACCCGAGTTTCAGGTTTTACACCCGAGCCAATCAGATAGTGCGCCAAGCGATTTGCACGGCTGTTAAGTTCAGCATAGCTGAGTGACTGCTCTTCAAATACGAGTGCCGTGACCTCTGGGGTTGCCGCTGCTTGACCCTCAAATAGATGATGAATCAGAGAAGTGCCTGAATACTGTTGCGTATTTTCTCCCCGCTCGTTCAACAGCTGCTGTTCGTCTGTTCTGAGCAGGTTGATCTCACTTAATGGTTGTTGAGGCGCCACTTGCAGATTATCTACGATACCTACAATGGCTGAGTTCAAGTAATCACACAGCCGCTGTGCACCAATCATTCGGCTAACCTGTCCTACCAGTTGGAAGCCGTTACCCAGATCGTCCACCGACATAGTGATCGGGTAGTTGGTGCGCTCCTGAGCCTCCAACAATTCCATGCCTTCCCAGGTATGAACAGGGGCTTCCTCTTGTTGAGTCGCGCCATACCGATAATTCAGCAAGCTTGTGAATAGCGGTGTTCCCCCCATCAAGCCACTGCTGCGCTGTGCTAACCCGAGGCTGGCATGTTCATGGTGCATTAACTCAGATAGGGCACCGTGGGTTTGGCTCAGACACTTATCTACTCCCTGGGCACCGGTTTTGATGCGCACAGGAAGCGTATTAATAAACATCCCTAGTGCACGCTCGGCCCCTTCAGTGCCCTGCATACGGCCGAACAAAACGGTGCCGAACACCACATCGTCCCGCCCGGTGGTTTTGCTTAGCACCAAAGCCCAGGCCAAGTGGAACAGGCTAGCCGTGCTGACACCATGCCGCTTGGCCTGTCGCCTCACCTGCTGGGCCAGTTCCGTGTTCAAAAGAACGCGTACTTCTTCGATATCGCTGCCATCGCCGCGAATGTCTAACAACCCAAAAGGCGCTGTCGGTTCTTCAATATCTCCCAACCGCTCGCGGAAGAAGGTTTCATGCTCTTCCAGGCTTACCTCTAGCCGGGCCTGCGCCACGAAGTTACGGAATGGGATCGGCTTGGGCAGTTCGTCCTCGCGGCCTTGCTGGATCAGGGCAATTTCTTCCACCAGTAGCTCGAGGGTGGTGTGATCCATGACCAAGTGGTGACTAGGTAGCTGCAGCAGCCAGCGTCCCTGCTCAGCATCGAGGGCAGCCAGCGCCCGAATCATAGGTGCTTGGCGCACGTTGAGGCGATGGTTCTCAGTATCCACCTCGGCATTCAGTCGTTCGGCAACGCTTTGTGATGGGACACCATCCAGGGTTAGCCACTCTAGAGCTAATTCAGCATGCTGGTATACCACCTGCACCGGCTCACGCAGGTTTTCCCACAGCACAGCAGTGCGAAGGATGTCGTGGCGGGCAATCAGTTGATTAAAACCGGAAATGAATGTTTCCAGCAGTTCTCGGCTGTCGAAGCCAAGCAGACGCGGAGCGACATAGGCATCGCCCTCTTCCTGCAACCGGTGGTGAAAGAGGATACCCTCCTGCAGCGGTGCTAGCGGGTAGATATCCTGGATATTACTGGCACCGCCAGGCACTGCCGCTTCGATCACGCTGATCTCTTCGGCATTAAGCTCGATTAGCGTCAACATCTCAGGTTTGAGAGCTTGACAATCGTGGGGGATCCGGTTGGGCGGGATGATGATTTCCTGCCGCTCAGATGTCTGCGTCAATACCTGGGCGAAGACCGCCAGTTCCGGGAATTGGAACAGCGTGCGTACCTGCGCCGTTAGCCCCCGATGCCGCATTTGCTCCAACACTTTCAGAGCCAATAGCGAATGGCCACCTAACTCGAAGAAATTATCGTGACGGCCCACCCTTTCGACGCCAAGTATCTCTGACCAGATTTCCGCCAGCGCTTCTTCCACCTCGTCTTGAGGCGGCTCATACTGCGAGCTACTAGCCAAATCCGGCTCGGGCAACGCCTTGCGATCTACCTTGCCGTTAGCATTCAGCGGCAGTGCATCGAGAGTGACCACAACTCCCGGCACCATATAATCTGGCAACTGTTGACCCAATCGATCGCGTAATTTACTGGTGCCGAGTTCACAGTCGGCTTGGGGAACCACATACGCCACCAGTATTGAGCCACCAGGGCCTTCTTGGGCGACCACCACCGCCTCGCGAATTTCCGGTTGCGATAGCAGCTCAGCTTCGATCTCACCCAGCTCGATACGCAGGCCGCGGATCTTCACTTGATGATCGAGGCGGCCCAGATACTCGAGCTGGCCATCCTCTCGCCAGCGCACCAGATCGCCAGTGCGGTAAAGGCGTTCGCCCTCGGCGAACGGATCAGAGATAAAACGCTCCGCCGTTAGATCACTGCGATTGAGATACCCACGGGCTAGGCTTACCCCGCCGAGATAGAGCTCTCCCGCAACACCCGTTGGCGCCAGGTTAAGTTCACTATCCAAGACATAGGTACGGGTACTGCTAATGGGTCGCCCAATGGGAATCTGACGGTGAGCGTCATCACGGCACCACCAGTGAGTGACATGAATGGTGGTTTCTGTGGGGCCATAAAGATCGTGCAGGTTGGCACCGTCGAGGCACTCAGCTACATCGTGCTGTAACGTGGCTGGAACGGCCTCGCCACCGCACATAATATGCTTGAGCCGCGTCTTAGTCTTAACATCGGGATAGGCTAGGAAGGCCTTGAGCATTGAGGGCACAAAATTGAGCGTGGTAACGCCGTGCCGCTGGATCAGCTCGATGATGCGCTCTGGATCTCGATGATCTCCTGGTTGGGCAATCACCAAACGTGCCCCGACACTTAGCGGCCAGAAAATCTCCCACACAGAGACGTCGAACCCGAACGGTGCCTTATGCAATACGGCATCGGTATTGGTGAGCTGATAGGTCTCCTGCATCCAGACCATACAGTTGGTCAAGGCCTCATGGCGGATGGCGGCGCCCTTGGGCCGCCCGGTGGAGCCCGAAGTGTAAATCACATAGGCGAGGTGCTCGCCGTGCAGTGTTACCGATGGATTGAAAGAGGTGTGATGTACTACATCTAGCTGATCCAACTCAACAACGCTAAGGCTATCAGCTACCGGCAATGACTCGCGCAAGTGGTGCTGAGTCAGCAACAGCTCGATGCCACTATCGTCGGCGATGAACGCCAGCCGCTCCGAAGGATACTCGGGATCCAGTGGCACATAGGCGCCCCCCGCTTTGAGAATCGCCAGCAACCCCACCACCATCTCGATGGAGCGCTCCATGGCAATACCCACTCGGGTCTCAGGTTTTACGCCTAGGCCGATAAGGTAGTGAGCCAACTGGTTGGCGCGGGTATTGAGTTCGGCGTAGCTGAGTGACTGATCTTCAAATACTAGCGCTGTGGCCTCTGGGGTTGCAGCAGCCTGTCGCCCAATTAGGCTATGGATTGGCTGAGCATCGGTATGCCTATGTGTGTTTACACCCCATTCCTGTAATTTCAGCTGTTCATCTTTACCTAGCAGCTCGATATCGCTCAACGCGCGTTCTGGCACCTCCGCCAGCGCCTGTAGAATAACCATATAGTGCTGAACTAGGCGCTCAATGGTGGTTGCATCAAACAGCTCTTCTGCATAAACGAAGCTTGCCTCCAGGCAACCATCCTTGCGCTCTACCACATTTAGCGTCAGTTCTAACTGTGCTCTTCCCTGTTCCAGCGGCCAGGTGCTCAGTTCCAGTCCTGGTAGCGTCTGCAGTGATCCATGATCTTGCCGCTGGTGATTGAACATCACCTGGAACAGCGGCGTGTGGCTCAGGCTACGCTCGGGCTGAAGCGCTTCCACTAATTGCTCAAAAGGGAGATCCTGATACTCTTGTGCGTCCAACGCCGCACGTTTGCTCTGTTGCAGCGCCTCAGCCAAGCTCCGGCGACCATCCAACTGGTTGCGTAATACCTGAGTATTAACGAAAAAGCCCACCACACTTTGGGTTTCCGTGCGGTGACGGTTGGCAATCGGTACCCCAACCCGGATATTTTCCTGCCCCGTATATCGATACAACAGCGCTTGGAAACCGGTGAGTAACGTCATAAACAAGGTGGCACCCTGCGCCTGAGCTCGCTGACGCAACCCGCTTACCAATAGCTCAGGGAACATAATTTGGTGGCACGCAGCGTGATAATGCCCATCGTTGCGACGCGGGCGATCAGTCGGTAGTTGCAGTACCGGGTGCTCGTCACCCAGTTCCGTCTGCCAATAATCAAGCTGACGCTCTTTCTCGCCCGCTTCCATCCATTGACGCTGCCATAGCGCATAATCTGCATACTGAATCGGCAAAGCTGGCGACTGCCAAGTCTCACCCATCACACGGGCACGATAGTCGGCAGTAAACTCATCAATGATCAACTGCATTGACCAACCATCAGAGATGATGTGGTGAATCACCACTACCAGAAGATGTTCCTCTTCGGCTAAGCGCAATAGCCCCACCCGCAACATTGGCCCCTGCTCCAAGTCGAAGGGGTCATTGCAAAGCCGATCAACCTGATTTTCTATTGCAACCTCTTGCTCATCCTTCGCCATATGGCCTAGGTCGACCTCATGCAATGCGAAGTTGCTATCAGCCTGCACCACTTGCATCACCCCGCCCTCGCCATCGTCACGGAAGACCGTGCGCAATGCCTCATGACGAGATATTAAGGCGGCGAAGCTACCCCGCAGTGCTCCAGAGTCAAGAGCCCCCTTAAGGGTCAGAGCACCCGTAATATGGTAGGCGCTGCTTTTAGGATCCATGCGCCACAGAAACCACTGGCGAAGCTGGGCATAAGAGGGTGAGCAAGTTTTCTGTTGTGATGCAGGGCGAGAAAGAATTGGGAACTGGCCAATGCCTAACCCCTGTGTACGAATCTTGTCGTAAACCACGCGGCGCTGCTCGGCATGCAATCCGGCAAAGCGTTCCGCAATACGACGGGTATCGATATTACTCATTGAACGGTATCCATGCTGTCGATGAAGGAATCAATATCGGAGAGCGATTGCTCAATGGGGTACCCACTGTTTAGTGCGGCTATACATTCTGCTAAATCGCTAAGTAATGGATGTTTAAACACTTCAGATATTTTGAGCTCAACTTGCATATCTGCTTGAACGCGAGCCACTATCTGCACAGCAAGTAGCGAGTGCCCCCCCAGCTCAAAGAAGTTGTTGTGTCGGCCCACCTGCTCGACGCCCAGTATCTCTGACCAGATTTCCGCCAGCGCTTCTTCCACCTCACCCTGGGGCGGCTCGTACTGCGAGTTACTGGTCAAGTCTGGTGCGGGCAGTGCCTTACGATCCACCTTACCGTTCGGGGTTAGCGGCAGCGCCTCCAGAGTGATTAGCACTCCAGGCACCATATAATCTGGTAGCTTTTGTCCCAGCGTTTCGCGTAGCGAGGTAGTATCGAGCTCAACGTCGGTTTGGGGAACCACATAAGCCACCAACCTAGATCCGCTAGGCCCCTCTTGGGCAACCACCACTGCCTCGCGTATCTCCGACAGGGCTAGCAGTTGGGCTTCGATCTCGCCTAGCTCAATACGGAAACCGCGCACTTTGATCTGATGGTCAATCCGTCCCAAGTACTCAAGCTGGCCATCCTCCCGCCAACGCACTAGATCACCGGTTCGATAGACTCGTTCGCCCGCAATAAAGGGGTCGGCCACGAAGCGCTCCGCCGTCAGTTCTGCACGGCCCAGGTAGCCCCGCGCTAAGCCCACACCTCCTAGATACAACTCCCCCGCCACCCCTTGGGGTGCCAAGTTGAGCGCACTATCCAAAACGTACAACTGCGTCGCCGCAATCGCCCTTCCCAGGAAAGCTTGGCAGCCCTTCACTTGATCCGTTGCTGACCAAATCGTGGTCTCAGTGGGGCCGTACATGTTCCACAATTCGACCCCCTGAGTTTGCAGATCCTCAGCCAAATCAGGTGGCAAAGCTTCACCGCCACATAGCCCCTTAAAGCCCTCTATGAGCGGAACCGTCGTCCATGGCCAGCCTGACGAACGTAGCAACCGCCAGCCGGAGGGTGTCGCCTGCAGAACCGTCGCTTTTTCCTGATTGAGTAATTCACCCAAGGCCTTGCCATCTCGAGTCGTCTCGCGGCTCGCCAACACTACCCTTGCTCCGCTGATCAATGGCAGATACAGCTCCAGGGCGGCAATATCGAACGATAGTGAGGTCACCGCCACCAGGATATCGTCTGGGCTTAGGCCTGGGGTTTCCTGCATGCTTAATAAGAAATGGCTAAGCGCATGATGGCGCACCATCACTCCCTTGGGCCGTCCGGTGGAACCCGAGGTGTAAATGACATAGGCGAGGTGCTCACCATGCAGAGCTAATTCGGGATTATTCAAGGCATGGTGCGCTACTTCTAGACGATCCAGCTCGATAACGCTCAGACTCTCAGCTACCGGTAACGTATCGCGAAGATGCTGCTGAGTAAGCAGCAGCTCAATGCCACTATCTTCGACCATATAGGCCAACCGCTCGGCAGGGTAATCCGGATCCAACGGTACGTAAGCACCACCTGCCTTGAGAATCGCCAGCAGCCCCACCACCATCTCGATAGAGCGTCCCACAGCAATGCCCACTCGGGTTTCAGGTTTTACGCCTAAGCCAATCAAGTAGTGGGCTAAACGATTGGCGCGGGTGTTAAGCTCGGCGTAGCTAAGTGACTGCTCTTCAAAGACGAGTGCCGTAGCCTCAGGGGTTGCCGCAGCTTGGCGCTCAATCAGGTGGTGAATCGGCGGAGCATCGGAGTAATGCTGCGTATTCACTCCCCATCCCTGCAATTGATGCTGCTCGGTTTTATTGAGCAGCTCGATATCTCTCATCGCTCGCTGCGGCCTTGCTTGCAGATGTTTTACGATGTCTGCAATGGCAGTTTCCAGGTAATCACATAGCCGCTGCGCACCGATCATACGGCTCACCTGACCAACCAACTGGAAGCCGTTACCTAGATCGTCCACCGATATCGTGATCGGGTAGTTGGTACGCTCTTGAACGTCCAGCACCTCCATACCTTCCCAGCTATGAACGGTGCTGCCCTCTTGTTGAGGTGCGCTATAACGATAGTTCAGCAAACTGGTAAACAGAGGCGCCCCCCCAGATAGACCACTACAGCGCTGCGAGAGGCCAAGGCTGGCATGCTCGTGGTGCATTAGCTCAGACAGAGTATCGTGGGTGTAACGCAGGCACTTATCGACACCTTGAGTGCCCATTTTGATACGCACAGGGAGCGTATTAATAAACATCCCCAGCGCCCGCTCGGCTCCCTCGGTACCCTGCATGCGGCCGAACAGCACGGTGCCGAACACCACATCGTCCCGTCCGGTGGTTTTACTCAGCACCAGTGCCCAGGCCAGATGGAACAAGCTGGCCGTGCTGACACCATGGCGCTGGGCCTGTTGCCGAACTTGCTGGGCTAGTTCCGCTGGAAAAGGAAGGCGAACTTCCTCGATCTCGCTGCCATCGCCACGAACGTCTAACAGGCCGAAGGGCGCGGTCGGTTCATCAATATCGCCCAACTTCTCTCCGAAGAAGGCCACATGCTCTTCCTGGCTTACCCCTAGTCGGGTCTGGGCAACGAAATTGCGGAATGGAAGGGGTTGCGGTAGCTCATCTTCGCGGCCTTGCTGGATCAAGGCAATCTCTTCTAACAGTAGTTCGAGGGTGATGTGATCCATGACTAGATGGTGGCTAGGTAACTGTAGCAACCATCGCCCTTGCTCGGCATCGTATGCGGCTACCGCTTGTATTATCGGTGCTTGGCGCACATCAAGGCGATGATAATCAGGATCTACCTCAGCATTCAGTTGTTCGACAACACTAAGTGAAGAAACATGATCCAATTCTAACCATTCAAGCTCCAACTCGGCATGCCTACACACCACCTGCACTGGCTCTCGTAAGCCCTCCCAGAGCACGGCGGTACGCAGAATATCGTGGCGGGCAATGAGCTGGTTAAAACCGGCAATAAAGGCCTCCAGCCGTTCTCGGCTGTCGAAGCCAAGCAAGTGTTGGGTCACATAGGCATCGCCCTCTTCCTGCAGTCGATGGTGAAATAGGATACCCTCCTGCAGAGGTGCCAACGGGTAGACATCCTGAATGTTGCTGGCTCCACTCGGCACTGCTGCTTCAATCGCACTGATCTCTTCGCCATTGAGTTCAATCAAAGGCAGCATCTCGGGCTGGATTGCCGAGCAGCCATCTGGAATACGGTTGGGCGGGATAATGATTTCCTGCCTCTCTGATGTCTGCGTTAGTACCTGGGCGAAGGCCGCCAGTTCTGGGAATTGAAACAGCGTGCGTACCTGCGACGTTAGTCCCCGATGCCGCATTTGCTCCAGCACTTTCAGAGCCAATAGCGAATGGCCGCCCAGCTCGAAGAAGTTGTCGTGGCGGCCCACCCTTTCGACGCCAAGTATCTCTGACCAGATTTCCGACAGCGCTTTTTCCACCTCGCTTTGAGGCGGCTCGTACTGCGAGCCACTGGCCAAATCCGGTGCGGGCAGTGCCTTGCGGTCTATCTTTCCATTGGCATTCAACGGCAGCGCATCGAGGGTGACCACAGCTCCCGGCACCATATAGTCTGGCAGATGTTGGCTCAACTGCTCGCGTATTGAGGTGGCGTCAAGTTCCATGCCGGCTTGGGGAACCACATAAGCCACCAACCTCGGGCCACTAGATCCATCTTGGGAGACCACCACCGCCTCGCGAACCGCCAGTTGCAATAACAACTGCGCTTGAACTTCCCCCAACTCCACACGATGTCCTCGGATTTTAACTTGATCATCCATACGACCAAGGAACTCCAAGCTTCCATCTGGCAACTGCCGCACACTGTCGCCGGTGCGATATAAACGTTCTCCTTCACCAAAGGGGTCAGCTACAAATCGTTCCGCCGTCATATCAAGGCGCCCCAGATAACCGCGGGCCAACCCCACCCCTCCTAGATAAAGTTCACCGTTCACTCCTTGAGGCACAAGGTTCATCCAAGGGTCAAGTACTCGAATTTGCATGTTACGCAAGGGGGTGCCAATCGGTAGCGTGGATGCTCGCTGATCAGCGCTTTCATGTCTTTGTGTCAAAGCTCCGACAGTGGTCTCAGTGGGGCCATAATGGTTAACAACTTGGCAAGATGGATTTAGTTCTGAGATCCAGTTAACCAGAGACCAATCGCTTACCTCCCCGCCAAGAACCAAACACCTTCTCGGCAATGTATTTAATGGATTCTTTGCACTCATTAGGGCGCGCAAATGGCTAGGCACTATTTTGAGGACATCAATTTCATGCTCATGCATGTATCTAGTAAAAGCATCTGGATCAAGTATGCTATCAGATGAAATCAAATGAAGAGTTCGCCCCTTGTACAAGGCACCGAATAGCATGGTATGGCCTAAATCCGCGGCTATTGTCGACACCATTGCAAAACGACGAGCATCATCAGATAACGCTAAAGCCTCCAGAACCCCTTCCACATAATTGCTCAGAGCACCATGCGTGATCCCAACCCCCTTAGGTCGTCCAGTAGAACCCGAGGTGTAAATCACGTAGGCTAGATGTTCGCTGTGCAGTACCACTTCCGGATTGGTAGAGTCATGATGTGCTATATCCAGTCGATCCAGCTCAATAATGCTCACCCCATCAGTTACCGGCAGCGTCTTACGTAAGTGTTGCTGGGTGACCAACATCATTATGCCGCTGTCTTCTACCATAGAGGCCAACCGCTCGGCGGGGTAATCCGGATCCAGCGGCACATAAGTGCCACCCGCCTTGAGAATAGCCAGTAGCCCCACCACCATATCAACTGAGCGCTCCATGGCGATGCCTACTCGGGTTTCAGGTTTTACACCCGAGCCAATCAGATAGTGCGCCAAGCGATTAGCGCGGGTATTGAGTTCTGCGTAGCTAAGTAACTGATTTTCGAACACTAGCGCTGTGATATCAGAGGCTGCCGCTGCTTGGCGTTCAATTAGATGATGAGTAGGTAGAACATCGGAGTATCGTTGAGTGCTACCTCCCCATTTCTTCAATTGAAGCTGTTCATTCTTATCAAGTAGTTCGATATCACTTAACGCACGTTCTGGCATCTCTGCCAGAGCCTTTAATAAAATGACATAATGCCGCGCCAGGCGCCCAACGGTGGTGGAATCAAACAGCGCTTCAGCATAAATAAAACTTGCCTCCAGGCAACCTTCAGTACACTCCTCCACATTTAGCGTCAGCTCGAACTTCGCCTCTTTCTTTTCTAGTGGCCAGGTACTCAACTCCAATCCTGGTAGTGTCTTCAGCGCACTATGATCCTGCTGCTGGTAATTGAACATCACTTGAAATAGTGGCGTGTGACTCAGACTGCGCTCCGGCTGCAGCGCTTCTACTAACTGCTCAAAAGGCAGATCTTGATGTTCTTGAGCACCAAGCGCCGCACGTTTTACCTGTTTTAGCGCTTCGGCCAAATTCAGGCGACCATTTAACTGATTGCACATCACCTGGGTATTGACGAAAAGCCCTACCACTCCTTGGGTTTCTGTACGATGCCGATTGGCGATTGGCACGCCGACCCGAATACTTTCCTCCCCCGTATATCGATACAACAACGCTTGGAAGCCGGTGAGTAACGTCATAAACAGGGTGGCACCCTGAGTCTGAGCTCGTTGACGCAATCCTCTCACCAGCGATTCTGGAAGTACTATGTGGTGGCGTGCAGTGTGATAATGTCCATCGTTACGGCGCGGGCGATCGGTCGGCAGTTGCAGCACTGGGTGTTCGTCACCAAGTTCCGCCTGCCAGTAGGCGAGTTGACGCTCTTTCTCACCCGCCTCCATCCATTGACGCTGCCAGAGTGCATAATCGGCATACCGAATTGGCAAGGTTGGCGGCTCCCAAGCCTCCCTCGTCACCCGAGCGCGATAGTCAGCGGCAAACTCATTGATGATCAACTGCATCGACCAACCATCGGAGATGATGTGGTGCATCACCACTACCAGAAGGTGCTTCTCTTCTGATAAACGTAGTAGCCCAACCCTTAGCAGTGGCCCCTGCTCCAAGTCGAAGGGAGCATTGCAGAGCCGCACAACCTGATTCTCTACTGCCGCTTCGCTCTCATTCGCCGGCATATGGCCTAGGTCAACATCGTGCAATATGAAGTTATTTTCAGCCTTCACCACTTGCATTGCCTCGCCTTCACCATCGTCACGGAACACCGTGCGCAATGCCTCATGGCGTGCTACTAAAGCGGCGAAGCTGCACCGCAATGCTTCAGGATCAAGAGTCCCCTTAAGGGACAGAGTTCCAGTAATATTGTAGGCGCTGCTTAGGGGATCCATGCGCCACATAAACCACTGGCGAAGTTGGGCATAGGAGAGTGTTCTGCTCTCTTGATTCTGAGACCTAACGATTGGCAACTGCGAAAAGTCGATACCCTGTTGTTTTAATGCCTCAAGAAATACGCTCTGCTTGCCTCGTGGCAGGTGTGCGAAGCGCTCAGCAATCGTGTGTTTATTGAGTTCCATATCAGCTCTCCATACCATCTAATAGCGCCGCCATCTTTTCGAGCTGTGCGCCCTCTTCCTCTTTCACGCTTTCACCCCACTCCTGAATGGACTCACGCATCGAGACCAAAGTGGCCTGCTCGAAATAGATACGCAGGGGAAGTCGTATAGAGAAATGTTCCTCCACTCTGGCTTGCACTCTTAAAGCCAATAACGAGTGCCCCCCTAAGTCGAAAAAGTTGTCATGACGCCCCACACGCTCGACGCCAAGGACTTCTGACCAGATATTCGCCAGTGCCACTTCCACCTCGCCTTGAGGCGGCTCGTACTGCGAGCCAATGGCCAAATCCGGCTCAGGTAGCGCCTTGCGATCCACCTTGCCGTTGGGGTTCAGTGGTAACGTATCGAGCGTGACCACGACTCCCGGCACCATATAGCCCGGCAGTCGCTGCCCCAGCGCTTCACGCAGTGAACTAGTGTCGAGTTCACTGTCGGCCTGGGGCACCACATAGGCCACCAGCCTCAAACCACCGGGGCCTTCTTGAGCGACTACCACTGCCTCGCGAACCTCCGGCTGAGAGAGTAGTTCGGCTTCGATCTCGCCAAGCTCGATACGCAGGCCGCGGATCTTCACCTGGTGATCGAGGCGGCCCAGGTACTCGAGCTGACCATCTTCCCGCCAGCGCACTAGGTCGCCGGTGCGGTAGAGACATTCGCCCTGCGCAAATGGATCGGCGACAAAACGTTCTGCGGTAAGGTCAGGGCGGTGCAGATAGCCCCGTGCCAACCCAATGCCTCCGAGATAGAGCTCCCCCGCAACTCCCGGTGGCGCTAAGTTAAGATCTCCATCCAGCACGTAGGTGCGGATACCGGCGATGGGTTGACCGATAGCTACGTGGTTGCGCCCATCGTCTTGGCAGATCCAGTGGGTGACATCAATGGCCGCTTCGGTGGGGCCGTAGAGGTTGTAGAGCGCCACTTGAGGTAAGCGGGCAAATACCTGATCCTGCAGTTTGGCCGGCAGCGCCTCACCGCTGCATACCAAGCGCGTCAGACTGGTGCAGTCTTCAACCTTGCCATGAGCCAAGAAGGCCTGAAGCATTGAAGGTACAAAGTGCAGTGTAGTGATGTTATGGCTACGGATTAGCTCGACCAATTGTGCCGGTTCGCGATGGGCTCCCGGCGGCGCCATCACCAGCCGCGCCCCCTGCATCAGCGGCCAGAAGAACTCCCATACCGAGACATCGAAACTGAATGGCGTTTTCTGCAGCACCGCATCGTCGGTCGTCAGCCCATAGGCGTCTTGCATCCACTGCAGGCGGTTGGTCAGCGCGTGATGACGGTTGGCCGCACCCTTAGGGCGCCCGGTAGAACCCGAGGTGTAAATGACATAGGCGAGATGTTCACCGTGCAGTGCCACCTCCGGGTTGGTTGACGCATGATGCGCCACGTCCAATTGATCCAGCTCGATAACGCCAAGGCTCTCAGACACCGGCAACGTATTGCGAAGGTGCTGTTGGGTAAGCAGCAGCTCAATACCGCTGTCTTCAACCATATAGGCCAGCCGCTCGCTCGGATAATCCGGATCCAACGGTACATAGGCGCCACCCGCCTTGAGGATAGCCAGCAGCCCCACCACCATATCGACGGAGCGCTCAACAGCGATGCCTACTCGAGTCTCAGGTTGTACGCCAAAACCAATCAGATAGTGGGCCAAGCGATTGGCCCGGGTGTTAAGCTCGGCGTAGCTGAGATGCTGATCATCGAAAATGAGGGCTGTAGCTCCAGGCGCTATATTGGAACGACGCTCAATCAAACGATGGATCGGGCCCTCCCAGTTATAATGCTCATCATTAACGCTCCACGCCTCAAGCTGTTGCTGCTCACCGTCACTTAACCAGTCGATTTCACCGACTCGTCGAGTGGCCGACTCACTCAACTGTTTAAGCGCTCCTACCAGATGCTGGATCAACATCTCGGCAGCGGCATCATCTAACTGTGATCGTGAATAGCCACAGCAAAGCTCCAACGTTTCCTTCTGGAAAATCACCAGCGTGACGGGGTAATTGGTCTGTTCGCGGTTGGCCACCTCGCCGAACACCAATTCATCCGGCAGGTTCTGATGCAATGCTGCATCAACGGGATAGTTCTCGAATACCAGCAAACTATCGAACAGCGACTGGCCACCCTGCCCCGCCCAACGTTGGATCTCGTAAAGCGGCGTATGCTCATGTTCACGACTCGCCAGGTTTTGTTCCTGCAACTGGCGCAACCACTCATCGACGCGAAGCGAGGGATCTAGTGAGACAATGACCGGTAAGGTATTGATGAAGGGGCCGATCAACTGCTCTGCCGCCGGTAGCTCCGCAGGTCGCCCGGCTACGGTCGCGCCAAAACAGACGCTATCTTGCCCCGTGTAACGTGCCACCAGCAGCGACCAGGCGCCTTGCATTAGCGTATTGAGCGTTATGCGAGCCGCTTTGGCGAAACTCTCCAGTTGCTGAGTGGTCGTGCTATCCAGTGACAGGGTGATCTCTTGATGCCCAGCTTGCGCTTCATGGGGTCTAGGCATGGCGCTGACGAGATGCGTAGGCGCATCGAGATGCTGTAATTGGTCACGCCAGTAGGCTTCACTGGCATCAGTGTCACGGCGCTGGAGCCAAGCGATGTAATCGCGATAGCACCCCTCTGTAGGTGGCAGAGTCTCCCCTGCGTAACTGCGCAATACCTCACCCATCAGTTGCGAGGTACTCCAGCCATCCAGCAGCAGATGGTGGCGCGTCCAGATAAAGCAGTGCCGGGTATCTGCTATTTTCACCAGCGCCGAACGCATCAGGGGCGGCGCCGTCAGATCGAATGGCGCCCGTTGCTCCTCGGCCAGCCTCTCAAGCGCTCCTGATAGATCCGCTCGTTCGCTCCAATCCGCCTCGAACCACGGCAAGTCGACGGTACGTGCGACCCACTGCAGCGGCGTTCCAGCTCGCTCCAGGAAGCCGCTGCGTAATATCTCATGGCGCATGAGTACGTTTTGCCAGGCGCGCTGGAAGCGTTCGATATCCAGGTTGGTAATCTCTACCTGCAACTGGTTGAGATAGGCCACATCTTGGTCATCGTAGAGGCTATGGAACAGCATGCCCTGCTGGAGTGGTGACAGCGGATAGATATCCGCCAGTTGGTCGGTGGCAATAGGCAAGCCGTCCAGCTGCTCTTGACTCAGCCCCGCCAGCGGGAAGTCCGAAGGTGTTGCGCCACGAACGCCACTAGCACAGTGCCTAATCAGTGCCTCAAGTTGCGCTTGGAAGCTTGCTTGCAAGGCGTGTATCGCTTCCTCGCGGTGAATCTCACGACTGTAATTCCAGTCGAAGCGCAGTTGGCCATCTTGAACCCAGGCCACCACCTCAATCCAGGTACGGCGCTTGCTTTGCGGCGCGCGAGCCTGCCCTGCATTCTCTTTGGCGAGCCGCCAGGCCCCATCGCCCTGTAGGGAGCGATCCAACTGGCCTAGATAATTGAAGGTGACCTGGGGGTAGGCACCACCGACCAGCGCGGGCTCTTCTTTCAAATAGCGCAGCACGCCGTAGCCGAGCCCCTTTTCAGGCACTTGGCGAAGTTGCTCTTTGATTGCTTTTAGGCTTGTGCCGGGCTCCGCATTATCTGGGCTCAGGCGAACCGGGTAGAGCGAGGTGAACCAACCTACGCTGCGACTGAGATCGACACCGTCGAACAGGTCTTCGCGGCCATGGCCTTCCAGCTCAATCAGTACGCTCTCTCTCTCTGCCCATTGGCACAGGGCGCTCGATAGTGCAGTGAGAAGCAGGTCATCCACCTGGGTGCGGTATGCTTTATGCACCGGCCCCAATAGTTGCGTGGTCGCCTCGGTAGGCAAACTGCCAACGAGCGATGCGGTATCGGCGACGGTGTTGCTGCCATGGGGATTATGTGCAGGTAGGCTAGGCTCTGGCTCTTTGACAAGGCTCTCCCAATAGGAGCATTGCTCAGCCAAAGCCTCCGATTTGGCATAGTCGGCCAGGGCACGCGCCCACTCATCTAGCGAGGTGGTTGCCGGTGGTAGGTCGACTATCTTTCCTGCATTTAACTGCGCGTAGGCCGTTTGCAGGTCGTCGAGGATCACGCGCCACGAGACGCCGTCCACCACCAGGTGGTGAGCCACTAGCAGCAATCGTCCGCCGCGCTCGCCTCCCAGTGCCATCCAGATAGCACGGAACGGCCGCGCCAAACTCAGACTGCTTTGCGCAGCATCGGCAGCCTGGGTGATGACCTGCGCCGGATCCGCATGATCGCTTACGTCCACGTGCTTGAGGAGATCGTCGGCTAGCTTGCCATAGGCTTGTTGCCAGCTATCGCCAACGCGCTCAAAGCGCAGCCGCAAGGCGCTATGGTGATCTACCACTGCCTCAATGGCACGCCGTAGCAGCGCGGTATCTACACCACTGTCCGCTTCCAGCATCAACGACTGATTCCAGTGGTGTGGCTTGGCAAAGTTCTGCTCGAAGAACCAGCGCTGTACCGGCAGCAGCGCAAAGGAAGCAGCCTTGCTGGGCGCAGCCGCTTGTTTAGGTGCGGCAGCCACCAAGGGCGTGGCCATCGCCGCCACTGCGGCAATGGTCTGCCCTTCCATCAACTGCTTGGGCGTTACCTTGTAGCCACGCTTACGCGAGCGCGCGACGATCTGCAAGCTGAGGATGGAGTCACCACCCAGCTCGAAGAAGTTGTCGTTGCGCCCCACCTGCTCGCAGCCGATCACGTCAGCCCAGACCGCTGCCAACGTCTCTTCTGCTTCTCCCTGGGGCGCTTCAAAGGTTTTACCACTACCGGCTTGCACTGGCTCGGGCAGCGCCTTGCGATCCAGCTTGCCATTGGCGGTTAGTGGCAGAGCCTCCAGCCGTACCAGGGCGCTGGGAACCATATAGTCCGGCACGCGCTCGCCAAGCTGCGCGAGTAACACAGCATCTTCAACGTCGCTCCCGGCTGCCATCACCACATAAGCGTACAGTTGCGCGCGTCCTTCCTCATTTTCCCGAGCGACCACTTCGGCCTCCGAGACCCCTGGCTGGTCGCGCAACAGGGCAGCGACCTCGCTCGGTTCCACCCGATAGCCGCGAATCTTGACCTGATCATCCACACGGCCAAGGAACTCCAGGCTACAGTCGGCCAGTTGGCGCACGCGGTCACCGCTGCGATAGAGCCGCTCCCCCGAATGGAAGGGGCTTGCAACGAAACGTTCCGCCGTTTGCCCCAGCCGCTGTAGATAGCCTTGAGCCAGCCCTGGGCCACCCAAGTAGAGCTCACCGGCAACACCCTTCGGCACCGGATTAAGCCAGGGATCGAGCACATAGGCCCGAGCATTGGCCAGCGGTGTGCCGATCGGCAGCGTGCTGGCAGCTCGATCGGCCATGTCGGCTTGCTGGGTGAGAATACCTACCGTGGTTTCCGTGGGGCCGTAGTGATTGAGCACCCCGCAGGTGGGCTTAAGCTCGGCAATACGCGCCAGTAGCGCCCAGTCGGTCGCTTCGCCGCCCAGAATCAGGCGTTCGTGCGGAAGCACGTCAGCCGGGTTTGCAGCACTCAGCAGTGCCCGCAGGTGGCTGGGCACAATCTTGAGCACATCCACCCGCTGTTCCCGCATATAAGCCGCAAAGGCATCTGGGTCGAAGGCGCACTCGGGGGAAATAAGGTGCAAGGTGCGGCCGGTGCACAAGGCACCAAACAGCACCGTATGCCCCAGATCCGCCGCTACCGTCGAGACCATCGCCATGTTGCGGGCATCCTCTAGTAGCGCCAACGCTTCCAGAACGCCCTGTACGTAATTGGCCAGAGCACCGTGACTAACCGCCACCCCTTTAGGCTTGCCCGTGGAGCCAGAGGTATAGATCACATAGGCGATCTGCTGGGGATGAATGACGGGTGGTTCGTGCTCGACTGCAGCCGAAATATCGTCGGCAAACGCCAGTTCCATTACCGGAACGTCACCATTCCAGTCGCAAGCCGTACTGCTCAGCATTAAGCGAGCACCACTATCAGCCAGTTGATAGGCCAAACGTTCACTCGGCAGTTGCGGATCCAGCGGTACAAACGTCCCACCCGCTTTAAGTACGGCGAGAATGCCGAGCACGTACTCGCATGAACGCTCGGCGTGAATGGCAACACGCACCTCGGAACCAACGCCTTTTGCGATTAGCGCCTGTGCCAGACTCTGGGCTTGGGCATCCAGGCTGGCATAGGTATAACGGTACTGCCCGTCGTTTATGGCTAACTCATCAGCATTAGCTGCCACCGCTTTCGACAGCAGGGTGGGTATATCCTGAGCAAGAAATTCGCTTTGGTTGCCTTCCAGCACGGAGATAGGCTCGGGTAGCGCCAGCATCGCCGTGTGAGACTGCGGATCAGCGACGACCTGCTCAGCCAGGCACCGGAATGCCTGACAGAAACGCTCGATCGTAGCGGCATCGAACAGCTCTGCGGAGTAGGCGAATAGACCTGTTATTCCCTCAGGCTCATCGCAAAAATCGAGACTCAGATCGAAGTGAGCAATACCCGTGAATACCTGCTCGGCTTGAATGGCCAGGCCAGCCACGTGACGCTCCGCCTGCCACATTTCCTGCTGAGTACACTTCACCTGAAATAGCGGATGTACCCCCGGTTGCCGTTCTAGCTGTAGCGCCTCCACCACTTGATCGAAGGGGACATCCTGATGCAGCTGGGCATCGATCAGGGTAGCGTTCACCTCATCTAACAAACGGTCGAAATTTCCAGTGTGATCAATCTGAGTGCGCAACACAACGACATTGATAAGGTACCCAATTAAGCCCTGAAGCTCGGCTTTATGCCGATTGGCAATCGGCGCCCCTACCTTGATATCTGTCTCACCGCTAAAGCGATACAGCGTCTGCTTCAATAGCGCCAAGATCACGGCATAGAGTGAAACGTTTCTTTCACGGGCTAGGCTACGTAGCTGCTCGCTCAACTCACCGGGAAGCGTAAAGCGCAGGTGGCCTTCGCTCGGTGCGGACATCGCTTGGCGTGGGCGATCCAAGGGCAACGCTAGCGGGGGATGATCCCCGGAGAGGCGTTCACACCAGTGAGCAAGTTGGCCCTGCCGCTCACTACTGTGCTGCTGACGCTGCTGCCAAACCGCATAATCTGCGAACTGTATTGGCAGAGGTGCAAGCTCGACGTCTCGCTGTGTGCAGGCGCTCTCATAAAATGCGCATAGATCATCGATGAGCACCTGTACTGACCATCCATCGCCAGCAATGTGGTGCTGCACGACAGCTAACACATGGTGCTCCGTGGACAAGCGGTAGAGGACGACGTTTAAAGGAGGCGCCTGTTCAAGATCAAAAGGCTGCCGCGCCAGTTGAGTGAGTGCGTCATGCAATGCCTGCTCCTGTTCAACCACGGTATCACCGGGTATATCGTTGCAGATCAGCTCAGGACTCCAGTCCTGCGCTAGCCGCTGAACAGGTTCTCCCGCCTCACTCAAGGGGTAGTAAGTACGTAAAATATCATGTCGCTGAACAAGGGCCTCCAGCGCTGCATTGAGCGCTGATAGATCCAACACCCCCTTGAGGTGCAGTGCCCCTGCCATATTGTAACCAGCGCTCTGGGGATCGAGTTGCCACGTCAGCCATAGGCTACGCTGCCCTTCTGACAACGGTATATCGCCTTGACGTTGAGCATCTTCAAGGCGTGGGATGACCAGCACCCGTTGATCCGATGATGCCGCCAGGCATGCTTCGATAGCTTTAGCCATGGCAGACAAGCGCGGTTGCTCGAACAGCGCGTGCAGAGATAGCTCGACGCCCCAGTGATCACTGATGGCGGCGGCTAGTCGAACCGCCGCCAGCGAATTACCCCCGCTGGCGAAGAAGTGAGCATTGCTTCCCAGTGGCGTTTCCTTGTTGTTTCCCAGCGCTTGGCGCCAGAGCATCGCTAACGTCTGCTCGGTTTCGCTCCCTGATTCCGCAGTAGATTGTGATGACTCTCCACCACCAGCGTCCTCAGCGTCACCACCACTGACAAAATGCCCAAAGGCGTGAATGGCGTAGGCATCCAGGCTACCCGCCTCCCAGCCTTGGCGGCAGGCGCTGCGCTGTAGCTTTCCGCTGGAGGTTTTGGGAAGGCCACCTGGGTTGAGCAGTAGCACTACCGAAAGTGGCTCGTGGCAAGCGGATCCCACCGTCTCGCTTAGCGCTTCGACCAACTTCTCGGCGGGCACTAGCTTCTGTATGCCGCGAGAGACTTCTGCCGCGACGCCAATGCCTTCGGCGCCTTCGGGGGTGGTCACGGCAAAGGCCGCCACGCGCCCTTTGCGCACTGCTTCCACTTCCGCCTCGATAGCGCTCTCGATATCCTGTGGGTAGACGTTATGGCCGCGCAAAATGATGAGATCTTTGATACGCCCGGCAATATACAGCTGCCCCTCGTGCAGAAAGCCCAGATCGCCGGTGCGTAGCCAGCGATCATCGCGAGCATCGTGGTTCTGTGCATCAGTATCATCGGTGCGCTGCCAACTGACCCCATCGCGGGTGACAAAGGCTTTCGCTGTTGCTTCTGGATTCTGCCAATACCCATGTGCCACGCTGGGCCCGTTGACCCAGATCTCGCCGACTTCACCATTGGGCAGCGAGTGAAGCCCCTCAGGATCGACAATATCGATAGCGTGACAAGGTTCCGGTGTACCGCAGCCCACCAGGGTGTTGCCTTCAACCGCTGAGGCAGCCTTTCCCTCGGCCAGCGACTGTTGAGAAAAAGCCGTGCCCACCACGCCCGTACCGCGCGAATTACAGCTAACCAATAGCGTCGCTTCGGCCAAGCCATAACAGGGTGCTGCGGTGTCAGCGGCAAAGCCCGCTGGGCGGAAGCGCTCGATAAAGCCAGTGAGGGTATCGTGGCGTACCGGCTCAGCGCCTGAGAACGCGACCCGCCAGCTGGATAAATCGAGCGCCTCAAGCTGCTCGTCGCGGATACGCTCAAGACACAGCCGATAGGCAAAATCGGGGCCACCGCTAATGGTGCCCCGGTGGCGGGAGATCGCTTCCAGCCAGCGTACCGGCCGCTGTAAAAAGAAGGTGGGGCTCATCAATACCGCAGGGATACCGCGATAGATGGGCTGCAGCAGGCCGCCAATCAGCCCCATGTCGTGGTAAAGCGGCAGCCAACTGACGAAAACATCATCAGCACCAATCGAGAAGCCCGTCTCGATAGCACGCTCGTTGGCCATCAAGTTGCCATGGCTGACCATAACGCCTTTGGGCGTGGCCGTGGAGCCTGAGGTGTACTGTAAAAAGGCGATATCACCACGCTTGGGGTGATGTTCGACCCAGTGTTCAGCGCGGCTCTCATCTACGGCATCCACGGGGATCAGTTCGGCGCTGCCGAAGCCTTCGCTTGCCGATGCGACCACATCGATAATCGTTGTAGAGGTGAGCACACAGGCGGCCTGAGAGTCGGCGGCAATGGCGAGCAGGCGCGCCAGATGCTGCTGCTTGGCCGACTCTGGAGGGAAGACCGGCACGGCAATCACCCCGGCATACAGGCAGGCGAAGAACGCCACCACGTAGTGCTCATCGTTATCCAGCAGGATCAAGGCACGCTCACCCGCCGGGAACCTCTGCTGTAGCTCGCTGGCCAAAGCACGCGAACGCCGCTCCAAGGTGGCGTAATCAAGGGTGGTATCACCTTGAGCGTTCACTACAATCAGCGCCCTGTCGCTGGGCCTTTCCTGGGCCAGGCGACTTAAATGCTCAACGAAGCTGTGGTTAACAACATTATGGGACGGGTGGCTGTTCATTGTCTGGGCGTGCCTTATATTCATATGCGTACCTGCTGGAACTCCTGGCCGTGAGATGAGGCGTTATGTTTAGTCGTTGGAGAGGTTGCCGTGACCTTCCGCCATGGCGACGACGACTTTGCGCGGCCCTTTAAACGGCGTGCGCGCATGGGCGACCAGCATGTTGTCGAGCATCAGCACATCGCCTGCCTGCCAGGGGAACATCACAGTTTCGTCGGCCAGTACGCCGCGGATCTCATCGAAGATGGCATCGTCGATGGGGCTACCATCGGCAAAGAAGACGTTGCGCGGCATGTCTTCGGGGTCTAGCAGCTCTTCCAGCGACTCTCGCACCTCTGGCTGCAGGTTGGAGACATGGAAAAGATGGCCTTGGTTGAACCACACCTGCTCACCGGTGACAGGGTGAGTCTCTATGCTTTGGCATAACTGGGTAGTACGCAGGTCGCCATCGGGCTTCCACTCACAGCGAATACCCGCGCGCTGGTAGAATGCCTCCACTTCAGCGCGGTCTTCGGTGTTAAACACCTTTTGCCAAGGCATATCGAAATCACCGTAGTTGCGTACGTAGAGAATGCCGGGGGCAAAGCGCTCGCGGATCTCTGCGGGCATACGGCGGTAAATGGCGCGGCTATCGGCTATCGGCGTCTCTCCTCCTTCGGGGGAAGCGGTGACACAGTGGAACCAGATTTTCATCGGCCACTCGCGGGTGTAGGCCTGCTCATTGTGGAGGGGAATATGTTGATGAGCGGGATACTCGGTCGAGGTATAAATGCCTGACGAAACCGCTGAACGCGGTGTTGAGGCGAACTCATAGCTCAGCAGCGGATGACCAAAGGCGGCAGCAAACTGCTGAAAATCGTCCACGGAGGGAACATCGAAGCCTCTTAGCAACACCCCACCGACTCTGGCCACCAGCGTCTCAATATCAGCACGCAACTCGCCAAAGGCTTCCAGCAGCGGCTGCCCTGGATAGGTGGGGGAAATCATAATGGGCAGCTCCGAATCAGCAGGCCCCTGACGTTTGGATATGGTGTTGGTTGGTTGCGTTGGTGTTGCGCTTTGATTATCCATGATGGATCTCCTGAAAAGTCGTTGAGTCGCGTTGGCCCTGGGCGCCATGGGCATAGCAGGTGCAGTCCGAGTCGACATAGCTTTTGTCGACATAGCCCAGGGCAGCGGCATAGCCACTCGGCGCTGGCAGCGGCCATGCTTGCAAAGGTGATGACACGGGAAGCGAGTGCTCAAGGTGATAGGTGCCTGGCGGCCCTAAAGAGGAAGTGATCGAGAGCGCCTGCAAATGATCAGCGATGCCCAGACCCAGGGCTTTGAGCACTGCCTCTTTAACCACCCAGCGCTCCATGAAGGGCAGCGCGGAGCTGTCGCGTGCGTGGTCGAGCTGCTCACTCGGCGATAGCACCAGCCCTTGCAGCGGCGCCAGTTCGGCCTCGGGTCGGCAGCGCTCAATATCGACTCCCACCGCGCCGCCGGGAGCAAGCGCGATCAGGGCGACATGGCCAGAGTGGGAGACATTGAAAGCAGGCCCACCAGCGTTTTCCAACGCTGGTTTTCCGTAAGCGTTCTGAGTGAACGCCAACTTTTCTGGCGCTATACCGGTGTGCGCTGATAGCAGTCGCCGCAGGGCCGCGCGAGTCGCCACGGCGCGTACGACGTCGGCGTGACGGTGAAGCCGCTGGGCACGCTGCCACTCGGCTCGACTCAGCAACCGATCATCGTCGTCAGCCACCGGGGCGTTCAGGTCGAGCGATAAACGCCAGACTTCAAGCCCCTCAGGAGCCCCTTCAGCTAACTGTAGGCGCTGCATGGGGCACCTCCTCAAGCCGTCGGGTCAGTGCCCGTTCGATAGTCTCCAGCACTTGTGCTTGCTGCTGGCGAATAAAGAAGTGCCCTCCTTCGAACCAGTCCAACGAGTACGCCCCGCCCGCTTCTCGCTGCCACGCCTCTAGACGCTCTCTTTCGATATCGTCATCGCGCCCTGCGAGTACCTGTAAGGGATAACCAAGCGGCGACCCGCCGCGATAGCGGAAACTGCGGCAGAGGCGATAGTCCGCCGCCAAGACATCAAGAGTGAGGCGCAGCAGTTCCGGGCTTTCGAAGACCTCCTCTGGGGTGCCGCCCTGTTGGCGAAGATCCGCAATCAGGGCTTTGTCGTTATCAAGGCCCGCCAAGCGGTCTGAGTCGCGCATTGAGGGGGCCGCGCTGCCTGAGGCGAACAGCATCCGCGGCTGAGGCCGCCCTACATCACGCAAGCGAGCTGCCATGCCGTAGGCCAACAACGCCCCCATGCTGTGGCCGAACAGGGCAAAATCACCGCGCAACCGCGTTGCCTGCTCTTCGCACAGCCGCACGACCTGGGTCTCGAAGTCATCAATAAGCGGCTCACCCAGGCGTTCGCCACGCCCAGGCAATTCGACGGGGTACACCTCGACCCAGGCGGGCAACTGGCGCTTCCAGCGCAGATACATGGTGGCGCTGGCCCCGGCGCAGGGCAGGCAGAGCAGCCTTAAACGCTTAACCTGCATTCACCTGCTCCGCCTCGGCGTTGGCCTGCTCATCCATCCACTGGCGCAGCGAGAGTGGCCGCATGTCTGTCCAGGTTTTTTCGACGTAGTCGAGGCAGGTTGGCTTATCGCCAAGCACGCCGGTATCGGTCCAGCCTGCGGGAATCGCTTTCCATTCGGGCCAGAGGGAGTACTGCTCTTCGTGGTTGACTAATACGCGGAAGACACCATCTTCACGATCAAAACAGCTTGTCATGGGACTAACCTCACCGTTGCCTAAGAAATGAGAAATAAAACGCAATTGCTTCTCATTACTTAATGACGAGTGAGGCGTCAGAAAATTTAATGCTGAGGGGAAGAAAATAGAAAAAAATAAGGAGAGGGGCCGCTAGGGCGTCGGCATAGAATTTCCCATGCCAGGCTAAAAACTGCACCAGTGGAAAGCAGCTTTAGCTCGCGACCATTGAGTTAGCCTGACAACCGAAGGAGGAAGAGCAAAAAACAGTGACTTGATCAGCTGCGCTCATCACCACTTGGGATCATCCCCGTTAGCAGCCATAGCTGTTCGGCTTCACGAAATACACGGCGGTGCTGGGAAGAAGCCGCTAACCAAGCATGCAGCACTTCGCGATCAGCGTCGCTCAACGTCTCCTCATGCTCGCGCATCAGCCAGTCTAGCGCTGTTTGCCAAACGGCATCGTCGCCGCTGTCGTTATCCATCGTTACTGTCAAACCTCGCTATTGCGGCCTGCCTATTACCTGTCTCGGGAAGCGTGTAATAGTATCAACGCTATTTGCTGACAGTGTAACAAAGCGACAACAAAGAGGGGATGGAACGTGGGCTTACCGATCTGGCAACGTCTGACCTTGTAGCGACTGGCGGCAATGAGTCAGTGCATCGCGAATCATAAAATTAACTAACGTGGTGGAAATACCTAACAAGTGGGCCACTTCCCGCTGCGTATGACTTCCCGAACGATAGAGCTCAAAAGCGCGCCGCGTACGCTCGGGCAGCTCGTCCAACGCGTTAACCACCTGTGCCAAAGCCTGGCGGTCAATCGCGATCACCTCTGGGGAGTGTGACGCGTAAGAGGCGGCCTCGCCCTCCTCTTCTTTTGCAAACAACGTTAACTCAAACGCCGAACGGCGGCAGCGGTCAATGGCGAGGTTGCGCACCACGCGTGACACGTAGGATATGGGCTGCCTCACTTCAAAAAGCGTGGTTGCTTCTGAAATTTTCAGATAAGCATCCTGCACGACATCATCGGCTTGATCAGCATTGCCCAAGACTCTTGCAGCGACACAGCAGAGCCGGGGCCGCTGATTAACGAAGATATCTTCTAACTCAGCGCTCCAGGTCTGGGTATCCACAGCTCGGCCTCCTGCCTTGATTACACCACAAATTAAATGGCAATAATTATTATTTGCGTTAAGGCGCGGTAAGTCAACTGGTGAGAGCTAAATCACTTTTTATAACGATATGCTTGTTGGCGGCACTGCTGCATGAGATGTTTCTCCCCCCTCTCCAGCACTTGTTACTTCATTCATTGCCACCAACACCTCTGCCTTAGGCTGCGAACAACACTCGGCACGCTGACGACTCGTGGCTAGGCATTTCAGCCCCTGAGCATGCTAAACTACTGCTGCTCGTATCGCTGTTTTTTGCTCTGGAGACCCACCGTGACGGATGCCCATCGCCGCAAGCTCCCCATCGGGATTCAGACGTTCTCGGATATCCGCGAGGGCAACTATTACTACGTCGATAAAACCCCGCACATTGAGCGCCTAGTTAACCAGAATAAATACTACTTCCTCTCGCGGCCACGCCGCTTCGGCAAAAGCCTGTTGCTGGACACCCTGCGCTGCCTGTTTGAAGGTCGCCAGGCGCTGTTCGAAGGGTTGTATATTCACGACAGGTGGGACTGGCAACAGCGCTATCCGGTGATTCGGATTAGCTTTGCCGATGGCGTGATGCAGAGCCGTGAAGGGCTGGATGAACGTATCCGTGAGCAGTTACGCGTCCAACGTGAGCAACTCGGCATTACCCACCACCATAAAACCGACATACCGGGTGAGTTTTCCGCCCTCATCCGCGCCGCCCACCAGCAGAGCGGCCAGCGGGTGGTCATTCTGATTGATGAGTACGACAAGCCGATTCTGGATAACATCCTGGTGCCGGAGCGTGCCCGGGAACTGCGCGAGGGCTTGAAGAACCTTTACAGCGTTATTAAAGATGCCGACCCGCACCTACACTTTGTGCTGCTGACCGGTGTTTCCAAGTTCAGCAAGGTCAGTCTTTTCTCGGGACTGAACAACCTCAACGATATCACCCTGGATGCCCCCTTCAGCACGATTTGCGGCTACACCGACCAAGACATCGACACGGTGTTCGCCCCTGAGCTACCCGGCCTTGATCGCGAGGCGATCCGCCAGTGGTATAACGGCTACCGCTGGGGTGGCAGCGAGGTAGCGTCCGTCTACAACCCCTTCGACGTGCTGTTGCTGTTTCAGAAACGCGAGTTCGGCCCTTACTGGTTTGAGTCCGCAACTCCGACGTTTTTGGTCGACATTCTTAAGCAGCGCGGTGTTTTTACCCCCTCGTTGGATCATTGGGAAACCGAGTACGAACTGCTCAGCCAATTTGATGTGGATCAGATCAGCACCGAAGGCCTGCTGTTTCAAACCGGTTACCTGACCATTCAGCAAGTAGAAGAGCCTCTGCGGGGCTACCGCCAGTACACCCTTGGCTTCCCTAACCGCGAAGTCGAAACCAGCCTCAACCATGCGCTGCTGCCGTCACTAGGTGTCGAAAACGCCCCACGTGAGCGCCGTACGCTGTTTCGCCATTTAAGCCAACACGACCTGGCCGGATTGGAAACGCACCTCAAAGCGCTCTACGCAGGTCTGCCCCACGACTGGTACCGCAACAATCCCATCGCCAAATACGAAGGCCATTATGCCAGCGTCTTTTACAGCCACTTTGCAGCCTTGGGGCTGAATGTGACCGTGGAAGACGCCAGCCACCACGGCAAGGTGGACATGAGCGTGGATTTTGGTGGGCATATCTACCTGTTTGAGTTCAAGGTGGTGGAACAACTGCCGGAAGGCAAAGCGCTGGCGCAGATCAAACACAAAGGCTATGCCGATAAGCATCTCGCCTCTGGCAAGCCCATCCATCTAATCGGCGTGGAGTTTTCTAGCGTCCAGCGCCAAATTGTGGGGTTTGAAGTGGAAACTCTGGCTTAGTTATCAAGCTTTCCGCCGCTGTCATCGGTATGTCATGAATGGCTAGTTACATTGAATGGTTTGTTACATTGCATAGATACAGTTTTGACCATTCAATAAGACACGATGCATGCTTAGGGGAAATACAATGCTCGATAGCAGCAATGACCTGCTCGAAACGGTGAAGCAGGCGGCGTACGAGGCGGGTGCGCTGTTACGCGAGGGATATTCGCTCAAGGGTCGGATTGCCTTTGAGCAAAAGGGGGCGTCAGACTTTGTCAGCTACTACGATACAGCCGCCGAGAACATCATTATCGACTGTATCAGCAGCGTTTTTCCCGATATCGCTTTCCTCGGTGAAGAGAGCGGGCTTACACCCACCGATAGCAACTATACCGTGATCATTGACCCTCTTGATGGCACTAGCAACTTTCTGCATGGGGTGCCTCACTTCTCGGTTTCCATCGCGGTGACTAAAGGTAACGAGCTGATCATTGGTGTTGTTTATCAACCGCTGCTTGATGAAATGCTCTGGGCAAGCCTTGGTTTCGGCGTTTTCCTCAACGACACACCACTCAGCACGCCGGAACCGCGCCCACTCAACGAGATGCTAATAAGCACCTGCCTGCCCTACCATGCTAAAGGCGACTGCACGACGGCCCTAGATCAACTCGCTGCCCTAATGCCCCGGGTGGCCGGCATCCGCAGCCCAGGCTCAGCGGCGCTGGAGATCGCCTACACCAGCCTGGGCCGGTTTGATGCGTTTTGGTCTCAAGGCGCTAAGCTCGACTTTTGGGATATCGCCGCCGGTATTGTGATTGCCCGAGAAGCTGGCTACACCGTCACGGATCTCACTGGCGAGCCGAATCCCGCTCAATGGGACAGCCTAATTGCAGCGCACCCTGAGCGGCATAGCCAATTGCTGGCGTGCTTAAGTGCCTGTTGATAAACGATCAACGTCACCTCGGAACTCGCGCGTTGTCGATTCATTGACGCAAATAAGCGGCTGATGAAAGCCCCTTCGGCCTATTTTTTGTGCTTTCCTCCCTGGCGCGCTTTGAAACGGGGGTTGGTCTTACAAATGACATAGAGCCGCCCGCGACGTTTGACCACTTGGCAATCGGGATGGCGATTTTTGGCCGACTTGAGTGAGCTGAGTACTTGCACGCTATAGCTCCGCTATTTGGCGTCAGAAGACTGACGCGAAACCCTACCAAAGCGCTGTTGGAAGCGCGCCACCCGACCTTCTGCGGAAACCCTGCGTTGCTCGCCGGTATAGAAAGGGTGAGACGCGCTAGAGACATCCAGATCAATCACCGGATAGGTCTTGCCATCTTTCCAGACAATTGTCTGCTTTGAGGTGCAGGTAGAACGGATCCGAAAAGTGGCGCCGCAGCTGGTGTCACGAAATACCACGTAGTCATAAGCAGGATGAATCCCCTTTCGCATATTCGGCTCCTTCAACTATAATCGATATAAGATAACATAACAATTAAACATGATTCTCATTAGCATGTAAAGGTTGTCATCGAAGAACACGTGAAACCTACCTACACTCAAAACACCCACTTCCCCGCAAAGAGAATCTCGTTGATGAAGGCTTCCGGTCTCCTAACAACCACGTTCATATCAGTTGGCCTGCTAGCCGCTAACACCACCCATGCTCAAGAAGAGAGTGACGCAAAGCGCTGGGATGATGCCCTGGTTAACGCGGCTCAGCAGGTGACGCTGGGGCCGCGTCCGCTGTTCTTGGTTAACGACATGAGCGCGGATAACGATCACGAGCGCGAATTGAAAGCCTCTTTATTGAATTGTGCTGCGGAGCAAACCCAATGGCAGCGCTCTCCCTTGACGATTGGACATCGTGGCGCGCCGTTACAGTTTCCAGAACATACGCTCGAATCTTATATTGCCGGGGCTCAAGGCGGGGCGGGTATTCTTGAGTGCGACGTCGCCTTCACCGCAGATGAGGAGCTCGTCTGCCGTCACTCCCAGTGCGATTTACACTACACCACCAACATCGTCGAGACCGACTTAGCTGAAAAATGCAGCGTGCCTCCCGCTTTTGACGAAGAAAATGGCGAGCTAGTAAATGCAGCCGATATACGCTGCTGTACCAGCGATATTACGTTAGCCGAATTTCGTAGCCTGCAAGGCACCATGGAGGGGGTTAACACTGATGCAGCTACCCTTGAAGAGTACCTTTCAGGCACACCCGAATGGCGCACAGAGCTGTATGCTACCCGCGGCACACTGATGAGCCATGCCGACAGCATTGCGCTGTTTCAGCAGCTTGGCGTGCAGATGACCCCAGAGCTGAAAGCGCCAGAGGTTGAAATGCCGTTTACAGGCGGTTCAGAGCAAGCATTTACGCAGCAGGCGTACGCACAAAAAATGATCGATGAGTACAAAGCGGCAGGCGTTCCTCCCAGCGACGTCTTCCCGCAGTCATTCAATCTAGACGATGTGCTTTACTGGATTGAACATGAGCCTGAGTTTGGCAATCAGGCGGTTTACCTTGATGGCCGCTACAGCGATGGCTCCTTTGATCACACTAACCCCGATACGTGGCAGCCAAGTATGCAGTCGCTGGTGGAAAGCGGTGTTCAGATTATCGCCCCTCCCACCTGGATGCTACTAGAAACGAATCCCGATTTCGGCAACGATGAACTGGAGAGGCGCTTGCAACCTTCACTCTATGCCCAACGTGCCCGTGAAGCAGGGCTAACGATGATTGCATGGACCCTGGAACGCTCGGGGCCGTTGAAGGAAGGCGGCCAGTGGTACCACAGCACCACTGACGATGTCATTCAGCGTGATGGCGACAAACTGATTACCTTAGATGCCCTCGTCAATGAGGTTGGCGTTATCGGCGTCTTCAGCGATTGGCCTGCCACGGTTGCCTTCTATGATAACTGTGCCCAGCGGGGTGCCCCCTGACTGGCATAGCCAACTGCTAGCGTTTTAGCTGCCCTGATAAACGATCTAAGTCATCTCTAAGCTCACTGGCTAGCCAATCAGTGGAGGCTAGCTGGCTGAAACTTTCCCCTTGCCTGCGTTCCCCAAGGGCGTTTGCCCTCTCTCACGTAAATCTTTTCATTTTTTTGTTAAAAATGAGAACCATTAGCACTAGAATAGAACTATTGTTATTCACCCCGTCCCCAGGAGTCATTCATGTTCGAGGTCAAAGGCGCCACCTTTGAAATCAATGGTAAGTCGATTCTAAACCCCATTGACCACAGCTTTCATGAGGGCAAGGTTTACGGCCTGATTGGCCATAACGGCTCGGGCAAGTCGACGCTGATCAAGCTCATGGCCCAGCAGCAGCCGGTAAGCCAGGGGGGGATTCACTTTGATCAGCGCCCACTGAGTGACTGGGGGAATCGTGAGTTTGCCCGCCAGGTGGCTTACCTACCCCAGCATTTACCAAGCGCAGAAAGTCTTACCGGGCGCGAGCTAGTCGCCTTTGGCCGCTACCCATGGCACGGGCTGCTGGGCCGCCACACCCAGAAAGACAAAGATGCTATTGATCGCGCTATTGCTCTGACCCACACAGAGGCCTTTGCCGACCGCTTGGTCGACACACTCTCTGGTGGTGAACGTCAAAGGGTGTGGTTGGCGATGCTGCTAGCCCAGGGCAGCCGATTCCTGCTGTTGGATGAGCCCTTAGCGGCGCTTGATATCGCCCATCAAATCGAAGTGCTAGCGCTAATCCGTAAGCTGTGTGACGAGTTAAACCTTGGTGTGATTATCGTGTTGCATGATATCAACATGGCATCACGTTACTGCGACGAGCTAATGGCACTGCACAGCGGTCGCTTGTTGGCCCATGGCAGTCCTGGCGATTTGATGTGCTGTAGTACCTTAGAGGCGATTTATGGATTGCCGATGCAAGTCATGAAACATCCCAACGGAGAGCACAATATTGCTGTTGCACAATGAGACACTGCTTTCACCGTGGCTTGTTAGTGTTGGCCTGTCTTGGCACCCTAACATCCAATGGAGTAGCTGCTTCAACGAAGGTAGTCACCTTGGATTGGACAATAGCCGAAACGCTGATCGCTTTAGATAGTCCGCCCGTTGGGTTAGCAGAGATTCCCCAGTACCAGCGTTGGGCTGGCGTCGAGCGATTACCGAGTGGCGTTCTTGATGTCGGCCTGCGTGCTCAACCCAATCGCGAGCTCATTGCTCAGCAGGCACCCGATCACGTCCTTCTCTCACCGCTGTTTATGCGCTTGAGCGACCAGTTGAGTACTATTGCTCCTATCACTGCGCTGGCCACCTACCAGCCTGGAGGTCCCCTTTGGCAGCGCCTAAAGCGCACAACGGTGACCCTAGCCAAACTGAGCGGCAATCAAGCCGCGGCCGCCACGCTGATTGATGGCGTTGAAACATACCTGAGTCAACAAAAAGCACGCTTGGAACCACAGCCACCACTACTTATCGTGCAGTTTATCGACGCGCGACATCTACGGGTATTTGGTGAGCACAGTCTGTTTCAGGCGGTGGTAGAACGCTTGGGGTTGACCAATGTTTGGCAACAACCTACCAATCAATGGGGGTTCTCCACGGTAGCTTTAGAAGAGCTGTTGAGCTACTCCGATGCGGCAATCATCATAGTCGAGCCGCTCCCTTCAGGAATGGACGACGGCATTACCAGTAATGCACTGTGGCAGCAATTACCCGCTGTGAAAGAGAACCGCGTTGTTCGCGTACCGGCGGTCTGGAGTTTTGGGGGCTGCCATCCGCTGCGCGCTTCGCTGAGTTACTCAGCGAAGCGCTATTAGCCCGTTAAACGAAGCCGTTTTAAAGAGCGTTTAGAAGTCCAGTGCCGCCGAAAGTTTGACCGTACGCGGCTCACCTTGAGTCAAATAACCACCGGTTGCCGAGGCCCAATAGTTCTCATCGGTAAGGTTTTCGATATTAGCTCGCCAGGTGAGCGTAGTGCCGTTGAGCGGCATGGCATAACGTACGCCGAGATCCCAGCGCGTCCAGGCGTCAACTTCAAGCTGATTGGCAGCGTCTAAATACTGGCTGCCATTACGCACCGCACGGCCACTGAGCGTCCAGCCCGGGGCTTGTGGAATATCCCACTCGCTGCCTAGGACTAACCGATAACCGGGCACCCCAATCGCATCGTTACCCTGGTTAGTGCCATCGTCAGTACGCGTCAGTTCAGGATCTATCCACATAGCACTGCTTAGCAAGCGCAAGCCGTCCAGCGGTTCACCGTAAACGCTTACCTCCACTCCACGATTACGCTGTTCGCCGTAATAGTCATAAACGCCGGTTTCAGTGTTAATAAAGGCGTTGGGTTGCTCAATTTCAAACAGGCTTAAGCTGCCACCCAGGTTACCCAGATCGAGCTTGGCACCTACCTCGTTCTGTTTAGCTTCGACCAAACCAATACTCTGCCCAGCATTTACCGCCGAGGTAGGAGCCGTATCACCCGGCTGCAGTGCTTCAATATGGTTAGCGTATAGCGAGAGTGAGTCGGTCGGTTTCACGACGACGCCATACACAGGCGAAAGCCGTGTATCGCTGAAATTGTTGTCAAAATCACCCTTATAGTCATAGTTAGTGACGTCAACTTCCTGATAGCGGGCGCCCAGGGTAAACAGCAGTCGATCATCCAGGAAGCCGAGCGTATCGGATAGCGATACGCCGTTGTTACGGGTGCGGCTACGTAGGTTAGGATTACTCATATCGCCGTCGCTCCAATCCGGCGTTTGCAGCGGCACATCGACAGGTTGATAAATGTTGGTATCGCTCGGTGTAAACAGCACCATCTCATAAGCCGAACGCGTGGTGCGATAGACGCTGGAATAGCCTAAATCCAACTGATGAGTGACCATGCCTGTATCAAAAACGCCCCGTAGCCCCGCCTGGCCGCCTACGCTTTCAGCCCGATAAGGTACGCGCATCTGGCCAATAGTAGCATCGCCTTGAGAATTATTGACCGTAGGCGAGGCGTAAACGCCGCTTTCACGAGTGTCATTGCCACCCAGTGCCGCATAAGCTGTCCAGCTGTCGGTGATATCATACTCACCGCGCAGCATCGCAAAGTTGGTGTTTAGATCGGTATTGGCCCACTCTGGCGTATAGTTGGTGCTAGCAGAAGGTGCGTCGGGTACTGCTGTGATACTCCCAGCGTAAACCACTGAGCGGCCACCGTTCACGGTGTGACTTTGATGTCCAATATCCAACGAAGCGCGGCCGCGCTCACCGCGATAGTCAAGCCCAATCACGGCGGAGGTCGCACGGCGTTCTTCACCGTCAATCGCTGTGTCGCCACGCCCCCGCACGACATTAGCGCGCACGCCAAACTGATTTTCATCACCAAAACGCCGACCAAGCTCGATACCACTTTCGACATAGCCGCTGTCCGTCACTCCGGTAGTAAGCCGATTGAGGGGTTCATCGGCAGCGCGTTTAGGCTCAATATTGATAGCGCCACCAACGCCAGAGCCACTGGGCGAAACACCATTAGCGAAGGCGTTGGCGCCCTTAAATAGCTCCACACGCTCGGCAATATTGGTCGCGACTACCTGGCGGGGTAGAACGCCATACAGTCCACCGTAAGCAACGTCTTCGCCATCGAGTTCAAAACCGCGGATCTGAAATTTCTCTGCGTAGTTGCCGTAGCCAAAACCGCTTTGTACCGATGCATCATTGATTAACACATCGGCCAGCGTCTCAGCCTGCTGGTTTTCAATCAGCTCAGCGGTAAATCCAATCACATTGAACGGCACATCGGCCGCATTGCGCTGCCCCCAGGTGCCAACGCGGGCACCGGCAGCCACTTGGCCACCGGCAAATGCAGGCGCCGGAGTATCACCCCTCGCTGCAGCCTCCCCGATCACCGTTACGGTCTCCAGCGAAGCACTGTCGTTGGAAGATGCTTGCGCCCAGACAGTGCAGGGCAAAGGGAGCGATCCCAGCAATACGAACGTGAGCGTACGCCAGGAGAGGCAAGGTAGCGACATGGTGAATCCTCTTCAGATAAGAGCAGCCAGCAATATAATCATTGCAATGGGAACGCGAATCTTACACTAAAGCATAATCATTTGTATTTATAACAGCGATGCATTTAACGTATATAGCTATTTTAGTGATATGCATTATCGTTTATGATGACCTCAGCCTTATTTCCTCAGTGCGCTGTGTCAAAACCTTGTGATGGAGCCCCGCGATGCCCTCCGCTCTGCGTCAGCCACAACTGTTCGAGCCCTCGTTGGCTGCCTGCTACACCGGGCCGTTGGCGAACTTTACGCCGCCGTTAATAGGTGGAACGCCACCACTGGAAGCGTTCAAAACAGCCCGTTGGCGGAATGCCGATTGGCTCAAAGAGGATCTCGCTCGCTTTGCTGAACAGTACCCAGGCGGTGACCAGCGGGCAGTGGTATCGATCTGGTCGAAGTGGCACTTAAGTGCGCTAACCGTTCCCACACTGACAGCCAACCTGCTGCTTAACCGTGACCTGCCGGTGGGACTGGACGACATGCAGGTTATCTTTAACGACAAGGGCGCCACCTCGCGGCTGTGGTTACCCCACAAAGGCACGCCGATAACCACTCAAGATCCGTTTGAGCGTTTTGCTACCCTGATTGAACAGCACTGGGCACCGTTAATTGAGCAATTAGCGGCCATCTCCGGCGCCGCTCAGCGAGTGTTCTGGAGCAATGCCGGTGGCTACCTGGATTTTTACGTCAATGCGCTAGGCGGGCATCCGCTTGCCAATCGGCAGGCGTTTGAAGCCGCCAAGGCGCTGCTGGAAGCACGCACCCTGCCCAACGGCAAGCGCAACCCGCTGTTTCAGCCGGTGCGTTACTTTACGCCCAAGGGGAGTGAGGAGGTTAAGCGGGTGCGCAAGCTCTGCTGCCTGCGCTACTTACTGGATGAGTTTGATACCTGCGGTACCTGCCCACTTGAGGGCTGCGACCTGGAGGCGCGCAAACGCGCCAAACTGGCCGCCCGTTAAAGCGGTTTAGATATTTATTTGCGCCACCGCATCTTCACTTGCTCGCGCACGCTGCTCGCCTTTCAGCTCGCTTAATTGCCCCTTCGACATCTCCAGCAACCGATCAGCGTGGACGAAGTAGCTGTCGTCGTGGCTGATGGCAAACACGGTTTTACCCATCGCTTTTAAGTGCGGTAATAGCTCGCGGTAGAACAGCCGTCGGAACTGCGGGTCTTGATCCGCCGCCCACTCGTCGAGGAGCAAGATATCGCGCTTTTCGGCAATCGCCAGCAGAAGTGCCAGGCGCTTACGCTGCCCTTGTGAGAGCTGCGTGTTGATAACGCGATCACCCTCCCACTGCAGTTTGTGCTGCATCTGCAGTCTCTCAAGCCAAGTATCAACGACCTGCGGGTCAGCAGGTAGCCCTTCAGGGCCCATGGTCTGATCAAACTGATGGAAATCGGTAAACACGCTGGCAAAGCGAGCGCGGAACGCTTGCCATTGAGCAGCAGTAACCACCTGTCCATCAATCTTAATAGTACCGCTTTGGGGGCGGTATAACCCCGAGAGTAGCCTTGCCAGGGTCGATTTACCGCTACCGTTGCCGCCGATCAAAAACACCTGCTCACCGCGCGCAAGGGTCATATTAAGAGGCCCCACCTGGAAACCCTCGCCTTGGGCGGTGTCAGGGTAGTGATAAGTGACTTCCTCCAGCTCCAGACGCTGCCAATCGGCCAGCGTATCGTCGACGGCAAAGCTTGACTGGTACTCGGCGAGTTCCAGACTGCTCAACTTATCAAAAGCGACCTGGGCGCTGATCAGCGTTGGCCAAGCGCCCACCGCCTGAATCAGCGGCGTACGCAGGAACAGCAGCGTCAACGCGAAAGTGGAAGCCACCGTGGTACTCGCCCACCCCAATCCATTAGAGAGGAAAAACACCACCCCGATGGCGCCCAACATCATAATGTTAGACCAGTTGTTAGCGCTTAAATGGTAGGTATCGGCGCGGATGATGTGATAACGGTAATCGCGGGCATTGGCGGTATAGCGCTCATCATAAAAGCGCCGGGCACGGTCGCGGTTCAGCGCCAGTTCTTTGCGCCCTTCAATGGCCGCCTGGAAATCTTTATACAGGCTGTCTTCGCTTTCACGCACGAGGCGAAAATGGCGATACACCCGCGACACCAGCACCCAACCCACGCCCATGGTGAACGCGATCCACAGCACGGTGATCACCACCATTTGCGGCGACAGCCAGGCCAAATAGGCCACCGAGGCAAGCGTTAGCACCACGCCCTGAATCAGTTCCGGCAGACGCACAAAGCCAATGGTGATGTTACGCACATCGCTGGACAGGCTAGCAAGCAAGGTGGCGTTGCCCAGCTGCTCCAAGCGCTCAATATCGGTGTCGAGAATCCGCTTCACCAGTCGCGAGCGCAGGTCAAACACAAAGTGGTGCCCCAGTACCGTCAGCGCCAATTGCGTACTTAGCGTGACTGCCAGCAGCACCGCCAGCAGGCCTAGAAATTGCGGCAGCGCCGCCATGCTGCCTACCTCAATAAGCCGCTGGTTGATAAAAGCAATCACCCCGACCCCTAAGCCAGCGCTCAATAGGCTCAAAGCAATGGCGCCTAAAAAAGGCCAGCGGTAGTGATGAAATACTAAGCGCAGCAGTTCCATGGGACTCCTTGCCTTCCTGTAAAGAGCGCTGAAGTCTAACAGCAGCGCCGCTCACCAAGAAGGAGTCATTAACATTGGAGGATTATGTGGCAACCGGTCACTGGTGCGGAATGCTATCCCAAGCCGCTTTTCTGAAAATCATGTCAGATGGTTATCCCAGCGCAGTTCCAGGCTGGCGAGAAGCTCGGGCATCGCTAAGTCAGGCGTAACACGGTAGAGCCCGCCTTGGCCGGAGGAAACCAGAAAGCCGCCGTTGCCATCGCACCGGGCGCCAGCGGCGTCGGATAATGCGAAGCTGGCAACAAGTTTGCCTTGCGCGGCATCCAGCAGCAGCACCCGGTTTCCGCGAGGGGCAGTCACCAGAACATTGCCAGACACACGGCTAAACGCCACGCTGGCAGTGTAGTGCTTCAGACTGGCGGTGACTTCATCGGCCAGCGACAGTTCAGAAAAGTGTCCCTGGGCATCCAGTCGGCAGATCAGTGGGTGGGTTTCCCACTCGGGGCCTTCGAACTGATAACCGGCGATCACCGCGCCGTCCGCCGCCACATCAAGATGACGGCAGCTTAGCTGGTGATGGGAAGGTTTGTGACGGGCCAGGACATCACCGCTGTGGCGATCCAGCAGAATCAGCGCCGGTGCCATGGTGTCTAGGTTAAGCTTTACCCGACCGTAGTCAGGGTGCGTCTGAATGCCCCCCAAACCGATCACCAGGGTGTCACCATCCGGCATCAATCTAAGCTCATGGGGGCCAATACCGTCCAGCGGCATATCGCGCACATGGGTGTAGTCGTTGGCGGCATCGTAAACGCGTACGAGCCCCTCACTATCCTCCAAACGATTGGCGGTGACATAAAGGTAGCGTCCGCTTAGATCGAACACGCCATGACCATAGAAGTGGTGGCCCTCACCGGCTGCAATGGTGTGAGCTAACTGACGGCTGTCGCCATCGATCACATGCATCCGTGTACCAGGACGGCGTGCAAACAATACCGCCTGGCGGGAATCGGGCCGTAAACAGCCGCCGTGGCAGCGCTCGGGCACTTCGATCATAAAGCGGGTCTGACCATCCAGCGCTACCCCGGCGATGCAATGCGCACCGCTGGGGTCATCCACCGCGCTAAACAACCAAGCGGCTTCCTCTCGTGCGGGCAGCGCCCAGCTCAGCGGGGTCAGCGCCATGGCGAAGCTGCCCAACCCGACTTTGAGTACCTGTCGTCTATGCATAGTTCAATCCCCATCGCTAGAGTTAAAGCCGCGCACCAGCCCCAGCTCACCAGCAATCTCGTTACCCAGCAGATGGCGTAGCTGGCTGATGTCGAGGTAGAGCGACTGCAGACCACGAAACGCCTCTTCGTCTTCAAGGGAAGGCACCAAGCCCGGCGGCAGCTCGCTGGCCTGAACGAGTGTCTTATCCAACTGATCACGAAACGCCTCGGCAAGCGGCAGCGCACCGGCCTCGCGCAACAGCGCGGTAAGGCCCGGCAAAAAGCCGGTACGCAGGCCTTCCAGGCTACTCTCTACCAAACGAACCGTTTGTCCGCTACGCCACGTTTCGGCTAAGTAGCCGTTGGCAGGTGCGCCTTTGAGGCCCATGGGCTCACCGAGCCGTTTATCTTCGAGTATTTCGAGGGCTTGGATGGCGCTCGCCAGCGTGGCCTCCGTGTAGTCGGCAGTATTAAGATAGTGCTCGCCAAAGGCCTGCCAGTCGCGATGCAGCGCGCTCGTGGTATCCGCAAGATGCGTGGTGATGGCCTGCATCAGCGAGCAGGCTCCAGGGGAGCTCAGGACCTGTGCGTCCATGGCGTCGTCATAAAGCAAGTATTCAAGGGCGGGAAAGCCTTGGACCGCCACGCTGTCACTGGCGATATCCTGAGCATCCGGGGCTTTGGCTGCCTCCAGCCAGCCGCGCACCTTACTGCCCACCAGATTTTTACGGTCTGGCCAGAACTGCAGCTGCCAGCCTCGGCTATTCTGCTCGAGCGGACCGAACTGAATAAAACGCACCGCCTGCCAAGCTTGATAGGCGCTCAGCCAGTCATTTTCCAGCCGCAGCCTGAGTGCCTCGCCTGGGCTTTGGCAAAAGCGTGCGGCGCTGGCTTCCAGGCGCTCGGAAGCGACACTCAGTTCGGCATACTGAAGCTCCACCGCGCCGTGCCACATTTCTCGCGGCGTAGGGGTGTCTGTCGCGAAAGAGAGCGGCGTTGCGAGTAGCGCACAGGCCAGCAAACTCAGGCGGCGAAGAGATGCGATCACGTCAACTCCTTAACAACAATCATTTACAGAGACTCAAGAAAGCGGATAAGTTCCGCGCGCTGGTCGGCAGGCAATGCGCGATAGCCCTGGGTAGCGCTTTCTGCCTCACCACCGTGCCAAAGTATCGCCTCTTCCAGGGTGCGGGCGCGACCATCATGAAGAAAGCCAGCCCGGGGATTAACCGTTTGCGCCAAGCCGATCCCCCATAGCGGCGGGGTGCGCCATTCGCGGCCATCGGCCTGGAACTCGCTGCGATGATCCGCCAAGGCCTCACCCATATCGTGAAGCAGCAGGTCGCTATAAGGCCATATCTCCTGCCCCGCCAACGCCGGGCGAGGAGCGTCCGTAGCAGTGCGATGGCGCGGCGTATGGCAGCTGGCGCAGCCCAGCGCGTTAAAGCTCTCTGCGCCCTGTTTCACCGCGGGATCATCCATATCGCGGCGCATCGGTACCGCCAAGCTAGAGGCGTAGAAGGTCACGAAGTCGGCCACGTCATCGCTGACTTCAGGCGTGCCACCGTTAGGAAAAGCATCGCACCCCTGGCTCTCCATGCAGTCGGTGTGTGGCACCAGGCTGGAGGTCAGCCCCATATCCCCAGCGAAGGCGTGCAGGCCCTGCTGCTCAATGCTGGGCTCGCCGGCTTTCCAGCCAAAACGCCCCATTACCGTGGTGCCACTGCGCACATCCCACACCTGGTTGTAGCGGCCGGAAATCCCGTCGTTATCAGCATCATCGGGGTCTGCGGCAGCGATAAGGTCAGCTTCAGGAATCGCTTCTAGCAGGCCCAGGCCAATCATTGGCGGTGCCAGCCGTGGCGAGGTTTGCAGTGACTCCGGCAGCACTCCGTAGGCGGGCTCGGCAATTGAATAGAGCGGCTCCTGCAGAGTAACACTGGAGCCATCGGCATAACTGACTTCTCGGGGACGATACTCAATCACCAGCGTGGCCTCAGGCTTGGCGCCGCTAATAGCGGCAGTTTGTAGCTGCAGGCCATAGTTAGGCACCGGCAGTGCGCCCCGCTGCTCCAGTGTCTCTGGATCCGCTTGGCTAGCGGGTAACGAGAGGCGCAGAAACAGCGCGATGGGGTTTTCGTCGCCGCTGGGTGGGTGTCCCCGACCATCCTTAAGGTGGCAGCCCTGGCAGCTATTGGTATTGAGCAGTGGGCCTAGGCCATCCCGGGCCTCGGTGCTGGCGGGTGCTGCTACCCAGGGGTTGCGAAAGAAGCTGTTGCCAACGCTGAAATCCAGCCGCTTGGTCATCGACATATTGCCCAACGGCAGCGAATAGGCGTTATGGTCAAACTGCTCCACCGAGCCATCGCCGCCACTCATGGGCGTCGTTTGGATGGGATGATCTTGGGTAGGTGAGTCGGCTGCCTGCAAGGGCGCCGCCAGCAGGATCAGCAGCAGACTGCCTTGAGATAATCTGCTTAGCGAGACACGGAGTAAGCGGTACATGGTGATACCTTGAGAAGGACGATACTAAATACGAGCCATTCGACAAAAACTAACAGAGCCGCACGATAGCAACACTATCGGCGGCTCATGGTAGACGCTAGTTCGCTCTAGAACCGGTGACCAGCGTCATCAGGTTGCAGGGAAGTAACGCCCAGCTCGCCTGCGGCCTGTTCGATAGATCCTGTTTGCGCCACCAGGGTAAGAATCGCTTCGTTGATCATTTCACTGCCCTGCGCGTTACCCGGCGCGATCATCATATCGAAGGCCATCGGCGAGCTTTCCGCTTCAGCCGCCTGCTTGATAGCATCAAGCCGCGCCATAGTCGCCTCAAGCTGTTTGCCTAGCGTGTCAGCCAGCTCACTATCTTCCTGGGCCAGCAAATCCTCCAGTGAAGGCCCTTCTACCACGCTGCCATCAAGACGCTGATAGCTGCCGGTGTAGATATTCTGAATCCCCTGGCCGTTGTAGTAATGAGAGTTGTGGGTATTGTCGCTGAAACAGTCGTGCTCATCCTCAAAAGAGTTGGCTTCAAGGGCGACCTTCAAGCGCTCTCCTGCCAGCTCGCCCAGCGACAGCGAGCCCATGCCGAACAGCATGCGGCGCAGACCTTCCTGATCACTCTCCGCCAGCAGCTCCTGGCGATAGTTACCCTCAGTTTCCGGCGCCCACTGGGCCACCATCCACTCAAGGTCGTCAACCAGCAGGTCGGACACCGCGTCCAGATAGCTACGGCGGCGATCGCAGTGGCCATGGGTGCAATCTTCACCGGTTTGGTAATCACTCACCGGTCGTTCGCCGTTGCCTGCCTCAAAACCATTCAGGTCCTGCCCCCAAAGCAGAAACTCAATGGCGTGGTAGCCGCTGGCGACGTTGGCTTCCGAGCCGCCGATTTCATTCAGGTCGGCGAGGAGTTCCGGGGTAATATCGCTAACATCCAGGGTTTCGCCGCCAACCGTGATACGTTCATTGGAAACAATATTGGCGGTGGCGCCTTCGTTACCCAGCTCGTGCTGGTAGTCGTCGCCTTCGACATAATCGATCATGCCTTCGTCCAGGGGCCAGGCGTTTAGCTGCCCTTCCCAATTATCCACCACCGCATTACCGAAACGAAACACTTCGCTCTGCTGATAAGCCACCCGCGCCTGCAGCCAAGCTTGTTTGGCTGCCTCCAAGGTGTCAGCACTAGGGTTGTCCAGCAATTCGTCGATGCGCTCGTTTAGTACCTGGGCAGCACTCAGTGCATCGGCGTAATTGGCATGCGCCAGATCGGCGTAGTGATGAACCACGGCGTCAGCGCTAACGGTGCCGTCTGCAGCAGTGTCGGCAGCAACTGAAGCGAAAGGCATCAGCGCGCTAAGCGCAACGATGCCAGCAAGGGGACGACGGAGCATGATGGCAGGCATTACAGTATCCTTTAGGCTGAGGCGTGACAGAAGCTACTCATATCCTGGCAATAAGAGGGGTAGATATTTCGATTTAAATGTAATTCATTAACTTTTGAGATTCAATTACATTTGAAGCCAAAAAATAATGCGCTGCTGTGTTTATTTGCTCTTCTTTGCTTTACATCATTTTTTGCTGCCCTGGGAAAACCACCATGCTGGATTACAAACTGCTTCATGCCTTGGCGACCGTGGTGGAGTGCGGCGGCTTTGAGCGCGCGGGGGATGAATTGGGGCTGTCACAATCTGCCGTATCCCAACGTATAAAAGCACTAGAAATTCGCCTTGGCCAGCCAGTGTTGGTTCGGCACCCGCATTTAGCTCCAACCCCTGCTGGCCAGCGGCTGTTAACCCACTATCAGCAGGTACAGCTATTAGAGCGCGACCTGCGGGGCTCCCTTCCCACCTTGGATGATCAAGCGCCACGCCTGCGTATTGCGATTAATGCCGACAGCCTCGTCACTTGGTGGGCCGAGGCTGTCGCCACTATTTGTCAGCAAGAAGGCGTGTTACTGGACCTTGTGATTGAAGATCAGGATGTCGGACTCAAGCGGTTGCGCGATGGAGATGTAGCGGCCTGCTTATGCGCCACACCGCAACCGATTGCAGGTGCGCGTTGCGTTGCGCTGGGAGAAATGCGTTATCACCCGTTGGCGACACCTGCTTACGTTGAGCGCTATTTTCCAGATGGCCCGGCGACAAAGAACTTTCAGCGTGCACCAGCCATCGTTTTCGGCCCCCACGATCAGTTGCAGCATCGGTTTATGGCACTGTTTGGTTTTCAAGGTCGCTTCCCTTATCACCTCTGCCCCTCATCGGAGGGCTTTGTTCGTTTAGCCGCCGCGGGGGTTGGTTACGGCATGATGCCGCAATTGCAGACGAGTGAATTAATGCAAAGTGGCCAGCTGGTCAGCGTGGCGCCAGGCCACTCTTTGTCGGTGCCTCTCTATTGGCATTTTTGGCGCCATAGTGGAGAGTTGATTCAACGCCTTACGCAACATTTGAGTCATATCATTTATTAAGTATGCAAGTTTTAAACAGTGACTTTTTTCAAACCCGACTAAACTAAAAATGCTTATCGCGCGACACAGGAAAATTTGGTCAGGTTAAAAACTAAAAAAGCGATGTGATATGCATTTTCGACGCTTAACGGCGGATGTTTACACCGGACTATTGCTGCTGTTGGCTGGATGTTGGGTACCTTGGGCACATGCAACTACTCTTTTATCCGCATCGCCAAACCAGGCGAGCTACTCGCTTGCCCCTTATAGCGAACTTTGGCATGCAACTGATCAGTCAATCATGCTTGAAAACTTCCTCTCTCACCCGCCTGATTTTAAGCACGCCCATCACGAAGAGGATTTAAACCTCGGCTATACCCGTCATGATGTGTGGCTGAGAACACAAGTGCGTAATGACTCACCGGAAACTCAGCGCTGGATGGTACAGTTTGAGTACCCATTCTTGGATTACGTCACACTTTACACACTGCGCCAACAGGGCATTGAGGCGCAGCGCAGCGGTAGTGCAGTCCCGGTTGAACAGCGCGCCCTAGCCCATCGTCAGGCGGTTTTTTCACTGGAGCTTGCTGCCCATGAGCGAGTAACGCTGTATACCCATGTGGCTGCCTCAGGCAGTAAAATGCTCAACTACAAGCTAATAACGCCCGAGGCGTTTTATACCCAAAACGATCGCTATAATTTTTGGCTGGCTACCTACTTCGGCATGCTGCTGGCAATGGGTTTATATAACTTACTGCTATTTTTTGGCTTAAAGGAACGGGTTTTTCTTCACTATTCGCTCTTTGTCGGCGGCTTTGCTGTCGCTATTCTGACCTTTAACGGCATCGGTACACTGATGTTTTGGAGTTTTCTGGGTGACAACACGGCTCGTCTCGTGGCACTCGGTTTTACCTTCGCTTCCACCATGGCCACGCTATTTTCGCAAAGTTTTCTTAACACTAAGACCTATTGTCCCCGCTGGCACAACGTATTGAGTATTTTTCGCAGTTACTGCTGGTTGACAGTGATTGCCACTCTGTTATTGCCCATTCCCTCGGCGCTTCACCTCATGGATGTGACGGGCTGTATGGCAGCTTTACTACTCCTGCTCTGTGGCAGCTACTGTAGTTTGCAACGCGTACCCAGTGCGCGGCTGTTTGTATTTGCATGGTCGCTATTTTTACTAGGTACTGGTGTCTTTGCGCTGCGTAACCTGAGTCTGCTTCCAGCCAACTTTATTACTCTACACGGCCTTCAAATTGGCTCAGCACTGGAAATGTTATTGCTCTCGTTTGCCTTAGCATCGCGCTTCAATAAACTTAAACGGCAAAAAGAGAGAACTCAAAGCACGATGTTGGCAGCACTCCAGAAACAGGAAAACCTGTTGGAACGAAAAGTCGCTGCCCGCACCAAAGCATTGGAGCATTTGGCCAATCATGATGTACTCACTAGCCTGCTGAATCGCCATGGACTGATGCGTTCTGCCGAAGGAGCGCTACAGCGTAATCGTCAGCATGGCCATCGTTTGGCACTATTAATGCTCGACCTGGATCGCTTTAAGCCTATTAATGATAATTATGGTCATGAAGCAGGCGACTTTGTTTTACAGAAAATAGCCAAACGCATCGTCCACTTAGCGCGCACCACTGATCACTGTGCCCGGTTTGGAGGCGATGAGTTCATTATTATCATGGAGAATATAGGAACCGGCGATACGTTAGCGCCTATTCTGGCGCGTATTGACCAAGCCATCTGTTCGCCGATCGACCTTCCCGGCGGTGAGCAAGTCAGTGTTAACGTCAGTATTGGGGTAAGCACCTGTCACGGCGCAGATGAGGCCACGCTTGAAAGCTTGCTAAGTGAAGCTGATAGCGATATGTATGCAGTTAAATCAAGCCAAGCCGCAGCTTACTATCGCTACGGCTCGGCGAGGTCTTAATTCTAGTCAAACAGGCTCATGCGCTTCATCACGTTGTCACGCTTGATTTTCCAATGAAATATCGCGCCAGCAACGTGTAGTACCACTAAGCCTAAAATGATCCAACCTAACCGCCCATGCCACATAAAAAGTTGTTCAGAGAGCTGCTCACGCTCAGCAAGTAAACCGGGCAAATGCCAGTGGAAAAACTCTACCGGAAAGCCGCCGCTAGCAGTGGCGGCCCAGCCCAGTAAAGGCATAATAATGAGCGCTAAATAGAGCAGATGGTGCACACTGGAGCTAACAATCCGCTCGAACGCATTTAAAGGTGGTTCATGATCTGGGACCACAAACGCTAGCCGGGTAATAATGCGCAGCGTCATCAGCAATAATATCAATACGCCGAGCGTTTTATGGCTGGTATAAAGCAAGTTCGTGAGCGTATTGCCTACCAACGCCACGGTGCGCTCAAACCCCAGAAAGCCTAGCGTTAAACCGCTAGCCAACGAGAGTAACACGGCGCCCGCCACTAGCCAGTGCAGCACCCGGTGCGGGTAGATATAATGATCCAGTTCGTGCATGTAGTGCTCCTAACAGCAAATTTATTTGCTTTTTAGTCTAGTCAGTAACGTTCCCTTTCGCTGATTAAAGCACTTCGCTGCCCTCAACGTTAAGTGTTACTTTTACCCAATGCTTCTCCTCTACTACCTGCTGGGAACGGTTGAATCGCTACGGCCGGTGTTTATATAGCCTAGTCAGGCACGGCTAATTGCTCACGTATTAACTCACCCAAGCGCCGCGCTGGCTCTGAGGGCCGGTGGGGTGCTCGGTGAAGTGCCAGCTCAATCATTGGCAGCGCAGGCAGGCCACTGCTCTCATCCAGTGGCCTTAGCGCCGGCGTCAGCATGCTGCGCGTCACCACCACTATCGCAAGCCCCGCGGTCACAATCGGCGCCAGCCCGGCCATTGATTGGCTGGTATAGGCAACACGCCAACTGCGCCCTGCCGACTGCAGCGCCTGCTCGGCGACTTCACGAAACACGTCAGCCCCCGGCGAATAAAGCGCTAATGGCAATGGATCGCTTAGCAGCGGCTGCTGGTGCATTCCGACGGCCCACAGCAAAGGCTCTCGACGGATTACATCGCCCCCTGGTGAGTTGCGTTGGCGTGTCACCAGTGCCAGATCAAGCTCTTTGGCTTTTACCTGCTCTACGAGATGGGCGCTGGTACCGCACATCACCTTGAGCCCCACCGCCGGATAGAGCTGATTAAAGTAAGCAAACACCGAGGGCAGCAGCGAGGCATAATCTTCCGGTATGCCTAACGTGAGGTCACCGGTGACTTGGCGCGCCTGCATATCACTCCATGCTTCATCATTAAGCGTCAGCAGCCGCCGGGCATGGTTAAGTAGGCGTTCGCCTTCTGACGTAAAGCGTATTCGCCGCCCTTCCCGCTCGTGCAGTGTTAGCGATAACTGCGCCTCCAGCCTTTGCAACTGCATACTCACCGTAGACTGCGTGTAAGCCAAGCGTTTGGCGGCGGCGGTCACACTGCCGGTATCCGAAATAGCCACCAGGGTACGCAGCAGGGTTAAGTCTAAGGTAGGCGTGCGCATATATCACCATTCTTGATTAAAACGATCATAAAAGATCGATATTGTGATGTATTGATGATGAGTATGCTGCTCGGCACATGCTCAAATCAAGGAGACCTCCGATGCATCGCGCCCACTCACCCGCCCTTTTTCCACGTTGGTACAGTGTTGGTGCGGCACTGGTGGCCGTGATGCTTTGGAGCGCAGCGCCGCTGCTGGCAGAGTTTGCCAAGGCGACGCCACCTTTACAGCTAACCGCAGTAACACTGCTTGCGGGGGCGCTGGCAACGCTCCCGCTGAGCCGCCGCGTTAATGTTGCTGCCAGCGGCGCGGTTTGGCAGTTAAGTGTCTGGGTGGGCATTCCGTTACTTATTTTTGGTGCTGTGAGTACTTACTTTATTGGTATGCGCCTAGCGCCCGCCGCTGAAGCGGCGCTGATTACTTATACCTGGCCTGTGCTATTTGTGCTGCTTAGTCAGTGGAGCCGCTTTGGCCGACTGAGCATCGCAGGCGTTGTCGGTGCGCTGATTGCGTTTTCAGGCGCAGCGTTACTGCTGGTTCCTCAAGCCATCAGCGGCGGATTAGGGGGAGCCACCACTGGCTATGCACTAGCGCTGCTGGCTGCCTGCTGTTGGGCACTCTATTCATGGCTCAGCCAGGCATCTCCAGTGGCGTTGACACCGCTACTGCCACGACTGCTGTTGATCGCTTGTGCTATTGCTGTGGCCGCTAGCCTGCTACTTGAAGGACAACTCCCTTTACCCAGCGGTGAAGCGTTACTAGCAGGCATTGCACTGGGGTTAGGTCCTTACGGCGTGGCCATGGTGGCTTGGGATAAAGCACTGCGCTGGGGGCACGCCAGCCTAGTGGGCAGCTTAGCCTATGGCGTGCCGATTCTGGCCGCCCTGCTACTGGTTCTAGCAGGCATGAGTGTTCTCGACTGGCGATTACCCACTGCGGCAGTGCTGGTGGTGGTTGGCTGCCTTAAAGCTGGCCGCTAGGCTTACTTAAGAAGATTCACCTCGGCTACTTTAGTCACTGGCTCGCTAGATAGAATGTCGTCGAGTAATTCAGGTATCCACCTGGGTTTGAAAAGCGCGGGGGCGGCCTCGCGCATCTCTTCCCGCGTCCACCAATGCCTGGCATGAACAGTAGAAGGCTCTTCATCGCTCCACTGGGCAGTGGCAATTTCAGCCATTGGCGGGCAGCGCACCAGAAAGTAGCGTTCAAGCCAGCGGGCTGGCGGAGAGCCTGCCACGGCGTCTATGTCATCTCGTTCGCGCAATAGCGGGCCGATGGGGCAGGTCAGCCCCGTTTCCTCCTTCAGCTCGCGCATTGCCGTGCTGGGGTAATCCTCTCCTTCAAGCAATTCGCCGCCTACGGTGGTCCAATAAGGCGCTTGATGCTCATCATGATAGCGAAAAAGCAGTAGCTGGCCTTGCGGGTCAACCACCATTAAACGTGCTGAGCGGTGTGTTTTGATTTGTTGGTTCATAAGCGATCCATGCCTATTATTGAATTGCAGTAAACAGTGCTAAAGCAGACACAATGCGTGCTTTTGGCAATGCCTCTTCAGCCTAGCTGGTTTAAATAGATTTACCGGGATAAGTGAGGTAGTGATTACAGCTCAGGAGGAATTTCCGTCGGTTCCATTTCCACATTTAACTCGAACAAACCGCTACCGGTAGCGCTAAAACCGCTTGCGCTTACTGTGTAAATACCAGGCAGTAATTGCTCTTGAAGACGGGAATCGGTGCCCCCTGCGCCATCGTCGTCGCTGGCTGCAACGCCTTGACCACTAATTTCAATCAATGTATCGAAATCAGCGGAGCGCATTTCTAGGGTAACCAACGAGCTCTCTTCCAGCTCCAACTGATAGATCAGTGGTTCACCGCTGTACCAACCACTGAGCGATCCATCGGCAGTGAGTGACCCATCGTTGCGCAGCTCGCCATCGCCCGGTAATTCGTGAGGCGCCACGAAAAGGGTATAAACACCATTGCCATCGTCATAAGCACTGCGCGCGGTCAGCGTGTATTCACCGGGCTCAAAGAAATCGGCAATGCGAGCGTCTAAATCACCGGCGCTGTCATCATCTTCACGGGTATAGCCATTGGGTCCTTCTATGGCTAAATAGGGGTCAAAATCATCAGAGCGCATTTCCAGCTGGTAAAGACCCGCCTCTTCTATGTTCAGCGCTATTTCATCGGCATCGCCCTGCAACCAGCTGTCGAATGGTTCGCCTATTGTTACCGTGTCAGCATCGGTGAGCTCTACGCTGCGGCTATCAATGGTAAATGGGCCATAGCTATAAGCATCGGCACCACTCACCACCACCACATAATCACCGCTTTCTTCGATACGGTGGCGCACCACAGGCGCATTATCGAGCAACTGGAGCTGGTCATCGTAAAGAGCCACGACGCCCTGCAAGGCACCGTCGAGAGAGATTTCGACAATCTCATCCGCATCTAAGGCGATGGCATAGCGCATAAAGCGGCTGCCATCGTTACCGTTCAGTTCGCTCGCCGAGGTTATTTCTCCGCGTGTGCGCTCCGCTAGAGCGAGCCTTTCCAAACCTACAATAGCCTCGGCGGCCGCTGGCTGATCAGTCGTTTCGGCGTTTTCGGTGGGCGCCTTTTCCGCCATCTCCTCAGTTAGAGGCAACGCCTGAGCGATGAAAAAGCCGACGGCAGCGCCCCCAAAAGCCACTAATATAAACGCTAGCGAAGCTGATTTAGCCATGAACGATCCCTTGTTAAGTTGTAATGACAATCATTAATAAATTAAGCAAACGTGATTATAAGATGCTTAACGAAATCAAGTGAGCGTTTGATAAAAAATACTGCATTGCAAAAAACTGACTTTTTACTAACTTAATCCTTGGGTTGATAAGTCACTGAAACGCAAGGGCACGAACATTGCGATTAAAAAATCTTGAAATTGAACCTAATTGCGTCGATCTTCTCAAAGCTTGCTGACCCGCAACGACAAGGGTACTATCGCAAGGCCTACTCGGCACCTCATCAAAGAATGCGGGATCCGTAATACGCAAAACTGAGGTACTCCTAATGGGAGCCCAAAAACGACTGATCCGAACGATTTGTTTGGCAGCGGCAGTAGTTGGTAGCGCTGCCAATAGTGCTTTCGCACACGAAACAGATACACAGGAAGGCGTCGCCTCCTTTTACAGTGACCGCTTTCAAGGAGCCACCACAGCGAGTGGAGAGCCCTTTGACCAGCAGGCACTGACAGCCGCCCACCCTAGCTTGCCGTTTGGTACGAAGGTGTTGGTGACGCGCCCGGACACGGGGCAAGAGGTAGAAGTATTGATCAATGACCGCGGCCCCTTCGTTAAAGGGCGCATTATTGATTTATCCAAACGCGCGGCAGTGAAGCTTGGCATGCTACGCCGCGGTACAGCACCGGTTATGGTAACGCTGTTGGATTAACGGATAACACATTCTTGGTTGGTGTGTGATACCCCTTAGCCTAATTAATGCGACAGTAAACCAGTCAAAATAGTGCCACTCTATAAATACAGGGCGACCAGCAATGGTCGCCTTGTTTCTTTTGAGGTGCTATCTCTTACCGCTTTCTCATGCATGGCGAACTTGCAAGCAAGCTAATGGTCTCTATGCTGCAAGGAGTTTAACGCGCGTAGCTGAAACAGATAGCTCAAAGCGCCATTTATTCGCAGGAGGCATTTATGCAGTCACAGTTTTATACGCTTACTGATTACCCCCACGGCCTACCCGATCGCGCTCTGTTTAAACTGGAGACGCAGACGCTGCCTGAGCTAGCCGACGGCGAAGTGCGAATTCGTAATCGCTGGCTCTCTGTGGACCCTTATATGCGGGGCCGCATGAATGGCGTTCGCACTTATGTAGACCCCTTTGAACTCGGCAAACCCATGGAAGGCGGTGCCATTGGTGAAGTGATCGAGTCCAATGATCCAAGCCTCAAGGTGGGTGATCGCGTCAGCCATATGGGCGGCTGGCGTGACATCGCCCAACTGCCTGCCCAGGGAGTCACACCACTGCCTGACTTGGAGATTCCTGAACAGGCTTACCTGGGTGTGTTAGGCATGCCCGGCATGACCGCCTGGACCGGTCTTAATTTGATTGCAGAGTGCAAACCGGGCGATAACGTGCTGGTCAGTGCGGCCAGCGGTGCGGTTGGTTCGTTGGCGGTTCAGTTAGCCAAAGCAAAAGGCTGCCATGTCGTGGGCATTGCAGGTGCTGCCCATAAGCTCGCTTGGCTTGAATCAATGGGGGTTGAGCCGGTTAGCTATCGTGATCGCAATGCGCAGGAGCTCAGCGACGCCATCAAGCTTGCAAGCCCCAATGGCATTGATGTGTATTACGAGAACGTGGGGGGTATTTGTCTGGAAGCCGCCCTCAGCCAGTTAAACGAAGGTGCCAGGATCGCCGTGTGCGGCATGATCGAAAGTTACAACGCTGAAAAGCCCACTCCCGGCCCCAGCAACCTTTCGCAGCTGGTGATACGAAAAGCCAAGATGCAGGGTTTTATCGTGGCAGATCACTGGTCGAGCTATCCCTATTTCCTAAACGAAGTGGCCCCGCAAGTCGCCGCTGGCAAACTGGCTTATAAAGAAACCGTGAAAGAGGGTTTAGAGAGCGCCCCAGAGGCTTTCTTAGCACTGTTTGAGGGCGGTAATACCGGTAAGATGCTGGTCAAACTAGACAGCTAATCGTTGCGTTAGATTAAACTTACAGGTGCTCCCTACCCCACACCCCAAAAGCCGCGCTACGTTGATAGTGCGGCTTTTTTATTGATCACTGTTCATGCTTACCTACCAGAAATCATTAGACCAAAAGCGAATTGATTATTAAAATCGATTAGCTGTTGAGATGTGTTTTAACCCATCGGCATTGCTGATGGGTTAAAGCACACTGCTGAATCGCCGCTTAGCAGCCACTACTAAGCGGCATTAACTCGTTGTTAAATAGGGGTTACCTCATGGATGAACACTTACGTACGCACAGCAGATGGCCGCTATTACTGCTTGGCCTTTTGCTAGTTGCGGCGGGACTTGCCTTGGCCATTGGCGGCGGCAAGCTGCTTAGCGTAGGCGGCAGTGCTTATTACTTAATTACCGGCATAGGCGTTATCGCCAGCGGTGTTTTACTGGCAATGCGCCGGGGAGCAGCGCTCTGGCTGTATGCGCTTATCTTGTTTGCGACGCTTGTATGGGCGTTATGGGAAGTCGGCTTAGACTGGTGGCAGTTGGTGCCACGCGTTGCGATCCTCTGTCTAATCGGAATTATTCTACTGCTTCCCTGGTGGCGTAAACCGTTACATTCACGGGGCGGCAGCTTGGCATTGGTAGGTAGCATTATTGCTGCCATCTTGGTGGCTATTGCGAGCCAGTTAAGCGACCCAGGCAGAATCGAAGGGACGATTTCCAACCCCAACGAAGCGGCTAGCACCGTTAACCCTGCGCAAGTAGCGGGAGACGACTGGCCCGCCTATGGCGGCACCAACGCAGGCACTCACTACTCCTCGCTTGAACAGATTACGCCTGACAACATCGGCGAACTGGAAGAGGTATGGCGCATTCAAACCGGCGATGTGGCGGGGCCCAGCGCGCCGCCCGAAATCACCAACCAGAATACCCCGCTTAAAGCAAACGACAGCCTATATATTTGTACCTCGCACAGCCGCGCGATGGCGCTCTCCCCGGAAACAGGGGAAACATTGTGGGAGTTTGACCCCGAGGTGAGCACGCTGGGTGCCGAGGATTTCTCGCTCTGGGCGCATATGACCTGCCGCGGCCTCGCCTACTACGATGCGGCTAATTACGCCGCTGGTTCAGACACTAGCGAAACAGCGGATGACAGCGAGGCCGGCAACAATAGCGCCGCGACGAGTGACACAGCGCTCTCTTTCGACATCTTCGATAACAATGATATTTTCAGCCTCGACCTCTCTTTTCTATCCTTGATGTTTGGCGCTGAAAATGAAGGCAACTCACAGCCCATGCTTAGCGAAACGGATGTCATGTGCCCACGCAGGCTTTACCTGCCCACCGCTGATGCGCGTTTAATTGCGCTGAATGCTGACACCGGTGAACGGTGCGCCAACTTTGGCGAGAATGGTGAAGTCGACTTGACCAACAATATTGGCGACTTCGACCCTGGTGGTTACTACTCCACCTCGCCTGCTACAGTAACTGAAAATCTGGTTATTCTTGGGGGACACGTTACTGACAACAGCTCCACTGATGAGCCTTCTGGCGTCATTCGCGCTTTTGACGTGCATACCGGCGAGTTGGTGTGGAACTGGGATAGCGGTAACCCCGATGACACCGAACCACTGGCTGAAGGCGAAACCTACACCCGTAACTCGCCTAACGTATGGGCGCCGATTAGCGTAGATGAAGAACTCGGCATGGTTTACCTGCCCATGGGCAACGCGACGCCTGACCAGTATGGCGCTAACCGTAGCGAAAACGATGAAACCTATAGCGCAGGCTTGGTGGCACTTAACTTGGCAGATGGCCAAGTGGAATGGGTTTATCAGTTTGTCCATCACGACTTATGGGATATGGACACACCCGCCCAACCGGTGCTGATTGACCTGGTCACAAATGAAGGCCCCCAGCCCGCGGTGATTCAGCCGACCAAGCAAGGCAGCCTTTACGTCTTGAACCGTGAAACCGGTGAGCCGATTGTGCCCATCGAAGAGGTGCCTGCTCCGCAAGGCGCTGTTGAAGGCGACTGGACAGCGGAAACACAGCCGCGCTCAGCGCTAAACCTGCTGCCTCCCCCGCTCACCGAACGCGATATGTGGGGTGCGTCACCGTTTGACCAAATGATGTGCCGCATTCAGTTCAACTCGTTGCGTTATGAAGGCCAGTACACGCCGCCTTCGCTGGAAGGCAGTATTGTTTATCCGGGTAATGTCGGGGTAATGAACTGGGGTGGCGTCGCTGTTGACCCTGAGCGTCAAGCGTTGTTTACCGGTGCTAAATACCTGGCATTCGTCTCCACCCTGGTACCTCGCGAAGAGGTAGAAGAAGGCCAAGGCTCGGCCAGCGAACAGGGGTTGCAGCCTAATGCAGGCGCCCCCTATGCCGTTGAGCTTGGCCCACTGCTTTCCGTGCTAGGACTGCCCTGCCAAGCACCCTCCTGGGGTGATGTGGCCGGTATCGATCTACAAAGCGCAGAAGTGGTATGGAAACATCGTAATGGCACGACACGCGACAGCATGCCGTTCGACCTGCCGATTGGGCTGAATGTCGGTGTTCCCGCACTCGGCGGCCCGCTCACCACTGCGGGCGGTGTATCGTTTCTGAGCGGCACGCTAGATCAGTACCTGCGTGGCTACGACATCACCACTGGCGAGGAAGTGTATAAAGCGCGCCTTCCAGCAGGGGGTCAAGCCACACCCATGACCTACACCGGCGAAGATGGTCGTCAGTACGTCGTGGTCACGGCAGGGGGTCACGGCACCTTTGGCACCAAAATGGGTGACTATGTGATTGGCTACGCGCTGCCTGAATAACCGATCGAACTAATAGACCCACCAACGAAAACGGGCGGCCCATTGGGTCGCCCGTTTTTATTTATGCAGCGTTTAGAAACGCACTTCTAATCCGCCATAAACGCTGCGTCCAGGAGCAGGTTCATAGAAACGACCAAAAGTGCCGTTCAAGCGCACATTGGAATAATGCTAATGCTCTTCATCTAATAGGTTGCGCACGCCCACATAGGCATTTAGCCGCGTATCGCTGCCCAACTGCCAACCATCTCCCACCCGCAGATTGACCAGCCAGTAGCTATCGACCTCGGTTTCATTGGCATTGTCCGCCACCAAGTCACCCACGTATTGGGTTTCCAGGGTCGCAAAGCGTTCATCAACTCCTTCCCAGGTTAGCTGGTTGACCCAGGTCTGTTCAGGTAAGCCGGGGATACGGTTGCCGCCAAAGCTTTCCGTTGGTGTGGCAAATTGATCAAACTCATAGCGCGCCAGCGTCAGGGCGCTATCCAACCGCCACTGGTCGGCTAACTGCCAACCGAGCGCCAACTCGATACCGTCACGATCAGTATCACCCGCGTTCTGGTAGAGCGTGCGCCCCCCATTTTCCTCTTCGTAAGGGACTAGCTCATCGCGCACGCGTACTGAAAACAGCGCCAAGTCATAATCCATTGCGAGTGGCCCCACATAGCCACGCAACCCCACCTCGCGGTTCCACGCTTTTTGTGGCTCAACCGCCGGGTTAAAACCGCCGCCCGCTGGGTTAGCAAACTCTGAGAACGTTGGGGTTTCAAAGGCGGTGCCGGTGTTGATATACGCCTGATGCTGTGGGCGATAGCGGTAGCTAAGCCCCGCCGAGCCGCTCCACTCATTAAAGGTTTGCTCGCCGCTTTGATCACCATCGCTTTGATAGCGATCATCTACTTCCAACTCCACCCGATCAAAACGTGCGCCAAGCGAAAGCGTGACCTGCTCGGTTAAAGCCAAATCACCTTGAGCAAACACCCCCGCCGAGGTTGCCGTTTGGGTCTCTTCCGCCAGCTGCTCACCAACAACACCCTGCGGATTGACATCGTTCCTAAAGCGCTCGTCGTCTTGGCGAGCCACATCTACACCGGTGATATAGCTCAGCGGTAGGCTGCCCAGGCTGACCTCATGGTGATACTCGGCGCTCGCGCCCAGGTAATCACGCTGGTAGCCGATGCGGCTGTCACCCACGTAGGGCAGTTGCTGCTCAAAATCGCGTTGGGAGATAAAGCCTTTTAAGTAGAACTCGCCAGGGCCTGCGGACAAATCTTCGTACTGTAAGCCGAGGAGCTGTTGATCAACGTTCTGACCCGCATCCAGCGCCAGGGAGTTCGGCGCTGCCTGATCGCGGCCACTCGCCACCTCACTTGCATTCAGCGCACCGGGATCTTCAGAGCGGGGATTATCGAGCAGATTGATAATCGCGGTTAACGCACGGTCGCTGCCTAACTCGCGGCGTAGTTTGGCATTCAACAGGTACTTTTCCGTGGAGCTCTGCTCTCGATAGCCATCGACATTAAGCGCTGAAAAGCTCACATGGTGCGACCAATCCCCTTGGGTGCCACCGGTTTGCACGACCGCCTTACGGTAGCCATCGCTTCCCACCTCGGTACGCACGCTCGAGCCAGGGTTATCGCGCCCATTTGCGGTGGTGATATCAATCACCCCGCCCGCCGCATTGCCATAAAGCACCGAAGAAGGCCCACGGATGACTTCAATACGCTCAGCGCTGTCCAGATCAATGGCATCTAACTGCGCCTGGCCGTCCGGCAGCGTGTAGGGAATACCATCGACCATCACGGTAATACCGCGCACGCCAAACGGCGCGCGAGCACCAAAACCGCGGATGGAAATGCGCTGGCCCTGGGCGAAGTTATCGCGGTTCTGCAGAAAAACACCCGGCACACGCACCAGTGACTCATCCAATCGCGCGCGCTGCTGGCCTTGCGCAATGGCTTCGCGGTCAATGCTGGAAACCGCCGCGGGCGTATCATATAGCTCACGTGCCAAACGGGGCGCGGTTACTTCCACGGTGGCCAGGTTAGTGTTATTCGCTGGGCTCCCTTGAGCCCAGCTTTGACTTGCTACAAAGCAGCTCAACACCCCTAAAGACGCGGTGGTGACTTTTAATATTATGTTGGGCATGGGGTCCCTCCCAGATAGTGTTAGTGGAAATTAAAAGTGTAAATGAACGATTTTCTATTGGGTTAGTCTGAGCTTATTCACCAAGGCCTGGATAAAACTTCCGACAGTGCCTACACTTGTACAAGTTACACCCCTGAAAGCAAAGGAGGCTTCATGGCGTTTACAGCGACTGATCCGATTAAGATGATTTTTGCCGTTATACTTCCCCCACTCGGCGTATTTTTTGAGGTCGGTTTTAAAGGGCATTTCTGGCTGAACATTATCCTAACGCTATTTGGCTTCATTCCGGGCATCATTCATGCGTTTTATGTGATATTGAAGCACTAGCATTTAATGAAGCTGTTTGTTGAGTATGACGCCGCCTAAGCTAACGCTTAGGCGGCTTTTTTATGACATTAACTAAGGCGTGTCGACGCTGATACAATGCATGCACGCTCTCATCAAGCTCTGGAATAGGGCCTTCTACCTTCAGCCCGGGTACCACCTTTTGAATAGGCAAAGTGGCAACAGGTGGCGGCCCAACCCCTAAATCCGCTAGCCATTCACTTAGCTGCTCTGATGAGCTCGCATAAACAATGCGCCCCAGCCCTACCCAGCCATGAGCAGCAGCACACATGGGGCAATGTTCGCCTGAAGTATAGACAGACGCCGCTGCTCGCGCTTCTGGCGTCATATGCTGTGCTGCCCAGCGTGCCAGAGCAAACTCCGGGTGTTGGGTGGAGTCACCACCGGCAATGCGGTTACGGTCCTCTGCCAACACGTCACCGTCAGCACTTACTAGCACACTCCCAAAGGGCTCATCGCCCGCCTCAAGGGCCTCTTCAGCCAGTTCAATGGCACGTCTCAGATAGATGAGTTCTCGATCATTCATCGCGAGTTCTCCTTTAAATCAACAGCGCTGACTTACTACCCCTTTCTTACTACACCTTTGCCGTTGCAGGCGTATCTTCCAGAGGCGTCTCTTTCAACGCTTCGCCTTCGCTTTGAGCGATAACGGAGGTACCCACTAAATCGCCCGTCACGTTAAGCGCCGTAGCCCCCATTCCCACCAGTGCATCGATAGCGGTAAGCAGCGCAACCGTCTCTATTGGCAGCCCCACTTGAGCAAACACCGTGGCGATCATAATGATTCCCGCGCCTGGCACGCCTGCGGTACCCACCGACACCAACGTGCCAATCAGCACTATCTGCACCATGCTAATGAAATCCAGCGGTGCGCCAATCACATTGGCCGCAAAGACCGCCGAAATGGCGATACGAATCGCCGCGCCATCCATATTTAACGTAGCGCCTAATGGCAGACTGAAGCCGTAGATACTTTTGGAAATCCCTAAACGGTGGGCCGCATTAATGGTGAGTGGTAATGTTCCCGAACTACTTTGGGTCGCAAATGCTGTCGCCATCGGCGTGCGGGCCTCACGAAAGAAAGTGCGTAACTTCACACCAAACAGCCGCATAATGCCGCAATAAATCAGCAAATGAGCGGCGAGTGCGATATACAGCACCACCACCATATCGCCCAACGATAGCAACGTTTCCAACCCCTGCTGGCTTACCGTTTCGGCGACAATCGCAAACACGCCGATGGGCACGTAGTGCAAGACGCCAGACATCACTTTTAAGGTGACCTCATTGAGCGCTTCAATCACCTCATACAAACGTTCGCCCATCGCCTGCTGGTGTTCCGATTGACGCATTTTTAACAAGGCGATGCCGAACACCAGCGCCGTAAAAATAATACCCAGCATATTGAGCTCGGCGAATGCACCAATGATGTTATTAGGCACGATATTAAGTAGCGTATCGACCACACCGGGGTTGTCGGGCACCGAGAAACTAGCCTGTTCGTCCAGCCTCATTCCGCTACCTGGGTTAAACAGGGTAGCGATGATTAAACCCACCGTGATCGCTAATGCTGATGACGCTAAATAGTAGCCGAATACCTTGCCGCCAATACGTCCTGCACTGCCTTGCCTTGACTGATTCACCCCCACCATCAGCGTAAACAGCACAATCGGAACAATCAGAAAAGTAAGCAGCCGAAGTAGTAGATCGCCCAGTGGCGTCAACCAGACCGCTACCGGCTCACCACCCATCAACCCGACCAAAACGCCCAGCACCAGTGCGATGGTGACGCGTAAAATCAACGACGCCTGTGAATAGGCTTTCCATATACGAGTCATTTAAGTCCCTATAGGTTTGCATGTGTGAGCAGGTCTAATTTGAGAAGTATGTACCTCACTTATACATCTCATTCTATTAGTGTGGCACAGCGATATCGACAAGAGAGGAAGGCGGGAGAAACGGCCCCCATCACTGTCGAAGGCCCGTTGGCTTTTTATAGAGTGCAGCCTCCTCAAACACGCACAGCCTTTTGCATGTTTGTTAATTTAGCGATTACTTTATGGAAACCGATGGCGTTAAATACCCCTTGGCCGCAAATTCTGAGTGCAACACCTGACCAAACCGGTAAGGTGTTGACCCCATGTCATATTCTGAACTTTGCATAGAAGAGCGTGCGACGATCCAAGTCAGCCTCGCACAAGGCTTGAGCATCAGGAAGATAGCAGCCCTGCTTGAGCGGTCCCCGGCGACGATCAGTCGAGAGATACGGCGCAATGGATCGTCCGATGGCCATTACCGCCCGTCACACGCGCAACAGCGCCGTCATGACCGCCGAGACAATTGTCGACCAAGGCGAAAACTGTTTCCGGGCAGCCCTCGGTTCGCACTGATTCAGTACATGCTGCGTCGGCGCTTGTCACCCGAGCAGGTTAGCGGCAAGCTCAGGAATATGAATATCCCTGACCTCCGAGACGCCTACGTCTGCCGTGAAACGATCTACAGTGCTATCTACGCGTTGCCCGTCGGTGAGCTGCGAAAGGAACTGATTCACTGCTTGCGGCAAGGAAAATCCACCCGTAAGCCCCGACGTGGGCAAGTTGATCGACGCAACCAGATTCCTGATATGGTCAGCATCCACCTCCGCCCTCCCGAGGTAGAGAAACGTGAATTTCCCGGGCACTGGGAAGGCGACCTGATCAAAGGCAAGGGCAACGCATCGGCTGTCGGAACCCTGGTAGAACTGAAAAGCGGTTACCTGATCCTGGCGAAGATGAACGATGCGACCGCCACCTCGGCCGTGGAAGGCTTTAGCGCTGCGCTGAACCGGATGCCATTGGCTGCGCGGAAGAGCATGACGTATGACCAGGGGCGCGAGATGACGCAGCACGCCAAGATTACCCAGAATACCGGTATTGCCATTTATTTTTGCGACCCACATAGTCCGTGGCAGAGAGGCGCCAACGAAAATATCAATGGTCTCATACGGCAGTACTTGCCCAAGGGAACGGATCTATCGGTCTATACCCAGCAAGAACTGGATGAGATCGCACTTGAGTTGAACATGCGCCCCCGAAAGCGCTTCGACTTCAAGTGCCCTATTGAGGTGATGAGCGAGCAGATGGCGAAGTACCATGAGGCCCTGTCATCTATACATTGACGGTGTTGCACTCAGTGTCTGCATCCGCCCCCTCATTCAAGCATTGAGGTATTGCTGGCACTAATGAAGCCCTTTGCAACTAACGTATCAAGTCAGATTATCTTTACAAGAAAAGGAGTTTTCGCATGCGTTTTTCTATCACCTGTTTAACGGTATCCACATTGGCGCTAATGACAGCGGGCTGCGCGCAACATTCCGCCACGACCAGCGAAAATAGCCTAGCTGAAATCCGTTATGAAGTAGGCCCTTGCTACGGCACCTGTCCTGTCTATAGCGTTGCAGTTGAGGTGGATGGTACAACCCGCTACACAGGTGAACGTCACACTGCCGTGGAAGGTGAGCGCACTCAGGCAGGCAATGCGACTGTTTTTCGTTCGCTGCAAGAGCGACTAGCTGCCATGCAACCCGACATGGGCACAACGCAGCAAACTCTTGATTGCGAACCCCGTGCCTCCGACCTGCCACACTACACAGTGACCTGGATTAACCAGGATGGCTTCCAAGCGGTGCTTGAACACGATACGGGCTGTCACTCTGAAAACGGTCGCGAACGAACTGAGATTCTAAGGAGCCTCAATGCAGAGCTTGGCATTGAAAATTGGGTACAACAGTAAGTGTAATAGTCAGTGCATAATCACTGATGGCAGCTAACACGCGATATCTTTGTCAAGGAGCGCCAATGCATACGATCAATCCGAGTAAGCTACACCACAGCAAATGGACGGCTGCACAGCCAAGCAATAAAGAGAAGCACTTTATGGTTACCCAGTTGCTGCGCGATGAAGAAGAGAACGTAGTAGAGGTCGTGCTTGAGGCTATTTATACTCATCGCGAGCTCATTGTGCCGTGGCAAAGCTTAAAAGATGACAGCGTGTGGAAAGTGGGCTGGCAATAGAGGCATTATAGTAAGCGCAAAGGTAAGATAATCAACAAAGGGTTTGACACGAGCTACAATTCATGACACTGTAGCGACAGTTGGTTAGCAAGCAAGCATGGTTTCAGAAGTGTACGAAAAAGATTTAGAAATGTACGAGATAGACGTGTACAAAATCTTTCGGCAAGACTGTAATTGTATTCCTTGTTTTATCCGCTATTAATCTGGGTGATACCAGGAACTTTACTAAGCGCTTTGCGCGAAAGGATTTTTACTATGTCTACTGGCACAGTTAAGTGGTTTAACGATACTAAAGGCTTCGGTTTTATTGCTCCTTCTGACGGCGGCGATGACCTGTTTGCCCATTTCTCTGAAATTCAAGCAGACGGCTTCAAAACCCTGCAAGAAGGTGCTAACGTTTCTTTTGACGTTACCCAGGGTAAGAAAGGCCTTCAAGCTTCAAACATCAAGCAAATTTCCTAAGTCCAAGCCTCTCAAGGCTTAACGCTTTAGAATTTGCTCGAACCTTCCAAGGTTCGGATAACAGGGCCCGCTTATGCGGGCCTTGTTGCGTTTGGGCACTGCTAATGTGACAAGTACAACAGCTCACCAAAAGACCCTGCTTTAGGCAACGGCTAAACTCGAAGCCACTGTACTACTCGCACGTCCACTGTTGTGACTAATTCCTCCAGCGCCGCTGCGCGCGCACGCCCTTCCGCACTGGCCCGATAAAGATGCGGTGTCATCGCCAATAAATCGGCGACCTCCTCAGCTCCCTTTAGCGCTAGCGTGTAACGCACGTTCTCGCTGCTTTGGTAGGCAAAACCTTCCGGCACTTCCGCCTCATTTGAACGCTCTGGCTTTAATGTGGGGTAAATAATTTCCCGTAGCTCTCGCAGATGATCTGGCCCCGCCTCAACTTGGAGCAGCACTCCACCGGCTTTTAACACCCTGGAGAATTCGCTATACACAGGAAAGCCAAACATGCACAGAACGCTATCTACTGTCCCCGCCTGCACTGGCAGATGCGCATTGCTGCCTACTACCCAACTACTCAATGGGGCTTGTTTATCGTCCTGCTTTGCAGCCGCTAGCACCGCCCATTTAGAGATATCCACTCCCATCAGCGCAAGTGATGACGAATTTGTCGAAGCGTTGGCTAACTGACCCGCGTAAGCTAGCTGACGTAGGTAATAGCCCTCCCCGCAGCCTGCATCCAAGCAGCTAAACAGCTCCTTATTCGCTGTTTTACTTCCTGCATGGCTTAATATGGCGTTACTGACTGCCAGCGCAATGGGCTGGTAGTGCCCAGCATCAAGAAAGCGCTGCCGAGCAGCCACCATGGTTTTGCTATCACCTGGATCTTGTGAGCGCTTTTGCTGTACAGGCAGAAGGTTCACGTACCCCTGTTTGGCAATATCAAAACTATGCCCAGCCACACAACGCCAAACGTTGCCAGCTAGCTCTAGCGTTTCACCATCCAGCGGACAAGCCAACGTTTGAAAAGGGCTTATGCTCATAGGCGTTTCATCTTTAATTAAGAGATAGTGTATGAAAATGTGGTTAAGAAAGTACGTCGTTGAGAGTGCGATAACGCTAAAACACTGTAAAGGTTAACACACCATGCATCGACTACTGCGCATACCGGGCGCCTGGCCCTACCTGATCGCTATTTTTCTCAATGCCTTTGTGGATCTAGGCCACAAGATCGTCATTCAGAACACGATCTTCAAAAGTTACGATGGCGAAGCACAGGTCGTGCTCACCGCACTGGTCAACGGACTTATCCTGCTCCCGTTTATTCTACTGTTTAGCCCAGCGGGCCATGTGGCTGACAGCTACCCCAAGGTGCGCGTTCTGCGCATATCGGCCTGGGCCGCCGTGGCCGTTTCACTGGGCATCACCGCCGCCTACTACCAAGGCTGGTTTTGGCTGGCGTTTGCCATGACGCTATTGCTGGCGATTCAATCGGCCTTTTACTCCCCGGCCAAATACGGCTTAGTAAAAGGGTTGTTCGGCAAGCCGCGTTTGGCGGAAGCCAACGGGTTAATTCAGGCAGTAACCATTGGCGCCATTCTCGCGGGCACCGTGGCGTTTACCGCGCTATTTGAGACCTGGGTGTCACCTGAAGATCAAACCCCAGCACAGCTGTTGCGCCAAATAGCCCCCCTGGGCTGGCTGCTGGTCCTCAATAGCGCTCTCCAGGCGGTGGCGCTTTACCGCCTGCCGCTGGATAACACCACACGACCGGATACCCCGCTTACCTGGCAGCGCTACATCAAGGGCACTGCCCTAAAAGACAACCTGCGGATTATCGCTCGCCAGCCTGTCATCAGGCTCTCCATTATCGGCCTTGCCACCTTTTGGTCAGTGGGCCAAGTGCTACTGGCGGCTTTTCCCGCTTACGCCAAAGATGCCCTGAGTATCGATAACACCTTAGTGCTCCAGGGTATTCTCGCCGCTAGCGGCATCGGGATTGCGCTGGGCTCCCTATTCGCCAGCAAATTTTCCCACAACCGTATTGAAACCGGCTTGATTCCCGTTGGCGCCGTTGGGGTGGCTGTGGGTTTATGGTGTTTGCCGCTGTTAACCACGCCCGTAAGCCAAGCGCTGAACTTTGTGTTTATCGGCATCATGGGTGGGCTTTTCATCGTGCCGCTTAACGCGCTGATTCAGTTTCACGCCGCCGACAACGAGCTAGGCACCGTGCTGGCCGCCAATAACTGGATTCAAAACATCGCCATGCTGGGCTTTTTGGTGCTCACGGCGCTGTTCGCGTTGGCGGGAGTGAATAGCCACTACCTGCTGCTACTGATCGCTACCGTGGCCGTAGTGGGCGGTGGTTACACCATTGTTAAGCTGCCCCAAAGTCTGGTGCGCTTTCTGTTGAGCTTCCTGCTGACACGCCGCTACCGTGTAGACGTCCATGGCTTGCAGAACCTGCCCGCCCAGGGCGGCGTGCTGCTATTGGGCAACCATATCAGTTGGGTGGATTGGGCCATGGTACAGATCGCCAGCCCTCGACCGGTGCGTTTCGTTATGCTCAGATCGGTTTACCAGCGTTGGTACCTGCGCTGGTTCTTCAAAGCCTTGGGCTGTATTCCCATCGAGCGCGGCAGCGGTGCCGAAAAGGCCTTGGCCGATGTCGCTGAACAGCTCAACACAGGCGAGGTGGTATGCCTGTTTCCTGAAGGAGCGATCAGCCGCAATGGCCAGCTAGGCGAGTTCCGCCGCGGCTATGAGCGCGCCTGTGAAATGGCGAATCCAGATGTCAAAATTGTGCCTTTCTATCTACGTGGCCTCTGGGGCAGTCAGTTCTCCCGCTCATCCAACAAGCTTAAAGAGCTGCGCAATGCGCCTCTGCACCGCTCGGTCGTGGTCGCCTTTGGCAAACCGCTGCCCAAGGACACCCCCGCCGATGTACTTAAACGCCGTATCTTTGAGCAGGCCACTCGCTCTTGGCAGAAAGCCATGAACGATCTACCCACACTACCTAACGCCTGGATTCAGAGTGTGAAGCGCCGCCCTAGCGACCTTGCCCTGGCCGATACGCTGGGCCGCCCGCTCAACGCAAGCCAAGCGCTCACCGCCAGCCTGCTGATGGCAAAACGACTTCGTAAGCTCAACCCAGGGCAGAATGTTGGCCTACTGCTACCTACCAGCAGCGCCGGGGTTATCGCCAATATGGCTACGCTGCTGGCGGGTAAAACGGTGGTGAACCTTAATTACACCGCCGACCACGAAGCGCTGACCTCTGCCCTTTCCCAGGCGGAAATCACCACCGTCTTCACCTCACAGCGCTTTGTGAAGAAGCTTGAGCAGCGCGGGCTCGACGTTAGACAATTGCTTCGCGAGAAGCAGGTGGTCTTTTTAGAAGAGCTGCAAACCACGATTGGCCGTGCTGAGCGCTTGAGTACCTGGCTTGCGGTGAGAATACTGCCGACGTGGCTACTACAGCGCTGCTTCTGCCACGGCCATAATGCCGACGCCACCGCCGCTATCCTGTTCTCCAGCGGAAGTGAAGGCGAACCCAAGGGCGTGATGTTGAGCCACCGCAACCTGATGGCCAATATCAAGCAGACCTCCGACGTGCTCAACACCCAGAGCAACGACGTTGTCATGGGCTCACTGCCGCTGTTCCACGCCTTTGGCCTCACGGTCACCCAGCTCCTGCCGCTAATTGAAGGGCTGCCGCTGGTGTGCCACGCCGACCCCACCGATGCCCCCGGCATTGCGGGTGCCATTGCCAAGCACAAAGCCACTATTATGTTCGGCACCTCCAGCTTTTTAAGGCTGTTTGTACGCAGTACAAAAGTGCACCCGCTGATGCTGGAGAGCTTGAGGATCGTGGTCGCCGGGGCAGAGAAGCTCGACGAAAACGTGCGCGAAAGCTTTGCGTTGAAATTCCACAAACCCATTTATGAAGGCTACGGTGCCACGGAAATTGCCCCAGTCGCCTCGGTGAATCTACCCGATGCCATGGGCGTTCACTATCAGCAGGTGCAGCGAGGCAGCAAAGTAGGCACCGTCGGTATGCCGTTACCTGGCACCAGCTTCAAAATCGTCGACCCTGACAGCTTTGAAGAGCTACCTACCGGCGAGGCGGGCATGATATTGATTAGTGGCCCACAAATTATGCAGGGCTATCTCAACGACCCCGACCGCACGGCCAAGGCGCTCCACGAGAGCGATGGCCACCGCTGGTACATAACGGGGGATAAAGGCTTTATCGATGAAGACGGCTTCTTAACTCTAATCGACCGCTATGCCCGGTTCGCCAAAATCGGCGGTGAGATGATCAGCCTAAGCGCCGTTGAGGCGGCGGTTAAAGCGGCTTTGGAGAATACCGACACCGCGCTAATGGCGGTGAATATACCCGACAGCCGAAAAGGCGAGCGCATTGTGCTGCTTTCAGAAACAGCGCTGGATGCCAAAACCCTTAAGACCACTATGCTCGCCAACGGTACACCCCCCATGATGATCCCCAGCCATTGGTTGACGGTAGAGACGATTCCTCATCTTGGCTCTGGAAAAGCAGATTTTGCAGGGGCGAAACGTTTGGCTCAAGAATTGATAGAGGAAGAACTGAAGCATTAAAAGCTGATATAGGAATGAGATACTGTACAGCAAAGCCCAAACTCAATATGTGCTGTGCAGTATCTAGCTCTTCTTAATAAGTCAGCTCTAAAATCAGCAGGCCTCTTAGCGACCGAGATGGGCTTTTTGGATGGGAAAATGATGACCCTTTATCCTATGAAGTCAGGAATTACAGGTGTTTTGAAAAGAAATCTAACAGCAGCCCATAGTGCTTATTCTGCCCTGAACTGCTGGGTATATGATCCTCTCCCTCCTAAAAATGCACTTCAGGGTGACGGCCATGCTCGCGCAGGCGTGTTACCAGACGTTGGGTCATCTCAACCGACCACACTTGGTCTTTGGTGCCATGGGAAAGTAGTAGCGGCCCTGGGTAGCGTTCGATTTCTATCGGCGTGGTCAGCAGCAAGCCTTCGTGACTATCACGCTATGTCCAGGCGCGTTTGCTGACATCCCAGGCTTGCCAGCCCGGGTCACCCACATCGCGAAAACCACGTGCATCAAAGGCACCGCACACCACATCGGGCGGGCTATGGGCTGCGATCGCATTAGATGCGCCTTCGATCTTATCTCCTGCCATCAGTATTTAAAGGCATTTAGACAACCACTCCTTCCTTGTTTTCTGATTCACCCAAACTAGATTTTTGTCAAAACCTGCTCGGAGAGCCGTTCACTAAGCTGGAAAAGGCAACACACCGTGGTGGAGAAAATCATCCAGGTGGTAGGTATAAACGCCTGATGCGTCTTTGCGCTTAAATGACACTTGAGTGGCACTTGTGACACAAAGCCAAGGGCGCATATCGGCTGGCTCATACTGGGTAAGCGCTTCAGGGGTAAACAAGCCCACGCACGCAGCACCCTGACTATCTCTTGCGGAGGCGTACTCAAATGCATCAATGTCCGCCGTACGCATTGCACTACCCAATTGCTGACATGGAGTGTAATCAACCGGATGCTTCAACGCCGGAAAGTGTTCGATAAAGGGGCCTGCATTTAGTCTCACTCCCCGTTTAGCGGCATAGTCTACAGAAAAGAGCGTATGCTCCGAACGCAGCGACGCGGAAACAGGTTCACCTTCCATGGAGTACCAGAAAACCCATCGGTAGTAGGCAGATTCAGCGAGAGTGGTAGCAATACCCTTACCACCATAGAAAATACTTGGCTCAAACACACGGCCAAAACGTGACCCCCATTTGAGAGGGGGATACCGAAAAGGGGTTTTTAGAAGATAGTGCAGGTCTCGCTCCTGTTCAGGGTAAGGCGGTTTAGCCGTTTCAAGCAGTGCTTCAAGCATCTCCTGCTCTTCTAACGTGTCGACATAGCTAAGCGTTGCGACTTGCTCCTGACTCTCCACCAGTCGATAAAGGGTGCCGGAAATAGGTTCGATATTTCGCTCGCCACCACAAGCTTCCCACACACTCACACTTTACCCCGCATACCATCCACGAATCTCAGTACTGCAAACAGCCCCTCCAACCGTGTTACCTGCTCGGCCGGAATGCCACCAGTCACGCGGTTGGATGTGCGCATAAAATGCTGAATCCATTCTTGGTCGCCTCCGGTAAGCGCGAATAAAGCTCGAGCCAAGCGAATAAGCAGCAGAGCTAGTTCGCCCTGCTTAGAGTTCGGGTCAAGCTTCAGGTTTTTTTTAAGCTGGGTAATGGTCGTTCGATGTACGCCTAGCACCTCTGCCAACTCAGACTGCGATAACCCCAACTGCTCAGCTGCACGCAGAACTGCTTTAGCTAACACCATTTCAGAGCTGGGCTTTGTTTGAGTAATGGCTGGCATAGCGCACCTGAATAGATGAGTATCCATCAATAATAGCAAAAAAGATGTTTTTTCACATGCCTAGCCTAAAGCTCAGTTACCCTTTCGCGACTTTTTGTTACCAACGAACGCTCAAACCGAGCTGAGTGCCTCTTCGCTTAATAATGGCTCAACTCGATTTTTTTACTTACTTCTTAGTAGGCACATTAGAACTATCCACTTCCTCCGAGCTTTTTCCTTGCGCCCCACGAGCGATATCGTTATGACTGATGACAACGATTTCACGTGGCCACCACTCTGGATGATTGTCGCGTATATAGGCGAGTAGCTTCTCGCGCACGTTCATCTCGGCTGACCAGCCCGCTAATGGGTCTGAGGTCATTAGATAACATGACACTGTCTGCGCTGTTCCGGTCTGGGCGGTGACGTAACACAGCAGCTTATGGTGTTCGATAACGCTATTTTCCTCTTTAGCGAACTCGATAAATTTATCCCTCACGAGACCGATATCGGCGCTCAAATGCAGGGTCAGCTCTAAAAACCGATACATCTTGGTGCTCTTGACCGATAGGTTTTCAAAGGGCTTGGAAGTAAAGTAGGTAACGGGAACAATCACACGCCGCTCGTCCCACGACCTTAATCGAATGAAGGTATAAAAGATGCCTTCTACGTAGCACCACTGACCTTCAAAAATGACCAGATCGCCAATACGAATAGGCTTGGCAAACGACAGCTGAAACGACGATAAGATATTTCCCAACACCGCTTGACCGGCGACACCCACCAGCACCGCCAGCACACTGGCCGAGGCAAGAATAGAGAGGCCAAGGGACTCAAAGAGTTGGATCTGACCCAGTATGTAGATCGAGACCCCGGTGACGGTGATCAAAATAATGATGCGGCGCAGGGCGTAAAGAGAGGTCAATAGCCGGCGCTCGTCGCGGGGTTTGGTATCGTCTATTTCGCCTACCAACCGCCGCGTCATGCGCAGCATGATGGTATCCACTAAGCGCAGTGCAATCGTACCGGCCCCCCAGGCCAGGATACTGATTAACAGCACGCGAAAGGTGGTCGTCGCGACCGCCGAAAACGACACGACGTAATCCAACAGCATCTGGGTCACCAAGGACATCGCAATGAGCGCTGCGGGCATGCCAATTTGGCTAGCAAAGATGCTGGAGACACCGGAAGGCAACCATTTGGACATCAGCCCGATTAAGCGATGCACCAACCATCCAACCAGGCCGATGAACACTATAAAGATAGGGATGGCAATCCATTCCCAAATTCTCAACACGCCAAACGACGATTGGAAGCGCTCGGGTATGTAACTTTCCAGCATTGAGGGGCCGTACTGCTCATACAAAACGGGGATATAAGACACGCTGATGGGCATGATCAGCCAGACAGGCTCCTGCTCCCCTACTCGGTACCTGCCCAAACGAATATCGTAAGTTTCCCCATTGGCCTGCATGGAAGAGACTTCAATATTGCGGCGGGTTTCACCAACGCGAGGATTCTGGCCAGAGGAGTCTTCAATAACCGCGTCTTCTCGCCCGGGTAAATCAGAGACACTCAGCCATTCTCCGCGGCGAAGAATTTCGGCTAATTGACGAGCCAGTTCACGCCCTTGCGCCGGCTGTTCCGCTGCAGAAAATTCAGCGAGGTTGAGTATATGGGCTGCGGCGTCGTACTCTTCCTGACCGGTGAGTTCCAAAAAACTTCGAATCGACTCGCGAGGCGTTACCCGGTTTGCTTCTTCAGGTACTTCACCCAACCCACTATTGATCACATCGACGGTAAACCATCGGCTGCTCTCGCTCTCTCCTCCTTGAGTTTGTGCTGCACATAGACTGGAAAATGTTAGCGCTAATACCAACACCCCCCATGCGAGCCACGAGCTGGTTACTTTCATAAATACCTTATTCATTTTGGTGAGCCACGTTGCCAACCACCGACACGCTAATTAATAGCCAGCCCAAAGGTCATCTGGCGCTATCCTTGTCAGTGGGAGCAGGAATTACAGCTTACCTTTCTACAGGGTGCAAGGCGCACCGGGGATATCACGGGCGAAAAGTGAGCAACCGCATGAAAACCAGCCCTCACTGGGTCATTTCACCCAACCGATTAAGCGCTTCATCGTACATAGCGACCAACAGCAGCTCGCCCTTAGTGTTCACCCGAAACTGGCCGTACCGGGCAGACGCATACCGCTCAGCGTGACCTTCTTGGAAGAAGAACGCATCGGTGGCAAAGCGAACTTGGCCGTTGCGCAGGCGATAGCGCAAACGCTTTTCCTTAGCACCCAACGCAGCCCCATTATCTAAGCGCTGAAAGTGAGCGACACGCTGTCCATCTAGCCGCACAACCACAGCGCCATTGTGGGCTTTCTGAGACCTTCCTTGCGGCACTGACTCTTGTTGCGCTAGTGCGCTTAGAACCTGATTTCCCAGCGCGAAACTCAGCGCCATGTAATCGCCCTGTATTAATGAGCGCGGATCGACTGGCGCCAGTTCCAGATAGACAATCTTACCCGAGGCTAAATGGCGCTCTTTTTGCCAAATCGCGCCATTAACAACAGCCAGCACCACAATGGCAGCCGCGATCACTAGCCATCGATACTGTTTAGGGGTCAGTTTCATTCGTAGCGCCCCCTTTCCGTATGCTCGCTTTCACGCTGGGGCAGACGTTTATGCAACAACCAACGCAGCGTCAGCATACTTAACCCCATGATGAGCAGTGAAAGTGCTTTAACGAATAGCGTTGTATCCAGCCAATAGTAATAACTGCCCATCCCCATCAATAGCGAAAACACCCCTATGCCGACCAACGGGCGGTGACCAATGGCGAAACCTAGCAGCAAAATGACCACCCCAACGGCGATGCCAGGTGCATAAAAAGCGATCAGCAGTATCACCACCGGCGCGATATAGATGCTTCCGTGGAAACGGTAGGGACTTTGCCGCCGGCACACCGCATACAGGAGCGCCACCAAAGAGACCGCGACGAATAAAGCATTAAGCCAAGGCGCTAGCCGACTAAAACCACCGCTTGAGTGCTCCTCAAACCAGAACCAGAAAACCTGCTCATTGGGCACGACGCCCTGTATGGCCAAAAGACCAATCAACAGCCCATAGCCCCAGGCCTGCACGTGTTTGATGCGGTTAGGCCAGCGGAACTCATTGAGCCAGAGCAGCGTTATCACCAACAATACAAAACCACTGGCGAGGGGCGCCAAGCTGCTGGTTGCCAAGGCCATATAGAACGCCAGCGTGGCGGCAAATGCTGAAAACGTACGATGTACCTGGCTCGGCATGACCAACGCCAAAACACACTGTAAACCAACGAGTGACCAGCCCAATAGCGACCATAATGAATAAGGGGTTGCTTCCCACCAAGCCACCAAGGCCCAGACGATGAGAAGCTGCCCCGCCAGACTAACGGCCAGTGCCAAGTGTTCCAACACATCGCCGCGGGCCCTGCGAAACAGACCAAACGCAGCGCCAATCATCACAACACCTAGCCCCATTGAAGCAGCGCTGCTTTCCACCACGAACACCAAGCCCATGGCAATAAACCCAAGCAGAAACAGCGCCGCTAACCAGCCTGAAAAGGCCTGAAGCGCGCGTACAAACCAAGGCGGTTCCAACGACGCTGAGGTGGGTGACTCATTTAACGTGATGCCCGCGCGGCTCAGTTTGGTTTTTAAATCCACATTACTGTTCGTCATTGTGAAAGCGCCCGATGTAGCCGCTTCAGCCATATCACCGCGCCAGCGCCCATCGCTAACACCGCGATGGTGATCAACATCAGACTTCCCTCCTGCCAATCGCCTTCCCATAATAACAGCCGGGCAAGGAGCAGGGTCGCCACCATGATTAGCGAGACACAACCCCCCGCGAGCATGAATAGATTAGGCCGCCCATAGCGGTAAACGCCATATAGCCCCGCCAGCCAAAACGGGTAAATCGCCACTACTGGCGACCAAACGAGGCCTGCGTCAACTAACAAAGACATCATTAACAATGTGACAGGAACGCCACTACCCACCGACATTAGGCGAATGGCCCACTGACTGGAACGCCAGTCCAGATAATGCGTACCCCACTCAACGACCACCAGAGCGAGGGTGTTGAGCCCAAACAACCCCCACAATGCGGCGTCACTGCTGGCCAACACACCCAACGGCCCGCCCCAGGTCCGGCAATAGAGCCCGACCGCCAGGTTCAGCAATCCCAGCCACACTACCCAGAGCAGAGGGAAGCGCGCCACCCAGACCCAAGGCAGCACGAGCAGCGCCCAGGTAAAAAAAAGCTGCCAAGGGTCGGCACCAGTTTGATACACCTGACCGAATAGCCCCAGCAGCACGCCCACTAACAAACTGGCCGCCGTTAACGCGACACGCTTAACGGCTGGGCTAGCCTGTGGCCAAAGGGCGAAACCCACTGCCATCAGCAGCGTCGCCTCCACCACGCCAAAGCGCAGCCAGCGCTCCATCTCGGCCCAGTGATAGGCCACCCAAAACAGCACTGAAAATGCCGTTGCTAACCCACCCAGCCACAGCAACAGTCGGTCAACCAATATCACCCACTCGCGTGGCATCGGCCATAGCCCAGCCACTTCAAGAGCACGTGCCACCTGCTCAGGCGGTATAGCGCCCTGCTCAATTAACGACACCAACTCACGTCGAGTGGAAGTCATAGGGTTCCTTGGCCATAGGTAAACGTTGAGAATAAGGATGCGTGCTGGTCAGAGGGCGCCCAACACAACGCTTTATACACTTCCGACAATGGCTGCTCGGCTATCCATATGAGGCTATCAATCTCTACACCATATAAGTTATGTAGAACTTTATACCGACCCAAGCGTCGAACCATAGCTTCTTGTATAGCTTCTTATATAACTTCATACGCAGCTTGCTATTGTGCATTCTAAAACCGCTGTTGCATTAACTGGAGACACCTCATGCTAATAAAAATTGCCAAGCCGAGTGATTTAAGCGAATCCGATGTTACCCCGGAATCCATTTACCTTTCCCGGCGGCGTTTTATGGGCGGCATGGCAGGCCTGGGCGCCGGGCTTGCGCTTTCGGGTCAGGCTAGCGCCAGCGCCGATTACTCGGATGTGCCGGCAGGCAGCGCCCCTGCATGGTTGAAGGAGAAGATTAGTGACACCCAGTGGGAAGCGATGACCCCAAGCGATCCTTCAAAAGACAAGATCGCCCCCTTTGATGATGCCAGCGGCTATAACAACTTCTACGAGTTTGGTTCAGGCAAAAACGACCCTGCCCGCCACGCAGGCAGCTTGAAGACAGAACCCTGGAGCGTGGTGGTGGATGGCGAAGTCAACAACGGCGGTCGCTTTGCCCTGGAAGATTTTGCTAAGCCCGCCCAGTTTGAAGAGCGCATTTACCGCCTGCGCTGCGTGGAAGCCTGGTCGATGGTGATTCCCTGGCTCGGCATCCCACTTGCCGAGGTGATCAAACGCGCCGACCCCACCAGCAAAGCCAAATACGTCCGCTTTGAAACCCTGGTTGACCCTGAACAGATGCCTGGGCAGCGCTCCTCTTTCTCGCTGATCGACTGGCCGTACGTGGAAGGGCTGCGCCTGGACGAAGCCATGAACCCTCTCACCCTGCTTGCCATGGGCATGTACGGCCGCGAACTTCCTAACCAGAATGGCGCACCCTTACGCTTGGTAGTGCCCTGGAAGTACGGCTTCAAGAGCATCAAGTCGATCGTAAGGATCTCACTGGTGGAAGAGCAGCCGGTCAACTCCTGGCAGCTTATCGCCCCTGATGAGTACGGCTTCTATGCCAACGTTAACCCCGAGGTTGATCATCCCCGCTGGAGCCAAGCCACCGAGCGCCGCTTACCCAACAGTCTGTTCAACACGAATACCATTGATACCCTGATGTTTAACGGCTATGCCAACGAAGTCGCCGAGCTTTATGCGGGGTTAGATTTGAGAGCGAACTACTGATGGCAACACAGCGCACATGGCTATTTTGGCGCGTGGGCGTGTTTTTGGCCGCCCTAGCGCCGCTGCTGTTCTGGAGCTGGCAGGTGGCCAATAACGCCGCCGGCCCCGAACCGGGGCGCTACCTGCTGCTGAATCTCGGCATCGGCGGGCTGTGGCTATTGCTGCTCACCCTTAGCCTTACACCGTTAACCAAACTCACCCGCTGGAAAGGCTTTGCGCTGATCCGGCGCCAGTTGGGCCTCTGGACCCTCGCCTACGCCACCCTACACTTGCTCAGCTACGCGCTGTTTATTCTCGGCCTCAATTGGGGGCTACTGGGCAGTGAACTGGTGAAACGGCCCTACATCGTGGTCGGCATGATCGCGCTGCTCGGTCTTGCCGTGCTGGGCGCCACCTCCAATCGCTGGGCGATGAAACGCCTGGGTAAACGCTGGAAACCGCTGCACAAATTTTCCTACGCTATTTTGGGTTTGGTGCTGCTGCACTTCTTTTGGGTGGTGCGCGCCGATATGCAGGAATGGGCGATGTATGCGGCTATTGCCGCGCTGATCATGAGCACTCGCCTACCGCCAGTCGCTCGCACGCTGCCTAAACTGCGCTATCGGTTTAGCCGTTAAGAAGGAAAACTTTCCTACTCATCAAAATCGGGTTCATGTTCCGTTCAGCCAATGCGGTTATGCTACGCACCATTAACCAACTACCGTTTGGAGTAACCGCATGGCGGTCACCTATGGGGGCGTCGGTCGCTTGGCAACAGCGCTGGCATTGATGTGGATAACCACAGGCGCAGTGGCCGAACAACCTTTGCGCATCGAACAACTGCAGCGCTGCGGCGGCCTGCTGCAGATGGATATTCAAGAATTTTGCCTTCAGGCCAGTGGGCTTGATGAGGGCGAATTTCAGGTAACGCTGAACGGCACGCCCCTCCCAGCAGAGGCGATCGACCATGATAGCGACCGGCTTCGTATCCGCCTCAATAGCGCTGATGCGCAAAGCGGCCCGCTGTGGCTTTCACAGCACGAGCAGGCCAGCAATCCAGTCTGGGTCAGCCTCAAGGGCAGCAATGTGGTAGCAGCCACCGAGCAAGAGGTGGCGAAGAACATGGATGGCATCACTACCTATGTGGACTTGGTCAGCCTGATTATTGAAGAGAGCCACGATGGTGCCCAAGAAGCCCAGCGTTTAGCAGACAAGTACGGTGCCGAAGTGGTCGGCATGATTCCACCCCTCAACACCTATCAGTTGCGCTTGCCTGTCAGCGACCTGGATGAACGCGACGCACTGGTACTCAGGCTGGGTAACGAAGTCAGTGTGGATGCCGTAGTGACCGAGGAGTCAGGGGCAGAGGAAAGCATCGAGAGCGAGACAAGCAGCCCGCCCGATGCGGATGACCAGGAGTGGGCGTCGAATCGTTTTCTGGACGCCGTTAACTTTTACCAGCGCCGACTATCGCTTGAGGGGCTGGACGGTGATATTGAGACACAGCCAATCCGCATTGGCGTTATCGAACGCGAGGTCGATTTCGACGCTCCCGATTTTGCGGATTACCTGGGGGAGTGCCGCGCCGAAGCGACAAGAACCTGCGTTTATGCCCGCGATGCCGCCAAACCCGACGGGCATGGTACGACCGTCACCGGCGTATTGGCCGCGGCCTGGAATGAAGGCGGCAACAGCGGCTTTCTGCGTGGGCTGGATGAGGTAGGCCCTGGCTTCGATGTGATTGTGGACCGCAACTCGGATGCGGGCATCACCGCCAATGTCGCCGCCTCGGTCAATCTGGTCGAGGACGGGGTACGCGTGCTCAACTGGAGCTGGGGTATTCATCGCGTTGGGGCCATCGACATCAACGGCAAGGAAATCGATTCACTGGTGCGTTCGGGCATCGCCATGAGCGGTTATGAAGAGCTGCTTGAAGAGTTCTTCCTGTGGCTACGCGAGGCGCACCCCGATGTCGTGGTCGTCAATTCAGCGGGCAACGCGTCCTCCTATTCGGGAAGAGACGAGTATCGTCTGCCCTCCTCTTTCGTGACCGATCAGCTGTTCGTGGTGGGTGGCCATCAGCGCAGCGATGAGGATGTCCAGGTCGAGGATCCCCGCTACGTGATCAAACGCAACGCTTCGAATATCGATATGCGTGTGGATATCACCGCCGCCGCCTGTGTGCGAGGCTCTTCACTACTAGAAGGTGAGCAAGGCGAGGCGCACTGCGGCACTTCCTACGCGACGCCGCTGGTAGCTGGCCTGTTAGCAGCCATGATGTCGATCGAGCCCGAGCTTACTCCCGCGCAGCTACGCATGCTGCTGCGCCGTAGCGCCATGACCATCGGTGAAGAGTACGATTTCGAACCAACGGACGCTGATGACCTGACAGCCCCGATACTGCCCTCCGAACGCGCCAATGAGCTTAACCACCCGGATATCGGCCTCTCAGCCCGGCTCAACATGTACAAGGCACTGGACCTAACCGTACAAAGCCTAAACCGGGAACGCTAAGCTCACCACCAGCAAACGAAAACGCCCACCTGCCAGGTGGGCGCTTTTCGAACAGAGACTTAAGCTAATGACATTAGCCTAAGACTTTACGCAAATGGTCACGGTAATCGGCTTTGTTACGATCGACCTGTGGCACTTTCATCACATCGTTGGCGATGAACGTTGGCAGTGCCTCAAGGCCAATAAACTCCTGCGACTTATGGAACGGGAAATAAACCCCCTCCACCCCACGCCCTTCAAAGAAGTTACCCGGCTCATCGAAGGCTTCTAAAGGTGCATTCCAGGTCAGCGACAGCATATAGCGACGGCCTTGCAGCAAACCACCGCTGCCGTACTGTTTGGTTGGGTCTTGGCGGCTACGGCCATCACTGGCATACAGAGAACCGTGGCCTTCGGTGAACACTTCATCGATGTAGCGCTTCACGATCCAGGGCGCACCCATCCACCAGCCAGGCATCTGGTACACAATCGTGTCTGCCCATAGGTAGTGTTGCACCTCGGTTTCAAGATCGTAGCCTTGATCAATGACCGTCTCACGAATCTCGTAGCCCATCTCCTTGAGCGTACTCACCGCCACGCCGTGTAGCGTATTATTGAGTTCACCGCCAGAGTGCGCAAAGGCCTTACCACCGTTAATTAGCAGAATCTTCATCTAACACTTTCTCCCCAAGAGGTTGATCATCAGCGCTAACAGAAGTAGACGTGACGTTCTTGGCGCATATTGTGGGAGTTACGATGAGAAAAAAGAAGCGATGCTGAGGCAAGACACTTTTGATTTAAAGTCAACAATACTCAGCGTAGAGTACGTCAATATTCGCTTCTTTATGGAAAGCCTTCAATGAAAAGTACCCTTGAAGAGCAACAAGCCTTTGTCACCGTCGTGGATAGTGGCTCGATCACCAGTGCCGCTGAACGGCTGGGCATTAGCGTTTCTGGCGTAAGCCGCGCGCTGAACCGGCTAGAGCAAAAACTGGGCGCCACCCTGCTGCGCAGAACCACACGCCGCTTGGAGCTTACCGAAGAGGGCGAAACACTCCTTGAGCACTGCCGCCGTATCCTGGCCGCCGTGGAAGAAGCCGAAGAGGCGATGCTAGATCGCCACAATCAGCCTCAAGGTCGGCTGCGTATTAACGCCGCCCCCAGCTTTATGCAGTTCGTGATTGTGCCATTGATTGGCGAGTTCCGCGCCAGCTATCCAGGCATCACACTAGAATTAGATACCCATGACCGCTTTGTCGACCTTTTAGAACAGCGGGTCGATCTAGCCATTCGCATCGGCGAACTGGAGGATTCATCACTACACGCCCGGCTACTTGGCTACAGCCCCTTGCGCCTTCTGGCCAGCCCCGCGTATCTCGAACGCGCCGGCGTACCGCAAAGCATTGAAGACCTCCAAGCTCACAGCCTGCTGGGTTTCAGCCAGCTCGATCACCTTAATCAATGGCCGCTCATCCTCGCAGACGGCAAACGTTTACACATCACGCCCACGCTATCCGCCTCCAGCGGCAGCACCTTAATAGAGCTCGCCATAGCGGGGGAAGGAGTTGTTTGCCTGGCCGACTTCATGACCATCGCACCCCGCCAGAATGGCGTGTTGGTAGATGTATTACCCGACTGCACCACGCTACAAACCCAAGCCGTCAACGCCGTTTACTACCGACAAGCCACGCTTTCTCAACGTACCCGGCTATTTATGGAGTTTCTGGCCGAACGACTACCAGGTAAGTATTTGAGTGCTTAAATCCCTCGGTCAGCCGCCTCGAGTGCCCAGAAGCTGCTTGAGGACACGTGACTCCAGCACAAAGGGGACGGACATATGATCTTCACCCTCCACTTTATGGAAACTGCTGCGCAAACCGTATGCCGACAGATCTTCAAGCCGCTGATACAGCTGACTAGCATCCTGCTGGTTCTGGAGTGAGTCGTTGTCGGCCACGGCCAATGACAAGCTGTGATGGATGACATTTACCTCTTCGGCCTCAACCTGTTGCCTGAAGTCGCGTTCATGCTTCAACAAGTAGCTATCGTTCCACCAGAGGCTGGGGCTGGCGGCGACGATGTGGTCAAACAGATCCGGCCGGGTAAATAAGGCATAAATCGCAAACATACCGCCAAAAGAGTGACCATAAAGACTCTGGTGATTAGCATCCACAGTGAAGCGCTCGGCAATAGCAGGCATTAAGCTGTGCTCGATAAAATCCAGCAACTCATCCTGCCCGCCCTGCGGTGGCGTGTTCTGCTCTTCTGCCACCGGCGGTGATAAGTCGTAAGAGCGGCGCAAGAAGTTATGCGGCGCTTCACCCGGATAAGCAATACCAACGATAATGGCTTGGCGGAACTGTTCCTGTGCCCGCTTGGCCTCATGTAAGGAAGCGAAATAAGCGTTGCCATCCAACACATAGATCACCGGGTAACCGCCGCTGTCAGGCACCGCGCCTTCCGGTTTGCTGATCAGGATACGATAGGTGGCGCCTTGTTGGTTTTGCATCTTCCACTCCAGCGTCTGATCCAGCGTCACCTGACGCTCGTCCATGGCTGGCGACGCCTGAGCCTGCGATTTGGATACTGATACAGTCAACAAGACCAGCCCGGCAAACATTAAATTATTAACGAGCAGTTTCAAAAATCGTTTCCTCCACGATACTGGCATCTCATCACCACTGGTAAGCGATACTGCCAATCAGGCTGCGGCCGGCACCACGATAGCAATAGATGCCCTCACAGGAGATATGCTCTTCGTCCGTCACGTTAGTAGCATTGAGGCTGGCACGAACCCCCTGCAAAGAGCCCGCGAAATCATAGTGAGCCGCCATATCAATCAGGCTGTATGCACTATTTTTATTGCTGTTGGCATTATCAATGTACTCACTACCGATGTAGCGCACTCCTCCGGCAAGATGCAGTCGTTCCAACGCAGGTACGCGATAATCCACCCAAAGGGACGCCAGATGGCGCGGGGTGTTCGCCAGGTCACTCCCTTCATTGCCATCATTATCTGCGGTGATTTCGCTGCGGTTGTAGTTGTAGCTTGCGGTCATGCGTAGGTCGTCGGTGACATTTCCAACGGCCTCAAGCTCCAACCCACGGGTGCGCACTTCTCCGGTTTGTACTTGAAATAGCGGGTTCTCGATATCGGTGGTTTTACGATTGGTTTCATCGATCTGATAGATCGCCGCCGTCAGCATCGTCTCTCTGCCTACTGGCTGGTATTTCAGCCCCAGCTCAAACTGCTCACCTTCGGTAGGATCGAAGTCATTACCGCTCACATCGGTACCGCTCTCAGGCAGGAACGATTGCGCATAGCTGAAGTACGGCGACAGCCCCGAATCAAATGCGTAGAGTGCGCCCAAGCGCCAAGTATTTTTCTCATCCCGGCTTTCGCTGACAGTACCGGTGAGGTTGTTGCGAGTCTCGTCGCGCGCCCAGTCGCGACGTATGCCTGCGGTCAAACGCCAGTTATCGAGCTTGACCTGATCCTGTAAGTAAAGGCCTCTGCGGTGGGTTTCCCCACTGTCGTTTGTCCAAACGTTATTCGGCTGGGCTACAGGCTGACTGTAATCCGGATTGTCGATATCGATCGACGGTGCGCTACCACCCGCATAAATAACATCGTTCTCAAGATAAGCGTAGTCAGCGCCTAACATTACTTGGTGTTCCACCTTGCCCTGATCAAAAGTCGCCATCAGCCTAGTATCAGCACTAAGAGACTCCATCTCTTCGTAAAGACCGACACTGCTCCGGCTCAGCGTTGTACCGGATAAGGTGCCTGCTGAGAGGTACTGGTTGGTGGTATCCACCTGACCGTAGCGTACATTTTGCTGCAGCTGTAGCTGGTCACTCCAACGGTGATTAAATTCATAGCCCAGTGCCCACTGCTCTTGATCCAGCTTATCGAAGTCTTCATCGCCAGACCAAAAATGGGTCAGGTTATCACCGTCTTGGTAAGGACGCGGTGATGCAGAGGTCTGGCGCTCCTGATACTGGGTAATAAAGGTAATGTCAGTACGCTCGCTCATCTGCCAATGAAGGGTTGGCGCCAGCAGGGTGACGTCATTATCGACCTGTTCAATATCCGTTTGTGCGTCGCGCATAACGCCCACCAAACGGTACTGCACATCACTGCCCATTTCCCCGCCGACATCGAACTGGCCTTGCAGATGGTTATGGCTTCCCACCTGCAGTTGCACTTCCTGGGGCGCATCAGCACTTGGACGTTTGCTAACCCGGTTCACCAGCCCACCCGGTGATAGCTGACCATAGCGCATCGAATCGGGGCCTTTGACTACCTCAATGCGTTCCAGGTTATAGGGCACGGTGGAGTAGTAGGAGAGCCAGCCACTATTGGGTTGGCGCAAACCATCCAGGAAATCGCCATGATATACCGTCGGATAACCCCTCACCGAGATCAAGTCAAAGCGCGGGTCCATCCCCGCTGCTTCAACCCGAACCCCAGCCGTATAAGCCACTGCCTGCTCTACTGACGACGGCTGGCGGTCACGTAGCTGCTCTTCGGTGACCACGCTGATACTTTGCGCAAGCTCTATCAGCGGTGTATCGGTTTTACTACCCGCCGAGGTGCTAAAGGCCAAATAGCCATCACTACTGATTCGGCTGCCCACCACTGCTACGGTATCCAACACCATGTTTTCTGCAGTACCTGTTTTTTCCATTACATAGTCCGCAGGCCCCCGCTTGACCACTTTCAAACCACTGCCCTGAAGCAAACTGGGCAAACCCCTCCTCCACGCTATAACGCCCATTCAATCCAGCGCTTTGCAGGTCATCAGTGAGATTAGCGGGGAAGGACAACACAATGCCCGCATGGCTGGCGAATTGACTCAATACACTGCCCAACGATCCTGGTTCGATGCTGTATGCCTGCTGGCTAGCAGCCTGTTGCGCCTGCCCGTCCGCTGTTTGCACCTGCGCTGCCTGTAGGGGCAAAAGCGACATCGAACTCATCAGGGCACAGCCCAGGGCGATACCGCCAAACGCGCACGAGGATTTGCAATGGTGATATCGAAGGGATATGAGTGTCTGCTTGGGGTTAAAGGATGTGGTCATCTTTATCTCGTTAATTCCAGGATCGGTTGCTTTATCTCTGGGTCGAACGAGATCGGAAAAGGGACAATAAATAATCCAACTTTTTATTCGCTAGCTTTGAGGGTTACCCAATATTGCGTCAGTCGGTCGACGCTAACCGGCAACGCATTGGCAATGGCTTGTAAGTACCTGATATAAAGTTTTCGTGTAATATCCATGCCAGGATTTCTGACACGGACAGAACCATGGAAAAACGCTTCGTTGCCCCTCTCACTGAACCTGAACAACAGACGCTGACCTCCGCCTATCACCATGGCGAGAAGCGCGCTCTCCGTCGTCGGGCGCATGCCATTCTACTGAGTGACCAAGGCCATACTATTAACCAAATCAGTGAGATACTTCAGGTTCGCCGCGATGCCGTATCACGATGGTTCAAGCAATGGGAAGTGTCCGGTTTTGATGGTCTCATCGACAAACCGCGTAGTGGACGAACACCCGCCCTCGATGAACACGATCACAAGCGACTGCAAGCGTTGGTAGCCGAGCATCCCCATCAGATTCGCGCCTTACAGGCTCGCTTTCAAGAAGAGACCGGCAAGTCTGTCGCCACGGTGACACTGCGCCGGGCGTTGAAAAAAAAATGGTCATAGCTTCAAGCGCATTCGGCATTCACTCAAGCCCCAGCGTGACGAAACGGACTTTCGCAAAACGCAAGGCCTGATGAAAGCGCTTCACGAGCAAGAGGACCAAGGCGAGCACGAGCTCTATTACTTTGATGAATCAGGTTTTTCACAAGCGTCGTCGGTGCCGTATGCGTGGAGCCCTATCGGCAAGCCCTGGGAAGTCACTGCCTACTCCCGCAGCCGAAGGCTAAACGTGCTGGGATTCTTAAGCCGAGCCGGAAAACTGGTCTATCACACGACAACCGAGACAGTGACCACGGAAACGGTCATAGAAGCGTTTGACCAGTTTGTGATCCAGAAGGATCCAGACACCTTCGCTGTTGTGGTGCTCGACAATGCCAGCATGCATCGCTCCAAGGCCTTTAGGCGCAAGAGGGTGGAGTGGATGTCGCAACGTGTGCATCTGATCTATCTGTCTGCCTACTCACCAGAGCTGAATCTGATAGAGATTCTGTGGCGGCAGATGAAGTACACCTGGCTGCCCTTGAGTGCCTATCTCTCGTTTGAACGTCTACGTGAAGAGGTACACCGCTTACTCGGTGGTTACGGAACTGATCACGCGATTAATTTTGAATAGGCACTTAGCGCCCGGTCAGTATTATCAATAGGGAAAGCGCCTGACACTCTCAGCCCAGCAATAGAGGGGTCACAGCGCAGTACGCCTGTACGGTAACGGCTCAACTCTGCTACCAAACGGTTCAACGGCCAGTCTACCGCCACCAGCAGACCGCGCGTCCAGCTATCCGCCTGATCGCTGGCAGTGGCAACTTCCACATTAACCGAGCTCATCTGCGCCTGCTCTCCGGCAACAAGGTGTTGCGTTTTGCCGCCACCCGACTGAGGAATCAACTCGACCTCATCTTCCAACACAGTAACCTGGGTAGAGGTGCCCAGCTTGCGCACGGTAAACACGGTGCCCAACGGCACCACAGTACCCTGCTCGGTATGCACCTGAAGCGTTTTGGCAGCGGCCACTTTTCCCGTTTCATTCCGCGTGCGGATAAAGATTTCGCCTGCATAGAGGCGAATCAACTGCGTGGTAGAGGTTTCCACCACATCCAATGCGGTGGCGGTATTGAGCACCAGCTGTGTTCCACCCGCCAGAGTATATTCGCGACGTTCGCCCCGTGCGGTGCGGTGGCTGGCCATCCAGCTGTCTACCGGTGCCCGCTGCCAGGCCAACGAGCCCAGCGCACTTCCTGCTGCCAATAAAGCAAAACCACGCAGTACTGCTCGTCGGCTATGGCCCTGACGCTGCTTAATTTGCAACGCATCAAGCGCAGGTGTGCCCGGAATCGCCTGAAACTGTCGACGTAATTTTTCAACCTCTTGCCAGGCATGAGTGTGGGCGGGATCCTCCGCTAACCAAGCAGCATGCGCGTGTTTTTGCTGTGCAGTAACCTCCTCCGAGCACAGCAGTGCGTACCAGCGGGCAGCAGCCCTGAGGGTATCTTTGCGGGCTGCCTGGATATCGCTCATAGCGGTTCTTCGCACATCAGCAGCAAGCAATGTTCAGTCGCCTTGGCCATGTATTTTTTCACCGAGCTGACGGATACCCCCAAGCGTTCGGCGATCTCGGCATAACGCAGACCCTCCAAATGGCAGAGCAAAAACGCCTGGCTTACCTTGTTGCCTAACCCTTCCAACATTTCATCAATCTGAAACAGGGTTTCCAGAATAAGGGCTTGTTCTTCCGGCGAAATGGCAGCCGGTTCAGGTTGATGCTTTAAGGCTTCCAACCAGGCTTTTTCCAATGCATCCCGACGCACAAAGTCCACCCACACCCGGCGGGCAATGGTGGTCAGAAAACTACGCGGTTCATGAAGTTTGCTAATTTGGGAGGAATTACTCGGGGAAGTAAGAATACGCAGGAAGGTATCCTGAGCCAGATCAGCCGCCTGCCAACTACAGCCCGTCTTACGCTGCAGCCAGCGCTGCAACCAACCATGATGTGCACTGTACATCTCGGCCAATGGCGTATTCTCAGCTGAAACCGGCATCCCCCCTCCCAAACGATCAGCAAACGGAGGGACATTCTAGTAATAGCAATCAGTTAATACAAATCATTATTATTTTCTTTAAGAATACTATCGCGCAGACTAGTGACGACTCACTTATTAAACTACAGTTCTTCGGCGATATTGGCCGTACACTGCCCAAGCTTGGCCATTCAGTTGAGCCGGTGAACATAGTTTTCGCTTATGCGAGATCTTCAGCGTTATTCCGTAATGCTTTCACTGAGAGCGGATATGTCGAACCCACCATTACGCTTGGCTCTATGAAGCACCGCCTATGACTCAATTAGTCATGCGCTAAACGAGCGGATTGAGTCGCTCGAAAAGTATAAGGACGTTGCCCTATCTGCCGACAGAGACGAGGCAAACTGATATGCGGTTAAACTTTGGTTACGCCTTTTATTGGGAATACCCGAGCTGACCGTCGAGTACTATTTAAAGAGGAAGGGCTTCACCGTTAGCGTTTATGCATCTGTCGATCAACGATAGGCGCATGCTGCGCCATCAATTTCACAATCCAATCAATGAATACGCGCAGCTTAGCGCTGACGTGCCGGTTCGGTGGAAATGCGACGTACATCGCTGGATTTTTGAAAGCGCAGCGCATCACGCTTTGGCGGCAGCTGGAAAAGGCGACCGTATTCGCGAGTGAACTGAGAAACACTTTCGTACCCCACCTCGAAGGCAGCATGGCTCGCGGAACACCCTTCATCGAGCATCAGGCGGCGGGCTTCTATCAAGCGCAGCCGCTGCTGGTATTGCCCCGGCGTAAGCGACGTCATGTGTTTGAAGTGTTTATGAAACGAGGTGAGGCTCATGCCTGCCTTTGTCGCCAATTGCTCCACCGGCACGCGCGATGTGTACTCGGCTCGCAAGAGTGCAATGGCGTCAGCAAGGCGGCTCGCGTAGCTATCCGGGTCAGCAATATCCCGTAAAGCGGCCCCATGAGGGCCTGACAGCAGCCAATAGTGCAACTCCTGCATGATACCCGGGCGTAGAAGCGGTGCTGAGTCGGGGCGATCCAGCAGCTTCATCAGCCGTGATACGCAGTCAATCACCTCGGCTTCGGTATCTTCAGCAAATAGTGTCTGCATCTCGGATGGCCGCTGGGGCCGCGGCGTTCCTAAGTGAGCGGCAAGCTCGCGTAAGATGACCATGTCCAGTTCGACCGCGACCGCCAGATAGGGCTCGCTCGGATTCGCCTGGACTATCCGCCCGACGACAGGCATATCCGCGCTCACAATCGCGGATTCCCCCGCAGATACCACTCTGTTCTGGCGCCCGACCATCATCCGTTTTGCCCCCTGTAACACTAAGCAAACCAGCGGCTTATATATCGATTGCAAGTCACCAGCGGGGGTTTCTACGCACATCATGCTAAGCCCCGGCACACGGGATAACACCAAGCCATCGCTATTAGCATGTTGCGTGGCATACGTCTGAACCGCTTGTATGAGTGAGTTCATCTGCTTTCCTCAAGCCAGCATCTCGACTCAAATTTAGCATGACCAATAAGGTGTTTCTCCACACCTGCAGGATCAGGCAAGCTTTGCGCAGGTGTTGGCAAGCCCCGCCGCCACCGAATTGTTAAAACGTTAGTGGCACTGAGTCCTACAAATAAATGGAGAGTGAAACCATGAAAACATCAGGAAATACTATGCTTATCACCGGTGGCGGCTCCGGGATTGGCCGTGAACTTGCCTTACGCTTCAACGCGCTTGGCAACACCGTTATCGTCGCCGGGCGACGCATCGAAACGCTGGAAGAGACCATTACTGGTCAGCAAAACATGTACGCGATGGTCGTCGATATTGAGGACCCAAAAGCCATTACTGCCTTTGCCGAGCGAGTCGTCGCCGAGCACCCCAACCTCAATGTGCTGATCAACAATGCTGGGATTATGCGGCGCGAGGATTTGTCCAGTACGCGAGACCTCAGCGATGCTGAGCAGACGGTTGTCGCCAATCTGCTCGGGCCGATCCGGCTGACAAACGCGCTGACCGATCACCTCGTCCACCAACCCGATGCGGTGGTCGTAAACGTCTCTTCCGGGCTGGCGTTTGTGCCGTTGAGCGGAACACCCACCTATAACGCCACCAAGGCGGCCATCCATTCCTACACGATTTCGCTTCGCGAACAGCTCAAAGGAAAAGTCGAGATCATCGAGCTTGCGCCCCCTGCCGTTCAAACAGAGCTGACCCCAGGCCAGTCCACCCGGGAAGGCTATATGCCGCTCAACAACTACATCGAAGAAGTCATGACGCTGTTTAGCCAGCAACCAACACCCAAGGAAATTCTGGTCGAAAAAGTGAAGTTCCTACGCTGGGCAGAGCGTGACGGGCACTTTGACCAAGCGGTGGAGATGCTCAATAAAATGTGAGCCTCCATGCACTCCATCGCAAAAGGTAACAATTGACGATGTAAAGTGATCGTTTTACACTTCGCGGATGGATACCAAGACAAAGCTTATTTCTGCAGCAGAACTTCTTTTCGACCGGCACGGCTTTACCGCCACCGGAATGGACAAACTAACCCAGGCTGCTGGCATGTCGAGCCGCACGCTCTACAAACATGCTGGCAGCAAAACGGCGCTGATAAGTGATGTGCTAGCAGAACGGCAGCGGCGCTTCCAGCGCTCCATCGAAGTAGATAGCGTTGACGAGCTGTTTGGCGCACTGGAAGAGTGGGTGCGGGTCGAGGGCTCTCGGGGGTGTCTTTTCCTGCGCGCTTACGGCGAAACCGGTGGCGATACCCCGGAAATCGCCAATGCTGTGCTGGCACACAAGACGAGTCTGTATGAGAAGATTCAGAAAATCGTATCGCTAGAGACCGACGGCAAACATAATCCTGAACTGGCCGAACAGATCCTTATTTTGTTTGAAGGAGCAACGGCGGCGGCCGTCTATCGCGGTGCTGGGTCGATAACGTCGGCGCGTATCGCCGCGTCAGCGCTCATCCAGCAGGCACGCGAATGAACCCCAGCCTTTACCTGGGCGCTACAGGCTTTGGCCTGATTGCCGTCTGCTACGGCTTTGCTCGCTTCGCCTTCGGGCTATTTCTACCCCAAATCGATGCCGACCTTTCCCTATCGTCTACCATCAGCGGCTTGATATCCGGCGGGGCTTTTCTGGGCTACTGTGTCGCCATCGTGCTATCGGCGTATCTAACCGAGCGCATCGGCGCCCGCGCGGTTGCCATTGGGGCGGCCCTGGTCGCCGCGGTAGGCATGGTGGGTATTGCAGTGGCGCCTTCTCCCTTGCTGCTCGCCACGGCAGTCATGCTCGCAGGCTCAAGCACCGGGCTAGCCTCCCCACCCATGGCCGCAGCGGTGGCCGCGATTGTCAGACCCGATCGACAAAGCGCTACTAATACGATCATCAATGCTGGCACCGGCGCAGGCGTGGCACTTTCAGGGCCAATCGCGTTACTGCTTGGCGGCCAATGGCGGTTAGCCTTCGCGGGCTTTGCAGCCGCTGCTTTTATCATGGCGATCGCTGCCGCATTCAGCGTTCCCAGCAAAACGAAAGCGACCTCGAAAACCGCCGCCGGTTTGCCGCCGTTTACCAGTGACATTGTTCGACTGATCGTGGCCGCCTTTTTGATGGGTGCGTCCAGCACTGCGCTTTGGTCGTTCGGCGGCCTGCTCGTTTCACATCAGTTGGGGTGGAATAACACTGGCGCCGGACTGCTTTGGATTACTATTGGTACTGCGGGCATCTTAGGGGCTGCCGCGGGCACATTAGTGGCGCGTTTTGGGCTCAATTTCACCCATTGGTGTTTTCTGGCGGCCTTAGCGGCAGGGATTATCTTAGTCGGCACCAGCGCTACCACGCCCCTCTTAGCGCTCCTCGGCGGTATGCTCTTCGGTGCGGCTTATATCATGCTCACCGGTGTGTATTTAATCTGGGGCGTCTCTACACTCCCCGACCGACCCGCCACAGGCCTGATGATTGGCTTCCTGACGATCGCTATCGGCCAGACCGTCGGCGCGCCGCTATTCGGGCTACTCATGGATCAGCTGAATATCGATTACGCCGTGACCATTTTTGCGTGCCTCAAGTTCACCGCTGGGCTGGCGAGCGTCAGCAACGCAAAACACCAGGCTGCATGAACGTGGTGACACCCGCTCTTCGACGCCGCTTAATTAAATAACCGTCACCATAACGGGCGTGGCGATACGTTGCGTGTAAGCCTCCGCTGCGCTTTGGGCAAGTACCAAATCGTCAACTATACTGCGCCACAACGAACATGATGTCGTTGCCTGGGGCTGGATGCGCGTATGCGTCATGCCAGCTTGGGTACATTAACTAGCTGAACAGCATAAGGAGTTTGCCGTGACAGCCACTGACGATCGTACTTATCGAAGCGGGCCGAATCCGTTTCATGCCGTAATGCTTGCCGGGACAGTGCCGCTCTTTCTTGGTGCCACCTTGTGTGATTACGCCTACTCCACGAGCTACCACATTCAATGGGCTACCTTCGCTTCCTGGCTGAACGTAGGCGGGCTGGTTTTTGCGGGTTTCGCCTTGCTATGCGCGTTGATTGGCTTCTTCCGTTCTTCGCACCGGGGTGTAGTGAATATGATTTACCCCGCGCTGCTCTTGCTTACCTGGGTGCTTGGCTTTGTCAATTCACTGGTACATGCGCGAGACGCCTGGGCCATGATGCCAGCTGGTTTTGCCCTCTCCATTGTGGTGGCGTTGCTGGCAGGCACGGCGGCATGGGTAGGTTTTTCTCGTTTAGGCGCCGGAGGCAAGCCATGAAGTTGCCGCCTTTTTACGTTGCGCCTCTTTCGCTGCTGTTGCTCGCCAGTGCCGCCAGCGCGCAACAATCTCAGCAGTACGGGCCTGACCCCACACTGCCCGAACCCCAGCGCGGGCTTTTGCCCGACATGACGATCCCCGAACCCGCTGAGTGGGGCGACCAAACGCCCACTGTGCCCGATGGCTATACGATAACCGCCATTGCCACCGATCTTCAGATCCCCCGGCAGACGCTGGTATTGCCCAACGGCGATATTTTGGTGGCCGAAGGGAGCGGCGGCAATGCACCCAAGTTGAAGCCAAAAGACTTCATTGCCGGGTACATCAAAAGCCAGGGCACGACCTCTGTTGAGAGCGGCAATCGCTTAACCCTGCTGCGCGATGAAAATAGCGATGGTAATTACGAGCAGTCGGTGTTTGCCGAAGACCTCAACGCGCCCTACGGGCTAGCTTTGATGGATAACAACCTCTATGTGGCCAACCAGGATGCAGTCGTCCGTTTTGACTACGAGGAAGGCCAAACCGAAGCCAGCGGGCCGCCGGAAGAACTGACCAAGCTACCCGCTGAAATCAATCACCACTGGACGAAAGCGATGACCGCAAGCGCCGATGGTGAGTTCTTATACGTGGGTATTGGCTCCAACAGTAATATCACCGAACGCGGTATGGCAGCCGAGGTCAATCGCGCCGAGGTGTGGGAAATCGATGCCGAAACCGGCCTGCACCGGCCTTATGCCACTGGCTTGCGCAACCCGACCGCACTGACCATTCAGCCCGACACGGACCAGCTATGGGCCGTGGTCAACGAGCGTGATGAGTTGGGCCCCGACTTGGTACCCGACTACCTCACCACCGTGCAGGAAGGGGGCTTTTATGGCTGGCCTTACAGCTATTGGGGTCAGCACGTTGACCCACGCGTTCGCCCGCAGAACCCTGACAAGGTGGAATCAGCGATATCGCCCGATTACGGCCTGGGTTCGCACGTAGCGCCGTTAGGGCTCGCCTTTTCCATTCCTGAAATGGGCGATGAATTCGCGGAAGGCGTGTTTATCGGCGAACACGGCAGTTGGAACCGCAACGAACCGGTCGGCTACAAGGTGGTGTTCGTGCCCTTCAGCAACGGCGAACCCGATGGCGAGCCGATCGATTTCGTTACCGGCTTTCTAACCGACGACAGCCGCACACGCGGTCGCCCCGTTGGTGTCAGCATCGACCCAGACGGCGCCCTCATCATCGCTGATGACCTAACGAATGCCGTGTGGCGCGTCACCTATGATGGCAATGACTAACCGCGCAATGCGTTATTCAATAGCCTGAAGAAGGCGGCGGTCACTTAGGCTGCCGCCTTTTCCGTTTGTTTTAGAAGGGATTTATATGATCAGATCACTGGAAGAGCTCGAAGCCGTTAAACAGTCGTGCCGCTCAATGGTAACGAAGAGCTCAAGTCTTTCTGCCGGCACCGCCATTATCCCCATTCCCGGCGTGAACATCGGTTCTGACGTCGCTATATTGCTGCGCTTGATCCCGAAGATTAACGAGCAATTTGGCTTATCGCCGGAACAGATCGAGAGTCTGGACACAGAAACCCGGCTGTTCATCATGACTTCCATCTCAACGACGGGAAGCAAAATGGCGGGTAAATATATCACCCGCAAATTGATCACGATGATGTTCAAAAAAATAGCTGGCAGGATCTCGGCAAAAAGTGCGTCGACATATGTGCCGTTCCTGGGCAGCGCCATTGCGGGCGGCATCAGCTTTGCCACCATGAAATACATGGGCAACAGCCATATCGACGATTGTTATGAGATCATCCTGGCAACACTGGAGAACGAGCAGCTTGAGCCCGTCGCATTGATAGGGCCAACGCCCGAACCGGTACCACCCCTGACTGCCGATATTGCCAGTAAAGCTGAATAACGGGTTTCTAATGTGGCTCCGCTGTTAGGCGGTGATATGCTCTAGCGGATTGATTAACGATGACATCAGGAGAAATGAATGCCCGCTTATGTCGTACTGACCCGAGAACACACCCATGACGCTCAGGAAATGGAGCGCTATGGCGAGAAAGCAAAAGCCGCTCGCGAAGGCCACGACCCGCAGCCGCTGGCTTTTTATGGGGATTTTGAAGTGCTGGAAGGCAGCGCGATGGAAGGCGCAGTAATCCTACGCTTCTCCGACATGGCCGCCGCCCGTGCCTGGTACCAAAGCCCCGCCTATCAGGAAGCCCGCAAACACCGCTTCCAGGGCGCCGACTACCGCGTCTTTATCGTTGACGGTGTTCAAGAAGCGTAAAGCGCAAAAACCCCCGCCTTTAAAAGTGGGGGTTTGCGTTGGCTGCCTAAATAGCCAAATCCATCGGTTAGAGTCCCCGCCCTGTAAAGCCTACGGATGGGTGATAGGGCATCACCAGCGATAGCTCACTTTTGCGGTGATTTCGCGACCGGGATTATAGTAGTCTGCCGTGGCCGAACCGACCACATGCTGCTCATCAAGCAAGTTGCTGACGTTGACGGCGAGGTCGGCGTCTTTGCTGAGCTGGTAGCTGAAGGCTGCATCAAAGAGCGTTGCCGCACTGCTTTTGGATGTATTGGCGGCATCAAAATAATAGGAGCCGACATAGCGGGCGCCGAGGCCAACACTCATATTTTGATTGGGAAGGGTGTAATAGGTCCATAGCGACGCCGTATGGTTGGGTACAGTGGTAAATTCATTGCCTTCTCTGGAGGCGTTGTCATCGCGAACCACTTCCGACTCCATATAGGAATAACCACCGATTAGGCTCAGGTTATCGGTCAGCTCAGTCTTGGCTTCCAGATCAAGACCCCGCACGCGGGTTTCGCCAACGGTTTCCTGCTCAATGACGCCATTGTCTTGCGTGACCGCAATAGTGACGTCATTCTTGGTCAGGTCATAGATGGCCGCCGAGAAAAGCGCATTCATACCGAAGGGTGCGTATTTCGCACCAATTTCATATTGTTCGCCCCGTTCGGGTTTGACACCGATCGTGGGCGGCGCGACCGATTCCACCATGCTGACATAGGTAGAAATTTCGTCGGTGACGCGATAGGTCAGCGCACCGCGGACGGAGGTCTCCGAGAAATCGTCGCTGTCATCGAATGCAACGCCCCAGGATTCGCCCTTACTTGAGATGTCCATTGAGTCGTTGCGCACGCCCGCGGTAACGATGAACCGATCATAAAAGGATAAATTCTGTGTCAAGAAGACCGACTTGGTTTTGTAGTCCTGATCGCTGCTGCTATAGACGTACAAGCTACTCGGAGCGCCGCTAAAGACGGGGTTCGCTAGGTCGATTGACTCCGCATCACCGTATATAGAGATGTCTTTGGTTGAGGCATCGCGATATTCGACACCCACGAGCGTGCTGCTATCGACCTGATCAAAGCGGGCGTCGTACTGCAGTATAGCGTTACCGATCAACTCCTGGGCTTCTTTGTCCGTACCAAAGTAGTCCCGATCCACAACGCTGCCTACCCGCGCCGCAGAGTCAGTGATATAAACGTAACCGAAGTCGTCAGTCAGGTCACTGTAGCGTAGATTCCCCCGCAGCGTCAGGCCGTTGTTGAAGTCATGGGTGAGCTGCCCGGTGAGGCTGGTACGCTCGACATCATGATAATTGAAGTCAGGCTCACCAAAGAAGTCGCTGCGGTCGTATTCCCGGTCGAGAGGATACCCACCGCTATTGGGGGTGTCGTCACGCTTCAGGTAATCAAAGATGACGCTTGCTGAGGTGTACTCTGTTGGCTCCCAGGCCAGGCCGCCCATCAAGAAGCCATTGTTGTCTTTGGAGTGATCGTATTCACGATCACTATCCCGGATGGTGCCGGTGAAACGGTAGGCCACAGTCTCGTCAGCGTTCAGTGTGTCACCCACATCAAGACCGGCCTCTTTGGCGTCGAGTGAACCGTAGGAGAGATAGCCTTCGCCAAACGACTCAAACTTTGGCCGTTTGCTCACGAAGTTGACCGAACCACCCGGGTCCGCTGGACCAAACAGGGTGGAGTTGGCACCCCGCAGCACCTCAACGCGTTCATAGGCGTAGGGTTCTTCACGAACACCGCGCATTGAACCTAGCGTCAGCCCGTCACGGTAGGTAGTCGCCTGGTAACCTCGAATATTGAAATAGTCGTTTCGGTCATCTGAGCCGTAATAATCGGTGAGGACGCCTGGTGTATATTGCAGCACTTCCTCGGTAGTAGAGGCGTTGCGCTGCTCAATCTCTTTCTCGGTGATGACCGACACGGAGGCGGGGGTATCGAGAAGACTGGTGGCCACTTTACCGCCGACCCATAGCTCTTGGGCCACTATCGAGTTGGCATCATCATCAGCGTAGGCCTGAGCATTGACGATAATGGGAGCGAGGCGATATCCCTCGTTATCGTCACTGCCTTCGCCGGTTTCCTGAGCGTTCCCGAGCATGGGAATACTCACCAGCGTTGTGCCGCACAGAATGGCGGTAGTGGTTTGCTGCCACCGTACCCGACTTGCGTTGCGCCGGACTGTGCTATTGCTATCAGTCATGTCGAAGATCCCTTGAAATGAATAAACCTACCCTCGCGCCTTGTGATTCTCTTTTGAAAGGCCGTAAGAGTATCCGAAGCTAGCGTCCGCTAGTCAAGAGTGATAATGTCAATCATAATCATTTAGTTGAACTTTTGATAATAATTATAGTACATCGTGACGACATGCATCACCCGGACTACCCGTTATATATCTAGACGCTGCGTCCTTACCACGCAGTGAGAATTATCCGTTATTTACGTCTTAAGCTTTTAGAGAAGGCTATGGCCCTGTTCCATAGAAGTCTGAGCGCTTACGTGGCGCTTATCGCTGCGTGCAGCCTCGGCGCTTTGCCCGTTGGCGCACAGCAATATCCGCTTGAAATCGAACACGCCCTGGGTACCACAGTGCTCACAGAAAAACCCGAACGTGTCGCCACTGTGGCCTGGGCCAATCACGAGGTGCCGCTGGCGCTTGGCGTGGTACCGGTCGGCTTTGCGGCAGCCAACTTTGGCGACGACAACGACAACGGGCTACTGCCCTGGGTGGAAGCCCGGCTTGACGAGCTGAATGCCACGCCCCCCGCCCTGTTCGACGAAGGCGACGGGATTGATTTTGAAGCCGTGGCGGCCAGCCAGCCCGATGTGATTCTGGCGGCCTATTCGGGGCTGAGCCAGGCGGACTACACCACCTTGAGCCAGATTGCCCCGGTAGTCGCCTACCCCGAGGGCCCCTGGGCGACCGACTGGCGGGATATGATCCAGTTGAACAGCCAAGGCATGGGCATGGCGGAGGAAGGCCATGCGCTCATCGAGCAGCTTGAGGCACAGATTGCAGACACCGCCGCCAACCACCCTGACCTTGCGGGCAAGACAGCCATGTTCGTGACCCACCTTGACCCCACCAACCTGGGGCGCATTTCGTTCTACACCGACAACGACGCGCGGGTGCGGTTTTTTCATGACCTGGGGCTAGTCTCGCCTGAGGTCGTCAAACAGAACTCTACCCCCGGTAGATTCGCTGGCGAAATCAGCTCTGAACTGATCGACAAGCTCAACGATGTGGATATTCTTGTCACCTACGGCGGTCAGCCGCTGATCGATCAGCTCAACGCGCACCCACTTACCTCCCGCCTGCCGGTGGTGGAAAACGGCGCCATTGTCATGCTGGGTAATACGCCGCTGGGCACAGCGGCCAACCCGACTCCCATGTCGATTTCATGGTTACTGGACGATTATGCAGACCTGCTCTCAGAAGCCGCACGCAAGTCACAGCAGTAGCGTCCCGGCGTCTGGCTCAAGCGTTAATCGCGCTATCGCTCTTCGCATCAAACGCAATGCTGCCCAACGGTTGTCCGGTGGCACAGCGCTGCTTATTCTGCTCGGCCTTGCCGCCATGCTCTCGGTCGCGTTTGGTGCCCGAGAAGTGGGCTGGTCAGAAATCGTCGCCGCGCTGAGCGGCCAGGTAGAAACCATGGGCGATGCTGCCGTGGCCAGCCGCCTGCCGCGCACGCTGCTTGCCATGCTGGCCGGCGCTGCCCTGGGGGTTTCCGGTGGCGTCATGCAGGGCCTGACCCGCAACCCGCTGGCCGACCCCGGCCTGCTGGGCGTTAATGCCGGGGCGGCGCTGGCAGTGGTGATTGGCATTGCCTGGTTCGGCATCGACGAGACGACCAGCTACATCTGGACAGCCATTGCTGGCGCCGCCATCTCTGCCTGTGCGGTTTACGCGATAGCCAGCCTCGGCCGGGGCGGCGCCACCCCACTTAGACTGGCACTGGCAGGGGCGGCCATCACTGCCGCGCTTAGTTCGCTAACCACTGCCGTGGTACTGCCAAGGGGGGATATTGGCGGATTGGTGCAATCTTGGCTGGTGGGCGGCGTGGGCGGCGCGACCTACGATCAGCTTCTGCCCGTATTGCCCTTTCTAATGACAGGGTTTGTGATCACCCTGCTCGCCGCACGCAAACTCAATATGCTGGCCCTGGGCGATGACACCGCCGCCGGTCTGGGTGAAAAGGTGGCCGTGGCCAGGGCCATGTCGGCAGTGGGCGCGGTACTGCTGTGCGGCCCGATTACGGCGGTGTGCGGCCCGATTGGCTTTGTGGGGCTGGTCGTACCCCACGCCTGCCGCCTGCTAGCGGGCGGCGATTATCGCTGGCTACTGCCCTTCTCTGCCCTGGGTGGTGCGGCACTGCTGACGTTTTCAGACGTGGCCGGGCGGCTAATCGCCCACCCTTCAGAGCTGGACGTGGGCATCGTGACCGCCTTTATCGGCGCGCCGGTATTTATCTGGATAGTGCGCAACCGCAAGGTAGGCTCGCTATGAACCAGCCGCCCCTCAACGCGATTAGCCACTTCCGACACATCCGCCGAGCAAACACTCAGCACCGCGTACGCATCATGGCGGTGCTTTTTGCCTGCCTTTTAGCAGGCGTGCTGTTGACCCTGATGCTGGGGCAGTCCTTCACGCCGCTCACCACGGTGCTGCGCATACTGGGCGGTGCGGAAGTGCCGGGCGCTGGTTTCACCGTACGTGAGCTGCGCTTGCCCAGGGCCGTCGTTTCAGTGCTGGTAGGCGCCTGCTTTGGCCTGGGCGGCATCGCCTTTCAAACCATGCTGCGCAACCCGCTGGCAAGCCCGGATATCATTGGCATCAGCACCGGCGCCAGCACCGGCGCCGTGTTCGCCATCGTGGTGCTCTCGCTGAGCGGCCCGGCGGTTTCGATGGTGGCGATTGCTGCCGGGCTGGGCGTGGCGTTGTTGATCTACACGCTCTCCTGGCGCCAGGGCGTGACCGGCGGGCGGCTGATTCTGATCGGCATTGGCCTGGCCGCAATGCTGCAAAGTATTACCGCCTATCTTTTAATGCGCGCACCCAGTTGGACGCTACAAGAAGCCCTGCGCTGGCTCACCGGCAGCGTTAACGGCGTTCAGCTGGATCAAGCGCTGCCGCTGTTGATCGCCCTGCTGCTGTTCGGCGGGCTGCTATTGAGCCGCCACCGCGACCTTGAAACCCTACGCATGGGTGACGACCTTGCCGCCGGGCTGGGGGTTCGCCTGGCGGTGACGCGGGTAATCGTGGTCATTACCGCCGTGGCGCTGGTGGCGTTTGCCACTGCCGTTTCCGGCCCGGTGGCCTTTGTGGCGTTTCTGTCCGGCCCGATTGCGGCGCGCCTGATGGGCCGCAACGGCTCGCTGCTGATGCCCGCCGCGCTGGTGGGAGCCCTGCTGGTGCTGCTCGGGGATTACGCCGGACAGTTCCTGCTGCCCGCCCGCTATCCAGTCGGCATCGTGACCGGCGTTTTAGGCGCGCCTTATCTTCTCTACTTGATACTTCGCGACAACAAAACCCGAGGCTCCCTATGAGCGCTTGTTCACTACTCGCCCAGGGCCTGGTGGCAGGCTACGGGGAACGCACCATTCTGTATGACGTTAACCTGTCTGTGCCTGCCGGCCAGACCACCGCCATTGTGGGCGCCAACGCCTGTGGAAAATCGACGCTTTTGCGCGTGCTTTCACGGTTACTGACACCCAGCCAGGGCAGCGTGCTGCTGGAGGGTAACGCCATTCACCAGCTACCCACCCGCCACCTGGCACAACAACTTGGGTTTCTGCCGCAATCGCCCATCGCCCCGGAAGGCATTAGCGTGCTCGAGCTGGTCAGCCGGGGCCGCCACCCGCACCAGGGGCTGTTCAAGCGTTGGAGCTCGGCAGATGAAGTGGCCGTCGCCGACGCCCTGGCCGCCACCCACCTGAGCGAGCTGGCCGAACGCCACATGGACGAGCTTTCCGGCGGGCAGCGCCAGCGGGTGTGGATCGCCATGGCGCTGGCCCAACAAACCAAGGTGCTGCTGCTGGATGAGCCCACCACCTTTCTGGATATCAACCACCAGATCGACGTGCTCGACCTGCTCACCGACCTAAACCGGCAGCGCGGCACCACCATCGTGATGGTGCTCCACGAACTCAACCTGGCAGCCCGCTACGCCGACCAACTGGTCGCCATGGCTAACGGCAAGGTTTACGCGGCAGGCCCGCCGGGGGAGATTCTGACCGAGCAAATGGTGCGTGAGGTATTTGGCCTGGAAAGCCGGGTCATCGAAGACCCCGTCACCGGCAAACCGATGATGATACCGATCGGGCGGCATGGCGGAATCCACACCGCCAACGCCCCATGTTCACAACATAAAAAAGCCCCGTGTTTTGGATAACACGAGGCTTTTGGCAAAGGGCTTTTAGCAACAAGTGAGTAGAGCCTGACCTAGCGCGCCTCAACAGCGGCACGCCCTTTGATGATAGAGCGGGCAAGCATCAGATACGCCACCGAGCCACAGGCAGCCATGGCCAGAATGACCGCTTCCAGCGTATGCGGCAACATGGCGGACAAGGCGCTCAGCAGCCCCGCAACACCGAACTGGGCTGCGCCCAAAAGCGCTGCAGCCGTCCCGCCACTGGTGGGAAAAAACTCCAAAAAACAGGCCTGAATATTCGGCGAGATCGCCCCTATCGAGCCGATGGTCAGCATCATGGCGGGCAGGAAGGCGTACAGCGGCCACTCCATGAAAGCCGCCATCACCAGCAATAGTATGCCGACTGCCTGACAGCCCGTTGCCAACTGTAGGATACGCAGTGACGGTAGCCTGGAAAGCAACGCTCGATTGAGAATGTTGAAGATAAGCATCGCGACGATATTCGCCGCAAACAGCATCGAAAAGCTGGCAGGCGACTGGCCGAAATGCCCCTGATAGATAAATGACGCATAGGTGATAAACATCATCAGGGTAGAAAAAGAGGCAGCCTGCCAAACGATGAACGGCAGGGCCGGTTTTGTCGACAGTACCAATTTGTAACGCGCCAGCAGGCTCATCTTAGGGCTTTTCGCGCGAGATACCTTGCCCGTGCCGGTAAAAATCACCCGCACCAGCAACGGCACCAGTAGCACCGCGTATACCGCCAAGGCGAAAAAGATAGTGTGCCAGGAACCCAGCACCAGAATCGCGCTGCCTACGCTCGGAGCTATGCCCGGCGCCAGCACCATGATAAAGCCCATCATTGAGAACAGCTTCGCGGCGTCGCGGCCCGCCACTCGGTCGCGCACCAGCGCCGGCACAGATACCAGGGTAAAACCGGCGCCAAGGGCCTGAACGGCGCGTCCGCCGAGCATCGTGTTTAAAGAGTCCGACATACCAATGACGATGCTTGAGAGCGCAAAAATCGCCAGCCCGCTCATCAACACCCGCTGGCGCCCGAAGCGGTCTGAAAGCGCACCGCCGATCAACTGGCCCAACGCCAACGCAAAGACATACACCGAAACGCTCAACGATACCGCCTGCTGAGAAACCCCCAGCGATTCACCGATGACCGGAAAGGCCGGCAGGTACGTGTCCATGGAAAACGGGCCCAGCATCATGGTCATTGCCAGGCTCAGCACCAAAATGAAGGGCGTTTTAGATTGGGTCATAGAAGCTCGCGGTAAAAGGACATAATGATGAATAACACTCACAATATGATACTGACTGACGCCATCAAGGCAATCGAATAGAAAATGAGGGGGTAGGCTGCTAGACGGTAATCGACTAAACACCTAGTCAGTCGGTTATCGATTTGCTCGGCTATGCATTAAAAACTATTCTTAAAACCAAGTTTAAAACCATGCTGAAAGCATACCCCCAACGAGAAATGAGGAGGCAAGGATGTCTATCCCCCAGCCAGAGCGACTTCATCTCGACAGCGATGCAACGACCGGCTACCCCAACTCCCCTCTCCCGGTGCTGGTTTATCGCCAGGTTCTCGACCTCAGTAATGCCGAGGAACGGGCCGAGTCGTTCGAAGCCATGTTCAAACGCCACGGCTGGCCACCTGCGTGGCGCTACCACCTGTATGACTTTGACCACTTTCACTCCACCGCCCATGAAGCACTAGGCATTTTCCGCGGGCAGGCCAAGGCACGGCTGGGTGGGCCTAACGGCAGCGAGCTGATGCTTTATGCTGGCGATGTGCTGGTGTTACCTGCGGGGGTTGGTCATGCCAGCGTAGAAGCAGACGAGGATTTCTGCATGGTCGGCGCCTATCCACCAGGCCAAGAACCGGAAATAGAGCGCGGCGACCCCGCACAGCTGGCAGCAGCACACTCGCGAGTCGCGACCGTGGCATTACCTGAAAACGCCCCGGTAGGCGGGCCACTTGCAGGGCTGTGGAATAGTAGCAAGCATTAGCCACTTAACGCCTAATAGTGAGCGTCACCACGACAGGCAGCATCCTTCGCCACAGAGCATTAAGGTACCTTGCCGTTATGGGCTCGCCAACCATTCACCCGCTCCTGAAGGCCCATCACGAACACGAAGAACACCGGGACAAAAAGGATGACCAGAAGCGTTCCGCTGACCATGCCGCCGAAAACACCCGTGCCTATCGCATGCTGGGTGTTGGCGCTGGCGCCAAACGCGACCATCAATGGCACCACCCCCAAACCGAAAGCGAGTGAGGTCATCAGAATCGGGCGCAGGCGCAGGCTGGCGGCTTCCACCGCGGCCTCCATCAGCCCTTTACCTTGCTCACGCAACTGTTTTGCGAACTCAACGATCAGGATCGCGTTTTTCGCAGACAGCCCGATCACGGTGACCATACCGACTTTAAAGAACACATCGTTAGGTAGGTCTCGCAGCAACATGGCGGCCACCGCCCCCAGCAGCCCCAGCGGCACAACCAGGATGACCGAGAGCGGAATGGTCCAGCTCTCGTAGAGCGCGGCTAACACCAGAAACACCGCCAGGATGGATAGCGCCACCAGCATGGGTGCCTGAGCTACCGATTGGCGTTCCTGAAGGGACTGCCCCGTCCAGGCCACTGCGAAGCCGGGCGGAAGTTGCTGCGCCAGACGCTCCATTTCAGCCATGGCGTCTCCGGTGGAGGCACCTGTCGCCGCACCGCCAGAAATACTGGTGGCGGGATAGCCCAGGTAACGCACCATTTGTAGCGGTGTTTCGTCCCATACCGGGGTAACCACCTCTGACAAGGACACCATGCCACCCCTGCTATTACGCACGTGCAGCTTGAGCACGTCATCAACCTGCATGCGTGCCGACGCATCCGCTTGCATAATCACCTGCTGCATCCGGCCCTCATTCGGGAAATCGTTGATGTAGGACGACCCCATTGCGGTAGACAGGATGTCGCTAATATTGGCGAACGACACCCCGAGCGCTTCGGCCTTTTGACGATCAATATCAAGACGAATGCTCGCACCTGCTGGCAGGCCGTCGGAATAGACGTCGCTGACCACCTTGCTCTGCGCCGCCAGTTCTAGCAGCGTCGTCTCGGCAGCCTTAAGGGCGGCCGGCCCCTGATTGCGTTGATCCTGCAAGAACATCGTAAAGCCGGACTTGGTGCCCAATTCATCAATGGCCGGCGGTAACATACTCATTACCGTCCCTTCGTTCAGTTGACTCATGGCTTCCTGAACCCCTTCCACTTCACTCGCCGCCGTAACGCCGTCGCGCTGCCCCCAATCCTTTAGTGTGGTGAACGTCAGTGCCGTATTCGCGCCGGAGCCCGAGAATCCGAAGCCCAAAATAGACATATTGCCGTCTACAGCAGGGCGCGCCATGACGTACTCCTCATACGCCTTGACCACATCCAAGGTGCGCTCAGTGGTCGCATTAGCGGGCAACTGGATACTGGTCATGAAATAGCCTTGATCCTCTTCCGGCAGAAAAGCCGAAGGCAACTGGCGGAAGGCGAGCAGCAGCACACCCGCGATGACCACAAACACCACCATGACCCGACCGCTGCGAGCGACCAGCTTTCCAACACGCGATTCGTAACGGGTGGTCATACGGGTAAGCGCCTGGTTGAACCAGCCGAAGAAGCCGCCTTTGTCGTGGTGCCCCGGCTTAATGGGCTTGAGAAGGGTGGCGCATAGCGCTGGCGTCAGCGACAGCGCCAGAAACGCCGAGAACAGAATCGAAACCACCATTGCCAGCGCGAATTGCTTGTAGATCACGCCGACCGAGCCACTCGAGAAAGCCATCGGGATAAACACCACCGTCAATACCAGGGTGATCCCCACCACCGCGCCCGTGATTTCCTTCATCGCTTTGATGGTGGCGTCCTTTGGCGATAACCCCTCTTTGGCCATAATGCGCTCAACGTTCTCGACCACTACGATAGCGTCATCGACGATGATGCCAATCGCCAACACCATGCCAAACATCGTCAGCACGTTGATTGAGAAACCTGCCAGCAGCATCACCGTGAAGGTCCCCAACAACGCAATCGGCGCGACCAGTGCGGGAATCAGCGTGTAACGGATGTTCTGTAGAAACAGCAGCATCACCAGGAACACCAATACCATCGCCTCGATAAGGGTATGGATGACCTTCTCGATAGAAACCTTAACGAACGGGGCCGTATTAAAGGGGACCGATGAGCTCATACCCGCGGGTAGCGCCTGGTTTAACTCAGCCAAACGCGCCTGCACACTTTCCGACGTGCGGACAGCATTGGCACCGGGTGCCAGCTGTATGGCTGCCGCCGTCGCTGGCTGGCCATTCTCACGATTGGAAAAGCCGTAGGATTGGGCGCCCAACTCGACGCGCGCCACATCGCCCAACACCACGTTGGAGCCGTCGACATTCGCGCGCAGGACGATAGCGGCGAACTCTTCCGGCGTGCTCAATTGCCCCTGCGCGGTCAATAGAGAAGTGACTTTTTGGCCTGGCACGGAGGGAGACGCACCGATGCTGCCCGGCACAATCGGTGCGTTCTGCTCCGTGATCGCGGTCGAGAGATCATTCACCGACAAGCCGAAAGCAATCAGCTTCTCCGGCTCTATCCAGATGCGCATTGCCTGCTCAGCACCGAACAGCTGCACACGCCCGACGCCGTCAATACGGCGCAACTCTTCGACGATATTGCGCGCCATATAGTCGTTCAGGGCGATCTCATCAAAGCGCCCATCCTCGGAACTCAGACCCACGATCATCAAAAAACTGGAGGACGCTGACTCTACGCTCAGCCCATCCTGACGAACCGCCTGGGGTAACCGAGGTTCGACGGCCTTGAGCCGATTCTGTACATCCACTTGGGCCAGTTCCGGGTTTGTCCCTGGCTTGAAGGTGGCGGTGACAGAGGCCGACCCAGAAGCGTCGGCGGACGACTCGAAGTACAGCAGGTTCTTGACGCTGGAGAGCTCACGTTCGATGAGACTAAGCACGGCGTCGTTCATGGTCTGCGGTGTGGCGCCGGGATACGTCGCGGTGATGGTCACCGAAGGGGGCGCTACCGAAGGGTAGTGAGCGACCGGCAGCTTAGGGATGGCGATCACACCCGACAGGATGATAAATAGCGCAACTACCCACGCGAAGACTGGGCGCTGGATAAAGAACCGGGGCATTGAAGATACTCCTGAAACTTAGTGAGAAGATGCCACTGAAGCCTCAAGAGGCGATGACATTTGCCAAGCAACCACGCTGACGTCGGCACCCTCTGTCAGGCGCTCGATACCCTCGACGACGACTTTCTGCCCCTCTGTTACTCCTGTTTGCACCCGATAATTGCCGTTCGCCAATTCACCAAGCTCCACTGAGACCATCACCGCCTTGTCGTCAGCACCAATCAACCAAACGTAGGGCTTACCGCCAATGCGTACCACAGACTGTTGCGGTACCGTCAACGCATCGTCATAGCGTGCATACGGCACGCGGGCACGCACAAACATGCCGGGCAGCAGGCGTCGATTGGGATTGTCTACGAGTACTCGCAGCAAAAGGTCACCCGTGCTGGTGTCCACATTGATTCCCGAAAAAAGAATGCGTCCGGTGACATCGTAGGGTGTACCGTTGCTGCCCAGGATGGTGACCGGTAAGCCATTGTCGAGGGAGGGCTGCGACGCCATCGCGTCTTGAAGCGATTCGAGCGCGGAAGCCGGGCGTCGAACATCGACATAGACCTTATCGATCTGCTGAACACGGGCCATAGGCGTGCTATCGCTGCTGGCCACCAGCGCTCCCTCCGTTACCAACGCCTGATCAATTCGGCCTGCAATGGGGGACACCACCGTGGAGAATTCCAGATCAAGGCGGCGGCGCGACAGCGTGGCACGCGCTTGGGCCACATCAGCGGCGGCCTGCTGACTTTTGGATACGGTGTCATCGTAGGCCTGACGGCTCACCGACTGTGCCCGGACAAGCGGCTCCAACCGGGCTGACTGCGCACGGGCATGAGCGAGTTCGGATTCGGCTTTCTGCAAAGCGGCTTCTGCTGTTTCCACTTCCGCTCGAAACGGCGCTGGGTTGATGTCGAATAATGGCTGCCCCGCACTCACGTCGGTTCCCTGTTCGAACAGGCGACGTTGAACAATCCCGCTCACCTGCGGATGAATTTCCGCCATTTGAAAAGGGACGACCCGGGCCGACAAGTCTTCAGTCAGCTCCAATTTAACGGGTTCCAAGGTAACAACCGTCACTCGAGCAGGAGGCGGCGCTACTTCTTGCTCAACTGAACCGCAAGCAGTTAGCACGATCAGCAGCAAGGCACAGAACCCACCATTTCGATAGATATGTCGGATCGTCATGTATCGTCCCTTCAGACATAGGCAAACATTTGCCTACTTATAGAATTGAAGAGGACTATATCGCTGGTGCGTGGTATTAACGTCGACGGTATGTGTAGATATGATGGAGAACACAATTAATGTTTCATTAGGCGCTTTCATGTCCACGACTCATCAGTCGCCAAGTTCTTATTCTGGCCAGCAAGCACTGGTTCTCATCGCCGAAGACGAGCCTGAGATCGCTGATATTCTGCAGGCTTATCTGAAACGGGCGGGGCACCGAACCATCTACGCAGAAGATGGGCGCAAAGCATTGGACATGCATATGTCGATGAAACCCGATCTCGTCTTACTTGATGTAAAGATGCCTAAAATGGATGGCTGGCAGGTGCTGTCAGAGGTTCGCCACCGTGGTAAGACACCCGTCATCATGTTGACCGCGATGGATCAGGATATCGATAAACTCATGGGTTTACGTTTTGGTGCCGACGACTACGTCGTCAAGCCGTTTAACCCTGCCGAGGTCGTCGCACGCATTCAGGCAGTGTTAAGACGCACCATGGCTGATGCAAGTCACCAACCCCGTGTCCTCCGGGTGCCGCCCTTTGAGATCGATCTTGAACAACACGAAGCCTTTGTTCAGGTAGGAGGAGACTCGCACAGCCTTGCGTTAACGCTCACCGAGTTCAGATTGTTGACGCACCTTGCCCGCGCGCCCAAAAAGGTGTGCACCCGCGCAGAGTTATTGGCCGCCTGCCTGCCCGAAGGTGAGGCGCTTGAGCGCACTGTCGACAGCCATATAAGCAAGCTGCGTAAAAAACTGGAAGACGTCGATGTGAGAGGCATACCCGTTGGCATACGCGGCGTTGGGTACCGGCTATGGGGAACAGAATGAAACTCATTGGATTGAGCCGGACCATCGCGTTAACAATGGCAGCGATGGCGTTTGGGATCACGCTGTTAGTCGTGGTGACCTCTTATGTGTTCTATTTCATTACCTTCCATTTTTGGCAGGGGTCGATTAACGAACCAAACATGTTCCCGTCGGGGCTAGAGTGGGCTTGGCTTGTAGGCACTACGTTAGTTGGGCTGGCATTCGCCGTGATAGTGGGCATTCACTTAGCACGTCGCATTCTGGTACCCCTAAACTCCGTCACAGAAAGCATGCGTCGCGTCGCGCAAGGCGACCTGGACGCACGCGCCACCACCGGTGATCGCTCTTTAGGCGAGGCCACCGTGTTAGCCAACGACTTCAATGCGCTAGCAGACCAATTACAGCGTATGTCCAAGGAAATGACGTTCTGGAATGCCGCTATTGCTCATGAGCTGCGAACGCCCGTCACTATTTTACGCGGACGTTTGCAAGGCTTGGCAGAAGGCGTATTCCCCCCCGAAAAACCCCAGTTTCAAAGTCTCCTTACCCAAATCGACGGCATGGCACAACTGATTGAAGACCTTCGCGCCGTAAGCTTGGCCGAAAGCGGTCATCTGAACCTTGAGATCAAGGAATGTGATCTTTCTACTGAAATTAAATCAGTCGTTGAATTTTGTCGACATGCCCTAGATGCATCAAACCATTATCCAACCCTTGACCTGCAGTCTGGCACTGCGTATTGCGACCCCTTCCGCATACGTCAGGCATTGCTTGCGTTGCTGGAAAACGCTCGCCAGCATGCATCCCCAGGGACACTCATCATCCAAACGCGCCAGAACGACGGGTGGTGTGTTTTGCGTGTTAGCGATGCTGGCCCAGGCATACCGCAGGAAGATGCCGCGCATATTTTCACGGCATTCCGCCATGCGCGGGACGCCGAAAATGGTATGCCAGGAGACAAGCGAGGAAGTGGGCTCGGATTGGCGGTAGTCGCGGCGATTGCGAGAGCCCACCGTGGCGAGGCCAGATGTTACCCCTCTGATGAGGGTGGCTCTTGTTTTGAGTTGCGCTGGCCTACTCCATCACATAGGGCGTGATAACATAGTACGTGATCATATAGCGCGTGCTTGTTGAATGACCGGCGGTCGGTAGCTCTATCTACCAAACCAATCGCCAGCGATAGAGCGCGGCGACCCTGCACAACTGGCGGCAGTACAATCGCGAGCCGCTGCCATGGCATTAGATCTCAGCTCTGCCTTATTGATAGCTTCATTCTTCTTTCAGCAGTATGAAATGCTCGATCAGCCGAATCATTAACGTTTTCTGATCAGGTAGGCTTTCAGCCACTAACAGCGCTAAGGCGACAAGCGTATTGTCGTTGATCAGCTGCTCAACGGGACGGGCCAGCAAAGCTGCGTTGCGACGCAAGTACCATAGAAACAAAAACGATCCACAGCGCTTATTTCCATCGGCCAGAGGGTGATTCTTGATCACAAAATAAAGCAGGTGCGCCGCTCGGGTGGCTACATTAGGGTAAAACAGTTCGTCGCCAAACCCCTGTTCAATGGTGGCCAAGGCTGATGTCAAACCATCACCCCGCACCTGCCCAAACAGTTCGGTTGCCTCACCTTTGGCGATTAAGGTTTGCTTCAACTCACCAATGGCTTTCAAAGCTTCTTCCAACTCAAGTGAATGCATACCGGGCTGCTTAATGTTTAGCTCGGTCAATTGTTGCTCGTCGTAACCTTGCAGCAGGCTCCAGGAACGAGCGTAATCGCTAATCACACGAGCAACCGCTTCTCCTTCTGTTGAAACCAAGCCTTGATTGGTCAGGGTTCGACTGAGCAAATTCACCGCCTGCTCAAACTCTATGCCACGCTCGGTTAGACGGCGTTGGTTTAAGGTATAACCTTGAATCAAATATTGTTTGAGCACATCTGTAGCCCACTTGCGAAACTGAACGCCTCGCGGAGATTTAACGCGGTAGCCAACGGAAATAATGACATCAATATTGAAGTGATCAACCTGATAAGATTTGCCATCTTCAGCAGTATGTGCAAATTTTGCACATACTGAATCTCGCTCTAATTCCCCTTCTTTAAAAACATTGCGAATGTGCTTCGTAATGACAGAACGCTCGCGCCCAAATAATTCACACATCTGCGCTTGGCTCAACCAAACGGTCTCTTGCTCCAGTGTTACCTCTAGATGTGACAGCCCATCTTCGCTAGTGAATATCTGTACTTGCTGATCATTCATGAGTATTGCCTCCCAGGTTTACATACAACGCTTATGACTTCAAAACAAGCACCTCCCAAGCAAGCAGCACTCAATCCAGCAGTACTCATCTTTGTATACTAAAAGAGAGACTCAAGCGCGCCCGCCATTAGAGATTAAGTAAACCTTAGCATAAAAACTGTTTATTCATACAGCTAAATATTACCTTGGTTCTGCCAAATAAATCTGCCTAGCAAAAGTGGGCGCTTCAACCTACAAAAGCCATCACCACCAGCACCATGGTCAGCAATAGCAGGTACACCCTGGCATGAATACGGTCAGGAATGCGTCCGATCCAGGTCGACGCCAGGCGAATACCGAGCCATGAGCCCACTGTGAGAACCAGCAAGGCGCGCAGATCCACATAACCGGCATACCAGTCCCCCAACGCTGGGTGATTTGCCGACAGCAACACATACGTCGCGGTGCCACTCACCGCCATGGGCAACGACAACGGATTGGCCATGGCAGTGGCTGCCGTCATACTCGCGCCTCTACGGCGCATGAGCGGTACGGTCATCACACTGCCGCCAACGCCCAGCAAGGCGGCCACCGCACCAATCAGTGTCCCCGTCATCGCCGTTACCCCACGCCCCATAGGAGGCACATCACTCCCCGCCTGATGCAGAAAACCGGGCCGCAGAACGGCATCCGCAATCGTAATCCCCAAATAGCCGATAAACGCCCAGCGCACCCACTCGCCACTTAACGACACGGCAGCCGTCGCGCCCAGCACTGCGCCCACGGCGATATAACCCAACAGCGGACGCACCAGGTGCCATTGCACGGTCTGCCGTTGGTGATGGCGCCATGTGGACAGGGAAGCAGCAAACACCATCAATGCCGTCGAAGTGGCCACCGCGATATGCATGGCCGCCTGACCGATACCACTATTCAGCCCATGGACGGCAATCAGCAAGGTATACAGCAAGGGAACCACCACGAACCCGCCACCAAAACCGAACAACACGGTGGTCACTCCCGCCACCCCGCCACAAAGAAGCAATACGCTATACACCGGCACTCTCCTGATGAAACGAAACAGCAGGCACTATATGCTGGCGAGGCTTGGCCGACATTCGTCATTCGGACAACCATCAACGCGTTTCAGCCAGGTTAACGCTAATGCTCAATACGCCTCTTTCAGATGTGGATCATGTAGCACGGCCCATGGTGGCCATCGGCACTGATTACCGCCCCGGCACCCTCCTGGGCTTCCATACTCATCGCCGTGCCCAGTTTCTCTATGGCATGACCGGCGTGATGGAGGTGAACACGGATGACGGCACCTGGATGGTGCCGCCCTATAGCGGCGTCTGGCTACCTGCGGGCAAGCGGCACCAAGTGCGTATGAACGGGGTGAGCACCCGAAGTCTGTATATCGAGCCCCACGTTGCGCCACGCACTTCGCGCAGCTGTGAGGTGCTGGTCGTGACGCCTCTCCTGCATCACCTGCTGCTGGCTTCCGCCCACATCCCCGCACTCTATGATGAAAACGGCCGCGACGGAGCCCTGGCTCAACTACTCCTATGCGAACTGGAACAGGCTCAGGCCCTGCCACTGTTTGCGCCCCTGCCCTATGACCTTCCACTCGCCAGCCTGTGCAGAGCGTTTCTCGGCCAACCGAGCATTCACACTCTTCCCGAAGAGTGGGCCCGGCAGTTGCATTGCAGTCAACGCACCTTCAATCGTCTGTTCCGTCAGCAGACCGGGCTCTCCTTTGGCGTATGGCGCCAGCAGGCCTGCCTAATGGTGGCGATTCCCAGGCTGCTATCCGGCAGCTCCGTTACCCGAACTGCGCTGGAACTCGGCTACGACAGCCCTGCCGCTTTCTCCAGCATGTTTCGCAAGGTGCTCGGCCAATCTCCCAGCGCTTTTGTTCGGGCGGCTAATCGTCAGCAGGAAGCGTAAAAAGTAGTTGGTACAGACGTTAGATAGTCACGGCCTCGCCCAGCCTGACCCACAGTGAGCATTTAAAGGCCCACAAAAGCCCTCATGGGCCTTAAATGACTCAAATGAACGGGACGGCGATGAGGCAGGTGCACAGTTACTCGGTTAAAAAGACGGCCAGTGGAGCTATTCCCAAATATAAATGAGCTGATTGCACCATCTATCGGATCATTTTATGAGCCGATTAAGGTTTATATTCGGCTCATGGGCATTCAGAGGGCTTGTTAGGACGCTTGTCTTTCTTGTCAGCCCTTCCCATATTCATCCTCACAGGCTGGTAGCTGAGCCAGTCGAATACTGGCTCAGCCAAGACAGCGATCTTAGTTCCCGTCTTCCGGTAGCGCATAGGCGATTACATAATCGCCTATCGGTGTTTCCATGAAGTGATGCCCGCCGGCCCCGATGACTACGTATTGGCGACCATTCGCCTCATAGGTTATGGGGTTGGCCTGCCCACCGGCTGGCAGCACATCGCTCCACAGCACCTCACCGGTTTCCGTGTCGATGGCGCGAATCAGATCATCGGTGGCGGCAGCGATGAATATCAGACCGCTGGCCGTCAGCAGAGGGCCACCGTTGTTGGGTGTGCCGATCTTGAAAGGCATATATGAAGGTATCCCGAAGGGGCCATTCTTACGTGCCGTGCCCAATGGCTCATCCCAGAGCGTTTCACCGCTCGCGAGATCGATGGCGCGAATGCCGCCATAAGGAGGCGCGGTACAGGGCATGCCGGTAACCGGCGCTCGCCAGCCGGCATTGACATCGATCGCATAAGGCGCACCTACTTGTGGATCGCCGGCACCTTCGGCGGGCCCATCCGACTCGCTATCGGTGTTGTCACCTCCTGCATAGATGGGTCGAAGATTACGTTCCTCGGCTTCTTCACGGGGGATGAGACGGTTGAAGTTGGGAATGTCATTGTAATTGGCAATGATGATGCCGCGCTCGGCGTCCACCGCTGTACTGCCCCAGTCGTTGCCGCCATTGTATCCGGGGTACTGAATGAAGCGCTGACCCACGGTCGGCGGCGTGTACATGCCTTTATAGGAGGCTCGGCGGAATTGAATACGACACCACAACTGGTCAATGGGCGTCATCCCCCACATATCCTTCTCTTCTAGGTTCGGGAAAGCGAGGGAGTGATAACCTGAACTAGGTTGTGTGGGCGAGAGGTTATCTGGCTCAACACCGCCAGTGGGCGTCTCGACCTCTTCCACGGGAAATAGCGATTCGCCGGTTTCACGGTTGAGAACGTAAATATCGCCCTGTTTGGAGGGCAGAATGATCGCCGGCACCGTGCTGCCGTCATCGCGTGGGAAATCGACCAGGGTCGGTTGCGAACCAAGATCATAGTCCCAGACATCGTAATGGACGGTCTGGAAGTGCCAGACCGGTTCGCCGGTGTTGACGTCGATGGCGACGAGCGAGGTCGAGAATTCATTTTCTTCCTCGCTGCGGTTCCCGCCCCAGTAATCGACCGAGGAGTTGCCCATCGGCAGGTAGACGTAACCCAACTCCTCATCGGAGGAAGCAGTGGTCCACATGTTGGGAGTGCCTCGGGTATAGGTCTCGCCCTCGGGTGGCAGCCCGTCCAGATTGGGCTTGCCCATGTCCCAGGCCCACTCCAGTTCGCCGGTAACGGCATCGTAGCCGCGAATCACGCCAGATGGCGCATCCTCCGCTTGCCCGTCCTTGACCTGGGCACCGGTCACCAGGACGCCCTGAACGACGACCGGTGGCGCGGTGACGGCGTACCAACCGGGAACCTTCTCGCCGATGCCTGCCCATAGATCTACCGTACCGCCGTCACCAAACTCCTGGCACAGCTCGCCCGTTTGCGCATCGACGGCAATCAATCGGGCGTCCAACGTCCCCTCGATAATGCGGGTTGCGCAGAGCTGGTCATCGGCGGCATCCGGAACTTCGTAATAGGTCACGCCGCGGCAGCTGGCGCTATAGGGAATGGCACCTGGATCGACCTGGGGATCATGGCGCCACTGCTCCTCGCCGGTCCGTGCATCAAGGGAGACCATGACGTTCATGGCCGAGCAGAGATAGAGATTGTCGCCAACCTTGAGCGGTGTAGTTTCGGGCGCGTATTTGCCCTCCCCTTCTTCCGGCATATCGCCAGTGCGATAGGTCCAGGCAACCTCCAACTGGCTGACATTGTCGGGCGTGATTTCATCCAGCGGCGAATGACGTGAGGCGCCGCTCTCTCGTCCCCAGGCGGCCCAATCGCCGGGCGCTGGGTCATCGCTGGGCTGCGGCGTCGCCGAGAAGGTCGGTGTCTGGGCCTCGCTTGAGGTGGGCTCCTCCGGGACTTCGGTTTCACCCTCGGCATTCTGGGCAACGGCATGCGTCGCCAGTGACAGGCTGACGACATAGGCCAGCACTCGCAGTGACGTGAACATGGCAGCGCTCCTCATATAGTGGCTTGGCGGCGTTTGAGAGTGGGCAGGAGCGCCAAGACGATGACACCCAGGACGATGTAACCGAATACCCGGGGCAGCAGCTCCCATGGCGACAAGCCAACCTCCCATAAGGCCCAAATCAGCGTACCTAACAGAACCAAGAAATAGACCCAGACTCCCGTGAGCAAATCCCTGGCCATTAAGCCACCCGAAATGATCAGCCCCAGACCGGCAATGAGGTAATACCAGGAGCCTCCCAGCGTCACCAGCCAGATCCCGCCGGCTGCAAGAATCAGGCCGAGGATGACCAGAATGATGGCGAACACGAGCAGAAACCAACCGCCCACACCCCGAGATGCTTTATTGGTAGCCAAACCAGGTACCTCCGTTGTTCGTGGTTGATTGCTATCAAGAGCGCTTGGCAAACCCACTAACAATGCCTTTACAAAATGCCTTTATAAAATGAAGCGCCGTCCTCCTTAATCCAAGTAGAGATTCTCGACCCTGTAAAGTATCACTTGATTAACTTATGTGTTAAAGCCTGTCATTCTCGATTTATGTCATTTTACGGCCATTAAATTGACGGCCATTAAATACCAACGAGATGGCAGCAAGACAAAACCGAAAGTGCCACCTACTTTGAATTCAGAAGGTATGAATTTTCTGGAGATTGGCAATGGCTCAACTAACAGGTGGCTGTCTCTGCGGCAAGATCAGAATCGTGGCCAATGGCGAGCCGCTTCGGGTAGGTATTTGTCACTGTATGGATTGTCGTAAGCATCATGGGGCGCTTTTCTATGCGGCTGCTGATTATCCCAAGCGAGCTGTCATTATCGAAGGCGAACCGCAGAGTTATCAGGGGCGTTACTTCTGTTCGACATGTGGTTCGTCGGTTTTTTCGGTAAGCGAGGAAGAAATCGAAATACACCTTGGGGCCCTTGATGCTCCGAATCAACTGAAACCGACGTATGAGCTTTGGAACATTCGCCGCGAACATTGGCTGCCGCCTTTCCCTGCCATGGAGCGATATGACCGGGATCGGCAAGATTGAGCAGGTTCAAGGGCTGCCGCTTAGGTCAGAAGGCAATCGATCAGCGCTTACCTTCAATACGCAACTTAACCACATCCTCTAACGCCAAGCCGGTCACTTCAGCGATTTGCTCGTCACTAAGCCCCCCCAGCTTGAGCAGATTACGAGCTGTTTTCTCAATACCCAGCTTTTCGCCTTCCTGACGTTCTTGCTGAGCCCAGTTTTCCAAATTTTCTGCCAACATGTCTTTATCCTCCACCAAACTGTTGAGCTGATTGAGGTCGACCTCAGCCCCGAGCCGCTGCAAGTGGCGTTTTAGCCAGCGGGTAATAATCTTGTCGATATGCTCTTTGTGAGTTTCGTACAAACCCTAGCGTCACTCATCACTCAACACCTCACGTAGCCAGCCCAATAACGCTTCGCAGCCCACACCTACCCGGCATGCGCCTTCTTAATAGGAATGAGGTGCAACACCCCCACCACTACCGAGCCCACCAAAAAGCCAATCACCGCAGAGCACAGCGTATTGAAGCTCCAGCCCAGCGTGCCGCCCAAGGCACCGGTTGCCTCGCTAATGCCTTGCTCAATATGGTGTACCCATTCATAGGGCGCGTTGAACCACGCCGTGCCATCGGCACCCAGGTTGACCATCAGGATATGCCCACCCACCCAGAGCATGGCGACGGTGCCCACGACCGAGATGGTCGCTAACACCTTGGGCATGGCCGTCACCAGACCACGGCCCAGGGTCTGCATTCCCGAACTCTCCCGCTTAGCGAGCTTTAGACCAAAGTCATCCATCCTGACCAACAGCGCCACTACCCCATACACCAGAAGTGTGATGACAAAGGCGACTACCACCAGGCTCGCCAATTGTGACCAGACCCCCTGATGGGAGACCGTGGCCAGCGCGATCACCATGATTTCGGCGGACAGAATCAGATCGGTTCGAATGGCACCACTCACGATCTTTTTCTCAGCTTCCGGCCCCTTCTCTACCGCTGGCTTGTCCTCGTCATGCTTGCCGGAAAGCTTGTGCCAAACTTTCTCCGCGCCTTCAAAGGCCAGGTAGGTGCCACCTATCATCAGGATGATTGGCAATAGCGCGGGCAAAAAGTGATTCAGCAGCAGCGCCACCGGCAGGATAAAAATCAGCTTGTTGCGGATCGACCCCAGCGCGATCTGCTTCACAAGCGACAGTTCACGCTCCGCTGCCACCCCCTGCAAATATTGCGGCGTCACCGCCGTATCATCCACCACCACCCCTGCTGCCTTAGCCGTCGCACGCCCAGCGGCGGCACTCACATCGTCCAATGATGCTGCGGTCAACTTCGCCAATGCGGCAATGTCATCCAGTAATCCTATCAAGCCGCCTATGGCCATGGATGCTTCCTCCGTGAATAACAGTTGCAGATAGTAAAACACACAAGAGAGCCCTCCCTCAGAACGCGGCGCGTCCGAGGGACGCGCCGCCATCGACATGCAAGGTCTGTCCAGTCATGAATCCAGCTTCTTCCGAAAGCAGGAACGCGATGGTCGCGGCAATCTCTTCTGGCTTCCCGAAGCGCCTCATCGGCACCCCCGCAAGATAGCGTTGCTCACCTTCACTGCCGGGCGAATTGTTCGCGCGGAACAATTCGGTTTCGGTTGGGCCGGGAGCCACGGCATTGACGGTGATACCGGCATCAGCCAGCTCTATCGCCCAACTGCGGGTGAAGCTGACCAACGCTGCCTTGGCGGCCGCATAGGCCGTGCGGTGCGGCATTCCAAGGATGGTCAGGCTGGAAATGTTGACGATGCGGCCCCAGCGTCGTTCCCTCATGCCAGGCAAAGCCGCCTGCGCGGCCAACAGCGCGGGATGCAGGTTGACGCTGAAGACTTCGTCCAGTGCGGGCAGCGTGACGTCAGCCAGCGAAGCAGGACGAACGAGGCCGACGTTGTTCACCACGCCATCCAGCTCGAAGCGTTGCGCGATGTCATCCAATGCGACTCTCGTCGCATCGTCATCGCCAAGATCGACGGAAATGAACGTGCCGGGGAAGTCGCGTGGCGAAGTGCGCGCCAAACCGACGACATGGTTACCGCTTGCGGCAAGGCGCGCCGAAAGCGCAAGACCGATGCCCTTGCTGGCACCGGTGACGAGAAAAGTACGAGACATGTGTGCTCCTTTACCGCTCGCCACACGGCGGCGGATTCAAGTGATTCAGGCGACGCCGGCAGCGGCCTTGCGAATGGCCGGCAGTATTTCCGACGGATCGGGGCGGCGGGTGTAATCAGGATTGACCTCTGCATAAACGATGGTGCCATCCGGTGCGATCACGTAGCGTCCAGGCATCGGCAGCGTCCAGCTCGGATCGCCATTAAATGCAGGCAGGTCGTTTTTCAATGACTTGTAGAGTTCGACCAAGTAGTCCGGCAATTCGAAGCGCAGGCCGAACGCGGCTGCCGTATCATTGTGCGGATCCGACAGAATTGGATACGTCAGCGCGCTCTGACGCAACGCCTTGCGGCTGTTGGCGGCAATCTGCGGTGAGATCGCCACCACGCCAGCCCCCGCTGCATGGATGTCCGGCAATGCGGCTTGCAGCGCCTGCAATTCCAGATTGCAGTACGGGCACCAGACACCACGGTAGAAGGTCACCACCAGCGTTCCACGGCGCAGCAGGTCGATGGACGAAACCGGCTTGCCATCCGGGTCGTTGAGGGTGAAGGCCGGCGCGTGGTCGCCTGCCTTCAGTGCTTTCTGGGCAGCACCGGAAGCAGTCAGTTCGGCGGTGGCACGGTTCATGGTTTCGATGACAGTAGGCGGCACGTTATAGGGTGGTTTGCCGGCTTGGAAGTCGGCCTTGAAGGCGTCGAGCTTGTCTTGCAGTGACATGGGGAAGTCCTTGGTAAGCATGGAAATGAGAAAGCATGCCGTCCGCGAGGCGGACGACCTGTCGCGCAGATCAGGCGGGCGGGGGCATCGAGCGCGCCACTTCGGCAGCGCTGATACCCTCCAACGCCAGACCGTAGCCGGCGCCTTCGTCGATGATGCGGCGCAGCTTCTGGGTCAGGGCGATACGGGTGTAGCGACCAGTCAGCGGCGGCAGCTTCGCCAGTTCGCCGGCGATCTCGTGGGCACGCACCAGCAGGCGATCGGCCGGCACCACTTCGTTGACTGCGCCCCATGCCTGGGCGGTCTGTGCATCAAGTTGCTGGCGGGTCAGGATGAAATAACGGCCGCGTACGCTGCCGATGACTTCTGGCCACAGCAGGTTCACGCCATCACCGGGCACGATGCCGAAATCGAAATGCGGCTTGTCCTGGAACACCGTTTCCGGCGTGGCCAGCACGATGTCGGCCAGCAGCGCGTATTCGGAGTGCAGTAGCACCGGGCCGTTGAGCGCAGCAATCAACGGCACTTCGATGTCAAGGAGATTCATCAGCACTTTCTTGCCTTCGCGATAGATCTTGTCGTAGCCGCGCGGGGTGAAGAAATCGAAGCCTTCGGCGCTGATCGCGTCCATGAAGGCGTCGCCCGTACCGGTGAGGATCACCACGCGGTTGTCAGGGTCGCTGCCGACGTCATGGAACAGATCGACAAATTGCTCATGTGTGTGTCCGTTGAACACGAGCTTGCCGCCGTCGGTGTGCAGGGCGATTTCGAGCACGCCGTCAGGCGTACGGCTCAGACGGGCGTTGGGATAGGCGTTGCGGTAGTCATCGAAACGGGACATGGTTTTTCCTTTGTTGCAAGTGATAGGTTTTTTTGGGATATCCAGCGCGCCAGGCTGTTGATCGAATTATGGTTGCCCCCTTGACGGAATGGCAGATATGATTCGGTGATAACATTTATTCCTACCAGGAATTACATGGATCGATTGCAGGCAATGATCGTCTTCGTGCGTGTGCTAGAAGCCGGTTCTTTTTCAGGCGCTGCCCGCGTGCTTGGCGTTGGGCAGCCGGCGGTGTCCAAAACCGTGGCTCAGCTGGAGCAGCGGCTGAACGTGAAGCTCTTGCTGCGCTCTACGCACGGGCTGACGCCGACCGAAGCGGGTTTGCGCTTCTACGAACGGGCGCGCCTGGCGATACAAGAAGCGGACGAGGCCGAACTGGCCGCGCGGGGCGCTGGTGGGGGACTATCCGGTCGGCTGCGAATCTCGGCCGCCCCCACCTTCGCGCGCCTGCATGTCATTCCTCACTTGCCACAATTCCTTGAGGCACATCCCGGACTCGACGTGGACGTGGTGCTGGACGACCGGATGATTGATCTGATCGCTGAAGGGATCGACATCTCGTTGAGACTGGGAAAGCTGGCCGATACCTGCGCCGTGGCGCGCAAACTGGCCTCTTCGCGCTGCTCGGTGCTGGCGACTGCCGAATACTTGACGCAAAAGGGGAGACCGCAGGTTCCCGCCGATCTGGCCGACCACGAAACGATCGTCTACACCCAATTGGACAACGTGTGGAAGTTCCGTCGCGAGGGGACCGAGGTATCCGTTATGATCCATGGACGAGCACGCTTCAGCGCCGCTGAAGGTATCCGCGCCGCCGTGCTCGCTGATATGGGTCTAACCATTGCCTCGGACTGGATGTTCGCTCCTGAGCTGGCCAATAATCGTGTGCTCCGCCTGCTGGAGAGTTGGTCGCTGCCTGACACTGACCTATGGGCAGTATTTCCCACGGGACGCCTTGCCACAGCCAAGGCACGTTTATTCGCCAAGTTTGTGGAGAGCGTTATGAAAGAAAGCCATTGAGTTGACATTGATGCCTCCACAATGGCCTTTAATCTTAAATACAGCTCCTGCTCTACAGGGAAGCTTGTAGCTAATGTCATGCCCTGCCCGGGATTCCGGTCTGGCTTAAGATGCTTTTTTTCCGAATTCTGAGACGACATCGCCTCGGATCCAGTGCTCTATCCTAGGCAGCAAGCGGAGACCTTTGCCCGTATTGACTTCATTATCATGAACGAACCTACTAACGTCATAAATCATCCGCGAACCCCTCCAACTCATTGATAACCGGTTGAAAACTTTCTCCAGTAGCTCATAGGGCAGGTGCGCCCAGCGGGCGGTCATGAAGTCGATGGTCTCTACCGCGCGTAGTCGCCAGCCTTCCTCAGCGGCGTGACCGAGTACCTTCCCCAGGCCGAGGTCACGGTCGACTGGTTCCATATTGTGCAGACCTTCACCAAGCGGCTGGACGATGTACGCAAGAAAGAGCGCCGTGAGCAAGGACACCCCAAGTCGCTGCGCTGGGCACTACTGTGGACAACGAGAACCTGACACCCAAACAGCTAGCGGCGCTCCAGGCGTTAGCGGCTGATCAGAGCGCCACTGCCGATGCCTGGGTGATCAAGGAAAAGCTACGCTGGATCCAGAAGGCTCCGACACCTAGGGCGGCTCAATGGCGCATCACGCCGAGGGGCAGTGCATACCATTACTTTAGATAACGAGTCGGAATTCGCGGAGCACAGGCAAGTGGCCAAGGCCGTCTCGGCCAAGACCTCTTTTTGCGACCTGTAACGCTCATGCCAACGTGGTACCAACGAAAACACCAATGGACTGATGCGCCAATATTTCCCAAAAGGGACTGACTTCCGAAACGTGTCCGATACAGAGCTACGAAGCGTCGTCAATAAGCTGAACGATAGACCAAGAAAGCGGCTAGGATTCCGAACCCCAGCTCAGGTGTTCTTAGGAGAACACAGGGCAGTCCAGTATAAGGCCTGGAGGTGTCTACGAAACCCAGGGCGATTCAATCAGTAGTCGACGACACAGAAACCCACAGCAATAGCAGCAGAATGTTCTTTCCAATTAATTGTAGAGAAACAGATTCGTCCCAGGCCAGTGTCGCTGTTCCCAGACATACATTAGATGATCGCCCGGCCCATTCAGCTCATATTATGAGCCGATTATGGCTTCTATTCGGCTCGTGGGCTCATCAGCGGACTTGTTGGTAAAGAAGAGTGGGTTAAACAGTAGAAATGCTCAGTAGACCGCACCAGTTAGGCCTCTTGCCTTTCTTGTCAGCCATATCCATATTTATTACTTTTGAACACGGGAAGCATTCTATGACGTCAACAAGTCTTAGCTTGGAAAAACGCAAAAGCAAACTTGAGGCGCTACGTACACATCTAGCTCAAGGTACCAGACAAGCTAGAGCTGATGAATTCGTGGACGATTTCTCGATGGATGCATTAATCAACGACTTAGATAGTGAAGCGTGATGCCCACATTCCATATCACACCGAGGGCGCCGCTCCGATCTACCTACCCTAGCAACACTTCCAGCTTTCTCCGTTGCTCAGCATGCTTGGCGGCATTTTCGTTTTTCAGTTTTTCCAGATTGATAAGCTTCCAGCGTACGGCAGGCAGATCCGCCGCCCGAGGGCGATCAATAGCATCAAAATCGGGCGTACCGTCATGCAGGCTCATTAGGAATCGCTTGGTGCTCTCATCGAAGCGTGACTGAATATCTGCAACCAATCGTTTACGTGTGTTCAAGAGTTCTTCGAGGCTGACTGAGGCTCTCGTCATTCCCTCAAATTCTTGGGTATAAGGCTTATCAAGGTCGATTGGGTTCGGATTCAGCAGCTCATGGGCGGGCCGCGACGAACTCGCGATATAGATCAGAAAGGTGCGAAACAGATTATCCGTTAGGCCCTCGTTATCGTAGAGCATCTTTACGTCGTAAAGATCGCGCGGATGCTGACGATCGACGGCTGCGTGCAACTTGCCGCCGAACAGATCTTCGAAGGAGACAATCTGCATCTCTGCATAGCCAAACTCATCCTCAACAGCTTCGGAGACGGAAAGCGTTTCAGGCTCATGAACGACACCGCGTGTGACTGGAGAGGTTTCGATCTTGATCTCGACACCACCCATGCGAGCAAGAAGACGAGTGGCACCACCGCCGCCGCCCTTTATACGTTGTGTTTTGGAACCCACGATACCGCATTCAATGGCCCCCGTAATGCGATCCATCGCGTTGTTGATCTCGGAAAGGCTATCGTTTCGATCTTTCACCGGCAGGTAGGTCAGGTCGATATCGACTGACAAACGCGGAAGATCACGATAGAACAGGTTTATCGCCGTGCCGCCCTTAAGCGCGAATACATCTTCCTTAGCCACATGTGGAAGAATACGCACAAGGAGCGCGACTTGTGCTTCATAGGTTTCACGCGCCATCATCTGCCTCCGCCGTTACAAACTCTTTAGGCACCATAATCCGATAAAGTGGATGTATCTTCCCCCCTTTTACCAGTGCACGGTCGCCACTCCCAAGATTGAACTCTGCAGGATCGAGGCGCTTGCGCCAGGGGTGGTCATGGCGATCCGCAAAGACAAAGAACAACCGCTTGACCTTGATCTTCTTACAACTGTGCAGCAACGCCGACAGTACTTTCGGCCGCAGTGTCGTTAAGCTCTCGAACACCATATCAAGGTTATGAAAACTCTCATGGTCGGGCAACTCGTCCATGGCTTCCATAATCGCCCGTTCAGGTGCCGACATCTTAAGCGTCCAGTCCCATGGCAGCGTGTCTTCGGCGTTGATGTTGTCCCTGGCCAACCCAAGTGATAGGTCGGCGAATAGCGAGGTGCTGCGGGTCTCGACTGTTGCGTTTAGTGGCAGTTTGCTTAGCCAGTTGGGTGTGGCGGCGCCATATACCCAGACAGAGGCATTGCTACCCAAACGCAGATAGTGGTCGTAGCCTTGTTGGGCAAGTGCCGTTGTACCGCCGACATGGATGTCATAGCGCATTATATGCTGCATGGAGAGCAGGCAGGTTTTCCAATCGATGGTGGCCGACGTTATTGCATTCGGCGCGGGGCGTCGAAAGACGCCGCGGTTAACGCGCTCCAGCCAGCCGTTATCGACGTATTTGCGAGCAAGGAAACGGCTTACACCGTGGCGTTCAAGCCATGCGGTGTCGACCATGAATCCTGAAGGTATGGCTTCAAGCACCTTCTTTAGCTTTTCTTCTTTAAGTGTACTCATGGTTCACAAATTAGCGCTTAACTAAATACTCTGCCATGAATTTCTTTAACAACATCAAATTTTGTGTACTTTTAGTTCACAAAACATCTATTTTTTAAAGAATCACGGGGAGACGATTTACCAGCTTAAGGCTCGCGCCTGCTTGTAGTCACGATACGACTGGATTCCGGGAGCGCAGAGAAAATCCGACTCCTGCAACAGTTCAATTTACGTCAGTTTGCTGGCATCAAATACATACGATACGGCAGCAAGACAAAACCGAAAGTGCCACCTACTTTGAACGTATGAATCTTCTGGAGATTGGCAATGGAGCAACTAACAGGTGGCTGTCTCTGCGGTAAGATCCGAATCGTGGCCAATGGCGAGCCGCTCCGGGTAGGTATTTGCCACTGTATGGATTGCCGCAAGCATCACGGGGCGCTTTTCTACGCGGCGGCGGATTACCCAAAGCAAGCTGTCATTATCGAAGGCGAGCCGCACAGTTATCAGGGGCGCCACTTTTGTCCGGTATGTGGCTCTTCGGTTTTTTCAGTTAGCGAGGAAGAAATCGAAATACACCTTGGCGCCCTTGATTCACCCAATCAACTGAAACCGACGTATGAGCTTTGGAATATTCGCCGCGAGCATTGGCTACCGCCATTTCCAAACGTGGAGCGATACGAACGAGATCGGGAGGTTTGAGCAGGTTCAAGGGCTGCCGCTTAGGTCAGAAGGCAATCGATCAGCGCTGACCTTCAGTGCGCAGCTTTGCCACTTCATCTAACGCCAAGCCTGTCGCTTCAGCAATCTGCTCATCACTCAGCACTCCCAGCTTGAGCAGATTACGAGCTGTTTTTTCAATACCCAGCTTTTCGCCTTCCTGGCGTTCTTGCTGTGCCCAATTTTCCAAATTTTCTGCCAATATGTCTTTATTCTCCACCAAACTATTGAACTGTTGGCTACGCGGTCAGCAACTCCATTTCCTCGCGGCTACGAACCGGATGGCGGATCGCCTCTTTGGCTATATTTACTTCTAATGCTACTTTCGCAATCTCCAGCACGCCAACATCAATTTGGTAACCCCCTCGGGTCATCAACCAGTCAAGCACCTCCGCCAGGTGCCAGATTGAGGCACTGCCTTCGTGAACCGGCACAGGAAACGTCGCTCGGTGGGTGAGCATCAGCTTTCGCATTGCCTGTCGGGATACGCCCACAACGTCTGCTACATCCGTCAGGCCAACAAGATCCGGCGAAGCCTCGATCAGCCGCGCGGAAGGGATCGCTTTTTTTACGTCAACCAGGGCACTGTGAACCGCTTCCGCGGCGCTGCCCGCTTCACGAGAGAATTCCAGCGCCAAGCGGCCCGGCTGCCCCACGCCCACCAGAGCATCATCGCAACCGGCAGCCCCCAAACGCTCCACTAGCGCATCTAGGTCGGAGTCACTATCAGCCAGTTGGTATTTCAGCGTAAAAACATATTCCATTCTTCAATCCTCCGGCTCCGCTTCGTCTCGATGCTTGTGGGTCGAGCACTTGTCCACCACTCTCCGAATTGCCCGGGCGTGGCTGCCGGGATTTTTCGGTGTACTCCACACGCTCGCGATACAAAACTCACCGCAGCGGCATTCATCATCATTATAGGGACAGTAAATCTTGCCCCAGGCGTGACTACCGCCGACTTCAACTCGCCAGCCCTCCGCTTCCGCATGTTTGAGGGCAGTTTCGATCTCTTTTTTCGGATGTGATGGACGAGTCATTATTTGCCTCTGAGTATGAAGCCCCCTTCAATGGTTGTCAATTGACAACCATTGAAACAGCAATTCATATGCTTGCCGACGTTCATCTAAATAGATAGACCCAAGTGTCTCTTTTAACTCCCTAATAAAAATTTAAGAAAGAATATCAGTAGGTGCAACACTTAACCTGACGCTGGGGGCTTTCATGAGCATCGTGCTGGGGCGATGGGTGTCCGGAATCAGTGAACCACTACATAAAGCAATTTAGTGTCGTAAGGTTGGCGCGGATCCTTGTGCCAACCAACTACTCGCCAACCAATGAAATTGGCTGGGCAAAAAGTTATTATCCAGCTAAATAATTTTTCTACCGAGTTCATGCACTTTTATATCCTCTCACTGGACACGCTATGCATAACCTATGGATTCCCGTCGTCGCCATTTTAGCCGTTGCGGGTCTAGTATTCGGCAGCCAGGCCTACTCCGAGTTCCAGCGTGATGCCCACATCGCCGCGACTATATCGGAACGCCTCAACAGTCAGACACCCGCTGAAATCTCGCACCTGAAGCAAGTCAACAAGGGCTATGGAGTGTGCGGCGACTATGCACTTTCACGCGCCGAGTCCGGCCACTTCTACTACAATAGCGCCACCAAGCACCTAGCGTTGGGCACCGATGCTCCGCTGTATCACGACAACTGCGAGGGCGTCTCTGAATGACGCCTTAGGCTTTGTACGAAAAGTCGGCGTGCGAAGGTCAAACAAGACAAAAACGGTGAAAAGACGGATCGAACTCGCGTGCGAGTTTACGTGGTGTAAATGAGTGCGTTGAGCCGATTGTTAACACCGTAGGGTCGAGCGCAGCCAGTTTTCAGACAGAGCCTAGCGCTATTGTTCACCCAACACCTCACGCAGCCAACCCAATAACGCTTCGCTGCCTGGGCGTTGGGGCGCGCCCTGGCGTGTGTATAGGGCGATGGCATCGTGCTGGGGTAAGCTCTCTGTCACCGGGCGGATCAGTTCGCCATTTTCAATTAAGCGTTGCGTTGTGCGCCGCCATCCCAAGGCGACACCGTGCCCCGCGACAGCCGCTTGCAGTAGCAGTGGATAACTATCGAACACAGCACTCTCCGCTGCTGCGATATCAAAGTGCCCCATGGCACGCAACCAGCCATCCCACTCCAGCCAATCCGGCGGTTCCGCGTGGTGGTGCAGCAGTCGATGGTTAAGTAACGCATTGAGACTCATCGGCGTGGAGGCACCGCTCAGGTAAGCTGGGCTGCAAACGGGAAATATCTCGTCCTCGGCGGTAAACACCAATCGATGGCTGCCGCTGGGCCGACCGTTGGTTTGCAGCGCAATGTCGAAGCGGCCACTAAATTCGGTAATCGGCCTTGTCGAGGTCGCCAGCTGTATCTCAATCTCAGGATAGCGACGATTGAAGTCAGCCAGCTGTGGCATCAGCCAATAGAACGCTTCGCATAACTGGCAGAACATTACGACGCGCTTATCGTCCGGGTCGCCACGCAGCCCCTGAGCCCCCGTGGCAATACTTTCCAGCGCCTGGGAAACCGTACGACCAAACTCACGCCCCTCACGGGTAAGAAATACCCCACGATTACGACGCTCGAAAAGCATCACGCCCAGATCTTCCTCCAGCGCACGGATCTGTCGGCTGATAGCCGCCTGGGTCAGGTGGAGCTCATCCGCCGCGCGCGAAAAGCTTTCAAGCCTGGCGGCAGCCTCGAAGGGGCGCAGCGTCGCCAGCGGCGGAAGAGACTTGATGAAGTTATCCATAATCTGAGCTCATGCATGGTGACGCAGAAGTCGTTTGAAGCACTGCTAGCGGCAGCGGCATTCTAGAGCGGAATTCAACTCTGGAACGCTGCAATGAAGGCTCCCCCTGAACACGAAGATAATATCCTACAGGGCATAAGCCTTATCGTGGGGGCTGTCTTTCTGCTGGCGTTGACCGATGCTCTGGTTAAGTATATGAGTGCCAGTATGTCGCTATGGCAACTCTATGTCATCGGGTCATCAGTATCGCTGCCGATACTGTTAGGGTTGATCATTGGCCATTCAGGTCCCCGCCCCAAGGTAAAATCACGCCGCTGGGTGGCGATAAGAAGCCTGCTGCTGTTGCTGATGTGGATCGCCTACTACGCAGCACTGCCGCTGATTCCGCTTTCGGTGGCGGCGGTAGCCATTTACACCACGCCGCTATTTATTGCCGTGCTGGCTGCTTTTGGGGCAGGCGAGCATCTTTCGCGCCAGGCCTGGCTGGGCATCCTCTGCGGTTTCCTGGGCGTGGTGGTGGTGTTGCGCCCTGGCGGCGACGCCTTCACCCCTGCCACACTGCTACCCGTGCTTGCCGCCCTCTTTTATGCGCTAGCCATGCTGGTCACTCGCCACCACTGCCAAAGAGAACACCCCTTACTTCTCACCCTGGGATTAAATCTAGCCTTCCTGACGGCAGGCACTCTCTTTAGTGTGCTGGTCGCAATCAACAGCACAGCAACACTTGCCGAACGCGCGCCATTCCTGTTCGCCGGTTGGCAACCGCTAGACGCCAAAGCGTTATTGATCGTGGGCGCCTACGCCCTACTGCTGATCATAGTGAATACCGGGGTGGCCAGGGCCTATCAAATCGCCCCTTCAGCGTTGATCGGCACCTTTGATTACGCCTACCTCATCTTTGCCAGCCTATGGGGCTTCCTGCTATTCAGCGAAGTGCCCGATGGCATGACCTGGTTAGGTATGGGCATGATCTTACTCGCAGGGGTGATGGTGTTGCGGCAACGGCAGGCCTGACGCCTATATTTCGCAGTACAAAGAAAAGGAAACGCGAGCATCCCTTCTGGCTCGCCGCCCCCTTCCATCATGCTATCGAGCGGGCTACCTAATCTGGCGATGGGCCTCTTTCCAGGAAGGTTGAAAGCGCAATGTAGCTGCGAACAGACCTGACCCCTTCCAGGCTTTGAATTTCCATCAGAAAGTCCTCAAGCGATTCGGTGTTAGCCGCACGTACTTTAATAAGCACACAGCCATCTCCTGCCACGGTGTGCAGCTCTTCTACTTCGGGTCTATCGGCAAAGGTCAGTAATTTGCGCGTGGCACTGTAGCTACTGGTATCAACCAGTAGGAAGGTCAGCAGCGTTCGGCCAAGCTTGCAGCCGTCGAGAATGGCGACGGTGCCCTTGATGACCCCATCACGCTTAAGCCTTTTTACACGGTCATGCACAGCGGGGGCGGAGAGGTGCACGATTTTGCTGAGTTCTGCGTAGCTACGCGACGCATCTTCAGCGAGCGCGCCTAATATTTTTCGGTCAATTGAATCAAGTTCAGCCGGATGATGCTTTATCTGCCGAATAGCATCTGTTTCTTTATCTGACGGCACCATTATCGTTTTAACTCCGAATATTATTTTCAATAAAATAAATATAGCCGAACCACATTCGATTGAAAATATCATATACGGAGACACTATTATGCCATTAGCACTTTTCGCGTTAGCGATTGGCGCATTCGGTATCGGAATGACGGAATTCGTCGTCGCTGGCATCCTTCCCCAAATCGCCAGGGACTTCGGCGTCGATATACCCACGTCAGGTTTAATGGCCACCACCTACGCGTTAGGCGTGTTCGTAGGTGCGCCCATCCTGACGATTCTAGGCGCCAAGGTGCCACGTAAAACGATGCTGATTAGCCTCGCTCTCATCTTCACGCTAGGGAATGTGATCACGGCAGTGGCGCCGACGCTCCCCATCGCGCTGGCGGGCCGTATTTTAACGGCGTTCAACCACGGCACTTTCTTCGGCATGGGCTCCATCATCGCCGCCTCGCTGGTCGCGAAAGACCGTCAAGCAAGTGCCATCGCCTTCATGTTCTCCGGGCTAACGATGGCCAACCTATTCGGCGTTCCTGCTGGCACCTGGCTCGCGCAAGCCTACAGCTGGCGGCTAGTGTTTTGGTTGATCGCCGGGATCGGTCTTATCACCGTCATCAGCATCGCGCTGCTAGTGCCTCCCATCAAAGCGGGCAAGGCCATCGCCTTGAAGAGCGAACTACGTGCCTTCGCAGACCCACAGGTGCTGCTCGCCATGGGCATTACCGTCTTCGGCCCTGCCGCCTTCTTTACCTCTATTACCTACATCGCCCCAATGATGGTCGAAGAGGCAGGTTTTACCGACATCGGTGTGGCAAAACTGATGGTTCTGTTCGGGCTGGGTCTGGCGGTTGGTAACTGGATAGGCGGTCGCTTTGCTGACCGTTCACTTTTCGGAACGCTGTTTGTGACCCTTGCCGCGCAGGCGGCGGTACTTTTCGTCTTCTGGCTGGGCGTTGGGAACAGCGTTGTGGCCTCGGCCTCTGTCTTCCTTATGGCCGCCTTTGGCTTCGCCACCGTCTCCCCGATCCAGAAACTGGTGATGGATCGTGCCAGCCAAGCAGGCGCGCCCACCATGGCAGCGTCCGTGAACATCGGTATGTTCAACCTGGGTAATGCAATTGGCGCATGGGTGGGTGGCGCGACGATTGCCGCCGGGTTCGGTTTGGCCTCTCCGAACTGGGCGGGCGCCATCCTTTCGCTGATCGCTTTAGGCTTGGCTGTCATTGCCTGGGCGAGCGCCGGTCAGCAATATTCAGCGGCGTTGGCAGAGTAAGGTCACGGGACATACCCTCCCCTATCTCACAAAAATGCCCGCCTTGATGGCGGGCATTTAGATGCCTGATACTTACTTCGCGGCGCGCACCTATTCAGCATGCGCCTTCTTGGTGGGAATGAGGTGCAGCGCCCCCACCACTACCGAGCCCACCAAAAAGCCAATCACCGCAGAGCACAGCGTATTGAAGCTCCAGCCCAGCGTGCCGCCCAAGGCACCGGTGGCCTCGCTAATGCCTAGCTCAATATGGTGTACCCACTCATAGGGCGCGTTGAACCAACCCGTGCCATCGGCACCCAGGTTGACCATCAGGATATGCCCACCTACCCAGAGCATGGCGACGGTGCCCACGACCGAAATGGTCGCTAGCACTTTGGGCATGGCCGTCACCAGACCACGGCCCAGGGTCTGCATGCTCGAACTATCCCGCTGGGCGAGCTTCAGGCCGATATCATCCATCCTGATCAACAGCGCGACCACGCCATACACCAAAATAGTGATGAAAAACGCGACCACCACCAGGCTAGCCAGCTGTGACCAGAATCCCTGATGGGAGACTGTGGCCAACGCGATCACCATGATTTCAGCAGACAGAATCAGGTCGGTACGAATGGCGCCACTTACGATCTTTTTCTCGGCTTCCGGCCCCTGCTCTACCGCTGGCTTTTCGTCGTCATGCTTGCCGGAAAGCTTGTGCCAGACTTTCTCCGCGCCCTCAAAAGCCAGGTAGGTGCCGCCTATCATCAAGATGATCGGCAATAGCGCAGGCAAAAAGTGATTCAGCAGCAGCGCCACCGGCAGGATAAAAATCAGCTTGTTGCGGATAGAGCCCAGCGCGATCTGCTTCACAAGCGACAGTTCACGCTCCGCTGCCACCCCCTGCAGATATTGCGGCGTCACCGCCGTATCATCCACCACCACCCCGGCCGCCTTCGCCGTCGCACGCCCAGCGGCGGCACTCACATCGTCCAGTGATGCTGCGGTCAACTTCGCCAATGCGGCAATGTCATCCAGTAATCCTATCAAGCCGCCTATGGCCATGAGTGACTCCTCCGTGAATAACAGTTGCAGATAGTAAAGCACAGAGTGGCTTGAGCGGAGCGGCTCTTTTTGCCCCACGGGCACCCGCCGACAATTTATTGTTTGTGATTTTCCGTTAAGGCATTTGAGTCATGACGCTAACCAGTATCAGCAGAGGCTCACAGCCTTGATACTCATAAAAAAAATGCCTTTAGGCGCGTCTTAGTTTTCCCGCTCTTGAGTGCTGAGGAACAACCTGATCTTGAGCCAGCGGCTGCTTCCTTCTTTACGCCAAACCTATTCGTGATTTTCCTTGATTTGCAATAAACCAGCAGCCTGAACCAGCTTCAATCCCCACTCCACTCGCTCGGGAATGGCTCGAATCAGCTGCGCCCGATCTTCGCCTAACAGTGCTCGAAGCTGATGGGGAGCGAACACCAAGTCGATGAATTGACTGGCCAGCTCGTCAGGGTCCATCGGTTGGTCTGGACCTGCCAAAATGGCCGAGCGGACACGAACGAATCCCCCTTCCCACCCAATGCGGTTCACTTCTGCAGCCAGAACCGGGGCGCGGATAGAGGTAGCTATGACCAAGCGCATCATCGCCAACGTATGGGGTTGCAGCGCGTGCTCTAGAATACCTTGCCCCACATGCCGCAGGCGGCCTTTCAGCGGGAGCGAGGGAGTTGCTTCGGCGGGCACCAACAAGGTGGCGACGTGGCGCCGTACAACCGCTTCGAATAGCGCTTCTTTATTGGCGTAACGGGCATAGAGGGTGGCTTTGCTTGCACTGGCATCGTAGGCGATGGCTTCGCATGAGGTGGCTTCGAAACCATTGGTCAAAAAGTTCTTCAGCGCAGAATCCAGCAATCGACGCTCCACCTCGCCCGCTTGGCTCTGCTTGGGCCTGCCGCCTTTGGATTTGGTCTTGCTCTTGGTCAACGTCATGGTTCGCAACTTACCAATGTCTTGCTTGTGCGTCAACTAAACGGTAACGTTCAGTTCAGTTAAATCAAAAACGGATAGCCATCGTTTTACCCACTCAAATCAACTAACCAATAGGTGCTTCGTGGATCACACAACTGCTTTACCCATTGCGGTGGCCGGCGCTACAGGAGATTTGGGGTACCGCGTAGTCCAGGCACTGACAGCGCGCGGTGCCCATGTGATAGCGCTGGTTCGGCCAGGCACTGAGCAAGCCCGGTTAACTGGCCTGCGCAACAGCAGCATTACGATCAAAGCCGTTTCACTGGATGACGCTCAGGGCCTGCGCCATGCCCTTGTCGGCTCGGGTTGCGTGGTGTCTACGCTTAATGGCTTGGAGGAGGTCATCATTGAGCAGCAAGGTAGACTGCTGGAGGCCACGGTAGCGGCCGGGGTACCCAGGTTCATTCCATCGGATTACTCACTCGACTACACCCGCACCCGCCCCGGCGACAACCGCAACATGGACCTGCGCCGACGCTTTGCCGACAAGCTCGATGCGGCTGACATCAAAGCTACTTCCATTCTCAACGGCGGGTTTCTGGAGCTGCTGGAAGGCGACGCCCCTATCGTGCTGCCGGGGCGCCGAGTGCTGCATTTTGGCGATGCGCAGCAGCCACTTGACTTCACGGCTAAGGACGACGTGGCCGCTTTTACCGCTGATGCCGCGCTCGATTCTCACACGCCGCGTTTTCTGCGCATTGCCGGTAACAGCCTGTCACCTGCGCAAATCGCCAACACTCTGACGGAGCTGACTCAGCAGCATTACCGAACCTTGCGCCCTGGTAATATCGGGACGCTGTCCGCCCTTATCAGCGTAGTGCGCGCGCTAACGCCTGCGAGTAAAAACCCCTTTCCCGCTTGGCAAGGCATGCAATACCTGCGCGATATGATGAGTGGCCGCGGCAAGCTGCTCAACTTGGATAACGATCGCTATGGCCCACGGGAATGGGCTTCCGTCCGCAACACACTGGCCCATACTCATGTGCAAGGAATCAAACGATGAGTAACCTTATCGAGCCCTTCCCCCTTCACATTCCCCAAGCGCAACTCGATGATCTGGCCCAGCGCCTAGTGCAAACCCGGTGGCCAGACCCGGAAACGGTATGCGACAACAGCCAAGGGCCGCAGCTCGAAAGTCTTCGCGCTTTGGTAGAGCCAGGCAGCTTATTGTTTAAGAATGCACCAGATTCAGTGGCATGCCTCAGCGGCTCACCCTACTAAGGTACTTGAATCGTTTTTAATGGTACGAACAACATACTGGATCAGTGCATCCAGCGTAGGCAGAAGAACGGATTCATCCCACTCAAAATGCGACCAGATGCGCAGTTCCCAGATATACATGAGCCGATTGCTCCGCCTATTCAGCTCATATTATGAGCCGATTACGGTTTATATTCGGCTCATGGGCTAGTAAGAGGAGTTCTTAGAAAAGAAGGTGAATGGGCTCAGTAGTGCAAAAAAAATTGAGCGTATCCGCAGTTGTTGCAAATACTTGGGGCACTACTGACTCACGTCAAAGAGGCTATTCATTACTAAGTATGAACTATTACATCAAGCTCTTTCATGGCATGGCAAATATCTGCCATAATCAGCATCCAAATACAGAAAGGGCAGTCACTTGGAGTGCCCTTTCGTTTTATGCGTAAAGCTGGAATACGGAAATGAAAGCGGGGAAGAGCTTACCTTCAATGCGCAGCGCAGCCACTTCATCCAGCGTCAAGCCTGTCGCTTCAGCAATTTGCTCGTCACTAAGCACCCCAGCTTGAGCAGAGTACAAACTGCTTTCTCACCTCCCTACTTCTCGCCTTTAGCAATACCCAGCTTTTCGCCATCCTGAATGCCTACTTGATATTCTTGCTGTGCCCAGTTTTCTAAATTTTTTGCCAACTTGTCTTTGTTCTCCACCAAACTGGTGAGCTGATTCCTGAATCCGTGAAGCCGGCGCCGACACTTTCCCTATCACCGCCAGCGAGCACTTTTTGATCATTCGCCCCGTGCAAGTTGGCTTTCGCAAGCCCGTTATTGCCAAAACCCACCGTGCTGATCGGTGCTGACGGCCCGTTTTGTCATGCCTTTCCACCCGCCAGGCACGACATATCTGGCGATCGCGTGTCGCTTGGAACTGCTTGTGGATAGAGTGTCGCCGATTGACGGTCAGCATGGCGTTCCTCGTGGATAACGCAGTCGGCTCCGCAGCGTCTTGAGCACCGTCATGCGCCCGATATCCTGCCCGAAGTCGAGGATGATCTGCCGTGCCTTGTGAATCACGAGAGCCGCACGGTGCACCAGCTCTTGTAGCACGGTGCGCAGCCGGCGCCGCTTGGCCGGGTGGCGAACCGGGCTCAGCTCGCCGGTCATGCCCAGCTGTCCCATCAGGCGCAGGATGTTGTAGGCCAACTGGGCGAGATGCAGGATCAGATCGTTGGTGGCGAACTTGCCGGACGGCAAGCGCTCCAGGTCGAGATCGGTCTTGATCTCGCTGTGAAACTGCTCATGGGTGGCATGCGCCTGGTAGCGCTTGATCACCGCCTCCGGCGCCTCGTCCAGGCTGGTCCACCAGCCTTCCAACTCATAGTCCGGTTCGAGCAGCAACTGGCCATCGCGATCGGCGGTGCGCTCTACCAGGCGCATCACGCGTTGGACGACGTATTCGGTCTTGTTGTCGTCGTGGATCGAGACGGTCTGCAGCCACAGCGCCTGGCGCTTGCCAGGACGCAGCTCTTCCCAGTAGTCCGCCGCCACCGCCAGCCAGGTATCTCGATCAGCCGTGGCCGAGCCGCGCGGGTTCCATTTGACGACATAGTCGAGCCGGCGCCCCTCGTCGGCAAAGACCTGGCGCTGCTGTTCGAGAAGCGCCAGGTGCGCCTGGCTGTCGAAGCCGCTGTCCTCGCGTAACAGGATCGGTTGCTTGGTCAGGCCTTGGGTGCGAGGCAGCACCCGCTCCAGGAAGGCGTTGCTCTCCTTCATGGTGTGCTGCTTGCCAGGCCGCAGTTCCAGACCCAGGCACCACCCTTCGTTGCCCAGATAGGCGGCGATCGGTGTGTAGCCATCGACCTTCTGGTAGGTCCGCGAGACGCCTTCCTTCTTCGAGTTGCTGTTGTCCATGACGAAGGTGTCGATGTCCAGGCAGACGTGCGTCGTCTCGGCGGTGATCGGTGCTTCGATCAGTGACAGCAGGGTCGTGGACCAGGTGGCGGTGCGCGCCTGCAGGTCGTTGGCGGCAAGTTTCTCCAGCCGCTGTCGCAGCGTCGCCGCGCTCGGCACCTTCTGCAGGGTCAGCAGTTGTTGGAAGGGCTTGTCGCGGCGGAAGTTCTCGACAGCGTCATAGTCGCTCATGCCCAGACACAGCAGGCCCAGGTAGCTCTTGATCACGTCACTGGTGCGCATGCCCAGCGTGGTGGGGAAGCGGCTGTCGATGCTGTCGACGCCAGCGATCTCGAAGCATTGCCCGATGATGGACAGCCCGGCGTGGCTGGTGAGGGTGCGGCGACTGGCGCGGAACTTGACGTTGGGCATGGCACTGTCTGGGTGAATGGCGATATTCGCTATATTGCCATGCAGTTCAGTAGGTTAGAAGCATTCCTGGGGGCCGGTCTCACGGATTCAGGTGATTGAGATCGACCTCATCCCCGAGTTGCTGCAATTGGCGTTTAAGCCAGCGGGTAAAAACTTTTTCCATACCAAACGCTAACATCTGAGAGAGGTGTATCGGTGACCTTGAAACGCAGTATTAATCTATTACAATAAAGGCCCTCAATGTAATCTGAAATAATGGCAATATCAGAAGACAAACTTGAGCTATCGAAGCTGAAGACATAGATCCCCACATAGGCGATGCAGCATGTCATAGATAGGGTCAGTAGAACACTCACCACATCAATGACCTTATTCCTCAGTTGTTTCTTAGGGAAGTCAAGCAAAAATATTATATATCAAATTTACTTTTCAGCATTCAACTAGCGGTTGGCAAGCAGCCACTTCTTGAAGGCGCTCACTACTGGACGATCCTGGTCTCCAAAACGGCAAACGAAATAAAGTCCGCGATCAAGTGCCACAGATATTTCATCAAGATGGAGAAGCCGACCAGCTTCTATATCTCGTTCCACAAGAAGCCTTCGCGCCAAGGCAACGCCTTGCTGTTCTATAGCTGCTTCCACTAGCACTGCGCTCTCAAAGTATTGAATACTATGCACACTGAGCCGACCAGGGTTAATGCCCGCCAATTCAGCCCATTTCTCCCATCCTTGATTGTATGCATCCCTAAGGAGCGGAAAGCGGATTATATCTTCAGGTGACATAGGCGTTTTTTCATTTTCAACTAACCGCGGCGAAGCAACTGCGATGAGCTCCTCGTCCGTAATTTTCTCGATGTACACCCCATTCCAGCTTGGTGTTCCAAAGCGAAGAGCTAGATCGATTTCCGACATTCCAAAATCTATCACTTTATCATCTGTTTCTAAAGAAAGTGTGACATCAGGATAAAGGGATTGAAAACTTGATAACTGAGGAACCAACCATTTAAGGGCCACGGCACTAGGCAAAGACACTTTCAATGACTTTGAGTTACGTGAACGATTTACTTCATCAACACCGTTTCGAAGTATAGCAAATGCGTAATGGGTGGAATTATAAAGATGTTCTCCCGCTTTAGTTAACTTCACCCCATAAGGAACGCGATAAAAAAGTGTTGTATTCAGAGACCCCTCAAGCAATTTTATCTGTCTACTAACGGCCCCATGAGTGATATTGAGCGCGTCAGCGGCTTTGCTAAAACTCGAATATTCAGCGACCTTGTCGAAAACCTCTATTGCTCTTAAGTGTTTAATATTATCCATAATAAACATCCTCAAATTCAATATAAAAGATTATTCAAAGTCCTTTTAACCAAAAATTATCACTTGGGAGATTCAGCTTTTAATTTCTACAGAGCACATTGAGACAGCATCCTGCTCACAGCGCTTATAACAAAATCAAAGCATCATCAAGCACCTCTCCAGCATAGCAAGTAGATCATTAATTGAATCAAAAAACTGTCGTAATACAATTTACGGCAATAACGTAGCCATGTCACTAAAAATTTAGCTGACAGCCTTAACACAACTTAAAACCCTTAGCCATTTAATATGTAAATCTTTATGAAACAGTTTCAATAAAAAGTATAAATATATAACACTTGGAATTATGCGGACCGCTCACACTATTATGATGCCCCCGTTCCTCAGCAGAGCTATAGCTAAAGCATTGAGCTAGAGCCATATCCAGTAGATCAAATTTTAATCGGGCCATTAAGTCTAATTTCTGTGTGAGTTTTCCTGACACAGCTCGGCTAAAAAATCGTTATTACGGAGGACTATTTTCGCTTAAGGTCAAATAAAGGGACTCGACTTAATCACAACGTACTGGATAGGAGTTTATGTTCATTATGAGAACAGAGACTGCAAGAAACGCTGTTACGTATACACCTTATGGAATGCTAGCGATCTTGTGGTTGGTTGGCTGGACACTTCGCGTTCCTATTTTAACGGCACCACCTCTGGCAACAAATATCGCCAACAGTTTCGGGCTTGGAGAAGCTAGTATAGGAGCACTAACAATGCTTCCCATAGTTGCAGTGGCTTTCGGAGCTATCCCTGCTGCCTGGATCATCACGAAATTTGGTCTTCGAGTAGCAATCGTCGGCGGGTTAATATGTGCTGGCGCCGCGTCTGTAGGACGAGGGCAAGTACCATCGGCTGAATTGCTATTTTTCGCCTCTGTGATAATGGGCTTGGGAATTGCGGTGTGTCAAACTGCATTACCTCTAGCAACGAGAACTTGGACCCCAACTCATCTAGCTCTCGGTAGCACGGTTTATCTCAACGGGATGATGGCAGGTGAGCTTTCGGCCGCAGGTTTGACAAGGCCCATTATTCTTCCACTTGCTAATTTCGACTGGCGAATAGCCCTTATCTTATGGGCCGTTCCGATCCTAATAGTAGCCATTCTCGTACTGCTCTCTAGGCCTGCAAATACTGACGATTCATCGAATCTCCCCGATAGGCAAAATCCATCTCCAGTAACATCCATTCCAAGCCTGCGTGATCGTCGCGTTTGGCAATACGGTATCTTGCTTGGAAGCTCTGTCTTGGCGTTTTTCATTATCAATGCGTATTCGGGATCAGTGCTTAACGCCAGAGGGGAGTCAGAAGCTCTCAGTGCATTGCTTCTGGCATACAATACTACCCCCCTACTCGCCTCACTCTGCCTATTACTCGTTCCCCATTGGATTGGTAAGCGTGCGCCAATTGCCATATCTGGTATTGCTGCGGTAATAGGCTTGTCAGGTTTCATCATATTCGACAGTTGGCTGTCGTGGATGTCGGCTTTGTTAGTGGGCTATGCGGCAACCGTTAAGACTATCCTTCTCATTTCTCTTCCACCAAAAATTGCGAATGGCACTGCGGTAACCCGATTAAGCGCCGGAATGACATTAATTGGTTTTAGCCTCGCATTTATAATTCCTTTAATTGGAGGTTGGATAGCAGACAAAACGGGCACGGTAGTAATAGCACTTTACCCTGCCCTTGCGTTCCTCATTATCGGATTAAGTGCATTAGGACGACACTCAGAATACCCACATTATAAATAGCAACAGAAGTTTTCGGAGCTTTAAAAACAACTATATAGAGAAATTATATCTTAAACATTATCAAATGAGAGGTAGTGCTATGACTATTGAAAAATCAATATCACATCGCGAACTAACATCTCGTTACAAGGGGAAGCATAGCGTAACTGTTTTCTGCATGAAAACAACAATTTGAGCGAGCCTTATTTTAATCGGCGGATTTTTAGCGCTGAGTGAAAGCCTGATAATAGCAATTTTAGGTATGCTTCTTCTAGGCGCAATGTTTGCCCATGGAGTTGAGATTCAACACCAAGTATTACATGGACAAGGTCTAAAAAATAAAGCTGCGCATGAAGCAATTGGAATACTGTTAGGCGCGCCAATGTTAGTTTCATATGCTAGCTATCAAGCAAGTCATTTGAAACACCATCGCTATCTCGGAACACATCAAAACACTGAATTTTTTGATTATGGAGATCAATATGGAGGTAGTTTATCGGCAAATATTGGAGTATGGCTTAATCGATTGCTCATGCCAGCACACTATGTGGAATTCGTCAAAGGCGTGCTGCGATCTTTCATAGGCAAAGACGACGGAGTCAATACGCCTAGAGTCAACAAAAGGATTCGCCGCGATCATCGCATTATATTCGGCTTGCTTGCGGGATCAATTGCTGCATCAATCATAATGAATAGCTCGGCAATTCTTTGGCTCTGGATAATTCCTCTACTTTTAGTAGCAACTCCAATTCATGCAATGATCGAGCTGCCAGAGCATTACAAGTGCAATACAGATACCACCGACGTCTTCGCAAATACGAGAACCATATCCGCATCACCTCTTCTTATATGGTTTACGAATAGCAACAACTTTCATGCCGAGCACCATATGCTGCCATCGTTACCCATCGACCGACTTGAAGAAGTTCACCACGATATTCGCGACAAAGTGATTTTCAGCCACCCTTCTTACAAAGATTTTTTTAAAAAACTATGGAAAGGACAGTTATAAAAAATTAACGTATTTTTTACATTATCAAACAGACTAAAACCCATCTCTTATCAACTCTTTAAAAACCTAGGATCCGCTTTAATACCATGAATAAAATTTAAATAGCATTAAAAATAATTCGAGAAGCTAAACTTTATTAACTAATTACCTTTCAATAGAAAAGATATAGATCTAAGGAGTATTTATGAGTTTTTATTCTCAAAAAAGCAGTATGCTTCAACAAAAATTTGGTACTAAACCACTTGCTGAAAAGCTGAAGACGTCACGTCGACATAGTGAATTATCTTATGAAGACAAGGAAATTATTAAAAATTCGGAGTTCTTTTTTCTTGCTACCACTACCGCTGACGGACAACCCGATTGTTCTATAAAAGGTGGCAACCCTGGATTCGTAGAAATATATAGCAAAAACAAAATTGGATTTAGAAATTATGATGGCAACGGAATGTTTAGAAGTTTAGGTAATATTTTGGAGAACTCTAAGGTTGGACTATTATTTATTCAGTTTTTCCCTGATAAAAAAAAGCTGCGAATAAACGGAAATGCTCATCTCGATTATGAAAAGTCTGGTCAACCAGATGAAATTTTAATTCTCATAGAAATAAGGGACATATTTCCAAATTGTCCACGATATCTGCCAGACCTCACAATTCACAAATCATCCCCATACAATCCAGCAGCAGGTTACACACCACCAGAACCAGCATGGAAATCAAAACCTGATCTGAAACCTTTTGTTAAATGGTAAAAATTAACATCTTAAAAATAACGGAGATAGAAATGTCGAACATATATGATTTTATCGCTATCGGTGCTGGCCCAGCGAACATTTCACTCGGCGCTCAAGCGGTTGAACGAGGGCTCCAACCTGGTAAAGACTTCATCATTCTCGAAAAAGACACTGAGGTCAGATGGCACCCAGGTATGTTGCTGCCAGGCTCACGACTGGATACCCACTTTGTTAAGGATCTGGTGGCAATGGTCAATCCAATGAGTAGGTTCACCTTCTTGAATTTCTTGGTTCAGCATAAACGTCTTGAAGATTTTCTAAATTGCGGGCGCTCCACGCCTTATCGTAGAGACTTCGATGAGTACCTACGCTGGGTAGCCAACGCGCTCGGCAATGGCATCCGGACGGGCTCCTGCGTATCTGAAATCAAGCAGGACGGAAGTGATCTATATCTAGTTAAATATTTGGCAAGAGATGGAAGTTTCCAAGAAGTGCGCACACGCGATGTTGTATTGGGAGTTGGTGGACAACCAAAATATCCTTTTGGGTTGAATGGAAGCGACTCTAGGATAATTCATTCGGCAGACTTTTTAACCAAAATAGCGAAACTTAAAGACTTTAAAGAGAATAATTCTGTTCTCGTCGTAGGTGCCGGCCAATCCGCTGCCGAACTTGTTAAATACTTGCTCGGTGCCACTAAAAACAGCATCGATGTAGCCATTAGCGACTTTGGCTTTGGCATCAAAGAAGGTACTTCCTTCATGAATGAAAGCTACAACGGAGAATTCGTCGACAGGTTCTTTGATATGCCAATAGAGACACGTAAATGGTTCGTAAATCAGCGTAAAAATATGAACTACGGAGTTGTCGATGAAGCCATCATCGATGGTCTTTATAATGACTACTATTATGATAAGCACTTCGAGCGCAGGTCTATTTCATTCTTGCAATTCTGTCGCGTAGTTAAGATAGAAGCCGAGCAAAACCAACCTATTCAAGTACAGTTTTTCAATCATGAGTCTGGGGAAAAATTTGCAAATCATTATAATTACGTTGTACTAGCAACTGGATATGAATTCAGTGAGCCCAGCAGACTACTACAAGATATTTATGCGAGCCTAGCTTTTGAGGACGATTCGTTTCTAATGGAGCGTGATTACTCAATTCAGCAGAAGCACGGAATCAGATCTGGGCGTGTTTACATGAACGGGAACGTATCTAAAACTCACGGGCCAGCGCAGGACGTCCTGTCAGTCATTGCTCATCGTTCAAGAGATATTCTGCAATCCATTATGAGCCGCACTCGAGTTAAAACGCGCGAGGCCGCGAAGGCTACTGGTTAAGCGCGTCCTAGAATGGCTAGCCTATCTAATTAAAATTGACTCCAAATAAGGGTTGGCCTACATGAACAATACGATTCCTTACAGCATGGGTTCTTGACTCGTGCATTTATCTAGTCGCTAAAGATTGATTTCAACTGGATTTAAATAAGGGGTGTTACTTCGACACTTTTAAATGCGAGCGTCTGCCACCCCATATTTAGGTCTCAATAACATGAGGAGAAGAATGTGAAAAAGCTTATCGATCTCAGTCATTCAATAATAAATGGGATGATCACCTATCCAGGCGTTACCCCACCGATAATCTGCGACTTTTTGTCTCGTGAAGCATCTAAATCTCTTTATGCAGACGGCGTGAGTTTCTGTATTAACCAAATCAACATGCCAGCGAATACGGGCACATATATTGATTCTCCATTCCACCGGTACGCGGACGGCATTGATCTAGCTCAACTCCCGCTCCATTCCGTTGCCAATTTGGAGGTAGTTGTTTGCAGACCATCTAAAAAACAAAGAGCTATCGGAGTCGAAAACTTTGAAGGCCTTGATGTTGCAGGCAAGGCAGTGCTCGTTGAAACTGGTTGGTCACAGCATTGGGGGACAGAACAATATAACCATGGACATCCTTATTTAACGAGTGAATCAGCTCTATACCTTAAGAATAACAAAGCCGCATTAGTAGGTATCGACTCCTTGAACATCGACGACACAGACGATCCAAGTCGCCCCGTCCATTCAGTCTTGCTTGGTTCTAACATCCCCATCGTAGAGCATATGTGCAACATAGGCGAGGTTCCGGACACTGGATCTATTTTTCACGCCGCCCCTGTCAAAATACAGGAATTTGGTACATTTCCAGTACGTGCGTACGCCGTCATTGAACCCTAGCGATTTTTTAAAGATGTGACGTCTTCCTCATACTGAGGAGCGCTACGCTTAAGAGTCCGACCCTATGGGTAAGGAGATTGGACATGAAGAAGCGTTTCAGCGAAGAGCAGATCATTGGTTTCCTGAGCAATGCCGAAGCGGGACTGCCCATCAAGAAGCTATGCCTAGGCACGGTTTCTCAAAAGCCAGTTACTATCTATGGCGCAGCAAGTACGGCGGAATGAGCGTACCGGATGCAAAGCGACTTAAAGAACTCGAAACTGAAAATACCCATTTAAAGAAGCTGCTCGCCAAGTCCCTACTGGAAATGGAGGTCACTCGCGAGGCGCTGAGAAAAAAGGGGTGAGCGCCCCTGCCCGCTAAAAGGGGGTACGTTTCATGATGTCACGGGGTTTGGGGGAGCGCCGAGCTCGGCGTGTCGTCCGTATGAGTGCCAGTGCGTTGCGCTATCAAGCGGCCCCTAATCGCAACAAGGCACTCCGTGAACGCATTGTTAGCTTGGCACATCGGCATCGTCGCTGTGGCGCTGGCATGGTCTACCTGAAGCTGCGTCAAGCCGGTGAACAGGGCAAATCATCAGCGTGTCAAGCACTTCTATGCCGCTGCTCGGCTTCAGGGAAAACGACGCAAGCGTAAGAAGGTTACTGCCTCTGAGGGAAAGCCATTGGGCCGCCTCTTGTGCCGCCAATCAGTTCTGGTCAATGTTTTTTGTGTTTGGCCTTACGGCAGACAGGCGCGTGATCGAGAATCTCACCGTTGTTGTCGACGATGCGGCCCATGAATCCGTGGCTATCGTGCCTGAACGTACCATTGGTGGTCTGGCTTTAACGCGGGTGTTGGATCATCTGGCTTTACAGCGCGGGCTACCTAACTCCATCCGTACGGATAATGTGAAGGAATTCTGTGGACGCACCATGCTGTCGTGAACTCATCTACGTGGCGTTGCACTGTTTTTAATCGAGCCTGGAAAACCCAATCAAAACGCCTATATAGAATCGTTCAACGGGCGCTTTCGAGATGAATATCTGAATGAACACTGGTTCACCAACCTGCATCACGCCAGGGCCATCATCGAAGCATGGCGACGAGAATATAACGAGGAAAGACCGAAGAAAGGACTGGGCGGGTTAACCCCTTCCGCCTATGCCAAGCAACTGGCATTAAAACACGATAAAGTAACGTCAGACTCTAAACCCGGATGCTACTGAGAAAGGGGTGACGTCGAAAGCAATCAAATAATTTTTGGAATACCGTTTTTTATAGCTATTTCAGCTATCTTCCACTCATGCCCTTCAGCATCTAACCCAACAGGGTATCTCCTAGGCATCGGCTCATCACCGATATATATGTCACAATACAACGACACATCATTCATACGGCCTGTCTTAGAATAATTGGTTGCGATTAGCTCATAACGACTATAGTGCCAATCGCTTATTTCAATGCTCTCCTGATCGGGACCACACATCGCATCTTTATCAAGTCGAGCGAATGGACTCACCTCCAATGCTCCTTTGTTCCGGTAGTCTACGGTATCTATCACTTGGCCATTAGAGTCGATCGCGCGCAGCATAAGGTCTATATCTTCTAAGCTGCGATCCCACACAAGCTGAATCTTACCCGGTAAACGATTCCGACTCTTCACCAAGCAAGCAGTTTCCTTTGGAACAGGTAATGCAAAAGTAGGGAAAAGAGCGCTTCGAATAGCTTTACTTATGACCTGCGTTTCAGCTTCTTGTAGTGGTGTGGCTCCTCCGATGAACTGGCTTTGTGCGTGCAACTCGGGAGCCAGGGATTGCATAAGTGTTGGCTCGTTTATCTCACCATGGTTTACAACGTGAACCACCGAATTTGGACAACTCCGAGCATAGTCAGCTGCAGCTGAGGTGAAATTAGAGGTATTACCTCTCAAATAGTGCTTACACTCAAGTACATAAACCGTCTGCTTATTTACTGATTGTGAGATATCGACCTGAAGCACACGGAAATCAGGCTGTATTCCTCTTTTACGTTTTGAGCTACTACCTACCAATGCGGATCTTAGCTCTGCCCAAACGTCAAACTGCTTGTTGTTCCAAGTGAATGAAGCTAAACGGCTACCGCCAAACTCAAATGACAACACTTCCGCTACAGGATGATAGTGCATGTCTGGAACTACTTGCTCCACTACTGAGAGCATCCTAGTACCGACCCACACCGAGTAAAGCTCATGCCTATATCGCCAAACAGGGAGGTTCAGAACATCGAGCAGATCCTCCACGGTCTGCTCCACCCAGTTATCCCCCCACTCAACTTCGCTTAGCACTCCAGATATACGATCTGTCGCATCCTCTGAGGATAACTGCCCAGAGTTCACTCGATTCGAAACATTCTTAATCCCATCTAAGACGCTATCATCCCAATAATCGTGAGCAGCAACCATCTGGCTATAGAACTCATCGTTTTCATTCATGACGTGAGCTGCGGCAACAACCTCGCTCCGGGTTTCACCAAAACCACGGCAGAGGTTTCTAAAACCGGACACAAGCTGGGCCACGCGGTCTAACTGCCTATCAAGCTCTTCACAACCAGTTGGGGTTATTACAGGGATGGGAGGAAAGCCATGAGGCCTACTGTCACAGCGAGGGCGGTCACCAAGTAGTGAGCAAAAAACTCCATCGATACGCCACATCAAATCATGATCGGGCAGCTTTGGCCGCTTTTGTAGAACGCGCTTCGTACGTAGCTCGATTTCCCTAAACTGCTCTAGTGTCATTCGAAGAGAGCCAGGCACGTTTTCAAACTTAAATTCTACACTCAACTGACAAGATGCCTGCTTAGCATCAGCTTTAATCAGGACATCCAATATATCCTGCATCATGCAACCAAAGCCTTCCTGGCTTTTCAAAACCTCGGTTAATAGCAACTCTGTACTTGTTTTTGGATTAGTCGAAGCTGCATCTACAGCCAACCAGGCCCCCAAAGACTTGGTGGATTTAGGCACGCCTAAAGCGGTTCGAAGTGAGTCTTCGACATCAGAGTCTCTGCCTTTTCGCCCAGCCTTCAATCTGAGCTCTAAGCCAGCTTTCGAGCAAAGACTATCCCACAAATCGGCAGCAGAACTAATTATCGCCATATATAAAAGTTCCCTGATATCACTTCTTAGAACGACACTTCAAAGACACCAGTCACCAATTCACAGTTATAAATGAACGCTCATCTAGACAGAGCCAACTGCAACCGACACCTTTGTCACATTGTAAAGAGTTACGTCCCCACCTTCTGCTAACTCGGGATTGAATAGCGCGAGATTGATACCATCGCTGACCGAACTACGATAGACAACACCATCGAACCCCTTCTTCTTAATGAACTCACATAGATACTGACTCGGTATATAGTCGATCGCCGCACCTGCTGGCTGAACCGGCCGAGTCAATTCCTCACCTAAGCGCTCCAAGAAAGGCAGGTCGGCGCGTAGCTGCCCAATCTCGCTAGCGTCGGTCAAAATCAGGGGGGAAACGAGTTTTCGTGGGTTGCGTAAGTCCACAGCCTTGATCTCGGGAATAGTGAAATCAGCGACGCACGCAACTTCACCAGTATGAGGCCTAATTTCTGCCACAGCTGTATCGGGACGTGATCCCAGATAGAGATAGGGAATCCCTGCAGGATTAGCTCGGCCATTTGACGAGCGTCGTCTGGGGGGCGCCCCCATTTTCTCGATCGGAAAAAACTCGTCATCTGTGCGGATACGAGCGCGGTGCCACTGCCTGGGCAGTTCCGGCGCTATCAACATATCAAGCAGCTGTTTGAGACGATTCTCATCGATAACAACATCAAGAAACCAGCGATTGGCATACATCATCTCGTCACGCAGCTTGTCCCACTTAGCAAGCCCCTCGCTGATATAGCTCGCCGACGGGGCAAAACCGCGTCGGACAATCTCTCCATCATTGAGAATCTCGCCAAGCAACTCCTTTGCGTGGGCAACATCCATGCGTTGATGACTGAACAACTGCCAATCTTCCATCATCCACTCGACCAGCGACTTTCCATCCTCACTAGGCTCGTACACATTAACTAAAAGCTCGAAATAGTCGGCCAGCCTTTCCGGTGCAACGAGTTGAATATCTGTGGTTCCGCAGAAATCACACACCCCACGGGCAGGATCAAGCGTCGGGAAAAGCTGATCACGCAACCCTTGATCGCCGAAACACTCCGGACAACAAAAACGTTTGGGCATATAAATCTCACCCAAGATAATCAGCAAGTGTCTCGATATGATGCTTCATCGAGAGCTTTTTAATGTAACCTAGACCAGGGAAATGACCTTTCGCATGGAACCCCTTAAACTCTTTGATCGCTTCGGTCTCAAGGATATGGGAAGTGCCGCTATCCAGCTTCTCAATAAGCTTCTCGAGCGCTTGAGCGAATTTTCCGGCAGGGTCGGTAGGTGTCTCCTTATCCTTCGAGACAAAGTGGTAAATATACATCACATTATCTTTGTCAGGATCGATGAAGGTGATATGGATCGCAACGGCATAAGCAGGTCCTCCGCCCTCAGTGTAAGCATCACCTACCATTAGGAAATCGCCAAAACCTGCCATTCCAAGGTCATCGTAGGTAACGTGAAGCTCGGAAAACTCCTCCATTTCCACATAATCAGCATTCCGTTGTTTCCTAAAACCATCGCGCACGAGGATACGCGTGCTATCCCCAAAATTCCTCCGGTAAAGCAGCTCTGCATGATCCTCAACAAAGATGTTGGTGAGATCCGGCATACTGTCACCCAACTCTTTCGCCAGCGCCTTAGGTTCGGTAAAGCCCGAGTGCACTAACACAGGGTGATGGTCGACATGCTTTCTGTAACAGCCCATTACTTCCTCAACAGTCATATCATGACGAAGCAAAATGCCAGCTGAGATAGTGTCAACACCGTTAAAGTCTTCTTGGAGGAGACCGGTGATACCCGCCCCGTTCTCCTGGTGATCACCATGGTAGGGGTTCACGATAACAATTGCGCTCCCGCCAGCATCACGTACCGCGTCTAAGGTCTTCTTGAGGCCACCAAGAGACTCTCGCACCGGTTCAATTACAGGCACAAAGCCCTTAGCAGCGAGCAAATCCGCCATATCGCGAATGGTTATAAGTTCGAATTGTTTTCCGCGAAAAAAAGGATAATACATTCGTCGGTCAGCTCCAGTTCATGGCTGCATGCAGCGGAGTTTCAATAGCGTTGATCAGTTTTAAATGGTCAGAACGGCGCACTGATACCGACAGAGCCGCAGCTTGCAAAGACTTGGGCAAACGATCAATAAAGTCACCTAGCGGCGCAAGGTCACGTGTCCTCTTGAGCGTCCGAACCATTTCTACATGTAGCGCAACCGGTTCGAGTGTAGCGAAAAGTTCACGCAATGCCGCGTGCCTCTGCGTATTAGGAACCTCCGGCACTGTTACGCCCATCGACATCAAGATTTCGATACTTTCAGCCATACGCAACGACTCAAAAACAGTTATCGGACAGATGCGCTCAGGGCAATCTACTGCTTCACGCACTGTGCTAATCTGGTAGCGTTTTGATAGGCACACAACCCCCACATCCTCTGGGACCTTTTCCAGAACGCCTTCGATATGCACTTCACTCGCGATCACATTTACTCTGGCAAAAACGCGCTTATAGTTTTCCACCTGGTTAGCAAGCCGCGCTAGCGAATCTCGCTCCGACTTGATCTCGTAGACAGTCGCAGTGCCATTCAAAATGACAACATCTGCCTTACTGCTGCCGGTACGAAACTCATTAAGCATTGAGGCTGTGCGAAGCGAGTGCGTTCCCATCAACACTTTCTGGCTGATCGCAGCTCGATAAATGTATTCATCACGGTGACCCTCGACCTTCAAAATCTCAAACGCAGAGTCGAAGGTGTCACCAACAGTCCCGCGCGAACCCGCACACATATGCAGGCCAGACTGCTCAAGCAGCCGACAGAACAAGCCGGATCGACCTTTCTTCGCCATTTCACGGAAAACGGCAGCAGAGAACAGCCGAGTCATAGCCGACAGTTGTGCTGAGCTGTATATCTTCATATCCCCACTTAAACTACTTTCGATTTCGCAGAGGCTCTTCGGTTAAAACAAAACGGCCCTCTGACAACAAAGGTATCTAACTCCCACAGTACCTGCAGGCCCTACGTCAATTTCTAAGCAGACTGCCGTCGACTCCTCTGTCAAAGCCCCTCCCCCCAGCTAGCACGCTGCTAGCCTAGACTTTTTGCATTGATTGATACACTAGCGTATACGATGATTCATTGACAGAATCTGAGCAATTAAAGCTTCGCAGGATGCTTGTAGAACTAGCTACAGGCCGCCGACAGTCGGATTGCACCGATAGAAATATCATGCTGAAATCTCACCAGTTAGGATATAAGTCGGCGTTAAGGAAGTGCTATGTACCTGTCACGTATCAAGATTGATAATTTTCGCAACTTCCGAGACCTAGATGTCGCGCTTGGCGGCAACGTCGTCATTGTCGGCGAAAACAGCGTCGGAAAGAGTAATCTGCTCTTTGGACTTCGATTGATCTTCGATCCCTCGCTGCCCGATAGCAGCCGTCAACTCGGTCTCGCTGACTTCTGGGACGGGCTGGAAGAGGTTACCAACGAGACCACCATCACCATCTCGGTGGAGATCAAAGATTTCGAGGAGGATCTCGACATCCTGGCGGTGCTGACCGATTACCGCCTCGATGACGACCCAGACACAGTCCGTCTTACCTATCAATTGCGTGCTCAGCCTAGCCTCGACCACTCCCCCGCTAGTGACGATGATTTTTCATTCGTTTGCTTCGGCGGCGAAGATGAAGCTAAGCGCTTCGGCCATGATCTTCGGCGCCGCATCACGATGGATCTGCTACCAGCACTTCGGGACGCCGAGGGCGATCTTGCCGCTTGGCGCCGGTCGCCACTTCGCCCCCTTGTTGAGGACGCATTCATCGGCATAGACAAGGAGGCGCTCAAAGAAGTTGGAGACAAGATAGCAGAGGCAAGCGCCGCGGCGATTGACTTCGCCGAGGTGAAGACGCTCGAAGCCAGCATTGCAGAGCTATTTTTAACAATGGCTGGCTCAAAACAGGATGTGCATCCGTCTCTTGGATTCAGCGCGACCGACGCCACACGCATTAATCGGCAGATCCGACTGCTAATCGATGAGGGGCGGCGCGGCGTCGCCGATGCCAGCCTCGGTTCGGCAAATCTCATTTTTCTCACGCTCAAACTGCTCGATCTTCAGCGCTTAATCGCGGCCAACAAACGCGATCAGTCATTGCTTGCGATCGAGGAGCCGGAAGCGCACCTCCATCCCCACCTTCAACGTTTGGTCTATAAGCATCTGTTTGAGACAATCGTCAATGGCGAAGACGATGGCGACAGGGACGCCTCCGGGCCGCTTTCAGTAATTCTGACCACCCACTCGCCGCATATCGCAAGCGTAGCACCGCTGGGGTCTCTCCTGCTTCTTCGGTCGCACTCGAACGAGGGAACGAAGGGATATTCAACGGCCGAAGCGGACTTCACTACAACCGACACCGAAGATCTCGAGCGCTATCTCGATGTCACCCGTGCAGAGATGGTATTCACACGCGGAGTCATCCTAGTCGAAGGTGATGCGGAACGGTTTCTGATCCCAGCATTTGCCGAAGATATGGACATCTCGCTCGACGAACATGGTGTGTCTGTATGCTCGGTCGCAGGAACCAACTTCATACCCTATGTGAAGCTGCTCTGCGCCTTAGGCATCCCATTCTCTGTCATAACTGACTACGATGAGGTCAACGAGACCCCTCGCGCCTACAATCGGGCACTCAAGCTCGTTCGGATCATCGATGAGGCCGCTGGCGGTGACGGCACCGACTTATTGATCAAAGCCATCAAGGACAAAGAAACTTGGGAAGAAACATTCGCCGAAATCCAGAAGTTCGGTATCTTCGTGAACTGGAGCACGCTCGAGACCGAGCTGTTCGAGGGAGACTATGCTCAGAAGATGATAGATACCCTACGCGAGCATAATTTTAGCGCCAAGCGAAAGACGACCCTTGACTCATGGGAAAAGAAGCCGAAGGATTATAACGCCGATGAACTACTTAAGATGATCGAGCAGATGGGCAAGGGTCGGTTCGCGCAAAGATTAGCGGCACGCACGCCCAATAAGCCCGTGCCCGATTATATTGCCGATGCGATCAACCATGTCATCAATCTTGTCTGACCGGGCGTTCTATCTCAGGGCTGCAACGGATCTACGTCCCAACAAGAAGCAGTGGCAGGCTTATGAATCAACCGGTCATTGTGTACTGCTGGCTGGCCCTGGCAGCGGCAAGACCAAGACGCTGACGGTCAAGCTCGCTAGAATGCTTAGCGAGGATGTGGAGGAGCCGCGCGGCATCGCCTGTATCACCTACAATAACGAATGCGCGCGCGAGCTTGAAAACCGTTTGGAAGCCCTTGGCATCGCGCCCAGCAGGCGTGTCTTTATCGGAACCGTCCACTCATTTTCACTCACACAGATTCTGCTGCCCTATGCCAAGGTGGCCGGTATAGGCCTGCCCGATGAGTTCACAGTGGCGAGCCGTCAGCAAACTCGAGCTTGTTTAGCCGCTGCCCACGCCAAGATCATCGGAGGGCCGGAAAACCCTCAGAACTGGGACATGCGGCTTGGCCGTCATCGGCGCCGGTTCCTTAATCGCGCACGGCCAGAATGGAAGACGCTCGATCCTCAGCTCACTGGGCTCGTCGAAGCGTATGAGGCCGAGCTTCGCGCACGCGGACTGATCGATTTTGACGACATGCCCCTCCTTGCGGGGCGTGCCCTTGTCACTAATAAATGGCTTCGAACGGCGATGGTGGCAAAATTTCCGATCCTAGCCGTCGACGAGTACCAGGACTTGGGCCTCGCGCTCCATGGCATGGTGATGGGCCTTTGCTTTAGCGCGGGCATGCGGTTGTTCGCGGTCGGTGATGTCGACCAGTCAATTTATGGCTTTACCGGCGCGGCGCCCGAACTACTGCGGCGACTATCCGAGCGCGATGACGTTGAGACGGTGCAACTCGGCCTCAACTACCGCTGCGGATCAAGGATCGTCAGCGCATCCGAATATGCCCTTGGGGAGGAGCGAGGCTACAGGGCGCCTGAAGATGCCGATGAAGGGACAATTTTCTTTCATCCCTGCACAGGTGGTTATGCCGGACAGGCGCGGTATCTCATGGAGGAGCTGATCCCGGAAATCCGCGAACGTCGGCCAAACATCAATCTTGGCGAAATCGCAGTGCTTTATCCAGCAGCATTCCTCGGAGATGAGGTCGCCAGTTCAGCTGCGGAACATGGCTATTCGGTGATACGGACTGACGGCAACGCGCTGTATCCACGTGGCAGCAGGCTGATGCGATGGCTGGAGCAATGTGCTATGTGGTGCTGCGGAGGCTGGCGATCAGGAACGCCTCCACTGTCTCGAGTGGTAAGCGAAGGCACTAGGCTATTCCACGAAGCAATAACCGATGAGGATGAGAGGCTCGCCTTCCAGCGCGACCTCACCGCCGTATTATGGGATCATCGGGACGAGACGCTTGGCCTCTACAATTGGCTTGCGGCGCTTCGCGATGACATCATTCAACCTCGTTTCGCTATCGCCAGATCACTTGCTGATGAATACGCTACACTAAACGATTTCCTAACGCGTATCAGCCCCACTGGTGATATCGATGACTTTCCGGTAGCCGAATTCGCGGGAATCGGCAGCGGTCTCGACCGTATTAATCTTTCGACACTGCATAGCTCCAAAGGGCGCGAGTTCGATGTAGTGATTCTGTTTGGTGCAGAGGAAGGCCGGTTACCGCGCAATCACGTTTCAGACAATGACGTACGCGAGGCACGACGTCTCTTCTATGTTGGCTTCACTCGCGCGAGGCATGAGATCCATCTTATGTACGGGCAGCACAACCCCTCTCGCTTCGTGACGGAGGTGCAAAGGCATCTCGAAGAGGAATGATGCAGGTCAGTAGATTACCTTTGCGTTCCGATCACAAGATTACCAAGTACCTGCGGCAGTCTACTCATCGGTCATATCCGTCCAATCTTGCAATATGGTTGTACGCTGTTCGCGATATTCGGATTTGTTATAGATCGCCCTCACCTCTTTTTCTCATGTGCCAGCATTTCTCTATCCAGTCAGTGTTGTAGCCAGCTTCATGGAGCAAGATACTGGCTGTTCGGCTCAGATCGTGGGGGGCCGAACTTAGCAAGTGGCTGCCCTCCTTTCTCGGCCAGCTTATAAGTTGTCAACGCCAATGAAGGTTGTCCGCACCTCCTTTACGGACTTATAGCACCGACGTCGACGCCTGCGGTGGCACTCACTAAGATTTTATTGAATCATGGACTCTTATTGTGACCATAACGCTAGCCATAAGAATTTTTTTAAAGAGGCATTAAACAACTCGTCTGCAATTTGACTGATTGCATGACATTACGCAAACCAACTAAGAGTCTAAATGCAAGGAAACAGAAGTGACAATTTATTTAACACTATCAGATGATTATAATTATAAATAAAAACTTATTTATTAAGTCAGCTCTAAAAAATAAAACCTACAGACCGTGCACAACTAACTTTACAAATTGTTAGTGGTATTTCTATTTCTTGTGAAATCTTATATCCCTGTAGAATTGAGTTATATTGATAGCTTTCTATTTCAAACTCATTCCTTTTTGGACGATTTCTGCCTTGGTCTTTCTCCCTTCTAGAAAGAATAACAGCGGGGTCATCTGTCAAAATAATCATATGGGAGACACCTATTTCTTTGAAAACAACTGGTGAAATAGCAACCAAGCCATTTAAAGTATCAATAACTGTGTGACAGTCTAAAACAACAACGGCTGACTTATCTTTATGCTTATTAAATCCATGAATAAGAAGCGCCTGATTTTCATCTATATCAAGGTCTCTCAAAGCATCTTGTTCCAACCCCTTAAGATCCCGCTCCCGCGCAGCTTCCTTTATGAGAAAACTGGCCTGTAAATGCTGAACCTCCAACTCTATACTTATATTTTTTATAAAAGTTGACTTTCCTACTCCAGACACACCAGCGACAGCTATTATTCTTTGGCTCATAATTCGAATCCCAGATCTATTTTTTTCAATATATTTATGATTTTTTCTTTTTTAACTTCGAATATTGACTGTGGAGGGTTATTATTAAAAACGCCTTCTGCAATCAATTCAGAAGATGTAATTACTGGCTCAATGTAACTTACAAGAAGAAAATTAATCACTTTGACAGGTCTTACCTTTGCATTCCAACCCTCAAGCTGCTTTTCACTATAAACTGAACGCCCACCAGTCAACCGCATTAACTCTATTGTCGAATTAGCCAAAGCTACTTCCTCAAGCACACCTATAGCAGTTAGTGCTTGAGAGGGATTCCCTCTTGACTTTCCCTTATAGAAAAAAAGCAAAGATCCAGCTTCACCTAAATTAGAAGGTGCACGACATAAATAAACTTTTCTTATAGTATTCCCTGGTCTACGAGGGCCACTTCCTAGACCTACCTGCTCAAATAAATCGTCTTGGTAAACCTCTTTAAGATCGGGAAACAAAGTATCATGATAGCTTTCTTTAATTGGAACACCAAAAGCCCTAACATCCGGCGAAGTAACGAATCGAGGATAATTTTTCCTATCTAAGTAATAGACATCTCTATTTCTCGCCCGGACAAGCTTTTTAGATGAAAACCCTTTCTCATAGACTAATTCACCATCACTTTTAACTTGAGTCTGAACAAATCCATAGAACTCTAAAAGATCAATCAACGCGACCTGAGTATCATAAGTCGTCACATAAACAAGATCATAATTATTTTTTTGAGCATGCCAAAAAACTTTTTTCAAGAGCAGCTCGCCTAATTTAGTCCCTCGCTTTTCCGATCTAACTTTAAATGTACATATTTTAAGTATCTTATTAGCTTTTTGCTTAGCATCTGTATTAGATGCATCTTCGTCTTTTCTTACAATAAGACCTGCAACGCCGTTATCATATACGACCCAACACGGTCGATGTTCACGTATGCATTTATCTCGCCACCACAAATCAAATTCGGGGTAATCTTCACGTAAAGTATTGAAGATATCATCACCTAAAGGAATCGTATGCGCCATCACCTCTTCTACAAATCTGACAGGTATTTCTTTAGGCTCAAAAGTAGTTTTGAGTAATTCAACTGCATCAGCTATATGGAGTACACGACGTCCAAGCTCAGCCGAATGCCGTCTTGCACGCTGATGAAGGCCTTTATCTTGAGTGACTAGAAAGTCAGCAACACCAATGCTTAGAGCATGTAACATCGTTGCATCAACCACATCATTCGGCTTTTTTAAGGCACCGAAACTGTCATCGAGATCTTCTTTGCAAAACCCTCTCACCCCCTCAATAACTTGAAACTTTCTTAATTTACTTAAAGAAGTATCTCTGCGTGACTCATTATTATCGCGCAAGATATCGTCTTTAGCTGCAGCATGTACAAAAACTCCAATGTTATGCCTTGATGCCAAATTAAAAAAAGCTGAAAAAGCAGGTTTAACTGCGTGATTGTCTTCGAGACCTATGATGACATTCGTATCAATGAGATACGTTTGAGTATTCATCTTGGAGAGCCTTTAAGAGTTTTGGCTTAGCATAAAAAAAAGATTGAGGCGGGGTAAAATCAAATCTTTCTCTTAACTCTTTAAGCCCTACTTGACGAGACAAAGGTTTAACATGCTTTAACTCTAAGACATAACCTTCATCAAGTCCCGAAAAATATTTTACAAAATCTTCCTTTTTTATAAATGCAACGCTAGCGTACTTTTCCCATATTTCATTTATTGGCAATTTAATTACTTTCGAAACAACAACACACCCTACCATCGCCATAGTTGGAGATGTGCAGTAAATATAAGCAACCATATTTTGAGGAGAATCGGCAGGAAATCTTCGCCTTAATTCAACTGTTTTCTTACCCTCCAGAATTCTTTCCGAATACTCCGGTCGAATACTGATGACAATGTCACGTTTAGACTCTATAGAGCCTTCATTAAAAATTGGCAACATTAATTGCCTTTCATTAGTTACTTCTTCCCTAAAATTAATAGCATCAAGCGAAAAGTCAGCGTGTATATTTAATTTCCCACCAAGTGCCTCTACATATTTTTCAAGTGTAGAAATCTGAAGATCTTCCTGTTGTTCAAATTTTGAGATAGTTGAACGGGATACTCCTAAGCGCTGAGCTAATTGTTTTTGAGTCAACCCAACCATCAAGCGTAAATTCTTTAGAGACCGGCCAACAACACGGCCAGAATCGCCGCTTTTCGTCATTACAGCAGCAATGACTTTATTGTCGAAATTGCCCATACCGGCCTCAAGCTCTCTTAAAACATTAAAATATCTTCTTATCTAACTGAAGACAAGCCGTCATTTTCAGCATTTTAAATAAGATAACCTATTCTAAAGCAGGAACAACTTTCAATTACTCCCACTCAATAGTAGCAGGTGGCTTACTACTCACATCGTAGGTGACCCGCGAAACCCCTTCCAACTCATTGATAATCCGGTTGGAGACCTTCTCCAGCAGCTCATAGGGCAGGTGCGCCCAGCGGGCGGTCATGAAGTCGATGGTTTCTACCGCGCGTAGCGCGATGACCCATTCGTAGCGGCGGCCGTCGCCTACTACGCCGACTGATTTCACCGGCAGGAACACGGCAAACGCTTGGCTGGTTTTTTCGTACCAGCCGGAGGCGCGTAGTTCTTCGATGAAGATGGCGTCGGCATCGCGGAGGATGTCGGCGTAGTCTTTCTTCACTTCGCCCAGAATGCGCACGCCCAGGCCGGGGCCAGGGAACGGGTGGCGGTAGACCATATCGTAGGGCAGGCCGAGTTCCAGGCCGAGTTTGCGCACTTCGTCTTTAAACAGTTCGCGCAGCGGCTCGACCAGCTTGAGCTTCATGGTTTCCGGCAGGCCACCGACGTTGTGGTGGGATTTGATCACGTGCGCTTTGCCGGTTTTGGAGGCGGCGGATTCGATCACGTCCGGGTAGATGGTGCCCTGGGCCAGGAACTCGACGCCGTCGATCTTGCTGGCTTCGTCATCGAACACGTCGATAAAGGTGTTGCCGATGATCTTGCGCTTGGCTTCCGGGTCTTTCTCGCCTTTCAGCTTGCCGAGGAACAGGTCTTCGGCATCTACGCGGATCACCTTAACGCCCATATGCTTGGCGAAGGTTTCCATGACCTGGTCGCCTTCCGCTTTACGCAGCAGGCCGTTGTCGACGAAGACGCAGGTCAGTTGGGTACCAATCGCTTTGTGCAGCAATGCGGCCACAACAGAGGAGTCTACACCGCCGGAGAGACCCAGCAGTACGTGGCGGTCGCCCACTTGCTCGCGTACGCGCTGTACCTGGTCTTCGATAATTTGTGCAGGCGTCCACAGCTTTTCGGCTTTACAGATATCCAGCACGAAGTGCTCAAGAATGCGCTGGCCCTGCAGGGTGTGGGTTACTTCCGGGTGGAACTGTACGCCGTAAAACTGCTTCTCTTCCCAGGCCATGGCGGCAATCGGGCAGCTCGGCGTGGAGGCGGTCACGGTGAACGCGTCGGGCGCTTGGGCGACCTTGTCGCCGTGGCTCATCCATACGTCCAGCAGGGTTTTGCCGCTTTTCGCGTCCACATGGTCTTTGATGTCTTTGAACAGCGCGTTGTCTTCGTCGATCTGAATCTGCGCGTAGCCGAATTCGCGCTGGTTGGAGCCTTCTACCTTACCGCCCAACTGCTCGGCCATGGTCTGCATGCCATAGCAGATACCAAACACCGGTAGGCCCATTTCAAACACGCACTGAGGCGCACGCGGGGAGTCCAGTTCCGTCACGGATTCCGGGCCACCGGCCATGATAATACCGTTGGGGTTGTACTCGCGGATCTCCTCTTCGGTGATATCAAACGCGCGGACTTCGGAGTAAACGCCGATCTCGCGTACGCGGCGGGCGATCAGTTGCGTGTACTGCGAGCCGAAGTCGAGAATCAAAATCTTATGGGCGTGAATGTCACTCATGGCGGGGTCTCGGTTAAGCGGTGTGGGTGCCGCTGGAAGGCCAAAAAGCAAGCGGCGAGCTGTTGTGCCCGCCGCCGTTTTAACTAACTACGCTGGTTAGCTCACCCGATAGTTGGGAGCTTCTTTGGTGATCTGCACGTTGTGAACGTGGGATTCGTTAAAGCCAGCGCCGGTAATCTGTACAAACTCCGGCTTGGTGCGCATCTCCTGAATATCGCGGCAGCCGGTGTAGCCCATGGAAGCGCGCAGCCCACCCATCAGCTGGTGGACAATAGCGCCCATCATGCCTTTATAGGGAACGCGGCCTTCAATGCCTTCCGGTACCAGCTTCTCGGCGCCTTCGCTCTTATCCTGGAAGTAGCGGTCGGCGCTGCCCTGGTTTTGCGACATGGCGCCCATGGAGCCCATACCGCGGTAGGCTTTGTAGGTACGGCCCTGGTAAAGCTCGACTTCGCCGGGTGCTTCTTCAGTACCGGCCAGCAGGCCACCGACCATCACGGCGCTGGCGCCAGCGGCAATCGCCTTGGCCAAGTCACCGGAGAAGCGGATGCCGCCATCGGCAATCAGCGGAATGTCGTACTCTTTGAGCGCTTCGGCCACGTTGGAAACCGCGGTGATTTGCGGTACGCCTACGCCTGCCACGATACGCGTGGTGCAGATTGAGCCAGGGCCGATACCGACTTTGACGGCATCCGCGCCCGCTTCAGCCAGCGCACGGGCCGCGGCGGCGGTGGCGATGTTACCGCCAATCACTTGAATGGCCGGGAAGTTCTCTTTGATCCAGCGAACGCGGTCGATCACGCCTTTAGAGTGACCGTGGGCGGTATCGACGATAATCACGTCCACGCCGGCTTCGACCAGTGCCGCGACGCGATCAGGGGTTTCCGGGCCAGTGCCTACGGCGGCACCTACCAACAAACGGCCATCGCTGTCTTTGGCGGCCATTGGGTAGGTGCGGGCTTTTTCGATATCCTGGAAGGTCACCAGGCCACGCAGGTGGAACTCGTCATCCACAATCAGCATTTTCTCGATGCGGTGTTCGCGCATCTTGGCTTTGCTGGTTTCGAGATCGGTGCCTTCCTTGACGGTAATCAGCCGCTCGCGGGGAGTCATGATGTCCGCTACGCTGTCGCCGTGGTTAGGCTGGAAGCGCATATCACGCTCGGTCACAATACCCACGAGCGTCTCACCTTCCACTACAGGGAAGCCGGAGAAGCCATTTTCACGGGCCATGGCGAGCAGGTCTTCCAGCTTGGCTTTAGGGCTAACGGTGACCGGGTCTTTAACAATCACGCTTTCGTGCTTTTTGACCTTGCGCACCTCAGCGGCTTGCTGGGTCATGGCCATGCTCTTATGGATGATGCCGATGCCGCCTTCCTGGGCCATCGCAATCGCTAGACGCGCTTCGGTAACGGTGTCCATCGCGGCAGAGAGCAAGGGAATATTGAGCGAGAGAGTGCGGGTCAGGCGGGTTTTGAGGCTGACATCCTTGGGGAGGACATCGGAGAAGCCGGGAACGAGAAGAACGTCATCGAACGTTAGTGCTTCTTGGGCCATACGTAGCATAGCGGCAACACCCTGATTGAGAGGAAGTGGGGCGTGAAAGGTTAATCCCCTATTATAGCGTTTTGAGGGGTGTCCCAGCAATGCCACTGCCCCCACTCTACGTCACTGCTTCTGCTTGGCTCGCTGCTAGCGCATATGCCGTGACAGTCAGCACCCTGCGGTTAATGTTAGCCTATACGTCATTTAGCTCTACAGAAGTGTCAGGTGGCAGCAATGGATGAGACGTTAATTTCAGACTCACAGCTGACTATGCTGGCGGGTGATGCGGCTTTTGCCCGTGGGGTTCAGTATTACCAACAGGGCATGGTGATCAACTGGGATAAAAGCGGTGCCATCATTAGTGCTGAAGTCGAGGGCAGCGAGCTTTATCACGTGGCATTGAAGTTAACCAAGCGTGGCTTAACCGGGGGGTGTAGTTGCCCCGCCTCCGAAGGCATTGATTTCTGCAAGCACTGCGTTGCCGTTGCCCTTGCGTACCGCGCAGAGCAAGCCAAACAAGCACAGTTGGTAGAGGGCGACACTTCAGATCGCATTCACGCTTACTTAGAAACGTTAGACAAACCTTCGCTGGTCGAGGCGCTGCTATCGCTTATTGAAAATGACCCAGTACTGCATCAACAGTGGTCGCTGAAAGCGGATGCTGCACTTGGCGTGCTGGATCACAAGGCGCTGAAAAAACGCATCACTGCTGCGCTTCCCATCAATCGCGGGTTGTTCCGCTATTCTCAAGTGAGCCACTATTTCAGCAAGGCAGAAGCCGTTATTGAACAGCTGGCCGAACAAGTGCCGCAGTTGACTGCAGAGCAAAGTTTGGCGTTGGTGGACTACGCACTCGCGCGTATGGGTAAGGCGCTGGAAACCATTGATGACTCCGGCGGCTTCCGTTTCCACTGCGAACACCTCTTGCATACGTTGCATATTCAGACCGTGCAACGGCTCGATTGGCCTGCCGACAAGCTAGCAGGCTATCTGTATGAAAAATCTTTTGGTGGGGAAGAGGATCGATACCCGCCCATTCCCGATGCCTATTTGGATGTGCTGAGCCAAGCGAGCCAAGACGCTTACCATGAGCGCCTGCAGCAAGCCCTGGATGCGCTGCCGAACCAAGCGGCCACCATGGAATGGGAGGATCGCTACCGCTTGATTCGCCTGCGTGATCCTTTGCTCAAGCGTGCTAAAGCCGCCGGTGACCTGCCCGCTATACTGGCGCTGTATCAGAAAACCATCAGCGATGAGAAGGATTGTCTAGAAGCCGCTGAGCAGTGTATTGAGTATGAAGCCTGGGATCAGGTAGAAGCGTGGCTAACCTATGCCGCTAAGTGCGAGAAACAAAACGACTATCACTGGCGCCTTGAACGCAACCGGCTTGAGATACGCCTTAAGCTGCATCGCGGTGAAACAGACGCAGCGGCGGAGCAACAGTGGGGGATCTACCAGCACACCCAGCAGTTGGAGGATTACCGGCAGCTCGTGGCGCTAATGGAAGCGCATGACCTAGTCGTCGATTATCGCCAACGCGCCTGTGACTGGCTATTAAAATGCATCACCCAACCGTCGAAGAAGATGCCCTTCTACCAATCACAACAGGCAAAAGACAGCTTATTGGAAATTTACCTGCACGAGGGACGTTTGGACGATGCCCAAGCATTGTGCACTGAGCACCCAGTATCAGCGCACTTGCTGTACCAATTGGCCAAAGCTTTACCATCTCCTGACGCACGCCTACCGCTGTATCTGCGGTTGGTACGGCTGTATGTGGAACAAACCAACAAGCAGGGCTATCGCCAAGGCATCGCATTGCTGAAAGAGCTGAAAAAGAGCCTGGAAACGCCAGCTCAATACACCGCTTTTGCGCACATGCTGACGCAGTTACGTAGTGAATTTAAGGCCAAGCGTAACTTCATCAAGTGGTTGAATGAAGCCTTTCCAGACACGCACAAATAAGAGACAGTCGTCAGCCAACTCAACCAGCGCGCCTAGCAGCCCCTTGAGCGCGATGTGGGCGAGGTGTGAGTGGAGGGTGATCTCTCTAATGTTTCCCGCCCGGCGTCGGAGCATGCCTATTTCACGTTGAAGAATGACCGGGCGCAGATTCGCTGTGCGCTGTTTCGTCAGCGAGCCTATAAAGCTTCTTGCCAACGTTCGGGGTAGGTCATGAGCGTTTGGATTTCTTCGGGTGCAGGTACATCACAAATCACTTGATCAAACTCATCAAGATGAGCAACACGTTGGATACCGCGCTGGCATAATTTCGCTGACCCCATAAGCAGCACTTTACGGCCAGCGTGGCGCATCATGGTTTGTTTTACTTCTATTTTTTCACTATCGAAGTCGAGCAGGTAACCCTCTGCATCTATGCCTGAAACGGCAATCATCGCCACATCCAGCCGATAGCTGGCCAGCTCTTTAATGGTGCGCGACCCAGTCAGCGCCCCATCCCGCCCCGCCACCTTTCCGCCCACCACATGAATATCGAACAACTGATGCTGGACAGCGAGCGCCAGCGCAGCCGTTAGGTTATGAGTGACCACGTGCAGCCTTTTACGGTAGTTCAGTAGCTCGCGTGCAACGTGATCGCAGGTTGTGCCCGTATCCAGAAACAGCGCCTCGCCTTCCTGCAACTGCGATACCGCTAGGGTCGCCATACGCCCCTTCTCTACCTGCTGCGAATCCTGTTTGGTGGCGTAGCCAAGCCTAACCTGGGGTTTTTCGATCCGAGCCCCGCCCCGAAAACGCTGGAGTACGTTAGCGTCACACAATTTACGAATGTCGCGCCGCACCGTTTGTGCGGAACAGTTGAGCCGCTGGGCAAGAAATTCGATCGAGGCATGCCCATGTAATTCAACCAAGGCAATTAACTCGCGATGGCGTGGGTTCAAATGCGCTAGGTCTGTCATCGGTAACCAACAATCCTTTAATAAAAAGTTCGGCATTAACGTGTATGTCATCAAATTGACACAGCGCGGCGCGACCATAACGATCAAATTCTTACATTTTGATCAAAACATGACTCAGACATTACAAATTTATCTTGATGAATGCCAGCGTATCATGACCCGCGCAGGTGAGCCTCTGTCGCCAAAAATGCGCCCGCTTGGCGAGGCCGACTGGCCAGCCGTACTGCAATCTCCCTGCCTGCCTCACGAAGCGCTGATTGCGCTGAAGCACAGCAATACGCCGATGCAGCGGCCTCCGGTGGGCGTTATTGGTCCCCGCGAGGCCACTCAGCAACAGCTTGAAATAGCCTATGCCTTAGGCTCTGGGCTGGCCGAGCTGGGCATTCCGCTGTTATGCGGTGGCCGGGGCGGTGTTATGGAAGCGGCCAGCAAGGGTGCCGCACTCCAGGGAGGCGAGGTCATCGGCCTGCTACCCGATACCCACGCAGAGGCTGCCAACCCCTGGGTCACCCTGACTATTGCCAGCGGCTTGGGCGAGGCACGCAATGTGCTTATCGCCCGAGCCAGCGTGCTGCTGATCGCCGTTGGCGGAAGCTTGGGCACCCATACCGAGGTAGCCTTTGGTCGTCATTTTAATAAGCCTGTACTCACCTTCCCGGACGCCCCCACTGCTGAAGGCATTACACCTGTCAGCAGCGTAGAGGAAGCCCTGCACCTCACGGCTGCCCACCTATGGGGAGTCACACAACCATCATGAATATATCAACAAACGATCAAAATATTACATTATGGTCATTTATATTTAACCATGGTTAGGGGCCCGACATGCGACTGATCACTTATGGTTACTTGGTTTACTTGTTGGCCCCTATCGTCCTACTGCTCGTAGGCGCTTTCGGCGACCAGTGGAGCAACACGCTGCTACCTGAGGGGTTAACTTGGCGTTGGTTTATCAGCGTATGGGGAGAAACCACCTATCGAAACGCCATGTTGACGACGCTCAAACTGGCCTTAACCACCTGTCTGATCAATATATTATTAGTCGTACCGCTGGTATATGGCGTAACGCTTAAATTCCCTGCTGTGGCTCAGAGCATCACGCGTCTTTTGGTCATGCAGCCCGTAGCCGTTCCCCAATTGGTCATCGGCTTTGCTTTCATTTTGGCTTTTAGTACCGCCATGCTGCCCTGGCTGGGTAGCCCCTGGCTGCTGGTAGCAGGCCATGTGGTGGTTACCTTCCCCTACCTTTTCTACACCGTCTATGCCGATATAGAGGCCTCTCCACTCAAGGCCTATGAACGCATGGCCCAGTCCCTGGGGGCAGCCGAGTGGCAACGTTTTGTGCACCTCTATTTGCCACTGGTATATCGCTCGGTATTCACCGGCAGCTTAACGGTTGCCGCGCTGTCGATTGGCGAGTTTGAACTGAGCAACCTGATTTCAGGTTTTATGACCCAGCCCTACCCGGTGGTGTTGATCCAAGCGTTTTACCGCACGACGGGCTTCGCCTGCGCCGCAACGCTTTTCCTGCTTTCACTCGCACTGCTGTTCTCGCTGTTTTCCACCCTGGTGCAGTGGCGGCTGGGCCGATCCTCTTCCCGGGAGTTACCGCAATGATTGCGCTAGAAAACATCCAGTTCCACTACCCCCATAGCAGTGTGGGTGTTCACGACATCAACCTGCAGGTAGAAACGGGCGAATTTCTTGTGGTGGTGGGTGCCAGCGGATCGGGAAAAAGTACGCTTTTACAGCTTATCGCGGGCTTTCTCACCCCGCTTCAAGGGCGCGTTCTGCTTGATCATCAAGATGTTACCCAACTCTCTTGCGGCGAGCGCGGACTGGGAATCGTGCTGCAGGATTATGTGCTCTTCAATCATATGACGGTGCTTGGCAACGTCGCCTACCCACTTAAGGTGAAAGGTGTTCGGCAAGTAGAGCGCCACCGACGCGCCCGCAAGATCCTTCATGATGTAGGCCTTGAGGCGCTGGAACATTGCTATCCTTCCCAACTTTCCGGTGGCCAGCAGCAGCGCGTGGCCATTGCCCGCGCGCTGGTATTCGAGCCCCGAGCCCTTCTGCTCGACGAACCGTTTTCGGCGCTCGACGCTTCCCGGCGGGAGTCGATGCGCCAGGAGCTCAAGCATATACAGCGTCAATTCGGCGTCACCACGCTGATGATCACCCATGATCAGGAAGAGGCGCTGATGCTGGGCGATCACGTCGCCGTACTTGAGCAGGGCGAACTCCTTCAACACAGCGCGCCCCACCAGCTTTACACGCAGCCTGTGAGTGAAGCCGTAGCACGTTTCATTGGTCGTACTAACTTTATCGACGCTCAGGTAATCAATTCGCAGCGCATTCAAACCGCCGACCTGGGCATCCTGGAAGTGACACCACACGCCTTTACGGTGGGGCAAACCGTGCGCGCCATGATTCGTCCCGAAGCCATTATTGCCAACCCGGCTAGCGATATCGTTAACCGGGTGCCCACCACGCTGGTCGAGCGGCAGTTTCTGGGCGCCCAGCAACGTCACTACCTTCTCTGCGGCACTACCACGTTGTCGCTTGAGTCGGCGTCAACGCCGGATCACATCACTCACGTGGCGCTCCCCCCCACTCACATTCATCTCTTCAACCGCTGAGGTACCATCATGCAACGCGCTTTCGCTTATTGCCTACTCTCCGCCCTTAGCCTGCTGCCTTTATCGGCGTATGCGGCCAACACGCTTGACGCTGAGCTCTACGATGGCGAACAGGAACTCTACGAAGCTGCCCAGGAAGAAGGGCTGATTGTATCGTTTGATACCGGCCCGACCTGGGCTAACTGGCAAAGCCAGTTCAATCGTTTCACGGAACGCTACCCGGGTGTTCAAATTGTTTTTAACGACCTGGGCTCGGGTGCCACCGTGGTTGCTTTGGAGCAGGCCCGCAACCGCCCCCAGGCCGATACCGCCTACTACTACGCTTCTTCCGCCATTAATGCGCATGAGAAAGAGCTGTTAAGCCCATTTACCCCCCTCAATTTCGATAGCATTCCAGATGTCTTCAAAGCAGACGCGGGTGAGTGGTTCACGATTCACTCTTTGAACGTGGCCTTTATCGTTAATACCCAGTTAGTTGATGAAGTGCCGCAAAGCTGGGAAGACCTGCTCGATGAGCAGTACCGAAACAGTATCGTCTACCTTGACCCGCGCTCGACCGGGCAAGGCCAAGTCCTCACCCTGGCGGCCAATTATGCGATGGGGGGCGATCTCGATAACTTAACGCCGGGCATCGATTATCTTGCGGAATTGAGCCGCAACGGCAATGTTGCCCGTGTGGTTGGTACCACGCCCTATGCGCAGTTCGTGCGCGGTGAAATTCCTATCTGGATCGGCTATGAAAACGACGGTCTAAAAGCCAGCATTACCGATGGCATGGGCGACAACGCTGCGGTGGTGATCCCCGAAGAGGCTTCAGTGGCAGCGCCGTATGCTATTTCGCTGGTTAAGAACGGCCCAAACCCGAATGCCGGACGCCTATGGCTCAACTATGTGATGTCGGACGAGGGTCAACGTACCTTTGCGGAAGGATTTGTTCGCCCTGTCAACGGCGATATCGAGCTGCCCGACACGCTGGTTGACGCGCCGCAGATTCGCCCGCTGGATGTGCAAAAAGCGTCGAGCATTAGCGCTGACCTCAGCCACCAGTGGACTCAGCACGTCCTTAATCAATAAGGCCACGCCATGCCTCGTCTGCGCTTTTTTACTGTTTTGCCGCTGGTTCTACCCAGCGGCATTATCTATACGCTGTTTTTTATTGTGCCGCTGGCGCTCCTGGTCATCGCAGCACTTGACTCGCCTATCACCACCGGTGCCCGTCTGCTCAGTGAGGGGCTGGTGCTTAAAAGCCTGATGACGAGCGTCGCCTTATCCGCCAGCACCGCGCTGTTGTCGGTCGTCGTCGGCGTTGTGATTGCTGAGTTTCTTTACCACCAGCCAGCGCGCAGGCGCTTTTTCCTGCTTTGGCTGGTCTCGCTCCCGCTGGTGTTCAGCGGCCTGATTGTGGCGTATGGCTTTATCCTGCTATTGGGGCGAGCGGGCTTTATCACGCTGTCCCTGGCATTGATTGGGGTTGACCCCGCGTGGTTTGGCCGCTTTGTGTATACCCCTCAAGGACTGGTATTCGTGTATGCCTACTTCTTGGTACCCCGCGTGGTTCTGGTGATGCTGCCAGTGGTACAAGGGCTCAACCGCCGCCAGTTAGTGATGGCCGAAAGCTTTGGCGCCACTCGTTGGCAGCAGATTCGTGACGTTTACCTACCGCCGTTAATGCCCGCGTTAGTCTCCTCATGGAGCCTATGCGCAGCCGTTGCCTTCGGCGCCTATGGTACCGCTCTGGCGCTTACCGGTTCACAGATCAACCTGCTGCCACTACTGCTTTACAGCAATATTTCCGACGCGGGGTCTGATATGGCGTCCGTAGCTCTTCTCGCGCTGCTGATGATGTGTTGCTGCCTGTTGCTAACCTTTCCAGGTGAGTGGATACGCCGACGTGCTCAGCATCGCTAGCACAGAACTAGGGCGAGGCAGCACACTTGTCCCGCTCTATTCGATGGCAGCTGTTATTTGATGTAGGCTACCTCTACATACAGTGCCTCCCACTCAGACAGCTGCCATGACCCAAACAACCTCCCAAACCCTCACCGTCAGCCAACTCAACCAGCGCGCCAAGCAGACCCTTGAACGCGATGTGGGCGAGGTGTGGGTGGAGGGCGAGCTCTCTAACGTTTCCCGACCTGCCTCTGGGCATGTCTATTTCACGCTGAAAGATGACCGGGCGCAGATCCGTTGCGCGCTGTTTCGTCAGCGGGCGCGGTTTGTTTCGGCGCCGATGCGCGATGGCGATCAGGTCAAGCTGCGCGGGCGGGTGTCGCTGTTCGAGCCGCGGGGCGACTACCAGCTAATTGCCGAGGCTGTGCAGGCGGCGGGCCTGGGAGAACTGCTGGCGGCCTTTGAGCGCTTGAAAGCGCAGTTGGAAGGCGAAGGCGTGTTTGCCAACGCCCGGCCACTGCCCTTCCCGCCCCGCAAGCTGCTGATATTGAGCTCCGCCACCGGGGCGGCCATTCGCGATGTGCTGGCGGTGCTGGAAGCCCGCTGGCCATTGGCGGATGTGACGCTGATTCCGGTGCCGGTACAGGGCGCAGAAGCGGCCCCTGCGATGATATCGGCGCTGGCATTGCTTAACCGTCAGGCGCGATTAGACCCAGAGCGCGATGTGATCTTGATCACTCGCGGCGGCGGTAGCCTGGAAGACCTCTGGGCGTTTAATAACGAGCACTTGGCGCGGGCGATTTTTCACTCCCGGCTACCGGTGATGTCGGCGGTGGGTCACGAGGTGGATGTCACTCTGGCGGATTTCGCCGCGGATATGCGCGCCCCTACCCCCTCGGCAGCCGCCGAACGTCTGGTGCCGGATCAAAACACCCTTAAGCGCCAGCTGGAGCATCAGCACAGCCGTTTGCAGCGGGCCATGCAGGCGCGCCTGGAGCGCGACAGCCAGCGGTTAGATACATTACGCGCCAAGCTGCGCCACCCCGGCGAGCAGCTCAACCGCCAGCGCCAGCACTTAACCGCCCTTGATCAGCGCTTAAATCGTGCCATGCAGCAAACGCTGACTCAGCAGAAAGCCCAGGTAGCGCAGTTGAATAGACGCTTAGCCAGCCAGGATATGACGCGGTTGCATCGTGCGGAAAGCGAGCGGGTAAGCCAACTACATCGGCGCTTGGGTGCGGCTATGCAGCGCCAGCTCGAAAGTCGACAGGCGCGATTAACCAGTGCTGCACGGGAACTCAATGCGGTCAGCCCGCTGGCGGTATTGGGCCGGGGCTATGCGATTGCCCAGGATGAACAGGGGCAAGTCATACGACGCGCGGAAGATACCCAGCCCGGCCAGAAGCTCAAGCTGCGCTTGGGCGAAGGCAGGCTGAATGTCGAGGTAAAGCGGCGCTTTAAGTAGCGCTGCGCTGGTGAATACCAACGCAAGCGGCTGCTCAAGACCGTTACTACGCTAACGTACTACGCAAAGGTACTACGCTAAGTACTACGCTAAGGCGCCGTGATCGAAAACAGCGCTGGGTTTTCCTGCGCCTGCTGTTGAATAGCGTCGTCAATCGGGGTGTCATAGGTCTTGAGTAAATAGCCCAGTACTGAATAAAAGCCGACCATCGCGATGAGATCAATGACGGCTTTCCGGCCTATCGCTTCCGCCAGCGCTGCTTCCTGCGTCTTGCTCAGGCGGTGCTGGTCCAGCAATGCATCTACCGCGTCTATGATCAAACCGTCTACGCCCGTACTCCGTTGTGGCACGCCGCGAATAGCGTTAATACGCGCTTCGGAAAACCCCAACGCCAGCGCTCGGCTCACGTGGTGCGCCCACTCGTAAGCGGACGCTAGACGAAACCCAGCGCGGAGAATCACCACTTCGGTCAGCTCTGGGCCTAGTGCATTCTCCTTCACCACATGCTGACGCAAAGGCGCCCACGCGGTCAGCAGCGCCGGATGATGCGCCATGGTGCGGTAGACGTTAAGAGCGCCAGCAAATCCTTCGCGCAGCTCCGCGATGTCATCGGGCCAGTCAGCGTCAGCAAACGGTAAGCAGGGAGATGGTTTCATCGGAGAATTCCTTAACGGGTCATTCAGCTATCGCGGCGTCAATGGCCTGGGCAATGCGTTCGATCAGTAGATCAATCTCGGCAGGTTCAATGGTATACGGCGGGGCTAATAACACGTGGTCCCCATAGGCACCGTCAATCGTGCCTCCCATTGGGTAGCTGATCAGCCCTCTTGCCATTGCTTGGCGTTTGATCTTGGCGTGAATTTTTCGGGCAGGATCAAAGGGGGTCTTTTGCGCTCGATCGGCAACCAGTTCGATGCCGCGGAACAGCCCCCTTCCCCGAATGTCGCCCACATAGGGGGACTCGCCCAGCGCCGCTTCGAGGCCGCTTTGTAATCGCGCCCCCATGGCGTTCACGTTGGTCAGCGTTGCTGGCCGGGCAATAATCTCCACTACTTTATTGGCGGCGGCGGCAGCGACCGGATGCCCCAAGTACGTATGCCCATGTTGAAAAAGGCCGGAGCCGTTGGCGAAGCTATCAAAAATAGCCGACGACAGCATCACCGCCCCAATCGGCTGATAGCCGCCGCCCAGGCCTTTAGCGATGGTGATAATGTCGGGCGTTATGCCTTCCTGCTCGCAGGCGAACATCGTTCCTGTCCGCCCCATGCCGCACATCACTTCGTCGAGAATCAGCAACACGCCATACTGGTCACAAATCTTGCGGATACGTTTGAAGTAATCCGCCTCCGCGGCCACTGCGCCCAAGGTGGCGCCGACCACCGGTTCGGCCACAAACGCCATCACGCTTTCAGGACCCAGTTCACGTATTTTGGCGTCAAGTTCGTCTGCCAACCGAGCGGCATACGCCTCTGGCGTCTCGTCGTTGCCCTTATCACGGTAGGCGTAGCAGGGCGAGACGTGGTGGGTCTCGGGTAGCAGGGGCTGAAACTGCTGGCGCCGCATGGCATTGCCCCCCGTGGCTAATGCACCAATCGTGTTGCCGTGATAGCTCTGGCGCCTGGCAATAATGTGGCGCCGCTGGGGCTCCCCCACTTCCACGTAATACTGGCGCGCCATTTTTAAAGCCGCTTCAACGGCCTCCGACCCACCCGATACCAGATAGACATGGTTTAGCGGCTCAGGCGCCAAATCCACTAGCTTCTCAGCGAGTTCTTCGGCGGCGTCCGTGGTGAAAAAGCCCGTGTGCGCGTAGCAGAGGTTGTCGATTTGATCGCGCATGGCCGCAAGCACTTCCGGGTGGGCGTGCCCCACGCTGGTCACAGCGGCACCTCCCGACCCGTCTAGATACTGGCGCCCCTCAGTATCGGTGATATAAACGCCCCGCGCAGAGGCAGCGCGCGGCAGCGCCTGCCCAATACTGCGATGAAGAAGTCGCGTCATGGAAGCTTCCCTTTAAAATACCTAGAACCCGATCATCTCGACATACGACGATCTTTATATACGGCTATATCGGCATAAGAGTGGCACGACCTCACGAGACAATGCAACAATCAAATCATATTATTTTATATTAAAACAAATGAATCATTGTTACGATTCAACTTACCCCATGCCCACGCCGTGCTAAGAGGCAAAGCAATATGTCAAAAAGCGACCCGCTTAGAGATCAGATCATTGCGCAGTTCGATACGCTGTCTGCCCAGCTTCAACAGGCAGCGCGCTACTTACTTGAGCACCCGGAAGAGGTGGCGTTAGTGTCGATGCGTGAATTAGCGCGCCATGCGGCGGTACAGCCGGCCACCATGACACGGCTGGCCAAGGTATTGGGGTTTCAAGGCTACAATGATATCCGTACCTACTACGCAGAAACATTGCGCCGAAAAAGCGACGGTTTCGCTGCCAAGGTGCGCCAACACCCCACAGCAGCCGCTGGTACGACGGAAAGCGATATTGCCCATCAGATGCTGCACGGGTTAAGCGTACAACTAACAACACTTTGTGCACCGGAGACCCTGAAACGCATAACCGCCATGGCCGATAGGTTAGCGGCGGCGAACAAAGTGTATGTCCTCGGCTTACGCTCCAGCCATGTGGTGGCCTGGCATTTTCATTATGTTATGTCGCTGCTCGGCGAGCGCTCTGTCCACCTTGATGGCCCAGCGGGCACCGGGGGCGACGCGCTAATGCGCGCCAAATCTGATGAGGTGGTGCTTATCGTATCCATCAAACCTTATACCGTGGATTCACTAGCGCTGGCGCAATTGGCAAAAGATAAGGGCTTGGCGATTCTGTCGATCACCGACAGCGAAGTATCACCGCTGGCAGGCATTTCCGAGCAGACGATTTACTGCCCTACGGAGAGCTATAGCTTCTTTCATACCCTGACCCCCGCCTTAGCCATTTCGGAAGTTCTCTGCACGCTACTTGCCGAACGCGACCGCCCTACCGCACTAGACGCCTTGCAGCACGCGGATGACCACCACTTACAGCTTAAAACTTACTCGAATACGCTACCCCGGCGCTCACCTCAAGGGGAGTGATCAATAGGCGAATGCCGACGTTATCTGGCTAGGAAGGTAGGCTAAGGGGAAAAGTAAAAAGGCGCTACAAGCAGTAGCGCCTCTGGCCCAGGCAACAAGTGTTATTCGCCGTGCCTGGTGCAGTCGTTAGTGACCTTTTTTCTGGTCATCCTTTGATTTCTGGCTGTCGGAATCGGTATTAACGTGATGGGTATCCGGCATTGGATTGGCATCATCGTGGTGATCGTCGCGGTCTTTAGGCGCTTTTTTATCGTGCTCGGAGGCTTGAGTCATCGCTTTTTTCCTTACGGTGAGGGTCTGGGTTTCCTTATTGCCCTGGCTATCTCAGCCAACCGGGCTCCTTGAATAGCGTGATAAACGCAAAAATGAAGGCTGATAATTTCGCCTCCTATCCAAGCTGCTTTTACTGTAGCGGTTATTGACTAACTTGCAATGCAGCAGCGCGGCGTCTAATCAATCATCATTTTAAAAATAGCCATTTAAAAACAAATAGTTGGCTATTTAACAACGCTTTCAGAGGACCATATTGGTAATCCCAATAACACTTATGGTTTGCCGCTATCGATTAGCGTTGTTAGCGGCTTTTTATGCCAAATGTGCTTGCCAAACTGTCTTTGCTAAACCGTTCTTACTAAACCGTCCTTACTAAAGAACAGTGGCCGCATTAAGCGGCCACTGGTTTCACTCATTTTTTATCAGCCACATCAGCAATGTTAGGGCGTGTGGTTAGTCCCCGACCCTTGGGTGTTGCCGGAGGGTGTGCTCGACCCCGCCAAGCCCTGGCTATGTTTCTGGTGGTCATGCTTTTGGTGCTCATGTTTCTGGCCATAGCTCTCAGGTGCAGAGCGCTCAGTTGTGGGCGTTGGGGTGGGTGAGCCTGCAACTCCCGCCTCCTGATGCTGCGGGGCATTTACATTCGCATCGTTAGCGCGATGGGAATCACCTTTAGCAGAAGCAGATTCGGCTTTTTCATGGGCGGATTCCGCTTTTTCATGAACAGTATGCTGAGCCTTATCCGCTTGCGCTTGCCCGGTTTCGGCGGCCTTATGCATAACGCGGTCGCGATACTCACCCATGTACTCATCCTCTTTCTTGGTGGCGGGGAAAATACCGCCTAAGGCGGCACCCAGCGCAAATCCGAGTGCGCCGACCACTAGCGGATGGTCCTGGATAAAATCGGAGGCTTGGCTCGCGGACTGGTGAGCACGATGCTCCATATCGTGCATGCGATCGTGAGCACTGTGCTGAAGATGGGATGAAGAATTGCGCATATTATCCCCCATTTGGTGAGCCTTACTGCCCCATTGCTGTGCGGTGTGCTTGGCTTTTTCGCCTAAGTGTTGGGCTTTGCCTTTGGCACCGTCTTTCATGCTGTTGTCACCTTCTTTCGCCCGGCTCATACGGCCTTGACCATCGCTATCGCTTTCTGAACCACCGCTGTAGGTGGGGGTTCCAGCGTTGGGATGCGTGCCTTCATGCACGGGTATACCTGGCGCGCCATGGGAGCCGCTAGTGCCCGATGAAGACTGCCCGCCGGTGTAAAAGCGCTGGTCGATATCAGACGCGTACTGCTGCTTGTGGTGTGGCTCATTTGGGTGACGCTGGGCCAGCATTAACCAGCCAAGACCGGCAGTGGTGACCAGAAACGGCAGCGGGTTCTGCTTAATGGTGGTGCCTAAATTAGACACGAATTCGTTAGCGCCTCCATGGCGAATATACTCATAGGAGGTATTCAACAGCTGCTGAGGAGAGAAGCGCTCTTCGATTTCATGCAGGGTAGAATCAAGGCGCTCGCGCGATTGATTGATATCCTTTTCAATCTCTTCGGGACTGCGCTGATGATCATGATCCGTCATTTCAACTCCTCCTTGACGTTGTGCTGATGCTGTTTCGCCGTTGTTTTGTCGCTTTGCAAACTATGCATCGTACGGCTGGGCATCAAATTACGCGCCTGCAGTTTCTTCTGGCCCGCTTTAAGCATCATCACACCGATAACCGACACAACGACGCCGACAATCAACGCAGAGAGCCACGGTGTGGTCTCGGGCGGAAGCACCTCATTAAGCAGAAAGACTAACGCTGCCAACAGGGTTAAAAAGCCGCCCATCAGTACCGCACCGGCCATCGCAATCGAAGCAATGGCGCCCATTGCTTGATGGGTTTTCTCGGTCATCTCGGTCTTGGCGAGCGCGGCTTCGTTGCGCACCAGCGAGCTAATTTCCTGCATCACCGTCGACAGTAGCGTACCGACCGATGAACTTTGCGACGTGGGTTTGTTATCCGAATCCATTCTATGCCTCCCTGGCCCTTACGTTAGGGCATTCCATTTTCTCGACCCGATGAACCTAGTGCTCCATTACCGGCAACGGAGCTGCCTGAAAGACTTGATGATTGGCTAACTGGTGACGCCTGCCCGGCAGGTACGTTTTCCTGCATCGGAAGACCCGTTGCGCGCTCGTCGGTGGTATTTGAATAACGTGAGTGCGAATCGTCACTATGCGAGTGCTGGCCAGAACTACGCAGAAAGCGGGAAGCCAAGAAACCAGCGGCAATAACACCACCTATAAACAGCGCGGGTTCGCGGCGGCTAAAACTCTTCGCTTCATTGCAGACGGTGTGTAAATCTTTATCCCGCAAACTATGCGAAAAGCGCTCAGTGGTGTCAGCAAACTTTCGTGCTTGTTTAGAAAAATAAGGCTGCTGCTGATTATCAAACTCGTCGGCCATCTTTTGTAGAACGCCGGTTAGCTTGTGGGACTGATCTGCAGCAGTATCGCGCTGTTGATTAAAATAGCTTTCAGCTTGATGATGGGCCGCATCACTCACCTCATGTGCGGTATCGCGTCCTTGCTGTTTGAGCGACTCCGTTGAGTGGCTTGTCTGGTTGGGTGCGCCTGGATTGGGCTGCTTTCCTTGATCGGTCATCTGTCACTTCCTCCTTGTCGTCTCACTTGTCAGCATCCGTGGTGAAACACAATCAGCGTCACTGCGAATCTATCGAGTGCACCTCATTAACGCTACGACGGTTAATACCTAATACGTTAATAAAATTATGCACTTAGAGAAAATAAGCACCTATCCTAGTGAACTTATCCTCATCCTCCTTAATAGATTGATTACCCTCAAAACATAGTGCTTGATATAGCGCTTATAAAAGTTAGTGCTTTTAAAGCCTAGCTCTTTTAAAATCGAGCACCTCTAAACCGAGCACCTTTAAAACATAGCGCTCTTTCTATTATTGTCAATTTATGCGCGCCGCCATTTAAAAACCCAACCATTTACTTAACATAGGTTATTTATTTATCAGAATTGGCTTATTACCTTAACGCTTGTTATCGAAACTCAGCTAAATCCCTGAAATCAATAAAAGACCATTAATTAGCGTGGCTTGCTTGTTTCTACGCCTTTGGTCTACGTTAAATGTTGGTGAGTATTCGAGGAGTGAATATTCGCTGTTTTCCTTAGGTGTTAACCATCAGTCATAAGTAGTAACCATCCGTTTGAACGACACACATCCGTGCTAACAATGGAGTGACCGCACATGAGTGATCATAAGCAACCTCCCCAGCATCAAGATAAGCAGCCGGGCGATGAGTACGCGATGCACCCGGAGCCGGAGTACATTCGCGAAAGCTACCGCGGCACTGACAAGCTGTTAGACAAAGTCGCGATTATTACCGGCGGCGACAGCGGCATTGGTCGTGCCGTGGCCGTTCACTATGCCCGCGAGGGCGCGGACTGCACGATTGCCTATTTAGACGAAGATAAAGATGCCGAAGAGACCAAACGGTTAGTCGAAGCCGAAGGCCGCCGTTGCTTGGTATTAAAAGGCGATGTCGCTGAACCAGAATTTTGCCGCGATATTGTTAAGCGCACGCTCGATCACTTCGGCAAGATTAATATTGTGATCAATAATGCCGCTGAGCAGTACGATTGGGGCGATATTACCGAGATCCCCGATGATCAGCTGCTGCGTACGTTTCAGACCAACATTTTCAGCCATTTCTATCTCACTAAATCTGCCCTGCCGCATCTCGACAAGGGCGATACGATCATCTGCACGTCCTCTATCAATGCCTTTAAGGGCAACGATACGCTGATTGATTACACCGCTACCAAAGGCGCTATTCAGGGGTTGGTGCGCTCGCTGGCGATGTCGCTAATGGATCGCGGCATTCGTGTTAATACCGTGGCACCGGGGCCGGTGTGGACACCGCTGATTCCAGCAAGCTTTGACGAGGAGAAGGTCGCGTCCTTTGGCGGCCAAGTGCCGATGAAACGCGCCGGGCAGCCCAGTGAAATGGGGCCTGCGTATGTTTATCTGGCAAGCGAGGAGTCGTCCTACATGAGCGGCCAGACCATGCACTTGAATGGTGGCGTGATTCTTAACACGTAAGTGCTTACCTCAGAGCCAATCTACCAAGGGCGGCTTCGTCGCCCTTACAGACGTATCTTAGCCCCTCAAACTTCCCGTTCGGGAATATTTTCTTCTTCAGCACTACTCCCAAGGCTAAAAATTACCGGACGGGAATAATTATTGGGTTTTGTCCCCAGGCATGGTCTATGATTACCGTACGGTAATTTATTGGACTATTGCTATGACCGCGCCTGTAGAAAATGCTAAACGTATACGCAGCAGTGAAGAGTTAGGCAAGCTGGTTCAACAAGCTCGGCGCGAGCAGTCATTGCTGCAAAGTGATATCGCCGGGCTTGCGGGTACCGGCAACCGCTTTATTGTCGATCTTGAGCGCGGAAAACCCACATTACAACTGCAAAAAGTGCTCGATGTGCTAGATCTAATGGGGTTGGAGGTAGTTATACGTCGTAAGGGTAGTCACCATGACTGACCATAGCGAAGCGCTCGACCTGTTCTGGGGGAAGCTGCATATAGGGCGTTTGCATAATACCCGGCCGCTGCGGTTTGAATATACCCATGAGTGGCTAACTAATAGCCAAGCGAATAGCCTCTCCCCCCGATTACCGCTGACTCAACAGCAACATAGCGGTGATAGTGTGTTGGCGTACTTCGAGAATTTACTGCCTGAGGGTGAGCTACGCCGCTATATTGAGCTACGCCATCACACCACCACTATTTTTGGTCTTTTAAGGTCGATTGGGGGCGATACAGCAAGTGGCTACACCCTGCTCCCGCAAGGTGAAATACCCCAGCCCGCTAGCTATCGCGAAACTCACTGGAAAGCGATCAACGACTTTCTGCATAACGAAAGCCAGGGGGAATTAACGGGACAGCTTGCACCTCAAGCGCGAATTTAATTAGCGGGCGCCCAAAATAAATTGCTGTTAATGATACTCGCCGATGGCAGCCCGGCGCTTCCTGAAGGAGCCGCTCCTTCAAGTCATATTTTGAAACCTGATATTCGTGGTTTGAAAGGGGTTTGGTGCTCGGCACTTAATGAAACGTTCTGCATGCAGTTAGCGTCCACGCTAGAGCTCGGGGTGGCCGAAGCCACTTTCCAACCTGAAACACGCGCTTGTTTGGTCAAGCGCTATGACCGTTTTTACGATAGCCATGGCAACTTACAGCGTTATCACCAGTTAGACGTTTGCCAATTAGCAGGTACGCCTTCCACTCTTAAGTACGAAAGCGATGGTGGGCCCAGCCTCATTGAGTGTCGGCAGTTACTTCAGGCGGCGGGTGTTCCCGCAAAAGACCTGCTGCGTTTCGTTCAGTGGTTTTTCTTCAATCTGTTTATTGGTAACAACGATAGCCATGCTAAAAATCTTTCTATACTTCAGACGCCACAGGGCATTCAATTAGCGCCTTTTTATGACTTAATGTGCACAACGCTCTATAGCGGTCTCTCAAATCGCTTTGCATTCCAGATGGCAGGCATTGATAAGCCGGGTAGCATTGAACGCCAGCATCTGGCGTCTCTCGCCCAGACGTTGGGATTTAAACCTGCTTACTTCATGCATATAGGAGCGCGTATCGCCGATGAAATGATCAGCGTTTTGCCTTCTGTCGTAAGAGCACTGCAGGAGGTCGCGATGCCAGGGACTGAGCATGTTTTGTTGGAGCGCCTGTCTCAGCGCATTAAGCAAAACTGCCAAAAAATGACCAAACGCTGGATGACTTAAGCACTCGGGCACTCCAACCACTCATAATCTACTGCTCATCTTCTACTACTTAATATTCACCGCGTCCTACCCCGTCAACGTTTTCACCAATACCTTCGATTTACGGGCGTGGTTATAGGTTTCGCGTTTCAGCGGGGGCAGGTCTTCCAGGCTGGCCGCTCGGAAGCCGCGCTCTACAAACCAGTGGGCGGTGTGGGTGGTCAGCACGAACATTTCGTTTAAGCCGCGCTGGCGGGCACGGCGCTCCATGGCTTCCACCAAGCGCTCGCCGCGCTCGCCGCCACGGTAGCTGTCGTGCACGGCTACGCAGGCGAGTTCGGCAATACTGGTATCGGGGAAGACATGCAGCGCGGCGCAGCCGATCACCATGCCGTCGCGCTCGATCACCATGTAATCGTCGATTTCGTGCTCCAGGCGCTCCCGGGAGCGTGCAACCAGCATGCCCCGCCGCTCTAGCGGTTCCAGCAGTTCCAGCAGGCCCGCCACATCGTTCAGCGTTGCGGGGCGCAGCTGTTCGTAGCGGTGCTGGGTAATCATGGTACCCACGCCATCACGGGTGAACAGCTCACCCAGTAAGGCGTCATGGTTGTGCCAGGAGAGCAGGTGCGTGCGTGCCACGCCTTCCCGGGCGGCGGTGCAGGCGGCCTGTAAATGGCGGGCTAACTCACTGCCTGGAACGGCATTGGTTAAACGCGGCTCGGCTTCCGCTGGCGAGAGTTGGCGCAGCAGCGCGCCGTGCTCATCTTCCAGCCCTTCCGACTCACCGAGCAGAATCAGCTTGTCGGCTTTCAGCGCCACGGCGGCGTGCTGGGCGACTTCAGAGGCGTCCAGATCGAACACTTCGCCGGTACTGGAGAAGCCCAGCGGCGGCAGCAGCACCAGCGAGCCTTTTTCCAATAAGCCTTGAATCGCGCTGGCCCGCACCCGGCGTACTTCACCGCTGTGGTCGAAGTCGATGCCTTCACGCACGCCAAGCGGCTTGGCGGTGACCAGGTTGCCAGAGATGACGCTCAGCTCTACACCGTGTAGCGGCGTGCTGGGTAGGCCTAATGAAAGCCGCGCTTCCAACCATAGCCGCTGATGGGCGGCGACCTGCTCTACGTGGGCCATGACGGCGCGATCCGCTACCCAGCGACCGTCGATACGCGTGGGCTCAACGCCCGCAGCGGTGAGCGATTCATGCACCTGAGGGCGAATGCCAAACACCACGACCAAGCGCACGCCCAGCGTATGCAGCAGCGCCAAATCTTGAATCAGCTGCTCCCCTCGGCCAGACGCCATCGCTTCGCCCTCAATTAAGATGACAAAGGTTCGCCCCCGGTGAGCATTAATATAGGGGGAGGCGTTACGAAACCAATCAACAAAGGGGAAGCGCGTATCCAAGGGCCGCTCTCCGGCAGCAGGTGAAAGAAACATCAGACGTTTACCACATCCAACTGGGTTACTTTACCAGAGCGCAAAAAACAGCGGCACCTTCTAATGCAAATCTGCTCAATCTAATGCAGATAAACATGAAGATGCCGCTGTGATGTTCCCGCTCAGGTACTCCCGTTCAGGTACTTTTTAAAGACTTACGAGCTGTGGCGTACTGCGTTTTATAGGCACTGCTGATTAGCTATTAGCCAACGAGTGGTTAGCCGAACATGCCTTTGAACATAAAGAAGAACAAAATCGCAAGACCAGCACCGGCGGGTAGCGTGATCAGCCACGACATGGCAATCGTGCCGATAACCCGCAGGTTCAACGCCGCCATACCGCGCGCTAGCCCCACCCCAAGAATCGCCCCTACCAGTGTGTGGGTAGTGGAAATTGGCAGGCCCGTGCCAGAAGCCAGTACTACTGTGGTGGCCGCCGCCAGCGTGGCAGCAAAACCACGGCTGGGGGTAAGCTCGGTAATACCGGTACCTACAGTCGCGATGACTTTATGGCCGTAGGTGACCAGACCCACGACAATACCGCCGCCGCCAAGTACCAGTACCCACCAAGGCACCAGCGCAGAACCACCAATTTCGCCGCCGGTTTGTACTACGCTGATCACCGCTGCCAGCGGGCCAACCGCATTCGCCACATCGTTTGAACCATGTGCAAAGGCCATGGCACAGGCGGTGAAGATCATCAACACGCCGAACACGCGCTCTACGTTGGCATAGCCGAAGTGATCATTTGCGTTGTGCTCGAACTTGATACGCCGCTGCATAATCAAGCCGATGCCCATAATCACCAACCCCAGCAAGATTGACAGCAGCAGGCTCTGATTAAAGGTTAAGTCCAGCCCCACATGGGACAACCCTTTCGTCAGCGTAACCATCGAAACGATAAAGCCCACCAGAAACACATAGCCCGGCACGTAGCGTTTAGCAGCCGTGAACGGGTTGGCATCTTCAAAAATCAGGTGGTGAACCGATTTAAACAGCAAAAAGCCAATAGTGCCCGCCAGTAAGGGAGAAACCACCCAGCTCGCAGCAATCGTGCCTACGGCGCCCCAATCCACTGTGGAGGGGCCTAACCCTGCGACAGCAAAGCCCACAATCGCGCCGACAATCGAGTGCGTCGTGGAAACCGGCCAACCTTTCATAGACGCGGCAAGCAGCCATGTTCCCGCCGCCAGCAGTGCCGCCAGCATGCCGTATACCAACAGCTGCGGATCATCTTGCAGTAGTTGGGGGTCGATAATACCTTTACGAATCGTATTGGTAACCTCGCCACCGGCTAACCAGGCGCCGAGAAATTCAAAAACAACAGCGATCAAGATCGCTTGTTTGATGGTGATCGCTTTCGACCCCACCGAGGTTCCCATCGCATTGGCGACATCATTCGCACCAACGCCCCAGGCCATAAAGAAGCCAAACAAACAGGCCAGGATAATGAAGATTTCACCGTACTGGGCAATAATCAGCATGAAGATCCCCTTAGCGGGCGGTCAGTATCTGCAGACGGCTACCCACACGCTCAGCGCGATCAGATAGTTCGCCAACCCATTCAATGATTTTGTAGAGGAAGATCACGTCCACAGGCGGTAACTGGCTCTCAAGCGAGAACAGTTGGCGACGGATCGTCACTTGTTGATCGTCGGCTTGGTGCTCAAGGGTGTGCAGTTCACGGATCATGTTCTGCATGACGTCGGAGACGTTTTTTCCAAAGCCGGACTCAAGCAGATCCTTGAGTTCTTCCAGTGCCTGGCGGGCTTGGGCAACACAAGCAACACTGGTACGGATGTAATCGCGCATTGCATCGGCCAGTTCATCCGGCACGCGCATTTTACGCCCTAACATAATGCCGGTAATGTCACGCACCTTGTTGGCGATCTTGTCCTGCACGCTGATCAAATCAAGCAGATCGGAGCGCGACACCGGAAGAAACATGGTGTTGGGCAGGTTCAACCGCAGCTCTGTTTTCAGCGTATCGGCGTCATGCTCTAAGCGGGTGACGTTTTCGCGCAGTTCAGCCGCTTTGTCCCAGTCATCAGCCAGCGTTGCTTCAAAAAACGGCAACAGCTGATCGGCACATTCATTGGCCTTGACGATATGGGCCAATAACGGCTGGAATGGCGAGCGGCCAAACATCGAAGAAAAAGGATTGGAGGTAACCATAATGCCTTTTAGCCTGTTTTCGGGAAGCCTGGAAATGGCGGCGCCAGTATAAAGAGTGCGCCCGCCGCCGTCATGAAAAGTTCATAAATGTAATCAAATATTCATTTAAATGTCACGATAACGAGGTGGCGAGCGTCATGAAAAACCTAAACCCCATGGAAGTGGAACTTAAACTGGCCCTTGCCCCTGCAGGGCCTGCGGCGCTTACGCAACACCCGCATCTCGCCTCATACCCTGCGCGTAAACAGTCGCTGACTAACACCTACTTTGATACCCCCCATGGCGATCTGGCCAAAGCACGTATTGCGCTGCGCTTGCGTCAGGTAGACGGCCAAGTGCTACAAACGGTGAAAACCGCAGGCCAGGGCGGCGGTGGGCTCTCGCAACGAGAAGAGTGGGAGTGGCAGGTTTCAGGGCCAGAGCTGGACCTCGAATCCATCGCCAAGCTCCCCCCTTTTCAAGGGGAGCTAAGCGGTGTGCTAGACGCCCTCGCCCCCCAACTCAGCACCGATTTCACGCGGCGCAGCTGGCAGCTAACCGATGGCTTAGTAACCCCAGGTTCAACCAACCAGCGCAGTCATATTGAGCTGGTACTGGATGAAGGTGAAATTATCAGCGGTGGCTACCGCACACCCATCCGCGAGGTAGAACTGGAATTAAAGGACGGCGACCCGGAAGCACTGTGGACATTGGCACTGACACTTTCAGAACAGGTACCGCTGCGCCCTTCAGATAGCAGCAAAGCATCTCGGGGCAATGCACTTAGTAACCAGCACTGGCCACTTCCCGAAGCGCACTCCCCGGCTGAGTGGCTACACCGCGCAACGCTGGCGCTGGATGCCTACCACGACAGCCAGCAGGCAAGCTTTCTAAGCGATGCCCAACAGGCGTTAGCCACTCTCGCTGACCACCCCGCGCTGGATGCCGATGCCCGCGTGTACGCTCAGGCGTTACCCGGCGGCTTAGATGCCCATGGACAGCCCAGCACGGCTTACGGTAACGCTGCGTTGGCACTGGCCCATCGCTTGGCGTACCAAACCGAGCTACGCTAACGGCTTAATGCCATTTCAGGACTGTTTTTAAGGACCGAATTGAGGCCCACTTCAGGATGATGCGATGAATTTAAACTTAACCCCCGGTGCGGAAGGCCTACGCGCTCAACTGTTTCATATTATTTTCGAATCCGACACACCGGGCGCTAAAGCCTTTGATATTGCCTTGATCGGGGCTATTTTGTTGAGTGTCGCGGTCATCCTGTTGGGTAGTATCGAGATTTACGCCGAACGCTACGGGCCCATTTTCTTCTACATCGAGTGGGCATTAACGATACTGTTCAGCTTAGAGTTGTTAGTTCGCATTTACTGCCTTGAGCGCCCCTTGCTCTATCTAAAAAGCTTTTATGGAATCGTCGACTTAATCGCTATTTTACCCACTTGGCTAGTGCTACTGGTCCCTGGCGCTCATGGCCTGGTGATTGTTCGCTTGCTGCGAGTGCTGCGTATTTTCCGTATTTTGCGACTCATGGAATTTGTTGGCGAAGCCAGCCTGCTACTCGACGCGTTAAAACGCAGCCTGCGTCAAATACTGCTGTTTTTCTCTGCCATTTTCATGGTGGTCACGCTGTTCGCGGCGTTGATGTACACCATTGAATCACCGGAAGCGGGCTTCACCAGTATTCCTATGTCGATGTACTGGGCGATCGTTAGCATGACCACCGTGGGCTACGGCGACATCGTCCCCGCCACTGCGTTGGGTAAAGCGATTACCATGATCCTGATGCTGCTGGGCTACTCGATTATTGCTGTGCCCACCGGGGTATTCTCCGCTCAGGTGATCCGCTCAATACGCGAGGATCGTTACTCGGAGGAAGCCTGCCCCGGCTGCGGTTACGACCGCCATGAGAAGCGGGCCCGTTACTGCCTGCGCTGCGGCACTTGGCTAGACGAAGACAGCGAAGACCCGCGTAAAAAAGACGATAAAGATGAGTCCGCTTCTGACTAGCTTGCGCCTAACGCTAAGCCTGGAAGGGCGTGATATCACCGCGTCCTTCGCGAATGATTTTAGGCGGCAGCTCGCGCAGGTCGATAACGCTGGTGGGGTCTAGATGGCAAGCGCCGCCATCGATAATGGCATCCAGATGCGCGCCAAAACGCTCGCGGATCTCCTCCGGGTCGTTCATGGGAAAATCATCGCCCACCGGAATGAGCGTCACGCTCATCAACGGCTCCCCCAAGGCTGCCAGCAACGCATGCGTAATGCGGTGATCCGGCACGCGTACACCAATGGAGCGGCGTTTGGGGTGCAACAATAGCCGCGGCACTTCTGAAGTAGCATCCAAGATATAGGTGTACGGCCCCGGCGTATGCGCTTTCAACAACCGGAAAACGTCGTTATCCACCTTAGCGTAGGTGCCGATCTCTGATAAATCGGAGCACACCAAAGTGAAGTTGTGTTTATCGTCCAGTGAACGCAGCCATTTAATCTTCTCAATGGCTTTCTTCTCACCCAGGTGGCAGCCCAAGGCATAGCCTGAATCGGTGGGGTAAGCCACTACGCCGCCTTTACGAATGATTGCAATCGCCTGATCAATCAGCCGCTTTTGCGGGTTTTCCGGGTGAATCTGGAAATATTGGCTCATAAAACTACTCCTTTCATAGCTCACTGTCTTAGCGGTTCCTACAGCATAGCTGACCTTAGCTGGTGATAACTTAAGCTGACGAGAACTTAAGCTAACGAAAACTTAGCCATTCGCTAACAGACCGGGGGCGGCATCGCGTAGATGCACCAAGCGCGGATGCTGCCATATCGGGGGCGCTGCCGTGCGCGGTACCAAGCTCATACTGCCGGGTGCTGCATGGCTGCCGGGAAAGTGAAAGTCGCTGCCCAAGGAAGCGTATAACTCACGCTCGACCAGCTGGCGCGCCAAGTCACGGGTGCTATCCGGGTTCTGCTGGCCGCTAACCAGCTCAACCCCTTGGCCGCCCGCCGCCTGGAAGGTATCCATCAACAGCCCACGCTTGCGTCGAGTAAGTCCATGGCGCAATGGATGGGCGATCACGGCAACGCCGCCTGATTTCACAATCCAGCTCACGGCTTCGCTGATTTCTGGCCAGTGGGCTTTGACATCGCCCTTCTTGCCGCTGCCTAGGTAGCGCTTAAAGGCACTTGCCCAGTCGGGCACCACTCCTTCAGCTACCAAGGCACGGGCAAAATCCGGGCGGCCTAGGGGGCGGTCGCTGCCTGCGTGAAGGCGCGCTTTTTCTAGGGCGTCGGGTAAACCTACTTTTTCCAGTCGTTCGGCAATGACTTCCGCACGCTGGATACGCGCCTCACGCTGCTGAATCAAGCCTTCCACCATCGGCCCCTGCAAGCCGCCGGGCATCAGCGCCACGACATGAATATTGACTCCTTGCCAGCGTGTGGATAACTCACAGCCAGGGATAAGACATAGCCCTGCTTGCTCGGCGGCGCGGCCCGCTTCTTCAATGCCGTCCATGGTATCGTGATCGGTAAGCGACATATGCGTCAGCCCGCGCTCGGCGCACAGTGTTACCAGCTCAGTGGGCGATAGCGCGCCATCAGAAGCAGTGGAGTGCATGTGCAAATCAACCGGGTAACGCTGATCGGCATCAAAGGTATAAGGAAGTCGAGACATAAGCATGACGCCGTGTGAGCAGTTTGTCAGAATGCGCTTTTCAGCTGTGAATAAATCGTTCGCAATGGGTAAGATATGTTGCGCGCATCTGTCTGCGCGGTCAATGAACGCTCACTTTTCATCCCCTTCTTTTCAAGGAGTTATATCCACATGCTGTACGCCATTATGAGTGAAGACGTGCCCAATAGCTTAGAGCGTCGTTTAGCGGCTCGCCCTGATCACCTCGCCCGCTTGGAAGCGCTGCGTGACGAAGGCCGGATAGTTTTAGCTGGCCCTCACCCTGCCATCGACGCTGAAAATCCCGGCGATGCTGGCTTTTCCGGCAGCTTGGTCGTGGCGGAGTTTGAGAGCCTGGAAGAGGCTAATGCATGGGCGGATGCCGACCCATACATGATTGCGGGGGTCTATGCCAAGGTAATTGTTAAGCCGTTCAAGAAAGTTTTGCCTTGACCCCAATAGGCGAGTGTGGAGGGTCCGCCCGCTTTTTCACAGAGCCTGTGGAAAACTCTGTGCAAACCCGGCGGACGCTTTGCGCTAAGCCAGAGCCAGCGCCGACGGCGACAAATTGATCATTTTTTAACCACTTCTTCATTAAACGGATATCTGCGTGACCCAACGTTCCAATGCTTTGCCTGCCCTCGCGGCGTTAACCACGCCTCTACTTACCTGGAACGAGGGAGCACCCCACGCAACAGCATTTGATGACATCTATTTCACCCGTGGCGATGGGCGCGCTGAAACCGAACATGTTTTTCTGGGTGCCAACCATCTTCCCCAGCGCTTTGCTGAGTGGAAAGCAGCAAGGCCGTTCGTCATTGGTGAAACCGGCTTTGGTACCGGGCTGAACATACTCTGCGCTTGGGCTTGTTTTGAGCAGCATGCAGCGCCCAATGCGCGGCTGCACCTGTTATCCACAGAGAAGTTTCCTCTTGAGCATGAGGCGCTGGAACAGGCGCTTAGTGCTTGGCCTTCGCTAGCGGCTTATGCACAGGTGCTATGCGCCCAGTGGCCCGCTGCCGTGAGCGGCATTCACCGCCTGCACTTAACCGAGCGCGTCACGCTTGACCTGCATTTCGGCGATACCACAGAGCGCCTGGAGCAGCTAGATGGCCAAGTCGACGCCTGGTTTTTAGACGGTTTTGCGCCTTCTAAAAACCCCGATATGTGGCAGCCAGCGCTATTTAACGCCATGGCCGCCCGTTCACGCCCCGGCGCGACATTCGCCACCTTTACCTGCGCAGGTATCGTTAAACGGGGATTAAAAGCCGCAGGCTTTAGCTGGAAGAAAGTGCCAGGCTATGGTCGCAAGCGGGAAATGCTCGCGGGCAGTATCGAAACGCCGCCTGAGGAGCAGCGCCGCCAGGCAACGCCCTGGTTTACCCCACCGCCCGTGGCAGCCGTAAAGCACGTTGCGATAGTCGGTGCTGGGCTGGCGGGCAGCACGATGGCGGCAGCGTTAGCGCGGCGCGGTATTCAGGTAACGGTTGTTGAGCGCGAAGCCCCCGGCGCGGGCGGCTCAGGCAATCGCCAGGGCGCGCTGTATGTAAAGCTGGCTGCCGAGACTAATCACCAGAGCCGTGTTTACCTTGCCGGGCTGCTGTACAGCCAGCGCTGGCTTACCCAACAGCTATCCACACAGTCGTTGTCCACATCCCCTTTATGGCAGCCCTGCGGCGTGGTGCAGTTGGCGAGTAGTGATAAAGAAGCGCGCCGCCAGCAGCGTTTTATTGAACAACACCCGCTGCCCAGCGACGTTGTCACTGCGCTAAACAACCCGGCGCTAAGCGAAGCAACGGCCATGCCCATTGACGCACCCCATGGGCTGTTTTACCCACAGGCGGGATGGGTTCAGCCCAAGGCACTATGTGAGCACTTACTTAGTCAGCCAGGAGTGACTTTCCAGCAGGGTGACGTTAGCTCCCTTACCCGCACAGCCGCCGGGTGGCAGCTCAATCTAGATGATGCCAGCACGCTTAATGTCGATCAGGTGGTGATTGCCAGTGCGCATTTGGCTAACCGCTTTGCGCAAACCAGCGAACTGCCGCTGCAGTCGGTCCGCGGCCAGATTAGCGAGCTAAAACTACCCGATGGGGTAGCAGGCCCAACCCGCGTGATATGCGCCGGAGGCTATGTAGCGCCTGCTCTGGATGGCGTGCTGACGTTTGGCGCCAGCTTTGTACCCAATAACGCCACCACCGATGTAACCGCCGACGATCATCAACGCAATATTGATGAGCTGCGTCAGACATTGCCCAACTTAGTCGCCGAGCTGCAAAAAGCCGGTAGTGAATTAACGCCTGAACACCTTCAAGGTCGCGCGGCGGTGCGTGCGGCCAGCCCTGACAAAACCCCTTATGCAGGGCCTGTGCCGGTAGCAGAGGCGTGGCAGGCCGACTATGCGCGGCTAGCTAAAGATGCTACTCGGGTGCCAGAGACGCCAGGCGAGCACTACCCAGGCCTGTGGATATCGACGGCTCATGGCTCACGCGGGCTAGCCAGCGCGCCGCTATGCGCCGAGGTGATTGCTTCAAGAATGTGCGATGAACCGATGCCGCTGGAAGCGCCCCTGGTCGATCACCTGCACCCAGGGCGACGCATTATCAGCGCAATTATTCGGGGCGAGAACGCTCAATAGGCAAGCTTGAGATTGCCGCGTCGCTGCGCTCCTCGCAACGACAGGACTCGATGCTTCAGATAAATGTCATCGCGGGCGAAGCGCGGCGATCTCGGATTTGCCTGCCACTGCCAGCAAAGTTCGCCGCGTCGCTGTACTCCTCGCAACGACATACCGGGAGGCTTTTCGCAAGATGCGTCTAAAAATCACCCTCTTCCTCGTCATCGGCGATATCTCGGCCAAACGAGCGCCACCGTGCTAGGGTCATGACTTCGGTCATCTCCAGCTCAAGGTCATGGGCGATGATCAGTTCGTTACGCTCAAGCTGCTTTTTGAGCTCGGCTACCCAGCCATGCATGCCCTCGCCCGTGGTATCGGTCGTGTCGTAACCCTGGCGGGTCACAAATGCCTCAAGCAGGGCATCGAGGGTTTCCGGTGGCAGCATTCTTGCGGGTACTTCAATAAAACGGCTCATTAACTCTGCTCCCACTCTGCCAAACGTTCCATAAAGGTCGCTTCATCGATCACTTCTACACCCATCTGCTCGGCTTTGGTTAGCTTACTGCCTGCGGCTTCGCCAGCGACGAGACAGGTAGTCTTCTTCGACACGCTGCCCGCTACCTTCGCCCCTAATGCCTGCAAGCGCGCCTTGCCCTCATCGCGGGTCATACTCTCAAGCGACCCCGTCAATACCCAGATCTGGCCTTCCAGCGGCGTTGGGCCTTGGGTAACGACGGCTTCCTGCCAGGTAACTCCGGCATCAATCAGTGCGGCAATGGTTTCCTGGTTGTGTGGCTGGCGGAAAAAAGTATGCACGTGGGCGGCGACAATCGGGCCGACATCGTTGACTGCTTCCAGCGCTGCCAGTTCCGCCGTTTGGACGGTTTCAAGCGTGCCAAAGTGATTAGCAAGGTTGGCCGCTGTGGCTTCGCCTACTTCACGGATCCCCAGCGCGTAAATAAACCGCGCCAGGGTGGTCGATTTGGCTTTTTCAAGCGAGTTGACCAAATTATTGGCTGACTTCTCGCCCATCCGCGGCAGGCTTTTTAGCTGCTCAACACTCAAATGAAACAGGTCCGCCGGGGTTTTGACCCAATCCAAGTCGACCAGTTGCACAATCAGCTTCTCGCCCAGGCCGTCGATATCCAGCGCCTTGCGGCTGGCGAAGTGCTTCAACGCCTCTTTGCGCTGGGCGGCGCAGTAGAGGCCGCCGGAACAGCGCGCCACCGCTTCGCCATCAACGCGCTCAATATCCGACCCACATACCGGGCAGTGTTCAGGAAAAACAATGGCCCTGGCATCCGCAGGCCGCTGTTCAACATGCACTCTAACTACCTGAGGGATAACGTCGCCAGCTCGGCGGATGGAGACTGTATCACCAATCATCACGTCCAGGCGGGTGATTTCATCGGCGTTATGCAGCGTGGCATTGGAGACCGTCACGCCTGCCACGGTGACCGGTTCAAGCCGCGCCACCGGCGTGATTGCCCCGGTACGGCCAACCTGGAACTCGACATCGTTAAGCGTGGTGACCTCTTCCTGAGCAGGATACTTAAACGCCACCGCCCAACGTGGCGCGCGGGCGACAAAGCCCAGCTCACGCTGGTAGCGCAGGTCATTCACCTTGATCACCACGCCGTCGATATCAAAGCCAAGCGCATCGCGTTTTTCGCCCAACTGCTCGCAGTAGTCGGCGACAGCTTGTGGGCCTTTGACAACTTTTAGCTCTGCACTGGCGCGAAATCCTAACGTGGATAACCGTGCCATTAGTTCGCTGTGGGTGGTATCGCCTAAATCAGGTTCCAAGCGGGCGGCCTGATAGGCGTGAAATTCAAGTGGACGTTTCGCGGTAATACGCGGGTCGAGGTGACGCAGGCTGCCTGCCGCCGCATTGCGCGGATTGGCAAATACCTTGTTGCCCTCTTCCCGAGCGCGCTCGTTCAACGCCTCAAACCCTGCATGGCGCATAATCACTTCACCACGCACTTCTAGCAGCTCGGGTACGTTTTTGCCCATCAGCTTTAACGGCACCGAACGCAAAGTGCGCAGGTTAGAGGTGATGCCTTCACCGGTACGCCCATCTCCCCGGGTGGCGCCGCTCACCAGCACGCCCTGCTCAAAAACCAGCGACACCGCCGCGCCGTCCAGCTTAGGCTCGCAGGTAAACTCAACCTCGTCTGCACTGCACTCCAACCGTTCCGCCACTCGCTCGGCAAAGGCATGGATATCCTCGCGGCTAAAGGCATTATCCAACGACAGCATAGGGATTGCGTGCGCCACTGATGGAAAGCCATCGGCTGGGGCGGCACCTACACGCTGGGTGGGAGAATCGCTGGTGATCAGTTCTGGATGGCTGGCTTCCAATTGCTGTAAACGCTGCAGCTGACGGTCGTAGTCGGCATCGGTAAGGGTAGGATCATCCAGCACGTAATAGCGGTAGTTTGCCTCATCCAGGGCGGCCCGCAGCTGGGTAATCTCTTCCAACGGTTGAGAATCAGACTTGCTCATTAGAATGGGTTCCAGTACTCGGCAGCGACAACGCAAAACCTAAGCAATTTAAAAATTGAACGAACGTGAAAACTGAACGACTGTAAAATTAGCGCGTATTGAACAAAAACACCCGCCTTCTGGCAAGAAGGCGGGTGTTGAACAGCCGGTGTGAATTAGCGGGCTTGCATATGCCGATGCAGGCGATGGCGACGCTCAAATTCACGCACCCGCTGACGGGCAAACTCGATCGTTTGTGCGGTCATCACACTGTGGTTTTCATCTTTCAGTTCGCCGCCCATATGACGTACCACGACCATAGCGGTTTCGACCATCGCCTCAAACGCGGCAGCGCTATCGAGTGCACCCGGCAGTGGCATCAGTAAGGTGATGCCTGGGGTCATGAACTCGCCCATCTCTTCAATGGGGAAGGTGCCTGGCTTAACGACATTGACCATGGAGAACTGCAGTTCGCTGTCATCACTTTCCGTTTCAAAGCGGTGGAAAATGCCCATTTCACGGCTATAGCGCAAGCCACACACCATCATGAGTTCCAGCAGCTTGCTACCATCAAACCCTTCTGGGTCACGGGAGAGAACGCTGATAACGACCACTTCTTCAGCGCTGGAAAGCGTCTCTTTGGCGTGTTCGCCGCTCACATCGTGACGTAGGGCTTTTTCTAATGTGGGATGAATGCGGACGCTATCATTCCCCCCGCGCTCATCAGCAGCGCGGTCGTCATAAGCAGTATCGCTGGCATAATCGGCGTTTTCGTCAAAGTTAGCAGAGTAGCCCTCTTCATAAAGCGGTTCTTCATACCGAGACGCTTCACGAGCTTGATCATCCGCTCGCTGCTGAGCAGCCAGTCTATCCGCGGCCGCTGCACTGGCGGCTGCCTCTTCACGTGCCTGCGCCTGCTCTTGGGCTACGCGAGCACGCTCAGCATCAGCGGCTTCTTTCGCTTCACGCCGCTGTTCCGCTTCCACTGCTTTACGCTCAGCTTTCTGCTTGGCCAGCGCCTTATCTCGCAGCGCTTTCTCAGCCTTTTTGCGTTGTTTCTCTTTACGACGCTCGATCAACCGGCGCTTCAATGAGCGGCCCATGCCTTCAAAGTCGACTAACCGGTACTCATCCACTTCGTCATCGTCAAGCTCGTCGTGGTCACCGGCGGTATCGGAGCGCAACTGACGACGTTTAGGAGAGTGATCATTAGCATGTTTTGCAAATACGGCATCTTCTGGCTCAGCACGTAGTACCGGTTCAGCGTCATAATCAGGCTGAACAGAGGCTTCCGTATCCGTTTCGCTTGCGCGAATAGACATGTCATCAGGCGAAGCAGCTGCCTCACGGGTCGTTGAGCCTTCTTTTATAGCTATAGCGGCCTGTGGAGCAGGCTCAGTTGCTTCAGCGTTCACGTTAGAAGCGGTTGCGTTAGCCATTGCAGCAGAATCAGCGGCCGCCGTTGGCTCGGATTCATGTTGCGATACAGTCTCTTTGTCCTGGGGAACCTCAGCAGCCTTTAGGGTACTGGCCTTTGAAGTGCTGTTCATTGAAGTGTTTGCCATAGAAATACTGGGCTCAAGGCGCTCATGCTCAGTCGGCATGGAGGGTGAAGTCGTCGCAGTATTTGCTTTAGCGACGACTGGGCGCTCCGTTTTTTCTGCTGCTATTGATTGGGAATTAGCGATGGATTCCGCTTTTGCAGCTTTGCGTTTGGCTGCTTTAGCTGACGCCGAACGCCTAAACTCAGAAAGCACTCTGGAAGGGCCAGGATGCTCTTGACGCTCTAATTTTGGTTTATGACCTAAGCCACTATAGTCAGCGGGCTTAACGACTCGTGCACCGCCATTGGGTAGTTCCCAATTGATCTCTGCTGCTTTAGCAGCTTCATCGGGATCATCTTCTAGCTGACTAGCTGAAAGATCCTTTTCCGCCTGATCCAGACGGGGTACACGACGCTGACGTTGCAGTCTTCGCGCACCGTCTATAACGATGAGCGATACCAACGCCAGCCCTAAAATGATTAGCCACTCTCTTAGTTCCATGTCGAACGTTCCATGGTCATCTTGCCGGTTGCTAAGGCACCATGCCTAAATATGGGTAACTGCTATTTAATAAGTACTTGCCACCAAGCATAGCGCGATTGCTATGAAAAGGGCCAATTTTTGCTGATAATTACGCTATTTTCACGCTTTTGAGACTGTTATTGAAGCCGGTTAAGGCAAAAGTCCGACCTTAACTTCAGCCGAAAGTGTCACGAGCCTTTGATCTAATCGTTATACATCGCTTTATAAAGGAAGCTCGAAAGCTAGAAAAGCCATTTTGACCGTTGGGAAGTGCATAACCGTTTCAGCCTTTTGCTTACTAATGTGCTAATCATCCCCATTGGCAAGATCTATTTATAAGCTGCTTAACGTTCTCATACCAAACATTAATAGAGGTAATATAGTTAACTTGAGCGCGTTAGGACACTTTTTTGCGTATTTGCATAATGTTTATCACTCCATGATTAACAAACTGCTGTTTATAGTTACAGTCTCTTCCAAAATTCTTCTGCTGTCGCACTGATGGGGCGGCCGGTCGGGTTAGATGTATATGCACCGTCATATCCCAACGCTCATCCAGTACACGCACTAAACGGCTATCGTGAATGTCTTGCTCAGCAAGACTTTTGAAGGTGAAGGAAGAAGGCGCTTAATCGACCAGCGCTGCCGCTTCTTCAATCCCCACCGAGACTAACCTAGATACGCCGGGCTCTTGCATGGTCACCCCCATCAAGCGCTCGGCGGCTTCCATGGCAATCTTGTTGTGAGTGATGTAGATAAACTGTACGTTCTCAGACATCTCTTTGACCAACCGGGCGTAACGGCCCACGTTGGCGTCATCCAGCGGCGCATCCACTTCATCCAGCATACAGAACGGTGCTGGGTTGAGCTGAAAAATGGCGAATACCAACGACAGCGCAGTAAGCGCTTTTTCACCGCCCGATAGCAGATGAATGGTGCTGTTCTTCTTACCCGGCGGACGCGCCATAATCGCCACGCCGGTTTCCAACAGGTCATCGCCGGTTAGCGTTAACCATGCCGCACCGCCGCCGAATACACGGGGGAACAGCGCCTGCAATCCGGCATTGACCTGATCAAAGGTTTCGCGGAAGCGCACCCGGGTTTCTTGGTCAATACGCTTAATCGCCCGTTCAAGGGTTTCCAGCGCTTCGGTCAGTTCGGCGTGCTGCGCTTCCAGATAATTTCGCCGCTCGGCCTGTTGATCATACTCCTCAATGGCGGCGAGGTTGATCGCCCCCAAGCGGCGAATCTTGTCCGTGGTACTTTCCAGAAGTTCCTGCCAACGGGTTTCCGTCGCTTCATGGGGCAGCTGTTCAGTGAGGGTCTCGACGTTATGGCCAAGCTCAGTTAGCTGCTCATCCTGGGTGGCGGCTTTAAGTGCCAACGCCTGAACGTCCATACGCCGCTGCTGGAGCTGCTCGCGACTCTGTTCCAAGTTACGTTCATGCTGCTGGCGGGCAAGTTCGTCATTGCGTAACTGTTCAGCCAGCGCCTGGGCCTGCTGACGCGTCGCGTTTAAGCGCCCCTCCTGCTGCTCACGCTGGTGAAGCAACTCTTCAAGCTCTTCCCCAGCCAGCTCGTCGGGCTCGACCAACATCTCCCGCGACTCTTCAAGCTCGGCAATACGCAGCGAGAGGCGCTCTTCAGAGTCGTTCGAGCGCGCCTGCTGAGAGCGCAGACTATCCCGCTCAGCGCTTAAACGTTCACGCTCAAGTGCCAACGCCTGCTGCTGGGCTTTGAGCGGCGCATGCTGCTGGGTCAACTGATCACGCGCCTCGCGCTGCCGGTTGCGCTGCTCGGCACTGGTTTCCCGTGCTTCGGCGGTGCTCTCCAGCTGCTCCATTGCTACATGCCAGCGGGCGCGCTGCTCATCAAGAGTAAGCGCTAACTCTGCTTCATCCTGTTGTAGCTGGGCAAGCTCTTCATCGAGCTCCGTTGCACGACCTTCAAGGTGTTCCAAGCGCTGGGCCAAACTACGCTCTTTCACCGCCAACTGCTGCAGGGTGGTGGCGTGAGCACGCTCCTGTTCGGCCTGCTGCTCCCGAGCCTGCTCCAGCGCTTCAATCGTCTCTCTGGCCGCCTCACACTGCTCCTCTGCCAGCGCCAAGGCCTCTTCTTCACTTTCGCGCTGAGCGGAAAGCTCGTCGTAGCGGCGGCGGGTCAATAGCAGCCCGTCGATGCCTTCACCGTTGGCCTGCTGATGCAGCCAGCCACGGCCCAACCAAACCCCATCCTGGCTCACCACGCTTTCGCCAGGCGCCAAATGCGCTACCTGCGCCTCTGCCTCTTCGGCCGTTTGCGTATAGTGAATGCTTGCTAACCACTCGCCCAGCGCGCCTGCGCCTTTGACCAAACTGTCTAATCGCTGACCCGAGGTGGAGGGAGCTGGCGAGGTTTGATCAATCAAACGCCAATCGGTGGCTAAGGCCTCGGGCAAGGCCGCCAACTGATGGCGAGTGACTAAACGTGCATTGAGCCACGGCGCAAGCAACCAGGAAGTAAGCGCTTCCCAACCTGGTGCTACTTGCAGTACTTCGCCCAGCTGGGGAGCCTCTGCCAAGCCATGCGCTGCCAGGGTCGTGCCTATCGCAGGGTCGTGATCCACCAGTGCAGCATCAATCAACGCTTGCAGGGAGGCCAGCTCCCCCTGACGTTGGCTCAGGTCAGCGCGTTGATGATCGCGCGTTTGAGTCACCTGCTGATAGGCCGCCTTGGCATCGCTATAACGCTGCTGCCATTGATCCCGCTGGGCCTGAAAGCCTTCCGCCTGCTGCTGGGCATCCGCTAACTGCTCTTCGCATACGGCATGCTCCTCGCGTAGCCCTGTAAGGTCAGCGACCTCACTGCGCTGCTGGCGGCGGCGCTGATTTTCGGCTTGCAGCCGCTGAATGCGCTGCTCCAGGTCGCGCAGTAGATCCTGGCTACGATCAGCGTCGCGGCTGGCATCCCGCCAGCGGGTTTCGGCATCGGTCCACTGCTGTTCAGCGGCTTCCAGGGCGGGAGATGCGTCGGCTAGGGACTGCTCCAGGCTTTCGAGCCGCTCCTCTAAGGCTTCGTGCTCGGGAAGCAAGTCGTCAAAGCGCTCATCAATCGCGGCTAAACGTTCCTGATCGCCTTCGCTAACCCGGCGCTGCTCGTCCAGGTCACGCCGGGCGGTAGCAATATCGCTGGCCAGTTGAGTTTCACGGCTGCGGCGATGGGCCTGATCCTGTTCCAGACGGGCAATGCGCGTGGTGGTTTCAAAAAACTGCTGTTGGTGACGGTCGAGCACTTCAGAGAGTTCGTCATGCTGTTCGCGGGCTTGTTCCAAGCGGGTTTCGCACTGACGAACGCCGAAGACATCTTTTTCGACCGCGATTTCCAACTCGCGAACGCGGCTCTCCTGATGGGACTGCTCCGCCCGCAGGGTGCGGCCGCGCAGTAGCGCCAGCTCACCCTTGAGCCGATACTCCTGCTCCTTGAGATCCTGATAGCGCTTGGCGGCTTCGGCCTGACGTTTGAGGCGCTCTAGCTGTTTATCCAGCTCTTCGCGAATATCGTCCAGACGCTCCAGGTTTTCCTGGGTGCGCCGCATGCGGTTTTCGGTTTCCCGGCGGCGCTCTTTGTACTTGGAGATACCCGCGGCCTCTTCCAGCGTCGAGCGCAGGTCGTCGGGGCGAGCCTCGATCAACCGCGAAATCATGCCTTGGCCGATGATGGCATAGGAGCGCGGCCCCAGGCCGGTGCCCATAAACAGGTCGGCGATATCGCGCCGACGGCACTTTTGACCGTTGAAGAAGTAGTTGGATTGCCCATCCCGCGTGACCAAGCGCCTAACGACGATTTCGGCATACTGCGCATAAACGCCGCCCATACCGCCGTCGCGGTTGTCGAACTTGAGCTCTATGGAGGCTTGGCTGATAGGTTTACGACCAGTGGAGCCGTTGAAAATGACGTCGGCCATGGACTCGCCGCGCAGGGTTTTAGCGGAGGACTCCCCCATGACCCAGCGCACGGCGTCAATAATGTTGGATTTACCGCAGCCGTTGGGGCCCACGATGGCGGTCATATTGCCATCGAAGGGTACCGTGACGGGATCCACAAAGGACTTGAACCCGACTAAGCGAATCGACGTTAAGCGCATACTTAGGCCGCGTTCCCGTTGCGATTATTCAAAAACACGGTTAATCACCACTTCAACCGCCTCCGCGTCTTCAATAGGCTCGACGCTGACGCTCTCAAGGTCACCGAACAGATCTCCCGGCTGGGGCGTTGCTTGGCCAGAGGGCGAAACACGCACCACTAAACGGGCTTCCTGCACCTGGGAGATTTGCGCCTGGGGCGACATCGCAGCAGTGTTATCTAGCGTCACGGTCATGGGCAGCTCGGATACCTGCGCCCGCACCACGGCCAGGGGTGGTAACTCACCCTCAATATCGCGGGCAGTGATAAACACAGTGTCGTCATCGTCAACGCGCCCGGCGAGCTCTCCGTCTAACGCAACGCGAACCCTAATGCCGTTACCTTCGCCGACGGTTTCTTCAGGCTCAATACCCATGCGCTCCTGGGCCACGCGAATACCCTCGCGCAGCGAGTCAACGGTGTCGGGATCCTCGATATTGGCAATCGCCCGGCGCCAGTGGTCAATGGCCTGTTCGTAATCACCTTTATCAAAGGCATTAACCCCTAGCAAACCCAGCACGGTTGGCTGGCGGGGATCCTGCTCCAACGTCTCATCGACCAATGCCTGCACTTCATCGGTGAGTTCGCGCTCGGCCATAAAGAAACGAATTTGCGCTAGTTGAGCCAGCAGCGGTGGAATTCGGCCTTCAATCTCAATCAGGCGTTCAAGCGCATCGACGGCCTTGGGCATCTGCCCGGTTTCGCGATAGACCGGAAACAGCGCGCTCCATACGTTGGGGTTATCCGGCTGACGCTCCGCCTGCTCTTCCATGCGCTCGATATACATGCTCAGCGAGCCTTCAGGATCATTCTGTACTTCTTGCTGAACGGCGAGTAACACAAGGTCGCCCTCGGCGCCCTGCTGCTGATACCAAAGCACGCTGACCACTACCACGGCCACCATAACGACAGGCACCACCAGGCGACCCGCCCCTGCTGGCTTGAGCGGCCGGCGCGCGCGCACGGCGGTGTCTTCCAGCAGGCTACGCTCAAGCTCCAACCGATCTTCTTCAAAGCGCTCGGCATCAATGTCGCCACGCTCTCGCGCCGCTTCTAATGACGTTAAACGACGCTGAAAAATCGCCACATTCTGCTCGGCAGAGGTGTCATTGGTTTCAAACGCGTGTTGTTGATCATGTAATCGACGCGCGTTTCTTAGCGGCACCACCAGCAGCCATAGCGCGGGGAGCAGTAAAACGGCAATCGCAATCCAGAGCAGCGTCATGAAGACCTCTTACGGTTAATCAGCGCATCTATACGCTGGCGCTCTTCGGCGCTCAGCGCTTTAGCAGAGGCATTTCGGCGGGCACGAATCATTAACACAACCACCAGCGCGCCTAGCAACACCAGCGCAATCGGCAGCCCCCAAAGCAGGTAGGTGCGGCTTTCTAAACGCGGGTTATAGAGAATATATTCACCAAACCGCTGCACCATATGGCTAACAATTTCGATATCCGACTGCCCGTCTTGCAGCAGTTGGTAGACACGCTCGCGCATGTCCCCTGAAATAGGGGCATCGGAATCGTTTATAGCTTGGTTTTCACACAGCGGGCAGCGCATCGAGGCGGTTAAATCGTGATAGCGTTTTTCCATGACCGGATCGTCAAATTCGCGTAGTTCGATCCCCCCCGCCGCTGCACCAAATGCTATGACCAGTAGTAGTAGCGCTGCCATGGTTCGCATTAGCGCCATTTTTCCACCTCCGGCAGGATTCGTTCGCGGACGTCTTGTGGCGATACGTAGCCCTTATGGTGATAGCGAATAACGCCGTCGGCATCGACCAGAAAGGTTTCCGGAGCGCCGTAAACGCCAAGATCAAAACCCAGTTCGCCTTCTGGATCAAAAATATTCACTTCAAACGGATCGCCAAACTCGCTGAGAAACTCCATGCCTTTCTCGCGGGTATCGCGGTAGTTAACCCCGACCATCCGAATATCCTGATCGGCCAGTTCCAGCAGCTGGGGCATCTCCTGCTTACACGCGGGGCACCACTCGCCCCATACGTTAACCAGGGTGACGTCGCCCTGAAGCAGCGATTGATCCACGCGCCGATTCTCATCGCGCAGCGTGGTGGCTTCAAAGGCCGGGAACTCTCGCGCCATCAGCGCGGAATCGCGCTGGGAAGGATCCAGCGATAGGCCCTGGAAAAAGAACAACGCCAAGCCTAAAAAGCAAACCGGCAGCAGTAATAGCAGTAACCGACGCTTCATACAGCGGCCTCCTGCGCAGTATCGCCTTTGCCGGACGCTTTCGGTGCCTCACGAGTGACCGTCGCGCGGCGGTAACGCTTATCGAGCACCGCCAGTACACCACCAAATGCCATAAACAGGGCGCCCAGCCATAGCCAGCGTACAAAGGGTTTGTATTGGACACGCATCGCCCAACTGCCGTCGCCAAGGTCTTCGCCCATGGCCACATAGAGATCACGGAACAGCCCCGGCCGCAGAGCCACCTGGGTCATCGGCATTCCGGTCGCGAGATAAAGGCGTTTTTCAGGACGCATGGTGAAACTGCTACCGGTGTCGCCACGCTGTACCTGAAGGATCGTAGTGTCTGCCAAAAAGTTTGGCCCGCGACGCTCGGCTAACTCCGTCATGGTGAACTGATAGCCCGCCACTTCGACCGTGGTGCCCGGCGACATGCGCACGTTGCGCTCGATGTTGTAGTTGGACACCACCGCAACACCCACAATCGTGACCGCCACACCAATGTGCCCTAACACCATGCCCCAGTAAGAGAGTGAGAGCTTGCGTAACCCGGCGATGAACGAGCTGGCGTGACGGGTTTTATCAAACACATCGCGCACCATCGGCAGCACAATCCATAGCGCAGAGACGATCCCCAGGGAGACAAACAGATTCCACTCACCGCGATACAGCAGCGGCATCAGTATGCCCAGCACCAGCGCAGCAACGCCCGCCAACCAGAGCTTACGGACTAGGTCGCGCACCGCCATGCCTTTCCAGCGCGTTACCGAGCCTAGTCCCATAAAGATGCACATCATCACGGTGAGCGGTACAAACAGCGCATTGAAGTAAGGCGGGCCCACGCTGATTTTACCCAGCCCCAGGGAGTCAAGAATCAGCGGGTAGACGGTGCCAAGTAAAACGGTGACCGTCATGATGACCAGGAAGATATTATTGACCAGCAGCAGCGCATCCCGAGAGAGCCAGTTAAAGCCCACTTTGTGGCTGACCCGCGGGGCTCGCAGTGCGAATACCAGCAGCGAGAGCGTCACCGTAATCGCCAGCAGCATCAGGATAAAGAAGCCACGGGCAGGGTCGTTGGCAAACGCATGTACCGAGGTGAGCACGCCGGAGCGCACCAGGAAGGTTCCCATCAGCGACAGCGAAAAGGTCGAGATCGCCAATAGCACGGTCCAGCTCTTAAACGAGCCGCGCTTTTCGGTCACCGCCAGCGAGTGCACCAGCGCGGTTCCCGTTAACCAGGGCAGCAGCGACGCGTTTTCGACCGGGTCCCAGAACCACCAGCCGCCCCAGCCAAGCTCGTAATAGGCCCACCAACTGCCGAGGGCGATCCCCACGGTCAAAAACGCCCAGGCCAGATTCGTCCAGGGACGTGCCCAGCGCGTCCAGGCGGCGTCTAGGCGCCCTCCCATGAGAGCAGCAATCGCAAAGGCAAAGACCACGGAAAAACCCACATAGCCCATGTAAAGCATCGGCGGATGCACCACTAGCCCGAAGTCTTGCAGCAGCGGGTTGAGGTCGGCACCGTCTTGAGGCATGTCGGGGAGCAAGCGTTCAAAAGGGTTAGAGGTGATCAGGATGAATAGTAAGAAACCGACACATACCATGCCCATGACGCCCATCACCCGAGCGACCATATCCCGCGGCAAGTTGCCGGTGAACACGCTCGCCGCAAAGCCCCAACCTGCCAGCATTAGGCTCCATAGCAGGACAGAGCCCTCATGGTTGCCCCACACCGCGCTGAATTTGTAGTACCACGGCAGCAGCGAATTGGAGTTATTCGCTACGTTCGCCACGCTAAAGTCATCCAGCATATAGCTCGCGGTCAAACAGGCGTAGGCGATGGCAATGAACAGAAACTGCCCGGCCGCCATGGTCTGACCATAGGCCATCCACAGTGGGCGTCGGGTCGCTGCACCGGCCAGCGGCATCACTGCCTGCACCATCGCCATCAACAGCGCGATGATGAGGGCGAAGTGGCCAATTTCAGGAATCATTTTAATCAGCATGTGCGCTCCGAATTAGCACTGGCGGTAGGGCAAGTCGGTGAAACGATGGGGTTAATACTCGCTTGCTTGGGGGACGCCCTCTTCATCAAGCCGCTTACCCACTTCGGCAGCCTTGGCCTGATAGTCGGCCGGCGAATAGCCCGCCTCTTCAAGTGCCTGCGCTACTTCAGGCGGCATGTAGTTCTCATCGTGACGCGCCAGCACTTTATCGGCATACAAACGGCCATCTGCTTGAAGCTCCCCGACCACCACCACACCTTGGCCTTCGCGGAATAGATCGGGAAGGATGCCGCTGTAGTAGACCTCTAGGTCATCAACGTAATCAGTCACGGTAAACGCGACGTCCAGGCTGTCGGGGTTACGGGACACCGAGCCCTCTTTCACCATGCCACCCGCGCGAATCTGGCGTTCCATGGGCGCATCGCCCTGGGCGATCTGCACCGGGCTAAAAAACAGATTAATGTTGGCACGTAGCGCATACAGCGTTAGCCCGACAGCAATCGCGGTTAACGATACCAAACCCAAAATGACGAAGAGTTTCTGTTTACGTTTAGGGGTCATTGGGCGTTCTCTCTCAAGCTATTTGCGCGCCGTGCCCGACGCTTTATGCCATTCAATAACTGACGCTGTTCAACGCGCGCATGCCAAACGGTGGCCACCAGCAGCAGTGCCGTTACTCCCCAGGCAGACCATACGTAAGGCGCATGGCCACCCATGGCGAGAAATTCGGAAAATGAGGCAAATGCCATTAGCGCGTCTCCTCTGCCTGTGCATTCACTACCTGGCCGTTAACGAGCTCCTGTACCCAGCGCTTGCTCGACTCTCGGCGTAGGATCTCGCTGCGCGTGCGCATCAGCGTCAAGGCAATAAAAAAGCTGTAGAACCCTAGCACCATAATCACCAGCGGCAGCCACATTTCGGTGGGCATCGTCGGGCGCGAGGTTAACGTAAACGAGGCTGGCTGGTGCAGGGTGTACCACCAATCCACTGAGTATTTGATGATGGGAATGTTGATGACGCCCACCATGGCCAGCACCGAGGCTGCCCGTGAGGCACTATCGCGGCTGGTAAACGCACCGCGCAGAGCAATCACGCCTAAATAGAGGAAGAGCAGAATCAGCATGGAGGTAAGCCGGGCATCCCACATCCACCAGGTACCCCAGGTCGGCACACCCCATACAGCACCGGAAAATAGCGCGACAAAGGTCATCGCAGCGCCCAGCGGTGCCATAACTGCCGCCGCCATATCGGCGACTTTAATTTTCCAGACCATAAACACCAGCCCAGACACCGCCATGGAGATAAAAATCGATTGAGCTAAAAAAGCCGCGGGCACGTGAACATAAATGATCCGGAAACTATTGCCCTGCTGATAATCCGCTGGGGCAAACGCCAGCCCCCACAGCGAGCCAGTGACCAGCAACAGCACCGCTGCGGCCCAAAACCAGGGCTGTAATTTGGCACTAATGCCATAGAACCACTTGGGTGATCCCAGCTTGTGTATAAAGGCCCACATAGCGTGTCCTGTCCTTAACCGTTAATACTGATACGCAGCGATGCGGCAATCGCCCACGGCGCTAACATAAGTGAGGCCGCCAGCAGCGCGCCTAAGATAGCCAAGTGCGCGGAGACACCGTCGCCCAAAATAGCCGCCTGGACCGCACCTGCGCCAAAAATGAGCACCGGAATATACAGCGGCAGCACGAGTAGCGAGAGCAGGACGCCGCCCCGCGCCAGGCCGACGGTTAACGCCGCACCAATGGCACCAATCAGGCTTAAACTCGCTGTTCCCAGCGCCAGCGACAGCGCCAACACCGCGTAGCTACCCGCAGGCAGTGCGAGCATAATGCCCAGCAGTGGCGCCATTAGTGCCAACGGCAGCCCGGTCAGCAGCCAATGCACGGCCACTTTCGCCACGCTTAATGCCGCCAGCGGCTGCGGAGCGAGTAACAGCTGTTCAAGGCTGCCGTCGTCGTAGTCGCTGCGAAACAGGCTATCTAGCGACAGCAGCGCGGCTAACAGTGCCGCCACCCATAGCAACCCCGGCGCAATCGTCGCCAACAGCTCCGGGTCGGGTGAAATAGCGATCGGAAACAGGGTGATCACCAGGGCAAAAAACACCAGCGGATTGAGCACTTCACCGCGACGTCTCAGCAGTAGCGTCAAATCACGCACCAACGTGGCCTTCACCGCGATCATCAGCCCGCCCTGGTGCTCAAGCAGTGGCACTGAAGGGGCATCCATGGCGGTGTCTGATCCATGTAGAGAGCTATCTGAAGAGCTGTGCAGCTCTGTTTTCTGCAACCCTGTTTTCTGCCACCCTGTTTCCTGCAATCCGGCCTCCTTTTACCCCAGCGCTATGCGTCTTAACAGCGATGACGCGGCTAACTCATGGTGGGTTGTTACTAGCACGCAGCCGCCCGCCTGAGCATGCCTAATAAGTTGCCTTTCAAGGGCTGCAACGCCGTGGCGATCAATGGCGGTGAAGGGCTCGTCTAGCACCCACAGCGCGCGGGGGGTCAGCGTCAATCGCGCCAGCGCCACACGGCGCTGCTGGCCTGCCGAGAGTTGACCGGCGGGCACATCTTCAAAGCCTGCCAGGCCAACCTGTTCAAGGGCATCCAGGCGCTGCTGCTCACCCTCTTGTGCCCCGCTGCCCTGTCCTCCACTGCTTTCGCCACTCAGCGCCTGATACCACGCTAAATTTTCTAACGGAGAGAGCCCCGACTTGATGCCCGGGGCATGTCCTAAATAGAGCAAATTAGCGAGAAAATGTTCACGGACACTCTGCATCGCAGCGCCATTCCAGAACAGCTCGCCTTCATAGTCGCGTAGCTGCCCGGAGAGAATTTTAAGCAGGCTTGTTTTACCACTGCCATTAGGCCCTTCAATTCGCACGATTTCACCGCTGCGAATATCGAGATCCAGCCCCTTAAACAGTGAGCGATCATCACGTTCGCAGGACAGCTGTCGGGCTTGTAGACACAGGCTCAAGAGTCTCTCCAGGCACATTGATTTCGCGTCGAACTCTACACGGAAAGCCCGTTTCTCGCCACTCACTCTATGCGGCGCTGGGTCGCAGCATGACCTCAATCAATATGGCGTAAGACCAATTACTGCTAGCACTGTATGCAAAAACAGTTCTATACTGAAACCACTGTATGAAAGAACATGCAATGGAGATTTCTCAATGACCATATCGATGGCAGCACCTACCGTTAAGCCTAACCACTTACACTCGGTTCCGCGTACCTATGCGCCGACGCCTAGCATTACTCGTCGCAATACTTATGCGCTTAAAGTGCGTGGTAACGCAATGCGTGATTGCAACTTGTTCGATGGCGATGTCATTATTATTCGGCGTTATCAGCATGATGCCCAAACAGAAACCGCCGTTGCCGAAATCAACCAGCAAAAAATCGCCTTGAAGCAGCTCTCAATCAGCCGCTTTGGCGTAGAGCTATGGCCTGAGGATACGTTGCAGCCAGCGCTATTTTTGCATAACCGTGATATTCAGGTGCTCGGCATGGTGATGGGTGTTGAATCTCATCCAAGGACTGGCCTGCAAAACAAGCCTACTATCACGGAGCATTAATGCGCTACCGGGTGCCGGAACTCCCCCTTTCGTCTTGGCAGACAACTGACATCGAAGTCGAAAAGAGTCACTTTATTACCTGGATCTGCCACGCCTTAGACATCGATGCATTCACTCGCATGCTGGCGACGGCTAAAGCCGAGCATCCCAATGCGAGCCATCACTGCACTGCCTATATTGCTGGCCCACCCGGCGAGCAAAATTTGATTGGCTTCTCTGATGATGGCGAACCTGGCGGCACCGCAGGTCGCCCAATGTATCAAGTTCTGCAGGGCAGCCAATTAGGTCAAATTGGTTGCGTGGTGATCCGCTATTTTGGCGGCACGAAGCTAGGCACCGGCGGTTTGGCCCGCGCTTACGCCCAGGCGGTTAGCCATGCTTTGGAGACGCTACCTACCCGGGAAGTGGTCGAGCGCGATCTTTATACCCTGCGGCTCGGCTTTGCCAGCGAAGCGATTGCCCGCGCCTGGTGCGAAGAGCAGGCTATCCCCATTGAGCAAGCGGATTACGATGGCGACGGTGTTCGTCTGACCATTGGTTGGCCAAGGGACAACCCACTTGACCTTTCCCCGCTAGAAAACCGCTTGAAGAGCGCTGTTGAGATTCTCTCTACACCAAAGGCATGATGCAGCAGGGCTACAGAGCCCCGTATGTCGTTGCAAGGAGCTTGCGACGCGGCAATCTCGTCCTGCGGTAGCACATAAAACCGAGATCGCCGCGCTTCGCTCGCAATGACAGAGGACTAGTTAACCAAGATACTTGATCATCACACCCGCAGCCACAGCAGAGCCAATAACCCCTGCCACATTGGGCCCCATGGCATGCATCAGCAGGAAGTTATGCGGGTTAGACTCCAGCCCCACCTTGTTGGCCACCCGGGCAGCCATCGGCACCGCAGAAACACCCGCGGCGCCAATTAAGGGGTTGATGGGCATTTTGCTGACTAAATTCATCAGCTTGGCCATTAACACCCCAGCGGCCGTGCCGATCCCGAAGGCGACAATCCCCAGCCCGAGAATGCCTAACGTTTCAAACGTCAGGAAGCTATCGGCCATTAACTTGGAGCCGACGGACAGCCCCAGAATAATGGTTACAATGTTGATCAGAGAATTCTGCGCAGTATCCGATAAACGTTCGACCACACCACACTCACGCATCAAGTTACCAAAGCAAAACATACCGAGTAGCGGAGCGGCATCGGGCAAAAACAGTGCGACCAGAATCAACAACATCAGCGGGAAAACCACTTTCTCCAGCTTGGAGACCGGGCGCAGTTGGGTCATCTTGATCTCACGCTCTTTCTGGGTGGTCAACAGACGCATAATCGGCGGCTGAATCAGTGGCACCAACGCCATGTAGGCGTAAGCGGCCACGGCAATCGCACCCAGCAATTCAGGCGCCAGTACGCTGGAGACGTAGATGGAGGTCGGGCCATCCGCACCGCCGATAATACCAATCGCGGCCGCCTGATTGAGAGAGAAGTCCATGACGCCCATCGAGGTCAGCGCCACGGCGCCAAACAGCGTCGCAAAAATACCAAACTGAGCGGCGGCACCTAAAAACAGCGTGCGCGGGTTCGCCAGCAGCGGGCCAAAGTCGGTCATTGCCCCAACGCCCATAAAGATAATCAGCGGGGCGATACCCGAGCCGATTGCGACTTTATAGAAGTTATAAAGCATGCCGTCGCTGTAGCCAACGCCCACGGCGATGTCTCGCGCAGCACGCAGCTGGTCGGGTGCGACGCCATCATGGGCGATCATCTGCAGCGACTCCCGCCATGCGTCTAAGTTCGCCAGTGGGTCAAGGGACGCACCCAGCGCTGCTGCCATCTGCTGTAGCACCGCCGGCTTGGCCACCTCAATCGCCTGGTCGAGCGCAGAAATGGCTAGCCCGGCTTCAGGGATATTGGCCAGAATGCCGCCAAAACCAATCGGCACCAGTAGCAACGGCTCAAACTTCTTATAAATGGCAAGGTAAAGCAGCAGAAGACCCACCATGATCATCGCCGCTTGACCGAGCTCAAGGTTATATAGCCCCGAGCCTTCCCATAACGTCACTAATTTATCCATTACTGGGCCCTTAGAGCTCGATCAACGTATCGCCTACGGCTACGCTGTCGCCCTCGCTGACGTTGACCTTAGACACTGTACCTGCGCTGCTGGCACGCACTTCGGTTTCCATTTTCATCGCTTCAAGGATGATCACCACATCGCCTTCAGCAACCCGCTCACCGGGGCGAACGTTCACCTTAAAGATATTACCCGCCAGCGGTGCATCAATGCTCTCTCCACTACCTCCACCACTGGGTGCAGGTGCTTCCTCTTTGGGTGCGGCTGCCGTTTGCTCTTGCACCTCACCCAGCTCACCGCCTTCAGAAACCTCAACCACAAAGGATTTGCCGTTAAGTTTCACGGTGTAGGTTTCCGGGCCGCTGCTGGCGGCGGGCGCTTTGCTTTCTGCCTTGGCGGGTGGCTTTTCAGCGCTTGCTTCAGCTACCTGGGGAACGGGCTCAAAGGCATCGGGATTGTCGCGGTTCTTGAGGAACTTCAAACCAATCTGCGGAAACAGCGCATAGGTCAGCACATCATCGACTTCGCGCTTACCTTCGGCCAAGCGGATACCTTCAGCGCTGGCTTTCTCCTTCAGTTCGGCGGCCAATCTATCCATTTCAGGTGAGAGATTGTCCGCCGGGCGACAGGTAATCGGTTCGCCGCCTTCCAGCACGCGTTTTTGCAATTCGGCGTTGAAGGGCGCTGGTGCAGAACCATATTCACCTTTGAGCAGCGCCTGGACCTCCTTGGAGATCGACTTATAACGCTCGCCCATCATCACGTTCATCACCGCCTGGGTGCCGACGATTTGCGAAGTGGGCGTTACCAGCGGGATAAAGCCCAGGTCTTCGCGTACGCGCGGGATCTCGCTTAGCACGTCGTCCAGCTTATCGCCCGCGCCCTGCTCTTTGAGCTGGCCTTCCATATTGGTCAGCATGCCGCCTGGCACCTGAGCAATCAGAATGCGCGAATCGATACCGCGCAGCGAGCCTTCAAAGGCGGCGTACTTCTTGCGCACCTCGCGGAAATAGCCAGCGATGTCTTCCAGCAGCTCAAGATCCAACCCGGTATCGCGGCCGGTGTCTTTGAGCATCGCTACGACAGATTCGGTCGGGCTGTGGCCGTAGGTCATCGACATGGAGGAGATTGAGGTATCAACGTTATCAATGCCCGCCTCTACCGCTTTCAAAATAGTCGAGGTAGAAAGGCCGGTCGTGGCGTGACAGTGCAGATGCACTGGAATCGACAGCTCTTTCTTGAGCCGCGTCACCAAGTCGAACGCCGTGTAGGGCGTCAGCAGCCCCGCCATATCCTTGATAGCCAATGAATCTGCGCCCAAACCGGCAATGGTTTTGGCGAGATCGACCCAGCTATCCAGGGTATGTACCGGGCTCACGGTATAAGAGATGGTACCTTGGGCATGGCCTTCTACGTTACGCACCGCCTGAATGGCACGCTCCAAATTACGCGGATCATTCATGGCGTCAAAGACCCGGAAGACATCAACACCGTTGGTTTTCGCCCGTTCGACAAATTTATCGACCACGTCATCGGCGTAGTGGCGGTAGCCCAGCAGGTTTTGACCACGTAGTAACATCGCTTGGGGCGTATTGGGCATGGCCTCTTTCAGGGCACGAATACGCTCCCACGGGTCTTCGCCCAAATAGCGGATACAGGCGTCATAGGTGGCCCCACCCCAGGTTTCCAGCGACCAATAGCCAACGCGATCCAGCTTTTCAGCGATCGGCAGCATATCGTCCAAGCGCATACGCGTGGCAAACAGTGATTGATGGGCATCGCGCAGCACGACATCGGTAATGCCTAAGGGTCGTTTTGTTTCGTTCATGGTCTTAGCTCACCGTAGAAAATTGTCAGTTTGTAGTAAAAATAACAAAAAAACAGCCTAGAGAGGGCTGAGATAGAAAAAATTGAGAAAGTTAACGACGTCGCGTTGAACGATAACGGTGCACTGCAGCACTGATCACCGCCAACATCTCGTCATTTTGACTCACGGGAGCCGGAGACGACGGCGACTTCTTACTCGCATCAACCGCGATGGGAGCAGGCTGAAAACGGTCTATCAGCTTCGACATTAGCGTAACGCTAATAACTAAAATAGTAAGAAAAACAAACACAACACCCATACCAAGCGCCATTAACGCCAACCCGTCCTGCAATAGTTCATAATCCTGCATAAGGCGCTCCTACCTCTCGAAGTAAGTTGCTAGACACGTTATTTCACCAGCGGCTGTGTAAAGCCTCTTGGCGCAGTGAGGGGAATACTCTAACCTGCCACACCCAGAATAGAATGCAATGGCGCGATAGTGGAAGTCATGGTTGTTAATTTACTACAAAACGGCAGAATTGGCCTAGCCCCGATGGAAGGCGTGATCGACGCCTTAACGCGGGACTTGCTAACACGCCACGCGGGCTTCGATTGGACGGTGACCGAATTTGTCCGCGTCGTCGATGCGCGCCTGCCGCCAAGAGTGTTTTATAAGCATTGCCCGGAGCTTATGCAACCGCCCGTGACAACCCCAAGCGGCATTCCCGTGCATTTACAGCTTTTGGGCTCGGACCCTGCTGCCCTCGCGGCCAATGCGCAGCAGGCGCTCAAGCTTGGCGCAGTCAGCGTTGACCTTAATTTCGGCTGCCCAGCCAAACTGGTTAATCGCCACGATGGCGGCGCTTCGCTGCTACGTCAGCCCGATCGCGTCTATCAAGCGGTTAAAGCCGTTCACGATGCTTTAGACGGGGAAATCCCGGTCACCGCAAAGATTCGTCTCGGTTTCGCCAATCGCCGCTTAGCGGTTGCCTGCGGCCAAGCTACCGAAGCGGGCGGTGCAGCGCAGCTAGTGGTACATGCCCGCACCCGCGATGAGGGCTACCGCCCACCGGCGCACTGGGAATGGATTGGCAAGATTCGCCGTCAGGTGGGCATACCTGTGGTCGCCAATGGCGATATCTGGACGTTAGAGGATTACTGGAAAGCTCGCACGCTTTCTGGATGCCAAGACGTGATGCTAGGGCGCAGTGCCCTCGCGGACCCTTGGCTTGCCCCACGCATTCGCCATTGGCTTCAAACCGGTGAGCGGCTGCCCGAAAGCAGCTGGGCAATGCGCGCCAATGTGCTTAAAGAGTACGCCGCCCTACAGCGCCAACAGCTGCCTGACCGCGTTGTCGTCTCTTTGGTCAAACAGTGGCTTGCCCAAATGCGCCAAGGCAGCACCGAAGCCGAGCAGAACTTTCAGCGGGTGAAGCGCATTACCGAACTGGATTTCCTGCTCGATAGCCTTGTTGTTGACGAGCAGCACGCCACCCTGGCTTAGCGCCCCTTTCCGCAACGCCTTATCAGTTTATAGCCAAAAAAAAGCGCCCTACCGCAAAGCGGGGGGCGCTACACACGATCGCAAGACCGGAGCGCGAGCTTATATACCGGTCAGGCTGGAAAATAGTCGGTCAGGTTAGAAACAAGCAGGCAGACTGGAAACAGAAAACCCGCTCTCAATATGAGAGCGGGTTTAGAAATCTGGCGCGCCCGGGAGGATTCGAACCTCCGACCCCCTGATTCGTAGTCAGGTACTCTATCCAGCTGAGCTACGGGCGCGTAATGGTGCAACTAACGTTTACTCATACTACTAAAAGCTATTTAGAAGGTGGCGCGCCCGGGAGGATTCGAACCTCCGACCCCCTGATTCGTAGTCAGGTACTCTATCCAGCTGAGCTACGGGCGCATACCTTGTGACCATGCACTTTTCAGTGCAGCACTTATTAAAAGTACTTAATGGCCATGCTATTGGCGGAGAGAGAGGGATTCGAACCCTCGATAGGGCTATAAACCCTATACTCCCTTAGCAGGGGAGCGCCTTCAGCCACTCGGCCACCTCTCCTCAACGGCACGAATATTACCGATTTGGGGATCTTGTGTCTAGTCCTCTGCCGATTTTTTTCGCGCCGACCATAGCTTACGTCTTGAACATCGAATCATCATACAAGCCCGTAAGTTTTATTCCACTTCGTTTTCACTGTTCCGTTCGCGCTGAATACGCTGGTAAATCTCTTCACGGTGAACCGCAACATCTTTGGGCGCATTAACACCAATTCGCACTTGATTGCCTTTTACACCGAGTACGGTGACGGTGATTTCATCACCGATCATCAGGGTTTCGCCAACACGGCGAGTTAGGATGAGCATGGCTGATCTCCTTTTCAGACGTTTTATTGCAACGGGATATGTCAGCCGGAGGCAACACCACGCCATTATGCGGCATAGTGATGCCTGCCACCAAAGGCACCGGCTCCATGACACCTCAACCTCCCGTTGAAAGAAAGCTCACCACCTCACGGCAGCAAGTACCCCTTCAGCGTAGAAGGTTTAAGGCGTAAATGTTATTCAGATTCGATATCTGCCTTATCTAAACCAAAAGCTTTGTGTAATGCATTGACAGCAAGTTCCATATGTTTCTCATCAATGACGACTGAGATTTTAATCTCAGAGGTCGAAACCATACGAATATTGACGTTTTCGTCGGCCAAAACGCGGAACATTTTTGATGCCACACCCGCGTGAGAACGCATACCCACACCTACCAAGGAGACCTTGGCGATGTTGTCATCACCGCGCAGCTCACCACCGCCCAGATCAGGGATCACCGTCTCTTCAAGCAGCTTTTTAGTTGCCTTGTAGTCGCCTTTGGCTACCGTAAAAGTGAAATCGGTATAGTCACCGGCCGGAGCAACATTCTGAACGATCATATCGACTTCGATATTGGCATCGGCAATCGGGCCAAGAATACGTGACGCCACACCGGGTACATCCGGTGTATTGAGTAGCGTCAGTTTGGCTTCATTCTTGGTAAAGGCGATACCGGAGATCAGTGGTTCTTCCATAGCGTCCTCGTCTTTGTCTGCTTCTGCAACAATTAGGGTACCGGGGCCGTCTTCAAAGCTCGACAGCACCCGCAGGGGCACATTGTATTTACCGGCAAACTCTACCGCGCGGATCTGCAGCACTTTAGAGCCGAGACTGGCGAGTTCCAGCATCTCTTCTACCGTAATGCTCTCTAAGCGCTGAGCCTTCGAGCATACGCGGGGGTCAGTGGTGTATACCCCATCGACATCGGTATAAATCTGACACTCATCTGCACCGAGCGCGGCGGCCAGGGCCACACCCGTGGTATCAGAACCACCGCGGCCCAAGGTGGTGATATTGCCGTCTTCATCGACCCCTTGGAAGCCCGCTACAACGACCACCTGCCCTGCTTCAAGGTCAGCTTTCAAGTCGTCGGTTTCGATACGCTGAATACGCGCCTTGGTATAAGCGCTGTCAGTATGAATACCTACCTGAGCACCAGTGTGTGAAGTGGCTGGCACGCCAATTTGCTGCAGCGCCATGGCGAGTAGTGAGATCGTCACCTGCTCGCCGGTCGACAGCAGCATATCCATCTCGCGCGGTGCGGGATCGTCATTAAGTGCCTGAGCCATATCCGTGAGGCGGTTGGTTTCGCCGCTCATAGCGGAGACCACGACGACCACCTGATGGCCTTGATCGCGGAAGCCCTTAACCTTTTCCGCTACGGCCTTGATACGCTCGACAGAGCCCACCGAAGTGCCGCCGAACTTCTGTACGTATAGTGCCATATGCCGTTTTTCCTATGCGTTCGGGAATGGAGGGTGAAATTGTAGTTAGGTTTAAATAAATAAGGCCGGTGACAATAATGCCACCGGCCTTTGGGTTTAGCTAAGTGCGTTTTCCAACCATGCCGGTACGCTCTTCAACGCACCCGGCAGGGCATCGGGCTGGCTACCTCCTGCCTGAGCCATATCCGCGCGGCCACCACCTTTACCTCCCACTTGAGAGGCAACATGGTTAACCAGCTCACCGGCTTTCACTTGGCCGGTCAAGTCTTGGGTTACCCCAGCAATCAGGCTCACTTTGCCTGCCGCCTGATCGGCAACCCCAAGGATAATAACCCCGGAACTGAGCTTGTTCTTAAGTTGGTCAAGAATGCCGCGTAAATCTTTACCAGAGACACCTTCCAACTGTGTTGCCAATAGCTTAACGCCGTTGATCTCTTGCACCTGGTTCAGCATATCGCTCCCCGCAGCGCTGGCGAGCTTGGCTTTAAGCTGCTCAAGCTCTTTTTCCAGACTGCGGTTACGCTCAACCAGTGACTCTACCCGCGCTTCTACTTGCTCAGGCTTGGTCTTCAAACGTTCGCCCAAGCGCTCAAGGCGGGCTTCCTGCTCCCGGAAGTAAGCTAGTGCGTTTTCGCCGGTAATCGCTTCGATACGCCGTACACCAGAGGCAATGCCCACTTCACTCATGACATGACAGCAGCCGATATCGCCACTGCGTGTCACGTGGGTACCACCGCACAACTCGATAGAGAAGTCGTCGGCACCAATCGTCAGTACCCGCACGTTCTCGGCGTATTTGGCCTCAAACAGCGCCGCCGCCCCTTTGGCTTTGGCTTGATCCAGGCTCATTTGCTCGATTTTAGTCGGCGCATTAGCCAGTATCTGCTCATTGACCAACCGTTCGACTTCCGCCAACTGCTCGGCAGTCATCGGCTCAAAATGGCTAAAGTCGAAGCGCAGCCGCTCAGCATTAACCAGCGAGCCTTTTTGCTGCACGTGATCGCCTAGCACCATACGCAGCGCTTTATGCAGCAAGTGAGTCGCCGAGTGGTTACGGATGGTGGCTGCACGTAGGCTGGCATCCACTTCGCCGCGTACGCTAGCACCGACACTCAGCGAACCTTCCACCATGATGCCCTGGTGTAAGTGATGGCCGCTCTGCTTTTGGGTATCCGTCACCTGGAAACGACCGCCGCCCACATACAGGTAGCCGGTATCGCCCACCTGGCCGCCGGACTCACCGTAAAATGGCGTGCGGTCTAGCACCACAACGCCCTTCTGTCCCGCTTCCAGCGCAGCCAGTGCATTGCCTTCGCTGTCAACAAGCGCGGTTACCTTGGCTTGATCCTCCAGGCGATCATAGCCAGTAAAGGCCGTCTCACCTTCCAATTCGATGGAGGCGCTGTAGTCGGCACCGAACTGGCTAGCCGCCCGGGCACGATCGCGCTGGGCCTCTAAGGCCTGCTGAAAGCCCTCCTCATCGAGTGTAACGCCGCGCTCGCGGCATACATCGGCGGTGAGATCAAACGGAAAGCCGTAAGTGTCGTAAAGCTTAAATACCGTTTCGCCCGGCAGCACTTTACCATCCAGCTCGGCCAAGGCCGCATTCAACAGCCCCATGCCGTGGTCCAGGGTGCGAGCAAACTGCTCTTCTTCTTTCAACAGCACCCGGGTGATTTGGTCATTCGCCTCGTGGAGCTCTGGATACGCATCGCCCATTTCGGCATCCAGCGCGTCCACCAACTTGTGGAAGAACGGCTCTACGGCGCCCAGCTTGTGACCATGACGGATCGCGCGGCGAATGATGCGACGCAGGACGTAGCCACGCCCTTCGTTAGAAGGCAGGACACCATCGGCAATCAGGAAAGCACAGGAGCGGATATGGTCGGCAATCACGCGCAGCGAAGGTGTGGCGGTATCAGGGTGCCCGGTCGCTTTAGCGGCCGCCTGCAGCAGGCTCTGAAACAGATCAATTTCGTAGTTGGAATGCACGCCCTGCATGACGGCAGCTACGCGCTCCAAGCCCATACCGGTATCGATAGATGGCTTGGGCAGCGGATTGAGCGTACCTTGGCTATCACGATCAAACTGCATGAACACCAGGTTCCAGATTTCGATGTAGCGGTCGCCATCTTCTTCCGGGCTACCGGGAGGGCCGCCCCATACCTCTGGACCGTGATCAAAAAAGATTTCCGAACTTGGGCCACAAGGGCCTGTGTCGCCCATTTGCCAGAAGTTATCTTCGTCTAATTTGGAAAAGCGCTCGGGGTCAATACCGATCTCGTCTTTCCAGATACGTTCAGCTTCGTCATCGCTAACATGTACCGTGACCCACAGCTTCTCTTTAGGCAGACCCAGCGTTTCGGTCAGAAATACCCAGGCAAAGCGTATGGCGTCTTGCTTGAAGTAGTCGCCAAAACTGAAGTTACCCAGCATTTCAAAAAACGTGTGGTGACGTGCGGTATAGCCGACATTGTCTAAATCATTATGCTTACCGCCTGCTCGTACGCAGCGCTGCGCAGATGTTGCACGCACGTATGAGCGTGGGTCGCGACCCAAAAATACATCTTTGAAAGGCACCATGCCGGCATTGGTAAACAGCAGCGTCGGGTCATTGCCCGGCACTAAAGAGCTGGTGGGTACAATCGTATGTCCCTGCTTTTCAAAGAAGGTAAGAAAGGCCTGTCTGATTTCTGCGCTTTTCATAGGGTATCCGTAACAAGAAAGCGTGGTGTCCCAGGGCGCTGTCGACGCTACCCTCAGGGGTCGCAAAGGGGCCATTATAGCGCAGTTGTCAAACGACTAAAGCCGCACTTAGTGGCAGAGAAGCAAACAACTCGGTAGAAAAGCGTAGGAGAGCGCTATTAGAAAGGTAAGCAGAGGCATTTTACAGGCAGCGGGAAGTATTACAGACAAGAGAAAATGTATTACAGATAGGAGAAAAACTATTACAGACAGGAGAGCGCGTAGCGGATTTGCTCAAAATCGAAGCCACGACTAGCCAGAAAGCGCTCGCGTCGAGCGCGCTCTTTAGGCGTCTCACCAGGGCTATCGTAGCGTCGCGCCAACGCTTCCCGGGCTAGCTCGAACCAGTCAACCTGCTCCCTCTCCTCCACCGCTTCAAAAGCAGTATTAAGGGTTTCCTGGTCGACGCCGCGTTGGCGAAGTTCACCTTTAATACGAATAACACCCTGACCGCGTAGAATGCGCGAGCGTATGAAACTAGCCGCAAAACGCGCATCAGACTGCAGGTCTTGCTCGGCCAGAACGTCTAAACACTCGTTGATAGCGGTATCTTCGAAGGCTTTTTTCTTCAAGCGCTGGGCTAGCTCGGCGCGAGAGTATTCGCGCCGAGCCAGTAAGCCAATCGCGATGTCACGGGGCGTGGCATCGCGCTGAGACATAAAGGCCATCAGCGGGTCTCGGTTAGAACAGACTTAGAGCAGATCGTCATCGTTGGCATCCACTTCAGCCGCTGCTTCGGCAGGGGCACCCTCCTTCTCCTTTTTAGGATCAGGCTTGGCCAAGAGCTGCTCACGAATCTGCGTTTCAATTTCGAGCATAATGTCTGGATGCTCTTCCAGATAAAGCGCGGAGTTTGCTTTACCCTGACCGATTTTCTTGCCTTTATAGCTGTACCAGGCACCGGCTTTATCGACCAGATTGCACTGCACGCCCAGGTCAATAACCTCGCCAGCATGGTAGATACCCTTGCCGTAAAGAATCTGGAATTCAGCTTGGCGGAATGGCGGTGCCACCTTGTTTTTGACTACTTTCACGCGGGTTTCGTTACCGGTGACTTCATCACCTACTTTCACCGAGCCGGTGCGGCGAATATCCAGACGTACGCTGGCGTAGAACTTAAGCGCGTTACCGCCGGTAGTGGTTTCGGGTGAACCAAACATCACGCCGATCTTCATGCGAATCTGGTTGATAAAGATCACTAGGCAGTTAGCATTTTTAATATTGCCAGTGATCTTACGCAGCGCTTGAGACATCAAACGTGCCTGTAGGCCAACATGGGTATCGCCCATTTCGCCTTCGATTTCAGCGCGCGGGGTCAACGCAGCGACAGAGTCGATAACAATCACGTCAACACCGCCGGAGCGCACCAGCATGTCGGTAATTTCTAACGCCTGCTCGCCAGTGTCCGGCTGGGAAATCAGTAGATCATCCAGGTTGACGCCTAGCTTTTCGGCATAGCTCGGATCCAGAGCGTGCTCGGCATCCACGAACGCACACACTTTGCCTTGCTTTTGCGCTTGCGCAATCACCGAAAGGGTCAGCGTTGTCTTACCCGAGGACTCCGGACCAAAAATTTCAGCCACGCGGCCAAACGGCAGCCCGCCGATGCCAAGTGCGATATCCAGACCCAACGAACCCGTGGAAACCGACGGCATGACCACACGCGGTGCGTCGCCTAGACGCATGACGGTGCCCTTGCCGAACTGACGGTCGATTTGGGTGAGTGCAGCGTTTAGCGCTTTAGTGCGGTTGTCATCCTGAGCCATTCAGAGATTCCTCATAACAAGCTGTATAATTACCCAGTAGTATGCCAAAGATTGTGCCGTAAACAAATCCTTGATCACGCTTTCTCTTAACTATTTTCCTACCCCTACTCCTACTTGCCTGCCTTCACCCGCGCATCCAGGCGTGCCACCAACCCTGCCAGCGCCTGCCGCACCGCCTGCTCGCGCACTGCTTGGCGATCCCCAGGGAAGTGAAAACACTCGGCTTGCTGCTCGGCAGTATCACCCCAGGCAAGCCAAACGGTACCCACCGGCTTTTCAGCACTACCACCATCCGGCCCGGCCACCCCACTAACGGCAACCCCCAAGCCTGCACCGCTTTCCCGGCAGGCGCCTTGCACCATCGCTTTCACTACTTCTTCGCTCACCGCCCCGTGTTCTGCCAGTATAGCGTCTGGCACGCCGAGCAGGCGGGTCTTAGCCGCGTTCGCATAGGTCACATAGCCCGTTGTAAAGTAAGCAGAGCTACCCGCCGTACTGGTAATCGCACTGGCAATACCACCGCCCGTGCAGGACTCAGCGGCGGTCACTTCAACCTTCAACTGCTGACAAAGCCGCCCTAGGCGCTGAGCTAGCAGCGTCAAATCAAGATTTTTCAGGCTAGATACGCTGGGCACTATGGTCGCTCCTTCAAGTGAGTCGTCTGTTCAGCGTAGAATACTGTGTTTAGCTTTCTCAAAGAAATTGCTCAATCAGGACGCCCATGTCACAGGCCATTCCCCCTAACACGCCAATGATCACGCAGTATTTAAAGATCAAACGCGAACACCCCGAGGTTCTGCTGTTTTACCGAATGGGGGATTTTTACGAGCTGTTTTTCGACGACGCCAAGCGCGCCGCCGCACTGCTGGACATTACACTTACCCAGCGCGGCCAGTCGGGCGGCAAACCCATCCCGATGGCAGGCGTACCTTACCATAGCGCTGAAGGCTATTTGGCGCGTCTGGTCGCCGGTGGCGAGTCAGTTGCCATTTGTGAGCAGATTGGCGACCCCGCCACCAGCAAAGGCCCCGTTGATCGCCAGGTAGTGCGTATCGTCACCCCCGGCACGCTCCACGATGAAGCGCTGCTCGATGCCCGCCGCGACAACGTATTGGTATCAGTCTCCCCCGGTAAAGATAGCTGGGGCCTTGCCTGGCTGGAACTCTCTAGCGGCCGCTTCAATGTATTGGAAGTGGAGAGCGAAGCCGAAATGCTCGCCGAGCTTACCCGCCTCTCCCCTGCTGAGTTGCTGGTGCCCGAAAGCCTGACGCTACCCGATGCGTGGACGCAAAAGCGCAGCCTGCGTCGCCAGGGCGAGTGGCTGTTTGATTTGGAGAGCGCCACCCGCAGCCTGTGCGATCAGTTTGAAGTGCAGGATTTACGCGGCTTTGGCTGCGCGCACTTAACCACCGCACTGATTGCCGCCGGAGTGCTGATCGATTACGCCCGCGACACTCAGCGCTCGCGCTTGCCCCACGTGACCGCCATCAGCGTTGAGAATCGCGACGATGCAGTGGTGATCGACGCCGCCAGCCGACGTAATCTGGAAATCGATATTAACCTGGGTGGCAATAGCGACAACACCCTGGCGAGCGTGCTCGACACCTGCACCACCGCCATGGGCTCGCGGCTACTCAAACGCTGGCTGAACCGCCCGCTGCGCCAACGAGAGATTGTCCAGAACCGCCATGCCGGCGTGGCGTTGCTAAGCCTAGATGCCGCCTACATGGCGCTGCGCGAGACGTTGAGTGATGTGGGCGATGTGGAACGCATTCTGGCCCGGGTCGCGCTGTACAGCGCCCGGCCACGGGATTTGGCGCGTCTGCGTGACGCCCTAGTCACTCTGCCTACCCTTGAACAGCAGTTGGGCGAGGTAGAGAACGGCAGCGCGCTGGATAGCCTGCGCCCGCATATCCGCCCCTACCCTGAAATGGCTGACATGCTCAGCCGCGCGCTGGTTGAGAACCCGCCGGTGGTGATCCGCGATGGCGGGGTAATCGCCAACGGCTTTGATGCCGAGCTCGACGAGCACCGAGGCATGGCCGAGAATGCGGGCGACTATCTTGTTCGGCTGGAAACCCGCGAACGCGAGCGTACCGGGCTTGCCAATCTCAAAGTCGGCTATAACCGCGTACACGGCTACTTTATCGAGCTGCCGCGCTCCCAGGCGCAGCAGGCACCCGCTGACTATATTCGCCGCCAAACGCTTAAAAACGCCGAGCGGTTTATTATCCCCGAGCTCAAAGAGTTTGAGGATAAGGCGCTGTCGGCTAAATCCCGCGCCCTGACCCGTGAAAAATGGCTTTATGACCGCCTGCTGGGTGAACTGAATAACAGTCTTCACGCGCTACAAAGCACCTCTCAAGCGTTAGCGGAGCTGGATGTGCTGTGCGCCTTTGCCGAACGCGCCGAGGCGTTAAGCTGGGTGCGCCCAACGCTGAGCGAGGCCACCGGCATTCGTATCGAGGCGGGACGGCATCCTGTGGTTGAACAGGTTAGCGAAACACCCTTTGTGCCCAATGACGTTACGCTTAACCCCGACCAGCATATGCTGATTATTACTGGCCCTAATATGGGTGGTAAATCGACCTATATGCGGCAAACAGCGTTGATTGCTCTGCTCGCCCACTGCGGCAGCTTTGTGCCCGCCGATGCCGCAGAGATCGGCCCGCTGGATCGGATATTTACCCGCATTGGCTCGTCGGATGACCTCGCGGGCGGGCGCTCCACCTTTATGGTCGAAATGACCGAAACGGCCAATATTTTGCACAATGCCACCCAGCAAAGCTTGATTTTGATGGATGAAATTGGCCGCGGCACTAGCACCTTTGACGGGTTATCGCTGGCCTGGGCGAGTGCGGAACATCTTGCCAAGGGGCGTGCACTAACGCTGTTTGCCACGCACTATTTTGAGATGACCGCCCTACCTGAACACATGGAGGGCGTGGCCAATATTCACCTAACGGCGACCGAGCATGGCGACAGCATCGTGTTCATGCACCGCATTGAAGTAGGCCCGGCTAGCCAGAGTTACGGTTTGCAGGTCGCTCAATTAGCGGGCGTACCTGGCCATGTGATTAAACGGGCCCGTGAGAAGCTGATGAGTCTAGAGCAGCGCGATGTAGATAACACAGCGCAAGCGCCGCGAACGGCTCCCCTGCAAAACGACCTGTTTGCAGCCGTGCCACACCCGGTAGTTGAAGCATTGGAAAAAGTCGATATGGATGACTTAACGCCGCGGGAAGCGCTGTCGCTGTTGTATCAGTGGCGAGACCTGATCTAATGGTAAATATAGTAGGTTATACAGAAGCCCATAAGGCGCTTGCCGCCAGGTAGGCGCACCACTAGAATGTCGCTCAAACTTTTAGCTTATAAAAAACGGCTGATTTATAACCATTCACGATTGACCATGGCCAGGAGCTACCTGGCCCTGCAAGAGGGATAGCAAGATGACGTTTGTCGTTACCGAGAACTGCATCCAGTGCAAATACACCGACTGTGTGGAAGTCTGCCCGGTCGACTGTTTCTACGAGGGACCGAACTTCCTGGTCATTCACCCTGACGAGTGTATTGACTGCGCACTGTGTGAACCAGAATGCCCCGCTGAGGCGATATTCTCAGAGGATGAGCTGCCGGATGGGCAAGAGGCGTTTATTGAGATTAACGCTGAAATGTCAGAAGTATGGCCCAATATCGCCGAAAGGAAGGATCCGCTGCCTGACGCCGAAGAGTGGGACGGCAAGCCCGGTAAGCTTGAGAAGTTAGAGCGTTAAGCGTTCCTCACGCCTGCTCTGTTTTACTTTAGAACCAGCGCTTTTTTGAAAAAGCGCTGGTTTTTTATGGCGTTACCAAGCGTTTATTGCCAAATACGAGGCAAAAAAAGGCGACCCGTAGGCCGCCCGCTCCAAGCACTTCCTCTGACCACTCCCTGTATCAACTTCCTCAGATGACTTCCCTGCCGGGGCTCACCTCACTGTATCACCCGGCGCATCCGTCCTACATCCCGTTGCATCCTGTCTGAAGCATCCTTGCCTCCCCTTGTCCTGTGTATATTGTGGCAGATCACGTAGGCTTCTCAACAATGCCAAAATGCAAAAAGGCGAGTCTTAGCGACTCGCCTTAATTCCACAATTATATTTAAAAACAAAAGCTTAAACTTGAATTAGTGGAAATTTTCGTTTTATCTTACCCCAAACCAAGCGATTCTCGTCGACATTTGTAAGACATCTCTTACAAAATCTTGAGATATTACTTACAAACCTCACTCAATATTGGCACTTTACTGACCTTTGATCGCTTTCAGGCCAGGATACGTGACATCTTCAAGCTCGGCCTCAATCACCAGCAAACGGTTGTACTTAGCAACGCGATCAGAACGGCACAGTGAACCCGTTTTAATCTGACCGGCGCAGGTACCTACCGCCAAATCGGCAATAGTGGTGTCTTCCGTTTCACCAGAGCGGTGCGAAATTACCGCTGTAAAGCCTGCATCCTGGGCCATCTTGATGGCATCCAGCGTCTCGGAGAGCGAACCGATCTGGTTGAACTTGATCAGGATAGAGTTACCGATCTGCTCATCAATACCGCGCTTAAGAATCTTGGTATTGGTCACAAACAAGTCATCACCTACCAGCTGTACTTTAGCGCCCAGCTTGTCGGTCAGCGTTTTCCAGCCTGCCCAGTCGGACTCGTCCATGCCATCTTCGATGGACACGATTGGGTAATCGGCGCACAGGCCTGCCAGGTAATCAGTAAAGCCTTGGGCGTCGTAGCTTTTACCTTCACCGGAAAGGTTATACTGACCGTCTTTGTAGAATTCTGAAGAAGCACAGTCCAGCGCAAGCGTGACGTCTTTACCCAGCTCGTAGCCAGCATCGGCAACGGCTTGCTTGATGACTGCCAGCGCATCAGCGTTAGACGACAGGTTCGGCGCAAAGCCGCCCTCGTCGCCAACGGAGGTGGAAAGGCCTTTTGCTGAAAGCACTTTTTTCAGGGCATGGAAAATTTCCGCGCCCATGCGCAGCCCTTCACGGAAGTTAGGCGCACCTACCGGCTGAACCATAAACTCTTGGATATCAACGTTATTGTCCGCGTGCTCACCACCGTTGATGATATTCATCATCGGCACCGGCATGCTGTACTGACCCGGCTGGCCGTAAAGCTCGGCAATGTGGGCATATAGCGGTACGCCTTTAGCGTTAGCAGCGGCTTTAGCCGCCGCCAGGGAAACGGCCAAAATCGCGTTCGCGCCCAAGTTCGCTTTATTCTCCGTGCCGTCCAATGCCAGCATGGCATCGTCTAAGCCGCGCTGATCACGCGCATCCATACCCAGCAACGCATCACGGATCTTGCCATTAACCGCCTCGACTGCTTTCAGCACGCCTTTGCCCAGATAGCGTGACTTGTCACCGTCGCGCAGCTCTAATGCTTCACGTGAACCGGTAGACGCACCGCTGGGCGCGCAGGCTTCACCAACAGCGCCGCTGGCAAGACGTACGTTCGCCTGTACGGTGGGGTTACCACGCGAATCCAGCACTTCCAACGCACTGATAGCAACAATTTTGGTCATGGCAGTTTCCTTAACGGTAAGTCAGATAAAATTATTAATATAACGCCCTAATCAGCAAAACACGGCCTATCAAGCCACACGCTAACGAATGGTTAGCGGCTCAAACCCTTTTATCAGCGCATCCAGTTGAGCAAGCTGAGTTAAAAACGGCTCCAACTGATCCAGCGGGAGTGCACAAGGGCCATCGCATTTGGCGTTATCAGGGTCAGGGTGGGCTTCTAAAAACAGCCCTGCAAGCCCAACAGCCACGCCTGCGCGCGCTAATTCAGCCACCTGAGCCCGACGACCGTCAGCACTGTCGGCACGCCCACCCGGGCGCTGCAGCGCGTGGGTCACATCAAAAAATACCGGATACCCGGTTTGCTTCATATCGCCAAAGCCCAGCATATCAACAATCAGGTTGTTGTAACCAAAGCTTGAACCGCGCTCGCAGAGCATCAGCTGGTCGTTACCCGCTTCCTGAAACTTACTCAGGATATGACGCATTTCATGGGGCGCCAAAAACTGCGGCTTCTTGATATTGATGACCGCGCCGGTTTTGGCCATGGCGACTACCAAATCAGTTTGGCGGGCCAAAAAAGCCGGCAGTTGGATAATGTCGGCCACTTCCGCCGCTGCTTCAGCCTGCCAGGGCTCGTGCACGTCGGTGATGATCGGCACGTTATAGCGGGCTTTGATATCGGCCAGAATTTGCAGCCCTTTCTCGATACCCGGGCCGCGGTAGGAGTGAACCGAACTGCGATTAGCTTTATCAAAGCTGGCCTTGAAAACGTAGGGCATCCCCAGTTTCTGGGTCACCGTGACGTAGGCTTGGGCAACTTCGTCGGCAAGCTCAGCAGATTCCAGCACGTTCATGCCGCCCAGCAGCATTAGCGGCAAGGAATTGCCGGCGGTTAAACCGGCTACGTTAATATGACGCTCTTGAGAAGCCATGCTGTTGCCCTCTTATTCCTGCGAATGCGCATGGGCGCGATTACGCGCAGTTTTATGCTCCAACGCGGCGTTCACAAAACCCGAGAAGAGCGGATGACCATCACGCGGCGTGGAAGTGAACTCCGGGTGGAACTGACAGGCCACATACCAAGGGTGATCCGCCAGCTCGATAACCTCGACCAGTGATTGGTCAACACTCTTCCCCGAAATAACCAAACCTGCCTTTTCAAGTTCATCAATAAACTGGTTATTGACCTCGAAACGGTGACGATGGCGCTCAACAATCTCTTCAGACCCGTAGGCTTCGCGCGCTTTGGTGCCGGATGCCAGATGACAGACCTGACCGCCCAAACGCATGGTGCCGCCTAAATCAGACGCTGCATCACGTAACTCGATTTTGCCTTCCGGATTCAGCCACTCTGTGATCAGCCCCACCACCGGGTGTTGGGTATCGTGGGTGAATTCGGTGGAGTTGGCGTCTTTCCAACCCGCCACGTTGCGAGCGAACTCAATCACCGCTACCTGCATGCCCAGGCAAATACCTAGATAGGGAACGTTATTTTCACGCGCGAATTGGGCGGTCATAATCTTGCCCTCCACACCGCGCTCACCAAAACCGCCTGGCACCAGAATGGCGTCTTTGCCCGCCAAACGCTCGGTGCCGTGGCGTTCAATGTCTTCGGAGTCAATATAATCGACGTTGACCTTGATGCGACCTTGGATGCCGGCGTGAATCAGTGCTTCGTTGAGCGACTTGTAGGCATCCAGCAGCTCCATGTACTTACCGACCATGGCGATGCTGACCGACTTGAGCGGGTTGAGCTTGGCATCGAGCACCTTCACCCACTCGGATAAATCTGCTTCCGGGGCTTCCAGGCGCAGCTTATCGCAAACGATTTCGTCCAGGCCGTGCTCGTGGAGCATCAACGGAATGCGGTAGATCGTATCGGCATCCTGAAGCGGCACTACGGCCCGCTCTTCGACGTTGGTGAACAGGGCGATTTTGCGACGCTCGCTCTCTTCCAGCTCAACTTCGCTGCGGCAAATCAGAATATCCGGCTGGATACCGATAGAGCGCAGCTCTTTAACGCTGTGCTGGGTCGGTTTGGTTTTGGTCTCACCCGCCGTTTTGATGTAGGGCACCAGGGTCAGGTGCATAAACAGCGCGCGGTTAGCGCCCTGTTCACTACGGATTTGGCGAATCGACTCCAGGAAAGGCAGTGATTCGATATCACCGACCGTGCCGCCAATTTCCACCAGCGCCACATCAAAACCTTCACCGCCCGCGTAAACGCGCTCTTTAATCTCGTCGGTGATATGCGGAATCACCTGAACGGTGCCGCCTAGATAGTCGCCCCGGCGCTCTTTACGCAGTACGTGCTCGTAAACACGACCAGTCGTAAAGTTGTTGCGCTGGGTCATTTTGGTGCGAATAAAGCGCTCGTAATGCCCGAGATCAAGGTCGGTTTCGGCACCATCTTCTGTGACGAACACCTCACCGTGCTGGAAGGGGCTCATGGTGCCCGGATCCACGTTGATGTACGGGTCGAGCTTGAGCATGGTGACCTTAAGGCCGCGGGCCTCTAAAATCGCCGCAAGCGAGGCGGAGGCGATGCCCTTGCCAAGAGAGGACACAACGCCGCCGGTCACGAAGATATATCGTGTCATGGATAACCTGTCGAAACGTGATCAGAAGGCACGGCAGAAAGCCACGCCAGGATGGGTCGACAGACTAGCAGATTACGACCTAAGGCTCAATTTGAACTGAGCAGTCAAAACCTACTTAACCTAATCACTCTTGTGCAACCGCCCCAGCGATAGGTCTACGCGAGGGCGCTGTGAACCCTTCCCTGGGCGCTACTTTCGCCATCCCTGGCGAAAGACCCTCGCTACGACCTATCCCTGGAGCTGCTCTATGCATCAGGCGTGCTCTACACGCCCAGGTAATCCAGAATACCTTCGGCTGCTTGGCGGCCTTCGTAAATCGCCGTGACCACCAAATCAGAGCCGCGCACCATGTCGCCACCGGCAAAGATTTTTTCATTGCTGGTTTGGAAGGCGTACTGGCCGTGCTCCGGGGCGGTGACGCGGTCGCGCTCGTCAACTTGGATATTAGAGCTATCGAACCACGGCGCCGGGCTGGCCTGGAAGCCAAAAGCAATGACCACGGCATCCGCCGCGATGATCTCTTCAGAGCCGGGCACTACTTCAGGACGTTGACGGCCATTTTCGTCTGGCTCCCCCAAGCGTGTGCGCACCACCTTCACGCCCTCGACCTTCTCTTCACCGACGACCGCCACCGGCTGACGATTGAACAGAAACTCCACGCCCTCTTCACGGGCATTGGAGACCTCACGGCGCGACCCCGGCATGTTGCCCTCGTCACGACGATAGGCACAGGTCACGCTGGTAGCGTTCTGGCGAATGGACGTACGGTTACAGTCCATCGCCGTATCGCCGCCGCCCAGCACGACCACACGCTTGCCTTCCATGGAGATATAGTCGTTGGGATCTTTTTCAAAGCCCAGGCAGCGGTTGACGTTGGCAATCAGGAAGTCCAGCGCTTTGTAAACGCCCGGCAGGTCTTCGCCAGGGAAGCCGCCTTCCATGTACTTATAGGTGCCCATCCCCAGGAATACCGCGTCGTACTCCTGCATCAAGGTTTCAAACTCGATATCGGTGCCGATTTCGGTATTGAGGCGAAACTCGACGCCCATCTCCTCAAAAACCGCGCGGCGGCGCTCCATTACGCTCTTTTCCAGCTTGAACTCGGGAATACCAAAGGTCAGCAGGCCACCGATTTCCGGGTACTTGTCGAACACCACCGGCTTAACGCCGTTGCGGGCCAAAATATCCGCACAGCCCAAGCCCGCCGGGCCTGCACCAATGATGGCGACTTTTTTATCCGTCCAGGTCACATGGGACATGTCCGGGCGCCAGCCCATGGCAAACGCCGTATCGGTGATGTACTTCTCCACCGAGCCGATGGTGACCGCACCAAAGCCATCATTTAGCGTGCAGTCGCCTTCGCACAGACGATCCTGCGGGCACACGCGGCCACACACCTCGGGCAGCGAGTTGGTTTTGTGCGAAAGCTCTGCAGCTTCAATAATGTTGCCTTCCACCACCAGCTGCAGCCAGTTAGGAATGTAGTTATGCACCGGGCACTTCCACTCGCAGTACGGGTTACCGCAGTGCAGACAGCGATGCGCCTGACTGGCCGCATCGGTGGGTTTGAACGGTTCGTAGATCTCCGCGAACTCTTTGGCACGGGCACGGGCATCTTTCTTTTGTGGGTCCTTACGACCCACATCGACAAACTGAAAATCGTTATTTAAACGGTTAGCCATGATCTCTCTCCTGTCAGCGTGAGGGGCATAAGCGAGTTATTGCGGCTGACGCCGAGACTGATCCAGCAAACTACCTAAGCTTGCCGCTTTTGGCTTCACCAGCCAGAAGTGGCGCGCATAGTCGCTGAAGTCTTCCAAAATAGCCGCCCCGCGCGCGGAACCCGTCGCGGCCACATAGGCTTCGATCATTTCACGCAGGTGACGACGATACGCCTCCATGGCCTCTGTGTTGACACGATGAATCTCGACCAGCTCGTGGTTGTACTTGTCCACGAAGGTGCGTTCCTCATCCAACACATAGGCAAACCCACCGGTCATCCCCGCGCCGAAGTTCACGCCGGTTTCGCCAAGTACGCAGACCAAGCCGCCGGTCATATATTCGCAGCAGTGGTCGCCTGCGCCTTCAATGACTGCAGAAGCACCGGAATTACGCACCCCGAAGCGCTCACCCGCCGTACCGGCTGCAAACAATGTACCGCCGGTGGCCCCGTACAGGCAGGTATTACCGATAATCGCCGTTTTATGGCTCTCAAACTGGCTGACTTTGGGCGGCACAATCACAATACTGCCACCGTTCATGCCCTTGCCGACGTAATCGTTGGCGTCGCCTTCGAGATACAAATTCAAGCCACGCGCATTCCACACCCCAAAGCTCTGGCCTGCTACGCCAGTAAAGCGAGCGGTGATCGGTGCCGTTTCCAGGCCCTCTTCGCCATAGCGCTTGGCAATCGCGCCAGAGGTTAGCGCTGCCACACTGCGGTCACAGTTGGTGATGGTGAAATCGAACTCACCGCCCGAGCGATTTTCAATGGCGTCTTTTAGCGCCGCCAACACTTCCTGGTTCTTGGCACCGGGGTCGTGCGGCACGTTGCGGCTAACCTTACAGAACTGCGGTGCATCTTTAGGCACAAAGTCATTCGCTAACAGCGGCGTTAGATCAAGCTTACGCTGAGAAGCGGTATTGCCTTCCAACACTTCAAGCAAATCGGTACGCCCGATTAGATCGGTCAGCTTGCGCACACCCAATACCGCCATGAGCTCACGCACTTCTTCGGCAATAAAACGGAAGTAGTTTTTAACCATATCCACGGTGCCACGGAAGTGCTCGCCCCGCAGGAAATCATCCTGAGTGGCGACACCGGTGGCGCAGTTATTGAGGTGACAGATACGCAGGTACTTGCAACCCAACGCGACCATCGGCGCAGTGCCAAAACCAAAGCTCTCAGCACCCAGAATCGCGGCTTTAACCACATCCAGGCCGGTTTTCAGGCCGCCGTCGGTCTGCAGGCGAATTTTGTCGCGCAGGCCGTTGATACGTAGCGCTTGATGCACTTCCGGCAGCCCCAACTCCCAGGGCGAACCCGCATGCTTGATGGAGGTCAACGGACTTGCCGCCGTGCCGCCATCGTAACCGGACACGGTAATCAAATCCGCATAGGCCTTGGCCACACCGGTAGCGATCGTGCCGATACCCGGCTCAGACACCAGCTTCACCGATACCTGGGCATCTGGATTGACCTGCTTAAGATCAAAAATCAGCTGAGCCAAATCTTCGATGGAGTAAATATCGTGGTGCGGCGGCGGTGAAATCAGCGTCACGCCGGGTACTGCGTAGCGCAGCCGGGCAATCAACTGGTTCACTTTACCGCCGGGCAGCTGGCCACCTTCACCAGGCTTAGCGCCCTGGGCAACTTTGATCTGCAGCACTTCTGCGTTGACCAGATAATGGGGCGTCACGCCAAAACGGCCGGAGGCGATCTGCTTGATTTTCGAGCTACGGATAGTGCCGTAGCGCGCCGGGTCTTCACCGCCTTCGCCAGAGTTGGAGCGGCCGCCCGCTTCGTTCATCGCCTGCGCCAACGCTTCGTGGGCTTCCGGTGAAAGCGCACCCAGTGACATACCCGCGCTGTCAAAACGCGGCAGCAGCTCTTCAACGGGCTCGACTTCTTCCAGCGCAATCGGCGTTTCCGCAGGCTTGAGCTTGAGCAAGTCACGAATGGTGGCCACCGGACGCTCGTTCACCAGCTGGGCAAACTTCTTCCACTTAGTATAGCTGCCTTCCTGAACCGCCGCCTGCAGCGACATCACTACATCGGGGTTATAGGCGTGGTACTCGTGGCCGTGGACATACTTGAACATGCCGCCCTGGGAGATACCTTTACGCGGAATCCAGGCATCTTTCGCCAGCAGCGCCTGCTGCATCTGCAGCTCGGCAAAACCGGCGCCTTGGATGCGCGACGCCATACCGACAAAGCACAGATCCATTACTTCGTCCGCCAAACCCACGGCTTCAAACAGCATTGAGCCGCGGTAGGAGGCCAGCGTCGAGATACCCATTTTAGACAGGATCTTGAACAGGCCTTTCTGCAGACCTTTACGGTAATTCTCGCGGCCATCGGCAGGGTTACCGGTTAGCTCGCCGGTACGGTGCATATCCGCCATGACCTGATAAGCGAGCCACGGATAAACCGCCGTGGCACCCACGCCAAACAGCACTGCCATTTGATGAGCATCGCGGGCGTAGCCGGTTTCCACCACGATATTGGCGTTGGGACGCAGCGCCAAACGGCCTAAGTGAGAGTGCACGGCACCCACGGCCAGGGCGGCCTGTATGGGAATCAGCCCTTTCGCCAGCTCGGCATCGGTGAGTACCAGAATGACTTTACCAGCGCGCACCTGTGCTTCGGCCTCTTCACATAGTGCCTTGAGCGCTTGATGAAGGCTCTGCTGTTCAGGATCGTAACCCAACGACAATGTATAGCTGGCAAAGGCCGGATCATCCTGGCTCACCAGCGCGGTAAATTTACGCGGCGATAGCACCGGCGTGGTCAAGATCAAACGGTGAGCGTGCTCAGGCGTCGCTTTAAAGACGTTGAGCTCCGCGCCACAGCAGGTTTCCAGCGACATCACGATCGCTTCGCGCAGCGGGTCGATGGGCGGGTTGGTGACCTGGGCAAACTTCTGACGGAAGAAATCCGTCAGCAGGCGCGGACGACTGGAGAGCACCGCCATCGGTGTATCGTCGCCCATAGAGCCAACGGCTTCCTGACCACTTTCCGCCAGCGGACGCAGCACCTGGTCGCGCTCTTCAAAGCTCACTTGGAACAGTTTCTGCTGAACGTTGAGCGAATCGGTATCCATGCTCTGGAAACGCGCAAGCTCAGTTAGCGCCGACTCTAAATAATTGGCTTCCTGCTTTAACCAACGCTTATAAGGGTAGGCGGATTTCAGGCGCTCATCGATATCGGTGGTATGCAGCACTTCGCCGGTCTGGGTGTCTACGGCAAGCATTTGACCGGGGCCAACACGGCCTTTGGCCACCACGTCTTCCGGCTTATAGCCGTAGGTGCCCGTTTCCGATGCCAGCGTGATATAACCGTTTTTAGTAATCACCCAGCGCGCCGGGCGCAGGCCGTTACGGTCCAGCATACACACCGCTTGGCGACCGTCGGTCATCACTACGCCCGCCGGACCGTCCCACGGCTCCATGTGCATGGAATTGTATTCGTAGAAAGCACGCAGTTCAGCGTCCATGGTTTCTACGTTCTGCCAGGCGGGCGGCACCATCATACGTACCGCGCGGTGCAGTTCCATGCCACCGGTCAGCAATACTTCCAGCATGTTATCCATACTGGAGGAGTCAGAGCCGGTGGTATTAACGATCTCGTCCAGCTCGGCGATATCCGGCAGGCGATCGTTAACGAAGTTGGCTTTACGCGAGTTCGCCCAGCCGCGATTGGCTTCAATCGTATTGATCTCACCATTGTGCGCCAACAGGCGAAACGGCTGTGCCAGTGGCCAACGCGGCGCGGTATTGGTCGAGAAGCGCTGGTGGAAAACGCAAATGGCAGTTTCCAGGCGCGAGTCATTCAAGTCGTGATAAAAGGCCGGCAGATCTTCCGGCATCACCAGGCCTTTATAGGAGATGACTTCTGACGATAGCGAGGCAACATAGAAGTCTTCTTCGTCGCGCAGCGCCTGCTCGGCGCGGCGACGAGCCATAAAGAGGTCAACATCGAAGTGCTCACCCAGGCCCGGCTGTACAAAAAGCTGACGAATACGCGGCAGGCAGTCCAGCGCCATGGGGCCACAAACGCTGGGGTCGGTAGGCACATCGCGCCAGCCCAATACGTTGAGGCCGCGCGCTTCAAGCTCACGCGTTAAGGTATCGCGGGCACTTGCTTCACGGGCGTCATCGTTGGGCAGAAACACCACGCCCACGGCAAAGCGTTCGCCAAGCTCAGCATCAAACGCCTCTTTGGCCAGCGCCTGCATAAAGGGAGTGGGCATTTTAAGTAGCAAGCCACAACCGTCGCCGGTCTTTCCGTCGGCAGCGATACCACCCCGGTGGGTCATGCAGGTCAGTGATTCAATGGCAGTTTTCAGCAAATCGTGGCTAGCCTGGCCTTCCATATGGGCAATCAGGCCAAAACCACAGTTATCGCGAAACTCGCCAGGCTGGTGAAGACCTCTATTCATGGGCGTGCCTCTACTAGTCAACGTATTTTTTTAGCAGCGTGCTTATGGTATAAAGGACGGTTTTGCTTTTTTTATGATGCTTATAACCTGCCCAGAATGGGGTGTTTCCCACGTTCGCTGCCGCAAGAAAATGGCCGGTCAGCATAGCGATTAGCGCCCACGTTGCGCAATCGCTTGGTGCTTATAACGTTAGAGAAACTCTTTTCAAATCCTGTATTTGCACTCTCATTCAAGAAAAAAATACATATACTTCAAAGGCTTGTAGTCAGTTAAAACGCTATTTTAACGCTCTTTATTTTCCATTAAACTTTAGTCTAAATAGCATGCAAACACCCATGCCGATAGCGCATAAGGCATACGGATTATACAAAACAGCGTTCGACTAATCGTCTCACGGCGCAGCCAAGTGAATACAAAACCGCCCAGTGAAACCACTCTGCGTAAGGAGCGATCCATTGGGCGGCTATAGCTGGCTAGGCTTTGAAATGACTGGGTTTTCAAACGGCCAGGTTTTGAAATGGCCAGATTTTGAAATGGCTAAGTTGCGAAAGGATTACGTGGCCACTCAGCAGCGCGGGTAATCGTCCAGCAGGTTGCGGAGAACATCAACGGGCGTGGCATCGCTAACGCAGGCATCGCCCAGGGCATTAAGCAGCACTAAGCGCAGCCGCGAATCGATGTTTTTCTTGTCCAACCGCATACGGGCTAAAAAGTCATCGCTGGACATATTCGCCGGTGCCGCCAACGGCAGCTCGGCGCTCTCGATCACCGCCAGGCTACGTGCTAGCGCTGCGTCGTCGATCCAGCCCAAGCGCTGGGAAAGCGTTGCCGCCATGGCCATGCCCGCGCCCACTGCCTCCCCGTGTAGCCAGTTGCCGTAGCCCTGGTGCGCCTCAATGGCGTGGCCAAAGGTGTGGCCCAGGTTGAGCAGCGCACGCACGCCCTGCTCGGTTTCATCTTCGGCCACGATATCTGCTTTGATTTGGCAACTGCGCGCAATAGCGTCGGCGACTACTTCCGGCTCTACGTCGAGTAGCGCGGGCATATTGGCTTCCAGCCAGCTTAAAAACGCTTCATCACGGATAAAACCGTACTTGATAACCTCGGCAAGGCCAGCGGAAAGCTCACGGCGGGGCAGGCTCTTCAGCGTATCGATATCCACCAGCACAGCCTTGGGCTGCCAGAAAGCGCCGATCATGTTTTTACCCAGCGGGTGATTGACGCCGGTCTTGCCCCCTACCGACGAATCCACCTGGGAAAGCAGCGTGGTGGGCACCTGGATAAACGCCACGCCGCGCTGATAGGAAGCGGCGGCATAGCCGACCATATCGCCAATCACCCCGCCCCCTAAGGCGATCAGGGTACAGCGGCGGTTAAAACCGGCCTCTAATAGCGCGTCCCAAATACGGCTGACCTGCTCAATGGTTTTGTACTGTTCGCCATCGGGCAGCACGACCGTGCGCACCTCTAAATGCTCCGGCAGGCTAGCGCAGAGTGTTTCCAGGTAGAGCGGCGCGATAGTCTCGTTAGTGACGACCATCACCTGGCTTCCCGCCAGATAAGGCGTCAATGTATCGGTTTGACCGATCAGCCCGGAGCCAATATGAATCGGGTAGCTACGCTCATCTAAAGCAACCTGAAGTGTGCGTTGCGCGCTGGCGGTCGAGGTCATTGCGATACCTTATTATGGTTAAGCGGTCCAGCCGAATGAGGCGAAGAGGAGGGCTCAAGTGGATCCACCAGCCGATGCACCCGGCGCAGTATCTCATTGACCACCGCTCGCGGGCTGCGCCGGTCGGTGCGCACAGCAATATCTGAAGTGGCACGATAGAGCGGGTCGCGCTGAGCAAACATGTCGTTTAGCACTTGTTCGCGGTTAGCGCACTGTAGCAACGGCCGATTGCGATCTTTCGCCGTCCGCTTTAGCTGCTGGTCGACGGTGGTCAACAGATACACCACCGTGCCGCGCTCGCGCAGTGCGCGGCGATTCTCTTCGCGCAGCACCGCACCGCCGCCGGTAGCGACAACCACGGGGGAGAGACGGGTTAACTCATCAATCATATGGATTTCGCGCAGCCGAAAGCCCTGTTCGCCTTCAACATCGAAAATCCACGGAATATCCGCTCCGCAGCGGTCTTGAATGGCGTGGTCACTGTCGTAAAACGGACGCGCGAGCTCTGCCGCCAACAGGCGACCGATGGTGCTTTTGCCAGCCCCCATGGGGCCTATAAGAAATAAATTGGGTAAATCTTGCATCAGCGAACCGTTAAGCCATCGTCTAGGAGTCGTGGAGTAATAAAGACTAACAACTCTACCTTTTCATTGCTCTCTTCGGTATAGCGAAACAGTCTACCCAGGAAAGGAATATCACCCAAAAGCGGTGTTTTGGCGATTTGGCGCAGCTCTTCCGTAGTCAAAATACCGCCTAACACCACCGTTTGGCCGTTATCGACGAGCACCTGGGTCTCGATCTGATTGGTATCAATCGGCGGTTCACCGTCAAACTCTGATTCACGGAAGCTATCATTTTTGATGACCAGATCCATAATAATGCGGTTATCTGGGGTAATCTGCGGGGTGACTTCCAACGACAACTCGGCCTCTTTGAACTCGGTATCAGGATTGTCGTTGCCATCCACACTCTGGAAAGCACGCTCTTCACCCTGGCTGATGCGGGCAGTACGCTGGTTGGCGGTAATAATACGGGGCTGAGAAATAGTTTGGCTTTTCCCTTCGCTTTCCAGCGCACGAAGCTCCAAATCCAACAAGATATCGCCGGCTAAATAACCAAAGCTAAAGCCGGCTCCCGTCCCTGATGAGGCGCCTAAATCAACGGTTAGGCCGCCCTGCGCTCGATTAATGCCATCGGGGTTGATATCGCGCCGGCTGTAGGTACCGTCCTCCCCCTCTTGAAAGCCGCGGGTGCTCGACATGCCCCAGTTAATGCCTAGCTCACGGGAAGCGGTGTCCCTTGCAATGACAATGCGCGCCTCAATCTGTACCTGCCGAACAGCCACGTCCAGGCGGTCAATGGTGCGGGTAATATCGCGCACCTGATCGGCCGTATCCTGCACCAGCAGCGTATTGGTGCGGTTATCAATACTGACACGGCCGCGCTCGGTGAGCAGCCCAAAGCCATCGCCGTCACCGCCACGCAGTAGCTGGGCCAAATCCTCGGCTCGGGCATACTTGATCTCGATAAACTCGGTGACTAGTGGCGATAGCGTCTCACGCTGGTTACGCGCCTCTAGCTCCTGGCGCTCTAAATCAGCCAGCTCACTGGCGGGCGCCACGACAATTACATTGCCCTGTTCGCGGCTCGATAACCCCTGGCTTTGCAGAATCAGCGCGAGCGCCTGATCCCAAGGGACATCGTTTAAGTTGAGCGTCACGCGGCCGGTGACGCTGTCACTGGCAACCAAGTTCAACCCGGTAAATTCAGCCAGCGTCGCTAGCACTGAACGCACTTCGATATCCTGGAAATTAAGGCTCAAGCGTTCGCCATTGAAGCGCTCGCCTGTTGCCTGAGAGGGCTGTGACTCCTGACTGGCGGGCTGCACTTCCACCGTCAGCGTGCGGCCACTCTGCGAAGAGATCATCGCATAAGCACCCTGGGTGGCGATGGATAACTGGGTGTCGCCCTGGTTGGCACGGGGCGTAATCCGGGTGATCGGCGTAGCAAAGTCGGTGACATCGTAGACCTGATTAAGCGAATCCGGAATCGCCACATCGCGCAGGTCAACCAGCACTTGGTCAGGACCACCTTCTCGGACGTTCGCCTCAACCCCTTCGCGGTCAAAGGTAACCAACAAGCGACCAGCACCATCGGCACCGCGACGGAAATCGATATTTTCAATTTGTGGCCCTTCGTCGGTTTCTAGCCCCGCCGAAGAAACACTGGCTGAGGGAGTGGGCGAAGGATTAAGCGATGCGGTCGGCGCGGGGGTAGCGCCAGATGCAAAGGTAATACGTAGCCGACCTTCCTGCACGCTGGTCGTAAATGCCTGCGGTTCGCTGAGATTGACCACCAAGCGCGTGCGGCCATTGCCCTCAAGGGCGGTAATTTGTTCGACGCCGTGGCTATTAATGCTCAAGCGTCGGGTGGCGAGCCCACTTTGGGTGCCGGCCAAATCAAACGTGACACGCGGCGGTGATTCCAAACGGTAGCTGCGCAGTTCGGGCACGCCACCAGAGAAGCTAAGGTCAACGTTGGCGCCACCATTGTCGGCGGGCTGCACGTCAATATCCGTCAGCACCGATGCTACTGCCAATGAAGGCAACAGTGAAAGTAGTGCAACCATGGCCATTAAAAGAGTGATTCGCCAAGCTGTAACTGCCATGAGCTAATATCCGTTTACTCGTTGTTTTCGTTGATAGCAAGCGACACTTGCCGCTCTTGCCAACCTTCGCGCTGGGTAAAGACACGCTCGGTAACACGAATTTCTTGAGCGCTTATCTGGGCAATGCGCCCATAGTCGGTGCCCATATAGTTGCCCTCTTTCACGCTGGTCACATTACCATCTGGAGAGGCAATCATTGCGACTTGCCGCCCCGCCATACGCATCGTACCGACCAAACGCAGTTCTTGCAGAGAAAAGCGTTCTAGTGGCTCTGGTATGCGCTGCTGGTCAGGCGCAAGCGCGCCCTCACTACGATCAGCATCATCCTGAGCAATGGCATCTGGCGGTAAAAAGGGGCTGCGGTCTTCGCTATATAGATAAGCCAAGGTACGGCTTTCAGGCAGCGCAACCGCAATGACCGGCGGCTGACCACCCGGCGACTGACGAATATCGGCCAACGTACTTTCAAGCTGAGTTAACTCTGCATCCGCACAGCCCGTGAGCAGCCCCATACTAACCATCATTCCCATGAGCTTTGCTGTACTTGTCATAGTGGCTCCACCCCATCAGTTGGGGGTTGGTCGCCCGGTTCCAGGTAACGATAAGTGCGGGCCAGTAGCGAAAGGCGCAGCGTGTCGCCACGCTCTTCTACCGGCTCCAAGGTAAAATCGTGCTGAGTCACCATGCGGGGTAACGACGCGATATCAGCACTAAAGCGCGCCAACTGGTGATAATCACCGCGTACCTGTATATCCAGCGGCTGCTCGACATAGTGGGCCTGGGTTAGCGTTGGACGTAGCCGAATCGTTTCAATGGTGAGACGGTTGTCAATGGCGGCATCGCTAATGCTATCGAGCAGAGAAGGGATCTCCGCATCGGTGGGCAGCATTGTGCGCAAACGCGCTATTTGCCCTTCCAAGGTCGCTAGCTGTTCGCGCATTTCCGGTAAAAAGGCGGCTTCCGAGGCTTTACTGCGGTATTCGCTTAGCAGCCCCACCTCTTCACGCTGCGCCTCCTTAAAGGATTCCCGCTGCTCGCTCACAACGAACCACAGCATGACACTCAATGCTGCCAGCAGAGCCAAACAACAGCTCAACACTTTTAGCAGCAATGGCCATCCACCGGCTTCCTTAATATCTAGATCGCGCCAATCGACATCGCGAAGGCGCTGCCACTCGATAGCCCACTGCTCGCGATTAAGGCTCATGACGAACCCTCTTCTTCCTCATCCTGTTCTGCCACATCCTGCTCTTCCACATCTTTAGCAACACCTTGCGGCACCGCTACCGTGGTCTGCTCCACGTCAAAACGAAACACGCGACCAGCGCCGTTCTGTTCGCTCTCCACCGCCGACAGCGAAGGCACTCCCAACCCTGGCAGCGCTGCAATACGGCGCAACTGCTCAGAGACCTGCCGTTCGCTGCCGGCCACCGCAGTGACACTGACTTGAGCGCCGTTTTTCGCTAATCGTTGATAAATAACGCCGTTAGCCACGCTGTTAGCCACGTCATTCAACAGCTGCACAGTGTCTGCTTGCTCACTCTGTAACGTCTGAAACACCGCAATCTGCTCACCTAGGCGTTCGGCATCACTGGCGTAGCGTGACACGCCCGCGATATCCGCACTAAGGCGTTCAATATGGTCACTCACATAGGCATTGCGCTGCTGCTGGGCCGCCAATTTAAGCTGGTAATAATGGGAGATCAGCAACCCCAGCGCGACGCCCAGTATCAGCATACCGGCCAAGACAACATAAAATTTGCGGGTATTTCGCTCACGCTGCGCTTCCCGCCAGGGCAGCAGGTTAATGTTCATGCTCATTGGCTCACCCGCATCGCTAGGCCACCCGCAGTGAGCATCGCTGGCGCATCATTGGTCAACGCCTGAAGGTTTAAGCGCTTATTGACCAGCATGCGCTGGAAGGGGTTGGCAATGGTCACCGACATACCACTGTCTTCAGCAATCCGTTCGGCAAGACCGGGAATCACGCTCGATCCGCCTGCCAACACAATGTGTTGCACCTCTTGCTGACGCCCGGCGGTGTAGTAAAGCTGCAAGGAGCGCCCTACCTGCTGCACTACGGTTTCCAGGAAAGGATTGAGGACGCGCTCAGGGTAATCATCAGGTAGTCCGCCACGTTTTTTAGCGAAGCCCGCTTCCTCCATACTCAAATCGTAGCGTTCGCGAATCGCATCGGTAAGCTGGCGGCCACCGAAAACGGTGTCGCGGGTATAAACGATATGACCACCACGGACAACGTGAAAGGCGTTCATATTGGCGCCAATGTCCACCAAGCCAACGCAGGCGGCAGGGTCATTCTCTACCTTTAGCTGGCGGCGCAATTCGGCAAGCGAACGCTCCATGGCAAAGGTTTCTACGTCCACCGCAGCCGGTTCCAAGCCAGCGCGCTCTAACGTCTCGGTAAGCTGAGTGATGTCCTGCTGGCGGCAAGCCACCAGCATTACCTGCTGTTGGCCGTCGTCAAAGGGAGCAGGGCCCAGACACTCAAAATCAAACGCCACTTCATTGAACGGAAAGGGAATATGGCGGTCTGATTCGGCCACGATGCGCTCTTCAATTTCCTCTTCACTCAGCCCGATGGGAAAACTGAGTGTTTTGGTGATCGCTGCGCTGGCAGGAACCGCCACCGCTGCTTTGCGTGTGGAGGGCTTAGCATGTTCAACGGCACGGCTAAGCACGCTAGCCACATCATCTATATCGCGGATACGGCGTTCAACCACTGCGCCTTCGCGTAATGGTCTTACGGCATAACTTTCTACTTGGTAATTATCGTGGCACTGTTTTAGCTCAAGCAGCTTAACGGTCGCTGATGTAATATCGACGCCGATCAACCCTTTACCAGATTTCAGAAAGCGCATATTGGGTTCGGCTCCGCCTACTTTTCGCCCGTCTTCACATGTCGTTTGAGGTTACATGATTTTCAGTTAAGTCACACGCGATCGAACTGACGGCATATCAACACTGGTGGCCGCCGCCTCAGCTTCCTATAATGGCAGCCAATTGCATGATACGGCCGTTTAGATGCCGATCTTTTTATTCTTCCCAGGGTGCTCTTCGTACATGACGTTTCTTCGAACCCTTATCGTGTCGCTCTTTTTTCTGATTGTATCGTTGGTCGGTGCCACTGCGTTAGCTGTGGTAGGCGCCGCCATTTATTTTGCGCCGGGTCTTCCCGACGTTCGCCAATTGCAGGATTTCGAACTGCATACGCCGCTACGTATTTTTACCCAAGACGGTAAATTGATTGGCGAGTTTGGCGAAGAGCGCCGCATGGCGATCAATTTTGATGAAATACCGCAGGATATGATCAATGCCTTGATCGCTGCCGAGGATGCTAGCTATTTCGACCATGCTGGCGTCGACCCACGCGGCTTAGCCAGAGCCGCGGTGGAGCTTGTGCAGAGTGGCGGCACCATCCAATCGGGTGGTTCGACCATCACCATGCAGGTCGCGCGTAACTACATGCTGACGCTGGACCAGACCTTTACGCGCAAAATTCGCGAAATTCTGCTGGCACTGCAAATGGAGCAGGTACTCAATAAAGAGGAGATCTTCGAGCTTTACGTCAATAAGATTTTCTTGGGTAATCGCGCTTACGGTATCGCTGCCGCCGCTGAAACCTATTATGACAAGCCGCTCGCCGAATTGAGTTTGGCACAAACGGCGATGATTGCTGGCTTACCCAAGGCGCCCTCTGCCTTCAACCCGCTGGCCAACTCCGAGCGTTCGCTGATTCGTCGTAACTGGATTCTGTTCCGCATGCGTGAACTGGGCTATATCGACGACGAGACTTATCAAGTCGCGGTACAGGACCCTGTCACCGCCCGCCGCCACTTTACCCAAGCCGAGGTTGATGCCGCTTATGTATCGGAAATGGCGCGGCAGTACGCGGTAGAGCGCTTTGGCGATGAGGCTTACACCGGCGGCTATCGTGTCTACACCACCATTGATAGCGAGCTGCAGCCCTACGCCCGCCAAGCACTGGCCAATGGCTTGACGGACTACGACCTGCGTCACGGCTGGCGCGGGCCAGAGCAGAGCGACATTGCTTCCAGTCTTGTGGAAGCGCAGGAGCAAACTGCAACCCAAGGGCTTGAAGAAGAGCTTTCCGAGTCGCCCGAAATTCGTCAGACCGCCCGCCAGGCCGCCCAGCGCAGTCAAACGGAAGTCGAGGGGATCGAGGGTGACGTCAGTAACTGGGTCCAGGTGCTTGAGCGCACACCCAATTACGGCATTCTCCAACCCGCCATTGTGGTCGAGAGCAGCGATCGCGAAATGCAGGTACTTACCCGCCGTGGTGGCCTACAGACCATTGCCTGGGAAGGCTTGAACTGGGCTCGCCCTTATCTGAGCCCGCGTAGCCGTGGTGCCGAGCCAAGCTCAGCGGCTGAGATTGCGGTACGTGGCGATATGATCCGCGTGATTGAGAATGATGACGGCTCGCTTCGCCTCTCTCAGCGCCCGGATGCCGAAGGCTCGCTGGTGGTCCAAGACCCGCAAACAGGCGCTATTTTGGCCCTGCAGGGCGGCTTCGACTTTAATGCCAGTAAGTTCAATCGTGCCGTGCAGGCCCGGCGTCAATCGGGCTCAATCTTCAAACCGTTTATTTATTTAGCGGCCCTTGAAAATGGCGAAATGAACGCCGCCAGCGTGGTTAACGATGCGCCTGTGGTGCTTGACGATGGCAGTAACTCATTGTGGCGGCCGGTCAACTCTAGCCGCGACTTCCAAGGCCCCATGCGCTTACGCCCAGCCCTGGCTCGTTCGCGCAACCTAGTGACGATCCGTGTGCTGCAGACCATGGGGCTGGATTACACAATTAACTTTTTGAAAGGTTTCGGTTTCTCCCCCGACCAACTTCCCAACGGCTTATCATTAGCACTAGGCAGTGCCAGCTTAACGCCAATGGAAATGACCAACGCCTACGCGGTGCTCGCCAATGGTGGCTTTCAAGTGACACCTTGGTTTATTGAGCGGGTAACCCGTGATGATGATAACGAAGTCATCGATGAAGCTACCCCACAGGTCGCCTGCTCCAGTTGTGCCGAGGGTCAGGAGACGGTGGAAATTGATGGTCGCGAGTACCCGATCGCCAAACGAGTGGCCGACCCGGCCGCGGTGTATATCTTGCGCGATATGCTGCGTGATGTTATTACCTCGGGCACTGGCCGCGGTGCGCTAAGCCTTAACCGTGACGATATCGTCGGCAAAACCGGCACTACCAACAGCCAGCGTGATGCCTGGTTTGCAGGCTTTAATAGCAACTTGGTGACCACGGTATGGGTGGGTAAGGATAGTAACGAAACCATTTCTGAATATGGGGCTCAGGCCGCACTACCTATCTGGGTAGCGTTTATGGGTGATGCCCTGGAAGGAACGCCGAGTGCCGTGCCCGAACGCCCAGAGACTGTCGTTACGGCACGTGTGGACCCGAGCACAGGCCAGCGTTTAGCGGACGGTCAGTCTGGTGGTATCTCTGAATTGTTCCATCAGGATCACTTGCCGGATTACCAGCAGCGCCGCATCAGCCGTGAGCTGGAAGAAGTCAGCGGTTCACAGGGGTCAGGCACCGCCGAGTCGATCTTCTAACCGAGCGGGCTCTCTCAGCTATCCGCTAAACCAACTAAAAGGCCCGGAGAGATGATCTCCGGGCCTTTTCGTTTCTTGCTAGGGGTTCCACCACTAATAATCAACCGCTAACGGGCGTCACCTCCGATTCGCGCTTGCTAGCCAGCCAGTTGGCGCCAATGGCGACGATCATTACCGCGACACCGGCAATTTCACTGAGCAGATTGGGGTAGAAAACGGCAATAATCGCTGCGGTAATCGCGATGCGCGGCAGCCAAGACATGCGGGTAAACAAGTACCCTTCCAAGGCTGCGGCAAAAGCACCCAATGCCAAAATAGCGATCACTGCGTTCCAGATCACCACGGGTACCGGCCCCCCCATAATGATCTCTGGATTGAAGACCATAAACAGCGGAATCAGGTAGAGACCTTTAGCAAACTTCCACGCCTGGAAGCTGGTTTCCATCGGCTTACTGCCCGCAATCGCCGCCCCGGCAAAACCTGCCAAGGCGATGGGCGGCGTCACGTTGGAGTCCTGGGAGTACCAGAACACCACTAAGTGAGCGACCAGAAGCGGAATGCCAAACTCCTGCGTAAGCGCAGGACCCACCAGCACGATCAAGACGATGTAGCTGGCGGTAACCGGCAGCCCCATACCCAAAATCAAACTGGCTAACAGCACCATTAACAGCGCCAGCAGAATGTTGCCGCCGGAGAAGGCCATCATCATGGATGAGAACTTCAGACCAAGGCCGGTTAAGCCCACAACGCCCACGATAATACCGGCAACTGCACAGGCCATGGAAACCGCCACCGCATTGCGCGCACCTAGCTCCAAACCTTCGATCAGCTTGGCAAAACCTGCCCCCAGCATGCTCTTGGTAGCGCTCGCCGTTACAGGCTGGCCCTGGCGGGGCGCGATAAAGAAGAACCACAGCGCATAGCGAATAACCGCTACGGCCACCATGGTCACCACCGCGTAGTAGCCAACTCGCATGGGCGACATGCTCATTGCCAGCAGCCAGACCAGCACAGCCAGCGGCAGCAGGAAGTGCCAGCCATCTTTCATGACCTGACGCATCTGCGGCAGTTCGTCTTTGGGCAAGCCTTGCATGCCTTGCTTAAGCGCGATGATATGTACAAACAGATAGACCGTAGCGAAGTACATAATCGCCGGCAGGATACTGACCTTGACGATATCCAAATACGGCGTATTGGTGTACTCAGCGATCAAGAAAGCCCCCGCGCCCATCAACGGCGGCATAATCTGCCCGCCGGTAGACGCCGCCGCTTCGATGCCGCCCGCCTGCTTGGCCTGGTAGCCCAACCGTTTCATTAACGGAATGGTAAAGGCACCGGTGGTCACGACATTCGCAATCGCGCTACCGGAAATAGAGCCCATTCCCGCCGAGGCCAATACGGCTGCTTTAGCCGGGCCACCGCGCTGGCGACCCGTCGCTGCATAGGCCATATCGATAAAGAATTTGCCCGCCCCAGTGCATTCCAAAAAGGCACCAAACAGAACAAAAATAAAGATATAGGTGGCCGCGACGCCTAACGGCAGGCCAAAGATACCCTCTTGCCCCAAGTAAAGCTGGCCAGCGACCCGATCGAAGGTATAGCCGCGGTGCTCAAGGATGCCCGGCATCCATTCGCCCAACCACGGCAGCTCGCCCCTTGGCCCGGCAAAGGCGTAAACAATCGCCAGGAAGCCGATCACGGTCATACCGAAACCCACCGCACGGCGGCTGGCTTCCAGCACGGTCACCGTGGCGATACAGGCGACCAGAATATCGGTGTCACTCCAGAACCCTGCACGACTAAAAATCTCGTCCAGGTTGAATACTAAGTAGCCGCCGGTCAGTACCGCCCCGGCTAAAAACACGACGTCTAGCCCCCACCCTAAAACCCCACGCTTACGGGTTGGGCCAAAAGCAGGAAACATTAAAAACGCCAGCATCATAATCAATGCCAGGTGAATACTGCGCTGATAAAAAAGCCCTAAAGGCTGAATACCGGCAGAGTAAAGCTGGAACAGGGAAAGACCCACCGCCACAATGGTGATCGACCACAGCACCATGCGGGGTTGAATCGCATTACCGCCCGGCACCACGCTCGACGGTTGATTGGATTCGCTCATGAAGTCCTCGGAAGCGTTAACTAATGTCGTTTTTATTCACGCGGGAATGCGTGAGGAGCTATTAGCTGAATGGTCACGCGTTGCCCAGCGGCGTGCTCACTTAGGCTCACTGGCGCATGCTCATTGTCTGGCCACACTACGCGATGGTTGACCGCAGGAGAACCAACCCTCAACACATAACGGTTATTGGCGACAGGCTCGTTAATCGCATTAATCCAGTAACCGCCCTCACCGTCTGAAACCTGTTCACCACGGCCAAATATATGCCCAAGCCCGGCGGCAAAGTCGGGTTGATGGCTGCGCTCCAACTGCATGACACCCGCCGCATTGCGATAGCAGTCCAACACGGTGAAGTGCTCAACGGAGTGCTGCCACTTAATACACCAGCGACCGCCAGCAGGCACCCCTTCATCCACCAGGGTGTCGCCTTGCTCGGTCACAACGGCTAGGTGCATAAACGCCGACGCCGAAGCGGGGGAAGCCCCCACTTCGGCGAATGGACAACATGCAATGAGTAGCGCCACCAGTCGTTGCTGCCACTGCATGGCAATATCCTTCAATGTCCTGTAGTAGTGACGGACTGTAGTAGTGACGGACCGTGGTTACGGACGTAGACGATCCGGGATTTCGGCACCCACTTCTTCGAAGTAGCGCAGTGCACCGGGGTGTAACGGCACCGGAGTAGAGTCCATGGTGAACTCAACGGTGGTGTCGTTCGCCGCCGGGTGAACCGCAATCAGCTCGTCAGTATTTTCGAACAGCAGTTGGGTCAACTGGTAAGCCAGCTCTTCATCCATCTCAGAGTTAACAACGAGCACGTTGGGGATACCAATGGTCTGTACGGCTTCATCCATACCGTCATACATACCGGCGGCAAGCTCGTAGGGGGCGAAGACTTCTTCTTCTGCCTGAGCGTTGGCTACTTCTTCATCAGATAGGCTAATCAGGCGAATATCGCGGGTCGCGGCCAAGTTGAGAATCGAGCTGGTAGGCGGCCCAACGCTCCAAAAACCGGCGTCGATATCACCATCGCGAATCGCATCAGCGGTTTCGTTGAAGTTAAGGCGCTGGGGAGTGAAGTCCTCATAGCTGATGCCATTGGCTTCCAGCAAAGCGCGGGCGTTTAGCTCCGTACCGCTACCCGGTGCGCCAACGGAAACGCGCTTGCCTTCAAGGTCAGCAATCGTTTCGATATCCGACTCGGCCAGGGTGACCAGCTGTACTGCGTTAGGGTAAACCGACGCCAGCGCACGGGTGTTTTCGATCTGACGACCTTCGAAGTCACCGGTACCGGTGTAGGCCTGATAGACCGTATCTGCCAGTGCCAGCGCAAGATCCGCATCGCCGCGCATGATCAGGCCCATGTTCTCAACCGAGGCACCGGTGACTTCGGCGGTCGCTTGAGCGCCTTCGATATGGTTGTTGATCATTTCGGCAAAACCACCGCCGATTGGATAGTAAACGCCGCCAGTACCACCAGTGGCGATAGAAAGCTGTTGGGCGCTTGCTGGGAGCGCGACCGCGAGCATAGATGCAGCAGCGGCTGTGGTGTATAGAGAGCGTAGAGTTCGCATGAGCGTTTCCTCCGTCCTGCTTGGACTTATAGGTATGGTTGACGATAAAGGAAGTGTTGAATCCCCCTGCTTCTGCTCGCCATCAGTTAGCAACCAGAAGCGGTGGAAGAGAAGTTAGCACGGCTAATGCGTTAGATGCTAATAGGGCGTTATCAGCGCAGCGGCCCCTTTGCGTGTTCAACAATGGCGGCATAACAAGTAAGGCCGAGCTAGCTTCCTAAGCGGTTTAAAATAACGAAATCCTGCATAAATGTCTTACCCTATGCCAGATTGTTAATATTTATTGATAATGGCCGTTAATTCCCCCCACCCCCTTTGTTATTGATTCAGGATAGGAGCCACACTGCTATGGAGCCCGGTTTTAAAGAGGAAAATAGTAGGGAGAAAGACGCACCACGGCAAAATCTCGCCATCAGCGCTTACCGCCAACTCAAACATGACATTATTCGTGGCCGCTACGCCCCTGAACAAAAGCTGCTAATGAGCCACCTGAAAGAGCAGTACGGCGCCAGCACCGGGCCGCTCCGGGAAGCGCTCTCACAGCTGGTCGCTGATCGTTTAGTCGTGGCCATTAGCCAGCGCGGCTACCGGGTGGCGCCAATGTCGCTGGCCGAACTCAACGATATTTACGACGCCCGGGCCCAGCTTGAAGGGTTGATTCTGCGCCTTGCCATAGAGCGCGGCGACGACGACTGGGAAGCCACGGTGCTGGCCACCGCCCATCGGCTAGCCAAAGTGACCGATATCAATACCCCCGACGACCTGCTCGACCTTTGGGATCAGCGCCATAAAGCCTTCCATACCGCCATCGCCAGCGGCTGTAACTCCCCTCACCTGCTACAAATGCGCAACACCCTGTTTGATCAGGTAGAGCGCTACCGCCACCTATGGCTGCAGGAAACCGTGATGTCGCCCCAGGCGTTGGAGCTCAAGCGTCAGGAGCACGCCGCGCTGGTCGATGTCATTCTGGCTCGCGACACCGCTGAAGCCGACACGCTGATGCGCGACCACTTGATGACCCCGGTGCCGATTATTACCCGCGTCCTTAAGGATCGTGGCATCAGTTAAGCGCTGCGTCGCACAAATTAAATTCTGCGTTTTAAAAAAATGTAGATATTTTAAAAAAACGGCGATACATTGGCCGTAGACTACTTTGCAACCAATCCATTGCTATCGGTTCTCTATACAACCGATCGAACAAATAAATCGAGGACTCCACGCCATGACACACTTTAACTGGGACGACCCGCTGCTACTGGAGCAACAGCTCACCGATGAAGAGCGCCAGATTCGTGATGCGGCCTACGACTACTGCCAGGAAAACCTTCAGCCCCGCGTACTAACCGCCTTCCGTGAAGAGCGCTTTGACCGCGAGATCATGACCGAAATGGGTGAGCTTGGCCTACTCGGCGCCACGGTTTCCCCGGAGTACGGCGGCGCAGGCGTTAACCACGTCGCTTACGGTTTGATTGCCCGTGAAGTCGAGCGCGTTGACTCCGGCTACCGTTCCGCCATGAGCGTGCAGTCCTCGCTGGTGATGTACCCCATCGAAACGTACGGCTCTGAAGAGCAGAAGCAAAAATTTCTGCCTAAGCTTGCCAGTGGCGAGATGGTGGGTTGCTTTGGTTTGACCGAGCCCGACCACGGCTCCGACCCCGGCAATATGATTACCCGGGCGGAAAAAGTTGACGGTGGCTACCGCCTGACCGGCGCCAAAATGTGGATCACCAACAGCCCAATCGCCGATATCGCCGTGGTTTGGGCGAAATCAGCAGCCCACGATAATCAGATTAAAGGCTTTATCGTTGAGCGCGGCACCGAAGGCTTCACGACCCCTAAAATCGAAGGCAAAGTGTCACTACGCGCATCGATTACCGGTGAGATTGTGCTGGATAACGCCTTCGTTCCCGAAGAGAATCTGCTGCCCAACGTCAGCGGTCTAAAAGGTCCGTTTGGCTGCTTAAATAAGGCGCGCTACGGCATCGCCTGGGGTGTGATGGGCACCGCGGAGTTCTGCTGGCACGCGGCGCGTCAATATACCCTCGACCGCAAGCAGTTTGGCCGCCCGCTGGCTGCCAACCAGTTGATCCAGAAAAAACTTGCCGATATGCAGACCGAGATCACCCTTGGCCTGCAGGCCGCGTTGCAGGTGGGCCGCCTGATGGATAGCGGCAACTGGGCACCGGAAATGGTCTCGCTGATCAAGCGCAACAACTGCGGCAAAGCGCTGGATATCGCCCGTCAATCGCGCGATATGCACGGCGGCAACGGCGTTTCTGATGAATACGGCGTGATTCGCCATATGGTCAACCTGGAGTCGGTGAATACCTACGAAGGTACTCACGATGTGCACGCGCTGATTCTGGGCCGTGCACAAACGGGTATTCAGGCGTTCTTTTAAAAATCCCTGAATGACGCCCCGTTAAACGCCATCAGCCAAGGAAACAGCCTTTATGAGCAAGCCCCTTATGAGTGAGCCCACCAAACCACTGGCCGGCATTAAAGTACTCGATATCTCCCGCGTACTGGCCGGACCGTGGTGCGGTCAGATGCTTGCGGATATGGGCGCGGATGTCATCAAGGTTGAACGCCCCGGCAGCGGCGATGACACTCGCCACTGGGGCCCTCCTTGGCTAGCAGGCACAGAAGAGTCGGCGTATTACCTATGCGCTAACCGCGGCAAACGCTCAGTGACCGTCGATATGGCCAAGCCCGAAGGCCAAGCGGTAATTAAGCAGTTAGTCGCGCAATCGGATGTGCTGATAGAGAACTTCAAGGTCGGCGGCCTCAAGCGTTATGGCTTGGATTACGCCAGCCTGAAAGCGCTAAATCCTAAGCTGATCTACTGCTCGATTACCGGTTTTGGCCAGGAAAGCCCTTACGCCCACCGGGCGGGTTACGACTTTATGATTCAAGCCATGGGCGGGATTATGAGCCTAACCGGCAAGCCCGATGACGAACCTGGCGGCGGGCCAGTGAAGAGCGGCGTCGCGTTTACCGATATTTTTACCGGGCTGTATGCGGCCAATGCGATACTCGCCGCGCTTTATCAGCGCCGCGATAGCGGCGTTGGTTGCCATATTGATATGGCATTGATGGATGTCCAGGTGGGTGTGCTCGCCAATCAGGCGTTGAATTACCTGACCTCCGGCAATGTGCCCCAGCGCTTGGGTAACGCCCACCCCAACATCGTGCCTTACCAGGCGTTCGCCACCCAAGATGGCCATATGATCATGGCGGTCGGCAATGACGAGCAGTTCAAGCGTTTTTGCACGGTGCTTTCGCTACCGACCTTGGCTGAAGACCCACGCTTTGCCACCAACGGTGCCCGGGTGAATCACCGGGCACTGCTGGTACCGCAATTGGAAGCGGCGCTGGCCCAACGCACTACCGATGAATGGCTGGCCGCCTTTGAAGCGGTCGGTGTGCCCTGCGGGCCGATCAATACGCTCGATCGGGTGTTCGATGACCCGCATGTAAAAGCGCGCGGGCTCAAACAGACCCTGCCCCACGACCAAGCGGGCCACGTTGATCTAGTGGCCAATCCTATCCGCTTTAATGGCGCTCAACTGAGTGCCACCACGGCGCCGCCCCACTTGGGCCAACATACGGAAAGCGTGTTGGATGAACTCGGCATTAGCTTGGAGCAGCGAACTGCGCTTCGCGAAGCGGGGATTATCTAGCTGTAGTGTTTTGTTATTTCTCTTATCGAGCGCCTTAAACGGCGCTTTTTTTTGGTCGACAGCACCAACAGACACTGTTAGCCAGGAAGCGGGGAGTTACCGGCTAGTGCTTAGCAATGCTAAGCTGTACAACACCTATACAAGAAATGTATTAAGATTTAAACTAAATAGCGTTGAATGCTTCGGTGTAGGTTGCGGGCATTAAGCTATCATTAACAACGTTATCCGACCCCCACCCCACAGGATCAGCTATGAGCCAGTGTGCACGCGTTAATGGCAGTTGCAAACGCTGTGAAGGCGATTTGCCCTTTGAGTTCACCATGGCCTTTCAACCAATCGTGGATCTATCGCTGGCCAAAATCGTCACCTATGAAGCACTGGTTCGTGGCTCGAACGGTGAATCCGCAGGAAGTGTCATTGCCCAAGTCACCGACGACCTGCTCTACCGGTTTGATCAGGCCTGCCGGGTAAAAGCAATCGAGATGGCTAGCGCACTGGATATGCAAACCGACCTTTCGATCAATTTCTTACCCAACGCCGTTTATGAGCCGGAAGCATGTATCCAGGCAACATTAGACGTTTCCAAACGCGTGGGCTGGCCCACCCATCGGCTTATTTTTGAAATTACCGAAACCGAACGCGTCCTCGACCGGCAGCACCTATGCAATATCATCGATGCCTACCGCTCCATGGGCTTCAAAACGGCGCTCGATGACTTTGGCAATGGATACGCCAATTTGGACTTACTGACCGAGTTAACGCCTGATAAGCTCAAAATTGATCGTGAGCTGATCATGAATTGCGATAGTGATATTCGCCGCCAAGCGCTGTTAAACGCGATCATCTTACTCGCTCAAGAACTCGATATGACGTTGATTGCTGAAGGCGTTGAAACTCGCGCCGAAGCACTATGGCTGGCCCGTTCAGGCATCGTGCGCCAGCAAGGCTTTTACTTTGCAAAACCGGCTATTAACTCACTCGGTGATGACATAACTGCTCTGTTAGCAGGGTTAAAAAGTGAAGGCTATTTGGATCAGGAGCAGTGAATGAAAGAGGTTAGTCCCGATCACCTTTACCAGCTTTTTAACCGGTCAAAGCGCAACACTGAAAACGTTATTAAAGCGGCACCCATCGGTATCTGCATCACCAATCCCTCCGGGCATTTTGAGATGGTCAACCCTGCCTACTGCGAGTTTTATGGCTATCGTGAAGAGGAAATACTCGGCCAACACTTTACGGTGGTCGTGCCCGAAGCTTTTCGCGCTCGGCTGTCGGCTTTACACGATGATTTCATTCAAGGCAATGAAACCCATGAACTTCGCCAAGAGTGGGATGTACTGACGAAAAGCGGCAACGTTCACACCATTATTGCCGAAGCGGCACGTATTGAAGGCGAAGATGGTCAATCGCGCAAAGTGACTTTTATTATCGATATCACCCAGCGCAAGCAGTTGGAAGTGCATTTAAAGCAGGCCAATGAACGCCTGGATCACCTAGCCCATCATGATGAGCTAACGGAGCTGTTCAATCGACGTGCGGGGTTGCAACGCCTCGACGAAGAAATCAAACGCTGCAAGCGATACGGCACCACCTTTAGTATCGCGATTTATGACCTGGATGACTTTAAAGCAATCAACGACACCTACGGTCACTGCACGGGGGATACCGTGCTTCAACAAATGACAGCGTTAGTGAGTAAAACACTGCGGGATACCGATTTTCATGTCCGCCTGGGCGGTGAAGAGTTTCTGATCATTATGCCGGGCGTGAATGCTGAAGAGGCCTATCAGGGAATGGAGCGAGTGCGTAAAAGCGTCGCGCAACAAACCTTTAGCGAGCATCAATTAACGGTGACGCTCTCATCGGGGATTGCCAGCTACGTTGAAGCCTCGGGCACACGGCTACTTGATCGTGCCGATAAAGCTATGTATCAAGCTAAACAAACGGGGCGCAATCGTGTTGTCATTGCCTCGTCATCAATGTAATCAAAGCTATTAAGCACTATGCTTATAAGTACTATGCTGAAAGATCATCCCTCATCAATTAGGAAGTAAGCCATGAGCAGCAATGCCGAACTGAACGAGCTGAAACATAAATACGTCGCTGCTGGCGCCGCAAGCCCTGCAACGGCATTCGCCGACCACGCGGAAAACGCTGAAATCTGGGACGCGGACGGCAACCGCTTTATCGACTTCGCGGGTGGCATTGGCGTACTCAACGTAGGTCACCGTCACCCTAAAGTCGTCGCGGCGGTAAAAGCCCAGCTCGATAAGCTGATGCATACCTGCCAGACGGTCATGCCTTATGAAGGCTACGTTAAGGTCGCGGAAAAGCTCAGTCACATCGTTCCGGTTCGTGGTCATGCCAAAGTCATGCTGGCCAACTCCGGTGCGGAAGCGCTGGAAAACGCGGTCAAGATCGCCCGCGCCGCTACCGGCCGCTCCAACGTTATCTGTTTCGATGGCGGCTACCACGGTCGTACCTTTTACACCATGGCCATGAACGGCAAAGTGGCGCCTTACCAGAGCGACTTCGGCCCGATGCCGGGCACCGTCTTCCGTGCGCCCTATCCAGTGCCCTACCACGGCGTGAGCGAAGATGAAGCCATTCGCGGCCTGAAAATGACGCTGAAAACCGATGCCAACCCGAAAGACACCGCGGCCATCGTGCTCGAGCCGGTGCTTGGTGAAGGCGGTTTCTACCCCGCCTCTACCAGCTTTCTGACTAAAGTTCGCGAAATCTGCGATGAGCACGGCATGCTGATGATCGTCGATGAAGTGCAGTCGGGCTTTGGCCGTACCGGCAAAATGTTTGCCATCGAACATAGCGGCGTCGAGCCGGACATCATGACCATGGCCAAGAGTATGGCTGATGGCATGCCGATCTCTGCTATCGTCGGTACCGATAAAGTGATGGACGCTTCAGGCCCTAACTCGCTGGGCGGCACCTACACCGGCAGCCCCACTGCCTGTGCGGCGGCGCTAGCGGTCATGGAAGTGTTTGAAGAAGAGAACATTCTGGACAAGAGCCGGGCCCTGGGCGACAAGCTGGCCAAGCGCTTTAACGTGTGGGCAGACAAGTTTGATTGCATCGACCACGTGCGCAACATGGGCGCGATGGCTGCCTTTGAGCTGGTGTCGAACAAAGCCGAGCATACGCCTAACCCAGAACTGGCTGCCGCGCTATGCAAGAAAGCTCGCGAAGAGGGCTTGATCCTGCTGTCATGCGGCATGTACGGCAACACCATCCGCTTCCTAATGCCCGTCACCATTCAAGACGACGTACTCAACGAAGGCCTGGATATTATTGAGTCCTGCCTGGATTCCTTGGTGTAAGCACCATTTAAGCCAAAGCAGACGCCGCCCAATCGGGCGGCGTTTTGGTTTAACGAGGCCGGTGGTCTCCTTCCAAAAAGTTAGCCGTAAAGACCGCTTTGCCATGGGTCTCAAACGACCACCTCATCACCTCGCTTAACGCTGCCATTACCTCATCGAACTCACCAAATACCTGAGTGCTCATTCGATTCGGGTGCACTTCCAATCCTGTCGCTTCCAGGCGTTTCACCACTTCTTTGACCACCGGCTTAAAATCATCGGCCAGTGGGTAGTAGCTAAGCTGTACGGAAAGATACATAACGCCTCCTTACGCTGTATGAGAAGACTGACTGGTGCTGGCGATACGCTGCCAGGCAGCCAATATGGCGGCACGCGTCTCATCCGGATGCTCCATCGGGAACATATGCGTGCCGGGAACCTCGCTCACCGATAACCCCTTGCGCCTCAAGCGTTTGATACGAGATGCCGTCAACAGGTGCGACTCGTTACCCGCCACCAGCTCAAGCGGCACGCCAAGCCGCTGTGGCAGGCGCGAAAGGTGATCCGGCAGATGGCGGAAAATCTCCACCTCAATACTCGGATCGAAGGTCAGTTCTGCGCTGCCGTCATCCAATATGCGTGTCCCTGCTTCAATGTAGTCGTTGAGTGCTTCCGGGGTAAAGCGGCGAAACAGACCACGACGCCCCAGCGAAGTCGCCATGACCTCTCTGCTCGGCCACACGGTGCGCCGCCCTAAGGTTTTACCCGCTGGCGTTACCCGGTCCACAAAGCCAAACCGCTTGGCGGCTTTCATCGCCCAGGCATCCGTTCCCAGCATCAACGGCGGGTCCAGCATGATCACCCCGCAAAAGCGCTCGGGCTGTTTATCGGCCGCCATGGCCATCAGCGTCCCCCCCAGCGAATGCCCCACGCCCAGCAGCGGTTTATCACTCTGCGGTAGGTAGCTCAGCAGCTCATCCACCAGATTGCCCCAATTGTGATTCACCGGGTAATCCGGGTGGTGGCCCAGCCGATCCAGCGGGTGCAGGTCAAACATCTCTGCCAGCGGATTGAGCAAGCTGCGATAGCTCAGCCCTGGAAAACCATTGGCATGGGCAAACACTAAACGGGGGCGTTGGGTAGCATCAGCAGGCATGGCAGGGCTCGTGAGTAATCAAATGTAGGATAAACAAATCAAACTATCATACGTCTGTTTTATCGCGGGCCTGGAGGAGCGTCAATCCATAAAAGGATTAACAGGCTAATTAAAACAACGACAGCTGATGCTCCTGGCTGTTTTCCGCGAGCCGATAGCCTACGCCCAGCAGGCGCACGGGGCGCTCGCCTCTGGCCCAGCCAACGTTAAGCAGCGTTTCGAACTGAGCAAGATTGGGAGCAGGATCAGCGTGTTCGACGGTGGTTTGAGTAAAGTCGTTGAATTTTACTTTGACGATGAGGCCGCGCACCGCCAATGGCGGGTCTAGACGTGCATAGCGGCGCTCCAGATCTTCGATCAGCGCGGGTAGTTCTCGGTGACAGGCATCGAGGTTGGGTAAATCCTGAGCATAGGTCTGCTCGGTACTCACCGATTTGCGCTCCCGGTGGGTTTTCACTGGGCGCTCGTCCCGCCCCCAGCTTAGCTCATGCAGCCGCCGTCCAAAACGGCCAAAGTGCTCGACCAGGTCGGTTAGCGAACGGGTACGCAGGTCAGCACAGGTATGAATATCCAGCCCCGCTAACTTCTCAGCCGTACGCGGGCCCACCCCATGGATTTTCTTGACCGGCAGTTGCTGCACAAAGCTATCGACCTTATCTGGCGTGATCACGCACAGGCCGTCGGGCTTGTTCCAGTCGCTAGCGATTTTAGCCAGAAACTTATTGGGCGCGACGCCTGCTGAAACGGTGATCCCCACTTCTCGGCTGACCCGTTCGCGGATCGCTTCGGCCATTAGTGTCGCGCTACCGTGATGCAGCGTGACCTCTGAGACATCCAGAAACGCCTCATCCAGCGAGAGCGGTTCGATCAGTTCAGTCACATCGCGATAAATGGCGAAGACCTGGCGGGCGACCTCTTTGTATTTGGCCATATCGCCGCGAATCACAGTGAGATGCGGGCAGCGCTTAAGCGCTTGGCCCATGGGCATGGCCGAGTGAATGCCAAACTCGCGGGCGGGATAGTTGCAGGTGGCAACCACCCCGCGCTGCTCGACGCTGCCGCCAATGGCAATGGGGATATCCCGCAGCGCGGGGTTGTCGCGCACTTCCACTGCTGCATAAAAGCAGTCACAGTCGCAGTGAATGATTTTGCGCACTGGCTACCCTTCTACCTGTAAAAAACCACAGTTTATCACAGCCTCAGGTGCCGCAGAACGTTCTCAACACTTGCTCATTTTCCGTAGCAGGCGCTGCTAAACGGCGCGCTTCAACAGATTCATCGAACGGCTTAGTCACAACTGCCAATAAAGTGTGGAAAGGCGCAAAATCACCATCGTAAGCGGCATCAATGGCTTCCTGAACCCGGTGGTTGCGGGGAATGATCACCGGGTTGGCGCTTCGCATGGCGGCGGAGCGCGGGCTGTCTTGACTGACGACTTGCTCGGCCTGCCAAGTCTCCAGCCACGCGGTCAACTCACTGGGCTGAGTCGTCAGCGCCAGCAGCGCTTCACGGTGCTCATCACTCGGCGAAAGTGCGTAGTGAGTGAGCGCATCGAAGGTGGCGGTCATATCCATCCGCCCTTGATGCATCTGGCTTTCCAGTGCTTCCATCAATGGCGCTGCTTGAGGGCTTTCCGCCGCCAAGCCGAGTTTATCGGCATGCAAGCGGAGCTGCTCTGCGCTGAACAGCGTATCGAAGCGACGAATGACGTCAGTGGCCTGCTGCACCAGCGCGTCGCCCTCTTCACGCATTAATGGCAACAGCGTTTCGGCAAAGCGCGCCAAGTTCCACTGAGCAATGGCGGGCTGGTTCTCAAAGGCGTAGCGCTTACCCTGATCGATGGAGCTAAACACCTTCTGTGGATCAAACTGCTCCATAAAGGCACAGGGGCCGTAGTCGATGGTCTCCCCGGCGATGCTGCAGTTATCGGTATTCATCACGCCGTGGATAAAGCCGACGCTCATCCAGCGCGCAATCAGCACCGCTTGGCGGGCCACCACCGCCTCTAATAGCGCCAAATACGGGTCTTCCGCGTTGGCGGCTTCCGGGTAGTGGCGCTCAATAACATGATCCGCCAGTGCTTTAAGCAGTACTTCATCCCGTTGCGCAGCGGCAAACTGAAAGGTGCCCACGCGAATATGACTGCTTGCCACGCGGGTAAAGACGGCGCCGGGCTCGGCCATTTGCCGCACCACCCGCTCGCCGCTGGTCACCGCGGCCAGAGCGCGGGTGGTGGGAATGCCCATCGCGGCCATAAACTCGCTGACCAAGTACTCACGCAGCACCGGCCCTAACGGCGAACGACCATCGCCACCGCGGGAAAACGGCGTGCGGCCGCTGCCTTTTAGCTGCACATCGCGGCGCACGCCATTCTGGTCGATCACTTCACCCAGCAGCAGCGCACGGCCATCGCCCAGTTGCGGCACAAAGTTGCCAAACTGGTGGCCTGCATAGCCTAATGCGCCCGGCTTGGCTTCTGGCATAGGCTGGTTGCCGCTAAACCACAGAGCCAGCGTTTCGGAGTCAGGTATCTCTTTGGCGCCTAGCTCATGGGCAAGCGGGGCATTAAACGCGATCAGCTCGGGTTGGGCCACGGGCGTTGCTTGGGTGGCAACCCAAAGGGGTTCCGGTAACGTGGAATAGAGATGTTCAAATGACAGCACGATAGGCTCCGCTTCTAATTGCTATGGTTAGCTAATACCCTAGCATTCTACTCAACTAAACGCCGAGGCGATGTTGCCAAACATGCCAAATGTTAAAGAGAGCGTACTGACGCCACTGCCCAGAGATTTTTATAACCACGACACGCTAGAAGTGGCGCGTGACATGCTCGGCTGCTGGCTGGTGCGTGAGCATAACGGTGAGCAAATGGCAGCAAGAATTGTCGAAACCGAGGCTTATTGCGGCGCCGAAGACTCTGCCTGCCATGCCCACCGTCGCCGCTCACCGCGAACAGAAGCGATGTTCGGCCCCGCTGGCCACGCTTATGTCTATCTCGTTTACGGCATGCACTGGCTACTGAACGTGGTGACTGAACCGGAAGACTCACCCTGCGCGGTATTGATTCGTGCGGTGGAGCCCATAGCCAACGAGACCGCCATGCGCGCTACCCGCCAAGCAACGGGGAAACAGCTGAGCAATGGCCCAGGAAAGCTCACGCGTGCGTTAACGATTGATAAAGCGCTGTATGGCCATGATATGACCCAGGCGGACAAGCTGTGGATTAGCGCAGCAACACACGACGCCTCAATAGCCAGCGGCCCACGTGTGGGTATCGATTACGCCCAGCCCGAGCACCGCGATGCGCCATGGCGACTCTGGCTGGAAGATAATCCGTGGGTATCAAAGGCGCGCTAGCGCTGAACAGGACTAAGTGCCCTGCAAACAGCGAACTGCCTGCTCCAGCACTGGCGTCAACGGCGCGCGCCACTGATGGGTCAATAGCGCATCTGCCCTTGTGACGCCGAGCGAGAGCGACGCCAGCGGCATGCCCCGCTCATGGGCGACGCGGCAGAAACGGTAGCCTGAAAACACCATCAACGAGGTGCCCACGGCCAGCACCGCATCCGCCTCGGCCAGCGCTACCTGGGCTGCCAGCCGCCGTTCGGCGGGCACCACATCGCCGTAGAACACCACATCAGGCTTTAAGATACCGCTGCAGCGCGGGCAGTCGAAAATACGAAACGTGCTGAAATCGGTTTCCAGGTCAGCGTCGCCATCCGGGGCGTGCCCCGCCTGCAAGCCTGCAAAGCTAGGGTTCATGCGCGCCATTTCGGCATGCATGGCGTGGCGCATCATTTGGTAGTCGCACACCATGCACTTCACCATGTCCGCCCGGCCATGCAGGTCGATCACCCGTCGCGAACCAGCCCGCTGATGCAAACGGTCAACGTTTTGGGTCACTAACTGCTGGATATAGCCCCGCGACTCCAGCGCGGCCAGCGCACGGTGCGCACCACTGGCCTGGGCTTCGCGCAGAGCGCTAAAGCCGATCAGCGCCCGTGCCCAGTAGCGCTGGCGAACGTGATAAGAACTCATAAAATCGCCATGCTGCACCGGCGGCGGGCGCTTCCACTGCCCATCTGCATTACGATAATCCGGAATGCCGCTGTCAGTACTTACGCCCGCACCAGTAATCACCCACAGTTTGGGGTGCTGTTGAATAAACGCTGCCAGCTCCTCACCCGCCTGGGTAACGCTATTGGCTATTTCCACGACCTGCGTCAATCGTTCACCTCTAGGCAATCTTGCTCAAACTCAACGATACTGTATGACAAGCAATGCCTGCGCAATGCGCAAAAGCACCTCATTTAAGGAGCATATGATGCAACAGTCTGAGCAACACGACCATGATGTCATCATTGTCGGCGGCGGCATGGTCGGTGCCGCGCTGGCGGCGCGCTTGGGCCATACGGGCTTCTCCGTGGGTTTGGTTGAGCAAGGCGATGCCCCTACCCCACCCAGCGGCGATTATGAACTGCGCATCTCATCGCTGAATGCGCGCTCGCTGGCATTTATCAAGGCAAGCGGCACCACCCTGCCGGAAGAGCGTAGCTGCCCGTTTCGTCATATTGATGTTTCCAACCAGGATGGCACCGGCCATTCGCTGTTTTCCGCTGAAGATAGCGGCATGAAAGACTTCGGCATCTTTATCGAAAACCGTACGCTGCAGTATGCGCTATGGCAGCGCATAGAACAGCTGCCCAGCGTTACCTGCTACACCCAGTGCGCGCCGTTAAGCACAGTCTCGGCGACGAACAGCCGACTACTGGAGCTGGATAACGGCAAAACCCTAAGCGCCCGTTTGATCGTCGGCGCCGACGGCGCGCAATCAACCCTGCGCGAGCTAGCGGGGATCAGCGTTAACAGCCACGACTACCACCAGCGGGCGATGATCATTAACGTGGAAACCGAACTGCCCCAGCAGGATGTCAGCTGGCAGGTGTTTACCCCCACCGGCCCGCTGGCCATGCTGCCGTTGCCTGGCCATCGCGCTTCCTTGGTGTGGTACGACCGAGACGAGACTACTAGAGCCCGCGAGCAGTTGGACGATGACGCACTGAAAGCCGCCATCGAAATGGCTTTCCCCAAACGCCTGGGTAATCTTATTCGCATCGTGGCGCGGGCCAGCTTTCCCATCAAGCGCCAGCACGCCCACCGCTATATCGGCAAGCGGTTAGCGCTGATTGGCGATGCCGCCCATGTGGTGCATCCGTTGGCGGGCCAGGGGTTAAATATCGGCCTGCACGATGCCGACACCCTGGCCGAGATCATCGTTCAGGGCCGCGACCCCGGTGACTATGTCAACCTACTGCGCTTTGAGTGCCAGCGCCGCGCTGCCAACCAAGCGATGATCGCCGCCACCGACACGTTTCATCACCTGTTTACCGGGTCCAAACCGCTGCGCCAGCTAGGCGATCTAAGCCTGCAGATTGCCGAGCGCTTCCCGTTCGCCAAGCGCATGATGATGCAGCAAGCCAACGGGCTGAATCCGTTTAAAATGCGCTGAGTCTCGTTTGGGCCGACACCGCTTTACATGCAAACTGCCAAAACGGCAGGCCAAGTAACCGACGATGGCATTAGCTTCAGCCGCGAGGACGGCCCACAGCTTCTCCGCGCGGGTGACGGCGAAGCCACCGGCGCTGCATCACTGGCCATCCTCTGCTTCAGAGGTCGCCTGTACGTGTCTCTCTACGGCATCAATCAGCGCTTGCATACCAAAGGGGTCTAAAGGTTCGCCATTGATGAAAAAGGTCGGTGTTTGGCGAATCTGGTTTGCTCTGACATCCGCCATGTCTTGGTCGATCACCGCCTGTACGTCAGCAGAGGTAAGTTGTTCCTCGGCAGCCGCTCGATCAAGACCCGCTTCGCTGGCGATTTCCAGGATAGCGGATTCATCAAAACTGCCATGAGATGCCCACTGCTCCTGGCGAGCCAGCAGTGCTTCCAGTACCGGTTCGAACACCCCCTGACGACGCGCGACTTCCAACACACGAATGGCCTTATCAGATACGTCGCCGTGGAAAGGCGTGTAGCGCACGATTAGCCGCACTTTTTCCGGATAGGTTTCCAGAATACGTTTGGTAAGTGGATAGAAGGCGCGGCAGGCTTCGCAGGCCGGGTCGAAAAACTCAACAATCGTCACTGGTGCGTCTGCTTGCCCCAGGATTGGGGAGTGTGAACGCACCAAGGAACTCTCGGCCTGGGCACCATTCTCACTGGCCGCCTCAGCTTGCATATCCAAGAGTGCAGGTTTTGATACCATCACGATGGCAGCCGTTAGCATCAACGTACCCGCAAGCATAAAAGACGTTTTTTTGAACATTTTTCTCTCTCTGTTTCAAAGGTGTAGTTAAAAAGCTAGGCCGGGACGCTACGACATGAAGCCAAATGGTAAATAGACATCTAAACGAGCGTGCTTTGGCCTGTTACTCATGCCCATAAAGGTTGGCATCCTGATGCGCGTGATCAACATGCTCAAACTCCAAGCTGGAATGGACAATGTTGAAGCGCTTTTTTAGCTGATCTTTGATCGCTGCTTTCACTGATTCAAGCCGCTGCCAACCTGCTTCCGTCATGACCACGTGGCAATCAAGGGCGGCCGCATTTTCCTGCATCTGCCACAGGTGCACATGATGAATATCCTGGACACCCTCGATGTTCCGTACGGTTTCAATGACACCTTGCCCGTCAATGTCAGGTGGAGATCCCAGCATCAGCGTGCGGATAGGGCCACCAATTTCTGAGAAGGCAAGGTAAAGAATATACAGCGCAATCCCTATCGTAATGGCGGGATCTACCCAACGCATGTCGTACAGCAAAATCAGTGAGCCGCCGATAATCACGGCGATGGAGGCAAACGCATCCGATAAGTTGTGCAGAAACAGAGCGCGTATATTGACACTCTCTTTTTGCATCGACCAAGTGAGCATGGCGGTCAGTGCATCGATGACAAGCGCGACCCCACCAATGATAACGATGATCCAACCCTGTATCTCAGGGGGATGGATCATGCGCATAGCGCCTTCGTAAATCAGATAGACGCCGACGATAATGAGCGTGGTGTAGTTAATGAGTGCTGCCACTATCTCGATGCGGCCATAGCCAAAGGTCATGTGCGCATCGGCGGGCCGTCTTGCGATTTTGCGGGCGGCAAAGGCAATGACGAGCGCTGCCATGTCAGAAAAATTATGCAGCGCATCAGCGATAAGCGATAGGCTTCCCGACAGAATGCCACCGACGATTTGGGCGATGGTTAACAGACCATTGGCCCAAATGGAAATGCTGACACGCCGGTCGCCAGAGGCCGGATCAATGTGGGCATGATCATGATGATGTCCCATCTGTTAACCTCATTTGGATTATTCCTTCCCTTCACTATAAAACCTCTAGCCACTAAAGCTTCAACCCTTGAGTATTGTCTATTTGCACCGCTCCGGTGGGGTAACGCTTGCCTAGATACTGGCGTAGCGATCGAGTGCTCCGTAAATTGATCGATCGTCTTGGTTAGATTGGCAAAGGTGGGTAAATCCGGTGCCACTACGCGATACCTATAGGCAAGCGCCTCAATCACATCGCACCACATTTACGAGGGGGCAGCGAATCCGTTTAAAATGCGCTAGAACCGACTACGCTGAGAAGGCAGCAGCTCACTGTCGCCAATAACAACCACAATAACCTCTCATCTAAGGATCGCTTATGGCGCTTATACAACGGCACCCTCTGCTCACTGCCTCGGCCGTGATCGGTATCAGCCTAATGGCCTCTTCATCGCTAATGGCCTGGGATGGCGTGGTCGAAAAACAGACCTTCGAGATGGAAAACTTCACGACCCAAGGGGACGTGACCATTCCCGAGGTCACCGTGGGCTGGGAAGCCTACGGTGATTTAAACGACGCCCGCGATAACGCCATTCTGATTACCCACTTCTTCTCCGGCACCAGCCATGCGGCTGGCCGCTATGAGGAAGATGGGCAGCCGACCGGCTACTGGGATGCCATCATTGGCCCTGGCAAGCCACTGGATACCGATGAGTACTACATCATCTCCTCAGATACCCTGGTCAACCTCGGTGCCAATGACCCCAACGTCACCACCACCGGGCCCGCTTCTATCAACCCCGATACCGGCGAGCCCTGGGGGATGGATTTCCCAGTCGTCACCATCCGCGACTTTGTCGAGGTACAGCGCGAGCTACTCGAAAGCCAAGGCATTGAATCACTGCATGCGGTGATGGGTGCCTCAATGGGCGCGCTACAGGCCATCGAGTGGGCCAGCGCCTACCCTGACCGAGTCGAGCGTCTGATACCGGTTATCGGCGGCGGCGTTGCCGACCCCTGGCTGCTGGCCACGCTAAGCGCCTGGGCCGCGCCAATTCGACTGGATGCCAACTGGAACGAGGGTAACTACTACGACAGCGAACCACCTATCGACGGGCTAAAAGAAGCGCTAAAGCTGGTCACGCTCAACGCCAACCACTGGCAGTGGGCTAACGAAACCTTTAACCGCGATTGGGCCGATGAAGAACGCAACCCGGCTCAAGATATCAACGCCCGCTACGCAATTGAGCAAACCCTGGATGACATCGCCGCCGCTCGTGCCGAGACGTCCGATGCCAACCACCTACTCTACCTGGTGCGCGCCAACCAAACCTTTATGGCAGGCCACGGCGATTCACTAGAGGAAGGACTTGCCGCTATCGAAGCACCAACACTGATGCTGTATAGCGAAAACGATCTCGTCTTCGCCCCCGAAGGCGTGCGCGGCACCGCCGAGCTGATTGAGGCTGACGGCACCGACGTGACGCTTGAAACTCTGGAAGGCAATCGAGGCCACTTGGATGGCGTTGTTTCCATCAATCAAGCGAGTGATACGTTGCGGGCGTTTTTGAAGTAAGGGGGGGAGCGCTGGCTTTTAGACTAAAGCCAGCGTTTATCACACCAGCACTGCTTTTTTTGCCAACATTTTAATGCATTCATTGCAGAGCAGCTCAAGTGCGGCCAATACGACGCAATCGGTGAAATACCTACAAGCTCAACCTTAAAATCCCAAAAACAGCATATCCAATGCCGCAGAAATTTCGTCTTGCTGCTCAGCAAGGCTACCCGCAATAAAACACAATTCGCCTTCAGGCACAGCAGCCATGTACTGAGTCGCCATGACAACCTCTTGGCCCTGAATGTTGAACACCGGGTTTAGCCTTTGAGCAGGAGACGGTGCCGAGGATTTGGGCAGCAGTGGCACGACCACTCGTGTGTTCAAACCACTGAGAAGATCTGTCTGAACATCCAGCAGATAGCCATCCCCACCCTTGTTTTCAAAGATATCGAAACGGGCCATTAGAACTGACGGTGCCGTGCAAGAGGCAACCCATTCGCTTCAACGTATGCATTCGAGCTTGCAAGGGCGTTGGCATTGTCCTCCAACCACTGCTTCTGCTTATGCAGCTTCACCGCCTCCGCAATCCCTGCCTCTGCTGATCGTGAAACATTGATTCCCAGCGCTTTGGCCTCATTTAGAAGGGCACTATCTAGCGATAAGTTCGTTGGCTTGCGTCTAGATTTGGTCGCTTCGGCGGCTTGCATGATTCACTCCTCGCGCATAACTATGCACTTACTGTATGCGCATATTTATAGCACATCAATATCGCGCGGCGCCAAGTTCAGAGCTACCCCGTAGATCAGCCATACTTCATTAAACTGGATAGTCTGACTGTCTTTTTCTCGGGCTAGCTTCGCCTTCTTTATACTGAAGAAGGTAGAAGGTTTTAACATCCTGCCGTTTCCCATGCGCTCAGGCGAAACGCCTACTGAGCAACCCCTGCATGGCATTGCCGCCGCTCGCATTACTGCTCTGATTGAAGTGGGCGGCACCGGTAACCCAGGAAGGCAATCGAGGCCACTTGGATGGTGTTGTTTCCATCGACCAAGCCAGCGATAAGTTGAGAGTTTTTGAAGCAAGGGCTTGAGCGCTGGCTTTGAGAGAGCCAGCGCTCTGACTCAATGAATAGGCGGATTAACTACCGAGCCTAATGCAAGCGTCCTTCCACATATTTATGAAGAATGCTGGCATCTTTCTTGAGCATCGCCTCAGCATACTGCTGATGCTTTGCATTTCTGTCTTCAACATCTGTCGCTCGCTGCAACTCTCCCGCATCAAATGCGTCCAGAATATCCTGCTCTTCTTTATTCCACTTACTCATTGCGAATCCCCCACATAGGCCTGGATTGCGCTAGCGTCTCCGCTGTCCTGATTTGTGAGCAGAAATGTCCTTGAGGCCACCGGAAACATACTTGTGAAGAACACTGGAAACCAGAGACTGGTACGGCAGCCCCTCTTCCAACGCTCGGCGCTGAAGCGCTTCCAGATCCCGGCTGGAAATACGAATGTTGATACGTTTGTCTTTCTTGAACGTTTCTTCCGCTGCCTTCGTGAGATATTCCCGACGATCAGCATTCAGATCCGATTCAAACTCCTCGGAATCATATGCCTCAAGCAACTCTTGCTCTTCAGGCTCTAATTTAGTCCTAGCCATATTGCCCTCCTAGAAATTTCTTGGTGGCCTTGCGACTGGGAATAATCGTTTTGAGAAAAATTTCTCTCTCATTCTCGACGTACGGTACCAGCCAAGCGTAACCATCAATTCGAATCACAAACAGCCGCTGATTCGGATACCTATCCCTGTTTGGATGAGGCCCATCATCAAGCAAGCCACCTGACTGAAGAGCAAACAGGACATCTTCGAAGGAGACGCCACGCTTACTCATCAACTGCTGGTTTTTTTCAGCATTCCAGTTAATTTGCTTCATGGGACGAGTGTAGCAAAGCGTGTGCCTATTGGCATCTTGCTAGCGCGAAGCACAGTGGAACAGGGACATTAGCGGCTAGCGTTTTCCTCGGCCACCTGACGAAGCGCATCGACCAACACGTCGGCGGGCTGGGCGCCAGAAATCAGGTAGCGTCCATCTAGAATAAATGCCGGTACGGCGTTCACCCCTGCCTCCATAAAGTGCTGCTCTGCCGCTCGCACTTCATCCGCGTACTGATCAGACCGGGCGATGGCCTCGGCAGCATCACCATCAAGGCCGACCTCAATGGCCTTCTCGCGTAGGACCTCTGGGTCTGAAGGGTTTTTCGCCTCACCGAAGTAGGCCTCGAACAGTGCCAATTGCAGGGGCGTCTCTAGATTTTGCGTTGCGGCCCACGCCAGCACGCGGTGGGCAGCGAAGGTATTATTCGCCCGACGCTCCAGAGCACCGCGGAAATTCAGCCCAAGCTCTTCGGCGGCGGCCATAATCTCGCGCTGAGACTGCTCCATGCTGGCCGCGTCCTTGCCGTACTTGCGGCACAAGTGCTCCAGGATCGGCTCGCCCTCGGGCGGCATATCGCGGTTCAGCTCAAAAGGCTGCCAGACCAGCTCAACGTCGATCTCGCCATTGAGTGTCTCTAACGCTTGCTCCAAGCGCCGGTAACCGATCGCGCACCATGGGCAAGCCACATCGGATACTAGGTCGATTCTTACCTTCTGCATTTGTATATCCCTTCGACATATCTAAAAATTCGAACAAACTAAAGAAAGCATGGTACGTGTATATAGTGAGTAACGGCAGTACTGACAAGGAGACAGCCATGGAAAAAGCAGCGTTAGCACTCATAGCCATGCTGCTGATAAGCGCGTGCAGTAACAACAACACCGTTTCATCTAACGCGCCTGCTCCGGATACATCAACCGAGCAAAACCAGCCCCACCACCAGAGGACCGACCAATGGCTCGGCCGATGGATTGGCGTAGAAGGGTTATTCCTGGAAATCAGCAAGGACGAGCCTGCAGGCCCGGGCCATTATCGCCTTCACATGCGCTACGGCCTGGATGACGACCAAGTCGGCACCTTCGAAGGACAGGCCACCGCCGAGGGCATTCGCTTCAACCGCGAGGACGGCCCACAGCTGCTTCGAACGGGCGACGGCGAAGCCACTGGCATGAAGTGGCTATTGGAAAAGGAAGACTGCTTGGTAGTAGCAACAGGCGAAGGCTATTGCCGAGACTAACCTACGCGAATGACCTGAACGAAAAGCACTCAAGGGGCGGCGGGATGGAAGCAGCTATTCGCCCGCCACTTCAGCAAAGTGGCCCGCTTTATCCAGGGTGTATTCGCCAAAATCCTGCGCCAGGTAAAGCGCACCCGAATAGACGTGCTGGGCCTCCTTGCGGATGTCCTCGATGGATGGGGACGCGTGGGGGTTGAGCTGGTAACGGGGGCTAAAGTGCGTCAGTAACAGGTTGGGAAGCTGTACCGATTCGGCAAACGCGGCGACAAGCTTGGCGTAGCTATGCCCCACATCACCGGCCTTCTGGGCCATCTCTTCGGTATAGGTGGCTTCATGCACCAGCACCTGCGCGCCCGCGCAGGCATCCATCAACAAGTCAGGCTGGTCATTGTCCCCAGCGATCACCACTTTTCTCGGCTTATGTTTGAAGATCAGGTAGTCATGGCTTTTTAACCGCTCACCCTCAAACTCAACATCAAACCCTTGCTTCAACTGCCCCCACAACGGCCCTCTCGGAATCCCTTTTTGCGCTAACTTATCCACGTCCAAGGCGGCATCGACCTTTGTCTCCGTAAACCCATAAGCATAGGACGGCGCCCGGTGTGAAAGCGTGTAGGTGGCAACCTCAATATTCTCAAACTCAATGTTTGGCAGCTCGTCCGAGTCGATAAACTCCAAGGCGAAGGGTAAGCCTAACTGCGTGGCCTCACAGGTAGCTTCCAACCACGCCTTGATGCCTGCGGGCGCCACTATGGTAAGCGGCGCTTTTCGGCCACCCATTCCCGCACTCGCCAATATACCCGGCAGCCCATAGCAGTGGTCGCCGTGTACGTGGGTAATAAAGATGGCTTTCAATGAATGGAACGATAGCTTCGTGTGCAAGACCTGATGCTGGGTGCCCTCACCACAATCGATCAGGTACCAGCCCTTCCCTTTGCTCTCTCGCAAGGCGACCCCGGAGACGTTTCTTTGCTTGGTGGGTACACCGGCGGAAGTGCCGAGGAAGAGTAAATTCATGGTGTTTGGTGGCTGTCTGTTTAGGGATGAATAACTATTCTTGGATAGTAGCCATAACGCCGCATTAAAGCATGATCAACGCAATCATAAATCAGTGCACCGCAAACACAAAACCCAATCTATAACTGAAAACACCAAGCATTGGACATCAACTTTTAAACACCTTATTAGCTTTTTGAGTTTACTCGATACTCATTACCATCGAGATCTATGACTGTTTCAATGCCTGCATTCATCAACTCGATAGCAAGATTAAACGGTTTAGGCTTACCCTCAGGTAAAAATGAAACATAAATATCAATACCTCCATAAAACCTCATGTGAAGCATAAAAATACCATGCTCATCCGGATCTACGAACTGGTAATAAAAAACATCCGGATTATCACCATTTTTCTCCACCTCTTTCAAGTCAATAGCCGCTCGTGATTTTATGAATTGAACAAAAGTGTTATTGCTCGCATCTGAACTGTGCAGATACCCCATTAACACCTTTGTCTGCCCCTCAAAACGGCGCTGAAAGTGATGGAAATAAAGTCCATACGCGATATGTGTAAAACATTCTTGCAACCGAAGGTGATCAAATGTTCCCCAGATAATTTCAAGGTAATCATTATCCCGTTCAAGCAAATAGTGCTTTCTTTTGGTAAATGCCGCATCCAATAAACGATTAGCAGAACGCTTAATCGCACGATTAACCTTAGTGAACTTATGTTGGTAGCCTATTGAGTTATTCCCGAATATACCGGCAAGAGCCACCATCAAAAACTCGTCATCCTTACTCTTCGCGCTATTGTGGATATCACAACTTGGCACAGTGATCAGGTGCAGCCTAAGATTGGGGCCTTTAATATCTTTAGATTGCGGAAACAGGCATTTCGGAGGGACATGCTCGCTTGATACCGCAGCCTTCTCACACATGTAGCAAGTCTTCATTATTTACCTCTAGATACAAAGAAAAAGCTAACGAGGCTGTAGCCCCCCATGCCGAGTTACTTTTATTGCCCCTCGTACTCATTTTTAGCTCAGTCCTTTCATCTGGCTGAGTTTTCTTAATATTTCATCAGTATAGCTTACTGGCGAGGGTGGTGAAGTGGGGAATGGTATCGCAGGAAAGGGCTTTGAAAACAATATTGATCATACAGCTCCACTGCATTTCACTGCTAGAGGTGATGCCTTTTAAGTAAAAAACAAAATAGTCTTCAACAAGATAGCCGGATCATCGGCCAGCCGACCGGTCGCATCGTTGCGGTACTTGGGATGGAAAACGGATAAGTCGAGCTTGTGCTCGATCAGGTAGTGCACCGCGTGTTCAAAGGTGCCTGGCTGGAGCTGATCCTGGTAGTTGATCACCACCATGGCATTCTGATCGTAGTTATAAGCCTTGAAGCGCGGCATGCTGAACACTCCTCGTCTGTTTCCTCGATCCTACCAAAACTTAGCCGTCAGCGAGGTTTTTCTACAGCCTCAACGCCTGCAGCATGCGCGCCCATGGAATGAAGCTGAAGGCGCAATGCAGTGGGCGTCGCTGTGCCTGCATTTGTTAGGTTTTCACCTACGACAAAAAAATCGAAAATTTGAAAACGACGCTACTTAAGCAGTTTCTTTACATCATCTTTTGACAGAACCTTAGTCCGCTGAGGTTTATTCACACTCCATACCCTAGCAAAGGCAGTTCGACCAGATGCCAAATGCAGATCCAGAGTAGCCAGGACTTTTGTGTGAAAGATGTTCGGAATCGGAACCCGGCCATTCAGCGAATGCAAGGCGCCCCTAATGGCAGGACAGCCTTTTAAATCCTCAATTTTCCATTTCTGGGAGTCTGCCCCAGATACCAACTCCATTGCAGGTTGATCCGCTTGACGAGTTGCCGTTGTTGTATCCCACGATACTTCTGTTGATAGTAGTGCCACGAACGAAAATGACTCCATACTCGGGTACAGCGCTCCAGCTCGAATAAAATCTTTGACCAAATCCCTACGACGATTTGAGGCATTGCCTTTATCTTCTTGTCTCCACCATTTTAGTTCAACGGCGCCTACCTCACGGAGCTCATCATTGTTCCCTCGTCGATAAATCGTCAGGTCAACAGCTGAATCAGTCCACCCCGTAGGCAATACCTCTCGGGTTAGCACCCACGCTTGCTTTTGCTCTGACCCAGCTGCAGCAGCGGCAACAACCATACTGTCGCGGAGTGTAATTTCGCCCATCCCTTCAAGCGATGAAGTTGCAAGTCCATGAGCAGCGTGCGATGCAAGAATACTGCAAATACGCTCAGCAACATCCTGAATCTGAGCTTTAGTAAGAGCCATAGAGAAACCTAACGCCTGAATTAAGCCGCGCCGCGAAGTGGCGTCGGCTTGAATGACTTGTTAGACCACAACACTGCGAGGCCTAACGCGGCAAGCGAGAGCGAATCAACTGCGCGGCGCGAGTTAAACCACGACGCTCAAGCTCTCGGATGAAGACACGCCACGGCGGGATATTACTGCTGTACGGATTTGAGGAAGGACCGTCATACATGCCGCCTCCCGGACCGTCGTAAAGACCGCCGCCTGGACCGTCGTAAAGGCCGCCACCGGGCCCATCGTACAAGCCGCCTCCCGGACCATCATAAAGGCCGCCGCCGGGCCCGTCGTATAGGCCTCCACCAGGTCCGTCATACATACCGCCGTCAGGCCCGTCATACAACCCCCCCCCGGGGCCGTCGTACGCACCCCCACCAGGACCATCGTACTGGTCTCGAGGCCATCCTGAATTTTGGGTCATCGCAATTCTCCTTTTGTGGTCTAACAGTGATTATACGGAAGGCTACATAACCTCAGTAAACGCGATGGCACATTTATTGAGGTTATGCTGCCGCAGAAATTTACTCTATCCCATTGTTTCTATTGTTCGCAAAGCAAAATTTGGCGGCATATCCAAAATTCGCGTGCCTTCTCGTTTTGCCGATTTCAATCATACTGCCGCTGGCGCATCACTCAACAATGCGCCTACCGTCGAAGGGCATAATTCAGGGGTCTCGCGATCAACAGGTAAGCAATTACATCAGCCCCACACAGATCAACTGCCCACCAAGCCACTGCTGCTTTAGCCCGCGCTGTTTTTCCAATATCAGCTTTAGATACTCACGCAATGGATGAGCAGATGGCAGCGCAGCGAGGTGTTTGCGCAGCCTACGCTGGTAGGGAAACTGTTCGGCGGGCACGTGCAATGGCGTGGCGTTTTGGGTGAGCCATTCGATGGTAGGCAGGAGGAAGTGGGTGGCGTTGCTGTCTAGCGCCAGCGTGATGCCTTTGACGTCGAAGTCTCCGGCGTAGATGTGTGTTCGGCGGGTTTTGTGCCACGCCTCTGCTAGTAATGCAAAGCCGCCGCCGTAGTGGCTGTCGCCTCGGTAGACGACCAGCGGGTTTGTGTAGCCCCTTAGCGCAGGAATATCCGGCGAAAATTCATAGAAGCTGTCCAGGTTTTCGACCTGGATTAGAGTGCTGAACGCGCTTAGCTTTAACCCCAGTACATCCACATCGCGAATGGCATGTGGTTCATTGGCAAGCCCCGCTACTGGTTGAGACGGAAAGCTGACGAGTACCCTTCTTGCACGGGGGCTTTCGCGGGTTGCTTTGTCTTCCTCCACGCCCTCTTTCGCCTGGGCGCTGCTGGTTAGGCCGCTGAGTGAGCGGCCTAGCGGGGCTATTCGGGCGCTTTCTAGCACGTCATTGATTTGTGCCAGCAAGGCGGCGTCAAAGCGCAGCGCTTTACTGTTAATTCGCGTGGCTAGGTCAATGTCGTGCTGGTGGCACCAGGCTACTACGTCGTCTACCCACTGGCGGCGCGGCTTCTCCACCGTGGGCTGGCGGAGAAGTTCGCGGGCGACGCCGTTAAGGCCATTGCGGGCGCGGCTGGGTAGGTTCATACGGCCAGCTGCAGTTCTACATCGTGGATCAGGCGCAGGTGATTGAATTGGCTGGCCTGGCTCTCCTGCTGTTTGAGCCGAAACGCTTTCTGATCGCTGCGCGGCAGGCCCTGGTATTCGGAAATCACCTGGAAGAGCCATATCTCATCCGGCCATTCCAGCGGGCTTTCACGCAGGTACTCAAGGGCACTGACCGGCTCCGCCTGAGGTTGGTCGATCACGCTCAAATAGAAGTGTTCCACATCCTGCTTGAGCGCCTGCTGGCGGGCGGCGGCGAGGCTGCTCTCTTGGGCTTGGGCAGGGGCCGCGGCTTCGACGGTTTGCGTGGTGTGGCGCGGCTGGGGTAGCTGGTGCAGCAGCTCGGCGAGCAACCGGCTATCCAGGTTGCGATCCAGCGCCGGGGCGGCCGCGGCGCTTAGCGGTGCGGCTTGATTGACCAGCCCTGGCACCTCGCTGCGCCGTGCATAGTTGCCCGGCACAAAGCCAGGATGTTCGCGCATAAAGGCGGCCATGCCGCTGATCAGGCGGCTGCGCGCCTGCTGCTTGCGAAAGCGCGCCATCAGCTCGATCAAGCGCCGCTGTACTTCGCGCAGGCCGGTGTAGTGGTTACTTAACTGCTGCTGGAGCTGGCTGATCAATAGCTTGCGCAGGCTGCCATCGCTGCCCACCAGTTCGATCAGTTCGTCGAAGTCGATCAGCGCCAGGCCGTCCAGCAGCCTCGCAATCTGCTTCTGGGCGCGGTCGTTTTCGCGGATCTTGTCGTTGAGCTGGCTGACGAAACCGAAATCGCTGTTCAGCCGCTGCCATAAGCTGTCGATGGCATCGGCAAAGCGCCCGTTCAGGTCGTCGACCTCCTGGCGCAGGCGCATCAACTGCTGCTCTAGCCGCCAGTGTTCGCCGCGGCTGCGCGCCTCCCGGTAGCTGTGAACCAGGGCGCGAATCAGCTCCAGGGTTTCCGCTACATCGGCGTTCACATGGCGGCGGGTCTCGTCGGCAAGCATCTCGGCGATTAGTTCGCGCACCTTGGGCGCCAGCTTCACGCCGCTCTGCTCGTCGGGTCGCCACAGAATGCGCGCCGCCAACAGCTTGCGCAGCGCGCTGTCGCTAAGCGATTCCAGTGGCACCTCATCGCGGGTGTAGGCCTGCATCAGCACATCGGCATGCTTGCCGAGCAACGCCAGCCGTTCGCTGCCGGTTTTGAGCAGGCGGCTTTCCAGAGCGTGTTCTCCGTTACCGTTAGCACTTACGCTCACAAAAGGGCCTCCTGGGAACCGGAGCCTTCTTCGCTGCCCTCTTCGATGGGCAGGTTCTCTTCATCACGAATAAAGCGCACCAGATCCACCAGGTAGTCGATCTTGCCGGTGACCACGAATACCTGTCGCTCTGAATGGGGCTGAAGCAGGTAGCCGTGCTCTTTCAGGCGCTTGAAGACTTGCTTTACCTGGGCATCGAGCTGGTCACTTTGTGAGCCAAAAAAGCTGTCGGTGGCCAGGCGTTCCAGGCGTTCGCGCAGGCTTTGGTTGTCTTCGCACTTGGCGCTGAATTCTGCGGGTTTGAGCACATCGCCGGGGGCGGCCAGGGTATCGCGGCCCAGGGCCTCTTGAACCAGCTGCAGCCACTCCAGCAGCGGCAGCAGGCTATTGAGCGTATCGCCGAGTTGGCGGGAGAGCTGATCCCGGGCGTTGTCGTTGAGTTGACGCCAGGCCAGAAAGTAGACACTGCCGTCTTCGTTGCTGGCCAGGCGGCGGTTAAGCGGCCGCAGGTAGGTATCGATCTCTTCCCGGGTCTCTTCATTGGTGAGATGGCGATAGCCGCTCTCATCGCTGATCGGGCAGACAAACTCCCCGGCCAGCAGGCGCTCTAGCAGTGGGCCATGTTCGATCATACCGTCACCTCCTGCTGACGTTCCTGGAGCCGTTCGGCCAGGCGGCTTAGCCGTGGCTCGATGCGTTTTAGCACTCGCTTATTGGGGTTGGCCTCATCGCGGTCAATCAAATAGCGGTTGGCGAATAGCAGCAGTACGTCGGACTCGGGGTTGGGAAACGCGCCGACGATATGAATGCGGTTGCTGTCGCAGGCGTCGAACAATTTTTCGACGTTGTGGTACGCCAGGGTGCCGATCTCATCGATGGGCCAGTGGATGGCGATCTCCGCATCGCCGCGCAGCAGGCGGGTAAAGGCGAGCAGGAACTTGCACAGAATCAGATACGCCATGCCGTGGCTTGAGGATTCCAGCAGCTGGCGGTCGTTCTTGATCACCAGATCGGTGCCGCCTTCGTTCAGGTGCAGCTCCAGGCGCAGCAGGCTTTCGAAGCTGTACTGCTGGTCGCTGCGCAGCAAGTCGACCACGTCTGCCAGGGCGTTGAGGTAGTCGTCGCTGGGCAGCGTCTGGCCGGATTCCCGCCACTCTTTATAGCGCTGGGCAAACAGCTTCAGCGGCTCCCAGAAGCCCAGCTCATCGATGGTGGACTGGATGCGCACTTCGGCCTTGGTGATGCCTTCCAGGCGCAGGTCATCGGCGACTTCTTCGGAAAGTCGACGGCTTTGGGCGCTGATGCGTCGGTTCAGGTCGCGGAACACGGTGAAGAATTTATCCAGGTCGTCGCTGAGGTTGCGGCCTTCCTGAATCAGCTGCTGCTGTTGATCTTCCAGCAGTTTGAGCATGTCGCGCAGTAGCGGCAGCTGTAGGCGCGGGTTATCGCTCTGCAGTTTGCTGCGCTCGCTCTCCAGCGCTTCGGCAAAGCCGCTGCTGGCGTCCTTGATCAGTTGGCTTTCCACCTCCAGGCAGCCACGGCGCAGTTGCTCGATAAGCTGGTGGCGATTGCCCAGCGCCTGACGGGCGCGCTCGATGCGTTCGTCCACATCGCCCAGTGGCGTACCGGGCGCTTGGCCGTCGGGTTCAATGGCCAAGCTTTCCAGTTGGGTGAGTAGCGGCTTCAAGGCTTCCAGGCAGGCGTATTCGCTCTCCCGCTGGGTTTTCAGCGTGCTGACCGTGCTTTGGTGGGCTTTGCGCGCGGCCTGGAAGTCATTTTTCAGGTGCTCTTTATCCCGCTGCAGCTTTTGCTCCGCCTGCTCCAGCTCGGCTTCTTGCGCGACCAGCTGCGGCTTGTGCTGCCCCCACTCAACGCGCATAAAGCGAGTGTATTCGGTGAGTTCATCCTGACGGGCGGCGGTGACGCGGATGCGTTCATCCTGGCTTGCCAGGCGCTCCTTGGTATCTTTTAGCTTGGCGGGGTCGACGCCCTGCTCGGCCAGCTCCTGGCTAAAGGCTTCTTCCAGTTCCGCGCGCTGGCGTTGGTGTTCGGTATTGGCGTCGCTCAACTGCTGCTTATACTGACGCAGTTGGGCATCCAAGCTATCCACTTGGCTCTGGCCGTCGGCTTTTAGCTCCAGCAGTTGGCTTTGATGGGTCTCGCTAAGGGCGGCGAGCGCCTGCTGCTTCTCTTCACGCAGCTCCTTTTGCGCCTGCTCCTGGCTGGCTAACGCGGTTTGATGGGCTGCGCGGCGCTCCTGCTGGCGCTTGGTGTGGCGCTCATGCTGCTGGCGGCGGGCCTCTATCGCAAACTCGACTTCCTGCTCGGCGCGCTTGTGGGCCATTCGGCCCTGATCCTGGGCTTCATCGGCCTGCTGCACCCGCTCGTTATGCTGTTTGAGAGCTTTCTCGGCAGCCTGGCACTCCGTTTGCACCCGGCGTTTGGCGCCATCCGCCTCTTCGATGGCGGCCAGCAGGCTGGCTTCATCCTGGGCGTAATCGGGCAAAGCAATGGCGGAAAGATCCAGCGCCAGCCCGAATAGGTCATCGCTCGCGCCTTCCGCCAGCTGCGGGGCGAGGTCACGCCGTTCTAGTAGCTCCGGCGCAATCACCTTGCCTAACTGCTGCTCCCAGCCGGGGCGATGGTAGCGCAGGAAGTGGCGCAGGCTGCCCTGCTCCGGGTCACGCTGTTGATAAAGCGCAAAGCAGCGCTGCTCGGCGCGCTCCAACTGCTGGCGAAGTTGCACCAGCTGCTGTTCGGCACTGTCGCGCTCACGTTTGCGGCTTTCAAACTCCCGGCGCAGGCCATCCAGGGTAGCAGCCGAGGCGTTGCGCTCCTGCTGGGCCTGATCCAGGCGCGCCTGGGCAAGCTCCGCTTCCTCGGCCTCTTCAGCAGTCTGGGTCGAGAGCGAGAGCTGCGCTTTGAGTTCGGCTAGCTGTTCGACACCAAGTTCCAGCTGCGCTTGGTACTCGCCTTCAAGACGTTGCCGCTCCTGCTGGTAGCGTTCGTTGAGCTGCTGCTCGGTCTCCCACTGCTGCTCCCGGCGCAGGGCTTTCTCTTCGACCAGGGCGTCGATCAGTTCCTGGGATTCACGAGTCTGGCGGGCCAGCGCTTCAGACAATTCGCGCAGCCGTCCGTCCAGGCGCGCCTGGCTCTCTTTTACCGCGTCCTGCATCACGTTCAAGTGAGTACGCAGCTGGTCACGCTGCTCCCGCCACTGGGGCAGCGCGTTAATGTCACGCTCCAGGGCAGGCATGTCCGCATCGGCGTATTGCTCGTACTGGGTTTGCAGATCGTTGAGGCGGCGCTGGGTCTGCTGCAAATCGCTGACCACTTCGCTGTGGCGGTCGTTCAGCGTATCCCGCGCCTCACTATAGTCGCTCTCCCGCTGCTGGAATTCGCGCTGGTGGCGGGCAAGCTCGGCATCCAGATCGGCCATTTGGCGTTCGGCCCGCTGGCGGTCATCTTCCAGCTGGGGCTTCAGTTGCCACAGCGTGGCATCCAGGTCGGCGAGTTCACGATCGATACCGGCGAGCCGGGCAAGCGAGGCCTGCAGCGGCTCCAGGCGCATGGATTGGCGCATCTGGGCAATCCACTCCCGCGCCTTGGTGTTACGAATCCGGGTTACAGGCAGCTCAACGCCATCCTCTTCGAAAATCGCCGCCAGCATGGTTTTGAGGGTGTCCATCTTGCCCTCTTTGGCATGCACCGCAGAAACCAGCTTTTCGATATGGCGGATGCGTCGCTCGGGTTTCACCAGGCTGAACTGCGACGCGATCTGGCGCAGCTTGAGGCCATCGCGGCTGTTGCCGTGCAGTTGGGTAAAGTCGTTCTGGATTACTGAGCGGAATTCAGAGGTAGCGCCCAGCTTGGGGGAGACCGGCGTGCCGTTGCGCCGCAGGCCGCTGGCCCACTGGGTGTAGTCCAGCGCCGCCACGCCCGCGTCGCTCTCGACCAGATAGTCTTCCGGCTGATAGGGCGCGCCGACAAAGCGGTACTCCACCCCGCCCTCGGCCTTGCGGGTCAGCACCGCCTGGCAGATATTGCCCGCTTCGCGGCGGTATTCGTACACCAGGTAGCTGTTGCGGTTGGGCAAGTAAAACGCATCGAACTTCATACGCGTTTTGGGCACTACCTTATTGGGTAGCTCGCCGTAAAACACCGGCACCAGCCGCTGTAGCGTGGTTTTACCGGAGGCGTTGGTGCCGCAAATATTGGTGTGACCGTCCACACTCAGTTCAACCACCCCTTCCAGGTGGCCGTGAATCATCACGATGCGTAGCAGGTGGGCCATGCCGTGTCCTTGATCGATAGAGATTCGAAAACGACTATCTTGCCAGACACTTTGATGGCTTGTCTTACTGATTACGCCTTACCCACCAACCCCTCAAAAAAACTCACTGCATTGGCCTCCAACCCTTCCAGGTAGTAACCGCCCTCCTGTACTACCAGCGTGGGTACGTTGAGGCCCGCTACCTTGCGGCCAAGCTCAGCAAACCCTGCGGTAGAAACGGCGACCTTGGCTTGGGGGTCGAGTTCGTAGATATCGAACCCCAACGCCAGCACGATGGCATCCGGCTCGAATAGGCGGATGGCCTGGCAGGCTTGCTCCAGGCGGTCAAAGAATACCGACTCCTCTGATCCATGGGGCATTGGCAGGTTGAGGTTATAGCCCAGCCCTGCGCCCTGCCCTCGCTCGTCTTCAAAGCCGGTGACCGCTGGATAAAAGTTGGTGGTATCGCCGTGGATCGAGATATACATAACATCATCGCGCTGGTAGAAAATCTCCTGAATACCCTGCCCGTGATGCATGTCGGGGTCGAGCACGACGATGCGGGGGTAGCGCGAGGTCAGGTGCTGCGCGGCAATGGCGGCATTGTTGAGAAAGCAAAAGCCACCGGCGGAATCGATGCCCGCGTGGTGGCCCGGCGGGCGCGATAGTGCATAGGCAAATTGATCACCGGCTATCAGAGCCTCAGCCCCGGCGACCGCGCTTTGCGCCGACCAATAAGCAGCCTGCCAGGTATGCTGGCCCACCGGGGCGCTACCGTCAGCTAGATAACGCCCGGCTTCCGCCAAGATGCCGCGCAAAGCGTTGGGCGAACGCACGAAGATGTTGGAGATCACTTCTTCACCCCAGTCTTCTTCAAGCGTGTGCCAGCGCCGGTGGGCACTTTCGAGAAAGCGAAGATAGGGCAGCGAATGAACCGCTCTTAGCGGCGCCACGCCATGATCTGCGGGCGCTTGAATAGCAAAACCTAGCCGCTTGGCGGCCGCCAGCAGCTGAGTAGCCCGCTCTGGCACTTCCTGAGGCGTGCGCATCTTGCCACGGGAGAAGTAGGTTTGCGGCTGATGCAGACACTGATCAGCGTGAAAGAACGTCTTCATCGGCACTATCTTCATCAGAACTATCTCCGGTTTCGCCCACACCCTTCACTACAAATTTGCGGGCAACGCCTATGTGGTAATCAATCGCCTCACGGCATTCGGCCGGGCTCCCGCTATCCAGCGCGTCGAGTAGCATAAAGTGGCTGGTGGCGATGGTGTCGGGGGCTTCATGGGTTTTGGTGATTAAAGTGATACAGAGGCGCAGTTCATGGGTTAAATCGTCGAAGGCGCGCAACAGTCGCTCGTTGCCTGCGTAGTGCAGCATCAGGCGATGGAACTGAAGATCCTCTTCAATCCGACGCGTGCCATCGTTACCGGCTGCGGCCTCGCAAAGCACCTCTACCTGTTGCTTAAGCGCACGCTGGGCTTCAGGCGTATAGCGCTCTGCCAGGCGGTCAATGGCATGGCGCTCAAGGCATAGCCGCAAATCAAACACATCTTCGAGTTCAACGGCATTCAACGCGCGAACAAAAAAGCCGCGGCGTGGTTTTGATATTAATAAGCCACGGCTTTCCAACAAACGAGCGGCCTCGCGAACCGGTGCACGGCTAACGCCCAAGTCACGGGAAAGCTGTACTTCCGAGAGCCGTTCGCCGGGTAAAAAGTGTTGCTGAATAATCGCTTGGGTCAAATAGTCGGCAACTTGCTCGACAAGGTTTTGCTGCTGGATAAAGGCCCTGGGAGCCACCATTGATGAGGCCATAAAAATCACTCAAGGGGTATGACACGTTTTCTCAGTATGGCGAAAAATAGCTTTTTGTCGACGAACGATTGCCGACTGTCGACAGTTTTACCTCATGCTGCTAAGTTCAAAGTGCAAGGTTCAAAAAAGGCCCCCAATAACCACCACAACTGGGCCGGACACGCCACGCCTCGCTCGCCTAACGACGACGTAACCTCATTACGTGCTAATAACCGAGGAGCAGGAAACATGAAAAAACCTTTAGCTTTGGCTATTTCCGCTGCAGCACTCGCTTTCACATCCGCCGCCCTGGCTGATGACCCTAAAGAGGGCGGTGTGGTTAACACCATTATCCAGCCGGAGCCGCCTGGCCTGGTACTGGGCATGGTTCAGAACGCGCCCACACGTACCGTCTCGGGCAATATCTACGAAGGCCTGTTGCGTTACTCCACCGACCTTGAACCTATGCCGCAACTGGCGGAGTCGTGGGAGGTTAGCGACGATGGCCGCACCTACACCTTCCATCTGCGTGAAGGCGTAACCTGGCACGACGGCGAAGACTTCACCGCTGACGATGTAGTGTTCTCCGCGGATGTTTTCCACCGCGAGCTGAACCCCAGCGCCCGCGCCGTGCTGCAGCATGTGGAAAGCATCGAAGCCACCGACGATCACACGGTGGTGTTTACCCTAAAGCAGCCTTTCGGCCCTTTCCTGCTCTCCTTTGAAGCAGGCACTTTCACCATGGTGCCCGAGCACCTCTACGCGGGCACCGACTTCCGCGATAACGAGCATAATGACCACCCCATCGGTACCGGCCCGTTTAAGTTCTCCAACTGGGAGCGCGGCACGGTGATCGAATTGGTTAAAAATGATGACTATTACGAAGAAGGCCTGCCTTACCTTGATGGCGTGAACTGGCACATCATTCCTGACGGCGCCTCCCGTGCGGTGGCGTTCGAGAACGAGACCATTGACGTGCTGCCCAGCGGTACTGTCGAGAACTTCGATATTCCCCGCCTGGCCGAGATGGATAACGTTTGCATGACCGAAGAGGGCCACGAGTACTTCAGCCCCTTCGCCATGCTGTGGATGAACAACCGCGAAGGGCCCACCGCTGATAAGCGCTTCCGCCAAGCGGTGATGTACGCCATGGATCGCGAGTTCGCCAAAGATGTTCTGTGGAACGGTCTGGGCAATGTACCGCTCTCCGCCTTTGGCTCCAATGCACGCTTCCAGAATGATGACCTGGAACCCTACGATCACAACCCCGAACGCGCCCGTGAGCTGCTGGATGAAATGGGCTACGACGGCGAAGAGATCACGATCCTGCCGCTGCCCTACGGTGAAACCTGGACGCGTTGGGCCGAAGCCGTGCAGCAGAACCTGCGTGAAGTGGGCATTAACGTTGAAACCCAAGCCACCGACGTGGGCGGCTGGAACCAGCGCCTGGGCGATTGGGATTACGACCTCGCCTTTACCTATCTCTACCAGTACGGCGACCCTGCACTAGGTATTTCACGCACCTACCTTTCCGACAACATCGCCAAGGGCTCGCCCTGGAATAACGTGGAAGGTTACGAAAACGAGCGTGTGGACGAACTGTTCAACGAGGCCGCCACGGCTTTCCCCGACGAAGAGCGCGAAAAACTTTACCGCGAAGTACAGGAAATCCTCCACGAAGATGTGCCCGTTGGCTGGCTGATGGAGCTGGGCTTCCCGACCCTGTACCGCTGTGATGTGCAGAACCTCGTCACCTCCGGCGTGGGCGTCAACGACGGCTTTAAAGATGCTTGGCTAGATCGCTAGCCCCAAGCCACCCAGGTAGCGCGAGCTACCTGGGTTTTTAAGCTATGTCTTGAAGGTATTCGTCAGGAAACGACTTATGGTTTACGCGCGCCTCATACTGATGCGGCTGTTTAAAGCCGTGATTGTGCTGTTTTTAATCGTTATTTTTAACTTCTTACTGATTCAGCTGGCCCCCGGTGACCCGGCCGCCATTCTGGCCGGTGAAGCGGGTGCCGCGGACCAGGAGTTTCTCAACCAACTGCGCGAGCGGTTTGGGCTCGATCAGCCGATGTACGTGCAGCTGTGGCGCTATGTGTCGGGTATCGCCATGCTCGATTTTGGCTACTCCTACCGATTGGGCGTCCCGGTGTTTGATCTGATTATGGCGCGCTTACCCGCCACCCTACTGCTCACCGGCACCGCTTTTGTGCTTTCGCTGGTATTGGGCATCGTGGCGGGTTCCATGGCCGCGTCACGGGTCAAGAAACCCTCTGGCTCACTGATTATGGCGCTGGCGCTGGTGTTCTACGCCACGCCGCTGTTCTGGGTCGCGCTGATGTCGGTGGTGGTGTTCTCCGTCTACCTGGGCTGGCTGCCCGCCTACGGTCTTTACACCGTGGGGGCAGGCCATACGGGGTTTGCGCTGGTGCTCGATGTTGCCAAACATCTGGTGCTCCCGGCGACCACCTTAGCGCTATTTTTTATGGCGATTTACACCCGCATGACGCGCACTTCAATGCTGGATGCCGCGCAGCAGGATTACGTCAAAACCGCCCGCGCCAAAGGCTTGAAGCCCAGCATTATTCAGCGCCGTCATGTGTTGCGTAACGCCCTGCTACCGATCATCACGTTAGCTGGCCTGCAGGCGGGGCAGATGGTCGGCGGCGCCATTCTAACCGAAACCGTGTTTGCCTGGCCTGGCATCGGGCGGCTGATGTTCGAAGCGTTGCAGCAGCGCGACTACAACCTGCTGCTGGGCATTTTCTTCTTCTCGGCGGCCCTGGTCATCGTCTTCAATATCATCACTGATCTGGTCTACAGCCTGGCTGATCCACGCATCAAGAAGGGGGCCGCATGAGCTTTTTCGCACGCTTCGCGCAAAACCGTGGCGCCCTCGTCGGCCTGATCATCCTGCTGCTGATTATCGCCATGGCGATACTGGCGCCGCTGCTGTTTCCTGAGTCGCCCTGGCGCATGGTGCAGCGGCCCTTTTTACCGCCGCTCTCGCAAGATGGCTTTCCCCTGGGCACCGACACCATGGGGCGTAACATGGCCTCAGGCTTAATGCACGGTGCCTGGGTGTCGCTTTTGATCGGTCTAGTCTCAACCAGCGTGGCGCTGCTGATTGGGGTACCGCTTGGTGCTATTGCCGGTTACTACGGCGGCATCATTGATGACGTACTGATGCGCTTTACCGAGTTCTTCCAGACCATCCCCAACTTCGCGCTGGCGATAGTGCTGGTGGCGATTATGCAGCCGAGCATCACCTCGATTGTGCTGGCGATTGCAATTGTCAGTTGGCCACCGGTAGCGCGTTTAGTGCGCGCCGAGTTTATGTCGCTGCGCAACCGGGAGTATGTGGAAGCCGCGCGCCTGGTCGGCCAGTCCAACACCACCATCATTCTGCGTCAGATTCTGCCCAATACGCTGTCGCCAATTATCGTACTGGCATCGCTCATGGTCGCCACCGCGATTTTGCTGGAGTCGGCGCTGTCGTTTCTCGGCCTGGGCGACCCTAACGTGATGTCCTGGGGCTATATGATCGGCGCAGCGCGAACGGTGATTCGTCAGGCGTGGTGGCTAAGTTTCTTCCCCGGGGTGGCGATTCTGCTCACCGTACTCGCGTTAAACCTGGTGGGTGAAGGGTTAGACGACGCACTGAACCCCAAACTATCACGCGAGCGCTAAGGACTTTATATGCCTATTACAGAGAATCAATCGGCTGACACCGTCCTCAGCATTCGCGATCTGAACATTGCGCTCCCTAAAGGGGCGGATCGCGCCCTGGCGGTAGAGGATGTGAGCTACGAGGTGAAGCGCGGCGAAATCATGTGCGTAGTGGGTGAGTCCGGCTCTGGTAAATCGATGGCCGCCAACGCCGTGATGGGGCTGCTACCCAAGGGCGTAAACGCCACCCAGGGCGAGATACTGTTCGAGGGGCAGGATCTTCTCGCCTTGACGGAAAAACAACACCGCGCCCTGCGTGGGCTAAAAATCGGCATGATCTTCCAGGAGCCGATGACCGCCCTGAACCCGCTGATGCGGGTAGGTGCGCAAATTGCCGAGGTGTTTGAGGCCCACGGCCAGCTCACCCCCAAAGAACGCCAAACCCGCGCGCTGGAGCTGTTGATCGAAGTGGGCATCCCACAGCCGGAAAAAGCCATTCGCGCCTACCCGTTCGAGCTTTCCGGCGGCCAGCGCCAGCGGGTGATGATCGCCATGGCCCTGGCGCTGGAGCCCATTCTGCTGATTGCCGACGAGCCCACCACGGCGCTGGATGTGACCACCCAAGCGCAGATCCTTGAGCTGATTCGCGACCTTCAGCAGCGGCGCGGCATGTCGGTGATGTTTATCACCCACGACTTTGGCGTGGTGGCCGAAATCGCCAACCGCGTCTGCGTTATGCGCCACGGCAAGATCGTCGAGCTGGGGGACGCCAAGTCGGTGCTTGAGAACCCTCAAGACGCTTATACCCAAGCGCTGATTGCGGCGATTCCCAGCAATGCGGTGCCGCCCCACCGGGAGACCAGCCAGGTCGCCCCGCTGTTGGAGATCAAGCAGCTCAATAAGGTCTTTCGCTCCCGGGGCGGGTTCCTTAAACCTTCCCGGGAAGTGCGTGCCCTAGAGGATGTATCGCTAACCCTTGCCCGCGGCGAAACGGTGGGGATTGTCGGTGAGTCTGGTTCTGGCAAATCCACCCTTGGGCGCTGCGTGGTGCGTTTGGAGCACCCCGATAGCGGCGAACTGCTGCTGGATGGGGTGAATCTTTCCCAGCTCAAGGGCGATGCGCTGCGTCGGGAACGTCACCGGGTGCAGATGATCTTCCAAGACCCTTACGCTTCGCTCAACCCGCGCACCAAAGTGGGCATGGCGATTGCTCAGGGCCCCATTGCCAACGGCACGCCCAAGGCCGCGGCGCTTAAACAGGCGGGCGAGCTGCTCGACATGGTGGGCTTGGGCGCCAGCGCCGTGGAGCGCTTTCCTCACGAGTTTTCCGGCGGCCAGCGTCAGCGTATTGGCATTGCCCGAGCGTTGGCGCTTAACCCTGAGCTGATCGTGGCGGATGAAGCTGTCTCGGCGCTGGATGTATCGATTCAGGCCCAAGTGCTGGAACTGCTGGAAGAGTTAAAACAGCGGCTTTCATTGTCGCTGCTGTTCATCACCCATGATCTGCGCGTCGCCGCGCATATTTGTGACCGCATTGTGGTGATGCAGCATGGGCGCATCGTCGAGCAAGGCAGCGCCGAGCAGATTTTCCTCGCCCCAAAAGAGGCGTATACCCAGGATCTGCTCAAGGCGATTCCCGGCCGCGAAGCCCCCGTGGCGGCAACAGCGTAGTTTATCGGATAGGAAAGACAAGCTAAGGAAAACACATGCAAATAACCCTGGAGGCGCTGCGCGCTATTGTTGGCCCCGCCCATGTATTAACCGGCGACGATGTGCACAGCCGACGCGTGGATTGGATGACCGGCGCGCCCTGCCAGGCTGGGGCGATTGTTCGCCCGGCGGATACGGAGCAAGTCGCCGCCGTCATGCAGGCCTGCCACGCAGTGCAGCAGCCAGTGGTGACTCACGGCGGCCTCACCGGCCTGGTTCACGGCGCAGAAGCGAGCCCGGATGAGCTGGTGATTTCCTTAGAACGCATGACCGAGATCGAAGAGATCGATCAAGTAGGCGGTACCCTCACCGTGCAGGCAGGCGCGCCGTTGCAACGGGTGCAGGAGGCGGCTAAAGAGGTCGGCCTGCAGTTCCCGCTGGATCTCGGTGCTCGGGGCAGTTGCACCATTGGCGGCAATATCGCCACCAACGCCGGTGGCGTTCGGGTAATTCGCTACGGCATGATGCGCCAGCAGGTGTTAGGGCTTGAGGCGGTGATGGCTGATGGCCGCGTGGTCAGTTCCCTGAACCGCATGCTGAAAAACAACGCCGGTTTCGATTTAAAGCAGCTGTTTATCGGCAGCGAAGGCACTCTGGGCATTGTGACCCGCGCGGTACTGCGGCTACAGCCACCCACTCCCAGCGAGCAAACGGCGATGGTGGCCTGCCCTTCGTTTGAGGCGTTAACCGGTCTACTCAGCCATATGGGCAGAGCGCTTGGCGGCAGCCTGGGTGCCTTTGAAGTGATGTGGCAAAACCACTACCGGCTCCTCACCGAAACCCTGGGCCGCCACACTCCGCCGATTGCCACCGAGCACCCGTTTTATGTGATCATTGAGTCCCTGGGCAGCGACGCTGAGCGCAATGCCACCCAGTTCAGCGAAGCATTAGAAAGTGCGTTAGAGCGCGAGCTGATTGTCGATGCGGTGATTGCCCAATCGACTACCCAGCGCGATGGGCTATGGGCCATTCGAGAAGATATTGAGGGGCTGGTCAAAGGCCTGGCGCCGGTACTCACCTTCGATGTCAGCCTGCCCATTGCCGATATGCAGCGCTATACCGATGCCTTGGAAGCGCAGCTAACCCAGCGCTGGGCAGCTGCCCGTTTGGTGGTGTTTGGTCACCTGGGCGATGGCAACCTGCATATTTCCGTTAGCGTGGGAGGCTTCGATCCCGAAGTGCGCCGTGAAGTGGAAGCGATGGTTTATCAACCGCTGGCGGCGCTGGGTGGCTCGGTCTCTGCCGAGCACGGCATTGGCCTGGAAAAGCGCCCCTGGCTGAGTACCTGCCGCTCTAGCGATGAAATCGCGCTGATGCAGTCGCTCAAGCAAGCGTTCGACCCGCTTAATCTGTTAAACCCCGGCAAAGTGCTTTAAATCAACGCGCTACGCTAATCGTCAATACTGATTTGAATATCGTTTTTAGGAATCGTTATGCCTTCTCAAAGCACGCCCCGTTACCCCAACCACTTACTGAGTGAAGGCCCTGTTAATCCGTTTCCGGGCATTAAGGTGCTGGAGCGCAGACTTGGCCGGGCAATCCCCCACCGGCTGGGCTCCAACGAAGGCCTGGATATGCCCCACCGTGCCCTGCGTCAACACTTTGGCGATGCCCTAGCCGAACACGTTTACTGCTACGGCGATTCTGAAGCGCTGGGCGTGCGTCAGCGCTTGAGTGCTCAGCAAGGTATTCCGCTGGAAACGCTGCTGGTAGATGCCGGTGCCGATAGTTTAATCGCCCTGGCCCTGCGCACCACCTGCGAACTGGGGGAAACCGTGGTAAGCACCGCAGGCACCTACCCCACCTTGGGCTATTTTGCCAAAGGCCAAGGCTGTCGCCTGATTGAGCCCAGCTACTATGAAGCGCCGGGCGTGCTAGCCCCTGACCTGGAAGCTCTTATAACAGCGGCGCATCAGGAAAACGCACGACTGGTGTATCTGGCCAACCCGGATAACCCCAGCGGCCACTTACATAGCGACAGCGCCATCCTCAAGCTGCGCGAGGCGCTGCCCGGCACCTGCTGGCTATTGTTAGACGAAGCCTATGGGGACTTCCGCGATGACGCGGGTAGCGAGTTCGCTGCCAAAGCAATACCGGGGGTGATTCGCCTGCGCACGCTTTCCAAGGCTCATGGCCTGGCGGGTCTGCGCATTGGCTACGCCATCGCCGACCCTGAGGTGCTGGCGATGATGATGAAGGTGCGCATTCACTACGCGGTATCGTCCTTGACCCTGGCCGCCGCCGAAGTGGTGCTCGACCACCCTGACGAGGTTCACCAACACGTCGCCGATGTAAAAGCCCGCCGTGAGCAGTTGGCCGAGCACTTTCGCGCACTGGGTGCCGATGTACTGCCCAGCGCCACCAACTTTATCGGCATTCGCCTGCCCAGCGCCGAACTCGCCGCCGAGGTACATCAACAACTGCTCGCCGAAGGCGTATTAGTCACTCGCCTGACACACCCAGAGCTTGCCAATGTGATACGCATTACCGCCGTGCAAGCTGCGCTAGAGCCAGGAAGATTGGATGCTCTCGAACAGGCTATTAAAGAACACGCATGATTAAATGGGTAAATCTGCTCAGTAGGTGCGAGGGCAGGTTGGAGCGAGGGTCTTTTTCCAGGGATGGAAAAAGTAGCGCCCAGGGATGGGTTCACAGCGCCCTCGCGGAAACCTGCCCTCGCACCGGGGCATGCTGATTTCCCGCCACACTAGCCCTAAGGCGTTAACCAATGCCTGAAATCATCCAGCTCGCCGCGCACCGCCTGGCGATATAAGCCCTGCAGCTGAGCCGTCACACTGTCTTGGCTGATGGGTTCGTTGGTGGGTGGTGCGCCAGCGCGACCCCCAATGCGGCGGCCATCCAGCTCGCGCAGCGGGAGTATTTCGGCGGCGGTGCCAGTTAAAAATGCCTCATCGGCGGTGTAGAGCTCATCACGGGTAATCCGCCGCTCACGCACTTCAATACCCAGCACCTTTTGCGCCAGCTGAATAACGCTATCCCGGGTGATGCCTTGCAAACACGACGTTACTTCCGGGGTGTGCAGCACGCCATCGCGCAGCAAGAAGACATTCGCCGCCGATGCCTCGGCTACATAGCCTTCCGGGTCGAGCATGATGGTTTCATCGAACCCAGCCTTGATTGCGGTATTCAGCGCCAGTATCGAGTTAACGTAGTGGCCGTTGGTTTTCGCACGACATAGGCTGATATTGACGTGGTGACGCGCCCAGGAAGAGGTCAGCGCGCGCAAACCGTGTGTGGCGGCCTGGGGTGAAATATAGGGGCCTAGATCCCAGGCGGCGACCATTACGTGAGTGGTTAGCCCCTGGGCGCGTAGTCCTAAACCTTCTGCACCAAAAAACACGGTAGGTTTCAGGTAGGCATTGCTCAGGCCGTTTTTGGTCAGGCACTCGCGCTGGGCATTGATAAGTTCCGCTTCACTAAACGGCAGCGGCATATCCAGCGAATGAGCGCTTTCTGCTAAGCGGCGGGTATGTTCAGCAGCACGAAATAGATGCGTGCCCGAAGGGCCAGCGTAAGCGCGTACACCCTCAAAACAGCCCATGCCATAGTGCAACGTATGGGTGAATACGTGCACCTTGGCTTCGCGCCACTCCAGCCATTCACCATCGTGCCAAATCCAGCCATCGCGGTCATAAAGCGGTGTCATTGTTTGCGTTGCTCCCACTGTTGGCACCAGTCGTCGATTAACAGCTGCTGGTGCGGTTGCAGGGCCTGATAGCCCCAAGCGGCAATTTCATCGTTTTGCGGGTCGGGCACGGCAATCGCGCTACCCGCCAGAGTCTGGATCACCGCGTGGCCGCAGAGCGGCACATAGCCTTCTGAATAACCACCTTCGTGAATGAACACCAGCTTGCCAGCGCAGCAGCGCTCGGCCAGTGCTTCAAGCTGGGCGGTCATGGTGGCGAACGCTTGGCTATTGAGCAGCATTTTGCCTAGCGGATCTTTAGCGCAGGCGTCGTAACCGCAGGCCACCACGATCAGGTCAGGTTTGAACGCCTCAAGCGCGGGCAGCACCAATTTTTCCATGGCGTACGCGTAGGCGCCCAGGCCGCAGCCCGGTGGCAGCGGCAGGTTAAGATTGGCGCCCATGCCTGCGCCTTCGCCCTGCTCGTCAAAACTGCCGGTTTCCAGCGGGTAGTTCGCCGCCTGATGGATAGAAACCGTAAAGACTTCAGGCTCGTTATAAAACGCCGCCTGCTGACCGTTGCCGTGGTGAACATCCCAATCGAGTATCGCCACGCGATTAACCTGCCCCAAGGCACGGGCGCGCATCACCGCCACGGGGATATTACCCAGCAGGCAGAACCCGCGGCCCTGATCGGCTTCCGCATGATGGCCGGGCGGGCGGCATAGGGCGTAGGCGTTGCTAATCTCCCCCAGCGCCACGGCCTCAATAGCCGCCACGGCTAGCCCCGCTGAATGAGTGGCCGCCGCCCAACTGCCGGGCATGTAAGGTGCACAGTCGCCGCCGTTGCCGCCCTGGGCTTGATCCCCCGCCTGCAGTTGTTCCAAATAGCGCGGGGTATGAAAACGCAGGAGGTCATCCAGCTCGGCGGCGGGTGGCTTCACCACGTTCAGCTCGTCAATCAGGCCGCTGACTTCGAGTATATTCTTCAGCCGCCGTTTGCTCTCCGGGCTTTCCGAGGCGGATTGAGGCTGTAAAAACTCACCGGGCGCGGAAAATACCCCTATCGCGCCCTGGTCGTGCCAAAAGCAACGTTCGTGCCAGTAAAAACCGGTTCTGCTCATGCTGTAAAACCTTGCATAAAGGCAGTCAGGTTGGCGCTTAGATGCTCGGTGGGGTAGCCCCCTTCCTGCACAATCACCATGGGTAGCGAGAGTGCCGCTAAGCGTTTTCCTACTTCGATAAACGCCTCGGTTTCCACCGTGAGCCCCGCGAGCGGGTCATCTTTATGGGCGTCCAAGCCTAGCGCTACCACCACGGCATCGGGTTCATAGCGCTGCAGGTGATCGATTAACACTGCCAGGGCGTCCAGATAGACATCCCCGTCGCTGCCTACCGGCAAGGGTAGATTAACGTTAGCGCCTACGCCCTCATCAAAGCCCTCTTCATCAGCACCGCCCCAAAAAAACGGATAGAAGTCGCTGGGGTCAGCATGCAGCGAGCCCGTCCAGACATCGCTGCGGTGATAAAAAATATCCTGGGTGCCGTTGCCGTGGTGGAGATCCACATCGATGATCGCGACTTTGCCATAGCGTTCACGCAGCACGGTCGCCGCCAGCGCAGAATTGTTCAGCAGGCAAAAGCCCCCTGCGCGCTCCGGCCCGGCATGGTGACCCGGCGGGCGGCACAACGCGTAGGCCGTAGGCGCGCCATTAAGCACTTCTTCTGCCGCGGCTTCGGCGCTAGCGGCTGAGGCCAGCGCACCTTGAAAACTGGTCGCACTTAGCGGGCAGGCCATATCATGCAAATGCCAGCCCGCTTGCCCAATCGGGTGACGCGGGTAGTGGTGACCACCGCCGCAAGGGTGAATATTGGGTGCAACAAATTCCGCCGCGTTGGGCAGCGCCTGCCAGCGAGCGTAAATGGTGTCCAAAAACGTAAGGTAGCGCGGTGTATGGATCTGTTCCAGACGCTTGCGCAGCGTAGGCGAATCGGCCTCGGCAGGTGTGGTCAGGGTCAGCCCTGCCGTTGCTAGCCCCTGGGTAAGCAGCTCGGCGCGCACCGGGCCTTCCGGCGAGGGCACGGGCTGACCGCGCAGCAGGAAGGTCGGCGGCGCATGCAACGCTTGGTCAGGGTGATAAAAACACTTCATGGGTTGCAGTCCTTAGCTAAATTACAGCAGTGACGGAATCCAGGTGGAGAGTGCTGGGAACGCCGCCAGGAGCACTATCACTACTAAAAACGACACGTAAAACGGCAGCGAGGCCACGATCGCCCGTTCGTACGGCACCTCGGCTATTCGCGCGGCAGTCATCAGCGTCATCCCCACTGGCGGTGTCACGTTGGAGATATTGAGCACCACGATCATCAGGATCGCGAAGTGGAGCGGGTCAAAACCCAGCTGGATCATCGCAGGCACCAGCACCGGCGCAATGACCACCAGGGCAGGCAGCACGTCCATCACGGTGCCAATCACCAAGAGTAGCAGACACACCAGCATCAATTGCACAAAGGCCACATCGCTAAAAGTGGTGATCATGCTGGCTGCATCCCTCGCGATGCCCGAGCGGGTAACGAACCAGCCCAGTACCGCCGAGGTTGCCAGCAGAAAAAACACTACCCCGGAGAAGCGCACCGTGGTCACCAGCGAATCCCAAATTTTCCGCCAGGTAAGATTACGGTAGAAGACCACGCCAATCACAATGGCGTAAACCGCTGCAAAGCCCGAGGCTTCGGTAATCGTGGTGAGCCCCGAGAGAATCCCCCCGAGGATAATCAGCGGCACCACCATGGCAGGCAGCGCGACTAACAGCGCGATGATGGCCGCCTTAAAGGGTGTGGGTGCCTGTTTCGGGTAGTTGCGCTTCCAGGCCAGGAAGAAACTGACGCCCAGTAGCGCCAGCGCCATCAACAGGCCAGGAATAATGCCACCGGCAAACAGGTCAATCACCGAAATATCCCGCAGCAGTGTGGCGTACACCACCATCACCACGCTGGGGGGAATAATCGGCCCGATGATGGAAGAACAGGCGGTAACCGCAGCGGCGTATTCGGCATCGTAGCCCTGCTTTTTCATCTCGGGGATCATAATTTTGCCGATGGCCACGGTATCAGTGACCGCCGCGCCGGTGAGACCCGCAAAGAACACCGAGACCGAGATATTCACGTGAGAGAGTGACCCGCGCACCCGGCCGAACAGCGCATTGTTGAACGCGATCAGCTTGTGGGTCAGCCCGCCCTGGTTCATCAGTTCCGCGGTGAAAATAAAGTAGGGAACGGCAATCAGCAGAAAGCCGGAGACGCCGGAGAACATGCGGTCGGCAATAATACCGAGCATGCGCTCGCCGCCCATCGCAAAGCCGCCCGCGAGCCCCGACATGGCCATCACCACCGCTACCGGCGCACCGATAAACAGCAGCACGACAAACGCAATAATGGCAGGAGTCATGAGCGGTGCTCCCCGTCAGTAGTGTCGATGAGTTCGCCAATCACGTCCTGCTCATCGATGAAGTGCTCCAGCAGGGCAAAGCCGTGCACCAAGTGCAGCAGCATAATCACCCCGCTAATGGGAATGACAATGGCGGTGAACTTGCTGGGAATACGGATTTGATCGGAGACCATGTAAACCTGAGTGGCGCTGATAAAGTAGTCCCAGCCATACCAGGTCAGCATCAGTGCAAACAGGCCGATCACCGCCAGGCAGAGCCCGGCCGCCACCTGTACCATCACGCGGGGCAAGCTGCGAACCAGCAGGGTCATGGCGACGTGTTCGCCGTAGCGCAGCGAAATCGTCATGGAAAGAAAGCCGATCCAGGGCAGAAACAGCCGCGCCAGCGAGTAGGTCCAACTCAGCGTGCTACCGGTGATCAGCTTGTAGAGAAAGGCAGTGAACGAGATGCCTAGCATCGCCAGGATACAGCCCACACACACCACGATGGCCACCTGATTGACGAGATCACTCACGCGGCGCAAAGGAGTTAAAACACTCATGGTTTTTCCTCACGCTGGGGCCACACATCGCCCCAGCGTATATCGTTCGCTAACCGTTATTGGCCTGGTTCTTTTTATCCCTAGCCTTATTGGCCCTGCATTTATTGACCATAAATGCGGTAGTCGTCGTCTGCCAACTGCTGGCCGACACGCTCGACTTCATCCAGCAGCCCCTGCACACGGGCTTCGTCCATGCCGAAGTCATCGACGATCCACGCCTGCCAGGCGGGACGAGCAATTGCCGCCATCCGCTCGCGTTCGGCGTCGGGCATTAGGTAGCACTCCTCGAAGCGCTCGCAGGACTCGACCCAACTGGCGGTCGCTAACGCGCCAGACATACCGTGGCTCAGCTGAATCGCCTCCCGCGCAGAACTAATCACGGCCTGCTGATGCTCTTCGGGTAGCGACTGGTACCACGACTCGCTGACGACCCAGGGCGCACTGTTATACACATGCCCTGTGAGCGTGGTGTAGTCGGTCACTGCATCAAAGTTAAAGGTGGTGTTAAGTACCGGCGCATTGAACTGACCATCGGCCAGGCCGGTTTCCAGCGCGGTGATCAGCTCGCCCCAGGGCAGTGGCGTAGCAGAAGCGCCTAGCGAGCGCATAATCGCCACGTGGGCAGGGTTCTCTTCGGTACGGATATTAAGGCCTTCTAAATCTTCAACGGTCTCGATCAAGCGCACGTTATTAGTGAAAGCGACAAAACCACCGCCATCGTCGAAGGTGCCCAAATAGCGCATATCGGCATCTTCGACGGTGCCGGACATAAAGTCGGCGAACCATTCGCTGTCAAAGAAGCTCCACGCCTGGCGCCAGTTGGTAAACAGGAAAGGCGCCGTAACGACTTGGTAGTCTTCGTAGAAGGATGACATCGCCCCGGCGGACATAATGGTCGACTGTAGCGTTCGCCCGCCCTGCACTTCCGAGCCGTTTTCCACTTCAGAGCCCAGCTGGCCGCCACCAAAGATGGTGACCTCTAGATCTCCATCGGTGCGCGCCTCTACCAAATTTTTGAAATGCACCAGCGCCGGATAGATTTCGTTATTACTCATATCCTCGGGCAACTGCGTGGCGATCACCATTTCATAGGATTGCGCTTGAGCATTAGCGCTGGCAATGGCTAGCGGAAGTGCCGCCAAGGCGGCGAAAAGTGCAGATTTTTTAGCGTTCATAACACACCTCGTTTTGATTATTGGTCGGTCTTCGTTATGACTGGCGTGGCCACCTGATCGGTGACGATGTCGTTGTTACTGTTGTTATTATTAAAGCCATGTCTGCTGAAAAAATTATGGCTGTTCGGGGAGTGACTCCCACACTTCAATAGCAGCGGCCAAGTCTTCAAGCGAGGCGCCCACCGATTTGAAGAGCGTGATGGCCTCTGGCCCAGAGCGCCCCGATTTAGCCCCGCTTAGCACCTCGGCAAGCTCCGCTTGGATCTGGTCGAACTGGAATTCGCCCTCTTCAATGGCTTGCAGAACATCGCCCGCTTCGCCTTTGGCACCGGCGTAGGTGTCCACAAACACCTCTGAGCGTCGCAAACACAGAGCATCGGTTTCGCGCATCTGTGGCCGAAACGCGCCGATCAAATCCAGATGGGTACCGGGCGTCAGCCACTCGCCCTTGATCAGCGGCTGGGTAGAGAGCGTCACACAACTGACGATATCCGCTTCAGCCACCGCATCCGCCAACTCTTCCACTACGTGGGTTTCAAAGCGTTCGGCATACTCGTCGGCGATGGCTGCTGCTTTACTGGGATTACGGCCCCAGATCAGCACACGTTTGATAGGGCGCACGCTGGCGTGAGCCTCAATCACCATGGGCGCCAACTTACCGGTGCCCACCACTAGCAGCGTTTCTGCGTTTTCAATCGCCAAGGCTTGGGCGGCCAGCGCGGAGGCCGCCGCCGTACGACGCCGAGTTAACTCGCTGCCATCGATACAGGCCAGCGGCTGGCCATGTTTGCCCTCGCTGAGCAAATAAAGACCAGAGATGGCCGGGATACCGTGGTCGGCGTTTTGCGGAAACACGTTGACCATTTTCACGCCGATATAGCCCGCCGCTTCCCAGGCGGGCATTAGCAGCATGGTGGCTTCGCCATCGGGCCGGTGCATCGCGTGGTGATGGCGGGGAGGTGACTCCACGCCGTTCACGAACGTTGTGTGTAGCCGCTTGATCAAGCCATCCCACGTCAGGTGGCGAGTGACCTCTTCGGCAGTAACAACCCGCATATCAGGCCTCCGGCAGCGCGGCTACCACCATGATCTCAACTTTCCACTCGGGCTTGGCGAGCTGGGCTTCAAGCGCGGCACGCACCGGCGGACGACCGGGCACGACCCAGGCGTCCCAAGCCGCGTTCATTTGATCGAATTCCGCCATGCTGGTGACCCAGATTTGCGCCGATATCAAATGCTCTTTCGAGGTGCCCGCTTGGGCTAGCAGTTGATCGATACGCGCCAGCACTTGCTCGGTTTGGCCGCGCATATCCGCGGTGGCATCAGGTGGAACCTGGCCTGCTAGATAAACGGTGCCGTTGTGAATCGCCACTTGGCTCATACGTGCATTGCTGTCTTGATAGGTAACGCCCATGGTGTTGCTCCTTGAAAGCGGTGCTGCTGATATAAAGGGTGTTGATATAAGGGATTAGTCAAAGACTAAAGCGCTAGCAGGCAAATTACTTGCCCGAAGCTGAGGTAGATTTGCCCGCAAGTCATGCAGGCAGGAAAATTTTATCACTAACGGTTCGGCGAGGGGCTAGCGGCCAGATGGGAACCTAGCGATCTGAAGAAGGGGAAAGCTCGAAATAACGCCGATAGGCGCGGGAAAAACTGCCTTGATCGCGAAAGCCCACCAGCATGGCGATATGCCCTAAGCTGAGCGTGCTATGGCGAACCAAGGTACGGGCATGCTCTAAGCGCCTGCGCTGCACGTAGGCCAGCGGCGTCACGCCGGTCAGCTCACGAAAGCAGCTGTGAAAGTGTCCTGGGCTCAAGGCACATAAAGCAGCTAGCTGCTCGACACGGATCTCATCGGCAAGATGCTGATCCAACCAAGCATCCAGGCGGGCAAGATCGAGGCGTTCGCTGATGCAGTGCTGACCCAATTGCCCGACCTCTGAGGGAGAGGCATCTTGCAGGTACATGGTCAGCGCACGCAGCAGCAGAATCGCGATTTCATTCTGCAGCCCAGGGCACTGTTCAAGCTGATTGGCCAGGGCGTGGGTCAGTTGGTTTAACGCGGGCGGCACGCTGAAAAAGCGCGGTTTATCAAACAGGCGTTCAATCTCGCTGCCCTTTTCAAGCGACGCCAAATGCGCAACGGGAATATCCAACACCAGAGTGCGATTACTGCCATCACCCTGGTACTCGTGATGGCGCGAGGAAGGAATCAGACAGCCACGGCGAGCGGTAACCCGCTCCCCCCGACCTTCCATCGAAAGCTCCGTGACGCCACAAGTGGCCAGAATAAGCTGATGGAAATCGTGGGTATGGGCCACCTGCTCCTGGGCTAAGTTGCGGCTATGCAGCTCAAAAAGGGCCATGGTCGATTACCGTCTTTCGTCGAGTGCTATTGAAGCACTATAAAACGGCTAGGCAACAAAAAGCGAGGGAACCGCCCACTGTGCGCAAACGCTCTGCTCAATGGGCGCAAGCTGGGTGCTGGCTGTCATCCGCCAGTCATGGACTCGGGTTAGCGTGGCAATAAGCTGCCAAAAGAGTCCAAACAACATGCCACAGCGCCGACGCCCCTATCTCAGCTCTCCTCTCAGTGACCCAGAACTCGCGGCCCTAACTCAATTAGCCAACGGTAATGCCCTGCATCTACAACGTGAAGCTGACCGCAAGGCGCGGCTAGCATCGACTTTAACGCTGTTTCACCCAGCAGCGTCAACGACCAACATGCCGCAGAGCGGTATGAAAGTATTGATGATTTCGGATGTTTACTTCCCCCGTGTCAATGGCGTTTCCACCTCCATTGCCAGTTTTCACGGTGCCCTTGAGCGTTTGGGCCACTCGGTCACGCTGATCTGCCCCGACTACCCGGTGGGCCAAGTGGACGAACCGGGCGTGCTGCGTATTCCTACCCGCCGCGTGCCCGGCGATCCTGAAGACCGCATGATGCGCTACCGTGATCTGCTAGCCCTGGCACCTTCGCTGGCAGGTGAAGCCTTTGATCTCATTCATGTCCATACACCGTTTACCGCCCACTATGCCGGTGTAGCGCTTGGGCGTCGACTCGGGCTTCCGGTGATAGCGACCTACCACACCCTCTTTGAGGAGTATGTTCACCACTATATCCGCTGGCTTCCACGACGCTGGCTACGACTTGCCGCGCGTCGGCTTTCAGTGCACCAGTGCCAGCAGCTCGACGCCTTGGTCGCTCCTTCACGGGCCATGCAGGAAACCCTTACCCGCTACGGAGTGACCACGCCCTCTACGGTCATTCCCACCGGTTTGTCGCTGGAGTCGTTCTGCCACCCCCAGGGGGCCCAGGATGATAGCGACTTTCGTGCTCATTACGATCTGCCTACAGATGCGCGCCTGCTGCTCTATGTCGGCCGCGCCGCCTTTGAGAAGAACATCGATTTTCTGATCGATATGCTGCCCAAGGTATTAGCCGAACACCCCACCGCCCGGCTAATCATTACCGGCGAAGGCCCGGCCCATGACTCGCTTGTCCGGCGCGCCCAGGAAGTTGGCGTGGCAGAATCGGTGCTGTTCCTTGGCTATCTCGACCGCCACGGCCCGCTGCAAGCCGCCTACCGCGCCGCCGACGTTTTTGTATTTGCATCCCGCACGGAAACCCAGGGGCTGGTACTGCTGGAAGCGATGGCCCTGGGCACACCAGTGGTTTCCACCGCTATGATGGGCACGCTGGATGTATTGAAAGAGGGAGAAGGCTGTCTGATCGCCAAGGATAACCATGACGACTTCGCCGCAAAAGTTAACCGCCTGCTAAGCGATAACGCCCTCTGCCAACAGCTTGCCAAACGAGCTCAAGCTTACGCTGCTAGTTGGCACGAGGATGCGAAGAGCGCAGAGCTTGTTAGTCTTTATCGCCAGATTGCGGCTGAGAGTTTGGCTCGTGGGAGCAAGTAAAAGCCAGAACCTACGTGGACACTTTGTGGACACATGCAGGCATTTAGGAGAGAGAAAACATAAAAGACGGGCACAAAAAAAGGCACCTAAGTGCTTTTTTTAAAGATGGTGCCGGTAGCCAGACTCGAACTGGCACACCCGTAAAGGCGGCGGATTTTGAAGCCTTAGCGCACCGGCTCACACTGGCACACTGGCACACTGGATTGATTTTAAAGGTTTTTAACCTCGTAAAATGCTCGTTTTGGCTCGCTAGAGCAAAGTTTTGTTGTCTCAATGTGGACACTTTAGGGCAATATTTTGTTAGGATTAGAAGACTATTTTAAGTTAGGCGTTTAGAGCGATGAAAAAAGCCGCTTTGCTTGCTCTCCTGGTGCTCTCCCCGCTCACTGCCAGCGCTGATGTCCACAAGTGCATCATTAGTGGCCATACCACCTTTCAAGATTTTCCATGCTCGCAAGGTGCTGCACCACGTTCTAATACCGGCACGTTATCAACCCTGCCGATCCCTGCCCCGGCTACCCGCCCTATTGCTTCGCGTGTTTATCAGCCTGCGCAGCAATTCCAACGCCCTAGCTACAACAGCCGCAATAACACCTATCAATCGAGCACTGAACGTCGAAACGCTGAGGTGAGTGCAGCAGCAAGGGGGATCGTGCTTCCTGGTATGACTGAAAGCCAGGCCATTCGTATTCTCGGTCAGCCTTCGAGGAGATCCACACGCACTTTTGGTGGCAACCTATGCCGTTATCTCTATTGGGATGGAAGTCGCCCTTTTCAGGACGGTCATCATTCGGTGAGGATCTGCAATGGTGAGGTGTCGAGTTATTCAGGGAATTAACTATATGATCAATGAAGAAAGCACCGGCAACGTCTACGACGATATCCACAGCAATGATGCCGATGAAATGCTGATCAAAGCACAGCTTGCTACCAAGATCGGTGAGGTCATCAAGCAGCGCCGTTTAACGCATGTCAAAGTTTCCGAGTTGACTGGCCTGTCTCAGCCTAAAGTGTCTGCCCTTCTTAAAGGCCAGTTTCGGGGCATCAGCGAATTCAAGATGCTTGAGTCTCTCGCTCGCCTGGGTCGTGATGTACGCATTGTGGTGGGGCCAGCTCGCCCACGCTCTAAACCTGGGCATGTACAGCTTGAGGTATCTTAAACAGCCATTATCTTTTCATATCAAGAGATAACCTCTACTCTCTTACTTTCATGATTTAACTTCATTCTCTTTAAAACAACACCAGCATCTTTACATACTGCATTTAAAATACGGTCTCTTTTCACTCTATCGGCTCTCTCATGGCTTGCGTCATCAAGCTCAAGCGCACAAAATATACTAAAACTACTTTTATCACACATGACATAATCAAAGTGCCATTGTGATATTTGCCAAAAGAGAGACTTATACTCTTTTGTCCACGTCTGATATTTAGTGATATTTGGCTGAACTATATCCACAACCCTTACTTGGCAAAAGATGTAATACTTATCCCCATAGGCTTTTTCTAGAATTTTATACACGCCTTGTTCTGATGCGCTCATCATTTTTGCTTTAGCTACGTATGCACCGCCATCCATTATTAATTTTTCAGAATAATTTTTATCCTTTTTCTCATAACTCTCTTTAAGTTTTTCAATTCGTTTATCTTCCACTTCCTCTTTTACGTCCCTTACAACGCCATCACGCCTATAATTCATTGCGTTTACGTATTGTTTACGCGCTTTATTTTTTCTCTTTTTAGCTACTATTCTTTTGCTTAACAAGCCTTGCAATATTGCTGTACATAACGCGACTATAATTACAAAAACAACAGTTTTAATAAAAAAATCTTCAACGCCTATAAGTGGATTCATTCCATCATTCCCTTCTTTTATTTATTAAGTCGTCGTTTTAAATACTAATCATCCACAACGCTTTATTTCCTTCTGTTCTTATCCACAATGCCTTCCCCCTGAATACCATCTATCCACAATCCGTTGTCCTAGCTAGTACCCGTCCCTGTTTGTTTAATTTCGCGGCGCTTCCTCTCTATCTCATGGCTTCTAAGTGGTTCGCTCACGAAGCCTGCCGGGTTAAGTCATAAGCCAGTGGCTTTGATGACGGCAGTCATAGTACGCAAGGTAGGGTTACCCTTAGGCGATAATGCACGATAAAGGCTTTCTCTTGATAGCTTGGCACGTTCAGCAACGACTGCCATTCCACCTTGGGCCTTCACCACATGGCGGAGCGCCATAAGAAGGGTCGTTTCGCCGCCTTCCTCATCCAACTCATCAAAAGCGGTGCGTAAATAATCGATAGCCATATCAGGGTCTTCTCGAAGCATTGTAATCACAGCATCATCATGGCTTTTCATTTTTTCACCCTCACGATGCGAGAATGGGCTAAAGCATTAGCCAGCCTGCCTCGCATAAATACATCTAAGCAAAAATAGTAGCCTAGAAGCTACAGTGCTGCAGCTAGAACTAAGCATAGCTAGTCAACGCTATGCAGTAAGCCTCGAAAACCGAGGTGGACAAAAAGTGGACAGTTTCAGACATTCAGGAGAGGAAAACTCAAATGACAGGCACAAAAAAAGGCGCCTAAGCGCCTGATTTTTAATGTTTGGTGCCGGTAGCCAGACTCGAACTGGCACACCCGTAAAGGCGGCGGATTTTGAAGCCTTAGCGCACCGACTCACACTAGCACACTGCATTGAATTTAAAGCTTTTTCACCTTAAAAATTGCTCGTTTTGGCTCGTTTCAGCTCAAAAATGTTGTCACAATGTGGACACTTCACGTTCATTTGCCATTATTACCAAATAGGTATATATTTTTTCCCATGGATAGCAAATCACCAAAACCTTTGCGATGGGTAGCTAGCTCAAAAAAAGATCTCCAAGCCATGCCCGAGGATGTGAAAGATGTTTTCGGCTTCGCGCTTCACCTAGCTCAATCCGGTTCAAAACACACTCAAACTAAGCCACTCAAAGGCTTTCGCTCGGCTGGTGTTCTTGAGGTAGTGGAAGATTACCAGGGTGATACCTACCGCGCGGTTTACACGGTTCGCATCCAGGAAGCGGTATATGTACTTCACTGCTTTCAAAAAAAGTCATCCACGGGGATCTCCACACCCAAACCCGATATAGACAAAATTCGTGACCGATTGAAAGCGGCAGAACAACACGCCAAAGGAGAAACCTAATGATCATTGAAGAAAGCACCGGCAACGTCTACGACGATATCCACAGCAATGATGCCGATGAAATGCTTATCAAAGCACAGCTTGCCGCCAAGATCGGCGACGTGATCAAACGCCGCCGTCTTACCCAGGTTAAAGTAGCTGAATTGACCGGCTTGCCACAGCCCAAAGTTTCAGCAATGCTAAAAGGCCAGTTTCGGGGCATTAGTGAATCCAAAATGCTGGAATGCCTCGCCAAACTTGGCCGAGATGTACGCATTGTGGTGGGTCCGGCTCGCCCACGCTCAACACCAGGGCATGTTGCGCTAGAAATTAATGGTTAAAGGAGAGAAAGATGGTTAGGCAAATAACAACTTTCATAATGTTTAGCTGCTTATCATCGTTTGCACATGCTGAATTATATAAATGTGTTGCAAACGGTCATACCACCTTTCAGGATTTCCCCTGTGCAAGTGGTGAGTCAAGTAAGGTTGATACCGATAACCTTACTGTTATCCCTCCACCCCCTGTGCGTCCACCCTCACAATCATCCCAACCAATAACGCCCCAACCTCGTCGTTATTTTTACTTTCCGCACAGAAGCGTCTATCAAACCACTCTCGAACGTCGTAATGCCAGAGTCAGGATGCGTGCTCGCCTCCCTTGATACGGGGAGGTTTTATATGCTAGTTATCTGTAATGGTGAGGTGTCGAGTTACTCGCGTTATTAATTTCCAACTTATTCAGCTCTTCATTAAAGCCAAGTTCTAGCTTTAGCCGTTTAACCTCTAACCTTTCACGCTCTGATTTAACAATAGCGTGCTGCTTTTGAGTTTTCTTAAGTCTTACACTTTCATCCACAAGGCGTTTATAATTAACAACATATACACAACAGCACCATGTAAAAATTCCAAGTGCTATCAGCAAAACTATATCAATAAAGATTGAGTAATAGATTGCTTGTTGCATTCCCGCATCAAACTCACGCAACGCATTATTTAGCATTCTGTCCAAACTTTCCATTATCTGTTCCCCTTACGCTTTCTCTTTTTCCATTTTTTTAATAGCTTACTTTCAATCCAGATATAAAAAATGGCCATCCCACCAAACAGGATCGCCATTTTCATCATCTGTTGAAATGCTTCTCTCGCTTCATCCACAACGTTTAATCCCCTTACTGCCCTTATCCACAATGCCTTCCCCCTGGATACCATCTATCCACAACTCGTTTGGCTAGTTGGTATCCGTCCCTGTCTGCTTCAACTCGCGGCGCGCCTTTTCTATCTCCGGGTTTATTTGCCCTTTTTCTTCGTCTACCTGGTTATCTACCAACCACATTCTGTATTTCGGAAATACTGCTGTGATTTGTCTCACTGTTTTTAGTGAGCACGTCATCCTTCCTGTCTCTGTGCTGATCAGGGTCTGTTTCTTAATTCCTGTCACTTCCGAGAACTCTTGCCGTCCCATTCCTTCTGCTTCTCGAATTTCTCGGATTTTTTCACCATCAGTCTTTGACACTATGTTAAGATCCTACTATATTGGAATCATGATACAGCGTGCTCTAGTGAGCATTGATCATTTAAAGATACCACAACATGCCACAGCGAGCAGGTACAGCATGGAAACGAGCAACACGCCCCACGTCCCCGCACCCCAGGTGCCCGTCATGACGATAGAGCGTTTCTCCGAGCTTTCTGGCCTATCCCCCGACACTGTTCGGGGTCAGCTTAACCAGGGGAACCTCCCAGTGATCAAAGTGGGGCGTCGTCGCCTTATTAACGTCGCGCTCTTCACCGCTGAGTGCCTTCAATCGGAGGACTGGAACTAATGACCGCTATCGCCCCCCAAGCTCCCTTATACAGCCTTACAGCGTTCACCACGCATACCCTGGACGTTGTAGGCACCTTTTACGCCGCTTCTCTGCTTTGCGATGGCTGCTTTTATCGCGGCATTAATGAATACGGCTCTGTTTCCCTCCACGTTTCCGCTAACGGTGTCGTTAAGCTATTCGTGCCCACTGACCACCTGCTTACTCTCGACCTCTCAGACGTCGCCCAAAACGATTTAATGGCCTTGATTGACAGCGAAGGCAAACGCTACCGCATTCGTTTTCCCAGTTACCGCGCTGCCCTGGCTTTCCTGGCACTGAACTACGGCGTTACCAACGCCCCAGACGACCCCAGCACCCCCGACCGCGCCTCTAGATCTACCGACGCCTCCCCTTGTTCATCGGTGATTGTGGTACCGGCGCATCTATCCACACCCCCACGGCTAACGCGTCGCCCTTTATCCACAACGGCCTTTAGCCCTTTCGGAGTTATGCACATGAGTAAAAAACAGCCCATCCGCGTCTTTCTCGATCCGGAAACCCACAGCCGCCACCTCATCCAGGCGGGCACCAACGGCCTCACCTCCTCAGCCTTGTCAGAACGGCTGATTGAGTACGGCCTGGCGCAACTGGAAAGCGGCGACAAAGCACCGCTGGAAGCCCTTGCCCGTGCCGCCTCCCCCGCTCCCCACGGCTCAGAGGCCTAATTCTATGTCCCCTGCCCGTCATCCGTCGCCCTTCGGTCGCACGGCGTCCCTAGCCCGCGTCGGGGGTGGTGTCAACCCTGAGGCACGAAGGGTTTACTCCACCCCCGAGGTGGGCTGCCGTGCAGAAAGACCGAAGGGCCACGGAGGGCGGGCTGGGACCCCCTGCCTCGATTCCCGAGCTCTGAGGGAGCGGGGCCAGCGGTGCCTCCACGGCAGGGACTATGCACGCGCTGCTACCTACTACGCCCAGGCGGAATACCTGGTGCTAGTACAAAGCGGCATCACACCTGAAACCACTGAGCTAGCCATTCTCGCGGACTACTGCCTAACGCAAGCCGCCAGAACCCAACGCTAACGAAAAGGAAACACCACCATGATCAACACCATTCAAGCCCACGTTATCGGCGCCTCTCGCTACAAGATGGATAACGGCGTCCAAGGCGCCAAAATTTCCATCATGCAAGCCGCCTCAGCCGAGAACGAAAACGCCATCGGCAACCAGGTCAGCATCATGACGGCGCCCTATGACATTTTCGACCAGCTCCACGCCACCGCCCCGCACATGCCCTGTGCCATGGAACTGGATATCGAACTCCGCACCTCCTCCGCCGCCGCCGGTGGCAAAACCGTGCTTCATGTCATCGCCGCCCGCAAACCCAACGCCACCGGTAGCCAGCCACAGCCGGCGACCCACAGCGACAAAAAATAGGATTCTGAGCCATGGACACAAGTACACCTGAAGGTCTGTGGCTCCTGGTTTATTGCGTCGGCCTCGTCCTCGCGTTCGGGATCGGCTCAATAAATGGGGGGCAACGATGAACGATCCCAGCGTCACGTTTGTTGTTGGTTCCCTATTCACGTCCTACGCCCTCGGTTGGGCTTTCGGACACTCAATCTTGATCTTCAAACGCTTTATGGAGTCTGTCTAATGACCAAGCAAACCCTCATCCACACCGTCGCTGCCACCTTCAACGGCGCCAAAGCCAAGATCGCAGGCGGTGCTGCTCTACTCATGGGCTCGGCAGTCGCTCACGCACAGGAAGCCACCGGTGCCGCTGCCGCCTTCTCAGAACTTGAATCACAGGCCGCTGAAATGGCGGGCTACGCATGGCCGGTTGTGGTCGGCGTGGTCGGCTCACTGCTCGCCATCGGCGTGTTCAAGAAATTTGCTAACAAGGCCACTTAATCCCGTCAAGCAAGGGACCACCAAGGGGCGGAAACGCCCCTTTTTATATAGCGAGGGCAACATGATTAAAAAAGCCGCTTTATTGACGTTATCGGCGCCTTTTTTAATGGTGTTTAGTGTGTCCGCTTACTCTGATGTTTATTATTTTTCTATTCTTTCTGGAGCTTATACTGGTTCTACTCCTGCTGCTGTTTGTCATAAATATATTTCTAATAATTCCTTAGTTTCGTCTAATCATAATGTTGCTGTTTATTATGATGGATGTTTTTATAATACAACGTCCGGATTTAGGAGTAATAAGGAAATTCATCTTATAGATGTTGCATCGTGTCCTGCTGGCGTCGATTGCATTGATGAGGATTTTAAAACATTAATTAATGATAATCCTAATTTATTACCTTCTAAAACAGACGACGAGTGTCAATCTGAAAATGGAAACTCTTACAACACCCAGAATGCTAGTGTCTCAAATTATTTAGCATCGGGTGGCTCTGTTAAAACGCACAGCGGTGCCTGTTCTGTTTCTATGGGAGGCGGTGTTTTAACGTGTGCTGGTTCTGGTGAATCTTTAGATTGCTCTGTGCCTATACAATCTGTTTCAACAGGCGATTATGGTATTTATGGCAATAATATTACCGGGGGTTTAGCGTCATCGTCTGATGGCTCTTTGCCTGTTGACGATTTTGCCACTCCTAGTTATTTAGAGCCTCTTCCAGGTGGCTGCTCTGACCCGTCTAGTTGCGTCACTATCGGCGACACCTCTTATTTAGTCGATTGGGACGCCGCTCCTGATTACTTCTCCTATGTTGATTCGAGCGGTAATGTTCAATCGGGCTCAGGTGGTGGCGGCGATCCTACCGACCCAGGCGGCGACAATGGCGGCGGCTCCGACGACGGCTCAACCGTACCGGATTTCGAGTTTGATGACGCCAGCGTTATTGAGGCTATTCGTTCCTCTGGCCAATCAAACCGCAACTCTATCAACTCCCTCTCCAATGATGTGACCGGCGCTATTTCGCAGCAAACAGAAGACTTTATAACCATCTCAAATAATGCTTCTGAGAATCTTAATCTTCAAATCGACCGTCAAACCACCGATCTTACCACCGCGACGACAAACCAAACGGACGCCCTCACCGATTCGTTAGACGACCAAACGACTGATGTTACTGACGCCATTGGCGATCAAACAGGCAGCCTAAACAGCAAACTCGGCGACCTTCAAACCGCCATCGTCGATGGCATGAAAAACATTACCGTCCGTGTCTCTGGCGGCGGTGGCGGCTCTTCCGGTGGCTCTGACGGTGAGGGCGATGGCGATGGCGATGGCGATGGCGATGGCGATGGCGATGGCGATGGCGATGGCGATGGCGAAGGTGACGGAGAAGAGGAAGGTTTTCTAGACACCTTAATCGACAAACTTGCCTCATTATTCGATAACAAAGTTGCTGCTATTGGGGACTCTTCTCCTTCTAAATCCGACCTAGAAGCTCAGTTTGGAACTGCTGAAGAAAATAAAGGAGTGATGCAACAATCCTTGGACGGTGCTGGAAGTAGTCTTACTGACCTAGTTGACGGTACTGACTCGACTTTTTCTAATCTTGTAGATGGCATGAAGGATTTAGCTAATTCCGTTATCCCTCAACTACCGTCCCCTTCCTGCACTCCTTTGGAGTTTGCTCCTGGCCAAATTTATAGCTTCACCATTGATTGTGAAATATTTGAACTTATTCGTGCTTCTTTAGCATGGATCCTTTATGTCGTTACAGTTTACATCATCATTTCAACCATGTTTTCAAGCCGTCCTCACTAAGGAATTATTATGGCATCTCCTTTAGCTGGCATTGCTGCAATATGGGCCACCCTTGTTGAAGTTATTAGCCAAGGTGTTTTCAAAGCACATGTTCAAATATTTGGTATAAAAGTAGGCTTAAGAGTTGCCTTATTTACCATTAAAATTGGCGCGATTGTTATCGTCATAAACCTTCTTTACTCATCGGTCTCTACCCTTTTTGACACTATCGTTGTGACTCTACCTCCTATGCTTGGCGATGGTATAGAACGCATCTTGCCGGGTAATTTTATTGCTTGTCTGTCCGCTATTATTGGCGTTAAAGCAGTGGCTTTTCTATTTGCAATCTATACCAAATTAATTTCACTTTTTTTGAGTGATTTCTAATGGCCGTTTACGTCGTCACCGGCAAACTAGGCGCCGGTAAAACCCTCGTCGCCGTGGGCAAGATCAAGGACAAGCTCAATCGCGGCTGTAAGGTCGCCACCAACCTGGACTTGAACCTGGATAAGCTGATTGGCGAAAAAGCCAAACAGACCCGCTGCTACCGCATCCCTGATAAACCCGTCCTGGCTGACCTGGAGTCCATCGGTACCGGTACCGACGATTACGACGAACATAAAAACGGCCTGTTGGTGCTGGATGAATGCGGCACCTGGTTCAACGCCCGCTCCTGGAACGACAAAAGCCGTCAAGACGTTATCAATTGGTTTCTCCATGCCCGAAAACTCGGCTGGGATATCATTTTCTTGATTCAAGACCTGTCGATCATGGACAAGCAAGCCCGCGTTGCCCTCGCGGAACACGTCGTTTACTGCCGTCGCCTGGACCGCATCTCGATCCCCCTTATCGGCTCGCTCTGGTCCATGTTCGCCGGTGGCAAGATGCCCATGCCCAAGGTGCATTTGGGCATCGTCAAATACGGCGACTCCCCCACCTCCATCGTCGTCGAACGCTGGACCTACACCGGCCGCGCGCTCTACCCCGCGTACGACACCAAACAAGCCTTCTCTGACCACTACGCCCACGGCACCTATTCCGTGCTACCGCCCTGGCTCACCCACGGCAGGCTCAGGGTACCGCGTGACGCGAGGTTCTATATGAAAATGACCCGTATCTACTGGAAACGCTTTAACCGCCCGTTTCTCTCCCTGGCCGCGTTTGCGCTGGGCTGCTTTATCACCCTGTCGGTACTCGTCGCCGACCGCGTCAACGCACGATCACAAGACGACACCCCCGCTGCACCGCTAGTACTGCCCGACCTCAGCACTACCCGTATCGCCAGCTTTACCCAGTTTGGCGACCACACCACCTACCGTCTCATTGATAGCGACCGCCAGACCCTCACCACCGACGATCTCGCCCGCCAAGGCTTCGGCATCGTCCCTGTGAGCGCCTGCCTCGTCCGCATCGAAAATGGAGTCACCCATGCTGAAATTCGCTGCTAAAACCGCCGCCTCGTTCGCCCTGGCCACCTGCATCGCCACCAGCGCCCATGCCAGCCCTATTCATATGCAAGACACCGACATTCGTGAGTTTGTGCGCTGGTACGTGGATCAAACCGCCACCCCGCTAGCCATTCACCCCACCGCCACCGGCACGCTCACGGTCTACGCCCCCGATGTACCCGATCACCAGTTGGAAGAATTCTTTCAAGGCGTGTTGAGCTCCCACGGCTACACCATCCTCCCAGGCAACCCCCGACCGTTGCCCCGGCCAGCCAATCACCCAGTCAATCAGCCACCCAACAAACACCAGGTGTTTTGTCTGCACCAGGCGCACACGATCCCGCCGCCGCGATCGCCAACGCCCCCACCCTGACACCACCGCCCGAACCCCAGGCCACCCACCTGTTCTCCTTCGATAACGTGCGCGCTGACGATATCGCCCCATTGATCACCACCTTCCTCACCCAGAACGCCCAGGAAGGCAGCACCCTGCCCCGTGTGCAGGTACTCCATGCCTCTAACGCCATCTTGGCCAAGGGCCCCGCAAAGCAGCTTGAACAGCTTCAACAGTTCATTCCCCAAGTAGACGTCGCCCACCCGCAATTGCTCATTCAAGCGGTCATCTTTGAAACCACGGACGGCGATACCTTCGATCTCGGCGTCTCACTGGGTCGGGCCACGGGTAGCGGTGTCGCGGGTGGCTTCAACACCGCCAACCTAGGCACCTCGCTCGCCTCCTCCGGTGGCACCTTCGGGATCTTCGACGGGAACATACTCGCGTTTGCCATCAATGCCTTACAGCGCGACTCAACGTCTAACGTGTTATCCACACCCCAAATACTCACCCTCTCGGGCAAGCGTGGCACGATCTCCATCGGTCAGAATGTCCCGTTCGTCACGGGCCGCGTCACCGGCGAATCAGCCGACGTCAACAGCCCCTTTCAGACCATCGAGCGCCGCGATGTGGGCATCCGTTTAAACGTCCTGCCGGTGGTCACCGCCTCCGGCCTGGTGATCATGGATATCACTACATCGGCTGACTCGCTCACGGATTCTGTGCTAGCCTCAGATATCATTACGAATCAACGGCAAATCAATACCACCGTTCAGATACGTTCCGGCCAAACACTGCTGTTAGGTGGCCTTTCTTCCCAGAATGACCAACAACAGGTCATGGGAGTGCCAGGCTTACAAAGCGTCCCCCTCGCCGGTCGTCTATTCCAGAACGAATCCAACTCCCGCCAACGTACCAACCTCCATGTGCTGTTACAGGCCACGGTGCTCCCTCGCTATGACGCCAATCAGCCCGTTGCACGCCCAAACGCCGCGAATACCGTAGCAGGGCTGACAACCACAAGCTGGCGTCACGAGGTCGAGGCCATCCCTGTAACACGTCTCGCAGAGTAATTAGCCCAAATGAGCTACTGGCTCACTACAGCACATTGAAGCATTTTCAAAAATAGAGGATTTCAGGCTATGGAACGTTGGGAACGGTACTCTATCGCGTCGCTCCAGCGCGGCGAACAAGACCAGTTTGGAAAGCTGCTTATCAGCTCGCTAGGACAGCGAGAAATGCACAATCTGCGCATTTTGAACGCGGGCGTGGATACAGTACGCCAGCTCTACCAGGGCAAACCGCAGCTTCCCCAATTCGATAAGATCATCAACGTCTACAACGAAGGCAAAGGGGCCACCATGCGCCTCTTTGACCAGGAGTGGTCGGTAGGTGCCGGCGCAGCCGGTTCAGGCTTCCGCTACCGCCTCCAAAACAATGAACTAGGTGCTATCGTCTTCTTCCAGGCACGGCACGTAAAGACCGAGAATACCGGTAGCCATCTGAAAATCGAGCTAAGCCCACACTTCATCCAAGAGCGCTCCCCTCAGCAGTGCCAAAAGTTCATGGATATGATCGCCGCCTCCATGCTGACTCAAGGAGAGCCCGTAGGCGCAGCCATCCACCTCGCCCTGGATGTACAAGGTTGGGAGCCGCCTAAAAACTTCATGGAACGCTTCGTGACCCGCTCCAAGAAGATCATGCGGATCGACGGCATCGACACCCTGGAATTTGACCACGGCAACATTGCCACCACCTATGGCCGCGGTGAAACCTACATGTTTGGCACGGCAGGCGCCCTGCAATGCTGTATCTACAACAAGACCCTGGAAGCCAAGCACCGCGACAAAATGCACTTCTGGGAAGGTATCTGGCAAAACGCCGTCGATGACGACCTCAACAGCACCTACAACCCCGAAGAAACCGTCTGGCGTATCGAATTACGTTTCCATCAGTCCGTACTCCGTGAGTACGCTCAAGGCATCCCCTGCAACGTCGACACCGGTGAAGTGCTCGATCACAACCACGGCTTCAGCCGCTTCGTCGACGTGGTACCGCACCTCACCGGCCTCTGGCGTACCGCCATGCAATCCTATCGCCTGGACGCCCGCCGCAACCTGATCGACCCCGCGTGGCAGATCCTCCAAGACGACGCCCGTTTCTACTGTCACGAACCCGGCTTCATGTACAAGCGAGCGCGAAAAGCGCCTGGGCTCGGCAACGAAAAGAACGTCACCCTGGCGTTTGGCAACCTGATTAGCATCTACGCCCGCCAGGGTATCCGCACCGACCAAGCGATAGGCTATCTCAAGCGCTCCGGCATGTGGGAAGACCTAGAACAGTACTACCGGCGACGAAGCGTCAACACCGGCCAGTTCCGGCAGATCGTCGAACAGAAACTGATAGAGCGACGATTAGTAGGCAAAGCCGCGTAATGAGCATTAAGAAAGTCAAAACCGGCTGGAAAGTGGACATCATGCCGGAAGGCCGATATGGAAAGCGTGTCCGTAAAATACTGCCTACCCAGGCAGCAGCGAAACGCTTTGAAGGCAAGGTATTAGCCAAGGCTGCCACTGGCGAAAGTTACGTCAGCCCAAAAAGGGATCGTCGCACCCTAAAAGACTTGATCAAGCTCTGGTATGACTACCATGGCCGCTCTCTCAAAGACGGTAAACGACGCAACTCACAGCTAAATAATTTAGCCGATATCATGGGCAATCCAACGGCCGCCACGATCACCCCCGTGGACGCTTCAGAACTGCGTCAGAAACGCCTGGAAGCGGGTATCACACCCAACACGGCCAACCATGACCATGCCCACTTAAGAGCGGTATTTAACCAGCTCATACGGCTTGGAGAATGGAATAAGCCTAACCCCTTCGCCAAAATGCAGCCGTTGCGCCTGGACGAAAAAGAGCTCGCCTACCTGACCGATGAAGAGTTACGTCAACTTTTTAACGTACTCGAACACGCCAACAACCCAGACGTTGAATTAATCACACGCCTTTGTCTCGCCACGGGAGCCCGCTGGAGCGAAGCCCAGACCCTAAGAGCGGAAATGCTAAGAAATAGCCGTGTCACCTTCACCGGCACTAAAAACGGCCGCAACCGCACCATTCCGCTCAGTGAAGAGCTTTATAAGTCGCTCACCCAACACGGGCCACGGATCGGAAGGATCTTCCGCACCGACGCTTATAAAGCGTTCTCCGCTGCCATCATTGACGCAGGCATAAGGCTCCCCAGGGGGCAGAGAACCCACGTGCTCCGTCACACGTTCGCGAGTCACTTCATGATGAACGGCGGTGATGTACTCACCCTGCAGAAAATTCTCGGACACAGAACCATTGCCATGACGATGCGTTATGCACACCTATCACCCGACCATTTAGCCGATGCCATCAAGTACGCGCCAAAGCTCTGTTGACACTTTGTTGACACTTCTGGAATAGCGCCCAATAAAAAAGGCCTAGCGATGAACGCTAAGCCCTTGATATCTTTGGTGCCGGTAGCCAGACTCGAACTGGCACACCCGTAAAGGCGGCGGATTTTGAATCCGCTGCGTCTACCAATTCCGCCATACCGGCAATGCGTGCGTAGTATACGTAAATTTCGAGGTAGGTCAATCACATTGACTGACTTTATGCAGCCAAAGCGCTATCCTATGCCGCCTGTTTGATCAACGTTAAGAGTTATACGCCATGCAGCGCGCGGATTTTCATTACGAGCTACCCGACGAATTAATTGCTCGCTACCCTTCTGAACAACGTAGCGACTGCCGGTTGCTGTGCGTGGATGGCCAGAGCGGCGCGTTGGAACATCGCCGCTTTCCTGATCTGCTTGAGCTTCTTGAGCCCGGCGACCTGTTGGTGTTTAACGACACCCGCGTGATTCCGGCGCGGCTGCACGGCCATAAGGCCAGCGGCGGCAAGGTGGAGATGCTGCTGGAGCGCCCGCTGGATGCCCACCGCGGCTTGGCGCATATTCGGTCAAGTAAATCGCCAAAGCCCGGCACGGAGCTGATTTTCGAGGGTGACGTTCACGCCATCGTAGAAGGCCGCCGTGATGCGCTGTTCGAACTGCGCTTTTTAGGCGATACGCCGATGATTGCACTGCTTGAAAAGCACGGCCATATGCCGCTGCCGCCGTATATCACCCGCGAAGACGAACTCAGTGACCGTGAGCGCTACCAGACCGTGTATGCCCGGCGTGATGGTGCAGTAGCAGCACCGACCGCCGGGCTGCATTTTGATCAGCCGCTGCTGGATGCCCTTGCCGACAAAGGCATTAACCGTGCCTTTGTCACGCTGCACGTGGGCGCGGGCACTTTTCAGCCGGTGCGGGTGGACAACATCCTTGAACACCATATGCACAGCGAGTGGATTGAGGTCACGGAAGCCACCTGTCAGCAAGTGCGCGATACCCTGGCAGCTGGCAAGCGGGTGGTGGCAGTAGGCACCACCAGCGTGCGCTGCCTGGAAAGCGCCTGCATGAAAAGTAGCGATGGGCAGATCGCGCCTTATAGTGGCGATACCGATATTTTCATTTATCCCGGTTACCAGTGGCGCTGCGTGGATGCTTTAATTACCAACTTCCATTTGCCTGAATCGACCCTGCTGATGCTGGTCTCCTCCTTTGTGGGCTACGACACCATCATGCACGCCTATCAACGGGCAGTGGCCGAGCGCTATGCGTTCTTTAGCTACGGCGATGCCATGTTGTTAACCCGCTAGTTACTGACTGCTGATTGTTGACCCACTTGCCCTGCTCCAGTCGCGCCAAACGAATGAGATTAACGAGTTACCTTTATGCGAAACGAATGCTTTATGCGCTTTGAGCGCTTGGCCGACGATGGCCGCGCCCGCCGTGGCCGCCTTCACTTTCCCCGTGGCACGGTGGAAACGCCGGCCTTTATGCCGGTGGGCACCTACGGCACGGTGAAAGGCATGACGCCGGATTCTGTCAAAGAGATCGGTGCCGAAATCATCCTGGGCAACACCTTTCACCTGTGGCTACGCCCTGGCACCGAGGTGATTGAAGCCCACGGCGACCTGCACGACTTTGCCCAGTGGGACAAACCAATTCTGACCGACTCCGGCGGTTTTCAGGTATTTTCCCTGGGCGAGACACGCAAGATAACCGAGCAGGGCGTGCACTTCCGCTCGCCGGTGGATGGCAGCAAGGTCTTTATGGGCCCGGAAGAGTCTATGGCGGTGCAGCGCTCGCTGGGCTCCGATGTAGTGATGATCTTTGACGAGTGCACGCCCTACCCGGCTACCTTTGACGAAGCCGAGAAATCCATGGAGCTGTCGCTGCGCTGGGCCAAACGCTCGCGGGATGCCCACGGCGACTCCCCTTCCGCGCTGTTCGGTATTATTCAAGGCGGCATGCACCCTGAGCTGCGCGAACGCTCGCTCAAAGGGCTGCTGGAAATCGGCTTTGATGGTTTGGCGATTGGCGGGCTTTCTGTCGGCGAGCCGAAAGAAGAGATGATCAAGGTGCTCGACTACCTGCCCGCCTGGATGCCGGATGAGATGCCGCGCTACTTAATGGGGGTCGGCAAACCCGAAGATCTGGTGGAAGGCGTTCGTCGCGGCGTGGATATGTTCGATTGCGTGATGCCCACCCGCAACGCGCGTAACGGCCATCTGTTCACCTCGGAAGGCACGGTCAAAATTCGTAACGCCAAGCACCGTTTTGACACCCGCCCCCTCGATGAAGAGTGCGATTGCCATACCTGCAAGCGTTTCTCCCGGGGCTACCTGCACCACTTGGACCGCTGTAATGAAATGCTCGGCTCAATGCTCAACACCATCCACAACTTACGTTACTACCAGCGTGTGATGGCTGATTTGCGCGCGGCAATTGAAGCGGGTACATTGACGACCTTTGTGGAAGGCTTCTATGCACGGCGCGGCCTGCCGGTGCCTCCCCTTGCTACTTAAAGCGAATTAATCGCCACGCGCCTTGGCGCGTGGTTTAAACTGTTCGACTATGTTTTTTGAACCAAGCTTTTAACTACCAAGCTTTTACAACTAAGCCTTTAAAAACCTAAGCTTTTTCTAACTCAGGAGCTCTCTACAATGCTGGATTTCTTCATCTCACCAGCCCATGCCCAATCAGCCGCCGGTGGCGGTGGTATTGCGCAAATCGTCATGCTGGTCGGTTTCGTGCTGATTTTCTACTTCCTGTTGTGGCGTCCGCAAGCCAAACGCGCTAAGCAGCACAAGCAACTGGTCAGCAACCTGGACAAAGGCGACGAGATCGTCATTGGCGGCGGTTTGGTAGGTCGTATCACTAAGGTGAGCGACGAGTTCCTGACCATCGAGATCTCTGAAGGCACCGAAGTTAACGTGCAGAAGAACGCCGTTGCCGCCGTACTGCCTAAAGGCACCATCAAGTCCATCTAAACCTTGTAATACCCCTGCCGAGCCAGTGCCAGCCACCCCGGCAGGGGTGACATGGTATAAATGATGGTGAACTTTGCTGTGCGCGGTGTGTCCGTGCACAGCATTCCGTTTGTAATTGAAGGCAGGGCTTGCATGCTCAACCGTTACCCCCTGTGGAAGTATCTACTGATACTGGTCGTCCTGGTGGTTGGCCTTATCTACTCGCTTCCCAATCTATTCCCCGAAGATCCCGCTATTCAAATCAGCAGCGCCCAAGGCGACTCGCTGGATGAGCAACAGATAGAGCGTGTTGAAGCCGCGCTTAGCGAAAACGATATCGAAGTAAAAGCGTTCGAAGAAGAGAATGGACAATGGCTCATTCGTTTGCGCCATGACGATGATCAACTTCCCGCACGCGACATTGCCGCCGATTTATTGGGCGATGAGGCAACGGTAGCACTGAACCTTGCTGAAGCAACGCCGGAGTGGCTACAGGCATTCTCTGCCTCCCCCATGACGTTAGGCCTTGATTTGCGCGGTGGCGTGCACTTCCTGCTGGAAGTGGATATGGACGCCGCGTTAACCCAGCGCCTTGAAGTCAACGGCAGTGCCATGCGTGAGCTGCTGCGTGGTGAGCGTATCCGCTACCGCAACACTGAAGTCGAAGAGCGTTCGCTTTCGATCGATTTCGCCAGCAGCGAAGACCGCGACACAGCCCGCAGCCTGATCAGCCGCGACTTCCCTGAGTTTGAATACAGCAGCGAAGGCGATGGCCGCGCTTCAACGCTGGTCATGACGCTTAGCGATCAGTCGGTCAGCGAAATTCAGGATTACGCGATCAACCAGAACTTGACCACCCTACGCAACCGGGTCAATGAACTGGGCGTGGCAGAGCCAATGGTGCAGCGCCAGGGGCCTAACCAAATCGTGGTCGAACTTCCCGGCATTCAAGACACCGTGGCCGCCAAACGCATTGTAGGCGCAACGGCCAATCTGGAATTCCGCCTGGAAGCCCGCCCTGACACCCCGGAAAACGAAACAGAAACCCTAACGTTTCGTAACGAGCCTGCGCGCACCGCTGAGCTAATGCGCGATGTGATCATTACCGGTGACAGCGTTTCCAGTGCCAGCAACAGTTTCGATGAAAACGGTCGCCCGCAAGTCAATATTGATCTGGACGGCACCGGCGGCACGCTGATGAACCGTGCCACGCGCACCAACATTGGTCGCAACATGGCGGTGCTGTTCATTGAGCACAAGAGCGAAGATACCGTGGTGACCGACCCGGAAACGGGTGAAGAAACCATTGAGCGCGAGCCCTATGTTGAGCGCGGCCTAATCAGTCTGGCAACGATTCAAAGCGCCCTGGGTAACAGCTTCCGGATCACCGGCCTGGACTCGCCGACAGAAGCCGCTGAACTGGCGCTACTGCTGCGTTCGGGCTCCCTTGCAGCTCCCATCTACTTCGTGCAAGAGCGCACGATTGGGCCAAGCTTGGGCGCTGAAAACATTGAGCGCGGTTTGCTCTCGGTGCAGATCGGTCTGCTGCTGGTCGTGCTGTTCATGCTGGTGCGTTACAAGGTGTTTGGTGTGTTTGCCAACATTGCCCTGGCGCTGAACTTAACGCTGCTGGTCGCGGTGATGTCAATGCTGGGCGCCACGCTGACGCTGCCGGGTATTGCCGGTATCGTGTTGACGCTGGGCATGGCGGTCGATGCCAACGTGCTGATCTTTGAGCGAATACGCGAAGAGCTGCGCAACGGCATGTCGGTGCAACAGGCGATTCAAGCCGGTTATGAGCGCGCCTTTACCTCCATCGTCGACGCCAATATCACCACGCTGCTGGTGGCCGTTATCCTGTTCTCGATTGGCTCCGGCCCGGTGAAAGGGTTTGCCGTCACGCTCTCTATCGGCATTTTGACGTCGCTGTTCACCGCTCTGATGGTGACTCGCGCCATGGTCAACTTGTTCTATGGCAGCAAACCCGTCAAAAAGCTGTGGATCTAATCCACGTGCTTAGCCCAGAACTTAAGAGGTGGTAATGAAACCCCTATCACACCTGCAAATCGACTTTATGGGACGACGCAATATCGCGTTTGTCGTCTCTGCTTTGCTTTTGGTCGTGTCGATTGGCGCTATTCTGTTCCAGCAGCTCAACCTGGGGCTGGATTTCACCGGCGGTACGCTGGTTGAGGTGCGTTATGGCGCTGCGCCCTCACTTGATGCTATTCGTGTGCTGCTTGAAGAGAGCGGCTTCCAAGATGTCTCCGTGCAGACCTTTGGGGCATCAACCGAAGTATTGATCCGCCTTCAGCAGGCGTTTGATGCCGATGTGGGCGCTGAGGTCGTTAACCTTCTGCGCTCCAGTGGCGATAGCGTTGACCTTGTTCGCTCCGAGTTCGTTGGCTCCCAAGTCGGTGACCAGCTGCGCGATCAAAGCGGCCTGGGCCTGTTGGTAGCCCTTGGCGTGGTAATGCTCTACGTGGCCTTCCGCTTTCAGTACAAGTTTGCGATTGGCGCACTGCTGGCACTGCTACACGACGTAATTATCGTCGTGGGCATTTTTGCGCTATTTCAGCTCGATTTCGATCTCACCGTGCTCGCAGCGATCCTGGCGGTTATCGGCTACTCGCTGAACGATACCATCGTGGTTTACGACCGTGTGCGCGAAGCCATCCGCACCTCGCGCATCGACGATATGCCGCAGATCTTCAACGAAGCGATTAACGCCACGCTCTCGCGCACCCTGGCAACCTCGGGCACCACCATTCTGGTGCTGCTTGCGCTACTGCTGCTGGGCGGGGATATGATTGAGAACTTTGCCATTGCGCTGCTGGTTGGCATCGTCGTGGGTACGTTCTCTTCTATCTATATTGCCGCGGCGCTGCTGCTACCGCTGAAGCTGTCGCGGGAAGATTTGATTCCCACCAAGAAAGAGCTTGATGAAGAAGAGGAGGAGTTGCCTTAACGGCGCCTCCATTTAGATGGCTTCTTTAGCCGACAAAAAAGCCCCTGCTGGGTTACCAGCAGGGGCTTTTTTTATCTTTACAGCTTTTATCTTTAAAAGCTTAGCATTGCTGCTTAAAAGTGCGGCGTTAGCTGCTTGATCAGTGCTTTATAAAGACGCGGCCCAGCAGCCATTAATTGCCCTTCCACTTTCACCGTGGGCTGGCCGTCGGGCGTGCCCATCAAGGCGCCCGACTCTTTCAGAAACAGCGTGCCTACTAGCATGTCCTGCTCTTCCAAGCCGAGCACGAAAGCACTGTCCACTCGCCCAGTGGCTAACTCACACAAATCCAGCAGTCCACAGCCTGTTGCCAGCAGGTTTTCTACCTGGGGGGCAAGCTGCTGTGAAACGGTTAGATAGGCAGGCAAATTACGGGGGCGCAGCCAAACTTCCGGCAGGCTCATGGCCATTCGCGTACCGCTGATGGCGGTAGGCTTGCTAACGCGCATGCGCTTGTCATTGTGCTGGGCACCGCGACCGCGGCTGGCGATATATTCGTCGTCGGCGAACGGGCAGATAATCACTGCGTGCTCGGGACGACCTTTGATAAGACACACCACTGAGAGTGCAAAGCCCTTACCGGCAACGGCTAAATTGGAGTAGCCGTGCATCGGTTCAATTTTCCAGACGGTATCCGCGCCTTCGCCTTCACCCGCGCGATGTGGCGTAAAGCGGCCGGTCACACCGTGCTGGGGGTAACCGCGCTCCAACTGCTGAACAATCGTCGCTTCGGCCTTGCGCGCTGTCTCATCGAGCAGGCGGTCAAGGTTAAATTCATCGTGAGCGTTTTCAATACGTTCGCGTACGCGCAGAAAGTGTTCAACAGCGCCACGCGCAGCGCGCAGCGTAAATTGGACCATCGGATTCATGGTTGGGCCTTGTGACAGTGATGTTAAAGAACGTGATGCTAATAATAGAGCATAAGTAGGCGCAGGTGCCGCCTTTGGCGCGCAATTCTAGCAGACCACTCTCGGGCATGCCATCGACTCATGCTAGACTGCGCGTTTTACGCATTAATGATCCCTTGTTTTTATTAACAGGGCCTTATTAGCAGGATCTTATTAACCGGATCTTATTAACAAAGACTATTTACCGAGCCCTATCATGCTTGAGCGCATTCGCATTGTTCTTATCGGCACTAGCCACCCTGGCAATATCGGCGGCGTGGCACGCGCCATGCATAATATGGGCTTGGCAGATTTAGCCCTTGTTGCCCCCCGCTGCGAGGTCATTACCCAGGACAGTATTTCCCGCGCCTCCGGCGCTGACCACCTGCTTCATCAAGCCAGTGTGCACGCTACTCTTGAAGAAGCAGTGGCTGATTGCACCCTGACCGTGGGCGCCAGTGCGCGCTCACGCACCCTGCCCTGGCCGATGCTCTCGCCCAGGGAATTAGCCGACCGGCTGCCCGCCGAGTGCCAAGCTGCTGAGTCACGCGTGGCACTAGTGTTTGGCCGCGAGGACAGCGGCCTGACCAATGCTGAGCTACAGCGCTGCCACGCCCACGTGCATATTCCGACTAATGCTGATTTCAGCTCGCTCAATTTGGCGGCGGCGGTGCAGGTGCTTGCCTATGAGTGTCGCATGGCTTGGCTAAGCCAGGCGGATGCGCCTTCAGCGGCGCCGAGTGATGACGCTGAGCTGGCTACCCACGCTGAACTTGAACGCTATTTCGAGCACTTGGAGCGCACGCTGATTGGCATTGATTTTCACGACCCCGACCAGCCGCGCCAACTGATGGCGAGACTCCGCCGGCTCTACCTGCGCGCCCGCCCAGAGCGGATGGAAATGAATATATTGCGTGGAATACTGTCGGCCACCGAGAAGGCTGCCAACACCAGGCAAACCAAGTGATAATTTATTAGGCTTGAAGATGCTGACTTGAAGACGCTACCTAACGCCCCCACGTTGAAGGTCTGTTTAGTTATCTTCATGCGATGCACTTTCAGTTGAGTGACTGCACATCTACCGCCCAAGGATCACCTCATGTTTCAACGTCTACGTGAAGACATCAACAGCGTATTTGACCGCGACCCAGCTGCACGTAACTTTCTTGAGGTGCTGACCAACTACCCCGGCCTGCACGCTCTACTGCTGCACCGCTGCGGTCACTGGCTGTGGAAAAAAAACCTCAAATGGTTAGCGCGGACGCTATCGACGTTTTCACGCTGGCTGACCGGTATCGAGATACACCCGGGCGCCACCATCGGACGGCGCTTTTTCATCGACCACGGCATGGGCGTGGTGATTGGCGAAACGGCCCAGGTCGGCGATAACGTCACGCTGTACCAGGGAGTCACGCTAGGCGGCACCAGTTGGAACAAGGGCAAGCGCCACCCAACGTTGGGCGATGGAGTGATTGTCGGCGCGGGCGCCAAGATATTGGGCCCCTTCACCGTGGGTGCCGGCGCCAAAATTGGCTCTAACGCGGTGGTCACGAAAGAAGTACCGCCGGGCGCCACAGTAGTCGGTATTCCCGGCAAAATTGTCAAACGCACCGACCCTGATGTGGAAGAGGCGCTGGATGTCGATCCCGCCCGTCGCGAAGCCATCTGCCAAAAATTTGGCTTTGATGCCTATGGTGTCAGCCAGGATATGCCCGACCCGGTAGCCCGCTCGATGCAGGCCATGCTGGATCATATGCACGCCGTGGATGAACGTATTGAGCGCATGTGTTCTACCCTGCGCAAGCTAGACGACAACTACCGTGACGGCCAGCTCCCGGCGCTACGCGAAGAAGATTTCGCCGGCATTCTCGATGAGCAAGACACCGGCTGTCCAGGCGTTGGCAAGCGCTCGGTGGCGAACTCCTCTGCGGAGCAAGCGAACGAGCAAGAAACGCTGCCGCCGCGTAATGGTTGACCAAAGCACTCAGGTTTTCCCATAATGGCAACACATTTGCCGTCAGTGCGCTGAGCGTTCAGCGTCGAGGGGCTTGCCATGCGCTTGACCACCAAAGGCCGTTACGCCGTTACCGCCATGCTCGATTTAGCCTTGCATGCCCACAACGGCCCGACCAGCCTAAGCGATATCTCCCAGCGCCAAGAGATATCGCTCTCCTATTTAGAGCAGCTTTTTGCTCGCCTGCGCCGTGCAGGCTTGGTCAACAGCGTACGCGGCCCAGGCGGCGGGTATCTGCTGTCACAACCTGCGGAAGAGATTAGCGTTTCCAAGGTCATTGATGCAGTGAATGAAAGCGTTGATGCCACCCGCTGCCAAGGGCTTTCCGATTGCCAACAGGGCGACACCTGCCTGACGCACCATTTGTGGTGCGAGCTTTCCGTTCAGATACGCCATTTCTTTGACGAGATGACGCTGGCACAACTGATGCTGCGCCCTGATGTCATACGTATTGCATCACGACAGAAACAGCGTGCCGAGGCGGGTATTCTTGCCTCCTCACCCTGACCCAACGCTCCCTGACCGACAAACTGCTGGAACATAACGATGACCACACCCACGCTGCCCATTTACCTGGATTACGCCGCCACCGCGCCGGCGGATGCCCGCGTGGTTGAGGTTATGCAGCGCTACCTAACGGTTGACCAGCTATTCGCCAACCCGGCTTCGCGCAGCCATATGTTAGGTTGGCAGGCAGAACAGGTGGTTGAGCAGGCACGCCGCCAAGTGGCCGACGCGATTGGCGCCGACCCACGAGAAATTGTTTGGACCAGCGGTGCCACCGAAGCGGACAACCTGGCGCTGATCGGCTTTATGCGCGCTAACCGCGAGCGTGGCCTACACTTGGTGACCTCGACGATTGAGCATAAAGCCATCGTAGACACGGCCCATGCGCTGGAGAAAGAGGGGTTTGAGGTGACGTGGCTCACGCCAGGGCGGGATGGCTGTATTCAGCCTGAAAAGCTGCGCGAAGCCATGCGCGACGATACTGCACTGGTCTCACTCATGGCGGTTAATAATGAGCTGGGCAGCATCAACAATATTGCCGCCCTGGCGGCCGTTGCTCATGAGTTTGGTGCGGTCTTTCATACCGATGCCGCCCAGGCGGCAGGTCGCATCCCCTTAGACGTAGTGGCCCAACAGATTGACCTGATGTCGCTTTCCGGGCACAAGACCTACGGCCCCAAAGGCGTCGGCGCGCTATATGTGAAGCGCCACCCAGACATTCGCGTAGAGGCATTGATCCATGGCGGCGGTCACGAACGCGGCATGCGTTCCGGCACGCTACCGACGCACCAAATTGCTGGCATGGGCGAAGCTTTCGCGCTGATGCAGCAGCAGTACGATGACGACAACGCTCACATTAGCCGTTTGCAGCAGCGTTTTTTGCGCGGCCTTGAAGGCGTTGAAGGTGTTTTTGCTAACACACCACTAGATAATGCGGTTCCCAATATTCTCAACCTGGCGTTTGAAGGCGTCGACGGTGAGTCATTACTGATGGCGCTGCGCGATGTAGCGGTCTCTACTGGCTCCGCGTGCAACTCGGCAAGCGTTGACCCTTCTTATGTACTGCTTGGCATCGGCACGCCCCGCTCGCTGGCGCTCTCGTCGCTGCGCTTTAGCTTCGGGCGTTTTACTACCGAAGCAGAAATCGATCATGCGCTAACGCTCATACGCCACGCGGTGAGCGGTTTACGTACACCGCCCGGTTAAGCGGCTGACTATTTTTAAGGAGAACGCCTCATGGCAACACTCAACATTACCCCGGCTGCCGCACAACAGATTCGTCATGTGCTTGATGAGCGTGGACAAGGCCTAGGCCTGCGCGTTTCGGTCAAGCCAAGCGGTTGCTCCGGCTACAGCTACGTACTTGATTTCGCCGACACCGTTAGCGAAGAAGAAGTCCATTTTCAAGAGCACGGCGCCAGTGTCTATGTGGCGCCCGATGCGGTCGAGATGCTCAACGGTAGCGAAGTGGATTATGTCAGCGAAGGCCTGAACCGCTTTTTCCGCTTCAATAACCCTAACGTCAAAGATGAGTGCGGCTGTGGCGAAAGCTTTACGGTTTAGCCATTTAAGGACCGGTGCCATCACCGGTATTCATCCTCTGGCTTAAGCGTTATAATCGCGCCCCTAGATACCCCATCAAGCGCCGGGTAGCACCCGACGCTTGTTAAAATGCTAGCTGCTTAACGCTCTTAGCCGAATTGTTTTCTGGGCCGCCCCGGCTTTCTGGGGCGGCAATTTTGCTTAGCCCCCATTTATGGAGACCATTTATATGGCTACTGAACGCACTCTTTCTATTATCAAGCCTGATGCCGTTGCTAAAAATGCGATCGGTGAAATCATCGCCCGCTTTGAAAAAGCCGGTCTGAACGTTGTTGCCGCGAAGATGGTTCACCTCTCTGAAGAGAAGGCTGGCGGTTTCTACGCTGAGCATAAAGAGCGTCCTTTCTTTAAAGACCTGGTCGGTTTCATGACGTCTGGCCCGGTCGTTGTGCAAGTGCTTGAAGGCGAAGGCGCTATCGCCAAAAACCGCGATCTGATGGGGGCAACTAACCCCAAAGAAGCGGCACCCGGCACGATTCGCGCCGATTTTGCGGAAACAATCGATGCGAACGCTGTCCATGGTTCTGATTCTGCAGAAAGCGCTGAGCGCGAAATTAGTTACTTCTTTGGCAACGACGAAATCTGCCCGCGCTAAGCCTTTCTGGTAGCGCCGCCGTCTCAACGTCAGTTGCCGGCCATTTTGCGGGGGCCTCGCCCCCGCCCCTTTCTATAACGCTGACCGCCATGACCACCACTGTAGCCCAACATACGCCCGCCCCCCGTCTAGGTGCCGACAGCACTGAAGCCAATAGTTCAGACGCCGCCAGCACGCCTGCTGCCAAAGCGACGCCTGAGCGACACAATTTGCTCGGGATGTCCCGCGAGCAGATGGAAGACTTCTTTTTGTCGATTGGCGAAAAGAAATTCCGTGCTGCGCAGCTGATGAAGTGGATTCACCAGGAAGGCAGTGATGACTTTGCTGCCATGACGAATCTCTCCAAGCCGCTGCGTGAAAAACTGGCGCGGGTAGCTGAAATTCGTGGCCCAGCGGTGATCTACGAAGGCACCTCTAGCGATGGCACGCGTAAGTGGGTGCTTGAGGTAGAAGATGGCAGCTACGTCGAAACGGTGTTGATTCCGGCGGAAAACGGTAAACGCCGTACGCTGTGTGTCTCCTCCCAGGTGGGCTGTTCGCTGGATTGCAGTTTTTGCTCGACCGGCAAACAGGGATTTCAGCGCAATTTAACCGCCGCTGAAATTATCGGCCAGGTGTGGGTCGCCCAGCGTAGCGTTGGCCCGCGTCGCGATACGGCCAACCGCCCCGTCACCAATGTGGTAATGATGGGCATGGGCGAGCCCCTGCTCAACTTTGATAACGTCGTGCCCGCCATGAAGCTGATGCTGGATGACAACGGCTATGGCCTGTCCAAGCGCCGCGTGACGCTGTCGACCTCGGGTGTGGTGCCGATGATCGACAGGCTTGGCGATGAAATGGACGTCAGCTTGGCGATTTCGCTGCACGCCTCCACTGACGAGTTGCGCAATACCTTAGTGCCCATCAACCGCAAATATAATATTCGTGCGCTGCTGGATGCGTGCCACCGCTACCTTGCCAAGTGCCCGGACAATCGTCAGGTCACGATCGAATATACGCTGATCAAAGACATCAACGATCAGCAGGAACACGCCGAGCAGCTCGCGGCACTGCTAAAAGAGCTGCCGTGCAAGATCAATTTGATCCCGTTTAATCCGTTCCCCAACTCAGGGTACGAAAAACCATCGCGCAATCAAGTCATGCGTTTTCAGCAGTGGTTGTACGATTTGAATTACAACGCCACGGTCAGAACGACCCGCGGTGAAGATATCGACGCCGCCTGTGGCCAACTCGTTGGTCGCGTGAAAGACCGTACCAAACGCAGCGAACGCTATATTCAATCGGTACAGCTTGATGCGGACTAAGGGGTGGAGTGTAGAAAACCGGGCTTATCTTGACTTCCGCTTGGCACGGCGCTTTGATGGTCACGGTTTTTATTTAGATTAGCACTGCTGTTTGTATGTATTGCCTTACTCGCAGTTGGACGTTCACAACAAGAGGATTTACATGATCGCTCACCGCAGGCGTCAACACCCATCACGGGTGCCCATGCTCACCGTGCTTATCGGGAGTTTGTGGCTAGCCGGCTGTGCCTCGTCCAACAACCTTACAGCGCAAGCCAACCCCGCGGCGGCAGAAGCCTATACCCAGCTTGGCGTCGCCTATTTAGAGCGCGATAATCTTCCCCGCGCTCTCAACGCATTGGATCGGGCGCTTGAAATTGCCCCACGCCATGCAGAAGCGCTGCAAGCATTGGCACTGGTTTACCAGCGCCAGGGTGAAAGCGCACTTGCCAACGACTATTTTCAACAGGCGGTGAACGCCGAACCTGACTTCACCCGCGCCCGTAACAACTATGCGGCATTCTTGTACGGTCAGGGCCAGTTCAATGCCGCCTGTGAGCAGTTAGAAACCGCATCACAGGATGCCCAGTACGCCAACCGTGCCCAGCTATTTACTAATTTAGGGCAGTGTTACCTGGCGCTGGAAGAATTTGACAAGGCGCGCGCTCGATTGGAGCGCGCGCAGAGTATTGATCCGCGTAATTCACGCGGCTATTTAATGTTAGCTGAACTCGAATATTCGCAGGGCCATTACACTCAGGCCTGGGCGCCGCTGCAAACCTATTTACAGCTCGCCGAGCCCGACCAAGCAGCGCTAAGCATGGCGGTTGATATCGCCCACGCACGCGGCGAGCATGATGTTGCCGCCGAATACCAGCGCTTGCTAGGCAACGACTGACTGATTGACGCCCTGATCACCGCTTATTAATGAAGGATGCTCAGCCATGAGCGATACACAGTCACAAGAAAACATTATCGATAGTCCTCACACTACTGGTAGCGCCTCGCCTGGCGAACTTCTTGCTCGCCAACGCGAACAGCTCGGCATTCCACTCACCGATGCGGCCCGGGCGCTGAATCTGCGCCCCGCAGTCGTGGAAGGGCTTGAGCAGGATGATTACCAGGAAATCCCCGTCGCCGCTTATCGGCGCGGCTATCTGCGCTCTTACGCCAAATACCTGGGAATGGATGACCGGCTGGTGCTTGAAGCGTATCAAGCCCGTAGTGGCGTTACCGACACCGAACACAAAGTGACGCCGGTCTCCACCGCCAGACCGCCCTCTCGCATTGGCGCCTGGCTATTTAAGCTGGTTACTTTACTAGTAATCGCCGGCCTTATCGCCGTGACCGTGATGTGGTGGCAAAGCCGAGGCGGCAACGAGCCGCCGGGCTTTGGCTCAACCTCCACGGAAGAAACCGCCAACGCCACGGCGGAGCCAGCTAATGAGCCAGCTGAAGCAGAAAACTCCACAGCTGGCTCAAGCTTCACCAGTGGCGATGAGAGCGCGACGCTGCCGAGCAATGCTACCAACGTGTCGCCTTCGTCGTCAGTTACCCAGGATCAAGCCCCCAGCGCGCAGGATGACGCTGACGCCGTTGCGGGTCTTAACGAATCAATCCTGGATAGCGATAGCGGCACGTCCAGCACTGCCGCAGAAAGCGATGAACCGAACAGCGCTGAGCAGAATGACAGTGAACAGCTCGCTACCGAACAAGAGAGTAACGCTGACAGCGAGCAAACCGCCGCTGCAGAGCCAGCCACCAATGCCAATGTGCTTGAGCTGACGTTTAACGAGCAGTCGTGGACTGAAATTTTTGATGCCACCAACCAGCGCGTTTTCGTTGGCCTACAAACGCCCGGCACCTCGACAAGCGTCGAAGGTGAACCCCCTTTTCGTTTAACCGTGGGTAATGCCACCGGCGTTGAACTGCGCTACCAAGGCGAGGTAGTTGACCTTCCCGCCCGCGCAGGCGCCAACAATGTTGCCCGATTCACCTTGGGAGAGTGACCCGTCCTATGCACGCCCCTTCTCCGATAAAACGCCGCCATTCCCGTCAGATTCAGGTTGGAAATGTAGCCGTGGGCGGTGATGCGCCCATTGCCGTACAAAGCATGACCAACACCAACACCCTGGACGTGGCCGCGACCGTAGCGCAAATTCAGCAGCTGGAAAAAGCCGGCGCAGATATCGTGCGCGTCTCCGTACCTGATATGGACGCCGCCGAAACCTTTGGCCAGATCAAAAAGTTGGTCAATGTCCCGCTGGTTGCCGACATCCATTTTGATTACAAAATTGCCCTGCGCGTTGCCGAGCTAGGCGTCGACTGCCTGCGCATCAACCCAGGCAATATCGGCCGCGAAGACCGCGTACGCGCAGTGGTAAGTGCGGCCCGTGACCATGGGATTCCGATTCGCATCGGCGTCAACGCCGGCTCGCTTGAAAAAGACCTGCAAAAGAAGTACGGCGAGCCAACGCCTGCCGCGCTGGTGGAATCCGCCATGCGCCATATCGACTACCTTGATCGCCTCGATTTCCAAGAATTCAAGGTCAGCGTAAAAGCCTCAGACGTGTTTATGGCAGTCGCCGCCTACCGCGATCTTGCCGAGCGCATTGAACAGCCGCTGCACCTGGGCATTACCGAAGCCGGTGGACTGCGTTCAGGCACGGTGAAATCATCGATTGGCCTGGGCATGCTGCTGATGGACGGTATCGGCGACACGATCCGTGTATCGCTGGCCGCTGATCCGGTGGAAGAGATTAAAGTCGGCTTCGATATGCTGCGAAGCCTCAAGCTGCGCTCTAAAGGGATTAACTTTATTGCCTGTCCCAGCTGCTCACGCCAGAACTTTGACGTCATCAGCACTATGAACCAGCTCGAAGAGCGGTTAGAAGACGTGATGACGCCGCTGAACGTCTCGGTAATTGGCTGCGTGGTCAATGGCCCCGGCGAAGCCAAAGAGACCGATATCGGCCTAACCGGCGGCAGCCCCGCCAACCTGGTCTATATCGATGGTAAACCGGCCAGCAAGCTACGTAACGACCACTTGGTCGACGACCTGGAGCAGCTGATTCGTGAGAAAGTGCGCGAAAAACAGCAGCAGCAAGACGCTATGATTGCCCGCAGCGTTTAACCGCTGGGGTTAGCTGCCAGCCTGGGCAACCAGCGCTAAATGGCAGAATAAGGAGTTTTCATTGAGCAAGTCCGCCGTTAAAAAGATTCAAGCCATCCGTGGTATGAACGACTTATTACCCAGCGACAGCCCGCGCTGGCAGTTTTTTGAAGCCAAAGTACGCCAGCTCATGCTGCGCTACGGCTTCAACGAAATTCGCACGCCGATTGTTGAACAAACCGCGCTATTTGCCCGCTCTATTGGCGAAGTGACCGATATCGTCGAAAAAGAGATGTACACCTTCGACGATCGTAACAGCGAAAGTTTGACGCTGCGCCCTGAGGGCACCGCCAGCTGCGTGCGTGCGGCAATGGAACACGGCCTGCTGTACAACCAAACCCAGCGGTTGTGGTATCAGGGCCCCATGTTCCGTTACGAGCGCCCGCAAAAGGGCCGCTACCGCCAGTTTCATCAAATTGGTGTCGAGGCCTTCGGTTTTGATGGCCCGGATATCGACGCTGAGGTGATTCTGCTTTCAGCGCGGCTTTGGAAAGAGCTGGGGCTAATGGAGCACGTTACCCTTGAGCTTAATTCGTTGGGCTCATCTGAGGCGCGTGCGGCCTATCGCGACACACTGGTGGCTTATTTTGAGCAGCATCATGATGTGCTTGATGAAGACTCCAAACGCCGCCTCACCAGCAACCCGCTGCGTATTCTCGATTCCAAGAATCCGGCCATGGCCGAGATGCTGGATGCCGCGCCGCAGTTGATGGATCACCTGGATGTGGAATCCCGCGAACACTTCGAGCAGCTCACCAAGATGCTTGAAGCGGCAGGTATAGATTATGTGATCAATCCCCGCCTAGTGCGTGGGCTAGACTACTACTGCCGCACCGTGTTCGAGTGGACCACTACCGCACTGGGCAGCCAAGGCACTGTTTGCGCAGGCGGCCGCTACGACGGCTTGGTCGAGCAGCTGGGCGGCAAGCCTACCCCGGCGGTGGGCTTTGCCATGGGCATTGAGCGGTTGATTCTGCTGCTCGATACCTTGGAACTGATTCCTCAGAATGCGCTCGGCGGCTGCGATGTGTATGTGCTCCCGATGGACGATAACGCCACCATGGCGGCGATCACGCTGGCTGAGAATTTGCGCGGTGAACTGCCTAAACTGCAACTGCAACTTCACTGCGGGGGCGGCAGCTTCAAAAGCCGGATCAAAAAAGCCGATAAGAGTACCGCCTCCATGGCGATCCTGCTCGGCGAAGATGAAATTGCACAGCAGTCGGTAACGCTCAAGTTTTTACGCGATGACCGCGAACAGCAGCGTGTGCCGTTAGCCCAACTAGGGTCCACGCTGCGTGAGCTATTAGCCCCTGGCGATTAAGCCCACGCCTCGCGCTTAAATCCTGCAGGCGCCGTGCCTGCTACATACGACTGTTTTTGCCTACTGTTTGTGCCTACGAAAATTGAGATATAGGAGCCCGCCCGTGGTGGAGCTGAGAAGCGAAGAAGAGCAGCTAGACGCGGTAAAGCGCTGGTGGAAAGAGAACGGCATGTCGTTGATTGCAGGCGCTGTCCTGGCGGCGGCGGGGGTATTCGGCTGGAATGCTTGGCAGAACTATCAGCAGGGTCAGTCAGAAGCCGCCTCCATGCGCTACCAGCAGTTGGTCAACATGACCGCTGGTAACGAGCTTGAAGACGACCAACTGGCCAGCGCGCGTGAAATGGTCGTCGAACTGACCGACGAGCATGGCGACACGCTCTATGCTGAACTCGCCCTGCTGCTTGATGCTCGCCTGGCGGTACAGCAAGGCGACCTGGAAGGTGCGCGTACCGCGCTTGAAAGCGCTGCCGAATCATCGCGGCGCTACGTGCAGAGCCTGGCGTGGCTGCGCTTAGCGCGGGTTGAGCTTGCCGACGGCAATCCCACTCAGGCGCATGCATTGCTGGACGAGCCGATCAGCGACGCCCTGACGGCCCAACGAGCGAACGTGCGGGGCGATGCCTTTGCTGCTCAAGGCGACACTGACGCGGCCCGTGATGCCTGGGAGACCGCGATGGAAGTGTCACAAACCCAAGACCAGCCGCTTTACGGCGTGCAGTTCAAGCTTGATGATCTCGGCGCTGAGGAGGCGACACAATGACTATTAGCACTGTAATTAATCGGGGTATTTCCAAACAGCTGGCACGGGTAAGCGTGGGTGCACTGACGCTGGCACTGTTGGCCGGTTGCGCCAGCAAAGGTGACCCCGCTTTTACGCCCAAAGAGCTGCGTAGCTTCGACGAGACCTCCTCGCTAAACACCCAATGGAAGCGAACCGTAGGCGATGGCTTAGGCCACGCTCGCTATCCCATTGCACCTGCCCGTGAAGGCGACACTGTGTTTGCCGCCGACGTTGAAGGTGTGGTGATGGCCATGAATGCCAACAGTGGCGATGTTGAGTGGGAAATCGATCTCGATACCACCATCTCCAGCGCGTTAACGGCGATTGCCGGCCAGGTTTATCTGGCGACCGGTAACGGCGAGGTCATTGCTCTGGATCAAAATGATGGCAGCGAAAGCTGGCGTTCACGGGTCTCTAGTGAAGTGCTTGCCGCGCCTCAGGCCAATCAGCAACTGCTAGTCGTGCAAAGTGTCGATGGCCGCGTGACAGCCTTGGATCGCGCCAGCGGCCAAGAGCGCTGGGTATACACCAGTTCGCAACCTTCACTTACCCTGCGCGGCACCGGCACGCCGATGGTGATTGACCCGGTTACTTTTGTTGGCCTAGCGAATGGCCGTTTAGCCACGCTGGATAATCGCAGCGGCCAACCGCTATGGGATATGCAAATCGCCACACCGCGTGGCCGTAGCGAAGTAGAGCGTCTGGTTGACCTCTCTGGCCAACCGATTATCAGCCCTGATGGCCGCCTGTTCGTGACCAGCTACAACGGTCGCGTGGTGGCGCTAGAAGCCACCCAAGGCGATGTGCTTTGGGAAGCGGATCTGTCTAGCCGTCATACGCCAATTTTGGTCGGTGATCTGCTGTTCGTCGTCACCGATGACAGCCAGGTGGTTGCGCTAGATTCTAACAGTGGCCGCGAAGTTTGGCGCAATGACGACTTAGAAGATCGTTGGCTGACCGCCCCGGCCTTCGCCAGCGGCCGCTTGGTCTTCGGTGATTTTGAAGGATATGTTCACCTGATCGACGCCCGTGAAGGCAATATTGTAGGACGCACTCGCGTGCACAGCTCGGGCATTAGCGTTCGCCCGGTCACTGAAGGCAGCACCATTCATGTCCAGGCCAACAATGGTCGCCTGGAAACCCTGGAAGTAACTCCATGACACCCGTCATTGCTTTAGTCGGTCGCCCCAATGTGGGCAAATCGACGCTGTTTAACCGCCTAACGCGCTCGCGTGATGCACTGGTGGCCGACTTTCCCGGCCTCACCCGCGACCGCAAGTACGGCAATGGCATGCTGGGCGATAAGGTCTATACGGTTATCGACACCGGTGGTATCAGCGGTGACGAAGAAGGTATCGACGCTGCGATGGCCGAGCAGTCGCTTGCTGCTATTGATGAGGCCGATATCGTTCTGTTTATGGTCGACGCTCGCGCCGGCCTTATCGCCGCTGACCAAGCGATTGCCAACCACCTGCGGGTTAACCAGAAAAAAACCTGGCTGGTGGTGAATAAAACCGACGGGCTGGAAGAGCACTCGGCGATGGGCGATTTCTGGTCGCTGGGTCTAGGCGACCCCTGGCCGATCGCTGCTGCCCACGGTCGCAACGTTTCCACCCTGATGGACGTGGTACTCGAACCGTTTCCCGAACGCGATGCCAGCATTCCCGCGGACACCGGCAGCAAAGGCGTTCGTATCGGCGTGATTGGCCGCCCGAACGTGGGCAAATCGACCCTAGTCAATCGCCTCCTCGGCGAAGACCGGGTGGTGGTCTTTGATGAAGCGGGCACCACCCGCGATGCCATTGAGATCCCCTTCGAGCGCCGCGGCAAGCCTTATGTACTGATTGATACCGCGGGTATCCGGCGCCGTAAGAACGTGAGCGAAATCGCCGAGAAGTTTTCCATCATCAAGACGCTGGATGCGATTAAAGAGTCGCATGTGGTGATCATGGTACTGGATGGTTCCAGCGGTCTGGTGGAGCAGGATTTGCACCTGCTCGACTACGTATTAACCACCGGTCGCGCGCTGGTGCTGGCAGTCAACAAGTGGGACGGCCTGGAAAGCGAAGCTAAGGACAAGATGCGCACCGAAGTGAAGCGCCGCCTGGGCTTTGCCGATTACGCCGAGCTTCACTTTATCTCTGCCCTTCACGGCACGGCGGTAGGCGATTTGTACCCGTCGATTGACCGCGCCTTTGACGCCGCTAACGCTCACTGGTCGACCAACCGTTTAACGACCCTGCTGCAGGATGCAGTCAGCCAGAACCCGCCACCGATGGTACAAGGCCGACGGATTAAGCTGCGCATGGCTCACCAGGGTGGCAGTAATCCGCCGATTATCGTTGTCCACGGTAACCAAACAGAGTCATTGCCTGAAGCGTACCGTCGTTATCTCACCAATACGTTCCGCAAGGTATTGAAGGTACGCGGCACGCCGATTCGCTTTGAGTTTCGCTCGGGCAGCAATCCGTTTGACACTATGGCGGGCGCCAGCGACAAAGAGAAGGCCAAGAAACGCGAGCTGAACCGCACCAAAGAAGCGCGTAAGAGCCGTCGTTAATTCGCCATCGTAGCTCTCTTGGTTATTTGAATTCGCCCGTTTGCACCGTCAAGCGGGCGTTTTGATTAACCCCTTTCCCAGGTAACACCCGCGATAACAGTTTCGCTTGACAGCGCCCGGTTTCGGCACTCAAATAGCCGCGATTTTACTCAGCTGTCATTCATACCCACACCCTATCATCCACCCCCATCACCACCCTTGCTGCCCTACTTAATATGTTGCTTATGCACTGCGTAGGGGGAGAACGTTATGCTTTATGCTGCTCGCCGCTGGCTACTTCTATTGGGTTTAACCAGCCTGTTAACGGGCTGTCTCGCCCTACCTCAAACCGGCCTATTTGCGTTTCGTTTGGCGGTGACCTCCCTGGGGGTCGAAGATGTCCGCATTGGCCCTTACAGCATTAATGCTGGATTGGATACGAGCGACCTAACCAGCTTAATCGCTTCCAGCCTTGGCGCGGGCAGTCTGCCCATACAAGCCACCATTGCCATGGGCCTTGGCTTACCCGCCGGCATGCCGCCGGTGGAGATGTCGGGCTTTCGCTGGTCGCTGGATATGCCGGGCGTTGACCCTGTACAGGGTAACTATGAGCAGGATGTCACGCTGACCTCTGGTGACGATGCCAATTTACGCCTGCCGGTTGCCTTTGATGTGCTGGGAACCGACACCCAAAAAATGGCGCCGATGCTTGAACTTGCCAGTCAGCTGGCGTCTCAAGGCGAGCTACCGCCCGGTAGCCAACTGGCTATCACGCCTGGCGATCTGCGCGGCTTAGGTATGCGGCTTCCTGCGGGACTATTAACGCCTACCATTCGCCTAAATGTCGGTGCCGATGGGCAGTTAGTACCCCAGCGTTGAGGGTTTGTATCTAGAAGCTTACAGCCAGTCCTCTGCGGCCTAGCCTTGGTTCAGAAGGGTGGTCAATTCAGCATCCATACTCATCCTTAGGTGGGTTATGATGGGGGATTGATTTACTGCTATCAGCGGTTATCTTGTGTGCAAGAAATTCTTTCGTCTATAAGGAAACCGACTCATGCGCTGGCTTCGCCCTCTCGCTATAACCGCTTTATGTGCGTCTATCGCCGCTTGTACCACCTCGCCCACCGGGCGCTCGCAGCTGCTGCTGCTCTCTGATGGTGAACTCAATGAGATGGGCCGTCAGGCATTTTCTCAATATCAGCAGGAGCTTCCCAGCGCTGGACAAGCGAGTCAGCGCTATGTGCAGTGTATTGCCGATGCCATCGTGGCAGAACTGCCCGCCGGGCAGCAGCAGTTAGACTGGCAAATCCGCGTGTTTGAATCCGAACAGCCCAACGCCTTCGCGCTACCCGGCGGCTATATGGGGGTGAATACCGGCATGCTGGATATTGCCACTAGCCAAGACCAACTGGCTTCCGTCATCGGTCACGAGATTGGTCACGTGTTGGCCAACCACGCCAATGAACGCGCCTCAACCGAGAGTGCCACCTCGTTAGGCCTGTCGGTTATTTCCAGTACTTCCGGCATGCAGTCTGCCGGTGGCCAGCAGTTGATGGGCGTACTCGGCATGGGTGCGCAGTACGGGATCGTCCTGCCGTTCTCCCGGGCTCATGAGAGTGAGGCTGACGTGATTGGCTTGGAGCTAATGGCGCAAGCCGGTTTCGACCCACGTGAGAGCGTTACTCTGTGGGAAAACATGCAGGCGGTGTCCGGTGGTGGCGCACCCCCGGAGTGGATGTCCACTCACCCTGGCCAAGGCCAGCGCATCCAAGGCTTGCAAGGTAATATGGATCAAGCCCTGACTGTCTATGAGCAGGCTCGCAGCAATGGTCGTACACCCAACTGCCCGCGTCCCTAATGCTTCGCTGAGTGAGTCGGCTATTGAGGTTTAAATGATCAAGCTGGGATTACTGTTGCTAGTGCTGCCGCTGTTTGTGCTGATGGGCGTGTATTTCTGGGAGCTCAACGACGTACGCGCGTGTCAGCTTGATGGCGGCCATTGGGACTATATCGAGAGTGCCTGTAGAGACGCCCCCCAACCCTTTGTCTCCTGGCTGGAGCGCTCGCCGCTGTTAGTCAATGGCGGCATGCTGCTCTCGGTGGTGGGGCTAGTGATGAGTATGGTGGGGTTGTACGTCAAGCGCGCTAGGTAAAGCGTTATTAGCGGTACAAAAAAAGCGGGGGCGGATACAGTATCCGCCCCCGTTTTTTTAGCAGCGTTGACTAGATCCGATTATGAATAGTTAAGCGATTGGCGCAGCATTTCGCGCACGGATGCGGTTTCAGGGCGCACATTGCGCCACAGAAAGAACGACTCAGCGGCCTGTTCGACCAGCATGCCTAAGCCATCAAGCAACTTCGCGCCACGCGGGCCTGCCCATTGTAAAAACACCGTCGGCTCGGACCCGTACATCATGTCGTAGGCCCAGGCGTTGGGATTAAACAACGTATCTGGTAGCGGCGGTAAGTCGCCTGAAAGGCTAGCGCTCGTACCGTTAATCACCACATCAAATGTACCGTCAAGCGTGTCAAAGCCGCCGCCAGTGATAGGCCCCAGATCAGCAAAATCGCTGGCCAGCTGCTCGGCTTTGGCGGCGGTGCGATTGACCACGACGAGTGCGCTGGGCTGCTCGGCAAGCAGGGGCTCCAGAATGCCGCGCACGGCGCCGCCTGCGCCTACCACCAAAATACGCTTTCCCGCCAATGCCACGCGGTGATAGGCCAAATCGCGCACTAGGCCAATGCCATCGGTAGTATCGCCGTAGGTACGGCCATTGCCCCCCAGGATCAGCGTATTTACCGCCCCTGCACGACGGGCGCGATAGCTCAAGGTGTCGCACAACGCAAAGGCATCGCCCTTGAACGGCACGGTAACATTGGCGCCACGCCCGCCCGCATCGTTAAACGCCCGCCAGGCAGCGGCAAAACCCTCCAGCGGGGCTTCTTCAGCGGTGTACTCGAGCGCTTGTTGGGTTTGACGGGCAAACTCAGCTTGGATCTGCGGGGATTTGGAGTGTTTGACCGGGTTGCCAAACACGCAGTAGCGATCGGTCATGAGGGCTCTCCGCTATTGGTTTGAATGGCATCCTCAGCGAATTCGCCGAGCCAGTCGCGGGGGTGTAAGAAATCCTGCAAACGCGCCTCGGCGCTGCCGGGCTCCGGCTCAAAAGCGTATTCCCAACGCGCCATGGGCGGCATAGACATCAAAATTGACTCAGTGCGCCCGCCGCTCTGTAAGCCAAAAAGCGTGCCGCGATCCCACACCAGGTTGAATTCCACGTAGCGGCCACGGCGATAGAGCTGAAAGTCGCGCTCCCGTTCGCCCCAGGCGTCATTTTTACGGCGCTCAACGATGGGCAAATAAGCCTCTAAAAAGCTGTCACCCACCGCACGCTGAACGGCGAAACAGTCGGCAAACTCACCTTCGTTCAGGTCATCGAAAAACAGCCCGCCCACGCCGCGGGTTTCATCGCGGTGCTTGAGGTAGAAGTATTCGTCGCACCAGGCTTTATAGCGGTCGTAAACGTCCTCTCCAAAGGGGGCGCAGGCGTCTTTCGCCACCCGGTGCCAATGCACCACGTCTTCCATCACGGGATAAAACGGCGTTAAGTCAAAGCCGCCGCCAAACCACCACACCGGCGGCTCGCCGACTTTCTCGGCAATAAAGAAGCGCACGTTGCCATGGCTGGTAGGCACATGGGGGTTTTCCGGGTGCAGCACCCAGGAAACGCCCACCGCATGAAAGCTGCGCCCGGTAAGTTCAGGGCGTGCGGCGGTAGCGGAAGGCGGCAGCTGAGTACCGTACACATGTGAAAAGTTGACGCCGCCCTTTTCAAATACGCCGCCATTAGTCATCACCCGTGAGCGACCACCGCCCCCCTCTTCACGCTCCCAACTATCTTCTTGGAACTGGGCAGCCCCGTCGGCTTCGGCTAATCCAGCGCAGAGCCTTTCCTGCAAATCAAGAAGGTAGCATTTAACGTCATCAAGGTGCTCGTGGGCCACGGTAACTCCTGGGTGGTGAATCGTGAGTGAAAAGTAGTAAGCAATGAATATTAATCAGTGGTGAGTAGTGAACCAAAGTGCGGCTAATAACGCATGACTTTGCCAGTGGCTAAATCCCTGATAGTGCTCGGTTTGGCATTGCCACCTAGCTCGCCTTTCACCACATAGGCCACTTCATCGCTAAAGATTGAAGTGATTTCAGCGGCACTCATGGCGGGCGGCTCCCCGGAGCGGTTGGCCGAGGTCGATACCAGCGGGCCGCCAAAGGCCTCACAAAGCGCTTTCATTAGTGGGTGGTCGGTGACTCGAAGCGCCACACGTTCGTGGGCGCCGCGCACCAGCCCATGGCTGCGGCCATTATCAGGCACTAACCAGGTGTTCGGACCCGGCCAGCTTGCCGCGAGAGGGGCGTGCATCGCTAAAGGAAGCTGGCTTAACCAGGGTTGGAACTGCTCAATACTGGCGGCAACGAGAATGACCCCTTTAGCCGGATCACGCTCTTTCATACGCATCAGGTGCGCTAAGGCTTCGTCGTTTTCAGGGTCGCAGCTAAGCCCCCAAACCGCTTCGGTGGGACAAGCAATCACGCCACCTTCACGCAGCGCGTTAATCGCAGGGGCTAGATCGGCAGCTAAACTCATGGTCTCTCCTCACCGTCAGGGCGAACATGCCCGCATCCTATCATGAGCGCGGCAGCCGCACCCAGCCTCCGGCCTGCTGGGTTACCCAGCCCTCTAGCTCCAGCATCAGCAAGCGCTGCTGACAGTCACTGACTGACACACCGGTGGAATGCACTAAGAGATCGATCGGCGTTGGGGTAGCTGATAATGACGTTAACAATGAATCGGGCAAGTTGTCGTCTGAAAAGCTATCGGAGGGAGGTTCTTGCTCCGATAGCTTGTCTTCGGTCGCAGGCTGGATAAACGCCTCCGCCCAGTGGCCAAGATCGGTAATGATATCGTCGACACTGCAGGCCAGATGAGCCGTCCCTTGCCGCAGCAGTGCCAAACAGCCGCGGGCCTGCACGTTGTGCAGCGAACCGGGCAGCACAAACAGCTCACGATTTTGCTCTAAGGTGAGCCGGGCACTGACCAGCGAACCACTTTTTTCGGTGGCTTCGACCACCAGGGTGCCGAGCGAAAGGCCGGTAACGATGCGGTTGCGCCGCGGGAAAAACGCCGGGCGGGCCAGCGTACCGGGTGGATGTTCCGACACCACCAGGCCACCGGGTAAAGAGCTAAGCTGCTCGTGAAGATCACGGTGGGAGGCTGGATAGATCACATCCACACCGCAGCCGAGTACGGCGATCGTGCGTCCACCGGCATTTAGCGCTGCCCGCTGGGCCACGCCATCAACGCCCAAGGCCATACCGCTGATCACGCACCAGCCGCGGCGGACTAGATCGCGAGCGAAGGTTTGGGCGTTATGGGTGCCTTCGCCGGTGGGGCGACGAGTGCCTACCATGGCAAGCTTGGGGCCCTCCAGGGCGCTAAGATCACCCTGGGCCCAGAGCACAACGGGCGGGTCGGGCAACTCATTTAACAGCGCAGGCCAGGCGGGGTGGTCGCGATGCAGCACGTGACGACTTGGGCCGCTTTGCTGCCACGCCTCGGTTTCATCAATTACTTTTTGCAACGGGCTGCGATCAGGATGTTCAAGCCACAGGCGCAACTCGCTGGCGGCACGGCTGGGCAGTGCTGCCAGCCAGCCTTCCGGCCACTGCGGCTGACGGGCTAATAATTGCGCGATACGCAGCGCGCCCATACTCGGCAACGCATTGACCACCAGCCACGCCTGGGCGTCCATACTTCCTCCTTTTAAATATCTTTATTTACCGGCCGCTAGTTCGTCGCTGAACCAACCTCATCACCCACTTCCAACACCCGCGATGCCTGCATCACCAGGGCGTAGCTGACTCGATCATAGGGCTTGAAGACCATCACACTGCCCGCCTCAGTGCTGGGCAGTTGCACTAGCTCCTGGGTACGTGGGTCGTTGATCAGCTCACCCTGCTGATTGACTCGCAGCACATGACCCGCCTGCAAACCATCCAGAGTGCCGAGATCCAGCGCAACGATCTGAAAACGGCCAATAAAGCGCACGCCACCTGGCACGGCAATAACATGACCTTCAACCGCATTAAGCGGCGCGCGGGGCATAAATTCACGGCTCAGCTCGCGCTCCTCCAGCGGTAAAATAATATCGTTAACCCGCACTTCCTGATGAGAGCTAACGACTTCGAGCTGCGCAATCTCGCCTTCACTGCTGATATGCCGAGCGACACCGACGCTGATCAACTCTAAGCCCAATGGCGTGCCATCCATCGCCAGGTAAGGTTCCGACTGCCGATAGATCCCCAACTGACCATGGCGTGACACATCACCACGCACGTATAACCGGTCTCCCGCGCCGCTGATCAAACGGCGATCGTCTCCCGCCACTACGTAAGCCAGTTCCTGTAATGCCTCGGCATCATCGACCACGCGGTGTTCGCGCAGAAAGGCCCGCGCTTCCTCTAAGGCGATGGGCTCGATCGCTTCACGGTGGGGTAAGGTACGCACCTGCGGCGAGAGTTTAATCACTTCCTGATCACGCTCCCAAGCGGCTACATCGTTACTCAAAAGCATCACTGCACTCAGCAACAAACTACTTAAAGCCCCCCGAAAGGCGTGTTTTTGTGCCGCCATCCTGCTCTCCCCGATAAAATGCGCCGCTCTTAATTCCATGTCGAAACACTGCATAAGCGCAGTCATTATGTTGCTGCTGAAACCTGTGCGCATAGGGCGCCCATGCCCAGAAACGTTGACAGCATGATATAGTGCCCCATCATAAAGTACCTAGGTTAGAAGACGCTCGTCACTGCCTAGCTTGACTTAATTTAGACTCAGCATAACGGTGATTGTAACGCCATGGCCAAACTTCCTATTCTTGAATTCCCCGATGAGCGCCTGCGCACCAAGGCCGCTGCGGTGGAAACCGTCGACGATGAGGTACGCCAGCTCGTCGACGATATGCTGGAGACCATGTATGACGCCCGTGGTATCGGTCTAGCCGCGACCCAGATCGATGTCCATCGCCGTATCGTCGTCATGGATGTCAGCGACGATAACTCCCAGCCGCTGGTGCTCATCAACCCGCGCTATACGCCGATTGGCGAAGAGAAAGAGCCGCTTTCGGAAGGTTGCCTGTCGATTCCCGAACACTACGCCGAAGTGCCGCGCTTTCTTAAAGTGCAGCTCAACGCGCTTGATCGCAATGGCGAGGCCTACGAACTAGAGGCAGAGGGTCTGCTGGCGCACTGTATTCAGCACGAGTACGACCACCTTGAGGGCGTGCTGTTTGTTGACTACTTGTCGCCGCTAAAGCGTGACCGTATCCGCAAGAAAATGCAGAAACGTCACAAGCAGATGCAGGACGCCTAACACTTCTCTCAATTCAAGCCAGGTAGCCCTCTTTATATGTCACGATTGCGCGTTGTTTTTGCTGGCACGCCTGAATTCGCCGCCTCTAGCCTTGCCGCGCTTCTAGAAAGCCAGCACGAGGTGGTGGCGGTGTATACCCAACCCGACCGCCCTGCGGGTCGCGGCCGTAAGCTAACGCCCAGCCCGGTCAAACAGCTGGCTCTGGAACACAGCCTGCCGGTCTATCAGCCTCAGACGTTAAAGCAACCCGAGGCTCAAACCGAGCTGGCCGCGCTCAATGCCGACATCATGGTCGTTGTGGCTTATGGGCTGCTGCTTCCCCAAGCCGTGTTGGACATACCGCGTCTTGGCTGCGTTAACGTTCACGCTTCACTGCTGCCCCGTTGGCGCGGCGCTGCCCCTATTCAGCGGGCGATCGAAGCGGGCGATAGCGTATCGGGTGTGACCATTATGCAGATGGATGCAGGCCTGGATACCGGCGCGATGCTTACGGAAGTGCGCACGCCCATTACGGGCCGCACCACCGTCGGCGATTTGCACGACCGCCTGGCTATTCAAGGTGCCAATGCGCTGACCAGCACGCTGGATGCCCTGGCCAGCGGCACCGCGCAGGCAACGCCGCAGCCCGAAGAGGGCGTCACCTATGCCCCCAAGCTGAGCAAAGCGGAAGCTGAGCTCGACTTTGACCAGCCCGCTCAGCAGTTAGCCAGCAAGATTCGCGCCTTTAACCCCTGTCCGGTGGCCTGGTGCGCGCTAGGAGAGGATCGCCTACGACTGCTAATGGCAACCGTAGAAGAAGGCGAACATTCGCCTTACCCGCCCGGCACCCTGCTTGAGCATGGCGACGATCATCTACGCATTGCCTGTGGTATCGATGGCCGCGAGGTACTGTGCGTGACCAGCGCACAGCTGCCCGGCGGCAAAGCCATGGCCGTGCGTGACTTACTGAATGCGCGCCACGCGCGCCTGGCTACCGGCACTCGTCTCGGCGCTCGTTTTGACTCTCGTCTTGATAACCCAGCGGCTCAGGCCAGCGAAGGAGAAGCACCATGAGCCAAAAGCGCTCCCCCCAAGGCGGCAGTGGCCAGGAAGTCCGCGCTGCGGCGGCCCGCGCGCTGGCCCCGGTGCTCAGCGACCAAGGCTCACTGGCGGGGCTGGATGAGCACAGTGTGGTGGCCCGTGACCGCGGCCTGCTCAAAGAGCTCTGCTTCGGTACCTGCCGCCGCTTACCGCGTCTGGAAGCGTTAGCGGGCGTACTGCTTAAGCAGCCATTCAAGAAGCGCGATAGCGATGTTCAGGCGCTGCTGTTGCTGGGTATTTACCAGTTGCTGTACATGCGCATTCCTGCCCACGCGGCAGTAGGTGAAACCGCGGGCGCTGCGCGCTTATTGAATAAGGAGTGGGCCACCCGCGTCTTAAATGGTTGCTTGCGGCGGCTACAGCGCGAATCCGAAGCGCTCCAGGCCCAGGTAGACCGGGATGAGAGCGTTGCGCTAGAGCACCCACCCTGGCTGCTTAATGCCCTGCGTCAGGCGTGGCCAGAGCAGTGGCGTGATATCATCGAAGCCAACAATCACGCCGGCCCGATGACATTGAGGGTGAACCAGCACCACAATGATCGTGAAGCCTACCTGTCGCTACTTACCGAGCAAGGGCTAAGTGGCCACCTGTGCCCTCACGCACCAGACGCCATCACGCTGGAAACACCCTGCGATGTGATGTCACTGCCTGGCTTTGAAGAAGGCCACGTTAGCGTTCAGGACGAAGCGGCTCAGCTCTCGGCGGTGTTGCTAGGCCCGGTGCTCGCGCCACGACCGGGTGCCCACGTTTTGGATGCCTGCTGCGCCCCTGGCGGCAAAACAGCCCATTTGCTCGAGCTGTTCGACATCAACCTCACCGCAATCGATAGCGATAACCATCGCCTGGCACGGGTGGAGGACACGCTCAGCCGTCTCGGCGTTGAGGCGGTACTCGAACACGCCGATGCCACTGAACGCGACTGGTGGAGCGGCACGCCGTTTGATGCCATCTTGCTCGATGCCCCTTGCTCGGGCACCGGCGTTATCCGCCGCCACCCGGATATCAAGAAGCTGCGGCGCAAAGACGATATTCGCCCGCTGGCCAAGCTTCAACGCCAACTGCTAGATAACCTTTGGCCGATGCTGCGCGAAGGCGGCACCCTGCTGTATGCCACCTGTTCGGTACTGCCGGAAGAGAACAGTGAGCAGATTGAGGCATTTCTCGCCCGCACGCCCGACGCTCATGTCACCACGCCTAACGACGTTGCCTGGGGTATTGCCGGCGGCGCGGGCCGTCAGCTGTTTCCGGCCCAGAGCAGTCACGATGGCTTTTTTTATGCCAGACTAGAGAAGCGCACTGCCTAAGCGCTCACTGATGCGAGGGCAGTGATTTCATGACAAGGAAGGAGGTACTATGAGTCACCATACTTATAAGCACGTGGAACTGACCGGCTCTTCCGAGAAGGGTATTGAGGAAGCGGTACAGAACGCTCTGGCCAAGGCGTCAGAAACGATTAAGCACATGCGCTGGCTGGAAGTAGTCGATACCCGTGGCCATATTGAAGACGGTCAAGTGGCCCACTGGCAGGTCACGGTTAAAGTCGGCTTTACGCTAGAGTAATCCTCACCTGCTTTTCGACGGCGGCTGGTTTACACTGGCCGCCGTCTTTATTGCAGCGCATGATAGACCCTCCCGGTCTCAGGGTATGGTCTCAACAACATCGCGCGCTGGCGCTTTTAATGGAACCGATGCTCAGCAATGAAAATCATCATTCTCGGCGCCGGCCAGGTCGGCGGCACACTGGCTGAACACCTCGCCCGCGAGGAAAACGACATTACGGTCGTTGACACCGACGCCAAAAAACTGCGCGACCTTCACACCAAACTCGATATCCGCACCGTCACCGGGGCAGGCTCCTACCCCATTGTGCTGCGCCAGGCAGGCTGCGAAGACGCCGATATGTTGATCGCCGTCACCAACAGCGACGAGATCAATATGATCGCCTGCCAGGTTGCCCATACGCTGTTTCGCACCCCGACCAAAATTGCCCGGGTGCGCGCCACCGCGTACTTGACCCGTAAAGGCCTGTTTGCCCACGAAGCGATCCCCATCGATGTGTTGATCAGCCCCGAACAGGTAGTCACCGACCATGTGCGCCGCCTGATTGAGCATCCTGGTGCCCTACAGGTGTTGGAGTTTGCCGGTGGCCTGGTACAGCTAGTCGCGGTCAAAGCGTTCTACGGCGGCCCGCTGGTGGGCCAGGATCTAGCCTTTCTGCGCCGCCATATGCCCAACGTGGATACCCGCGTGGCGGCGATTTACCGCCGTAACCGACCGATTATCCCCCGTGGTGATACGGTCATCGAAGCCGACGACGAAGTGTTCTTCCTCGCCGCCCGCCGGGATATCCGCGCGGTGATGAGTGAGCTGCGCCGAGTCGAGCGGGATTTCCGCCGAGTGGTGATTGCCGGGGGCGGCAACATCGGCGAACGGCTGGCCGAGCACCTGGAGCACAGCCACCAGGTCAAGATCATCGAGCACAGCCTGGAGCGCTGCACCACGCTCTCTGAACGCTTGGATCGCACCGTGGTGCTCCACGGCAGCGCCACCAGCAAGCGTTTGCTGGAAGAGGAGAATATCGAAGAGTGCGATATCTTCTGCGCGCTGACCAACGACGACGAGGTCAATATCATGTCGTCGCTGCTGGCCAAACGCTTAGGCGCCAAGAAGGTACTGACGCTGATCAACAACGCCGCCTATGTGGACTTGGTGCAGGGGGGCGAAATCGATATCGCCATTTCTCCCCAGCAGGCGACTATTGGCAGCCTGCTGACCCACGTCCGCCGCGGCGACATCGTCAACGTCCACTCGCTGCGCCGGGGCGCTGCCGAGGCCATTGAAGCCATCGCCCACGGCGATAAGCAGTCGTCTAAAGTGGTCGGCCGCACGATCCGTGAGATCGACCTACCGGAAGGCACCACCATCGGCGCGATTGTGCGCGGCAAGGAAGTCATCATTGCCCATGGGGATGTGATGGTGGAGAGCGGCGACCACGTGATCCTATTCGTGATCGACAAGCGCCGCATTCGCGATGTGGAGCGCCTGTTCCAAGTCGGCTTAACGTTCTTTTGATAACCTTCGAATTCCTGCCAATGGCTGCTAAAAACAGGAGCATGCGACAACCATGAGTCTGCGGGTTATTTTGCGCATTTTGGGGCTGCTGCTGATGCTTTTCAGCCTTACCATGCTCCCCCCAACGCTAATCTCACTCTGGTTTCGCGACGGCGTGTGGAGTGCCTTTATTATTGGCATTGCGATTTCGGTGGCGACGGGGTTACTGCTCTACCTGCCCAATCGACGCTCGCAAAAAGAGCTGCGTATTCGCGACGGCTTTATTATTGCCGCGATGTTCTGGACGGTGCTGGCGCTATTTGGTTCGTTGCCACTGATGCTATTCGGCGAAGGTTCGCTGGACATTACCGATGCGGTATTCGAGTCGTTCTCAGGCTTGACCACCACCGGCGCCACGGTGATTACCGGCATCGATTTTTTACCTGAGTCGATTCTCTACTATCGCCAGCAGCTCCAGTGGCTGGGCGGCATGGGGATCGTCGTTTTAGCCGTCGCCATTTTGCCCACCCTAGGTGTCGGCGGTATGGCGCTGTATCGCACCGAAATTCCTGGGCCGCTGAAAGACTCCAAGCTCACCCCTCGAATTACCGAAACCGCCAAGGCGCTGTGGTACATCTACGCTACGCTCACCCTCGCCTGCATGATCGCCTATATGCTAGCGGGCATGAGCTGGTTCGATGCCTTGAGCCATAGCTTTTCCACCATCGCCAACGGCGGCTTTTCCACCTACGATGCCAGCATCGGCTATTTCGACAGCGCTGCCATCGAGATGATATGCGTGGGCTTTATGTTGATTTCAGCATTCAGCTTTAGCCTGCACTTTATCGCCTGGCGTGAAAAAAGCCTGATGCACTACTTTCACGACCCCGAAGCGCGTTTTTTAATGCTATTTCTGCTCGCCCTGGCCGTGGTCACCGTACTCTCCCTGTGGTTAACCGACACCTACGACACAATGCGCGGCCTACGGCACGGGGTGTTCCAGGTCGTTTCGGTGGCAACAACCGCCGGTTTTGGCGTCGCCGACTTCTCCATGTGGCCCGGCGCCCTGCCCTTTCTGCTGTTTATGGCCGCGTTCGTGGGGGGCTGCTCCGGCTCTACCGGTGGCGGTATGAAGGTCATTCGGATTATTTTGATCATCAAACAGGGCATGCGTGAAATCATGCGTCTGATCCACCCCAATGCGGTGATTGCGGTCAAAGTGGGCAAGGTCAGCGTTCCCGATAGCATTGCCCAGGCGGTGTGGGGGTTCTTTTCGGTCTACGTGATGCTGTTTTTTTTAATGCTGGTGGGCGTCATGGCCACCGGGGTTGATCAGGTAACCGCCTGGTCGACGGTGGGATCTGCACTCAATAACCTTGGCCCCGCCCTCGGCGAAGCCAGCACTAACTACGGCGACATGCCCAGCTTGGCAAAATGGATATTGGTAATGGCCATGCTGCTCGGCCGCCTGGAAATTTTTACGGTACTGGTGCTGTTTACCCCCGCTTTCTGGCGGCGCTAAGCACGTCACGCCTGCCCCTTATTGATCGATTTGAGAGCTGTTAATGAACCACGAAGATACATCTCACGACGAAACAACCAACGCAGAAGCGGGGTCGCTGGCTGAAACACCGACTTCCCTGCCGTCCACCAGCGGGCCGTTAAAAACATTCACTATCGGCGAAACCCGCTACACGCTCCTGGGCACGGCCCATGTGTCGGCGGAAAGTGCCGACGATGTGCGTGCGCTGTTGGCTAGCGACGCCTTTGATGCGGTGGCGATCGAACTCTGCGACGCTCGCCACCACAGCATGTCCAACCCGGACGCCATGGGCGAGCAGGATCTGTTTCAAGTTTTTAAAGAAGGCAAAGCGGGCATGGTTGCCGCCAGCCTGGCGCTGGGTGCCTTTCAGCAGCGGATTGCCGATCAGTCCGGCATCCAGCCGGGGGCCGAAATGCGTGCGGCGGTAGAGGAAGCCAGCCGACTGAAACTGCCGCTGCTGCTGGTGGACCGCGATGTAGGCCTAACGCTGAAGCGCATCTATCGCAACGTGCCTTGGTGGCAGCGCTTTTCGCTATTTTCAGGCCTGATCGGCAGCGTGCTCTCCCGCCAGGATGTCTCGAAGGAAGATATCGAAAAACTCAAAGAAGGCGATATGCTGGAAGCCACCTTCAGCGAGTTTGCCGCCGAATCCGAAGCGCTGTATACGCCGCTGATTCGCGAGCGCGACCGCTATATGGCGCTTCGCTTGGCAGAAGAGGCACCGCCTGGGCGCTACCAGCACGTGCTAGTCGTCATCGGCGCAGGCCACTTAAAAGGCACCGGCGAGCACTTGGAAGCACCGCTGCCCGCCGATCCGAAAGTAGAGCGTGAATCACTGGAAGCCACCCCGCCGCCGTCCAAGCTTTGGAAAGCGCTGCCCTGGCTGATTACCGCTTTGGTGCTTACCGGCTTTGCGATTGGTTTTTCGCGCAACACCGACCTTGGCTGGCAACTGGTGCTTGAGTGGTTCTTGATTAACGGCATTCTCTCTGGGGGGGCGACGATTATCGCCCTGGCACACCCCGTTACCGTGATCGCCACCTTCTTTGCCGCCCCGCTCACCTCGCTGAACCCCACCATCGGCGCGGGCTTTGTGGCCGCTGGGGTTGAGCTCTATATGCGCAAACCCAAAGTGCGCGATTTTTCATCGCTACGCCACGATGTCACGCAGTTGAAAGGCTGGTGGCAAAACCGCGTATCGCGCACCCTGCTGGTGTTTATTCTCGCCACGCTAGGCTCCGCGGTGGGCACCTGGGTGGCCGGATTCCGAATCGCCGGCGCTCTGTTTGGCGGCTAGGCGCCGCATCGCTGCAGTGGGCGGGTCGATTTTATGATGAAGTCGGCTCGCCGCGTAGCTATCGTTAAACACCTCAAAGTAGTCGTCCAGCACGTCCGCAGCGACCGTATCCCCGCCCTGACGCAGTAACTCAATCGCCACCTCCGCAGTACAAAGGTGCGCTTTTGACGCCGGTTTGCGCAGCCGGTAGCGCGTCTCGCGCTCGGTTCGCAATGGCAGCACAGGCAACGCATCCAGATAAGCGCTTTTACGGAACATACGCCGCGCCTGACGCCAAGTGCCATCCAGAATGATAAACACCGGAATACGCGCCTGCTCTTTCACCGTGTGCACCGCTTCGATACCCACCACCCGATCCGCGTAGTCGGGCTGATCATCGGGAAAGATCACAAAGGGCGCGTAACGAGGATCTTTCAACAACGCCGCTAGCTGGGCATCCGGCGCCGTACGGTACCAGCTAAATACCTGGGTCGTTGAGATCACATCGCGAATCAAACGGCCGGTATTGGTCGGCTTGAAGTGCTCAAGCGGGTGGGTCAACAACCACACCTGGGCATAACTCTCCGCCTTCACCTGGTAGGGGCACAGGCAATTCAGTACGGGGAGCTGGCAGTTATCGCAGCGAGTGACAAAACTACCCCGCGCTTTGAACTCGCGCCGCGGCGGACGCGGATGTTCACTGGTGGGACTCTCACAGCCAACAATAGAAAGATCATTCACAGAACCCTTATCAACAGAGCCCTCGCCAACAGAGCTTTCAAAAGCAGACATTCGCGCTCCATAGGATTGAATAACCAAGTGCGGAAAAGGGCGCAGAGTATAAATGAGCGTGCTGCCTTTTGACGAATGTTTCCACCACCACCGTAAACCTAAAAAACCTCCAACGTTGACACCTAAAGCGCAACGCCGCTAAAGTCTCGTCAACTATTAAAGGTAAAAAGGTTTACACCATGACCGTGCATCACGAACAGCTTCTTCATGAACATTGCCTTCATGAACAACGTCACGACTGGACGCTGGATGAGATCAACGCGCTTTTTGCGCTGCCGTTCAATGACCTGCTGTTTCAAGCCCAGCAGGTTCACCGTGCCCACTTTGATGCTAACGCGGTGCAGGTCTCTACCCTGCTGTCGATCAAGACTGGCGCTTGCCCTGAGGACTGCAAATATTGCCCCCAGTCCGGCCACTACAATACCCAGCTGGAGAAAGAGAAGCTGCTGGAAATTGAAAAAGTGGTTGAACAAGCCAAGGCTGCTAAAGAAGCCGGTGCCAGCCGTTTTTGTATGGGTGCCGCCTGGCGCAGCCCGCGGGATAAGGATTTACTGCTAGTCGAAGAGATGGTGCGTCAGGTGAAAGCGGTGGGCCTTGAAACCTGTATGACGCTGGGGATGGTCGACGGTGAACAGGCCAGCCGCCTGGCGACGGCGGGGCTCGATTACTACAACCACAACCTGGACACCTCGCCGGAGTTCTACGGCGAGATCATCACCACCCGCACCTACAGCGACCGGCTGGAAACCCTCTCCAACGTGCGCGATGCAGGCATGAAGGTCTGCTCCGGCGGCATTCTCGGCATGGGCGAAGAGGCCCGGGATCGTAGCGCCCTGCTGCAACAGCTGGCCAAGCTCTCACCGCACCCGGAATCCGTACCGATCAATATGCTGGTGAAAGTGCCCGGCACACCGCTGGAAAATGTCGAAGATTTAGACCCCATCGAGTTTATCCGCGCCATTGCGGTCGCCCGCATCATGATGCCACAAAGCCACGTGCGACTCTCCGCTGGCCGCGAGCAAATGAACGAATCAACCCAGGCGCTGGCGTTTTTGGCAGGTGCCAACTCGATCTTCTACGGCGACAAGCTGCTGACCACCGGCAACCCCCAGGTGGATCGCGACCGTGCGCTGTTTGCCAAGCTGGGACTGCACCCTGAAAAGCGCGAAACCTGCGAAAGCGAAGATACCCAAGCGGCACGCCTTGCCCAACAGGCACAGCAGCAGGTGCACGCCGAACGGGTTGCCGAGCTGGCGGTAGACGCCAGTGTCTAAAGCGTGGCAACAGCGTCTGGCCGACGCCCGTGCTCATCGTCAACAGACGGAGCGCTGGCGAACTCGTCAGGTAGCCAAAAGCAATACCCTCGACTTTGCAGGTAACGACTACCTGGGTCTCGCTCAAGACCCGCGTGTTAGTGAGGCCCAGGTAGCGGGCGCTCGCCGTTACGGTGCAGGTGCAGGCGCTTCGCATTTGGTCAGCGGTCATCTGGAGATTCACGACGCCCTGGAAGAAGCGTTAGCGCGCTGGACAGGCCGTGAACGTGCGCTGCTGTTTTCTACCGGCTATATGGCCAATCTCGGCGTGCTCCAAGCGCTGGCAGATCGTCATACCGCACTTTTTCAAGATCGCCTCAACCACGCATCGCTAATCGATGGCGCCGCATTAAGCGGTGCCCGCTCGCGGCGCTTTCATCACCGCGACGCCATTGATTTAGCAAGCCTGCTGGCGCGCAGTGAGTGTGCGCACAAGCTCGTGGTCAGCGATGGCGTTTTCAGTATGGATGGCGATATCGCCGACATCGCCACACTGGTCGAAGTCTGTCAGCAGCACAGTGCCTGGATGATGATCGACGACGCCCACGGCGTTGGCGTGCTAGGCGACAATGGCAGCGGCTGCGTGGGCAGCACTTGGAACAGTGCCGAGGTCCCGATTTTGGTCGGAACCCTGGGCAAAGCATTAGGTACCGCCGGGGCTTTTGTAGCCGGAGATACCGAGCTAATCGAGCACTTGATCCAGTTTTCACGCAGCTATATTTACACCACCGCCCAGCCCCCGGCGATTGCCGCCGCGACTTTAAAAGCGCTGGAGATCGTTCAGAGTGAACCGGAACGCCGCGCCCAGCTAAACGCCAATATCACTTATTTTCGCCGCGAAGCGCTTCTCTTGGGACTCCCTCTTAGCGATTCGGCCACCCCTATTCAGCCACTGATTTTGGGTGATGAAGCGCGCACACTACGCTGGGCAGCGCAACTACAACAGCGGGGCATACACGTAGGAGCGATTCGCCCACCTACGGTACCCAGCGGTGAAGCACGCTTGCGTATTACGCTAAGCGCAGTTCATACCCGTGACCATATCGATCAGTTATTAGCAGCGCTAACAACGTGTCAGCGTGAGGAGTCTCTGTGCCTTACCCACGCCTAATGCTGCTCTCAGGCTGGGGCATTGACCGTCGTATTTGGCAGTCACTTGAAGCCTATTGGCCGCATGAAACTGAAGCTCAGCCTATCGATTGGCCGGGTTATAGTGAAGGTGATGGCGATACCCCCGCGCTACCCGCTAATGCGACCATAGCGCAGTTAGCGGAGTCGATGGCCACGTCATTACCCCACGATACAGTGTGGGTAGGCTGGTCCCTGGGCGGCCTACTGGCGACCGTCCTGCTCGACTACCTCCCGGCCCCGAAGGGGCTTATATTATTAGGCGCAGGCGCCACTTTCTGCGCCGATGATGGCGTTACCACCGCCGAGCTAAAGGCTTTTCAGCGCGCCTTTCAGCGCGACCCCACCGCAACCTGGCAACACTTTTTGCGCTGGCAGACACAAGGGGAGCCTAGCCCCCGGCAGGCTTACCGGCAACTGCAGGACCTGCTGGGCGATACACCGCCCGCCGATATCACCTCCTTAGCTGCCGGCCTGCACTGGCTGGCGTCGATTGATAATCGCTCAAGGCTAGCAGCCTCCCCTTGCCCGGTAGTACACCTCACTGGCGAGCATGACCCATTCATCAGCCCCGCCCAGCGCCGCATAAGCGAACCCCTAAGCGGTGTCGGCCACTGCCCGATGCTCTCGCAGCCCCAGGTGCTCGCCGCCGCGATTATCCGTCATGCTACCCAGATGACTAACGTCAGCACGGCGGTTTTATGAGCGACCTAACGCTGAACAGCGAGGTTAACTGGCAAGCACGGGTCGCCCACGCCTTTTCCCGGGCTGCGCCCCGCTATGATGTACTCGCCACTGCCCAGCGCCAAATAGGCGAAATGCTTTGGGATTCGTTACCTCCAAGCGCTTTTAACGTGTTGGATATGGGGTGCGGTACCGGCTACTGGACTCAGCAGTTGGCTGAACGTTACCCCCAAGCCCGCGTAACGGGGCTCGATATCGCCCCCGGCATGCTCGAACAGGCACGTCAGCGCTATAGTGAAAGTATCCACTGGCAACCGGGTGACGCTGTGGCCCTGCCGTTTGGTAAGCACACCTTTGATCTAGTGTTTTCCAACTTGGCGGTGCAGTGGTGTCGCAATATTGGCGCGGTGATGGAGGAGCTTTACCGGGTTCTCACACCCGGCGGGGAGGCGCATATCACCACGCTGCTGCCCGGCACCCTGGAGGAGATTGCCTTTGCCTGGCAGCGCCCCGAGGCGCTGCTGCAAATGCCTGATCGCGCCAGTGTCGAGAGGGCCATCGGCGAAAGCGGCTTAACCATCACCCGTCAGGCGGCCAGCGTTGAGCGCTTCAGTTACCCTGACTTGAAGGCGGTAATGGCGTCTATCAAAGGTGTCGGCGCTCAGATTGCCCGGCCACAGGCCAGCCTTAGCCGAAATGACGTCGCCGCCGCACAAGCGCGCTTTGAACAACTCCGCCAGCCGGAAGGCCTACCCGTGAGCTACCACTGCTTAACGCTGCACTTGGAAAAATCGCTATGAACGTCTGGTTTGTGACGGGCACCGATACCGATGCGGGTAAAACCCTAGTGACCAGTGGATTGCTCTATGCCGCCCGCCAACAGCAGTTGAGCACGCTGGGCTTAAAACCCATCGCCTCAGGCAGCCAAGCGACGCCTGAAGGCCTGCAAAATAGCGATGCCCTCGCCCTTCAGCATCAAAGCGTGCCGCCGGTCGACTACGTCAAGGTGAATCCCATCGCCTTTGCCCCCGCTATTGCGCCCCATCTTGCCGCGCTAGAGACGGGCCAGCCGCTTGAGGTTAGCGCTATCGTTAGCTTGTTGCGCGAAACGCTTAGCCAAACACCCAGAGATATCACCCTGATTGAAGGCGCCGGTGGCTGGCGCGTACCGTTAAACGCGCAGGAAGATTTCGCCGACCTGGCGATAGCGCTTGAGCTGCCGGTGATTCTGGTGGTTGGCCTAAAGCTGGGCTGCTTAAACCATGCCCGCTTAACAGCAGAAGCCATTCGCGCCGACGGCTTGGTAGTAGCAGGATGGGCGGGCAGCGTAGTTGATCCCGCTTTTGCGGCTGACACAGCCCGCTTTGAGGCCAATATCGCCCATCTAAACGCCAAACTCGCGGCGCCCTGTTTAGGCATTATTCCCCATCTTGATGCCCCCGACGCCGCAACTGCCGCCCCCTATCTCTCCCTGGAGCCGTTATGAACACGCCGGTTTGGCATCCTTATGCCCACTTAAAAACCCAAACGCCCGCGCCCAAGGTGGTGGGCGGTGACGGTACTCACTTTGTGCTCGAGAGCGGCGAACGCTTATTGGATGCCACCTGCTCCTGGTGGTGCATGATTCACGGCTATGGCCACCCGCGCCTGGTGGCGGCCATTCGCGAGCAGGCAGGTGAGCTGTGCCATGTGATGCTTGGCGGCTTAACCCACGACCCCGCCGACCAGTTGGCGCGCGAGCTGGTGCGCATTACCCCCGCCGGGCTGAACCACGTTTTCTATTCGGACAGCGGCTCGGTAGGCATGGAAGTGGCGATGAAAATGGCCCTCCAGTACCAGGTACTCACCGGCAACCCCGGCAAGCAAAAGATGCTCTCGTTGATGAAGGCCTACCACGGTGACACCACCGGCTGCATGGCAGTGTGCGACCCGGAAGAAGGCATGCACAGTCTGTTCGCCAGCCTACTCCCCCAACACCATTTCGCCCCGGCACCTACGGCTCCTTTTAATGCTAGCGCTGAACAGGTTGAACACGATCTTGGCGCCCTGCGCAGCGTACTTGAGCGCCACCATGAGGAGATCGCCGCCCTACTAATGGAGCCGCTTTTACAAGCTGCTGGCGGGCTTAATATGACCTCGCCGGACTATGTCACTGGCGCCAGGGAACTGTGCGATGAGTTTGGGGTGCTGTTGATTTTTGACGAAGTCGCCACCGGCTTTGGCCGCACCGGCAAACTGTTTGCTGCCAATCACGCGGGGGTCACGCCGGATATCATGGTGCTTTCCAAAGGCTTGACCGGCGGCTATTTAGGCCACGCTGCGACGCTCGCCACAGATCGCGTCCACGACGCCTTTGTCGGCGATACTCCCCAGCACGCCTTTATGCACGGGCCTACCTTTATGGGCAACCCGCTGGCCTGCCGCGTGGCGCTGGAAAGCCTGCGCGTCTTCGAGGAAGAGAATTACCTGGGCAAAATTGCCAAGCTCAGCCAGCAGTTGCAGCATGAGCTACTTGAAGACCAAGCGCTGAATGCACATCCGGCCGTGGCTGACGTTCGAGTCCTTGGCGCCACCGCCGTGATCGAAGCGCACTCCGCCGAGGCGCTAAAAGGCGTAGGCGACTTCGCCCGCGAGCGCGGCGTATGGCTGCGCCCCATTGACCGCTGGCTCTACACCATGCCCGCCTACATCACCTCGGAAGCGGAAATCACTCAGATTACCAGCGTGATGAAAGCATGGTTTCTTGAGTCGTAATGGCTCAGGAAAGCAGCAAATTACCCTGCTGCTTCCAACGATTCACTAGCGCCGGAACGTCTTCTCCGCCAGTGGCATTGATTGCCAGCACACACGGCGGGCCTCGTTCGCGGCGCGTATCACTGCAGTCCGTCCTGACCGTCGATCAGCACCAGTGTCTGTTCTGCCGTGACCCGCATCAGACATTGCGCGGTTGCAGGGCTACCGCCGGTGCCGCCACCCCATTTCGCCCGCTCGAAATCGCAGCGGGCATCGCGGTAGCCGATCCAGGCCCGTTGCATAGCCTTCAGCGTTGGCGCCTGTGCCGGTGTGTTCCAACTGTCATCCTCTGCCTCAGCGTCAGCTGAGGCGTACATCGCCATCAGGTCGCTGTAAGCGGTGTTTAACCTGTCGTCCCAAAACTGCCGTTCCCGATCTAGACAACCCCCCATAACGACGGTCGTGGAACCGCCCTCTGTGTCAGCCATGCAGGCATTAGCGGATTCACCAACGCAGGCCAGCCGAGCGTCACCCGATGCGTCAGCAAGGCAGGACTGCGTTGCCTCGTTCGAATAAGTCATATCCTGCGCGGCAACACCGCCCGTCCAAGCCATCACGATAACAATGCTACAGATTGCGCTCTTCACGTGCTTTTTTCCCTTTATATTTGCGTGCTCGGCGCCACCGCCCTGATTGAAGCGCCCTCGCAGAAGGCTGTGCCGAGCCGGTCTCGAATTTTTAAGACAACAGCAAATTACCCTGCTGCTTCCAGCGATTTACCAACGCCGGAACGCCTTCTCCAGCGGTGGTATTGATTGCCAGCACACCCGGCGGGCTGAGCATATCCGCCTCAGGGTCGACCAGCGCGCAGGGTGTGTCGTAGTCAATGTAAGAGAGCAGCGAAGCGGCAGGCATGACCGCCAGCGACGTGCCCACGACCAGCAGAAAATCAGCCTGGCTAACAAGTTCACAGGCATCTTCAAACAGCGGCACCGACTCTCCAAACCAGACCACATCGGGACGCAGCTGGCTGCCTTTATCGCAGACATTCCCCAGCTCAATCCCCCCTTTGGGCAGCGGGTAGCGCATACGCTCATCGATGGAAGAGCGTGCTTTTAAAATCTCACCGTGCAGGTGCAGCACGTGTCGGGAGCCTGCTCGCTCGTGCAGGTCATCGATATTCTGGGTAATGATACTGACGCTAAAGCCGCCTTGCTCCAGAGCAGCCAGCGCTTTATGGGCGGCGTTGGGCTTGGCACGACGGATCTGCTCGCGGCGCTGATTATAGAAATCCAACACCTGCTGCGGATTGCGCTGCCACGCCTGGGGGGTAGCCACATCCTCGACCGGGTGGTTTTCCCACAGGCCGTCGCTGGCGCGAAAGGTTTTAATCCCGCTCTCGGCGCTAATCCCCGAGCCGGTTAATACCACCAAATGCGGGCTTGCTGCCATGTTTACCTCGTCGTTTATGTTCCACTTTTTCTTAAGTCAAACACTAATATACTAGCTGCCCGATGCTGCCCGCAAAACGCTGCTTGTTACGGTAAGGATAAACATCGATGACGCGCCCATCGATGATGGCCTGCTGCAGTTCCAGCCAGTATTCCGGATCAAATAGCTCGGGGTGCTGCGCCATGAACATATCGCGCAGCGCCTTATTAGCGAACATGAAAGGGCCAAACTCCTCTGGAAAAATATCGTTAGGACCGATGGACAACGTATCCCCCCCCTGGAAGTCATTGCCCTGGGATTTGGGCATATGCCGAAAACGACACTCGGTGAGGTAGCAGACTTCATCGTAGTCGTAGAAAATCACCCTTCCATGGCGTGTCACGCCAAAATTTTTCAGCAGCATATCGCCGGGAAAAATATTCGCCGCAGCCATTTGCTTAATGGCATTGCCGTAATCCTTAAGCACCATCTCCTTCTCTTGGTCGCTGCACTGCTCCAGATAGATGTTCAGCGGTGTCATCATGCGCTCGGTATAGCAATGTTTGATAATCACCTTATCGCCTTTCAACACAACGGTTGAGGGCGCCACTTCCAGTAAGTGCTCCAGACACTCCGGCGCAAAATGATCCTGACGGACAATAAAATTGGAGAACTCTTGCGTATCGGCCATACGCCCTACTCGGTCATGGCGCTTTACTAGTCGATACTTTTCGCGCACCACGGCGTGGGTCACGTCTTTGGCCGGGTCGAATTTATCTTTAATGATCTTAAACACGGTTCGAAAACTGGGCAGCACAAACACCGCCATCACCATGCCACGCACGCCAGGGGCGATAATAAACTGATCTTCGCGCTTGGCGACCTGACGGTTCAGGGCTCGGAAAAACTCAGTTTTGCCATGTTTGAAGAACCCGATTGAGGCATAGAGTTCACCTTCGGGCTTATGCGGCATCAACTGCTGCAGGTAATCGACAAACTCTCTGGGTACCGCCACCTCCACCTGAAAATAAGCGCGGGTAAAGGAGAAAATAATCGACACTTCATCGGTTTCGATCAGCACCGTATCCAGGTGTAGGCAAGGGTCGCCCCCCTGCTGCTCGCCAAATCCCTCGCCGTGGAGTACCGGCAGCACCAGCGGTACTTGCTCTCCACCGCCACGAATACGCCCGACCAGATAAGCCCCTTTATTGCGGTAGAAAACGCTATTCAGCAATTCGATTTCCGCATCGCCGGTGTTCAAAATCGCTGAGGGTAAGTGCTGCTGTAAGAAAGTGGCGCCGAGATGGGTATCCTGGTCTATTTCCGCAAAACGGTTTTCGAAAGGCGCATCGATAAGTGCCCATTTGAGCGCGCCCTGCCAGTCGCCATTCACCTGTTTGCGACGGCATAGGTCAATTCCCGAGCGATGGGCAGCATCCTTCCGAGAGCTATACACAAACATCCAGTCATTGCGGATATGGCGATGGTGGAAAATGGCGCAGAACAGCGAGTTAAAGAAGGTCTCGGCTAGTTCATAATCGAGCCGATGGCTGATCAGTTCGGCGTAGTGGTTGCGCGCCTCGCGCCAGCACTCGCAGTGGGACACCACGTCAGGATCGAAAGTACGCTTCAAGCGCCCAAGCGTAACGTCGATCTTTTCCTGATAGAGATTAATTCGCTCCGTCGAGGCTTGCTGAGCGTCACGCCAGGCTGCGTCGCGGAAACGACGACTGGCATCGGCAGTGATCTCTTTAAAGCGCGCACGGTACTCATCAAAACCGTGCAGAATCGTCGTGGCTAAGCGGTACGCAGGTGCGTGTTTCAAGGGCCGTGCTCCTGATCATTTTTACCAGCTTCGCGTAACTGGAAACTACATGCGAGACGACCTTGGTGGGTAGCCAATGCCTAGTTAGCGCATGGGCTCGATACGGTTGATCTGAAGGCAAAAAGGCCCCGCGGTGCGGTCAGCGATTAAAAAGCCGAGTTGGTGAATCTCGCTGGGCGTTACGGCTGGGGCATAACTCAATAGCGTTCCTCGCCGCACCGCTTCAAAGGCGCTCCAGGGGAAATGCAGCGTTTCCCAGCTATCCTGAGCAGGCGTAAATTTCACTCGGTACGCTGAGGCATCGCCAAGGGAGGTACTTTTTAGGCGAAGTTGGTAGGTGCGCCCATCCCCCCGCACGGTTAGCGCTATGCCCTGGGCATCCGCTAGCGTTGGCTCGAACCCGTTGGGCTCGCGGCGAACGGAGGCAAAACCACCGCCGTTTTCCAGCGACACCTCACCCTGAAAGCGACCTTCGTTGTCAGTAACGCGAAACGTACTCTCGGAAACACCGCCCATAACACCATCATCCACTGCGTACCAGCGCTGTTCTTCATTAGGACTATCAAATGTTAACGCCATGACGACTCCTTCTCATCAGCCAAAAAAGCCTCTTTGCCACAAGGCAAAGAGGCTTGGTCAGCCTAGGCGATTAGGCTTGTAAATTACAGCTTCGCTGTCGAGACCGCTGGGTCTGAATCACTATCATCCAGCTCCTCAGGTGACGCGACTACCAGTGCAAACTCCTCCTCAGCGGTTTTCGCTACGAGGTGATTCTTGCTGTAGAGGAAGAAGTAGGCTGCGCCAACAATGAACAGCACGATGGTGTAGTTAAAGGCGCGTGGGTCGAAGGCGTATACCCCGGTAAGCGCAACCAGGGAAAGCACCAGTGCAATCCCTGAGGTCACGACACCACCAGGTGTTTTATACGGACGTGGCAGGTCAGGCTGCTGTACGCGCAGCATAATGTGGCTCAGTGCCATCAATGCATAGGAAATCGTCGCACCGACCACGGCCATTCCCAGCATCAAATCGCCTTCCCCGCTCAACGACACCAGAAAACCAAACACGCCGGGCACGATCAGTGCCAAATAAGGCACTTTACGGCCACTGGTCAGCGACAACGGTTTGGGAAGGTACCCCGCCCGTGAAAGCGCAAAGACCAACCGGCTGTAGCCATAAATAATCGAGAAGAAGGAGGCGATCAGCCCCGCCAAGCCCAGCACGTTCACCAACGTGGCCAGGGTCGGGTTGCCCGCCGCGTTCAGTGCATCCACCAACGGTACGCCGCTTTGACCGATCATCTCAGCGCCTGCCGCACCGGCCAGTAATACCACGACTAATAGCGCTGTGAAGAGCAGAAACAGCATCGCCGCGATAATCCCTTTGGGCATATCCCGAGCGGGGTCTTTAGCTTCTTCCGCGGCCAGCGGTACGCCTTCCACCGCCAGGAACAACCACATACCAAAGGGTAGCGCCGCCCAAACGCCGTACCAGCCAAACGGCATAAAGGTGCTGGCGCCCGCCGAATCGGTGGGGGCAATATCAAACAGGTTGGCAGCGTCGAAACTGCCAATTAGCGCGACAGCAGTTGCCAGAATAGCGAACACCGCCAAGCCGCTAATCACCATCATGACCTTGAGCGCTTCCCCCACGCCTGCCAAGTGGATACCAATAAACACGGCGTAGAAAATCAGGTAAACCAGCGGGCCGTTAATGCCGATTAACGCCTCTACCGCGGCACCGATAAAGATCACAATCGCCGCTGGGGCCAAAGCGTACTCGATCAATACTGCAAGCCCCGTTAAATAACCACCGGCAGGCCCCATTGCCTGGCGGGCAAAGCTATAGCCACCGCCCGCTGCGGGAATCGCCGCGGACATTTCCGCCAGGGACAGCACCAGGGCCAGATACATCAGCGCCATCAAACAGGCCGCTATCGCAAAGCCACCCCAGCCCGCTTCGGCGATACCAAAGTTCCACCCGGCGAAGTCACCGGAAATGACGTAAGAAACCCCAAGCCCAGCCAGCAGTATCCAGCCAGCGGTGCCTTTGCGCAGTTGGCGTTTTGCCAGATACGCCTGATCAATCGATGGTTGTGTCATCGTTTTGCCCTTTCAGTGTGGAACGAAATCGTCGTCAGCGGCGTGCTGTTGTTTACCAACGTTGTTCCGTTTTGTTATGTGATCGTTGTTATGGGATATCGCTTTTTGGGTGACGTTAATCCGCCACCAGGAAGTTACGTGTCGAGCCTGATGCTGATTCACCTTCCAACACATCGTCTTCGCTGCGGTCTTTCAACTTAACGCCAGACAACTTGAGCTGACGGGCCTCTTTTAACAGCAGAAAGAAACGCCGGGCGGCCTCCTCTATTTGCAAACCCGCCGGGCGCACGTTGGAAATGCAGTTTCGCCGATCATCCTTGAGCCCCGGTTCCGGCGCCCAGGTCATATACAATCCCAGGCTATCCGGTGAGCTCAGCCCCGGCCGTTCACCGATCATCACCAGCACTGCGTCCGCGTTGAGCAGCCCACCAATCTCATCGCCAATGGCCACCCGCCCCTGCTCAACAATCGTTAACGGCGCTAGCTGCCAATCAGCGGTGTCGCTGCTCAACATCTGATAAAGCGTGCTAAGAAACGGCGCGCTGTTTTGCTGCACGGCGAGCGCGGAAAGCCCATCGATCACGACAATCGCAAGGTCATAGTGCTGCTGGGACGCGGCGGCTTGCTGCAGGTGCTCACGGCTCTCGTCGTTAAGGCGTCGGCCATAATCGGGCCGCTGCAGGTACATGGCACGATCCTGGGCATGGCTGTGCAGGCGCAGCGGCGCCTCAGACACATTTAGGGCTTGGGTCAGCTCGGTGGAGAGCGCTTCGACATCCAACGGACAGTGAACCGCATCCTGGGCCTGGGCGTGAGCCAACTGAAACGCCAGCAGCTTGCTGGTCGGCAGGCTAACCCCAGCGCGCCCCAGGCCAATGCGCGCGTCGGTAAAAGCATTCAGCCTCTCCCAGGGGTTCTCCACCACGATGGGGGATGACGAATCAGGTGCCATGGCGCGACTCCTTGGGCAGATGGCGCAGGCTATTGGCAAAGGCGGCCGGAAGCTGGTCATTGAGCCGGTGGGTGCTGACATCCTGGAAAATCTGCATCTCTTCGAGCCAGCGCTCAAACTCCGGCGCGGCCTTGAGCCCCAGTACCCGCCGTGCATAGAGCGCGTCGTGAAAGGAAGTCGTCTGGTAATTGAGCATGATGTCGTCAGAGCCGGGGATACCCATGATGAAGTTGCAGCCCGCCACGCCCAGCAGCGTGAGCAGATTATCCATATCGTTTTGATCGGCTTCGGCGTGATTGGTGTAGCAGACATCGCAGCCCATAGGCACACCCAGCAATTTTCCGCAGAAGTGATCCTCAAGCCCTGCACGGGTGATCTCTTTGCCGTCAAAGAGATACTCCGGGCCGATAAAACCCACCACGGTATTGACCAGCAAGGGGTTGAACTTGCGCGCCACCGCATAGGCGCGCGATTCGCAGGTTTGCTGATCGAGCCCGTGATGGGCATCGGCGGAGAGCGAGCTGCCTTGGCCGGTTTCAAAATACATCACGTTGCGGCCTACGGTGCCACGATTGAGCGACTGCGCAGCCGCTTCGGCCTCGGCGAGAGTGCTCAAGTCAAAGCCAAAGCTGCGGTTGGTGGCCTCGGTGCCGCCAATCGATTGGAAGACCAAATCGACCGGGGCGCCTTGCTCGATCGCCTCCAAGGTGTTCGTTACGTGGGTCAACACGCAGGACTGCGTGGGGATTTGATACTTCTGAATCACCTCATCCATCAGGCGCATCAGCTTGACGCTCTGGGCGACGTTATCAGTCGCGGGGTTGATACCAATCACCGCATCGCCACTGCCATAAAGCAGGCCATCCAGGATACTGGCAGCAATACCGGTCACATCGTCCGTCGGGTGATTAGGCTGGAGTCGAGTAGAGAGGCGGCCCGGCAGGCCAATCGTGTTGCGAAAGGCGGTAGTGACCCGACACTTTTTAGCGACCAGAATTAAATCCTGGTTACGCATCAGCTTGCTGACGGCAGCGGCCATTTCCGGGGTAATCCCCGCTTTCACTTCCGTTAATACATCGCTAGTCGCGTGATCGGAGAGTAGCCAGTTACGAAAATCGCCCACAGTGAGATGACGAATGGGGGCGAAGGCGTCGGCGTCATGATCATCCATAATCAGCCGGGTGATCTCATCCTCTTCGTAAGGAATCAGGGCCTCATTCAAAAAGGTGGTCAGCGGGAGTTCGGCGAGTACCATTTGAGCGACCACCCGCTCTTCGGCACTCTCCGCCATTACGCCAGCCAATCGGTCGCCAGAACGAGGCGGGGTGGCTTTGGCCATCAGCTCGGCTAGGCTTGCGAAGCGGTAGCTGCGACTCCCCACCGTGGTGTGATAGGTCTGCGCCATGGAGCTTTCCTTTTTTACGACTGCTTTTTATCGCGCTGACTGCGCGTTGAGGTATAAAACTTGCTTGTTTCCACCATAGCGCTATCACTAGAGAGGGAGTATCGAGTTTTGGCAAACCCGTTAATATTTAATAAATTTAAATAAATACAGAAAGTTAAGGCGTTAACCCAGCAATATTGGGCTCATATAACGCTCCGAGGAGAGCCCCATGACCACGCTCGAAAGCGCATTTGCACCAAAAAGATGCGTTCAGGAAGCGTTCGATGCCGATGAGCACGCGCAAAACCTGACGCGCTGGCAGCAGGAGTACGACCAGCTCAGCCCTGGCAGCTTCTATGGTCGCCTGGATGAAGTGGCATTAGAAACGATGCAGGTGTTCAAGGAGCACACTGGGCAAGCGCTACGTCAGCAGTGTCGGGTATGGCCAAACTCGCTATGGATCGGCATCCCCACGACTCGACATGGCACGCGGATCAATGGCCAAGCGCTTAGCGAGGGCGACGTAATGTGCCGCCCCGGTGGGCGGGATTTTGAATTGGTGACGCCGGAAGAATTCGATATCTATGGGCTGGTGATTCAATTACCAGTGTTAGCAGAGGCCGCTAAGCGACAGGGGATGAGCTTGGATACAGGCTGGGACGTCATGCCCCGTCGGCAAGCAGCAAGCGAAACGCTCAATGCCGTCGCGTTTCTTATCGAGCGCCTGCTGACTAGCCAAACGCTGTCTATTGCTAGCCATATCCATCAAGACATTCTGCTGATGGCGCTACTGGAACTCCTGCAAGCCGAACAGCCTAGTACAGAGCTGCCGCCCAGCTACGCGCATCGCAAAGAAGTGGTTGACCGGGTAAAGCGCTATGTGGACGAGCACATGGATGGCCCGGTGACCATGGATGAGCTTTGCCAGTTGACCCATGTTAGCCGGCGCACGCTGCAGTACAGCTTTACGGCCATTTTGGGCATTAGCCCGCTGCAGTATTTACGTTTAACGCGGCTCAATCGTGTCCGTCGGGCGCTGCGAGCCGCATCGCCCGAGCAGTCAGTAACGGAAATAGCCACTTACTGGGGCTTCTGGCATCTGGGCCAATTCGCCCACGACTATAAGCAGCAGTTTGGTGAGTGTCCGTCACACACGCTTAATGCAAAAGTAAGCTTAGCTAAAGGTTGGTAGATGCGTGGATTCACGCCCTGGCAGACCCAGTTCAAACCAACTGTGATGCGCCTTACTATCGACCCATAGGTGATAGTGCAATTGAGACATCATCACTGGATCATCTAGAAAATCCAGCCGCTCCAATCGACTCATCCCCGCTGGCCCCATCAATACGGCGCGAGAAACCCGCTCGGCTCGGCGCTGGCGTATGGGCTCGACATCGGTGTGCCGTGATGTGCCTAAAGCTGTCGCTAACGCATTAGGAACGGGCTCTACCACCACTCGGACAAAAGAGGGAGCCGACATCCCGGTGTTCATCTGGGCAAGCAAGCTCACCATGCGTCGCAGCACCCTTGGTGGCTGCGTTTCTTCAGGAATCCGGAACAGCCGCTTTTGAAAGCTGAGCTGCCCTAATGAAACACGGCTCGATAATGCCGACACCGGGATGGATAGCATCAAAGCAACGACAATGGGCGAGAGCCACCAAAGAAAAGTGGGCTCCATCACGTAAACACCCGCTGCCCACACAGCCCCTATGAGAGTCTGTGTCCAATGAGCACGAATGGCATCACCCCACGTCGTGTCGCTATTTTCCCGGGACGGTGAGCGCCACTGAACCGCCCACCCCATCACTGACGTCAGTACAAAACGGGTGTGAAACAGCATTCTTACCGGCGCTAATAGCATCGAAAATAGCGACTCGAGAACCATGCTCGCCAGCACCTTGAGCGGCCCACCATATTGACGACTGCCCTTTATCCACACCAGCAGTACGCTGAGCAGCTTAGGTAAAAACAGCAGTAACGCGGTCACACCGAATAACCCCACCGCCAAAGTAGGATTCCACTGCGGCCAAACAGGAAATAACATTCCCGGTTCAGGAAAATAGTCGGGCGTGCTAAAGGTATGCACGGCTAGCAGTGCGGTAGAAAGAACTAAAAAAAGACACCATAACGGCGCTGACAGATAAGACATTAAACCGGTCAGGAAGACGGCGCGGTGAACGGGATGAATACCTTGCGAGAAAAACAGCCGGAAATTCATCAAATTTCCGTGGCACCACCGCCTGTCGCGATTGAGCTCATCAAGCAGGTTAGGCGGCATTTCTTCATAGCTGCCTTCCAGTTTATAGGCAATCCATACCCCCCAACCCGCGCGCCGCATCAGCGCCGCCTCGACAAAGTCATGGGATAGTATCTCACCGGACATGGAGCCTTTACCGGGCAGCGGCGCCAGTATGCAGTGCTGCATAAACGGGGCTAGACGAATGATCGCGTTATGGCCCCAGTAGTGCGACTCGCCCAGCTGCCAAAAATGGAGCCCGGCGGTAAACAACGGCCCATAAACCCGCGTCGCAAACTGCTGCATGCGAGCGTACAGGTTGAGGCGCCCCGAAGCGCGGGGCGCTGTTTGGATAATGCCAACCCTCGAGTGCACCTCCATCATTTGCACCAACCGGGTCAGGCATTTGCCGCTCATGACACTATCGGCATCCAGTACCACCATGTAACGATAGAGAGCCCCCCAGCGGCGGCAAAAATCGTCCAGATTACCGCTCTTGCGTTTGACACGGCGTTGTCGTCGGCGGTAGTAAACTTGGCCGAAAGCATCCAGGTCACGGCACAACACCAGCCAAGCGTAGGTTTCTTGAATGGCAATATCGGGATCGGACGTATCGCTCAGGATAAAGATATCGAAATGCCGGTCATTACCCGTGCTGCGCAGTGACTCCAGGGTGGCGCGCACGCCGGCAAAGACCCTGGCAACATCCTCATTACAGATCGGCACCAGCAGTGCTGTGCGCGCCTCATCATCAATAGGCTCGTCGCCCACTTCGCTGTCAATGGCGTAGCGATCATGGCTTCGTAATAGTTGGAAAAACCCCATCAAAGCGGTCCAAAATCCCGCGGACACCCAGGCGAACAGCAGCACAAACAGCGACAGGATAGTGACCTCAAGCCACTGCAGGCCCTGGCCGGGGAGTACGGTACGCATCTGATTGGCAGCGATGATACTTTGACCGAAAATCAGCACCAGCAAAATCCAACGACGCCTTCTGGCGACCCACTTCCAGGACGCGGAGGGTGACTCTCTTCTGCGCTTTCGAAAATCACCGTTAGCCCAGCGCTTGAAACGTCGCCCAATATTCACGAAAGGATTGGTCGACCACTTCTGGGGCGCCAATGGCGTTCGTTTCATCGGCGGCGCCGTTCGCAGGCGCGTAATGCCAGACGTGTCCGTTGACAGTACCTCTGGTGGTGCTAATGGCGGCTCTGCATAGGCAAGCGCTAGGCGTCGACCCACTGATAATGCCGCGGGGTCATCACTATTTTTATTCTGCCAATCACTATCACTAACCCCACCCAACGCAGCATGCAGTGAAGCCATATCAAGTTTATCAAGATCACCGGCTAATAGCGTGTAGCGCTCCTTACGATCCTGGGTTTCCAACGCCAACCGCTCTAAATACAGATCCGTTGGCGCTGCCTGGGAGGAAGACATTGTTTCAGCCATTAGCGGGCAGCCTGTAGTACCACGTTTCGGACATTTGTTTGCCATCGAGCATTAGCTTGGCCCTGATATCCAAAGGCTGACTGCCATTACTGCGCTTCACGTTGACAAATACACGCCAGCCGTTGGTCGCCGGGTTATGAACAACGCGACTATTGGCTAATTCGCCATTATCGCCAACACTTGCCTCAACGGTCATATTTGCATCGCGGCCGATACCGGAAAGCGAGGGCCCGATAAAATCGAGAACGAAAGCGAGCGTACCGTCGGGCTCGCGCACCAGGTTATCGCGAATCACCTCTCCCCGTGAGCGACGTGTTTCTTCAACCCACGCAAGCTGAGGATCAAGGTGACGGCTTTCATCGGTTGTGAACGTAATACGGTAATCGAACGCCAGCGGGGTTTCAGGGTCATGTGCTTCATCAGCCAGCCACATCGAAACGATGTTGTCGTTGGTCTCGTTGTCTGTCGGAATCTGAATCAGCTCAACACTGCCTGCCCCCCATTCATTTTGTGGCTCAACCCAGGCGCTTGGGCGTAGGTCATAGCGTGCGGCAATATCCTGATAATCGCTAAAATTGTGGCCACGTTGCATCAGGCCATAACCGCGTAACTGAGGCGTTGCCTGTCGATTCATCATCAATCTGGCTGGATTGGCTAGCGGGCGCCATGTCCAACCATTTTGCGCATCATTGATTAATAGGCCATTAGAGTCATGGATTGCCGGGATATAGTGTTGTGTCGAAGAGGGCTGCTCTGGGCCGTAAAGGTACATGCTGGTGAGCGGTGCTATCCCCAATTTCTCGACCGCCCGGCGCAAATATAGCCGCGACTGCACGTCGACTAAGGTGTCTTCTCCAGGACGCAGCACGAAGCGGTAGGCGCCAGTAACGCTAGGCGAGTCAAGCAGGGCGAAAATCGTCAAGTACTGGCTTTCTGGGCTAGGTTCGATGATCCACATTTCTGTAAAACGAGGAAACTCCTCGCCTGAAGGCAACCCTGTATCAACAGCCAGTCCGCGCCCTGAAAGACCATAAACCTGCCCTCTGCCAATAGCGCGGAAATAACTTGCCCCCAGAAAGACCATTATCTCCTCATTGCGGCCACCTTCATTGAGCGCATGGTTGATCTTAACACCGGCAATACCAATGCTATTGCTGTTCTTCACTTCGTCGGAGATGCCTAAATCACCGTAAGTGAAGTCATCAGCCCGCCTCATTCACGAGGGCTCTGATCGGGCAGTCTGAAGCTACGTGCCATCGGCATTGCTCGTAAGGGTCCGTATTTCCGGCGTGAGCGCCTGCTTCGTAATGCCCGAACACTGCGTTTCTTTCGCCGATTTATAACCTCCAGGAATTAATCTCGACCTTCAAAGCAGCCGTGATCGCCGAACGCCGCTCCGGTCGCTCGCTTTCTGATGCGGTGGTGGTCTCGCAGGAGCGTCAGCTCAGTGCGGTCAGCTTTGGCAGCCCCTTAAGCAAGGTCGGCCACCACTTGTCGGCAGCGGCTCCGAGATGAACCGTGATTCGCCGAGCGTGCAGCCTCAGCGTGGCGGCCACCTTCAGCACCTGCTCGCGCATCCGACTCAGACTCCAGCCTTGTCGGGTTTGCCGCTCCAGCAGGCAGCGCAGGCCATGCAGGACCTGGTAGGCGTAGAGGCTGAGCAGCAGGCTCACCTCGTTGCGGGCCATCACGTCCTGAACGGTGGAGGCGCCGCGATCCGTCGACGAGAGGTGCACGTCGAGTGCCGACTTCACCTCGCCCATATGGGCTTCGGCGCTGCCCCGCTTGCGATAGAGCGCCAGGATCTTCTCCGGCGGCCAGTCGAACTTGCCGAGGTTGGTGACCAGGAAGAAGGCATGCAGCAGCAGGTCATCGGGGCGTTCCTGCACCACCAGCACTACGCGCCGCGGTGCCGGCCAGGAGCCGGCTTGGTACGCCAGGTCGTGGCACCACTCGCGAGGCTGCTCGGGTGGCCGGCCGGGTGGCCGCTTCAGGAGCGGTGCTGCCAGCTTCTGTAGACCGGTGTGACTGCGCAACCGGCCCAGGTATTCGATCCCCCGGTCCTCCAGGGCTTCCAGCGTGTCGTTGTCGGTGAATCCGGCGTCGATGCGCACACGAACCTGTGCCCCGGTGCTCTCGTTGAGCCGCTTCACCAGGTGCGGGATCCAGGTGTCGGCGTTCTCTGCCGGGCCGGCGTTACCCTCTCGCAGTAGCCCGCCCACCATGTCGCCTGTTTCGGCCAGCGAGGCGACCAGTGGGGAGTAGATGCGGGCTCCGTAAAGGCCATGATAGGCCGAGCCGCCCTGGTGGCCGTGGACTTCGATCGGCAGGCCGTCGATGTCCAGGGTCAGCTGCCTGGGCCGCTCCCCGTTCTTCAGCGAGGTCAGGCGCCAGAGCACCAGCCGCAGCAGGCCTTCGTGCACGGCATCGATGTTGTCGTTGCGGCCAAGGCAGGTCAGCAGCCGCGACAGCGTGGCTTGAGACGGCCTGTCCTGCGCCAGGGGCGTCGTCCCGCGCGCGTCGCTGCAGGCCAGCTGCCAAAGCCGGTCACGGCGCAGCGAGTCGGTATCGCTGAGATCGATCCAACCCATGGCACGCTGCAGCACCAGAGTACGCAGCTGACTGGCCAGTGAGTGGCGGACGCGTAGCGGATTGCGGAGGTCGACCAGATTGTCCTCGAGCGCCTCGATCACGCCGCTGTTGTCGAGGGCTTCACGCAGCAGCAAAGCGCCGCTGTCGCTGGTGGTGCGCTGGCCGCTCAACTCGACACGGACAGAGCTGTTGCACGAGGGCGTCCAGGTGGATAGGCTTTCACCCATAGCGGATGGCTCTCTTGGTTCAGGTTCTTGCCGGAACGTTCTGATTTCTCAAGAGAATACCATCCGCTATCTTCGTTTTCAGGTCGGCCTCATGAATAAGGCGGGATCAGGGTTGTACGCAAAGCCATGAACCTCGCCTTCCTGATCAATGCTGTTTAATTGGATAGCGCTGTCGTAATGCATCCCTTCATGGATAAAGCTCAGGGTGAAAGGTGCGCCTCTACCGCTCCACACGTCGCGATCTCGCTTGTACTGTATTTGCGCATATTCCGCAAAACTGAGTTCTCGCAGCTCATTGGGCAACGACGTTTCTGGAGCACGATAGCCCTGCTGGGCTAGCTCTTCTGCTTTTCTAGCGACATCTTCAAAGCCAAACGCAAAAGCCTCAAGAGGGAAGCTTCCAACCAGCAGCCCGCCTAGAACAGCTAGAGAAAAAAAATCGTTGCGGCGTGAAAATTTGCTTAGCGGGGTCGATCCACTCATTTAGCGTAATCCTCCTGTACAATCCTTTGCCTGAAATCAAATACGCTTATTTGCCGAATCGACATACGTGAGAGACCATTCGATCAGCTAATTGCGTCCTTCTGCTATTGCTCGCCATCGCCAAAACCCACGCCATGCGCGTATGTAACGATTAGATTACATTTTAGGTATAGCATGAGTCTAGACTACTTGGCACCCTGATTGGCCGAGCTTTTTGAAAGGACTGAGGCAAAAAAATTAGAACTTACTCAATATGTTGAACCGCGTGGAGAGGCGCTACATTAAGCGGGTGGTCTATTACAAGCCGTAGTTTTGCGAAAACCCTGCGCCAATACTTAGCCAACATCTACCGGTTAGATTAGCAGAGCCAGCGCTGAACAAACTGCTCGGCGGCCAGTGGCCGGTCAAAGTAGTAACCTTGACCTTGGTTGCAGCCAAGTGAAAGCAAGGCGGCGATTTGATCTTGGCTTTCAATACCTTCGGCAATGGTTTCAAGCCCTAACGTGTTCGCCATGGCAATAATCGTCGCCACGATGACACGGTCATTGTCACTAGTGAGCATATCGCGGACGAAGGAGATATCGATTTTTATTTTATCGGCGGCAAAGCGCTTCAGGTAGGCAAGCGATGAGTAGCCGGTGCCAAAATCATCGATAGATAGCCCCAACCCCTTTCCCTTTAATACTTCGGTCATGGCGATCGCTTTTTCAGGATTTTCCATGATGCCGCTTTCGGTAATTTCCAAGCTAAGTTGCGAGGGCTCGATGCTGAAACTAGCACAGCTATCAAGCAGGTTAGCGACCAGGCTTTCTTCCTCGAACTGCTGTGCGGCTATATTGATCGCTAGCTGCCCCGGCATTGAATGGCCCTGCGCCCGCCACTCAGCCAGCTGTCGGCAAGCTTCTTCAATCACCCAATAACCAAGCGCTACAATCATCCCACGCTCCTCGGCGATGGGAATGAATTTACCCGGCGATACGTCGCCAAGCTCTTCATCGTGCCACCGGCACAGCGCTTCGGCGCCAATTAATTGGCCACTGTTTAAATCAACCTGGGGTTGAAAGTGCAAGCTTAACTGTTTTTCTGCAATAGCGGACGCTAAACGCTTGGCGATATTCAACTGCTCAGCGACGACGCGCCCCATCCAGGGTTCAAATATACAGGTGGAAAGCTTTTGTCGTTTAGCCTGGTACATGGCGATGTCAGCATGCTTCAAAAGCTCCAAGGGCGTTGCCGCATGCTGGGGATAAAGCGAAATACCGATGCCCATTGAGAGTTCAAAGGAGTGCTCCTCAACCAGCATCGGGTATGCAATGCTATCGCACAGCCGCTGAGCGGCAGCTAACGCACCAATCGCTCCTACGCCAGGGCAAACGACGACAAACTCATCGCCCCCTAATCGGGCCAAAAACTCATCCTTCGTTAGCGCCGCAGCAAAGTTGCGAGCAACGGCCTTCAGAACTAAATCGCCCAGATCGTGCCCTGCGGTATCGTTGATCTCTTTAAAATGGTTCAGATCCAGCAGCAATAGCGCCAGCTCAGGGGTCTTCGTATCGGCGAAGACTCGCTCTAAGTGGCTCATAAAAGCGGCCCGATTAGGCAATTGAGTGCCAGGATCACAAAAGGCTAATTGCCGTATTCGTACTTCGTCTCGCTGACGCTCAAGCTCTGACGCTGCACGCGCCGCAAATATCTGCAGCACATTACGCACGATATCCACTTCGTCTAGCGGCTTTTTAAACATGACGCCCATAAGGCCCATCGGCTGACCATGACTGTTATCAAGCCGACGTCCTACATAGCCGTTCACCCAATTTAGCGCCCAATTGCTCTCCTTAGGCAGCATGATGGCGGCACCCTCATGAACGATACACTCCTGCTCAACCATCACCTTATGGCAGGGAACCCCAGGCAGATAGTAGGCAAAATTATCCTGTAGTTGACCATTTACATATAGCGTTAAGGTATGCGCAAAATCCGAATCCTGCTCGTCCAACAACGCAATAAAGCCCACTTCGGCAGACAGCGCCTCCGCCATATGGGCGGTTAGTTGATGCAAAAACGCTTCGCCATTTTCAGCCGACACCGCCGTCGCCACGTTAACAACCGCTTGTTGAAAGCGTTGCTGTTCATTAATGGTATTAACCAGTGTTTCATTGTGCCGACCAATACGCTGAAGTGCCCGCTTCTTATACAGTAGCCGCTCTTGGGTATGGCTTTCCGCTAACTGACGTGCCAACTCAGCCCCTGCCAGCGCAGAAGCAATACGTAATACATCATCGGCATATATAGGTAGTACCAAAGGAGAGGAGTGCATCAGCGCAATAACGCCTAAAAAGCGGCCATCAGGCGCTGTGATAGCGATGCCCCAATACCCTTCAACGTTGAGTAAATTTAGCCGCTTATCATTCGGGAAGTGCTGGCAAACCCGAGAGGAAATAAAATATGTTGAGAGGTCAGCTACTTGTTGACATGGCGTGGCTTCCAAAGCATAAGGAGCCCCCTCACTAAAAGCTTCCTGTGACCACATGGCCAGCGTGGTCGCCATCTTATGGTGACTATCGATGTGCTCTACAACGGCATGATCCACTTTGAGAATATCCGCTAAGGACCTCACAATGTGGTGAAAAAAACCCTCTTCGCTGACGTAAGACAGCTTATCCGCTAACTGTCGAAAAATTTCTGGTGCCGAGGTAGGGGACATGTTATTAAACGCCTTCGGATTAGTCGTGCCAAAATCAAGCTACTTGCCAGCTCTTTCTGAACAGCATTTTTGAAAACCTCACTCATACACGCCATATAAAATATTCCAGCATCTACTTAGGCTTCAAAAGCGTTAATGAAAAAATCAGATCACTGACATCTATTCACTTTTAAAACCTTTCAACTAGAAGCTCAACACTGCCAAAATTAACTCATACTTTATTATTAAACATTGTCATAAAATTTCTGTTTCTTTGCGGCATAAACCTATCCGCTTCAAACTTCCAGGCCTTACGCTGTGCATTTAGGCTTTTTTCTTTTTTAAACGCCCAATTAAACTTATTTCATCAACAACTAATATTTCAAACAGCAACCATATGAAACAAAAAGTTACCTTTACCATCCAAACCAACCTTAGAGGTTGATATTCAACCCAAACAGCCCTTCATGTCAATAGGTCGTTCCTCAACCATTTAGGTCTAATGGAGGACGTTGTGAATAAAACAGAACAGGATCGGCTCGCAGGCAGTATTGGCAGAGCCATTGCCAAACAGAGGGTTCGCAGTCAAATGACTCAAGAAGAAGTCGCTGAGCGCTTAGGCGTTGGCAATGAAGCCGTTTCTCGCATTGAGCGCGGGCGGGTGATACCCAATATTGTGCGTCTAATAGAACTTGCGGATGTTTTTAATTGCGAAGCTGCCGAATTACTCGGTCAAGCAAGCTTTCATATTGATGACCAGTCAAGCAGGATGAAGCAGCTTCTAGCACCTTTAAACCAAAATGACCGACAACTTGTGATGGATATAGTGGAGAATTTAACTGCGCGCCTACAGCAAGGGTAACTGTATAAGATGGCAAGCGTATATTCTTGTCATCTTAATATAAATTATATCGTGGCAATCGCTATACAAACCTATAAAGGTAATTATAACTTTTCCCATTATCTCAACAATAAATTAGAAAAATTGAATGCAATTTATTGGTGTTTAATGTATTACACTTCTATTCCAGGATTCTTTCATAAAACAATTTTAAAACACTGATGCGTTCTATTTGGTTGCACAACCATTTTTATGCTATAGAAAAGCCTGATGTAAATAGTCAGGTTTTGCTATTCAGCCATCGCAGCGTTGCGCTGCAAAGAGGCGTTATGTTCAACACGACTGCTTGGAACCGCCTGCGCTATACCGCTTACGCCCCTTTTTATGATGTGGTTGCTGCTCGTGCTTTCCGCAGGCCAAGGCGTATTGCGCTAGACCAGGTGGATTGGGAGCCAGGTATGCGGGTGTTATTGGTCGGCGCCGGTACGGGGCTAGACCTGCCTTTTCTGCCGCAGGATATCGAATTACACGCCACCGACTTAGCCCCAGCCATGGTTAAACGCACGGCTAAACGGGCTGAAACGCTACGCCGCGATGTGGAGTGCCGGGTGATGGATGCCGAGGCGCTCAACTACCCCGACGAGCACTTTGACGCCGTTATCATGCATCTTATTATTGCGGTCATGCCCAACCCACAGCGAGGGCTTGCAGAGGCGCACCGTGTGCTTAAACCCGGCGGCCAGCTGTGTGTGATGGATAAGTTCCAGCCAGATGAACAGCCTGCTGGGGCAGGCCGACGTCTGTTGAACCATCTAACCTCAGCGCTTGCCACCGATATTACGCGCCAAGCACAGCCACTGCTCAGCGAAGCTGGGTTTCAGATTCGCCACGACGAACCGGTACTAATGAATGGTCTGTTCCGTGCGGTCCTGGCCGTCAAGCCCGCTCCTTCTAGCCGCTAAACATGTGACTATTTACCGCTATGCACAGGCTAGCGGTTGCTAATTAAACTATCTAAGCTGTCTGGCTAATTTACCGATACCACTCTGATTCAAGCCAATGACAGCCCACCCCTCTCACCTCACCAGTAAGCTGCTTTTTGCCCTGCTTAGCCGCTTACACCTGTATATTGGCCTCTTCGTCGGCCCTTTTATTCTTATCGCGGCGCTGTCTGGTATCGCTTACTTACTCAGCCCACCACTTGAAGAGTGGCTCTATCATGACACCCTGTATGGCGTTACGCAGGGTGAGCCTCCGTCACTTGCTGAACAGATCGCTGCTGCCCAGCGGCACCTGGGCGCCCCAACCTTGCCCAGCGCGGTGCGCCCTGCACCGGCTTTAGGCGACACCACCCGGCTGATGTTTAGCGAGTCAGGACTGGGGCCTTCTGAACATCGGGCGCTGTTTATCGATCCCATTACCCTGAAAGTAACCGGCGACACAACGGTCTACGGTACCAGCGGTATCTTGCCGCTACGCACAGCGATTGATCACTTTCACCGCCAACTGCTGATGGGCGATGTAGGGCGCCTTTACAGCGAATTAGCCGCGTCTTGGCTTTGGCTTTCTGCTCTGGGTGGCGTCATATTGTGGATGCGGCAACGCCATACGCTGAAAACGCTTTCTGCAGCCCATACAACCCGGCGACGTCACGCCACGCTAGGATTGGTACTTGCCATCGGACTGCTGTTCTTCTCGGCGACGGGGCTTACTTGGTCGCAATGGGCGGGGGGCAATATTGCCGAGCTGCGCAATGTCTGGGGTTGGAACACACCTAGCGCCTCAACGGCGCTAATCGACACTGACGACCAAACCCCCGACGAACATGCCGAGCATCACCGTCATATGGCAATGGTTTCCTCGACCATCACTTTAGAAGATTTTGATCGCGCGTTGAGTGCAGCACAAGCAGCAGGTTTAACGGCTAGCCGCCTCCAGCTATCCCCTCCGGCCAGTGAAAACCAGGCTTGGCGGGTAGCAGAAGTTGATCGGCGCTGGCCCACCCAGGTAGACCAGGTCGCGCTGCATCCGCACAGCATGGCGGTGACCGATCAAACCGACTTTGCCACCTTCCCTTTGGCCGCCAAGCTCACTCGCTGGGGAATTGATCTGCATATGGGCGTGCTATTTGGCTTGGTTAATCAAGTAGTGCTTGCATTGATCGCTGCAGGGCTTGTGACGCTAATGGGATGGGGGTACGCCATGGCATGGCGGCGCCTGCGCACAGCGAGTGGTCAGCGTTTTCCCACGGTTTCAGAGCCATGGTTACTGCTCCCGATCAAAGCCAAGCTCAGCGTGCTGTTAGTTGCTATCGCGCTAGGTCTGGCACTACCCGTTTTAGGCGTCAGCCTTGCGCTGTTCATCGTGATCGATGCGTTACGCTGGTATGTGAAAAAGCGTTACACTGCCCGCCACCTAAATGCCCACCCTTCCAATACATCGAGGTGATCGATGCCAAAAGCACCCGTTAAACGCTTTCGTCGCTTACCCGATGACGAGCAGTCACGCGTTATCGAGATGGCCTGGGAAGACCGAACGCCATTTGAAGCGATCGAAACGCTGTATGGTTTAGCCGAACCGGATGTCATAGAGGTAATGCGTCACCAGCTCAAACCCGCTTCGTTTCGCCTATGGCGTAAACGCGTCACCGGCCGCGCGACAAAGCATACCGCGTTGCGTTCACCGGATATTCTACGCGGCTCCTGTCCCACGCAATATAAGCGCTGATACTGCAGTTACCAAAACAAGCCTTTATCTAAACACCTCTTTATTGTTATATTATCACATAACATAAATGTGTTTAGAGGCGTGCTAGCAATGACTGCGTTTTCTCCCCTACCCGTCACCGTGCTTTCGGGTTTTTTAGGTGCTGGTAAAACCACCGTACTCAACCATATTTTGGCCAATCGTGAAGGTCGCCGGGTGGCGGTGATCGTTAACGATATGAGTGAGGTCAACATTGATGGTGCACTGGTGCGCGGTGGCCCTGGCGAATCGACGCTGGATAGAGATGTTGCTCTGAACCGCTCTGAAGAGCGCTTGATAGAGATGAGTAACGGCTGCATCTGCTGCACCCTGCGCGAAGACCTGCTGGAAGAAGTCAGCCAGCTGGCCAGAGAAGGAAAATTCGATTATCTGGTGATTGAATCCACTGGGATTTCCGAGCCGTTGCCCGTGGCGGAAACCTTCACTTTTGAAGATGAAAGCGGCCAGAGCCTTTCCCACGTTGCCCGGTTAGATACCCTGGTGACCGTTGTCGATGGGGCCAACTTTCTTGAGCAGTACCGCGAAGCGCAAAGCCTAGCAGAAGCCGGTGAAAGCTTGGGTGAAGAGGATGAGCGCAATGTCGCCGACCTGCTGGTCGATCAAATCGAGTTTTGCGATGTGCTGCTCATTAGTAAGACAGACCTAATCAGCCAAAAAGAGCTGGCAGCCCTGCAGGCGATTTTACGCTCGCTGAACCCTGATGCAGAACTAGTGCCGATCACCCAAGGTGGCGTGCCGTTGGATAAAGTACTCAATACCGGCAAGTTCAACTTTGAGCGGGCCCAACTGGCCCCCGGCTGGCTGAAAGAGATGCGCGGCGAGCATGTGCCTGAGACCGAAGAGTACGGCATTGGCAGCTTCGCTTACCACGCCCGTCGGCCCTTCCATCCGCAGAAATTCCACGATTTACTCAACCAGGAGTGGTTTGGCAAAGGCCTGTTACGTTCCAAAGGTTTCTTCTGGCTTGCCACCCGCCCCCAGGCCGCTGGTCAGTGGAGCCAGGCAGGCGGTATCGCTCACCACGGCCCGGCAGGTGTGTTCTGGAAAGCGATCCCCGAAGAGCGTTGGCCAACCGACCCAGAAACGCGTCAGTTTATTATGGAGAAGTGGCAGGAACCGTTTGGCGATATGCGCCAGGAGCTAGTCTTCATCGGCCAAAACCTGGATCAAGCCCGGATGCGCGAAGCGCTGGACGACTGTCTGTTAAGCGAGGCAGAACTGCTGGAAGGTATGGAAGCGTGGAAGCAATTATCTGACCCGTTTCCTTCGTGGGAATAGTCACTGGAGTGATGCAAAAACAAAAGAGAGAGGCCGCGGCCTCTCTCTAAAGTGGTAAATGATGAAGCTCACTATGCCCTTATACTTCCAATAACGTTAATATTCGCTTTTAGTTAGTGACCATATATCGCAATGCCACAGCGACCACTGTGTTTAACAAAATACATGGTTTGGTCGGCTGCATTCATAAGCTCTCGGCTATTGGCAAAACCACCGTCGCTGAGGCAAGCAATACCGATAGAAACGGTGACATGGATAGGCTGACTTTCCACATAGGCGATAGGCTGTTCAGCCAGTTGATGTGCTACTTTTTTCGCTAACAGTTGGGCGGAATCGGCGTCTTCATCAGGCATTATGATCATGAACTCTTCCCCACCGAAACGTCCGGCTAGGTCGCTATCACTTATAAGCCTCCTGATGAGCTTTCCAAAGTTTTCGAGTATTACGTCCCCCACCAAGTGCCCGTATCGGTCATTGATCGTTTTAAAATGGTCCAAATCAATAAACGCCACCGAAAGAGTGCGCCCCTCCTCCCGGCATTGGGCAAAATGTTCGCTTAGTTGTTCTTCCAACCATCCACGATTAGCCAGCCCTGTGAGCGGGTCTATGCGGCTGCGGACTTCTAACTCGCTTTGACGCTTAAGCAGGTTTGCTAGCTCTGACTGTTGCTGTTCTAAGCGCGCATTCAAAGCCAATGTTTGTTGAAATAAGAGATCCTGTGCTTCCGCCAACAGCGCTTCGCTATCCTGGTTTTTGGGGGCCGTAATTTCTAGGACATCTGCTAATGAGGGGAGCTGCTTTTCGATCGTAGAGAGCAGCGAGGCAAGTTCGATTTGCTGGGCTTTTGTGTGGCTTTTAAGCTTGCGCATTACACTGACCAACGAATGGGCAGGAGAAGGGGCAAGCCAAGCATCGGCGATATGCCCTGAAAGGCGCACACAGAATAAGTCTATTGGGGCGGAAACATAATCCGCATGGCTGGTACCAATCGCTTCGGCAAGATGAGAGGGAACGCCCCACTTTGCTGCTAGCCAAGCACCTACGGTAGCGTGATCGCAGCCAAACAGCAGTTGCTCTGAATGGCTAAGATCGGAGTGATGCGTTGGTAGCGGCTCATAGATGGCTTCAACATCGTCAGGATAAAGTGATTTTAGAGCCAATACTCCTATGTCCTGCAGAAGCGCTGCCGTAAACACAAACCCTGCTTCCCCAGGACACAATTGCTCTGCCATGTAACGCGCCGCAATAGCAGCAATTAAAGAGCGACTCCATACCTGCTGCAAATAAGCAGCTTGGTCTTTATGTTTGAATAAGTTAAAACTTAGCGTGGTGGCTAGGGTAGTGTCTAAGCCAACACGCGCCACCGCCTCTTGGCAAGTATGGATGGTCGGTGCACTACGAGCGTAATAAGCGCTGTTGGCCAGCGCCAATAAACGTATGGTTAGTATGGGGTCCGTTTGAATGGCCTCCGCATAGGCCTTCACACTCGCATTTGGCGAGCGAGCAACGTCGAGCACTTTAATCGCGGCTGACGGTAGTGTCGGTAGAGTGAAGCAGTTATTAAGCCCTTCGCGTATAAAGTCGGGCAAGGCAGAGGTTAAGCTGAGCTTTTGGCTGTTGTCGGTTGGTTGAATAGCTAGCATTTCGGTTCCCTTGGCGAAGTATGGCTCCGAGTGTTAGCACCCAGGCGCCTAACTCATTATTTATTCCCTGGCTAGGAAGGTACGACAACTCCAAAGCTTAGTCCTAAAATCCTGTTTTGCTGAACTTATTGCTTGAGTTCAGGTTTGTTAGCCATTAATTTTTTGCCTACTCGCCACCCACTCACGCACTTGTGGATAGGCGCGCTGCTCAAACACGGCGAAGCCCTCAAGGCGACGGGCTTTGAGCGGGGTAAACACGGGCATGGTTAGACCACATAGAAAATGCGCCAGCCGATGCGCGCAGGGAGGCTGACCGAACTGCTCAGTGTGCCGCTGAATGAACGGAGCGGCATAGTACTGAAACTCCGCATTGCTCGGTACAGGCTGCGGCGGCGCGTCCGGCAGCGTTACGGGTTGGCCGTAACATACCGAGCAATGCCCGCAGCGGCCCTGCTCGGTGTCGGATGGCGTGTCAAACGTGCGATCACCGAAGTGCTCCGCTAATCGCCGCGTCAGGCAGCTCTCCGACTCAAAGAGCGCCAACATCGCCTGTAGCCGTTCTATCTCGATGCGTTCACGACTCAGGCAGTCGTCGTATAGCTGGCGAGCCAGCGCTTCTATCGGCACAGGCGACTGGCATATCTCATACACATCAGTCATCCGCTTGCCTTCCAGGGTCAGCCAGCCCTTATCCTGAAAGTACTCAAGCGCGGTGATCACCCGGCTGCGGGAGGCATCGACCTGCTGCGCCTGTCCCACGCGAAGCAAGCGCTCGAAATCTACCGTGCCCCAGGTGCGAGCAATGGGGATATGGTCAACCAGTAGACGCACAAAGGCCGCCCGCTCGCCTTCGAAACGGCTCACCAACGCCTCCGGCTCGATGTGATAACGCAGCCGATACTCGGCCAGAAACGCAAAACGCGGTGCAATCACCCCATGCATTTCCAGCCGCACCAGCAGCGTCTTAAGCGGCAGGAGACGGATATTGGTATCGCGGGAAAGCGTGTTGAGCAGCACTTCCCACTGGCGGTCTGGCGTGTTGGCGGCGGATGCGATCTCCTCAAGCAATCGAACAATGCCGCTGTATTCCGGCGTGTCGCCGTAGACGAAGTTCTCCAGCACCCTCAGACCGTCACGCCCGGCCATGGTCAGGCAGGTGGAAGGCAGGCCATCGCGACCTGCCCGGCCAATCTCCTGGCTGTAGTTCTCGATGGATTTAGGCAGGTCATAATGCACCACGTTGCGAATATTGCCCTTATCAATGCCCATGCCAAAGGCAATGGTGGCCACGATGCAGTGCGACTCGCCGCTCATGAACTGGCGCTGAATCTCGTCACGTTGCTGGGATGCCAGTCCCGCGTGGTACGCCTGAGCAGCGATGCCCTGAGCCTGTAGGGCGCTAGCAACCTGCTCTGCCGTGTGCTGGAGCGTGACATAGATGATCGTGGGCGCTTCGCCGCCCGGCTGCATTTGTGGCCTTAGCCACGCAACAAGCTGCTGCTGGCGATCTTCCATGGCCGGCGCGACCAGCAGCTCAAGGTTTGGGCGATAAAAGCCGGTAGTTACGATATGTTCTGGGGCGATGGCAAACTTTTCGCGCATATCGGCAATCACCGCTGGAGTGGCGGTGGCAGTGAGCAGCAATACCTGGGGAATGGCAAACTCACGCTGGTAATCCGGCAGTTTGAGATAATCAGGTCGGAAGTTATGCCCCCACTCGGAGAGGCAGTGGGCTTCATCGACGACCAATAGTGATATCGGTACCTGACGGAGAAAATTCCGGAAGCGCTCGTTTTTCAACCGCTCTACCGAGACCATGAGGATGTTCAGCTCGCCGCGTTTAGCCCGCTCCATGACTTCGCGGGTGGCGTCGCGCTCTTGGGTGGAGTCGATACTTGCGGCGGCAATGCCGCGGGCTTGCAAAAAGGCGAGCTGATCCTGCATGAGGGCAAGCAACGGCGACACCACCAGTGTCAGGTGCGGCAGATGCAGCGCGGGTAGCTGATAGCAGAGTGATTTCCCCGCCCCGGTGGCAAAAATTGCCGCCGTGGAGTGGCCCTTCAAGACGTGCGATACCACTGCCTGCTGGCCGCCGCGAAAGTCGTCAAAACCGAATACTGCTTTTAGCGTCTGCTGCGGCGAAGCTGAGGTCATGGCCATTTCCTGGAGAGTCGTCAAGGCATCAGCGGCTAACCTAACGCGTTCACGCTGTTTTCTCCAATCATCAACAGCACGCTAGGGCAACGTGGCCGGTAGCTGACTCGCACTGGCCGGATGCGCCAGCGCCTGCCAGGCGTCATAGGTGGTAAAGAACACTTGGCCGGTGAGCTCGTGATAAAACGCCGTGTGCTTTAGTCGGTCCATCACCGGCCCTTTCACCTCGGCTAGGTGAAGTGTGGCCCCGGCGTCTTTCAGCCGACCGTTGATCGCCTCCAGGCTCTCCAGGGCCGAAGCATCGATGACATTCACTGCCTGACAGGTGAGCACAATGTGCTTGATCGACGGCGAGCGGGCGGCCAGCGCCATGACGGTATCTTCGAGATAGCGAGCGTTGGCAAAATAGAGGCTTTCATCGATGCGCAGCATGGCGACATGCTCGTCGGTTTCTACCTGATGGCGCTTCACATTCCGGAAATGCTCGGTGCCCGGCACCCGCCCTACCACCGCACTATGGGGCTGGCTGGTGCGGTAAAGGTGTAGCCCCAGCGAGAGCACCACCCCGCTGATAATGCCCACTTCCACGCTGTGCAGAAGGGTCAGCAATAGGGTAGCGACCATCGCAATGCCATCGCTTCGGGAGTATTGCCAGGTTCGCTTTACCGCAGGCAAATCAATCAACGTCCCCACTGCCACGATAATCGTGGCGGCCAGCGTGGCGGTGGGTAAAAAGGCCAGTAAGTCAGTGAGTAGCAGCGTCGCCAACACAATCCCAATCGCGGTAAAAGCCCCCGCCAGTGGCGTTGCCGCCCCGGCTTCAAAATTGACCACCGAGCGTGAAAAACCGCCCGATACTGGCGAGCCGCCGCTAATGCCAGCGCCAAGATTCGCCATGCCGAGCGCAATCAGCTCTTGGTTGGGGTCGATACGCTGACGGCGCTTGGCGGCCAGGGTCTGCGCCACGGACACCGACTCTACAAACCCTACCAAGCTAATCAGCAGCGCCGCCGGCAGCAGGCCGAGCCATAACGATTGATCCAGACTCGGCAGCGTAATGGCAGGCAGGCCACTGGGCACAAAGCCCACCACATCGACCCCGCGTTGCTCTAGTTGGAAGCCCCAGGCCAACAGGGTGGTCACTACCACGGCCGAAATAGGCGCGGCTTTCACCATTAACCCTGCCCAGCTGGCAGGCATTCCCAGCTTGGTCAGCCAACCATTCAAGCGCTTGCGACACACCCATAGATACACCAAAACGCCAAGGCCAATCAGCAGCGTTATGACATTCACCTGCTGCCACTGGCCCAATAGCGCTCTCAGCAGTTCCACCACGTTATGGCCGGATGCCTCAACACCCACAATGTGCTTCAACTGGCTAATCGCGATCAAAATTCCCGAGGCGGTCACAAACCCGGAGATTACCGGATGGCTAAGAAAGTTGACTAAAAAGCCTAGCCGAAGCACGCCCATCGCGATGAGAATGAGCCCCGAGAGCGCGGCCAGCACCAGCGCCGCACCAATATATTCCGGGCTGCCCGGCGCGGCAAAACTGCTCAGCGCCGAGGCCGTCATCAGTGCTGCCACCGCCACCGGCCCTACCGCTAAACTCGCGCTGGTGCCAAAGATGGCGTACAACACCAGCGGCAGCATGCTGGCATAGAGCCCCATTTCCGGCGGTAACCCTGCCAGCATGGCGTAGGCCAGCGCTTGCGGCACCAGCATCAGCGTGACGATCACCGCGGCAAGTACATCCCGCGTGAGCAAGCCCCGGTGATAGGTTCGCAACCAGCCGATTAGCGGCACCCAGCGCTCAATGATCATGATGCAGTCTCATAATAGGTATCTGCTGATACAGGGCCTTCGTACTAGGGTTTCACGCGTCTTCGCTTTTTATTCGGCGCTCCGTTCAAGACCTTGGCGCTGGTCTTCCAAGTCCACCCCTGCCGCGTGAGCCGCCGTAAACAGTTCCGCCAAATCGCACTGCTCGTGCTGACGCTTGGCGTAGGCCCACAGGTGCGTGGCCCGCTTACCTGAGCGGCAAAATGCCAATAGCGGGCGCGGCAGCTGTTGAAGCGCTTCAGCAAAGGCGCGGATGTCAGCTTCGCTGTACTCACCTGGCTTCACGGGGATATGCACCCAGGCAAGCCCAAGCTGCTCGGCTTTTTCGCGGTAGCGCGCCTCGTCGGGAAAGTCCTCGCTCTCACCTTCGATGCGGTTACACACCACCGCGTGAAAACCACGGGTTTTTACCTCCTCCAACTCATCCAACGTCAGCGCTGAGGTGATCTCAACGCCTGGCTCCAATGGCTTCGTTTGCATGACCACACCTCATATTAGTTTGGATAACATCAATCCCAGGCCGCACCTTCCAGGGCATCCAGGGGGATTTTCAGATAGCGCTTGTCGTTGGCTTCTGGTTCCGGCAAGCGGCCGCCGCGAGTATTCACCTGCAGCGCGTGCAAAATCAGCTTGGGCATGGGTAGCTCGCCATCCCGCTGGTGGCGCAGGGCGATGAACTCCTCCTCGCTTTTGCCTACCAAGTGCGGGTTGTTGGCTCGCTGCTCATCGACGCTGCTCTCCCACTGCGGTTCACGGTCGTCGGGCATATAGTCGTGGCCGGTGAACAGCCGCGTATTGCCCGGTAGCGCGAGAATCTGCTGAATGGAGTTCCATAGGGACTTGGCATCCCCACCGGGAAAATCGGCTCGCGCCGTCCCAAAATCAGGCTGAAAAAGGGTGTCATGCACAAAGGCGGCATCACCGATTACGTAGGTGATGGAGGCCAGCGTATGGCCAGGCGAGTGCAGCACGCGGGCGCTGAGCTCACCGATGGCAAACGTATCGCCCTCGACAAACAGCGTGTCCCACTGGCGGCCATCGGTGGGCATCTCCGGCCAGTGGTAGATCTCCTTCCACAGGGCCTGAACTTTGGTCACGTACTGGCCAATCGCCGTCGGTGCGCCGGTTTTCTGTTTTAGGTACTGGGCTGCTGAAAAGTGGTCTGCGTGGGGGTGCGTATCCAGAATCCACGCCACTTTCAGTCCCTCTTCCTCGATATATTTCAACAGCGCGTCAGCGCAAAAGGTGGCCGTTGCGCCAGACTTTTCGTCGAAATCCAGCACCGGATCAATAATCGCGCACTGCTTGGTGGCAGGGTCGCTGACGATGTATTGGATGCTAAAGGTACGTGGATCAAAAAAGCCCGCAACATCAGGTGCGCCTGTGCCTGTGCTTTGAGAAAGGGCAAAGGTCTGCATGCTTATCTCCCGGCTACTTGAGTAGGGTTGCCTGACGCCAAAGCGCCAACAACTGTTATAAAGATAGCTGATTATGGAATATAAGCAATAACAACCACAAAAACGCCGCCTCCCTGCTAACAGGGGGCGGCGGAGAATAAGAGCGACGATGGAGCAATCAATACGGGCTAGAAAGCTTTCTCCAATGCAAAGCGCGGCTGGGTGTTGCCTTCTTTCGTCACGCTCTCCATGAACATCGCCAGCGGGCGCACCCAAAGACCGTAGTCGCCATATAGCGCGCGGTAGACTACCAGCGGTTCTTCGCTTTCGCTGTGCTGGGCGGTGCCCACTACTTCGTAAAGACTGCCTTTGTAGTGGCGGTAAATACCGGGAACGGGAGTCGTCATTCGTTTTCCTCTTGGATGGCCTGAGTGGCGGCGGGCTGATTCGCTTTCTTGGCGAGGCGCTCCAGCACTTTGGAGGCGGCAACAAAGCCAAAAGTGCCAGTGAGAAAGGTCGCCGCGCCAAAGCCGGAAGCGCAGTCGAGCCGTGTAGCCTCGTTGCTGCCGGGCTTTTGCAGGCACACTTCGCCGTCGGCACTGGGGTAGATCAACTGCTCATCGGAGTAGACGCACTCCACCGAAAAGCGCCGCTTGGGGTTGCGGGAGAAGCCGTAATCGCGACGCAGCCGCGAGCGCACTTTGGAGAGCAGCGGGTCGTGCTCGGTGCGGGTCAAATCCGCCACTTGAATGCGCGTGGGGTCGGTCTGCCCGCCCGCCGCGCCGGTCACGGTAATCGGCATTTTGCGCCGCTTGCACCAGGCGATGAGCGCGGCCTTGGCGATCACGCTATCAATGGCATCCACCACATGGTCGGCATCCTCAGGAATGCGCTCGGCCAGGTTGGTGGGCGTGACGAAGGCGGTATCCGCGATGATCTCAATCTCTGGGGCAATCAGGCGGCACCGCTCGGCCAGCACATCTACTTTGGGCTGGCCAATCGTGCCATCCAGCGCGTGGAGCTGGCGGTTGACGTTGGAGACACACACGTCGTCCAGGTCGATCAACGTCAGCTTGCCAATGCCCGAGCGGGCCAGCGCCTCGACCGTCCAGCTTCCCACGCCGCCAACGCCGACTACCACTACATGGGCACGGCGAAACGCCTCCGCAGCGCGCTGACCGTAGAGGCGCCGAATACCGCCAAAGCGGAAGTCATAGTCGCTAGAAGAATAGGCGCTAGAAACACGGTCGCTAGAAACTGAGGCGGTAGCAAGGGAGGTTGATGGCTCGTTCAAAGGCATAGAAACAGACTCACAGTGCTTGGAGAGCGGAAGGCGTTGCAAGAGGTGGCGTTCGTACACTATCCAGCGGCAAATGCCCTGCCCAGCCTAGGTGATGAAACAGCGCGATCATGGTCTCGTCCAAGGCGCAGCTCAATTGTACACGTTTGGCCAACAGCGGATGGTCAAAGGCTAAATAGGTGGCGGCCAGCAGTAAGCGCGGCGCGCCCAACTGCTCGGCAAAAAAGCGGTTGTGAACACTTTTACCGTGTTTCGCATCGCCGATAATGGGATAGCCCCGCCGTGAAAGATGACGACGAATTTGGTGGCGCCGACCCGTCAATGGCCGAGCCTCTACCAGGGAGTAACGCGCCACTGGGTAACGGTCGACCTGTACCGGCAACTCAGCGCTATCCAGACGGCGAATATCGGTCATCGCAGGCATGGCAGGCATCTCAGCTTTAGGCCGAGTGCCATCCTCTTCCCGCAGTGGGTAATCCAAACGTTCGCTCTCAGGTGCTTTACCCCGCACCACCGCCAGGTAGCGCTTTTCTACCTGACGCTCGCTAAAGGCTTCGCTGAGCAAGCCAGCCACCGTTGAAGAGAGCGCAAAAACGATCACACCTGACGTCGGTCGATCCAACCGGTGAACGGGATACACCCGCTTACCGAGCTGGTCGCGAAGCCGCTGGAGCAGAAATTCAGTTTCGCCACGCGCTAACGCCGAGCGGTGCACTAATAGGCCTGACGGCTTATGCACTGCAACGAGATACTCATCCTGATAGAGGATGTTGAGTGGCGTCATAACGCTCCCTGGTAACAGCTGGTGACAAGACTTTCTACAAAAGCTATCTATCAAACAGGCCGCTATTGTCGCGGCTTGACGAGCCGATGTCATCCGTCGGGTTAATTGGCGAACAAACCGCTTGGCAGCTACCTTAAATAAGCAACGCCACTACAGCGTTTCCATGGATTCGGAAGGAGATAACTCTATGCGCTATTCAACACCGCTTACCGCTATTGCCGCTTCGCTGCTGCTCGCCAGCACGGCGGCGCAAGCCAATGAAACCCTTGAGGTGGAGATGCACAAAGTCAGCGCCGAGGGGGTTGAAGACTCGATCGGCACCGTATCTCTTGAGCATACCGATCATGGCTTACTGCTAACCCCTTCACTAACCAATCTTGAGCCCGGTGTTTATGGTTTTCACGTCCACCAGAACGCCAGCTGCGATCCTGCCGAAAACGACAGTGGCGAAATGACCGCTGCACTGTCCGCAGGTGGTCACTATGACCCCGAGAAAACCGGCACCCACCAAGGCCCTTACGGTGAAGGTCATTTAGGTGACCTACCGGTGCTGACCGTGAATGAGGATGGCGAAGCCAACCTGCCGGTACTGGCGCCCCGCTTGAGTATGGAAGATATGCCGGGTCGCAGCCTGATGATTCATGAAGGCGGTGACACCTACACAGATGAGCCACATCTGGGCGGTGGCGGCACCCGCATGGCCTGCGGCGTGGTCGAGTCGTAGATTAACCATCGTTGTTAACAAACAAAACGGGCAGCCATTGAGCTGCCCGTTTTTGCCTGCGGGCAACTAAAGTCTAACTGTGATTTTATAGTGCTTATCTGTACATTCGCCGTGGCTAAAGAAGCCCTTTCTTGTGTGCTCTTAGCATGCTCGCCTATCCCCCTCACTGCTCTAGGTACCTTAGATGATTACCTTTATCGTATCGATCCTGCTGCTAATAGCGGGCTACTTTACCTATGGGAAGTTCGTTGAGCGCGTGTTTGTGACCGATCGCAAACGGCGTACACCAGCGTTCACCATGCGCGATAACATCGACTACGTGCCGATGAATACCACGCGTAACTCGCTTATCCAGTTACTTAATATTGCCGGTGTAGGCCCTATTTTTGGTCCTATTCTTGGCGCACTTTATGGCCCTGTTGCCTTTATATGGATTGTGGTCGGCTGCATCTTTGCTGGTGCTGTCCACGATTATCTGACCGGGATGATCTCGATTCGCAATCACGGCGCTCACCTGCCCCAGCTAGCAGGTAAGTTCCTCGGTAAAGCGATGAAGCACGTGGTGAATGGCTTTGCGATTCTGCTGCTTCTTCTGGTGGGTACGGTCTTTGTGACCTCACCCGCAGCGCTGCTGGCCAATATGACGTCGCTGTCGTTAACACTCATCATTGTTGCCATCTTTATTTACTACCTGATCGCCACCCTGCTGCCGATTGATAAAGTCATCGGCCGTATCTATCCCTACTTCGGTGCGCTACTACTGTTCAGCGCGGCGGGTATTGGTATTGGCTTGATTGTGACGGGCGCCCCCATTCCAGAGCTCTCCTTCCAGAACATGCATCCTGAAGCAGCCCCCATTTTTCCGCTGCTGTTTTTAACCATCTCGTGTGGTGCGCTTTCCGGCTTTCACGCCACCCAAACGCCGATTATTTCGCGCACGACTGAAAATGAAACCAATGGGCGTAAAATCTTTTACGGCATGATGATCACCGAAGGCATCATTGCGATGATTTGGGCGGCGGCGGCGATGAGCCTGTTCTACGGCGACCAGTCGCTCTCCGATGTGCTGGCGGCGGGCGGTCCTGCTGCAGTGGTGAGTGAAGTCTCCACCACCATGCTTGGCGCTGTCGGCGGCACCCTGGCCGTACTTGGCGTTATTGTGTTGCCGATCACCTCTGGCGATACCGCTTTCCGCAGCGCGCGAATGATCATTGCAGATTACATTAAGATCGATCAAAAGCCGATTATGAAGCGCGTCATGGTCGCTCTACCGCTGTTTGTAGTGTCCTATGCATTAACCCATATGGACTTCACGCTACTATGGCGTTACTTCTCATGGGCGAATCAAACCACCGCCGTTATCGCGCTGTGGGTAGGTACCATGTATCTGGTGCTGTCGCGTAAACCTCACTTGATCACGTCAATCCCAGCCACCTTTATGACCATGGCCACCTTTACCTATTTGGCCTATGCTCCTATCGGTTTTGGCCTACCGCTGCACTTGAGCTATGTGGTAGCGGCACTGGGTACGCTTATCTGCATCGCGCTATTTATGAAGCGTGTACGTCGTTTGAGCCGCACGACCTTTACCGTTGATGAACCTGCAGAAGCAGTACTGGGTGCAGGTAAAGCAGGCGATTCGCTGGCGACAAGCTCTTAACGCAGCGTTTCCATTTCGCACCTATAAAAAACGGGCAGCCATTGGCTGCCCGTTTTGCTTTGTGCGCTTAGCTGACTTCAAAGCTAAGAGTTTGGCTAAAGAGTGCTTACTCGTCGCCTGCCATCTGCATTTGGCGCTGCATGTAATTCTGAATACCTACCTTGTCGATCAAACCCAGCTCTGTTTCGATGTGATCGATATGGTCTTCTTCATCAGCAAGCAGGTCACGCAGCATATCGCGAGTCACGTAATCTTTAACGCTTTCGCAATAGGTGATGGCCTCGATGTAATCGTTACGGCCGTCGTGCTCAATTTTTAGATCGCTTTCGAGCATCTCTTTGACGTTTTCGCCAATGTGCAGCTTGCCAAGGTCTTGCAGGTTGGGAATGCCTTCCAGGAATAGAATGCGCTCGATGATCTTGTCAGCGTGCTGCATCTCTTCAATGGACTCATCGTATTCCCATTTGGCGAGGGCTTTCAGCCCCCAATCTTTATACATTTTGGCGTGCAAAAAGTACTGATTGATCGCAACGAGTTCGTTGCCGAGCGCCTTATTAAGATGCTCAATAACTTTCGTATCACCTTTCATAACGTCACCTTTTCTACTGTAATGCTGATGTTTAATCTAGTTTAGACAATACGATCAAGCAGTTACGTTTGGAGAAGAGCATAGACGCAAATAGCTATACTCCCAGCGTTTCTGAGAGTATAGATAAGGTGATTAAAAGTTCAAGTAAATCATATATTTGCTAACGATAACTCTAACAATAGTGATTCGCGTCACACAGCATAAGCGAGTCCCATATCGGCTTCTTGGCGCGCTTCAAACACTGCATCACGGGTAATAGATTTGGCATAGCATGCGCACTTGCCGCACTGCGTTGCGCAGCCGGTTGCTTCACGCACTTCTCGCCAGCTGCGCGCTCCGTCGCTAACGTGCTGGCGAATATGATGGTCGGTTACTCCCTTGCACACGCAAACGTACATGGCGATACCTCATAAAAGTCATGAGGTGAATGTAAATGATTCGCATAGGTCTTTTCAAGTAGAAATGACTGCTTGTTGGTATCTATTCGTCTTAAAGAACAAACAAAGTACGATAACCTATTGACTTAGCAATGTTTTCTATCTTCATAAGGCATATCGCAAGTGACCATTATTTTTTCGGCAATACCACCGTTTGCGTGTTAGAAGCAATATCCGGCCAGCTACGCCGCTGCTTATCGAACAGTACCCATAAGTAGCCCAAACCAAATGCCAGCAGCGAGAGCCACGCCACCGCGCAGCGAATGAGGCACTGCCTCAAATTCAGCGAATAGCCATCCAGTGTTTGCACCCGCAACCGCCACGCCTGCATGCCCAACGTCATTCCTCCACGCGACCAGGAAAAAACGAAAAACAGCGTGACAAAAAACAGCAGCAAGAGACGCAGGCTCCAGATATCACCGGCCGTGGTGCCAATCTCTTCTGGCTGCTGGCCAAGCACATAGCGGAAAAAAACCATATGCGCGACGGTCACGGCAATCCAGATCGCGGTGACCAAAAAGCCGTCATAGAGCATGGCACCCAGGCGGCGTCCAAGACCCGCTGGCCATACGCTGTCCAACTGAGCAAAGCGTCGTATTCGCATAGTTCCTCTTATTAGTTCTTGTTTGCCACTTGGTGGTGATGACGTCTCATTTGGGCTTAGCGAACTATGCCTACCCCTTGCGGCATTAACCATTGCGACGTAGAAAGTAGATCCCTACCCCGGCACACGCTAATGTCGGCACCAGTACGGCCCATACAGGGGAAAAACCAAAGATTGTCGAGGCGGGCGCCAGCAAATCCTGTACATACTTGAAGCTCAGCCCGGTGACCACGCCGTAAAACACGCGCGTACCCGCGGCCACGGTGCGCAGTGGGCCAAACACAAAGGAGGCGGCAATCAGCACTAGCGAGCCCATGGTGAGCGGCATCAGCATCTTCTGCCAAAAATACAGCAGCGCTTGGTCATTCTGCAGGTTCTGCTCCTCAAGGAACTGGGCATAGGCCCACAACTCGCTGGGTGCCTGGCTCTCGATATCGCGCAGCAAGCGCTCCAGTTGGGTCGGGGTAAACGCAGTGTCCCAGCCCATGCTTGCCGATTGATCCGACTCCGTGTGATCGTCGAAAATGCGCGTGGTAGCGACGTTTTCCAACCGCCACGCCTCGCCCTCCCAACGAGCACGCTGTGCGTAAGTGGCTTCGACTAGCTGGCGATCATCAAAGCGATAACGGGTTAAATCAAGCACCACGTTATCCGCACGGATCGCCCCAAAACGGTAGACACTATCACCCTCGATCTGCCAGCCGCTGCGGCTGGTCAGCATGGCGCCTTCGCCTTGGAGTTTTTCCAAGCGCCACGCTTCGGCGTATTGCTCGGTGCGCGGGCTAACATATTCGGCAACCAGCAGCACCACGACCACCACCACCAGCACCGGCTTCATCACGCCCCACACAATGCGCGCCAGGGAGCGCCCAGCCGCACGCATAACGGTGAGCTCATTGCTGGACGCCATGCTGCCCAAACCAATCAGCGCGCCGATTAACACCGCCACCGGCGCATATTGGTAAAAGCGCCAGGGCGTACGCATTAACAGGTAAAGCAGCGCATCAAAAGCGGTATAACCCACCTGTACATCGCCTAAATCATCGATATAGGCGATAGTAATATCCAAACCCAACAGCACAAACTGAACGACGACAATGGCCGCCAACACGTTGCGGGCGATATAACGATCGAGACGGTCAAGTACCATTAGCGCATCCCCTTACGTTGCGAGCGCCACAGCATTAGCAGGCCCAACCCCAAGAACAAACCATGTACCGGCCACACACCCAGCATAATGGACCAAGTACCGCTGCCAATCGCATCGACCACCGCCAGCAGCAGGCTGAGATACGCAACATATAAAAAGACCGCGGGCAGTAGTTTGCCGAAGCGCCCCTGGCGGGGGTTGACGCGGGACAGCGGCTGAGCCATCAAAGCCAGCACAAACACCATTAAGGGTAGGCCCGCACGCCACTGCCACTGGGCCTGAGCACGGGGACTTGGATTATTCCATAGCTCAAGCGTGGTCGCGTACTCCAGAGAATCAAGCTCCTGCCGGTCGCGACTTAACCCCAGGCGCAGGGTATAGCGCTCAAACGTGAGCCGCTCGGCGCTCTGCTCACCTGGCGTCACCCCGTAGCGTTCACCATCATCCAGCACCAAAAATCGGCTACCGGTTTCAAGCCTCGTTTCCTGAAAACCCGATGCGGCGCGGGTCACGTAGTCGTGGGTACCTTCATCGCCCTGCTGGTTCTGCTCGTGCACCAATACATCCTGCATTTCCGTGCCATCGCTGGAAAAGCTGCCAATGTAAGCGGTACGACCACCCCCAAATTCCTGAAAGCGCCCCGGCGCCAACACAGAAACATCCAGGCGGCTACGCTGCTCTTCCAGCGCAGTTTCCGTTTGCAGCGCGCCATAGGGGGTCAGCCACAGGCTGCAGATACCTACCAGCACCGCCACCACGCTGGCGGGTAGCAGGGTCACTTTCAACAGCCGCGTAGGGCTCATTCCGCAGGCGACCATCACGGTAATTTCGCTATTCATGTAGAGCTGCCCGTAGGCCAGCAGGATGCCCAGAAAAAAAGACAGCGGTAAAATCAGTTCCATAAAGCCGGGCAGGTGAAACATCATTAGGCTGCCTAACATGGTGACCGGAATATCACCTTCCGCTGCGTCCGAAAAATAGCGGATAAAGCGGCTGCCCATAATCACCAGCAACAGGATGCCAGCGACCGCCGACATGGTGAGTAACACTTCGCGAGTTAGATATCGAAATAAAATCAACGCGCTCTCCGGCTAGTCGTGCAGGATGCCATGCAATAAGCGAATGGCTTGGGTACACTAAACAAATTATTCTCAGTCCCTTTTCACAATCAAAAGCAACGGGGCATTATCCCGAATCCCTCGCTGCTTGTCTTGTTGGAGCCGTCATGGAATTTTCCGTTCAGACTGCGAACCCGGCCAAAACCGAAACGGCCTGCCTTTTGGTACCGGTTTTCAAAGGGAGCGATCTTCTGCCCACCGTTGCCAAGCTGGACGACGCCAGCGAGCGCCTGATTGGCCAATTGCTGGAACGCGGCGACTTTGACGCCGCGCTGGGCAACGTGCAATTAGTGCCCTTTGCACCGGGCCTGGGCGCTGAGCGCATCTTGCTAGTGGGCTTGGGTGAGCGCGAAAAATGCCAGGAAGCCGCCTTCATCAAGGCCCTGGATGCGGCCATGGCAGCGTTGGTAAAACTACCTATCGATGAAGCGAGCGTGGTATTCGGCGATGTGCCACTCGCCGACCGCGACCCTGCCTGGAAAGCGCGCAAGGTGATGGAAGCAGCTGAGCGGGCCATTTATCGCTTTGATCAGTTCAAATCATCGCCCGCACCGGCCCTCAGTCTAGCCAAGCTGACGTTAATGATCAGCGATGCTGACGCTGTTTCGCAGGTTAAGCAGGGCGCCTTAATAGGCAATGCAATCGGCCAAGGCATCAACTACACGCGTACCTTAGGCAACCTGCCTGCCAATATCTGCACGCCTCGCTATTTAGCCGAGCAGGCAGAGCAGCTGGGCCGCGATTCAAAGGGCGCACTTGAGGTCGACATTCTCGATGAAGAAGCGCTGGAAGCTCTGGGTGCAGGCTCGCTGCTTTCCGTCGGTCGCGGCAGCAAGGAACCGACACGCTTGATCGTCATGAAGTACCAGGGCGCCGACAATGGTGAAGAAGCGCCCCATGTACTAATCGGCAAAGGCATTACCTTTGATACTGGCGGCATTTCGCTCAAGCCCGGCGAAGGCATGGACGAAATGAAATTCGACATGTGCGGTGCTGCCAGCGTATTCGGCACCGTCAAAGCGGTGTTGGATATCAAGCCGAAGCTCAATCTGGTGTTTATCGTCGCCGCCGCCGAAAACATGCCCGACGGCCGCGCCACCAAGCCCGGCGATATCATCAAAACGCTAAAAGGGCTGACCGTCGAAGTGCTCAATACCGACGCCGAAGGCCGCTTGGTGCTGTGCGACGCGCTAACCTACGCCGAGCGCTTTACTCCCGCCAGCGTGGTCGATATCGCCACTCTTACTGGCGCTGTGATTGTCGGCCTAGGCCATCACGCCACCGGCCTGCTCTCCAACGACGACGACCTAGCGCTGGATTTGCTGGATGCCGGCGAAGGGGCATGGGATCGCGCCTGGCACCTGCCGCTGTGGGATGAATACCAAGAGCAGTTAGACTCCAACTTTGCCGATCTGGCTAATATTGGCGGCCGCCCCGCGGGTACGATTACCGCCGCATGTTTTCTATCACGCTTCGCCGATCACTTCCCCTGGGCGCACCTGGATATCGCGGGCACTGCTTGGCACTCAGGCAAGCAAAAAGGCGCCACCGGCCGGCCGGTTGGGCTATTAACCCAGTACCTGTTGGACCGTGAAACCGATGCCCAAGTAGAAAACAGCGACGGCTAATATCATCACTCGGCACCACGATCCCTCGTTCAACGGTTGCCTTTCAGCGCGGCAACCGTTAAACCTGAATACATGAGCGTGCACCCTGTCCTTGGACACACGCCGTACTTACATACACTGCTTACTTTTGCCCTTCGGGGTCTGGCTCTAGCGGAGACAACACGCCGTGCCCACAGCTTCAAATAACCAGTCAGAATCGCGTTTTGAAATACTGCCGTCCAACCAGCCTACGGCCGATGAGATCCGTGAAAACATCCTTAAAAACCCCGGTTTTGGTCGCTACTTTACCGACCACATGGCCCATATTCGTTGGACCGTGGACGCCGACTGGCACGGCCATCAGGTGCGCCCTTACGGCCCGCTAACCCTCGACCCTGCTGCCTCTGTACTGCATTACGGCCAGGAGATTTTTGAGGGTATCAAGGCCTATCGCCACGCCGACGGCTCAATCTGGACATTCCGCCCTGAGAAAAACGCCGAGCGCTTCCGCCGCAGCGCCCGCCGCTTGGCGCTGCCGGAACTGTCCGATGAGGATTTCATCGGCTCGCTGAAAGCGCTGCTCGCCCAGGATCAGGCTTGGGTACCTACGCCTGCCAGCGCCTCTGATGAGTGCAGCCTCTACCTGCGCCCGTTTATGATCGCTTCTGAAGCATTTCTTGGCGTACGCCCCTCACAGGAAGTCGATTACTACGTGATCGCCTCCCCCGCCGCGGCGTACTTTAAAGGCGGTATTGCCCCGGTGTCGATCTGGCTCTCCTCGAACTACAAGCGTGCAGCCCCCGGTGGCACCGGCTTTGCCAAGTGTGGCGGCAACTACGCCGCTTCATTGGCCGCGCAAAAAGAAGCCGAAGCCCACCAGTGTGGTCAGGTCGCGTTTCTCGATGCGGCTGAAAACAAGTGGGTGGAAGAGCTGGGTGGCATGAACCTGTTCTTCGTCTTCAAAGACGGCCGTTTGGTGACGCCGCGTCTGACCGACACCATTCTCGAAGGCGTGACGCGCAACTCCGTACTCACACTGGCCAAAGATGAAGGTCTAACGCCAGAAGAGCGCGCTATCAGCATTGACGAGTGGCGCGAAGGGGCGGCATCTGGTGAGATCACCGAGGTGTTTGCCTGCGGTACCGCCGCGGTCATCACTCCGGTAGGTGAACTGGTCACTGAAAACGAGCGTATCAAGCTCACCGCGGGCGGCAATAATGAAATCGCCATGCGCATCCGTACCAAACTGCTCGACCTGCAGTACGGCCGCAGTGAAGATAAGTACGGCTGGCTAACCCAGCTGGTTTAAGCGGGTTTAAAACCCACGCTTCACCGTTCAACGCCGCCGCAACGTTTGCGGCGGCGCTGTTTGTAAGTAGTACATTTATCTGCAATCGCTGGAGCCGCCAATGGCCCGTATTGATTTCTACATTCTGCCCGATACGACCTTGGAGGCGCGCTTGCAGTTTGCCTGCAAACTGGCCGAGACCATCTGGCGTAAAGGCTACCGCCTGCATCTACACTGCGAAGACAGCGCCCTCGCCGAGCAGGCCGATAGCGCGCTGTGGAATTTTCGTCCGGATGCCTATTTACCCCACGCCCTGGAAGATAGCGAAATGGCCGCCAGCGTACCGATCACGCTAGGCTGGCAGCAGCTGCCGGTGCCGACAGAAGAAACCGCCCTGCTTAATTTGCACCCCGATATTCCCGAAGGTGTAGAACGCTACGCGCGAATCGCCGAGATCATCAATCAGCACCAACAAGTGCTGGTCGCCAAACGCACCTGCTGGCAGCGCTATAAAGAAATGGGCCATGAGGTCGTGCCGCATAAGCTCGGTTAACTAATCTTTTAACAACAATAACTCAACGCACGAGAGCGCCCATGCAGTTTCACACCTTTTTAGCCCGCACTCCCCTGGCCGTTATCGTCATCGCCCAACTGTTCGGCACTTCGCTATGGTTTAGCGTTAATGGCGTTGGTCTGGCGCTGCAGGAGGCCGTGGGCCTTAGTGAAAGCGATTTGGGTCTGCTCACTATCGCCGTTCAGGCCGGGTTTATTAGCGGCACGCTGCTGATCGCCACCACCGGCCTTGCTGACCGAATTCGTGCCAGCCACCTGTTTGCGTTTTCTGCCGTTCTTGGCGCACTGATCAACGCCGCTTTTATCGGCGTGGCCGAGAGCGTCACGCTGGCAGCCGTGGCGCGCTTTGCAACAGGGCTTTGCCTGGCCGGTATCTATCCGCTGGGTATGAAACTGGTGGTGAGCTGGACTCCCAGCCACGCCGGGGCAGCGCTGGGTTGGCTGGTGGGCATGCTGACCTTGGGCATTGCTTCCCCACACCTGCTACGCGGGTTAACGCTGCACCTGCCCTGGCAGTGGCCGCTGCTGTTGGCCTCATTGTTGGCGCTGGTCGCCGCGCTGTTGATTTTCAGACTGGGCGTAGGCCCACACCTCCCGGCCACCGCCAAAAGCGGGCGCCCTTGGGCAGGGCTGGCCGCGTTTAAACAGCCGCGTTTTCGCGCCGCCGCGCTAGGTTATTTCGGCCATTGTTGGGAGCTGTATGCGCTATGGGCGCTGGTGCCGTTTCTGGTCGCTAGGGAATTGGAACGTCTTGGCGCTGCCAACGGCGCCCAGCCATGGCTAAGCTTTGCCGTGATTGCGTTGGGCTTGCCCGGCTGCGTACTCGCGGGCAAATGGAGCCGTCACATTGGCAGCGACCGCGTGGCCTGCGTGGCGTTGGCTGTCTCGGGCACGTTGTGTTTGGTTTATCCGCTTTTGGGCAGCGCATCGCCCTGGCTGTTGCTAGCGCTTCTCGGCGTATGGGGCGTTAGCGTGATTGCCGATTCTGCTCAGTTTTCAGCGCTTGCATCGGCCACCGCCCCAGTCGAGCGACTGGGGGCAGCGCTGGCGATGATGAACGCTATCGGCTTTGGGCTCACCATTCCTTCGATTGCGCTGGTTACCGCGCTGTGGTCGAGCCAGTCGCTGGCGGTGATCTGGTGGCTAGTGCCGGGTCCTATCCTGGGGCTCATCGCCATGCGCGGGTTTTCTTCGCATCAGCACCTTGTAAAGACGGTGCGCGGCAACCGTTAACATTAACAACGAGCGTGAGTAGCACCTGACGACCCCGGCACTCACGCTGTATACTCTCGCGCTATACAATTTCACATTTCTTGCCAGCCGTGAGCCGACTCTCCATGGAAAAGACCTACCAACCCGAACAGATCGAAACCCGCTGGTACGAGCGCTGGGAGGCCGACAACCGTTTCGCCCCTTCCGGCCAGGGCGAGCCCTTTTCGATCATGATTCCACCGCCCAACGTGACCGGCAGCCTGCACATGGGTCACGCGTTTCAGGACACCATTATGGATACCCTGACGCGCTGGAAACGGATGCAGGGCAACAATACCCTGTGGCAGGTAGGCACCGACCATGCGGGTATCGCCACGCAAATGCTGGTCGAGCGTAAAATAGCGGCTGAAGAGGGCAAGACCCGCCACGATCTTGGCCGCGATGCGTTTATCGACAAGGTGTGGGAGTGGAAAGAAGAGTCTGGGGGCCATATCACCCGCCAGCTGCGCCGCATGGGCGCCAGCGTGGATTGGAGCCGCGAGCGCTTCACCATGGACGACGGCTTCTATAAAGCGGTGCAGGAAGTGTTCGTGCGCCTGCACGAAGAAAAGCTGGTCTACCGCGGCAAGCGGTTGGTCAACTGGGATCCTACCCTGCATACCGCCATTTCTGATTTGGAAGTGGAAAATAAAGAGCAGCAAGGCAGCTTCTGGCACTTCCGCTACCCGCTAGCGGACGGAGTTAAAACCGCTGACGGTAAGGATTACGTAGTGGTCGCCACCACCCGCCCGGAAACGCTACTGGGCGACACCGGTGTGGCGGTCAACCCGGAAGATGAGCGCTACGCCTCACTGGTCGGCAAGTTTATCGAGCTGCCACTGGTAGGCCGCCGTATTCCGGTGGTGGCGGATGAGCATGCCGATATGGAGAAAGGCTCCGGCTGCGTCAAGATCACCCCGGCTCACGACTTCAACGACTACGCGGTCGGCAAGCGCCAGAATCATCTGCTGATCAACGTCTTCTCCAAAGATGCGACGATCCTTGAGCAAGCTGAGATCTTTGACCTAAAAGGCCAGCCCCAGCCCGACGAAGACGCCACGCTGCCCGCCAAGTACGCTGGGCTTGACCGCTTTGAAGCGCGCAAGCAGATCGTTGCCGATATGGAGGCGCTGGGCCTGCTGGAGCAAGTCGAAGCCGTTAACAACACCCTGCCCTATGGCGATCGCTCCGGCGATGTCATTGAGCCGTTGCTTACCGACCAGTGGTTTGTGGCGGTGGAAAGCCTCGCCAAGCCCGCCATCGAAGCGGTGGAAAACGGCGATATCCAATTCGTGCCCAAGAACTACGAAAACATGTACTTCGCCTGGATGCGTGACCTCCAGGATTGGTGTATTTCCCGTCAGCTATGGTGGGGCCACCGCATTCCCGCCTGGTACGACGCGGAAGGCAATGTTTACGTTGCCCGTAGCGAAGAAGAAGCCCGCGAGAAGCATGCACTCGACCCCGATGTCGTGCTGACGCAGGATGAAGACGTACTCGATACGTGGTTTAGTTCGGGATTGTGGACTTTCGGTACTCTCGGCTGGCCGGAAAAGACCCCGGAGCTTGAGACCTTCCATCCTTCTAGCGTGCTGGTCACTGGCTTTGACATCATCTTTTTCTGGGTAGCCCGGATGATCATGATGACCCTGAAGTTCACCAAAGAGGTGCCATTTAAGACGGTTTATGTGCACGGTTTGGTACGCGACGGCCAGGGCCAGAAGATGTCCAAATCCAAGGGCAACGTGCTCGATCCTATCGACTTGATCGACGGTATTACGCTGGAAGAGCTACTCGAAAAGCGCACCGGCAATATGATGCAGCCGAAACAGGCCAAGGCGATTGCCAAAGCCACAAAGGACGAATTTAAAGACGGCATCGAAGCCCACGGCACCGATGCGCTGCGCTTTACGTTCCTCTCCCAGGCCACAACGGGGCGTGATATCAAGTTTGATATGAACCGCCTGGACGGTTACCGCAATTTCTGCAACAAACTGTGGAATGCCTCACGCTACGTGCTGATGAACGCCGAAGGCGAAGATTGCGGTACGAGCGGAGAGGAAGTTGAGCTTTCCCTCGCCGACCGCTGGATCATCTCGCAGCTACAGAAAACCGAAGCCCAGGTCACCAAGGCGCTGGACGAGTACCGCTTTGACCACGCCGCCCAAGCGCTGTATGAATTCATCTGGAACGAGTACTGCGACTGGTATTTGGAACTATCCAAGCCCGTACTGTGGGACGAAAATGCGACGGCCGAAGCCAAGCGCGGCACTCGCCGCACGTTAGTGCGCGTACTCGAAGCTATCCTGCGCTTGGCCCATCCGATGATGCCCTATATCACCGAAGAGATCTGGCAACGCGTCTCGCCGCTGGCAGGTGTGTTTATGGGTGACGACGCATCGATCATGCTGCAAGCTTGGCCAGAAGCCGATGAGAGTAAAATCGACGAACAGGCCAGCCTGGATATTGAGTGGCTCAAAGGCGTCATTATCGCCGTGCGTAACATCCGCGCCGAAATGAACATCGCCCCTGGCAAACCCCTCGACGTGCTGCTGACCAAAGGCAAGCCCGAAGATGCCGAGCGCCTGGAAAGCAACCGCCACTTCCTTTCCAAGCTCGCCAAGCTGGAAAGCGTGACATGGCTCGACAACCCTGATGATGCCCCGCTCTCAGCCACGCAGTTGGTAGGTGATATGGAAGTATTGGTGCCGATGGCGGATCTCATCGACAGAGATGCCGAAATCGCTCGCCTCAGTAAAGAGATCGAGAAACAGGACAAACTGATCGGCGGCATCGAGAAGAAGCTTGGCAACGACGGCTTTATCGCCAAAGCCCCCGTCGCCGTGGTGGATAAAGAGCGAGGCAAGCTGGACGAGTTCCAAGCCACCAAGCAGCTGCTGGAAGAGCAAAAGGCGAAGATTGAGGCTTTATAAAGTTGGTTAGTAACAATAGCTGAAACAAAAACGGCACCGTCAGGGTGCCGTTTTTGTTTGGGAACGCTCTGTTGACTTTGTCAGACCACTTCAAAGTTTAGAGTGAGTTAATACAAAGCTTTTCCTCCTCCTTACACCACACCTAATCACATTTTCTTACGAAACGTGTAAGGTTGGTACAAGAACAGCCACCAAGTGGCATCGCTGATTCAGCAACAATACGGACTGCTCTATGCCGACACCAACTGTGGCGCGATTAGAGGCGCTGGCGACCGAACTTGAGCGGGCCGGGATTGCGTACCGCGAGCTTTCGCCAATGGCGGATACCGGGCTAGCTCATGACCATGTATGGGTGCATCGCAACGATGGCGATGATTGGGTGGCGCGGCTACCGAAACAGAGCCAGATGAACCTGCCGCCGGAAGCGAACCTTGCCTATCAGGCCGCCTGTTATCAGCGCTCTAGCCCTGGCGGACACACGCCTGTGCTGTATGACACCCTGCCACCAGGCGAATCGCTGCCTCGTGGCGGGTTGTTGGTTGAGGCGATCCGCGGCCGTCTGGCCAGCCTGCCGGAAGACCTGCCTGCCATTGCAGATGCTCTTGCCAGCCTGCACCGTCAACCGCTGCCCGCTCTCGCGGCACGGGCGCCACTGCTCGCTCCTGAAAATCCGTGGCAGGCGATGGTGGATGAAGTGCGCCAGCAGGCTAACTGGCTAGGCGATGCGCAGCTTTCGAGTAAAGTGACCCAGCGGATTAAGCAGGAACTGGACTTACTTCCGCCCCGCCTAAACGATGAAACCGCGACGCTGATTAGCTTTGACACCCACCCTGGCAACTTCTTAATCCGCGACGATGGCCGCGCGGTGTTGGTGGATTTAGAGAAGTGTCGCTACGGCCTGCCGGGCATTGATCTCGCCCACACCAGCCTCTACACCTCCACTACCTGGGATGTAAACAGCCAAGCGGTGCTATCGCTGAATGACGTGATTAATTTTTACCGCCGCTGGCAAGCAGCCATGAGTGAATCACCCGATACCGACTCCCTGGTCGCCTGCCGTCGCGCTACCTGGCTGTGGTCATTAACCTGGTGCGCGAAATGGCGCGCCCAGCACCTAAACGCTAAAGATGCCCAGCAACGGGGAGAAGACTGGTCGGCAGAACTCACCGACCCTGCCGTGATTGACCACGTGCGTGACCGCGTTGAGCACTACCTCTCGCTGCCGATTATTGATCACGTCCATAGCGAGCTGCAGTGCTTGCAAGCTTCCCTATAACGTTTGTGCTTCCTACCCAAGAGATATGCGATGCCGATTAACCGTCACCCTATACGCTTCACGATCGCCACCACGCTGTTAGGCCTTGCGCTTCCTGCCATGGCCAACCCTGATCCGGACGACTGGCAAAGCGTCGTGGCACAAGCCGAAGGCCAAACCGTTTACTGGAATGCCTGGGGGGGTGATACGCGCACCAACCGTTATATTGACTGGGTGGCGGAGCAAATGCAGGCCCAGTACGGCGTCGATGTGGAGCACGTTAAGCTGGACGATACCGGCAGCGCGGTGGCGCGGGTGCTAGGCGAAAAGCAGGCGGGTAACCACGACGAGGGCAGTATTGATCTGATTTGGATCAACGGCGAGAACTTCGCAGCCATGCGCGACAACGATCTGCTGTTCGGCCCCTTCGCCGAGGCGCTGCCCCATTTTGCGCTCACCAACGCCGACGAAAACCCCGAGGTTGTCACCGACTTCACACTGCCTACCGAAGGCTACGAGTCGCCCTGGGGAAAAGCGCAAATCACCTTCTATTACGACAGCGCCCAAACCGAGACTCCCCCCAAGGACATACAGTCGCTACTCGCCTGGGCTCGAGCCAACCCGGGCCAGTTTAGTTATCCACGTATTCCCGACTTCACCGGGAGCACCTTTTTGAAACAAGCACTGATCGAGCTTACCGAGCAGGATGAGGCGCTTTACCAGCCGCTCTCAGAGAGCGATTTCGAGACCGTGACAGAACCGCTGTGGACCTATTTAGATGCGCTGCACCCGCACCTATGGCGCAGCGGGCGCAGCTTTCCCGACTCCGGCCCCCACTTGCGTACATTGATGAGCGATGGTGAGCTAAGTCTAGCGTTTTCTTTCTACCCCACTGATGCTGCCGTGGCGGTCATGGAGTATGAATTACCCGATAGCGTGCGCAGCTATGTGCTGGAAGGCGGCACCCTGGGTAACGTCCACTTTGTGGCAATTCCCTATAACTCACCGCATAAAGCTGGGGCCATGGTGCTCGCCAACTATCTACTTTCAACGGAAGCCCAGGCCGAAAAACAGTCGTTAGCGATGTGGGGCGACCGCAGCGTGCTGGATATCAACCAGCTAGACACTGACGCCCAAGCGCTGTTTGAGCAGGGAGATCGTCACCCTTCAGAACTACCCGCGGACGCGCTGTCTAACACCCTACCCGAACCGCACCCCAGCTGGATGACCGCCCTGCAAGATGCCTGGCTTGAGCGTTACGGCGTTAACTAGACCATGCTGCGACTGGCCCCGGCGCTCATCATTGCCCTGCTAGTACTGCCGGTAGCCGCAGGGCTACTGATGGTGCTGCTGCCAGCATTTGGCTACTTGCCCGCGCTAGGCGGACATGGCGGTAGTTTAGCCCCCTGGCAGATGCTGTTCGCCCAGCCGGGGCTTTGGCGTTCGGTGGCGGTGAGCTTTACCAGCGGGTTAGTCAGCGCAGCCATAGCGCTGGTTATTGTGGTGCTGTTTTTGGCCGCCAGCCGGGGCACATGGCTAGACCGCAGCATTCGGCGGCTGGTTTCGCCTCTACTCGCCATCCCCCATGCCGCTATCGCGTTTGGATTTGCCTTTCTGATTGCCCCTTCGGGCTTGTTGGCGCGGCTCATATCGCCATCGCTAACCGGCTGGGAGCGCCCGCCGGATGCGCTGATCATCAACGATCCTTGGGGGCTTTCCCTGATCGCGGGGCTGGTGCTAAAAGAAGTGCCGTTCCTACTGCTAATGAGCCTGGCAGCGCTGCCGCAGCTAGTGCCTGAAAAGCGCTTAATGCTGGCGCGATCACTGGGCTATTCACCTACCATTGCGTGGTTAAAAACCGTGCTGCCTTCGCTCTACCCGCTGATTCGCCTGCCCGTGTATGCGGTGATCGCCTACGCCACCTCGGTCGTCGATATGGCGCTGATTCTCGGCCCGACCTTGCCTCCCACGCTGAGCGTGTCTATCTTGCGCTGGTTCAACGACCCCGATATTAGCCACCGCTTTATGGCCTCGGCGGCGGCAGTACTACAACTGGGGGTCACCATCGCCGCGCTGCTCTGCTGGTGGCTACTGGAACAACTGACCCGCCTGCTGGCGCGAGGCTGGCTGACCAATGGCAGCCGCCAGCGAGGTGAAATCGCCCTGCGCGTAGTGGGCCGCTCGGCGTTACTATTTGCAAGTATCACGGCGCTGGCGGCCTTGGTCGGGTTGGGGCTATTTTCGCTGGCCGGTTTTTGGCGTTTTCCTGAGCTGTTACCGCAGATGCTAACGCTGGATCACTGGCAACGCAGCGGCCCTATGCTGGTCACACCGCTTGTCAATACCGCGCTGATTGGGCTGATTTCAACGACGCTGGCCACGGCGCTGGTGTTAACGACGCTGGAAAACGAGCATCGCCAGCACATTCAACCGAGGCGCGCACTATGGCTGCTCTATCTACCGCTACTGGTGCCGCAAATTGCCTTTCTGTTTGGTCTGATTGTGGCAGCGGAGAGTTTGGGCGTTCGCCCCCAACTAGGCTTGGTGATCGCAGGTCACCTGCTGTTTGTGCTGCCTTATGTCTATCTATCATTAGCCGAGGCGTATCGTCGCCTGGATCCACGCTGGCTACAGGTAGCGCGCTCCCTGGGTGTGTCACGCAGTGCTGCATTTTGGAAAGTGCGCCTCCCGCTACTATTAGCGCCGCTATTAACGGCCTTTGCGGTGGGCCTGGCGGTAAGTATTGGCCAATACTTACCCACCCAACTGCTGGGAGCCGGGCGTGTCACTACGGTAACGACCGAGGCGGTGGCGCTTGCCGCAGGCAGTAACCGACGCTTAATCGGCGTTTGGGCATTAGTGCAGGCGGGCCTGCCACTGATCGGCTTTATGCTTGCTCTGGGGCTGCCCCGCTTATTGGGCTCCCACCGCCGTGAACTGGCTACCTAAGAGGGACATTGTGACAGTTTATTTCAGCGCGTCGCTGCGCCTTGAGCAGATTAGCATCGCCCTTGCGGGCCGCGAGTTACTGGCAGTGGATGCCACCATAGCCCCTGGCGAGGTGCTCACCGTAATGGGTCCATCGGGCTCAGGAAAATCGACCCTGCTGGCGTATATTGCGGGCTTTATTACTCGAGATTTTAGCGCCAGCGGCGGCGTATGGCTGGGCGAGCAAGACCTGTTAAGCCTCCCCGCTGAAAAGCGCGGCATCGGGCTTTTGTTTCAGGATCCGCTGCTGTTTCCGCACCTAAGCGTGGGCGGCAATTTGCGTTTTGGGCTACCTCGCCATATTCAAGATAAACACCAACAGGTCACCCAAGCGCTTAAACAAGTGGGGCTGGCAGGCTTTGAAGCGCGCGACCCCGCCACCCTTTCTGGCGGCCAGCAGGCTCGCGTGGCATTGATGCGCCTGCTGCTCTCCAAACCGCGCGCCGTGCTGCTGGACGAGCCGTTTTCCAAGCTGGATACGGCACTGCGCCAGGAAATGCGCACCCTAGTGTTTAACCAACTGCGCGATGCAGGCCTGCCTGCACTGCTGGTCACCCACGACCTCGCAGATGCCAAGGCAGCAGGAGGGCCTGTGCTTGAACTCGGTTGAAAACTCGATTGAAAAGGCACCTCAACTCAGCATCGTGATACCGGTACTTAACGAGGCAGCCGGTATTGAGGCAACACTGTTGCCGCTACAGTTACTACGCGCTCAGCGCCTTTCGGCACTGGTCGAAGTCATTGTGGTCGATGGCGGCAGTGGCGACAGCAGCGTTCGCATCGCCACACCCCTGGCTGACCGCGTGCTCGGCAGCTCACCCGGCCGAGGTGAACAAATGAACCTGGGCGCGCAGCATGCCCGAGCGCCTGCGCTGCTGTTTCTGCATGCGGATACTCAACTGCCCGATGGTGCCGTTGAACAGATAACACGGGGGCTTAACCGCCACGCCTGGGGGCGCTTTGCTATTCAGCTTTCAGGCCGCAGCCGCTGGCTGCCCGTGGTGAGCTGGATGATGAATCAGCGCTCGCGACTGACCGGGATGGCCACCGGCGACCAGGGAATCTTTGTCCGCACCAGCGCCTTCAGGGCCGTCGGTGGTTTTCCCGAACAGCCACTGATGGAAGATATTGAACTGTCTAAACGGCTTAAACAGGTATCGCGCCCCGCCTGCCTAACGGCGAAAGTGATAAGCTCGGGCAGGCGCTGGGATGAGTTCGGCGCTTGGAAAACCATCCGCCTGATGTGGCGACTGCGCTATCGCTACTGGCGCGGCGTGAGCGCAACCCAACTCGCCAAGGAGTATCGCGATGCCCGCTGAAACGCCCCACCTGCACCTGCTCGCCAAAGCACCGCTGGCGGGGCAGGCCAAAACGCGCTTGGCGCCCCTGCTAGGTTTAGAAGGGGCTGCCTGTGCCCACGCGGAGCTGGTTCGTCACTGCGTCGCCAGCGCCTGCAAAGCGCTGCCTGCTGAAAACGTCACGCTATGGACGGCGCTGGATCACGTACACCCGCTGTTTATCGAGCTTCGCGAAGCCTTTGGTGTGGCGCTAAGCGCTCAACCAGAGGGTGATTTAGGCGCAAGGGTTCGCTATGCCCTGAACAGTACGCCAGGGCCCGCCATGCTGATGGGCAGTGACTGCCCAAGCATCACCAGCACACTGATCACTGCCTGCGCGCAGCAACTGGCCCGTTTTGATGTGGTGCTGTTACCCGCCGAAGATGGCGGCTACGGCTTTGTGGGCACCCGGCAAGACTATCCCGCACTGTTTGAAGACATTCCATGGGGTACTAAAAGCGTACTGACCATCACTAAACAGCGCATTAGACAACTGGGGCTGAGCGCCGCCTACCCCGAAACCATTTGGGATGTGGATCGCCCAGAAGACTGGCAGCGCTGGAAAAGTGCTCCCATATCAGTGTAAGGAAACGGGCGACCCTTTCACAAAGTCACCACCAATACTGACCTTATTAGCGCTGGAGCTTTTATTGTGACCCGACAACGTTTGATGATTACAGCGCTACTGATCACTGCCATTGGCGTGTTTTTCCTCAGCGGTGCCCACCAATGGTTCACCCTGGAAACCCTAAAGACGTACCAAAGCGACTTTCAAGCAGCGTTTAACCAATACCCGTGGCAGGTGGCGGGCGCCTTCTTTGCCGTTTATGTCGTGATGACGGCCCTTTCACTGCCTGGAGCCACGCTATTAACCCTGCTGGGTGGAGCTCTGTTTGGGCTTGGCTGGGGGCTGTTGATTATCTCCTTCGCCAGCACCATGGGCGCCACCCTGGCCTTTTTACTCTCGCGCTGTCTATTCCGTAACCCTATCGAAAAGCGATTTCCCCGCCAGTTCGCAGCCGTGAATCGCGGTGTTGAGCGGGACGGTGCCCTTTACCTATTCACCCTGCGTTTGGTGCCGGTGTTTCCATTTTTCATGATCAATCTGGTCATGGGCCTGACGCGGATCAAGACCGTCACCTTTTACTGGGTAAGCCAGGTCGCCATGCTGCCCGGTACCGCTATTTATGTGAATGCGGGTGGGCAGTTGGGTGACTTGGAGAGTTTGGGAGGCATCCTCTCACCCACGCTTATCGCCTCGTTTTTGCTGCTGGCCATCTTCCCCTGGATCGCCCGGCGCATTGTGCTGCTGGTGCAACAGCGCAAGACATATAAAGGTTTTACCCGACCCGCCCACTTTGACTACGACATTGTGGTCATTGGGGGCGGTTCGGCGGGGCTGGTCACCAGCTATATCGCCAGTGCCGTAAAAGCCAAGGTGGCGCTGGTGGAAAAACATAAAATGGGCGGCGACTGTCTGAACACCGGCTGCGTGCCCTCCAAAGCGTTGATTCGCGCTGCCCGTGCCGCCCATGAAATACGAACTGCCCACCGCTTCGGGGTGACCGCCAGCGAGCCAGAGATCGACTTTGCCAAGGTAATGGGCCACGTCAAACAGGCGATTAGCGATATCGAACCCCACGACAGCGTGGAGCGCTATAGTGGCTTGGGCGTTGAGGTCTACCAGGAGCACGCTAAACTCACTTCGCCATGGGAAGTTCAGGTCGGCGATAAAACCCTGACCGTCCGCCATATTGTGCTGGCAACCGGCGCACGGCCCCGGGTGCCCTCGCTGCCAGGTATGGAGAGCGCCCCTGTTTTAACGTCCGAAAACCTCTGGTCGCTGACCGAGCTGCCCAAACGCTTAGTGGTACTGGGTGGCGGGGCCATTGGCTGTGAGCTGAGTCAGAGCTTCGCCCGTTTGGGCAGTCAGGTTACGCTGGTGGAAGGGCTTTCCCAACTACTGAATCGTGAGGATCAAGAGGTTAGTGAGCTGGCTGAAAGCACTTTGGCTGACGAAGGTGTGATGGTGATGACCGACGCCACAGCGCTGGAAGTTCTTAACGAGGATGGCGGCTATCAGCTAGCGGTGGAGCAACATGGCGAGCGCAAATTACTCTCCTTTGACTATTTGCTGGTGAGCGTGGGTCGCCAGGCCAATATTGAGGGCTTAGGGCTAGAAGCGCTGGGGATCACGACCACCCAAGCAGGCACTCTTGAACTTAACGAGCGACTGCAAACCCGCCTACCCAATATCTGGGCCTGTGGTGATTTAGCCGGGCCTTATCAGCTTACCCACGCTGCCGCGCACCAGGCGTGGCATGCGGCAGTCAATGCCCTGTTCGGCGAACTGAAAAGCTTCTCAGTGGACTACCGCTATATGCCTGCAGTCACCTATACGCAGCCGGAAGTCGCCAAAGTTGGGTTGAATGAAAAGGAGGCCAAAGCACAAGGTATTGCCTTTGAGATCACCCGCTACGCCATGAGCGAAAGTGACCGCGCCATTGCCGAAGGTGCGACCCATGGCTTTATCAAGGTACTTACCGTGCCTGGCAAAGACAAAATCCTGGGCGCCACCATCGTTGCCGAAAACGCTGGCGAGTGGGTAGGCGAATTGACCATCGCCATGAAGCACGGCCTGGGCTTCAATAAACTGCTGGGCACCATTCATCCCTACCCAACACTGGGCGAAGCGGCCAAGGCCACGGCGGGCGTATGGAAAAACGCTCATAAGCCCGAACGGGTACTGGCACTATTGAAGCGCTACTTCAATTGGCGGCGCGGTGATAAAGTTTAACAGCCGTCTTTCGTTGGATGTGCTTTAGCAAATGTTTCGATGATGTCGCGCACGACCTTTTTCTGCGCGGCAGGCAGCCCCCTATACAGTAAAAGAACCTGCCACTCGTCACTTGAAGATGAAACCTCCCAGGTTGGCGTTGGCTCACTGACACTATTATAAGCGCTGTCGCCATAACGCAATTGGTGCGGATCCACTAGCAGCCAGCGTGCTAATACCTGAAGCTTGTCCTGACTGGGGATTGAGTCACCTCGTAGCCACCGCCTTACGGCCTGAAATGTAATTGGCTTTCCCCAGTAGCGCAGGTTAAATTCCCGCTCAAGCACCGATGGCCGCGCTTCGTAGCCGGCTGCTTCGAGTGCTGATTTCAGACGCTCAGCGAACATGATTTTTTCATTCATGCCGCCAATGTGAAGCGATTGTTCAATAATAGTTGAATAACGGTTCACCTTTTGATTGAATCATTAATTCAATTTCGAGTTTTCGCTTAGGCGAGTTGCTATGCTAAGCGCTGAGATGCGGCGCTTGAGGAGTCATTCATGATGAGTGGCACACTATCTCTATCGGTGCAAAATCTCGACAACCTGTGCCAAAAGCTGGCGCTACTATGCGACTCGGCAACGCCTCTGGAGCTTTTTGAACTGCTGGCCAAAACGCTCCATACGCTTACCCAGGGCCAGCCCGTGGTACTTTATCGCCGCTTAAGCACAGGCGACCTCCGTTTGGCATACTGCTATCCGCTGGAAAGTACGCTGGCCTCCCATCACGAGTTGCTCGCTATTCGTTGTGACGACGACCTGGCGACCTCAAACCTGCAACTTTATGAGCTACAGGGCGAACAGGAGGTGTGGGGGTATATTGGACATCCGCCTACGGTTCATCCCGGGCTTGGCAAGTGGATCCAGCTACTTGTCGACATTGCATCCCAACGCTTACGCCTGTTAAAAGCAGAGCGCATAGCTGCTCGCCACTCTGGTTTAAAGTCTCGCCGCAGATTGCTGTCCAAAGATATTAAACGACTCACCTCCATTGATGATATTTTGCAGCATCATGGCGCCAGCTGGTGCGATATATTTCAGGCCGAAGGCATTGCGCTGGCCTATCAGGGCGATCTCCACTGCTTTGGCGAGTGCCCCACCAAGCACCAGCTGTTTCATCAATTACAGCAGTTGAATCAGCAAAACACCCATGACGAAATTATCGAGCTGAATAGCAACTGCCAAGACGGCTTGGCTGCCCCTCTTAGTGTCGCGAATGCTCCCCTAGGCTGGTTGCTACTGTTTCGCCAACAATCGCTCATCACTGCACGGGTAGCGGATACAAAGCTCCAAGACGCCTTGAGCTATTGGATGCCGCTGGAAGCTTCCATGATCACCGAGTTGGCTGACGATATAGCAGTGGCCATAACGGCTCTGGAGGTTGCTCGCCTCAACCGCCAGTTAACCAAGACCAATCAGCGTCTTGAGGGCCTGGCCCACACCGATCCCTTAACGAAATGCTGGAACCGCTACTACACCGAATTGGTGATCGAGGATTTGATCCACTCCTCTGTCAGTTTCGCCATGTTGATGTTTGATATTGATGATTTTAAAAATATTAACGATACCTATGGTCACGCCATCGGGGATGATATCTTGTGTGATATAACGCAGTTAGTGCAGGAGACGCTGAGAGCTGATGACCACCTTGGTCGCTGGGGAGGCGAAGAGTTCGTCATCATATCCAAGGAGCTTGATCAAGACGCCAGCTTGAAGCTGGCTAACCGGCTCTGCCGCAGCGTGGAGCAGCACACCTTCTCCATCGCCGACCATTTAACGGTGAGTATCGGCCTGACTCTATTACAGCCCGGCGACCAGCCTCGACAGCTGTTTGAACGGGCAGATCAAGGCATGTATCTGGCCAAAATGGCAGGTAAAAACCAAGTTTTTGTCTGCTAAACATCCCATAGCTCCTTGCTTCTCTATAGGCGTATAGGCGATGCCCATGCCGCAATTATTACTGATTGGTGCGGGCCATGCCCACGCCTTTGTGCTCGAAGCCTTTGCCCAACAGCCCGCTTCAGATATTGCCATTACTGTCGTGAGTGATAGCCCCTTAGCCGCTTACTCCGGCAGTGTACCCGCATGGCTAGCGGGAGAGTGCACGCTGCGCGAGACGCAAATCGACGTGGCAGCGTTATGCCAACGGACCAACGCTCGACTGATTCTTTCCCCAGCGAGTAGCATCAATACCCAGGCGCGTTACGTAGCGCTGGCGAATGGCGAGCGCGTTAATTTTGATGTGGTCTCCTTCAATATCGGCTCGACCCTGGCGCGCCCCCAGCAGCATGGGGAGAACCTCCCCAAGCTACTCGCCATGCGACCACTAAGCAGCCTACACCAGCGCTGGCAAGTAGTGAAAAATGAGCTTAGCCACTTGCCCAGCGGCGGTGTCCAACGAGTTCTAGGCGTTGGGGGCGGTGCGGCAGGCTGCGAAACATTGATGAGTGTACTGACCCAGCTGCGCAAGCAGCGCCCGGATATTGATTGGGAGGGGCACTTACTCACTGCCGCTGATGCACTCTTGCCCGAGGCCGGGCGCTTGCCACGCTGGCTTACCCGACGCGCGCTCTCAAAGGCAGGCATTACCGTTCACGTTGAGCAACGCGGCGAAACCTTGGTGGAAGGCGGGGTAACCACCCAGGACGGTACTCGCATTGATGCGGACATTGTGCTCTGGGCAACCGGGGCTATCGGCCACTCTTGGCTTGCAAACACCTCGCTGCCACTGGATAAACACAACTTTATTCAGGTAGAAAACACGTTGGAAGTCACCGGCCAGCCGACTATTTTTGCCGCGGGCGACTGTGCAGCATTGACCCCAGCGCTACCCAATGCGGGTGTATATGCAGTGCGTATGGGCCCCCACTTAGCAGACAACCTCCGCCGTGCCTGCCATAACGAACCGTTACTCCCCTGGCAGCCACCCGAACGGGTGTTGGCACTGATTGGCACTGGCGACGGCCGCGCCATTGCCAGCCGCGGTGGCTTTGGGGTATCCGGCAAGTGGGTATGGCAATGGAAAAAGCGGATTGATGCGCGCTTTATCGCCCGCTTCAATCCGCCTGTTGAGAACTAACCGACTGTATTAGTTGCCTTCGCGCCAGCCGCCTAGCACGCGACTATCAGGGCCAAAGAAGACCAACCGATCATGGTCAATCAAATACCGATAGGCAGTTTCCAACATATCCGTGACCCGTTTGGCATCGGCCATTTGCGGGCACGCCATACGGGTGGTGGCCAGTTGGCTAAACTCTATACGCTGATTCTCACCCAGGGTTACTTCACCACTAAAGCGGTTACAGCCGTCATGGCCGCTGACTTTCCCATTATTTGCAATGCTGAAAAAAGGCGTTTCCGGCATGGAGATACGCTCATCGGTGCCTACCAGCAATAAATTCCAACGCTGATCGACGATCGCGCCAGAAAGCGAGGAGCCACTCTGCCCTGGTTGCGGCGCAGTGCTTGGCCCTGGCGCACTGCTACAGGCGCTTAAAAGGAGCACAGTGGAGGCGAGCAGTGGCAATAAACGCCAACCTTTCATGGTCATGGTGAATCGTCCTTGTTTGATAGTCTTTCAGGAATAATTACCAGCTACCGGTATTTTCCATCGACGCCCAGGGTTCTTGCGGCTCGAGTGCATCGCCTTTTTGCAGCAGTTCAACCGAGATACCGTCTGGTGATTTTACAAACGCCATGTGGCCATCGCGAGGCGGACGGTTGATGGTTACACCGTTGTCTTGAAGCTTTTGGCAAAGTGCATAAATATCGTCGACGCGGTAAGCCAAGTGGCCGAAGTTGCGCCCGCCCGTATACTCTTCAGGATCCCAGTTGTAGGTCAGCTCTAGCTCAGGAGCGGTGAGACGCGCCGAGCGCGCTTCATCAAAGGAGGCGGCAAGGAACACCAGCGTAAAGCGGCCCTTCTCGTTTTCTTTACGGCGGACTTCTTTAAGGCCCAGCAGATCGCAGTAAAAACGTAGCGAAGCATCTAGGTCACTCACACGTACCATGGTATGTAGGTATTGCATATCGACTCCTCAAAAAACGACCGTAGCCATACTTTACAAAAACGTGACAGCGTACATAAAACGCCGCAACGCTGTACAATTAAACCATAACGTTTATCTTAGCTGGGTTTACCCGTCGGAGAAACCTGTGGATTCAGTCACGCAAGCTGCGCTTGGCGCAGCCATTGGCGGTGCCGTGCTGGGCCGGCGCTTGGGCCGAAAAGCCATTCTCATTGGCGCCGTGCTGGGCACCCTGCCTGACCTTGATGTGATAATCGATTACGGCGACGCCGTGGCCAATGTTACCGAGCATCGCGGCTTTAGCCATTCACTGTTTGTGCTGACGGGCTTGGCCACGCTGCTGGCACTAATGAGCGCACGCTTTGCGCCTATCACGGCGATTAGCCTACCCCGCTGGTGGTGCTTTTATACACTTATTCTGGTCACGCACCCGCTGCTTGATGCCCTTACCACCTACGGTACCCAGCTGTTGTGGCCACTTGATGTAACGCCTGCGGCCTGGCCAATCATTTTCATTATCGACCCGCTTTATACCCTTGCCTTGCTAATCGCCCTGGGGTTCGGTTTGGTCTCTTTGCGGGTAAGAAAGGCCTGCACCTGGGGGCTGGTCATCAGCTGTGTTTATCTGACCATGGCGGCTGGGGCGAAAGTAATGATTGAACAGCGGATCGCCCCGGTGCTGGCGGAGCAGGGACTGCAGGAGGCTCCTCTGCTGATACAGCCAACCCCGTTCAATATTATGCTATGGCGCGCCACGGTGATGGATGGGGATCGCTATTATGAAAGTTTGATCAGTGTGTTTGACGGTAATAGCCAGCCCCGCCTGGAACCACTGATTCGTAACGCAGCGTTAGAAGCCCCTCTTTTGGCCAGCCTGCAAGGGCAGCGCTTGGCGTGGTTCGCTGGGCCTTTTCTGCGCTATGAAGCGCGTTGGATGGACGGTAAAGAGACGCTTATTGCCACCGATATACGGCTCGGCTTTCCAGGGTTTCATCCGTTTAGTTTCACCCTGGCTACGTTAGAAGAGGAACGCTGGGTACCGCTGGCGGTGAGCGAACAAGTGGAAAGTTCGCGCGGCATTCAGATGACAACGCTCTCCCGGCTTGCCGCTCGTGCCGCTGGCAACACCTCGGCACTATGCGCCAGCGACTTTGTGGCACAAGAGTGGCGGGCCGAGCGTGTTATCTATCGCTGCTAAACTAAGCTACTCAACCCATTAGGGAGCAATGCCTTGGCCACAGCCACTATATTGCTCCCCACCGTAGGTTAGTGTGACCCTGGCAGGGAAAGGCTTGCCGCTCATGCCGTCAAAGCAGGCGCCAGCTTCAATGCGAACGCGGAAGAAAGGTTCCACATCCGCGTTTTCAATGACGACTCTGCCTGCTTCGTTGTCCATCACGCTGATCATATAGGGTTGTTGGACACGTTCTTCCCCATAGTTGAGTTCCATCGTCAGCGTTGGCGTATCGTTCGCCAAGGCAACCGACCAGCCGGGTTCATTGCCCTGCCCGCGGAACATGACCCCAGGGTGATCCTTCCGGGTTGAGGCATCACGGCTAGCGGCCAGCGCGCATTTGAGTTGACCACGGGGCGTTTCGACCAATGCCTGCTCACCGCGATTCCAGAAGCTGATTTCACCGTCTTGATAGCGAGCACCGCTGGCCACCACCGCTTGCGGCAAGTGCCAGGCGCCATGCAGCGACCAAAGACGCAGCGTTTCGCCGTCGACAGCGGTGATTAAATTCTGACGCGCTGGGCTACAATGCCACGCATCAAAGCCCTGCGCCGAGCCGGGAAAAAGTGCCGATGGTAAAAAGGGGGCTCGGTTATCCAGTGTGGCTTGATTGGCTGTCGTCGTTTCGGCGGAAGGCGTCGCTGCACAGCCGCCAATGACAACCGTTATGCCTGCTGCGGCAATGGCGCCACCCCATGCTTTTAATCTCTTCATACACCGCGCTCCCTTTGTGTCAGGTGCTCTTGCTGTCTATAGTGTTTATCCGCGCTTGAACGCCTGCAGGTCATGGGTATCGATACTCTCCACCTGCGGGGGCATCCCCAGCTCTTCGCGTTTAATCTTAACCTGCATTTTTTCAGCCAGCCGCTCCGAGTCGTCGTCGGTGGTACGCCCGTTAAGCTCTGCCAACTGCGCCATGCCTTGGTGGTAGAAGGTGAGCAGGTCCAAGGCTGTGCGATTATTCTCTTCCACTGCTTTACGTAGCTGGGAAAGGTAGCCGCTGACTTGCGACAAGTGATGTTTGAGCTGCCAGACATAGCGTACTTCGGTCATCCACGGGCGCTCACGCAGCACGGCAAAAAGTGCACTGGTGGCCAGTAACCCAAGTAGTACGCCAAGGGCGTTGAGCCAAAGACTGCTGCCAAAGGTGGTCGTGAGCAGCATGGAGAACAGCAGGCCAAAAATAATCAGTTGCCCTGCCATGGCAAAACTGATCATGCGGGCTTTACGGCGGTAGGTCTCAGGGTCGTGATCTTCTAGGGCAAATACCATGGCCAGCCTCATCATCAAAATAAGTTTCTTATGATACGGGGCTGGCCATGGCAAACAAGTACTAGTGTTAGCGAGGCTTAACTCAAACGCTCCGCCGCCATTTTGAGTAAGTGTTCGGTGGTTTCCCAGCCCACGCAGGCATCGGTCACCGAAACACCGTAGCGCATGGCACCTGGCTTGAGCGGCTGCTTGCCTTCGAATAGATGGCTTTCCAACATCAATGCCACCAGATTGGCTTCCCCCGACTGGCGCTGGGCGAGTACATCCAGCATCACTTCGCTCTGGCGACGGTGATCCTTACGTGCGTTAGCGTGGCTGCAATCAACCATCAGCCGTGGGTTTTGGCCCGCGTTACGTAGCGCAGTGGTAGCTGCACGTACGTGCTGAGTCTGGTAGTTGGGTTCACCGTGACCACCGCGTAGTACTACGTGGGTGTGTGGGTTGCCCGTGGTTTGCTGGACGATCGGATGGCCTTGAGAATCGACGGCGAAACGCTGATGCGGGTGGGCTGCGGCACTCATGGCATCAATCGCGACTTGAACATCGCCACTGGTAGCATTCTTGAACCCCACCGCCGCGGCTAAATCACTGGCAAGTTCCCGGTGCAGCTGCGATTCAGTGGTGCGCGCGCCTATGGCGACCCAGCTCAGCAAATCGTCCAGGTAAGGTGCCAGCATCGGCTGCAGAAGCTCGGTGGCCACCGGCAGGCCACGCGCCGCCACGGCGTGCATTAGTTCACGGGAGAGCGCCAGGCCGCGGGGCATATCGCCACTGCCATCTAAACCAGGATCATAGGCCAGCCCTTTCCAGCCCACGGTGGTGCGGGGTTTTTCAATGTAGACACGCATCACAGTTAATATCTGCCCGCTCACTTCTTCACTGAGTGCTGCCAAGCGGTCGGCGTATTCAAGCGCGGCATCAGGGTCGTGCACCGAGCAGGGGCCGACCACCACGAGTAGACGGTCATCGTGACCGCTTAGAATTTGCTGTATAGCGTGACGCTGGCGGGCAATTTGCTCGCTTAGCGGGTCGCTTAACGAGATACGCTGACGCAGTTCGGCGGGGGTAGGCAGCCTTTTGGGGGTGGTAGGCGTAAGCCGCGAAGTGACCTGGGCAGTATTGACGGCTGGTTTATTTACAACAGAGCTGATGGGCGCATTCATGATTAATTCTCCGCAATCGTACATCGTTTGACTAGGTGACCACCCAGGCGCACGCGGTCGGAGGTGGCAGCTAGCACCGACCACGCGTCGCTAAATCGCCAACCATAGCCATAGCCCACATAGCCGGTAGCGAACGCGTTAGTCAGTGCACGATAAATCATGATGCTGCTCCTCGATGAAATAGTGATGAAAGTTAACCGACCCCGTCAGTAGCAGGGACTAAAAACGCCAAAAGCCCCGGCGGGGTTACCGACCGGGGCTTCTGTGCTTGCGGCAGGCAACCGTGTGGTGTGCCTGGTGGCGCGACGTTAGGCGTCGGCCAAGGGCACTCCGTGGCTAAACCAATACCAATAAGAGCCTGCGCTACTCATGAGCGCACACACGCCATCAGCCATGTCTGGCAGTGGTTTCATCGTGTGTGGCGTGGTGAGTCGCTGCATGTCTTTATTTTCCGTTAGTAATAGCTCGCCCGAGAGAATCGTCCGCTAAGGCTGCCGCAATGATGTTGTGGTTTTTATCCTGCCTGCAAGCGCTGCAAATGGCAACACTCAACCGCTAAAAGCTTGTACCCAGCCAATCGTCGCGGGCAGTGCTGCCATGCTAACCAATACCACTATGCCGAGAAAAATGGATAAAAAGCCAGATTCGTCTTTATAGTCTTCGTCGTGATGGGCCATGTTAGCCTCCTTTTTTATCAACGCTATATCAGGGGAGTCTCAAAAAACCTGCGGCCATATTAAGTAGTTCGAGGGGCGTAGGCAAACACATCCGAAAACACTCGCTCAAGCTTCACGCCTTTCGTGTCGAGCACATCCAAGCAGGCATATACCATGCCTGGTGAACCCGAGATATATACATCATGGGTGTCCGGCGTTATCTCTGCGTCTTTCAAGACCTGGTCAATACGCCCCTGGTGGTGGTTGATCCGCTCACCCACTGCCATCGGCTCTTCTAACGCAAGCTCGGTCACTGCATGAAACGAAACGTTGGCATGGGTTTGCGCCCATGAACTCGCCAATTGCTCCAAGTACAGGTCGCGATGTTCACGCGCTGCCCACCATAGCGAAATTTCACGCTCAGGCTGCTCGTGGAGTGCTGCTTCAATAATCGCTTTCATCTGCGAGAAACCGGTGCCAGCGGCTACCAGCATTAGCGGCCGCTCGCTCTGACGATCCAACACGCAATCTCCACCCGGCAAACGCAAGGTGAGCTGGTTGGCCACCTGAAGCAGCTCACGCAGCCGCGCGGAGTTATCCCGCTCCGGCCAGTGCTGAATATGCAGCTCGATAACACCATCGCTGCGATCGGCACTGGCAATCGAAAACGGTACCCAGGTTGTGTCGTCTATCTTCAGTTCTAAATATTGCCCCGGCGCATGCTGCATGGCCTCGGCGCGCCCGGCTAGCGTTACGCCAAACACATCGGGGTTTAAGTTCTCAACCTCGGTGACTTGGCAAGTCAACGTCCTTGCACTCATGAAAGCCTCTTTTTACAAATTTGGTCAGCGATACGCATGATCAACGGCTGTCTTCAGTCTATCAAAGGCGAGAGGGCGGTAACTCCAGGCCAATGCCCAGTGCTTCCCAGCGTTCATCTACCCGCGCTTTAACCGCTTCGTCCATCACAATGGGGGTGCCCCATTCGCGGTCGGTCTCTCCCGGCCACTTGTTGGTAGCATCAAGCCCCATTTTCGAGCCAAGGCCTGAGACCGGCGAGGCGAAATCGAGGTAATCGATCGGCGTATTTTCGACCATCACGGTGTCCCGTGCGGGGTCCATCCGCGTGGTGATCGCCCAGATCACATCTTCCCAGTTACGCGCATCCACATCATCATCCAGCACGATCACAAACTTGGTGTACATAAACTGGCGGAGGAAACTCCAGACACCCATCATTACGCGCTTGGCGTGTCCTGGGTACTGCTTCTTCATCGTCACGACCGCCATACGATAAGAGCAGCCTTCCGGAGGTAGATAGAAGTCGACAATTTCGGGAAACTGCTTGCATAGAATGGGCACAAACACTTCGTTCAGGGCAACGCCCAGAATGGCCGGTTCGTCCGGCGGGCGCCCGGTGTAGGTCGAGTGGTAAATCGCATCACGGCGCATGGTCATGCGGGTGACGGTAAATACTGGAAAGTGATCGACCTCATTGTAATAACCTGTATGGTCACCAAAGGGGCCTTCCGCGGCCATATCATCGGGGTAAATAAAGCCTTCGAGGATAATCTCGCTTGATGCAGGCACATCAAGATCCGCATGACCGCACTTCACCAACTCCGTCCGTGAACCGCGCAGCAGCCCTGCAAAAGCATATTCTGAAAGTGAATCTGGCACCGGCGTCACGGCGCCCAAAATCGTCGCTGGGTCGGCGCCTAGCGCTACCGCTACGGGAAAAGGTTCGCCAGGGTGAGCCTTTTGAAACTCCAGAAAATCCAAGGCGCCACCACGATGGGAAAGCCAGCGCATAATCAGGCGGTTTTTGCCGATTTTCTGCTGACGATAGATACCCAAATTTTGGCGTTTCTTATTCGGTCCCTTGGTAATGACCAATGGCCAAGTCACCAGCGGCCCTGCATCGCCCGGCCAGCAGTGCTGAATCGGCAGCAGGCCAAGATCGACCTCGTCACCTTCATACACCACCTCTTGCACCGGTGCATGCTTGACGTTTTTGGGGCCCATACTGAGCACCTGCTTAAAGATCGGCAGCTTGTCCCAGGCATCTTTCAAGCCTTTAGGTGGATCAGGCTCTTTTAAAAACGCCAGCAGCTTACCGACTTCGCGCAGTGCTTCTACCGAATCCTGCCCCATGCCCAGCGCAACCCGTTTGGGCGTGCCAAACAGGTTGCCCAACAGCGGCATGTCGTGGCCTTTGACGTTCTCAAACAGCAACGCCGGGCCACCGGCACGCAGCGTGCGGTCGCAAATTTCGGTGATTTCCAGGTAAGGATCGACTTCGACATGGATACGCTTGAGTTCACCCTGCGCTTCAAGCGCCGCGATGAACTCGCGCAAGTCTTTGTACTTCAAGGCACGCTCCCTGACTGGCGAATGCGCCGCGTTAGCGGCGCTCTTTTGGACTACAAGCTAGCGGCGCTTCATTGCTTCAAAGAACTCAAGATTGGTCTTGGTATCTTTCAGACGGTCAATCAGGAATTCAGTCGCGGCGGTGTCTTCCATCGGGTTGAGCAGCTTGCGCAGAATCCACATGCGCTGCATTTCTTCCTCGGATGCCAACAGGTCTTCACGACGGGTGCCGCTGCGGCGGATGTTGATCGCCGGGAATACGCGACGCTCGGCCAGTTTGCGGTCCAGGTGGGCTTCCATGTTGCCGGTACCCTTGAACTCTTCGAAGATGACTTCGTCCATCTTGGAGCCGGTGTCGACCAGCGCCGTGGCGATAATCGTCAGGCTGCCACCCTCTTCGATATTACGCGCCGCACCAAAGAAGCGCTTCGGCTTCTCAAGCGCATGGGCATCGACACCACCGGTGAGCACTTTGCCGGAGCTGGGCACCACGGTGTTGTAGGCACGCGCCAGACGGGTAATCGAGTCGAGCAGGATGACCACATCTTTCTTGTGCTCAACCAAACGCTTGGCTTTCTCGATAACCATTTCAGCCACTTGCACGTGACGCGCCGGCGGCTCATCGAAGGTTGACGCCACTACTTCGCCACGCACGGTGCGCGACATTTCGGTGACTTCCTCAGGGCGCTCATCGATCAGCAGTACGATCAGATGACACTCTGGGTTGTTGCGCGTGATGGAGGTCGCGATGTTTTGCAACATCAGCGTTTTACCCGCCTTGGGCGGCGATACCAGCAAACCACGTTGGCCTTTACCGATCGGCGCGGTCAGATCGATGATCCGCGCGGTAAGGTCTTCCGTGGAGCCGTTACCGATCTCCATACGCATACGATCGTCTGGGAACAGCGGTGTTAAGTTCTCAAACAGGATCTTGTGCTTGGCATTCTCCGGACGGTCAAAGTTGATTTGACTGACCTTCAGCAGGGCGAAATAACGCTCACCCTCCTTCGGCGGACGGATTTTGCCGGAAATGGAGTCACCCTTACGCAGATTGAAACGGCGAATCTGCGAAGGCGATATGTAGATATCGTCGGGACCGGCGAGATAGGAGCTGTCAGCGCTACGCAGGAAGCCGAAGCCATCCTGAAGAATTTCCAGCACACCGTCGCCGTAAATATCCTCGCCACTTTTGGCGTGTTTCTTGAGGATGGCGAAAATGATGTCCTGCTTGCGCGAACGGGCCAAGTTATCAATACCCATTTCACGGGCGATATCGAGGAGCTCGGGAACGGTTTTTTGCTTGAGTTCAGTGAGATTCATCGGTGTGTTAGAAAGTTGCTCATGGAAGCTGGGCGCCAGGCGCCGGGAGTAAGACAGGAGGCGTGAAAGTGACGCCGTGTGATGCGTTCAGACCCCGGTAAAGGCACGCGCTCGAAGATGAAAGGAACGGCGTTGGACTTAACTAACAACGCTGCTACTAGTTGTTATTAAGACTCAACTCGAGGGTGCTAACACTTGTCTACTCTGGTTCACACAGGAAGAGTTTGAACCAGTGGGCTATCTGACGACTTGGAATTCTGGCTGACGCTAACGGGATAAACAATGAATAACGTCTGGGGCGACCAAGGTGCCGTACTTGAACGACGCATGCAAGATGATTTATCTAAACTGTCTATTTAAGCCGTCTATCTAAACGGTCTAGCCAAACTATCTTAACAACGAAGTACTTGTGGACACACTAACTAACCAGGTCAGATCAAGCCAGTAGGTCGATGGTAGTCAAGCCTCGCGACAAACGCAAGTCTTTGCAATTGACAATAGATAAAGGTCACCGCAACCTTGGCACAGCCAACACGAAGGAAAGCTCATGCCCAAGGACATTTCGCTCCCCATTGCCGCCTCTAACGCCGTGGCAGACAGCGGTGCGCCACAGCGCTTCGCCGCCATTGACCTGGGCTCTAACAGCTTTCATCTACTGGTGGCCAACTACCAGCATGAACGCCTCCAGGTGGTGGCCCGCTTGGGTGAAAAAGTGCAGCTCGCCGCAGGCGTAGACGATGACGGCATGCTGAGCGAGGCCGCTATGCAGCGCGCGCTAGACTGCTTAGGCCGCTTCGCGCCCTTTTTAAGCGATATTACCAACGCCAATTTGCGTATTGTGGGCACTAACGCGTTACGCGATGCGCATAATAGCCAAGCGTTTATAGAGCGCGCCGAGGCCCAATTAGGTCACGCCATCGAAATTATTGCTGGGCGCGAAGAGGCTCGGCTGATTTATTTGGGCGCCGCCCACGCCCTGGCCGAAAGTGGCCGTCGATTAATCGTCGATATTGGCGGCGGCTCGACCGAATTTATCATCGGCGAGGCGTTTGAACCCAAGGCGTTGGAAAGCCTACGCATGGGCTGCGTCACTTTTTCCCGGCGCTTCTTCCCCGACGGCGAGTTAAACGAAAAACGTATGCGCCGCGCCGAGCTAGCCGCCCTTTCGGAGCTTGCCAATATTCAGCGTCCTTACCAGCGCCTGGGCTGGGATGACCCCGTCGGTTCAAGCGGTACAATCAAGGCCGCCGCCAGCGTACTGCATGCCTATGGCGATACGCCCCACGAAGGTGTGATTACGCGTGGTGGTTTGAAGAAGCTGCGCGAACGGCTGCTAAAGTGCAAGCAGCTGGATAAAGTCGCGCTGGATGGCCTAAAAGCTGACCGCGCTAAAGTCTTTCCGGCGGGTATTGCCATCCTTGGTGCGATCTTTGAAGCCTTTGATTTAACCCAGATGCGCTTTGCCGATGGCGCTCTGCGCGAAGGCGTTCTTTACGATATGGCCGGGCGTAATACCGCAGAAGATTCACGCTCGAAAAGCCTGGAGTCGCTGCAACGCACCTACGATGTCGATACTCGCCAGGGACTTAATGTCGCCGACACCGCTGAGCGCTTATTTCATCAGATACGCCACGCGTGGTCGCTCAACCCCGATCAAGAGCGCTATTTGCAGTGGGCTAGCCATGTGCATGAAATCGGCTTGGCGATTTCCCACAGCCAATTTCATCGCCACGGTGCGTACCTGCTGGAGCACTCCGATCTCGCTGGTTTCTCTCGTCCTGAGCAGCGCCGGCTGGCGTTTCTAGTGCGTGCTCATCGACGCAAATTTCCGCTTAAAGAGTGGCAGGCTTTGCCCGACGCGCAACAGGGAGTGACGCAGAAGCTCGCCCGGCTGCTACGTTTAGCCGTACTGCTTAACCATTCGCGCCCTGAAACCGCTCCCTCGCTGCCGGAGATAAGCGCTGACAGCGATAGCCTGACAATCACGCTGCCTGCCAGTGATGAACCCACCCTGCTGAGTACCGACTTGGAGCAGGAGCAGGCGTTTATGGAAGCCGCCGGTTTTAAGCTGATTATTAAACAGGCGAAGTTAGACGGGTAAAGCGAACGCCCTCTGCCTGCCATAGCAGCTGAGCAGGGGGGCAAATCACCCCAATACACGCCTCACCCTGCATGACGACCACCAGCCGCTCGCGTTCCCAAGGCGGCATATCTGCCTCTTGTAGCAGCCGTTTGAGATCGCGCCGCCCTCGTTTGGGCAATTGAATAACCTCCCCCCCTTGTCGCCAGCTCGCCGTCAATACTTGAGAGTGCGATTGAGATGATGCAAGTTGCCAGCCTAATGGCCCGATGGGCGTTTCCAGCGGCGTTTGACCATCCCAGCTAACTTCCCAAGGCGGAAGCGGTTCAAGGGGTTGAAGGAGGTAGAGCCGCTGGCGCCATAGGCGCGCCTGAGCGCCCGGCCACTCAATGCACACCTCGGCATCGGCTTTGGCTGTCAGTTGATCTAAAAGGCTCTCTAAACGCTTCTGCGGCGGCGTTGGCAATCCTTGCTGCTGGCAAAGAGTGCGCACCAGCAGCCGCTGACGGGGGCGGGAGCGCTGACTAAGCGCGCTGGCATCTACCTGCCCTTCTCCAGTGAAGAGCTCTGTTAGCTCCGCCGCTAGATACTCACTAAGCACTGCATCTGCTTCACTGGCATGGGCAGCGCTATTCGCCAGCGCCGTCTCTGCCGCGGGCCAGCGCTCGCGAATAGCGGGTAGTAGCCGGTGCCGCAAGCGGTTGCGATCAAAGCGAATATCTTGATTGGTGGGGTCTTCGCACCAGCGTAATTCAAGCAGCCCAGCCGCAGCTTCAAGTTCCGCTCGGCGCACGGTGAGCCAGGGGCGCACCAGAGCGATACTCTGAGCGTCCCGGCGATAGGGCATACCGGCCAGGCCACGTAGTCCGCTGCCGCGTAGGGCGGCGAGCAGAAAGGTTTCCGCCTGATCGTCCTGATGCTGGGCCAGCCAAAGGGTGTCACCCGCAGGAACGGTCGCGAAGAAGGCCTCGTAGCGGGCGTTGCGGGCGGCGCCTTCAATGCCTTCGCCTTGTCCGTCTACCACCACATTGACCACTGTCAGCGGTACGTTTAAACGCACACACATATCTCGGCAGTGCGCTTCAAATGTCTGCGCTGCCGACTGCAGGCCGTGGTTGATGTGGATTGCCTGCAAGCGACGGTCTGCGTACTCCCAGACCTCTGCGGCTAACGCGAGCAGTAGACAAGAGTCTAAACCGCCCGAGAGTGCCACCCAAATAGAGCGCCCCGGCGGGGTCTCCGCCAGGGCGTCGTTGAGTAAGCCTTGCAGCAAATTAAGCGGCTGGGGCGCCATAGCTCATTAAACGCTTATAGCGACGCTCTAGAAGCGCATCGGTGTCCATCGCCTGCAAACGCTCCAGGCTGGCGGTAAGCGCCTCTTTGACCCGTTCAGCGGTGGTGAGCGGGTGGCGGTGAGAACCACCGAGCGGCTCCTTGATCAGTGAGTCGACAAAACCCAGCTCTTTTAGGCGTTCAGCGGTAATCCCCATGGCCTGAGCAGCGTCAGAGGCTTTGGTAGCGCTCTTCCACAGAATCGAGGCGCAGCCTTCCGGCGAGATCACTGAGTAGGTGGAGTACTGCAGCATTTGCAGTTCATCGCATACACCGATGGCCAACGCGCCACCGGAGCCGCCCTCGCCCACCACGGTGGAGATAATCGGTGTTTTCAGTCGCGACATAACGGCCAGATTATAGGCGATGGCCTCTGACTGGCCGCGCTCTTCCGCGTCGATGCCGGGATAAGCCCCAGGCGTATCGATAAAGGTCAGAATCGGCATCTTGAAGCGCTCAGCCATTTCCATCAGGCGGCACGCTTTGCGGTAGCCTTCTGGGCGCGGCATACCGAAGTTACGGCGCACCTTCTCTTTTACATCGCGGCCTTTTTGATGACCAATCACCATCACCGGCGCATCGTTCAACCGTGCAATGCCACCCACTAGCGCCGCATCATCGGCGAAATTACGATCGCCGTGTAACTCGTCAAAGTCGGTGAAGATGTGTTCGAGATAGTCCAACGTATAGGGGCGCTGGGGGTGACGAGATATTTGAGAAACCTGCCAGGGAGTCAAATCCTTGAAGATCGATTCCGTCAGCTTACGGCTTTTCTCTTCCAGCCGAGAGATCTCGTCAGAAAGGTTCACTTGGCTATCAGAGCTGACCAAACGCAGCTCTTCAATTTTTGCCTGAAGTTCGGCAATGGGCTGTTCAAAATCGAGATAATTAGGATTCATCGGCTCTGCCTGGTCAAAATAAGCATGCATATGTGTGTAGAGAGTATAAAGAGCATTATCGCACCCTGACCCTGCTGCGCAAGGTGGGTGCTCGCCCGTTTACCCGTTAACGATACTTTTAACGATAACGTAGCTGAACGCCTGCCTGGCCCTGCACATCCCGCAGCGCCAGCAGTAAATCGTCGCTTGGCGCGACTTTCCACTCATCGGCAAGTTCCAGCCACGCGACAGCTGCCGGGTGTCGATACTGTAGGCGCACCGGCAAGCCCTCTTGATCGCGATACGGCGTCAGGCTGTCGCGCAGGGTTTCAATTAAGCGACCATTGATTTGGGCGGCGTCCAGCGCCAGCTCCACCGCTTGGCCGTAGCGAATACGCGCCGTCACCATCGGTGTGACGTCTTTACCGCGCAGGCGCAGGCCGCCAGAGAATTCATCGCTGGAAACCTCGCCCTCTACGATGAGCACTTGGTCGGCCTCAATCTGACCGCGCAACTGCTCGAATAACTCCCCAAACAGCGAGGCTTCAATGCGCCCGGTGCGGTCGTCCAGGGTAATAAACGCCATGGTATCGCCGCGTTTGGACTTCATGGTACGCACGCCGACCACGAGACCTGCCACACGCTGGGGGTCGCGGGAGGGCTTTAAATCGCTGATTCGCGTAGACACGAAGCGCTTTAATTCGCGCTCGTACTCATCAATCGGGTGCCCCGTCAGATAAAGCCCCAGGGTATCTTTCTCCCCCGAGAGGCGCTCGCGATCGGTCCACTCTCGGGCGTTGATATATTCGGCGTAAACGTTGCTATCACTGTCGTCGGCTTCAACGAAGGCGTCGCCGAACATATCCAGCATACCCAGGTTTTGATTGGTATGGTTCTGGGCGGCGGCTTTCAGCGCGTCTTCCATGGCAGCGAATAGCACCGCGCGGTTGGGACCGATGGTATCCAGCGCGCCGGAGCGAATCAGTGCTTCCAGGGTGCGCTTATTCATCCGTTTGGGATCCATGCGGCGACAGAAGTCGAAGATATCCTTAAACGGACCGTCTGCCTCACGGGCTTCAACAATGGCACCAATCGGTCCTTCGCCCACGCCACGAATCGCGCCCAGGCCATAAACCACCCGCGCATCGGTATCGACGGTGAATTTATAGCCACCGACGTTAACGTTCGGTGGGGTCACCGTGAGTTTGAGGTTGCGACACTCCTCAATCAGCGGTACCACCTTATCCAGGTTGTCCATCTCTGTGGACATCACCGCGGCCATGAAAGGCCCTGGATAGTGGGCTTTTAGCCACGCCGTTTGATAGGAAACCAAGGCGTAGGCGGCCGAGTGCGACTTGTTAAAACCGTAACCGGCGAATTTTTCCACCAAGTCAAAGATGTTACCGGCGAGGTCTTTATCGATACCGTTGGCGGCACAACCTTCCATAAAGCCGTCGCGCTGTTTGGCCATTTCTTCAGGCTTTTTCTTACCCATGGCCCGGCGCAACATATCGGCTTGGCCGAGGCTATAGCCTGCCATTACCTGAGCGATCTGCATGACCTGCTCTTGGTAAAGAATGATGCCGTAGGTAGGCGCCAGCACCGGCTTCAACAGTTCGTGTTGGTAATCCGGGTGTGGATAAGAGACTTCGGCCCGGCCGTGCTTACGGTTGATAAAGTCATCCACCATGCCCGACTGCAGCGGGCCGGGGCGGAACAGCGCCACCAGGGCGATCATATCGTCTAGCGAGTCAGGCAGCAGGCGCTTGATTAACTCTTTCATGCCACGGGATTCGAGCTGAAACACCGCGGTGGTTTCAGCGCGTTTGAGCATCTCAAAGGTCGGCGCGTCGTCCAGCGGGATGCTGTCGATATTGAGCGGCCCCTGGTCATTGACGCTGCGCACCTTATCGACCATCTCCAGCGCCCAGTCGATAATCGTCAGCGTGCGTAGGCCCAGGAAGTCAAACTTAACCAGCCCCGCCTCTTCGATATCGTTTTTGTCGAATTGCACCACCAAGCCTGAACCGTCCTCGTCGCATAACAGCGGAGAGAAGTCCGTCAGTTTGGTCGGCGCAATGACCACGCCCCCGGCGTGCTTACCGGTCCCCCGGGTGGTGCCCTCGAGCTTTAGGGCCATCTCCCAGATTTCCTCAGCTTCTTCGTCGTTACCGATAAACTCTTTGAGCGCGGGTTCCTGCTCGATGGCTTTGGCCAGGGTCATGCCCACTTCAAAGGGGATCAGCTTGGAGAGCTTATCCCCCAGCGAGTAGGGCCGCCCCTGAGCGCGTGCAACATCACGCACCACGGCCTTGGCGGCCATGGTGCCAAACGTCACGATCTGAGATACCGCATTGCGTCCGTAACGCTCGGCCACGTACTCAATTACCTTATCGCGTTTCTCCATACAGAAATCGACGTCAAAGTCGGGCATGGAGACACGTTCCGGGTTCAGGAAGCGCTCGAAGAGAAGGTCATAGCCGATCGGGTCAAGGTCGGTGATCTTTTGCGCATAAGCCACCAGCGAGCCAGCACCTGAGCCGCGTCCAGGGCCTACAGGAACGCTGTTATCTTTTGCCCACTGGATAAAGTCCATTACGATCAAGAAGTAGCCAGGAAAACCCATCTGGATAATAACGTTAAGCTCAAACTCCAGCCGATCGCGGTATCGCTGGTCGATCGCCTTGTATTCATCGCTGTCGCGGGGATAGCGTTCAGCAGGGAAGAGAAAATCGAGTCGATCCGTCAGGCCATCGTGAGAGACCTTGCGGAAGAACTCATCCTGGGTCATGCCCTCAGGAATTTCGAATTCAGGTAGGAAAATCTCGCCCAGACGCACGTTCACGCTGCAGCGTTCTGCGATCATGACGCTGTTTTCCAGCGCTTCGGGAATATCCGCAAACAGCGCCGCCATCTCGTCGGGGCTTTTTAGGTACTGCTCTTCGGTGTAGCGGCGTTCACGGCGTGGGTCATCCAGCGCTTTACCTTCGCCGATGGCGACGCGGGTTTCGTGGGCCCAGTAATCGTCGCGCTCTAAAAAGCGAACGTCGTTGGTCGCCACCACCGGTGTGCCTGTCTCAATGGCCAGCTTGACGCTGGCGTGAACGCAGGCCTCTTCCAATGGGCGCCCGGTGCGCACTAGCTCTAAATAAAAACGTTCGGGAAACGCAGCCTGCCACTCTTCGAGCAGCTGACGCGCTTCAGGCTCATGATCAGAGAGCAGGTGCCGGCCAATCTCACCCTCACGCGCACCGGAAAGCGCTATCAGCCCTTCGCTCTGCTCTAATACCCACTGCTTATCGAGAATGGCCCGCCCCTGGCGCTGGCCATAGGTCCAGCCTTTAGAGATCAGCTCGGTAAGGTTGCGATAGCCAACGTCATTTATGGCCAGCAGCGTTAGCCGATAGGGGTGAGACTCGTCATGAGGGTTTTGCAGCCATAAATCGCTGCCGATGATCGGCTTCAACCCCGCCCCCTGGGCGGCTTTGTAGAATTTAACCAAACCAAACAGGTTAGTTTCATCCGTCAGCGCCAGCGCTGGCATCGACCGCTCAGCAGTCGTGCTGACCAGCGATTTGAGTTTAACCAAGCCGTCGACCAGGGAGTATTCACTGTGCAAACGTAAATGAACGAACGGGACCGTCATGAGACTCTCAGAAATACGCTAGATGAAGAAGAAATACGTTAAAGCAGCGCCAACTGACGCTGCACCGGCGCAAAACTACGACGATGTTCGGCCAGTGCCCCGTGAGCTGCAAGCGCCGTCAGGTGCTCTTTGGTCGGGTAGCCTTTATGGCGCGCAAAACCATACTCAGGATAGCACTCATCCAAGGCAACCATTTGGGCATCCCGGGCAACCTTGGCCAGAATCGAGGCGGCGGCGATGGCCGCGTGGCGCGCATCGCCCTTCACCACGGCCTGCCCAGGCAGCAGATGGCCAGGTAATTTATTGCCATCGACAAGTAGATATTCCGCCGCCGGTGCCAGTGCATCAATGGCTCGACGCATAGCCAAGTGGGTGGCGTGGTAAATATTCAGCTCATCCACTTCGGCAGCGCTGGCTTCTGCCACAGCAAAGGCTATCGCCCGCTCGCGAATCTGACTGTCCAACGCTTCACGCTTACGCGCCGTCAGCTTTTTGGAATCGGTGAGACCGTCAATCGGCTGAGCGGGGTCGAGAATTACCGCAGCGGCTACCACGCTGCCAATCAGCGGCCCACGTCCTACCTCATCAACCCCTGCCAGACGCTCACCAGTGTAGGCAATTTCTAGCGGTTGAAAATCCTTGTGCTCGATCAACCAATGCGCTGTCACCCTATCTCTAACGGCCATCAACAGTCTCCAGTGGCTGACCTGCTGCTAGCTGGCTGATCGCCTCGGCGGCGCGCCGACTGGCGTTGCGCTGTAGCGTAGCGTGCATCTCGGCAAAACGTGCTTCCAACGCATGGCGGCCTGCCGCATCTGACAGCATGGCACTGAGTTGGTCGGCAATCGCCTCCGGCGAGGCGGCGTCCTGAATCAGTTCAGGCACCAGCGTTTCCTGGGCAATCAAATTGGGCAGCGACACCCACTGAGTTTTCACCATTCGCTTGGCTAGCCAATGCGTCATTGGTGCCATCTTGTAAGCCACCAGCATGCTGCGGTGGCACAACATGGCTTCCAACGCGGCGGTACCCGAGGCCAGCAGCACGATATCGCTGGCCACCATCGCTTCGCGGGCCTGACCATCTAGCAACGCAGTACGTTCCATCAGCAGCGGGTAATTAGTCAGTAGTGCGCTGATTTCCCGACGACGATCAGAGGTGGCCGCTGGAATTAACACTTGCAGCGCGGGATTGCGCTGGCAGAGCTGTTCGGCGGCGGCAAGAAAGGTATCGCCCAAAAACCGAATTTCATTGGCCCGAGAGCCTGGCAACAGCGCCAACACCTGGCTATCAGGCGCTAGCTCCAGCGCTTGGCGGGTGGCAACACGGTCATTTTCCAGCGGCATTTCGTCGGCCAGAGGGTGACCCACAAAGGCGACGGGGACACGGTGTTCGCGATAGAAGGCGGCTTCAAAAGGCAGCAGTGTCAGCATGCCGTCTACCGACTTGGCAATACCTTTTACCCGCCCCTGTCGCCACGCCCACACGGAAGGGCTCACGTAGTGGGCGGTCATAATGCCCGCTTCACGGAGCTGGCGCTCCAGGCCTAAATTGAAGTCAGGTGCATCAATGCCGAGCATAATGTCCGGCTGCCAGGCCAAGGCTTCGGCTTTCAGGGTACGACGCACACGGATCAATTCTGGGAGGTGCTTGAGCACTTCCACCAGCCCCATTACCGCCAACGTTTCGAGGGGGAAGCGGCTCGTCATGCCTTCGGCCTGCATGCGGGGGCCGCCGATACCACGAAACTCGACGCCGGGGTGGCGCGCTTTGAGCTCACGTATCAGCCCAGCGCCAAGAATATCGCCGGAAAGCTCCCCGGCCACGAGGTAAACACGTTGCAGGGTCATAAGCGGTTTAGCATGAGTTAGCGGGTAATGCCGCGGGTCGAACGCTCAATAGAGGCGGCAAAATGCTCGACTTCAGGCAGTTCAAAGCGGCTGCGCATTTCAACGAGCGCCTGTTCTGTGGTCAGCCCTTGGCGATAGACTATCTTATAGGCGGCGGTTAAGGCGTTAATCGCTTCGCGGCTGAAGCCACGTCGCTTTAAGCCCACCAGATTGAGGCCACGCGCTTCGGCAGGGTTGCCATTGATCATGATATAGGCAGGCGTGTCTTTGGTGATGATCGAACCACCACCGGCCATGGCGTGATCGCCAAAGTGACAGAACTGGTGCACTGCCGCCAAACCACCCAAAATGACATGATCGCCAACGGTGACATGCCCCGCCAAGGTGACCTGATTGGCTAAAATGCAGTCGTTACCGATCACGCAGTCATGGCCGACATGAACGTAGGCCATTAACAGGTTACGCGAACCAATAGTAGTTTCGCTGCGATCCTGAACGGTACCACGATGGATCGTGGCGCCTTCACGAATTACATTATCATCGCCCATGACTAATCGCGTCGGCTCGCCTGCGTATTTTTTGTCCTGGCAGTCTTCGCCTACCGAGGCGAACTGAAAAATACGCGTTCGCTCGCCTAACGTGGTGGGGCCTTTCACCACCACATGCGGGCCAATCACAGAACCAGCGCCGATAGTGACGTCTGGCCCGATGATGCTAAATGGGCCTACCTCAACATCGTCAGCAAGACGCGCCGTCGGGTCGACCAGTGCAGTAGGATGTATCAAGCCACCTTCCTCTCGGCACAAATAATTTCTGCTTCGCAGGCCAGTTCGCCATCCACCGTGGCACGGCATGCAAATTTCCAGATACCCCGCTTGCCTTTGATCACATCGGCTTCTAACGTGAGTTTGTCGCCCGGCATGACCGGACGCTTAAAGCGCACGTTATCACTGCCTACCAGATAATAAACATAACCATCGGCAGGCAGTTTATTAACCGTTTTAAAGCCGAGAATGCCACATACCTGAGCAAGGGCTTCAAGCACTAATACACCAGGCATAATCGGGTGATGGGGGAAATGGCCGTTGAAGAACGGCTCATTAATACTGACGTTTTTGTACGCAACGATGGATTCGCCGGTGGTTAATTGCGTTACTCGATCCACCAACAAAAAGGGGTAACGGTGGGGCAAGTACTCGCGAATTTCATTAATATCCATAACCATCGTAGCGACCTCTAAAATTACAAAAAACCTGGAACTCATGAAAAGAGTCAGGTAAACACCAGCACGCCTGCTGGTTAAAAGGCTGAGGATTATACCCCGCCGCTAACCAGTCTCAAGCCAGCAGCGGATAAATCATTCAGCGACGACTCACCACATAGACTAATCACGCTGCTTTTTTTCCAGCCTTGCTAGGCGCTTAGCAATGTCATCAAGCTGTTTAAAACGCACTGCATTTTTTCGCCACTGGGTATTGGCCATGGCGCCGGTACCGGAAGAGTAAACCCCTGGCTCATGGATTGAATTCGTGACCAAACTCATCCCGGTCACCTGCACCCCATCGCAGATAGTCAGATGGCCCGACAAACCGACGCCACCCCCGAGCATACAGTGCTTACCGACCTTGGTAGAGCCCGCAACACCTACACAGCCTGCCAACGCGCTGTGGTCGCCAATGATCACGTTATGGGCGATTTGTACCTGGCTATCGATTTTGACGTCATCGCCAATCACCGTATCACCCAGAGCGCCGCGATCAATGCTGGAACAACTTCCTACTTCAACGTCATCACCCAGCACGACGCCGCCCAGCTGGGCAATCTTATGCCAGCCTGCGCCGTCGTGGGCAAAACCGAACCCATCACCGCCGATCACACAGCCGCTTTGTAAGATTCCCCGCTTGCCAATCACTACGCCATGACAGAGGGTGACGTTGGCATGTAACCGCGTTCCCTCGCCAATGATGCTGTCGGCGCCGACCACGCTGCCAGCCCCGATCACCACGCGATCACCCAGCACCACACCTGATTCAATCACAGCATGGGCTTGAATGGAGACATCGGCACCTAGCTGAGCATCTTCCGCCACTACTGCCGTGGGATGTATCCCCATAATGTCGCGATTGGGTAAGGGATCAAACAACTGTGATAGTTTGGCGTAGCCTAAATAAGGGTTATCAATCTCAAGGCGCGGTACAGGACAGTGCTTGCCATGCTCAGGGTGCAGGAGCACCGCCGCCGCTTTAGTCGTCGCCAAATCTTTCAAATAGGCGCGATTGGCCAAAAAAGCCACTTGATCCGGTTGCGCTTCTTTTAGCGTCGCCAAACCACGTATCGGCTGCTGGGCATTACCGCTAACGGCGATACCCAAATGGCGAGCAATGTCTGCGAGGGTAAGGTGATGAGAAGCGTGCGTCATGGGAGCCCAAAGAAGCTTTGGTGTGGCTAGGCCACACCAATCATCGTTTAAAATTAATTCAGAGTGTCAAAGATCTGCGTGACTTCATCGGTCACATTAGGCAGATCAACCCCTGAGTGCAGTACGCCCTGGGGCTCGACCAGTACATCAATGCCGTGGCGCTCAAGCACCTGTGCAACCGCCTGCTCCAGTTTCGCCTCAGCACCTTCTAAAAACTGCTGTTCAGAGCGTTGCTGGGCCTGCATGACTTCCTGACGCAGCTGTTCAAAGCGGCTGCCCTTTTGCTGTAGCTCGCTAATCAGCGACTCGCGCTGGGACTGGGCCATGGTTTCGCCTTCATTCTGCAAACGCTCTTGTAGCTGCTGTAACTCATTGCCCAGGTTCTGCGCTTCCCGCTGTTGATTGCCAATCTGCCCTTCCAGGGTGCTCAGTGACGCTTGTGCGGACTGAGTATTCATCAGCGCCGCGCGCCAGTCTAATACGGCGACTTCCGCAGCATGGGCAGGCAAAATCATCGCACCCAACAGGCATACAACCGCTGTCAGCTTACGCATTGTGTTAACTCCTTAGGTCACGCTAGCGCGCACCACCATGGCACGCGGTCTAGCAATTTTAGAACGACTGCCCTTGTGAACAATTGCTTCTTAGATCAATCATCCCTTAGAACGTTTGGCCCAGTGAGAACTGGAAGAACTGAGTATCGTCTCCGCTCTCATCGTTCAATGGCTCGGCGATGCTAAAGGTCAGCGGGCCCACCGGCGTCAGCCAAGAGAGGCCAATACCAGCGCTATAGCGTAAATCACCAAGATCAACACCGGAGTTACACTGCTGACGACCGGCGTCTTCTGCAAGCACGTCGTAGCACGAACTCAAGAAAGTGTTTCCACCGTCCAGGAACAGTGATGTTTGCAGCGCTCGCTGATCTTCAATAAAGGGCATTGGGAAAATAATCTCGGCGCTACCTTCTATAGAAATGTTACCGCCCAGGGTACGATCCCGACCGCCTTCGGTTGCTGGCGTGGTGCGCTGACCAAGGGTATTCGATGTAAAGCCACGCACTGAGCCAAGGCCGCCCGCGTAGAAGTTTTCATAGAACGGGTACGGATCATTCCCGCCCAATGTATCGGCATAGCCGACATTACCGGTAAACTTGAACGCCCAGGTTTCATCATTATTGATCGGGAAAAGCTGCTGAGCCCGCGCGCGCAGTTTGTAATACTCTGCATCGCTGCCGGGGACGCCCGTTTCTAACGATAGGCGCTGATAGCTGCCGTCCGTCGGCATGATGCCGCGGTTGAGGTTGTTACGCGTCCAGCTAGCGGTCAGCTTAAGGCTTTGTGCATCTTCGCCCTGATCTTCTACGTAACGGCGAATTTCCGAGGCTGTATCGAAGTAAGTTTTCACCGTAAGGTCTTCAAGGCTGGCACCGAAGTTAAGCCGCGACAGCTCGCTAACAGGGTAGCCGAAGTTGATTCCAGCGCCATAAGCATCCGTAGAAAACGTCGATATATCCGAGTCGGCATAATCGGTTTCGCGATAGAACACATTGTAACCGCGAGAAATTCCGTCCAGCGTCCAGTAGGGGTCGGTAAAGCCGAAGTTGACGCTGGTAAAGGTGTCACTGCGCTGAGCACCCACGTTGACCCGGTTACCCGTGCCCAGGAAGTTATTCTGCGATAGACCTACGCCGTAAATAACGCCGGCACTTTGCGAGAAACCAACGCTGGCAGAGACCGAGCCAGAGGGCTGCTCTTCGACATTGTAGGTTACATCCAGCAAATCAGGCTCGCCGGGTACAGGCTGAGTGTCCACCTCTACCTGGCTAAAGAAACCCAGTCGCTCTAGACGCTGACGCGATTGTGTAATGGCTTCGGTGGAAGCCGGCGCGCCTTCTAACTGCGTCATTTCGCGGCGCAGAACTTCATCTTGAGTCGTGGTATTACCGAAGAACTCGATACGACGCACGTAGGCACGCTCGCCAGGATTAACGGCAATGACCAGATCAACCGTTTCGCCATCGCCAGCCATTTCAGGCACGCCCTGAATATCAGCGAACGCAAAACCCTCAGCACCTAGACGCTGGCGTAGCGCTTCCGTAGACGTATTGACATCGCCGCGGGAGAAAATTTCACCCTCTTCAACGGTCAGCAGTTGGCGGGCTTCATTTTCGCTGATCTGAAGATCGCCTGCGAAACGAATATTGCCAACGCGATACTGGGTTCCTTCATCGACGTTCAGAGTAATAAAGATTTCGGATTTTTCCGGGCCAATCGACACTTGAGTCGATGTCACATCAAAGTTGACGTAGCCACGGTCCAAATAGAACGAACGCAGTCGTTCTATATCACCAGATAGCGCTTCACGGGAGTACTCATCGCTTGAGAACCAGCCGAAAATACGTCCTGGCCGATCATTTAGCTCGAACATCTCACGCAGCGTTTCATCGTCAAAGGCTTCATTACCCACGATATTGATTTGACGAATCTTGGCCACTTCACCTTCGTTGATATTGATATTGACTTGAACGCGACCTTCATCAACCTCTTCAATTTCAGTATCAATACTGGCGCTATAACGACCCTGAGACTGGTATACGCCTTCCAGTTCACGCTGTATCTCTTCAAGCGTGGAGAGCTCCAGTACTTGGCCTTCCGAGAGTCCTGATTCACGCAAACCATTGCGCAAATCTTCTTCGGATATCTGATCGTTACCGCTAATCTCCAGTCGTGCAATGGTCGGACGCTCGACGACTTGAATGACTAGCACGTCTCCCTCGCGGGCCAGGGAGACATCGTCAAAGAGCCCGGTGGCAAACAAGTCACGGGCAGCGGCAGCTAACTGCGCTTCGCTGACACGCTCATTGGCGCTTACCGGAAATGCATTGAAGACCGAGGCGGCGGATACCCGCTGCAGTCCTTCCACTCGAATGTCAGAAACATCAAAGGATTGTGCTTGGGCGCCGCTGGCGCCTGCCAGCAAGAGTGCCGCCATTCCAAGGGTCTTGATTTTCATGCAGTCAATTCGCTCGCGTTGGTCTGCCGTTCATTCCAGAAAGGCACCATATACATTTGTGCAGGCAGATGACAAGGCATCCTGCGCGCTACACGCGTCATTACCACAGGCGCATCAGATCAAAATAGAGGGCCATCAACATCAGGGTGCCGACCATGGCAAGCCCAATGCGCAATCCTACAGCTTGTGTTTTTTCAGATACTGGTCGTCCACGCACGACCTCCATAAAATAATAAAGCAAGTGACCACCATCGAGCACCGGGATAGGCAGTAAGTTAAGCACCCCAAGACTGATAGAAAGATACGCTAGAAAGCCAATAAACGCTTCTATCCCAGCACGAGCCGAATCGCCAGAGATCTGAGCAATAGTAATGGGCCCCGAGAGATTGGAAGGCGAAATAAGCCCCACCAACATCTTTCGAATGGCGTCAACGGTCAGTAACGTCATCTCACCGGTACGTGATAACGCTTGGCCTACCGCTTCGATAGGACCATAGCGAATCTCACGCTGAAACGCAGCCGGCCACTCAACTTGCTCGGCACCAGCACCGATATAACCAATTTCCACCCCAGTATCTAAGCTGTTACGCCCGGGCGTTAAATCTACGGTTGCTCGCTCGCCATCACGCTCGTAGGTGAGCTCCAGCGTTTCGTTAGGATTACCTCGCACAATATTAACGAAGTGCATCCAATCATCCACTGGCTCGCCGTTAATGGCGACCATGGTGTCGCCAGCCATGAGGCCCGCTTGTTCGGCGGCCTCCCCACTGACGACTTGGCCCAAAATAGCCGGAAATTCTGGCTGCCAAGGCGTAATACCCAATGTTTGCAGCGGCTGGGGCGGATCTTGGCGCACCAAAAAATCGGTAACAGGTAGTTCAAAGCGCTGTATGTCAGTGGCACCCTCAGAACGTGCGTCGATAGCCAACTCACCACTGAAGCCAATAATAGACACTAGCTTCAGATTAACATCTTCCCAAGAGCGCATTTCATCGCCCTGAATGGCAATAATCTCATCGCCATTGGCAAGCCCGGCCTCGGCGGCTGGCGAGTCAGGCACGATGCTGCCCACCATCGGCGAAACCACCGTGGTACCCGCCACAAACAGTGCCCAGTAGGCAACAATCGCCAGCAGAAAGTTAGCGATTGGCCCCGCGGCTACAATAGCAATGCGCTGCCATACAGTCTTACGATTAAATGCCTGGTCGAGTTGATCTTCGGGTACCGGCGCCTCACGCTCATCGAGCATTTTGACATAGCCGCCCAGCGGAATAGCGGCTATCGCATATTCCGTGCCTTGACGGTCAACACGAGACCATAGCGGCTTGCCAAACCCTACCGAAAAACGCAGTACTTTGACGCCACAGCGTCTCGCCACCCAAAAGTGGCCAAACTCATGGAAGGTTACCAACAGGCCCAGCACCACAATGACCGCTAAAATATTCTGTATCAGGCCCACACTGCACTCCTTAACGACCCGCGCTTAACGACCAGCCCAGCGAATGCTTAAGCGGACCACCTTGTTACCAGTTCCAACGCCTGTTGTCGCGCCCATTGATCGGTTGCTAAAACGCTTTCAAGGCTGTCGACCCGGCCTTCATAGGGGCGCGATAAGACCTCGGCCACCAGTTGTCCAATCGCCGTAAAACTGAGCTTACGCTGTAGAAAAGCATCAACCGCTATTTCATTAGCCGCGTTCAGTACTACTGGTGCCATGCCACCTTGCCGCATCGCTTCACGGGCAAGCCCTAAACAGGGGAAACGAGTTTCATCGGGGGCTTCAAAATCAAGCCGCGCCACCTGAAAAAGATCCAGAGTTTCGACCCCGGCGTCAATTCGCTCCGGCCACGCTAGCCCGTAGGCGATGGGGATGCGCATATCAGGATTACCCAACTGTGCAATCACCGAACCATCTTGATACGCCACCATGGAGTGAATCACGCTTTGCGGGTGCACCACCACCTGGATTTGTTCGGGCGTGGCATCAAATAGCCAGCAGGCTTCAATAAGCTCTAGCCCTTTATTCATCAGAGTGGCGCTATCCACTGATATCTTACGCCCCATCGACCAGTTCGGGTGAGCGCAGGCTTGTTCGGGGGTGACATTGTTGATATCGGCCTGGCTCCAGGTACGAAACGGCCCTCCCGAGGCGGTTAGCAGCAGCTGACGAACGCCGTGCTTGGCAAGCCCGCCACGATGCTCCGCAGGTAGACACTGGTAAATGGCATTATGTTCGGAGTCAATCGGCAGTAATGTTGCGCCAGAGCGCACAACGGCTTCCATAAACAGCGCGCCGCTCATCACCAGCGCCTCTTTATTGGCCAGCAGCACGCGCTTGCCTGCCTCCGCGGCGGCTAACGCCGGCAGCAAGCCTGCCGACCCTACAATGGCCGCCATGACGCAGTCGACGCTGGCGTCCCGGGCAACGTCACACAGCGCCTGCGAACCTGCGTTCACTTCGGTTGACTGCCCAGCACGCTGAAGCGCTTGGCGCAACCAAGCGGCATCGGCTTCATCATCCAATACGGCGACCGCTGGGCGGTGCGCCAGGCACTGCGCTAACAGAGCCTCTTTTGAGGTGTGCGCGGTCAGAGCATGGACACAATAGCGTTCGGGGTGGCGACTAATCACATCCAACGTGCTAGTACCCACAGAGCCTGTCGACCCAAGCACGGTCACGCGTTGCTTATTAGCGAACTGGCTCATAGTGGCGACACCGAAGCAAATACCTCAACCAGGACTTCCACATAGAACAGCGCGAAAAGAGGAATCGCCGCAGTAAGACTATCAATGCGATCCAGCACTCCGCCGTGGCCAGGGAGCAACTGGCTCGAATCTTTGATATTGCGATGGCGCTTGAGCATGCTTTCCAGGAGATCCCCTAGCACAGAGGCCAAGGTGACGACGGCGGTGATGAGCATCAGGGTAATACCACCCACCAGACCCAGCGGCAACCACAGTGCAAAGAGCATGGCCAGGATAGTGGTCGCGGCTAAGCCACCGAACACGCCCTCCCATGATTTGCCAGGACTTACCTGAGGAGCCAATTTGCGCTTACCCCAATGACGCCCCACAAAGTAGGCGCCGATATCAGCGCACCAGACCAGCAGCAGCACAAACAACAGCCAAGCCATACCAATATCACGCAGAACGTTAAAGCCCACCCAGCAGGGCAACAGCACCCATAGGCCCATCGCCAACCGCCGCCCCGTGGCCTGCCACTGACAACCTGCAGCAGGGTAGCGGGTTACCCAGTAGAGATTCACCAGCCAGCCAGCGGCGGAGAGCCAAAGCGGCCATATCGATGTGGCCGCCCCGGTCAGCCACATAATCAACATCAGCGCCGCCATCACGGCCACTAGCTGAGCACGCTGTGCAATAACGGTAACGCCCGCCAGATTGGCCCACTCCCAGGTAGCAAGTAGCACCATCAGCGCCGTAAATAGCGCAAAAGCGCTGCCGTCTAAACCAAACAGGCCAGCCAACACCAGGGGTGCTAGCCAGGCTGCGGTGATAATCCGCTGTTTAAGCACCCTGCGCCTCTATTTGTTCGTCCGTCATGCCAAAGCGACGACGGCGCCGACAGAAGTCGTTTAATGCCGCGTCAAACGCATCCGCACCGAAATCTGGCCATAGCAACGGGGAAAAATGTAGCTCGGCATAGGCCAACTGCCAGAGCATAAAGTTAGATAGCCGCTGCTCACCACTGGTACGTATGCACAGATCTACCGGCGGCACGTCATCAACCCCCATTGCCGTGCCGAAGCACGCTTCATCGATTTCCTCAGGTGACAACACCCCAGCCTCCACCTGTTCAGCCAAGGAGCGCGCCGCCCGTGCGATATCCCACTGCCCCCCATAGTTGGCAGCAATCACCAAATGCATTCCCGTGTTGTCCGCGGTTAACGCTTCAGCACGCTGAATATGCTTTTGAATGGCGTGGGAAAAGCCCCGCTGTTCACCAATAATCGAGAGGCGCACATTGCGTTCATTGAGCTTTTTGACTTCACGCTTAAGCGCCATCAAAAACAGCTCCATCAAGGCGTTTACCTCTGCGGCCGGACGTTTCCAGTTTTCACTGGAGAAAGCAAACAGGCTGAGGGTTTGCACCTCGCGCTCGGCGGCCCGCTGAATCACCGCACGGACGGCTTCCACCCCGGCTCGGTGCCCGCGAACCCCCGAAAGCGCGCGCGCGCGCGCCCAGCGGTTATTGCCGTCCATAATAATGGCAACGTGAGACGGCGGGGCCTCCCCTGCCAGAGAAGACACGCTATCGTCGTCCGGCTGTTTTCCAGGAAGCTGCGGTGACGTCATGGATTCTCGCACCAAAGGTCAGTCATAAAAAAACCAGCCAGAGTGTGGCAAAACGGGCAGCCAAAGCTGCCCGCGGCTGCATTAAGCACAGATTTATACCTGCATGAGATCCTGCTCTTTTGCAGTCAGCGCTTTATCGATCTCAGCGATATACTTATCGGTCAGCTTTTGAATCGCATCTTCGCCTTCACGCTGATCGTCTTCGGTGATCTCTTTATCTTTTAGCAACGATTTGAAATCACCGTTAGCATCGCGGCGCACGTTGCGTACGGCAACGCGGGCGTTTTCAGCTTCACTACGCGCCTGCTTGATATACCCTTTGCGGGTCTCTTCGGTGAGCATCGGCATCGGCACACGAATCACGTTGCCGGCACTGGCCGGGTTCAAACCAAGATCGGAGGTCATGATGGCCTTTTCGATCTTCTGCACCATGCCCTGTTCCCACGGTACAATACTCAGCGTGCGAGCATCTTCAACGTTAACCGACGCCACTTGGCTAAGCGGCACCTGGCTGCCGTAATACTCCACCGTAACGGCGTCTAAAATACTCGGGTGAGCACGGCCGGTACGAATCTTGTTGAAGTTACTATTCAGCGCCTCAACGCTTTTTTTCATGCGCGATTCGGCATCTTTCTTAATATCGTTAATCACGTCATTAACCTCTGTATATCAGCGTGCCTTCCTTGCCCCCTACAACCATATTCAGTAGAGCACCAGGCTTATTCATATCAAATACCCGCACCGGCATATTATGGTCACGTACCAGGCAGATTGCGGTCAAATCCATCACGCCCAACTTTTGATCCAAGGCGTCATCGTAAGAGAGCTGGTCATACTTCACAGCATCTGGGTGTTTTACTGGGTCTTTATTGTAGACGCCATCGACTTTGGTCGCTTTGATCACCACGTCGGCGTCCACTTCAATACCGCGCAAACAGGCAGCAGAGTCGGTGGTGAAGAAGGGATTACCAGTACCTGCAGAGAACAGTACTACGTCCCCTGAGGTTAAGTAGCGAATAGCGGTACGCCTGTCATAATGCTCTACCACACCACTCATCGGGATAGCCGACATCACGCGCGAGCGGATATTGGAACGCTCCAGAGCGTCGCGCATCGCCAGCGCATTCATTACGGTCGCCAGCATGCCCATATGGTCACCGGTAACACGATCCATGCCAGCTTCATTAAGCGCCGCGCCGCGGAACAAGTTACCACCGCCAATCACGATGCCCACCTGCACCCCTATGCCGACGAGCTGGCCAATTTCCAGCGCCATGCGGTCAAGCACCTTAGGGTCAATACCAAAATCGTGCTCACCCATGAGCGCTTCGCCAGAAAGCTTGAGCAAAATACGTTTGTATTTTGACTTCGAACCCTCAGCCTTGCTGGGTGCTACATGAGGGGTAGGTTCTTGAACATCACGCGACATGGCATCTCTCCTGAGGCAGACCTGTAAACAGGCAGGCGGGGCAGCCCCTTGGTATAAAACCAGCGTATAAAACCAGCTATCTTAGGGCCGATTATACTAGCATTAATTATACAGGGGCCGGATACGCGAAGGCGTGCGCTCACGCGCACGCCATCTTTTTCTGAAACCTCTGACCTTAGCGACGGCCAGCCTGTTCCATAACTTCTTTGGCGAAGTCGACTTCTTCTTTCTCGATACCTTCGCCAACTTCAAAGCGCGTAAAGCCAGCCACTTCGCCGCCAGCAGCTTTGACGAACTCAGCAACCGTCTGGTTGGGATCTTTTACAAACGGCTGCTCGGTCAGGCTGTTTTCTGCCAGGTACTTTTTCAAGCGACCCTGAACCATTTTCTCAGCGATCTGCTCCGGCTTACCGGCCATATCCGGCTGCGCCAGAATAATCGCTTTTTCCTGATCCAGCTGCTCTTGGGGCATATCGGCAGGGTGCGCAACCGCAGGGTTGATCGCCGCTACGTGCATCGCAACGTCTTTTGCGACTTGCGCAGTACCGCCTGTGAGCACGGTTAGAACGCCAATGCGGCCACCGTGGACGTATTCGCCTACTAGGCCACCGTCAGCAGCGTTAACGACGACGGCGCGACGCACACCGATGTTCTCACCGATTTTCTGAACTAACTGCTCGCGCGTGGTTTCCAGCTCGCCGGCCATAACGGCGGCGACATCTTCGTTTTTCGCGACAAAGAAAGCCCCGACGATTTTGTCGGCAAACGCGATGAAGTTGTCATCACGGGCAACAAAGTCGGTCTCGGAGTTGATTTCAACCATTACGCCGTAGCTGCCATCTTCCGCTACACGCGTAACTACTACACCTTCTGCGGCGATACGATCGGCTTTTTTCGCCGCTTTTAGGCCGGAGCTTTTGCGCAGGTTTTCAATTGCAACTTCGATATCACCGTCGGTTTCGGTGAGTGCTTTTTTACACTCCATCATGCCGAGACCGGTACGTTCGCGAAGTTCCTTGACCTGAGAGGCGCTGATAGCTGCCATGAGAATTCACCTCTGAAATGGTTCTATGAGAGTTAAACGCAACACAGAGTATAGGCATGATAAATGACCATCATGTATCACGCTGCCCTATGTCTCTCTGTATTGCGGGGCCGGTACTGAGTGCCGGCAAATTCGTCCGCTCAGACAGTTCGTCTGTCGCGGGAAAAAGGGGGCATAGCCCCCTTTATCTTGATGCGGCACATCTGCTTACCGCACCCACTGCTGCGATTACTCGGCGGCAGTCTTGTCTTCAGCTGCAGCGGCCTCTTCGGTCACTTCAACAAACTCTTGCGCGTTGCCTTCTTTGGCACGACCACACGCATCCGCAATCGCTTTAACGTAAATCTGGATAGCGCGAATGGAGTCATCGTTGCCTGGGATTACGTAATCAACGCCATCGGGGTTGGAGTTAGTGTCCACCACGCCGATAACCGGGATACCCAGCTTGTTGGCTTCATTGATCGCGATGCGCTCGTGGTCAACGTCGATCACGAACAGTGCGTCCGGTAGGCCACCCATGTTCTTGATACCGCCGATAGAGCGCTCAAGTTTTTCCTGCTCGCGAGTCGCTACCAAAACTTCTTTCTTGGTCAGCTTCTCAAAGGTGCCATCTTCGCGCATAGCTTCAAGATCACGCAGACGCTTAATCGACTGGCGGATGGTCTTGAAGTTAGTCAACATGCCGCCCAACCAGCGATGGTTGACGAAGTGCTGGCCAGCACGATTGGCTTCTTCTTTAATTACCTTGCTAGCGCTGCGCTTGGTGCCAACAAACAAAATTTTGTTGTTGGATGCCGCCATCTTCTCGACCACATCGATCGCTTCGTTCAGCGCCGGAAGGGTGTGTTCAAGGTTGATGATGTGAATCTTGTTGCGCGCGCCGAAGATAAATTTGCTCATCTTCGGGTTCCAGTACTTAGTCTGGTGACCAAAGTGAGCGCCTGCTTTCAGCAGGTCACGCATATTAACGTGAGACATGATAGAACTCCTAAAACTCGGGTTAGGCCTCCACGCACCCCATGGATCCGACCGTTGACGACGTTAGACGCTGCCAGCGGCACCCGGGACCATGTGCCGGTGCATGTGTGTTTTTAAGGCTTGATGTTTTTAATGATTTAGTAAGCGTCGCGCCCGTAATCCGAGCACGCTGCGGATTCATCGCCCTGCCCTACTGCGTCCTTCCCAACCAAGAAGCTAGGAATCACGATTGCAGGAAAGCGCGCGGCTTTATACCATAGATCATTGCCAAGATGAAGTCGCACCCCGTTTGACGGTCTTAAATTGCGCCATTCAATTTTCCATTCTGCATTCAAATCGAGCATTCATGAACGTTCCTATCAAAACGCCTTCTGAAATCGAACACATGCGCGAAGCCGGGCGCCAAGCGGCTAGCGTGATTGAAATGATCACCCCCCATATCCAGGCAGGCATTAGCACGGGGGAAATTGACCGTCTCTGTCATGCGTATATTGTTAACGAGCTGGGCTCAACCCCGGCGCCGCTGAACTACCATGGTTTTCCCAAAGCGACCTGCACATCAATCAACCATGTGGTGTGCCACGGCATCCCCGACGACGCCAAGAAGCTCAAAAATGGCGATATCATGAACCTAGATATCACCGTTAAGACCACCGACGGCTACCACGGTGACTCCAGCGTGATGTTCGTAGTAGGTGAGACGATTCAGGGCGAACGGCTGTGTCGCATTACTCAGGAGTGCCTGTATAAAAGCATCGAGCTGGTGAAGCCTGGCGTGCGCCTATCGGAGCTTGCCCGCGTGATTCAAAAACATGCCGAAAGCAACGGCTACTCCGTCGTTCGCGACTTCTGCGGCCACGGCATCGGCGCCGAATTCCACGAAGAGCCGCAGTTTTTACACTACGACGGCTACGCACCGGATGCCGACATTAAGCTCGCCGCCGGCATGTGCTTCACCATCGAGCCAATGATCAACGTCGGCGGGTATAAAACCAAGGTACTACGCGATGGCTGGACCGCCGTCACCAAAGATCGCAGCCTTTCAGCGCAGTGGGAACATACGCTGCTGGTCACCGAGGGCGGAGTAGAAGTACTGACCGCGCGTGGCGATGAAGACTTCAGTTTTCTAACCAACTGATGCTATTACACCACCACCGGTTTAAACCGGACACCACGCTTTTCGACCTGGATCTTTTCCGCACCGAGCTTGCCGGCTCACGTTCGCCGGTAGCGCCCTTCAAGGCCGCACTGCGCGAGCTACAGGCGCGTCTGGACGATCAGTTCCGCGCCGGTGCAGACATCCGCGACCTTGTACGCGGCCGCGCCTGGTACCTGGATCAGCTGCTGGCGATTGCCTGGGCGCAGCATGCGTGGCCCGATGAGGGTATTGCGCTGGTGGCGGTCGGCGGCTATGGCCGTGGTGAGCTACACCCCCATTCGGATATCGATCTGCTGCTGCTACTGGAGCAGGACGACGACACCGCCTATCGGGAACCGCTGACCGCCTTTATCACCTTCTTGTGGGATATTGGCCTGGAAATTGGTCATAGCGTTCGCTCGCTTAGCGACTGCGAGCGGGAAGCCGAAGCGGATGTCACGGTGATTACCAACCTGCTCGAATCTCGCCTGATTGCGGGGCCAGAAAGCCTGCGCGAAGCGATGCGCGAACGCCTCAGCGCTGAGCACATTTGGCCCGCCGACCGCTTTTTTGAAGCCAAGTGGCAGGAGCAGATCTCCCGTCACTACCGCTACAACAACTCTGAGTATCACCTGGAGCCGAACCTTAAAAGCTCCCCCGGCGGTCTGCGTGATATCCAGATGATCGGCTGGGTGGCCAAGCGCCACTTCGGCACCGAACAATACACCGACATCGTCGCTAACGGCTTTATGAATGATGCCGAACTGCGCATTTTGAGCCAGGGGCAAGCGTTTTTATGGCAAGTGCGCTACGCCTTACACATGCTAACCGACCGCGCCGAAGACCGCCTGCTGTTTGACCATCAGCGCACGATTGCCGAGATGTTCGGCTTCCGCGATACCCCAGAGCGGCTGGCGGTTGAGCAGTTCATGAAGCGTTACTACCGGCACGTCACTGCGCTGGCGGGGCTCAACGATATGCTGCTGCAGCACTTTGACGAGGTCATCCTGCGCGGCAAAGAGGCGCTGGAAACCGTCAAACTCAACGAACGTTTTGAGACCAAAGGCGGATATATCCAGGTACGTTCGCGAACGCTTTTCCGCGAGCGCCCTGCGGCGATGCTGGAGCTATTCCTGCTGATGGCCAAGCACCCCGAAATCGAAGGGGTGCGTGCCGATACTATCCGACTAATTCGCGATCATCGCCACCAGATCGACGACCACTACCGGGAAGACCCGCGCCATCAGCGACTATTTATGGCCATTATGCGCGCCCCCGGCAACGTGCCCCGCCAGCTACGGCGCATGAACCGTTACGGCATTCTGGGCAAATACCTGCCTGAGTTTGGCCGCGCCATCGGGCTGATGCAGCACGACCTGTTTCACATCTACACGGTCGATGCCCACACCCTGCTGCTGCTCAAATTTCTGCACAATTTCCGCAAACCGGAAGCGAAGGGTGACTTTCCTGTGGCAGTGGCCTTGATGCAGCAGTTGCCCAAGCTCGACCTGTTATGGATTGCCGGGCTGTTTCACGACATTGGCAAGGGCCGCGGCGGCGACCACTCGGAAATCGGCGCCCGGGACGTTGAGCATTTTTGCCAGCGCCACCAGGTCTCGCCCCACGACACTAACCTGGTCAGTTGGCTGGTGGAGCACCATCTATTGATGTCGATGACCGCGCAAAAGCGCGACATCAGCGACCCCGATGTGATTCGCGATTTTGCCTTGATCGTACGTAACGAAACGCGGCTGGACTACCTTTACGTGCTCACCGTGGCTGACATTAATGCCACCAACCCCACGCTGTGGAACGGCTGGCGGGCATCGCTGCTGCGCCAACTACACGCTGAAACCAAGCGCGCCCTGCGCCGCGGCCTGAACAATCCGCCCGACCGCGACGACTGGGTGCGGGAAACGCGCACCGAAGCACGCTCTTTACTGCTAACCATCGGCGTTAATCGTGAGCAAATCGATCATCTTTGGGAATCACTAGGGGAAGACTACTTCCTGCAGTACGCGCCCAGCGAAATCGTTTGGCAGACCCAGGGCATTCTCAATCACAACCAGTCGCCGCTGCCGCTGGTACTGATCAGCGCGCCCACCGCCGACATGGCCGAAGGCGGCACCAAGGTGTTTATCCATACCCGTTCGGTGGATGATCTATTCGCTGCCACCGCTGCCGCCATGGAGCAGCTGGGGCTGTCGATCCACGACGCACGCATCGCCACCTCCCACAACGACTGGACGTTGAATACCTTTATTGTGCTCGATAGTCACGGCCAGCCCATTCGTGACCCGAACCACATCGAAGAGATGCGCCAGCACTTGGTCGAAGAGCTTGATGACCCCGACGACTACCCCACTATCGTGACGCGTCACACACCGCGCCAGCTCAAGCATTTCAAGGTACCCACGGAAGTGTTGATTGAGCAGGACCCGGCCAACGAACGCACGCTCCTGGAGCTAACCGCCCCCGACCGCCCCGGCCTGTTGGCTCGCGTGGGTCGAATCTTTATGGAGCAGGATATTTCCCTTTCAGCGGCGAAAATCGCCACCCTCGGCGAGCGGGTGGAAGACGTCTTTTTCATTACCACCAAGGCTGGCGAACCGTTGACCGACCCTGAACGTCAACAGCAGCTACGCGAGCGGCTGATTGAAGTGCTAGGGGTTTAAGTCTCTTCGCAACCCCGGTTGGGTTTGAGCCTGCACCGGGGCTTGCCTATAATCGTCGCCTTACGCCAGCCAGCCACTAACGGACACATCATGAACGCTGACCTCGACGCCCTGCATCCCTACCCGTTTGAAAAGCTGGCGGCGCTAAAGGCGACGCTCACCCCGCCCACCGAGCTCGCTCATATACCGCTGACCATTGGCGAACCTCAGCACGCGCCCTACCCAGCAGCGCTTGATGCCCTAGTAGCGCACCAATTGGAAATGGCCCGCTACCCGGCGACCAACGGCCTGCCAGCGCTTCGTGAAGCCATCGCTAATTGGGCAACCCAGCGCTTTCAGCTACGCAACCTCGACAGCGAACAACATATCGTTCCGGTCAACGGCACTCGGGAAGCAATTTTTGCCTTTGTGCAGGCAGCCCTGGATCGCACGCGCCCTGCGCAAGTCGCGGTACCCAACCCGTTTTATCAGATTTACGAAGGCGCGACGCTGCTGGCAGGCGGTGAACCGCTCTACTTAGACTGCACCGCTGAGAACAATTTTCGGCCGGATTTTAGTGCGGTGCCTGCCGCTATGTGGCGCGAGGTGCAGATGGTGTTTATCTGTTCACCGGGCAACCCCACCGGGGCCGTCACGCCCATTGAGGAGTTCAAGCAACTCATTGCACTGGCCGATGAGCACGACTTCATCATCGCGTCAGACGAGTGCTATTCGGAGCTGTATCTGGACGAGACCGCCCCACCGCCCGGCCTATTACAAGCCTGCGCCGAGCTAGGCCGCAACGATTATCGACGTTGCGTAGTATTTCACTCGCTCTCCAAACGCTCTAACTTGCCCGGCCTGCGTTCGGGTTTTGTGGCGGGCGATGCAGCCCTGCTAACCCCCTTCAAGCGCTACCGCACCTATCATGGCTGCGCCATGTCGCTGCCCCTCCAGCACGCCTCTATTGCCGCCTGGCAGGATGAGCACCACGTGCGTGCTAACCGCGACGCCTACCGGGAAAAATTTAGCGCGGTGACCGATGTGCTTGCGCCTGTCATGAGCTTCCCAGTTCCTCAAGCCAGTTTCTATCTTTGGCCTGCGGTACCGGGCGGCGACGACATTGCTTTCACCCAGCATCTGTTTGCCGAGCAGCATGTAAGCGTACTACCCGGCAGCTTTATGGGGCGCACGGGGGGAAACGGCACTAACCCTGGCGCAGGACGTGTGCGATTAGCACTGGTAGCCGAACTGGCGCCTACGCTGGAAGCGGCGCAGCGTATCCGTCATCTTATTGAGCGCGGTTAACCGCGATAACGCTTTGGTTCATGGAGGCTGTATGCTGACGCTCTATATTATTAATACCTGCGACACCTGCCGTAAGGCGCGCAAAGTCTTGGAAGGCAAAGGTATTGCGTTCAAGACCTACGACCTGCGCAAAGATGGCCTTTCGGCGGGTCTGCTTGAGCATATTTTAGAACGTGTACCACTTGTCGATGTCGTCAATAAGCGCAGTAAAACCTGGCGCGACCTCCCTCAAGAAGAGAAAGATGCCTTTGATACGTCAGCTCGCCAGATGCTGGTGAAACATCCCACGCTACTAAAGCGACCGCTACTAGAAGTAGACGACTCAACTATTCTGGTTGGCTACCGCGACGGCGATTACGACAAGCTGAGCAGTTAGTCGCTAGCCGCACTCATTCTTCATTCTCCACCTTTCATCACTACAGGACACTCTCTTATGCTGAGCTTTGCGCTTGGAATTGGCACCCAAAACACTCAGGGCGATTGGCTGGAAATCTACTACCCGGCACCGCTGTTCAACCCCGATGCGAGCTTGGTAACCGCTGCTCAGCAAGCGCTGGATGCACCGCAAGGCAACGCTGCGGTTAGCTTTTTGCCTGAAGACTGCACACGCCTGGCAAAAGCCTTAGAGGCCGCTGGCCACTCCGCCCAGGCAGAGCTTGCTGAAGCGCTTTCCGCTAGCCAGCGACCACTGGTTGCCATGTTTCTGGACACCGATCAGCCGCCGCAGACCGCTCCCGAGGTCTACCTCAAACTCCATCTGCTTTCCCACCGCCTGGTGAAGCCCCACGGATTGGATCTGACCGGCATGTTTGGCCTGCTACGTAACATAGCCTGGACCAGCGAAGGCGCGATTGATGTCGAAGAGCTACCTGCACGCCGTTTGAAGGCGCGCATGGCGGGGCGCGCGCTCTCCGTGGACTGCGTGGACAAATTCCCCAAAATGACCGACTACGTGGTGCCTACCGGTATCCGCATCGGCGACACTGCCCGCGTGCGCCTGGGTGCTTACTTGGGCGAAGGCACCACCGTGATGCACGAAGGCTTCGTCAACTTCAATGCAGGCGCCGAAGGCCCCGGCATGATCGAAGGCCGCATTTCGGCGGGTGTGATGGTCGGCAAAGGTTCAGACCTCGGTGGCGGCTGCTCGACAATGGGCACCCTCTCCGGCGGCGGCAATATCGTCATTAAAGTCGGCGAAGGCTGCTTAATCGGCGCCAACGCTGGCATCGGCATTCCCCTGGGTGACCGCTGCACGGTAGAAGCGGGTCTCTATATTACTGCTGGCTCCAAAGTAACGCTGCTGGATGATCAGGGCCAGGAAGTAAAAACCGTTTCTGCCCGCGAGCTGGCAAGCCAGGACGATCAGCTGTGGCGCCGCAACTCGCAGAACGGTCGCATTGAGTGCCTGACCAACAAAAGTGCCATCGCCCTGAACGAGGCGTTGCATGCCCACAACTGAGCCTGAAGCGCTGTCGCCGACGCTGCAACTTGCCTTTGAGCTGCTCAGCCGAGCCTCGGTAACGCCGGACGACGAAGGTTGCCAGGAACTCATGATCGAGCGTTTAACAGCGCTCGGTTTCAATGTTGAGCGGCTGCCATTTGGCGATGTAAAGAACTTTTGGGCAGTGCGCGGTCATCACGGCCCCGTGGTGGCTTTCGCGGGCCACACCGATGTGGTGCCCAGCGGCCCTTATATCAATTGGCAGTACCCCCCGTTCGAGCCCTGCATCGACGCAGAGGGAATGCTGTGCGGGCGTGGCGCTGCCGATATGAAAGGCAGCCTCGCTTCCATGCTGACCGCCGTTGAACGCTTTGTCGCGAATTATCCAGAGCACGACGGCCGCATTGCCTTTCTGATCACTTCCGATGAAGAGGGCCCGGCGGTCGACGGCACCCGCGCGGTGGTTGAGCATCTGCGCGAGCGCAATGAACGCCTCGATTACTGTATTGTCGGCGAGCCATCCTCGACCACGCGCCTGGGCGATGTGATCAAAAACGGTCGCCGCGGCTCACTGGGAGCTACGTTGCACATTAAAGGCGTGCAGGGTCACGTGGCCTATCCGCATTTAGCGCGCAACCCCATTCACCAGGCGATGCCAGCGCTGGATGCACTGGTCAACGAGCACTGGGACGCGGGCAACGACTTTTTTCCCGCTACCAGCTTTCAGATTTCCAATCTGCGCGCAGGCACCGGGGCCACCAACGTGATCCCTGGCGATGTGGAAGTGGTGTTTAACTTTCGCTTCTCCACCGAGGTGACCTCTGATGAGCTCAAAGCGCGCACGGAAACCATTCTCACTCAGCATGGCCTGGAGTATCAGATAGACTGGACGCTTAACGGCGAGCCTTTCTTGACCGCCGAAGGCGAGCTTGTCGATGCCGCCATCAAAGGCGTTAAAGCGGTGACTGGCGAGCGCCCAGCGCTTTCTACCAGCGGTGGCACCTCGGATGGCCGCTTCATTGCTACCCTGGGCGCTCAGGTGGTCGAGCTAGGCCCGCTGAACGACACCATCCACAAGGTCAATGAGCGCGTTCGCGCTAGCGACCTCGACGACTTAAGCCGGATTTACGAAGCGACGCTGCAAGCGCTGCTTATCTCCGGCGAGGTAAACGTATGATGGAGCGTTACCCCGATATAGAAATCTACCTGGCTAGCGTCTCGCTGGAGGCACTCAATGAGTGGCTAAAAAGCACGCTAATCGCACCGCCGCTCAGCCCGGCAGGCAAAGGAAAATGGCAAACCCGAGGTCAGTATCAGGGCGACTGCGTGCCGGTATTATTAGTAGACAAAGCCGCCGATGGCTTTGCCAGCCTATGGTTTGATAGCAACCACACCCCCTGGATGACCGACCAAGAGTGCGCCCAACAAGCCGCAGAGGCGCTTCAGACCGAGGTGCGATGCTCATTGGGCGGCTGGAACCCCGGCGATGACCCTGACCGCTTCTGGCAAGTGCTTCCAGGCGGTAAAGAGGGAGCCATCGAGTGGCCTGATTCTGGCCGTTAACAGACCCTATAAACGTAAACGACCCCGCCGAAGCGGGGTCGTTTACGATACTAAGATCAATTTAGCTAGCCGTTAAGCTTACTCAATAATGCTCACATCATCGGCCTGCAAACCACGCTCATTTTTAATCACGTGATAACGCACAATTTGGCCTTCAGCTAACATACGCGGGCCACGGCCACGAATGGCGCGAAAGTGTACAAAGACATCTTCACCATTATCGCGGGTAATAAAACCATAGCCTTTGTTAGTATTGAACCACTTCACTTCCCCCTCTTCACGGCCATCATTGGGGTCAATGATATCTTCTTCCTCATCATCGTCCATGGGAGCAGCCGCTTGAGGTTGGCGCGGTGCTGGCTTGGGACGAACCACAGCATCGGACGCCACCACGATTGAGGGCGCAAAAGCGGCAGACGCTAATGTGCCAATACACAGAACAATAAAACTACCTATGGCAACGGCAATATAGACACCGCTAACTCCACTGATTGCCAGCTCGGCCATCCACAGCTCGGCGAGGGCACTATCGGTTAAATGAACAATCCCCGCCAGCAAAAGTGGCGTGGGGGCGGCAAGTAATACACTGATTAAGAAACAGCGAAACACAACTTTTGGGTTCATAGAAAAAAAAAGCTCTCTTGTTGTATGGGTAACAGACGAAGGACAATACCCGCACTATCAGGCCCATTCCCAATAGCACCGGCATACTACTACATAAGGCTGCAATGTTATCATGACCCACGAATTATCGCCTGTTGACCTGGCTCAACGTCTTGAATCTTTAGAGAGTCGCATAGCCCATCAAGAGCACTGGCTGGATACCCTGGATCAAGCGGTGGTACAACAGGAGCGCCGTCTGGAGAAACTGGAGCAGCTCAGCGGACTAATGCGCGAACGCCTGCGTGAGCAGCACCAGGCACTCCAGGCAAGCGAACCCCAGGGCGGGCCGCGCCCCGAGGATGAACTTCCGCCCCACTACTGAACTAATGCCAGCCCCGGATGCGACTAATTAATTAGCCGCCAGCAGCCTGCTTCCAACAGCTTAGCGGCCAACAACGCTCGCAGGGTCGCTACTTTCCAGCCCAAAGGCATCCGCTACGGCCTGGTAGGTGACTTGCCCCGCGTGCACGTTAAGGCCCGGCAGGAAGTGAGGGTCGTCACGCAGCGCCTGCTGCCAGCCCTTATCTGCCAGGGCGAGTACAAAGGGCAGCGTGGCGTTAGTCAGCCCCTGGGTGGACGTACGTGCTACCGCGCCGGGCATATTAGCCACGCAGTAGTGCACCACTCCATCGACAATATAGGTCGGCTCGGCATGGGTGGTGGGCTTGCTGGTTTCAAAACAGCCACCCTGATCGATCGCAACATCGACCAGTACGCTGCCAGGCTTCATATCGGCCAGCATGCGGCGGGTGATCAGTTTTGGCGCAGCGGCGCCGGGCACCAGCACCGCGCCAATGATCATGTCAGACTCACGGGTGGCCGTTTCCAGCGCGTCTGCGGTGGAGTAAACCGTTTTGATGCGGCCCTGATAACGGTCATCGAGTACTTCAAGCCGCGCTAACGACTTATCCAGAATGGTAACTTCCGCGCCTAACCCTAACGCCATGCGCGCAGCGTTTTCGCCTACCACGCCACCCCCAATCACGGTTACCTTACCTGGCGCCACGCCCGGCACACCGGGCAGCAGCACGCCCGCACCGCCCTGGGCCTTCTCCAGGCTGTGGGCCCCCGCTTGCACTGCCATGCGACCCGCTACGGTACTCATTGGCGCCAGCAGCGGCAGGCCACCGCGGGCATCAGTAATCGTCTCGTAGGCAATACAGGTGGCACCGCTTTCCATCAGTCCACGGGTGAGGGGCTCTTCAGCGGCCAGGTGCAGATAGGTGAACAGCGTATGCTGTGGGGTGAGCTGCGCTACCTCGTCAGGCTGGGGCTCTTTCACCTTGAGGATTAGCTCGGCATTGCGCCACAGTGTGTCCACATCGGCTTCGATCTGAGCACCGGCGGCCTGGTAATCGGCATCGGTAAAGCCAGCGCCTTCACCGGCACTAGCTTGAACGCTGACCTGGTGACCACGACCGACTAACTCACGCGCACCAGTGGGCGTCAACGCGACACGGTACTCGTGATTTTTGATCTCTTTGGGGACGGCGATTTTCATTGGTTTTTTCCTGTGCTTTTAAAGGTCAGTCATGTTGTTAAGCAAATTACAGCACAGCTAACGTTGACCACCACCCCAGGAACACAAAACAAAAAAAACGCCGGTTAAGGCGTTTTTTAGGAGAAAAATCTAGCGATTGCCGGTTCTACACGAAAAATTCCACTCTTCTTTCAAACACTCAACGATAACGGCGCCGCCATAGATGCGCCGATACTCCTCGGGCAAGCGTTTGGGCCGCCCCGTTGAGAGCGCCACGCAGGCAAAGCGCGTGCGGGCAAAGAGCAGTGTTTTGGAATCGCTAGTGCGCGCTAGCTGAAAACGCCGCGTCAGGCTGAAGCGCTCATCGCAATCGACAATCCAGGTCGCCAACTGTAGCTCATCGCCTGCAAAAGCAGGCGCGAGGTAATCTAGCTCATGACGGTGAACCACCATCGCACGGTCAAGCTGTCGGTAACGCTCAAGCGAGAGGCCAAGCGCAACCGAGTGCGCCCAGCTAATCTGCTCAACCCAGCGCAGGTACTCGCTGTTGTTAACGTGCTGATAAGCATCAATTGCCTCATCAGCGACACGGATATCGATCACAAAAGGATCGGGCAACGCCCACTCCATCGACTAACTCCCTGCACCCTGGCTCCCGTCGACTAGTCGCGGAACACGCGCACACCCAACGCTTTCAGGTAAGACGTTTCAGGAATGGCTGGGTGTACTGGGTGATCAGGACCTTGATGGCCTTGAAAAATCACCTGACCATGACGATCCTGGTGGCGAACAGCGCCACGCACCACATCCATCAACCGCTCGGGCGCTAGGTGCATTGAGCAGGAGGCGGACATCAACAGGCCGTCGCGACCCAGCAAGCGCATGGCTTCGCGGTTCAAGCGGGCATAGGCACGCTCGCCGTTAGGGATATCCTTGCGCTTTTTGATAAACGCTGGCGGGTCCAAAATGACTACGTCGAACTCCTCGCCCTCTGCCTTCAGTGCTGCTAAGGCTTCAAATGCATCGCCTTCACTAACAGCCACTTTTTCCTGAACGCCATTAAGCTCGGCGTTACGTGCGACCTGATCTAGCGCTGGACCCGAAGAGTCTAGGCAAATCACCTCTTTCGCGCCGTGAACGGCTGCCTGTACGCCCCAGCCGCCCACGTAGCTGAAGACATCCAGCACGCGTTTACCGGCCACTTGGCGATTGAGCCATTCGCGATTAACGCGGTGATCGAAGAACCAGCCGGTTTTCTGGCCATTAAGTACCGGCACGACAAAGCGGGCGCCGTTCTCTTCCAGCACCACTTCGTCAGGCAATGTGCCCTTGATAACATCAACGTGGGCCTCGAGACCCTCCTGACGACGACCGCCAGTGTCGTTACGGAAAACGATCACTTCAGGCTTGACGACTTTTTCAAGCGCATCAACAATCTCATCAGCCAACGCCTGCATGCCAGCCGTATTGAGCTGCACGACGAGAACATCGCCAAAACGATCAATCACCAAGCCTGGCAGCAAATCGCCTTCACCGTGAATCAAGCGGTAATACGGCTGCTCATAAAGACGCTGACGTAGCGCTAGCGCTTGGTTAAAGCGGTGCACAAACAGCGAACGATCCAAGCGCATTTCAGGGTCACGCGACATGACCCGGGCCGCGATTAACGAATGGGGATTAACGTAAGCCACCGCCATGACTTTTCCGTTGGAGGCTTCTACCAGGGCGGTTTCGCCTGCCGCAAAGTTTTTCAGCGGCGTCTCTTTGATATCTACTTCATTGGAGTAGATCCAGAGATGGCCCGCTTTCAGGCGGCGGTCAGCATTTTTATTCAGGCGCAGGCGTTGGGTCACAGCAATCTCCAAAAAGCTTAGTCTTTCAAAACCTTGTCTTTAAAAACTTTGCCTCAAAAAAACATGGTCTTAAAAACATAGACAAAGCAAAAATAAGGCAAGGTAAAAATTAAGTAAAACGTTAGCACTTATTAGGCATGCATTAGCGTTGGCAACCGGGGCAAAACACACTGGCGCGCTGGCCAAGCGTAATGCGGCGAAGCTCCGCGCCGCAGCGCAAACAGGGCTGACCGTGGCGGCCGTAAACATTTAGCCGCTGAGCAAAGTAGCCGGGCTCACCCTGGCCGCTAACAAAGTCTCTCAGCGTAGTGCCGCCCTGGGTAATCGCCGCTGCCAATACCTCTTTCACAGCCAAGACGAGGGCGTCATAGCGAGCGCGGGAAACTCTCCCTGCCGCACGGCGCGGATCAATGCCCGCCATAAACAGCGCTTCCGCAGCATAGATATTACCGGCCCCCACCACTATCTGGTTGTCCATCAGAAATGGCTTTACCGCCACGCGTTTATTGCGCGAGCGAGTGTAAAGCCACTTGCCATTAAACGCATCAGACAATGGCTCGGGGCCCAAATGCGCAAGACGCTTATCCTGCGCTTCGTCCTCGGCCTGCCAATCCACAAAGCCAAACCGACGAGGGTCGTGATAGCGCAATACATAGCCGTTAGCGGTGACCACATCGACATGGTCATGCTTTTTAGGCAAATCCCCCACCTGGGCAATACGCAGGCTACCCGACATGCCCAAATGCCACAGCAGCGTAGCATCAGCACTACCACCGGATGGCGGTGTAGAGTGAATGGGTATTTGCAGGTATTTGGCCCGCCGCTTCAATACGCCAATGCGCGCGCCCACCAACCGTTCAGCCAAGTCATCCGGCACGGGAACACGCAGCCGCGGCTGACGCACCAGTACTTCGGTGACTTCCTGACCTTCAATATAAGGCGCAATCCCGCGGCGGGTGGTTTCAACTTCGGGGAGTTCGGGCATATTTAAGCATCGTAACGGCTTGTGATGACAGCCTAATGAAGATGGGTTCGCTAGGCATGCTGCGCATAAAAAGCATGCATGCAAAAACCCGGCTTGAGGCCGGGTTTTTGAACAGACGCTCGCCTGCAGAGAAAGCCGATCATCATCGCTTACGCGATTACTTGATCTTGGCTTCCTTGTAGATAACGTGCTTACGGACAACCGGGTCGAATTTCTTGAATTCGAACTTATCCGGGGTATTCCGCTTGTTCTTATCAGTAGTGTAGAAGTGACCTGTACCGGCACTAGACACCAGCTTGATTTTATCGCGCATGGTTTAATCCTTCCAAAATGCTTGGTCCGAAACGCTTGGCCAAAAGCTGGCTTAGATAGCGTCGCCGCGCTTACGAATATCAACCAACACTGCGTCGATACCGTTTTTATCAATAATGCGCATTCCTTTAGTGGAAACGCGCAGCTTGACGAAGCGGTTTTCAGACTCAACCCAAAAACGATGGGTATGCAGGTTCGGCAAGAAACGACGACGTGTCTTACGCATTGAGTGTGAAACGTTATTTCCAGTTACCGGACGCTTGCCGGTAACCTGACATACTTTGGACATTAGAGCCTCCAACTGCTTGGCCAGGATATAAGAACCTGAGTGTTCAAAACTGTCGGGCAAACCGGAGCAGGGAAGGTGTCGGCGCCGTTAACCGCCAAGCTTTATCCAAATCCGTTATTCAACCCAAGTTTAAAGGTGGCACTTTATACCAGAGCACCCGACTAGCAGCAAGCAAAACCCACTAAAAAGGTTAAATAAGCGCCTTTTTGCTCACTTAACTTAGACAATGTCGCGCAATGTACTGCGCGTCGATTCTGTTTATAGCCAGCCACGCTCGGCAAAAGAGACCACTTCTCCATCTCCCACCACGAAATGATCCAACACGCGCACTTCAAACAGTGCGAGCGCGTCTTTCAAGCGTTCGGTGATTCGTCGATCAGCATCGCTTGGCTCTGCTACACCCGATGGGTGATTGTGAGCCAGGATAACAGCGCCAGCGCTAAGTTCTAAAGCGCGCTTGGCAACTTCGCGGGGGTAAACAGATGCGCTGTCTAGGGTACCGCGAAACAGCGATTCATAGCGAATAATTCGGTGCTGCGTATCCAAAAAAAGCACCGCAAACTCTTCATGGCCTAAATGACGCAGCTGGGAGCTCAGATAGTGGCGCACCAAGGCAGGCGATGTCAGTGCATTGCCACGCGCCAACTGGCTAGCCAAATGGCGCCGTGACAACTCAAGCGTAGCCTGTAGTTGGGCATACTTAGCGGTACCTAGCCCATGGGCAGCGCAGAAGCTTGCTTGATCAGCCTCGAGCAGTTGGCGTAAGCCACCAAAGCTTGTGAGCAAATCCCGCGCTAAATCAACCGCTGAGCGCCCCTGCACGCCGACGCGCAAAAAAATCGCCAGCAACTCCGCATCTGAAAGCGCCTGAGCGCCTGTGTTTAATAACTTCTCCCGCGGCCGCTCACCCTCTGGCCAGTGATTGATTCCCATCGCACCTTCCCGCGTTGTCCGCCCTTGGTAATTAACGCAAACCGCCTTCAAACCCAATCACGCGATCAGCCTCAGTAAACCTAGCTTACCCTTGTTTCCCCTCAATATGCCAAATTGGTGGTGCCAGTGGTATGGTAAGCCTCCTCACGAACGCTGATGTGGATGACTGAACATGGCTTCTGTTGCTGACACAACAAGCACCCAGATAAACGCTTTCACCACTGCCTCAACACTCGCCGGCAAACGGGTGCTACTCGGGGTTAGCGCAGGTATTGCTGCTTACAAGAGCGCATTGCTTGTGCGCCTGCTCAAACAAGCGGGCTGCGAGGTGCGAGTGGTGATGACCGATGGGGCTCAGGCCTTTATTACGCCGCTCACTCTGCAGGCGCTCTCCGGCGAGCCGGTGCGCACCTCCTTACTCGACCCGGAAGCCGAAGCGGGCATGGGCCATATTGAACTAGCCCGCTGGGCGGATGCGGTGCTGATCGCCCCCGCCACCGCCGACTTAATCGCCCGCTTGGTGCACGGCATGGCTGATGATTTGCTCACCACGCTTTGTCTGGCGTCAGAAGCGCCTAAACTAATTGCCCCAGCCATGAACCAGGCGATGTGGCGCCACCCTGCCACTCAGCGCAATGTGACGCAGCTGCAGCAAGATGGCTGGCAGCAAATAGGCCCGGACGCGGGTGATCAGGCTTGTGGCGATGTGGGGCCTGGCCGCATGAGTGAGCCTGAAGAGATATTTAGCGCTGTGATGGCACTGTTTGCAGCGCCACCTTCTCCTTATTACAACTCCTCCGCCAGCGCCCCTCATGTAGTGATCACCGCTGGCCCAACTCGCGAGCCGCTGGACCCGGTGCGCTATATTTCCAATCACAGTTCGGGGAAAATGGGCTTTGCTTTAGCTGCAGCGGCAGTGGCGCAAGGCGCTAAAGTGACGTTGATCAGCGGGCCAGTTAATTTACCCACCCCGCCGGGCGCTACACGAATTGACGTTGAGTCAGCCGAGCAGATGCACCGTGAAGCACAGCGGTTAGCGCCCCAAGCGGCGCTATTTATCGGCTGCGCGGCGGTTGCTGACTATCGTGCGCCAGCCCCCGCCGAGCACAAGCTCAAGAAGCAGGACGATAGCGACACTCTCACCCTGACCCTGGTGAAAAATCCTGACATTATCGCCAGCATAGCGGCGCTTCCCGCTGGGCAGCGCCCGCTGGTAGTTGGCTTTGCCGCCGAAACCCAAGAAATAGAGCGCTACGCGCAGGATAAACTGCAACGTAAAGGGCTGGACATGATCGTGGCTAACGATGTTTCCCAGGCGGGCCTAGGGTTTGGCAGCGACCAGAATGCCGCCTGGTTACTGTGGCGCACCGCGGAAGGCGTTGAAAGCCGAGCGGAAGCGCTCCAGCCGAAAACCCAGCTGGCCACTACGATCATTCACCAGGCGCTCGCCCTGCTATCGACGACAGCACCTGAAACAACCTCTACTAACGCTTCTGGAGAATCCCAATGAGTGCCCGCCCCCGCCTGCAGTGCAAAGTGTTAGATGAGCGCTTGCACGATTATCTCCCCACCTATGCAACGGCAGGCTCTGCCGGCATGGATCTACGGGCACTGCTGGACGCGCCACTGACCTTGGCGCCCGGCGACTGCCAGCTCGTGCGCACGGGCATTGCCATCTATATTGAAGACCCCAGCCTTGCGGGCATGATTCTGCCGCGCTCCGGTTTGGGGCATAAGCACGGTATTGTACTGGGCAACTTGGTGGGCTTGATCGACTCCGATTACCAGGGCGAGCTGATGATTTCGGTCTGGAACCGGGGCCAGGGTGACTTTACCCTTGCTCCCTTCGACCGCCTGGCACAGTACGTGCTTGTGCCTGTTGTGCAAGCCGAACTCGCTCTTGTGGACGCGTTTGAAGACTCCCTGCGGGGCAGCGGCGGGTTTGGCAGCACCGGCAGTCAGTAGCCATTAGCAGTAGCGATTGGCAGGATGTGGTTAAGAAACCTTTGCAAGGCAATTTCTGTTTAGCTGGGAAGCTTATGAACGCACAGACCGTACCCGCTTCGATTTTTCGCGCCTACGATATCCGCGGTATCGTTGACGACACGCTCACCGAAGAGACGGTAGAAATGATTGGACGCGCCGTGGGCTCTGAAGCCGCCGCCCGGGGAGAATCCAGCGTGGTAGTCGCACGCGACGGTCGCCTTTCAGGCGCTCGGCTGCAAGCAGCGCTGATGCGTGGCCTGAATGCTGCAGGACGAGACGTTATTGATATCGGCATGGTGCCCACGCCGGTGCTGTACTTCGCCACCCACATCTTGCCAAACACCCAGTCAGGCGTGATGGTTACCGGCAGCCATAACCCGCCTGACTATAACGGCTTTAAAATCGTGCTGAGCGGCGAAACGCTCTCTGGTGCCGCGATTACCGCTCTGTTTGAGCGCATTCAGTCCGGCGATCTGGAGAGCGGTCAAGGCAGTGTCAGCCAGCAGGATCTCCGCGAAACGTATTTAGCGCGCATCTTAGCTGACGTTAAGATCAATCGACCAATCAAAGCGGTGGTTGACTGCGGCAATGGCGTAGCCGGGGAGCTTGGCCCGCAGCTACTAACCCGCCTCGGCATTGATACAACTGCGCTGTTCGATGAGATCGATGGCCACTTTCCCAATCACCACCCAGATCCTGGCAAGCCGGAAAACATGCAGGTCCTGATGCGCAAGGTGCAAGAAACGGGCGCTGACATTGGGCTTGCCTTTGATGGCGATGGCGACCGAGTAGGCGTGGTCACACCCACCGGCAAGCTGATTTATCCTGACCACCTGCTGATGGTATTTGCCACCGACCTGCTCGCCCGCCAGACCGGCGCCAAGGTTATTTTTGATATCAAGTGCACCGGCAATCTAGTCAAAGTGATTAGTGAGGCTGGAGGCGAGCCTGAGATGTGGCGTACCGGTCACTCCCTGATCAAAGCGCGCATGAAAGAGACCGGCGCTCAGTTGGGCGGAGAGATGAGCGGGCATATTTTTTTCCAAGAGCGCTGGTACGGTTTTGACGATGGCCTCTATGCCGCCGCTAGGCTGGTAGAAATTCTCGCCAACCAGCCTGACGATGCGGATACTTTTTTCGCCACATTTCCCCAAGACGTTGGTACCCCAGAGATTAATATTGCGGTTACCGACGCTAACAAATTTTCTCTAATGGATAAGCTTGCTCGCGAGGGCGACTTCGGCGAAGGTATCAAAACTACGCTGGACGGTATTCGCGTTGATTACCCGGATGGCTGGGGATTATGTCGCGCCTCTAACACCACACCAGCTCTGGTTATGCGCTTTGAAGGCAAGACCGATGCCGCGCTAGCGCGCATTAAAACGGTTTTTAATAACGCGCTACAGCGCGTCGCGCCAGATATTGAGCTGCCCCAGTAATGAGATAGCTCTTCAAATTGCTCTTCACATAGCTCTTCACAAAGTCAGGCGCTGAAGGGATCGCGCGCTTAGAAAGTGCGACCCTCACTACTCAATTAGCATAAACGTTAGCTGCATAATAAACGTTCGCAAGGGACAACCTCATGAGTTCAACCAGTCGCGACCCGCAGGTCGTTGTGGAGGTACTTTCCGAAGCCCTCCCCTACATTCAGCAGTTTTCAGGCAAAACGGTGGTGGTCAAGTACGGCGGTAATGCCATGACCGAAAGCACCCTGATTGACTCCTTTGCCCGCGACATCGTGTTAATGAAGGAAGTCGGCATCAACCCGGTAGTGGTGCACGGCGGCGGGCCGCAAATCGGTGACCTACTCAAAAAGCTCAACATCGAGTCGCGCTTCGTCAACGGCATGCGGGTCACCGACTCGCAAACCATGGACGTGGTTGAGATGGTGCTGGGCGGTTTGGTTAATAAAAGCATCGTCAACCTGATCAACCAGAGCGGCGGCAAGGCGATCGGCCTGACCGGCAAGGACGGCGCGCAAATTCGTGCCCGCCAACTCAAGGTCGAGCACCAAAGCCCTGAAATGACGGCCCCGGAAATTATCGATATCGGCCACGTGGGCGAAGTGGAGTCAATCTCAACCGAGTTGATTGAGATGCTGGCGGCGCGCGACTTTATCCCGGTGATCGCCCCGATTGGCGTCGACGCTGCGGGCCATAGCTACAACATCAATGCTGACCTGGTAGCGGGCAAGATTGCCGAAGCGCTTAACGCTGAAAAGCTGATGCTGCTCACTAACGTTGCCGGCTTAATGAACGCTGAAGGCGAGGTGCTCACCGGCTTAACCACCATACAAGTCGATGCCCTGATCGAAGATGGCACTATTTATGGCGGCATGCTGCCCAAAATTCGCTGCGCGCTGGATGCGGTGAAAGGCGGTGTAAATAGCTCGCACATTATTGATGGCCGTGTCCCCCACGCGGTATTGCTGGAAATTTTCACCAATGCTGGGGTGGGCACCCTAATCACGGACGCGAGCTAACCGCGACGGAGGCACATCATGAGCGAAGATCAAAAACCTCGACGCCGCGAGCAGATACTCCAAGCACTGGCATTAATGCTTGAAGAAGACAGTGGCAAACGCATTACGACCGCCGCTCTCGCTCGTCAGGTAGGTGTTTCAGAAGCAGCGCTCTACCGTCATTTCCCAAGCAAAGCACGCATGTTTGAGGGGCTGATTGATTTTATTGAAGAGAGCATCTTTGAACGCATTACGCGCATTTTAGACGACGTACCCGACGCCACTACCCGCTGCGGCACAATCCTCGCGCTGCTGCTGGGCTTCGCCGAGAAAAATCCTGGGCTAGCCCGGGTGATGGGAGGCGACGTACTCACCGGCGAAACAGCAAGGCTACGCCAGCGGATAAATCAGCTTTTTGAACGCCTGGAGATGCAGCTCAAGCAGATACTGCGCGAAGCCGAACTACGGGAAGGACTGCGTCCCACCATCCCTGCTTCTGCCGCAGCAAACCTGCTTGCAGCCCAGGCCGAGGGGCGCATTTCACAGTATGTGCGTAGCGACTTCAAGCGTCTGCCGACCGAACACTGGGAAGATCAGTGGTCACTACTTTCTGCGCAATTACTGCGCGCTTCGGTGCAGCCTGCTTAGGCAACAATAACGGTTGCAGTGGTGGCGATAAAAAAACCGGCTCCTAACAAAGGAGCCGGTTTTTTAACATCTAACAAAACGAAAGATCATGCGGCAACACTATTTATCAGTGCATAAGCAAGTACGTCGTTAGGCTACCATCGGCTCGCCCATTTTCTGGCGCAGCTTTTTCATCGCATTCTTTTCAAGCTGACGAATACGCTCAGCGCTGACCCCATAGACATCGGCCAGGTCGTGCAGTGTCTCTTTACTATCGGCTAACCAGCGGCGCTGTAGGATATCCCGCGAGCGCTCATCAAGCCCCTCAAGAGCGACCTGCAACCGACGCGTCGAGTCTTCCTCGAAGTTACTATCTTCCAACTGCGTGGCAGGGTCTGATGCTGCGTCATCCAGAAAGTACACCGGCGCCTGATAGGTACTCTCTTCATCATCGCCTGCGGGCGCATCGAAACCGGCATCGTAAGAGGAGAGACGCCCTTCCATATCGCGCACGATCTCAGGCTTGACGTCGAGATCCTTGGCGATGGCGGACACTTCGTCGTTGCTCAGCCACGCCAAGCGCTTCTTCGCGCTACGCAGGTTGAAGAACAACTTACGTTGCGCTTTGGTGGTGGCAATCTTGACGATGCGCCAGTTACGCAGCACAAATTCGTGAATTTCCGCTTTGATCCAATGCACGGCAAAAGAGACCAAACGAACGCCTTGATTAGGATCGAAGCGCTTGACGGCTTTCATTAAGCCGACGTTACCTTCTTGAATTAAATCCGCCTGCGGTAACCCATAGCCAGAATAACTACGCGCAATGTGCACCACAAAGCGCAGATGTGACATCACTAAACGCCGAGCAGCTTCTAGATCACCGTCATCGTAAAGACGATAGGCGAGCTCTCGCTCTTCATCGGCGGTTAAAACCGAAATTCCATTGACTGCGCGGATATAACCGCCCAAATCACCGCCGGGTGAAAGCTGCCCCACCGGTATAAGACTAGTGCTCATGTGCAGGTGGTCTCCCCTGTAACCCATCGTGGTTGACGTAGCACGTTTATTAATAACTCATTACCATGATTCTGTCTTACAAAGACCTTATCGCAAGAATAAGGTTCACGCGCTATTGAATCGGCCTGCTGAATCATTTTGGGCGGATACTTGAGAGATGGCGAGTTACCGCCAACCAAGCACCCAACCAGCCTAGTAGTGTACTGCAAGATAGCAGAATTGTAGAGCCTGTCACGTCGAGTTGAGGTAACGAGAAGCTGGCACCGTAGCTCGCCGCCAGGGCGGCCACCGGCAGTGACAGCCAGTGGTTCCCCACGCCCAGCAACCCGAGCGCTAACAACCCACCACCAATACCGTACCAAGCCCCACTGTATAGGAATGGGCGTCTGACAAAGGCGTGAGTGGCACCAATCAGCATCACCACTTCGATCTCGCGGCGGCGACTTTCCACCGACAGGCGAATAGTGTTACCAACCACCAGCAAAACGCCCAGGCCAAACAGCGCTCCCAGCGCCAGCGCAACGCGCCTTCCCAGTTCAGCCAGGTTTCTCAGCCGCTCCACCCAGGCCAGATCAAGACGCACCTCATCAACCCCGGAAAAGGCTTCAAGCGTAGCAGCTAACTGCTGCATGGCGGCCGGTTCGATGCTTGACGGGTGCACCACGATACTGATGGGCAGCGGGTTGCTCTCCAAACCCGCCAAGGCATTATCCAGCCCCAGCGACTGCTGAAACTCCGCCATGCCCTGTTCAGCGCTGATCAACTGCGTCTCAAGCACGCTCTGCTCAGCGTTGACCGCCTCTTCGATACGCTGCGCCTGGGCATCATCGGTGCTCAATTCCAGATAAACGGTGAGCGTGGCGCTTTCATCAAGCTCGGCATCCAGCAGACGCGCACTGTCCAGGGTCAACCACAGCGCAGCGGGCAGCACCAGGGCAATGGCGATGGCTAACATCGTTAGCAGATTACCCAAGGGATAACGTACCAAGCGCTGAAAACTATCCCACGCCATGCTGCGATGGTGGCGTCCCCAGGCCCGCAGACGGCTGGAAAAGCGCGTTTGTTGGGAACGTGCACCTCGCTGTGAGGGTTTATCGGCCGGTGGTTTAGCAGCAGCTTTACGCGGCGTTTTTAATGCCGCTCCCTGCTGACGCCTTGGCGTCGCGGAGGACTTCATGCTGCCCCCTCGTCGGCCACCAAACGACCATCGCTTAAACGCAGGATGCGGTGGCGCAACCGGGCAATCAGGGCCAAGTCGTGGCTGGCGATCATTACCGTGGTACCAATTCGGTTAAAATCCTCAAATAGCGCCATAATGTCCGCTGAAAGCTGTGGATCCAGATTACCCGTAGGCTCATCGGCAAGCAGTAGCGCAGGCTTGTTGACCACCGCCCGGGCAATGCCGACGCGCTGCTGCTCGCCACCCGACAGCTCTATCGGCAAAGCCTTTTCACGGTGCAGCAGCCCCACTTTATCTAACGCTGCGCGCACGCGACGGGCGGCTTCACGGGGCTCAACCCCCTGGATCTCCAGTGGCAGCGAAACATTGTGGAAAATACTGCGATCAAATAGCAGCTGGTGATCCTGAAAGACCACGCCAATCTGACGCCGATAGAACGGCACCTGGCTGGCATGCAGTTGGGCAATATCATGACCCGCAACGACGACGCGCCCGCGACTAGGTTTCTCAAGACGCATCACTAAGCGTAGTAGCGAGCTTTTACCCGCGCCGGAGTGGCCAGTCAGAAACACCATCTCGCCCCGAGCGACCCGAAAGTTGAGATGCGCCAGGGCTTCGAAACGACCGCCGTAGCGTTTTCCCACATGCTCAAAGGCGATCATGCGTTGGCATCGTCCCCTTGGCGGTCAAACAGCGCGTGGACAAAATCATTAGCCTCGAAGGGGCGCAGATCGTCGATACCCTCCCCTACGCCGATAAAGCGAATGGGTGTTTCCAACTGTTTGGCCAGTGCAAAGATAATGCCACCTTTGGCGGTGCCATCCAGTTTGGTTAGCGTGATCCCGCTAACTGGCACGGCATCATTAAAGGTGCTGGCCTGGGAAATAGCGTTTTGTCCGGTGCCTGCATCCAACACCAGCATCACCTCGTGTGGCGCGGTGTCATCTAGCTTCTGCATCACCCGATGGACTTTTTTCAGCTCTTCCATCAGGTGGCTTTTGTTGTGCAGCCGCCCGGCAGTGTCGGCGATCAGCACATCAACACCTCGCGCAGTGGCAGCCGCTACCGCATCGTAAATCACCGAGGCGCTGTCCGCACCGGTGTGCTGGGCGATCACCGGCACACGGTTGCGTTCACCCCAGACTTTAAGCTGTTCGACAGCGGCGGCACGGAAGGTGTCACCGGCGGCCAACATGACGCTTTTGCCTTCGCGCTGAAAACGCTGGGTAAGTTTGCCAATGGTGGTGGTTTTACCCACGCCGTTAACGCCTACCACTAAAATAACAAACGGCCCCTTGCCCGCCTTCTCCAGCACCAGCGGCTTGGCGACCGGCGCCAGCATGGTGGACAGCTCTTCCTGCAAGCCACGGTAAAGCGCCTCAGGGTTATTTAGCTCTTTACGTGAGACGCGCGCTTCCAGGCGCCCAATAATCTCGGTCGTCGCGTCAATACCGACATCGGCCATTAGCAGCTGCGTTTCCAGATCTTCCAGCAGCTCGTCATCAATCTGTTTTTTGCCTAAAAACAGATCGGCGATGCCGTCGGTTAGATTGGCACGGGTTTTCCCCAGGCCTGATTTGATACGTGCAAACCAGCCTTTCTGTTCGCCTTGCTGTTCACTTTTTTCGGCGACTGGCTTTTCCTGTAAAGCAGGACGTTGCGCCGTTTCACGAACGGGCTCTGGCTCTGGCTCTGGCTCTGGCTCTGGCTCTGGCTCTGGCTCTGGCTCTGGCTCTGGCTCTGGCTCTGGCTCTGGCAAAGTTTCCGGCACGGGCGGAGTCTCTTCAACGGCTTCCGAAGAGGTATCTGGAGCCTCAATGTCCCCCTCATCAGCTCGCTCTTGAGGCTGATCTTTTAGACGCTGCTCTTCCTCTGGCGCCTGCTGCGAGTCTTGGGGCGCCTGCTGCGGGTCTTGCTTATTCTTACGCTTAAAAAAACCAAACATGTGTGTTACTCGATATAAATAGTGAACATTAAGGTTATGCTAACACCCTAACCCGAGACTTTGGATAAGCAGCCCGCTACAATCCGCCTCATGACACGACAACGCTCCTCTCGCTCATCCGCCTCCCGCCGCACGCCTGCTCAGCGAGGTGGCAAGCCGCTTGGTAAATCACTTGGCAAACTGCGCATTATCGGTGGTGAGTTTCGCCGCCGTCAGCTGCCCATATTGGATAGCCCAGGCCTGCGTCCAACACCTGACCGCGTGCGTGAAACGCTGTTCAATTGGCTAGGACAGCAGCTTTATAGTCAGCAGGTGCTCGACCTCTTCGCCGGTACCGGCGCACTCGGTATTGAAGCGGTCTCTCGCGGTGCGGCCTGTGTCGATTTTGTCGAGCGCGACCCACGCGTGGCAGCGCAGCTGTCGACTAATCTGGCCTCTCTGCATATTACCTCAAGCACGGTGCATATTAACGATGTTCAGGCCTACCTGACACGCCCTGCACAGCCCTATTCACTGGTGTTCCTCGACCCACCCTTTCATCAGCAGTTGGCCGAACCGTGCTGTAAGGCGTTGGAGAGTGGCGGCTGGCTGAGTGACGGGGCAATGATTTACCTTGAAACCGAGACATCGCTTGCCCCAGAGGTCCCCGCCAACTGGCAGTTACACCGCGAAACCCAGGCGGGTGAAAGCACCGCACGGCTTTATCAACGTCAACAGCGGTAAACAGCGCTTGCCGCCGCGCGGTGGTGGCGTTACGCTCGCTTCATTCGTCCCTGCAGACAAGCTTTCCGCTTGTTTTTTTGGGTACTTTTTGACTACCTTTTTTTGGGTTCTCGTTTTTACGCTAGGGAGATATACATGAGTTTGGAACTATTTAATCAGCTTGAACAGAAAGTCACCGATACTGTTGACGCGCTGGAAATGATGAAACTGGAAAATGAAGAACTGCGTGGCGAAAACGACAAGCTGAAAGAGGAGCGCGAAGAGTGGGAGCGTCGCCTCAATAGCCTACTCAGCAAATTCGATAGTCTCGACACGGCCAGCGCCTCTTAATCGACGCCACTCGCGACCGACAGAGTCTCACGACCAGCTTAGAGGGTTCGCGACATCAGCAGTGCATCCTCGCGCCCGGCGGTACTTTGTGCCGCCGGGTCGCTTTGGGCCGAATGAGCGGCCTGAGCCGGGTAGTATCCTTTCCGGTACCCGTCTTCGGTAAGCCCCATGCGCTGATAGAGCCGAATAGCGTTTAGATTTCCCACTCGCACTTCCAGCAGCAGACGCTCACTTGACCAGCGCTTAGCCTGCGTTAAAACGGCTTCCATTAATGCAAAGCCCGCCCCACTTCGGCGGCACTCAGGCACAACCCCTATCGTTTGAAGTTCCGCCTCAAACGGCAGTCGCGCCACGATGGCGTAACCCAGCAGCTTTTCATCCTGCCACCAGCCCACTACACAGGTGTCTTGGCTGCCCAGCGCTTCCAGCATTTGCGAGTCGGAGGTACCGCTTTGTGCCTGACCCTCCAGTGCCTTCAATAAGGCTAGATGCTCAACGCTAAGTTCAGTGATCATCAAACTGCTGGCTCAGCGCCGGGTGAACTATCGCGGGTCCACTGCTGGTTTAAGGCCTGCAGCTCTGGCCATAGATCGCGCTTACTGCGGGTGCCGTCGAGAAGTGCAGCAAGCGAGGGGCCCTGCCATACAGGCAGCGAGAGCGTGTGACTTTGGCCTTCGTTCACGTTCATTATACGATCTAGCGGCGCTTGTTCAGCGCCCAGCTCGCCCCACCAGAGCAGCCGGGTTAGCTGCCACTCCTGCCGACTTACTTGGCCTGCAATAAAGGCCGCTAACCCTTCACGCGCTTCATCTAGTGGGTCCTCAACAGCAAAGGCGTTGGTCATTTGCGGCCAGGTAAAGTGCGTTACCTCCGGCAACGCGCTCTGCTGAATGGCCGCTGCTTGAAGTAGATTAGCCAACAACTGCTGCTCAAGCGCACTCATTTCGCCCGCTTGTAGCACTAGCCAGCGGCCATTAAGGCATAGACAGGAGAGGGAGAACTTAAGGGGCTTGGCTGGCGTAGCAAGTGTTGCATCAGCAGTAGGCTCAGCCGTATCGGATTGGGCGCTAACCTGCTTGGTTTGGCTCTGTTTGGCTTGGTCCGATTTTTCTGAGCTGGGCTTATCCTTCAGTAACAACGCGCGTACCGCCGAAGGCGAGGCGATAGCCTCGCCTGACGCCTGAGGCTCAGGCGCGTTCCGCCTTGGCGCAGGGGCATCATCCAACAACGCCTGCAGCCGCTCCCGGGGTGGCGTAGGTGCCGGCGCAACATCGTCCCACTCGCAGGCTTCAGTAGGCAGTGCATTGGGAAGTTGGTAGCGCGAGCCCCAGGCGGTAATGCCCATGGCGTCCAGATAGTGGCGCCGAATAACTTCCTGGTTCACTTTCCGCCGCCACGACAGTTGGGCGAATTCGGACGCTCTCCGCCACGCGCCTGCCACTCGGCGGGCGTATAAAGATGCAGCGCCAGGGCATGCACTGGCCCTGACAGCTCATCGGCCAATAGCGCATAAATCTGCTGGTGGCGCTTCACCGGCATCATACCGTCGAAGGCATCGCTTACCAGCGTCACTTTGAAGTGGGTTTCAGAGTTCGCGGGCACGCTGTGCATGTGGCTTTCGTTTTCAACCTGCAGCACATCGGGCGCGAGTGCCGCTAACTTCTGCTCAATCTGTGTCTGCAGCGTCATGGGGTTCTCCTTGAGATCACAAACCACTTTATTGTACGCGCTTACTGCCCGGCAGACGATGCCCGACGAGCGTGTAATGCACGCCTTGCCAGTGGCATACGTGCAACGCTTGCCAATAGCGCTAGCAGCGTGGTTATCGCCCCCAACCAGAGCGTTACCTGCACTGGCCACCCTAACGCCAGGGCGGCGCCAACCAGAGCAACGCCGAACGACTGGCCCACCGTGCGTGTTGTGCTCATTACCCCCGAAACGTTAGCGCTACGCTCCGGCGGCAGGCTACCCATCATTTCGCGATTATTGGGCGGCTGGAACAGCCCAAAGCCAATGCCGCATAACGCGGTGCGCCATAAACTGCCGGCTACACCGGTCGACTCATCAACTAACGCCAGCGCAATCAGGCCAATGATCAGCAAGCTAAGCCCTGTGCTGGAAAGGATGCTGGGATTGATCCTGTCGGCTAGGCGCCCGGCCACAGGACCAACGAACATGATAGCCAGCGGCCAAGGAGTGAATAGCCAAGCGGTTTCCAGCGGTGAAAACCCCATCTGTTCCTGGTAGAAAAATGACAGGGCAACAAACGTAAGACCCTGGCCAATAAAGGCAAGTCCTGAAGCAGAAACGGCCAGTGTAAAGCGCGGCTCGGCAAATACGCTAAGCGGCAGTAATGGATAAGGCGCACGCCGCTGGCGGGCAATAAAACCGCCACAGGCCAGCACCGTCAGGAGCGCCCAGCCACCGCTTTGCCAAATCGGCGCGGCGTGGCTCACAGCGTCCATGGCAATAAAGAAACTGGCCAGCATAACGACCGAGAGCAGCGCCCCAACTACATCAAAACTGCCTTTGCGCGGCTCTTCACGCGGCAAGGCGCGCTTGGCCAACCAAAGCGAACAGAGACCTAGCGGCACATTTAAAGCAAACAGCCAGGGCCAATCAGCAAAGGACAAGATCACACCGCTCAATGTGGGCCCCGCGGCGTAGCCACCGGCCACCACCAACGCGCTCAAGCCAAGCGCACTGCCCAGCAATCGCGAAGGGAAAATAGCCCGATACAGCGACGGACCAATGGAGAGCGTCGCGGCGGCGCCAAGCCCCTGGAAAGCGCGAAATACCAGCAGCGTTTCCAGGTTACGCGATAGCGCTGCCCCCAGCGCAGCGGCAACAAAGGTCGCCAGCCCGAACAGGTAAAGCCTGCGCCGTGTGATCAGCTCACTGATGCCCGCAAACACGAGTAAAAACGCCGCACAGACCACTTGAAAGAGGTTGGTGATCCATACCGCACGAGATGCCGACACATTTAAATCCGCGGCGATGGTGGGCAGCGCCAGATTGATCATGGTGGTGTCCACCACCGCCATTAAGGTACCGGTTACCAACGCCAGCACGGCCAAGGCACGCTCAGGCCCAGGCAGGCCATCGTCGCCAGGGCGGGTTTCAAACAGTCGCATAGCGAAGTCCTAGGGAAGAGTGTTCCTAAACGAAACGGCTAAAACCATTGTTTTCAGAATGCTTATTTTCAAAACCGCCGCCTTCAAAGCCATTGTTTTCAAAACAATTAACTTGAAAACAAAAAAACCGGCCTAAGCCGGTTTCCTAGTGCGCTAAATGGCTGTATCAAACAGCCGCGCAGGCAGCACTGAGCTTGCCTAAAATATTAGCACGCTAATCCTGCTCACTGTCTAATAACAATGCATCATCGACTTCGGAAATCTCAAGGGCTGTTTCGTCGTCCAAATCAATTGCTAGGTAGCTATGTTCAACGCGCACAAATTCTTGAAACAGTGCCCAATCTATCTTGTCCGGCCACTGGCGCTCATCCTCTTCCCAAGCGCGCAACTCAGTCTCGAGAATTTCCACACAGCGCTCGCGCACAAACGTTTCCAGCGCCTCTGGAGTATCCATCTCTGGAATCAGATAAATGGTACTTTCACGTTCGACGTCGTCCAGGGTCAGGTCGTCGTCTCCCATGGTGGGTTCCAGCGCGTTGATCCAGTCCACAAAGGGCTGGGTCGGCCTGACGCTCAGTGCGGAGCGGTTAAGCAGTTTCATGGGATTCTCCTCGCCGTCGAAACGTTGACCATTATGGGCGCTATAACGCGCCCTTACCAACTTTTCATCCGCTATCGAATGGTTTAAACCACTTCGGGGCGCATCGCCGGGAACAGCAGCACATCACGAATGGAAGGGCTGTCGGTAAACAGCATCACCAGACGATCAATACCGATACCTTCTCCCGCGGTAGGCGGCATGCCGTACTCCAGTGCGCGCACATAGTCCGCATCGTAGTACATCGCCTCCAGGTCGCCAGCGTCTTTTTCCGCTGATTGGGCGCGGAAACGCTCTGCTTGGTCTTCGGCGTCGTTGAGCTCCGAGAACCCGTTGGCGATTTCGCGCCCGCCCACAAAGAACTCAAAGCGGTCGGTGACAAAGGGATTCGCGTCATTACGCCGAGCAAGCGGACTCACTTCAGCCGGGTACTCGGTGATAAAGGTGGGCTGATCCAACTTGTGCTCGGCCACCTCTTCAAAGATTTCCGTCTGCACCTTGCCCAGGCCCCAGCTCTCCTTGACCTTGATGCCGAGTTTCTCAGCAGTGGCCCGCGCCGCTTCCAGCGAATCCAAATCGCTGTCGGCAATGCCGTCACCGTGATCAAGAATCGCCTGACGCAGCGTCAAGCGGGCAAAAGGTTTGCCGAAATCGTAGCTCGCTCCCTGATACTCAATCACCGCGCTGCCGAGCACTTCTTCAGCCGCGGTGCGCAGCATGGCTTCGGTCATATCCAGCAGGTCGCGGTAATCCGCGTACGCCCAGTAGAACTCCACCATGGTGAATTCTGGGTTGTGGCGCGTTGATAACCCTTCGTTGCGGAAGTTGCGGTTAATCTCGAACACTTTTTCAAAGCCGCCCACCACCAGACGCTTGAGGTAAAGCTCTGGCGCAATACGCAGATACATGTCGATATCCAGCGCATTGTGGTGGGTAATGAACGGCCGTGCCGCCGCGCCGCCGGGGATCGGCTGGAGCATCGGCGTCTCTACTTCCATAAAACCGCGCGCTTCAAAAAAACGTCGCATGGAGCTGATCACCGCTGCGCGGGTTTCAAACACCTTGCGCGACTGCGGATTCATGATCAGATCCACATAGCGCTGGCGATAGCGGGCTTCCATATCGGTGAGGCCGTGAAACTTATCCGGCAGCGGACGCAGGCTCTTGGTGAGCAGCTGCGCCTCCTTCATCATCACGTACAGATCGCCCTTGCCAGATTTATGCACCGGCCCGTGGGCAGCAACGATGTCACCGATATCCCAGCTTTTAACGTCTTCCAGTACGTCGGCGGGCAGGCCCTTTTTATCCACGTAGAGCTGGATTTGCCCAGCCACGTCCTGAATGACGATGAAGGGGCCACGTTGACGCATCACACGACCGGCCACCGCAGCGTGGTGATCCAGCGCTTCCAGCTCGGCCTTGTCTTTATCGCCGAAGGCATTTTGCAGCTCAACGGTTAAGCTGTCGCGGCGAAAATCGTTGGGAAACGCACTCTTTCCCTGCTCAGCGGCGCGCTCACGGCGAGCAGTCAGCTTGGCACGGCGCTCGGCGATCAGGTGGTTTTCGTTGTCTGCAGGAGACGCGTCTTGGTTAGCCATGGGGCACCCTGTTCATGTTCAAACGCTAAAAAAAATTACAAACCTTGCTTTAGGCTAGCAACGATAAATTGATCAATATCCCCGTCGAGCACTTTATCGCAATTGCTGGACTGCACGCTGGTGCGCAAATCCTTGATGCGCTGGTCGTCAAGCACGTAAGAACGGATCTGGCTGCCCCAGCCGATATCCGCCTTGGAGTCTTCGGCCTCCTGCTTGGCGGCGTTGCGCTTCTGCATCTCGTGCTCCCAGAGCCGCGCCTTTAACTGCTTCATGGCAAAGTCGCGGTTGGCGTGCTGGCTGCGCTGGCCCTGACAGGCCACTACGATGCCGGTCGGTTCGTGGGTGATCCGCACCGCTGAATCGGTAGTGTTAACGTGCTGACCGCCTGCACCACTTGAGCGGTAGGTATCAACACGCAAGTCCGAGGGATTAATTTCCACTTCAAAACTGTCGTCAATTTCCGGGGACAGGAATACCGAGGCAAAGGAGGTGTGCCGACGGCCACCGGAATCGAACGGACTTTTTCGCACCAGGCGGTGCACGCCGGTTTCAGTACGCAGCCAGCCGAAAGCGTAATCGCCCTGGATATGCACGGTGGCCGACTTAATACCCGCCACTTCGCCCGCAGAGATTTCGGTGATATCGGCTTTAAAGCCGTGGCTCTCTGCCCAGCGTAGATACATGCGCAGCAAAATATTGGCCCAATCCTGGGCTTCCGTACCACCGGAACCGGACTGAATTTCCAGATAGGCGTTATTTGGATCCATATCACCGGAGAACATGCGCCGAAACTCAAGCTTCTCCAGCGCGGCTTGCATGCCGTCCAGCTCATGGCGCACCTCATCAACGGTGCCTTCGTCCTCTTCCATCTCGGCAAGCTCTAACAGATCCCGGCTATCGCCCAGGCCCTGCTCAAGGTCATCAATGGTCGCCACGATGGCTTCGAGGGAGGAGCGCTCTTTGCCTAACTTCTGCGCGTAGTCTGGATCGTTCCAGACATTGGGGTCTTCCAGTTCGCGGGTGACCTCTTCTAGCCGATCTTTCTTCTCGGCATAGTCAAAGATACCCCCTAAGAACGTCTGTCCGCTCAGACAGGTCCTTGATCTGGTTGTGAATCGGGTTGGTTTCCAACATGGGATCGCCCTAGCTTTGTCTGTATCTGGTCGTACAGAGGTGTATCGATCAGAAAAGCGCATAGTGTAACGAAAGCCGACACGCCCCGCATCCAATGGCCTGTCACAAGGCAATAAAAAAACCCGGCGTGCGCCGGGTTTCATTGGGGTTTAGCTCTCTAAAGCTTAAAAGCGATAGGTTAACTGCGCACCAAAACCGTGGGCTTCGTTTTTGTAGTCGGCTGAGTAGGACGCGCCGCCTGCACCTTGGAGCAGGTCGTTACGATCCTGTTCAACAAAGGTGCCTCGCTCCGTGAGATAGGAGTACGCCACGTCAATGGTCATATCAGGCGTTGGGCTCCATCCTGCCCCCAGCGAGAAAATACGCCGATCGTCAGAAGGAATACGCACGCTGCGGTCTTCATCATTGGTGGGTGTAAAGTCCAACGTTACCCCAGCACGAAGCGCTAATGTCTTCGTTAACTGATACTCGCCGCCGGTGGCAAACGCCCAGGCGTTTGAATAGTTCTGAACTTCTTGGGTAATCGTATCGCCTTGGCTACCGGTAACCAAAATTTGATCAAATTGGCTCCAGCGAACCCAGGACGCCCCGAACATCAGTTTGAGACGATCGGTCATCTGCTGGGTTACGGAGAAGTTAACCGTCTCCGGGGTGGTTAAATCCAGGTTCGCGGTATCTGAGCGAAGGACATTACCCTGGGGATCGGTAGCGCTAAAATCCCCTTCCAATGTGTAGTCCACTTTTGAACGGTAAGTCAGACCCAAGGTGGTTTCGGGTATCGGGCGATAGATCACGCCTAAGTTGTAGCCCCACGCTTCGTCTTCGCCGTCAACGCGCGAGTCGATATCGGTAGCTGGATTAAACGTAGCTTCAGAGGGTAGCTGGCGACGCAGTTCACCTTCCACTTGGTTATAGGTAATACCCGCACCAACCGACCACTGATCATTAAAGCGATAAGAAACCGTCGGCTGCGCACTGATCACCTTGACTTCGGTATAGTCGCCAAAATAGCGTCCCTGGAAATCATCTTCGTAGTCGGTTTTGGAGCCAAAGGGTGCATAGACCCCGAACCCAAACGCTAACTGATCAGTCACTGGCTGCGCATAGAATGCAAAAGGAATGGGAGTACCTGGCACCATATCGCCATCATTCCCCCCAGGAATGCTGCCGATGGGAATCTGATTGCCATTGGGGGCCCCGCCAGCGGCCACACCCGAATCAATAAAGCGGCTAGCTTCGACATTAGAAAGATCAGTATTTACGTTTAGATAGGTTCCCCCAACCGTCACTTGCGCACGATCCAAAAACGACATACCCGCCGGGTTACCGTACACAATGGTTGCATCATGGATGTTAGAGCTTCGCCCGGCATGGCCATAACCCTGCCCACTCACGCTCTGCTCGTTAATTTGATACCCGCCCGCGTGGGCTTGGCTAGCGAAAGCGGCCGTAATGGCAGCAGCCAGGGTGAGCTTATTAAATTTATTATTCATAGTGGGCCTCTCTTCCCGATGATCCAGTGGATACCGACGATCCACCCTCTTTATTTTTACATGACTGTTTTCTCGCAACTGAGCCAAAGGTTCAAGGGCAAACGTTCGTTTTATTTTATTTCTGGCTTATACATTAGTCGCACGACCGTTTTAAATCAGTGTTTTAGTCATTTCAGCTGATTGAATAAAGGCACCCTTGACCTATGGGTAACCCATAGGTTCTACACTCAATAGTGACTATTTAATCGGTCGGGAGAACAGGCCATGAAAGTTAACGAGCTTGCCAAACGTGGCGGGGTTACTGCGGAGACCGTGCGCCACTACGCTCGTGAGCGGCTACTTGCTCCTCAGCGCCACCCGGATAACGGCTATCAGCTATTTTCAGATAACGACTTAGAGCGGCTACGGTTTATCCAGCGGGCGCGCAAACTAGGGTTTAGCGTGGCGGAAATTCGCGACATCCTCACTCATGCCGATCAAGGCGATTCCCCCTGCCCCTTGGTACGCGACTTACTTGCCAGCCGCCTGCCACAAATTCGCGCACGTATTGCCGAGCTGGAAGCGCTAGCCGAACGAATGGAACAGGCAATGGAGAGCTGGCAGCAGATGCCCGACGGTTCCCCCGACGGCCACAGCGTGTGCCGCCTGATTGAGAGTTTTCCTGACGCCACGTCTACCAAGGAGACCCCATGAGCGACGCCTCTACCGAAGCCGCCTCAAGCGTAAGCCCTGCCAATGGAGCCACCACGCGAACCATCCCCGGCATGAATTGCCAGGGCTGCGTCAAGCGTATGCGCGAGGCGATTCAAAGTGGTGACCCTGAAGCAGACGTCACCGGCATGCCTAGCGAAAAACGCCTCGAGGTTGTTTCGACTCTAACCGACGCCGAGCTTGATCAACGCTTGACCGCGGCGGGCTACCCGCCAGGCGAAGCAGCGCTGGAGGAAGCAGCCCCAGACGATGCTGATAAGCAGCCAGAAACCGCGGCACCCGCTGATGCCGAAGCTGAAAAAACCGCAAGTGCTCACTCCCATTCTCAAGGGCAAAGCAAGAAACAGCGCTTGGCAATTAGCGGGATGACCTGCGCCAGCTGCGTCAACAGCGTTCAGAAAGCGCTTGAACGTACCGAGGGTGTGGACACCGCCAGCGTCAACTTTGGCAGCCACTCCGCCCAGGTGTTTGGCAGTGCCGAGACCCAAGCGTTAATCGCCGCCGTTGAGTCAGCGGGCTATGGTGCCGAGCCGATTGTGGATATGCGGGAAGCCGAACGCACCCGGGCAGAGCAGGATGCCAAGACCTACCAAAAACGGCTACGCGGCAGCACCATCTCGTTGGCACTGGCGATTCCACTCATGGTTAGCATGCTGTTTTTCCACCCTCATCCCATGGGGCTGGGGCGTCTCTACTGGTTGGTGATTGGTCTATTAACTCTGGGCATTATGGCCTTCCCTGGGCGACACTTTTTCGTCAACGCCTGGAAGCAATTTAAGCATCGCCAAGCCAATATGGATACGTTGGTTGCCATAGGCACCGGCACTGCCTGGCTCTACTCCATGACGGTGGTGCTGTTCGCCCCGTGGTTGCCGGAAGTCGCTCAAGGCATCTATTTTGAAGCCTCCGCCATGGTGATCGGGCTGATTCTGCTCGGCAATGCCATGGAACTGCGCGCCCGCGGCCGGACCAGCAATGCTTTAAAGCGCCTGCTTGACCTACAGAGCCGAACAGCGAGGGTTATTCGCGACGGCCATGAGCAGGAAATTGAGATTGATGCCGTGCAAGCAGGCGACCAAGTTCGAGTGCGGCCCGGCGAACGCTTGCCTGTGGATGGCCAGGTAACCGAAGGCGAAAGCCATATTGATGAGTCGATGCTTACTGGCGAGCCCCTACCGGTAGCGAAACGTGAGGGGGATGGCGTCAGCGCTGGCACGGTGAATGGCCGCGGTGGGCTGGTGTATCAAGCAACGCGAGTAGGCGCCGACACCCGGCTGGGCCAGATTACCGAGCAGGTGGCGAGCGCTCAGAACTCGCGGCCTCCGATTGGTGAGCTCGCCGACCAGGTCTCCAGCGTGTTTGTCCCCTCGGTGATGATTATTGCCGTGCTGACTGCCCTGGTGTGGTTCAACCTAGGCCCCGCTCCCCAGGTGATCCATATGCTGGTGACGGCGACCACCGTGCTGATCATTGCTTGTCCCTGCGCGCTGGGCCTGGCCACGCCAATCTCGACCATGATCGGCGTCGGTAAAGCGGCAGAGCACGGGGTACTGGTACGTAGCGGCGAGGCGCTGCAAACCGCTAGCAAGCTGACCACGCTAGTCGTTGATAAGACCGGCACGCTCACCCAGGGCAAGCCCAGCGTTACCGATGCACAAATGTTTGGCGTGGAGCAATCCACCGTACTGGCGCTGGTGAACGCACTTGAGCGCAGCTCTGAACACCCGCTGGCAGCGGCGTTAATGAACTATGCGGATGAACACAACGCTGCCCCTGCCGAGATTAATGGTTTCGACAGTGTGACCGGTGGCGGGGTAAAAGCCCAAACCGCCGACGGCAAAGCGCTGCTGCTGGGCAATGCACGCCTGTTAAGCGAGGCTGGAGTGGATCTCAAAGCAGGTGAAGAGCAGGCCCACGCTATGGAGGAGCAGGCCCGCACACTGGTGTATCTAGCGGTGGATGGCAAGCTGGCCGCCCTGTTTGGCATCAGCGACCCGCTTCGTCACGATACTATTGCCGCGATCAAGCGCCTGCAAAAAGACGGCTTAACCATCGTGATGTTAACCGGGGATAACGAGCATACCGCCAAAGCTATTGCCCGGGAAGTGGGCATTGATGAGTTTCGCGCAGGCTTATTGCCTGAAGACAAGCACGCCGAGATCGAGCGCCGTCAACAGGCGGGGGAAATCGTTGGCATGGTGGGCGATGGCATCAATGATGCCCCAGCGCTGGCCCGAGCAAATGTGGGCTTTGCGATTGGTCAAGGCACCGATGTGGCGATTGAGAGCGCGGGCATCACGCTAATGCGTGGCTCGCTGCACGGGGTGGCGTCTGCGATAGAGATCAGTCGCGCCACGCTACGCAATATCAAACAGAACCTGGTGGGTGCCTTTGGCTACAACCTGCTGTGCATTCCCATCGCGGCGGGGGTGCTTTACCCGATCACCGGCATGCTGCTCTCACCGATGATAGCGGGCGCTGCCATGTCACTCTCTTCCATCACCGTAGTGAGTAACGCCAACCGCTTGCGGCTGTGGAAAGCCAGCCAGGAGGACGCCTCATGAGCTTATTGATCAATTTGGCAGGCCTGGGACTCATCATGCTAATAGTGTGGTGGTTCTGGCTTGGCTAAACGCCTTTAGCTCACTCCAATATAGCGCCCTGGCTTATGGTTCAGGGCGATAATTAGATTGAGCGTCAGCGCCCCTAGTACCGAATAACCCACGCGATCCAGCGGTAGCTGCGTTAACGCAATCAGCAGGATAACGCCATCAATGGCCAGTTGAACGTAGCCTGCACGCAGGCCATGTTTATCCTGCAAGTAGAGCGCGAGAATATTGATACCGCCAAGGCTGGTGCGGTGACGAAACAGCATCAGCATACCGATGCCCATCAGCGCGCCGCCCATTAACGCAGCGTAGATCGAGGGCACGCTGGCAAACTGCACCCAGCCTTGGGTTAGCTCCGAAAACAGCGATACCAGACCAATAGCGGCGAAGGTACGTAGGGTAAAACTCCAGCCCATGCGCTTAACCGCCAAGTAGTAAAACGGCAGGTTAATGGCAAAAAAGTACACCCCAAAGCCCCAGCCGGTCACGCTGCTGGTCATATAGCTTAATAGCAGCGCCAAGCCTGCCGTACTGCCGGTCAGCAACACCGCATGGGTGTAAAAGGTCACCCCCAATGCGACAAAGAACGTGCCCAGCAGCATCGCCATCACATCTTCATAGGGACGATGTTGATCCTTGGGTAAATCTTCAACACGCATGGGAGCGTCCTTACTTAGGCTGTTGAGGTTGTTAAGTGGCTAGTTTAGATAGCGCTGGCATGCTCGACCATTAACTGCAGCGTCTCGCGGCCGCGCCAGCGGTTGCGATTGAGCTTATAGGCACAGTGCAGCGTATCGCCCACGTTAAACCCTGGCAGCTCCCCCGGTGTTAACGCACGAAACCAGATCGCTTTGCAGGTCACCGGGCCAGTGGAGAGCTCCAGCATCAGGTGCGCGCCGTCGGCACCCACCGGGCGCAGCGCCTCGACAATAAAGCGGCCTTCAAATAGCGGCGGGTCGAATTCACGCCCGTAGGGGCCAAGGGTTTCGATCTCCTGCAGGGTGGTCAGCGAAAGCTGTGCCGTGGAGAGCTCGCCATCCGTCCATAGGCGCGGATAGAGCGTTCGTCCCTCCAACTGCTCGCCTACAGCCCTCAAGAAAGCCGCTTTAAAGGCGTCAAGCTGATCCCGTGGCACGCCTACCCCTGCCGCGCCACTATGGCCGCCAAAGCGTGGCAACGCCTCGGGAGCAAGCTCATAGGTACGCTGAAGAGCATCGCGCAGGTGCAGTCCGTCAATTGAGCGGCCAGAGCCGGTGAGCATGCCCGGTGCTGTTGCTTGAGTTAGCACCAGTGCCGGGCGCCCGTAGGCCTGCACTAACCGCGAGGCGACGATACCCTGTACGCCGGGGTGCCCGTCTTCAAGCAGCACCACCACGGCGGGCTCGTCGGCGTCCAGAGCCGCTGTGGCGAGAGTGCGCGCCTCGGCGGCCATATCGGCCTCAATTGCTTTACGGGACTGATTATCCTGATCCAGCACGTCGAGCTGGCGATTGGCGACTCCATCGTTCTCGGCCAGCATAAAGTGCAGCGCCGCGTAGGGGTCGTCCAGCCGCGAGCGGGCATTGATACGCGGCCCCATCTGAAACGCTAACGTCTCCGCGTTAAACGGCACGCTGTCGGCGCCTAAGCGCGTGGCCATGGCGCGCCAGCACGCGGCGTCCATGCGATTGATCAGCGTTAAACCATGATTAACCACCGCGCGGTTGGCGGGGCTGCCACCCAGGGAAACGCAATCCGCTACCGTGCCTAGCGCGACGTAAGAGAGCCAGGGCGACAGTTTAGGTGTTGAATCCGGCAGCGCTCCCCACTCGATCAATACTCCGCGCGCAAGCGACATCAATAGCCATGCCACCATACAGCCGGCGATGGTTTTGTCAGGATAGTCACAGTCCGAGCGGGTAGGATTTACGCAGGCATAAGCAGAAGAGGGCGGCCCCTCGATAGGCAGCGCATGGTGGTCGCTGACGACCACGTCGATACCCGCCGCTTTTAGGCGCGCAATCCGTGGCTCATCGGAGCTGCCACAGTCGGCGGTAATCACCAGGGTCGGAAACGGCTTTTGCGCCAGGGTGCGCTCTACCAGCGGCAAGCTGATGCCGTAGCCGTCGTTAATACGATGGCCGATCAGACTGTGCAGCTTGCCTTCCGGCACCCCAAACAGCTCCACCAGCGTGCGCCGGATCACCACGTGGGAGGTAATGCCATCCACGTCGTAGTCGGTGAGAATGCCGATAGCCTCACCCTCTGCCACCGCCTGAGCGATGCGCTCAGCGGCGCGGCGACCGTCAGCCAGTTTCTCCGGGTGGGCCAAATAACGCAGGCTAGGTGCAATTAACGGTAGCAACTCACCGCTGTAGCCCGGTAAGCGCGAGGCCAGCAAACGCGCCTGCAGTTCGCTTAGCCCCTCCTCCTGGGCACGGGCATAGAGAGCCTCATCCACTGGACGAGGCTCTAAGCGCGGCTCGCTCTTGCTAGACGACAGCGTGCGATGGGGTAAATCAGTCACTGAGGCCATTAATTCGTTAACGCCGGTTTTCCGCAACGAACTGCTGCACGGCGGCAAGTTCCGCAGGGAGCACTGTGTAGCGCTCTTCGCGCTCAATCAGGTCTTCCATATGCGGCGGCAGTGGCACGCCCAGGAAGCCCGCTTTCACCACGGCTTCGGCAAACTTGGCCGGATGCGCCGTCGCCAGGGTAATCACCGGCGTTGACTGATCAGCGCGGGCGCGCTCGGCGGCAATATAACCGGTCGCCGTATGCGGATCGAGCATCTCACCGGTGCGTTTATGAGCGTCACGGATCACTTCCAGAATCGTTGCATCGTCCACGCTGTAGCTTGCGAACTTCTCGCGCAGCTTGGCAAGCGGTGCGTCGGCCAAGGCCGTAGGCTCCTGCTGGAAACGCTCAAGCAGGGCTGCCACGGCCATACCGTCGCGGTCGTAAGCATCAAACAGCAGCCGCTCGAAGTTAGACGACACCACGATATCCATAGAGGGAGCCAAAGTAGCCGCCAACTCCTTTTTGGAGAAGTCGTTGGCGGCCAGCGTACGGTGCAGAATATCGTTGGCGTTAGTAGCGATGATGAACTGCTTCACCGGCAGGCCCATTTTGTAGGCCATGTAGCCTGCAAACACATTACCGAAGTTGGCGGAGGGCACGCAGAAGCTCACCTCGCGGTGCGGTGCGCCCAGCGCAACGCCTGAGGCGATGTAGTAAACGATCTGGGCCATAATACGCGCCCAGTTGATCGAATTCACCGCCACCAGACGTGTACCGTTCAAGAACGTTTGGTCGGCAAAGCTTGCCTTGACCATCGCCTGGGCGTCGTCGAAATTGCCTTCGATGGCAATATTGAAGACGTTATTGGCCAGTACCGAGGTCATTTGACGGCGTTGCACTTCCGAGACCCGGTTGTGCGGATGCAGGATAAAAATATCCAAGTTGTCGCAGTGGCGACAGCCTTCAATCGCTGCAGAGCCAGTATCACCCGACGTCGCGCCCATGATCACCGCGCGCTCGCCACGCTTTTTCAGGAAGTGATCCAGCAAGCGGCCTAACAGTTGAAGCGCCACATCTTTAAACGCCAGCGTCGGCCCATGAAACTGCTCAAGCAGGAAGTGATTGGCATCTAGCTGCTTAAGCGGCACGACCGCATCGTGATTAAACGTCGCGTAGGCTTCGGTCACAATGCTACGGAACGTCGTGTCGTCGATCTCGCCGTTCACAAACGGCTTCATCACCCGAAAGGCGATCTCCGCATAGGAGAGCCCGGCCATATCGGCGAGCTCCTCACGGGAAAACTCAGGCAGCGTCTCCGGCACATACAGTCCGCCGTCGCTGGCCATGCCGGTAAGCACTACTTCTTCAAAAGAGAGCGCAGGCGCCTGCCCACGCGTGCTGATATAGCGCATCTGGGCTACTCCCCTTCGTCCAGGCTTTCCACGCGAATGCGTGTTAGCGGCCCGGCGATATCGGCCATCGACTCAATTTCACGAATCGCTTCGTTCATCTGCTTCTCTTTGGTGCGGTGGGTCAGCAGAATGATCGGCACCAATTCACCCTCGGTAGCCTCTTTCTGAATCAGCGCTTCGATAGAGATGCCCTGTTCGGCCAGGATCGTTGCTACTCGCGCCAGCACGCCGGGGCGATCTACCGCCAGTAGACGCAGATAGTAAGCGGTGATGATGTCTTCCATCGGCATGATGGGTAGCTGGCTGACATCTTCGTCAATGCCGCTGAACGCCAAGTAAGGCACCCGGTAGTGGTGATCGGTGGAGATATCCCGGGCTACGTCGAGCAAATCGGCCACGACCGCTGAAGCAGTCGGCTCTGCACCTGCACCAGCACCGTAGTAAAGCGTCGGCCCAACGGCATCGCCCATGATCGCAATCGCGTTTTTCACGCCATGCACATTGGCCAGCAGGCGCTCTTTAGGAATCAGCGTGGGATGCACGCGCAGCTCCAGGCCTTGGTCGGTGCGTTTGGAGATACCCAGGTGCTTGATCACATAGCCAAGGTTATCAGCCTGCTCGACATCTTCCGCGGTAATCCGCGAAATGCCTTCGGTAAAGGCTTTCTCAAACTGCAGCGGCACGCCGTAGGCAATCGAGGCCAAAATCGTCAACTTGTGCGCGGCGTCGATACCCTCCACATCAAACGTGGGATCGGATTCGGCGTAGCCCAACGCTTGGGCTTCTGCGAGCACGTCTTCAAAGGCGCGCCCTTCATCACGCATGTGGGTCAGAATGTAGTTGCCGGTGCCGTTGATAATGCCCGCCACCCATTCAATACGGTTGGCTCCTAAGCCTTCGCGCAGTGATTTAATCACCGGAATACCGCCCGCGACCGCGGCTTCAAATGCCACGATAACGCCCTTCTCATGAGCGGCCTTGAAGATTTCATTGCCGTGTACAGCAATCAGCGCTTTGTTGGCGGTGACCACGTGCTTGCCATTGGCGATCGCCGTCAGCACCAGTTCGCGAGCGATATCGTAACCGCCAATTAACTCCACCAGCACATCGACATTAGGGTTGGTGGCGACTTCAAACACATCAGAGGTAGCATTGATGCCGGTAATATCGCAGTCAGGGTGAATACTGCGGTGAGCAATCTGCTCAATCACAATAGGGCGGCCAGCGCGACGCGCAATATCATCAGCGTTGCGGGTCAATACATTAAAGGTGCCGCCACCGACAGTGCCTAAACCACAAATACCTACTCTCACCGGTTTCAAAATACTTCCCCTTCTGTGTTGGGCACCTGCAGGTGCCGCCTCTTAAATCAATTGCTCAACATAATGTGCCGTTTATATGCGCGGCACTATTGCTTATGTCAGTCGTCATCCAAGCCTAACATGGCGGTGAGCCGCTCGGGTGGCACAAATCCAGGGACGAGCTGCCCATTGGGCAAAATAATCGCTGGCGTACCCTGCACGCCCAAGGCCTTGCCCAGCTCATACTGCCCTGCCACGGGGTTGTCGCAATTGGCCGAGCTTGCAATAGCTTGGCCTTCTTTGGCTTGGGTCATCGCTTCGCTACGGTTGTCCGAGCACCATACTTGTTGCAGCGTCTTGCCAGCGTCACTGGCCATGCCCGCACGTGGAAACGCCATGTAATGAACGGCGATGCCGCGCTCATTGAGTTCGGGGATGGTGTCGTGTAAGCGGGCGCAGTAAGGGCAGCTAGGATCGGTAAACACGGTCACCGTTGCTTTGGGTTCATCGGCACCGCGGAAAACCACTAACTCACTTTCCGGCACCGCCGCCAGCGCATCGGCGCGCGCTTGATTCTGCTCTTGCTCGGTTAGATTGACTAAACCATCAGATGCATTTTCATAAAGGTCGCCGACCAGGAAGTGGCTACCGTCCGCGTTGGAGTAGAAAGACTCGCCACTCTCCAGCCGCACATGGTAAACGCCACTCATGGGCGTCTCCGTCACCGCTTCAACGGGCATCGCCTGACCATTAACGCTAAGGGATTCTGACAGGCGGTCTGTTATCGCATCGGCCTGAGCGGCAGCGGGTAATAGGCTGCCCGCGATCAGTAATGGGAATACTAAAAAACGGCGTTGACGCATTATCAATTCAACCTCGTGGGTGATGTTCTGCATGTAAGCTTTCCAAGCGCGCTTGGGCCACATGGGTATAAATTTGAGTCGTCGATAAATCACTATGACCCAATAGCAGCTGTACGACCCGCAAATTGGCCCCATGATTCAATAAATGGGTCGCAAATGCATGGCGAAGTGTGTGTGGTGACAGTGGCCGGGTAATTCCTGCCGTGATGGCATGCACCTTAATGCGGTGCCAAAACGTCTGCCGAGTCATGGCTTTATCGCCCCGGCCCGGAAATAGCGCTGGGCGTGTCGGGTCGCTCATCAGCGCCAGCCGCGCGGTCTCCATATAGTGCGCAATCCAATCCGCAGCCTCTTCCCCCATCGGCACCAGGCGGTCTTTATCGCCTTTACCGCGCACCCGCACCACGTTTTGGCGCAAGTTGACGGCATCACCGGTCAGCCCCACCAGCTCTGATACCCGTAGGCCACAGGCGTAAAGCAACTCCAACATGGCACGATCGCGCACGCCTAAAGGCGTCTCCGTATCTGGCGCCATAAGTAGGCGCTCTACTTCGTCTTCTTCCAACGTATTAGGCAAACCAGGAATGACGCGCGGCAGCTTGATATCAGTGAGCGGATCGCTCGCCACTTGGTTGTTTAAACGCCCCCAACGATAGAAGCTGCGCAGCGTCGATAATAGTCGGGCATTGCTACGCAGTTGATAGCCCTGTTCCCGGCGGCTGGCAAACCATTCGCTAATCCGTTCCGGCGGTGGCGCCAGCAGCGCTTCGCCATGGCGCTCCAAATGACGTTGCCACGCGGTTAAATCACGCCGATAGGCAGCTAGCGTATGATCGCTGGCGCCCTGTTCGAGCCAGAGGGCATCCAGGAAAGCATCAATCACGCTCATACGGCAGCAGTCTCCGGCTGTTTTTTATCAAGCAGCTGTATAAACAAAACCCCGCCCCGCAAAGCGGTGACGGGGTCTTGGTATCTGGGCGCCACGCGTATAGAAGCACAGCGTACGCCCACGGAACAGTGGCGTTTAAGCCAGCTTTTCCTTGATACGTGCAGAACGACCGCTGCGCTCGCGCAGGTAGTAAAGCTTGGCTTGACGCACATCACCACGACGTTTGACTTCAATCGAGTCAACCAGCGGGCTGTAGGTCTGGAAGGTACGCTCAACGCCAACGCCGTGAGAAATTTTACGCACGGTGAACGCGGAGTTCAGGCCACGGTTACGCTTACCGATGACCACACCTTCAAACGCCTGCAGACGCTCGCGGGTGCCTTCTTTTACTTTTACCTGAACGATAATGGTGTCGCCGGGGGCAAAGGGAGGAATTTCCTTGCCCATTTGCTCAGATTCGATCGCCTGGATCACTTTGCTTTTGCTGCTCATCTTCATACTCCTGAATAACGTGTTGGCTTAACCGCTCAATCATGGGTGGCGGAAGCCGTGATCCCGGCGCTCGAAACGAGCTTCGCGGGAGTCGTTATGGGTGACACAGGTGCGTTGGCTAGTTATTCAAACATAGACTTCTACGTAAGCCACTGCCGTATCCGCCCTGCACCGCCGCTCTGGTTTAAGCAGTTGATAACAACTTACTTAGTGGACAGAGCGTGTTCCTCGATAAACTCATTTAACAGCGTGCGCTGTTCGGCATCTAACGTTCGCCCTTCCAACAGGTCTGGACGGCGTTGCCATGTCCGGCCTAGCGACTGCTTTAATCGCCAACGCTTGATAGCTGCATGATTACCGCTTAGCAGCACATCTGGCACTTGGCGCCCGTCAATTATTTCCGGACGAGTATAGTGCGGGCAGTCTAGCAGACCGTCATTAAACGAGTCTTCGACAGCGGAATCCTGATGGCCCAGCACGCCGGGTATCAGCCTTGCCGCTGCATCGATCAGCACCATCGCCGGCAGCTCACCGCCGCTCAGCACATAGTCACCAATCGACCACTCTTCATCGATGTCACTCTCCACCACGCGTTCATCAATGCCTTCATAGCGCCCTGCCACGACCACTAAAGGCCCGGCGGAAGCCAGTGCTTGAACGCCCTGCTGATCCAGCTTGCGCCCTTGAGGCGATAGATAGATCACCGTCGGCAATAAGCCAGTGGCTTGTTGCGCCCGCTCACGAGCCGCAAAGATTGCTGAGCGCAGAGTGTCGACTTTCATCAACATGCCTGGACCACCGCCATAAGGGCGGTCATCTACGCTACGATGGCGGTCAGTGGCGTAATCCCGCGGGTTCCAAAACTCCAGTGCGATACGCTGTTTCTCTACCGCTCGCCCGACCACGCCTTGTTGCGTTAACGCGTCGAACATTTCGGGAAACAACGATACAACCCCAATCCACATTGCAGGCGCTACTGCTTCACTCTCCGTTGACGGAACGTTGCCACTATCCAACTCAGTTGAGTCGGTAGATGCATCATTGCTCAAACTGTTCATATGTTTGGTCAAAACTCAGGATCCCAATCGACGACCATACGGCCCTCTTGGGAACTGATTTCAACAATGACATCATCTGGCAAAAATGGCAGCAGTCGCTCGCGCTTGTCGATTGCGTCTGAATCGCCGCGAACCACCATGACATCGTTGGCGCCGGTTTCAAACAGGTAGCTTACCCGCCCTAACCGCTCGCCAGCCTGAGTGAAGACCGTCATGCCTTCAAGCTCATGCCAATAGTATTCGCCGTCAGAAAGCTTAGGTAGTGTTTCTTTGGGCATCAGAATGTCCGTTTGGGCTAATGCTTCCGCCGCACTACGGTCATCGACCCCTTCAAGCTGCACTACAATTCCCTTGCCCTGTCGGCGCCCCTGAACAATGCTCATGCGCTTAAGGGTTTCACCTTGGCGCACCCACCATTCCGGGTATTCGAGAATGCTGTCCATCGGGCTAGTGTAGGAGTACACCTTGAGCCAACCTTTCACCCCATAAGGGCTAGTCAGCTTGCCTAGCACCACATGCGTGTCGTCAGTTTGGCTTATTTCAAAACGCGTCATTGACGACCTCAGCTAACCCAGCATTCATCTAATGTCACATTACAGAACCCACAATGCAGGCTTACGCCTGTTTGCGTGCTTCTTTAACCAGCTCAGCAACACGACCAGACAACTGGGCGCCTTGGCTCTGCCAGTGAACAACGCGATCTAGGTCAACGCGCAGACGCTCTTCCTGACCACGGGCAACCGGGTTGAAGAAGCCGATACGCTCGATGAAACGACCGTCGCGGGCGTTACGAGAGTCAGTAACGGTCAGGTGGTAAAAGGGACGCTTCTTGGCGCCACCACGGGCCAAACGAATGGTAACCATACGATAACTATCCTTCGGTTGAGGTTACGAGAGTGTGTTGTTAGCGCAAACCGCTATCGGAACACTCTTCGTGCTGTTTTCTTGGCGCTAAGCCCGCATAAGGCATGCTTAGTACCATTAAGGCCTTCACTGAGACTGTTACCGCTACGTTTTTAACGTATTTTAGGCAACACCCACGCATGAAGAGGCCGCATTCTACGCAAATGCGCTCGGCTTGGAAAGCCTGACAGCCAGAAAACTCACAGGCCGTCAACCTCACCAAGCGCATCAGCACGTTACTGTTAGTGTTTTAACGCCGCGGCAATCCGCCTGGGCCACCCATACCGCCGGGTCCGCCCATTCCTCCGGGCCCGCCTGGGCCACCGCCGCCCATCATGCCGGACATGCCGCGCATCATTTTCTGCATGCCGCCCTTCTGGCCTGCTTTCTTCATCATCTTCTGCATCTGCTTATGCTGCTTGAGCAGACGATTAAGATCAGGCACTTGCAGGCCGGCACCCGAGGCAATGCGGCGCTTGCGCGAACCATTGATAATATCGGGTTTGCGGCGCTCTTTAGGCGTCATGGAGTTAATTAGCGCTTCCAACTTGCCCAGCTCTTTCTCAGGCCCAGGGCCTTGAGCCATCTCAGCCATCTGCCCCATACCCGGCAACTTGCCCATTAGGCCGCCCATACCACCCATCTTCTTGAGCTGCTGGAGCTGGTCGCGAAAATCTTCCAGGTCAAAGCCATCACCCTTCTTGACCTTTTTGGCCAACTTCTCGGCTTTGGACTTATCGACGGTGCGCTCGGCCTCCTCGATCAACGACAGCATGTCGCCCATGCCCAGGATGCGCGAGGCAACCCGGTCTGGGTGGAAAGGCTCTAGGGCGTCAACCTTTTCACCGACACCCATAAACTTAATGGGCTTGCCGGTAATGTGACGTACCGACAGCGCCGCGCCACCACGAGCATCACCGTCCGCCTTGGTGAGGATCACCCCGGTTAGCGGCAACGCTTCGCTAAATGCCTTGGCGGTATTGGCGGCGTCCTGGCCGGTCATGGCGTCGACGACAAACAGCGTTTCCTGAGGCGAGACTGCTTTATGCAGCGCCTGGATCTCCGCCATCATGGCTTCGTCAATCGCCAGACGACCGGCGGTATCGATCAGCACCACATCGTGAAACTGAATCTTGGCGTGTTTGATAGCCGCTTCGGCAATCGCGACCGGCTGCTGGTCAGAGCGGGAAGGAAAGAAATCTACCTCAACCTCTTTGGCCAAGGTTTCAAGCTGGTCGATGGCCGCCGGTCGATAAACGTCGGCAGACACTACCAAGACTTTCTTTTTCTCGCGTTCGCGCAGGTAGCGGGCCAGCTTGGCCACAGAGGTGGTTTTACCCGCACCCTGTAAACCAGCCATTAACACAACGGCGGGGGAGCCTTTAAGCACAAAGCCGTCGTTGGCTTCGCCCATAATCGCTTCCAGCTCTTGCTGGACGATTTTGACGAACTGCTGGCCTGGCGACAGGCTTTTGGATACTTCCTGCCCGACCGCCCGCTCGCGCACGCGTTCGATAAACTCCTTGATAACCGGCAGCGCTACGTCGGCCTCAAGCAGTGCGCGGCGTACTTCGCGCAGGGTATCTTTAATATTGTCGTCGGTCAGGCGAGCCTGACCCTTAATCGACTTTAACGTCTGGGAAAGACGCTCACTTAGATTCTGGAACATGGGGCCTCTCTGCCTCCGTCACTGCCGTTGGCGCGCACGCCCTGGACTCATTAGTAAAAAGATTATACGCGCTCATGCTTTGAGTCTCCATGGGGTGCATTGAGCGCCATACCTATTTTCCTACGTTTGCCCTGCTGGGCGACGCCGCTTGGATTCGTTATAGTAGTTGGATAGATTCTCGTCGCAATCACACTTAATTCGTTTATTTATTCACAGCAACGCGCTGCAAGGCGCACGGATAGCATCATGCAGGCGCTCCCTTTCGCCACGATTGCTTTTGTTCTTTATGTTGCCGCGGCCATTTGGCAGGGCATGACGCTGTTCCGGCGTGTGCCTCCCCGCCAGGGCATGGTGCGCCTGCTCGCCGTATTGGGCCTACTGCTGCATATTCCTGTGGTGGTCAAATTAGTCGGCCAATCCCCTGGCCTGCTTCCAGGCTTTACCACTAGCGCCACGCTATTAATGGCGGTGGCTGTCAACGTCGTGCTGGTGGCCAGCTTGTTTAAACCGGTGCTTAACGCCGGTATTGCGCTCTTTCCGCTGGCGGGTGTTGCACTACTTGCCGCTACTTGGCTACCGAATCAGGGCGGCCATACCGGCCTTACACCGGGCATTTTATTACATGCGATAAGCTCAGCCCTGGCGTTTGCCGTGCTGGCGATCGCCGCCGTTCAGGCGGTGCTGGTCGGTTTACAGAACCAGGCGTTACGCCACCACCATATTCGCGGCATTGTGCAGTCGTTACCGCCGCTAACCACGATGGAACGGGTACTTTTTGAGCTGGTCTGGGCGGGCATTATTCTATTGACCCTATCCATCGCGAGCGGGCTTATTTTTCTGGACAACTTCTTTGCCCAGCATTTGGCGCACAAAACCGTACTCTCGCTATTGGCCTGGGTAATATTCACGACCCTGTTAGTTGGCCGTTACCGCTTTGGCTGGCGCGGCATGCGTGCCGTCCGCTGGACGCTGGGCGGATGCGGCTTGCTGGTGTTAGCCTACTTTGGCAGTAAGTTCGTACTTGAGATACTGCTCAACAGATAACGGCTCAATCACTAACGGGGGCGTGACCACGCCTTTGGTTGTCTTGACACACCACTCGCTACCTTCTACAAATCGAGCCTAATCCGCCACAAAGGACTTTTCGACTTGAGCGACGACTTCCCCCTGGGGTTACTGTTCGGCCTGCTAGCCTTACTGATAGTGCTTTCTGCTTTCTTCTCCAGTTCTGAAACCGGCATGATGTCGATTAACCGCTACCGCTTGAGCCATCAAGCCAACAGCGGAGATCGCAGAGCCAAACGGGTCATGCGCCTGCTCACACGCCCAGACCGCCTGATTGGCGTTATCCTGATCGGTAATAATTTCGTCAACAACCTGGCGGCCTCAATTGCGACCATTATTGCCATTCACTTCTTTGGTGACGTATCAGGGCCTGCTATCTCTACCGCCCTGCTGACCATCACGATTTTGATTTTCGCCGAAGTGACGCCGAAGACCTACGCCGCGATTAAGCCCGAGCGGATTGCCTACCCCACGTCCTATGCCCTTGAGCCGCTGCTGAAACTGCTCTACCCGCTGGTATGGCTGGTTAACGTGATGTCTAACGGCCTGCTCCGGCTAGTGGGCGTTAAAAGCGTCGATAACGGCGGTGACAGCCTAACGCGTGATGAACTGCGCACGGTGGTTCACGAAGCTGGCACGTTGATTCCCTACCGTCACCGCGCCATGCTCCTGTCGATTCTTGACCTTGAGAACGTCACCGTAAATGACATTATGGTGCCTCGCCATGAGGTTTTGGGTATCGACCTGGATGACACGCTTGAAGATATTTTGACTCAGATTCGTACCAGTCAGCACACCCGACTGCCGGTTTATAAAGGCGACATCAATAATATTATCGGTATGCTGCATTTGCGTAATGCGGCACGCTTTCTCTCTCGGGATGAAGTCACCAAAGCATCCATTGTTCAGGAAGCCCGCGAGCCCTATTTTATTCCCGAGTCGACACCTCTCCATACCCAACTGCTCAACTTTCAAAAGCAGAAGCGGCGCATTGGCATCGTGGTAGATGAGTATGGCGATGTTGAGGGCTTGGTCACGCTGGAAGATATTCTCGAAGAGATCGTTGGTGAGTTCACCACCGATGTCTCTGAAGATGAAGAGATTCACCAGCAGGACGACGGCAGCCATGTGATCGAAGGCACCGCCAATATTCGAGAGATTAATAAGATGCTCGGCTGGCAGCTACCTACCGATGGCCCCAAGACGCTTAACGGGCTAATCCTTGAACACCTTGAAGCTTTCCCGGAAGGCCCGGCATGCCTGCAGATCGACAATATGCGCATGGAGATTCTAGAGATCCGAGACAATCTCATTACCTCGGCACGCTGCTGGCAAAAAATACGCCTGCCACGCCGCTAGTCAGTTACAGGCAAGTTAATGGCGGTTGGCCAGATCCTGGTCAGCCACCGCTTTTAACGCTCTTACTCTTGCCTCAAGAAACCGCCGCAGCGCCATATCATCGGCATCCAGACGATTGAGCGGTGGGCCGAAGTGCAAGCTGACCGGCGCACGAAACCGCTTGGGGTATTTCTTCAGCGCCTTACCACCATGGTGAGACGTCCAGGAACCCCACAAGCCTGCCAATCCAGCAGGGATTACCGGCACATCATCCCGCGCCAGGATTGTCTCCAAGCCACGGCGAAAAGCGTGAATTTCACCGTCCGGGGTCAACCTGCCTTCAGGGAATACCATCACGACCTGGCCCTGACGAAGGGCTGCGCTTACGTCATCCAAGGCACGCCTGAGGGCGCCGGGGCTGCGCCGATCAGACTCGATGGGAATAGCGCCGACCAGTTGGAACCACCACTTCAGCCAAGGGGAATCAAAAATCGGCTGATCCATAACAAAGCGCAGCGGCCGAGGGCTAGCACCGCCGAGCACCAAGGCATCCATAAAGCTTACGTGGTTACACACCACCAGCGCCGCCCCATGCTTAGGAATATGGTGGCACCCATGAACCTGCAGCCGGTAGCAAAGGCGCATGGAGATAAAAATCAGCCAGCGCAGCACCTGGCGAGCCGCATTGACCCACCCACTCACGTCGCCGCCTCACGATGGCGCAGACCCGCCAGAATGGTACTCATCAGTTGATCCAGCAGCTCATCTACTTTTAATTGCTGACCCTGCCAATAGCCCAATCGCTCATTAAGCCCTAGCTGGACTAAACCATGAACGCTGCCCCACAGCGTGCGCCCCAAACGGCGGGCTTCGAGATCATCCAGCGCTGGCTGGTAGGATTTAAGCGACGCTTCTACTTGGGTAAACAGCGCTTCGATCAAATCGCTCTGGCGCTGATCAAGTTCACCTTCCTTGGCTAACGGGTAATCGAAAAGCAACTGCCAGCGGTAGCAGTCTTGTTCAGCGAAAAGCCAGTAGGCACGGGCTAACGAACGTAACCATGGTTCAGGATCATCATCCACTAAACTAGTAATGGTGTGCTGCAGGCGCGCCAGCGTCTCCACATTGACGTGCTGCAGCAAGTTATTGAAGCTGCCATATAGTTTGAGTAGCGTGCTGGGGGCGCAGCCGACTTCCCTGGCCAGGGCACGCAGTGAAAGACCATGGACTGGCTGCTCAGCCAACCACTCATCACAAGCGTGCATGACCTGCGAATGGAGGGCATCGGGCGCATGCTGTCTAGGACGGGCCATGGCGATCTCTTAAGGTCAACGGCAAACGAGGAGGAATGCCTCACTGCACTTTAGCGGGAGTAAGGGTTACTATAGGATACCTTACATCGAACACTGTTTTCGACACTAAAACGCTACAATTCGTGCTTAATTGCGCGAATTCCTCACATCCAGGGCCACTTCCACGACGATTTTGCTTAAGGAGACAGGCATGACGGGACGACTGCATGTGCAAAACTTACCGCTAACCCGTTTATTGCCAACACTTGATCTTCAGGACCCGCTGATAGAATCCCCGAACCTAGCACCTCGACGGCCCATTTCGGCGATTCGCCTTGAGCAGGGCCAATATCGGCTCTCGTCAGTTTTCTGGGGCCTTACGCCGCCTTGGCTGGAAGTGCTGGATCACGCACCGCACTGCGCCCGGTCTGAAACCTTGGAATCTCGGACGATGTTTCGCGATGCTTTCGTTGCACGCCGCTGCGTTATTCCGGTCAGCGGTTTCTATGTATGGAAAACCCAGCCACGCAGCAAACAGCCTTTTTTAGTGACTCAGGTGTCCCGGGCACCGCTACTGCTGGGCGCTTTGTGGTGCCGCTATCACACCACCTTAACGGCGTTCACCGATTCCACTGCCTTGATTACCGTGCCCGCTAATATTCTGCTATCACCACTAACGGATCGCCTGCCGGTGGTGATTCCCAATCATGCGCTATCCACCTGGCTCAACCCCGATACCGATACTGAAACGCTTAATTCACTACTAGCGCCCGCCCCTTTGGAACTGTTGGGCGCTTTTCCGGTATCTAAATATGTCAATAATCCCGCCTATCAGTCATCGGCTTGTGCCCACCCCACCGGGTCGATGCTGCGATGGGCTGTGTCTCAGGAGCTGTAATGTTGCGATCCCCTTGTTTCAAGCACTGGCATCAACTGCCTCAGCGTGCACTGCTCGGTGTCATCATAAGCCTTTGGGTAGCGCCGCTTGCGTTAGCCACCGACAATGAGGCCGTTACCGACACGGGCACAGTGGATGCTGTTAAAGAAACAGTCACTCCGATCACCAGTCCTTATGACAGCCGCGACTACCGCGTTTTGACGCTTGAAAATGGGCTTAATGTGCTGCTGGTCAGCGACCCCGAGGCAGATAAAGCAGCAGCGTCAATGAATGTCCGCGTGGGCAGCGCGCAAGACCCTGATGATCTCCAGGGCTTGGCACACTTTCTGGAGCATATGCTGTTTTTAGGCACCGAACCGTATCCAGAATCCGACGGCTACCAGCGCTACATCTCCAATAACGCCGGTTCTCATAACGCTTTTACCGCGCAGCAGGACACCAACTACTTCTTTGATATTGAGCCATCGGCACTGCCGGGCGCACTTGACCGCTTCAGCGAGTTTTTCCTTTCGCCGCTGTTCAATGCGGACCACCTGGAAAGCGAGCGCAATATTGTTCACTCGGAGTATATGGCTCGGATCCGTGACGAATCACGGCGAGAAACAGATGTCCTGAATCAGCTACTCAACCCTGACAACCCCACCACCGGCTTTGCCGTCGGTAGCCGCGAGACATTAGCTAGTCCACCTGAAGGCGAAACGCCCCTACGCGAGCGAGTGATTGATTTTTATCACCGGTATTACGACGCCAATGTCATGAACCTGGCCATTGTCGCGCCTCAACCACTGGATCAGTTGGAAGAGTGGGTCGCTGAACGCTTTGCCGCTATTCCCGACAATGATTTGAACGTGCCGCTCATAGAAGCGCCGTTAGTGGAGGCGGATACCCTGCCCCGCTATATCGAACGCCAGTCGCTGCAAAACCGACGCCAGCTACGCTTCTACTTCCCAGTGCCCGACCCCACCGACGACTACCGCACAAAACCAACACAACTGATCGCCCATTTACTCGGCGATGAAGGCGATGGCAGCCTGCTGGCGGTACTGCGCAATGCAGGGCTTGCCGACGGCCTTTCCGCTGGCGTTGGCCAGGGCGACGGAAACGAGGCACTGTTCACTGTTTCCATCAGCCTGACTCCGGCGGGTGCCGAGCGCCTGGACGATATTGAAGCCACTCTGTTGGGGGCCATTGAGCAACTGCGTAACGACGGCCTCGCCGAGTGGCGCTACGAGGAACAGGCAGACCTTAACGAGCAGGGATTCCGTTTCCAGCAGCATGGTGCACCTCAGCAGGAAGCGACGCGCCTCTCAATGAGCCTCTCGCGCTACCCGGTAGAAGATGTGCAGTACGCGGCTTACCGCATGGATGGCCCTGATGCCGAGCGTCAACAAGAGTACCTGGACGCACTAACGGCGGATAATATGCTGCGCTTCTACTCAGCGCCGGAAGTGGAAAGCGATACCGTATCCCCCTGGTTTAACACTGAGTGGCGCGAGCAAGCGCCCGACCAGCCGGGTCAAGCCTTAAGCGGCTTAGCGCTACCCGGCCCCAACCCCTTTATCGCCAATGATTTAACCTTGCTGGAAGGGCAGGATGAGCACCCTAGCCTGCTGATCGATACGCCATCGTTTACCGCCTGGCATATGCAGGCTGCGCGCTTTAATACCCCCAGCGTCGAGTGGCGTGTCAGCCTGCAAAATCCAACCGCCAGCTACTCCGCCCAAGAGGCGGTGCTTACCCAGCTGCTCGCCAGCTGGCTTAACGACAGCCTGAATGAATCTCTCTACCCGGCGTGGCTAGCAGGCCAATCGTTTAGCGCCTACCCGCACTCCCGCGGCATGACGCTCTCCTTCTCAGGCTGGCGGGATGGGCAAACGCCTCTAATTGAGCAGGCGATTGAGCAGCTTAAAAATGCAGAGATTGACGAGGGTGCTTTTGAGCGTGTGCGTTACCAGCTGCAGCGTGAATGGCGTAACGCGCCCCAGGCGTCGTTATATGGCCAAGCCAGCCGTACACTCGGCGAAGCCTTGCTCACACCGCAGTGGTCGACTGCTGAACTGCTCGCCGCCAGTGAACGCTTTGACCGTCACCACCTAGAGAATTTCCGCCAACGCTTTCTGGATGATCTCTATGTCGATACCATGGCAGTCGGCAACCTTGATGCCGAGCTAGCTCGCGAACAAGCAGAGCTGATGCGCGCCAAACTACGTCCACGCTTAACCCGCGAGGAGATACCCAACCTAACCCCACTGGCGGTGAATGAAGAGCACACCGTACTGCACCCTCATAGCTCGCGAGATGAATCGTTGGTGCTGCGCTATCTGCAAGCTCGTGATCAAACTCCTGAAGAGCAAGCAACGACCAGCGTGATTGCCCAGTGGTTGGATACGCCGTTCTACCAGCAACTGCGCACTGAACAGCAACTTGGCTACATCGTTAACGCTGGCTATTCGCCCCTTCTAGAAGCACCAGGCATTGCGTTAGTGGTGCAATCGCCAGATGCCGACAGCGATACGATCGCCGAGCGGATGGATGCGTTTCTTGAGGACGCTGGCCAGCGTCTTGATCAGTTAAGCGACGAAGCGTTAGCGCCCCACCGCCAAGCCGTTCACGACCAGCTGCGCCAGCGCGACACGAGCTTATCTGGTATGGCTAATCGCTACTGGCAGGCAACGGCCTTGGAAGACGTGCGCTTTGACCGCCGCGACCAACTGGCGGAATTAGTGCTTAACGTTAGCCTTGATGACATCAAAGCCCTTTGGCCATCGCTACGCGAACACATGCTAGACGTGCGTTTTAATCCAGGCGATGAACCCAGCGATGTCGGCGATTATCGGGAGGCCCGTTCACCACTGCCCAGCGTGCATGAACAGCAAGCCACCCCGTAACACTTAATCGTAACGGCTCGTTATTGATAGCAGCTCAGGCGTCAAACGCCTGAGCTGGCATCATGGCTTCGACGAACATGACCAGTTCTTCCAGAATCTGCCGCTCGCGATCAGTAAGCGTTTGCTGATTGTACTGAGCGATCTCCCGCGCAAACGCCTTTAAAGTAAAGCCCGCTAGCGCAGGGTCATTAATGCGCATCCAGCGATACGCCTCCCACTGCTCACGCTCTTCGCCTTCCAAGGTGTCGGGGTAGCTACGCGCACGAAAGCGAAACAGCATCTCTTCCAAGCGTGGATCTTGGAACGCAAAACGCTGCCCCACCAAGTCCCACGGCTCCATTTCACGCACACGCTCCATCTGCTGGCGGTCAGCGGCGGAAAAGAAGCTGCCAGAATAGAGCATTAGATCTGGGTCTTGCGGCGCATCTTCATAGCCTGCGTTAAATACCTCTGCGACCTTCTCAGCCACACCGCTGGCATCACGTAGGGTTTTCCAATGCTGCCGACAGGCCGTCACATCCAAGCCTAAACGCTCAACGATAGAGCCATACTCACCTTTTTGCGGCCCATCAACATCTTTTAAGGCACTGGCAGGAAAGACCACCGGGCAGCGGTTGATATGAATCACTTTCAGCGGAATGCGTACATCGCCTTCTGCCAAATCTTGCTGGCTTACAAACACACGGCCACGAATCTGTTCCACCGACATACTAAGCATATCGCCGGGATCAACGCTTAAGTCGTAAACGATGACCCCGTTGGGGTTGGTCGGGTGTTCAGCCAACGGCATCACCAGGGCGCTACAGCCACGGCTAGCGGGATAACGGCGGGAAATATGCAGTAGCGGTTTGGCATTGGGCAAGTCGAGCTGTTTAGCCACCGCACGCTTACCGCGCAGGCCGAGCAAGTAATCAAACAGCTTCGCATTGCGCTCTTTGAGAAGACGCGCCAAGGCGATTGTTGCGCGCACATCGGCCACTGCGTCATGAGCTCCTTCATGGGCAATGCCGTTCGCTGCCGTTAAGTGCTCAAGCTTAAAACTGGGTGCGCCATCTTCACGCAGCGGCCACTCGATGCCCGTAGGGCGCAACGCATAAAAAGCGCGCACCACATCAATCAAATCCCAGCGGGAATTGCCGTTTTGCCACTCGCGGGAATAAGGGTCGAGCAGATTGCGGTAAAACAGGTGGCGGGACACTTCGTCATCAAAGCGCAGGCTGTTGTAGCCGACTACGCAGGTGCCTGGCTCACTCATATGGCGCTGAATATCTCCCGCGAATTCAGCTTCGGGGAGACCATGGCGCTGGGCTTTTTGGGGGGTAATGCCGGTAATCAAACAGGCCGCAGGATGGGGTAAATAGTCATCGGCCGGTTTGCAATAAAGCTCAATGGGCTCACCAATCTCATTGAGATCGGCATCAGTGCGCAGCGCGGCAAACTGTGCGGGCCGGTCGCGACGCGGGTCAGCCCCGAAGGTTTCATAATCATGCCAAAGAAAACTGGCAGGGGCAGCATTGGGTGGCGCCATGAACAAACACTCCGCTGGGCAATGAAAAGCCCAAGCCTAGCACACCCGCCACCCCTTTCGCCGCGTATTCAGTTGTTAAGATCAGCTCTTCGGAAGCGTAACGTTCAGCTCGAGTACAGAGCAGTTGTCTTCGCTATCCAGCGAAATCTGAATGGCGTCGTCGTCCACATGTACATAACGACGAATAACCTCAAGCAGTTCGCGCTCAAGCAATGGCATATAGTCAGGCTGGCCGCGCTGACTACGCTGATGCGCCACAATAATTTGCAAACGTTCTTTGGCTACCGAGGCGGATTTCCTGCGCTCACGCTTCAAGAACTCCAGTAGTTTCATCGACGACCTCCCCCGAACATGCGACTAAGCAGGCCTTTACGCTGCAGTTCGTGAAAACGCAGTGGCATGTCCTCGCCCAGTAGGCGCGATACGGTGTCGCTATAAGCTTGACCAGCGTCACTCGAGATATCGTGGGTGACGGGCACCCCTTGGTTAGAAGCACGCAGAACGGCCTCTGACTCAGGAATCAAACCCAGCAGATTAATCGCTAAAATTTCGCGAATATCGTCTAGCGTTAACATATCACCGGAAGTGACTCGCTCTGGATTATAGCGAGTGACCAGCAGGTGCTCCTTAATAGGGTCTTCGCCCTGCTCCGCACGGCGGGTTTTAGAGGCTAGCAACCCTAAAATACGGTCAGAGTCACGCACTGACGACACTTCAGGGTTGGTAACCACAATGGCTTCATCGGCAAAATACATCGCCAGTTGAGCACCGCGTTCAATACCTGCCGGGGAATCACATAGAATAAAATCGAAATCTTCTTTCAATTTCTCCAGGATTTCCGCAACGCCTTCCTGGGTCAATGCATCTTTATCGCGGGTTTGCGAGGCCGGCAAAATAAACAAATTCTCAACGCGCTTATCACGAATCAGCGCTTGATTAAGCCCCGCTTCGCCTTGAATAACGTTGACTAAGTCATATACCACACGCCGCTCGCAGCCCATGATGAGATCGAGATTTCGAAGACCCACATCAAAGTCGATGACGACGGTTTTTTTACCGCGCAGCGCAAGCCCTGTGGAAATTGCCGCCGCACTGGTGGTTTTGCCGACCCCTCCTTTACCAGAGGTCACTACAATTATCTTGGCCAAGATTCACTTCCTTCTTGAAGTCGTTCGTCGCGAGCGCGAGTCAGTTGGCGCTCTGCACATAACGGGAACATCAATGTCATCAAACATGCCGTACTGTAACGGATCGAGTCATCGGCGTCGCTAGGCATGAAGCATCAACGCGCCCTCATGAAAACACCTTATCCTAAAGGCTTAATCTCAAGCTGCTCTTTTGTAAAGTGAACTTCTGCTGGACGTCCTGAAAGCTGCGGGTCAATATCTTCAGATCGTTTGTAATTCCCCGCCACTGATAGCAGCTCAGCTTCCAATTCACGGCAGTATATACCCGCATGAGTATTGCCATGGATGCCCGCTAGAGCACGTCCTCGCAGGGCGCCATATACGTGAATACTGCCGGCTGCCAACACTTCTGCACCGGCATTCACCGCGCCAATCACGACCAGGTCGCCTTCAGAAGCACTCACCTGTTGCCCCGAGCGAACGGTACCCCGGTATAGGCGAGTGGCAATCGCAGGCGCTTCTGCTTCACTCACTTCTGTTTCTTCGCGGGTCACTTCATGCACTGGCGAACTAGTAACACTTTCAAGTACCCGCGCGCGCCCCTCTTCTACCGGCGGGAACCATCCCAACCCCAGCGCCCAGGCAGACTGACGCACAGGCTCGGTGCCACCGCGTACCGCGACCGGCAGTAGCTTATGGTCACGACACACGGCACAAATACGTTCAAGGGCTAAGTGCGGTTCATCCAGCTTTTCCACGCTGAGCACAACCGGTGTATGCTGAAAGAAAGCAGGTGATTGGGAAAGTTTGCCAGCCAACTGCTGCCGGATTCGCTCCGGATCAGCGCTACTTAGCTCCATGACGGTCATCGGCAGCATGCCGCCTTTAAAGGTAAAGGCCACAGCGGCACTATCCACGTTAAGGCTCATGGCCGAACTCCCTGTCATGTTCAGATAAGATAAAGGTAGCGTACTATCACGCATTGTGGTCTAGAAAATAGTCGCTTACCACACCATGCTTATTACAAGATAGTAAGGCCAAGCTAAGCGACAGCGCCGGTGACTGCAACCGCCGCATTGCTGACTAACGATTTTTTTCACGCTACGCACCAGCAGGATGATCCATGCACGGACTGTTAAGACGCCTGTTCGCACCTCGGTGGCAGCATCCCGACCCCGAAGTACGTCGTCAGGCCCTCCAGCGACTCGACCCTGAACAATCAGAACAGCGCCAGGCGCTGCAGTCGCTCTCTCAAGATCCCGATAGCCAGATTCGCCTTGCCGCGCTACTGGCCTTGGATGACTGTGCAAGCTTAGTCGATGCTTATTCGCATCATCAACAGGATGAAGCTTGGTTCAATGCCATTTGCCAACGGTTGAGCGGACGCGAAGGCCACACCGACCTGCAGCAACGCCAAGCGCTTATTGAACGTCTTGAAGAGCCGCGGGTACTGAGCGCGGTGGCCTTACAAGCCGACAACCTGACGTTGCGCTTAAGCGCACTGGACAGGCTGACTGATGAGAATGATCTGATTCATCAGGCTTGCCATAATGGCGTGGCCGCTGTTAGACACCAGGCTGCGGAGCGAATTGAGGACGAAGAAGGACTCAAACGACTTTTGAAAGAAGCGCGCCGTGACCGCCAGGTTGTACGCTTGGCGCGGGAACGGCTTAACCGGTTGCGCAGCGACGCCCAGTGGCTGGAAGCGGAAGAGCAGCAGCGCGAAACGCTGCTTAACCAACTTGAGCAACATGCCCGTGCCCCGTGGGAGCCACTTTATGGCGGGCGCTTCCGGCATCTTGAGCGGCAGTGGGAACAACTCACGCAACCGCCAAGCGTAGAGCAGGAGCAGCGCTTCCACCAAGCCAGGCTAAATTGCCGCAAGACGTTGCATGATCATGAAACCCGAGAGCAGGCTCGGCAGCAGAGCATAGAGCGCCGGGACGAAGCGGAGAACACCCGCGAGCAATTGCTTGAAGGAATAGAAGAGACGCTTGATGGGCTACGCCACGCGGCGGCCATGACCGTACAGGATATAGACAGCCTGCGCGCTCAGCGCCAGCTACTCGATCAACGCTGGCAAACCCTTTCCGATATGCACCCGCCTAGCGATGTGATGCGACAACGCTACACGCTGGCGATTCAAGATTACGATCAATGCTTAGAAGCCTGGCAGCGCTGGTGCGCGGTTAGCGCCGATATGGAAAAGGCGCTGGCTAACGAAGATCACGCCACCTTAGCGGCGCAGATCACCCAATGCCAATGGCCGGACGCCTTAACACCGCCCGCGCTGCTTGGGCGCGCCCAAACGGTTCTTAACGCTGAAAATTCGGCGCCCTCGCAGCCCATCGAAGACCATCCCACGCTCACTACTTATGCTGGCGAACTCGACACCTTTGAGCACTTATTAGAACGGGGCGCCTTCAAAAGCGCCAGCCGCCTTCATCAACGGCTTAAACCGCGCATTGAAGGGTTTGAAAGTGCCTCCGCTCAACCGCTTAAAGCGCGTCTGAAGCATTTAGCGGCACGATTAGCGGAACTGCGCGATTGGCGAGGTTTCGTCGCCGGACCTAAGCGCGAGCAGCTCTGTGCCAGTATTGAAGCCCTCGCCAATGATCTTCACATGGCAGAAGAGGCGCTTGATCGTCATCACCTTCAGTTGGTCAAAGAGTGGAAGTCGCTGGGTGATGCCGCTGCCAACCGGGAGCAGGCCACGCGCTTTCGCAGCGCCTCAGATCGTATCCACGAACGTTTAGCCCCCTGGCGCCAACAGCTTAGCGAGGAGCGTGAGACCAACCTTCAAGCCCGAGAAGCGTTATGCGACCAGCTTGAAAGCCTGCTGGCTCAACCTGCTGAAGACGCCGACCCGGATGTACTTCGGCAAATTCGCGACAAAGCACGCCTCCAATGGCGCCACTATAGCCCGGTGCCGCGAGATCACTCTGAAGCCGTTGGACGCCGCTTCGGTACTATTCGCCAACAACTACAGGCATTGATTGATCAGCGCGCCGAGACTATTGCCTCACAGAAACGCGGATTGATTGGTCAGGTGACGGCTCTGCGAAGTGATGAAAGCCAACCACTAGCACAGCGAATCCACTTAACCAAACAGCTACAGCTTCGGTGGCGAGCGTTAGGTCGTGCGCCCAAAGGCGAAGAGCAGACGTTATGGAAAACCTTTCGTCATGAGTGTGACCAGCTTTTTGCCCAGCGCGATGCGCACAAAAATGAGCAAGCGGCACGTCAACAACAGCAGCTTGACGAAATGCAAACGCTGATCGACCAAATGGATAGCTGGCAACCTATTGAGGCTAGCGAAGCAACCACGCTGGAGAATTTTCTAAACCAGGCTAACCAACTCGAACCGCTGCCACGCAATCGCCGTAGTGAAGGTATGCAGCGGCGCATGAGTGGTATTGTGCGGGCGCGTCGCGAACGCTTAAATCGGCTCGCCGTCGCCAATACGGTTCAGCAATGGCACGCTATTATGCCGCTCGTGAATGCTCACTTAGCCGCTGATCAGCACTACCTTAATGAGGGCATCCCCAGCGATGTAGATGCCCAGGCAGTGCTCAGCGACTCATTACCTGCTTGTTTTAGCGAAGCACATAACACTCGTAACCAGCAGCGCCATCGTATAGCGGTGCCGTTATCTGACGCTGATCACGCTAAGCTGGCTGAGTCTCTCGCCCGATTAAGGGTACATCTCTCAATGCTGGCCGTGGGTAGCGTACGGCAAAGCGATGAACCATTGCGGCTGGCTATTCAAGTAGAACGCTTGAACGAAGGCTTCAAACAAGAACGCAGCCGTGATTTAGAGGTCACCGACATCTTAGTCGCGCTTTTGGCACTGGGACCACTGCCCACCTCGTTATGGGACGCTGAAGTGGAAGAGTTGGATAATCTACTGAGTCGACTGGCTCGGGTTCCACTGCCTTAATGATGGTTTAGCGATAGTTTGGCGTATCGTTCAATAACAACGGGAGGCTAATAGCCTCCCGTTTGCGTTTCTCCCTGGTAAGGGAGCTAGCGTTTATCAGCCTATGGCGAACCACTAGCCCATAAACTGACCACCGTTGATATCGATGTTAGCACCGGTGATAAATCCTGACTCCTTGTCGGCTAAGAAAGTGACCAAGCGGCCAATCTCTTCTGGCGTGCCATAGCGCTTCACTGGGATCGTTTCCCGAATGGCTTCGCGCACTTTTTCTGGAATATTCATGATCATATCGGTAGCAATATAGCCTGGCGATACGGTATTGACCGTAATACCTTTGGTCGCTGTTTCCTGCGCCAACGACATGGTCAAACCGTGCATACCGGCCTTGGCAGCCGCATAGTTCACTTGGCCAAACTGACCTTTACGACCATTGATGGAGGAAATATTAATAATCCGGCCATAGCCATTCTCAAGCATCATCTCGATAACGCTACGGCAGGTGTTAAAAACACTGTTGAGGTTGGTATCAAGCACTTCATACCACTGCTCGTAAGTCATTTTCTTCAGGGTGCCGTCACGGGTAATACCCGCACAGTTCACTAGCACGCTGATGGGTCCATACTTGTCATGGATTTCGCGGGCACCTTCCAGGCAGGCATTGTGGTCAGCGAGATCGACACCCGACAATTCGATGTTGTTAAAGCCGTCAGCATGCTGCGACTCCAGCCAGGTTTTGGCCTTATCGGGGTTGCGGTAACCCGCGACGACCAGATAACCCGCCTCTGCCAACGAACGACAAATTGCCGTACCGATACCACCAGTTCCACCAGTTACCCAGGCGACGGGGGCTTGATTGGCCATTGACTACCTCCCTGATATGACAAATGGCTTGGATCTAACCGCACGCACGTTGCGCCGCAAGCCATTGTGAAAAAGCGCATCTGCGCTTGTATTACCCTAGTGCATTATTCGCGTTAGCAATGCACCAACGTAAGCTTTTTGTTATAGCTACCTGAAGCATAGCTGTACTCCCTTCATGTTGCAGTAGGATGTACGCCACTGCTATAAGCCGAACGTGTTAATACCTCTATTGACTTCACGTAAAAACTCTGTAGAATACGCCACACGTTGATGCGGGGTGGAGCAGTCTGGTAGCTCGTCGGGCTCATAACCCGAAGGTCATCGGTTCAAATCCGGTCCCCGCTACCAATATTTTGAAAGGCAGATCAGTTATTTACTGGTCTGCCTTTTTTGTTGCCCGCCTTTTCAAATTCCTCTGTGCCTATATTGTGCCCATACCGTGCCCAATATTTTCATTGCCCCTGAAGATCAAAAATTTGCATGACCTTCAGGCACCTGACGGCAAATTCCTACCCCTCCATTAATTTCCATACTACGTTCTTAGTCGGACACTGGCGCAGATCTATCTTTAGTCTCCTTGATATGCGTCACCAACTGCTCGATCTCACAATCAAAGTAGTCGCAGAGCTTATCTAGGTTATCCGTCACCGTACTATGCCCTGGATGGTTGATGATCTTAGACAACGTCATCCGATTAATACCCGTTTCTTTTGCTATCTCGCCTATCGTAATCCTGCGCCGTTCTTCAAATTCTTTCTCCGCAATCAGCTCTTTTAAGTGATACCGAATCATCTCTTTGCCCATTGTGATTATTAAAATTATCAAAAATGTATTGAAATAATCATTTGATCGTTTATATTTATAATCGAACGATTAAAAATATTATCAAATGATCACTTGATCTAGGAGATAGTCTCATGGCCTGCACTTTTTTGACAACAGAAGAGCTAGCATCACTTATCAAGTACGATGCGCGTACTATCCGCCAGCAACTCAAAGATAGTGTGCTCATTGAAGGCACTCATTACATCCGCCCCTTTGGGCGTCGGAAAATCCTTTATATCTGGGAAACTATTCAGGAAGAAATGCTGAAAGCGACCCCTCGTGAGCAAGCAATCGCCATTCCAATGGCGAACGGAGGCGTATGCCATGGGTAAGGTTCGCGTCCGCCAAGAGAGCAAAAAGCTTTTTATCGACTTCAGGTATGACGGGCAACGTTTTCGTGAACAAACGCTTCTAGACGACAACGCAAAAAATCGTAAGCAGTTGGAGGGGCTTTTACAGCGCATGGAAGCAAAAATGCTGCTCGGCGAATTCAATTATGCAGAGTTCTTTCCTAATAGCAGCAACTTGCAGAAATTGAAGACTTCTCAGCCTACCAATACAGCTAAACCTCAAGTTGTCAGCGATTTAGACACACCGCTCTTTAATGATTTTTCTGATCAGTGGTTCGACGAGAGCAAAATCCAATGGCGTACCTCTCACGTACGGAATGTGAGTTCGATCTTGGATAGCTCGTTGAAGCCAACGTTTGGGAAAAAACACATCGGAGATATCACCAAGTCGGACATCCTGGCGTTCCGCACCAAACTAGCCAAGCGCAGGGGCCGTGGTGCCACGGGGTTGGTATCGCCTAAAACGATCAACAGCCATATGTCCATTTTGCGTATGGTGCTCGATGAGGCGGCCGAGCGTTTCGACTTTGAGACGCCGTACAAAAACATCAAGCCGTTAAAGCTACAGAAGACGCATATCGAGCCGTTTTCTCTACACGAGGTGCAACGCATCATCGACAATGTACGCCCAGACTATTGCAACTATTACACCGTGCGGTTCTTTACCGGCCTGCGTACTGGTGAAGTCGATGGATTGAAGTGGAAAAACATTGATTTTGCTAAGCGGGAAATCTTAGTACGAGAAACATTAATCAATGGTGAAACGGAATACACCAAGACCGATGGATCGCAACGAGAAATCCCCATGTTCGGGCAGGTGTATGACGCCCTCAAAACGCAGTACGCCGCCACTGGGCACATGAGTAAGTACGTGTTCTGCAATCAGATGGGACAGCCGCTTGATCACAATAACGTGACAAAGCGCGTGTGGTACCCCTTACTCAAGTCTCTTGGGCTGACCAAGCGGCGTCCTTATCAAACACGCCATACTGCCGCGACACTCTTTTTGGCTTCTGGCGAAAATCCAGAGTGGGTGGCGCGAATGCTGGGCCATAGTTCAACCGAGATGCTGTTCAAGGTTTATTCACGTTACGTCCCCAATGCCACCCGTATGGATGGCTCTGCCTTTGAGCGTTTGTTAGGCAACACCACGCCCACTAAGCCCCAGAAGGAGCAGCATCATGAAACGGCTTGATAACGTCCCTACTCATCTGTCTCGTACCTTCAAGGGCACTTATCGCCTTACTGGACGCGTGGTGGAGTTCGACAACGCGAAAACGCCTTTCTTAAAGCTGCGGCTAAGCGATTGTGTGGGGGATCAAATCGCGATGCTCAACTTGAGCAAAACAACAGTACCTGAGCGCATCGGCCATCTGGACTTTGTTACCGCCTCCGGCGTGAAGTGTTTGTCAGGCCAATTCATTCTTGATGAGTTCCGCAGGGCGTCCCGGGATGAAGTGACCTCTATGGATACCCTGCAATCGTTGCCACGGGTGTACTCCCCGATGCCAGAGGTATTCGATAAGTTAGTCGCGACCGTACAGTCGCTTCAATCAGACTGCCTTCGAGCGTTTTTGACGCGGGTACTGGAACGTAAGGATCGTCTTGAAGCTTTTTTGAATGCGCCCGCCAGCGTAAATTATCACCATGCGTACCCAGGTGGTTTGCTACAGCATTCGCTGGAAGTTGCCAATCACTCGGTAGCGATGCTGCGTCTTAACGAACCAACCATGCCTCGTCTCATGCAGGAAGCCTGTTTCGTGGGAGGGCTGTTGCACGATATTGGCAAGACATACACCTACGACTCCAAAGGCAAGCCAAACGCTGCGTGGAAGCTCTGTAGCCATGATGTGTTTACGCTAGAGGCGTGTGCCTACGGACTTGCATACCTGGATGCTCATGAACCCGATATTGCAATGACACTTCGCCATGTGTGGACGTGTGGTTCGCCAGGTGCGCGCTACGGCCAGCCTGCGGCAATGACGTTGGCCCGTTATATTCGTGACGCGGATGGGCAAAGCGCGATGGCCGATAACCAACAGCGGGCTTTTCGTCATCAAACTAGCCGGGGGTTCGGCCGACTCGGTCAGAACCTCTTTTGGCAACCTCAACTATATGCTGCTGCATCTCACTAATGCGCGCCCAGGCGTTTCCTTCTGAGCCGTCAGATTCTTGTATGACGGCTTTAACAGAGCATAAAGGGGAAATTTAATGACCACGCTAAGTGAACGCACGCGCTCAGGCACTCAGGCTCGTGAGTTCTTAATCGAGTCACGGCCACGAGAACAGCGAAGGCGATGACTCGGTTATTGGCGCCACGCAGAGGGGCAGTTCACACCATCACCTTGGATAACGGGTCGGAATTCGCAGAGCACAGTAAGGTTGCTAAGGCCGTCTCGGCCAAGACCTATTTTTGCGACCCGTGCCGCTCATGCCAGCGTGGTTCCAATGAAAATACCAACGGCCTGATTGCCAGTATTTCCCGAAAGGGACGGACTTCCGCAAGGTGAGCGACTTAGCATTGAGGAGAGTCATTGCCAAGCTGAACAACCGCCCCAGAAAACGTCTGGGGTATCGTACGCCGGCACAAGTGTTCCTCGGAGAGTAATCAGGGGCGCTGAAAACCGCAGGTGCTTATTCATGGTCTTCTCCTGCTCATGCAGATAGTGGATGTCACCTCTATCTTGGCGCACTATGACGCCGGTTTGGAGTGGGAGGAGACCATCTCATCAGCATCGGTGGCTGATGCCAGCAATTCTCACGCAATAATGCACGCTCCATCAGCTGTTTAGCCAAATCACCCGATTCCGTCTCATGAACTTCCCAGGCAATGATTTTGCGGCTGTAGATATCCATGATCAGGTAGAGATACCAGTGCTGGCCTCGTACAACGGAGGCGCAATAGCTAAGGTAAGTAGACCAAGGGAATTTCACCCTCAGCCTCTCGCAGAACGGTGCGTGAACCTCTCGGCTCACACCGCTCCCATCAAGCAAACGCACCCGACATTCCTCGCGACCAGTGAGCGAACAGGGTCGGTCGCGCTTTCACTAGTCACTCAAGTATGGCAATTGTTTTGGTCTTCCGTCCTCGAAGATGCTTGAACTTTCGCATAGCCCACCTGACCAGTCGCTGATTTACGTAGCACGATACCCGGTACATCAAGGACCGGTAATAATGCCCATAGTAATTCCATCAACCGTGCAGGTATGGATTGATAAAGCCAGCGATATCCATGATGGATAGATCGGTTCGCTGCCCTATTCGCCATGCTCGTACTTTCTGGATGATTCCCTTAATTGAAGGGCGACTGATGCCCGGGCAAAATCCCATGAAGAGATCGCCGGCTCGGCCCTTCACTACACGCTTTTTGAACGTGTAGCCAAGAAAATCAAAAGATGTATGCACATGGGTTCCGGTTCTACGGTGATCCTGGCAGTAAACAATTCGGGCTTTCTCTGGATGTAGCTCAAGCCCGCACTCCCTGAACCGCTCACTCAGTCTGTGCAGTAGGAATCGAGCCTGCCTCTGAGTGCTGCAGTGGAGCAGTGGAGCAGTGGAGCTGGCCATCATCAGCATATCGACACCATTCAATGGCCGGAAAGTGCCGACTGATCCATCGGTCGAAGGTGTAGTGCAAAAAGAGATTGGCCAGAACAGGGCTGATAACGCCTCCCTGCGGTGTTCCCTTATCACGCTCAACCATTAGGCCGTCCGCGTGTTCCAAGGGTGCCGTTAGCCATCGTCGGATGTATAACTTCACCCATGGATTCGCGGTATGCCGGTCAATCGCCTTTAGCAGGAGCTCATGCGGAATGTTGTCGAATAGACCACGGATGTCAAATTCCAGTACCCATGGATAACGCCAGCACCGCTTTCGAGTAACGCCAACTGCCTGTATCGCCGATTTTCCCGGACGATACCCGTAAGAGTCTGAAAGAAAGTGCGGCTCTGCCTCAGGTTCGAACTGAAGCTTGACTACCATCTGAGCAATTCGATCCGTTACAGTCGGAATGCCCAGTATCCGCTCACCTCCTGACTTCTTTGGAATTGGGACAGCACGAACCGGGGGCGGTATATAGCTGCCCGAAGACATTCGGTTCCAGAGTTTATAGAGATTGTTTCTTCGATCACGGTCAAAGTCTTCTAGGGACTGCCGATCTACACCGGCAGATCCTGCGTTGGCTTTGACCCGTTTGTAAGCTTCAACAACTAACCACTTATCAATGTCGAATGGTTTTGCCTGACATCGGCCCTCCTCCTGCTTTCGCAGTTGAGACCGAGGTCCAGGCTGCTTGACGCTGTCCCTTCGCTCCCCCTCCATTACAGAGGCTTCGTCACTACTACGAACAGCTCCGTCCCAGTATCGTGCCTCGGTACTCTCGGCCTTGTGGTGATCGCCACTTGTGCCTTCTCCCTTAAACATTACGATGACTGGTTCCCGCAGTTCCCAGCAAGAGCCTAATATTAAGTCGCGCCCACTTTATGCCGGACACCACTTGCGCAGCATTCGGAGTACACCCGCAAGCTCATCCCAGGGATGGGACACGCCCCCGGTTTTGATGTCACGTATGGTTTTCGACACGTCATCATGGGTTCGCTCTCGCTCGCCTCTCAATATCACACCTGACTGCATCACTGTGCAGCCTTTTGACCCAATGCTCACCACAAGCACTCTTAATGCATGCAGCTTGGGCTGGTTTGAAGCCTGCTTCCGACAGCCGACTCCGGTGGGCCCACCACCATCTCTTGCTGAGCTTATGGCTCAGTAAAGTGTCTGCATCCTTACATCCGCTCTCTAGTGCCTCTGCGGCACACTATCCCAGCTCCAAACCTGGTTCGGCCCTGTCGCCGTAAAACTGGTCGGCGCGGGCACTGTGCGGCGTGCTTTCGTACGGCCACGAGGGTGCTGCTGGTGATGCTTTTTCAAGACCCGATAAAACGACGATTCGGAGGCCAGATAGACGCCGTTGTCTGCCAGTAAGGGCACGATTTGAGACGGCGGCAAGCTCTGATACTCGGGACGATGACACGTGTTCAAAATGGTCTGCTCTTCCTCATGCGTCAGCTGATGCGGCTGCCTGCCTTGTGCCGCCTGTGGACGCTGATCCTCAACAACAGTGCCACACTCAGATCGCCAACGCTTTAGTGTGCGCTCGCTTACATCGATAATACCGGCTGCTTGATAGCGGGAAGCGCCACCCACCACCGCTTCGTCAAATAGCGCGATGAGCCTTGCACGTTCGTCGAGCGGCGTTAGTCGTCCTCGCCGCTGTACAAGGCGTCGAGCTTTTTTGAGAGCACCAGTAACGACGTCGTCTCTGCCACTACCTTGTCTTTGCGACGCACTTCCGCTTTGAGCTCCTTGATGGTCTTACGGTCTTCTTTACGCTGCTTGTGCGCCGCTTTTTCCTGATCTTCTTGCCGACCAGCGCCTTCGAGGCAAGCCGCTTTCCACTGTTGAATTTGCTCGGGATAAAGGCCTTTTACGCGGCAGTAAGCGCCAAGCTCCGCCTCTGACAGGGTGGCGGTTTCGATGACCACGGCGAGCTTGGCGTCGGGCGACCATTCGCTGTCGCCTTGGGTGTAACCCGGCACAGGCACTCCTTTTACTCGACACTGTTTTAACCAACTATACAGCGTCGCGTCAGAGATGCCTTCCTCTGTTGCTACCGATGCCACACTGTGATTATGGGGTGGTAACAACTTCTTCAGGACGGCTGCTTTGCGCTCTGCAGAATAACGTGGCACAAGAACTCCATGCCGCTCCCTCTGGATTAGATTTAGGCGATATCACCAACCGGACAACAAGGCTGAGAGAGGGGGGAATACAGGTTTTAATACTAGTCCGCCGCGTAAAGGCAAAGCAATCGAGTAAGAAAGACACCAATTAAATTACGCACCGAAACCACAATAATGGTACTTTAGGTCATGTACATAGCGTGCCCTCTTCACCTATTTCTACTGTCTATTCGCTGATTTCGATGAACTTCGGTAAGTTACTGACACCCCCGTGATTGCCATCTACTTCGATCACTCTATAGATGGCTGTAGCAGTCGGGTTAATCATTACGAATGATTTGTTATAGCAGACTTGCCGTTTCGCTGGCGCAGGCGAACCAACAGGTAATCGGCGACACCATTGCCACATTTATGTTCACATCCGGAACCACCGAAATGCCCCAGGCGGTTGTCAACACCCAGCGCATGCTTTTGCCAACCAGACCATGATCAACTCGGTATTTGCTTTTCTGAAAGACGAGCCACTGGTCATGCTTGACGGGTTACCTTGGAACCATATCTTTGGCGGCAACCATAATGTTGGACCACACCCTATAACGGCGGCATCCCGTACATTGATGACGGCAAGCCCACTGAAAGTTCCATTGATAGCACCTTGAACAACTGTAGGTATGTAATGCCGACAGTCTATTTTAACGTTTCTAGCCCGGATTTCTCACAGGGTATAAAAGAAAGCGGCTGAAAGTGCTATGATTTCAAGAACCTAACCAATCCATCAAGCACCAACAGCCGCTTCCAAAATGGTACCTGAAAAGCTGACCTTCTCGCCACTCTCACGCCGCCAAATTGAAGCCGACTTCTCCGGGGGCCACATTACGTCGGACGCCGGATTACTCCTGCTTCGTGAAGTCGATAAACAGCATCGCCTGACACGCCGCTTGGCCGCCGTGCTTCATGATCCCCGCGCACCGGAACAGGTTCGTCATAAGCTCGACACTTTGGTTCGTCAGCGGGTGTTCGGTGTCGCCGCTGGCTATGAAGATTTCAACGACCATGAGGCCCTGCGCTATGATCAGGCCCTTCAGACAGCGCTCGGTGAAGAGGATACGCTGGCAGGCAAGTCGACGCTGTGCCGGGTGGAGCAGAACGCCGATCGGCAAGCAATAGTGAAGGCCCATGAGTTGCTGTGGCATCACTTCATTGAACAGCATGACGAACCACCAAAGGAGATCGTGCTGGACTTTGATGGCACCGACATCCCCGTGCATGGCGAGCAACCCGGCAAGTTCTTTAACCGTTATTACGATCACCACTGCTACTTCCCACTGTATGTCTTCTGTGGGCGCCACTTACTGGTGAGCTATCTGCGCACCAGTGACCGCAGCGACAGCCGCCATAGCTGGGCGATCCTCGCCTTACTGGTACGCTTTATCCGTCAATACTGGCCCGATACGCGCATCGTGTTACGAGGTGATAGCCACTTTTGTCGTCCCCGGATGCTGAACTGGTGTGATCGGCATCACGTCGACTACATCGTGGGAATCGCCAAGAACAGCCGGCTGCTCAAGGAAGTGGACGTCCCCATGATGCTGGTGCGCAAGACCCAATGGCAGGTGGGAGGGAAAGTAGCGGGGACGTTCCGCTTCCAGTATCAAGCCCACTCCTGGAAATACTCACGCTGGGTGGTGGCCCGCCTAGAAGAAGGCGAGTTAGGCTCTAATCCCCGGTTTATCATCAGTTCCCGTTACGATGATGGCTTCAAGCTTTACTACGAGCAGTACTGTGCCCGGGGTGACATGGAGAACCGGATCAAGGATCAACAACTGAGCCTGTTTGCTGACCGGACCTCCAGCACGCACTGGTGGGCCAATCAGTGGCGGCTGATCTTGTCGGGCTTCGCTTATACGCTGTTCGAGCGGTTACGGACTTATCTGAAGCACACGCCCTTCGCGCGCATGAGTCCGAGCAACCTGAGGCTCAAGCTCATCAAAGTAGGCGCGGTCATCATCCGCAATACGCGTCGAATCCGAGTACTCATGAGTGACAGCTACCCCTATAAAACGGCGCTATCCGATCTCGTCAGGCGGTTGGTTCCTAACTGACTGCTCGGGCGCCCCCGGCCCGAAGCAATGGGGGAAAGGGGGAAGTGTGTCTGAACGCCGGAAAGTGGTTAAAAAGTAGCCGATGTAAGTCGAGCCAGTAGGTGTTTAGCGGTGTTACAGCCTGAGTGCGGTACTGGCTGAGGTACTATGAGAAATCCAGGCTAGAAGTCTAAAATATTTAATGATAACAGCAACTCAGCTTCCGATTATGTTGTCATGGTTTATTGATGATCATTTTTTAATGTTGAGTCATAAATTAACTCTTCAATAACACGACATATCTCTTGAGTAGCTGGCATTAACGGTGTCATGTCGGAAGTACCCAGAAATACAGTACGATTAAGATTGGGGTTGGAAAGCCTAATAACATCGAGTTTCATTTTTTCTTTAGCTTGATCAAGCCCGAGTGAAGGAATAATGGAATATCCCATACCAGCCTGCACAGCATTAATGAGAAGGTTAGGAGAATTAATTTCCGCAACTATTTTTGGAGTTAGCCCGTCTGAAGCAAAAGCTGCTTCTATTGCTTCACGAATACCATTAGGCCTGCTAAAAAGAAGAAGTGGGTAACTGGATATGTCATATAGAGACAGGGTGCTTTCAGTCTTTATAGTGCCGAGTTTTCCTACAAAAAGAAGTGGCTCGGATACTAATGGCTTAACTTTTACTTTTTCTTTTGCACTAACGTCAAATATGATCGATATATCTATTTTCCCTTGGGATAGTAGATTTGCCAAAAACTGACTTGGGCCTTCCACTATTTCGAGTTGAATTGCCTTGAATTGCTCACTAACGACCTTAAGTAACTTGAGCCCGATGCTAGTAGCAATGGTGGGAGGAAGTCCTACCGCAACAGGGCCTGCTGGCCCGGAGTCGGCTATTGCGGCAATAGTAGGGGTCGCAGCGACCTGCTTGAGAATCAACTGTGCGTGCCGGTGAACGGCTAGCCCGGCCTGCGTGGGCAGTACACCGCGAACACTTCGAGTTAATAGTTTGACACCAAGCTCTTCTTCCAAGCGATTGATTTGTTGGCTAAGTGCTGGCTGAGCAATATGCAGCGATTGGGAGGCACGGGAAAAGCTACCTTCCTCTACAATTCGGGAAAAATAATGAAGCTGGCGAAGTTGCAAGACTATTCTCACTTTAGACTATGGTAGAGGGGGTATAGGTTGCCGCTATGGTGGTAGTTGAAAACCCTATTTTTCTAGTTTCAGGGTACGCGCTACGATCAAGCCAGACAACAAGGAGAAAATAATGAATGGCAAAATTGAAGTCCAACGTGATGGTTATGTCGCTACTGTAATAATCAATAACCCGCACAAACGTAATGCAATGGGTAAAGCAATGTGGGTTCAGATGGCGGAAACCATCGAGATGCTTTCTTGCGAGAAAAACCTGCGCTGCGTTGTGCTTCGCGGTGCAGGTGATTCGGCTTTTGGTAGTGGTGCCGATATTGAAGAATTCGAGTTGATGCGTAGCAATAAAGCTCAGGCAATCGAGTTTTCTAAGCATGGTCATAAGGCTATGCATGCTGTCAGAGACTGCCCAATTCCAACGCTTGCGGCTATTCGTGGCGTCTGTGTTGGGGGAGGTATGGAACTAGCCGCATTTTGTGACCTACGTATTGCCAGTGAAGACAGCCGATTTGGAATTCCTATTAACAAGTTAGGTGCGACGTTGGCCTATCCAGAGCTTGAAGGGCTCATTAGGTTGATTGGTCCCAATGTAGCCCTTGAAATATTGCTTGAGGGGCGAGTTATAGGAGCTAACGAGGCAAAGTCTAAAGGCATTGTCAATCGTGTAGTGAGCAGTGATAGTTTTGAAGAAGAAATACTAAAAGCGGTTTCTCGTATTATTGCAGGGGCTCCTCTCTCTGCCCGATGGCATAAGAAATTTATCGAGCGTTTGCGTAGCAATTCACATCCTCTCGATAAAGAAGAGCTGGCTGAAGGTTATGCATGCTTCGATACTCAAGATTATAAGGCTGGATATCTGTCGTTTCTTAGTAAAACAAAACCACAGTTTGAGGGAAGGTGAATAATGAAAAATGACAATCAGCCAAAGGGGCCTTTGGCTGGCCTAAAAGTGATCGAGTTTGCTCATGTTATGTCTGGTCCGGTGACAGGTCTTCTGCTAGCAGATATGGGGGCAGACGTCATTAAGGTTGAAAGGCTGCCTGGTGGAGATGAGACGCGAAGGACTGTGCCACCGGAAGTAGAAGGAGAGTCTGCTTCCTTTATGATTATTAATCGTAATAAAAGAGCCATGGCTTTGGATGCAAAGACTCCAGAGGGGCAAGAAATTGCTAGAAAATTAATTACGAGCGCCGATATTGTGCTGGAAAACTATCGGCCCGGTACGATGAAAAGGATGGGGTTGGACTACGATGAGCTACAGCAGCTGAACCCAGGCTTGGTTTATTGCACCATTACGGGTTTCGGTACCAATGGCCCTTACTCACAGCGGGCGGGATATGATCTTATCGCCCAGGGCATGTCGGGGCTGATGGGAGTCACTGGAGAAGGTCTTGGCCGACCACCCGTGAAAGTGGGGGTACCTGTCGGTGATGTAACTGCGGGGATTCTAGCCGCCACTGGAATCTTGGCCGCCTATATTGAAAAGCTGAAAACAGGTAAAGGGCAATACGTTGATACTTCTCTTCTGGAAGCCTCGGTGATACATACCTATTGGCCAGCCGCTCTGGCATTTGCTTCGGGGGTTTCTGCTGGTCCCATGGGCAATGCTCATCCTGTAGCGGCACCTTATCAGTCATTTCGTACCCAGGACGGCTGGATCAATATTGGCGCCATCGGCCAGTCGAACTTTCAGCGGATACCGAGTGTGCTTGATTTACCAGGAATGGCTACTGATCCGCGTTTTGCCACCAATGGTGACCGTATGGCGAACCGTGATGTTCTGATACAAATGATGGAGGAGGTTTTAATTACTCGTCCGACCAACGACTGGGTTGAAGCCTTTGAGCGTGCTGGCGTGCCAGCTGGCCCGGTTAATACCATGATGCAGATGTTGGAAGACCCCCAAGTCAAGGCTCGAAAGATGGTAATCCAGGTGAAGCATCCAATTGCTGGCCAGATCAATGCCCTTGGATGTCCGATCAAGTTCTCCAGCGGCGACGGCGTAACGTCGCGCGGTGCTCCTCTCTATGGCGAGCATACTGCCGAAGTGTTAGCGGAGATGGGCTATGGGGCAAACGAAATTACTCGGTTAGTAAAAGAGGAGATCATCTATGTATGTGATATTAGCAACAAATATGATGAAGCCAATCAGAGTGCAGATACTATTCTCTGAATGAAGGAACAATGCTGCAAACTGCCCCATTTCATATCTTTTTTGAACTCTCTAGTGCGTCACAAACCTTATAAAATGACGGGCTATGGCCTCGAGAGGCTATGTCGACTTATATACTTATCCCCCTTTGGTGCAGTGGAATACGTAACTAATAACACGCAAAATAAAAGATAATCATGCACGCAGCTTATCTTGGCTGCTTTTCATTCGGAATAATCTAATTAAAACAATTAAAGGTGAAATATCATGAAACTCAGAAAACTTCTCCAATCCAGCTTGAGTGTAGCGATTATTGGTGTCGCTACCGCTCTTCCATTACAGGCTTGGTCCGGTGACTGGGAGCCCTCGGCACCGATTCGGCTTGAGGTGGGTTTTGGCCCAGGAGGGAGTGCTGATACGGTTGCAAGGTTGATCGCCAAGCAAATCGAAAATGAGCAGGGCTGGAAACTGGTGGTCGAAAACAAGCCGGGTGGTGGAGGCACTGTAATGGCGGGGGGGCTGGTACGCAAACCGGGAGACGGTTTGACCTTCGGCCTAGCGGTATCGGAGTCGTTAATCTACAACCTAGCGACTAGGCAGGGCAGTCATTATGGGCTGGAAGACTTTGCTTACCTAGGCACGGCTGGGGTAGCACCGATCTCTTGGATTGCGAAGTCGGATGCGCCATATACGGATATTGAAAGTCTGATTGACTATGCTAACAGTAACGACGGAGCAACGGTAGCGGTACAGAGTAAGGGCAGCGAGTTGCTAGTGCGTGCCATTGCAAAGCTCAGTGGAGCGCCACTTAGACCAGTCCCCGCTCAGGGTGGCTCTACAGTTCTTCAGCATATTCTTGGCGGTCATGTTGACTCTGGTTTCGACGGAGGGGCTCATATCAAGTATGTCGAGGATGGGGAGCTGAAGGTATTAGCGCCAGCGACCCGAGCGCGCCATCCCGTGGCATCGGATCAGTTAACACTGATTGAGCAAGGCTATGAGTTTGGCTATGAAGAGCCGCATTTCGTCTTTATTGCTCCTAAGGAATTACCCGCCGATGCCCAGTCGGCATTGGCTACCGCCCTCGACAGCGCGATCACCTCGCCCGAGGTGATCGATGTGTTGAAGAATAGCATGCACATTGAGGCCAATAACCTGGGCGTCGAGCAAACGGCCTTAATGATGACCCGCTCGTTGCGTGGTGCTGAACAGCTTATTAAAGCCGCTGAATGAACTTCGACTTTGGTAAAAAAGAAAGCAGGAGTGCTATGGCACTTCTGCTTCCATACTGTGACGCATCGAGAGGTTTCGAAATGAATAGCCACCGCTTGCTTGGCGGATTCAGCGTGCTGGTTGGCGCTGTCTTGCTACTGGTCATCATTCCCGCCCAGACCGTTCCGGTGTCCTACGGAGCCCTGGCTCCGAGTGACTTCCCATCCTTCGCCGCGGGTTCCATTCTCATTTGTGGGTTAGTGCAGCTTTTTTTTCCCACAGGTACTGTGCACTTCAGTCTTGGCGAAGCCACGCGCGCTCTTCTTGTTACTCTCGGGGCACTCGTCGCGGCCTTGGGTCTCGAGAGGGTCGGTTTCTTGTTGGTAGCACCGCCCTGTGTGCTGGCTGTGATGCTGTTCATGGGGGAACGCAGAGTCAGTTGGCTGCTGATCGGTGGTATCGTCGCGCCGCTGTTGATCTGGATGCTGTTTGAAATTCTACTCGGTCGCCCGCTTCCCTGAGGTATTACCATGTTTGAACTTAACGTAATTCTGGCCGGGCTGGCTGATGCCTTTACCCTGACTAACCTGCTGTTCGTCTTGCTCGGTGTTGCCCTCGGTCAGTTTGTTGGGGCCGTTCCTGGCCTATCCGCGCCGATGGCGATTGCCATCGCCGTGCCATTCACCTATGTGATGAGTCCACTGTCCGCTGTGGCCTTTCTCGTAGGGATCGCCAAGGGGGGAACCGTGGGTGGCGCAATTCCGGCTATCCTGCTGAATACACCGGGGTCTCCTGAAGCGGCAGCATCAGCTATGGATGGATATCCACTGGCCCAGCAGGGTAAAGGGGTGAAAGCTATGAAGCTGTCACTATATGCCTCAGCCACCGGCGATACGCTGAGCGATATAGTATTGATTACAGTCGCCGCGCCACTCGCTGTACTGGCGCTGATGACAGGGCCTGTTGAAATTGTCTCTCTGATGATTTTCGCCTTTTCGATCATTACAGGACTGGTGGGCAACTCAATGGCCAAGGGGATTGCTGCAGCGGCCTTTGGCCTGCTTTGCGCCAGCGTCGGGCTTGATCCCGAGCACGGTACTCCACGACTAGAGTTCGGCCAGTACCAGCTTGATGATGGCTTGCCGCTGGCGGCCGTTGCGATCGGTATGCTCGCGGTTGGCGAAATCGTGCGCCAGATTGCTGGATACGTAGTCGGTGGCACGCCGACCATCAAACTGTCGCCAGATAGCTCTAACCCTAACAATCGCCTATTCTGGTCTGAGTACTGGTCGTGTCGTTATACTTTGTTGCGAGGCAGTGTCATTGGCACGATTATCGGTGCGATACCGGGCGTAGGGGCAACAGCTGCCGGGTTTCTGAGTTATGCATCTGCTAAAAGCGCGTCGAAGGAACCTGAAAGCTTTGGTAAGGGTAACATTCATGGCTTGGCCGCTACTGAGTCGGCTAACTCAGCGGTAATGGGGGCGAATTTTATACCCTTACTGACACTAGGTATTCCCGGCAATGTAACGGCCGCACTTATTATCGGTGCGCTGATTATACAGGGTATCCAGCCCGGACCTTTTCTATTTCGTGATCAGGGGCAACTTATTTATGGGCTATTTGGTGCCATGATGATCGCTAACCTGCTAAACCTACTGGTTGGGCAGTTCGGAATCCGGTTGTGGGCCAGAGTCGTTCGTGCACCAGCTTCGATCATTTTCTCCGTTGCCCTGTTGCTCTGTATTGTAGGCGTTTATCTGACCACTGGCGGTATATTTGGCGTCAAAGTTATGATTCTTTTCGCGGCTATTAGCTATTTGATGCAGGCGTTTGGTTTTTCTGTCGTAGCGTTCATTATCGCCTTTTTCTTGGGGCCACAGCTTGAGCGCTCACTGTCCCAGGCTTTGATTATCCTTAATGGAAACCCGAGAGCTTTACTTGACCATCCCGTTGCATTAGCTTTGATAATGCTAGCGGTGTTTTTTACCTACTGGGTAGGAATACGAAAAAAGAAGAAGGTCAAAGTGACTGCTAAGTCTGATTGTTGACGCGATTGCTTTATTTCTTGATAGACAAGCTAAATTTCCTAGTATTAATTATCATTAGATACAATATTGGCACAAGGAAAGCATAGCCTTTTAGTCATTGGAGTCAATACTTGAACCTCTTGACCCTTTACTTTACGAAGTAAAGGAGAGCATTTTGAGTGGTGGGCAAGTCAGGCCGTTTCGTGCGTGCTTTTAGCGAGTTACTAGTACGCATAAAGGCAGCTTGACTGTCAGATGAACCAAAAGGGGTATGCCGTACGACAACGTCCACTCTTGAGAGTGTTACCCCCCACCAATGAATATGGGGGCAAGAAAGGTTTTACAGCATCAACTCTGTCGTACTTGCACCACTACACTAGAGGTCGCGAAAGAGCTTTTATCGGATAAAAGGTGTCGCGCTGATTAACCACTAGCCCCATCGGGGTATGGCTGAACATGGCCGTACCCGCAGTTGACCAAACTATCATGTCGTGAGAAAGCGCTTCTACGAGGCTGGAGAAGCTATCAGGGGTAAAACGAGTGATGGCATCAATGGCCTGCTAAAGTGGGTTAAAAAATCCGGTATCAGAAAAAAACTAATACCGGACTACCGCATTATAAGCTAATTGTTAAAACACTTAACTGATTGCCATTAAGGTTAGAGCAAGGTTTTGAGTACTTAACAGTTTCGTATGATAGGGAACCCCTGATTAACTATTGCGCTTGCCTATACGGCGTTAAAAATCACTTCAAAATGCTCATTTACAGCTCGTAAACTCCGCTTTTTCGTTGATTTTTGCCTTGTCTAGACTTCGCTAATTACGTTAATCAGAGGCTCCATAGTAGTTCGTACGCGATCACATCGACTTTCATTTCTGGCTTACAATGCTAACTGCATGCGGGCATACCCAGTGGCATACTTGCTACGAACAGATGGCGCAGCCGACAACAAGGCCACTAACTGTTAGTAGGCCCGGCCGGGAAGATCGGCGCTTCGTCGTCCTTGTTGATCGCGACGATCACCTTGGAATCCTTCATGCCCGCCAAGTGCTGAATGGCACCGGAGATACCCACGGCGATATACAGATCCGGGGCAACGATCTTACCGGTTTGGCCGACCTGCATGTCGTTGGGCACGTAACCGGCGTCGACCGCCGCACGGGAAGCACCAATGGCGGCCCCCAGCTTGTCGGCAATACCGTCGAGCAGCTTGAAGTTTTCGCCGTTGCCCATGCCGCGACCACCGGAAATCACCACCTTGGAGCCGCCCAGCTCGGGACGATCCGACTTCGCTAACTCTTCTATGACAAAGCTGGATTGGCTGTTTTCAACCACCACATCGACCGCTTCGATAGATGCGCTGCCACCTTCGCTGACCGCATCAAAGCCGGTGGTGCGCACGGTGATTACCTTTAGCGTGTCGTCGCTTTTTACCGTGGCAATGGCGATACCAGCGTAAATCGGGCGTTTGAAGGTGTCAGCGCTATCCACGGCCAGCACGTCGGACAGCTGGCTGACATCCTTCAGTGCGGCCAGACGCGGCAGTACGTTTTTGCCGGTAGTGGAGGCACTGCCCAGCACGTGAGTGTAATCATCGGCCAGTTCGACCAGCAGCGCGCTCAGCGGCTCGGCAAGCTGGTCGGCGTAAACGGCGTTGTCTGCGACGCGCACTTTAGTGACTCCTTCGATCTTGGCGGCCGCCTCGGCGGCGGCTTGAACGCCTTCCCCGGCCACCAGTACGTCGATGTCGCCGCCAATCTCTTTGGCCGCCGCGACAACGTGGGCAGTAGCGTCGGCCAGTTGACCTTCGTGTAAAGCAGCAAGTACCAGAATGCTCATGGCATCAACTCCTTTCAAAGCACTTGTAGCTAAGTACTTGGCTTAAAGCACTTTGGCTTCGTTTTTCAGTTTGTCAATCAGCTCGTCAACCGAGGCGACTTTCACACCACCCTTGCGCTCGGCAGGCGACTCGACTTTGAGCAGGCTGACCCTGGAGGCGACCTCGACGCCGTAATCGGCGGGGGTCTTGACGTCCATCGGCTTTTTCATGGCCCTCATGATGTCCGGCAGTTTGGCGTAGCGCGGTTCATTAAGACGCAGGTCGGTGGTGACGATGGCCGGCAGTGTCAGCGCAACGGTTTGCAGGCCGCCGTCGAGGTGACTCGCTACCGGTATCGGGGATCTCGGATCCCGACACCTTGGACAAGTGATGCACTGGCATAACCTTGTGGAGAGCCGGATGCGGTGAGAGTCGCACGTCCGGTTCGGAGGGCGGGCCGGGGAAACCCACCAACTGAAAAGTTGACAGGGCGCCCCGGCTCGACCCCTACACCTATTTACCCTCGCCGGTGCGAGGGCAGTATTACTATCTGTACCTGATCGAAGATATCTACAGCCGCAAAGCGGTTGGCTAAGAAGTACACCCGGCAGAATCTGGGGACGACGCAGCGACCTTGCTACAACGGAGTGCTCTCAGCGAGAAATGCCTACGCACTCCGCTTGTGCTGCACTCTGACAATGGCGCCCCCATGAAGTCAGTCACCTTGTTAAGCAAGATGCATGACTTGGGTGTGACGCCGTCGCGGGGAAGGCCCCGGGTCAGTAATGATAATGCCTTCTCAGAATCATTGTTTAAGACGCTGAAATATTGCCCGCAGTGGCCGATGAACGGCTTTGCCAGCTTGGACGACGCGTGGGTCTGGGTAAGAGACTTCATCGGGTGGTACAACACTGAGCATAGACACAGCCGCATAGGCTTCGTGACACCAGCAGAACGCCATCAAGGTCTTGATAAGGATATTCTGGCCAAGCGTCATGCTTTGTATCAGCAGGCCCGAGCCGCACAACCAGCACGCTGGTCAAAAGAGACGAGAAAGTGGCAGCCTGTTGGGCCTGTGACACTCAACCCTGAAAGGCTTGAGGTAGCGCAGAAGGAAGCGGCATAAAGGATCTACGCGACAACTACGTTGCCAAACACCGGTCTTCTCTATCTGGCGTTAGCAAAAGAGGTGCCTGGAGACATTACTCGTAGGCTATGCCCGTATTACTGTAATGCACTCGGGTTGTGGCACTATTGAGCTGGCTAATTCTAATGCTTTGTTCATTAGCAGCAGCACTAATTCCACTGATTACATCAGTAACGCGCACCACGCTCTCCACGAATTTCTGCATGTTTTGTCCAGCATTATCGACCTGTTTCTAAACTTGCCGTCTCCATAGCGGACAGCCAACTGCGAAGACTCAGCCAGCGTTAAGGTCTCAATGAAGACCTAAAGTGAGATGGAGGATGGCAACATCGACTTGGCCATTGGGCTGATCCCACAGCTTGGCGCTGGCTTCTATCAGCAAAAGCTGTTCATGAAGAGGTATGTTTGCTTGATGCGCCACGATCATCCTCAAGGAGAGCAACGTCGGGCTCGATGAACTTCGGGCTCGATGATTTCAGAGTAGCAAACATGCTGTAGTAGCTAAGGCACAGGTCATAGCAGCGTAAAGAAGGAGTTGAGCCATGCGGGTATTGATCGCCCAGTGAGACTGAAACTGCCATATTCTGCTGCTGTGCCGTATATCATAAGCGAGAGCGACCTGATGGTAACAGTTACAGACAAGCTGGATAAGGCAACCCAGTGCCGATTCGGGCTAAAAATGCATCAACACACCCTCTCCCTTTTCCAGAAACCCTCATCAATCTATTCTGGCATCGCCGCTTTCATCAGTATCCAGGAACCCGTTGGCTGCAGAATCTGATCTTTGATATGTTCTCAGAGTGACACTCATCCATGGCAAGTGCTCACCAGGATAGAGCTAACAACTAGAAATATGTTTAAGCTCCCGGGTAATTAAATGAGATATATAAGTTACCTGTCGGGTCCCAGATGATTGATTCGAACCTTACCGAGATTCCTGGAGACTTCAATCCTTGAGAGAATAGCGTAGAGAATGCACCCACTTGTCATTGCCTCGGACTAGATGATGAATTGGCTGTTGCTCATCAACACGGAAGCAAAGGAGTACGAACCAAGCCCGACGAAATGGCATTGGCTCGAACCCTCAGCGATTGCGCCCCCCGTAGCCCCGTTACGAGTGCGGTTTTTCACATAGACGAAACAGGGGGGCTGGACTTCATGACGTAGCGGCTCGGCTCTCCAGCGCCTCGGCAATTTCCGGGTCATAAGCACCATCAACGAGGATAAATAACATACGGCAGGCCTTATCAGACCGGTTGGCCCAAGCGTGGTTGGTTCCCCGCTGAATAACGACACTACCGGGTCGGAGTTGGACCTCGGAATCATCAAGAACTAGTGTCAGCTCACCTTCCATCACAATCCCGTAATCAATAGATTCCGTTCGATGCATGAGGGGATGAGGGGAGTCCGGCTTGACGGTGGAGGCTTTCTCATCACCCATTTGTGAGAAGGCATCCTTCATTCTGGACGCGCCATGAGTCAAGAAATCTTCACTATCCGGCGGGATATCGACAAAACGGATGCGCGTACCATTCTTGGGAGGAGGCAATGTGATCGGGCCCGCCGTTGGATCCTCACCGCTGTCGATGACCGCAGGTGTAGCACCGGTAGACCACACCTCGTGTAAGGTCGTACCCGGGAGCGCATCAAGTTCCACGACCGTACTTAAAGGTCCATCGCTAACAATAATGGCCTTACCGTCCTGATCATGGCCGGTCACAACACGATGTATATCTGGGAATACCATAGTTTTTTCCTTTATTTAATTTGCTCAGTCTAACCTACCGCTCTCATGCTTAGTGCTGGTATACACACATGCAGACACTTTATAAGCTTTAAAAACGCCTAAATAAATTTAGCCAAATCTTGAGCTACCCTCGAATCATTCGCACGTGCTCCTCTTTCTTTTATTGCCGCCTTCAATCTCAACGCGGCACAGGCGACCAGAGTCTTTAGCCCGTATTCGGCATCGTTCCACTGACTGTAGTTAACGCCCGCTGAACTCAGAAGAGCCCGATCATCACATATAGGTCCGAACTTGCGCCAAAAGGCCGAGACTATCCAACGTATAAACAGCGGCATTTGGAATGCCGTTTGGCAACTCACACTCGGCGCCGATAGCACTATCAGTCTCTGCCATTGTCTTGAGGGTAAACTCCAGTCCATCCTCGCCCATCATCTGTCTAAATTCATTTCACACCGACTCGACTCCAGCTATTGTATGCACTGGTCCTGTTGGATTGGAGAAGACTTCACCAGCGTGTCACCCAGTACTATCACTGGGTAAGACGCCAACGGACAAACGGAAGCATCATTACCTTGTCTCTCGATGACTATCTACAACTGCAGTACTATGGTTTGTCTGAAAAGCCAGCATGTGAAGACCAGCTGACTTTAACGCAGTATGGCAAGCACAGACGCTGTTCAGACAGACCCTAAGTTGACTAGACGCGTACCGCCTGCTCGATTAGCCGATCCACATCGCCATCATGAGTGAAACCGAGGCCAGTGGCGATGTCCGCATGCATTTCAGGAAATGCGCCAAAAGTGGCTTCCAGTTGTTTATCTGGCTGATACTCCACCAGTTCAAGACGGTCATGGCCAAAGCATCGCACCAACCCCTCGATCACTTCTGCCATGGTCAAGCGCAGCACCGGCAAGACCATACTACGGTGCGTCTTTAACTCGTCGCCTGATAGGGTGGCCGCATGCATGAGGTTATCTACGCAGCAGCTCACCGACATCCACCATGCCACCGCTTGAGGTGAAACGGGACAGGCGAAGCGTTCTTTGTCCCTCAGCCGCCAGAACACATCGCTCATGAATGCGGATAGTAGGCCGGATGGCTGTGGTGGCCGAGCAACGATGCCAGGCAGGCGCAGTGAGATACCATCTAGCCAGCCGTGACGGCTATAATCTTCGATTAGGATTTCACCAGCCAGCTTCTGGATGGCGTAACTCATACGCGGGCGTAGTGGCGTATCGTCATTGACTAGTGACGGCATCGGGGAGCCATAGACAGCGATAGTGCTGGCAAAAACCAGACGAGGTACGCTTTCCTGGTGACGCAGGAGTTCTAGTAGCCGTTGGGTGGCTTCAAGATTGACCCGGCGCCCTAGATCGAAGTGCTTTTCTGCCGCCCCACCGGGAATGCTGGCCAGATGAAAGACAAGATCGAAAGGTCCATCGTTAAAGGCCATATCGAATTGCCCGGCCTCAGCGATGCTGCCCTCAATCTTGCGTACATGAGCTTCTTCGAACGCCTCGTCAAAAGCCATATCCATCAGCACCAACTGGCTAATGGTTCGACCGTTGAGAGACCGGGACTCCAGCAGACGGCTTACCAAATGACGACCAACGAATCCGTTAGCGCCGGTGACCAATATCTTCACCCTTTCACTCCTGTGCTGCGACGTAGCGGTTATCGATAGCACCGAACAAGCTCTGGCCCTCTTCATCCAGCATCTCGAAGCGCAGGTTCTCACCAAAACTAATAAACGGTGTATGTGCCTCGCCAAACTCTATGATATCCAGTGCTCGCCTTTCAGCCAGGCAGCTGGAGCCTACTGAACGGAAGTCGCGGTTGGAGAAGGTGCCGCTACCCAGTACGGTGCCCGGCCCCAGGTTACGGTTATAAGCGAGATGACTGAGCAGCTCACCGAAGCTGAAGTCCATTTCGCGGCCGTTTGGGTGACCGAACCATTCACCATTGCGTGAAACACGCAGATCCAGTGCCACTCGACCGTCATCCCACGCACTGCCTAGCTCATCGGACGTCACCGCTACGGGGGCAAATACCGCGGCGGGCTTGGCTTGGATGAAGCCGAAGCCCATCTCCAGCTCTCTCGAAAGATGGGACCTCATCGATACATCATTGAATAGTGTAAATAGGCGGATACTCGCTTCACATTGCTCCGGATTCGCCCCCATGGGAATGGCGCCGGTAATGACCGCAAGTTCCCCCTCGAAGTCACAATTGTCCCCCTCGCTTGGGAAAGCATAATCGTCGCAGGGGCCACGGAAGTCATCACCCTGGCGTTGAATTAGGATCGGCACGCCCTCCGGCACCTGGACTGTCAGATTGAAGGCTTGCCCCATAATTTCACCATGATTGAGAAACGCTGAAGCATCTATAAACTGATAAGCGCGCGGCAAAGGTGCCACCGCCTGGGTAGGGTCGAAGGCGAAGGAGCCTTCGGCCCCGCCACCATTCAAATCTTGGTAAAGCTGCTCTAAGGCTGGAGCACACTCTTCCCAGCTTTCCAAGGCCAGCTGCATGGTGGGAGCAATAGCACTAGCGTCTACTGAGTGAGTAAGATCACGGGAGACCACCACTAGCCGGCCATCACGGCTTCCATCTTTAAGAGTAGCTAGCTTCATCGGCATGTTCCTTTTGATTTGTTTTAACAATACTGCCTAGCTGCCCAACAGCATCAGTCCCACACTAGGCCAGACCGTTGTTATCGACCCAACAGGGCAAATCGACGCGCGGTTTTCCGCCTACGTGTAGGCTGTCAGCATGGTCGTGTCGCGCGTCAGTTGCATAGAAAAGCTGCTGGCATGGTCTTCCATGCCGGGACTTCGAACAGTTCCAATAGCAACAGGGTGACCTCAGCTCCAGCAGCCTGAACAGTCGCTTTTTAGGATACGAGGTATCGAACTACTCGATACCTGAGTAATGATGCTCCACAAGGCAGGTGAGCCGCGTCCGACAGAGCTCTTCCCCTAAGCTGGCATCCACCTATCGACTTAAGGAGTGTTGTACTCCCGCGTCCAGAACCAGTGATTACTGCTACTTTTTCATGCAACCTCATAAACTCATCTCCAAAAGGAAAGCCCCAGATGCAGGGTTCCATACGGACAAGATCCTATCCAGTGTAGAAATGCGCAAAAACTTCACCAGACAAAATACTTACACGTAAAAAAGCGAATCATAAAGCGCTACGTCACCTAATGACTCGCCGTTCAAAAGATCAAAACGAGAAAAGGATTTATCTAGACATCACGTCATTAGAACTTATACATTGCCATCAATTCTAATTGCTGCCCGCCTGGGCGAAGAGGCATCGTAAGCGCGTTGCGATCACGCCACTCGACCCCAATGTCCAAATTAGGCAAATAGGTATAAATTAGATTAACGTTGGTTACCTGAAGCGTATCGTCATCTACAGTTGTCGCTACTTCATCAGCAGTCACCTGCCCATAGCGAATATTGCCACGAAGCTGATCGGTGAACCTGTGACTGACACCAGCAGAAAATCCTGTCGTGCTAACCAGGTCACCGGACGAGTCGACCTCACCTTTAGACGCAATGGTAGGCCCCGGAGCTGACGCGCCGTTAAACCCCCACCCGGAGGACACGTTATTACCCTCTCCTGTATAGCCACTCAGGGCAAGCGAGGTGTCACCAAAATTTAGTTTACCCGCTAAGGAGATCGCAGCGCCAAACTCTGAATCATTGACACCCGTCTCAACCTCCCGGCCGGTGACGGCAACATTAAACCCATGCCCGGCCTCGGTTCGGTATGTATAGGATGCCACCATGTCCGGAATATCGGCATCACTGTAGATCGGATCCTGAAAACTGAAGCGCAGACCACCAGTCGTGTAGTGCAAGACGAGATCCGGCCGAACGACGGACCCACTACCAGCAATGCTACCGATACCTGTACCGTAGAAATCCAAAATCTCGACATCAAATGGCGCAGTAGCAAAGAACTGGCCATTCCACGTCTGGCCAAGCGTCAGATTGTCAACCTGGATAAAAGCATGACGCAGACGCATGGCGTAACTACTGTCAGTCGTATCGGTGGCATTATCCAAGAAGTCCCCCTCCACGAAGGCCGTCACATCATGGCCCTGGACATCACTGTCGATCTCGAAATTAAGTCGTGACTGACGAGCAGATCCATCAAAAGAGTTATCTCCCCCATCAGGGTTGTTGAAAATCCCTTCTGCTTTAACATAACCGCCAATACTAAACGTTGTTCCGTCAACTTCCCCAATTTCAAGAGCGTAAGCTTGAGAAGACATTGAAGCGACTGCTATGGCTAATGCAAGCCTGTTTTTAATTGTCATACTGGTCATACTCCAGATTATTTTTATGATGTTAAAAGACTCAATATTTTAATGAGCCAAAAATGGGGGCTACCCCCAGAAAAACTCTAGCTGTGTTAGCTTTCACTACACTTCATTTCTGTGTTGGTCAGGCTTCCGCCGGTCGAGATATTGATGATTGCATCGGTAGCTAGCTTGATTCGTGGCAGGAAGGCGGTGAAGGCCTCAGGGTCGATGGTCACACTTCCGTCCACAGGACGACGCGCGTGCAGGTGCAGGATCGAAGCACCCGCCTCCGCGGCAGCCACCGCCTGTGAGGAAATGTCGTCGGGCGTGTAGGGCAAGGCATCCGACATTGTCGGCGTATGAATCGCGCCGGTGACGGCACAGGTGATGATGATTTTCTGACGAGACATAGCAGTAACTCTCCGTTCAATCGTTGAGAATAGCGACAGCGCGAGTGAAGCCCGCAGAACCGCCCTTAAGCTTGATAGGAAAACAGCTAATTTCGAATCCTGTTGACGGCAGGGTTTCTAGATTGGACAATTTTTCCATGTGGCAGTAACCGATCTCTATTGATGCTCTGTGGCCTTCCCATATAATTGAGGGATTGTGTTCCTTGAGCCACCTTTCACGGGTGATATTAAAGGGGGCATCCCAGGACCATGCATCAGTGCCGGTGACGCGTACGCCGCGCTCCAACAGCCACAATGTCGCCTCGCGCCCAACCCCGCATCCTGCTTCCAGATAGTCGGTCTTTCCATAGCGCAGTCCTGCTGATGTATTGACGACCACGATGTCGAGCGGCTGCAATTCATGGCCGATGCGACGAAGTTCTGCTTCGATTTCGGCAGGCTGGACAATATGACCATCGGGTAGGTATCTGAAGTCCAGTTTGACCGCCCGGCCCAAGCACCATTCCAGCGGCACTTCGTCGATCGTGATCGCTCGTATGCCGCCATCCATAGTGGAATGATGATGATAGGGTGCATCCAGGTGCGTCCCGTTGTGGCTTGAGACATGGAGAGTCTCAACGGCCCATCCCTCTCCTGAGGGAAGGCTACTAGCGTCCAACCCCGGAAAGAAGCTGGCCATCTGGTCAACCGTGTCCTCGTGAGTGGAGTAATCTATCTTCGGCTGCATAAACTCTGGATCGGCAACAATGTCGGCATCCAGTGTGACCGAGATGTCGATAAGTTTGCGTGACATTAAATTTTCCTCATTTCACTTGATTAGTTGCCAGTAGTGGAGCTACAGCTAGAGGCCAACGCTCCAACTCTGGCCAGCTGTCGTTTTAGTGGCCTCTCTAGGTCAGAGCATTCCAGTTGTAATCCAGGGGAAGGCGACGATCAGAATCAGGATGAGAAGCATAATGAAAGCGAAGGGCGCCGCGCCTACAAACACGTCGTTGAGACTGATTGTACTGTCATCGAGCGCACCCTTTATGACAAAGACTGAGAGCCCAAGGGGTGGGGTCAATAGACCGATTTCGACGGCCAGGACCGTAATGATTCCGAACCAGATCAGATCCATATGCAGCGCTGTCGCCACAGGTAGCACAAGTGGCAGGGTAATCAGCATAATGGAAGAGGAATCAAGGATAGTGCCCAGCAGGATTAAGACAGCGACGTAAAACAGCAGAAAGCCGTAGATACCAACATCCATGCCGATGATCCATTCGGTCAGGAAGACAGGCAATCCCGACAGCGCTAGAAAGCGGCTATACATGGTCGCGGCGATGATGAGTAAGCAGATCGACGCCGTGATGTGGCCAGTCTCCAGCGTAACACTCCACAACGCGCGGGGACCAAAGCGGCGCTTGGCTGCGGCGATAACGATGGCACCGAGTGCGCCGATGGCACCAGCCTCGGTTGGCGTGAAGATGCCGCCATAGATCCCGCCGAGAACGAGACCAACAAGAAGAAGGATGGGCAGCAGCTTGGAAGCAGTGTCGCGTATCGCGGCCCCTCGGCTGAGCCTGCGCTCAACTACCGGCTTCGGTATGCCTGTGAAGCCAGAGAAGAAGCGCACCATCACCCAGATGCCAATGCAGAAGGCGACCGCTAGTAACAGGCCGGGCCCGATGCCAGCAATGAAGAGCTGGCCAACCGACTGCTCAGCGATGATGCCGTAAAGGATAAGAAGCAGGCTTGGCGGGATCATCATACCGAGGATGGAGCTTCCAGCCACCACGCCGGCCGCGAAGCGTCGCGAAAAGCCGATACGCACCATTTCCGGCACCGCCACTTTGGAGAAGACGGCGGCCGAGGCGATAGAGACACCTGTGATGGCGGCAAAGATAGCGTTGGCCCCGACCGTCGCCATGCCGAGCCCGCCACTGATGCGCCTAAAGGCGCGGTTGGCGACGTCGAATGTGTCGCGACCGATATCGGCGCGGCTGACGACAAGCCCCATCAGCACGAAAAGCGGGATCACGCCGAAGAGATAGCTCGAAATGCTCTCTCGCGAAGCCAGGGACAGAATTCGGGCAGCTTGGCCAGGATCATCGCGCAGCAACCATAAGCCGAGGAAGCTGACCAATGCCAGCGCGATGGCAACATGCATGCCGGTGTAAATTAGGATTAGGATGGCGGCCAGTGAAGCTAGGCCGATCTCGATGCCACTCATTTGCATACCTTTTTGCCAGAACCAATCGCCAACACTAGTAGTGAGATAGTGCGCTGCAGGAAGACAAGGAAGAGGAGACCTGAGCCGATCAAAATAATCAGATGAACCGGCCAGATCGGTGCAATAAACTGGCCCACTGTGCCCACTGTCTCGCCACGGTCATAGCTGCGCAGGAAGAGTGGATAGAAGGCTGAGATCAGGATGCTAATGAGCACCGTGCCGGCCGCATGCATGAGCGCATCGATGAAGTCAGCCAGCCGCCTTTGGCGCTTGCGCAGAAAACCAAGAAAGGCATCGCTACGGGTTAACTTGCCCTGGGCTAACGTGTTGGCAATCTGCAGGAAAACGATGGCCTGGATCGACATCGCCACCATCTCCGGCACGCCAGCAATGGGCCGGTCGAAGATTACGCGGCTTATCACGTCGGAAGAAATCAAGAGCATGATCGCTAATATGCCGATCATGCCGACCGCGCTGGCTAGCGCGGTGAGACGCTCAAGGATACTGGCCGCAAGATTAAGTGGGCGAGAGCCAGTGGCATATTCGCTGGAGGTAGGCATGGTTTTTCCTACGGATAAAATATAAAGGTGGGTGCCCGCCCTTAGGTTTGGAGGCGGGCTCGGGCTTAGGCTTAGCGGTCGGACCAGTCGCGTGGCAGCTCGACCCCGGCTTCTTTCAACGCCGAAACGTAGGCATCGAGCACCTCAGAGCCAGCAAGTCCGCGTGCATCAGCGTCGCTCGCCCAGGCTTCTGCGATCTGGGGCAGGGCTTCTGCCCAGCGGGTGCGTTCCTCTTTTGAGAGCTCGGTCACTGTTGTACTTCCGCCTTCGGTGAGCGTATGCATCGATGCCTCGATGCGTTCCGCTTGCTCATCCAGATATGCTTCGGAGAAAGCTCTCCCCCCTTCGCGCAGAGCTTCCTGCACAACCTCAGGCTGTGCGTCGAACCAGCTTTTATTGGCAACTACGGAACCAGCATATTGAGCGCCGAAATTGGTGATAGTAATATGCGGGGCTACCTCCTGTAGCCGCGCTGGCGCGGCCGCGGTGGGGAAGACAATCACACCATCGAAGACTCCGGTCTGGAGGTCGTTGTAATAAGTGGTCAGATTGCCAGCCACGCCAACGGCGCCAGTACCTTCCAGCCAGTTGACGGACGGTCCGGGTGCGGCGATGCGGCGGCCCTGAAGATCGTTGACGGATTCGACCGGAAAATTGGTCATTAGAAGGTAGTTATCTAGTGCAATGCCGCCGCCCAAATATTCAGCGTCATACTCATGCCAGCTTTCGGTCATGCCTGGAATCACTGCATGGAGATTGTCGATCACTTGGAGGATGAGTTCGGGATCTGGCGTACCGAAGGGCGTAAAATAGGTGACGTTCTGGAGCGGTAGACTGGTAGGATTGAAGAGAGTTGACACCACGCCTACTTCGGCCAGTCCGTCTTCGATCGCCTCCAGTTCGCCGCCAACGGCTGCTAGCGTGCCCCCATAGGCTTCCGTCCAGTCAAAAGAATAGTCAGTTCCCTTGAGGACCGCGTCGACGGTCGGGATGAAAGTCTCGCTCAAATGTTTGACCCACAGAAATGACTGCGGATGGCCGTTTATAACGGTAGAACGGATCGTTTCGGCTTCAGCCGGTATCGTGGTGGCGCCCACGAGGAGTGTTAATGTAAGGAAGGCACTCTTCGATGCAGGTCTCATTGTAATTTTCTCATTTGATTGTTGTGGGTTTCTACTGGTCGGCGAGCGCGCGAATGCCTCCAGCAATGAATGTCCGCGCGCGCGCAATTACTTCTTCGACATCGTCGTCATGACATTCACCGTCTGACAATTCCGAGGCGCGGTCAGTGCGCGCCATTAATGAAAGGGCAACCGCCACCCCCTGGAGGTAACCCCAGGCAGCTTCTTTACGGCTGAGACCCGGAACGATGGACAAAATCGCATCTATAAATTCGCGGGCAGCGGGGTTGTATTGCGCGCTCGTCAGGGTTCGGGATCGCTCATCCATGCCCGAAGCCACATGAACCAGTAGGCGCGCATAATTGTGTCCGCCATGCTCCTCGTCTCGACCGAGCTCAATAGTCGGGCGCAGGAAGGCGTCCAAGAGCTCTTCCAGTTCCGGCCGCCCGCCATCAGCAAACAGGGCGTTCTTCAGGCAACGACGGCGCTCATTGATCGAGCCAGAGCGGCGCGTGACCACAGCCATGAACAGGCTCTCCTTGTTGCGGAAATAGTAATGTATAAGAGCGGAATTTGTTTCCGCCTTTTCAGCGATGGCACGTGTGGTGGCGCCTTCAAAACCGTTATCGGCAAAAACGGCTTCGGCGGCATCCAGTATCGCCTTCTGGGTATCCTGCTGTTTCTGGGGCACATTGCTTGTTTCCGACACGATGGTCACCTTTTGTGTTTAACCAAATGATTTAATCACATGGTTAATTCATATGGTTAATTACTGAGAGGGTAATTGTCAAGCCGTTTTTCGTTAAACCACGCTCGTACCTTGATCGCCTTCATGACTGAGTTCGGCTTCATTCCCGAAATTTACGTCACGGTGCCGGGCTCTCATTTAAATCAATAGTATTACCCGGACTTTTTAAGGAGGCGCTGAGTAAGTCTCGCAGTAGCTGCCTGGCAGCCATTGATACGCTGCCACTGTCTGAGCAGAGCCGCCCGATGAAGCAGCTATAGTTCGTCAGGCTGAGCACCAGAACAAGAAGAAGGTCACCCGCCGCGACCCGGCATAGTTGGATGCCTTGACAGGAACTGATTGAGGCGCTGTCGCCGTCCTACTTCACGAATTCGGCGCGCAAGCGTGGCCGGCCATTCATCGGTATGAAGCGCATGCTGCAAATCTACTTTCTGCAACAGTGGTATGCCCACGCCAACGAGGCGCTGAAGGATGCTATCTACGCCAGCCAGGCCAGCATCCCGGCTACCGTGATCAAGGTGTTTGTGAGATAGCGGCGGATATTCCAGCGACTCAGACGCTTCTCAAGCAAATCCCGGTCACCGAGCTAGGGAGCATTGCTCGGCGCACCGGCGAGAGATTGCGGATAATGGGGATAGAGACGGCCTGACAGCTTCGTGAAAAAGATCCCAAGCAATTTTAGCGTTATGTAGGAACGCATCGTCTGGGAGCTACGAAGCTAGCCGATATAATTCAAACCAAACAACAAGTTATCGTTTCTCATTCTTTTGTGCGCCTCACCAACAGCTCTCACGATCTTCGGGAAGCTATTTGCGAGCATGCTGCCAGGGCGAGTGAAACACCTCGATATACTCGATGATCGCCTGTCTCGCTTCATACAGCTAATCGGAGCGAAACGGGTTGGTACGCCCAAACACCATGATGACGCTGGTGACGCTCTCTTGCTTTTGCAACTTCTCTCGGCGCCGCGTGGTGACGAAGCCTTCAAGTGGTTCGAGATCCATAGTGCCTCTCCCCTTCTTTTAAGAGCAGACTGCAACAATCCCAAATTATACCAATGACGCTAAATTAGCTAAATAGCATCAAAAATAGCGGTTATTTAACCCATTGATAACATGGCACTGCTGCTAGCTTTATTTGTATTTATATATAGTTAACCTTGGCGAGCTTACCATGTCAAAATTAAAAGAAAACCAGGTAATCATTCTTGCACCTAATGTTGGCGCCATCAAAAGTGTAAATAAAAGTTATTTTTCATTTGATATAAATAAAATTACAAACTCTGCTATTGAAAAAATCATCAAATATCTTGCTGCCAGTCTTAACTGTATTACCGAAGAAGAATATGGTGTCGCAATCAACTATGATACAATATTTTTTAGTACAGAAAATCCTTTTGATAAAAATGGTGCTGTCTTCTTTCTAGACACTCTCAAAGATCCAAAAACCTCCCAAGAAATCATAGAAAAATCACGCACACTGGCATTATTTATCATTCAACAACTTCTTCCTAACGATGACCTTTTTAGTCAAAGCCTCGATCTATCTTGGTTAGGTAAAGAACAATTTGAAACACTAGAAGAACGCCGAAAAGTGTTTCTATCAAGATGGAAAAATGCAAAAATATCGGATGGTTTTAGTCTGATCGACACTATTGAGAAAGAGTCTCTTCTTTACGTTAATTCCGAATTCATTGCACTCGACGATGAGGAAAAAACGAATATATCGATCGAAGGCATTGGCCTGCCTGATGGTTTTTCAAGAACGCAAAACTGGATAGAGCTTCGCGTTATTGAAGATAGCCTACAACAAGCAGGTGACATAAGACACTTTACCATCAACCACCCCGAAGACATTAAGGTATTTTTAGAAGCCAGTTATCAAGAATCTTATGTCCGCTTCAAAGCAAAAAAAATAACGCAAAAAATGAAGCAAAAACCTTCCTATATATTAACAGAACTTAAAATAGACAACACATTAATAGAAATGGATCAGTTCACGCTTACTAGTGAAAGCGAAGAAACATTGGATACGTACAACTAAGCTTTCGTTAATGCGGCAAAGAGCCCGCAAGCTAGCACGGCTACAGACAGCTCGTGACTGTTGCGTATCGTTCCTTCCGGAGATCTTTTAAGGCCAATGCCAACATATTCTTGGCGTCGATCAAGCACATTATCGACAATAATCGGAAACGGATCCAGCTGGAACTTATTACTGCTATTTTCTTGATAAAAGCCATTATATTTTAGCATCTTGACGAGCTCTTCAGGCGCATTTTTTAAGGCAATCTGTATATATTGCTTTGGCACATTAAACAGAGAAAACACCTGTATAAGAAAGGAGCAGTGATGCTGATGACTCATTAGTAGCTGACGATTCTTACTGATTAAAAAAGGTAACTCACCCAAAATGACGCTACCATCCAAGCTCACCAACCGGCTCTCTTCTAGTCCTGTCACATGCTCAATAAGTCGGCGCCACGCCTTTTCGCCTACTTGACGTAATAAAATATTGGGATGGTTCGCCCCACTTACCCAAGCATCGCTTTCCCCTTTTAATTTAAATCGCATATGTGATTCAGCGTCGCGAACGATTTTTGCAATGACTTCTGTATCCTCTGGATTAAGATTAACGTGCGCCCCTGCACGCTCGTAGCTCATGCCCAGCCCTACAAACCGTAGTACTTTCCATAACACCATAAAATTTAAACGAGTGTAACGAACGGAAATATCGGTTTTTTCAAGCGCCGGCATTTCAATACGCGACAATGTCTTGGTATTTAAAACACCGTCAATATTTCTTGCACGCACATGAAGAACTGGGGTTAGTTGATCTGCCCAATCCGTTACCACGTGACTGTAATTTAACGATCCAGTACGCGGATGACGATGCCCCATCAATCTCGCCGCGGCCATACCGCTGCGTCGCGATACATGACTGTCGTGGCCCAACACCTGCTGACGTATGAACTGTGGATCAAGGTGAGCGCTTATCGCTTCTGTTAGCGGTGTTTGTATCCCAAATAACGATGGCGCTATGGTGTTATAGAACGTGTGCCGGCAATGGTGCAGCGTCATTCCCCTACTTGACGTCCCGTTGCGCAGTAACTGAATCAACACCGGGCTGACCTGCGCTGCCCAGTGAATGAGCTTGACTTGGCTCGCGTAAAGTTCACCCAGTAAAGGGCGTTTTGAATCGTTACCCGCCAGCGAGTGGAAGCGACTTAACACATGATCAATGAGATCCTCTTCGGCTGGATCTAGTGCAAAAAGTAGTGGCACTGCGCGGCGACTGGCGTCGCTTTTGAGCTTGCGCTGCGCGTTATCACGCACCAGCACCCAACGGATACCGTAATGCTCACACCAGTCATTGCGCTGTAGCCCTATTGCTTCTTGCGCGCGCAGCCCAAAACGAAACGTCAATAACAGCACAAATCCTAACAGCAGAAATTTCTCATCGTGTTGGCTTTGCCATTTTGATTGCAAAGCGGACTGACACAGGAGGTATTCACTTTGTATCAACATCCCTGCGCGAACGCTGCGGCGATCATTCTCGATAGCTAATTCTTGCCAATCAGGGCTTGCCACCCCCAACGTTTCCACCCACGCATGAAAATCACGCAACCGATGACTGAAGTAGTGCGCATCTTGCGACGTTAGCTCGACGAACGTCAGCATTTTAGCGTAAAGGTGCGTGACCTCCTCTTCGTCAAAATCGAGGAGATCCACCTGGTAGCCAATCTCGGCGAATGCTGATTTCAGTGCTGAGAAATACCGCGTTAATGAGCTTTGCGCATAGTCGTTCCGTTTGCCGACTTTGCCTCGCCGCATAATAAAACTCATCCACCGCACTAATAGCAGGACGCAGGTACTGACGTGCCCGTCGTATGCGCTGCTTAGCTTATCAAGTTGCGAAGCCCCCTGGCGTAATTGCCGCTTTGTATACCCTTTCAGAACCTCTTGGACATTTTCATAAAGCTGTTGCGCATTGGCCTGCTGCTCCACTTTGTCGAGATGGCGCCAACGAGACGTTTTTGTGGCCGACACATTGAGTTCACTGTCTGCGCTATCGCCGTGGGTAGGAAATGCTAACCTAACGCCGTCTCGAATCCGTAGCTCATCGTGAAGCGGTAAGCTCGTCGAAAGAACACGTCCACCTAGCATGCCTGCCACCATGCCAGGCAGTGATAAGAGATTTACTTGATCCATCAGGTCACCCAAGCTTGCAAACAAGGCTTGAACGCTTGTCTCCGCTATGTTCGGCAAATGCCCTTTCAATGCATCAGGGGGTGGAGTGATAGTGGCTGGCATCAGCACTTTGTTTAGATCGATTTCTTTTTGAATTTGCTGCCCGGCGGCTAGCAAAGATGCCGTCTTATAGCTGATACGGTGGCGCTGAACGGGTGCGAGGTAATTGTCCAGTTCCAGGCTTTCGCTATACTCAAGCAAATACTCTTGCTTGTGCTGAATGAGTCGATAATTACGCCCTCGGGCTACATCTAGCAGCATACGTTGATAACTAATGCGTTTTTCTAAGCACAACAAAAGCGCCCCAACGCTCAAAGCGCTCAATTTAGAAAAATGCGCTTTCAGTACTTTCGCTCGAATGTTATCCGCCCACCGCTTTAGCTCTGGCCACAATGAAAGGGCCTCTGAAGCCTTGCTGGACAGTAACGATTTTTCAGCCGACGCTTCTGCCACGCGCTTACTGATACCGTGCTGGTGCCGGTTGCCTTCCTCTTTCAAGCACCGCAACAGCACTGACAACCGTAGCGATGCATAGGTATGTATCACCGAACCACTTCGATGCAGCATACGCTGAACTAACACATCAATATCGTCCTGTGTCAGCTCCCCCCATGCTCTGCGGCTCATATATATTGCGATATCCGCTTCAGCCGCTTTACGTTCTCGCACCATCGTTTGGCGTCTTTCGTGTTCTCGCTGGCACTGACCAAACCGACGGTTCACCAGTGCCTTTTGATAGTGCTGATCCTCAGCACTGCTAGATGGAGGCGTTAATAAAGGCAACACCGAAGGCAGCGTGGGAGGAAAAAAACCTAATTCATCAAAGGCGGTGTTCACCGCATCGGCATAGCTGTGCGCATCGTCTGTCCAGCAACGCGGCGAAAAATCGCCGTAGGTCGCCACACTGCGCTCCGCATGCCCCATCCACCCATCAACCACTTCTGCTGGCACCTTCAAAAAACGCAGCTGTTGGGCATAGCGATGGCGAAACACGTTGCCGGGCAAGGGCCACTGAAAGAGAGGCACCCCGGGCAAGTCGGTGCTTGTCATGGAGTGCCATACCAGCGAATCATCCAACAAGAAGAACAGCGGAAGTGCTGATAAAGCGTTGTTATCAAGTGTTTGATGTATCGCTTCTGCCAGCGCAGCGTTGACGTTTTTGAGTACTTGAGCCAGCCATTGCAAATGCGTCACGTAACACTGCAACAGTTCGATCGCTCTGTCTGGTAACGGCACCATCCGGCTACTTCGACGCCCTTGGTCGATTTTATCGTTAAGGTATAAACAACGTGCTGCTAGGTTGAAGTGGCCCAGCGACTCAAATGGATCTTTAAGATATCGGCCGCCCGAGGCTGCATAAAGTCCCATGACACAGTATTGAGCCAGGACGTTGTGATAGTGAATCAGGTCACCGTCGGCGCTGCCTTCAACCATTGCCCTGGCGTTAGTAATCTCTTGACGCAACACCGTCGTGATGGGCGAGAGACGGCTACCAATCAGATTCACGGAGGGGGGAAATGGCGTTGAGTCGGAGAGGGATAGAGACAATCCTTTTTCGATCGCGGTTATATCCCATGTCGCATAGCTGCATGCGCCTGGCAACCCTGCGTTGGGGTGAGCGGTTAAAAGACGCGCCAAATGGGGGTCATGGGTGTTATCAAAGACGGCTTGTCCCCAGATCTGCGCCAATTTAGCGCTCGTTACTCGGGGAAAATGTAATTGGGTCTGCTGATAAAACCAACGTTCCAAAGGCAGAGTGTTCTCCCACATATCCCCTAACGTGGCGAGCGAAGCTTGCTGCGCGTTAGCGGCTCGCTGGAGGATCGCAGTGACCTGTTCCGGCGGTTCAACGGAGAGCACTTCTCTTATTGAGTGAACATAATCGAGTGATTCGCTATTGGGTTGCCAGGCATTCCCACGTCGAGGTGATTTCCGCGTTATCGATGAAAAGTCACGTGTCAATGTCCACTCATCACCCGGGGCATCATCTATCTGAAACTGTGCAGCAAAATAGAGCGAGCGTGAGAAGCGAACTGACAGCCATACCATCACGGCGCCGAGCTGCTCTACCTCATCGGTTGAAAATAAGCATTGATCCACCCAACTAAGCAGCTTTTCTCGCTCTGGCGGCAGTAGCTTTTCCCAGCTCCATGGCAAAAAATGCGATGCTTCTGCCGTTTGGACAAAATAGCTTCGGCTAGCTAATTGTTGTTCCGCATCGCTATCAGAGGGATCTACCCTTGCAACATAGACCCCCTCATCCTCTGGGTCTTGATCGGCATCTTCTTCTTTTTGATACGCGTAAAATTCGTACTCGGTATCTTCGCTTTCGTCATAACCTTGGTGTACCAGTGGGAGGACAGTCGGCAAGAACCGTTCAATACGCAAGAGAGATGCTATTGCCTCATGATTAATGGGATTAACATCTTGACGCGCAATAGCAGTAATGGCGTTGAAAAAGCGGCTATAGCTCTTGTTATCACGATAATCATGACTCACCTCATCGGCGGCAGAGATGAACGCATCGTTAACACGCTCAAGCGTCGGCTCATGCTGCCCCACAAAACTGCGACACCGCCTTAATAGCGCGTCTACCACATGCCATTTTTCATCGTAGGGGCCTAAGGTCATAAAACGTGCTGCATCACTGATATTGCGATCCGCGATACATTTTTGATGAGCGATACGCTGTGCTGCGTGCACCAAAAACCATAAACGCAAAAGTCGACGCCAAAACAGCAGGTAGCCTTCGGTCGACTTCGCCTTACCATCAGCCAGCGGGTTAGTGAGCAACGTAATCAAAAACGTTTTATTTTTTACACCTCCTTCCTGAAACTGACGTTTGTTTTGTTCAACCGTGCCGACGTGAGGTACCTGTGAGTAGTCACGAGAGATGTCTGGCGATGCATTGAAATGGTTAACAAACCGCTGTAGTTCATCGACTATCGGGTCGCCCGCCCAAAGCGAGAGAATCTCGACAGATTCAGGGTGAGAGCATTCCCTTACAAGATTGGCAATCGCGTCATTGCGGGGGCTTAGTCCTAGGGCGTGATAAATGACCTGGAGAACATCAAGTAAATTCTCCTCGTGCGCCCATGCTATTAGCTTGCGGTACCGCTTCCCGAGACTTACGGTCACTGCTTCCAGCTGCTGGCTGTGACAATCTCCTACGCCTTCCCGTGTCATTAATAACCCTTACGTCCAGAAGCGGCATTTGCCGAAAACCGCTCTATCATAAGGTTTAAAGCCATTTAAAACCATTTAAGGACAAAATAAATGTCCTTAAATCATCAGTCTCATAACCGTCATCGGTTCAAATCCGGTCCCCGCTACCAATATTTTGAAAGGCAGATCAGTTACTTACTGGTCTGCCTTTTTTGTTTCTGTTCGTCTGCAAACTTCCTGTGACACATCTGTGACGTATATGTGACACATTCGCTCCGTTGCTTGCGTCAGTAATTGATTCTTACGACCTTCAGTCAACGACTGGCAGTATTAATCACCTCTCATTTTTCTCATGATTTTCTTGAATTTCTAACAAATCACCCACTTCACAACTGAAAAGCTTGCATAGCTTATCCAGTGCATCAAGCTCGATTCGCTGAGCAGTTTCTTTATAAAGAAGCGTAACAGTATTGCGGTTAAGCCCTGTTTCACGCGCAACATCCACGATCTTCATTTTGTGCTCACCCATCAAGCGCGCGAGATGACAACGAACCATCAAAACCTCCTGTGAATGCTTTTTGTTATCCTGAATGACAAAAATAGCTTTCAAATGGTATTTTGCTGTCTAAAATGTCACTCAGGATGACATTCTGATATTTGGAATGCCTTTTAGTCACGCAGAATACCACTCCTTTTGGAGGTTTTCGATGGAATCATCTTATACCTATCTCACGACCGAAGAGCTTGCCCAGCGCATCAAGTACGACTCCCGAACTATCCGACAGCAGTTAAAAGACAGCGTCCTTATCGAGGGCACCCACTACATCAAGCCATTTGGCCGACGGAAAATTTTGTTCTTGTGGGAAGCCGTTGAAAAGGAAATGCTTAAAGCCGCTCATGGCACTATTTCCATTCCGATGGCACATGGAGGCTATAGCCATGGGTAAGGTTCGCCAACGAAAAGAGACGGGTAAGCTCTATCTGGATTTTTTCTACCAAGGCCTGCGGTTACGTGAGCAAACTGCACTGAAAGACAAGCCTACTAACAGAAAAAAGGTGGAGCAATTACTGGCAAAAGTAGAAGCAAAGATTTTGCTAGATGATCTCGACTATGCTGAGTTTTTCCCAGGCAGTAAAAATTTGCAGAAGCTGGGGTTAAATAACGCCGCTAAAAATCAAACTCTTCAACCTGCACAGATCGAGAACACTCAACCAGCTGTGGAGACACCACTCTTCAACGACTTTTCTGATCAGTGGTTCGACGAAAGCAAAATCCAGTGGCGTGCTTCCCACGTCCGCAATGTGAGTTCGATCTTGGATAGCTCGCTGAAGCCAACTTTTGGGAAAAAGCCCATCGGAGAAATCACCAAGGCCGACATCATGGCGTTCCGCGCTAAGCTCGCTAAACGCAGGGGCCGCGGTGCCACAGGATTTGTGTCGCCTAAAACGATCAACAGCCATATGTCCATTTTGCGTATGGTGCTCGATGAGGCGGCCGAGCGTTTCGATTTTGAGACGCCCTACAAAAATATTAAGCCGTTAAAGCTCCAGAAGACGCACATCGAGCCGTTTTCGCTACATGAGGTGCAACGCATCATCGATAACGTCCGCGCAGATTATTGCCACTATTACACAGTACGGTTCTTTACCGGCATGCGTACTGGTGAAGTCGATGGGTTGAAGTGGAAAAATATTGATTTTGCTAAGCGTGAAATCTTAGTACGCGAAACATTGATCAACGGCGAAACGGAATACACCAAGACCGATGGGTCGCAACGAGAAATCCCTATGTTCGGGCAGGTGTATGACGCCCTCAAAACGCAGTACACCGCTACTGGGCACATGAGCAAGTACGTGTTCTGCAATCAGATGGGACAGCCGCTTGATCACAATAACGTGACGAAGCGCGTGTGGTATCCCTTGCTCAAGTCTCTTGGGCTGACCAAACGCCGTCCTTATCAAACACGCCATACTGCCGCGACACTCTTTTTGGCATCTGGCGAAAACCCAGAATGGGTAGCGCGCATGCTGGGTCACAGTTCAACCGAAATGCTGTTCAAGGTCTATTCCCGTTACGTCCCCAATGCCACCCGTATGGATGGCTCTGCCTTTGAGCGTTTGTTAGACAACACCACTCCCACTAAGCCCCAGAAGGAGCAGCATCATGAAACGGCTTGATAACGCCCCTACTCATTTGTCTCGCACCTTCACGGGCACTTATCGCCTTACTGGGCGCGTGGTGGAGTTCGATAACGCGAAAACGCCTTTCTTAAAGCTGCGGCTAAGTGATTGCGTGGGGGATCAAATCGCGATGCTCAACTTGAGCAAAACAACGGTACCTGAGCGCATCGGCCATCTGGACTTTGTTACCGCTTCCGGAGTGAAGTGTTTGTCAGGCCAATTCATTCTTGATGAATTCCGCAAGGCGTCCCGGGATGAAGTGACCTCTATGGATACCCTGCAATCGTTGCCACGGGTGTACTCCCCGATGCCAGAGGTATTCGATAAGTTAGTCGCGACCGTACAGTCGCTTCAATCAGACTGCCTTCGAGCGTTTTTGACGCGGGTACTGGAACGCAAGGATCGTCTTGAAGCTTTTTTGAATGCTCCGGCCAGCGTCAATTATCACCATGCGTATCCAGGTGGTTTGCTACAGCATTCGCTGGAAGTTGCCAATCACTCTGTGGCAATGCTTCGTCTTAACGAGCCCGCCATGTCGCGCCTGATGCAGGAAACATGTTTTGTCGCGGGGTTATTGCACGATATTGGTAAGACATATACTTATGATTCCAAGGGCAAGCCAAATGCCGCCTGGAAGCTGTGCAGCCATGACGTGTTTACGCTAGAGGCTTGTGCCTACGGGCTTACATACTTGGATGCACATGTACCCGACATTGCGATGACACTTCGCCATTTGTGGACATGTGCTTCGCCAGGTGCTCGTTACGGACAACCCGCAGCGATGACGTTGGCTCGTTATATTCGTGACGCGGATGGGCAAAGCGCGATGGCCGATAACCAACAGCGGGCTTTTCGCCGTCAAACTAACAAGGGATTTGGCCGACTCGGACAAAACCTTTTTTGGCAACCTCAACTACCTGCCGCAGCATCTCATTGATGCCGTATTCTACTTTTCGACCTGGGCCGTCAGCTTTTGGTGTGGCGGTTCTATCAAAGCAAAAGAAAAATTTTATGACCATGCCTAGTGAACGCACGCGCTCGGTTATCCAGACCCGAGAGTTCTTGATTGAGCTAAGCCGTAACACTGACTTTCCAGCAACCATCCGCAGGGAAGCAAAGCAGCTATTAAGGCATTACCCGTCACAGATAGAGATGCTAGACGCTGGTCAAATGGAAGAGCACCTTACTGATGGGACTATATTCCAGCCTATTTTCAGCCCTGCTATTGAGGGACTCTAAAGTGTAGCACTACTCAAGCAGAGTGTGACGTCGCATGTTGTCTAAATGGCCAGCCGATTAACCAAACTACTTACTCACCGTAATCACTTGGCACTTCGCGGAATGGCTCACTTTGTGCGAAACACTGCCAATAACGACGCCTGCAAAGTCGCTTAACCCTCGGCTTCCCATCACAATAGTATCGATATCTCTTGCATTTGCGGTATCTAAAATGACTTGAACGGGATCACCATGCGTCAATGTTTTTTCTATATACTGAGCGCCCTCCTCCTGCGCTGAAGTGATCGCCTCTTTCAGCAATTGCTCGCCCGCCTTCTCTCTTTCAGCGAGAGTCGCGCTGGCATCAATAGCACCAATGCCCCATACCAGCGTGGTGGTATAATCACGTGTTTCAGGAACATGTAATAAATAGAGTGTTGTGGCTTCTTTATCTACCAGCTTGCAAGCCACTGACAACGCTTGTTTGGCATGTTCTGAGCCGTCAATGGGGACTAAAATTCGAGTATACATAACGGGTCCACCTCTATTTATTCTGAACTGTAGCACTAAAGTCTTAGACGAAATGTAGCTTTCAGACGCGTAAATACTGGTAGCGTTATAATGCCTAGTTGAGCTGGTTTAAAAATGGCTGGCTGCTTGGAAATACAGTCAGCTTGAAAGCAATCGAATATAAAAACCAATATTATTTATGAAGTTACCTATACCTTGGAGGTATCATGGAGCTACGCCACCTAAGGTATTTTTGCGTTGTCGCTGAAGAGCTTAATTTTACCTGCGCGGCTGAACGGTTACATATGTCACAGCCACCACTTTCCCGTCAAATCAAGCAATTAGAGCAAGAAGTGGGTGCTGAGCTGTTTGAGCGAAGCTCAAGAGGATTGCGTTTAACGCCGCCTGGCGTCTTTTTTCAGCAGCACGCTCTGCAGATTTTAGAAAAAGTGGAAGTCACCATCGACGCCACTCGACACATGGCGCGTAGCAAACGTGCACTATTTGGCATTGGCTTTGTACCCTCCGTATTTTACGGACAGCTACCAATGCTCGTGCGTGACTTACGCCGTATGGATAATGTTGAGCTCTCACTGGCAGAGCTGACGACGGTACAACAAATTCAGGCGCTCAAAGCGGGTCGCATCGACATGGGCTTCGGACGCTTACGCATTGATGATCCCGACGTCGAGCAGGAAATTCTTTTCGATGAACCATTGATTGCCGCCCTTTCGAGCGGTCATCCATTAGAGGGCACTACCCCTACCTGCGAGGAGCTGGCTCGCTATCCACTCATTCTCTTTCCCGCGAAGCCACGCCCTAGCCTGGCAGACATGGTACTCGGCATTTTCCGCCGCCAAGGGCTAAAAGTGGAAGTGGTACAGGAGGCAAACGAAGTTCAGACGGCGCTAAGCCTTGTCGCCTCAGGTATCGGCATTACGTTGGTTCCTGAACAGGTTAAGCGCGTTCAACGGGATGGCATTGCCTACGTCGCATTGGCTGACAAGACAATAACCTCACCCGTTATCTGCAGTCGTCGGCGAGGAGAAAAACCCTCACCGCTGATGCAGGAAGCCAACGCTATTTTAGAAGTGCTCGTGGAGAACCGTCGCTCAGGCCGTTACCCTTGAAGTCCTTCCTTTATGGGCGCAGTACGGCCACTGGGCAGGACGTTTCGTGCAGCACTTCATGGCTAACGCTGCCAGCCACTACTTGCGAAAGACCACTACGCCCATGGGTTGTCATGGCAAGCATCGTATTATGGCTACCCGCTAAGTAGCTGACGATAGAGGCCGCAGGGTCACCATGCAGCACCTCCCAATCAACCTCTAACGCTTGCTCGCTCTCGACACGGCGTGCCAAAGCGCTCAGATAAGCTGACTCCATGATATCGGTATGGCCCAGTACCGTTGGCTTTCTATCGCCATTGGCATCCATCACCTGCAGTAGCTGCAAACGAGCTCCCAACCGCTTCACCAAGGCTGAGGCATAGGGCAAGATTTGTTCTGATAGCTTAGAGCCATCGACGCAAACGGCTAATACGTCAACACGCTGGTGAGCACGGCTGTCATAGCGTGGGCCGCACAAGTAAACCGGGCGGTGGGCTCGACGTACAACACCGGCAGTTACGCTTCCTATCAGCATTTCCGGTACTGGGCGGCGACCATGAGCCATCATACATAGCCCGGTATCCTCGCGACTGGCAAGCTCACCCAGATACTCTTTGGCGCTGGCATGAGCAACGACATCAATGGCCACTGTTTCAAAGCGGTGGGCCGCCAAGCGCCTCTGCAGTTTAGTGCGCTGAGGGGCGATCTCGTCTTGCGTCAACACCACTGAGATAGCACATACCTCTACGCCTAGTTGGGCCGCAAATATTTGCCCAAACGCCAGCGCATGCAAAGCACTTTCACTATCATCAACCGCCACAACGATTTTTTCCATGGTTCCACTCCCACTACCGCTTAAGTAGTATCACTGTTATTAGGTTTTATGGTTAAGCGAGTTAAAACGTCGATGCAGCAGGTTATAGGCAAGCGCCCCAACGACCACTCCCCAGAAGGCGGAGCCTAAGCCTAGAAAGCTAATGCCCGAGGCGGTGGCAATGAACGTAATGACAGAGGCTTCGAGATGGCTCTTTTCAGCCGCAAACGCACTGATATTGCTAGTGATGGCCCCCAGCAGCGCAAGACCTGCAAGTATCGCCACAAACTCCCCCGGCAATGAGGTAAATAGCGCCACAATAGTGCCAGCAAAGATGCCACCAATAAGATAGAAACCGCCATTCGCCACTCCTGCAACATAGCGTTTATCAGGGTCTTCGTGCGCTTCCTTGCTCGTGCAGATGGCTGCCGTAATCGCTGCGATCACCGTAGTAATACCGCCGAAAAAAGCGGTAAAGAACGACGTTAAACTGGCAACAATAACGATTGGCTTAGCCGGGGTGGAGTAGCCTGAGGTGCGCAAAATGGCCATGCCGGGTAAGAATTGACCCGTCAGACTGACCAAGACCAGCGGAATAGCCAGGCTCAAGGTAGCGTTCCATGTCCACTCGGGGCGGATAAACTGTGGATCCGCAAACTGAACGGAAACACCTTCCAGACTTGCCCCTTCTAAAAAAACAGCCAACGTAACACCGGCTACTAGTAACAACACCAGGCTGTAGCGCGGCGTAAGCCGTTTAAAAACGAGGTAAGCGATAATCATACCAATCGCTAATGCTGGCACACTTTCCAAGGAGACGAAGACTCCCACACCAAATTGGAACAGAATCCCCGCCATCATCGCGCTAGCGATACCAGGGGGGATCATTCGAATAATTCGGTCAAATGAGCCGGTAACACCAATCAAAAAAATAATAACCGCTGCCGTCAGGTAAGCACCTATCGCTTCATTGAGTGACAGGCCTGGGAAGAGTGTCACTAATAACGCAGTGCCAGGTGCCGACCAGGCGGTAACCACCGGTACTTTCAACCACAGGCTTAGAAGGATACCTGAGACAGCTGCGCCGATAGAGATTGCCCAGACCCATGACGTCATCATGGCGTTGGATATTTCGGCGCTCTGGGCTGCCTGAAAAAAGATCGCCAAGGGGCCAGAGTAAGAGACCAGCACTGCCACAAAACCAGCAGCGATTGCCGGAATCGACAGGTCTTTTAGCAATTGCTTGTGAAATTGCATGCAACACATTTCCCTGTATCAATGAATTTAACGCGATAGCCAACATCAATTCCGGTAAACAACCGCTTGCCGGAGCCATGTCAGGCGACCCCGAGATGGGTTTCAAGGATTGAAGGATTGTCTTTTAGCCCCTGGGAATCACCGCTATAGACCACTTCTCCCTTCACCAGCAGCAAGTGTTTTTCAGCTATATCCAGCAGGTTGTCGATATTTTTATCGACAATAATGGTCGATATGCCAGTTGCCTTGATTTCTCGTATGATCTTCCAGATTTCATCTCGAATCAGCGGCGCAAGCCCTTCAGTCGCCTCGTCAAGAATCATCAAATCGGGATTTGTCGTCAACGCGCGACCAATCGAGAGCATTTGCTGCTCGCCGCCCGAGAGAAAAGAGCCATCGTGGTTAATACGTTGCCCCAGGCGCGGAAACGTATCCAGGACTCGCTCCAGGGTCCACGGACACTCCCCACGCTCATTGGGGCGCGCCGCCATGACGAGGTGTTCGCGTACGCTGATTCCGGGGAAAATCCCGCGACCTTCCGGCACGTAACCGATCCCTTGACGAATCAGTTGCCAAGGACGTCGCTTGGTTGCAGAAACACCTTTGATAAACACCTCGCCATGGCGTGGTGGGACAAAGCCAAGAATCGACTTCAGCGTCGTGGTCTTACCCATCCCGTTACGCCCCAGAAGACTCAGCGTTTCGCCTGGCATTAGCGTCAGATCCACCCCATGCAAAATATGGCTCTCACCGTAGTAAGTATGCAGCCCTCGGGCATCAATCAATGGTGTATTGGTTTGCTCAGCGCTCATGCCGTGGCCCCCTCATCGTGGCGTCCCAGGTAGACATCGCGCACCTTTTCGCTGGAACGTATCTGTTCTGTCGGCCCGCTCTCTAAAACGCATCCATCGACCATAACGGTGATACGATCTGCCAGTCGGAACACCGAATCCATGTCGTGCTCTATCAATACCAGCGTGTAGCGATCTGTTAGGCTCGCGAGTAATTCAGTGACCTGAACAGTTTCCTCTCGTCCCATTCCTGCCATCGGCTCATCGAGCAGCATCACCGAGGGTGTCGTCGCCAATACTATTGCGATCTGCAGTTGGCGCTGTTCGCCATAGCTCATATCTGATGCGGTCGTATAAGCGCGGTGAGTCAATTGACAGGTATCCAGCACTTCCTGAGCTCGCTCGCTCACCTGCCGCGCGATGTGTCGCGAACGCCAACTGCCAAACACGCCGCCCATATGAATACGCGCTGCCAGCTCGCAGTTCTGGAGGCAATTCAGGCGTGGAAATATGTTGGTCTTCTGGTGACTTCGACCAATACCCATCCGCGCAATCTGGCGCGCACTTTTTCCTTGAATGGGGTGATCGTTGTAAAGCACCTTTCCTTCAGAAGGAGGGATTTCCCCGGAGAGCAGATTAATCAATGTGCTTTTACCGGCACCATTAGGACCCAAAATGGCATGTATTTCGTTGGCTTTAACATCAAAATCAACGTCATTAACCGCCACTAAACCACCAAAACGTCGGGTCAACCCCTGGGTGGCCAAGACAATTTCGTTGCTCATGGCTTAGTTCCCCTTACGCTGGGTGACGGGCTTAGCGGAGAGAGCTGCCTCCTCATGTACGGGCACGGCTTCGGGGCCTGTTTGTCGCTTGCTGCGCCAGGGTGGCGCGATAATCAAGCCCGCAATACCCCGTGGAAGCACCAGCACGGCAATGATAATGGTCAGGCCCATCAAAATCGGCCAGTGAGTCGTGGCATGCTCATAGATATAGAGCAGAATTTCGTAAGCAAAGGCGCCTAAAATGGGGCCAAAGATAGTGCCCATGCCGCCTAAAATGAGCATCATTAGCACTTCGCCAGAGGCGTGCCAGCCAAGCTGAGCCGGGTTGGCGAAGCCGTACTGCATTGCCGCTAACATGCCAGCAATCGCCGCCATCACCCCAGCGATAACAAAGGCAACCAATTTGTAGCCGCTAGTGGCATAGCCTAAGGCCTGCATACGGTGCTCGTTATCGTGAATACCATCGAGCACTTGGCCGAAGTAAGAACGCGTCAGCCAGCGTAAAAATAAGAAACCAATCAGCAGCATTCCCAAGCAGAAGTAGAAGAAGCTGTAAGGGTTATCCAGGTTTACCAGCGAGGTTTCACCTATCGTCAGACTGGGGCGGAACATGATAAAGACGCCGTCGGTGCCCCCAGCCAGCGGGGAGGTACTAATGAAGTAGTAAAGCATCTGGCCAAACGCCAGTGTTGTCATAATAAAGAAGATGCCTTTAGTGCGGATCACTAAGACGCCAACGATTAGCCCAACACAAGCTGAGACACCCATGACAAGAGGCAGCATCCACCACATTGATGCCGGACTAAAGTCAGGGCTGGCTAACGCCAGGGTATACGCTCCCAACCCGAAGAAGAGCGCATGCCCCAGACTGACTAAGCCCACAATGCCGACCAACAGATCCAGGCTCATGGCAAACAGCGCCAGGATTAGCATGAGTGTTAGTTTCTCTAACATGAAGTTGGCCTGATTGCCGAACACGGCTTCTCCCCAGAGAGGAAGGGCGGCTACCAACGCCGTCAACACCAGCATGATGTAGGCAACGCGCTTGGGATATCTATGTAACATTGCTTAATCTCCTCACGCGAACAGGCCGCGCGGTTTCACCAGCAACACCGCCGCCATGATCAGGTAAATCACCATGCTGGCGAGGCTGGGGATGAGCACCGCCCCAAAAGTGGTGGCCATGCCAATGATAATGGCGCCCCAAAAGGCTCCTTTAATAGAACCAATCCCACCGATGACCACGACAACAAAGCAGGTAATAAGAATGCTATCGCCCATGCCAGGCGCGATGGAGGTGAGTGGCGCGGCGATCATTCCCGCGAAGGCGGTAAGCGCCACACCGACGCTGAAAATCAGCGTAAAGAGGGTACGGACGTTGATCCCCAGCCCTTCCACCATGTCGCGGTTGGCGGCACCGGCGCGAATGATGATGCCCAGCCGTGTATGGCGCATCACCCAATAAATCACCCCAGCCAATGCTAGGCACACGCCCATCACAAACAGGCGATAGACCGAGTACTGCAGGTTATCCGTCAGTTGAATACTGGCATCAAACGGTGCGGGCACCGCAACACGATGCACATCGCCACCCCAGATAATCCGCTGCGCTTCGTTGAGTACTAAAATCAGCCCGAAGGTCAGCAGTACCTGATACAGATGGTCACGCTTGTAAAGCGTATCGAGAAACAGGCGCTCGATGATGAGCCCCAGAACAATAGCGATGGGGATGGCCGCCAGCATGGCCAGCCAAAAATTACCCAGCCGCAGGGTAAGGTCGTAAACCAGATAGGCACCTATCATATACATGGCGCCGTGGGCCAAGTTGATGATTCCCATAATGCCGAAAATCAACGTCAAACCGCTGGCAATTAAGAAGAGCAGCAGGCCGTACTGCAAACCGTTAAGTAGCTGTACGCTGAAAAATGCGAGATCCATAAGATCCCTCCGAGAATCAGAATGAGGGGCGGGGTTGCCCCGCCCCAGAGTGATGCAAGATGCCGTTATATCTGGCAAGCGTCATCAGGGACTTCAAGATTCTCGGAAGCGATACTGACGACCTCATGTTTGCCGTCGCGAATCTCGCGCAGATACACATTCTGGATAGGGTGGTGGGAATCAGAGAAGCTGAGCGGCCCACGGGGACTCGCCAGTTGCACATTGGCTAACACATCGATCAAACGCTCTCGATCCGAGGTATCACCGCCAAGCACTTCAAGCGCCTGAACCAGCATCATGCCCGTGTCGTAACCTTGTACAGCGTAGGTGTCCGGAGTTTCCCCGTAGGCATTCTCGTAGGCTGATACGAAGGACTGATTAGCGTCATTTTCGAGGGTCTCTGCATAGTGCAGCGTGGTCATTACGCCTTCACCTGCATCGCCCAGGGCTGTTAAATTACCCTCAGTAAGGAAGCCGGAACCTAATAACGGAATGCTTTCTTTGAGCCCGGCTGCGGCATAATCCCGAACAAAGCTAACGCCGCCACCGCCCGCAAAGAAGGTGTAAACCGCGTCAGGCTCAAGACTGGCAATTTGCGTCAGGTAACTCTGAAATTCCGTGCTGGGGAATGGCACTAAAATTTGCTCGACGATTTCACCACCTTCAGCGATAAATGCTTCCTCAAAGCCTGCCAAATCTTCCTTGCCACCAGCGTAATCCCAAGTAATGGTTACAATCTTGCGATGCCCTTGATCGTAAGCCACTTTGCCCATGGGGTAGCTGTCTTGCCACATGCTGAACGAGGTGCGGAACACGTTTGGCATGCATAGCTCATTAGTAGCGGCTCCCAATCCCGCATTAGGAATAATGGTGATGGCACCGGTCTGTTTGGCCACTCGCAACATGCCCATGGCAACACCCGAGTGTACGGGCCCAATCACGAAATCCACATCGTCGCCATTGACCAGACGACTCATGTTTTGAGGCGCTTTAGATGGATCAGCTTCCGAATCTAGCTCAATGTATTCCACCTCGCGGCCGCCCAACTGACCGCCCTCCTCCTCAATGGCCAATTTCAAACCATTAGTGATGGCCTCTCCAAGGGCGGTGTAGGTACCTGAATAGGGAAGCATCAAGCCAAGTTTCACCGGATCTTCATTGGCGACGACACTTCCTGCTGTCAGCATGGCAGTGGCACTAAGGAGCGTGGCTAGGGAAGTCTTTTTAAATGTTTTCATTATATTTTCACCAGGGTTCAGTTGTTATGGAGTTGTTTTGGCTACGAATACAGCAGTAAGCGACATCCCTGTCCCATCAGGTCACACGTGGTACACGTCGATGACCTGGTGGATATAGTCGTTATTCAACTGCACGACTTTTCTTGTGATTAACGGGCTCTCTCCCGACACGTCCAGGGTGTAGAAGCACGTGCCGAAGAAGCTGTCGGTCTTCTTGTAACGGTGGTTGAGCGTGTGCCAGTTAAAGCGCAGTTCCACCGTGTCACCGTCTTGGGACAGGATTTCCAGGTTGGTCACCTGGTGGGTGGTGCGCGGCTCCGGCGTACTGGCCCCGCTGCGCTCGGTCTTGATCCGGTACACCCGGTCTTCCAGCCCGTCGCGGTTGGGGTAGTAGATCAACGAGATCTCGCTGTGCGGGTCGCGGGTGAGCTGGTCGTCGTCGTCCCAGGCGGGCATCCAGAACTCGGCGTCCTTGCGATACAGTGCGAGCCACTCGTCCCATTCGCGGTCGTCCAGCAGGCGGCCTTCGCGGTATAAAAAGGCTTGGATGTCGTGATAGCTAATGCTCATGTCACTTCTCTCCTCTCTTCAGGCGCTGGGCGCTTAGGCGGACGCGGTGGCGATAAACTGGCTGCGCTCTTTGTCGATGGCGCGCAGCATTTCGTCGACCCAGTGCTTGTGGTGCAGCACGTAGAGCCCTTCGTCTTCCGGTGAGGCGCCGCTGAGCAGGGGCTTCATGTCGATCGCTTGGGCCGTTTCGTCGGCGCCTTCGATCCACTGTTGGGCCCCGCGGGAGAGGTCGTTCCATTCCGCCAGCGCGCCGTTGTAACCTTCCTGGCAGGCGCGGAACTCTTCCAGGTCGTCGGGGGTGCCCATGCCGGAGACGTTGAAGAAGTCTTCGTACTGACGGATACGGACTTCCCGGTCTTCGGCGGCTTCACCTTTGGGCGCGAAGCAGTAAATCGTGACTTCGGTTTTATCCACGGCGACCGGGCGAATCACGCGGATTTGCGTGGAGAACTGATCCATCAAATAAACGTTGGGGTAGAGGCAGAGGTTGCGCGTCTGGTTGACGATGGAGTCGGCCCGGGCATCGCCCAACTGCTCCTGGATCCAGTCCTTATGCTGATAGACCGGACGCACTTCCGGGTTAAGCAGCCGGGTCCACAGCATCATGTGGCCGTTTTCATAGGAGTAGAAGCCGCCTTTGCTCTTCGACCAGCCGTCAGCGTCCACCGCTTTGGTGCCGCCGGCGTCGTAGTTGCGGCGTTCCATGGTGGAGGCGTAGTTCCAGTGCACGGAGCTGACGTGGTAGCCGTCGGCGCCGTTTTCGGCCTGGAGCTTCCAGTTGCCGGTGTAAGTGTAGGACGAGGTACCGCGCAGAATTTCCAGGCCTTCGGGGGCCTGGTCGACGATGTTGTCGATGATCTTGGTGGTTTCGCCCAGGTGTTGTTCAAGCGGGACGACATCGTCACTCAGGCTGCCAAACAGGAAGCCTTTGTAGTTCTCGAAGCGCGCTAGGCGCTTGAGGTTGTGGGAGCCGTCCTGCTTGAAGTTATCCGGGTAGGCGCCGTTCTTCTCGTTTTTGGCTTTGAGCAGTTGGCCGTCGTTTTTGAACGTCCAGCCGTGGAACGGGCAGGTGAAGGTGCCTTTGTTGCCACGCTTACGACGACACAGGGTGGCGCCACGGTGGGCGCAGGCGTTAATCAGGCCGTGCAACTCGCCCTGCTTGTCGCGGGTGATGACGATCGGCTGACGGCCAACGGTGGTGGTGAAGTAGTCTCCCGGCTCGGCGATTTGGCTCTCGTGGGCCAGAAATACCCAGTTGCCTTCGAAGATGTGCTTCATCTCCAGTTCGAAGAAGGCGGGGTCGGTGAACATGCTGCGGTGGCAGCGGAAGATGCCCTGGGCGGGGTCGTCCTGGACGGCGCCGCGCACGCGGGCTTCGAGCTGATCAAGCTGTGTGGTCATGATCTCTCTCCTGGTATTTATTATGTCGCGCTGTTAGGTCTCGCTAAGGCGGGCCAAGGGGAAGGCCCGCCTTGCTCAAGGTATAAGGGTTAAACCTTGGCGGTTCCGGCGAGCTGGCTGGCGAGATCCTGCTCGTCTTCTTTGGCGCGTGGTCGGGCGTGACGCACCTGCAGCTCAGGCGCCTCGGCGGGGGCCAGTGCCACATCGAACACCACGTGGGAGAACGGGCCGTCCAGGTCACGCTTGGCGATCTCGGCGGGGTCTTCAATCCGCTCGGCGGGCACGACCAGCTCTTCGCGGGTGGCAAAGGCGAAGTCGTCATAGGTGTAGGGATCGCCCGCCAGGTTGATCTGGGTAGTGAGGTGCTGGTGGCCCGGGGCGGAGACGAAGTAGTGAATATGCGCCGGGCGTTCACCGTGGCGGCCCAGGGACTTGAGCACCACATCGGTGGGGGCGCCTTCGGGCACGCCGTAGCCGGAGGGAATAATGCTGCGCGCGGTGTAGCGGCCATCGCTGTCGGTATAGATCGTGCGGCGCAGGTTGTACTCGGATTGCGAGGGATCAAAGAACGAATAGCCACCCTGGGAGTTGGCGTGCCAGATCTCGACCTTGGCACCGGCAATCGGGGTGCCGTCGACGTCGCGGACCTGGCCGGTCAGCCACATGGTCTCGCCGTCGGTCGCTTCGTCGTCCAGGCGGGCAAAGCCGTCCGCTTCCGGGGCGCCGGCCACGTACAGCGGGCCTTCGATAGTGCGCGGGGTGCCGCCGGTGCGCTGGGCTTCGGCGTCGATGGCGTCCTGGCGCATATCGAGGAAGTGGTCAAATCCGAGCCCGGGCGAAAGCAGACCGAACTGGGTCTGGCTGCCCAGGGCATTGAGCAGGTTGACGCCCGCCCAGTACTCCTCTTCGGTGACATCGAAATCGTCGATCAGCTTGAACAGGTCACCGACCAGGCGGTGGACGATTTGCTTGGCGCGGTCATTGCCACCGGCTTGGTCAAAGCCAGCAACAGTTTTGATGAAGTCTTGGACTTCGGGGGTATCGAATATCTTCACGGTCATGGTGAAACCCTATCGTTGGTTTATTATCGTTGTCTTGGTGCCCGGCGATAGCGTCAGTATGTTCAAGGTGATATTGGAATGAGTCTATCTAGGGCCTAAAGACGACGGTTATTGTTGTGCTCGGCCTTAATATCGGCTAGTTCATGGCTACCCGACCAATATCGTTTGAGTTCCATTCCATACTTCATAGGTATCTCGAATGATGTTCAGATTTTCCTGCCAAGGCTCTAAGCATTATTAAAAAACAAAATAACCCTATGATTTAAAATATAATTTATGGATTTTTTTATAATAAGACTGCTAACGGTCACAATTAAGGCTGCCGCTCTTTTTTGCCTGACGACCGTTATAAAAGCTTTCCCTGGTCATAATGCCCATCCACTCCTCTCTGAGGCAGGAAGCGCTGATTTCAATTTGCGACAAAAGGATTAAGGGCTGTGAAAAGAGAGTTGCATTAATATGACTCACGCTGTCGTGGAGTAGCCGGTGGAATAGATAGTCGCCTGCCAGCCTCGAGAAGCTTTGTACGAAAAGTCGTATTACTGATTTACCTGTGCAGCAGCATAGAGGGGAAGCGAAGGTCAGGCGTTATGAGGTACCTATACCTAATGAGTGCTAAACACAGAGCAAAGGTATCATATAGCTACCTCAGCCCATGGGCAGACCTAAACGTGATGATCGACAAAGGCTCAACGGCACCTTCTGGGTATTATGCTCTGGTGCAAATAGTGTGTCTTACCGGAGCGATATGGCCCTAAATCGACGGCGTGTTATCAATACCGCAAGTAGCGAGATGAGGGCACATTTGCAGCTATCCCTTCTCGCTTACAGCTCATTTACGAGCATATGGTCGTTTAGCTGGCTGAAAGGATTGCGTCGCATCTCCACGCGTTACGATAAGCTAATGAGCAGCTTTAAGACGATGGTGTGTGTGACATACATAGACCATTGCTTGCGAGCCGACTTCGGTACAAAACTTAGCAAATTATCCTATATCATTACGTGGTAGAGTTATATTTAGCCATCAACCACTTCGTAGCTAACAATTATTAAAATGATTTTGAATATTTCTTCCAAATTTTTCACTACATTTCATTGAGGGTTTTTATTAGGAAATCACAGAACCAAGATTGAGCAGAACTATCTCCTCGATGCTCTTTATAATGAATTCCTACTTCAAACCCAGGAATTCCAAAAGGAAGCTCGACACACTTCAACGGCATGCGCTTTGCATACAATTGAGCTACACGAGATGGAAGAGTTACCAACAAATCACTCGAAGAAATCACATCAGGAAGAACACTAAAGTGGGGAACTTTAAGCATAACATTCCTTGTTATACCAGCCTCGAATAAGTAATCTTCCACTAAATGGTGGCCAGTTCCATCAGAAACAACAACATGACGCTCCTCTAAATATTGCCCCATTGAAAGTATATCACCAATGCGAGGATGGCAATCACTTAACATGCACACATATCTTTCCGGAAATAAATTTTTGTAAGTAAACTTTTTAAGTAAATAACCTTGATTACATACCGCCGCATCAATTCTCTCTTTGCTAATCCATTCAGATAAGCTATAAGCATCAATTGGAATGATTTCAAGCTCAACACTAGGCGCCCTGTATTTAAGAGACTCAAGTATTGAGGGTAGAAAAAAAACTTCACCCAAATCCGTCAAAGCAAGTTTGAAACATCTTTTTGAAGTCAATGGATCAAATTTTTTCGTAAGCGATATTGCCTTTTCGATTTCTGATAAAGAATGACTTAAAGAAAGATACAGCTGAGAGGATAAAGAGGTAGGCTGCATCCCCTCTCGTGTCCTGTTAAACAATGGGTCATTGAAAACTTGCCTGAGCCTCGACAGCGAGTAGCTGACCGATGGCTGAGATATATGGAGATTCTCAGCAGCCTTACTTACGCTTCCTGTTTCATATATCGTGACAAAAACTCTAATTAAATTCAGGTCCTTCATAAGCCGCCCCATAGATAACATCTATATCAAGATCTAAAAAATATCAATTTGATCTATTTTAAAAGAATTGCTAGTATAAAAATCATATATAAAAATAACGGTAAAACATGAAAAAAGCACTCTCCTCTGAATTAGAAAAAATCCATCGATACTGCTATTTAGAATAGCTATTAGCATTTCTATTCTCTTTACTTCAGGGATGTTAATCTAAAAGACGCAAAAAATATAATTATACTGCAAAAAAGGCAAAAATAAATACAACCAAAGAAATAGGAGAAATGAAGAGTGAAAAAAACACATTGGCTTCTTAGAACTTTTCATAACTATCTTTCATTTATTATGGCTAGCCTTATTTTCATAATGATGATTGGCGGGTTAGTCGACATATCTTTTCGATATCTTATCAATAAGCCTATTCCAGGCATGTCTGAACTAATGGCTTTAGGACTTGGAATTCTTGTATATGGATCACTACCGCTCGTCACTGCCAATAACGAGCATATTACCGTGGATCTCATATCGTGGAATAAAAACCGATACGTGGCACCCGTCGTTAGCTTTTTAGTCAACGTTGTTAGCTCTTTGATGCTCTTCACTATTTCGTGGTCGATCGCCCAGGTCGCCATGGACTTTGCCTCTTATGGCGCTCGAAGTTCTTTTTTGGAAATAAACTTATCAATGATCGCATGGGTCATGAGTGCAATGGCGTTTATGTGCGGACTTATCTTTATTGCTAAATCCTTTCCTGGCAAATACAGCAATCAAGATAAGGAGAAAACACTATGACAATCTCATTAATCGGCATTTCGCTGGTATTTGTCCTGTTATTGTTAGGCGTACCGATTGGCATTGGCATGGCCATCATTGGCACCGCTGGATTCGGCTATATCGTAGGGCTAGAGCCAACTTTGTCCATGTTGGGACAAATTACCTATGAAACTCCTGTTTCATATAGCCTGACCATCATTCCTCTGTTTATTCTCATGGGGAACTTCATCTCGAGAGCGGGTTTATCCCAAGGACTATATGATGCTGCGTACTCCTTTTTAGGGCATTACCGAGGGGGGCTGGCGCTGGCCACACTCGCGGCCTGTGGCTCCTTTAGTGCGGTCAGCGGGTCTAGTCTGGCCACCGCGGCCACCATGTCAAAAGTCGCGATGCCACAAATGCGAAGCTATAAATACTCGGATAGCTTGGCAACGGGTGTCATTGCCGCAGGCGGAACCCTGGGAATCCTGATACCCCCCAGTGTACTTTTGGTTCTATATGGAATAATGACCAACAATGACATTGGAAAACTATTTGTAGCAGGCATTATCCCAGGTGTAATTGCCCTGCTAATGTACGGTGCTGCCATCGCGTTCGTTACAGCACGCGACCCACAAGCAGGCCCGCGCGGTGAACGCTCAACATGGGCAATGAGGCTATCAGCACTCAAGAAAACGTCGGGCATTGCGATTCTTTTCCTGGTCATTATCGGCGGGCTCTATATAGGTATTTTCACCCCCACAGAAGCCGCGGCTGTTGGTGCAGGGGGCGGGTTCTTTTTTGCTCTTGTGAAAGGGACACTAACGTTCACAACCCTTTTCGACGTGCTCGTTGAAACTGTCAAAATGACGGCGATGATATTTATCATCCTTATCGGAGCGTCTCTGTTTTCGAACTTCATCAACGTGGCCGGTCTTCCCAGGGCTCTGGTCGCCTGGACTGATAATATGAACCTTGCGCCCATTGCCATATTATTAGGCATATTGCTCATCTATATTATTCTGGGCTGCATGTTAGAAAGCATGTCCATGATGCTGCTTACCGTGCCGATCTTTTACCCTCTCATCGTGAGCCTTGGATTTGATCCCATTTGGTTCGGGATTATTGTCATTGTCGTTATTGAAATAAGCCTGATCACGCCTCCCGTTGGCCTTAACGTCTTTATAATGAAAGCCACACTGCCAGACGTGTCCATAAAAACCATATTCAAAGGCGTCTTCCCCTTTGTCATTGCAGACTTATTTAGGCTGGCATTATTGGTAGCCTTACCTGGGCTGGTGTTATACCTCCCCTCCCTGATGTAGTAAACCATCACACAAAAGCAATAAAACCCAAGAGGTGCAAAATGAAAGTACAACTTACCGCCGCCGCCACATTGATATCTTCGGTTTTTTTCCCGATAGCAGCCAATGCAGAAGATGTCACATTGAGATTCAGTAACTGGCTTCCCCCGACTCACCTGCTTTCCACGGAAGTGATCGAACCCTGGGCTGAACAGATTGAAGAGGTCACGGAAGGTCGGGTGAACGTTCAAATTCTATCCGGCCTAGGCTCTCCAGAGTCACACTACAATTTGGTGAAAAATGGGGTTGCCGATTTAGCATTCAGCGTTGATGGGTATACATCGGATCGTTTTGTTCTTCCCTATGCGATGAGGCTACCTTTTTTAGCTGACGACTCTACCACTGCTTCGGTGGCTTACTGGCGGACCTATAAAGAGCTGCTAGAGCAGTACAACGAATTTGGTGACGTGAAAGTAATGGGTCTGTGGACGTTTGGACCAGGCAATATCCATACCACGGAACGAGAAATCACGTCACTCGAAGATTTTGAAGGCCTAAGAATCCGGGTGTCTAGCGATATCGTAAAAGACATCGTCGAAACCCTGGGTGGGTCACCGATGTTTGCGCCCGCCAGCGAAGTATATGAATTGATTTCTCGAGGAGTTGTCGACGGTGCCTCCTTTAACTATGACTCGATAACGTCTTTTAGAATCGACGACAGCTTGAACTATGTCCTGGATATACCCGGCGGCCTTTATCGGGAAACGCATTACATCATTATGAATCAACGTAAGTGGGATGCGTTAGAGCCTAGAGACCAAGAGGCAATCATGGAAGTCTCAGGAGAAGCTCTTGCCATACTCGCGGGCAATGCATGGGATCGTAACGATGCGATCGCCAAAGAGAGACTGATAGAACAAGGTTATACGATCACCGTTCCCGACGAGGAATTTCTTCAAGAAATTGAAACAGAACTCAGTGTCTTAGCGGAAGACTGGAAAGAGCGAGTGGCCCCGATGGGAGTCGATGGACAGCTGGTCATTGACACATTTAAGGAGCATATCGAGCAAGCCGAGCAGGAACTCAACTAGTACCAGACGCGTTGTCTTTCTCCAGGGCTAGCCTCTGGAGAAACGTTAAACTTAAAAGTGCGTGGAGCATTAAAACAAACCATGGATACCATTCATTCTTGTACATATGAGCTTCTGAGACGCCAAGGGATGACCACCATTTTTGGCAACCCTGGTTCGAACGAGCTGCCGTTCCTAAAGGATTTCCCGGAAGACTTCACTTACATTTTAGGCCTACATGAAGGCGTTGTTGTCGGCATCGCCGATGGCTATGCACAAGCCACGGGCAGCCCTGCATTTGTCAATCTACACTCCGCGGCGGGTACCGGTAATGCCATGGGAGCACTGGCTAATGCCTGGAACTCTCACACCCCCCTGGTCATCACCGCCGGTCAACAAACCCGCGAAATGATAGGAGTCGAGGCATTATTAACGAACCGAGAAGCAACGCTGTTACCCAAGCCATTGGTCAAATGGAGCTACGAACCCGCTAGCGCCAAGGAAGTTCCGCACGCTGTCAGTCGCGCGATCCACATGTCCAAACTGGGTGCGCCAGGCCCAGTCTATCTCTCGATTCCTTACAGCGATTGGGACCAGCCAGCCGATCCCCAATCTCATTGGCTTTACGATCGTGCGGTTGCGAACATGGGATTGCCAAACGAAGCAGCCTTCTCTCAACTTGTGGAATGTCTTGCAAATGCCAAGTCGCCAGCGCTGATTCTAGGCCCCGATGTCGATGCTACTAACGCCAATCATCAAGCTGTTGCTTTGGCCGAAAAGTTAAAAGCGCCCGTTTGGGCGGCTCCATCGGCGCCCAGGTGCCCATTTCCTACCGACCACGCATGTTTCCAAGGGCTTCTGCCAGCAGGCATCGCTTCTATTGCTGAGCGGTTAGAAGGCCACGACGTGGTCCTCGTTATTGGCGCTCCTGTTTTCAGGTACCACCAATATGATCCCGGTCATTATTTGCCTGATGGCGCCCGCCTGTTTCAGATCACTTGCGATAAAGAAGAAGCGGCAAGAGCCCCTATGGGTAATGCCCTGGTGGGGGATGTCAAAATAGCGTTGGACCGGCTGGTTGAGCGTGTCCCGGATAGCGAAAGGGCCATGCCCGAGCCACGGCATGTTCCGCCTCCGCTCTCCGACACCGTGGGGCCTCTGCCACCCGAGGCAGTCTTCGATATCATCAACGACGTTGCGCCAGAAGATGCCATTTACCTAAACGAGTCGACCTCGACGACACCACTGCTTTGGGAGCGGCTTCAGATGTCCAGCCCCGGCAGCTATTACTTTGCGGCAGCGGGTGGATTAGGTTTTGCGATGGCGGCGGCGGTAGGCGTACAGATGGCGAAACCGGAGCGTCAAGTCATTGCCATGATTGGAGATGGCTCGGCCAATTATAGTATCAGCTCTCTTTGGACAGCCGCCCAATACAACATTCCCGTTATTTTTATCATTTTAAATAATGAAACCTATGGCGCGCTCAGATGGTTTTCCAATGTTCTTGGAGTATCCCGTGTCCCTGGTATTGACATCCCGAACATTGACTTCTGTGGTCTTGCGAAAGGGTATGGCGTGCAAGCCTTTAAAGCGACATCTTCCCAGGAATTTAGAGATCATTTAAACGCCAGCCTTAATATGAAATCTCCTGTGCTTATCGAGGTACACACCATACCTCCTGCCAACTAGGAGATAATGATGGCTCATACATCACCAATCAACGTCGAAGATTATCGACAGCTTGCGAAAAAACGCTTGCCACGCATGGTATTTGACTACCTGGACGGCGGAGCAGAAGACGAGAAAGGGCTTAAGCATAATCGTACGGTATTTGATAACGTTCGATTAAAACCCCAACGCTTGGTGGATGTGAGTATACGCTCCCTATCGACCGAGCTGTTTGGCAGTCCCCTATCCATGCCTTTGATCATTGCACCGACAGGGCTAAATGGGGTGCTGTGGCCAAAAGGTGATATAGCGCTTGCCAGATCCGCAGCGAAAGCAGGCATCCCCTTTGTGCTCTCCACGGCTTCAAATTCATCCATCGAGGAAGTCGCCAGTCGATGCGATGGAGAGCTATGGTTTCAACTTTACGTGGTGCACAGAACACTTGCCGAAAGCATGGTGGCCCGCGCGCTCAAGGCAGGTTACACCACGCTGGTACTGACAACAGATGTCAGTGTCAATGGTTACCGAGAGCGCGATATTAGAAATAGTTTTAAAATACCCTTTAATTATACGCCGCGTGTATTACTAGATGGCATAAGGCACCCTCGATGGTCATTCGACGCCCTTAAACATGGCATGCCGAGTTTAAAGAACTTTGAAACCTCGGCAACCCAGGATATTGAGGTGCAAGCAGCGTTAATGAGCCGTCAGATGGATGCCAGCTTTGATTGGGAAGCTTTAAAACGGCTGCGTGATATTTGGCCACACCGGCTCATTGTCAAAGGATTAACAGACGTCAGGGATGCCCAAAAATGCTATCAGCTTGGTATTGACGGGGTCATTCTTTCCAATCACGGAGGAAGGCAGCTGGATACCTGCGTATCTCCTTTGGAAAGTCTCGTCGAAGTGACGGAGGCATGCCCATTCCCGGTCTTGATCGATAGTGGTTTCAGGAGAGGCTCCGATGTGGTGAAAGCGCTGGCCATGGGCGCTAGTGCTGTTTTACTGGGCCGAGCGGCGCTCTATGGGCTGTCTGCCGCAGGCGAGGCCGGCGTTGATGACGTCTTGCGACTTCTTAAAGAGGACATTGATCGGACGATGGCCCAAGTCGGCTGCGCTTCCATTCACCAGTTAACGAAAGACTTCATCAAAAGCGACAACGCAGGCCTTTCACCCGCCCTCCACAAAACAGGAGCCTAGCACCCATGGACACTTGCGATATCCGGATCACAGGGCTGAACGTTAGAACCGTCAATGCCCCTTTGGAGTTTCCCGTTCATACGGCCGTCGGCACCGTTTCCACCTCTCCGCTCGTTCTGATTGATCTCCACACAAATGCGGGAATTGTGGGTCATGCCTACCTGTTCGCTTACACGCCGATGGCGCTGCCCGCCTTGGTGGACATTCTTAAAGAACTAGCGTCCTCTCTCGAAGATCAACAACTGGAACCGTATACGATTGAAAGCAATCTGGAGAAAAAATTCCGCCTGATTGGCTATTCGGGCCTGATCAGAATGGCCTGTTCTGGCATCGACATGGCGGTATGGGACGCACTATCAAAAGCTCATGGCGTGCCTTTATCAACGCTACTAGGGGGCAGCCCCAAGCCCATCAAGGCCTATGATAGCCACAGCATGGACGGTGAAGCCTTAGCTGTAAAACGTGCGACCCTGTCCGTTGAAGTTGGCTTCAAAGCCATTAAAACGAAAATTGGCTATGCCTCGCTTGAGCAAGACATCGCGGTTATTAGGCGCATTAAACAAGCAGTGGGTGATGACGTTGCCATCATGGTTGATTACAACCAAAGCCTCACCACACCAGAGGCCATTCGCCGTGGTTTGGCGCTGGATGCCGAAGGTATCTATTGGATAGAAGAACCTACCTTTCATTACAACTATAGCGCCCATGCCGATATCAGAACCAAAATAGCCACTCCCATCCAGATTGGCGAAAACTGGTTTGGCCCTGAAGAGATGCTTAAATCCTTAACTTCTGGCGCGTCTGATTTCGCCATGCCTGATGTAATGAAAATCGGAGGCGTTACTGGCTGGACCCGTGCAGTCGCCTTAGCCCAACAATTTAGCACGCCGGTTTCCAGTCATTTATTTCAGGAAATCAGTGCTCACCTGCTCTCCGTGACGCCGAACGCGCATTGGCTAGAACGGATGGACCTAGCGTCTTCGGTTGTGGAGCCCACTTTGACCTTTAAAGAGGGGTTTGCAATTCCCTCCGACCAACCTGGTATTGGTATTTCCTGGAAAGAAAGTGAAATAAAGAAACTCTCTTGATACGGCCCCCGCCCCACTCAACACGGGGCAGGCTGTCATAAAACCGGACGCATCGCAGTTATTGATCCACTTCTTTATCTAACTTAATGAATCACATCGCTATCGTATAATAATGGAGTAAAAAAGATGACTATGCCGACTCACCTTTGGGAAGATCACCTTTATCTAGGTAAATGGCAACTTTCGAACGGCCCTAAAACACCGGTCATTGAGCCCGCCACCGGCGACACGCTCACGGAAGTGCAAACCGCCACGGCCGAAGACGTGGAGCGTGCGGCCAACATCGCCAAGGATGCCCAACTATCCTGGGCCGCCCTGCCCTTCGACCAGAAGGCAGAAATTCTACGCCGTGCCGCTGACCTGCTCAAAGAACGAGCCGAGGACATCAGCTACTGGAATATTCGTGAGTGTGGCTCTACAGCAGCCAAGGCTGAATGGGAGCTTCAGGCTACTTATGAGCAAGCTCAGATGGCCGCAGCACTCCCCATGCAACCCAACGGACAGATCTTCCCTTCTAGCATGCCAGGTCGTCGCAATTACTGGAAGCGGGTACCCATTGGCACAGTGGGGGTTATAGCTCCTTGGAACTTCCCCATCCTCTTAGCCATGCGCTCGGTCTTTCCTGCCTTAGCCATGGGCAACTGTGTGATCCTGAAGCCAGCCCCAATGAGCGCTATCTGTGGAGGTGCTTTGATGGCCGAGGTTCTAGAAGCAGCTGGCTTGCCGGAGGGCGTGTTCCACGTACTACCAGGTGGGCCCGAGGTGGGTGAGGCGTTGGTTCAACACTCGGATGTCGGCATGATCTCCTTTACGGGCTCTACCGCCGTTGGCGAGAAAATTGGCGAAACCTGCGGGCGTATGCTCAAGAAATGTGCCCTTGAGCTTGGTGGCAATAATGCAATGGTGGTTTTAGAAGATGCCGACTTGGAGGCAGCCGCCTCTTCCGCGGCTTGGGGGGCTTTCCTCCACCAGGGTCAAATCTGCATGCAGGCAGGACGGCACTTAGTGCACCGTTCAGTGGCGGACAAGTACATGAACAAACTCGCCGAGCGGGCCACGCGCTTAGTCACGGGTGATCCTTGGAAACAGCAGGTACACCTCGGCCCGTTGATCAACGAGACCCAAGCGCGCCGCGTTGAAGAGATCGTGAACCGCTCTGTGGCCATGGGTGCTAACGTTGTCGCTGGCGGTAAACGCGATGGCAACTTCTTTGAAGCCACGGTTCTTAGCGGCGTGACGCCAGAAATGCCTGCCTTTGGCGAGGAGATTTTCGGCCCTGTAGCCCCCATTACACTTTTTGATACCGATGAGGATGCTATCGCATTAGTCAATGTTTCCTCCTATGGGCTAGCCGCCGCTATTCACTCCACATCTACAGAGCGAGCCCTGCGCATTGCTGATCGCATCAAAGTAGGCATGGTGCATATTAATGATCAGACGGTAAACAATGAGTTTCAGGTACCCTTCGGTGGCATGGGCCGCTCAGGTACCAGCGGTCGCTTCGGTGGCCCCGCAAACCTGGATGAGTTCACCACCACCCAATGGGTCAGTGTGATGGAGCAAGGTATCCAGTATCCCTTCTAGCGCTCAATGAATTAAGCATTTGCGATTGATACGACGTCACCCCCTGATTGAGTAGCGCTACACTTTAGAGTCCGATCCTATGCGTAAGGAGATTGGACATGAAGAAGCGTTTCAGCGAAGAACAGATCATTGGTTTTCTGGGCGAGGCAGAAGCAGGACTGCCCATCAAGGAGCTATGCCGTCGGCACGGTTTCTCAGAAGCCAGTTACTACCTATGGCGCAGCAAGTTTGGCGGCATGAGCGTGCCCGATGCCAAGCGACTCAAAGAACTCGAAGCCGAAAATGGACGCTTGAAAAAGCTGCTCGCGGAGTCGCTACTGGAAATGGAGGTCACTCGCGAGGCGTTGAGAAAAAAGTGGTGAGTGCCCCGGCACGCCGAGGCGTGGTGCGCTTTATGGTGTCACGTGGCCTGAGTGAGCGCCGCGCACTCCGTGTCATCCGTATGAGTGCCAGTGCATTACGCTATCAATCGGCCCCTGACCGCAATGAGGCATTGTGTGAACGCATTGTTGCCTTGGCGCATCGGCATCCTCGCTATGGCGCTGGCATGATCTATCTGAAGCTGCGTCAAGCCGGTGAACAGGTCAATCATAAGCGCGTCGAGCGTCTCTACGCGGCTGCTCGGTTGCAGGTAAAACGCCGCAAGCGCAAGAAGGTTCCCACGTCTGAACGGATGCCCCTTGGCCGCCCTGGGGCCGCCAATCAAATCTGGTCAATGGATTTTGTGTTTTACCGGACGGCATACGGGCGCGTGATCAAGAACCTCACCGTTGTCGACGACGGTACCCATGAAGCCGTGGCAATCGTGCCTGAGCGTCCCATTGGCGGACTTTTTTTAACACGTATTCTTGATCATCTGGCTTTACAACGTGGTCTACCTAGCGCCATTCGGACGGATAACGGACTACCTAAGGAACCTGCTCAATATGCACACAAAATCTCACTTCGTGCTCAACATGGGAACACTTGCTCACTACTCAGGCTCATGCGTCGCAACCATATCTAAAGGGTGCTCACCATTTCATTCACTAACGGATCGTAAAATGGTTGCATCATGCCCTGCTGCATCAAGTAAATGATAACCCGCGCGTCTTTTTTGTCGTTTTATCCCAGCTTTTAAACAACATTTCACGCGCTCTGGCGCAGGCTAAAGACGACACCATATGGCAAAAGGCCCCTTGAGACCTTAAACAATAGGCAATATTACGATGAAAGTCAGCCGTTGGCTCAAAGGCCACCAAAATATCTTCAGCAGATGCTTCTGCTGCATTAATGAGGTTCTGATAACCCATTAACGTGTTAGGAAACTTAAACGTTTTGGTACGACCTGACGGCCATAAAATGACCGCATCATGGGACGTTTTAGCAATGTCGATGGCGATCATCACCTTCACAGAGCTATTCTTTACGTTGTCAGCCATGTGTACATCTCCTAAATCCACTGATTGGCATCAAAGATTTTGGTACAGATGGCTGGCTCCAACCTGCTTATTCAGCAAGTACTACGGGCCAGAACATATCAGCGGTAAGTTATCGGCATGGGCGGAAGGTCGAGGTATTCAGCTCATGTGTATCCAGACAGGAAAGCCCCAGCAGAATGCTTATATAGAACGCTAAAATCGAACGGTCGCTATGACGGGTTAGCCCAATACTCTCTTTCAAAAAAATTGACCTTGCCCTGAGCAAATTCACCAATAGACATTGGTCGTAGCCATAAGCGCTTATTATGGTGCTTAACACAAAAAAAAATCCATTCCTCAACGATATACGATTACAAAGCAATGTTTATATAAAATCCTACATTGCGGGATATATTGAAATTACTCTATTGTGGCACTAGAATCATTTCAATAGAGTAAATAACATTAGTCGCTATCGTCGCTTGCTCACCTCTTCCGCCTCGCTAGCCCGAGAGAAAGGTTAAAATATGAAACTTGTTACATTCCGTTATCAGAACACCATCAGCATCGGTTTAGTGGATGGCGGCCGAGTCCTCGATCTCGCTCCCCTTGCCGATCGTCTAGGTGGTTCACTCAAAGAAATGATACGTAAAGGTGTTCTTTCCGACTTGGTGGGATTTGATACCTCAAGCTTAAATTCATTAAGCCTAGACGAAATTGAGTTTCTGCCGGTCATTCCGGATGCTGGCAAGATCCTCTGTGTGGGCATCAACTATACGACGCATGTGAAAGAGACGGGGCGTGATATGCCGATGCACCCGATGATATTCACCCGCTTCGCTGACTCCCAGGCGGGTCATCTAACGCCGATCATTCGGCCGTTTGTCTCGCACAAGCTGGATTTCGAGGGGGAACTGGCTGTGGTGATCGGCAAGACCGCGCGCCACGTCAAGGCTGAGAATGCCCTTGAATACGTTGCTGGCTACTCTTGCTATAACGATGGCAGCGTACGCGATTACCAAAAGCACACTATCCAGTTTATCCCCGGCAAGAACTTCCCTAACACGGGGGGATTTGGCCCATGGCTTGTGACTAGCGATGAGATTCCCGACCCGCAGGCGCTACACCTGACCACCCGCCTGAATGGCGACGTCATGCAGGACACCGATACCAGCGATATGATCTTTGGCGTGGCGAAACTGATTGAATACTGCAGTACATTTACCGAGCTGGCTCCGGGCGACGTTATTGTCTCCGGCACCACTGGCGGCGTGGGCGCCTTCCGCGAACCCCCGGTTTGGATGAAACCAGGTGATAGCATCGAAATTGCTATCTCGGGCATCGGTACCCTGCGCAACACTATCGCAGACGAGGCGTAATCAAGTTATGAGTCAACAGCATCCCGTGGCCCTTGATCGGCATCTTGAGGAGCAGGCTTCCCGAGCAGGCAGAAGCAGCAAGAGCAATAGCAGTCTGGAAAGAATGCTGGTGATTCTGGATCTGTTCTCGGAAGAGGTACCGATCTGGTCGGTAGAGGCAATGTGCGATGCGCTGGGCTATACGCGTTCGACTGCTTATCGCTATACCAAGGAGCTGGCCGAAGCGGGGTTGCTGTTTCAGGTTGAGCCCCGGCGCTACGGCCTAGGCTCAAGAATCATCCAGTGGGATAGACAGCTGCGACTGACTGATCCCTTGGTAAAGGCGACGCGAGAGATCGAGCCTGAACTCGATGTCTTCGACGGTGAGCAGATCTGGATCGTATGTCGGCTATTCAATGATCAAGTGATTTGCGTCCACAGCCATGGTCACCTGAAAGAGCCTGTTAGCTATGCACGGGGTACGCCACGCCCGCTGTTCATGGGGGCGACATCGAAAATCATATTGGCCTACCTGCCTGCTCGCCAGCATATGCGGCTTTTCTTAGAGCATCAGCATGAGGTAGTGAAAGGAAGCTTGGGCTCGTCGTGGGAGGAGTTTAAGGACGTCCTCCAGACGATCCGGCGGCAGGGCTACAGCAAATCTCACGGTGAGGTGGATCCAAACCTCTTCGGGCTTGCCGCTCCCATCTTTGATGGTAACGGCAAGGTCATCGCCAGTCTAAGCTGCGTAAGACCACAAACGGCCTACCGTGAAGACCAAGCGGAGGAGCAGCGCCAGATAGTGATGGACCTTGCGAATCGCCTAACCGAGAAGTTAACGCAGTTGATTAATTCGTAAGTTACAGATGATGTATTGAGAAGATGCATCGAGGGCATGTAGCAAGGATATATAGCAAGAACAGTAGCAATAAGAGTGACGACTGAATCTATGCGCCAGAGTATCTGAATGACCGGAGGTAGGTCTTCCTGCACAAATAACACCCCGTTTTCTTCTTAACGCGATTTTTGTCGTCTGCCCTGGGCAGAGGGGAAGGATGCGTCTTAATGACGGTGTCGCAAGGACAACAGTAATGAAACAACAACCTGACAATACCAGTACCGCCGCTTTTTCACTAGCCGACCGCTTCTCTGTCATTATTGTCGGAGGTGGCCCCAGCGGGTTGACCCTGGCCAATCTGCTGGGAACCTATGGGGTTCGCACCCTGGTGCTTGAACGCAATCTCTCGACGGTGACCGAGCCGAGGGCGGTATCCATCGATGACGAGTCTATGCGAACCATGCAGGCCATTGGGCTTGAGGAGAGTGTACTTGCATGCTGCGCTCAGGACTATGGCTCGGTCTATCTGGACCTCAAGCGCGTGCCCTTCGCCAACATTGAACCGAGAGGGCGTGAGTATGGCTATGCGCGGCGTAATGCTTTTCACCAGCCAGAGTTGGAGGCAATCCTGTGTAACGGGCTCAAGCGCTTTGCCCATGTTGAGGCGCGCTTCGGCCATCGTGTTGTCGACTTTGTACAGGACGTCGATTGTGTGCGTTTAAGGGTCGAGACTGATGAGGGGCACTACGAGGTTGTTGCCGAATACATGGCGGCAGCCGATGGTGGACGCAGCTTTGTGCGCAGCGAATTGAATATCAAACTGAAAGGTCTTACCTACGAGCAGAAGTGGTTGATCATCGACCTCAAAGGGACGCAGGACAATTTCCGCCAGACTCGCGTCTACTGTGATCCAGCGCGTCCCGGCATCAACCTGCCTGGTGCCGGTGGCAGCCGCCGTTTCGAATTTATGCTGCTGCCCGACGAAGATGAACAAAAAGCAGTAGAAGAAGGATACGTTCGCCAGCTGATGGCTGAGCATGGCCCGGATCGCGACGCAGAGATCGTCCGCAAACAGGTATATGCCTTTCATGCCCGCGAAGCTGAGAGCTGGCGTCAGCAGCGCATCTTCCTGCTCGGTGACGCTGCCCACTTAACCCCTCCATTCGCTGGTCAGGGCATGAACAGCGGCCTGCGCGACTCGGTGAACCTAGCCTGGAAGCTAGCTTGGGTGCTCAAGCGCAAGTTGCCTGAAACGCTGCTAGAAAGTTACGAAGAAGAGCGCAAACCGCACGCCTGGCAACTGATTGAAATGGCCGCCATGCTCGGCAAGTTCATGATGCCGAAGAGCCGTTTACACGCGACATTGTTGCAGACTGGCCTGCGCTGGCTGAGCGTCTACCGCCCTGCTCGTGACTACGTTACCCAGATGCGTTACAAGCCGACGCCGCGTTTCGTCAGCGGTTTCTTCATCAGCGACGCTGCCTCTGCCCGCAAGACACGCACTGGACGATTGATTGCCCAGCCGATGCTTGAGAATCCCAATAGCGAGATGGCGCTGTTGGATCGCTACATCGACGGCCACTTCGCACTTATCACTTACCACCCTGATGCGAAGAGGGCGTTCGACGCTATCCAGCCTTGGCTCGAGTACCTACCGGATGATCTAAAGAAAGTGTGCGTTACTCCGCGCAACTACAACCCTGTTCCCGTCGAGGGTATAGAGGTATTGCGAGATGCTCATAGCCAAGCCAACGACTGGATATTCAGGGCGCATGGTGGCGAGCACGTCTTTTATCTGGTAAGGCCAGATCGCTACACCATGGCGGTTCTTAACAAAAACAATATGCCCACGGATGCCATTCACCTGGGTGGGATGCTGCGCCCTCCCGAGTTCAGCGCTTTAGGTAATTCTCATCAGCCTTTGAATACCGCCGCTACCCTGTAAAACCCAGCAACACCTACATTTTCCCGTCGATAGCAGGATGAGTACCCACGGTTAAGGGTAATCGTCTGGAAGGTGGATTCTTGAAGATAACTACTACAACAATACGGAGTACGACATGAAATTATCGAGCTTCAATCCCCTGTTAGTTGGCCTTGCCTGCGCTGCTGGCAGCCTTATGGTGTCCGCCACTGCGCAGGCCGAGACGCTTCGGCTCAGCACACCAGTACCGCCCAGTCATATCTTCAGCAAGGTCTCTGAACGCCTCGCGGGAAATCTCGGTGAACGCTCCGACGGGCGTTACGCTATAGAGGTATCCCCCTATGGCAGGCTGGGTAACGATAACGAGCTGATCCAGCTCCTCCAGCATGGCGCGGTGCAGTTCGGCGTGGTTCCCGCCGCATCGCTCTCCAGCCGCGAGTCCTCCTTTAATGGCTGGTTTCTACCTGGCGAATTCGAGAACTACGACGAGGCCGGAGCGGCAACACAGTTGCCAGCTGCCCTTAGTATGCTCGAAAAGCTGGAGCCCCAGGGCATGATCGGTCTCGGTTACATCATCGCCGGGATGCGGCACGTGCTGTCGACCGATTCGGTCGAGTCCATAGATGACTTAACCAATCAGAAGATCCGTGTCTTCCCCAATCCTGTCTTCAATGACTGGTGGCTGGCCAACGGAGCGGCGCCCACCGCGCTACCGACCTCCGAAGTCGCACCGGCACTGACCACCAATCTGTTGAATGCCGTCGACGTTGACCTTGACTTCGTCACTGCCCTGAAACTTTACCAGCAGGCTCCACACTTGGCACTCACCAACCATATGGCCTTCCCCGGCGTAGTGCTGGTCTCCAAAGCTTGGTGGGATAGTCAGAGCGAAGCCGATCAGCAGATGATCCGCGAGGTCTTCCAAGAAGCCGAGCAGTGGGGCATTGAGGAGCAAGCACGTGTCGAGGAGGAAAATCTCGCCACGCTCAAGGACGCTGGCGTAGAAGTGGTCGAGATCAATACCGCTGGCTACGCAGAGACGGCTGCTGCAGTGCGTCAGACATATATCGATAGCGACCCGTTAATCGCCGAGTTCTATCACCAGGTCGTGACCAATCAATGAAGTGTGGATGCAGTAATGGCGTGGCCCAGGTCACGCCCATGCCGCATAGGGGGCATTATGCTTAACATATTGAAGTGGTGCGATAGCGCGCTGGCCCGACTGGAAACATGGGTGCTTATTATCCTGACGGGACTGCTGGCCGGACTGCTGGTCGCCCAAGTGGTGTTGCGTTATATATTCGGCACCCCACTTTTTTGGGCCGAGGAGGTGGCGTTGCAGATTCTAGTGGCCATCAGCTTCATTGGTGTCAGCCATCTACTTTATACCCGCTCGCTGGTGCGGATCGACATCATTCCCAGTCTTCTGCCCGAACGAGCGGCCCATTGCCTTGAGGTCTTTTTTTGCCTGCTCGGCCTATGTGTTTTGGCGATCTTCACCGCACTGACGTGGCAATGGGTTGCCTCACCGCATACGCAAATCGAGTTGTCGCCAACGACGCAACTGCCGCGTTGGTACTACTTCAGCGTGATGCTCGTGGCGCTGATGGTCATGAGTTACCACCAGTTCGTCAGCCTTCTACTCTCCATCCATCGGCTGGTTAGCCACGAAGCCTCCGAGAGGGTGTGCACATGATCACCTTATCCGTTTTCTTTATTACGCTGTTTCTCGGATTGCCTATTCTGCTGACGCTGATGCTGGGCACCCTGGTGTTCCTGCATCAAAGCGACCTGCTGTTGCTCTCCAGCAGCCTGCCCCTGCAGTTTTACGGTGCCCTAGAGAAGAATGGCCTGCTCGCCATTCCACTGTTTATGCTGGTGGGCGAGTTGATGAACCGAGGTGGGCTGACCGATCGCCTTGTCGAGCTGGCCAACCTGCTGCTTGGGCGCACGCGAGGCGGTCTAGCTTACGTCAACCTGCTGACTAACGCCGTGGCGGCCTCTATCCTGGGCTCTGCCATTGCCCAAATCGCGGTGATGAGTAAGGTCATGATCCCCGCCATGGAGAAGCAAGGTTATAAACGCGACTTCGCAGCGGCGGTGACCGTTTCTGGTGGTTTGTTGGGGCCGATCATTCCTCCCTCAATGATCATGATTATCTACGGCGTCATCGCGCTGCAGCCGATTTCCGCGCTGTTTCTGGCGGGGCTGCTACCCGGACTGCTGATCTTTCTGGGTTTTGTCGTCGTGGTGATGATGCTCGGCTTTATCCATGACTTCCCCAAGCTGGAGCGGACTGCACGGCGCAAGGTGAGCCTGATAGGGCTGCTTAAGCAACTTTCTCCGCTAATGATTCCGGTGTTTATCATTTTCGGCATCTCGGCAGGGGTGATGACACCCACTGAGGCGGGTGCCGTGGGCGCTCTGCTGGCACTAATCATCGGTAAGTGGATTTATCGCTCCATCCTTTGGAGCGACCTACCGGAAATATTCAAACAGGTCGCCCTTAACACCGCGTTGATCACAGGCCTTATTGCGGCGGCGACTATGTTCGGCTGGGCGCTCTCCTTTGTGGGCGTACCGGACCGCATCGTTGCGATGATTAATGCATGGACCCAATCGCCCTGGGTGTTCCTGCTGCTTATCAACCTGCTGGTCGTGGTGCTAGGGATGTTCCTGGAGAGCATGAGCATTCTGATTGTGTTAGTGCCCATCGTCCTGCCAACCGTGCTGGCATTGGGCATTGATCCAATCCATTTCGGCGTGGTGATAAGTTTGGCGACTCTTATTGGCCTCGTGACACCACCGGTGGGGCCGGGCCTGTTTGTCGTTACCTCGACCACTCAAGTATCCATGTTCGGGCTGTTCAGAGCCATGATCCCATTTTTGATTGCCATGTTCGTGTGCATGGCAATCATCAACCTGGTGCCCGCCTTGTCGCTGTGGCTTCCGCAGCAATTAGGGCTTAGCTAATTAGCATAATGCACCAGACATGTCAGAGACGGCTTAACAATCAGCCATCTTGGTTAAACCAGAGCACCCTTGAATTAACAAGGCTACATTTCGGCAACTCACTAATCCTGGAGTAAATAATGAATAACAACCGACTGCTCATTGATACGAACCCTTCACAGCAAAAGCTGAGTGGGACGCGCGTCTCTCATATCGGTTTCCGTGTACCTGATATTGAGGCAACCACAGTTTTCTACCAGCGAGTATTAGGTATGGCAGTGCATGAAAATTCCTTGGAGGGCGTGGTACGTCTAGGCTGGGGAAGTGGGCACCACGTCATCGAACTAACATCGGGAAAGTACGCGCTAACCCACTTCGGATTTGAAACACAGGATAGCGAATCGATCAACGCACTGCAAAGCCGGCTAGAAGATGCCAATGTGGTCGTAAGGGCACTGGATGCTGCCTATATGGATGCAGCTGTTGGCGATCCGCAGGGCATTGAGTTTGAAGATCCCGACGGCAACCGAGTGCACTTTCATACGGCAATGGATCACCTAGGGGAACACCAAGCGGACATAGGGCGTCGGCCGATTCGCTTTCAACATACGACGGTTGGTAGTGACGACGTCAAACGGATGGTGGAGTTCTACGCCAATATTGTTGGTTTTTCTCTTTCCGACCAGCTTAGTAATGGCAATTTTGCGTGGCTGAGAAGTGATCGTGACCACCACACCTTAGCGGTTGTTGACATTGGAATGCGGGGTCAGTTGGACCATTACTCATTCGATCTCAGCGAGTGGGAGGATTTCAAGCAGTGGTGCGACCGACTAACCGATCTTAACGTAGAGGTTACCTGGGGGCCTGGCCGCCACGGTCCTGGCAACAACCTGTTCGTGTTCTTCGATGACCCAGCAGGAACTCATATCGAACTGTCGGCGGAAATGGAGAAATTCCACGACGATTTGGTGACGTATGTTCCTCGTCTTTGGGAGCCGACACCGCGCAGCGTCAACCTGTGGGGAGGCCAACTATCCAAATTCCGCAAAATGGCTAAAGAAGCGTGAAATGACATAAGGCCTTGTTCCATAGACCCTCTTCCATCTGTGGAAACAGATTGTCGGCGACCTCGGCTCCACGGGGTTGTCGACCCTTAGTCTAGATAGGCCAGTTTAGGTTTTTCAGTCATGAAGAAGGAGATCGTTTTACATGATTGTGCTGGAAAATCAAATTTTTCCGTATAGTAGATCGCCACTTAATACATCGTTCAGTGACGGAAAATACATGAAGAATCTCTCCGACCGGGCCGCCCGCTTAGTCACAGGTAACCCTTGGACACAACAGGTACACCTCGGCCCATTGATTGATGAGACACAAGCTAAGCACTTCGAGGAGAGCGTGAACCGCTCAGTAGCAATGGGTGCCAAGGTAGTCGCTGGCGGTAAACGCGATGGCAACTTCTTTGAAGCCACGGTTCTTAGCGGCGTGACGCCAGAAATGCCTGCCTTTGGCGAGGAGATTTTCGGCCCTGTAGCCCCCATTACACTTTTTGATACCGATGAGGATGCTATCGCATTAGTCAATGTTTCCTCCTATGGGCTAGCCGCCGCTATTCACTCCACATCTACAGAGCGAGCCCTGCGCATTGCTGATCGCATCAAAGTAGGCATGGTGCATATTAATGATCAGACGGTAAACAATGAGTTTCAGGTACCCTTCGGTGGCATGGGCCGCTCAGGTACCAGCGGTCGCTTCGGTGGCCCCGCAAACCTAGATGAGTTCACCACCACCCAATGGATCAGTGTGATGGAGCAAGGTATCCAGTATCCCTTCTAGCGCTCAATGAATTAAGCATTTGCGATTGACAAAAAGCCCTGTGCTGCGAAAGCAGGCACGGGGCAAAATAGATGGCGTCTTCATCACTGCTGCAATTGAGCCAAGTGCTGCATTTTACGGGTCATTTCTTGACCTGCTGCTGCTACAACGGGCATCAAAAAAGAGGTTACTTCCTCTGTTGCGACGGTTATCGGTAAGACGAGGCTAACACTTCCAAGAACTCGCTTGTCGTCATAAATAGGGGCTGAAATCCCAGAGGCACTTGTTCCAAGCTCACCTGCCGTGATAATAGCAGGCTGGCTTCTAAGCTCTCGAAGGCTTCGCTTGACCTCTGTCCAGTTGGCGCCAAGGCCAAACTGGTTGAATTTATCAGGAGCGTGGTTGAAGTAGGCTCTAGCTTGGCGTAAGGGTAAGTTGGCCAGAATCACTTTTGATGCAGCGCCTTGATATAAAGGTCGCGGCTGGCCACGCTCATAGCTAATCTCATGGTGCTGATAAGTCTCGAATTCCTCATGCACACACATTACTTGGCCGCGGAAGTAGCGGCAAAGGATGGCGATACTGGCAGAAGGTGCCGTGCTAAGCATTTCTCGCATAATACTTCTCGCCGCATGAATCATTGGATCGCCAATCCTTAGTTTACGGTCCAGCTCAATTATCGCCGGGCCAAGTACATACCTCCCTGTCGTATAGGCTGAAATATAACCGGCCGAGGCAAGCGTTCTAAAGTAACGGTAGGTCTGGCTGGCCGAAATCCCCAAGTGTACAGACGCCTCATCGACCGACCACTCCCCTTTTTCTTCATCAGCGAACAGAGAAAGTAATCGCAGCAGCCGTTCCTGAGAATTCTCTTTCAAAGCCACCTCAACATTTCCAGTCTGTTAATAGCGCCCTTAAACCACTGCGCGCATCTTTTGCAAAGCTCACTAGGGGCTTACAGCAATAACTGACTGTCACACATGACCATCAGTTGCCTCAATACGCTGTGATTACTTAAAAAAATTTTTGAGCGCCCAGCACCATAGCCTGTATCAAAGCCTCCAGAAGATAATACTTTTGTCGCAAATACATATTTTTGCCTTGACCCCAACCGCATAAAAAGCAAAATTATCACAATACGAAAAAAATTGTTTTATTTACGGCAGAGACAATAATTGCTGATCCTTACAAACACACATCAGCTGAATCTTAAGGAGGAGCTATGACCGATACAGCATTTAAAGAATTAATCTCCAAAGACAACATGGCGCCACTATGGGAGGTGCTGCGAGGTTTGACACCACGTGAGCCTAAACAGGTACTGGAGCCCGTTATCTGGCGTGATAAAACGATTCGCAAGAACATGGAGATGGCTTGTGAAGCCATTTCAGCTGAGGATGCCGAGCGTCGCGTCCTGGTGCTGGAAAACCCAAAGCTACGCGGTAAATCCTTGGTAACCACCTCACTATACGCAGGCATTCAGATGATTCTGCCTGGCGAGGTCGCGCCAAGTCATCGGCATACGGCTTCGGCCTTGCGCCTGATTCTCAGCGGCGAAGGTGGCTTCACTAATGTGGACGGTGAAAAAGTAATGATGCGCCCTGGTGATTTCGTGATCACACCATCCGGGGTGTTCCACGACCATGGCGCCGAGGGCAGCGACCCGGTGATGTGGCTGGATGGCCTTGATGTACCTGTCGTACAGATGCTTAACGCGGGCTTCTCTGCTGACGATCCGAACAATCGCCAGGAAGTTCGTCGACCGGCGGGCGACTCTGAAGCGCGTTATGCATCCGGGTTAACCCCAGTTGGGTATCAGGGCAGTGGCACGACGAGCCCCTTGTTCCACTACCCCTATAAGCGCACTCGGGCGGCGTTGACTCAGCTCGCTGAGAGTGGTGATTGTGATCCTGCCATTGGGCTCAAGCTGACCTTTACCAATCCCACCAATGGTGAATCACCGATCCTTACCATGGGCGCTTACATACAGCTTCTGCCACCTGGGTTTCAGGGCGTGGAGCATAGGGAAACAGATGGTGCGGTCTATTGCGTAGTGGAGGGTAGTGTCCGCGTTCACGTCGGAGATCAGGAGTGGACGGCAAATCAGCACGATGTGTTTGTGGTTCCTGGCTGGGCCTGGCGTCGCTTCAAAGCCTCCGATGAATGTGTTTTGTTCAGTTTTTCAGATCGCCCCCTTCAGGAACATTTGGGCTTTTGGAAGGGCGAGAGTAAAAAAGCCTGACAACTCCCTGATACAAAGGATAACCATTGCATGAAAATCTGCTTGTTCAATAACAATCGCCTGGGTGTCGTAGACGGTAACGAGGTATTGGACGTCTCAAGCGTCCTAACTCGTATCGGTGCCTCGGAATATCCCTATCCCCGTGGAGATCAACTGATTGCTTGCTTACCAGAATTAATGCCTGTCATAGCGGATGCCATACAATTCGCTCGGCGTTATCCTCTCAGCAAGGTGACATTGCGCTCCCCGGTTGCCAACCCCGGCAAGGTTGTCGCGGCTCCAGTCAACTACCAAGCCCACTTGGATGAGGCCATTGAGGATACCGCGACTTTCTCCCGAGCACATGTGCGAAAGATACAGGAGACAGGGCTGTTCCTCAAAGCTACAAGTTCACTGGTCGGTCCTGATGATTCTGTGTACGTCGGTCTTCCGGACCGCCGAACCGACCACGAAATCGAATTGGTTGCCATCATTGGCAAACGTGCCAAAAACGTTTTAGCAAAGGATGCGCTGTCCTACGTGGCGGGATACAGCATCGGGCTGGATATCACGATTCGTGGGCCGGAGGAGCGCAGCCTGCGTAAGTCGCTAGATTCCTACACAGTGCTGGGCCCCTGGCTGGTTACCGCCGATGAGATAGAAAACCCTCATGCATTAGCGATGACCCTAGATGTGAATGGAAAAGTGCGACAAAGCGCCAATACCAAAGATCTGATCATGGATGTAGCCGAACTTATAGAGTTTGCCTCCAAATTCTACACCCTCGAGCCCGGCGATCTGCTGTATACCGGGACACCAGAGGGGGTGGGGCCTATCCAGCCTGGTGACACCATCAATTGTGAGATTGAGCGTATTGGTAAGATCATTGTGAACGTGGAGGCATCATGAGTACTCAGCAGCCTATTCTTATTATCGGCGGCGGGATTGGTGGCCTTGCATCAGCACTGGCCTTGTCTCGTCTCGGCATCCCAACATTGGTTATTGAGCAGGCCGATGAGTTTCGTGAAGTGGGTGCTGGTATCCAAGTAGGACCGAATGGCTTCCGCGCCCTTGATCGCCTAGGGGTATTGGCGCAGGCACGTGAACTGGCGGTGCTGCCAGATGAACTGATCATGATGGACAGCGTCAATGCCACGCCGGTCGTTGAGATCCCGGCGGGTGACTCATTCATCGAACGCTTCCAGTACCCCTATGCACTGATCCATCGTGCCGACTTACACAACGTACTGCTCAACGCGTGTCGTGCATCGAGCCAGATAGAGTTTCGAACCTCTACTAGGGTCGCCTCCTTCTCAGAGGCCAATGGCAAGATGAATGTCACCACAGCTCAGGGGGAAGTAATCTCAGGAAGTGCTTTGATAGGGGCCGATGGCCTATGGTCTAAGGTTCGCGAGAGCATTGTCGGCGATGGAGCTCCGAGGGTTTCCGGTCACATTGCCTATCGTGCGGTAATTCCTATCGAGGAAGTGCCAGAAGCCTATCGCCGTAATGCCATGATTCTGTGGGGCGGCCCCAAAAACCACCTCGTGCAGTATCCGTTACGTGGAGGAAAGCTCTTCAATCTGGTTGCCGTGTTCCATAGCGACCGCTATGTAGAAGGCTGGAATACAGAAGGAGATCCTGAGGAGCTCAAGCAGCGTTTCGCTGGAACCTGCGATACGGTTCAAGAACTGTTAGCCAAAATTGATAGCTGGCGTATGTGGGTGCTATGCGATAGAGAGCCTGTGAAAGAGTGGAGCCGTGGCCGTGCCACCCTGGTCGGAGACGCTGCTCACCCGATGTTGCAATACCTTGCCCAAGGTGCCTGCATGGCTATAGAGGATGCTGTTGTGCTAGCTGATGAGGTTGCCCGCTGCAGTGACGATATCGCCAGTGCCTTTCAGGCGTACCAGCAGCGGCGCTACCTGCGCACCGGACGCTGTCAGATTATGGCCCGTGTTCACGGTGAGTTCTATCACGCGACAGGGGTTACGGCTGAACTGCGCAATGCCATGCTCGCTTCTCGGACGCCAGAGCAGTCTTATGAAGGGCTGGCTTGGCTATATGATAAGGATATTTGACGCGCTCTTAATATAATAATTTCCTAATAAAAAGTAATAACTGTTTACAACTCTTGCAAACTACCATGCTCATAAAATTTTAGGATTCCGTTTTTGACTTATGATTTTATAAGAGCACAACTAATTTTCAGTGAAAAAGAAAAAAACCTCTAAAAATAAGGTAAATACAATGACAAACATACTAAATACTGCCACTCGCTATCTTTGCGCGATTCCGCTAGGCCTAGCGTTAATTGCCAGTACACAAGTCGAGGCCAAAGAGTTACGCCTGGGATTAATTACTCCGCCTCAGCATATTTTGAATCAAACCGCCCAACGCCTAGCCGACACAGTGGCAGAGCGAAGTAATGGTGATTTAACCATTACCATTTTCCCATCCGGCCAGCTAGGGGATGAATCGGCCATGTTCACCCAAATGGAGACCGGACTGCTAGACATAGGGCTTATGACCGCCGCAGCTACCAGCCAGCGTGAACCAGCTTTCGTCGGCTGGTTCACTCCCTTCCTCTTTTCCAGCGTAGAAGAGGCGGCCAAGGCCACCGAGACAGACGCTGCTCAGCAGATGCTGCAGAACCTGGAGAGCAAAGGTCTGCACGCATTCGGCTATACCTTTGCGGGCATGCGCCATATTCTTATGCGCGAAAGCGCTGTTAACAGCACTGAGGATGTTAGCGGCAAAAACATCCGCATTATTCCGTTCGCAGCGATGAATACCTGGTGGCGAGCCGTTGAGGCTCGGCCCACCCCGACGAGTTTGCCGGATGTTTACCAAGGCCTCCAAAACGGTATGCTGGATGGTGTGGATATTGACCTCGATGCCTTAGTAGGTTCGGGCTTTTATGAAGTAGCGGAGCATCTAACACTGACTAGCCATATGGCGTTTCCTGAGGTAGCCATAATGGGCCAAGCATCCCGCGCTTCACTTAGCGATGCAGAACGCCAGCTAATTGATACCGCCATGGCTGAGGCACTTGCCTGGGGTACTGAGACGGAAATTGCAGCAGAAGCGAGCAACCGCACCTTGCTCGAAGACCGCATTAATGTGTATACGCTCGAAAGCGCTGAAGACGCTTTCAGCACGGCGAACCAAGCGTTCGCTGAGCGCTTTGGCGACGATCCGCTTATCCAAGCCTTCCAGCAACAGTCTACCGAACTCCTTAACGCTGAATAAAATGCGTCGGGGCGCTTCTGCGCCCCGAACCAAAGAGGCGTGCCCAAGATGCATTTTCCCCAAAATACCTGGCTAACCAAGGCGAGTCGCCAGCTAGCCAAGGTTGAACAGCTGCTCTGCAACGTACTGATAATAGCTTTTAGCGCGTTGCTTATTACTAATGTTTTCGCACGATACGTACTTAACAGCCCGCTCTTTTTTGCCAATGAGCTAGCCGTATATATTCTGATTTGGATGGCGTTTCTCGCCATCTCTATCGCCATACATAATGACCAGCACGTACGTTTGACCATGCTGATTGCGATGCTGCCTAAAACGGCTCAGCGCGCTTGCTATTGGCTTACTGAGTTGGTCTGTCTGGCGATACTTACTACTGTTCTGTGGTACACCATCGCTTGGCTGCGGTCACCTTCGATCCACTACGATATCGCTATTACGCTCGATTGGCCCAAGTGGCACTTCTATCTCATCGTGCCGCTTTTCTGTGTCACATCGATTTTTCACCTCATCGCTAGGCTTTTTGATCGCTCGCGAGCGAGTTTCGTCCTAGCCAACGACGAGGAGTGACCCTATGACGCTTGCGGCTTTTATTGTGTTGATGCTGCTTGGAATGCCAATTGCCTTTGTCCTCCTGGCTTCAACACTTACCTTCGTAATCACTTCCGGCAACTACCGTCTATTTGAAAACCTACCCCAGGTTATTTTTGGCTCGCTAGAGGTGTTTGATCTGCTGGCGATTCCGCTGTTTATTCTTTTAGGCGAAATCATGAATGAGGGCGGCATTACACGTCGTATTATCACCGCCACAAGAGCCTGGTTTGCGTGGATTCCTCACAGCATTGCCTATGTATCCCTCACCTCGAACTTGATGCTTGCCTCTATTATGGGGTCAGCGACGGCACAGATCGCTATTATGAGCCGAGTAATGACCCCCGAATTGGAGCGTGATGGTTACGACAAGGGGTTCGCCGCGGCGTTGACGGCAGGTGCTGGCCTGCTGGGCCCGATTATTCCGCCGTCAATGGTGTTTATTATCTATGGCGTCATTGCTCAAGTGTCGATTGGTGCCATGTTCATGGGGGGCATTCTTCCTGGGCTACTGCTGTTTATACTGATCAGCGGCTTGATCGCGATCATGGCGCGTCGTGCGCGTAAGAAAGGAAGTGTTGATCAGGAACGCACGCCGCTATGGCGTGCGACTCGTGGCGCACTGCTCACACTCAGCATTCCCATCGTCATTGTGGGCGGTATCGCGTTTGGCATAGTGACGCCTACTGAGTCTGCGGCGGCTGCGACGCTAATGGCGGTGGTGATAGGCGCCCTCTTCTTTCGAGAGCTTAAGTGGGGGCAGTTACCTGGCGTTTTGAGCCGAACAGCACGCAATACTGCCATTGTGCTATTTCTGATTGTCGCTGCAAAAGCTTTTGGCTGGGTACTGGTGTATAACCAGATACCTCAGCAAGTAGCCGGGCTAATGCAAGGCGCCACCGAAAGCCCGCTGATATTTATGCTGCTGGTGTTCGTGATGCTGATGGTAGTAGGCATGGTACTTGATGGCATCGCTGCACTCATCATCCTAGTGCCTATTTTGCTCCCGGTGGCGCAACAAAGTTATGGGATTGATCCTGTCCACTTTGGCATCGTCACCTGTATGACACTAAGCCTGGGGCTATTAACGCCCCCGGTGGGTGCAGGGCTCTATGTTGCCTCCGCTATCAGCAACGTTAGCTTGCCTCGTATTACGAAGTGGATCTTTCCGTTCATCCTCGCGGCCTGCCTCGTTATCTTGGCGGTCATCTTTAATCCCTGGCTCGTTAACGTTTTCCGTTAAGCCTGGCCACTACCTTCTGCTTACGCTTTATCGACTTGAGGCACTGACTAGCATCATGCCGGTCAGTGCTCACATCCAGTGCCTATTACAGAAACTTCTGCTATGGTCACAGCGTATTTTACCCTTTATAAGACCCGACATGACCCGATCACCGCTATCTGAAGCTTTTGAATTACCTGGCAATCTTTTAAGACGCTGCCACCAAATTAGCGTGGCTATTTTTCTGCGCAAGTGCGAGGCGTTCAACCTTACCCAACTGCAATATATAATCCTCTCTGCGCTTGAAGAGATGGGAGCCATTGACCAAATCACCCTAGGTGGCTATACGGCGTTGGATCGCAATACCATTGCTGTCGTGGTTCGGAAATTAGAGGAGCGCGGTCTCATTACCCGGCACCGTAACCCTGACGATCGTCGTTCGATGGTGGTGAAGCTCACCAAGGAAGGAGAGGCGTTACGAGAAGCCGTAGAACCTGCCGTTGAAGAAGTGCAAAAAGATATTTTGGCACCGCTAACCCCAGACGAGCAGCAAGTGCTGCTTAAGTTATTACAGAAATTAGCGAGTGATAACAATCACCTGAGTCGTGTTCCGGTGCGCTTAAATGAAACCTAGGCCCAGCCCAATAATCTCCTTGATATATGGTGGGCTCGACGTCACCCCATCTTCAGTAGCCCCCGGGTTTAGAGTCAGAAGTAACTTTATCGTGTTTTATCACCAGTTGCTCAGCATAGGCGGAAGGCGTTAACCCTCCCAGTTCCTTCTTCGGTCTCTCCTCGTTGTATTCCCTTCGCCACGCCTCGATGACGACCCTGACGTGATGAAGGCTGGTGAACCAGTTCTAATTCAGGCATTCATAGCGAAAGCGCCCATTGAACGATTCGATGTAGGCGTTTTGATTGGGTTTTCCAGGTTCAATTAAAAAACAGTGCCAAGCCACTTTGATGCGCCAAAGACAGCATGGTGCTCCCACAAAATTCCTTGCCATTATCCTTACGAATAACGTGAGGTAGCCCGCGCCGTACCGCCAGATGATCTAGAATCCATGTAAACGACAGCCCGCCAATGGCCCGCTCAGGCACGATCGCCACGGCTTCATGGGTGGCGTCGTCGACAACGGTGAGATTCTTTATCACGAGGCCTTCTGCGGTACGGTCAAACACAAAATACATTGACCAGACCTGATTGGCGGAACAAGGACGACCCATTGGCTTACGCTCAGATGTGGGAACCTTCTAGCGCTTGCGGCGTTTCACCTGCAACCGAGCCGCCGCGTAGAGGCCTTCGACGCGCTTATGATTAACCTGTTCACCGGCTTGACGCAGCTTCAGGTAGATCATGCCAGCACCATAACGACGATGCCGATGGGCCAAGGCCACAATGTGTTCATGAAATGCCCCATTGCGGTCAGGGGCCGATTGATAGCGCAATGCACGGGCATTCATACTGACGACATGGAGCGCACGACGCTCACTCAAGCCACATGACACCATAAAGCGCATCACGTCTCAGCGTGCAGGGGCACTCACCACTTTTATCTCAGTGCCTCGCGAGTGACCTCCATCTCCAGTAGCTACTCAGCGAGCAGCTTTTTCAAGCGTCCATTTTCGGCTTCGAGTTCTTTGAGTCGTTTGGCATCAGGTGCGCTCATGCCGCCAAACTTGCTGCGCCATCGGTAGAAACTGGCTTCAGAGAAACCGTGCCGGCGGCATAACTCCATGATGGGCAGTTCCGCTTCGGCTTCGCCCAGGAAACCAATGATCTGTTCTTCGCTAAACGCTTCTTCATGTCCAATCTCCTTACGTAGGATCGGACTCTAAAGTGTAGTGCTACTCAATCTGGGGGTGACGTCGCTAGAATATGTAAGACCTTCCAAAACAATTCAATAGAAAAATCAAACATGAGCCATATCTTAAGGAATGGTCATTTAACGGAGGAAAAAATGGGAACAACGAAAGATATAGGCCAAGCAATTTTCGCGTACCGTGCTTTCGATTTGCGCGACCATTTTCCTCAACCGTTAGAGACCTTTCGTGAAGCCCTGGAGTGTTTACAAAGCGATGTTGCCTATATGGCCGCAATGAGCGGAGAGATCATAGCGTACTTGCGTGGCGGAGGTTCGATAAAGATTCCTGATGACTTTTTCATTTCTCGCTCAGACAATAGTATTGCTCTCTTGGGCGAAGAAGAGAACGATGCTGTTTGCTTAGCAGTGGAAGCTTGGCTTCTTGAAAAGTTGGCTCAAATTAGTGATGATTTATCACCACCCGAACCATCACGAATAAGGCCCTACAAGCTTGAGCTACTGCTCGACCAATGTGACGCGAATGCTGATGAAACAGATGACGTATGCGCTTGGCGTGATCTAACTGAAGTAGGACGGGAGCGACTTGATGAATGCAGTGCATCCAAAAAGCCATTATAAACAACGTCAGACATCTGACGAGCAAATTATGTGTATATTAATTAAGGTCAGCAATCATGATCAAATCACCTGAACAATGGCCAACAATACACCCTCTGCCCTTCTTTGAAATAGAGCTATTAGCCAACCTCACGCCACAGTCTGCCCACGCTGATGAAATAGCGTCTCTCTTACCCAAGGAAATTGAACATTGGATTAGCCCGGCTGAGGATAAATCTCCCTCAGGAGAAGCACGAGTAGATCCCCGTGAGACCTGAACTTAAATATTAAGTGGCTGCATTTCCATCAGTCAAACGTGAATGGCAATGGAGCATATACCAGGAAATATACTTATAACATTGGGATGATTCATAAATAAACTGTTGGAGATATCACTGATGGCAACAAAAGACTTTGATCACGAAGCCAAAGTAGCGCCTCGTCCTCTTCGTAGCACCTCTCCTTTCGGTGAAACGGTTATTTTGGGCAAAACTACAGAACCTAAGAAAGAACAAAATATTGAAGAGTTGCTACAAGCACGGCGTAGGGCACATCAGCGTGCTCGCGATGTTATTTTCGAACATAGAAAAGAGCTACTAAACAAAAAATAATATGCATTTGAAATTAGCAGAAAAGCTCAGAATCGAGGGCTAGACCATCAATCAATGGCACCTTTCAGTCATTGATGCCGACAGATGGTAGACATATGCACGACAGCCCTTTTGAGCCTCCTTCGGAGGCAACATCGACCCCATTATGAAACACATTTCGTTAGCAACAGTTTAGGAGTGACATAAAGAAGTCTCTGTTTAAGATAGTTACTTATCGAGTGCTAATTAAAAAAATTAGCAGGCATCGAAAAACAAGAGCTAATTGCTTTAGCCCTAACGAAAATCGACGAGATTCTCCTGTTCGAGAGGCATTTACCAGACATCCGCCAATTGGTGAGCATGGCCCAGACACACATGGCCGAGGCGGAGACATCAAACAAGCCTCTATGGCCAGTCTATAGAAAATTGGCTAAACACCCAGATTAAGCTCTACCAAACGCTAATTGAGGCACTTAGGATCCAACCGGCAAGGAGTTGTTGATCTTCTGCTTGGGCCCAATTCTATAAGATCCTCAGCAGTACGATGGCCTCTCTGTTAAGAGTTGTTTAATGGTGTCGTTTTAAAATTTCAGCGCTACGAGAACGATTCTCGAAATCCATGGCTATGGAGTAATTCAAGCCAATCCAACTTTCCGTTGGGCGTCAAGATAGTCTCGAAGAGAGCGCAAAGCCGATAAGCCACCGCGATTCATCAGCTCCATGGGAGAGAGACCACTAAAAGGGGCGTTATCGTTCAAGTCATGAAGCCACCGTTGCCGGTCTTCTACTTGAGGAAATAGCAATGTTAACGACCGGTAGATACCTAGGAGGTTAGATGCACGTTCAAGCTGCTCCGCTGTTAAGTCTGTCTGTAAAGGCGTAGCTGCCCACTCACGATAACTATCAATATTAATTCCTAGAAGCGCTGCCATGTCTGTATCTGACAGCCCCCATTCATGGGCAATAGTTGGAAACGTGCGCATCACTGCGACACTTGTTTCCTCACTATTATGCGCCGCAATTCGATCAGGACGGCGGTGCTGACGCCATTCAATCCAATCGATCTCAAAAGCCAGAGGGCCATCCTCATTTTCAACCACTGGGCACCCGGCACCAGTGAGATAGCGTACAAAACCGTCTTGGAGCCTTGGTGGTACCTCACGTATTCTGATATAGCGAGTGCCCGTCGGGGCAATGTGTGTAGGAACTTCTCCTGGCCTCACGGCATTGGTTGGCTCCAGGAGATCGGCTTCCCAGTGCTCACTGCCCACCGGCTCAAACGGCTTATCGTAATGCTGAACAGATCTTTTTAAACGCTCAAGAGGACTTTTAGCATCGTCTTCGACAGTAGGTCTTTGCGGAACGTTTTTTTGCGGCATATAGATTTCCTCCTCCCAACAAACCTACCAACTTATCCTCAAAACGCTTACGCGGTTTCTTGAGGGTAGACGGCCTGGCATTACTCTTCGACAGCGGTATGTTAACGGTGCTGAGACAGCATAGGCACACAATGTGATCCTAGGGATATCAACAGCAAAAAAACTACCGGTTTCCAAAGAGCAATCTATAAAACATACATCGTGGCGCTTCACGTAGTACCGGGCGCTTGGCCATATTCTCGACTATGGAGAGCCATGTAAGCCAGCATATGCTTCAAGGAGGAAGCCACGAATCGCTACTTGGCCGGTGCCATCGGCGGCCTGCTCGCCACCATTCCCATGACCCTTGCCATGGGGAGGCACTCTATCGGCGACTCCAACGAGAAGAGCGCTACCCGTTGCTGCCGCGTGAGATCACCCAGAACCTTCTGCTAAAGGTGGAGGCGGATGCGCTGTTGGACGAAGAGCAGCGCGTCGAGCTAAGCCTTGTCAGCCACTTTGGCTATGGTGCCTTCGCCGGGTCGCTATATCCCTCCACACGCCAACGAGTCGCACATCCTTTGGTCTACGGCAGCGGCTACGGGGTGGCGATTTGGGCAGCGAGCTATTTCAGCTGGATTCCGGCGCTGCAAACCCTCCCGCCACCCCACCGTCAGCCAGCCAATCGCCCCGGCTAATGATTCCCGTTCATCTGGTGTTGGGGGCCAGCACTGTATGGATCGGAGAATGTCTGGCGAACCGACGTGACGCCTCCCTCGACAACGGCTGAATTAGCCACGCACCACTTGCAGGCTCGGGACGCGATGGCCCAGAGTCTCCTGAGTCCGCTCGCTGTACCAGATGATCAAGACGATCACTCCTGACTCGTAGGTCTCGGAGTAGTGGCCTTTCTCTTAGACCCTCGAGCTGATGCTGCGCTGTTTCTCCTTGACTAGCCGCTACGTGTATCGCACTTTTCGACGCTGGAGCGATTAAGATGTCGAAGTGCAGACGTTATTTTTCGATGACTTGCCGCATCGCATTGCGCCCAGGTTCTTCCGTTGCCATGTCAACGAGCTTGGCAAAATCCCTAGGCTCAATCCTGTCCATTGAACACCTCAACATCAACTAGATACGTATTGCGCCCCACTCGTTTAAGATCTGCCCAGGCAGCCTCAGGCGTCGCCATCTTGAGCGGCCGCCCAATGTCACACATGCGCGGTAGCAGCTCGATGATGGGCCTGCTCGTATGCGTGAATTCAATGGTTCCATAAGGAGTGCGGTGCATCCCTTTGCGGCCTGTTGTCATAATGGTTAGGCGATCGACGGGGATTTGTGAGATGGCCCCATACTCTGACAGGGCTGACTCTAGCGAGACGTAGCTGTACTCCCCTCGGCGCATGGCCCGAGCGATTCGTTCCAGCCGATAGGAGTCGGGAGTACGCGAAAGGGAGTAGCAATAGATTCCCCGGGCTACGCCTTCGAGAATGCCATGCTTACGCAGTCGGTTGATCCCTTCCTGAAAGGTTTTTGGGCTGTCTTCATGAAAGATCTTTGCCAGGTCACTTCGCGTGAATACGCTTCGCCCGATTTTGTCCCAGCTGTCCAGTCGCTGCCGAGCTGTCATCTGTTTCACAGGTGTACACCAAAACTATATATTTATAGTCTAGGCGTACAGAAGTGTACGCGCAAAAACTGACCAAGATTCCTAAACTACCGACATCTAGCGATTGCTCCGATCCGGTACCAAGAAAGCGATTCACACCAACCTCTCAGGCCGGAAATTTTGAGCCCAGTGCAGCAACGATCACTAAAGCGAGCGTCTTAGGAATCTGGATATGACGTAGGATACAGCGACTCCCAATAACATCAGAAACACGATCTCCAGCAGCGCTTTTGTCGTGCGGCAAGCAGCAATGCCGATTAGCCTGGGCAATTGGGGATGCGTCAAAAAAGGGGTATGAAGGTTCTGCCCCATAAATTTAATAATAAGGAAAAGAGGTGGTTGTCGCGAAGGGGAGGATTTTGCTAGGCGCCGTTTGTCTCATTGGCTTGGTAGCGATGATTATTCTGGCTTTCTGAATGACTTGTGAGTGGTGGCAGGACAAGCCTGCTGTTGATTCGGGTGTAGCTGGCTTAATGAGGTATCAAGATGGTGCGTTCTTCTTGCGGGTGTGTGCGGTTTTATTTTGGCTTGGCTTCCAGCTATTTGGTAGTAAACCTCACCACAAAACATCCGTTACAGATTGATCGAGGGAAAGTACCCTGAGTAACACCGACCCCAGTAAAAGCATAGTTCTATGGGCTTATAGCGGCTGCCCTATCACACAAGACAGAACTCACTTGCTGCGGGAAGCTTTTCCATCCCTTTAAGGACAGAGACCTCATTACCTTGTTGGATCTATTGAGGCGTGTCGATCGTTGTTGCCAATATTCCTGATCGTTGTACTCACTACCCGTGCAAGATTTCTTGAACCTCATCAAGAGCGGCGTCGATAACGAGATCAGGATCTGTGACGATCAGATTCTGAGGTTTTAGCCCGCCAAGATAGCTATTTGCCGACTGGAACCAAAAGGCCATTCCCCGCCTGCTTTTATCATCTTTGAAGATATCGATGATTTTCGAGATGACGCGGTACGGTCGGTAGCCAGCTTCCTTCTCAAGCCCAAACGCAGGGTAGTATTCGGTGCCATGGTCGTTAATAGTAAAAATATCACCTTGTTGTTTCCACTGCGCAGGATGAGCACAGTCACTCCGTGAGCTGACGCCTGGTTACTGCAATATCTCATCGACAGTTAACCAATCGCCGCTTTCCATCACGGCTCGACGCGCTCTTGCTTCCATCTCTGCTTCACGCAAACTAGTTGGTGTGGTCATATGCTTAGGCACACTTATCTTGGGTATATGTTCTGGTCCATTATTCTGGGGATTTTGCAAACAAGCTAGCCATCGCGTAATTGACAGCCTGGATTCATAGAATAACTGCAGCACTTTGGACCACCCGGTAGAAGCAGGAGGGCCAGCGCCGGTACCCTCCCTGCTTTACCGACCAAAGTGAAGCAGAGCATGGGATACCGACAACTGACCCAGACCCAACGATACCAGATTCACGCTTGTATTGGGGTAGGGATGAGCCAGCGACAGGCCGCTAAAAACCTTGGCGTTCATAACAGCACGATAAGCCGTGAGTTGCGTCGTAATGCGACAGGCGAAGGTTATGAACCTGAGATGGCTCAGTGCCGTAGTAATGACCGGCGACGTACCGCCTGGAAATGGACAAAGCGCCTGCCCAGCATGGTCAACATCGTCGCCAAGCAACTGCGTGAGGAGTGGAGTCCAGAGCAAATTAGCGGCTTCATGGCGCCTTTGGTCGGCATTGGCGTCAGCCATCAGTGGATCTACTCCTTGATCTGGGATGACAAAGTCCGTGGCGGCGATCTTTGGCGACACCTTCGTCAGCCTAAGCGGCGCAGCAAGCACCGTGCTCATGCCAAGAGCGCTGGGCTCGGTAAAATCCCTAACCGGGTCGGTATCGAACATCGCCCCGCCGATGTGGATGACCGGCTCATGATTGGCCACTGGGAAGGCGACACGGTGCTCAAGGGGCACAAACAGTCAGGGTTAGTCACCCTCGTTGAGCGCCGCAGTGGCTATTTATTGGCAGCTCGGCTATCCCATATCACTGCCGAGCTGACACAGAAGGCTATGATCCGACTGCTGACACCGCGGCGTGGCGCTGTCAAAACCGTGACGCTAGACAATGGCTCTGAATTTGCCAACCACGAGGCAGTGGCCAAGGCGGTGAACGCCTCAATTTACTTCTGTGATCCTTACTGTTCCGGCCAGCGTGGGACTAATGAAAATACGAATGGCCTCATCCGGCAGTACTACCCCAAGGGGACTGACTTCCGGCAGGTGACAAATGGCGAGCTAAGAAAGATCGTCAAAAAACTGAATGACCGTCCGAGAAAACGGCTCGGTTATCGAACACCGGCACAGGTATTCCTAGGTGAGTACTCAGGTGCCCTGGATACCGCAGGTGCTGCACTTATTACTTGAATTCAGGAGTCGTGGTAATCGAGGCTAATCATGCATAAGCGGTCAATAATGATGTAGAACGACTAACACCTTATTGAGTTCAACCTACTCGTGAGAAAGTGAGGGCTAACGGCAACCATCACACGTTCAATTGATAAAATGAGACCACCAGCTATACAACCACTCATCTTAAAGGTTATGGCTGCAATTTATCTATTAAATGAGACTTGCCGTAGTAGTACAGCCCATCTGATCAAGTAATACTTTGGCATTGCTAAACAATTGATACCGAACATCTATCAATGGCATTGCCCAAGCTTTGCTGAGCAGGCTGGCAGTGATTTCGAAATCCCATGGCATCACGGGTTGGCCATCTAACTGTGCAAAGGGACCATCACTTTCAGGAACGACCTTTTCCTTCGGAAGCTTTTTGGCCAATGCCTTCCCTGCCGCAGAAGTGAAAGCTGCTGGGCCAATGCTAAACCAGCAGCCTTGCGCAGCGGCGGCTTTAAGCTCCGAAACCGTGCCGGTGAACCAATGAAAAACCGGGATACCGTGGTCAGGGAACTCTCTAAGTAGCGTTAACACATCTGGAACCGCCTGCCTCGAATGGATACTGAGCGCACGCCCACCCACGTCATGGCATCGCTTCACGGCAGTAGCAAAAACTTGTTTCTGCTTTAAATAACTTGCGGCATACCTCTTGGAGCCATCCAAACCGACCTCACCGACAGCATTGGCGCTATCAATCAGCTCTATGAGAATATCCAACTCCTGAAAACGATCGCCAGCGATCTCAGGGTGCAGGCCGGGGCTGATTAACATTGACTCGTGAAGACCGAGCACCGAACTCGTTGCCTGGAAGGCTTTTGGGCTCGTAGTTACTAGCCAAGTGAATACGTTGCGGCGTAGTGCCTCAGCATGCACTGCCCTTGCTTTGGGATAGAGATCCACGTGGCAATGGAAATCAATCAAAGCAATTGATCCTGAACAAGGACGGCTTCCAGTTCAGCAAGGCCTTGCTGAAGGACTCGGCGATAGTCTGGGCGTTCCTCAATTGATGCAAAAGTCAGTGTGCCCCCCAGGAATCGATCCAGTCCTCTCTGCTTGGCATCAAGCACAGCCAGAGCTACTGCCATAGGGTCATCGGGGCCACCGGACTTATCGCTGCCTACTACGGATGGAAAACGATAGTCGGTGGTATCGGATTCTGGTTCCCAAGCCAAGAACGCAGCGCGACGAATCAGGCAAGGTACACAACGACCACAGTGCTGACGATTATAAGTCCTGAACCGCCCGCAGCTTGTGGAGTCTGAAGCCAACTCTCTCAACTTCTCTGGATCGAGGCAGCCTCGCATCATCTCGCCTTTGGTTTGCAAGCGATAAGGCAATACCAGCTCCACAGATATCCCCAGTTCATCAAGCACATTCTGGAGCATGCCAATGAAGAGCGGGTGAGTTGTGCGTGTACTCAGGCTCGACACTCGTCCAGGTACCAACGGAGGATTAATACAGATAAAGCCATTTTCAGGAATGTAGATCTGCGGCTTAGGCAAATTGATCTTTGTAGAGGCGAGCACGGCAAACGCGTAGAAAGCCAAGGACCGGGCACGAGTTGACGATTCCCGCACACCTTTGAAACTTATGCCGTGGCTCCACTGATAATGTGAGCCAGTGCCTGCCAGCAATTTAGCATAGCGTCGCTGCCGCTCCGAGTCCTTATGCGCAAGCTGGGAAACGAACAAAGGGCGCTTTTCTTCAGTCACTAAATTGATGCCCCCAATCAGGCTATCGAGCCCACCTGATAGCAAAGAAACGCAGTCGTTCTGGAGATAGTCACCATCTCCCTGAGGAGGCTTAGCCCCTGCATCATTAAAAACCAGGGTCCAGTAGTCGCCAGTCAAAATCTTTAGCATTTCCTCAAGATGTTGCTTGAGTGGTACCCACCGCAGCGGTTCACAAAGCCCTACAGTGAGTTGGATCGTGCGCGTCCACCCGTCTGCACTGGTATTTCTGGGGCTGGCCAAGTCAGCACTACAGACCGCAAGACAAAACTGAACAAAGTCCCAAACTACCGGTGATGGCCGGAATCCCGCTCGCTTCAGTGTTCCATGCCAACGGTTGGCAATTGCGCCAACGCCATTGCGCTTGGCTCCTTTGAAATACGAAAACACTCTCTCGTTTGCTTGCAGCTGCTGCGGGATTCTTTCCGCCGTGGAGCACAGAATCTTGTTCATTCGGCAAATACCTGCAAAGCGGATTGAAGGACTGACTGCGCCAAACTCTTAGGGTCCGCATATGAGGCTTTTTTCTTCTCCAAGGTCACCCGTACCTCTGCCCAGACCCATTCCCTTATGTCCGTTCGACGTTCTTGAATCTGAGCAGGGTCATGCTTGAGCTTTTCGTAGGTTTGCCCGAGTTGCATATCGATGAGCTGACAGATTTGGTTAGCGATCGTCAGACCAATCACCTCAGCAATTTGAGCATCTGTCAGATCAAAAATATCGACATCTGGGTGATTCTCGTAGAGATTGGCTAGCGCATCAGTACCGGAGTCACGCAAAGATTCTTCGTCAATACTGCCGGAACCTGAGATGACCTCTTTTAAGACCTCAAGCGCCAAGTCAGAAGCGGAAAGATTAGCCGTCCGACAACGCGCCACCCAGTCGGTTACCCGCGGATCCGTACCATCCCGAGCTGCTGCGAGGAACTGACCGAGAGCACCAGCCCCTCTCGCCGTGCTACGCATAGTTGAAGCAGCGCGGCTTGCTCCTCCCATTCCTTTTGACACCATGCTCTGGGTAGCACCACGGAGATTGTCGCGGCTGCCGTTTCTTAGGTAAGAGCCCAGTTGGGATCGTGCAGGACCAAAGCGACGATCTGGTGCAATAACATTCTCACCTGCTTGTGAATCACTGGCAGGCGCTCCCTCGACATTATCTTGCTCAGAATCAGATTGGGTTTCACCATCAAAGTTGCTTGGTGTCGCTCCATCTGGAGCAAGCCATTCAGGGTCAAAAGGAGAGCCTGAACGGCCACCACTACTGGATGTTGATGTACCCATCAGCGCCTCGTATTCAGGTTCAAAATCGCATTTTTAGTAGGCGTAGTCAGTTCGTTTGTTTCACTCCAGCGCTCCAAAACCACACTCGCCCATGCTTGAGCACCCAGGGTAGGAATGATGCCAGGGCCAACTTGCTTTAAAGGCGCTTGCTCCAACAAGCTGGCCGCTTTTTTTCCAATTACGGGAAAGGCCTTGCAGCATTCAATAAGCATCAAGATTTCGTTGTTACGCTTCCAGGTACGCGTAGTGCTGCAGCTCTGCCATGCCTTAAGCATCGCTAGCTCAGTCTGATCCGGCCCGACCTTTCGCATAAGATCTGTGAGAGACTGATGCGAGCTTGTTGCTGTCTTCAGAGCATCACGAAGCTTTCTTGAGTCAGGCATCATATTGTCATCACCAAAGTCCCGAGTACCCGAGTCCCGGCTCAGGTGAAGCAGTGGACGTAAATCTTCTGTACCGAGTGCAGGTGGCAACTGGAGCCACTGACGAGTGAAGGCGTTGTCCTTAAAGGGCTCGGGCAACTGTCCTTGGCTTGCAGCAGCACTCTCTGCTTCAGCAAGGATTTGCAATCGACCGTCATTGTCCGAATGCACCTGTCCAGCCAGCGCTTCTGCTAGAGCTTCATCACAACGCTCAATAAGGTGCCATTTCGCCAATGCTGCTATATCTAGCTTGATCCCCTGTGGCGCAGAAAGGGCCTCACGTAGATAAACCGTGTTTAGGAAGCGCTTCATAAGCCGAGGGTTGGCATTGACTGCTGATGAACGATGAAGAAGTGACGCCAGCCCCTCTGCGAGATTCATCAAGCTACGAAATGTTTCGTCTGTTCCGACTAGTTCGTATAGAAACTCTTGATTGATAGTATCGCCTCTCCAGCTGTTTCGCAGCCTCTCGGGAATGAGCTTGAGAGCGCTTTCGAACTGGTCCCGAGTGAAAGTGCCAGCATTAGTCTCTCGTTCAAGCAGGAGTAATACCAGATAGGCTTTCGCCTCATTGAGACCAAGCCGCGGAACGTGGAGTGGAACCTGGATAAGCTTATCAAGGTAGTTGGTAGCAACATCGCTCGAAATTCCAGCCCCATCAAAATGCACTTTCACAGCCGACTTGATGAAATCGTTGTCGGCCGCAACGACAAACGCGCATCGACGAATGAAAAGCAGCAGGCGAATAGACTCAAGAGTTGAAATTGCGGTTTGAGGAAGACAGCGATCTAGATCGTCGACGAAAATTACCAAGGTGATTTCAAGTTCGGCGAGAAGGCTTTCCAAGGTATCTCGGAAGGCCTGGATGTGCGCTGGCATGGAGAACGGTTCTTTTGGCTTCAGCAAGCCATCAGCCGCCGCTGTGATGCCTTCATAATCTGGCTCCATCTCTCCTGATTTTTCTGTCGAGGGGAAGAAACCGGCGATGGTGTCAAATGTTTTGCCGAGTGCACCAACTGGAATCCCGGTCGTCAACGTCAGTGCAGCTCCGCCGCTTAGCTGGGCAATCCTTAAAAGATTGATACGACGCCATAGCTCAGAAGCCTTATCAGCAATGGTTGTATTCTCCTGGGCAAGTCTAACAATCTCATCGCCTACGATCTGAAGCAGAGCGCTGCGAGCGGATTCAAAGTCTTGGTACAGCCATGGGTTAAAAGTGAGAACAACGAAGGTATTTCCTGGCTTGTTACCTTCATCAGGTGCCGATACGGAGGGAGCCTCTAATCGAGCTGCAATCATTTTCACCAAAGAAGACTTACCAGCCCCCCACCCGCCGGAAACACCAATGGAAATGGGTTCGCCTTTAGCTTGCGTCAGCATGCTTGCACAAGCATCAGCCACTACACCGAAATTCAGGTAATCAATTGCTGTTTCGTTGTCATGCCACATGCTGAAAATCCGCTTCCCAAGATGCAAAGTAGGCCAAAATTTCTCGCCACCCAGGGATCAAACGTAACCGGAGAGGCTGCTAATTTCCATTACAAAGTCTTAGGGAAGCGCTGAACAATTCATCTCTGGGCAACTGAAGTGGTCAATATGGCCCGAGTATTGTTTCCGAGATCACTATTTAGCTACTACCGGTGGCTTTATTACCGAACAGCCGTGTTTCCGGCTGCCAGGCCGGATTTCAAGATCCACAAACCCCATGAGCGTATTCTGGCATCGTCTAGCCAGTACTAGATTGGCCAACGCAAATACTGCGCTTGGTACTTGGTCAGCCTTTGTAGCGTAGCTTGCGATAGCCAAACAGGTTCTCTAGCAGCAGCGTTTTCTTTCGGCTGTCTTCATTTTCTTAATCGCGCCGCGTCTGACAGCAGCACAGCACCGAGTCTCCGGATCCTGCGTATCTTCTTCCAGATATTTCGCCATGGTGACATCGGCGACATTCGCCGAGGTGGCGGCCACACTGTGGGTCAGCCCGGCATCGACGTCGAACCGAGCGGTTGAAGGCAAGCAGGAAGTCACTGTCTATGACTAACTTGATACTGGACTGCCAATGCTTGAACGCATGTACCGAAAACGCGAGAAAGGCTACAAGGCAATGGGATATCAGCTTACCCCTTCCGAGCAAAATAGGTTGCTATAGTCTTTGAGAGCAGGGAAAACCTAACAGCAAATAATGCATTTATACCGCTTACCAAAATAAGCACTGGTAACCTGACACACTCGATCAGACAGCAACAGCCCAAGCTGTACACTGATAGCCACCTTAGAGAAACGGTACAAAAAAACTGCAACGCCAGCGAGGGAGGTGTCGCCTCATCCTATCCTTTAGAGCTTTCCCCTTTTTGGGCGACCGTAGCCATTACGATACACGTCATCACCAGCATATAGCGTACTGGGTAGCCACTTCGAGAACGTTTATTCTCATTGACTACATAGAAAGTAACGTTGCCCGTGCCCAGCGGTTTTGAAAAACGGTTGCCTGGAGGCTTAGATCGCCATTCCACCTTATGTTGATGCGAGGGTAGTCGCTTCTTCCATTCACTCAGCTGCTGCTTCTCAGACAGGGATGATCGCGTACTTGGTGTCACCTCAACGACTGCTCTAACGTGAACATCTAGGCCCAGCACCCAGCTCACAAAGGCCAAGCCGTCATCGACATCGCGAATCCATACATGACCGTCGGTGGCACGGTGGTAGCGATAGAAAAAACGTAGATGCCTACGCAATTCATCCGGATGATGGCTGAACCATCGCGACCAGATGGCTTGGTACATCACATTCGCCACTGGACGCTCCGCTAGCGAGCGCGGCATTGCCAGGCGTGGGTGGGCAAAATCATTCGGCGCTGGCTGCTTACCTTTCGTCAACCGGTAGTGACGAAACGCGCTCATCCCCTGCCGCGTGCGCGCTGTTAGAACCCGCCGCGCGCAAGACGTTAACCGCTCTGCCTCGCCTTTACACAAATTAAAGATATGCTCAACGTCGTCAAAATCGCGTTGATACAAAGCATCCAGCGCAGCGGCAACCTGCTCCAGCGATAGCTGACTCAGACCTTGGCGCTCAAGCAGTATCTTGGCTGGCAATTCAGGATAGGGGGCAAACGCCTGCTGAGCTACGTCTATCACAGAACATTTGGGAAAGGCCTTATTAAGCCAACGTGGCGGTTTTTCGCCGAAACGCTCTTTCCATTTACGCAGGGTCGCCGGCTTGATTTGGAGCACGTTGGTCAAGGGTTCCAACTGAGCAATTGCGTGTCTCGGAACACAGCTCTCCATCGAGGAGGACTGCTTGTGGCAGTAATGGTCAAGGAGCAGGCAGGTAAAGTGCAAGTAGCTTCGTAATGTCATATCGGGCGACGCATGCCCCATCAATTGCGCAATAAAGTACAGCCCTGATCGCGAGGGACCCTCAGCGACCTTGTCCCAAAGAAAAGCATGATGGGGAGGCGCTGACCAGGGTATCTCCACCCCATGAAAAGAGAGCAACAGATAGTTAGCCAGTGAATGACGCAGGTGATGAAAGCGCAGACTGTAATCCCCGGAGATACGTCGCATGGCTTCGTGGATCTCTGCCTGCACCTCATCATCGCGTAGCGGTGCCACCGAAACACTTCCCTCACCGAACAGCATGACACGACCATGAAGGGTCACCTCTTGTCGATTGGCGATGAAGGCCTTCAATGCTTCCAGCTCGGTGTCCGTCAGCAGATAATGAAGCGGAAGTTGCCTCCGTGAATCATGGCTCTTAACCCCCACATACTCGTTGTTACGAACCAGAAGCGTAACATCAGTATCCTGCACCTCTTGATGGTGCAAGACATCATCTAACTGAATGGAAAGTGCCTCTCCTATCCTGAGACCAGCGCGAAATCCAAGCACAAATACCCAATAGCGAATTTGCCCCTTGATGTTTGCCGAGCGGGAGGCCAGAAAACTAGCTATCAGACGATACTCATCCTCTGACAGACAATTGGCATCGGCGTGATGCAAGATAGTTGCCCCACCGTCAGCAAACACCATAGAGACGTTGGCCAGGCCTTGATCAATCACAAGAAAAGAATGGAATGAGCGCAACACCGTCCAACGGTAGTGGCGGTTTTTCTCGGTCTTGGCCTGTTCGACCACGAACTGATAGGCCTCAATAAGCGCATCCATCCGATCCTGATCAATCGGCGTCTCCCCCAAAGCCTGCAGAAGCGGCATGCTTACACCAAGATACTTGTACAGCGTCGACTGCTTTCGCTTCCGCTTCTGATGCAGGAACAGCAGCCAGCGACACAAGCATTCAATGATGGGAGCCATACGCTGAGAAGCAACAATGGCACTTTCCAGCTCGCGAGAAAGGTCTCGAAACTTGAGGCGTTTCTGGTTACGACGCTTATAGAGCGTATCGTGTAACGATTTCAGCAGCGCACGCCCTTCATACAACGGTTGGTCCCGCTCACAACGCTCGGTCACCATTGGCGTCAGCCCGGATCCTGCTGCTGGAAGCACATTCTCCTGCTCGGCTTTTGGCTTGGTATGCTCCACGTACCCACCGGTGAGCAGCTGATGCCAACGCTCTTCAGCAATTGACGTGCTTGGATGTTTGCCGTGTGCGCTGTTCACGATATAAGCCGGTACATGTAAGCGAAAGGCGGTCGTGGCATGCTCGCTAAACGTCGGAAGTGACACCGGCTCAGCCTTTAAAGCGCCACAGAAATGCAGCCAAGCCGTCTGGGTATATGTCCTGGCCTGCTGATAACCGCCACACTTCTCGCCAGGGTGGCCAAAATGCTGAATGTGGCGCATCAACACCGCTAAGGCCGACACCCCCAACAGCCAACGGCTTCGTGGCAACACCCGTTTCGATTTTGGCATGCCGTCCGGTACTGTCTCATGCAGCACCAACCAGGCAGAAGCCCCGTGCACTGCCAATGTAGTGGTGGCCAATGGCAGTGAGTTCAGGTGCTTGCTGCCCAGCAGGCCGTCATTGGTAATTACACAATAAAGAAACAGCCCCCAACTGATCATTTCAGGCTCAAGCCGACGGTGTCCCTTTTTTCCATTGCCGTGCCAAAGAAGCGCCTGAAAGTCTGGCTGCTTAATCTCATGATCGGCATCCTGGCACCAGTCACGGTAATCGCTTAAATTTTTGAAGGATAAGGGCGTAAAAGGACTCGCCGCTGGCCTGACCAGGTGCAGCGGCGCTGGAACGCGCACGTCCCACCCCAACTCACGCTGCCCACGCGACAGCCCCAGTGATAAGAAGTTAACCTTGTTGCGAATTTCGACGACTGAACGGTTGTCACCGGTTTGTAGGGCTTCTTCCCACTGCTGGGCGATATCCGTCGGCACGCTGACATCCGATTCACCGCGGACAAGGCCAGGGTGCGTTTCCTGTAGCAGTTCCAGCACTGCTATTTGGTGACGACGCCTATTTAGCAGATGCTGCCGATGGCGTGCCTCGGCACCACCTGCCCCTTCCGGAACTTGTATTAGCTTCCAGCCGCTCCAAACTTCCTCGACATAGTCATTCATCCGCTAGCCCCTGCTGCACTGTCCATCCCGCTTCCCGGCGCATTTTACTGAGGACAGGCGCTAGCTCCCGAAACATTTTCACGGGGGTCAAGGTAGAGAAAGCGCCAAACGGCTCCTGCCCTTGTTGAGCGTGCCCCATAAAGGCATTAACCAGTTCGCCACGAACCCCTTCAGCACGCAAAGCACTGCGAAGATAGTGCCGACTTGCGTTGACTGGCAGCGTAAAGAGCGGTACGTGGCGCCGCAGATTCTCTGGAGAGAGCTGAACCATCTGCCAGCTGTCACTGATAAAGAACATCAGCGGCACGTCTGGCTGGGGCTCACTCAACACTGCTTCAAGGTGCTCGTAAAGAGATGCACGTTGATAAAGCCGAGCCTGTAGAACTTCCAAGTGGCTTGCATACTGGCGTAATTGATCACGCAATTCCGGCAACAGCCAAGCCACCCGTGCCTGACTCATCGCTTCGTCATCCTTATCGGAGATGGCTAGAAAACCAGATGCAAAATCGATTTCCCGCCAGCGAAAAATCAAGTCATTGACAGCACGGTAGCCCGTTGCGAACAGTAACCAGAAAGCGATATAAGCCACGTAATGATTATGCGTTTGCCGCCAACTCTCGTCCTCAGGCTGAAGACGCCTAGCTGCCCGCAGTTCGCCTTTCAGGTGTTTGACCAAGCGTGTCAGCAATATCGGTTTGAGGTTCAGCTTACTGCCATGGTCGCCCCTGTTTTGAACGACTTGTTTGAAGGCGTAGTGATGCTTTTCTTCTACGCTAAGGTACTGATAAATGCTGTTGCGCAGCGAAACAGCAGCAGCATGATAGAGTGTCTCAAGATAGCCAGCCGGCACGCTGTAATAATGTGCGGCCACGTCAGCGACGGTGAAACGGTGCCCGGTCAACAGGTAAGCATCGACCCAATCGCTGGAGTGGCAGACGATCTCATCGAACAGCGCTTGACTGATGCGACGGGGTGTCAGCCGCATACGGTGGGCGCGGTTGATCTTTGAAACCGCCGCCCGCATTGCCTCCTCAATGCCGCCATGACGCCATTCGGGAAACAGTTCGCGATATTTTGTCCGACTTTTCCGCACCAAGCTGAGGCGCGAGATAAACTTCCCCATCCGCACGGGACTGGCGACCACCACTACCTCATCCACCAATGCAGGCGTGCTCCCACCGGCTGTAAAGAGCAGTTTCTTTGCGTCGTCCTGGAGACTGTTACGCCACTCCGGCGACGGAATGGGCAGCACAAAGGCGTGCTCTTCAATCAAAAAAGCGAGTACGTCCTTGCGGTGTTTCGGTAGCTCATGTCGATGGTTATAGACCCGCATCCCCAGAATCTGCTCGACGGGACGTCCAAGCCAAATCATCAACAGCAGCAGTAGACCGGCATAGACATCTTCGTCATCACGCTTTTCAAATCGGCCTCGGCCCGTAAATAGCTCGAAAGCTGCTTTCGCCGCCAGCGATAGCTCGACCCGACTTAAGCTGGCGTAGCGAAAAGGAAGCCTCTGGTTGGACTGGCTAATATGTTGGATACGGCTGCTCTGGCGCCGGATCAAGTCCCTTAGATCAAACCCTAATGTCGGTGATGCTTTACTTTCCGTGAAGGAAACAGCACGCAGTGTCTGGGATTCTTTGGGATGCAAACCGGCGGCACGCTGACGGCCCTGCGCCTGCTCGTCACCGGCCGATTCCAACAGTTGCATCGACTTTTCTGGCCCCTCATTTTCCTCGTCATCCGAATCCGACACATCAACGCGCCGCTCGATCGTTCGGGCCGGGTGGCCACCCCCACCTCCACCGTCTCTCGTCTTTCCCTTATGGTCGAGTACTTTTCGAACGAGCAGCTCGATACCCGACAGCGGCTCGAGGATCTCGTCGCTCTTCAGCAAATATTGTTGACGGTAGCTTTTGAGCGTGGCGTCCATCTCAATCTCTACCAACAGCCCGAGAGACTTCTTGCCATTGCCAATCGTCCGGATATCACGACAAGCAGCGGTGATTTCGGAACCAATATGCGCTTGGTGTCGCTTTCGCTGAACGGCTGAGCACGCTATAACTACACCGGTATGCTGCCAATACGCATCATTGCCATAGCACTCAGCATCGGGGGTAAGAATCAGCATCGCCCATTCAGGGTGGTCATTGATAATGCCGCGCTGCTTCCCCGACTGATCTAACCACGTCTCTGGGCAGCTTTCGCGATCACATCCCTTCAGCACGGCGATAATCTGGGTAATGACAGGAAGGTAATGAAAGAGGCCTTTCTCCTCCTTTTTCTCGGTCGCATCATCAAGATCCTCCCGAATTTTTTGGGTTCCCTGAACTGTCTGTAAAGCACGGTTCACGTTTTCCAACACCAGGAGAAGGTGGGTTAGATCATCCGGCGCTTTCAGCAGTGCAAACACCCCTTCCAGGCAGGAAAGCTCCACGCCAGTCAGTCTTGCCAATTGTTCCATGTCCGCTTAAACCACCATGTTAAGGGGATTCCATGATCCGCTGGAGTTCTGACTTCCGCTTTCTTGAATGTGTGATGCGGCGCCCTTCTAGTCCCATTAATGTCTTTAGATTGCGTGTGGAAAGCTTTGTAGGCACCTTGATGCCGTGCGTTTTACGCAGCGTAATGGAGAGCTCTTTTAACTGTCGATAGACACGCTCTTTCGCATCCAGAGCCTCAGGACAATGCATCAGACTGTGAGTAATAAGCTCAAACAATGCCCCGCTGATTAGATCAGATTCGTGAGCATCTGTGATGCCTACCGAGATGGAGGCCTCTGGATCCAGCAAGGCACTAACGGCATGAAACGCGCGAAATCCACTGACCACTTCGTAATGCCTCGATACCTTTTGCACAGAAACGGGATGGTAGGCAAGTAAGGTATCGGCTAATTCAGCATCCAGCCATGACGACACGGGCAATTGATTGGCAATATTAATGTTGACTCGCTCGATCTCAGCGAGCGCTCCGGAAGGGGATTTGATCTTCGATATTACCAACTTTGTCACACCATGCCTCAGTGTTGTCAGTCCAATGCATTACTATTATATCAAAATAGATCGCCGTAAATTTTTATGGTGACGAGTGTGGTCTGTCAGCCGAGTGCTGACGATAAGCTAGAATACAAATAAGCGTCTCTAACCTGTTAAACCGTAGACCCCTATAGCTTTACTGGGCACGAGGTAGGTATCCGCGCAGATCAAGAACTCGTCACTATTGAGCTGAGACTATCAGAGCTTGAGCAAGAAAAGGCTGCTCTCCTTTCTCGAAAGCAAGAGCTGTATCGCTCTGCAAACCGACATGATTTACCGCTACTCACCCCTGGCCAGAAAATCGAAGTATACCGAAAACTCTTTCGAGGCAGGCAGGATGTTTATGCGGTTCGCTGGCAGAGTTCCGGCGGCCGTTCCGGCTATGCTGTCGCTTGTGCGAATGAGTGGATGCCGGGCATCTGTCAGAAACCACGGATCAAGTGCGGAGAATGTCGACACAAAAATTTCAAGCCCCTCGATTTTGATGCAGTTTATGACCACCTGTGTGGCAAACACGTGACTGGCCTTTACCCTTTACTACCGGATAGCTCTTGTTACTTGCTGGCGGCGGATTTTGATAAGGGGGACTGGAAAGCGGATGTTCGTGCACTAGCCCAGGTCTGTCGTGGTGAAGGCGTACCCTATCTTGTGGAGATTTCTCGGTCCGGTGCGGGTGCCCATCTATGGGTTTTCTTTTCAGAAGCTGTTCAAGCTTCGTCAGCGAGGAGGTTGGGATTCAAATTGTTGGATAAGGCCATGGAGCTTCATCCAGGCTTATCCTTCGACTCCTATGACCGGCTATTTCCTAACCAAGACACCATGCCTGATGGTGGGTTTGGCAATCTGATTGCCCTGCCGCTTCAACACGAGGCGCGAAGTCGCGGATGCACCGTCTTCGTCGACGACAACTTTACGCCATACCCGGATCAATGGGCACTGCTCAGTCAGCAACAGACACTTGCATCAGCTCAGCTTGAAGAGCTGATCGGCAAGGAGGCTAATTCCGGTGTGACTGCAGATACTGTGTTGCCGTGGGAGTCAACGTTACCGGTTGATACAGGGAAGCTTTCTGGATGTCCTGAAAGCATCACGCTCATCCTGACCAGTCACATTTATATAAAGTTATTAGGCATTCCTGGAACATTGGCGGCACGAATAAAGCGAATGGCCAGCTTTGCTAATCCTGTATTTTTCAAAACACAGTCGCTTCGTTTCTCGACGCATGGCATCCCTCGCTACATATCATGCGCCCATATTGAGCAAGGTTATCTTTCTATTCCCAGAGGCTGCTTGGATGAGCTTCAAGATCTGCTGCTGGAACAAGGAATCACGGTGGACATTGATGACCATAGAATATCAGGCCAGTTTTTACCTGGAGTCAGCCTAAAAGCAACGCTGTGTGGCGACCAGGATAAGGCGGTGCAGGCACTTGTCCAACACGATACCGGAATACTTCATGCACCGACCGCTTTCGGTAAAACCGTAACGGCTATTGGCGTGATAACCAGGCGGCAAGTCAACACACTGATCCTCACGCTCAGTCGTCAGCTACTTGATCAATGGAAGGAGCGACTCGACACCTTCCTTGAGGGGGCGCCCATCGGTGTAATTGGCGGCGGTAAAAAGAAACCTACTGGGCAGGTCGACGTTGCCACTTACCAAAGCTTGATCAATAAGAAAGACAATACGGTCTCGAAGCTGGTCAAGGAGTACGGGCAAGTCATCATCGATGAATGCCATCATATCTCAGCGCCACGTTACGAGATGTTGCTTAATGAGGTCAGCGCTCGATACGTCATTGGTTTGACAGCAACGCCTGATCGTCAGGATGGCCACCAAAAAATCATGTTGATGGTTGCAGGGCCCATTCGTCACAAAGCCCAGGCGCAACACAGTAACCGATTTATCCAACGCGTCATTGTTCGAGAGCATCACGAAACGCCACCCACCCACATCTGCCAGCCTAGTGAGCGGCCCCATATCGCATCGGTTTACCATTGGCTTGCCCAGAGCAGCGCCCGAAATGAGGCCATTGTTCAGGATGTTGCAAGCTGTGCGCACAACCAAGCAAATTGCCTTGTGCTGACGGAACGACGAGAACATGCCGAGACCTTGGCGACACTGCTGGATGCTGAATCCATATTGTCAGTTATCTTACGTGGTGGGATGCGCGTCAAAGAGCGCCAGTTGGCAGAAAAAGAGTTGCATAGGGTTCAAGTCATCGTTGCAACCGGGAAATACATTGGAGAAGGCTTTGACTTGCCTCGACTGGACACCCTGTTTTTAGCTCTGCCCATCGCATGGAAAGGAACGCTGTCACAGTATGCAGGCAGACTCCATCGAGACACCGAAGGCAAACTAGAAGTCACTGTCTATGATTACCTGGATACTGGCCTGCCTATGCTTGAGCGAATGTTCCGAAAGCGTGAGAAAGGCTATAAGGCTATGGGGTATAAGTTTATCGCTTCTGGGCAAACCAGATTGCTTTAGCCTTTGAGAGGCAGTCAGTCGTTAAAAGCTCATCAAGTGAACTGAGGCCAAGAACTTCTTCACTTGTCTAGCTGAACCCAGTTTATCTGGTCACTCTCAGGCGGCTACTCCCTTCTCGTCTTCAATCTCCAGTTCGAGATGGAAGTTAGCTGGCCCCGTCAGGTTGACCAAAGCATCGAGACTGAACTTATTAATCTGGCCGTTCAGCAAGTCGTTGAGGCGGGGTTGGGTGATTCCCAGACGATGTGCAGCCTCTTTCTGAGTAATATCCCACTCCCTTACACGGCCAGCAATCCTCGCCATGAGCTCGGAGCGCAGCCGCATGTTCAGCGCCTCTTCAGGAGTGTCCTCGATGGCGTCCCACACACTGTCGTAATACTCGATGGCCATTTTCTAACCTCGCTTGGTGGTTGGGCTCAGGGCAGCTCCTTGTATCGCTGCTTGCCCAAGTCGATGTCTTTTTTGGCGGTCTGCTGGGTTTTCTTCTGGAAGCAGTGGAGCACAAATACCGCGTCGCCCCGGTTGGCCACGTAGAAGACCCGAAAGGCGCCGTTGTGTTCCCGAATGCGGATTTCCATGACACCAGGGCCAACGCTTGGCATTGGGCGGAAATCGTCCGGCTGGCCTCCAGCCTGAATCTTGTCTATCTGAAACCCCGCTTCTCGCTTGGCGTCCAGAGAGAAGTCGCGCAGCCGATCCTTCGAGTCTCCAACGAATGCAACAGGTTTCTTGCGCGCCACGCTGGCTCCTTGACTGCCATAAATTTATATCAGTTCAGATATAATAAACTCATCAATCGAATGCTTCAAGCTGCTTCCACTGTAGCCGTATCACCAATAAGATGCCGTTGACTATTCGCACCTGGGTTGGCGGTCTCAATGACCAAATGCAATATCTGACCCTCCGGTATGGTTTTGCCACGACTCACTGCTATTGCGACCTCTCTACTGAAGACCGAGCCGCCATCATGCAGATGCGGGTTCACTACTAAATCCGAACCATCGCCCGACAATTGGAACATCCGCCCAGCGCCATCTCACGGGAACTGGCATACCAAACAATCCGTTCTGACAAAACTTATGATGCCAGTCTCGCCGGTATCAGAGTCCGGCTAACCCGCTGCCGACCTCAGCAGCAGCCTAACGGTCATTTATGCTGTAAATTTTACATTTTATTTTGTGACACTCTTTAGCGTGCGAAATTGACCTTAAATTACCTAAATAGCATTTCAAAAACCGACGAAAGCCCTTACATAGCAGCTACTTTTGACAAATAACAACAAATAAAGCAATGCTAAGGAAATCAAATCAATCCGGCTCATAACCCGAAGGTCATCGGTTCAAATCCGGTCCCCGCTACCAATATTTTGAAATGCAGATCAGCAACTTACTGGTCTGCATTTTTTTATTGCCTGGCGTTCGGTGAGAGCACTCAGAAAAGCGGTCGGGTTCAGCGTCTCATCCCCCCAGAAGGTCATCGGTTCGCTTTTATTTTAAAGCCAGCGAACTTCGCTACCCAAAACAGAGAAAGCCGTTATCGAAAGGTAGCGGCTTTTTTGTGCCTTAAATTTGGGAAGAAGACTCAGAAAAGTCATCGGGTTCAGCCCTAACATCAGCTTATTATCTAGGTAAAAGACGGCCGAGCACCTCATTAAGGCCTGTTGTCTTTTTATTTTCCGTGGGTACAATAAAAATAGTCCAAGGGAGCCGCCGATGCCTTCTGGCCATGACATCGAATATGACTTCAGAAAACAGCAAGCCACATTGGCGCATCGCGGCCTCGACTTTAACGATGCACCCACGGTCTTCGCGGGCAAGACACTAGCGATGATTGATGACCGACAGAACTATGGTGAAGAACGGATTATCACGGTCGGAACACTATCAGAGAGAGTTGTCATTATTGTTTGGACGCCAAGAGGCAAAAAGCGCCGCATCATTTCCATGAGGTATGCCAATGAGCGCGAAAGACAACGCTACACCCACCACCTGGGTTGATCCTGACGATGCTCCCGAACTGGCTGACGAATGGTTTGAAGGGGCACACCAATACCAAGGTGACACCTTGATCAAACGTGGTCGAGGGCGTCCACCTATACCCGAAAGCGAACGTAAGGTGCCGGTCAAAATTCGCTATGACCAAGATGTCGTAGATGCCTTTCGTAAAACAGGCAAAGGCTGGCAAACCCGTATGAATCAGGCTCTGCGACAATATCTAAAAGAGCACAGCGTTAACGAGTTAAATTAACCCTGGCTTACCCACCAGAGCTGAGCTGACGAACCAGAAAGCGCCAAGCCGTTACCGAAAGGTAGCGGCTTGTGGCTATATAAGCATTTCGTGAACACTGAATTAACTTAAGGATATGAATAGAAGCGGTAAACTTTTTACCATATATTGGGCGCATGAATTCAGCCTTCTACCTCCCACGCCAACTTGTCGATGATCAGGGCTTCTATAGCGAATCGGAGCTCCTAGCCGCGTCGAGGTACATTGTTGTGCTGGCGGAACCAGGTGGGGGAAAGACAAAGCTATTAGGCAGTCTTGCCAGCCAGCTAGGAACGACACCCGTTACGGCAAACAAATTTTGGTATATGGGCGCGCAAGCAAGCAATGCGCCGCTTGTCATAGATGCCTTTGACGAATTAGCAAAAATAGACGCCTCAGGCATTTATAAACTATTGGGTAAAGCCTCTGCTACCAACCCAGCGTATGTGGTGGTGTCTAGCCGCTCTAGCGAGTGGGATAACACCGCAACAAATGCATTCAAAGACTTTCTCGGCCAAACTCCTTTAGTAGTCCGCTTATGCGAGTTCGACCTGGTGCAGCAGCGTGCGATTTTCGAGCATTATGCGCCAGCGGAAGACTTTATAGCATTTCACAGTGAAATCGCTCGCTTTGACCTAGACATACTACTTCCCAACCCGCAATTTCTTGAACTATTTACTGAAGCTTATATTCAGAGCGGGCGGCGTTTTACGGACAAACGTTCGATCTTTGAACGTGCGGTCGAAGGTTTAGCAAAAGAACTTAATGAGCAAGTCTCCATAAAAAGCTCACTACCCTTTGCTAAAAAAATTGAGATTGCTTCCGAAGTATTTGCAAAACTCCTTTTGTCTGGGGCCGAAGGCATTGGCACACACGACGCTCTTGAAGCAAGAATATACCCTATACTCGCATCGCTCGTTGATAGCGAAACCATGGCTAATAGCATCCTCTCAACTCGTCTCTTCAAGCCAGGTGACAGTGCGGATCAACACCGCCCAGCTCACAAGATTATTTCCGAATACTGCGCAGCCAATTACCTCACTAAACGCATAGCATCCTCAACAGATCCACTGACGCTTCATCAGTGCCTAGCGATCATTGCGCCAAACTCCACAGTGCGGGACGAGCTGAGAGGCCTACTTGGCTGGATGGCTTCACTGGGTAATAAGTCAATTCAAGAAACCGCTATCGACTTAGATGCTTATGCAGTGCTCGCTAATGGAGATCCTTCACAGCTCGCCCCTTCTTCCAAGCGCATGCTTCTTAACTGCTTGCAGGATATCGAAAGCAAAGACCCTTACTTTCGCAGAGGCGACTTCTGGCGCCGTTTCAGTGTTGCAGGATTTTTTACTGAAGAAGTGGTAAACGACATTAGGCCGCTTTTGATGAGCGGGGCTGAAGGGCACTTACGAGATTTGATCCTAGAGCTTTTGGTTGGATCTCCAGTGATAAATCAATTAAGTGCCGAATTACGCCAACTAGCGTTGGCGAAGGACGAAAGCGAGAACACTCGATTACTAGCTAATAAGTGCTTGCTCGACTTAGCAGATCACGACAATCACGCTGACTTAGCGGTTCTAATTTTCGAAGCAAGCAACACCTCCCTGAGGATTGCTGCAAAAACAATCGAAACACTGAGAGCAGATTTTTTTACGATCAAATATCTCACAGGCTTCCTTCGTGTCTGTGCAAATCTATACCCACGTCAAATAGATCACCTTGAACGAGTAGTAGGAACTCGGTACTTCGTGAAAAAATTCATTGACGCAATGGATTTAACCACTATCGAATTGCTATTAGATGAATTAACTAATGATCTAATCTGTCACTGTGCTAAAGAACCTTACGAGTGTGTTTGCCGGGTTGGTAAAAGTAAAATAATTGGACTGATGCTAGATCACTATTTTTTATTGACCAAACCTCCATACGATCCAAAGCGAGTATGGACGTGGGTTAAAAACCTTAATTTCCATTTAAATATTGGAAAAAATCAAAGCAAGTCAGTTCAAGTTATGCAGGAAAATAATGAACTGCGCCAAGGAATTCTCGCTCATGTATTTGGTGAACTAAACGATCGCAAAAAAATTCGTGAAACAGAGATACATAAATTCGACTTACACTCTCATTCGGGGCTTGTCCTCAATACCATTGATCAAAAATTTTTAGTGGATCTAGCTTTTAAAATCGATAACCCTGACTTATGGGCAAGCTTCATAGCTAGACATCAGTATCATCGCAATGATGAAAAACGAGGCGCTGACAGCTTACGTTGCCATATGCGCCAACAAGCATTAGCAAATCCTGTTTTTATGAAGGAGTGGGCTAAGTACAACAGGGCTGAAGCACAATTCAAACGTGAGCACTTGGCACCAAACCGAAGGCGGAACCGCAAAATAAGGCATCACCGTAAGAAAAGAGAAAGCAACCGTGCTACGAATATCAAGTACCTTCAAGACAATCGTGAGTTTGTAGAAACTGGCTGCGATTTTAGTTTTTTGGCTCGCTTTGCAGAACTAGTTCTTTTCAAACCAGAAAAAATTGATCACGAATTTGGAGACGAGTCGCTTGTTAGAAATGCGCTCAGAAACTGCATTTATTTTATAGCTTCAGAGGTTCCCAATCTACAAAAACTCGCTAAACTCCAATGCGCTTTTAAGAGCACACAATCAGAAATGATACTGTTCGCTGCTTGTTTGGAAATTTTACGTGCAAAAGGAAGCTTAGAAAGCGTTGATATTTATCTCCTTACAGCGCTACGAACGAACATTCATATGGGCTACAGTGCCGTCCACGAAGAAGAACGTAATCAATTAAAAACCGAAGTTGATCGTTTAATTTTTCCTAATACTGCAAGTGCCAGAGACTTTCTCCGTCAGTATGTTGAGCCGCAGCTTGAGATTCCTGGTTGCAAGCATCCAGAAGTTTGGCTGTTGCGTAGTGATGAGGTATTTGCCCATTCCCGCGCAAAGCTATCCATTGAATGGCTTAGGCGCTTTTGCGAGATGGATATTGGTTCGCTAGAAACGCTATTCGAAATTGCAGCTGATCATGCAGATCACAAAGAACTTGAAGATATCATTACTGAGCGTTGCACCGAGCTTACGACTCTCAGACCTATCTCAGCTGATGATGAAGCAACTGAGCAAAAACGTATTTTTTGGTTTTTGCGGGCATGGTACTTTCTGGATAACCCACCAGAGGCATGCTGGTCTTTTCTCAAAGCCAATAAAAACACAGTACTGTCGCTAAATCATCGGTCTGGGCGAATGAGCTTTAATGAGTCACCTTCTTGGCCAAAGTTAACAGCAGGTAAGATAGAGCTAATCTTAGATGCCTTCATAGATAAATGGCCTAAGACAGACCTGCCAAGCCAATGGGGTTCGGAAAGCCCTAATGAGGAGACGGCATATCGATTCTTGAATGAAATAATCTGGCAGCTCAGTTCAGTCGCTCCCGAACAAGCTATCCCTGTTCTTGAAAGACTCATTGCAGATTCTCGTTTTACAGATATGCACAAAGACTTGAAGAGTATTCATGCAGGTCAAGTTAAAAATCGAGCACTAAGTGATTTTGAGGCGCCAACACCCTCCAAAATTGTCGAGTTGCTAGACCAGTGCGAGATCGTATCCGTTGAGGGCTTAAGAGCACTCTTGGTTGATGAGCTTGAAACCTACCAAGCGGATCTGAATGGAAGCGAAACAACGTCGAGAGACGTATTTTATCAGAACTATGCAGAGGGAAAACGTCTTGGCGAAGTCGCAGCAACACTTAGAATTGCCGACAGACTACGCTTGCTTCTCAAAGCGCAAGGAATCACCGTTGAGCCAGAGAAGCAGATGCAGGATGCCAATCGATGCGACTTATCTTGCAGAAAAATCATAAACAATATTAGTAAGTTATTAGTAATCGAGGTCAAAGGGCAGTGGCACAAAGAGCTTTACACAGCTGCATCCACTCAACTCCATGAGCGTTATTCAATCCATCCTGACGCTGAGCATCAAGGGATTTACCTAGTTTTATGGTTTGGGCCTCACGAGAAAGTGGCTGGTCGCGCAACGCACAGCATCCAAAATGCGAATGAGCTTAAAAGCAGCATCGAAAAAACGCTATCAGATGAGCTGAGAAAACTAATAGATGTTTTTGTGTTGGACGTATCCAAAAGGACCTAATTCTCGAATATATTTTTTTCAATTCAGCACTAACGCTTAGTAGAAAGCCGTTACCGAAAGGTAGCGGCTGTTTCATACCTGAACGCCCAACGTTTAAACCGCCAGCTGCTCACGCCAGCGATCCCAGTGCGGCGTAGGCCCAACCATCTCAAACAGATGATCCAGAAAAGCACTCACCTTGCGGGTGTGCAGACGACGCTGGGCGTAGAGTACGTGGATATCGCGCCTGCCTGGCACGACTTCACAACGCCACGCTTCGAGCAGAGGCAGCAATTTGCCCGAGGCCAGCTCGTCAGCGATCAGCCAGGTGGGAAACATCACCAGCCCCTGCCCCATTAGTGCTGCACGCACCAGGCTCTCGGCATCGTTGCTATATAGGCTGCCGTCGACTTTGTAAGCAAAGGCTTGCGTCTGCTCAGCATGGTGGAAGTACCAGCGCTGGCGGCCCATTTCGCCCTGGTAGAGCAGGCAGTCGTGCTGTTCTAAGTCATCTGGGGTGTTGGGCCTGCCGCAACGCTGCAAATAGGCGGGGGCGGCAGCCACCACGTAATTCATTGACGCTAGGCGGCGCGCGACCAGCGTGGAATCAGCTAGCTCGCCGACACGAAAGGTGATATCGATGCCCTCACGTACCGGGTCAGTCAGTTGATCGGTCAGCTTCAGCTCGGCTTTAATCGCCGGGTAGCGGCGTTGGAAGTGATGCAGAATCGGCACGATTTGACGCTGGCCGAAAGCCACGGGAGCATTGAGGCGCAGCACGCCGCTAGGCGCTGTATTAGGGGCCGTTAGCGCTTCCGTCGCAAGGTCGAGTCGTTCAAGTATCTCGCGAACGTCCTGATAGTAGCGCCAGCCCGCCTCGGTCAGCGTTACGGCGCGGGTGTGGCGATAGAACAGCTGCTGGCCCAGCGCCTCCTCTAAAGAGGCAATCTGACGTGAGACCGACGACACGGCGCGATGAAAATGGCGTGCAGTGGCGGTAAAACTTCCTGTCGCGGCGACGCGTTCAAAGATGCGTAACGCATTGAGATCCATCAAGTTGCTCCTATCGCAATAAATATTTGCGATTTTTCCAATTGTAGCAATGATCCTTGGCGACCAGACTGCTTTTCATCGGGCACAAAGCACATTTCCACTGCCCGTTCCGAAAATCTTGTTTGCAACAGGAGTTAACCATGCGTAAAGGCACAGCATTACCGGCGGCAACTTAGCCAGCTACCTCACCGCTAGCGGGTGGAGTGTCTATGGATTATCTCGTCGCCCTTCTGAATAAGCAGGGGTCATTCCCGTCGCTGCCGACCTGCTAGAACGCGAGGCCACAGCTGAAGCATTAGCGGGGCTACCCATCACCCATGTGTTTTATTGCACTTGGGTGCGGCGCGAAAATGAAAAGGCTAACGTCGAGACCAACGGCGCAATGATGCACAACTTGCTCGACGCTCTGCAGGGCGCAAGCTTGGCGCATGTCTCGTTGGTGACCGGCACCAAGCAGTACCTGGGTGCCTTCGAGAACTACGGTAGCGGCAAGACCGAGACGCCGTTTCGTGAATCAGCGCCCCGGGTACTTGGCGAGAACTTTTACTACACCCTCGAAGACATCATGTTCGCGACGGCGGAGCGGGACTGCTTTAGCTGGAACGTTCACCGTCCGCACACGGTGATCGGCTATGCCCGCGGTAACGCCATGAACATGGGCGTGACGCTGGCGGTTTACGCCTCTATCTGCAAGGCAACGGGTCAACCGTTCACCTTCCCTGGCTCGCAGGTGCAGTGGAACGCCTTGACCGATCTAACGGATTCTCTCGTGCTGGCGCGGCAGATGGAGTGGGCAGCCACAACGCCCGGTGCCCATAATGAAGCCTTTAACACGGTCAATGGCGATGTATTCCGCTGGCGTCGACTGTGGCATGAAACTGGCGAATTCTTCGAGCTCAAAGTCGCCGACTGCCCGGAAACTCCTCAGCCGCTTGAAACCCAGATGGCTGACATTGCGCCTACCTGGGCTAAGATTGCCGAGCAAAACGAGCTCGTTGAAGCCGATGTCACCCAACTGGCTTCCTGGTGGCACACCGATGCCGACCTGGGGCGCGAGCTTGAGTGCGTCAACGACGTCACCAAGTCTCGTGACTTCGGCTTTGACCACTTCCGCGAAACACGCGCAGCGTTTTTCGACCTGTTCGCCCGCCTACGCGCGGAGCGCATCATCCCTTAAGCAATTTCAGAAACGATTTCAGAAAAAATGCCAGAAACAGCAGCTCCAACAGGGCGCCTAACCGCGCCCTGTTGCTGTTTTACCAGGTTCACGTAGTTTGAAACCCACTGGCAGTGAGTTTTATTTCCCGCCTTTTCCTTGAATCCACCGGGGCATGCCTGCATATCATGGGTAACTATTGTTCATTTTTTGCTGACGAGTCTACCCATGTCGATTATTGATCCCCGTTCAGGTAAGCCGCTCACCGCGGATACTGGAAATACCGATGCTACCGCACCTACCGATGAGCGTGTGGCGGTGCGTCCTGAAGATGTCATTATTGAATTGAACGCAGGCAATATTCAGCAGGTGCTGGAAGCGTCCATGCAGGTGCCGGTACTGATGGGCTGCTATTCGCCTTCCACCGATAGCAGTCGCATCCTGCTCACAGTGCTTGAGAAACTGGTAGTGGAATACGCAGGCGCCTTTTTGCTCGGCAAGCTCGATATAGACGCGAATGCAGAAATCGGCGGCCAACTGGGCGTGCGCTCAGTGCCCGATGTGAAGCTGATTAGCCAGGGCGGCTTGGTGGATGGTTTCCAGGGAGCGCTACCGGAGAAAGAAGTACGCGAGTGGCTCAATCGCTACTTCCCCGCCCCCGGCGAAGCGCCCCCACCCCAGAAGAGCAGGCGGAAGAAGCATTGCAGGCAGGCGATATCGCGGGCGCGCGCGAAATTTATCAAACCTTGATGGGGCAGTACCCGGAACACTACGCTTATCAAGTCGCGTTCGCCCGGGCATTGGTAGCCGAAGGACGTGGCAGCGAGGCGCGTGAAGTACTGGATAATCTGCCCCCGGAAGAGCGCGATGCGGCTCCCGCGCGTGGCGTGCGCGCCAGCATTGAGTTTGGCGAACAGGCGCTCTCAGCCGAAGAGATCGCAGCCCTGGGCGATCGCACCGATAGCGAAGCGCAGTACCAGCGCGCCCTGCGCCAAGTGGCCGACGGTCATTATGATGAAGGGCTGGAGGCGCTGCTGGCGCTGATGAAGCAGGATCGCGCCTATAACGATGACGCAGCGCGTAAAACGCTACTGCAGGTATTCGACGCCCTGGGCGCCGACCACCCGCTGACCGTTGCTTACCGCCGTAAGCTTTTTGCGATGCTGTACTAAGGTCTTCTGAAGGCTTTCAATCCCGCTTCAGCAGGGAATCCATACGAGACAGCGCCGCTTCCAGCTGGGAAGCGGTGGTACCAAAGTTAAGCCGCACAAAGCCGGGGCAGCCAAAGGCCGCCCCGTCTGAAAGAGCCACCCCCGCCTCTTTCAGCAGCCTTTTATGGGGCGCATTGCCTAGGCCCGCCTCGCGTATATCCAGCCAGGCTAGATACGTTGATTCCGGCGCACTCCAACGAACGCCCTGCCAGCCAGCCACTCGCGCCTCCAGCGTCGCACGATGCTCGCGTAGTACGCTTAACAGCTCCTGCCGCCACGATTCACCTTCACGATAAGCCGCTTCCGCCGCGACCAAGCCGAGTATGTTGCTATCGGGCAGCAGCCCTTTTGCTGCGGCTGCAAAGCGCTGACGTAGAGCAGGTTCAGGGATCAACGCGCAAGCACTGGTCAACCCGGCCAAATTAAAGGTTTTAGAGGGCGCCCACAGGGTGATGGTGCGCTTGGCCAGCTCAGGAAATGCCGCCACCAGCGGCCGGTGGCACGCGCCTTCATCTAATAGCAGGTCGCAGTGAAGCTCATCGGATACCACCCAAAGATCATGGCGCTCTACCAGTTCAGCCAGCGCAGCAAGCTCTTCATGATGCCATACGCGCCCTGTCGGGTTGTGGGGGTGACACCATAGCAACAGACGGGTACGCGACGTAATCGCCGCCTCCAGGGCGTCAATATCGAGCTGCCAAGGCTCACCGGGATTCGAAGGCGCTTGGAGCATCGCCTGCTGGGGCAGACGCCCGGTGCGCTCTGCCACTGCTAGAAACGGCGGATAGATGGGTATCACTGTTAATACACCATCACCTGGCTCGGTCAGCGCGAGCGCAGCCAAATGCAAGGCAGGTACTACCCCTGGCAACCACTGCTGCCACTCCGGCTGAATGGGCCAGTCATAGTGGTGGGCGCTCCACTGGCACAGGGTTTCTGTTAACGTAGCGGGCACTTCGCCATAGCCATAGACACCGTGGGCCACGCGCGCCTGCAGTGCATCAATTACCGCAGGTGGAGAGCGAAAATCCATATCGGCGACCCAAAGAGGTAATACGTCGTCGCCGTAGCGGTGCCATTTTTGTGATGCCCAACCACCTTCTGGGTGGCGTCGCTCCACAGGCGTGGCAAAATCGTAGGCCATGAAAAATCTCACTTATTGAACAGGGGTGATGCCAAGCATGCCGCAAGATGACTTTTATACCAAGATGCGGGCGGGCCTATCGGCGCTGTTGCGGCAATGGCGCTCGCTTGGGCAAGCGAATACGGATCAGCTAGCGCTCATTTTGGCCGAAACAGCACGGGTAGCTAAATTAGGCACCCCCGACGCCACGCCCAGCGGCGCTACCCTGGAGCAGTGGAGCCAAGATGAGCTAGGTGAAATGCCGCTATGGGCGCCGCGCACTGCGGTCTTTCTGCTCAATCAAATGCCCGCTCGCCCGACCCCTGATAGCGACGCCGAAGCCTGCGCCTGGGCGTACTGCTGGCTACGCAACCGCTCGTTTGATTCACTGCAAGCGGCTCATGAGGCACTTCCCGCGCACTTGAAAGCGCCTCTGCAAGAGGCGCTAGAGGCCGCCTGGCGTGACCAGCAAGGCCTGCGCTTGGTTTAATTAAAAAAGCGCACCCTGACAGCACCCAAACAAAAACAGCAAGGATGACGCCGCATGATTGAAGTCCCTCTCACTTGGCAGCTAGCGAAATTAGGGCTCTCGATCAGCATGGTGCTGGGGCTAGGTGCGATTGCGGTGCGCGCAAGCCCGCGCCTGGCGGGCCTACTGGCGGGCTACCCATTAGGCACAGCGTTGGCGCTATTTTTTATCGGCTTGGAAATTTCCCCTCAATTTGCGACCCAAAGTGCGGTGCATACCCTGGCGGGCTTTACGGCCACAATGGCGCTAGGGGCCGGTTATTGGATGGCAGGACGCCAGCCTGGCATTAAAGGTGTCATTGGCGGCGTGGCGGGCGGCTTGGTTGCTTGGCTCGCCGTTAGCACGCTGCTCGCTCAGTTTAACTTCACGCGTTTGAGCGGCACGCTGGTGACGCTATGCGCCATTGCTCTGTTCAGTGGCTTATTTCGCAGCATTACTGATGTCAGGATACCCGCCAGCAGAACGTTTTCGTTACCGGTGCTTGCCATCCGCGCGGCACTTGCCACCGTGATCATATTTACCATTACTAGCCTGGCCCACTGGCTGCCGCCCGCCTGGGCGGGAACGTTGGCCGCCTTTCCCGTCACGATGCTGCCTTTTTTACTGATCCTACACCTGAACCATGGGTCAGCGCCGGTGGCGACGGTGATCAAACACTACCCGATGGGACTTGGCTCGCTACTGAGTTACACGCTATGTGTTTCCTATACTTACAGCACGCTGGGGCTGCTATGGGGCACATTGGCCGGCTTCGCTGCTGCCACGCTATGGCTGCTGGGGTGGATGCTACTCACTGCGTGGTATCAACGCCGCACCTCTTGACCAAGACCTCTTGACCAAGCGCTTGCTTGGGTTAATCCTAAACGTTGCCGTTGCGATTACCCCTACTAATAACCTGTTTTTTTAATAACAAGGACAAGCCATGTTTACCCGCACCATTGAGCCCGCCTTTTACGATACCGACGCCTTAGGGCACATTAACAACACACGTTTGCCTGCTTGGTTTGAGCTTGCCCGAAATGACTTATTCAAACTCTTTACCCCTGACTTAAACCCCAAGCAGTGGCGCTTGATTATGGCGCGCATGGAAGTCGACTACCGGGCTGAACTGTTTTACGGTCACGATATCGAAATACGTACTTACTTAACGCGATTAGGCAATAGCTCGTTTACAGTGACCCAAGAGGCGCGGCAGCACGGCAAGCTCACTAACCTGGGCCACACCGTTATGGTGCAATATGACCATCAGGCCAAGTGCGCCATGCCCATTGAGGGTGACCTGCGTGAGGCACTAACGTTGCACCTACAAGACGCGCCTGAACCCGCCTGATCGACGCTGCCCCGCGCTGCCGGGGCAACAGGAGCCTTATAATGGCAATCCGCTACAACCTCTGGATAGACCCCGACAACGTCGCCCAGCATCGCGCCGTGGAGGCAGACCTTGAGCGCTATTTCATTGAGCGCTTTGCCGACTATCCGCATATCCGCTTGTTTGGTGCCGACCCCTACGATTATGATGCCCCCTTCAATCGCCTTTATGACGTGCTAATGGCACGAGCCGCTGAATACTGTGAGCGGACGTGGTGCTATGTCGCGTCGCCTGAACAGCTCAATCGCTGCTTTTTCCGTGCCGTTGGCCGCTCGACTAAATTTGTTCAAGATGACCGTTCGTGAGAGACCAACCCAATGGTGATACGCACCAACCAAGCGCCTGACGAACGTCAGCTCGCCATTATTGCCCAGCAGCTTGGCCGCGCACCGCGTGGAATCGAAGCGGTCGCCGCCACCGACGGTGAAGGCACGCCGCTAGTACTGCGTATGGCGCCGATTGTCGATGGCAAACCCTTCCCCACCCTGTATTGGCTCTGTTCCGATGTGCTGAAAGTTGAGATTTCCCGCATCGAAGCCGTGGGGGTTATTAAAGCGCTCGAACAACGCCTTCAGGAAGAGCCTGAATTTCTTGAGGCTTACCAACAGAGCCATCGCGACTATGTGACCGCCCGCTGGGACGCTATGAGCGATGCTCAGCGTGAGGAAGTCGCTCAATTGGGTTATACCGACGTGATGACTAAACGCGGGATTGGCGGCATTAGCAACTGGCACCAGATACGCTGCCTGCATACTCAGTACGCCCACCACCTTTGCGGTGACAATGTGATTGGGCAGTGGATGGATGAGCACTATCAGGTAGACCGCTGTTTACCCTAAGCCCTTTTTAACCTAAGCCCTTTTTAACCTAAGCCTCGTAGTAATCTCGTTTTCTTTTTGGCTACGGTTTTAGTTACGTTCATTTTTTAACGACAGGGAATAAGCGAATGGCTCGAATTTGCGTTTATCTTGGCTCCCGTGAAGGTAATAGCCCTGCCTTCCGCCAGGCGACCAATCAACTGGGCCGCACGCTCGCTGAACGCGGCCACACGCTGGTTTATGGCGGGGCACGCGTTGGCCTGATGGGCGTGCTGGCTAACGCGGCACTGGAAGCGGGTGGTGACGTGATTGGGGTGATGCCCGATCACTTAGCCGAGTGCGAACTGGCTCACCTGGGATTAAGTGAGCTGATTCGGGTGCCCAATATGCACGAACGTAAAGCCACCATGGCGGCCAACGCCGACGCTTTTATTGCCTTACCGGGCGGGATTGGCACCTTGGAAGAGCTGTTTGAAATATGGACCTGGGGCTATCTAGGCCTGCATGAAAAACCGATGGGGTTGCTGAACATTGACGAGTTCTATTCACCGCTGCTGACCTTTTTAGACAGCACGGTTAGCCATGGCTTTTTGGCATCTCCCACCCGCGAAATGCTGCTCGATGCATCGTCACCCAATGAGTTGCTTGATGCGCTAGAAGCTCTGCTGTAGAGCTGCCGAGGAGAGATTGATTAGCGCCCCGGGTGCTCGGTGAGCTTGCGGGTATGCTGATAAGTAAGCTGCAGTAAACGGGCATCTTCACCTGCCCGGTGGCGGTGAATCCCCTGTTCGGCGATCAGCGTTTCTTTGGTATCGCTCCACAGCGCCTGCTGCTCTTCGCTAAGCAGAATCCTTAACGCCTCCAGGCGAAAACGCGGCAGCATGCCCGCGTGATGAAAAAGCAGCGACAGCCAGGTGTTATCGTACCCCCAACTATCGCTGTACGCCTTACCCAGCTCGCGTAGTTCATCGTTCAGCCAGTGGGCGACCTGGCGTACCGGATAGCCCTCCTGAATGAGGCGATCACGGGAGATACCATGCAGCAGTTCAGCCTTGGGATCCCAGTGCGTCCACTCTTCCAGCGGTTGAATGAGAAAAGCACAGCAGCTTCCATCGGCACGGGCAATGCCTACTTCAATGGGGTAGCTGCCGCGCCCAAATCCGGACGCTTCAATATCTAATACGGTGGGTAGCGTCTCGGACACAACCTTCCTCACTCAATCAATCAAAACGCGGTAACGCTTCATGCGGCGGCCACGTTATTTAGTGCCGGCTGATCCGCCTGTCGTTGCCAGTAAGACGCACGCTCGCCATCTACCGCCAAACCTAACTCACCCAAGCGATAAGCGCGGGCAAGCCGCTCCGCAGCCAGGTAATGCCCAGACTGGGCGGCGCGGGCGTACCAGGTCACCGCGTAATCTTCACGGCGCGGGTACTGAGCACAGCCGTGCTCGTGGATTTGTGCCACCTGGTACTGTGACTTTACATCCCCGGCATGCGCCGCTTCCAGAACGTACCGCGCACCGCGCGCTTTGTCCTGGGGCGTCTGGCTGCGGTGAAACAGCATATGGCCATAAACGGAGAGCGCATCTGGGTGACCCGCTTCCGCACAGCGCTTAAATAAGCGCATCGTTAAACGCTGGGTGCGCGGTGAACGCGGCAACAGCCAGTGATTATGAAACAGCCGTTCAGCTAGGCGAAATTCTAGCCGAGTAAACAACGTTGATGCCTGCAGCATGGCAAACCACCCTGCCTATCTGTTGGAACCTTGGGCTAGCAGTCACAAAAATAGCTGCCAACCACACGAGAAACCGGCCTTTAGCCGGTCGATGGGCTGGCAAGCATACGCCTGCCTTTGCGACGACTCAACCCCATTAATTTGCTGCTTGCAATGAGCCTCGCTAACATGCCATTCATACGCCGTTCACCAGCCTGGTAATGGTGACTTATCTTGTGGCAATTCCGCCTTAGTAAGGAGATAAAAATGCAAACGCGCCCACTTGGCAGAACCGGCATGAAGGTAAGTCGACTCTGTTTAGGCACGATGACGTTTGGCGAGCAAAATAGCGAAGCTGAAGCCCACGAACAGCTTGATAGAGCCGTGGCGTTTGGCATCAATTTTATTGATACCGCAGAAATGTACCCCGTCCCCCCCATGGCCAAGACCCAGGGCTTAACTGAACGCTATATCGGCAGTTGGCTAAAGCAGCGTGGCGCCAGGGACGATCTGATCATAGCCACCAAGGCCGCAGGCCCAGGGCTTGACCATATACGGGGTGGCCCGCGCTTAACCCGTGAGCAGATTCATCAGGCCATCGACACAAGCTTGGAGCGCTTGAACACCGATTACGTTGACCTTTACCAACTGCACTGGCCCGACCGTCAAACCAACTTCTTTGGCAAGCTGGGCTACGTACATAGCGAAGACGAAGATGCGACGCCGCTAGAAGAAACGCTCTCGGCTCTTAAAGAGCTGGTTGATGCAGGCAAGGTGCGAGCTATTGGACTCTCTAATGAAACGCCCTGGGGAGTGATGCGCTCATTGCAGCTTGCCGATAAGCTGGATTTACCGCGCGTGGCGTCTATCCAAAACCCCTATAACCTTCTCAACCGCTCTTTTGAAGTTGGTTTGGCTGAAATTTCCCACCGTGAAGAAGTCGGCCTACTTGCCTATTCACCGCTAGGGTTTGGGGTGCTCTCAGGTAAATACTTGAATGGCGCGCAGCCACCCAAAGGTCGCTTGACGCTTTATGAGCGCTTTAAGCGTTACACTTCGCCCGAAGCCGAAGCGGCCACCCAGGCTTACGTTGCGCTTGCTGAAAAGCATGAGCTAGAGCCTGCGCAAATGGCGCTAGCGTTTGTTAACTCGCGCAGCTTCTTGACCAGCAATATTATTGGTGCGACCACCATGGAGCAGTTGGAAAGCAATCTTGCCAGCGAGAGCCTCAAGTTGGACAACGACGTGCTAGAGGCAATCGAAGACATTCACCGCCGCATGCCGAATCCCTGCCCTTAAGCGGCTGCTGAGCTCCGCCTATAGGCAGTAAGCGGCTCTGCCAGAACTATCGAAGCTATAGCCTCGGCCTTGGCCGAGGCTTGGTATACTACGTTCACTTATGATGGCCCTAGGAGCATGCGATGCTGAGCGTTATCTCTCCCGCTAAAACGCTGGATTTTGAAACCCCACCGACCACAGAGCAGGTGACACAACCTGACTTTCTAAAACACAGCCAAGCGCTGATCACTATTTTGCGCGACTACTCGCCCCAGCAAATCAGTGAACTTATGGGCATCAGCGATAAACTGGCGGGGCTGAATGCAGCGCGCTTTGAGGAGTGGCGCCCCCCTTTCACGCTGAGCAATGCCAAACCTGCTGCGCAGGCTTTTCAGGGCGACGTTTATACCGGCCTGCAAGCGGAAAGCTTCAGCGAAGCGGAGAACCGTTACGCACAGTCGCATCTGCGCATACTTTCTGGCCTATATGGCCTGCTACGGCCGCTGGATTTGATTCAGGCCTACCGTCTTGAAATGGGCACCAAGCTGCCTAACAGTGCCGGTAAGGATCTGTATGCCTATTGGAAGCCCATCCTTGCACCTGCACTTAATGAAGCCATTGCTGAAAGCGGCTCCAACGTGTTGGTTAATCTCGCCTCGAATGAGTACTTCAAAGCGGTAGATACCAAGCAGCTCAATGCCCGGATCATTACGCCAGTGTTTAAAGATGAGAAAAACGGCACCTTTAAAATCATCAGCTTCTACGCCAAAAAAGCGCGTGGACTGATGAGCGCTTGGCTTATCCAGGAACAAGTGAACGATCCAGATGAACTCAAGGCGTTCGATGTGGCAGGCTATCGCCTCGATGCATCGGCATCCCAGGGTGATACCTTCGTTTTTACTCGCAAAGAAGCCGATCGCTAGAGCGAATGGCCTAATAGAAACGTACGGGGCGTGACGCGCGCGGCTTTAAAAAGCGCTGGTGCGCCTCTTTAAACAGCGCTGTATCGCAGCGGTGAAGCCACTCATAAGCCACCATATCTGCCGTCACCGCCACAGCACCGCTCGCGCAGGCGCGCTCACGGGCAAACGCAGCCTCTTGCGGGCGTCGACTGGCAGAGGCATCACTCAGCCAGTACAGCTCGTAGCCTGCGTCTAATAACCCCAACCCCGTTTGCAGCACGCAGATATGCGCTTCTGTTCCACACAGTACAATCTGCGCTTTTCCTGATGCGTTTAACGCTTCACGAAATTCAGTTTCCGCCATGGCCCCAAAATGCTGTTTCTGCCAGAGCTGATAGTCATTTAGGCAGGCGAGCAGTGACGCCGAGGATCCCCCCAGTTTTTCTGGAGACTGCTCGGTTAGCCATACAGGTATCTCAAGCAAGCACGCCATTTCACCTAGCCAAGCAGCCACGTTAACGGCTTCTTGACCACCATCGATCACAGGCAGTAACCCCGCCTGGAAATCGACCATTAACAGCAAGCTTTTATCGCGTTGTAGTAGCACGTTGCCACCTCATTTTTATCGTTATTTAGACGAACCATAATAGACGCGATACAAACAATAAAGCAGCCGCTTTTCAGCGACTGCTTCGGTTAACTCACCAAAAAAATGCTCGGCCTAGTTCTCGGCCGACTCTTCCATATCTTCGCCGAGCTCTTCCATGCTCTCACCGGCATCTTCTGCGGCGTCATCAATGTTTTCACCCGCTTCTTCAGCAGGGCCTTGATCGTCACAAGCGATCAGTCCGCCCGCCATCAAAGCCATAAATAGGGCAATTGCTAACTTCTTGGCTACTTGCGTCATCATACCGCTTCTCCTCCTGAGAATTTACTTCTGGGTACCTGCAGCATAATACTAGATGCTGCGTGGCAACAATACCATATCTAATACGCAACTTATTGTTATAGATATATTTAAAACAACTGCTTTAATATTACAAATAACGACAGCTTTGTCCTTCCGAACGTAGTGACGCAATCTCAACGATAGGCTGCCGATGGCTTGAGATGGCCGCGTCGCTGCGCTCCTCGCCATGACATGGCTTTTTTCTTTCCTTCCAGGCAACAAAAAACCCAGCCGGGTGGCTGGGTTTTCTGCGGTATAGGTGCCTGACGATGACCTACTCTCGCATGGGGAGACCCCACACTACCATCGGCGCTAAGCGGTTTCACTGCTGAGTTCGGCAAGGGATCAGGTGGTTCACGCGTGCTATGGTCGTCAGGCGTAACTGTTAATGCATATCATGCTGACTATTGCTAAATTGTGTGCGTCTCATTGCCAAACTTTCTGTCTTCAACAGTCAGCTCAGCGCGCGTATCCGGTTTTCATTGACGTCATCATTACGACCAGACCCCTTGGGTGTTATAGGGTCAAGCCTCACGGGCCATTAGTACACGTTAGCTCAACGCCTTGCAGCGCTTCCACACCGTGCCTATCAACCAGCTGGTCTCGCTGGGCCCTTCAGGAGGCTCTAGGCCTCAGGGATGTCTCATCTTGAAGGGGGCTTCCCGCTTAGATGCTTTCAGCGGTTATCCCGTCCGACCATAGCTACCCGGCAATGCCACTGGCGTGACAACCGGAACACCAGAGGGTCGTCCACTCCGGTCCTCTCGTACTAGGAGCAGCCCTTCTCAAACATCCAACGCCCACGGCAGATAGGGACCGAACTGTCTCACGACGTTCTAAACCCAGCTCGCGTACCACTTTAAATGGCGAACAGCCATACCCTTGGGACCGACTTCAGCCCCAGGATGTGATGAGCCGACATCGAGGTGCCAAACACCGCCGTCGATGTGAACTCTTGGGCGGTATCAGCCTGTTATCCCCGGAGTACCTTTTATCCGTTGAGCGATGGCCCTTCCATACAGAACCACCGGATCACTAGAACCTGCTTTCGCACCTGCTCGACGTGTCTGTCTCGCAGTCAAGCACCCTTATGCTCTTGCACTCAATGCACGATGTCCGACCGTGCTGAGGGTACCTTCGTGCTCCTCCGTTACTCTTTAGGAGGAGACCGCCCCAGTCAAACTACCCACCACACACTGTCCTCGATCCGGATAACGGACCTGAGTGAGAACGCCAATGATGCCAGGCTGGTATTTCAAGGGTGGCTCCCTCCGAACTGGCGTCCGGAGTTCAAAGCCTCCCAGCTATCCTACACAGGCAACATCAGCGTCCAGTGTGAAGCTATAGTAAAGGTTCACGGGGTCTTTCCGTCTAGCCGCGGGTACACCGCATCTTCACGGCGATTTCAATTTCACTGAGTCTCGGGTGGAGACAGCGTGGCCATCATTACGCCATTCGTGCAGGTCGGAACTTACCCGACAAGGAATTTCGCTACCTTAGGACCGTTATAGTTACGGCCGCCGTTTACCGGGGCTTCAATCAAGAGCTTCGCCTTGCGGCTAACACCATCATTTAACCTTCCGGCACCGGGCAGGCGTCACACCCTATACGTCCGCTTGCGCGTTAGCAGAGTGCTGTGTTTTTAATAAACAGTTGCAGCCACCTGGTATCTTCGACCGGTTCGGGCTTAGAGAGCAAGTCTCATCACCCTACGCCGGCGTGCCTTCTCCCGAAGTTACGGCACCATTTTGCCTAGTTCCTTCACCCGAGTTCTCTCAAGCGCCTTGGGATTCTCTCCCTGACCACCTGTGTCGGTTTGGGGTACGGTCGCACATGATCTGAAGCTTAGAGGCTTTTCCTGGAAGCGTGGCATCAGTGACTTCCTGACCGTGGTCAGTTCGTTTCGTGTCTCGGCCTTAAAGCATCCCGGATTTACCTAAGACGCCAGCCTACTCACTTTCACCAGGACAACCAACGCCTGGCTCACCTAGCCTTCTTCGTCCCCCCATCGCAACCATGTCCGGTACGGGAATATTGACCCGTTTCCCATCGACTACGCCTTTCGGCCTCGCCTTAGGGGCCGACTCACTCTGCTCCGATTAGCGTCGAACAGAAACCCTTGGTCTTCCGGCGAGGGTGTTTTTCACACCCTTTATCGTTACTCATGTCAGCATTCGCACTCGTGATACCTCCAGCAGACTTCTCAATCCACCTTCATTGGCGTACACGACGCTCCTCTACCGCTCATCCAAAGGATGAACCCGTAGCTTCGGTACCTGGTTTAGCCCCGTTACATCTTCCGCGCAGGCCGACTCGACTAGTGAGCTATTACGCTTTCTTTAAAGGATGGCTGCTTCTAAGCCAACCTCCTAGCTGTCTGAGCCTTCCCACATCGTTTCCCACTTAACCAGGATTTCGGGACCTTAGCTGACGGTCTGGGTTGTTTCCCTTTTCACGACGGACGTTAGCACCCGCCGTGTGTCTCCCACGCGTTACTCACCGGTATTCGGAGTTTGCCTCGGGTTGGTAAGTCGGGATGACCCCCTAGCCGAAACAGTGCTCTACCCCCGGCGGTACTACATGAGGCGCTACCTAAATAGCTTTCGAGGAGAACCAGCTATCTCCGAGCTTGATTAGCCTTTCACTCCGATCCACAAGTCATCCAAATCTTTTTCAACAGATCCTGGTTCGGGCCTCCAGTTGATGTTACTCAACCTTCACCCTGCTCATGGATAGATCGCTCGGTTTCGGGTCTATATCCAGCGACTGTGTCGCCCAGTTAAGACTCGGTTTCCCTACGGCTCCCCTATACGGTTAACCTCGCCACTGAATATAAGTCGCTGACCCATTATACAAAAGGTACGCCGTCACCCAACAAGTGGGCTCCGACTGCTTGTACGCACACGGTTTCAGGATCTATTTCACTCCCCTCTCCGGGGTTCTTTTCGCCTTTCCCTCACGGTACTGGTTCACTATCGGTCAGCCAGGAGTATTTAGCCTTGGAGGATGGTCCCCCGTCTTCAGTCAAGGTTTCTCGTGCCCCGACCTACTCGATTTCACATGATCAGATTTTCGACTACGGGGCTATCACCCGCTACGGCCAGACTTCCCAATCTGTTCGCCTAATCAGTCACATGCTTAAGGGCTGGTCCCCGTTCGCTCGCCGCTACTAGGGGAATCTCGGTTGATTTCTTTTCCTCAGGGTACTTAGATGTTTCAGTTCCCCTGGTTCGCCTCGTACACCTATGTATTCAGTGCACGATACTCATCTTATGATGAGTGGGTTTCCCCATTCAGAAATGCCCGGGTCACAGGTTGTTGCCACCTCACCGAGCCTTATCGCAGGCTACCACGTCTTTCATCGCCTCTGGCTGCCTAGGCATCCACCGTGTGCGCTTCATTGCTTGACCCTATAACCCGAAGGAGTCTGGATGTCGCAATGATCACGTTTCATTTTGCCGGATACGCTGACGCGTATCACAATTTAAGAAGCACTTCTTGCGAAGTGTTCTTGTCAGCATGATATACATTGTTAAAGAGCGACTGCTATAAGCAGTGATAAGCGTTCTTTCCTATTAAAAAAGAAAAAGACCTTTAAGCTTTAAAAGCTATTTTTTCTTTTTAACGTGAAAAAAGAGTCACTTATCACTGCGTATCAACAGCATTCTGATCAGGTAATTCATTGTGGACGCTTACCAACGGTGACGCATCGTTTAAGGAGGTGATCCAGCCGCAGGTTCCCCTACGGCTACCTTGTTACGACTTCACCCCAGTCATGAACCACACCGTGGTGATCGCCCTCTTGCGTTAGGCTAACCACTTCTGGTGCAGTCCACTCCCATGGTGTGACGGGCGGTGTGTACAAGGCCCGGGAACGTATTCACCGTGACATTCTGATTCACGATTACTAGCGATTCCGACTTCACGGAGTCGAGTTGCAGACTCCGATCCGGACTGAGACCGGCTTTAAGGGATTCGCTGACTCTCGCGAGCTCGCAGCCCTTTGTACCGGCCATTGTAGCACGTGTGTAGCCCTACCCGTAAGGGCCATGATGACTTGACGTCGTCCCCACCTTCCTCCGGTTTGTCACCGGCAGTCTCCTTAGAGTTCCCACCATTACGTGCTGGCAAATAAGGACAAGGGTTGCGCTCGTTACGGGACTTAACCCAACATTTCACAACACGAGCTGACGACAGCCATGCAGCACCTGTCTTACAGTTCCCGAAGGCACACCAGAATCTCTTCCGGCTTCTGTAGATGTCAAGGGTAGGTAAGGTTCTTCGCGTTGCATCGAATTAAACCACATGCTCCACCGCTTGTGCGGGCCCCCGTCAATTCATTTGAGTTTTAACCTTGCGGCCGTACTCCCCAGGCGGTCGACTTATCGCGTTAACTTCGCCACAAAGTGCTCTAGGCACCCAACGGCTGGTCGACATCGTTTACGGCGTGGACTACCAGGGTATCTAATCCTGTTTGCTACCCACGCTTTCGCACCTCAGTGTCAGTGTCAGTCCAGAAGGCCGCCTTCGCCACTGGTATTCCTCCCGATCTCTACGCATTTCACCGCTACACCGGGAATTCTACCTTCCTCTCCTGCACTCTAGCCTGACAGTTCCGGATGCCGTTCCCAGGTTGAGCCCGGGGCTTTCACAACCGGCTTATCAAGCCACCTACGCGCGCTTTACGCCCAGTAATTCCGATTAACGCTTGCACCCTCCGTATTACCGCGGCTGCTGGCACGGAGTTAGCCGGTGCTTCTTCTGCGAGTGATGTCTTTCCTACCGGGTATTAACCGACAGGCGTTCTTCCTCGCTGAAAGTGCTTTACAACCCGAGGGCCTTCTTCACACACGCGGCATGGCTGGATCAGGGTTGCCCCCATTGTCCAATATTCCCCACTGCTGCCTCCCGTAGGAGTTCGGGCCGTGTCTCAGTCCCGATGTGGCTGATCATCCTCTCAGACCAGCTACGGATCGTTGCCTTGGTAAGCCATTACCTTACCAACTAGCTAATCCGACATAGGCTCATCCAATAGCGGGAGCCGAAGCCCCCTTTCTCCCGTAGGACGTATGCGGTATTAGCCTGGGTTTCCCCAGGTTATCCCCCACTATCGGGCAGATTCCTATGCATTACTCACCCGTCCGCCGCTCGTCAGCATCTAGCAAGCTAGATCTGTTACCGCTCGACTTGCATGTGTTAGGCCTGCCGCCAGCGTTCAATCTGAGCCATGATCAAACTCTTCAGTTTAAGATCTATGCGGTTCTTACCCGCCACTCGAAAGTGACAGAAGCGAACCAAACTTGGCTCAAGGTTCAAACGAATTCATTCAAAACAGATCCCAAAGGACGAATCCTTTAACACCCTATTGCTTGAGTCGCTTGCCTTGATATTCGGTGATTTGTCACCAACATCAGCAAGCGCCCACATGAATTACCTGATCAAATTGTTAAAGAGCGGTTTCGCTGTGTTTGACTGGCGAACCGTTGAACTGGCTTGCCGCAGCGAGGAAGGCGTATTCTACGCAGTTCCTGGTGTTTGTCAAGGGCGTTGTTTTCGATGCGGATCAATCAACATCCAAAACCGCTTGCTTTCGCAAAAGCGTTAACTGCTTGACAAACCAAGGCTTTTACACCTTATGCACCGCTGGTAACGCTTGGCGTCCCCGGCAGCGGATGCGTACTTTACGGTTTCGCTGCCGGGTTGGCAAGACCTAGATTGAAAATAAGCACAAAAAGTTCAAATAAGCGTCACGCGGGCGTAACGTTTCTTACCCGCTTGGATAACGTAGCTCTTACCTGTCGCCAGCATGGTGTCTTTGGCAACGACTTCGCCATCGACTTTAACCCGGCCATTCCCCAGCATATCCTTGGCTTGGGCGCTGTTGTTGGTAAGCTCTGCCCTATTAAGCACTGCCGCAATGGGCGCTTGCTCGCTGCCATCAAAATCAACCGTGACTTCCGGCAGGTCTTCCGGTAGTTCGCCATCGGCCAGTTGGTTCCCCGCCGACTTATGCGCATTGGCCGCCGCTTCATCACCGTGGTAGCGGGCGATGAGTTCTCGAGCCAACTCCATTTTAACGTCACGCGGGTTGGCACCTTGCTCAACGCTCTCTTTAAGCGCGTCGATCTCTTCATTTGATTTCAAAGAGAGCAGCTCAAAATAGCGCCACATTAAGCTATCCGGCATAGAGACTAGCTTATTGAACATGGATCCAGGCGCTTCATCGACACCAATGTAGTTGCCCAGGGACTTCGACATCTTCTGCACACCGTCTAACCCTTCCAATAGCGGCATGGTGATGACCACCTGGGGTTCCTGGCCGAAGTGCTTTTGAATCTCACGCCCCATCAGCAGATTAAACTTCTGGTCGGTGCCGCCCAGCTCCACATCCGCCTCAAGCGCTACCGAGTCGTAGCCCTGTACCAGCGGGTAGAGAAACTCGTGAATGGCAATGGATTGATTGGCTTTATAGCGCTTTTCAAAGTCGTCCCGTTCCAGCATGCGGGCGACGGTGCTTTGGGCAGCCAGCTCAATCATTTTGGCGGCGGTGAGCTCGCTAAACCACTCGGCGTTAAAACGTACCTCGGTCTTTTCAGGATCGAGGATTTTAAACACCTGCTCTTTGTAAGTTTCGGCGTTGGCTTTCACGTCCTCTTCGGTGAGCGGTTTGCGCGTCACGTTCTTACCGGTGGGATCACCAATACGGCCGGTAAAGTCGCCGATCAAAAAGATAACCGTGTGCCCCAAGTCCTGGAACTGGCGCATTTTGGTTAATAACACGCTGTGTCCCAGGTGCAGGTCAGGGGCCGTGGGATCAAAACCCGCTTTAATACGCAGTTTGCGGCCGGAGGCCAGCTTCTTTTTTAACTCATCCTCTACCAGGATTTCATGCGTACCGCGCGATAACAGCGCTAAAGCCTGATCCACCTCACTCATTGCCTCTCTCCACTATAAAGAACCGCCCATACCGGGCTCAGGTGATAAATAACCGACGATGTTACCATGCTCGTTCGCCTTGGTTGAGCCTTGGTTTAGCGCTCACCCTGGTTTAGCCTCAGCCCCGCTTTGTACGAGTTCATTTATGAAAACACCTACCGCTTCGCCGCTTTACTATATTGGCCTGATGTCCGGCACTAGTCTGGACGGTATTGATGCGGCACTTATCGCCATCGAAAATGACTCGCCGCCGCGCCTATTGGCCACCCATGCCGAACCCATGCCAGATGAGCTACATCGCCTGCTGCTCACACTGTGCCATGCAGAGCAGGTGAGCTTTGCCCAGCTCGCAGCAGCGGAGCACGCGTTCTGCCAATGCCAAGCCCAAGCTGTGAAACACTTATTAGCGCCACTTTCATTGGGCGTAGAACAGATCAGCGCCATCGGCAGCCATGGCCAGACTATCGAGCACGCCCCTAAAGGTCACGGAGGCGGCCCGGCCTATACGCTTCAGTTGGATAACCCCAGCCTGCTGGCAGAACTCACCGGCTGCGCGGTGGTCGCCGATTTCCGCCGCCGTGACTTAGCCGCTGGCGGCCAGGCCGCCCCACTGGCGCCAGCGTTTCATCAGGCGCTATTGGGTAGATCAGACGCGCACCAGCTAGTGCTCAATTTAGGGGGCTTTGCCAATCTGACCTGGCTTTCCAGTCAGCCGAACGACCCAGTGATTGGTTTTGATACCGGGCCAGCGAATGTTTTATTGGATGCCTGGTTTGCCTTGCACCAAGGCGGCCGCTTTGACCAAGACGGCGCTTGGGCCGCTAGTGGAAAGATAGATGAAGCGCTGTTAGCTCGGTTATTATCAGAACCGTTTTTCCAGCAGCCGCCGCCGAGAAGTACAGGGCGTGAGCTTTTCCACCTGGCTTGGCTCCGCCAACATCTCAGCGGCCAAGAATCCGCCGCCGATGTTCAGGCGACGTTGGCCGAACTCACTGCCGTCAGTGTTGCTCAAGGCATTGAACAACTGCGGATCAGTGGCGGTTCACTAACGCTGATCACCGCTGGTGGCGGCGCTCACAACGGCTACTTAATGCAGCGCCTTGCCTATCATCTCCCGCGCGCAACGCTCACTTCGCCAGCCGCGTACGGCTGGCCTGAAGACTGGATAGAAGCCGGCGCCTTTGCCTGGCTGGCTCACCAGCGATTGAATCATCTGCCTGGCAACTTACCTTCGGTCACCGGTGCGCAGGGCTCCCGGGTATTGGGTGGTATTTATGCTGCATAGCTTTTGCTGAATTGCTTTTGCTGAGTTGCTTAGAGCTGCGCAAGGCTCGCTTAGTAATCATCGCCATCGCGTAGGCTTAAATGACTCGGCACCTGTTCATCTAGCGAGAGGTTACGCCCCTTGGCGTCACTAACATTGAGCAGCATGCGCAGGTCGTTAGCCGAGTCGGCGTGTGCCATGGCCACCTCTCTGCTGATATGCCCCGCCTGATGCAGATCATGCAGCGCCTGATCGAAGGTCTGCATTCCGGCATCGCGGGACTTGGCCATCGCTGCTTTCATCTCGGCGACCTCCCCTTTACGGATCAAGTCGGCGATGCGCGGCGACTGCAGCATGATTTCGATAGCAGCACAGCGCCCGCCTGCAAGCGTGGGCAGCAGCTGCTGGGCGACGACTGCACGCAGATTCAGAGACAGATCCATCCATATCTGCTCATGGCGTTCATGAGGGAAGAAGTGAATGATGCGCTCTAACGCCTGATTGGCGTTATTGGCATGTAGCGTTGCCAGGCAGAGATGGCCGGTTTCAGCAAAGGTCAGTGCGTGTTCCATGGTTTCTCGGGTGCGGATTTCACCAATCAGAATCACATCCGGCGCCTGGCGCAGGGTATTTTTTAGCGCCACCTCAAACGATTCGGTATCGATCCCCACCTCGCGCTGATTGACGATAGCGCGCTTGTGCGGGTGCAAGTACTCAATGGGGTCTTCGATGCTGATGATATGGCCGCCAACGGTTTCGTTGCGCTGCTGAATCATCGCCGCCAGGGTCGTCGACTTACCCGTTCCCGTGCCACCCACCACCAGTACCAGCCCCCGTTTGGCCTGAGCTAATTCTGCCAACTGTTCTGGTACACCCAGCGCCTCTAGGCAAGGAATTTCCATCGCGATGCTGCGCACTACCATGGCCATCTGATTGCGCTGCTGAAACGCGCTGACCCGAAAGCGCCACTTGCCTTCTCGGCTGAGCGCGAAATTCGCTTCATGCTCACAGGTAAAACGTTCACGCAATCCTTCCGGTAGAGCGTGAGTAACCAGCTCACTTACCTGATGCGCGGTTAAGCGTTGCTGACCCAAGGGCACCAACCCATCGGGCATTTTCAAGCTTGGCGGCGCACCCACGGAGATGAGCAAATCAGAAGCGTTTTGCTCAACCATAATATCAAGCAGCTGGTGCAGCCACTGGGCGGGCGAAAGCTGGGCATCTTGACTCATAGCTTCTTTACTCCTCCTTTATCGACAGCGTTCCCTTTGACCTCAGCTGCGCTTCTTGCAAACTTACCGAACCCTCTTTCACTAACCGGGACAGCGCGGAATCCAGCGTTTGCATGCCCAAGCTGCCACCGGTTTGAATGGCCGAGTACATCTGCGCCACTTTGTCTTCGCGAATCAAGTTGCGCACTGCAGACGTGGCAATAAGGATTTCGTGGGCCGCCACGCGCCCACCGCCCTCACGTTTAAGCAGGGTTTGTGACACCACTGCCTGGAGTGATTCAGAGAGCATGGAGCGCACCATGGCTTTCTCTTCACCGGGAAAGACATCGATAATCCGATCAACGGTTTTAGCTGCCGAAGTGGTGTGTAGCGTCCCCAGTACCAAATGCCCTGTTTCCGCAGCGGTCAACGCCAAGCGGATAGTTTCAAGATCACGCAGCTCACCAACTAGAATCACATCCGGGTCTTCACGCAGCGCGCTGCGCAGCGCATCGGCAAAGCTATGGGTGTCGCGGTGCACTTCGCGCTGATTAATCAAACAGCGCTTGCTGGCGTGGACAAACTCGACGGGGTCTTCAATAGTGAGAATATGCTCATAACGATGATCGTTAATGTAATCGATCATCGCGGCCAGCGTGGTGCTCTTGCCCGAGCCCGTTGGCCCCGTCACCAGCACTAAGCCCCGCGGCAACATCGCTAAGCGCTCAAACACCTCGCCTAGCCCCAAGGTCTGCATGGAGAGCACTTGACTGGGGATGGTGCGAAACACCGCCCCTGCACCGCGCGCTTGGGTGAAGGCATTCACGCGGAAGCGCGCCACCCCCGGCACCTCAAAGGAAAAATCAATTTCCAGATGCTCTTCGTAGTCGCGCCGCTGTCGATCATTCATGATGTCGTAGATCAATTTGCGCACATCGTTATTATCGATAGCAGGCACATTGAGCCGACGAATGTCGCCATCAACACGTATCATGGGCGGCAAACCGGCCGAAAGGTGCAAGTCAGAGGCATTCTGCTTTGCCGAGAATGCTAGCAGTTCGGTAATATCCATCTCTCTTCCCAGCTGCGGTAAGGTGCTTGAGTATGACAGACATCGCGCTTAACGAGTCACTCGGCTCTTCATACGATCAGGCGCGTGAACGCCTGCGTAACGCATTAGAAGCCGCGGGACGCGCCCAGGATGCAGCCAAGTTGCTAGCGGTCAGCAAGACCAAGCCTGCGGCAATGATTCGCCAGGTTTGGCAGTTAGGCCAGCGTGAATTTGGTGAAAACTATCTGCAAGAAGCGCTAGAGAAACAGACTGAGCTTGCTGATCTTGACGACAATGTATGGCATTTCATTGGGCCGCTGCAGTCCAACAAGACCCGCGCTGTCGCCGAGCACTTTGATTGGGTGCACAGCGTTGATCGGCTAAAAATTGCTAAGCGCCTCAGCGAACAGCGCCCGGCCCACCTAGCGCCGCTGAATATCTGCCTGCAGGTTAATATCAGCCGCGAAGAGAGCAAGGCCGGTGTGCTACCGGAAGCGCTGGAAGAGTTGGCAAAAGAAGTCGCCACGCTGCCCAACCTGCACTTGCGCGGCTTAATGGCGATTCCCGCCCCGGCGGAAGGCGTAGATGCTCAGCGCCAGCCATTGGCAGCGCTGCGCGAGGCGTTGACCTCCCTCCAGAGCAGCTTGCCGGATGCCCCCCTTGATACACTCTCAATGGGCATGAGCGACGATTTAGAAGCGGCGGTACTGGAAGGTGCCACGCTGGTAAGGTTAGGCACCGCGATTTTCGGCACCCGCCAATCGGCCTAGGCGGGCAGTCGCCTACCTTTACACTGAACATACTTTTATTTAAGGACACCTGGCATGGCGAATAACATTACCTTCATTGGGGCTGGCAATATGGCCAGCGCCATTATCGGCGGCCTCATCGACAGCGGCGTCGCGCCTTCTACTATTACCGCCACTGCGCCGAATGACAGCGAACTGGCATCGATTAAACAACGCTTGGGCATCAATACCGACACCGACAACAATTTGGCGGTGGCTGAAGCCGATGTGGTGGTACTGGCAGTGAAGCCGCAAATCATGCGCGCCGTCTGTGAAGCGCTGCGCGACAGCGTTCAGCGCCAGCAGCCGTTGGTTATCTCGATAGCTGCTGGCCTGGATGCCAGCACGATCGACCAGTGGCTAGGCGGCCAAAATGCCATGGTACGCTGCATGCCCAATACGCCATCGCTGGTCGGTTATGGCGCCAGCGGCCTCTACGCCAATGCGAAAGTAAGCGATGACCAGCGCGATGTGGCCACCCAGCTAATGGAAGCGGTCGGCATTGTCGAGTGGGTGGAAGAGGAAGCCCTGTTAGATGCGGTGACCGCCGTTTCCGGCAGCGCACCGGCCTACTTCTTTCTGATGTTCGAAGCCATGGAAGAAGCCGCGGTTAAACTCGGCCTGCCTGCCGCCACTGCGCGCCGCCTCGCTATTCAAACCGCACTGGGCGCCGCTACGATGGCGCAGCAAAGTGATAAAGACCCGGCCACGCTGAAACAGAACGTGATGTCGCCGGGCGGCACCACCGAACGTGCCATTCAACATCTGGAAGAGGCACAATTGCGCACCACGATTGCCGACGCCATGCAGGCCTGCGCTGATCGCGCCCAGGCAATGGCTAAGGAACTGAGCGGAGAGTGACATAACAGTACTGACATAACGGTTCAGTAACGCCACCGCTTCGCAATGAATCATCAAGGAGACATAATAATGGGCAATGAATTGGGCAGTGCAGGGTTAATGCTGGTAAATACCCTGATCAATATTTACCTCTTTTTACTCATGCTGCGCTTTCTGCTGCAAGCGTCGCGGGCGGATTACTACAACCCGTTAAGCCAGTCGGTGGTTAAAATCACCCAGCCGGTAGTAGGTCTGTTTCAGGGCTTTTTAGGTCCCGTTGCAGGTCGTTTTGATCTCGCCACGTTGGCGGCAGGCTTTGTCTTGAAAGTCGTCAGCATTGTCGCCATTTTCATGGTCATCGGCGTTGGCATGCCACCCATTCCAGGCCTGCTGATTGCGGGCCTGGCGGCCTTGGCGAATGCGATTTTAAAAATCTACTTCTTCGCCATGATTGTCATGATCATCTTGAGCTGGGTAGCGCCTAACGCCAGTCATCCAGGTGCGCTGCTGGTGATGCAACTGGTAGAGCCAATTATGGCACCGGTGCGCAAAGTGGTTCCATCGCTGGGCATGATCGATCTTTCGCCTATCGTGGTGTTTATTGCCATTAACCTGATTGATGGTTTGGTGGTCGGCTCAATGATTCGTGCGGCGGGCATTTCCGGCGCGCTGGTTGGGTTGTGATGGCAGCCAGTGCCTATTTAGCAAGATTCATTCAGTCGCAAACCTTCAGCAGGACTAGCGCCTTCAATGCCTGATTCAGACACTCTTGCCTTTGCAGACCGGCCGACGACATCCGTCGGCCTTGTCACTCCGCACGTAGCACGTTTCGACACGCCCCTCGCACTTGCGTGTGGCAAAGTGCTGCCTGCCTATGAGCTGATTTACGAAACTTACGGCACGCTGAACGCCGAGCGTAGCAACGCCGTGCTGATTTGCCACGCACTTTCCGGCCACCACCACGCCGCGGGCTACCATAGCGAGGATGATCGCAAGCCCGGCTGGTGGGATGCCCATATTGGCCCCGGCAAAGCGATCGATACCAACCGCTTTTTTGTTGTTTCGCTGAATAACCTGGGTGGCTGCCACGGCAGCACCGGGCCGGTTAGCCACAATCCCGAGACCGGCCGCCAATGGGGGCCCGAATTCCCCATGGTGACGGTTAGCGATTGGGTCGCCAGCCAAGCGCGACTTGCCGACCAGCTGGGCATTGAGCGCTGGGCTGCAGCCGTCGGGGGCAGCCTTGGCGGCATGCAAGTCATGCAGTGGACCATGACTTATCCGGAACGCGTCGCTAACGCGGTGGTGATTGCCGCAACGCCCCGGCTCTCGGCACAGAATATCGCCTTTAACGAAGTGGCTCGCCAGGCGATTCGCTCAGATCCAGAGTTTTTTGACGGCTGGTACGCTGAGCACGACACCGTACCTAAACGAGGGCTGAAACTGGCGCGCATGGTAGGCCATATTACCTATCTGTCAGAAGACGCCATGGGCAGCAAGTTTGGCCGCGACCTGCGCAGCGACGACCTTAACTTTGGCTTCGACGTTGAGTTTCAGGTGGAGTCCTACTTGCGTTATCAGGGCGATACCTTTTCCACCGCTTTCGATGCCAACACCTACCTGCTGATGACCAAGGCGCTGGACTACTTTGACCCCGCGGCCACTCAGGGCGGCGACTTTGCCCAGGCGCTGGCACCAGCGCAGTGCCCATTCTTGATTGTCAGCTTTACCACCGACTGGCGCTTTCCGCCCTCCCGCTCGCGAGAGCTGGTCGACGCCCTTACCCGTGCAGGCAAGTCGGTGAGCTACGCCAACATTGAGTCGCCCCACGGGCACGATGCTTTCTTACTCTCAGAGCCACGCTACGATGCTATCGTCAGCGCCTTTATGAACCGCGCAGCCCGCGAGCTCAATCTAACTGAAACGGGCGCGGAGGAGACGCCATGATGCGCGCCGATCTTGAACTGATTTACGACTGGGTGCCCGAAGGCGCGCACGTGCTTGATCTTGCCTGCGGCGATGGCGAGCTGCTGGAGACCCTGGCACGCAATAAAGGCGTGACAGGCTATGGCCTGGAGATCGACCATGACGGTATTAATGCCTGCGTAGAACGTGGCGTGAGTGTGATTGAGCATAACCTGGACGACGGCTTAAGCAGCTTTTGCGATAACAGCTATGACCAAGTGATCATGACCCAGGCGCTGCAGGCGCTGCGCCGCCCGGATAAGATGCTGGATGAAATGCTGCGGGTCGCCGAAGAGGGCATTATCACCTTTCCCAACTTCGCCTACTGGCGCCACCGTGTTCATTTAGGTCTGCGCGGCTATATGCCGGTCTCCAAGTCGCTACCTCACGCCTGGTACGACACGCCTAACATACACCTGTCGACATTCAATGACTTTGAGCATCTATGCCGTGAGAAGGGCCTGATGATTGTTGATCGCGCCGTGGGTGTCGGAGATCATCAAGGCCACTGGAAATCACGTCTATGGCCCAATCTGTTTGGTGAGATTGCCATTTTCCGCGTTCGCCGACGCTAGATTTTCATGGCGTTTAAACGTAACCCAAGGAGCCACGACATGTTCCGCAGATTAATGATCAGTGCCGCTCTTGTCGGCACGCTCTTCGCCACTGCGGCGGCCTACGCCGAACAGTTCGCCCTTGTAGGCGACTACGAGATTCACTACAGCGCGGTGAACAGCAGCTTTTTGACGCCTGAAGTGGCGCAAGCGAACAACCTCCAGCGCAGCGCCAACCGCGGCTTGGTCAATGTTAGCGTGCGTGAGCGACAGGAGGATGGCATTACTCGCGCCGTTAATGCCAGCGTGCAGGGGCACGTGAGCGGCTTAACCGGGGTTCAGGAGTCACTCAGCTTTCGTACCGTTCATGACGGCGATGCCACCTACCATCTTGCGCCTTTCACAATGCGTGAAGATGAAAGCATGCGCTTTGAGTTAAGCGTGCGCTACGACCGTAACGCCGCCCCCGAGCCGGTTAACTTTATTCAGCGTTTTTATATTGATCGCTAAGTCGTACCTAGAAACATATAAATTAACATCCAAAGCGCCGAGGGTTGGTGTAAGCAAGGGTCTTTCGCCATGGCCGGAAAATGTTCCCAACAATTCCGGCATTTCCGCCATCCATGGCGGTCAGATGGCGAAAGTAGCGCCCAGGGAAGGGTTCACAGCGCCCTTGCGTCACCTGCCCTCGGCAAGCTCATGCCACTTTAAAGCCTTACAGGCAGGCTGCGGGTTAATCGCACGCCAGTGGGGCGCTCTTGCTCCCGCACCACCTCAATACCATAGGCCAGCACTTCCACCCCGCTGGCCGAGGCCTCCGCCAGAGCTGCTGCGTACGTCGCGTCGATATGGGCAGCAGCGGCCACGTCAGTAATACCTTCATGGGCAACACAAAACAGCAGCACTGCCCGTTCGCCCTGCTCTGCCAGCACTCGCAGCGAATGCAGATGCTTGGTACCGCGCACGCTTACCGAGTCCGGAAAGTAGCCGTGGCCATCCTCCTCTTTCAGGGTGACCTGCTTCACCTCGATATACGCCCGCCCCCGCTCTGGATCCTCCAGTCTAAAATCAAGGCGGGCGTCGGCCACTTTCACCTCCCGGCGCAGAGTGGCGTAGCCTGCCAAGGGTGCCAAAGCACCCGCCTCCAGCGCCGCTTCCACGATGCGGTTAGCGCGGCCGGTATGCACCGAGGCGAGCGCCACCTGCCCATCAGCTTGCGGGAGTTCGATAAATTCCCAGGTCCAGGCAAGCTTGCGCTTAGGGTTATCGCTGGGTGACAGCCACACTCGGCACCCTGGCACGTTCACCGCCTTCATTGAGCCGGTATTGGGGCAATGGGCGACGACTTCGCGACCATCATCCAAACGCACATCGGCAAGAAATCGTTTATAGCGCTTGAGCAGTATGCCCGGCAAAAGCGCTGGATAGCCCAGCATCACAGCCTGCCCACAAAGCGTGTAATCCGCGCCACTGCCTCTTCCAGCCGGGCCACATCATTGGTGAACGCAATGCGCACATGGTGTTCGCCACCACGCACGGCAAAATCAATACCCGGGGTAATCGCCACGTTCTCTTCCAGCAGCAGGCGCTCGCAGAAGGCCTGACTATCGCGGCTGTAGCGGGAGATATCCAGCCATAAATAGAACGCTCCTTGTGGCGGTAGATCCGGCGCCAGCCCTAAGTTAGCCAAGCCTGTCAATAGCACCTGACGGCGCTCTTTCAGAGTTTCACGGCGTTGTTCGAGAATCCCGCGGCATTCCGGCGTAAAGGCTGCCAGCGCGGCATGCTGTGAAGGTGTTGGCGCGGCAAGGAACATATTCTGCGCCAGCCGCGTTAATGGCTCCACCGCATGCTCAGGCGCCACCAGCCAGCCCAAGCGCCAGCCGGTCATACCAAAATATTTTGAGAAGCTGTTGACCACAAAGGCGTTGGCCGAGAGCGACGTCGCCGACAGCGGCGCATCGTCGTAGTTAAGGCCCTGATAAATCTCATCGACGATGACCTCGCCTTCGCGCTCGGCGACGGCCGTCAGAACTGCCGAGAGCTGTGTCGCGCTCAACGTATGGCCGGTGGGGTTAGAGGGCGATGCCAGCATGGCAAGACTCGTATCCTCACGCCAATGCTGGGCGACCAGGCCAGCGTCCAGCTGCCAGCCGCTCTCGCGCCCCACGGAGATCGCATCAATTTCAGCGCCAGCTAACGCCATAAAGTGACGGTTGCAGGGGTAGTTAGGGTCGGCCATCAGCACCCGCGAGCCGCTTTCGACTAATAACTGGCTGGCCAACAGCAATGCGCCTGACGCCCCAGGCGTTACCAAAATGCGCGCTGGATCCACCGCGGCGTTAAAATGCTCTGCATAGTGCCCGGCGATCGCCTCGCGCAGCGCGGGTAGCCCAGCCGCTGGGGTATAGCGGGTATAGCCACTGCCCAACGCCTGCTGCCCGGCAGCGATAATCGGCTCGGGAGTAGCAAAATCCGGCTCGCCGACTTCTAAATGAATCACATCGTGGCCGGCGGCTTCCCGCGCCTGGGCCATTTCCAGCAAATGCATGACCCGAAAAGGGGCAACGTGATCGACACGTGAATTCCAGGCCATAACGGCTCCTTCATCTCATCATTTTAAAATCGGGGGTATTATTAAAATCTAACTAAAACATGACACTACTTTTTTAGCGCACAACACAATGGTCGAAATCGCACCATTATGCTTGCAACCCAGCCATTTTTCAGCTAAACAAGCATCCCTTTGGCGTGAGATCGTGACAGTCGCTCATGGTCGATCAGTAGTCACATATGTAAGGGGCAGTCCCATGCCAGTAGCAGAAAAGAAACCGGAAGCGTCCAAGTCCTTCACCCCGTATGAGCCAGCGCCGGGTGAAGAGTATATGAACGAGCAGCAGCTAGCGCACTTCCGTCAGCTGCTGCTGGATTGGAAACAGGATCTCATGGAAGAGGTGGATCGTACCGTACGCCACCTGCAGGAAGATGCGAACAACTACGCCGACCCCGCCGACCGTGCTACCCAGGAAGAGGGCTTTAGCCTGGAGCTGCGTACCCGGGATCGCGAGCGTAAGCTGCTCAAGAAAATTAACGAAACGCTAGATAACATCGATGATGACGATTACGGTTTCTGCGAAGCCTGCGGCGTTGAAATCGGCATTCGTCGTTTAGAAGCTCGCCCCACCGCCACCCTTTGCGTGGATTGCAAAACCCTGGCGGAACTCAAAGAGAAACAGCTAGGCGGCTGAGCGCTAAAAGACCGTGCTACTCGAACGCGGGCACCTTAGGGTGCCCGTTTTTGTGAATGGCTTTTTGTGAATGATCAGCCTCTCTCAACAATGACACTACCATGAATGATTTTGCTCGCTACCGGGGCCGCTTTGCCCCTACGCCCTCTGGCCCGCTGCACTTTGGCTCTTTGGTCGCCGCCTTAGGCAGCTATTTAGATGCCCGCGCAGCCGATGGGCAGTGGCTGGTGCGCATTGAAGATATCGACCCACCGCGCTGCCCTGAAGGTGCGGCGAGCACTATCCTGCGCCAGCTGGAAACCTTTGGCCTGGAGTGGGACGAAGCGGTAATGTGGCAGCACAACCGCGGCGATGCTTACCAACAGGCGCTTGACCAACTTATCCAACTCGACTTTGCCTACCCCTGCAGCTGTTCGCGTAAGCAGTGGCAGGCGTTTGACATCTACCCCGGCTGGTGCCGCGATGGCGTTTGCGATGCGAATAAACCGGTGGCATGGCGACTGCGCAGTGACCGTGGCGAGCGTCCTATCCGCTGGCAAGACCGACTGTTTGGCGCGCAGCAGTTTGACCCGGCTGAACTGGGCGATGTGGTATTAAAGCGCAAAGATGACCTCTGGGCGTACCAGCTCGCCGTGGTAGTGGATGACGCCGAGCAGCAGATTACCGATGTGGTACGCGGGCTGGATTTGCTCGATAACACCCCTTGGCAGCGCCAACTGCAGAGTGCGCTTCAGCTACCACAGCCGCGTTACCTGCATCTGCCGCTCATTGTGACCGCTGAAGGGCAAAAGCTCTCGAAGCAAAACCTGGCCCCGGCCCTAGCAGAAGACAAGCAGGAAGTGCGCCAGCAGCTCTTTCAGGCGCTGGAAGCGCTTGACCAAGCGCCGCCCCAAGAACTTGCCTCAGAGCCCCAGGCGACTCAGCTACACTGGGCGGTAGCGAACTGGTCGTTGGCACGGCTAAGCCCCACGGCACACCGTTTAAATCCCCATTCACCTCCAGCAGGAGATTGATATGTACGTCTACCGCATCATGCTGTTTTTGGTGTTTGGCGGTTACTTGCTCTCTCCGCTACTAATGAATGGCTGGAGCGACCCTGAGGCCGCCTGGTACCGACCGTTTGCGATTTGGGGTGGTTTGATTGCGCTAACCCTCTGGCTGGAGCAGAAAAGGAAGCTCGATGAACGTTGAGATGCACGTTGAGATAGTCGGCGTGCTGCTACTTGGGCTGGGCTACCTGGCACTGCTGTTTGGCTGCGGTTTTGCGGTTGAGCGTGGCTGGGTGCCGGTGCGCATTACCCGTCACCCGATTGTTTACACCCTTGCTCTGGGTGTTTATGCCAGCGCCTGGGCAATCTACGGCAGCGTGGAAATGGCGGCCAACGCGGGGTTTGGCTTCCTGGCCTACTACCTGGGCGCAGCGGGGGCCTTCTTGCTCGCTCCTGTACTGCTGGTGCCTATCCAGCGCATCACCCGCACCTATCAACTAACGTCGCTGGCGGATCTGTTTGCCTTTCGCTTTCGCTCCCGGTGGGCGGGTACGCTGGTCACCCTCGTCAGCCTGCTGGCGGTGCTGCCACTGCTCGGCATTCAAGTCCAAACCCTGAGCGAAGCCATCAATATCATCACCGCCAGCCAAGCGGGGGGTAGCGTTGCGCTGCTTTTTTGCGCCGTAATTGCCGCCTTTGCGGTCATTTTCGGTGCCCGCCACAGTCAGTCTTACGGTCGCCACGATACCCTGCTTAGCGCCATTGCGTTTGAATCCATTGTTAAACTGCTGGCCATGCTGGGGCTCGGCGTGGTGGCGCTATGGATGGTGTTTGACGGCCCAGGCGATCTGCAGCTGTGGCTGGAGGGACCAGGCGCTATCCTCCAGCAACAGACACCCAAACTTGACCCTGCCCAGTGGCGAACCCTGCTGCTGCTGTTTTTTGCGGCGGCGTTTATGATGCCGCACTTATTTCATATCAGTTTTGCAGAAAGCCTGTCGCGGCATACCCTGCTACAAGCGAGCTGGGCGCTGCCGCTGTTTCTACTGCTAATGGCGCTGCCCGTGCCGTTGATTTGGTGGGCCGCGCAGTCGGTTAATCCCGACATCCCCATCGCCGCCTATGCCGCCTATCTAATGAGCGAACACTGGTGGGTAGGGGCGCTGGCGTTTATCGGCGGACTAGCCGCCACCAGCGGCACCATGATTATGATTGCTCTGGCGCTTTCCGGCATGGTGCTTAATCATATTGTGCTGGTAGCGAGGCCCCCCGAGGCGCGCAGTGATCTATACGGCTGGCTGCTGTGGCTGCGCCGTGGCTTAGTGGTCGCGGTGATTATCGGCGGCTGGGTGTTTTACCAGTGGGTAGGCCGCCACCATGGTCTCATCGGCTTGGGATTAGCCGCATTTGTCGGCATGGCCCAGTGCCTGCCTGGCATGCTGGCGCTGCTCTACTGGCCGGGCGCTAACCGTAAAGGCATGATTATTGGCCTGATCGCAGGTGTGGGCGTATGGCTGTGGGGTCTATGGCTGCCACTCATGTTTTCGCTACCGGTACCGACGCTACCTTTTACACCGCTTACCGACACTGGCGCACCGGTTTGGTACAACGTCACGCTGCTTTCGTTAGCGGTCAATATCCTGCTGCTGATTGTGGTATCGCTGTTTACGCATATTTCTGAAGGGGAGCAGTCCGCCGCAGAAGCGTGCTCCGTCGATGCGGTTATTCGCTCCAAGCGTTTTCCGCTAGAAGCCGCTACGGCGAGTGACTTTTCTACCCATTTAGCCCACGCCCTCGGCGATGAGGCAGCTAGCCGTGAAGTTAACCGGGCCCTGCAAGCGCTCAACTTTACCCCCCAGGAGCGCCGCCCTTACGCGCTGCGTCGCTTGCGTGACCGTATTCAGGCTAATCTCTCGGGCCTAATGGGGCCATCGGTGGCGCGGGACATTGTTGATCGCTATCTACCCTACCGCCACGACGACGCCCCGGAAACTGACGATATTCACTTCGTTGAAAGCCGCTTGGAAGCCTACCGCTCACGGCTAACAGGGTTAGCTCGTGAACTCGACGGTTTGCGCCGCCACCACCGCCAAACCCTAGCGTATTTACCGGTGGGGCTGTGCGTCCTGGGCGATGACGATGAGCTGTTAATGTGGAATCAGGCGCTCTCACAACTTTCGGGTATTAGCGGTGAAAGCGTGATTGGCTCGCGCCGTGATAGCCTGCCCGCCCCCTGGCCAAGACTGCTGGGCAGCGTGTTAAAGACCACGTCAACACCGCTCTACAAACAGGCGGTCACGCTGCACGGTAAAGACTATTTTTTGACCCTGCACAAAGCGATTCTCAGCGGCAATGACAGCCGTGGCGGCAGCGTTATTCTGATTGAAGACCATACCGAAATGAAGTGGTTGGAAGATGAGTTGGTGCATGCTGCTCGCCTTGCCTCTATCGGCCAGTTAGCCGCCGGCGTCGCCCACGAAATTGGCAACCCGATTACCGGCATCTCGTCGCTGGCGCAAAATCTACGCTACGACACCAACGACCCCGCCCTGCTGGAAACTGCCGATCAAATCCAGCAGCTAACCCAACGGGTCACCAAAATCGTTAACTCACTGGTGGGGTTTGCTCATGGAGGGCGCCAATCGGTGCCGCTCCCGGCCTCGCCTGTGGCGCTCGCATCGATTAGCGAAGATGCACTGCACTTGATCCACCTCGCCCGCTCGGGAGAGGATGTTACCTTAACCAATGAAACGCCTGACGATGTGGTGGTACGCGGCGATGCCCAGCGATTAACGCAAGTGATGGTCAACCTGCTGAGCAATGCCCGGGATGCCTGCACCCAGGGGGGAGAAGTTCACATCACCGCAGGGCGCCACGAGCAGCTTGCCTGGTGGCGGATAACCGATAACGGCCAGGGCATAGATCCACGAGTGCGCGGGCATCTATTCGAGCCCTTTACCACTACCAAGCCAGCAGGCGAAGGCACCGGCCTGGGCCTTTCACTGGCTTATCAGATTATCAACGAACACCAGGGTAAGATAGACGTGGCCTCGCCACCGCCCGGACAGCCTCGCGGCACCGCCATTACGCTCTGGCTGCCGCTTTACCAACAGGATGATCAGCCAGCTCATGCCCAGGATTCTGATTGTTGAAGATGAAGCGATTATTCGCAGCGCGTTAAAGCGACTACTGGAACGCAACGACTATACGGTCAGCGAAGCAGGCAGTGCTGAGGAGGCCTGCCAGCTTGAACTCACAGGGTTTGATCTCATCATCAGCGATCTCCGCTTGCCGGGCGAGCCAGGCACTTCCTTGATTGCCGCTGCGGCGCCCGTGCCAGTACTGATCATGACCAGCTACGCCAGCATGCGTTCCGCAGTCGAAGCGCTCAAACTGGGGGCCGTGGACTACGTTGCTAAACCGTTTGACCACGCCGAGCTGCTGGAAACCGTTGAGCGGATCCTGCACAAGCAGTCAAACCAGCAGAGTCCGCCGCCGGATATCACCGATGCAGGCGGCAGTCGACAAACCATGATCGGCAACTGCGTTGCCATGCAGCAGGTTTACACCCGCATTCGTAAAACCGCACCAGCGGATGTCACCGTCTTGATTCTAGGCGAGTCGGGCACCGGCAAAGAGCTCGTGGCACGCGCTATTCACCAACAAAGCAAGCGGGCCAAAGCGCCGCTTATCAGCGTGAACTGTGCGGCGATTCCCGAAACGCTGATTGAATCCGAACTGTTTGGGCACGAAAAAGGCGCCTTTACCGGCGCCAGCGCGGCGCGCACCGGCTTGGTGGAAGCCGCCGACGGCGGCACGCTGTTTTTGGATGAGATTGGCGAGCTACCGCTCGATGCTCAGGCGCGTCTGTTACGCGTACTGCAAGAGGGTGAAATCCGTAAAATTGGCTCGGTAGAAACCCGCCACGTTAACGTCCGCTTGATTGCCGCTACCCACCGGGACCTACGTGCGCTGTCAAAAACCGGCGAGTTCCGCCTCGACCTTTACTACCGTTTGAACGTGATGCAGATCGAGCTGCCGCCGCTGCGCGAGCGTGAAGATGACGTGCTGGAGATCGCCGATATTCTGCTCGATAAGGCGTGTAAGCGTCACGAACGCACGGGGCTACGCCTATCCCGTGCAGCCCGCCAAGACCTACGCGACTACCCTTGGCCGGGCAATGTGCGTGAGTTGGAAAACGCCCTGGAACGCGGGGTGATTCTTGCTGAAGGACACTTGATACATCCGGATGACTTGGGCCTGGCGCCCATTACGGCTCGCCCTCATGCACCATCCAATAACACCTCGCCTACCGGTGGCAGCCCAGACAAAATCGCTGATGAGAATGAAGATGACCTCTCTTTAGAAGATTACTTTCAGCACTTTGTGCTCGAACATCAGGATCAAATGAGTGAAACCGAGCTAGCCCAAAAACTTGGTATCAGCCGGAAAAACCTTTGGGAACGGCGCCAGCGGCTTGGTATACCGCGTAAAAAAACCGCTCGTCGCCCAGGTTAAAGGCTTAGGAAACGGCCTTAAGCATCCACCTAAGACTATCGTCTAATACACTGATTTGAATAAGAAATTATCTATTTGTGGCGACGCCGGCACTGTTACCTTCCCACACAACAACGTGCACAAACGGCCGCAAAAGGGGTAACACTTATCGAGCTGCAAAGTTCCTCTTTATTTTAAAAAACGCCAACCTTTTGAAATTTATAATTTATCAAACAGGTGGCACACCGCCTGCAGTATTACTGAGTAAGAAAAACAAACTGGGCATAGCGGTAGGTCACCAACAAAAACAAAACGACCTCGCCCTAACCTGAGCCACAACAAAAACAACAAGGTCAGGTAGAGATAAAGGTACTAACAAGAACAATAGGCTTGAGTCTCATTACTTGCTGGCGCAAGCAACACAGGCGCTGACAACAACAATAATGTAGTAAGTAGCCCGATAAGGACGCGACGTACACAACAATTTGCATCCTAACAACAACAATAGCAGTCAGTGTGTGCACCCCGGCGCCAATAATAATTCCCCGGGGGGAGAATAGTTCGCGGTTGGATTATTGTTTTGAATACGAGGCGGTCGGAACTATCGTGATCCTTACGCCTACCGACTGCGGTGCGTATTCAGGGCGATGTGCCATCATGAAGAAAAACAGCAGCATGGACGCTGATTAATTGCTTAATAGGGGAGGCTCTCTTAGCCTCCCTTTTCCGTGTCTGGGACTTGAGTTTACACACGTTAGCATCAAGTGCTTTGCAAACCGCTCTTTGCAAGCCGCTCTTTGCAAGCCATCAAGGGTCGGCTACACTCAGCCACTAATTGTTTATGTTCAGTACTCGTTTGAAGTACTTACTAATGACTATTTTTTCGTACCCTGCGAGTTGAAATTATCGCATGTTTAAAGGATTTACCCGTTTCCTACACAGCCCGGGGGAGCAATTGAAAACCTTGCTCGATCCCCAAGAGAGCGCCACCGCCGTCCTCTCTCCACGTAATATCCCACGGTCCGAGCACCCTGTTTCTCGCCAGCATATTAGTGATGCCGCGTTAAAAGTGCTCTACCGCCTTAGCGGCGCAGGGTTCGATGCCTATTTGGTGGGCGGCTGCATTCGTGACGCGCTGCTGGGCAAGATGCCCAAGGATTTCGACGTTGCGACGAATGCCACCCCCGAGCAGGTTCGCGATCTGTTTCGTAACTCGCGTCTGATCGGTCGCCGTTTTCGGATTGTCCACGTGCGCTTTGGCCGTGAGGTTATTGAGGTCACCACCTTTCGTGGCAAACCCCAAGACGAGCATGGCGATCATATTGCCCACCAGTCCGATGAAGGGTTACTGCTGCGCGACAACGTATGGGGCAACATCGAAGAGGACGCACTGCGGCGCGACTTCACCGTTAATGCGCTCTACTACAATATCGCTGACTTCAGCATTACCGATTTTGCCAATGGCGCCCGGGATATCGAAACCCGCACCCTGCGCCTGATTGGCGACCCGGCAACGCGTTACCGCGAAGACCCGGTACGGATGCTACGCGCGGTGCGCTTTGCGGCTAAGCTCGACTTCACGCTGGATCCCGCCACCGAAGCACCGATGTACGATCAGGCGCCGCTGCTGCTGCAGATTCCCCCGGCGCGGCTATTCGATGAAGTGCTCAAGCTGTTTATGTCGGGTCATGGCTTAGTCACGTTTCGTCTACTCAGCCACTACGGCCTGTTTGGTATGCTCTTCCCTGAAGCCGAAGAAGCCATGGCTGATGCCGCCTGGGCTGAAGAACTGATTGAGCAAGCGCTGACCAACACCGATAAGCGCATTGCCGAAGAGCGCCCCGTCACCCCGGCCTTCCTGTTGGCAGCATTCTTGTGGGCACCGGTCAAACAGCGCCAGGAAGTGCTCGAGCAAGAGGGCATGCCGCCGATACCCGCGCTCCAAGCAGCCGCTCAACAGGTGGTTTCGCGTCAGCTAGAGCACACATCAATTCCCAAGCGCTTTGGTATTCCCATGCGGGAAATCTGGGAGCTACAGCAGCGGCTGCCCCAGCGACGCGGTAAAAAAGCCTTTCAAACCCGTGAGCACCCACGCTTCCGAGCGGGCTACGACCTGCTCCTGTTGCGCGAACAAGCGGGTGAAATTCCGCGCGGATTAGGCGACTGGTGGACCGCGTTTCAGCATGGTGATGAGCACGAACAGCGTCGCTTGCTGCAAAAAGTCGGCGGCGACCCGGCGAGTCAAGGTGATGGTCGGCGCAAAAGGCGGCGTAAGCCGCGGGCATCAGAGTAGCGAAACTGCGGTGGGCACCTCTCCTCAACTCGCCTATATTGGCCTCGGCAGCAATCTTGAGTCGCCCGTAGAGCAGCTTCGCGAGGCGCTTAATGAGCTTGCCACGCTGCCGCTGAGCCGTTTGGTGGCAACGTCATCACTGTATGCCAGCCGCCCCGTGGGGCCGCAAGACCAGCCGGACTTTATCAATGCCGTGGCAGCGCTGGAAACATGCCTTTCGCCGCTGGCGCTGCTCGACCAGCTTCAGGCGTTAGAACAGCAGCATCGCCGCCACCGCCACCGCCACTGGGGGCCCCGCACGCTTGATCTTGACCTGCTGCTCTACGCCAACAACGCTATCGACGTGCCACGCCTACAACTTCCCCACCCACAAATGACCGCCCGAGCCTTTGTACTGCTACCGCTCGCAGAGATCGCTCCCTCACTCAACCTCCTCCAACAGCCGCTATCAGCATGGCTTAAACGCGTTGAAGACCAAGGCTTGGAACGACTCCCCGACGCCTAGCGTGCGCTCAATGCTACTATCTGACACATATCTCGACACCGACACCCCATTCAGGTAACAATTGCCGGCTACGCCACTTCGCGCATGCAGGGATGCAGCGTCAATAATGGCCGCTGCCTATGTCGCAGTGGCCTTGTATAAAGAGAGCACGCCATGAAAACCGTCACCCTAAGCACGCTGCAGGCCTATAAACAGGCTGGCGAGACGTTCAGTTGCCTAACCGCTTACGACGCCTCCTTTGCCCATGCGGCAAGCCAGGCAGGCATTGATGTCCTGCTCGTCGGTGATTCGCTAGGCATGGTGTTACAAGGCCATAACAGCACCTTACCTGTCACTATTGAAGACATCGTTTACCACACCCGCTGCGCTGCTCGTGGCAAAGGCCACAGCCTGCTAATGGTCGATCTACCCTTTATGAGCAACGCCACCACCGAGCGACTGCTGGAAGATGCCGGTGCGGTTATGCGCGCGGGCGCTGAACTGGTCAAGCTGGAAGGCGAAGCCTGGATGGCCGATGGCATTCGTGAACTGACTCGCCGCGGCGTCCCAGTATGTGCACATCTCGGTTTAACCCCACAAACCGTGCACCAGCTAGGCGGTTATAAAGTGCAGGGCCGCGATGCCGCTCACGCCGAGCGAATTATTAATGATGCCAAAGTCCTCGTTGAGGCGGGCGCCTCGGTGATTCTGCTTGAGTGCGTTCCCGCGAGCCTGGGCAAAGCGGTCACCGAAGCGCTGGATGTTCCAGTCATCGGTATTGGTGCAGGGCCCGATACCGACGGTCAGATCCTGGTGATGCACGATGTACTCGGTGTTACCCATGGCCGCACACCGCGCTTCGTGAAAAACTTTATGGTTGACGCTGACAGTCTTCAAACAGCCTTCCAGCATTACCACGAAGCGGTCAAATCGCGCAAGTTCCCGGCCCCAGAGCACTGTTTTTAAATACTGTTTTTAAATACCGTTTTTGAAGATCGTTCTTGAAGACCGTTTTTAAAGACCGCTTTTAGAAGAAGAAATCTTGACTATGCGCACTTTGCGAGACATTGATCAGCTACGCAGTACGCTGCAGGAATACCGTCAGCGCGGCCAGCGCATTGCCCTGGTGCCCACGATGGGCAACCTGCATGCGGGGCATTTAGCGCTGGTGGCCTGCGCGCGCCAGCACGCCGACATCGTAGTCTCAAGCCTGTTTGTCAACCCGATGCAGTTCGGCCCAGGGGAAGATTTAGACGGCTATCCGCGTACCTTTGACGCCGACCAGGCGCAGTTGGTTGAGGCCGGCTGTGACGTGCTGTTTGCACCAGCGGTGAGCTCACTTTATCCAAACGGTTTGGATGCTCAAACCCGTGTTCATGTACCCGTCGTCGGCGAGGGGTTGTGCGGTGGTTCGCGTCCCGGCCACTTCGACGGTGTTTCTACCGTCGTCAGCATGCTATTCAATCTGGTGCGGCCAGATATTGCCTGCTTCGGGGAAAAGGATTACCAGCAGCTGGCGGTGATTCGTAAGCTGGTGCGCGACCTGCATATGCCGATCGAGATTATCGGTGTACCAATCGTGCGTGCCGAGGATGGCTTGGCACTGTCATCGCGAAATGGTTATTTAAGCAGCGAGGAGCGTGCTATCGCTCCTGCGCTCTACCGCACATTATGTATGCTACGCGATGCTCTGGAGCACGGAGCCCCAATAGAAGAGGCTCTTGATCAGGGTAAAGCCGCGCTAAGTGAAGCTGGTTTTACACCGGACTACCTGGAGCTACGTGACGCATCACTGGCACCGGTGAGCCCAACCACCCGCCACGCGGTACTGTTGGCAGCGGCCCAACTAGGCCCGGCGCGGTTAATCGACAATGTCACGATTCAACTCCCGGCCAGCACAGTCACTGCCTTCAGCAAATAAATAAACAACTGGGAATAGAGGAACTCACATGCACACCATTATGCTCAAAGCCAAGCTGCACATGGCTCGCGTCACACACGCGGTACTCAACTACGAAGGCTCCTGCGCTATCGACGGTGACTTGCTGGATATGGCGGGCATCCGTGAAAATGAGCAGATCCAGATTTACAACGTCGAGAATGGCGAACGTTTCACCACTTACGCCATTCGCGGTGAGGAAGGCTCCAAACTTATCTCGATCAACGGCGCTGCTGCCCACCTCGCCGCCCCTGGCCACCGGATCATTATCTGCAGCTACGCCCACTATTCCGAAGCCGAACTGGAAAACCACCAGCCTGCGCTGGTGTATCTGCAGGAAGGCAACCACGTCAGCCACACCAGCAATATTATCCCGGTGCAGTTGGCCTGATCACAACTGGCCTAATCTTAGCGCCTCTACTACTTTCCCCTGACGGGCCACATGTTGGCCCGTTTTTATTTGCCCATAAAGGTTTATTGCCGCAACGCACCACCTTCCCCTATGCTGAAGAGACGGCTGACACAGCACGAATAAAAGAGTACGGCTGCAGAGCACGCCTATCGGGCATCTGGCATCAGACTGTCTGTTAATTACTCCAGGAGTCATCTTATGCAAGAAGTAGTCATTGTTGCGGCACGCCGCACCGCTGTGGGCGCTTTCGGCGGCTCCCTCGCAGGTATTCCAGCGAGCGACCTCGGCGCCTTGGTGATCAAAGATATCCTCGCCTCAACCGGCGTTTCTCCCGATCAAGTTGACGAAGTACTGCTGGGCCAGGTGCTCACCGCAGGCGTTGGCCAAAACCCGGCGCGCCAAGCAGCTATCAAGGGCGGCCTGCCAGACTCGGTACCGGCCATGACCATCAACAAAGTGTGTGGTTCAGGCCTTAAAGCGCTGCATCTCGCCACTCAAGCCATTCGCTGTGGCGATGCTGAGCTGATTCTGGCCGGTGGTCAGGAGAACATGTCCGCCTCGCCACACGTACTCCCCAACTCGCGCAACGGTCAGCGCATGGGCGATTGGAAGGCAATTGATTCCATGGTGCACGACGGCCTGTGGGATGCGTTCAACAACTACCACATGGGCATTACTGCCGAGAACTTGGCCGAGAAGTACGGCATCACCCGCGAAGCGATGGACGAGTTCGCCGCAGCGTCCCAGCAGAAAGCCGCTGCCGCCATCAAAGAAGGTAAGTTCAAAGGTCAGATCGTGCCGGTGGAAATTCCCCAGCGCAAAGGCGACCCGGTGGTGTTTGATACCGATGAGAACCCACGGGAAGTTACCGCGGAGAAGCTTGGCGGCATGCGCCCTGCGTTTAAGAAAGACGGCACCGTTACCGCCGGTAACGCCTCGGCGCTCAACGACGGCGCGGCAGTGGTTATGCTCTGCTCCGCCGAAAAAGCCAAGCAGCTGGGGCTAGAGCCGCTGGCGCGTATTGCCGCTTACTCCAACGCAGGCGTTGATCCTGCCATTATGGGTATCGGCCCCGCACCGGCTACCCGCCGCTGCTTGGAAAAAGCCGGCTGGAGCCTGGATGACCTGGATCTGGTAGAAGCCAACGAAGCCTTCGCTGCCCAGGCGCTCTCCGTTAACAAAGAACTTGGCTGGGATGTCAGCAAGGTCAACGTCAACGGCGGCGCGATCGCCCTAGGCCACCCCATCGGTGCCTCCGGCTGCCGCGTACTGGTCACGCTGCTCCACGAAATGATCGCCCGCGACGCCAAGAAAGGCCTCGCGACGCTGTGTATCGGCGGCGGTCAGGGTGTAGCCTTGGCTATCGAACGGCCTTAAAAACCTACCCTTCGCTCGCTTAGCTAAGAACTAATATAAGCCCTCGTCAATTGACGAGGGCTTATCCCGTTCGGAATACACAAACCTTCTTACCTTGTTCTACTAACATCATCATTACCGGGCTGCATGGCACTAGTTGCCATTGGTCTCTGACTCGATAAGAGAAAATCGTTGTTGAGTCACCCATCTCCCCTCAGTATTCACGATCAACGCAAAACTGTTGCAGTAACACTGAATCACTCTCTGTTTCGCCATCAACAAACGCACCTCATCTTCTATTCGCTCGAGCGCCTCTGGCTCACTCTCTCTGGCGACGGTGAGGTGAGGTATACTGCCCGTATGGAGACCACCGTAGGGTGGGTAGTCAGGGAAGGCATCGACGAATGCTTTAATCAGCGAGATAAAAGGAGCGCTAGGGCTTGGCTGAAGATACACCGTGTCCGTGAATCGGCCCACACCCGATAGCCAAAACTCAAAAGCAGTGGTTTGTTTAGCAATCGCTTTAAGCTTGCGAAGATCTTTCTCGACAATCTCGTTAGGTGATACAAAGGGATAAAGTAGTGTTATGTGCGCGGGCACGCCTATAGCCGCTGCGGCATCATAGCGCTGACGAAGCTCGCCAACCACGGGCTCAGCTTCGCGAACAGGAACGATCAAGGCCGCTTGCGGTGCCACTCGGGTCATGACTGCATCGTCCAGTTCGGCGCATCCGTGCCAGGTGGCATCGAGGGCCGTGCGTAGCCTGCTGGCGTGCGCAGCAGTTGCGCGCTGGGACGCACCGCGCGTAACAGGCCGAAGCCAGAAATATCACTTGTCAGCCAGGGCGTAAAGTCGGGCCTAGCGGCGTCAAGGCCTCCCTCGACGCGCCCCAACCCGCGCAGCCAGTGACCAGTCTGCGCCAACGAAACCTGCACATGCCAGCTCCCCCCTTCGTGCTGCTGATGCCACAGGGCGGCAGCTACCCCGAAGGCCATCAGGAAGCCACTGGCCTGGTCGAGAATCTGCATCGGCAGCGCGCGTGGCTTGCCGTCATCGGCCGCTTCACCCTCAGCATGATTGAATCCCATCGCCGTCTGTACCAGCGAGTCAAAGCCGCGGTGGTTGGCCCAGGGGCCCTGGGTACCGTAGGCGGTGAGCGACACGCTGACAATGCCGGGCCTGCGAGCAGCCAGGGCCTCAGGAGAAAAACCGAGTGCGGCCAGCCCGCCAGGGCGGTACCCCTGAGAGAATACCTGGGCATCCTCGATGAGCCGCCATAACAACTTTCGCCCGGCTGCGGTGCATAGATCAATATGCGCCGAGCGTTTGCCCCGGCTGGTCTCGGCGATGGCAGCGATATTGGGAAGGTGAGGTGAGTTCACCAGCATCACATCCGCACCCAATGAAGCTAACGCCCGCCCTCCCACCGGCCCAGCCAGGATGCGAGTGAGATCGAGCACCCGCACTCCTGTGAGCGGACGGGCGTTATTTGCCAGAGTTGGCAGCGCGCGAGGCGGTGCATCACCGATGCGGGTGATCGTCATTAACGGCTGCGATGCGATGGTCTGGCCCTGAGGCGTTACATCCCACTCATCGAAGCGACGCAGCGCCGTGGCCACTAGGCCACGCTCAGCACTCGCCTGCTCGAACGCCAGCGCCTGCCAGCTCAACAGTGCTTGCGCGGCATCTTCGCGTGTCGCTGATCTCTTATCCAGGCCCAGTAATCGTAGCGCGCCATCGCGATGGTGACGAAAGTTGGTGTGTACACGAACGTGCCCGTCGGCGCAGCGATATAAGCCGGAGAATGGATCCCAGAGGTTGGGTTCCTGACCATCCAGGCTAAACCACCCCAAGCACTCAGCGGCAGCGTGCGCCATCTCCACCGCGACTGGCTGGCGGGGAGCCCCGCGCGAATGCCCCAGCTCGCAGGCGGCAAGCGCCGCGGCAGCGATCGTCGTTTGCGCGGCGGCGCCAACGGCAAACGAGGATGGGAAAACGGGATCATGGCCAGTCAACGTGATCTTGTCCAAAGCCTCCGCCGGCAGACCACCCAGTGACCAGAGCGCGGTCAGTGCATCGCGTGCTGTCAGCGTATGGAAACTCATGCTAAAGCCTCCAACAACGCCCATCCCTGGGGCCACTCCCCTAACTGACTTGCGGCGTTGATATGCCCGCAGGCGCCCACGTCAACAAAATCGGCTTGCCATGCCGCAGCCTGCTGCTGGGCATAGGCTGTCGTCGCGTAGGGGTCGTCACTGCTGGCGACAACCAGCGCTGGAAATGGCAGCGGTCGAGCAGGAGGGTTGCGGAAACCGCTCGCTTCGGGCGGGAAAGCCTTTGCGCCAGGATCAGGTACTGCCACCAACAACGCGCCGCTTACCTGCGCCAATCGATGAGCTCTCTCATCGCTACTGTTGGCCTCCTGCACCCAGTGCGCCACCAGCAGGCATGAAAGACTGTGAGCAACGAGCAACACCGGCGCCTCAGCTTCATCAATGGCGGTATCCAATGCCTGCAGCCAATCGGTAAGATTCGGCTCATCCCAGGAGCCAGGCTGAAAACGGAGGCTATTAGGCCGCTTTAGCGCCCATAGCGACTGCCAGTGGTTAGCATCAGAATTGCCGAGACCGGGCAGAAATAGCAGCTGGGTCGCTGGCTTGTTAGTTGTCATTGCAGGTCTCCTTACGCGGTCGATAGCGCAACTCGCCAGGAAAAGTCGTGGGCGGATTACCGGTGCGCAGCCACTCCATGGCAAGTGGCCAGAGCACGTCGCGAAAGCGCTTATGGAAAAAAGCGAAATGGCCGATGCTTGGCTGGCCCACCGCAGTTGGCGCTAGCCGCAGGTGGTAGTGTTCGCTACTACTGTAATACTCTAGAAGGCGATCAAGCGCGGGACGAGTGCCGAAAGGGTCATCGTCGATGCCCAGCGCCAAAATCGGTGCCTGCACACGCGCGAAGCCCCGCACCAGCATCTCAGCTTCGGGCTCGCCCTCAGGTGTTTCACGTTTACGCCGCACGTTGTGCTCAAAGCGCGGCCCCATTCGCGCCCAATCCAGTGCTACGCCTTTGGGTGTATCTTCCATCCACCCCAGACGCTTGGCGGGTACGTAGCCGACCAAAAGTGCCAACAGTGGCATCGCTAGATGCCAACGCAAGAACATAGAGCGCCGAGCCTCGGGTGCGTAGTCCCGCCAGTAGGCATACTGTGCGCCCATGGTGAAGATGCGACGCACGCGATGGGCGGACTGGGCAAGGCCAATCACGAAACCGCCCGCAGAGTGACCCACCACATCGATAGGTTGACCAGGAAAACGCCTGGCGACGTAGCGTAGAACGCCTTCAAAATCATGCTGCCCCCAGTCGATCCAGTCGGCCTTGAGTTTGCGCAGCGAATGGTGGCGCGAATCGCCGATTCCCCGGTAGTCATAGGTCACTACGTCCCACCCTTGCTGGTACAAATAGTCAGCAAAGGGCATGTAATAGCGGCAGCGCACCGAGGTGGCGGTGTTAATGATCACCACGGGGCCAGGGTGAGACGACGAATCACAAGGCCGGCGCCAAACCCACCCGCGCAACGCATAACTATCCGCCGCGCTGATAGAGACGAGCTCAGGTATCAATGTTCTGTCGCCTTGCATCTATACCGTTCTTAGCCCCAGTGACGGTAGCATGAAAGTCCGCAATCAGTTGCTGGGTAACAGGGCCCACGGGCCATTCGGTCTTCGCCTTATCTTCCACCAATGCCACCACCGGCTGAAGCTCGACCGAGGTGCCGGCAGTCAACACTTCGGTTGCAGCACGCAGTTCCTCGAGTGTAACCGCTCGCTCCTCTACCGGCAGGCCTCTCTGACGTGCCAAACCCAACACATGGCGCTTGGTGATGCCATCAAGAAAACAGGTCGGCAGTGGGGTTACCAGTACGCCATCACTGACCAAAAGCAGATTAGTGGCTGTCGTTTCAGCGACTAAGCCGTCGCTATCGAGCAGTAACGCATCATCACAGCCTACTGCTATGGCCGCATGGCGGGCTAGCGTGCCGATCATATACAGTCCAGAACACTTAGAGGCAGTAGGCGCCGTATTAGGGGGCGGGCGTCGCCAGTTGGCCAGTTGCAGCCGAATACCTACCTCTGCCCGCCCCTGGGACGCCGCCGTAGGCCAATCCCAAGCGGCAATCGCCACATGGACACGTGCTTGAGGCGCCGCGATAGACACACTGTCCGCGCCACGCCAGGCGATAGGGCGGATATACGCATCGGTTAGCTGATTGGCCCATAGCACCGCGTCAATCGCTTGGCTGAGCTCGCGGTGCGACCAGGGCAGCCGATAGTCCAGTAGTGCGGCGGAACGCTCTAAACGCTCCAAATGCGCGTCACCCAGAAAAACACGCCTGCCGTAGGCACGCATGCCTTCGAATACCGCTCCCCCCATGTGTAACGCATGGCTAAGCACGTGCAGGCGCGCCTCACGCCAAGGAAGCAGCTCACCATCGAGCCAGATCAACCCATCTCGGTCATCAAGAGCGTTTAGCATGGCACCCACCCAGTAGCAGATTATCGATATCGTCAGTCTGTCCTCAGTATGTTTTAAAAACGAGTGAGTAAATCTCAAACTGGGCTGAGTTTTGCTCAGCGATTTTTACAGCGTGGTCAGCGCGGCTTCTTGTATGATCTGTTTATCAACCTTCGAGGGTGGGGGTAGCGATTATGCGGATTCCTGTGCCATTAAATGCTCTACGCGCTTTTGAGGCGACGGCGCGGCATCTTTCAATCAAGGAAGCGGCCATGGAGCTTTCGGTCACTCCTTCGGCCGTCAGTCACCAACTGCGCATACTGGAGGAGTTGTTTGGCGTCGTGCTTCTGCGCCGAACAGGAACGCGTCTTGAGCTTACCGACGCGGGGCACAAGCTAACGCCTTACCTGCAACAAGGCTTTACGCAGATTGCCAAGGGGGTTGACTCACTTCGCCAAAAACGCCGTGACGGGCCGCTACGTCTCAACATGTTGCCTACTTTTGCAACCAACTGGCTGTCGCCGCGGTTAAGCCTGTATCCCTTCGAGCGGCGTGGATTCTCGCTTGAGATATCCACTACGCAGGATGAGGTAGACCTTGCCGCGGGGGTGGCCGATGTGGGCATCTGGTACGGCAACGGGCATTGGCCGGAATTACAGGCCGATCTCCTCTTTGAAGCAACCATCGACCTTTATGCCCGTCCAGGCTTTGCTACCGGCTCCCATCGCGATCGCCTTGACCGTGTCAGCCAGGCCAATCTGTTTGTCTCCCGCCACTGCCTGACATGGCAACGCTGGATGGAGAGCCTTCCCGGCGGCCCCTTCAAACCCGCCGTGGTCACGCAGGTGGATTCCGGCGGATTAACGCTGCAAGCCGCCGCCGATGGGGTAGGTGTATCGATAGCGGTCTGCGAACTGGCCGATAGCGCCGTGCGTTTGGGGCGTCTAACGTCGGTATTCGAACATCCAGTCAACGCAGACGTTGGCTTCTGGTTAGTCTACCCAGATGCACTGCGCGAGGATCGCCGTTTGGAAAATTTGCGCAGCTGGCTGTGCGAGCAGTCAGCGTAGCCAGATACTTGCGCATTATTTATCGCTTACTTAACGACGCTTCTCCCCCACGATGCGTGAAGGTGTTCGCCAGACCAGCAGCGCCCCCAGCAGGAATAATCCTGATGCGGCCCACATGGCAATGGGTAGGCTAGTGCCATCGACCAAGCGTCCCCCTAGCATAGCCCCCAATCCAATCGACATGTTGAAGGTAAACGCCATCAACGCTGTGGCGGCTTCGGTGTTGGGTGCTGTGCGTATAATCCAGGTTTGAATGCTGACTGATACGCTGCCAAACACCGCGCCCCACATCATGAGCAACATGACGCCGCTGCTCGGCTGAACACCCAGCAGCGGGAAGATGGCGACGACGATGAGCAGCAGGCTGGGAATCGCCAGCACGGCGCGGTAGGGGTGGCGCCCGGCAAACATGCCTGCCGCGATATTACCCACAATACCCGCCACCCCATAAAGCAGCAGCAGACTGCTCACATGGCGTTGGGAAATACCGCTGATCTCTTGCAGGATGGGGCTAATAAAGGTGTAAGCAGCAAAGTGGCCAACGACCACAAAGGCGGTCGTGAGTACCGCCACTCGCACGCCGCGATTGCTAAACTGCTGGGCGAGCACGCGAAGCCGCACCGGCTCCCTTGGTGGTAACGGCGGTAGCCAAAACCACAGCGCCGCGGCCGTTAACAGGCTTAGGGCGCCCAGCGACCCAAAGGCGACCCGCCAGTTGCTCAGATCTCCCAGCAGCGTTCCTAGTGGCACACCCAGCACCGAGGCCGCCGCAACGCCACCAAAAATCATCGTCATCGCTTTTGGCACTTGGGCTTCAGGCACAAGCCGTGGGACAATGCTGCCTGCTACCGCCCAAAATCCACCAATGCTGAGCCCTACTAACACGCGGGCGGCGAGTAGTAGTATAAAGCTGCTTGCCAGCGCCGAAAGCACGCTCCCCACTACCATCACAACCATTAACAGGGTGAGCATAATACGTCTGTCCAGACGCCCTACCGCGACCGGCAAGAGTGGTGCAGAAAAGGCAGCGACCACACCAGGCACGGTGACCATTAAGCCTGCCATCCCAGGGGTAACGCCCATGGAAGAAGCCACTTGAGAGAGCAGCCCAATCGGCAACTGTTCAGCGGTCACCAGTAAAAAAATGCCGATCATCACGGCCACCACCGCCCACCAGCGCGGCGCTTGCTCCTGTTCCATCTGCTGCTCCCTGACTGTCTAAATTCCGGCGAACAAAGCTATACCTAACCACAAAACCATATCTGGCAAAAAAAGTACCTAGCAAAAACAACGCCCCCGCAGCCAGAGGCTACGAGGGCGGTATCAGAAACCTAGCTAGCGATTTACATCGTCGCTTCGGTTTCCGCTGCTTCCGCTGCGAAAGCGGCTTTCTCTTCTTCGGTGATCTCTTTCATCGACAGCTTCACGCGGTTGCGGTTGTCGATATCGAGTACCTTAACAATCACGTCGTCGCCTTCGTTCAAGAAGTCGCGCACGTTATTAACGCGCTCAGCAACGATCTGCGAGATGTGCACCAGGCCATCAGTTCCCGGCATGATGTTCACAAACGCACCGAAGTCGGCAATACGCACTACCTTACCGTTGTACAGCTTGCCGATCTCCGCTTCTGCGGTAATCGCCAGTACGGTGTCGATGGCGCGTTTCGCAGCGGCTTTATCTTCCGCGTAGATACGTACGGTGCCATCGTCGTCAAGATCAATGGATGCGCCGGTGTCTTCGCAAATTTTGCGAATCGTCGCGCCGCCTTTACCAATCACGTCACGAATCTTGTCAGGATCGATTTTAATGGTTGCCATGGACGGCGCGTTGTCGGAGACATCGCTACGACTCTGACTGATCACGACATTCATCTGCTCGAGAATACTCAGTCGCGCGGTCAGTGCTTGCTGCAGCGCGAGCTCCATAATCTCTTCGTTGATGCCTTCGATCTTGATGTCCATCTGCAGGGCAGTAATGCCCTCTTCAGAACCGGCCACTTTAAAGTCCATATCGCCAAGGTGGTCTTCGTCACCCAGGATATCGGTCAAGACGGCAAAGCCATCGGCATCTTTCACCAGGCCCATGGCAATACCAGCAACCGGAGCCTTTAGCGGCACACCCGCGTCCATCAAGGCCAGCGAAGAGCCACACACAGAGGCCATCGAGCTTGAACCGTTAGATTCGGTGATTTCAGAGACGACACGGATGGTGTAGGGGAAGGCGTCTTCGGCGGGCAGCATGGCCTGCACACCACGACGCGCCAAGCGGCCGTGACCGATTTCACGACGCTTGGGGCCACCCATAAAGCCCGCTTCGCCTACCGAGTAGGGGGGGAAGTTGTAGTGCAGCATAAAGCGGTCTTTACGCTCACCTTCCAACGATTCGATGAGCTGAGAATCACGCAGCGTGCCCAACGTTGCCACTGCAATCGCCTGGGTCTCACCGCGAGTGAAAACAGCAGAGCCGTGCGCTTTGGGCAGCACACCGACTTCGATGGCCAAGGGGCGCACGGTTTGGTTATCACGACCGTCAATACGCGGCTCGCCTTTTACAACGCGTGAACGCACAACGCGTTTTTCCAAACCAGCAAAGGCACCTTTCACGTCATCTTTACTGAACTTATCGTTAACCGGTTCGCCTTCATCGGCTGCCAGTTGCTCAATGGCTTGAGCTTTCAATTCGGCTAGCGCATCCTGGCGCTGCATCTTGTCAGTGATGCGATAGGCATCGCCTACCTTGGCTTCAAAGGCATCGGCCATGGCGGCTTTAAGCGCCTGGTTCTCTTCGGCGGCTTGCCACTCCCAGCGCGGCTTGCCCGCTTCAGCAACCAGCTCGTTAATGGCACTGATCGCGACCTGCATTTCCTGGTGACCGAACAGAACGGCTCCCAGCATTTCGTCTTCAAGCAGCTCTTTGGCTTCAGACTCAACCATCAGTACGGCTTTTTCAGTACCGGCGACGACCATGTCCAGCTCAGAGGTAGCCAGTTCTTCAACCGTCGGGTTGAGGAAGTAGCCTTTCTCTTCGTTAAAACCAACGCGAGCCGCGCCAATCGGGCCACTAAACGGTACGCCAGAGATACTCAGCGCCGCGGAGGTGCCAAGCAAAGCGGCAATATCCGGATCGTGGTTACGATCGGTAGAAAGAACGGTACAGACAACCTGCACTTCGTTCATAAAGCCTTTGGGGAACAGCGGGCGAATAGGGCGATCAATCAGGCGCGAGGTTAGCGTCTCTTTTTCAGTGGGGCGCCCTTCGCGCTTGAAGAAGCCGCCAGGAATTTTGCCCACCGCGTAGGTTTTCTCTTGGTAGTGTACCGAGAGGGGGAAAAAGGGCTGACTCGGGTTGGCGTCTTTTCGAGCAACCACGGTACACAGTACGACGGTGTCATCCATTGTTACCATGACAGCGCCGGTAGCTTGGCGAGCAATACGCCCGGTTTCGAGCGTGACGGTGCTACGACCGTACTGGAACGTTTTCTTTACCGGATTCACAGCGACTTCCTTCAGCATTATCAATATCTACTTGTCTATTCGTTTAGGTCGTTTTGACTCGTTACCATTCTAGGCGCTGGAGCGCGTTAGGGCTACCTGTTCCCTCTCGTCGTCAACTCGAAACATAAAAAAACGGGCAGCTCCTTGGGAGCTGCCCGTTTCTAATCGTTGCCGTTAACGCTTAACGACGCAGACCTAAACGCTGAATCAGAGACTGATAGCGTTCGAAATCTTTACGCTTTAGGTAGTCCAGCAGCTTACGACGCTGGTTAACCATGCGGATCAGACCACGACGAGAGTGGTGATCCTGCTTGTTGGTCTTGAAGTGGTCCTGCAGGCCATTGATGTTGGCGCTCAGCAGTGCAACCTGCACTTCAGGGGAACCGGTATCGTTATCGCCGCGGCCGTATTCAGTGACGATCTCGGCCTTCTTCTCAGCGGTTAAAGCCATCTGTATCTCCAGTAAGCAATATGCCTAAAAATGAATGGGTGAGACCACGCATATTTGCAGTCTCAAGCTACTATGTGCGTCTTGCATCTTACTATTTTCACGTAGTCTGCGGCGTCCTTGCAACAGGCCTTACGAGATAGCGACGGTACTTAACAGCCGCTTAGGCGCCACTTCCTGGGCACCTTTCACTACACCAAGGCCGATAAACGTCTCGGCGTAATAAAGTCTGGCTACGTCGTCCGCGGCTAATGCACCGGTTTCGAGAGCAGCGGGCTGGCCATGGGCCAAACGGGCGTGAGCGGTGTCATCGACTGTCAGTAACGGTAAATGATCAACGAGCACATCCACGGGCATTAGCTCAGCTTCCAAGGCGGCTTGGTCGGCTAACGCTTCCAAGGCCTCTAGCGTCCACATCGCGTCGGCTAAAAAGGGCCCTGTTTTGAGCCTTCTTAGTTGACTAATGTGCGCGCCACAGCCAAGCGCCTGACCAATATCTTCGGCTAACGTGCGGATATAAGTGCCTTTACTACAGCTTACTTCCAGCTCGAAAGCCGTGCCATCAAATGAAAGCAGGCGCGCATCATACACGCTTATTCGGCGTGCTGCACGCTCTACGTGTTTACCTTCACGGGCCAACTCGTAGAGTTTTTTACCCTGATGCTTTAAAGCCGAATACATGGGCGGCACTTGGTCGATCTCACCGCGAAAACGGGTGAGCACAGCTTCCACGTCATCGACGTTTAGGCTGGGAACTTCATGCTGCTCCATCACCGAGCCTTCCGCATCGCCGGTATCGGTGATCACCCCCAGTTCTACCCGGGTGCGATACACCTTGTCGGCTTCAAGCAGGTGCGACGAGAACTTAGTGGCTTCCCCAAGGCAGATCGGCAACAAGCCGGTTGCCATCGGGTCTAGCGTCCCGGTGTGTCCGGCTTTTTGAGCCTGAAACAACCGACGAACACGCTGCAGCGCGTGGTTGCTGGAAACGCCCTTGGGCTTATCCAGCAGCAGTACACCATTGACCGGCAAACCGCGACGTTGACGCGCCACTAGCGAGTTTCCTCACTTTGCTCGGCGTCCGCGTCATCCTCGTCATCTTGATAGCGTGCACGATCCGTGGTCACCGCTTCATCGATCAATGAAGAGAGTTGCTGACCACGCACCACACTTTCATCGAAATGAAAACGTAGCTCCGGTACGTGACGTAGCTTGATGCGCTTAGCAATCTGACTTCTTAGAAAACCGGCGGCGCGCTTAAGCACTTGCAGGTTTTCTTTAATACGCTCGGGTTCTTGCTCACCCAACAGAGTGACGTAGACGTCGGAGTAGCCAAGGTCACGGCTAACGGTAACGCCGCTAACGGTGACCATACCTAAACGCGGGTCTTTCACTTCACGTTGGATCAACACCGCCAGCTCCTTTTGGAGCTGGTCGGCTACCCGGTCGGTACGCTTAAATTCGCGCATGTTTAGCTCCTCGCAACCTTACAGGCTGCGCTCGACCTTCACTTGGTCGAAGACTTCGATCTTATCGCCGACTTGGACATCGTTGTAGTTCTTCACGCCGATACCACACTCCATACCGTTGCGCACTTCCTGCACATCGTCTTTGAAGCGGCGCAGCGATTCGAGCTCACCTTCGTAGATCACCACGTCATCACGCAGCACGCGGATCTTCTTATTACGATGGACGTTGCCTTCAATCACCATACAACCGGCGATCGCACCAATCTTCGGCGCACGGAAGACGTCGCGTACTTCGGCAATACCAACGATCTCTTCTTTCCACTCAGGGGCGAGCATACCGCTCATCGCCTGTTTGACCTCGTCGATCAGCTGGTAGATAACGCTGTAGTAGCGCAGATCCAGACCTTCACGCTCGATGATCTCGCGGGCAGCAGCGTCAGCACGAACGTTAAAGCCGACCACGATGGCTTCAGAAGCAAGTGCCAAGTTGGCATCGGTACCGGTGATACCACCCACGCCCGAAGAAACCACGGCCACTTCCACTTCATCGGTGGAGAGCTCTTCCAGAGCACCCTTGATCGCTTCCAGAGAGCCTTGAACGTCGGCTTTGAGGACGACATTGACCTTGGCCACTTCGTCTTGGCCCATCTGGCTGAACATGTTCTCCAGTTTGGCTTTCTGCTGACGCGCCAAGCGCACTTCGCGGTACTTGCCTTGACGGAAGTTAGCCACTTCGCGGGCTTTCTTCTCGTCAGCGACGACCATAAAGTCATCACCGGCATCCGGCGTTCCGCCCAAGCCTTGAATCTCTACCGGCATGGCCGGGCCAACCGAATCAACCTGCTGGGCAAGTTCGTTGGTCAGCGCACGCACACGACCATAGTGCAGACCCGCCAGGACGATATCGCCCTTTTTCAATGTACCGTTCTGAACCAGTACGGTAGCGACCGGACCACGGCCTTTATCAAGGCGTGACTCAACCACCACACCTTTACCCGGCGCGGAAGGCACGGCTTTTAGCTCAAGCACTTCGGAGGCCAGCTGGATCGCTTCAAGCAGCTCTTCCATACCTTCACCTGTCTTAGCAGACACGTGAACAAACTGGGTGTCACCGCCCCACTCTTCCGAAATCACGCCGTGCTGGGAAAGCTCGTTCTTGATGCGATCCAGGTCGATACCCTGCTTATCGATCTTATTCACCGCCACCACCATCGGTACTTCAGCGGCTTTGGAGTGCTCAATCGCTTCAATGGTCTGCGGCATCACGCCGTCATCCGCTGCAACGACCAGAATCACGACGTCCGTTGCCTTAGCACCACGGGCACGCATAGCGGTAAACGCCGCGTGGCCTGGGGTATCCAGGAAGGTAACGCCACCGTGGTTATCTTCCACGTGATACGCACCGATGTGCTGGGTAATACCGCCCGCTTCACCAGTGGCAACCTTCGCCTTACGGATATAATCCAGCAGCGAGGTTTTACCGTGGTCAACGTGACCCATCACCGTCACAACGGGTGAACGAGTGATCTCTTCGCCTTCGTAGGAGATGCCTTCGAGCATTTCCGTTTCCAACGCGTCATCTTTAACCAGCTTCGCGGTATGGCCCATCTCTTCCACCACAATCGCCGCCGTATCCTGATCGATGGTTTGGTTGATGGTAACCGCCGCGCCCATGTTAAACATGGCCTTGATCACTTCATTGGCCTTGATCGACATTTTGTCGGCCAATTCCGCCACGCTGATAGACTCAGGGATCGACACTTCACGCACCATCGGCTGGGTCGGTTTCTGGAAAGCGTGCTTGCCATTGCCGGTTTGGTTGCCACCACGGCGACCACCACGACGTTGTTCGGCACGTTTTACCTTCTTACCGCCGCCACCGCGTTTACGCTCTTCGCGATCACCACGATCTTCATCGTCACGACGACCTTTGGCCTTCGCTGCCGTTTTCTTCGGCGGCGCGGTACGGCGGTCAGAGCGGCCCTCTTTCGGCGGCGCTGGCGGCATATCGTCGCCCGACGGGGTATCGTCGATTTGCAGATTAGGCACATCAAGATCAGGCGTTACAGGCGCCTTTTCAGCTTTCGGCTTGGCGTCAGCTGGCTTCTTAGCAGCGGCTTCTTTCTTGCTCGCTGCTTCTTCAGCCGCTTTAGCTGCCTGAGCCTTCTGCGCAGCTGCTTTTTCTTCAGCGACACGCGCATCGTTTACTTTGCGCTCAGCTTCCGCTTCCGCCATATCGCCCACTAACTGGCGTGGGCCGGTGTAGCTAGGCTCTGGCGCTTTCGGCTTCTCATCTTCAGCGCTTTTGACGTAAGTCTTTTTCTTACGTACCTGCACTTCAATAGTTTTGCCGCGCTCGCCGGTATTAATACGGCTACGGGTTTTGCGCGTCAGCGTGATGCGGTTTTTGCCCGCTTCAGCGGTGTCGCTGCCACCGTGGCTTTTCTTCAAGAAACTCAGCAGCTTTTGCTTATCTTCTTCAGACACAGCATCGCTTTCAGAAGCGTGCTCTAAACCTGCTTCTTTCATTTGCTCTAGTAGGCGGGGCACATCACGGCCCACCTTTCCTGCGAAATCTTTAACTGTCATATCTGACATATTGACCCTCCTCAGCCCGTGACCTGTTTACTGTGTGTTCGAATCCGATGCGTCATCGACTTCAAACCAGGGCGCACGGGCAGTCATGATCAGTGCCGCTGCGCGCGCTTCGTCCAACTCCTCGATATCGACCAGATCGTCGACAGACTGCTCGGCGAGATCTTCCATAGTGACAATGCCGCGACTGGCCAAAATGAAGGCCAGGTGGCGCTCCATGCCATCCATCTCCAGCAGATCAGCTGCTGGTTGGGCACCGTCTAGCGCTTCTTCCGAGGCAATTGCCATCGTCAGCAGCTCGTCTTTCGCACGTGCGCGTAGCTGCTCTACTAAATCTTCATCGAACTCTTCGATTTCGAGCATCTCTTCCATCGGCACGTAGGCGACTTCTTCCAGGGTAGTGAACCCCTCTTCCACCAACAGGCGAGCGACATCTTCATCCACTTCAAGGTGCTGGATGAAAGAGTCCACCAGGCTATCAATCTCTTGGTCGCGCTTAGACTCTGCTTCTTCTTCGGTCATGACGTTAATCCGCCAGCCGGTAAGCTCAGAGGCCAAACGCACGTTCTGACCGCTACGGCCAATGGCCTGAGCCAGATTATCTTGCGCCACGGCCACGTCCATCGCGTGGGCATCTTCGTCAACAAGGATAGACCCAACATCGGCGGGCGCCATGGCATTAATGACCAACTGGGCGGGATTGTCGTCCCACAACACAATATCGACGCGCTCGTTTTGCAGCTCGGAAGAGACTGCTTGAACGCGCGAACCGCGCATTCCCACACAGGCACCCACCGGGTCGATGCGGCGATCATTGGTTTTAACCGCAATTTTGGCGCGCGAACCGGGATCACGAGCAGCGCCTTTAATCTCAATCAGCTGCTCAGCGATTTCAGGCACTTCGATTTTGAACAGCTCGATGATCAGCTCGGGACATGTCCGCGACAGCTGAAGCTGGGCGCCACGAGCATCGGGATCCACTTTGATCAACAGGGCGCGCACCCGCTCGTTCATGCGGTAACGCTCACCGTGGATCATTTCATTGCGGGGTAAAAACGCCTCAGCGTTTTCGCCCAAATCAATGATCAGGCCGTCGCGGGTGGTTTTCTTAACAATGCCGGCAACCAGTTCGCCTTCACGATCTGCATATTGGCGCACGACTTCAGCCCGCTCAGCTTCACGTACTTTCTGTACGATCACCTGCTTGGCGGTTTGCGCAGCAATACGACCAAACGATGCGTTTTCGATGGTTTTTTCGACCACATCGCCCAACTTTAGCGGCGGATCACGCTGCTCGGCGATGGTCTCTTTAATTTCGTAATCTGGCGTTTCAAACTCGTCGTCTTCTACGACAGTCCAGAAGCGGAAGGTTTCGTATTCACCGGTGCGACGGTCAATATGCACGCGCACATTGGCTTCTTCTTTGTCAAAACGCTTACGTGACGCGCTCGCAAGAGCGGCTTCTACCGCTTCGAAGATGACATCACGTGGGACGCCCTTCTCATTGGAGATCGCGTCTACGACCATTAAAATTTCTTTACTCATGCGTATGCCTCGCCAGAAAACCTATCCTTATGTGCATCACCCCGGCAGCCTGCCGGCAGCGCCGCCACCCGGTCAATCGTCGAACTGCGGTACAATGTGAGCAGAATCAATACTCTCAATAGGAAAGCAATACTCTTCGCCATCCAGTTGAATGAGCACTTCATCCCCCTCAACACCGACCAGAAGCCCTTGATACTTGCGCCGCCCGTCAAAGGCAGTGCGCAGCTTGAGCGCGACGTGATGACCTTGAAAGCGGGTAAACTGATCCAGGGAATACAAGGGACGTGCCATGCCTGGCGAGGAGACTTCCAGCCGATACTCACCGGCAATGGGGTCTTCCACATCCATAACAGCACTGACTTGGCGGCTAATATCTGCGCAGTCTTCTACGCTAACGCCACTCTCGCGCTCGATATAGATCACCAGCCGCGAATTTTTGCCCTGGGAAAGATGGTCGATGCCCCATAGCTCAAAGCCCATGGCAGCAACAACAGGTTCGATCAGCGCGTGAAGCGCAGCGTGTTTAGTGGCCACAGACAAAGCTCCTATAGCCGTTGCATCAGGCACCTGGCCAGGAGTTATTAGAAAAGCTAGGTGGCTGATTGGCGTTACTCGGAAATGTGCTCCCGGTTATCCGGACGCATCCGCTATTAAGATTACTCATATTAGCGACAAGCGGGCGCTAGCCCAATGCTTTTGCTAACCAAAAGCTGCTAACAAAAAGCCCCTTCACTGGAAGGGGCTTTTTAAAAGAAACCTTAAGTACTAATTCTCAGTACTATCTTCAAGTACCGTCTCAGCAACACGCCCCAGGATTTACCTGATAGAAGCTATTTTCAATCTATGGTAGTAGAGAAAACAACTTTCGAACATGCCACTAGAAAATGGTAGCGGGGACCGGATTTGAACCGATGACCTTCGGGTTATGAGCCCGACGAGCTACCAGACTGCTCCACCCCGCATCAATCTAGGTCGACGATAATAGACACTAAAGCTACTTACGTCAACAATTACTTGCTTCAAGAACACTTTACTTAAAGCTGTCTTTTCATTTTAGCTGCTAAATGCGACGTTCTCATTTAACAACCTAAAAAGACATTCTGGGAAGCTGGCGAGCCAGCAAAACAGATGGTGCCGAAGGCGGGACTTGAACCCGCACGACCATACGGTCACTACCCCCTCAAGATAGCGTGTCTACCAATTCCACCACTTCGGCATCAGGGGAGGCTAAAGAAACGTTATCTAACGAAACAACGAGAATTACTTACTCGCTGCTTTCCTCTAGCACTGGCGCGGTATTATCCACGTCCGCAGGCCTGTCGTCAAGCGTCGGAACGCTTTGCTGCTGCTCGATCAAGCGCGAGTCTGGAATACCTGCTTCTGGTGCCTGACCAGCCTGGGTGGCGAAGTAAGCCAGTGCCATAGAGGTAACGAAGAAACCCGCCGCCAAAATAGCCGTTGTGCGTGATAAAAAGTTACCGCTGCCCCGCGAACCAAACACGGTTTGTGAAGCACCACCCCCGAAAGCCGCACCGGCTTCGGCACCTTTACCCTGCTGAAGCAGAATGAGTACCACCAGGGCGATCGCAATCACCACATGGATCATAAGAATTGCAACTTGCATGGCGTTATCCTGCTGACTGACAAATGGCATAAAAATCATCGATCTTAAGTGAGGCTCCGCCCACTAGACCGCCGTCGATATCTGGCTGAGCAAGCAGCTCAGCCGCATTACTTGCATTCATACTGCCGCCGTAGAGCAAACGCAGCTGTTCAGCCAACCCCTTATCAAAGCCCGCCTGGTAAGCACGAATGCCTGCCATGACTTCCTGGGCTTGTTCAGGAGATGCCGTACGCCCCGTGCCAATCGCCCAAACGGGCTCGTAGGCAATCACCACTCGCTTGCGCTGGTCTGGCTCCAGGCGAGACATTACGTGCCCTACTTGACGCAACACTACGTCCATTGTGCGGCCCGCGTCGCGCTCCTCCAAGGACTCCCCCACACAGAGAATCGGCGTGATATCCACGCTCAATGCCGCCAGCAGGCGCGCAAATATCTGTTCGTCGCTCTCTTTATAAAGCTGACGCCGCTCTGAGTGCCCTACCAAGACGTAAGAGACCGCAAACTCTTTGAGCATGCGACCACTCACTTCACCGGTATGCGCTCCAGAGTGAATGGGATTCAATGTTTGCGCGCCCAATGACAGCCCCGTGCCCTCAAACGCCAGGCGCGCCGCATCCAAATAAGGGAACGGCGGAATGATAACGACATCCACGCCCTTTGGCGATACGGCGGCAGAGAAGGCCTGGCCGAATTCGTTGATCAACGCCACGGAACCGTTCATTTTCCAGTTACCGGCAATTAAAGGCGTACGCATCGACTCTCCTCACTCAAGGTGGAGCGAAATGGTATAGGAGCGGCCTTGTCAAGACAACCGCTGTTGCAAGCACAGGTTTGCTTTCCTGGGCCAGCTAGCTATATCGATTAGTGGGACACGTTTATTTAAGCAATGCCTGAACTTGATCAGCCAAGCTGTGCGCCAATTGTTCGACATCCAAATGGGCACGCCCCTCCACCATCACACGAATCAGTGGTTCAGTGCCTGACGGGCGCAACAATACGCGCCCTTCATCGCCCAGCTCATGCTCTAACGCAGCAACCGCCCGCTGGAGCGGCGCCGACGCCATGACCTCTTTAGCACTTGTATGGGCGGGTAAACGCACATTAATCAGCGCCTGCGGCACTTTTTCCAGCTCTTTTAGCAGCGTCGGTAGGCTCTTCTGCTCGCGCATCATCAGCGCCAACACCTGCAGCGCCGAGACGATACCATCACCGGTAGTCTGCACATGACCGCACACAATGTGACCCGACGACTCACCGCCCAACTCCCAACCGTTGGCGGCCATTCGCTCCATGACAAAACGGTCGCCCACTTTTGCTCGCTCAAAAGGAATACCCAGCTTATCCAACGCCATGGATAGGCCAAAATTAGACATCAAGGTGCCCACCACACCGCCCTGCAGCAAACCACGCTCATGACGATCACGGGCAATTAAATAGAGAATATCGTCGCCATCGACTTCGCGACCATTGCCGTCAACCAACATTACGCGATCGCCATCACCGTCAAAGGCAATCCCCAAGTCAGCATTTTGCTGAATGACGGCAGCACGCAGTGCGGCGGGATGCGTTGAGCCTACCTGCTGGTTAATATTTAACCCGTCGGGCGCAGCGCCGATGGTGGTGACGTAAGCCCCCAGTTCGCGAAACACATTAGGCGCGATATGGTAAGTGGCGCCGTGGGCGCAATCTAGCACTACCTTAAGGCCATGCAAGCTAAGCCGATCAGGCAGGGTTGATTTGCAAAATTCAATGTAACGGCCTGCGGCATCGTCGATACGGGTTGCTTTACCCAGCTGAGCGGCTTCTGCCGTGGTCAGCGGCGCTTCAAGCATGGCTTCAATACGATCTTCCGTTTCATCAGGAAGCTTCTTGCCCTCTGCGGAGAAGAATTTGATGCCATTGTCATCGAAGGGGTTATGCGATGCTGAAATGACAATACCCGCGTCAGCACGGAACGTACGCGTCAAGTAGGCGATGCCTGGCGTCGGCATTGGCCCCAGCAGCGACACATCCACACCGGCGGCAGAAAGCCCCGCCTCTAATGCGGATTCAAACATGTAGCCAGAGATACGCGTATCTTTGCCAATTAACACCCGCGTTCGGCCTTTATCACGGCGCAAGACCTGTCCTGCCGCCCAGCCTAGCTTGAGCATAAAATCAGCCGTAATGGGTGATTTACCCACTGTGCCGCGAATACCATCGGTACCAAAATAGCGTCTTGTCATGCGTCAGACTCCTTGTTAAGCGGCGGCTCGCAGCCTTCTTGTAGTACCGCCCACGCCATATTGACTGCATCTACCGTTGCAGCGACATCATGTACACGCAGAATATTCGCCCCACGCTCTACCGCCATGGCTGCCAGCGCCAAACCACCGGAAAGACGCTCCTCTACCGGGCGGCCTAACACTTTGCCAATCATACTCTTGCGCGACATACCTACCAACAATGGAAGCTCCAGCGACTGCAGAGACTCCATATATTTGAGTAAGCGTAGATTGTGTTCGACGGTTTTGCCGAAGCCAAAACCAGGATCAATTAAAAGCCGATTACGGCGCAGCCCAGCCGCCTCACACTCGGCCACACGGCGGGTCAAATAGTCAGCTACCTCTTCCTCGATTGGACGCGAATAAGCAGGTGCCTGCTGCATATCTTGCGGCTCACCCTGACGATGCATCAAGCAAACGGGCAGGCCACTGCCCACCGCAGCCAGCAGTGCTCCTTCACGCTCTAATGCGCGCACGTCGTTAAGCATACCGGCGCCCAGCTCGCTCGCCTCGCGGATAACGGCGGGACAACTGGTATCCACCGACACCAGCGCATCCAGTTCGCGCACCAGGATTTCCACCACGGGGGCAACCCGGTCAAGCTCTTCCTGGGGGCTGACAGGCGTAGCGCCAGGACGAGTCGACTCGCCGCCCACATCAATGATTGCAGCCCCTTCCGCCAACATCCGCTCGGCATGGCGCAACGCGTCATCTAACGCGACGTGCTGCCCGCCATCAGAAAAAGAGTCGGGTGTGACATTAAGGATGCCCATCACGCGGGGAAACGAGAGATCCAGCAGGTGGCGCCCACAACGCAGCTGGAAAGCATTTTCAGCTGTTTGCGTAGAGGACGTATCCATAAGTGATTTCATGCTGCAGCCTGGTCAATAAAAGAAACTTTGCAGTGTTATAGGTACAGCATAACAAAAAAGGCGCCCCTTGACGGGGCGCCTTCGGCTTATACGCAGGGTTAACTATCTAATCACCTAAGGGCCCGCTGGGCCGCCGAGAGGATCTGAAGGCCGACGGCGCGGCTCGTCATCATCCTCTTCGCCGTCGCTGCCAGAAGCGCTGGTAGACGTATCATCATCGGCTTCTTGCGCTTTTGGCTTATCACCGCCGCCAACTGGCGTTCCGCCGCCGGATGAGTCACCGTCGTCCCAGCCTTCCGGTGGGCGCGGATCGCGACCTTCCATGATGTCCTTCAACTGCGTGGCATCAATAGTCTCATACTTCATCAACGCTTCGGCCATGGCATCCAGCTTGTCGCGATTATCCGTCAGGATTTGGCGCGCCTGCTCATAACAATCGTCGATGATTTTACGCACTTCTTTATCAAGTCGTGTGGTGGTATCACCCGACTTCATCTTACTGCCGCCCTGGCCCGGGCCGCCAAGGAACTGATGCGACTCGTCCTCGTCGTACATGATCGGACCCATCTCATCCGACAAGCCCCACTTCGCCACCATGTTGTGGGCAAGCTCAGTGGCGCGTTTGATATCGTTGGAGGCGCCAGTAGTGACACCGTTCGGCCCCAACGTCATCTCTTCAGCAATACGACCACCAAACAGCGAGCAGATCTGCCCCAAAATTTGTTGCTTCGACAGGCTATAACGATCCTCTTCCGGCAGGAACATCGTCACGCCGAGGGCACGCCCACGGGGGATAATGGTTACCTTGTAGACCGGATCATGAGAAGGCACAACCAGACCGATAATGGCGTGACCTGATTCATGATAAGCGGTGTTGAGCTTCTCTTTATCGGTCATGACCATCGACTTGCGCTCAGCGCCCATCATGATCTTGTCCTTCGCAAGCTCAAGCTCTTCCATGCTAACCAAGCGCTTATTGCGACGCGCGGCGAATAGGGCTGATTCATTAACCAAGTTAGCCAAATCCGCGCCGGAGAAACCTGGCGTACCACGCGCAATTATTTGCGGCTTAACGTCATCCGCCAGCGGCACTTTACGCAGGTGAACGCCAAGAATGTGCTCACGGCCACGAATATCCGGCAAACCAACGGTAACCTGACGGTCAAAGCGACCAGGGCGCATAAGCGCAGGATCAAGCACGTCCGGGCGGTTAGTTGCAGCGATAACGATGACGCCTTCGTTGGCTTCAAAACCATCCATCTCGACCAGCAGCTGATTCAACGTCTGCTCGCGCTCGTCGTTACCGCCACCCATGCCAGCACCGCGAGAGCGGCCCACGGCGTCAATCTCATCGATAAAGATGATGCAGGGCGCCTGCTTCTTAGCCTGTTCGAACATGTCGCGCACACGTGATGCGCCGACACCGACAAACATTTCAACGAAGTCAGAGCCCGAGATAGAGAAGAACGGCACTTTCGCTTCACCAGCAATCGATTTTGCCAGCAGCGTCTTACCGGTACCTGGAGGCCCTACCATTAACACGCCGCGGGGAATCGTACCGCCCAAACGCTGGAATTTGGTGGGGTCACGCAGGAAGTCGACCAACTCTTCGACTTCTTCTTTGGCTTCATCACAGCCAGCCACGTCGGCAAAGGTCGTTTTGATCTGATCTTGAGAGAGCAGCTTGGCCTTCGATTTACCAAAACTCATCGGGCCGCCTTTACCAACACCGGCACCACCCTGCATCTGGCGCATAAAGAACATAAAGATGCCCAAAATCAGCAGAATCGGGAAGCTGGCAATAAGCAGCCGCGTCCAGATACTTTGCTGCTCTGGCTCTTTACCCACGACCGTCACATTATTGCTCAACAGGTCGTCCATCAGTTTCGGATCTTCTGCCGATGGGCGGATCGTCTGAAACTGAGAGCCATCCGTGCGCTCACCACTGATGGTGTAACCATCAATCGTGACGCTACGTACCTGCTGATTTTGCACCTGCTGCACAAACTGAGAATAGTTGGTGTTTTGCGGTGCACTTTCGGTGCTGAAATTATTGAACACTGTCAGTAGGACGGCCGCGATGACCAACCACAGAATCAGGTTCTTCGCCATATCATTCAAGGGGCTACCCTCATTACAAGAATCCGTCAGTTAAACCCTGATGCTTAATAAAGCCTGCTACTAATAATCTTAGTACTACGACATTACATCAGCATCAAGCGTTCAACCATTGCCAAAGCGTCTTATGCCTCGGGCCATCTGTGTCACGCGCGTATTGCGGCTAATGTGACACACGTTGCGCTTGCCTGTCTGGCAATCGCGCTGATAAATCTTGGCTATGAACCACATACACCGTTATCCCATCACAGGTAAAATCATCGAACCATATGAGGCGTTAACCGCGAAACCCTTCGGCCAGGAAATACACCTCCCGGGAGCGTGCCCGAGAGGCATCCGGCTTACGAGTCACTACTTTTTTAAAGCTGCCGCGTAACTCTTTCAAGTAGGCGTCAAACCCTTCCCCCTGGAATACTTTAGCTAAAAATCGACCACCGGGTGACAACGTTTCGCGAGCGAGTTCTAACGCTAGCTCCACCAAGTACATCGCCTGGGGTTGATCAATCGCCGCCATACCACTCATATTGGGGGCCATGTCCGACATCACAAGGTCTACACGGCGATTATCCAGACGTTTTAATATCGCCTCTAACACCGCCTCTTCCGTAAAATCCCCCTGGATAAAGTCCACACCGGCCAGCGCATCCATCTCTAGAATATCAGAGGCGATGACGACACCCTCAGGCCCTACCCGCTCAGCAGCAATCTGACTCCACCCGCCTGGCGCTGCCCCTAAGTCAATAACCGTCATACCGGGTCGCAGCAGTTTATCCTTTTCATCCAGCTCAATCAGCTTATAGCTGGCGCGGGAGCGATAGCCATCTTGCCAACTCTGCTTCACGTACTGGTCGTCAAAATGCTCCTTCTTCCAGTTATTGCTGGTTTTACTAACGGAATGTTTACGGCTTGGCGGCTTTTGCTGCATGTGGGAATCTAACACTGGAATAAGAGATGGGCGCATTCACGCGATCGCTTTCACTCGGTGACGTTTCACCGTAAGATGGAGCGTTAAGCGCTAACCGGGATACCGCAAGATACCATGAGCTTGTCACAGGCACAAAAGAAAGCATTTCGTAGCATTGGCCACCATCTTAACCCAGTGGTCACCGTTTCTGAGAACGGCGTCTCCGAAAATTTGCTCGCAGAACTTAACCGCGCACTCACTGATCACGAACTGATCAAAGTGAAACTCGCCATTCCTGAGCGTGATGATCGGGCTGCCATGATAGCCGAACTGATCGCCAACAGCCGTGCAGATCTTGTGCAAACCATTGGCAAAATGGCGCTGCTCTACCGTAGGAACCCGCAGGTGAATCCAAAGCTTTCTAATGTTACCCGCTTTGAGAACCACCACGGTCGGCACTAACCGTTAGATTGTACTCGTTCTAAAACGAATGCTGCTGCACTAAAACACCCCTTCAACCGACCTAACCGAGGTCAATTGAAGGGGCGTTTTTTCATCAAACGTATTCGACGCTACCTATTTCGTACTCGACATCGCCGCCGGGGGTTTTCACCACCACAACATCCCCCTCTTCCTTGCCGATTAAAGCACGGGCGATGGGAGAAGTGACCGAAATACGGCCAGACTTAATATCCGCTTCATCTTCGCCGACGATACGATAAGTGACTTCCGCATCGGTATCCAGATTCATTAGCGACACGGTAACACCAAAAATCACTTTGCCGGTTTTCGGCAGTTTTGTGACATCAATTACCTGGCAGACGGAGAGCTTGCTTTCGATCTCCTGAATACGCCCTTCGATAAACCCCTGCTGCTCACGAGCGGCGTGATACTCGGCGTTCTCTTTAAGATCACCGTGTTCACGCGCTTCGGCGATGGCCGCGATCACCTGCGGACGCGCTTCGCTTTTAAGGTGGTCGAGCTCTTCACGAAGGCTTCTTTCTCCCGCCACTGTCATCGGGACCTTGTTCATTGACTTGCTCCTGCATGCAGATCCTGAAGGCGCCGCACCGTAATCTCACTACCGTACTCAAGCGCCATGCAAACAGCATTAGCACCCGCCAAGGTGGTCGCATAGGGCACCTTGCGCGAGAGAGCAGTACGGCGAATGACCGAAGAGTCGTTAATAGCCTGACGACCTTCAGTAGTGTTCACAATGTAGGCGATTTCGTCGTTCTTAAGCAGATCGACGATATGGGGACGGCCTTCGTAAACTTTATTGACGTGTTCCACGACAAGCCCGGCAGCTTCCAAAGCAGCCGCTGTTCCCCGTGTTGCACATAGCGTAAAGCCTAATGCTAACAGAGAACGGCCCACTTCGATAATCCCCGCCTTGTCTGGTTCACGAACGGAAAGGAACGCTTTACGCTCGCCGGTCAGCGCGGGTATCGCTTCGCCCGCCCCCAGCTGCGCCTTGAAGAAGGCCTCTGCAAAGGTATCGCCAGAGCCCATCACTTCACCGGTGGACTTCATTTCCGGCGACAAAATCGGGTCGACACCCGGGAATTTATTGAACGGGAAAACCGCCTCTTTAACACTATAGAAGTGCGGCACGATTTCCTTCTCAAAGCCCTGCTCAGCCAGGGTTTTACCGGCCATGCAGCGCGCTGCGATCTGCGCAAGCGACGTACCGATGCACTTGGACACAAAGGGCACGGTACGCGAAGCACGGGGGTTCACCTCGATCACGTAGATCTCGCCATCCTGCCAGGCCAGCTGCACGTTCATTAAGCCTTTAACGCCCAGCTCAACCGCCATCTGCTTCACCTGATGGCGCATCTCGTCCTGCACATCGGCAGGCAGCGAGTAAGGCGGCAACGCACAGGCGGAGTCACCGGAGTGAACGCCCGCTTGCTCGACGTGCTGCATGATGCCGCCAATCACCACCTGCTGACCGTCCGACACGGCATCGATATCGATCTCGATTGCGGCACTCAGGAAGTGATCCAGCAGCACCGGCGAGTCGTTGGAGACCTTCACCGCGTGGGTCATGTAGTTTTCAAGCTCGGAGGCGTCGTAGACGATCTCCATGGCCCGGCCACCCAGCACATAGCTTGGGCGCACTACCAGCGGGTAGCCAATCGCCGCCGCTTTATCGAAGGCTTCGGCAAAGCTACGCGCCGTGGCATTGGGCGGCTGTTTCAGGCCCAGCTTGTCGATCATCACCTGGAAGCGTTCGCGGTCTTCTGCGCGGTCGATGGCGTCCGGCGTGGTGCCAATAATCGGCACACCGGCAGCCTCCAGTTCGCGGGCAAGCTTCAGCGGCGTCTGGCCACCGAACTGAACGATCACGCCCACCGGCTTCTCTTTGTCGGCGATTTCGAGCACGTCTTCCAACGTCACCGGCTCAAAGTAGAGGCGATCAGAGGTGTCGTAATCGGTCGAAACGGTTTCCGGGTTGCAGTTGACCATGATGGTTTCATAACCGTCGTCGCGCATGGCGAAGGCGGCGTGAACGCAGCAGTAGTCAAACTCGATACCCTGGCCGATCCGGTTCGGACCACCGCCCAGCACCATAATTTTCTGACGATCAGACACATCCGCCTCGCACTCCTCTTCATAGGTGGAGTACATATAGGCGGTATCAGAAGCGAACTCAGCAGCACAGGTATCTACGCGCTTATAAACCGGGCGAATGCCTGCTGCATGGCGGGTTTGGCGGAACTCTTTTTCGCTGACGCTGAGCAGCTTGGCCAGGCGCGCATCACCAAAGCCTTTGCGTTTGAGCTGATAGATCTCACGGGCAGAAAAGTCGGTCAGTGAGCGTTTAGCGACGGCGTTTTCAGTCAGCACTAGATCTTCAAGCTGGACTAGGAACCAAGGGTCAATATTGGTCAGCGCAAACACCTCATCAACGCTCATACCTGAGCGCATGGCATCCGCGATATAAAAAATACGCTCGGCGCCCGCAGCCTGGAGCTCGCCCTGGATAATCGCCATGTTGTCCGGCGTAAAATCGGTAATGATCGGATCGAGGCCATCGTTACCGGTTTCCAGGCCGCGCAGGGCTTTCTGCAGCGACTCTTGGAAGGTACGGCCAATCGCCATCACCTCGCCCACCGACTTCATCTGCGTCGTTAGGCGATCGTTAGCCTGGGGGAATTTCTCGAAGGTGAAGCGTGGAATCTTGGTAACCACGTAATCGATAGACGGCTCAAACGATGCCGGTGTACGCCCGCCGGTAATATCGTTTTGCAATTCATCCAGGGTATAGCCAATCGCCAATTTCGCGGCGATTTTAGCAATCGGAAAACCGGTCGCTTTAGAGGCCAGCGCCGAGGAGCGCGACACCCGTGGGTTCATTTCGATAACCACTAAACGGCCGGTCTTGGGGTCCATACCGAATTGGACGTTAGAGCCACCGGTTTCCACACCAATCTCGCGCAGGACCGCGAGGCTGGCATCACGCATGATCTGATACTCTTTATCCGTCAGCGTTTGCGCCGGGGCCACGGTGATCGAGTCCCCGGTGTGTACGCCCATGGGGTCGAAGTTCTCAATCGCGCAGACGATGATGCAGTTGTCGTTTTTATCACGCACCACTTCCATCTCATACTCTTTCCAACCCAGCAGCGACTCATCAATCAGCAGCTCGTGGTTATTGGAGAGCTCAAAACCGCGCGTACAGATCTCTTCGAACTCTTCCTTGTTATACGCCACACCGCCGCCGGAGCCGCCCATGGTGTAGGAAGGACGAATAATCGTTGGGAAACCCAGCTCTGCCTGAATCTCCCACGCCTCATCCATGCTGTGGGCGACTTTCGCTTTCGGGCACTCCAAGCCAATGCGCTTCATGGCCTGATCAAACAGATCGCGGTCTTCGGCCATGTTAATCGCATCGGCGTTGGCACCGATCATCTCGACGCCGAACTTCTCCAGCACGCCATGCTTTTCAAGCTCTAGCGCGCAGTTCAGCGCCGTCTGGCCACCCATGGTCGGTAGAATCGCGTCGGGGCGTTCCGCCTCGATGATTTTCTCGACCGTCTGCCAGGTAATCGGCTCAATGTAGGTGGCATCGGCCATGGCCGGGTCGGTCATGATGGTGGCGGGGTTGGAGTTGACCAACACAACCCGGTAACCCTCTTCACGCAGCGCTTTACACGCCTGGGCGCCAGAGTAGTCAAATTCGCAGGCCTGGCCGATCACAATCGGGCCAGCGCCAATGATCAAGATAGTGTTGATGTCGGTACGCTTAGGCATAACGGTTCCCGCAAAAAATGGTGACGATGAGCGACAAAAGACGACGATACGGTGATGCGAGGCGCGCGTTAACGGCGTGCCTGCATCATAGCCACGAAGCGATCAAACAGCGGCGCCACATCGCGCGGGCCGGGACTCGCCTCCGGGTGGCCTTGAAAGCTGAACGCCGGTCGGTCGGTAAGCTCGATTCCCTGCAAGGTGCCATCGAACAGCGAACGATGCGTGGCGCGTACATTGGCAGGCAGGGTCGCTTCATCCGCCGCAAAGCCGTGGTTCTGGCTGGTAATCATCACTGTGCCGGTATCTAAATCCTGCACTGGGTGATTGGCACCGTGGTGGCCGAGGCTCATTTTGACGGTTTTCGCCCCAGCCGCGAGCGCTAGCAACTGGTGACCCAGGCAGATGCCAAATACCGGGATATCCGTTACCAGCACATCCTGAATCGCTTTAATAGCGTAGTCACAGGGCTCTGGGTCACCGGGGCCGTTAGCCAGAAAAACGCCATCAGGCTTCATCGCCAGCACGTCAGCGGCGGGGGTTTGCGCAGGCACCACCGTTAGACGGCAGCCGCGAGCGGCCAGCATGCGCAGGATGTTGAATTTCACGCCGTAGTCGTACGCCACCACGTGATAGGGGCGCTCGCTTTTGGAAGCGTCAGCGTAGCCTTCCCCCAGCGTCCACTCGCCTTCCGTCCATTCGTAAGCCTCTTTGCAGGAGACTTCTTTAGCCAAATCCATGCCCTTCAGCCCTGGAAACGCCTTGGCGGCTTCCAGCGCCCGCGCCACTGCACCTTCGCCCTCGGCATCCTCACCGGCCAAAATCGCCCCGTTCTGGGCGCCTTTATCACGCAAAATGCGCGTCAGGCGGCGAGTGTCAATATCGGCAATGCCCAGCACGTTCTGGCTCTTCAGGTAGTCCGACAGCGACTGCTCTGAGCGGAAGCTGCTGGCCATTAGCGGCAGATCACGAATCACCAAACCCGCTACAGCAATAGAAGCAGACTCAACATCTTCAGTGTTAATGCCGGTATTACCGATATGGGGATAGGTGAGCGTTACAATCTGGCGGGCATAGGAAAGGTCAGTGAGGATTTCTTGATAGCCGGTCATGGCCGTATTGAACACCACCTCACCGCTGGTTACTCCATCCGCTCCAATGGCGATACCGTGGAACACACTACCATCTTCCAGGGCCAATATTGCGGGTTTGCTCAATGCGGGGTTATTCAAAACAAGATCCTCCCATGCTGGTGGGAGCCTGTAGGGCGCAGGCTCAGCAATTTCTTCATTAATCCACGACGCTCGCGATTAAAGTCATTCAATATCAAAACAAGGGCCGTAAAAAAGCGGGACGAAGCCGATAAAAAGAATCGGTTTCATCCCGCTTGTTGTTCGATGCCTTCTGAGCCGCTGGCACAAGCTAAAACTGGCTAGCGGACTCGGGACAGGCTTTGGGCTGGCCAACGCAACAAGCGCGCCGTCTAAGGTCTGTAAGTCAGAGCTTCTAAGCCACCCGGCCAAAATTTTTGAAATGTTACAGGAATTCCTGGCCTAAAACTACCCCTGAGTGACAGGGCAGTTCTAGCATTAGTCATTCCTTAATCCAAACCCAACACATCCTGCATATCGTAACGGCCGACCTCTTTGCCGGCGACCCAACGTGCCGCGCGAACTGCGCCTTTGGCAAAGGTCATCCGGCTGGAGGCTTTATGGGTGATTTCGATGCGCTCGCCTTCGGTGGCAAACATCACCGTGTGCTCGCCCACGATATCGCCTGCACGCACGGTGGCAAAGCCAATCTCTTTATCCGTGCGTGGGCCGCACTGCCCTACCCGCTCGAACACGCCATGCTCTTTCAGGTTACGCCCCAGGCTATCGGCGATGACTTCGCCCATTTTGATCGCGGTACCGGAAGGTGCATCAACCTTATGGCGATGGTGAGACTCGATTATTTCAATATCGTAGCCTTCATCACCGAGCGCTTTGGCAGCCGTTTCGAGCAGCTTCAGCGTCAGATTAACCCCAACGCTCATATTGGGCGCAAACACCATGGCCACCTTATCGCGGTAGCTATCAAGCTGGGCCAGCTCATCATTGCTCATGCCAGTAGTACCAATCACAATATGCTTACCGTGCTCGGCGCAGAACGCCAGATTACCCAGCGTGACCTGCGGAGCCGTAAAGTCGATCAGCACATCAAAGTCATCGACAATCGACGCCAGGGAATCGACCGCAACAACGCCGCGCTTCCCGACACCCGCCAACTCGCCAATGTCAGCGCCCGCTAAGGAGCTGCCTGGCTCCACAATTCCACCAGCCAGCGTCGCCTCAGCATCTTGCTCTACAGCATTTACCAACGTCCGGCCCATGCGGCCAGCCACGCCTACAATGGCAATTCGGGTCATGCGAACTCCTGCGCTCTGCGTTCCGGTAGATAAAAAGTGTCGCAATTATAGCAGACGCACCAGCGCATTAGACGCTCTCCTTTGCTGCCATGAAGGTTCAGCTTAGTTCTCCCAAACAATCGCCAGCTCTTCATCCCCTGCCATACGAATTAAGTGACGCTCGACCACGCCTTCAAGCTCATCCAAATGCTCCTCCTCAAGCGTTTCAATGGCGACCACCAATTTATCGGGCTCAGCGAGCATTAAGCAGGTGCCCGTGGCAAACGAGATTTTACCTTGCTGATCGCTTTGCTCCACCTCCAGCTTGTGCGCCCAATGTTTACAAAGACGGTTGATCAAGCGTTCAGCAGAAGGCGTAGCAATTTCAGCGCGGGAAAGCGGCATAGCAGTGACTCCAAGAAGTTATCTACCTCTTAGCCTAGAGCGAAGCGACCAGCGCTGCCAAGTAATGAATGATACCCCGCTGGAACAGCACGTTTTCACGTAGTAATAAAACTTCATTTATGGGCTCCTTTCCCACACCACAGTGGCCTTGCTTGCTTTACCCAACTCGAAGCACCAGGCGCAAATTAACGCCGAAGCAGCCATTTAAGCCGCCGTCCTTCCATCGCCGCTAGCGCCACCCCGCTTAACATCAGCGGTAGCGCTAGCAGGAAGCCGCTGGAGACCGGTATGCCAAACAACACCCAGTCGGCGAGCATAGGCCACACCAGGGCAATATATTCAAAAGGCGCCAACCGCGACGCCTCGGCGTAGCGCAGCGCTAATGTCATCGCGATGTGGGCGGCACCGCCAAACAGGCCCGAGAGCACCAACAGGGCAAACTCCGCCTGTGTGAGCGCGGCCCAGCCCAGCGGGAGCGTGGCAAGCCCAGCCAGCGCTGCCACCACAATAAAGTAGAAGGCGATGGAGGCAGCACTCTCGGTGCGCGAAATACGCCTCACGGTCAGTAGCGCCCCCGCGGTTAACAGCGCACCCAGCGCCCCTAACGCGTACCCGGTTATTTGCCCATTGCTGGAACTGGCATTGAGCCCAGGCAAGATCAGCACTGCCACTCCAGCAATCGCCAATATTATGCCGCCAGCGCGGTAGAGCGAGAAACGCTCCCCCAACAGCAATATGCCACCTATCGCCATAAATACCGGTGTTAGCTGGGCTAATAGTGTCGCCTCAGCAACGGGTAGCAGCGCCACCGCCGCAAAGGAGGCAAACATCGCCGCCGCCCCCATCCCCGAGCGCAACGCATGCCCCAAGGGGCGCCGCGTAGCCAACCCCTGGGGAAACTCCCGCCGCAGCAACAGAAAAATCACGATAGGCAGCAGCGCAAACAATGAGCGAAAAAATACCGACTGCCCCACCGGCACTGCGTCGCTCACGGCTTTAATGCACACCAGCATGCCAGTGAACAGAGCGCCTGAGAGCACCCGGAGCAAGATGCCCTTTGTGGGCCTTTCCTGAAGGTTATCCATTGCGCGCAGCACCCCCTAAACAGCAAAAACCCCCGGCGAACCGGGGGTTTTTGAACCAAACAACTAACTGCTAACCATTATCTCAGACTTACGGCTTCATATCTTCAAAGAAGCTTTTCACGCTGTCGAAGAAGCCGGTTTTCTTCGGTGAGTGGCTGTGGCTGTTGCTGCCGTCGAAGCTCTCTTGCAGCTGGCGCAGTAAGTCGCGCTGCTCGTCGTTAAGCTTGACTGGTGTCTCGACCACTACCTTGCATAGCAAGTCGCCGGGCATGCCACCGCGCACTGGCTTCACGCCTTTACCGCGTAGGCGGAACAGCCTGCCGGTTTGGGTTTCCGGCGGAATCTTCAGCTTCACGCGGCCATCTAACGTGGGCACTTCAAGCTCCCCACCTAGGGCTGCGTCAACAAAGTTGATCGGCACTTCACACTGCAGGTGCTTACCATCACGCTGGAAGATATGGTGCGGCTTGATGGCGACCTGTACGTACAGATCCCCAGGCGGGCCACCGTTAACCCCGCTCTCACCTTCGCCATTCAAGCGAATGCGGTCGCCGGTATCCACGCCGGGCGGGATCTTGACGGAAAGCGTGCGTGTCTCGCGTACGCGACCTTCACCATTACACTTATGGCACGGCACTTTGATGTGCTGACCAGAGCCATGACAGGTGGGGCACGTTTGCTGCACGGCGAAGAAGCCTTGCTGCATGCGCACTTGACCGTGACCGTGACAGGTCGGGCAGGTCTCTTTAGAAGAACCTGGCTCGGCGCCACCGCCATCGCAGCGGTCACACTCGATATGCCGAGGTACGCGGATATCGACTGTGGTGCCTGAAACGGCGTTTTCCAGATCCAGCTCTAGGTTATAGCGCAGGTCGGAGCCCCGTGCCGGGGCGTTAGGCCCACGACGCCGACCACCGCCTCCGCCAAAAATATCGCCAAACACATCACCGAAAATATCGCTGAAATCGCCAGCGCCTGCGCCTCCGCCGAAACCACCGCCGCCTTGGCCATCAACGCCTGCATGGCCGAACTGGTCATAAGCTGCGCGCTTTTCGCCGTCGCTAAGCACTTCATAGGCTTCGGACACTTCGCGGAATTTTTCCGCTGAGGTGTTATCGTCCGGGTTTCGATCAGGGTGGAATTTTTGCGCCAGACGGCGATAGGCCTTCTTGATCTCTTTCTGATCGGCCCCTTTTTCGACACCCAGGACTTCGTAATAATCGCGTTTGGACATAGGCCCTACGCCTCCTGGTTAGCTACGCACTTAACAGAAACTCTCGTGCGTCTTGGCTGCGGAAACAGCAACGCGGGAGTAAGCTCCCGCGTCACCGCTTTCCTTGGCAGAAAGAGGTTATTACTGCTTTTTCTGATCGTCGTTGACTTCTTCGTACTCGGCGTCAACCACGTCATCTTCCGGCTTGGAACCCGTGCTTTCGGCACCTTCGCCGCCCTCTTGCTGAGCCGCTTCTGCCTGCTCGGCGTACATCTTCTGGGCTAGCTGGCCAGAGGCTTCGGTCAATGCATCCAGTTTCTTCTGAATGTTATCGACGTCATCACCTTTAACTGCTTCTTCCAGCTCGCTGATGGCCGTCTCAATCGCCTGCTTCTCGTCGTCAGTGGCTTTGTCACCAGCCTCTTCCACCGTTTTGCGCGTGGCGTGAATCATGCCGTCAGCTTGGTTGCGCAGCTGCACCAGCTCTTCGAACTTCTTATCTTCTTCGGCGTGAGCTTCGGCATCGCGCACCATCTGCTCGACTTCTTCCTCGGACAGGCCGCTAGACGCCTTGATGACAATCGACTGCTCTTTGCCAGTGGCCTTGTCTTTCGCCGATACGTTCAGAATACCGTTGGCATCCAGGTCGAAGGCGACTTCGATCTGCGGCACGCCGCGCGGTGCAGGCGGAATGTCAGCAAGATCAAAACGACCCAGCGACTTATTCTGCGACACTTGCTTACGCTCGCCCTGAACGGCGTGAATGGTCACGGCCGTCTGGTTGTCATCCGCCGTTGAGAAGGTTTGTGTCTTCTTGGTCGGGATGGTGGTGTTCTTGTCGATCAGCGGCGTCATCACGCCACCCAAGGTTTCGATACCCAGGGTTAGCGGAGTAACGTCGAGCAGCAGAACGTCTTTAACGTCGCCGCCCAGTACGCCGCCCTGAATCGCTGCACCAACGGCAACCGCTTCGTCCGGGTTAACGTCTTTACGTGCTTCTTTACCGAAGAAGTCAGCCGCTTTCTTCTGAACCATCGGCATACGTGTCTGGCCACCGACCAGGATCACTTCGTCAATTTCAGAAGCAGATAGGCCTGCATCTTTCAGGGCCATTTTGCACGGCTCGAGCGAGCGCTGAACCAGCTCTTCTACCAGCGACTCCAGCTTGGCGCGTGTCACCTTAACGTTAAGGTGCTTCGGGCCAGTGTTGTCGGCAGTGATGTAAGGCAGGTTCACATCGGTCTGCTGGGCGCTAGAGAGCTCAATTTTGGCTTTTTCAGCGGCTTCTTTCAGACGCTGCATAGCGAGGTTGTCGCCAGACAGATCAATACCACTATCAGACTTGAACTGGTCTACCAGGTAGTTGATCAGCGCCAAATCGAAATCTTCGCCGCCCAGGAAGGTGTCGCCGTTAGTGGCCAATACTTCAAACTGAGTTTCGCCGTCAACGTCAGCAATTTCGATAATTGAGATATCGAAGGTACCGCCACCCAGGTCATATACCGCGATGGTCTTGTCGCCGCGCGATTTGTCCATACCGTAGGCCAGTGCGGCAGCGGTTGGTTCGTTGATGATGCGCTTAACGTCTAGACCTGCGATGCGACCGGCATCTTTCGTGGCCTGACGCTGGCTGTCGTTGAAGTAGGCCGGCACGGTGATAACGGCTTCAGTGACCGTCTCGCCCAAGTAGTCTTCGGCGGTTTTCTTCATTTTCTTCAGCACTTCCGCGCTTACCTGCGGCGGTGCCATTTTTTTGCCTTTTACTTCAACCCAAGCGTCGCCATTGTCGGCTTCGGTGATTTTGTACGGCACCATCTTGATGTCTTTCTGAACAACGTCATCTTTAAAACGACGGCCAATCAGACGCTTGATGGCGTACAGGGTGTTTTCTGGGTTCGTTACCGCTTGGCGTTTAGCCGCCTGGCCGACCAGCGTTTCGCCATCATCGGTATAAGCGATGATAGAAGGCGTCGTACGGCCGCCTTCGGCGTTTTCAATGACTTTAGCGCTGTCACCATCAAGCACGGCCACACAAGAGTTAGTGGTGCCCAGGTCGATACCAATTATACGTCCCATAGCGATACCTCGAATTCGGTTGTTACAAAACTGAAAATTTAGCTTTTTAAGCTTGTCTGCGGGTTTCCCCGCGGGGTTGCCCTTTATTTGGGGGCCGCAGCTGACATTTCAAGGGCTTTTTTTCACACACTTTTTTCAAACTCTGTGCTGCCAGTGGCTTAATCGGCTTTTTTACTGACGACGACCATGGCCGGGCGCACTAAACGTCCGTTGAGCAAATAGCCTTTCTGCATAACGTCCATCACGGTGTTGGGATCAAGATCCGGGTTAGGCACCATGGTCATGGCCTCGTGAACTTGAGGGTCGAAGGGCTCACCATGTGGCTCAATGCTTTCTACGCCGAATTTATTGAGCACATCCAGCTGCATCTTCAAGGTCATGGAAACGCCTTCACGATGAACGTCCGAGGCACCCTCTTCCATGGTCTCTAGCGCTTTTTCCAGACTATCAACGACCGGCAGCAGCTCCTTAACAAATTTTTCAAGCGCAAACTTGCGCGCTTTTTCGGCTTCTTGCTCTGCACGACGGCGGACGTTTTGTGCTTCCGCGGCGGCTCGCAGGGCTTGATCTTTAGCGTCGGCCAAGCTCTGTTCTAACTCGCCCACTTGGGCTGCCAGCATTTCCGCTTCGGGGTTATCGACGTTGCCTTCTAACGGCTCTTCGTCATTGATCAACCCTTCCAGCTCGCCCTCCATCAAGCGCTCTTCAGCGGCTTGCTCCGCCGCCTGCTCGGCGCCATCCGCTTCTTGCTCGTGGCGGGCCAGCTCATCATCCATTGGTGTTTGCGGTTCTTTCGCCATGTTGTGCTCCTAAAAAGTAGGGCGCTGCCATCTAGGGCGACGCGCATAGAAGTAAGCCTTCAAATCCTTCGCTTTAACTAGCTAGCTTTAACTAACGATGTTGGCTATATGGGGGCCATAAATGCCATCTCAAGAGGTGCATTGAAGTGAGTTATTAACTACTGTATAAATCAACAACTATTGGATAAGTATCCAGCTTCAGTGCTGTACCGCCTCAGGAGGCGCCATGCTTACTCAGCTAGCTATTCAAGATTTCGCCATTGTCGATCACTTGGAACTCGACCTAACCGGCGGTATGACTGCGATTACCGGGGAGACCGGCGCGGGCAAATCGATTCTGTTAGGCGCTCTTGGGCTCTGCCTGGGCGAGCGTGCCGACGCCGGTAGCGTGCGCCACGGCCGCGAGCGCACGGACCTCTCCGCACGATTCGATATTCAGCACCTGCCTGCCGCCATTGAGTGGCTAACGGCCCGGGAGCTGCCGACCGAGGAGTGCTTGCTGCGCCGAGTGGTCACCGCTAATGGCCGCTCCAAAGCGTGGATCAACGGCCACCCCGCGACTATTTCAGACCTCAAATCCCTCGGCGAGCAGTTGATTCAAATTCATGGTCAGCATGCGCATCACGCCTTAATGCGTGAAGAGACCCATCTAGCGCTGCTAGATGATTACGCAGGATTAAGTAACGCCACCACTCAATTAGCCGAAACCTTCCGTGAGTGGCGCACTGCGCGCCGCCAATTGAAGAGGCTGAGTGAAGAAGGCAGTGAAGTAGAGGCTAAACGGCAGTTACTGCGTTATCAGGTTGAAGAGCTGGATCAACTTGCGTTAGCGGAGGGCGAATTAGCCACGCTAGAAGAGGAGCAGCATACCCTCGCCCATGCGGAAGAGACACTGCGCGAAACGCAGTTTGCCGCAGACTGCTGCGCCAGCGATGAAGGCGGCGCGCTCTCATTACTCAACCAGGCCTTCGCCCATCTAAGCGCCTTGCCAGGTAGCGATAAAGGCATGCTGGCGAACACGCTGTCCATGTTGAGCGATGCGCGCATTCAAGTGGAAGAGGCCTCCAGCGAGCTCAACCGACTCGCCAGCACCACTGAATTAGACCCTGAGCGTCTTGCCTGGGTGGAAGAGCGGATGACCGATGTTCATCGGATTGCGCGTAAGCATCATGTTGCCCCTGAAGAACTATGCGCCTTGCATGCCGATCTTCAGCGGGAAGTCGCGCAATTAGAAGAGGGTGGCAATGACCTGGAGGCGCTCAGTGCGCGGGTCGTTGAACTACGCGAAAGCTACCGCCAAGAAGCGAAAAAACTCAGCGAAAGCCGTCAAAAAGCCGCGCTTCGTTTAGGCAAAGAAGTACAGCAACAGCTGGGCTTTTTGGCCATGGGCAAAGCCCGCTTTGAAGTAGAGGTCACTGCGAAAGAAGCACCCTCTCCGGAAGGCTTGGATCGCGTGCAATTTTTGATCAGCGCCAACCCCGGCCAGCCCGCGCGGCCATTGACCAAAGTAGCCTCCGGCGGCGAACTATCGCGGATTAGCTTGGCGATTCAAGTGGTCGCGGCGACGCACTCAACGGTGCCTAGCCTAGTGTTTGATGAAGTGGACGTAGGTATCTCGGGCGCCACCGCAGAGATCGTTGGCCAACTGCTGCGCAAGCTAGGTGAAAATGGCCAGGTAATGACGGTGACTCACCTACCGCAAGTGGCGGCCCAGGCGCACCAGCACCTGCATATCGAGAAACAGGCGAAGCGCGACACCACGCTGACTCAGATGGCGCTGCTCGACGAGCAGGGCCGCATCAGCGAACTGGCACGCATGCTGGGCGGCGTGACGCTTTCCGACCAAACCCTCGCCCATGCCCGGGAAATGCTGCATGCAAGCCAGCGCCCGCCGCACTGAGCCGGGGGAAGCTTTAAGACGCTTTGCGCAGTAAAACAAAACGCCCTTGATGACTTGGCAAATTCGCTTTATCTCGAATTATGCCAAGTACATCAAGGGCGTTCATCTTCCCAAGCCGTGAATATTGTCTATTCACGTAGGTTATTTCTTATTCGTTGGCCCGCTGTCTTGACGCGTGACATCGGAACCACGCGGACGGACATAAAGCACTAGCGCATGATCCACTAACTCATAGCCATGCTCTTCAGCAATTTCTTGCTGACGACGCTCAATGATTTCATCAACGAACTCAATGATCTCACCGCTTTCCAGGCACACCATATGATCATGGTGATCCTCTTGGGTCATCTCAAATACTGCGTGGCCACCGTCAAAGTTATGACGAATAACCAAGCCCGCCGACTCAAATTGAGTCAGTACGCGGTACACAGTCGCTAGGCCAACATCTTCGCCCGCATCAATCAGTGTTTTGTACACTTCTTCCGCGCTAAGGTGGTGCTGACCCGAAACATTTTCGAGAATTTGAAGTATCTTGACGCGCGGCAGGGTCACTTTTAGACCGGCTTTGCGCAATTCATGGTTCTGATCGGCCATGGTCGCTCTTCGCAGTAACAGGTTAGGTCGGGTATGATCAACCGAAACCACGATAGTGAAGAATAGGCCCAAATGCAAAAATTGACTCGAATCATCACGCTTTCCGTTGCCCTTACCGTTGTTAGCGGCTGTAGTTACGTCGGCGTTTATAAGCGCGATATTCCCCAAGGCAACCTGGTCACTCAGGAGATGGTCAGCCAGCTTCAACCAGGAATGACCCAAGAGCAGGTTACTTATGTGATGGGTAGGCCGTTGCTGGAAGCGCCCTTTGACGCCAGCCAATGGGACTATGTGTTTCGTTTAGATAAGGCGTATGGCGACGTAGAACAGCGCCGCGTAACGCTCACCTTCGATCCTCAAGGACGCTTAGCGAACATTGAGCAAGAGGGCGATTTATCCAAGGCGCTGCCGTTCGAAGCCGAAAGCAGCATGGGCCCCGCAACGGAAGGCGTTGACCCCATGGATGCGCTACCTGAAGAGAGCACCCAGACGCGGCCGACATCGAACGTACAGCCCGCTCAACAGCTTTAACGCGTTTATCGCTCCTGGTCGCTCGCTTGGCGCTTAGCGCGCTCCAGGCGAGCGGCCTTGGGGTCGATTGCCAGTGGCCGGTAGACTTCTACCCGATCCCCATCGCGCAATAACTGGGTGTCGGGGTTGCGTATCGCTTTACCGAAGATACCCAGCGGTGCGTGAGCAAACGTATCGCTGGGTACATCAGGAAACAGCGTGGGCAAATCTGCCAAGGCAACGGCCTGACGCGCAGTGGTGCCCTCAGGCACGCGTAGAGCCACTATGCGCTGTTTAGATGGAAGCGCATAGGCGACCTCAACGGCCAGCGTCTCAGCGCCCATACAGCTCGTTAGCACGCTTTGTGAAGGCATCGACTAACTGGCCGGCGATTTGCTTAAAGATTTTCCCGAACGCCATACCAAGCAGGCGATTGGCGAACTCAAATTCCATTTCAAGGCTCACTTTGCAGGCACCCTCTCCCATGGGGATAAATAGCCAGCGACCTTTAAGCCGCTTGAATGGCCCTTTTACCAACGAAAGCTCAATACGCTCAGGCGCAAAAAGTTCGTTACGCGTAGTGATCGTTTGCTCGACACCGGCGCGACCCAGGGTCATTTCGCCGATCAGATGCACGTCATCGTGTTCAAGCAAACGCGCCTGACGGCAGCCTGGCAAAAACTCCGGGTAGCGTTCGAAGTCGTTAACCAGATCGAACATTTTCTGGGGGGTGTGCCGCACCAAGGCGGAACGATTGACGGTTGGCATTGACCTCTCCGCTGACTTCACAGTGCCCAAAGCGTATCATGGGGAATATTTTTCATACTCTAAATGGTATCACGCCTCCCCAAATAACGAAGGGGATGCCACTGACAGATTAATTATGAGGTTCCATGGCCACTAAGAAAGGTAAAAGTAAGGGTCCCGGTAGCAGCGTTATTGCCCAAAATAAGAAGGCACGGTTTGAGTACCATATCGATGAAACCTTCGAAGCAGGGCTATCGCTCGCTGGCTGGGAAGTGAAAAGCATGCGCGCCGGCAAAGCTCAGCTCACCGATACCTACATTTTGGTACGCAACGGCGAGGCGTTTCTGCTGGGCAGTCATGTTATGCCGCTTAACACGGCAAGCACCCATGAGATCGCCGACCCTACGCGCACCCGTAAACTGCTGCTGCATCGCAAAGAAATCGCCAAAATCTTTTCGATCACCCAGGACAAGGGTCACACCTGTGTGCCTCTCAAACTTTATTGGAAGCGCAATAAAGTGAAGTGCGAGCTGGCGCTGGTAACCGGCAAACAGCTGCATGACAAACGCGCGACAGAAAAAGATCGCGACTGGAACCGTCAAAAAGGTCGAATTATGCGGGAACATACCAAGGCATAACTGGTCAATCAGCTGTGAGCACGTTAGAATGCTCACTTGTAATAAGGGGGCGACATGGTTTCGACGCCGGTGACAACCCTTGCGGTGCATGCCGAGAGCGTGATGTATCTCGTAAATCCCACATCACGAAAAAATAGTCGCAAATGACGAAAACTACGCTCAAGGCGCGCTAGCAGCTTAAACACTGTTAGCTTCTTGTCTGGCCCCAAGGTGATGTGCCTATTCATCACTGCGGGGATATGAGCTAAAGCTGATAGGACCGCGGTTGGTGGTGTCTTCTCGCCAACCGTTAAACTTTAGAAGGCTCGCGTTGCTGAATCCTGACCGTCGGAGTCAGTCGCGCTAAACTAAATGACGGAATCTAAGCATGTAGAGCCAATAGGCGCGTGCTGGCGGACGCGGGTTCAATTCCCGCCGCCTCCACCACACAAAGGTTTCAAGAGTTCTCAAGACCTCCCAGGAAACCAGCAATGAAGCGCCTCCGGGCGCTTTTTTGTTGTCAGGAGTTTTCACCCAATACCTTGACATGCCCCCACCATAGGGGGCATATCTGGGGGCACCATGAGCCTTCACCGATGAGGTGCCCCCAATATGGCCCACGTTAGCAATAAGCTTTCAGCTACCGCCGTGCGCAGCGCCAAGCCCCAAGAGAAAACCTACCGCCTTACCGATGGTGGGGGCATGTACTTGGAAGTTACCCCAACTGGGGGCACCTACTGGCGCATGAAGTACCGTTTCCACGGCAAAGAAAAGCGCTTAGCCATTGGCGTTTACCCCGAAATCAGCCTTGCCGCTGCCAGAGAGGCCCGCGAACAAGCCCGCAAGCTGTTGGCGCAAGGTTTAGACCCCAGCACCACAAAGCGCGTTACCAAAGAGCTTGGCAAAACATCGGCGGGAAATACCTTTAAGGCCGTGGCCACAGAATGGCTAGAGCATATCCACCGTCATGAAGTGGTGCCCGACCACTACAAGCGCAACAAGTCACGCTTAACCCGTGACGCTTTTCCAGCGCTGGGCCATCGGCCTATTACTGATATAACACCGCCTGAGCTGTTGGAATGCCTGCGCAAAATTGAGAAGCGCGGCCACCTGGAAACCGCCCACCGGGTAAAAACACTGTGTGGGCAAGTGTTCCGCTACGCCATTTCTACGGGCCGCGCTGAGCGTGACCTAACTCCCGATCTGAAAGGCGCGCTGCGTACCCCTAAAACAAACCACCATGCAGCCATCACCGACCCGGCAGAGCTGCCCCCACTGCTGCATGCTATCGAAGGTTACGGCGGCATGCCCGTTACCATCGTCGCGCTCAAGCTCTCCCCGCTGGTGTTCGTTCGCCCTGGTGAGCTACGCCAAGCCAAGTGGGCAGACTTCGATTTAGAGCATGGGGAATGGGCGTTCAAGCCAAGTAAAAACGCCGATCCGCTGATAGTGCCCCTCCCCCGCCAAGCAGTTGCCATGCTGGCAGAGCTTCACCGCCTAACGGGCCGGGGTGAATACGTGTTCCCCGGTGCCCGCAGCAGCAAACGCCCAATGAGTAACGCCACGATCAAGGCCGCGCTGGATCGTATGGGCTTCAAAGGGGAAATGACCGCCCACGGCTTCCGGGCCATGGCTCGCACCATTTTGGCTGAGCGCTTAGGCTACCCAGAGCAGTACATTGAACAGCAGCTAGCCCACAAGGTGAAAGACAGCAACGGGCGCGCCTATAACCGCACCACCCACTTAGAACAGCGCCGGGAAATGTTGCAAAGCTGGGCCGACTATCTGGATGCATTAAGCGCTGGCGCAAGCAATGTGGTGCCGATCTATAAGGGAGTGGCTAGTCGTGGATGATGATTTGCTACGTAATGCCGTCGAAGCACTGACCAATATTGAGCAGCGCCTTGAAGAGCTTTATCCGGGGATTACAGAAGAGGAAGATGTATATCCAGGTTTGGAAAAGGGGTGTGCGGGCATGGCTTTGCTTTTTCATGCGCTTCGCACTGGCTGCGATTTTGATACGGCAGCTAAGCACTTACAGCAGCATTGTGAAGAGCTGGAGCGGTTACAGGAAAATGTTCACATGGCTCGCACAGAGCCACTCCGTCTTAGCTTGGAAGAGATTAGTTCAGCCAGTGACAACCATTTTCCACCGCCTCAAGTGGCCATGAATACGCTCAACCACGCTTTCACCCGCGTCACGCAAAATGAAGATGCCTACCTTGGTGAGCATGGCGGTATGAAAAAGACTGAGAAGGCTGGCAGAAAAAGGCAAAAGGCCCGAACCCGAAAACAAGGGATAGAACTTGCTGGCGCTTTTTACGCGCTACACCAACAAGACCCTAAGCAGTACCCAATAAGCGACAATGGATACTTAGCAGCAGAGCAAGCACTTAACAGCATGCAAGATAAAATAAGAACAGCAGTTAAAAACGCCAACCCGCATTTAAAGGCTGGATGGAAGTCCGGCTTCCCAGCACCACCACTTAAAAGCAGGGGGTAAGTTCCTCTAAAAACTTACCCATTACAGGAATAAAGTTTCTCGCCATCCTTCCAGCCATGCCCATAAGCAACCAAAGGAACTAAAGGCATGGCTACCCCTACCAAACCCACGTCCAACCTAATCAGATTCCCTGTTGTCCGCGAAAAAACCGGAATGAGTACAACCGGTGTTTATCGCGGCATGGAGCGCGGCGACTTCCCTAAACCTGTCCGCATTGGGCCACGCGCCGTGGCCTGGGTAGAGTCGGAAGTAGACGAGTGGATCCAGCAGCGTATTGAAGCGAGCCGCCAAGAGGGGGCCGCATAATGTTGACCGTTGCCACACCTACCCGCTATGCTCCAAGGGCTGGCGCAAAATCGTCAGTAGTAAGGGGCCTTGGCCGGTCTCAATCAAATAGGCGCAACAGCGCCCCAAATGACGGCGCTTTTTTTATGCCCGTCAGTTATGGCGGCTGTGCGTGGGACACCTTCGGGTGTGCCGGTTTCCTATTTGACCGGTCGGCCAACCCGCGTACAGTCGCCCCCACCCGATGCTTGGCCGCATCCGGGGACGACTCCAATCAAATAGGAGTCACACCCATGGCACAATTACGCCTGTCCAACCTGATTACCCGCAGTTTATCCAGCCGTGCCGACGCGCATCGCCAAATGGCGAAAGCCGCTCTATTTGCCGATTCCAGCACGCGCACCCGCCTTAAGCGTTACAACCACCACATTGAAAAAGCCCAACAGCTAGAAGCCCGCGCCCTCGAGACTGCCACGCGCAGTGCTGGCGGTGCCCTATGAACCAACACCAAATCCCCCAAGCCCACCGGGACGCCATCGCCCATATTCAAGCGCTGGCGCTGCCTGTCAGCACCCATAGCCAAGGTGGCCATTGGGTTAGTGTCGATTTTTCGGGAATGCTGCTTCAACTGAATGTAAGCATTGGCCGTCGTAGTGACCTGCACAACCCCACCGCTGTTTCTAAGACTTACAGCGTGTACCTGCCCCCTTGCCAACGCGCCCCGCATGACTCGCTTGAACAGCTTCAGGGCATTGCCCGCGAACTGGAAGCGCTGCTTCCTAAGGCGGTGCGCGCATGAGCCGCCCAAACGAAAAATTCATAAAGCAACTGGCTGAGATTCGCGACATTGCCCAAGCCCATGAACGTTTAGCCGAAATCATGGGGGATGTTAATTACATGGGGCAAGGCACTACGGAACAGCAAGCAGAGGCTTGGTCGGTAGCGTTCCGGTGCATGGGCAAACGTGCTGCTGATATGGCTCAAGACCTGCTAGAGCAAAGTATCGAAGGTGACGACGATAAGCAGGAAGGGGGCCACATTGCTGACTAACACCCATGAAAAAGCCCAGCGCAATGGCTGGGCCTTCTCCGCGCCGCCTTCCACAGCAAACGCTAAACCTGAGAATAGCACACGGTATGGGGCGCGCCTATGCCGTGTGGATCGTGTGCAACCGTTAACGGTCATTGCTGACGCTAAGAACCTAAGCCCGGTAAGCGGCAAGGGGGCAGCGTGAGTAGCCCCGTACTAAAAAAGCGCCCGTTGTTAGCGGCGCTGGCTGACGCGTCCATGCCCGACATTATCAAAGCCCGTAATGCACTGGCTGAGGCCCAGCTAGATTGCGGGCCGTGGAAATGCCACAACGATGAACAGGCGCTAATCGACCACGCCAACGCCCAAGCCCGCGCCGTTGAAATAGACGCCGCGCAGCTTGGCCCAGAGAAAGCGCTGGCGCTGGCGCTGCACCGGGTGAAGGCTCACCAAGTAAACCCACCGATGGGCTTTACCCATAGTGGAATGCTTGCCCGCGTTACTTGCCCTTACTGGTGGCGTCGTCGGCTTCGTCGCCTAACGAACCGCCGCCTTGAGCAACGCCAGCGACTGCTAGGCCGAACTCATAAGAAGGCGGGGATTTACATTAGCGACGAAGGCTACCGCCGCCATACTGACCAAGCCACTAAGAACGCCCGCTTACTTGAAGGGCTTGTAGCGATTAATCAAGACGGCGATGAATACACGCTATCTGAACTGGCAGAGCTTGGCCTGGCTAACCCAAAGAACCGTTATACAGAGTTGATGGTGCGTATCAGTGGCCTTGAACACTGGGGAGTAAAGCAGGGCTTAACGTCTTCCATGTGGACGATTACGCTTCATTCAGCTAAGCACCCTATGCGCCATAACGGCAGCCCCAACCCTAAATATGATGGCGCAACCCCGCGTGAAGGTCAGGCATGTTTGCAAAAGCAGTGGTCGAAAACCCGCGCCGCTTGGGATCGTGCGGGCCTTCGCGTGTATGGCCTTCGTATCGTAGAACCCCACCACGATGGCACGCCCCATTGGCATATTCTGGTATGGATGCGCCCGGAAGATGAAGCGCAAGTAACGGCCATCATGCGCCGCTATGCCCTTGAGCATTGCCCGGAAGAGGTCGCCCACAACCCAAGCATTCGTTTCAAGTCGGTCAGGATCGACCCAAGCAAAGGCAGCGCCACAGGTTACGTGGTCAAGTACGTGTGCAAGAACGTCAACGGTGAACAGCACACAAGGAAGAACGTTGATGGTGATGATCTCGATTTATACGGCGAGCCGTTAGCAACCAGTGTTCCCCGTGTTGAGGCATGGTCGCGCTGCTGGGGTATTCGCCAGTTTCAATTCTTTGGTGAACCAACCATAGCCGTATGGCGGCAACTGCGCAGCACCGATGAAGAGCGCCTAGCCGATTGGGAAGCGGCCACACACCCAGAGCCAGAGGCCGCCGCTATTCTGCATGACGCCCGCAAGGTGGCCATTGCTGGCGACTACTACAAATATCTTTGCCTAATGGGTGGGCCAATGCAGCCCCGCGATGCTGCACCTATTCGCCCATGGCGGGTAGTACGTCAAACGACCGACATAGCGAACTGTGACCGGATGACCGGGGAGTGGACAAGCGACACGCTAGGCCACTATGGGGAGCCTATGGTTAGCACCTGGGGCTTGGTCGTTAATAGCCAAGTAGGCCAAGCGGAATACCTTACCCGGTATTACCGCTGGACGATTGAGCGCAAGGGTGAAGCTGACGCCATGGACTTTAAGCGCGTCACTGAAACAGCCACGCCGCTGAACTTGGTTGGTGTTGGGGTAGATTCTCAGCGCGTAGGCGAAGCTGCAGCGCCTCGGATTTTTATCACTAATTGTACGGACGCCGATGCAGTCACCCCATTAGATGGGTGTGAGCAGCTATCAATCGCGCCTGTTATCGAGCATGACCGATACATGAGCAGAGAGAGGCAGAAGCGGAACGACTGCATCAGGCAGGAAAACGCTATTCCACTGGAAGCTTACCGCATTACGTCCATTAAGCGCCGCCTTGAGATTGAAGAGCGTGAGCGCTTGCGGGCCACTATCCAGGAAGGTCGTGAACTGATTATTGGCTGGCTGGCGCGTGGTGAGCTGTCGCCCGCTGATATTCCACCGGGAGCCATTGCATGAACGGTGAAGCCCTACTTGCCCGCATTGCCCAACTGCAAGCCACTGCTGGCGCTGCCCGCTCACAAGGCCAGCCCGGTGCCCAAGCCAAGCAACATCAACGGCGGGCAACCGTGACCACCCGCATCGAGCCATGGCTGGCGCTGATAGAGAAGCGGTGCGGCCTGCTGGCTGAGGATCGTCGGTTTATTCGCCTGAGGCTGGCCACTCAACAGCACAGTGAAGCAATGCGACTTGCCGAAGGGTATAGCGCCGCCTGGGAACAGGCAGCCAGGGAAGAACAGCGCGCCCACGTAAAGAACAACGCAGGCCGTCAAGCGGCTAACCGTTGGCTAAAACGGCAGCTTGAGCAATGAGCGCGCTGCCAATGTGGTTAACCGTGTTCATGTTCACGGATATAGGTTTTAAGCGCCTGATCAATACGACGCTGCCAGCCTTCACCCTCTGCCTTGAAATGCTCTATTACTTCGGGAGAAAGGCGTATTGACGTTTTAACCTTAGTGGGGGCTTGCTGGCGCCCACGCTTACCAATCGTTCTTTGCAGGGCAACGGGCAGCACGTCAGCCATGGGGCGCATTTGTTTTACGTCCGCGTCTGTCAGTTCCCTTACTTCGCCGTCTTTATTCGTGAGTCGCGTTTTCATAGCTCCGCACCTCCCGTGCGTTGGCTTTCCTGAGACTGATAACCCGAATGCCATCGGTGATAGGCGTAAAGCACACCACGTGCACCCTTTCCCCTATCTTCCCCAAACCAATGAAGCGCCGTTCTGGGTAGTCATTGCGGGTATCTTCCGAAAATACAGCCCCATCCCAATCAAAGCACTCTGCCGCCGTGAAAGGAAGGCCGCGCTCCTGTTCGTTCCGGGCGCTTTTGTTTGGGTCATAGTCGATGATCATAGTCTTTATTGTATGGACAAAAAGCTAAGCCCGCCAGTTCCCCGAGATAAAAACCTAGGTTCTTCTAGCGGCCAACACCCTGAGCCACGGGGGCAAGCAGCCCCGGATTTCGGGAAATTTTCGGCTATCCAGCGTGTACCACCGCAGGTGGGCAGTATCCGCGTAGCGATGCGGCTTATCACCTGTACGACCTGTACTCCGCACCCAGCTTACCCAGCCAAAGCATGTACAGGTGGTATTAGAAGAAATGCACACCTCAACGCCGCGCCACTCAACAACAAAGGCCCGCGCTTAGCGCCGCCGGGAGGTGACGCCATGCGATAGCCCAGCGCTAAAGAAAAGGCCCAATAAGGCCCGATTAACGGCAAATAAAAGTGATACGAAAATGAAGAAACGCGGTTCCCAGATTTACCCAACGCAAAAGCGCCGCGCCGAGTTGGCGCGGATGCTCAACGAAATGGCCAGCGCTGGCGACGTTAACGCCGCTGGCTGGCTGCTGCTGTTATCTGAGATTAAACAACCCAAATGTGAGGCAACCCAATGCACAACGATTTAACTACCTGGAAAACATGGCTTGAACAACACCAACAAGCCCAAAAGGCGGTAAGCACCGCCACTGTCAAAGCGTCAGAAGCACGGCATCAAATGGAGACTGCTGAACGGCACCTCACATATTTAACCCGGCAAGATCGGCCATACGACCTAACCGTTGCCGACCCTGCTACCCCTGAGCAGGTTCAAAAGGTGATGGAGCACCTAGCTAAAAAGTTGGAGCGCAGCGCTACACAGCGTGATGACCCAAGCCGCCTAGAGTTGCAACGCGCCTGGAACGATCTTAAGCATACGCGCAGCCGCTTTGAGGAAGCCCAAGCCGTTTATGCTGAATGCGGTGAAGCACAAGCGCAGGCAGAAAAGGAACTGGCCACCGCCCTAAAAGCAAGGCCAGAGGCTTCGCCACAGGCGTTGGAAGCGGTAAATCAGGTAATGAATGCTCACCAGCAGCGTATTGATAAGATCACGGGAACAGTTGCGGCAATGAAAGATAGCGACAGCATCGCCGCCGATCTGGAAGCTCAAGCGCGCAGCGCTGCCGAAGAGGTAGAACGCCTTGAAGCAAGCGCCTTGCTAGGCGAGGTAGACGAAGCCGCCAAGGGGCAGGCCACCACCACGCTAGCGAAAGCCCGTAAGGCTGCTGAGAAGGCAGCCGAACAGGCAGAGAAGCAAGCTAGCGCCCGCCGTGGCCTGGAAAAGATGCGCAACGACCTTCAAGCCGAACTGACCGAGCTAGAAAGCCTGCAAAGTGGCGTAGGCTATGAGGTAGGTAAAGCCGCCATAGCAAAAGCAGAGCGCGACCTGCTGGAAGCTATCGAGGTGGCTGGGTTGCAAGATCGTGTGACAGCGATTAATGCCGCTCGTAATGAAGCCAACCTCTACGCGCCAGAGGGCACCGCATACAGCGACGCTCACATTGAACTGAAGCTTTCACAGTTCTACACGATGGAAGCGCCTGAACAGCTTGAATACTAACCAGTAGGCCGCTTACATAAGCCGTGAAGGGTAGCCAGCTTCACGGCTTTTTTGTGGCTGCCGATGGCGCTCCGATATGCCGGAAAATGAAAAAGGTACTCCCCCATCTACCCCGGTAGTACGGGGCCAAACAGTCCCGAAATTCGCCTATGCACGGCAAATTTCCGGGGTTGGTTGTTGTTTTATTCTCACGCCATCAAGCCGACGCTGGCACCATGCCCGGTATGCTGTGGCCACCGTCTCATAAATTCCCCATTCAATTCGCTATCACGCTGTTTTAGATGGCCTTTTGTCAGGATGCCGCGAAGCCGAAAGGGTGCCCGCCATCCGCTAAGGTGGCCACTAAATCACCCCGGCCATAGGCACGCGATACAACAACCCAACACAACCAAACGGCGCAATCTGGCCATGCCCGGGGCGCTGCTGGCGTTATGGTGAATTTGTCACGCTATGATGAAGGCAATTAGTCGGCTGGCGCACTTCACTACCTGGGGGATGGGGCGAAGCCCCATGAAGCGAAGCGGTAACAGACAGGGCAACAAAGCAGCGGCGGCTTGTTGGCCAGCCGTCATACGCTAAGCCCAAAGCTCCACAGCCCCTTTATTGCCAAACAGGGTTTTAATAAATGGCACTTGCTGGCTAGCGGTCTGAAAATTTAATTACCCTCATATCTCCACCTGAGTTCAAAGCACGGGTTAGATCGAGTAGCGGCATAAAAGAGGGGGCATAATTGGGGGCATTTTTTAAATCATATTATTTTATTTTCAATATAAACAAATGCTTAAATCTACTTTAAACGGGACGCCGCCTACCACCTTACTATACAAATCAAGCACCTACGGGTGCTTTTTTTGTGTCTGTGGGCTGAGAAGGGCCTGTTTAGGCATGGCGTGGTCAGCTTTTTTCCTACTATCACGCCGGATTTATCAGCTCGCCACCCTGCCCTTCCGCCGACTTGTTGACCTTCGTACTCACAGGCCAATGCTCGATCAATTCAGCATCGATACTGCGAATGGTCTCCCGATCCGTGATGTCAGGTGCTAGCCAGTGCTTGAGGCTGTCGTCATCTAAAATCAGCGGCATACGATCATGCACCTCGGCAGCACTACCCCGCCTGGGCTCGGTGACGATCGCACCTTCCATGCTTCCATCGTCACATGCAGCGAATATCCTAGCGAAGAACAGCGGCTCTTTATCAATACGGGCCAGAAAATGAGGCTGCTTGGGCTTCGAATTCTTGATCCATTCATACCAGCCATCAGCCGGAATCAAACACCGGTACCGAGCGAACGCCGATTTGAAATAAGCGTTGATGGCCACGGTCTCAACTCTCGCATTGATCGGCTGGTTGCCTGTGCTCCTGGCCCACTTAGGCAGATACCCCACCACATTTACGATAGGCGCCTTGCTCTCTGGCAGCTGATGAATAGCCGCGATCCAGGTACCAGGTGCCACGTTGTAGCGCGCCCGCAAATTGCTATCAGGCACACTTGCAACGACCAAGTTGGCCAAGTGATCTAACGGGCTGAATAATGCGAATCGTCCACACATGAGCAAAGCATAATCGATATAACGTTCTTCGCAGCCACCCTTTCATATCAGCGCTTGCAGTCAACGATGCTCATCGCTTATCGTCTGCCCTAAAACTGTATATATAACCAGAACTTAAGGAGCGCTTATGTCTAAATCCTACGAGCAGTTAGTCAAAAGCGTGCAGAAAGAGATCGGTAGCCCTGGGGCGCAGTCAAATCAGTGTGTCGAGATCCGCCAGCGGGATGATGATAGCGCTGATGACTGGGCGCGCATGCTGGAAGACCTGGGTACCGTTGAGAACGGGATCATGATCCCGCTGGATGACACTGCAGAACACATACGCTTGCTTTGCAACCCTGAGGAGAGCATGGCATGAGTATACACCTCTCGATCCTCGGGCGCGTTGATACCACCGCCCCACGGCTTAAGTTGCCCCTTGCCGGTGGTGGAGTGCGCACAGGTTTTCCTAGCCCTGCGGAGGACTACTTAGAAGCTGAGTTGGATCTTGTTGCCCATTTGTTACAACACCCCAGCGCGACGTACTACTTCAGGGCAAAGGGCACTTCAATGACAGGCGCGGGTATCTATGATGGCGAGCTCACCTGTAAGAAACTGGATTCGATCGGCAACCGACCTTACCTCTTTGCCGCTACCCCTGAGTTTCGGCCAATGCCACTAGAGGGACGCGAGTGCCAGGTGTGGGGCGTGGTCACGCACAATATTCACTCATTAGCCCCAGGGTTCTCGGTATGATCGCCCTGGTCGACTGTAATAATTTCTACGTCAGCTGCGAACGCGTTTTTAACCCTAAGCTGGAAGGCCGCCCGATAGGCGTGATGTCGAATAACGATGGTTGCGTGGTCACTCGATCAGCCGAAATAAAACAGCTTGGCGTGGCGATGGGCATGTTAGCGCATCAGATAGATCCCCATATCCGCCGCCAGTGCATTCTGCTGAGCTCCAACTACGCGCTTTAAGGCGACATGAGTCGCCGCGTCGCTGACGTTCTCAGCCAGCACACACCGCACGTTGACGTTTACTCGATCGACGAATCCTTCCTGAGCTTTGAGGGCTTCGAGCCTGAAACGCTGACAGAGCGATGCCAATCAATGCGGCACCAGGTTAAGCGCGATACAGGAATACCTGTTAGCGTCGGGCTGAGCACATCTAAAACGCTGGCGAAGATAGCTAATCATAGAGCCAAGAAAGAAAGTCAATTTAACGGCGTGGCCATCATGCATCCTGATAGCGACGACACTCGCGCTTTCCTAGAGCAGTTGCCAGTTACAGAGATATGGGGCGTAGCTGGCCGCAGCGCCGCACGACTGCGCACGCTGGACATTGAAAACGCATGGCAACTAGGTGAGTCATCGCCCAAGCATCGTAGGAAACATTTCAGCGTCGTGATGGAACGGATCGTCTGGGAATTGCGGGGCGTGGACTGTATCCACCTGGACGACATGACCCAGCCCAAAAAGCAAATAATGGTCAGTCGGAGCTTTGGGCGCCTCACTAACAACAAAGCGGATCTTCACGAAGCCATCCGCGTGCACACCTCACTCGCCGGTGAAAAGTTACGCAAGCAGTCGGGTCTAGCCCAGGCAGTCATAGTGTTTGTGCGCACGAATAGATTCAGGCAGGATCTTCCCAACTACAGTAGAAGTCTAGTGATACCGCTGCCCTACCCCACTGACGACAGCCGTGAGCTAGTCTGTGCAGCCATCGCAGGGCTGGAGAAAATATTCAAACCGGACATCATGTATCAAAAATACGGCGTGATGCTGATGGATCTCTGCGACCACGACAATGAACAGTTGGGCCTGCTGGCTGAGCCAGTGAGTGATGAGAAACGGGCCAAAAATGAAAAGCTAATGGCCACGCTGGACAAGCTGAACCGCGAGCACGGTAAAAACACCGTGAGACTGGGGATGTCGAGGAAGATCAATGCTTGGGAATTGAGTTGCGAGCACCGGACGCCTAGGTATACTGCGAGGTGGGATGAGTTACCATTTGCAAGCTCGTAAGCTTTTAGCGAGGGCCTTAGCGTAATGTATTTATATTTAACAAAAAAAGAATGGATAGAGCCATGGTTGAATGGTGGAGAGATACCAATCAACTTAGCCAGCACATACAGAAAAATGGAACGAAATGGAATATTCACTCCAGATGAAAATTTGATCTATGAGGCAACTCACCCATACTCAGTGCTTCAAGGTGTCATTGCTTTGGAAGATGTTCGAGGTATAACTCTTACAAATGTCAATATTAACGGCTACCAGATTAACCACATGTACATTAAAGAAAGAAGAGAAGAAGACGGACTAATTCTAAGCTTTTGCAATCATTTTTCAGAAAGAACAGCACACAGGCTTGAAAAAGAAGCTGCAATTGAGATTATTGACATTGACAAACTAATTAAATCCATCAACCGACAGACAAAAACAAAATGTAAAAGAGGAAACTGTGAATATACATTAGGACACAACAGAAATCATTTTCTAAAAAGCTATCGAGATGCTTGGCAAGATGAGCATAGGCTGTTCTGGAATCATCCAGAGAGCATCAATGCACAGATACCTAGAGGTATTGGAACTATAAAATGGCTAAATCAATAATTTAGTTTCCCCCCTGACGTTGCTCTTGAATGTACGCCTCAAAGCTAGCCTTTGCCCTATGCATTGAACTGCTTTATTACTTCCGACGATAAGCTGCTACGTCATGGGAGCTTTCTGGCGTTCACGCTGCTTGATGGCACGCTGTAGTCTAGTAGGCAATACCTCAGACATAGGCCGCATTTGTCTAACGGCCCGGTCTGTGAGTTCTCTTACTTCACCTTCTTTATTCGTGAGCCTCGTTTTCATTGCGTCTTATCTCCCGCACGTTGGCCTTTCTTAGGCTATTAACCCGGATACAGATCCAATGAGCGTAAAGCACCCCTGCATAAGATGGGCTGTTTAACGCTTTTCCCTCCACTTACGCGGATCAATGCGCCCTTCATACATGGGTAATTCCAGCACAGGGTCATCGTCTCGGAACTGAGACCACATGCGGTTTAGGCCCGCGGTGCCGAAGGTACGCACACGCTCGACCTCATCAATGTTAAGTACATCGGTGAGTATGCCTGGAGTAGCGCCGGACATCCTCGCGCGGATGCGGCCTTCGGGGTCGACGATCAGACTCTGACCTTCCCCCGCAGGCGCGGCTGAATTGGCGCTGACCATATACACCTGGTTGAAAATAGCATTGGCCTGCACAAGGATTTGCTCCTGGGCGCGGTCGCAGGTGGTGGTGGCCACTTGGTTGATGATCACCTCCGCCCCCAGCCACGCTAGCTGACGCACCATCTCAGGGAACCAGATGTCGTAGCAGATGGCTAGGCCGACCCGGCCTATGCCCGGCACCTCGAACACTTCAAAGCGATCTCCCGGTTGATAGGGCTCGTAAGGCCGCCAGGGGAAGCACTTACGGTAGGCAGCCACTCGCTCACCTTCAGGCGAATACACCGGCGCGGTGTTGTACAGATGCCCGTCCTCACCTCGTTCGCATACCGTGCCGGGCAGCAGCCATACTCCCAGGTTGCGGGCGATACGTGACAAGTGCTGGTGACGGGGGCCATCGATCGGCTCAGCCGCGGCTTCCAGTTGCTCTTTGCGCTGCTCCGGCGTACCCGTGGCAGCACATAGATGGAGCTCCGGATAAACCACCATCCTGGGCTGTTCAAAATCGGCACCGAAGTCACTCAGGTGTACCGCCAGCTCGGCCTCGAAGTCCAGCAGTTCGGAGTCAATGCCGTGCGGCCGCGAGGCTTCCTGCACCACAAGGACAGGCAAATTTCTGGACATGGTAGATCTCCGTTAATAGGTCGCTTTTACTGAGGCGGTTGCTGACTCGGGCGCTGAATCATCAAAGGCCACTTCCGGCGGCTCGCGACGGAAGAACCGGGTCAGGTAGGCCAGCTGGGCGAGACCAATGGACAGCCAGATCAGCCCAAGAATAAAGGCGTTGATATCCAGCTTACTCATCAGCCAAAGGTTGACCAGGGCACCGATGAGCGGCACTAACATCCCTCTAATCACACCATACTGGCGCCTTGCATCGGCGTCTTTGCTGACCAGAAAGATGACTGACAGGTTCACCATCGTGAAGGCGATAAAGGCACCGAAGTTGATAAACGAGGCGGCCGATAACACATCAAGGAACAAGGCAATGATGCCGATAGCACCCGTGAGGACAATGTTGAACACTGGCGTGTGGAAGCGCGAGTGCAGCGCTCCGAACAGCTTAGGCGGCAATACCGCATCCCGCCCCATGGCAAACAGCAACCGAGAGGCACTGGCTTGAGCGGCCAGGCCGGACGTGAACTGGGCGAGCACCATACCAGCCAGGAAGGTAGCGCCGAAAAGATCCGCACCGATGGTCGTGGCAATCTCAAAGGCGGCGGAGTCTGAGTTTACGAAACTGCTGCCAGGATGCACCAGCTGGGTGGTGTAGCCCACGAGTACGTAAATACCCCCGCCGATCAGCGCGGTGAGCATAATGGCCTTAGGGATATTGCGCTTCGGGTCGATGGTTTCTTCGGTCAGTGTGGTGACGGCGTCGAAGCCAAGAAAAGAGTAAGCGGCCACCGCGGCGCCCGCAGCAATCGCGGTAAAACCAGCATCCTCACCCAAGAACGGCCCCAGGCTAAAAAGCGAATCAGTGCCACCAGTCGCAAAAACGTGACGAATTGAAAGCAGTACGAAGAACGCGATCACCAGTATTTGGAAAACCATCAGCAACGAGTTCACTTTGGACGCGAGCTTGATGCCGTAGATATTCAAGAAGGTGGTGATGCCAATAAAGCCCAGCAGGAATATCCAGCTCGGTACTTCAGGAAAACGAGCGTTCAGATAAGCGGCGCCGATCAACCAAATCACCATTGGCAGGAAGAAATAATCCAGCAGCACGCTCCACCCCACCATAAAGCCAACACGCGAGTCGATGGCTCTGCGGGCGTAAGTATAGGCAGACCCGGCTACCGGATAAGTACGCGCCATAATGCCGTAGCTGTAGGCCGTGAATAGCATGGCAACGGTCGTGATGAGGTAAGCAGTGGGTACGGCGCCATTGCTAGTGCTGGCAATCACACCGAAAGTGCCCAGCACGATCAATGGCGTCATGTAGGCTAGGCCAAACAGCACCACGGCTTTTAGGGATAGCGTTCTTTCCAGTTTGATATTGTTATCCGTCATGATCCATCTCCAGGAAACGTTGGAACCGACAGCGGGCAATCCGCTAAGTCGGCACAAAACGAAGAGGTGGTTGATCAAGCCAGCCGCCGAGGCTAGACCAGCTTGCTACCGTTAATGACCGGCTAATAACTCTCAGTTGCTGGCGTTACAGCTATCCAGCTAGACTGAGACGCTTAGTAGCCAACCTCTTTAGAACGGTATTGGCAGCTCGTCGGATCGTATATAACCCTAGCGTGGTATGGACTTGCGGATGTGGATGCAGTGACTCAAAGCGAAAATGACGAGGTACTGGCCGATGCCATCATAGCCTTGGGAACGCCTGCGTTACCTCAACACTTCTCTAGATTGTTGAAACAACTCGCTGCCTTCGATAACTTGATCATCATCGCTTATCACGGCGAACACCGGCCAGCGGTGCTCTATCGGGAATACACCGACCCTGTCGTTTACCTACCGATGGATAGCCAATATCTAGGGGGAGATTACCTGCTGGATCCTTTTTACCGCGAGCACCTGAGAGGCAATGTTCAGGGCATACGCCGATTGAGAGACATAGCGCCCGATCACTTTCGACGCACGCATTACTATCAGAATTATTACCAGCAGACCACGCTACTGGATGAGGTAGCGGTTTTCGCCAATATCACTGAGAGCGATACGATAACCGCCTGTTTTGGCAGGGATCGCTCCAGCGGCAAACCCTTCAATAGGCGTGAACTTGAGATTCTGCATCAGTACGAAAACACCCTCAGCTCTCTTCTGCAAAAGCACTGGCAAGACTACCGCATTGACGATGTGGGCAAAGCGCCGCCCGCTCCTTTAGAGGAACGCCTAAGAGAGGCCCTGAGTCATCAACACGGCATTCGCCTGAGCCCACGCCAAGCCGAAGTGGCCTTGTTTATTTTAAGAGGACACTCCTCCCTATCCATCAGCCTCCACCTAGAAGTCAGCCTTCAGACAGTGAAAGTCTTCCGCCGCCAGCTCTATGCCAAGTGCTGCATTTCGTCCCAGGCGGAACTCTTCGCGCTACTGATGCCGCTGTTCGCTCGGCTAGCTGAGCACAAATGACGCCTAGCCTTATCAATATTTAAGAACTAAAAAGCTTGTGAAGTTATATACACTGAGATGATTAAATTAATGACTTATCGCTGCTTATCGCCATACTGAAGAACAACTTTATCGCGGGCAACTTAGATCGCCCTCTTCACATTCAGCATGCTTGCGCAGCGTTTCAGCACGTGCTTCCGTTAGCCCTTCAAGACAGCCGTTACGCACCATAGGCTGTGCACTGCCGCCTTCAACAGCGCTACTTTCAAATGCACACTCGGTATCGCGAAAACCGATCCAAGCCCGCTGGGCGGCTCTAAGCTTTTCCAGTGACGCGGTGTTATTACTTAATTGGTCTACCAGCACCTGGTAGGCTTCATTGAGCGCCTCGTCAGCCGTTTGATAGGCCTGCGCCGAGCATTCGGTGAGTTCAGGCTGAGTAGTCGCGTTATTACACCTATCGCCCGCATAAGCAAAGCTATTTGAGACCACCAACCCAATAACAATAAAAAGTGAAGACAAACGCATAATGAATGGCTCTATGACAATTGGTAAAACCATACAGCAAGTGTGCCGTCGATCTGCCCTGAATCCTATTTTAACAGTGCCAATAACTACAAAGCGCTGGCATGATAGCCAGCGCTTTTCAATTATTAAAGTATGCTTAATACAGTTTAATGGGCCAGCATCTCTTCAACAATCTCTTCGCCACTTAGTTCTGAAGGATAATAGGTCGGCCAATTAGTCACTTCTTCTAACAACGCTTCACGATCATCGCCCCAGTAAAGGTGGTAGTGGTCTGCGTCTGTTGGGTAAATGCTGTGGTCGCTGAACTGAATATACTGGGGAAGATCGTCAGCCCCCTTGCCTTCGAGCTCATAAATAAAGCGAACACCCCGGTTGCCCGCCTCGTAATTTAAAATCTCGTAGCCATCGTACTGATAGTCACCCGACATCTCTTCGCCGTTCGCAAAGAAAGTGACGTTGCTGCCGTCGATAACGATACGATCTACATCCGTTGCATACCCTATCTCGTAATACGCTTTGTACTCTTCGGCGGTTTTATCGCCATTCTCGGCCTTATCCGCAAACACTTCATCTAGCATGCCATCTTGTAGGTACGGATAGACGGATTGCCAATCACCTTCCCAGTCTGAAAGTGAGCGATCCTTGATCTGTTCATCCTCAAAATAACCCGAATAGATATCGCTATCGTGGTCGTGGTCGTGGTCGTGGTCGTGGTCGTGGTCGTGGTCGTGATGAGCATGATCGTGATCATGGCTGTGGTCATGGTCATGATCATCAGCACTGGCGTATTGAGCGCCAGCGAGCAGTAACGTACTGAATGCAAAGGCACTGACAGCCTTTAGCGGCGACACCATCTTTTGACTATCTTCCATCTTGCTGGCTCCCATGTTTCTTTCTCCCTTATGAGTTAACGCTCAAAAAAGATACAATATAACATATCATTTAATCAAGCTAGTTGATTAATGCACTATAGAATTGTGGGGAAAGTGGCAACGGATGGAGTAGCAGCGCCTGTCGGCAGACGCAACGATAATGGCGTCGTAGATTTATTGAAGATACAAACGCATCGGGCCCCGCGTGAGCGGGGCCCGATCATCGAATCTAAACGATTCGAGAACTTAAATAATCGCTAGGATTAAGAAAGCAGCTTAATGTTTGAAGCTTGAAGGCCTTTCTGACCTTGGGTAACGTCAAAAGAGACGTTAGCGCCTTCAGGCAGAGTTTTGAAGCCATCAGACTGAATTTCAGAAAAATGAGCAAAAACGTCGTCGCTGCCGTCAGACGGTGCGATGAAGCCAAAGCCTTTAGAATCGTTGAACCATTTAACTGTGCCAGTTGCCATGATATTAAATCCTTTTCGCAAGTCGCGAATTGTAGAAATCCTGGTATTACCCAGATAAATAGTGAGTAGAACAAGGAATACAATTACAGACTACCGAAAGAATTCGAATGTTTCTGGAACCATGCTTGCTTGCTAACTTACTAACTGCGCATATCCTGCCACGTAGTCAGCAGCAGGTCAAAGCCTTTATGCGTTTTTAATTTTTGCTCTCCCTCTTATAACCACTGGAATACCGCGCAAATTACAAAAATTAGCAGTAATCTTGCCAATGAGCTAGGCACTACTAATCCGACCGCCTAGCGCGCTCTATTGGCCAGGCAAACCCTGCATTAATCGCAGCCTGACCAGTACTATGGAAGAGGTTTTAACATGCTATATGGACTTAGTTTGTTGGCGGGTATTGCGCTGCTCACCCTGGGCGGCGAGTCACTGATTCGGGGGGCTGTCGCTGGCGCACGAAGGGTGGGTATCTCGCCACTGCTAACCGGATTGGTCGTCGTTGGCTTCGGCACATCGGCACCCGAGTTGGTTGTTTCTATTGATGCCGCTATAAACCAACAGCCAGACATTGCGATTGGCAACATCGTGGGTAGCAATATCGGTAATATCTTATTGATTTTAGGCATGTGCGCCGTGATTTGCCCTATGGTGGTTCAACCCTTAGCGCTACGCCGGGATGGCTTGGTGGTGGTGCTAGCCAGCCTACTATTTATTGGCCTCTCCTTTGGCGGGGCATTAGGGCGCGTTGATGCGGCAATCTTTATAGCCAGTCTTGCTAGCTATCTTATTTGGGCTTATATAAGCGAAAGCCGTCAGCATATTCCTGCGGCAGATATGCATGCCTCAGAAGCCGAAGAGATGACCAAACTTCCCAACACGGGCTGGATGATCGCCTTAGCGCTGGTGATTGGTTTAGGCATGCTAATAGGAGGGTCGCAGCTACTGCTCTTTGGCGCCATTGGGTTAGCCCAGGCGTTGGGTATTTCCGAAGCAGTCATTGGGCTAACCATCGTCGCCGTTGGCACCTCCCTACCTGAAATGGCCGTGTCGGTGATTGCGGCGCTGCGCCGTCATGCTGATGTTGCCGTTGGTAATATTCTGGGCAGCAACATATTTAATCTGCTGGGCATCCTCGGTATCTCAGCATTTTTACAACCGCTGCCCCTTGCACCACGGGTGGCCATGTTTGACCAGTGGGTAATGCTGGGAGCTGCGGGCGTACTGGTGCTATTTTTGTACACTGGCATGCGCCTGTCGCGCTGGGAAGGCGCGGCACTGCTTGCAGGCTATGCCGCTTATATAGCGTTAAGCTTTACGATCTTTTGAGATGATTTAATCGTCAATTGCGCTGAGCCAAAAGCCCCAACGCTTTTGGCTCAATGACTTGATCATTTAGCGTGGAGAAAAATCACCGTGCAGATTGCAACCTTGGGGCCTAGTGGCAATAACCATGAGCTGATTGCCAAGCGCTATCTCAAAATGCGCGGCTCAGGCGAAGGCAGTATTACGTTATTTAACTGCTTTGAAGATGCCTTCCAAGCCCTGATCAACGGCCAAGTGAGCCACGTTCTACAGTGCACCGCTCATGCAACGCATAGCGACTGCGTTGGCCGCTATATGCATCGAGCCTATCCCGTAGACACCTTTATAGCGGGCAGCAAACCACTAGCGCTGATTGCCCAGCGTACCTCTATTCGCCCCACCCAAGTAGCGCTACAACCGGCAACCCGCTACTACACCGACTTAACGGCCTATACAGAGATCATAAACGCCCCCACCACAGTGGCGGTGGCAGAAGGGCTTCTTGCGGGACGTTTTGAGGCAGGCATTTGCGCTGAAGAGGTGCTGGGGCAAGCACCCGAGCAACTGCGTTTAGTTCAGTCACTGGGGCCTGCGCTGGATACCTGGGTGATGTTTGCCACTACCCCGCTGCCAGCCTCTTCGCCGCTACGGCTGGATGCTGAAGGTTCGTCCCAGGACTAAACCACGAAGATCAGGATGGCCCCCGCCGCGACTAGCGCCGCACGCTGCCACAACGCTTTGCGCGCGATCACTCCGTAAGAGATCGCCCCCAGCCCCAGCGCCACTTTCAGCGCATTCAGCAGGGCACCTGACGGATTAAAGGCCAGTTGGATTATTTCCGGGTTGGCCACCATGGCCAAGGGAATGATATACAGCCCGATCCCCAGCGCCATGGCCTTGAACGCCACCTTCAGCCAGTTCTCCCCCACCATGCCAGCGGCAATAAACACACCGCCACACACCGGCGGTGTGATAGTCGAGAGCAGCGCGTACCAGAAGACGAACAAGTGCGCTAGAAGCGGTTCCAGACCCAGCGATGTCAACGCCGGCCCGGCGACAGAGACGCAGATCACGTAGGCGGCGGTGGTTGGCACCTCCATGCCCAAAATCAAGCAGGCGAGCGCTGTTAGCAGTAGTGCTGGCCACAGCATGTCGTTGGAGAGCGACAGGATACCTGAGGTAATCTTGACACCCAGCCCCGTTAGCGACAGAACGCCGACCACCAGCGAGGCGCACAGGATAATCGCCCCGATCACGGCAATCTGGCGCCCGGCAGTGACCGCAGCGGCGGCTAACCGACGGCTAAAGCCAGGAAGCGAAAAGCGCAGCGTCACATCAAAGAACAACAGCGCGATGCCCGCGAAAATCGCAATGCTGGCAGCGTACTGTGGGGTATAGCCACCGTTGAAAATACGTTCGAGCAGCAACACGAACGGGATCGCGAAAAATAGTGAGGTAATGGCGACTTCTTTCGCATGGGGGCGTTCACTTTCAGCCACGGGCTGCAAGTCATGCCGGGTCGCGTAGGCATTGATGCCCACCCAGACGGTCAAGAAATAGAGGACTGCCGGCAACATTGCCGCGGCCATAATTTGTGTATAGGGAGTCCCCGTCAGTTCCACCATGACAAACGCCCCGGCCCCCATCAGCGGCGGCATGATTTGCCCGCCAGAGGAGGCAACCGCTTCCACCGCACCGGCGAGTGAGCGCGGATAACGCAGGCGTACCATGGAGGGAATGGTAATCGCCCCGGTGGAGGCCACGTTAGCTGACGCCGAACCGGAGATAGACCCCATCAGTGCTGAGGAAATCACCGCCACCTTGGCCGCGCCCCCGGTCAGCCGCCCTGCCACCGCGCCAGCGAGGTTCATGAAGCCCTGACCCGCTTCGCCGGCATTGAGTACCGCACCGAAAATCACAAAAATCGCCACCACACTGACACTCACGCCGGTCAGCGATCCCCACAGCCCACCTTCGGCAATGGTCAATGTACCCACCATGCTAGGCAGCGGGAGCCCAGGGTGGCCAAACGCACCAGGGATGTATTGGCCGAAAGCGCCATACATCAGGGCCAGCAACGCGACCAGCGGGAGCGGCCAGCCAATCGCCCGACGGGCGGCCTCAAGCGCCAGCGCGATTAAAAATAGCCCGATCCCCATCTGCAGGTGGGTATCAATAAAGCCATACTGATTGGCTAGCGCGGCCTCATTGACGGCGATATAGCCACATGCGGCCACGCCCAGCACCGTCAGCACCCAGCCGCTGATTCGCTGCACCGGTGTGTTGGCCATATAGACCAGCACCCAGGGCAACAGCAGCGCCATGTGTAACGGCCGACTGACGAGCGCAGGTGTTAAACCATAAAAAATCAATCCAAGATGAAACACCACACTCACCGCCCCCAGCGCCATCCAGCCTGGGGCTATGGCGTCATCATCGATGGGGGTCGCCGCTGGCGAAGAAGTAACAACACGCATGCCAAGTTGCCTATTACTATCAATACTGCATCAATACAGAACTGCCACTGCGCGAGCGCCGTGGCAGTAGGAAGAAGGGGGAAAGTGACTAACGTAGAGAGTCAGGCACCTCGAAACCCGCTTCTTCGTAATAGCGCAATGCCCCTGGGTGTAGCGAGCCGGTCATGTTTTCCAGCATCTCTGGGGTAATACTGCCCCACCAGGCGGCCTCTTCGGCCATGGCATCACGACGCTCCCAAAATGTTTTGGTCAGCGTGTAGGCGGTATCGTCATCCATATAGGTGGTGGTGTAGGCAATCACCGGCAGCGATGTGGTTTCGATATCTTTATCAACGCCGGGGTAGGTACCGCCGGGGATCGTTTGGCGCGCTGCGCCGGTTTGTTCGATTTGCTCATCGGTCAGACTAACCAACGCTATAGGCATGCTGGCGGCGGTCTCGATCACGTTAGGCGACGGGAAAGAGCTGGCTGTTACAAAGCCATCAATCTGACCGTTTTTAAGTGCATCCGGGCCACTACCAATGGCAGCATCGGCAATTTGGACAGTCTCTTCCAGACCAAACAGCTCCAGATAACGAGCCGCTTCCCGGGCGCCAAACGTACCTCGGCCAATTAATAAGTGCTTGCCTTCCAGGGCAGACATATTAGCCACCCCTTCGTCACCCGCCAGTACAAAGTGCATGGTGATAGAGGGAATGGGGAACAGGCCACGAATCTCTTGAAAGCGGGGGTTTTGACGCTCGGCAAAGGCGCCTTCACCTGCCATAGCCTGTTCGACTAACGCAGGCGGCGTGGTAAACACGTAATTGCCTTGACGAGCCATGACTTCCATGACGTTTTGTACCGAGCCCTGACTCTCTTCAAGGGTCAGAATAATCGCGTCATCCGTACCCTGGCGGATTGCTTCTGAGAGTTCTACACCCATCTGATAGTAGGCGGTACCTGCAGAAGCCGATTTATAGGTCACCCGCGTTTCAGCGTGGGCGGAGAAAGCGGTACTTACCAACGCTAGCGTAGCAGCCGTCACGCCAAGCGTGCGGCGAAGGGAGCGAAATGAGTTGCGCATCTTAATCTTCCTTAGCGTATCCAGCGGCCGTTTTCTAACGGGCCTCGTTTTTATGTTACCCAGCAATGGGCCTAGGGGGCATCAACATACCATGACTATGCCTAAACGGGCAGCCTCGCCTGGGGTTGAGCGGTGATAATGAAAGCGGGCATTAGTGAAAAGAGGTATAAAGAAATGGATATTATTTAATAATACTATTCGGCAATAGTATAACCCCACATTTAAATCAGCACTTAGGCAAAACGAATGTTGTTAAAGTTACCATTACCTAAAAGATTAATTTCCTAAAAAAAGATGCTATTCCACTAAGAAGAACTACTTTCGTTCGTTTTTATAAAGTATTGCGGCGCAATATAGGCTGGTAAACTAGCGGCGCTTTTACACCACTTCTGACAACTTAACCATGAGGAAAAACGTCACATGCCTACGTTGTGCCAACCCTCTTGCCAGCCACGATTATATCGTCGCTGGCTTTTTTTGTTAGCGGCCTTACTATTAGGCGTAAGTCCCAATGCATTTGCCGTTACTGGTGAATTAAATTTAACCACCTCGGCTGTCGGCTTTTTTGCAGTAACTATTTTCGTTCTGGCGTATGCACTCGTCATGGCGGAAGAAAAGATTCATATGCGCAAGTCGAAGCCGGTGTTGGTGGCAGCCGGTATCATCTGGAGCCTCATCGGCTGGGTGTATGTCCAAAATGGTATGTCGGAAGCGTCAGAGTACGCGTTTCGCGTGACGCTTTTGGAGTTCACCGAGCTGATGCTGTTCTTGCTGGTGGCCATGACGTATATCAACGCGATGGAAGAGCGCCGGGTGTTTGATGCTTTGCGCTCCTGGATGTTACGCAAAGGCTTCAACTACCGGACACTGTTTTGGCTGACCGGCGGTCTCGCCTTTGTGCTTTCACCCATTGCCGACAACCTCACCACCGCACTATTGATGTGTGCCGTGGTAACTAAAGTGGCAGAGGGCGATCAGCGTTTTATTAACGTCGCTTGTATCAATATTGTGGTGGCCGCCAATGCAGGGGGTGCATTTAGCCCCTTCGGCGACATTACCACTCTCATGGTGTGGCAAGCTGGCATGGTTGAGTTCCAGGAATTCTTCATCCTGTTCTTCCCTGCTCTGGTCAATTTCCTAATACCCGCCTCCATCATGAGCCTGTTTATTAAGGACGAGAAACCCGCTAGCGTGTATGAAGATGTGTGGATGAAGCGGGGTGCCCGGCGCATTGTAGGGCTGTTTTTATTGACCATTATTACCGCCGTGCTGTGCCACGTAGTGCTCCACCTGCCGCCGGTACTGGGTATGATGACCGGCCTGGGCTACTTGCAGTTCTTCGGCTACTACCTACGCCGCAGCCTACCCCGCTCGTTGGAGCGTAAACGCGAACGCTATAGCCGCCGCGGTGACAACAAGAAGCTTGAGCAGTTGGGTAGCGTGGTACCGTTTGATGTCTTCAACCGTGTGGCACGTGCCGAGTGGGATACATTGCTATTCTTCTACGGGGTAGTGATGTGCGTTGGCGGGCTTGGTTTTATGGGCTATCTCGGCCTGCTGTCAGAGGCGCTCTACACTGGCTGGAACGCGACGGCAGCCAACATTACGCTGGGTATTGTATCAGCGGTCATCGACAACATTCCCGTGATGTTTGCGGTACTCACGATGGAGCCCGATATGTCCCACGGCCAATGGCTGCTGATTACCTTAACCGCGGGTGTCGGGGGCAGCTTGCTGTCGATCGGTTCAGCGGCAGGGGTAGCGGTAATGGGCCAGGCAAGAGGTTCCTATACGTTTATGGGCCACTTGCGTTGGTCGCCGGTCATTTTGCTCGGCTATATCGCCAGCATTTTGGTTCACATGTGGCTTAACGCTGAGAGCTTTGCGCTCTTCAGCTAATCGTATAAACGTAAGTTAGATAAATGTAAGTTAGATAGACCTAACCTTTACCCCTTTTCAGCGTGCTGGAAAGGGGTTTTTATATAGCCGCTTAATAGCTTTCAAAAAGATACTCAATCGGTGTCGGGCGGCCAAACAGGTAGCCTTGATAGCGGTAACAGCCATGGCCTCTTAGCCAGTCAAGCTGTTCTTTTTTCTCTACCCCTTCTGCGACCACGGTTAAGCCTAAACTCACGGCAAGCAGTATCGTCGTATCCACGATCGCCGCGTCTGTCTTGTCAGTGAGCAGTTCGCGAATAAACGATTGATCAATCTTTAGCTCATCTAGCGGTAAGCGCTTTAAGTAGCTCAGCGATGAGTAACCAGTGCCAAAGTCATCCAGTGCAAAGCGAATCCCTCTAGCGCGGAGTTTCAACATCGTATTGCGCACCCTGACTGGCTCGCACATCAGCAGGCTCTCTGTGACTTCCAGCACCAAACGGCTTGGCGGTGCCAGCGTCTCTGCTAATAACGCCTCTACGTCATGCACGAAGTCGGGTTGCTGAAACTGAACAGAACTCACATTAACGGAAATACTTAAGGTGGCGTAGGTCGCTTGATGGGACCACTTTGCCAATTGCTCGCAGGCCGACCTAAGCACCCAATAACCGATGGGCACAATGAGCCTATTCTCCTCTGCCAGAGGTATAAACGTCGCGGGGGAGACCCAGCCACGCTGGGGGTGATACCAGCGCAATAATGCTTCAACCCCCGTGGTCACGCCCTGATGGTCGACCTGCACCTGATAGTGCAGAGCCAACTCATTACGCTCAAGGGCCTTATGCAGATCAGCTTCCAGGCTGGCCCTTTCCAGTACGCTGGTCTGCATATCGGTGTTAAAAAAGCACAGCGTGTTGCCGCCAGCCCTCTTCGCCTGCTGCAAGGCCATATCCGCTTGTTGCAGCACGCTATCCATGCTGTGTTCGCGCCCGGTAAACAGTGCAATGCCAATACTGGCGCTAATGGGTAACGAATGACCGCTTCTCACTTGAGCGATGGTTTCCAATAGCTGGCGGGACACACGTTCCGCTTTTCGGGCGGCCTCGGTCTGCGGCTCGCCCAGGTTATTCAGCAGTACCACAAATTCATCACTACTAAAGCGCGCCAGCGTGGCCTCTGGCTCTAGCCGCTGTCGTAGCTGTTCAGCAACGTTAATCAACAGGTGATCACCGCTCTCATGACCCTGGATGTCGTTCACTAAGCGAAAGTTATCCAGATCAATCACTAACACAGCGCTATAAGACGCTGACCACTCATCATGATCAATCGCGGCCGTTAAGGAGTCCATCAGCATCCGACGGTTGGGCAGACCTGTCAGTGAGTCATAGAAGGCCAAATAGTAGGTGCGCGACTGCATTTCGAGGTAGTCGGTGAGTTCCGTCGAAATACCGCACAGGGAAGGGGGAGCACCGGGGGACATCGATAGCGGCATTTTAATCGATAAGAACGTTCTTACCCGGCTTTCACCCTGCAAGACGTTCCTCTCCTCGACCGTTACTTTCTTGCCCGACGCCAATACGCTGCGATCAACCTGCTCCATTTCAGCAGCGCTGCCAGCATCAAAAAACTCAGCGTCGCACTTACCAATGATTTTGTCGGCTGGCAGACCAAATAAATCGCTGATACGGCGATTAACATATTGATATTTTAGGGTCGGTGATTTGATATAAATAAAGGCATCGACACTATCCAAAATAGTCGCCAGCATCTCTTTATTGGTTTGCAGCAACGCCCGGTTATGTTGCATGCGGCGTTTGAGCAGCACATTGCCCAGCAGTGCTAAAAGGAGAAAAATGAGCAGCAAGGCGATTCCCCAACGCCCCAAATAAGTGTCAATGCTGCGCAGCAGCTCTGCAGAAGTGGCGAAATGGTACATGGCAGTTATTACTGGCCAGGCATGGTTAACGGGCCAGCTCGCTCTACCACTCGCTGCCATGCGGAATCTTGTTCGATACGCGATACAAAAGCAGCAATGGCAGAATACTGCTCTAACGACTGGACGGCCGCCACCGCCTGTAGCGGAAAGCTCATTTGAATATCCGCGCCACTAGGCCAGGGGCCGGCAAAATTGCCGTTGGCTGATAAGTGCTGGTTGATGAAGGTGAGGTGCTGTTTCAACTGCGGTGCTAAAAAACGCTTACTCACCGTATCGCTGATGCCTTGCGCCAGCGGTTTAATCAGCCAGGGCGATTGCTTGGGAACTTGGCTAAACACAAGCTGCATCACCAGCAGTGGCATCAGTGAGCCTTCGGCATAATGTAGCCAGTAACGGTAATCTACCCAAGCCCGCAAGTCATCGGAAGAAGGCTGACACCGCCCTTGCCCGTAGCGCTGTAATAGGTAATCAATGATCGCGCCTGACTCAGCCACGGTGAGATTACCATCGGTAATGACCGGGGATTTACCAAGCGGGTGGATTTTTTTTAGCGAATCGGGCGCTTGCTGTGTTTTGTCATCGCGTTGGTAAATTACCAGCTCATAGTCCAGTTCTAAGGCTTCTAATAGCCACAAAATCCGATGAGAACGAGACTTTTCCAAATGGTGAACGTGAATCATAAACACTCCATGGGGCTGAGTTATACACCAACATTGCACTGGCGACAGTTATCCATTACTGCAAGCGCCTTCAGCTTAGTATCATAAAGATCCTCTTAATAGGATCAATATACCAAGGTTAGCACCATCACAGCGCTGAACCCCATGAAAGCATCAAACTAGTAAAAATCAAGGAAAATTAATGATTAACGATGTGCATGACGCCAGCGCGCCAGTAAATCCAGCGGTGAACACTTTCCTTGCAGCCAAGGCGCTAATAAGCGCGTTGAGAGCGGAATAAACACAAACACCATCACTGGCGTCAACATCAAGGTACTCACCAACACCCGGGGCACCAGCGCCCAATCGGCCAATACGCCACCAAATACCCATTGAAAAAGCAACGAGATGGGGAAGAAGGCCAACCAAACAGCCACGGCTTGCTTCCAACGCGGTGGTGCGCTGTTGCCGTTGTTTTGAAACCACGTGTCCAGCCCAGTGGCACGGTGCTCTTGAGGCGCTTCATACAGCCCTTTTCCGCGCGCCAACCACGCATGTCGTGAGGCGGAGTGCTCCCAGGCGGCTAAGGTTTCGCTGCTGCTAAAGCGAAATATGATCTGATATTCATCGTCATCAGCGGGGGGTGCCAGTACGCCAGAGCCGAGGTAGCCAGCAAAATCAGCCGCCAGCTCGCGCCCCTCGTTTAGCCAACGATTAAAATCGAAGTAGCGGCCGTGCTCAACGCGACGAGCCACCATCAATGTGACAGGTGAGGCAGACATGGTATATCTCCTAATGTGTGGACAGCCAGCGCCGGGTAGGCAGGCTGCTTGCTTTCAGGCGGGTAAACCTGAAAGTCCAATGGCCACATTATACAAGCAATGTTGATGCCATGCTGTGAATGTTACGCGCTAGCTGTTGGTGCTAGGCGCTAGCACAAGGTGTGCCGGTTGATTTACCGTCCAGGAATCGGGTGGGGCGCTCTCCTCGCTGGAAAGCACATATATGCTAGTAGATCTACTTAGCACTGCGTATCGCATTTGTCTCTTGAAGATCAGGTTCTACGAGTGGCCCTTGATACTCACCTTCAGGGCGAAGAATGGCATCGACCTCGGACCGATAGCGATTCAGCAAGTGTGCTAAATTGATTCTTATGCGGTGGGTCTCCAGCCCAAACGCTTGGCGCTGATCTGTGCGTTTAAGCGAGGGTTGGTAGCCGCTTCACTTAAGCTTTCTAGCGTAGAGAGCACTAATTTTCGGCACTGTTTAAATTGGGAATGACGTAATAAATGAGGTCATTCAGGGTGATCGATGTTTCATCGCGGTGCATAGGCAAGCTTAACATCCGGTTCAAGGATCAATACTAATAAATCGGCCCTGTTCAGAAAAACTTAATCGACAAATACCGCGCACACCATCGCGGCTAACTACACAGGGAGTTACAAGTATGGGCTGGGTGGGCTGTTGAGACTAAGACTGTTCCTTTAGCAGATTCAAGGATTGATACTTCGCCACATCTCCTTCGAATAAGTATCGATACTAACGCATATGAACAACGTATTACTGCCCAGGCTCTTTGAACTGCACAACACATTATCGATAGCAGGCACAATAACTTAAGGGGTACGGGAGTGACGGGCGGCGCCCAAAAAGCATGCCTAGTCGCCCATGGTTAACGGTAATAATTAACGGCCAATCCACTCAACAAAGGTCGTCTCACCCAACAAGTGGCGTTCATGGCGCACCCGGCTCAGTGCCGCATAGGGCAAATCCATCGCCAGCATCCGAGAAAGCGGTTGTTCAATCACTTGGTGCAGTAGGCCATTGCAGACAAATAGATGCGCCACGATGAGCACATGCTTTCCTGGTGGGTTGGCAAGCAGTTGCTGCCACACTTCCGCTAGACGCGCATCGAAGGCCTGGGTAGTTTCACCGCCCGGCGGCGATACCGATGCCGGATCGTACCAGAACGCACTCATCCGTTCGGTGCCCTCTTCTGCAAACACCTGGGCGTGGGTTTTACCCTCCCACCGCCCCAAATGAAGCTCGGCAAGGCCCTCTTCCACCTGAACGGGCAGGTCAAACTCTTCGCCCAGCCACAGTGCAAACTCACGGCAGCGCGTAAGTGGCGAGGTGACAATCGCATCATAAGGCAGATGGCCTTCGACCGTATGCCGCATAACGGCATCGGTCACCTGCTGCCAGCCCGTCTCGCTCAGCGGATGATCGGTGGAGCCACGCAGCATACGCCCGCCTACCGGCTCACCGTGGCGCAACAAATCAATGGTGGTGATCTCCGCATCGGGAAAACGCATACTCAGCCCTCGTTTAACAGTGCCACTGCCGGTTAAATAATCGCGTGGCGTACGCGCGCGGAAACCCACTCCGACACCAGTACGGTGGCGAAAATCATGATAAAAATGACGCTGACCTGATCCCAGGCGAGGCTGTTGATCGAGGCATTTAGCTGCAAACCAATCCCGCCTGCGCCGACCAATCCCAGCACGGTCGATTCGCGGATATTAATATCCCAGCGGTAAACACTAATCCCAGCGAAGGCAGGCATGATTTGCGGCAGCACGCCATAGTTCATCACCTGCAGGCGGCTGGCACCGGTCGCGCTTATCGCCTCGACGGGCGTGGGATGGATCTCTTCAATCGCCTCATAAAGCAGCTTGCCGACAAAACCGATCGAGCGAAGGGCGATAGCGATTATACCCGCCAACACCCCTGGGCCGAGAATGGTGACAAGCAACATTGCCCAGATCAGTGAGTTGATCGAGCGGGATGAGACAATGATCATCAGCGCCGCACTGCGTACCAGCGGGTGCGGCGTGGTATTACGTGCGGCCATAAACGCCACGGGGAACGCCATTATAATGCCAATGGCGGTGCCTAGGGTGGCGATGTTAATGGTGTCCCACATGGGCTTCCAGAGCACATTGGCGTAGCCCCATTCCGGCGGCGTCATGCGGCTGATCAGGTCGGCCCCTTGACGGCCAGCGTCTTCGACAAACACCCACATGGTATTGTCGGAAATCATCTTCCAGCAGAGCAGAAAGAGACTGACACCCGCCAGCCAAGCCAGATACTGCAGCCATTGGGCGCGAGTGGTACGCCGCCGCCAAACCGGCAGACCCTGGGAGTTAGTAGATACTGGCATCGCGATTCTCCAAATATAACAGACCAGGGGGCTAATAAGCGCTCACTGGGTCCAACGGCGGACATGGCTCGAGCTGTACTCGCACAACAACACAATAGCGATAATGATCAGCAAAATAGCGGCAGAGGTATCGTACTCATAGCGGCTCAACGAGGTGTTCAACGTGGCGCCAATACCGCCCGCGCCCACAATGCCAATCACCGATGACTCACGAAAATTGATATCCAGACGGTAAACCGAAAGCCCAATCAAGCGCGGCATAACTTGCGGCTGAACCGCATGGTTCATGGTTTGCCACCAGCTTGCCCCGGTGGCCCTCACGGCTTCCACCTGACGCCAGTCCAGGTCTTCAATATCTTCCGCTAACAGCTTGGCCATAAAGCCAATCGTCGCAAAGGCCAGGGTGATCATCCCCGCCAGCGGCCCAAAGCCGAACATGACCACAAACAAAATCGCGATAATGATTTCTTGAAAGGTCCGCGAAACGGCAATAATCGCGCGACATATAAAGTAGATCGGCAGCGGCGAAATGTTCCGCGCGGCGCCCAGGCCCACCGGGATCGCCAGCAGCACGCCCACTACCGTGGAAGTCAGCGTCATGGTCAAACTTTCCAGCAGCCCCGCCACGATGTCGTCGTAGCGGCTGATAAAATCAGGCTGCATAAAGGCGCCCAAGAAGTTAACCGCCCGCCCTGCACCTTCGGCTACCCGCGCCCAGTTCACCTCGACCGAGGCAAGCGCCAGCACTAAATAAATCACCGCACCAATGGCCAACCCCCAACGCAACCGCGGGTTCTCAATCAATGGCAGGCGCCGCCACTGGCCGCGCTGGGCCGCCTGTTGACGTGTTTGCACCCGTGTCATATCTGCCCGCTCGCTCATCGAGCACTCCCTGCTGCCATCGTCGGCAGGCCGCGCTGGTAAGAAGATGCTTCCGAGTCATCCGCCTCGTCATCCAGCGGTTCGGGGGTGGTATCCCAATCCTCTTCGCCATAAATGGTCGTGAGCATTTCGCTGGTCAGTTCACTAGGCAGGCCGTCAAAAACGATTTGTCCAGCCCGCAGGCCGACAATCCGGTCGGCAAACTGCTGCGCCAAAGCCACATCATGAATATTGATGATCGCAGCCAAATCGCGCTCAGCACATAGCTCGCGAATCAAGCGCATGATCTGACGCGACGTTTTCGGGTCGAGGCTGGCGGTAGGCTCATCAACCAGCAGCAGCTTGGGGCTCTGCAGCAGTGCCCGGGCGATACCGACGCGCTGGCGCTGACCACCGGAAAGGGCATCAGCGCGCTTATCGATAGCATGAGGAAGCCCTACCCGCTCGAGTAGCCGAAAGGCTTCGACGACTGCTTCCTGTGGGTAGCGACGCAAAAAACTGCGCCAAAAACCGACATAGCCGAGCTGGCCGGATAGCACGTTTTCCATCACGGTGAGCCGGTCGACCAGGGCATACTCCTGGAAAATCATCCCCATTGAGCGGCGCGCCTGGCGAAGCTTCTGCCCTGAAAGCTTGGTCAGCTCCGTGCCTTCCAGGCGAATACTGCCCTGGGTAGGCTCCACTAACCGGTTCACACAGCGAATGAGGGTACTTTTACCCGCGCCGGATGGCCCAATTAGCGCCATTACCTGGCCTTTGGGCAGCGTGAGTTCAATGTCCGTCAGCGCCCGATCCCCGGTGGGGTAACGCTTACCAACGCCGCTTAGTGTCAACATTTTTCCTGCCTCATCTGTATAGCGAAACGGCCAGAAAGGGGTGCCTTCCTGGCCGTGCAGTACCGTTTACCTTAACGATCAGTCACAGTCGTAAGTCACACCGTTAGCATCGGCAATGGTGCGAATAACCGACCAATTTTCCTGATAGGTAATCGGAATAAACTGCGCTTCACCAGAGTTGGCAAATTCTGCTTCAAGCGGGGTGCCTGACCAGTCATAGCTGAAGAACGCGTCCTGAATTTTCTCGGCAAGCTCAGGGTTCAGGTTGTTCGCCAAACCGTAAGCCGTGGTCGGGAAGGTTTCTGAGGTGTAGATAATGTCGTAGTCTCCCTCATTCACGACGCCACGGGAAATCATCCGCTTGCCCACGGAGTTAGCGATGGCGGCCGCATCGTAGTCTTCGTTCACCACACCCAGGATGGAATTGTCATGGGAGCCCGAGAAAGCGGTTTCAAAATCTTCACCCGCTTCCATGCCGTACTCGGAGCGCAGCAGTGCAGAGGGGGCGCGGAAACCAGAGTTAGAGGTCTCAGAGGTAAAGGCTAGTTGGCGACCTTCCAGGTCTTCAACGGACTCAATGCCACTGCCCGGATAGGTGATGATCTCCATTTCGTAGCCAAAGCTGCCATCGTCTGCTGCCATCATGGCAAACGGACGGAAACCACCGCAGTTCACCGCCACCGGTACACCGCCGGTATTAAAGCCGGCAACGTGCAAACGGCCAGCGCGCAGCGCTTCCTGCTGGGCGGCGTTGGACTGCACGGGGAAGAACTGCACTTCTTTACCCGTTGCTTCGCTCAGGTGTTCGAGAAAATCAGACCATACGTCAGCGTAAACCGCAGGATCTTCTACCGGCGTATAGGCAAACACGAGCGTATCGGGATCGGCCCACTGAGACTCATCGCTAGGTGCATCGGCGACCATATCGCCATCGTTATCGACATAACGCGATGAGAGATCCGCTGAAGCGTTCACGGCAACCAAGGCGAAGGCACTGGCGACGGCGGCGCTGATCAACGTGCGGGAGAGGGATAACGTCTGCATGGGACACCTAACGTGTTGTTAAAAGATAGCAACAATCCTGACCACTTCAGATGACAACGGCGGGGCATTTATATGACCACTTAGTGACGTTTTGACGAACGTCACATGACAGGAACGTTTCATAAGCCAACACAGTGAACGCGTCGCTCAACAAACAGGCTGTTACCGGGATTTTTTTTGGCTTGGTGCTTCAACTCAGACAGTTCAGCGGCAATATCCAGCGCTCTGCAAGTCGCCGTATCGGTGATGGGCTTTACCGCAATCGACACGCTAACAAAGGGGAAAAAGTGATACTGTTTTGGCGGTTTCAATCTGAATCCCACCTCTCAGCCGATCGGCATCTTCGTAGAAACCGGGCGCCATTACTTCGAAAGAGCGTAGGATTTGGCCACAAACGCTCTCCCAGTGGTCAAGCGGTAGCAGCATCATAAAATCATCACCGCCAATATGGCCGATAAAGCCACCCACGTTATCCACCTGCGCTTGCAGCAGCCGTGATAGAGAAATAATGATGTGGTCGCCTCGTGCGTAGCCATAGGCATCGTTAAAGGCTTTAAAGTTATCTAAGTCAACGTAAGCGGCAGCAAAGCCTTGCTCGTCAGACACGCGCCGTTTGGCATACAGCGCGACCTGAAAGCCCATCGTCCGGTAGTGATCCACCGCTTGGCGCATCAGCTCGTAATCATGAATAGGCACGTGTTCAGTGAGCTCAATCACTACCCTTGCCGGGGGCAGGCCACTGTCACGAATAAAACCTAGCGTTAAGCCTTCGCGAAAATCACGCTCGACGATGGTTAGCGGCATCACGTTAAGAAACAGCAGCCCGGGTTGCTTAAGTTCGGCAAAGCGGTAAATCGCCAACCGCCGGCAGAGGATATCTAACTCCACCAGCTTTCCTGCCTGGGTGGCAACTTCAAACAGTCGTAACGGCGAGTGAAGCGGCGATGTCCTCGGTCCACGAATCAGTGCTTCGTAACCATAAACGGCCTGCTGACTAGCATTCACAATGGGCTGAAAAAGAACATGCAACTCTTCTTTTGCAATGATCTTTTTCAGCCACTGCGCTTCTTGTGCGGTCATTTGCCGGCTGCCCTATTCTGCCACCCCAATCAATGGCGGTGGTACCTATTGAGTGCACCATCCCTGGAAGTGATTGATAGGCGGAAAGCGTGCGTCATTTTCGTGACATTATCATGACAATCCCCTGCTGAGTCAGATAGTTAGCGCCCTACACCGTGTTCGAGATCGGGGCTGTTCAGGTAAGCGTTTTTGCTGGTGGAGGGAAGACCACATCGCGGCCATCGGCATCGAGCTGACGAATATCGATCGGAGACCCTTTCTCGTCCAGGGTTACCAGCCCAATGCCGCTGGCATTCCAAAGCCGTTCGCCAGCGCTGGCGCGATCAGGGTCACGGGGGTGAACACTCAGCTTACGACGCTTAGTAAACCAGTTGAGTGGCGACATCGGCGCATAAAGCCAGCGATTCAACCGATCGAAAGTATTGAGCAGTGTGGCCGGGAAGGTGTTTTTAATGCCGCTTGATGTGATTTGCCACAGGTGCGGCGAGCGCCGCTGATGGCGCACTACGATGTCGTAGACAAAGGAGTAGTGCACATCGCCTGACAAAATCACGTAGTTGCCGGGGGTTTTGGAGTGTCGCCATATTTGCAGCAGCGTACTGGCTGCCCCGCGATGGGCCATCCAGTTCTCTGCGTCGACCACCAACGGCTTGCCCACGGCGGTAAAGATTTTTTGAACTCCCTCGATCAGCTTGACCCCAAACATCGGGGCGGGCGAAATGATTACCGCGCTTTTAGCGCCCATTAGCGCTTGCTGCATTTCCATGAGCGCCTCCCAATCCATCAACCCGGAAGGGTGGCTGAGATTGCGCTCGCTGCGCCAACGGCGGGTGCGGGTATCCAGCACGATTAAGGCAGGCGTACCCGGCACCTGAAACTCCCAGCCCTGAAAACACAGTAGCCGCTCAATGAAGCCATCTTGCTCGGCGCATACCAGCGGCTGGCTGCCATCACCCAGCAGCGTCGAGGCGTGATGGGTTAGTGGGTTGAGCTTATCAGGGTCGTTCCCCCAGGCCTGACAGAGCAAATAAGCCACCAGAGCGTTACCGATAATGCGCTTCGAGAACGGATGGCCGTAGGCAGCGAGTTCCCAGTCAGCGGAAAGGTTCCAGTCATCGGTCACATCGTGGTCATCGAAGATCATCAGGCTGGGTAAGTGCGCCATTAACCGCGCGCACTGCGGCAAACCTGCCACGAAGCTGTCTATCACCGCCTGCTCTTGACGATAGAGCTCGGCATTTTTTTTATCTAAAGCAGGCGCGTCGAACGTAATCACTCGCCAGGGCACCGGGGACCATACCAGGCAGTACATGGCGAGCATTTCAGCCAGTGTCATTAAATGGTTCTGCGCATTCGCCGACGTAAAGACCGGCTTCTTGACGCCGCTAAAAAAGCGCTTGCGTAGCGCCACATTGTTGGCCACATCCGGCAGCAACTCGGCGCGCCGATAGTAGCTATCGGGCGAATCATACAGCGCTTGGCTATCGTCGACCGTGGCGCCTTCCAGCCACTCATCCACCAACCCTAGCCGTTCAATAAGCGCATGCACGGCGCGCAGCATCGGGCCGGCCACATCGTCAGCATAAATTTGATCACCGGTCATCAAAAGCCAAGCGGGCCACTCGGCTGGGGCGCCTTGCTGCTCGGCGAGCCAGCTATCGGCGCGCACCAAACCATCGTCACTGTCGTGATGGGGTTTGCGGCAGGAACCATGCATAAGCCGGTGATGCCGCGAGGCAATCACAAAGGCGGGATAAGCGGCGCCGTCATAACATAGCCATGGCGCCCACTCGGGCAATGAGCGCCAATCACCCGTTGCCGTTTCAACTTGCAGGTCGTACTCAATGCGCTCATCGTAGGGCAGCGGTGAATCCAGCTCCATATCAATTAGATAAATAAAGGCGCGCTGGCCGATAGGAATGCACTGCTGGTGATGCGCCAAACCAATCGACGCGGCATTACTCTGCCCAGGCCGCAGTATTAGCGTCATATTTAATCGCCGAGTGGCGACCATCCAAAGTACCAGCCGAGTCGTGCTGATGCGTCTTAATAAGGGGCCGGCTAATATATCGGGCAGCGTATCAGTGCCATTCATCCAATGAAGTCTCCGTTATCCATGCGCCACCACAGGCAGCTCGATGACTACCTCTAACCCGCCGGTGCTGGCGCGAGTAAGATGCATTTGGCCGCTATACAGGGCGACAAGATCGGTCACAATGGCCAGCCCCAGGCCACTGCCAGAGCGGTGCTCATCTAACCGTTGACCACGCTGAACCGCCTGCTGGCACTCTGCCTCCGACATGCCAGGGCCGTTATCGCTAACGGTTAAAATCAACTGCTGACCGTCAATTTTCACGTTAAGCTGCACCTCGCTATGCGCCCAGCGCAGCGCATTATCCATCAAGTTACCCACCAGCTCTTGGATATCTTGCTCATCCATGTGCACTCTGATTTTCTGGCCCCAGGTTTGGCGCAGCACAATGCCGCGCCGCTGGGCAAGCCTGGAGAGTCCATTGAGCAGCGGTGTTAGCGTAGGGTATAGATCAATAGGTGCAAAGCGCACGCCTTCACCCGCCGCGGACGCTCGGGCCAAGTGATGACGTACCGCGCTATCCAAACGTTCCAACTCTACCGCCCAGGCGGCACGGTTCGCTTCCGGAAGCTGGCGAAGCTGCAGGCGCATCACACTCAGCGGTGTTTTCAACGCATGGGCAAGATTGCCCGCGGTATGGCGTCCGCGCTCGATTAAGCGCTGATCGCGGGCCAACACCGCGTTCATTGAGGCGGCAAGCGTCGCCAGCTCGTCAGGCAAGCGGGTATCTAACTGCTCTGCGCTCCCCTGCTCCACCTCATGTAGATTGGCGTGCATACGGCGCAGTGGCGCTAGCCCCCAGCGTACTTGCAGTGCTAACACGCCGAGTAGCAATACACCCAAGCCGATCAACCCGCCCCACAGCAGCTGTTGGAATTCACGGATATCGTTGGCGAGCACATCGTCCTGGGCGGCCACGCTGATATGCAGCGGTGCCTCTAACGGGGCCAGGTAGATATCGCGCTCTACCACGCGCAGCGACTGGCCTCGGGGCCCTGTGATGGAGCGGGCGCTCAGGGTGTCGTTTTCGATGAACGGCAGGCGCTGATCCCACAGCGAGCGCGAGGCGAGGGTTTGTTGCTCGCCATCGGTAATTTGCCAGTACCAGCCGGAGTAGACATTGTCAAAACGCGGGTCGCCCAGCGCCCGGTCGTGGACAAGCTGCTGCTCTATGCGGTCGTAAGTAACGCCCGCCATAATAACGTTGAGGGTGGCACCCAGACGCTCGTCAAAGGCTTGAGTGGCGGCGGCGTGGTAGTGGTGGGAAAGCAGCGTGCCAGCGATGGGCAGCGCCAGCCCTATCATCACTAGCACGGCCAGCAATAGCCGCAGGCTGATAGAGCGCTTAGCCCAACGCCTTGACCATTGGTCACGCCATGTCGTGCTGGATTGACTCATTCGGTGGCGGGCTCTTCTGCCAGTAGTCGGTAGCCCTGGCCACGCAGGGTGGCAATCCGCCAACTGCCCAACTTACGGCGCAGGCGGCTGACCTGGACATCAATGACGTTGGAGTCCGGCTCGTGGTCGCGGTCGTAAACGTGCTCTGAAAGCTCGGTGCGGCTCACCACCCGCGGTGCGGCGTGCATTAAATAGCCCAGCAGGCGGGTTTCTTGCGCGGTTAATCCTACCGGCCGCCCTGCCAACGTTACGTGCTGGGTATGGGTGTCTAAACTCAGTTCGCCCACTTTCAGGACCGGGTGGGCGTGTCCGTGGCTGCGGCGCACAAGCGCACGCAATCGAAACAGTACTTCAGCTGGTTCGAACGGCTTCGTCACATAGTCATCTGCGCCCGCGGTAAAACCCGCGGCTTTATCTGCCCATCGCTCACGAGCCGTCAGGATCAGCACTGGCAGGTCAATGCCGTCTTCCCGCCACGCCGCCAGCCAGCGCGTGCCGTCTCCATCGGGGAGCCCTACATCTAGAATCAGTGTGTCGTAAGCTTCGGTACGTACTAGAAAATCGGCATCCTGGCCGTTAGCCGCATGCTCTACCAGCCAGTCACCATCACGCAACGCTTGGCTCAACTCGCGCGCTAGCGCTTGGTCATCCTCTACCAGCAAACACTTCATTGGCTAACTACCCTTTCCGGCAACGTCTTGGCAATCCCAAGTGTGATATCGCAGCGATACGTGGTGTAACGACACTAACGGCGCATATCATTAATGCGCACGCCCTCAATAGACATCAGTTGGCCATTATGACCATCAAATTCGAACTCAACGACTTGGCCCTGAGGGCCGAGCAGCTTGATTTCGTACTCCACGTACCCCCCTTCGCGCTCTACTTCAACCTCCAGCACCTCACCTATATAGTGAGCTTCCAGCCAATCTAAAATAGTGTCGAGCGGGACGACCTCGCCACGGCTAACCTCGCCGTGCAATGACTCCCAGTGCTGGTCACCCACCGCGCTACCCACCAGCAATAGCACTAAGGCTATACCAGTGACGTTGCGTCGAGCGCGTCGTGAGACGTTGCGCAGCGGCTTTATAAGGTGACGTAGGAGTTTACTCATAACGCTAGGATGCCAAAGCCAACATGAACGTTAGATGAACAGTTTTGTCAGCTTAAGGAAAGTATCGCGGTGGTATAAATTCCCTGTCGCATTCGCTGAGTGTCAGTCACTCATTCACGTTTAAATACGTAAAGAAGGAATTTGCTATGAATACCATGAAAAAAATGCTGCTGATCCCGACCTCTGCTCTGCTACTTGCCGCTGCTGCAGGTAGTGCCCAGGCCGATTCGCTGCCGATGGATCGCATTGATGACGTATTGACCCACGCCAATGATTACGGTTTCAGCCACTACGAAGAAATTAGCGTTAAAGGTCGCGGCCGCGTAGAAGTAGAAGGTTGGCTGGACGAGGAGTGGTACGCGGATGTGGATTTCTCCCTTGATAACGGAGATACGCTAGAAGAGAAACGCGAGCGCCTGATTACCGGTGCCTGGGGCATGAGCGAAGACGATATCCGCCAAGCCTTAGACGTTGCCCGCCAGGAAGGTATGGTTGAGTTTGAAGACCTTGATATCGACAAGAGCGGCATCATCGATATCGAAGGCCGCGGTGAAAATGGCCGTGAGCTGGAAATCAGTGTGCGCCAGGGCTCTTCTGAAGTTACCCAAATTGACCGCGATTAAACACGTACCAACGCTATCGGCGGCGCTTTAAACCATCTTGCGGGCTCCCTACAGGGAGCCCGCTGCGTTTATGGTAGGCTGCCAAACTATACAGCTAACAAGTCATGCAGCTAAATGTATAGTGCCGACCTGACCAAGGTGCTAAGGAGAAACCCGTGCTGAACGAAGGCGTTGACGGCGCGCTAGGGAATGAAGAACTCGGCTCAACGGTGCTGCGGGACTTAGCGTGGCTGGTCACCACGCATGATCTGGTGGAGCTTCCACCGCCAATTCCCTGTGGAGGGCGACCCACCATCAAAGAGTTAGGGCTGGAGCAAGCGCTACTACCCTGGCTACGTCAGCTTGGCCGCCCATCGTTAATCGCCTTGAACGGCAGCCGCGCAACGCGCATGGGGCACTACCACGAACGCCTGTGGCATACGCTATTAGATCATGCACCGAATACGCGACTGCTCGCCCGAAACGTGCGCATTACTCGTCAACGCAACACATTGGGCGAACTGGATATGCTCTACAGAACCCGCGACAACCCGGCACCGGTGCATTTGGAAGTGGCGATCAAGTTCTACCTGGGGCTGCCCGAAGGGCCTGGCGCGGCCACCAGCCAAAGCCGCTGGATTGGCCCCGGCGGGTTAGACAGCCTAGCGCTGAAGTGCGGTCATTTGCGCCGCCATCAATTGCCGCTTTCCACCACGGCACCCGCGCTGGAAACACTCGCCCATTGGCTTGCGCCACGGGACATTGGGGTTTCTAGTAAGGAGTTAGGCGAGCAGCTAACCCAGCGACTGGCAATGCCGGGCGTGCTGTATTATCCCTGGCACGCGGCAATGCCAGCGCCCGAAGGCGCGACAGCCGATCACCGCCGTGGGACGTGGTGTTACTTACGCGATTGGCCTGCGCTGGCGGCGAGTGTAACCGAAAGGCCTGAAATGGCATGGCTGGCAAAACCCCACTGGCTAGCGCCGCCCCTTCACAGCGCCTTTCGCCCGATGGCAGAACAGTTGCCCGCCATTTTCGAAAAGGTGCATACCTGGCGCTCACCCCAGCAAGTGATGCTGTATTACCCGCAGCAGCAGCGCTATGAGCGGCTTTTTTTGGTACCCGACAACTGGCCACGCCAGGTACCTCTTCCGCCCGTAGTACGCTAGCGACGATACGTTTACACCACCACAAGGTTATCGCGGTGAATCAGCTCGTGGGCTTCCACGTAGCCAAGGATCGCTTCAATCTGATGGCTGGGCTGGCCTGCCAACTGGCGCGCTTCATCGGCGCCGTAGTTAACCAGACCCTTGGCCACTGAGGCGCCCTGCTCATCCACACACACCACCATATCACCGCGCTTAAAACTGCCCTGCACATTGCGCACGCCAACCGCCAATAGGCTAGAGCCTTGATTGCGCAGTACTTTCACCGCACCGGCGTCCAGCACCAGCGTGCCGCGCACCTGCAATTGCCCCGCCAACCAACGTTTGCGTGCCGCCATAGGCACTTGATCCGGGCGCAACAGCGTGCCTAACGACTCGCCCGCCATAATCCGATTGATAACATCAGGCTGACGTCCACTGGCAATCACCGTGACCGCCCCAGAGCGCGCCGCTAACTGCGCCGCGCGCACTTTGGTGGTCATACCGCCCCGCCCCAGCGCCCCCCCGCTGCCTGCCATAGCGGCTAGGCGTGGATCGTCCGCGCGCCCTTCGGCAATCATCTGGGCGTTGGGGTTGTGGCGCGGGTCGGCGTCAAACAGGCCTTCCTGGTCGGTCAATAGCAGCAGCGCGTCCGCTTCCAGCAGATTGGCGACCAGCGCCCCTAGCGTATCGTTATCGCCGAAGCGGATCTCGTCGGTTACGACGGTGTCGTTTTCATTGATTACCGGCACCACGCGCATCTCTACTAACGTGCGTAGCGCAGAGAGCGCATTCAGGTAGCGCTTGCGGTTAGAAAGATCGTCGTGGGTAAGCAGGATTTGCGCGGTGAGCATGCTGTGGCGGGCAAAGTGTTGTTCATAACACTGGGTCAGACCATTCTGGCCTACGGCAGCGGCCGCCTGAAGCTCATGCACAGCGCTGGGGCGCACTTGCCAGCCCAGCCGCACCATGCCCGCCGCCACCGCGCCAGAAGAGACCAGCACTACCTCTATCCCCTGCTGATGCAGGGCGGCAATTTGATCAACCCAGCCGCCAATAGCGGCTTCGTCCAGGCCACGGCCATCGTTAGTGAGTAGCGCACTGCCAATCTTCACCACGACCCGCCGCGCGCGGCTCAGCGCGCTTCGCCCTAGGATTTGCTCGTTACTTTCCATGCCACCCCACCTTCACCAGGCACTGACACTAAGGCGCGTACTCGACTTCAACATCGTAATCATCGTCGTCGAAGTCTTCGTCATCTTCATCATCACGCTTACGGCGACGCCCCAAACGATCCTCGGTACGCGCGACCGACTCTTCTTCCATGCGGCGGCGCATTTCCTGCTCGCGGGCCAGCGCTTCTTCATCTTCATTCTCAAGACGACGCTGCTCGGTCAACCAGCGGTAGGCTGCCTGAACCAGCTTATCGGTGCCGTCGCTGCTGATCGCCGAAATGCGGAACACCGGGCCTTCCCAGTTGAGCGCCTGGATAATCTTCTGAGCGCGCTCTTCACGCTCCTCTTCCGGCAGCAGGTCAAACTTGTTCAGCACCAGCCAGCGTGGACGCTCGGAAAGCGCCGGCGAGAATTGCCCCAGCTCGTGAACAATGGCCTTGGCAGCCTCGACCGGATCAGACTCGTCAAACGGCGCCACATCGACCACGTGAAACAGCAGCCGCGTGCGCGTCAGGTGCTTCAAGAAGCGTAGCCCTAACCCTGCGCCCTCAGAGGCGCCTTCAATCAAGCCGGGTACATCGGCCATCACGAAGTGCTCGTGCATGCCCAGTTTCACCACGCCCAAGTTGGGCACCAAGGTAGTGAACGGGTAGTTGGCGACTTTAGGCTTGGCAGCCGACACTGAGCGAATCAGCGTTGATTTGCCCGCGTTGGGCATGCCCAGCAAGCCAACATCGGCCATCACTTTCATTTCTAGGCGCAGGTTGCGGCGATCGCCATCGGTGCCAGTGGTGGTACGGCGGGGCGCGCGGTTGGTCGAGGACTTAAAGTGGATGTTACCCAATCCACGCCGACCACCTTCGCCCACCAATACCACTTGACCGATTTCAGTCACATCAGCGATGACTTCCAAAGTATCTTCATCAATGACCGTGGTACCCACCGGCACTTTGACGTGCAGGTCCTCACCAGCCTTGCCGCTCATTTGACGGCCCATGCCGCCCTGACCGTTTTGCGCTTTATAGAAGCGCTGGAATTTAAAATCGATCAGGGTATTAAGCGCATCGTCACCAATCAGGTAAACGCTGCCGCCATGACCGCCATCACCCCCATCGGGGCCGCCCCTGGGCACATATTTTTCGCGGCGAAAGCTCAGACAGCCGTTGCCGCCTTTGCCCGCCTCAACAATAATCGAGGCTTCATCGACGAACTGCATTGGATTCTCCCGGCCGCTTCCGCCGCCCTAATATGTACTACTGTTTTCCCAACTCTTTTCCCAACTCTTTATTGCCACCAGCATAATGATAAAGACATCGTGATATAGACATGGTGATAAAGACATCGTGGTAAAGCGTATTGGAAAAGAGATTTAACCGACAAAAAAGCCCCGCCATAGCGGGGCCTTTTTTCTCGCAAGCGCGAGCATAGCACTAGCCGTTTAGGCAGAAACGATGCTAACGAACTTACGGTTTTTCGGGCCTTTGGTCTCAAACTTCACAAAACCGTCGCTCAGCGCGAACAGTGTGTGGTCACGGCCTAGGCCGACGCCTGTGCCCGCGTGGAAACGCGTGCCGCGCTGACGCACGATGATGTTACCCGCAGTTGCCGCTTGGCCACCGAAGAGTTTTACACCTAACCGTTTGGACTCGGAATCGCGACCGTTACGCGTGGAGCCGGCTGCCTTTTTATGTGCCATTGCAAAATCCTCCTAAGGGAATTGACCGCTTACGCAGAAATTCCGGTAATTTTGACTTCAGTGAACCACTGGCGGTGGCCCTGACGCTTCATGCTGTGCTTACGACGACGGAACTTGATGATGGTCACTTTATCGCCACGGCCGTGGGAAACCACTTCGGCAGAGACTTTAGCACCACTAAGCATCGGCGCACCGATGTTGAAGTCATCGCCGTCTGCAACCATCAGCACTTCGTCAAACTCGATCGTTTCGCCGGTGGCGACTTCGATTTTCTCGAGTTTGAGCGTTTGACCTTCTTGAACACGGTACTGTTTGCCACCGCTTTTAATAACTGCGTACATGTCGCTCTCCGGACTTGTCGTTAATGCCGCTTTCGGCAGCGCTCATCGCCTTTCGCTCTTATCGACCTGCTGCGAGTGGCGCCCCTTTTGGAGCCATCTGACAGGGAGCATGATGAGTGGGTCGCGGATTATAACGACTATCTATGCTTACCACAAGACCACAGGCCGTTGTCAATTGCCAAGCCCGATAACAACTAAAGTGTAACCGTCGCTCGTATCTTGACGCCCAACAGGCAGCCCCATAGCATGACCCCAACACATGACCACATCTACACCTCAACTACGGGCGGCACTTACCGCCTCCATCTGCCGCGATGAACGGATTCCATGACCGCCAACGTCTCCTCAGCCCAGCCCGTCAGCCCAACGCCTTCACCGCTGCACGCCGTGGTGGCCGATGACTTCGCCGCCGTCAACCGCACAATTGTCGAGCAGCTCAATTCCAAAGTACCGCTGGTTGAAACCATCGGCCAGTACATTACCGAAAGCGGCGGCAAACGGTTGCGCCCTTTATTGGCGCTGCTGGCCGCCCGCTCGCTCAACTACTCCGGCGACAAACATATACCGCTGGCCACGCTGATCGAGTTTATGCACACCTCCACGCTGCTGCACGATGACGTGGTGGACGAATCGCATATGCGCCGCGGTAAGAAAACCGCCAACGATGCCTGGGGCAATGCGCCATCGGTACTGGTCGGTGACTTCCTCTACGCCCGCTCGTTTCAGATGATGGTTGATGTCGGCTCAATGCGCATTATGGCGATCCTTTCCGGCGCTACCTGCATCATCGCCGAAGGCGAAGTGCTGCAGTTGACCAATATCGGCAACCCCAGCATCTCTGAAGAGGACTACTTCGAGACCATTTTGGGTAAAACCGCCATGCTGTTCGAAGCAGCTTCCCACAGTGGTGCGGTGCTGGCAGAAGCAACGCCGGAACAGGAGCAAGCACTCCAGTATTATGGCCGCTACCTGGGTCTCGCCTTCCAACTGATTGACGACCTGCTGGACTACCAGGGCGACGCCGATGCCATGGGCAAAAACGTTGGCGACGACCTAGCCGAAGGCAAGCCGACGTTGCCGCTGATCCACGCCATGGAGCAAGGCACGCCGGAACAGGCCAAGCTGATTCGCCAGGTAATTCGCGATGGCGGGCTTGAGCAACTCGACGCCGTGCTGGAAATTATTCACGCCACCGGCGCACTCGACTACACCCGCCAGCGTGCCGAAGAGATGGCCGATAAAGCCCTGCAGCAACTGGACGCCCTGCCGCCCAGCGCCTACCGTGATAGCATGGCCCAGTTGGCCCGCTTAGCGGTTGATCGCCAAGCATAAAAATTGCTAGATCACACCGCCGAAGACTTGAAAAAAAACGTCTGGCTAAGTATGATCCATTTCCGTTGTTGAGCGCAGATAAGCTCTTCTCAACAATTTTCGGAATATAGCTCAGCTTGGTAGAGCGCTGCCTTCGGGAGGCAGAGGTCGTAGGTTCGAATCCTGCTATTCCGACCAAAATTCCAGAAAAAAACGGCCACTTAGCTAACACAGCAAGTGGCCGTTTTTTGTTGGTTGGGTGATAGGTGACACATAGGTTCCACTCGCCGCTGCTTACCCATAAAAGCACTGCGAAAAACAAACTAGCCTGCTAACAACTATGCTAAGATTAGCATTTCTGCTTTAAATCCTTTCCCTTCTTTTGATATGGAAAAAGACCATTAGCCAGTTAACGCATATTAAGGCAGTACTGCTATTTGCCAGCACCATGACCGTTATGTCGGGGGCGATTATCGCGCCTGCACTGCCGGGAATTAGCCGCCATTTTCCTGACCAGCCGCAGGTGCTGATTCAACTGATCCTGACCATTCCTGCGCTGATGATTACACTGTTCAGCCCGCTGATGGGCTATCTGGCTGACCGGTTTGGGCGCAAGAAATTGCTGCTGATGATGCTGGGCATTTATGGTTTTGCCGGGGTCGCGGGCTTTTTCATCGATCGCGTGGATCTGCTACTAAGCTCCCGCGCACTGATGGGGATAGCGGTGGCCGGCATCCTAAGTATCAGTACGACCCTGGTAGGCGATTATTTCGATAGCACCGAACGCGCTCGCTTTTTGGGGCTGCAAAGCAGTTGCATGGCTTTGGGCGGGGTTATTTTTATTAACCTTGGTGGGATACTTTCCGACTGGAGTTGGCGCGGCCCGTTTCTCCTCTACCTAACCGGCGTGCTTTTACTGCCCTATGCCTGGGCGATTCTTCAAGAGCCCAAAGCAAGCAGTGGCGTAAACGCTGATGTAACCGATGCCCCGGTGAAGGTGGATTATGGGCGCACCGGTCTTGCCTACCTCATCGCTATGATCAGCATGGCGATGTTTTATATGTTTCCCGCCCAACTCCCCTTTTTGCTCTCTCAGCAGGGCCAGATCAGTGGCATGGCGATCGGTATCGCGCTTTCAATGGCGGCCCTAACGGCCAGCATCGTGGCGTTTTGCTACGGCTACTACAAACCGTTTCTTTCGGTGATGACGATCTATGTTTTGGGATTCTTTCTGGCGGCCACTGGCTTTTTGATCGTTGGGTTCACCCAGAGTTACGCCATGGCCATTGTTGGCGCGGGGATTTCCGGTTTGGGCCTGGGTGCCTTTATGCCCAACACCACCACTTGGCTGATGCGAATCACTCCGCAGCGAGTACGGGGCCGGGTATTTGGTGGTTTTACCTCAACCTTCTTTTTTGGCCAGTTTATCTCCCCGGTGGTGGTCGCCCCCGCGGTGATTTGGCTTGATTCACTGCGCAGCGTCTTTATCGCCATGGCGGTGCTCTGCGGCCTGTTCGCCATCACCCTGACTATTTTAAGCAAAACGACGCTACAGGCAGACAGCCAACTGTAGGCCGACGTTACTTTGCCATTCCCAGCCGCACCATCGGCGCTACTAAAAAAGCATGGCACTTCTAGTACATCGCTCATACAGTTGTAGCTTGTGATAAATCCTTTAAAAACCTTGAAGGAGACGCGGCTTGGATACACTTGAAAGAGTCATGTACGTTGAAGACGATGACGATATCCGTTTAGTCGCATGCATGGCGCTGGAGGATGTCGGCGGCTTAACAATCAAAGCCTGCAGTTCCGGCGAACAAGCATTAAGAGACGTTGAAGCGTTTGCTCCCCAAATGTTTTTACTTGATGTGATGATGCCGGGCATGGATGGGCCTAGCACGCTGTTGGAATTGAGCCGCCAAGGCTATATCACCGAAGCAACAGCGGTGGCCTTCATGACGGCTAAAGTTCATCCCGAAGAAGTGGCGCGTTATAAGAAGCTTGGGGCCACAGACGTTATAGCAAAGCCATTTGACCCCATGACGCTCGCTGATGACGTCCGCTCAATCTGGAAGGCATTTAATGGCCGAATCAACTAATCACCAAACTTTCGTTGCGCGGCTGGAAAAGCTAGCTGCTGCCTACTCAAAACGCCTTGCTGATGATTTTAACCATCTCACGATACTTGCTGGTCAGCTCGAAGAAGACCCAACGTATACACAATCCCTTCAGCAATTACATGCTGCCTTGCACTCGCTGGCAGGGTCAGCAGGCACCTTCGGCTTTGTACAGCTTGGGCGTCAAGCCAGAGAGCAGGAGCTGCAGGTAGCAACAATCCTGGAGCAACCTTGCAATGACAAACAGCCACTGCCTGTTTTTGAATGGATTATAGCGTTACAAAAAGCGCTTAAAACGGACGAAAGCAAAAAATCGGCTGTGCGCATTGAGACGTCTAGGATAGAAAGCGTTGGCGGAGAGCCGGTCATCTGGCTGGTAGAGCGCGATACCATGTTGGCAGAATATATGGTTCAACAACTACACAGCTTCGGTTTTCATATCCGCCATTTACGTGATGCAGAGGCGCTCGCTCACGACAAAGGCTCATTGCCTGATTTGCTCTTAATCGACCATCGCGCCTCCCATCTAGAGGCCCTCAGGGCTAATCCTGTCACCTTCTGGCAACAACATTTAAAAGACTTTACCTGCCCGGTTCTGTTTACCGGGAGCGAGGAAAGCTTCACCGCGCGCCTCAACGCCTTACGTAGCGGAGGACAGAGCTATTTCGTTAAACCCTTGGATATGATCAATTTGGCCTCCCATATGGCGCAATTGATTAAAACCAAAGATACCGTGCCCGAGCGGGTGATGATTATCGAAGACGACAAGGAATTGGCTCAGCACCTTCAACGAGTGCTGGAGGAGGCCGACATGCACGTGACAGTGCTTGATCGTGCCGATGCGTTATTTGAGGCGATGCATGAAGTAAATCCTGAACTAATTTTGATGGATCTCTGGTTGCCCGGCGTTACTGGCACAGAGATGGCGGCCTTATTAAGGCAAGTGGAACAATGGTCTCAGGTGCCCATTGTCTATCTTTCGAGCCAATCCAATTCAGAGCTACGCGACCAGGCATTATTAAAGGGGGGCGATGCGTTTCTGGAAAAACCCATTGACCCCGACCTTCTCATCAACCTATGCCGCTCCCGGGTAAAGCAACGACGCAAGCTGGAAGATACCCAAAACCGAGACAGCCTTACCGGTCTATTGAAACACGCCAGCATCAAAGAGGCGCTAGACTACCAATGGCAGTTGACTCAACGAAAACCGCAGCCTTTCAGCGTGGTCATGCTCGATATCGACCACTTCAAAGCCGTTAACGACACCCATGGACATGCCATGGGGGACGTCGTCATTGCGGCGGTAGGCACCCTGCTGCGCCAACGCTTCCGTAGCACCGATAGACTGGGCAGATATGGTGGTGAAGAGTTTACGCTGGTGCTTATGGATTGCACCGCTGAACACGCCGAACGCATGGTGAACAACCTGCGCGAAGATTTTGCTGCGATTCAGTTTACCGGCGGCGACAACCCGTTTTCCTGCACCTTGTCGGCGGGTGTGGTAGACAATCAGCATTTTCCTGATGACACCGCCGAGTCTCTGCTTAACCGAGCTGATCAAGCGCTTTACAAAGCCAAGAAAAGTGGTCGCAACCGTGTCTATTTGGCGAAAGATTAGCATCAAAAGCGATGTGACCGCTGAGGTAGAACAATGATAACGCCACCGACCCCGGATAACGAAAATGAGCGTCAGCGTGCCCTTGATGCAACCGGATTACTGAATAGGGATTCGGAGGCGCGCTTTGATCGCTTAACGCGCCTTGCCCGTCAGCTTTTCTCAGTGCCTATTGCCCTCGTCTCATTAATTGACCACGAACGGCAGTGGTTCAAGTCGCGACAAGGACTCGATGCTGAGGAAACGCCACGCAACCTTTCCTTTTGCGGCCACGCCATTCTTTGCAGCTCGCCATTGATCGTCGAAAATGCGCTTGAAGACCCACGCTTTGCCGCCAACCCCCTTGTCACCGAGGCGCCTAAGATACGCTTTTACGCGGGTGCGCCGTTGCATACCGTCGACGGCTATCGTATTGGCACACTGTGCCTGATTGATACGCGACCGAGACACTTTTCAACTGAACAGACCGATATGCTGGTCGATCTAGCAGCGACGGCGGAAGAACTGATACAAGTCGACGAAATCAGTCAACAAACATACTTAAGCCTTGAATCTGAATTAAGAGCCAGCCGTGAACGGCTGACAAAGCTCGTGGCCCAACTGCCAGGTACGGTCTATCAGTTTCGCCGTTTTCCTGAAGGTCAAATGACGTTTCCGTTCAGCTCACCGCAAATTCAACAACTGTATGGCATCACCCCCGCGCAGGCCGCAGAGGATGCTACCCCGGCTTTTGAGCGGATTCATCCCGATGATCTTGACGCCATCAGTGCGTCTATCGAGCACTCAGCCAACACACTGGAAGATTGGACGGCAACGTTTCGTGTTGCGCGCCAGGAAAACGACTATCGCTGGATTACGGGCCAAGCCAAACCAGAACGCCTTATCGATGGCAGTACCTTATGGCATGGTTACCTGCAAGATATTCATGAACAGGAACTAGCACGCCTTGCCATGACGCAAAGCGAAGCCCGCTTACGGGGGCTGTTCGAGTTTTCTCCCATCGGTATTGCCCTCAATGATATGACCACCGGGCAATTTATCGATTTAAACGACGCCTTAATTTTACCCACGGGTTATACCCGCGATGAGTTTGTGTCATTGAGCTACTGGGACCTCACCCCGATAGAGTACCTTCCCGAAGAAGAGCAAGCACTTTTAAGCTTAAAGACGACGGGCCGCTACGGCCCTTTCGAGAAAGAGTATATCCGCAAGGATGGCAGCCGTTACCCAGTCCGCTTGCAAGGCATGCTCAGCCAGGAACAGGATGGTCGACAGGTGATCTGGTCTTTGATTGAAGATATCACTGAACGCCGCAAACTGGATAAAAGGTAGTGTTCAGAATTCTGTGTCATTTCTTTAGACTGAACCGAAAAGAGATGACTTATGACCAAACCTATGTTCGATATGGATGCCGCACTTCAAGCTCTGCGTGAGGGCAAAGACCTCACCGGCAAAGACGGTATCCTGACCCCGTTGATCAAGCAACTCACCGAAGCCGCCATGCAAGGTGAGCTGGAGGCCCATCTAGCCTCGGAGGACACAGCCAACCGCAAGAACGGTTCCAGTCGCAAGACCATGAAAGGGCCGACTGGCAGCTTTGAGCTGGACGCACCGAGAGACCGGACCGGCTCCTTCGAGCCCCAGATCGTCAAGAAGCACCAGACCCACCTTACTGACGAACTGGAACGTAAAATCATTGCCCTGTTCGCACTCGGTAACAGCTATCAGGACATCCGTACGCACATCGCCGAGCTGTATGGTGTTTCGCTCTCCAACGGCACCATCAACGCCGTCACCGACAAACTGCTACCGGAGCTGCAAGCCTGGCGTGAGCGTGACCTGGAAGCTATTTACCCCATTGTCTGGCTCGACGCCATTCACTACAAAATCAAAGAGAATGGTCGCTACGTCAGCAAAGCGATCTACACGCTCCTTGGCCTGAACATCGAGGGCAAGAAAGAACTGCTCGGCCTCTACCTCTCGGACCAGGAAGGTGCTCACCACTGGCTCAGTGTACTCACGGACCTCTACAACCGGGGCGTCAAAGACATCCTGATTGCCTGTATCGATGGACTGAAGGGCTTCCCCGAAGCCATTGAGTCGATTTACCCCGACACCGAGATCCAGCACTGTATCATTCACCAGATCCGGAACTCGATGAAGTACATTGCCTCGAAAAACCAGAAGGCCTTTATGGCCGACCTGAAAGCCGTCTACAAGGCTGCCACGCTCAATGCCGCCGAACTTGCGCTTGATGACCTGGAAGCCAAGTGGGGTGATAAATATCCCATGGTTATCAAGTCCTGGCGGGACAAGTGGCCCACGCTCTCAGCCTACTTCAAATACCCCGATTACGTGCGCAAGGCGATTTACACCACCAACGCGGTGGAAGCCGTACACCGCCAGTTCCGCAAGCTCACCAAGACCAAGGGCGGCTTCGCCAATGAGAACAGCTTACTCAAGCTGCTCTATGCCGGTATACTCAAGGCCTCTGAGCGCTGGACGCACCCCGTGCAGAACTGGAACTTGACGCTGTCACAGATGGCCATCCACTTCCCAGGGCGCTTGGAACATCACATCAGCCTATAAGGCTGGTTGGCTGACACAGAGTTTTGAACACCCTCGGATAAAATGAAAGATCAGTTTATCGCCACTGTCAGCCACGAATTGCGGACTCCCCTTACGTCGATTAAAGGCTCACTAGGGCTACTGAGCGGGGGTGCCGCTGGGCCCCTGCCCAGCAAAGCTCAGGCGCTGCTAAGCACCGCCGAACGCAACGCTCAACGCTTGTTCGCATTGATTAATGATTTATTAGATATGGAAAAACTGGTGGCTGGCAAAATGCCCATGAACCTGAGAGTGCAACCAGTGGCCCCGTTACTCGACGAGATCATTGAGTCCATGTGGGGCTATAGCGCGCAGCATCAGGTGGCTATCCAAATGCCTGACGACTGGCCTAGCGCTCTGATTAATGTTGACGCTCCTCGCTTGGCACAAGCACTCACCAACTTATTATCCAATGCGATTAAATTCTCTCCCCAAGGCGAAGCCGTTGAAGTGCGCGTTAAGACTTATGCAGACACTATCGAAATTTCCGTTTGCGACCACGGCCCGGGGATTGATCCGATATTTCGCGCTCACTTGTTTCAGCGTTTTTCTCAAGCTGACGGCAGTGACACCCGAAAGCTACCCGGAACAGGACTTGGGCTGGCGATTAGTCAAGAAATCTGCAAGCAAATGGGTGGAGAAGTCGGCTATCGCGACGCTGTCGGCGGCGGGGCCGACTTTTTTATTGTATTACCAAGGGAAGCGTAATGATAAAAGCACCGCTAAGCGTGCGAATTGTTCTACTCGTGCTAGTCACGAGTGGCATCCTGGTCGGCGGCATGCTAGCAACGGTTTACCAGTTAATGGTCTCCGATTACGAAGCATTGGTAGCGGAGCGAGAAACAGCTGTCATAAAGCGCGTAGCCTCTGAGCTGGAATTATCAAATCAAAAACGATTGCTGGGATTGGAGGCCTTCGCCACCCGCTTAGTCAATGATGACGGCCAGCTACTTGACGACGACGCTCTGCAATCGCTGCTGCAGAGGTCTTCTGTTGCTAGCGAGCTGTTCCCGGATGGCTTGTTGGTGCTTGATGCAGAGGCTACCGCTATTGCAGAAGATCAATATTCACCGGGGCGTTTGGGTACCAATTACGCGGATCGCCCTCACTTCCAACATGCCCGGCAAACCAAACAGCCGGTGATTTCTGAGCCGATTTTAGGGCGAACCACCGGGCTGCCGTTGCTTTCATACTTGCAACCGATTTTGTCTGAGGATGACGATATTATCGGCTATGCGGGTGGCATACTGAATCTCGCCAATACGCCCCTCGTCGACACGGGGAGCGTCATCGAGAGCGACTCAAGCACAGTCACTCTGATTATTGACCCTCAACATCGCCTGTTTGTATCAATGCAAGAGCGCTTCGACAGGCCCGAGCCTCTGCCCGATGAAGGCGTTGATGCCTTAGTCGACGCGGCACTATCGCTCAGCCCTACGGGCAGCATCGTTGAGCACCGGCAAGAGTCCTACCTAGTGGCTAGCCGAAAGCTGGATTCTCCCGGCTGGATCATCCTGCGGGCGCTGCCTTATAGTGAGGCCATCGCCCCTGCGCAGGCCTCTTTCCGTCAATTCCTGATCATCACACTGATTGCCATGATCATTGTGGGGTTAGCGGGCGCATGGATTGCACGTAGCCTAACGCGCCCAATAGAAAGAATAACCCGCCGTATTGAACATATGGCTGATAATGCACGTTTTGATAGTGATTTCCAGGAAAAGGGCGGCCCGGAGGTAACTGCATTAGCCCACGCGATGAACCGCTTAGCCAATGAGCGAAAAGCGGCGGATATGGCTATTCATAAAGCCGAGCGATTTTTATCCAGTGTGCTTCAATCCGCGTCGGAAGTGTCCATTATTGCCACCGATACCGCCGGGATAATCACTGCATTTAATAAGGGTGCCGAGAATATGCTCGGTTATAGCAACCAAGAGATGGTCGGCAAACAGACCCCCGCCATACTGCATCTGAAAGAGGAAGTGGATGCTCGGTCGGCACAACAAAGCACTGAGCTAGGTCATTCCGTTAAGGGTTTTAGAGTGTTTGTGGAGAAAGCCGAACAACGTGGATCAGAAAAACGCGAGTGGACCTACGTTCACAAAGATGGTCACCAGATCCCCGTATCAATGGTAGTCACGGTCATGCGCGACAGTGCTGGAGAGATTAACGGTTACCTGGGTATTGCTGAAAACATTACCGAGCGGAAACGTGCCGACCAGATTAAAAATGAGTTTATATCGACGGTTAACCATGAACTGCGTACGCCGTTGACATCCATCTCAGGTGCGCTGGGCTTGATGGTCGGCGGTAATGTTGGTGAGTTGCCTGAAAAAGCTAGGACACTACTGGCTACCGCCCATAGAAACAGCAAGCGTTTGACTCACTTGATTAACGATTTGCTGGATATCGAAAAAATCGCCGAAGGTAAACTGCATTTCGATATGCAGGTTCATGCAGTAATGCCCTTGCTCGAGCAGGCACTGGAGGCGAACCAGCACTATGGAAGCAACCGGGATATTACGCTGTCATTGGCGGGTAAGGCTTCAAATGCGCTGATCAACGTTGATAACCAACGCTTTATGCAGATACTGGCCAACTTGTTATCCAATGCGATCAAGTTTTCCCCTCAAGGGGGCGAGGTGACCCTCGCGGTTGAGACAACGAAGAGCAAGGTAAGTATCAGCGTTATCGACAGCGGGCCCGGCATTGCCAATGCGTTTCGTAAGCAAATATTCCAGCGTTTTGCCCAAGCGGATGCATCGGATTCCCGTGCCAAAGAGGGTACGGGCCTTGGCTTAGCCATCACGCGCGAACTGGTGGAGCACATGGGGGGGCGGATTGATTTTGAGTCCTCCGAAGGCAACGGCTCACGCTTTTTCTTTGAACTACCGTTAGTGCAAGCGGCTGAGGAAATCTCCGGGCAACTGGAGGACGAGACGGGACATCACACGTCTCCGCGCATTTTAGTGGTTGAGGATGACCAGGACGTTGTCAAGCTGCTGGGCATCATGCTCACGGATGCCGGGTATCAAGTCGATACCGTGTTTACGGGCGCTGATGCGCTGAACCGACTGCAGCAGAGGCATTACGACCTCATCAGTCTGGACTTGATGCTACCGGACTGCAGTGGGCTGGATCTTATCCACCTGCTGCGTCAACAGCCAGGCACCGCCGACATACCAATAGTCGTGGTCTCGGGTAAAATGGAACGGGGTCGTTTAGACATCTTCGGTGATACCACCAACATTGACTGGCTGGCTAAACCGATAGACCAGCAACAACTCATGGATATCGTCCGGCAACAGCTGTCCACCACGCGGGAGTCCGGCCCCCGCATACTCCACATCGAAGATGACCGCGACTTGCATCAAGTGGTTTGCGCCATGGCCGGTGACCATTTTACTTTTGAAGCCGCCCGCACTTTGCAAGAGGCGCGCACGAGGTTGAAACAGGGGGCATTTGACGTCGTGCTCCTTGATATCGGCCTGCCGGATGGATCGGGATGGGATTTGGTCCCTGACATTCGCGCTTGCCAGCCTGACGCAAAACTGGTCATCCTTTCCGGGGTCGATATGACACAGCAACAACATGGGCAAGTCGAAGCTGTTTTGCTTAAATCACGCTTATCCAGAGAAACACTGATTAATGGAATCAATGCGCGCATTGAATCGATACGTTCGAACGGGCAAGAACCGGCAAACTCTGCTCTTTAATGCCACTTTTTAGGTGCTTACGCTACAAATCATGCAGGCGGGTGAATCAATCCCACGACACTGACCAAAATCAGCACCGCGCCCAGCACACGGAAGAACAGCCCGGTGTCCGCTTTGAGCATAAAGCGGTGGGCTTTCTCGCCCACCAAATGGCCAATAAAGGCACAGGGCAGCAGCCACAGTTGGTGGATTAACTGTAGATCCACCCCCGCGATCAAGAACGAGACCATCTTGATCATCACTAGGATAAACCACAGCACAAACATGGTATCCCGCAGTTGCGCTTTGGCCACGTGGGTGGCGAACACCGCCACAATCAACGGCGCGCCAATCAGCGACGTACCGCTGACATAGCCCCCGAGTGCCAGCAGCACGTAGTCAACGTATTTGTTCTTGCTCTTGAACGGCTTGTTCAGCACATAGCCAATGGCATAGATGATCACAATGCCGAAAATGATGCTGGTCATGACCTGTGCGGGAAGCGTTAACAGCCCCACCACCCCGATCAGCTTGGGGATGATCATGATTTTCAGGGCTTTAGTTAGATAGCCCCAATCGATATTACTCTCTGGCGACGTGTTGCCAACACCCGCTTTCTGCAATTGGCGATGGCCGCTCCAGGCAATCCAACTGGAGAAAATCAGCAGGTGAATGGCAATAATCGGCAAGAACACCAGGGGCTCGTTGACCACCAAAAGCAGGAAAGGTAGCGCCAGCACGGCACCGCCAAAGCCCAGGCTAGTTCGCACAAAACCGCTCCAGGCAAAAATTAGCCCGATCAGCGCATACTGGTACCAGAGTAGATCCGTCATGGCTCGCGTTAGGGTCCTAAATTAGGGGTTGGGGTTGCCCAGCGACCACCAGCTTGGCAATAGCGCACGCACGCTGGCCTGGGCAAAACGGTCATCCATTAATACCACAACGCCCTCATCTTCAGGACTGCGAATCACTCGCCCTGCGGCCTGCACCACCTTGATCATGCCGGGAATGCGATAAGTGTAATCGTCACCTTTACCAAAGCGCGCGTTTAGCCGTGCTTTAAGCGCTTCGTTAAAATCGTTAAACGGCGGCAGCCCCAGCGTGGCAATAAAAGCGCCAATCAGCCGATCACCGGGCAGGTCGATACCTTCCGCAAAGGCGCCACCCAACACCGCAAAGCCGATGCCTTTTCCGCCGGGCGTAAAGCGCGCTAGAAACGCTTCACGCGCAGCCTCGGGCATGCCACGGGTTTGGCTGAAAACAGGCACGCCTGGGTGCGCCTCGCGAAAGTGGTTCAGCGCGGCTTCCAGGTAGGCAAAGCTGCTGAAGAACGCCAAGTAGTGGCCTGGCTTGCGCTGATACTGCTGCGCCATGGTCGCCACCATCGGCTCAATCGACGCCTCTCGATCACGAAAGCGGGTCGAAATATCGCTGCGAATACGCACTTCAAGCTGGCGCGCTGAGAAAGGAGAAACGACCTCGCGCCAGGGCGTATTCTCCGGCAAACCCAATAGATCCCGGTAGTAGTGAGCAGGATTTAACGTGGCTGAAAACAGCACCACGGAGTGCGCAGTGTTAAACCTTGCGGCCAGAAAATCGGCGGGTATCAGATTGCGTAACCCGAGCACGGCCCGCCCGCGGCCATGGCGAGTAATATCACACAGCGAGTGCTCACCAAAGCGCTCTGCCAAGCGGCAAAACGCCAGCGCCTCAAACAGCAGTTCTTGAAGTTCAAAACTGGTTTGCTCGGGGTGCTCGCCAAGATAATCAGTGATGGCAGACCCTACTTGCTGAGCGGCGGCCACCAGCTTATCAGGCAGTGCCGTTAGCAGTCGGTAGGCTGGTTTACCCTGACCACCCTCATTTTCCAGCTCCGCGTCTTTAACCACATTTTGCCACTGGCGGGCTAAGCGCCCCAAAGGCCCCGCCAGCGCTTTGGGAGATGACCGGCGTATGCGATTGAAGCGTTGTTGATCGAGCTCAGCGCTGTACATGCCGCGGGTGCGCTCCACCAGATTATGCGCTTCGTCGACCAGCACGCCCGTTCGCCAATCGTTGGCCTGGGCCAAACCGTGCAGCAGGGCGTGGCTATCGAACCAGTGGTTAACGTCACCGACGATCATATCCGCCCAGCGCGCTAGTTCCTGGCTGAGATAATAGGGGCAAACATCATGGGCCAACGCCACCTCGCGCAGCGCTTCGCGATCCAGCCACCCCTCTTCCACCGCCGCTTGACGGGCAACAGGTAAACGATCGTAAAAACCGGAAGCTAACGGGCAAGACTCGCCATTGCAGGCGCGATCGGGGTATTCACAGGCTTTTCCCCGCGCCACCAGCTCAAGCACACGCAAGGGCTGGGCTTCATCGCTCTGGCTGGCGCGCAGCGTGGCGAGGGCATCCAACGCCAAACGGCGGCCGGGGGTTTTCATGGTCAGAAAGGCGATACGATCCAGCTGCTGCCGCGGCATTGCCAAAAGCATGGGGAACAGCGTGCCCAGCGTTTTACCAATGCCGGTGGGCGCCTGGGCGAGTAGGCAGCGCCCGGTACTGGCGGCTTTATAAACGTCTTCGGCAAGTTCACGCTGGCCGGGGCGGAATGCAGCGTGGGGAAAGCGCAGGGTTTGTAGGCCAGCATTCCGGCGCTGGCGATGGTCTGCCTCCTGTTTCGCCCAGCTAAGAAAGCGGCGGCACTGGGAGGCAAAGAACGCCTGCAGCTCGGCGGCGCTGGCCTCTTGATTCAATAGCGTCTCTTTGCCGCTGGCAATATCCAGGTAAACCAGCGTCAAGTTGATCTGCTCAAGGCTTCGCTCTGCACATAGCAGCGCGCCGTAGACTTTTACCTGCGCCCAGTGGAGGGCGCGCTGATTATCCGCCATGCGCTCCAAGCTGCCGCGATGGGTTTTGATCTCTTCCAGGCGATTGGCCACGGGGTCAAAACCATCCGCTCGGCCCGTGACGACCAATCCCTCAAAGGTACCCGACAGCGGCAGTTCGGCAATATAGTCTGCCCCGCGTCGGCTAGTGACAAGGGTATGCCCTTCAATGCCTTCCCGCGCGCTGGGCGCTGGGGTAAAACGGTGATCGAGATCCCCTTCACGGGCAGTGAAATCACACAGTGCCCGCACCGCCACGCGATAGGTCGCACTCATACCTCAAGCTCGTCGCTGGCGATCCAGCGCACGTAACACACTGCGACGGGCATCTCATGACGGTGAAAAAATGTCAGCCAGCGGCGCTGGTTATCCTGCAACCGATCACCGGGGCCTTTGACTTCGATCATCCGGTAGCGCGGTTCGCCAGCCGACGCGTCAGGCATAAACTGAATCAAATCCGGCAGCCCTGCCCGGTTGGCTTTCAAGTCGCCCAGCAGCCGCTCAAAACAGTGTCGAAGGTGCTCAGGTGGGATACATGCCAGTGCGAGCTCAATGAGCGCTTCATCAACGATTGCCCAGTGAACAAACGGCGATGAAAGGCCCGCTTTCTCGCGCCAAGTCGTCTGAATGACTTCGCGGTAGCTGCCGTCTTCCAAGCGCGCTAGGCACGCATCGAAAAGGTCACGCCGACGCGCCACAAAATCGTCGCGATACAAATCCGCTGGGCCATTATGAAAAGGGTGGAAGAAAGCGCCCGGCAGTGGAGCAAAAATAGCCGGCCAACAGAGCAAACCAAACAGCCCCGTGATCAGGCTGTTCTCCACATAGCAGACGGGTGCCTGGGGCTCGCTAAGGGTTTGAGCCACGGCGCGCTCAACGCTTTGCGGCCCCGGCAATTGCAAGTCCCAACGCTCATGGACGGGCTCCGGGTCACTCGGCGAAGCAGGCAGTTTAAGCCGCCGCTGCAAGCGTGGCAGCAGCCGCGCCAGCGCTTGGTGCTCTGTCTCATTGGGGCTGCTATTAAGTGCCTTGCTCGCCAATTCAAAGGCAGCCCGATGCTCGCCCTGCCTTTCCAACACCCGAAGCTGGCGTATCCGCGCTTCACTGCTGTTAGAGTCGCGATAAAGCGTCAGCGCCAGCGCTGTATCTCCGCTACGCTCTGCCTCTCGGCCCAACTGCAGCAGCAACCGTGCACGCCGCGTAGCGAGCCAACGGTTATCCACGCGCGGCGGCACCTCAATATGTAGATCAGGAGGCAATTCTCCTGCATCAAGACGTTGACGCAGTTGATGGAGCGCTAAGTAGGTATCCACTTCCTGACGCGATTGGAAGGCGCGCGAGTGCGGCGTAAAAGACACCGTCTCAAAGCGTTGCAGCCCCAGCTCGGTCAATACGAACTCCGCCCAGTCCTGTCGCAGGTTGCCAAAAAACATCAGCCGCAGCCGGTCGCAGGTCTCCATTACCTTGAGACGCACGATTTGATCGCTGGCATCAGGCCACCATGCTTGTAAGGGTGCGGTGTGTGTCAGTTGGCTCGTTAAGGTGTCGTAGAGCACCGCTTTAGCGCTAGACACGCTAAGCCCAGCGGCATGTATCTCATCGGCCAGCAGGTGGCGAAGTTCTGCAAGGCGCAGCTGGTTAAACAGCTCATCGACGCTAAGCGCCGGATCGCTATCGACCCAGCCCAGCGCGACCAGTGGCGCTATCGCCTCAGCGCTGTCGCCCACCTCGGCATAGCTTAATTTGCTGAGCCTAAACAGCTCGCCTTTACGCATGACCATGCGCACCAGCAGCGCTTGCGAGGCCTGGGGTAAACGCTCGAACTGCTCAAGAAAAGTAAGCTCGTCTGCAGCCAGCAGATCAGCATGGCGCTCGCCCACCCAGGCCAAAACGAAGCGAAAGTTCGTCAGGTAATAGTAGGGATCATCGAGCGAGGCGGTAGGCGTATCGAAAGCACTGTTCATTTATCCATTGTATCAGTGCTATCGTTTTGCCGTCATGGGGATTAACGGGCTTGGCTATGAAAGCGCTTTTACCCCACCCGGTGCTGCTTGAGCACGGTAAGGCTTCGCTCTTCTTCGCTTAATGCTTCTGTGCCTTGGGTTGGCACAGGCGCTTGGCGGGTACCGACTAACACGTACCATTCCGCTTCTGAAAGGTAGGTTTGGCACCAGCGGCCAAGTTCGGCGGCGCTCTCCTCGCGGCTAGAATCACCGCAGCGGTAGTCGTTCGCCAGATGGAGCAGATCTTGACGCGCGGTACGCGCACGGGCATTGCCCCCGTGTACTTTTACCAGCGGGCAGCGTCGGTCATAGGCGGCGTTGGTTAACGCATTAAGCCAACGCTCCAATTCATGTGCCTGAATTCCACCATACACTGCCACGCTTGAGCTCCCTGCCCGTTGAAAGGGCAATAGCCTGCCCGATTTAGGGGCCGCTGTCACGGTTAACCTTTACCCTTATTTAAATGTAGTTCCAGGCCGTTTTATAGCGCCTGTTTAAAACCTTGTAACACGTTGACTACATTGACACCGATTTCATCTACCGCATAGCCTCCTTCCATCAGAAACACACAGGGCAAACCCGCTTGCGCCAAACGTTCACCTAACAGAGTGAAGTCCGCGCTGGTAAAAGTGAAGGCACTTATCGGGTCGCCCTCAAAGATATCGACCCCTAGCGATACGATTAAACACTCGCACTCAGCGGCTTTCACCTGCGCCAACGCCTGCTCCAGTGTGGCCATCCATGTGGTCACGCTGGTACCGGGCGGCAACGGGTAATTAATATTAAAGCCCTCGCCCTTACCTTCGCCGCTTTCATCAGCGTAGCCCAAGTAATACGGAAAGGTTACCTCAGGGTCTCCGTGTAATGAGATAAATAGAACATCGTCACGCTTGTAGAAAATCTGCTGGGTACCATTGCCGTGGTGAAAATCGACGTCAAGAATGGCGACCCGGCGCTTGCCTGCATCCAGCGCCCGCTGGGCGGCAATAGCGGCGTTATTAAAAAAGCAGTACCCGCCGAACTGATCAAACGCAGCATGGTGGCCTGGCGGACGACACAGGCCAAAACTGGGTTCGCCGGTTTGTAGCGTATGCTCTACCGCACCTAACGCCACGTCTTTACTCGCCATCGCGGCTTCAAAGGTGCCTTCTGAAATGGACGTTTCTGCCGCCAGTGCGTAATAGCCTAGCTGACCGCTAACGGATTGCGGAATGCGGTCACCGCGCATGGTTCGGGCGGGCCAAATATTGGGAATCGCCTCCCCCTCATGCCCAGCCGCTTGCCACTCTTTCCAGCAGTTGGCTAGAAACGTCACATACGCCTCATCGTGCACCGCCAGCACCGGCGCCAGCCCATAGGCAGCGGGCGCTCGAATATCGCCAAGCCCAGATTGACGGAGATGCTTTAGCACTAAATCCAGGCGTTCCGGGCACTCAAACGGGGTGACCAACGCGCCGTCATGTAGCTCTGTACGCGCTTGGCGTAAGCGGCTGCCCTCTGAATAAAACGTCAGCATTCCGGCTCCTTAATGGACATCTAACTGAACAGGCCACTGTTTGGCCCAGCGGCGTTTTTGACTCGGCGTTTGCTGCTTTAACTGATACTCAGCTCGGCTGGCAGCGGCGCGGTCTTCAAACGGCTCGGCGCCCAGCAGCGCAACGGGCGGATTCGCACGGGTATAACGTGCCCCTTTGCCTGTGCAGTGCGCTTGATAGCGCTTCGCTAGGTTATTGGTAATGCCCGCGTAGGTACCGCGTCGGCACTCCAGCAGATAAACATACCACTGATTTTCAGCAAGCTGGCTTTCGCTTGGCAAGCTAGTCACTCGTTTGTCTCGTAATAGGGAATTGAATCGGTCGATAGCGAGGCAATAAAGTTTTTCAAGGCCTCAATTGGCATTGGCTTCGCTAGCCCAAAACCTTGAAATATATCGCATTGGTAGGACATTAGGCGTAGATGCTGCTCTTCAGTCTCGACGCCTTCCGCTACCACCCTTAGCCCAAGGTGGTGAGCCATGGAAATAATGCCCTGCACGATGGCGGCATCATCGCCGCTATGGGTAAGCTCGCGGATAAAGCTACGATCTATTTTTACTGTGCTGATCGGCAGGAGTTTTAAATAGCTTAAGCTTGAAAATCCGGTGCCGAAATCATCGATCGATACGCTTATCTGCATACTCCGCAGCGCTTGAAGGGTATCAATCGCCGCTTCGGTATTATCCATCAGGATTCCTTCGGTCAGTTCTAAAGATAACTGTTCCGGCGGTAACCCAGTGTCTAACAACGTTTGACGCAGCGTGGTCAGAAAACTAGCACGGTTAAATTGAAGGGGTGATAGGTTAACAGCTACTTGAACGGGGCCCAACCCGCCTAGGGTTAACGCCTGCATATCTAAGCAAGCACGTTTAAGCACCCATTCACTAATCGGTATGATCTGGCCGGTGGCTTCAGCGAGCGGTATAAAACGTGATGGTGAAATCCAACCTTTACTCGGGTGTTGCCAGCGTAGCAAAGCCTCAACGCCCGCCAACTGACCACGCTGGTCGATCAATGGCTGATAATGTAGCTGGAAGGCCTCCCGCTCGATGGCTTCTTGCAACTCATTGCGTAACACCATCCGCTCGCTGACTGAGTCGGTAAAAGCCTCAGTAAACCACTCATAGGCGTTACGACCCTGCTGCTTGGCTTTGTACATCGCCATATCGGCCTGCTGAATCAGCATTTGCGGCTGTAGGGTAGTGTCTTGACTGAGCGCAATGCCAATACTGGCAGTGAGGTAAAGCTCTTGTCCGTCTAGGCAATAGGGTCGCGCCAATGTCGTTAGCATGCACTCTACACGTTCTACGATCTGCGCTTCTTCTGTGATATTGGTAAGTAGCATCACAAACTCATCACCACCTAACCGCGCCACTGTATCGTTTGACTCCACGCTAGCTTGCAGGCGTCTAGCGACCTCTATTAGTACTCGATCCCCTACGGCATGGCCGAGATTATCGTTTATCGGTTTGAAATCATCTAAGTCCACAAACAGCACCGCTAACCGCTGTTCGCCTTGCTGTAATAGAGTAAATTGCGCCAGCAGCTTTTCTTCAAACAGGGCACGATTGGGTAACCGCGTTAAGTCATCATGGCTTGCGTGATAAGCCAGCCGCGCTTCATACGCTTTATGTTTAGAGATATCGTGCTGAACGCCCACAAAATGGGTAACGCGCCCCTCTTGATCTCGCACTGGAGAAATATATAAATCGTTCCAAAACGGCGTACCATCTTTGCGATAGTTGCACAGGGTCACGTGCACATCACGCTGTTCAGCCAAGTGAAGACGAATTTTCGCCACAATGGCAGGATCGCTTCCACTGCCCTGCAGAAACCGGCAGTTTTGACCGATAACATCTTCCTGCGTATAGCCCGTCATGGTGGTAAACGCTTTGTTCGCATACAGGATGGGCATATTAGGCAGATTGGCATCAGCGATCAGCACCCCGTTAACACTGGCTTCAACACTGCGCTCCAAGGTGCGTAATTGTGTTTGCTGAGCACGGCTGATAGTCACGTCTTGAGCAATGCCGTAGATGCCGACAACGTTGTTATTGATGCTAATCGGCAGGGCAATCACATCTAAAAGATGGGACTCCCCGTTACGATCAAGGATAGAGAGATCAAAACGAGTAATCTTTTCCTGGATGGCAATTGCAAAATGCTGATCGACACGCTCTTTGTCGTCAGCATTAATAAAATGGGTGAAATGCTGATCTAGAATTTCGCTCTGCGTATAACCGGTGATGTTAACGCAACTCGCGTTAGCGGTAACAAAGCGGCCTTCGCTATCCAGTGAAAACACCGCATCAGGATGATAGGTAAAAAGCGAGCGGTAGCGTTGTTCGCTCTCCGCCAGTGAAAGCTGCGCCGCTGTTAACTCTCTAGCGCGTGCGATGCCTACGCCCACCAACCCTAAACTAAATGCCAATAGCCAGCTGAGTAGCAGCCCTCCCATGGCAACGGTGACTGGCATAAAGCTCATCATATACCAATTATAATGAGCGCCCGGGTAGGCGTATAAGGTGAGGTTAATCCCGCCTGGCAAGCCGGCATGCCGCGATGCCAACGCCATATCCGGCGTTAAAACGGGATCAGCACTAAACCCTGACGGGTGTAGTACGAGCAGCGGCTTCGTTGCACGATTAACACTGACCTGAAAAGGCCCTAGCGCCATTCGCAGCTCATTGTTAAGCAACTCTGCTATATCAAACGTCGAGAGCAACTGCTGCCCGCTGCTCTGATTAGAAATAGTCATCAATACCCGCTGAGGTTGGCTCGCATCAGGAATCATCAAGCGCGGCTGGCTGAGTGGAGCGTTCAACCAGTTATTTACTCGCGGCTTGGTGATTTGCTGTTGAAACCACGTTTCCTCATCCAAAGTGCGGGTGGTTGACCACAAGAGCTGCCGCTCTTCATTGAGTAGCATGATGGCTTTTAAGCTGGGCATATCGCGCAGATAATTCTGCGCATCAGGCACCAACCAAGCCGCATCAACATCGCCTTCTGCTGCGTTCAATCGCTCGGCCATACGCTGCATCTGATGTAAACGGGCACGCGTTGCCTGCTCAGCATTGAGCTGTACATTATCCAGTAGATACATAGCCTGTTGATGCGTGGCCGCATGCTGCTGCATGCTGAGTAGTAGCCACGCAACGCTACTGATGGCGACGCCGGACAACGCAGCAACGATAGCCCAACGACCTGGATTAAGAGGTGCTGGCTGTTTACGCCCACCAATGGCAATCAGCGCACTTCCCAGCAGCACGGCAAAAACCACCACTGCCACGGGTGAAGATGAAAAAAGCGGACTCTCTGCTTCGATGCCACCCCATAAACGTGCAATGACTAAGCCTGAAAAGAGCCATAAAATAAGGCCCGTCGCCAGCCATAAACAGCGGCGGCGAAAGGTAGCGAACCCAATAAATAAACAGAGCGCCACCGCGAGTAGCATCACAGCGGCTATCGACGTAATACGCGGCTGTCCTGTTAACCATGAGCCTTCCTGCCCCCCCGCCCATTGATTGTGCGCCAGGGTATACACCAGCATTGCCATCAATAAACATGCGCTGAGACGGCGTAGCCATCCCCAATGTTGCAACGCTGCCAACAGCCCTATACCTAATAGCAAGGTTGCCACGGCAGCGTCAGGCACCAGGGTTACCGCGAACAACGAGTACTGCGCGCCAATACCAAACATTAGCCCTGCCAAGCCCATGAAGAGTAGCGCGGCAGCGACCATTAAAAGCAGCGTTTCCAACGCCAGATCACGGGTATTAATCGGCATGTGCTACGGAACTCCTACTTAGCACGACACTGATGGCTAACGTTCAAACGCGACGCTTTCCGACAGCGACTTTAACAGCGTGTACTGATGGTTAAGATAATTGGCATAGTCGTTAAGCGGACGATAGTCGATTAGAGAGCCATGACTATGTTCAATAGTGCGCGCCAGCTTTGGCTGAGCCAGCGCTTGCTCAAAGGCATTGGCCAGTATCGCTAATCTTTCGGGGGGAGTGTTCAACGGTGCAAAAACACCCCTGTCAGTGGTATTCACCAGCTCGATATCCTGCTCTAGTAGAGTGGGTACTGCTGGCAACGCGGTTAACCTAGTGTTGCTTGCCACGCCCAACGGCGTGAGTGCATTGGTAGCGAACAACTCACTCGCTGAGGGCAGGTTAAGCATCGCAAAATCGATCTCACCAGCCAGTAATGCGGTCACTTGTGATCCAGTATCAGGGTACTGAATGAACACTATTTCTTGGGCATCAATACCCGTTTGCTGGAAAAAATGCAGCCAAAAAAAATGGTCAGTGGAGGTGGGGACTACGCCAAACGTTAACGGTTCAGCCTGCTCCGCGACTAACGCAGGAATATCACTGGCACGTTGAGCAGCGTGGCCGGGATAGGTAGCGGGTATGTTCACTGTTCGCGTGAGTAGTGCAACAGGCGCAAAGGCATGATGAGAATAAGCAGACAGCTCCGCAAAGTATGCAAGGTCGATGGTTTGGTGACTGCCTAGCAGTGTATGACCATCGGCCTCTGCATCTTTGACAGTTTGTGATCCACGCGTCGCACCACTGCCCGCAATATTAACGATATTGATCGCGGTATCTAGATAGGTTTGTGCTTCCACAGATATGTCACGAAACAGTACATCGGTGGCACCCCCAGGGCCAAAGGGTATGACTAGCGTAATGTCGGTGTCGGGAAAGGGATTATCTGCCAGCGTGGTAACGCTCCAGATGCATAGCCATGTTCCCATCCACGCTATAAGCGCCCTTTTTAAGCGTTTGTTCAAGCCACCCTTTCCTCTGAGATGACTTAACGCTAACCCCTTTTTTGGGCTCATTTTTATTAGTGATTCGCGCCTACTCACCACAACATAACTTTAATTTACGCCCACTGCCACATAAGCATGAGTCATTGCGGCCGGGTTTTAGTCGGGTAAGCGTGGGGGAGCCATCCACATACCACCAACGCTGCTGCTCGTGCACGAAGCGGGACACCTCTTCCAATACATGCCAGCGTTTTCGCCCATGCCCTCGTTCATAAAAAAATGCCCGAAAATGCACCTGACCACTCTGCGCAAGCGCTGGCTCGGCGCTCACAACCACCAGTCTCTTCCACTTGGTTTCAGGATCAGGCGCAAGCTCTGCGGGCCGTGTGGTGGGGTGCCACGTGGCCAACAGATAGTCGCTTAAGCCTAATGCAAAGGCCGAATAGCGAGAGCGCATTAGCGCTTCAGGGGTAGGCGCTATCTCGCCTTGATGGTACCGGCCACAGCAGATAGTCAGCATTAAATCGCTACCACAGGGGCAACTTACATCAGTCGTGCGGGTCATAGCTTAGGCTCTTTAACGTCATCTTCTATAGCCTAACCGATACATCCTATGCGCGTCGCCCGACGTGTATCACTATTGTTTCGATTTTCATGCCACGTTAGGTATATAGTAGTGGGGCAATACATTCAGACGACGGAGTACGAATCACGATTGATCATTCTTTCCAAAATTTTTGGAGGTTCTCCTATGAAGGTCTTTAAACCGGAATGGCAGTGCACGTTTAGCGTAAACGAAGGCGCGGAAGAATCAGCAACTTGGAAAGAGAAAATCGCGTGGCGGCTCAGGGGAGTTGCGGATCGGCTGGAAGGCGGCGGGCGCACGGTAAAAATCGATTATCGCGTGACGCCAGCCGTTAGCCCACAGGAAGTGGACACTTGCTTAGGCAAGGGCTTCGAAGTAACTCAGCGCCTGTTGACGCAGTTAGCCCAACAGCAGGCGTGCGAAGATGTGATGCGCCATGCAAAAGCTGAGCTGTTTGAACAACATCCTCAGCACTGAAAAAACGACATGGTATGAAAGCACTACAAAAAATCCCACCCCATTAACCGGGTGGGATTTTTTTGGTCAGTTATTAGCTAATTAGGTGGGCTTCTCTAACGCTTTACCCATTTTCGTTAGAAAACCCTCGCACGCTTCAAGCTGCTCGATATCAATATACTCATCGGGCTGGTGCGCTTGGGCAATGCTGCCAGGACCGAGAATAATGGTTTGTAAACCCTGGCCCTGAAACTGCCCCGCTTCTGTAGCGTAAGCCACCGCATGGTTGCAGCAAGCGGTAGGCAAGTGGTCTTTAGCCAAGCGAAGCACATGGTCGTTATCGCGATCCGCTAGCCCCGGAACTGTGACGTTAAGGGGTTCGGTGGTGATATCAACGTGCTTGCCTTTGGCCTTAAGCTCACCGGTTAGCTGTTCACAAAACGCCTCAAAGCGCGCGTATATCTCATCGAAGGTATCGGTCGGCAGGTGACGGATTTCCCACTCGAACTGACACTCCCGCGCCATAATATTGATGGCCGTTCCGCCTTTTATTTTGCCCACATGCAGGCTGGTGTGAGGCACGTTAAAGGCTTCATCAACTCGCCCCTCTTCGACCAACGCCGCCATGGTGTCTTCAATAAAGGTGACGAGTCTTGCCGCCACGTGAATGGCTGAGGTGCCTTGATTCACTTGGCTGCTATGAGCTTCCTGGCCAGTCACCGAAGTGCGCAGGTTGGTAGCGCCTTTCTGCGCGACCACAGGTTGCATGCTGGTGGGCTCGCCAACAATCACATGAGCGGTGGTGGAGTAGTGCTCGTAAAAGCGTTTAATCAGGCTGGGGGCGCCCACGCAACCGATCTCCTCATCGTAAGAGAAGCCGAGATAAATGGGCTGTTGCAGAGGGGCTTTCGCCCAATTAGGCACCATCGACAAGACGCAGGCGATAAAACCTTTCATATCGCAGGTACCCCGACCGTAGAGCCGCCCATCATCACCGTCGCGCAGGGTAAAGGGATCGCTCGACCAAGGCTGCCCTGCCACCGGCACCACATCGGTATGCCCGGAAAGCATTACCCCTCCAGGCGCGTCTGGGCCGACCCTTGCGATCAAATTGGCCTTGGTGCCGCAGGGGCTCATCACCCGCTCGGCGCTAACGCCAACCTCGGCCAAATAGCCTTCAACATACTCAATCAGCGCCAAATTGGATTCGCTGGAGGTGGTGTCAAAGGCAACCAGTTTTTCGAGTAGAGCGATAGCGTGAGGCATTATGTTCTCTTTCCAAAATAGCTTTTCAGCAACAGCTTTTTAAAAGTAGCTTACCGCTAACCCTAACACCCCTCAGATACTTCGCCTACTCCGCCCGTCGCGCCAGCTGTCATCTTGTATTCACCTTGCCTTCATCAAAACGTCACCTACACTTTCTACTGTTCAGTGCATCCAACAAAACTTAATAACACACTGCACACCTGATTAATTTCAGGCCCACAAGGAGCTGTTATGTCTCGTTTATCACTGCACGCGCTTGCCGTTGGGGTGGCGACTGCCAGCCTAAGCTTATCCGCCCAGGCCGCAACGGAAGTTAGCTGGTGGCACGCCATGGGCGGTCAGCTCGGCGAAATTCTTGAGGGCATCACCGAGGATTTTAACCAGTCACAAGACGAATATCAGGTCACGCCCAGCTACCGCGGCACCTATGCCGAAACCATGACCGGTGCCATTGCCGCTTTCCGTGCCAACGAACAGCCACATATCCTGCAGGTGTTTGAAGTCGGCACCGGCACCATGATGAACGCCAAAGGCGCCATCTACCCAGTATATGAACTGATGGAAGAGCACGGTCGCGCTTTCGATAATGAGGCCTTCCTGCCCGCCGTGGTCGGTTATTACACCGATACCAATGGCAACATGCTCTCTTTCCCGTTCAACTCTTCTACGCCGATTATGTACTACAACCGCGACGTATTTGAGGAAGCGGGCCTTGACCCTGAGCAGCCGCCCGAAACGTGGGAAGCGCTGGCCGATGCCTCTCGTCAAATCGTCGAATCCGGGGCGGCTAGCTGCGGTTTCACTTCTTCTTGGCCTAGCTGGGTAATGCTGGAAAACTTCTCCGCCATGCATAACTCGCCGCTCGGCACATTGGAAAACGGTTTTGGCGGTATGGAGACCGAGCTAAATTTCAACAATGAGCTGGTCGCCCGCCATTGGGATAACCTACACGACTGGCAGGATGAGAACATTTACCGCTGGGCTGGCCCCGGCACCGGCCCGGATTCCGAGCCGATGTTCTACTCCCAAGACTGTGCGATCTTCTTTGGCTCCTCCGCCTCTCGCGCTGATGTCGCCGCTAACTCAGAATTTGAAGTCGGCTTTGGCATGCAGCCCTACTACGACGACGTAGAAGGTGCACCGCAGAACTCGATTATCGGTGGCGCAACGCTCTGGGCACTTCAAGGCCACAGCGATGAAGAGTATGCAGCTGTTGCCGCTTTCTTTGAGTACCTCTCTCAGCCTGAAGTACAGGCAGAGTGGCATCAGCAGACCGGCTACTTACCCATCACCCAAGCCGCTTGGGATTTGAGTGAAGAGCAGGGTTACTACGAAGAGAACCCCGGTGCGGATATTTCTCTGCAGCAGATGACGCTCAACGAGCCGACCGAGAACTCGAAAGGCCTTCGTTTTGGCAACTTCGTACAGATTCGCGACATCATCTCCGAAGAGATGGAAGCCGTGATGACCGGTGGTAAATCAGGTCAGGAAGCCGCAGACGACGCGGTAGAGCGCGGTAATGCGCTGCTGCGTGACTTTGAATCCGCCAACCAGTAAATAAGCACTTACTTCGCCGCCTGCCCTTAGGGTAGGCGGCGCTTTCGTTTACATGCGAGCTGCCCATGCAAACTAAACGCATGACGTTTCCAGGGCGATGGCTGCCTTTCGCGCTGCTGGCGCCCCAGGTAATAGTTACTCTGATCTTTTTTATCTGGCCTGCGGGCCAAGCGCTGTACCAATCGCTACTGCGTGAAGACGCTTTTGGGCTGCGCTCTACGTTTGTGGGCCTGGAAAACTTTGCCCGTCTGTTTCGCGACGGTAGCTACCTCAATTCGATGTCGGTGACCGCCATATTCGCTGTTGGCACCACGCTGGTATCAATGTCGGTGGCGCTACTGCTGGCTAGTACTGTGAACCGGATGATTCGTTCACGCAGCACCTACACCACGCTCCTCGTTTGGCCCTACGCCATTGCGCCTGCGATTGCCGGTGTTTTGTGGTGGTTTATCTTCAACCCTTCCATCGGCATCGTGCCCTATATGCTGGAAATGGTCGGTTACCAGTGGAACCACCGCAACTCGGGGAGCGACGCCATGCTGCTGGTCATTCTTGCCGCGGCCTGGAAGCAGATCTCTTACAACTTTCTGTTCTTTTTGGCGGGTCTACAGTCTGTTCCGCAATCGCTCATTGAGGCAGCCTCAATTGATGGCGCCAGCCCTATCAAGCGATTCTGGACGATAATTTTCCCACTGCTTTCACCCACAACCTTCTTCTTGATGGTGGTTAACGTGGTGTACGCCATGTTCGACACCTTCGGCATTATCCACGCCACTACACAAGGCGGACCGGCTCAGTCGACCAATATCTTGGTTTACAAAGTTTACGCCGATGGCTTTGTAGGCCTCAATTTGGGTTCTTCCGCAGCTCAGTCGGTGATCCTCATGGTGATTGTGGTGGTGCTCACGGTGATTCAGTTCCGCTTTATTGAGCGGCGCGTGAACTATTAACAAACGTACTATTAAATCGGCCTCGTTGGAGTGTTGTCATGGTTGAAAATCGCCCATGGGCCAATTTTTTCGCCCATACCGTGTTAATCATCGGCGTCGCGCTGGTGGTCTTTCCGGTTTATATCGCCCTGGTGGCCTCGACCCAGGCGCCGGGTGAGTTAATGCGTGGCACCCTACCGCTGCTGCCCGGCAGCCATGGAATCGAAAACTATACCCAGATGTGGCAATCGGGCATATCGTCAGCGAACTCCCCGCCTGCCGCGCTGATGCTTTGGAACAGCTTTGTGATGGCCATGGCCATCACCGTGGGAAAGCTGTCCATTTCGCTACTTTCCGCCTTTGCGATTGTCTACTTCCGTTTCCGTTTTCGGATGTTCTTCTTCTGGCTGATCTTCGTCACCCTGATGTTGCCGGTTGAGGTGCGCATTATCCCCACCTTTCAGGTGGTCGCGGACCTTAATATGCTCAATAGCTTTGCCGGGCTGTCGATACCATTGATTGCCTCAGCCACCGCGACCTTTCTGTTCCGACAGTTCTTTATGACCATTCCCGAAGAGATGCTCGAAGCCGCCCGGGTCGACGGCGCCGGGCCGTTCAAATTCTTTAAAGATATCTTGATGCCGCTCTCCGTGACTAACATCGCGGCGCTGTTTGTGATCATGTTTATTTATGGCTGGAACCAGTATTTGTGGCCACTGCTGATCACCACCGACCCCGACTACACCACCATTGTGATGGGCATTCAGCGCATGACCTCGGAAGAGAACCCACAATGGCACCTGGTGATGGCCGCAGTGGTGATGGCAGCGCTGCCACCGGTATTAGTGATTCTGTTTATGCAACGCTTGTTTGTGAAAGGCCTGACCGAGACGGAGAAATAAGAATGACCAGTATTACCTTGGAAGGGCTAAAAAAAACCTACACCGGCGATGTTCACGCCGTCAAAGGCATCGACTTACACATTGAAGACGGTGAATTCGTAGTACTGGTCGGGCCTTCCGGCTGCGGCAAATCTACCCTACTGCGCATGGTGGCGGGGCTTGAAACCATTACCGAGGGCACGCTCAAAATCGGTGACCGGGTGGTCAATAAGCTGGAGCCCGCCGAGCGCGATATCGCCATGGTGTTCCAGAACTACGCGCTCTACCCGCATATGACGGTGTACAACAACCTTGCTTACGGCCTCAAGAACCGCGGGTTTAACAAAGAAGACATTGAAAAGCGCGTGCGAATTGCCGCCAAAATGCTCGAGATCGAAGAGTTTCTGGAGCGCAAACCGCGCAAGCTCTCTGGTGGTCAGCGCCAGCGGGTGGCCATGGGCCGCGCCCTCGTGCGCGAACCTGCGGCGTTTCTATTCGACGAGCCGCTCTCCAACCTGGATGCCAAGCTGCGGGTGCAGATGCGCGTAGAGATCAAACAGCTGCAGCGGCGCCTGAAAACCACCAGCCTGTATGTGACCCACGACCAGCTGGAAGCCATGACACTGGGCGACCGTTTAGTGGTGCTTAACGCCGGGCAGATTGAGCAAGTCGGCACACCCATGGAGATCTACGCCCGCCCCGCCAGCATGTTTGTCGCCGGGTTTATCGGCTCCCCTGCCATGAACATGCTGCCAGTGGATTACTTGAACGAACAAGGCGCCAACGGGCTGCTGGATAACCTGCCCGACGGCACCGATGTCGTCGGCATTCGACCGGATGATATGCATCTAGCGCCGCCGACCGCGCCTCACCTAATTGTCGACTCAACGCTGGCGCTGTTTGAAGCCGCGGGGGCCGAAAGCCACCTGTATGTGACCCTCGCCGATAGCGACCAGCCTACAGTCATCCGCGTTTCGGGGCAGCCGCCCGTTGCCGAAGGCGAAACCCTGCGATTTTTTGTGACCCGCGACGCCCTGCATCCTTTCAACAGCGCCACGGGAAAACGCACCGGGGATTGAATACCTATCCCCCGAAAGACAAAACAAGAAAAACAAGTCAACGGAGAAACCATGGGCTACGTTTGAGATAAAGCTTACGGACCTCCCTTGATGAGTACTGAACCTTCATACGTCGATGACCTGTATCGTGAGCACTCCCGGCGCGTGCAGGCGACGCTGATACGCCTGCTGGGGGATTTTGAACTAGCCGAAGAAGCCATGCAGGATGCCTTTGTGGCGGCGGTTCAACAGTGGCCGGTTAACGGCAAACCTGACAACCCCACGGCATGGCTAATTCGCACCGGCTACCACTGCGGAATCGACCAAATCCGCCAGCGCAGTACTGCTCGCCGTCGGGCTCACTTGCTATTACCCACAGAGCGGTTACCTACAGAAGAGACGCTGGATCTTGAGCTAACGGCTATCGAAGATGACGCCTTGCGGCTGCTATTCACCTGCTGCCACCCAAGTTTGAGCATGGAAGCACGGATTGCCCTGACGCTTCGCGAGATGTGCGGTTTGACCACTGAGCAAGTAGCCAGCGCGCTACTGATGAAGCCTACGACGCTGGCTCAGCGTATCGTACGAGCCAAACGAAAAATTCGCGATGCGCATATCCCTTATGCAGTCCCTACCCAGGAAGAATTACCTGAGCGCCTACCTGATGTGCTCCAGGTCATCTATCTGGTCTTCAACGAAGGCTACTCACGCAGCACGGGCGTTAGCGTGGTCGATATCAGCCTAACCCAAGAAGCCATGCGCCTGGGTAATGAGCTGGCACGGCTACTGCCCCAGGGTGAAGTGTTTGGGCTGATGGCTTTGATGCTGCTTAATGATGCCCGCCGGGATGCGCGCCAGGATAGCGAGGGTGAACTGGTGACACTGGATGCTCAGGACAGACGCCTATGGCGCCAAGAGGATATCCAGGTCGGCATTGCATGGCTGGAACAGGCGCTGGCGCTCACCCCTACCGGGTACTACACCCTTCAGGCGTCGATTGCCGCCGTACACGCCCAGGCTAGCCGCGCTGAGCAGACCGATTGGGGGCGTATCGTCAGGCTTTACGATGCCCTCTGCCGTCGTTTTCCATCACCCATCCTGGCGCTGAATCGTGCGGTCGCCATTGCCATGAATGGTGCCCCCGATACCGGCCTGAAGTTACTCGACGACATCGCTCATCATCCGCAAATAAGCCGCTATTATCTCTTTTATGCCGCTAAAGCGGATTTACTGCGTCGCCAAGGCCAGCATGTTGCCGCGCGCAGCGCCTATCAACAGGCACTGCTATTGGTCACCCTGGATCCAGAAAAACGCTTTTTGAACCGGCGATTGGCAGAGCTCGAAAATTCCCCCTAAAAAAATGCTTAGGCTATGTCGATTCAAGACGATGCCAAACGACTAAAGAGAGTCACTACCCTGACCAACCAGGAGGCTCTCAATGAAGTACGTTGCGCTGGTGTATTACCAAGAGCAGATTATCAACGCCATGAGCGAACAGGCATGGCACGACCTCAATCAGGAGTGTATCGCCGGGGTAGAGCGCTTAAGCACCAACGGCCACTACCTGGCCGGACAAGCGTTACAGCCAGTAGAAACCGCTACCACCGTGCGTGTACGCGATGGCGAGACGTTAATCTCCGATGGCCCCTTTGCGGAAACCAAGGAGCAATTGGCGGGTTTCTATCTACTCGAAGCCCACGACTTGAATGAAGCGCTGCAGCTGGCTAGCCGCATCCCACCCGCCCGGCTGGGTAGCATTGAGGTACGCCCCGTTCGAGAACTCCCCTCTAAAGCAGAATAAAACAGTAATAGGAGAACAGCCATGAGCAAGCTTACACACCCTTATGTAGATGGTTTCGTCGCTGCCGTGCCCAGCGCTAATAAAGATGCGTTTATTGAGCATGCCCATGCCGCGGCCGTTGTTTTCAAGGAGCACGGCGCACTGCGGGTCGTGGAGTGCTGGGGAGACGATGTCCCCGAAGGGGAAGTGACCTCCTTTACCATGGCGGTCAAACGCAAGGATGACGAAAGTATCATCTTTTCCTGGATAGAGTGGCCATCGCGGGCCGTGCGTGATGAAGGAATGGCCAAGGTCATGCAGGACCCGCGCTTGCAGATGGACGTTAATCCAATGCCGTTTGATGGCAAGCGACTCATTTTCGGTGGTTTTAAAAGTATCATTGATGAGGAGTGACAGGGCACCGGTCGACATAAAAGTTGGGAGCGCTCTGCATGAACCGATGGCATGGCGCCTTCCAACCCAATGTCCGGCCGACTACCTGCCAACTGAATTTCGACAATCTTGTCCTAACCTACCCTCCAGCGGCGGTTTCACTAAACGTTATTACTCATCTTCAAGATCCGCTATTAATGCTTTCATTTCTGCGATCTCTTCCCGCTGGGTCTCGATAATCGAGTCGGCGAGTTCGCGTACGCGGGGATCGGTTATCTGAGCACGCTCACTGGTCAGAATGGCAATAGAGTGGTGTGGAATCATCGCCTTCATATAGGAAACATCATCCACCGTCTGCTGGCTGCGCACCAGCCACAGCGCCCCGGCAAAGACCACGATGCTGCCCACCAAAATAGCCAGGTTCACGCCCTTTTTGGAGTACATATCAAGCATGAAACCCAGCATGACCACTGCCATCGTGGCCCCCATGACAATAGCCATGTAAGTACGGGTTTCACTGAAAGTGACATGGTCTAACTGGTAAGTGTTCAGGTACATCAACCCCAACATGATCACGGTCGCCGTCACGATCATAGCGCCGAAACGTAAATACATTTTCATCGCCCTCCTCCTTGAACCAATTATCGGAGTTACGAGTGTAGATACTGATTCGTTACTCTGCCGAACCATGGCGCTGGAATCACCCTTTATGGCTAGCTCCATATTCATGCCTTGGCACCTTAGCAATAAAGGTGGAGCAAAGAGGCTGTCATAAATCTGTGACGAGAACGTCATCTTAACTACACCTTACCTTCATTGTCGGCTGCCACTCTAACTACCACTTGAATATAGACATATTTCGCCGACAGGATGACGACCAATGCATAAAGCCAATATTTGTAAACTGAGTATTCATAACGCAGCTTTGAGCTTGGCTATTACCGGGGTTGCCGCTTTTACGGCGCCGTCGGTGCTGGCCAATGACGATTTACGCAATGTTTGCCCTAATCCCATTCGCATGGCCGATACCGGTATTGAAGGCATGGGGCCTCTAGAAGACGCCTTCGGCCCCTTCGCCGAAGCGTTTGAAACAACGACTGGCCTTGAACTGAAGATGTTCAGCCTCAGCAACCGCACCGCCGCGGGTACCGCATTGCAGTACGATGATGTTGAGCTTGTTTTCGCAGGTCCTTCTGAATTTGTGCTGTTCGATCGCGAAAGCGATATTGAAATTCTGTTTGCTATTGAGCGTCCGCACTACGGCAGCAGCTTTTTTGTCCCCGTCGACAGCGATATCGAAACGCTTGAAGACCTGGAAGGCCGCCGCGTGGCGCTGAAAGATGTGGGCTCTACAAGCGGGCATATTTTTCCCAGCCAGATGTTGGTCGATGCGGGTTTAGACATTCAACGCGACCTGGAAATTATTATGGCTGGGGATGCGCGCATTGCCGCACTGGTCAACGGTGACGTCGATGCCATGGGCGGCGGCAACCGGGATATCGATGAGATTCAAGCTATGGACCCCAACGGTGAGTATCGCGTTATTGCCCAAAGCGATGTACTGCCCGGTGACCCAGTCGTTATGCGCGGCTCTTTGGATGATGCCTGCAAAACAGCCCTGCGCGAGTCACTCAGAACCAATGCCGACACGCTTTGGAATGCGCTGATTGCAACAGATCGCAATGAAGATAAGTTTTTAAACCGCGACTCATCACTCGGCTTTGACCGTACCAACGAAGATTACGACGTGGTACGCCGTGCCTACGAAGCAGCCGGCATCGAACTCTAAGCCCCCCCATTTTTTCGCTACATACCAGCACAGGGATGTGCTGCTTATAAGTAGGTTTGACCATGAACATTGAACGTATCCACCTCCTGTCGTTAACGCAGGAGGTTTTTTTATGAAGGCCATCAGCGTCCACAATCTGCAAAAACACTACGGGCAGTTGCACGTACTGCGTGGCTTAACACTAGAGATTCCCCAAGGCGAATGCGTCATTTTGTTAGGTGCAAACGGCTGCGGTAAATCGACTTTAATGCGCTGCCTTAATGGCCTGACGCCTCACGATCAAGGCGAGATCACCATTTTGGGCGACTCCCTCAGCCACCTTTCTAATTCTAAATTGCGTCAACTACGGCGCAAAGTGGGCGTGGTTTTTCAGCAATTTAACTTAGTGCAAAACGTAAGCGTTTTTCAAAACGTGCTGTATGGCGCCATGGGTCAACAACGTTTAGGGCTACTCTCCTCACTTGCTTGCTTTGCCACTAATGAGTTACGCGAGCGCGCCATGGCATCGCTTGAGCGCGTTGGGTTAGCGCACAAGGCCCACGCCGATTGCCGTGAGCTTTCCGGCGGGCAACAACAGCGAGTGGCGATTGCCCGAACGCTGATGCAAGACGCTGAGATCATAATTGCCGACGAACCAATCGCTAGCCTCGATCCGAAAGCTGGTAGAGAAATCATGGACTTGCTGCTGGATGTGGTGTCAGAGCGACGCTTAACCGTGCTGTGCACGCTGCATCAGTTGGAGTTAGCCCAGCAGTACGGCGACCGAATTATCGGTATGAAAGCGGGCCAAATAGTCCTCGATACGCCTCGGCAGGACGCAGCACTTGCCACTATGCAGCAACTTTATCAGGGCGATGTACGGGTCGACCAAACCTCTGCTCAAGACGCTGTTACCACCGCCATCCCCTCTACCCGCTAATATCGAGAGCGCTATGTCTATACAACGTCGTACCTCATCTTCTCTTCCACCGAGATTTGCTATGCCCTCCCCGTTTACTTGGGGTGTGGTGTTGGTTTTTTTAGCGCTGTTTATTCAGGGCGTGATGGCCACCAACTTAACGCTGGAACGCCTGCTGCGCGGCGGCGTCAATTTAGTGCACTTTATTGGGCGCGCCTTTCCACCCGACCTCGCCGATCTTGATGTGCTGGCGTGGTCAATGTATGAAACCCTTAATATTGCCATTGTGGGTGTCACCATTGGGGTTATTTTGAGCATTCCTTTCTCGCTACTGGCCGCTCGCAATACCTCGCCAGCGCCCTGGATTCGCTCCATCACTCGTCTAATCATTGCCACTATGCGCACTATCCCAGACCTTATTTGGGCGCTTATTTTTGTCGTAGCGGTTGGCTTAGGGCCGATTGCAGGGGTGCTCGCGATTGTGATGGACACTATCGGCTTTGCAGCTCGATTTTTTTCGGAGCGCATTGAAGAAGTTCACCCTGGCCCATCGGAAGCGTTGAGCGCCACTGGCGCAGGTAGGCTGTCAGTGATCGGGGCGGTGCCATTTTGCCGGAAACACTGGCGTCAATGACCGCCACCAGCCTTTATAGCGTCGAAAAAGCGCTGCGCTCGGCGGTGACACTTGGACTGGTAGGTGCTGGTGGCATCGGCGTAGAACTAGCGGCCGCTATGCGCTTATTTAATTATGACCGCGCGTTAACCATTATTTTGGTTATTCTGGTCGTTGTCATTGGCTTTGAACAACTCTCCTCGCAAATCAGAAAACGCGTCATTTAATATATCAAAACCATTAAAACCATATTAAAGACAAAGTAAAAACCGGTGTGGAATCATCCACACCGGTAAAGATCGAAACATGCGAGCTAACTAAAAGCTAAAGAACTAATACAAAAAACTAATGCAACACTACCGCTAACATCACTCTATTAATTAGAAGTGATAGCGAGCGCCTAATGCGTAGTACATATCTTCTTCGAAGTCATTTACAGCATCCAGGTTACGATCGTTCAGTTCGAGGAACATATCGAAATTACTCGTCAGCTTGTACATTGACCCTAGCGCCCAAGCGTTACGCTCATCGCTAGCGCCGTCTACGTCGATGTTGTAGTAATCGGCGAAGAACTTCCAGGAATCGATAGCATACGTAGCACCAACGCCGATTTTATCGAAACCACCACCGTTAACATCGTCATCCCCACGGGTTTCATACCCTACACGGGCAGCGAAAGCATCTGTAATAGCAAATTCGCCCGTAGCGCCAAAACGCACTTCACCGTTACCGCCACCACGTACCGTATCTTCCACATAGCCAAGCGCTAAACGAGCTGGGCCTGTTTCGTAGACAACACCACCCTGAGTGGCGATAACGGACCCTTCGGAAGTCTGCTCGGCTTCAGTCAAACCACGCTCAGAGAAGTGCTTGGCAGAAATAACCGCCTGAAAACCACTCATTTTAGGCGTTTTATAGCCAATAGAGTCGCCGCGTGCCTGGGTACCACCACCCGCAAACTCATAGCCGCGCTCAACGTAGACATCGAACGGCGTCATAACGTAGTTATCGTAAAAACTGTTGTAATTACCGGCCATGAAAGTACCGAACTGCTGGCTTTCCAGCCCCAGGTAGCTGTTACGCACCTCATCGAAACCAGAAGATGTATTACGCTCATCACCCGTAAAGCGCCACTCTACCCGGGCGAATGCACGCAGGTCAGAGGAGATCTGATGGCCAGCGGTAATCCGCAGACGGGAGCCGAAATTGCGGAACTCTTCGCCGTTATCAACACCGTCATCAACACCGCCGCCTTCAAATCCCATGGCAATACGGCCGTAGATTTCGAGATCGGTACCGTCTTGGTCATAAACGGTTGCTGCTTGTGCTGCAGAGGCTGCCAATAGACGGTAGTGTTCAGAATTCTGTGTCATTTCTTTAGACTGAACCGAAAAGAGATGACTTATGACCAAACCTATGTTCGATATGGATGCCGCACTTCAAGCTCTGCGTGAGGGCAAAGACCTCACCGGCAAAGACGGTATCCTGACCCCGTTGATCAAGCAACTCACCGAAGCCGCCATGCAAGGTGAGCTGGAGGCCCATCTAGCCTCGGAGGACACAGCCAACCGCAAGAACGGTTCCAGTCGCAAGACCATGAAAGGGCCGACTGGCAGCTTTGAGCTGGACGCACCGAGAGACCGGACCGGCTCCTTCGAGCCCCAGATCGTCAAGAAGCACCAGACCCACCTTACTGACGAACTGGAACGTAAAATCATTGCCCTGTTCGCACTCGGTAACAGCTATCAGGACATCCGTACGCACATCGCCGAGCTGTATGGTGTTTCGCTCTCCAACGGCACCATCAACGCCGTCACCGACAAACTGCTACCGGAGCTGCAAGCCTGGCGTGAGCGTGACCTGGAAGCTATTTACCCCATTGTCTGGCTCGACGCCATTCACTACAAAATCAAAGAGAATGGTCGCTACGTCAGCAAAGCGATCTACACGCTCCTTGGCCTGAACATCGAGGGCAAGAAAGAACTGCTCGGCCTCTACCTCTCGGACCAGGAAGGTGCTCACCACTGGCTCAGTGTACTCACGGACCTCTACAACCGGGGCGTCAAAGACATCCTGATTGCCTGTATCGATGGACTGAAGGGCTTCCCCGAAGCCATTGAGTCGATTTACCCCGACACCGAGATCCAGCACTGTATCATTCACCAGATCCGGAACTCGATGAAGTACATTGCCTCGAAAAACCAGAAGGCCTTTATGGCCGACCTGAAAGCCGTCTACAAGGCTGCCACGCTCAATGCCGCCGAACTTGCGCTTGATGACCTGGAAGCCAAGTGGGGTGATAAATATCCCATGGTTATCAAGTCCTGGCGGGACAAGTGGCCCACGCTCTCAGCCTACTTCAAATACCCCGATTACGTGCGCAAGGCGATTTACACCACCAACGCGGTGGAAGCCGTACACCGCCAGTTCCGCAAGCTCACCAAGACCAAGGGCGGCTTCGCCAATGAGAACAGCTTACTCAAGCTGCTCTATGCCGGTATACTCAAGGCCTCTGAGCGCTGGACGCACCCCGTGCAGAACTGGAACTTGACGCTGTCACAGATGGCCATCCACTTCCCAGGGCGCTTGGAACATCACATCAGCCTATAAGGCTGGTTGGCTGACACAGAGTTTTGAACACCCTCCAATAGACCGCTAACGGCCAGGGCCAGTGTCGTTTTTTTAAACATGATTGTTCCCATTGAAGTAGTTAATGCTTGCACTTTGCGAAGGCACAATGAAGGACGAATAACGCCTCAACGCAGGGAACTTTAAAGTAGTTATATTTCATTAATCTTAAAGTTTTAATTTTTTGGGAACTTATTTTTTTATGCTCTTTACATAAGATTGTCATCTTAATTTAACATTTAACTGTTATTTAAGTGAATAGTTACCGCCCTTTATAAGCTCATTATTATTTGCATGTCATCACTTATTCACCTGTTTGACTCGGCAGTGTCATTCACTCTGCCCACACTGCATAAAAACGTGATAAAGGGATGGATCGCTTATGCGGCTCTGCATCGTCAGTGAAACATGGTCACCGGATATCAATGGCGTTGCCCATACGCTGAGCCGGTTAAGTTACGAACTCCGCCGGCAAGGAGTGCCGATTGATGTTATTCGTCCTCGCCCAAGAACCCCAAGTCATGCGACGGGGGTGAACAGCGAACTGCAAGTGCAACGCCTTGCTTTACCCGGCTACTCCGATGTACAGGTGGGGTTAGTCACACCCGCCACATTGCGGCGCTTTTGGGGCCAACATCGCCCTGATGTTATCTACTTAGCAACCCAGGGCCCGCTCGGCTGGGCTGCTCGCCAAGCAGCGCGGCGGCTCAATATCCCTCTAGTGGCGGGTTGGCACACGAACTTTGATCACTACTGCGAAGATTATGGTGTTACTTGGCTGGCATCGACCACACGGCGCTACCTTCGCTACTTTCATAATGGCTGCGACCTAACGTTAGTGCCTACCCATCAGCAAGCTAATACGCTTCAACAGCAAGGGATCCGGGATATCCATGTACTTTCACGTGGGCTAGACGGAGAGCGCTTCTCGCCTGCTCATCGTGATACACAATTGCGCCAGCGCTGGGGCGTAGGCGAACATCAGCCGGTCGCACTTTATGTTGGTCGGTTAGCCGCCGAAAAAAACCTCACCCTGCTCCATGAAAGCCTTCAAGCCATGCGCGAAGTGCGTCCCGATATCGCTCAGGTCATCGTAGGCGACGGCCCTGCGCGGGCACAGCTGGAAAAAGCACTGCCGGACGCGCATTTCACCGGCTTCGTGGGGCAGGAATCGCTGGCTCGCCACTATGCCAGTGCCGATCTGTTTATTTTCCCCTCACTTTCAGAAACCTGGGGGAATGTGGTCGCAGAGGCAATGGCCAGCGGCTTAGCCGTGGTGGCTTATGAACATGCTGCCAGCGCCGAACTCATTAATAGTGGCTATAACGGTATTACCGTTCCCGCTGGCAATAGCGCTGCCTTTCAGCAGGCAGCGGTCGAGCTGTGCCAGCACCCCGCTGACTACGCGCGCCTAGGTCGAGTAGCGCGTTTACGTGCACTTGAGCAGAGCTGGACAGGGATTGCAGAGCAGTTTCTGCGTTATTTACACCAAGCCCAGGAGGCTCACCATGCGCCCGCGTCCGCTTGTCGTATTCGACCGTCTTGACTTATTAGAGTGGCAATTATGCCAGCGCGTATCGCGGCTCTCGCTGTATCGCCCCTGGCGCATTACTCTGCAAGCCGCCAGCCGCTTAGGTGATTGGCCGGTATGGGTGCTGCTGATTCTGGCCCAGCCCTGGCTTCAACCAAACGGCTCGTGGCGGTTGATGCAGTACAGCGTTATTGCGCTGTTTGCCATAGCCGTATATCGCCTGGTAAAAACACGACTCTGTCGTGAGCGGCCCTTTATTACCTATAGCGAGGGCATTCTGTGCTGTGAACCGGCACGTGATCGTTATAGTTTTCCCAGCGGCCACACCATGCATGCGGTGATGTTTAGCGTATTAGTAGCCGCTCACACCCCCTGGCTACTACCGGTGATCCTACCGCTATCCCTGCTGATTGCGATCTCCCGCGTCGGGCTGGGGCTGCACTATGTGAGTGATGTACTGGCAGGCGCTGCATTGGGCTATGCCTTTGCCTTGGTCAGCCTTTATTGGATGGGGTAATGGCCGTTTTCTTGCGACTTATTTTTACCGCTTATTAACCGTGGGCTGGCTTGCATTTGGCTTGCTCTATTTCGAGCGTATGGTGCCTGAGCGAAGCAAAGGCCGTTGGAAGCACTAACGCAAAATGCCCGCTGACGCGGGCATTTTAGTTATTTTTAAATAATTGTTATGGTTAGAGCAGTTGGTTAAATGTCGGGGGGCATGTCATCGCGCTCGTCCATAGTGGCCATGAAAGATGTCTTAAACATCATATACACACCCACCCCCGAAAACCCTAAGAACAAAACAAACATGCATAACATCAATGCCATCGCCATAATCTTGTCCCTGTTCGTGTGCGGTCGTTACGTTGACGTTTTCTAACCGCGACATTTGGTTTTATCGAAAGGATAGACTAAAACACAGGTTTTATCTGTACGAGAGCTGTGTGTACAAAAGCGATGCAGAACGCTAAATTTTTAAAATATTTAAAAATCAACTACTTATAATATTATACGCACGCAAAAAGACCACCCCGTTTTTACGAGATGGTCGTTTTGCACCGATTCCACTCCTTGGTCTGATGAACAGCGCCTCCTTGCGCTGCAACCAGTGAGTGGGCGGATTGTCCTTTAACTTCCTGTTTGTCTTTCGGCGTCCTGCCTTCCTTTTTTCTCTCAACCCACTCACTTAGTTACTAATAACAATTATCTAAACGGCTAGAGCTAAACAACTGAACTTCTACGCAACTACTCAGTAGCTGCAGGGACTGCGCCAAGCCATGCCAATAATCAACATTAATAATTAAAAACAATAACTTAAAAACAACAAACATCTCCAAATAGGCTAATTTCCCTGCACTTTTGATGTGTAGAACTGGCACATGCGACATAAGCACACGTTATCAAGACACATCTATCTAGCTGAAACACATTAAAATGATGGCGAAACGGCGCAACAGCGATTATTTTTGCTAACGAACCTTCCCACTTTGCTATAAAAAGGCTTTGCTTTAAAAAGTGTCCAGACAGCTCTATCAATGTTTGACGCACGCCCATGCCTTTGAGGAAACCGCTATGAAACGTACTATTGCGCTTGCCATACTCGTCATGACCACACTTCTGTTGGTAAGTGGTTGCAATACCATTCGGGGTGCTGGTGAGGATATCGAACAGGGTGGAGAAGCTATCCAACGCTCAGCGAGCTAAACGTGATGATGACTGTTTACTTATCCCACGGCCTAGAGAGCGGCCCAGGGGCACTTAAAATCCAGGCACTAAAAGGCGTTGCTGAAAAACTAGATGATTGTGAGCCCGTGGTAATGGACTATCGAGGCATGGCAGAGCCCCAGCAACGTCTTCAGCATCTTTTACAGGTGATAGCCGAGCGCGGTGATGACCCTGCCCACTGTGTACTGGCAGGTTCAAGCCTGGGCGGGTGGCTAAGCGCGGCCGTCAGCGCTCAGCAGCCCGTATTAGGCTGTTTTTTGTTAGCCCCCGCGTTAGGCATAGCCGCCTACCCTGAAACGTCGCCCACCATCCAGGCACGCCACACGCACATTGTTCACGGCTGGCGCGATGATATCGTTGCCCCTGAACCGGTGATTGAACGTGCTCGCCTGCAGCGGCTGTCGCTGAGAATGGTGGACGATGATCACCGCTTACACGCCAGCCTCGACACCATTTTGGTCGATTTTGAGCGCTTTCTATGTCAATGCAGCGCGGACTCTCAGAACGACGCATAACCGCTGACCAAAACAAACATTCGACACAAGCAACCAAAACCTATACAAATGGTGTACACCAAAACCAGATAGTGAGGAAATTGCTTATGTTTGGCATGTTTAAGCGCGACCCCAAAAAGAAACTCCAGCAAAATTATGAGCGTAAACTGCAAGCCGCGATGGAAGCGTCTCGTAACGGCGATATGCGCGCCAATGCCACCCTTACCGAAGAAGCTGAGGCGATATTGGCTGAGATTAAACGCCTTGAGCAGTAACGACTGCTTAGCCTTTACTCGTCAGCCAGTGCTGGCAGCAGCGTTTTTAATTTGCGGGTCAGTGTATTACGCCCCCAGCCAAGCAGTTCAGCGGCTTCACCTTTGCGTCCACCGGTATGCTTTAAAGCGGTTTCAATCAGAATCCGCTCAAAATCGGGCACCGCCTCTTCCAAAAGATGGGTATGGCCTTCGGCCAAGGCATGATCCGCCCAGTCGCGAAACGCCGTACGCCAATCGCCATGGGCGCTACTTTCGGAAGCGCTTGGCGAGCGCAGTTCCTGCGGCAAATCTTCAACAAGGATTTCACGCCCCGACGCCATCACCGTCAGCCACCGGCAGATATTTTCTAACTGCCGCACGTTACCGGGCCACGGCAAGCGTGTTAGGTGGGCTTCCGCTTCACTGGTCAGCACCTTGATATCGGTAGTCAGCTCTTTCGCCGCTTCGGCCAGAAAGTGCCGGGTTAAACGCGGTATATCTTCGCGCCTTTCAGCTAGTTTCGGCAGGTGAATACGGATCACGTTCAGGCGGTGGAACAAATCCTCCCGGAAGCGGCCATCTTCGACCAATACTTCTAGATTTTGGTGCGTAGCGGCGATGATTCGCACGTCCACTTTGACCGGCGTATGCCCCCCGACGCGATAGAACTCGCCATCCGCCAGCACGCGCAGCAGGCGCGTTTGGGTTTCCGATGGCATATCGCCTATTTCGTCTAAAAACAGTGTGCCGCCGTTGGCCTGCTCAAACCGCCCTTGGCGCTGCTGTGCCGCCCCGGTAAAAGCGCCCTTCTCATGGCCAAACAGCTCCGATTCGATCAAGTCGCGAGGAATCGCCGCCATGTTCAACGCGATAAAGGGTTTACCGGCACGCGGGCTATGCTGATGCAGCGCCTGGGCAACGCGCTCTTTCCCCGTCCCCGACTCCCCGTTGATTAACACCGTGATATGCGAGTGAGAAAGACGGCCAATGGCGCGAAACACCTCCTGCATCGCGGGCGCTTCACCAATAATCTCAGCGTTTAAGCCTTCCGGCACGGCGACCGGGCGTTGGCGTTCCCGGGCGTGGGCCACGGCGCGGCGCACCAGCGCCAGGGCTTCATCAACGTCAAACGGTTTGGGCAAGTATTCAAACGCCCCGCCCTGATAGGAGGCGACGGCGCTGTCTAGGTCGGAATGCGCGGTCATCACGATCACCGGTAGATCGGGATGCGCCTCGCGTACTCTCGCCATTAAGTCCAGGCCGTCGATGCCTGGCATACGAATGTCGGTGACCAGCACGTCAGGAGGGCTTTCGAGTAAACGCGCAAGGGCTGTATCTGCACGCTCAATACACTCAACATCGAGATCGGGCTGCGCCAGGGCGCGTTCCAGCACCCAGCGGATAGCGCGGTCGTCATCGACAATCACCACCCGCGCAACATCGGTACGTGTAGCCTCAGTCATGACGCTTCTCCGGTAAAATTATTACCAATGGAATCAGTAAACGAAATTCGGTATGTCCGGGTCGTGAGTCGCATTCAATCAATCCTTGATGTTGGTGCAAAATCGACTGGGCGATCGATAACCCAAGGCCACTGCCTTCTGCGCGTCCTGATACCATCGGGTAGAACAGCGTTTCCTGCAGCGTATCGGGAATGCCTGGGCCGTTATCAATCACCGAGACTTCACTGACTAAACGGTGGCGTTCCGCCCCGAGGGTAAACTGACGCCGGGCGCGGGTGCGCAGTATTAAGGTAGTTTCAGGGGTTTGCGCATCGCTCATGGCTTGCACGGCGTTGCGCGCCACGTTGAGGACCGCTTGAATCATCTGAGATTCATCGCCGGAAAGGTCGGGCAAACTGGGGTCATAATCGCGGCTAATAACAACGCTGGGATGCTCGGCAATTAACAGCGCGCGTACACGCTCCAACACCCGGTGAATATTGACCGGCTCATGCTTAAGCACTCGGTTAGGACCCAGCATGGAGTCGACCAAGTCGCGCAGCCGATCCACCTCTTCCACAATGATATGGGTATATTCGCGCAGCGCCGGATCGTCTAAATCCCGTTCTAACAGCTGTGCAGCACCACGAATCCCGCCGAGCGGATTTTTCACTTCGTGAGCAAGCCCACGGGCCAATATCTTGATGGTTTCTTGGCGAGTGGTTAGCGCCTCTTCACGCGAAATCTGCATCAACCGATCCCGCGGCTCCACTTCTAACAGTAACTCGTCGTCCGATAGCGGCGTCACGGTGTAGTCGACCGTCAGCGGCTCACTGTTCAGCGGCGTAATACGCGCTTCTCGCTGGGTGTAAGGATGAAACGCATCCCGCGCTTTAGCCAATACCTCATCGATGCTGTCAACACCGCCCAGAAGCGTATCTAGGCTGATGCCGTGAACGCGGCTTAAGCTAACCGCTAGTAAGGCTTCAGCGGCAGGGTTCATCCAGCGCACACGCAGCTCGCCGTCCAGCAGCAGTACCGCCGTGGTGAGATGTTCAAGCAAACGCTGATGCATGGTGGTGTCCTGAGAAATTACGTCTTCCATCGCCGTTGCAGACCTACAGGTGGATAATCAATGAGGGAACTGCAAAAAGCGCGCCAATTATACATTTATGCCTAGTTGCACGGCTTGCGGGCATAGCCATAAAAGAAGATGGATCGTTTTAGCGCAATCACCGCGCCAAATGCCGCCACAAGCGCACCAATTTAGTGCATCCGAGATTTTAACCACCCGGTCTAAGGAACCGTAATCGTCACTGCGGGCGTGCGATGCTGTAAACGTTGGCTACTATCCAATAGCTCTGCTTGAAGCTCGTGCTGCCCCGCAGGAAGCCCTGTTAACCAGAAAACATCACTGTGCAGCGCGGTCTGGCTAATCTCTCCATTCACTATCAGCCGCACTTGGTGGTCATCGCGCAGCGGAGGCGCAATGGCCACTTCCACCGCGGTGCTTCGCTCCGGCAGCCGTGCGCCTTGCTGGGGCAGCGCAATCGAAAAGTGGTCATAAGGCATAAAAGGCTGCCCTGGCTTGCCACGTGGGCGCTCAGTAGCGGGCGTTGCCACACTGGCCGTAGCCGCGCTTAACCCAGGTGGTAGGCTTGGCAACGGTGCCAATTCCAACGCCTCACCGCCGCGGCCAGGGTTATCGGTAAACGTAACGTTACCGTGCTCATCAATGACCCTGAAAACCGTCTGCCCGAAAGCGGCACCTGAAATGATGGTCGCCTCAATGCTCAGTGCAGCAGCCATCAAGAAGCTGATCGCGCACGTGGTTAGCTTGCCCATACCGCTCCTCACACTTGTCACAACCTCAATAACGACAAAACCCCGCCGAAGCGGGGTTTTGATACTATTTTGATCAACTGCATTTTTATCAACTGCGTCTTTATCAACTGTTACCAGCGCCTAGCTGATAATAGCAGCCAGGCTAGGGGTTAATACGCTGATTAGCAGCTGTAGTACATATCAAACTCGATGGGGTGCGTCGTCATACGGATACGCTCCACTTCTTCCATCTTGAGCTCGATGTAGGCATCGATCATTTCGTCGGTGAACACGCCACCTTCGGTCAGGAACGCACGGTCAGCATCGAGGGCTTCCAGTGCTTGATCCAGGCTGTGCGCTACGGTCGGTACTAGCTTGCCTTCTTCTGGCGGCAGGTCGTACAGGTTTTTATCCATAGCATCGCCAGGATGGATCTTGTTCTTGATACCGTCGATACCGGCCATCAACATGGCAGAGAATGCCAGGTACGGGTTGGCAGTCGGATCAGGGAAGCGAGCCTCAACGCGCTTGCCTTTCGGGCTAGCGGTGTAAGGAATACGGATTGAAGCAGAACGGTTGCGGGCACTGTAGGCCAGCATTACCGGCGCTTCAAAGCCTGGCACCAGACGCTTGTACGAGTTGGTAGAAGCGTTAGTAAAGGCGTTCAGGGCACGAGCGTGCTTGATGATGCCGCCGATGTAGAAAAGCGCCATTTCAGACAGGCCAGCGTACTCGTCACCGGCGAACTGGTTCTCACCACCTTTCCAGAACGACTGGTGAACGTGCATACCAGAACCGTTATCGCCTACCAGCGGCTTCGGCATAAAGGTCGCCGTTTTGCCATACGCGTGCGCCACATTGTGGATCACGTACTTCATTTCCTGAACTTCGTCAGCTTTCTTCACCAGCGTGTTGAATTTAACGCCGATTTCGTTCTGACCCGCGTTGGCAACTTCGTGGTGGTGAACCTCGACCGTCTGACCAATCGCTTCCAGGGTGTTACACATCGCGCCACGAATATCGTGGAAGCTATCAACCGGGGGAACCGGGAAGTAGCCGCCTTTAACGCGCGGGCGGTGGCCCAGGTTGCCGCCTTCTACCTGGCTATTGGTCGCCCAGGCGCCTTCGTCAGACGTGATTTTGTACATGGAGCCCTGAATGTCAGACTTCCAATGTACTTCGTCAAAAATAAAGAATTCAGGCTCAGGACCGAAAAACGCGGTGTCGCCCAGGCCAGTAGACTCTAGATAAGCTTCAGCGCGCTTAGCGATGGAGCGCGGGTCACGATCGTAGCCCTGCATAGTGGCCGGCTCGATGATGTCGCAGCGCAGCACCAGCGTCGCATCTTCGGTGAAGGGGTCGAGATAGCCAGTGCCATCTTCCGGGCGCAGAATCATGTCGGATTCGTTAATGCCCTTCCAACCTTCGATAGAAGAGCCATCAAACATCTGGCCATTCTCAAAGAATTCTTCGTTCACATCGCGAGCAGGCACAGTAACGTGCTGTTCTTTGCCGCGTGTGTCGGTGAAACGCAGATCTACCCACTTAACATCATGTTCTTCAATTAGCGCGAGAGTCTTGGCTGACATAGAGTCCTCCGGTATGAGCGTGGCTTAAAGCTAACGACTGTAAGCTACCGATAAATGTGTTGTTCGACAAAATACGCGCTAAACCGCACGTTTGTCATTCTTGTTCGCTCAACGTTTGCCTGACATTAGTGAACAAATCGCTCAGCGAGCATTTCAAACCGGCTATCGTTTTAGCACGTCGTAGGACTTATGCCTACGGCCCGCTAGCCGCTTGCAAATATAATGCAGAGAGCATGCCAACTCTGCACCAATATGGCATAGAAAAACAGCAACCAATTGTTTTATAACTGTTAAAAAGTGGATCAGGATGCCTCTTGATGACGCAAAGCGGCTAAATACAGGCCCGGAAGCTGTTTAAGAAAGGCATGACGCACCAATACAGAGCAAAAATAATGCCTTATGCGCCAATAAAGTGCATAAATAATAGTGAGCCCTCTTTTTTGGCTCGCAAGTTTTTTTACTTGCTACGCAAATAAGCCAGCTACTACAATAAATTACAATTTGATAGATTTGCTCACAATCGGAGTCGGCAAATGGGATCGGTTTGCTTTATCGTTGATGCCATGGTGACGGGTAACATGTTGCCACGCCACTTAAAATCCATACGTGATTCTGGCGTAGCCGACCACTTGCTGCCCATTTTGGTAACGAGCACGCAAGCCCATGCGCGTCTCAGCTCGATTGAGCAGCGTTACCACACTCATTGCTTGATCACCCCCAAGCTACCACTAGGCGCACGCCTCAATAAAGCAGCCTTTGCCAGCCAAGCTGAGTGGTTAATTATTGCGCTGCAGAAACAGCCACTGCCTGCCAGCCTCTGGGGCTCACTCTACCCGCAATTGAACACCTACAGCCTTGATGCCTTAATTGTTGGCCTTGCTCAGCCATCATTAGCCAAACGCATCCTGCGCCGCTTATTGGCAAGCACGCTGCTGTTACCGCCCTACATCGCCGTCAGGCGGGCCTGGCTTGAGCGCTTAGGTGGATTTGATCCTGAGCTGGATGACGCCAGCGCGATTGACGATTTTTTACAGCGCTTGCATGACTGCCCCACTCGCCTAAAAACGTACAGCGGCCGCTTGCTTAGCCAGGCCGATGAATACCCATCCGCCATGCTGCCTAACGACCCGGATCTCGCTTACACATCGAAGCGGTAAGCCGTGCCTTTCGATTTATGCACTAACATTTTCCCATTAACGAACCTTCAAGCGCTTGCCAAACAGCATCGCTCCCAGCGTGGTGGTATTCGCCAATTTATTAAGGGCCACCGACCCGACGAGACCCACGACGATGAGTACCAGCGCATACACGCCAATCGGCAACGACAAAGGCTCAACCACCAGATCGGCAAGCACAAAGAACATGGGGTGGGCCAAGTAAATCCCAAACGAATACGCATTGATGTGGCGCACCCACAACGGCGCCGGGCGCCCAGCCAAATAACGCATGGCGCAAAGCGTAAACAGCACGAAGAATGGGATCACCCACACCTCTTTGGATGAAAACGCCAGCCAACCCGCAAACGTCGCCGCTATAAGTAGCGCCACCAACAGCACCAACCACGCCGGGTGCGCCAATTGCTGCATCCAGGTGGGCCGCTCAGCGAGTACCCCCTCTGGGGCTAGCGGGTAGTAGCGCACTAGCACCAGCGCCAGGAAAAACACATAGATCCACCCCAGCGGGGCGATCCACAGCAGGTAGCCGGGCAAATCAACATCAAACCAATAAGCCAGCCCCCAATACGCCATGCTGATGACGCAGGCACCCCACAACCATGGCACCGGATTTAATCGCCACAGCTGCCAGCGGGTAAACAGCCAATAAGCCACGTAAAACTGCATCGCAATAATCAAAAAATAGCCATGCCAGCCCGCATAAACGTAATACTCGATAGCATTAGCCACGAACCCCACCGGCTCATCCGACGTCTTTTGGCTTAACCATTCAGCGGTGGAATAAATAAAGCCATACACAAAGTACGGCACCATCACATACTTTACGCGCTGAGTAAGAAACCCCTCCGGCACGGATTTATCGTAGCGAACAGCAAACACAAAGACCGATATAAACAAAAAGATTGGCGTACCCAGCACTAACGGCAGGCGCATTAAATCAGTGGCGACATTATCGAGGCGTTGATTGACGTGATCTAATAAATGAAACAAAAAAACGGCTATACAGCCGTAAGCGCGCAACCAATAGATCTCTTCAACTTTTCGCATTGGGCCTCCCGCCGCTACATACGCCTAACCTGCTATTCTGCATAACTACTCTGTGTAACTATGCTGCGTAACGAGTCTGCATAACAACTTGGCATAACTACGATGAACAACCATTGCCGTCGCGCTGTCCGACTTTATTAAACTATTTTAATTCCGGAGAAAACGTGTTCATCCCAAAACCACCTTTCCTCTCCTACCGATGTCGCACCCTACTCACCACTTTGATTGGGTGGCTAACACTCAGCGGGCACAGCTTGGCAAGCGACGTTGAGCACCATCACTTTTCCTCACCCACCCTCGGTTACGACTACCCCTATAGCGTTTATTTACCTGATAATTATGACACCCAGGCAACCACGCCCTATCCCGTCATTTACATGCTACACGGCTCCTTTGGCACCGACCGCGACTGGGTTTCCCGCGGCAATCTTCAACAGGTAGCCGACAGGTTAATTCGCGCAGGGCATATCCCCCCAGCAGTTTTCATTATGCCCGGTAGCCGCAGCTGGTGGGTAGATGGCCACAACGAACCCGCCCGTAGCGCTTTTTTTAATGACCTAATGCCCCACGTGGAAGCTACCTATCGCGTTGGGCAAGAACGCCACCTACGTGGCGTAGCGGGGCTTTCCGCCGGTGGCTACGGCGCGCTTAACTTCGCCCTAGAACGGCCTGATTTATTTGCTGCCGTCGCGGCGCTAAGCCCCGCAAGCTACGTCCCCCTACCACCGCGCAACTCCTCCGCCTGGCGCCACCCAGCCTTTATAAATGACCAAGGGCAATTTGACCGCGAGCTTTGGGAAACCCTCAACTACACCGCCCATTTAGAAGAATACCGCCTGCGTGTCACCCCCCGCGGCACCGATGAAGAAGGCGACCTTCCCCTCGTACCACTGTATATCAGCGCCGGGCGGAGCGACGTTTACGACGCAGAATTTCACGCCCGCTTACTCCGTCAAGCCATGGAGCGCATTCAACCCAACGCCGTAAGGCTCGACCTTTACCCCGGCGGCCACACATGGCAGGTTTGGCGCGCCAGCCTACCCGCCGCACTCAACTTCTTATTTCAGTACGTGGGTCAGCCCAATAATGTAGCGGCAGCTGAAGAGACGGCGGAACAAGCAATGCCTGTCGAAGAAAGCCCTGATGAAGTAAGCAGCTGAACGCACTACACTAAAGCGACATCCAACGTAACAAGGAAGACGACGATGCATCAGCATATAGAATGGGATAACCCAGGTAGCGCCAGCGTAGCGGAGTACTTTAAAAACGACCCCGACCATAACGCCCCCGACCCAGGCGACATTATTTCTGCCCGCTACCAAGGCGTCATGGTACGCATCAAGGTAGAAGCATACCGCGAAGATGACGCAGTAAGCATTGGTGAAGTCGTCGCGATCATCGACGCCAAAGGCGGCCGCCACCAAAGCCACAGCAAGCTCGATATCGGCCACATCGTCAGAGTTCCCGACGACAAACGCGCCATGGAAACCCCGCCGAAAGAAGATTAACACCTAACGTTTTGCCCCATTAAGCATGCACAGCCACCCAACGCGCGGTGGCTTTTTTTTTGTGGTTCCTAGCCACTCTTCAGAATGGGAGTATCTCTACCATCCTGATAATTGCACTGATAGAAGGTAGCTTTCGCTCACGCCCCTTTAGGCTGCCTGGGCGGCAGATATTATGTTAAGACCCGCGAGCGAGGGGAGCGGGCTTGCGTGATGAGTGAAGAGGCAGCTGACGCTGGTTCATCCCCGCTCGTGCGGGGATCGGGTTGTAATCGCGCCGGCGCTGAAAAATCACCGGCGGTTCATCCCCGCTCGTGCGGGGATCGGCCCAATTTAAGAGAAAACGATCATAAATGAATCGGTTCATCCCCGCTCGTGCGGGGATCGGGTGGAGTTCTGACCATGGGCCTCTTTATTTACCGGTTCATCCCCGCTCGTGCGGGGATCGGGTGGGTGCAGTAGTAGCAGTAGCCGCTCTAGGCGGTTCATCCCCGCTCGTGCGGGGATCGGGGCGCGGTAGTCGTCTGCGGCTAGGTCTTTGGCGGTTCATCCCCGCTCGTGCGGGGATCGGAGCGCCTGGCTGCTCTCGCTGCCGAATAACCGCGGTTCATCCCCGCTCGTGCGGGGATCGGGGGCATCCGGTCGCGCCTGGATAGTGATCAGTCGGTTCATCCCCGCTCGTGCGGGGATCGGTGTCTCGGCCTTCTCAGCGGCTTCTTTAGCCACGGTTCATCCCCGCTCGTGCGGGGATCGGGAGGGTATAGCTGCGGTGGGTGACGGGCGCTACGGTTCATCCCCGCTCGTGCGGGGATCGGATGAAAACATCACAATATACACGCACACTAGTCGGTTCATCCCCGCTCGTGCGGGGATCGGATGGTACGACCAGGGCTCACCGGGTCCTTCGGCGGTTCATCCCCGCTCGTGCGGGGATCGGCCAGCCGCCGCAGGGCTTGCCCTGGTTGGTTTCGGTTCATCCCCGCTCGTACGGGGATCGGGTGGGAGATTAACAAAGTCGCCACTCGTGGTTACGGTTCATCCCCGCTCGTGCGGGGATCGGCCAGCGGGACGGTGAATTCCTAGCGCTCGAATCGGTTCATCCCCGCTCGTGCGGGGATCGGCATGGCCCAACATGTCGAGCATTTTCTATCCCCGGTTCATCCCCGCTCGTGCGGGGATCGGTCTGCCAGAACGGGGGAGACAATCACATCAGGCGGTTCATCCCCGCTCGTGCGGGGATCGGGCGGCATGACGACGACAGCTCCCGACCCAATTCGGTTCATCCCCGCTCGTGCGGGGATCGGTCATATTTTTTATGAGGAGACAAAAATACCGCCGGTTCATCCCCGCTCGTGCGGGGATCGGGCGAGAAGATGCGCGGGGAGCCGGTAGGGCAGCGGTTCATCCCCGCTCGTGCGGGGATCGGATTCGACGCAAGGATGGTGGGCGGCATACAGGCGGTTCATCCCCGCTCGTGCGGGGATCGGCCGTCCAGTCCATCATGGGTGCCACACTGAACCGGTTCATCCCCGCTCGTGCGGGGATCGGTGTGCAGTTGACCGCCAAAATGATTAACGAGACGGTTCATCCCCGCTCGTGCGGGGATCGGTCTAGGGCTTTGCGCTGCTCTACCGGGCTGGCCGGTTCATCCCCGCTCGTGCGGGGATCGGAGCTTCTGTCATCCCTGTACGTTCAGCCATATCGGTTCATCCCCGCTCGTGCGGGGATCGGGTTGCTCTCCTCGCAGTCTCCCTTGGTGATTAACGGTTCATCCCCGCTCGTGCGGGGATCGGCTTAATTTATGGGGACTAACTCCTGGTAGGTACGGTTCATCCCCGCTCGTGCGGGGATCGGCTTAATTGAGTCGATGGCTTCGCGGCTCATGCCGGTTCATCCCCGCTCGTGCGGGGATCGGCCGATCGAGCTGCTGTCTTCTGATGTTTTTGGCGGTTCATCCCCGCTCGTGCGGGGATCGGGCTAGCTTTTTATATGATTATTAAAATTAAGCCGGTTCATCCCCGCTCGTGCGGGGATCGGCCCGCCAACTCAGCCTCTACATTTTCACCAAACGGTTCATCCCCGCTCGTGCGGGGATCGGTTCAAAAGGTTCATACTCGCCAGAATAAGGACCGGTTCATCCCCGCTCGTGCGGGGATCGGAATCTCATCAAAGTAGTTCAGGTTGATGAAAACGGTTCATCCCCGCTCGTGCGGGGATCGGAGGTCTGTCGGCTTGGGGATTCTCCCGAGATCCGGTTCATCCCCGCTCGTGCGGGGATCGGCGTCTATTGGAAAGCCCCAACCCTGAACAATCCGGTTCATCCCCGCTCGTGCGGGGATCAGGTGCTGCGTGTTGTGAGGATTGTTTAATGAATCGGTTCATCCCCGCTCGTGCGGGGATCGGGTTATTTGATGACCTCCACCCATCTAATGCATCGGTTCATCCCCGCTCGTGCGGGGATCGGTGATATAGAAGTTGGAGAGATACCCACGCCATCGGTTCATCCCCGCTCGTGCGGGGATCGGTTGCCCTTGGCGGTGGGCTCTATGTATGTGAGCGGTTCATCCCCGCTCGTGCGGGGATCGGTTGGCGTCCAGCATGCCGATCGTGCGCAGCTGCGGTTCATCCCCGCTCGTGCGGGGATCGGTTCATCAAGATCGCGAGTCGCTTGAAATAGTCTGGTTCATCCCCGCTCGTGCGGGGATCGGTCAATAGAACCCGCAGATATGCCGTTCCCGTCCGGTTCATCCCCGCTCGTGCGGGGATCGGCCATGAATTGCTACCACCTGGTGCTTCCTCTTCGGTTCATCCCCGCTCGTGCGGGGATCGGCACGCGTGACGGCGAACGCGCCATCATGAACATGGTTCATCCCCGCTCGTGCGGGGATCGGTCCGTGACCCTGCAGACCGACTACATGGGCAGCGGTTCATCCCCGCTCGTGCGGGGATCGGCGACGGAACATATCGAGCTGCGCCAGAACCGACGGTTCATCCCCGCTCGTGCGGGGATCGGGCAGGCGAGGCTGTTTATGACGTCGGAGAGTTCTCGGTTCATCCCCGCTCGTGCGGGGATCGGGGCATTGGCCGACGACATGGTAGCCGAGTTCCCGGTTCATCCCCGCTCGTGCGGGGATCGGCAATGCATCCGTGGGCGTGCCCCAGCTATAGCCGGTTCATCCCCGCTCGTGCGGGGATCGGGCGTTCAACGTGCGCCGCTAGCTGTTCGCATTCGGTTCATCCCCGCTCGTGCGGGGATCGGTCAACGCTGGCCCGAAAGGCCAACGCGGGCGACGGTTCATCCCCGCTCGTGCGGGGATCGGCATTAACGTCCAAGGGAAAGTCTGCCCATCATCGGTTCATCCCCGCTCGTGCGGGGATCGGCCCCCGGCTACCAATTTCAGATCCAAAACCACCGGTTCATCCCCGCTCGTGCGGGGATCGGGTACTCAGTGTCCGTAGCCATTAGAACCACGCCGGTTCATCCCCGCTCGTGCGGGGATCGGTTCAAACCAGGGGAAGAAGTGGAACCTGTAGTCGGTTCATCCCCGCTCGTGCGGGGATCGGGACATAAGAGCGCGTCGAAGGCACGCAGGAGGCGGTTCATCCCCGCTCGTGCGGGGATCGGTCGCGTATCGGCAACGATGGTGCGGGGAATGCCGGTTCATCCCCGCTCGTGCGGGGATCGGGCGTTCCAGCTCGCGCTCGGCCTCGGCGTGATCGGTTCATCCCCGCTCGTGCGGGGATCGGCGCATAGTTTCACCGCGTTCCGCTGCTATCATCGGTTCATCCCCGCTCGTGCGGGGATCGGGACAGTTCGACAAAACCACGGGAGATGGACTACGGTTCATCCCCGCTCGTGCGGGGATCGGTCCTGTATGGACCGGCAGTTGCCCGTGCCAGCCGGTTCATCCCCGCTCGTGCGGGGATCGGGTTGATTGTGTTGGGAACGTAATGGGCCAGAACGGTTCATCCCCGCTCGTGCGGGGATCGGGCTGGCCTGGCTGTCGATCGCGCAGCCGTTGGCCGGTTCATCCCCGCTCGTGCGGGGATCGGGCCGCCAGAATCATCTTCACCATCCCCGCCATCGGTTCATCCCCGCTCGTGCGGGGATCGGGATGATCTCGCTAAACGATTCAATCTGCCTGACGGTTCATCCCCGCTCGTGCGGGGATCGGTCCGTGGTATACCCAGGCGACACAGCCACTTGCGGTTCATCCCCGCTCGTGCGGGGATCGGTCAGGCGGTCACTACACCGATGAAGTGTATGCCGGTTCATCCCCGCTCGTGCGGGGATCGGCGCTACGAATAAAAAGCCGCATCTTTTTCATCCGGTTCATCCCCGCTCGTGCGGGGATCGGGTCCAGTCCTTGAGGCAGTCATCAATCAGCGCCGGTTCATCCCCGCTCGTGCGGGGATCGGCTTTGATCTTGCAGCCCTGACGCCTACTGATGCGGTTCATCCCCGCTCGTGCGGGGATCGGATGGAGTACGCCGACGAGGTGGAGAGCAAAGACGGTTCATCCCCGCTCGTGCGGGGATCGGCGCAAAAGCGCGACGAGCTGGTGCAAAAAGAGCGGTTCATCCCCGCTCGTGCGGGGATCGGAACCGCAGCCCGCACTCGCTCACTCAGGGCGTCGGTTCATCCCCGCTCGTGCGGGGATCGGATGGGTGAAGTGACCGCTGATGATAACTACATCGGTTCATCCCCGCTCGTGCGGGGATCGGCGCTTCCAGCGCGTTGCCTTTGCGGTTTAGCGCGGTTCATCCCCGCTCGTGCGGGGATCGGTGCTGCTACTGAGGCTTTTACTTCTATTACGCCGGTTCATCCCCGCTCGTGCGGGGATCGGCGCAACACAGAGAACCCAGTCGGCGGTGCCCGCGGTTCATCCCCGCTCGTGCGGGGATCGGCGAGCTTCATTCCAGCAAACTCCGTTCGTATGCGGTTCATCCCCGCTCGTGCGGGGATCGGTACCAACGGGTGACACAACAGCAGGCTCCAACCGGTTCATCCCCGCTCGTGCGGGGATCGGTAACAAGCTGCAGTGCTGACACGTTGTGCAGGCGGTTCATCCCCGCTCGTGCGGGGATCGGACCGCTGTAAAACGGGCGACGCATCGTAAGCACGGTTCATCCCCGCTCGTGCGGGGATCGGGCTAGTGAAGCCAGTTATTTGGATACCAGAGAGCGGTTCATCCCCGCTCGTGCGGGGATCGGCGACCGCTGTTTCTATCCGTGCCTATAACGGTCGGTTCATCCCCGCTCGTGCGGGGATCGGTTTGCGCGACTCGGCGCGGGCTTGTTCGATCACGGTTCATCCCCGCTCGTGCGGGGATCGGTTTTGGTTTCGGCTTTGGCGCTTTTGTTGTAACGGTTCATCCCCGCTCGTGCGGGGATCGGGTTTATTACCCTGGTTTGTCTAGTGATAATAAAGGTTCATCCCCGCTCGTGCGGGGATCGGGGTATAGGCCGGGGCGATAGGGCATCTATCTACGGTTCATCCCCGCTCGTGCGGGGATCGGTGCCATTTAAAAAGCCCCATCGATTAATAGGGCGGTTCATCCCCGCTCGTGCGGGGATCGGTCAGGCGGTAGCAGCGACATAAACATACGAGCCGGTTCATCCCCGCTCGTGCGGGGATCGGACCGATAACCAAGACATGCCCATATCACGGCTCGGTTCATCCCCGCTCGTGCGGGGATCGGTATGAACCTGCGCCCATCCGGACGTGCATATTCGGTTCATCCCCGCTCGTGCGGGGATCGGAGCCCGCATCTTAGGCACGGGCATATTCACCACGGTTCATCCCCGCTCGTGCGGGGATCGGTGAGCTGGAGATGCGGAACCGCTGATATGAAACGGTTCATCCCCGCTCGTGCGGGGATCGGTTCGGCTTCCCCAACACGCTGAATTTCTACGACGGTTCATCCCCGCTCGTGCGGGGATCGGCGCGCCTGTAAGCTTCTGATTGTAGATAATTTCGGTTCATCCCCGCTCGTGCGGGGATCGGTTTATGCCGAAGATGGCCGGGGGGTATTTCAGCGGTTCATCCCCGCTCGTGCGGGGATCGGTAATCGAATGGCTTATTCATTGCCCATCAAGTCGGTTCATCCCCGCTCGTGCGGGGATCGGGCGTTAAGCAGGTCGGCAGCCGCGCCTGTAAGCGGTTCATCCCCGCTCGTGCGGGGATCGGGGACATAAAAAAGCCCCATAAAAGATATGGGGCGGTTCATCCCCGCTCGTGCGGGGATCGGGCCCGACGTGGGTGCAGATCCCGCCCGCCAGCCGGTTCATCCCCGCTCGTGCGGGGATCGGCCGTGCAATGTTGCTCTCACGCTTCGCATACGGCGGTTCATCCCCGCTCGTGCGGGGATCGGAAGCTCTTGATGCTCTGCGCCGTTTAAATCCGCGGTTCATCCCCGCTCGTGCGGGGATCGGATTGCTGAATATATTCAGCGGCATTTAGATGTGGGTTCATCCCCGCTCGTGCGGGGATCGGAAGATTCAACTTTATTACATCACGCGGCAAACCGGTTCATCCCCGCTCGTGCGGGGATCGGTACTTGTTCAGTGACTCAGTGGGTGGAGGCGTCGGTTCATCCCCGCTCGTGCGGGGATCGGACTTGCTGTAGATAGTTGATCTACAAAAAGAAAATAGCAGATAAAAAACCCACCAGCTATTTTGCTTACTTTTTAACCACATTAAATTATTAAAGATCAAATAAAATCAATTAGTTAACTTGTGGCGGCAAAAAGCGCACCAAACGTAGTCCGTCATGGTCGACCGGTTCTCGGCGATTTTCACCATAGGTTTGGAACTCAAACCCTGATTCATGGTTGCTGGCCCAGGCCATTGCTACGTTGCCATCTTCTGCCAGGGCTTCTACCTGCTCCCAAATCATTTCGCGGATGCGCCGGCTCACATCGCCAACGTAAACACCGGCTCTAATTTCCAAGAGCCACACTGCTAACCTGCCGCGTAGGCGCGGTGGTACAGCTTCTGTAATTACCACGAGCATTGCCATTTATCCGCTCCTATGCCCGGCATCGCCAACCGAAGGGGGTTCGGGAATCGCAGGCGGTACTGCATCAGGTGCTGGTGGCGGCGGCTGAATATCACCAGCGGCAAGCACATCTTCGATCATGGGGATTAAGCGCTGGAGTATGCGGGATTGCTTGAACGCATCGCGGCAAGCGATACGCACTTCTCTTTCCGGCATGGGCGGATTGCGCGCCGCCACTCGAAAGGCCGCAGGCACTACCGTTTCAAACTTCACGATGTCGGCAATATCGTACACAAAGCTCAACGGTTTGCCGGTGTGCAGATAGCCAATCGCGGGGGCGTAGCCTGCCGCCAAAATAGCCGCTTCGGTTATGCCATAGAGACAAGCCGTGGCAGCAGACAAGCACTGATTTGCAACATCAGAAGCCTCCCACTGTTTGGGATCGTAACGGCGTCCGTTCCATTTAACGCCATACTGTTTAGCTAACAGTTGATATGTTTTGCGCACCCTTGCGCCTTCCATACCACGCAGTTGCTCGATGCTGCGACGCGAAGGAGGCTCTTCACCAAAGCGCAGTTCAAACATCTTTCGCACTACTTTAAGGCGTAGCTTTTCATCCAACGCCAGCTGCGCCTGATAGAGCAATTTATCTGACCGCGCACCACCCGGTTGGCCAGCGCTATAGAGCCGTACGCCAGCATCCCCTACCCAAATCAGTAATGTGCCTACCGTAGCCGCCAGCTTTATTGCGGCATGTGAAACCCGCGTACCCGGTTCAAGCAACAGGCAAGCCACCGAACCCACCGGGATATGCATGCGCTCGCCATTCACCTCATCTATGACGACAAAAGCACCGTCGCGTACATCTATCTGCCCCATCCCGATAAAAATCATCGACATTCGGTCTTTTTCGGGAATGGGCTTTAGCGGAATAAAGCCCATGTTGGTCTCCTAAGGTCGGCGCAGTAGTAGCAAACCACCACCAAATGCTTTGGCCCGCCCAATGCCGTGGGCCATTGTTTCGACTAGCTTTCCTGGATTGGTAACTTCCAGCAGGCCTTCGTAATCCACCGTTGAGAACTGAACCGGCTTGCCGCTCCCTTTATTCAGCACATGCTGGCGGTAGGCACCCAACTCTGGCGTAACCGGCAAGCTAAAGCCCCATGTTTCAGCGCGGTTTTCGAGCCACTCACGGGCTTTGCCATTCATCGCATCAACACAGGCCTGGCTGGTGCGCTGCCCCGGCGGGAATGGCTTTTTAGCTGCCATTAACACATCGGCACGCTGGCCACGTTGTCCAGGCACGGAAATCGCCATTGTGGGGTTAGCGCGTAGGCGAAATGCCAGTCTCTCGCCCACCTTGAGTTCTGGCGCGTAGGGTTTGCTCTCTGCAGTCAGTAAGCCTGCCACTGATACAGGTTCACGATCTGAAAGAACATAAAATAGCGGTAGTCCTTTGGGGCCTCTACTCTCTTCGGCTTCTTCCAGCTCTTGCCTAAAGACAAAGGGCCGTCGCCCTTCGTAGTCAGGGAATAGCTGCCATAAAAGCTGGTGAGCCGTATAGGCTTCAGCGTTCATCACATCAAACAGCTTGTCGCGAGACAGCCCGTTCAGGTCAACACGTACACGTGAGAGATACATTAGCGCGCCTCCTCTGCTGCTATGGCCCGGCGAAACTCTAACCGGGGGCCAAACTGCCAGCGCCGACGATTCAACGGCAAATCCCACACATCGTTGTACTCTGCTGCCTGATCATTGCCGTCTAACGTACTGGCTTCTCCCTCCCAGGCGTAGAGCGCTTCATCGGGAAAACGCAGAGCCTTTCTGTCTGCTTGGCAATTGACCGCTAGCTTAGGGAACGCTATATCAAGCGCTTCTTTAAGCGTGTTGCACTGCCGACGCTGGGGTGCAAGCGGCGCAGCGGGCGGGCAGGATTTTCGCCCTAGATAAAGTGGGTAATGGGGTGTTTTTAGCGCTTGCTCAAGCTCAGAAAGCGTGAGGGTTGACGCTGGCGTTAGCCACACAGCTACTGTCCATAGACCATCACAGCGATAGTCCCGGCTAGAGAGGATCGTTTTCAGCGCATCGCGCGGCGCGCTTAACTCTTCTTTGCGGGTGTGATAGCTCACTTTTGACTGCGCGGCAGGCATCTGCACTGTGTGGTAGTCGCGCATCAGCATACCGGGTGTGTACTGTTTTACGCCCATGGCAATGCTTTCCCGCAGTTGCATTTGGCCTGCATCGTCGTCTCGGCGAATACCCAGCGCAGCCCCAAGCAAACCCAGTACGGCACCTTTACCAGGGTAAGTCGCGGTAGGGCGCGTTTCACCAACGGCGGCTTCCCCCCAACTGGCTAGGGGCGAATAGAGCCGAAAAATAAGATAGTCGGTCATGCCGCCCCCTTATTGGTCAGCTTTCAAGAAAGCGATCAGATCAGTCAGGCTGCCTTTTTTAACATTGCCTTTTAGCTGTGGTGTTTCATAACTAGGCTCGGCACTAACAACAAAGCGGCTGTCAGCGCCTGCGTCATAGGCACTATCAAAAGCGTTGGCCTGTTCTTCAATACGCTTAATGGCATCGAGTGCTTGATCTTGCCCTGTCACCGGGCGCAGATAAGCGGTGAAGAGTGAGCGCGGCTGCTGGTTACCTTTTTCCGCCAGCACGTAGCTCGCATGGGCACGGGAGCCAAAGCTGTTTTGCTTGCCTTTGGGCGACATTTTAACCGCGGCTTCCACCAATGCAGCAATCGCTTGGTCGGCTAATTCACTGTTACCTTGCAGATTTTCCACCAACTGCTGTCGGTCGATGCAGATGTAGAGGTAGAACAGCCCGGCACCAAAGCCAGATTCACCGATATGAGCCGCGCCCCGGTCTTTATCACCACTATTTAAGTCATCGACAGCGGTAAAATAATCATCTTCTACTTCAGCGGCATGCACGGTGATGGCGTGGGCCACTTGGCAGGCGGCATCGACGTTATATTCAGGAACGGCGGCCAGCATACGGCCAAACAGCGCTACATCGGCGGCAGCAGGTTTGTGGCGTAAGAGCTTTAATTCATCATCGTTGGGCTCGCGTTTTTCTTCCGCCAGCGTTTCCACCAGCTCGCTGATCGCTTGGCGTTCTTCCAAGCCAACGTGCACTAGCTGCTCGATCTCAAACTCTTTAGCTTCGCCTTTTTCTACTTTACGCAGCTTGCCAAACACGCCCGCTATTTTTTCTGCGCAAGCCCCCGCCATTTTTTGATCAACGCCTTTTTCTACTAACTGATCGTAAGCTTCTTTGCCCAGACGCTTAGTACGCGTGCCCACATGCCCAGCCAGCGCTTCTTCAAAGAGCGCAGAGGTACGCCAAGTACGCTTAAGGCTTTGTGACGAGACACGTAGACGCTTAGCCCCCCCCATCAAGGCAGTTTTGGGGCGGCCCAGGTCATCACGGTTCAGGTTGGCGGGCGGATAAGAGGTCAGCAGGTGCAGTTGAATAAAGTGGCTCATGGATAACTCCGTTAGTGATTTCCATATGAAACTAGAAAGGGTGATAGTCAGTCGTAAAATCAGTCGCCGCGGTGGCTATAGCGAGATGTTGCTGCGAAATAGTCATTTGCCAGTACAAATCCAAGCCGCTGGGTAGGCTTGGCAGATAAACGTCCACGATGTTCACGCCACCAGAGTGAGATAACACTCGCCAGCAGTACAACACTGACATCCCTCTTATCCGCAAGCGCCAGCGCGCGGCGTAAGCGCTGGATAAACTCTTCAGGCGTACGGCAGGAAAGCAGCTGCTGAAACCGAAGCTCACTCATTAACGGTTTACCGGTTTGCTCTTTTTGCTGACCAAGGCGCGCGGCTAACGATGCGCTCTTCTTTTCTTCGCGCAGCTCCGCAGCGATTAACGCAATACATGACCAAACTTGTAATTTTTCATCGCGATAATCCGTTTGTTTCGTCGTCTCCGGTAGCATCGCCCAAAGCTCACGAAAACCTTGAGTTAACATCGCTGCTTCCGCGCTATCACAGCGGCGCAGTACTGCTCGGACACCTCGGGGCAGTGGCGGCTGGGGGGTGAATGCTTTCAAAGCCTGTGGGGTTAACGTCAAACGCTGCCACCAGCGGCGCAGGGCGGCGGCTTCATCCAACTTCAAAGCGACGAGCGCTTTTTTCTCCGCCTCGGACAAAATATCTTCTTTTTCGATTGTTTCCGGCGTCTCCACATTACTCATCAGGCGTCTCCTGTCGTTGTTGCAGCAGAGGCCGCATTACGCTTGGCCTTCGCGGAGGGGTCAAAATCACCCTGTTGGATAAAGTCACTCACCACTTTGCTACCTTTGCTCTTACCACCAAGAAAGCTTTGCAGCTGCCGATGGGCAGCGGTAGCACGCTCAAGATCCATGCTTTCCTGGGCACCGCTTAGTGCCAGTTCTTCAAATACGCGCATAGCTTCATGCTTAAGGGCGAAGTACCAACGCTCTGCGATATCGGGAGGAATATGCGGAGGTGGCGAGTCTTGCTGCAGCACCTGCTGAAGGGCTAACAACGCTTTAAAAAACCCAGGCTGGGTTACATCGTAAAATTGGTTATCAATGGCACTCATATCACCCTTGGCATCCGATGGCCGCGAAAACCAAGCGTTTTTAACTTGGGTGCGAACCATCCAGGCAATATTGCGTGATAGCTCGGTCAGTTGGTGAACCCAGGCGCGGAGCCTTTCCTGCTGACCTTGTGGAATGTCCACCAGGGGCATTTCGATGCTGTACCAGCCGCGCGGCTTCATATTGTCCATGTCGTAGCCAAAGACCCATAGACGCGCCTCTCTCAACAGCTCTGGAATGCCTTTATCAAAGCGACGTTCCTGCTTTACTACGTCTTGTTTGTCGAGGTAGCTCTTTAAAACCGTTGCCGCGATTGCGCCACTGCTTTCTTCATCATTCAGTACAAAGCCTGACCAATGGCGATAGCCAAGCCCACCCGGCTGACCTTTACTTGAAAGCGGCAGTTCATTGGGCTTTTTGGGATCACGTCGGTAGGGGGTTAGCGGATGTAACCAAGGGCCGTCGTAGTTGGCCCCCTGTTTTTTAGCGCGTAATTCGCGCACGACCCGCTGTGTTTTTCGTCCGCAAATATCGCACGGGCACTCATCTGCATCTTCAAATAGCAACCGAAAGCGGCGCGGCATCGACCAATAGGCGTGCAATGGGTGGGTGTCTTCAGGTAGCACTTCGGTGCCTTTTTTATCGCTTACCCGCGTATCAGCCATCCAGAAAAATAGTGAAGGTTCTTCTGGATGCGGCGTCGACCACTGCTGCCCTTTCTGGATGGCTTCTTTCTGCGTAATGACGTTTAGCCACAGCCGCTCCCACAGACTTGCATCGGATGACTCCGGCATCACCAGCGTGGTTAGTGGGCCACCACCCCGCAGGCCCACCCGGATACCGGCACCGCCCGCAGGTGCGTTAATCTGCATGGTGTAGAGCGCTATGGCCGCGCAGGCGTCACACATCACCTCAACACGGCCGCGCTTGACGAAAAAGTCGGTGTTATTTTTGATGCCGTTAGCACCGGGGGCATCAATCAATAAACCGCTGACGGTGGCGTTGTTTACATCCTCAAGCGGATCAAGATCCTGCATAAAACGGGGGCCGTCGCCGTCCAGTTCGAAAGCACTACTGAAAGGTGCAAACGCCTTGCCTAACTCTTCAACGCTGGGTCTTTCAAGCAATCGATCAAGCCAGTCGTCGTGAGTTTTCGGCGGCAGTGCGGTTTGCAGCAGACCGATCAGGAACTGGTATGCTGCTCCTTGAAAGTCCGCTCGCGGTAGAGCAAGGTTAATTACATCAGAATCAGCCACGGCTGAAGCAGGGCGATTCTCTACCTTCCCATCTTTCAACAGGAAGGGTAACCACGGGTCGTCAAGTAGGTTCATGAGCACCTCAGAAATGCTATAAATTAAAAAAGCTGGCCTCATTACTGAGACCAGCCAATACAATCAACTATTTCTTTGGTTTCTTACTTTTGCGTGTTGGCCGAGGCGTGATTGGCCAAGCTTCATAGCCATAGTCACGCGCATCAAGCACCCTTCCATCTTTGGTTTTTCGGTAACGTCGAAATATCATTTTTGCCTCCTGCGAAGGCGTTGTATCCGAAGTAGACGACCTCTACTTGCGTAGTAGCACCGAAAACCTTAACTTGTCGTTGCGAGCAACAATGCATGGTTCGGTGATCAGTCGCCGTTCTATGCACTCATAAAAATAAGGTTCTATCCAGTTTCGATAGATTAATATTTAGAATGCTTGGGCAGTATGTTCTCCACATGCGTAAAATGTCAATCGTGATGTAAGATATTCACTTCTCTGCCGCAGCGGAGATCAACCGGTTCTGTCCAGAGTCGAAGAACGCTCCCCGCACAAGCGGGGATTACTTAGCAGAATTAAAGAAGTCTGCGTTTTTAGCCAAACAAGTACTAAACACATCATGGCGCTTTCTCCTTACCACCTAGCCTAACTCCCCACTGGGTGTCGTAGTCACAAGCAGCGTCATCACCGGGCAGCCAGGGCTGGGTATACTTCAGCGCTTTATAACGCTCTTGAAGGGCAAGCCACTGGCTTTCATAACGGCTTGGCAGTGTTACCAACTTGGCGGCCTGGCTTTGGCGTAGCTTCACCTGGCTAAGCATATCGGCATGGCGGCGCGCACCCGCCCAGAGCGCCAGCTCGTTATCATCGGTGAGTGACAGCAGCACAACATTAACCGTGGGCTCGTCCATCAGCCTTGTGCCTATCTCTTGCTCTTCCTGCCACTGATCGCTTTTTACATAGCCCTCTTCAAGGTTGAGTGCGTTGAAGTTTGCCATCGAGCCCGCCGTTCTCTGCATTCCTTTTTGTTCATAGCGCGCTGCCTGCAGAGCATCAGGAATATCGTCAGATACGGGGCCGTAAACACCTTCAATAAGATCTCTCGCCTCTTCGGGCATACGGATTGCTTCCAAACGACGCAGCTCCCGCTGAGTTAACCAGCTTAACGATGTGTCGCGATAAACCGCCTGGGTGCCTGGCAGCGTGCGCTTGAGCCAATGCTCATCGGGATCTTCCGCCCAGGGCGGCGCTAGTACCAGCAGGCGCGGCAGGCAGCGCGCTCCACGCTGATGGCGTTGTAATCGCCCTGCCCGCTGGATAAGTAGATCAATGGGTGCGATATCGCTGATCATCACATCCACGTCACAGTCCAGCGATTCCTGAAATACCTGCGTGCTGACCAACACTTGCCCCTTACGCACTTCAGGCGTTGAGTCTTTACCTAACCGCTCGATGACCTGGGACTCAATGCGCTGCCTATCGACCATTGCAAAGCGGCTGTGAAACAGTAGGCAGCGCTCAGGCTCTGGGTGGCGAGCAGCAATGGCTTCGAATGCGCGAATAGCGTCATCTACTGTATTGCGCACCCAAGCGATACACTCACCGGCCTCCACTACTTCTATCACCGCTTCTATCGCCTGCTCCTCTTCGGTTAGCCAAGCGACTTCAACGCTTCTGGACACCTCTTTGCGCGATCCTAGCGGCAGCTCCAACGGTTGCCCTTCGCTCACATGGGTCAGTAGCGGAAAGTCATCTTTTTGTGGTTTCGTTGCTGGCTGGCCAAGTCCCGTTTGCCAGGCAGCCATTAAGGCACTGCGCATGGCGCGGGGAAGCGTGGCAGTTAGCAGAATCGCGCTACCGCCCTGCCGGGCATGGTAGGCCAACAGCTGGCTAAGCAGTGTTTGCATGTAATTGTCGTAGGCGTGAACCTCGTCAATCACTAATACCTTGCGCGCCAGCCCGTACAAACGCATCGACTGGTGGCGAAACGGTAAAATGGCCATTAAGGCTTGGTCGATGGTGCCTACGCCCACCTCTGCCAGCAGCGCCTTTTTACGCGAATCCGCTAGCCATTGATTGCAGCGACTGGTGGCAGAGAGCTCGCTAGCGGTGTAATCCAAATCAGCAGGCTGAGTCGCGGCAACGGCGGCGACAAAGTCATCGTTTAAATCCCGCGCACCATGGGCGAGAACAAAGGAGGGAGAAGAGTCAGCGGTATAAAAGCGGCGATGCAAATTGCCCAGCCGTGAGTACATGGCGTTAGAGGTTGCCATCGTGGGCAGTGCAAAATAGAGCCCATCGCCGTGTCCTGCTGCTAATAGGCGCTGAGTCAGAATACAGGCGGCTTCGGTTTTTCCTGAACCGGTAACATCTTCCAAGATAAACAGCTGCGGCCCATCCGTGAGAGCTACTGTCTCGGCGGCATGCTGCAAGGGCGTTGGCGTGATGGATTGCTTGTCAAACCAGTCGGCCATACCTGCGTAAGGCAACGGTTCGGAAAACTTGTTAAACCCTGTTTCTTCCAATGCTTTCTCAGCATTGTGTAACGCAATTTGCCAATAATCGGCGAGCGGTATTCTCTTCTGACAATAGGGAAAGTGATCCTGGTTCGAGCCCAGCCAGTCACTTAAAGTTGCCCAGCCTGCGATTGACCAGCTTAGCGTCTGCAGGGCATAAACCCATTCTTCTGAAAACAGCTGCTCGATTGGCCACTCTGGCGGAACGACGTTGGCCCAATCGGCAATAAACTGCCGCGTTGCTTCTACATCATCAGCGTGTTCATCACGACAGAAAAACCTCTCTATGTCGATATTGCCTGCGCTTACTGGCTGACCGTGATGGCCAAAAAAGGGTGGTGAGAGAACAGAAAAAGCTGCGCGAAGCGCTTTGCGCTCAGCGCGCGTCAAGCTTACTGACCACTGCAACGTGCCATCTTCAAACCAGTCTAGCCATTTAGCCTCCCAAACCACATCACCCAAGCGATCATGGCGCTCGGTATAGGCATATTGCGCAGCGGGAGGGACTAATGCCAAGCTTGAGACGGGTTGAAAAAGCCCCTGAAAAGTTCGGGAGAACTTACCGATATCGTGCAAGCCCAACCAAAAAACCAATAGCTGACGTAGCACTTCAGGTTCAAGACTCAGTTGCGCTGCCAGACGTTGTGTCAGCGGTCTATCCGGCGAAAGCAGCAACCAGCCCACCGCAGCAACATCTAGGTTGTGATACGGCAATAGATGACACTCTACACTCTGCCCTTTAGCTTGCGCTTTACCCCAGTAGTGATAGTAAATCACCGCCTCCCCTCCACCGTTTTACCAATACCTCATCTAATCATTCTTTATGCTTAAGCGCCATTGACCTTAGTCATACTTCGCCAACCCTGAATCCACCCTCGGCTGATTTGATTTGCGTGCTACGCTTAGCGCTACCGCTCCCCTATATAGGCACCTCTTCATGCATGCTTTTCGTCTTCTCGCCGCGCTAGTGACCACCCTGGTGGTCGTTATGCCTGTCTCTCTACAAGCCCAGGCACAAACAGATGGGCAGTGGGGTGAATACGATGAGGTATTTGAGAACGGCGCCAGCCACGCCAACGTTTGGCAGTGGGGCTGGACAGGCGTTTACGGCACAAGCCTGGCAGTCAACGCTTACCAGTCGAGCGAGGCGAGTGACCCGGATGACCGCTTTGATGCCCGGGTGGGCGTGGTGAAATCCGCCCTGGCCGTGGCCGGTATGCTGACGGATCGCCAGCCACACCCGGCGGCACTGGCCGAGTATGAGCGTTTGAAAGCCAGCGGCGATTTAAGCGGCGTGCAGGCGCTGGGCTTGCAGCTCGCCCAAGCCGAACGCGAACGGCGCGGCTGGGGCGCCCGGGTGAGCTCGTTGGTGGTCAATGGCGTGGCGGGTGCGGTGATTGCCGCCGATGGCCGGGAAAGCGACGGCGCTATCAACTTTGCCACCGGCATGCTGGTTAACGAGCTGCAAATTTGGTCGCAGCCCAATCAGGCGTCTTCGGCGATTAATCGCTTCCAGCCCGCTAACCTCTCGCTAGGGCCGATTACCATCCCCGGTGAATATGCGTTCAACGTGGGGCCACAGCAGCTGGGGGCTACCTGGCGCTACTGATTCTCCCTGTTTGTTACTCCTCTAAAGCGCTGGCGGCGATTTTCCGCCAGCGCTTTATCTTTGCCTGTGCGGCGTGAACGCGTAAAATACCCAGCAATTTTTTGGCTTTGCCAAACGTTATGTTATAACCTATTCGTCATTATACGAGGCCGCTTGATGAGTGAGCATACGCACCGCCATAATAAGGAGGGCCCCTGCCATTTCTCCTTGATGTCGCTATCGGCTGTTAAACGGCTGCTGTTTGTTGCCGTGCCGCTGTTGGCGCTTTGGGTGTTGGTGGTTTGGGCTGGCGGGTGGTTAGGATGAGTCAGCGCTCTTTATCACGCTTGCAGCTGCACAATCTGCACCTGGCCCAGGCGCGCCGCACGGTGCTGGAACACCTTGAGGGCGACTTTAAGCCGGGCGCCATTACCGCGCTGATCGGCGCTAACGGCGCCGGTAAAAGCACGCTGATTCAGGCGATTATGGGCGAACTTCGACCTATTAGCGGCGAAGTGGTCTGTACCGTCGCCAAAGAGCGCCGAGCATGGCTGCCCCAGCAGTTAGCGCTGGACCTGACCTTCCCGATGAGCGTGGAAGAGCTGGTGATGACCGGCAGTTGGCCCAGCCACGGCGCGTTAACCGGCTACTGCGCAGCGCACTACCGCAAGGGCCGCGAGATTATGGCGCGGCTGGGTATTTCCCACCTGGCCCACCGCCCGCTGGGCGAGCTTTCCGGCGGCCAGCGCCAGCGCGCGTTAATTGGCCGCACGCTAATGCAGGAAGCCGAGCTGCTGCTGCTCGATGAGCCGTTTGCCAATGTGGATAGCGAAACCGTGGATATTTTGATCCGCATTTTGCGCCAGATGGCCGACGACGGCGCGACGATCATTGTGGTGCTCCACGATATGGATCACCTGCGCCGCCTGGCCGATGAAGTGCTGATGCTCAACGGCGGCCACGGCCGTTGGGTCGCGCCCAGTGCGCTGACCCATCAACACGCACCCGCTCAGGTAGTACCGTTTACCATGGGAGGTCGCCATGTTGGATCTGCTTAATGCGTGGTTTGTCAGCCCGTTCGATTACGGCTTTATGCGCCGCGCGGTGGTGGGTGGATTGGCGCTTTCATTGGCTGCGCCGCCGCTGGGTGTATTTTTGGTGCTGCGCGGTATGAGCCTGATTGGCGATGCCATGGCCCACGCCATTTTGCCCGGGGTCGCGTTAGGCTTTTTGCTGGCAGGGTTTTCGCTGCCGATTATGAGCATTGGCGGGGTTCTGTTTGGGTTAATGGTCGCGCTGCTGGCGGGGGCGGTCTCGAAAATGGGCGGCCAGCGCGAAGATGCCGCCATGGCGAGCTTTTTTATTATCTCCCTGGCCGCAGGCGTGATGCTGATCTCGCTAGGCGGCAGCAGCGTGGATCTTACCCATGTGCTGTTCGGCTCAATTCTGGCGATCAATTCTACCGCGCTGCTGCTGATTGCGGGTATTAGTACGCTGATTGTGCTGATTCTGGCGGTAGTCTTTCGCGCCTTGGTCGTGGAGTGCCTAGACCCGCTTTTTTTGCGTGGCCAGAGCCGCCGCAGCGGTTGGGTACACAGCGTGTTTTTGGGGCTACTAGTGCTGAATCTCACTGCTGGCTTTCAAACGCTGGGTACGTTAATGGCCGTGGGCTTAATGATGCTGCCCGCCACCTCGGCACGCTTTTGGAGTAAACGCTTAGAAGGCTTGATCGGCATCGCGATTGTGCTGGCCATGGTGGCGAGTACCGGCGGCCTGCTGCTCTCTTTTCATCTGGATATCCCTTCGGGGCCGAGCATTATTCTGCTGGCCGGGTTCGGTTATCTCTTTTCGGCCCTGTTTGGTCGCTACCACAGTTTGGCAGCCAAGCTGCGACGTAAAACAACGCCGCTGGCAGCGTAGCAAGGGTCTTAATTGCCTGTTTTCATGCTTATCGTAAGGAGTGTTGTATGTCGCTTACCCTTTTATCATCTCGGTCTTCACGCTGGTTAGTAGGGGTGTCCGCTATGCTGGCGCTGCCTGCGGCCATGGCTAATGAGCGCGTTCAGGTGGTAACCAGTTTCTCTATCCTGGCGGATATGGTGGAAAACGTCGGCGGTGACCACGTTGACGTGACCTCCCTGGTCGCTGCCGATGGCGATGCCCATGTTTACTCCCCCAGCCCCGGCGATGCACGCTCCCTGGCGAACGCTGATTTAGTGGTCTTTAACGGCCTGCTATTTGAGGGTTGGATGGAGCGTTTGATTAGCGCCAGCGACTACTCCGGCGCTCTGGTCACCGCCACCGATGGTATTGAGGCGCGCGCTTTCGCTGAACATGAAGAGCATGACGATCATGGTCATGACGAACACGATCATGAAGAGCACGGTCACGATGACCATGGCCATGACGACCATGCCGATGATCACGCCGGTCACGACCATGGCAATCAAGATCCCCACGCTTGGCAGGATATGCACCAAGCCGGAGTGTATGTGGCCAATATCCGCGATGGGTTAGTCGCCGCCGATGCCGATAACGCCGATGCCTACCGCGCCAATGCGGAGCAGTATTTACAGGAAATGGCGGAGGTCGACGCTGAAATTCGTGCGCTGATTGACGAGATACCGGCTTCCACCAGCGTAATTACCGGCCATGACTCCTTCGGCTACTTCTCAAGCGCCTACGGGGTGAATTTCCTTTCTCCCGTGGGGCTTTCTACGGAAGCTGACCCAAGCGGTGCCAGCATGGCGGCGCTAGTGGATGTGATTGAGCAGGAGAACGTGAAGGCGCTGTTCCACGAGAACATGACCAATCAGTCGATCATCACCCAGCTAGCCGAAGAGACCGGCCTGCCGATTGCGGGCACGCTCTACGCGGATGCGCTGGCAACAGAAGGCGAAGCCAGCACCTACCTGGGGATGATGCGCCACAATGCCCAGGTGCTGCACGATGCGTTGGCAGAGCCTGGGCATGACGACCACGACCACGACCACGACCACGACCACGACCACGACCACGACCACGATGATCATGGTCATAGCCACTAAGCCCTCAACGTCAACCGCGCTGCTCAGCTATCAGCGTCTCGACGATTAATCGCCGTGAGCAGCCACTCGCGAAAAGAGGCCATGGCGTGTGTTTCAGGCTGTGTCTGTAGGCGAGTAAGCCAGTAACCTCCCAAACTGACAGCAGTGTCGAAAGGCTGTACCAGCGCGCCGCTGCTCAGTTGACGGGGGAACATCAGCGGTGGCGCCAGCGCCACGCCTGCCCCTTGTATCGCGGCTTCCACCATAGCGATGGAAGAGTCGAACACAATGCTGTTAGTCATCGCAAAGCTGCGCGGCAGCCCCGCCGCTAATAGCCACTCTGTCCACTCATCGGCGCGATAAGAGCGCAGCCAGGTCTCGCCTAATAGATCGGCTGGCGTGTTAAGCCGCGCAGCAATGGTCGGCGTGCACATGACCGAAAGTGACGCCGGTAGCAGCGGCTGCGCCGCGGTAGCGTGCCAGGCCCCGGAGCCAAAGCGGATAGCAAAATCGAGCCCTTCGCCCGCAATATCCGCCCGGTTGTTATGGGTGGAAAGGCGCAAATCGACAAACGGGTATTGGTCCTTAAAATCCGCCAGCCTTGGCAGCAGCCAGCCGACGGCAAAGGTTCCGACCACTCCGACATTTAGCACTTCCCGGTAGCTGCTCTCGCCCACCCGCTCCAGGGTGTGGGAGATCTGATCAAATGAACTCTTCAATACCGGCAGCAGCAGCTCAACCTCCTGAGTCAGCATTAGCCCCCTAGGCAAGCGCTTGAACAGCGGCACCTTCAACTGCGTTTCGAGCAGCTTCACCTGATGGCTAACCGCGGCCTGGGTGACGTGCAGCTCTTCAGATGCTCGGGTAAAGCTTAAATGCCTGGCCGACGCTTCAAAGGCGCGCAGTGCTTTTAACGGTAGGTAGGGACGCACCACCTTGACCCCCAAATTTTTCTAATGGCTCGGGCAAAATATCGCTGTTTGTTAATCGACACAGCACGCCGTAAATTAACCACTGTCACGCTCTTTACGGCGGGTGAGACCACCCAGCTTTCACTCAATGCTAATCAAACAGGATACTGGTATGGGTAAGATGTTAGCAGCAAACTCCGGGCTTATCATGACGGGTTCTCTTGTCATCGGCAGCTTTGCCTGGGCATCTGATGCGACTGAAAACGCAGACATCGAGGCGCTGGTAAACGACACTATTGCGCCTTTGATGGCGGAGCACCGTATTCCAGGCATGACGGTCGCTGTGAGTATCGGTGGCCAACAGCATTACTTTAATTATGGAGAAGCCGACCAAGAAGCGGGTACTCCGGTCACCGATGAGACACTGTTCGAACTTGGCTCGATCAGCAAGATCTTCACGGCGGCGTTAACGGGCTATGCCCAGTCCAGCGGTGCGCTTTCGCTTTCCGACCCGGCCAGCCAGTACCTGCCCGCCCTTGAAGGCAGTGCCTTCGATGAGATCACGCTGCTGGAACTGGGCACCTATACGGCAGGTGAGCTTCCGCTGCAGTTCCCCGATGCGGTACAAAACGAAGAGCAAATGCTCGACTACTATCGCCAGTGGCAGCCTGAATCTCCCCCCGGCAGCCATCGGCTCTACTCCAATCCGAGCATAGGCCTGATGGGCTATTTAACTGCCCAACGCCTTGGTAAACCGTTCGAGATGCTGATGGAAAAAGCGCTGTTCGCCCCGCTGGGGCTTGAGCACAGCTATTTTCAGGTACCAGAAGCACAGCAGGCACACTACGCCTACGGTTACTCTAAAGAGGATAAGCCGATTAGAGTGAACCCCGGCATGTTGGATGCCCAAGCTTACGGTTTGAAATCCACAGCCGCCGATGTGTTGACATTTGTGGAAGCGCATATGGGGTTGGCTGAACTTGATGAATCACTAAGCCAAGCCTTGGCAGCAACGCGCACGGGTTACTTTGGTGTGGGTAACATGACCCAAGGACTGGGCTGGGAAAGCTATGCCTACCCAGTAGCGCTCGATCAGTTGCTGGCAGGTAACTCGCTTGAGATGATTTTGCAGCCCACTCCCGCCAACCGCTTAGCCCCGCCGCTAGCCCCTAGGCAAGAGGCGCTCTACAACAAGACCGGCTCAACCAACGGCTTTGGCGGCTATGTGGCTTTTGTGCCTAGTGAGCAGATCGGTATTGTCATGCTGGCAAACCGCAACTATCCCAATCAGGCGCGCATCGAAGCTGCACACCACCTCCTTACCGCGCTCACCGACGCCCCTTAGTGAGACTATTGTTACTTTTTCTTAATCAGTATTAAGCGTTGCCGCCTTCGGGCGGCATTTTTATATCTAAATGGCGCGTGAAATACATCGAAAGTTGCATTTTTCGCTGTCGATAAGGAGACTAGCACCCTCCCCCGTCACTTACCTTCACTGCGAAGAGTCTTTCCCATGCGTCTAAACGCCGATTTTAGCCACTTTGCCTGTGTTACCCCGGAAGCGTATCAGTGGGTCGATTCCCCCAGTGCCGGGGTCGAGCGCATGATGTTTGACCGGATTGGTGATGAAGTTGCCCGCGCGACCAGCCTAGTTCGCTACGCGCCCAATACGCAGTTTGAGCGCCATACCCACGGCGGCGGCGAAGAAATTCTGGTGCTGGAAGGCGTGTTCGCCGATGAGCATGGCCGCTATGCGGCGGGCAGTTACTTGAGAAACCCCATTGGCACCGGCCATACGCCGCAGATTGGGGAAGAAGGGGCGCTGATTTTTGTCAAACTGCATCAGTTTGACCCTAACGATACGCTACAACTGGCGGTACCGGCTCACCGATTGCCCTGGCAGCCAGACCGACGCCCGCGCATTGCCTACAAGATGCTGCACACCTATAAGCAGGAGCGCACCAGCCTGGAGCGCTGGTCGGCGGGCACCTCGATTGCCTACCCGACTCTGCTGGGCGGTCTGGAGCTTTTGATTCTGGAAGGCAGTCTGAGCGATAGCGAGCAGAGCTACACGGCGGGCACCTGGTGTCGCTACCCCAGCGGCGCAGCTCCTGAACTCACCGCCGGTGATGATGACGTGATGATGTACCTCAAACGGGGTCATCTGCCGCCCGCTTAGGCCAAAGTTTAAACTCAGGTTCGAGACAGGCCCAGAAATGGCAATAGCGTCAGGGCTGCAATCAGTCCCACCGCTAACAGAACCAGCACCACCTGCAGCGGGTGTGCGGCCAAACGGCGCCACAAGGTTTCTGCCTCGCCCCGCTCTACCGCTGCTTGATGCTCACGCTGAGCGCGCTCAAGGCGCTCCGCCTGATAGGCGTCTAACGCGGCGATGGCCGCCTCATGCTGATGTGGGTTACGCAGCCAAATCGCATCGACCCCTAGGCGGAAAAAGCCCGCCTGGGTTTCATAGGTATCAAAGCCATGGGCAGCGAGCAGGTCGCGCACTTCCATGGCTTCTTCGTCGGTCACATGGCGCAGCCGGAACAGTAGTTTAGCCATTGATAGGCCTCATGTATCGCTCTTCCCCACCATCAAGTTCGCTTGGACCACTTCGATCCAATAACCATCCGGGTCTTTAACGAAGATAACATCTTGCATCTTGCCCTGGTCGGCGCGCTTGACGAAGGTAACGTCGTGCTCGCCTGAGCCGTGGCTAAGTCCGGCACGTTAAAGCAGATGTGACCAAAGCCCTGGGGCTCGGCGTTGCCATCGTGGTAGGCGAAATCTTCCTGGTTTTCGGTGCCCCAGTTGTGGGTCAACTCTAATAGCCCTTTTTGGCTAAAGGTCCAGACAGTACGCGCTTCAGTCTCTTCCGGCACGTTATCGCTTGGCTCTAGGTTGGCTAAAAAGTAGAGCGAGAATTGCATCTCTTCGAAATCCAGCCGCCGCAGCACCTGCATGCCAAACACCTTGGAGTAGAACGCCAGCGCCCGCTCGGGGTCTTTCACCCGCAGCATGGTGTGGTTTAAACGGAATCCTTGGGTTTGGGGCGGCGTATCGACAACACCAGAATGCTGCTCACCTTGAAAACTCATCACGCTCTCCTGTCGCTGATGTGGTTCGTTAACGGCTTATACCGCTTAACATGGGGGCTAAGGCGCCATATTTCCACCCATCTCCCTCACCCTGGGCTTTACAGGGCCAACGCAGCCAAGGATAGTAATCGTTCGGCAGGGGCGCTCGCCGTTATTGGCGAGCTGAGAAGAACCCTTTGAACCTGAACCGGATAACACCGGCGTAGGGAGTCGTGGTACTGCTTACCACCTCCCCGCCGGGAGGATGCTATGACCCTACCTCCGCTTGGCGATTATCTTGCGACGCTACGCACAGCGACACCGCTAGTCCATTGCATGACCAATTATGTCGCCATGAACAGCACGGCCAACCTGCTGCTAGCCACTGGCGCGTCACCCGCCATGCTGCATGCGCCAGAGGAAGTGGCTGAGTTCACCGCTATTTCAACAGGGCTGTCGATCAACATTGGCACTATCTCTGCCCACTGGGCAGAGGCCATGCTGACCGCAGCGGCTACCGCTGGCCAGCACTCGATTCCCTGGGTGTTAGACCCTGTCGCCGTTGGCGCGACCCACTATCGTCAATCGCTGTGCACGCGGTTACTCGCGTTAAAGCCTAGCGTGATTCGCGGCAATGCCTCTGAAATCCTGGCGCTCAATGGGTTAGCCAGCCAAGGCCGCGGCGTGGATTCGACCGCCGCCTCCGGCCAAGCCATCGACGCAGCGATAGCGCTGGCGCAACAACATGGCTGCATTGTCGCGATGACCGGTGAAAGCGACTGGGTGACGAATGGCACACAGCACTACCGTATTCACGGTGGCCACCCCTTGATGCCCCGGGTTACAACGCTAGGCTGCGGCTTAAGCGCGCTGGTCACCGCCTTTGTAGCGGCCAACCGTGAAGCCCCGCTGGAAGCCACCGCCGCTGCTCTCGGCTGCTTTGCCGTTGCTGGCGAGCGGGCGGGTAAAACGGCGCTGGGCCCAGGCAGTTTTCAGGTCGCTCTGCTGGATGCACTTTATCAACTGACCCCAGACGATCTCACTGCTCATACCCAGTTGGAGCCACGCCATGCCGTTTAATCTATCGCTTTATTTGGTAACCGACGCTGCGCTTTGCGACGGCTATGGCCTAGAGCAGACGGTTGAAGCAGCGGTAAGAGGTGGTGTGACCATCGTGCAGCTACGTGATAAGTATGCCAGCGATGAACAGATGACTGCTCAAGCCAAGCGGCTAAAAGCACTGCTGGCAGGTAGCGGGGTGCCATTGATCATTAATGACCGGTTACAGGTAGCGCTAGAGAGCCAGGCAGATGGCCTGCATGTCGGTCAGAGCGATGCCGCTATTGAGGAAGCCCGCCAAGTGCTAGGTGAGCAGGCGATTATTGGTCTGTCGATCAATACCTTCGCTCAGCTCCAAGCGGCACCTATCGCGTTACTCGATTACGTGGGTATTGGACCCGTGTTTGCGACCGGCAGTAAACAGGACCACGCCCAGCCGATTGGCTTTGGTGGCTTAGCCTCGCTGGTCAAGGCCTGCCCACTGCCCAGCGTGGCGATTGGCGGGTTGAAAGCTGAGCATGCCATTAGCGTGCAGCGGGCGGGAGCGAACGGTATTGCCGTGATTTCTGCGATCTGTGGCCAACACGATCCTTTCAAAGCGGCACGCGCTTTTCAGGCAACTGCGCCGCTATGAACCAACTAGAGCATATCGTGGCTTTTGTGCGAGTCGCCGAGCTGGGTAGCTATACCCGGGCCGCTGAAGCGCTCGATATTTCGCGTACCCGCGTGTCGCGTCAGGTCATGGCACTGGAGGAGACTCTTGGGGCGCGCCTGATACAGCGCACAACGCGTCGTCTCCATCTCACGGAGGCAGGCGAGCGTTATTTAATGCGTGCCCAGGAGGTACTGCAAGCGCTCGATGAAGCCGCTACTGAAGTTGGCCAAGGCACCAGTGACGTGCGCGGCCGTTTACGCGTCAACGGGCCCATGAGTTTTGGTACCCGCTACTTAGCGCCACTCGTTACCCAATTTATGCTTGCCCACCCGGCGCTTGACGTGCGCCTGGACCTTAATGACCGTCGCGTTGATCTACTGGAAGAGGGTTATGACGTGGCGATCCGTATCGGCAGCCTGCCGGACTCCAGCCTGGTGGCACGCCGCCTGACTCGCTGCCGTTTGCTGTTTTGTGCATCGCCAGCCTATCTTGCCAGCCACGGCGAACCCCGGAGCGTTAACGCCCTTGCTGAGCACCGTTGCCTGCGCTATCGCAGTGGTCAGCAGAGCGCTGACTGGCAGATTGCAACGCAGTCATTAGCGGTCAGTGGCCCATTGGAGAGTAATAATGGTGATGTGCTGACCCAGGCCGCAGAAGCGGGCTTAGGCATCGCTCAACAGCCCAGCTTTCTGGTCACGGAGAGTATAGCCAGCGGGCGTTTAGTGCCGATTTTAACCAACGAGCCTGCGGTAAGACTCGACGTTCACGCACTCTACCCTGCCCGGCGCTATCTGCCCGCCAAGGTGGAATGCTTTATCGATCTGCTTACCGAGGCGTGGGGAGATCCCCCTATATGGGAACAGGCGATTGGATTGTCGCCTATTACGCAACAGTGATGTGCATAACGCGTTGATTATCTCACACTGGCTTGGCAGTAAAGTAGCTCCATCAATCACCCAGATGGAAGCTCCTCACATGACGACTCAATCATCACTTACGGCTACTCCTTCGCTACAGCCTTATGCTATTTCACTTCTGCGCATCAGCCTGGGCGTTATGGCCCTCGCTCATGGTTTGCTCAAAGTGTTGGTATTTACCGTACCGGGTACGGTCAGCTATTTTGAGTCACTCGGCTTACCAGGGTTTGTGGCGTACCTAACCATTGCGGCTGAAGTAGGTGGTGGGATCGCCCTTCTGCTCGGCGTGTACACCCGCTGGGTAAGCCTAGCCCTGGTGCCGGTACTGCTGGGCGCCGCCTGGGTGCATTTGGGTAACGGCTGGATGTTCTCGAATGCGGGTGGCGGTTGGGAATTTCCGGTGTTCTGGACGCTGGCCCTCATTACTCAAGCGGGCCTGGGAAGTGGTCGCTGGGTATTAAGCCGTCGCTTTGCCTAACCTCATCACCGGCGCTTGCTACACCGTAAGCGCCGGTACTGCCGTGGAGATCTACCCATGTTACCTAGCCTATTTATTTCCCATGGTTCACCCATGCTGGCACTGAATAAAACATCTGCCCATACGTTTCTGCGTGAACTTGGCAGTCAGCTCTCGCCTAAAGCGGTGGTAGTGGTGTCGGCCCACTGGGAGAGCAGCGAGCTACTGGTCAGTAGCAGCGCCAAACCAAAGACGATTCACGATTTTGGCGGTTTTCCGCAGGCGCTTTTTGATTTGCACTATGCCGCGCCTGGCGACCCTGAACTGGCGGAACGGCTGGCCGTGTTGTTGGGCGCCAAACCGATAGAGCGCGGTTTCGACCATGGCGTTTGGGTGCCGCTCTCGTTAATGTTTCCTGACGCGGATATACCCGTCGTTTCTTTATCGCTGCCGGTGCGCTGGAGCAATGCGGAGCTGGCGGCACTTGGGGAACGGCTGTCGGTACTGCGGGACGAGGGCATTTTGGTGATCGGCTCGGGCAGCCTGACCCATAATTTATATGAGCTGATGGCGCAAGATAGCCCGATGCCCGGCTGGGTAGATGAGTTTGCGCACTGGGTACACGATCACCTGGTCGCCAATGACCGTGAGGCGTTGCTAAATTGGGAGAACGCCCCTAGCGGGCGGAAGAATCACCCCACGCCCGAGCATTTTCAACCTTTGCTAGTTGCGATGGGCGCTGGTGGTAACGCCACCCAGTTACACCACAGCGTGGAACACGGCGTACTGGCGATGGACGTTTACCAGTTCGCTTAAGCGCTCTGTTAAGCAGTAGGTCGGCGTTTCAAAGTAGTGCGGCGGTCGTGATACGCGACCGCTAATCCGCTGCCCATAATCAAGGCGCTGCCCACCCAGACCCAGAGGTCGGGCATTTCCCCCCAAAACCACCAGCCAAGCAGCACTGCCCAAAGCATCGCCGTGTAATCAAACGGTGCGGCAATGGCGGCAGGCGCATAACGAAAGGCCAGGGTAATAAAGGCCGTTGCCGCAACGCCGAGTACGCCTGAAGCAAAAAATCCGACCCAGTGCCACGGCTGAGGAGCTTGCCATACCCATGGCAACGTTAAACCGGTCACTATTAATGGCACAAACGTCATGTAAAACAGCATTGCCCATAGGTGTTCACGAGCGCCGTAGCGCCGTGCGGTGATCATCATCAAGGCATAAAAAAGCGCGGCCGCCACGAGTACCAAAGCGCCCATTTGAAATGCATCGCCGTTAGGACGAACCACGATCAGCACCCCTGCAAAGCCCACTAATGAAGCGATGAGCACCGGTGGATCGATTCGCTCTCCCAGTAGTGGCACCGAGAGTAACGTTACGAATAGTGGTGCCACAAAAGCGATTGCCGTGGCTTCTGCAAGTGGTAACAGCGTTAAGCCCCATACAAAACAAACCATGGTGGCGGTATAGATTAACCCACGCAGAAAATGAATACCTGGACGCTTCGTGCGTAGCTTACGTAAACCACCGGCAAAATGGGCAAGCAACGCAATCATCGGCAAGGAGACTAAAGCGCGGAAGAAAATAATCTGCAGCGGCGAGTGTGTCTCGCCTAACCATTTGGAAACGGCGTCCCCCAGGGCAAGAAAAAGAACGCCCATACACATGCAGAGTATGCCCTTCAGTGAGGTTGTCACCGCTATCCCCTTAGTTGTTGTTAGCCGGTAATCGTCAATGGCTTAAAAGCAAAAACCCCGCCCAATAGCGAGTGGCGGGGTGATACGCACCTGAATCAGCGCTTGAAACAACGCCAGCTTAGCTAGCTTACAAGCTGGCGTTAACGACCATACAGTCCATCCCCTGGGAGTGCAGTTCGCGACACGCTTGGCGGGCGCGCTGCTCATCCAACGCCATTAAGCGGGCGCGGTAAACCGGGTTCTGACCCTCTAAAGTGTCAATGGCCACACGGCCACCTAAATTTTGTGCAATACGCTGAGCCGCCTGCTGCGCCAATTGCCGTGCCTGAGCCTCCTGGCTAAAGGCGCCTACCTGAACTCCCCAACCGCCGCCTATTTCATTGACGGAAGCAAGCTGACGTTCGCGCTCAATAAAGGCCTGCAATGGGTCGGCCTGGGGCATCTCGCTTTCAGGCGTGGGGCGCTGAACGCTGGTTATATCGGCCAACTGTTCTTCAAGATCCACGACGGGCGCTGAAGCGGCAGTGTCAGCGGAGGGCGAAAGCGTGGTCGTTTCCACGACGGCCAACAGCGGCTGACGCGGTTCAGGCGTGGGTGGGGAAACCGGCTGGGCGGGAGGGGCAAAAGCCATAAACTCTTGTGAAAAGGCGGTGTCGGCCACCCAGCTACGCTGATCACGTAGTGAAGCTCGCAAGAAGCTGCGGTCTAGCAAATTGGCCATATGGGTATCACGCGACTGAGATGAAAAACCGCCCATCACCACTGCCACTAATCGCCGATCACCTCGAACTGCGGTGGTCGCCACATTAAAACCAGACGCTCTAATAAATCCGGTTTTCAGCCCATCAGCGCCAGGATAATCACGCACCAGACGGTTGTGGCTGGTATGCCGTGTACCGCGATAGGTAAATTCCTGGAGACCGAAATAGTGGTAGTACTGCGGAAAATCCTGCATTACGCGTACTGAGAGCGTCAACATATCCCGTGCGGTGGTTACTTGGCCGTCATCAGGCAAGCCAGAGGCATTGCGGAAGGTGGTCGCGTGCATGCCGAGCTCGCGCGCCTTGGTGGTCATCATCTGTGCAAAACGCGCTTCGCTACCGCCCAGTGCTTCGGCAACCACCGCGGCAACATCATTAGCCGAGCGAACCGCTAGCGCACGTATGGCCGTATCGACGGGGATAGAACTACCTGCAGCAAGCCAGAGCTTTACGGCTGGCTTTGCTGCTGCAAAACGGGAAACCGGCAAGGGCTGGTCTAAACGCAGCGTGCCCGCTTCCAGCGCTTCAAAGGTCAAATACAGGGTCATCATTTTGGTCAGCGAGGCAGGATAACGCTGATCGTCAATATTTTCAGCGTAGAGGACTTCACCATTATCCAAATCCACCACAATGCCTGCATAGCGTGGATTGTCGGCGTGAGCACTGGAGACTATTGCCAGCATAAGCAGCAACACCATACTCAGTGACCATACCGTTGATGCACCGCCAACGGCGATCTGTTTTACCCTCGCATACATACCTGCCCCTTGCTTGTTATCAACGTACTGTGACTGATCCATGGCCTAACTACCATGCCATACTCAAGGTGCAACGCAAGGCTTTCCCTGCGCTGCACGGCCATGCTAGGTACTTTTAATAATAAGTTGAGTATATACGGAGTTAGGCTTAGAAAAAGAGAAGTTACATGCGTATCAAAAGAAGATAAATATATGCCATAAAAAAACCGACCCACTGAGGGGTCGGTTTTCGATTGCTTCTAAAGAAACCTAGCGCAGAGGATTACTCTTCTGCAGCAGCTTCTTCAACAACCGGACGATCAACTAGCTCAACGAACGCCATAGGCGCGTTGTCGCCGGTGCGGAAACCGCACTTAAGAATACGGACGTAACCGCCCGGACGCTCGGCATAACGCGGACCTAGTTCGTTGAACAGTTTGCCGACGGCTTCTTTAGAGCGCGTGCGGGCAAATGCCAAACGACGGTTTGCAACGCTATCCTGCTTAGACAAGGTGATCAGCGGCTCGATAACGCGACGCAGCTCCTTGGCTTTAGGCAGGGTTGTCTTAATGACTTCATGCTCGACCAGCGAGACAGACATGTTCTTGAACATGGCCTGACGATGCGAGCTGGTGCGATTCAGATGACGACCACTCTTACGATGACGCATGGTTGTAATTCCTTACCAAACTGGGACTCAAGTCGACGCTCACGCGGAGGCTTTGTCGTCCTTCAGGCTTGCCGGTGGCCAATTTTCCAACCGCATGCCAAGGGACAAGCCGCGAGCCGCCAATACGTCTTTGATTTCATTCAAAGATTTCTTACCGAGATTCGGTGTCTTCAACAGCTCAACTTCTGTGCGCTGGATAAGATCACCGATGTAATAAATATTCTCGGCTTTTAGGCAGTTCGCGCTGCGAACGGTCAACTCAAGATCGTCTACGGGGCGCAATAGAATTGGATCAACATGATCCTCTTCCTCTTCGACTTCCTGTTCTTTATCAGCTTCCAGGTCGACGAAGGCGGCCAGCTGCTCTTGCAGGATGGTCGCACTGCGACGGATAGCCTCTTCCGGATCCAGGGTACCGTCGGTTTCCAGATCGATAATTAACTTATCGAGGTCGGTGCGCTGCTCTACGCGAGCGGCTTCAACCGAGTAGGAAACACGGCGGACAGGGCTGAAGGTGGCATCCAGCTGCAGGCGGCCAATGGCACGCGTCTCTTCATCAGAGCCACGCGCGTCAGCCGGTTCGTAGCCACGACCCAGCGCTACCTTAAGCTGAATTTTCAGCTCGGCACCTTCATTGACATGAGCAATGATGTGGTCCGGGTTGACGATTTCGACGCTATGATCAAGCGCAATGTCGCCAGCGGTGACGACGGCTGGGCCCTGCTTGTTCAGCGTGAGCACCGCCTCATCGCGGCTGTGCATCTTGATCGCAACATCTTTCAAGTTCAGGAGGATTTCAATGACATCTTCCTGCACCCCTTCGAGCGCACTGTATTCATGCTCGACGCCAGCAATTTCAGCCTCTACCACGGCACAGCCGGGCATAGACGAAAGCAGAATGCGACGCAGTGCATTCCCCAGGGTGTGACCAAAGCCACGCTCGAACGGTTCGAGCACGATTTTGGCGTGATGTGCGCTGATTTCTTCGACCTTGATGTCGCGAGGACGTAGAAACTCTGTCACTGAACGCTGCATATGAACACCTTTCAGGCTGCCAAACGGATACTTGGTACTCGGTACGACCTGGCGCGGGCGTTACACCCGCACCAGATAGACAAGAAACAGAAAACTGCTTACTTGGAGTACAGCTCGACGATCAGGTTTTCGTTGATGTCGGCAGACAGGTCACCGCGTTCAGGCAGAGCCTTGAAAGTGCCTTCCATCTTCTTGGCGTCGATTTCGATCCAAGCGATATCGCCACGGTTGGCCGCAATGGACAACGCGCTTTGAATACGTGCTTGGTTTTTCGCCTTTTCGCGAATGGAAACAACGTCACCCGGCTTCACTTGATAAGAAGCTACGTTAACGGTGCGGCCGTTCACGGAAATCGCCTTGTGGCTGACCAGCTGACGCGCTTCAGAGCGAGTCGAGCCGAAGCCCATGCGGTAGACGACGTTATCCAGTCGGGATTCGAGCAACTGCAACAATACTTCACCAGTCGCGCCTTTCAGGCGAGCGGCTTCTTTGTAGTAGTTACGGAACTGTTTTTCGAGTACGCCATACATGCGACGTACTTTTTGCTTCTCGCGAAGCTGCAAGCCGTAGTCTGAAAGACGTTGACGACGCTGGCCGTGTACACCCGGGATTTGCTCGGATTTACACTTTTTCTCGAAGGGAGTCACACCACTCTTCAAAAAGAGGTCGGTGCCTTCACGACGAGACAGTTTGCACTTCGGTCCAATATAACGAGCCATGAATCTGTCTCCTTAAACGCGGCGTTTCTTCGGCGGACGGCAGCCATTATGGGGAATGGGCGTCGCGTCTACGATGCTTTGCACGCGGAAGCCGGCGGCATTCAGTGCGCGCACGGCGGATTCACGACCGGGTCCTGGACCTTTAACCAGTACGTCTACGTTCTTCACACCATACTCGGCTGCAGCAGTTGCTGCACGTTCGCTTGCCACTTGAGCAGCGAACGGGGTGCTCTTGCGAGAACCACGAAAACCCGAACCACCGGCAGTCGCCCAAGAAAGAGCGTTGCCCTGGCGGTCTGTGATCGTCACGATCGTGTTGTTAAAAGAGGCATGGATATGCGCAATCGCATCCACTACCTGCTTTTTAACCTTTTTACGGTTACTACGCGGGTTAGCCATGTTGATGTCTATTCCTGTCTTTACGCCAGAACGTGCGTGTTATTTGCGGATCGGCTTACGCGGGCCCTTACGGGTGCGCGCGTTAGTCTTAGTCCGCTGACCACGCAGCGGAAGACTACGACGATGACGCAGACCACGGTAGCAGCCTAAGTCCATGAGACGCTTAATATTAAGCGTGACATCACGACGAAGGTCGCCTTCTACGGTGTACTTGCCAACTTCAGAACGCAGGGTGTCGACTTCTTCAGAAGACAGGTCCTGGATCTTGGCATTCATGGCAATACCGGCTGCTGCACAGATGTGCTCAGCACGGGTACGGCCAATCCCGAAGATATAGGTCAGCGAGATCGCCGCATGCTTGTTGTCCGGGATATTGACGCCTGCAATACGGGCCATCAGCTTACTCCGAAATTTGAGCGGCTTGCTCGTTTATTCATCTACAAAAGGCGCAACAGCATACCCCTTTTAGCGCCCTAAGGCAAGGGGTATGCTGGCACCGCTTAATACAACCCAGGGGAATTAACCCTGGCGTTGTTTGTGCCGTGGTTCGCTGCAGATGACGCGGACAGCGCCATTACGACGAATGATCTTGCAGTTACGGCACATTTTCTTTACGGAAGCTCGAACTTTCATCGATCTTTCTCCAAAAACCGGCTCGCGGCACGCCCCCTTCACTAACTTAATAGGGGTGGGCGGCGCCTCAGCGCATGATACCGCCGCTACCGTAGCCTTTCAGGTTGGACTTCTTCATCACTGAGTCATACTGATGCGACATGAGATGCGATTGCACCTGGGCCATGAAGTCCATGATGACCACGACTACGATTAACAACGAGGTACCGCCGAAGAAAAACGGCACGTTCCACGCCACAATCAAGAACTGGGGCATCAAGGAAACCGCAGTGATATACAAGGCACCGAACAGGGTCAGACGTGTCATGACCTTGTCGATATAGCGAGCGGTCTGCTCGCCGGGGCGAATGCCCGGCAGGAAAGCACCTGACTTTTTAAGATTGTCAGCCACATCCTTGGGGTTGAAGACCAGCGCTGTGTAAAAGAAGCAGAAGAATACCACTGCCGCCGCGAAAAGCAAGATGTAAAGCGGTTGACCTGGGCCTAATGCCTGAGATGCACGCTGCAACCACTCCATACCTTCACCGGCACCTACCCACTGACCAATAGAGGCCGGAAAGAGCAGAATACTGGAGGCAAAAATCGCCGGAATAACGCCGGCCATGTTGACCTTCAAAGGCAGGTAGCTACTTTGCCCTGCATACATCTTATTGCCCACTTGTCGCCGCGGATAGTTAACCTTGAGGCGGCGTTGGCCACGCTCAATGAAAACCACGAAGGCGACAGTCGCAATACCTAACACAGACAGCGCTAACAGCGGCAGAACATTCCAGGCCCCTTCATTACGGGCAAGCTCAAAGGCTTGACCCACGGCACTGGGTAGTCCGGCGACAATACCGGCGAAGATCAGCAACGAAATACCGTTGCCAATGCCCTTCTCGGTAATCTGCTCACCTAGCCACATCATAAACACCGCGCCTGATACAAACGTAATCACGGCGGTGAAGTAGAAGCTAAAGTCAGCACTGTACGCGATGCCTTGGCTAGCCAGACCGACGGACATGCCGGTAGCCTGGACAAACGCCAGTATCACCGTGCCGTAGCGGGTGTACTGGCTAATCTTGCGGCGGCCAGCCTCACCCTCTTTCTTGAGCTGTTCAAGATGAGGGGAGACCGCAGTCATGAGCTGCATGATAATCGACGCCGAAATATAGGGCATGATACCCAGGGCGAGAACACTCATGCGCTCCAGGGCGCCACCCGAGAACATGTTAAACATGCCCAGGATGGTACCCTGTTGCTCCCTAAACAAGGCAGCAAGCTGGTCAGGATTGATACCGGGAACGGGAATGTGGGCACCAATACGGTACACCACGATGGCGAGGAGCACGAAGCGCAAACGCGCCCACAGTTCACTCAGACCGCTGCCCATCGCCGGCATTTTTCCTGACTTGGCCATTTAGTCCTCTACCTTGCCGCCAGCGGCTTCGATCGCTTCACGGGCACCTTTGGTGACCTTGATTCCGCGAACGGTAACCGCTGTTTTCAATTCGCCAGAAAGGATGATCTTCGCGTGTAGCGTAGAGTCCTTCAGCACGTTGGCTTCTTTCAAAGATGCCATGGTGACTTCGCCACCGGCAACTTTAGCAAGTTCTGCCAGGCGTACTTCTTCAGAGACCAGCGACTTTGCAGACGTAAAACCGAATTTCGGCAAACGACGCTGCAAAGGCATCTGACCGCCTTCGAAACCGGGCTTAACACTGCCGCCACTACGTGATTTCTGACCTTTGTGACCACGGCCACCGGTCTTACCAAGACCGGAACCGATGCCACGACCCACACGCTTTGCAGCGTGTTTAGAGCCCGGAGCCGGGCTTAGGTTATTGAGTTTCATGGATTACTCTCCCTCAACGCGCACAAGGTAAGTTACCTTGTGGATCATGCCGCGTACGGCAGGGGTGTCTTCCAGTTCAACCGTATGACCGATGCGACGCAGGCCCAAGCCTTTCATAGTAGCCTTGTGCTTGGGCATAATGCCGATGGTGCTGCGGATCTGGGTAACCTTGATCGTTGCTGCCATGGTGCCTTACCCCGTGATCGCTTCGACAGACAGACCGCGCTTAGCGGCAATGTCTTCCGGTGCTTGCATGGCGGAGAGACCTTTAACAGTCGCTCGCACCACGTTAACCGGGTTGGTGGAACCGTAGCACTTGGCCAGTACGTCGTGGACACCGGCAAGCTCTAATACAGAGCGCATGGCGCCACCGGCGATGATGCCGGTACCTTCGGAAGCCGGCTGCATGTACACCTTTGAAGCACCGTGACGGGCTTTTACCGGGTACTGCAGCGTTTGGCCAGCGAGGTTCACCTTGACCATGTTGCGACGAGCTTGATCCATCGCTTTCTGGATTGCGACAGGCACTTCACGCGCCTTGCCACGACCGAAACCGACACGACCTTTACCATCACCAACGACGGTCAGTGCGGTGAAGCCGAAAATACGACCACCCTTGACCACCTTGGCGACGCGGTTGACCTGCACTAACTTCTCTTGCAGATCACCGCTTTGCTGTTCGTTCTTCGCCATCGTAAAACCCTTTAGAATTCCAGGCCGCCTTCACGTGCGGCGTCGGCCAGCGCCTTGACGCGACCGTGATACTTAAAGCCAGCACGGTCGAAGGCCACCTGGGTGATGCCTGCTTCTTTAGCGCGTTCAGCAATCAGAGCACCTACTTTAGAGGCGGCATCTGAGTTGCCGGTCGCACCCTCGCGCAGTGCTTTGTCCAGCGTAGAAGCACTGGCTAGCACTTTGCCACCATCCGGCGAGATAATCTGCGCATAGATGTGACGCGGGGTACGGTTGACGCACAGGCGATACACGCCCAGCTCGCGGATCTTTGCGCGAGCGCGGCGGGCACGACGGAGACGAGATTCTTTCTTCGCGTTCATAACCCTGCCTTACTTCTTCTTGGCTTCTTTGCGACGCACCTGCTCGTCGGCGTACCGTACACCCTTGCCTTTATACGGCTCGGGCGGACGGAAAGCGCGGATTTCCGCGGCGCACTGACCGAGCTGCTGCTTGTTCGCGCTTTTCAGCACGATCACGGTGTTCTTCGGCGTTTCCGCTGAGACACCTTCAGGCAGTTCGTAGTCGACCGGGTGCGAGAAGCCCAGTGAAAGATTGAGCGTCTGGCCCTTAGCTTGGGCACGATAACCGACGCCAACAATTTCGAGGGTTCGTGTGAAGCCCTCGGATACGCCCGTTACCAGGTTCTGAACTAAGGCGCGGGTAGTACCGGCCATTGCCCAGCTCTTGGCAGACTCACTCGGGGCGAAGGTCAGCTGACCATCTTCTTGACCAATCACCACATCTGGGTGAATGGTCATCGATAGTGTGCCTTGGCCGCCTTTGGCGGTCAGCTGGTCAGCATTGATTTTAATCTCAACACTGGCAGGCACTTTAACCGGATATTTCGCTATGCGGGACATTCCAGCCTCCTAGAATACGGTGCAGATGACTTCGCCACCGACACCCGCTTGGCGCGCGGCACGATCGGTCATGACACCCGTTGACGTGGTGACAATCGCGATACCGAGACCATCGGCGACCTTAGGCAAGTTGTCCTTACCCATGTAACGGCGCAGGGACGGCTTGGAAACCCGCTGAATATGCTCAATGACCGGCTTACCCTCAAAGTACTTGAGAGTGATGGTTAGCTCAGGCTTAACACCTTCGGCAACCGTAAAGTCGGCAATGTAGCCTTCTTCCTTTAGCACTCGGGCCACTTGTACTTTCAGCTTGGAGGACGGCATGGTAGCCGTCTCCTTGGTGGCCATCTGCGCATTGCGGATACGAGTAAACATATCCGCCAGAGTGTCTTGCATGCTCATTTAATGTGCGCTCCTGATGATACTACGTGGCGTTACCAACTGGACTTTTTAAGACCAGGAACGTCGCCACGCATGGCGGCTTCACGCAGCTTGTTACGGCCGAGGCCGAACTTGTTGTAAAAACCGTGCGGACGACCGGTGATACGGCAGCGGTTACGCTGACGTACCGGGCTTGAGTCACGCGGCAATTGCTGCAGCTTCAGCGTCGCCTCGAAGCGGTCTTCCTCAGACGTGTTCACATCCGAGATGATTTTCTTAAGCTCAGCGCGCTTGGTGGCATACTTTGCCACCAGCTGCGTACGCTTAAGCTCACGCTCTATCATACTTTTCTTAGCCATGATCCAACCCTTATTTCTTGAAGGGGAAGTTCAGCGCGGTTAGCAGCGCACGACCTTCCTCGTCGGTTTTGGCGGTAGTAGTGATAGTGACGTCCAACCCCCGGATACGATCGATCTTATCATACTCGATCTCCGGGAAGATGATCTGCTCACGCACACCCATGGAGTAATTGCCGCGACCGTCAAAAGACTTCGGGTTAAGACCACGGAAGTCACGCACGCGGGGAATCGCGATGTAAACCAAGCGGTCCAGGAAGTCCCACATGCGCTCAGCGCGCAGGGTCACCTTAATCCCGATTGGCCAACCTTCACGTACCTTAAAGCCCGCGATGGACTTACGTGCCTTGGTCACCAACGGTTTTTGACCAGAGAGTTTCTCTAGATCGCCGATGGCATTGTCAATCAACTTTTTATCGTTGACTGCTTCGCCGATACCCATGTTCAGAGTCACTTTCGTGATCCGGGGTACCTGCATAACGTTGGCATAGCTGAACTCTTCTTTGAGTTGAGCTGCTACCTCGTTTTGATAACGTTCTTTCAAGTTCGCCATTTTGCTACCCGACTCGCGTTAGGCGTCGATCTGCGTCTGCGTCGACTTGTAGATACGTACCTTGGTACCGTCTTCCTTTACTTGGAAGCCGACGCGATCCGCCTTACCGGTCTCCGAATTGAAGATGGCTACGTTGGACGCGTGAATCGGAGCCTCACGCTCGACGATACCGCCCTGATTTCCCGCCATGGGATTTGGCTTGGTGTGACGTTTAATCATGTTCACACCGGACACCAAGAAACGGTTTTCTAATACCCGCTTAACGGTGCCACGTTTGCCTTTATCCTTCCCGGCGATGACGATGACTTCATCGTCACGTTTGATCTTTTGCATATCCGCCTCGCTCCTTACAGCACTTCAGGCGCTAAGGAAATGATCTTCATGAACTTTTCATTACGAAGTTCACGAGTCACCGGCCCAAAAATACGGGTACCGATGGGCTGTTCGTTGGTGTTATTCAACAAAACTGCCGCATTTCCATCGAAACGGATGAGCGAACCGTCGGGACGACGGACGCCACTACGGGTCCGGACCACGACCGCTTTTAGCACCTGGCCTTTTTTGACCTTGCCACGCGGAATCGCTTCCTTAACCGTGACCTTGATGATATCACCAACGCGAGCGTAACGACGGTGTGAACCGCCTAACACCTTGATGCACTGCACCCGGCGCGCTCCGCTGTTGTCGGCGACATCCAGCATTGTCTGAGTCTGAATCATCGGTTTTCTCCAAACCTAATCTGACTGCACTGATTGACAAGCCAGGGATTAACCCTTGGCGTGTTCAACCACCTCGACCAGCGTCCAAGCTTTTTTCTTGGAAAGCGGACGGCACTCTTGAATAGAGACCGTATCGCCTGCCTTAGCCTGGTTCGCCTCATCATGGGCGTGCAGCTTGGTGGAGCGCTTAACGTATTTTCCGTAGATCGGGTGACGCTCGCGCCGCTCGATCATAACGACGATGGACTTATCCATCTTATCGCTCACCACTTTACCGGTGAGCGTACGCTTTGTGTTTTCTTCGGCCATCTCAATCACCTGCCTTCTCGTTGAGCAAAGTCTTAACGCGGGCGATATCCCGGCGGACCTGCTTGAGCAGATGAGTCTGGCTCAGTTGGCCAGTGGCCTTCTGCATGCGCAGGTTAAACTGCTCGCGGAGGAGTTCGAGGAGTTGCTCCTGGAGCTCTCCTGCGGACTTTTCACGAATTTCCTGGGCTTTCATCACATCACCGTCCGTTTCGCAAAGGTGGTGGATAAGGGCATTTTCTGTGCGGCAAGCTCAAACGCTTCACGAGCGAGCTCTTCCGACACGCCTTCAATTTCATACAGGACCCGACCCGGTTGGATCTGGGCAACCCAGTACTCAACAGAACCTTTACCTTTACCCATACGAACTTCGAGCGGCTTCTTGGAGATCGGCTTATCAGGGAAGACGCGGATCCAAATCTTACCGCCACGTTTTACGTGACGTGTGATCGCACGACGGCCTGCTTCGATCTGACGCGCAGTGATGCGGCCGCGACCAGTAGCTTTAAGGCCGTATTCCCCGAAGCTGATCTTGCTTCCGCGATGCGCCAGGCCACGGTTGCGGCCTTTCATCATCTTGCGGAATTTCATACGCTTGGGCTGTAACATCGACTCGCTCTCCCCTTACCTGGAACCTTTCTTCTTGGGCGCGTTGCCGGCAGGCTGTTTGGCCTTGGCACGTACTTCCTCGATACCGCCGAGGATTTCACCCTTGAAGATCCACACTTTGACGCCGATAACGCCGTAGGTGGTGTGAGCTTCGTAAGTGGCGTAGTCGATATCCGCACGCAACGTGTGCAGCGGAACGCGACCTTCGCGGTACCATTCGGTACGTGCGATTTCAGCGCCACCAAGACGACCTGACAGCTGAATTTTGATGCCACCAGCGCCAAGACGCATTGCGTTCTGTACCGCGCGCTTCATAGCACGACGAAACATGACGCGACGCTCAAGCTGACCCGCTACGTTAGCAGCGACTAGCTTGGCATCCAGCTCCGGCTTGCGAACTTCTTCGATGTTCACATGCACGGGAACACCCATCATCTGGGTGAGATCGCGACGTAAACGGTCGACATCTTCACCTTTCTTACCAATCACGATACCCGGACGGGCAGTGTGAATGGTGATGCGGGCATTGTTCGCCGGACGCTCGATGTGGATGCGGCTAACGGAGGCGCTTTTAAGACGCTCTTCCAGGAAGCTACGCACTTCGAGATCGTTATTGAGCTTATCGGCGTAAGCGCCGCGCTCAGCATACCAGACAGAAGCATGGTCTTTGACGATGCCCAGTCGAATGCCTGTTGGATTGACTTTCTGACCCATCGGTCGACTCCTACTTCTCGGCTACCTTGACGGTGATGTGGCACGTGCGCTTCAAGATACGATCCGCACGCCCCTTGGCACGCGGCTTGATACGCTTGAGCGTCATGCCCTCATCGACGCAGATGGTCGAGACACGCAGCTCGTCAATATCCATGCCGTTATTTTCTTCCGCATTCGCAATCGCGGATTGCAGCACCTTCTTAACCAGCTTGGCAGCCTTCTTCGGTGAGAAGGTCAGCAGGTCGAGTGCCTCGGCGACAGGTTTACCGCGCACCTGGTCAGCCACCAAACGGGCCTTCTGGGCGGATAAACGAGCGCCAAGCAGCTTAGCTGTGACTTCCATCTCTCAATCCTCTCTGGCTTACCGTTTGGCTTTTTTATCCGCCGCATGCCCACGATAAGTGCGGGTAGCAGCGAATTCGCCCAATTTGTGGCCAACCATTTCCTCGGAAACATGCACCGGGACGTGTTGGCGACCATTATGGACCGCGATAGTGAGGCCTACCATATTGGGCAGGATCATAGAACGACGCGACCAAGTCTTGATCGGTTTGCGATCGTTCTTCTCCACTGCAGCCTCTACCTTCTTCAAAAGATGAAGGTCAATGAAGGGACCTTTCTTTAGTGAACGTGGCACAGCCGTTACCTCTTAATGTCTTGGCAATTTAGATCAACGCGTCTTGTTACGACGACGAATGATCAGCTTGTCGGTGCGCTTGTTCTTACGCGTCTTGTGACCCTTAGTCGGCACGCCCCATGGGGATACCGGGTGACGACCACCACTGGTGCGGCCTTCGCCACCACCGTGCGGGTGATCGACTGGGTTCATCGCGACACCGCGAACAGTCGGACGCACGCCTCTCCAGCGCTTCGCACCGGCCTTGCCAAGTTGACGCAGGCTGTGCTCAGAGTTGCTCACTTCACCCAACGTCGCGCGGCACTCGGCCAACACTTTACGCATTTCGCCAGAGCGAAGACGCAAGGTGGCATAGTTACCTTCACGAGCAACCAACTGGGCGCTTGTACCGGCACTGCGAGCAATCTGCGCACCTTTGCCCGGCTTGAGTTCGATGCAGTGCACCGTAGAACCCAGCGGAACGTTACGCAGCGGCAAGGCATTGCCTTTCTTGATTGACGCGTTAACACCAGATTCCAGCACGTCACCCGCGCTGACACCTTTCGGTGCAATGATGTAACGACGTTCACCATCGGCATACTTCAGCAGCGCAATGTGCGCACTGCGGTTGGGATCGTGCTCAAGACGCTCAACGGTGGCAGGAATGCCATCCTTGGTGCGCTTGAAATCGATCAGCCGATAGTGGTGACGATGACCACCGCCCACGTGGCGGGTGGTGATACGACCGTAGTTATTCCGGCCGCCGGACTTGGACTGTTTTTCCAAAAGCGGTGCATAGGCACGGCCTTTAAACAGTTCCTCGCCAACGATCTTGACGACGTGGCGACGACCGGCGGAAGTGGGTTTGGTCTTGACGATTGCCATTATCCGTACTCCTGCCCTTATTCGGCGCCAGAGAAGTCTTCGAGCGTTTCACCCGCAGCCAGGGTCACATACGCTTTGCGGTAACCCTTACGCAGGCCAACGCCGTTCGCAGTACGTTTTGTTTTACCCTTCATGTTCAGTACCTGAACACTACCGACCTTTTTGCCGAAGAGTGCTTCAACGGCCTTTTTGATCTCGGGCTTGGTAGCATCAGATGCCACCTTGAAAACGTACTGGTTGCGCTCGGCTGCCATTGCGGCCTTTTCGGTCACGTGCGGCCCAAGCAGAACCTTAAATACGCGTTCCTGGTTCATGCCAGCTTCTCCTCGAATTTACGCAGGGCGGAGACGGTAATCAGGACCTTATCAAAGGCTACCAGGCTTACCGGGTCAGCTGCCGCGACATCCACCACGTCAACGTGGGGAAGGTTGCGTGCGGCCAAATAGAGCTTCTCGTCGATTTCTTCAGTGACGATCAACACTTTTTCAAGGTTGAGCTCTTTCAGCTTGGCAGCTACCTGCTTGGTCTTAGGCGCATCGACGACGAACTCTTCAATCGCGACTAAACGCTCTTGACGTACCAGCTCTGACAAGATGGAGCGCATCGCTGCGCGGTACATCTTGCGGTTAACCTTCTGGGTGTAGTCTTGCGGACGCGCCGCGAAGGTTACGCCACCACTACGCCATAGCGGAGAGCGGATGGTACCGGCACGTGCACGACCGGTGCCTTTCTGACGCCACGGCTTTTTACCACCGCCACGAACGTCGGAACGACTCTTTTGTGCGCGGGTTCCCTGACGACCAGCCGCCAAATAGGCAGTGACAACCTGGTGAACGAGCGCTTCGTTGAATTCTTTGCCAAAAGTGGCGTCGGCTACTTCAACGGTACCCGCGCCTGCAGCAAGATTCAGATTCATTGGTAATTATCCCCTTCAGCCTGCTTTCACGGCGCTGCGAACGATAACGTCACTACCGGGAGCACCCGGTACGGCGCCTTTAATCAGCAGCAGGTTACGCTCGGCGTCGACACGGACGATCTCAAGGCTCTGCACGGTGCAACGGGCGTTACCCATTTGACCGGCCATCTTTTTGCCTTTGAAAACGCGACCCGGCGTCTGACACATGCCGATAGAACCCGGCGCGCGATGCGACAGAGAGTTACCGTGAGTCATATCTTGGGTACGGAAATTCCAGCGCTTAACAGCACCCTGGAAGCCTTTACCCTTAGAGGTGCCAGTCACGTCAACCATTTGACCAGCTTCGAAGAGGGATACGGTGATTTCGCCGCCCACTTCAGGAATTGTTTCGCCTTCTGCAAGACGAAATTCCATCAGTGCACGACCAGCTTCAACACCCGCCTTGGCAAACTGACCCGCTTGCGCTTTGGTGAGGTGCTTCGCTTTGCGAGAGCCAGATGTGACCTGAATCGCTGCGTAACCGTCAGACTCGACAGATTTAACGCGTGTAACACGATTAGGGTCAACTTCAATAACGGTTACGGGCACAGACGCGCCGTCTTCGGTAAAGACACGGGTCATCCCGGCCTTTTTACCGACTAAACCGATAGTCATACTCAGTCTCCTATAGTGTACGGGGCTATCACCCGCTATGGCTGCCCTTTCCAGAGCATTCCACTAGCACATTGTATGGCGCCTCACGGCGCGGCGGCTGCTGCTCATGCTAGACTCGTATAAACGAGCGATGAGCGCTGGGCCGCAAAGTGACTAGTGTAATTAGTTGAGCTTGATTTGCACGTCAACACCTGCGGCGAGATCGAGCTTCATCAATGCATCAACAGTTTTCTCAGTCGGCTCAACAATGTCGAGCACACGCTTGTGCGTACGAATCTCATACTGGTCACGCGCATCTTTGTTGACGTGCGGCGAGATCAGAATGGTGTAACGCTCGCGATTGGTCGGCAGCGGAATCGGGCCACGAACCTGAGCACCAGTACGCTTAGCAGTTTCAACGATCTCTGCTGTGGACTGATCGATCAGGCGATGGTCGAATGCTTTCAACCGAATGCGAATCTTTTGGTTCTGCATTTGCCTTAAACTCCAATGGATGTCGACGGCGCGAGCCGTCTACCCACGCATTCAAAGGATGCGCATTATAGGCACGCCAAAAGCCCATGTCAAACATTTGCTGTTGGTGCGCAGAAAAGGGGGCTCATCAGAGCCCCCTTCATCATTCAAGCATGTCGCTTACTTGACGATCTTGGCCACAACGCCAGCACCGACAGTACGGCCGCCTTCACGAATAGCGAAGCGCAAACCTTCGTCCATTGCGATCGGAGCGATCAAGGTAACAACCATCTGAACGTTGTCACCCGGCATGACCATTTCAACGCCTTCCGGCAGTTCACAAGTACCGGTTACGTCGGTGGTACGGAAGTAGAACTGCGGACGGTAGCCCTTGAAGAAAGGCGTGTGACGACCACCCTCTTCTTTGGACAGTACGTAAACTTCTGCTTCGAAGGTTGTGTGCGGGTTGATGGTGCCCGGCTTGGCCAATACTTGACCACGCTCGACGTCATCACGCTTAGTACCACGTAGCAGGGCGCCAACGTTCTCACCAGCACGACCTTCGTCGAGCAGTTTACGGAACATTTCAACACCGGTAACGATCGTTTTGGTGGTGTCGCGGATACCCACGATTTCCACTTCTTCGCCCGCTTTAACGATGCCGCGCTCTACACGACCGGTAACAACAGTACCGCGGCCAGAGATAGAGAACACGTCTTCGATCGGCATCAGGAACGGCTGGTCGATAGCGCGCTCCGGCTCAGGAATATACTCATCCAGAGCTTTGATCAGGCTAGCTACCGCAGTAGTACCCATGCCATTCTCATCTTCACCATTCAACGCCATCAGCGCAGAACCAGTGATGATCGGCGTGTCGTCGCCCGGGAAGTCGTACTGGTCTAGAAGTTCGCGAACTTCCATTTCTACCAGCTCGAGCAGCTCTTCGTCATCGACCATGTCCGCTTTGTTCAGGAACACAACGATGTACGGTACGCCAACCTGACGCGAGAGCAGGATGTGCTCGCGCGTTTGCGGCATCGGGCCGTCTGCGGCAGAACATACCAGGATAGCGCCGTCCATCTGCGCAGCACCGGTAATCATGTTCTTGACGTAGTCGGCGTGACCTGGGCAGTCAACGTGCGCGTAGTGACGCGCCTCAGACTGATATTCCACGTGCGATGTCGCGATCGTGATACCACGCTCGCGCTCTTCCGGCGCATTATCGATAGCGGCGAATTCACTCCAGTCGCCACCGAAAACCTCAGCAGACACGCGAGTTAGGGCCGCTGTCAGAGTCGTTTTACCGTGGTCGACGTGACCAATGGTGCCGACGTTGACGTGCGGTTTGGAACGTTCAAATTTTTCCTTAGCCACTGCTATAACCTCTTTACGTTAGCTAACGGTTAACCGTTTTGATTGATGACGGCTTCAACGACGCTGGAGGGCGCCTCGTCGTACTTCGAGAACTCCATAGAGTAGCTCGCACGGCCCTGGGTTTGTGAGCGCAGATCGGTTGCATAACCGAACATCTCGCCCAGTGGCACCGTTGCACGAATGACTTTACCAGAAGAAGAGTCATCCATGCCCTGCACCAAGCCGCGACGACGGCTCAGGTCGCCCATGACGTCACCCATAAATTCTTCGGGGGTCACGATTTCGACCTTCATCACCGGCTCCAGCAGCACGGCCTTGGCCTTCCTGGCACCTTCTTTCACTGCCATAGAAGAAGCAATCTTAAACGCAGTCTCGTTGGAGTCTACGTCGTGGAAGGAGCCGTCGAACAGCGACACTTTAACGTCAATCATCGGGTAACCCGCGATGACACCGTTTTTGAGCTGCTCGTAAGCACCCTTCTCAACCGCGGGAACGTATTCCTTCGGAACCGCACCACCCACGATTTCAGAAGTGAATTTGAAGAAGATTTCATCTTCGCCTTCACCCTTCTCTTCTTTAGTCAGCGGTTCAATACGTAGCCAAACGTGACCGTACTGACCACGACCGCCAGACTGACGCACGAACTTGCCTTCTTGCTCAATGCTGCCGCGAATCGTTTCGCGATAGGCAACCTGCGGCTTACCAATATTGGCTTCAACCTTAAACTCGCGACGCATACGGTCAACGAGGATATCCAGGTGAAGCTCACCCATACCAGAAATAATCGTCTGGCCGGTTTCTTCGTCGGTTTTAACCTGGAAGGAGGGATCTTCCTGAGCAAGTTTGCCCAGAGCGACACCCATCTTCTCTTGGTCTGCCTTAGATTTAGGCTCTACAGCAACCGAGATAACCGGATCCGGGAACTCCATACGCTCGAGAACAATTTTGTTATCGATGTCGCACAGGGTATCACCGGTGGTGACGTCTTTGAGACCGATACAAGCGGCGATATCGCCCGCCAGTACTTCTTTGATCTCTTCACGGGAGTTGGCGTGCATCTGAACGATACGGCCAACGCGCTCTTTCTTCTGCTTAACGGAGTTATAAACACCGTCGCCAGATTTCAGAACGCCCGAGTAGACGCGGATAAAGGTCAGCGTACCAACAAAGGGGTCGGTGGCGATTTTAAACGCCAACGCCGCAAACGGTGCACTGTCGTCCGCTTCACGGGTATCAACGGTGCCGTTTTTGTCATCCAACTCACCTTCGATCGCCTTAACTTCTGTTGGCGAAGGCATGAATTCGATAACGCCATCCAGCACGGCCTGAACACCCTTGTTCTTAAACGCAGAACCACAGGTAACCAGAACGATATCGTTAGCCAGGGTGCGCGCACGCAGGCCAGCCTTGATCTCTTCAATCGTTAACTCGCCGCCTTCAAGGTATTTCTCCATCAGCTCATCAGAGCCTTCGGCAGCAGCCTCGACCATCTCTTCGCGATACTTTTCTGCTGTTTCTTGTAACTCAGCAGGAATATCCACGAGGTCATAGGTCATACCCAGACTTTCTTCATCCCACAGGATGGCTTTCATCTGAATAAGGTCGATAACACCTTTAAAGTCTTCTTCCGTGCCCCAGTTAATCTGGATCGGCACAGCATTAGCACCCAGGCGCTCTTTCAACTGGTCGACAACCATGAAGAAATCAGCACCGGTACGGTCCATCTTGTTGACGAAAACCATGCGCGGCACTTCGTACTTATTGGCTTGGCGCCATACCGTTTCGGTCTGCGGCTGAACGCCGGAAGAACCACACAGTACAACCACCGCACCATCAAGTACGCGCAAAGAACGCTCAACTTCGATCGTGAAGTCAACGTGCCCTGGGGTGTCGATAATGTTAATACGGTGCTCGGGGAACTGCTTGTTCATGCCCTGCCAGAAACAGGTAGTTGCAGCTGAGGTGATCGTAATACCACGCTCCTGCTCCTGCTCCATCCAGTCCATGGTCGCAGCACCGTCGTGCACTTCGCCCACTTTGTGGGAAAGGCCGGTATAGAACAGTACCCGCTCAGTCGTCGTAGTCTTACCCGCGTCAACGTGAGCGACGATACCGATATTACGATAGCGATTTAGTGGAGTCTTGCGTGCCACGGTGAAACTCCCGTTTGTTGGCGATGCTCGTTAATTTAGCGGCGTATGCAAGCGAGGCTTATGCGTCCGCCGCTACCACTGAACGGTAGCGGCTGGATATTGCAACTAATGCATTGCAACAACGCGACTCAGCAAACACTTCGCCATGCTGAACAACGTGCATATAAAAACCATAAAGCCGTACTTAAAAACGCCGTGCTTAGAAACGCAGTTTCTAGAAACACCGATTTTAGAAACGGTAGTGCGAGAAGGCCTTGTTGGCTTCTGCCATGCGATGCACGTCTTCGCGCTTCTTAACGGCAGAACCTTTACCTTCCGCGGCATCCAGCATTTCGCCTGCTAGACGCTGCACCATGGTTTTCTCACCGCGACGACGCGCCGCGTCTACCAGCCAGCGCATTGCTAGCGCTTGGCGACGAGACGGACGTACTTCAACCGGCACCTGATAGGTCGCACCACCAACGCGGCGCGACTTCACTTCGACCATGGGCTGGATAGCTTCCAGCGCTTTGTCGAAGATCTCCAGCGGATCTTCTTTACTACGTTCGGCAACCTTGTCCAACGCACCGTAAACGATACGCTCAGCTATGGACTTTTTGCCGCTGACCATCAGGTGGTTCATGAACTTCGCCAGACGCTCACTTCCGAACTTAGGATCCGGAAGGATGTCGCGTTTAGCTACTACTCTTCTTCTAGGCATGATAAGCCCTCAATTAAGGATCTTTCAGGTAAACCCGGAACTCATGAGCTTGTACCAAGACAAAGCGCCGCCCGACCTTACTCTTATCAGACCGTCAAATTCGTGATAATCGCTACTCAGCACACCCAATAAAATCGGCCATGCTGTACAGCTACCCCAGCCTTATTAGGACTTAGGACGCTTAGTACCGTATTTAGAACGACCCTGACGACGATTTTGAACGCCAGAGGTGTCAAGGGCGCCACGAACGGTGTGATAACGCACACCTGGCAAATCCTTTACACGACCGCCGCGAATCAAAACGACAGAGTGTTCTTGAAGGTTGTGACCTTCACCACCGATGTAAGAAGACACTTCGAAACCGTTGGTAAGGCGCACACGGCAAACCTTACGCAGGGCCGAGTTCGGCTTCTTCGGGGTGGTGGTGTAAACGCGCGTACATACGCCGCGTTTTTGCGGACAGGCCTGCAGCGCGGGCACGTCACTTTTAGTGACGGGGCGCTTGCGCGGCTTGCGCACTAGCTGATTAATCGTTGCCATGGTGTTTAGCTGACTCCAATGGTTGCCTTGTCTTTCAACAAGTAGCCTTTTTAACAAATACGTGCAGCGGATGCGGGCGCACCCACCCCACTGTTAAAGGCTGCGCATTCTAAAGGCTGACCCTAGGTGCCGTCAAGCCTTGCTGGCGGTTTTACCAGCAAGGTGACGTTTTAGGCCAGCAACTTATGCTACTTACTAATTTTACTGCTTGTTTCAAGCACCAAATTTACAGCTCGTCGTCAGAATCGAGAGCGGTTAACTGGGCACCTAGCTCCTGCTCTACCTCGGTCGCCGAGGGATTCAACAGTTGCTCAACGCCTTCGCGCTTGCGACGACGCTCTGCGTGGTGAGTCAAGCCCGTACCTGCTGGTATTAGACGACCAACCACCACGTTTTCTTTCAGGCCGCGCAGGTAATCGCGCTTGCCGGTTACCGCTGCTTCGGTCAGTACGCGGGTAGTCTCCTGGAAGGAGGCCGCGGAAATGAACGACTCGGTAGCCAAGCTGGCCTTAGTAATACCCAGCAACATGCGTTGGTACTTGGCTGGGAATTTCTTCTCTTTTTCGAGACGAATATTCTGCTCTAACACGCGTACCAGCTCTGCCTGGTCGCCAGTGATGAAATCAGAGTCGCCTGAATCAGCAATCTCTACCTTACGCAGCATCTGACGCACAATCACTTCAATGTGCTTATCGTTGATACCAACGCCCTGGAGACGGTAAACGTCTTGCACTTCTGCCGTAATGTACTTGGCGAGCTCTTCAACACCCAATAAACGCAGGATGTCATGAGGGTTGCTCGGGCCATCAGAAATGACTTCACCCTTCTCAACCGCTTCGCCTTCGAAGACGGCAATTTGACGCCACTTCGGAATCAAGGCTTCAAACGGATCGCCGGATTCTGGGGTAATCATCAGGCGACGCTTGCCTTTGGTCTCTTTACCAAAGCTAACGACACCGCTGATTTCTGCCAGGATAGACGACTCTTTCGGCTTACGCGCCTCGAACAAGTCAGCAACGCGTGGCAGACCACCGGTGATATCTTTGTTCGCCGAGGCTTCTACCGGGATACGGGCAACGACTTCACCCACACCGATAGTGACACCATCGTCGACCGAAATAATCGAGTTGCCTGGCAGCAAGTACTGCACCGGGGTATTGGAACCGGAAACAGAAACATACTCGCCAGCGTTGTCCTGCAGCATAACCATCGGGCGCTTATCGCGGCCAGCCATGGGGCGCGCTGCAGACTCGATCACCTCAATAGAGGACAAGCCGGTCATCTCATCGACGCTACGGTGCATAGTGACACCTTCGTCAAGATCAATGAACTGCGCCCTACCTTCTACTTCGGCAACGATCGGGTGGGTGTGCGGATCCCACTTGGCGACGATTGAACCAGCATCTACAACATCACCGTCGCGTACAGAAAGTTCAGCACCGTAAGGCAGCTTGTAGTACTCGCGCTCACGACCATGGTCATCAGCAACAGCCAAGGCGCTCGAACGAGAGACCACCACTAGCTTGCCGTCGCCACGCTCAACGTGCTTGATGTTGTGCAGACGAACCTTACCGCCGTGCTTCACTTGTACGCTATCCACAGCAGACGAACGCGATGCTGCGCCACCGATGTGGAAGGTACGCATGGTCAGCTGGGTACCCGGCTCACCGATGGACTGTGCGGCGATAACGCCAACGGCTTCACCAATGTTGACCTGATGGCCACGCGCCAAGTCACGGCCGTAACAGGAGGCACACACGCCATGTGCGGTCTCACAAGTAATCGTGGAGCGTACGACAATTTCGTCGACGCCCATGGTGTCGAGCTCGGCACACCACTTCTCGTCGAGCAGGGTACCTTTAGCGAGCTGCACTTCACCACTGCCCGGATGAACGACATCCTGCGCAACCACGCGACCTAGCACACGCTGAGAGAGCGGCACGATGATGTCGCCGCCTTCGATGATCGGGTGTAGCGTCAAGCCATTTTCGGTACCACAATCAACCTCAGTGATAACCAAATCTTGCGCCACATCGACCAAACGACGCGTCAGGTAACCGGAGTTAGCCGTTTTCAGGGCCGTATCCGCCAGACCTTTACGTGCACCGTGGGTCGAGATGAAGTACTGAAGTACGTTCAGACCTTCACGGAAGTTGGCAACGATCGGCGTTTCGATGATCGAGCCATCCGGCTTGGCCATCAGGCCACGCATACCGGCCAACTGACGAATCTGGGCAGCCGAACCACGCGCACCAGAGTCGGCCATGATGAAGACGCTGTTGAACGAGTCCTGCTCAACTTCATTACCATCACGATCGATGACGGTCTCTTTCGAGATACCCACCATCATCGCCTTGGCGACTTTATCGTTGGCCTTTGACCAGATATCGATAACCTTGTTGTACTTCTCACCGGCGGTTACCAGGCCAGAAGAGAACTGGTCTTCGATCTCTTTAACTTCGGCTTCCGCCGCGTCAACGATTTCGGTTTTCGCTTCGGGGATAACGAAGTCATTAACACCGATTGACGCACCGGACCAAGTCGCTAAGCGGAAGCCGGTGTACATCAGCTGGTCAGCGAAGATGACGGTCGGCTTAAGGCCGGCACGACGATAGACTTCGTTGATCAGGCTGGAGATCGCCTTCTTCTTCATCGGCTGATCGATCAGCGCGAAGGGCACACCTTCGGGCAGAATGCGGAACAGCATCGCACGACCGACCGTGGTGTCATAAATACGGCGATGGAAGCTGCGCTCGCCGGTTTCCTCTTCAATATCGATCTCGTCCAGGCGCACTTTAACCCGGGCGTGCAGCGATACGGACTGCGTACCGAAGGCGCGCTCAACCTCATTGAGGTCAGAGAACACCATGCCTTCGCCTTTGGCGTTGATCTTTTCGCGGGTCATGTAGTAAAGACCCAGAACAACGTCTTGCGACGGTACGATGATCGGCTCGCCGTTAGCGGGCGACAGCACGTTGTTGGTGGCCATCATCAGCGCACGGGCTTCAAGCTGCGCTTCCAGGGTTAGCGGTACGTGTACCGCCATCTGGTCACCGTCAAAGTCGGCGTTGTAAGCAGCACACACCAGCGGGTGCAGCTGAATCGCTTTACCTTCGATCAACAGCGGCTCAAACGCCTGGATACCCAGACGGTGAAGCGTGGGCGCGCGGTTAAGCAGTACCGGGTGTTCGCGGATAACATCAGCGAGGATGTCCCACACTTCCGGCAGCTCGCGCTCGACCATCTTCTTGGCGGCTTTGATCGTTGAGGCGTAGCCCAGCGACTGCAGCTTGGAGTAGATAAACGGCTTAAACAGCTCAAGCGCCATTTTCTTGGGCAAACCACACTGGTGCAGACGCAGCGTCGGACCGACGGTGATGACCGAACGGCCCGAGTAGTCGACGCGCTTACCCAGCAAGTTCTGACGGAAACGGCCCTGCTTACCTTTGATCATATCGGCGAGCGATTTCAGCGGACGCTTGTTAGAGCCCGTGATCGCGCGGCCACGACGACCATTATCCAGCAGTGCATCGACCGCTTCCTGAAGCATACGCTTCTCGTTACGCACGATAATATCCGGCGCATTGAGGTCAAGCAGACGCTTCAGGCGGTTGTTACGGTTGATCACACGACGGTAAAGGTCGTTGAGATCAGAGGTCGCGAAGCGGCCACCGTCCAACGGCACCAGCGGACGCAGGTCCGGCGGCAGCACGGGCAGCACTTCCATGACCATCCACGCCGGCGCGTTGCCAGAGTGGTAGAAGGCTTCAAGCAGCTTAAGGCGCTTGGAGAGCTTCTTGATCTTGGTTTCAGAGTTGGTCTGCGGAATTTCTTCACGCAGGTGGTTAATCTCTTCTTCCAGATCGATATCTTTGAGCAGCTCTTGAACGGCTTCGGCACCCATGCGGGCGTCAAAGTCGTCGCCAAACTCTTCCAGTGCTTCAAAGTACTGCTCGTCGTTCATCAGCTGACCACGCTCCAGCGTGGTCATGCCTGGATCGATCACGACAAAGCTTTCGAAGTACAGCACGCGCTCGATATCACGCAAGGTCATATCGAGGAACATGCCAATACGCGACGGCAGTGACTTCAAAAACCAAATGTGAGCAACCGGGGAAGCCAGCTCAATGTGCCCCATGCGCTCACGGCGCACGGCGGCTTTGGTCACTTCAACGCCACATTTTTCGCAGATAATACCGCGGTGCTTCATGCGCTTATATTTGCCGCACAAGCACTCATAGTCTTTTACCGGACCAAAAATCTTGGCGCAGAACAGACCGTCCCGCTCCGGTTTAAAGGTACGGTAGTTGATGGTCTCAGGCTTCTTCACCTCGCCAAACGACCAGGAGCGAATCATGTCCGGCGACGCCAGGGTAATCTTGATCGCGTCAAACTCTTCGGACTGAGACTGCGATTTGAGTACTTTCACCAAATCTTTCATGGGACGGCTCCTAGCTCTCTAACTCGATATCGATGCCCAGCGAGCGGATTTCCTTCACCAGTACGTTGAAGGATTCCGGCATGCCTGCCTGCATGGTGTGGTCGCCATCCACGATGTTTTTATACATCTTGGTGCGGCCTTCGACGTCGTCCGACTTGACGGTGAGCATCTCTTGTAGCGTGTATGCGGCGCCGTAAGCTTCCAACGCCCACACTTCCATCTCACCGAAGCGCTGACCACCGAATTGCGCCTTACCACCCAAGGGCTGCTGGGTAACCAGCGAGTAAGAACCGGTAGAACGCGCGTGCATCTTGTCGTCTACCAAGTGGTTAAGCTTCAGCATGTACATGTAGCCGACGGTAACCGGACGATCAAAGGCGTCACCGGTACGGCCATCGAATAGGGCCATCTGACCCGACTCAGGAATGTCCGCCAGCTTCAGCAGATGCTTGATTTCGTGCTCTTTGGCACCGTCAAACACCGGCGTGGCCATCGGCACACCACCCTTAAGATTCTTCGCCAGAGCGATGATCTCATCGTCGGTCAGGGAATCGAGATCTTCAACACGTGTACCCTGGGTATTGTAGATCTGCCCCAGGAAGTCACGAATCTCCGCGACTTGCTGACCGCGTGCGTCGCGCAGCATGGCTTCGATCTTGACGCCCAAGCCACGTGCCGCCATGCCCAGGTGCGTCTCAAGGATCTGACCAACGTTCATCCGCGACGGTACGCCCAGCGGGTTTAGCACCACGTCGACCGGCTCGCCCTTCTCGTCAAACGGCATGTCTTCGATCGGCATAATGGCCGAGATAACACCTTTGTTACCGTGACGACCCGCCATCTTGTCGCCTGGCTGGATGCGACGCTTAACAGCCATGTAGACTTTAACGATTTTCAGCACGCCCGGCGCGAGGTCATCGCCCTGGGTCAGCTTGCGCTTCTTATCTTCAAAGCGCTCGTCCATCTCTTTACGACGGTTTTCAAGCTGCTCGTCGGCCTGAGCCAACAGCTCATTGTAGGACTCATCCTGCATGCGCAGTTTGAACCACTGCTGGCGCGGCAGCTCATCCAGGTATGCCTCGTCTAGCACGTCGCCCTTTTTGAGGTTCGGACCGCCATTGACAGCTTGGCCATCAAGGGTGCGCTGTAGGCGCTCAAAAGTGGCGTCTTCAGCAATCCGGTACGTCTCTTGCAGATCCTTACGCACTTCATCAAGCTGCGTACGCTCAATGGAGAGTGCGCGAGAGTCTTTATCAACGCCGTCACGAGTAAACACCTGAACGTCGATGACCGTGCCTTTCATGCCGGTCGGGGCACGCAGGGAAGTATCTTTAACGTCAGACGCTTTCTCACCGAAGATGGCACGCAACAGCTTCTCTTCTGGCGTCAGCTGGGTTTCACCTTTCGGCGTCACCTTACCGACCAGAATGTCACCGGGGCCAACTTCAGCACCGATGTAAACAACGCCCGCCTCATCCAGCTTGGAGAGCGCAGACTCACCCACGTTCGGGATATCGGAAGTAATCTCCTCCGAGCCTAACTTGGTGTCGCGAGACACACAGGTCAGTTCCTGAATATGAATCGTCGTGAAACGGTCCTCTTGAACGACCCGCTCGGAAAGCAGGATCGAGTCCTCGAAGTTGTAACCGTTCCAGGGCATAAACGCGATGCGCATGTTCTGGCCAAGGGCCAGGTCACCCATGTCGACAGACGGGCCGTCGGCGAGAATATCGCCACGCGCCACGTTGTCACCAGGCCGCACGATGGGGCGCTGGTTCATACAGGTGTTCTGGTTCGAGCGGGTGTACTTGGTCAGGTTGTAGATATCCACACCGGCTTCACCGCCGATAATTTCATCTTCATTAACCCGTACCACCACACGACGCGCATCCACGGAATCAATCACGCCGCCGCGATTGGCCACCGCACAGACGCCGGAGTCACGGGCAACAAAGCGCTCCATGCCCGTACCTACCAACGGCTTATCAGCACGCAGGGTCGGCACCGCCTGACGCTGCATGTTAGAACCCATCAAGGCGCGGTTGGCGTCATCGTGCTCCAGGAACGGAATCAATGCCGCTGCGACGGAGACGACCTGACGTGGCGATACGTCCATTAGCGTCACTTGCTCAGGACGCATAAAGGTCGTTTCACCGCGGTGACGAACCTGAACTAGGTCATCACTTAGTTTGTTGGACTCATCTACCGCTGCTGACGCCTGGGCGATAACAAAGTCGCCCTCTTCGATCGCCGAGAGGTGGACGATATCGTCCGTCAACTGACGATCAACCACTTTACGGTACGGCGTTTCAAGGAAACCGTAGCTGTTAGTGTGGCTGTAGGTGGCCAGCGAGTTAATCAGACCGATGTTCGGGCCTTCTGGCGTTTCGATCGGGCATAGACGCCCGTAGTGCGTGGCGTGAACGTCACGTACTTCGAAGCCAGCGCGCTCACGGGTCAAACCACCGGGGCCGAGTGCAGACACACGACGCTTGTGGGTCACTTCCGAAAGCGGGTTGTTCTGATCCATAAACTGCGAAAGCTGGCTGGAACCGAAGAACTCTTTTACCGCCGCCGCAACGGGCTTGGCGTTGATCAAGTCTTGCGGCATCAGGCCTTCGCTTTCCGCCATGGAAAGACGCTCTTTGACGGCACGCTCTACACGCACCAAGCCAACGCGGAACTGGTTCTCGGCCATTTCGCCCACACAGCGAATACGGCGGTTACCCAGGTGATCGATATCGTCAACGTCACCGAAGCCGTTACGAATACTGATCAGCTCGCGCAGCACATCAAGGATGTCTTTACGATCCAGTACGCCGGAGCCGGTATCGGTATCACGGCGCAGACGGCGGTTGAACTTCATGCGGCCAACGCCCGACAGGTCGTAGCGGTCCTCAGAGAAGAACAGGTTGTTAAACAGCGTCTCAGCAGACTCTTTGGTCGGCGGCTCGCCGGGACGCATCATGCGGTAAATTTCGACTAACGCTTCAAGCGCGGAATTAGTAGCATCCAGCTTCAAGGTGTCGGAAATGAATGAACCGCAGTCGAGATCATTGGTGTAGAGCGTTTCGACCAGGGTAATGCCGCCCTGGGCCATGCGCTCAAGCACTTCTGGTGTGATCTCGGTATTACACGGGCAGATCAGCTCGCCTGTTTTAGAGTCGATTTGATCTTTTGCCAGGGTTTTACCGAATAGATATTCCATCGGCACATCCAGACGCTCAAGACCGGCTTTTTCAAGCTGGCGAATATGCTTCTGGGTAATCCGACGCCCCTCTTCAACGATCACATTACCTTCGTCATCTTTGATGTCGAAAGTAGCCGTCTCGCCGCGCAGGCGCGACGGAACCAGCTCCACATAGAAACCGGATTTCTCAATGTGAAAGACGCTGGTTTCAAAGAACTCGGCCAGGATCTCTTCGGTGTTCATCCCTAACGCACGCATCAGCACCGACGCCGGCAGTTTGCGGCGACGGTCAATACGTACAAAGACGTTGTCTTTGGGGTCAAACTCAAAGTCTAACCAAGAACCACGGTAAGGAATCACCCGGGCTGAATAGAGCAGCTTACCGGAAGAGTGACTCTTACCTTTGTCATGATCGAAGAACACACCGGGTGAGCGGTGGAGCTGGGAAACGATAACCCGCTCAGTACCGTTGATAACAAAGGTACCGTTCTCGGTCATCAGGGGGATTTCCCCCATGTAGACTTCCTGCTCTTTAATATCTTTGATTGCTTTGTTTGAGGAGTCGCGATCATAGATGATCAAGCGAACCTTCACGCGCAGCGGGGCGGAGTAAGTGACGCCGCGCAGCTGGCACTCCTTAACATCGAACGCCGGCGTGCCGAAACGGTAGCTGACATACTCAAGCGCCGCATTACCGGAGAAGCTCTCAATCGGAAACACGGACTTAAAAGCCGCGTGCAAGCCGACTTCGTGACGCTCGTCGGGCGAACGATCTTGCTGGAGGAAGTCGTAATAGGAATCAAGCTGGATCGCCAGCAAGTAAGGCACATCCATCACTTGGGGCAGTTTGCCGAAATCCTTGCGGATGCGTTTTTTCTCAGTATATGAGTAAGCCATCTGTATTCCCCAGCTTGTTCACCATGGGTGACCGATGCGTGGTCATCGCTGCCCGGCGGGCTTCGTCAGACACAGACAGCAAGCTCCTAAATCGGTAGCTCGCCGTCGAAAATCTAGTTCGATAACACTGTAGTCGATAACACTATTTCTACGTTTCTATTGCGACTGCGATTAATGAAACACCAGTTGCAACAGAAAAAGGCCGGCAGCGGGATATCCCGCCGCCAGCCGTGGAAGCTTACGCAGCGCGTAAAGCCGTCCGCACAATAATTACTTGAGCTCGACGGTTGCGCCCGCTTCTTCCAGCTTAGCTTTAGCTGCTTCAGCGTCGTCCTTAGACAGACCTTCTTTGATGGTCGCCGGAGCACCGTCAACAGCACCTTTAGCTTCTTTCAAGCCAAGGCCAGTGATCTCACGTACTGCTTTGATCACGTTAACTTTCTTGTCGCCAGCAGCGGTCAGAACGACGTCAAATTCAGTCTGTTCTTCAGCTACTTCGCCGCCAGCAGCCGGGCCAGCCATTACGGCAGCCGCTGCAGAAACGCCGAATTTCTCTTCCATTGCTTCGATCAGCTCGACAACTTCCATTACGGACATGTCGGCTACAGCATTGATGATATCGTCTTTAGACAGTGCCATTGTTTCATTCCTAACTTTGCGGGAGTCTCGGTCAGCCGAGGACTCAGGATTCATTGCTCGGTTCAGGCAGCGCGCTGATGATGGCTTATACCGTCATACCGTTTGCGCCGCCTGCAAGAAACGCTGCTTAAGCAGCTTCGGCTTCTTGCTTCTGGTCGCGCAGAGCGGCCAGAGTACGAACCAGCTTGCCAGCGGAGGCTTCTTTCATTACCGACATCAACTTGGCAATTGCTTCGTCGTAAGTCGGTAGGGTTGCCAGACGGTCGATGTCAGCAGCCGGAATCAGCTCACCTTCGTAGGCCAACGCTTTTACTTCGAAGTTCTTGTCCGTTTTAGCAAACTCTTTGAACAGACGAGCAGCAGCGCCCGGATGATCAGTAGAGAAGGCCAACAACGTAGGACCAACGAAGCTATCGTTCAGGCACTCCCACTGAGTGCCCTCGAGAGCGCGGCGAGCCAGCGTATTACGAACAACACGCAGCTCTACACCATTCTCACGCGCTTGCTTGCGCAGATCGGTCATTTTACCAACCGTAACGCCGCGAGAATCAGCAACTACGACGGAGAGTGCGCCCTTGGCCGCTTCACTGACCTCGGCAACAATCGCTTTCTTGCCTTCAAGTGCTAGTGGCACAGTGATCACTCCTTCGTGCCGGAACCCAAGAAGGTTCCGGTGGTTACCATCTCTTTCCGCTCTTAATTGCAAAAAAAATTGCAATGCGGAAAGCCTTGGGGATGGTGCTCACCAGAAAGCTTTCAAGCTTAACCAACTGGCGGCCACACCATCTGCGCAGGCGCTTATGAGGCAATTAAGCCGCCCCTGTATATACAAAATGCTAAGTGTACATACTAAGCGCGGCACCTGCGGTCTTTGACGATGCCCCGGCCAGTGTTAATAACCAAACGGGGGACCGCAAAGTTCTTGCTCGGTTCCTACAAAAAAACCAACGATTACTCGCTTATGCGAAAGCAGAGTGATCGATTGTTAAACCCGGGCCCATGGTAGTGGACAGAGTCATTTTTTTGAAGTAAATGCCTTTAGACGCGCTCGGCTTGAGGCGCTTAAGGTCAGCAACGAGGGCTTCCAGGTTACCGTTAATCGCTGCCACGTCAAAATCCACTTTACCCAGGGTAGTGTGGATAATGCCGTTTTTGTCAGTACGGAAACGCACTTGGCCCGCTTTGGCATTTTTAACCGCTGTCGCCACATCAGGCGTTACGGTGCCAACTTTCGGGTTTGGCATCAGGCCACGCGGACCTAGGATCTGGCCCAACTGACCAACAACACGCATAGCATCTGGCGAAGCGATAACGACGTCAAAATCCATCACGCCTTTTTTCACTTGCTCAGCCAAGTCGTCCATACCCACGATGTCGGCACCGGCTTCTTTAGCGGCATCGGCATTGGCGCCCTGGGTAAAGACCGCAACGCGTACATCTTTACCCGTACCGTTAGGCATGACGGTAGCGCCACGCACAACCTGGTCAGATTTACGCGGGTCAACGCCAAGGTTGATAGCAACATCAACTGACTCCTTGAATTTAACCGTAGACAGCTCGGAGAGCAGCGCTACCGCTTCTTCAATAGAGTAGGCTTTGGTGGCGTCTACTTTTTCGCGAATAATTTTCGCACGCTTAGATAGTTTAGCCATGATCAGAGACCCTCCACGTTTAGGCCCATGCTGCGAGCACTGCCAGCAATGGTGCGCACAGCGGCATCAAGATTCGCAGCCGTTAAATCAGGCTCTTTCGTTTTGGCGATCTCTTCGAGCTGTTCACGCGTCACGGTGCCGACTTTCTTCTTGTTCGGCTCACCAGAACCGGACTTGATACCAGCAGCTTTCTTCAGCAGCACGGCAGCAGGCGGTGTCTTGGTGACGAACGTGAAGCTACGGTCTGAGTAGACAGTGATCACGACTGGCGTCGGCAGGCCCGGCTCAATTTCTTGAGTCGCGGCGTTGAACGCCTTACAGAATTCCATGATGTTCACGCCGTGCTGACCCAGTGCTGGGCCTACCGGCGGGCTTGGATTGGCTTTACCTGCAGCAACCTGCAGTTTGATATAAGCCTGTACTTTCTTGGCCATCGTTTATGCTCCAATTGGGTAGTAACGCCCGAAGGCTCCCCGGTACCAACGAAACAACTACTTAGTTATTTCGCACGAATCAAATACGCTTAGTCTTTCTCAACCTGCGAACTTATTCTTTCTCAACCTGAGAGAATTCTAACTCAACAGGTGTAGAGCGCCCAAAGATCAGCACGCTGACATGCAGGCGACTCTTTTCATAATTAACTTCTTCGACGACGCCGTTAAAATCAGCAAACGGCCCGTCAACAACACGCACCGACTGGCCCGGCTCAAACATTGTTTTGGGCCGCGGCTTGTCGGTGCCATCTTTAACACGCAGCAAAATAGCGTCTGCTTCGCGTGATGTAATCGGTGCTGGCTTCTCTTTTGTTCCACCGATAAAGCCCATAACACGTGGCGTCTCGTTGACGAGGTGCCATGTCTCATCGGCCATTTCCATCTCGACCAATACATAGCCAGGATAGAACTTACGCTCACTCTTGCGACGCTTGCCGTCACGCATTTCGACGACTTCTTCGGTCGGCACCAGAATTTCGCCGAAGCGATCTTCCATACCGTACATTTTCACACGCTCGATCAGTGAACGCATGACATGCTTTTCAAAGCCAGAATAAGCGTGAACGACGTACCAACGTTTGGACATGAAAGCTCCTAACCAATGACGCCGGACATCGCCCAGCCAAGAAGAGTGTCGATCAACCACAGCATTAGCCCCACCACCAAAACGGCCACTAGCACAATGGCAGTGGTCTGAATGGTTTCGGCACGGGTCGGCCATACAACGCGCTGAATCTCTTTCTTGGCGCTTCTGGCAAGCTCTACTAAATCACGACCCTTGGTAGTGGTTAGCGCAATCAAACCCGCAATCACACACAACACCACTACGCCAAGCACGCGGTAGAGCAGGCCAATATCGGCGAAATAGGTATTACCAACAACAGCAATGACAAGCAGCGCTACGACCGCCGCCCACTTGAGCCCGTCATGGCGCGTCTGTTGCACCTCGGCGCCATGTTTTACAGAACCAGGCTTCATAAAAACGAGACTCCTCAGGGTGCGGCGAACGATAAAAGAATTTTGGAAAAAGACATACCAACCTGGGGAAGGTTGGCAGGCCAGGAGGGAATCGAACCCCCAACCTGCGGTTTTGGAGACCGCTGCTCTGCCAATTGAGCTACTGGCCTGTATCGTCGTACTGATTTTTTTACAACAACTACACTACATCTATCGATAAGCGTCTTTTTCAATCGCCTATACAACAGCGGGCGCCATGGTAGCGAAGAAAGCCACTTCTGACAACCCCTTCTTTACGCTTAGGCATGCTACAACCCCACCTAAACGCAGAGACAAAAAAAGCGAGCTTCGCTCGCTTTATCTGCAATATGGAGCTCATGGACGGAATTGAACCGTCGACCTCACCCTTACCAAGGGTGTGCTCTACCCCTGAGCTACATGAGCTAAACACATCAACTGGAGCGGGCGGCGGGAATCGAACCCGCACCATCAGCTTGGAAGGCTGAGGTTCTACCGTTGAACTACGCCCGCAGAACCTGTCTTGAATGACAATCCGCTACGCGCCGCCTTATAGCCCCTTACCTTCTACCAAGCTATAAATCGTAGACAATGCCCGCTACCGGCTTTTCATTCAGCTGCACCGATTAAATCGCTGCGGCTTAATTCTGGTGGAGAGAGAAGGATTCGAACCTTCGAAGCTTTCGCGGCAGATTTACAGTCTGCTCCCTTTGGCCACTCGGGAATCTCTCCAATGTGGCGGCACATTATGCCAGCCTTCAAAAATGTGTCAAGTTTGGCAATCGTCTTAGCTATTAAAAGCTTAGCTAACCCATACTTTCAACATTAATGCCTTCTACATAGCAAGACGCTTACGCCTCGCCTTCGAACGCGCTGCATTCTGTCAAAGCAGCATTGAGAATGCAAGTCCCGCACGAATCTTTTCTAGCGACACAGGCTCCGGCACTCGCGGCGCGCCTGACATTTTGCCTGCACGCTCAGCAAAGGTCATTGGAAAACAGGCCTCTAAACCACCATAAACCATGTCAGGCCACACCGCATGAGGCACTTGAACCCCCCGCGAGACAACCCGGGCATCGCCACCGGTTAATAGCATCGGCAGCGCCACGCCTTGCTGATCACAGACTTCACTATAGATGCGATTAATCGCGCTGACGGCCGCCATGTAGATACCATGATTGACGGCATCAACTGTACGCCGCCCTGGCTCTAGCAATTCATCCGCCTCGCTTTCTGGGTCGATGGCCACATTGCGGGTGCCTAGCTTCAAGCTCTCTTTCATCAGGCGCAGCCCTGGGATAATAAAGCCGCCAAGATGGCTACCGCCCGGCAATACAAAGTCGATAGTAATGGCACTGCCACAATCCACCGCACAGCAACCGCCTGCTAACTGATAGCCCGCCAGCGCTCCCATCCACCGATCAACGCCTAAACGCCCTGGCTCCTCATAGCCGTTGACGACCCCCAGCGCTTCATGAGTTGAGTGTGCCACGTGCACATGACGCACCCGGCGACGCAGTAAAGCAACCGTCTCTTCCAGCACGGCCGCCCTGGCCACGCTTGAAATACGCACGGCCTCCACTACATCAAGATCCGGGATGTCAGCCCCTGGTCGCCACTCTTCACGGGTCCATACCGCCCCGCGCGATCGTATCTCGCTACTCTCGGCATCCTTGAGCCGCCATTTTGACAGCGTGTTGCCGATATCAAGGTCCAGAATCATAAACGCCTGCGTACGCTGATCTCACCGCCGGCTAGGCGTCGCGAGTGACCATTTTCGGTAACCCAAAGGTTACCACTCTTATCTACTTCCCCGGCGATGGCATCGCTGGTCTGCTGCCCTTGGATCACCCGAATAGGCAGTCCTGCATAAGCATGACGTTGATTCCACTCATCCTGCCAGGCGCTAAAGCCAACACGCTCAAAGTCAGCCAGCATCGCCAATAGACCAGCTACGACATCGGAGGCCAACTGATTACGCGAGATACCCGGCAACCGCTCGAAAAGCGCCGCAACCGGCTGTTCGATCGCGGCTCGCTGAGCAGCAGGCAGCCACAGATTCATGCCCATGCCGATCACTACCTCGCAGGGACCTGCCGCGTCCCCGGTGACTTCAATCAGAATACCGGCCAGCTTGCCAAGCTCATCGCTGGCATCATCGCCCTGTTCGGAGAGCAAGATATCGTTGGGCCATTTTAACTTGGGCGCCACGCCATGCTGCTCTAGCACCTGAGCCACTACAACCCCGACGGCCAAACTCAGGCCTTCAAGCACCGCGATGCCAGATTCAAAGCGCCAGCCTAATGAGAGCATTAAACTCTGCCCCCAAGGCGTCGACCAGACACGCCCGCGTCGCCCACGCCCTGCCGTTTGCAGTTCAACCAAGCACACTTCGCCATGCCCCGCGCCCTGCTCAAAGCGCTGACGCAAATATTCATTGCTGGAAGGTAACTGATCTTCAACAAACAGGCGTGCAAGGTAATGACGTGTCTGAGCAGGTAAACGCTCGACGATTTTGGCGCCCTCCAGTGGCTCCAACCGCTGTGCTAGCCGATAGCCACGCCCTTTAACGGCGACTAGCTCAACGCCCAGCGCCTCCAGTTTTTTTAACTGCTTCCACACCGCAGCACGAGAAATACCCAGCGTTTCACCCAGCTGCTCGCCAGAGTGAACCTCGCCATCGCTTAACAAACGCATCAGGTTGCCGATGGTCATGCTCCTGCCCCAATGGGAAAAGCGCTATTCTAGCGGATGGAGGTTCGCTGCGAAAACTTTCCTGGGGGCGACCAAGGTCGATAAGCGCTCCAGTAATATCAGAGAAGCCTTTGACATGGTAGAATAGCCATTGGACGCAAGCCCTGAGCCAAGATGGTCGGCAAATTGCCAGCCCTTGCGACCCGCATTTTCCGACCCGTGGACAAACGGGTGTTCACAAGAGTTCTCTCTCAGCATGCAAAACCAGCAAAACTCCAGCGCGGTTAATAACCTGCGCAACGTCGCGATCATAGCCCACGTTGACCATGGTAAAACCACACTGGTCGACAAACTCCTGAGCCAGTCCGGCACCCTTGACCGTAAAGCAGAAGGTCAAGAGCGCATCATGGACTCAAACGACCAGGAGAAAGAGCGTGGCATTACCATTTTGGCCAAGAACACGGCCATTCAGTGGCAAGACAGCCACGGTAACGGCTACCACATCAACATCGTGGATACGCCTGGGCACGCCGATTTCGGCGGCGAGGTTGAGCGCGTCATGTCAATGGTCGATTCGGTGCTACTGCTAGTAGACGCCGTTGATGGCCCGATGCCGCAAACTCGCTTCGTGACCCAGAAAGCCTTCGCCCAGGGCCTCAAGCCGATTGTGGTAGTCAACAAAATTGACCGCCCCGGCGCACGCCCTGACTGGGTTATCGACCAGATTTTTGATCTGTTCGATAACCTGGGCGCGTCTGATGAACAGCTCGATTTCCCGATCATCTACTGCTCTGCCCTAAACGGCATTGCTGGTATGGATCCTGAAGAGTTGGCTGACAACATGGACCCCATGTTCCAGGCCATCGTCGATATCGTTGATCCACCTCAGGTGGAGCTCAATGGCCCGTTCCAGATGCAGATCTCCGCGCTGGATTACAACAGCTATGTGGGCGTTATCGGCCTGGGTCGCATCAAGCGTGGCGCGGTGAAACCGAACCAGCAGGTGTCGATCATCGGCGTTGACGGCAATGTGCGTAAAGGCAAAATCGGTCAGGTCATGACCCATATGGGCCTGGAGCGCGTGCAGACCAACGAAGCCACCGCGGGCGATATCGTCTGTGTTACCGGCATCGACGATCTGTCGATCTCGGATACGCTATGCGATCCGGCCAAGGTCGAAGCACTGCCGCCGCTGTCTGTCGACGAACCGACCGTTTCAATGACCTTCCAGGTCAACGATTCACCGTTCGCCGGTAAAGATGGCAAGTTTGTGACCAGCCGTAATATCAAGGATCGCCTTGATCAAGAGCTGATTCACAACGTGGCACTGCGCGTTGAACAGGGCGAAACCCCTGAGAAGTTCAAGGTTTCCGGCCGTGGCGAACTGCACCTCTCGGTGCTGATCGAAACCATGCGTCGTGAAGGCTTTGAGCTAGCCGTAGGCCGCCCCGAAGTGATCATCAAAGAGATCGACGGTGAGAAGCAGGAGCCCTACGAAGAGGTCATCATCGACTGTGAAGAGCAGCACCAGGGCTCTATCATGGAAGAGCTGGGCTACCGTAAAGGTGAGATGACCAACATGCTGCCGGATGGCAAAGGACGGGTTCGCCTGGACTTCATCATTCCTGCCCGCGGCTTGATCGGTTTCCGTGGCCAGTTTTTGACCCTGACTTCCGGCACCGGCATCCTGACCAGCCGCTTTGATCACTACGGCCCGCTGAAGCCTGATGCCTCTATCGAGCGTCGTAACGGCGTATTGGTCTCGATGGTTGACGGTAAAGCCCTTGCCTATGCGCTGTATGCGCTGCAAGAGCGCGGTAAGCTGATTATCGATCACGCCACGGAAGTCTACGAAGGCATGCTGATCGGCATCAACAACCGCGCTAATGACATGGTGGTTAACCCCACCAAAGGCAAGAAGCTCGACAACATGCGCTCCACCGGTAACGATGAAAACATCGTATTAACCCCACCGGTTAAGTTCTCCCTGGAGCAGGCCATCGAGTTCCTCGACTCCGACGAGCTCGTCGAAGTCACGCCGGTGCACATCCGCCTGCGTAAAAAGCTGTTGAAAGAGACCGAGCGTAAGCGTTACAGCAAGAAGTAATCCGCTCCAAGCAGTAAGTACCCAAAAACCCGCGAAAGCGGGTTTTTTTATGTCCTCGCCCTTCTGCGCTAACATCAGCTCCCAGCGTTCACCCCTTTGCCACTACCTTTGCCAAGATAGCTCCCTAAACGCAGCCTAAACGCTAATACGCTGGAAAGGCGGCGCGTTCTATCGCACAGTAACGCTAAATTCAGCGCGTCCAAGGCACGCTGACATCGCTATATTCATACAGGCGTTTGGATACCACCCCATTCTGACGCCCAACTACGGACACTCTTACCCATGAGCGGTCATAACGTCTGGACGCATAAAGGCACTTTTCTTCTCGCCGCAGTTGGCTCCGCGGTCGGTCTGGGCAACCTGTGGCGCTTCCCCTACCTGACCGGTGAAAACGGTGGCGGTGCCTTTATATTGGTCTACGCCTTGACGATCTTTGCCGTCGGCATTCCCATTCTGATTGCCGAGATCATGCTCGGCCGCACCAGCCGCCAGAGCCCGATTATGGGCATGCGTCACCTAACCAAAACCCACGGCACTTCCCGCGCCTGGGAAACTATTGGTTGGCTGGGCGCCGCCTCGGCGTTTTTGATTTTAAGCTTCTATTCGGTAATTGCCGGCTGGGCGATTCACTACACTTGGCTAATGCTGACCGGCTCGCTGGTGGGCGCCGATGCGCAAACCATTGGCACTGGCTTTGACGCCCTGCTGGCCTCCCCCGGCCTAATGACGCTCTATCACACCCTTTTCATTGCGGCGTCCGCGCTAATTGTGGGTATGGGCATTCACAAAGGAATCGAATCAGGCCTGCGCATTATGATGCCCGCGCTGTTTGTGATTTTGTTGGTGGTGCTGGCCTACGGCGTGGTGAATGGCGATATAGGCGCCGCCGCCAGCTTTCTATTTACCTTTAATATCGCCGACCTTAGCCTTGAGGGCTGGCTACAGGCCATGGGGCAGTCATTCTTCACCCTGAGCCTGGGAATGGGGGCCATCATGGCTTACGGCGCCTACATGCCCAGCGATGTCTCACTGACCCGCACCGCCTTTGCTGTCGCCATCGTCGATACCGCCGTGGCGATGGTGGCGGGCCTGGCTATTTTTGCGCTGGTGTTTGGCGCCGGGTTAGAGACCGGGCAAGGGCCTGGACTGATGTTTGTCACCCTTCCGCTGGCGTTTGCCGAGATGCCTTTTGGCGCGTTGGTCGGCGGCGTATTCTTTATTCTGGTGCTCGGCGCCGCGATCAGCTCCTCTATTTCGCTGATCGAACCCGTCGCCGCCTTCCTGGTGGAGCGCTTTGACATGACCCGGCCACAGGCGGTCACGATCATGGTTATCGCCGCCTGGGCAATGGGTTTGCTGACCGTGGTTAGCTTCAACATTTGGGCCGAGGGGACGATATTCCATAGCCTGTTTGGGCGCAGTGCGTTTGAGTTTATCGAGCTACTCACCAATATCTTTATGCCGGTGGGCGGTCTGCTGATAGCGCTGTTTGCCGGCTGGGCGCTAACCCAGAGTGAAGTGATGAAAGAACTGGGCAGCAGCGTCACCTGGTTTAAGCTATGGCGTTTTCTGGTGCGCTTTGTGGCGCCTGCTGCGGTGGCCTTTGTGTTTTTACGCACCATTCCTCAGGTGGATGGCTATTTGATCCCCACCCTCGGTGCGCTGCTCATGATTGGGGCCTTTGCAGCCAGCCAGCGTTGGCTAAAAAAACCACAACAAACAACTTAATAACAGTGCGCAGGCGGCTTTTTAGCCGCCTGTATCGCGTGGAGACACCATGAACCCTCTTATTGATGTACAGCGAGTCAACAAAGCGTTCGGCGGCTTACAGGTGATTAACGACTGCTCCATTCAGGTGGAGAAGGGTTCCATTACCGGCATGATCGGCCCTAACGGCGCAGGCAAATCTACCCTGTTTAATCTGATTGCCGGCGCTTTAGCCCCGAATAGCGGCCGCGTTCTGCTCGATGGTGAAGACATTACCGCGCTTAGTGCCGACCAGCGTTTCCACAAAGGCCTGCTGCGTACCTTCCAGATTGCCCACGAGTTCAGCCAGATGAGCGCGCTGGAGAACCTCATGATGGTGCCACCCAAACAGGCGGGAGAAAGCCTTTTTAGCGCTTGGTTAAAGCCAGGCATAGTGCGCCAAGAAGAAGCCGAGGTGCGCCGCCGCGCGCTGGAGGTGATTGATTTCGTCGGCCTGCACCACGTGCGTAATGAGCTAGCGGGCAACTTGTCCGGCGGCCAGAAGAAGCTGCTGGAGCTTGGCCGCACCATGATGACCAATGCCAAGGTGGTACTCCTTGATGAGATCGCTGCCGGGGTAAACCGCACCCTGCTGGGCGACTTGATCGGCAATATTGAGCGGCTCAACCGCGAAATGGGTTACACCTTCCTGGTCATTGAGCACGATATGGAGATGATTGCCCGCCTTTGCGATCCGGTTATCGTGCTGGCTCAAGGCAGCGTGATGGTGGAGGGGCATATCAACGATATCCAGAATAATCCTGAGGTCATTGAGGCCTACTTCGGTACCGATGCCGCTTAAGCGTGACGTTTTCTCCCATTAGCCAATTAATATAATGATGTCGCTGCCAAGCGACCTTGCTGGAATACTTTGCTTATGTCATCAACAACCAGGCCATTAATCGACGCACGCGATGTGCACGGCGGCTATGGCGGCATGAATATCCTTAACGGGGTAAACATGACGCTGGAAGCCGATGAGGTCGGTGTGATCGTCGGCCCTAACGGGGCGGGCAAATCCACCATGCTGAAAGCCGTCTTTGGCCTGCTGCATGTTAATCAGGGCGAGATACTGCTTAACGGCCAGCCGATCCAAAATCTACCGCCTAACCAGCTGGTGCAGCGCGGTATGGGCTTTGTGCCCCAGGAGAAGAACGTTTTCCCCAGCCTTTCGGTGCAGGAAAACCTGGAGATGGGCGCCTTTTTAAAGCCGCAAAACGTCAAGCGCATGCTCGCTCAGATCTATGAGTTTTTCCCACCGCTGTACGAAAAGCGCCGCCAGCCTGCCGGTGAGCTTTCCGGTGGACAGCGCCAAATGGTCGCCATGGGCCGCGCCTTGATGGCCGAGCCGAGCCTGCTGTTGCTGGACGAACCCACCGCGGGGCTGTCGCCGCTGTATATGAATGAGATTTTCGACCGCGTCAAACAGATCAACGCCGCTGGCGTGGGTATTTTGATGGTGGAACAGAACGCCAAACAGGCACTCGCGATAGCCGATAAAGGCTTTGTGCTGGCCGCTGGCCAAAACCGCTTTACCGACACTGGGGCAGCACTGCTTGCCGACCCCGATGTCGCCAAAAGCTTTTTGGGCGGCTAGCCCCAGGGAGATACACGTGAACGAACTGGTTTTTTTCATCAATAATGTGGTGATTTCGGGCAGTGTAAGCGGCTCCATTTATGCCATCGGGGCCATTGGGGTAACGCTGATTTTCAGCATTATGCGCTTTGCCCACTTTGCCCATGCCGATATGATGACCTTCGGCGCCTTTATGGTGCTGCTGCTTACCACACTGTTCCCAGCAGCGGGCGCCAGCATCGGCGTGCCAACGGCGGTTTTAATGCTGCCGCTGGCGATGCTGCTTACTGCCGCCTTAGCGGTGGGGATCGACAAAACCTTCTATAAGCCGCTACGCGCCCATGGGGTAAAGCCAATCGTGTTAGTGATTGGCTCACTGGGTGTCACGTTAATTTTGCAGGGTTTGATTCGCCTGTTTTCCGGTACCGGCGGGCAGAGCCTCTATGTAGATGATCGCAAGGAGATCTTTCGCCTGGCACTACCCTTTGAGGGCGCCCGGGCGCCGATTGTGGTAACCGAACCGCAAATCTACCTGTTTGTGATTACCCTCGTCGCTGTTGTGGCGCTGCACCTTTTTCTTAACCGTTCGCGGCTAGGCAAGGCAATGCGCGCCATGTCGGATAATCCTGAGCTAGCCCAGGCATCGGGGATCAATACCAATACCATTGTGGCGGTAACCTGGATCATTGCGGGTGCCCTGGCCGCCATTGCAGGGACGCTGCTCTCCCTGGATGTCACTTTCAAGCCCGACTTAAGCTTCTTCCTGCTACTGCCTATTTTTGCTGCTGCCATCGTGGGCGGTGTGGGCCACCCTTATGGGGCGATTGTCGGTGGCTTTGTGGTCGGCTTTGCCGAGACACTGGCGGTGTTTAACTGGAACGTGCTGCTGCGCCCCTTCCGCGACAGTCTGCCCACCTGGTTAGAGCTCCCCTCAAACCTGGCCTTTGTGGGTACCGAGTACAAAATTGTGGTGCCGTTTTTCATTCTGGTAGCCATTCTGGTGTGGCGCCCCACCGGACTGTTTAAAGGCAAGGTGATCTAATGAGCCATTCAGAAAAAACGCGCAACCCTGCCTACACGCCCCAAGACGCCACCCAACAGCGCCGCTTTCCACTGCGCGAACTGGTCCTGTTCGGTGCACTGCTGGTCGCAGTGTTAGCGGTCTATGCCATCATGGGCGCCGCCTATAGCACACGCATGCTGGTAGAAGCAGCTTGTTACGCCATTCTTGCCTTAGGGTTAACCATTCAGTGGGGCTACGCTGGGCAGTTTAACGCTGGTGTGATGGGCTTTGTTGCTCTGGGCGGCTTCTGCGCGATGTTCTTTAGCGTGCCGGTCAATGATGCCTTCTGGGGCACTGCGCTACCCGGCGAATTTGGCCGCGTGCTGCTATACGGTGCCGCCGCTACCCTACTGATCGTGGGCGCCAGCAAACTAGATCGCCTGGGTGTGCCCAAGCCCCTGCGTACCTTTATCGCGGTGGTACTGGGCGTCGTGCTTTACCTGGTGGTTATTAGCCAGTTACGCGAGGTCACTGATGCGATTGAAAGCCAGGCAGGCTTCGTCGGTGGGCTAGGCTTACCGCCCTGGATCGGCTGGATTGTCGGGGGCGCCTTGGCAGGTGGCGTCGGCTACTTTATTGGCCATATCTGTTTGGGCTTACGCAGCGATTACTTGGCTATTGCCACCCTGGGCATTGCCGAGATCATCAAGGCGTTTTTGAAAAACTCTGACTGGCTAACCCGCGGCACCGCCACGGTTTCCCCGCTACCCTGGCCAACACCGGGGCCAGCTGAGCTGGGCTTTACACTGTCGCGTGCCATCTACCTTTCGTTTACCGCGGTGATCATTGCGGTAATCTTCTTTCTGCTCAATCGTGCCTACAACGCCCCCTGGGGACGAATGATTCGGGCCATTCGCGATAACGAAGTGTCTGCGGCGGCGATGGGTAAGGACATCAACAAACGGCGTCTGGAAATCTTCGTGCTGGGCTGCATTCTGATGGGTCTGGGCGGCGGCATACTGGGCACCTTCAACAGCCTCTTCGACCCACAAGGCTACCTGCCGCTGAACCATACCTTCCTAGTGCTGGTGATGGTGATTCTGGGCGGGCCGGGCAATAACCTGGGCACCATTTTTGGCGCCGTGGCGGTGTATATCATCTGGATTATGTCCGAGCCCCTGGCGCTGTTCTTAATGCAGTTAGCGGTGGCCTTTGGCGAAGGTGCGTTCGGCTGGGATGCACCGGGCAATATGGATAGCCGCGCCCTACAGGCACGGGTGCTGGTGATTGGCTTACTGATCACCATGGTGCTGCGCTTTGCGCCCAAAGGGCTACTACCCGAGAAGATCAAAAGCCACAGTTGATCCTCTCAGCTGCTGACTCATAAAAAAATGCCCGGCTGGTAACAGCCGGGCATTTATTTTAACGCTCAGCGGGAAGCTTAAAGATCAACCTGACCTTTGCTGGTAAAGGTGCCGTCTTCCACAGCCATCTCGACCACCACGCCAGGCACGTCGCCGTTGTCATCAAACTCATGCGAACCAGAGGCGCCTTCATAGTTGATGTCGGTGCCCGCGGCAATCAGCTCAACCGCTTTTTCCCACTCGCCGGGCAGAATGACCTCGCCGGGGGCACTGGAAACACTGCGCAGCGCTTCTGAAAGGCCTTCACGCTCAGCGCTGCCGTTCTGCTCAATCGCCAATGCGATCAGGAAAGCGGCATCATAGGCCTGGGCGGCAAATACTGCGCTTGGATCCAGTTCAGCAGCTTCGGCGGCTTCGATAAAGATATCGGTACCGGGCAGATCAGGGCTGCCGGGGCGCGTGGCGATCATGCCATCCAGCACGTCTGCACCGATAGCTTCGATAAGGCTATCACCGACCATGCCGTCAGCACCTACGTACTGGGTAAACATGCCACTTTCGTAGGCTTGACGCAGTACCGTCTGCCCCGAAGTGTCGGCGTAGGCCAGCACGACGAGGGTATCAACGCCGCTCACCGAGAGCGAGCCTAGCTCAGAGCGATAGTCGGCGCGGTTATCTTCGTGGGCCAGGTTCTCGGCAATCTCGCCGCCACCGGCCTCAAACGCGGCGCTGAAGGCGTCAGAAAGGCCCTGACCGTAATCATTATTGACGTAGGTCACCGCCACTGCGTCAATGCCTTTTTCAAGCAGTAGCTTAGCCAGCATTTCCCCCTGGAAGGCGTCTGACGGCACGGTACGGAACACCAGGTCGTTGTCATCAAGCTCCGATACCGCAGGGGCGGTAGACGCAGGCGAAACCATCAATACGCCACCGGGAATAGCAGCGTTGTTAGCCGCGGCAATGGTCGCACCAGTACACAGCGCACCGACGATCGCGGTGACATTTTCAGAGTTCACCATGCGATCGGCGGCGTTAGAGGCAGCCGATGCATCGGAACAGGTCGTATCGCCGGACGGCATCACCAATGTTTGGCCGTCTAAAATACCGCCCTGCTCATTGATCTGCTCAACGGCTAGCTGCGCCCCTTCAAAAATGGGTGGCGTTAAACTTTCAATTCCCCCGGTAAAGCCGCCCAAGAAGCCAACTTTGACCTCTGCCTGGGCTAATCCGGTCATTGCCAGAGTTGAAGCCGCCACAGCGGTGGCTAATGCGCGCTTGTTGATCATGTTATTTGTCGCTCCCAGTGAGATAAAAATGTATGCATTTTTTTAGTATGCCCCAGCGGACAATCGTTAAGGCTGCTATTAATCTGGAACTGGAACGCCAAAAACACAAGCATCGGTTTCTAACGCTCGTCGTCTTCCTCTAGCAATCGCCTGCGTTCAGCAAGCTGCTTTTGAAGGCGCTTGTGGCGATAAAGCCGCACCAGCGCAATCGTTAACGCGGTAACCAGCATCGCAGCCAACACCCAACCCTGCCAGGGGCGGGCGGCGTTACCCATCACCGTTTCCAACGTAATTATCAGAATTAAGCCAATCGCCTGGGAGCCGATCGCTAGCGCGCGCAGCCTATCAAAAGCGGGTGGGGGCATAACGTCTCCGTAATTTGTAGCTCGCATGGTATGGTCTGCCAGTGTACCTGCTTCACGAGAAAATCATGAATGCCATCGCTCTCGGCCCACTGCTGATTTCATTACCGCGCCTTTATGCCATCGGCTGCGCGCTGCTGTTGCTACTCTGTGCACGGTTACTGCTGGGCCTTCCCCAGCGTGACCAGCAGCGCTGGTTTACCGGGCTTATCATTGTTTGGTTAGTCAGCGCCCGGGTGGGCCACCTTATCCTCAACCTGGATAGCTATAGCGACGCCCCGCTTGAAGCGCTCAAAGTATGGCAACCCGGCTACCACGGCCTATGGGGGATGACGGCAGGCTTGATATGGACAGCCTGGACGCTGCGGGCGCGATTATTGGCTATGGGCGGTGCGATGGCGATGCTGGTCGCCGCCTCCAGCCTATGGCTGGTGCTGGTTACCCTGGCACCCCTAGGCAATGACTTTGCGGTTGACGCTCTGCCGGAGGTCACCCTTGAGGACGTGGGAGGCAATGAAGTATATCTACCCTCGCTGACCGACAACGCTGATCTAATTATCGTCAACCTGTGGGCGACCTGGTGCCCGCCCTGCCTGCGTGAAATGCCGCTGCTTGAGGAGGCCGCTCAGCGCGATGGTGTCAGCGTGGTGGTGGCAAACCAAGGCGAAGACCTACTGCCCATGGTGCGCTATTTAGATGAGCAGCAGCTTGGATTTCGCTATGCGCTGCGCGACCCCAGCCAACAGCTGATGGCCCTTTTCGCAGCACCGGGGCTACCCACTACCGTGCTATTCGATGAGCAGGGAAATACCTTAGATGTGCATGTGGGCGAACTTACCCGCGCCCATCTAGACCGCTGGTTAAAAGATTGATGTCGATACACCTTAATCCCCCCGCTGCTTTGCGTTAGAATCCCCCGCCCTGTTGCCGCCGATGCTCCCCCCGGCGGCAGACGACCCGTTTTGCAGACTCCTCCGAGGCATCATGAGCGATTTTTCTCCCGGCCAACGCTGGATTAGCGACGGTGAAGCTGAGCTTGGGCTCGGCACCGTGCTTAACTGCGACGCCCGTAGCGTTACCATTTTGTTCAGTGCCAGTCAGGAAACCCGTACCTACAATACCCGCCAAGCTCCGCTGACCCGCGTTATGTTCGGCAGCGGCGACCGCGTGCTCTCCGCCGACGGCTGGCAGATGGTGGTTGATGACAGCAAAGAGTCCGGTGGCCTGATTACCTATATCGGTGAAGACAGCGATGGCAACCTGCGCGAACTGCCCGAAGCCAAGCTCGCCGATACCATGCAGTTCGACCAGGCCCGTGACCGCCTGCTGACCGGCCAGGTTGACCGCAACGACTGGTTTGATTTGCGCTTTCGTACCCTGCACCACTATCAGCGTATTGAGCAGCACAGCGCGCTGGGCTTTTCCGGGCCGCGTATCGACCTGATACCTCACCAGCTCTACATTGCCAATGAAGTCGCCAACCGCCATGCGCCCCGCGTACTCCTGGCGGACGAAGTGGGCTTGGGTAAAACCATCGAAGCCGGCCTGATTCTGCACCGCCTGCTGCTCAACGGCCGCGTTGAGCGGGCGCTGATACTGGTGCCCGACAGCCTCACGCATCAGTGGCTGGTCGAGTTACTGCGCCGCTTCTCGCTTAACGTCACGCTGTTAGATGAAACCCAAAGCCAAGCCCACGGCAGCTACAACCCCTTTGAGAGCGCGCAGCTTGTGCTAGCCAGCCAGGGCTGGCTGTTCGCCAACCCGCAACGCCAGGAGCAGGCGTTGGCCAGCCAGTTCGACCTGCTGATCGTCGACGAAGCACACCACCTCGACTGGAGTGAAGAAGGCAGCGGTCCCGGCTACCGGTGCGTCGAACAGCTCTCGGCGGTGATTCCCGGTCTGCTGCTGCTCACCGCAACCCCGGAACAGATGGGCATCAAGAGCCACTTTGCCCGCCTGCGGTTGCTGGATAGCGAGCGCTACCATGATCTGGAGCGCTTCAAAGCCGAAGAGAGCCACTACACCGAGGTCGCACGCGCCATCGATGCTCTGGAGGCGCTGCCTGACGACCCTAGCGCCCGTGCTCACGTCTCCGCGGTAGCCGATGACCGCGACAGCCAAGCGCTGCTGGCCACGCTATGTAACGAGGAGGCCAGCAAAGCGCAGCAGGACACTGCACGTGCCCAGTTAAGTGAAGCGCTGCTGGATCGCCACGGCACGGGCCGCGTGATGTTCCGCAACAGCCGCCGTCACGTAGGGGGCTTTCCGGAACGGCGCTTAAACCTCGCGCCGCTAGCATTGCCTTCGGCCTACCGCCGTGTCGTGCGCCGTTTAGAGCGCGACGATGATTATCTTGACGAGCTGCTAATCGAGACCGGCATGGATCACCCCGATGTGCTGATCTATCCCGACTCGGCCTATCGCGAGCTCAGCAATGATCCGCTCAACGGCGAAGACTGGTGGCACATTGACCCGCGGGTTAACTGGCTGCTGGAGAAGCTTAGCGACGACAGCGAGAACGGCTTCGCTAACGAAAAAGTCCTGGTCATTGCCCACCACCGGGAAACCGCCGAAGGCCTTGCCGAAGGGCTACGGGTGTTGGGCGGCTACCACGCGCCGGTGTTCCACGAAGACCTCTCCTTGATTGAGCGTGACCGCGCGGCAGCGGCGTTTGCCGATGAAGATGGAGGCGTTCAGGTGCTGGTGTGCTCGGAAATTGGCTCAGAGGGGCGCAACTTCCAGTTCTGCCGTCACCTAGTGATGTTCGATATGCCCCAGCACCCGGATCAGCTCGAACAGCGCATTGGCCGCCTGGATCGCATCGGCCAACGACACGCTATTGAGCTGCATATTCCGACCTTTGAGGGCAGCCCCGGCGAGCGCCTGCTGCGCTGGTATAACGAAGGTATGGATGCGTTCAGCGCCCCCCATGGGGTCGGCAACGATCTGTTTGATGCCTTTGGTGACGCCCTGGCTGACGCCCTGCTGGACGATGAAGCGCTTGAAGAGATTATCGCCGAAACCCGCACGATGTTCAGCGCCAAATTGGCGGAGCACGATGCGGGCCGTAACCGGCTGCTGGAACTCAACGCCTGCCGCCCTGCCCGCGCTCAGCAGGTCATCGACGCCGTGCGCGAACTTGACGAAGACGCCGCATTGCCGCGCTACCTTGAACGGGCGCTGGATATTTTCGGCGTGGAGAGTCAGGAAATCGGCAAGGGCTTGATGCACCTGCAGCCCAGCCAACATATGCTGGATGGCCTGCCGGGTCTGGTTAAAGGCGAAGAAGGCTTTACCGCCACGTACAGCCGCTCCCAGGCGCTAGCCCGCGACGATGTGCAGCGGCTCTCTTGGGAACACCCGCTGCTGCGGGAAATGATGGGCCGCGTGCTGGATGGCACCATGGGCAACTCGGCGCTCGCTCTGCTGCGCCACGACGCCATTCCCAGCGGACGCTTGATGGCCGAGCTGGTATTCCGCACCCACTGCCCGGCGCCCAAGAAACTGCACCTTAACCGCTTCCTGCCGCCCACCGCGGTGCGCCTGCTGCTGGATGAGTCAGGTGCCAATCTGACCAGCAAGATCTCCTTCACCGGTTTGGGCAAAAACTTACAGAAGGTTAACAAGTCGCTGGCGAGGGATTTGATCAAGAGCCGTCACGATCAGTTGCGCGAGCTGCTGACTCAGGGGGAAGGCGAAGCCGAGCGCCAGCTGCCCAGCATTGTCGAAAATGCTGAAGCGCGCATGCGTGCACAGTTGGATGCCGAGATTGCCCGTTTGACCGCGCTGGCCGAGCACAACCCGGCGGTACGCAGCGCTGAAATTGACGCGCTGAAAGATGAGCGCAAGGCGCTCAGTGAAGCGATTGAAAATACCCGCCTGCGGCTGGATTCAGTACGGGTAATCATCACCGTTGACGCCGATCGTTAATCGCCAAGCGAATGCTTCCTAAAGGATCGCCTCAAGCGCCTTGTCCAGCGTGGGATATTGAAAGGTAAACCCTGCCGCTTCAAGGCGCGCGGGGCGCATATCCGCCCCGGTCAGCAATAGCCGAGACATTTCCCCCAACCCCGCCTTCAAGACAAACGCGGGTACGGGAAAAATGGCCGGTCGATTGAGATGCTTGGCCAGGGTTTTGGTAAAGATGGCGTTGGTGACCGGGTGCGGTGCGCTGCCGTTAAAGGCGCCGCTCAAGGTTTCGTGATTGATGAGAAACAGGATCGCCGCGACTAAATCATCGCGGTGGATCCACGGCATAAATTGCTCACCGCTGCCAAAGCGGCCACCTAGTCCTAGCTTAAACGGCGGCAGCATTTTCTGCAGGCTACCGCCGCCTGTATCTAGCACCAACCCCGTACGCAAAATCGCTAAACGCACCCCCATCGCCTCAATCGGCTGGGCGGCTGCCTCCCACTGTTTGCACAGACGATGGGCAAACTCATCGTTAGGGATTGTCTCTTCGGTCACCACGCGCTTGCCCTGATCGCCGTAATAGCCCATCGCTGAACCCGATACCATTACCTTCGGCAATGGCTGACCATTAGCCTTTAACTGTTCACACAACGCGACCAATTGCTCAGTTGACGCTACACGAGAATTTATCAGCTTGGCTTTCTGCTCATCGCTCCAGCGCTTACCGGCAATAGACTCTCCAGCCAAGTTAATTAGCGCGTCCGGTGGTGACTCAATAAACGCCTGGGCGCTGTCACGAATGTCACAGCTATTGGGCAAGCGATCGCGTACTTGATGAGGGTGACGGGAAACCACCTGCACCTCGTGGCCTTGCTCTATCAGTTTTTGGCATAGCCGCTGGCCGACAAACCCACTGCCTCCGGTCACTAATACGCGCATGGAATTACTCCTGTTGGTGCCACCGTTCGTTGTCAGCTTGACGAAATGAATCAATCGACGACCAAATTGTACGACATCTATACACAACTGCTACATTAAGCTTTCAACTCTATTCATACGACACCTAAACAACGCTGCGAGGAACCATGGCGATACTGCCTCTGAGTGCTCATCAATCGGTCGCCATCATTGGTGCAGGCATCGCAGGGCTTGCCTGTGGGCAGGTACTCGCCAATAGCGGCGCTAGCGTTACGCTGTTTGATAAAGCCCGCGGCCCTGGCGGGCGCCTGTCGAGTAAGCGCAGACCCAGCGCGACGCTAGATCTAGGCGCCCAGGCTTTCAGCGTACACAACACAGACTTTCAGCGCGCGGTTGATACATGGCTATCCATTGGCTGCATCGCTTCTTGGCCCACCGCTACCTATCAGGCTAGTCCAAATGGCTGGCAGGCGCATAACGATGGGCAAAAGCGCTACACCGGTGCTCCTCGAATGAGTGCCTTGACGCGTCATTTGGCCGACTCGCTAACGGCGCTACCTCAGGCTGCACTGCATACAGGCACTTCCATCACGTCACTCAAACGCACGCAAAAAGGGTGGCTGTTGGTAACGGCTGGCGGCATTACCCATGGGCCTTATGATCAGGTAGTGGTCAGCGCACCACCGCCCCAGGCCCATGCACTGCTGGCAGCGTGGGATGACGATTTGGCCACCGCGTGCCAAACACGAAAGCAGCGCGCCTGCTGGGCGGGATGGGCGATTTTTGACGGACCGCTTCCCGCTATACCCGGTGTTGACCCAGACTGGCAGATGGCGCGGGTCGCCCACCCTACCCTGCATATTGTGTCACGTAACCAAACTAAACCAGGACGCGCAGCTCAACCTGAAAGCCTTAGCCTGCTGGCTCAACTCGACTGGAGCGAAGCACATTTGGAGCAGCCTGCCAGTGAGGTGGCTAACCAACTTCTTACTGCTCTAAAAAGTCTTTTTCCCGTCTCAGCAACGCTACCCGACCTGATTGAAACAGGCGCGCACCGGTGGCGCTATGCACAACCAGCGGCCGCTTGTGAACACACATACTTATACAGTGGAAACGGTTTGGCCTTGTGCGGCGATCACTTTCGCGATGGCCGCGTAGAAGATGCCTGGCTATCAGGCCACCGCTTGGGGAAAGCGCTAATAGGCCGGTCGGTCTAATTATATAAAATATTATACGGGCTAAGAGGAATTCTTATAAAGGTTGTACCCAGTAGCGACAAGTTGTACAAATGAGCATACAGTAACGTACTAATGTTCAGATCTTTTGATTAGGCAGTCTCTACATGGAACACGCTTCACCTTCGCCGCGGCGAATAATGTCCGGCCCTTACAGCGCGGCGCTGCAGTTAACTAGCATGTGGTTAACTACGTTGCAGTTAACAAAGAGGTACTGGCGCTCATGAGTCTTAAGGCGACCCATCCCCCCGATACGCCGCTCTATCCGATACGCGAAGTGTCTCGCTTGACGGGCGTAAACTCGGTCACACTTCGCGCTTGGGAACGACGCTACGGGCTGATTCGCCCCCAGCGCACCCCCAAAGGGCATCGCCTTTACGCTCAAGACGACATCACACGCATCGAACGCATCTTGCAGTGGCTCAATCGTGGTGTGCCGGTCAGTCAAGTCGCCGACTTGCTTGACCAGCCAGAAACAATTGAGGCGCCTACCCCTGATGCCGGCGATTGGGCTAGCCAACGCCTGCAGCTGCAAGCCATCATCGAAGCGTTAGACCTGCCCAAGCTAGAGGCTTTTTATTACCAGAGCTTAGCGCTCTATCCGCTGAGTATTGCCATTAACGAGCTTTGGCAGCCGGTTGTTTTAAGCTTAGAGGCGAAATGGGCCATTCAGGCAGACCAGTTAGTACGCCGCACCTTGGAAGCATTTTTGCGCAGCCAAGTGGGCATCCGCTTGCATTATGCTAACCAGGCTACCCGGGGCCCGCTGATTTTGCTCAATGCCATGCCCGATGACCCTGGCCCGCTCTGGGTGTTGATGTCGGCATTGATGGCCAGCGAGCAAGGCTACCGAGTACAGATGCTTGACCACTCGCTGCCACTGGAGGATCTCCCTCAGGCAGTCGCGCGGCTACACTCGTCGATGGTACTGCTGTCTAGCGGCCAGCGCGAAAGTGACAGCTATATTCGCCAAGCGCTGCCTAAAGCCGCCGAGACGCTTAATGTGCCCATCGGCGTGTGTGGTGAAGTGGCGCGCCTGCGCGAAGCCGATCTGCGCGATAGCCCGGTTCACATGCTAGGCGATGACTTGCCCCAGGCGATTGCTCGCTTGCGTCCTCTCTTACGCGAGTCAGGCGTACTGTAACCAACACACTCTTACCCTGGCCGTTCGCCCTCTGGCGACCGGCCATTTTTTTGTGCCGTAGGAGCCCCTATGACAGAAAAGCCTATGAAACGTCAATTGGTTTGGCTGCGCAGCGACTTGCGTATTGATGACAACAGTGCCCTGGCTGCCGCAGCGGCCAAAGGGCCTGTCATCGCGGTTTTTTTGCGCAGTATTCCCCAGTGGCAAGAGCACGGCCATGGTGCCAATAAGCTGGATTTTTGGGCGCGCGGTGTCGCCGCCGTTAAAACAGCCCTTAACGGATTGAATATTCCGCTGCTGCATCGCGACATTGGCCGCTATGATCAGGCCCCCGAGGCACTGCTCGATATCGCTCGTGAGTACGATATTGAGCAGTTGCACTTCAATTACGAGTACGCCCTCAATGAGCGCCACCGCGACCAGGCTGTGCAAGACGCCTTTAAGCAGGCCGGTATTGCCGCCCATGGCTGCCACGATGCCATGGCATTTGCCCCCGGCAGCCTGCTAACCGGCAAGGGCGACTACTACGGGGTATTTACGCCGTTCTCCAAGGCGTGGCACAAGCAGGTCACCGCCGACCAGTTAGCGCTGCGCGAGTCACCACCGGTGCAAACAGAACTGGATATTAAAAGTGATCCGTTGCCTGCGCTACCGACCCTTGACAGCACACCGATAGAAGAGCGCCTGTGGCCTGCCGGTGAACGGCCCGCGGCGGATAACTTGGCGCGTTTCCTGCGCTTTCGTGGCCGCCACTATAAAGACCAGCGCGACCAGCCCAAGGTACGTGGTACCAGCGAACTCTCGCCCTATCTGGCACTAGGCATGATCTCCCATCGCCAGTGCTTGCAAGCCGTAATGACCGAGAATGGCGGTCATCTTGGCGATGGCGATATTGGCCTGACAACCTGGGTTAATGAACTGATCTGGCGTGAATTTTATCAGCATGTCGCGGTGGGGTTTCCCGAGGTATGCCGCTATCAGCCCTTCCAGGAGCACACTAAGCAGTTGAAGTGGCGTGATGACGATGAAGGCTTTCAAGCCTGGTGCGAAGGGCGTACCGGCTATCCTATCGTCGATGCTGCCATGCGCCAGTTAGTCGCCACCGGTTGGATGCATAATCGGCTGCGCATGGTGACCGCAATGTTTTTAAGTAAGCACCTGCTGATTGATTGGCGGCGCGGTGAAGCCTTTTTTATGCGTCACTTGGTGGACGGCGAATTTTGCGCCAACAACGGTGGCTGGCAGTGGGCTGCTTCTACGGGTACCGATGCCGCGCCTTACTTTCGCATCTTTAACCCTACCACTCAGTCGACCCGCTTTGATGCTGACGGTGAATTTATTGCCCACTGGCTGCCTGAGCTTGCTGATCTGCCTGCCAAAGCGCGCCATGCGCCGCCTCAAGACCTACTCACCGATGTGCAATACCCAGCGCCGATCGTTGATCACAAAGCGGCACGTCAACGTGCACTGGACACGTTTAAATCACTCACTAAATAATCGCTTCTGTCCCCGTTTCCTTAAGCCATTATAGTTGCAAAGCTAATCAAGGAGACCGTTATGGCTGAGCCTGCGGCGCTGGAGGCGTTCTGCGCCTTTTTCAACAAACTAGACAATACCTGTACAGAAAAGCTATACGAGGTATATACTGAAAATATAATTTTTAGTGACTCGCTGCACCATATTGAAGGTCGCGAAGCATTAGCGCGCTATTTTTCAGCCATGTATGAAAATGTCGAGCAGTGCCACTTCACTTACCACACTCGGCAGTTACAGGGTCAGCAAGCGTTTGTAACCTGGACCATGACGTTTATTCATCCCAGATTGGCAGGTGGCCAGGCTGTCAAGGTCGAAGGCTGTAGCGCACTCACCTTCGCCGCCGATGGGCGCGTTGAGTGTCATCGCGATTATTTTGATGCTGGCGCCATGCTTTACGAACATTTACCGCTGATGGGAAGCGCCATTCGCTGGTTAAAAAAACGTCTTGCCTAAGCAGTAACATCACGGCGGGGCGTACGAGGAGGCTTAATGAGCACATGGGAAACGCCCCAACGTATTTGGTTAACCGGTGCCACGTCCGGCATTGGTGAAGCGCTTGCCCGTAAATTTATCGCCCAAGGCCACCAGGTGGTACTCAGCGCCCGCAACGCTGAGTCACTTGAAGCGCTGTGCCAAGGCCACCCCAATGCCCATCCGCTCCCGCTAGATGTTAGTGACCGCCAAGCCGTGCTTAATGCTGGCGAGACCATTGCCGAGCGCCTGGGGGCATTAGATTTAGCGTTATTCAATGCTGGCACTTGCGAATACCTGAACGCTCAGCAGTTCGATATGGATTTAGTCGAGCGCGTTTTTAAGCCCAACTTATTTGGCACTTTGTACGGTGTCGAAGCCGCTCTGCCGCTGCTACGGGCTGCACGGCAGCAGGGTCTGCCCGCCCGGCTAGCGGCCACCTCCAGCGCGTCGGCCTATTTACCGCTACCCCGCGCAGAAGCCTATGGCGCTTCTAAAGCCGCCGTCAGCTACTTCCTGGAATCGCTGCGCTTGGATCTTGATCAGGAAGGCATTGATGTCAGCCTTATCCACCCCGGCTTTGTGAAAACGCCACTCACCGAGCGAAACGACTTTCCGATGCCCATGCAGGTCACCGCTGAGCAAGCGGCCGATGCCATTATCGCAGGCTTGGTAAAGGGTCGGCTGGATATCCATTTCCCACGCCGGTTCACCTATCTGGTCAAATTGCTGGGCATTTTGCCTCCTGCCTTGCGCCGTCAGATTGGCCTGCGCATGACCCGCGCCCAAAAGGAATCGTCATGAGTACCGTGGTATCAAATAGTGCTGGGGCATCTCAGCGTATTGCCATTGTCGGCAGCGGTATTAGCGGCATGGCCGCTGGCTGGTACCTTTCCGCTCAGCATGAAGTTACATTGTTCGAGTCGGATTCGCGGCTGGGTGGCCATACCGCCACGATGGATGTAGACGTAAAAGGGCAGACGTATGCGATCGACACCGGCTTTATTGTCTTTAACGACTGGACCTATCCGCACTTTCAGCGCTTGATGGCGACCCTGAGCGTTGCCTCACAAGCCACCGAGATGAGTTTCTCGGTGCATGAAACGGCAAGGGACTTTGAGTACAACGGGCACACGTTAGGGTCACTGTTTGCCCAACGACGCAATTTATTTAATCCCTCTTTTTATCGTCTGCTCCGCGATATCCTGCGTTTTAACAAGCAGGCCACTAAAGCGCTTGACCGCAACGAACTACCCGAACAGATGACCCTAGGGGAATACCTAGACCGCCACCACTACAACCGCGATTTCCAGCAGCGTTACTTACTGCCCATGGGAGCCGCCATTTGGTCGGCCAGCATCAACGATTTACGCGCCTTTCCGCTGGCTTTTTTTGTGCGTTTTTTCCGCAATCACGGCCTGCTATCAGTTAATCACCGCCCCCAGTGGTACACCCTGATGGGCGGTTCGAAAAGCTATATCCCTAACCTAACGGCCCCCTACGCGTCGCGCATTCACCTCAATACGCCGGTCACCAAGATTACCCGCGAACGTGCTGGAGAGCGTGCTGGCGTTACGATTACCACACCGGCTGGCAGCCAGCACTTTGACCAGGTGGTGCTCGCCTGCCACGCCGACCAAGCCTTGGCGATGCTAGGTGACGCCAGTGCAGACGAGAAAGCAGTGCTCGGCGCCATGCCGTATCAGGATAACGAGGTGGTGCTGCATACCGACACCTCGCTGCTGCCGCGGCGCAAACGTGCCTGGGCGAGCTGGAATTACCGCCTGGATCAGCGAGATAGCGAGGCACGAGTCTCGGTTACTTACGACATGAATATCCTTCAACGGATAGAGAGTGACACTACGTTTTGCGTGACCCTGAACGACAGCGACAGCATCGACCCCAATAAAGTGCTGGGGCGTTATACCTACGCGCACCCTCAGTTCACCTTGGCGGGCCAGGCGGCGCAGGCGCGCCACGCAGAGATATCGTCGATAGCGCATCGTACGCATTTTTGCGGTGCCTATTGGCGCAACGGTTTCCACGAAGACGGGGTGTGGAGCGCCCTGCGCGTCGCCCAGGCCTTGGGCTGTGACGAGGCTGCCACGCCTCCCGCGGAACCGCTGGCGCTGCCGGCTCATGAGCTGCTGACACCGCAAGGTGTCGAGGGACTGGGATGATTGCCGCACCACGTTCGCGTATCTACCGTGGCACCCTGCGTCACCGCCGCTTCACGCCCAAGCCCCACACATTCAGCTATCAGGTATGGATGGCGTGGCTGGATCTGGACGAGCTGCCCGATCTGTTCGACAAGGTGCCCGGCTTTAGCGCCCGCAGGCCTGCCCTGGCGCGTTTTCGGCGGGAGGATTACCTAGGCCCGGTGGATCGCCCGCTAAAAACCGCCGTGCGCGAAGAGCTTGTTCGTCAATTAGGCAGCGCCCCCACAGGGCGGATTTGTGTGCTCACCCAACTGCGCACGCTGGGCTGCATGTTTAATCCTATCTCCGTTTACTACGCCTACGACCATTTAGGTAGATTGGCAGCCGTATTGAGCGAAGTCACCAATATGCCTTGGCGTGAGCGTACCCGTTACGCCAGCGCGGTGGACCCTTCACGTCACAGCCACCAGGCCCGTTTCGACAAAGACCTCCACGTGTCGCCTTTCAATCCCATGGATATGACCTATCGGTGGAAATTTAACGCCCCCGGCGAAACGCTCTTTTTGCATATGGAGAACTGGCGGGAACAGCAGTGCCATTTTGATGCCACCCTGACACTGAACGCCTCCCCCGCTACTCGTGGCGCGCTGATAAAAGCCCTGGCGCGCCAGCCATGGATGAGCCTGAAAACCATCGCGGGCATTCATTTTGAAGCGCTACGCCTGTGGCTGAAGCGCGTCCCCGTTTATAACCACCCCAAGCAGCGCAAGGAGACTTCAAAGTGACGACCCTGCGTTCTACGCCGCCAAATATTCAACCTGTTGCCCAAGACCGCTTAACCAAGTGGCTTAAACCGCGCCTAGTGGCCCAATTGGATACCTTTCGCGGTGGTCGTATTACCCTCATTGAAGGCGACCAGTGCCACCACTTAGGCCAGGGAGGACCGCTGCAGGTAACCGTAGTAATCCGCCACTCGCGCGCCTGGAAGCGGCTGGCCTTCGGCGGTACCGTCGGCGCTGCCGAATCTTATATGGACGGTGACTGGGATGCCGACGACTTGGTCGCCCTGGTCCGTCTGTTTGCCGCCAACCTGGAACAGGTTAATACCAAAATGGAGAACGGCAGTGCCCGCTTGGCCCGTTGGTTATTGGGTGCCGCCTACCGTTTTCAGCGCAACAGCCTAAGCGGCTCTAAGCGCAACATTGCCGCCCACTACGATATTGGTAACGACCTGTTTTCGACGTTTTTGGATCGCCACCACTGGATGTACTCCAGCGCCGTTTTCCCCTATCCAGAAGCTAGTCTGGAAGAGGCCTCAACCTACAAACTGGATTTGATGCTTGAAAAGCTTGATGTCCGGCCAGAACATCACCTGTTAGAGATTGGCACCGGCTGGGGTGGTCTGGCGATTCATGCGGCGAAAACTCGTGGTTGCCGTGTCACCACCACGACCATTTCCGATGAACAGCACGCTCATACTGCTCAGCGCATCAAAGAAGAGGGGCTAGAAGACAGAATTACCCTGTTCAAGCAGGATTACCGTGAATTAACCGGCCGCTACGACCGGCTTATTTCGGTCGAGATGATCGAGGCCGTGGGGCACCAGTATCTCGATACCTACCTCAACAAGCTGGATAGCCTGTTAACCGACGATGGGCAGGCCATGCTGCAAGCCATCACCATCCGCGACCAGCGCTTTGAAGACGCTAAACGCGATATGGATTTTATCAAGCGCTACATCTTTCCTGGCGGCTTTCTACCCTCGCACCATGCCATGTTAAGCAGCGTAATGCGCAAAACATCGCTGAACGTGGTCGCGCTGGATGAAATAGGCCCGCATTATGCCCGCACTCTGCGTGAGTGGCGCCACCGCTTTGAAGCAAGCTTGGAGCAGGTACGCACGCTAGGGTATGACGAGCGCTTTATCCGTATGTGGCGCTACTATTTATGCTACTGCGAAGGCGGCTTCATCGAGCGCTCTATCGGTACCTGCCATCTACTGCTGGCGAAACCAGCGGCGAAACCCATACCGCTCACCGGCGCGCTCTAAATGGCATCACGCAAGTGGCAGGCGCTGCTGTTCAATGCCCTGCGTTTTGAAGCTGGCTGGCTGCTATGCGTAGTAGGTGGTTCAAGCGTTGCCGCGCTTGCGGGCGGAGGCTTGCTAGCCTGGCACCTATGGCGCTGCGCCCTGCCTGGAGAGTGGCGGTTTATCGCCGGGTTTGCGCTGCTCGGGCTGGTGATTGATGGTGGCTTGCAGCGGCTGGGCGGCTTTGAGTTTAACGATCAAGCGCTAGTGCTGGGGCTCTTGCCACTCTGGCTGTGGATGCTATGGCCGCTGTTTGCCACCCTAGTCTATCACTCGCTGGCGTGGCTGTGGCGTTATCCGCTACTAGCCGCGCTGTGTGGCGCTGTCAGCGGCCCACTCTCCTATTACGGTGGCGCGCTACTCGCGGAGGTGTCGCTTGCCCCTTGGCTGCTGCCAGCCCAGGCGCTGATATGGGCGTCACTGTGTGTAGGCATTAGCCGTTTTTATAAGCGTTAAGAAGCAGCAGAGGCAGTGGCTGGCTCAGGCAGCAAACGCTTTTCCAATTCCGCAGCGGGTAGCGGTCTGGCAAAGTAGAAACCTTGTACGGACGTACACCCGGATCCGCCAAAACTTACCCTGCTCTTTGGTTTCTACGCCTTCTGCTATCACTCCTAGCCCCATGCCTTCCGCCATTGCTAAGACCGCCTTCACGATCGAGGCATCCGCTTGATCATGTGGCAACTCCTTAATGAACGCCCGGTCGAGTTTAATTTTGTCTACCGGCAAGCGCTTCAAATAACCGAGCGACGAATAGCCTGTCCCAAAGTCATCGATGGCAATCGCAAAGCCGTGGTCGCGCAGCGCCTGAAGGCGTGGCCCCATATCGCCAGCAGGTTCGTCAAGCAGCACCGACTCAATCAGCTCTAAACCAATTTGCGAAGGTTTCAACTGATAACGCTTTAGGCAAGTCGTCAACTGGCTTTCCAGGTCGCCTTGAAAGAGCTGCCGTGCCGAAATATTGACCCATATCGTCGGCTTTTTCGATCACCCAGGTGCCCAGCTGGCTTATTAAACCGTGCCGCTCGGCCAACGGAATAAAGTCGCCGGGGGAAATCATGCCAGCCTTGAGATGGCGCCAGCGCAGCAGTGCTTCCATACCCACCAGCTCGCCGCTAGCGGGCTCATGCTGGGTTTGATAATGCAGCTCCAACTGGTCACCGGAAATAAGCGCGGCGCGTAAATCACTACTTGGATGCTCTATATATTACGGTAATGCGACATTTATTGTGCTTGAACGACAGCTTTTGAATAAAGTCTTCTACTATGGTGCTATCAGCCAAACCGCTAAAATCTTCAGATATAAGCGATAAATAGCCAGTTACGTGCATTCAGCGGTTTCGGGAAGTAGACTAGCCCAACAACCATTTTGATATTCGGAACGATTCAGTGACCAAGCAACACTCCTTTGATCGCGAAGAACTGCTGGCCTGCTCACGCGGCGAGCTATTCGGCCCCGGTAATGCACAGCTCCCAGCGCCTAATATGCTGATGCTTGATCGCATTAAGCACATTCATGAAGAAGGCGGAGAGCATGGCAAGGGCGAACTGATCGCCGAGCTGGATATCAGCTCTAACTTGTGGTTCTTTGACTGCCACTTCCCTGGAGACCCTGTTATGCCTGGGTGTTTAGGACTAGATGCCATGTGGCAGCTAGTCGGCTTCTATTTGGGCTGGTTAGGCCACCCGGGGCGCGGACGTGCACTCGGCTGTGGCGAGGTCAAGTTCAGCGGGCAGATCCTGCCGGATGCACAAAAAGTGACCTATAGTATTAATATTAAGCGTATTATTACCCGACGACTCATCTTGGGTATCGCCGACGGCACAGTATCCGTCGACGGACGCGACATTTATCAGGCTAATGATCTGCGTGTTGGCCTATTTACCTCCACTGCGAATTTCTGAACAGGAGGCTCCCATGCGACGAGTGGTAGTCACCGGCCTTGGCATCGTATCGTGCCTTGGCAACGACCAACGACAGGTCCTGGACGCGCTCAAAACTGGGCGTAGCGGTATTCGTTTTAAGGAAGAGTACGCCGAGCGTGGCTTCCGTAGCCATGTGGCTGGCAGCGTCGATATCGATCTTGACGCACTCATCGACCGCAAACTGCGCCGCTTTATGGGCGATGCAGCTGCCTACGCCTATGTTTCAATGGCCCAGGCCATTGAAGACGCGGGGCTCTCTGAGGAGCAGGTCTCCAACGAGAGAACCGGGCTTATTGCTGGCTCCGGCGGTGCTTCAAGCGCTAACCAAGTTGAAGCTGCCGACGTACTGCGTGAAAAAGGCCTGCGTCGCGTTGGCCCTTATCGTGTGACGCGGACAATGGGCAGTACTGTTTCCGCCTGTTTGGCGACACCCTTTAAAATTAAGGGTGTGAATTACTCCATCTCCTCTGCTTGTGCTACCTCGGCGCACTGCATTGGTAGCGCGATGGAGCAAATTCAGCTTAATAAGCAGGATGTAGTGTTTGCTGGTGGTGGTGAAGAGGAGCACTGGACACTCTCCTGCCTGTTTGATGCCATGGGCGCGCTCTCAACGCACTATAACGATACGCCAGAGCAAGCCTCGCGCCCTTACGACAACGCCCGCGACGGTTTCGTGATTGCAGGCGGTGGCGGCATGCTGGTGTTGGAAGAGCTTGAGCACGCTAAAGCGCGTGGTGCCAAGATCTACGGCGAGTTAGTTGGCTACGGCGCCACCTCTGACGGCTACGATATGGTGGCGCCTTCAGGCGAAGGCGCTATGCGCTGCATGCATCAGGCAATGGCTACCGTAGAGGGTAAGATCGATTACATTAATACTCACGGTACCTCTACCCCGGTGGGTGATGTGGCCGAGCTAAAAGCAATACGTAAAGTGTTTGGTAATACGACACCCGCGATGAGCTCAACCAAATCGCTGACCGGTCACTCCCTGGGTGCTACCGGTGTACAGGAAGCGATCTATTCGCTGCTGATGATGCAACATAACTTTGTCGCTGCATCGGCGAATATCGCCAATTTGGATGAGCAGGCCGACGGCTTTGATATTGTCACTAAACGTCGAGATAACGTGACAATAGAGCGAGCCTTGTCTAATAGCTTCGGCTTTGGCGGCACTAATGCATGTTTAGTCTTCCAGCGCTTTAACGATTAACGCTGATAAGACAACAGGCATGCTGAAGACAACAATGGCGCCCAGTGGGCGCCATTGTTGCTTAATAGTCTAACTAGCTCGGTATATAGCGTCAGCTTTGACGAGTGGTAGGCCGCGGCACATCAGAAATTTCCTGTAACTGCGCTTCGATCCACACTTCCACTTCTGCGAGCACTTCATCGGGCATACGCCCCGCCGTCTCAATAGGCTTACCGATACGCACCCGCAGTACGCCTGGCCGCTTAACCCAATGACGCCCTGGCCAACGCTCGCCAGCATTGTGAGCTACCGGCAATACCGGCACCCCCGCACGACACGCCACTACGCTGCCGCTTTTGTTATAGCGTTTGCGAACGCCTGGGTCCACCCGCGTTCCTTCTGGAAAAATCAGTACCGACAAGCCGGTACCAAGGCGTTCTACGCCTTGCGTAAGCACTTGCTTCATCGCCCGCGCCGGTTTAGAGCGGTCCAAGCTGATCGGGCGTAACAAACGTAATCCCCAACCGAAGATGGGCAGGCGCAGTAACTCTCGCTTCAGTACGGTACACACAGGCGGCTTCATCACCTGCAGAAATACCGTTTCCCACTCACACTGGTGATTGGCTTGAATGACACAGGGGCCGCTGGGTAGATTTTCACGCCCTTGAATATCATAGCGGACGCCACAGGCGATACGAAACCACACCATCAAAAAGTAGTTATACAGATTGAGTAAGCGGTAGCGGCCAGAGAGCGGAAGAAACGGCGCAATGGGTAAAAACAGAATGCCAATCATCAGCATGGCAAAAAAATAGCCAGCATAAAATACCAGACTGCGAACCACATTTATCAAGCCGATGCTCCTGTATCGCTGACACGATTATTCTCACGGATTAAACACCACGCATCCAACATACGCCCAGCCTCTAACCGCCATGGCTTTTGATGGACACCAAAGACATCTAACACACGGCGACAATTTAAGACGCGCCGAAGCTTGGCATCATGATGGTGTTTAAGCGGCTGCACCTCACCGAGAGTAATCTGCTCACCGCGGCCTTCAAGATGGGTTAACAGCTGGGTCCGCACCATGGAGGTAAAGGTAAAAGCGCTGACCGGCTCGGTGCCAGCGAGATGATAGGCGCCCCACGCACCCGCTCCGCTGGCCTGCTGCTGTAACATACCAATCAGCGCCATGGCGACGGCATCCGCCGATGTCGGGCAAAAGATCACGTCTTCTGCTGCCCGCACTGGCTTCCCGAGGACTAAGTTACCGATGATGTCATTGAGCCACGCATGACTGCCTTCCAAAGCAAACAGCGGGCCTAGACGCACAATCAGATGCCGCTGATACTCCGCCCGTATACGGTCGCCGGTTTGTACCAGACGGCGCAGGCTGTCGTCTCGTGGTGCAGGTACTACATGCTCATCAATAGGGACTTCCAGGCCATCCTCATAGAGCTGATCAGACACACACCATACCAACGCTACATTTTCAGATAGGCAAGCATCTAAGCAGATATCGACTGCATCCGCATGAGCAGTGACATCTGCTGGCGCCATATTTAAGGGATGTGCCAACGGTGGAATAACCACAGCGTCAGGCGCAATCGCTGCAAGGCGCGACGGTGTAATGGTCGTCCCTTGTTCAATAACTAATTCTGTATCGGCGCGACGACTTGCTTCCCGGGCCAGTGCCAAGCTTAAGCAGTGTCCGGCATCCAATATTAGCAATTTCAAGACGCTTTCCCCTTACTCACGCTCAGCTCTACACTATTGGGTGAATAGTGCACTTAGAACGGTATCTCATCGTCAAAGTCGTCGAAATTACCCGGGTCAGGCGCACCGTAGCTGCTGTTCTGCTGGTTGGGCGGTGGTGCTTGGTTGCCCTGCTGGGGCGCTGGCTTTGCGGGGCGAGGCTGCTGCGGGCTCTGCCCGTCTGGGTAGTTTCCGCCCTGAGGTGCGCCACCCTGCTGTGGATAACCGCCACCTTGGCTATTGGGGGCCGGCGCGTTTTGGGGCGCATTCTGAGGAGCGTTCTGGGGATAGCTGTTTTGCCCAGCGCCAGCGCCTTGGAAATCACCGCTGCGACCATCAAGCATCTGCATATCGTTGGCGACAATCTCTGTCGAATAGCGATCCTGACCGTTCTGATCTTGCCATTTGCGGGTTTGCAGACGCCCTTCAATATAGACTTTGGAGCCTTTTTTCAGGTACTGCTGGGCAATTTCGGCGGTTTTATTGAACATCACCACGCGGTGCCATTCGGTACGCTCCTGGCGCTGACCGCTCTGGCGATCCATCCAGGTATCGGTGGTCGCCAGGTTCAAGTTAGCCACGGCGGTACCGCTGGGAGTGAAACGCACCTCTGGATCCTGCCCGAGGTTGCCAATCAAAATGACCTTGTTAATGCCGCGAGCCATAAGGCGCTCCTTTAATAGCTGTCATGTAGAGTTTATTGCCAACCGCCGTCACGCTTTTATCGGCCGGGCTGGATTAAGATTTGGGTGGCGCCATCAGCCGAGTTAACGCTGCCTGGTCAAGCTGCTGACGATTCACCTTTAAATAGACCAAACGCTCTTCCGGCACCACCATGACGTCTTCTACGCCGACCACATCGGCTAAATGTTCCATCAACAGGTCGAGCGCGTCTGCCTGGGTTTCGTGCAGCGCCACCACTTCGCTGGAGAGCGGTGGTGGTGAAGGCATCCGCCACATGGCGACCCACCAGCATAGCGCAAGCCCAGCACAGCCAATAAAGACCGCGTTGAGGCCGCCATAATGCGCCAGTAAACCGCCTAGTGTACCGCCTAAAAAAGCACCTAAAAATTGACTAGTGGAATACACGCCCATGGCAGTCCCTTTCGCGCCCGCCGGGGCCAGCTTACTGAGCATGGAAGGTAGCGTCGCTTCCAGCAAGTTAAAGCCCGTGAAGAACACAAACAGCCAGACAAATAGCCAATAACCTGGCGATAATGGCAACCCTAACCCCGCTAAGCTAACCACAATAGCGCCGATCGCCCCCAGGCACATCAAACGCATGCGCTGTTGCTTCTCGGCCACCATAATCAGCGGCACCATCGCCACAAACGATAACGCCATAATGCCAAGATACGCCAGCCCGTGATACTCAATCGCCACGCCAGCATTTAGCAAGCGAAACGGTACCGCCACAAATATCGCCATCAGCACTAGATGCAGAGCAAAAATCGATAAATCCAGCCGCCATAGATCGGGGCGGGTGATCACGCTTTTAAACTGCTGGCGATCCATGCCTACATCACGGTGACGCCGCCGTCGTGGCGCGGCAGGCACCCAGCGCCACAGTACCAGCAACCCTACCAGCGTCAGTAAGGCAGTAAACCAGAACACGCCAGCTAGCCCCGCCCAAGCGGCAAGCCATGGACCCAATACCATGGCGATGGCAAACGACACCCCAATCGAAAGCCCAATGGTGGCCATCGCGGCGGTGCGAATCTCCTCACGGGTTTGATCCGCCAGCAGCGCCATAATCGCCGCAGCCACGGCGCCGCCGCCCTGCAACGCTCGTCCGGCGATTACACCGGCAATGCTATCGGAGAGCGCCGCGACTACGCTACCGAGTGCAAAAATGATCAGCCCCATGGCAATCACTCGCTTGCGGCCAATGCGATCAGAGAGTAGGCCAAACGGAATTTGCAGCGTCGCCTGGGTCAACCCATAGATGCCCAGTGCGACGCCCACCAGCAGAGGCGTCGCCCCCGCCAACGTATCGGCATAGAGCGCCAGCACGGGCAGCACCATAAATAGGCCCAGCATGCGCGATGCATAGAGCCCGGCCAAACCGCTGATCGCACGACGTTCAGAGGCCAGCAACAGTGCGGAAACCTTGCGCATAATGCCCTTGTGTGTGATGAAAAATAACTATCTGGTGGATAAGCATGTGGTGAGTAAACGTAACGACTTGCGATAACCCCCTATTCTAGCGGTTTGGGCGGTCGCTGGAAACGTCGCGAGTTGACGCAGGTTATTAAAGCGGTTTTGCCGGGAGGGGTCAGACAAACGTATAATCACGCTTTTGCCGCGCGATTCGAGGTGTTGATGGACAGCATTCTGGTCAGGGGTGCCCGCACCCACAACCTCAAGCAGATCGATGTGGAACTGCCCCGTAACAAGCTGATTGTGATTACCGGCCTCTCCGGCTCGGGTAAATCGTCTTTAGCCTTCGACACCCTTTACGCCGAGGGGCAGCGCCGCTACGTGGAATCGCTCTCCACTTATGCGCGCCAGTTCCTGTCGATGATGGAAAAGCCCGATGTAGATCACATCGAAGGGCTGTCACCTGCGATCTCTATTGAGCAGAAGTCCACCTCCCACAACCCACGCTCGACCGTGGGCACCATCACCGAAATTTACGACTATCTGCGCCTGCTGTTCGCCCGCGCAGGCACGCCCCGCTGCCCCGAGCACGGCGAAGACCTTGAAGCTCAGACGATCTCGCAGATGGTCGATCAGGTCATGAATCTCGCCGAAGGCACCAAGCTGATGCTGTTGGCGCCGGTGGTCAAAGGCCGCAAAGGCGAGCACCTACAGTTATTAGCAGAACTGCGTGCCCAGGGTTTCGTACGCGCTTTAATCGACGGCCAAGTGCTGGAACTAGACGACATTGCACCGCTGGATAAGCGCAAAAAACACGACATCAGCGTGGTGGTTGACCGCTTCAAGGTACGCGATGATCTCGCCCAGCGCCTAGCAGAGTCGTTCGAAACGGCGCTAAACCTCGCCGACGGCACCGCCATGATTCACTTTATGGACGGTGAGCGCGACGATATTGCTTTTTCGTCACGCTTTGCCTGCCCGGTATGTGGCTACTCGCTGGCAGAACTTGAGCCACGCATGTTCTCGTTCAACAACCCGGCGGGCGCCTGCCCCACCTGCGATGGACTGGGCGTTCAGCAGTACTTCGACCCGGACAAGCTGATCAGCCACCCAGAGCTTTCGCTTGCCGAAGGCGTCATCAAAGGCTGGGATCGACGCAATATTTACTACTTTACCCAGCTCCAGGCGCTGGCCAAGCACTATCGCTTTGAGCTGGAAACGCCCTGGCAAGAGCTTGCCCGCCATGAACGAGAGGTTATCTTAAACGGCAGCGGCGACGAACAGATTCCGTTTGTCTACGTGGGCGACCGCGGCCGAAAAGTGACCCGCGAACACGCCTTTGAGGGCGTGCTGCCTAATATGCAGCGCCGCTATCGGGAAACCGAATCCAACATGGTGCGCGATGACCTGGTCAAATACATCGCGGTGCAGCCTTGCGCCACTTGTAATGGCTCGCGACTGCGCAAAGAGTCGCGCCATGTTTATGTGGATGACCACAACATCGCCGATATCGTCCGCTTCCCGATTGGCGAGGCGTGGCGCTACTTTGCCGATCTAACACTACCCGGCCGTAAAGGCGAAATTGCTGACAAAATCGTTCATGAAATTCACGCCCGACTAGAGTTTCTGGTCAACGTGGGGCTGGATTATCTCAACCTGGAGCGCAGCGCCGACACGCTTTCTGGCGGCGAGGCCCAGCGTATTCGCCTGGCCAGCCAGATAGGCGCAGGCCTGGTTGGGGTCATGTACATTCTTGATGAGCCGTCGATTGGCTTGCACCAGCGCGATAATGACCGGCTGTTGAAAACCCTTGAGCGACTGCGCGACTTGGGCAATACCGTGATTGTGGTAGAGCACGATGAAGATGCTATTCGTGCCGCCGACCACGTGCTGGATATCGGCCCCGGTGCAGGCGTGCATGGCGGTGAAATCGTCGCTCAAGGCACGCCCCAGGACATAATGGATAACGTCAACTCGCTGACCGGCCAGTATCTTTCCGGCACGCGGGAAATCGCTGTACCGCCTTATCGCATTCCCGGCAACCCAGAAAAGCAATTAGTGCTACGCGGCGCCACCGGCAATAACCTGCAGGACGTGACGTTAACGTTGCCGCTAGGGCTGTTTATCGCCATTACCGGTGTTTCCGGCTCGGGTAAATCGACGTTGATCAACGGCACCTTGATGCCGATTGCGGCTCGCGAGCTAAACCGCGCGACCACGCTGACCGCCGCACCTTATGAAAAAATCGAAGGGCTCGATCAGCTCGATAAAGTGATCGATATTGATCAGAGTCCCATTGGGCGAACGCCGCGCTCCAACCCGGCTACCTATACCGGTATTTTTACGCCGATTCGCGAGCTGTTTGCGGGCACCCAAGAAGCGCGTTCGCGGGGCTACAAGCCCGGCCGTTTCAGCTTTAACGTCAAGGGCGGGCGCTGCGAGGCGTGCCAGGGGGAAGGCATGATCAAGGTGGAGATGCACTTTCTGCCCGATATCTACGTGCCCTGCGACGTCTGTAAGGGCAAGCGCTATAACCGTGAAACACTGGATATTCACTACAAAGGCAAAACGATCCACGAAGTGCTGACCATGACCGTGGAAGACGCGCTGGAATTCTTCAGCCCGGTGCCCGCTATTGCCCGTCGCTTGCAAACCTTGCTCGATGTAGGACTCTCCTATATCCGCCTGGGGCAGAGCGCTACCACCCTGTCGGGCGGCGAAGCGCAGCGGGTGAAACTCGCCCGTGAGTTAGCCAAGCGCGATACCGGCAAAACGCTGTATATTCTCGATGAGCCAACCACCGGCCTGCATTTTGAAGATATTCGTCAATTGCTGACGGTGCTGCATCGCCTGCGTGATCATGGCAATACTATCGTAGTGATTGAGCACAATCTGGATGTGATCAAAACGGCCGATTGGATTGTCGATCTCGGCCCCGAAGGGGGCTCAGGTGGCGGGCAGATTATCGCTGAAGGCACACCGGAGCAGCTCGTAAAACAGAAAGTCTCGCATACCGGGCATTTCTTAGCACCACTGCTAGCGCGTGGTAAACGAGCAACCAAGCGCTAACCTTTAGGTCTTTTTTCGAAGGTGGGGCGCGCACGCGCCCCTAACTAAAGGAGCCCGCTACCTCACGCATTGAACAACGCAGTACGCAGCCCTATTGTGTATTGTGACGAGCAGCTAATAGTTAGTTATATTAAGTAAACCTCTCTTAGAGGGATAGGCCATGAACGAAGAAAAAAGCTGTATTATCAAGCACTTCAGTCACTATTGCTCGTTGACGAAGGAGGAGAAAACATTGCTCCTCTCGCTTGAAGAGAGTCCAAGCAATATAAAATCCGGCACGATCCTATGGGAAATGGGCGATGCGGCCAATGAGTTCTGCACGCTCAAGAGCGGCTGGGCCTTCTCCTATCGCCACTTAGAAAATGGTGATCGGCAAATTCTGGAAGTGTTTTTACCGGGTGACATTATTGGTCTGCGCGAGTTTGCGTTCTCCGAGCGCCTTGAGAATGTGCGCATGATTGATGACGGTGTGGTTTGTCACTTCCCGCACAAACGTATGCTGGATATTTTCCGCCAGTCGCTTCCCCTTACATCAGTAATGTTTGCTATTGGTAGTCGCCAACAGGCGCTGATGACAGAGCGGCTGGTCACCTTGGCAAGACGCAGTGCCCGCCAGAAAATGGCGCATTTTCTCTACGAGATGTATTTGCGGCTACGCCAAACTAATCCCGATATTAGCAATCAGTTTCGCCTGCCTCTCTCTCAAGAACAGTTGGCCGATGTACTTGGTCTTAGCCCCGTTCACGTGAGCCGAACGTTTACCGCACTTAGTGAAAGCGAGTTGGTATTCCGTGATCGTCACCACCTCACCATTCCAGACTTGGCGGCGTTATGCGCCGAAGGCCAATTTGATGACTGCTATCTCACCGACAACGTCCGCCCCCTATTAGGTGATACTGCATAAATTAGGCGATCAGCACAAAAAAACCGCGTGCTATAAAGCACGCGGTAGTGTTGTTACGCCGTCAGTCGCTGAGGCGACAGCACATTAACCGCATTTGGACCAGCCACACCCCGCATAGCAGGTTGGGCAACCATCCATCATGATGAGCTCGCCGCGGCACTCAGGGCAGTTACCCACTATGGCCGGGGCGCTGCCTTCAGGCTTTTTTCCCGCAGTAGCCTTTTCACCGATCGGCTCTACCGCACCCGCTTCAACGGGCGCATCGCCCGCCTCCTCATCCGGCTGCCAAGCATGGCCATGGGTCATGCGGTGGGCATAGCGCTCAACCAGCTGTTCAGCCGGGACTTGATTGCCATCCCGATCCAGGAAACCGCGACGATAAAGAATCTGCTGTATCGACCAAGCAATCGCAGCGACCTCTGAATCGTGAAACATCGGCTTTTTCCAGCGGTTCATACCGCAGCGCACCAGGCCTTTATCCCAAGCTACTTTGCGTAGATCCGCCACCGCCTGGGTGACGTAACCACCGCGGGCTGCCAGCGAGAGGCTGCGCATGGTGGCGGTGATCCACTGGTGCTCACTGGAGAGCTGGCCCGACGGGAAAAAGAACTCTACCGGGCGCTCAATCACCACGCGTTTACCGCCAATCACGCCTTCCACCGGCATAAACGACACCAGCAGATAGACTTTCTTGCGACCTTCCGCGCCCACATACGAAATCTTTTCTGATACGGCTTCTAGGGTGCCTTCCGGGCGTGACGGAATCCGCACCGTCAGCGGGCTTTCATCCTGTAGCTCAGGAACGGGCGCGGCCTGCTCCTGCTGCTTGATCCGGTAACCAACGATTTTTGAGGTAATTTCTACAGCCATGGTGTTCTCCACTTAGCAAAGGTAATCGGGCGGTTCTTTACATGGACGCTGCTAGCAAGGGCGCAGCCCCCGCCGCTACCATTTGCCGTAGGTGCCCTCTTTTAAGCCATCAAATAGGTTGGCAGCGTTATGTTCTTCGCCGTCGTAAACCACCTTTTCATCCCCGGTCAGTTCGAGGGTTTCGCCATTTTCCAGCTCAAATACGTAAGTCGTGTTTTTAAGATCATCCTCACGCACCAGCACGCCCTGGAAGGCTTCTGGGTTAAAACGGAAGGTTGTGCAGCCTTTTAAGCGGCTTTCATAGGCCTGCAAATAGAGGTTTTGGAACTGCTCAAACGGGAACTCAGTAGGCACATTAACCGTTTTCGAGATCGCTGAATCGACCCAGTGCTGGGCGGCGGCCTGAACGGCGACGTGCTGCTCGGGTGAGATCGCATCGGCGGTCACAAAGTAGTCAGGCAGGTCGCTATCCACAGCGTCGTCGGCGATAAAGTGACGGTAGGCGGCGAGCTCAAAGGAGACGACTTCGACCTGCTCTTTGGTCTTCTTACCCGATTGGATAATATTGCGGAAATAGCGGTGCGAGAAGGAAGGCTCGATACCGTTGGAGGCGTTGTTACCCATCGACAGGCTGATCGTGCCGGTCGGCGCGATCGAACTGTGGTGAGTAAAGCGTGCGCCATACTCGGCCAGCTGTGCGACCAGTTCGGGCTCAAGCTCGGCCACTTGGGCCATGTACTGGCTGTAACGGGCATGCAGAATACGACCCGGCACTTGATCGCCCACTTCATAGCCATCTTTGGCCAGTTGTGGGCGCTCACGCAACATTTTGGGGGTAATGGTGTGCTCCTGCTCAAGCACTGGCGCCATGCCTTTCTCTTTAGAGAGCTCCAGTGCCTGCTTCCAGCCCTCAATCGCCAGGTGGCGGCTCACCTCATCGGTGAACACCAGTGACTGCTTCGAGCCATAAGGGATTTTGAGCATAGTAAGCGTCGACCCCAGGCCCAAAAAGCCCATGCCGTGGCGGCGCTTGGCTTCGATTTCACGCTGCTGCTGGGGCAGCGGAAGGCCAGCAATTTCCACCACGTTGTCGAGCATGCGGGTAAAGATGGCGACGACCTTGCGGTAACGCTCCCAGTCAAAGCGCGGTTCTGCGCCGAAGGGATCGATCACGAACTTGGTCAGGTTTACAGAACCCAGCAGGCAGGCACCCTCTGGCGGCAGCGGCTGCTCGCCACAGGGGTTGGTGGCGCGAATATCCTCGCAGAACCAGTTATTGTTCATGCGGTTGACTTGGTCGATCAGGATGAAACCTGGCTCGGCGTAGTCATAGGTGGAGGACATGATGGTGTCCCATAATTCGCGCGCTTTGATCACTTCCACAATACGGCAGGCGACACGGCCTTCGGCATCCACCGTGTAGCCCTCTTCCACTACCGGCCAGTCACGATAGAGCAGGTCTTCCGCTTTAACGTCCTCTTTCTCACCGGGGTGCAGCGGGAAAGCGAGCGGCCAATCGGTATTGTTTTTGACCGCTTCCATAAACTCATCAGTGATCAGCAACGACAGATTAAACTGACGCAAGCGCCCTGCTTCGCGTTTCGCCTGGATAAATTCGCGCACATCCGGGTGGCCTACATCGAAGGTACCCATCTGGGCGCCACGGCGGCCACCGGCAGAAGCCACGGTGAAACACATCTTGTCGTAGATATCCATAAACGCCAGCGGACCATTGGTGCCTGCGCCAGCACCAAACACAAACGCGCCTTTGTAGCGCAGTGTCGAGAAGTCGTAGCCGATACCCGCCCCTGACTTTAGCGTCATGCCCGCATCCACGACGGAATCGAGAATATCGCGCATGGAGTCGCGAATAGTGCGTGAAACGGTGCAGTTGATCAGGCTTACCGCGGGCTTGTAAGCCTCTGCGCCCGCATTAGAAAGGATGCGACCGGCAGGGATAGCACCATGTTCCAGCGCCCAGCGGAATTTCGGCAACCACTCTTCTGCCTTGTCTCCTTCCACCGCTGCAAGGGCGCGTGCAACACGCTCAAATGTAGCACCGACATCTTGGTCGACGGGCTGGCTATGACGATCCTTGAGGCGGTACTTGGCATCCCAGATCTCCCGCGAGGGGGCCTGCATCGGGACGTCATTAGAGGTCTTGATAGCCTTAGCAGCGGTGCTCATGTCGCAAAACTCCTTCACAACGGGGTGAATATAGCGCTCAAATGGGCGATTATACGTGGCATCGGAGTGAAGTATAGACTTGACTTTCCACCATATGAGGCACTTTTTTAACTATTCTCTACCATATATAGAAAAATCAGCGCGTTACTCTTTTGACAATATCAAACACGCTATAGACTGTTTTTTCCGGTTACTCGTCTAGGGATTTTGGTTACATGGCTCACATCATCACGGCGACGGTCGCCCTGCGTTTCCACTCGTCAACGCTAATCGCTATGTTAGCCCCTATGTTCGTTATGGCGGCAATGGTCATCTCATTGATGGTCGCAACATCCATGGCTAGCGCAGCAACATTTAATACCGACGACGTGGCCACCCACGAACACTGGCAGTCGATGACACTGTCATTGGGGGGTGAACGACACTACCGGGCGATAGAAACTCACAGCTATTCTGATGCCACCCTAAGCCTGAACGCCACCGCAGGCGTTTGTGATTTACCCTGGCTGGAGATGCGCGTGACGCTTGAGCAGCAGCAAGGTGAGAGCCGTGCGGTGAACTTAGTACCCGCCAGGCTACGCATTGATGAGCAGCCCGTGATTGATACCATGGCGGAATTTATTACCGAACGCGGCGACGACGGTTTTTATGCCCACTTTTACTTAAGCGACTTGGCGGCGCTGATGGACGACATGCGCCAGGGCGAGCAGTTGTTTCTCGGTTTTGACCAGGAAGAGCGCGAGCCTTGGTATATGACCTTTAGCCTGCAAGGCGCCGACGCGGCAATTAACCGGATGCTGGCTGAATGTAAAGGCGCCGAATATACTACGCACTAATATTCTCTATCTGGCAGCACATCATCTTTCAGTAACGGGGTAAATATATGTCTTAAGAGGTAAAGAGAAACCCGCAGCCCCAAAATATTGAGCATTGCAAATCAAGCCTAGGGAAGAAACTCAGGAAAAAAAGGAGTCCTCGGCTAATAATCTAATCTCTCGACAAGTTTTCTAGATAACGCTTCAATGAAAGCCTTTACTTGCATGATAGCAATGGCCTCTTATGTTCAACTTACTGCCTCATCATTATACAGCGCTGGTTGTCGGCGCATCGGGAGGAATAGGCGCTGCCATCATTAAGCAGTTACTCTCTTCCTCTCAGGTCGGCCACATTATCGCGGTAAGCCGCCAACAACCACGAATAGTCGATCCCCGCCTTACTTACCTAATGCTTGATGTTTCCCAAGAACAGGGTAGGTATGCGCTTAAGAAAGAGCTGGCTGCCCAGCCTATCCACTTCTTTTTCAATGCCATCGGCATTCTTCATAATAAAGCGCAACAGCTGCTGCCTGAAAAGCGCCTAGATCAGCTTAGTGTTGAAAATTTGACACAGACAATGAACATCAATGCATTTACGCCGATATTACTTCTAGCGGCACTACAAGACTCTTTCAAAGGTGTACACCCTTCAGTGATCGCCAGCCTTTCGGCGCGAGTTGGCTCTATCGAGGACAATCGGCTAGGCGGCTGGTACAGCTATCGTGCCAGCAAAGCAGCCCATAACATGCTGCTTAAGACGGCATCAATAGAGCTCAAACGGCTTAACAAACAATGCACCGTTTTATGCCTGCACCCTGGCACCACCGATACAGCGCTCTCTAAACCTTTTCAAGCAAGGGTGCCTAACGAGAAGCTCTTCACGTCTGCATTTGTAGCAGAGAAGTTGCTAGCAGTCATCGCCCAGCGAACGCCTGATGATAGCGGTACCTTTTGGGACTGGAGTGGCCAACCTATTGAGTGGTAAGGGTGAGGTGTTTTTCTTCCAGGCAACAAAAAACCCAGCCGGGTGGCTGGGTTTTCTGCGGTATAGGTGCCTGACGATGACCTACTCTCGCATGGGGAGACCCCACACTACCATCGGCGCTAAGCGGTTTCACTGCTGAGTTCGGCAAGGGATCAGGTGGTTCACGCGTGCTATGGTCGTCAGGCGTAACTGTTAATGCATATCATGCTGACTATTGCTAAATTGTGTGCGTCTCATTGCCTGCCGCCTGTTCTCATTGAGCCAGGCCACACGCTGCGTATCCGGCTTTTTAATGTCTCGTCATCATCGCGACCAGACCCCTTGGGTGTTATAGGGTCAAGCCTCACGGGCCATTAGTACACGTTAGCTCAACGCCTTGCAGCGCTTCCACACCGTGCCTATCAACCAGCTGGTCTCGCTGGGCCCTTCAGGAGGCTCTAGGCCTCAGGGATGTCTCATCTTGAAGGGGGCTTCCCGCTTAGATGCTTTCAGCGGTTATCCCGTCCGACCATAGCTACCCGGCAATGCCACTGGCGTGACAACCGGAACACCAGAGGGTCGTCCACTCCGGTCCTCTCGTACTAGGAGCAGCCCTTCTCAAACATCCAACGCCCACGGCAGATAGGGACCGAACTGTCTCACGACGTTCTAAACCCAGCTCGCGTACCACTTTAAATGGCGAACAGCCATACCCTTGGGACCGACTTCAGCCCCAGGATGTGATGAGCCGACATCGAGGTGCCAAACACCGCCGTCGATGTGAACTCTTGGGCGGTATCAGCCTGTTATCCCCGGAGTACCTTTTATCCGTTGAGCGATGGCCCTTCCATACAGAACCACCGGATCACTAGAACCTGCTTTCGCACCTGCTCGACGTGTCTGTCTCGCAGTCAAGCACCCTTATGCTCTTGCACTCAATGCACGATGTCCGACCGTGCTGAGGGTACCTTCGTGCTCCTCCGTTACTCTTTAGGAGGAGACCGCCCCAGTCAAACTACCCACCACACACTGTCCTCGATCCGGATAACGGACCTGAGTGAGAACGCCAATGATGCCAGGCTGGTATTTCAAGGGTGGCTCCCTCCGAACTGGCGTCCGGAGTTCAAAGCCTCCCAGCTATCCTACACAGGCAACATCAGCGTCCAGTGTGAAGCTATAGTAAAGGTTCACGGGGTCTTTCCGTCTAGCCGCGGGTACACCGCATCTTCACGGCGATTTCAATTTCACTGAGTCTCGGGTGGAGACAGCGTGGCCATCATTACGCCATTCGTGCAGGTCGGAACTTACCCGACAAGGAATTTCGCTACCTTAGGACCGTTATAGTTACGGCCGCCGTTTACCGGGGCTTCAATCAAGAGCTTCGCCTTGCGGCTAACACCATCATTTAACCTTCCGGCACCGGGCAGGCGTCACACCCTATACGTCCGCTTGCGCGTTAGCAGAGTGCTGTGTTTTTAATAAACAGTTGCAGCCACCTGGTATCTTCGACCGGTTCGGGCTTAGAGAGCAAGTCTCATCACCCTACGCCGGCGTGCCTTCTCCCGAAGTTACGGCACCATTTTGCCTAGTTCCTTCACCCGAGTTCTCTCAAGCGCCTTGGGATTCTCTCCCTGACCACCTGTGTCGGTTTGGGGTACGGTCGCACATGATCTGAAGCTTAGAGGCTTTTCCTGGAAGCGTGGCATCAGTGACTTCCTGACCGTGGTCAGTTCGTTTCGTGTCTCGGCCTTAAGGGTCCGGATTTGCCTAAACCCTCAGCCTACTCACTTTCACCAGGACAACCAACGCCTGGCTCACCTAGCCTTCTTCGTCCCCCCATCGCAACCATGTCCGGTACGGGAATATTGACCCGTTTCCCATCGACTACGCCTTTCGGCCTCGCCTTAGGGGCCGACTCACTCTGCTCCGATTAGCGTCGAACAGAAACCCTTGGTCTTCCGGCGAGGGTGTTTTTCACACCCTTTATCGTTACTCATGTCAGCATTCGCACTCGTGATACCTCCAGCAGACTTCTCAATCCACCTTCATTGGCGTACACGACGCTCCTCTACCGCTCATCCAAAGGATGAACCCGTAGCTTCGGTACCTGGTTTAGCCCCGTTACATCTTCCGCGCAGGCCGACTCGACTAGTGAGCTATTACGCTTTCTTTAAAGGATGGCTGCTTCTAAGCCAACCTCCTAGCTGTCTGAGCCTTCCCACATCGTTTCCCACTTAACCAGGATTTCGGGACCTTAGCTGACGGTCTGGGTTGTTTCCCTTTTCACGACGGACGTTAGCACCCGCCGTGTGTCTCCCACGCGTTACTCACCGGTATTCGGAGTTTGCCTCGGGTTGGTAAGTCGGGATGACCCCCTAGCCGAAACAGTGCTCTACCCCCGGCGGTACTACATGAGGCGCTACCTAAATAGCTTTCGAGGAGAACCAGCTATCTCCGAGCTTGATTAGCCTTTCACTCCGATCCACAAGTCATCCAAATCTTTTTCAACAGATCCTGGTTCGGGCCTCCAGTTGATGTTACTCAACCTTCACCCTGCTCATGGATAGATCGCTCGGTTTCGGGTCTATATCCAGCGACTGTGTCGCCCAGTTAAGACTCGGTTTCCCTACGGCTCCCCTATACGGTTAACCTCGCCACTGAATATAAGTCGCTGACCCATTATACAAAAGGTACGCCGTCACCCAACAAGTGGGCTCCGACTGCTTGTACGCACACGGTTTCAGGATCTATTTCACTCCCCTCTCCGGGGTTCTTTTCGCCTTTCCCTCACGGTACTGGTTCACTATCGGTCAGCCAGGAGTATTTAGCCTTGGAGGATGGTCCCCCCGTCTTCAGTCAAGGTTTCTCGTGCCCCGACCTACTCGATTTCACATGATCAGATTTTCGACTACGGGGCTATCACCCGCTACGGCCAGACTTCCCAATCTGTTCGCCTAATCAGTCACATGCTTAAGGGCTGGTCCCCGTTCGCTCGCCGCTACTAGGGGAATCTCGGTTGATTTCTTTTCCTCAGGGTACTTAGATGTTTCAGTTCCCCTGGTTCGCCTCGTACACCTATGTATTCAGTGCACGATACTCATCTTATGATGAGTGGGTTTCCCCATTCAGAGATGTCCGGGTCACAGGTTGTTGCCACCTCACCGAACCTTATCGCAGGCTACCACGTCTTTCATCGCCTCTGGCTGCCTAGGCATCCACCGTGTGCGCTTCATTGCTTGACCCTATAACCCGAAGGAGTCTGGATGTCGCAATGATCACGTTTCATTTTGCCGGATACGCTTGAGACGTATCACAATTTAAGACCATACCTTGCGGTATGTTCTTGTCAGCATGATATACATTGTTAAAGAGCGACTGCTATACGCAGTGATAAGGCAACGCCGTAGGCGGCTGGCTTATCACTGCGCATCAACAGCTATCTGATCAGGTAATTCATTGTGGACGCTTACCGACTGTGACGCATCGTTTAAGGAGGTGATCCAGCCGCAGGTTCCCCTACGGCTACCTTGTTACGACTTCACCCCAGTCATGAACCACACCGTGGTGATCGCCCTCTTGCGTTAGGCTAACCACTTCTGGTGCAGTCCACTCCCATGGTGTGACGGGCGGTGTGTACAAGGCCCGGGAACGTATTCACCGTGACATTCTGATTCACGATTACTAGCGATTCCGACTTCACGGAGTCGAGTTGCAGACTCCGATCCGGACTGAGACCGGCTTTAAGGGATTCGCTGACTCTCGCGAGCTCGCAGCCCTTTGTACCGGCCATTGTAGCACGTGTGTAGCCCTACCCGTAAGGGCCATGATGACTTGACGTCGTCCCCACCTTCCTCCGGTTTGTCACCGGCAGTCTCCTTAGAGTTCCCACCATTACGTGCTGGCAAATAAGGACAAGGGTTGCGCTCGTTACGGGACTTAACCCAACATTTCACAACACGAGCTGACGACAGCCATGCAGCACCTGTCTTACAGTTCCCGAAGGCACACCAGAATCTCTTCCGGCTTCTGTAGATGTCAAGGGTAGGTAAGGTTCTTCGCGTTGCATCGAATTAAACCACATGCTCCACCGCTTGTGCGGGCCCCCGTCAATTCATTTGAGTTTTAACCTTGCGGCCGTACTCCCCAGGCGGTCGACTTATCGCGTTAACTTCGCCACAAAGTGCTCTAGGCACCCAACGGCTGGTCGACATCGTTTACGGCGTGGACTACCAGGGTATCTAATCCTGTTTGCTACCCACGCTTTCGCACCTCAGTGTCAGTGTCAGTCCAGAAGGCCGCCTTCGCCACTGGTATTCCTCCCGATCTCTACGCATTTCACCGCTACACCGGGAATTCTACCTTCCTCTCCTGCACTCTAGCCTGACAGTTCCGGATGCCGTTCCCAGGTTGAGCCCGGGGCTTTCACAACCGGCTTATCAAGCCACCTACGCGCGCTTTACGCCCAGTAATTCCGATTAACGCTTGCACCCTCCGTATTACCGCGGCTGCTGGCACGGAGTTAGCCGGTGCTTCTTCTGCGAGTGATGTCTTTCCTAGTGGGTATTAACCACCAGGCGTTCTTCCTCGCTGAAAGTGCTTTACAACCCGAGGGCCTTCTTCACACACGCGGCATGGCTGGATCAGGGTTGCCCCCATTGTCCAATATTCCCCACTGCTGCCTCCCGTAGGAGTTCGGGCCGTGTCTCAGTCCCGATGTGGCTGATCATCCTCTCAGACCAGCTACGGATCGTTGCCTTGGTAAGCCATTACCTTACCAACTAGCTAATCCGACATAGGCTCATCCAATAGCGGGAGCCGGAGCCCCCTTTCTCCCGTAGGACGTATGCGGTATTAGCCTGGGTTTCCCCAGGTTATCCCCCACTATCGGGCAGATTCCTATGCATTACTCACCCGTCCGCCGCTCGTCAGCATCTAGCAAGCTAGATCTGTTACCGCTCGACTTGCATGTGTTAGGCCTGCCGCCAGCGTTCAATCTGAGCCATGATCAAACTCTTCAGTTTAAGATCTATGCGGTTCTTGCCTGTCACCGAAGCAACAGAAGCGAACCAAACTTGGCTCAAGGTTCAAACGAATTCATTCAAAACAGATCCCAAAGGACGAATCCTTTAAAATCTTATTGCTTGAGTCGCTTGCCTTGATATTCGGTGATTTGTCACCAACATCAGCAAGCGCCCACATGAATTACCTGATCAAATTGTTAAAGAGCGATTTCGCTGTGTTTGACTGGCGAACCGTTGAACTGGCTTGCCGCAGCGAGGAAGGCGTATTCTACGCAGTTCCTGGTGTTTGTCAAGGGCGTTGTTTTCGATGCGAATCAATCAACATCCAAAACCGCTTGCTTTCGCAAAAGCGTTAACTGCTTGACAAACCAAGGCTTTTACACCTTATGCACCGCTGGAAACGCTTGGCGTCCCCGGCAGCGGATGCGTACTTTACGGATTCGCTGCCGGGTTGGCAAGGGCTTTTTTAATATTGATAGTAGCAAGGCGCACGCGACGCTTAATAGACATCGCGGAGCGAAGTTGGAACCAAAGAATCAGACCCGAGGTCGGCGATGCTATGCGCCCCGGTGAGTGTCATTGCTACCCGCATTTCCTTTTCGAATAACTCAAGCAAATGGGTAACGCCAGCCTCGCCGGCAGTGGCAAGAGCATAGATGTAGGCACGCCCAAGCAATACCGTGTCAGCACCCATAGCAATCATCCGCACGACATCAAGTCCGCTGCGTATACCAGAATCAGCCAGTATCGCTATGTCCCCTTTAACCGCATCGGCGATGGCAGGCAAAGCACGCGCGGTAGAAAGCACCCCATCAAGCTGGCGTCCGCCATGATTAGAAACAACAATGCCATCCGCACCAAAGCGAACCGCCTCACGAGCGTCTTCGGGGTCGAGTATGCCCTTGATGATCATCGGTCCATCCCAGAACTCCCGAATCCACTCCAGGTCTTTCCAGGAAATAGCCGGATCGAAGTTGTCACCAAGCCAGGCAATATAATCTTCAAGCTCCGTTGGCTTACCGCGATAATCAGACACGTTACCTAGATCATGTGGGCGGCCATGAATGCCCACATCCCAGGCCCAGAAAGGATGCATTGCGGCCTGAGCCATTCGCCGGACTGACCCATACTTGCCGCTCATGCCAGAGTGCGCATCGCGATAACGCGCCCCAGGCACCGGCATATCGACGGTAAAAACCAGCGTTTTGACGCCAGCGGCCTTGGCTTTCTCCAATGCATGCTTCATAAAGCCACGGTCTTTCAGCACATAGAGCTGAAACCAGATAGGCCGATCGACTGCCGAGGCTACTTCATCGATTGGGCACACCGATACTGTCGACAGCGTAAACGGTATACCTTTATTAGTAGCTGCCCGCGCCGCCTGCACTTCACCACGTCTTGCATACATGCCTGCCAACCCCACCGGCGCTAAAGCAATCGGCATGGCGAGATTCTCTCCGAACAGCTCGGTTTCCAGTGACAATGAAGACATATCCTTCAGCACGCGCTGACGTAACGCGATACCGGCAAGATCCTCGACATTACGCCGCAGCGTATGCTCGGTATAAGACCCGCCGTCCGCGTAATGAAACAAAAAGGGCGGGATACGACGCTTGGCCGCTTGGCGATAGTCAGTGGAAGCTGAAATGATCATGGATAGCCCTGTGCAATAGCCTATGCAATGGATGCGCTTTACACCGACGCCCCATTGTTAGAATTGGTTTTACCAATTGACAAAAAAGTAACGCCAACATTAGTGAGACGCCTTAAGCGTGTCAAACGATGATGCCGCTTTATAGCACCCCACTGCGCTATACTTTAGTTTAAAGCCGCTATTCATGAGGCCTGACACACCACTCCCTACCCTACAGACTCTTGAGCTAAGGCTTCAAAGCCCTTAATATTGGTCTTACCAATTAAAGGAGCCAACCAGCATGAGCTACCCACCGCTCCGCCAGCAGCGCTTGGCCGATGTAATTACTGAGCGTCTAGAAGCCATGATGTTGGAAGGCAGCCTAAAACCAGGGCAACGCCTGCCTCCTGAGCGTGAATTGGCCGAACGCTTCGGCGTCTCGCGCCCTTCTTTACGTGAAGCCATCCAGAAACTAGCCGCTCGTGGTTTACTGACCAGCCGCCAAGGCGGTGGCACTTTTGTGAACGACGACCTCAGCAATGGTTATACAGACCCCTTGCTGGAGATGCTCTCCCGTCACGGCGAATTTAACCTGGACTTACTTGAATTCCGTGATGCCATGGAAGGGATATCCGCTTATTACGCTGCACTGCGTTCAACACCCGCGGATAAGGCCGTTCTGATCCAGCGTTTTGAAGAGCTCGACGGCGGCTTTGCCGGTGCCGACCCTATTCAAGAAGCGAAACTAGATGCGGCATTTCATTTAGCAATTGCCGAGGCCGCCCACAATGTTTTGCTGCTGCATACCATTCGCGGCATTTTCCATCTGCTGGAGAAAAGCATTGTTAATAATCTCGCCCACTTGTTTGCCAAGGAAGGCTCGCGCAGCCAATTAATGCAACAGCACCGCGCTCTGCTCAATGCCATTTTAGAAGGGCGCGCGGAAGATGCCCGTACTCGCGCCCACGAACATCTAGTGTTTGTAGAAGAAGGGTTGTTGGAAATGGCCCGGGCAGAGACACGCGCCCAGCGCGCTCTTCGCCGCGCCCAGGGCAATAGCAAAACACCGGCATGAACAGCGCTGCCATGACCAATCAAGCCCCGGCTCCTTTACCGCTACGTTGGCGGCGCCTGTGGCTACTGGTCATTTCGCTCGGCTTGCTGTTATGCGTTTGGCAGGCCGCTCACTTGGCGCGTGAGCAAGCGCTTTCCAACTTGCAGGATGATGCTGAAAACGAGCTGCGGCTGTCTGCCGCCAACTTGAACGGCTATTTGCTGCGCTACGACTACCTGCCGCAAATGCTTGCTACCCGGGAAGGCGTGCAGCGCTTTCTGGCCTCTCCCGACAGTCAAGACCCGATGCCATTGAATATGCTACTGGATCGTTTCCGCTTCACAGCGGGCGTGTCGGACGTCTATCTGCTCAACCGCGATGGTGACACGATCGCCGCCAGCAACTGGCACCGCCCCAACACCTTTATCGGTCAGAACTATGCGTTTCGTTCCTACTACACCGATGCCATTGCAGGCGGCCAGGGCCGGTTTTTTGGTTTGGGCATCAAGTCTCTTGAGCGGGGCTACTACTTTTCATCGCCCGTGTGGCTAGATGACACTTCGCCAGATTCACAGCCAGACGGGGTGTTAGTGGTAAAAGTTCTCCTGGATGACGTTGAAGAGAGCTGGGCGGAACAGGATGCCGAGCTGTTTGTCACCGACAGCGACGACATCATTTTCATGGCCAGCCAACCAGAACTGCGCATGAACGCACTTTACCCGCTCAGCGATGAACAGCGCCAAACACTGCACGACACTCGCCGCTACGCCATGGAGCCGTTGTCGCCTTCGGGTATAGAAGTCGATGCGCCTTACCGCCAGGGCAGTCAGCTGGTCAGTTTCTCCCAGGGCCCGCTAAGCAACGGCGACTACCTTAGCCTGACCCGGCATATTCCTGAGTTTGGCTGGCAAATGCATATTTTAAAGCCGTTAACACCGGTGATTAGCGCCCAATGGATTGCCGCCCTCATGGCAGGCGGCCTTTATGGCGTGGTAACGCTTGGTGTGGGCATTGGCTGGCAGCGTCTAAGGCTGCGTCGTGAACGGGAAGCATTTGCCCAACGCGAGCGCAACACTTTGGCCCGCGTGCGTGACGAACTGGAAGTCAGCGTTGAACGCCGCACTCGTGACCTGGTGGCAAGCAACCAGCGCCTTTCCGATGAAATTGAAGAACGTCGCCGCGCTGAAGCCAACTTGCGTCAAACCCAGGATGAGCTTATTCAAGCCGCCAAACTGGCTGTCTTAGGGCAACTCGCCGCGGGCATCAACCATGAACTCAATCAACCGCTGGCGGCTATTCGCGCCTACGCAGAAAACGCCCGTCGCTTTATCGCATTAGCCCGCCACGACAAGGCGGATGCCAACCTGGAACAAATTGTCGAGCTGACCGAACGCATGGCGGATATCAGCGCCCAGCTGCGACAGTTTTCGCGTAAAAGCAGCGAGCGCCAGGAGACGATATCGGTACAAGCCTGTATCGACTACGCCTTACGCCTGTTTCAGAGCCGTCTGCGCGAAGGCAATATCAGCATTATTCAGGATTGGCCCGATGAAACGCTGTGGGTAAAAGGCGACCTGGTGCGACTGGAACAGGTGCTGGTCAACTTAATCGGCAATGCACTGCAGGCTATGAAAGGCGTGCCAGCCCCACAACTGACCTTAGGGGCGCATACCCACCAGCAGCAAGTCGTTATCAGTGTTACCGATAACGGCCCTGGCATCCCCGAGGAGCACTTAGGGCATATTTTTGAACCCTTTTTTACCACCAAGGCGCCAGGGAGTGGCTTGGGCCTGGGGCTTTCGATCTCTTCACGTATCATGGACGATCTAGGCGGCAAGCTGCAGGCTGCTAACCAACCCGAAGGGGGCGCCTGTTTCACCATTACCCTGCCCCACTCAACATTTATGCACCCCCAGGAGCGCACTCACTATGCATGAGCCGTCGACGCTGCCGGTCATGGTGATCGACGACGAACCACATCTGCGGATCACTGCCAGCCAAACCCTCGAACTTGCGGGCTACACCCCCTACTGCTTTGAATCGGCAGAACAAGCGCTGGCGGCATTAACGCCGGACTTCCCTGGCGTGATTGTGAGCGATATCCGCATGCCGGGGATGGATGGCATGGCGTTACTGCATGAGCTACACAGCCGCGATGCCACCCTGCCGATTATTTTAATCACCGGCCACGGCGATATTTCTACCGCGGTAGAAGCGATGCGCGCAGGCGCCTGGGATTTTCTTGAGAAGCCCTTTGCCGGTGATCAACTGCTGGATGTGGTCCGCCGCGGCATCGAGAAGCGCCAGTTGAGCTTGGAAAACCATCGCCTAAAAGCGGAACTGGAAGTGCAACAAGCCGCTTTAGGGCCGCGTCTGGTGGGTCGTACCGCCATCATTTCCCGGCTCGCGGCGATGATTCAGCGCATCAGCCAAGTAGAAGCCGATGTACTACTGTTTGGTGAGACGGGGACCGGCAAAGACCTCGTCGCTCGCGCTATTCACGAACGCAGCGCCCGACGTAACAGTCCGTTTATGGCCATTAACTGCGGTGCGGTGCCTGAAAACACCATTGAGTCCGAGCTGTTTGGTCATGAAAAGGGCGCCTTTACCGGCGCCGTAGAGCGTCGCATCGGCAAGTTTGAACACGCTAATGGCGGCACGGTATTTTTAGATGAAATTGAATCGATGCCCATGGCGCTGCAGGTCAAACTGCTGCGGGTACTGCAAGAGCGCAGCGTCGAACGGCTAGGCGCCAATGAAACCGTTCCGCTTAATATCCGCGTGATTGCAGCCACCAAAGTCGATCTCAAAACCGCCTCCGAAGAGGGAAATTTTCGCGAAGATCTTTACTACCGGCTGAACGTGGTTACCCTGCCGCTGCCCGCACTGCGTGAGCGGCGTGAAGATATTCCCTTGCTGTTCCAGCACTTTGCCGTGGTAGCTGCCAACCGCAGCGGCCTGGAAGCACCGACCCTCGACAGCCCCGCCATTGCCGCCCTGCTGGCCCATGACTGGCCCGGGAACGTGCGCGAGCTGCGCAACCTTGCCGAGCGCTACGTGCTCCTGGGCGCCGCCTTTGACTATCGCCTGGATGCGCTGCTGGAAGGGGTCAACGCCGACACCGAAGAGCCTACTTTACCGCGCCAGGTTGAGCTGTTTGAAAAGAGCCTGATCAGCCAATCATTGGCGCGCTACCACGGCCGGGTAACCGATGTCTGTCGCCACTTAGGCATTCCGCGTAAAACCTTTTACGACAAGCTTAAAAAACACGGACTCAACGCCGACGACTACCGCCACAGCAGCGAGCCTTGATGCAGCAACTCGCCCAACACCGACCAGGGCGGCACCCAGGGAATTAGCGTAAACGTCGCAATCAGCATCAACAGATTGGACATCGGCCGACGGCTATCGCCTAACTTCAGCGCCGTTCCAAACGAACGCTTTAGCCGGGCACCCTCCAGGTCAACACTATATATTTCATCCAAACTCAGATGAATCAAAAAACCAACCAACGTGGCAGCCCCATGGGACCAGGCCAACCAAGCTGGCTGGCCAAGTAAGTTAAAACTAAACGTGGCGGCCAGTAGGCTACATAGCCCACCCGCCAGCAGAGAGTGCCAAATACCGCGGTGAACGGTTAGTCGCGAAAATAGTACGCCTGCCAAATAGCGAACACAGAAGTAGATCCCACCACAGGCAACTAACAGCGCACCAGGCGTTAGCCAGGGCTGGAGCAACAGTGCCCCCAGCACCAAAGCGGGCACTGAAAGTAAGTTAAATATCAAACGGATGGAGTGAGAGCGGTCGGCATCAATATCGGGCAGAATGCCACCAAACGTGACCAACGCAATCATTACCATCGCCTGGGAAGGCGGCCACCATTGGCCTTTCCAGCCAGCGTAAGCTACTAGCATGCCGCCCGCCGCTGCTACCGTAATATGCGTGCGAAAATTAGCCATGACGCGGCATCCCAGAGTCTGCACAACAGAAAACTGTATAAATTAACAGATTTATTGCGGCCGCGACATGACTTATTTAGAAAAAAGGTTGGCTGAGCAACTGCTTAGGCTTCTCTAAGAAAAATGATTAAAGAGACGCTTCTGCCAAGAAACGGTCTTTTAATTTGACGTAGTTACCGGCGGTATAGGGAAAGAAAGCGCGCTCTTTATCTTTCAGCGGCCGCATCGCTTTGGCCGGATTACCAGCATACACATAACCACTTTCCAAATGTTTCCCCGGCGTGACGACAGCGCCCGCAGCGATAATAACCTCGTCCTCGACGACAGCACCATCCATGACAATCGCCCCCATACCCACTAGGATTCGATTTCCTAGCGTGCAGCCATGCAGAATCGCTTTATGGCCGATCGTCACGTCGTCCCCAATGGTGAGCGGAAAGCCGTCGGGGCTGAAGTCACTGGCGTGGGTTATATGCAGCACGCTGCCATCCTGCACGCTCGTTCGGGCGCCGATACGAATTCGGTGCATATCGCCGCGAATCACCGTCATTGGCCACACGGAGCAGTCGTCACCCAGCACCACATCGCCAATGACCACGCTGGCCGGATCAATATAAACACGCTCACCCAATTGGGGTTCGATACCTTGATAGCCTCTTAGCGCACTGCTCATCACTCGCTCCTGAGATTTTGGATGGAAAAAGTAGAGAACTCGATCACCCCACTATAGCAACCCGGCCAATAGAACAATAAAGGTCAGCGGAATCGACACCCAGCGGATGATATTACGCCACACTAAATAGCCGCGTTCACCCACGCCTAACGCGCTGACCACCCTTTCACGTGGCATGATCCAAGCCGCAAAAACCGCGATCAACAAGCCGCCCAAAGGCAGAAAAACATCCGGCGGTATACTGCTAACAAGCTCAAAGACATTGCGCCCAAACAGCGGCCGAAACTCAGCCAGGGAGGAGAAGGAGAAAGCTGATAATAGCCCGATCAACCAGACACTGAGCGCTATGATCGCCGTCGAGATACTCCGACGCAGCCCCAGCCCTTGCAGCGTGGCGACCATCGGCTCCGCTAGATTAATCGCCGATGTCCAGGTGGCCAATAACAACAGTAAAAAGAACACGCTTAGCCATACCGAGCCCCATGGCAGCTCAGAAAAGGCGATAGGCAACGTCACAAACATCAAGCCCGGGCCGTCGGCAGGGTCCATGCCCTGAGCGAATACCACTGAGAAAATAGCGATCCCCGCCAGTAATGCCACGCTGATATCGAGCACTGCGACCGCAACCGCCGCCTTGGGTAAGCTTTGCTCTTCCGGCATATAAGCGCCATAGGCCATTAATGCACAGGCCCCCACCGCCAACGTGAAGAAGGCATGGCCCATGGCATGCACCACTACCGATGGTGTCAGCGCCTCGAAAGAGGGTAAGAACAGCCACGCCAGCGCCGTACCAAAACCATCGGTGGTCGCGGCATAGCCCGCCAAGAGCAGCAACAACAGATACAGCAGCGGCATCAGCAGGTTGTTCAGCCGCTCCAACCCCTTGGCAACGCCCGCCGCTACCACGGTCATGGTCATAAACAGAAACAGCGAGTGATTAAAAATCAGCAGCCCCGGATTGGCTAAAAAAGATTCAAAGCTGGCACCGATCTCAGCGGCACTCGCGCCATTAAAATTGCCGTTAACGGAGGCCACCAGAAACTCAATCGACCAGCCGGACACCACCGAGTAGAACGATAAAATGCAGAACACGGTGAACGCTCCGAACAGCCCTAGCCAGCGCCAGTGAGGGGAAGCACCCGCCTCGGCCGCCAAGGCCCCCAACGCCTGCATCGGCCCACGCCGACCGGCACGGCCAATCAGTATCTCCGCCATCATCACTGGGATACCCAGCAGTAGCACGAATGCCACGTAAATCAGCAAAAAGGCCGCACCACCGTTCTCCCCCGCCACATAAGGGAAGCGCCAGATGTTGCCTAACCCCACCGCAGCACCTGTTACCGCCAAGATAAAGGCCCGCTTCGACCCCCAGCGCTCCAGCGTCTCGCTCATCACATGCTCCTGCCATTGGTGGCAATAAAAGGCGGCAAGACTAGCAGGCGCTTGCGTGCAGGCCAAACCCTAAGCGTAAATCCTGATATTAAACCCTGGCATTAAACCCCGATATTAAACATCGTTGTTATAGTTGTTGAAGCTAACATTGAAACGCAGCCCCACCGCCCGCACTGTGTCATTATTATTGCGCGTTTTGCGCTTCCTATACGGTTTTAAAAACGATGCCACTTGAGGTGCCTATGTCCACCAACCCGCTGCTTGAAACGCACGAGCTACCCCCCTTTGCTGAGATTCGCGCCGAGCATGTGGAGCCCGCTGTGGAAACGCTGCTTAGCGAGAGCCGCGAAGCTATTGACCGCCTCGCCGAACAGGCAGCCGCCGCCCCGCCAAGCTGGGAGAATTTTGCGGTGCCGCTGGAAGCGGTTAATGATCGGCTTACCAAAGCATGGTCACCGGTCTCGCACCTTAACGGCACCATGAACTCTCCAGAATTGCGCGAAGCATATCAGGCATGCCTTGAAAAACTCTCCGCTTTTGGCACCTGGGTTGGCCAACACGAAGGGCTGTTTCATGGCTGGCAAGCGCTAAAAGAGGGCCCGGCCTGGGGAACCCTGGATGCCGCACAGCGGCGTACTGTTGAGAATGCGCTGCGCGATTTTCGTCTGGCCGGTGTAGACCTTCCCGCAGACAAAAAAGCCCGCTACGGCGAGATTCAGTCGCGACTCTCCATGCTGTCAAACCAGTTCTCGAATAACGTGCTGGATGCCACTCAAGCATGGCACAAAGATATCGACAGCCAAGAAGCCTTAGCGGGTGTACCCGAAAGCGCCCTTGAAACATTAAAAGCGACCGCCGAAGCGAAAGGCGTGGCGGGCTACCGTATCACCCTGGATTTCCCCAGCTTTTTCCCGGTGGTTAGCTACGCTGACAACCGCGAGCTGCGTCGCGAAGTATATACCGCCTTCGTTACCCGCGCCTCAGACCAGGGCCCCGACGCGGGCAAGTTTGATAATGCCGCGATCATGGAAGAGATACTGGCGCTACGTAGCGAAATTGCCCAACTACTCGGCTTTGACACCTACGCTGATTATTCACTGGCCACCAAAATGGCAGAGTCCCCCGAACAGGTACTCGACTTTCTCAGCGACTTAGCCCGCCGAGCGCTTCCCCAGGCGCAAGAAGAGTTTGCTGAGCTGAGCACCTATGCCCAAAACGAGCTTGGCCTGGAGACTCTAGAACCGTGGGATGTTGCCTACGCCAGTGAAAAATTGCGTGAAGCGCGCCATGCTATTTCTCAAGAGCAGCTACGCCCTTACTTTCCCGCGCCACGGGTGGTCGATGGCTTGTTTCAGGTGGTCGAGCGTCTTTATGGCGTGCGCTTTGAAGAGGATACCGAAGCGCCTCGCTACCACCCTGACGTACGCTATTTCCGCATTACCGAAAACGGCCAGCCGATTGCCGGTTTTTATCTGGATCTCTACGCCCGTGAAGGGAAGCGGGGCGGCGCTTGGATGGCGGATTGCCGCGTGCGGCGTCAAACAGAGCAGGGCCTGCAATTGCCGGTCGCCTTTTTAACCTGCAACTTCACGGCCCCGGTAGGCGGTCGCCCTGCGCTGCTCACCCACGATGAAGTCACCACGCTGTTCCATGAGTTTGGTCACGGTCTTCACCATATGCTGACCAAACAGCACATAGCCGATATTTCCGGCATTAATGGCGTTGCCTGGGATGCCGTCGAACTGCCCAGCCAGTTTATGGAAAACTACTGCTGGGAGCGCGAAGGGCTAGACTTGCTCGCCAAGCACGTGGATAGCGGAGAAGCGCTACCTGCAGAGCTGCTTGAGCGCCTGCAAGCGGCTAAGAATTTCCAATCCGCTATGGGCATGATGCGTCAAATTGAGTTCTCGCTGTTTGATTTGCGACTGCATCATGAGTTAACCGCTCCCAGCGCCAGCGACGTGCAAAATTTGTTAGATGAAGTGCGCGATGCCGTATCAGTGTTACCGAAAGTATCGTACAACCGCTTTCAGAATAGCTTTGGCCACGTATTCGCCGGGGGCTACGCTGCCGGTTACTACAGCTACAAGTGGGCGGAAGTACTCTCGGCGGATGCCTGGAGCGCCTTTGAAGAGGCCGGTATCTTCGACCCTGAAACAGGACAGCGCTTTCGTTGCGAAATCCTCGAACAGGGCGGTGCCCGAGACGCGGCGGACCTGTTTGTCGCCTTTCGTGGCCGTGAACCCAGCGTCGAACCGCTGCTGCGCCACTGCGGCATTCGCGCTGCTTAAGCTTTTTTAAACCATTTCCCATGCGTGGCACCTTGAGTGCCACGCGTTTGGAGTTTCGAATGTCGACTGTTAAACGCTTTATCGCCGGTGTTACCTGCCCGCGCTGTGCGGCGATGGATCGTATCCGCGCCTGGGAACAAAATGGCATCCGCTACCGCGAGTGCGTCAGCTGCGATTTTTTTGAGCAACTGCCTATCGAAGAAGATGCGCTTACCGAAATGACCACCCGGGTTAACCAGCTCCGCGATGATCAGAAACAGCAGGATGTGCAACCCGTACGCATTATGGATCCAGGCAAATCTTCTCGCTAATACCCTCCTCTCGCCCTGTTCGTATCAAAAGAGCGCAGCAAGCGTGCGGTTATCCGCACACTAAAAAGCCGCTGCCGTGCGAACAACCGGACACAATAGCGAAAAGCCCTTTCCACCAAAGTTGAATAAAAAAATCATAAGCATTTGATTTTAAAATCATAAAGATAAGCTGGCACAACTATCGCTGTTATAACTGCTGCATAGCCTGATTAATGCCGTTCGATGAGCGCTATTACTCGGAATCATCAGACTATAACCCCAATAACAGCTAGGAACTTTCGCCATGCGCAATCAAATGCCTAAAACGTTCACTCTTCTCGCCAGCAGCGCCCTGCTTGTGGCGGCTGCCAGCAGTGCTCAAGCTCAAGCAGACCGTTCCGATTGGCCTGACAACTTCACCGTGGGTACCGCAAGCCAAGGCGGCACTTACTTCGTTTACGGTTCAGGCTGGGCAAACTTTATTGCTGATGAGCTGGGTGTATCGGGTGGCGGTGAAGTCACCGGTGGCCCGACTCAAAACCTGGCACTCGTGCACACGGGCGACATGGCATTTGGCTTAACCACCATGGGTCCCGCTTCTGATGCCGTTAAAGGCGAAAGCCCGCTGGCGCCTGGTATGAAGATGGACAATGTATGCGCCATGTTCCCCATGTACGAAACGCCATTCTCCATTACCGCGCTTTCTGACAGCGGCATTGAGTCAATCTCCGACATTCCGGATGGCGCACGTATCGGTTTTGGTCCGGCTGCCTCAACGTCTGACACTTACTTCCCGGCCATTTTAGAAACCTTGGGCGTTGACTTCGAGCGCCGTAACGGCGGCTGGTCAGACCTGGGCGGTCAGTTGCAGGATGGTCTGCTTGACGTTGTCGCCTTCGCTGCGGGCATCCCGATTCCCGCCGTTAGCCAGTTGGAAGTGCAAACTGACGTCAACATCATCGAATTTAACGAAGAAGAGCTGGCCACGGTGTTGGAAAACTTCCCCGTTGCTGAGTTTATGATTCCGGCCAACACCTACACCACGCTGGAAGAAGATGCCCGTGCGGTTTCCATGTGGAACTTCGCTATCGCTGGCTGTGATCTGCCGGAAGATTTCGTTTATGAAGTCACCAAGGCCACCATGGAAAACAACGACCGCATGCGCTCAGTGCACCGCAGTGCTGAAACCACCATTCCAGAAAACATCAAGCACAACACCGTGCTGCCGTTCCACCCCGGTGCTGCTCGCTGGTATGAAGAGAACGGCTATGAAATTGCTGATGATATGATCAACTAAGCAACCTTCAAACCGTTCTAACTGCCCCGTTTCCGGTTTCGCCGGGCGGGGCAGCTTTCGCTGCTACCCCCCTTTGTCTGCTTTTGCTGTGAGGGTGAACTCTAATGAGTCACAAAACCGACCAAGAACCCACTGGCCTCAAGGATGATGCCCACGCGGCTTCTGCGATACCCGAGTCTATTGCTGATGGTGTCGATGACGACGTTGTTGAACCCAATCGCCGCCTGTTTACGGGCTGGCAATTCTTGCTATTTGCGGCATTAGCGATCGCTTACTCAAGTTTCCACCTGATTTCACTCAACGTGTATCCGATGGAAACCTGGTCGTTTCGTATCGTACACATTGCCGGTGCACTTATTCTGGGTTACGGGCTATTTGCCGGTGCCCGCTTTGCCGAGGACGATCATCAGGCGTCAGGCGCCTGGATTAAGTGGGTTAGCTATGCGCTACTGATTCCCGCTGCCTATACCTTGGCGCAAGTTTTCGTGATGTATCAAACGCTCAGCGGTAGTGCCATGCGCATCGACCCAAGTGTCGAAAACTGGCACTACGGCTATCCGCTCATGGCGACGACGGCGGGTGCGATTGTGCTGTCATGGTTTTACCGTCAAGCTCGGCACCGCTTCAACCCTGCCGATTTGGTGCTGATGGTTTGCGCGATGGCGAGCGCAGGCTATTTGCTGGTGGCTTATAACACCAATATCCGTATGTCGACGGGTACGTCATTTGCGCCGTCAGGCATTTCCTGGGCGGCCATCGCAGGTTCTCTGCTGATTCTAGAACTTACTCGCCGGGTGGCGGGTTTAGCCCTCGTCGTGATTTCCGCGGTCTTTTTGACCTACGTTTTCGCCGGTCCTTATTTGCCGGGCTTTTTGGGCTACCCGGGCCTGTCACTGCAGCGCTTCTTCAGCCAGGTCTACACCGACGCCGGTATCCTCGGGCCCACCACGGCAGTCTCGTCGACCTATATTATTCTATTCATCATTTTTGCCGCATTTCTTCAGGCTTCGAAAGTCGGCGACTACTTCGTCAACTTTGCTTTTGCCGCAGCGGGTCGTGCCCGTGGTGGCCCCGCTAAAGTGGCTATTTTCGCCTCTGGCCTGATGGGCATGATCAATGGCACATCGGCGGGTAACGTGGTTTCTACCGGCTCCTTGACCATTCCCTTGATGAAAAAAGTCGGTTACCCCGCGCGTAGTGCGGGTGCCATCGAAGCCGCCGCCTCAACCGGTGGGCAGATCATGCCGCCGATCATGGGTGCTGGCGCATTCATCATGGCTGAAGTGACCGGTATTCCGTATACCGAAATTGCCATTGCGGCGATCATTCCTGCCATCCTCTATTTTGCCTCTATCTACTTTATGGTCGACTTTGAAGCCGCCCGTAAAGGCATGCGCGGTATGCGCAAGGATGAGATTCCGCTGTTCTCGAAGCTGGTAAAACAGGTTTATCTGTTTGCACCCATTATCATCCTGATTGTCGCGCTGTTTATGGGTTACTCGGTCATCCGCGCCGGTACCCTGGCAACCGCTTCAGCCGCCGTCGTGAGCTGGATTTCACCCAACAAAATGGGCCTTCGCGCAATCCTTAAAGCCCTGCAGATTGCAGGCACCATGTCGATTCAGATTATCGCCGTGTGCGCCTGCGCGGGCTTAATCGTCGGGGTGATTTCGCTGACGGGTGTCGGTGCACGCTTCTCGTCACTGCTGCTTGGTTTAGCGGGTGTCAGCCAACTGCTAGCACTTGTATTTGCCATGTTGATCAGCATTTTGCTGGGGATGGGCATGCCGACCACCGCCGCCTATGCGGTGGCTGCGTCAGTCGTTGCGCCGGGCCTAATCAATATCGGTATTGAGCCACTGATCGCGCACTTCTTCGTGTTCTATTTTGCAGTCGTGTCGGCGATCACCCCGCCAGTTGCCTTGGCTTCCTATGCAGCGGCTGGCATTTCTGGCGACAATCCCATGGGCACGTCGGTGGCCTCGTTCAAGATTGGCTTGGCCGCGTTCATTGTGCCGTTTATGTTCTTCTACAGCCCCGCCATGCTGATGGAAGGTTCGCCGATGCAGATCCTTCGCGTTGGGGTGACTGCAACGCTGGGGATTGTTCTGCTGTCGGGCATGGTACAAGCGTGGTTCTTTGGACCGGTTAATGCTTGGCAGCGCGTTGTCATGCTAGTGGGGGCGATGTTTATGATCTACGGCGGTATCTATACCGACGTCCTCGGCCTCGCGATTGGTATCGTGCTATTCGTCATGCAGCGCAAGCTACACGGCGGTGGTAATAAAACAGCGCAAGCTGGCTGAGTGTAAGCCACTAAATACTAAGCGTAAAAAACCCCGCTCAACGACGTTGAGCGGGGTTTTTCGTAAGCGCCAACCAGTAGAAATAAAGAGAGATTAGTCAGTCAGGTTGTCGACGACTTTCAGTACCGGCGCGGCTTGGTTAAGGGTATAAAAATGCAGGCCTGGCGCGCCACCATCCAGCAATCGTTGACAAAGACGGCTCACCACATCGGTGCCAAAAGCGGCAATCGCTTCGCTGTCGTCACCATATGATTCCAACTGCTTGCGAATCCAGCGCGGGATCTCGGCGCCGCAGGCGTCAGAGAAACGCGCCAGCTTGGTGTAGTTGGTAATCGGCATAATGCCGGGAATAATCGGCTGCTCAACGCCCAGCGCGCGGGCTTTATCAACGAAGTTGAAATAGGCATCGGCGGTGAAAAAGTACTGGGTGATGGCCATATTGGCGCCCGCCTTCATTTTACGCGCAAAGTTTTCCACATCCTTATCAAGATTAGGCGCCTGTGGATGAGATTCAGGATAAGCGGCTACAGCGATATCGAAATGGTCGCCGGTTTCCGTGCGAATAAACTCAACCAGTTCGTTAGCATAACGCAGCTCACCAATGCTCCCCATACCGGAGGGCATGTCACCACGCAGCGCGACCAGGCTATCCACGCCCTCTTCCCGGTACTGTGCCAGCAGGTCGCGAAGCTGGGCTTTCTCACTACCAATACAAGAAAGGTGCGGCGCAGTGGTGATACCACTCTCGCCGACTGCACGCACTACTTCGCGGGTACGCGCCTGCGTTGACCCCCCGGCGCCATAGGTTACCGAGAAAAAACGCGGTTTGCGGGCGGCCAGCTCATCACGAACGTGGATCAGCTTATCTCGCCCAGCATCGGTATTGGGCGGGAAGAATTCAAAGCTGATACCTAACGGATGCTCGTGGCTGCTCATGGGATTTCCTTTTTAGATCAATAGTGATGATATTTTGGGGTATTCTCGCTGTTCCATTGCGCTGGGGCTAATGAAAGATTTCACGCTCGGCCTTTAATTCGGCTCATGTTCGTCAGTCACCACACCTACAACGGGAGGATAAATGGATCTTGCACCTGGGGCGCTCGTTGGGCCGTTACTTATGCTACTCAGCTACGTGGGGCTCGGCTGGCTCGCCGCCCAACGACTCAAGCTAGACCCTCGCCCGATTGCGACGCTGCTGGTTTACCTGATAGCGCCTTTTACGATTTTTCGCGCGCTGATGAACGGCGGCCCAACACCTAACTATCTTTTACTCACATTAGCGCTATTCATTCTGGCAAGCCTAATGGCCATGGTAGTACAGCGCATTACTCGCCACCGTTTTGGTGAGCAGGAAGCGGCCCTGCTGGCGTTCTCCTCAGGAACGGGTAATACCGGCTATTTTGGCCTGCCGATTGCGCTGATTTTGCTACCCCCTGAAGGCGTTACCCTTTACCTGTTCTGTATGCTGGGGATTAATATTTACGAATTTACCGTGGGCTTTTATCTAAGTGCTCGCGGTCGCTTTTCAGTACGCGAGAGCCTAATCAAAATTTCGCGCCTGCCGCTTATCTACGCCTTCCTATTAGCGTTACTGCTAAGCTGTCTTGAGGTAACCATTCCCGCCGCGGTCATGAATTCGCTGCAAGTGTTTCCTGCCACCTACACGCTGCTGGGCATGATGATTATTGGTATGACGCTTAGCCAAGTGACGCTTTCCGCCTGGGATACGCGATTTGTCGTCGCCTGCGTAGGATTGCGCTACCTGATGTGGCCAGTAGTCATGCTCGTGGCCGTGTTAACACTGCAGTGGATCGCGCCACTTTCCACAGAGCTAGCGTTAGCGCTGCTGTTGATGGGCGTGGTGCCGATGGCGGCTAACGTGGTGGTGGTGGCGATGGAGCTGGGTATTCAGCCGCAAAAAGGCGCGTTAGCAGTGCTGGTCACCACACTGCTCGCGCCGCTGCTGGTTCCGCTTTACCTTGGTTTAATGCTGCGCCTCACCGGGCTAGGCTAAAACCTGCAACGCCCGCCTGCTGCAGTTGCCAAGCCATGCGCTGTACTTCTGGGTAGCTGAAAAATGCTACCAGCGCGTCAGCGCGAACCGGACCAATGCCGGGGATTGATTGCCAATCGTCACGCTGGTAGTCCGCCAAGCGCTGCCAGTCTCCCCGCGCTGTCTCGCTACCTGGTGGCGCGCCCAGCGCCCTCAGCCATGCCGCAAACGGCTGACTGCGGGCGACATGAAATTGCTCGGTAAGCGTGGCGGCGGTGGCCTCGCCAATGCCGTAAGCCTGTTCCAGCTGGCTTGGCGCAACCACCAGCCAGTCCAGTAACTGAGTAACGACACCCGCTTCTAATAGCGCTTGCCAGGTACCTTCACCGATCCCCTGCATACCTAGCTGCTCGCCAAGGTAAGTGAGCCGCGCCAGCAGCTGGCTTTCGCAGCCTGGGGTTAACTCAAAACAGCTCAGCAGGTGGTAACGCTGGGGTAAAGGCGGCTTCAGCGGTGAGCGCTCCTGGGTGTGCCACACCACCTCGCTTAACTGGGGAATTGTTAACCCCGCAAGCGTAATCGCCACCTGGTCGCCGGGGCGAACATCCAGTGATTCCCAGCGCTCCAGCGAGCCCAGTGAGACGCGGCTAATGCGTCGTCCCTCCAGCTGTACCGGATTAAGCCACACCAGTGGCGTCACGCGCCCGGTGCGCCCAACACGAAACTCAATGCCGCGCACTTCCGCTAGCGCCTGCTGGGCGGGGTATTTCCAGGCAATAGCCCACTCTGGGGGCGAAGATGACCAGCGGCGCACGCCGGGGCGCTCTGCCTGTTTGATGACTACGCCGTCGGTGGCAAATGGCAGAGGGCCGTTAAACCAGCTATCACGCCAGTAAGCGGCATCACGGCGATCATCCAGTGGATGAGTATAGTCAGCGCTATCAAAGCCTAGCTCACTTAGCCGAGCTAAACGTTCTTGCATTGCGCTAGGCCCATCGGGCCAATCCCAAACAAACAGGCCAATACGTTCAAGGGTGGCGGTTTCAGGGGAGGATTGCGCCATTGCTCCCGCCACGGCGCCCCGGGCACCCGATGCGGGTGAACGCGACTGCACGTGTTGGGTTAACCGCCAATACAGCTCGCCTTGGAGTACTGCAGAAATAGACTCAGGTAGCGTATTGGGAATGGCAGGGAGCTGTCGGGCACGGGCCGTCCAATCCTGGCCCCGCTCGCCATCGCCACGGCTAACGGCTTCGACTAGTTCGCCATTTTCATAGCGCAACGTAATCGCCACGCCGTCCACTTTGGGCTGGATCCACAGGTCTTCGCGGCGGCTGGTAAAACGTCTGACGCCATCGTCATCAGCTTTATCAAGCCCACGCTGCGCCGCAGGGTGCTCAAGGGTGCCGCTGCTGCGTTTAACGCGCGTAAGCGGGCGATGGTCAGGTACATTGCCCAGGCAACGCTGCCAGGTGGCTAGGCGCTCTAACGCTTGGTCGTAAAGGGCATCGTCGATCAGCGCGACGCCCTCGTCATGGTAGGCAGTGTCCCAGCGCTGAACCTGCTCGGCCAGAGCTTTGCTTTCGCGGCTTAAGCGCTCCTCCGGCCAATCTGGGCATTGGGCAGCGTGTGCGGAAAAAGTGACAAGCCAGATCAGGCCACCCAACAGCCAAGTCCGTACACCCAACAACATTACTTACCCCCGCGTTAACACATCAGCCTTTAGACTTAGCCTAGCGCAGGGTTTTGAAATAGCGCATAAAAAAAGCCCCCGGCCGAAGCCAAAGGGGCGATTTAATACATTGCTTACAAACGGTGTAGCGAATCTCTTACAAACCGGCAGCCTTACGCAGTGCATCGGCCTTATCAACCTTTTCCCACGGGAAGGCGGTAAAGGTTTCGGTATGCACTTGGCCTTTATCGTCACTCCAGGTGTAGCTGTGCTCGAACGGTGCCCGGCCAAAGTGGCCGTAAGCGGCGGTGAGCTGATACATCGGGTGCAGCAGATCAAGCATTTTGGTGATCGCGTAGGGGCGCAGGTCAAAGTGCTCGCGAACTAGCGCAACGATCTTGGCATCGTCAATTTTACCGGTGCCGAAGGTATCGATGGAGACCGACGTCGGCTCGGCAACGCCAATCGCGTAGGAGACCTGAATCTCACACTTGTCAGCCAGCCCCGAGGCCACTACGTTCTTAGCTACATAGCGGCCTGCATAGGCGGCGCTACGATCCACTTTAGAGGGGTCTTTGCCCGAGAACGCGCCACCACCGTGGCGCGCCATGCCGCCGTAGGTGTCGACGATAATTTTGCGGCCAGTCAGCCCACAGTCGCCTACCGGACCGCCAATCACAAATTTGCCGGTCGGGTTGATATGGTACTGGGTGCTGCCATCCAACCACTCGGCGGGGATGACTTGCTCAATGACCTCGCGCTTGATCATTTTGCGCAGGTCTTCCTGATCAATATCTGGGTCGTGTTGGGTAGAGAGCACGATGGCATCAACACCGCAGGGCTGACCTTCAGCGTTATAGCGGAAGGTTACCTGGCTCTTGGCATCCGGGCGCAGCCACGGTAACAGGCCATTTTTACGCAGTTCGGCCTGACGCTCGACTAAACGGTGCGAGTAGTGGATCGGGGCAGGCATAAACGAGTCGGTTTCGTTGGTCGCATAACCGAACATCAGGCCCTGGTCGCCAGCGCCCTGATCTTCCGGTTTACTGCGGTCAACGCCTTGGGCAATCTCAACACTCTGCTTACCGATCAGGTTAACCACGCCACAAGTCGCGCCATCAAAGCCAACATCAGACGAGTTATAGCCGATGCTGATAATCACATCGCGCACGAGGGTTTCTAAATCAACCCAAGCAGAGGTGGTAATTTCGCCGGCAATGATCGCCACCCCGGTTTTCACCATGGTTTCACAGGCAACGCGGGCCTGTTTATCACGGGCGATGATGGCATCTAACACCGCGTCAGAGATCTGATCGGCAATCTTATCGGGATGACCTTCGGAGACGGACTCGGAGGTAAACAGGGAATATTCGCTCATCGCGCACTCGACCCTCTGTATGATGGCTGTCTCTAATGCACAGCATCAGCAGGAAATCATGGCAGGTAACTCCTGCCCGTAAGAGAAGCGGCAGCACCACTTTCTCCACCACTTCGGGGGGCAGAGTCTACACGCTGCCGGCGATGCTTCCCAGAACGCGCTTACCAGAATTTGCCGTCATATTTGCCGCAACATGGGAAGTCAGCGACAATAGTGGCTTTATAATTTCTGTTTCCAGGCGAGGAGCACCCCCATGCCATCCCGTTTTGAGCTAGCCAATGCCATTCGCGCGCTTTCCATGGATGCCGTTCAGAAGGCCAAGTCCGGCCATCCTGGCGCCCCCATGGGTATGGCTGATATCGCCGAGGTGCTATGGAATGACTACCTCAAGCACAACCCCGAAGACCCCAAGTGGGCCGATCGTGACCGGTTCGTGCTTTCCAATGGTCACGGCTCCATGCTGCTTTACTCTCTGCTGCATTTAAGCGGCTATGAGTTAAGCCTGGAACAACTGCAGAATTTCCGCCAGCTGCACTCGCCCACCGCGGGCCACCCGGAATTCGGTTACGCGCCTGGCATTGAAACCACCACTGGCCCGCTGGGTCAGGGTTTTGCCAACGCCGTAGGCTTTGCCATCGCGGAAAAAACCCTGGCGGCGCAGTTCAACCGCCCGGGGCACACGATTGTTGACCACCACACGTGGTGCTTCCTGGGTGACGGCTGCTTGATGGAAGGTATCTCCCATGAAGCGGCCTCCCTAGCCGGCACCCAGCAGCTGGGTAAATTGATCGCGCTTTACGACGACAACGGCATCTCTATTGATGGCGAAGTCGAAGGCTGGTTTACCGACGATACCGCCAAGCGTTTTGAAGCCTATGGCTGGCACGTAGTACCCAACGTTGATGGACATAAGCCTGAAGAGATCAAAGCCGCTATTGAGCTGGCCAAGAGCCATGACGATAAGCCAAGCCTGATTATCTGTAAAACCATCATTGGCTTTGGTGCTCCCAACAAGCAGGGCAAGGAGGACGCTCACGGCGCCCCGCTCGGCGATGAAGAAGTCGCCCTGGCCCGCACCCAGCTAGACTGGCCTCACGCCCCGTTCCATATCCCTGAGCCTATCTACTCAGCCTGGGATGCTCGCGACGCAGGTAAAGCTGTCCAGCAGGCTTGGGATGAGCGCTTCACTCGCTACGCCGAAGCCTTCCCCACGGAAGCGCGCGAGTTTAAGCGCCGGATGAAGCGCCAGCTCCCCGCAGAGCTTGCCACGGAAGCATTGATTGAGCAGGCCCAAGAACGCGGCGAGACCATCGCGTCTCGCAAAGCCTCCTTTGAAGTGTTGAATACGATTGGCCCGCAAATGCCAGAACTGCTGGGTGGCAGTGCCGATTTGGCGCCCTCCAACCTGACTTTCTGGAAAGGCGCCAAAGCGATCACCCCGGAAGACGCCAGCGGTAACTACCTGCACTACGGTGTTCGTGAGTTCGGCATGGGGGCGGTCATGAACGGCATCGCTCTGCACGGCGGCTTGGTACCTTACGGAGCAACCTTCCTAATCTTTATGGAGTACATGCGTAACTCGATCCGCATGGCGTCGCTGATGGGCCAGCAGGTGATCTACGTGTTCACCCATGACTCCATCGGCCTGGGTGAAGATGGCCCGACCCACCAACCGATTGAGCAGCTCACCAACCTGCGCACCACGCCGAACCTCAATACTTGGCGCCCCTGTGATGCAGTGGAAACCGCCGCCTCTTGGGATGCCGCCATCAAGCGCCACTCCGGCCCCACGGCGCTAGTACTGTCACGCCAGAACCTACCCCACCAGCAGCGCACGAAAGCGCAGTTGGCAGCCATTCAAAACGGTGCGTACGTTCTCAAGGATAGCGAAGGAACGCCGGAGTTGATTCTGATTGCCACCGGCTCAGAAGTGTCGTTGGCGATGGACGCCGCCGCCGAGCTTGAGCAGCAGGGCAAAGCCGTACGCGTGGTCTCCATGCCGTCGGCCTATCGCTTCAACGGTCAAGACGCCGAGTACCGTGAGAGCGTACTGCCTAAAGCGGTCACCAAGCGTATCGCTATTGAAGCCGCTCACGCCGACTACTGGTACAAGTATGTAGGTCTGGAAGGCCGTGTGATCGGCATGACCACCTACGGCGAATCCGCCCCGGCGGGGGATCTGTTCAAACACTTCGGCTTTACCGTCGAGAATGTGGTCAAGCAAGCCAACGAACTACTCGGCTAAGCCATGCCCGCGCTCAGTGGCTTTCTATGGCTGATTAGCTACTGGCTGATCGGTGAAGTGGTGATCTATTTCACCGCTTTGCCGATCTCGTCAGGCGTTATTGGCATGCTGCTACTTTGCGTTACGCTCGCCATGCGTGGTCGCGTTCCTAGCAGTATTGCTGCCGCCGCCCAGCCGCTAATTGCCCTTCTCGCTATGCTGATAATGCCCGGTGTTGTTGGGGTGTTTTTCATCATCGGCGAGCTGGCCGGGCAATGGAGCGCGATTCTCATCGCGTTATTACTGGGCACGCTTCTCAGCGTGGTGACAACGCTTTGGTTGCTCAAACGGCTGATCAAACCTACCCATGTCCGCTGATACATCGCTACTCACCCTGTTAACGACTACCCCGCTGTTTGCAGTAGGGTTAACGCTGACTGCTTATCTCATCGGGAACGGGGTTTTTCAGCGCCTAAAACGCCCCTCCTGGCTGCCCGCCATCTTAATTGCGGCGCTGCTACTGGCCGGGGCATTAGCGCTAATGGGGCTGCCTTACGCCACTTATCATCAGGGTGCCACTTGGCTCACTGTGCTGCTGGGGCCTGCTACCGTGGCGTTAGGTATGCCGCTTTACCAGCAGTTGCCGCGTATCGTTGAGCTATGGCGGCCGCTGGCTATTTGCCTGCCCATTGCCGCTACGCTGGCAGCGTTCTACTCGCTGGCGATTGCTTGGCTACTGGGTAGCTCTGACACCATACTCGCCTCTCTTGCCGCTAAATCGGTGACTGCCCCTATCGCTATCGGTATTACCGAGCAGTTGGGCGGTACGGTGGCGCTTCTCATGGGGGCATTATTGATTACCGGCGTGGCGACGATACCCTGCGTCAGCCTTACCACGCGGTTTTTGCGCATTGATGACGAGCGATTAATCGGTTTTGCGCTTGGGCTTAACGGACATGCCATTGGCACTGTCAGAGCATTTGAGATTAGCCCAACCGCCGGGGCTTTTGCATCACTAGGGATGAGCCTAACCGGCATTTTCACCGCCATGCTACTACCGCTCGCTTGGCGACTGATAGGCATGGGGAGCTAATGGGGAAACGCCGCCGGTAAGAATCGCTGGCTGAAATGCGTTATCATCCCGTAGGTTTCAACTCCATTTTGTTTATTGACTCACTTTTAAGAGCCACCCTTCTGCATGGCTAATTCTGCTCCCAGATATCGCATCGCCATTAACGGTTACGGACGCATTGGCCAATGCGTGCTGCGGGCCCTCGTTGAGCGGCATCACCCGGAGCTTGAAGTGGTCGCCATAAATGAGCTCTCTGATCTTGCCACCATTACCTACCTGACACGCTACGACACTACCCATGGCCGCTTTCCAGGCGATGTCGACCATGATGGTCAGTGCCTTATGGTCAACGGTCAGCGCATTCAGGTGTTGTGCGAACGGGACCCACGCAAGCTGCCCTGGAAGGCGCTTGATGTGGATCTGGTTTTAGAGTGCTCTGGGAGCTTTAAAGATCGCGCCACCGCCGAACAGCATCTAGAGGCTGGCGCTAAACGCCTACTGTTTTCTCAGCCTGCTGAAAATGACGTCGATACCACCATCGTCTGGGGCATCAACGAGAGTGAGTTGACGCTATCGCAGCGAATTCTCTCTGCCGCCTCGTGCACTACCAACTGTCTTGTACCACTGTTAACCATTCTGGATGAAGCGCTCGGTCTTGAGCACGGCGTCACCACTACCATTCACTCGGCGATGAATGATCAACCGGTCATTGATGCCTATCATCAAACCGATCTGCGCCTTACTCGCTCGGCAATGCACTCTATCGTGCCGGTCGATACCGGCTTGGCACTGGGTATTAGCCGCCTGATGCCCCATCTGGCGGGCCGCTTTGAGTGCCTGCACGTACGTGTTCCAACCATCAATGTATCTGCCATGGATGTAGCGCTGACGGTCAGCCGCGATACTCACCGTGATGACGTCAATGCGCTACTTTTGGCCGCCAGCCAGCAGCGCTTAAAGGGCGTTCTTGGCTATACTGAAGCGCCGATGGCATCCGTTGATTTCAACCACGATCCGCGCTCAGGCATTCTGGACGCCACGCAAACCCGGGTGGCGGGCAAGCGTCTTATCAAACTGCTGTGCTGGTTCGATAACGAGTGGGGGTTCGCCAACCGGATGCTCGATATTAGTCAGCGGCTGGCCACACTTTCGGCACAGACGTAACCTAGTTGCATTATCTGTTTACCCTTAGTTCAACGGCATAAACACGAGGAAACCGCTCACATGAACGTGAAAAAGATGACTGACCTTCCCCTGGAAGGGCAACGCGTGCTGATCCGTGAAGATTTGAATGTGCCCATCAAACATGGCCGCGTCTCCAGCGACGCACGCCTACGCGCCGCATTGCCGACGATTCAAGCAGCCATGAAGGCTGGCGCGAAAGTAATGCTAATGAGCCACTTGGGGCGCCCCACTGAAGGCGAACCCGCCGATGAATTCTCGCTCGCGCCGGTGGCTGAGCACTTGGCTGAGCTGCTAGGTCGCCCAGTACCGCTAATTAAGACGTATCTTGGTGAGACGTTAGACATCGCCAACGGTGATGTGGTGCTGCTTGAAAATGTTCGCTTCAATAACGGCGAGAAAAAAGATGACGAGCAGTTGGCGCAGCAGTATGCCGCGCTATGCGATATTTTTGTCATGGATGCGTTTGGCACGGCTCATCGCGCACAAGCGTCTACTCACGGCGTGGCCCGTTTTGCACCCAGTGCTTGCGCAGGCCCGCTACTGGCCCAAGAGCTCGATGCTTTGCAAAAAGCCCTGGCGAAACCGGCACGTCCTATGGTGGCGATCGTTGGTGGCTCAAAAGTCTCTACCAAACTTGACGTGCTTACTGCGCTGGCCGACAAATGCGACCAGTTGATCGTGGGCGGCGGCATCGCCAACACCTTTATCGCCGCTGCGGGCTATAATGTCGGCAAATCACTCTATGAAGCCGATTTGATGGGTCAGGCAAAAGCCCTGATGGAGAAGGTGTCGATTCCGTTACCTACCGATGTTGTGGTGGCCACTGAGTTTTCTGAATCGGCAGAGGCCATCGTCAAACCGGTCGATCAAGTAGCTGACAACGAGATGATTTTAGATATTGGCCCCGATACCGCCGCTCACTTGGCCAGTATGCTCAAAGATGCTGGCACCATATTGTGGAATGGCCCAGTCGGGGTATTTGAAATCGATCAGTTTGGCAAAGGCACCCAGGTTATCGCCCAGGCTATCGTCGATAGCGCAGGTTTCTCGATTGCAGGCGGCGGTGATACGTTAGCGGCTATTGATAAATATGCCATTGCTGATCGTGTCTCCTATATCTCCACCGGCGGCGGTGCTTTCCTTGAGTATGTCGAAGGCAAGCAGCTGCCCGCCGTAGCAGCGCTCGAAGCTGCTGCCAAACGCGGTTAATATGGGGCGACTTAAACCACCCGTGCAATAAAGCCGCGGCGTTAATAGCCTCATTGTGACAACATGCTTTTTTTAAAACTTAGATAAGGTGATTTAATGGCTCTGATCAGCATGCGCCAAATGCTCGACCATGCCGCCGAATATGGCTACGGCATCCCGGCATTTAACGTTAATAATCTTGAGCAGATGCGCGCCATTATGGAAGCTGCTGATGCCACCGATTCACCGGTAATCGTGCAAGCCTCTGCTGGCGCTCGTAAATATGCGGGAGCCCCGTTTCTACGCCACCTTATTTTAGCGGCCGTAGAAGAGTTTCCCCATATCCCGGTGGTCATGCATCAAGATCACGGCACTAGCCCTGCAATTTGCCAGCGCTCTATCCAGCTTGGCTTCTCCTCGGTAATGATGGATGGCTCACTGGGCGAAGACGGCAAAACACCCACCGATTACGACTACAACGTTAACGTTACCCGTCGTGCAGTCGAAATGGCCCACGCCTGCGGTGTGTCGGTTGAAGGCGAGCTGGGCTGCCTGGGCAGTCTGGAAACAGGCATGGCCGGTGAAGAAGACGGCATTGGTGCTGAAGGCAAGCTGGATATGGAACAGCTGCTGACCGACCCTGAAGAAGCGGCCGAATTCGTCAAAGCGACGCACGTAGACGCCTTGGCCATTGCCATTGGCACCAGCCACGGCGCTTATAAATTCACTAAGCCGCCTACTGGTGACACGCTCTCTATCCAGCGCATCAAAGAGATCCATGCGCGGATTCCGGACACCCACCTCGTTATGCACGGCTCTTCATCCGTGCCGCAAGAGTGGCTGGAAGTGATAAACCAGTACGGCGGCCAAATTTCAGAAACCTACGGTGTTCCGGTGGAAGAGATCGTTGAAGGGATTAAGCACGGCGTGCGTAAGGTGAATATCGATACTGACCTACGCCTAGCATCTACAGGCGCTGTACGTCGTTTTATGGCACAAAACCCTGCTGAATTCGACCCTCGTAAATTCCTTAAAGAAACCGTTACGGCGATGCGCGATCTGTGTATTGCGCGCTATGAGGCCTTTGGCACTGCAGGCAACGCCAGCAAGATCAAACCGATTAGCCTTGAAGCGATGTCCCTGCGCTACGAGCGCGGCGAAATGGCGCCTAAAATCAAGTAATCCTGTTAGTACAATTGCTTAACGAAAAGACGACCGGTTGGTCGTCTTTTTTTTTAGCTAACACACGTTATGCTCGACAAAATACATATTGCATCGCAGCATTGATACGCTAACACTGTTGATGTGACCACGAGGTTTCGTGCTCCAATCGAGAGGCCAATACTCATGAAAAGCACCACAACGACGCCGCTTATGCCTATCACTCCGCTCGCAATGTTCGATATTTGGAAGGCGGGCCTAATGGCATTTGAACTCTGGACTACGTCTCTGTCGACCATCACTATGCGCAATCATTTATGGCAAACACAGCCCTTTTTCAGCCCTAATATGATGAAAGAAAATCAAAAAATGGTCACCGAAAAACTCGAGGCCAGCATGGAAGCTGGCCTCGAAATGCAGAAAGCGCTGTTTAATTCAATTAACGGACAATCAGCCCCGTGGTGGGTTACCAGCCAGCGCGCAATGAAACCTTACCATCAGCGCAGCAGCGCGAACTCACGCCGACTAGCTAAATAGTGCTTCTGGCACTGGCGTTACTCGTTATCGTCAGTGTCTCCCTCGTCATCTTTATTTTCTTCTTCGCTGCTATGAATAGCATCATCCGGACTGCCAGTACCGCCTGTGCCAGCCTCTGGGTTCCGCTCTTCACTCTTGCCAGTCTCTAACTCTACGTCATCCTCGCCTGCGCTGGTGGCTACTTCTTCGTGCTTCTCTTCCTCCTCTTCTTCTTCACGCACACGGGTCTGCTCATTGGTATCCTCGGCATCGCTAGATAACGCCACTTCGTCACGTTTTACCGAGCCCGCTTTAATACCGTATTCCTTTTCAAGCGCTTCATCATTGAGAGGTTCGTGCTGTTCGCTTTCCGTTTCATGATTATCAGCAAACACATAGCCAGTCGTCGTTAGCAAAGCAGCGCTGAGGGCTAAGGGTAGGATCCAAGGGGTGAATCGCATCGGACGTTCTCCATGTTGTGGTTATGTCAAAATAGTGTATCCCTACTATCTCTTCAGCGCAGCTTGGCCGTTTCCAAGGCTAGCGCTACAGCGTTTCCTGAAGCTAGATGACAGACAACAGCGGCCACCAAAATGGGCGTAGCCGTTTAAGCTGTCTCAAAAGTAGCGTATAGGCAAGCAAAAAATAACAAAACAGTGTTCACAAATGACGTAAAATCCCGTTCAATAGCAGTATAGATGGCTTCAACTAACACTGGCAGCGCTAAAGCCGCTGCAAGGAACCGTAATGCCGCTCCCACTTTTGCTGTTTGACTGTGATGGCACACTCGTCGATAGCGAACCGTTACTAGCTGAAGAGATGGCCGTCGGGCTTAATTCAGTAGGGCTGCCGTTTGCTACTACCGATTACCTCGGTGAATTTCGTGGAGCGCGCTTTCGGCGTATCGTTGCTGAACTTCAACAGCGCTATGGTGATGTTGATCCTGATCAGCTTGAGCGCATGGAAATCATTATGCGAGCCAATCTAGCCACTCGGCTTGCCCAAGAGTTGACGACCATACCAGGTGCTCGTGAAGCGTTAGATATACTGAGCTCTTACCCGAGCGCGGTAGTCTCTAATGGGCCTGAAAGTAAAATTCTTACGGCGCTAGAAGCCACAGGCCTTAACCATTATTTTGGAAAACGCTTTTTCAGTGGCTATACCGCCAATTGCTGGAAGCCTGAACCCTGTTTACATTTACACGCAGCCAGTATCATGGGCTATGCAGCGCGTGACTGTATCGCTATAGACGATGCCTTAGTAGGTGTTCGCGCAGCACTGAAAGCGGGGATGACGGTGATTCATTTAAATCGTTTCCCGGATGCCGAAGAGACGCCTGAAACTGCCATTATGATCAGTAATATGTATCAGTTACCCGCCGTAGTGGAGCGTCTCACACGTGAATATTGGCAGACACCCGTGCCTCAACACTCTATCGGAGGATGATAATGGCCTCTTTACGTGACCAATTGGGTGGGCTGGTTTACTCCACCGAACATGGTAAAACCTGCCCCACCTGTCGGGAAGCACTTGAAGCCTGTCACTGTGATGATCTAAGCGAACAACAGCGCTTAGCCGCCCTAGATGGCATTGTGCGTATTCGACGCGAAACCAGCGGCCGTAAAGGTAAAGGGGTTACTACTGTTAGCGGCATCCCTTTGACTGGTGATGAACTTAAAACGTTAGCAAAAACGCTTAAAAAACGTTGTGGGACGGGCGGAGCTGTTAAAGACGGTATTATTGAAATACAAGGCGACCATCGTGAAGTTCTGTGCCAGGAGCTCAGTACACTCGGCTATCAGGTTAAACTCGCAGGGGGTTAAAGCCTCTACACCACCAAGACTTACCGTCAAGTAAGTCGCTATAGGGCAAGGCACTGCAATGGCTTGGCTGGAATACTTGCTACCCCTCATTTTTTTATTCCCCATGGCGGCAATGGCCAGTATTGTCCTGGCGCTGCGCAACCTACACGATGCGCGTGTCCATTCGCCCTTCAAAGCTCCCCTTCATGAACCGGGCCAAGCGCTGCGCCATCGCCTTGACCAAGCTTTTTCCAACCTATTTCTAAACGGGGCGTTAGGGCCCATCATTAGCTTGGCCCCTCTGGTGTATGGCATGGGCCGCATGCTATTTGTGGATCAACAAGATTGGGTCGAATGGGCTTTATATGGGCTACTCAGCACGCTGCTGGTACTTACGTTTTCACTGCTGCTGGTGCGTGACTATCAACGTATTCGGCGACTAAAATTAGGCCTCGCTTGCGAGCTTGCCGTTGGCCAAGAGCTTGAGCGTTTAGTCCGCCCTGAGGCCCACCCCTATTACGTATTTCATGATGTCCCCACCGATAGCTTCACGATTGATCACGTGGTAGTAACACCTCATGGTGTTTTTGTGGTGGAAACAAGGGCAAGAACACTCGCTATCGGCACTGATGGCAACGAACTCAACACAGTGGCGGTAGAGCGCGAGCGGCTACGCTTTCCACATTGGCAAGAGCGCCGACCACTGCATAAAACGCGTCAGGGCGTTAGCTGGCTCAGCCAATGGTTAGAGCGCCGCTGCAGTGTGCCGGTACCGGTTAAAGGAGTGTTAGTGCTGCCCGGCTGGGAGATTGATACCAGCGAGGCCTCACCGGATATCTTAGTGGTAAGTGGCGAGCAGCTTGCCCAACAGCTCACCGAGATAACACCGGGACAGATGAGCGATGCCATTCACGATAAGGTCATCCATATCTTGCTGGAGCGGGCACGGCTAATGGAACTCAAACATCTCCGCCAGCCGTCCGTATAATGTACGGCTTAGTCGCCGCGTAACCGCCCACCCATCTCTTGGGCAAGATCGACTGCATAGTGGTCCGTCATCCCACCGATAAAGTCCAGCATTCGGCGGTAGCTATCGTAAAGCGGCCAAGAAGGCAGCGGCGTGTTTTCGCCAATCAGGGCCAACACACGCTGATGTTTAAACGATGAATGCCCGGTGTGATGTAGCTCGTGGGCAGCACCAATAAAAGCTTCCAAGAGAATACCTAGCGTCGTATAGGCACCAATCTCTAATTTCGCTTTACGCTCGTTTTGGAAAATACGCTCTCGGGCAAGCTGCTTCGCAGCCTGAACACCCCACCCAAGGTCGGGGTGACACAGCTCTAATAGGTCGTCACTGAGGGTGCCGCTTAGCAGGGCCTGCTCATGCTGTACAAACACCGCGCCGACATCATTGACGGCACGTTCCATAGCGGCACCACGGAGTAACGCGATACGCCGCCGCTGGGAGACATTACGGGCTTGCATATCGGCATACTCAGGCGGGAATTCTCCGGCAATTTGGCGCAGTATTTCGACGACTTCTTCATAGCGCAGAATCCCCATTTCTAAGCCATCTTCCAGGTCTAACAGGGCGTAACAGATATCATCGGCGGCTTCGACAAGCCAGGCCAGCGGGTGGCGACACCAGCGCTGCTCGCCTTGCGGCAACAAACCTACCGCTTCAGCCACTTCTTTAAGTAGCGCCTGCTCTGACTGGTAAGCGCCGAATTTTCCCGCGCGTCCGCTGTAACGAACCGTCCAAGGGTATTTAAGTAGCGCACCCAGGGTGGCCGCTGACAGCCGCATGCCACCATTAAACTGGTTATATTCGATCTGAGTAATTACCCGAAAACCTTGAGCGTTACCTTCGTAGGTCAAAAGGTCCTCGCGCTCAGCGTCTGAAAGGCCTTCTAATAGCCCACTGCTTTGAGCACGCTGAAACCAGTCGCGAATGGCATACTCACCGGCATGCCCAAAAGGGGGATTCCCAATATCATGCCCCAGGCACGCTGTCTGCACAATGACGCCAAGATCAGCGGGCGTTATCCATTCTGGCAAGCGATCACGCAGTAACTCTCCGACAATCATACCCAGAGAACGGCCGACACAGCCGACTTCTAGTGAGTGAGTTAGGCGAGTATGGATATGATCGTTTTCTGTTAGTGGATGCACCTGTGTCTTACGGCCAAGTCGCCTGAATGAGCCTGAAAAAACAATCCGGTCATGATCTTTATGAAACGGGCTACGACCGATTTCACGAGTACTTGTCGAGCGTTGGTCGTGAAGACGACGTGGGGAAAGTAGCTGTTCCCAGCGCATCTGAGTCATGGGCAATCCTCCTTGAGGAGTGCATTTTGCCATAAAAAAAACCCCCAAGGCGTTAGCCCTGGGGGTTTTTTGGTATAGGTGCCTGACGATGACCTACTCTCGCATGGGGAGACCCCACACTACCATCGGCGCTAAGCGGTTTCACTGCTGAGTTCGGCAAGGGATCAGGTGGTTCACGCGTGCTATGGTCGTCAGGCGTAACTGGCGGTATATCATGCTGAAGCGTTTTTACTAAATTGTGTGCGTCTCATCGTGCCGCCTGTTCTCATTGAGTCAGGCCACACGCTGCGTATCCGGCTTTCTGTTGATCTCTCAACCTTAACGTCATCATCACGACCAGACCCCTTGGGTGTTATAGGGTCAAGCCTCACGGGCCATTAGTACACGTTAGCTCAACACCTTGCAGCGCTTCCACACCGTGCCTATCAACCAGCTGGTCTCGCTGGGCCCTTCAGGAGGCTCTAGGCCTCAGGGATGTCTCATCTTGAAGGGGGCTTCCCGCTTAGATGCTTTCAGCGGTTATCCCGTCCGACCATAGCTACCCGGCAATGCCACTGGCGTGACAACCGGAACACCAGAGGGTCGTCCACTCCGGTCCTCTCGTACTAGGAGCAGCCCTTCTCAAACATCCAACGCCCACGGCAGATAGGGACCGAACTGTCTCACGACGTTCTAAACCCAGCTCGCGTACCACTTTAAATGGCGAACAGCCATACCCTTGGGACCGACTTCAGCCCCAGGATGTGATGAGCCGACATCGAGGTGCCAAACACCGCCGTCGATGTGAACTCTTGGGCGGTATCAGCCTGTTATCCCCGGAGTACCTTTTATCCGTTGAGCGATGGCCCTTCCATACAGAACCACCGGATCACTAGAACCTGCTTTCGCACCTGCTCGACGTGTCTGTCTCGCAGTCAAGCACCCTTATGCTCTTGCACTCAATGCACGATGTCCGACCGTGCTGAGGGTACCTTCGTGCTCCTCCGTTACTCTTTAGGAGGAGACCGCCCCAGTCAAACTACCCACCACACACTGTCCTCGATCCGGATAACGGACCTGAGTGAGAACGCCAATGATGCCAGGCTGGTATTTCAAGGGTGGCTCCCTCCGAACTGGCGTCCGGAGTTCAAAGCCTCCCAGCTATCCTACACAGGCAACATCAGCGTCCAGTGTGAAGCTATAGTAAAGGTTCACGGGGTCTTTCCGTCTAGCCGCGGGTACACCGCATCTTCACGGCGATTTCAATTTCACTGAGTCTCGGGTGGAGACAGCGTGGCCATCATTACGCCATTCGTGCAGGTCGGAACTTACCCGACAAGGAATTTCGCTACCTTAGGACCGTTATAGTTACGGCCGCCGTTTACCGGGGCTTCAATCAAGAGCTTCGCCTTGCGGCTAACACCATCATTTAACCTTCCGGCACCGGGCAGGCGTCACACCCTATACGTCCGCTTGCGCGTTAGCAGAGTGCTGTGTTTTTAATAAACAGTTGCAGCCACCTGGTATCTTCGACCGGTTCGGGCTTAGAGAGCAAGTCTCATCACCCTACGCCGGCGTGCCTTCTCCCGAAGTTACGGCACCATTTTGCCTAGTTCCTTCACCCGAGTTCTCTCAAGCGCCTTGGGATTCTCTCCCTGACCACCTGTGTCGGTTTGGGGTACGGTCGCACATGATCTGAAGCTTAGAGGCTTTTCCTGGAAGCGTGGCATCAGTGACTTCCTGACCGTGGTCAGTTCGTTTCGTGTCTCGGCCTTAAGGGTCCGGATTTGCCTAAACCCTCAGCCTACTCACTTTCACCAGGACAACCAACGCCTGGCTCACCTAGCCTTCTTCGTCCCCCCATCGCAACCATGTCCGGTACGGGAATATTGACCCGTTTCCCATCGACTACGCCTTTCGGCCTCGCCTTAGGGGCCGACTCACTCTGCTCCGATTAGCGTCGAACAGAAACCCTTGGTCTTCCGGCGAGGGTGTTTTTCACACCCTTTATCGTTACTCATGTCAGCATTCGCACTCGTGATACCTCCAGCAGACTTCTCAATCCACCTTCATTGGCGTACACGACGCTCCTCTACCGCTCATCCAAAGGATGAACCCGTAGCTTCGGTACCTGGTTTAGCCCCGTTACATCTTCCGCGCAGGCCGACTCGACTAGTGAGCTATTACGCTTTCTTTAAAGGATGGCTGCTTCTAAGCCAACCTCCTAGCTGTCTGAGCCTTCCCACATCGTTTCCCACTTAACCAGGATTTCGGGACCTTAGCTGACGGTCTGGGTTGTTTCCCTTTTCACGACGGACGTTAGCACCCGCCGTGTGTCTCCCACGCGTTACTCACCGGTATTCGGAGTTTGCCTCGGGTTGGTAAGTCGGGATGACCCCTAGCCGAAACAGTGCTCTACCCCCGGCGGTACTACATGAGGCGCTACCTAAATAGCTTTCGAGGAGAACCAGCTATCTCCGAGCTTGATTAGCCTTTCACTCCGATCCACAAGTCATCCAAATCTTTTTCAACAGATCCTGGTTCGGGCCTCCAGTTGATGTTACTCAACCTTCACCCTGCTCATGGATAGATCGCTCGGTTTCGGGTCTATATCCAGCGACTGTGTCGCCCAGTTAAGACTCGGTTTCCCTACGGCTCCCCTATACGGTTAACCTCGCCACTGAATATAAGTCGCTGACCCATTATACAAAAGGTACGCCGTCACCCAACAAGTGGGCTCCGACTGCTTGTACGCACACGGTTTCAGGATCTATTTCACTCCCCTCTCCGGGGTTCTTTTCGCCTTTCCCTCACGGTACTGGTTCACTATCGGTCAGCCAGGAGTATTTAGCCTTGGAGGATGGTCCCCCCGTCTTCAGTCAAGGTTTCTCGTGCCCCGACCTACTCGATTTCACATGATCAGATTTTCGACTACGGGGCTATCACCCGCTACGGCCAGACTTCCCAATCTGTTCGCCTAATCAGTCACATGCTTAAGGGCTGGTCCCCGTTCGCTCGCCGCTACTAGGGGAATCTCGGTTGATTTCTTTTCCTCAGGGTACTTAGATGTTTCAGTTCCCCTGGTTCGCCTCGTACACCTATGTATTCAGTGCACGATACTCATCTTATGATGAGTGGGTTTCCCCATTCAGAAATGCCCGGGTCACAGGTTGTTGCCACCTCACCGAGCCTTATCGCAGGCTACCACGTCTTTCATCGCCTCTGGCTGCCTAGGCATCCACCGTGTGCGCTTCATTGCTTGACCCTATAACCCGAAGGAGTCTGGATGTCGCAATGATCACGTTTCATTTTGCCGGATACGCTGACGCGTATCACAATTTAAGAAGCACTTCTTGCGAAGTGTTCTTGTCAGCATGATATACATTGTTAAAGAGCGACTGCTATAAGCAGTGATAAGCGTTCTTTCCTATTAAAAAAGAAAAAGACCTTTAAGCTTTAAAAGCTATTTTTTCTTTTTAACGTGAAAAAAGAGTCACTTATCACTGCGTATCAACAGCATTCTGATCAGGTAATTCATTGTGGACGCTTACCAACGGTGACGCATCGTTTAAGGAGGTGATCCAGCCGCAGGTTCCCCTACGGCTACCTTGTTACGACTTCACCCCAGTCATGAACCACACCGTGGTGATCGCCCTCTTGCGTTAGGCTAACCACTTCTGGTGCAGTCCACTCCCATGGTGTGACGGGCGGTGTGTACAAGGCCCGGGAACGTATTCACCGTGACATTCTGATTCACGATTACTAGCGATTCCGACTTCACGGAGTCGAGTTGCAGACTCCGATCCGGACTGAGACCGGCTTTAAGGGATTCGCTGACTCTCGCGAGCTCGCAGCCCTTTGTACCGGCCATTGTAGCACGTGTGTAGCCCTACCCGTAAGGGCCATGATGACTTGACGTCGTCCCCACCTTCCTCCGGTTTGTCACCGGCAGTCTCCTTAGAGTTCCCACCATTACGTGCTGGCAAATAAGGACAAGGGTTGCGCTCGTTACGGGACTTAACCCAACATTTCACAACACGAGCTGACGACAGCCATGCAGCACCTGTCTTACAGTTCCCGAAGGCACACCAGAATCTCTTCCGGCTTCTGTAGATGTCAAGGGTAGGTAAGGTTCTTCGCGTTGCATCGAATTAAACCACATGCTCCACCGCTTGTGCGGGCCCCCGTCAATTCATTTGAGTTTTAACCTTGCGGCCGTACTCCCCAGGCGGTCGACTTATCGCGTTAACTTCGCCACAAAGTGCTCTAGGCACCCAACGGCTGGTCGACATCGTTTACGGCGTGGACTACCAGGGTATCTAATCCTGTTTGCTACCCACGCTTTCGCACCTCAGTGTCAGTGTCAGTCCAGAAGGCCGCCTTCGCCACTGGTATTCCTCCCGATCTCTACGCATTTCACCGCTACACCGGGAATTCTACCTTCCTCTCCTGCACTCTAGCCTGACAGTTCCGGATGCCGTTCCCAGGTTGAGCCCGGGGCTTTCACAACCGGCTTATCAAGCCACCTACGCGCGCTTTACGCCCAGTAATTCCGATTAACGCTTGCACCCTCCGTATTACCGCGGCTGCTGGCACGGAGTTAGCCGGTGCTTCTTCTGCGAGTGATGTCTTTCCTAGTGGGTATTAACCACCAGGCGTTCTTCCTCGCTGAAAGTGCTTTACAACCCGAGGGCCTTCTTCACACACGCGGCATGGCTGGATCAGGGTTGCCCCCATTGTCCAATATTCCCCACTGCTGCCTCCCGTAGGAGTTCGGGCCGTGTCTCAGTCCCGATGTGGCTGATCATCCTCTCAGACCAGCTACGGATCGTTGCCTTGGTAAGCCATTACCTTACCAACTAGCTAATCCGACATAGGCTCATCCAATAGCGGGAGCCGAAGCCCCCTTTCTCCCGTAGGACGTATGCGGTATTAGCCTGGGTTTCCCCAGGTTATCCCCCACTATCGGGCAGATTCCTATGCATTACTCACCCGTCCGCCGCTCGTCAGCGGGTAGCAAGCTACCCCTGTTACCGCTCGACTTGCATGTGTTAGGCCTGCCGCCAGCGTTCAATCTGAGCCATGATCAAACTCTTCAGTTTAAGATCTATGCGGTTCTTGCCTGTCACCGAAGCAACAGAAGCGAACCAAACTTGGCTCAAGGTTCAAACGAATTCATTCAAAACAGATCCCAAAGGACGAATCCTTTAAAACCCTATTGCTTGAGTCGCTTGCCTTGATATTCGGTGATTTGTCACCAACATCAGCAAGCGCCCACATGAATTACCTGATCAAATTGTTAAAGAGCTGTTTCGCTGTGTTTGACTGGCGAACCGTTGAACTGGCTTGCCGCAGCGAGGAAGGCGTATTCTACGCAGTTCCTGGTGTTTGTCAATCGCTGTTTTTTAGCGAGTGAGGCGAACGCTACTATCTGCTCTAACCTCCTGACAAACCGAAGCTTTTACACTTCATTCACCGCTGGAAACGCTTGGCGTCCCCGGCAGCGGATGCGTACTTTACGGTTTCGTGGATGCGTTGGCAAGGGGTTTTGTAAGAAAATTACAGATTAGCAGGCTGTAACGAATGAAAGCCCTTCGGCACTACCCTCATTGGCGGTTACACTAGCCTTATCTACCACCTTACTGAGGTCCGCCATGAGCCACCACCTGCTAACTGTCGACTCATTAAACCGCGAAAGCGTTGATCATTTACTGCGTGTAGCTGCACGCATGGAGCCGATTGCTCAGCGGCGCCAAGTGACGCGAGTGTTGGAAGGGGCGGTACTCGGTAACCTGTTTTTTGAAGCCAGCACCCGCACGCGGGTAAGCTTCAATGCTGCCTTTTGTCGTTTAGGTGGCAGCGTGTGTGACACAACGGGCTTCACCTTCTCCTCTATGGCGAAGGGGGAGTCACTCTATGATACCAGCCGTGTAATGAGTGGCTACTGCGACGCCATTGTAATGCGCCACCCCGACCAGGGTTCGGTGGCTGAGTTCGCGGCGGCGACGAATGTACCAGTGATTAATGGCGGTGACGGTCCTGGGGAACACCCTAGCCAAGCGCTACTTGACCTGTATACGATTGATAAAGAGTTTCAGCGCCTGGGTAAATCGCTGACCGGTGCACATATCTTACTTACCGGCGATTTGAAGTATGGCCGTACCGTTCATTCACTGATTAAGCTTTTATCACTCTATGACCCGCTGCGCATTACCCTGGTGTCGCCGCCGGGCCTTGAGATGCCTTCCAAGCTGATTGACTTAGTAGCCTCTCGCGGTCACCGCATTGAGCAGCGCGATTCTCTCGCTAGTGATTTTGCCGATTTAGATGTGGTGTACACCACGCGGATACAGAAGGAGCGCTTTACCGACGAGATGAATGAGAGCTTCCAGGGACTCTCTGACGACTTTATGGTTAACCGCGATTTTCTCGATCACCGCTGCAGTCAAAGCACGATTGTGATGCACCCGCTACCCAGGGATAGCCGCCCCGGCGCGAATGATTTAAACGTCGACCTCAACGGCGACCCGCGTCTGGCGATTTTCCGCCAAACCGATAACGGCATTCCTATGCGGATGGCGATTTTCGCAACGTTGTTAGATGTCGACAAATTGATCGAGCAAGATTTGCGCCCTGTGCGCTGGTACGTTCCAAGCCAAACGGGCACGCTGGATCGTTAAAGCTCAAGAACTTAAGAAGAGAATTTAAAGATAGCGGTTATAGGGATAGACGCCCGCCAGGTAAACCTTCCTGGTGGGCAAACCAGCCTTCAAGAATAAGAATAGCCGCAATGCCATCGACACTATCTTGCCGATAGTTGCCTTTATGGCCCGCCTCGCGAGCGATTAGCTTGGCTTCTCGCGTAGTGCCACGCTCATCGACCATTTCACACGGTTTACCAAAACGGCCATGCAGACGATTGCCGAACTTGCGAGCGCGAGTGCTCATATCTGACTCGCTACCGTCCATATTCAGCGGTAATCCCACCACCAACAGATCCGGCTGCCACTCGTTCAGTAGCCGTGACACGACATTCCAATCGGGAATCCCATCCCGCGCCGTCAGCGGAGTGAGCTCGCGCGCACTGCGCAGCAGCTCGTTGCCCACCGCCACACCGATACGCCGAGTGCCGTAGTCAAAGGCCAGGATTAAGCGCTGCCCCGCTTCGGCCATCAGGCGTGCCCCGCATCTCGGGTCATTAAGTTAAGGTCAATACCCAACAAACCAGCCGCCGCGGTTAAGCGCTCAACGGGTGGTGTGTTGAAGAGCACGCTGCTCTCGGCTTCAACCGTTAGCCAGCTGTTCTCCTTCAGTTCCTCTTCCAGTTGCCCAACTTCCCAGCCCGCGCAGCCTAAGCAGACTAAAAAGTGCTCTGGCCCCTCGCCTGCAGCAAAAGCCTGGAGAATATCCAGCGAGGTGGTCAGTGCAATGCCATCCTCCACCTGGATACTCGAATCCCACTGCTGGCTATCGCCAACATGCAGAATGAAGCCACGGTCTTTATGCATCGGCCCGCCGTAATAAACCGGCGCATTACGGTGCGGACTTGTTTCACCGCCTAATTCCAGCTGATCAAACAGTGCCTCGAGCGTGATCTCTAACGGTCGGTTAGTAATCACCCCCATGCAGCCATTGTTATCGTGATCGCAAAGATAGATAAGACTACCGGCAAAATTAGGATCTTCTAAATGCGGCATGGCCATTAGAAAGTGATGTTTCAAACTTTGCATGCGTCTCCCACTGCCTGTCGGCATCCCGGCAGGCATAGCGTAATAAGTGTCATTATAAGAGTGAAGCCGTGCTTAGGCTAAGCGGCGCTCGATAGCATCCAGTAGCAAACCGGCAATATTGGTGCCCCGCTGATCGTCAATTTCACGCACGCAGGTAGGGCTGGTGACGTTGATTTCAGTAATATAGTCACCGATGACATCTAACCCCACGAACATTAAGCCCTTTTCACGAATCATCGGCTGCACCTGCTGGATAAGCCAATGGTCACGCTCGGTGAGCTCGCGGCTTACGCCTCGTCCACCGGCGGCCAGATTGCCGCGGGTCTCGCCCGCTGAGGGTATCCGCGCCAGCCCAAAGGGAACGGGCTCACCATCGACCAACAGAATGCGCGTGTCGCCATCCTTAATTTCCGGCAGGTAGCGCTGGGCCATAATTTGCCGCTGACCGCGAAAGGTGAGTTGCTCAATCACTGCGCCGATATTACGGCCGTCCGGGCCAATATGAAAAATGCCGGTACCGCCCATGCCATCCAGAGGCTTGAAGATCACATCGCCGTGCTCGGCGTGAAAAGCGCGTAGCACGTCATCGCGGCTTGCGACGATCGTGGGCGCACAGCACTGGGGAAACTGCTGGGCAAACAGCTTTTCATTACACTGCAACAGCGCTGCTGTGGGGTTAACCACCAGCACACCCTCACGTTCCGCAAAGCCCAGCAGATGCACCGCGTTGGTGAAATCAGCGTCGACAGGCGGATCTTTACGCATCAACACCACATCCAGCTCAACCAGTGGACGCGCAGAGGGCTCGCCCAGGTCATACCAGTGATTTGGATCGCGATGCACCGTTAAAGGACGCATACGCGCGTAGGCTTGTCCTGCATTCAAGAAAAGGTCTTCCTGCTCCATATAGTGCAGGGTATAGCCGCGCTCCTGGGCAGCCCATAGCATGGCCATGGTGGTGTCTTTCTTGTAAGCGATGTCGCTGATGGGATCCATCACAACGCCGAGATGCAGATTTGATTGGCTCATCGGGGGCACTATCCAAACATGAACAATAGGAGCCCAGTATGCCGCACTGCCCGCTAGGCTCCAACTAACTACTCGCTGAGTGCGCCAGGCACTAGGCGAATAGCATCAGGCTCTAAAGTGATCAACTGTTGCTTATAAAGCCGCCCAATGGCCTGTTTATAGGCGCTTTTACTCACCCCTAAACGTGCTTTAACTTCATGGGCAGGGCTTTTATCCCCCAGTGCCAAATAGCCGCCGCTTTCACGCAATGCCTGCAGTATCTTATCGCCCACCACATCTAAACGAGCAGCACCTGGCGGTAGCAGCGAGATATTTAGGCGACCATCTTCACGACGCTGCTTTACATAGCCTTTGACTGATTGACCACGGCGCAATGGCTGAGTGACGTCGTCCTGATAAATAAGCCCCCAGTAGCGGTGATTGACCACCACCTTCATACCCAGATCAGTACGCTCCGCCACCACGACGGCGACTTCGTCACCCTTTTCCAAGGCCCAGGCGTCATCGGTCAAAAAACGATCCAGCTTCATCGACGCCACCGGCCGCCCCTGGTCGTCGCTATACAGCATGACCAGTACACGTTTGCCGGGATCAGGGCGGAACTGCTGCTCACTAAACGGCAGCAACACATCTTTCGGCTGCCCCCACTGCAAAAACGCGCCGATGTTGTTGACGGCCGTAACCGTTAGGTACGCCACTTCACCCAACTGGGCGGCTGCATCGCTGGCGGATCGAGGGGATGAGTGTGACTCACGCACCATGGGTGTCGTCCTTCAAGAAAATAGATAAACATTATGGTGCCTGACACCCACAGGGCAAAGCCGGATAGCGTTTTTAGTAGATGAAAGCATGTCTTCCACCTGAAAAAGCAAACAGCGCACAACCTGCTACTATCAAAACACTAGACAAAATTAGGCGTAGGGGAGCGAACATGGAAGGGTTCACGCTTTTTGATACGGTCGTTTTGATTGGTTACATCAGTTTAATCGCTTGGATTGGTTCGCGATTCGGGAAAGATCAGCACAATCCGGAGGACTATTTTTTAGGTGGGCGTAAAATTCCCGGCTGGGCGATCGGCCTTTCGGTAATGGCGACTCAAGCCAGTGCGATCACCTTTATCGGGGCACCGGGCTGGGGCTTCGAGGGCGGCCTTGAACGCTTAGTGACCTTTATCAATGTGCCCTTGGCCATGATCGTGTTGATTTTGGTGCTGGTACCTATTTTCCACCGCGCGGGCATCTACAGTATCTACGAACTGCTGGAGCGTCGTTTCGGCCCAGCGACGCGAACCCTTACCGCCCTACTGTTTCTGATTGCCCGTGGCCTAGCCACTGGCGTGGTGCTCTATGCGCCAGCATTAGTACTTGCCGTAGTGACCGGTTGGAGCGTGAACCTCACCATTATCATCATGGCGGTACTGGCCATCAGCTATACAGTAATGGGCGGTATCAGCGCGGTAATTTGGACTGATGTGGTGCAAATGTTCGTGCTCTGGCTTGGCGCACTATTAAGCATCTTCTTTTTAGTCACCAGCCTGCCTGGCGGTTGGGGCGATGTCTTCGAGTTTGGCGCGGCCAGCGGGATGTTCAACGCCATCGATTTGTCCTTCGACCCCAGCGTAACCTACTCGCTATGGGCAGGCTTGCTCGGCGGTTTTTTCCTGCATGTGGCCTACTTCGGCACCGACCAGAGCCAAATCCAGCGAGTGCTCTCAAGCCCATCAGTGCTCGATGCTCAGCGCTCGCTGCTGATTGGCGGCTACCTGCTGATTCCGCAGATGCTGCTGTTTCTATTTATTGGCGTCATCTTGGCCACCTATTACCAGCAGCATGGGCTAACGCCCCCCGAGGATCTCAATGAACTGCTACCCCGCTATGTCGTCAGCGCCTTTCCCTCAGGCATGGCCGGTCTTGTCATTGCCGGGGTGTTTGCTGCGGCAATGTCGAGCCTCGATTCGGCGCTAAATTCACTCTCAGCAGTGACCGTTCGTGACTTTTATAGCCGCTATATCAAACCCAATGCCAGCGATGCCCATTACTTAAAAGCCTCACGGCTAGCCACTATTTTCTGGGGGCTTTATGCCACCCTGTTTGCCTTTTTTGCGGGCAATCTCGGCCCCGTGATCGAAGCAGTCAACCAAATCGGCTCGTGGTTTTATGGGGCGCTACTGGGCACCTTCCTGTTGGCTATCTTCAGCCACCGCGCCAATGCACGCGGCGCAATGGCGGGGCTCATTGTCGGTATGTGTGCCGTGTGGGCCGTCTCTGCACTACTCGATATCTCTTGGCTGTACAACAACACGGTCGGCGTAGCGGTTTCGATGTCCGTTGGCTACCTCGTTAGCCTAACGGCTCCCGCCCCCAGCCAAGAGCAGTTGAGCGATGTGATGATGACGGAAGCGGCACCGGATATGCAGGCCGTGCTGGCAGCGCAAGCCGATAACGCTCAGGTGATTGGCAAAGAGGCCCGTTTGACGCGGCGTCGCTGTATCGGCTTATTTATTTGGTTTTGCCTCATGCTGGGCATGTTAGCGCTTCTACAGGGTTGGGCGAATGAGTGGTGGGCGAATGGTTGAGTGCTTAACGCTGGCCCGGCGGATTGATGTGGCAGCCGCTCAAAAGCGGTTACAACGCCTAGGGGCTCACGCTTGCGAACCTGCCTGGGTTCGCCTGTGGGCCACTGGCTTGGGCATGGCTGATGGTCAGCCAGGGGCGTGGTTACTCTCTGCTCAAGAAATGCGCCGCGCACTGCTGTTGGTGGGTGCAGAACTGCCCGCTCAAAAAGAAAAACCCAGTGCAGGCGTTAAAATTGATAGCGGTTCACCGCCAACGCCAAAAGCGTTGGACCGACTGTGGTTATGGGAACGCATTGCCACCCCGCGCCACTGGCGAATCCAGTTGCTGGATAGCACGCCTATACCGATATGGCTGCCCTGCTGGCTGGGCTACGCACGTGGCCGACACCTTCGTTTAACGGTACTCAGTGGGTTATCGGGCGAAACGCTACCGATGCTTAAGCCCATCGTGCTTAAGGGGCTTCAGCAGGTATATCAAAATGGGCAGGCATCAGCGCCAAAGAGTTCAGGGGCAAGCAAACGAAGGGAAACGGTAGTTTGAGGGAGCCTTGACGTTAGTAAGCGCTTACAAATCGCCAAAGTAGTGCTGTAGCAGGGAAAGCGCCACTATGGGTGCTGTTTCTGTTCGCAACACCCGTGGGCCGAGTGTTAACGGTGTAAAGGTAGCGGTTTGAGCAGCCGCAATATCGTTTTCACTCAAACCGCCTTCCGGACCAATCAGTAGGGCCACCGCCGCCGGTCGGTCTTGGCGATCAAACGCCTTGCCGGTCGCTAGATGCAGCATCAAGCGCAGCGGCTCTCGGCGCTCGGCAAGCCATGCTTGAAGTGCCATGGGCGGATGCACTGGCGGCACAACCGCTCGCCCGCTTTGCTCACAGGCGCTGGCAGCCACCGCCTGCCAGTGGGCGTGCTTTTTATCTTCGCGGTCGCCCTTTAAGCGCACGTCACCGCGCTCGGTATACAGCGGAGTAATCGCCGCCACGCCCAACTCGACGGCCTTCTGAATGGCATAATCCATTCGGTCGCCTTTTGAGATGGCCTGGCCTAAATGGACAGACAGCGGCGATTCACCACTGCCCGACCATACCGCATCGACCCGTGCGAGCGTCTGTTTACGGCTAACTTCTACCAGACGCACACCCGCCTCGAAACCTTGGCCGTCAAATAGCACCAGCGGCGCACCTTCACCCATGCGCAGCACGCGGGTGATGTGGCGCGCTGGGCCGTCAGGCAATGCAACGTCGCTGCCTGCTACGAAAGCAGCAGGTACATAGAGGCGTGGCATTTTGCCATGCTGGGAGTACCAATCAGCAGCTGGCGATGCTTGCACGGCTTTTGACATAGCTTAGTGGGTATTCTCTTCTGCTTGCTTGGCTTCGCGCTGCTTACGCTGGGCGTACATCGCTTCGAAGTTAACCGGCGCCAGCATTAGCGGCGGGAAGCCACCACGGTTGACCAGATTATCGACGCACTCGCGGGCGTAGGGGAACAGCAGGTTAGGGCAGAAAGCGCCCAGGGTTTGATCCAGCTGTGCGCCTTCGATACCGGCAATGCGGAACAGGCCGGCCTGCTCAACTTCGGCCAGGAAAGACGTCGTGCCCGTTTCGTTATCGTTCACCTGGGCGGTGACTTTGACCACCACTTCGTACTGGTCGTCAGCAATCTTGGTGCTGGTGGTATTCAGATCCAGATTCACCTTGGGTTTGAACGCCTGCTTAAATACCGACGGGGAATTGGGCGCTTCAAACGAAATATCTTTTACATAAATGCGCTGCAGCGAAAACTTCAGCTGCGGCTTTTCATCCGTTGCGGCACCGGCCTGTGGGGTATTGTTATCTTCCGCCATGATATAGCTCCTGATTGTTCATTAAATAAAAATAACGTCGCTTACTTCTTAACCACCGGCAGGCCATCGCCTTGCCACTGCGCCATACCGCCTCTTAACTTGTAAGCGCGCTCAAAGCCTGCTTTGGCGAGTTTGGCCTGTGCAGCACCAGAACTCTGGCCGTGCTTGCATACCACAATGATCGGCTGGGCTTTCACTTTTTCCAGTTCGTTCATGCGGCTATCGAGGTTGCTTTGCGGAATGTTACGCGCACCTGCGATATGCCCGGCTTTGAAATCCTTGCTTTCACGGATATCCAGCACCACCGCATCTTCGCGGTTAATAAGCTGAGTGGCCTGCGAGGCAGTCAGTGCATTTGTAGAGGCGCTGCGCGTTTCATAAATAAGCCACGCGATTAACACCAGCAAAAATGCCCCAACCAGCAGGGGGTGGTTCTGTACGAATTCGAACACCTGATCGATCATCGCGAACACAATCTCTTGGTCAATGCAGAAAAAAGCGGCCTAACCGCTGCCAAAACGCGACAAGTATACACGTCAGATAGCTTCCCGCGCAGGTCTTGATCATGACGCCTGGCAGTTGCCTGCGTTATGATGCCCCAAGCGTGCGCCCGTCGCGACCCCGAATTTTCGAGTCGTTCGGCTTGCCAATCTTAACGAGGTTTTTATGGATACTTCGCGTACCCCGCGCCCAGTGGCGCTGATTATTCTCGATGGCTACGGCCACAACCCCGACAGCGACCATAATGCCGTCGCCGCTGCCCATAAACCGGTGTTAGATAAATTGTGGGAAACCTGTCCGCACACCTTCGTTCATACCGATGGTCTTAACGTGGGGCTCCCCGAAGGCCAAATGGGTAACTCGGAAGTCGGGCATATGAATATTGGTGCCGGGCGTATCGTGTATCAGGACTTCACCCGCATCAGCAAAGCGATTGAAGACGGCGACCTGGACGTTAATGAAAATCTTACCCAGCCGATTGACGAAGCCGTCGCCAACGGCAAGCCGGTACACTTGATTGGCCTGCTCTCCCCCGGCGGTGTCCATAGCCATGAAGAGCACTTTATTGCCACGGCCGAATTGGCCGCACGCCGCGGTGCCCAGCGTATTTTTATTCACGCCTTTCTCGATGGTCGCGATATGCCACCACAAAGCGCTCTATCATCAATAGAGCGCGCCAATGCCCGTTTGGCAGAGCTGGTGGGCGCTGATAACGGCTTTGTAGCGTCAATTATTGGTCGCTTTTACGCCATGGACCGTGACAACCGCTGGGAACGTGTTGAGCAAGCGTACCGCCTACTGACCGATGGTCATGCGGAGCATTACGCCACCAGCGCCGAAACCGCGCTACGCGACGCCTACCAGCGCGGTGAAACTGACGAATTTGTAGCAGCGAGCAGCATACCGCAGAAAGACGGCACCAAAGAGCATGCGGTAACCCTACAGGATGGCGATGCCGCCATTTTCCTTAACTTCCGCTCCGACCGCGCCCGTGAGTTAACTCGCGCCTTTGCCGAGCCGGATTTCAAGGGTTTCGAGCGGCGTGTATGTCCTAAGCTTGCGGGCAAGGGGCTGGTGATGATGACCCAGTACGCCGCTGATATTCCTGCGCCTGCCGCCTTCCCACCGTCGGATCTTAACGACACTTTGGGGGAAGTCGTCGCCAAGCGCGGCTTAAAACAGCTGCGTATTGCCGAAACCGAAAAGTACCCTCACGTGACGTTTTTCTTTTCAGGCGGCAATGAAGCTGAGTACGAGGGTGAAGAACGCATCCTGGTGCCCTCGCCCCGTGATGTGCGCACTTACGACGAAAAGCCTGAAATGAGTGCCTTTGAGATCACCGACAAGCTGGTAGACGCCATTGACGGCGGCAGCTTCGATTTCATCGTTTGCAACTACGCCAACGGTGACATGGTCGGCCACACCGGTGACTTTGACGCGGCGGTAAAAGCCATTGAAACCGTCGATACCTGCGTGGGTCGTGTCGTTGAAGCCATTGAGCGCGCTGGCGGTGCCTGCTTGATTACCGCCGATCACGGCAATGCCGAACAGATGGTGCACCCCGAAACAGGCGCGCCGCAGACTGCCCACACCACCTTTGTGGTACCGCTCATTTACGTTGGCAAGCGCGCGGCCTCGCTTGAAGAGGGCAAACTATGCGACCTGGCCCCTACGCTGCTGACCATGATGGATCAGCAACAGCCCGAGGCGATGACCGGAAAACCACTGATTCATTACAAGTAGTGCCCATGCGGTGGTATTTAGCAGTGACGCTCCTGCTGGCGTTAGTTTACACGCCAGCAGGTTTCGCTCAGCAGGATGAAAGCGCGGCGCGCCAGCAGTTGGATGCGATTGGCCAGGAGATCGAATCCGTCGCCCAACGCCTCAGTGCCACTGGCCAAGCCCGCGATGACGCCGAGCGCGAGCTTCAGGAAGTCGAAACCAAGCTTGCCGAAACGCATCAGCGCTTAGACACACTGCAAGCGGAGCGCCGCCAGCTAAACGACGAAACGACCCAGCTACGTCAGCACCGCGACCGGCTGGAGGGCGAGCGTGCCGATCAGTATGCGGCCCTGGGCCAACAGCTTTCAGCGCTTTATCGGCTTGGCCCAACGCCACAGCTCAAGCTGCTGCTTAACCAGGGCGACCCTGCCGAACTTGACCGTATGCAGGCCTACATGAACCGGCTAACGGAAGCACGCAATCGTCGCTTAGAGGCTATCGCCAAGCTAGACACCGCCCTGGTTGAGACCCAGCAAGAGCTGAGCGAGCGCCAGGCCCGCCTCGATACGTTGGCCGACGAGTTAGAAGAACAAAGCGCGCTGCTTGCCGAGCGCACTACCGAACGGCGTGGCGTTGTTTCTAACCTGGATGACCGCTACGGCAGTGAAGAAGAGCGGCTGGCCGACCTCAACCAAAGCCGTGAAGAAGCCGAGCAAGTGCTGCGCACTATTCAAGCCGAAATGGCAAAACTCGCCGAACCATCGCCCACTACGCATATGGTCAGTACCCAAGGTGATTTACCTTGGCCAGTACAGGGCTCCATCAGTAGTCATTTCCACCATCGCGATGGTGTGCACTACAACGGTATTGTCATTCAAGCCAGCGCAGGCACGCCGGTGACCGCCGTTCATACCGGCCGCGTAGTGTTTGCCGACTGGATGCGGGGGTTTGGCAACCTGCTCATTATCGATCATGGCGACCAAATCATGACGCTGCATGCCCACCTGCAGCAGTTCAGCGTTAGACCTGGGCAGCAGGTCAGCCGCGGTGATGAAATCGGCCGTGTGGGGGTCAGCGGTGGTCAGAACCGCGCCGCGCTTTACTTTGAAGTGCGCCGAGGCGGTGAACCCATTAATCCGCAGCGTTGGATTGCGCGCCGCTGACGGGATAAGCTGCACTATTATAAATATCTCAGTTTATAAATGACTCAGTTGTTAATGTTATTCCAGCTACTATTTCAAGGTGACGCACCACGACGCCACCTATCGCCTTGCGGAGTCTGCATGACGCTATCTGTTACCGGGGTATCCACCCCCGCCAAGCGCCTTTTGGCTACCCTGCTGCCGATTGTTTTACTGTCGGCCCCGCTACCGTTACTTGCCCAACCAGCCACTAGCAGCGTGGGGGATGAGCCTGTTTCTCACGAACTCCCCCTTGAAGATATCCAGACCTTCGCCGAGGTGTTTGAACGCATCAAGCGTGCCTACGTTGAAGAGGTCGATGATCGCACGCTGCTGCGCAATGCCATGCGCGGCATGCTGAGCGAGCTTGACCCCCACTCCGCCTACCTGGACGAAGAGGAGTACCAAAGCCTGCGAGAGTCGACGCAGGGCGAATTTGGCGGTATTGGTATCGAAGTGGGCACCGAGAACGGCCAATTGATGGTCATTACGCCTATCGATGACACCCCGGCCTCCCGCGCCGGTTTACAGTCCCGCGACATTATCGTGGCCATCGACGGTACGCCTACCGACAGTATATCGCTGCAGGAAGCGGTAACCCTGATGCGCGGCGAGCCCAATACCGAGATTCGCATTAGCGTGCTGCGTTCAGGGGAAGACACGCCGCGCGAGTTCACCCTAACCCGCGAAATTATTCGCAGCGAGAGCGTTAAGCACGAGCTGCTTGAACCAGGTTACGGTTACCTACGCATCAGCCAATTCCAATCTCGCACGCCTGATCAGGCTCGCGAAGCGCTGGAGCGCATGGCACAGGATCAGCCGCTGGAAGGGTTAATACTCGATTTACGTAATAATCCCGGCGGTGTGCTGCAGGCCGCCGTTGGCATTACCGACTTGTTCCTGGATGAAGGGCTGATCGTCTATACCGAGGGTCGCCTCTCGGATACCGAAATGTCGTTCTCTGCCTCCCCCACCACGCCGGCTAGTGATGTGCCGCTGGTGGTGCTGATCAACGGCGGCAGTGCGTCAGCGGCAGAAATCGTCGCCGGTGCGCTGCAGGATCAACGGCGCGGCGTCATCATGGGCACCGACAGCTTTGGTAAGGGGTCGGTGCAGCAGATCATGCCGCTGGGCAATGGCGAAGGACTCAAGCTGACGACAGCGCTCTACTACACCCCTAACGGGCGCTCTATCCAGGCCCAGGGTATTGAACCCGATGTAGAGGTGGTACGTGGCCGCCTGGAAGTAGCCGAGGGTCGTCGTGAAATTCGCGAAGCCGACCTTGAAGGCCACCTAAGCGCCCAGCAGGCGCCCCGTGATCGACAGGAGATGGCCGAGCGGCTACTTGACGATTACCAGCTCAGCGAAGCACTCAACCTACTCAAGGCACTTAATGTGGTGGATCGCCAGCGGCGTTAACAACAGCCTAATTTAACGGCACGTGAGCGGCAGGCGGCCGCGTTCCCCGGTCGCCTGCCGCATCAACACTCGCTTCAGTGGCACCAACTGGTTCATGCCGCTCATGCCCAGGTTGCGCATCATCGTCAACGCCGGATCGTGACTGCCAAACAGTACTTTAAAGCCCTTCATCAACCCCAGCATGGCGCTATTATCAAAACGCCGACGCCGCTCATAGCGCCTTAGCGTACTCAGCTCTCCCCAAGGAGCGCCGCGCTGCCAGGCGTGTACCACCTCTTCGGCCAGCACCGCCGCGTCCATCAGCCCCAGATTGACCCCCTGGCCCGCCAGCGGATGAATACTGTGGGCCGCATCCCCCACCAGCGCGAAATGCGGCTGCACATAGTGGCGGGCATGGCGCTGCACTAACGGAAAACGGTGGGCCTTGTCGCAGGCAGTAACGCCTCCTAGGCGATGACCAAACGCGTCCCCAAGCGCCTCACCCAGTGCGTCACGAGACAGCGCGCTCAGCTCATCGGCGTGCTCTGGGGTGGTTGACCAGACGATAGAGCAGTAATGCTCATTGCCTTCCACGGTTAAAGGCAGGAATGCCAGCGGCCGGCCATCGATAAACGCTTGCCGCGCCGTGCCGCCATGGGGCTTGGTGCACTGCACCGTGGTCACGACAGCGTGCTGTTGCATATCGTCACTGGCCACCTCAATACCCGCCATCTCACGCAGCACCGAGTGGGCGCCATCGGCGGCCACTATAAGCGGCGCGTGTAGCTGGCGCCCATCGTCAAGTATGAGCCAGTCCCCGCTAGCACGATTGCCATTGGCAGTACGACCATTGTCACGCTGCAGCGCTTGCGGGCTAGCACCAAAAAACGTCGTGACGTTGGGGTGATCTAGCACTTGACGATTGAGTGCGGCCAGCGTGACCGTGTTCTCAACGATATGGCCAAGCACCGCCACGCCCGCCTCATCAGCGGAAAAAGCGATTTCGCCGCTGCCTTCGGCATCCCACACCTGCATGCTGCGGTAGGGCGTTACCCGGGTTGCCTGCATGGCGGGCCAAGCGCCCACATGCGCCAGCAAGCGCTGGGAAACCGGCGTTAATGCGCTAACGCGCGGAGCAGGTAGCGGGCCAGTGGCCTTATCTAGACCTAATGGCGCAGGCCTTGCCTCGACCAACGCGACTTTCATCCCCGCCTGTGCCAACAGCGCACAGAGCGCGGTACCGACCATGCCGCCGCCGACAACGATGGCCTCAAAGCGCTCAACCGGCGGCTTTGCAGTAGATGAGTCAGTCTGCATAGAAATCCTTTTAACTAGCGCCAGCGAGCGCAGCTATTGTTGATAGATAGCCTAGCGTTCCAGGCCCATGGCACGTCTGGCCAGTCCTCGCCGCAGCGGCCCCACCAGATTCAGGCCAATCAAGCCCGCCGCACGGGCATGGGGCAATAGCGGAAAAGAGAGCCCGAACAGCCTGACCAGGCCGTCGCTAAAGCGAATCACGTTGGCGCGATCCCGTGAGCGCTGCTTCTCGAAGGCCTGCAGTGTGCCCATATCTCCCAGCGGTCGCTTCGCCAGCTCCCCCTGCTCCAAGGCATCGACCAGATCCATCACCCCACGCAGCGCCAGGTTAAACCCTTGCCCCGCGACCGGATGCAGAGCGTGGGCGGCGTTGCCCAATACCGCCAGCCCCGGCCGTACCGGTTCCTCAGCGGTTACCAGCGAGAGCGGATAAGCATGTCGGGCACCCAGCTGCGTAAACCGGCCCACCCGGTCACCAAACGCCTGCTGTAGCTGAAGCAGAAATTCACGCTCTGACAGTGCCATACGCGCTTTTTCGCTACCGCTGGGGTGCGTCCATATCAACTCCATGGCTTGGCCTGGCAGTGGCAGCAGGGCCATTGGCCCTTGGGTGGTAAAGCGCTCGTAAGCGATCCCCTCGTGAGGTTGGCTGACGCCCACATGCGCGATCAAAGCGGTCTGCTGGTAAGGTTCTCGGCGGCTGCCAATACCCAATTGCTCTTTAAGCCCAGATCGCCCCCCATCTGCCAATACCGTCAAGCCAGCAGTAAGCTGGCTACCATCCGAGAGCTTGAGATGATGCCCGCCCGTCACGGGGGTCAGCTGCTCCACCTTCGCGGGGCAGTGCCACTCCAGCGGTAACTCGGCTAGACGCCGATGCAGTACACGCCCCATCCAGGCGTTGGGAATCACGTGGCCCAGCGCCGCGACGCCCAGCTCGTCAGCACTCAGCCGTGTCGCCCCCAGGCGTCCACGCTCACTGATATGAATACGCTTGATCGGTGTCGCCTCATGACGCATCGCTTCCCACACACCCAGCTGCTCGAAGCGCTGAGCAGAGCCTTCGGCGATCGCGCTGGCCCGTGCATCAAAGCTGGGTTGCCAGGCGCTTTCCAGCGACTGCGCCGTTAACGGTGCCGATTCAATCACGGCTACCCGCCAGCCGTAGCGCTCAATCAGCGGCGCAAGAGCACAGCCTAGGCTCGCCCCCACTAACCCACCGCCCACAATCACAATGTCATGGGTCAGCGCTTGAGCAGTGTCATGAACAGTCATCTGTGTAGCCCGTTGCATCGGCTTCTCCCTCGCCATACCGCCGCACTCTAGAGGCAACTAATAATTCGTAACGTAATTTACATAACGTCAAATTAATGCTCTAAATACTGGTTATTTTTTAGCCATCAAGGCCTCAATATCAGCCACCTGCTTGGGCACGTCCGCCGTCAGTACAGCATGCCCATCCTTCGTCACGACCACATTGTCTTCAATACGGATGCCAATACCATGATAGGCATCAGGAATATCGTCATCGCTGGGAATATAGAGGCCGGGCTCTACGGTGAGTACCATGCCAAGGGCAAGGGGGCGCGGCGTTTGCTCGTCCAGGCGATAGGTACCGACATCGTGCACGTCCAGCCCCAACCAATGTGACGTCGAGTGCAGATAGAAGCGTCGATAGCTTTCATCATCGATACGCGCCTGAACGTCACCTTCCAGCAGGCCAAGCTCAATCAGCCCAGCGGTTAAGTCATGCACCACGCCCTGATGAATATCCGCCAGTGTGGCACCAGGCTGGACAGCGCTAACGGCGCGCACCTGGGCGTCGAGTACAACCTGATACAGCGCCCGCTGCGCAGCGCTGAACCGCCCTGTGACCGGAAACGTACGGGTGATATCCCCGGCGTACAGCTCAAATTCGGCGCCCGCATCAATCAATACCAGACTGTCATCACACAGCGGCGCGCTGTTTTCAATATAGTGCAGTACGCAGGCATTGGCACCGCTGCCCACAATCGTGCTGTAGGCTGGGCCACTGGCGCCTTGCCAGACAAACTCATGCTCTAATTCGGCCTGGAGCTGGAATTCGCTGAGCCCAGGGCGACATACCTGCATGGCACGTCGATGAGCCCGTGCGGATATCACCGCCGCATGCCTGAGCAGGGCAATCTCGGCATCACTCTTGATCAGCCGCATGGCGTGGATCAACGGACTAATGTCCAACCAGCCCTTCAATGCTGGCCGCCCGCGCCTAAGCCCTGCCTGAGCACTGTGTAGGGCCTCTTCAGCCACGGCAACTGCCTCACCATTATCAAGGGGCAGATAGAGCAATTCGCGCCCCGTCAGCAGCTCGACCAGCTGCTCATCGCGATCCGCGTTTTCGAATGCCTGGTCAATCCCATGCTCGGCCACCACACCAGCGGCTCCCAGCCGACGCCCTGTCCACGCTTCCATGGTGGGGTCTCGATCCTGGCAGAACACAACGCTTTCGCCTTCTGCTCGCCCCGGCAGCAGCACCAGCAGCGCGTCCGGTTCGCGAATGCCGGTCAGGTAGTAAAAATCACTGTTCTGACGGAAGGCGAATTCACTGTCCCGTGAGCGGGTCATCAGCCCAGCGCCGGGGAGCACTACCGCGGCGTTATCAGGTAGCTGCGCCATCAAGGCATCACGGCGCTGGCGATACTCCGCCAGGCTAATGGCGGGGGGGCGAGGTATCATCTCGGGCAACATGGAGGCTCCTGGCTAAGTGATTAATGAACGGGGGCGTCGGTTTGCTCTACTTGCGGCATGCCTGGGTGCTGCTCGGTATACAGCAGCATGGCGGCCATACGGGCATGCTCAGTCAGCGCAAACAGATCATTTTCGTTCTCGGGGCTGTCATCAATATCGGTATCGATGCGGCCTAACCCTTCCAGGTCACTCAGTGCCTCGCGCAGCGCCTGTGACCAACGCTCACGCAACTCACTGTCAGCCACCTCGTCGACCACCTCGATAAAGCCTAGCGTCCACTCCTTCAGGCCCTGCGCCTGCTCGGCCAGTGAGAACAGCTCATCGGGCAGCAGCGGCGTATAGTCCAGGTCGCTGGCGCTGAGCGCCTCTACGGTTTGCCGCCGCCAGCCTAATAGCCGCTCGGCACTTGGCTGGTCGCGTGGCTGTTCAACACCTAAGCTCTGGCAGACTTCGTCCAACCAGTCCTCGGCACTCACATTGCGCAGCGCCAGCAGCGCGCACAAACGGCCATCCAAGAAAGCCGGAGATTGCATGCTGCCATGCAGTAGAAAAACATCGGCGACGTCAGAAAAGTCCTGACGCTCATCAATCAATGACATAGTATTTGATAACCTCGTATTTATTCGTGGCACTGGGAGTATGGGTGATAGGGCTTGCGCGTTGACCGCGCCCAAGCGCCTCTCTTATAGTGAGTGGCACCTATCTTCCTGTGCTGTGATGTTAACGCATTGGGCCCCCTGCTGGCCCGTGCTGGAGTCTTTGATGAGTAATGCCAAGCGGCCAACCAAAGAAATAACCCTGTTAGGGCGCGGCTATATCATTGCCTGCGACACGGGCGAAGAAGCCAAACTTGACCGCGCCGCGCGCTATCTTGATCGCGCCATGCAGGGTATCAATGCTCAAAGCAGCGTACTGGGTAGTGAGCGAATTGCTATCATGGCGGCCCTCAATATCACCCATGAACTGCTTGAAGCCATGGATGAACACCGCGCCGGTGAGGCGAACCTGAATCGGTTAAATGATCGCCTTGAACGGGCGTTGGCCAAAACACGCCAGCCCTCACGTCAACCCTAGACATTATTTACCTCAGACATTGTTTACCCTGAACATTGTGTAAAAGCGCTGCAAACCGCCTAAAAACTCGGCGAACGTTTAACCCAGTCCTTTGGCATTAGCCATCGCTCTGTTAGGATGGCGGGGTTCTCTGGGGTGTGCGCCAGTCGTTATAGTCCCTCGAGCCTATGCGTAATACCCAGGGGGCCAAATGCTAGCCAGACCCGTGTGCATGTCCGTGCGTCGGAAAGCCTGACGGTTTGGCTGCGGCCACCCACCTGAACCAGTAGGTTCAGGGCCAGAACGACAGCGGCACTCTGGAGAACACCCCTGCAAGAGAGAACCTATGCATGGAAAGCCTCCATCACGACGAGGATAAGCGCGCACTTCGCCGCTTTTTACGTCGCCAACGCCAAGCCCTTTCTCAGCATGAGCAGCGCCTTGCGGCCCAGCGCTTGTGTCAGTATCTGAAAACCCTGCCTGAAATCCGCCGCGCACGGCGTATAAGCCTGTACCTGCCCGTCAACGGTGAAATTGACCCGATGCCGCTGCTTCCCTGGCTGCGCAAACGTAACGTCGAGGTCTATTTACCTGTTTTACGCCCTTTCAGCACGAATACCCTCTGGTTCGTCGCCTACCGGCCCGATACCCCAATGGTAAAAAACCGCTTTGGTATTTGGGAGCCCGATTTACGCTTTAGCGCTCAGCAGCACAACCGGCTACCGGCCTGGGCGCTAGATACGCTGCTTGTGCCGCTGGTTGGCTTTGATGGTAATGCTAACCGTATGGGCATGGGGGGCGGATTTTACGACCGTAGCCTATCGTTCATGCATCGCCCCGGGCCGTCACCTACCCTGATCGGCGTCGCCCATGCCTGCCAGCAGGTGGCTTCTCTGCCTGTGGAGCCATGGGACGTGCCTTTACAAGCTGTGGTCAGTGATCAAGGCGGCGTACGCCGCCAATCAGCCGCCCACAAAAAAGGCTGACCTCTTCAAGGATCAGCCTTTCTCATCTGATATCTATTACCCGGATTAACAGTGGAACTGCCGCGGTTGTCGGAGATTAACTGCCTGACAACGCCTGTGCATAACCGGTCGCGAGCACCCCTAATGCAAACACCACCATCAACGCCATTACCATATCAGGCTTCTTACGCCGCATGCCGCTTCTCCAACACCTTTGTCGTTACCGAATGTGTGAAATCTGCCACCCTTTACTGTCACCAACAGGGTGGCAAACTTGCTTAATTTCGCTCACGACTATAGGGCGATATGACCACCACTGACAACAGCTTGAATGATGTTTTCCAGCCTTATTTCAAACATTTTAGTAACGTTATGTTACTGGCTGCTCTGGCATCTAGGGTAAGCAACCACTTACACACATCGTTTTGCTCATTACTGACCAGCACTAGGCCATGAACAGTCGATAAGCCGGATTGTCGCTCTCACGCCAATAGCGGTAACCAATAGCGTCTAAGTACTCTGCCACATGGGTTCGGTCGCCATTAGGCACTTGCATGCCCACCAGGACTCGGCCATAGGCCGCGCCATGGTTGCGATAATGAAACAGCGAAATATTCCAATCGTGGGGCAGTTGGGTCAAAAAGTTCATCAACGCGCCTGGGCGTTCGGGGAACTCAAAGCGATATACCTCCTCTTCAAAGCGCTCGCTGGGTCGACCGCCGCTCAAGTGGCGAATATGCAGCTTTGCCAACTCGTTATCGGTAAGGTCTTCCACCTGGTAGCCGCCTTCACGCAACTTATCAATCACCGCCTGGCGGTCTTCGCCACCGGGCTTGACCTGAACACCGACATAGATATGCGCTTCGCTGCTATCGGCATAACGGTAGCTGAATTCAGTCACCATCCGCTTGCCCAGGGTACGGCAAAACTTTTTAAAGCTGCCGGGCTTCTCGGCAATGGTTACCGCCAGAATTGCCTCACGTTGCTCACCCAGCTCCGTGCGCTCGGCGATGTGCTGCAGACGATCAAAGTTGGTATTGGCCCCCGAATTAATACACAACAGCGTCTCGCCTTCGGCACCAGTCTGCTGAATATATTTTTTCAGCCCCGCCAGCGAGAGCGCACCGGAGGTTTCTGCCACCGCACGGGTATCCTCAAAGATATCTTTGACCGCTGCGCACATTTCATCGGTATTGACGGTGATAACCCCGTCGATCAGATCTTTGACCAACGAAAACGGCACCTCGCCGATTTGCGCCACTGCCACCCCTTCAGCAAAAACACCGACTTGGTCGAGTATTACTCGCTCGCCTGCTTCCATGGCCGCTTTTAGGCAAGCGCTATCTTCGGCTTCGACACCGATCACTTTAATATCTGGACGCAGGTACTTCACATAAGCGGCCACACCGGCAATTAACCCACCGCCACCCACTGGCACAAAAATAGCATCCAAGCGCCCAGCGTGCTGGCGCAGAATTTCTACACCAATGGTGCCTTGGCCAGCCACTACATCAATATCGTCGAACGGTGGAATATAGGTATAACCATGCTCTTTGATCAGCTCTTGCGCATGCTCAGCAGCAGCGGCAAAGGCGTCGCCTTTGAGGATGACCTTGGCCCCACGGGCGCGTACCGCCTGGACTTTAATATCCGGGGTAATCCGCGGCATCACAATGACGGCTTTGACGCCCATGAGTTTGGCGGCCATAGCCAGCCCTTGGGCATGGTTACCCGCAGAGGCGGCAATCACGCCTTTATCTTTTTGCGCCTGGGTAAGCTGCGCCATTTTGTTATAAGCGCCACGGATTTTGAATGAAAACACCGGCTGTAGATCTTCGCGCTTAATCAAAATCTGGTTGTTGAAACGACGCGACAAAAAGGGTGCAGGGGTAATCGGGGTCTCACAAGCGGCTTCATAAACACGGGCCTGGAGGATCTTTTTGACGGTTGCTTCGAGCATGCGGGTATCCCAAGGGAAGAACGTGAACGGACAAAAGCTTTTATTGGTAGCAGATTACGCCTAGTCGCGTCTAGGTCGCTATACTAGCGCCATTAACTCTTTACTGACTCACACTAGACTGACTCACTAGGCTTACTCTTTATGAACCAGGATGAACTGAAGGCCGCCGTGGCGGATGCAGCCATTGCAGAAATTAAACCTAAGCTGGAAAAGGATACCATCTTAGGTATTGGTACTGGCTCAACAGCCAATCTGTTTATTGATCGCCTTGGACCGCTGCGCCATCTTTTTAAAGGCGCGGTGGCCAGTTCAGAAGCGAGCGCCAAGCGCCTTGAAGCCTTAGGCATTGAAGTATTTGAGCTCAACAGCGTCGGCACTGTCCCTTTTTATATTGATGGTGCAGACGAAGTAAATGCTAACTTACATATGATCAAAGGCGGTGGCGCAGCGCTCACTCGCGAAAAAATCGTGGCGGCCTGCGCCGAGCGTTTTATCTGCATTGCTGATAGCTCAAAGTACGTGCCTCAACTAGGCAACTTTCCGCTGCCGGTAGAAGTCATACCGATGGCACGCTCTTATGTCGCTCGCGAACTCGTCGCACTAGGGGCAGAACCGGTCTACCGCCAGGGAGTGGTGACCGACAACGGCAACCAGATTATCGACTGCTTTGATTTCATGATCGCAGACCCGGTGGCCATGGAAGCGCGTATCAATGCCATCGTTGGTGTGGTCACCAATGGTCTGTTTGCCGAGCGTGGTGCCGATGTTCTACTGGTGGGTACAGCGGATGGTGTAGAGCGAATGACGCGTTAATCAAAAAGCGTCAATAAAGGTGCTACGTTATCGGGGCAGCAGCGCTTCTAATCCAGTCAGCGTTCGGGCCAATGCGCCTTTTTGTGTTTCAATCGCCGCGCAGCCAGCACGCCCAGCCTGTTGGGCGTGCTCAGGGTTAGCAAAGTAGCCCGCCAAGGCGTCTGCCAACGTATCCGGGCTATCGACCAGCGTTAGCGCCCCTACTGCTTGAAGTGGCTCAGCCACGTCGGCAAAGTTCTCAATCGAGGGGCCGCTAAGCACCGGTCTGCCTAACGCCGCCGGTTCAAGCACATTATGCCCGCCCAGCGGCACTAGGCTGCCCCCTACAAAGGCCACACTGCCTGCGGCATAAAGCATGGCCAGCTCACCAAGCGTATCCCCAAGGTAGACCTGGGTTTGCGCTCTCACGGGCTGCTGTTGGCTGCGGCGGCTTAATGCCCAGCCTTCGGTTTTGCAAAGCTTGGCCGCCTCATCAAAGCGCTGGGGATGACGCGGTACCAGCACCAGCAGCGCGTCGGGGTAGCGCGCAAGCACTTGGCGGTGGGCCTCAAGCAGCAGTGCTTCTTCGCCGTCACGAGTCGAGCCCGCCACCCAGACAGGTCGCTCACCCCACGAATGAAGTAAGCGCTCACTATCTTCTATTGCTTTCTCTTGGCTGGCCAGTTCAAATTTCAGCGAGCCAACGATGCGGGTGATTTCTGTGCTACAGCCGAGGGCATTAAAGCGTTTGGCATCAGCCGATGATTTTGCGGCGAGCCAGCTAATCTCGGCAAGCAGACTGGCCATCAATGGGCGCAGGCGTTGGTAGCGTTTAAAGGCGCGGGGCGATAAGCGACCATTCACTACCGCCACAGGCACTCCCTGCTGGCGACAGGCGTGAATCAGGTTAGGCCACAGCTCGGTTTCAAATAGGATCGCGAGTTCGGGCTGAACGCTGCGCACAAAGCGTCTGGCAGCACCGGGAAAATCCAACGGTAGGAAGCGATGGGTAAGCCTTGCTTGATCACTTGGGGTTTGCTCGCTAATAAGCGCTTGGGATTGCTCAGCACCCGTCGCGGTCATGGTGGTGAGCAGCAGACTATGCGCTGGATAACGGGCTAGTAGTGCTTCAATTAATGGCCTAGCGGCGCGCACTTCTCCCACCGAGGCACAGTGCAGCCAAATGCGTGGCGCGGGAGGAAGGGGCTCAAGGCGTAATCCCAGTCGCTGAAGGCGGGAGTGAGTGGGTACTTGCTCACGCCAGATACGCCAGCCAATCAGCGGTGAAAGCGCATACAGGGCCGCTGAGTAGGCAAGCCGGGGCCAGACGGATGAAGCCATTAGCGCTCGCGGTCTAAAATGGAGCTAATCATCGCCGAGGTCGAAACACCATCTTCAAAGCCCAGTACCTTGACCCCTCCGCCATTGGCGATGACGGCCGCGCCCCCGGCGATATCCTCTGGCCGGTAATCACCGCCTTTGACCAGAATATCCGGCAACACAGCTTCAATCAGCGCCTGGGGGGTATCGTCACTAAAGGGCACTACCCAGTCGACAGCGCCCAGCCCCGCCAACACTTGCATGCGCCGGTTAAGCGGATTAATCGGACGCTTGGGCCCCTTCAGGCGGCCAATGGAGGCATCATCGTTTACCGCGACAATCAACCGATCTCCCAGGCGTTTGGCCTGCTCTAGGTAAGCGACATGGCCCGCGTGTAGAATATCGAAGCAGCCGTTAGTCATCACCACCTGCTCACCACGCAGCTGAGCGGCCCTTACAGCCTCTATCAGCACAGTAGGCTCGATTACACCAAACTCGGCTAATTTATCACCGTGTAGCGCGGTGTAGAGCTCGGCGATTGAGAGCGTGGCCGTACCCGGTTTGGCCACGACCAATCCTGCCCCCAGGTTGGCCAGCATCATAGCTTCGGGGAAGGCATGCCCTGCCGCCAATGCCAATCCCATCAGGCCAATCACCGTATCCCCTGCCCCCGTCACATCAAAGACTTCTTGAGCCCGGGTTGGCAAGTGAAGCGGCGCGTGCCCTTCGCGAATCAGGGTCATGCCTTTTTCGCTGCGCGTAATCAGCAGCGCTTCCAGCTCAAGCTCTGCACGTAGCGCTTCGCCTCTCGTGGATAGCTCCGCATCGGTTGCGCAGGCACCGACCACCGCTTCAAACTCCGTCAGGTTGGGTGTAATTAAACTCGCCCCGCGATACTTGCTGAAATCCTGCCCTTTCGGGTCGATCAGTACCCGCTTGCCCCGGGCCCTTGCATTGGCTATCAGGTTCTCTACTTGGTTCAGCGTGCCTTTGCCGTAGTCGGAAAGAATCACTACGTCGCAGTCGGGGAGCGCCTTTTCTACCTGGGCTAATAGCTCACTGGTATCGACGCTGTCCAGGCGCTGCTCGAAATCCAGACGTAGCAGTTGCTGGTTGCGACTCATCACGCGAAGCTTGGTGATCGTGGGTATTTCAGCGCTGCGCTGGAAGTAAGTGCTTACATCGGAAGCGGTCAAGCTGGCTTCGAGCAGTTTTGCGTTTTCATCATCACCGACTACACCCGCCAACACTGCGTGGCCACCTAGCGAGGTAATGTTCAACGCCACATTGGCCGCGCCGCCCGGGCGGTCTTCAACATCTTCCACGCGCACCACCGGTACGGGCGCTTCTGGAGATATGCGCGAGGTACCGCCATGCCAGTAGCGATCCAGCATGACATCGCCGACTACCAATACACGGGCATGTTCTAACGCGGTTAAGTCAATCTTCATCGGTGCTCCCTGCGCTGGCAGTCAAAGCAGTATGAGCCAGCAGCGTATCCAGTTTAGCGATAACGTCATCGGCTTTTATCAGCATCATGGCGCTTGGGTGGCGCACCCGTTGACCCCAACTCACTTCGTCTACTGACTTATGCAGATAGGTGCGCACCGCCTGAGGGTAAGCATTAACCGCAAAGTCGCGCCATAGATAGGGAGCAGCGCGCTGGGGGTTGGTCGATGCGTACAGGCCCAGTGCAGGCGTTCCCATCGCATTGGCCATATGAATAGGCCCGGTATCCGGTGCGATCACCGCTTGAGCGTGATCAATCAGGGCCAACACCCCTTTCAATGAGGTGCCGCCAATGGCGTTAATCACACTACCGGGCTGGCAAAGCGCTTCGATTTGATCGCCAATTTCCCGCTCCAGTGCACTGCCGCCACCGGTCAGCACGCTTTTGAGACCATACTGCACCCAGGCATGCTCAATGACGCTGGCATAGCCCTCCACTGACCAATTACGAAAGTTGCGCAGACGCACATTGCTGCAAGGGTTGATCACCAGGTAAGGCGCCTCACCACTGATAACCTGCGCTTCGTTGCGCGCGGTGTCGTTAACCGGCAGATTCCACTCTAACCGTTCATCCTCTACCCCCAGCACCCGGGCGAAGTCCATGAATGACTCCAGTACATGGGCATTAGGGTGCGGCGCAAGCTGGTACTGAGTAAACCAGTGCTGAGCATCTTTGGCGCGCGCCTTGTCATAGCCCACACGCACCTTGGCTTTAAGTCCAAGGGACAGCACGCTGGCACGAATGGCCTGCTGCATATGCAGCAGTACATCGAAGCGCGTATCGGCAAGTTGTCGCCATAACGCGCGCATCCCGGCTATACCGGTCGTTTTGTCGTAAACAACGAACTCGACCCCAGAAAGCCCCGCCAGTAGACTATGCTCCCCCTTGCCGATAATCCAGGTAATGCGCGCATCGGGCCACTGGCGCTGCAACGCCCGCACCGTGGGCACGAGATTGCACACGTCTCCTAGAGCGGAGAGGCGCAAAATGGCAATGTGGTTAGGCTGAACAGGCAGAGAGGGCTTCATGCGCTTAGCGGCACTCCGGCAGAAAAATGGGCTGATTTTACATGATGCAGACAGTTTATGTGACACGCCGGGAACACACCAAATGGATCCTGCTCTGTTCACTGCCGAATACTGGCGTGAACAGGGATTAATAGTGGGTGAAGCCCCAGGCCGGGGCAGCAGCCTGTTTTTACAGGTAACACCGACCGAACAGTGGGTGTTAAGGCCCTATTGCCGGGGTGGCATGGCAGCCAAGCTCAGTGAAAAACGCTACTTATGGACCGGCGCTGAGCGCACTCGAGCATTTCGCGAGCTACGATTGACTGCTGCGCTTTTCGAGCAGGGCCTGCCGGTGCCCCGTCCTGTAGCAGGCTGCGTTACCCGCTATGGGCTTACTTATGAAGCCGCGTTGATCACCGTGCGCATAACCGGTGCAAAAGCGCTGGCCGAACTGTTGGTCAACGACCAGGCCGATGAAGCGCTGTTACACCGCGTCGGAGGGATGATTCGACGCTTTCACCAAGCAGGGCTAGATCATGTCGACCTGAACGCGCGCAATATTCTCGTCGATCCCAGTGGAGCGCCATGGTTGATTGACCTTGATCGTTGCCGCCTGCGTGCGGCGGGAGAATGGCAGGAAGGTAATTTAGCTCGTCTAGAGCGCTCATTGGGTAAATTTCTGGCTAAACCAAGCAGCGTAGAATTAATGGGCCGTATTCTACAAGGTTACCGTTACTAAATATTATACTTCGTTAACTTGAAGATACATTTTATATCTATCATGAAAGATTCATCATCGAGATAGCAGCTCATTGAGACATTAAGCAGATGCAAAGAAAGCACTTATTTTTTATATGGGAAACAAAATATTTAGGAAAAACGCCTATTCCTTTAATAGCGATAGGTGTGCTCACCACATTATTTTATATATTTTCAAAACCTCATTTTGACAACTTCAGCGATCTCAATAAGGTAATGTTATCCATTACTGGCTTAGTGAGCATAATAATTTATGCCAAAGAGGTATGGAAGCATCACGTTTTCCATATGCTTTGGTGGGCTTTACTCTTAGCTGTGTGTCATTGGTTATTTTTAACGCTTACACTTCCAATTTTGGCAGATGACTACCCTAAGCTAGACCATATTGCCCGGCTGTTTTTATTTATTATTTTTGCATGGTGGCTAGGGGGCAATACACGAAATACATTAATTTTCTGGGGCATAGCTAGCGCCGCCGTTGTATTGGCACCATGGATCACGGGTGATGGTCTCGCCGATTTTCAGCGTGGCTTTCTCGGCGAACGCGTTGGGTTTGGTATTCGCAATGTGCAGCATTCAGCGATGTTTTTCGGCACCGTTCTGCTCGGTTTGCTCATTTTTCTTCCACGGTTATTATTAGCACCTTTACAACATTGGGGAAAATTAATTCTCTGGGCATTAGCATTTACGATTATTATAGCGGGTGTCATTATTTCGCAGACACGAGCCGCTTGGTTAGGAGTTATCGCTGGCTTTTCCATTGTAATTTTTCTGCTATTTATCAGATACCGAAAAAGCCTTACCAAAAAGCATCTCGCTTTAATTGCTGTTTCATCAGTATGCCTAGCGATGTTTATCATCATTAATAGTTCTTTGATCATTGAAAGAGCCACAGCTGAGCTGGACACTATTCAAGCCTTATTGAGAGGAGATTGGAGTTCAATCCCTCTATCATCCAGTGAAGTGCGCTCCAGCGTAGGCGAGCGACTGTATAGCTGGCGCGCTGCCATTGATATGATTGCACAGCGCCCCTTGCTTGGCTGGGGAGAACAAGGTGTCGAGTATTTATTTGATAATATCGAATATAATCAGGCGCACTATCAAGCTTTAAACTTTGGCCACTTACATAACCTCTACCTTGAAATCACACTGCAGTATGGTTTGGTGGGCTTAGCCGCTTACGCCTACTTACTGATATGGTTTATAGCAAACTCATGGTTTGCATGGAAACGTGGCGACATGCCCGGTGATGTACTCCTTTTTCTTTATGCCTTTTTATGTTTTTGGAGTGTTATCAATCTTTTTGAATCCTATTTGATATTTTGGACAGGTGTATTCTTATTTAACGTTGTCATGGCTGGCTGCCTAACTCATATATGGAAACCCACATTGCGAGCCAACCGGTCAAAGGCTATTACCAACATCGAAAGGGATCTCCCATGATTACTGTTGTCCTGTGCTCCGATGAAGGGTATGTCGACAAGGCAGCCGCCGTGATGGCATCCACTATTTGCCATAGTGAGACGCCAGAAGCGCTGCATTTTTATTTATTAGGATACAACTTATCAGCCAATACTCATCAACAGCTGTACCAATGGTTTTCCTCACTACCTGCATCGCTAACCGTCATTGAAGCAGAAAACAATAGCTGGCCAGAGCTAGCTTTCGGCCGTTTTGGCCCTGCCGCCATGCTGCGTTTAGGCATGCACAACTGGCTACCGATGAGCTGCCGGAAAGTCATCTATTTAGACTGCGATCTTGTGGTACTAGATGATATTGCCAATCTGTTGTCATTCGACATGCAAAATGCTCCTTTAGCCTGTGTGGCCAACTTACAAGGAACAGATCAGAGCCGAATGGGGCTTGATTACCGGAACTATTTTAATTCAGGCGTGCTGGTGGTGGATTTAGCGGGTTGGAAAGCTCGCAACGTGCTAGACCAAGTAGAGCAGCTACTAAAGCAACATGATTACACGCTGGACTACCCCGATCAGGATGCATTGAACGTCATTTTTCTGGACTGGCATCGGCTGCCCATGCGCTGGAACATGCAGCCCTATGCTTATGCAGCGGTAGAAAAAAGCGTGGCTCATTATGCTGATTGGCAAGAGGAGCTAGACCATGCAACCCGCCACCCTGCAATTATTCATTTTATTGGTTCAAGAAAACTCTGGCATGCCAACAGTCGCCACCCGCTTGCTGACCTGTACCGCCATTACCACTCGTTAACGCCTTGGCAACCTTCGATCAGATACCCTAGCCCCTCCCTACAGCAGCGCCTAAAGCATGCGCTATCGTGGTTCAAGAACCGTCGCCGTCGCCAGCGACTAAAGTTCGTCCCTGTCATGCAACTTCCGTCACATAAAAAGGATTCGCCTACATGAAGGTATTAATTGTCGTGCGTACTTTAAAAATTGGCGGCATGGAGCGAGTCGCGGTAAACCTTGCGGATGCCTTTGCCGAGCACGGCCATGAAAGCCACCTAATGTACTTCAAGCCCCGCCCTCCTCAACTTGAACCAGGCAACAAAAAGGTAAACATTCACCACTTCGCTCTTTCTCGGGCCATGTGGATGTCAGGGATAGGGGGCACGATCGAGATTGCCGCACGCCTGCTGAATAGCGTGGTACGAAAAAGCTATTTTCTACTGTCAGGCTGGTGGGGCGGAAAGCTTTTTCGTCGTGAGATACGAAAGCTAGAGCGCCAATATGGCACTTTTGACCGCATTATTTTTCGCGGCATTGGCACCTTTGAGACGGTATGGTCCTTCAAAGATCCCCGCGCCTGTTACGTCTTGGAAAATATAGTTAAAACCTCTTCTGGACATGCTCCCTGGCTGGAGCGACTCAAGGCACGTTGCTTGTTTCATGACAAACACTTGATAACCGTCTCGCATGGCGTCGAAAAGCAGATTGCCACGGCCATGCAGGCACTGAAGGTGCAGCCACTATCGCTGCGTACGATCACCAATCCATGCCCCATAGCGACTATCCAAAGTGCCATGCACGAAGACACTCCCGAACGGCCCACCACCCCTTATTTACTTAACGTCGCCCGTTTGGTACCGCAGAAGAACCACCACCTGCTGCTGCGCGCATATGCCAAGATGCAAACTCAGCTACCACTGGTCATTGTCGGTGAGGGACCATTACGCAGCGAGCTGGAGGCGCTAGTCGCTGAGCTGGGTATTGCTGAACGCGTTACGTTTGTCGGCCGCCAATTAAACCCCTACCCTTGGATGCATCATGCACGACTCTTTATCTTGAGTTCTGCGCATGAAGGCTTGGGCATCGTGCTGCTGGAAGCGCTGGCCTGCCAAACGCCTATTGTCTCGGTCGATTGCCCAGGCGGGGTACGTGATATTATGAGCGGTGAGCTGGAAGCTTATCTGTGTGAAATGACACCAGAGGCTTTAGCAGCCCGTGTCGATGCTGTTCTTGAAGCTGACGGCTACGCGATTGATGAGCGTTGGCTGGAAAGCTTTTCCCCAGCACAAATTACTTCTGCCTTTTTGCAAGAGATGACTGCTTCATGATTTCGGCCAATATTATTACCTTTAACGAAGAAGCCAATATTGCCGACTGCATTGCGTCAGTTCGCCAAGTATGTGGCGACATCGTGGTGGTAGATTCAGGAAGCCAGGATCAAACCACTACTATTGCTCGCGAGCTAGGCGCCAGGGTGGTTCAACAGGCCTACCTCGGTGATGGCATCCAAAAAAATATTGCACTTGAGCATGTAGAGCACGACTGGGTGCTCAGCCTGGACGCCGATGAACGTTTAACAACAGAAATGGTCGCAGCCATTCGTCAGCTTGACCTTGCTGCCACCGAGCATGATGCGTTTGCCTTTCGTCGGCGCAACATGATCGGTTCGCGCTGGATCAGGGTCTGTGGCTGGTATCCCGATTACTGTATTCGCCTCTACAACCGACAACATGCACGCTTTGCGGACGTTAAGCAGCACGCTAGCGTAGTAGCCGCAAATCCCAAAAGAATCAACGCCGATATTGTGCACCACTCGTTCGAAAACCTGGGGCAGTTATTTGCGAAGCCAGGACGCAATTTCAGTGGTCGTGCCGCGAAGATTATGTTCCAGAAAGGGAAGCGCGCCAATGCATTTTCACCGTTTGTCCATGGCCTGAATGCCTTTGTACGCAAATATATATTTCAGCGAGGCTTCATGGGTGGGGTCGATGGCCTGAGCGTTGCAATCAGCGCGGGACTCAATAGCTACTTGAAGTACGCCAAGCTACTCGAATACCAGCGTGATCCTAAAGTGCTTGAAGCAGAAGACTTTAATAAGGTTTGGTGATCTATGCATGTTACTCATGTAAATCTGGCACGAGGCTTTCGCGGTGGCGAGCGCCAGACTGAGATATTAATCGAGACGTTGGCAGCGCAGCCTTCGAGTCACGTTACACAGACACTGGTTTGCCGACAGGACTCTCCCATGCGTCAGCACCTGCTCGACGTAAAGGGGCTCCGTTTTCATTCAGCCAATCATCAGCTGGCTGGGCACTATCGATTAGGTGATACCCAGCTTGTTCACGCTCATGATGCAAAAGGTGTTCATTGGGCTTACTTACACTATCGCCTAACAGGCACACCCTATTTAATTACTCGACGCGTTGATTCGCCTGTCAAACGTAAGTGGTTTAACCAGCAATGTTATTCTCATGCCTCCTCACGAGTTGCTCTTTCTCACGTGATAAAGCGTCTTCTGGAAGCAAATCAGTGGGGCGATGTTAACTTAATAGCAAGTGCTTACTCTCGGCTAGCGTCTTCACCTGAAGCCACTCGTATTTTTCGCGAGGATTTTGCCAATAAATTTTTGGTAGGCCACGCAGGGGCCGTGGTTGATCGCCATAAAGGTCAGCGGTTATTACTGCAGGCGGCGCAGAAACTTGAGCGACAAGCGCCTGATATACAGTTCATTTTTTTAGGTGACGGCGAAGACGCTGAAACGCTTAAAGCAGAGTCATCTTCGCTTGGCAACGTGTCCTGGATGGGATTTAAAAATAACATTGCCGATTATTTGGCTGGCTTGGATGTGTTTGCGTTTCCTTCACGCAATGAAGGCTTGGGCTCCGTTTTGTTGGATGTAATGCAGTTAGGTATTCCTGTCATCGCTACTGACGTTGGCGGTATACCCGATATCGTTCAGCATGAGCAGACGGGGTTACTCATACCAGACAATGATGCAAATGCATTAGCCAGCAGTATTATGCGATTAAGAGACGACGCCGCTCTTCAGCAGCAGTTAGTTCATGGAGCCACTGAGCGTTTAGATCAATACAGTCCTCAGTCAATGACAGCATCATATTGGCATCTCTATCAAACAATCGTGAGTTAATGGTTATGCTTGTTGCGAAAGCACATAAGAACCTTCACAAGCTGGTTTTTTATGTTCAACATACTGCTCATCGCCTGATCCCCACTGCTTTATTACAGTGGCAACGGAAACGCTTATTACATTCACTAAAGCGCTTATCGAAAGAAGAGCAGAAAAAAATACTTTATCGCGTTAATTACTGTAATAGCCTCGATAACTACACTGAACTACCTGATCAGGTAATAAGTTTATCTAATTTTAAGCGTGAAAAAAGCGGAACTTACTACTTGGACCTGCTGAGCGTATTACGTTACTTTTCGCCCGAGCTGAAGTTCTGCTATCTCTTCGGCGATGTAACAACGGTACCAAGCGTGGCTACCTTGGTAAAAAGTCGCCCTATTAACCAGCCTAATCAAAACTCGGTATTACTTAAGCTAAATCGCGTACGTCACTACTATACGGTCAAAGACCCTATCCCCTATGATGATAAGCTTGATTTTGTCGTGTGGCGGGGGGCTTGCCACCAAGAGCATCGACGCCAATTCGTGCGGGACTTTTATGATCACCCTTTATGCAACGTGGGTGACATTCACAAAAATGCTCTGGGTCAGCCTTGGCATCGACAGTTCATGTCGGTGCAGGAGCAACTGAAATATAAATTCGTGCTCAGTATAGAAGGTAAGGATGTTGCCACAAACCTTAAATGGATAATGGCCTCTAATTCCCTCTGCTTGATGAGACGGCCGCGCTTTGAAACATGGTTTATGGAGGGCACTCTGTTACCCGGCTATCACTATGTTGAGCTCAAGGAGGACTACTCGGATCTTGAGGAGAAAGTCATCTATTACCAAGAAAACCCCGACGCCGCCAAAAGGATTATTGCCAATGCAAACTGCTACTTTTCTCAATTCATGAATACAGAACGGGAACGCTTAATTAGCCTATTGGTTATGCAGAAATATTTTGAGTATACCCAACAATCTTTCAATAGTTGTCGTTTTAACTAACACTTTTGTTGTCTTGCTGTAGACAATTACGCCACTTAATTTTTTGGACCTCAAGCTAGCAACACAAATTACACGCAAAGGATAATGCATGTTTTTTTCGTACAAAAGTATAGTCAAGAAAATTGAATGCAGTGAAAAGCTAATTTTAAACGATACTGATATTTTATCTTATGGCAATAAACGTATTTGCTACTACCATGCAAAAAATTCCTCAAAAATAATTAAAATTTCTCGGGATCCAAAGCATTGGAAAGAAGGCCATAGGCAAAGCCTAACAGAATGGCATGTATCAGATAAAGTTAAATCAGCAAAAGGAGCATGCCCAATAAGTCTTTGTCATCATTGGATAAATACGAATAAAGGACCTGGCTTATTGGTAGATAGGATTAGCGATGATAAAGGTGAATCGCGAACGTTAAGAAATCTTTTATTTAAAAGAGAGCTCACCGTTAAAAAAGCGATTGACTTAGTGGAAGAAACGATCCAAATTTTCTCTACTTTTGGAGTTCCTGCATCAGATTTTAATATTGATAATTTCATTCTAGACGGCGCTTATGATGAATATAGAATTATTATGGTTGACGGGTTCTCACCCAAAAAAACAAATTTTAAAACATTCTTACTGCTCAACAGCAGTATATTAGCAAACCTTTACGCTAAACGTAAATGGAGATTAATAAAAGATAAATTCACCTACTGTGCACAAAAAGTTTATGCTGGTGATTATAATTTTGCCGCAGCCATGCCTCTGAGTGATACCTCAAACTGTGATGGTCTCAAAGCTAACCAATGAAATGAATTTGCCTGAAAAAGTAGGTTACATATGGATCCTCGTGCTATTCGAAAAATAGCAATCATCACTATCGGCCTTTGTCTGGGCTATACCGTCACGGTACTAACCCGCCTGCCTTGGTGGACGCTATTTTTTGTGGCGGCCGTATGGATTGGAGTGGGCTTAAAGCTGCGCTGGGGCCAGCCTGCCAATGCCCGTTATCGAAAAATGTGGCCCTGGTCGCTGTTGCCGCTAAGCCTGTGGGGCGTTTACGTCTACTTGGCAGATAGCTTCGGCATTGTCGATCTGGGTGCGGTGTTTTTTCATCTCCAGGCTGGCATGGCCGAGCACGGCGGCGCCGGTAAAATGCTTACCGCAGTGCTTTATACGCTGATCATGATTGGCGTGCTGGCATCCGTCACGTGGTTATCGCGTCATGACCAGCGCTGGCGGTTAGCCGAGCGCTTTTTCGCTATTTTGTTATTGGCAAGCAACCCGCTGCTTTTTGGCCTGGGCCAACGCAGCGCAGCTATTGTTACCGACGATGGTGCCTGGCTGGATCGCCGCTATAAGCCCCCCCCCGCTGAAGCGCTTAGAGACGCCCCGAACTTACTTCTCTTGTATCTAGAAAGCATCGAGCGTACCTATGCTAACGATATATTCGAGGATGCCTATGCCAATCTCAACGCACTGGGTGAGCGAGGCGCGGTCTTTGAAGGTGTCCGCCAAATGGATAACACCGGTTGGACAATGGCGGGGATGATTGCCAGCCAATGTGGCGTACCTTTAATGCCAGCCGGCCTCCTTCACGACAGCCAGTTTGACCCTCTCTCGAAGGTCGTTCCCGGCGTTGATTGCCTTGGCGATATACTCGCTGCGCAGGGCTACCAGCTCAGCTACTTGGGCGGTGCCAGCACTCAGTTTGCAGGTAAAGGGCTGTTCTACCGCGGCCATCAATTCAACACCGTAAAAGGGCGTGAAGAGTTAGAGCCACAGCTGACAGATCCAGAATATGTAAACAGTTGGGGGCTTTATGACGACACTCTTTATGACATTACCGCCGACGAAATACGGCGACTGAACAAAGAGAATAACGGCCCATGGGGCGTGGTATCTCTTAATTTAGCAGGCCATGCGCCCAATGGTTACCCCTCTCAATCCTGTGTAGAACAACAGGGCGAATTTGACGGGCAGGATATTCTTTACTCCGTAGAGTGCTCAACGTGGCTGGCCCGAGATTTAATTGAGCGTTTGGAGTCAGAGGGGCTTCTCGACAACACGTTGGTTGTGGTTCTCAGCGACCACCTCACCATGCGGGTGTCGGTGTGGGATCAATTGACGGCATTAGACCGAGACAACACGCTTATCATGCTGGGCGATGATATTCAGCCACAGCGTATTCGCCGTGATGCCACCATGCTGGATGTTTTCCCTACGTTGTTAGATGCGCTGGGCTTTCGCTTGGAAGGCCAGCGTGCGGGGCTGGGCACGTCATTATTTAGTGATCAGCGTACGCTGGTGGAAGCACACGGTATCGAAGTACTCAATGAGCGCTTACAGGAAGAGACAGCGCTGCAGCACCGTCTCTGGGAAGGTATCTCACCCCAGCGCCGTGAGCCCGACACGCCCTCTTCTCAAGAGCAAACCGTAGAGACACCCGCTGACCGAGCCGATGAAGTGGAGCTTATCCATTAGCTATCACGCTTCTCCCGTTGATGAGCCGCGTTAATCTGTTCATAGACCTGATCAACACTCAGTTGGTTAAGACAGTTGGTATGTCCCAATGGACACGTGCGCTGAAAGCAGGGAGAGCAAGAGAGCGCCAGATAGTGAATCACCGCATTATCGGTCAACGGCGGCGTGTAGGCGGGCGATGAAGAGCCATATAGCGCATGGATGCGAACGCCTACCGCTGCGGCCACATGCATCAAGCCCGAGTCATTGGTGACCACTTGCCGGCAGTCAGCCAGCAAGTCAACGGCATCGGCCAACTGTGTTTTGCCGCACAGATTATGGGCATGGGCAAGCCCCTGCGTTATTTCCTCTCCTGCTGGGTGATCCTTGGCGCCGCCCAACACCCGCACTTCAAAACCTTCGTTTACCAAGCGTTTTGCTAACGTATGAAAGTAACTGATCGGCCACTGCTTGGCGGGGCCGTATTCAGCGCCCGGCATCATGCCAATCGCCGTGCGTGATGAAAGTGAATGCGTCAGGCGTAAATTAACCAGATTATCGCGATCAATCTGCAGCCGCGGCTTGGGCAATACAAAGTCGCCGCTGTTCGCTTCTTCAAGGGGCAACCCCAGCGAAACAAAGCGCTTTACGGTTTGATCCAGCACCTGCTTATCGAGCTTACGGCGCTCCTTGAGAAGACCGTAGCGATGCTCGCCCATAAACCCGACACGCTCGGGAATGCGTGCCATAAAGGGCACCAGCGCGGCCTTCCAAGAACGCGGCAATACAATCGCGCGATCGAATCGCCCCCGTAGGCGGCTGGCGAGTTCGCGGCGGCTGGCCAAACCAAATTCACCATGACCAACCGCCAGCGGCAACACCTCATCCACCTCGGGCATGCGTTCCAGAATAGGCTGCGACCACGCGGGCGCGACCACCCCTATCGTCGCGCCTGGCTGGCGGGCTTTTAAAGTCATAAACAGGCTTTGTGCCATGACCATATCACCGACCCACGAAGGGCCAATCACCAGCAAGCGCTGAGCTGAGTTAGCCATTTAGCCACCCCAAGTAGGCCTTAACCCCTTGAGCAACGGTTTTAAACTCCACATCGCAGCCACTGGCACGTAGCTGGTTAATGTCAGCCCGGGTATAGCTCTGATAGCGCCCTTTCAACTCTTCAGGGAAGGCAATGTAATCGATCTCGCCTTTACCATAGAAGTCGATAACGGCTTCACCAATCGCTTTGAAAGGCTCTGCACGCCCAGTACCAAGATTGAAAATGCCCGACTGGTTAGGATGATCCAGAAACCAGAGATTCACATCGACCACATCACCGACATAAACGAAGTCGCGGCTCTGCATACCCGCCTCATAACCGCCATAGGCGCCGAACAGCTTCAGGGTTTCGCCGTTACGAATTTGCAGATGATTGTGATACGCCACGCTGGCCATTTTGCCTTTGTGCTGTTCCCGGGGGCCGTAGACATTGAAGTAACGAAAGCCCACCACTTGTGTGGTCAATTCGCTCCACCGCACACGCACGTGCTGATCGAACAGCAGTTTGGAATAGCCGTAAACATTGAGTGGCTTTTCGCACTCCGGTACCTCTTTGAAAACCTCGCTGCCGCCATAGGTCGCCGCCGATGACGCGTACAGGAAGGGAATACCCTGCTGCTCGCAGTAGTTAAGCAGCACTTTGGAGTACTCGAAGTTATTTTCCATCATGTAATGGCCATCCCACTCGGTGGTATCCGAGCAGGCGCCTTCGTGGAAAATGGCGTCAATGGTAGGCAAGTCGACGCTTTCCCCTTTCAGGGCAGCTTTTACCCTGGCAAGGAAGTCATCTTTATCCAGATAATCCGCCAGCGTGCAGTCGGCCAGGTTGACGAATTTAGTGCCATCGCGCAGATCATCGACCACCATTACATCGTTTCGGTCACGGGCATTCAGTGCTTTCACTATGTTGGCCCCGATAAAACCGGCACCGCCTGTTACCACAATCATGCTGTTCTCCTTACTTAAAGCGGCTTGTTGGCATACGTGCCTATAACCCATCTGCCTAGGATTGTATACTTGACGCCTTATGAATTCATGGCCAACGGTGCTTTCCGCGATGAGTGTCTCGACAAACCAATCGACACCCGATGTGTCGACCTTTCAGGGCTTGATCCTTGCTCTGCAGCAGTACTGGGCAGAACAGGGTTGCGTCATCCTTCAGCCACTTGATATGGAAGTTGGCGCGGGCACCTTCCACCCCGCCACCTTCCTGCGGGCGATTGGCCCCGAAACCTGGAACGCTGCCTATGTGCAGCCTTCAAGGCGCCCTACTGATGGCCGCTATGGCGAGAACCCTAACCGCCTTCAGCACTACTACCAATTTCAGGTGGTGATGAAGCCATCGCCCAGCAACCTGCAGGATCTTTATCTGGGCTCACTCAAGCGGCTCGGTCTCGACCCACTGATTCATGACATCCGCTTTGTCGAAGATAACTGGGAATCCCCAACGCTAGGCGCCTGGGGCCTGGGCTGGGAAATCTGGTTAAACGGCATGGAAGTCACCCAGTTTACCTATTTTCAGCAGGCAGGTGGCATTGAGTGCTACCCGGTTACCGGCGAGCTGACCTATGGGCTTGAGCGTATCGCCATGTACCTGCAGGACGTCGACAGCGTCTATGACCTGATTTGGGCCATTGCCCCAGACGGCAGCAAGGTCACCTATGGCGATGTGTATCTGCAAAACGAACGCGAGCAGTCCACTTACAACTTTGAACATGCCGATGTGGATCAGCTATTTGCTAGCTTTGACCATCAGGAAAAAGAGTGTGGCAAACTGCTCACTGCCAGCCTACCGCTGCCCGCCTATGAGCAAGTCTTAAAAGCATCGCACACGTTCAATCTGTTGGATGCCCGCCACGCTATTTCGGTCACCGAACGTCAGCGTTTTATTCTGCGTGTTCGTACCATGGCCCGCGATGTGGCCACCGCCTACTTTGAGTCGCGCAAGGCCGAAGGTTTCCCCATGGCGCCAGAAACACTTCGCCGCGAACTACTCGCCGATCAGGGAGACGACTAATGGCTGTTAATACGCTTTTACTAGAACTGGGTGCAGAAGAGCTACCACCCACGGCCCTGGATGCGCTTTCCGATGCGTTTTCCGCAGGAATAGAGAAAGGCCTGCAAGAAGCCGACGTTCCCTTCGCCAGCGTGACGGCCTTTGCGACCCCTCGTCGGTTAGCGGTTCAAGTCCGTGAGCTGGCCGATAAACAGCCTGACCGCGACGTTGAGCGCCGTGGCCCCGCACTGGCGGCGGCCTTTAAGGATGGCGTGGCCACGAAAGCTGCGGAAGGCTTCGCCCGCTCCTGCGGGGTTAGCGTCGATGAGCTGATTCATTTGGAAACCGATAAAGGCACTTGGCTTGGCTACCGCGAGCAGCAGCCGGGTGAATCTATTCAAGCGCTGTTGCCCGAGATTATCCGCAAAGCCATCAGTGCCCTCCCTGTGCCTAAAAATATGCGCTGGGGCGCTTCACGGATTGAGTTCTCGCGCCCGGTTCATTGGCTGGTGGCGCTTTACGGTAGCGATGTCGTGGCTGCTGAGGCGCTAGGCCTACAGGCAAGCTGTACCACTTACGGTCATCGCTTCCACGCCCCTGATGCCATTCAGTTGACCCATGCCGATGAGTATGTGGCTGCGCTGGAAAATGCTTACGTGCTGGTCGATCGCGAGCAGCGCCGAGAACGTATCCGCGAGCAGGTGCTGGCAGAAGCCGAAGTCCAAGAAGCCACCGCCGTTATTGATGAAGACCTTCTGGTCGAAGTGAGCGGACTGGTTGAATGGCCGGTAGCGCTTACCGGTAGTTTTGATGAGCGTTTCCTGGAAGTGCCCGCTGAGTGCCTGATCTCTTCGATGAAGGCCAACCAGAAATATTTTCACCTGCTGGATGACGCTGGCAAGCTGAAACCGCTGTTTATCACCATCGCTAATATCGATAGCGCCGACCCCGATCAGGTCATTGCCGGTAACGAGAAAGTCATTCGCCCGCGCCTAGCCGACGCAGCGTTTTTCTACGAAACCGACCGCAAGCGCACACTGGCCTCGCGCATTCCCCAGCTGGAAAGCGTTGTCTTCCAGCAGCAGCTGGGCACCTTAGCGGACAAAGCCCGTCGCAGCACCGCTATCGCGACCTTTATTGCCGAGCAGATCAACGGCGATGTGGCCCAGGCCCAGCGCGCCGTGGCGCTTGCCAAATGTGACCTTGTGACCGAAATGGTGCTCGAATTCCCCGAGCTACAGGGCATCATGGGGCGTTACTACGCCGAGCAGGATGGTGAGCCCGCGGAGGTTTCCCAAGCGCTTGAAGAGCAGTACCTACCGCGATTCGCCACTGATGTCATTCCCCAGAGTTCGACCGGTAAGGCGTTAGCCCTGGCTGATCGGCTGGATACCCTGGTGGGTATCTTCGGTATTGGCCAACGCCCTACCGGCGCGAAGGATCCCTTTGCGTTACGCCGTGCCTCGATTGGCGTGCTCAACATTATGATCAAAGGCGAGCTGGATCTTGATCTGCGCGAGCTACTCACCGTTGCCGCTGAGCAGCACCAGAGCCTACCCAAGGCCGATGGCCTGGTTGAGGACGTGCTGACCTATATGCTGGATCGCTTCCGCGCCTGGGGCCAGGAAGAAGGTATCAGTGCTGAAATGTACCTTGCGGTACGCGCTCGCCCGGTGACCAATCCTCTCGACTTCGCTCGCCGCCTGCGGGCCGTGAAAGCTTTTGCCCAGCGTGATGAAGCAGCCGCGTTGGCAGCCGCTAACAAGCGTGTTTCTAACATCCTGGCTAAGCAAGAGCACAATGGTAGTACCCAGGTTGATCAAAACTTATTGCAGGAAGATGCCGAACGAGCGTTGTTCGATGCGGTGAGCGGAAGCCAGACACAAGTGGCCCCACTGTTTGCTGTAGGCAACTATCAGCAAGCATTGGACACTCTTGCTACCCTGCGGGAACCGGTGGATGCTTTCTTTGACCAGGTAATGGTGATGGCGGATGACCCCGCTATTCAGCGCAACCGCTTGGCTCTACTCGCTAGCCTTCAAGCGCTCTTCCTAGAAGTGGCCGATATCTCACTTCTTCCCCAGTAGTCATCGCTTGATTGGTCGCTACAAGCCCAGCCGTCTAAACGGTTGGGCTTTTTTGTTAACTGGGAATATATGTTTCACGTGAAACACTGCTGCGAGTCCGAGTAAGATAGTCGATAAAAATCGCGGACATCAAGTATCGCCGAACCGTACCAATAGGATTTCTATGCTAAGTGCCGGAAAACTTGTCATTCTGGATCGTGACGGCGTCATTAATCTTGATTCTGATGCCTACATAAAATCCCTTGATGAATGGGTGCCCTACCCCTCTTCAATTGCCGCCATTGCTCGCCTCAGTCATGCGGGATTTACAGTAGTGGTGGCGACCAATCAGTCAGGCATTGCCCGTGGCTATTATGATGAAGCAACGCTCCAGAGCATGCATGATCGCTTGTTAGCGTTGGTGGAAAAGGAAGGCGGAAGCATCGCTCACATCGCCTACTGCCCCCATGGGCCTAACGACAAGTGTCAATGCCGTAAACCATTGCCTGGAATGCTGCATCAGATTCAGCAGCAGTTGGGGCTGGCAAGCTTGGCAGGGAGCTGGATGGTAGGAGACAGTCTGCGAGATTTACAAGCAGGCGAAGCAGTCGGCTGTCGTACTGTACTGGTTAGAACCGGAAAAGGAGCAAAAACTGAAGCCAAGGGTATTGGGCTTGAAAAAGCACATGCTTTCGATGATTTAGCTCACTTTGTGGACTGGCTGATCACTACGAAGCAGTAGATACCGATCTGTAATCAAAAAAGCGCCGCTAGGAGACTACGGCGCTTTTCGTTAATGATCGTCACTATGTTTCACGTGAAACAATGACGATAGTAGCAAACGTCTCTTATACGTCTAGGTTAGCCACTAGCGCATTGGTTTCGATGAAGTCGCGACGTGGTTCAACGTCATCACCCATCAGCGTGTTGAACATCATGTCAGCACCCACCGCATCTTCGATCGTCACCCGCAGCATTCGGCGGCTATCGGGATCCATGGTGGTATCCCAAAGCTGATCTGGATTCATTTCACCCAGACCTTTATAACGCTGCACCGATAGACCACGCTGGCCCTCTTGCATCAGCCATGCCAGCACTTCGGAGAAGTGAGATACAGGCTTTTGACGTTCCCCTCGGGCAATAAACGCGCCCTCTTCAAGGAAGCCATCCAGCGTTTCGCCCAACTCAGCGATGCCCCGATAATCAGCGCTTTCAAAGAAGTCGAGTCCCCACGTGTACTCTGTGGTTACACCATGAGCCACCAGCGAGACGGTAGGTAGGAAAAGTCCACGTTCAGAATCTTCTTGAAGGTGGAAGTGATAACGCGGACCACCTTCATAGGCAACCATGTCATCCATGGTCTTCTGAATTTCATCAATCCAGTTCTGCATGGTTACGCGATCTTTCAGGCTTTCTTCACCTTTAAGCGCGGACGTATGAATGATCTGCTTGAGCACTTCATTGGGGTAAACCCGTGACAAGCGATCAATCCGTTTCATGACGTTACGGTACTGGTTTACCAGCGTTTCTAACTGAGAACCCGAGATGCCTGGTGCATTGGCATTAACGTGTAATCCAGCGCCGTCCAGGGCCGTGGTGGTTAAATAATCCACCATCGCCTGCTCATCTTTCAGATAGAGCTCTTGCTTACCGCGCTTGATTTTATACAACGGCGGCTGGGCAATGAAGATATGGCCACGCTCGATCAGTTCCGGCATCTGACGGAAAAAGAACGTCAGCAATAGCGTACGAATATGTGAGCCATCCACGTCCGCATCGGTCATGATAATGACGGAGTGGTAGCGCAGCTTATCAGGGTTGAACTCTTCGCGGCCGATGCCGCAACCAAGTGCAGTAATCAACGTGCCTACTTCAGCTGAAGAAAGCATTTTATCAAAACGTGCTTTTTCGACGTTCAGGATTTTACCCTTGAGCGGCAAAATAGCCTGGGTACGCCGGTCACGGCCCTGCTTGGCACTACCCCCTGCCGAGTCACCCTCCACCAGGTAGAGTTCAGACTGGCTTGGATCTTTTTCCTGGCAATCCGCCAGCTTACCGGGCAGGCCGGCAATATCCAGCGCGCCTTTACGGCGGGTCATATCACGCGCCTTGCGGGCGGCTTCACGCGCCCGCGCCGCATCCAGCATCTTATTAACGATCGCTTTAGCTTCGTTAGGTTTTTCAACCAGATACTCAGAAAACAGGCGGCTCATCTCCTGCTCAACGGCAGTCTTAACTTCGCTGGAGACTAGTTTATCTTTCGTTTGCGACGAAAATTTAGGATCCGGCACTTTGACCGAAATAATCGCAGTCAAGCCTTCACGGGCGTCGTCACCGGTGGTATTGACCTTGGCCTTTTTGAGCAGGTTTTCAGCTTCAATATAGTTATTGAGCGTACGGGTAAGCCCCGCTCGGAAGCCTGCCAAGTGCGCGCCACCGTCTCGCTGAGGAATATTATTGGTGTAGCAAAAAATATTTTCAGTGAAGGCTTCGCTCCACTGCATGGCCACCTCAACTTCAACGCCATCTTCACGAATAGCGTTAAAGTGGAATACCGGGTTAATGACACTTTTATTGGTATTCAGGTGATCAACAAAGGCTTTTAAGCCGCCTTCGTAATGGAATAGCTCTTCTTTACCGCTGCGCTCATCGAACAATCGGATCGCAACACCGGAATTCAAGAAAGAGAGTTCACGCAACCGCTTGGCAAGAATATCGAAATGGAACTCGATATTGCCAAAGGTTTCAGGGGAAGGGCGAAAATGGACGCGGGTACCGCTTTTTTCGGTTTTGCCCACAACGCCCAACGGTGCTTGAGGCACACCGTGATGGTACATCTGTTCAAACACTTCGCCCTGGCGCCAAATGGTCAAGCGCAGCTCGGCAGACAGTGCGTTTACAACAGAAACGCCAACGCCGTGTAACCCACCAGAAACTTTATAGGAGTTATCGTCGAATTTGCCGCCTGCGTGCAGCACCGTCATGATAACTTCAGCAGCGGACACCCCCTCGCCTTCGTGAAGTTCAGTGGGTACGCCGCGGCCGTTATCACTAACGGTGACTGACTCATCCGGGTGAATGACAACGCGAATTTCGCTGCAATGCCCAGCCAAGGCCTCATCGATGGAGTTATCCACCAACTCGAAGACCATGTGGTGCAGACCGGTACCGTCGTCGGTGTCACCAATATACATTCCTGGACGCTTACGCACTGCGTCCAGCCCCTTGAGCACCTTAATGCTTGATGAATCGTAAGCCTGCTCGCTCATTGACCACTCCGTCGTGAAGTCTGTCTCATTCCGTATCGTCTACTCTTCGCGCTAGCTAGCCAGCACTAACTGGCTCAGCCCTTGTTCAGTATGTTTCACGTGAAACATCTTCACCAAAGTATCAGGCCGCCAGGTACTACTTAACGCAGAAGGTTCGACGCTGGTAATAAATGCTTGGCACTGCATGTCTTCAAGTAACCCACAAAACTGATGCCGATTTTGCTCATCAAGTTCTGCTGGCAAATCGTCGATGAGATAAATACAGTGCCGCTGTGCTGTTCTTTCCAGAAACCGCCCTTGGGCGAGTTTCAAGGCGCTCACCACTAACTTTTGCTGGCCTCTGGAAAGCACTTCGATAGCAGGCTGCTTGTTTACTCGGATACGCAAATCTGCGCGCTGCGGGCCTTGCTGCGTGAAGCCCATTTGTTGATCAGTGGGTCGGCTATCGTGTAGCGCTGCCGAAAGAGAGCGCTCTTTATCCCAGCCCCTCGCGTAATGAATCGACAATCCAGGCAATGGAAGTAGCACCTTAAGCGTCTCTTCAAAGACTGGCAAAAAGTCACTAAACCATGCACGGCGCAACGCATCCATCTGTTCGCCCCAAATGGCGAGTTCCTGCTCCCACACCACTATTTCCTGAGGGTGTATTCTACCACGCCTGAGCAGTGCATTCCGATGTTTCAACGCACGCCGGGTACGCTTCCAGATTCCCAAAAAGTCATGTTTCACGTGAAACACTCCCCAGTCGAGAAACTCTCGGCGACCAGCAGGAGAACCTTCAAGCAGTCGAAAAGCGTCAGGGTTGATTAACTGCAACGGCATCGCTTCGACAAGCTCCGCCAAGCGGGCGTTTTTATCTCCCTTTAGACGAAGCTCTAGCTCTCTCTGGGCACGCAAACGGCGTACACCAAGGGTAACCTCAGGCTCACCGCTTAACCGTCCGTACAGCGTCATATGGGGTTTATCGGCTTGAATGGTGTGCTTCAACTGGCGTGTACGGAACGAGCGTCCCATACCCAGAATATGCACGCCTTCGAGAAGGCTGGTTTTACCACTGCCATTGGCGCCACTAATAACGTTAATACGTGATGAGGGCGTCATTTCGACTGGCTGGAGGTTACGCAAACCGTGGAAATTAAGCAGTGTCAGGCTCATCCTATTATCACCACTTAAAATAGTCCGCAAATAAAGAGTATTGCATCCAATGAGAAAGCGGTGCTTCTGCTACCAGAAGCACCGCTAATGTAGCTTGCATGTGCAATGCTATGATCCAAACCCCCTTTACAGGCGCATTGGCATAACCACATAAAGTGCATCACCACCGCCGGGCACTTCAAGCAGTGCACTACTGTTAGGGTCGGCCAGGGTAATCTGCACGCGTTCTTCGTTCAGCACCGTCAGTACATCGACTAGATAGCCAACGTTAAAACCGACCTCCATCGCGCCGCCGTTATACTCAACAGCGATATTTTCCTCGGCTTCCTCCTGTTCCGGATTGTTGGCCATTACTTTAAGGTTGTTTTCCTCAAAGTATAGCCGTACACCACGGTATTTCTCATTAGAGAGAATAGCGGTACGCGAAAGCACTTGGCGCAGCGCAGCGCGTTCGGCAATCAGCACTTTATCGCCGTTGCGCGGCACTACGCGTTCATAGTCAGGGAATTTACCGTCGATGAGCTTAGAGGTGAAGGTGAAATCGCCCGTGTGAGCACGTACATGACTGGAGCCCAGCGTCAGGCTGACAGGTTCATCGCTGTCATCCAGCAAACGCGACAGCTCAAGGATACCCTTGCGAGGTACAATCAGCTTTTGTGACTGACTAACAGACACTTCAATGGGGCGTGAGCACATCGCCAAACGATGACCGTCAGTCGCGACCGTACGCAGCAGGTTGCTTTGGATTTCCAGCAACATACCGTTGAGGTAATAACGGACATCTTGCTGCGCCATCGCAAATGAGGTGGCTTCAATCAGGTGCTTTAAGGTGCCGCGAGGTACGCTGATTTCCTGACTGCCGTCCGCATCTTCTATATTGGGGAACTCGGCTACCGGAAGCGTCGACAGGGTAAAACGTGAACGGCCACTGCGTAAGACCGCACGGCCCTCTTCAACGGCTAGCTGAATATCGGACTGATCAGGCAGTGATTTACAAATATCCATCAGCTTGCGAGCAGGCACCGTTGCTGCACCCGCCTGGTCAACCTGGCTGGCCACCGTGCGCCCAACAAGCTCAACCTCTAAATCAGTACCGGTAAGCGACACTTGGTCGCCCTCTACCTGGATCAGTACATTTGAAAGTACTGGTAGCGTTTGGCGGCGCTCGACAACACCTGCGACCAGAGTCAGCGGACGTAACAGCGCCTCTCGGGAAATCGAAAATTTCAT